>NZ_CP056717.1:0-5109855 GCF_013784065.1 Citrobacter sp. RHBSTW-00599 | reverse complement strand
GGCGGACTCCACTCGAACAAAAGTCGATAAATGACAAAGGCTGAAACATTCATGATTGTTGACGCACATCGACAAGACCCTATGCAAAGGGTGACGTGCGAATTGCTATCTGCAATTTTTACCCGATCAGGATCCATTGAAACGATCAGGACCGCGGATCATAGCGTAAACTGAGAAAGAGATCTTCTGTTTCTCACAGATTCTTCCCGATTTATCCACAGGATGATCCAGAATCGGCTAAGTGTAAACGATCCTGGAGAAGTGCTGCAGGTTTTAGCGCGCATATTGAAAAAATTAATGAGTAAAGATGCTTTACTGCTTAAACGATCTAATAAAGATCCCGAGCGATCCTTGCGCTTTATCCGCCAGCCCGTATAATTCTTACCCCCAGCGAGTAACGGTCGCCTTACGGCGTCAACGCTGCCTGTTTTATACGCGAAACCATGCGGAAAAAAGCGGGAAATAAGGAAAGAGAATTGACTCCGGAGTGTACAATTATTACAATCCGGCCTCTTTAATCACCCACACTGTGGCGTAAGTCGTTCGAAATTCGTTCGGGTATACGCAAAAGTCAGTGAATTTATTCAAGTTTAGGTAGAAATCGCCATGAAACGCACTTTTCAACCGTCTGTACTGAAGCGCAACCGTTCTCACGGCTTCCGTGCTCGTATGGCTAATAAAAATGGTCGTCAGGTTCTGGCACGTCGTCGTGCTAAAGGCCGTTCTCGTCTGACCGTTTCTAAGTAATAAAAGCTAGCCCCTGAGTGGTTAAGCTCGCATTTCCCAGGGAGTTACGTTTGTTAACTCCCACTCATTTCACATTCGTCTTCCAGCAGCCACAACGGGCTGGCACGCCGCAAATCACCATCCTCGGCCGCCTGAATTCGCTGGGGCATCCCCGTATCGGTCTTACCGTCGCCAAGAAAAACGTTAAACGCGCGCATGAACGCAATCGGATTAAACGTCTGACACGTGAAAGCTTTCGTTTACGTCAGCACGAACTTCCAGCAATGGATTTCGTGGTGGTGGCGAAAAAAGGGGTTGCTGACCTCGATAACCGTGCTCTCTCGGAAGCGTTGGAAAAATTATGGCGTCGCCATTGTCGCCTGGCTCGCGGGTCCTGATAGCCCTTATTCGGGTCTATCAACGCCTGATCAGTCCGCTGCTTGGGCCGCATTGCCGTTTCACTCCAACCTGCTCGAGCTACGGAATTGAGGCATTGCGCAGGTTTGGAGTGATAAAAGGCAGTTGGTTGACGGTGAAACGCGTATTAAAATGCCACCCTTTACACCCTGGTGGTGACGATCCCGTCCCGCCCGGACCATTTGATACCAGAGAACACTAACGATGGATTCGCAACGCAATCTTTTAGTCATCGCTTTGCTGTTCGTGTCTTTCATGATCTGGCAAGCCTGGGAGCAGGATAAAAACCCGCAACCTCAGGCCCAACAGACCACGCAGACAACGACCACCGCAGCGGGTAGCGCCGCAGACCAGGGCGTACCGGCCAGTGGCCAGGGGAAACTGATTACGGTTAAAACTGACGTGCTTGATCTGACCATCAACACCCGTGGTGGTGATGTGGAACAGGCTTCACTGCCAGCTTACCCGAAAGAACTCGGTTCTACCGAACCGTTCCAGTTACTGGAAACCACGCCACAGTTCATCTACCAGGCACAGAGTGGCCTGACAGGTCGTGACGGCCCGGATAACCCGGCTAACGGCCCGCGTCCGCTGTACAACGTCGAAAAAGACGCGTTTGTACTGGCTGACGGTCAGAACGAACTGCAGATCCCGATGACCTATACTGACGCAGCGGGTAACACATTCACTAAAACGTTTGTACTCAAGCGCGGTGAATATGCTGTCAACGTTAACTACAGCGTGCAGAACGCCGGCGAAAAACCGCTGGAAGTCTCCACCTTTGGTCAGCTGAAGCAATCCATCAATCTGCCATCTCATCGCGACACTGGTAGCAGCAACTTTGCGCTGCACACCTTCCGTGGCGCGGCGTACTCCACGCCAGATGAGAAGTATGAGAAATACAAATTCGACACCATTGCTGAAAACGAAAACCTGAACGTCAATGCTAAAGACGGCTGGGTCGCAATGCTGCAACAGTATTTCGCAACGGCATGGGTTCCGCGTAACGACGGCACCAACAACTTCTATACCGCTAACCTGGGTAACGGCATTGCCGCTATCGGCTATAAATCACAGCCGGTACTGGTTCAGCCTGGCCAGACTGGCGCGATGACCAGCACCCTGTGGGTCGGCCCGGAAATTCAGGATAAAATGGCGGCAGTTGCACCGCACCTGGATCTGACCGTGGATTACGGCTGGTTGTGGTTCATCTCTCAGCCGCTGTTCAAACTGCTGAAGTGGATCCATAGCTTCCTGGGTAACTGGGGCTTCTCCATCATCGTTATCACCTTTATCGTTCGTGGCATCATGTACCCGCTGACCAAAGCGCAGTACACCTCCATGGCGAAGATGCGTATGCTGCAGCCGAAGATTCAGGCTATGCGTGAGCGTCTGGGCGATGACAAACAGCGTCAGAGCCAGGAAATGATGGCCCTGTACAAAGCTGAGAAGGTTAACCCGCTGGGCGGCTGCTTCCCGCTGATCATCCAGATGCCAATCTTCCTGGCGTTGTACTACATGCTGATGGGCTCCATTGAACTGCGTCATGCGCCGTTCGCTCTGTGGATCCATGACCTGTCTGCACAGGACCCGTACTACATCCTGCCGATCCTGATGGGCGTGACGATGTTCTTCATTCAGAAGATGTCTCCGACCACCGTGACCGACCCGATGCAGCAGAAGATCATGACCTTTATGCCGGTCATCTTCACCGTGTTCTTCCTGTGGTTCCCATCAGGTCTGGTGCTGTACTATATCGTCAGCAACCTGGTAACCATTATTCAGCAGCAGCTGATTTACCGTGGTCTGGAGAAACGTGGCCTGCATAGCCGCGAGAAGAAAAACTCCTGATATTAGTCGCAGGTGCGTTGGCTGCATTTGCTTGCCGCCTTCTTGCAACTTGAATTATTTCGAGTATTCACGGTAAAGTTAATGCCAGAGAAGGCGGTCATTAGACCGCCTTTTTTACATTTACAAGAGAGCTATCATGAACCATAACGACACCATCGTCGCTCAGGCCACCCCACCGGGACGTGGTGGCGTGGGTATCCTGCGCATCTCCGGCCTGAAGGCGCGCGAGGTTGCAGAAACCGTACTGGGGAAACTACCAAAACCGCGCTATGCCGACTATCTGCCGTTTAAAGACGCGGATGGCAGCACGCTGGATCAGGGAATTGCCCTGTGGTTCCCCGGTCCGAACTCCTTTACCGGTGAAGATGTTTTAGAGCTTCAGGGCCACGGCGGTCCGGTGATTCTCGATCTGCTGCTCAAACGTATTCTGACCATTCCCGGGCTGCGCATTGCCAGACCGGGTGAATTCTCCGAGCGTGCGTTTCTCAATGATAAGCTTGATCTGGCCCAGGCAGAGGCAATTGCCGACCTGATCGATGCCAGTTCAGAGCAAGCCGCTCGCTCGGCGCTGAACTCGTTGCAGGGCGCATTTTCTGCACGGGTAAATCATCTTGTGGAAGCGCTCACTCACCTGCGCATCTACGTGGAAGCGGCGATCGACTTTCCGGATGAAGAAATCGACTTCCTGTCTGATGGCAAGATTGAAGCGCAGCTCAACAACGTTATCAGCGATCTCGATGCCGTTCGTGCCGAAGCGCGTCAGGGCAGCCTGCTGCGCGAAGGGATGAAGGTAGTCATTGCCGGTCGCCCAAATGCCGGGAAATCAAGCCTACTGAACGCGCTGGCAGGTCGTGAGGCGGCCATTGTGACCGACATTGCGGGCACGACTCGCGACGTACTGCGTGAGCATATTCATATCGACGGTATGCCGCTGCACATCATCGACACTGCCGGTCTGCGCGATGCCAGCGATGAAGTTGAACGCATTGGTATCGAACGCGCGTGGCAGGAAATTGAACAGGCCGACCGCGTTCTGTTTATGGTTGATGGCACCACCACCGACGCCGTGGACCCGGCTGACATCTGGCCAGACTTTATTGCCCGTCTGCCAGCCAAACTGCCGATTACCGTGGTGCGTAACAAAGCGGATATTACCGGTGAGACGCTGGGCCTTAGCGAAGTAAATGGCCACTCACTGGTTCGCCTATCCGCGCGTACCGGTGAAGGCGTTGACGTGCTGCGTAACCATCTCAAACAGAGCATGGGCTTTGAAACCAATATGGAAGGCGGCTTCCTGGCGCGCCGTCGTCACCTGCAGGCGCTGGCAGAAGCGGCGGAGCATCTCGAGCAGGGTAAAGCCCAACTGCTCGGAGCATGGGCCGGAGAATTGCTGGCAGAGGAACTACGTCTGGCGCAGCAGAACCTCAGTGAGATCACCGGGGAATTTACCTCCGACGATCTGCTGGGAAGGATTTTCTCCAGCTTCTGTATTGGCAAGTAACGTTGTGTTGCCCGGTGGCGCGATGCCTACCGGGCCTACAGTACCCGTAGGTCGGATAAAGCAAAGCGGCTATCCGGCTACAAGTAATTTCCCATATGGAAATCACTGTTGTCCAAATGGCAACTCGTGCAGTTGACTCTCTGCCCGTATGCTTAGCGCCACATTCCTCATGAGGTCGCTATGACACGCTTTCTAATCTGCAGTTTCGCCCTGGTGTTACTCTATCCCGCGGGTATTGATATGTATCTGGTGGGGCTGCCCCGTATTGCTGCCGATTTACAGGCCAGCGAGGCGCAACTGCATATCGCGTTTTCGGTTTATCTGGCGGGAATGGCGACGGCGATGCTGTTTGCCGGGAAAATTGCCGACCAGTCAGGACGCAAACCCGTCGCTATTGTCGGTGCCCTCATCTTTATTTTCGCCTCTGCGCTGTGTTCATTCGCCGAAAGCGGTACGCCGTTTCTCACAGGCCGCTTTATTCAGGGCGTCGGCGCAGGCTGCTGCTATGTGGTGGCGTTCGCCATCCTGCGCGATACGCTCGACGATCGCCGCCGGGCGAAGGTACTGTCGCTGTTGAACGGTATCACCTGTATCGTGCCGGTACTGGCGCCGGTGATGGGGCATCTGATTATGCTCAAATACCCGTGGCAGAGCCTGTTCTACACGATGATCGGTATGGGGGTGGCCGTTTGCCTGCTGTCAGTGTTTATCCTGCGAGAATCGCGCCCAGCGACGCTCCCGGCATCTGCAGAGAAGAACCACCTATCTGAATCGCTGGTGAACCGTTTTTTCTTAAGCCGCCTGGCCATCACCACTCTCAGCGTGTCGGTGATCCTGACCTTCGTGAATACTTCGCCGGTGCTGTTGATGGAAGTGATGGGCTTTGACCGTGGAGAGTACGCCACCACGATGGCCATGACCGCAGGCATCAGTATGGCGGTCTCGTTCTCTACGCCATTCGCCCTAAGCGTGTTTAAACCTCGTGTTCTGATGCTGACCTCACAAGTGCTGTTTCTGTCTGCTGGTGTGGTGTTAACCCTTGCCAGTTCGCACATGGTGACGCTGTTTGGGCTGACCTTAATCTGTGCCGGGTTCTCGGTCGGCTTCGGTGTCGCGATGAGCCAAGCGCTGGGACCTTTCTCGCTGCGTGCGGGCGTTGCCAGCTCGGCGTTAGGTATTGCGCAGGTTTGCGGTTCCTCGCTGTGGATATGGCTGGCGGCGGTGCTCGGTCTTGATGCGCTGAATATGCTGATCGGGATTCTGATTGGCTGTAGCATAGTGAGTATCATGCTGATTATCACTGTTGCACCTAACCGGTCCACGCCAACTCATGAAGAAATCCCTCAGCAGTCTCGATCTTAATTTATTGCTCTGCCTGCAGCTGTTGATGCAGGAACGCAGTGTTACCAAAACTGCCAAACGGATGAACGTCACGCCGTCGGCGGTCAGCAAGTCGCTGTCGAAACTGCGGGCCTGGTTTGACGATCCACTGTTTGTAAACACCCCGCTGGGGCTAACGCCAACACCGCTGATGGTCAGCATGGAACAGAACCTGGCAGAGTGGATGCAGATGAGCAACCAGTTGCTGGATAAGCCGCACCATGAAGCGCCGCGCGGGCTGAAGTTTGATCTGGTGGCCGAAACGCCGCTGGTGATGATCATGTTTAACGCGCTCTCCCGACAGATCTATCAGCGTTATCCCCAGGCGACGATCAAAATACGCAACTGGGACTATGATTCGCTGGATGCAATTATTCGCGGCGAGGTGGATATCGGCTTTACTGGCCGGGAAAGCCATCCGCGTTCGCGTGAACTGTTGAGTTTGCTGCCGTTGTCGATCGACCATGAAGTGCTGTTTTCCGATCTCCCCTGCGTCTGGCTACGTGAAGATCATCCGGCATTGCAGGAAGAGTGGAATCTGGACACATTTCTGCGCTATCCGCACATCAGCATTAGCTGGGAGCAAAGCGATACCTGGGCGCTGGATGAAGTCCTGCAAGAGATGGGGCGTGCGCGCAATATTGCGTTATGTCTGCCCGGTTTTGAGCAGTCGCTGTTTATGGCCGCCCAGCCGGATCACGCGCTGATAGCCACAGCTCCGGTTTATTGCCAGCGTTATAACCAACTCCACCAGCTTCCGCTCGTGGCGCGTCCTATGCCTTTTGATGCCGCGCAGCTGGAAAAAATGCGCGTACCGTTCACCCTTCTTTGGCACAAACGTAACAGTCATAATCCTAAGATCGTCTGGTTGAAAGACACCATCAAGGCGCTTTATCGCGATATGTCTTGACGTTGCACCGCCACTTTGTTGCTAAATCGACTATTCTGGCAACAGAAATGTAAATATCGCGTAATGTATTCTATTTCAGCTTACTTTTTGGGCAGCAAAGCCTGCCTGGATGCCGCGTAAATGTTACTCTGGTAATTATCACGGACCATTAATCACGGAGCGAAAAATGGCGACACATTTTGCCAGAGGGATTCTTACGGAGGGACACCTGGTTTCAGCTCGCCTCCCTTCTCCATGTCATATCGAAGCAAGAGATCTCCCCGCTCATCGCCGAACACGTTTCCTGGCTTCCCGAAGTTTACTCGCTGAACTGATGTTTATGCTTTACGGCACCAGTACGCTGCCCGAGATTGTTACTCAGGCCAAAGGTAAGCCCATTTTTCGCGATAAGAACCTGCCGGGATTTTCGATTTCTTATGCCGGGAATATCGTTGGCGTTGCGCTAACAACTGAAGGAACGTGCGGGCTGGATATGGAACTGCAGCGAGCTACCCGCAGCTTTCACCATCCGCATTCAACGGAAACATGGCGCTTCTCCAGCAACGAAAATCTGTGGATCAATAACCAAAACGACCCCAACGAAGCACGCGCGCAGCTCATTACGTTGCGCCAGAGCGTACTCAAACTCACCGGTGATGTAAGCAATGATGATCCGCACGAACTCCAGCTTTTACCCGGCGCAGGACGTCTGAAATGTGCCCATGTTGCGCAGGTTGAAGCCATTTGCGATGCGGAAGATGTTCTGGTGTGGTCGGTTGCAGTTACGCCAACCATTGAAAAACTCAAGGTTTGGGAGTTTGATGGTAAACAGGACTGGAAAAGTTTGCCTGATATCCAGACCCGCGCCAATGAGCCTACGGGTCGCCTGATCCGGTTCTCTCAATTATGCGCAGCGAAGAGCCATACGCTTTGATTTAACCTTTATGATGAAACAGGAGTCACCATGTCAGAAACATTGAATGTTGTTACGTTACTGGGAAGTCTACGCAAAGGTTCGTTTAATGGAATGGTTGCCCGTACGCTGCCCAAGATTGCTCCAGCAGGAATGGAAGTCAACGCGTTGCCATCAATTGGTGATATCCCACTGTACGATGCCGACCTCCAGCAGGAAGAAGGTTTTCCGGCAAGCGTAGAAGCGCTGGCAGAGCAAATCAGGAAGGCTGACGGTGTCGTCATCGTGACACCGGAATATAACTATTCCGTGCCTGGCGGACTGAAGAACGCCATCGACTGGCTGTCCCGCCTGCCGGATCAGCCATTATCGGGTAAGCCGGTGCTGATCCAGACCAGCTCCATGGGCGCCATTGGCGGCGCGCGCTGCCAGTATCATCTGCGTCAGATCCTGGTGTTCCTCGACGCCATGGTAATGAATAAGCCGGAATTTATGGGCGGCGTGATTCAGAACAAAGTGGACCCGCAGACAGGTGAAGTGATCGACCAAAGTACGCTGGACCATCTAACCGGCCAGTTGACCGCATTTGGCGACTACATCCAGCGTGTGAAAGCCTAAAAGAAAAAGCCCGCTGGCTGCAATGCCTGGCGGGCCGTATCCGGTTATCAAATTTGCCTGATGGCGCTGCGCTTATCAGGTCTACACGCCTCGCGCAGCACTGTCTCAGCGGCAATTAATGCGCGTCGATAAACACAATCTTCAACACAAACAGCAGTGCGACAACGATGACGCACGGGCTGAGATCGCGGAAACGTCCGGTACCGATTTTCATCACACAGTAGGAAATAAAGCCCAGCGCGATACCTTCGGTAATCGAGAAGCTAAACGGCATCATCACGGCGGTAATAAACGCCGGAACGGCTTCAGTCAGGTCATCCCACTTAACGCGTGACAGGCTTGATGTCATCAGGACGCCAACGTAAATCAGCGCACCAGCGGCCGCATATCCCGGTACCATTCCCGCCAGCGGCGACAGGAAGATAACCAGCAGGAACAACAGGCCAACAACTACCGCGGTCAAGCCAGTACGTCCACCGACAGAAACCCCGGAAGAAGACTCGATATACGCGGTAACGGAAGAAGTACCGATAAACGCACCAGCAACCGATGACACGCTATCCACATACAGCGCCTGCTTCATACGCGGAAACTTACCCTTCGCATCCGCCAGACCGGCTTTATCCGTGACGCCAATTAGCGTACCGGATGAGTCGAACAGGTTGACCAGCATGAACGAGAAAATTACGCCCGCAAGACCAATGTTAAACGAACCAGCCAGATCAACATGCCCGATAACGGACATTACGCTCGGCGGCGCGGAGACGATCCCGTTGTAATGGACATCGCCCAGCATCCAACCCAGCAGCGTGGTCACAATGATAGAGATCAGTACCGCCGCATGGATGTTACGTGAAGCCAGAATCGCGATGATAAAGAAACCCAGAATACCGAGCAGTACGCTGTGGGACGTCAGGTTGCCAATAGACACCAGGGTGTCTTGGTTGGCGACGATAACACCAGCGTTTTTCAGCCCCATCATGCCGATGAACAGACCAATACCGCTGGTGATCCCCACGCGCAAACTAACCGGGATGTTGGCAATCATCCAGTAACGTACGCGGAAAATCGTCAGTAGCAGCAGACCTACCGCGCCCCAGAAGATTGCGCCCATACCGATCTGCCATGACAGGCCCATCGCGCCAACGACCACGAAGGCGAAGAACGCATTCAGACCCATAGCAGGCGCAAGTGCGACCGGCAGGTTGGCAAACAGGCCCATCAGGATGCTACCAAATGCAGCAATAAGGCAGGTGGTCACAAAGACGGCGCTGGTATCCATGCCAGCCACGCCAAGAATTTGCGGGTTAACAAAAACGATATACACCATCGTCAGGAAGGTGGTTAAACCGGCGATCACTTCGGTCCGTGCCGTCGTGCCATGTTCGCGCAGTTTGAACACGCGTTCCAGCATCCCCTGGCCAGAAGCCTGGGTTGTGTGTTGTTGACTCATTATCAATTTCCGAACAAGGAGGGAAAATTCGTCGCTATCCTATACCAAAATGCGACAATAGGGTTGGGTTATGAGCAACTTTTTTCATTGATTTTGCTTATACGGCAACGATTGCGTCGCCCAATAATGCATTACGAAAACGTTAAACTTGTTAAAACGGAAATGACATGTCCCAGATAGAAGCCGTATTTTTTGACTGTGACGGTACCCTTGTCGACAGTGAAGTGATTTGTTCTCGCGCGTATGTCAGCATGTTCCAGGCGTTCGGCATTACGCTCGATCTTGAAGAAACTTTTAAACGCTTCAAGGGGGTAAAGCTGTACGAGATCATCGACATTATCAACGAAGAGCACGGTGTCGAACTGGCAAAAGCCGAATTAGAGCCGGTTTACCGCGCAGAGGTCGCACGTCTGTTCGATACGGAACTGGAGGTGATTGCCGGAGCCAATGCGCTGCTGGACAGCATGACCGTCCCTATGAGCGTGGTATCTAACGGTCCGGTCAGCAAAATGCAGCACTCGCTGGGTAAGCTGGGTATGTTGCACCATTTCCCTGATTTGCTGTTCAGCGGCTACGATATTCAACGCTGGAAACCCGATCCGGCCCTGATGTTCCATGCGGCGAAAGCGATGGACGTTAACGTTGAGAACTGCATTCTGGTTGATGACTCCAGCGCAGGTGCCCAGGCGGGGATTTCTGCAGGGATGGAAGTGTTTTACTTCTGCGCCGATCCGCATAACAAACCAATCGATCATCCAAAAGTGACGACGTTTACCGATCTGGCGCAGTTGCCAGCGTTATGGAAGGCGCGGGGTTGGAATATTACGCGATAACTGAAAGGCCGGATGGCGCTAACGCTGATCCGGCCTGCATGTCTTGTAGAGCGGGTAAGCGTTAGCGCCACCCGCCACAAATATCACTCTTTCGGATCTTTGCCCGCCAGCAGCTTATCCAGCTCATCACCGCCCACGTGACGGAAGTCTTGTCCCTTCACGAAGTAGAAGATGTATTCGCAGATATTCTGGCAACGGTCACCGATACGCTCGATGGAGCGCGCGCAGAACAGCGCGGTCAGCACGCTTGGAATGGTACGCGGGTCTTCCATCATGTAGGTCATCAGCTGACGCACGATACCTTCATACTCCTGGTCGACTTTCTTATCTTCGCGATAAATACGTACCGCTTCGTCAAGATCCATACGCGCAAACGCATCCAGCACGTCATGCAGCATTTGTACGGTGTGGCGACCCAGTGATTCCAGGCTTACCAGCAGCGGCTGATGCTGTTGAGAAAATTTCTCCAGCGCGGTGCGGCAAATTTTATCCGCAACGTCGCCAATACGTTCCAGCTCAGCGATCGTTTTGATAATCGCCATCACCAGACGCAAGTCACTGGCGGTCGGCTGACGCTTGGCAATGATACGCACGCAGGCCTCGTCGATCGCCACTTCCATCATATTGACGTTCTTATCGCCCTCAATGACGCGCTTCGCCAGCTCACTGTCCTGATTGTGCATGGCGGTAATCGCATCAGAAAGCTGCTGCTCGACCATGCCGCCCATGGTCATCACCTGGGTACGGATGCTTTCCAGCTCTGCATTGAACTGGCCGGAAATATGTTTATTAAGGTTAAGATTATCCACAACAAGCTCCTGAATCAGCCGTAACGACCGGTGATGTAGTCTTCAGTTTGTTTCTTCGCGGGCTTGGTGAACAGATCGTCCGTGTTACTGAACTCAATCAACTCGCCCAGGTACATAAATGCCGTGTGATCGGAACAACGCGCAGCCTGCTGCATGTTGTGGGTAACGATAACGACGGTGTAATCCTCTTTCAGCTCAGTGATCAGCTCTTCGATACGCCCGGTAGAAATAGGGTCGAGCGCTGAACACGGCTCATCAAGCAGAAGCACTTCCGGGCGAATGGCGATCCCACGCGCAATACACAGACGCTGCTGCTGGCCACCGGAGAGAGAGTACCCGCTCTGGTGTAATTTATCTTTGGTTTCGTTCCACAGCGCGGCCTTGGTCAATGCCCACTGCACACGCTCGTCCATATCCGCACGAGAGAGTTTCTCAAACAGACGCACGCCAAAAGCGATGTTGTCGTAGATGGACATCGGGAACGGCGTCGGCTTCTGGAATACCATGCCCACTTTGGCACGCAGCAGAGCGATATCCTGAGTGTTGGTGAGAATATTGTCGCCATCCAGCAGGATTTCGCCTTCCGCACGCTGTTCCGGGTACAGTTCAAACATTTTATTGAACGTACGCAGCAACGTCGATTTACCACAGCCTGACGGCCCGATAAACGCCGTTACCTGGTTTTTGGCAATATCCAGGTTGATGTTCTTCAGGGCATGGAACTTGCCATAGTAGAAGTTCAAATCACGAACCTGAATCTTACCTGGGGCAGTATCAACCATACTCATTTCTATCTTTTCCTCATCATGCCTGATGGCGCGCAGCTTTCAGGCCTACAAATGTCTTCAATCGTAGGCCGGATAAGGCGTTTACGCCGCCATCCGGCACTTCGTCTTAACCGTGTTTCTTCTTCGCGAAAATGACGCGCGCCAGAATGTTCAGCAGCAGTACGCACAGGGTAATAATCAGTACCCCGGCCCAGGCCAGTTGCTGCCACTCAGCAAACGGGCTCATCGCAAACTTAAAGATAGTGACCGGCAGGTTGGCGATAGGCTGCATCATGTCGGTGCTCCAGAACTGATTGGAGAGCGACGTAAACAGCAGCGGAGCCGTTTCACCTGCGATACGTGCAATAGCCAGTAAAACGCCTGTAATGATGCCTGAGACAGAGGCCTTCAGGGTGATCGCAGAAATCATCTTCCATTTCGGCGTACCCAGCGCATAGGCGGCTTCACGCAGGCTATCCGGTACCAGCTTGAGCATGTTCTCCGTGGTACGAATAACAATGGGCACCTGCAGCAGCGCCAGCGCGATAACGCCCGCCCAGCCGGAGAAGTGCTCCATTTTTGCTACCACGATGGTGTAAACGAACAGACCGACCACGATTGATGGCGCAGAAAGCAGGATGTCATTGATAAAGCGGATCACCTCAGCCAGCCAGGACTTACGTCCGTACTCTGCCAGGTAGATGCCCGCCATAATACCAAGCGGTGTACCAAACACGGTCGCCCACAGAATTAACAGTCCGCTACCGGCCAGGGCATTCGCCAGACCACCACCAGCCGTATTCGGCGGAGGTGTCATTTCGGTGAACAGCGCCAGTGACATACCGTCAATACCGCGGGTGATCGTGGACATCAGGATCCAGATAAGCCAGAACAGACCGAATGCCATGGTCGCCATAGAGAGCGTCAGCGCGATGCGGTTCTTCAGACGACGACGCGCCTGCATTTTACGGCGGGATTCCGCAAGCGCAGCGGTGTTTTGCATTTCAAGCGTAGCCATTAGCGTGCCCCCTCGTTCTTCGCAAGGCGCATGATCATGAACTTAGACGCCGCCAGCACGATGAAGGTAATCACAAACAGAATCAGGCCCAGTTCCATCAACGCGGCAACGTGCAGTCCTGATTCCGCTTCGGCAAATTCATTCGCCAGCGCAGAAGTAATACTGTTGCCCGGCATGTACAGAGAGGCACTATCGAGCTGGTAGGTGTTACCGATGATAAACGTCACCGCCATGGTTTCACCCAGCGCGCGGCCCAGACCGAGCATCACGCCGCCGATCACACCGTTTTTGGTGAACGGCAGGACGATGCGCCAGATAACTTCCCAGGTAGTACAACCGATGCCGTAGGCTGACTCTTTCATCAGCACCGGCGTTTGTTCGAACACATCGCGCATAACCGCCGCAATGTACGGGATGATCATGATGGCGAGGATCACGCCAGCGGCCAGAATACCGATACCAAATGCCGGACCCGCAAACAGCGCGCCAACAAACGGAATGTTGGAAAGGATGTTCCCGACCGGCTCCTGGAAGTAAGTCGCAAACAGCGGGGCAAAGATAAACAGGCCCCACATGCCGTACACGATACTCGGTATTGCCGCCAGCAATTCAATAGCGATACCCAGCGGGCGACGCAGCCAGCCAGGAGCAAGTTCAGTCAGGAATAAGGCTATGCCAAAACTCACCGGAACGGCGATCAGCAGTGCGATAAGCGAGGTGACCAGCGTACCGTAAATCGGTACTAATGCACCGTAGATATCGTTTGGCGCATCCCATTCTTTAGTCCACAGAAAGGAGAAGCCAAATTTCTGAATGCTTGGCCAGGAGGAGATAACCAGAGAGACAATAATGCCACCCAACATCAATAGCACAATCAGCGCAGCCAGTTTTACCAGCGCGCTGAATATCATGTCACCTTTTTTACCCGGTGGGTTCAAAGCAGGCTTGGTTGCAGCCATAAATCACTCTTTAAGTTTGGGCCGGGAAGCACGCATTTTATCGTGCTTCCCGGCTAACGTAATGCCATACCCTAAATAATTCGAGTTGCAGCAAGGCGGCAAGCTTGTGAATACCCAGGAGCATAGATTCACTATGTGACTGGGGTGAACAAGCACAGCCAACACAGCTGCGGCTCGAAGTATGACGGGTATTTAGTACAGCGCTTTACCGCTGCTGTCCTTCACGTTGGTCTTCCATGCAGCACGAATCTGCTCAACCACGCTGTCCGGCAGGCTGGCGTAATCCAGGTCATTAGCCTGTTTGCCGCCATTTTTGTACGCCCAATCGAAGAACTTCAGCACTTCAGCGCCCTGCTCAGGTTTCTTCTGCTCTTTATGCACCAGGATGAAGGTGGTGGAAGTGATCGGCCACGCATCGTCACCTTTCTGGTTAGTCAGATCCTGAGCGAAGGTTTTGCTCCAGTCAGCGCCTTTTGCAGCGTTGGCAAAGTTTTCTTCGGTCGGACTTACCGGTTTGCCATCAGCAGAGACCAGCTTGGTGTACGCCAGGTTGTTCTGCTTAGCGTAAGCGTACTCAACGTAGCCGATAGAACCCGGCAGACGCTGTACGAACGCAGCGATACCGTCGTTACCTTTACCGCCCAGACCGGTCGGCCAGTTAACGGTAGAGCCGGAACCAATTTTAGATTTCCACTCTTCGTTCACTTTCGCCAGGTAGCTGGTGAAAACGAAGGAAGTACCGGAACCGTCAGCACGACGCACAACGGCGATATTCTGAGAAGGCAGCTTCAGACCCGGGTTCAGTTTGGTGATGGCTTCATCATCCCACTTCTTAATTTTACCGAGGTAGATGTCGCCCAGCGTTTTACCGTCCAGCACCAGTTCGCCGGATTTCAGGCCAGGGATGTTCACCGCCAGCACCACACCACCGATAACAGTCGGGAACTGGAACAGGCCTTCTTGCGCCAGTTTCTCGTCAGACAACGGTGCGTCTGAGGCGCCGAAATCAACGGTATTGGCCGTAATTTGTTTTACACCACCGGAGGAGCCGATACCCTGGTAGTTTACTTTGCTACCGGTCTCTTTCTGATAGGTATCTGCCCATTTGGCATACACTGGCGCAGGGAAGGTTGCACCTGCACCTGTCAGGCTCGCTGCTGCAAACGCAGAAAACGCGCTCATGGATAAGGTCGCGGCGACAACAGTTGCGACAGTGGTACGCATAACTTTCATAATGTCTCCTGCACGGTTTTCGTAAATCGTTGTTTGAGTTGCTACTGTGAGCAAAATAGGACAAACAGGTGACAGTTAAATGTACGAAATATGACAGTTTTATGACAATGAAAAACTTGGGAAGTTTTTTATCTAAAAATACATTTAAAACAGAATGTTAATCACCATCATGACAATAACATTTCGCTGAAATTTTCTTTTTATGACACTGAAAACAGTAGTTGAAGATGACGGTTTGTCACATAAAACAGGCGGGATAATTGATTAAAACAGAACAAGCTAAAAAAATGCCCCGCTTGCAGCAGGGCATTTTCAGTTCAGTTAAGTGCGGATTACTCTACGGTAACCGACTTTGCCAGGTTACGCGGCTGGTCCACGTCGGTGCCTTTAATCAGCGCCACGTGATACGCCAGCAACTGCAGCGGAACGGTGTAGAAGATCGGTGCAATCACCTCTTCCACATGCGGCATCTCAATGATGTGCATGTTTTCGCTGCTGGTAAAGCCAGCATCCTGGTCCGCAAAGACGTACAACTGACCGCCACGAGCGCGAACTTCTTCAATGTTGGATTTCAGTTTTTCCAACAGTTCGTTGTTCGGTGCAACTACGATAACCGGCATATCGGCATCAATCAGCGCCAGCGGACCGTGTTTCAGTTCGCCTGCAGCATATGCTTCAGCGTGAATATAAGAGATCTCTTTCAGCTTCAGCGCGCCTTCCAGCGCAATCGGGTATTGATCGCCACGGCCCAGAAACAGCGCATGGTGTTTGTCTGAGAAACCTTCCGCCAGAGCGGCAATGCGTTTGTCCTGAGACAGCATCTGCTCAATACGGCTCGGCAGTGCCTGCAGACCGTGAACGATCTCCTGCTCAATAGACGCATCCAGGCCTTTCAGACGAGACAGTTTCGCCACCAGCATCAGCAGAACGGTCAGTTGGGTAGTAAATGCTTTCGTCGAGGCCACACCGATTTCGGTACCGGCATTGGTCATCATCGCCAGGTCGGATTCGCGCACCAGAGAAGATCCCGGTACGTTACAAATAGCCAGCGAGCCCAGATAGCCCAGCTCTTTAGATAAGCGCAGACCCGCCAGGGTATCCGCCGTTTCACCGGACTGGGAAAGGGTAATCATCAGACTGTTACGACGCACGGCGGATTTGCGATAGCGGAACTCGGAAGCGATTTCGACATCACAAGGAATACCAGCCAGCGATTCAAACCAGTAGCGGGACACCATACCGGAGTTGTAGGACGTACCGCAGGCGATAATCTGGATATGCTCAACCTGAGACAGCAACTCGTTGGCACGTGAACCCAGCTCGCTTAAATCCACTTCACCGTGACTAATGCGCCCGGTCAGCGTATTTTTAATTGCGTTCGGCTGTTCGTAGATCTCTTTCTGCATGTAGTGGCGATAAATACCTTTTTCGCCCGCGTCATACTGCAGATTCGATTCGATATCCTGACGCTTCACTTGTGCGCCAGACTTGTCGAAAATAGAGACAGAACGACGGGTCACTTCTGCGATGTCACCTTCTTCCAGGAAGATAAAGCGACGGGTTACCGGCAGCAACGCCAGCTGATCGGAAGCGATAAAGTTTTCCCCCATCCCCAGACCAATCACCAGCGGGCTACCTGAACGGGCCGCCAGCAGAGTTTCCGGGTTACGGGTATCCATGATCACCGTGCCATAGGCACCGCGCAACTGTGGAATAGTACGCAGTACGGCTTCACGCAGCGTACCACCCTGTTCCAGTTCCCAATGCACCAGGTGAGCAATCACTTCGGTGTCGGTTTCAGAAACAAAGGTGTAACCACGGGTTTTCAGTAGTTCACGCAGAGGTTCATGGTTTTCAATGATGCCGTTATGCACCACAACAATGTGTTCAGAAACATGGGGATGCGCGTTCGCTTCTGAAGGTTCACCGTGTGTCGCCCAACGGGTATGAGCGATACCTGTACCACCATGCAGCGGATGTTCTTCCGCAGCAGCAGTCAGCATCTGCACTTTACCCAGACGACGCAGACGGGTCATGTTGCCTTCAGCATCGACAACGGCCAGACCAGCAGAGTCATAACCACGATATTCCAGACGACGTAAACCTTCGAGAAGGATTTCAGCTACATCACGCTGCGCGATAGCGCCAACAATTCCACACATATTTTTTGATTCCGAATTTAGGCATTTGCCTGTCGTTGTCGCTGACCTGTATTTGCCCTTTCCGGGCGCCCCGAGCCTTGTAGAGAGTGGGGTTATTTTTATGGTACTGCTTGTTGAGCGGAGGATTATGTTATCCCCTCATCTCTTGTCTGCCTGATGGCGCTTACGCTTATCAGGCCTACAGAACGTCACCGCACGTAGGCTGCCATCCGGCAAAAATCACTTACTTCTTCTTCACCGGACGCTGCCAGCCCTGTTTATGGACCTGAGGTACACGGCTTAATACCAATTCGTTATCGGCGACATTACGCGTTACGGTAGTGCCAGCAGCGATGGTGGCACCTTTACCCACGGTGACAGGCGCCACCAACTGAGTATCAGAACCCACAAACACATCATCACCAATAATGGTTTTAAACTTATTGGCACCATCGTAGTTGCAGGTAATCGTACCCGCGCCGATATTCACATTATCGCCAATTTCCGCATCGCCCAGATAGGTCAGATGACCAGCTTTAGAACCTTTACCCAGACGCGCTTTTTTCATTTCGACGAAGTTACCCACGTGCGCGCCTTCCTGCAGCTCAGCACCCGGGCGCAGACGCGCGAATGGACCGATGGTACAAGCGGCTTCCAGATGGGCATCTTCCACCACACTGTATGGGCTAAGCTCACAACCTTCACCAATCACGCTGTTTTTGATGATACAGCCAGCACCAATCTTGACGCGATCCCCAACGGTTACGTTACCTTCAATGATAACGTTAGTATCAATTTCAACATCGCGCCCGTGAATAAGCGTACCGCGAAGATCAAAACGTGCAGGATCGCGCAGCATCACGCCCGCCAGCAGCAGTTTCTCTGCTTGCTCAGACTGATAAACACGCTCCAGACGGGATAACTGAAGACGGTTATTCACCCCTTCCGTTTCGCTAATACGTGCTGGATGTACCGCAGCAATTTCGCGTCCTTCCTGATACGCCATCGCAATGATATCGGTGATGTAGTATTCACCCTGCGCATTGTTATTGGTGAGTTTGGACAGCCAGCGCTTCATATCAGCACCATTGGCAATCAGAATACCGGTGTTGATTTCCTGGATTTGGCGCTGCTCGTCAGTTGCATCTTTATGCTCGACGATACCGGTGACGTTACCGTTCTCACGCGTAATACGCCCATAGCCGGATGGATCATCCAGTTTTACCGTTAACAGGCCGATGCCGCCCTGCGGTTTAGCATCACGCAGGCTACGTAAGGTATCGGTAGAGATCAGCGGCACATCACCATAGAGCATTAAAATGTCTTCGTCATCACCAAAGAATGGCGCTGCCTGCTGCATTGCATGGCCGGTCCCCAACTGCTCTGCCTGCAGAATCCAGTTTAGATTGCCATCTTTCAGCGTCTGCTTAAGCAAATCACCACCGTGCCCGTAGACCAGATGTACGTGAGTGGCACCTAATTCATTAGCGGCATCAATGACATGCTGAACCATCGGCTTTCCTGCGAGGGTATGCAGCACTTTAGGGAGATCGGAATACATACGCGTGCCTTTGCCTGCGGCAAGGATCACGACGCTCATAGCATTATTCAACATACACGTCCTGACTGTAATTTGAGAACGAATTTATACCGTTTCACATTGAAAATACTACATTTTTTTCATCGTGAAATGGACCGAAGATAAAACGTTCAATCGGGGAAATTTCCCCTCTGATAACTCTCTATTTTCGTCTATTTCGGCGTCTTTTGTCTCCCAAAAACCAGGAGACTGCTCTTATTAAAGCCTAGGTTAATGTTTTTGCTATTTTTTTACTGCATGAATAAAGAGTTACAAAAGAAAAGTATAATTTTATTAATATGATTCAGCGAGAAGCAGAAAAAACAGACAGGGAAAATAGAGTTTTAAAAGGGAAGAGGACAAACGATAAAGCGGAGGAGGGGGATTTAATAACAGCTGGCGCGTGCTGATAACCGTATGAAGCATCGCGCCACAGAGCAGGTCGGGAAGACTAAACTTCCATGCTGCTGAAAAGGGCGATGATTTTATTAATCAGTTTCATGTTGCTATCCTGTTTTTACCTGAGTTAATTATGTGACACACATCACAAAAAAAAAGAGTCTACGCCTCATTTTTTAACCGATCAATATTTTTGTGACACAAATCACAAAATAATAAAACAGCTTTTTAGTTCCACTTTCACTGAAACAAAACCATAAAAAAAGCCAGCCTGGCAACCAGACTGGCTTTTGTGCTTTTCAAGCCGGTGTTACATCGCTTTTTTGGTCAACTCGATAACGCGCAGTTTCGCGATCGCTTTGGCCAGTTCCGCAGATGCCTGAGCGTAATCCACGTCACCATGAGAGCTCTTAATGTGCTCTTCAGCCTTACGCTTCGCTTCCAGGGCTCTCGCTTCATCGAGATCCTGTCCGCGAATCGCGGTATCAGCCAGAACGGTCACGCTGCCAGGCTGCACTTCGAGAATGCCGCCAGACAGATAGATAAACTCTTCATGACCGAACTGTTTAACGATGCGGATCATACCAGGCTTAATGGCGGTGAGCAGCGGTGCGTGACCCGGGAAAATACCCAGTTCACCTTCACTACCCGTTACCTGGATTTTTTCGACCAGACCAGAGAACATTTGCTGCTCTGCGCTGACGACGTCCAGGTGGTAAGTCATTGCCATATCACCCTCCGATTAAGGCGTTAAAGTTTTTTGGCTTTTTCCACGGCTTCGTCGATAGAACCAACCATGTAGAACGCCTGCTCTGGCAGGTGGTCGTATTCGCCTTCCATGATACCTTTAAAGCCACGGATGGTGTCTTTCAGGGATACGTATTTACCCGGAGAACCGGTGAATACTTCCGCAACGAAGAACGGCTGGGACAGGAAGCGCTGAATTTTACGTGCGCGTGCTACCACCAGTTTGTCTTCTTCAGACAGTTCATCCATACCCAGGATGGCGATGATGTCTTTCAGTTCCTGATAACGCTGCAGCAGAGACTGTACGCCACGTGCGGTGTCGTAGTGTTCCTGACCAACAACCAGCGGATCCAGCTGACGGCTGGTGGAGTCCAGCGGGTCAACTGCCGGGTAGATACCCAGAGAGGCGATCTGACGGCTCAGTACCACGGTTGCATCTAAGTGAGCAAAGGTGGTTGCTGGGGATGGGTCAGTCAAGTCATCCGCAGGTACGTATACCGCCTGAACGGAGGTGATAGAACCGGTTTTGGTAGAGGTGATACGTTCCTGAAGAACACCCATCTCTTCCGCCAAGGTCGGCTGGTAGCCTACCGCTGATGGCATACGACCCAGCAGAGCGGATACTTCTGTACCGGCCAGGGTGTAACGATAGATGTTATCAACGAACAGCAGAACGTCACGACCTTCGTCACGGAACTTCTCAGCCATGGTCAGACCGGTCAGAGCAACGCGCAGACGGTTTCCCGGCGGCTCGTTCATCTGGCCATATACCAGGGATACTTTGTCCAGAACGTTGGAGTCGGTCATTTCGTGGTAGAAGTCGTTACCCTCACGAGTACGTTCACCCACGCCCGCAAACACGGAGTAACCGGAGTGTTCGATCGCGATGTTACGGATCAGCTCCATCATGTTTACGGTTTTACCTACACCCGCACCACCGAACAGACCAACTTTACCGCCCTTAGCGAACGGACACATCAGGTCGATAACTTTGATGCCGGTTTCCAGCAGTTCCTGAGAGCTGGACAGCTCTTCATAGGAAGGTGCCGCGCGGTGGATAGCCCAACGCTCTTCTTCACCGATATCGCCTTTCATGTCGATCGGGTGACCCAGGACGTTCATGATACGACCCAGAGTTGCTTTACCTACCGGGACTTCGATCGGGTGTTCGAGATCTTTAACTTCCAGACCACGACGCAGACCGTCGGAAGAACCCATGGCGATGGTACGTACGATACCGCCGCCGAGCTGCTGCTGAACTTCCAGCACCAGGCTCTCTTTACCATTCATAACCTCAAGAGCATCGTACACGCGCGGTACGGCATCCTGAGGGAATTCGACGTCAACCACGGCGCCGATTACCTGGACAATTTTTCCAGTAGCCATCTTGAATCCTCTACGAATTAACCTGGTTATACCGCGGATGCACCACCGACGATTTCGGTGAGTTCCTGAGTAATGCTGGCCTGACGAGCTTTGTTGTATACCAACTGCAGCTCTTTAATCAGGCTGCCGCCATTGTCGGTCGCGGCTTTCATCGCCACCATACGTGCGGCCTGCTCGCTGGCCAGGTTTTCTACCACGCCCTGATAAACCTGAGACTCGACATAACGACGCAGCAGGGTATCCAGCAGCGCTTTCGGGTCTGGCTCATACAGGTAATCCCAGGATTTACGCTTCAATTCATCATCATCTGATGCCGGCAGAGGCAGCAGTTGGGTGATGGTTGGCGTCTGAGACATGGTGTTAATAAATTTGTTGCTGACAACGTACAGTCTGTCCAGACGACCTTCATCGTAGGCCTGCAGCATCACTTTAACCGGACCGATCAGTTCGGACAGGGAAGGGTTATCCCCCATACCGGTTACCTGAGCAATCACATTACCGCCAACGGAGTTAAAGAAAGACACGCCCTTAGAGCCGATCATTGCGATATCGCACTGAACGCCTTTATCGGACCATGCTTTCATATCCGCCAGCAGCTTTTTGAACAGGTTAATGTTCAAGCCACCGCACAGACCACGGTCGGTCGACACCACCAGGTAGCCCACGCGCTTAACGTCGCGTTCTTCCAGGTAAGGGTGCTTATATTCCAGATTACCATTCGCAAGGTGACCAATCACTTTGCGCATGGTCTCTGCATAAGGACGGCTGGCCGCCATGCGATCCTGCGATTTACGCATTTTGGAAGCGGCGACCATCTCCATCGCTTTAGTGATCTTCTGCGTGTTCTGGACGCTTGCGATCTTACTACGTATCTCTTTTGCGCCGGCCATGAGCTTCTCCTCAATGCCTTGCGGTCCGCCCTAAAGCAGACCGCCAGACGTTACCAGGACTGGGTTGCCTTGAAGGAATCGAGGATAGCTTTCAGCTTACCTTCGATTTCATCGTTATAGCCACCGGACTGGTTGATCTCTTGCATCAGCGGAGCGTGGTCACGGTCAACGTAAGCCAGCAGAGCGGCTTCAAAGCTACCGATTTTCGCCAGTTCCACATCTTCGAGGTAACCGCGTTCAGCCGCAAACAGCACCACACCCTGCTGTGCTACAGACATTGGGGCATACTGTTTCTGCTTCAGCAGTTCAGTTACTTTCTGACCGTGGCTCAGCTGCTTACGAGTAGCTTCATCCAGGTCGGAAGCGAACTGAGAAAACGCTGCCAATTCACGATACTGCGCCAGTGCGGTACGAATACCACCGGACAGTTTCTTGATGATCTTGGTCTGCGCTGCGCCACCTACACGAGATACGGAGATACCCGGGTTAACTGCCGGACGAATACCGGAGTTGAACAGGTTGGTTTCCAGGAAGATCTGACCATCTGTAATGGAAATTACGTTGGTCGGAACGAACGCAGAAACGTCACCCGCCTGGGTTTCGATAATCGGCAGAGCGGTCAGGGAGCCGGTTTTACCTTTAACTTCACCATTGGTGAACTTCTCAACGTATTCCGCGTTTACGCGGGATGCGCGCTCCAGCAGACGGGAGTGGAGGTAAAATACGTCGCCCGGGAATGCTTCACGTCCTGGTGGACGACGGAGCAGCAGGGAAACCTGACGGTAAGCAACAGCCTGTTTAGACAGGTCATCGTAAACGATCAGCGCGTCTTCACCGCGGTCACGGAAGTATTCGCCCATTGCGCAACCGGCATATGGCGCCAGGTATTGCAGAGCAGCAGATTCAGACGCGGTCGCCACAACAACGATGGTGTTGGACAGTGCGCCGTGTTCTTCCAGTTTACGAACCACGTTAGAAATGGTGGACGCTTTCTGGCCGATAGCCACGTACACACATTTGATACCGGAATCACGCTGGTTGATGATGGCATCGATTGCCATCGCAGTTTTACCTGTCTGACGGTCACCGATGATCAGCTCACGCTGGCCACGACCGATTGGGATCATGGCATCAACAGATTTATAACCTGTCTGTACTGGCTGGTCGACGGACTGACGTTCGATTACGCCTGGTGCGATAACTTCGATTGGCGAGAAGCCATCGTTATCAACCGGACCTTTACCGTCAATTGGGGAACCCAGAGTGTTCACCACACGACCCAGCAGGCCACGGCCAACCGGAACTTCCAGAATACGACCCGTACACTTAACCTTCATGCCTTCGGCGAGGTCAGCGTATGGACCCATCACAACGGCACCTACGGAGTCGCGCTCCAGGTTCAGTGCGATAGCGTAACGGTTACCCGGCAGGGAAATCATCTCACCCTGCATACAATCGGCCAGGCCGTGAATGCGGATAACACCGTCACTTACAGAAACAATAGTACCTTCGTTGTGAGCTTCGCTCACAACATTGAACTGAGCAATGCGCTGCTTGATCAGTTCGCTGATTTCGGTGGAATTCAGTTGCATGCTCCAGTCCCCTTAAGACTGCAAGACGTCTGCAAGGCGCTCAAGACGGCCGCGTACGCTGCCATCAATGACCATATCACCCGCTCGGATGATTACGCCAGCCATTACAGACTTATCGATTTTGCAATTCAGCTTAACTTTGCGTGACAGACGTTTTTCCATCGCTGCACTAATCTTCGTAAGCTGTTCATCACTCAGTGCATTGGCAGAAGTGACTTCTACCTCAGAGATAGCCTCACTGGCTGCACGCAGATGAATAAACTGCTCAAGAACATCCGGGAGCGCATTCAGACGGTTATTTTCAGCCATTACCCTAATCAGGTTTTGGCCGCTTTCGTCCAGCTGCTCACCGCACACGGCGATAAACGACTCAGCGAGCGTTTCCGGCGCCAGCGCGCCAGAGAGAAGCTCTGCCATTTGTTCGTTTTTCGTCACCTCAGCGGCAAACGTCAGCATATCCTGCCAACGGTCAACGCTTTGGTGCTCAACGGCAAAGTCAAAAGCTGCTTTGGCGTAGGGGCGAGCTACCGTAATAAATTCAGACATCAGCCCCTCCCTCCTTACAGTTCAGCGACAAGTTTGTCCACGATGTCGCTATTAGCAGCTTCATCCACGGAACGTTCGATGATCTTCTCGGCGCCAGCAACAGCCAGGATAGCAACTTGCTTACGCAGCTCTTCGCGAGCACGTTTACGCTCGGCGTCAATTTCCGCCTGCGCCTGTGCCACGATTTTAGTACGTTCCTGCTCTGCTTCAGTTTTAGCTTCGTCCAGGATCTGAGCACGGCGTTTGTTCGCCTGCTCGATGATTACCTGAGCTTCCGCCTTCGCTTTTTTCAGCTGGTCGGTCGCGCTGGCCTTTGCAAGGTCAAGATCCTTATGTGCTCGTTCTGCAGAAGCAAGGCCGTCAGCAATTTCTTTTTGACGTTTTTCGATGGCAGCCATTAAAGGCGGCCATACGTACTTCATGCAGAACAGAACGAACAGGACAAACGCGATGGCCTGGCCGAGGATTGTTGCGTTAAGATTCACAGCACAATGCCTCTATCTAGTTAACGTTCTGATATTGCTCTTAATTCAAGCAACGCTTACTACGCGACAGCAAACATCACGTACAGACCCAGACCTACAGCGATCATTGGGATTGCATCCACCAGACCCATAACGATAAAGAACTGAGTACGCAGCAGAGGAATCAGATCCGGTTGACGCGCTGCGCCTTCCAGGAATTTAC
The DNA here is from genome assembly GCF_013784065.1 of Citrobacter sp. RHBSTW-00599. Classification (NCBI taxonomy): domain Bacteria; kingdom Pseudomonadati; phylum Pseudomonadota; class Gammaproteobacteria; order Enterobacterales; family Enterobacteriaceae; genus Citrobacter; species Citrobacter sp. RHBSTW-00599. The sequence continues at coordinate 5,084,521 of NZ_CP056717.1, read as the reverse complement.
CCCCGAGGATGCCGATACCGATCGCAGCACCGATTGCCGCCAGACCCATCATCACAGCGGCAGCAATGTACAGCAGATCCATATTCAGGTTTTCCATGACAGTCTCCAGTTTGTTTCAGTTAAAACGTAGTAGTGTTGGTAAATTAATGCTCTTCAGATGCCATCGACAGATAGACAATCGTCAGAACCATAAATATGAAGGCTTGCAGCGTGATAATCAGTATGTGGAAAATGGCCCATGGCACATTCAGGATCCACTGTGACCACCACGGCAACAGACCAGCAATCAGAATGAAAATCAGCTCACCGGCATACATGTTGCCGAACAGTCGCAGACCAAGAGAAATTGGTTTGGACAGCAGGCTTACCCCTTCAAGGATTAAGTTGACAGGGATGAACGCCCAGTGATTGAACGGCTGCAGCGTCAACTCTTTCGCGAAGCCGCCGATGCCTTTCATTTTGATGCTGTAGAACAGAATGAGGATAAATACGCCCAGCGCCATCGACAGGGTGATGTTCACGTCAGCAGACGGAACCACACGCAGAGCCGGCAGGCCAAAGATATGCTCACCGATGTACGGCAGCAGGTCGATAGGCAGTAAATCCATCAAGTTCATCAGGAATACCCAGACGAAAATCGTCAGGGCCAGCGGAGCAATCAGCTTGCTTTTGCCATGGTACATGTCTTTCACGCTACCATGCACAAAGCCGATTACCAGCTCAATCGCGGTCTGAAATTTACCTGGTACGCCGCTGGTCGCCTTTTTAGCTACGCTACGGAACATAAGCAGGAACAACAGACCCAGAACCACCGAGAAGAAAATGGAGTCAATATTGAGCGTCCAGAAGGTGGCTGGGGGGTTGTGCGGATCCACCAGCGAGAATGTACGTAGGTCCAACTGAAGGTTATTCAGATGGTGTCCTATGTAATCCTGCGGCGTCATATTTTCTGAAGCCATGATGCCTTTACCCTTTGTTGTTAATTACAGCCGGCGCCAGTATCTGAACCACCAGCACCAAAACCCACGTAACGATCAGCGGCATGAATACCGCTTTCAAAACAGCCAACGCCACCACCAGCAAAACCAGCATAGCTAACACCTTGAAGGCTTCGCCGAAGGCGAACGTCCAGGCTACTCGGCCTTTAGCTGGTGTATGCGCCTGGTGACGCCAGGCAAATATCATAAACAACACATTAGGCAGTAACACTGCCAATCCACCGCACAATGCGGAGATGCCCCAGAAAGGGTCTTTGAGGCTAAACAGCAATCCACTTGCTATTACCGCCAGAAACTGTGTGAGCAAAAGCTTACGAGCAACGTTTCGACTCAAGAGCGACATAGACATCACGTTTTTACTCCTGCTCCCTTCGAGGTATGCCGCGTGTCGTATAAAACGTTCTTTATGGCTTAGAGTCAAGCATCAAAAAGCGGTCAAATTATACGGTGCGCCTTCGTGATTTCAAACAATAAGTAGCTAAAAAGTGAATAAATGTTTAAATATTTTTCGCTACCCCACATTTATCACTTTTAAGCAAACTGTGAACGATCATGCAAAACTGCAAATGCCGCGTAAATACTGGCGGCAAAGCGTGCACCAGATCACATATTGAACATATTCACCTTCGCATAATTTATTTACGTGGCAAATGATGCCTTTTCATCTTTTTGATATTTAAGCGTAAAAATAGCCACTATTTAAAAAACAACAGCTAACAACAAAAAAACCACGCATTGACATTTATAATAAAAAATTAACACAACGGGCGGTTCTTACGTTCTATTTTTAGCAGACTGATATTTTCACAGCTGACTTGTTTCGCTTTTAACAAAAAACGGTACGTTATAGTTATGATGCAAAACCGTAAGGCGCTAGTGAATTGTAACGACATTTAACCACACTATTCCCTATGACTTTTAACACCTGAATAGCCGTTTTTTTTCTATTTTTTTTGATAAAAATTAAATTTTGTTTGGCTTAATAACCACCAGATGACGTTCACCATCCAGTTGCGGAACGCGTAATTTTTCGACCGACTCGACGCTGAATTCTGCAGGCAACGAAGCAATTTCATCTTCAGGCAACTGCCCTTTTAGCGCATAAAAACGCCCATCCAGGCCAGGCAAATGATGGCACCAACTCACCATATCAGTAAGTGACGCGAACGCACGGCTAATAACCCCATCGAACGGCGGCTCTGAAGGGAATTCTTCAACGCGACTTTGCACAGGAGTGATGTTAGTAAGCGCAAGCTCATGCTGCACCTGACGCAAGAAACGGACGCGTTTTCCCAGACTATCCAGCAGTGTGAAATGCGCTTCTGGGCGCACGATAGAGAGAGGAATACCCGGCAGGCCCGGTCCCGTACCCACGTCGATAAAACGCTCCCCTTTCAGATACGGCGCGACGACAATACTGTCCAGAATATGGCGCACCAGCATTTCGTTGGGATCCCGTACCGACGTCAAGTTGTACGCTTTGTTCCATTTGTGCAGCATATCGACATACGCAATCAGCTGATTTTTCTGGTGATCGGTAAGAGAAATACCAGCATCAGCCAGCAGACGAGAGAGTTTGTTGAGCACGGTCGTTACCTGTTCATAATCAATTTCCCGATGCGCTATAGCTTATCGGGACTACAAATTTGTAGGGCGGGCAGGCGAAGCGCCCGCCGCCAAAATAGTGTTATCAAGCGCTGCGGCGCAGCATACCTTGTTTCTTCAGCCATACCAGCAGAATGGAAATGGCGGCAGGCGTTACGCCAGAAATACGCGATGCCTGGCCGATCGATACCGGTTTGTGATCGTTCAGCTTGGCGATAACTTCATTCGACAAGCCTGAGACCTGACGATAATCCAGCGTTGCAGGCAACAGGGTGTTCTCATTACGCTGTTGTCTTTCGATTTCTTCCTGCTGACGGGCGATATACCCTTCGTATTTCACCTGAATCTCAACCTGTTCCGCGGCCTGAGCATCGTCGAGCGCTGGTGCAAACGCAGATAAAGAGGTCAACTGAGCATAGGTCATATCCGGGCGGCGCAGAAGATCTTCACCGCTGGCTTCACGTGACAAAGGCGTAGCCAGGTGAGCATTCACTTCTGCTGCAGATTCCGCTAACGGATTTACCCAGGTTGATTTGAGACGCTGACGTTCCTGTTCGATACGCTCCAGCTTCTCGTTGAAACGAGCCCAGCGCTCGTCGTCCACCAGACCCAGTTCACGACCAATTTCGGTCAGACGCAGGTCGGCGTTATCTTCGCGCAGCATCAAACGGTATTCTGCGCGTGAGGTGAACATGCGGTACGGTTCTTTGGTGCCAAGCGTACACAGATCGTCCACCAGTACACCAAGATAAGCCTGATCGCGACGCGGTGCCCAGCCGTCTTTCTCAGCAGACAAGCGTGCGGCGTTCAGACCCGCCAACATCCCTTGCGCGGCAGCTTCTTCGTAACCGGTAGTACCGTTAATCTGGCCCGCAAAGAACAGACCCTGGATGAATTTACTTTCCAGAGTGGGTTTCAGGTCGCGCGGATCGAAGAAATCATACTCAATCGCGTAGCCAGGACGGACGATTCTGGCATTTTCCATACCCTGCATGGAGCGGACAATTTGCATCTGCACATCGAACGGCAAGCTGGTGGAGATACCATTCGGATAAATTTCGTTAGACGTGAGTCCTTCCGGTTCGAGGAAGATCTGATGCTGATTACGATCGGCAAAGCGCATCACTTTGTCTTCGATCGACGGGCAGTAGCGCGGACCGATACCTTCGATCACGCCTGCGTACATCGGGCTACGATCGAGGTTATTGCGGATCACGTCATGGGTTCTCTCATTGGTATGCGTGATGTAACACGGCATCTGACGCGGATGTTGAGAAGCATCGCCCAGGAATGAGAAGACCGGCATCGGGTTATCGCTGTTTTGCTGGCCGAGCACGCTGAAATCAATAGTGCGTGCATCGATACGCGGCGGCGTACCGGTTTTCAGGCGGCTGACGCGTAACGGCAGTTCACGCAGACGGCGTGACAGCGGGATAGACGGCGGATCGCCAGCACGGCCGCCGCTGTAGTTGTCCAGACCAATATGAATTTTGCCGTCAAGAAAAGTCCCTACGGTTAATACAACCGCTTTGGCACGGAACTTCAGTCCCATTTGGGTCACTGCACCCACAACACGATCGTTTTCAACAATCAGATCTTCAACCGCCTGTTGGAAGATCATCAGATTGGGTTGATTCTCGAGTGCGGTGCGTACAGCCTGGCGATAGAGCACACGGTCGGCCTGAGCTCGGGTAGCACGAACGGCTGGCCCTTTGCTGGCGTTTAGTATCCTAAACTGGATACCTGCATGGTCGATCGCTTTTGCCATCAACCCACCAAGCGCATCCACTTCTTTTACCAGGTGTCCCTTCCCAATACCGCCGATCGCCGGGTTGCAACTCATCTGTCCCAGTGTGTCGATATTGTGTGTCAAAAGCAGAGTCTGTTGACCCATTCGCGCCGCGGCCATTGCGGCCTCGGTGCCTGCATGACCCCCGCCAATGATGATGACGTCAAAAGGATCCTGATAAAACATGGTAATTGCCTCGCATAACGCGGTGTGAAAGTGGATTGAAGCCCGGGCCGTGGATTCTACTCAACTTTAGTCGATCGAGAAAGCCCTGGGATCCTGGGTATTAAAAAGAAGATCTTTTTATTTAGAGATCTGTTTTATTGTGATCTCTTATTAGGATCGCAACTTTCTGTGGATAAGGGCGATCCTTTGAATAAGATCAACAGGTTGTTGAGGATCATTAGCTGTGAATGATCGGTGATCCTGGCCCGTATAAGCTGGGAGCAGAATGAAGGGTTATACACAACTCAAAAACTGAACAACGGTTGTTCTTGGGATAACTACCGGTTGATCCAAGCTTTTAACCAGACTTATCCACATAAAAAAGTACGATCTTTACAAATCTCTGAGCAATGGATGCCAGGATCCCAGCCAAATTTCAGCCGGATCTTCCGGAATTTCATGTTCCAGTACGTTGATCCTGAGCGTTTCGCCGATCTGTTTTGCTCCGCAGGCTTTCAGTTCGGCTTCCAGCTTGTCGATTGCGCCGCAAAAGGTGTCATATTCACGACTGCCGATCCCGATTGCACCAAAGTGCACTTGTGAAAGGTCCGGTTTTTGCTCGCATAAGGCATCATATAAAGGCTGCAGGTTGTCAGGAATGTCTCCCGCACCGTGCGTGGAGCTAATAATCAGCCAGATCCCATCAGTCGGGACCTCTTCAAGCATTGGCCCATGCAGTATTTCGCTGGAAAAACCCGCGTCGTCCAGTTTTTCAGCCAGATGCTCTGCTACATATTCCGCACTGCCAAGCGTGCTGCCGCTGATAAGAGTGATTTCTGCCATGATCGCCCACCTTTATAAAGAGGGCGTATTGTACGCTGTGAGCGAGCTGGGATCTACCTGTGGAAAAATAGGGGATTAAAAAAAGCGATCATGGCTTGATGGTACGCATGATCGGGTTTTGCAGGACGATCAGGGTCTCCGTGGACTGAATTTCGTCAATTGTTTGGATCTTGTTGATAAGTACCTGCTGTAACGCGTCGATCGACTTGCACATCACCTTTATAAAGATGCTGTAGTGCCCGGTGGTGTAATACGCTTCGGTCACCTCATCGAGGCTTTCCAGTCTGGCCAACGCTGACGGATAGTCTTTCGCACTTTTCAGGATGATGCCGATAAAGCAGCCGACGTCATAGCCCAACTGTTTGGGACTAACATCAATCCGTGCGCCGGTAATAATCCCGGCCTGCTTCATCTTCTCTACGCGAACGTGAATTGTCCCCGGGCTAACGCCGAACTGTTTGGCCAATTCGGCATAGGCCGTTCGGGCATTTTCCATCAGGGCGTCAAGAATGCCGCGGTCCAGATTGTCGATCTGATAATTTTCCATAGGTTTTTCTTATGTAGATTAATGATTCCCTCTATTTTAGACGTTAATTTTAACGAATCAAAATCGAAGAAGGCTTTTTGTTTGTTGATTATTGAATATTACCTACATTCTGTTGCTTAATCATAGGCAACAGGACACAGGAGTACACATAATGAAAACCGCTTACATTGCCAAACAACGTCAAATTAGCTTCGTAAAATCTCATTTTTCTCGTCAGCTGGAAGAGCGTTTAGGTCTGATCGAAGTTCAGGCTCCGATCCTCAGCCGCGTAGGAGATGGCACGCAAGATAACTTGTCGGGCTGTGAAAAAGCGGTGCAGGTGAAGGTTAAAGCATTGCCAGACGCTCAATTCGAAGTGGTTCATTCACTGGCGAAGTGGAAGCGTCAAACATTAGGACAACACGACTTTAGCGCAGGCGAAGGGCTGTACACGCATATGAAGGCCCTGCGTCCTGATGAAGACCGCCTTTCCCCGCTGCACTCAGTGTATGTTGACCAGTGGGACTGGGAGCGCGTGATGGGCGACGGCGAGCGTCAATTCTCCACTCTGAAAAGCACGGTAGAGGCTATCTGGGCGGGAATTAAGGCTACCGAAGCTGCGGTGAGCAAAGAGTTTGGTCTGGCACCGTTCCTGCCAGAGCAGATCCACTTTGTTCATAGCCAGGAACTGTTATCTAGTTATCCTGGTCTTGACGCAAAAGGTCGTGAACGTGCGATCGCTAAGGAGCTGGGCGCGGTATTCCTGGTGGGGATCGGCGGCAAGCTCAGCGACGGTCACCGCCATGATGTACGTGCGCCGGATTATGATGACTGGAGTTCAGCGTCCGAGCTGGGTCACGCCGGTCTGAACGGTGATATTCTGGTCTGGAACCCGGTACTGGAAGATGCGTTTGAGCTGTCTTCTATGGGGATCCGTGTGGATGCTGACGCTCTGAAACATCAGCTGTCTCTGACCGGAGATGAAGATCGTCTGAGTCTGGAATGGCACCAGGCGCTGCTGCGCGGTGAAATGCCACAGACGATTGGTGGAGGAATTGGGCAGTCGCGTCTGACCATGCTGTTGCTGCAATTACCACACATTGGTCAGGTTCAGTGTGGCGTATGGCCGGCACAGGTACGTGAAAGCGTCGCCTCTCTGTTGTAAGAATTAACGCCGCCAGCGTCTGAGCAGGCGGCTTCGCATCCCGGTATCAAAGCGCCAGATATGATCGAAAATGCGCATGATGCCGGGTTTACCATGTGCTGACATCGCCACCGCGTGAAAACGGTGCTGGTGCACCCGCTGTAATTCCTCCACTTTGCTGACAACCTCATCGGGCAATCGCTGTGCGATAAAATCTGAGATCACCACCGCATCAGCATCAAACCATTCCCGACCCTGCATGCGCTCAGTAATGGCGCGAAAACAGCTGGCAATATCGGTACCACCGCGAAAGCGCTGACTTAAAAAACGGATCGCCTGTTCGATGCCCTCCGGGCCGGATAGCTCATAGCGCACTACTTCTGTTGAAAACAGCATGATGAAACAGCGTCGGTTATCGGCAAGGGCGACGCGCATTAGCGCCAGGCAAAAGGCTTTCGCACACTGCTCATTAAAGCCGCCCATCGATCCCGAAGTATCAACGCAGACGATAAAAGGTCCGCGCGGTTGCTCGTCAAAATCCTGATGCACCACGGGGCGTTCCGTGACTTTCTCACGCCATGCTTCGCCGTGCAGGCGATAGGTCAACAACTGCTTTTCCACCAGTCGTCGGTAGAACTCGTATTCCAGTTCGGTAATGCCCAGAGTGGCCAGTTCCGGCGGCAGCAGGCGCAGGATATCGTCGCTTTGCTGGATGCCATCTACTTGCTCCGGGACGGTTGCCGGTTCGCGCACCAGGGTGCGGAAGGTTTCCATTGGCGCATCTTTACGCGGTACGGATTTCGCTTCTCTGGAACGGCCTAACTGCTCAGCCAGACGCTGGAGTTCAGGTTGTTGCGTCAGGAATTCGCCATATTTCACCATCAACTGATAATCACCGCGCTTGATTTGACCTGCGCTCATATCCCACAACCGGCCTGCTGCGTTGTCATTTTCTGCCAGTACGGGTTCCAGTTGCCCGCTAAGGGTCATCCGTTCCTGTACTTCACTGAGCAAATGCTCGCGCTCTTCTTCCAGCAGTTGCTGATTCAGCGTTGTGGTTTGCACCACCAGGCTCAGGCGCCAGCGCTGGAGAAAAAGCGTATGTAGGGCAGGCGTAAACGCGCTGTTGTCATTGACCAACTGCTGCGCTTGTCCGGCCCATGGCGAATGGAGGTGGTGTAATAGCGACAATATTTGCGGTAGCTGGACGATAAACTGCGCATGAGAGAGGAGCTGGCTTTGTTGATAGCATATAACCTCTTCCGCTAACTCCGGCGGTACATGGGTATCTTTGAGGCGGCTACGCAAAGATTCACGCCAGCGGGGAATATCGTCAGTGATCGCTTTTTTAAGGCGAGGGAATTTGTTAAAAAATACCACCATCTTCGGAGAAGCCAGTAGGGCGACGATCATCTCTTCGATCATCGCTTCTTCACTGACCGCCAGCATGATGTTGAGTGTATCAAGGGTCAGCATTGTTGCGCCTGGCGGATTTGTGCCCCGACATCCTGCAGGCTGGCCTCAATGCGGCCTAACCAGTCGCTATGAATAAACAGACATTTTTGCTGCTCGCTAAATGCGCTGTGCTGCTGATGCCACTCGTTATCGAGCGCTTCAAGCTCCTGTTTTATTTCAGCGGGCATACTCTCTTGTGATGTACCGGGCAATGCCAGGCGAGAGCCTTGTAAGCTGACGTCGCGTACAACCAGGTGCTGCGCGCTATCCACTTCCATGTTCAGCGTCTGGGCAAAACCGATGCCGTTTAATTTTCCGCGGATCTCTCCGCCTTTGGTTAACCACAGTTCCAGCGCGCTACGTTCGAAAGCAATATGGATTACTTCCATATCATGCAGCTTTAAGGGCTTTTGCAGTAGTAATGTCACGACGGATGACGTGGCCTCCGGCGGTAAATCATAATGAGGACGACGGCTGAACATGCCGCCCTGACGGATCACGGTGAATGCTGTTTTATCGCTTTGCTGCTGCTGGAGCTGAATGCGGCGCTGCACAATACTGCCCAGACGGGTCAGCATGGCTTGCTGTTGCCATGCGTGTCCGGTCATCAATATTTCCAGCTGCTGCTGCATTAGATTCAGGCTTTGTGCGTCGTACCACAGGCAGTCTTTCAGCAGGATCAGATCGATGGGAACTACCGCATCACGTCCGCTAAAGAAGGCGCTGGCCTGGAGCAAGCGAATGGCTTTTTTCCAGCGACGATCGGACACGTAGGGGGCATTCGGTAGCGTGTCCAGCTGCTGGCGCAGCATGAAAATAAGCTCAAACACGCGATCGGGAAGCGTGATGGCGCCAATGTCCTTTTGCCACTGGTAATACTCTTCATCCGTTACCTGTAACGATGCCGGGACCGGATTGTCGCTTTCATCCTGCTGACTTAACAGCATCGAGCGGAAGTTGGCCTTGTCCTGGACTTTATCCAGCCACAGACGAATCAGCATACGGTCGTACAGCGCTTCCAGGCTGCTGTCTGCCTCAGGCAGTTCGTTGGAGGCTGCCACCAGCAGGCGCATCGGGATTTTCTCTTCATGCGCGCCGTTGCGGAAGTGGCGTTCGTTGATGGCGGTCAGCAGGGTGTTAAGAATCGCCGGTCCCGCCTTCCAGATTTCATCGAGAAAGACGATTTCAGCTTCAGGGAGATAGCCTGCCGTTAAGCGTTCATAGCGACCTTCGTCTTTTAACGCCTGAATGGACAGCGGGCCGAAAACCTCTTCCGGCGTAGAGAAGCGCGTCATCAGATATTCGAAGGCGCGAGCATTTTGAAAGGCAAATTTCAGTCTGCGGGCAATTAAGCTTTTCGCGATCCCGGGAGGACCTAATAAGAAAACGCTCTCGCCGCTAAGCGCAGCCAGCAGACACAGACGAATGGCGTGGCTACGTTCATAAAGTCCCTTTTCCAGCGCATTGCTCAGACGGGAAATTCTTTCCGCTAATAAATGTGGGTGAGCCATAATGAAGTGGCGTCCTTTCGCCAAATGTACTGCATAAACAGCGAGTATAGATGCTTCACACCAGTGCAGTAATAGACTGAAGGTGCGCTTATTTTTCTTTGAGCCAGATTAATCTGGTCTCATTTAGGGGTACGATTTTGCGATTAATCGTGCATACTGTGCGCCTTTTTGTGGGCCAAGGGACGACGCACACATTTCTTATATATACACCAAATCAATCAAGCTGCACCAAGGCGGCAATGGAGTTTTCTTCTGGGATGGGGGGAATAACGAATGCAGCCCACGCGGAGGTGGCTTGAAAGATGATGTGTATAAACGAAAGACGAGTCTATGAGCACTGATAATAAACAATCATTGTCTGCGATTACCCTTGCGGCCATTGGGGTTGTCTACGGTGATATTGGTACCAGCCCACTTTATACGCTTCGTGAATGTTTGTCCGGCCAGTTTGGTTTTGGCGTTGAACGTGATGCCGTATTTGGCTTTCTCTCGCTGATTTTCTGGCTGCTGATCTTTGTTGTCTCCATTAAATACCTGACGTTTGTCATGCGCGCGGATAACGCCGGAGAAGGCGGGATCCTGACGCTGATGTCATTGGCCGGGCGTAATACTTCAGCACGAACAACCTCCATGCTGGTGATTATGGGGTTGATTGGCGGCAGCTTCTTCTATGGAGAAGTGGTTATAACGCCTGCTATCTCTGTGATGTCGGCGATTGAAGGTCTGGAGATCATTGCCCCGCAACTGGATACCTGGATTGTTCCGCTCTCGATAATCGTACTGACCCTGCTGTTTTTGATTCAAAAACACGGTACCGGCATGGTCGGTAAGCTGTTTGCGCCGATTATGCTGTTGTGGTTCCTGACGCTGGCGGTGTTAGGAGTGCGCAGTATTATTGGCAATCCGGATGTGCTGCAGGCGCTCAATCCGTATTGGGCGGTGCATTTCTTCCTCGAATTCAAAACGTTGTCCTTTATTGCGCTGGGTGCGGTGGTGTTGTCGATTACCGGTGTTGAAGCGCTGTATGCGGATATGGGCCACTTCGGTAAGTTGCCGATTCGCCTGGCATGGTTCTCCGTGGTATTGCCTTCGCTGGTACTGAACTATTTTGGTCAGGGGGCGTTGCTGTTAAAGCATCCTGAAGCGATTAAAAACCCGTTCTTCCTGCTGGCGCCGGACTGGGCGTTGATACCGCTCCTGATCCTCGCCGCGCTGGCAACGGTTATCGCTTCACAGGCGGTTATCTCCGGCGTCTTCTCACTGACGCGTCAGGCCGTGCGTCTGGGGTATTTATCGCCGATGCGTATCATCCATACCTCGGAAATGGAATCGGGCCAGATCTACATTCCTTTCGTTAACTGGATGCTCTATTTTGCAGTGGTTATTGTGATTGTGAGCTTTGAACACTCCAGCAATCTGGCTGCGGCGTACGGGATTGCGGTGACGGGGACAATGGTGCTGACCTCAATTCTGTCGACCACCGTGGCGCGCAAAAACTGGCACTGGAATAAATACTTCGTCTTCCTGATCCTGGTGGCGTTCTTGTGCGTCGATGTTCCGCTGTTCTCCGCGAACCTCGATAAACTGATTTCCGGCGGTTGGCTGCCTCTGACGCTGGGTCTGGTGATGTTCACCATCATGACTACCTGGAAAAGCGAGCGTTTCCGTCTGCTGCGTCGCATGCATGAGCACGGCAACTCTCTGGAGGCGATGATTGCCTCTCTGGAGAAATCACCACCGGTACGCGTGCCGGGAACGGCGGTGTACATGTCTCGTGCATTGAACGTCATCCCGTTTGCGCTACTGCATAACCTCAAACATAACAAGGTTCTGCATGAACGCGTTATTCTGCTGACGCTGCGCACGGAAGATGCGCCATATGTTCACAATGTGCGTAGGGTGCAGATTGAGCAGTTATCGCCCACCTTCTGGCGCGTGGTGGCCAGCTACGGTTGGCGCGAAACGCCGAACGTTGAAGAAGTGTTCCATCGCTGCGGTCTGGAAGGCTTAAGCTGTCGGATGATGGAAACCTCGTTCTTCATGTCGCATGAGTCGTTGATTGTTGGCAAACGACCATGGTATCTGCGTCTGCGCGGCAAGCTGTATCTGCTACTACAACGCAATGCGCTGCGCGCCCCGGACCAGTTTGAAATCCCACCGAACCGGGTTATTGAGCTCGGTACTCAGGTCGAGATTTAATCTCATCGACGCCCTCTTTCATTGCGAAAGGGGGCGTTTTGTTTTGTCCCTCCCAGTTTTCATTTCATCGAATGATAATCCTTGCGAAACGTTTCGATGGCGATCACATTTTCGTAACTTCGCGGTGGTTTTATCTCCACTCTTCGCTCTACACTTATCTTCAGCGAAACGTTTCGCTAGTGGGGAAAGAAAATGAAGAAAGGCACGGTACTCAACTCTGAAATTTCATCGGTGATCTCCCGTCTGGGGCATACCGATACGCTGGTGGTGTGTGATGCAGGTTTACCCATCCCGAATAGCACAACGCGTATCGATATAGCATTAACCCAGGGCGTACCTTCTTTTATGCAGGTACTGGATGTGGTGACACGTGAAATGCAGGTCGAGGCGGCCATTCTCGCGACGGAAATTAAACAACATAATCCGCAACTCCACGAAACGTTGCTCAGCCACATTGAGCAACTGCAACAACACCAGGGAAACACCATAGAAATTCGTTACACCACGCATGAACAATTCAAAAAACAAACCGCAGACAGTCAGGCGGTAATTCGCAGCGGAGAGTGTTCTCCGTATGCGAATATTATTCTCTGTGCTGGCGTCACGTTCTGAGGCCATCATGAACGCATTACTGCAACTCAAAGGGATCGATAAAGCGTTCCCGGGCGTAAAAGCGCTATCCGGCGCCGCGCTGAATGTCTACCCAGGCCGCGTAATGGCGCTGGTGGGCGAAAACGGCGCGGGCAAATCCACCATGATGAAAGTGCTGACCGGGATCTATACCCGTGATGCCGGTTCTTTATTGTGGTTGGGAAAAGAGACCACCTTTAACGGCCCTAAATCCTCCCAGGAAGCCGGAATCGGTATCATCCACCAGGAGCTGAATTTGATCCCGCAACTCACTATCGCCGAGAACATTTTTCTTGGCCGTGAGTTCGTTAATCGCTTTGGCAAAATTGACTGGAAGAAGATGTACGCCGAAGCCGATCTGCTGCTTGCCAAACTGAATCTGCGCTTTAAAAGCGACAGACTGGTCGGTGAACTGTCGATTGGCGATCAGCAGATGGTTGAAATTGCCAAAGTGCTGAGCTTTGAATCGAAGGTCATCATTATGGATGAACCGACGGATGCGCTCACCGATACCGAAACCGAATCCCTGTTCCGCGTCATTCGCGAACTGAAATCCCAGGGACGCGGCATTGTCTATATTTCTCACCGCATGAAAGAGATCTTCGAGATTTGCGACGACGTGACCGTTTTTCGCGATGGGCAGTTTATTGCCGAGCGTGAAGTCGCTTCGCTGACCGAAGACTCGCTGATTGAAATGATGGTGGGACGTAAGCTGGAAGATCAATACCCGCGCCTGGAAAAAGCGCCGGGTGATATTCGCCTTAAGGTCGATAACCTGTGCGGCCCTGGCGTAAACGATGTTTCATTCACGCTGCGTAAAGGCGAGATCCTTGGCGTATCGGGGCTGATGGGGGCCGGACGTACCGAGCTGATGAAAGTGTTGTACGGCGCATTGCCGCGCACCAGCGGTTACGTCACGCTTGATGGCCATGAAGTGGTCACCCGTTCGCCGCAGGATGGGCTGGCTAACGGCATCGTCTATATTTCTGAAGACCGTAAACGCGATGGTTTAGTGCTGGGCATGTCGGTGAAAGAGAACATGTCACTAACCGCGCTGCGTTATTTCAGTCGCGCTGGTGGAAGCCTTAAACATAAAGACGAGCAGCAGGCGGTAGGTGATTTTATTCGTCTGTTCAATGTTAAAACGCCATCGATGGAACAGGCTATCGGCCTGCTTTCTGGCGGTAATCAGCAGAAAGTGGCGATTGCGCGCGGTCTGATGACCCGACCAAAAGTCCTGATCCTCGATGAACCAACGCGCGGTGTTGACGTTGGGGCTAAGAAAGAAATCTATCAGCTTATCAACCAGTTTAAGGCCGATGGGCTGAGCATCATTCTGGTCTCCTCTGAGATGCCAGAAGTATTGGGCATGAGCGATCGAATTATCGTTATGCATGAAGGGCATCTCGGCGGTGAGTTCACTCGCGAGCAGGCCACTCAGGAAGTATTAATGGCTGCCGCTGTGGGCAAGCTTAATCGCGTGAATCAGGAGTAAAAAAGATGACTACCCAGGCTGTTTCTGGTCGCCGTTATTTCACTAAAGCATGGCTTCTGGAGCAAAAGTCGCTCATCGCTCTGTTAGTGCTGATCGCGATTGTTTCCACCATGAGCCCTAACTTTTTTACCGTTAATAACCTGTTCAACATCCTCCAGCAAACGTCGGTGAACGCCATCATGGCCGTTGGCATGACGCTGGTTATCCTGACGTCGGGGATCGATCTGTCTGTCGGTTCTTTGCTGGCGCTTACCGGTGCGGTTGCGGCTTCCATTGTAGGGATTGAAGTCAATGCGCTGGTGGCTGTCGCTGCGGCCCTGGCGCTCGGTGCTGCTATTGGCGCGGTAACCGGGGTGATTGTCGCGAAAGGCCGGGTACAGGCGTTTATCGCGACCCTGGTGATGATGCTGCTGCTGCGTGGTGTGACCATGGTATACACCAACGGCAGTCCGGTTAATACCGGGTTTACTGACAATGCCGATCTGTTTGGCTGGTTTGGTATTGGTCGTCCGTTAGGCGTCCCTACGCCTGTGTGGATTATGGGGATTGTCTTCCTCGCGGCGTGGTACATGCTGCACCACACTCGTCTGGGTCGTTATATCTATGCGCTGGGCGGTAACGAAGCGGCAACGCGCCTGTCCGGTATCAGCGTAAGTAAAATCAAAATTATCGTTTATTCCCTGTGTGGTCTGCTGGCATCGCTGGCGGGCATCATTGAAGTAGCGCGCCTCTCCTCTGCGCAACCGACGGCAGGTACTGGCTATGAGCTGGATGCTATCGCCGCGGTGGTGTTAGGTGGTACCAGCCTGGCGGGTGGTAAAGGACGTATTGTTGGGACGCTGATCGGCGCATTGATTCTTGGTTTCCTCAATAATGGTTTGAATTTGTTAGGTGTATCCTCCTATTACCAGATGATCGTCAAAGCGGTGGTGATTTTGCTGGCGGTACTGGTAGACAACAAAAAGCAGTAACAACGATTACAGGACATCTTAAATATGAACATGAAAAAACTGGCTACCCTGGTTTCTGCTGTTGCGCTGAGCGCCACCGTGAGCGCGAATGCGATGGCGAAAGATACCATTGCGCTGGTGGTCTCCACCCTCAACAACCCGTTCTTTGTTTCTTTGAAGGATGGGGCGCAAAAAGAGGCCGATAAGCTGGGCTACAACCTGGTGATTCTGGACTCACAGAACAACCCAGCGAAAGAGCTGGCTAACGTTCAGGATTTAACGGTTCGTGGAACTAAAATTCTGCTGATTAACCCGACAGACTCCGATGCTGTTGGTAACGCTGTGAAGATGGCTAACCAGGCGAAAATTCCGGTTATCACCCTTGACCGCGTTGCGTCCAAAGGCGAAGTAGTAAGCCATATTGCATCTGATAACGTGCTGGGCGGTAAGATTGCGGGCGATTACATCGCGAAGAAAGCGGGTGAAGGCGCGAAAGTTATCGAACTGCAGGGTATTGCCGGTACTTCAGCGGCGCGTGAGCGTGGCGAAGGTTTCCAGCAGGCTGTTGCGGCACACAAATTTAACGTACTGGCCAGCCAGCCGGCCGACTTCGACCGCACCAAAGGTCTGAACGTCATGCAGAACCTGCTGACCGCGCATCCTGACGTGCAGGCCGTATTTGCCCAGAACGATGAAATGGCGTTGGGTGCGCTGCGCGCACTGCAAACCGCGGGTAAATCTGATGTGATGGTGGTTGGATTTGACGGTACTCCAGATGGCGAAAAAGCAGTAAATGATGGCAAACTGGCTGCGACCATTGCTCAGTTGCCGGATCAGATCGGCGCGAAAGGCGTTGAGACTGCGGATAAAGTCCTGAAAGGCGAGAAGGTTCAGGCTAAATATCCGGTTGACCTGAAGCTGGTCATCAAGCAGTAATACCGATTCAGGTCGCTCGCGGCCTGATGGAGACATAAAGACGCCATCCCCGTATCGGGTTTTGGGGATGAAAGCGTAAAAAGAAAAGCAGGGCACGCGCCACCCTAATCCGGTGGCGCACTTTGACTTGGAACACCAAATATGAAAACCGCAGGCAACCTCGTTGTTCTTGGCAGTATCAATGCCGATCACATCCTCAACCTTAACTCTTTCCCGACACCTGGTGAAACCGTAACCGGTAACCATTATCAGGTTGCATTTGGTGGTAAAGGCGCGAATCAGGCTGTTGCTGCGGGGCGTAGTGGCGCGAATATCGCATTTATTGCCTGTACGGGTGATGATGATATTGGCGAAAGTGTTCGTAAACAGTTAGCCAAAGATAATATCGATATTGCGCCGATTAGCGTAATTTCGGGGGAATCGACCGGTGTGGCGTTGATTTTTGTGAATGGTGAAGGTGAGAACGTCATCGGCATTCATGCTGGTGCGAACGCGGCACTTTCGCCTGCGCTGGTGGAAGCTCAGCATGAGCGTATTGCCCAGGCGTCTGCCTTACTGATGCAGTTAGAGTCGCCGATCGAAAGCGTACTGGCTGCGGCAAAGATTGCACATCAAAATAAAACCACGGTAGCCCTTAACCCGGCCCCGGCACGTGAACTTTCTGACGAACTGCTGGCGCTGGTGGATATTATTACCCCGAATGAAACCGAGGCTGAAAAGCTCACGGGAATCCGGGTTGAAAACGATGAAGACGCGGCCAAAGCTGCGCAGGCATTGCACGCGAAGGGGATCCATACTGTACTGATTACCTTAGGCAGTCGCGGGGTGTGGGCCAGCGTAAATGGTGAAGGTCAGCGTGTGCCTGGGTTTAAAGTGGACGCCGTTGATACCATCGCCGCTGGGGATACCTTTAACGGCGCGTTAATTACAGCGTTACTGGAAGAGACTCCGCTGCCTGAAGCTATCCGATTTGCACATGCCGCTGCGGCGATTGCGGTCACCCGTAAGGGCGCACAGCCTTCCGTTCCATGGCGCGAAGAAATAGAAGCGTTTTTAAGTCAACAGAGGTAACGCTTGGCTACAATGAAGGACGTCGCCCGCCTGGCGGGGGTTTCCACGTCGACGGTTTCTCACGTCATTAATAAAGATCGCTTTGTCAGTGAGTCTGTCACTGACAAAGTTGAAGCGGCGATTAAAGAGCTTAACTACGCGCCCTCAGCGCTGGCGCGTAGTCTCAAGTTAAACCAGACCCACACTATTGGCATGTTAATCACTGCCAGTACCAACCCCTTTTATTCCGAGCTGGTGCGCGGCGTTGAACGTAGTTGTTTTGAACGCGGCTACAGCCTGGTGCTGTGCAACACTGAAGGTGATGAACAGCGCATGAACCGTAATCTGGAAACGTTAATGCAAAAACGGGTGGATGGCTTGCTGCTGCTCTGCACGGAAACACATCAACCTTCCAGGGAGATCATGCAACGCTATCCTTCTATACCGACCGTCATGATGGACTGGTCGCCTTTTGATGGTGAAAGCGATCTGATCCAGGATAACTCCCTGTTGGGCGGGGATTTAGCCACTCAACATCTTATCGAAAAAGGTTTTACGCGCATTGCCTGCATCACCGGGCCGCTGGATAAAACTCCAGCGCGTTTACGTCTGGAAGGATATCGGGCGGCAATGAAGCGGGCGGGGTTGCCGGTCCCGGAAGGTTACGAGATTACCGGTGACTTTGAGTTCGGCGGCGGCTTTGAAGCTATGCAAACGTTGCTGTCGCATAAACAGCGACCGCAGGCCGTTTTTACCGGCAATGATGCCATGGCGGTTGGCGCGTATCAGGCTCTGTACCAATCGGGATTGCGCATTCCGCAGGATATGGCGGTGGTGGGTTATGATGATATCGAGCTGGCGCGCTATATGACGCCGCCGCTGACGACCATCCATCAACCAAAAGATGAACTGGGCGAACTGGCCATCGATGTATTAATCCACCGGATGGCGCAGCCCGCATTACAGCAACAGCGCCTGCAACTTACTCCTGTTTTGATGGAGCGGGGGTCGGTTTAGGATTATGTCGCTCTTTAATCAGATTACGTCCATCTTTTGCTTTTAGCAGCATGAACATCAGCGCAGACACTACCGTGATAGCGCCCATCGTCATAAAGGTGTAGTGGAACTGCTCGACCGTATTGGTTCCTTCCATACCTTCATAGATACGCAGAACGGCAGCGCTGATGGCGACCCCTAAACTGATTGATAACTGCTGAGTAACGGCCAGCACACTGTTGCCGCTGCTGGCGTTTTCATCGGTCAGGTCCGCCAGAGTGATGGTATTCATGGAGGTAAACTGGGTGGACATCGCCATACCCAAAATGAACAACGGCAGGATCAACATCCAGACCGGCATGGCGGGAGATTGCAATGCGAACTGCGCAATCATCAGGCCGATAAATACCGTAACACCCACCAGTGTGGTTCTGTAGCCGAGCCGGCGCAGCACCTGCGTCACCATTGATTTCGCCAGTATTGATCCCAGCGCCGTTGGCGCCATCATGCAACCGGCTATCAGCGCCGGGTATCCAAAGCCTACCTGCAACATCAGCGGCATTAAGAAGGGCACGCACCCTGTACCCAGACGAGTGGCAAGGTTTCCGGCGATCCCGACGGAAAAAGTTCGGGTCTTAAATATAGGAAGCGATATTAGCGGCGTTGGGTGACGACGCGCGTGGCGAATGTAGGCGAGCAGTAACAGAATACTGGCAAGAATAATGCTGAGTGCTATCCAGGTCTCGACAAGCTTCTCACCGAACAGCTCTACCCCGCTGGAAAACAACACCAGGCTCAAACCAAACAGAAAGAAACCGGTCATATCAAAACCGCGGCGCGGCGTGGTGAAGTTCGGCATATATTTGCGGGCATAGAAGATACCGGCAACCCCAATTGGAATATTAATCAGGAAGATCCAGTGCCAACTGGCCCACGTGACCAGTACACCGCCCAATACTGGACCTAAAATCGGCCCCACAAGTCCAGGCATGGTTACGAAGTTAAGCACGGGAAGCAGTTCGCTGCGGGGGTAAGCACGTAATAATGCCAGACGGGCAACGGGCATCATCATGGCGCCACCGATGCCCTGAATGACGCGGAAAATCACCAGTTCGCTTAGGGAGCTGGACAGCGCACAGGCCAGCGAACCCAGCGTAAACAGGCTCACAGCTATCATAAAGACGCGCCGGGTACCAAACCTGTCTGCCAGCCATCCACTCACCGGGATCAGCATCGCGACCGTCAGGGTGTAGCTGATAATGGCCGACTGCATGGCGAGCGGAGAGCGGTTAAGGCTGTGTGCTATTGCGGGTAAGGCGGTATTGAGGATCGTGGCGTCTAGTGCCTGCATAAAAAAGGCCATGGCTGCTATCCACGGTAGCCCGGCCATACTGCGTGATTTCTTTTCTGACATATTATTTATCCGGTAGCACGTTCGGTGCTATCAGCAATGCCTGACAGGCAGCGAAGGCGCGATCGCCATCGCTCTCATCTATTGCGTCGACAATGGCCTGGTGTAAATCCAGCTTGACCACGTCGTTATAGGTAATAGAGGTAAAGTAGGTCTGGTAAACGGAATGGAAGAGTGACGCGAAGGAGATAAGGAACGGGTTCGCACTCATTTCATAGATGTGTTCATGCCAGGCGATATCAACCTCAATCCAACGCTCGCGTCTGAAGTTTCTTTTCAGCTCGACCATTTCTTCCATTAGCGTGTTGAGATGCGCTTTCTGTTCTGCCGTACCTATAGTCGCCGCCAGTAAACACGCCTGAGGCTCCAGGCTGATACGCATCACCAGAAAATGTTTAATGACCTGAGAGAAATTATCTTCTGTCATCCACCAGGTGAGCAGCTCCTGGTCGAGGAAGTTCCAGTTTGCCTGCGGCATGACGCGTGTACCAATACGCGGGCGCGGTAATACCATACCTTTTGCCGTTAACGTCTTTACCGCTTCTCTTACCGCGGTACGACTTACGCCAAACTGATCGCCCAGCTCTATTTCGCCAGGCAATATAGCGCCCGGTGCGTATTCACCTTTTAATATTCGCTGAGCCAGCTTTTCGGCCAGAACGTAGGACAGGTTTTTCTGTGCGGCTAGCTGTTGGGCATTTAACGGCATGAATGGTTTTCCTTACTTTATTTCCTATTCATTAGTATGCCACCTGGAAGCGTTATTGCGGCTGCAAAAGCGGCAATTTGCTTATTTTATGGCATGTTAATGGTGGTTTTGCTGAAAAAACACGCACTCGGAAAGTTATTTTAAATTTCCCCTTGTCAGCCTGAAATAACTCCCTATAATGCGCCTCCACTGACACGGAACAACGGATTACAAACCGCCGGGTCAGCGGAGAAAAGCGAAAATAAACGCTTGACTCTCCAGCGGGATGGCGTAATATGCACACCCCGCGCCGCTGAGAAAAAGCGAAGCGGCACTGCTCTTTAACAATTTATCAGACAATCTGTGTGGGCACTCGAAGATACGGATTCTTAACGTCGCAAGACGAAAAATGAATACCAAGTCTCTGAGTGAACACGTAATTCATTACGAAGTTTAATTCACGAGCATCAAACTTAAATTGAAGAGTTTGATCATGGCTCAGATTGAACGCTGGCGGCAGGCCTAACACATGCAAGTCGAACGGTAGCACAGAGGAGCTTGCTCCTTGGGTGACGAGTGGCGGACGGGTGAGTAATGTCTGGGAAACTGCCCGATGGAGGGGGATAACTACTGGAAACGGTAGCTAATACCGCATAACGTCGCAAGACCAAAGAGGGGGACCTTCGGGCCTCTTGCCATCGGATGTGCCCAGATGGGATTAGCTAGTAGGTGGGGTAACGGCTCACCTAGGCGACGATCCCTAGCTGGTCTGAGAGGATGACCAGCCACACTGGAACTGAGACACGGTCCAGACTCCTACGGGAGGCAGCAGTGGGGAATATTGCACAATGGGCGCAAGCCTGATGCAGCCATGCCGCGTGTATGAAGAAGGCCTTCGGGTTGTAAAGTACTTTCAGCGAGGAGGAAGGTGTTGTGGTTAATAACCGCAGCAATTGACGTTACTCGCAGAAGAAGCACCGGCTAACTCCGTGCCAGCAGCCGCGGTAATACGGAGGGTGCAAGCGTTAATCGGAATTACTGGGCGTAAAGCGCACGCAGGCGGTCTGTCAAGTCGGATGTGAAATCCCCGGGCTCAACCTGGGAACTGCATCCGAAACTGGCAGGCTAGAGTCTTGTAGAGGGGGGTAGAATTCCAGGTGTAGCGGTGAAATGCGTAGAGATCTGGAGGAATACCGGTGGCGAAGGCGGCCCCCTGGACAAAGACTGACGCTCAGGTGCGAAAGCGTGGGGAGCAAACAGGATTAGATACCCTGGTAGTCCACGCCGTAAACGATGTCGACTTGGAGGTTGTGCCCTTGAGGCGTGGCTTCCGGAGCTAACGCGTTAAGTCGACCGCCTGGGGAGTACGGCCGCAAGGTTAAAACTCAAATGAATTGACGGGGGCCCGCACAAGCGGTGGAGCATGTGGTTTAATTCGATGCAACGCGAAGAACCTTACCTACTCTTGACATCCACGGAACTTGGCAGAGATGCCTTGGTGCCTTCGGGAACCGTGAGACAGGTGCTGCATGGCTGTCGTCAGCTCGTGTTGTGAAATGTTGGGTTAAGTCCCGCAACGAGCGCAACCCTTATCCTTTGTTGCCAGCGGTCCGGCCGGGAACTCAAAGGAGACTGCCAGTGATAAACTGGAGGAAGGTGGGGATGACGTCAAGTCATCATGGCCCTTACGAGTAGGGCTACACACGTGCTACAATGGCATATACAAAGAGAAGCGACCTCGCGAGAGCAAGCGGACCTCATAAAGTATGTCGTAGTCCGGATTGGAGTCTGCAACTCGACTCCATGAAGTCGGAATCGCTAGTAATCGTGGATCAGAATGCCACGGTGAATACGTTCCCGGGCCTTGTACACACCGCCCGTCACACCATGGGAGTGGGTTGCAAAAGAAGTAGGTAGCTTAACCTTCGGGAGGGCGCTTACCACTTTGTGATTCATGACTGGGGTGAAGTCGTAACAAGGTAACCGTAGGGGAACCTGCGGTTGGATCACCTCCTTACCTTAAAGAAACGTTCTTTGTAGTGCTCACACAGATTGTCTGATGAAAAGTAAATAGCAAGGCGTCTTGCGATTGAGACTTCAGTGTCCCCTTCGTCTAGAGGCCCAGGACACCGCCCTTTCACGGCGGTAACAGGGGTTCGAATCCCCTAGGGGACGCCACTTGCTGGTATGTGTGAGTGAAAGTCGCCGACCGAAGTATCTCAAAACAGACTTTCGAGTCTCGTTTGAGATATTTGCTCTTTAAAAATCTGGATCAAGCTGAAAATTGAAACGACACACTGTTTCATTTCTCCGTAAACAAGAAATGAAAAGCGGTGTGTTCGAGTCTCTCAAATTTTCGCAACACTGAAGTGTTTTACGAAACATCTTCGGGTTGTGAGGTTAAGCGACTAAGCGTACACGGTGGATGCCCTGGCAGTCAGAGGCGATGAAGGACGTGCTAATCTGCGATAAGCGTCGGTAAGGTGATATGAACCGTTATAACCGGCGATTTCCGAATGGGGAAACCCAGTGTGATTCGTCACACTATCATTACGTGAATACATAGCGTAATGAAGCGAACCGGGGGAACTGAAACATCTAAGTACCCCGAGGAAAAGAAATCAACCGAGATTCCCCCAGTAGCGGCGAGCGAACGGGGAGCAGCCCAGAGTCTGAATCAGCATGTGTGGTAGTGGAACGGTCTGGAAAGTCCGGCGATACAGGGTGATAGCCCCGTACACAAAAGTGCATGTGTTGTGAACTCGAAGAGTAGGGCGGGACACGTGGTATCCTGTCTGAATATGGGGGGACCATCCTCCAAGGCTAAATACTCCTGACTGACCGATAGTGAACCAGTACCGTGAGGGAAAGGCGAAAAGAACCCCGGCGAGGGGAGTGAAAAAGAACCTGAAACCGTGTACGTACAAGCAGTGGGAGCCTCTTTATGGGGTGACTGCGTACCTTTTGTATAATGGGTCAGCGACTTATATTCTGTAGCAAGGTTAACCGAATAGGGGAGCCGAAGGGAAACCGAGTCTTAACTGGGCGTTAAGTTGCAGGGTATAGACCCGAAACCCGGTGATCTAGCCATGGGCAGGTTGAAGGTTGGGTAACACTAACTGGAGGACCGAACCGACTAATGTTGAAAAATTAGCGGATGACTTGTGGCTGGGGGTGAAAGGCCAATCAAACCGGGAGATAGCTGGTTCTCCCCGAAAGCTATTTAGGTAGCGCCTCGTGAACTCATCTTCGGGGGTAGAGCACTGTTTCGGCTAGGGGGTCATCCCGACTTACCAACCCGATGCAAACTGCGAATACCGAAGAATGTTATCACGGGAGACACACGGCGGGTGCTAACGTCCGTCGTGAAGAGGGAAACAACCCAGACCGCCAGCTAAGGTCCCAAAGTCATGGTTAAGTGGGAAACGATGTGGGAAGGCACAGACAGCCAGGATGTTGGCTTAGAAGCAGCCATCATTTAAAGAAAGCGTAATAGCTCACTGGTCGAGTCGGCCTGCGCGGAAGATGTAACGGGGCTAAACCATGCACCGAAGCTGCGGCAGCGACACTATGTGTTGTTGGGTAGGGGAGCGTTCTGTAAGCCGTTGAAGGTGTGCTGTGAGGCATGCTGGAGGTATCAGAAGTGCGAATGCTGACATAAGTAACGATAATGCGGGTGAAAAACCCGCACGCCGGAAGACCAAGGGTTCCTGTCCAACGTTAATCGGGGCAGGGTGAGTCGACCCCTAAGGCGAGGCCGAAAGGCGTAGTCGATGGGAAACAGGTTAATATTCCTGTACTTGGTGTTACTGCGAGGGGGGGACGGAGAAGGCTATGTTAGCCGGGCGACGGTTGTCCCGGTTTAAGCATGTAGGCGGAGATTCCAGGTAAATCCGGAGTCTTGTTAACGCTGAGGTGTGATGACGAGGCACTACGGTGCTGAAGTAACAAATGCCCTGCTTCCAGGAAAAGCCTCTAAGCATCAGGTAACACAAAATCGTACCCCAAACCGACACAGGTGGTCAGGTAGAGAATACCAAGGCGCTTGAGAGAACTCGGGTGAAGGAACTAGGCAAAATGGTGCCGTAACTTCGGGAGAAGGCACGCTGATATGTAGGTGAAGTGATTTACTCATGGAGCTGAAATCAGTCGAAGATACCAGCTGGCTGCAACTGTTTATTAAAAACACAGCACTGTGCAAACACGAAAGTGGACGTATACGGTGTGACGCCTGCCCGGTGCCGGAAGGTTAATTGATGGGGTTATCCGTAAGGAGAAGCTCTTGATCGAAGCCCCGGTAAACGGCGGCCGTAACTATAACGGTCCTAAGGTAGCGAAATTCCTTGTCGGGTAAGTTCCGACCTGCACGAATGGCGTAATGATGGCCAGGCTGTCTCCACCCGAGACTCAGTGAAATTGAACTCGCTGTGAAGATGCAGTGTACCCGCGGCAAGACGGAAAGACCCCGTGAACCTTTACTATAGCTTGACACTGAACACTGGTCCTTGATGTGTAGGATAGGTGGGAGGCTTTGAAGTGTGGACGCCAGTCTGCATGGAGCCAACCTTGAAATACCACCCTTTAATGGCTGGTGTTCTAACGTAGACCCGTGATCCGGGTTGCGGACAGTGTCTGGTGGGTAGTTTGACTGGGGCGGTCTCCTCCTAAAGAGTAACGGAGGAGCACGAAGGTTAGCTAATCCTGGTCGGACATCAGGAGGTTAGTGCAAAGGCATAAGCTAGCTTGACTGCGAGAGTGACGGCTCGAGCAGGTGCGAAAGCAGGTCTTAGTGATCCGGTGGTTCTGAATGGAAGGGCCATCGCTCAACGGATAAAAGGTACTCCGGGGATAACAGGCTGATACCGCCCAAGAGTTCATATCGACGGCGGTGTTTGGCACCTCGATGTCGGCTCATCACATCCTGGGGCTGAAGTAGGTCCCAAGGGTATGGCTGTTCGCCATTTAAAGTGGTACGCGAGCTGGGTTTAGAACGTCGTGAGACAGTTCGGTCCCTATCTGCCGTGGGCGCTGGAGAATTGAGGGGGGCTGCTCCTAGTACGAGAGGACCGGAGTGGACGCATCACTGGTGTTCGGGTTGTCATGCCAATGGCATTGCCCGGTAGCTAAATGCGGAAGAGATAAGTGCTGAAAGCATCTAAGCACGAAACTTGCCCCGAGATGAGTTCTCCCTGACCCTTTAAGGGTCCTGAAGGAACGTTGAAGACGACGACGTTGATAGGTCGGGTGTGTAAGCGTAGCGATACGTTGAGCTAACCGATACTAATGAACCGTGAGGCTTAACCTTACAACGCCGAAGATGTTTTGGCGGATGAGACATCGAAATTCAGCTTGATTACAGATTACATTGACAGACCCGAGAGGTGTGTTGATAAACAGAATTTGCCTGGCGGCTGTAGCGCGGTGGTCCCACCTGACCCCATGCCGAACTCAGAAGTGAAACGCCGTAGCGCCGATGGTAGTGTGGGGTCTCCCCATGCGAGAGTAGGGAACTGCCAGACATCAAATTGCAGTAAACCGGGATGAATAATCCGGGTAGTGACAAAGAAATTCGGTGGAGCGGTAGTTCAGTTGGTTAGAATACCTGCCTGTCACGCAGGGGGTCGCGGGTTCGAGTCCCGTCCGTTCCGCCACTTATTAGAAAATTAAGCCTGCTACCAAGCAGGCTTAATGATAAGAAAATTTAGGGGCGTAGCTCAGTTGGTAGAGCACCGGTCTCCAAAACCGGGTGTCGCGAGTTCGAGTCTCTCCGCCCCTGCCAGAAATAATCCTTAGCATTTTTGCTAAGGATTTTTTTTATCTGCAATTGAATTGTGCCTTCCTGCTGTTTTACTCCCGGCATCATCCTTGCCTATATTTTCTTTAATTTTCCAGAATATTCGTTCTTAGCAGATCGCAAATTAGTCCATTTTTATCGCTGTTTTGCAGCCAAACTGCATATAAAGGACGTGAAAGCGTTGTACTGTCGGTAACCGTATGGAGATCGCTTTTGGTTTTGGCCCAGTTGACGGGAAGCCAGCTAAAGCCCTTAATCACTGAAAGTTGCTGCCTGGCCAATTCTGCCGAACTGGTGGTGAGTACCGGCACTTCATCTCCCGCTATTAGTCCTGCTTCGTGTTGTTGGAAATCGGGTCCCCATTCCAGGCGTAAATAATTCAGCTCATCTTTGGTTTGCGAAGGAGAGCTGCAATAGAGCGCCAGCGTGAAATATCCCAACAGTTGGCTGCTAAATTCGTCCATTTTGGGTGTTTCGGTAGTAATCAGTAGATCAAGCTGTCGTTCATGAAGCTGTTTTACTAACGATTGGCGTTGAGCGATCCTCGCTTCAAACTGCAGGCTGGATTGTGGCTCCTGAGATTGATACAAACGCTTCAACCAGTCATTAAGCATGCACTCCCAGAGAGATGCGCTGGCACCGATAGAAAACTCGTTATGCCGCGAGGTATTCGCGACTTCCTTACGTGCTGCCTGCCACGTATTCATCAACGTTTCGGCGTAAGGCAATAATTTTTCACCTGCAGCGGTTAAACGGATATTGTTTCTGTGTCGGGTGAACAGGTTTACACCCAATTGATTTTCCAGTTGTCTGATCCGGAAACTAACCGCTGATTGGGTCAGGTAGAGCGCTTCAGCAGCCCTGCCAAAGTGGCGTGTCCGGCTAACTTCCAGGAAAGTTTTTAACAATTCCGTATCCACAACTCGCTCCATAAAATTATTTGTCGTTATGATTTAAATCTTTTGTTTGACGCTCTGTCAAGCGTAACTAATACTCCGCGCCATAAATAGCTCGGCCAAAGAATTAGGAGCGTGCAGGATGGCGGAAAGCTTTACGACGACTAATCGATATTTCGATAATAAATATTATCCCCGCGGATTCTCCCGTCATGGTGATTTCACCATTAAAGAAGCACAACTGCTTGAGCGTCACGGTTATGCTTTCAACGAGCTGGATCTGGGCAAGCGTGAGCCGGTAACTGAAGAAGAAAAACTGTTTGTTGCGGTATGCCGTGGTGAACGTGAGCCGGTTACCGAAGCTGAACGTGTGTGGTCTAAATACATGACGCGTATTAAGCGTCCAAAACGCTTCCACACCTTATCGGGTGGGAAACCTCAGGTGGAAGGCGCAGAAGACTACACCGAATCTGATGATTAATAAAAAAAGGGCGAAAGCCCTTTTTTTATGTCAGTAGTTTCTGCAGATGAATGAGTAACCTGTCTATCGCTCGGTACCCAACGGCCTCCTGTAAATGCTGGCGAGAGATGTGATCACATTGTTCGATATCCGCAATCGTTCGAGCGACCTTAATCAGGCGCAGCCAGGCGCGGATAGACAATCCGAGATGAGCGAGCGTTTCTTCAAGCCACTGTGCATCGTCGCTACGCAGTAGGCAGTATTTATGGATATCCTGACTGTCCAGATGTGCGTTTAACTTATTTTGCCGCTGATACTGACGCTCTCGCGCTGCCATAACACGTTGCTTCACCGTTGCGCTATTTTCCCCTTTCATCGCGCTCTGGCTGAGTATACCGGGCGGCGGTAAGGGAATTTCGAGGGAGAGGTCGAAGCGGTCAAGAAATGGACCTGACAATCGATTTAGGTAGCGCAGTGTCTGTTCTGGGGTACAGCGGTTATGGTTTCCCTGATAATGGCCCGTCGGGCTTGGATTCATCGCAGCTATGAGTTGAAAGCGTGCGGGATAGGTTATTTTTGCTCTGTTGCGGGATAGATGGATCTGCCCGGACTCGATGGGTTCGCGCAGTGCATCCAGCGTGCGCCGCTCAAACTCGGGTAGTTCATCCAGAAACAGTATGCCGTTGTGCGCTAAAGAGATCTCTCCTGGCGCAGGAATAGAGCCTCCACCGACCATGGCGGTTAATGAAGCACTGTGATGTGGCGAGCGAAAAGGGCGTTGCTTCCACTGTTTTTGTATCGTGTCGGAATGGATCAGACTGAGTATCGCGGCACTTTCCAGCGCTTCATCGTTGCTAAGTGGAGGGAGCAGCCCTCTGAGTCGACTGGCTAGCATAGTCTTTCCCGTACCCGGCGGGCCGATGAGCAAGAGGTTGTGGCCGCCTGCTGCGGTAAGCTCCAGCCCGCGTTTACCCTGTTCCTGGCCGATAACATCGCTCAGATCATCAGCTAATGCGTTAGGCGTAAAATCTGCGGATGATGGCCTGTCTAAATCATGCTTACCTTCGAGAAATGCGCATACGGTCTGCAGGTGATCGGCGATCAGGCATCCTTCGCCGTGTATCAGTCCAACTTCAGCGGCATTCTCTTTTGCGACAATAATTCGCCTGCCTGCACGAATGGCCTCGGTTGCGCTTGATATCGCGCCGGGAACGCCGCGTAGCGCGCCTGTAAGCGCTAATTCACCTACCAGCTCGTAGGTGTCGAGATTGTGGGGTGTAAGCTGCTCAGAGGCGGCCAGAAGCGCAACCGCGATAGGTAAATCATATCGCCCCCCTTCTTTCGGGAGATCGGCCGGAGCGAGGTTTATAGTTATCTTCTTTGTCGGGAATTCATAACCGCTATTAATAATCGCACTGCGTACCCGATCGCGAGCCTCTTTCACCGTCGTTTCGGGCAGCCCCACCATGGTTAAACCAGGCAGGCCGTTGCTGATATGTACCTCGATGGTAATGGCTGGCGCATTCACGCCTAGCGCGGCGCGTGTGTGAACAATCGATAGTGACATAATTCCTCCTGATAAAAGTATTATGTCGTAATACATCGCGGCAAGATTTCATATAATTACGGTTTTTAGATGCTGGTTCCCGTATTTTTGCGTAACGTATAACTGCTTGCATTAAGCTTGGAATGACGCCCGCAAATGCTTTTGAATGGTGTTTGTATTGGGGATCGGGTTACCGAGGATCGCTTGAAGCGTGAAATATTTTCATTTTTGATTTTTTTGTATAAAAAACAACGGTATTTATCTAAACCGTTAACGACGTCAGAAAAACGAATAAAAAAATATCTTGTGTCATTTGCAAATTCTATGGTAACTCTTTAGGTATTCCTTCGAACAAGATGCAAGAAAATACAAAAATGACAGCCCTTCTACGAGTGATTAGCCTGGTCGTGATTAGCGTGGTGGTGATTATTATCCCACCGTGCGGGGCTGCACTTGGACGAGGAAAGGCTTAGAAAACAAGCCTTAACGAACTAAGACCCCCGCACCGAAAGGTCCGGGGGTTTTTTTTGACCTTAAAAACATACACGAGGAGCAGAAAGTGAACGGTAGCATAAAATTCTGTTTCTCAAGATTTACGGCGGGGATGTAACTATGAATGGGGCACAGTGGGTGGTACATGCGTTGCGTGCACAAGGGGTTCAAACCGTCTTTGGTTATCCTGGTGGCGCAATTATGCCGGTTTACGATGCGTTGTATGACGGCGGCGTAGAGCACCTGTTGTGCCGACACGAGCAGGGTGCCGCAATGGCGGCGATTGGCTATGCCCGTGCGACCGGTAAAACCGG
Source organism: Citrobacter sp. RHBSTW-00599 (assembly GCF_013784065.1). Lineage (NCBI taxonomy): Bacteria > Pseudomonadati > Pseudomonadota > Gammaproteobacteria > Enterobacterales > Enterobacteriaceae > Citrobacter > Citrobacter sp. RHBSTW-00599. The sequence continues at coordinate 5,054,628 of NZ_CP056717.1, read as the reverse complement.
CGTTTGTATCGCTACTTCCGGCCCTGGCGCAACCAACCTGATCACGGGCCTTGCCGATGCGCTGTTAGATTCTGTTCCAGTGGTGGCGATCACCGGTCAGGTGGCATCACCTTTCATCGGAACGGATGCGTTCCAGGAAGTGGACGTGCTGGGGATGTCTCTGTCCTGCACCAAACACAGCTTCCTGGTACAGTCACTCGAAGAACTGCCGCGTATCATGGCTGAGGCTTTCGCCGTGGCGAATTCCGGTCGTCCGGGTCCGGTTCTGGTTGATATCCCGAAAGACATTCAATTAGCCAGCGGTACGCTGGAGCCATATTTTACGACCGTCGAAAACGTAGAGACGTTTCCGCACGCTGACGTTGAGCAGGCACGTAATATGCTGGCGCAGGCACAAAAACCCATCCTGTACGTAGGTGGTGGCGTAGGTATGGCGCAGGCGGTCCCGGCCCTGCGTGAATTTATCGCGGTAACCCAAATGCCGGTCGCCTGCACGCTGAAAGGTCTGGGCGCAGTAGATGCTGACTACCCGTACTATTTGGGCATGTTGGGAATGCACGGTACTAAAGCCGCGAATTTCGCGGTGCAAGAGTGCGATTTACTGATTGCGGTTGGCGCACGTTTTGATGACCGGGTGACTGGCAAGCTGAATACCTTCGCACCGAACGCCAGCGTAATCCACATGGATATCGACCCAGCGGAAATGAACAAACTGCGCCAGGCACACGTGGCGCTGCAGGGGGATTTAAATTCTCTTCTGCCAGCATTACAGCAATTGATGAAGATTGACGAATGGCGTCAGCACAGCGCTGAACTGCGCGCAGAACATACCTGGCGCTACGACCATCCGGGGGAAGCTATCTATGCGCCACTGTTGTTAAAGCAGTTATCCGATCGCAAACCTGCGGATAGCGTAGTGACAACGGATGTTGGCCAGCATCAGATGTGGTCGGCACAGCATATGACCTACACTCGCCCTGAAAATTTCATCACGTCGAGCGGTCTGGGGACGATGGGCTTTGGCCTGCCAGCAGCGGTTGGCGCGCAGGTTGCTCGCCCGAATGATACGGTAATCTGTATCTCCGGTGACGGTTCCTTCATGATGAATGTACAGGAATTGGGCACCGTAAAACGCAAGCAGTTGCCGCTGAAGATAGTTTTACTCGACAACCAGCGGTTAGGCATGGTGCGACAATGGCAGCAGCTGTTTTTCCAGGAACGTTATAGCGAAACCACCCTTACCGATAACCCCGATTTCCTCATGTTGGCCAGAGCCTTCGGCATTCCTGGTCAACACATCACCCGTAAAGACCAGGTTGAAGCGGCACTCGACACCATGCTGAACAGCGAGGGGCCATACTTGCTTCATGTCTCAATCGACGAACTTGAGAATGTCTGGCCTCTGGTGCCACCTGGCGCCAGTAACTCAGAAATGCTGGAGAAATTATCATGATGCAACATCAGGTCGCCGTTGAGGCTCGTTTCAATCCGGAAACGTTAGAACGTGTTTTACGCGTGGTACGCCATCGTGGTTTTCAGGTGTGCTCCATGAATATGGAAGCCGCCAGCGATGCGCAGAATATAAATATCGAATTGACCGTTGCCAGCCCCCGGTCGGTCGACTTACTGTTTAGTCAGTTAAGTAAACTGGTAGATGTTGCACATGTTGCTATCTGCCAGAGCACAACCACATCACAACAAATCCGCGCCTGAGCGCAAAAGGAAGAAAAATGACGACGAAAAAAGCTGATTACATTTGGTCTAATGGCGAGATGATTCGTTGGGAAGACGCGAAGGTCCACGTGATGTCCCACGCGCTGCACTACGGAACTTCTGTATTTGAAGGGATCCGTTGCTACGATTCTCACAAAGGGCCGGTAGTGTTCCGTCATCGCGAACATATGCAGCGTCTGCGTGATTCAGCCAAGATCTATCGTTTTCCCGTTTCTCAGAGCGTTGATGAGCTGATGGAAGCTTGCCGTGAGGTGATTCGTAAAAACAACCTGACCAGCGCCTATATCCGTCCGCTGGTGTTTGTTGGCGACGTAGGGATGGGCGTTAACCCGCCTGCGGGATACACCACTGATGTGATAATCGCCGCGTTCCCATGGGGGGCTTACCTCGGTGCTGAAGCGCTGGAGCAGGGGATCGACGCGATGGTTTCTTCCTGGAACCGCGTTGCGCCGAACACGATTCCTACCGCTGCTAAAGCAGGTGGTAACTATCTGTCTTCGCTGCTGGTGGGTAGTGAAGCGCGTCGTCATGGCTACCAGGAAGGCATTGCGCTGGATGTGAATGGCTACATCTCCGAAGGCGCGGGCGAAAACCTGTTTGAAGTAAAAGACGGCATTCTGTTTACCCCGCCGTTTACCTCTTCCGCGCTGCCGGGTATCACCCGTGACGCGATCATTAAGTTGGCGAAAGATCTCGATATCGAAGTGCGTGAGCAGGTGCTGTCTCGTGAATCGCTGTACCTGGCCGACGAAGTGTTCATGTCCGGTACCGCGGCCGAAATCACCCCAGTACGCAGCGTCGATGGTATTCAGGTGGGCGAAGGCCGCTGCGGTCCGGTCACCAAACGCATCCAGCAGGCCTTCTTTGGCCTCTTCACCGGTGAAACGGAAGATAAATACGGCTGGTTGGATTCAGTAAACCAATAACAAAATTAATATTTCCCCAAAATAGTTCACGTTGCAGGAAGATGGCAACGCAGCGAGCCCCAGGAGCTTACTTTAGTAGGTGACTGGGGGGAGCGAGGCAGCCCTCAGCTGCGGCGTGAAATATGCAGGGGAAAGACAGACGGGAGTTAATCAAGCATGCCTAAGTATCGTTCTGCTACCACCACCCACGGCCGCAATATGGCGGGTGCCCGCGCACTGTGGCGCGCCACCGGGATGACCGATGATGACTTCGGTAAACCGATTATCGCTGTGGTGAACTCCTTTACCCAGTTTGTGCCGGGCCACGTCCACCTGCGCGATCTCGGTAAGCTGGTTGCCGAACAAATCGAAGCCTCAGGCGGCGTGGCGAAAGAGTTCAACACCATTGCCGTGGATGATGGTATCGCCATGGGTCATGGCGGCATGCTTTATTCACTGCCGTCGCGTGAGCTGATCGCCGATTCAGTGGAATATATGGTTAACGCCCACTGCGCCGATGCGATGGTCTGCATCTCTAACTGCGATAAAATCACCCCCGGGATGTTAATGGCCTCTCTGCGGCTAAACATTCCGGTGATATTTGTTTCCGGCGGCCCAATGGAAGCCGGGAAAACCAAGCTCTCTGACCAAATCATCAAGCTTGATCTGGTTGATGCGATGATTCAGGGCGCAGACCCGAAAGTCTCCGACTCGCAGAGCGAGCAGGTTGAACGTTCGGCCTGTCCGACCTGCGGCTCGTGCTCCGGGATGTTCACCGCCAACTCGATGAACTGTCTGACCGAAGCGCTGGGTCTGTCGCAGCCGGGTAACGGTTCGCTGTTGGCGACTCATGCCGACCGTAAAGAGCTGTTTCTCAACGCAGGTAAACGCATCGTTGAGCTGACCAAACGCTACTACGAGCAGGATGACGCTTCAGCCCTGCCGCGCAACATTGCCAGCAAGGCGGCGTTTGAGAACGCCATGACGCTGGATATCGCGATGGGCGGCTCCACCAACACCGTTCTGCACCTGCTGGCGGCCGCGCAGGAAGCGGAAATCGACTTCACCATGAGTGATATTGATAAGTTGTCCCGCAAAGTCCCGCAGCTGTGTAAAGTTGCGCCGAGTACGCAGAAATACCATATGGAAGACGTGCACCGCGCGGGCGGCGTACTGGGCATTTTAGGCGAGCTGGATCGCGCCGGTCTACTGAACCGCGACGTGAAAAACGTGCTGGGACTGACTCTGCCTCAAACGCTCGATAGTTATGACGTTATGCTGACCAAAGACGACGCGGTGAAAAAAATGTTCCGCGCAGGTCCGGCTGGCATCCGTACCACCCAGGCGTTCTCGCAGGATTGTCGTTGGGACACCCTGGATGATGACCGCGCAGAAGGTTGCATTCGCTCGTTGGAACATGCTTACAGCAAAGACGGCGGCCTGGCAGTCCTGTACGGTAACTTCGCGGAAAACGGCTGTATCGTAAAAACCGCTGGTGTGGATGACAGCATCCTGAAATTCACCGGCCCGGCAAAAGTGTATGAAAGCCAGGACGATGCGGTTGAAGCTATCCTCGGCGGTAAAGTGGTTGCCGGCGACGTGGTGGTGATTCGCTACGAAGGGCCGAAGGGCGGGCCAGGCATGCAGGAAATGCTCTACCCAACCACCTTCCTGAAATCGATGGGTCTCGGTAAGGCCTGCGCGCTGATTACCGACGGTCGTTTCTCTGGCGGTACTTCGGGGCTTTCCATTGGTCACGTTTCTCCTGAAGCGGCCAGCGGCGGTAATATCGCAATTATCGAAGATGGCGACATGATTGCTATCGATATCCCGAATCGTGGCATTCAACTGCAACTGAGCGATGCGGAAATCGCTGCGCGCCGTGAAGCGCAAGAAGCTCGTGGTGACAAAGCCTGGACGCCAAAAGATCGTCAGCGTCAGGTCTCCTTTGCGCTGCGCGCTTACGCCAGCCTGGCAACCAGCGCCGACAAAGGTGCGGTGCGCGATAAGTCGAAACTAGGGGGATAATGACCATGGCGGATTCTCAACCCCTCTCCGGCGCTCCAGAAGGCGCCGAGTATCTCAGAGCAGTGCTGCGTGCGCCGGTATACGAAGCGGCGCAGGTCACACCGCTACAAAAAATGGAAAAACTCTCTTCGCGCCTCGATAACGTGATTCTGGTGAAGCGCGAAGACCGTCAACCCGTTCACAGCTTCAAGCTGCGCGGTGCTTATGCCATGATGGCCGGTCTGACCGAAGAGCAAAAAGCGCATGGCGTAATCACCGCATCGGCGGGTAATCATGCTCAGGGGGTAGCTTTCTCTTCTGCGCGATTAGGCGTGAAGGCGCTGATTGTCATGCCTACGGCTACCGCCGATATCAAAGTCGATGCCGTTCGCGGTTTCGGTGGTGAAGTACTGTTACACGGCGCGAATTTTGATGAAGCCAAAGCCAAAGCGATTGAGCTGTCGCAGCAGCAGGGTTTTACCTGGGTTCCTCCGTTCGACCATCCGATGGTGATTGCCGGGCAGGGCACGCTGGCACTGGAGTTATTGCAGCAGGATGCCCACCTTGATCGTGTATTCGTGCCGGTGGGCGGTGGCGGATTAGCGGCAGGCGTGGCGGTGCTGATCAAGCAGTTGATGCCGCAGATCAAAGTGATTGCCGTTGAAGCTGAAGACTCAGCCTGCCTGAAAGCGGCGCTGGATGCCGGTCAACCGGTCGATCTTCCGCGTGTTGGCCTCTTTGCTGAAGGCGTGGCGGTGAAACGTATCGGCGACGAAACCTTCCGTTTGTGCCAGGAGTATCTCGACGACATCATCACTGTCGATAGCGACGCTATCTGTGCGGCAATGAAAGATCTGTTCGAGGATGTGCGCGCGGTGGCGGAACCATCCGGTGCGCTGGCGCTGGCGGGGATGAAAAAGTACATTGCCCAGCACAACATTCGCGGCGAACGTCTGGCGCATATCCTTTCCGGCGCTAACGTTAACTTCCATGGCCTACGCTATGTTTCCGAACGTTGCGAGCTGGGCGAACAGCGCGAAGCGTTGCTGGCAGTAACTATTCCGGAAGAAAAGGGCAGCTTCCTGAAGTTTTGCCAGCTGTTGGGAGGACGCTCGGTTACCGAGTTTAACTACCGATTTGCTGATGCGAAAGACGCCTGTATTTTTGTTGGCGTCCGTCTGAGCCGTGGGCTGGAAGAGCGTAAGGAAATCCTCCAGTTGCTTAACGAGGGTGGCTACAGCGTGGTGGATTTGTCCGACGACGAAATGGCGAAGCTGCACGTGCGCTACATGGTCGGTGGGCGCCCGTCGAAACCCTTGCAGGAGCGGCTGTACAGCTTCGAATTCCCGGAATCTCCGGGGGCGTTGCTCAAATTCCTGCATACCCTGGGGACGCACTGGAATATTTCGTTGTTCCACTATCGTAGTCACGGAACCGATTATGGTCGCGTACTGGCGGCGTTTGAGTTGGGTGAGCACGAGCCTGATTTCGAAACGCGACTGAACGAACTGGGTTATGACTGTCATGATGAAACGCATAACCCGGCGTTCAGGTTCTTCCTGGCGGGTTAGCGGTAGCCATTAAAAAAGGGTTCATGTAAAAACATGAACCCTTTTTGCAACTGTATCAGCAGATTACAGCGTGATGACTTCGAATTCGACTTCGGTGTTTACATCCGCATCGTAATCCACTTCGTCGAGACCAAAACCGAACAGATTCAGGAATTCCTGCTTATATCCTGCATAGTCCGTTTTTTGCGCCAGGTTTTCGGTGGTGATCAGCGGCCACAGATCGCGGCATGCCTGCTGAATGTCTTCACGCAGTTCCCAGTCATCCATACGGATACGCTGGTTGTCATCAAGCGCCACTTTATCGCCGTACAGGCTGGTGGTCATCAGACGGTTGATCTGCTCGATGCAGCCTTCATGAATGCCCTGTTCTTTCATCAGCTTGAAGACCATGGAGATGTACAGCGGCATCACCGGAATCGCAGAAGAGGCCTGCGTGATAACGGATTTCAGTACAGCAACGTTAGCGGAACCGTTCAGCGGAGCCAGTTGATTACGCAGCGCGCCTGCCGCGCGGTCGAGATCTTCTTTTGCTTTGCCCAGCGCGCCGTGCCAGTAGATTGGCCAGGTCAGGTCAGTACCGATGTAGGAGTAGGCAACGGTTTTCACGCCGTCAGCCAGCACGCCTGCTTCGCTCAGCGCGCCCATCCACAGTTCCCAGTCTTCGCCGCCCATAACGGTGACAGTGTTCTGAACTTCTTCTTCGGTTGCCGGTTCAATGCTGGCGGTTATGATCTGATCTTTGTTGGTATCGATCGCTTTAGAGGTATAAACCTCACCGATTGGCTTCAGCGCAGAACGGACGATTTCACCGGTTTTCGGCATTTTACGTACCGGAGATGCCAGTGAATAAACCACCAGGTCAATCTGACCCAGGTCTTCTTTGATCAGTTTGATAACTTCGTCGCGACACTCGTCGGAGAACGCGTCGCCGTTGATGCTTTTGGAATACAGACCTTCACGTTTTGCGGCCTCATCGAAGGCTGCAGAGTTATACCAGCCCGCGGAACCTGGCTTGGTTTCCGTGCCTGGTTTTTCGAAAAATACGCCGATAGTGGCGGCTCCGCTGCCAAACGCGGCGGAAATTCTGGAAGCAAGGCCGTAACCGGTGGAAGCACCGATGACCAGCACGCGGGAAGGGCCGTTAGCGATTTTCCCGTTTTTCTTCACATAATCGATCTGTTTTTCCACATTGACTTTGCAGCCAGTCGGATGGGTCGTTGTACAGATGAATCCACGAATTTTTGGTTTGATTATCATAATGATGGCTAATTAAGTTTGTATTTTCGCTGTCAAGTGCGCAATGACACCGTCTGTTCTGGCTTGCTAAACGTGATGGTTAACAAGCCCCCCACATCTATTATGGCACGGGACATTATACAGAAAAGGAGCGCCAATACTGAATCTACCACTGATTTTAGGCCTGACGCTGGCGCTACTCGGCGGATTTACGCTCCAGAACAATCTTCCAGAACGCGTCGATCAGCGGCTCATGCAGCCGTTTTTTCGGTGCGCAGACGCCCAGCTCGAACGGCGTTTTTTCGTCGCTGCGTTCTAAAATCATCACGCGATTCCGTACCGGCTCCGGGCTGTTTTCCAGCACCACTTCCGGCAGCAGCGCCACACCGCAGCCCAGCGCCACCATCGAGACCATCGCTTCGTGCCCCCCGACCGTGGCGTAAATCGATGGGTTGCTGATTTTGTGACGGCGGAACCACAGTTCGATGCGGCGGCGTACCGGCCCCTGGTCGGCCATGATAAACGGCACCGTCGACCAGTCCGGCTTATCGACCGAAACCTGATTCCGTACCGGGCAAGGCAATGCTGGTGCGATCAACACTACCGTTAAATTCTCCAGCATCGAGAATGCCACAGCACCGGGCAGCGTCTCTGGCTTACCCGCTATTGCCAGATCGGCCTCTCCGGTGACCACTTTGTCCATCGCATCAGCGGCATCGCCGGTGGTGAGCTTAATTTCAACCGAGGGGTGCTCGGCGCGAAAGCGGTCGAGAATTGGCGGCAGGTGGCTGTAGGCGGCGGTAACCGAGCAGAAGATATGCAGCTCGCCCGACAACGACGGTCCCTGCTGATCGAGGGTGTGGCGCAATTGTTGATACTGCAACAGCGTCTGCTGGGCAAACACTCGCAGCTCTTCGCCTGCTTCGGTCAGCGTGACCGTACGGTTATCGCGCACAAACAGCGCCTGGCCGAGATCTTCTTCCAGCCGTTGGATCTGGCGTGAGAGTGTGGAGGGGCTGACGTGCATCGCCCGCGCACTGCGGCCAAAGTGGCGGCTTTCCGCCAGATGCAGGAACATTTTCAGATCGCGTAAATCCACGGACGAGCCTCCGATTTTCTACGTTGCAGATATTGCAATGTGATGTTGTGAATATATCAATTTCCGCAATAATTTTCCTGTTGTAATGTGGGTTCATTCTCGCTGAAACGCGAACCGAACAATAAGACAGTACAACATCACGAGGTATCACCATGGCTAACTACTTTAATACACTGAACCTGCGCCAGCAGCTGGCGCAGCTGGGCAAATGTCGCTTTATGGGTCGCGACGAATTCGCCGATGGCGCAAGCTACCTTCAGGGTAAAAAAGTGGTCATCGTCGGGTGCGGTGCTCAGGGGCTTAACCAAGGCCTGAACATGCGCGACTCCGGTCTGGATATCTCCTACGCCCTGCGTAAAGAAGCGATTGCTGAGAAGCGCGCTTCCTGGCGCAAAGCGACCGAAAATGGCTTCAAAGTAGGTACCTACGAAGAGCTGATCCCGCAGGCAGATCTGGTGGTTAACCTGACCCCGGACAAACAGCACTCCGACGTTGTACGTTCCGTACAGCCGCTGATGAAAGATGGCGCGGCGCTGGGCTACTCCCACGGTTTCAACATCGTCGAAGTGGGCGAGCAGATCCGTAAAGATATCACTGTGGTGATGGTTGCGCCGAAGTGTCCGGGTACCGAAGTGCGTGAAGAGTACAAACGTGGTTTTGGTGTTCCAACCCTGATCGCCGTTCACCCGGAAAACGATCCGAAAGGCGAAGGCATGGCGATTGCCAAAGCATGGGCTGCGGCCACTGGCGGTCACCGTGCAGGCGTGCTGGAATCGTCCTTCGTTGCGGAAGTGAAATCTGACCTGATGGGCGAGCAGACAATTCTGTGCGGTATGCTGCAGGCAGGCTCTCTGCTGTGCTTCGACAAGCTGGTGGAAGAAGGTACTGACCCGGCTTACGCCGAAAAACTGATTCAGTTCGGCTGGGAAACCATCACCGAAGCGCTGAAGCAGGGCGGTATCACCCTGATGATGGATCGTCTGTCTAACCCAGCGAAACTGCGTGCTTATGCGCTGTCCGAACAGCTGAAAGAGATCATGGCGCCATTGTTCCAGAAACACATGGATGACATCATCTCCGGCGAATTCTCTTCAGGCATGATGGCTGACTGGGCCAACGACGATAAGAAACTGCTGACCTGGCGTGAAGAGACCGGCAAAACCGCGTTCGAAACCGCGCCGCAGTTTGAAGGAAAAATTGGCGAGCAGGAGTACTTCGATAAAGGCGTGCTGATGATCGCAATGGTGAAAGCTGGCGTTGAGCTGGCGTTTGAAACCATGGTGGATTCCGGCATCATCGAAGAGTCTGCTTACTACGAATCACTGCACGAACTGCCGCTGATCGCGAACACCATCGCCCGTAAGCGCTTGTACGAAATGAACGTTGTCATTTCCGATACCGCAGAATACGGTAACTACCTGTTCTCTTACGCGTGCGTACCGCTGCTGAAAGAGTTCATGGCCACCCTGCAAACCGGAGATCTGGGCAAAGCGATTGCCGAAGGTGCGGTAGACAACGCGCAGCTGCGCGACGTGAACGATGCTATTCGCGGCCATGCTATCGAGAAAGTGGGCCAGAAACTGCGTGGCTATATGACTGATATGAAACGTATTGCTGTAGCTGGCTAAGAGGCCGCCTTTCGGCAAAAAAAGCCCGGTGTTTTAACACACCGGGCTTTCTATTAGTTACGGTACAGCACTTTAATGATGTGATAACCGAACTGAGTGTGCAGTGGGCCGGTTGGCTCCAGCACCGGGCAGGAGAACACCACTTTATCAAACGCCGGAACCATCTGGCCCTGGCGGAATTCGCCTAAATCGCCGCCGCGTTTGCCCGACGGGCAGATAGAGTGTTTCTTCGCCAGTTTACCAAAATCGGCGCCATTTTTGATTTGTTCCAGAAGATCGAGAGCCAGTTTCTCTTCTTTAACAAGGATATGCACTGCTGATGCTGTTTTTGCCATGGTTTGCGCTCTGAGTTGAGTGATAAATCAGGGCGCAATAGTAGCATGTAATCCGTGGTCTTCGGCGATGGGCTATGACCGATCCCCCTGGCGTCACTTTCTGCTACAATCCACATCCCCGTGTTTACAGATTGAGCAATCCTCTATGCGTTTGAACCCCGGACAACAACAAGCCGTCGAATTCGTCACCGGACCTTGCCTGGTGCTGGCGGGAGCGGGTTCCGGTAAGACGCGTGTTATCACTAACAAAATCGCACATCTGATCCGTGAATGTGGCTATCAGGCACGGCATATTGCGGCAGTAACCTTTACCAATAAGGCTGCGCGCGAGATGAAAGAACGTGTGGCGCAAACGTTGGGTCGTAAAGAAGCGCGCGGGTTGATGATCTCTACTTTCCACACTCTGGGACTGGATGTCATTAAGCGTGAATACGCCGCGCTGGGGATGAAGTCGAACTTCTCGTTGTTTGATGATACTGACCAGGTGGCCCTGCTTAAGGAATTGACCGAAGGGCTAATTGAAGACGATAAACTTATCCTTCAACAGTTGATTTCAACGATCTCCAACTGGAAAAACGATCTGATGACCCCAGCGCAGGCGGCAGCCAGTGCAAAGGGTGAACGCGATCGTATTTTTGCCCACTGCTATGGTCTGTATGACGCGCATATGAAGGCGTGTAACGTCCTCGATTTTGACGATCTGATCCTGCTCCCCACGCTGCTGTTGCAGCGCAATGAAGAAGTACGTGAGCGTTGGCAAAACCGAATCCGCTACCTGCTGGTGGATGAATATCAGGATACCAACACCAGCCAGTACGAGTTGGTGAAGTTGCTGGTGGGGAAACGCGCGCGCTTTACCGTCGTGGGTGATGACGATCAATCGATCTACTCCTGGCGCGGTGCACGTCCGCAGAACCTGGTACTGTTAAGCAAAGATTTTCCGGCGCTGCAGGTGGTGAAGCTGGAGCAAAACTATCGCTCATCAGGGCGTATCCTGAAGGCGGCGAACATCCTTATTGCTAACAACCCACACGTCTTTGAAAAACGGCTCTTTTCTGAGCTGGGCTACGGCGCTGAGCTGAAGGTGTTGAGTGCGAATAATGAAGAGCACGAAGCAGAACGCGTGACCGGGGAACTGATTGCCCATCACTTTGTGAACAAGACGCAGTATAAAGACTACGCCATCCTGTATCGCGGTAATTATCAGTCGCGAGTGTTCGAAAAGTTTCTGATGCAGAACCGCATCCCGTACAAAATTTCCGGCGGGACGTCGTTCTTCTCACGTCCGGAGATTAAAGATCTGCTGGCCTATCTGCGCGTGCTCAGCAACCCGGATGATGACAGTGCATTTTTGCGCATCGTAAATACGCCAAAGCGTGAAATCGGTCCGGCCACGCTGCAAAAGTTGGGGGAATGGGCGATGACGCGTAATAAAAGCCTGTTTACCGCCAGCTTTGATATGGGACTTAGCCAGACGCTAACCGGGCGCGGATATGATTCTCTGACCCGCTTTACGCACTGGCTGGGTGAAATTCAACGTCTGGCGGAGCGCGAGCCGGTTGCCGCCGTACGCGATCTGATCCACGGCATTGATTACGAATCCTGGCTGTATGAAACCTCGCCGAGCCCGAAAGCGGCCGAAATGCGTATGAAAAACGTCAACACGCTGTTCAGCTGGATGACGGAGATGCTGGAAGGTAGTGAGCTGGAAGAGCCAATGACCCTGACTCAGGTCGTTACCCGCTTTACCCTGCGCGACATGATGGAGCGCGGAGAGAGCGAAGATGAGTTGGATCAGGTGCAGTTGATGACGCTGCATGCTTCAAAAGGACTGGAGTTCCCGTACGTATTTATGGTGGGAATGGAAGAAGGATTTTTGCCGCACCAGAGCAGCATCGATGAAGATAACATCGACGAAGAGCGTCGTCTGGCTTACGTCGGGATTACACGTGCGCAGAAAGAACTTATCTTCACGCTGTGTAAAGAGCGCCGTCAGTACGGTGAACTGGTACGACCTGAACCGAGCCGTTTCCTGTTGGAACTACCACAAGATGACGTTATCTGGGAACAGGAGCGTAAAGTGGTGAGTGCCGAGGAGCGGATGCAAAAAGGGCAGGCCAGCATTGCTAACATTCGGGCAATGATGGCGAAAGCCAAAGAGAAATAGGTATTTTGTAGGCCGGATAAGCGTAAGCGCTATCCGGCAGCCAGCATCTAATGCACTTCCAGCGGCCAGTGGACATAACTTTGCCACTGTATTTCCTGATCGATTAACTCTGTACCTAATGGATGATGTTCCAGCCAGCCTTCCGGTAGCGTTAACGTCAGATTCTCATCCTGAGCTTGCAGGGTGATATGTGGCACTAAATCGTCGCGACGGCGAGCGGCGAAAATGATCGCCAGGCGTAGCAAACGGCAAAGGTGCTCCGCGATGCGTGGTGGCACAGCGTTTTGCTGGTGGAGTGAAGAGAGATCGACCGGATTAGTTTGGTTGAGCAACAGCGTGGCTAACAGTTTCTTCTGCGCGGGAGTAAAGCCCGGGAGATCGAGATTACGTACCAGCCAGGCGGCATGCAGTGGCGCCTGCTTATACTCTACGCTCAGTCCTATTTCATGCAACTGACAGGCACTTTGCAGCAGTTCACGACTAATGGCTTCAAGATGCCACTCATCTTTCACCTGTTCGAGTAAATGTACAGCCAATTGCGTGACGCGATTCGCCTGATCGGTGTCGACCATAAATCGACGCTGAATATTACGCAGCGTACGGCTGCGAATGTCCTGATCAACCGGCAAGTGCAGCATGCCGTAGACCAGACCTTCGCGTAGTGCGCCGCCGGCCAGAGTCATGCATTGAATATTCAGTTCGGTGAAAATGGCGATCAGAATGGCCAGTCCGCTGGGAAAAACCAGTGCGCGTTCCAGCGTTAACCCTTCTATTTCCAGCTCTTCCAGACGACCACAATGAATGGCGCGCTGTTTAAGCTGCTGAAGCTTGGCCAACGTAATGCGCTCATCCATGCCTTGCGCCATCATGATTTCCTGTAACGCCTGGACGGTGCCAGAGGCACCAACGCAAACTTTCCAGCCATGAAAACGCAGTTTGTCGGCGACCGGGCGCAGAACTTCGCGAGCCGCTTTCTCTGCTTCGTCAAAGTTTTCCTGTGCCAGATTACGATTGGTGAAATACCTTTCGAGCCAGGTGACGCAGCCCATTGACAGGCTGAACAGAGAGGTGGTTTGCGCGCCGGAGCCGGTAACCAGTTCAGTGCTGGCACCGCCAATATCAACGACCAGACGCTGATCGGCGCCGCCGGTGGTGTGGGCAACACCTTGATAAATCAGCCGCGCTTCTTCTTCACCGCTGATGACCTGGACAGGGCAGCCGAGGATCTCTTGCGCTTTGGCGATAACCTCATCGGCGTTTACCGCGATGCGTAATGTTGCCGTGGCGACCACGCGGATTTGCGGCTGAGGGATATCCTGCAGGCGTTCAGCAAACAGGCGCAGGCATTGCCAGCCGCGCTCCATAGCTTCAGCGGAAAGAACGTTGTCGCTGTTGAGGCCAGCGGCCAGACGCACCTTGCGTTTAATACGCGTGAGCGTCTGAATGCTTCCCGCCACCTCGCGTACAACCAGCATATGAAAACTATTCGAGCCTAAATCAATTGCGGCGTACAGCGAAGTGGTTGTGAGCATATCTAACGTTAACCTGAACGACGACGATTACGCGGAGCACCACCGGTACGGCGTGGGCCATTGCCTGTGCGCGGACGCGTTAAGCGTAACGGCTTCGGCAGATCGGTCATCAGCGCATCCGGGTTGTACTTGCTGACCGGGATCGAGTGACCGATATAGGTCTCGATTGCTGGTAAATTCAGCGCGTATTCTTCACAGGCCAGGCTGATAGAGTGACCGCTTGCTCCGGCGCGACCGGTACGACCGATACGGTGAACGTAATCTTCACAGTCATCCGGCAGGTCATAGTTAAATACGTGCGTTACGGCTGGGATATGCAGACCACGCGCGGCGACATCCGTCGCAACGAGAATGTCGAGATCGCCACGGGTGAACTCATCAAGGATACGCAGACGTTTTTTCTGCGCCACGTCACCGGTCAACAGACCGACGCGATGACCGTCAGCGGCAAGGCTACCCCAGATATCTTCACAACGATGCTTGGTGTTAGCAAAGACGATGGCGCGATCTGGCCACTCTTCTTCAATCAGCGTTTGCAGTAAACGCATTTTCTCTTCGTTGGAAGGATAGAAGAGCTCTTCTTTAATACGGTGACCTGTCTTCTGTTCTGGTTCGACTTCAACGTACTCGGCGTTATTCATCTGTTCGAACGCCAGTTCGCGAACGCGGTAAGAGAGGGTTGCAGAAAACAGCATGTTCAGACGTTGGGTGGTTGGCGGCATACGACGGAACAGCCAACGGATATCTTTGATAAAGCCCAGATCGTACATACGATCGGCTTCATCCAGCACCACGACCTGAATCGCGCCCAGGTTAATGTGGTTCTGTTTTGCATAGTCGATGAGACGACCGGTCGTGCCGATAAGAATATCGACGCCGCTTTCCAGCACTTTCAGCTGTTTGTCGTAACCGTCGCCGCCATAAGCCAGGCCTAATTTCAAACCGGTGGTCTGTGCCAGCGGCTCGGCGTCAGCATGGATCTGCACGGCTAACTCACGCGTTGGCGCCATAATTAACGCACGCGGTTGGTTCACCTTGCGATCGGCAATCGCGGGATGAGAGAGAAGATAATGAAACGTTGACGTCAGGAACGCCATCGTTTTTCCGGTACCGGTTTGCGCCTGCCCTGCAACATCACGACCTGCCAGCGTTAGCGGCAGCGCGAGGGCCTGAATGGGCGTGCAGTTATGAAAGCCTTTATTTTCAAGGGCTTCTATCACCTTTGGGTGCAGGGCGAAGTCGGAAAACTTCTGTTCTGTTAAATGTGTTTTGCTCATAGTGTGGTAGAATATCAGCTTACTATTGCTTTACGAAAGCGTATCCGGTGAAATAAAGTCAACCTTTAGTTGGTTAATGCTACATCAACACGTCGTTGATTAAGAGTACACCAACGCACCAGGCTTATTCCTGTGGAGTTAATATGAGCGATAAAATTATTCACCTGACTGACGACAGTTTTGACACGGATGTACTCAAAGCGGACGGAGCTATCCTCGTTGATTTCTGGGCAGAGTGGTGCGGTCCGTGCAAAATGATCGCTCCAATTCTGGATGAAATCGCTGACGAATATCAGGGCAAATTGACGGTTGCTAAACTGAACATTGACCAAAACCCAGGCACCGCGCCGAAGTATGGTATCCGTGGCATCCCGACCCTGCTGCTGTTTAAAAACGGCGAAGTTGCGGCGACTAAAGTCGGCGCACTATCCAAAGGTCAGTTGAAAGAATTCCTCGACGCTAATTTAGCGTAAGGAAGTCTCATGATCGGGCGACCATACTTCGAAATGATTCGGATGACTGGACGCCCGACTTGAGTCGTGCTAAGTTAGTGTTGACTTCGTATTAAACATACCTTATTAAGTTTGAATCTAGTTATATCCAATACTTCCCGTTGTTTCTCGCGCGAGAAGTGGACAGATTCCTGGCTTGTCACTCAATCCGTCTTGTCGTTTCAGTTCTGCGTACTTTCCTGTGACCAGACAGCGAACAGACATGAGTTGATGGCCGTAAACAGGCATGGATGACCCTGCCATACCATTCACAACATTAAGTTCGAGATTTACCCCAAGTTTAAGAACTCACACCATTATGAATCTTACCGAATTAAAGAATACGCCGGTTTCTGAGCTGATCACTCTCGGCGAAAATATGGGCCTTGAAAACCTGGCTCGTATGCGCAAGCAGGACATTATTTTTGCCATCCTGAAGCAGCACGCAAAGAGTGGCGAAGATATCTTTGGTGACGGTGTGCTGGAGATATTGCAGGATGGATTTGGTTTCCTCCGCTCTGCAGACAGCTCCTACCTCGCCGGTCCTGATGACATCTACGTTTCTCCCAGCCAAATCCGCCGTTTCAACCTCCGCACTGGTGATACCATCTCTGGTAAGATTCGCCCGCCGAAAGAAGGTGAACGCTACTTTGCGCTGTTGAAAGTTAACGAAGTTAACTACGACAAACCAGAAAATGCCCGTAACAAAATCCTCTTTGAGAACTTAACTCCGCTGCACGCAAACTCTCGTCTGCGTATGGAACGTGGTAACGGTTCTACTGAAGACTTAACGGCGCGTGTACTGGATTTGGCATCACCGATCGGTCGTGGCCAACGTGGTCTGATTGTTGCTCCGCCGAAAGCAGGTAAAACCATGCTGCTGCAGAACATCGCGCAGAGCATTGCTTACAACCATCCGGACTGCGTACTGATGGTGCTGCTGATTGACGAACGTCCGGAAGAAGTTACCGAGATGCAGCGTCTGGTGAAAGGTGAAGTGGTTGCGTCTACCTTTGACGAACCAGCCTCCCGCCACGTTCAGGTTGCGGAAATGGTTATCGAGAAGGCGAAACGTCTGGTTGAACACAAGAAAGACGTTATCATTCTGCTCGATTCCATCACCCGTCTGGCGCGTGCTTACAACACCGTGGTTCCGGCTTCCGGTAAAGTTCTGACCGGTGGTGTTGATGCCAACGCCTTGCATCGTCCGAAGCGTTTCTTCGGTGCGGCGCGTAACGTGGAAGAGGGCGGTAGCCTGACCATCATCGCGACTGCGCTGATCGATACCGGCTCTAAAATGGATGAAGTTATCTACGAAGAGTTTAAAGGTACCGGCAACATGGAACTGCATCTCTCTCGTAAGATTGCTGAAAAACGCGTCTTCCCGGCTATCGACTACAACCGTTCCGGTACCCGTAAAGAAGAGCTGCTCACCACTCAGGAAGAGCTGCAGAAAATGTGGATCCTGCGCAAAATCATCCATCCGATGGGTGAAATTGATGCCATGGAATTCCTCATTAACAAGCTGGCGATGACCAAGACTAACGACGACTTCTTCGATATGATGAAGCGTTCGTAATTCAGGTCTCATCCGAAAACGCCACGTTTTTACGTGGCGTTTTGCTTTTGTGGCTGTAATCTTAACGACACAATAACGATAATACGGTATGACATACCGCATGGCGAAGAAGGGTTGAAATTCGTATTTTGTGGTTGCTAATCATATAGAACCACCTGATATGGAGCTGATATTGAGTCGGGTTTCTCTTCTGAATAATTGGCTGGATGGTTATACTTCGTGTATTGATATTCTCTGAGAGCATGTATAGTGAATTTATTGACAGCAAGTACTGATCTCATCAGTATTTTTTTATTCACAACGCTGTTTCTTTTCTTTGCCCGCAAGGTCGCGAAAAAGATTGGATTGGTGGATAAACCCAACTTCCGCAAACGTCATCAGGGACTGATTCCGCTGGTTGGAGGGATTTCGGTTTACGCAGGCATTTGCTTTACGTTTCTTATCGCCGATTACTATATCCCGCATGCTACTCTCTACCTGGGTTGTGCTGGTGTACTGGTGTTTATCGGTGCCCTGGACGATCGTTTTGATATCAGTGTAAAAATCCGCGCAACCATCCAGGCCCTTATCGGCATCATTATGATGACGGTGGGTAAACTCTATCTGCTAAGCCTTGGCTATATTTTCGGCCCTTGGGAGATGGTGCTCGGTCCTTTTGGATATTTCCTTACCCTGTTTGCCGTCTGGGCGGCAATAAACGCCTTCAATATGGTGGATGGGATTGATGGTCTGTTGGGTGGATTATCTAGCGTGTCATTCGCCGCTATGGGGCTTATCCTGTGGTTCGATGGTCAAACAAGCCTGGCCATCTGGTGTTTTGCCATGATCGCCGCCATTCTGCCTTACATCCTGCTGAATTTGGGTATTCTCGGACGCCGCTATAAAGTTTTTATGGGGGATGCGGGCAGTACGCTGATTGGCTTCACGGTGATTTGGATCCTGCTGGAGACTACCCAGGGGCCAACGCATCCTATCAGCCCGGTCACCGCTTTGTGGATTATTGCCATTCCGTTAATGGATATGGTGGCAATTATGTATCGTCGCTTACGCAAGGGCATGAGCCCTTTCTCCCCGGATCGCCAACATATTCACCATTTAATCATGCGCGCCGGATTTACCTCCCGACAGGCTTTTGTCCTGATTACCCTGGCTGCAGCTATTCTGGCATCTATTGGCGTGCTGGCTGAATATTCTCGCATTGTCCCGGAGTGGGTGATGTTGGTGTTTTTTTTACTGGCGTTTGTCTTGTACGACATCTGTATTAAACGGGCCTGGAAGGTAGCGAGATTTATCAAACGTTTGAAGCGCAAGTTGCGTAGAAACCGTGAAAGTAAACCAGACTTAACCAAATAAATTGAGGGTACGATGAGACAACCATTACCGGGGGAAGATGCCGTGAGCGCTGAAAATGAACTGGATATCCGTGGGTTGTTTCGTACCTTGTGGTCAGGGAAGGTGTGGATCGTCGGTATGGCTCTCGCCTTCGCGATAGCGGCCCTCGCCTATACGTTTTTTGCGCGTCAGGAGTGGAGTGCCACGGCGATTACTGACAGGCCAACGGTCAATATGTTGGGTGGCTTTTACTCTCAACAACAGTTTTTACGCAACCTGGATATTAAGGCCAGTCTCGCGTCCACGGACCAACCGTCAGTAATGGATGAGGCCTATAAAGAATTCATTATGCAGCTTGCCTCTTGGGATACACGCCGAGAATTCTGGCAGCAGACTGATTACTATAAGCAGCGTATGGTCGGTAATAGCAAAGCCGATGCGGCGATGCTGGATGAACTGATCAATAACATTCAGTTTTTGCCTGGCGATACGCTGCGTAATACCAATGACAGCGTGAAGCTGATTGCCGAGACGGCTCCTGATGCCAACAATTTGCTGCGCCAGTACGTCGCGTTTGCCAGCCAACGCGCGGCACGTCATCTGAATGATGAGTTAAAAGGTGCATGGGCCGCACGCACTGTGCAGATGAAAGCGCAGGTCAAACGTCAGGAAGAAGTGGCAAAATCCATTTTCTCTCGCCGCGTCCACAGCATTGAACAAGCGCTTAAAATTGCTGAGCAGCATAATATTTCGCGTACTTCCACAGATGTTCCAGCTGATGAATTGCCGGATTCAGAATTGTTCTTACTCGGACGTCCAATGTTGCAGGCGCGACTCGAGAATCTGCAGTCAATTGGTCCGGATTTCGATCTGGACTATTTCCAGAACAGGGCAATGCTGAACACCCTGAACGTTGGACCAACTTTAGATCCGCGTTTTCAGACCTATCGTTATTTGAGAACGCCGGAAGAGCCGGTAAAACGTGACAGCCCTCGTCGCGCCTTCCTGATGATTATGTGGGGTATCGTTGGGGCTCTGATCGGTGCTGGTGTCGCGTTAACCCGTCGCCGTACGATTTAGCAATGCCGTTGCAGTGAGGGGCTGGGCCCTCACTGCCAATCCGAAGAGAATCGATGTGAAAGTACTGACTGTATTTGGTACGCGACCGGAGGCCATTAAGATGGCTCCTCTGGTTCATGCGCTGGAAAAAGATCCTGATTTTGAGGCGAAAGTTTGCGTTACGGCGCAGCATCGGGAGATGCTCGATCAGGTGTTGAATCTTTTTTCCATTGTACCTGACTACGATCTCAATATTATGCAGCCAGGTCAGGGACTAACAGAAATAACCTGCCGCATCCTGGAAGGGTTAAAGCCTATTTTGGCTGAATTCAAACCCGATGTGGTGTTGGTTCATGGTGATACCACAACCACGATTGCTACCAGTCTGGCCGCGTTCTATCAGCGCATCCCGGTGGGGCATGTAGAGGCTGGTTTACGTACAGGCGATCTCTATTCACCATGGCCGGAAGAGGCTAATCGTACGCTGACCGGGCGTCTGGCAATGTATCATTTTGCCCCAACAGAAAACTCGCGCCAAAATCTGTTACGAGAAGCTATCCCTGATGATCGTATTTTCGTCACGGGTAATACGGTTATTGACGCGTTGATCTGGGTTCGGGATCGCGTACTGGCGAGCGATGCATTGCGTGCTGAACTGGCAGAACATTATCCTTTCCTGAGCTCTGATAAAAAGATGATACTTGTGACCGGTCATCGTCGGGAAAGCTTCGGTCGCGGTTTTGAGCAAATCTGTCACGCCCTGGCGGAAATAGCCGCGTCTAACCAAAATGTGCAGATTGTCTATCCGGTACACCTGAACCCTAACGTCAGTGAGCCGGTCAATCGCATCCTGGGTCACGTTGAAAACGTGGTGTTGATTGAACCGCAGGACTACCTGCCATTCGTATGGCTGATGAATCACGCCTGGCTGATCCTTACTGATTCCGGCGGGATTCAGGAAGAAGCGCCGTCTCTGGGGAAACCTGTGCTGGTGATGCGTGAAACAACGGAGCGCCCGGAAGCTATTACCGCAGGGACTGTACGCCTGGTAGGTACAGACCCACAGCGGATTGTTGAAGAAGTCACGCGTTTGCTGCATGACGACAATGAATATCAGATCATGAGCCGCGCCCATAATCCGTATGGAGACGGGCTGGCATGTGACCGCATTTTAGATGCATTAAAAAATAATCGGATATCGCTATGAGTTTTACGACCATTTCTGTCATTGGGTTGGGTTATATCGGACTGCCAACGGCGGCTGCCTTTGCTTCCCGTCAAAAACACGTAATTGGCGTAGATATAAATCAACATGCGGTGGATACCATTAATCGCGGCGAAATTCACATCGTTGAGCCCGATCTGGGTGCGGTGGTGAAAACGGCGGTCGAAAATGGTTTTTTACGTGCGAGCGCGACACCCGTAGATGCTGATGCGTATCTGATTGCGGTGCCTACCCCCTTTAAGGGAGATCATGAACCCGATATGGTCTACGTAGAAGCCGCGGCGAAATCTATTGCGCCAGTTTTGAAAAAAGGCGCATTGGTGATTCTGGAATCCACTTCACCTGTCGGGGCAACTGAACAGATGGCCGCATGGCTTGCAGAAATGCGGGCTGACCTGACTTTCCCGCAGCAGGTCGGTGAACAGGCGGACGTTAACATTGCTTATTGCCCAGAGCGCGTACTGCCGGGTCAGGTAATGGTCGAACTGATTAAAAACGATCGGGTGATTGGAGGAATGACCTCCGTCTGTTCCGCGCGCGCCAGCGAGCTGTACAACATCTTTCTCGAAGGCGAATGTGTGGTAACCAACGCCCGCACCGCAGAAATGTGTAAGCTGACGGAAAATAGCTTTCGCGATGTCAATATCGCCTTCGCCAACGAACTGTCGCTGATTTGCGCCGATCAGGGGATCAACGTCTGGGAACTGATTCGGCTGGCAAACCGCCATCCACGCGTGAATATTTTGCAGCCCGGCCCTGGCGTAGGTGGACACTGTATCGCGGTCGATCCGTGGTTTATCGTGGCGCAGAACCCGCAGCAGGCGAAATTGATCCGCACCGCGCGTGAGGTAAACGATGGTAAACCGCATTGGGTGGTCGATCGGGTAAAGGCTGCCGTAGCCGACTGTCTGGCGGATACCAACAAACGGGCTAGCGAAGTGAAAATTGCCTGTTTTGGTCTGGCATTCAAACCCAATATTGACGATTTGCGTGAAAGCCCGGCGATGGGAATTGCGCAGAATATTGCGCAATGGCACAAAGGCGAAATGCTGGTGGTGGAACCGAACATCCATCAACTGCCGAAAAAACTGGATGGTATTTGCCAACTGGCGACGCTGGACGATGCTCTGGCACGTGCTGATGTGTTGGTCATGTTGGTTGACCATAATGAATTTAAAGGCATCAAAGGCGATGCGGTTCAACAGCAGTACATCGTTGATACCAAAGGGGTCTGGCGCTAATGAAACGAATTCTGGTTACCGGTGGAGCGGGATTTATCGGCTCGGCGGTTGTGCGACATATCATTCATGATACCGAGGATGCGGTGGTTGTGGTCGATAAGCTGACCTACGCCGGAAACCTGATGTCGCTGGAGCCGGTTGCGCAGAATTCCCGTTTTGCCTTTGAGAAAGTGGATATTTGCGATCGGGCATCGCTCGACAGGGTGTTTCAACAATATCAGCCGGACTGCGTGATGCATCTGGCTGCAGAAAGCCATGTCGATCGTTCAATTGATGGTCCGGCCGCCTTTATCGAAACCAACATTGTGGGAACCTACACGCTGTTGGAAGCAGCGCGCGCTTACTGGAGTACATTAGCCAGTGAGGAAAAATTGGCGTTTCGTTTCCACCATATCTCGACTGACGAGGTGTATGGCGATCTCCATTCCACAGATGATTTCTTCACCGAAACCACGCCGTATGCGCCGAGCAGCCCTTATTCCGCGTCGAAAGCCAGCAGCGATCATCTGGTTCGCGCCTGGCTGCGTACCTACGGTCTGCCAACACTGATTACCAACTGTTCCAATAACTATGGTCCGTACCATTTCCCGGAAAAACTGATTCCGCTGATGATCCTCAACGCACTGGCGGGCAAACCGTTGCCGGTATATGGCAATGGTCAACAGATCCGTGACTGGTTGTATGTAGAAGATCACGCCAGGGCGCTCTATTGCGTGGCGACGACGGGCACGGTTGGGGAAACCTATAATATTGGTGGCCATAACGAGCGTAAAAACCTGGATGTTGTCGAAACGGTTTGCAGCCTGTTGGAAGAGCTGGCTCCGCATAAACCGCAGGGCATCGCGCAGTACCGCGACTTGATCGCTTTTGTGGACGATCGCCCAGGCCATGATTTGCGTTACGCCATTGACGCTTCAAAAATTGCGCGTGAACTCGGGTGGATGCCGCAGGAAACGTTTGAAAGTGGAATGCGCAAAACCGTGCAGTGGTATCTGGATAATCAGGCATGGTGGAAACCCGTGCAGGACGGCAGTTACCAGGGCGAACGTTTAGGTCTGAAGGGCTAACAGCCTGGTTTTGCGGAGGAGACAACGCATGAAAGGTATCATTCTGGCGGGTGGCTCAGGTACTCGCCTGTATCCCATTACGCGGGGCGTATCGAAGCAACTATTGCCCATTTACGATAAGCCGATGATTTACTACCCGCTATCGGTACTGATGCTGGCGGGAATTCGCGAAATCCTGATTATCACCACTCCGGAAGATAAAGGCTATTTCCAGCGTTTGCTGGGCGATGGATCTGAGTTCGGCATTGAACTGCACTATGCTGAGCAACCGAGCCCGGATGGATTAGCGCAGGCTTTTATTATCGGTGAAACGTTTCTTAACGGTGAACCATCGTGCCTGGTGTTAGGGGACAACATCTTCTTTGGTCAAGGATTCAGTCCAAAACTGCGTCATGTGGCCGCCAGAACGCAAGGCGCGACGGTGTTTGGCTATCAGGTCATGGACCCTGAACGTTTTGGTGTTGTTGAGTTTGATGACAATTTTCGCGCAGTCTCTCTGGAAGAGAAGCCGAAAGCGCCGAAATCTAATTGGGCGGTGACAGGGCTCTATTTTTATGACAGCAAAGTGGTGGAATACGCGAAACGCGTGAAACCTTCTGAGCGTGGGGAGCTGGAGATTACGTCTATCAACCAGATGTATCTTGATGACGGACATCTGACGGTTGAATTGCTTGGGCGTGGCTTTGCCTGGCTGGATACCGGTACGCATGACAGTTTGATCGAAGCGAGCACTTTTGTGCAGACGGTGGAGAAACGCCAAGGCTTTAAAATAGCCTGTCTGGAAGAAATCGCCTGGCGTAACGGCTGGCTGGATGACGAAGGCGTGAAGCGTGCCGCCAGTTCACTGGCCAAAACGGGTTATGGTCAATACCTGCTGGAGCTGCTCCGTGCTCGTCCGCGCCAGTATTGAGCCGCTTAGCTGGGAAAATACGTTCTTTGGCGTGAATAGCGCCATTGTCCGTTTTGACCAACGCGCGCCAGTTCTAACTGCGGATGCGTTGCTGCCCTGGTCGCGTGTACAAGCAAAAATACTTGCCGCAAATAGCCATGAATTAGATGCTCTGCAGCATTTGGGTTTCTCACTGGTAGAAGGTGAAGTCGATTTTGTACTGCCGGTGACGTGTGCCAGCGGCGACCCCGGTGCGCAGGTCGCGCAACCTACGGATATCCCGGTATTACGCCATCTGGCAGGACAGGCATTTGCGCAAAGTCGTTTTCGCGCCCCGTGGTATGCCGAAGATGCCAGCGCGCGTTTCTACGCACAGTGGATTGAAAACGCGGTGCTGGGGACGTTTGATCATCAGTGCCTCATTTTTCGTAAACCGACTGGTGAGATTCGTGGCTATGTCTCGCTGCGTGAACTTAATGCGACCGAGGCGCGAATTGGCCTGCTGGCCGGGCGTGGTGCGGGTGCAGAACTGATGCAGGCCGCGCTTTGTTGGGCACAGGCCCGCGGTAAAACAACATTGCGCGTGGCGACCCAAATGGGCAACACCGCCGCGCTTAAACGTTATATACACAGTGGTGCGAATGTGGAAAGCACCGCGTATTGGTTATACAGGTGACACGATGATTCCATTTAATGCACCGCCGGTGGTGGGAACTGAACTCGATTACATGCAGTCTGCGATGAATAGCGGCAAACTGTGTGGTGACGGTGGCTTTACCCGTCGCTGTCAGCAGTGGCTGGAGCAGCATTTTGGCAGTGAGAAAGTGCTGCTGACGCCCTCCTGCACCGCATCGCTTGAGATGGCGGCATTGTTGCTGGACATCCAGCCTGGCGATGAAGTCATTATGCCGAGCTACACGTTTGTCTCGACGGCCAATGCCTTCGTGTTGCGCGGCGCGAAAATTGTCTTTGTTGATATCCGCCCGGATACCATGAACATTGACGAAACGCTGATTGAAGCGGCGATCACCGATAAAACCCGCGCTATTGTGCCGGTACATTACGCGGGCGTGGCCTGCGAAATGGATACCATCATGGGGCTGGCCACTAAACATAACCTGTATGTGGTGGAAGATGCCGCCCAGGGCGTCATGTCGACCTACAAGGGGCGTGCGCTTGGTACGATTGGTCACATCGGCTGCTTTAGCTTCCATGAGACCA
This sequence comes from Citrobacter sp. RHBSTW-00599, assembly GCF_013784065.1. Lineage (NCBI taxonomy): Bacteria > Pseudomonadati > Pseudomonadota > Gammaproteobacteria > Enterobacterales > Enterobacteriaceae > Citrobacter > Citrobacter sp. RHBSTW-00599. The sequence continues at coordinate 5,029,033 of NZ_CP056717.1, read as the reverse complement.
AAAACTATACCGCAGGCGGGGAAGGTGGAGCGACGCTGATTAATGATAAAAAATTAGTCGAGCGTGCAGAAATCATCCGTGAAAAAGGGACTAACCGTAGTCAGTTTTTCCGCGGCCAGGTAGACAAGTATACCTGGCGTGATATCGGTTCCAGCTATTTGATGTCCGATCTGCAGGCGGCTTATCTGTGGGCGCAGTTGGAAGCGGCTGATCGTATTAACCAGCAGCGTCTGGCGCTGTGGCAAAAGTATTACGATGCCCTGGAACCGCTGGCGCGTGCCGGGCGTATTGAGCTGCCTTCGATACCGGAGGGTTGCGTACAGAATGCCCATATGTTTTACATCAAACTGCGCGATATCGACGATCGCACGGCGTTGATTAACTTCCTGAAAGAAGCTGAAATTATGGCGGTGTTCCACTATATCCCGCTGCATGATTGCCCGGCTGGCGATAAATTCGGCGTGTTTGCCGGTGTTGATCGTTACACCACCAAAGAGAGCGAACGCCTGCTGCGTTTACCGCTGTTCTACAATCTGTCGCCGGTGAACCAGCGAACAGTCATTACGACCTTACTCAACTACTTCGCCTGATATGTCGCTTGCAAAAGCGTCCTTATGGACGGCGGCCAGTACGCTGGTAAAAATTGGCGCAGGTTTGCTGGTTGTGAAGTTGCTGGCGGTGTCGTTTGGCCCGGCAGGCGTGGGGCAGGCGGGTAACTTCCGCCAGATGGTCACCGTGCTTGGCGTGTTGGCGGGGGCCGGCATTTTCAATGGCGTCACGAAATACGTTGCGCAGCATCATGACGATCCGGCCCGGCTCCGTAAGGTGGTCGGAACATCTTCCGCGATGGTGCTGGGATTCTCTACGCTGATGGCGGTGATTTTTTTGCTGGCGGCCGCACCTATCAGTCAGGGATTATTTGGTCATACTCATTATCAGGGGCTGGTTCGACTGGTTGCGCTGGTGCAGATGGGCATTGCCTGGGCGAACCTGCTGCTGGCGCTGATGAAGGGCTTCCGCGATGCGGCGGGTAACGCGCTGTCGTTGATTGTGGGGAGCCTGGTGGGTGTAGCGGCTTATTATGGCTGTTATCGCCTGGGAGGGTATGAAGGCGCCTTGCTGGGCCTGGCGCTGGTACCTGCGCTGGTCGTTATCCCTGCCGCGATAATGCTGATTAAGCGTGGGACTATCCCCCTGCATTACCTGAAACCCTCGTGGGATAACGGTCTGGCAGGGCAGTTAAGCAAGTTTACGCTGATGGCGCTGATTACCTCCGTAACGCTGCCAGTGGCATACGTGATGATGCGAAACCTGTTGGCGGCGCAGTACAGCTGGGATGATGTGGGGATCTGGCAGGGGGTGAGCAGTATCTCCGATGCTTATCTGCAATTTATCACCGCCTCATTCAGCGTTTACTTGCTGCCGACGTTGTCGCGTTTGACTGAAAAGCGCGACATTACACGCGAAGTGATCAAGTCGTTGAAATTCGTGCTGCCGGCGGTTGCTGCCGCAAGCTTTACCGTCTGGCTACTGCGCGATTTTGCTATCTGGCTGCTTTTCTCCGCTAAATTCACCGCCATGCGCGACCTGTTCGCCTGGCAACTGGTCGGTGATGTGCTGAAAGTCGGCGCCTATGTTTTCGGTTATCTGGTGATCGCGAAAGCGTCGCTGCGGTTTTATATCTTGGCAGAAATTAGCCAGTTCATGTTATTGACGGCGTTTGCACATTGGCTGATCCCTGCACATGGTGCGCTGGGCGCGGCACAGGCTTACATGGCAACGTACATTGTCTATTTCTCTCTTTGTTGTGGCGTGTTTTTACTCTGGCGTAGGCGGGTATGACTGTACTGATTCACGTTCTGGGATCGGATATCCCTCACCATAACCAAACCGTGCTGCGGTTTTTCAACGACTCGCTGGCCGCGATGAGCGAGCACGCGCGCACGTTTATGGTTGCAGGTCAGGATGCCGGATTCAGAGAGAACTGCCCGGCGTTATCGCTAAGCTTCTATGGTGGGAAAAAGGCGCTGGCTGAAGCGGTTATCGCGAAAGCAAAAGCGGATCGCCAACAGCGTTTTTTCTTCCACGGTCAGTTCAACACCAGCCTGTGGTTAGCGCTGCTGAGCGGGGGAATTAAACCGGAGCAGTTTTACTGGCATATCTGGGGCGCGGATTTATATGAAGTCTCCAGTGGACTGAAATTTCGCCTGTTTTACCCCATTCGCCGTATGGCGCAGAATCGTGTGGGCTGCGTATTTGCCACGCGGGGTGATTTGAGCTATTTCGCCGAACAGCATCCGCGCGTGCGTGGCGAGTTGCTCTATTTCCCAACGCGGATGGATCCCTCGCTCAATAATATGAGCAACGCGTGTCAGCGCAGCGGCAAGATGACGGTGCTGGTTGGCAACTCTGGCGATCGCAGCAATGAGCATATTGCCGCGCTACGCGCCGTCCATCAGCAGTTCGGCGACACGGTGAATGTGATTGTGCCGATGGGGTACCCCGCCAATAATGCGGCTTATATCGACGAGGTTCGTCAGGCCGGCCTGGCATTGTTTAGCGCTGAGAATCTGCAAATTTTAAGTGAAAAGCTGGAATTTGATGCCTATCTGACATTATTACGTCAGTGTGATTTGGGTTACTTTATTTTTGCCCGTCAGCAGGGGATCGGTACCCTGTGTTTGCTGATTCAGGCCGGTATCCCGTGCGTGCTCAACCGTGAAAATCCCTTCTGGCAGGATATGGTGGAACAGAATCTCCCGGTGTTATTTACCACTGATGAGCTCAGTGAAGGCGTCGTACGCGAAGCGCAGCGCCAGTTGGCATCGGTAGATAAAAATTCAATCACCTTCTTTAGCCCGAATTATCTGCAGCCGTGGCACAACGCGTTGCGTATTGCTTCAGGAGAAACCGTATGAGCCTGATGCAATTTAGCGGTCTGCTGGTGGTATGGCTGCTCTCCACCTTGTTTATCGCCACGCTGACCTGGTTTGAATTCCGCCGCGTGCGTTTTAACTTCAATGTTTTCTTCTCACTGCTGTTTTTGCTGACGTTCTTCTTCGGGTTCCCGTTGACCAGCATACTGGTGTTCCGTTTTGATGTGGCAGTTGCTCCGCCGGAGATCCTGCTGCAGGCCTTGCTGTCAGCCGCCTGTTTCTATGCCGTCTACTACGTGACGTATAAAACACGCCTTCGCAAGCGAGTCGAGGATAAGCCACGCAGGCCGCTATTTACCATCAATCGCGTTGAAGCGCATTTGACCTGGGTTATCCTGATGGCGATTGCATTGGTGAGCGTGGGCGTCTTCTTTATGCACAACGGATTCCTGCTGTTCAGACTGCAATCCTACAGCCAAATTTTTTCCAGTGAAGTCTCTGGCGTCGCTCTGAAGCGTTTCTTCTACTTCTTCATTCCGGCAATGCTGGTGGTCTATTTCCTGCGTCAGGACAGCAAAGCGTGGTTATTCTTCCTGGTGAGTACCGTCGCGTTTGGTTTGCTGACCTATATGATTGTTGGCGGGACGCGCGCCAATATCATCATTGCGTTTGCCATCTTCTTGTTTATCGGCATCATTCGCGGCTGGATTTCGCTGTGGATGCTAGCCGCCGCGGGCGTGCTGGGTATCGTCGGGATGTTCTGGCTGGCGCTGAAGCGCTATGGGATGAACGTTAGCGGCGACGAGGCGTTCTATACCTTCCTGTACCTCACGCGCGACACCTTCTCGCCGTGGGAGAATCTGGCGCTGTTGCTGCAAAATTACCACAATATTGAGTTTCAGGGGCTGGCGCCGATTGTCCGTGACTTCTACGTCTTTATCCCTTCCTGGCTGTGGCCTGGGCGGCCGAGTATTGTCCTCAACTCAGCGAACTACTTTACCTGGGAAGTGTTGAACAACCACTCAGGTCTGGCGATTTCGCCGACGTTAATTGGTTCACTGGTGGTGATGGGCGGGGCGCTGTTTATCCCGTTAGGCGCGATTGTCGTTGGACTCATCATCAAGTGGTTTGACTGGCTGTATGAGTTAGGCAACTGCGAAACCAATCGCTACAAGGCGGCGATTCTGCACAGTTTCTGTTTTGGCGCTATTTTCAATATGATCGTGTTGGCACGTGAAGGGCTGGATTCGTTTGTCTCGCGAGTGGTCTTTTTCCTCGTGATTTTCGGCGTGTGTCTGCTGGTGGCAAAACTGCTGTTTTGGCTATTCGATAGTGCGGGACTCATCCATAAACGAATCAAATCGCTGCCCCGGACACAGATTGAAGGATCGTAATGACAGATAACACAACTGCGCCACTCTACTCGCTGCGCGGGCTACAATTGATTGGCTGGCGCGATATGCAGCATGCGCTAAATTACCTGTTTGCCGAGGGACATCTCAGGTCAGGAACGCTGGTGGCAATCAACGCTGAGAAGATGCTGACGGCAGAAGATAACCCTGAAGTGCGGGATCTGATCAACGCCGCTGAGTTCAAATATGCGGATGGGATTAGCGTGGTGCGCTCAGTGCGCAAAAAATTTCCGCAGGCGCAGGTTTCACGCGTGGCAGGGGCTGATCTTTGGGAAGCGCTTATGGCGCGAGCCGGGCAGGAAGGAACGCCTGTTTTCCTGATTGGTGGCAAGCCTGAAGTTCTGGCGCAAACGGAAACCAAACTGCGTGCCCAGTGGCGCGTGAACATTGTAGGCAGTCAGGACGGTTATTTTACCCCGGACCAGCGTCAGGCATTGTTTGAACGTATCCACGCTAGCGGTGCGCAGATTGTGACGGTGGCGATGGGCTCGCCGAAACAAGAGATCTTTATGCGTGACTGCCGGAAGATTCACCCTGAAGCGCTGTATATGGGCGTCGGTGGTACCTACGACGTCTTTACCGGTCACGTTAAGCGTGCGCCGCGAATCTGGCAGAGTCTGGGGCTGGAGTGGCTGTATCGCTTATTGTCGCAGCCAAGCCGTATCACTCGTCAACTTCGCTTATTACGCTATCTCCGCTGGCACTATACCGGCAACCTCTGACGCCCTCCCTCCTTTGATAAGTAGCGTGATCTGCTAATTACGCTACTTATTCACAACATAATCGCTGCTTTCTCGCACAATCTATTTATTTTTTGAATGCTTTAATTGCCATTTAAGCGATTTTAGGAAACCATTCGCAACAATCATTGCAGTGCCGTGGTGTTTTTGACGCCAACCGTTAAGCGGTCGGTGCCGTATGGCCTGTTATGGCATAACAAGATGTACCCATAACGAGAACCGGTAATACCGGACAGTATGCAAACACAACAAGAGGATTTATGGCCGAGAACAAACCTGAGCTACAGCGTGGGCTGGAGGCTCGTCACATCGAATTAATTGCCCTTGGGGGGACTATTGGCGTCGGGCTATTTATGGGGGCCGCCAGTACCCTGAAATGGGCGGGACCTTCGGTTCTGCTGGCATACATCGTCGCCGGGCTGTTCGTCTTTTTCATTATGCGTTCTATGGGGGAGATGTTATTCCTCGAGCCGGTTGCCGGTTCATTTGCTGTTTACGCCCATCGTTATATGAGCCCCTTCTTTGGTTATCTCACTGCCTGGTCATACTGGTTTATGTGGATGGCGGTGGGGATATCGGAGATTACCGCCATCGGGGTGTACGTCCAGTTCTGGTTCCCGGAAATGGCACAATGGATACCCGCACTGATTGCTGTCGGACTGGTTGCGTTGGCAAATCTCGCCGCGGTTCGTCTGTATGGTGAAATTGAGTTCTGGTTTGCCATGATTAAAGTGACCACCATCATTGTGATGATCGTCATTGGATTAGGGGTGATTTTCTTCGGTTTTGGCAATGGCGGTCAGGCGATCGGCTTTGGCAACCTGACTGAGCATGGCGGCTTCTTTGCTGGTGGTTGGAAGGGCTTCCTGACGGCATTGTGTATTGTCGTGGCTTCTTACCAGGGTGTGGAGCTGATCGGCATTACTGCGGGTGAAGCGAAGAATCCGCAGGTCACGCTGCGTAGTGCAGTAGGGAAAGTGCTGTGGCGTATTCTGATTTTCTACGTCGGTGCGATTTTTGTTATCGTCACTATTTTCCCGTGGAATGAGATTGGCAGTAACGGTAGCCCGTTTGTTTTGACCTTTGCCAAGATTGGTATTACCGCCGCGGCAGGGATTATTAACTTTGTGGTCCTGACGGCGGCGCTGTCGGGCTGTAACAGTGGGATGTACAGCTGTGGGCGTATGCTTTACGCGCTGGCAAAGAATCGCCAGTTACCTGCCGCCGTTGGAAAAGTTTCGCGCCAGGGCGTGCCGGTTGCCGGCGTGGCTATTTCTATCGCGATCCTGCTGGTTGGTTCGTGCCTGAACTACATCATTCCCAACCCGCAGCGTGTGTTCGTTTATGTCTATAGCGCCAGCGTGCTGCCGGGGATGGTGCCGTGGTTTGTGATCCTGATAAGCCAGATACGTTTCCGTCAGGCGCATAAAGCGGCGATCGCCAGTCATCCTTTCCGCTCGATTCTTTTCCCGTGGGCGAACTATTTGACGATGGCGTTCCTGATTTGCGTATTAATCGGCATGTACTTTAATGAAGATACCCGAATGTCGCTGTTTGTTGGCATTATCTTCTTACTGGCCGTGACGCTCATTTATAAGGTTTTTGGCCTGAATCGTCATGGCACAGCCCAAAAATTGCAGGAATAAGCGACAAAACGCACAAACCATGACCAAACGATAATTTATTTTAAAAAAGCACTAGACAGCAGACCGAGACCTCCGTAATATCCAGCCCCGCAACGGCGCTAAGCGCCCGTAGCTCAGCTGGATAGAGCGCTGCCCTCCGGAGGCAGAGGTCTCAGGTTCGAATCCTGTCGGGCGCACCATTTAGTAATGGTGCCGGAGCTGCGGTGGTTTTAATACCGCGTAAAAGATTTGCAGTGGTGGCTATAGCTCAGTTGGTAGAGCCCTGGATTGTGATTCCAGTTGTCGTGGGTTCGAATCCCATTAGCCACCCCATTAATTTAAAGTTGTGAAATGCGAAGGTGGCGGAATTGGTAGACGCGCTAGCTTCAGGTGTTAGTGTCCTTAGGATGTGGGGGTTCGAGTCCCCCCCCTCGCACCACGACTTAAAGAATTGAACTAAAAATTCAAAAAGCAGTAAAACGGCGAGTAGCGCAGCTTGGTAGCGCAACTGGTTTGGGACCAGTGGGTCGGAGGTTCGAATCCTCTCTCGCCGACCAATTTTGAACCCCGCTTCGGCGGGGTTTTTTGTTTTCTGATTTTCCCTTCTCAGCCTTTATTTCCCCGAATTTCCTGATGTCTTAAAAAGTCCGGTTCCATTGTTTTTGCAGTGCAATCGTGGCATGCCTTGTGCAATAATATACGGGTAGATGCTCATTCCATCTCTTATGTTCGCCATCTGGCCTCATAAACTCAGGAATGATGCAGAGCCGTTTACGGTGCTTATCGTCCACAGACAGATGTCGCTCTGGCCTCATCAAACACCATGGACATAACGTTGAGTGAAGCACCCATTTATGTTGTCATACAGACCTGTTTAGCGCCTGCTCCAAAAGAGCGGGCGTTTTTTTATGCATATACACCTCATCCTTCAAGTCGCCTCGAAGCATCTCGAATGATTTGGTGTATATGAAATAACGGTAGGCCCGGTAAGCGAAGCGTCACCGGGCAAGAGGGAATTACTGCGGGGGATTGTTGTTCTGCAGCGTCAACATCAGGCCATCACGACGCATGGTGGCGGCTTCTTCTGGCTGATGCAGTCTGTCCAGCGCGTCAGCAAGCCAGGCGTAGTCATAGGCATCTGGACGCTGTTTGAGAGCGGCACGGAAGGCGAACGTGGCTTCCTGCCATTCGCCGTGCTTCATTAGCGACTGGCCCAGCGTGCTCCACAGTAATGGGCGATCGCCGACGGCTTTAATCTGCTGGCGCAACACTTTTTCTATCTGTTCCGGGTTGTTGGTTTTCAGACGCGGGATCGGCAGCACCAGGCGGTCGTCATACTGGCGTTTAAGACCATCAATGATGACCTGCTGTGCCGTATCATGATCGTCACACTCAATCAGATGTTCAGCCATTGCTACCTGCAGGGCAACCTGGTGACGGGTTTTACGGTTCTGGTTTTTCCACCATGCACGTAGCCCCTCGCTGCCCTGATCGGCGCGAACCTGATCCATCAGACCAACCCATGCCTGTTGTTCCAGCATCGCGCGGTGCTCGTCATCACCCACGTGCGCTTTTGCCATGGATGGAATGATATCCAGTAACGAACTCCATGCACCGGTACGAATGTAGGCCTGTTCAGCCAGACGCAGCACTTCCGGATGACGTGGCGTCACTTCCAGCAGTTTATCTACGCTGTGGCGCGCGGCGTGATTTTCATTACGCGCCAGCTGCAGGCGAACGCGAGTGATTTCTACCGGGATCGTATCATTTCCGGCCAGTTCGGCAGCACGCTCAAGGTGTTGGTTGGCACGTGCTTCGTCACCGCGCTGTTGAGCCGCTTCTGCCGCCAGCAGGTAATTCACTACCGGCTGTTCTGCATGATCGGCGTTTTTCGACATCAGCTTTTCAACCTGCTGATAATCGCCTTCTGCCAGCTTGAGCAGCGCCTGCTCCGTCTGCTTACGGGCGCGACGACGCTTCCGACCGACAAACCATCCGCGGGTATGCGCGCCAGTGCGGAAAATTCGGCGCAGCAGCCATTCAATCGCAAACAAGACGACCATTGCGACGATCAGAATGATCACCAGACCCGTCACGCTGGTTTCGATATTGTAATTATCCGTCTGGATCAGTACGTAGCCCTGATGACCGGCAATCATTGGACCGACAACGATCCCGGCGATCAATAGCACAAAGAGCAATAATACTTTTAGCATCATTATTCTCCTTGCGGCGCAGTTGCCGGAGTTTCAGCTGAAGGCGCAGGAGCTGCTGCAACCGGCGCTGTGGCAGGCTGTGCCAGTAAATTACGTACGCGGGTCTGCATGAGCTTGTCGAGAAGCGCCTGGCTCTGCAGCGTTTCCGGTACGTCCATGCTGATGCTTTGTTGGCTCAGTTGGTCTACCTCTTCAAGGAAAGCTTTGGTGGCTGCATCGTCGGTGTCGTAGTAGGCGCGCACCCAGGTGGAGACGTTTTCCAGCGCCTGGCGATATGTTTCCTCCTGATGACGCGGCACGGCCTGGGCGGCCACTAACAGGCGAGAACGGATATTTTCACGTAAGTAAACGTCCTGGTTCGGTGCCAGCAGCGGGACGGCGGTTTCATCACGACGGCGAACGGTGATAAAGCTGTCCATAAAGTTCTGCCAGCTTTTTTGCAGATTGATGCGCCATTCGCTGATCGAGCTGGAAAGCTCGCTGCTGTCGGAATCCATCGGCGAATCGTCGGTGTCGTTGTCGGCCAGACGCAGGTTATCAATCTGGTTAGAGAGCTGATTCACTTTCAGGATAATGCCGTCATAGTCGACCTGAGTCACCGCAGAGAGGCTCGCGATATCGTCGGTAATCGCGCGACGGGCGGTAATCAGGCTTGGGTCATTCATATCCGCCAGACTGGCGTCAGCGCTTTTCAGCAGCGCCGCGGCGGTAGTAACGTCCTGATCGCTCCATAATTTGCGACCGGCCAGTTTCACCAGAAAATCAGCCTGCGCCAGCAGCCATGTCCCGGCATCGCTGCCGGAGATAGTGGCGACTTTTTGCTGGACTTCGTCAAGCTGTTTGACCAGCGCGGCCTGCTGGCGAGCGGCTTCATCCAACTGCGTTGCCTGCTGCTTAATAATGCCTTCCAGCTCAGCTTTTTGGCTTTCTTGCGCTTTTTGCAACGCCGTAAGCTGGTTCGCCAGCGCATCGCTGGTTGCTGTCTGCGTTGTTGCCTGCTGTTTCCCCCAACCGTACAGCCCAACGCCTGCAGCCAGCGCAATAGCAATCGCCACTGCGCTCAGAATCAGCGCCGTGCTGTTCTTACTCTTTTTTTCAGTATTGACTGGCTGTGACGTGGTTTCCACGGCCTCCCTGGTCTCTTCAACCACGGCGGAGGATTTTTCTTGTTCCGTCATTATGGCATCCCATTATGAGAGTTATTGTAATGCGCGTAGTAGCGCATCGTTGTCGGCGTTATCAGCGACCTTAATATCTTGCCAGCCCAGTTCCCGGGCGAGGTGCGCCAGACGCTCACTGACGACCAGCAGCCGACAGCGTAGTAACCAGTGCTCACGATACCACTGCGGAATGAGCGACCAGAGCTGTTGTAGCATCTCTCCGCTGGTGACAACCACCGTGGTCACACCACGAGATTGCCAGCGCATCGCTTCTTCTGCACCATCGTAATATTTTGCACTGCGTTGATAACATTCACAAAAATCGACATCAGCTCCGCGTGCTGTCAGGGTTTCACCTATCAGCTCACGGCCACCATTGCCGCGTAATATAAGCGCGCGTTTTCCCGCAATATTTTGTAATTCAGGTAATTGTAGCAAGACTTCGCTAATTTCCCGATCCAGAGGGTAGTGAATATTGAAACCGCTAACGGTATGCAGCGCCAGCGCCGTTGTGCGACCAATGGCAAAATAACGCGGAAGGGAGGGCCAGCTTTTCCCTTGTTGCTGAAGTTCGGCATCTGCAAAGGTGACGGCGTGCTGCGAGAGGGCGAAGACCAGATCGTTTTCCGTCAGCGCCGACAGTCGGGAAGCAAGCGTTGCCAGTTCCCGACCGGGCGAAAACTCGATGAGCGGAAAGCTCCAGGCCACCTGCCCCAGTGTGCGCAGACGGCTCACTAACTCTTCCCCTGCGGGAGACGGGCGGGTGACCAGAATACTCATGCGGGGGCTTCTCCGTTGTAAACTTCAGCCAGAATGGTGCGCGCACCGTTCTCCAGCAGCTCTTCAGCCAGAGAGATGCCCATCTGTTCAGCTTCCTGCGCGGCGCCGCGACGTTCTCCGCATACCATCTGCGAACCGTCAGGCGCGCCGACCAGCGCCCGCAGCCAAATCTCACCGTTAATGAGTTCTGCATAACTGCCGATAGGGACCTGACATCCCCCTTCCAGGCGGGTATTCATGGCGCGTTCGGCTTTGACGCGCAGCGCCGTCTCTTCATGGTTGAGCGGCGCTAACAGCGCCTGAGTGCGCATATCATCCAGTCGACATTCTATGCCAACTGCGCCTTGCCCGACAGCGGGTAGGGAGACTTCCGGCGGCAGAGCGGTGCGGACTCGCGACTCAAGACCTAAACGTTTTAATCCGGCGACCGCCAGAATAATGGCGTCATAATCGCCGTTATCCAGTTTGCTCAGACGCGTACCTACGTTGCCGCGCAGCGAACGGATGACGAGATCCGGGCGACGCTTTGCCAACTGGCACTGGCGACGCAAACTGGATGTCCCGACGATACTGCCTGCCGGGAGTTCATCCAGCGTGTTGTACTTATTTGAGACGAAAGCATCACGCGGATCCTCTCGCTCGCAAATGGTGACCAGTCCAAGACCGTCAGGGAACTCAACCGGCACATCCTTCATAGAATGCACGGCGATATCGGCGCGTTTTTCCAGCAGCGCGACTTCTAGCTCTTTAACAAACAACCCTTTCCCCCCGACTTTCGCCAGCGGGGTATCAAGGATCACATCGCCACGGGTTACCATCGGAACCAGTTCCACGATCAGACCGGGGTGGTTTGCCATTAAGGCGTCTTTGACATAATGTGCCTGCCAGAGCGCAAGGGGGCTTTGGCGTGTGGCAATTCTCAAAACATTGTCTAACATGCTTGTTACCGTCATTATCAATCATTGACCATCCTAACATCCTTATCAAAGGGATGTCAGCGTTACGCTCAAACGTGAGTGAGAGGAAAAGGCGCTGCATCATCACTGGCAGTGAATAATGACGAGAAACCTCCCGACCGTATGAAGGAATTTACACGTAACGAACGGTGCTACACTTGTATGTAGCGCATCTTTCTTTACGGTCAATGAGCAAGGTGTTAAATTGATCACGTTTTAGACCATTTTTTCGGCTGTACAGCATAAAAAAATATGGGCGAAAAAACAGGTAACGGTTATTTTTGACATACGGTTTATCCGAATTGATGACGATTATTGTGAGCGCTTGTGCCGCAGCAATCGACAACATGACGGATAGCAACATCAGGCGATACGTCTTGTACCTCTATATTGAGACTCTGAAACAGAGACTGGATGCCATAAATCAACTGCGTGTGGATCGCGCGCTTGCTGCCATGGGACCTGCCTTCCAGCAGGTATACAGTCTGCTGCCGACATTATTGCACTACCACCATCCGCTGATGCCGGGTTACCTTGATGGTAACGTTCCCAAAGGCATATGCCTTTACACGCCTGATGAAACCCAACGCCACTACCTGAACGAACTGGAACTGTACCGCGGTATGTCACCGCAGGATCCTCCCAAGGGCGAACTGCCTATCACCGGCGTTTACTCAATGGGCAGCACCTCTTCGGTAGGGCAAAGCTGTTCCTCTGACCTTGATATTTGGGTCTGCCATCAATCCTGGCTGGATAGCGAAGAGCGCCAGCTGCTGCAGCGTAAATGTAGCCTGCTGGAAAGCTGGGCCGCCTCGCTGGGCGTGGAAGTCAGCTTCTTCCTGATTGATGAAAACCGTTTCCGCCACAATGAAAGCGGCAGTTTGGGTGGTGAAGACTGTGGCTCGACGCAGCATATCCTGTTGCTTGATGAATTCTATCGCACCGCTGTGCGTCTCGCGGGTAAACGTATTCTGTGGAATATGGTGCCGGGCGACGAAGAAGAGCATTACGACGATTACGTCATGACGCTTTACGCACAGGGGGTGTTAACGCCAAACGAATGGCTGGATCTCGGCGGACTCAGCTCGCTCTCCGCCGAAGAGTACTTTGGCGCCAGCCTCTGGCAGCTGTACAAGAGTATCGACTCCCCGTACAAAGCGGTATTGAAAACGCTGCTGCTGGAAGCTTATTCCTGGGAATACCCCAATCCACGCCTGTTGGCGAAAGATATTAAACAGCGCCTGCACGATGGTGAGATCGTCTCTTTTGGTCTCGACCCTTACTGCATGATGCTGGAGCGCGTTACCGAGTACCTCACGGCGATCGAAGACCCGACTCGTCTGGATTTAGTGCGTCGATGTTTCTACTTAAAAGTGTGTGAGAAACTGAGCCGCGAGCGCGCCTGCGTGGGCTGGCGTCGTGAAGTATTAAGTCAGTTAGTGAAAGAGTGGGGCTGGGATGACGCCCGTCTGACCATGCTGGATAACCGCGCTAACTGGAAGATTGACCAGGTACGCGAAGCGCATAACGAACTGCTCGATGCGATGATGCAGAGCTATCGTAACCTGATCCGTTTTGCCCGCCGAAATAACCTTAGCGTGAGCGCCAGCCCGCAGGATATCGGCGTGCTGACCCGTAAGCTGTATGCCGCGTTTGAAGCATTGCCAGGTAAAGTAACGCTGGTGAACCCGCAGATATCTCCGGATCTCTCGGAACCGAATCTGACCTTTATCCATGTGCCGCCGGGCCGTGCCAACCGTTCGGGTTGGTATCTCTATAACCGCGCGCCTAACATGGACTCGATCATCAGCCATCAGCCGCTGGAATATAACCGCTACCTCAATAAACTGGTGGCGTGGGCCTGGTTCAACGGCCTGCTGACCTCGCGTACGCATTTATTTATTAAGGGCAACGGCATTGTTGATTTGCCGAAGCTGCAAGAAATGGTCGCCGACGTGTCGCACCACTTCCCGCTGCGATTGCCAGCGCCAACGCCGAAGGCGCTCTATAGCCCGTGCGAGATTCGCCACCTGGCGATTATCGTTAACCTTGAATATGACCCGACGGCAGCATTTCGCAATCAGGTGGTACATTTTGATTTCCGTAAGCTGGACGTCTTCAGCTTTGGCGAAGAACAAAATTGCCTGGTGGGTAGCGTCGACCTGCTGTACCGCAACTCGTGGAATGAAGTGCGTACGCTGCACTTCAACGGTGAGCAGGCGATGATTGAAGCGTTAAAAACGATTCTGGGCAAAATGCACCAGGATGCCGCGCCGCCGGATAGCGTCGAGGTTTTCTGCTATAGCCAGCATCTGCGCGGTTTAATTCGCACCCGCGTGCAGCAACTGGTGTCTGAGTGCATCGAGTTGCGCCTCTCCAGCACCCGTCAGGAAACCGGACGCTTCAAAGCGCTGCGCGTTTCCGGTCAGACGTGGGGTCTGTTCTTCGAGCGCCTGAACGTCTCGGTACAGAAGCTGGAAAACGCGATTGAATTTTATGGCGCGATTTCACATAACAAACTGCACGGGCTTTCCGTTCAGGTTGAGACCAATCATGTGAAACTCCCGTCAGTGGTTGACGGTTTTGCCAGCGAAGGGATCATTCAGTTCTTTTTCGAAGAAACGGGTGATGAGCAGGGCTTTAATATCTACATTCTGGATGAGAGTAATCGGGCTGAGGTGTATCACCACTGCGAAGGTAGCAAAGAGGAGTTGGTACGCGATGTCAGCCGTTTCTACTCGTCGTCGCACGATCGCTTTACCTACGGCTCCAGCTTCATCAACTTTAACCTGCCGCAGTTCTATCAGATTGTGAAAACCGACGGGCGCGCGCAGGTGATCCCGTTCCGTACCCAGCCGATTAGCGCCGTGCCGCCCGTCAGTCAGGAAAACGACACTCCGCTGTTGCAGCAGTATTTCTCGTGAGCATGATGCCGGATAAGCGAAGCGTATCCGGCAATAAAACTTAACGGAAGCTCACCTCTTCACCCGCCTGCTGTGTCGCCGCCTGTTCTAGCAGATCCCAGAACGTTTCGCCGCTACGATCGCAGATCCACTCGTCGCCTTTCAGGTCAAAGTGGTAGCCGCCCTGTTTGGTTGCCAGCCACACCTGATGCAGCGGCTCCTGACGGTTAATAATAATTTTGCTGCCGTTTTCGAAGCTGATGGTCAGCACGCCGCCGTTGATCTCACAATCGATATCGCTGTCGCCGTCCCAGTCGTCCAGACGCTCTTCAATGGTCATCCACAGGGTGTCAGCAAGGCGATGAAATTCACTGTCGTTCATTTTCTTATCCTGTTTTTCGTGATGACGGCAGTATAACCTGAAACAAAACGCGTTGCAGATTACAGGCTAACTCTTGCTTTTACGCCTTCTCCTGCGATGATAGAAAACAGAAAGCATGAACTTTACAGGCAATCGATAATGAAAAACGTGTTAAAGCCACTCGCTGTCATTTTTACTCTGTTCAGCCTGACGGGCTGTGGGCTAAAAGGCCCGCTCTATTTCCCGCCAGCAGATAAAACCGCGCCGCCTCCGACCAAGAGCGTTCAGCCGCAATCGCAATCCACCACGCCAGAGAAAAACGATCGTGGGATTAGTGACGGGCCTTCTCAGGTGAATTACTGACGTCAGGAATAGATGTATATTTCTGTACCCGCGTGAACGGAGTGAATGATGCAATTCTCTAAAATGCATGGCCTTGGCAACGATTTTATGGTCGTCGACGCGGTAACGCAGAATGTCTTTTTCTCACCAGAGCTGATCCGCCGCTTGTCCGACAGGCATCTCGGCGTTGGATTTGATCAACTGCTGGTGGTTGAACCTCCGTATGATCCGGAGCTGGATTTCCACTACCGTATTTTTAATGCCGACGGTAGTGAAGTGTCACAGTGTGGCAATGGCGCCCGCTGTTTTGCCCGCTTTGTTCGCCTGAAAGGGCTGACCAATAAGCGTGATATTCGCGTCAGTACCGCTAATGGTCGTATGGTATTAACCGTAACCGACGACGAGCTGGTACGGGTGAATATGGGTGAACCCAATTTTGAACCCGCGCAGGTTCCGTTTCGCGCCAACAAAGCAGAGAAGACCTATATTATGCGCGTGGCTGAGCAGACAGTATTGTGCGGCGTGGTTTCAATGGGGAACCCGCACTGCGTAATTCAGGTTGATGATGTTGATACGGCCACGGTAGAAACGTTGGGGCCGGTTCTGGAAAGCCACGAACGCTTTCCTGAACGCGCCAATATCGGATTTATGCAAGTGGTAAAGCGCGAGCATATCCGGCTGCGCGTCTATGAGCGCGGCGCGGGTGAAACGCAGGCCTGCGGCAGCGGTGCGTGCGCCGCTGTTGCGGTTGGTATCCAGCAGGGCCTGCTGGCAGAAGAAGTGAGGGTGGAATTACCGGGCGGTCGACTTGATATCGCCTGGAAAGGTCCGGGTCATCCGCTGTATATGACTGGCCCGGCGGCACATGTCTACGACGGATTTATTCACTTATGAAGCAACCAGGGGAAGAACTACAGGAAACGCTCATGGAGCTGGACGACCGGGCGGTCGTCGATTACCTGCAACGTAATCCTGAGTTTTTTATCCGTAATGCCCAGGCAGTTGAAGCGATGCGTGTTCCACACCCGGTGCGGGGCACGGTCTCTTTAGTGGAATGGCATATGGCGCGGGCACGTAATCATATTAACGTGCTGGAAGAGAATATGGCGTTGTTGATGGAACAAGCCAACGCCAATGAAAGCCTGTTCTATCGTCTGTTAAATCTGCAAGCACGGCTGGTATCGGCCAGCAGTCTTGACGACATGCTGATGCGATTTCATCGCTGGGCGCGTGAGTTAGGGCTGGCTGGGGCGACGGTTCGTCTGTTCCCGGATCGCTGGCGACTTGGTGCGCCATCAAAATTCACTCATCTGGCATTAAGCCGTCAGGCTTTTGAACCGCTGCGTATTCAGCGTCTGGGCCAGTCACTGCACTATCTTGGACCGCTCAATGGCCCGGAACTTCTGGTCATGATGCCCGAAGCGAAAGCAATAGGCTCGGTGGCGATGTCGATGTTGGGGCAAGATGGATCCCTGGGCGTGATGCTGTTCAGCAGTCGCGACGTTAATCATTACCAGCAGGGGCAAGGTACGCAATTACTGCAGGAAATCTCGCTGATGTTGCCGGAGCTGCTGGAGCGCTGGATTGAACGCGTATGACCGATTCACCCCTTTCTCAGGATGTGGCGCGCTTTTTACGCTATCTGGGCGTTGAGCGCCAGCTTAGCCCGATCACATTGCTGAATTATCAGCGTCAGCTTGATGCCATCATTGCGTTAGCCGGAGAGACCGGTCTGCAAAGCTGGCAACAATGTGACGCTTCGATGGTACGCAGTTTTGCCGTGCGCAGCCGTCGTAAAGGGCTGGGGCCGGCGAGCCTGGCGCTGCGTCTCTCCGCATTGCGCAGTTTCTTTGACTGGCTGGTTAATCAGGGCGAGCTGAAAGCCAATCCCGCAAAAAGTGTTTCCGCGCCGAAAGCACCGCGTCATCTACCTAAAAATATCGATGTCGACGACGTTAATCGTCTGCTGGATATCGACCTCAACGATCCCCTCGCCGTGCGCGACCGGGCAATGTTAGAAGTGATGTACGGCGCAGGGCTGCGTTTGTCTGAACTGGTTGGGCTGGATATTAAACATCTCGATCTCGACACCGGCGAAGTATGGGTGATGGGGAAGGGCAGTAAAGAACGTCGCCTGCCAATTGGCCGCAATGCAGTGGCGTGGATTGAGCACTGGCTGGACCTGCGGGGGCTATTTGGCTGCGATGACGATGCGTTATTCCTGTCAAAACTGGGCAAACGCATTTCTGCGCGTAATGTGCAAAAACGCTTTGCGGAATGGGGGATCAAACAGGGGCTGAACAGCCACGTACATCCCCACAAATTGCGCCACTCTTTTGCGACGCATATGCTGGAGTCGAGCGGCGATCTGCGCGGGGTACAGGAGTTATTGGGGCATGCTAATCTCTCCACTACCCAAATCTATACCCATCTTGATTTTCAACACCTGGCTTCAGTGTACGATGCGGCGCATCCGCGCGCCAAACGGGGGAAATAATGCGTTTTTACCGGCCTTTGGGGCGCATTTCTGCGCTCACCTTTGACCTTGATGACACCCTTTACGATAACCGTCCCGTTATCACACGCACCGAGCAGGAAGCGCTCGCGTTTGTACAGAATTACCATCCGGCGTTGAATTCGCTGCAAAATAGCGACCTACAGCGCTTACGTCAGGCCGTTCGCGACGCTGAGCCGGAAATCTACCACGACGTTACCCAATGGCGTCACCGCGCCGTAGAGCGCGCTATGCTGGAGGCGGGATTGTCAGAAGCAGAAGCCAGAATGGGGGCAAATGCGGCGATGATGAATTTCGCCAAATGGCGTAGCCGCATTGACGTCCCGCAGGCGACGCATGACACGCTGAAGGCGCTGGCCCGCAAATGGCCGCTGGTGGCGATCACCAACGGTAACGCACAGCCAGAACTGTTCGGCCTGGGCGATTACTTTGAGTTTGTGCTGCGCGCCGGTCCCGACGGGCGATCAAAACCGTTCAGCGACATGTACGCGCTGGCGGCGGATAAACTGAAAATGCCTGTGGCTGAGATTCTGCATGTGGGCGATGACCTGACGACAGACGTGGCGGGGGCCATCCGTTGCGGTATGCAGGCCTGCTGGATCAAACCGGAAAATGCCGACCTGATGCAAACCGCAGACAGCCGTTTGCTGCCGCATATCGAAATTTCACAGTTGGCATCTCTGACCTCGCTGATATAATCACCAGCAGAACTCTGTATATATACCCAGCTTTTTGGCGGATGGCGCTACGCTTATCCGCCTTACCTACTTTTACGCGGCGGTGCCAATGGACGTTTCTTACCTGCTCGACAGCCTTAATGATAAACAGCGTGAAGCGGTGGCCGCGCCACGCAGCAACATGCTGGTTTTGGCCGGCGCGGGGAGTGGTAAAACTCGCGTGCTGGTGCACCGTATCGCCTGGTTACTGACGGTAGAGAACAACTCGCCATACTCCATTATGGCGGTGACCTTTACCAACAAAGCGGCAGCGGAAATGCGCCACCGTATTGGCCAGATCATGGGAACCAGCCAGGGCGGTATGTGGGTGGGTACATTCCACGGTCTGGCTCACCGTCTGCTGCGCGCGCACCATATGGATGCGAACCTGCCGCAGGATTTCCAGATCCTCGACAGCGAAGACCAACTGCGTTTGCTCAAGCGTTTGATCAAGGCGATGAATCTTGATGAGAAGCAGTGGCCGCCGCGTCAGGCGATGTGGTTTATCAATAGCCAGAAAGACGAAGGGCTGCGCCCGCACCATCTGCAGAGCTATGGCAACCCGGTTGAGCAAACCTGGCAGAAGGTGTATCAGGCCTATCAGGAAGCGTGTGACCGCGCGGGGCTGGTGGATTTCGCCGAGCTGTTGCTGCGCGCCCATGAACTGTGGCTCAACAAGCCGCATATCCTGCAGCACTACCGCGAACGCTTTACCAATATCCTGGTGGACGAATTCCAGGATACCAACAACATTCAGTACGCCTGGATCCGCCTGCTGGCGGGCGATACCGGCAAAGTGATGATCGTTGGCGATGATGACCAGTCGATCTACGGCTGGCGCGGGGCGCAGGTGGAAAACATCCAGCGCTTCCTCACGGATTTCCCGGGCGCAGAAACCATTCGCCTGGAGCAGAACTACCGCTCGACCAACAACATCCTCAGTGCGGCCAACGCCCTGATTGAAAACAACAACGGGCGTTTGGGTAAAAAGCTGTGGACCGATGGCATCGACGGCGAACCAATCTCACTGTACTGCGCGTTCAACGAACTCGATGAAGCGCGTTTTGTGGTCAATCGTATCAAAACCTGGCAGGACAACGGCGGTGCGCTGGAACAGTGCGCCATTCTGTATCGCAGCAACGCCCAGTCGCGCGTGCTGGAAGAGGCGTTGTTACAAGCCAGCATGCCGTACCGTATCTATGGTGGGATGCGCTTCTTTGAACGCCAGGAAATCAAAGATGCGCTCTCCTACCTGCGCCTGATCGCTAACCGTAATGACGACGCCGCATTTGAACGCGTGGTGAATACGCCAACCCGCGGGATTGGCGATCGTACATTAGATGTCGTGCGTCAGACCTCCCGTGACCGCCAGCTTACGTTGTGGCAGGCCTGTCGTGAGCTGTTGCAGGAAAAAGCCCTCGCGGGTCGTGCCGCCAGCGCCTTACAGCGTTTTATGGAGCTGATCGATGCGCTGGCGCAGGAGACCGCCGATATGCCGCTGCACGTGCAGACTGACCGGGTGATTAAAGACTCCGGCCTGCGCATGATGTACGAGCAGGAAAAAGGCGAGAAGGGTCAGACGCGTATCGAAAACTTAGACGAACTGGTGACGGCAACGCGCCAGTTCAGCTACAACGAAGAAGACGAAGACTTAATGCCGCTACAGGCGTTCCTGTCACACGCCGCGCTGGAAGCAGGCGAAGGGCAGGCGGATACCTGGCAGGATGCGGTACAACTGATGACGCTGCACTCGGCGAAAGGTCTGGAGTTCCCCCAGGTATTTATCGTGGGTATGGAAGAAGGCATGTTCCCCAGCCAGATGTCGCTGGACGAAGGTGGGCGCCTCGAAGAAGAGCGCCGCCTGGCTTACGTAGGCGTGACTCGCGCGATGCAAAAGCTGACGCTGACCTACGCCGAAACGCGTCGTCTGTACGGCAAAGAGGTTTACCACCGTCCGTCGCGCTTTATCGGCGAACTGCCGGAAGCGTGCGTTGAAGAGGTTCGCCTGCGTGCCACGGTTAGCCGCCCGGTGAGCCATCAGCGAATGGGCACGCCAATGGCGGAAAATGATACCGGCTACAAGCTCGGCCAGCGCGTGCGCCACGCTAAGTTTGGTGAGGGCACCATCGTTAATCTGGAAGGAAGCGGCGAGCACAGTCGTTTGCAGGTCGCGTTCCAGGGGCAAGGGATCAAATGGCTGGTTGCAGCCTACGCCAGACTGGAAACGGTTTGATCGGTTTGGCTTTGCCGGATGGCGACGCTGGCGCGTCTTATCCGGCCAACAGACCGGGTAACATTTTGATTTCCAGGCCGGACAAGGCGAAGCCGCCATCCTGCTATCCGTCGGTTAATATTCTGAAATCATAGATAAATAATTCCCCTCTGCTAACCTTTTTGTATAAGGGGAAATTATTACTTTTTCGCCATCTGTTGCGTGTTGACGTCAAAATTTTGCTGGCGTAACATGCGCGCACGATTACGCTAAGAGGACATTCGCCTTGGACACACCCAGTAGATACTGGCTCATTATCCTGTCATCCAGGATCAACTCCTAAGGCTATCCCTTTTTGCTGATAGCCTTCGCGGTTGTCAGCGACCTTCTGTTTTTTCCCGTCGCGCTGAGTCAGGCTGTTTAATGGTCTGAAACCCAATTTGTTTCTGTGTGCCCTCCGAACTGTCCGATAATTTTTTGCATTGGGAGTCCCGGTCATGCTGAGCGCATTTCAACTGGAAAACAATCGTTTAACTCGCCTTGAGGCAGACGAGATCGAGCACCTGGCCAGTTCGGTTTGGGTCGATTTAGTCGAGCCGGATGACGAAGAACGAAACCGTGTGCAAAAGGACTTGGGCCAGAATCTGGCTACGCGCCCTGAACTGGAAGACATCGAAGCATCTGCGCGTTTTTTTGAAGACGAAGACGGTTTGCACATTCACTCCTTCTTCTTCTATGAAGATGCCGACGATCACGCGGGTAACTCAACCGTCGCATTTACCATTCGCGAAGGTCGCCTGTTTACTCTGCGCGAGCGCGAGCTGCCGGCATTCCGCCTGTACCGCATGCGTGCGCGTAATCAGGCGATGGTGGATGGCAATGCCTACGAGCTGCTGCTCGACCTGTTTGAAACTAAAATTGAACAGTTGGCGGATGAGATCGAAAACATCTACAGCGACCTGGAAAAACTCAGCCGTGTGATCATGGAAGGGCGTCAGGGTGATGAATATGACGAAGCGCTTTCGACGCTGGCGGAACTGGAAGATATTGGCTGGAAGGTCCGCCTGTGTCTGATGGATACCCAGCGCGCACTGAACTTCCTGGTGCGTAAAGCGCGTTTGCCGGGGAGTCAGCTGGAACAGGCGCGTGAGATTCTGCGCGATATCGAATCCCTGCTGCCGCACAACGAATCACTGTTCCAGAAGGTTAACTTCCTGATGCAGGCGGCGATGGGCTTTATCAATATCGAGCAGAACCGCATCATCAAGATCTTCTCGGTGGTCTCTGTGGTGTTCCTGCCGCCGACGCTGGTGGCTTCCAGCTACGGGATGAACTTTGAGTTCATGCCGGAACTGCACTGGAGCTTCGGTTACCCAGGGGCGATTGTCTTTATGATGCTCGCGGGTCTGGCACCGTATCTGTACTTTAAGCGCAAGAACTGGCTGTAATGGCTGTGCCGGATGGCGGTTACGCCTTATCCGGCACTTCTTCAGCTCCGACGTACCCGTCGTTGCGTATAAATCGCATCCATCACGAAAACTGCCAGCGCCACCCAGATAAACGCAAACGTGACCATTTTATCCGCTCCCGGAACTTCACCGTAGAAAGTGACGGCCAGCAGGAACATTAGCGTGGGTCCGATATAC
Source organism: Citrobacter sp. RHBSTW-00599 (assembly GCF_013784065.1). Classification (NCBI taxonomy): domain Bacteria; kingdom Pseudomonadati; phylum Pseudomonadota; class Gammaproteobacteria; order Enterobacterales; family Enterobacteriaceae; genus Citrobacter; species Citrobacter sp. RHBSTW-00599. Next base: position 5,006,573 of record NZ_CP056717.1, on the reverse strand, counting down.
TGGAAGAAACCCAGCGTGGACAGACGCAGGCGGGTCGCCGCGCCGGTAAAGCACAGCAGCGGAATGGTGGTCACGACACCTGCAGCAATCAGCAGAAGATTGAGTGACATGGGGTTTTGACCCATATGGCTGGTTGGGCTGTCCGCGATGCCAAACAGATAGATAGCCGCAACAGGTAAAAGCCACAGGGTTTCGATCAGCATGCCGGTTTGTGCTTCGACGGCAATCTTCTTGCGTACCAGACCATAGAAAGCAAAGCTAAACGCCAGGCCCAACGCGATGATTGGCAGCGATCCGAAGGTCCACAGCTGTACCAGTACGCCGCAGGCGGCTAACAGTACCGCCAGCCACTGCATGCGACGAAAGCGCTCGCCGAGGAAAAGCATTCCCAGCACAATATTCACCAGCGGGTTAATAAAATAGCCCAGGCTGGCTTCCAGCATATGATGATTATTGACCGCCCAAATGAACAGCAGCCAGTTTCCACCGATGAGCACTGCAGAGAGCGCCAGCAGGAAGATCTTCTTTGGCGTTTGTAGCAGCGTTTTGATGCCCGACCACTGGCGGCTGATGCTCATCAGTACCACCATAAAGAAAAATGACCAGATGACGCGGTGCGTCAGGATCTCATCCGCCGGGACATAGTAAATCAGCTTGAAGTAGGCAGGAGCGATACCCCAAATAAAATAAGCAGCAAGAGCGAGTAACACGCCCTGCCGCGTTTGTTTAGCATCCATCGGGAAAACTCATTTCAGAAATGTAACAGCAGTTTACCTTTTTTTGGGCTCTTACCCCACCATATAAGTGGCGGTTGCGCTGGCAATATAAAGCTGTTCTTCGTTATGCAGTTCCACGCGCGCAACGGCGACTTTATTCCCCGCCCGCAGCAGGCTACTGGTGGCGGTAAAGCGATTTCCTCTCCCTGGGCGCAGGTAATCAACGCGCAAATCGATTGTTCCCATACGTGACATTCGCTGACGCAGTTCGTCCTCGCTGATCGTCTCATGGCGGGTCAGCGTACTGCCAACGCACACCAGCCCGGCGGCAACGTCCAGCGCCGACGCGATCACGCCGCCATGTAGAATGCTTTGCGCCCAGTTGCCGACCATCATCGGTTGATTATTAAAGGCTAATTGAGCAAATTCTTTCTCATAGCGTTCAAGCTCCAGACCCAGAGCCCGGTTAAACGGCATGTGATAGACAAACATTTCACCCACTAACTTCAGCGCTTCCTCAGCAGTAAGTACGGCAGACATACGATCCCTACATCTCAATGGTTAATGAAATGTTGATATTATGCTTATTATTTGTTGTTTTCTACTTTAGGACGGGATAACTAACGAGGAACTCGCTAAGTATGTAGAATACTTGCCAGATAATTATACAATTCATCAATATTTTGGTTCAGGAGAACATTACCGATGCGGGCGATTCTGGGATGGTTACTACCAGCAGTCATGCTGCCGTTGACCGCGTATGCGCAGGAAGCGACAGTGAAAGAGATTCATGATGCACCGGCGGTTCGCGGCAGTATTATCGCCAACATGCTGCAGGAGCATGACAACCCTTTCACGCTTTATCCTTATGAGACCAACTATCTCATCTACACCAATACCAGCGACATGAACAAAGAGGCGATCAGCAGCTATAGCTGGTCCGAAAATGCGCGCAAAGATGAGGTTAAGTTTCAGCTAAGCCTGGCGTTTCCGCTCTGGCGCGGAATATTAGGCCCGAACTCGGTACTCGGCGGTTCCTATACCCAGAAGTCCTGGTGGCAGCTTTCGAACAGTGAAGAGTCTGCGCCATTTCGCGAAACCAACTATGAACCGCAATTGTTCCTCGGTTTCGCCACCGACTATCGCTTTGCCGGTTGGACGCTCCGCGATGTTGAAATGGGCTATAACCATGACTCCAATGGTCGATCCGACCCCACCTCACGTAGCTGGAACCGCCTTTACACCCGGCTGATGGCTGAAAACGGTAACTGGCTGGTGGAAGTTAAGCCGTGGTACGTTATCGGCAGCACTGACGATAACCCTGATATCACCAAATATATGGGCTACTATCAGTTGAAAATGGGTTATCACCTGGGTGACGCGGTGATCAGTGTGAAAGGCCAGTACAACTGGAATACCGGCTACGGCGGCGCAGAGCTGGGGGCCAGTTATCCCATTACCAAGCATGTGCGTCTTTATACCCAGGTCTACAGCGGCTACGGCGAATCACTGATTGACTACAACTTCAATCAGACCCGTGTTGGCGTGGGTGTAATGCTTAACGATATCTTCTGACAGGTATTGAGAGTATTTTAATCATTGCAGTTTCTCTCTCAGGCGCTGAAAATAGCGCCTGTTTTTATTTCAGGCTAATGGGGTTAATGTGGCGCAGGCGGAAGTGTTGAATCTGGAAATGGGCGCTAAACAGGTTTTGCAGGAAACCTTTGGCTACCAACAGTTTCGCCCTGGTCAGGAAGAAATCATTGATACCGTGATCGCTGGTCGCGACTGCCTGGTCGTTATGCCGACCGGTGGCGGAAAATCCCTGTGCTATCAAATTCCCGCATTATTGCTTAACGGCCTCACCGTTGTTGTTTCTCCGCTGATTTCTCTGATGAAAGATCAGGTCGATCAACTGCTTGCCAACGGCGTGGCGGCCGCGTGTCTGAACTCCACCCAAAGTCGTGAGCAGCAGCTTGAGGTGATGGCAGGCTGTCGTAGCGGGCAGATTCGCTTACTGTACATTGCGCCCGAACGCCTGATGCTGGATAACTTCCTTGAAAATCTGGCGCACTGGAACCCGGTGCTGCTGGCGGTTGATGAAGCGCACTGTATTTCGCAGTGGGGGCATGATTTCCGCCCGGAATACGCCGCGCTGGGGCAGTTGCGTCAGCGTTTCCCAACTCTGCCGTTTGTCGCGCTGACCGCGACCGCGGACGAGACAACCCGGCTGGATATTGTGCGTCTGCTGGGGCTCAACGACCCGTTAATTCAGATCAGCAGCTTTGATCGCCCGAATATTCGCTACATGTTGATGGAGAAGTTTAAGCCGCTCGATCAACTGATGCGCTACGTGCAAGAGCAGCGCGGTAAGTCCGGTATTATCTACTGTAACAGTCGCGCTAAAGTAGAAGACACCGCCGCGCGTCTGCAAAGCCGAGGCATTAGCGCCGGGGCTTATCATGCCGGGCTGGAAAACGCTGTACGTGCAGAAGTGCAGGAGAAATTCCAGCGTGATGACCTGCAAATCGTCGTAGCGACCGTGGCGTTTGGCATGGGAATCAACAAACCCAACGTACGCTTCGTGGTGCATTTCGATATTCCGCGCAACATCGAGTCCTATTACCAGGAAACCGGCCGCGCCGGGCGTGACGGCCTGCCTGCGGAAGCAATGCTGTTTTACGATCCGGCTGATATGGCATGGCTGCGCCGTTGCCTCGAAGAGAAACCCGCCGGACAACTGCTGGATATCGAACGGCATAAGCTCAATGCGATGGGGGCGTTTGCCGAGGCGCAAACCTGTCGTCGTCTGGTGCTGTTGAACTATTTTGGCGAGGGGCGTCAGGAGCCGTGTGGTAACTGCGACATCTGTCTCGACCCGCCAAAACAGTACGACGGACTCATGGATGCGCGCAAAGCGCTGTCGACTATCTACCGTGTTAATCAACGCTTTGGTATGGGTTATGTCGTGGAGGTTCTGCGCGGAGCGAATAACCAGCGAATTCGCGAGCTGGCCCATGACAAGCTGCCTGTCTATGGCATTGGTCGTGAGCAAAGCCACGAACATTGGGTAAGCGTTATCCGCCAGCTTATTCATCTTGGGCTGGTGACGCAGAATATTGCTCATCACTCCGCGTTACAGCTAACCGAAGCCGCGCGTCCGGTACTGCGTGGTGATGTTGCGCTACAGCTTGCGGTACCGCGTATTGTGGCGCTGAAACCGCGAGCGATGCAGAAATCCTTCGGTGGCAACTACGATCGCAAACTGTTCGCCAAATTGCGGAAGCTGCGTAAAGCCATTGCTGATGAAGAGAATATCCCGCCGTATGTAGTGTTCAACGATGCCACGCTGATTGAAATGGCTGAGCAGATGCCAGTTTCACCGAGCGAAATGCTGAGCGTTAATGGCGTGGGGATGCGTAAACTTGAGCGTTTTGGCAAAGAGTTTATGGCGCTTATTCGCGCGCACGTTGATGGTGACGACGAAGAGTAGTCAGCCAGGCAAAAAAGTGCCAGGATGGTGACTCACTGAACTATTTCCCCCGCGAGTCATTTTTATGTTAACGCTATTTTTCACCGTTGCGTTGGTGCATATCGTTGCGCTGATGAGCCCTGGTCCCGACTTTTTCTTTGTTTCTCAAACAGCGGTTAGCCGTTCGCGCAAAGAAGCCATGATGGGCGTGCTGGGTATTACCTGTGGCGTCATGGTCTGGGCTGGCGTAGCGCTGCTCGGCCTACATCTGATTATCGAAAAAATGGCCTGGCTGCACACCATTATTATGGTGGGCGGGGGGCTGTATCTGTGCTGGATGGGTTATCAGATGCTACGCGGCGCGTTTAAAAAACAGGATGTTGCGACTCCCACTCCGCAAGTTGAGCTGGCGCAGAGCGGACGCAGCTTTTTGAAGGGGCTGCTGACCAACCTGGCGAACCCTAAAGCCATTATCTATTTTGGCTCCGTGTTCTCATTGTTCGTTGGCGATAACGTGGGAACGGGCGCACGCTGGGGGATCTTTGCCCTGATCATCGTGGAAACGTTGGCGTGGTTTACCGTAGTCGCCAGCCTGTTTGCACTGCCGAAAATGCGTCGTGGCTATCAGCGTCTGGCGAAGTGGATTGATGGTTTTGCCGGTGCGCTGTTTGCGGGCTTCGGTATCCACCTGATTATTTCGCGTTAAGTTTCTTCCGGGCCGGATAAGCGCAAGCGCCTCCGGCACCTTCATCAGGCATGCCGTGCCGAGGCTAACAAGGCGCCTATCAGCATAAACAGCGAGCCAAACACTTTGTTTAACGCTTTCATTTGCTTTGGCCCTTTAATCCAGCCAGCAATGCGCGTGGCCAGCGTCGCGTAACCGATCATCACAATGATATCGACCACGATGGTCGTGACGCCAAGCACCACATACTGCATTAACTGCGGTTCCTGTGGCAGGATAAACTGCGGGAACAGGGCGGCAAGGAAAACAATGCTCTTGGGGTTGGTCAGATTAACAAAGACAGCGCGTTTAAACAGGCGGCTGCGCGATTGCGTATTCGCCATGGTGTTCAGATCGATAGCACCCGCCGCCCGCCATTGCTGAATACCCAGCCAAATCAGATAGGCCGCCCCCGCCCACTTCAGCACCTCAAATGCGATAACCGAACGTGAAAATAGCGTTCCCAGTCCTACGCCAACCAGAACGATATGAATGCCAAGTCCTGTCTGCAAACCAGCAATCGACGCGCTGGCACCGCGATAACCGTGACTGATGGCGGTGGTCATGGTGTTGATTGCGCCAGAGCCTGGAGACAAGCTCAAAATAATAGAGGTCAACAGGTAGGCGAACCACCATTCAAAGGTCATGAGAAACTCCCGGATTGTCTATTTTTATGCCACAATACGCTACTGCCGTTAGGTTGTGTCAGCGACGGCGAAAAAAACGATTTTACTTGGTCAGCGAGGCTGGATACCCGATGTTTCAGCAGCAAAAAGACTGGGAAACAAGAGAAAACGCGTTTGCTGCTTTTTCCATGGGGCCACTGACAGATTTCTGGCGTCAGCGGGAAGAAGCGGAATTTACGGGCGTGGATGATATCCCCGTCCATTTTGTGCGTTTTCACGCAGAAAAAAACGATCGCGTCATCGTCGTCTGTCCTGGACGCATTGAAAGCTACGTGAAATACGCTGAACTGGCGTATGACCTGTTTCATTCTGGTTTTGACGTCCTCATTATCGATCACCGTGGCCAGGGGCGTTCCGGGCGTATGCTTTCGGACCCGCATCGCGGTCATGTCGATAACTTTAATGACTATGTCGACGATTTAACCGCCTTCTGGCAGCAGGAAGTGCTACCCGGTCCGTGGAGAAAGCGCTATATACTGGCGCATTCAATGGGCGGTGCGATAGCCACGTTATTCTTGCAGCGCCACCCGAATCAGTGTGATGCCATCGCGCTTTGCGCGCCGATGTTTGGTATTGTGATGCGCTTTCCCGACTGGATGGTACGCCACATTCTGGACTGGGCTGAAGGGCATCCGCGGATCCGCGAAGGTTATGCGATGGGGACCGGGCGCTGGCGGGCGCTGCCATTCGGTATGAATGCGTTAACCCATAGTCGACAGCGCTATCGGCGCAATCTACGCTTCTATGCGGATGAGCCACGGCTGCGCGTTGGCGGCCCCACCTACCACTGGGTACGTGAAGGTATTCTGGCAGGCGAACAGGTTCTGGCTGGAGCAGGAGACGACGCGACGCCGACGCTGCTGATTCAGGCCGAAGAAGAGCGTGTGGTAGATAACCGCATGCACGATCGTTTTTGTGAACTCCGCGCCGCAGCGGGCCATCCCATAGAAGGGGGGCAGCCGCTGGTCATCAAAGGCGCGTACCATGAGATCCTTTTTGAAAAGGACGCAATGCGCTCAGTCGCGCTTAACGCTATTGTCGAATTTTTCGACAAGCATAACTCATCCAGCGGAACCCGCTTTGCCTAGAGGTTTAATTTTCTTATGTATCAGGTTGTTGCGTCTGATTTAGACGGTACGCTGCTTTCTCCCGACCATACTCTGTCCCCTTATGCCAAAGAGACGCTGAAGTTATTGACCGCTCGTGGCGTTAACTTTGTGTTTGCGACTGGCCGTCATCATGTTGATGTGGGGCAAATTCGCGATAACCTCGGCATTAAAACCTACATGATCACGTCCAACGGCGCGCGTGTGCATGATTCTGACGGGAATCTGGTGTTTTCCCATAACCTGGATCGCGACATTGCCAGCGACCTGTTTGGCGTAGTGAATGCAAACCCGGACATCGTGACCAACGTTTATCGTGATGATGAGTGGTTTATGAACCGCCATCGCCCGGACGAAATGCGCTTCTTCAAAGAAGCAGTGTTTAACTATTCACTGTTTGAACCTGCGCTACTGGAGCCGGAAGGCGTGAGTAAGGTGTTTTTCACCACCGATTCTCACGAAAGGCTGCTGCCGCTGGAGCAGGCGATTAACGCCCGCTGGGGCGACCGCGTCAACGTCAGTTTCTCTACGCTTACCTGCCTGGAAGTCATGGCTGGCGGCGTATCGAAAGGTCATGCGCTTGAAGCGGTAGCGAAAGCGATGGGCTACAGCCTGAAAGATTGCATCGCTTTTGGCGACGGGATGAACGATGCGGAAATGCTCTCCATGGCGGGTAAAGGCTGCATTATGGGCAATGCTCACCAGCGCCTGAAGGATCTGCATCCGGAACTGGAAGTCATTGGTCTTAATGCCGACGATGCCGTGCCGCATTATCTGCGAGAGCTGTTTTTGCAGTAATGTTTTTGTTCGTTAGTTGACCAGATGTCAACTTAAAACTTCGCTACAATGGGCGTACCTTTTGTTAAGAGACATCCATTGTGGCGTTACTCATCATTACCACAATTCTGTGGGCCTTTTCCTTTAGCCTGTTTGGCGAGTACCTTGCCGGTCATGTCGATAGCTATTTTGCGGTGCTGGTGCGCGTTGGGCTGGCGGCGCTGGTGTTCCTGCCATTTTTACGTACCCGTGGGCATAGCGTAAAAACCATCGCGCTGTATATGCTGGTGGGCGCCATGCAGCTTGGCATTATGTATATGCTGAGTTTTCACGCCTATCTGTACCTGACGGTTTCAGAACTGCTGCTCTTTACCGTGCTGACGCCGCTCTACATTACGCTGATTTATGACCTGATGAGCGGACGTCGTCTGCGCTGGAGCTACGCCTTCAGTGCGTTGCTGGCGGTGATTGGTGCGGGGATCATTCGTTACGATCAGGTGACCAGCCACTTCTGGACCGGCCTGCTGCTGGTGCAGTTGTCCAATATCAGCTTTGCCATTGGCATGGTGGGCTACAAGCGTCTGATGGAAACGCGGCCAATGCCGCAGCACAACGCCTTTGCCTGGTTTTACATGGGGGCCTTTATGGTGGCGGTCGTGGCCTGGTTCATGCTGGGGAATGCGCAGAAAATGCCTGCAACCACGCTACAGTGGGGAATTCTGGTCTTTCTTGGCGTGGCAGCGTCCGGCATTGGTTACTTTATGTGGAACTACGGCGCGACCCAGGTGGATGCGGGGACGCTGGGCATCATGAACAATATGCATGTGCCGGCCGGGCTGCTGGTTAACCTGGCTATCTGGCATCAACAGCCTCACTGGCCAAGCTTCATCATTGGTGCGGCTGTGATAGTGGCTTCACTGTGGGTACATCGAAAGTGGGTCGTTCCGCACTCCGTACAAACGGCAGGTGATCGCAGGCGTGATTCCGCGCTGAGCGAATAAACGCTTCCGTGACCGGCTGTCGCTGCTCGCCATCGCGCACGGCGGCGTATAGCCGGCTCCACAATCCATCACCCAGGGTTTTGGTCACCACCAGGCCCTGGCGTTCAAAACTCTCCACCACCCAGTGCGGTAAAGCTGCAATACCCATTCTGGCTGCAACCATCTGAATCAGCAGCAGGGTGTTATCCACGCTCTTCAGCGACGGACTAACGCCCGCAGGCTGCAAGAAATGCCGCCAGACATCCAGTCGACTCCGTTGCACCGGGTAAATAAGCAGCGTCTCACTGGCTAAATCCTCCGGCGTGATCTGCGTCTTGCTGGCCAGCGGATGGTCCGGCGCCAGAACCAGGCGGACTTCAAAATCGAACATCGGCGAGTAGTGCAGTCCGCTACGCGGCAGAATGTCGGATGTCAGCACCAGATCCAGCTCATCCTGCTGTAGCGCTGGTTGCGGATCGAACGTCACGCCGGATTTAAAGTCCATCTCCACCTGCGGCCAGTTCGCACGAAAATTCTCCAGCGCGGGCGTCAGCCATTGGATACAGCTGTGGCATTCAATAGCGATCCGCAGCCGGGTTTGCTGCGGTTCGTTGCAGGCCTGCAGCGCACGACCAATTTGCGGCAACACCTGATTTGCTAACTGCAGCAAAATTTCGCCTTGCGGCGTAAAGCGCAGAGGCTGGCTTTTACGGATAAAAAGTCGAAAGCCAAGGCGCTGTTCCAGATCGCTGAACTGGTGAGAGAGGGCGGATTGGGTCTGATGCAACGTCGCCGCTGCGGCCGCCAGCGAACCACTATTCCGCAACGCCTGGAGCGTTTTCAGGTGTTTAATCTCGATCATGAAAGTCCTTCACTTCGGCATGAACAAATTGCGCTTGAGGAATATACAGTAACTGTCAATTATGGATGTGTAAACATCTGGATGGCTAAAATCCTTCGTCTTTTAAATTTATGGTGCGTTGGCAGTGTTTTTCCACCCCGGTCACTTACTTCAGTAAGCTCCTGGGATGAATAAACTTGCCACCTTCCCTAAATTAAAAATCAATAGGATTTACATATAATTAGAGGAAGAAAAATGACAATACTTAATCACACCCTCGGTTTCCCTCGCGTTGGCCTGCGTCGCGAGCTGAAAAAAGCGCAAGAAAGCTACTGGGCGGGAAATTCTTCCCGTGAAGATTTGCTAACCGTTGGCCGCGAGCTGCGTGCCCGTCACTGGGATCAGCAGAAGCAGGCGGGCGTTGACCTGCTGCCGGTGGGCGATTTTGCCTGGTACGATCACGTGCTGACCACCAGCCTGCTGCTCGGCAACGTTCCGGCTCGTCATCAAAATAAAGACGGCTCGGTCGATATCGATACCTTATTCCGCATTGGCCGTGGCCGCGCACCAACCGGGGAGCCCGCGGCGGCGGCAGAAATGACCAAATGGTTTAACACCAACTATCACTACATGGTGCCAGAGTTCACCAAAGGTCAGCAGTTCAAACTGACCTGGACCCAACTGTTGGATGAAGTGGATGAAGCGTTGGCGCTCGGTCACAAGGTGAAACCTGTGCTGCTGGGACCGGTAACTTACCTGTGGCTGGGGAAAGTGAAGGGCGAACAGTTTGACCGCCTGAGCCTGTTGAACGATATTCTGCCGGTTTACCAGCAGGTGCTGGCTGAGCTGGCGAAACGCGGTATTGAGTGGGTGCAGATTGATGAACCGGCTCTGGTGCTGGAGCTGCCTCAGGTTTGGCTGAACGCCTTCAAACCGGCGTATGACGCGCTGACGGGTCAGGTGAAGCTGCTGCTGACCACCTACTTCGAAGGCGTAACGCCAAACCTGGATACCATTACCGCGCTGCCGGTGCAGGGGCTGCACGTTGACTTCGTGCACGGTAAAGATGATGTGGCCGAGCTGCACAAACGTCTGCCTGCCGACTGGTTGCTGTCAGCGGGGCTGGTGAACGGTCGCAACGTCTGGCGTGCCGATCTCAGCGAAAAATACGCGCAAATTAAAGATATCGTCGGTAAACGTGACCTGTGGGTAGCTTCTTCCTGCTCCCTGCTGCACAGCCCAATCGATCTCAGCGTGGAAACCCGCCTTGATGCAGAAGTGAAGAGCTGGTTTGCCTTCGCCCTACAAAAATGCAGCGAGCTGGCGCTGCTGCGTGATGCGTTGAACAGCGGTGATACGGCGGCAATTATGGCGTGGAGCGCACCGATCCAGGCTCGTCGTCACTCTACCCGCGTACACAACGCCGCAGTGGAAAAACGTCTGGCGGCGATCACCGCCCAGGACAGCCAACGTGCCAACGCTTACCCGGTTCGCGCCGAAGCGCAGCGTGCCCGCTTTAATCTGCCGGCATGGCCGACCACCACTATCGGCTCATTCCCGCAAACCACGGAAATTCGCGGCCTGCGTCTGGACTTCAAAAAGGGCAACCTGGATGCAAGTAACTACCGCACCGGTATCGCGGAACATATCAAACAGGCGATTGTTGAACAGGAACGTCTGGGGCTCGACGTGCTGGTGCACGGTGAAGCCGAACGTAACGACATGGTGGAATATTTTGGCGAGCACCTGGACGGTTTCGTCTTTACCCAGAACGGTTGGGTGCAGAGCTATGGCTCTCGCTGCGTGAAGCCGCCGGTGGTTATTGGCGATGTCAGCCGCCCGGAAGCGATCACCGTGGAGTGGGCGAAGTATGCCCAGTCGCTGACCGACAAACCGGTAAAAGGCATGTTGACCGGTCCGGTGACCATTCTCTGCTGGTCATTCCCGCGTGAAGACGTGACGCGTGAAACCATCGCTAAGCAGATTGCGCTGGCGCTGCGTGATGAGGTAGCGGATCTGGAAGCGGTGGGTATTGGCATCATCCAGATTGACGAACCGGCACTGCGCGAAGGTCTGCCACTGCGCCGCAGCGACTGGGCGGCGTATCTGGAGTGGGGCGTGGAAGCCTTCCGCATTAACGCGGCAGTGGTGAAGGATGAAACCCAGATCCACACCCACATGTGTTACTGCGAGTTCAACGACATCATGGACTCCATTGCGGCGCTGGACGCGGACGTGATCACCATTGAGACTTCACGCTCTGATATGGAGTTGCTGGAGTCGTTTGAAGAGTTCGACTATCCGAACGAAATCGGGCCGGGCGTATACGATATTCACTCGCCGAACGTCCCGAGCGTGGAGTGGATTGAAGCCCTGCTGAAGAAAGCCGAGCAGCGTATTCCGGCCGAGCGTCTGTGGGTCAACCCGGACTGCGGCCTGAAAACGCGCGGTTGGCCGGAAACCCGCGCCGCGCTGGCGAACATGGTCAAAGCCGCGCAGAACCTGCGTCAGGCGTAATTCCGTGCCGGTGGCCGGGAAGCGCAAGCGCTTACCCGGATTACAGGAAATAGCAAGAGTTGTAGGCCCGGTAAGGTATAGTCGCCGCCGGGCAATTAACGTTTATTTCTTCCCGCCGTATTGTGTGAACCACTCCAGCATTCTCAGCCAGCCATCTTTCGCGGACTCTTCGTGATAGCTCGGACGATAATCGGCGTTAAACGCATGTCCGGCATCCGGATAGACCACGATTTCCGCTTTTGCATTGGCGGCACGCAGCGCCTGACGCATTGTTTCAACGGTATCTTGCGGAATACTGGTGTCCTGGCCGCCATAAAGTCCCAGAACGGGGGCGTTAAGATCGGTCGCGATATCAACAGGATGTTTCGGTGAGTTGAGGGTTTTATCGCCCACCAGTTTGCCATACCACGCTACCGCCGCTTTTAACTGCGGATTATGAGCTGCATACAGCCAGGTGATGCGTCCACCCCAGCAAAATCCGGTGATCATCAACTGGTGGGCATCTCCTCCGTTACGAGAAGCCCAACTGGCGACGTGATCCAGATCGGCCAATACCTGAGAGTCAGGCACTTTGGCGACAAGGCTGCTGAGCAACGTAGGGATATCGGCAAAGTCATTGGGATCGCCTTCACGAAAATAGAGCTCTGGTGCGATAGCCAGATACCCTTCCAGAGCCAGACGGCGGCAAACGTCACGAATGTGTTCATGAATGCCAAAAATCTCCTGCACGACAATGACCACAGGCAGCGGGCCATCGGACTGTTTTGGTCGTGCGTGATACGCTGGCATATCATCGCCTTGTGAAGGTATGGACGTTACACCGGCGATAATGGCGTTATCCGGAGTGTGAACCGTGGTAGACGTCGGTGGAGATACAGCAGGTGCAAAGCCAGATTGTCGTGTTGTCATGGTATTCTCCGTACCCTTAAATATTCAGCCAAAAAGCGCATTGTTAACTATAGACACATGCAACGAACCACATTGCCTTAAACGGTCTATCTTTTGTGCAGGGCTTCCTTACATCGCATCATTTATGTGATTCAAGTCACTATTTTATGGTAATGGAATGCAATTGATTTACATCATAGTGATGACTGTCACGAAAATATGTTCATGCCTTCGGTAAAGTGTGTTTTTGCTTCTTCTGACAAAACCGATTCACAGAGGAGTTTTTATGTCTAAGTCTGATGTTTTTCATCTCGGCCTCACTAAGAACGATTTACAAGGGGCTCAGCTCGCTATCGTCCCTGGCGACCCGGAGCGTGTGGAAAAGATCGCCGCGCTGATGGATAAGCCGGTTAAGCTGGCATCTCATCGCGAGTTCACTACCTGGCGTGCTGAGCTGGATGGTAAAGCCGTGATCGTGTGCTCTACCGGTATCGGCGGTCCGTCAACCTCTATTGCCGTAGAAGAACTGGCACAGCTGGGCATTCGTACCTTCCTGCGTATCGGTACGACTGGCGCCATTCAGCCACATATCAACGTAGGTGATGTACTGGTCACCACAGCATCTGTCCGTCTGGACGGTGCAAGCCTGCACTTCGCGCCAATGGAATTCCCGGCCGTCGCGGACTTCGAGTGCACCACCGCGCTGGTGGAAGCGGCGAAATCTATCGGCGCCACCACCCACGTAGGCGTTACCGCGTCTTCTGATACCTTCTATCCGGGCCAGGAGCGTTATGACACCTTCTCTGGTCGCGTAGTGAGCCGTTTCAAAGGCTCAATGGAAGAGTGGCAGTCTATGGGCGTCATGAACTACGAAATGGAATCTGCTACGCTGCTCACCATGTGTGCAAGCCAGGGTCTGCGTGCTGGTATGGTCGCGGGGGTTATCGTGAACCGTACTCAGCAAGAGATCCCTAATGCGGAAACGATGAAACAAACAGAAAGCCACGCGGTGAAAATCGTGGTGGAAGCTGCGCGTCGTTTACTGTAATTCTCCCGTCTATTCAAAAAGGCCGACGCGTTCGGCCTTTTTATTTTGCGTAGTGCCTCGCAGGAAATTCCTTTTAAACTGGACGTTTATACAGCACAATTCTATTTTGTGCGGGTAAGTCGTTGCTGTAAGGGGGCGTTGTGGATATTTCAATTATGATGAGTGCCGTGCTGGCGTTAGCCGCAGGGCTGCTGGTGGGGTGGCTGGCAACAAAAGCGCACGCCGATCGGATCCGTGCCGACCTCATCGAAGAACGACGCGAACTGGATATTGCGCTAAGCGCCGCCCGCCAGCAGCTCTCACAGGAAGCCCACTGGCGCGATGAGTGCGAACTACTCAATAACGAATTGCGCAGCCTGCACAGCATCAACACCTCTCTGGAAGCCGATCTTCGAGAAGTCACTACCCGACTGGAAGCGACGCAGCAGCATGCGGAAGATAAAATCCGCCAGATGATCAACAGCGAACAGCGTCTGAGCGAACAGTTTGAAAATCTGGCGAACCGTATTTTCGAGCACAGCAACCGTCGTGTAGATGAGCAAAATCGCCAAAGCCTGAACAGTCTGCTTACACCGCTTCGCGAACAACTGGACGGTTTTCGACGCCAGGTTCAGGATAGCTTTGGTAAAGAGGCGCAAGAACGCCATACTCTGGCGCACGAAATTCGTAATCTGCAGCAACTGAACGCGCAGATGGCGCAGGAAGCGGTAAACCTGACGCGGGCATTAAAAGGCGATAACAAAACGCAGGGCAACTGGGGCGAGGTCGTACTCACGCGGGTGCTTGAGGCTTCCGGTCTGCGCGAAGGCTATGAATACGAAACCCAGGTCAGCATTGAGAACGACGCCCGTTCGCGGATGCAGCCAGATGTTATCGTCCGGTTACCGCAGGGCAAAGATGTGGTGATCGACGCGAAAATGACGCTGGTCGCCTATGAACGCTATTTTAATGCTGAAGATGAATACACCCGCGAGAGCGCGTTGCAGGAGCACATCGCCTCGGTACGAAACCATATCCGTCTGCTGGGGCGCAAAGACTATCAGCAGCTTCCTGGGCTGCGCACACTTGACTATGTGCTGATGTTTATCCCCGTTGAGCCTGCTTTTTTACTGGCGCTCGATAGACAGCCTGAACTGATTACCGAAGCCCTTAAAAATAACATTATGCTGGTTAGCCCTACCACGTTGTTGGTGGCATTGCGCACGATTGCCAACTTGTGGCGCTACGAGCATCAGAGTCGTAATGCGCAACAGATTGCCGATCGGGCCAGCAAACTTTATGACAAGATGCGGTTGTTTGTGGATGATATGTCGGCAATTGGCCAAAGCCTGGATAAAGCTCAGGATAACTACCGACAGGCGATGAAAAAACTCTCTTCAGGTCGTGGAAACGTCCTGTCGCAGGCAGAAGCGTTTCGCAGTTTAGGCGTGGAAATTAAGCGCGAGATTAATCCTGAACTTGCTGAACAAGCCACTACGCAGGATGAAGAGTACCGCTTGCGCTCGGTCCCTGAGACGCAGCAGGATGAACCTTACCCTGATGATGAAGCGGTAAACCAGCAATCAAACTAGTCCGTTTGGGGTAGTTGAACCGGGCAGAAGGGTAGGGCAAATTGGCCCAATCTGTTACACTTCTTGAACATTTTTTGGATGAGCAGGCACTGAGATGGTGGATAATTCACAAGAAACGACGCACTTTGGCTTTCAGACCGTCGCTAAAGAGCAGAAAGCTGACATGGTGGCCCACGTTTTTCATTCTGTGGCGTCTAAATATGACGTTATGAATGACTTAATGTCATTTGGCATTCATCGTTTGTGGAAGCGCTTCACCATTGACTGCAGTGGCGTGCGTCGCGGGCAAACCGTTCTCGATTTGGCGGGCGGTACGGGCGATCTGACGGCGAAATTCTCTCGCATGGTAGGCGAAACTGGCAAAGTTGTGCTGGCGGATATCAACGACTCAATGCTCAAAATGGGTCGCGAAAAGCTGCGTAATATCGGCGTCGTGGGTAACGTTGAGTACGTTCAGGCGAATGCGGAAGCATTACCTTTCCCAGACAACACGTTTGACTGCATCACCATCTCTTTCGGTCTGCGCAACGTAACGGATAAAGACAAAGCATTACGATCTATGTATCGCGTGTTGAAGCCGGGCGGACGTCTACTGGTGCTGGAGTTCTCCAAGCCGATTATCGAACCGCTGAGCAAAGCCTACGACGCATACTCTTTCCACGTTTTGCCGCGCATTGGTTCTATGGTGGCAAGCGATGCAGACAGTTATCGCTATTTGGCGGAGTCCATCCGCATGCATCCCGATCAGGACACCTTAAAAGCAATGATGCAAGATGCCGGGTTCGAAAGCGTTGATTACTACAACCTGACGGCAGGTGTCGTGGCGCTGCATCGTGGTTACAAGTTCTGACAGGAGATTGGGGATGCCTTTAAAACCCTTAGTGACCGCCGGCGTTGAAAATTTGCTTAACACCTTTCTGTATCGTTCTCCTGCGCTCAAGTCAGCCAGAACGCGTTTACAGGGCAAAGTGCTGCGTGTTGAGCTCAAAGGATTTTCAACACCGTTAGTGCTGGTGTTTAGTGAGCGCCAGGTCGATGTGCTGGGGGCATGGGAAGGCGAAGCCGATTGCACCGTAATCACACATGCCAGCGTGTTACCGAAATTACGCGACCGGCAGCAACTCACCACGCTTATCCGCAGTGGTGAGCTGGAGGTTCAGGGCGATATCCAGGTGGTACAGAACTTTGTCGCGTTGGCCGATCTGGCGGAGTTTGATCCCGCAGAACTGTTAGCACCCTATACCGGCGATATCGTCGCGGAAGGGGTCAGCAAAGTTTTGCGTGGTGGAGCGAAGTTCCTGTGCCACAACATTCAACGCCAGCAGCGCTATGTTGCCGAAGCGATCACCGAAGAGTGGCGTATGGCTCCAGGTCCGCTTGAGGTTGCATGGTTTGCAGAAGAAACGGCAGCCGTTGAGCGTGCGGTCGAATCTCTGGCCAAACGGCTGGAAAAACTGGAGGCCAAATGACGCCAGGTGAAGTACGGCGCCTTTATTTCATCATTCGCACTTTTTTAAGCTACGGTCTTGATGAACTCATCCCCAAAATGCGTATCACGCTGCCACTCCGGCTGTGGCGTTACACGCTGTTCTGGATGCCCAACCGACATAAAGACAAACCGCTGGGAGAACGGCTGAGACTGGCTTTACAGGAGCTCGGCCCGGTGTGGATTAAGTTCGGGCAAATGCTCTCTACCCGCCGCGATCTTTTCCCGCCACACATCGCCGATCAGCTAGCGTTATTGCAGGATCGGGTAGCCCCATTCGATGGGCAAAGAGCGAAAGAACAAATCGAAGAGGCGATGGGTGGGCTGCCCGTCGAGGAATGGTTTGATGATTTTGAGATCACACCGCTGGCATCCGCGTCTATTGCTCAGGTTCACACCGCGCGACTGAAATCGAATGGGAAAGAGGTGGTGATCAAAGTTATCCGCCCGGACATACTGCCGGTAATTAAAGCGGATTTGAAACTGATCTACCGCCTTGCTCGCTGGGTACCTCGCCTGATGCCAGACGGCCGCCGCCTGCGACCAACAGAAGTGGTCCGTGAATATGAAAAAACGTTGATTGATGAGCTGAATCTGCTGCGCGAGTCGGCGAACGCGATTCAGCTGCGACGTAATTTTGAAGACAGCCCAATGCTGTACATCCCGGAAGTGTACTCTGACTATTGCAGTCAGAACATGATGGTGATGGAGCGCATTTACGGTATTCCCGTTTCAGATGTCACCTCGCTTGAGAAGAACGGCACCAATATGAAGCTGCTGGCTGAACGCGGTGTTCAGGTCTTCTTTACTCAGGTATTCCGCGACAGCTTTTTCCATGCGGATATGCACCCTGGGAACATTTTCGTGAGTTATGAGCATCCCGAAAACCCGAAATACATTGGTATTGATTGTGGGATTGTGGGTTCTTTAAACAAAGAAGATAAGCGTTATCTGGCTGAAAACTTCATCGCGTTCTTTAACCGCGACTACCGCAAAGTTGCTGAATTGCATGTGGATTCTGGCTGGGTTCCGCCGGATACCAACGTAGAAGAGTTTGAATTCGCCATTCGTACCGTGTGCGAGCCGATTTTCGAAAAACCGCTGGCGGAGATTTCCTTTGGTCATGTGCTGTTAAATCTGTTCAACACAGCGCGCCGATTCAATATGGAAGTTCAGCCTCAACTGGTATTGCTACAGAAGACGCTGCTGTACGTTGAAGGTGTCGGACGTCAGCTCTACCCGCAGTTAGATTTGTGGAAAACGGCCAAGCCTTTCCTCGAATCCTGGATCAAAGATCAGGTCGGTATTCCGGCGCTTGTTAGGGCATTTAAAGAAAAAGCACCGTTCTGGGTCGAAAAAATGCCAGAAATACCTGAACTGGTGTATGACAGTTTGCGCCAGGGCAAATATTTACAGCACAGTGTTGATAAGATTGCCCGCGAGCTTCACGCGAATCATGTACGTCAGGGACAATCCCGTTATTTATTGGGCATTGGTGCAACATTGTTGCTCAGTGGAACATTCCTGCTGGTAAGCCGTCCTGAGTGGGGGCTTATGCCGGGCTGGTTAATGGCCGGCGGTGTCTTAGCCTGGTTGATCGGCTGGCGCAAAATGCGCTGAATTTTTCATCGCCCTAGGCAGGTCGTGTAACGTATACTACGGCCTTATTAATTCATCATCTATGACAGAGGAACATGTATGGGTGGTATCAGTATTTGGCAGTTGTTGATCATTGCCGTCATCGTTGTACTGCTATTTGGCACCAAGAAACTCGGCTCCATCGGTTCCGATCTTGGCGCGTCGATTAAAGGCTTCAAAAAAGCAATGGGTGATGATGAGCCAAAGCAAGATAAAACCAGCCAGGACGCTGATTTTACTGCTAAATCCATTACCGATAAGCAGGGCGAAGTGAAAAAAGAAGACGCCAAAAGCCAAGATAAAGAGCAGGTATAATCCGTGTTTGATATCGGTTTTAGCGAACTGTTATTGGTGTTCGTGATCGGCCTCATCGTCCTGGGGCCGCAACGTTTACCTGTAGCGGTAAAAACGGTTGCTGGTTGGGTTCGTGCTTTGCGTTCCCTGGCAACTACTGTTCAGAATGAACTGACCCAGGAGCTTAAGCTTCAGGAGTTTCAGGACAGCCTGAAGAAAGTAGAGAAAGCGAGCCTGACAAATCTGACCCCGGAGTTGAAAGCCTCAATGGATGAGCTGCGTGAAGCGGCAGAGTCGATGAAGCGTTCTTACAGTGTGCACGATCCTGAGAAAGAGAGCGATGAAGCGCACACTATCCATAATCCGGTGGTAAAAGAAGCTGAAGCGCAGCGAGAAGGGGTCACCCCTGCTGCCGCTGAAAACCAGGCCAGTTCGCCGGAGCAAAAACCGGAATCCACGGGTGCTAAAACGCCAGAGCCAACGGAAAACACTTCCGCTACGTTAATGGATGCAGAAAAGAAAGCTGTCGCACCTGTTGTCGAATCCTCCCCCTCGTCGAGTGATAAACCGTAAACATGGCTGTAGAAGATACCCAACCGCTCATCACGCATCTTATTGAGCTGCGTAAGCGACTCCTGAACTGCATCATTGCGGTAATCGTGATCTTTCTGGCGTTGGTTTACTTTGCCAACGACATTTACCATATGGTCGCGGCACCGTTGATTAAACAGATGCCGCAGGGTGCAACAATGATCGCCACCGATGTGGCTTCGCCGTTCTTTACCCCAATCAAGTTGACCTTCATGGTATCGCTGATCCTGTCAGCGCCAGTGATCCTCTACCAGGTGTGGGCATTTATAGCGCCAGCGTTGTATAAACATGAACGCCGTCTGGTTGTTCCGCTGCTGGTCTCCAGTTCGTTGTTGTTCTACATCGGCATGGCATTCGCCTATTTTGTTGTCTTCCCGTTAGCGTTTGGTTTTCTGGCCAACACGGCTCCGCAAGGCGTGCAGGTATCAACGGACATTGCCAGCTATCTCAGCTTTGTAATGGCGCTATTTATGGCTTTCGGTGTCTCTTTTGAGGTGCCTGTCGCCATCGTGCTGCTATGCTGGATGGGCATTACGACGCCAGATGATTTACGCAAAAAGCGTCCTTATGTTGTGGTGGGTGCCTTTGTCGTCGGGATGCTACTGACTCCGCCAGATGTCTTCTCGCAAACGTTGTTGGCGATACCGATGTACTGCCTGTTCGAGGTGGGTGTTTTCTTCTCTCGTTTCTATGTCGGTAAGCGACGTACGAGAGATGAGGACAACGAGGCTGAAGAAGCAAAAGAAGCCGAAGCCACCGAGAAAACTGAAGAATAAATTCAACCGCCCGTCAGGGCGGTTGTCATATGGGAGGAAGCATGTTTGATATTGGCGTTAATTTAACCAGTTCACAATTTGCGAAAGACCGGGATGAGGTCGTGGCGCGCGCCTTTGCTGCGGGCGTAAACGGTATGCTTCTGACCGGAACAAGCCTTCACGAAAGCCAGCAGGCGTTAAAGCTGGCGCAGCATTATCCGCATTGCTGGTCCACGGCTGGCGTGCACCCGCATGACAGCAGCCAATGGCAATCCTCAACGGAAGACGAGATTATCACGCTGGCAAACCAGTCGAAGGTAGTCGCTATTGGTGAGTGCGGCCTGGATTTCAATCGCAATTTCTCCACGCCGCAGGAACAGGAACGTGCTTTTGAAGCGCAACTGCGCATTGCTGCTGAACTGCAGATGCCGATTTTCATGCATTGTCGGGATGCGCATGAGCGTTTTCTGACGTTGCTGGAGCCGTGGCTGGACAGCCTCCCAGGCGCGGTGCTGCACTGTTTCACCGGTTCGCGCCAGGAGATGCAGGACTGCGTGGACCGAGGGCTTTATATCGGTATCACCGGGTGGGTCTGTGATGAACGCCGGGGGATGGAACTGCGGGAGCTGCTGCCGTTTATTCCGGTGGAAAGACTGCTGATAGAAACCGATGCACCTTATCTACTCCCTCGCGACTTAACGCCTAAACCGACGTCACGTCGCAATGAACCGGCGCACCTGCCGCATATTCTTGAGCGAATTGCTCACTGGCGTGGGGAAGACCCTCAATGGCTGTCAGCAACCATTGATGCCAACGTCAGAACGCTGTTCGAAGTGACCTTCTAAACGACTTATATTTTTCGAAAACCGGTATTTTTAACGCTCTGCTTAATCTCTTTATTCAAGAGGTTAAGCAGCAGCATGGAACGCGCTTCGCCATCCGGTTCGGTGAAGATCGCTTTCAGTCCCTCAAACGCCCCTTCAGTAATAATCACGCTGTCCCCTGGCTGAGGGGTTTGCGGGTCAACAATACCTTCAGGCTTGTAGATAGAAAGCTGGTGAATTACGGGGGATGGGACGGTCGCAGGCGTCGCTCCAAAACGAACGAAATGGCTGACACCACGCGTGGCGTTGATCGTGGTGGTGTGGATCACTTCCGGGTCGAACTCGACAAACATGTAATTAGGGAATAGTGGTTCACAGACTGTGGTACGTTTACCGCGCACCATTTTTTCCAGGGTGATCATAGGCGTCAGGCAGTTCACTGCCTGTCTTTCCAGGTGTTCCTGGGCTCGCTGAAGTTGCCCACGTTTGCAGTACAGTAAATACCAGGATTGCATAATAACTCTTATTCGCTTGTTCTGAGCGCTAGCATAGCAAAAGCCATGAGTTAAGTTAATTATACCCACCTCAAAGCAGGCTGAAACCCAACGGGTATATACTCCCAGGGCTTATATCTATCGCCAGAGTTCACGCTAATTTAACAAAAATACAGCATCACAATGATGAACGCCGTATAATGAAGCGCTTACGAAGAGGCCACAATGGACGCCATGAAATATCACGATTTACGCGACTTCCTGACGCTGCTTGAACAGCAGGGCGAGCTCAAACGCATTTCGCTTGAGGTGGATCCCCACCTGGAAATTACTGAAATTGCCGATCGCACTCTGCGTGCTGGCGGGCCTGCGTTACTGTTTGAGAATCCTAAAGGCTATTCAATGCCGGTGCTGTGTAACCTGTTTGGCACACCGAAGCGTGTTGCAATGGGGATGGGGCAGGAAGATGTCTCGGCACTACGGGAAGTCGGTAAACTGTTGGCGTTTTTGAAAGAGCCGGAGCCACCGAAAGGATTCCGCGATCTGTTTGATAAGCTGCCGCAGTTTAAGCAGGTGCTGAACATGCCGACTAAGCGGTTGCGCGGTGCGCCTTGTCAGCAAAAAATCTACTCCGGTGATGACGTCGATTTAAACCGTATTCCGATTATGACCTGTTGGCCGGAAGATGCCGCACCGCTGATTACCTGGGGGCTAACCGTAACGCGTGGTCCGCATAAAGAGCGGCAGAATCTGGGCATTTATCGCCAGCAACTGATTGGCAAAAACAAGCTTATTATGCGCTGGCTGTCCCACCGCGGCGGCGCGCTCGATTACCAGGAGTGGTGTGCGGCGCATCCTGGCGAACGCTTCCCGGTTTCGGTGGCGTTGGGGGCAGATCCTGCGACCATTCTGGGGGCCGTGACGCCCGTCCCTGATACATTATCCGAGTACGCATTTGCCGGGCTGTTACGCGGCACCAAGACCGAAGTGGTCAAATGTATTTCCAACGATCTGGAAGTGCCCGCCAGTGCTGAAATCGTGCTGGAAGGGTATATCGAACCGGGTGAGCTGGCCCCGGAAGGACCGTATGGCGATCATACCGGCTACTACAACGAAGTAGATAGCTTTCCGGTCTTTACCGTCACGCACATTACCCAGCGTGAAGAGGCGATTTATCACTCTACTTATACCGGACGTCCGCCTGATGAGCCCGCGGTGCTTGGCGTGGCGCTGAACGAAGTTTTCGTTCCTATTCTGCAAAAGCAGTTCCCGGAAATCGTCGATTTTTACCTGCCTCCGGAAGGCTGTTCATATCGTCTGGCCGTGGTGACGATGAAAAAACAGTACGCTGGTCATGCCAAACGCGTCATGATGGGTGTTTGGTCGTTTTTGCGCCAGTTTATGTACACCAAATTTGTTATTGTCTGCGATGATGATGTCAATGCACGCGACTGGAATGATGTGATTTGGGCAATTACTACCCGTATGGACCCGGCTCGGGATACGGTACTGGTAGAGAATACGCCAATTGATTACCTGGACTTTGCCTCGCCGGTTTCCGGCCTGGGTTCAAAAATGGGGCTGGATGCCACAAATAAATGGCCGGGCGAAACCCAACGCGAATGGGGACGCCCGATTAAAAAAGATCCTGAAGTAACTGCGCGTATTGACGCAATTTGGGATGAACTGGCCATCTTTAATGACGGCAAAAGCGCCTGAGGCGCGATCGTTTTGCCTATTGATCCGACAGAGAGAGCGCATGACAACCTTAAGCTGTAAAGTGACCTCGGTAGAAGCTATCACTGATACCGTATATCGCGTTCGTTTAGTGCCAGACGCGGCGTTTTCCTTTCGTGCTGGCCAGTATTTAATGGTCGTGATGGACGAAAGGGATAAGCGTCCGTTCTCCATGGCATCCACGCCGGACGAGCAAGGATTCATTGAGCTGCACGTTGGCGCCTCTGAGCTAAATCTTTATGCCATGGCTGTGATGGACCGCATTCTGAAAGACCGGGAAATCAAGGTCGACATTCCGCATGGCGAAGCCTGGCTGCGTGATGAAGACGAGCGCCCGCTGATCCTGATTGCCGGTGGTACAGGGTTCTCTTACGTGCGTTCCATTCTGCTTACTGCGCTGGCACGTAATCCAAACCGCGATATCACCATTTACTGGGGTGGGCGTGAAGAGAAGCATCTCTACGATCTCTCCGAACTGGAAGCGTTGTCTGTTAATCACCCGAATCTGCGCGTTGAGCCAGTGGTGGAACAGCCAGAAGACGGCTGGCGTGGTCGTACGGGAACCGTGTTAACGGCGGTATTGCAGGATTACGGTACCCTGGCGGAGCACGATATCTACATTGCCGGTCGTTTTGAAATGGCCAAAATCGCGCGCGATCTGTTCTGTAATGAACGCAGTGCGCGTGAAGATCGCCTGTTTGGCGACGCTTTCGCGTTCATTTAAGCGCTGTGCGCCGGAGCCCTTCCGGCGCATCCATCAATCATCTGTCTTCCAACTAGCAGGGCGCAGGCCCGGCGTCATTGCCTCTCTTTCTCATCATAATTATTTTTTAGTAAACATAATATGTCCGTCACTCAAACATAAATTGAGTTTTTGTGACAGCTCTCCATGTGTTTAGTAAACAAAATAGGCAAGCTGAACCGTATCACATTGTGAGACGCAAACGAGGAAAAACCATGAGGCTCGGACTGGATATCGGCGGGACTAAAATCGAAGCGGTGGTGATTGATAACGCGGGTGAAATTGTTTACCGCGAACGATGTGCGACACCAAAGCAGCGTTACGGTGATTTTTTCCAAGCCGTGACGGAGATGATAGCCAGGGCTATGCAGGCCATTAATCAGCCTTTATCGGTTGGCGTCGGGGTGCCAGGTGCGGTGGATAGCGAAGGTTTGATTAAGAATTCCAACATTCTGGTGCTGAATCAGCAGGCCTTTGCGCAAGATCTCGAGCGTGCATTAGGAATGCCAGTGCCCGTTACCAATGATGCCAACTGCTTTACCCTGTCAGAAGCGATGGACGGTAGTGGGCGTGGGCATAGCGTGGTATTTGGCGTGATCCTCGGTACCGGATGCGGCGGTGGTCTATGCATCGAGAACCGGTTGATCTCCGGCCCTAACGCCTGTGCCGGAGAGTGGGGGCATAATGCCTTGCCGCGCTACCGCGGATCTCGGGACGGGGCTGAAGTGACATGCTATTGCGGACAGTTGAACTGTATTGAGAGCTTTATTTCGGGTAGTGGCCTGGAGCGCCAGTATATGAATCACACCGCGCAACATATGGGTGTGCCACAAATTATGCAACGGGTAGCATCGGGTGATGCAGACGCCTGTTTGTTATGGGAACGCTATTGCGATCAACTGGCTCGCGCGTTGGCGAGTGTGGTAAATATGCTCGATCCCGATGTTATCGTGCTGGGGGGCGGGGTATCCAATATCGATTTACTGTACTCAGGCTTACAGGCGCGAGTGGCGCAGTACGTGTTTGGTAAACAGTGCCGCACACCGATCGTTCAGGCCCGCCACGGCGACAGCAGCGGCGTACGCGGCGCAGCCTGGCTGGGGGCGCAACAAGCCACAGTAAATCCATGAGACTGAAATGACGAAACCTGTACGTATCAGAGACATTGCCGACGCTTGTGGCGTCTCGGTTGGCGCTGTTTCCCGCGCGCTAAAAGGGCAACCGGGGCTGCGTGAAGAGACCCGGCAGCGCATTATTTCAGTGGCGCAGCAGCAGGGTTATGATTTTTCACGCCTGCGCGTAGACAAAATCAAACGTGTCCTGTTTTTACTGCATCGCCAGCACAATATCAGCCGGGCTTTACCGTTTTACTCTCAGCTGCTGCTGGGGATAGAAGATCTGTGTCGCGAAAAGGGGGTTGCGCTGAGCTTTCTCTCTATAGGTCCAGGCGATGCAGTGAGTGAGCAGGTGATGCTGCACCAGCCTGATGCGCTGATCTGCGCGGGATTTTTTGAACCTGAGTTGCTTGGGCTGCTACAACAGATGAAATTGCCGCTGGTGCTGGTGGATCTCTGGGCGCCAGGACTGCCTTGCGTGAATCCTGACAATACCCTGGGCGGCTATCTGGCCACGCAACATCTGATTGCGCAAGGCCGCAGCCGCATTGCTTTTCTTGCCAGTACGCTCGCGCACTACAGCATCCGTCAGCGTGAAAAGGGCTACCGTCAGGCATTGTATGAAGCCCGTTTGCTAATGCCGCCAGAGTATGACGTCGTTGCGCCGCCGCTGCTGGATACCGAGCAATCTCTGGTCGATGCGGTTAATGAGCTACTCAGACTGCCAGAGCCGCCCGATGCCATTTTTGCCTATAACGACGCGGCAGCGATGGTTGTTCAGCAGGTGTGTGCGCAGCAGGGTATACGTATCCCGGAAGATCTTGCGCTGGTGGGATTTGATGATATCGATGCTGCGTCCTGGTCACATCCGCCGCTGACTACCATTGCGGTTGATAAAAAACAGCTGGGGCGTGAAGCGCTGCGTTTACTGCTGGAAGAAAATCAGGAAGAGAATCTGCTGCTGCCGGTGCAGTTAGTGGTGCGTGGTAGTTCAGGGAAATAAAAAACCCGCCCCTGACAGGCGGGAAGAACGGCAACTAAACTTTCTCTCTTCGCCATTGGCACCATAACTGTGTTGGCTTCGCTCATTCACCCGAATCACTTACTATACGTAAGCTCATCGGGATTCATTCGCTTGCCGCCTTGTTCTGGCACCAATGGCTTTGAGATAACATTTCGTAGGCCGGGCAAGCGAAGCGCCCCCGGCATGCTTTGATTAAACTCGCTCAAATACCGTTGCGATACCCTGACCTAACCCGATACACATCGTCGCCAGACCAAACTGCACGTCTTTGCGTTCCATCAGGTTGAGCAGGGTGGTGCTGATACGCGCCCCAGAACAGCCCAGCGGGTGACCCAAGGCGATCGCCCCGCCGTTGAGGTTGATCTTCTCATCGATCTGCTCCATTAGCCCCAGATCTTTAATACACGGCAGGATCTGAGCGGCAAAGGCTTCGTTCATCTCAAACAAGCCGATGTCGCTGGTGGAGAGTCCCGCTTTTTTCAGCGCCAGCTTTGAGGCCGGAACCGGGCCGTAACCCATGATTGACGGATCGCAGCCGACAACAGCCATCGAACGAATACGGGCACGCGGCGTCAGACCCAGTTGACGGGCGCGGCTTTCGCTCATTACCAGCATCGCCGCTGCGCCGTCGGAGAGTGCAGAGGAGGTACCGGCAGTCACCGTTCCGTTCACCGGATCGAACGCTGGGCGCAGGGTGGAGAGCGCTTCAACGGTCGTTTCCGGACGGATAACCTCATCGTAGTTAAACTGCTTCAGCACGCCGTCGGCATCATGACCGCCGGTCGGGATGATTTCGTTTTTAAAAGCGCCAGACTGTGTTGCAGCCCAGGCGCGAGCGTGTGAACGTGCGGCGAAAGCGTCCTGCATTTCACGACTGATGCCGTGCATGCGGGAGAGCATTTCCGCGGTCAGGCCCATCATCCCTGCGGCTTTCGCCACGTTGCGGCTCATACCCGGGTGGAAATCAACGCCGTGGCTCATTGGCACATGGCCCATATGCTCAACGCCGCCAATCAGGCACGCCTGAGCATCACCAGTCATGATCATGCGTGCCGCATCGTGCAGCGCCTGCATGGACGAACCGCACAGGCGATTGACCGTGACGGCCGGAACGGAGTGCGGAACTTCCGCTAGCAGCGCGGCATTACGGGCGATATTGAAACCCTGCTCCAGCGTTTGTTGCACACAGCCCCAGTAAATGTCATCAAGCGCGGTTGGCTCCAGCGCCGGATTACGCGCCAGCAGGCTACGCATTAAATGTGCAGAGAGATCTTCTGCCCGCACGTTCCGAAACGCGCCCCCTTTCGAACGGCCCATCGGGGTACGGATCGCATCAACAATTACAACCTGTTCCATTGTGACTCCTTAAGCCGTTTTCAGGCTGCCAACCGGGCGGGCTGGCTCAACCTGGGGATAATACGGTTCGTTATGGCGCGCTTTATCACGCAGACCGACCGGAACTTCATACAGCGGACCAAGGTGCTGATACTGCTGAGCCATATCGAGATACTTCGCGCTGCCGAGCGTATCCAGCCAGCGGAACGCACCGCCATGAAACGGAGGGAAGCCCAGACCGTATACCAGCGCCATATCGGCTTCTGCCGGGCTGGCAATAATGCCTTCTTCCAGGCAACGCACTACTTCGTTGACCATAGGGATCATCATGCGGGCGATAATCTCTTCATCGCTGAAGTCGCGTTTCGGCTGGCTGACCTCTGCCAGCAGATCGTCAACGGTGGCATCTTCTTCTTTCTTCGGCTTGCCCTTGTTGTCTTCTTTATAACGCCAGAATCCGAGACCGTTTTTCTGCCCGAAACGGTTAGCATCAAACAGGGCGTCTATCGCATCGCGATAATCTTTCTGCATACGCTGAGGGAAGCCTGCGGACATCACCGCCTGCGCGTGGTGCGCGGTATCAATACCTACCACGTCCAGCAGATAAGCCGGGCCCATCGGCCAACCAAACTGTTTTTCCATCACTTTGTCGACTTTGCGGAAATCCGCCCCGTCGCGCAGCAACTGACTGAAACCGGCAAAATAGGGGAACAGCACGCGGTTAACGAAGAAACCAGGGCAGTCATTAACCACAATCGGCGTTTTGCCCATCTGGCTTGCCCAGGCGACAACCTTAGCGATGGTTTCATCCGAGCTTTTCTCGCCGCGAATGATCTCAACCAGCGGCATACGGTGCACCGGGTTAAAGAAGTGCATCCCA
This sequence comes from Citrobacter sp. RHBSTW-00599, assembly GCF_013784065.1. Taxonomy (NCBI): domain Bacteria; kingdom Pseudomonadati; phylum Pseudomonadota; class Gammaproteobacteria; order Enterobacterales; family Enterobacteriaceae; genus Citrobacter; species Citrobacter sp. RHBSTW-00599. The sequence continues at coordinate 4,978,332 of NZ_CP056717.1, read as the reverse complement.
CAGAAGTTTTCCGGACGCTTAAGCGCGCTGGCCAGTTCGTTGATTGGGATGGTGGAAGTATTCGAAGCCAGTACAGTGTCCGGGCGAACCTGATCTTCGGTTTCCGCCAGTACCGCTTTTTTCACTTTTGGGTTTTCTACGACCGCTTCAACTACCACGTCCACGCGTTCGAAACCGCTATAGTCGAGGGTGGGATGAATGGTGGAAATAACGCCCGCCATTTTCAGACCGTCAATTTTGCCGCGCTCAAGCTGTTTGTTCAGTAGCTTGGCCGCTTCGGTCATACCCAGCGTTAATGATTTGTCGTTGATATCTTTCATGACAACCGGCACGCCTTTCCAGGCCGACTGGTAAGCGATGCCGCCGCCCATAATGCCTGCGCCCAGCACTGCCGCTTGCTTTGGCGCTTCAACATTTTTGGTGAGCTTTTTGGCTTTGGCTTTCACGAACTGATCGTTAAGGAAAATTCCAACCAGTGCGCGGGCTTCATTGGTGTGCGCCAGTGGAACAAAGCTTTTATTTTCCAGATTCAGCGCTTCTTCACGACCAAAACGGGCCGCTGCTTCAATGGTTTTTACCGCGGTAATCGGTGCGGGATAATGCTTACCTGCCGTCTGCGCCACCATACCTTTGGCGATGGTAAAGCTCATTGCCGCTTCAATTTTGCTGAGTTTCAACGGCTCCAGCTTCGGCTGACGTTTGGCTTTCCAGTCGAGGTCGCCGTTAATCGCCTGACGTAATACCGCGATCGCGCCATCAAGCAGTTTGTCTTGCTTCACTACGCCATCGACCAGACCGATTTTTAGCGCCTGCTCAGCACCCACATCTTTACCCGCAGCAATAATTTCCAGCGCGCTGTCCGCACCCAGCATACGTGGCATACGCACGGAGCCGCCAAAGCCTGGCATAATGCCCAGCTTGGTTTCCGGCAGGCCGATGCGCAGGTCCGGCGTAGCCAGACGATAATCGGTCGCCAGGACACACTCGCAGCCGCCGCCCAGCGCATAGCCGTTAACCGCTGAGAGAGTCGGAACAGGCAGATCTTCCAGGCGATTAAAGACGCTGTTGGCAAAATGCAGCCACTGGCTCAACTGCTCTTCAGGCACGAGGAACAGTGAAAGGAATTCGGTGATGTCGGCACCAACAATAAAGGCTGCTTTGTTAGAACGCAGCAGCAGCCCTTTTAAATTCGGTTGTTTTTCCAGCACGTCAAGCGCATGGCCCAGGCTGGCAACGGTGGCCGTGTCGAGTTTATTGACTGAACCTGGGGCATCGAACACCAGTTCGGCGATGCCATCTTCCAGCCAGTCGAGGTACAGGGTGTCGCCTTTGTAAAGCATGTCAGTCTCCTGAATCCGCAAGGTGATCTGGTCATACCAGATGAATCGAAGTGTGTGTTTTATGTTAAAAAAATGCAAATGAATGATTAAAGAAATGACGATTTGATCACGCTCGGCAGAAATCACGCACTCACAAAACGATGTGCTAAGATGCGGACACTTGAGGTCAAAAAAACAGAAGGATAGAAAATGGAATCACTGGCCGCACTCTATAAAAATCATATCGTTACCCTACAAGAACGGACGCGCGACGCGCTGGAGCGCTTCAAGCTGGATGCGTTACTTATTCACTCAGGAGAACTTGTTAACGTCTTTCTCGACGATCATCCCTATCCGTTTAAGGTCAATCCGCAATTCAAAGCCTGGGTGCCTGTAACGCAGGTTCCTAACTGCTGGTTGCTGGTGGATGGTGTGAATAAGCCGAAATTGTGGTTCTACCTGCCGGTCGATTACTGGCACAACGTTGAGCCGCTGCCGACCTCTTTCTGGACGGAAGAAATTGAGATCATCGCGCTGCCAAAAGCTGATGGTATCGGTAGCCAACTGCCTGCTGCTCGCGGCAATATCGGTTACATCGGTCCGGTTCCGGAACGCGCGCTGCAGCTGGACATCGCGGCCAGCAATATCAACCCGAAAGGGGTTATCGACTACCTACATTATTATCGTGCTTACAAAACAGATTACGAACTGGCCTGTATGCGCGAAGCACAGAAAATGGCGGTGAATGGACACCGTGCCGCGGAAGAAGCGTTCCGTTCCGGGATGAGCGAGTTTGACATCAACCTCGCTTACCTGACTGCTACCGGTCATCGCGACACCGACGTGCCGTACAGCAACATCGTGGCGCTTAACGAGCATGCTTCGGTTCTGCATTACACCAGGCTGGATCATCAGGCTCCGTCTGAAATCCGCAGTTTCCTGCTGGACGCCGGTGCGGAATACAACGGCTATGCAGCAGACCTGACGCGTACGTGGTCGGCGAAAAGCGACAACGACTATGCGCATCTGGTGAAGGATGTGAATGACGAGCAACTGGCGCTGATTGCCACTATGAAAGCGGGCACCAGCTACGTGGATTATCACATTCAGTTCCATCAGCGCATCGCGAAGCTGCTGCGTAAGCATCAAATCATCACCGATATGAGTGAAGAGGCGATGGTGGAAAACGATCTTACCGGGCCGTTTATGCCGCATGGTATTGGTCACCCGCTGGGCCTGCAGGTACACGATGTCGCTGGCTTTATGCAAGATGACAGCGGTACGCATCTGGCCGCGCCGTCGAAGTATCCTTACCTGCGTTGCACCCGCGTTCTGCAACCGGGCATGGTCCTGACCATCGAACCGGGCATCTACTTCATTGAATCGCTGCTGGCGCCGTGGCGTGAAGGGCAGTTCAGCAAACACTTCAACTGGCAGAAAATTGAAGCCCTGAAACCGTTCGGCGGTATTCGTATTGAAGATAACGTGGTGGTCCACGAGAACAATATCGAAAACATGACACGGGATTTAAAACTGGCGTAATGGACAGTTGGTTAATCCCTGCGGCGCCGGTTTGCGTCGTTGAAGAGATCAAAAAAAGCCGCTTCATTACGCTGCTCGCCCATACGGACGGCGTAGAAGCGGCGAAAGCGTTTGTTGAGTCAGTCAAAATGGAACACCCGGACGCCCGCCACCATTGTGTGGCGTGGGTGGCGGGCGCGCCCAATGACTCGCAGCAGCTGGGATTTTCAGACGATGGCGAACCGGCTGGTACGGCAGGCAAACCGATGCTCGCGCAGCTGATGGGGAGTGGCATCGGTGAGATTACCGCGGTGGTGGTGCGCTACTACGGCGGTATCCTTCTGGGTACGGGTGGGCTAGTGAAAGCCTACGGTGGCGGCGTGAATCAGGCGTTGCGCCAGTTAACGACGCAGCGCAAGACGCCATTAACCGAATATACTTTGCAGTGTGAGTACGGTCAGCTGGCAGGCATTGAAGCTTTGCTGTGGCAGTTTGACGGTAAAGTTGTTGCCAGTGATTACCAGGCTTTTGTTCGGCTCAGGGTGGCGCTTCCTTATGCCAAAGTGGATGAATTTTCGGCAAAACTGGCGGATTTTAGTCGTGGTTCATTGCAATTGTTAGCGATTGAAGAATAATCCCCACCTCATTTTAAAGAACTAAGGAAGCGGCAGAGATGCATTTTCGCGCCATCACCCGAATCGTTGGACTACTGGTCATCTTATTCTCGGGGACAATGATTATCCCCGGACTGGTAGCGCTCATCTACCGCGATGGGGCAGGGCGTGCGTTTACTCAAACTTTCTTCGTTGCTCTGGCGATCGGCTCCATGCTGTGGTGGCCAAACCGTAAAGAGAAGGGCGAGCTGAAATCGCGCGAAGGGTTTCTGATTGTCGTTTTGTTCTGGACCGTGCTGGGTAGCGTGGGTGCGCTACCGTTCATCTTTGCGGAAAGCCCTAACCTCACGATAACCGACGCTTTTTTTGAATCCTTCTCCGGATTAACCACCACGGGGGCGACAACGCTGGTGGGGCTGGATTCATTGCCACACGCTATCCTCTTTTATCGACAGATGCTGCAATGGTTCGGCGGGATGGGGATCATCGTGCTGGCGGTGGCTATTCTGCCTATTCTTGGCGTCGGTGGGATGCAGCTCTACCGGGCAGAAATGCCGGGCCCGCTGAAAGATAACAAAATGCGTCCGCGTATTGCCGAAACGGCGAAAACGCTGTGGCTTATCTATGTATTACTGACGGTGGCGTGTGCGCTGGCGCTATGGTTTGCCGGGATGCCCGCGTTTGACGCTATTGGGCACAGCTTTGCTACGATAGCCATCGGCGGCTTTTCCACACACGATGCCAGCGTGGGGTATTTCGACAGTCCCACGATTAACACCATTATTGCTATCTTCTTGCTGATCTCCGGTTGTAACTATGGTCTGCACTTCTCTTTACTCAGCGGTCGCAGCCTGAAGGTCTACTGGCGCGATCCAGAATTCCGCATGTTCATTGGGGTGCAGCTTACGCTGGTGGCTGTCTGTACGCTGGTGCTGTGGATACACAATACCTACGGTTCGGCACTCACGACCATCAACCAGGCTTTTTTTCAGGTGGTATCGATGGCGACGACCGCCGGATTTACTACGGACAGTATTGCCCGCTGGCCGCTGTTCCTGCCGGTGCTGTTGCTATGTTCTGCTTTTATTGGCGGCTGTGCCGGGTCGACGGGCGGTGGCTTGAAGGTGATTCGAATCCTGTTGCTGTTTAAGCAGGGTAACCGCGAATTGAAACGACTGGTCCACCCGAATGCGGTTTACAGTATCAAGCTGGGTAACCGTGCTTTGCCGGAGCGAATCCTTGAAGCTGTGTGGGGATTCTTCTCTGCCTATGCGCTGGTCTTTATTATCAGTATGCTGGCGATTATTGCGACCGGTGTTGATGACTTCTCCGCGTTTGCCTCTGTTGTGGCGACGCTGAATAACCTGGGGCCAGGGCTGGGGGTTGTCGCCGACAACTTTGCCAGTATGAACCCCGTGGCGAAGTGGATCCTGATTGCCAATATGCTGTTTGGTCGTCTGGAGGTCTTTACCCTGCTGGTACTCTTTACCCCTACTTTCTGGCGTGAATAATGGAGTAACACGTGAAAACACTGATTCTTTTTTCTTCCCGGGACGGACAAACGCGTGAAATCGCCGAGTATCTGGCTTCTGAACTCAAAGAGCTGGGCGTTTGGGCGGATGTCGTTAATTTGCATCGTACCGCGGAGCCTGACTGGCAAAATTATGACAGCGTGGTGATTGGCGCCTCGATTCGCTATGGTCATTACCATGCAGCTTTTCAGGAGTTTGTGAAAAAGCATGCCACGCGGCTGAACGCGATGCCGAGTGCCTTCTACTCCGTAAACCTGGTTGCCCGTAAACCGGAGAAACGCACGCCGCAAACTAACAGCTATGCGCGTAAGTTCCTGATGAGTTCGCCGTGGCGGCCTGATCGCAGTGCGGTTATTGCTGGCGCTTTGCTGTATCCACGCTATCGCTGGTATGACCGCGTTATGATCCAACTGATAATGAAGATGTCAGGCGGTGAAACAGATACCAATAAAGAAGTGGTGTATACCGATTGGGAACAGGTCGCGGATTTCGCGCGGGAAATCGCCCAATTAACCCACAAAACGTTGTCAAAATAAGCACAAAGAATAAAAAATACGCACTCGGAAGATTATTTTAAATTTCCCCTTGTCAGCCTGAAATAACTCCCTATAATGCGCCTCCACTGACACGGAACAACGGATTGCACGCCGCCGGGTCAGCGGGGTTCCACTGAGGATCTCGCAGAGAAAAGCAAAAATAAATGCTTGACTCTGAATGAGGAAAACGTAATATACGGGACCTCGCGACAGAGCGCTAAAGCGCGTCGCAACTGCTCTTTAACAATTTATCAGACAATCTGTGTGGGCACTCGAAGATACGGATTCTTAACGTCGCAAGACGAAAAATGAATACCAAGTCTCTGAGTGAACACGTAATTCATTACGAAGTTTAATTCACGAGCATCAAACTTAAATTGAAGAGTTTGATCATGGCTCAGATTGAACGCTGGCGGCAGGCCTAACACATGCAAGTCGAACGGTAGCACAGAGGAGCTTGCTCCTTGGGTGACGAGTGGCGGACGGGTGAGTAATGTCTGGGAAACTGCCCGATGGAGGGGGATAACTACTGGAAACGGTAGCTAATACCGCATAACGTCGCAAGACCAAAGAGGGGGACCTTCGGGCCTCTTGCCATCGGATGTGCCCAGATGGGATTAGCTAGTAGGTGGGGTAACGGCTCACCTAGGCGACGATCCCTAGCTGGTCTGAGAGGATGACCAGCCACACTGGAACTGAGACACGGTCCAGACTCCTACGGGAGGCAGCAGTGGGGAATATTGCACAATGGGCGCAAGCCTGATGCAGCCATGCCGCGTGTATGAAGAAGGCCTTCGGGTTGTAAAGTACTTTCAGCGAGGAGGAAGGTGTTGTGGTTAATAACCGCAGCAATTGACGTTACTCGCAGAAGAAGCACCGGCTAACTCCGTGCCAGCAGCCGCGGTAATACGGAGGGTGCAAGCGTTAATCGGAATTACTGGGCGTAAAGCGCACGCAGGCGGTCTGTCAAGTCGGATGTGAAATCCCCGGGCTCAACCTGGGAACTGCATCCGAAACTGGCAGGCTAGAGTCTTGTAGAGGGGGGTAGAATTCCAGGTGTAGCGGTGAAATGCGTAGAGATCTGGAGGAATACCGGTGGCGAAGGCGGCCCCCTGGACAAAGACTGACGCTCAGGTGCGAAAGCGTGGGGAGCAAACAGGATTAGATACCCTGGTAGTCCACGCCGTAAACGATGTCGACTTGGAGGTTGTGCCCTTGAGGCGTGGCTTCCGGAGCTAACGCGTTAAGTCGACCGCCTGGGGAGTACGGCCGCAAGGTTAAAACTCAAATGAATTGACGGGGGCCCGCACAAGCGGTGGAGCATGTGGTTTAATTCGATGCAACGCGAAGAACCTTACCTACTCTTGACATCCACGGAACTTGGCAGAGATGCCTTGGTGCCTTCGGGAACCGTGAGACAGGTGCTGCATGGCTGTCGTCAGCTCGTGTTGTGAAATGTTGGGTTAAGTCCCGCAACGAGCGCAACCCTTATCCTTTGTTGCCAGCGGTCCGGCCGGGAACTCAAAGGAGACTGCCAGTGATAAACTGGAGGAAGGTGGGGATGACGTCAAGTCATCATGGCCCTTACGAGTAGGGCTACACACGTGCTACAATGGCATATACAAAGAGAAGCGACCTCGCGAGAGCAAGCGGACCTCATAAAGTATGTCGTAGTCCGGATTGGAGTCTGCAACTCGACTCCATGAAGTCGGAATCGCTAGTAATCGTGGATCAGAATGCCACGGTGAATACGTTCCCGGGCCTTGTACACACCGCCCGTCACACCATGGGAGTGGGTTGCAAAAGAAGTAGGTAGCTTAACCTTCGGGAGGGCGCTTACCACTTTGTGATTCATGACTGGGGTGAAGTCGTAACAAGGTAACCGTAGGGGAACCTGCGGTTGGATCACCTCCTTACCTTAAAGAAACGTTCTTTGTAGTGCTCACACAGATTGTCTGATGAAAATTAGCAGTAAGAAAATCTCTGCAGGCTTGTAGCTCAGGTGGTTAGAGCGCACCCCTGATAAGGGTGAGGTCGGTGGTTCAAGTCCACTCAGGCCTACCAAATTCGCCTCCGTGCTGTGTTACGGCGATGCTCGCATACTTCAGTATGCTTCGCACCACCGCGCCTTGCCCGGAAACGAATTAGGGTACAGAGATTAGCATTTACGATGGGGTTATAGCTCAGCTGGGAGAGCGCCTGCCTTGCACGCAGGAGGTCTGCGGTTCGATCCCGCATAGCTCCACCATCCCTTACTGCAAAAAAACAAGAAAACTTCAGAGTGTACCTGAAAAGGTTCACTGCGAAGTTTTGCTCTTTAAAAATCTGGATCAAGCTGAAAATTGAAACGACACACTGTTTCATTTCTCCGTAAACAAGAAATGAAAAGCGGTGTGTTCGAGTCTCTCAAATTTTCGCAACACTGAAGTGTTTTACGAAACATCTTCGGGTTGTGAGGTTAAGCGACTAAGCGTACACGGTGGATGCCCTGGCAGTCAGAGGCGATGAAGGACGTGCTAATCTGCGATAAGCGTCGGTAAGGTGATATGAACCGTTATAACCGGCGATTTCCGAATGGGGAAACCCAGTGTGATTCGTCACACTATCATTACGTGAATACATAGCGTAATGAAGCGAACCGGGGGAACTGAAACATCTAAGTACCCCGAGGAAAAGAAATCAACCGAGATTCCCCCAGTAGCGGCGAGCGAACGGGGAGCAGCCCAGAGTCTGAATCAGCATGTGTGGTAGTGGAACGGTCTGGAAAGTCCGGCGATACAGGGTGATAGCCCCGTACACAAAAGTGCATGTGTTGTGAACTCGAAGAGTAGGGCGGGACACGTGGTATCCTGTCTGAATATGGGGGGACCATCCTCCAAGGCTAAATACTCCTGACTGACCGATAGTGAACCAGTACCGTGAGGGAAAGGCGAAAAGAACCCCGGCGAGGGGAGTGAAAAAGAACCTGAAACCGTGTACGTACAAGCAGTGGGAGCCTCTTTATGGGGTGACTGCGTACCTTTTGTATAATGGGTCAGCGACTTATATTCTGTAGCAAGGTTAACCGAATAGGGGAGCCGAAGGGAAACCGAGTCTTAACTGGGCGTTAAGTTGCAGGGTATAGACCCGAAACCCGGTGATCTAGCCATGGGCAGGTTGAAGGTTGGGTAACACTAACTGGAGGACCGAACCGACTAATGTTGAAAAATTAGCGGATGACTTGTGGCTGGGGGTGAAAGGCCAATCAAACCGGGAGATAGCTGGTTCTCCCCGAAAGCTATTTAGGTAGCGCCTCGTGAACTCATCTTCGGGGGTAGAGCACTGTTTCGGCTAGGGGGTCATCCCGACTTACCAACCCGATGCAAACTGCGAATACCGAAGAATGTTATCACGGGAGACACACGGCGGGTGCTAACGTCCGTCGTGAAGAGGGAAACAACCCAGACCGCCAGCTAAGGTCCCAAAGTCATGGTTAAGTGGGAAACGATGTGGGAAGGCACAGACAGCCAGGATGTTGGCTTAGAAGCAGCCATCATTTAAAGAAAGCGTAATAGCTCACTGGTCGAGTCGGCCTGCGCGGAAGATGTAACGGGGCTAAACCATGCACCGAAGCTGCGGCAGCGACACTATGTGTTGTTGGGTAGGGGAGCGTTCTGTAAGCCGTTGAAGGTGTGCTGTGAGGCATGCTGGAGGTATCAGAAGTGCGAATGCTGACATAAGTAACGATAATGCGGGTGAAAAACCCGCACGCCGGAAGACCAAGGGTTCCTGTCCAACGTTAATCGGGGCAGGGTGAGTCGACCCCTAAGGCGAGGCCGAAAGGCGTAGTCGATGGGAAACAGGTTAATATTCCTGTACTTGGTGTTACTGCGAGGGGGGGACGGAGAAGGCTATGTTAGCCGGGCGACGGTTGTCCCGGTTTAAGCATGTAGGCGGAGATTCCAGGTAAATCCGGAGTCTTGTTAACGCTGAGGTGTGATGACGAGGCACTACGGTGCTGAAGTAACAAATGCCCTGCTTCCAGGAAAAGCCTCTAAGCATCAGGTAACACAAAATCGTACCCCAAACCGACACAGGTGGTCAGGTAGAGAATACCAAGGCGCTTGAGAGAACTCGGGTGAAGGAACTAGGCAAAATGGTGCCGTAACTTCGGGAGAAGGCACGCTGATATGTAGGTGAAGTGATTTACTCATGGAGCTGAAATCAGTCGAAGATACCAGCTGGCTGCAACTGTTTATTAAAAACACAGCACTGTGCAAACACGAAAGTGGACGTATACGGTGTGACGCCTGCCCGGTGCCGGAAGGTTAATTGATGGGGTTATCCGTAAGGAGAAGCTCTTGATCGAAGCCCCGGTAAACGGCGGCCGTAACTATAACGGTCCTAAGGTAGCGAAATTCCTTGTCGGGTAAGTTCCGACCTGCACGAATGGCGTAATGATGGCCAGGCTGTCTCCACCCGAGACTCAGTGAAATTGAACTCGCTGTGAAGATGCAGTGTACCCGCGGCAAGACGGAAAGACCCCGTGAACCTTTACTATAGCTTGACACTGAACACTGGTCCTTGATGTGTAGGATAGGTGGGAGGCTTTGAAGTGTGGACGCCAGTCTGCATGGAGCCAACCTTGAAATACCACCCTTTAATGGCTGGTGTTCTAACGTAGACCCGTGATCCGGGTTGCGGACAGTGTCTGGTGGGTAGTTTGACTGGGGCGGTCTCCTCCTAAAGAGTAACGGAGGAGCACGAAGGTTAGCTAATCCTGGTCGGACATCAGGAGGTTAGTGCAAAGGCATAAGCTAGCTTGACTGCGAGAGTGACGGCTCGAGCAGGTGCGAAAGCAGGTCTTAGTGATCCGGTGGTTCTGAATGGAAGGGCCATCGCTCAACGGATAAAAGGTACTCCGGGGATAACAGGCTGATACCGCCCAAGAGTTCATATCGACGGCGGTGTTTGGCACCTCGATGTCGGCTCATCACATCCTGGGGCTGAAGTAGGTCCCAAGGGTATGGCTGTTCGCCATTTAAAGTGGTACGCGAGCTGGGTTTAGAACGTCGTGAGACAGTTCGGTCCCTATCTGCCGTGGGCGCTGGAGAATTGAGGGGGGCTGCTCCTAGTACGAGAGGACCGGAGTGGACGCATCACTGGTGTTCGGGTTGTCATGCCAATGGCATTGCCCGGTAGCTAAATGCGGAAGAGATAAGTGCTGAAAGCATCTAAGCACGAAACTTGCCCCGAGATGAGTTCTCCCTGACCCTTTAAGGGTCCTGAAGGAACGTTGAAGACGACGACGTTGATAGGTCGGGTGTGTAAGCGTAGCGATACGTTGAGCTAACCGATACTAATGAACCGTGAGGCTTAACCTTACAACGCCGAAGATGTTTTGGCGAAAGAGACATCGAAATTCAGCTTGATTACAGATTACATCGACATGCGAAAAGCGTGTTGATAAACAGAATTTGCCTGGCGGCTGTAGCGCGGTGGTCCCACCTGACCCCATGCCGAACTCAGAAGTGAAACGCCGTAGCGCCGATGGTAGTGTGGGGTCTCCCCATGCGAGAGTAGGGAACTGCCAGGCATTAAATAAGTGAAGAAGCCCATCCTGCCGGATGGGCTTTTTTGCGTCTGTGCGGGATGAAAATCGCCGGAAGTGACCTCCCGCCTTATCCGGCCTACAAAGGCGTATCACGACACAGCAGCTATCTTCTTATCCATTGCGTAACAAAATCGGCAACTTGCTGTATATCGTTGATATCTAACAATGGAACATCCACCGCAAGCGGAATATCACTGGCAACCGCGATAACATAGTTGTCTAACGCCAGGTCCTCTGGACTGTGCCCGCAACCGTCGCGAAAAAGAACGATCTTAGCAACAGGTTCATGCTTAAAGCCCTCAACCAACACCATATCCAGTGTAGAAGCATCCATCCTGCTTACCAAGTACGCTAAATCCAGTTCAGGCTCTTCCGGGGTTTCTACCATTAATGCCCAGCGCTGCTGGCTGGCGACCAGGGTTTGTGCTGCACCGGCTTTGCGTAGCTCATAGCTATCTTTGCCGGGCTTATCAACATCCATCTTGTGATGAGTATGCTTAATCAATCCGGGACGAATGCCTCTGGCACGTAGCACCGGGATCAATTTTTTAAGCAGCGTAGTTTTTCCCGTTCCGCTCCATGCTGCTATAGCGAGTAATGGGATCATGATTTGTCCTGCCATTTTGCAAGTTCTTCAGGGGTGTTCACGTTCACGAACGCATCTTTATGATCGCTGAAATCGACAGCATGACCGCCAGCCTGGCGCATAAAGACCATGACGCGTCTTTCACCGGACTGAAGATAATCCTGTAGCAAGGGTTGCATGGTGCGGTGCATTAGCGCAATGGTCGGATGATCTCTTTCGCCATCATGCACCCAGACAACCGGTGCAGCTTTGCGCTGCTCCTTCAAACGTTTGACCAGATCGTGAGGAATATAGGGCATATCGCACGGGCAGAACAGAAACCACTCCCCCGCTTGCTGCAGGAATACCGATAGCATCCCGGCCAGTGGGCCAGGGAAATCGGCCAATGAATCAGGGATAACTTTCAGGCCGCTTTGTTGGTAAATATCCCGGTGGCGATTGGCATTAACCACCACGGTTTCGACCTGTAAAGCGAGGGTATCGGCTACGTGCCGCCAAAGAGGTTTACCGTCCAGCTCAAGCAGACCTTTATCGGTTCCGCCCATCCGTCTGGCCTTACCGCCTGCCAGCACAACCCCTGTTATTGCACTATCCAGAATCACTGATATCGCCTCTTTTAATGTGGGATTGACCCTGCTAACGTATCTGTATTGAGCCTAAGGAGCACAACCATGAAATGTAAACGTCTGAATGAAGTTATTGAACTCCTCCAGCCGGCCTGGCAGAAGGAACCCGATCTTAACCTGATGCAATTTTTACAGAAACTGGCGCAAGAGTCAGGTTTTGACGGCGAACTGGCGGATTTAACTGATGACATTCTGATCTATCACCTGAAAATGCGTGACTCGGCGAAAGACGCCGTCATCCCAGGTATTCAGAAAGATTATGAGGAAGATTTTAAAACCGCACTACTCCGCGCACGTGGCGTAATTAAAGAGTAAAAGCTTGTAATCGCCACCACCGAAAGCGCTGCGAAATGATATCCTGAATCATTCGTAGTATTTTCCGGATGATGGGATGAACGACAACGCTTTTAATTTCCAGACGCTACACCCGGATACCATCATGGATGCACTGTTTGAGCAGGGGATCCGGGTGGACTCCGGGCTTACCCCGCTTAACAGCTATGAAAACCGTGTCTATCAATTCCAGGACGAAGACCGTCGACGCTTTGTCGTTAAGTTTTATCGCCCTGAACGTTGGTCTGTCGAGCAGATCCAGGAAGAGCACCAGTTTGCTCTGGAACTGGTAAGCGATGAAGTCCCGGTAGCTGCACCGCTGGTACTAAGCGGCCAAACGCTGTTAAGCCATCAGGGTTTCCATTATGCGATCTTCCCCAGCGTCGGCGGGCGGCAGTTTGAGGCCGACAATATCGATCAGATGGAGGCGGTGGGGCGCTATCTGGGGCGTATGCATCAGACCGGATGCAAGCGTACTTTTGCCTTTCGCCCGACGATTGGCCTTGAAGAATACCTGACTGAGCCGCGTAAGCTTTTTGAACACGCACAGTTGATCCCATCAGGGCAAAAAGCGGCTTTCCTGAAGGCAACGGATGCGCTTATCGCGGTCGTTACCGAACGCTGGCATGCACGTTTTACCACGTTACGTCTGCACGGTGATTGTCATGCCGGTAATATTCTGTGGCGCGATGGTCCGATGTTTGTCGATTTAGATGATGCCCGCAATGGCCCGGCTGTTCAGGATTTATGGATGCTCCTCAATGGCGATAAAGCTGAACAACGCATGCAGCTTGAAACCATTATCGAGGCTTATGAAGAGTTTAGTGAGTTCGACACCTCTGAAATCGGACTGATAGAACCTTTACGCGCTATGCGTTTAGTTTATTATCTTGCCTGGCTAATTCGACGTTGGGCTGACCCTGCGTTTCCAAAAAACTTCCCGTGGTTAACCGGGGAAGATTACTGGCATCGTCAGACCGCGACCTTTATTGAGCAGGCAAAAATTCTGCAAGAGCCCCCCTTACAATTAACGCCAATGTATTAATCGGAGAAATTTGAACATGAAAAAATTATGGCTGGCGCTGGCTGGTATGGTTTTAGCTTTTAGCGCATCTGCAGCGCAGTTCCAGGATGGCAAACAATACATCACTCTGGAAAAGCCTGTTGCGGGTGAACCGCAAGTGTTGGAGTTCTTCTCCTTCTACTGCCCGCACTGCTATCAGTTTGAAGAAGTTCTTCACGTCTCTGATAACGTGAAGAAAAAACTGCCTGAAGGCACCAAGATGACCAAGTACCACGTCGAGTTTCTGGGGCCTTTGGGCAAAGATCTGACGCAAGCTTGGGCCGTTGCTATGGCGCTGGGCGTTGAAGATCAAGTAACCGTTCCGTTGTTTGAAGGTGTTCAGAAAACCCAGACCGTTCAGTCTGTAGCTGATATCCGTAAAGTGTTTGTCGACGCGGGTATTAAAGGTGAAGACTATGATGCGGCATGGAACAGCTTCGTGGTGAAATCACTCGTGGCGCAGCAGGAAAAAGCGGCGGCTGATTTACAGCTGCAGGGCGTTCCGGCAATGTTCGTGAATGGCAAATATCAGGTAAATCCGCAGGGCATGGATACCAGCAGCATGGATATCTTTGTACAACAGTATGCGGATACCGTGAAGTATCTGGTTGGTCAGAAGTAAAAGCAAAAGCCGGTCACTTGTGCTGACCGGCTTTTTCATATGAGGCTTTAATCGCGTCGAGCTGCGCGTCTTTCTCACTCCACAGCGTATTAAGCCATAGCTGAAACCGACGCTTGAATCCCTTATCGTTCACGTAATCACCGTGCAACTCTTCATGAATTGGCTCCAGATTTACCCGCACGACAATACGCGTTAGCTTACCGCTCAGCATATCGTAGAACGGTCGGCTGCTGTTTTCCGGATAGCACAACGTGACGTTCAACATTTTATCGAACTGCGACCCCAGTACGTTCAATGCCATCGCAATACCGGCCGCCTTTGGAGGGAGCAAGTTTTGATAAGGAGAGCGGGTTTGCTCACATTTCTCTTTGGTAAAGCGTGAACCTTCGACAAAATTCACAATAGTTGTCGGGTGTACGCGAAACTTCTCGCAGGAACGACGCGTTGTTTCGACATCTTTACCGCGCCGTTCTGGATGACGGAGCAGGTAGCCTCGCGAATAGCGTTTCATAAACGGCATATCCAGCGCCCAGCAGGCCAAGCCAATAAAGGGCACCCAGGCCAGTTGTTGCTTGAGGAAATATTTATTCATTGGGATGTGCTTACGGAACAGAACGCAAAGCACAACGATGTCAGCCCAGCTGTAATGGTTACAAATGAGCAGATACCAGTTTTTCTTGCTAAGACCTTCCAGTCCCTCGACATCCCACTTCAGTCGCGGATTGAGGTGTAGCAGTAGCGCCAGACCTTCACACCAGCAGTACATCATGAAATTACAGAAGACAGAAACCTTGCGCCAGACAACGGGAACGGGCAAAAGGAGTTTTACAACTCCGGCAAGGATGATCGGCACAGAACAAAAAATCGTGACCAATATGGTCAATACGATACTCAGCAACAGCGTTATCGCAGCGAGTATTCTCGTCATAATTAAATTATTCAAAAGGTTAGCCATAGATAGTGCGCTAAAGAGGCGCAAGGGGCTGATTTTATCAGAAAACGAACCAAATGATGGATCTTCCCTGAATAGAAAAAAAGGGAATATCTATCCACATCAGGATATAAGCTGTATAAATGGAATAAAATACTACGCATTTATTTAAGCTTATGAAATATATGTATAAAATAAATGATGTGTTAATTTTATTGCTATATTTAAAGAGCTGAAAATTATTTATTCACAAAGTTATCCACAGTCTTCTTTGCGATCAAAGCAGAAGATCTACAAAAGTTTTTCGACAAATGCGGCGAAAAACTCATGTTTTCATCCTGTCTGTGGCATCCTTTACCCATAATCTGATAAACAGGCACGGACATTATGGTTCAGATCCCAGAAAACCCACTTATCCTTGTAGATGGCTCCTCTTACCTGTATCGCGCATACCATGCGTTCCCGCCGCTGACTAACAGTGCAGGAGAACCTACTGGCGCGATGTATGGTGTCCTCAACATGCTGCGTAGCTTGATTCTGCAATATCAGCCGACCCATGCTGCGGTGGTATTCGACGCTAAGGGTAAAACCTTCCGTGATGAGTTATTCGAACACTACAAGTCACACCGCCCACCCATGCCGGACGATCTGCGTGCGCAGATTGAGCCTCTGCATGCGATGGTAAAAGCGATGGGGTTGCCACTGCTGGCCGTTTCGGGCGTGGAAGCAGACGATGTCATTGGTACGCTGGCGCGGGAAGCAGAGAAGGTGGGTCGTCCGGTGTTGATTAGTACCGGTGATAAAGATATGGCTCAGTTGGTGACGCCGAATATCACCCTGATCAACACCATGACCAATACGATCCTCGGCCCGGATGAAGTGGTGAATAAATATGGTGTTCCACCAGAACTGATCATCGATTTCCTGGCGCTGATGGGGGATTCCTCAGATAACATCCCTGGCGTTCCAGGCGTAGGTGAAAAAACCGCGCAGGCTCTGCTGCAGGGGCTGGGGGGGCTGGATACCCTCTATGCTGAATCAGACAAAATCGCGGGGCTGACTTTCCGTGGTGCGAAAACTATGGCGAGCAAACTTGAGCAGAATAAAGAGGTAGCGTACCTCTCTTATCAATTAGCTACCATCAAAACGGATGTTGAACTGGAGTTGACCTGCGAGCAGTTGGAAGTACGTCAGCCGGCAGCGGATGAACTACTTGACCTATTTAAACAGTATGAATTCAAGCGTTGGGTTACTGACGTTGAAGCGGGTAAATGGCTACAGGCGAAAGGAACGAAGCCGGCGGCAAAACCACAGGAAACTATCGCCGTCGATGAAACGCCTGAGGGGCCGGCCACGGTTCTCTCGTATGATAACTATGTGACAATTCTGGATGAAGCGACGCTGGAAGAGTGGATTGCGAAGCTGAAAAAAGCGCCTGTCTTTGCCTTCGATACTGAAACTGACAGCCTGGACAACATCTCCGCGAATCTGGTTGGCCTGTCTTTTGCCATTGAACCGGGTGTGGCTGCATATGTTCCTGTTGCCCACGATTACCTGGACGCCCCCGATCAGATCGCTCGCGACCGCGCGCTGGCATTGCTGAAGCCGCTGCTGGAAGATGAGAACGCGCATAAAGTCGGGCAAAACCTGAAGTATGATCGCGGTATCCTGGCGAACTATGGCATCGAACTGCGTGGAATCACCTTTGACACCATGCTCGAATCCTACATTCTTAACAGCGTCGCTGGCCGACACGATATGGACAGCCTCTCGGACCGCTGGCTGAAACATAAAACCATCACCTTTGAAGAGATCGCCGGAAAGGGCAAAAACCAGCTGACCTTTAACCAGATAGCGCTGGAAGAAGCCGGACGTTACGCTGCGGAAGACGCCGACGTTACGCTACAGCTCCATCTCAAAATGTGGCCAGAATTGCAGCAGCATAAAGGACCGCTGAACGTCTTTGAAAATATCGATATGCCGCTGGTTCCTGTTTTGTCTCGCGTTGAGCGCAACGGTGTGAAAATCGATCCGGCTGTTCTGCACAAACATTCAGAAGAGCTGACGCTGCGTTTGAACGAGCTGGAGCAAAAAGCGCACGAGATCGCCGGAGAAGCGTTTAACCTCTCTTCCACCAAGCAACTGCAAACTATCCTGTTTGAAAAGCAGGGTATTAAGCCGCTGAAGAAAACCCCTGGCGGCGCGCCATCAACGTCGGAAGAGGTACTGGAAGAGCTCGCGCTCGATTACCCATTGCCGAAAGTGATCCTGGAATATCGCGGCTTAGCAAAACTGAAGTCGACCTATACGGATAAGCTTCCGTTGATGATTAACAAGAAAACCGGGCGCGTTCACACCTCCTATCACCAGGCGGTGACCGCTACCGGGCGCTTATCATCTACGGATCCAAACCTGCAGAACATCCCGGTACGTAATGACGAAGGTCGTCGTATTCGTCAGGCGTTTATTGCGCCAGAAGACTACGTGATTGTCTCCGCAGACTACTCACAGATTGAGCTGCGTATCATGGCGCATCTCTCGCGTGATAAAGGTCTGCTTACCGCATTTGCCGAAGGGAAAGATATTCACCGCGCAACGGCTGCGGAAGTCTTTGGCTTACCGCTGGATTCCGTGACTGGTGAACAACGCCGCAGCGCGAAAGCCATCAACTTCGGTTTGATCTACGGGATGAGTGCCTTTGGTTTGGCGCGCCAGTTGAATATTCCGCGTAAAGAAGCACAGAAGTACATGGACCTCTACTTCGAACGCTACCCTGGCGTGCTGGAATATATGGAACGCACCCGTGCACAGGCAAAAGAGCAAGGTTATGTCGAAACGCTGGAAGGGCGTCGTCTCTATTTACCGGATATTAAATCCAGTAATGGCGCTCGTCGCGCTGGTGCAGAGCGCGCGGCAATTAACGCCCCGATGCAGGGTACTGCCGCAGACATTATCAAACGAGCCATGATTGCGGTGGACGGATGGCTGCAAACCGAGCAACCACGTGTGCGCATGATCATGCAGGTACACGATGAACTGGTGTTTGAAGTGCATAAAGATGACCTCGAAAGCGTCTCTAAAAAGATCCATCAACTGATGGAAAACGAGACCCAGATTGATGTGCCGTTGCTGGTGGAAGTCGGTAGTGGTGAAAACTGGGATCAGGCGCACTAAGGGTTTACTGAATAACGCCCCTTTTTCGTAACTAAGCAACATAAGATAGAACTTTTTGTGATGTCCATTAGAATTCCCTATGTAAGGAATGAAAAAAAATTACAAAAAGTGCTTTCTGAGCTGCTCAAAAAAGAGTAAAGTTATTCACGTAGGGTACAGAGGTAAGATGTTCTATCTTTCAGACCTTTTACTTCACGTAATCGGATTTGGCTGAATATTTTAGCCGCCCCAGTCAGTAATGACTGGGGCGTTTTTTATTGTGCGAAAGAAAAGTTTCGTACAGGCTGTAGGCCGGATAAGACGCGCAGCGGCGCTATCCGGCATATCGGTGGGTTACTCCCCGTCCTGCATCTCTTCAATCGGCGCCAGTTCACTAAACCAGCTATCCAGCTTCTGCCGAAGTTTGTCCACGCCCAGTTTTTTCAGTGATGAAAATGCTTCTACCTGTACATCACCGTTAAATGCCAGTACGGCTTCACGTACCATATTCAACTGGGCTTTGCGCGCACCGCTGGCCAGCTTGTCTGCTTTAGTCAGCAGTACCAGAACCTGAACGTTGCTCTCAACCGCCCACAGGATCATCTGCTGGTCGAGGTCTTTTAGCGGGTGACGAATATCCATCAATACCACCAGACCTTGCAGGCTCTGACGTTTTTCCAGATATTCAGCCAGCGCGCGCTGCCATTTGCGCTTCATCTCTTCCGGAACTTCGGCATAACCGTATCCTGGCAAATCGACTAGGCGTTTGCCGTCAACGACTTCAAACAAGTTGATGAGCTGAGTACGACCCGGCGTTTTAGATGTACGCGCCAGACTCTTTTGATTCGTCAGGGTATTTAGCGCACTGGATTTGCCTGCGTTGGAACGGCCAGCAAAAGCCACTTCGATACCGGTATCGGAAGGTAAGTGGCGAATATCAGGCGCACTCATCACAAAGTGCGTCTGTTGATAATTCAAGTTAGTCAAAGCAGTCCTCTCCATCAATCAGGGCTTTGCAGCGATTATACCTGAACCCCAGCAAAAGGCTGGTTTTTCGACGCGTAGGCTATGTAAGTAAAAACCTCGCACTTTGTGAGACATTGCCGATAGTTTCTATACGAGATGACAGAGTAAAAAATGACGTAACTAAAATAAATCATATAGTTAAGATAAGGCACTATTCTTAAAGTCCGAAATTGTTACCCAGGTTACTTGTACGTTTAAACCAAAGCGGTAAAGTAGCGCCCATAGCGAGGAAGCTGACAGGATAGTCGACTCAGGATGAGGGTCAGGAGCGCCAGGAGGCGAAGACACAGGATTGTCAGGGAGACAAACGTCTGGAGACGTTAGTAAAAGGAAATGGAAACAACACGGAATGTTTCAGGCTAAGGGAAAAACAGGGTGTGTTGATAGCCAACAAGGATTGTAGAGCCCGTAAGGGTTGAGAGTCAGGAAAAAAGGCGACAGATTACTCTGTCGCCTTTTTTCTTTATTTCTGCTAGATTCCGGCGCAATTATATACTGAATAAAACAGCCAAAGACGAATCATGATGAAACCAACTTCTACACCACGCGGTAAAGGTCCTGCAAAAGCGCGTCGTAAAACACGCGAAGAAATTAATCAGGAAGCTCGCGACCGTAAGCGCCAGAAAAAACACCGTGGTCATGCGGCGGGTAGCCGTGCGTCCGGTAGCGAAGGCGCATCTGGTGGCGGAAACCAAAATAAGCAAAAAGATCCTCGTATTGGCAGCAAAAACCCCATTCCATTGGGCGTGACCGAAAAAGTCACCAAACAGCACAAACCGAAGAGTGAGAAACCTATGCTTTCACCACAGGCTGAGTTGGATTTACTGGAAACGGATGAGCGCCTGGATGCGCTGCTGGAGCGTCTTGAAGCAGGAGAAACCCTGAGTGCGGAAGATCAGACCTGGGTTGATGCCAAGCTGGACCGCATCGATGAGCTGATGCAAAAGCTGGGTCTTTCTTACGATGACGAGGAAGAAGAGGAAGAGGAAGAAAAGCAGGAAGACATGATGCGTCTGCTGAAAGGCGGCAACTAACGGTTTTACACCGTGGGTCTTCCCGTCCTGCTTATAACCCTTCCGGTTATATGTTATCTGGTGTGGTTATTCGTTAAACTACAGCGGTTGTCGCGGCGACAGAAGTGGCTGCGCAACCGGCTTATCACCCGCACTGGGGTTAAGCCGGTACGCCGTACCCGCCAGAGACGCCATCGGAAGGAGTGAGCATGTCAGAGCAGTTAATAGACTGGGACCTGGCCCTGATCCAGAAATATAACTATTCCGGGCCACGATATACCTCGTACCCGACCGCGCTGGAGTTTTCTGAAGACTACGGCACAGAAGCATTTCTAAAGGCCGTAGCGCGTTATCCTGAGCGTCCGCTCTCGCTGTACGTTCACATCCCGTTCTGCCACAAACTGTGCTACTTCTGTGGCTGCAACAAGATTGTGACTCGCCAGCAGCATAAAGCAGATCAATATCTCGATGCCCTGGAACAAGAAATTATCCATCGCGCACCGCTGTTCGCCGCACGCCATGTCAGCCAGCTGCACTGGGGCGGCGGCACGCCAACGTACCTGAATAAAGCGCAAATCAGCCGTTTGATGTCACTGCTGCGTGGCAATTTCAACTTTAACGACGACGCCGAAATCTCGATCGAAGTGGATCCGCGTGAAATCGAGCTGGATGTCCTTGATCATTTACGCGCTGAAGGTTTTAACCGTTTGAGCATGGGAGTGCAGGACTTCAACAAAGAAGTTCAGCGCCTGGTGAACCGTGAGCAGGATGAGGAGTTTATCTTTGCGCTGCTGAATCATGCGCGGGAGATTGGCTTTACCTCAACGAATATCGATCTGATTTATGGCCTGCCAAAACAGACGCCAGAGAGCTTCGCCTTTACCCTGAAACGCGTGGCTGAGCTGAATCCAGACCGTCTGAGCGTCTTTAACTACGCGCACCTGCCGACGCTGTTTGCTGCCCAGCGCAAGATTAAAGATGCCGACCTGCCCAGCGCGCAGCAGAAGCTGGATATCCTGCAGGAGACCATCTCTTCACTGACCGAAACTGGCTATCAGTTCATTGGCATGGATCACTTTGCCCGCCCGGATGACGAACTGGCCATTGCTCAACGCGAGGGCGTTTTGCATCGCAATTTCCAGGGTTATACCACCCAGGGGGACACCGATCTGCTGGGGATGGGCGTATCGGCCATCAGTATGATTGGCGACAACTACGCGCAGAATCAGAAAGAGCTGAAGCACTATTACCAGCAGGTAGACGAACAGGGGAATGCGCTGTGGCGCGGAATTGCCCTGACCCGCGACGACTGCATTCGTCGGGATGTTATTAAGCTCCTGATCTGCAATTTCCGCCTCGACTATGCCGCCGTGGAACAACAATGGGATCTGAACTTCGCTGACTATTTTGCCGAAGACCTGAAACTGCTGGCGCCGCTGGCGAAAGATGGGCTGGTGGATGTGGATGAGAAGGGGATTCAGGTTACGTCGAAGGGGCGTCTGCTGATTCGTAATATTTGCATGTGCTTCGATGCATATCTGCGCCAGAAAGCGCGTTTGCAGCAGTTCTCGCGCGTTATTTAGCCGGGTTGCCCGGTGGCGCTTCGCTTACCGGGCCTACGAAATCTCAATACGTAGGTCGGGTAAGCGAAGTGCCACCCGACAAACCCGCTAGCTGAACAGCCCAACCAGCGCCGCACACAGCACGGCGGCAACCGCAGTTTGTGGCGTATGGCTTTCAACCGCACCGCTCGATAGCAGATTTATCATTGATTCCAGCATGATGACTTCCCCCCGTTTGCCGGGCACGATCATACTTAACTCATCGGAACAGTAAAGCGCAAAATAGCAGCAATTTGCGCTCAATTATCAATCTTTACACAGTGACCGATCGTCACTCCATTCCGAGTTCTTTTAACTTTCGCGTCAAGGTATTACGGCCCCAACCGAGCAGCCGTGCCGCTTCCTGTTTATGCCCCTGGGTATGACGTAGCGCGGTGGTCAGCAGCGTGCGCTCCATCTCCGGTTGAGCCTCTGAAAGCAGGTTTTGATGACCGGAACGTAATGCCCGATCCGCCCACTGTGCCAACAGGGTTGCCCAGCTGTCTGGCTGCATATGGGACGGTGCATCAGGCACGGTGGTTTCAAACAGTTCGGTCGGTAAGTCCTGAATGAGTACTTCCTGTCCGGCGGCCATTACGGTTAACCAGCGACAGGTATTCTCAAGCTGACGCACGTTTCCCGGCCATGACAGACGGGTGAGCGCCGCCTCGGTTTCAGTGTGTAATTGCTTGGCTTCTACTCCCAGTTCGCGGGCGGCCTCCTGCAGGAAATGACGCGCCAGGCGTGGGATATCTTCCCGACGTTCGCGCAGTGGCGGCAGATGTACCCGGATGACGTTCAGGCGATGGAATAAGTCCTCACGGAATTTGCCTTCCTGCACCCGCAGTTCCAGGTTCTGGTGCGTGGCGGCGATAATACGTACGTCCACCTTCACAGGCGCATAACCGCCAACGCGGTAAAACTGTCCATCGGCTAATACGCGCAATAAACGCGTCTGCACGTCCAGCGGCATATCGCCAATTTCATCGAGGAACAGCGTGCCGCCGTCTGCCTGTTCAAAGCGCCCCTGACGAATCGTATTCGCCCCGGTAAACGCCCCTTTTTCATGGCCAAACAGCTCAGACTCGATCAAATCTTTCGGAATAGCAGCCATGTTCAGCGCGATAAACGGTGCTTTGACGCGCGGACTATGACGGTGCAACGCATGGGCGACCAGCTCTTTACCGGTCCCGGACTCTCCGTTAATCAATACGCTGATTGAAGAACGGGACAGGCGACCAATAATGCGAAAGACGTCTTGCATTGCCGGTGCTTCGCCGATGATGTCGGTTGTTGGGCCGTTGATTTGAATATTACGCGGCTGCTGCTGTTCCTGATAATGGCTGATGGCGCGTTCGACCAGCGCCACGGCTTCATCAATATCAAAAGGTTTGGGCAGATAATCAAACGCCCCTTGCTGGTAGGCGCTGACGGCAGCATCCAGATCGGAGTGTGCGGTCATTATGATGACCGGAAGCATCGGATGCCGCTGTTTGATCTGTTTTAACAGCGTCAGGCCGTCCATGCCCGGCATACGGATATCCGACAGCAGTACGTCCGGCGTTTTGCTGGCCAGCGCGTCCAGTACCTCTTTACCACTCTCAAATGTAGTGCAGCTTAGTCCTGCCCCTGCGAGCGCACGTTCAAGCACCCAACGGATGGAACTATCGTCATCAACTACCCAGACTATTCCTCGTTGCATAAACGTCACCTTTATTTCCTGATAGGCAGGTAAACCGAGAACTCGGTATGACCCGGCCAACTGGTAAATTCAATTTTGCCGGAATGTTGATCAATCAAATTACGGGCGATGGATAATCCAAGGCCGGTACCGCCTTCGCGACCGCTGACCATTGGGTAGAACAGCGTGTCCTGCAAATGCGAGGGAATTCCCGGACCGTTATCCTCAACATCAATCCGCGCCGCCAGACGATAACGCATACCGTGCAGCGTGAGCTGAAACGCGGTGCGGGTACGCAGAATAATCTCGCCGCCTTCCGGTCCCAGCGCCTGCAAAGCATTGCGCACGATGTTCAGCAAAACCTGCTCGATCTGGTCCGGGTCGTGCAGTAATTCAGGCAGACTCGGGTCGTAATCACGAATCAGCGTGACGTTTTCCGGCAGCTCCATCGAGACCAGCGCCACCACGCGCTCCGCCACTTTGTGAATACTTTCTGTGACGTGCATTCCCGGCTGTTGCGGTCCCAGCAAACGGTCGACCAGATTACGCAGGCGGTCGGCCTGCTCAATAATGACTTTGGTATATTCAGTCAGCGCCGGGTCCGGAAGCGCTTTACTGAGCAGTTGCGCCGCGCCGCGTAATCCACCCAGCGGGTTTTTAATTTCGTGCGCCAGGCCGCGCACCAGATCGCGGGCAGCAATCTGCTGGGCGTGCTGGAGCTGTTCCTGGCTCAGACGGCGCTGGTTATCCATTGGCGCCATCTCCAGCAGGATAAGGCCATCAGGCAGCCTCTGAGCGGTCACAGAGAGGATATGTGAGTGGCTATCTATCACCAGCGTCACTTCGTTATCCGTAAAGCCCTGGCCTGCTTCCAGGCTCTCTCGCATCAGCCCGATGTTTAAGGAGAAATAACTCAACAGATCGGGAAGTGGGGTACCAAACAGTTTGCGGGAGCTTTGGGCGAGCAACTGTTGTGCCGCCGGGTTGGCGTAATGTACCGCCAGCTCATCGTCGACGAGTAAGATGCTGTTGATTAAAGAATTGAGGATCTGCCCAGCATCGGGCAGCGTGCCGGTTGCCATTCAGCAGTCTCCTGAAAAGTGTTGCACCAATTTAGTGCATTATAGCTTTTTACATCAAAAAAGCGCGAGGAAGCAGGTTGTTAGTGGAGAAAAAAGCCCATCCTGGGATGGGCTAAAAGTTCCACGGCAACTTAAAGACTCTATATTTTTCTTGCTACAGCCGCGTGGGTCGCAACAAGAAATCTACGGAGTATTGGTACTAATTAAACGCTGTAGTACAGCTCAAACTCTACCGGGTGCGGAGTCATGCGCACGCGGTCATCTTCTTCGCGACGCAGCGTAATGTACGCATCGATCGCTTCATTGGTGAACACGCCGCCTGCAGTCAGGAACTCACGGTCCAGATCCAGTTCTTTCAGTGCTTCTTCCAGAGAACCAGCAACCTGTGGGATCTCTTTCGCTTCTTCCGGCGGCAGGTCGTACAGGTTTTTGTCCATGGCTTCGCCCGGGTGGATCTTGTTCTTAATACCGTCAAGACCCGCCATCAGCAGTGCTGCGAAGCACAGGTACGGGTTAGCAGCCGGGTCCGGGAAACGCACTTCGATACGACGCGCTTTCGGAGAAGCCACTACCGGAATACGGATAGAAGCAGAACGGTTACGGGCAGAGTAAGCCAGCATTACCGGCGCTTCGTAGCCTGGGACCAGACGCTTGTAAGAGTTGGTGGTTGGGTTAGCCAGCGCGTTGATCGCTTTAGCGTGTTTGATTACGCCGCCAATGTAGAACAGCGCCTGCTCAGACAGACCCGCATATTTGTCGCCAGAGAACAGGTTTACGCCGTTCTTGGACAGAGACATGTGGCAGTGCATACCGGAACCGTTATCGCCAAACATAGGTTTTGGCATAAAGGTCGCGGTTTTACCGAAACGGTGAGCGACGTTGTGAACCACATATTTGTAGATCTGAATTTCGTCCGCTTTTTTGGTCATGGTGTTAAAGCGGGTCGCGATTTCGTTCTGACCTGCGGTCGCCACTTCGTGGTGATGCGCTTCAACAACCAGGCCCATTTCTTCCATGATCAGACACATGGTAGAACGGATGTCCTGAGAAGAATCTACCGGAGGAACCGGGAAGTAACCGCCTTTCACGCCAGGACGGTGACCTTTGTTACCACCTTCGTATTTGGTGGAAGAGTTCCATGCGCCTTCGATGTCATCGATAGCCACGTGGGAACCGGAAATGGACGCGCCGAAACGGATGTCGTCAAACAGGAAGAACTCTGGCTCAGGCCCGAACAGAACGGTGTCTGCGATGCCGGTAGAACGCAGATACTCTTCAGCGCGTTTAGCGATGGAGCGCGGGTCGCGGTCGTAGCCCTGCAGCGTACCTGGTTCCAGGATATCGCAACGGATGATCAGGGTGGACTCTTCATAGAACGGGTCGATGAGTGCAGTAGACGCATCTGGCATCAGAACCATGTCTGATTCGTTAATGCCTTTCCAGCCACCGATTGAGGAGCCGTCAAACATTTTGCCTTCTTCAAAGAATTCGGCATTTACCTGATGAGCAGGAATAGTGACGTGCTGTTCTTTACCTTTGGTATCAGTGAAGCGTAAATCAACAAACTTCACTTCGTGTTCGTTCAGCATCGTCAAAACGTGTTCAGCGGACATACTTACTCTCCCGGATTGGTCATGGTCGTCGTGGTAACGAAGTCTTCAATTCTGCAAAAAATTGGCCGTGTCGCCGTAAAAAATATAAAGCGAAATCTGTGCCAACTTTTAAATTGCCCCTAAAAGGCGTTATCATGCGCACTATCGTGCAAAGGGGCTGCACCATGAAGGTTGTATTGCACCATTATAGTGCTTTAATGTGAACATTAAGCACCATATTGGTGCAAAGCATGTCAGATTACCCCTTTTAACGCTCCGTGAATGTGATCACAAAGAAACTCTGCAATACTTGTTTGCGGAGGATGTTTGTGATCCTGTTTTGTACTGCGATTAATCCGTGTACAATAACGCGCTATTTCTAAAATGCCTGAGGCAAAGTTGTGATCGAAAATTTGCGTAACATCGCCATCATCGCGCACGTAGACCATGGTAAAACGACCCTGGTAGACAAGCTGCTCCAACAATCCGGTACGTTCGATGCACGTGCTGAAACCCAAGAGCGCGTGATGGACTCCAACGATTTGGAGAAAGAGCGTGGGATTACCATCCTCGCTAAAAACACCGCTATCAAATGGAATGACTACCGTATCAACATCGTTGATACCCCAGGGCACGCCGACTTCGGTGGTGAAGTTGAACGTGTAATGTCCATGGTCGACTCCGTGCTGCTGGTGGTGGATGCAATGGATGGTCCGATGCCGCAGACGCGCTTCGTGACCAAAAAAGCCTTTGCCCATGGCCTGAAGCCAATTGTTGTTATCAACAAAGTTGACCGCCCTGGCGCGCGTCCTGACTGGGTTGTTGATCAGGTATTTGACCTGTTCGTTAACCTCGACGCTACCGACGAGCAGCTGGACTTCCCGATCGTTTACGCTTCCGCGCTGAACGGTATCGCAGGTCTGGATCACGAAGATATGGCTGAAGACATGACTCCGCTGTATCAGACCATCGTTGATCGTGTTCCGGCTCCAAGCGTAGACCTTGATGGCCCGCTGCAGATGCAAATCTCTCAGCTGGACTACAACAACTACGTTGGCGTAATCGGCATCGGCCGTATCAAACGCGGTAAAGTTAAACCGAACCAGCAGATCACTATCATTGATAGCGAAGGCAAAACCCGTAACGGTAAAGTTGGTAAAGTTCTGACCCATCTGGGTCTGGAACGTATCGAGAGTGATATTGCCGAAGCGGGCGATATCATCGCGATCACCGGTCTGGGCGAACTGAACATCTCCGACACCATCTGCGACCCGCAGAACGTCGAAGCGCTGCCAGCTCTGTCCGTTGATGAACCGACCGTAACCATGTTCTTCTGCGTAAACACCTCCCCGTTCTGTGGTAAAGAAGGTAAATATGTTACCTCTCGTCAGATCCTTGACCGCCTGAACAAAGAGCTGGTGCACAACGTTGCGCTGCGCGTCGAAGAAACCGAAGATGCGGATGCGTTCCGTGTATCCGGTCGTGGTGAGCTGCACCTGTCTGTTCTGATCGAGAACATGCGTCGTGAAGGTTTCGAAATGGCGGTTTCCCGTCCGAAAGTAATCTTCCGCGAAATCGACGGCCGTAAACAAGAGCCGTTCGAAAACGTAACGCTGGACGTAGAAGAGCAGCATCAGGGTTCTGTCATGCAGGCTCTGGGTGAGCGTAAAGGCGACCTGAAAAACATGAATCCAGATGGCAAAGGCCGCGTACGTCTTGACTACGTGATCCCAAGCCGTGGTCTGATCGGCTTCCGTTCAGAATTCATGACCATGACTTCCGGTACCGGTCTGCTGTACTCCACCTTCAGCCACTACGACGATGTTCGTGCGGGTGATGTGGGTCAGCGTCAGAACGGCGTACTGATCTCCAATGGCCAGGGTAAAGCAGTTGCGTTCGCACTGTTCAGCCTGCAGGACCGCGGTAAGCTGTTCCTGGGTCACGGTGCTGAAGTTTACGAAGGCCAGATCATCGGTATTCACAGCCGCTCTAACGACCTGACTGTAAACTGCCTGACCGGTAAGAAACTGACCAACATGCGTGCGTCCGGTACTGACGAAGCAACGGTTCTGGTTCCGCCGGTTAAGATGACTCTGGAGCAGGCTCTGGAATTCATCGATGACGACGAACTGGTAGAAGTTACCCCAACCTCTATCCGTATCCGTAAGCGTCACCTGACTGAAAACGATCGTCGCCGTGCAATGCGTGGCGCGAAAGAAGAGTAATTAACGCTCTTTCTCAGGTAAGCATAAAAAAGCCGCTGATTTCAGCGGCTTTTTTTATCTAAAAGATCAGGTTGTTTCCTGCTCTGCAATGACTAGCTCAATATTTTCTAAATCAAGCAATTGCTTGAATGAATTTGGTGGTTGGGAATCGGTAAAAAATGCCCGAATTTTGCGCATATTACCGATGGATACAGCGGCTGAGGCGGTAAACTTAGTATGATCAGCAACTAACAGCGTATTACGTGCATGCTTAATCATCGTTTTGGCGACAAGCGCTTCGTTAACGTCAAATTCCAATAGTGTGCCGTCTTCCTCAATGGCACCAATACTGGTAATCAAATAGTCGGCTCTGAATCCTTCAATAAAGTTCACTGCTCCTGGACCAATAATACCGCCATTATGAGCACGTAACGTTCCACCGGGCACCATGACCTCAAGATCTTGATTCTTATATAAGATCTGCGCAACGCGAAGACTGTTAGTAATTATGCGTAGGTCCCGGCGGTTCAGCAAAGCTCGTGCGACGGCTTCTACCGTAGTACCAATGGTAATAAAAACCGTGCAGCGTTCAGGAAGATAATCAGCAACAGCCTCCGCTATCGCTTCTTTTTCCTGAATGAGGGACAACTCTCGCTGTTCGAAGGCGGTATTCATGATGCTGGATACACGTCCGGCTCCACCATGGTGTCGGGTGATCAGACCCTGTTCACTCAACTTACGAATATCTCGGCGCACGGTTTGTGTGGAAACATCCAGCAATTGTGCGAGCTCTTCAATATTCATATAGCCGCGTTCTGAAATGTAATGAACAAGTTGATCGTGACGCGGATTACCGGTGACTTCAATGATGCTCATGAATACTCCTGGACCTCTTCCCCGTAATTGTCGGCTATTTTACGCATAAAGTGACAAAAATGATTCGGTTTGCGCACGATTAGGAATTCCGGCTCGTCCGCCTGCCTGAGTGCATTTCATCGCCGCCACAGCACTTGCGAAACGGATAGCTTGATCAGTAGACATTTTCTCTGCGAGAGCTGCCGCCATAGCACCGTGGAAAACATCGCCTGCCCCAGTTGTATCCACAACATTGACAGAAAATGCAGTTTGTTGGCACGTTTGCCCATTTTCAATCCATAGTGATCCTTCACTACCAAGCGTAACGTACACTTTACCATTGGTATGCTTAGAGGCCAGTTTAAGTGCCAGTTGTGCATCATTCTGCCCGGTCATTCTCTTCAGACCTGGGGTTGAAAAAACTGCATGGTCGGCAAGTGCTACCAATGGGGTTATGTCTTGTGGAGTCATATCGGCATCCAGCAGTGTTGGGACACCTGCGGCACGTGCCAGCTCGAAGGATTTCAACGTCCCTTCATGCCAACGTACATCGGCCAGAACGATGTCATATCGAGAAAAATCAATCGACTCCAACCACTGAGCATCTGTACCAAGATCTGGGCTTGGATAGTTCACGATGATGCGTTCTCCGTGCTGATCGACCAATATTGCGGACTGAGATGAACGGGAATTCGGGTATTGCCGACAAAACTCGGTATTAACCCCCCAGACCTGAAGTTCGTTAAGCAAAGTATTCCCGCAACTGTCATCGCCTACGCGACCTATAAAATCAACGTCAATACCGAGCCGGGCAATGGCGACAGCCGCTGTTGCGGCTGGGCCGCCACCTGTTTCAAGGTATTGATTAGATTGATATTTACCCCCGCCATTGGGCAGGTCGTTTAAAGAATAAATACGGTCCTGAACGGTGATTCCAATACAAGCAATTCTGGTCATATTTGTTTATTCCTGTGTGATCTTGTCTTCTTTTGTTCATTTTAATGACATAAATGATCAAATTAGTGACATGTGTCTTGTTTTTAGTCATAAATTACAAATATGCTCAAAAACAGACGAAAACGAATTTTTAATTGTAATTATTTTGTCAACCTGAGACAGGAGAGCATTCATGACAACCGTTGCATTTTTGGGCTTGGGCCAGATGGGCAGCCCAATGGCTAATAATCTATTGCAAAAGGGACATGCTTTGCGTGTGTTCGACGTAAACCAACAGGCAGTCAATGAATTAGTACAAAAAGGTGCGACTGCTGCTCAAACCCCTGCTGAAGCCGCTAAAGATGCTGAATTCATTATCACTATGCTGCCAAATGGCGACATCGTTCGGCAAGTTCTGCTGGGTAAAGATGGCGTCAGTGAAGGCCTGTCCCCCAATGCATTGGTTATTGACATGTCCACGATTCATCCATTGCAGACCAATGCATTGATTCATGAGATGAGAGAGAAAGGCATCAGCATGATGGATGCCCCCGTGGGCAGAACGTCAGTTAACGCGATTGACGGCACGCTGCTGATTCTTGCTGGTGGAACGCCTGAACAGGTTGAACGCGCTCGCCCTGTGCTGATGTGTATGGGAAATGAACTGGTGGAAGCTGGCGGTCCCGGTATGGGGATCCGTGTAAAGCTCATCAATAACTATATGAGTATTGCGCTGAACGCCTTGTCAGCGGAAGCCGCTGTACTTTGCGAATCATTGGGTTTGAGCCTTGATGTGGCCATTAAGGTCATGAGCGGTACTGCCGCAGGTAAGGGGCACTTTACGACAACCTGGCCTGGCAAGGTACTTAAAGGAGATCTTTCTCCGGCATTCATGGTGGACCTCGCGTTGAAAGACCTGCGTATTGCCGTCGATGTCGCTAGTCAGACCGGTGCGCCGCTCAATATGGGCATTGCAGCAGAAACCTATTACACCCGTGCCAGCGAGAACGGTCGAGGCCGTCAGGACTGGAGTGCGTTGTTATCTCAGGTTCGTCAGCAGGCTGGCCGACCAGATTCACTATAAATTTTAAACAGTTACAGGAGTTATTATGTCTTCCCACAATACCCCATACACGCTGAAAGATATTTCTCGCCCTGGCGGTGGATTTGCCATGCTGGCCGTTGATCAGCGTGAAGCAATGCGCCTGATGTTTGCAGCGTCTGGATATCCTAAACCGGTTGCCGACAGCGTATTGACTGATTTTAAAGTTGCAGCAACACAAATTCTGTCTCCCTACGCTTCAGCGGTTCTGGCAGATAAACAATTTTGTCTCGATCAGATTGTCTCTCAAGGTGCAGTCGCTGATTCATGTGGACTGATTGTGGCGGCTGACCATTTTGTTCCGGGTAATGGTATTCCAGTTGATAGTGTCGAAATTGATAGAGCGATTGATCCGCATAAAGCCCGCGAAATGGGTGCGAAAGCCATGAAGTTGTTGGTGCTGTGGCGTGAAGATGAACCTGCAGAAGAACGTTTGGCTATGGTGGCTGAGTTTGTTCAACGCTGCCGTAGCGCAGGGTTGGTCAGCATCATTGAGCCGGTTGTCCGACCTCCTCGTCGTGGTTGGGAATTTGACCGGGAAAGCGCCATCGTTGCCGCAGCGGCTGAACTCGGCTGCACCGATGCTGACCTCTATAAAGCTGAAATGCCATTAGGCGGCAAAGGTGATGAACAGACCCTACTTGCTGCGTGTCAAAAGTTGCATGAACAAATGAAAATGCCGTGGGTCATTCTCTCTTCTGGTGTTGATGCGGATATTTTTGGCCGCGCGGTCCGTATCGCCATGAAGGGGGGAGCTTCCGGATTCCTGGCAGGGCGTGCCGTTTGGGCATCGGTTGTTGGTGCTCAAGATCCGCAAACAATGTTGCGTGATGTGTCGGTTCCACGCTTACAACGCCTGGCAGAAATCGTCGATGAAGGGATTTCTCAGCGTTAATCACCCATTTTAACGAATCTGGAGAAGAACCATGGATAAGATTACCCAAGTTCTATTTTCTGATATTGGGAAGGTGACCACCCAATATGTTGAGCTGCCGCACCAGGAACTTAAACCGCAAGAAGTCCGCATTGCTCCGGTGTTTTACGGAATATGTGGCTCTGATCTGCATGTACTGAAGGGAGGGCACCCATTTGCAAAACCTCCGGTTGTGCCTGGACATGAAATTGCGGCACGCGTAACTGAAGTGGGCAGTGAAGTGACGAATGTTAAGCTGGGCGATCATGTCGTAGTTGACCCAATAATGGCCTGCATGGAGTGTCGTGCTTGTAAAGCGGGTCGCTTTAATCTGTGTGAGCCGCCACAGGTTGCTGGCTTTCGGGCGCCGGGTTTTGCCCGCTCGCAGCACATTGTACCTGCACGAAACTGCCATGTTGCACCTGCTTCGTTACCACTAAAAGCACTGGCTTTCGCTGAGCCAGCAGCCTGCGCGCGTCATTGCGTGAGCCGTATGCCGAAAGCGTCATTGGAAAGTGTACTAGTGATTGGTGCAGGGACAATTGGCTTATCCATCGTTCAAGCATTGCGCATCATGGGCGCGGGAAAGATCACCGTCATCGAACCTGATGCCGCTAAGCGCGCGTTGTCGTTAAAGCTAGGTGCCACGGAAGTCTGGGCTCCGGGGGAATTGGATGCACAGGTCCGTTTTACGGGGGCAATTGATGTTGTTGCTGCCCAGACCACGCTGAATGATGCATTTACCCACGTTTATGCTGGCGGAACGGTAGTGTGCATGGGGGTACCGAGTGGCCCACGTGAAATTCCTCTTCCGATGATGCAGCGCTTCGAACGCGATTTGTTGAATTCCGGCATGTATATCCCGGAAGACTTCGATGCCGTGATTGAATGGCTTGCGGATGGGCGGTTTGACACCAGCGAACTGGTGACCGATCTCTTCCCTGTCGAAGATGCGGATAAGGCGTTTGAACGTGCGCAGCAAAATGACTCTATAAAAGTCATGCTGCAATTTGCTGAGGTTTGATGCTGTAACCCTCTGTCTGGCGCTGCTTAAGGGTAGCGCCATCCTACAACAATGAAAAAGGATGCTGCGATGAGTCACATCACCAGTCCTACACCTTACTCGATCGGTCGTCCCCAGGACGTGATTGATATTGTTAATAAACATTCAGCAGTAAACACCAGTGTCGGCGTCATTTTTATCGCTCTTGGCGGCATTCTAATTGATGCCTATCAGGCGGCGATGGTGGGGTTTGGTAATAAATATATTGCATTGCAATTTGGTATTTCGCCGGGGCTAGCGGCGACGGTTAACGCCTCTGTTTTAGTTGCCGCTCTGATTGGTGGATTGCTGGCGAACCGTGTGATTAACCGCTTTGGTCAAAAGCGTGCATTTATCATCGGAATGGGCCTGTGCACAATAGGTGCCGCAGCTGTCGCGATAGCCCCGAACATCTGGTGGGTGCTGGTGTGTCGCGTAATCATGGGATTTGGCTTGGGTATTGATTTCCCGCTGGCAACAAATGCGGTGGCAGAACTACGCGGCTCAACATCTAAGAAAACCGGTTCATCGGTTAATCTCTGGCAAATGGCCTGGTATGTATCAACTACGGTCGTCTATCTTGTGCTGCTTCCACTGCTGTTGTCGGGTATCGCAGAAGAGCAATTATGGCGCTATGGTATTTTCATTGGTGCTATTTTTGCCATCATTATCATGATCCTACGCTATTTCTTCATTGGCGAATCCGCAATGTGGGCCGCACGAGTCGGACGTTATGATAAAGCCTGCGATATTCTGGCTAAACGCTATGGTGTTCATGCTCGCGTTGCTGCCAAGTCAAAAAGCGATGATATTTCTGCTGAAAAAACAGAAAGTAAGTTTCATGGCGGGTATGGGATTTTATTTAACTCACGTTATCGCAATCGTACCATTCTCGGCTGCGTTGTGGCGACGATGCAAGCCTGGCAATACAACGCCGTGGGCGTTTATTTACCGCTGACTTTGGCGGGAATACTGAGCGGTGGATTAACCGGGGCACTTAGCGGTTCTGCGGTAGTGAATGCCCTGTGTGGCATTACAGGTGGATTGATTGGTTCACTTATCCTCCAGCGTTTGGGAACTCGCCTTCAGTCGATGTATGGTTTCGCCGTCGTAACGGTTGCATTACTGGCTTTAGGTGCATTAGCAACCACCAACCCATGGCTTTCTTTAGGTTTGTTGGGCGCGATCATTTTCTTCCATTCAGCGGGCCCGGGCGGCCTGGGAATGACCATTGCCACACTTTCTTATCCGCCATCTATTCGCCCGACAGGCGTAGGATTTGCTCGTGCAATTATGCGTACTGGGGCGATTGCCGGGCTTATTTTCTGGCCAATGTTGTGGGGTGCATTAAAGACAGAAGCGTTCTATTGGCTGGCAATTGTTCCTTTTCTCGGCTTCTTGACATGCGTGTTGATTAAGTGGGAACCACTTGGTGCAAACGTTGACGCTGAAGACGCTGAGGTACTGGCTGAGCTGGATAAATAACAAGCAAGCGCGTCGCAACATGTCGACGCGCTTTTTCGTATATCCGCCGCTTTTTTAGTGATTTTATTGCGCAGATTTCTCGCCGACCCGGAGAGGAAAAGTATGGCTGAAATAGAACATGTACCAGGGAAAGAGCTATCCGGCAAAGCCATGAGACGCGTTGTCATGGGCAGTTTCGCTGGCGCGTTGATGGAATGGTACGATTTTTTTATTTTCGGAACGGCAGCAGGGCTAGTCTTTGCTCCCCTGTTTTTCCCTGATAGCGATCCTTTTATTGGTTTAATCGCCGCATTCGCGACCTTTGGTGTGGGTTTTCTATCACGTCCGCTAGGGGGCATTGTTTTTGGCCATTTTGGCGATAAAGTCGGTCGCAAAATAACGTTGATTTGGACGTTAGCGATAGTTGGTTCCTCAACGTTTTTAATCGGCTTCATACCAACATACAAGGACATTGGTATCTGGGCCCCGATTATATTGATGGTTCTTCGTCTGGTGCAGGGGTTCGGTCTGGGTGGGGAATATGGCGGGGCTGCATTGATGACTATTGAATCTGCGCCTGAGGCGAAGCGCGGGTTTTTAGGTTCGCTCCCACAAACGGCAGCCTCGGTTGGGATTATGCTGGCGACAGGGGTGTTTGCATTATGCAATCACTTCCTGACCCAGGAAGAGTTTCTGGCCTGGGGATGGCGTATCCCTTTTTGGCTCTCTGCCATCATGTTAATTGTTGGGATGTTCATACGATTACATACTGAAGAAACACTGGATTTTAAAAAACAAAAAACGGCTGTCTCACAGGAACAATCAGCACCACCGTTGATTGAACTTTTCCGTAAGCATCCACGTAACATTCTGTTGGCGCTAGGGGCCAGGCTGGCGGAGAGCGTTTCGTCGAACATCATTAATGCCTTTGGTATTGTCTATATTTCCAGCCAGTTGGCATTATCAAGGGATATTCCACTCAACGGCATGCTAATCGCCTCAGCAATTGGCATTGTATGTTGTCCATTAATTGGTTGGATCTCTGACCGCGTTGGGCAACGGAAGATGTATTTATTTGGCGCTGGTTTTTGCATCCTTTTTGCATTCCCATTCTTCCTGCTGCTGGATACGAAAAGCACACTTATCATCTGGTGCTGCATGATTCTTGGCTATAACCTGGGGCCAACGATGATGTTTGCAGTACAGCCCACCTTATTTACTCGTATGTTCGGAACACGAGTGCGTTATACGGGTCTTTCATTTGCCTATCAGTTCTCCGCAATTCTGGGTGGGTTAAGCCCGCTAATTGCCTCCAGCTTGTTGGCGCTGGGAGGCGGGAAACCGTGGTATGTAGCACTGTTTCTGTTTGTTATCTCAATACTTTCATTCATTTGCGTCTGGCTTATCGAGCCACATTCAGACAATAAAAATGACGCTAATAACATTTAACTTCTTACCGAAATATCAGAGAGCAATAACATGAACAATGAATTGAATACTGAGCATTATCAAGCATTACAGCGTGCTTTTGATGCCGCCTGGCCGGGACCGATCGGTCAACCTATTTTGCTGGAAAAAGGACATTTACGTCTGCAAGTTTTTCCGCGTGATGGTGCCAGAATCACCTCGCTACAGGCATTTGGTTTTGAAGTGTTACGTCAATGGGAGCCACAGCGTAAAGCATTTCAGTATGGCTGCTTTCCTATGGTTCCTTGGGCAGGCCGCCTTGGCGATGCAACGTTGACAGTAGGGAAGAAACAGTACGCATTACCTGCTAACAAACCGCCTCATGCTCTACATGGTATGGCCTGTTATTCATCATGGGAAATTGTCGAACATAAAGCGGATACCTTGAAACTGCGCATGCCACTGGGCGCTCCATGGCCATGGCAAGGAGAGGTCCTGCAAACGCTGACCATTGAAGACGATGCGCTAATTCTACGCTTAGAAATTCATACTTTGTCTGAAACATTCCCTGCATCAGCTGGATGGCACCCTTGGTTTGCAAAACGACTCGACCAGCAGAATGAACAAGAACAATTACAGGTAATTTTTGATGCTGATTGGCAGGAAGAGGCTGGAAACAATGAGCTACCAACCGGTAAAAAAATCCCTCCACAATCAGGTCCGTGGGATGACTGCTTTGGTTTTAATAACGGTCTCAATGTCAGATTACAGTGGCCTGGTAAGCTGAGTATGACAATGACATCGAGTGCGCAAAGTCTGGTTGTCTTTGATAAACAGCCCGATGCAACTTGTGCCAATCCGCTTACTCAGGCGCCAAATGCGATAAATAGGACACCGCAGTTTGTCAGTGCAGGTCTTCCGTTGGTGATTGAGTCACGCTGGCAATTTGCACAGGAATTCTGATGGCTTAGCCAATAATCCCAACAGGGACGCATAGTCAAACTTCTCCTTTCCCGCTACAGTTATTCATCCACGGCGAATAAGGAGAAGGGCATGCTCTATATCTTTGATTTAGGTAATGTGATTGTCGATATCGACTTCAACCGCGTGTTGGGCACATGGAGCGATCTGAGCCGTGTACCGCTGGCCTCGCTGAAGCAAAGTTTCACCATGGGGGAGGCTTTTCACCAGCACGAGCGAGGTGAAATAACGGATGAAGCCTTTGCCGAGGCGCTATGTCATGACATGGCGCTGCCGCTAAGTTACGAGCAGTTCTCTCACGGCTGGCAGGCCGTTTTTGTGGCATTGCGCCCTGAAGTCATCGACATCATGCATAAGCTGCGTGAGCAGGGGCATCGGGTGGTCGTCTTGTCGAATACTAACCGTCTGCACACAACATTTTGGCCGGATGAATATCCTGAAATTCGTCAGGCTGCTGACCATATTTATCTTTCCCAGGATCTGGGCATGCGAAAACCGGAAGCGCGGATTTACCAGCATGTCCTGCAGTCTGAAGGTTTTTCTGCGGACGATGCGGTCTTTTTTGACGACAACGCCGATAATATTGAAGGAGCTAACCGGTTAGGGATTACCAGTATCCAGGTCGTCGATAAAACGACCATTCCTGACTATTTCGCGAAGTTGTTATGCTAAAAAATGTTCAGCAACAAGCCAGGCACCATACGCGTCCTGTACGGGCCTGGCTGAAGCTACTATGGCAGCGGATTGATGAGGACAACATGACGACGCTGGCAGGGAATCTTGCCTACGTTTCACTGCTCTCATTAGTGCCGCTTATCGCCGTTGTGTTTGCTCTTTTCGCCGCATTTCCGATGTTTTCCGACGTCAGTGCCCAGCTACGTCATTTTATTTTTGCAAACTTTATCCCGGCGACGGGAGACGTCATCCAGCGTTATATCGAACAGTTTGTCGCCAACTCGAACAAAATGACGGCCGTTGGGGCATGTGGGCTGATTGTCACGGCGTTATTGCTGATGTATGCCATTGATAATGCTCTGAATACTATCTGGCGCAGTAAGCGCACTCGTCCCAAAGTTTACTCTTTCGCCGTCTATTGGATGATTTTAACGCTGGGGCCGCTGCTGGCGGGGGCCAGTCTGGCGATCAGCTCTTATTTGTTGTCATTGCGCTGGGCCAGCGATCTCAACTCGGTGATTGATGACGTCTTGCGTATTTTCCCTCTGGTGCTTTCCTGGCTCTCGTTCTGGCTGCTTTACAGCATTGTACCGACTACGCGTGTACCCAATCGTGATGCGGTTATTGGCGCCTTTGTGGCCGCCGTGTTGTTCGAGGCCGGAAAGAAAGGATTTGCGCTCTACATCACGATGTTTCCGTCGTATCAGCTCATTTACGGTGTCCTGGCGGTGATCCCCATTTTATTTGTCTGGGTATACTGGACGTGGTGTATCGTCTTGCTAGGCGCGGAAATAACTGTCACTCTCGGGGAATACCGCAAACTTAAACAAGCCGCAGAACAAGAAGAAGCAGATCAACCATGATTGCATTAATTCAGCGCGTAACCCGTGCCAGCGTCACCGTGGAGGGTGAGGTGACGGGTGAAATTGGCCCAGGACTTTTGGTCTTGTTAGGTGTCGAAAGGGATGATGACGAACAGAAAGCGAACCGTCTGTGCGAGCGCGTACTCGGCTATCGAATCTTTAGCGATGCCGAAGGAAAAATGAACCTCAACGTGCAGCAATCAGGTGGCAGTGTGCTGGTGGTTTCACAGTTCACGCTGGCGGCAGATACCGAACGTGGCATGCGCCCGGGGTTTTCGAAAGGCGCTGCGCCCGAGCGGGCAGAAGCGCTGTATGAATACTTTGTTGAGCGTTGCCGCCAACAGGAAATGAATACGCAAACCGGTCGATTCGCTGCGGATATGCAGGTTTCACTGGTTAATGATGGCCCCGTGACGTTCTGGTTACAAGTATGAACCAGCTACCGGTGTGGCCGCGGGCAACAAGAGAGAATACGACTATGTATCACCTTCGAGTACCGCAAACAGAAGAAGAGTTGGAGCGTTACTACCAGTTTCGCTGGGAGATGTTGCGTAAACCGTTGCACCAGCCCAAAGGCTCCGAACGGGATGCCTGGGACGCGATGGCGCATCACCAGATGGTGGTGGACGAAGAGGGAAATCTGGTCGCGGTTGGGCGTTTGTATATCAATGCGGATAACGAAGCCTCCATACGCTTTATGGCCGTTGACCCCTCTGTGCAGGAGAAAGGGTTGGGCACGCTGATGGCGATGACCCTGGAGTCTGTGGCGCGTCAGGAAGGGGTAAAGCGCGTAACCTGTAGCGCCCGTGAAGATGCGGTCGAATTTTTCGCCAAACTGGGGTTTGTGAGTCAGGGCGAAATTACCACGCCGCAAACCACGCCGGTGCGCCATTTTTTGATGATTAAGCCCATCGCAACGCTGGACGACATTCTCCATCGCGGGGACTGGTGCGGACAGCTACAGCAAGCCTGGTACGAACATATTCCATTGAGTGAGAAAATGGGCGTGCGCATTCAGCAGTACACCGGGCAGAAATTTATTACGACGATGCCAGAGACAGGCAATCAGAACCCGCACCATACGCTGTTTGCCGGAAGCCTGTTTTCACTGGCGACGTTAACGGGCTGGGGGCTTATCTGGCTGATGCTGCGCGAGCGTCATCTGGGGGGGACGATAATCCTCGCCGACGCGCATATCCGATACAGCAGGTCAATTACCGGGAAACCTACCGCTATTGCCGATCTGGGCTCGCTGAGCGGTGACCTGGACCGTCTGGCAAGAGGCCGCAAGGCGCGCGTTCAGATGCAGGTCGGGGTGTTTGGCGATGACACGCCGGGCGTTGTGTTTGAAGGTACCTACATTGTGCTACCCGCGAAACCGTTTGGCGCATATGAAGAGGGCGGGAATGAGGAAGAGTAGGTCAGAGGGGATCCTCTTTACTCGATGAATGCGTCTGCCGGAAGGTTAAAGCGCTCTGCGAGCATTTTAATATGACTTACAGTCAGTGCTCTGCGACCATTCAAGATGTTGCTGACATTGGATTTTGAACCAAGTTCGTTGGCAAGATCTGCTGCTTTGAGACCATATTGATCCATGAGCGTACGCAGTAACGTAACGCCATGAGGAGTATGTTCCAGTTGTTGGTTGAGGGCACTGAACTCAGGCGCATGTTTTTCGTAGTCGCGGATCCGAGCTGAAAGCAGCTCAAACAACGGGTTTTCCAGGTCGTCACGATCAACCAGATACTCCACCAAAGCGAGTGCTTTTCGGTACTCTGCCTCATTTTGTTCTTTGCCTAACAGGGGGATTTTTTTCACTGCATCGGTAAAGGTATCGATCATCAATTTTACACTGGCTGTGTCTATCTGATGGCTTTCATGCGTTCTCATTATTTGTGACCCCGATAGTATGTGGTTAGTCTGTCATACTCGGCATGGTGAACGATATGCTTCACAAATACCTTTTGCAGTTTGAAATCAATATAGGCAATAAGTCTCAAGCAGTTACCTGAAACATTAATCACCCACCATTTATTTCTGTATTTAAAATTATCCAGTGAAGGTATGTACTGCTTCATCTCTTCAGGAGTGTGGAACATTTTTTTCTCTAAAATATTCAGCAAATCAACGAGTGCTGCCATGTGGTTTGGAAAACGGAGTATTGCCTCGTTGAAAGGTTTTCGGCTGATAACATGCATGGTGTAGTTCCATTACAGAGTTTTCAACCTGAAAGCAAAATAACGCAAGGCAATTAAGTTTTCAAGATGAAAACAAAAGATTAATCAAGCATGTCTTCCTGCTATAGGATTAACGACGCGCCAGGCCACATCTCGCATAACATTTCGTGCCGCCTGACTCACTCCTGCCAGCTGGAAAAATCCGTGGATAACGCCAAGATAGCGTTGGCAGGTGCACTCCACGCCCTGCTCCTGGAACCGTTGATACAGGGCCTCGCCCTCATCGCGCAGTGGGTCGAATTCGGCTGTAATGATGTGCGTGGGCGGCAGACCGTTGAAGTCTTCACGCCAGACTGGGCTGGCTTCGGGATGCCGCAGATCGGTTTGCGGCAAATACATCTCGTAACCCGAAAGCAACGTGTCACGTGTGATAATGTAATCCTGCCCATTTCGGTCGTAGCTCTCAAACCTGGCGGTTGCGTCCAGCATCGGGTAAATCAGCATAAGCTGCGCAGGTTGCCATTGATTGGCAGCTTTCAGGCGCAGTGCGGTGACCAGCGCCAGATGCCCGCCCGCACTGTCGCCAGCAAGCGTAATCCTGCCGCGGTCGACACCCAGTTTCTGGGCATATTTCCAGATAATATTGGCTCCCGTTTCAGCGTCGTTATGTGCAGCCGGGAAAGTATGCTCTGGTGCAAGGCGATACTGCACCGCAATGACTCGACAGCCGCTGTACCAGGCGAGCTGCCTTAGCTGGTTATCATGCGTCGCGAATCCGCCACTGACAAAGCAGCCGCCGTGATAATAGATAACGCAGGGTAGATTTCCCGTGGCGCCCCGCGGCGAAACAACGCGAAATGTCATTGCATCGAGTTCAATATCTTCAACCTGTACGCGGGTTTCAGTTTCTCCTGCCAGTACCGTGCTGGCAATGTAGCCAGCTCTCCGGTCATCAATATTTTGCTCGCGCGAAGAAGGGCGTCCCGCCGCGATAAATGCCTCAACCAGCTGTGCAATCCCGCTTTCCAGTGCCATTTATTATTTTCCTTATCTGTATGGATATACAGTTTTATAACCTGGATAGCCACGAATGAGAATGGGAAAAGTGACGGGTGTACGATTCTGGAAAGCGGCTCGCAAAAGTAAAAATCGTTCGCGTGAAGTCTATTTTCTCGCTTTTCTCGGGTGTATGTTGTGTGGAAA
Organism: Citrobacter sp. RHBSTW-00599; assembly: GCF_013784065.1. Taxonomy (NCBI): domain Bacteria; kingdom Pseudomonadati; phylum Pseudomonadota; class Gammaproteobacteria; order Enterobacterales; family Enterobacteriaceae; genus Citrobacter; species Citrobacter sp. RHBSTW-00599. The sequence continues at coordinate 4,936,086 of NZ_CP056717.1, read as the reverse complement.
TTAATCGCCAATGATATACTGGAGGTATATGTGAGTATGATGGCTGGGATGGATATGGGCAGAATTTTACTCGATTTATCAGACGAAGTGATCAAACGTCTTGATGATCTCAAGGTGCAGCGTAATCTGCCGCGGGCCGAGCTTTTGCGGGAGGCTGTTGAACAGTATCTTGAGAGGCAGGATCAAGCTGAAACGACAATTTCACGTGCTCTTGGGCTATGGCAAGGTTGTGAGGAAGATGGCGTTGATTATCAGCGTAAACTCCGTGAGGAATGGTAATGGTCACAGGATCTGCGCTTTTTGATACCAACATCCTCATCGACCTGTTTAGCGGGCGAAGTGAAGCAAAACTAGCGATAGAAACATGGCCGCCGCAGAACGCAATCAGCCTCATTACATGGATGGAGTTGATGGTGGGCGCAAAAAAATATCATCAGGAATTTCGCACACGCGTTGCGCTAGGCGCTTTTAATGTGATCGGTGTTTCACAGGATATTGCTGAACGAAGCGTGAGTATCAGGCAGGAATATGGGATGAAATTGCCGGATGCCATCATTTTGGCCACTGCGCAGATTCATCGTCTTACACTGGTTACGCGTAATACCAGGGATTTTGCAGGCATATCCGGCGTGGTCACACCGTATACGTTATAACCCGGGCGACCTGCGCCGCCCGGTAGTGCAAAGAACTTACTCCCCTTCACCCGGGAACAGGAACGGGTTGATGGAGCTGCGGGCAAAGCCCTCTTGCTCCATGTGTGCGTCCAGCATCAGTGAAGCGAGATCGTCGGCTACGGCCTCGACTTTCGGGTCTTTTTCCTGATAGAGAATCTTCAGGTAAGTCCCGCAATCGCCGCAGCTTTCAGCTTTAATTGCCGCCTGTTCGTTATCCAGCGACCAGTAGTTCAAATCACGGCTCTGCTCACAGTTGCTGCACTTCACGCGCACCACGTGCCACTCGGTTTCGCACAGGTTGCAGTGCAAATAGCGCAGCCCCTGAGTGGTACCGATTTGCACCATGCTGGAGACCGGCATTGAACCACACACCGGGCAGTACTGACGCTGTTCGCCGTATTCCGCACGGGCTTTGCCGGGGATCAGGCTCGCCATCTGCGCCCAGTAGAGCGACAGGGCAGCCCAAATGAACGGTGCTTTGTCGCTGCTGACGGAGGCGAAATCGGAGGCAAACAGCGCGCTGGCCATCAGTTCCAGCTCCTGCTCCGAGGCTTTTTCCAGATTCTCGATCACGGCCAGCGCAGGGCCGCTCATTTCCGGCTTCAGCTCAGCAATTAGCGATTGCAGCAGTTTTTGCCAGTGCTTGTCGCGTGGCAGAACGTGGATATCCAGTGGCGGTTTGCCCTGATCGTTCGCTTCTTTGATGCGAGCGGTCAGATCCATCTGCAGCGGATGGTCGTACAACACCACTTCCTGCGCGTGAGCGATCAGCGCGGCAAAACGCAGGTAATCACCCAGCGGGTTGTTCTCGGCCAGCTCGCGCAGACGTTCAGCGCGGCGGTTATACAAATTTTTGAGTCTGGGGAATAATAACGGCGGAATCATATCCGCCGTGCGTTTCTCGCTCTTCTCCAGCTCATCTTGCGGGATTATGCGAATACTCATTCAGATGACTTTTCCTGTTTCTGGCGGACTTCACGGTACCAGCGCGGGTGATGTTTCTTCGCCCATGAGCTGGTAACCCATCCTTCCACCATCGCGGTAATGGTGCCTTTCACCCAAAGGGCGGCGTAAATGTGCACCATGATAACCACAATTAACGCTACTGCGGCAAATGAATGCAGCATTAACGCGAATCGGATCACCGGGATTGAGAAAGCAGGCGCAAAATACGGACGCCAGATGACCACTCCGCTCACCAGCAACAGGACCAGGAAGATAATCGCCGCCCAGAATACGCATTTCTGGCCGAAGTTATAACGTCCCGTGTCACCTACTTCCTCGTTGACGACAATCTTACGAATATTCTTCGCCCAAAAGATATCATCCCGATTGATTAGATTGTGGTGCCAGTAACGGAAAAACATGATGATAAACGAGGCAAACATGATCACGCCGACAAACGGGTGCACAATTCGCGCCAGTTGCGGCGTGCCCATGATGTGCATCAGCCAGTTAAACGACGGGAAGAGAAAACCCATCCCGCTCACTGCCGCCAGAATGAAGCAGAAGGCGGTGATCCAGTGGTTGATGCGTTCCGGCGCCGTGTAGCGCACGATGGTGTCACGTCGTTTCATTTGCGCACCTCGTCTTTTTCTTCATGCAGATTGTCTTCTTCCTCTTCCGCACGGTTCGGGCCTACGCCGACGTAGTGGAAGATACTGGCCGCAAATGTCGCTGCAAAGCCGACGGCTGCGAGAGGTTTCCAGATGCCTTTCCAGAACTTCACGGTGGCGCTGATTTCCGGGTTCTCCGGCAGACCGTGGTACAGATTCGGCTTGTCCGCATGGTGCAATACGTACATCACGTGCGTACCGCCAACGCCTGCCGGATCGTACAGACCCGCGTTTTCGTAACCACGCGTTTTCAGCTCCGCCACGCGCTCACCGGCCAGCGTTTTCATCGACTCTTTGGTGCCGAAATGAATAGCGCCGGTTGGACACGTTTTCACGCAGGCTGGTTCTTGTCCGACCACTACACGGTCAACGCACAGCGTACATTTGTAAACGCGATTGTCTTCCGGGTTGAGGCGCGGCACGTCGAACGGGCAGCCCGCGATACAGTAGCCACAGCCGATGCACTGCTCGGACTGGAAGTCGACGATACCGTTGGCATACTGAATGATTGCTCCTTCGGCCGGACACGCTTTCAGGCAGCCCGGATCGGCGCAGTGCATACAGCCATCCTTGCGGATTAGCCACTCCAGTTTGTCGTTTTGTTCCACTTCCGAGAAGCGCATTACCGTCCAGGATTTAGCGGTCAAATCAGCCGGGTTGTCGTACACCCCAACGTTGTTGCCCACTTCATCACGGATGTCGTTCCATTCAGAACACGCCACCTGACACGCTTTACAGCCGATACAGGTGGTGACGTCGATAAGCTTCGCCACCTCTTCCTGATGGCCCCGCGCCTGAGGCGCGGGGGTGAAACCGTTAGTGGCGGAACGACGAATGATGTCTTGCGATTGATAAGCCATAGGTCGTCTCCGTTACACCTTTTCCACGTTCACGAGGAAGGATTTAAATTCCGGCGTCTGCGTGTTCGCATCACCGACGAATGGCGTTAACGTGTTAGCGATAAAGCCTTTTTTCGCCACACCTTCGTAGCCCCAGTGAATCGGGATTCCGATAGTGTCGATATCCTGACCGTTGGCCTTCAACGTGCGAATACGTTTAGTCACCACCGCTTTGGCTTTAATGTAGCCACGGTTAGAGGAGACTTTGACGGTATCGCCATGAGAGATACTGAGCTTATTCGCCAGCTTCTCGCCAATTTCCACAAACTGCTCCGGCTGGGCGATAGCGTTAAGCAGCGCATGCTTAGTCCAGTAGTGGAAGTGCTCGGTCAGACGGTAGGTCGTACCGACGTACGGGAACTTATCCGCTTTACCCAGTGCTTCCGCGTCACCTTTAAAGATACGTGCGGCAGGGTTAGAGATAACGTTCGGGTGCAGCGGGTTAGTCCCCAGCGGCGTTTCAAACGGCTCGTAGTGTTCCGGGAACGGACCTTCTGCCATCTTATCGATAGCAAACAGGCGTCCCATCCCTTCCGGCTGCATGATGAACGGCCCAACGTTGCTGCCCGGCGCGGCGGCACTGTAGTCTGGAATATCCATCCCGCTCCATTTCGCCCCGTCCCATTTCAGGATCTGACGTTTTGGATCCCACGGATTCCCCTGCGGGTCAGCGGAGGCGCGGTTATACAGAATACGTCGGTTGAGCGGCCACGCCCATGCCCAGCCCAGCGTATTGCCAAGGCCTGACGGATCGGCGTTATCGCGACGTGCCATCTGGTTGCCTTCCGGCGTCCAGCTACCGGCAAAAATCCAGCAGCCGCTGGAGGTGGTACCGTCGTCACGCAGTTGGGCGAACGAGCTAAGCTGTTGGCCTTTCTTGACGATAACGGCACCGGTGGCCGGGTCGATAATGTCGGCCAGGGCTTTACCGTTGCTCTCCATCGCCACTTCTTCCGAAGCCGGTTCGTGTGGTGTGGAGTAGTTCCAGGTCATGCTCAGCACCTGTTCCGGGTTCGCGCCACCCTGTTCGGCATACATCTTGCGCAGACGCAGGAAGATACCGGCGAGGATTTCACCATCGGTAACGGCAATTCCTGGGGCATCCGCACCTTTCCAGTGCCACTGCAGCCAGCGACCGGAGTTGACGATAGAACCGTTCTCTTCGGCGAAGCAGGTGGACGGCAGACGGAATACTTCAGTCTGGATTTTCGACGGGTCAACATCGTTCGACTCACCGTGGTTCTGCCAGAAGGTGGAGGTCTCTGTATTGAGCGGGTCGATGGTGACCAGGAACTTCAGTTTGGACAGTGAAGCCACAACCTTGTTTTTATTCGGGAATGATGCGACCGGGTTAAAGCCCTGGCAGATATAGCCATTCACTTTGCCCTGGTTCATCATCTCGAAGTACTGCAGGACGTCGTACCCTTTATCCCACTTCGGCAGCCAGTCGAAGCCCCAGCTGTTTTCCGCTGTCGCTTTATCGCCAAAGAAGGCTTTCATCATCGAAACGAAGAATTTCGGGTAGTTGCCCCAGTAGTTCACCTGGCCTTCCAGCAACGGTTTTGGCGTGTTGGCGGCAAGGTAAGTTTGCAGGTCAGTTTGCTTCTCGCTTGGCAGCGTCATATAGCCCGGCAGGCTTTGTGACAGCAGACCTAAGTCGGTCAGACCCTGAATGTTAGAGTGTCCGCGCAGGGCGTTAACGCCGCCGCCTGCCATCCCCATATTGCCCAGCAGCAACTGGATCATCGCCATGGTACGGATGTTCTGCGCACCAACGGAGTGTTGCGTCCAGCCCAGTGCGTACAGGAACGACGCGGTTTTATCTGGGCGGCTTGTTTCTGCGATGTACTCACAGACCTTCAGGAAGTCGGCCTTTGGCGTACCGCAGATATTTTCTACGACGTCCGGCGTGTAGCGGGAGACGTGCTGTTTCAGCAGGTTCCATACGCAGCGCGGGTGTTGCAGGGTGACATCGCGTTTGGCGAAGCCTTTTTCATCCAGTTCGTAGTTCCAACTGGTTTTGTCATACTTGCGTTTGTCCGCGTCGTAGCCGGTAAACAGGCCATCTTCGAAACCGTAATCCTCACGCACGATCAGGCTTGCGTTGGTATAGGCTTCAGTGTATTCGCGGTTGAATTTTTCGTTGTTCAGCAGGTACAGCAAAACGCCTGACAGGAAAGCAATGTCAGTACCGGAACGAATCGGAGCATAGAAATCAGCCACTGCCGCGGTTCGCGTAAAGCGCGGATCGATAACAATCAGCTTCGCGCCGTTGTGAATTTTGGCTTCCATCGCCCAGCGGAACCCGACCGGGTGAGCTTCAGCGGCGTTACCGCCCATCACCACAACGAGGTTGGCGTTTTTAATGTCGACCCAGTGGTTGGTCATCGCACCGCGACCAAATGTTGGAGCAAGACTTGCTACCGTTGGTCCGTGTCAGACGCGTGCCTGGTTGTCGACCGCGAGCATACCAAGCGCGCGGGAGAATTTTTGTGTTAAATAGCCGGTTTCGTTACTGGAAGCGGAAGCACACAGCATCCCGGTGGAAAGCCAGCGGTTAACGGTTACGCCTTCGGCGTTTTGTGCAACGTAGTTAGCGTCGCGGTCTTCTTTCATCAGCTTAGCGATGCGGTCAAATGCCTCATCCCAGCTAATCTGTTGCCACTTATCAGAGCCAGGTGCGCGGTATTCCGGGAATTTCAGGCGGCTTTCAGAGTGGATGAAGTCCACAAGTCCTGCCCCTTTCGGGCACAGTGCGCCACGGTTAACCGGGTGATCCGGGTCCCCTTCGATATGGAAGATGGATGCTTTGGCGTTTTTTGCTCCGTCACCGAGACTGTACATTAACAGTCCACAGCCAACGGAACAGTAAGTGCAGGTGTTACGGGTTTCGCGGGTGCGCAGCAATTTATATTGCCGTGTTTCCGCTAGCGCTACGCCGGGTGCAAAGCCCAGTGCCGCTGCCGTGGTGCCTGCCATACCGCCAGCGCAGATCTTAAAGAACTGCCTTCTGCTGACCTGCATGGTTCGCTCCTTGTTTCGACATTGTCACGTTCCCTTCGTTTTCCTATAACGCGAACGCGAGGGAAGTGGTTGTTATTTTTCTTTGCGGACGGGACCGCAAAGGTCCAGAATTGGGTGAATTTCCCTCCGTCCAGGAGGGGTTTGTAAAGAATACCACAATGTTGGTATGCGTGTTCCAATACGGTTAAAAGAAAGTGAATAAGATTATTCAAGAAAACATCAAGAATGTGACATCTCCGACAGGATCTCGTCAGTTGACCCTCTGGAAGCGCGAGGACTTGCAACATCCTCAGCCAGATGAGGTAGCTGAAGAAGTGCCTGTGGCGCTGGTATACAACGGGATTTCACACGTGGTGATGATGGCATCACCGAAAGATCTTGAGCACTTCGCGATGGGTTTTTCACTTTCTGAAGGCATTATTGAGTCCTCGCAAGATATTTACGGGATGGACGTGGTGCCTTCCTGCAACGGATTAGAAGTGCAGGTTGAGCTGTCCAGCCGGCGCTTTATGGGGCTGAAAGAGCGTCGTCGCGCGCTGGCCGGTCGGACTGGCTGCGGTGTTTGTGGCGTGGAGCAACTTAATGATATTGGCAAACCGGTCCAGCCGCTGCCGTTTACCCAGACATTCAATCTGGCGCATCTCGATAACGCCTTAAGGCATCTCCCTGATTTCCAGCCTGTTGGGCAACTGACAGGCTGCACGCACGCGGCTGCCTGGATACAGCCGTCAGGTCATCTGGCGGGTGGGCATGAAGATGTTGGACGTCATGTTGCGCTGGATAAACTGCTGGGACGACGTGCGATCGAAGGGGAAACCTGGCAGCAGGGCGCGGTATTAGTCTCCAGCCGCGCCAGCTACGAGATGGTGCAGAAGTCGGCAATGTGCGGCGTGGAAATCCTGTTTGCTGTTTCTGCGGCGACAACGCTCGCTGTGGAAGTTGCCGAACGCTGTAACCTGACGCTGGTGGGTTTTTGCAAACCGGGCCGGGCGACGATTTATACACATCCCGAGCGTCTGATAACTGAGTAACCAGTATTCAATTAATTTGAATAAGACTGGCAAATCCTTCCGCTTTTAGTTGTGCGATGAGATGGCTATTATTTATCACATCAAGGCACGGTGCCTTAATCAAACAACTAAGTTAAAGGGTTTATATCATGAAAAGCATCAAAACTTTTGTCGCAGTTATCGCTCTGGCTACTTCTTTCGGTTCTTTCGCTGCTCAGACAGTTACCGCAACCGGTTCTACACTGGAAAGCGCTGAAGCAAAAATTGCCGCTCAGGCTGAACGTGCAGGTGCCAGCGATTATAAAATCACTCAGGCATACACCGGCAACCGCGTGCACATGACCGCTGAACTGCTGAAATAAAATACCTCAGTACTGTCGAAAGAGCGCCCTTGAGGCGCTTTTTTCATTTCCGGTATTCACTGCCTGAGCAATCCGATAAACGCGTTATAGTCTTTCAATCCCGCAATAGTTTCTGCCGGATGGCTGCTCAGCACGCTGGATAAATAACTGAAGATTTTTAGCTCATGCCGCGCCTCGGCGGCGGCACAGGCGATCAGGACATGGCTGACCGGTTCGTTATTCACCAGAATAGGGTGTGCGAGGGTAATAAAGAAACCACGAAAGCGGCGCTCCTGTTCGCTCCAGCAATGAGGAATCGCCAGGCGATTCACGATCAGGTTTTCACCTTCATGCTCCCGGGCGCAAATGCGCAGCGCTTCGTCCTCGGTGATATGGCTCTGTGCCACAAGCTGGCCGCAGATCCGGCCGATGATACTCTGCCAGCTTTCGGCCTTCATATTGGCGTAATGGAAGCTGCCCGGCTGTAAAAAGAAACGTTCGGGCTGCTGGCGGATAAAGGCCGTTGCGAGGAAGTGTTTAATCTGCTCGGTACCTGCAGCGGTGATGATGTTCTTGATAGTTAAGGTATTTTTTATAGATTCATCAAGTAAATAGTGACTATTGTTGATGATTAACAGTGGGGTGATTTCTTCACTGATGGCGCTGACTTCACTCGTATTTCGCGCAATGATCACCCGACAATTCAGAACATCTCGCTCAATGGCCTGTTGGTTGATGGTGGCGATAGCATTCTGGTCGGATAACAAAATGACCGGCTGGCGCTCGTTTTGATGGCGCTCCAGGGCGCAGGCGAAGTAAAGCCCTATGAGGTCGCTATCGAACAGTGGGATATCCAGTTTTTCACGCAACAGGGCAATAAAACGCAGACTCAAATCGAAGGCGGCAGGCCAGGTCGACTTCAGGTTGTGCATACTGCTCTGGCGATGTTCTGGTACCCAAACCGGGGCAGAGACGCATCTCAGCAGGTGGCCGGTAATATTATCAACCAGTTGGGTATCGATAACGTTCAACGCAACGATGCCGGGAACGCTTTTTAACAACAAGGTCACCGCATCGGCAGAAATTGTCATTGCCTGCTGTTGTCTGATTTCCAGAAGGCCGATCAGTGTTCTGAAGGCGTTCTCGCCCAGGTAGACTCTTCCTTGTTCCACCGCATTTTTCAGTGAAACATACCGACACTCCGGCCATGATCCGGAGAGCTGGTTACGCAGGGCATAGACGGCCAGCACCAGACTTGCCAGGTACTCTCCCGAGATGAGCGGGAATTCATTAAGTTTTTCACATGCTGCATTGAGCCTGTCGATGTTGTCTCGGGTAATACCCGGCAGTGGAATTAAGAGGGGATCTTTTTTAAGCAGATTCGCCAACAGGATAATGCGCTTTTCTTCCGGTTCATCAATGAAATGACCGACGCCCGGGCGGCTGGCAAGACAAAAGGCGCGCTCATAGCGCTGCTTCAACCGTGGGAGACGATCGGCCACCCAGGTTTCAGGTAAATTGAGCGCCGAAGCCAGCTGTACACGCGGTGTAAAGGTATTGAGCAGAAGAAAGGCCAGCAACCGGTCATCATTATCATGGCGTTGCAGAAGCTGAAAATAACCGCGTCTGTCGACAATTTCCAACTGATAGCCCGCACTGCCGCCGGGCTGAATGCGGGCCTTACCGCTGAGGGTAAAATTGAGGTAGTCAATATCGCGCAGGATGGTTCTGCCTGAAACGCCAGTTTGCCGCGCCAGGTCGCCCAGCAAACACGGCTGCTGTTCAAGAAGATCCACCAATTTTAACTGGCGTTCCGAAAGCATTAACTCTCCCGGCGAAAGTCAGTAAGCGCGCGGACCTTTTCGGTCGACAGCGAGGTGAGCAGTTCCCGCACCAGCGTAAACAGCGCGTCGTAATCCGATGCGGAAATCATGCCGCTGTTGGCGTGGAGATAGCGAGTCGGCAGGCATAGTGCCGCCACCGGACGACCGCCGCCCATAACGTTATAGCGTCCACTGTCCGTCGCCCCGGTTTTCATGGTGCAAAACTGCAATGACGCACCGCTGTTTTCTGCACACGCTTTTAATGTGGCAACCAACTGCTGATTAGGGAAATAGCGCTTATCGAACAGCATCAGCCCTGGACCCTCGCCAAGCTTGAGTGGGTATTTAATGCTGTCGATTCCGGGCACATCGCCCGCAACCGCAGTATCCAGCACGATCACCACATCGGGCTTGATATGCTCCGCTGAGGTTTGCGCCCCGCGTAGACCCACTTCTTCTTCCACGCTGCCCACGCCGTACAGGGTAATTTCAGGGTTATTCACGGTTTGTAAAAGCTCGGCCATCAGGGCGCAGCCGACGCGATTATCCAGCGCTTTGCCGACGATCTTATCTTCGCCCCAGCGAGCGAAATTGGCTTCCGGGCTAACGAAATCACCGATCGCAATTCCGCGGTTTTCTACTTCTTCGCGGCTGTTGGCACCAATATCGATGAACATTTCGTCAAATGTCAGAGGTTGCTGTTTCTGCTTTTCCGTTAAGGCGTGCGGTGCTACGGAGCCGATTATGCCAGGGATTTTAACGCCCTTGCGGGTACGGATGGCGACCCGGTGGTTCAGCATCGACTGGCTCCACCAACCGCCAATGGTGGTGAAGCGCAAAAAGCCGCTTTCGTCGATATGCGTGACCATAAAGCCCACTTCATCCATGTGACCGACGATGGCAACCTTCGGCCCACGGTTGCCCTTGCGTGCGACAAAGCTGCCGAGGCCGTCAAAAGTGATTTCATCGACGCTGGAATCCAGCGCATTAATGAGAAGAGTGCGAACTTCCTGCTCATCACCGCTGACGGCGCTGGCTTCGCATAACTGCTGAAGTAACTCAATGTTCATGGGCAAGCTCCTGCTGTGCGGCTTTACGTTTCAGCCACAATCCTTTCAGGATGATAATTAACGAAATGTTCAGCGCCAGACCGATAGCCAGCACCAGGTAAAATGACCCCACCGGAGACATCAGGCCAATCAGCGGATCAAAGATACCTAAACCCGGCGCGAGACGTTTGATTCCAAAGGCGATGACCAGCATGCCGGTAATACCACCGGAGAGCGTATTGGCGGTAATCATCGGCAGCGGCGCGGCCAGCGCATAGGGGATTGCCGGTTCGGTGGCGACGGTGGCACCCACCACAATCGCACTGCTGGCGGCGGCCTTCTCCTGCTGGGTAAACAGTTTTGGCGCTAAATAGGTAGCGATACCTGCCGCGACGGGCGGCATCAGCGCCACCACGCCGACGATGGCGTACCAGTCATAGATATGTTTTTCCAGCAGTGAGAAGCAGAAGAACCAGGCCGTTTTATTGATTGGCCCGCCCATATCAAATGCCAGCATTGCGCCAACGAGGAAGGCTGCGCCCATTTTCATTGATGGTGGAATGGTGTTCAGGAAGTGCAGCAGCCCCCCCATGATGTCGGACATCACCGGGCCGATGACGTAATAAGTCAGTACGCCAAACACCAGCAAAGTGACAAACGGGATCAGCATGGAGCCGAGCAGCGGCTGCAACGCTTTGCCGAGCCGAACCTTGCGAAACCAAAGCACAAAGTAGCCAATTGCCAGCCCGAGTACGACCGCGCCGAGAAACCCCGCGCCGGACTGGGTGCCGAGTAGGCCTTTATCGTTCGCCAGGTAACACACCAGAAACGCCGGGGCAAAAGCGGGCTTATCGGCAATCGACCACGCGATGTATGCCCCCATAATGGGGATCATAAAGGTGAAACCCAGATAGCCGATGGATTCAACAACCCAGGTGAACGACGGCGCACCTTTCGACATATCGGCATAGGGCAAACCGAACTGCACCAGCATATTAGCGATGGCGACCAGAATACCGCCGCCAATAACAAACGGCAGCGCGGCGGAAACGCCAGCCATCAGGTGGCTCATCACGCTACCGTGCTGGACCTCCTGTTTTCCCAGCTTCACGCTGCTATCAGTGGCAAAAAGTTGTGAGTGAGTCGGTAACTGCGTAAAAATCAGGTCGATATTTTTCAGCGCCTGGGAAATGGCTATTTCATAGACTTTTTTCCCGGCGAAACGCGCCCGGTCTTCACCGCTCAGGCCGCGACCTGTAGCCAGAATAACGTAATCGGCAGCGGCAATTTCTTCACTGGTCAGTCGGTTTTCGACGCCGCTTGAGCCCTGGGTTTCGACTTTAATCGTATGGCCGAGCGAGCGCGCTTTTTGCTCCAGCGCTTCTGCCACCATATAAGTGTGGGCGATACCCGCCGGACAGTTGGTAATCGCCACTAAACGCAAGGATGACTCCATAGCCGCTTCCTTATGAGGTTAAGGTCTGATTGAGCAGGGCGAGCACCTGGTTGGTGTCGCCTTGCTTCAGTTGGTTGATGAAATCTTGATGGATAATTTTGCGGCACAGGGTGCCGATAATTTTGACCTGATCGTCCTCGCCCGTTTGTGGCACGCCGAGGCAGATCCAGCAGTTAACGTCCTCGCCGTCGCTGGCTTTCCAGTCCACTTTTTCTGATTTGCGCGCGAACAAGACGAAGGGGCGTGTGATACAGACGCTTTTACCGTGTGGGACGGCAATGCCCGAACCAAAGCCGGTGGAATGCAGCTTTTCGCGTATCAGCAGCGTTTGCAGGAAGGCGCTGCGGTCAGAGACGTAGCCATTTTGAAGCGCCATATTCGCCAGTTGCTTGAGGATGGCATAAACGCTATTCCCCTGAATATTCAGGTCAATGCAGTTAGCTGTAAGGGCTGTCATGATGGGACTCCGTTAAAAACTGTTTGATTTGATTTTAACGGTGAGATGGTGAAGAGATGAGCAGCAATATGTCAGCGGGAAGTGACAATTTGAGGCAGAGTTAGCGCCTGGTTTTGTGGGGTAAAACACATAACGCTACAGGTGATTACCCTGATGAATATTTCGCCAGGGTAATTATATTCTTAGTGTATACCCACCATTCGTAACAGCGCGGTTACCACCGCAGCGGCAACGATCACCACGATCAGCGGCATCTTACGCCAGGCGAGAAATACCGCAAAAGCCACGCCGAGTACGCGCGCCATTCCGGCAAAGTGTTCGCCCTCGTAAAAGGTGGTCGCCAGCGCAACGGAGAACAGTAATACCGTTGCGGCGTCGGAAAGCAGCGCCTGCGAGCGTTCTGAGAACGCTAAACGGCTTCCAAGCTTGGCTCCCCCTAAACGCATTAAATACGTTCCCAGAGATAACATGGCGATACCGACGATAAACAGCGTCATGTTGCCCATTATTTTTTCCTCGTCAGTAAGCCAAAGAGTGAGAGCAAAACCGGTAAACCGACCGGCGCAAAGGGAATGGCGGCAAGCGACAACGTGGCGCCGCTACAGGCACGAATCAGCGTAGTGCGGTTTTTGAATGCCGGGACGACCAGAGCCAGCAGAATGGCAGGGAAGACGGCATCCAGACCGATGGTTTCCGGGGCAGGGAGCAGTTTGCCGACGCCTGCGCCGATCAGGGTGCCAACAGGCCAGAAAATTGCGACGCCCAGACCGCACAGCCAGTAGGCGGCTTTACGTTGCTCAGGCGTTTTTTGCGACAGGCCAAAGACTACGCTTTCGTCGTTCATAATATGACAGCCGAGGAAACTGGCAGCTCGGGTGCCTACCAGATCGCGCACGGTGACGCCGAACGGCACGTGACGGGCGTTAACCAGTAAACCCGCAGCCGCAGCCGCCAGTGGATTACCACCGCTGGCGATAATGCCGATAAACATAAACTCGGACGCGCCCGCCAGCACAGTAATAGAGAGTACAAACGGTACCCACAGCGGGAAGCCGTAGGCCATCGCCAGCGAGCCGTATGACATGCCGACTACACCGACGGCCAGACAGACTAAAAATATTGCTTTTATCGTGTCGCCTTTGAGACTGGAAAAATAATGTTTCATACCGTTTTAGCCATATCGAACGAGTTTCCATTATAATGAACGCGACCAATTGGCTTTACAAGTCGAACAATTCGTTCGATATAAAAAACATGGAGTCGTGAATGACCCAGCCCATCAGTATGATCGCGAAAAGTCTGGTGCGTGAACGTCAGCGCACTGGTTTGTCGCTGGCGGAGATTGCCCGTCGCGCGGGGATTGCAAAATCGACACTCTCGCAATTGGAAGCGGGCAATGGGAATCCTAGCCTGGAAACGCTCTGGTCGCTGTGTGTGGCGTTAGATATTCCCTTTGCGCGCTTGCTGGAACCGCAGGAGCAAAAAACGCAGGTGATTCGCCGCGGCGAAGGGACAAAAGTCGTGGCTGAGCAGGCCCACTATCAGGCCATTTTACTGGCCGCCTGCCCACCAGGCGCGCGGCGGGATATCTATCTGCTGCTGACGCAGCCGGGCGCGGATCGTATTTCACAACCGCATCCACCGGGATCGGTTGAACATATTATCGTAACGCAGGGTAAGGCGATGGTGGGATTGACGGAAGCGCCGGAGGAGTTAGGTGAGGGCGATTATATTTGTTACCCTGCCGATCAAGCGCATATCTTTAAAGCACTGGAGCCTGACACTCAGGCGATTCTGGTTTCTGAGCAGAGTTAATTGAACGCTTATTAAATAAAGGCGCGGCGATTGTCGTTCGCGCCTTTATTATTTTTAATTATATTTTATTGTTATTCATATAAAATTGTTTTTATTATTTTTCGTTAATTTCAGCACTATTGTTATATCCCTCACATTCTTAATTATATCTACGTTACACATAATAAAATCAGTATGATAATAAATATTAGCCTGCACTGGTGCCACGTTTTAATGTTCTGAATTTATTTCAGTCATCGGTATCGTATTACCTATAAAAATATTTTTTGGATTTGCATGTTGCGCGTCTTCCGGTCGGAAGACGTTGGACGATCTTTATTTCAAGGAAAGCAAATAATGAAGAAATCGACATTAGCTTTAGCAATAGGTCTATTATTAGTGGCAAATAATGGCTTTGCTAAAACGCAAAAAATGACTCTGGAACAGCGGCTCGAACAACTGGAGGCTCGGCTGGAAGCTGCGGAAAACCGCGCGGCAAAAGCGGAAAATCAGGTGCAGCAATTGCAGGTACAGCAGGCTGCGGAGATCCAGGAAATTAAAGTTGCTCAGGGAAATACGCCAGTCAACGGCACTACGCCCGCACAAGAGACCAAAAAGAACGCCACTACCCCTAATCTGGTGCTCTCCGGCTATGGCGATCTGAAAATCTACGGCGACGTGGAATTCAACATGGATGCGGAAAGCAACAAAGGCGTGCTGGCGGCAACCAATTCGAATGTGGGCGACCCAACCAATGAACGCTGGGATCTGAACGGACGTATCCTGCTGGGCTTTGACGGTATGCGTAAGCTGGATAACGGCTATTTCGCCGGTTTTTCAGCGCAACCGCTGGCTGACATGACGGGTTCGGTCAATCTTGATGACGCCGCTTTCTTCTTCGGTCAGGAAAATGACTGGAAAGTAAAAGTCGGTCGTTTCGAAGCTTACGATATGTTCCCGCTGAATCAGGATACCTTTGTTGAGCATTCAGGGCATACCGCCAACGATTTGTATGATGACGGTAGCGGCTATATCTACATGATGAAAGAAGGTCGTGGCCGTTCAGATTCCGGCGGCAGCTTCCTGATGAGCAAACAGCTCGATAACTGGTATTTCGAGTTAAATACCCTGCTGGAAGATGGTACCTCGCTTTATCAGGATAGCCGCTATCATGGTCGTGAAATGTCGCAGGAGAAAAACGTGGCTTATCTGCGCCCGGTCGTCGCCTGGACACCGGTGGATGCGCTGACGATTTCTGCGGCCATGGAATCGAACGTTATCAATAACGCCTATGGATATACCGATGCTCAGGGCAACTTTGTCGATCAGTCCGATCGTAACGGTTACGGTATGACGATGACCTGGAACGGTCTGAAAGCCGATCCGGAAAATGGCCTGGTGTTTAACCTGAATACCGCTTATCTCGATGCGGATAACGAAAAAGACTTTACGGCGGCGGCCAACGTTCTGTGGAAGCGCTTTGAACTGGGCTATATCTATGCTCATAACAAGATCGACGAATTTAACGGTCTGATCGATCACGATGATAATGACTGGTTCTACAATGTGGGCACTTACGATATTCATACCATTCATGCGTCTTATTTAATTCCGAACGTGATGGATATGCAGAACTTTAATATTTATCTCGGCGCTTATTATTCGATGATTAACAGCGATAACAGCAATCCGGAGAATTATACCGACGACGACGACCGTTACGGCGCGCGTCTCCGTTTCAAATACTTCTTCTGATTTTCCGTTCTCAGGCGCCTGGATTCAGGCGCTTTTTTCTTAGAGCCTGGTCATCAGGTTTTTATTTCCCCACCCAGTTATTTTTGATTTTGAACTTGTCGGCGCGGTTGTAGCTACACGAGTAGTTAAATGCCGTCCCATCTTCCAGTTTGGTGACGCCGGAGACTTTCAGCATTGGCAAGCCTGAGCAGGTGCCGGGTCGTGGGGAAATGGCGTGGATGACAAAACGAACGCAATGCTGCTAACGGGAGAAAAAAGTTTCCTCCCCCGTCAGGGGAGGAAACAGAGCGGTTAAGGCAGATAAAACACTTCTTTTAGCTCAGCGCTGACTGGACTGTTGTCCGGGTTTGCCGGCATGACATCACGCATATGCTTCCACCAACGCTGGCAAACATCGGTGCTGGCAACGGCGTTCCAGCGCTCTTCTGACTCAATCTCGACGGTGGCGAACAGCAGGTTGCGTTCCTGATCGAGATAAATCGCGTAGTGATGGGCACCGTGCTCTTTCAGCACCGCTTCCAGTTCTGGCCAGATGGGATTGTGCCGACGTTGATACTCAACGTGCGCGTCGGCATTCACCTGCATCACAAAAGCCTTGCGGATCATAACGCCTCCAGATACAGCTCGCGGACTTCGTCGCGGCTGGCGGTGCGTGGGTTACACGGCGCGCATGGATCGGCCAACGCTTTATCCAGCCAGCCTTCAATATCCTCTTTCGTCACGCCAAGGGAACTAAAACCAGCCGGAATACCTACACGCTTGCTCAGGGCACGAATCGCGGTGATGGCCTCCATGCTTGCCGCTTCGTCGCTCATCCCGCGGGTGTCCACTCCCATCGCCTGCGCCACTCGGGCAAAACGCGCCACGGCGTTAGGGCGGTTAAAGTTTTCGATGATCGGCAGCAGGATAGCATTGCAGACGCCGTGCGGCAGGTTGTGGGTCGCGCCTGGCTGGTGTGCCAGCGCATGCACCAGACCCAGACCAGCACTGTTGAATGCCATACCCGCCAGATACTGACCAAACGCCATTTGTTCGCGGGCTTCGAGGTTATGACCATCGTCGACCGCTTTCGGTAGCCACAGGTTGATCAGGCGAATTGCTTCCAGGGCGTTGGCGTCGGTGAGCGGATGCGCGCCAACGGAAACATAGGCTTCCACCGCGTGAGTCAGGGCGTCCATGCCGGTTGCGGCGGTAACGGAGGCTGGGATTTCCAGCATCACGCTGGCGTCATCCACGGCGATATCCGGGATGATGTTCGGGTCGATGATCACCTCTTTGACCTTGCGGGCAGAGTCGATAATGACCGCGTTGCTGGTCATCTCTGCTGCTGTACCAGCAGTGGTATTGATGGCAACCAGCGGCACGCCCGCATTTTTCACTTTGCCCACGCCGGAGTAAGCGGTAGAAGGGCCAGGGTTGGCGGTCAGGATCTTCACCGCTTTGGCGGTATCGATCGGGCTGCCGCCGCCGAAGGCGATAATATAGTCACATTCTGCCCCCTGATATGCCGTAAAACCTTTCTGTACCAGCTCTTCTGTCGGATTCGGGAACACCTCATCAAACAGGTGGTAAGACATTTGATGTTCATCCAGTGCGACAAAGAGGCTATCCAGCAGGCCCAGCTTCACCAGTTGACCATCGGTGACGATCAGCGCTTTGCCCCATTGTTTATTCGCCACGAGATTCACCATATCGGCAATCGCGCCGGCGCCATGCAGGCTAATTTTTGGCAGTGCCAACATAAAGCTCATCACTATTCTCCTTAAAAAAAATCCCTGGTGCCCGATGGCATTACGCTTATCGGGCCGACGGTGAAACGTGCATCGTCATGTAGGCCGGATAAAGCGAAGCCGCATCCGGCGTTGAGTTGGCAGGTATCAGTACAGCTCTACGGCACTTGCCAGCGGAGTCACGCCAAAGCGTTTAGCCAGTGCTACCAGCTCTTCACGCGTGATGGTCTGCTTCATACCGCCCATCGAATAGATTTTGACTAAAACTTCGGCGGATTTTTCTGCGGTATCTATCAAGCCAAATGCTTCGTCGAGGGAGGGACCGCTGCCGAACACGCCGTGGAACGGCCACAGTACCAGCGAGTGTTTCTGCATTTCCTCGGCGGTTGCCTGGCCGATTTCATCCGTACCCGGCACCATCCACGGCAGAATGCCGACGCCATCCGGGAACACCACCAGACACTCGGTGCTGCCTTCCCACAGTTTGCGGGTAATCAGCGGGGTATTGTTTTCCAGCACGTAGGTCAGGGCGATCAGGTTGGTAGCATGGCAGTGCATGATCACGCGGTCTTTGCCGTTCGTCGCTTTAATACGCTCGCAATGGGAGAGGAAGTGAGCCGGCAACTCAGAGGTTGGCACCGCTTCGTGGGTCAGGCCCCAAAGGATGTGGTAGCCCGCGCCGTCGCTGTCTACTTTCACCACGCCCAAATTTGCCGCGGGATCGAGCTGAACGTTACGGAAAAATTTACCGGAACCGGTGACGATAAACGGCGTGTTCGCCAGCAAAGGCATTGGCTGACTTAGCGCGATATAGCGCGGTTTTTCGTGGAAATCGGCGCTAAATGGCGCAATGTCAGCCTCATCCAGACGCAGCGTCAGGTTGCCGCCGTTACGTTCGTCCCAGCCTTTCAGCCACGCGTCGGAAGTGGCTTTGATCATCCCCTGGACGAACCAGGAATTAGTCATGTTTTGCATATTCGGTGATCCTGTTGATTGCCCGATTATTATCGGGTCTTACGTAGGCCGGATAAGTGAAGATCCATCCGGCAATCGTCTTTCATTCATTGCCGGATAGCGACGTGGGGCGTCTTATCCGGCCTGTAAGCCTGGTGTCACGGTTAGCTACGTTTGCTCAAAATCTCTTTCTCATAAGCGCGCACGCTGTCCAGCCACTGGCTTCCTGCTGGCGTGTCGTGACGCTGGCAATACATCTCCCACACGGCCTGCCACGGCAGCGATTTTTGCTCTTCCAGCAAGGCCAGACGTGCGGTGTAGTCGCCGCTGGCTTCAAGCTGACGCAGTTGTTCGGTCGGTTCTAACAGCGCGCGCAGCAGGGCTTTTTTCATATTGCGGGTGCCGATAACCCACGCGGCGATGCGGTTAATAGAGGCGTCGAAGAAGTCGAGGCCGATGTGTACGCGGTCGAACAGGTTGTGGCGAACGATCTCGCTGGCAATCGCCTGCGTTTCATCATCCAGCAGCACCACGTGATCGCTGTCCCAGCGCACCGGACGGCTGACGTGCAGCAGCAGACGCGGTACGTACAGCATGGCGGCGGAGATTTTGTCGGAAATCACTTCAGTCGGATGGAAGTGACCCGCATCCAGGCACAGCGCGGTCTGACGGCTGGTGGCGTAACCCATATAGAACTCGTTGGAGCCCACGGTGTAGCTTTCGGCGCCGATGCCAAACAGCTTGCTCTCGACGGCGTCGATATGGTGCGCCGGGTCGAGTTTTTCGCTGATCACTTCATCCAGTGCTTCAAGCAGACGTTGGCGCGGTGCTAACCGGTCAACGGTAATGTCTTTCATGCCATCCGGGATCCAGATATTCATCACCGATGGCGTACCCAACTGCTCGCCAAAATACGCTGAGACGCGACGGCTGGCTTTGCAGTGGTCAATCCAAAACTGGCGAATGGTGTCATCGGCGTGGGCCAGCGTGAAGCCGTCGGCGCTCAGCGGGTGAGAGAAGCAGGATGGGTTGAAATCCAGCCCTAACTGGTTTGCTTTCGCCCACTCGACCCAGTTTTTAAAATGTTCAGGTTTGATTTGGTCGCGGGCAACCGGCGTATCGGACTCCAGATAGATCGCGTGCAAATTCAGACGTTTTGGACCCGGGATCAGGCTCAGCGCCTGCTCCAGATCGGCGCGCAGCTCGGTGGCGTTACGCGCTTTGCCCGGATAGTTGCCGGTAGCCTGAATACCGCCTGTGAGCGAGCCTTCCGGATTCTCGAAACCGGCGACATCATCGCCCTGCCAGCAGTGCATGGAGACCGGCAGACGATCGAGCTGGCGTAAGGCCGCCTCGACATCAATGCCTACCGCGGCGAAACGCAGTTTTGCCAGTTCCCAGGCTTGTTCAAGTTGAGTGGTCATGCGCAAAGCTCCTTTGTCTGTCGTAGTGATGGAAACTGCGCCTGGTAGCGGGCAATTTCACTTTCAGGATTTGGAATGAAGGTGGTCAGGTCGTAGTTGGCACGCACCACCTGACGGAAATCATCAACGTTGTTCAGCTCGTCCAGCGTCATCAACTGGATGCCAATATTGCCGAGCGTGGAGGCCTCAATCGGCCCGGACATCACGCGAATACCGCAGGCATCCGCGCACAGCTGGTTCAGTAGGGCGTTCTGGCAGCCGCCGCCAACGATGTGCAGTTGGCTAAATGCTGCACCACGCAGTTGTGCCAGTTCTTGCAGAATGTCAGCGTATAGCAATGCCAGGCTGTCGAAGATACAGCGCGCCAGTTCGGCGTTTTGCTGGGGAACGGGTTGACCCGATTCACGACAGGCCGCCTGAATTTCCGCGCTCATATCGTCGGGGTTGATAAAGCGATCGTCGTTCGGGTTTATCAGGAATTGGCAGGCCGGCAGCGCTTGCGTTTGGGCAATAAGCGTTGGCAGGTCGGTAATCTGGCGCTCTTTTAAAACGCGCTGGAGCAGCCACAGTCCCATGATGTTTTTCAGTACGCGGTAGCGCCCTTCCGCGCCCCCTTCGTTGGTGATGTTCGCCGCCAGCGCCGCATCGTTGGTATACGGCGTTCTGCTCTCAAAGCCCATCAGCGACCAGGTACCGGAAGAGAGATACGCACTATTTTTATCGGCCAGCGGTGAAGCGATGACCGCGCTGGCGGTGTCGTGACTGGCGACGGCCACAACCGGAATTTGGTTTTTCTGCGGGCAAATCCAGTGACCAATGACGTTCCCCGGATGCGTCGGGCGACCAAACCAGGCTTTGTCTGCCCCGGTCCACGCCAGCAGCGTGTCATCCCAGTCGTCGGTGTTGATATTGACTAACTGGGTGGTGGTGGCGTTGGTGTATTCCCAGTTCAATTTGCCGGTCAGGCGAAAGCTGAAGTAGTCGGGGATCAGCAGGGCATGTGCCACCTGCGCAAGCAGTTCTGGCTGCTGTTCAACCAGCGCACGTAGCTGATACAAGGTGTTAAACGGCAGAAACTGAATGCCGCTACGGCGGTAGATTTCACCTTTACCTGGCTGCGCCATCGCCTGTGACATAATGCCGGTCGTGCGGCTGTCACGGTAAGAGACCGGCAGACCAACACGTTGTCCGGCGTTATCGATCAATACGTAATCCACGCCCCAGGTATCAATGCCAATGCTGTCTATCCGAATGCCTTCATCACAGACTTTTTTCAGGCCAAGGCGAATGTCGTTTTCCAGGCTGTCGATGTCCCAGGTGTCAAAACCGTCCGTTTTTTGCAGACAGTTAACGAAGCGGTGGATTTCACGCAGCGTCAGGGTGCGGTGTTTACTGTCGTAACGTGCGAGCATTACGCGCCCACTGGATGCGCCGAGATCGACAGCGACACAATGGCGAAAAGTCATGGCGAGGTCCTTCTGAGTTTTATTGCACTCAGTCTAAGAACCCCGAATAAAGCGTACCTTCTTGACAGTGACAGCCCCAATTAGCGGCTGGCAACATGGCAAAGGTGAACGTGATGTTGTTCACAGTTTCCACTAATAGCGCGGATTTTGGCGGATGTGACGCCTTCCGCATTTCCCGATCTTTCCCGCCATTTCTTGAAGAATTAACCGTGTTTACGCACTTTGGCGTCAAAAAATTAAGGTGAGGGTAGGAACCCTTAATTACTATTCAGCCATATTCGTTAATCAGGGGGAGCCGTCATGACCGTACTGCATTGCGTGGATTTTTTTCCGACAGGTAAAGCGCCTGTGGCTATTGAACCGCGGCTTCCTCAGCCCGCGTTTCCTGAACATCATCATGATTTTCATGAAATTGTGGTGGTCGAACATGGAACGGGGATCCATGTGTTCAACGGACAGCCTTACACCATCAGCGGCGGTACGGTGTGTTTCGTCCGCGATCATGACAGGCATTTATATGAACATACTGACAATCTGTGTCTGACCAATGTGTTGTATCGCTCTCCGGATGCGTTTCAATTTCTGGCCGGGCTGAATCAGCTTTTGCCTCAGGAACAAAATGGGCAGTATCCCTCCCACTGGCGCGTAAACCAGGGCGTACTGCAGCAGGTTCGTCACCTGGTGGGGCAGATGGAGACGCTCGGCGAGGAGATGGATACGCCCACGGCGGCAAATCGCGAGATCCTGTTTATGCAGTTGCTGGTACTGCTGCGTAAAAGCAGCCTGATGGAAGCGGCGACCGATAACGATGCGCGGCTTAACCTTTTGATGGCATGGCTGGAGGATAACTTTGCCGAAGAGGTGTGTTGGGAGGCGCTGGCCGAGAAGTTTTCGCTCTCTTTACGCACTCTGCATCGCCAGCTTAAACAGCAAACAGGATTGACGCCGCAGCGCTACCTTAACCGTCTGCGACTGATTAAAGCCCGACATCTGCTCCGCCACAGTGATGACAGCGTGACTGATATCGCTTATCTCTGCGGTTTCGGTGACAGTAACCACTTTTCGACGCTTTTTCGCCGTGAGTTCGAGTGGTCGCCACGCGATATTCGTCAGGGGCGTGACCTTATAGCGGGAAGCAGCCTTCAGTAACGCGAAAGCTATCAACGTTTTTTACCGTCCGTTTGCTGATAATCATACCCTTTCATGCCGGATAAGCGCAGCGCATCCGGCAAGCGTACAGGTTGAGGTGATGTGATGGCGAATCATCTGGTTCTTTTGAAATCAGACTTTTTTGCGCATGAGCAGCAGGCTGTCGCCGTGGCCGATCGTTATCCGCAGGATGTCTTTGCTGAGCATACCCACGAGTTTTGCGAGCTGGTTCTGGTCTGGCGCGGCAATGGTCTGCATGTCCTTAACGAACGTCCGTACCGGATAACCCGTGGCGATCTGTTTTACATTCGCGCCGAAGATAAACACTCCTACACCTCCGTTAACGACCTTGTGTTGCAAAATATCATCTACTGCCCGGAGCGGTTAACGCTGAATGTTGACTGGCAAGGGGCGATCCCCGGATTTGACGGTACGCCGCGGCAGCCGCACTGGCGACTTGGCAGCGTTGGCATGACCCAGGCCAGACAGGTGATAAGCCAGCTTGAGCATGAAAGTAATCAGCGCGATGCGCAGGCCTTTACCATGGCTGAGCTGCTGTTTGGTCAACTGGTAACTCACCTTAAACGTCATCGTTATGCCACGGATACGCTTCCGGCGACGTCAAGTGAAACGCTGCTGGATAAACTGATCACCGCGTTAGCCGGTAGCCATGAGCATGCGTTCGAACTGGATACGTTTTGCGAGCGTGAACGGTGCAGCGAACGCGTTTTGCGCCAGCAGTTCCGTAGCCAGACCGGGATGACGATCAACCAGTATCAGCGCCAGGTGCGGGTGTGCCATGCACAGTATCTGCTCAAGCATAGTCGGTTGATGATTAGTGAGATTTCCATGCGCTGCGGCTTTGAGGATAGTAACTACTTTTCGGTGGTATTCACACGCGAAACCGGGATGACGCCGAGCCAGTGGCGTCATCTGGCTGAGTGAGGAATCATAATAATGTCGCATATTAGGGTGATAAAACCTGACAGCGAATACTCCCATAAAATAAAATCTCCACGATGGTTTATTGCTGTAAATAAAGAGTAAAATAGGAATAACGCCCATTATCATGGGGGGTGTGAACGTATATTATAATTTATCATCATAAATGACTGAGAGCTAAGTAATGCAGGCGTCTGACTATTTAAGGATGAAGTTTCAAAATGATAAACGGCTGGCTCTAACCACTCAGAATGCTGTTGGTGGAGTTTTTCAATCAGCCAGGGGTGTCGCTTCAGATATATATTCTGGTATTGAGCGAGCTAGTTGGTATTCATCATGTTTTATACCTCAATACAATGATATTTGTCAGGAGTTAAAATCTGAAGAAATAAGGATGCTCTATTCCATTGAGTCAATATATAGATATCGTGATGTAATTACATATATGCTTTATTTGTACTTCATAACGATAAGTGATGATGTTGATGAAGGTAATCCCGAAGGCTCTGCTCGTCAATTTATCAGAAAAATGTCCGCACTGGCTACTCATATGAATATTGCGGGAGGGACTCGGTATGCTTTTGCTTCTGCGGCTTCTATTGCGTTGTCTCAGTCTGGCTTCATGTCGAAAATCATCGTTGAGCGTTTATCTGCAAAACTGCCGCAAGCGGTATTTTTGCTGCAATTTTTCGGAGTTCAACAAAAGTGCGCTCTTGCTGCGCGGCAGCTAAAAGGAATTGATCCAGATTATTATTGGGCTTTATATCAGGCAAAGCTTGAAATGCTCTATTATTTTGTTGAGCCAGCTATTTCCAATATGATTAGTAGAGTAAAGTCAAAGCGCTTCTCAAATCTTGATAATTTAGCGGATTTTTTGCAGAGGGATTTTGGTGTTTAATAGTTTGATCACACTTTTATTAGAAAGTGTAGTGTTTCCAGCGCTGGTAATAGGCTTTGGTCTGTTATGGCTTCATCTATTTCCTGAATATTGTCTTTTACTAACATTAATAACGCTTGTTGTTTTGATGTGGTTATTCCCCCGGTTGACTTCACTATTCACTAGGTTTAAATAAAAGGAGTATTTCATGTCTAATCCAGCTTATTTGTGGCTAACCGATGAGGATGGTTCTCCTATGCCCGGCTCATGTCAGGCCGTAGGTCGCGTTGGAGCTATTGAAATAAAGTCACTAACTCATAACGTCAATATTCCGGTTGATAGTAATACAGGGCGCCTGACCGGTACGCGAATTCATGCACCCATCATGTTCCAAAAAGAATTCGACCGAGTTACACCCTTTTTGTACAGGGCCTTAAGTACCGGAGCTACGCTTAAATCCGCGATGATTAAAATGTACTCAATTAATGAAGCAGGGATGGAAAAGGAGTATTTCAACATAATCCTTCACAACGTGAAGCTCACTTCAATCACGCCTGATTTATATCTTGGCGCAACAACAGGCACACATCTTGAGACTGTTCTGCTGCGCTACGAGAAAATTACCTGGAAACATTGTGACGGTAATATCATTTATACCGATGAATGGAATCAACGTACAACCTATTAAGTCAGGGGTTGGGCAACGTGAAAATGGGTGTGAGGGATTATTTACTAATGATGGGAACTGGTGGATAGATGACGCCGAGCCAGTGGCGTCATCTCAGTACCCAACATGATTAGCTGGCCATTCCCAGACCAACAATGTTTGCCGCGACAATGATCACTACGCAGCCAAGACTTAGCACGCTGACCGGACGGCGACCCGCGTTTTTCCACTCTTTCAATACCAGTCCGACAATTCCGCCGCACAGAACATAGAAGCTCATGTGCAGCATCCAGCTTACATAGTCATACTGTGCCGGAATACGAGCGTGGCCCCAAGCGTAGAAGAAGAATTGCAGATACCACATCAAGCCACCAAGTGCGGAGAGCAGCACGTTGGTGATAATTAGCTGTTTGGCTAACGAGAAGTCAGCTTTTATCGACAAGTTTTTCACTTTTGCCAGACGAATGAAGCAGAAACCCAGGTTGACTAGCGCGCCACCGCCCATGATAACCACATAGCTTGGCAGGGCGACATACAGCGGATCAACGCCCAACGCGGCGGCGGCATCGTGCATTGGTTTAGCAGCGTTCATCGCAAATGACATCCCGGCAGAGAAAATGCCGCACATGACCGCCAGAACCAGACCTTTTTTCAGATTGAACTCTTCCGCTTTGATGCCCATTTTGCGTTCTTTTAACTGACCCGCACGGGTAACAATGCCCACGCCAATCAGCGCGACCAGCACGCCAAGCAGCGTCATGCGTCCGCCAGAGGTGTTGATCAGTACATCAAAGTTGCCGTTAATAATCGGGGTCATCAGCGTGCCGACAATCAGCGTAATACCAATCGCAATGCCGATGCCCATCGACATACCGAGATAGCGCATGGTCAGGCCATAGTTGATATTACCAATCCCCCACATCGCACCGAACAGAAACACCGGCGCCAGCGTGGAGAGGCTAAAGGAGCTGAAGTAGGCCCAGAAATCGGGAAGTAACATGGCGCTGATGGTCCATGGGAGGATAAGCCAGGAGACGATCCCGCCAACCGACCACATCGTTTCCCATGACCAATGTTTGACTTGCTTGAACGGGGCATAGAAACAGGCGGCACTGGCTGCGCCTATCAAATGCCAAAAGATACCCATCGTAATCGCGTTACTCATGACTTAATCCTCGTTATTTTTTATCGTCGGTAATTACCCCTCCGACCAAACGAGTTTAAAAATTATGCAGGTAGTTAACCTTTTAACGATTGCCGCCATTTGGCGCATGTTGGCAATCATCACGTTAAGTGGGTGATTCGGCTCACATCTTTAGCAATGGACTTGAGTCATCAAAACCTTGTAAAAAGTACGGCATTGATAATCATTTTCAATATCATTTAATTAACTATAATGACCCAACTGCTTACGCGGCGTTAACACTGGCCGCCCGACAATACTGGAGATGATTATGAGTTATACACTGCCATCCCTGCCGTACGCTTATGATGCCCTTGAACCGCACTTTGATAAGCAGACGATGGAAATCCACCATACCAAACACCACCAGGCTTACGTAAACAACGCGAACGCTGCGCTGGAAAGCTTACCTGAATTCGCGAGCCTGCCTGTTGAAGAGCTGATCACCAAACTGGATCAACTGCCAGCAGACAAGAAAACCGTACTGCGTAACAACGCGGGCGGCCACGCTAACCACAGCCTGTTCTGGAAAGGTCTGAAAACCGGTACTACGCTGCAGGGCGACCTGAAAGCGGCTATCGAACGTGACTTCGGCTCCGTGGACAACTTCAAAGCTGAATTTGAAAAAGCTGCGGCAACCCGTTTTGGTTCCGGCTGGGCGTGGCTGGTTCTGAAAGGTGACAAACTGGCTGTTGTTTCCACTGCTAACCAGGATTCCCCGCTGATGGGTGAAGCTATCTCTGGCGCTTCCGGCTTCCCGATCGTGGGCCTGGACGTTTGGGAACACGCTTACTACCTGAAATTCCAGAACCGTCGCCCGGACTACATCAAAGAGTTCTGGAACGTGGTGAACTGGGACGAAGCTGCCGCGCGTTTCGCAGCGAAAAAATAAGTTCTACGCTTTGATAAGCCCCTGCAAGCGATGCTTGTGGGGGTTTTTTTGTGATCAAAATCAATATAAAAACAATGATCCACTTAAATTGAAACAAGGTTTTATTATGCGAGTGGGATCACTTTTATAGTCTCTATGAATGTCTATCTTCGTTTCATCAAGACGGGCGCATCTCATAAGCAAGATGCAATCGCCCATAAAAATTGCCCCATTTTTATGTCTACAGGTGATGGAAATGCAGATCAAACGAACGATAGAGAAAATCCCAGGCGGCATGATGCTGGTGCCGCTTTTTTTGGGCGCGTTGTGTCACACCTTTTCCCCCGGCGCCGGGAAATACTTCGGCTCCTTTACCAACGGTATGATCACCGGTACGGTGCCTATTCTGGCGGTCTGGTTCTTTTGTATGGGGGCGTCGATCAAGCTAAGCGCCACCGGTACCGTGCTGCGTAAATCAGGCACGCTGGTCATAACCAAGATTCTGGTAGCGTGGGTGGTCGCGGCGATTGCTTCACGTATTCTGCCGGAACATGGTGTAGAAGTTGGTTTCTTCGCCGGGTTGTCTACGCTGGCGCTGGTGGCCGCCATGGATATGACCAACGGCGGGCTGTATGCCTCGATTATGCAGCAGTACGGCACCAAAGAAGAGGCCGGGGCGTTTGTCCTGATGTCGCTGGAGTCTGGCCCGCTGATGACTATGGTGATTCTGGGAACCGCCGGGATCGCTTCGTTTGAACCGCACGTGTTTGTCGGGGCCGTATTACCGTTCCTGATTGGCTTTGCGCTGGGAAATCTGGACCCTGAGCTGCGGGAGTTCTTCAGCAAAGCGGTGCAGACGTTGATTCCTTTCTTTGCCTTCGCGCTTGGTAACACCATTGATTTGAGCGTGATTGCGCAGACCGGTGTACTGGGTATTTTGCTGGGCGTGGCGGTAATTATCATTACCGGTATTCCATTGATTATCGCCGATAAACTGATTGGCGGCGGCGATGGCACAGCGGGGATTGCGGCCTCCAGCTCAGCTGGTGCGGCGGTCGCTACGCCAGTGCTGATTGCTGAAATGGTTCCGGCATTTAAACCGATGGCGCCGGCAGCAACTTCCCTTGTCGCCACGTCGGTGATTGTGACCTCCATTCTGGTGCCGATTATCACTTCCATCTGGTCGAAAAGAGTAAAAGCCAGGGCGGCGGAAATTGATATTCGTAGCGCCGTGAAGTAAGCCTCTTTTGCCGGATGGTCTGTTCCATCCGGCTTAACGATTTACGCTTTGACGACAAATACCTCATCGATGGTCCGACACTCACCCTCGTTCAACTCTCCGCCGGCATTTCGTGACACGCCGGTGCAATAGCCAAACTTACGCGATACCACGGTTTTGATGGTGGTGACGAAATCTTCGCCGATGGCGTAGATGGACATGTAGGTGCCAATCTGGTCCTGAATGTCGCGAAGTGCTGTCAGGTCGCCCTGTTTAAATGCTTCCCGTGCGCTGACAAACAGTTCAGGCATGACGTTGTTTAATCCTGAAATCACCCCCGCGCCGCCTGCCAGCAGGTTAGGAATGTAGTATTCGTCATAGCCGGACAACACGGCAAAATCCTCCCGTACGGCGCGGGTGGTCTGGATCATACTGCGAGTATGGGACTGGCAGTCGACGGTATCTTTAATGCCTGCGAAGTTGGGGAACTCGGCGGCGAGGGTGGCAACCAGTTCAGGTGTTAAATCGCAGCCAGTGCGCGCCGGAAAGTTATAGGCAAACCATTTACCGCTGAGCTTCTGCCCCAACTGACGGAAGTAGCTCAGCAGCTGTTTTGCCGTTTGCCCATAGTAGTAAGGCGGCAGGATCATCACGGCATCGTAATCGGCGCGATACGCTTCCTGCGCCATCAACAGCACATCATTCTGGCAGGTGGATGAGACGTTGGCGACCATCTTCAGCGAGCTCATAGCGCGGGCCTCGCGGATTAGTAACAGCTTTTCTTCGAGCGTAAAGGAGGCAAATTCCCCGATGCTACCCATCAGCAAAATCACGTCGATTTTGGCCTCGGTAAGGCGTTTGAGATGCTGGCTCAGACCGTTAAGATCGATCTTGCCGTCATTATCCATTGGCGTAATGGAAGGACACCAGACGCCAGCAAATTGCGATTGACCAGTCACGTTGTTGACTCCTTATTTGAAATGATGTTTCAAAACCAGATTACATTGATAGCATGTGTCCCTAAGTTTCATGTGAACCGTGCTCTCATTTTGAGCGACTGGGGTAAAATAAATGTGGTGTAATGGGGGAAATTTATCGGGAGAGGGAACAGATGCGATATCCGGTCGATGTTTTTACAGGCAAGGTTCGGGACTACACGGGAAGCCGTCCCAGCGCGATTGCTAAGGTCCAGGTTGACGGCGAGCTGATGCTGACCGAACTGGGGCTGACGGGTGATGAACAGGCGGAAACGAAAATTCACGGTGGGCCGGATCGCGCGCTGTGCCACTATCCGCGTGAACACTATCAGCACTGGAGACAAGAGTTTCCGGAGCAGGCAGAGCTCTTTGTCGCGCCCGCGTTTGGCGAGAATCTCTCTACTGAGGGGCTAACGGAAGAGAATGTATTTATTGGCGACATTTTCCAGTGGGGAGATGCGCTGATTCAGGTCACGCAGCCGCGCTCGCCGTGCTTTAAGCTGAATTTCCATTTTGGCATCAGCGATATGGCCAGCCAGATGCAGGAGGCAGGCAAGACGGGCTGGCTGTGCAGCGTCATCGCTCCAGGTCAGGTGTCGGCGGACGCGCCGTTGATCCTGGCTTCACGCGTCAGCGACGTCAGCGTGCGGGAGGCGATTGCCATTGCCTGGCATATGCCGTTTGATGACTCACAATATCACCGTTTACTCTCAGCTGCCGGGTTATCGAAAAGCTGGACCCGAACGATGCAAAAGCGTCGTTTAAGCGGCAAGATCGAAGACAATTCCCGCCGTTTGTGGGGAAAATAAAGCCATTCTGGCCATGCAATTAAATCAGGTGGTAACACCTGATTTGCCTCTCTCGTGGTTCTTATCTCTGCATACTAAGGCAGGTTAAAAAAACCTGCCTGTCACGCCATGTTTTCAGTCCATTCTTGATACCTGGCCCACAAAAAGAAACTCTGCGTTGAAAAAAAACTTGAGTATTTCCTGCACTCAAATATCTTAGCTTTAAATTGGTTTAAACCAGATGAGTAAGATGAAAAAGAAAAACAATGTTGATGTGCTTAGAGAGCGCTTTGAAAGCTGGTTAAACGAGAATAATTTGCCAGCGGGCTCTAAATTGCCTTCGGAGAGAGAGTTATGTGAGTTGCTGGATGCGAAGCGCATGACCTTACGTCAGGTTCTGATTGAGCTTGAGATCGATGCGCGTATCTTCCGAAAGAACCGCAGTGGTTGGTTTATTTCATCGAAGCGATTTATTTATAATCCCAAATCACTTTCCAGCTTTAATGCTGAAGCCTGTGCTCAGGGGCGCAAGCCTTTTTGGGGTTATTTAACCAAAGAAACGATTGCGACGGTTCCGCACCATGTTGATGATGTTTTTCTCTCCTCCGGTGATCGCTATTTAGTTACCGGTTGGTGTGGTCTTGATTCGCATAAAGTGTTTTACCATGAGTCCTATATTGATGCTGATGTTGCGCCAGGATTCATTAACAAATTGGGCAATCAGTCTTTTGCCAGCGTCTGGGAAGATGCGTTTGGTCATGCTTTAAATATCAAAGAAATGATTTTTAAACCGGTCAATATGCCAGAAGTGGCCTGCAAAGAGTTGGGCGTTGCGCCTAATACTTATGGAATTTTAGTAGAAAAACATCGGGCTACCCGAGACAAAAAAGTGGTTCAGGTTGATTTTGAATACTGGCGACTTGAATCTGTGGAACTTGTTATTCGTGATGAATGAGAAAAATAATGGGAAAATGCAACCAAGAACTTCTCGCTGAACGTGCGAGAAATATACCACTGTACCTACATGCTTATGCCTTTCATCTGAATATGCGCTATGAGAGAGTCCTTCCGGGCGATCTTCTGGATATTGCGCATCAGCAACAATTAAAGGGAGTGAAAATACATGTTGAGGATGGTGAGTCCCAATCGCTGCAGAAACTAAACGATCGGCAGTTGCACGATTTTAAAGAAAAGGCCAAAAAATATAACCTCGATGTACATATTGAAACGAGCGCATCGGACAAGGCGACATTGACGGATGCGATCCGTATTGCTGTGACAACTGGCGCAACTTCAGTACGTTTCTACCCGCGCTATGAAGGACATCTCAACGATGTCATGGCAAAGATTGCCAATGATATTGCGTGGTTGTCTCAGTATGACGATTGCGGACTAAGCTTTACTATCGAACAGCATGAAGATCTGCAAGGCCATGAACTGGTGACGCTGGTTAATAATAGTGGAATGAAGAATCTCTCTATTCTATTTGATTTTGGCAACATGATTAACGCCAATGAGCAGCCGCTTTCTGCGTTAGAGGTCATGTCCCCTCTAATCACTCAGGTACATATCAAAGACGCAAAAATTATTAAAGAAGGTAAAGGCTGGGGGCATGAGGCTTGTCGTTCAGGATACGGTGATTTACCAATGGAAGAGATGCTTAAGGCATTATTACTTTTAGGTGAGGACAAACCGCAAGTAAATGCTTTTGGTCTGGAAGAGGAAGTTGAATATTATGCTCCGGCATTTCGTTTTGATGATGAAGGTGATAATCCCTGGATCCCATGGCGCGATGCAAGCTATACGCCGCTGCCCGACAGTA
Source organism: Citrobacter sp. RHBSTW-00599 (assembly GCF_013784065.1). Taxonomy (NCBI): domain Bacteria; kingdom Pseudomonadati; phylum Pseudomonadota; class Gammaproteobacteria; order Enterobacterales; family Enterobacteriaceae; genus Citrobacter; species Citrobacter sp. RHBSTW-00599. Next base: position 4,904,119 of record NZ_CP056717.1, on the reverse strand, counting down.
ACATGATTGATGCGCGACTGGCGCAGGAAAAAGAACATGCTCTTGCTCAAATAAAGTATATCCGTGATTTATGCGACAAGTTTACAAGTAATAAATAAACTTCTTTAAATATTATTAAATGCGAAAAGGGTTATGAAAATAACTCTCTTAATTTATTAGCTGCATGATTTAATTTAAATATTTCTCTCAACAAGCAATGAGGGTTTAATTATGTTCATGAACAAATGGGCAAGGCTCTGTTTTTTAATTTTAGGCGGCGGCACAATATTCAAACTTTCAAGTATGAAAGACGTTTTCTATGTGCCAATGCAAAGTGACTGGGGTTTAACCAATACGCAAATTGGTTTAAGTTTTACTGTTTATACGATTGTTCAGACAACCGGGCTTTTTCTGTCGCTCTATATCGCAGACCGTTATTCCAAGAAAATATTATTACCATTTGGTCTGATCGGCGTTGGGCTATGCGGTTTATATTTGGCGACGCTACCGTCATTTACCGGTTATCTTATTTGCTTTGCCGCAATGGCGTTCTTTGCCGATGTGGTTTATTGGCCGGTGTTATTGAAAGCTGTGCGTCTGCTAGGTACGCAAGAAGAACAAGGGCGTATGTTTGGCTTTTTAGAAGCCGGACGTGGCGTGGTGGATGTTATCGTCGCTTCTGGCGCTCTGTTTGTTTTCGTCCAGTTTGGTGAAGGTAAAGCGGGGATGCAGGCTGGACTGCTGTTTTATACGCTAATTACGCTGGCTGCGGGCGTTCTCACTTACTTTATTGTCGATGATGACAAAGTGAAAGGCGGCGAGAAAACCAGTGCCAACATGGAAGTCTTAAAGGGTATCAAACATGTGTTGTCCTGCCCTAACGTCTGGCTGGCTTCTTTAGGGATTTTCTTCGTTTACGCCGCGTACTGTGGCCTGACTTACTTCATCCCATTCTTAAAAGATATCTACATGCTGCCGGTAGCGCTCGTCGGCGCGTACGGCATCATCAACCAGTATGCATTGAAAATGGTGGGAGGGCCGATTGGTGGGCTGCTGGCGGATAAGGTTGCTAAATCACCTACGGTTTACCTGAAGTGGACGTTTCTGATCTCTGCTGCTGCTATGGTTGTTTTTATGCTGTTGCCACATCAAACGATGAATGTGTATATCGGTATGGCGGCGACGCTTGGATTTGGGGCGATTATTTTCTCACAGCGCGCCATTTTCTTTGCACCAATGGATGAGATTGGTACCCCGCGTGAATATGCCGGTTCGGCGATGGCATTTGGCTGTATCATCGGTTATATGCCCGCCATGTTTGCGTATACGTTATACGGTTATTTACTGGATACCAATAGCGGCATCACGGGCTATAACTATGTCTTTAGCGTGATGATTGCGTTCAGCTTAATGGGCTTTATCTGTTCGACCATTCTGGTGAAGCGGATTAAAAAGCAAAAGCTAGCGGCTGCGACTGTGGCAGCATAATGTGAGAACTTCCCCGGCATTACGTTACCGGGGAAGCCTGTTAAGCGCGTTTATACAGCGGCAACCAAATTACCAGCCGTAAACCACCCAGCGGGCTGTCTTCGGCTTTCACCCAGCCACGATGCTGTTGGATTGCGGTTTCAACAATCGCCAGACCCAGACCTGTTCCGCCAGACTCGCGATCGCGCGCCTCATCGGTACGATAGAACGGACGGAAAATCTGTTCTCGGTCTTCAGGGCTAACGCCCGGGCCATCGTCGTCGACGGTGATGGTAATCCCATCGATATCCACCGCGAAGCCAACTTCAATCTGCGTGTGTGAATAACGCAGGGCATTGCGCACAATGTTTTCCAGCGCGCTTTCCAGCGCATTTGGGTTGCCGTACAGTGGCCACGGACCCGGCGGGAAATTCACCGTGAGTGATTTACCCATCTGCTCGGCTTCAAAGGCGGCGTTATCCAGCACTTCGCCCCACAGCTGATTGGCTTTCACCGTTTCACTGACCAGCGCGTTTTTCTGCTGATTGCGTGACATCACCAGCAGGTCGTTGATCATGCTGTCCAGTCGATGAGCTTCTGTTTCAATACGCTCCAGCTCTTTGCTTTCACCGCTACGACGGCGCAGCAGCGCGGTGCCCAACTGCAGACGCGTCAACGGCGTTCTCAACTCGTGAGAGATGTCCGACAGCAGGCGTTGCTGCGAGGTCATCATTCGCTCCAGCGCCGTCACCATCTGGTTAAAGCTGGCACCTGCCGCCAGAAATTCCTGCGGACCGGCTTCCAGTTCCGGATGCTGGCGCAGGTTGCCCTGGGCCACCTCATCCGCCGCGTTTTTCAACTTACGCGCCGGTTTCGCCAGACTCCAGGCAAGCCAGAGCAGTAGCGGAGAGCTGACTAACATGGTGACAATCAGCAACAACAGCGGTCGGTCGAACAACAGATTGATAAAATCAGATTGTGAGCTGCTGGCAGGTCGAATGAGATACAGCTGGTAGTTATCTTCGCCGTCTCTGACGGAGAAAGGCCCGACCATCTCAACGCGACCGTATTTTTTCTTTTGCGGATGGTCGGCGTTATCGGCCTGACCAATAAAGTTACGAATGATCTGCATTTCGTTGCGTTCTGCGCCGATCACGCGTCCTTCCGTCGTAACAAGCAATAACCGCTGTCCTGGCGGCGCCCACTTGTCTATCGCCCGAAACAAGCGACGCCACCACATTAAATCATTGGGTGGATCGTTCGCCAGTTCAGCTTCAACGTGTTGCTCAATCATCAACCCCTGGCGCTGCTCGCTGTCCAGTAGCTCGGTCATCTGGCGTGAATCAAGCTTGGGTAACATCAGTACCAACATCAACACCAGTGCCAGCGTCAACCAGAAGATGGCAAAGATGCGTGCGGTTAAGCTCCCTATCATGAAGCGGAGACCATCAGGTAGCCGCGACCGCGCAGGGTTTTAAACCACGGGTGTCCGTCTTTACGTTCTGGCAGCTTACGACGCAGGTTCGAGATATGCATGTCGATCGCGCGATCGAAAGGTGTCAGGCGTTTGCCCAGCACTTCCTGGCTCAGGTGTTCACGCGAAACCACCTGACCGAGATGCTGTGCCAGCAAATAGAGCAGGGTGAATTCGGTGCCGGTTAATTCCAGGGTTTGCCCGTCAAAGCTGGCTTCCTGGCGACCCGGATTAAGGCTTAACGCATCCACTTCCAGAGTCGGCGAACCGTTGTCGCTGTTCTGCTGCTGTTCGCTCCAGTGTGAGCGACGCAAAATAGCGCGGATGCGCGCGACCAGTTCACGGTCGTTAAACGGTTTGGGTAAATAGTCGTCCGCGCCCAGCTCAAGGCCAAGTACGCGATCCAATTCGCTGCCGCGAGCGGTCAGCATGATTACGGGTGTCTGGTGTGTCTGACGAAGTGCTTTCAGCGTATCAATGCCATTTTTCTTCGGCATCATGACGTCGAGCAAAAGTAAATCGATGCTGTCATCCAGAAGCTCAAGCGCCTGTTCCCCATCATAGGCAACCAGCACATCGAAACCTTCCATTTCGAGCAACTCCTTTAACAGGGAAGTCAGCTCTCGGTCATCATCAACTAACAGGATTTTATTCATTGTTTACGTACCTCCGAGGCAGAAATTACGTCATCAGGCGTCGCTAATCTATGACTTTACGTTGTTTTACACCCCCTGACGCATGTTTGCAGCCCGAATCGTAAACTGTCTCTCGTTGAATCGCGACAGAAAAGATTTTGGGAGCAAGTGATGGGCAAAGTTACCGCTGCCGTCATGGCCTCAACGCTGGCACTGAGTACTTTAAGCCATGCAGCTGAAGTCGTCACAGGCGATCACTGGCACCTGGGTGAAGGCTCCGCGCAACGCAGCGTTCAGAGCCACATGTTCGACGGTATCAGTTTAACCGAACATCAACGTCAACAGATGCGAGATTTAATGCAGCAGGCAAGACACGAACAGCCTCCTGTTAATGTTAGCGAAATGGAGACAATGCATCGCCTTGTCACCGCAGAGAAATTTGATGAACGCGCTGTGCGCGCTCAGGCAGAAAGAATGGCGCAAGAACAGGTTGCCCGCCAGGTTGAAATAGCCAAGGTTCGCAACCAGATGTATCGCCTGTTAACGCCCGAGCAGCAAGCGGTTTTAAATGAGAGACATGAACAACGAATGGAGCAACTGCGCGACGTAGCGCACTGGAAAAAAAGCTCATCGTTGAATTTATTGAGTAGTAGCAACTCACGTTCCCAGTAGTAACCCTGTTTTCCTTGCCATAGACACCATCCCTGTCTTCCCCCACATGATGTGGGGGTTTTTTTTGCCCAAAATTTGTCACTCGGTTATTGCCTGACTGTTTTACTTCATCCGTTATACTAGCGGCATATCCTGGCAGGAGTGTTTATGAATCAAACCTATGGGCGGCTGGTTAGCCGGGCGGCAATCGCGGCGACCGTGATGGCATCGCTGTTACTTTTGATCAAAATTTTTGCGTGGTGGTACACCGGATCGGTCAGTATTCTGGCAGCGCTGGTGGATTCTTTGGTGGACATCGCCGCGTCGTTAACCAACCTGTTGGTGGTGCGCTATTCTTTGCAACCGGCCGATGATGAACATACGTTCGGACACGGAAAAGCGGAATCGCTGGCGGCGCTGGCGCAAAGCATGTTTATTTCCGGTTCGGCGCTGTTTTTATTCCTGACCGGGATTCAGCATCTCATCCAACCCACGCCAATGAAAGATCCTGGCGTCGGGGTGGTTGTCACCATCATTGCGTTAGTGTGTACAATCATTCTGGTCTCGTTTCAGCGCTGGGTGGTGAAGCGCACGCAAAGTCAGGCCGTTAGGGCGGATATGCTTCATTATCAGTCTGATGTTATGATGAACGGTGCAATTCTCGTGGCGCTTGGGCTGGCATGGTACGGCTGGCATCGCGCAGATGCCTTGTTTGCGCTCGGGATTGGCATCTATATTTTATATAGTGCATTACGCATGGGTTATGAGGCGGTACAGTCTTTGCTGGATCGCGCTTTACCCGATGAAGAACGTCAGGAAATTATTGATATTGTGACGTCATGGCCTGGAGTCAGCGGCGCTCACGATCTTCGCACGCGGCAGTCAGGGCCGACCCGCTTTATTCAGATTCATTTGGAAATGGAAGATAATCTGCCGCTCGTTCAGGCGCATTTAGTGGCTGAACAGGTAGAGCAGGCAATTTTACGGCGTTTCCCGGGATCGGATGTCATCATTCATCAGGATCCCTGTTCGGTCGTACCCAAGGAAGGCAAGATGTTTGAGCTTTTATAATTCGTTGTAAAAAAAGTGAACCGGGCCAGCATTTTGTGTATAAATTACCACCATTTGGCCTGACCTGAATCAATTCAGCAGGAAGTGATTGTTATACTATCTGCATATTCGTTGGATCGTTTCGATATGCGGAATCGACTTCCGGCAGCAGATTTCATTTTGCATTCCAAAGTTCAGAGGTAGTCATGATTAAGAAAATCGGTGTGTTGACAAGCGGCGGTGATGCGCCGGGCATGAACGCAGCAATCCGTGGTGTTGTACGTGCAGCGTTGACGGAAGGGCTGGAAGTCATGGGGATCCATGATGGCTACCTGGGTTTGTATGAAGACCGTATGGTTCAACTTGACCGCTACAGCGTGTCCGACATGATCAACCGTGGCGGTACATTCCTCGGTTCTGCCCGCTTCCCGGAATTCCGCGACGAAAACGTGCGTGCCGTGGCTATCGAAAACCTGAAAAAGCGTGGCATTGACGCACTGGTTGTTATCGGTGGTGATGGTTCATACATGGGGGCAAAACGCCTGACTGAAATGGGCTTCCCATGCATCGGTCTGCCTGGCACTATCGACAACGATATCAAAGGCACCGACTACACCATCGGTTATTTCACCGCTCTGGGTACCGTAGTCGAAGCGATTGACCGTCTGCGTGATACCTCTTCTTCTCACCAGCGTATTTCCATCGTTGAAGTGATGGGCCGCTACTGTGGCGATCTGACCCTGGCGGCTGCCATTGCTGGCGGCTGTGAGTTTGTGGTGGTTCCGGAAGTGGAATTCAGCCGTGACGATCTGGTTGCTGAAATCAAAGCAGGCATCGCGAAAGGTAAAAAACACGCGATTGTGGCGATCACTGAGCATATGTGTGATGTTGACGAACTGGCGCATTACATCGAGAAAGAAACGGGTCGTGAAACGCGTTCAACCGTACTGGGTCACATCCAGCGTGGTGGTTCTCCGGTGCCTTATGACCGTATCCTGGCGTCCCGTATGGGCGCATATGCCATTGAACTGCTGTTGGCCGGTCACGGCGGTCGCTGTGTAGGTATTCAGAACGAGCAACTGGTTCACCACGACATCATCGACGCGATTGAAAACATGAAGCGTCCGTTCAAAGGTGACTGGCTGGACTGCGCGAAAAAACTGTACTGATTGTTTTTTCCGCGCCTGATGGCGCTAAGCGCATCAGGCCTACAGGTTGCAAAGACTTGTAGGCCTGATGAGCCGCTAACCACCATTCGGCACCATTCCCCGCATTTATTCCCCCAAGTTATAGCAAATCTTTTTTTATTCTTTAATGTTTGGATACCTTTCTGGCACGCTTTGCTCATCACAACACCACATAAGAGAGCTGGGCGATGAACAAATGGGGCGTAGGGTTAACATTATTGCTGGCATCGACCAGCGTTCTGGCAAAGGATATTCAGTTACTTAACGTATCGTACGATCCAACGCGTGAACTGTACGAGCAGTACAATAAGGCCTTTAGCGCGCACTGGAAGCAGGAAACGGGCGACAACGTCGTGATCCGCCAGTCGCATGGCGGTTCGGGTAAACAAGCGACCTCCGTCATTAACGGCATTGAAGCCGATGTCGTGACGCTGGCACTGGCTTACGACGTGGATGCCATTGCTGAACGTGGTCGTATCGATAAAAACTGGATTAAGCGTCTGCCGGATAACTCCGCGCCATACACCTCCACCATCGTTTTCCTGGTCCGCAAAGGCAACCCCAAACAAATTCATGACTGGAACGATCTGATCAAACCAGGCGTGTCGGTCATTACGCCAAACCCGAAAAGCTCAGGCGGCGCACGCTGGAACTATCTGGCGGCATGGGGCTACGCCTTGCACCACAACAACAACGATCAGGCCAAGGCACAAGACTTCGTGAAGGCCCTGTATAAGAATGTTGAAGTGCTGGACTCTGGGGCGCGTGGCTCAACCAATACCTTCGTTGAGCGCGGTATCGGTGATGTGCTGATCGCCTGGGAAAACGAAGCCCTGCTGGCGACAAACGAGCTGGGCAAAGACAAATTCGAGATAGTGACGCCGAGTGAATCTATCCTCGCGGAACCGACCGTTTCCGTGGTCGACAAAGTCGTGGAAAAGAAAGACACCAAAACGGTGGCGGAAGCCTACCTGAAATATCTCTATTCTCCGGAAGGTCAGGAAATTGCAGCGAAAAACTACTATCGTCCGCGTGATGCAGACGTTGCGAAGAAATACGAAAATGCATTTCCGAAGCTGAAACTGTTCACCATCGACGAAGAGTTTGGCGGCTGGACGAAAGCGCAGAAAGAGCACTTCTCTAACGGTGGTACGTTTGACCAGATCAGCAAGCGCTAAATAAGTCTGTGATTTACCGACCCGGTGGCATAACGCGACCGGGTTTTTTATTTGTCATGGTTTTGCGTTACTCTTGCCCTTCAATGAGATACAGGGAACGCGTAATGAAAAAAGCAGGCTATCTTTTACTGGCGGTGATTGTAGTCGCCGCTGCTGCAGGTATCGGGTACTGGAAATTCACCGGTAACCCGGACGCATTACGCCAGATTGTTCTTCAGCAATGCCTGCCGCACCAGTTGCAGCAGCAGGATCCCGCGCCGTGCGCCGAAGTGAAACCGGATGCCGGATATGTGGTGTTCAAAGATCGTAACGGCCCACTGCAATACCTGTTGATGCCGACCTGGCGTATCAACGGAACGGAAAGCCCGTTGCTGCTGAAATCAGGGACGCCGAACTTTTTCTGGCTGGCCTGGCAGGCGCGCAGCTTTATGAGCCAAAAATACGGTCAGGAAATCCCTGACAAAGCGGTATCGCTGACCATTAACTCGCGTAGCGGGCGTACGCAAAATCATCTGCATATTCATATCTCCTGCCTGCGAACCGATGTCAGAAAACAGCTGGATGACAATCTGGCGAAAATCAGCACTCGTTGGCTGCCATTACCGGGTGGGCTGCGCGGTCATGAATATCTGGCGCGTCGCGTCACGGAAAATGAACTGGCGCAACGCAGCCCGTTTATGATGCTGGCAGAAGAGGTGCCGGATGCGCGTGAGCACATGGGCAGCTATGCGCTGGCGATGGTGCGTCAGAGCGATGAGTCCTTTGTCCTGCTGGCGACCCAGCGCAATCTGTTGTCGCTCAATCTCGCCTCCGCTGAGGAAATTCAGGATCATCAATGTGATATTCTGCGTTAACCCCACCTAATCTGGCATTTACTCCGCATGTCTGTCCCCGTATTCTTGTTGAAAAAAACAACAGGAGACAGGCATGTCGCTCTGGCTTACACACCCTCTGTTTATCCCCTCTCTGGTGGTTGGCATTACCATCCTGCTCTGGGCGACGTCGCTACTGCCGGAGTTTATAACGGCGCTGCTGTTCTTTGCCGTAGCAATGGTCGCCAAAATCGCACCTGCGGATGTGATCTTTGGCGGATTTGCGTCTTCGGCTTTCTGGCTGGTCTTTAGTGGTTTTGTGCTGGGTATCGCGATTCGCAAAACGGGGCTGGCGGACAGGGCGGCGAGAGCGCTGTCATCGCGATTGACCGATTCCTGGCCGTTAATGGTGGCGAGCGTGGTGCTGCTCAGTTACGCGCTGGCGTTCGTGATGCCGTCCAATATGGGGCGTATTGCGCTGCTGATGCCGATTGTTGCCGCAATGGCGAAGCGTGCCGGAATTAACGAGGGTACGCGCGCCTGGTATGGTCTGGCGCTGGCCGTCGGGTTTGGGACGTTCCAGCTTTCCGCGACGATTTTACCCGCTAACGTGCCAAATCTGGTAATGAGCGGCGCGGCGGAAGGCTCTTACGGCATCCACCTCAATTATCTTCCCTATTTGCTGCTGCATACGCCGGTTCTGGGTTGGCTGAAAGGCGCGGTGCTCATCATGCTTATCTGCTGGCTGTTCCCTGGCAAGCCCCACGCACCGCGCGATCTCACGCCAGCGGAACCCATGAGCCGGGATGAAAAACGTCTGGCCTGGATGTTAGCAGTGGTGCTGCTGCTGTGGGTAAGTGAAAGCTGGCACGGTATAGGGCCTGCGTGGACCGGGCTGGCGGCGGCGGTTATCACGCTGCTACCACGGGTGGGTTTTATCAATGGCGACGAGTTTTCCTCCGGGGTAAATATCAGGACCTGCATTTACGTGGCGGGGATTCTGGGGTTGGCAATTACCGTTACCCAGACCGGCATTGGCAATGCAGTGGGCGAGGCGCTGTTACAGGTGATGCCGCTGGATGAGGAAAAACCTTTTACCAGCTTTCTCGCGCTGACCGGCATTACCACCGCACTCAATTTTATTATGACGGCGAACGGCGTTCCGGCGCTGTATACCACTCTGGCGCAAAGTTTTGCCGATGCGACTGGGTTCCCGCTGCTGTCGGTAATTATGATTCAGGTATTGGGGTATTCCACACCGCTACTGCCGTATCAGGCTTCGCCGATTGTGGTGGCGATGGCGCTTGGGAAAGTGCCTGCGAGGGCGGGGATGCTGCTGTGTATCGCGCTGGCGACGGCAACATATCTGGTTCTTCTGCCGCTGGATTATCTGTGGTTTAGCGTGTTGGGTAAGTTGTAAAAAAAAGCCCGGTAGCGCTAACGCTTACCGGGCCTACAGTCTTGGAGGGCGGGTCAGCGAAGCGCTACCCGCCTCAACAGCATTACGCCTGTTTAGCCGCTTCTGCTGCTTTAACGATGACCGCGAAGGCATCTGCTTTCAGAGAAGCACCGCCAACCAGCGCGCCATCGATATCCGGCTGAGCGAACAGTTCTGCTGCGTTCGCTGCGTTTACGGAACCGCCGTACTGGATGATAACTTGTTCAGCGATTTTCGCGTCAGCTTTAGCAATGTGGTCACGAATGAATTTGTGAACAGCCTGAGCCTGAGCAGGAGTTGCAGATTTACCGGTACCGATAGCCCATACTGGTTCGTAAGCGATAACGACGCCTTCGAATGCTGCCGCGCCCTGAGTTTTCAGAACGGCGTCGATCTGACGTGCACAGACTTCTTCAGTTTTGCCCGCTTCGTTTTCTGCTTCGGTTTCACCGATGCACAGAACCGGAGTCAGACCTTGTTCTTTCAGCACGGCGAATTTTTTAGCGATCAGCTCGTCAGACTCTTTGTGGTAAGTACGACGCTCAGAGTGACCGATAATGATGTACTGCGCGCCGATATCTTTCAGCATTTCAGCACTTGTTTCACCGGTAAATGCGCCAGACAGGTTCAGGTCAACGTTCTGCGCGCCCAGGATAATGTGGCTACCGGCAGCGGCGTGTTTCGCCAGGTCGATATACATTTCCGGCGGAGCGATTGCTACTGCACAGCCAGCAACGCCAGCCAGTTCTTTACGCAGATTAGCAACCAGTTCGTTTACCATGTGGCGGCTGCCGTTCAGTTTCCAGTTACCCATCACTAAAGGATGTCGCATTTCATTTCTCCACGCTTGTCAGCGAATTAAGGAATATGGCCGCCCGTCAGGGCAGCATGGTCTGTGAAACAGTATAGAGATTCGTCTGCGGAAAGGCTTTGCTTTTTGTCATCAATTCGCCTTCTCAAGACTTTCTGATAGTGCCAGCTTAATCGGTTCAACAGCGAAGGTCAGCCCTTTTTCACCGTTATCTGCCACAACATAGCGAATTGCGCCTTCTGTTTCGGCGTAATAGTGTTTACCTTTGCCGGCAGCGAGCAGTTTTTGCAGCTTTTTCTGGCTCTGCTCTTTCGTCAGTAGCGGGGCGACGGTACGAATGACGGCGGTCATGTATTCCAGCGCTTTCGCTTTGGCCGCCTTTTGTTCTGGTCCCTGAATCGGCAACCAGGTTATCTGCATACTTTTGATTTTTAGCGTGCCGCGCTCAAGGGCGGAGGACGCATACAGGTTTTCATTGATTTTACTGGCCGCGCGGGTGAGGTTTGCTCGATCGCGGCTGCTGTCGATGGCGCGGAACTCATTCAGGATAAGCTTCGGATTCTGCGTATTAAAGTTTTCGCGAAACTGGCTAATCGACAGGTCAAAGGTCGGCGCACCCGCCAGTAAATAGGGGGCCGTGGTTGCCGTCGATGGCTCTTCCGCCCGTGCCGCAACGCTCGCGGTGAAGGCTGAAAACAATAATAAAAACAGTGTAAATCCTTGCTTCATCAATCGTACCTTTCGTTATGACTGCTCACGATTAAAACGGTAACTGTCGGGCTTGTCAAAAGGGTAAACTGTTCTGGAAGGTAATAATAAAGGAACTTACATGACCATACAGCAGTGGTTATTCTCATTTAAAGGGCGCATCGGGCGCCGTGATTTCTGGATTTGGATAGGTCTGTGGATCGTCGGAATGCTGGTTCTGTTCTCGCTGGCGAGCAAGCAATTACTCGATATTCAGACTGCGGCATTTTGTCTGGTTTGTCTGCTATGGCCGACGGCGGCAGTGACGGTAAAACGCCTGCACGATCGGGGACGTTCTGGAGCGTGGGCGCTGCTGATGATTTTGGCGTGGATGCTGCTGGCCGGAAATTGGACGATGTTACCCGGCATCTGGCAATGGGCGGTTGGTCGCTTTGTTCCGACGCTCATTCTGGTCGGCATGCTCATCGATCTGGGCGCGTTCATTGGCACCCAGGACGAAAATAAATATGGTAAGGATACGCAGGACGTAAAGTACAAAGCCGAGCGCCAGTAGTTGTCGACCGGAGAAGCGTAAACGCCGCCCGGCAAACCCTCACCAGTAGTGTTCAGCAGTCATATGGCCCGGTCGACGGCGCAGATGTTTGGTCATCTGCCGGGTCTCTTTCAGCAGTTGCTGCGTGTCGCGTACCATTTGTGGATTTCCGCACAGCATCACATGGCTGGTTTCTTTATCCATTGGCAGCCCTACCGCCTTTTCCAGTTCACCGCTTTCAATCAGCGCCGGTACACGCCCGGTCAGCGAATCTACGGCTGTCTCACGGCTAACAACCGTCTGGATGCGTAATTTACCTTCGTAGCGCTTTTCCAGCGCCTGCATCAATGGCAGGTAGCTCAAATCGGCGGCATAGCGTGCGGCGTGGACCAGCACCAGATTTTTAAAGCGATCCAGGTCTTTGCCTAACTGCAGAATCGACAAATACGGGCCGATAGCCGTGCCGGTTGCCAGCATCCATAGCGTTTCGCAATCAGGGACTTCATCCAGCACGAAGAAACCAGCGGCCTCGCTCACCACCTGAACTTCATCGCCAGGCTTTAGCGCCGCCAGTTGAGGGCTGAGTTTGCCGTCGGGAACCGTCACCAGATAAAATTCTAAGTCGGGGTTATCGGGCGCATTCACGTAGGAATAGGCGCGCTGGACGCGCTCACCGTCGATCTCAAGGCCAAGCTTGGTGAACTGACCTGCAGTGAAGGGAAGAACCGGAGCTCGCACGGTCAAACTAAACAGGGCATCGGTCCAGTTCTGCACCTTTGTGACTTTGCCTGTTACCCAATCTGCCATGGTGTTCTCCTGTCTGCTTTGATTGCCTTATCTTCGTTCGTTGGACGAAAGATTTCCAGCCCGGATGGGCTGGAAGGCTCTATTGATCAAATCAATTACAGGATGTGCGCCTGCACATCGGGATCTTTGCGATCGAGGTAGTGAATCGACTGAATGCGGCGGATCGTGCGTGATTTGCCGCGGATCAACAGCGTTTCGGTGGTTGCGATATTGCCTTTACGGCTGATCCCTTCCAGCAGATCGCCTTTGGTGATGCCGGTAGCGGAGAAAATGACGTTGTCGCTGCGCGCCATTTCTTCCAGACGCAGCGCTTTGCCCGCTTCAATGCCCATCGCGGTGCAGCGGGCCAGTTCCTGTTCGCCAATACGACGGTTCTCTTCGCTGTCGCCTTTGACGTCATGGCGCGCCAGCAGGCGGCCCTGCATGTCGCCGTCCAGCGCGCGGATGACGGCCGCGGAAACCACGCCTTCCGGTGCGCCGCCAATACCGTACAGCACGTCAACTTCGCTGTCAGGCATACAGGTCAGAATCGAGGCCGCAACGTCGCCGTCAGGAATGGCGAAGACGCGCACGCCCAGTTTCGCCATCTCTGCAATAACCTCGTCATGGCGTGGTTTTGCCAGGATGGTGACGGTCAGGTCACTCAGTGGTTTGTTCAGCGCGGCTGCAATGTTTCGCAGGTTGGTTTCCAGCGACAGATTCAGGTCGATGGACCCTTTTGCGCCAGGACCGACAATCAGCTTTTCCATGTACATGTCTGGCGCGTTCAGGAAACAGCCTTTATCGCCTACAGCCAGCACCGCCAGCGCATTCGCCTGGCCCATTGCCGTCATACGCGTGCCTTCGATAGGATCGACGGCGATGTCGACCGCATCACCGTGGCCGGTTCCGACTTTCTCGCCGATAAACAGCATCGGCGCTTCATCAATCTCACCCTCGCCAATCACGATGGTGCCGTCGATGTTGACCTGGTTGAGCATAATACGCATGGCGTTCACCGCCGCGCCATCAGCGGTATTTTTATCGCCGCGGCCCAGCCATTTATAGCCAGCCAGCGCGGCCGCTTCGGTCACGCGTGAAAATTCAATGGCAAGTTCTCGTCTCATTGCAAACTCGTAGCTGAAAGGAATGGCGCGAAGTGTAGCACAGGGGAGGGGACTAGATTATTGATGTGTGTGCGGGGTTGCCCCCGCACGAAGATATTGCCGGACAAGGTAACGTCGCCATCCGGCAATGACGAATTACTCGTCGTGATCTTCCCACGCCATGGCGCGTTTGACCGCTTTTTTCCAGCCGCTGTAACGGAAATTACGCTCGGTGGTTTCGATGCCCGGGCGGAATTCACGCTCGATGACCGCTTTCTCCTGCAGTTCATCCAGATTCTGCCAGAAACCTACTGCCAGACCGGCAAGGTAAGCCGCACCCAATGCGGTGACTTCGCGGACTTCCGGGCGCTCAACGCGCGTGCCGAGAATATCGGACTGGAACTGCATCAGGAAGTTGTTGGCGACCGCACCGCCATCAACGCGCAGGGCGTGCAGGCGAATACCGGAGTCAGCCTGCATCGCTTCCAGTACGTCGCGGGTCTGGTAAGCGATAGACTCAAGCGTTGCGCGGATGATGTGGTTGGAGTTTACGCCACGGGTCAGGCCGAAGATGGCTCCGCGTGCATACGGGTCCCAGTACGGTGCGCCAAGGCCTGTAAATGCCGGAACGACGTACACGCCGTTGGTATCTTTCACTTTGGTGGCGAAATATTCAGAGTCGAATGCATCGCTGATGAGTTTCATTTCATCGCGCAGCCACTGGATGGATGCGCCAGCCATAAATACCGCACCTTCCAGCGCGTAGTTCACTTCCCCGGTTGGTCCACAGGCGATGGTGGTCAGTAGTCCATTTTCGGACTTAACGGCTTTCTCGCCAGTGTTCATCAGCATGAAGCAGCCGGTACCGTAAGTGTTTTTCGCCATCCCTTCCTTCACGCACAGCTGGCCAAACAGAGCGGCCTGCTGGTCACCGGCAATACCGGAGATAGGAATACGAATGCCGCCTTTACCACCGATGTTGGTCTGGCCGTACACTTCAGAAGAACGACGCACTTCTGGCAGCATTGCACGCGGAATATCCAGCGCATCCAGCATCGTGTCATCCCAGTCCAGGGAGTGGATGTTGAACAGCATGGTACGAGAGGCGTTGGTGTAATCCGTTACGTGTACACGTCCCTGCGTCATTTTCCAGATAAGCCAGGTGTCTACCGTACCGAACAGCAGTTCGCCACGACGAGCGCGCTCACGTGAGCCTTCTACGTGGTCGAGGATCCACTTCACTTTAGTGCCGGAAAAGTACGGGTCAATTACCAGACCTGTGTTATTACGGATGTACTCTTCCATACCGTCGCGCTTGAGCTTTTCGCAGATATCCGCGGTACGACGACACTGCCACACAATTGCGTTATAGATAGGTTTACCGGTCTCACGCTCCCAGACGATGGTGGTTTCACGCTGGTTGGTAATACCGATCGCTGCAATTTCATCGGAACTGATATCGGCTTTCGCCAGAACTTCTACCAGCGTGGAGCTTTGGGTCGCCCAAATTTCCATTGGGTCATGTTCTACCCAACCTGCTTTCGGGTAGATTTGCTCGAATTCGCGCTGTGAAACGCTAACGATATTCGCATCGTGGTCCATTACGACCGCGCGGGAGCTGGTGGTGCCCTGGTCGAGCGCAACGATATATTTTTTTTCAGTCATGATTATTTGTCCCGTAGTCACATTACTGCGAAGCTTTTTGTTGAGTGTTGGTCGCAACGTCTTTCTCTTCAATCGCGCAAACATCGCACGGTAAATGGCGACCAATCAGTTTGCGATATGCCCATGCGCCTAAAATCGCGCCGGTAATCGGGCCAAACACCGGGACCAGGAAGTAAGGGATATCACGACCACCCGTGAAGGCAATCTCACCCCATCCGGCCATCCAGGCGAAGAGTTTCGGTCCGAAGTCACGTGCCGGGTTCATCGCAAAACCTGTTAGCGGACCCATGGAAGCACCAATAACGGCGATCAACAAGCCGATCAGCAGTGGTGCCAGCGGACCACGAGGTACACCGTTACCATCGTCGGTCAGAGCCAGAATCAGCCCCATTAGAATAGCGGTAATGACCATTTCAACCGCGAAGGCCTGCACAAAATTGATATGCGGGTTCGGATAGGTCGAGAAAGTACCTGCCAGACCCAGGCTTTCGGTACTGCCGCGCACGATATGGTTAGTTTGTTCGAAATCGATGAAAAGATTGTAATAAAGCCCGTAAACCAGTGCCGCTGCGCAAAAGGCGCCGGCAATTTGCGAAATAATAAAAGGAGCAACTTTGCGTTTATCAAAACAGGCGAACAGCCAGAGTGCGATGGTTACCGCTGGATTCAGGTGTGCACCAGAAACGCCTGCGGTCAGATAGATAGCCATCGCTACCCCCAGACCCCAGATGATACTGATTTCCCACTGACCAAAAGTAGCCCCAGCAACTTTGAGTGCAGCGACACATCCCACACCGAAGAAAATCAACAACCCGGTACCGAGGAATTCAGCAATGCACTGGCCTTTTAAGGTTGATGTTTGACTCATAATCGGATCCTGAAGAGAGTTTAATGTTTATTGTATGCGAGAAGGTCACTGACATCCCCGGAGCCGGTAGGCACACTGTTAATTTATCGTTAACGCTCAAAAACGAGAAATATCGAAATTGAAATGTGTGTACTCCATCAACAAAATGAGCGTTATCGCGCCATTTCGCGGTATTTGTTATACAAAAATAGTGTGAGCTGAATCATTTCAATGATCAATTCGTTAACACTTAAGAGTTATGATAGTAATGTCACCAGGAGAAAGACGAAAAGTGTTGCAAACCGCAATCTGCGCGGGATGCCGCTGGACAGGGATGACGCGGCTTCATACAATCGGTGTTAAGTAGAGTGCGCTCGTTTTTATTAAGGCGTCGCCGGTTATCGGGACGAGGATTTTTATCCATCAACGCCTTGCAATTCAGGAGAGGTATGACGATGTCATTAGAAGTGTTTGAGAAACTGGAAGCAAAAGTACAGCAGGCGATTGATACCATCACGCTGTTGCAGATGGAAATCGAAGAGCTGAAAGAAAAGAACAACTCACTGTCGCAGGAAGTTCAGTCTGCACAGCAGCAGCGTGAAGAGCTGGAGCGTGAGAACAACAACCTGAAAGAACAGCAGAACGGCTGGCAGGATCGTCTGCATGCCCTGTTGGGGCGTATGGAAGAAGTCTAATTCTCGTCATATTTCACGTTATGGCGGCGTTGGCTGCGTACATTCACCCCAGTCACATAGTGGCCTATGCTCCTAGGGATTCACTTACTTGCCGCCTTGCCCTGACGCGAAATCTATAGAGGATGTAGACTGCGAGTGCCTGTAGGCCGGATAAGGCGTAAGCCGCCAACCGGCAATCAGTGACAACGCATAAAAAAGGCACCTTGCGGTGCCTTTTTCACTTACTCGATATCGAGCGGGTCTTCGGAGAGGATTATCCCGGTGTTGTCGGCGTAAAGGTGGTCGCCGGAGAAGAATGTCACGCCGCCAAAGTTGACGCGCACATCGCTTTCCCCAATACCTTCTCCTGAAGCACCTACCGGAATTGCGGCAATCGCCTGAATGCCGATATCCAGTTCTTCCAGATCGTCTACCTGGCGGACTGAGCCGTAGATGACCAGACCTTCCCATTCATTCTGTACGGCCAGTCGTGCCAGTTCGGCATCGACCAGCGCACGACGGACAGAACCGCCGCCATCGACCAGCAGAATGCGACCACGGCCATTTTGTTCGAGCAGATCGTACAGCAACCCGTTGTCCTCGAAACATTTTACCGTGATGATTTGTCCGCCAAACGACGACCGTCCTCCAAAGTTAGAGAACAGCGGTTCCACGACGTTGACATCTTCCTGATAGATGTCACAAAGCTCGGATGTATCGTATTTCATAGGCTTAACGTTCAGTTGCTGCGAGAATTTTTAGTATATCGCGCTATGTGTACTGTTGGCAAAATCATCAATTGTTAATTGATATTTGTCAGTTAAAGAGACCACTGACTTAAGAAAATTCCAACGACAAACAGCAAGTTAGTTAATAGTGCCGCTTTTACGGTGCGTTCCAGCATCGGACGCATTGCCGCAGGATCCATTTCGCGCATCACGTAACGCGCCTGTTTGAAAAGCAGCGGAGCGGCAAGGATAAACAGCCATCCCCACAGACTTTGTAGCGAAAACAAGTTAAACAGCGCCAGGCAGACCAGCGTACCCATCAGCAGGCAGGCATGGTAGCGGCGGGCATTGACGGCACCTAAACGTACTACCAGTGTGTTCTTGCCGTTCTCTCTGTCGCTGTTGATATCGCGCAGGTTGTTGACGTTGAGCACGGCAGTTGCCAGCAGGCCACAGGCGGTGGCAGGCAGAATCAGCGCCGGAATCAGCGTATGCGCCTGCAGATACCAGCTTCCCATCACGCTAAGCCAGCCAAAGAATACCAGCACGGAAATATCGCCCAGACCGATATATCCGTAAGGGCGATTACCCACGGTGTAGGTGATCGCCGCGATAATCGACAGGCCACCAAGTACCAGGAAACCGACAAAATCCGCCAGCGTGTGACAGGCCACAGCAACCAGGGCCAGACCCGACAGACAGATCAACACCACGGTAACGATCAGCGCACGCTTCATCTGCTGTTGGGTGATAACCCCTTTTTGCATACCGCGCAGTGGTCCAATGCGGTCGGGCTTGTCGCTGCCTTTGACGGCATCGCCATAGTCGTTAGCGAGGTTGGACAGAATTTGCAGCAGTCCTGCCGTAATCAATGCCAACAGAGCAACCAGCGGATCGAAGTATCCTTGCCACCATGCTAATGCCGTACCGACGATGATCGCCGCGAAGGCGAGCGGTAAGGTCTTAGGTCGTAAACTTTCCAGCCAGGCTTGTGAGCGGCTAATTTTTTGTTGTTCAGTCATATTTAGCGCCAATAAAAATGGGGCTTTATCAGCCCCATCAACAGTGATGAAAATGCATTGAACGCGATTATAGGATAAAACGGCTCAGATCTTCATCTGCGACCAGCGCATCCAGATGTTTGCTCACATATTCGGCATCAATTGTGATGCTTTGGCCGTTTAAATCGCTCGCATCATAGGAAATATCTTCCATCAGACGCTCGAGAACGGTATGCAGACGACGTGCACCGATGTTTTCGGTGGTTTCATTGACCTGCCAGGCCGCTTCGGCAATGCGTTTAATGCCCGATTCGGTGAAGTTGATGTCCACACCTTCGGTCGCCATCAGCGCTTTGTACTGGACGGTGATGGAGGCATTCGGTTCGGTAAGGATACGCTCAAAATCGCTGGTGGTCAGCGCCTGCAGCTCGACACGAATCGGCAGACGACCCTGCAGTTCCGGGATCAGGTCAGACGGTTTCGCTACCTGGAATGCGCCAGAGGCGATAAACAGAATGTGGTCTGTTTTCACCATACCGTGTTTAGTGGAGACCGTGCAGCCTTCAACCAGCGGCAGCAGGTCGCGCTGTACGCCTTCACGGGACACGTCCGGGCCGGAGGATTCGCCGCGCTTACAGATTTTGTCGATTTCGTCGATAAACACGATTCCGTGTTGCTCAACGGCGTCGATAGCTTCCTGTTTCAGCTCTTCCGGATTCACCAGTTTGGCCGCTTCTTCTTCAATCAGCAGCTTCATCGCGTCTTTGATTTTCAGCTTACGCGGTTTTTGCTTCTGACCGCCCAGGTTCTGGAACATGGACTGTAGCTGGCTGGTCATCTCTTCCATTCCCGGAGGCGCCATGATTTCAACGCCCATCGGTGCGGCCGCGAGATCGATTTCGATCTCTTTATCATCCAGTTGGCCTTCACGCAGTTTTTTACGGAACGCCTGACGCGCTGCAGAAGGTTCCTGCGGCTGCTCTGACTGTCCCCAGTTATTTTTAGCCGGTGGGATCAGCACGTCGAGAATGCGCTCTTCCGCCATCTCTTCGGCACGGAAGCGGTTTTTCTCGATGGCCTGAACGCGGACCATTTTGATGGCAGCATCGGTCAGATCGCGGATGATAGAGTCAACTTCTTTACCAACATAGCCGACTTCGGTAAATTTCGTTGCTTCAACTTTGATGAACGGCGCGTTGGCCAGTTTTGCCAGACGACGGGCGATTTCGGTTTTACCGACGCCGGTTGGGCCAATCATCAGAATGTTTTTCGGCGTAACTTCATGGCGCAGCTCTTCGTTGAGCTGCATGCGGCGCCAGCGGTTACGCAGGGCAATCGCCACGGAACGCTTAGCGTTGTCCTGGCCGATGATGTGTTTGTTCAGTTCGCTGACAATTTCGCGTGGGGTCATTTCAGACATGGGGGATCCTTACGCTTTGGAGTTCAATTCTTCGATGGTATGGAAGTGGTTGGTATAAATGCAGATATCCCCTGCAATATCCAACGCTTTCTCAGCAATCTCGCGTGCGCCAAGCTCGGTGTTTTCCAGCAGAGCGCGTGCAGCAGCCTGGGCGTAGGGACCGCCGGAGCCGATGGCAATCAGATCGTTTTCTGGCTGGATGACGTCGCCGTTACCGGTGATGATGAGTGATGCAGTTTCATCCGCAACGGCCAGCAGCGCTTCGAGTTTGCGCAGCATACGGTCGGTACGCCAGTCTTTTGCCAGTTCAACGGCAGCTTTCACCAGGTGACCCTGGTGCATTTCCAGCTTGCGTTCAAACAGTTCAAACAGCGTGAATGCATCCGCAGTACCGCCCGCAAAGCCCGCGATGACTTTGTCGTTGTACAGACGGCGGACTTTCTTCACGTTGCCTTTCATTACGGTGTTACCCAGTGTGGCCTGACCATCACCGGCGATTACCACATGGCCGTTACGGCGTACGCTTACTATTGTTGTCACGAGCAGACCCCTTGGTTACAAATGCAAAACACAGGCCCCGCGCAGTATGCGGGGCGTAATGCAAGTATAGATGGGGGGGATTTTGGGGGTTTCAACCCCCAGTGGCGAGTCGAATGCAGTTTGTGTGACCAGCAACTTTCAGGCGGCTGATGGTGTTGTCGGCATTCTCTTTGCCTTTGACCGGACCAATGACCACGCGATTCCAGCCGTTATTGGTGGTAATACGTGAGTTGAAGCCTTCAAAAGCCAACTGCGCGCGCACGGTTTCTGCCTGCTCAGCGCCTTTAAATGAGCCGCACTGTACCATCCAGCGGCGTTCATCTTTTTTCTCCGCCGTCTGTTTTGGCGGCTGCGTTTCATTTGTTATCGGCGCGGCCGGCTGCGTTTTCGGTTGAGCGGCGGTGGTATGCGCAGGTGTTTGCAGTAGATCCTGATACGGCTGTTGAGCCGCCGGTTTTGGCTGCGCCTTCGGCTGCTGTACCGGTGCGGCTTGCGCAGTACGCGTTTGCTGCTGCTGGTACGGCTGTTCTGTTACCCGTTGGCGCGGCTGTTGAGCCTGCTGTTGGGTGTTATTCCACTGCTGCTGTTGCACCTGACGTTGACGCTGCAGCGTTTGCTGGCGTTGTTCCGCAGTTTGTTCGTTCCACGGTACTTCGTTGAGCTGCGTTGGCTGTTGGCGCATATCGGCCTGCATTTGCGCCAACAACTGGCGCTGCTCATTGGTAAGCTGATCGGCGTTCAGTACCTCGCCGCCTGCAGACGGTTCGGTAGGCGCACGTACGCCAGGCTGACGGCTTTCCAGCTCTTTGATGTATCGCCAGCGCTCTTCCGGTTTTGGCGGGATGCCATTACCGGTGACTTTCTGGTTTTGCAGCGTTTCGGACTCTTCTTTCTTGTGATGCGTAATGAAGTACAGACCACCGATAAAGGTCACGAGTACGGCTGCAGCAATAGCAACCATAGCGGGCGATACCGCAGGCGTATTGCGTTGTTTTTTCCGTGATGTGCTCTTCTTGCGCCGCGAAGGTGCCGGTTGGCCGCGACGTACATAATCTCGTTGTGCCACTATCGTTTCGCTGTATTTATTCGTTCGTCAGCCCGCCATGTTACTTAAGCGGCGGGCCTTTGACCAGACAGGGGAGTCCGAAAGCACTTTACTTTACGTCAGTGCCCGGGTAGTGCCCCGAATAATAAGCTCGCAGTCCAGTAAACGTGAGCCACTGCTGACGTTCTGACCTTGTAATTGATCGAGCAGTAACAGCATAGCTTCACGTCCGATATCGAAACGCGGCTGTGCGACGGTTGTCAGGGGTGGATCACAAAATTCCGTGAGCGAAATATTATCAAAGCCAATGATGGATAAATCGTCAGGTACCTTCAGACCCTGACGTTTGGCGTAAGAGAGTGCCCCCAGCGCCATGACATCGCTGTGGCAAAAGACCGCAGTAGGTGGCTGTGGAAGCTCAAGGAGTTGCTTAAGCGCATTGGCTCCCGCTTCATAGGTAAAGTCACCACGCGCGATGAAATGCGGATCGACCGTAATTCCACTGCGGCGCAATGCCTGAACGTAACCTTGCAGACGGTAATGGCACAGCGGCATATCCTCTGGTCCGGCGATACAGCCAATGCGTTTATGCCCCAGTTCCAGCAGATAGTTCATCGCGTTGAAGGCGGCGGTGAGATTATCAATGTGCACGGTGGGGAGTTCCAGCTCTGGCGCGAACTCGTTGGACATGACCATCGGCGGCAAGTTGCGCTGCTCTTCCACGCTGGCATCAAACGGCAGTCGCGAACTGAGCAGCACCATGCCATCGATCTGCTTGGTGATAATGAGGTTGAGGAAGGTCTTTTCCTGCTGATTCTGGTGGGCGCAGTCGCCGATAAGCACCAGATATCCCTGCTCAGCGGCGGTCACTTCTATGCCGCGAATCACTTCACTAAAAAACGGATCGCAGATATCCGGCACAATCACCAGAATGGTACGTGATTCATTACGCTTAACGTTGCGTCCCATTGATTGGGGTAAATATCCCACTTCCAGCGCAGCCTGTTCAACCTTGTTACGGGTTGACTGCGAGACTTTGTCCGGGTTCATTAATGCGCGGGATACGGTTGCCGTTGAGACTTTCGCCTTCAGAGCAACATCTTTCATCGTAGCGGCGGCAACCTGCTTATTCGGTTTCACTCTTTCTCCTCGCCAGAGAGCTGCTGGCACAGACTCGTCCTTGAATAGCCTTCATCTGAAACATTTTTATCAGATAGTTAATGGAAGCGGTTACAGAATTTTCATAAAAAGTGTGATGGATCTTTAATTTTACGATCCGCCTCGCATCGTGAGGGATTATCCCTCGATGGGATCGACATCCAGCACCCATTTAACCTTACGTGCATCGGGTAACGTATTGATCAGCGCCAGCGTACCGCTGACGATATGCTGCAGGCGAATTCGCGACGGATGTTGCAACAAAATTTGCCAGCGATAGCGACCGCCGCGCTTGGGGGCCAGGGCGGGAACCGGGCCGAGCACCCACAGTTTGTCATCGGCAAGCGGACTGGCCTGGATCAGATTTCGCAACTGTTGTAAGAACATTGGCGCATGCTGGTTGTTATGATCTTCTGCCCGCACGATCACATGGCTGGTCCACGGTGGAAGCTGGAGCGTTTGTCGCTCGGCCAGCGCCTGCTCGGCAAACGCGTCATAACCTTTGTACAGCAAAGTTTGCAGCAGCGGATGCTCAGGATGGTGCGTTTGTAGCACCACTTCGCCCTGTTTCCCGGCGCGTCCGGCACGGCCAGAGACCTGCGTGTAAAGCTGGGCGAAGCGTTCTGCCGACCGGAAATCTGCAGAGAACAGCGCGCCGTCAACGTCCAGAAGCGCCACCAGGGTGACGTCCGGGAAGTGGTGGCCCTTGGCCAGCATTTGCGTGCCGATCAGAATTCGTGCGCCGCCGCGATGTACTTCCGCCAGATGCTGCTCCAGCGACCCTTTACGGCTGGTGGTGTCGCGATCGATGCGTGAGATTGGCACGCCGGGGAAAAAAGGGGCCAGAGCCTGCTCAAGCTGTTCGGTGCCGAGTCCAACCGGAACCATATGCGTTGAGCCGCAGGAAGGGCACTGACGTGGTATTGGGCGCTGGCTGTCGCAGTGGTGGCAGCGTAAATGGTGCTGTGCCTGATGCAGCGTGTAGTAGTGATCGCAGCGCGGACATTCGGCAATCCAGCCGCAGTCATGACACAGCAGCGCAGGAGCAAAGCCCCGGCGGTTCAAAAACAGAATCACCTGGTTATCCGCCTGCAGGTGCTGACGCATACGGGTGATAAGCGCAGGGGCAAGTCCGGCCTGCACCTGCTGACCTTTGAGATCCAGCACGTGCTGAGTGGCTGGGCGCGCATTTCCGGCACGGCGCGTCAGGCGCAGCATGCGATATTTTTTCTGTCGCACGTTGCACAGCGTTTCCAGAGCCGGAGTGGCTGAGCCGAGAATAATCGGGATCTGCTCGCTGTGGGCGCGATAAACCGCGAGATCGCGCGCATGATAGCGCCAGCCTTCCTGCTGTTTATAAGAGCTGTCATGCTCTTCGTCGATGACAATCACGCCGAGATTTTTAAACGGTGTAAACAGCGACGAGCGCGTGCCGATAACAATCGCCGCTTCGCCATTTTTTGCTTTCAGCCAGGCCGAAAGACGTTCGCTGTCGTTCAAACCGGAGTGCAGGACTTCGACTGGCGCATTGAAGCGTTCGCGAAAACGGGCAATAGTTTGCGGTGTCAGGCCAATCTCCGGCACCATCACCAGCGCCTGCTTGCCCTGGGCCAGGACATTTTCCAGTACGCTTAGATAGACCTCTGTTTTGCCTGAGCCCGTCACGCCCGCTAATAGCCAGGCGCTAAAACTGTCCGCGGCGCTGTGAATCGCCCCGACGGCGGTGGCTTGCTCGGTGTTCAGTCGAAGACGCTCACCGGAAACCGCGTAGTGGGTACGCCAGTCGCTAAAACCAGGCGTTTCGCTCGCCAGATCGCACAGCCCTTTTTTCCGCAGCGCCTGTAATGCGGCGTCATTAAATTCGAGCTCAGCCACCTGGTCGCGCCAGATTTTTCCCTGGCGTAGCGCAGCCAGCGCCTGCTGTTGCTTGGGAGAGCGCTTGAGGCTGTTGAGATCAATAACCTGACCTTCTTCAGTGGCAAACCAGTACCATATGGGCGCGTTTGTCGCCGGGCGTCCCTGGCGCAGCAGAATCGGCAGGGCGTGAAACAGTACGTCGCCGATAGGATGGTGATAATAGTCAGCCGCCCACAGCAGCAGACGCCAGACGGAGGTCGAATAAACCGGCTCGCTGTCCAGCACTTCGAGAACGGCTTTCAATTCGCTCAGCGGCAGTTCGCTGTGCTCGCTGACGGATAAAACGATGCCCACGCGCTCCTGTTGCTTGCCAAAGGGCACGCGTACACGACACCCGGCTTTGGCGCTCATGCCTTCCGGCAGCAGGTAGTCAAAGGTGCGAGGTAGCGGAACGGGTAAGGCAACGTGCGCAACGGGCATTGAATCATCCTGACTTGAAATCTGGCGGGTTAGTATACACATTAGTGAAGGGTAGAATGCGGATCAGTTTGCATGAGCAGGTTAATTTCTGTATGATTCGCCGCCTTTGATGCAAATTGATTGCGTCAAACAATGACCATTACCCGAGAGTTTCAGGCTGTTGATGCAGCGTGAAAGGTGACGGGGAATAATTAACATCGCGTGGTGTCTGGCGTTAGGGCTGGAAGAGCGACGCGGCCTTAAACCGAGGTTTTCCCATGAAAAAAGATATTCACCCGAAATACGAAGAAATTACTGCAAACTGCTCTTGCGGTAACGTCATGAAAATCCGCTCTACCGTCGGTCACGATCTGAACCTGGACGTGTGCGGTCAGTGCCACCCGTTCTATACTGGCAAGCAGCGTGATGTTGCTACCGGTGGCCGTGTTGATCGCTTCAACAAGCGTTTCAGCATCCCAGGCAGCAAGTAAGTTTCAGCTGTCAGAAAAAAGCGCCTTATGGCGCTTTTTTTGTATCTGCGCCTGCAGACTGAAATTCGTATTGATGTATTGAATAATGTCTTTTATTTAATAAATAAAACGGTGTTTTTATTTTTGCGATAAAATGTTTCAACTGGTGATCTGCGTCCTTTTTATCTTCTTGTTTTTGCCACTTATGCCAATCTTTGGCAAAATACCAAAGGTTTCTTCCTTCTTTCTAAAATACACTTTCGTGGAAATATAAAATTATTCTTATTCCTTCATCGTTTCTTCATTTATGGACGGAGCGAGATGGGCAATTTCCTAGATTTAGTGTGAAGAGGGATGGTCATGAAATTTAAATCCACGTTATTACTGATTTCATTATTCTCTGCGGCCGCGCAAGCGGGTTATGTTGATTATCGACATGAATATTATGATGATGGTCGTAATTACGACCGTGTTTATATGTCGCATCGTTTTGCTACGGGTTTTGGTGTGGCAGTCGAGGCCATTTCACGTTCCGAAAATACGCAATCTAATGATGCGTGGAATAATATGGAAAGTAATGGCAACGAGTATACGGCCAGCTACCAGTTCACCTGGAAAGACCTTGTCTGGCAGCCGGGTATTGCGATCGAAACGGGCGATAACATCGCGATTTATAAGCCTTATATTCGCGTGCAGTATAACATCAATGACCATTGGTGGACCGCGTTCCGCTATCGTCAGGAGTACATGCGCAGAAACACTGACGGCAAGGATGACCGCATGGTCTATCGTCCGGAAGCATGGCTCGGTTACAACATCAATGACTGGATGTTTGAGCTGAACGGTATTTATAAAATTGCCGATAGCGAAGATTTATATAACAACCGAAAAGACGATTACGAATATAACTTCCGTGTGGCGTATAAAATAGGCTCATGGGTTCCATTTGTTGAGGTAGGTAACGTTTCCTCGGGGTATAACACCACAACCACAGACGATCGTCAGACCCGCTATCGCGTTGGTCTCGGTTATAACTTCTGACCGTTAATACACTTCGTATCGATTTATTACGCTGAGCATCGGTATACGCATAGTTTGCGTGAATAATGTGTCTAAGGAGTTAACATCATGTCTAATGATGGAACAATGATCGGAAGCAATCAAAATATTGCTGTCAGGCCTTTCGGATTAAGAGATAAATTCGGTTATTTATGTGGTGACCTCGGAACCTGTTTTATTCTTGGACTGGTAAATAGTTTTTTAATGATTTATTACACCAACGTACTCGGTATTTCCGGTGTTATTGTTGGTTCACTCTATTTTGTGACCAAACTCTTTGATGCGTTTGTCGACGTTGGCGTAGGGCGCTTATGTGATACCTCTAAACTGACGGTACATGGGCGATTTAACCCCTGGGTGCGCCGCATGAAGTACCCATTTTGCATCATTGCGGTCGTTCTGTTCCTGCCGTTTGTGCATGATTTTTCTTATACGGCGAAAATTATCTACATCTGCTGTTCCTATTTTATTTACGGTTCGCTGTTATCGACAGTGAGTATTCCGTATGGCGCCATGTCTGCGGCGATTAGCTCGAATCCGGAAGATCGCGTATCGCTGTCAACCTGGCGCAGCGTTGGGTCCGCCATCGGCGGCGGGACAACCGGCTTTTTTATTCCGATCCTGATGTACACCACTCTGGTGGACGGGAGCCAGGTGATCTCTGGGCAGCATTTCTTCTGGATTGCCATTGGTTGTTCTGTGCTGGGGTTTATCTTTTTAACGTTGACCTGTCAGTTAACGACGGAACGCGTGCGAGTGGAAAGAAAAGAGAGCATGCCGGTTTCTGTGCTGCTGAAGGGGTTGATACGCAATAAAGCGCTAATTGTTTTAGTGGTTGTGGATCTGCTGATTGTGATTAATCAGGGGTTGTCTGGTACCAACATGACTTACCTGTTTAATGACTATTTCCATAACAAAGAGGCCATGTCCGTTGCATTGCTATTCACCTTTGGCTCTCTGGTTTTGCTGGCACCCTCGGCATCCTGGCTCACGAAGCGCTTTGGTAAGAAAGAAGCCAGCGTAGGCGCGCTGCTCTTTGCGGTAGCCATGTATGTGATTATGTACTTCACTCACATTACCGACGCGAAGGTTTATTTGGTTTTCCTGTTCCTGGCGACGCTGGGTGCCGGGTTATTCAACCTGATGATTTGGGCGTTTATGACCGATGTGTGTGATTATCACCAGTATGTCACCGGCGATCGTGAAGATGGGACCGTCTATGGCGTGAACTTCTTCGCCCGCAAGGTTGGCCAGGCGTGCGCAGGGGCTATTGGCGGCTTTATGCTGGCCATCATTGGTTATCAATCTTCGTCAACGGGCGGCGCTGTGCAAACCAGCATTGTGCAGGAAAACATCTATACGATGGCAAATCTGTTACCGGCTTTATGCCTGTTCTTGGCAGCGGTCATTCTGATTTATTTCTATCCATTGAACCGTAAAGAGACGCTCAAAATGGAAGAAACATTGAATAAGCTTAATGGTATCAGTAAGTAACGTAGTGAGAAGCGGCGGGAGTAATCCCGCCTTTTCTCATCTGTCTTGAAAAATCAGTATTCCCACGTTTCCGGGTTGATACCCAGTTCACGCATGATTACCTTTGCTTCTTCCGGGATTTCATCGCTGCGCTCTTTACGCAGGTCGTCATCGTTGGGTAATGGTTGCCCGGTAAAAGCATGCAGAAACGCTTCACACAGCAGTTCGCTGTTGGTGGCGTGACGCAGGTTGTTAACCTGACGACGCGTGCGTTCATCGGTAAGGATTTTTAACACCTTCAGAGGAATGGAAACCGTAATTTTTTTGACTTGCTCACTCTTCTTACCGTGCTCAGCGTATGGGCTGATATATTCGCCGCTCCATTCAGCCATGAGATACCTAATCCTCTTTGTCATTAATATTGAGGCCAGAACCTGAGCCCGGACCATAATTGCGCGTAGTTTATCGTAGTGGCGTGGCCCTGACACGAAGTAAGCCGACGCAGATGTACGCTAATGCATATAATTTTAACGGCTATTTCCGGTTTGCTCAATCTATACGCAAAGAAGTTTAGATGTCCAGATGTATTGACGGCTATCGTAACTATGATTACTCTGGTGTCTGACTTTTCACCGACTCAGCCAGGATCTCCTCAATATGACGCGTAAACAGGCCACCATCGCAGTGCGTAGCGGGTTAAATGACGACGAACAGTACGGTTGCGTTGTCCCGCCGATCCACCTCTCCAGCACCTATAACTTTACCGGTTTTAATGAGCCTCGCGCCCATGACTATTCGCGTCGCGGTAACCCAACGCGTGATGTCGTTCAGCGTGCGCTGGCGGAACTGGAAGGTGGGGCGGGGGCAGTACTGACCAATACCGGCATGTCGGCGATTCATCTGGTGACCACGGTATTCCTCAAGCCTGGCGATCTGCTGGTCGCACCGCACGACTGCTACGGCGGGAGCTATCGTCTGTTTGACAGCCTGGCAAAGCGTGGCTGTTATCGCGTACTGTTTGTCGATCAAGGAGATGAGCAGGCGTTGCAGGCGGCACTGGCGGAAAAACCGAAGCTGGTGCTGGTAGAAAGCCCAAGCAACCCGCTGTTGCGCGTGGTGGATATCGCGAAAATCTGCCAGCTGGCGAGCGAGGCTGGTGCGGTCAGCGTGGTGGACAACACTTTTTTAAGCCCGGCACTGCAAAATCCACTGGCATTAGGCGCCGATCTGGTGTTGCATTCATGCACGAAATATTTAAACGGTCACTCCGACGTAGTGGCTGGTGTGGTGATAGCAAAAGATCCGGAAATGGTCACTGAACTGGCATGGTGGGCGAATAATATTGGTGTGACCGGCGGCGCGTTTGATAGTTATCTGCTGTTGCGCGGCCTGCGTACTTTGTCACCTCGTATGGAGGTGGCGCAACGTAATGCTCAGGCGATTGTGGATTATCTGCAAACTCAGCCGCTGGTGAAAAAATTGTATCACCCGTCATTGCCGGATAATCAGGGCCATGAGATTGCCGCGCGTCAGCAAAAAGGGTTTGGCGCGATGTTGAGTTTTGAGCTGGATGGTGATGAGCAAACGCTGCGTCGCTTCCTCGGCGGGTTGTCATTGTTTACGCTGGCGGAATCGTTAGGGGGCGTTGAAAGTCTGATCTCCCATGCCGCAACCATGACACACGCGGGAATGGCGCCAGAAGCGCGTGCTGCTGCCGGAATTTCGGAAACGCTGTTGCGTATCTCCACCGGTATTGAAGATGGCGAAGATTTAATTGCCGACCTGGAAAATGGCTTCCGGGCTGCAAACAAGGGGTAAACATGAGTGTGATTGCGCAGGCAGGGACGAAGGGTCGTCAACTGCACAAATTTGGTGGTAGTAGTCTGGCTGATGTGAAATGTTATCTGCGTGTCGCAGGCATTATGGCGGAGTACTCGCAGCCTGATGACATGATGGTTGTTTCAGCCGCAGGCAGTACCACTAACCAGTTGATTAGCTGGCTAAAATTAAGCCAGACCGATCGTCTGTCTGCGCATCAGGTTCAACAGGCGTTACGTCGTTATCAGAGTGAGCTTATCAGCGGTTTGTTGCCTCCTGAGGTGGCGGATGGGCTGATCGGCGCGTTTATTCACGATCTGGAGCGTCTGGCTGGGTTACTCGACAGCGGCGTGAATGATGCCGTCTATGCTGAAGTCGTCGGGCATGGCGAGGTGTGGTCGGCGCGTTTGATGTCTGCCGTCCTTAACCAACAGGGGCTGGAGTCGGCCTGGCTGGATGCGCGCGATTTTTTACGTGCCGAGCGCGGCGCTCAGCCGCAGGTGGATGAAGGTCTTTCTTACCCATTGCTGCAGCAACTGCTGGCGCAGCATCCGGGCAAACGCCTGGTCGTTACCGGTTTCATTAGCCGCAGCAACGCCGGTGAGACGGTACTGCTGGGGCGTAACGGCTCCGACTACTCGGCGACGCAGGTTGGCGCGTTGGCGGGGGTTTCCCGCGTAACCATCTGGAGCGATGTTGCCGGGGTTTACAGCGCGGATCCGCGTAAAGTAAAAGATGCCTGTCTGCTGCCGCTGCTGCGTCTGGATGAAGCCAGCGAGCTGGCGCGTCTGGCGGCTCCGGTTCTCCATGCCCGCACCCTTCAGCCGGTTTCCGGCAGCGATATCGATCTCCAGTTGCGTTGTAGCTATACGCCGGAGCAGGGATCGACGCGTATTGAACGCGTGCTGGCTTCCGGTACCGGGGCACGTATTGTGACCAGCCATGACGACGTTTGCCTGATTGAGTTTCAGGTTCCCACTGGCCAGGACTTTAAACTGGCCTATAAAGAGATTGATCAGATTTTAAAACGCACCCAGGTGCGTCCGCTGGCAGTGGGTGTGCATCCTGACCGCCAGTTGCTGCAATTTTGCTATACCTCCGAAGTCGCTGATGGCGCACTGAAAATTCTGGATGAAGCTGGCCTGCCGGGCGAACTGCGTCTGCGCCAGGGGCTGGCGCTGGTGGCGATGGTTGGGGCGGGCGTCACCCGTAACCCGCTGCACTGCCATCGCTTTTGGCAACAGCTGAAAGGTCAGCCGGTCGAATTCACCTGGCAGTCGGAAGAGGGCATTAGCCTGGTCGCCGTCTTGCGTACCGGGCCAACGGAGAGCCTGATTCAGGGTCTGCACCAGTCAATCTTCCGCGCGGAAAAACGCATTGGTCTGGTGCTGTTCGGCAAAGGCAACATTGGGTCGCGCTGGCTGGAGCTGTTTGCCCGCGAGCAGAGCACGCTCTCGGCGCGTACCGGATTAGAGTTCGTGCTGGCAGGAGTGGTTGATAGTCGCCGTAGTCTGCTGAATTACGAAGGGCTGGATGCCAGCCGCGCGTTGGCCTTCTTCGATGACGAGGCGCTAGAACAGGATGAAGAGTCATTGTTCCTGTGGATGCGCGCCCACCCGTATGATGATTTAGTGGTGCTGGACGTCACTGCCAGCGAGCAGTTGGCGGAGCAGTATCTGGATTTCGCCAGTCATGGCTTCCACGTTATCAGCGCCAACAAGCTGGCGGGGGCGAGCAGCAGTAATAATTACCGCCAGATTCATGACGCCTTTGAAAAAACCGGTCGCCACTGGCTGTATAACGCCACCGTCGGCGCAGGTTTGCCGATCAACCATACCGTGCGCGATCTGATTGATAGCGGAGATACTATTCTGTCGATCAGCGGGATCTTCTCCGGCACGTTGTCGTGGTTGTTCCTGCAATTTGATGGCACGGTCCCGTTCACCGATCTGGTGGATCAGGCGTGGCAGCAGGGTCTGACTGAACCTGATCCGCGCGTGGATCTTTCCGGCAAAGATGTGATGCGCAAGCTGGTGATTCTGGCGCGTGAAGCGGGTTACGACATCGAACCGGACCAGGTGCGCGTAGAGTCGCTGGTGCCTGCGCACTGTGAAGCAGGTTCTATTGACCATTTCTTTGAAAATGGCGATGAGCTGAACGAGCAGATGGTGCAACGCCTGGAAGCGGCACGTGAAATGGGACTGGTGCTACGCTATGTGGCGCGTTTTGACGCTAACGGTAAGGCACGCGTTGGCGTTGAAGCGGTACGCCCTGAGCACCCGCTGGCGGCACTACTGCCGTGCGATAACGTCTTCGCCATTGAAAGCCGTTGGTATCGTGATAACCCGCTGGTCATTCGCGGACCGGGGGCGGGCCGCGATGTGACCGCTGGGGCGATTCAGTCTGATATCAACCGCTTGGCGCAACTGCTGTAGTTTTTGTTGCCGGATAACATGTGTAAACATCGCCCTCAATGAGGGCGTTGTATTTATCTGCCAGCGACCTTATCGCCTGAAACACCGAATGGGCAGAGTAACGGGTACTTTGCTGAAATTCTGTCTGTTGCCGCAACCAGGCGAGAAAACGATGGCTTGCCGCCAGGGTTATTGACGCGCTTTCTTCAACCCGCCCCTGCGTTAACAAACACACCATTTTACGCATATCGCCTCGTTGCCAGATTTGCCACTGATTTCGCCACCATCCCTGATACGTTTTACCCAGCAATTGCCAGGGCAGCGTGCGCTGATCGCTATTCATTTCTTCATCAATAAACCACAGCGAGGCGCGATGATGGCGAAACTGTTCCGCCCATGCGGTAATCGCTGCGCCGCGCAGGAAGCATTCGTGGGCAATAATATGGGTTTTTACCTCTGGCCATAGATGGCTCAGCAGGCGGAAATGCCCATGGGCAGTAATGACCGGGCGTAAAATCGCGCCGCTGGCGTTCCGTTTAAGTATGGCGCTGCCGTACTGGATTTCATCAAACTGGCTGCGGCGTAAAAACTGGGTTTCCCGCTGACTCACTCGCTCAATGATATCGTCGTGAATGACTGTTGGCTCAGCACTGCCACGCCAGCGGTAAAGCAATGATATGCCGGCAGTGTGCGGCGTGAAGTTGCTGGAAATATGCAGAACATTGCCGCGAATAGCGTCAAAAGAGAGTAATACATAGAGTTGCTGGCCTGCACTAACGCCCTGAAAAGGGACGAGCAAGGGAATCGTCGCTATTTGTTCTGGCAAAACGATGCCGGTGGGAGGCGCCTGCTTTGGTGTCCACACTTTTTTGCAGTTTCGGCACTGGACGCGCTGGCTGCCCTGGGGATTATGCCCATAGCGGATGATTTCTCGTTGGTAGCAACATGGGCAAAACTGACCACGATTAGCGGCAAAATCCGCTAAATATGCCGACAACCAGCAACGGAACTGTTCCTCATCAAACAGCGGTGGAAGGCTGCCGCATGCCCGACAATGCAGTGCGGCATAACCTAGCCGATATTCTGGCCAGCTGTAATCAGCTGAGCTCGCCAGCCCCAGATTTTTGCAGCCAAAGGATTTGCAGCAATTGATAGTGAACAGTGACGTCATCCTGTTACCAACGATTTTTAATGGTCGTTGATTTTGGCCTGCAACTATCACCGATGGATGTGAGTTTTCTCACATAAAAAAACCTTTCAGAACGTAACGTAGCGAATCTTTATATGACTGAAAGGGATTGGTTATGAAGCTAAAAATGCTTGCTGTCGGTGTTCTGGTATCTTTACCGCTCTGGGCGAGTGCCAAAGATGTCACGATTATTTATACCAACGATCTCCATGCCCATGTCGAACCTTATAAAGTGCCATGGATTGCCAATGGCACACGAGATATTGGCGGTTGGGCCAATATCTCGGCGATGGTGAAGCAGGAGAAAGCGAAAAATAGCGCCACCTGGTTTTTGGATGCTGGCGACTATTTCACCGGGCCATATATCAGCAGCCTGACCAAGGGGAAGGCGATTATCGATATCATGAACACCATGAATTTTGACGCTGTCACCATGGGTAATCATGAATTCGATCACGGTTGGGACAATACGCTGCTGCAACTGAGCCAGGCAAAGTTTCCGATCGTGCAGGGCAACATCTTTTACCAAAACAGCAGCAAAATGTTCTGGGATAAGCCTTACACCATTATTGAAAAAGATGGCGTAAAGATAGGCGTGATTGGCCTGCACGGCGTGTTTGCTTTTGATGATACGGTTTCCGCTGCGACACGTGTCGGGATCGAGGCGCGGGATGAAGTGAAGTGGTTGCAACGCTATATCGATGAGCTGAAAGGCAAAGTCGATCTCACCGTGGCGCTGATCCATGAAGGCACGCCAGCGCGTCAGTCCAGTCTGGGGGGCACCGATGTACGCCGTGCGCTGGATAAAGACATCCAGACTGCAGGCCAGGTGCAGGGGTTGGACATCCTGATCACCGGTCATGCGCATGTGGGCACGCCGGAGCCGATTAAAGTAGGTAACACCCTGATTCTGTCTACCGACAGCGGCGGCATTGATGTGGGTAAACTGGTGCTGGATTACCAGCAAAAACCGCATCAATTTACCGTGAAGAACTTCGAGCTGAAAACCATTTTTGCTGATGAGTGGCAGCCAGACCCGCAGACGAAACAGGTCATTGATGGCTGGAATAAAAAGCTCGATAAAGTGGTGCAGCAGACGGTTGCCAACGCGCCGGTTGAGCTGACGCGTGCTTACGGTGAATCTTCTTCGCTGGGAAATCTGGCGGCAGATGCGTTGCTGGTTGCGGCGGGTAAAGATACCCAGTTAGCGCTCACTAACTCGGGCGGCATCCGGAATGAAATCCCTGCTGGAGTCATCACCATGGGCGCAGTCATTAGCACCTTCCCGTTCCCGAATGAGCTGGCAACCATGGATCTCACTGGGAAGCAGTTACGTAGCCTGATGGAGCACGGCGCGGGTTTAAGCAACGGTGTATTGCAGGTGTCCAAAGGACTGGAGATGAAGTATGACAGCAGTAAACCGGTTGGTCTGCGGGTTAGCGTATTGACGTTAAACGGCAAACCCATTGAGGATGCCACGGTTTATCACATTGCCACCAATAGCTTCCTGGCGGACGGCGGTGATGGTTTCACGACATTTACTGAAGGCAAAGCGCGTAACACATCCGGCGGTTACTATGTCTCTAATGCGGTCGTTGATTATTTCAAAGCGGGAAATACGCTGACGGATGAGCAACTCAAAGGCATGCGTGTGGAAGATGTGAAACCGTAGTGAGGTCAGGCCAGCAGATATTCCGCTGGCCTTTGTTTTAACCTCTGTGGGAGGCAAACACCTCTTTTGCAGCGAACAGGCCGTTTAGTGCTGCCGGGAATCCCGCATAAACTGCCATCTGCATCATCACTTCAATAATCTCTTCCTGCGTTAAGCCAACGTGCAGCGCGGCGGCGATGTGTACCTTAAGCTGTGGTGCGGCGTTACCCATGGCGGTGAGCGCCGCTACGGTGGCAATTTCTCTACTGCGTAAATCCAGCCCCGGCCTTGAATAGATGTCGCCAAAAGGAAATTCAATCAGGTATTGGGCGAAGTCCGGCGCGATATCCTTCAGGCTATCGACGACCGCATCTCCCCCTTTTCCATCAACCTGTTGCAGCATTCTCTGACCGGTTAAATAGCGTTCTGAATCCATGATAATCACCTCGTGAGTTAGTGTATGGCATGAGGATAGAGCGTGCGGAATGATTGGGGTAATACCGTTTCCGTGATACCTTTTCGGTATGACAATATCGCCTTTGCACTCTCTGGACATCCGCCTCCTACGCTATTTTTCCGTGGTGGCGGAAGAGAACAACATGAGTCGAGCGGCGCAGCGTTTATTTATGTCGCAGCCGCCGCTGAGTCGCCACATTCGCCAGCTTGAAGAGCGCCTGGGGGTGACGCTTTTTGTCCGTCATACCCGTGGACTTACGCTGACGGAGGACGGCCAGCGCGTCCTTGAAATCGTGCGCCCGCTATTGGCGTTACAGGATAAAACCTGGGCGGCGTTGAGTCAGATAGCGAAGACGGGAGAGCAATCTCTGCGCTTAGGGCTAAGTACAGCGTTTGAGCAGGGCGTTTTTGCGGCGCTTGAGTCGCAGCTTGCTACGCGTGTACAGAAGCTACATATTGTCCGTCATGGTTCGCCTGAACTGGCGCGCCAGGTGCGTCGGGGAAAACTGGATGCAGCGCTGGTGGCGCTACCGCTTGAGAATTCGGGTCTTAGCGTCACGCCGCTCGGCTGGCAAGAATCGATGATTGCCGCCTTACCCACGCTCTGGCCCGAGGCGGCTCTGCCTTCGCTCTCGTTAACGTCGCTGAACCACCGACCGCTGTTCTGGTTCAAACGTGAACGTAACCCTGCTTTTTTTGATTACACTCGACACATTTTTCGTCGTGCTGGTTACTCTCCTGCACTTATTGAGGAGCCGATGGAACATGACGTGCTGCTGGCACGGATCGCGCAGGGTGACGGTCTGAGCCTGGTTCCGGCCTCCTTTTCCGCTATCCAGCGTCAGGGCGTGATCTTCCTTCCGCTTACTGATACAGAATTGCGTCTTAGCATGGGGCTAGCGACGCTGCCTGAGAACGTAACAAAAGTAGAGTGGCTACAGACGGTCGTGACGCAATCCCTCACCATTTCAAGCTGATGTGAATTTTTTTCACGTTGGCTGAGTATTCCTCACCTTTAACGATGATTTTTGTGTTGACGCCAGCATGCTTTTCCGTCATTTTTACATCTAGACGTCTAAACGTATAGCAGTTCACAACACAACATATAACGACAAAAGATTGATGAGGTAAGGTATGAGCTTTTTTCACGCCAACCAGCGGGAAGCCCTGAATCAGAGCCTGGCAGAAGTGCAGGGTCAGATTAACG
This sequence comes from Citrobacter sp. RHBSTW-00599, assembly GCF_013784065.1. Classification (NCBI taxonomy): domain Bacteria; kingdom Pseudomonadati; phylum Pseudomonadota; class Gammaproteobacteria; order Enterobacterales; family Enterobacteriaceae; genus Citrobacter; species Citrobacter sp. RHBSTW-00599. The sequence continues at coordinate 4,867,174 of NZ_CP056717.1, read as the reverse complement.
TTTCGTTTGAGTTTTTCCCGCCGCGCACCAGTGAAATGGAGCAAACCCTGTGGAACTCCATCGATCGCCTGAGCAGCCTGAAGCCGAAGTTTGTATCAGTCACTTACGGTGCAAACTCTGGTGAGCGCGACCGTACGCACAGCATTATTAAAGGCATTAAGGATCGCACAGGTCTTGAAGCGGTCCCGCACCTGACATGCATTGATGCGACCCGCGATGAGCTGCGTACCATTGCTCAGGACTACTGGCATAACGGTATTCGTCATATTGTTGCCCTGCGCGGCGACCTGCCGCCGGGAAGCGGTAAACCGGATATGTATGCTTCCGACCTGGTGACTCTGCTGAAAGACGTTGCAGACTTCGATATCTCCGTTGCGGCTTACCCGGAAGTGCACCCGGAAGCGAAAAGCGCTCAGGCGGATTTGCTGAACCTGAAGCGTAAGGTTGATGCCGGTGCAAACCGCGCGATCACCCAGTTTTTCTTCGATGTAGAAAGCTATCTGCGCTTTCGCGATCGCTGCGTGTCTGCGGGAATCGATGTGGAAATTATTCCGGGCATCCTGCCGGTATCTAACTTTAAGCAGGCGAAAAAATTTGCTGACATGACCAACGTCCGCATTCCTGCGTGGATGTCGACCATGTTTGATGGTCTTGATGATGACGCGGAAACCCGCAAGCTGGTGGGCGCAAATATCGCCATGGATATGGTGAAAATTCTCAGTCGCGAAGGGGTGAAGGATTTTCACTTCTATACCCTCAACCGTGCCGAGATGAGCTACGCTATTTGTCACACACTGGGTGTAAGACCTAACTAAACAGATGCCCCAGCCCTCTACGGAGGGCTTTTTGTTGATCATTTTGATCTACATCTCTGTAACTTAAAATATAAAAGGAATTAGCTATCGAATCTGTGGGTTATTTCGACTATATCTTATCTCTGGTGGTGTATATCGTAGTCAGAACACTGTAAAGGGAGCATATAGATGAGCATGTCCGACGATAGCCAAAACGCATCAACTGCCGGTAAGTGTCCTTTTCATCAAGGCGGTCACGATCAGAGCGCGGGAGCAGGAACGAATAACCGCGACTGGTGGCCAAATCAACTCCGCGTTGATCTTTTAAACCAACATTCCAACCGTTCGAACCCGCTGGGTGAGGACTTCGACTACCGCAAAGAGTTTAGTAAACTCGACTATTCTGCCCTGAAAGGGGATCTCAGAGCCCTTTTGTCCGAATCTCAACCGTGGTGGCCCGCTGACTGGGGAACCTATGCCGGATTGTTTATCCGCATGGCATGGCACGGCGCGGGAACCTATCGCTCTATCGATGGACGCGGTGGAGCGGGTCGCGGACAGCAGCGTTTTGCACCACTGAACTCCTGGCCGGACAACGTCAGCCTTGATAAAGCACGTCGTCTGCTGTGGCCAATCAAGCAGAAATATGGTCAGAAAATTTCCTGGGCCGACCTGTTTATCCTCGCGGGTAACGTGGCGCTGGAAAACTCAGGTTTCCGTACCTTTGGCTTTGGTGCCGGTCGTGAAGATGTCTGGGAACCGGATCTCGACGTAAACTGGGGTGATGAAAAAGCCTGGCTGACTCACCGTCATCCGGAAGAGCTGGCAAAAGCGCCGCTGGGCGCCACCGAAATGGGCCTTATTTATGTGAACCCGGAAGGGCCGGACCATAGCGGCGAACCGCTTTCTGCGGCAGCGGCTATTCGCGCGACCTTCGGTAACATGGGGATGAACGACGAAGAAACCGTGGCGCTGATTGGCGGCGGTCATACGTTGGGCAAAACCCACGGCGCAGCAGCGGCATCGCACGTTGGCGCCGATCCAGAATCCGCACCGATTGAAGCGCAGGGCCTGGGTTGGGCCAGCAGCTACGGTAGTGGCGCGGGCGCGGATGCAATTACTTCCGGTCTGGAAGTGGTGTGGACGCAGACGCCTACCCAATGGAGCAACTATTTCTTCGAGAACCTGTTCAAATATGAGTGGGTGCAGACTCGCAGTCCGGCAGGCGCGATTCAGTTTGAAGCGGTTGACGCGCCAGAAATTATTCCCGATCCGTTTGATCCGTCGAAAAAACGCAAGCCGACGATGCTGGTTACCGACCTGACGCTGCGTTTCGATCCTGAGTTCGAAAAGATCTCTCGCCGTTTCCTGAACGATCCGCAAGCGTTCAACGAAGCGTTTGCCCGTGCGTGGTTTAAACTGACGCACCGCGATATGGGGCCAAAATCGCGTTACATTGGCCCGGAAGTGCCAAAAGAAGATCTGATCTGGCAAGATCCGCTGCCGCATGCGTTCTTCAACCCAAGCGAAGAAGATATCCTGAAGCTGAAGGCGACCATCGCTGCTTCCGGACTGTCCGTGGGCGAACTGGTATCGGTAGCGTGGGCTTCGGCATCGACTTTCCGTGGCGGGGATAAACGTGGCGGCGCTAACGGTGCGCGTCTGGCGCTGGACCCACAACGTGGCTGGGATGTGAATGCCACTGCGGCACGCGTTCTGCCTGTGCTGGAAGGTATTTATAAGTCTGCCCATACTGCCTCGTTGGCCGATATTATCGTGCTGGCCGGTGTTGTCGGTATCGAGCAGGCGGCTAGCGCTGCGGGTGTCAGCATCAAGGTACCTTTTGCGCCGGGTCGCGTGGATGCGCGTCAGGATCAAACGGATATTGAGATGTTTGAACTGCTTGAGCCGATTGCCGATGGTTTCCGTAACTACCGCGCTCGTCCTGACGTGTCGACCACCGAGTCGTTGCTGATCGACAAAGCGCAGCAGTTGACGCTAACCGCACCGGAAATGACCGTGCTGGTGGGCGGTATGCGCGTACTGGGCACCAACTTTGATGGTAGCCAGCACGGCGTCTTTACCGATCGCCCTGGCGTACTCAGCACTGACTTCTTCGTCAATCTGCTGGATATGCGTCATGAGTGGAAGGCGGTTGATGAGTCACAAGAGCTGTTTGAAGGTCGTGACCGTTCGAGCGGCGAAGTAAAATACACCGCAACTCGCGCCGATCTGGTGTTTGGTTCTAACTCTGTACTACGCGCAGTGGCTGAAGTTTATGCCTGCAGCGATGCTCACGAGAAGTTCGTGAGAGATTTCGTTGCCGCATGGGTGAAAGTGATGAACCTGGATCGTTTCGATCTGCTGTAACAGACTATGCCGGATATCGCTTGTGCGGGTCCGGCATAGTATGAACAAAAAATCCCCGCAATTGCGGGGATTTTTATTGGCCGGTTATTCCCACTCTTGCAGGTAACGTTGACCGTACTGGTCAGCCACCAGCAGGGCGGCATACACCTGGTCCGGCGTTGCGCCGCCAGGCATGTTGTGGATGGTTTCGCCTTCGGCACAGGCAGCTTCAGCCACAATGCGCATTTTAGCCGGAATATCCTGTTTGATGTCCAGTTGCGCCAGGGTAATCGGCAGGCCAACGGAATGACACAGCGCCGCAACAGTTTCAATTTCATCGATCGGCGCGTTTTCCAGTACCAGTTGCGTCAGCGTGCCGAAAGCCACTTTCTCGCCGTGGTAATAGTGATGCGCATCCGGGATTGCCGTCAGACCGTTATGGATGGCGTGCGCCGCCGCCAGACCGCCGCTTTCAAAACCGACGCCGCTCAGATAGGTGTTGGCTTCAATAACGCGCTCCAGCGCAGGCGTTACCACGTGCTGCTCGGCAGCCAGCATCGCTTTTTCACCTTCTTCTATCAGCGTATTAAAGCACAGCTCAGCCAGCGCCAGAGCCGCCTGAGTGCACTGACCGCCCGCCATGGTGGTTGCGCCGCTGCGTGAACAGGCGCGTGCTTCGAACCAGGTCGCCAACGCATCGCCAATGCCCGCGGCTAACAGACGCGCCGGTGCGCCTGCGACAATTTTGGTATCAACAATGACCCTGTCCGGATTATTGGGCAGCAGCAAATAGCGATCGAATTCACCGGCATCGGTGTAAATAACGGACAGCGCGCTGCACGGTGCATCGGTAGAGGCGATGGTTGGCGCAATGGCGACAGGCACGCCCATAAAGTGCGCCAGCGCTTTGGCAGTATCCAGCGTTTTACCGCCGCCAATACCAAGTACTGCGCCACATTGCGCTTTTTCTGCCACGCCGCGCAGACGGTCGATTTCGTTTTGTGAACACTCGCCGCCAAACGGTGCAATCTCCAGCGCCAGTCCGGCATCCTGGAAGCTTTTTTCCAGTGCGCCCTGGGCAAAGCCTAAGACAAACTTGTCCCCAACGACCAGCCAGCGCTCTGCCAGTGGTTTGAGGTAGTTGCCAAGACGGGTAATAACATCGGCACCCTGGATGTACTTACCAGGTGATTGAATAATGCGATCCATACTTTATTTCCCTCACAGGTTGATGTGACCAAATGTATTGTTCCAGTCATGTTCAAACTTCTCTATTGCTGACTCTACCGCAGGGGTATTGAGCATTTGTTGCGCTACGTCTAATGGCAGGGTGATTGCTTCGCATCCTGCCAGTAAGCAATCCAGCGCCTGACGAGGGGTTTTAAAGCTGGCTGCCAGTACCATGCTGTTGGGCGCATGAAGTTCCAGTAACGTTTGCAGTTCTTGTACCGTGCGAATTCCGTCGCCGCCCTGCGCGTCAATACGGTTAATGTAAGGCGCGATATATTTCGCCCCCGCCAGCGCTGCCAGCAGCCCCTGAGAGGCACTGTACACGGCGGTTCCCAGCGTGGTGATGCCCTCTTTTTTCAGCATCTTGATTGCGGCCAGACCTTCGGATGTCACCGGGATTTTTACCACCAGACCGGGGACCGCGTTGCTCAGACGTTTGGCTTCCTCCACCATGCCTTGTGCGTCGCGGCTCATGGTTTGGGCAAACAGAATGCCCTCTTCGCCAATGGCGTTTTGCAGGCGCGGCAGCACATCCCAGATGGATTCTTTGCTTGCTGCCACAATGCTTGGGTTGGTGGTGACACCCGCGATTGGGAAGATGCGTGCCAGACGTTCGACTTCCGCGACGTTGGCGGTATCAAGGTAAAGTTCCATACAAAAACACCCTCTTTAAAGTTCAAGTTCATGTTGCAGCAGGCTGGCGATAGCGTCGGCAGAGGCGGCGTTAACCAGCGCGTTACGGAATTCTTCATGCATAATGCGCCGTGCCAGACGCGAGAAAATACGCATATGCTGGTCGCCAGCGGCGTGTTTGTTGAGCGTCAGCATAATAATGAACTGCGCATCATCATCACCCCAACGTACCGGCGCTTGCAGGCGCGCTACGCTGATAGTGGACTGCTCAATATGTTCTGATTTGCTGTGTGGAATGGCGAAGCTAAAACCTAATCCGGTAGAGAAGACCGCTTCGCGCGCCCACAGATCGGCTTCCAGTTTACGCGGATAGCGGCAACGACCTGCCAGCAGGAGGTTGTCGGTCATCCCTTTGATGACCTCCTCTTTACTACGCCAGTCGCTATCCAGCGTGATGCACTCGGCGGTAACCAGAGGGGTATCCTGTTGGGTCATGCGGAACTGGGCCAGCAGATGTTCGACCTCCAGCGACGTTCGACACGCCATTGCTTGATTCAGCAACTGACGGCAGGCGCGGCTGTCAAGTTGCGCCATCCGCGCTTTGGCGGCGGGAATGGAGGGAGCGCTCATGCTGATCTCGTCCAGACCCAGTCCCACAAGCAGCGGTAGCACTGAACCTTTAGCGCCAAGTTCGCCGCACAGGCCAATCCATTTCCCCTGCCGATGTACCGCCTGTACGGCGTAATCCAGTGCGCGCAAGAAGGCTGGATTCAGGCTGTTGTAATGGCGGGTAACTTTGGCGTTGTCGCGGTCGACCGCCAGCAGATATTGCGTCAGGTCATTACTGCCAATACTAAAGAAATCAATTTCTTCGCAGCATTGATCGATGATGAACATCACCGACGGAACCTCCAGCATGATACCGAGCGGGATCTTCTCATCAAATGGGATGTGTTCAGTGCGCAGTTGCTGTTTGGCTTCGGCCAGCTTCTCTTTGACCCACAGGATCTCTTCCATAGAGGAGATCATTGGGATCATGATTTTCAGGCTACCGTGCGCTGATGCGCGCAGGATCGATCGCAGTTGTGTGGTAAACAAAGCGGCGTATTCTTCATAGATACGCACCGCGCGATAACCGAGGAACGGGTTGGCTTCGGCAGGAATATTCAGGTAATCAACGGGTTTATCACCGCCGATATCCATGGTGCGCACAATGATGCTGCGTCCCTGCGCGGGCTCCAGCGCCTGGCAGAAAATGTTGTATAGCTCGTTCTCATCCGGGGCGCAGGTACGGTCCATATACAGCATTTCCGTGCGAAACAGGCCAACCGCTTCCGCACCGTTGCCAAAGGCTGCTTGCGCTTCCACGGAATGGGCGATGTTGGCGGCGACTTCCATGCGGATGCCATCCCCCGTGCGCGCCTCTTGGGTCAGCCAGATACGTTGTTGTTCTCGAATGGCATCCTGGATACGGGCTTCCTGCTGGTAGTAACGTACGACGGATTCATCAGGGGCAACAATGACCGCTCCTGCGTTACCATCGATATAAACCGTTTGCTGCAGCCATGGCATCAAGGATTCAATATCCACGCCAACCAGCGTAGGAATGTTGAATGACCGGGCGAGAATCACCGTGTGTGAAGTGGTACCGCCGCTTTTTAACAGCAAGCCTTTCAGCAATGTTTTGTCCAGTTCGAGGAACTGGCTCGGTGTGAGCTCATCCGCCATACAGACCGTAGGCTGGGTTAGTTTTCCCGGCGCAGGGAAACGCTGCTCTCCATAAATTTGCTGCAGAAGCTGGAAGCAGACATCGCGCACATCCAGCGCACGTTCCTGTAAATAACTGCTGCTGGAGCTGGCGAATTCATCACAAAAATGTCCGGCACTTTCGACAATCGCCTGGGCGCAGCTTAACCCGCGAGATACTCCAGCGAGCAGGTGCTGACGCAGTGAGAGGTCGCTTGCCAGCGAGCGGTGTGCTTCCAGAATCGCACTGGTTGCACCGTCGCTGTCGAGTAACCGAAACGCAATATTCTTCATCAGCAGCGTTAAGCCGTTATCCAGTGCCGCCTGCTCGGTTTCAATATCTTTAGCGGATGGGAGATTGTTAAGGGCGTTGAGATCCAGCGAAGAGAGCAGACTCAGAATGCCTCCCGCACTGCCGCTGCAGACGGTGCGAGCGCGAAAAAGCTGTGGGTTTAGATTGGTGAGGGATGCAGGAAGTGGCTCCAGCTCGTTGCTTTTGGCTTCCGCTAGCGGTGCATCGCAGTGTGGAAATTCATTACGTAACCATTGGGTTAAATGCTGGTGGGCTGCCTGTTCATCAGCACCGGAAATCAGCAACTGGCAGCTATCACCTGCCAGAGTATCGGTGCCAATCAGCGCCAATGCGCTCTTGGCGTTACCCCTACGTTCGGTACGCAGGTTGTGCCACTCAATGTGCGAAGTAAAGGTGTTGCACTGCGTTTCTATGTGACTTGCCGGGCGCGCATGTACGCCATTGGGCAGCTCACAGGTAAATTCCACAATCAGGGCCATAGCCTCATCTCCCATAACGATTTCTCGCTACAGGATAAAAGGGCAACGCCTGAGCCTGCCATCTGACAAATCTGCCAAAAACTGGATAAATGTAATGTAACCATCAAAGTGAGATATCCCTCACAAGTCAGCATGTCCTCTATAAATTCCGAGAAACTACAAGTTATGAGGCGGATCGCATTTTTGCGCTGACATTACAAAAGTCCAGCAAATGGCCTTTTTATCCACTGTTTGCGCCGCGTCGGATTGCCTATTGTTTTCCGCAACAAGTTTATGGATATGGGCTTTAGCAGCCTGGGAGCGACTTATGAAAGAGTTGGTACAAATCCTGAAAAATACCCGTCAGCATCTGATGACGGGTGTTTCGCATATGATCCCCTTCGTAGTCGCGGGTGGAATTTTGCTGGCGGTCTCCGTCATGTTGTATGGCAAGGGCGCGGTACCGGATGCGGCGACCGATCCTAATCTCAAGAAACTGTTTGATATTGGCGTCGCAGGGCTGACGTTGATGGTGCCATTCCTTGCCGCTTACATTGGTTATTCCATTGCTGAACGTTCTGCTCTCGCCCCTTGTGCGATTGGCGCATGGGTGGGAAACAGCTTCGGCGCAGGTTTTTTCGGCGCGCTAATTGCCGGGATTATTGGCGGTATCGTCGTCCATTATCTGAAGAAGATCCCCGTACATAAGGTGTTGCGATCGGTAATGCCTATCTTCGTTATTCCTATTGTCGGCACCTTTATCACCGCAGGCATCATGATGTGGGGCCTGGGAGAACCCGTTGGCGCGTTAACCACTAGCCTGACCGAGTGGCTGCAGGGTATGCAGCAGGGCAGCATCGTGCTGCTGGCGGTAATTATGGGACTGATGTTGGCCTTCGATATGGGTGGGCCGATTAACAAAGTTGCCTACGCCTTCATGCTGATTTGCGTGGCACAGGGTGTTTATACCGTGGTGGCAATCGCCGCGGTAGGGATCTGCGTGCCGCCGCTGGGCTTAGGTTTGGCGACGCTGATTGGTCGTAAGAATTTCTCTTCTGAAGAACGTGAAGCCGGTAAAGCCGCGCTGGTGATGGGCTGCGTTGGCGTAACGGAAGGCGCAATTCCTTTTGCTGCCGCCGATCCGCTGCGCGTTATCCCATCCATTATGGTGGGTTCCGCCTGCGGCACGGTAACCGCCGCGCTGTTTGGTGCGCAGTGTTATGCCGGCTGGGGCGGGCTGATTGTTCTGCCGGTCGTGGAAGGAAAATTGGGTTATATCGCGGCGGTTGCCGTGGGGGCTGTAGTGACCGCAGTGTGCGTTAATGTACTGAAAAGTCTGGCGCGGAAAAAAGTGTCTCAGGTCGACCAGAAAGAAGACGACCTGGATTTAGATTTTGAAATGAATTAAGCGAGGAATGAGTCATGACCAAGATTATCGCAGTAACTGCATGTCCTTCTGGCGTTGCCCACACCTATATGGCCGCCGAAGCGCTGGAAAGCGCCGCTAAAGCCAAGGGGTGGGAAGTAAAGGTTGAGACTCAGGGGTCGATCGGTCTGGAAAACGAACTGACCGCGGCGGATGTGGCAGAAGCCGACATGGTGATTCTGACCAAAGACATTGGTATTAAGTTTGAAGAGCGTTTTGCGGGCAAAACTATCGTTCGTGTCAACATCAGCGATGCAGTGAAACGTGCCGACGCCATCATGAACAAGATTGGCGCACACCTTGCGCAAACCGCATAACGGTTTGTTTGCCGGAGGGGGGGGCGACTTATCCGGCCTACTGATACGTAGGCCAGATAAGCACAGCGCCATCTGGCATCAGTTTTTCTACAGGAGTTCCTCATGACTAACCGTATCCAACGTTTAAAAAACGCTCTGTTTCAGAATAACCGCGAAATTTCGCTTGAGCGTGCGCTGCTATATACCGCCAGCCACCAGCAGACGGAGGGAGAGCCGGTTATTCTGCGGCGGGCGAAAGCCACCGCATATATTCTTGAGCACGTTGAAATATCGATTCGTGATGAGGAACTGATAGCCGGGAACCGTACCGTTAAACCGCGGGCGGGCATAATGTCACCGGAAATGGATCCTTACTGGCTGCTCAACGAGCTGGAGCAGTTTCCAACCCGTCCGCAGGACCGTTTTGACATCAGCGAAGAGGATAAACATCTTTATCGCGATGTGCTGTATCCGTACTGGGAAAAGCGGTCGATGAAAGATTTCATCAACGGTCAGATGACCGATGAGGTAAAAGCCGCTGTCCGTACGCAGATTTTTAGCGTTAACCAGACGGATAAAGGTCAGGGGCATATCATTATTGATTATCCACGCCTGTTGAATCTCGGGCTTGGCGAACTGGTAGCGCAGATGCGGGCGCATTGTCTGCAGCAGCCGGATAACCACTTTTATCAGGCTGCTCTGTTGCTGCTTGAGGCTTCGCAAAGCCACATTCTGCGTTACGCCCTGCTGGCAGAACAAATGGCGGAAAACTGCCCGGATGCGCAGCGACGTCAGGAATTGCTGACGATTGCGGAAAACTCCCGGCATAACGCCCAGCATAAGCCGCAAACCTTCTGGCAAGCATGTCAGCTGTTCTGGTACATGAACATTATTTTGCAATATGAGTCCAACGCCAGTTCGCTCTCACTCGGACGCTTCGACCAGTATATGCTGCCGTTTTATCAGACCTCGCTGACGCAGGGGGAAGATCCTGCATTCTTAAAAGAAATACTCGAATCGCTATGGGTGAAATGCAATGACATTGTACTGCTGCGATCCACCAGCAGCGCGCGCTATTTCGCTGGCTTCCCAACGGGTTACACCGCACTGCTTGGGGGATTAACGGAGAATGGTCGTAGTGCGGTAAACGTACTGTCGTTTCTCTGCCTTGATGCTTATCAGAGCGTACAACTGCCGCAACCAAATCTCGGTGTGCGCACGAACGCGTTGATCGATACGCCGTTCCTGATGAAAACGGCACAGACCATTCGCCTCGGGACCGGCATCCCGCAAATCTTTAATGATGAAGTGGTGGTGCCCGCATTTCTTAACCGTGGCGTCTCGCTGGAAGATGCGCGAGATTACGCGGTAGTCGGCTGTGTCGAGCTGTCTATTCCAGGCAGAACATACGGTTTGCACGACATCGCCATGTTTAATCTGCTGAAAGTAATGGAAATCTGCCTGCATGAGAACGAAGGCAATCGCGCGCTGACGTACGAAGACCTGTTGAAGCATATTCGTGCCAAAATCAGCCACTACATTACGTTGATGGTCGAAGGCAGTAATATCTGCGATATCGGTCATCGCGACTGGGCGCCGGTGCCGCTGCTCTCCTCGTTTATTAGCGATTGCCTGGATAAAGGGTGTGATATTACCGACGGCGGCGCGCGTTATAACTTCTCAGGCGTACAGGGGATCGGCATTGCGAACCTGAGCGATTCGCTGCATGCGCTCAATGGACTGGTATTTGAACAACAGCGCTTAACTTTTGACGAACTTTTGTCGGTGCTAAAAGACAACTTTGCTACCCCGGAAGGCGAGAAAATTCGCGCCAGGCTGATTAACCGCTTCGAAAAATACGGCAACGATATTGATGATGTAGATAACATCAGCGCCGAACTGCTGCGTCATTACTGCAAAGAGGTAGAGAAATACCAGAATCCACGCGGCGGGCAATTTACGCCGGGTTCATATACTGTCTCTGCGCACGTGCCGCTGGGTTCGGTCGTCGGAGCGACACCAGATGGTCGCTTCGCCGGGGAACAGTTGGCGGACGGAGGGCTGTCGCCGATGCTGGGGCAGGATATGCAAGGGCCGACGGCGGTATTGAAATCGGTCAGCAAGCTGGATAACACATTGCTTTCCAATGGGACTTTGCTGAACGTGAAGTTTACGCCAGCCACACTGGAAGGTGAGGCTGGTTTACGCAAGCTGGCGGATTTTCTGCGGGCATTTACCCAGCTCAAGCTCCAGCACATCCAGTTTAACGTGGTGAATGCCGACACATTGCGAGAAGCGCAGCTGCGCCCACAAGATTTCGCCGGGCTGGTGGTGCGCGTGGCGGGTTACAGCGCCTTCTTTGTCGAGCTGTCGAAGGAGATCCAGGATGACATCATTCGCCGCACCGCGCATCAGCTGTGAGGTTATTGACCCATGTGGCGAGGACGTCGCGCGTATATTCAATATTCAGCGTTACTCACTGAATGATGGACAGGGTATTCGTACGGTAGTCTTTTTTAAAGGTTGTCCGCATACCTGCCCGTGGTGCGCCAACCCTGAATCTCTCTCCCCACGTATTGAAACAGTACGGCGGGAGAGTAAATGCCTGCACTGTACACCCTGTCTACGTGATGCTGATGAGTGTCCCTCCGGTGCGTTTGAACGTATTGGTCGTGATATCTCACTGGATGAGCTGGAACGTGAAGTGATGAAAGATGATATTTTCTTTCGCACCTCTGGCGGGGGAGTGACGCTTTCCGGTGGTGAAGTGCTGATGCAAGCGCCCTTTGCCGTACGATTCCTGCAACGTCTGCGGCGCTGGGATGTTCGCTGCGCGATTGAAACGGCTGGCGATGCGCCAGCCAGTCGTTTGTTATCGCTGGCAAGAGAGTGCGATGAGGTGCTGTTTGACCTCAAAATTATGGATGTCCATTTGGCGCGTGAGACCATTAATATGAACCTGCCGCGCGTGCTGGCGAATTTACGACTAATGGTCGCTGAAGGGGTTAATGTCATTCCTCGCCTGCCGCTGATTCCGGGCTTTACGATGAATGTAGAGAACACGCAGCAGGCGTTGACGCTGTTGTCATCATTAGGCATAAAGCAGGTACACCTGCTACCGTTTCATCAATATGGCGAACCGAAATACAACCTGCTCGGATTACCCTGGTCGATGAAAGAAGTGCCCGTCCCGTCGGCGCAAGAGATAGGTTTTATACGTAAGATGGCAGAATGCGCCGGATTTCAGGTAACAGTAGGAGGATAGTATGGCCATCGCACCTGTACGATATCTGGTTGCTGTCACCGCGTGCGTAAGCGGCGTGGCCCATACTTATATGGCCGCTGAACGGCTGGAGAAACTCTGCCAGCAGGAGAAATGGAGCATCAAGATTGAAACTCAGGGCGCGTTGGGTACCGAAAATCGCCTGACGGAAGAAGATATTAACCGCGCTGATGCGGTGTTGCTCATTACCGATATTGAACTGGCAGGAGCAGAGCGATTTACGCAGAGCCGATACGTCCAGTCGGGCATTAGCGCATTTCTGCGTGAGCCGCAGCGGGTGATGAGTGCCGTGCGAAAGCTGCTTTCTGCACCACAGCACACACATCTTACTTTGGATTAGCTTTTATCTCCGTCAGCTGGCTGTGGTATTGCCGACGATATTCTGACGGCGAACGTTCGGTATTTTTGCGAAACAGGCGGCAGAAATAGTTGCTGTCAACAAACCCACAGGTGTGCGCCACTTCTTTGATCTTCAGCTCATAACCCTTCAGCAGCGTTTTCGCGTGTTCCAGTCGCGTGTGATTCAGGTATTCGTTAAACCCGATAGCGCCCGTTTTTTGAAACAGGTGGGAGAGGTAATTAGGTGAGATGTAAAACGCCTGCGCGACGGATTCTCGGGTGAGCGGCGAAGCGTAGCGTTCATCAATATAGTCGCGAATGGCTTCGAAAAGCGCCTGACTGCGTGATGCGGTCTGGATCTGGCTGCCCAGCAGATCGCGGCAGTGGCTCAGTAAGCTCGCAACGATTAGCCTTGCGGTTTGTTGCTCCTGCGGTTGCATCTGCATTTCATTGAGCGTTTGCAGCAGGAAAGAGCCAATTCGTGGCCCACGCCGCGCGACGTGCTGGCGGGTAAGATTATGATATTGCTTGCCGTCCCACTGGACGATGCTGAAACCCAGTTGCTGTTTGCCGAACAGAATGCTGAGCGTGGTGACCGGTGTGAGCCACTGCGGAAAGTTCCAGCCGCCAGCCGGAACGAATATCACATCGCAAGGCAGTAACGTCGCGGATGCGCCAGCAACTCCGTTATCGGTGAACTCACCTTCCAGCACAATTTCCAGCCGGGGAAAATCGACCTGATACGCCAGCTCCGGCGTTGAGCTACTGGTGCTGGCAAAATAAACCTGGCGCAGCGGCGTGGGGCCGTTAATCAGGCGGGAGAGAAGATGGCTGACGTCGTGATACATGTTAATCCCTTGCAGGCAGCAGACAGGGGAAACAGTAACCGCCATCATAAAAAAAGGCCACTCTTTAAGAGTGGCCGATACGAGTATTACTGATTACCGATTTGATCGCCGTACGGCAGGCTATCGTAATCAATCAGGGCATTCTTTTTGTACGGATTGCCAATCCAGCGGGTCGTCTCTTTGAACTGCGGGCTGGTAATGGATCGGGTCGGATCAAACCCGTCGTAGGTGAAGCCCGCTAAATCAGACCAGGTGTGGATAAGCTCTGAGCTGCTGTATTTACGGCTCACATACTGAGAAAAATTACGCGGGTGTGCGGCCTGCCATTTTTCAGAGGTCCACAGCAGGAACGGTACCGTATACATATGGCGCGTCGGGTTGTCTTCATTACGACCCTGCGTTTTATGCGGTGGCGTATCGTATACCTCCTCCCCGTGATCGGAGAAGTAGAGCAGGAAGCCGTTCGGATCGGTCGCTTTATAGTCTTTGATCAGAGTGGCAATGATATGGTCATTGTAGACATTCGCGCTGTCGTAATCGTTGTATGCTTCCAACTGATCATCATCCAGGCCGGGGGGAACGTTGTCGACATTGTTATCGAATTTACCCTGACCATCCGGATAGCGGAATTTGTACTTAATATGCGTACCCAGCAGGTGCACGATGATGAACTTTTTCGGTGCCGGGTCGGCCAGTACTTCTTTAAATGGCGCCAGCACATTGCTGTCATATTCGCGCGCACTTTGCGTACGCTGCTGATTCATATAGAACTGCTTATCCGTCTGCTTAGAGAACACGGTCAGCATGGTGTTGCGAGCCGTCATCGTCTGCTGATTGGTGATCCAGAAGGTTTTATAACCTGCCTGTTTCATCATATTCATCAGAGACGGTTGAGTCAGGTACAGGTCCGGATTCTTCTCGTTGGCGAAGGTCAGCGCCTGCTGCAGGATTTCAATGGTGTACGGACGTGACGTCACGACATTATTGAATACGGTGAAGTTAGGATCGGATTTATGCAATGCATCCAGTTCTGGCGTCGTTTCGCGCGGGTAACCATACAGGCTCATGCGACCACGCTGCGTTGACTCGCCAATGACCAGCACCAGCGTACGTGGAGCATCGCCGGAGTTATCTTTGAAGTTAGCCAGTGGCGGCAGGGCATTGTTCTCATTCAGCAGGCTATTGAGTGAGGTCAACTGCTGACGGTACTGATAATACCCGGAGATGAATTGCCACGGTGCGGCAGGCTCCATACGTGAGGCGAGACCATCCAACGTTTTTTCAAACGGCTTGTGTTTGATGAAAGTGTTAACGGCTATCGGATGCAGAATCAAACCGTACAACAACGCAAACGACACCAGATAGCGCCAGGGCGATGGAATATGAACAGGGCGCAGACGCGTCCACAGCAGAATAGCGATAGCTGTATAGGCCAGGGCGATAAGAACAATTTTTAGGCTGAAATACTGGCTGAGATATTCGCTGGCTTCGTTCGCATTGGTTTCAAACATCACATACAGAACGCTTTGCGAGAACTCTTGTCCGTAGATGACGTAATAGCTCAGAGCAGCCAGCGAGGCCGCCCATAGCACTACGCCAATGACGGCAGCAATAATGCGGATACGGTTTGGAAATAAAAATACCGGGATCAACCACAGCGAACTGAATAGCAAGGAGTCGCGTAAACCTGTAGAACCGCTGTAGCCGCTAAAGTAGATAACGCCCTGCAGTAATGAGGAAAAAAACCAAAAATAGAGGAGCGCCCAACCCAGGGCTTTCCAGCTAAATTTAGGTTTAGACTGGAGTTGTAAGGATTGCATAATGTGAGCCTGTCTTTAATCGTAGCGCCAAGAGTAGCGACTTAATATTAAGAGGAACTTAAGCATCAAGATCTTAGGATCGTGTTTTGCTGTTGATATATTCACAATGTGAATATATTCAGGCGGGAATATATTGAAAAAGAAGCGGTTATGACAGCAGTTTTTGTTGTCGCCTTCGTACAATAGCACGAAGGCGACGAGGGGGGACGAGGGGGGACGTTAGCCTGTATTACGCATGCCGGCTGCGACACCAGCGATTGTCACCATCAGCGCTTGTTCAACGCGCGGATCCGGTGCATTGCCTTGCTCTTCCGCCAGGCGTGAGCGGTGTAACAGCTCAGCCTGTAAGACATTCAGCGGGTCAGTATAAATATTTCTTAACTGAATGGACTCGGCAATCCACGGCAGGTCGGCCATCAAATGTGAGTCGTTGGCAATCGCCAGCACGACATCGATATCGGCTTCCAGGCGCTGACGCAGCTCTTCACCCAGCGGCCACAGCTCTTTTTTGACCAGGCGCTGATCGTAGTATTCTGCCAGCCACAGGTCTGCTTTGGCGAAAACCATTTCCAGCATGCCAAGACGTGTGGAGAAGAATGGCCAGTCGCGGCACATTGCTTCGAGTTCGCTTTGCTTACCGTCTTCAACCACTTTTTGCAGTGCGGTGCCTGCACCCAGCCATGCTGGGAGCATCAGGCGGTTCTGCGTCCAGGCAAAAATCCACGGAATGGCGCGCAGAGACTCTACCCCGCCGGTTGGGCGACGTTTTGCCGGACGTGAGCCGAGCGGTAATTTACCCAGTTCCTGCTCTGGCGTTGCGGAGCGGAAGTAAGGGACGAAGTCTTTGTTTTCACGTACATATCCACGATAGAGCTCACAGGAAATATCGGAAAGCTCATCCATGATATGACGCCAGTTATCTTTCGGCTCTGGCGGCGGTAACAGGTTGGCCTCCAGAATTGCTGCGGTATACAGCGACAGGCTGCTGATGGTCACTTCCGGCAGGCCGTACTTAAAGCGGATCATCTCCCCTTGTTCTGTCACGCGCAGACCGCCTTTCAGGCTGCCTGGTGGTTGAGAAAGCAGCGCCGCATGCGCAGGCGCGCCGCCGCGACCAATGGAGCCACCGCGACCGTGGAACAGCGTCAGTTCGATACCGGCTTTTTCGCAGGTTTTGATCAACGCGTCCTGCGCCTGATATTGCGCCCAGGAGGCCGCCATCACGCCTGCATCTTTTGCGGAGTCAGAGTAGCCAATCATGACCATCTGTTTGCCCTGAATAAAGCCACGGTACCAGTCAATGTTCAGGAGCTGGGACATGACGTCATCGGCGTTGTTGAGGTCGTCCAGCGTTTCAAACAACGGGGCAACCGGCATAGCAAAACCGATACCGGCCTCTTTCAGCAGCAGATGTACGGCCAGTACATCCGATGGCGTTTTCGCCATTGAGATAACATAGGCGGCAATAGAGCCATACGGGGCTTCAGCAATGACCCGGCAGGTGTCGAGCACTTCGCGGGTGTCGTTGCTCGGCTCCCAGTTACGTGGGAGCAGCGGACGCTTGGAGTTCAGCTCGCGGATCAGGAAAGCCTGTTTATCCGCTTCCGACCAGTTTTCGTAGTCGCCAATGCCCAGATAACGGGTCAGTTCGCCAAGGGCTTCAGTGTGACGGGTGCTTTCCTGACGAATATCAATACGTACCAGCGGTACGCCGAAACATTTCACGCGGCGTAGGGTGTCGAGCAATTCGCCATTGGCGATAATGCCCATGCCACAGGCCTGCAGAGACTGATAGCACGCATATAGCGGGTCCCAGAGCTGTTCGTTTTGGGTGAGAAGTCCCGCAGGTTTCGGTAATTTCTCGCCTTTCAGACGGGCTTCCAGCCAGGCCTGGGTTGCCATCAGACGTGAACGCAGGGTTTTCATCAGATAACGATAAGGTTCTGCTGCGCCTTCTTCGCCCACCAGCGCCAACAGTTCCGGTGTGGCATCCACCATCGACAGCTCAGAAATCAGAAACTGAATGTCTTTCAGGAATAGATCGGTCGCTTTCCAGCGGCTGAGTAGCAGCACGTGACGGGTGATATCCGCCGTTACGTTCGGGTTGCCATCGCGGTCGCCGCCCATCCAGGAGGTAAAGCGAACCGGGACAAAATCAACGGGCAGCTTATAGCCCAGATGCTCTTCCAGTTGTTCGTTCAGCTCGCGCAGATAGTTTGGTACGCCTTCCCACAGGCTATTTTCAACCACTGCGAAGCCCCATTTGGCTTCATCAACCGGGCTTGGGCGCAGCTTGCGGATTTCATCCGTATGCCAGGACTGGGCAATCAACTGGCGCAGACGGCGCATCAACTGATGGCGCTCGTAATCGACGAGGTCTTTGTTATCAAGTTGCTTGAGACAGGCGTTCACTTCACCCATTTTATGGATCAGCGTACGGCGGGTGATCTCGGTCGGGTGGGCAGTGAGAACCAGCTCCAGGGAGAGAGATTCGACGGCTTTTTTGATGGTGGCTTCATCGAGGTTGGGCTGCTCTTTCAGTTTACGCAGAGTGCGAGCAATCACTTCCGGGTTGCTGGCTGCTTCGCCTTTTGGCGAAATGCTGTGGTACTGCTCGGCGGTGTTGGCCAGGTTCAGAAACTGGCTAAACGCGCGGGCAACCGGCAGTAGCTCGTCGTTAGACAGGTTTTGCAGCGTAGTGAGCAGCTCCTGGCGATTGACTTCATTGCCGGCGCGGGATGATTTGGACAACTTACGGATTGTTTCTACGCGGTCAAGAATGTTCTCTCCCAGCGCATCCTTGATGGTCTCCCCCAGCACTTTGCCGAGCATACTGACATTACTACGCAACGCGGAATATTGTTCGTTCATATTAACCCAGACACCCCATCTTTAATTTATGCGTCCTGTATCTTTCGCGCAACATCGGCGTTGGCTGCGCTCGCCCACCCGTCACTTACTTATGTAAGCTCCTGGTATGAGCTCGCTTGCCGCCTTGCTATGACACGAAATCTCTCGGACTTTGTTTGTTAGCCGTCTTTTATAAAGCCACGTAAAAGTCGTGACGTCAATTGCTGCGAAATCGGTTCAGCAAACGAAAAAATGACGGGAATTTACGTTATTTAATTCACATCGAATCAAATAAGCTTTGCTTATGGAAATGTTAATAAATTACCTCGCTTACCACTAAAGGGTTAGCGAGGCGATAAGCGGTTAATGCCAGCAGAAATGATGCACAACCTGGGTGATCAATTCGCGGGTTGGCTTAATAAAACGAGTTTCAAGATACTCATCCGGCTGATGCGCCTGATTAATGGAGCCAGGCCCTAACACCAGCGTCGGGCAAAGCGTCTGGATAAACGGCGCTTCGGTGCAGTAGTTCACCACTTCTGTCTGTGCGCCCAGCAGTTTCTCAACCACTTGTACCAGTTGATGATCCGGTGGGCACTCATAGCCTGGAATTGGCGGATGCAGCTCCGACACCGTCAGGCGACCCGGCCAGCGCTCGCTGACCGGGGTCAGCGCGTCGTTAAGTAAGCCATTGAGATCGTTAAGCGTCATGCCGGGCAGTGGGCGAATATCCATATGCAGCTCGCAACAGGCGCAGATTCGGTTGGCGGCGTCGCCGCCGTGGATGTGACCCAAATTTAATGTCGGATACGGGACGGTAAAAGCATCATGGTGATAGCGCTCTTTCAGGTCATCGCGCAGATTCATGATATGGCCGATGGCATCATGCATCAGTTCAATGGCATTCACGCCACGAGCCGGATCGCTCGAATGACCCGATTGTCCCAAAATGCGAATCGCATTAGAGATATGACCTTTGTGCGCGCGGACAGGTTGCAAAGAAGTGGGTTCGCCAATGATCGCGCAGTCCGGGCGTAAAGCGGTGGTTTCAGAGAAATAACGCGCTCCCGCCATGCTGGTCTCTTCATCGGCAGTGGCCAGAATGTATAGGGGCTTTTTCAGTTGAGTGACGTCGACGTCACGCAGCGCGTCGAGGATAAAGGCGAAGAAGCCTTTCATATCTGCCGTACCCAAACCGTAGAGCTTATTGTCATGCTCGGTCAGGGTGAACGGATCGCGCGTCCAGCGTCCGTCGTCAAAGGGGACGGTATCGGTATGGCCCGCCAACAACAAACCACCGGCTCCCTGTCCAATGCTTGCCAGCATATTGAATTTATTGCGCGTGTCGGGAACCGGCTGGACCTCCACATTAAAGCCTAAATCTTTGAACCAGTCCGCCAGCAGAGTGATTAAACCTGCATTACTTTGGTCGAGCGCTGCTTCGGTGGCGCTAATCGACGGCATGGCAATCAGAGCGCGGTATATCTCGAAAAATGGCGGTAAATTGTTTTTCATTGTTGACACACCTCGGGTCATGATAGTATCAATATTCATGCAGTATTTGTGAATAAAAATACATTAACGTTGAGCGTAATAAAACCCACCAAGTGTAAGGTGAGGTGATAAAGGCTTATATCTGGCAACAGAATCTAAGAAGGTGAGCAGCCCCGATGTTGAATACGCTGATTGTGGGCGCCAGTGGCTATGCCGGCGCAGAGCTTGTGACCTATGTAAATCGCCATCCTGATATGACCATAACCGCTTTGACCGTCTCAGCGCAAAGCAATGATGCAGGAAAATTAATCTCTGATTTGCATCCGCAGTTGAAAGGCATTGTCGATTTACCGTTACAGCCAATGTCAGATATCAGCGAGTTTAGCGCAGGGGTGGACGTTGTGTTCCTCGCAACGGCGCATGAGGTGAGCCATGACCTGGCCCCGCAGTTTTTGCAGGCAGGATGCGTGGTGTTTGACCTCTCGGGCGCGTTTCGCGTAAACGACGGCGCGTTCTATGAAAAATATTACGGCTTTACCCATCAGCATCCCGACCTGCTGGAGCAGGCGGTTTATGGACTGGCGGAGTGGAGCGCAGACCAACTGAAAGACGCGAATCTGATTGCCGTGCCGGGTTGCTACCCGACGGCGGCACAGCTGTCGCTGAAACCACTGATTGATGCCGGGCTGCTGGATCTCAGCCAGTGGCCCGTAATTAACGCCACCAGCGGCGTGAGCGGCGCGGGACGTAAGGCGGCTATTTCCAACAGCTTTTGTGAGGTGAGCCTGCAGCCGTATGGCGTGTTTACCCATCGCCATCAGCCGGAAATCGCTACTCACCTTGGTGCGGAGGTGATCTTCACCCCGCATCTGGGCAACTTCCCGCGCGGAATTCTGGAAACCATCACCTGCCGTTTGCAAGCGGGCGTAACCCATGCGCAGGTGGCTCAAACGTTGCAACAGGCGTATGGCGATAAGCCACTGGTGCGTCTGTATGACAAAGGCGTTCCGGCGCTGAAGAACGTGGTTGGCTTACCGTTCTGTGATATCGGGTTTGCCG
This sequence comes from Citrobacter sp. RHBSTW-00599, assembly GCF_013784065.1. Taxonomy (NCBI): domain Bacteria; kingdom Pseudomonadati; phylum Pseudomonadota; class Gammaproteobacteria; order Enterobacterales; family Enterobacteriaceae; genus Citrobacter; species Citrobacter sp. RHBSTW-00599. Next base: position 4,846,236 of record NZ_CP056717.1, on the reverse strand, counting down.
TACAGGGTGAGCACCTGATCGTGGTGGCAACTGAAGACAACTTATTGAAAGGCGCGGCGGCACAGGCGATGCAGTGCGCAAATATTCGTTTTGGCTTTGCTGAAACGCAGTCTCTTATTTAAGGGTGCAACGATGAATCCATTAATTATCAAGCTGGGCGGCGTTTTACTGGATAGCGAAGAGGCGCTGGAGCGTCTGTTTACCGCACTGGTGAATTATCGTGAGTCGCACCAGCGACCGCTGGTCATTGTGCACGGTGGCGGCTGCGTGGTTGACGATCTTATGAAGCAGCTGAACCTGCCGGTGAAAAAGAAAAATGGTCTGCGCGTCACGCCAGCCGATCAAATTGACATTATTACCGGCGCCCTGGCGGGAACAGCGAATAAAATCTTACTGGCCTGGGCGAAAAAGCATCACATCGCATCCGTGGGTCTGTATCTTGGTGATGGCGATAGCGTAAAAGTGACGCCGCTCGATAAAGCGCTGGGTCATGTTGGACTGGCGCAGCCGGGTTCGCCTAAGCTGATTAACACACTGCTGGAAGGCGGTTTTCTGCCGGTAGTTAGCTCTATTGGTGTTACTGAAGACGGACTGCTGATGAACGTTAATGCCGATCAGGCGGCAACGGCGCTGGCGGCAACGCTGGGTGCGGATCTGATCCTGCTCTCTGACGTAAGCGGTATTCTGGATGGAAAAGGCCAGCGTATTGCCGAAATGACCGCCGCGAAAGCGGAACAACTGATTGAACAAGGTATTATTACTGACGGCATGATCGTGAAGGTCAATGCGGCGCTGGATGCCGCGCGCACGCTGGGTCGCCCTGTGGATATTGCCTCCTGGCGTCATGCCGAGCAACTTCCGGCGCTGTTTAACGGCATGCCAATTGGCACGCGGATTTTAGCGTAAACTATTTTGTACCCGATGGCGGTTACGCCTTATCGGGCCTACGTGAACCGAACCTGTACGCCGGATAAGCTAAGCGCCATCCGGCGTTGATATTCAAGATATTAAGGAAGCAAGTTATGGCACTTTGGGGTGGGCGTTTTACACAGGCAGCAGATCAGCGGTTCAAACAGTTCAACGACTCGTTGCGTTTTGACTACCGCCTGGCAGAACAGGATATTGTCGGCTCTGTGGCCTGGTCTAAAGCGCTGGTAACGGTCGGCGTACTAACTGCCGATGAACAGCTGCAATTGGAAGAGGCGCTGAACACTCTGCTGGAAGAGGTTCGCGTTAATCCGCAGCAGATCCTGCAAAGCGATGCCGAAGATATTCATAGCTGGGTGGAAGGTAAGCTGATTGATAAAGTCGGCCAGCTTGGTAAAAAACTGCATACCGGACGTAGCCGTAATGACCAGGTCGCCACCGATCTTAAACTGTGGTGTAAAGACACGGTTATTGAATTACTGTCGGCCAACCGTCAGCTGCAAAGTGCGCTGGTGGTGACGGCAGAGAATAACCAGGACGCCGTCATGCCGGGTTACACCCACCTGCAACGTGCGCAGCCGGTGACGTTTGCTCATTGGTGTCTGGCCTATGTCGAAATGTTGGCGCGTGACGAGAGCCGTCTGCAGGATTCGCTCAAGCGTCTGGACGTCAGTCCACTGGGCTGCGGCGCGCTGGCGGGTACGGCGTATGAAATCGATCGCGAGCAGCTGGCCGGTTGGCTGGGCTTTGCCTCGGCGACGCGTAACAGTCTGGACAGTGTTTCTGACCGTGACCACGTGCTGGAGTTACTCTCCAACGCTTCTATCGGCATGGTGCACCTGTCGCGTTTTGCTGAAGACCTGATTTTCTTTAATACCGGCGAAGCGGGCTTTGTCGAGCTGTCCGATCGTGTAACTTCGGGTTCATCTCTGATGCCGCAGAAGAAAAACCCGGATGCGCTGGAGCTGATCCGTGGCAAATGCGGTCGCGTGCAGGGTGCGCTGACCGGCATGATGATGACCTTAAAAGGTCTCCCGTTGGCATACAATAAAGATATGCAGGAAGACAAAGAAGGGCTGTTCGATGCGCTCGACACCTGGCTGGACTGTCTGCATATGGCTGCGCTGGTGCTGGATGGCATTCAGGTGAAACGTCCGCGTTGTCAGGAAGCAGCGCAGCAGGGTTATGCTAACGCCACCGAGTTGGCGGATTATCTGGTAGCAAAAGGCGTCCCGTTCCGCGAAGCACACCATATTGTGGGTGAGACGGTGGTCGAGGCGATTCGTCAGGGCAAACCGCTGGAAGCGCTGTCGCTTGCTGACTTACAAAAGTTCAGTCAGGTGATTGGCGATGACGTTTATCCGATCCTCTCGTTGCAATCGTGCCTGGATAAACGTGCGGCGAAAGGCGGCGTGTCGCCACAGCAGGTGGCGCAGGCGATCGACTACGCGAAGGCGCGGCTGATTTAACGTCGGTAATAAAAGAGGCCATCCTGAGGGATGGCCTTGTCATGTTTCTATTCTGGATAGCAGTTTACGGACGATAAATCTCAAATTCCTGGGCGACGTTATTGTCGGTGCAGGTACTTAAGGTGACATAACCGTCGTTACCCACCGTCATACAACGTTGCGTGCCTTCCTTCTGTGAGACGAACTTGTTGTTTTGCCAGGTCCATGTCTGATTTTTGTTGGTATCAGTCGGGGTGTGGCAGGTGTAAGAAATAATATTTCTGCCTTCAACATTATAACCGTTTTGAATATCCAGGCAGCTCTGGCTATTGCCAATTACCAGACGTTCACGGGCATCAAATTTAAAGGTCTGGTTGTTGGAGCCGGAGCAAGCATAGGTGAACAAACGATCGCCATTCCGGATTTGACCGTTTTTGACATCCAGGCAGAGGTTGTTTTTCCGTGATTTATAAACACCGGTGACGACCTCTTTTTCATCTGCGTGAGTAAACGGCGCAAATACTTGGCTGTATGCGTACATCGGTGCCTGCTGTGCGGTCATACCGCTGTGCTCCGGGCTGACCTGCTTCGCCACGCCCGGCTGATCGCGTGCCATTGACCACGCGCCAATCATGCCGAGGTTGCGTTTTTTCGCGTCGTCCATCACCAGTTTCGCATCGGACAGATAGAACACTTCGCCCTGTACATCGTTGTAACCGATCATCGGGGTGGTGCCCATCATGGCGTTGATCTCTTTGTCAGATTTCTCTGGCCAGATTTTTTTCAACTGGGTGAACATGTTGTCGATGGCGGACGTGGCGCATTTACCGTGGATGTTCTGCCCTTCGGTACCGTCTGACTGGCAGACGGCATTACCGTAGTCCATGGTCATTACGTTAATACCAGCCAGCTCAACGCCGACATGGCGCGCATTTTCCAGCACATACAGACCTTCAGCCGTCAGACCGGTCGGCAGAATTGGCAGGGTGTACCAGATCCCGACTTTGCGACCTTCCTCTTTCCACTGAGCCTGAACCTCTTTTACTGCCTGGTTGCGGCGATCGATGGAATCCTGATCGGCCACCCATGTGCCTTCGATGTCAAAATCCAGCACGTTCAGGTTCAGGTTATCAACAATGTCGTAGTAGAGTTTTTGCAGATCTTTCACATTCTTACAGGCAGCCGCCAGCGGGGAGTTATTCGCTCCGCCAATGGAAACCATCACATCGCCACCGGCTTCACGCAGCGCTTTTATTTTGCTGTACTGTGAGTAATCCTGCAGATTATAGGCCGTACCCCAGGTTGGGATGCACTGCTCGCCGCTTTTCGCGACGACAAACGCCATGGTGAAGTGGGTAATGTTTTGCTCTTTCGCCAGTTTCGCCAGATCCGGAATGCTGTTCAGGCTAAAGTCGACGTATGGTGCATAAACGTGGGCAGGCCATGGATTCTTCGGCGTCCCTACGCGCTCTTTGGTGCCAGTCCAGTTGGTATAAATCGCCCATGGGTTTTTATCATACGGCATAACGCCTTTGACTTTCGTCTGAGCGACATAAGGTATCCCTTTGTGGACCGCCAGTTTGCCAGGTTCGTAAAGCGCAATGGAGTTGATCTGTGGGGCATTATTAAATTGTTCCTGGGTGAATTCGACCGTTGGACCTAATGGTTTCCACGGACGGCCATTGGTGCCGGTCGGGTTCTGGTTACCTGCAATAGAAGGGTTATCGCCAACGGTATAGTACAGTGCTTCATAAGACTGTCCGTCAACTTTGACCTCATCCCCTTTGTTGTAAACCTGGCTGGAACGCCAGTCGGGTACTGGCGTATAGAGTTTCCACGGGTTGTCGGCACCTGGGGTAAAGGAATAAGCCGGAATGGGCCTGGACGCTTCATATGTCACATCCTTATAAGCGACAATATCATCTTTGGCATAATCTTTTTCTGCGCTGAATGCGTCGTGGGCAACAGGCGTGGCGCTCCCGGATTCACAAGTGGTTGGGTTGCCATATTGATCGATTTCCGCTTTTGTGGCATCGCGCACATAACTCCACGGATTATCCCAGTTTTCAGCTGACGCGCCCTGTGGGCAATTATCGGCATTTACATACCAGCGGTTACTATAAACTTTACTGTCAAAAATAACTTCAATGGTGTTTCCACCTGACTGACCGCTCCAGGCTTCCAGGGCGAATGCGTTTGCGGCGCACGACATCAGACCTGCCGCGAGAAAATATCGCGAAATAGTATTGAGTTTCATAAAAGATTCCATTCGATAAATATTAGAAAAATATGGGTGAATGTACTCTAAATAATTAGAGTGGCGAAGAAACGAGTGTTCTTGCGATTTGCCATATATTGAATATCGCGCGGTTATTATTTATGAACCTGATAGGGCGTCAAATATATAAATGATACAAAATGTTTTTGATTATTTTAATTTAATATGATTTTAATTTAAATAATCGAATGGAAATATCTAATTTATATTTTGTATATATTTTTTTGAATGTATTCGCGCGGGCGCAAAAAAAATGCGGACTCAAGGTCCGCAAAAGTTCACGTTGGCTTTAGTTATTTCGAGTATGAGAGAAACTCTCAAAACGGACAGTAGCTTCAAGGGTTAAAGGGGTACCGTTCCGTTTCTGTGGTGCATTATTAAACAGAAAGCTTGATAGGGATAATCGTTCGTTGCTATTCTACCTATCGCTACGAACTATCGTGGCGATGGAGGATGAATAATGAATATTCGTGATCTTGAATACCTGGTGGCGCTAGCCGAACATCGTCACTTCCGACGAGCGGCAGACTCCTGTCACGTTAGTCAGCCAACGCTGAGCGGACAGATCCGCAAGCTGGAAGATGAGCTTGGCGTCATGCTGCTGGAGCGTACGAGTCGCAAAGTGCTGTTCACTCAGGCAGGTTTACTGCTGGTGGATCAGGCGCGCACCGTGCTGCGCGAGGTCAAAGTGCTCAAGGAGATGGCAAGCCAACAAGGCGAGACAATGTCTGGACCGCTGCATATTGGTTTGATCCCAACGGTGGGGCCATACCTGCTGCCGCATATTATTCCTATGTTGCACCAGACCTTCCCAAAACTGGAAATGTATCTCCATGAGGCGCAGACGCATCAGCTGTTGGCGCAACTGGATAGCGGTAAGCTCGACTGCGTCATTCTGGCGCTGGTGAAAGAGAGTGAGGCGTTCATCGAAGTACCGTTATTTGATGAGCCTATGCTGCTGGCGATCTATGAAGATCACCCATGGGCAAACCGCGACTGTGTGCCGATGTCCGATCTGGCGGGTGAGAAACTCCTGATGCTAGAGGATGGCCACTGCCTGCGCGATCAGGCGATGGGCTTCTGCTTTGAAGCGGGTGCCGATGAGGATACCCATTTCCGGGCGACCAGTCTGGAAACGCTGCGTAACATGGTGGCGGCAGGCAGCGGTATTACCTTACTGCCTGCGCTGGCCGTGCCGCCGGAGCGTAAGCGTGATGGCGTTGTCTATCTGCCCTGCATCAAGCCTGAACCGCGCCGTACGATTGGCCTGGTGTATCGTCCAGGTTCGCCGCTGCGCAGCCGTTATGAACAGCTGGCAGAGGCCATCCGTGGGTCAATGGATGGCCATTTCGACAGTGCGTTAAAACAGGCGGTTTAAGCCATTTAGCGCTGCTACCCGATAGGCTTCCGCCATGGTTGGGTAGTTAAAGGTGGTGTTAACGAAGTATTCGATGGTGTTACCACCACCTTTTTGCTCCATTATCGCCTGACCGATGTGAATAATTTCGGCCGCGCGTTCCCCAAAGCAGTGGATCCCCAGAATCTCTTTCGTTTCGCGATGGAACAGGATCTTCAGCGTTCCGACACTCATACCCACGATTTGCGCACGTGCCAGATGTTTAAACTGGGCGCGGCCAACCTCGTATGGAACTTTCATGGCCGTGAGCTGCTGCTCGGTTTTCCCGACGGAGCTGATTTCCGGAATGGTATAAATTCCGGTCGGGATATCTTCGATCAGATGCGCGGTAGCTTCGCCTTTTACCAATGCCTGGGCGGCAATGCGTCCCTGATCGTAGGCCGCCGATGCCAGACTCGGATAGCCGATCACATCTCCTACGGCATACACGTGCGGCAGCGCCGTCTGGTACATGCTGTTGACCTTCAACTGTCCGCGGCTGTCGGTTTTCAGCCCAATATTTTCCAGCGCCAGCGAATCGGTATTACCGGTACGGCCATTGGCGTACAACAGGCAGTCGGCTTTCAGTTTCTTACCGGATTTCAGATGCATGATGACGCCGTCATCGCAACCTTCAATCTTCTCGTACTCTTCGTTGTGGCGAATGACCACTCCGCTGTTCCAGAAGTGGTAAGAGAGCGAGTCGGACATCTCTTGATCGAGGAACGCAAGCAGACGATCGCGGGTGTTGATTAAATCGACTTTGACGTCCATTCCACGGAAGATCGACGCATATTCGCAGCCAATTACTCCTGCGCCATAAATCAAAACATGGCGGGGTTCATGGTGCAGGCTCAGGATAGAGTCGCTGTCATAAACCCGGGGATGGGAAAAGTCGACATCCACCGGATGATAGGGGCGTGAACCACAGGCGATGATGAACTTATCCGCGGTCAGCGTTTCCACCGTGCCGTCGTGGCATTCAAGGGCGAGTGTGTGTTCATCAACAAAACGGGCATTTCCCTGCAAAATTTCACAGTGGTTGCGCTCGTAAAATCCTTGCCGCATACGCGTTTGCTGATTAATAACGTTATCAGCGTGGTTGAGAATATCGGCGAAAGAAGAACGAAGGAGTCGGGAGTGGTCGCTGTAAAGTGGGTTCTGATTGAATTCAATAATACGGCTGACGGCGTGGCGGAGGGCTTTCGACGGGATGGTCCCCCAGTGGGTACAGCCTCCGCCGACGTTATGATAGCGCTCAATCACCGCGACGCGCGCTCCTTGCTTAACCAGACCCATTGCAGCGCCTTCGCCGCCGGGACCGGAACCTATTACTATTGCATCGTAATCGTAGGAATGTGACATGGTCAGGCTTACCTGTTCTTATACATAAAAGCAACAGAATAGTAACATCGTTGTCGGGATAACCCAATTATCGTTGTGCTTTTTTGCGAACTCGAAGCACAAACTGCGCGTAAACAATCATTCACAAAGCCATGCCAACCGCCTAATCTCTGGTATAGTGCCAGCAAGGTATGTGGAAGGATTCAGACATCGTGATGGGCGTTAGAGCGCAACAAAAAGAAAAAACCCGGCGTTCGCTGGTAGAAGCCGCATTTAGTCAACTCAGCGCTGAGCGTAGTTTTGCCAGCCTCAGTTTACGCGAAGTCGCTCGTGAAGCGGGCATTGCGCCAACCTCGTTTTATCGCCATTTCCGCGATGTGGATGAACTCGGCCTGACGATGGTGGATGAGAGTGGTTTGATGCTGCGTCAGTTGATGCGTCAGGCGCGTCAGCGTATCGCGAAGGGCGGGAGTGTGATCCGCACCTCGGTCTCAACATTTATGGAGTTCATCGGCAACAATCCCAACGCCTTCCGTTTATTATTGCGCGAGCGTTCGGGAACCTCCGCGGCGTTTCGCGCAGCGGTCGCTCGTGAAATTCAGCACTTCATTGCGGAACTTGCGGACTATCTCGAACTCGAAAACCATATGCCTCGTGCGTTTACTGAAGCGCAGGCCGAAGCCATGGTCACCATTGTGTTCAGCGCCGGGGCAGAAGCACTGGATGTTGGCGCCGAGCAGCGTCGACAGCTGGAAGAACGGCTGGTATTGCAACTGCGCATGATCGCGAAGGGCGCATTTTATTGGTACCGCCGTGAACAAGAGAAGATGACGCATCACTCCGAGTAACGAGAAGGACGAGCAATGAAACAGTCAGGTCAAGATAAAGGTACGCTGCTGCTGGCGCTGGTTGCTGGCTTATCGATCAATGGCACATTTGCGGCGCTGTTTAGCTCCATTGTGCCATTCTCAGTATTCCCAATTATTTCGCTGGTGCTGACGGTTTATTGTCTGCATCAACGCTATCAAAATCGTACGATGCCTGTGGGGTTACCGGGCCTGGCCGCCGCCTGTTTTATTCTCGGCGTTCTGTTGTACAGCACTGTGGTGCGCGCTGAATATCCGGATATTGGCTCAAACTTCTTCCCAGCGGTTCTGTCTGTGATTCTGGTGTTCTGGATCGGCTTTAAAGTGCGTAACCGTAGACAGGAAATCGTGGAGTAATATTTGTAGGCCGGGCAAGCGAAGCGCCCCCGGCCAGGACATCATTTACCTGGCGGTCAGTAATACTCCGCACTCCATATGGTGCGTATACGGGAACTGATCGAACAGAGCCAGGCGTGAAACATTGTGCGTCTGGCTTAACGTTTCCAGGTTCTTACACAATGTCTCCGGGTTACAGGAGATGTACAGAATTCGCGGGTACGCCTGCACCATTTTCTCTGTTTCGCTGTCCAGACCGCTGCGCGGTGGGTCAACGAAAATGGTTTCACACTGGTAACTCTTCAGATCGATTCCCTGCAAACGGTTGAACTCGCGAACCCCGTTCATCGCCTGAGTAAACTCTTCGGCCGCCATGCGGATAATTTGTACGTTATCAATATGGTTAGCCGCAATGTTGTATTGCGCAGCAGCCACGGACGGTTTAGCGATTTCAGTGGCCAGCACGCGGTTGAAGTTTTGTGCGAGGGCTAACGAGAAATTGCCATTGCCGCAGTACAGCTCAAGCAGGTCGCCTTTTGATCCCCTGGTGACATCAATCGCCCATTCCAGCATCTGAATATTCATGGCGGCATTCGGCTGGGTGAAGCTGTTCTCAACCTGGCGGTAGATAATCTCTTTACCCGCAACCGGCAAGCGTTCGTCAATGTAATCCTGGTCCAGCTCGATTTTGGTTTTGGTTGCCCGGCCAATCAGATGCACGTTCAGGTTTTGCGCCCGTAACGCATCCCGCAGCGCTTCAGCTTCCTGACGCCATTCATCATCCAGCTTTTTATGGTACAGCATCGATACCACCGCCTGATCGCTCAGGGTAGTGAGGTAATCAATCTGGAACAGTTTGTGGCGCAGGACGTGGTTGTTGCGAACACCGTCGATCATTGCCGTCATCAGCGTGTTGATAAGCTCGCTGGCCGCCGGGAAACTGTCGACGCGGATACGGCTTTTGGTCTGGCTGTCGAACATGATGTGGTACAGATCATCCCCGTCATGCCACAGACGAAATTCCGCGCGCATACGGTAGTGGCTGACCGGCGAGCGAAACACTTCCGGAGCCTGTGCATAAAATGGCGTCATTAAGCTCTGCAGACGCACTACTTTTTCAGCTAACTGGGCGTCGTACTGTTCTGTCGGAAGGTGTTCGGGGGTCATGATGCGTCCTGAAAAATAAAAGTACGCGGGGATTGTAGGGATTGCTCAACAGATGTCCAGTCATTGATGATTTCCGATATTGTGATGCGCGGTCTGGACACCAGGTTGTAACAAACTGTAGCATCCGTTTTCCGGTCCTGTGAGTTAAAAGGGAATCCAGTGTGAATCTGGAGCTGACGCGCAGCGGTAAGGAAGGTAGGGGATGAGCGCACCTGGTGCAGACACTGCGGCTTGCCGTGGGAAGTCATCATCTCTTTAAGTTGCCTCCAAGCCCGAAGACCTGCCGGCTAACGTCGCATCTGGTTTTCATCATCGCGTACTATCGGTGGGACCTGCGGCATCCTTCTTATATTGTGGATGCTTTACAATGATTAAAAAAGCTTCGCTGCTGACGGCGCTCTCCGTCACGGCATTTTCTGGTTGGGCGCAGGATTCAGGCCCGGATACCCTTGTCGTTACAGCTAACCGTTTTCAACAACCGGTAAATACCGTGCTTGCGCCAACGGATATTGTTACCCGCGAAGATATTCAGCGCTGGCAGTCAAAAGATCTTAATGACGTGATGCGCCGTCTTCCTGGGGTAGATATCTCACAGAGCGGCGGAATGGGAAAAAGTTCCTCTCTGTATGTTCGCGGCACCGAAGCGCGGCATGTCCTGGTACTGATTGATGGTGTGCCGATGGCGCGGGCGGGCATTAGTAACGCGATTGATATTGGCCAGCTCCCGGTATCGTTGGTGCAGCGCATTGAATACATTCGCGGACCGCGTTCAGCGGTGTACGGCTCCGGCGCGATTGGCGGCGTCGTCAATATCATTACGATGAGCAATGACGATAAATCGCAGATCAATGCCGGTATGGGAACGGATGGTTACCAGACCTATGATGGCATCATAAATAAACGGTTTGGCGATACGATCGTAACGGCTGCCGGGGCATATGAGACGACCAGGGGCTTTAACATTCAGCCTGACTCTCCCTATCGCGGTGACAGTGACCGGGACGGCTACCGCAACAAGCTGTTCTGGGGAGGCGTACAGCATAAGTTTAACGATAACGTCTCTGGGTTCTTTCGCGGCTATGGCTATACGGCGAATAGCGATTACGATCAGGGTTCATATGGCTATGTTGGCGGCAATGATGAAGCTCAGAATTACACTCAATCCTGGGATACTGGCCTGCAATACAGTTCTGGCATCTATTCTTCTCAGCTGATCGCCAATTATCAGCACCTGAAAGATTACAACTACAGCAACGAGCTCGGTCGGTATGCGGGGGATGCCTCGCTGGATAACATGGAGCAACGTTATATTCAGTGGGGTAATAGTGTTGAAGTTGGGCACGGGGCGGTTAACGGCGGGGTTGACTGGAAACAGGAAAAGCTGACCTCCAGCAGTACAACGAAGGCCGATACTTACAAACGTGATACCACCGGACTCTATCTGACCGGGCAGCAGCAAATCGATAGCGTCACGCTGGAAGCTTCTGGCCGTGAAGATCATGATGAGCAGTTCGGCTGGCATGGGACATGGCAGACCGCTGCGGGCTGGGAGTTTGTTGATGGCTATCGGGCGACTCTCTCCTATGGCACGGGTTTCCTGGCGCCGTCCCTTGGGCAGCAATATGGCGCGACGCGTTTTGCATCGTCTTATGGGCCTGGCATTGCCGCCAACCCAAATCTGAAGCCGGAAGAATCCAGGCAGTGGGAGGCCGGTATTGATGGACTGACCGGGCCGCTGGATTGGCGTCTTTCTGCATATCATTATAAAGTTCAAAACCTGATCGATTATAAAGATAACCAGTACGTCAATCTGAAGTCAGCCACCATTAAAGGTCTGGAGTGGACTGGAAATATCACCACTGGTCCGGTAGATCACCACCTGACGCTGCAATATGTCGATCCGCGTGATGATGAAACTAATAAGGTTCTCTATCGCCGTGCTAAGCAGCAGGTAAAGTATGAGCTGACCGGGCAAATCTTTGAACTCGGCTGGAATGTAATGTATCAGTACCTCGGCGAGCGTTACGATAACGACTACGACAATAAGAGAGATGTAAAAATGGGTGGGGTTAGCCTGTGGGATCTTGGCGTGTCATATCCAATCACCTCACAGCTGACAGTTCGTGGTAAAATCGCCAACCTGTTCGATAAAGATTACGAGACAGTTTATGGCTACGCAACTGCAGGACGGGAATACACCTTGTCTGGCAGCTACACTTTCTGATCCGCGCCCCACTGTGCTGGTGTTTGATTCCGGCGTCGGTGGGTTGTCGGTCTATGACGAGATCCGGCGTCTTCTGCCGGATCTCCACTATATATACGCTTTCGACAACGTCGCCTTTCCTTATGGAGAGAAGAGCGAGGAGTTTATCGTCGAACGTGTTGTTGAGATTGTGACTGCGGTCCAGCAGCGCTATCCCCTCTCTCTTGCGGTCATCGCGTGTAATACAGCAAGCACGGTATCGCTCCCTGCATTACGTGAGAAATTTGCCTTTCCGGTTGTGGGCGTGGTGCCTGCTATTAAACCGGCGGCGCGACTCACGGCGAATGGTGTGGTGGGACTGCTGGCTACGCGTGCAACGGTGAAGCGTTCATATACCCATGAGTTGATTGCACGGTTTGCTAACGAATGTCAGATAGCGATGCTGGGTTCCGCTGAACTGGTGGAACTGGCGGAAGCGAAGCTGCACGGTGAAACCGTTTCTCTGGAAGAACTGCGTCGTGTCCTGCGCCCTTGGCTGCGGATGTCGGAACCACCTGACACGGTGGTGCTCGGATGCACCCATTTCCCTCTATTACGGGAAGAACTTTTACAGGTCCTGCCTGAGGGGACGCGGCTAGTAGATTCTGGTGCCGCGATTGCGCGTCGTACGGCCTGGTTATTAGAACATGAAGCGCCAGACGCGAAATCAACTGATGAGAATGTCGCATTCTGCATGGCAATGACGGCAGAAGCCGAACAATTATTGCCCGTGCTGCAGCGTTATGGCTTTAAGACGCTCGAAAAACTGGCTGTTTAGGCTGTTTTGGTGGAAAAGTAGGCACTCGGAAGATTATTTTAAATTTCCCCTTGTCAGCCTGAAATAACTCCCTATAATGCGCCTCCACTGACACGGAACAACGGATTGCACGCCGCCGGGTCAGCGGGGTTCCACTGAGGATCTCGCAGAGAAAAGCAAAAATAAATGCTTGACTCTGAATGAGGAAAACGTAATATACGGGACCTCGCGACAGAGCGCTAAAGCGCGTCGCAACTGCTCTTTAACAATTTATCAGACAATCTGTGTGGGCACTCGAAGATACGGATTCTTAACGTCGCAAGACGAAAAATGAATACCAAGTCTCTGAGTGAACACGTAATTCATTACGAAGTTTAATTCACGAGCATCAAACTTAAATTGAAGAGTTTGATCATGGCTCAGATTGAACGCTGGCGGCAGGCCTAACACATGCAAGTCGAACGGTAGCACAGAGGAGCTTGCTCCTTGGGTGACGAGTGGCGGACGGGTGAGTAATGTCTGGGAAACTGCCCGATGGAGGGGGATAACTACTGGAAACGGTAGCTAATACCGCATAACGTCGCAAGACCAAAGAGGGGGACCTTCGGGCCTCTTGCCATCGGATGTGCCCAGATGGGATTAGCTAGTAGGTGGGGTAACGGCTCACCTAGGCGACGATCCCTAGCTGGTCTGAGAGGATGACCAGCCACACTGGAACTGAGACACGGTCCAGACTCCTACGGGAGGCAGCAGTGGGGAATATTGCACAATGGGCGCAAGCCTGATGCAGCCATGCCGCGTGTATGAAGAAGGCCTTCGGGTTGTAAAGTACTTTCAGCGAGGAGGAAGGTGTTGTGGTTAATAACCGCAGCAATTGACGTTACTCGCAGAAGAAGCACCGGCTAACTCCGTGCCAGCAGCCGCGGTAATACGGAGGGTGCAAGCGTTAATCGGAATTACTGGGCGTAAAGCGCACGCAGGCGGTCTGTCAAGTCGGATGTGAAATCCCCGGGCTCAACCTGGGAACTGCATCCGAAACTGGCAGGCTAGAGTCTTGTAGAGGGGGGTAGAATTCCAGGTGTAGCGGTGAAATGCGTAGAGATCTGGAGGAATACCGGTGGCGAAGGCGGCCCCCTGGACAAAGACTGACGCTCAGGTGCGAAAGCGTGGGGAGCAAACAGGATTAGATACCCTGGTAGTCCACGCCGTAAACGATGTCGACTTGGAGGTTGTGCCCTTGAGGCGTGGCTTCCGGAGCTAACGCGTTAAGTCGACCGCCTGGGGAGTACGGCCGCAAGGTTAAAACTCAAATGAATTGACGGGGGCCCGCACAAGCGGTGGAGCATGTGGTTTAATTCGATGCAACGCGAAGAACCTTACCTACTCTTGACATCCACGGAACTTGGCAGAGATGCCTTGGTGCCTTCGGGAACCGTGAGACAGGTGCTGCATGGCTGTCGTCAGCTCGTGTTGTGAAATGTTGGGTTAAGTCCCGCAACGAGCGCAACCCTTATCCTTTGTTGCCAGCGGTCCGGCCGGGAACTCAAAGGAGACTGCCAGTGATAAACTGGAGGAAGGTGGGGATGACGTCAAGTCATCATGGCCCTTACGAGTAGGGCTACACACGTGCTACAATGGCATATACAAAGAGAAGCGACCTCGCGAGAGCAAGCGGACCTCATAAAGTATGTCGTAGTCCGGATTGGAGTCTGCAACTCGACTCCATGAAGTCGGAATCGCTAGTAATCGTGGATCAGAATGCCACGGTGAATACGTTCCCGGGCCTTGTACACACCGCCCGTCACACCATGGGAGTGGGTTGCAAAAGAAGTAGGTAGCTTAACCTTCGGGAGGGCGCTTACCACTTTGTGATTCATGACTGGGGTGAAGTCGTAACAAGGTAACCGTAGGGGAACCTGCGGTTGGATCACCTCCTTACCTTAAAGAAACGTTCTTTGTAGTGCTCACACAGATTGTCTGATGAAAATTAGCAGTAAGAAAATCTCTGCAGGCTTGTAGCTCAGGTGGTTAGAGCGCACCCCTGATAAGGGTGAGGTCGGTGGTTCAAGTCCACTCAGGCCTACCAAATTCGCCTCCGTGCTGTGTTACGGCGATGCTCGCATACTTCAGTATGCTTCGCACCACCGCGCCTTGCCCGGAAACGAATTAGGGTACAGAGATTAGCATTTACGATGGGGTTATAGCTCAGCTGGGAGAGCGCCTGCCTTGCACGCAGGAGGTCTGCGGTTCGATCCCGCATAGCTCCACCATCCCTTACTGCAAAAAAACAAGAAAACTTCAGAGTGTACCTGAAAAGGTTCACTGCGAAGTTTTGCTCTTTAAAAATCTGGATCAAGCTGAAAATTGAAACGACACACTGTTTCATTTCTCCGTAAACAAGAAATGAAAAGCGGTGTGTTCGAGTCTCTCAAATTTTCGCAACACTGAAGTGTTTTACGAAACATCTTCGGGTTGTGAGGTTAAGCGACTAAGCGTACACGGTGGATGCCCTGGCAGTCAGAGGCGATGAAGGACGTGCTAATCTGCGATAAGCGTCGGTAAGGTGATATGAACCGTTATAACCGGCGATTTCCGAATGGGGAAACCCAGTGTGATTCGTCACACTATCATTACGTGAATACATAGCGTAATGAAGCGAACCGGGGGAACTGAAACATCTAAGTACCCCGAGGAAAAGAAATCAACCGAGATTCCCCCAGTAGCGGCGAGCGAACGGGGAGCAGCCCAGAGTCTGAATCAGCATGTGTGGTAGTGGAACGGTCTGGAAAGTCCGGCGATACAGGGTGATAGCCCCGTACACAAAAGTGCATGTGTTGTGAACTCGAAGAGTAGGGCGGGACACGTGGTATCCTGTCTGAATATGGGGGGACCATCCTCCAAGGCTAAATACTCCTGACTGACCGATAGTGAACCAGTACCGTGAGGGAAAGGCGAAAAGAACCCCGGCGAGGGGAGTGAAAAAGAACCTGAAACCGTGTACGTACAAGCAGTGGGAGCCTCTTTATGGGGTGACTGCGTACCTTTTGTATAATGGGTCAGCGACTTATATTCTGTAGCAAGGTTAACCGAATAGGGGAGCCGAAGGGAAACCGAGTCTTAACTGGGCGTTAAGTTGCAGGGTATAGACCCGAAACCCGGTGATCTAGCCATGGGCAGGTTGAAGGTTGGGTAACACTAACTGGAGGACCGAACCGACTAATGTTGAAAAATTAGCGGATGACTTGTGGCTGGGGGTGAAAGGCCAATCAAACCGGGAGATAGCTGGTTCTCCCCGAAAGCTATTTAGGTAGCGCCTCGTGAACTCATCTTCGGGGGTAGAGCACTGTTTCGGCTAGGGGGTCATCCCGACTTACCAACCCGATGCAAACTGCGAATACCGAAGAATGTTATCACGGGAGACACACGGCGGGTGCTAACGTCCGTCGTGAAGAGGGAAACAACCCAGACCGCCAGCTAAGGTCCCAAAGTCATGGTTAAGTGGGAAACGATGTGGGAAGGCACAGACAGCCAGGATGTTGGCTTAGAAGCAGCCATCATTTAAAGAAAGCGTAATAGCTCACTGGTCGAGTCGGCCTGCGCGGAAGATGTAACGGGGCTAAACCATGCACCGAAGCTGCGGCAGCGACACTATGTGTTGTTGGGTAGGGGAGCGTTCTGTAAGCCGTTGAAGGTGTGCTGTGAGGCATGCTGGAGGTATCAGAAGTGCGAATGCTGACATAAGTAACGATAATGCGGGTGAAAAACCCGCACGCCGGAAGACCAAGGGTTCCTGTCCAACGTTAATCGGGGCAGGGTGAGTCGACCCCTAAGGCGAGGCCGAAAGGCGTAGTCGATGGGAAACAGGTTAATATTCCTGTACTTGGTGTTACTGCGAGGGGGGGACGGAGAAGGCTATGTTAGCCGGGCGACGGTTGTCCCGGTTTAAGCATGTAGGCGGAGATTCCAGGTAAATCCGGAGTCTTGTTAACGCTGAGGTGTGATGACGAGGCACTACGGTGCTGAAGTAACAAATGCCCTGCTTCCAGGAAAAGCCTCTAAGCATCAGGTAACACAAAATCGTACCCCAAACCGACACAGGTGGTCAGGTAGAGAATACCAAGGCGCTTGAGAGAACTCGGGTGAAGGAACTAGGCAAAATGGTGCCGTAACTTCGGGAGAAGGCACGCTGATATGTAGGTGAAGTGATTTACTCATGGAGCTGAAATCAGTCGAAGATACCAGCTGGCTGCAACTGTTTATTAAAAACACAGCACTGTGCAAACACGAAAGTGGACGTATACGGTGTGACGCCTGCCCGGTGCCGGAAGGTTAATTGATGGGGTTATCCGTAAGGAGAAGCTCTTGATCGAAGCCCCGGTAAACGGCGGCCGTAACTATAACGGTCCTAAGGTAGCGAAATTCCTTGTCGGGTAAGTTCCGACCTGCACGAATGGCGTAATGATGGCCAGGCTGTCTCCACCCGAGACTCAGTGAAATTGAACTCGCTGTGAAGATGCAGTGTACCCGCGGCAAGACGGAAAGACCCCGTGAACCTTTACTATAGCTTGACACTGAACACTGGTCCTTGATGTGTAGGATAGGTGGGAGGCTTTGAAGTGTGGACGCCAGTCTGCATGGAGCCAACCTTGAAATACCACCCTTTAATGGCTGGTGTTCTAACGTAGACCCGTGATCCGGGTTGCGGACAGTGTCTGGTGGGTAGTTTGACTGGGGCGGTCTCCTCCTAAAGAGTAACGGAGGAGCACGAAGGTTAGCTAATCCTGGTCGGACATCAGGAGGTTAGTGCAAAGGCATAAGCTAGCTTGACTGCGAGAGTGACGGCTCGAGCAGGTGCGAAAGCAGGTCTTAGTGATCCGGTGGTTCTGAATGGAAGGGCCATCGCTCAACGGATAAAAGGTACTCCGGGGATAACAGGCTGATACCGCCCAAGAGTTCATATCGACGGCGGTGTTTGGCACCTCGATGTCGGCTCATCACATCCTGGGGCTGAAGTAGGTCCCAAGGGTATGGCTGTTCGCCATTTAAAGTGGTACGCGAGCTGGGTTTAGAACGTCGTGAGACAGTTCGGTCCCTATCTGCCGTGGGCGCTGGAGAATTGAGGGGGGCTGCTCCTAGTACGAGAGGACCGGAGTGGACGCATCACTGGTGTTCGGGTTGTCATGCCAATGGCATTGCCCGGTAGCTAAATGCGGAAGAGATAAGTGCTGAAAGCATCTAAGCACGAAACTTGCCCCGAGATGAGTTCTCCCTGACCCTTTAAGGGTCCTGAAGGAACGTTGAAGACGACGACGTTGATAGGTCGGGTGTGTAAGCGTAGCGATACGTTGAGCTAACCGATACTAATGAACCGTGAGGCTTAACCTTACAACGCCGAAGATGTTTTGGCGGATGAGACATCGAAATTCAGCTTGATTACAGATTACATCGACATGCGAAAAGCGTGTTGATAAACAGAATTTGCCTGGCGGCTGTAGCGCGGTGGTCCCACCTGACCCCATGCCGAACTCAGAAGTGAAACGCCGTAGCGCCGATGGTAGTGTGGGGTCTCCCCATGCGAGAGTAGGGAACTGCCAGGCATCAAATAAGTGAAGAAGCCCATCCTGCCGGATGGGCTTTTTTGCGTCTGCAGGGAGTGAGAACTGCCGGATGCGGCGTGCCGCCTTATCCGGCCAGCGTCTGTTATTACCGGATACAGCGCCTGTAAACCTTATTCTGCCTGTGATTGCAGCCTCATCGGTTGCAAAGCAACATCCTAAGCTTCCATAACACAAGCCATCCCGCTGCATATACGGTAAACTAAGCGCGATTTTGCATCAGGAAAGCGTCTATGAATCACTCCCTTAAAGCCTGGAACACCTTCGGTATCGATCAACAAGCTAATGTGCTTGTCTGTGCTGAAAATGCGCAACAACTACTAAATGCCTGGCAATCAGCCAATGCATCACATCATCCAGTGCTAATCCTGGGCGAAGGGAGTAACGTCCTGTTTCTTGATGCCTTCCATGGAACGGTGATCGTCAACCGTATCAAGGGAATAGCGATTACAGAACAACCTGATGCGTGGCATTTGCACGTAGGCGCGGGTGAAAACTGGCATCATCTGGTAGAGCATACGCTGCAGCAAAGCATGCCCGGGCTGGAAAATCTGGCGCTGATCCCCGGCTGCGTGGGTTCATCGCCAATCCAGAATATTGGTGCCTATGGCGTAGAACTGCGGCGCGTCTGCGAATACGTGGACTGCGTAGAGCTTTCGACCGGCAAACATCTGCGCGTTAGCGCCGCAGAATGCCGATTTGGTTACCGTGACAGTATCTTCAAACATGAGTACCAGGATCGTTTCGCGATTGTAGCTGTTGGTCTGCGCTTACCTAAACAGTGGCAACCCGTTCTCACTTACGGTGACCTGACGCGTCTTGATCCTGCCACGGTAACGCCTCGGCAGGTTTTTGATTCTGTTTGCCATATGCGCACCACAAAACTGCCCGATCCAAAAGTAAACGGTAATGCAGGAAGCTTCTTTAAAAATCCGGTTGTTACCGCGGACATTGCGCAGGAGCTCCTGGCGAAATTCCCGACTGCACCTCATTACCCGCAGGCTGATGGCTCTGTGAAACTGGCTGCTGGCTGGCTTATCGATCAATGTCAGCTAAAAGGCATGCGCATTGGCGGCGCAGCAGTACATCAGCAGCAGGCACTGGTGCTGATCAATGCAGGCCATGCTACGAGTCAGGATGTGGTGCAACTGGCGCATCACGTACGCCAAAAAGTCGGTGAGAAATTCAATGTCTGGCTTGAACCGGAAGTCCGGTTTATTGGCCCACTGGGTGAAGTGAATGCCGTGGAGATCGTTGCATGAAGGATAATACCGTCCCCCTGACGCTTATTTCATTATTAGCCGATGGCGAATTTCACTCTGGTGAGCAACTCGGTGAAAAGCTGGGAATGAGCCGTGCGGCAATCAATAAACATGTCCAGACGCTACGTGACTGGGGTGTTGATGTATTTACTGTCCCTGGTAAAGGATACAGCTTACCTGAACCTATCCAGCTATTAGATTCATCACTTATTTATTCTCAGCTGGATGGCGGGAATATAACGGTCCTGCCGGTTATCGACTCTACCAATCAGTACCTGATGGATCGAATTGGTCAACTCGAGTCAGGGGATGCCTGCATCGCTGAGTATCAGCAGGCCGGTCGTGGTCGTCGTGGACGTAAATGGTTCTCTCCCTTTGGCGCCAATCTGTACCTTTCAATGTTCTGGCGACTGGAACAAGGACCGGCAGCCGCGATTGGCCTGAGCCTGGTGATTGGTATTGTCATGGCTGAGGTTTTACGCGATCTGGGCGCGGATAAAGTACGTGTTAAATGGCCCAACGACCTCTATTTGCTCGACCGTAAACTGGCAGGGATCCTGGTTGAACTCACCGGAAAAACGGGCGATGCCGCACAGATTGTTATTGGGGCGGGTATAAACATGTCCATGCGTCGGGTTGAGGAGAATGTGGTTAATCAAGGCTGGATTAATCTGCAGGAGGCGGGTATTACCATTGACCGCAATACTCTGGCTGCCCGACTGATCCGCGAGCTGCGCGCTGCCCTGGTACTGTTTGAGCATGAGGGCCTGGCGCCGTATTTGTCCCGCTGGAGGGCGCTGGATAACTTTATCGACCGTCCCGTTAAACTTATTATTGGTGATAAAGAAATATTTGGCGTATCTCGTGGAATAGATGCGCAGGGTGCATTACTACTCGAACAAAATGGCGTGATAAAACCCTGGATGGGTGGGGAAATATCGCTTAGAAGCGCTGAATAATAAGAAGGGGAGCTATGGCTCCCCTTTATTTTTTATTTTCGTAATCTGACTTGCTCAACGGCATGATTGGCGCTTTTCGTCATGATTAAGCTGGCTCGCTCACGCGTTGGTAAAATATTTTGTTTTAAATTCAACCAGTTGATTTCTTTCCACAGTGATGTGGCCGTGTTGATTGCCTCGTCTTCCGACAATTTCGCATAGTTATGGAAATAAGAGTCTGGGTTGGTAAATGCCCCTTCGCGGAATTTCAGGAAGCGGTTGATATACCACGTCTGGAGTAATTCTTCTGGCGCATCAACATAAATAGAAAAGTCGACAAAGTCAGAAACAAATACATGATGTGGATCGTGAGGATAGTCCATCCCGCTTTGTAATACATTGAGCCCTTCGAGGATTAATATGTCGGGCTGGGCAACGGTCTTGTCGCCATCAGGGATCACATCATAAATCAGATGAGAATAGACCGGTGCCGTAACGTTGGGGACGCCAGACTTTAGATCGGAAACGAATTTAACCAGACGGTGCATATCATAGGACTGAGGAAAGCCTTTCTTCTTCATGAGCCCACGATCTTTCAACACCTGGTTAGGATGAAGAAAGCCGTCGGTAGTGATCAGCTCAACCTTACGATGCTCGGGCCAGCGACTCAGCAACGCTTGCAACACACGTGCAGTCGTACTTTTGCCGACGGCGACGCTGCCAGCAATGCTAATAATATAAGGAATACGCTCGCCGTTGGTGCCTAAAAATTGCTCCAGCACAGCCTGACGCCGCAGGTTCGAACTGATGTAAAAATTTAGCAAACGCGATAATGGTAAATAAATCTCAGCAACTTCTTCCAGCGATAAGTCTTCGTTAATGCCTTTCAGACGAGCAATCTCTTCCTCGGTCAGAGTCATCGGCACGGAATCACGAAGCGCAGCCCACTGGTTGCGATCAAACTGTAGGTAAGGCGACGTTAACGCTTGCTCTTTTATACTCATACGCATGGTCTGGCTGTCATTGCTATATCAGGTCTGCGGTAAAAAACGAAATCATCCCCGGTACGCAATGGCACGCACATTTCAGTTAATTTGGACAATGGGCAGGAGGGTAACACCAGATGGGAGGGAATAATAAGAAAAAATCGTCCCCTGAAACGCAATGTGACGGCTATTCCAGATGTATAAAGATGCACTTTCTCTCTATTGATAACGGCATGCTGGAGCAAAATGCCTTCTGGGAGCGCGGCTGACGTTGGAAATTTGTTCAATTCGAAGAAGAAATAGATTATTTATCGGTCGTATAGCGCAAAATGTGAGCGATAGAACATTTTATGCAATTTTTTAGTTGCATGAGTGCGCATGTCTCCATAAAATGCGCGCTACTTGATGCCGACTTAGCTCAGTAGGTAGAGCAACTGACTTGTAATCAGTAGGTCACCAGTTCGATTCCGGTAGTCGGCACCATCAAGTCCGGTGGGGTTCCCGAGCGGCCAAAGGGAGCAGACTGTAAATCTGCCGTCACAGACTTCGAAGGTTCGAATCCTTCCCCCACCACCACTTTCTGGCAGCGTTATCGCCGCCTGAGTTGGTTAAAAAATTAATCAGCTCGAATAAAAAAGAGAGAAATCTCTTTTTTATTACAGAAAGAACTGGGTAGCCGAGTTTCAGGATGCGGGCATCGTATAATGGCTATTACCTCAGCCTTCCAAGCTGATGATGCGGGTTCGATTCCCGCTGCCCGCTCCAGACGTGCTGATATGGCTCAGTTGGTAGAGCGCACCCTTGGTAAGGGTGAGGTCCCCAGTTCGACTCTGGGTATCAGCACCACTTCACTTCTCCTTCCCGTTTCTCTCTGTTTACTTTTAAAAGCATTCAACAGCTCAGGCATATGGCCTGGTTGATGTGGTGATATCACCGATTTATCCGTGTCTTAGAGGGACAATCGATGTCTAAAGAAAAATTTGAACGTACAAAACCGCACGTTAACGTCGGTACTATCGGCCACGTTGACCATGGTAAAACAACGCTGACCGCTGCAATCACTACCGTACTGGCTAAAACCTACGGCGGTGCTGCTCGTGCATTCGACCAGATCGATAACGCGCCGGAAGAAAAAGCTCGTGGTATCACCATCAACACTTCTCACGTTGAATATGACACCCCGACTCGCCACTACGCACACGTAGACTGCCCGGGCCACGCCGACTATGTTAAAAACATGATCACCGGTGCTGCGCAGATGGACGGCGCGATCCTGGTTGTTGCTGCGACTGACGGCCCGATGCCGCAGACTCGTGAGCACATCCTGCTGGGTCGTCAGGTAGGCGTTCCGTACATCATCGTGTTCCTGAACAAATGCGACATGGTTGATGACGAAGAGCTGCTGGAACTGGTAGAAATGGAAGTTCGTGAACTTCTGTCTCAGTACGATTTCCCGGGCGACGACACTCCGATCGTTCGTGGTTCTGCTCTGAAAGCGCTGGAAGGCGAAGCAGAGTGGGAAGCGAAAATCATCGAACTGGCTGGCTTCCTGGATTCTTACATCCCAGAACCAGAGCGTGCGATTGACAAGCCGTTCCTGCTGCCTATCGAAGACGTATTCTCCATCTCCGGTCGTGGTACCGTTGTTACCGGTCGTGTAGAGCGCGGTATCATCAAAGTTGGTGAAGAAGTTGAAATCGTTGGTATCAAAGAGACTGCTAAGTCTACCTGTACTGGCGTTGAAATGTTCCGCAAACTGCTGGACGAAGGCCGTGCTGGTGAGAACGTTGGTGTTCTGCTGCGTGGTATCAAACGTGAAGAAATCGAACGTGGTCAGGTACTGGCTAAGCCGGGCTCTATCAAGCCGCACACCAAGTTCGAATCTGAAGTGTACATTCTGTCCAAAGACGAAGGCGGCCGTCATACTCCGTTCTTCAAAGGCTACCGTCCGCAGTTCTACTTCCGTACTACTGACGTGACTGGTACCATCGAACTGCCGGAAGGCGTTGAGATGGTAATGCCGGGCGACAACATCAAAATGGTTGTTACCCTGATCCACCCAATCGCGATGGACGACGGTCTGCGTTTCGCAATCCGTGAAGGCGGCCGTACTGTTGGTGCGGGCGTTGTTGCCAAAGTAATGAGCTAATTGCCGAATAACATTTGACGCAATGCGCAATAAAAGGGCATCATTTGATGCCCTTTTTGCACGCTTTCACACCAGAACCTGGCTCATCAGTGATTTTATTTGTCATAATCATTGCTGAGACAGGCTCTGAAGAGGGCGTTTAGTCCGAAACGCACCAGAGCATTTCGGTTTGGATCGCCTCGCTTACGCGGGGTGAAAATGTTTGTAGAATACTTCTGACAGGTTGGTTTATGAGTGCGAATACCGAAGCTCAAGGAAGCGGGCGCGGCCTGGAAGCGATGAAGTGGGTTGTTGTCGCTATATTGCTGCTTGTAGCTATCGTTGGCAACTACCTCTATCGTGACATGATGCTGCCGCTGCGTGCGCTGGCCGTAGTGATTCTGATTGCCGCAGCGGGTGGTGTCGCGCTGTTGACAACAAAAGGTAAAGCGACCGTTGCTTTTGCCCGTGAAGCGAGAACCGAAGTCCGTAAGGTCATTTGGCCAACTCGCCAGGAAACATTGCACACCACATTAATTGTGGCTGCGGTTACCGCAGTAATGTCACTGATCCTGTGGGGACTGGATGGTATTCTGGTTCGCCTGGTATCCTTTATCACTGGCCTGAGGTTCTAAGATGTCTGAAGCCCCTAAAAAGCGCTGGTACGTCGTTCAGGCGTTTTCCGGTTTTGAAGGCCGCGTAGCTACATCGCTGCGCGAATATATCAAGTTACAAAATATGGAAGAGTTGTTTGGCGAAGTCATGGTGCCGACCGAAGAAGTGGTCGAAATCCGTGGCGGCCAGCGTCGCAAGAGCGAACGTAAATTCTTCCCGGGCTATGTATTGGTCCAGATGGTGATGAATGACGCAAGCTGGCACCTGGTGCGCAGCGTGCCGCGTGTGATGGGCTTTATCGGCGGTACATCTGACCGTCCGGCGCCGATCAGCGACAAAGAAGTTGATGCGATCATGAACCGTCTGCAGCAGGTTGGCGACAAGCCGCGTCCGAAAACGATGTTTGAGCCAGGTGAAATGGTTCGCGTTAGCGACGGTCCGTTCGCTGACTTTAACGGCGTGGTTGAAGAAGTGGACTACGAGAAGTCTCGTCTGAAAGTTTCCGTATCTATCTTCGGTCGTGCGACTCCAGTTGAACTGGACTTCGCTCAGGTTGAAAAAGCCTAACACCCCGATCAAAAAAGCGACGATTTAATCGTTGCACAAGGCGCGAGATTGGAATACAATTTCGCGCCTTTTGTTTTTATGGATCCTATCCGTAAAACGAATTTAATCACGGGGAGCCTCCTTGAGGCGTTATAACCCAACTAGAGGAATTTAGAATGGCTAAGAAAGTCCAAGCCTATGTCAAGCTGCAGGTTGCAGCTGGTATGGCTAACCCGAGTCCGCCGGTAGGTCCTGCACTGGGTCAACAAGGCGTGAACATCATGGAATTCTGCAAAGCGTTCAACGCTAAAACTGATTCCATGGAAAAAGGTCTGCCAATCCCGGTTGTTATCACCGTTTACGCTGACCGTTCTTTCACTTTCGTTACCAAAACGCCTCCGGCAGCAGTTCTGCTGAAGAAAGCGGCTGGTATCAAGTCTGGTTCCGGCAAGCCGAACAAAGACAAAGTGGGTAAAATTTCCCGCGCTCAGCTGCAGGAAATCGCGCAGACCAAAGCTGCCGACATGACTGGTTCCGACATTGAAGCGATGACTCGCTCCATTGAAGGTACTGCACGTTCCATGGGCCTGGTAGTGGAGGACTAAGAAATGGCTAAACTGACCAAGCGCATGTCCGTGATCCGTGACAAAGTTGATGCTACTAAGCAGTATGACATCAACGAAGCTATCGCTCTGCTGAAAGAGCTGGCCACTGCTAAATTCGTAGAAAGCGTGGACGTTGCTGTTAACCTCGGCATCGATGCTCGTAAATCTGACCAGAACGTACGTGGTGCAACTGTACTGCCGCACGGTACTGGCCGTTCCGTTCGCGTAGCCGTATTTACCCAGGGTGCAAACGCTGAAGCTGCTAAAGCTGCAGGCGCTGAGCTGGTAGGTATGGAAGATCTGGCTGAACAGATCAAGAAAGGCGAAATGAACTTTGACGTTGTTATTGCTTCCCCGGATGCAATGCGCGTTGTTGGCCAGCTGGGTCAGGTTCTGGGTCCGCGCGGCCTGATGCCAAACCCGAAAGTTGGTACTGTAACTCCTAACGTTGCTGAAGCTGTTAAGAATGCTAAAGCTGGTCAGGTTCGTTACCGTAACGACAAAAACGGCATCATCCACACCACCATCGGTAAAGTGGATTTTGACGCTGACAAACTGAAAGAAAACCTGGAAGCTCTGCTGGTTGCGCTGAAAAAAGCAAAACCGACTCAGGCAAAAGGCGTGTACATCAAGAAAGTTAGCATCTCCACCACCATGGGTGCTGGCGTTGCCGTTGATCAGTCCGGTCTGACTGCGACTGTGGCGAACTAATATTCGCCTTTACGTGGGCGGTGATTTTGTCTACAATCTTACCCCCACGTATTCTGCTAATTGCAGACGTATATCTGAGATATTCAGGCTGTGGCAAGGCAGTTAACGCCACGACAGATTGAATAGCGACAGATAGAAAAGATTTGTTCGTTGGAGCCTGGCCTAATCCAGGCCTCCGTCGAAGACCGCAGGTGTTTCGTAAGAAACTTAATGCCCTGCGTAGACGGTGACAGAACGCTAAGATTATTTCTGATACTCTGGCTTGTTTCTGCTCACCGTATTTAGACGCTCTCTCCGTTGGGGGGAGTGAAGTGAGTTCCGGAACATGAGTTCCGGCAAACATCCAGGAGCAAAGCTAATGGCTTTAAATCTTCAAGACAAACAAGCGATTGTTGCTGAAGTCAGCGAAGTAGCCAAAGGCGCGCTGTCTGCAGTAGTTGCGGATTCCCGTGGCGTAACTGTAGATAAAATGACTGAACTGCGTAAAGCAGGTCGTGAAGCTGGCGTATACATGCGTGTTGTTCGTAACACCCTGCTGCGCCGCGTCGTTGAAGGTACTCAGTTCGAGTGCCTGAAAGACACGTTTGTTGGTCCGACCCTGATTGCATACTCTATGGAACACCCGGGCGCTGCTGCTCGTCTGTTCAAAGAGTTCGCGAAAGCGAATGCAAAATTTGAGGTCAAAGCCGCAGCCTTTGAAGGTGAGTTGATTATGGCATCGAATATCGATCGCCTGGCAACTCTGCCGACCTACGAAGAAGCAATTGCACGCCTGATGGCAACCATGAAAGAAGCTTCGGCTGGCAAACTGGTTCGTACTCTGGCTGCTGTACGCGATGCGAAAGAAGCTGCTTAATCGCAGTTATCTTTGTAAAGCATCTGCTTACGTATAAACTTATTCTGATTTTCAGGAACAATTTAAATGTCTATCACTAAAGATCAAATCATTGAAGCAGTATCCGCTATGTCCGTAATGGACGTTGTAGAACTGATTTCTGCAATGGAAGAAAAATTCGGTGTTTCTGCTGCTGCTGCTGTAGCTGTAGCTGCTGGCCCGGCTGAAGCTGCTGAAGAAAAAACTGAATTCGACGTAATTCTGAAAGCTGCAGGCGCTAACAAAGTTGCTGTTATCAAAGCAGTACGTGGCGCAACTGGCCTGGGTCTGAAAGAAGCTAAAGACCTGGTAGAATCTGCACCGGCTGCGCTGAAAGAAGGCGTGAGCAAAGACGACGCAGAAGCACTGAAAAAATCTCTGGAAGAAGCTGGCGCTGAAGTTGAAGTTAAATAAGCCAACTTTTCTGGTTGCAGCCTAAGAAATTAGGCTGATGGCTGGTGACTTTTTAGTCACCAGCCTTTTTGCGCTGTAAGGCGCCAGTAGCATTTCACACTGTTTGACTACTGCTGTGCCTTTCAATGCTTGTTTCTATCGACGTCTTAATATACTGCGACAGAACGTCAGTTCTGTGTAAATCGCAATGAAATGGTTTAAGCGTGATAGCAACAGGCATTGCGGAAAGTATTCGATTTTCCGGTCAACAAAATAGTGTTGCACAAACTGTCCCTTCGTCGGACAGATGGGTCGACTTGTCAGCGAGCTGAGGAACCCTAATGGTTTACTCCTATACCGAGAAAAAACGTATTCGTAAGGATTTTGGTAAACGTCCGCAAGTGTTGGACATACCTTATCTCCTTTCTATCCAGCTTGACTCGTTTCAGAAGTTCATCGAGCAAGATCCTGAAGGGCAGTATGGTCTGGAAGCAGCTTTCCGTTCCGTTTTCCCGATTCAGAGCTACAGCGGTAATTCCGAGCTGCAATACGTCAGCTACCGCCTTGGCGAACCGGTGTTTGACGTTCAGGAATGTCAGATCCGTGGCGTGACCTATTCCGCACCGCTGCGCGTAAAACTGCGCCTGGTGATCTACGAGCGCGAAGCGCCGGAAGGCACCGTAAAAGACATTAAAGAACAAGAAGTCTACATGGGCGAAATTCCGCTCATGACAGACAACGGTACCTTTGTTATCAACGGTACCGAACGTGTTATCGTTTCTCAGCTGCACCGTAGTCCTGGCGTCTTCTTTGACTCCGACAAAGGTAAAACCCACTCTTCGGGTAAAGTGCTGTATAACGCGCGTATCATCCCTTACCGTGGTTCCTGGCTGGACTTCGAATTCGATCCGAAGGACAACCTGTTCGTACGTATTGACCGTCGCCGTAAACTGCCTGCGACCATTATTCTGCGTGCACTGAACTACACCACTGAGCAGATCCTTGACCTGTTCTTTGAGAAAGTTGTTTTCGAAATTCGTGACAACAAGCTGCAGATGGAACTGGTGCCGGAACGCCTGCGTGGTGAAACCGCCTCCTTTGACATCGAAGCTAACGGCAAAGTCTACGTCGAAAAAGGCCGTCGCATCACTGCGCGCCACATTCGCCAGCTGGAAAAAGACGATATCAAACATATCGAAGTTCCGGTTGAATACATTGCTGGTAAAGTTGCGGCTAAAGACTACGTTGACGAATCTACTGGCGAGCTGATCTGCGCAGCTAACATGGAGCTGAGTCTGGATCTGCTGGCTAAGCTGAGCCAGTCTGGCCACAAGCGTATCGAAACGCTGTTCACCAACGATCTGGACCACGGTCCGTACATTTCTGAAACTGTACGTGTCGACCCAACCAACGATCGTCTGAGCGCGCTGGTAGAAATCTACCGCATGATGCGCCCTGGTGAGCCGCCGACGCGTGAAGCTGCTGAAAGCCTGTTCGAGAACCTGTTCTTCTCCGAAGACCGCTATGACCTGTCTGCGGTTGGTCGTATGAAGTTCAACCGTTCTCTGCTGCGCGACGAAATCGAAGGTTCCGGTATCCTGAGCAAAGATGACATCATCGAAGTGATGAAGAAGCTCATCGATATCCGTAACGGTAAAGGCGAAGTCGATGATATCGACCACCTCGGTAACCGTCGTATCCGTTCCGTAGGCGAAATGGCGGAAAACCAGTTCCGCGTTGGCCTGGTACGTGTTGAGCGTGCGGTGAAAGAGCGTCTGTCTCTAGGCGATCTGGATACCCTGATGCCTCAGGATATGATCAACGCTAAGCCAATTTCTGCAGCAGTGAAAGAGTTCTTTGGTTCCAGCCAGCTGTCTCAGTTTATGGACCAGAACAACCCGCT
This sequence comes from Citrobacter sp. RHBSTW-00599, assembly GCF_013784065.1. NCBI lineage: Bacteria > Pseudomonadati > Pseudomonadota > Gammaproteobacteria > Enterobacterales > Enterobacteriaceae > Citrobacter > Citrobacter sp. RHBSTW-00599. The sequence continues at coordinate 4,816,899 of NZ_CP056717.1, read as the reverse complement.
GTCTGAGATTACGCACAAACGTCGTATCTCTGCACTCGGCCCAGGCGGTTTGACCCGTGAACGCGCAGGCTTCGAAGTTCGAGACGTACACCCGACTCACTACGGTCGCGTATGTCCAATCGAAACGCCTGAAGGTCCGAACATCGGTCTGATCAACTCCTTGTCTGTGTACGCACAGACTAACGAATACGGCTTCCTCGAGACTCCGTACCGTAAAGTGACCGACGGTGTTGTAACTGACGAAATTCATTACCTGTCTGCTATCGAAGAAGGCAACTACGTTATCGCTCAGGCGAACTCCAACCTGGATGACGAAGGCCACTTTGTAGAAGATCTGGTTACCTGCCGTAGCAAAGGCGAATCCAGCTTGTTCAGCCGTGACCAGGTTGACTACATGGACGTATCCACCCAGCAGGTGGTATCCGTCGGTGCGTCCCTGATCCCGTTCCTGGAACACGATGACGCCAACCGTGCATTGATGGGTGCGAACATGCAACGTCAGGCGGTTCCGACTCTGCGCGCTGATAAGCCGCTGGTTGGTACCGGTATGGAACGTGCTGTTGCCGTCGACTCCGGTGTTACCGCGGTTGCTAAACGTGGCGGTACTGTCCAGTACGTGGATGCTTCCCGTATCGTTATCAAAGTTAACGAAGACGAGATGTACCCGGGCGAAGCAGGTATCGACATTTATAACCTGACCAAATACACCCGTTCTAACCAGAACACCTGTATCAACCAGATGCCTTGCGTATCTCTGGGCGAGCCGGTTGAACGTGGTGATGTGCTGGCAGACGGTCCGTCCACCGACCTCGGTGAACTGGCGCTCGGTCAGAACATGCGCGTGGCATTCATGCCATGGAATGGTTACAACTTCGAAGACTCCATCCTCGTATCTGAGCGTGTTGTCCAGGAAGACCGTTTCACCACCATCCACATTCAGGAACTGGCATGTGTGTCCCGTGACACCAAGCTGGGGCCGGAAGAGATCACCGCTGACATCCCGAACGTGGGTGAAGCTGCGCTCTCCAAACTGGATGAATCCGGTATCGTTTATATCGGCGCGGAAGTAACCGGTGGCGACATTCTGGTTGGTAAGGTAACGCCGAAAGGTGAAACCCAGCTGACGCCAGAAGAGAAGCTGCTGCGTGCGATCTTCGGTGAGAAAGCGTCTGACGTTAAAGACTCTTCTCTGCGCGTGCCAAACGGTGTTTCCGGTACGATTATCGACGTTCAGGTCTTTACTCGCGATGGCGTAGAAAAAGACAAACGTGCGCTGGAAATCGAAGAGATGCAGCTGAAGCAGGCGAAAAAAGACCTGTCTGAAGAACTGCAGATCCTCGAAGCTGGCCTGTTCAGCCGTATCTACGCTGTGCTGGTTTCCGGTGGTGTTGAAGCTGAAAAACTCGACAAACTGCCGCGCGATCGCTGGTTAGAACTCGGCCTGACCGACGAAGAGAAACAAAATCAGCTGGAACAACTGGCTGAGCAGTACGACGAACTGAAACACGAGTTCGAGAAAAAACTCGAAGCGAAACGCCGTAAAATCACTCAGGGCGACGATCTGGCACCGGGCGTGCTGAAGATTGTTAAGGTTTATCTGGCGGTTAAACGTCGGATCCAGCCTGGTGATAAGATGGCAGGTCGTCACGGTAACAAGGGTGTAATCTCTAAGATCAACCCGATCGAAGATATGCCACACGATGCTAACGGTACGCCGGTAGATATCGTGCTGAACCCGCTGGGCGTACCATCGCGTATGAACATCGGTCAGATCCTTGAAACCCACCTGGGTATGGCTGCGAAAGGTATCGGCGATAAGATCAACGCCATGCTGAAACAGCAGCAGGAAGTCGCGAAACTGCGCGAATTCATCCAGCGTGCTTACGATCTGGGTTCAGATGTTCGTCAGAAAGTTGACCTGAATACCTTCAGCGATGAAGAAGTTCTGCGTCTGGCTGAAAACCTGAAAAAAGGTATGCCGATTGCAACGCCGGTGTTCGACGGTGCGAAAGAGTCTGAAATCAAGGAACTGTTACAGCTGGGTGGCCTGCCGACTTCCGGTCAGATCACACTGTTCGACGGTCGTACCGGTGAGCAGTTCGAGCGCCAGGTTACCGTTGGCTACATGTACATGCTGAAACTGAACCACCTGGTTGATGACAAGATGCATGCGCGTTCTACCGGTTCTTACAGCCTGGTTACTCAGCAGCCGCTGGGTGGTAAGGCTCAGTTCGGTGGTCAGCGCTTCGGGGAGATGGAAGTGTGGGCGCTTGAAGCATACGGCGCGGCATACACCCTGCAGGAAATGCTCACCGTTAAGTCTGATGACGTGAACGGTCGTACTAAGATGTATAAAAACATCGTGGACGGCAACCATCAGATGGAACCAGGCATGCCGGAATCCTTCAACGTACTGTTGAAAGAGATTCGTTCGCTGGGTATCAACATCGAGCTGGAAGACGAGTAACTCTCGATCAAACAGGTCACTGGTGCTGGCGTAACAGCCAGCGCCAGATTGTGCTAACTCCGACGGGAGCAAATCCGTGAAAGATTTATTAAAGTTTCTGAAAGCGCAGACTAAAACCGAAGAGTTTGATGCGATCAAAATTGCTCTGGCCTCGCCAGACATGATCCGTTCATGGTCTTTCGGTGAAGTTAAGAAGCCGGAAACCATCAACTACCGTACGTTCAAACCTGAACGTGACGGCCTTTTCTGCGCCCGTATCTTTGGGCCGGTAAAAGACTATGAGTGCCTGTGCGGTAAGTACAAGCGCCTGAAACACCGTGGAGTGATCTGTGAGAAGTGCGGCGTTGAAGTGACCCAGACTAAAGTACGCCGTGAGCGTATGGGCCACATCGAGCTGGCGTCTCCGACCGCTCACATCTGGTTCCTGAAATCTCTGCCGTCCCGTATCGGTCTGCTGCTCGATATGCCGCTGCGCGATATCGAACGCGTACTGTACTTCGAATCTTATGTGGTTATCGAAGGCGGTATGACTAACCTGGAACGTCAACAGATCCTGACTGAAGAGCAGTATCTGGACGCGCTGGAAGAGTTCGGTGACGAATTCGACGCGAAGATGGGTGCGGAAGCAATCCAGGCCCTGCTGAAGAGCATGGATCTGGAGCAAGAGTGCGAAACTCTGCGCGAAGAGCTGAACGAAACCAACTCCGAAACCAAGCGTAAGAAGCTGACCAAACGTATCAAACTGCTGGAAGCATTCGTACAGTCTGGCAACAAGCCAGAGTGGATGATCCTGACCGTTCTGCCGGTTCTGCCGCCAGATCTGCGTCCGCTGGTTCCGCTGGATGGTGGTCGTTTCGCAACATCAGATCTGAACGATCTGTACCGTCGCGTGATCAACCGTAACAACCGTCTGAAACGTCTGCTGGATCTGGCTGCGCCGGACATTATCGTACGTAACGAAAAACGTATGCTGCAGGAAGCGGTTGACGCCCTGCTGGATAACGGTCGTCGTGGTCGTGCGATCACCGGTTCTAACAAACGTCCTCTGAAATCTTTGGCCGATATGATCAAAGGTAAACAGGGTCGTTTCCGTCAGAACCTGCTCGGTAAGCGTGTTGACTACTCCGGTCGTTCTGTAATCACCGTAGGTCCATACCTGCGTCTGCATCAGTGCGGTCTGCCGAAGAAAATGGCACTGGAACTGTTCAAACCGTTCATTTACGGCAAGCTGGAACTGCGTGGCCTGGCCACCACCATCAAAGCCGCTAAGAAAATGGTTGAGCGTGAAGAAGCTGTCGTTTGGGATATCCTGGACGAAGTTATCCGCGAACACCCGGTACTGCTGAACCGTGCACCAACCCTGCACCGTCTGGGTATCCAGGCATTTGAACCGGTACTGATCGAAGGTAAAGCTATCCAGCTGCACCCGCTGGTTTGTGCGGCATATAACGCCGACTTCGATGGTGACCAGATGGCTGTTCACGTACCGCTGACGCTGGAAGCCCAGCTCGAAGCGCGTGCGCTGATGATGTCTACCAACAACATCCTGTCTCCGGCGAACGGCGAACCTATCATCGTTCCGTCTCAGGACGTTGTATTGGGTCTGTACTACATGACCCGTGACTGTGTTAACGCCAAAGGCGAAGGCATGGTGCTGACTGGCCCGAAAGAAGCTGAGCGTATCTATCGCGCAGGTCTGGCCTCTCTGCATGCGCGCGTTAAAGTGCGTATCACTGAATACGAAAAAGATGAAAACGGCGAATTCGTTGCGCACACCAGCCTGAAAGACACGACCGTTGGTCGCGCCATTCTGTGGATGATCGTACCGAAAGGTCTGCCTTTCTCCATCGTCAACCAGGCGTTGGGCAAGAAAGCAATCTCCAAAATGCTGAACACCTGTTACCGCATTCTGGGCCTGAAACCGACCGTTATCTTCGCTGACCAGACAATGTACACCGGCTTTGCTTATGCAGCGCGTTCAGGTGCATCTGTTGGTATTGATGACATGGTCATCCCAGAGAAGAAACACGAGATCATCTCTGAAGCGGAAGCTGAAGTTGCTGAGATCCAGGAGCAGTTCCAGTCTGGTCTGGTAACCGCGGGCGAACGCTATAACAAAGTTATCGATATCTGGGCTGCGGCGAACGATCGTGTATCCAAAGCGATGATGGATAACCTGCAAACCGAAACCGTGATTAACCGTGACGGCGTAGAAGAGCAGCAGGTTTCCTTCAACAGCATCTACATGATGGCCGACTCCGGTGCGCGTGGTTCTGCAGCACAGATTCGTCAGCTGGCCGGTATGCGTGGTCTGATGGCTAAGCCAGATGGCTCCATCATCGAAACGCCAATCACCGCGAACTTCCGTGAAGGTCTGAACGTACTCCAGTACTTCATCTCTACTCACGGTGCTCGTAAAGGTCTGGCGGATACCGCACTGAAAACAGCGAACTCCGGTTATCTGACCCGTCGTCTGGTTGACGTCGCGCAGGACTTGGTTGTTACTGAAGACGATTGCGGCACGCTGGAAGGCATCACCATGACCCCGGTTATCGAGGGTGGTGATGTTAAAGAACCGCTGCGCGATCGCGTTCTGGGTCGTGTGACTGCTGAAGACGTTCTGAAGCCGGGTACGGCGGATATTCTAGTTCCACGCAACACGCTGCTGCACGAACAGTGGTGTGACCTGCTGGAAGAGAACTCCGTTGACTCCGTCAAAGTCCGTTCCGTTGTATCCTGTGACACCGACTTTGGTGTATGTGCGCACTGCTATGGTCGTGACCTGGCGCGTGGCCACATCATCAATAAAGGTGAAGCAATCGGCGTTATCGCGGCACAGTCCATCGGTGAACCGGGTACACAGCTGACGATGCGTACGTTCCACATCGGTGGTGCGGCATCTCGTGCGGCTGCTGAATCCAGCATCCAGGTGAAAAACAAAGGTAGCATCCGTCTGAGCAATGCGAAGTCGGTTGTTAACTCCAGCGGTAAACTGGTTATCACCTCACGTAACACCGAACTGAAACTGATCGACGAATTCGGCCGTACCAAAGAAAGCTATAAAGTGCCTTACGGCTCCGTTATGGCGAAGGGTGATGGCGAACAGGTTGCTGGCGGCGAAACCGTAGCGAACTGGGATCCGCACACCATGCCGGTTATCACCGAAGTGAGTGGTTTCGTCCGCTTCACTGACATGATCGACGGCCAGACCATTACTCGTCAGACCGACGAGCTGACCGGTCTGTCTTCTCTGGTGGTTCTGGATTCTGCAGAACGTACTGCGGGTGGTAAAGACCTGCGTCCGGCACTGAAAATTGTTGATGCTCAGGGCAACGACGTTCTGATCCCAGGCACCGATATGCCTGCTCAGTACTTCCTGCCGGGTAAAGCGATTGTTCAGCTGGAAGATGGCGTACAGATCAGTTCTGGTGACACCCTGGCGCGTGTTCCGCAGGAATCCGGCGGTACCAAGGATATTACCGGTGGTCTGCCGCGCGTTGCGGACCTGTTCGAAGCACGTCGTCCGAAAGAGCCGGCAATCCTGGCTGAAATCAGCGGCATCATTTCCTTCGGTAAAGAAACCAAAGGTAAACGTCGTCTGGTTATCACCCCGGTAGACGGTAGCGAGCCGTACGAAGAGATGATTCCGAAATGGCGTCAGCTCAACGTGTTCGAAGGTGAACGTGTAGAACGTGGTGACGTTGTTTCCGACGGTCCGGAAGCGCCGCACGACATCCTGCGTCTGCGTGGTGTGCATGCTGTAACTCGTTATATCGTTAACGAAGTTCAGGACGTATACCGTCTGCAGGGCGTTAAGATTAACGATAAGCACATCGAAGTTATCGTTCGTCAGATGCTGCGTAAAGCCACCATCGAAAGCGCTGGTAGCTCCGACTTCCTGGAAGGCGAGCAGGTTGAATACTCCCGCGTCAAGATTGCTAACCGCGATCTGGAAGCGAACGGCAAAGTGGGTGCAACATTCTCCCGCGATCTGCTGGGTATCACCAAAGCGTCTCTGGCAACCGAGTCCTTCATCTCTGCAGCATCGTTCCAGGAAACCACGCGTGTCCTGACCGAAGCCGCTGTTGCAGGTAAACGTGATGAACTGCGCGGTCTGAAAGAGAACGTTATCGTGGGTCGTCTGATCCCGGCGGGTACCGGTTATGCGTACCACCAGGATCGTATGCGCCGCCGCGCAGCGGGCGAACTGCCAGCTGCTCCGCAGGTGACTGCTGAAGATGCGTCTGCCAGCCTGGCAGAACTGCTGAACGCAGGCCTGGGCGGTTCTGACAACGATTAATCGTTGCTGACACTAATAAAAAACCCGCTTCGGCGGGTTTTTTTATGTCGATGGATTTAAGATGTATTATGTTGGCCGGATAAGGCATCAGCTGCCATCCGGCATGATGACGCCAGGCTTATGAGGCCTACGGCTTACGCCATCCGATCAGTTTACTGGTGGCAAGCGTCGATACAGTTCAATCATATCGCCTGCCAGATCCTGAATCACCATGGCATTCATCAGGTGGTCCTGGGAATGGACGGTGATGAGATTAACCGGTAGTTTGCCGGTACCTTCGTCAATTCCGATCAGCTGGGTCTGGATTTTATGTGCTTGTTTAACATACTCGCGTGATTCTATCATCGCGTGTTCTGCCCCGGCGAAATCACCTTTACGCGCCAGTTGCAACGCCGTCAGGGCTTGACTGCGCGCAGCTCCGGCGTTTACCAATAATTCCATGATGATCGTTTCTAACTCTTCCATGCCATCACTCCAGTAGTTTCAGCGCTTTGTCCAGTACCGCATCGCCTTTCATCATGCCGTAATCCATCATATCGATAACGGCGACTTTTTTTCCTAGCGGGTCGGCGAGCGCCTGCAGCTTGGCCTGTTCATACTTAACCTGTGGGCCGAGCAATACGATATCCGCAGTGGCGATATTCTCTTCAAACTCAGCCACCGGGACCGCTTTGATAGTGACGTCGACTCCTTTTTTCTGGGCGGCATCTTTCATCTTTTGCACCAGCATGCTGGTGGACATTCCGGCGGCACAGCATAAAACGATGTTTTTCATAAGCAGTCTCGATCAACATGTGTGGGTTGATAATTATCGCGAGCCAGCCGCAGCAACAACTGCTTTGCAACGATTGTGTGCAAAGCATCACAAAGAAAGTCACTTTTTCTGAAACCGGTTACAAAAAGAGGCTCAACCCTACGATCTGGCCCTGAGTTGGCGATTGTTGACCCATTTATCATATGCAGGAATATATAATCACTGTTAATAAAGACATGTTATAAAAAACAGTATTGACAGCGTTTTTTAAACCCGTATGTTAATACTTAACAGCGGAGAAATTGTAGTTTGCTGTTAACGTAGTAAGTGTTAGTAGAGCTTGATTGGGGGTTGCGATAAAGGCCACGAAGTATTTTTGTATGGGATAGTCGATGCTGAAAACGCTATTTATTCACCTCGACAATGCTTTCAGGCCACGTAGTTGATATATCTAATCGCAAATAGTTAGTAAAACGCGACGATGTAACGCCATGATTTAATAGTAAATGTTTGCGGTTTCTGTTTTCTGGTTATCGCAAGGGAAATAAGGCAACGCATCAAAGAGTATATGTCGCGAGGGGAAGTGTACTTGTTTAGGTCACCAGCCTTGAGTTTTATTATCAAGTGGGTGGAATGTGTTTAACGGTAAATAGAGGACGGTTTTAGTTAGTATCAATATCCAATATTATCTGTAGTAAACGTGTACATTTTAAAGTAGTACCATCAGCAGTATTAAATCGTTAAGTTTATTAATGTTAAATTTGAAGTGTGTAGTAACTTAAAGCCCTGACTGCAATGGTCAGGGCTTTTGTTCATTTTAGATCAAGTTGTTACCTGAAATGCTCAACCGCGATGGTGTAACATTTCGGCGCTGAGCGATTATTAAATAAATTAATGCTTGCTTATTGATTAGAAGTAAGTCTACTATAGCAACATCGGTTTGATACACAGACCTTATGAAAGCAGTTTTAGTAAAGCAGTTCTCAGTTCAAGCGTTATCCTCAGATACTCTTCTTCATGAGCCTCCTCCCTAAGTGCCCCATAAGTTAATTTCTGCAAAACAGGCCATCTTCGCTGCTTAAGCGGCTCAAAAATATGAAAGGAAGTATCTATGTCTAACAAAATGACTGGTTTAGTAAAATGGTTTAACTCTGAGAAAGGCTTCGGCTTTATCACTCCTCAGGACGGTAGCAAGGACGTGTTTGTGCATTTCTCTGCTATCCAGAGTAACGATTTTAAAACATTAGACGAAGGTCAAAAAGTGGAGTTCTCTGTGGAGAATGGCGCTAAAGGCCCGTCTGCTGTTAACGTTGTCGCGCTGTAATCGCCGATAATTTCACTAATGCTTACGATAGCGATGAAGGCCAGAGCCTGAGCAGTTAAGTGACAGTGAAGAAAAAACCCGCGAAAGCGGGTTTTTTCGTTTTATGCGATTGCTCCGGACTTACGGTATCTGCGAAGCGCGTCCCAGATAGCTGTCCCAGTCCTTCCACACGGGCTGTAACCCCTGCGCCATTAGTGCTTCAGCAACGGCTTCTGGGCGACGGGCGTCGTGTGGGGAGAACTGTTCCAGTTCAGGATGGTTATCGGCATAACCGCCGGGCTGTGTTTTTGAGAAGGCGCTGACGTTGTTGATCGCCAGCGGGATCACATGATCACGGAACCATGGCGATTCGCGGGTGGAGAGCGACAGCTCAATTTCTGGCGCCAGTAAACGAAACGCGCAAATGGTTTGGACCAACTGTCGCTCGTCCATGATCGATGCGGGTTCAACGCCACCGGTGCATGGGCGCAGGCGAGGGAAGGAGATGGAGTAGCGGCTCTGCCAGTAATGCTGCTGCATCCACAGCAGATGTTCAGCTACCATATAGCAATCGACCCGCCAGCTGTCGGACAAACCAATCAACGCGCCAAGACCGATTTTGTCGATCCCTGCGCGGCCCAGCCTGTCCGGCGTTTCCAGTCGCCAGAAGAAATCCTGCTTTTTCCCCTTCAGATGGTGGCGAGCGTAAATCGCCTCATGATAGCTCTCCTGATACACCATCACGCCATCCAGTCCCAGCATCTTCAGCTCCGCATATTCAGCCTCTGACAGCGGCTGAACTTCCATCTGCAACGAGGCAAACTGGCGGCGAATGGTGGGCAAATGGCGACGAAAGTAATCCATTCCGACTTTTGTCTGATGTTCACCGGTGACCAACAACAGATGCTCAAAACCCAGCTCACGGATAGCGGTACACTCTCGTTTTATCTCATCTTCGTCCAGCGTTTTGCGTTTGATACGGTTGCTCATGGAAAAGCCGCAGTAGGTGCAGTCGTTGGCGCAAAGATTCGAGAGATACAGCGGCACATAAAAGCTGACCGTGTTGCCGAAGCGCTGCCGGGTCAGGCGCTGCGCTCGCTGTGCCAACGGCTCCAGAAAGTCGGCGGCGGCAGGGGAGAGCAACGCCATCAGATCGTCGCGACTAAGCTGTGAAGCGTTGAGGGCGTGCTCCACGTCAGCGGCGGTTTTACCGTTGATACGCAGGCGGATGTCATCCCAGTCAAGCTGGCGCCAGCGGTCGCTGAACGTTTTCATACGAAGGCCTCCAGGAATCCGGTTAACGGGCTGGTGGCGCTTGCCTGCGAACTTTTGCTTCCTGGTACCGCCTGGCGCGCCAGAAGGCCCGCTTCAACCGCCAGACGGAAGGCGGTAGCCATCGTGACCGGGCAGTCGGCCACGGCGATTGCCGTGTTGACCAGCACTGCGTCGGCACCCATTTCCAGCGCCTGTGTGGCGTGGCTGGGGACGCCAATACCCGCATCAACCACCACCGGTACGGTTGCCTGTTGGATAATAATCTCCAGCATCGCTTTCGTTTCCAGTCCCTGATTAGAACCGATGGGCGCGCCGAGCGGCATTACCGCCGCGCAGCCGACCTCTTCCAGCCGCTTACACAGCACCGGATCCGCGCCGCAGTAGGGCAGCACCACAAAGCCCAGTTTCACCAATGCTTCCGCGGCTTTTAACGTTTCAATCGGATCCGGCAATAGCCAGCGGGCGTCCGGGTGGATTTCTAATTTTAGCCAGTTTGTGCCCAGCGCTTCACGTGCCAGCTGGGCGGCGAAAATAGCCTCTTCCGCGGTTTTCGCCCCAGAGGTGTTAGGCAGTAGCGTCACCCCCGCGTCGATAAGTGGGGCCAGAATGGCATCGTTGTGCTGGCGCAAATCCACGCGCTTCATCGCCAGCGTCACCAACTGGCTGCCGGAGGCGCGAATCGCCTCGACCATCAGCTGCGACGAAGCAAATTTTCCGGTGCCGGTGAACAGATGTGAATCAAACGTTTTGTCGGCAATACGTAACATATCAACCCCCTGCAATAACCTGAAAAAGCAGGATCTGGTCGCCTTCCTGCACGATTTGCTGCTCCCACTGCTCGCGCGGCAGGATCTGCTGATTGAGCGCCAGCGCCGCTCCCGGTTTAAGTTGATTTAGCGCAGTGAGCAGCCCGCTGACGGTTTGTCCCTCGGCGCACTGCATCGGCTCATCATTGAACTGAATCTGCATGTTGTCCTCCGCAGACCGGGCAGCCGCTGGCACGACGCAGCGCGAGGCTGCGCCACTGGCTGGTTTTACCGTCGAACAGGCGTAGCTCTCCATTGGGAGTTTCAATGCCGCTGAGTAATTTAATCGCCTCCAGCGCCTGCAAGGTGCCCATCACGCCCACAACCGGGCCGACGATGCCGGCGGTGCGGCAGTTGCGTTCCGGCTCTACATCATCCGGCCACAGGCAACGGTAACAGCCTTGTTCCCACGGTGGCGTCAGTACCATTAGCTGGCCGCCAAAGCCCACAGCGCTGGCGGTGATGAGCGGAGTGTTGAGCATCACGCAGGCGGCGTTAATTTCCTGGCGCGTCGCCATGTTGTCGGTACAGTCGAGCACCACGTCGGCACGCGCTACCGCATGCCGGAGCGCCTCACCGGTCAGCCGCTGCTCAAGGACGACCAGCTCGCTGTCCGGATTAAGGCATGCCAGATGTCGCTTTGCCGCCTGTGCTTTCGGGCGGGCGATATCATCGGTGGTGAACAATATTTGCCGTTGCAGGTTGCTCAGATGAACGTCATCATCGTCCGCCAACGTCAGCGTGCCGACGCCCGCTCCCGCCAGATACAGTGCCGCAGGCGAGCCGAGCCCACCTAAACCGACGATCAGCACATGGCTATCGAGCAGCTTTTGTTGGCCCTCAATGGCAATGTCGGCGAGCAGGATCTGGCGGCTGTAGCGCATAAAATCGCGGTCATTCATCGCCGGCTCCCGCAATGTCCAGTAGCTGCGCCGTGGCTGCCTGCCAGTCTGCGGCGTGGGTTATGGCGCTGACCACGGCAATACTGCCAACGCCGGTCGCCAGCACCGCTGGGGCGCGCTCAAGGCTGATGCCGCCGATAGCGACAGTGGGGTAATCCGCCAGTCGTTTACTATGGCTTGCCAGCTGCGTGAGACCCTGCGGGGCCGACGGCATCTGCTTGGTTTGCGTCGGGAAGACATGACCCAGCGCGATATAAGAAGGCTTAGCAGCCAGCGCTACGTCTATCTCCATATCATCGTGAGTGGAAACACCCAGGCGTAGCCCCGCCGCCTGAATCGCCTTCAGGTCGGTGGTTTCGAGGTCTTCCTGGCCCAAATGCACGCCGTACGCGTTGTGCTTAATTGCCAGACTCCAGTAATCGTTGATAAACAGGCGAGCGTCATAGCGACGCCCCAACTCTATGGCGGCAATGACGTCGGCTTCGACCTCTTCATCACGTTTATCTTTAATGCGCAGTTGGATCGTGCGCACACCTGCCTGCAGCAAGCGTTCAATCCATTCAACGCTGTCTACCACCGGGTAAAGCCCGAGGCGGAACGGCACGGTCGGGAAATCAGGCTGGTACATCACGCCTCCTCTTTTTTGAGGTAGATTTCGCCGCCTTTGGCGCGGAAGTTCTCCGACATATCCGCCATTCCGATTTCAATGGTTTGTGCGGCGGCGTAGTCGCGGACCTCCTGGCTGATTTTCATCGAGCAGAACTTCGGCCCGCACATGGAGCAGAAGTGGGCAACCTTGCCGGACTCCTGGGGCAGGGTTTCATCGTGATAGGCGCGGGCGGTGAATGGGTCGAGTGCGAGGTTAAACTGGTCTTCCCAGCGGAATTCGAAGCGCGCTTTCGACATGGCGTTATCGCGGATCTGCGCACCCGGATGGCCTTTGGCTAAATCAGCGGCGTGGGCGGCAATCTTGTAGGTAATCAGCCCTTGCTTCACGTCTTCTTTGTTCGGCAGGCCAAGGTGCTCTTTTGGCGTGACGTAGCACAGCATCGCACAGCCAAACCAACCGATCATCGCCGCACCAATGCCGGAGGTGAAGTGGTCATAGCCCGGCGCGATATCTGTCGTCAACGGCCCTAAGGTGTAGAACGGCGCTTCATGGCAGTGCTCCAGCTCTTCGGTCATATTGCGCTGGATCATATGCATCGGCACATGACCCGGGCCTTCAATCATCACCTGCACGTCGTATTCCCAGGCGATTTTGGTCAGTTCGCCCAGCGTATGCAGCTCGGAGAACTGCGCCTCGTCGTTGGCATCCTGAATCGAGCCTGGACGCAGGCCGTCGCCGAGAGAGAGCGAAACGTCATAGGCGGCACAGATTTCGCAAATCTCGCGGAAATGTTCAAACAGGAAGTTCTCTTTGTGATGAGAGAGACACCATTTCGCCATGATCGAACCGCCGCGCGAGACAATACCTGTCAGGCGTTTGGCGGTCATCGGCACGTAGCGCAGCAGTACGCCCGCGTGAATGGTGAAGTAGTCGACGCCCTGTTCGGCTTGTTCGAGCAGCGTGTCGCGGAAGGCTTCCCAGGTGAGATCTTCGGCGATCCCGTTAACCTTCTCCAGCGCCTGGTAGATCGGTACGGTACCGATCGGCACCGGGCTGTTACGCAGGATCCACTCGCGGGTTTCGTGAATATAGCGGCCGGTAGAGAGGTCCATCACCGTATCTGCGCCCCAGCGGGTCGACCACACCAGCTTCTCCACCTCTTCTTCAATGGAGGAGGTCACCGCCGAGTTACCGATGTTGGCGTTCACCTTCACCAGGAAGTTGCGGCCGATGATCATCGGCTCGGATTCCGGGTGGTTGATGTTGGCAGGAATAATCGCGCGGCCCGCAGCGACTTCATCACGCACGAATTCCGGGGTGATGTTTTCCGGCAGGCGAGCGCCAAAGTTCATCCCTGGATGCTGATGGCGCAGCACTTCACTACGAATGCGCTCGCGGCCCATGTTTTCACGGATGGCGATAAATTCCATCTCCGGGGTAACCATCCCCTGACGGGCATAGTGCAACTGGGTAACGCGCTTGCCGGCTTTGGCGCGTTTTGGCGTCAGCAGGCCGCTGAAACGCAGCTCGTCCAGGCCATCGTCGGCCAGACGTTCTTTGGTATAAGCGGAGCTACGGTCGTCTAATTCTTCGCTATCATTACGCGCCGCAATCCACGGCTGGCGCAGTTTCGCCAGACCCTGCTGAACGTTAATCGCCACATCAGGATCGCCGTACGGCCCGGAGGTGTCGTACACCGGCACGGCTTCGTTCTCTTCAAACTGCGGGTTGTCTTTCGTACCACCAATCAGCGTAGGACTTAGCTGGATTTCGCGCATCGGGATGCGAATATCCGCCTGCGAACCGGTGATGTAGATACGTTTTGAGTTAGGAAAGGCGGTACCTTCCAGCGTGTCGATAAAGTGTTGGGCTTGGGCGCGCTGTTCGCGGCGTGATGGTTTAGTAGTGGCAGACATAGCTCATTCCAAATAAAAGTAAGGATATGGCTTGTCAGACGACGGATGAAGCAAGAGAGACGAACGCCAAAGGGCGATACGGTTGTAGATTGACTCTTGTTCCCTTCGCAGGTTTTAACCTGATCAGGTTCCGCGGATCCCGAATTAACGGTCTCAGCCTTTTCCACTCATGCTGCTGTGGAAAATAAGCACTCCGACAAGAAGTAACCTCAAAAAGAGGTAATGAATGTAAATTACGCGTTAATGTCGCAAATCTCAAGCAGGACGTTTGATCATGCCACTCTCGTGCATCGCATCAAAAACCAGCATGATCAGCTTATCTTCCAGCACGAACCGGGCTTCCAGCGCCTCGCCGATATCCGATAAGGCCTGTTGAAATTCAAGGAAGTTATCGTGATCAATGGCGGTCTCCAGACTGGAATCATAGTAGTCCATGATCAGTTGCGTATTGGCTTCCAGGAGCGGCCAAATTTTTGTGGCTTTTAAAAGCTGCCCGTTCCCTTCCAATTTATGGAGAATACGTTCATAAATACTGAAGTGTCCGGTGGAAAGGTAATCGACCAGGCTCTGGCAAAAATCATCCAGCGCCTTTTCATTGAGCCGCATGTACGATTCTTTGCCAGGCTTAATGCCAACCAGATTGTAGTAAGCCACGAGCAGGTGCTTACGTACATGTAGCCAGCGATCAACCAGTTTGTTACTTCCTCCGACGTGCTCCGTCAGGCTTTCCAGCTGGTTTAGCATGATTGACTCCGCAAGATGGTGTTTAGGAACGGCTCACCCGTAAATGTAAAAATAATGTAAACAACATGCCTGTGAAGCAAAGGTTGCGCAAGAGATATGGATCGTATAATTGAAAAATTAGATAGCGGCTGGTGGATTGTCAGTCATGAGCAAAAGTTATGGTTGCCTCATGGCGAACTGCCTTACGGCGACGCAGCAAGTTTTGATCTAACCGGGCAGCGCGCACTTCCTATAGGCGAATGGGAAGGGGAGACGGTCTGGCTGGTGCAGCAGCAGCGTCGGCACGATATGGGGTCTGTGCGCCAGGTCATTGACCAGGATGTTGGCCTGTTTCAACTGGCCGGACGCGGCGTACAACTGGCCGAGTTCTACCGCTCACATAAATTCTGCGGTTACTGCGGTCATCCCATGCACCCGAGTAAAACGGAATGGGCGATGCTGTGTAGCCACTGTCGAGAACGCTACTACCCGCAAATTGCCCCCTGCATTATCGTTGCTATTCGCCGTGACGACGCTATCCTGCTTGCCCAACATGTTCGCCATCGTAACGGCGTGCATACCGTGCTGGCGGGTTTTGTCGAAGTGGGCGAGACCCTCGAGCAGGCGGTGGCGCGCGAAGTCATGGAAGAGAGCGGCATTAAGGTAAAAAACCTGCGCTACGTCACTTCTCAGCCGTGGCCGTTCCCACAGTCTTTGATGACCGCATTTATGGCGGAGTATGATAGCGGCGAAATTGTTATTGACCCGAAAGAACTGCTGGAAGCGAACTGGTATCGCTACGACGATTTACCGCTCCTGCCCCCGCCGGGCACCGTCGCGCGTCGATTGATTGAAGATACTGTCGCCCTCTGTCGGGCAGAGTATGAGTGACACACATGTTACACTGGCGTGAAATAGCTCAAGGAATGGAAAAATGACCGAACTGAAGAACGATCGTTATCTGCGTGCGCTGCTGCGCCAGCCCGTTGATGTCACTCCGGTATGGATGATGCGCCAGGCGGGCCGCTATCTACCGGAATATAAAGCCACGCGTGCCGAAGCGGGCGATTTTATGGCGCTGTGCAAAAATGCCGAGCTGGCCTGCGAAGTTACGCTGCAGCCGCTGCGTCGCTATAAGCTTGATGCGGCGATCCTCTTTTCGGATATCCTGACGATTCCCGATGCGATGGGACTTGGGCTGTATTTTGAAGCCGGAGAGGGCCCACGCTTTACCTCACCGATCGCCAGCAAGGCTGACGTCGACAAACTGCCGATCCCGGACCCGGAAGATGAGCTGGGGTATGTGATGAATGCGGTGCGCACTATCCGCCGTGAACTGAAAGGCGAAGTGCCGCTGATCGGCTTCTCCGGTAGCCCGTGGACACTGGCGACCTATATGGTCGAAGGCGGCAGTAGTAAGGCCTTCACCGTGATTAAAAAGATGATGTACGCCGATCCAAAGGCGCTGCATCTGCTGCTTGATAAGCTGGCGAAGAGCGTCACTCTGTACCTGAACGCGCAGATCAAAGCGGGCGCGCAGTCGGTAATGATTTTCGACACCTGGGGCGGTGTGCTGACCGGTCGCGACTATCAGCAGTTCTCCCTGTATTACATGCACAAAATCGTCGACGGCCTGATGCGCGAGAACGAAGGTCGTCGCGTACCGGTGACGCTGTTCACTAAAGGCGGTGGTCAGTGGCTGGAAGCGATGGCGGAAACCGGCTGTGATGCGTTAGGTCTGGACTGGACCACTGACATTGCCGATGCGCGTCGTCGTGTAGGTCATAAAGTGGCACTGCAGGGCAATATGGATCCGTCCATGCTGTATGCGCCGCCAGCCCGCATCGAAGAAGAGGTGGCGACGATTCTGGCCGGTTTTGGTCAGGGTGAAGGCCATGTCTTTAACCTGGGCCACGGCATTCATCAGGATGTCCCGCCAGAGCATGCGGGTGTCTTTGTGGAGGCGGTACATCGGTTGTCTGAACAGTACCACCGCTAAGGAGTCATTATGGATCTTGCGTCATTACGCGCGCAGCAGCTTGAACTGGCCTCTTCAGTGATCCGCGAGGATCGCCTGAGGAACGATCCACCGGATCTGATCGGCGGGGCGGACGTTGGGTTCGAGCAGGGGGGCGAAGTGACGCGAGCCGCGATGGTCTTACTGAAGTACCCCTCGCTGGAACTGGTTGAATACACGGTGGCGCGAATCGCCACCACCATGCCCTACATTCCTGGCTTTCTCTCCTTTCGCGAAACACCCGCGCTGATGGCCGCCTGGCAGCAGCTTTCGCACAAGCCTGATCTGCTGTTCGTTGACGGTCACGGGATCTCTCACCCTCGCCGTCTGGGCGTGGCCAGCCATTTTGGCCTGCTGGTGGATGTCCCGACGATTGGCGTGGCGAAAAAACGGTTGTGCGGCAAGTTTGAGCCGCTCGCCGCCGAACCTGGAGCGTTAGCGCCGTTGTTGGATAAAGGCGAACAGCTGGCATGGGTTTGGCGCAGCAAAGCACGCTGTAACCCGCTGTTTATCTCTACGGGTCATCGCGTGAACCAGGACAGCGCGTTAGCGTGGGTACAACGCTGTATGAACGGCTATCGTCTGCCCGAACCAACACGCTGGGCAGATGCGGTGGCATCCGAACGCCCTGCTTTTACGCGGCTTGCAGCAAAAACGCCCCATATCGGGTAAACTGCCGCTAATTTCCGTATTTGAGAACTCATCATGTTACAAAATCCGATTCACCTGCGTCTGGAGAAGCTGGAAAGCTGGCAGCACGTCACGTTTATGGCCTGTCTGTGCGAACGCATGTACCCCAACTACGCCATGTTCTGTAAGCAAACCGAATTTGGCGATGGACAAATTTACCGCCGAATTCTGGATTTGATTTGGGAAGCGTTGACGGTTAAAGACGCGAAAATCAATTTCGATAGCCAGTTGGAAAAATTTGAAGAGGCTATTCCTTCAGCAGACGATTACGATTTGTACGGCGTTTATCCGGCGATTGATGCCTGTGTGGCATTAAGCGAACTGATGCATTCGCGTCTTAGCGGTGAAACGCTGGAACATGCAATTGAGGTTAGTAAGGCTTCGATTACGACGGTTGCGATGCTGGAAATGACCCAGGCTGGTCGTGAAATGACCGATGAAGAGCTCAAAGAGAACCCGGCCGTTGAGCAAGAATGGGATATTCAGTGGGAAATTTTCCGACTTTTAGCCGACTGTGAAGAACGCGATATTGAGCTGATAAAAGGGCTTCGTGCAGACCTGCGCGAGGCTGGCGAGAGCAATATTGGTATAAATTTTCAGCAATGACACCATAAAACGTGATTTAACGCCTGATTTGTCGTGCCTGAAGGCTTCCCATCCGCCCCCGGTCTGGTCTACATTTGGGGGGCGAAAAAAAGTGGCTATCGGTGCGTGTATGCAGGAGAGTGCTTTTCTGGCATTTCCGTCGCACTCGATGCTTAGCAAGCGATAAACACATTGTAAGGATAACTTATGAACAAGACTCAACTGATTGATGTAATTGCAGACAAAGCAGAACTGTCTAAAACACAGGCTAAAGCTGCTCTGGAATCCACTCTGGCTGCTATTACTGAGTCTCTGAAAGAAGGCGATGCTGTACAACTGGTTGGTTTCGGTACCTTCAAAGTGAACCACCGTGCTGAGCGCACTGGCCGCAACCCGCAGACCGGTAAAGAAATCAAAATTGCCGCAGCTAACGTACCGGCATTTGTTTCTGGTAAAGCACTGAAAGACGCGGTTAAGTAATTCGCGTGGCAGTGAACAGTTTTATCGAAGGGGCGGTTTCGCCCCTTTTGTCTATCTGGCGTCATTCGCTTTGGCTTTCAGGTGTGCTGTTACTGTCTGCCTGTAGTCGCCACTCTGAGCTTCCTCCATTCACGGCCAGCGGCTATGTTGGCGATCAGGGGGCGGTACGCATTTGGCGTAAAGATTCCAGCGACGATGTTCACTTGCTCTCGGTATTTAGTCCGTGGCGTAAAGGCGATACCACCACCAGTGAATACCGCTGGCAGGGTGATTCGCTCTCGCTGATAGAACTCAACACTTACAGTCAACCACCGGAACATGTCCGTATACGCTTCGATGACCGGGGCGAACTGAGTTTCATGCAGCGTGAAGTCGATGGGCAAAAGCAGCAGCTTTCCAGCGATCAAATTGCGCTTTACCGCTATCGTGCCGATCAAATCCGCCAGACCAGCGATGCGTTGCGTCAGGGACGGGTGATATTGCGTCAGGGACGCTGGCATGCGAATAACACAGTCACGACCTGTGAAGGTGAAACACTGAAGCCCGATCTGGAATCGTGGGCGATAAACCACATTGAGCGCCGCCAGAGCCATTCATCTGTAGAAGTGAGTGTGGCATGGCTGGAAGCGCCCGAAGGGTCGCAGCTACTGCTGGTTGCTAATGAAGATTTTTGTCACTGGCAGCCTACTGCCAAAACCTTCTGAAAACCTGATGCCAGGACATCGGGCCAGATAAGGTGAGGCCGCCATCCGGCAAAAACCGTTTACCAGTGGCCCATTCCCATATGGCCACCGCGATGGTTACCGCCACCGCCGCACCCGCCGTAGCCCATTCCCGCTCCGCGAGGTACGCCTGCCTGGGCCATTGCGACATCGCGTTTAACGCGCTGCTCATCCAGTGACTGATTCAACGCCTCCATCTCTTTTGCCACGGCATTAATTTTTGCTGTGTCTGGCGAGCTGGCTGTTAGCAACGCGTTGTACTCATAACGTTTAGAGGTCAGCTGTTGGCGCAAGGCGTTGGTCTGCGAGTAGTAATCATCATAGATTTTCTGCGCGGTAGCCTGCTGCTCAGTGGTCATTGGCGTACCGCCTCGTTGCTGCATTCCATCACCATATCCCCAGTGATTCTGCGCCAGCGCCGGGGTAGAGCCCAACGCGATAAGAGAGAGTGCAATCAGCGCCAGTTTGTTGTTCCGTTTCATGGGTCGTTCTCCTGTTGGTTAGATTACATTTCCTATTGCATCTTCCGTGCCAAAGCGGCAATCCCGGTCCCGCGGGCGTTGTAGTCGTGGCCTTTACAGGGCGACGAGTAAAAATGACTCGCCAGAACGCGCCGGCGGGTCATTTTTACCCGCTACTTTCAGCGGTTTGTGTCTGAGGGCAGGGTTATCACGGAGAAAAAATGGCATGATTTCTGCTGTATACCTGCAACGATGAAAGGAACAGGTGGGATAAAGGGAGAGCGTATGCGTCTTTATAAGGACACGGCGGCCAAGTGGTTGAGCCGACTCTTGCTGGCGGCAATCCTGATTTTGGTCGGTTGGTTTTCGATTATGACCATTCGGGACTATGGGCGGGAAAGCGGCGCCGCGCGGCAAACGCTACTGGAAAAAGGCAGCGTGCTCATCCGCGCTCTGGAGTCTGGTACGCGCGTAGGTATGGGGATGCGCATGCATCATGCTCAACAGCAGACGCTGCTGGAGGAAATGGCCGTACAACCAGGCGTGCTATGGTTTGCCGTCGTTGACGATCATGGCGTCATTATTACTCACAGCAATTCCGCGATGGTCGGTAAAACGCTCTATTCACCGGATGTCCTGCGGCAACTAAGCCCCGGGGAACAAGAAAGCTGGCGGAATATTGACATGCCTACGGGGGACGGTGAAAAAACACCGGTCCTGGAAATTTATCGTCAGTTTCAGCCGATGTATGGTCCAGGACGTCATGGCATGGCGCGCTGTGCCAGCAATGACGGACAGCTTATCCCCCCCGCACAAACCATATTTATCGCTTTTGATGCCAGCGATCTGGCTGCGACTCAGGCAAGAGAGTGGCGTAACACCCTGATCGTCCTGTCTGCGCTGGCGGCCGTGCTGCTGGCCACTGTGCTGACGTTCTTCTGGTATCAACGCTATCAGCGCTCGTACAAAGAACTGCAGGATGCGATGAAGCGTAAAGAAAAACTGATGGCGCTCGGACATCTGGCGGCCGGGGTCGCGCATGAGATTCGAAACCCGCTTTCATCGATCAAGGGTTTAGCGAAGTATTTTGCTGAACGAACTCCGCCTGGTGGTGAGTCGCATGAGCTGGCGCAGGTGATGGCGAAAGAGGCGGACCGTTTAAATCGGGTGGTGAGCGAGCTGCTGGAGCTGGTGAAACCTGCGCATCTGACGCTGCAACAGGTGGATCTCAATGAGGTCATCACCCACTCATTAAACCTGGTGAGTCAGGATGCGGCAAGCCGGGAAATCCAGCTACGTTTTTCGGCCAGTTCCACGCTGCCCGCTATTCAGGCCGATCCCGACCGACTGACTCAGGTGCTGTTGAATCTGTATCTGAACGCCATTCATGCGATTGGTCGTCAGGGCACGATTACGGTTGAAGCGAGTGAAAGCAGCGGCGATCGCGTTAAAATCGTGGTTATTGATAGCGGGAAAGGGATTGCAGCGGAACAGCTGGAGGCCATTTTTACGCCTTACTTCACGACTAAAGCGGATGGAACCGGCCTTGGGCTGGCGGTAGTGCAGAACATAATTGAACAGCACGGTGGTACCATTCATGTGGCAAGTGTTGAGGGCAAAGGCGCAACCTTTACCCTCTGGCTGCCGACCAACGCGAAACAACAGGATTAACAAGGATGACGCGCGGAAAAATCAATATTCTGGTGGTAGATGACGATATCAGCCACTGTACCATTTTACAGGCGCTGCTGCGCGGCTGGGGTTATGAGGTCGCGCTGGCCTATAGCGGGCAAGCGGCACTGGAACAGGTGCGTGAACGCGTATTTGATTTAGTGCTGTGCGATGTGCGTATGGCGGAGATGGACGGCATCGCAACGCTGAAAGAGATTAAAGCGCTGAATTCGGCGATTCCGGTATTGATCATGACGGCGTTCTCCAGCGTGGAGACCGCCGTTGAGGCGCTGAAAACCGGGGCGCTGGACTACTTAATCAAGCCGCTGGATTTTGATTGCCTGCAGGAGACGCTGGAAAAGGCGCTGGCGCATACGCGGGAAACGGGCGCTGAACTGCCGTCAGGGTCGGCTGCGCAGTTTGGCATGATTGGCAGCAGTCCGGCGATGCGGCAGTTGATCAATGAAATCGCGATGGTTGCGCCCTCGGATGCAACGGTGCTCATTCACGGAGACTCCGGTACGGGGAAAGAGCTGGTGGCCCGGGCGCTGCATGCCAGCAGTGCCCGCTGTGATAAACCGCTGGTGACGCTGAACTGTGCGTCGCTTAATGAGTCGCTGCTGGAGTCCGAACTTTTTGGACATGAGAAAGGCGCGTTTACTGGCGCGGATAAGCGGCGGGAAGGGCGCTTTGTGGAAGCCGAAGGCGGCACGTTATTTCTTGATGAAATTGGCGATATCTCACCGCTAATGCAGGTGCGTCTGCTGCGGGCTATCCAGGAGCGGGAAGTGCAACGGGTTGGCAGCAACCAGACTATTGCGGTTGATGTCCGGCTGATCGCCGCCACACATCGCGATCTGGCGGAGGAAGTTAACGCCGGGCACTTTCGTCAGGATCTCTACTATCGCCTGAACGTCATTACTGTTGAAATGCCAGCGCTGTGCCAGCGTCGGGAAGATATTCCTCTGCTGGCCGAACATTTTCTCCAGCGTTTTGCCACACGTAATCGAAAAGCGGTGAAAGGCTTTACTCCGCAGGCGATGGATCTGCTGATCCACTATGACTGGCCGGGTAATATCCGTGAGCTGGAAAATGCGATTGAGCGTTCGGTGGTGCTGCTAACGGGGGAATATATTTCCGAACGCGAGCTGCCGATGGCGATTGCCGCGACACCGATAAAAACGGAATACAGTGGCGAGATCCAACCGCTGGTGGATGTCGAAAAAGAAGTGATTCTGGCGGCGCTGGAAAAAACGGGCGGCAATAAAACCGAAGCCGCCCGTCAGTTAGGTATTACGCGCAAAACGCTGCTGGCTAAGCTCAGCCGTTAGTTTTGCTCACGTTCGATGGCGCGCCAGCCGATGTCGTTACGGCTGAAGCTGCCGTCCCAACGGATGTCGGTCATCAGGGCGTAGGCACGCTGCTGCGCCTCGGCAACGGTGTTGCCCAGCGCGGTGGCGCACAGGACGCGACCGCCGTTGGTCAGCACGCGATCGTCAGCAGACAGTTTGGTGCCCGCGTGGAACACTTTACCGTCAGCGACTTCTTCCAGCGGCAGGCCGTGGATCTCATCGCCAGTATTGTAGTTGCCCGGATAACCCCCTGCGGCAATCACTACGCCCAAAGAGGCGCGTTCGTCCCACTCAGAGGTTTTCTCATCCAGCTTGCCGTCACAGGCGGCAAGGCACAGCTCCACCAGATCCGATTTCATACGCAGCATAATCGGCTGGGTTTCCGGATCGCCGAAGCGGCAGTTGAACTCGATAACCTTCGGGTTGCCCTGTTTGTCGATCATCAGACCCGCGTACAGGAAACCGGTGTAAGTGTTCCCTTCCGCCGCCATGCCTTTTACGGTTGGCCAGATGATGCGTTCCATGGTGCGCTGATGAACGTCATCAGTCACCACCGGTGCAGGTGAGTAAGCGCCCATACCGCCGGTATTCGGACCGGTATCGCCGTTGCCCACGCGTTTGTGGTCCTGGCTGGTGGCCATTGGCAGCACGTGCTCGCCGTCAACCATCACGATAAAGCTCGCTTCTTCACCGTCGAGGAACTCTTCGATAACGATACGGTGGCCCGCATCGCCAAAAGCGTTACCTGCCAGCATGTCATGAACGGCGGCTTCGGCTTCCTCCAGCGTCATCGCGACGATAACGCCTTTACCGGCGGCCAGGCCGTCGGCCTTGATAACGATCGGCGCGCCTTTCTCACGCAGATAGGCCAGCGCAGGCTCAATCTCGGTGAAGTTCTGATACTCCGCCGTTGGAATGTTATGACGGGCAAGGAAATCTTTGGTGAAGGCTTTGGAGCCTTCCAACTGCGCTGCACCTTCGGTTGGGCCGAAGATTTTCAGACCGGCGGCGCGAAACGCATCGACCACGCCAATTACCAGAGGCGCTTCTGGGCCAACGATGGTCAGATCGATCTTCTCATTCTGGGCAAAGCTCAGCAGCGCCGGAATATCGGTCACGCCGATTGCCACGTTTTGCAGCGCAGGTTCCAGCGCGGTGCCCGCGTTGCCTGGTGCGACAAATACCGTTTCGACTTTTGGCGACTGCGCCGCTTTCCAGGCCAGCGCGTGTTCGCGCCCGCCGTTGCCAATCACTAATACTTTCATCGTCTGCTCCGTGGATTAATGGCGGAAGTGGCGCATGTCGGTGAACACCATCGCTATGCCGTGCTCGTCGGCGGCAGCAATGACTTCATCATCACGGATAGAACCGCCCGGCTGGATCACGCAGGTCACACCGGCGGCGGCGGCGGCATCAATCCCATCGCGGAACGGGAAGAAGGCGTCGGATGCCATAGAGGAACCTTGAACTTCCAGACCTTCGTCGGCGGCTTTAATCCCGGCGATTTTTGCGGAATATACGCGGCTCATCTGGCCTGCGCCTATGCCGATAGTCATGTTCTCTTTGGCGTAAACAATGGCGTTGGATTTTACAAACTTAGCTACTTTCCAACAGAACAGCGCATCGCGCAGTTCCTGTTCGGTCGGCTGACGTTTGGAAACTACGCGCAGTTCACCTTCGCTCACCATACCCAGGTCACGATCCTGAACCAGCAGACCGCCGTTAACGCGTTTGAAGTCCAGGCCCGGCACACGTTGTGCCCACTGACCGCAGGTCAGCACGCGGACGTTCTGTTTGGCGGCGGTGATTTTCAGTGCGTCTTCGGTTGCGGATGGCGCGATGATCACTTCCACGAACTGACGGGAAATGATGGCTTGAGCAGTTTCGGCATCCAGTTCGCGGTTGAAGGCGATGATGCCGCCGAACGCGGAGGTCGGGTCGGTTTTATAGGCGCGGTCGTAAGCATCGAAAATAGAGGTACTGACAGCCACGCCGCACGGGTTAGCGTGTTTGACGATCACACAGGCTGGCTCGTTGAATTCTTTTACGCACTCCAGCGCCGCATCGGTATCGGCGATGTTGTTGTAGGAAAGTGCTTTGCCCTGTACCTGCTGCGCGGTGGCAACGGACGCTTCTTTAACATTCTCTTCTATATAGAAGGCAGCCTGTTGGTGGCTGTTCTCGCCGTAGCGCATATCCTGCTTCTTAATGAAGTTCAGGTTCAGTGTACGTGGAAAGCGACCGGCGGCTTCTTTGCTTTCGCCGTGGTAGGCCGGAACCATGCTACCGAAGTAGTTGGCGATCATGCTGTCGTAAGCGGCGGTGTGTTCGAAGGCTTTAATCGCGAGATCGAAACGTGTGTCGAGGGTCAGAGAACCGTCGTTGGCATCCATCTCTTTAATAATGGCGGCGTAGTCGCTGCTCTTCACAACGATAGCCACATCTTTATGGTTCTTGGCAGCGGAACGCACCATCGTCGGGCCGCCGATATCAATGTTTTCTACCGCATCTTCCAGCGAGCAGCCTTCACGGGCAACGGTTTCGGCGAACGGGTACAGGTTAACAACCACCATGTCGATAGGTGCGATGCCGTGCTGTTCCATAATCCCGTCGTCCTGACCACGACGACCAAGAATGCCGCCGTGGACTTTCGGATGCAGGGTCTTTACGCGTCCATCCATCATTTCCGGGAAGCCGGTGTAATCGGAAACTTCGGTCACTGGCAGGCCTTTCTCAGCCAACAGGCGCGCAGTGCCACCTGTAGACAGCAGCTCCACACCGCGTGCGGAAAGTGCCTGAGCGAATTCGATGATACCGGCCTTGTCAGAAACACTGAGCAGAGCGCGGCGGACTGGACGACGTTGTTGCATGGTAAATCCCCTGGATTTGACTATTACAGAGAGCGTTAGGTGAATTCTTGGCTAAAAACTCAGCTAACGCCCCTTACGGGGCATCCTTGTTGTGCGGGGGCATTGTAACGAAAACGTTTGCGCAACGCTCGCGAATTTTTAATTTTCGATTTTGACCTCTTCTTTTTCCGTTGAAGGATGCTCATATAAACAGAGAAGTGCACAAACGATCGCGTGGTTTGTGGATAACTCTGTGTGTAAATGGGTATAAGGCGGGGTTTTGCTGTGGAATGCAGCGGTCAGTCATTTTTCTGCAATTTAAGGGTTGCGGGCCGCGGGAAACTCCCTATAATGCGCCTCCATCGACACGGCGGATGTGAATCACTTCACACAAACAGCCGGTTCGGTTGAAGAGAAAAACCTGAAAATGAGGGTTGACTCTGAAAGAGGAAAGCGTAATATACGCCACCTCGCGACAGAGCGCTAAAGCGCGTCGCAACTGCTCTTTAACAATTTATCAGACAATCTGTGTGGGCACTCGAAGATACGGATTCTTAACGTCGCAAGACGAAAAATGAATACCAAGTCTCTGAGTGAACACGTAATTCATTACGAAGTTTAATTCACGAGCATCAAACTTAAATTGAAGAGTTTGATCATGGCTCAGATTGAACGCTGGCGGCAGGCCTAACACATGCAAGTCGAACGGTAGCACAGAGGAGCTTGCTCCTTGGGTGACGAGTGGCGGACGGGTGAGTAATGTCTGGGAAACTGCCCGATGGAGGGGGATAACTACTGGAAACGGTAGCTAATACCGCATAACGTCGCAAGACCAAAGAGGGGGACCTTCGGGCCTCTTGCCATCGGATGTGCCCAGATGGGATTAGCTAGTAGGTGGGGTAACGGCTCACCTAGGCGACGATCCCTAGCTGGTCTGAGAGGATGACCAGCCACACTGGAACTGAGACACGGTCCAGACTCCTACGGGAGGCAGCAGTGGGGAATATTGCACAATGGGCGCAAGCCTGATGCAGCCATGCCGCGTGTATGAAGAAGGCCTTCGGGTTGTAAAGTACTTTCAGCGAGGAGGAAGGTGTTGTGGTTAATAACCGCAGCAATTGACGTTACTCGCAGAAGAAGCACCGGCTAACTCCGTGCCAGCAGCCGCGGTAATACGGAGGGTGCAAGCGTTAATCGGAATTACTGGGCGTAAAGCGCACGCAGGCGGTCTGTCAAGTCGGATGTGAAATCCCCGGGCTCAACCTGGGAACTGCATCCGAAACTGGCAGGCTAGAGTCTTGTAGAGGGGGGTAGAATTCCAGGTGTAGCGGTGAAATGCGTAGAGATCTGGAGGAATACCGGTGGCGAAGGCGGCCCCCTGGACAAAGACTGACGCTCAGGTGCGAAAGCGTGGGGAGCAAACAGGATTAGATACCCTGGTAGTCCACGCCGTAAACGATGTCGACTTGGAGGTTGTGCCCTTGAGGCGTGGCTTCCGGAGCTAACGCGTTAAGTCGACCGCCTGGGGAGTACGGCCGCAAGGTTAAAACTCAAATGAATTGACGGGGGCCCGCACAAGCGGTGGAGCATGTGGTTTAATTCGATGCAACGCGAAGAACCTTACCTACTCTTGACATCCACGGAACTTGGCAGAGATGCCTTGGTGCCTTCGGGAACCGTGAGACAGGTGCTGCATGGCTGTCGTCAGCTCGTGTTGTGAAATGTTGGGTTAAGTCCCGCAACGAGCGCAACCCTTATCCTTTGTTGCCAGCGGTCCGGCCGGGAACTCAAAGGAGACTGCCAGTGATAAACTGGAGGAAGGTGGGGATGACGTCAAGTCATCATGGCCCTTACGAGTAGGGCTACACACGTGCTACAATGGCATATACAAAGAGAAGCGACCTCGCGAGAGCAAGCGGACCTCATAAAGTATGTCGTAGTCCGGATTGGAGTCTGCAACTCGACTCCATGAAGTCGGAATCGCTAGTAATCGTGGATCAGAATGCCACGGTGAATACGTTCCCGGGCCTTGTACACACCGCCCGTCACACCATGGGAGTGGGTTGCAAAAGAAGTAGGTAGCTTAACCTTCGGGAGGGCGCTTACCACTTTGTGATTCATGACTGGGGTGAAGTCGTAACAAGGTAACCGTAGGGGAACCTGCGGTTGGATCACCTCCTTACCTTAAAGAAACGTTCTTTGTAGTGCTCACACAGATTGTCTGATGAAAAGTAAATAGCAAGGCGTCTTGCGATTGAGACTTCAGTGTCCCCTTCGTCTAGAGGCCCAGGACACCGCCCTTTCACGGCGGTAACAGGGGTTCGAATCCCCTAGGGGACGCCACTTGCTGGTATGTGTGAGTGAAAGTCGCCGACCGAAGTATCTCAAAACAGACTTTCGAGTCTCGTTTGAGATATTTGCTCTTTAAAAATCTGGATCAAGCTGAAAATTGAAACGACACACTGTTTCATTTCTCCGTAAACAAGAAATGAAAAGCGGTGTGTTCGAGTCTCTCAAATTTTCGCAACACTGAAGTGTTTTACGAAACATCTTCGGGTTGTGAGGTTAAGCGACTAAGCGTACACGGTGGATGCCCTGGCAGTCAGAGGCGATGAAGGACGTGCTAATCTGCGATAAGCGTCGGTAAGGTGATATGAACCGTTATAACCGGCGATTTCCGAATGGGGAAACCCAGTGTGATTCGTCACACTATCATTACGTGAATACATAGCGTAATGAAGCGAACCGGGGGAACTGAAACATCTAAGTACCCCGAGGAAAAGAAATCAACCGAGATTCCCCCAGTAGCGGCGAGCGAACGGGGAGCAGCCCAGAGTCTGAATCAGCATGTGTGGTAGTGGAACGGTCTGGAAAGTCCGGCGATACAGGGTGATAGCCCCGTACACAAAAGTGCATGTGTTGTGAACTCGAAGAGTAGGGCGGGACACGTGGTATCCTGTCTGAATATGGGGGGACCATCCTCCAAGGCTAAATACTCCTGACTGACCGATAGTGAACCAGTACCGTGAGGGAAAGGCGAAAAGAACCCCGGCGAGGGGAGTGAAAAAGAACCTGAAACCGTGTACGTACAAGCAGTGGGAGCCTCTTTATGGGGTGACTGCGTACCTTTTGTATAATGGGTCAGCGACTTATATTCTGTAGCAAGGTTAACCGAATAGGGGAGCCGAAGGGAAACCGAGTCTTAACTGGGCGTTAAGTTGCAGGGTATAGACCCGAAACCCGGTGATCTAGCCATGGGCAGGTTGAAGGTTGGGTAACACTAACTGGAGGACCGAACCGACTAATGTTGAAAAATTAGCGGATGACTTGTGGCTGGGGGTGAAAGGCCAATCAAACCGGGAGATAGCTGGTTCTCCCCGAAAGCTATTTAGGTAGCGCCTCGTGAACTCATCTTCGGGGGTAGAGCACTGTTTCGGCTAGGGGGTCATCCCGACTTACCAACCCGATGCAAACTGCGAATACCGAAGAATGTTATCACGGGAGACACACGGCGGGTGCTAACGTCCGTCGTGAAGAGGGAAACAACCCAGACCGCCAGCTAAGGTCCCAAAGTCATGGTTAAGTGGGAAACGATGTGGGAAGGCACAGACAGCCAGGATGTTGGCTTAGAAGCAGCCATCATTTAAAGAAAGCGTAATAGCTCACTGGTCGAGTCGGCCTGCGCGGAAGATGTAACGGGGCTAAACCATGCACCGAAGCTGCGGCAGCGACACTATGTGTTGTTGGGTAGGGGAGCGTTCTGTAAGCCGTTGAAGGTGTGCTGTGAGGCATGCTGGAGGTATCAGAAGTGCGAATGCTGACATAAGTAACGATAATGCGGGTGAAAAACCCGCACGCCGGAAGACCAAGGGTTCCTGTCCAACGTTAATCGGGGCAGGGTGAGTCGACCCCTAAGGCGAGGCCGAAAGGCGTAGTCGATGGGAAACAGGTTAATATTCCTGTACTTGGTGTTACTGCGAGGGGGGGACGGAGAAGGCTATGTTAGCCGGGCGACGGTTGTCCCGGTTTAAGCATGTAGGCGGAGATTCCAGGTAAATCCGGAGTCTTGTTAACGCTGAGGTGTGATGACGAGGCACTACGGTGCTGAAGTAACAAATGCCCTGCTTCCAGGAAAAGCCTCTAAGCATCAGGTAACACAAAATCGTACCCCAAACCGACACAGGTGGTCAGGTAGAGAATACCAAGGCGCTTGAGAGAACTCGGGTGAAGGAACTAGGCAAAATGGTGCCGTAACTTCGGGAGAAGGCACGCTGATATGTAGGTGAAGTGATTTACTCATGGAGCTGAAATCAGTCGAAGATACCAGCTGGCTGCAACTGTTTATTAAAAACACAGCACTGTGCAAACACGAAAGTGGACGTATACGGTGTGACGCCTGCCCGGTGCCGGAAGGTTAATTGATGGGGTTATCCGTAAGGAGAAGCTCTTGATCGAAGCCCCGGTAAACGGCGGCCGTAACTATAACGGTCCTAAGGTAGCGAAATTCCTTGTCGGGTAAGTTCCGACCTGCACGAATGGCGTAATGATGGCCAGGCTGTCTCCACCCGAGACTCAGTGAAATTGAACTCGCTGTGAAGATGCAGTGTACCCGCGGCAAGACGGAAAGACCCCGTGAACCTTTACTATAGCTTGACACTGAACACTGGTCCTTGATGTGTAGGATAGGTGGGAGGCTTTGAAGTGTGGACGCCAGTCTGCATGGAGCCAACCTTGAAATACCACCCTTTAATGGCTGGTGTTCTAACGTAGACCCGTGATCCGGGTTGCGGACAGTGTCTGGTGGGTAGTTTGACTGGGGCGGTCTCCTCCTAAAGAGTAACGGAGGAGCACGAAGGTTAGCTAATCCTGGTCGGACATCAGGAGGTTAGTGCAAAGGCATAAGCTAGCTTGACTGCGAGAGTGACGGCTCGAGCAGGTGCGAAAGCAGGTCTTAGTGATCCGGTGGTTCTGAATGGAAGGGCCATCGCTCAACGGATAAAAGGTACTCCGGGGATAACAGGCTGATACCGCCCAAGAGTTCATATCGACGGCGGTGTTTGGCACCTCGATGTCGGCTCATCACATCCTGGGGCTGAAGTAGGTCCCAAGGGTATGGCTGTTCGCCATTTAAAGTGGTACGCGAGCTGGGTTTAGAACGTCGTGAGACAGTTCGGTCCCTATCTGCCGTGGGCGCTGGAGAATTGAGGGGGGCTGCTCCTAGTACGAGAGGACCGGAGTGGACGCATCACTGGTGTTCGGGTTGTCATGCCAATGGCATTGCCCGGTAGCTAAATGCGGAAGAGATAAGTGCTGAAAGCATCTAAGCACGAAACTTGCCCCGAGATGAGTTCTCCCTGACCCTTTAAGGGTCCTGAAGGAACGTTGAAGACGACGACGTTGATAGGTCGGGTGTGTAAGCGTAGCGATACGTTGAGCTAACCGATACTAATGAACCGTGAGGCTTAACCTTACAACGCCGAAGATGTTTTGGCGGATGAGACATCGAAATTCAGCTTGATTACAGATTACATCGACATGCGAAAAGCGTGTTGATAAACAGAATTTGCCTGGCGGCTGTAGCGCGGTGGTCCCACCTGACCCCATGCCGAACTCAGAAGTGAAACGCCGTAGCGCCGATGGTAGTGTGGGGTCTCCCCATGCGAGAGTAGGGAACTGCCAGGCATCAAATAAGTGAAGAAGCCCATCCTGCCGGATGGGCTTTTTTGCGTCTGCAGGGAGTGAGAACTGCCGGATGCGGCGTACCATTTTATCCAGCCCATCATGTTGTAACCGGTGTTCAGGCCTGAGAAGCGCAGCACACCAGGCTCTCCCGGCAGCACATTGCCTGTTACGCGAACGACGAATAGCATTCTCCTTTTTTCTTTACTGCACTAATCTACAGCAAGGAGCCGTGAAACTTTCTCAACTTGAGGATGAAGGCTCGACATTCGCATGATTCCTGGGTATCTTCAGCTATCTGGATGTCTAAACGTTTAAACGTATGTAGTGAGGTTATCAGGTTATGCCAATTCGCGTGCAGGACGAGCTACCCGCCGTCAATTTCTTGCGTGAGGAAAACGTCTTTGTGATGACGTCATCTCGCGCTTCTGGTCAGGAAATTCGTCCACTGAAGGTGCTCATCCTCAACCTGATGCCCAAGAAGATTGAAACGGAAAACCAGTTCCTGCGTTTACTGTCTAACTCCCCGCTGCAGGTAGATGTTCAGCTATTGCGCATTGATGCCCGCGAGTCACGCAACACCCCTACGGAGCATCTGAATAACTTTTACTGTAATTTCGAGGATATCTGCGATCAGAACTTTGATGGGCTAATCGTGACCGGCGCGCCGTTGGGTCTGGTTGAATTTAATGACGTGGCTTACTGGCCGCAGATTAAACAAGTGCTTGAATGGGCGAAAGATCATGTTACATCGACGCTCTTTGTCTGTTGGGCGGTGCAAGCCGCATTGAATATCCTGTACGGAATTCCCAAGCAAACCCGTACGGATAAACTCTCAGGCGTCTATGAGCACCATATTCTTCATCCTCATGCGCTGCTGACGCGTGGATTTGATGATGCGTTCCTGGCCCCGCATTCGCGCTATGCCGATTTTCCTGCTGCCCTTATCAGGGACTATACCGATCTCGAGATTTTTGCCGAAACAGAAGAGGGAGATGCCTACCTGTTTGCCAGCAAAGATAAACGTATCGCCTTCGTAACGGGCCATCCTGAATATGACGCCCATACACTCGGCAGTGAATATTTTCGTGACGTCGAAGCGGGCTTAACGCCGGAAGTGCCCTATAACTACTTCCCAAAAGATGACCCGCAAAATAAACCGCGGGCAACCTGGCGTAGCCACGGCAATCTGTTGTTTACCAACTGGCTCAACTATTACGTTTACCAGATCACGCCATATGATCTGCGTCACATGAATCCAACGCTGGATTAATCTTCTGTAACAGACGATCCTTAAGCGTTTCAGCATGTTGAATCAGGCACCTTCGGGTGCCTTTTTTATTTCCGAAATGCACCTCACTGTGTAATTAAATTTTATTTATATTGTTATCAATAGGTTAATTAATAATTAAATTAAAAATGGAAATTGTTTTTGATTTTGAAATTTAAATGAGTAGTCTTAGTTGTGCTGAACGAAAACCGCACAACGATCCTTCGTTCGCATTGGGGATGTGTTTGGATCAATGACGAGGAACTACGCAATGAATCAACAGGCAACGACAACCGATGAACTGATCTTCACCAGGCCGCGTGGCGAACAGGAACAGCAGATTCTGACCGCTGAAGCGGTGGAGTTTCTGACCGAGCTGGTGACAAGATTTACGCCAAAGCGGAATAAACTTCTGGCTGCACGTATCCAGCAGCAGCAGGATATTGATGACGGTAAGTTGCCTGACTTTATTTCGGAAACAGCTTCCATTCGTGAAGGTAACTGGAAAGTTCGCGGTATTCCTGATGATTTACTGGATCGCCGTGTAGAGATTACCGGACCGGTTGAGCGCAAGATGGTTATCAACGCGCTGAACGCGAACGTCAAAGTCTTTATGGCTGATTTTGAAGATTCGCTGGCTCCTGAGTGGAGCAAAGTTATCGACGGGCAGATCAACTTGCGCGATGCAGTCAATGGCACCATTAGCTACACCAACGAAGCCGGTAAAATTTATCAACTCAAACCCAATCCGGCCCTGTTAGTGTGCCGCGTTCGCGGTCTGCATCTGCCGGAAAAACACGTCACCTGGCGTGGCGAATCGATCCCGGGCAGCCTGTTCGACTTCGCCCTCTATTTCTTCCACAACCACAAAACGTTGCTGGCAAAAGGCAGTGGCCCTTATTTCTATCTACCCAAAACGCAGGCCTGGCAAGAAGCGGCATGGTGGAGCGAAGTGTTCAGCTATGCAGAGGATCGCTTTAATCTGCCGCGCGGCACAATTAAAGCGACCCTGCTGATTGAAACGCTGCCAGCCGTTTTCCAGATGGACGAAATTCTGCACGCGCTGCGTGACCACATTGTGGGCCTGAACTGCGGTCGCTGGGACTACATTTTCAGTTATATCAAAACCCTGAAGAACCACCCGGATCGCGTGTTGCCGGACCGTCAGGTGGTGACGATGGATAAGCCATTCCTCAGTGCGTATTCGCGTCTGCTGATTAAAACCTGTCATAAACGCGGCGCGTTCGCGATGGGCGGCATGGCCGCGTTCATTCCCAGCAAAGATGCGGAACGTAACAACCAGGTTCTGACCAAGGTAAAAGCGGACAAAGCGCTGGAAGCCAATAACGGTCATGACGGCACATGGATTGCCCATCCAGGACTGGCAGATACCGCAATGGCGGTGTTCAACGACGTACTCGGTGAAAACAAAAATCAGCTGTTCGTGACCCGTGAAGAAGATGCGCCGATTACCGCAGAACAATTGCTGGCACCCTGTGAAGGTGAGCGTACTGAAGAAGGTATGCGTGCCAACATTCGTGTCGCGGTGCAGTACATCGAAGCGTGGATCTCCGGTAATGGCTGCGTACCGATTTATGGTCTGATGGAAGATGCGGCCACCGCCGAAATCTCTCGTACTTCCATCTGGCAGTGGATCCACCACCAGAAAACGCTCAGCAACGGCAAACCGGTTACCAAACCGTTGTTCCGCCAGATGCTGGCCGAAGAGATGTTGGTGATTCAGGACGAACTGGGAGAACACCGCTACAGCAGCGGGCGTTTTGATGATGCCGCGCGCCTGATGGAGCAAATCACCACTTCCGACGAGTTAATTGACTTCCTGACGTTACCGGGCTACCGCCTGTTGGCCTAATTTACCCACAATTTATCCTAATGGAGCATCTGCACATGAAAACCCGTACTCAACAAATCGAAGAATTACAGAAAGAATGGACTCAACCGCGCTGGGAAGGCATCACCCGCCCCTATAGCGCGGAGGAAGTGGTGAAATTACGTGGCTCGGTCAACCCGGAATGCACGCTGGCGCAGCTTGGCGCGGCGAAAATGTGGCGTCTGCTACACGGCGAATCGAAGAAAGGTTATATCAACAGCCTCGGTGCGCTGACTGGTGGTCAGGCGCTGCAGCAAGCGAAAGCTGGTATTGAAGCGGTCTACCTTTCAGGCTGGCAGGTGGCGGCAGATGCCAACCTGGCGTCCAGCATGTATCCGGATCAATCGTTGTATCCAGCGAACTCCGTTCCGGCGGTGGTGGACAGGATCAACAACACATTCCGTCGTGCCGATCAGATCCAATGGTCAACCGGTATTGAGCCGAACGATCCGCGCTATGTGGATTACTTCCTGCCGATCGTTGCAGATGCGGAAGCGGGTTTTGGCGGGGTACTGAACGCGTTTGAACTGATGAAATCGATGATTGAGGCTGGTGCAGCGGCCGTTCACTTCGAAGATCAGCTCGCATCGGTGAAAAAATGTGGTCACATGGGTGGCAAAGTCCTGGTGCCGACTCAGGAAGCTATCCAGAAACTGGTGGCAGCCCGTCTGGCTGCAGACGTTATGGGCGTTCCGACGCTGGTGATTGCGCGTACCGATGCTGACGCAGCCGATCTGATTACGTCTGATTGCGACCCATACGATAGCGAGTTCATCACTGGCGAACGTACCAGCGAAGGGTTCTACCGTACGCATGCGGGCATTGAGCAGGCGATCAGCCGTGGCCTGGCCTACGCACCGTATGCGGATCTGGTGTGGTGTGAAACCTCCACGCCGGACCTCGAACTGGCGAAGCGCTTTGCCGATGCTATTCATGCGAAATTCCCAGGCAAACTGCTGGCCTACAACTGTTCGCCATCGTTTAACTGGCAGAAAAACCTGGATGACAAAACCATTGCCAGCTTCCAGCAACAGCTGTCCGATATGGGTTACAAATACCAGTTCATTACGCTGGCGGGTATTCACAGCATGTGGTTCAACATGTTCGACCTCGCGCATTCCTATGCGCAGGGTGAAGGCATGCGCCACTACGTTGAGAAGGTTCAGCAGCCGGAATTTGCGGCTGCTAAAGATGGTTACACCTTCGTGTCCCATCAGCAGGAAGTGGGGACAGGCTATTTCGACAAAGTAACCACCATCATTCAGGGCGGCACTTCTTCAGTGACCGCGCTGACCGGCTCGACTGAAGAATCGCAGTTTTGATCAATGCCCGGTGGCGCTGCGCTTACCGGGCCTACGAAGGGATGTAGGCCGGATAAGCGAATGCGCCATCCGGCATGACATTGTGCCGGATGGGAGAAATTGATGACGCGTGGCCTGGAATTACTGATTGCTCAGACGATTTTGCAAGGTTTCGACGCCCAGTACGGGCGTTTTCTGGAAGTGACCTCCGGCGCGCAGCAGCGTTTTGAACATGCCGACTGGCACGCGGTTCAGCAGGCGATGAAAAGCCGTATCCACCTTTACGATCATCATGTGGGTCTGGTGGTGGAGCAACTGCGCTGCATTACTGATGGCAAAAGTACCGACGCGGATTTTTTACTTCGCGTGAAAGAGCATTACACCCGGCTATTGCCAGATTACCCACGCTTCGAGATTGCGGAGAGTTTCTTTAACTCCGTCTATTGCCGGTTATTTGACCACCGCTCGCTGACTCCCGAGCGACTGTTTATTTTCAGCTCTCAGCCAGAGCGCCGTTTTCGCACGATCCCACGCCCGTTGGCGAAAGACTTTTTTCCCGATGCCGGCTGGGAGTGGCTGCTTACGCGCGTCCTCAGCGATCTGCCCTTGCGTCTGCCATGGCAGAACAGACATCGGGATATCCACTACATCATCGAACACCTGACCGAAACGCTGGGGGCGGATGTGTTGCAGCGCAGTCATTTGCAGGTGGCGAACGAACTGTTTTATCGCAACAAGGCCGCCTGGCTGGTCGGGAAGTTGATTACCCCTTCCGGGACGCTGCCGTTTTTACTGCCAATTCACCGTACTGACGAGGGCGAACTGTTTGTCGATACCTGCCTGACCACGACGGCGGAAGCCAGTATCGTGTTTGGCTTCGCCCGCTCGTATTTTATGGTTTACGCCCCGCTGCCCGCCGCGTTAATGGAGTGGCTGCGCGAGATCCTGCCCGGTAAAACCACCGCTGAATTGTATATGGCGATCGGCTGTCAGAAACACGCGAAGACCGAAAGTTACCGCGAATATCTGCTCTATCTTGCCCATTGCGATGAGCAATTTATCGAAGCGCCGGGGATCCGCGGCATGGTGATGCTGGTATTTACCCTGCCAGGCTTCGACCGCGTCTTTAAAGTCATCAAAGACAAATTTGCGCCGCAAAAAGAGATGTCGGCCGCCCACGTCCGCGCCTGTTATCAACTGGTCAAGGAGCACGATCGTGTCGGACGGATGGCTGACACCCAGGAGTTCGAGAACTTTGTGCTGGATAAACGGCAAATCGATCCGTCGCTGATGGCGCTGTTGCTACAGGAAGCCCCGGAAAAAATTACCGATCTCGGCGAGCAGATTGTCATTCGCCATTTGTATATCGAACGACGGATGGTGCCGCTCAATATCTGGCTGGAGCAGGTCGAAGGCCAGCAACTGCGCGATGCAATTGAAGAGTACGGCAATGCCATTCGTCAGCTGGCCGCCGCCAATATTTTCCCCGGCGATATGCTGTTTAAGAACTTCGGCGTGACTCGCCACGGGCGCGTGGTGTTCTACGACTACGATGAAATTTGCTACATGACGGAGGTGAATTTCCGTCATATCCCGCCGCCGCGTTACCCGGAAGATGAGATGAGCGCTGAACCGTGGTATAGCGTATCGCCGGGGGATGTCTTCCCGGAAGAGTTTCGTCACTGGCTATGCGCTGACCCGCGTATCGGGCCGCTATTTGAAGAGATGCATGCTGACCTGTTCAGTGCCGACTACTGGCGAGGTCTGCAAACGCGGATCCGTGAAGGACACGTGGAAGATGTTTACGCCTACCGGCGCAAACAGCGGTTTTGCATCAGATTTGCGGCTTGATGTCCGGCAACCCTTTCTTAACGAAATCCGCCGTATGCCAGCGTGACTTCTTTCGCCGCTTTGATCGCCATGGCACCAAACTCGGTCACTCGATCGTCGGTAATGCGCGAAATGGGTCCGGAGATGGAAATAGCGGCAAACGGCTCGCGGTGTTCATCATAAATGCACGACGCCACGCAGCGCAGACCCAGCGCATGCTCCTCATCATCAAAGGAGTAGCCGCGCTTGCGCGTCTGGGCTAAATCCTCTTTCAAATGCACCGGCGACACCAACGTGGCGTGGGTGTAAGCGTGCAGCCCTTTACGGTGCAGCAGGCCAGTCACCTGTTCTTCACTCAGTTGGGATAAAAACGCCTTACCCGCACCGGAGGCGTGCATCGGCAGTTTGCCGCCGATAGGCGCGGACATGCGCATCAGCTGGGTACACTGCACCTGGTCGATAATAATGGCCTGATGGTCGCTTTGATCTAATACGGCCAGGTTTACCGTCTCGCCGGAGTCTTCCATCAGCTTGCGCAGGATCGGGTGGACAATCGCCAGCAAATTACGGCTTTGCAAAAAGCTGCTGCCGACGATAAACGCATGCGCACCCACGGCCCAGTGGCCTAATTCACCCACCTGACGGACAAATCCTTGCTGCTGCATGGTGGTCAACAAACGGTGAGTCGTGGAGTTTGGCAAGCCGGCCTGCTGTGCCAGCTCGGTTAGCGCCACGCTGCCGTTGGATTCCGCAATCCACTCCAGTAACTTCAGGCCGCGGGTCAGAGACTGAACCTGCCCGGTTGCAGGCGTAGTAGCAGCGGCGGGTTTTCTACCGCGTTTCGCGGGGATTGTGGCAACCATGGCGGACTCCTTTTCTGTATCGTGGAAATCATTTTCGTTTTATTCAATTATAATGCAAGAATTCCTGTACTGATCGGATGAGTGAAGCTGAACATGTCTCATGTTGGCCGTTGTTCTCTTTTCCACCTCTCAGGTTTGTGCCAGTATGGTCTGTTGAGTTTTTTTCGGTCTGGTTGAGCGTTGTCGGGAGCGAGTGTGAGCAGCAAAGTTGAACAATTACGTCAGCAGTTAAATGAACGTATTCTGGTGCTGGACGGCGGTATGGGCACCATGATCCAGGGATATCGTCTGAGCGAAGAGGATTTCCGCGGCGAACGCTTTGCCGACTGGCCGTGCGATCTGAAAGGCAACAACGACCTGTTGGTGCTCAGCAAACCTGAGGTGATCGCCGCCATCCATAACGCCTATTTTGAGGCGGGCGCGGATATCATCGAAACCAACACCTTTAACTCCACGACGATCGCCATGGCGGATTACCAGATGGAATCCCTGTCGGCGGAAATCAACTTTGCAGCAGCCAAACTGGCGCGCGCAGCGGCAGACGAATGGACGGCACGCACACCGGAAAAGCCGCGTTATGTCGCGGGCGTGCTCGGCCCAACCAACCGTACGGCGTCTATCTCGCCTGACGTCAACGACCCGGCTTACCGCAATATTACCTTTGATCAGCTGGTGGCCGCCTACCGTGAATCCACCAAAGCGCTGGTGGAAGGTGGCAGCGACCTGATCCTGATTGAAACCGTCTTCGATACCCTGAACGCCAAAGCCGCTATTTTCGCGGTTAAAACCGAATTTGAAGCGCTGGGCGTTGAGTTGCCGATTATGCTCTCCGGCACCATCACCGATGCTTCCGGGCGTACGCTCTCCGGTCAGACAACCGAAGCGTTCTATAACTCACTGCGCCACGCCGATGCGCTGACCTTCGGTCTGAACTGCGCCTTAGGCCCGGACGAGTTGCGCCAGTACGTGCAGGAGCTGTCGCGCATTGCCGAATGCTACGTTACCGCGCACCCGAACGCCGGGTTGCCGAACGCCTTTGGCGAATACGATCTCGATGCCGACACTATGGCGGCGCAAATACGCGAGTGGGCGCAAGCGGGCTTCCTCAACGTGGTCGGCGGCTGCTGCGGCACCACGCCGGAACACATCGCCGCGATGAGCCGCGCAGTGGAAGGCTTGCCGCCGCGCCGCTTGCCGGAAATCCCGGTAGCCTGCCGTCTGTCTGGCCTTGAACCGTTGAATATTGGCGACGATAGCCTGTTTGTGAACGTCGGCGAGCGTACCAACGTCACCGGTTCGGCGAAATTTAAGAGACTGATCAAAGAAGAGAAATACAACGAAGCGCTGGATGTCGCCCGTCAGCAGGTGGAAAGTGGCGCACAGATTATCGATATCAACATGGATGAGGGGATGCTCGACGCCGAAGCGGCGATGGTGCGTTTTCTCAACCTTATCGCCGGTGAGCCGGATATCGCCCGCGTGCCGATTATGATCGACTCCTCGAAATGGGACGTCATCGAAAAAGGGCTGAAGTGCATTCAGGGTAAAGGCATCGTTAACTCCATCTCGATGAAAGAGGGGGTGGAGACCTTTATCCACCACGCGAAGTTGCTGCGACGCTACGGTGCCGCAGTGGTGGTGATGGCCTTTGACGAGCAGGGGCAGGCCGACACCCGTGCGCGTAAAATTGAGATTTGCCGGCGGGCGTACAACATTCTTACCGAAGAGGTAGGCTTCCCGCCGGAAGACATTATCTTCGACCCGAACATCTTTGCGGTCGCGACCGGGATTGATGAGCACAACAACTACGCCCAGGACTTTATCGGTGCCTGTGAAGACATCAAACGCGAACTACCGCACGCGCTGATCTCCGGCGGCGTCTCCAACGTGTCATTCTCCTTCCGTGGTAACGACCCGGTTCGTGAAGCCATTCACGCGGTATTCCTTTACTACGCCATTCGCAACGGCATGGACATGGGGATCGTCAACGCCGGACAACTGGCGATTTACGACGACCTGCCCGCCGAGCTGCGCGATGCGGTTGAAGATGTGATCCTCAACCGTCGTGACGATGGCACCGAGCGTCTGCTGGAGCTGGCTGAGAAATATCGCGGTAGCAAAACTGATGACACTGCCAATGCCCAGATGGCGGAATGGCGCAGTTGGGACGTGAAAAAGCGCCTCGAATATTCGCTGGTGAAAGGCATTACCGAATTTATTGAGCAGGATACTGAAGAAGCTCGCCAGCAGGCCGCGCGTCCGATCGAGGTGATTGAAGGGCCGCTGATGGACGGGATGAACGTGGTTGGCGATCTGTTTGGCGAGGGCAAAATGTTCCTGCCGCAGGTGGTGAAATCCGCCCGCGTGATGAAGCAGGCGGTGGCCTACCTCGAACCGTACATTGAGGCCAGCAAAGAGAAAGGCTCCAGCAACGGCAAGATGGTCATTGCTACCGTGAAAGGCGATGTGCACGATATCGGCAAAAACATCGTTGGTGTGGTGCTGCAATGTAACAACTACGAAATCGTCGATCTTGGCGTGATGGTGCCAGCGGAGAAAATCCTCAGAACGGCACGTGAAGTGAATGCCGATCTGATTGGTCTTTCCGGGCTGATTACCCCGTCGCTGGACGAAATGGTCAACGTGGCGAAAGAGATGGAGCGTCAGGGGTTCACTATTCCGTTGCTGATTGGCGGCGCGACCACCTCAAAAGCGCACACGGCGGTGAAAATAGAGCAGAACTACAGTGGTCCGACGGTTTATGTGCAGAACGCCTCGCGTACCGTTGGCGTAGTCGCCGCACTCCTCTCTGACACTCAGCGCGATGACTTTGTCGCCCGTACGCGTAAAGAGTACGAAACCGTGCGTATCCAGCATGCGCGTAAGAAACCGCGGACCCCACCAGTAACGTTACAGGCTGCCCGCGACAACGATCTGGCCTTCGACTGGGAAAACTACACGCCGCCGGTGGCGCACCGCCTCGGCGTACAGAGCGTTGAAGCCAGCATCGAAACGC
This sequence comes from Citrobacter sp. RHBSTW-00599, assembly GCF_013784065.1. Lineage (NCBI taxonomy): Bacteria > Pseudomonadati > Pseudomonadota > Gammaproteobacteria > Enterobacterales > Enterobacteriaceae > Citrobacter > Citrobacter sp. RHBSTW-00599. The sequence goes on along the minus strand of NZ_CP056717.1, from coordinate 4,775,166 downwards.
TGCGCAACTACATCGACTGGACGCCGTTCTTTATGACCTGGTCGCTGGCCGGGAAATACCCGCGCATCCTCGAAGATGAGGTGGTGGGAGAAGAGGCGAAACGTCTGTTCAAAGACGCCAATGATATGCTGGATAAACTCAGCGCTGAGAAGACCCTGAATCCGCGCGGCGTGGTGGGCTTGTTCCCGGCTAACCGCGTGGGGGACGACATCGAGATTTACCGTGACGAGACGCGTACGCACGTCATCAACGTCAGTCATCACCTGCGCCAGCAGACGGAAAAAGTCGGTTTCGCCAACTACTGCCTGTCTGACTTTGTTGCGCCGAAACTGAGTGGCAAAGCGGATTACATCGGTGCTTTCGCAGTTACCGGCGGTCTGGAGGAAGATGCACTGGCGGACGCCTTCGAAGCCCAGCATGACGACTACAACAAGATCATGGTGAAAGCGATCGCCGACCGTCTGGCGGAAGCGTTCGCGGAATATCTGCACGAGCGCGTGCGTAAAGTCTACTGGGGCTATGCGGCAAATGAGAACCTCAGTAACGAGGAGCTGATCCGCGAAAACTACCAGGGAATTCGCCCGGCACCGGGCTATCCGGCTTGCCCGGAACACACCGAAAAGGCCACCATCTGGGAACTGCTGGATGTAGAAGCGCACACCGGGATGAAGCTCACCGAATCCTTCGCGATGTGGCCAGGTGCGTCGGTTTCCGGCTGGTATTTCAGTCATCCAGACAGCAAGTACTACGCCGTGGCGCAAATCCAGCGCGATCAGGTTGAAGATTACGCCTTCCGTAAAGGCATGAGCGTGGCGGAAGTCGAACGTTGGTTAGCGCCTAATCTGGGCTATGACGCTGACTGATTCACAAAACTGTCATCTTTATTTACAACAAACAGGGCACTCAATGAGTGCCTTGTCTCTTTATTACGTTTAAACCCTTATACTGAAAGAACGTTCATCGGTAGTGCTTGCCGGATGGCGGCGTAAACACCTTATCCGGCTACTGGCATATTTTTGTAGGCCTGATAAGCGTGGCGTCATCAGGTGTTATGTCATCGCTATGAGCCTCAGGAACATATAACGATAAGGAGAACCTGATTCCGTGCTAACTCTGTTACACCTGCTTTCTGCTGTCTCTATGCTGGTTTGGGGTACGCATATTGTGCGCACCGGCGTGATGCGCGTCTTCGGCGCCCGCTTGCGTACCGTACTCAGCCGTAGTGTTGAAAAGAAGCCGCTCGCCTTTTGTGCGGGTATCGGCGTGACGGCGCTGGTGCAAAGCAGCAACGCTACCACCATGCTGGTGACCTCGTTTGTCGCGCAGGACCTCGTCGCGCTCACCCCTGCGCTGGTGATTGTACTCGGCGCCGACGTCGGGACCGCGCTGATGGCGCGTATCCTGACCTTCGATCTCTCCTGGCTGTCGCCACTGCTGATTTTTATCGGCGTGATCTTCTTTCTCGGACGTAAGCAGTCCCGTGTGGGGCAACTGGGGCGGGTGGGTATTGGACTGGGGTTGATTTTACTGGCGCTGGAACTGATTGTGCAGGCGGTAACACCGATCACCCAGGCTAACGGCGTACAGGTTATTTTCGCCTCGCTCACCGGCGATATCATGCTGGATGCGCTGATTGGCGCCATGTTCGCGATTATCAGTTACTCCAGCCTTGCGGCGGTGCTGCTGACGGCAACGCTGACCGCGGCAGGCATTATCTCGTTCCCGGTGGCGTTGTGTCTGGTGATTGGCGCCAACCTCGGCTCTGGCCTGCTGGCGATGCTTAATAACAGCGCCGCTAACGCCGCCGCCCGCCGTGTGGCGCTCGGTAGCCTGCTGTTTAAGCTGGTGGGAAGCCTGATTATCCTGCCGTTTGTTCATCCGTTGGCAAATCTGATGGATGAACTGCCGCTGCCGAAATCTGAACTGGTTATTTACTTCCATGTCTTCTACAACCTGGTGCGCTGCGTGGCGATGGTGCCGTTCGCAGAACCGATGGCGCGTTTTTGTAAGCGCATCATCCGCGATGAGCCGGAGCTGGATGCGCATCTGAAGCCCAAGCATCTGGACGTCAGTGCGCTGGATACGCCGACGCTGGCCCTGGCCAATGCCGCTCGTGAAGCTCTGCGCATCGGCGACGCGATGGAGCAGATGATGGACGGGCTGAAGAAGGTGATGCATGGCGAGCCGCGTGAAGAGAAAGAGCTGCGCAGGATGGCGGACGACATTAACGTGCTATACACGGCAATCAAGCTTTATCTGGCGCGGATGCCAAAGGATGAACTGGCGGAAGAGGAATCACGCCGTTGGGCGGAGATTATCGAAATGTCGCTTAACCTCGAGCAGGCTTCCGATATTGTCGAACGTATGGGCAGTGAGATAGCGGATAAGTCGCTGGCTGCCCGTCGCGCATTCTCCGTGGAAGGATTGAAAGAGCTGGATGCGCTCTTCGATCAACTGCTCAGCAATCTGCAACTGGCGATGTCGGTGTTCTTCTCTGGTGACGTGACCAGCGCCCGTCGTCTGCGCCGTAGCAAGCACCGTTTCCGTATTCTCAACCGTCGTTATTCGCATGCGCACGTTGACCGTCTGCATCAGCAGAACGTGCAGAGCATCGAGACCAGCTCCTTGCACCTGGCGCTGCTGGGCGATATGCAGCGTCTGAACTCGCTGTTTTGTTCCGTGGCCTATAGCGTGCTGGAACAGCCGGATGAGGACGATGAGCGCGACGATTATTGAGTGAGGTGGACCGGTTGGCCGGATAAGGCATTTATGCCGTTATCCGGCAACGTCGGTTAGAAGCAGTGACCTGCTTCAAGGGCAACCGCGTCTTCACCCGCTTTAAAGACGTAAGTGGTGTTCGGACCGCCAAGAACCGCCTGGCCGTTACTCACCTTAATCCAGTTTCCTTCCGGCAAACCAATCACCGTCAGCTCTGGTGCCACAACCAGCAGCTCGCGAATACGCTGTTCACGCGTTTCGCCTTTGTGGCCTTCCGGAAGCGCATTGGTGAAATGTGGGTTAATCTGCAGCGGGAACAGACCCAGGGCATCAAAACCTTTTGGATCGACAATCGGCATGTCGTTGGTGGTGCGGATGGTCTGGCAGGCGAGGTTAGAACCTGCGCTCCAGCCGATGTACAGCGCACCGCGTTTGACGACATCCACAATCGGCGCCAGCAGTCCGCGCTCGCGGCTCTCTTTCAGTAACTGGAAGGTGTTACCCCCGCCGACAATCACCAGCTCTGCGTTTTCAATGGCAGCGATCGGATCGGCAACGGTATGAATGCCAGTAACGTTGACGCCCATTGGCGCAAAGATGGCTGCCGTTTTCGCCGTGTATTCATCCCAGGTTTGCGTCACGCCAGCGAACGGAATAAACACCGCCGTACGGCGACCATTCAGCTGCTCAGCAATCAGTGGTAGCGCATGTTCCATCCAGCCTTTGCCCGGCAGCGTCGAGTTACTCAATAAAAGCAGTTCCATCATTTCTCCATGTAATCAGAAAATTACAAACCGCGCTAATGCTACCACTATCAGCGTAACGCCTTACTGATATGGCTCACGATGTTGGAAGGGGGGAAAGCCGAACGGGTTAACCACAACCTCCTGTTGGAAAAGCCCGTTCAGACTTAACAACGATCAATCTATTGAAACAGCGTCCTTTTGCGTAGTGGCAAACGCCAGGCCTTCGTCCTCCCAGCCCTTAATACCACCAATCATTATTTTCACCGGTCGACCTAGCTGCGCCAACTTCAGCGCCGCGCGATCGGCCCCGTTACAGTGTGGGCCAGCGCAATAGACGACAAACAGTGTGTCCTGTGGCCATTTTTTCAAGGATTCCGTATTTATCAGTCGATGGGGAAGATGAATTGCGCCAGGGATATGACAACGGGAAAAACTCTCTGCACTCCCCACCACATGTAAAAGCACAAAATCTTTGTCGTCAGCAGCCATCGCGGAATGAACGTCAGAACAATCCGTCTCCATATTCAGACGTTGCTGGAAATGGGCGATAGCTTGTGCAGATGAAGCGGCTGGAATATCAGTTACGGTACTCATATTGTTGTTTTCTCTTGTGGTGAAATCAGCTGTTGTGTTACCTCTTATCTCATCAAAAAATTAACCTCGAAACACCCTCTGACCATGACAGATTCCGCCAGGATCATGACAACATCTTCTCGCCCGTTGGTCGTTGCACTCGCTTATGACGGGCTATGTACTTTCGAGTTTGGCGTCGCAGTGGAAGTTTTTGGGCTTCCGCGACCTGAACTGGGAGAGAGCTGGTATCGTTTTGCCGTGGCTTCGGTTGATCAAGGTGAATTAAGGGCAACTGGCGGGGTTCGTATCGTGGTGGACGGTGGATATGAATTGCTGCAGGAAGCGGACACTATTGTCATTCCTGGCTGGCGTGACGTGAGCTCACCGGTCCCGGAAGCATTATGCGATGCGCTTCGTGAAGCACATCAACGCGGTTGTCGAATCATCTCTATCTGTTCTGGTGTATTTGTTCTGGCTGCGGCAGGTTTGCTGGATGACCGTAAGGCGACGACGCACTGGCGTTACGTCAGTGAACTCCAGCGACGCTTTCCCGCCATCAACGTCGTGGAAGATGTCTTGTATGTCGGTGACCACGACGTGCTCACTTCGGCAGGTAGTGCGGCAGGGATTGATTTATGTTTGCATGTGGTGCGCACTGATTTTGGACTTGAGATTGCCAATAACGTGGCCCGTCGCCTGGTGCTGCAGCCCCACAGGGATGGCAGCCAGACTCAGCAGCAATTGCGTCCTGTTGCCCGCAGTCGGGAAAGCCAGCGTTTTGGTCTTTTGCTTGACTGGTTACATAACAATATCGCGCAGAAGCATACTCTTGACGCTCTGGCCAGCCAGGTCGGTATGAGTCCCCGAACGTTGATGCGGCGATTTCAGGAGTCAACGGGGCTTACTCCCGCACGTTGGCTGATGAATGAACGGCTAAACCGTGCGCAGCAGGCGCTCAATACATCCCATATCAGTATTGAGCAGATCGCGCAGCAAACCGGGTTCGGCAGCGCAAACTCTTTGCGTTACCACTTTCAAAAACGATTTGGTATCAGCCCGCAGGCATTACGTAATCAGATGCGATAGCACATTTTCACGCTCTGCTTTTTTATCCCCCGCAAGGTAGGGTATATTTCGCTGTCAAAGGAGAAATTATGCTGCCCGACTCATCCATCCGATTAAATAAATACATCAGTGAAAGCGGAATCTGCTCGCGCCGCGAGGCGGATCGCTTTATCGAACAAGGGAATGTCTTCCTGAATGGTAAACGCGCCACCATTGGCGATCAGGTGATGCCTGGCGACGTCGTAAAAGTGAATGGTCGGTTGATTGAGCCGCGTGAAGCGGAAGATCTGGTTTTTATCGCGCTGAACAAGCCGGTAGGGATTGTCAGCACCACTGAAGACAGCGAACGCGACAACATTGTTGATTTCGTTAACCACAGCAAGCGCGTGTTCCCAATCGGTCGTCTGGACAAAGATTCCCAGGGACTTATCTTTCTGACCAACCACGGCGACCTGGTGAATAAAATCCTGCGTGCAGGTAACGATCACGAAAAAGAGTATCTGGTGACGGTAGATAAGCCGGTCACTGATGACTTTATCCGTGGGATGAGTGCCGGTGTGCCAATCCTTGGCACCGTCACCAAGAAATGTAAGGTCAAGAAAGAAGCGCCGTTTGTGTTTCGCATCACGCTGATTCAGGGGCTGAACCGCCAGATCCGTCGTATGTGCGAGTACTTTGGCTATGAAGTTACTAAGCTTGAGCGTACACGTATCATGAACGTTGGTCTGTCCGGCCTGCCGCTGGGTGAATGGCGCGACCTGACGGATGACGAACTGATCGACCTGTTCAAGCTGATTGAGAACTCGTCCTCAGAAGCCAAACCGAAGGCGAAAGCGAAGCCAAAAACAGCAGGCATTAAGCGCCCGGTGGTGAAAATCGAAAAATCGGCTGAGAAAGAGAAATCGCGCCCGGCGGCAAACGGGAAGCGTTTTACCTCGCCGGGGCGTAAGAAGAAAGGGCGTTAACGTCTGCCGCGCGTTGGCGTATTCGCTGACCAGGAAAATGATGCTTCCGCATCCGGTTTATAAGCCTGCTTTTTCTTCAACTGGCGGGCTTTTTTAGCTTCTGCTTCGCGCAAGGCCATCAGTTTATCGATGTACTCTTTCTTGATGCTGTTGGTCTCAGCGTTGGTCAGCAGTCGACCATGCGCAATGCGCGCGCGGTCGAGCAGCGTTTTCAGTTCACGCTGTTCGCGCTCGGTCATCTCTTTTTGGGTAATGCGGGGGAGTGCCATAAGGGTGCCCTCTGTTAGCCGATATCCGCAGTGTACGGCAAAGTGCAGAGGCTGGGTAGGCCGGATAAGGTGTTAGCCGCTATCCGGCCTGCCGCCGTCAATTAGCGGCGTTCTTTTTCTTTAATCGGTTTACCGGACCAGTAACCTGCCAGCAGCGAACCGGAAAGGTTATGCCAGACCGAGAACAACGCGCCGGGCAGCGCCGCAAGCGGGCCAAAGTAGATTTTGCCCAGCGCAGCGGCAAGGCCTGAATTCTGCATGCCCACTTCAATAGCCAACGTACGACAGGTTGACTCGTCGAAACCAAACAGTTTTCCGCCCCAGTAGCCGCCGAGCAAGCCAATGGTGTTATGCAGGATCACGGCGATAATCACCACAAAGCCGACAGACGCAATGTGCGAGGCGGAACCCGCCACAACGGCGCTGATGATCGCCAGGATGCACACCATAGAAAACGCCGGTAGATACGGTTCCACGGCTTTTACGACGCGTGGGAACAGATGGTGAATGACCAGCCCCAAAGCAATCGGAATGACCACGATCTGCAGAATACTCAGCAGCATACCCATCACATCCACCTGGATATGCGCGTCGACATACAGCCGTGTCAGCAGCGGCGTGGCGACAACGCCGACCAGCGTTGAAACCGATGAAATAGTCACGGAGAGCGCCACATCACCTTTTGCCAGATAGATCATGACGTTCGATGCCGTTCCGCTGGCGACGCTACCGACCAGCACCATCCCTGCCGACAGTTCCGGCGGCATATTAAATGCCAGCGCCAAAATCCATGCGGCGAGCGGCATCACCAGATAGTGCAGGAAAATACCCGCCGCGACAGGTGCGGGGCGTGAAAGTACGCGTTTAAAGTCGTCCACCTTCAGGTGAACGCCCATGCCGAACATGATCAGCATCAGCAACGACGGCACGAATGGCCCGGCAGGCGTAAAGGTGGAGGGCGTGTAATACGCAATAACAGAGAGCAGCAGCGCCCATAACGGGAACAGCCGCGTGAGAGTAGCGAGCATGTTATCTTCCTTGCGATTGAAATGTGTTGTGTTGTTATAAAAAAGCCGGGTTCGAGCCCGGCTATAGTTATTGTTTATCGCGTGATGAAATATTATTCAAACAAATTATGGTGCAGCTTCTGTACCACCTGTTCGGCTTCGCTACCGGGCACCAGGAAGCACAGGTTATGGCTGGACGCGCCGTAGCAAATCATGCGGATGTTGAACGGCTCCAGTACACCAAACACCTCTTTACCCACCCCGCAGGCTTTGGACAGGTCGTTGCCAATCAACGCCACCAGCGCCAGGCCTTCTTCGACTTCAACCCGGCACAGGGCAGACAGTTCCATCAGCAGAGACTGCGTTAACAGCGTATCGCCGGTGGAGGTTGAACCGGTGGTATCCAGCGTCAGCGCTACGCTGACTTCAGATGTGGTAATTAAATCTACCGAGATATTGTGGCGTGCAAGGATGCCGAACACTTCTGCTAAAAAGCCGCGAGAGTGCAGCATATTCAGGCTATGCAGCGTCAGCAGCGTCTGCTTACGGCGTAGCGCCAGCGCACGGAACAGCGGTGGATTCGCGGTTTTATTACAGACCAGCGTACCGCCTGCTTTTGGATCCTTGCTGGAGCCAACAAATACCGGGATATCGCTACGTACGGCCGGCAACAGGGTTGCCGGGTGCAGCACTTTCGCGCCAAAGGTCGCCATTTCCGCGGCCTCTTCAAAGGCGATTTCATCAATACGCTGCGCAGCAGGAACAACGCGCGGATCGGTAGTGTAAATGCCAGGAACATCGGTCCAGATATCGACGCGCGTTGCGTGCAGCGCTTCGGCCAGCAGGGCGGCTGTATAATCGCTACCGCCGCGCCCCAACGTGGTGGTGCGGCCTTTGCCTTCGCTGCCGATAAAACCCTGAGTGATTACCAGACCTTCGCTCAGACGCGGGGCCAACTGGAGCGTTGCCAGTTCAGCCAGCGCCGCGACGTCGGGTTCTGCGCGACCAAAACGATCGTTGGTGCGCATCACTTTACGCACGTCAAACCACTGCGCTTGCACGTTGCGTTCACGCAGGATCTCGACGAACAACAGGGTAGACATCAGTTCACCGTGGCTGACCAGTTCGTCGGTCAGGGCGGTTGAGGTCGCCAGTGACGCCGCTTCTGCCAGCGTGGTGATGTTTTCCAGCAGACGTTCAATCTCTTCACGAATTACGTTTGGATAACGCAGGCGTTCCAGAATATTGAACTGAATTTGACGAATGGCGTCGAGTTTTTCGAAGCGCTCGGTTGGCTCCAGCCCTTCAGCCAGTGCGACCAGCAGGTTGGTAATTCCAGCGGAAGCGGAAAGTACCACTACACGGACGTTAGCATCAGAAAGTACCACATCAGCGCTGCGATTCATGGCATCAAAATCCGCCACGCTGGTACCGCCAAACTTGGAGACAACTACATCAGTCATAACTACCTCGTGTCAGGGAATGAATAGAGCGACCATGGCACATAAGGCAGAACGAAAACCGGTGCAGGCGCAAATGCAAATACCGTATTTATAAATAAAATGTGTAGCTTGCACTGTCAACGCTGGGATTATGCGGATTTTTCATGCTGCGTTTCCGTTCAGTAACAGCGCTTATAACATCTATACTTTTTACCTTGGTTCGATGGATACAAGGGCGATGGCATTAAAACAATCACACTTTTCTGTGACTGGCGTTACAATCGATCTCAGTCACAATTCTCAAAATCAGAAGAGTATTGCTAATGAAAAACATCAATCCAACGCAGACCTCAGCCTGGCAGGCACTACAAAAACACTTTGAAGAGATGAAAGACGTTACTATCGCGGATCTGTTCGCGAAAGATAGCGATCGTTTCGCTAAATTTTCCGCGACGTTTGACGATCTGATGCTGGTGGATTTCTCCAAAAACCGCATCACTGAAGAGACGCTGGCTAAACTGCAGGATCTGGCGAAAGAGACCGATTTGGCAGGCGCCATCAAGTCCATGTTCTCCGGTGAGAAAATTAACCGCACTGAAGACCGTGCCGTGCTGCACGTGGCGTTGCGCAACCGTAGCAACACTCCAATCATCGTTGACGGCAAAGATGTGATGCCGGAAGTGAACGCGGTGCTTGAGAAGATGAAATCCTTCTCTGAAGCGATTATCTCCGGAAGCTGGAAAGGCTATACCGGTAAAGCCATTACTGATGTCGTGAACATCGGTATCGGCGGTTCAGACCTCGGCCCGTTCATGGTGACCGAAGCGCTGCGCCCGTACAAAAATCACCTGAACATGCACTTTGTGTCTAACGTCGATGGTACGCACATTGCCGAAGTGCTGAAGAAAGTGAATCCGGAGACTACGCTGTTCCTGGTCGCTTCCAAAACCTTCACCACTCAGGAAACCATGACTAACGCCCACAGCGCGCGCGACTGGTTCCTGGCGACCGCTGGCGACAACAAGCACGTTGCCAAGCACTTCGCAGCGCTCTCCACTAACGGTAAAGCGGTTGGCGAGTTCGGTATTGATACCGCCAATATGTTCGAGTTCTGGGACTGGGTTGGCGGTCGTTACTCCCTGTGGTCTGCAATCGGTCTGTCCATCATCCTTTCTGTGGGCTTCGACAACTTTGTTGAGCTGCTTTCTGGCGCGCACGCCATGGACAAACACTTCTCCACCACTCCGGCGGAGAAAAACTTGCCGGTGCTGCTGGCGCTGATCGGTATCTGGTACAACAATTTCTTCGGTGCTGAAACCGAAGCGATTCTGCCGTACGACCAGTATATGCACCGTTTCGCGGCCTACTTCCAGCAGGGCAATATGGAATCCAACGGTAAATACGTTGACCGTAACGGCAATGCGGTGGATTACCAGACTGGCCCAATCATCTGGGGTGAGCCGGGTACTAACGGTCAGCATGCGTTCTACCAGCTGATTCACCAGGGTACCAAAATGGTTCCGTGCGATTTCATCGCTCCGGCAATCACCCACAACCCGCTGTCGGATCACCATCCGAAACTGCTGTCTAACTTCTTCGCTCAGACCGAAGCGCTGGCTTTTGGTAAATCTCGTGAAGTGGTTGAGCAGGAATACCGCGACCAGGGTAAAGATCCGGCAACGCTTGACCACGTTGTGCCGTTCAAAGTGTTCGAAGGTAACCGTCCAACTAACTCCATCCTGCTGCGCGAAATCACACCGTTCAGCCTGGGTGCGCTGATTGCGCTGTACGAGCACAAAATCTTCACTCAGGGCGCGATCCTGAATATCTTCACCTTTGACCAGTGGGGCGTTGAGCTGGGCAAACAGCTGGCGAATCGCATTCTGCCAGAGCTGAATGATGATAAAGAAATCACCAGCCATGATTGCTCAACTAACGGTTTGATTAACCGTTATAAGTCCTGGCGTTAATCTGCTTCTTCCTTCGAGCCGCAGCGCTGTTGGCTGCGTTCGTTAACCCCGGTCACATAGCTATCTATGCTCCCGGGGATTAACGATCTTGCCGCCTTGTTGCAATTCGAATGAATTTGCAGATTACTTATAAAAAAAGCCGATATTAATATCGGCTTTTTTTATAATCTGGCTCCCGAATATCTACGCTTTTGCTTTACACCTTTATTGAGCTTAATCCTAAAATAATTCATTCAACGTTATCGTGTTTCTGGTTTTTTCAGAATTACCGGATGTTGTGTTTTTGTTTTTATATTTTAACTTAATGATTGTATTGATTTAATTATCTGCCGTTAATCATTTTATTTCTTGCTATCTAATTATCCTAAATTCCCGCCTGGCGTAATTTGCGCACTTTGGCTTGTGTATACTCGATCTCGCCCGAAATTCTTTTGGGTAAATCTCCATTCATACAATGAAGGGAATTTGTGATGAAAAAAGTTCTGTATGGCCTTTGGGCTATATCTGCGCTTGCGGCGACTTCTGTCTATGCTGCCCCCATTCAGGTGGGTGAGGCTGCAGGGTCGGCTGCCGCGTCGGTTTCGGCAGGAAGTTCCTCCGCAACCAGCGTGAGCACCGTAAGTTCTGCGGTGGGGGTTGCCCTTGCGGCAACCGGTGGCGGCGATGGTTCTAACACCGGAACCACAACCACCACAACCACCAGTACCCAGTAATACCGGTACGTTTAATTCTAACCACACTTCGGTGTGGTTATTTTGCCGCTGCGGAGAAATGTCGTGAAGCGACCAGCGCTGATAATGGTTTGCCTGTTATTACAGGCGTGCTCAGCCACCACCGAAGGGCTGGGTCATTCGCTATGGGATAGCGTGTTTGGTACTCCCGGCGTACAGATGACGGACGATGAAATCAAAAACATGCCTTACGCCAGCCAGTACATGCAGCTCAACGGCGGCCCACAACTGTTTGTGGTACTCGCGTTCGTGGAAAACGGACAGCAGAAATGGGTGACTCAGGATCGGGCCATTCTCGTCACGCAGTCTGGGCGCATGGTGAAAACGCATCTCGGCGGGGATAACCTGATCGAGGTGAATAATCTCGCGGCAGATCCGCTCATCAAACCAAACCAGATAGTTGATGGGGCAACATGGACCCGCACGATGGGCTGGACCGAACATCAGCAGGTGCGCTATGCCACCGCCCACTCGGTTTTCGAATGGGATGGCACTGACACCATTAAGGTTGGTAGCGAAGATACGCCAGTACGGATCCTTGACGAAGAAGTCATCACCGATCAAACGCGCTGGCATAACCGCTACTGGATCGACAGCGAAGGGCTGATTCGCCAATCGGAACAGTATCTTGGCGCACGTTACTTCCCGGTGAAAACCACGCTGATTAAGGCGGCAAAATCATGATGAAACGAGCCGTTGTGGCGCTGCTATTGAGCCTGAGCGCAGCGTCAGTTTTTGCTGCGGGTAGCGTTAAGGTCTTTACCTCCGCCAGCGAAGAGCCAAAAACGTTGACCGGGGCCGAACATCTGCTCGACCTGGTTGGGCAGCCGCGGTTGAGTAATAGCTGGTGGCCAGGAGCGGTTATCAGCGAAGAGCGGGCAACGACGGAAGCAGAGCGTCAGCAGCAGGCATTACTGGCTCGTCTGGCGATGCTCAGCGCTGAAGAAAGCGGTGACGATGCCGCGGCTATCAACGCATTGCGCCAGCAAATTCAGGCGCTGAAGGTGACCGGCAGACAGAAGATTAATCTCGACCCGGATGTTGTGCGCGTCAGTGAGCGAGGCAACCCGCCGTTGCAGGGCAATTACACGCTGTGGGTCGGACCGCAGCCAACGGATATAACGCTGTTTGGCCTGCTAAGTCATCCGGGTAAACAACCGTTTATGCCCGGGCGCGATATCGCCAGCTATCTCGATGGGCAACGTCGGCTCAGCGGCGCAGATCGTAGCTACGCCTGGGTCATCTATCCCGACGGACGCACGCAAAAAGTCCCGGTCGCCTACTGGAACAAACGTCACGTTGAGCCGATGCCCGGCAGCATCATTTTTGTCGGACTCTCTGATGCCGTCTGGCGCAGCACCCCGGATGAAATCAATGCCGACATTCTTCGCACCCTGACTCAGCGGATACCCGAATAATGAGAAAAACTTATCTGCTCAGCTTACTGGCGCTGGGCGTAAGCGTTGCCTGCCATGGTGAAACCTGGCCCGCGCCCATTGGACCTTCCCAGTCCGATTTTGGCGGCGTGGGACTGCTGCAAACCCCAACCGCACGCATGGCGCGTGAAGGCGAAATGAGCCTTAACTACCGCGATAACGATCAATACCGTTACTACTCTGCGTCGGTACAACTCTTCCCCTGGCTGGAAACCACCCTGCGCTATACCGATGTGCGTACCAAAAAATACAGCGGCGTGGAGTCGTTTTCTGGCGATCAGACTTATAAAGATAAGGCTTTTGATCTCAAACTTCGCCTGTGGGAAGAGAGCTACTGGATGCCGCAGGTGGTGGTTGGCGCGCGGGATATCGGCGGAACCGGCCTGTTTGATGCGGAGTATGTGGTGGCGAACAAAGCCTGGGGCCCGTTTGATTTCTCTCTCGGCCTTGGCTGGGGATATCTCGGGACCAGCGGCAACGTTAGCAATCCGTTTTGCTCATACAGTGATAAATTCTGCCATCGCGATAACAGCTACAAGCAGGCCGGTTCTATTGACGGTAGCCAGATGTTCCACGGCCCGGCGTCGCTGTTTGGCGGCGTAGAGTATCAGACTCCCTGGCAGCCGCTGCGCCTGAAACTGGAGTATGAAGGTAATAATTACCAGCAGGATTTTGCCGGCAAGTTGGATCAGAAGAGCAAGTTTAACGTCGGCGCTATTTATCGCGTCACCGATTGGGCCGACGTTAACCTCAGCTATGAGCGCGGGAACACCTTGATGTTTGGGGTCACGCTGCGGACTAACTTTAACGATCTGCGACCAAACTATAACGACAATACCCGCCCGAAATATCAACCACAGCCGCAGGATGCCATCCTGCAACATTCGGTGGTGGCGAATCAGTTAACGCTGCTGAAATATAACGCCGGGCTGGCGGATCCTAAAATTCAGGTGCAGGGCGATACGCTGTATGTAACGGGTGAACAGGTGAAATACCGTGATTCGCGCGAAGGGAGCGAGCGTGCTAACCGGATCGTGATGAACGATCTTCCCGATGGGATCCGCACGATCCGCATTACGGAAAACCGCCTTAACTTGCCGCAGGTGACGACCGAAACGGAGGTTTCCAGCCTCAAGCGCCATCTGGAAGGCGAGCCGTTGGGCCATGAAACTCAACTGGCACAAAAACGCGTCGAGCCCGAGGTACCGAAAACGACCGAGCAGGGCTGGTATATTGATAAGTCACGCTTCAATTTCCACATCGATCCGGTGCTAAATCAGTCGGTGGGCGGCCCGGAAAACTTCTATATGTATCAGTTGGGCGTGATGGGAACGGCGGATTTGTGGGTTACCGATCATCTGCTGACCACCGGGAGTTTGTTCGCCAACCTCGCCAATAACTATGACAAGTTTAACTACACCAACCCGCCGCAGGATTCGCATTTACCACGCGTGCGTACCCATGTGCGTGAGTATGTGCAAAACGATGTCTACGTGAATAACCTGCAGGCCAACTACTTCCAGTCACTCGGAAACGGGTTCTACGGACAGGTTTACGGTGGCTACCTGGAAACTATGTACGGCGGAGCGGGGGCAGAAGTGCTGTATCGCCCGCTGGACAGCAACTGGGCGTTTGGTGTTGACGCCAACTACGTGAAACAGCGTGACTGGCGCAGCGCGCAGGACATGATGAAGTTCACCGACTACAGCGTGAAGACCGGGCATTTGACGGCTTACTGGAATCCTTCGTTCGCCCAGGATGTACTGGTGAAAGCCAGCGTGGGGCAGTATCTGGCGGGGGATAAGGGCGGAACGCTGGAAGTGGCGAAACGCTTTGACAGCGGCGTAGTGGTGGGCGGCTATGCGACCATCACCGACGCCTCGCCGGATGAATACGGAGAGGGTGATTTTACCAAAGGGGTGTACGTTTCTGTGCCGCTGGATCTGTTCTCGTCAGGCCCAACCCGCAGCCGTGCGGCGATTGGCTGGACGCCGTTAACACGCGATGGCGGCCAGCAGCTTGGACGTAAGTTTGGTCTGTACGACATGACCAGCGACAGGAGTGAAAACTTCCGCTGATAGATGGCCGGATGGGACCTGCGCTTATCCGGCTCTATAAACGACGTAATAATTTTGCCGGATTTCCCGCATACACGCCTTTCTCGGTGATCGATTTGGTCACCACGCTTCCCGCGCCGACGACCGCGCCATCGCAGATAGTGACCGCCAGAATGGTCGCTCCGCTGCCGATCGAGACATCGTCGCCAATCGTAATACGTCCCCAACTGTTGCGGTCGGCATTGGGTTTTCCTTCGCGAAACATATCGTTGGCGAACATCACGCCGTGACCGATAAAACAGCGGGCGCCGAGGGTGACATATTCGCAGATGAAAGTGTGCGACTGAATTTTGCTGTCTGCGCCAATCTGCGTATTACTCTGGATTTCAACAAATGGTCCGACAAAAACGTTGTCCCCTAATGTGCAGTCGTAGAGATTTGCGGGTTCATAGATCACCACGTTCTCACCGCAGGTAACGTTGCGAACAGCGGATTGTCTGAGCTGCATAATTCATCCTGTGAAATGTGTCGTGACATACATCATTCCCTGCTGACCTTTCTTGCACAAAATATAAACAAAAAATGTAGATCTCTGTCACATTTTTGCGTTATACAGGAACCTCGCCACTGAGTAAGAGGTGCTGTTATGACGTCGCTATCTCGTCCACGCGTGGAGTTTATCTCCACTATTTTACAGACCGTGTTGAATCTGGGGTTGCTGAGTCTGGGCCTGATCCTGGTCGTATTCCTCGGGAAAGAAACGCTGCATCTGGCGGATGTGCTGTTCGCGCCGGAACAAACCAGCAAGTATGAACTGGTGGAAGGGCTGGTGGTTTACTTTCTCTACTTTGAATTTATCGCGCTGATTGTGAAGTACTTTCAGTCAGGTTTTCACTTTCCGCTGCGCTACTTTGTCTATATCGGGATCACTGCGATTGTGCGGCTGATCATTGTCGATCATAAAGCGCCGATGGATGTGCTGATCTATTCTGCGGCGATCCTGCTGCTGGTGATCACCCTGTGGCTGTGTAATTCCAAACGGCTGAAGCGAGAGTAAAAAAACAACACGCCGCATTCGGGCTGCGGCGTGTTGCATGTCAGGGTTACTGCGCAGAGGCTGGCTGGGTTTTCTCCGCCGCGGGTTCCCACAGCTCTTCAAATTTATCCATCGTCATGATCGCTAATACGGTAAAGCTTAGGTTGATCACGCCGATGGCGATAACGCCTGCGGCAAACTAATTCTGTTTAATTTGTCGAGTTTCAGGCGAAAAATTGATTTGCAGTGATGGGGGCACGAAAGGAAATAATCGTAAGCGTAATGCAAAATAACATAAAAAAAGGGCGCTCCGTAGAGCGCCGAATAACAGTCACAGGTTGGGATAACATAAGTTGAGGGTTGCAGTGGCATTGCCCGTTGCCGGGCAGTTACTTCGGTAAAACTTAACCTTTCACACCACCCGCTGTCAGTCCGTTAACCAGCCAGCGCTGTGCCAGCAGGAACACCAGAGTGATCGGAATGGCTGAAAGTACAGCTGCGGCGGCAAAGTCGCCCCACAAATAGTTCTGTGGATTGAGGTACTGCTGCATACCTACCGCAAGGGTATAGCTGTTCACATCACGCAGCAGCAGTGATGCGACCGGTACTTCGGTAATCGCGGCAATGAAAGACAGAATAAACACGACCGCCAGAATCGGAACGGAAAGCGGCAGCAACACCAGGCGGAATGCCTGCCATGGCGTTGCGCCATCCAGCGCGGCCGCTTCTTCCAGCGAACCGTCGATGGTTTCGAAATAGCCCTTAATCGTCCACACATGCAGCGCAATACCGCCGAGATAGGCGAAGATCACGCCACCGTGAGTGTTCAGACCAATAAACGGAATGTACTGGCCCAGGCGGTCAAACAAAGCATACAACGCGACCAGAGACAGCACCGCCGGGAACATCTGGAATATCAGCATCCCTTTCAGTAGGGTTGCTTTGCCCGGGAAGCGCATACGGGCAAAGGCGTAAGCGCAGGTGGTGGAAAGCGTCACGATACCGATCGCGGTAATGGTGGCTACTTTCACCGAGTTCCACAGCCATAACAGCACCGGGAACGGCGGCGGCGTCACGCGGCCATCCGCATGCTCAACGCTAAAGCCCAACGCCAGTTTCCAGTGTTCCCAGGAGATGTTTTCCGGGATCAGGCTGCCGGTGGCAAAGTTACCTTCACGCAGCGAGATAGCGATAACCATCAGCAGCGGGAACATGATCGCTGCAATGAAAATCAGCAGCAGCAAGTGCGTTGTTAAGAGACGCAGTTTCTGAGATTTGGGTTGTACCATAGCCATGTTCGTTGTCTCCCTTAATCAAACTTCATACGCGTGGCTTTCAGGTTCACGATGGCCAGCGCACCGACCAGCAGGAAGATCAGCGTGGCAATCGCCGCCGCCAGACCGAAGTCCTGACCACCGCCGCCTTCGAAGGCGATACGGTAGGTGTAGCTCACGAGCAGGTCGGTATAGCCTGCTGGCGTGGTGGTACCAAGACGGTCTGGACCACCGTTGGTCAACAGTTGAATCAGCACGAAGTTGTTAAAGTTAAAGGCGAAGCTGGCGATCATCAGCGGCGTCAGCGGCTTAATCAGCAGTGGCAACGTAATCTTAAAGAAGTTCTGGAACGGACCTGCACCATCCATCGCCGACGCTTCATACAGGTCGTCAGGGATCGCTTTAAGCAGACCCATGCACAGGATCATCATGTACGGGTAACCAAGCCAGGTGTTGACGATAATAATCATCGAACGCGCGGTGGTTGGGTCGCTGAACCAGGCCGGTTTGATGCCAAACAGCGCGCTCAGCATCATGTTGATTTCACCGAAGCTCTGGTTGAACAGTCCTTTGAAAATCAGAATCGAAATAAACGACGGTACGGCATACGGCAGAATCAGCAGGACACGGTAAATCGCTTTGCCTTTGAGAGACTCCCACTGTACGAGACAGGCCAGTACCATCCCCACGGCCACGGTGAGGATCACGGTCAGAACGGAGAAGACCACCGTCCAGACAAAGATGGCGAAGAACGGTTTCTGAATGCCTTCGTCGGTAAATACGCGGGCGAAGTTGTCCCAACCGATGGCAACGGTATAGCCTGGGCTGAGTTTTTCGTTACCCCAGCTACCGTCAGCGTTAATTGCCTGATAATAACCAATATCGTTGTTGGCGCGGTATTTTACGCCGCTTTGGCTGTTGGTAAGCGTGCCGTCATCAGCGAGCGTATAGAGTGGCTGCGTGCCGGAAAACTGGCGCAGTGAACTCATAATCACTTTGCTTTCATCTGGCAGGATGGCGGTGAGTTGGGTTAACGCCTGGCGATTTTGCGTGATGATTCGCAGCGTCGCACGTTCGCCCGCTGGCAGCGCCTCGGCTTCTTTCAAATGCAGTTTCTGTTCGCCGCCAAATTTAAAGGCGTCGGAGAGATAATTCTTGCCGGTTTCACCGTCGGTGAGGGCCAGTTGCCACTCCGTACCCGCCGGATACAGGCCGAAGTTGTAGGTTTTCCCCGCCTGATAAGAACGGTCCATCAGGACTTCCTGAGCACGTTCAAAGGTCAGTTGGTTGGTGCTGCTGTAGTTGGTAAAGGCAATTGCGATAGTACAAATCAGCGGAAACAGGACAAACAGCCCCATCCCGGCAACGCCTGGGTAAACATAGCGCCAGGCGTAGGCTTTACGGTTAGCAAAAATATACAGGCCAGCAGAGCTTAAAATCAGCGTCATGATGGCAAACAGGTACTCCCCCTGAGCATACATCAAAACAACAAGGTAACCGACCAGCAGCCCAAGCAGACCCATCACTGACCATTTCAGCCGGTCGCTTTGCCACCAGTGTTTCTTTTTAATGACATCCATGGGGATCAATCCTCTTTACGCTTTATCCTTCGCACTACCTCTTTGTTGGCTGCGGAAGCTCACCCCAGTCACTTACTTATGTAAGCTCCTGGGGATTTGCCTCCTTGCCGCCTCGATGTAGCGCGAATGATTTCGCGTAACAACGTATTCAATAAACCTGATTCCCTAAGAAATAAGGGAACCGTATTACTTGGTGATACGACCTTGTGCATCTTTCAGCGCGGCATCGACGGTCTGACGGCCGCTGGCAGCGTTGATCACTGCGGTACGAACGGCATACCAGAATGCGGACATCTGCGGGATGTTCGGCATGATCTCGCCTTTCTGGGCGTTATCCATGGTGGCCGCGATACGCGGGTCTTTTGCTAACTGATCCTGGAAGGATTTCAGCGCAACCGCGCCCAGCGGTTTGTCCTTATTCACTTCATCCAGACCCTGATCGGTCAGCAGGTAGTTTTCGAGGAACTCTTTTGCCAGTTCTTTGTTCGGGCTGGCAGCGTTGATACCTGCGCTCAGAACGCCCACGAACGGTTTGGACGGTTTACCCTTGAAGGTTGGCAGCAGGGCAACGCCGTAATTCACCTTGCTCTTATCGATGTTGGACCACGCCCACGGACCGTTGATGGTCATCGCGGTGTCACCTTTGTTAAAGGCCGCTTCGGCGATGGAGTAATCGGTATCCGCGTTCATGTGTTTGTTCTTGATCAGATCAACCAGGAAGGTCAGACCCGCTTTTGCGCCCGCGTTGTCCACGCCCACGTCTTTCACGTCGTACTTGCCGTTTTCAAACTTGAACGCGTAACCGCCGTCGGCGGCAATCAGCGGCCAGGTGAAGTACGGTTCTTGCAGGTTGAACATCAGCGCGGATTTTCCTTTCGCCTTCAGCTCTTTATCCAGCGCAGGAATTTCTTCCCAGGTTTTTGGCGGGTTCGGAACGAGGTCTTTGTTGTAAATCAGCGACAGCGCTTCAACCGCAATCGGGTAGGCAATCAGTTTGCCGTTATAGCGTACGGCATCCCAGGTGAACGGATAGAGTTTGTCCTGGAACGCTTTATCTGGGGTGATTTCAGCCAGCAGGCCAGACTGAGCGTAGCCGCCAAAACGGTCATGTGCCCAGAAGATGATGTCAGGGCCATCGCCAGTCGCGGCAACCTGTGGGAACTTCTCTTCCAGTTTGTCCGGGTGCTCAATGGTGACTTTGATACCGGTGTCTTTCTCGAATTTTTTGCCCACTTCAGCGAGGCCGTTATAGCCTTTGTCGCCGTTAATCCAGATAACCAGCTTACCTTCTTCAATCTTGGCGAGAGCCGAGGCGGAAAACATCATCGTCGTTAATGCAGACAATGCGAGGATGCGTGCGCCAGTTTTGATTTTCATAGTTCCCATCCTGTTTGGTGATTTTGCAGAGGTGGCTTAACGGTTACTAGTTTCTTTATACGACAACCTCTTTCCATCCTCCTTACCCCTACGCCCCACCCGCTCTTTATGTGATCTGTGTTACATAAATGTGAGTATTGCGTACTGGCGCACATAAAAACCCACTGATTTTTGCAGGCTGCATCACGAAATTCCTCCGCGGCGTACGGCCCGGGTCTCAGACGCTGTTCTCTCATCCTCCCGCCTCCTCCCCCATAAAAAAGCCGGGGGTGGAGGATTCACGCAGTCAAGGGATCACGCATAGTCAGCCCATCATGAATGTTGCTGTCGATGACAGGTTGTAACGAAGGGAGAAGGGCATGGCGAGCGTACAGCTGCGAAATGTAACGAAAGCCTGGGGTGACGTGGTGGTATCGAAAGATATCAATCTCGACATTCACGAAGGGGAATTCGTGGTGTTTGTCGGACCGTCAGGCTGCGGTAAGTCGACCTTGCTGCGTATGATCGCCGGGCTTGAAACCATCACCAGTGGCGACCTGTTTATCGGGGAGACCCGGATGAACGACATTCCCCCCGCCGAACGCGGCGTGGGTATGGTCTTTCAGTCCTACGCGTTGTATCCCCATTTATCCGTCGCAGAAAACATGTCGTTTGGCCTCAAACTGGCTGGCGCAAAAAAAGAGGTGATGAATCAGCGCGTGAATCAGGTCGCGGAAGTTCTGCAACTGGCGCACCTGCTGGAGCGTAAACCGAAAGCGCTTTCCGGCGGACAACGTCAGCGTGTGGCGATTGGCCGAACGCTGGTTGCCGAGCCGCGCGTATTCCTGCTGGATGAACCGCTGTCGAACCTCGACGCCGCTCTGCGTGTGCAAATGCGTATTGAAATCTCCCGCCTGCATAAACGTCTTGGCCGCACGATGATTTACGTCACCCACGATCAGGTCGAAGCGATGACGCTGGCCGACAAAATTGTGGTGCTGGATGCTGGTCGCGTGGCGCAGGTCGGCAAACCGCTGGAGCTATACCACTATCCGGCTGACCGCTTTGTGGCGGGCTTTATTGGTTCGCCGAAGATGAACTTCCTGCCGGTGAAAGTCACCGGGACGGCCATCGATCAGGTGCAGGTTGAACTACCCAACCGCCAGCAAATATGGCTACCAGTGGACAGCCATGCGGTACAGGTTGGTGCCAACATGTCTTTAGGTATCCGCCCGGAACATCTGCTGCCCAGCGATATCGCCGATGTCACCCTCGAAGGTGAAGTGCAGGTGGTCGAGCAGCTTGGTCACGAAACTCAAATTCATATCCAGATCCCCGCCATCCGTCAAAACCTGGTTTACCGCCAGAATGACGTGGTGTTGGTAGAAGAGGGTGCCACATTCGCTATCGGCCTGCCGCCAGAGCGTTGCCATCTGTTCCGTGAGGATGGCACTGCATGTCGTCGGTTGCATCAAGAGCCGGGCGTTTAAGGTCCCCATAAAAAACGAAACGCAAAGCCATTCGAAGCTACATCGAGGCGGCAAGTAAATGAATCCCCGGGAGTGTACAAAGAGTACGCGACTGGGGTGAAAGAACGCAGCCAACAAAGAGGCAGCCCGAAGGGGGACGCGTTTAAAGAAAAGCAATGATCTCAGGAGATAGAACGATGATTACTCTGCGCAAACTCCCTCTGGCGGTTGCTGTAGCAGCAGGCATTATGTCTGTTCAGGCAATGGCTGTAGATTTCCACGGTTACGCTCGTTCCGGTATTGGCTGGACAGGGAGTGGCGGTGAACAACAGTGTTTCCAGGCAACCGGTGCACAAAGTAAATACCGTCTCGGTAACGAATGTGAAACCTATGCGGAAATCAAATTAGGTCAGGAAGTGTGGAAAGAAGGCGATAAGAGCTTCTACTTCGACACCAACGTTGCTTACTCCGTCGCACAGCAGAATGACTGGGAAGGCACAGACCCGGCATTCCGTGAAGCAAACGTGCAGGGTAAAAACCTGATCGAATGGCTGCCAGGCTCCACTATCTGGGCCGGTAAGCGCTTCTACCAGCGTCATGACGTACACATGATCGACTTCTACTACTGGGATATTTCAGGTCCTGGCGCCGGTATTGAAAACATCGATCTGGGCTTCGGTAAACTGTCTTTGGCAGCGAGCCGTTCACAGGAAGCGGGTGGTTCATACGCTTTCAGCAGCCAGAATATCTATGATCGTACCAAAGACACCGCGAACGATGTATTTGACGTTCGTTTAGCGCAGTTGGCAACTAACCCGGATGGGATGTTGGAACTGGGCGTT
The DNA here is from genome assembly GCF_013784065.1 of Citrobacter sp. RHBSTW-00599. NCBI lineage: Bacteria > Pseudomonadati > Pseudomonadota > Gammaproteobacteria > Enterobacterales > Enterobacteriaceae > Citrobacter > Citrobacter sp. RHBSTW-00599. The sequence goes on along the minus strand of NZ_CP056717.1, from coordinate 4,752,630 downwards.
GACTATGGTCGCGCGAATACCACCGACGATTACAGGCTGGCGGACGGCGCATCTAAAGATGGTTGGATGTTCACCGCTGAACATACCCAGAGCATGCTGAAGGGCTACAACAAGTTTGTCGTTCAGTACGCCACAGATTCCATGACCACCCAGGGCAAAGGCCTGAACCAGGGTTCTTATGGTTCTTCCACTACGACCATTGAAGATCCCGTTACTGGCGTTAAAACCAACTATGCCAACAATGTTGTGAATAACAACGGTAGCCTGTTCCGCGTGCTGGACCACGGTGCAATCTCCCTGGGCGACAAGTGGGACCTGATGTACGTCGGTATGTACCAGAACCTCGACATGGATAACGACCTGGGGACCGAATGGTACACCGTCGGTATTCGCCCGATGTATAAATGGACGCCAATCATGAGCACCCTGCTGGAAGTCGGTTACGACAACGTCAAATCTCAGCAGACCAGCGATCGCAACAGCCAGTACAAAATCACCCTGGCCCAACAATGGCAGGCGGGTGACAGCATCTGGTCTCGTCCGGCAATCCGCGTCTTCGCAACCTATGCAAAATGGGATGAAGAGTGGGGTTACATCAAAAATGGTAACGACGTAACCAAATTCGCAGCGGCAACGAACTCTGGTCTCAGCACAACCAGCCGTGGCGACAACGATGAGTGGTCCTTCGGTGCCCAGATGGAAATCTGGTGGTAATTCAGCACTAACCTGACGTAAAGACCGAAAGAGGGGCGCAAGCCCCTCTTGATTACGGTTTAGCGCGCTATTGCCTGGCCACCGCTGAACCCATGCTATCTGAGGTGATAACAATGAAAATGAAGAAAAGTCTCGTTGCCCTTTGTTTATCTGCAGGGTTATTTGCCAGCGCACCTGGCATCAGCCTGGCCGATGTGAATATTGTTCCGCAGAACACCACCGCGGCCCCATCTATTCCCACTGCGGCGCTGCAGCAGTTAACCTGGACGCCTGTTGATCAATCCAAAACCCAGTCTTCGCCGCTTGCGACAGCGGGTCAGCGTCTGGATGTCGCCGGTATTACTGGCCCGGTCGCTGCGTATAGCGTCCCGGCGAATATTGGCGAGCTCACCCTGACGCTGTCCAGTGAAGTGAATAAACAAACCAGCGTATTTGCGCCAAACGTATTAATTCTTGACCAAAACATGACGCCATCTGCGTTCTTCCCCAGCAGCTATTTTACCTACCAGGAGCCCGGCGTGATGAGTGCCGATCGTCTGGAAGGGGTAATGCGTCTGACGCCAGCGCTGGGTCAGCAAAAACTCTATGTTTTGGTCTTTACCACTGATAAAGATCTCCAGCAGACCACAACCCTGCTTGACCCGGCAAAAGCCTATGCCAAGGGCGTAGGTAACGCTATTCCGGATATTCCAGACCCGATCGCCCGTCATACCACCGACGGTTTACTGAAACTGAAAGTCAAAACCAGCTCTTCCTCCAGTGTTCTGGTCGGGCCGCTGTTTGGCTCATCCGGCCCTGGTCCTGTCACGGTGGGCAATACCGCCGCGCCTGCGGTGACCTATGCGGCTCCGGCAGCAGCCGTTGCTGCTCCAGCGCCACAACCGGTGAAGAAAAGTGAGCCGATGCTGAACGACACGGAAAGTTATTTTAACCAGGGCATTAAGGATGCCGTTGCGAAAGGCGATGTCGATAAAGCGCTGAAGCTGCTTGATGAAGCTGAGCGTCTGGGATCCAAATCTGCCCGATCCACCTTTATCAGCAGTGTAAAAGGCAAGGGGTAAACATCGCCCCGCATTGTTGATTTTGCAACAACTGGTGCGTCTCCTGGCGCACCTTTTTTTATCCTTCGGTGCTAATTGTTACACTTATGTTGCTCTGGCGATCACTTAATTGTGTTTGCTCACCCCGTAATGCATTTTCTGCGATACAATGCCTTCAAGTTATAAATCGGAGAGTAAGGCATGCCACACCCTGCGTTAACGCAACTGCGTGCGCTGCGTTATTTTGATGCGATCCCGGCGCTGGACGCCCAACTGCTCGACTGGTTGTTACTGGAAGATTCCATGACTAAACGTTTTGAGCAGCAGGGAAAACAGGTCACCGTAACGTTGATTCGCGAAGCATTCGTTGGGCCAAATGAGGTGCCTGAAGAGCTGCCGCTGCTGCCTAAAGAGTCCCGTTATTGGTTACGTGAGATCCTGTTATGCGCGGATGGTGAACCCTGGCTTGCCGGGCGGACCGTGGTGCCTGAATCAACCTTGTGCGGCCCTGAGCTGGCCTTACAAAATCTGGGAAAAACCCCGCTCGGACGTTACCTGTTTACATCATCGACATTGACCCGAGATTTTATTGAGATTGGCCGCGATGCAGCGCTGTGGGGGCGCCGTTCCCGCCTGCGGCTGAGCGGTAAGCCGCTGATGCTTACCGAGCTTTTTCTACCTGCATCGCCGTTGTACTGAGAGGAAGATAAAGATGGAGTGGAGTCTGACGCAGAATAAGCTGCTGGCATTTCACCGCTTGATGCGTACGGATAAGCCAATCGGTGCCTTACTGCTGCTCTGGCCTACGCTGTGGGCATTGTGGGTGGCAACCCCAGGCATGCCACAATTGTGGATCCTGGCGGTTTTTGTCGCTGGCGTTTGGTTAATGCGCGCTGCTGGCTGCGTGGTGAATGATTATGCCGACAGGAAATTTGACGGACACGTTAAACGCACCGCAAATCGACCGCTGCCAAGCGGGGCCGTCACTGAAAAAGAGGCCCGAACGCTGTTCGTCGTATTGGTACTGCTGGCCTTCCTGCTGGTTTTGACGCTCAACACGATGACCATTTTGTTGTCCGTTGCGGCGTTAGCGCTGGCGTGGGTTTACCCGTTCATGAAACGCTATACGCACCTGCCGCAGGTGGTGCTGGGGGCGGCGTTTGGCTGGTCGATCCCGATGGCGTTCGCCGCCGTGAGCGAGTCCGTACCGCTGAGCTGCTGGCTGATGTTCCTCGCCAATATTCTCTGGGCGGTGGCCTACGACACGCAGTATGCGATGGTTGACCGCGATGATGACCTGAAGATCGGCATTAAATCGACCGCGATTCTGTTCGGTCAAAACGACAAGCTGATCATTGGTATCCTGCAGGTGGGCGTACTGGTGCTGATGGCGCTGGTGGGTTGGCTAAACGGGCTGGGACTGGGTTATTACTGGTCTCTGCTGGTGGCTGGCGCGCTGTTTGTATATCAGCAGAAACTGATCGTCAATCGCGAGCGTGATGCCTGTTTTAAAGCGTTTATGAACAATAACTACGTCGGTCTGGTGCTGTTCTTAGGGCTGGCGATGAGCTACTGGCAGCCTTAATTGCTTGTACTCATCATCATTTATGCTGCAAAAGCAGCGAAGAAGAGCCAACGTTGTAAAGAGATTTTGGCTCTTCTTTGCTTCTAATGATACCTTTCTCGTGATAGCTATCTTTTACTCACTATAAAACGTCATTTTTTTTGTCAATCAGCTTTACAGAGCTGAAATTTATTATTCATTAAATTTATATATTATTTAAATGTTTTATGATTATACATATTATTAATTTATTTAATTTTGATAAATAAATCAATAATCCGTTTTTTCAATGAGTTTGCATGTGATGAAAAACGGTGTTTATCACTATACTTTAAGAATTTGCTTATGTTTCCATTTGTTTCATTTTGTGTGTGTATGTATGTAGATTGACTGAATACTTTATTAAATTTATCTAATTTAATAAAGTAAATCCTTAATGGTAAATTTTTATCTGTAATAAGGACTAGAGAGAAATATTACACTCAAATAGTTTTATTCATTCTTATCTAAGAATCACCTCTAATGATATTAAATTATCAGTTGGAGGGTGGCTAGGTATTATTATTGTAAAGGATTATATAAAATGTTCAAAAAAACACTATTAGCTGTAATCGCTGCTTCTGCTTTTTCTGGCGCTGTTTTCAATGCCTCTGCTGCTGACCAGGGCCACGGGAAAATTACGTTCCAGGGCATCGTTATTACCGCGCCTTGCTCTATCGTTCCAGGCGATGAAGATCAGACAATTAATCTGGGCCAGGTCGCTGATAAAGTCCTGAATGGCGATAGCAAATCAAGACCGGTTGACGTCAATATCCGTCTGCAAGATTGTGTTCTGACGACGGGTGGCACAACTATCGATAAAGTAAAAGTGACTTTCTCATCTGCTAATGCGGATAGCAGCACTAACCTGCTGAAAAACACTGAAGACGGTCTCTACGGTTCAGCGACGGGCGTGGGCGTTCGTCTCCTGACCCAGAGTGGTGCAAACGTAGTAATGGGCACTGAACAGCTCGTGAATTTGGTTGCGGACAACTCTAATCAGGTTCTGACTTTCAAAGCCCGTATGGAAGCTGTGGCAACGCCGGGTGCTGTAACCCCGGGTAACGTTAAATCCGACGTCAATTACGTTCTGGCTTACAACTAATCGCTTCGCGATTGATTATTCTGTAGTCAAAGTCGGTGAGGGAATCACCGACTTTTCAATGTTTTATTAAAAGAAACGAATTTTATGGAAAATAAAAAAAAGGTCGCTTTAAGCAAATTATTTGTTTTAATAAAACAGTCTCTGTACCCAGTGATCATCACTGCGGCAACACTTACACCTGCCTGGGCGGTTCAGTTCAATACTGGTATGCTCGATCTTGAAGATAAAGAAAATATTGACCTCAGCCAATTTGAAAAAAAAGGATTTATTCCGGCGGGGCAATATATTGCCAATGTTGATATCAATAAAAGGCGCTTCCCGAATACATGGTCATTTGAGTGGATCAAAGCCGATAACGAAAGTGGTTCGCTTCTTTGTCTGACCAATGAAGACTTAACAGCGTTTGGTTTCGCGGATGAATTCATCCAGCAGTTGCACCCCATCAACCCACAGGGGTGTTTAGATGTCGTCAACAAACCTGAACTTGTCGTCAGACTGGACAAAGCCGATATGGTCGTCACCCTTATTGCGCCCCAGGCGTGGATGAAATATCAGGCCAAAAACTGGACGCCACCGGAGTTTTGGGATGATGGTATTGCCGGACTCATACTGGATTACAACGTGTATGCCAGCCAGTATGATCCTGATGAGGGTGATAAGAGCCAGAGTCTCAGCTCCTATGGCACGCTGGGTTTTAACCTTGGCGCATGGCGTTTGCGCTCGGATTATCAGTACGACAAATCGTACGTAGATGGCCATTCAACCAGCAGCAATAGCGGAATGGATCGTACCTATCTGTTTCGTCCCATTCCCTCTATTGCCTCGAAACTGACTCTGGGTCAGTACGATCTGAATTCAGATTTATACGATACGTTCCATTTTACCGGTGCGTCGCTGGAAAGTGACGACAATATGCTGCCGCCTGACTTGCAGGGATACGCGCCGCAAATTACCGGTATTGCGCAGACTAACGCTAAAATTACCGTCACCCAGAACGGACGAATGGTTTACCAAACGACGGTTTCCCCAGGGCCGTTTAATATCACGGATATCGGTGATACTTTCCAGGGGCAGCTTGATGTGACCGTGGAAGAAGAGGATGGACGCAAAAATACCTTCCAGGTCGGCGCATCTTCAATCCCTTTCCTGACCCGTAAAGGTCAGGTACGTTACAAAGCTTCAACCGGTAAACCTACCTCTGTGGGTCATACCGATGTAAATAACCCCATGTTCTGGACCGGCGAATTTTCCTGGGGATGGGCGGGGAATACCTCACTTTATGGCGGGGCGTTACTGACAGCTGACGACTACCAGGCCGCCACCGCAGGTATGGGTTTTAACCTGAACAGCTTTGGCTCTCTCTCATTTGATGTGACGCGGGCGCAGGCAAATTTGCGCACCGGGAATAAGCAGGATGACGAGAAACAGCGTGGCTATAGCTACCGTATGAACTATGCCAAACGGTTTGAATCGACTGGCAGTCAAGTGACGTTTGCAGGCTATCGTTTCTCCGACAAAGAATACGTTACCATGAGTGAATACCTCACGGCACGAAGCGGTGACAACTCGAATTACAACGAGAAAGAGAGCTATGTCCTTTCTTTTAACCAGTATATTGATGCGTTAGCGGTTAATACCTATCTCAACCTGTCACGAAATACGTATTGGGATGAGTCTGCCAGCACTAACTATACGCTGTCTGTTAGCCGAAATTTTGATATTGGCAGCTTCAGGGGGATCTCCTCCTCAATGTCGATCGGTCGTTCGGAATGGGATGGCACAGAACAAACGCAATATTATCTGACGTTCTCAGTTCCACTGGAGCAAAACAAAAGACTTTCCTGGAGTATGCAGAAAAATGGTAGCGGCGGTATGTCCCATACGGCTTCTTACTATGATTCTTCCGACCTCAACAATTCATGGAACATTTCGGCAGCGGGCGACGAAAGTGATTTCCGCAAGGCAGAGCCTACCCTCCGTGCGGGCTACCAGCACTACTCGCCTTATGGACGTTTAAACGTAAACGGCAGCGTTCAGCCCAACGCTTATAACTCCATTATGGCGGGCTGGAACGGATCGTTCACTTCTACGCGTCATGGAATGGCGCTTCATGATAACAGCAACGGCAATAATGCCCGCATGATGGTCGACAGCGATGGTATTAGCGGTGTTCCGTTAAGTGATAAACGCACTGTGACCAACATGATGGGTATTGCTGTTACCAACTCGGTCAGTAATTACATGACTTCCTCTGTTCGTGTGGACAGCGATAAATTACCGGATGGCGTAGATATCAATAATTCAGTCATTAACACGACGCTCACCGAAGGGGCAATTGGCTATGCGAAGCTGAATGCAACAAAAGGTAATCAGATATTCGGTGTTATCAGACAGGAAGATGGCCGCTATCCACCGCTGGGCGTGACCATCGTGGATATTACCAGCGGTAAAGATGTCGGTCTGGTTGCTGATGAGGGTTATGCCTATCTCAGTGGGCTTCAGGAAGACAGTAAATTACGTCTTCAGTGGGGAGATAATACCTGTGAAATCACGCCTCCAGACGAAAGTAATACTAGCGGTCAGGTACTAATTTTACCGTGTAAAAAAGTAAATTAATTCAGGATGAATAAAATGAAACCCACATACATTGTTAAAGGACTAATCGGTTTATTAAGCGTTTGCTCTGTTGCAAATGCCGCGGTCTCTCCGGACAGAACGCGCATTATCTTTAATGAGACGGATAAAAGCGTCTCTATCAGATTAACCAACCAGAGCAAAGCCTTGCCTTATTTGGCTCAGTCGTGGGTTGAAGATAAAGACAGTAAAAAAACGCGGCAGTTTATCTCACCTTTGCCGCCTCTGCTGCGTATTGAAGCCAATGAACAAAGCCAGGTGCGTCTGATGGGGCAACCCGCGTTGAAGCAACTCCCGGCAGACAGAGAATCCCTCTTTTACTACAACATACGAGAAATTCCGCCGCGTACAGAACAACAAAACGTCATGCAAATGGCCATGCAGAGTCGGCTGAAATTATTCTGGCGTCCCAAAGCTATCGTTCTGAAAGAGGGGCAGGCGGTACCCATGGAAAAGGTGGACGTCTCGCGCACGGTATCGGGAATTACCGTTAAAAATGGCACGCCTTACCACATGACCATCGGTTATATCGGTGTTGATGGTAAAACGCTTTTGCCGGGAACAAAGAGTTTTATGGTTAGTCCTTTTGATCAGGCCACTTCAGAGATCAAAAATCTGCCCGCTAAATTCCAGATTGGTTATATCGGTGACTATGGCGGTTTAAACATGTTTAGCGTGAACTGTACAGCGGTGCAACCTGTTTGTCATAGCGAACCCGTGCAGAGGGGGAAATAATGAAAACGATGATTAAGCTGTTTTGTGCATTGCTTTTCCTTGCCTCATCATCATCATGGGCGGTTGATTGCTATCAGGGGCAACGTGGCGGAAATACAAGCGCCACGGTTCGTTTGAATCCATTTAAAGTGCCTTCAAATGCAATACCGGGTAGTAAAATATGGGAAAGTTCGGACATCAACGTCACCGTGTATTGCGATAATTCGGTGGGGTGGACGGAGAATGATCCGACGGAAGAACTGTTCGCTTGGGTTAAATTATCAGCGAAAAATGACATGTCCGCCTTAGAGAGTGACTATTTTATCGTTGGCGTAAACTATAACGGTCAGGATTACGATGGGGTTGATGTACCAGTTCCCACCAATGCTTGTCTGGATAAAATCAGCCTCGAGAACGGTTATGTTGAATATCATTGGCCGTCTGCGTGTCCTGGTGCTGGGGGGGCCCCAGTGCAAAATACTACTTTTAACGCTCGCTTTCGTTTGTATGTGAAGTTAAAAGCCTTTCCTGCTGACCCTGATGCTGTCTATAACTTCGGCGCTATTAATGTGTTGCAGTTTGATGGTGATGGCGGTGCGAATTTACAGTCCAATGCGAAAAACTTTAATTTCAATATCACTGGGTTGGATAACATTGAGTTCCTGGACTGTAATGTCGATATCAAAGTTTTCCCGGAAAGCCAAATCGTCGATTTCGGGGCATTTACAATGGATGATTCTACTGTGGTCGAAAGGCCATTTTCGGTTTCAACGATCAGGGATGCGACTGCAGAATGCTCAGAAAAGTTTGATGTTACCCTAAGTTTCAATACTGACGATCTCTATGGCACGAGCCACGCGGATATGAAGAATGGTTTATTAATGCAAATAAGGGATGAAACTGAAGGAGAAGACCTTGAGTTGAATCGCTATTATCCCTTTGCGACTTACAATCCAGGTGATGCAAGTACGGTGACCCATAACTATAAAGCGAAGCTAACGAAAAATCCGCAGAGAGAGGTTGAATTCGGTCCTTTCAGCAAGGATTTGATCCTCAAGCTCAACTATGAGTAGCCAGAGCTAAAAAAGCGGGCCACATTATGTGGCCCGCTTTTTGTTTAGATGCTCGTTATACTTCAAACCATATCTGCCGCATATTTATTCGTCCTGAGCTGCGCTTTCAATGGTCAGACGCACATCTGACGTGACCAGTTCGGCCAACATCTGATAGATCTTCATCGTCTCTTCCGGTTCGGCATCTCCGGTATCGCTGATGAATCCCTCGTCACGCAGCGTCAGCACCAGAGAGCTGAACACGGCTTTATCGAAGAATTCCGGCGCGTTAATGCCGTGCAGTACGGAGAGGCGTTGCGCCACGGTGCGGCTCTCTTTCTCCAGCGTGCCACGGTTGATAGACGGGTTCGCGCTCAGCAGCCAGAAGGTAATGGCGTAGCGTTGCAACGTCTCGCGAGCACCCGCCGCCAACAGCTGTAGCGTACGGGAGCGGGCCGGATTGATATGCAGTTCGTCATCGTTCAGGGCGATCAGTCCCTGGCGCTGCATTTCGCTGGCCAGTTCGTCAATCACTCCGGCGAGTTCATCACGCTCCCAACGTAAGAACAGCTCTGCTTTCAGCATCGGGTACAGCGCATCAATATGCTGCTGTAGCGCGGCGCGTGAAATACGACGATGCTGAGTCACAATGGCTGCCATTAACGAAGGCAGAACCAGCATATGCGCAATGTTGTTGCGGTAATACGTCATCAATACCGCCTGCTCGCGCGGCAGAATGATGATGTCACCGATGGTGTCTTTCTCGACCTCAAACTTATTCATCTGTAAGGCATGGTCGATCAATTCACTGGCGCTCTGCGCAGGAACCGTAGCATCCGCCGCATACGGCACGTTGCGCAGCAGACTCAGATAGCAGTCGAGCTGTTCAGTCAGTTGCTCACGGGTCAGAGAGCGCTGGCGGGAGGCCAACAGCGCGGTACAGCACAGGTTCATGGCATTGGCCGCGCCTGCATTGTTAATGCGTACCATCAGATCGGCGGCAATGTTATTCACCGTCGGCGTCAGCCAGGCTGGGCGGATGGACTCGATAGGATCGATCGATTCACGCCACTCCGGTACATGCTGGTTGAGGTAAGTCATCAATGGCATCGGTTCGCCAAAGTTGACATACCCCTGGCCCAGATTACGCAGCTTGCTCAAGCCACGCAGCATTTGCGGCAGACTCTCTTTCTCTTTCGTCGCGCCACGCAGCTCTTTCGCGTACGTGCCCACTTCCATTACGTGCTCGTAGCCGATGTAGATGGGGACGAGAGTAATCGGACGCGTACCGCCGCGCAGCATCGCCTGAATGGTCATCGACAGCGTGCCGGTTTTCGGGTCGAGCAGACGCCCGGTACGTGAACGGCCTCCTTCGACAAAGTATTCAACCGAGTAGCCGCGGCTGAACAGCTCGCCCAGGTATTCGCGGAAAACGGTGGAATAGAGCTTGTTGCCCTTGAAGGTACGACGAATAAAGAACGCGCCCAGACGGCGGAAAATCGGACCTGCTGGCCAGAAGTTCAGGTTGATACCGGCAGCGATGTGCGGCGGAACCAGCCCCTGGTGGTACAGAACGTACGACAGCAGCATATAGTCCATATGGCTGCGGTGGCACGGAACATAGACGATTTCGTGCCCATCGTGCGCCAACTGACGTACACGCTCCGCATTGTGAACGTTAATCCCCTGATACAGACGGTTCCAGGTAAAGCCCAGAATACGGTCTGTCAGACGAATCATCTCGTATGAGAAGTTAGCGGCAATCTCTTCCATCAGCGCAATGGCATTTTGCTGCGCTTTTTCGTGGGAGATTTTTTTACTGCGCGCTTCATCTTCTACCGCGCGAGCGATAGCTTTTGAGGCCAGCAGTTTATTGAACAGGTCCTGGCGGGCAGGGAGGCGCGGGCCGACTGCGGCCAGACGCTGACGAGCAAAGTGCATGCGCGCCACGCGAGCCAGCTTCTGAGCGATGATTTTATCCGTACCGTGTTCGTCCGCCATGCGACGCAGGGAGACCGACGGGGAGAAGCGGACAAAACTGTCGCGACCCAGCCAGGACACAGCAAAGAATTTCTGTACGCCGTTCAGCATGCGCAGCGGCGGATTGACCTCGCCTTTTTCACGCCCAGGCGCGCGGCCAAACATCACCGAAACCGGCACCATTTGCACATCCAGGTCTGGATTGCTGCGATGCAAGTCGAGATAGTTATGGAACAGCTTAATGGACTCTTCTTTCGGCGTGTAATAGGTGAACACGCGCGGGCCGCCGTGAATAAACACGTAGCGCGGCAGCAGAGTTCCGTCTATCTCCAGCGGTTCCAGGGGATCCGGGAGATCGTGCACCAGACATTGGGCACGCAGCGTCAGCAAGTCTGCTTTTGAATTGTACGGTAGGACGTACATAATGGGACGCGAAGTATCGAGCCCCAATTCCGGGGCAGGTTCTGCCGGAATAGACTTGCTTTTTACCAGGACGCTTAATGGTAAATTCAGTAATTTGTAGTAAATTCGTGGCCAGCCGGACATAAACGATGTAAAGCCTCTGGTTAATAATGCAAATGCGCTGCAAGGATATCAGAAAGTTTAGTGAATTTCTGGTGTATCCGGTCATACTTCGCGCTGCTTTGCCACACCCTGAAACAAACGGGGTAACGTTACAATGACATTGACGCTAATAATGTAAAAAGGTTCTTTTTGATGGCCAATAATACCACTGGATTCACCCGAATTATCAAAGCTGCAGGCTATTCCTGGAAAGGTTTTCGCGCCGCATGGATCAATGAGGCGGCATTCCGCCAGGAAAGCGTTGCCGTACTGTTGGGCGTAGCCATCGCCTGCTGGCTGGACGTTGACGCCATTACCCGCGTGCTGTTGATTGGTTCCGTGATGCTGGTGATGATCGTTGAAATCCTCAACAGTGCGATTGAGGCGGTGGTTGACCGTATTGGCTCTGAGTATCACGAACTTTCCGGTCGGGCGAAAGATATGGGCTCGGCGGCGGTATTGCTGTCTATTTTTGTCGCTCTGATCACCTGGGGCATCCTGTTGTGGTCGCATTTGCGATAAAGATTCCACAACTGCATAAATCTCCTGTTTTTTGTGCAGTTTGCGGTTCCAAAATCACCTTTAGCTGTATATACTCACAGCATAACTGTATATACACCCAGGGGGCGGAATGAAAGCGTTAACGGCCAGGCAGCAAGAGGTGTTTGATCTCATTAGGGATCACATCAGCCAGACAGGTATGCCACCGACGCGTGCGGAGATCGCGCAGCGTTTGGGGTTCCGTTCCCCAAACGCCGCTGAAGAACACCTGAAAGCGCTTGCGCGTAAAGGCGTACTTGAAATTGTATCCGGCGCATCGCGCGGTATTCGACTGCTGCAGGAAGAAGAAGAAGGGTTACCGCTTGTCGGACGTGTGGCGGCAGGCGAGCCACTGCTGGCGCAGCAGCACATCGAAGGTCACTATCAGGTCGATCCTTCACTGTTCAAACCGAACGCCGATTTTCTGCTGCGCGTCAGCGGTATGTCGATGAAAGACATCGGTATTATGGACGGTGATTTACTGGCTGTGCATAAAACTCAGGATGTGCGTAACGGTCAGGTTGTTGTTGCCCGTATCGACGACGAAGTCACCGTTAAGCGCCTGAAAAAGCAGGGCAACAAGGTTGAGCTCCTGCCAGAAAACAGCGAATTTAAACCTATTGTTGTCGACCTGCGCGAGCAAAACTTCACTATTGAAGGGTTGGCGGTAGGCGTCATTCGTAACGGTGAATGGCTGTAATTTTCTGTTGATTCCCTGTAGGCCGGATAAGACGTTTACGTCGCTATCCGGCAACTTGCCCGGTGGCGCTACGCTTACCGGGCCTACACAGCATCTTTTTTCAGTACATCTAACTTCTTCTCAGGCTCTCCTGTATGCCTTTCTTTACCTCTTCTGATAAAGCACTCTGGCACCTCGCCTTACCGATGATCTTCTCCAATATCACCGTTCCCCTCTTGGGACTGGTGGATACCGCGGTGATTGGTCATCTGGATAGTCCGGTCTATCTTGGCGGCGTTGCTGTTGGCGCCACGGCGACCAGCTTTCTCTTTATGCTGCTACTTTTTTTGCGCATGAGTACCACCGGCCTTACCGCGCAGGCATTTGGCGCGAAAAATCCGCAGGCGCTGGCGCGCGCGTTGGTGCAGCCGCTATTGCTGGCGCTGGGCGCGGGGCTGCTTATCGCACTGTTTCGTACGCCGATTATCGATCTGGCTCTGCACATTGTCGGCGGAAGTGAGGCGGTACTGCAGCAGGCCCGACGCTTCCTGGAAATCCGCTGGTTAAGCGCACCCGCGTCGCTGGCGAATCTGGTGCTGCTCGGTTGGTTACTTGGCGTTCAGTATGCGCGCGCGCCAGTTATCCTGTTGATTGTCGGCAATATTCTCAACATTGTGCTCGATTTATGGCTGGTAATGGGCCTGCATATGAACGTACAGGGAGCGGCGTTAGCGACGGTGATTGCCGAATATGCCACGCTGCTAATTGGCCTGATGATGGTACGCAAAGTCCTGCATATGCGTGGAATTTCGCTGGCAATGTTGAAGCTGGCGTGGCGTGGCAGCTTCCGTCGTTTGCTGGCGCTCAACCGCGACATCATGCTGCGTTCGCTGCTGTTACAGCTCTGCTTTGGGGCCATTACGGTTCTGGGCGCGCGTTTGGGAGGCGACATCATCGCGGTTAACGCCGTTCTGATGACTCTGCTGACGTTTACCGCCTACGCGCTGGATGGATTTGCCTATGCCGTGGAAGCGCATTCGGGTCAGGCCTATGGGGCGAGGGATGGCAGCCAGTTGCTTGATGTCTGGCGGGCGGCCTGTCGACAGTCCGGTATTGTGGCTATTCTGTTTTCGCTGGTTTATGCCCTGTTTGGCGAGCAGATTGTTGCGCTGCTGACCTCGCTGCCGCAAATCCAACAGTTGGCCGATCGCTATCTTTTCTGGCAGGTGGTTTTGCCGCTGGTGGGGGTGTGGTGTTATCTGCTCGACGGTATGTTTATTGGAGCGACACGGGCTGCAGAAATGCGCAACAGTATGGCCGTTGCCGCAGCAGGGTTCGCATTAACGCTACTGGCTTTACCGTTGCTGGGAAATCATGGTTTGTGGCTGGCGTTAACCGTTTTTCTCGCGCTGCGTGGGCTTTCCCTGGCCTTTATCTGGCGACGTCACTGGCGTAATGGAACCTGGTTTGCCTGAACGGATGGTTAAAAATTCCGAATAGTAAATAAAACCCAGAATCCCTGACTACACTTATTCTCACGTCCAGCAAAAACAGCATGTGTCTGGACATGGCACTCTCGCTATTCACAACCTAACGATGAGGACTTGATGATGAATAAAGACGAAGTCGGCGGTAACTGGAAGCAGTTTAAAGGTAAAGTGAAAGAGCAATGGGGCAAACTGACCGATGATGATATGACGGTCATTGAAGGTAAACGTGACCAACTGGTCGGTAAAGTCCAGGAGCGTTACGGTTACGCGAAAGATCAGGCGGAGAAAGAAGTGACCGATTGGGAAAAACGTAATGATTACCGCTGGTAATTAACCCTTCCCTCCTGAGAGTACAAGGATGTACGCTCTCCCACCCGCTTAACGCCCAACTTTTTTCTTCACCTGAATCGTATGGTCATGCTGGCATTCGCCAGGGTGACGACATGACTCAACCTCCACACAGGCCGGGCACAGTCCATGGGCTTCAATAACGTTATGTCGCAGGGCAAAGCCCATTTTGGCTGCCAGCGTATGCATGATGTCTTCCACGCCTTCCGCGCACTCTTCTTTTACCACACCACAGCGGTCGCAAATGAACATTGCGGAACTGTGAGTTGGCTGATCGAACAGATGGCAAAGCACATAGCTGTTGGTGGATTCCACCTTGTGCACAAACCCTTGTTCCAGCAGAAAATCGAGCGCACGATACACGGTCGGCGGCTTGGCCTGCGGCTCGGTTTCCCGCAACAGGTCAAGTAGGTCGTAAGCGCTGATTGCGCCTTCCTGCAGGCTCATCAGGCGCAGCACTTCGAGGCGTTGTGGCGTAAGACGTACGTTGCGTTGCGCACAGAGTTTTTCAGCTTGAGTCAATAACTCCTGCGTGGTGGTTTTGTCCATTTGGCGCCTCGATTTGCGTGCAAGGTTAATCCCTTACTTTAACATGTTCTGTTTAAAACACCGAGATCCACCACGGTGTGCTATACCTGACCCATCGCAATACTGGAAAATAATCATGAAAAGACCCGATTGTATTCGTCACTGGCGTGAAGTTGAGGGGGCTGATGATTCCACCTATCCCGACAGCGATGAGCTGTTTTCCATAGGTGCGCCGCTTGCCCGCAAGCTGGGGTTAGGGCGACTCGGCATTCATCATGAGCGCCTGCCGCCGGGCCGACGCACCTCGTATCCGCACGCTGAAAGCGATGAGGAAGAGTTTATCTATGTGCTGGAAGGATATCCTGAAGCCTGGATTAACGGTTATTTATGGAAGCTGGAACCGGGTGACAGCGTCGGTTTCCCGGCGGGCACCGGCGTGTGTCACACCTTTATCAATAACACCAGTGAAGAGGTACGTCTGCTGGTCGTGGGTGAGGCGAACAAAAAATACAATCGTATTTATTATCCGCTTAATCCGGTTTATGCCGCCACGCGTGAGGACCGCTGGGTCGACCATCCACCGCAGTTTTTTGGATCTCACGACGGAAAACCGGGGCGTAAATAGCGCTTGTCGGGGAGCAGGGAGGGGGAACCGCGAGGATGTGGCTCACTATCGTAACGGTCTATGCTATAGTAGCGCCCCTTTTTTAACCGGATGCTTGAATATTCGCCATGCTGCCTGAATCTCAGTCTACCGCTTTTCCCGCTCATCGTTTTTCTATCGCGCCGATGCTCGACTGGACGGACAGACATTGCCGCTACTTTTTGCGCTTACTGTCCAGCCAGACGCTGCTCTACACGGAGATGGTAACCACCGGCGCGATCATTCATGGTAAAGGCGATTATCTGGCGTATAGCGAAGAAGAACATCCGGTCGCTTTGCAACTGGGCGGGAGCGATCCGGCTGCGCTGGCGCAGTGCGCAAAGCTTGCTGAACAACGGGGCTATGACGAAATTAACCTCAACGTGGGTTGCCCTTCCGACCGTGTACAGAATGGAATGTTTGGTGCCTGTCTGATGGGGAATGCGCAACTGGTCGCTGATTGCGTCAAAGCGATGCGCGATGTGGTATCGATTCCGGTAACGGTGAAAACCCGTATCGGTATTGATGACCAGGACAGCTACGAATTCCTGTGCGATTTCATCAACACGGTCTCCGGTAACGGTGAATGTGAGATGTTTATCATCCACGCCCGCAAGGCTTGGTTGTCCGGGCTAAGCCCGAAAGAAAACCGCGAAATCCCACCGCTGGATTATGACCGTGTTTATCAGCTAAAGCGCGATTTTCCGCATCTGACGATGTCGATCAACGGTGGCATAAAATCGCTGGAAGAAGCGAAAATCCATCTGCAACATATGGATGGCGTGATGGTGGGGCGCGAAGCTTATCAAAACCCAGGCATTCTGGCGTCCGTTGACCGCGAGATTTTTGCTGTCACCAGCGAAGATGCCGATCCGGTCGCCGTAGTGCGTGCGATGTATCCGTATATTGAGCGTGAACTGAGTAAAGGAACCTATTTGGGGCATGTCACGCGCCATATGCTGGGACTGTTTCAGGGGATTCCAGGGGCACGGCAGTGGCGTCGCTATCTGAGCGAAAATGCGCATAAAGCCGGGGCAGATATTGAGGTTCTGGAACATGCGCTGAAGCTGGTGGCAAACAAACGTTAAGTTTTCGCCAAAAGTTAGTGAATTTCACCACGCCCTGCGCTTCGTCGTGGGGCGTTTGCTTTATAAATCAATATATTAATTTTGGCATGTTTCTTGTAAAGCTGTGGAGAGTATTTCATTTCGGGAGAGAGCCATGCTGGAACTACTTTTTGTGATTGGATTTTTTATCATGCTGATGGTCACCGGCGTATCTTTGCTGGGAGTGCTGGCCGCATTGGTGGTAGCCACTGTGGTGATGTTTTTGGGCGGACTATTTGCGTTGATGATTAAACTGTTGCCCTGGCTGTTATTGGCCGTTGCCGTGGTGTGGGTTATCAAGGCGATAAAAGCGCCAAAAGTCCCACAGTATCAGCGCAATAACCGCCGATTTTACTAAGGTATTGAGCGGTGTGTCACAACCTGCAACATTGCCTTTAGAAGCAAATAGGAATTGATTATCAAATCTGTCACTATTGCCAGGTTAACGAATTCATCGAGCTGTACCCTACATACAGCCGAACTAAAAAAAGAAAGGGCTTCCTACGGGAAGCCCTAATTCTTTCTTCCCCCTTCATAATTCAAACCGCAGGTTTGTTGGCGGCTTGAATTATTTAGCGGAAATGAGGGCGTTACGGGATCAGCAAACTCGACCCCTGTGTGGCCCGGCTTTCCAGCACTTCATGAGCACGCTGCGCGTCGTGCAGTGCGAACGTCTGGCCCGGTGCGACATCCACTTTGATCACTCCGCTGGCAATCAGCGAGAAAAGCTCATTGCTGGCTTCGGTTAATTCATGGTGGTTGGTGATGTAACCCTGGAGTGAAGGGCGAGTCACGTACAGCGAACCTTTCTGATTCAGAATGCCTAAGTTAACGCCAGTCACCGGTCCGGAAGCATTACCAAAGCTGACCATGAGCCCCCGGCGCTGCAGGCAATCCAGTGAGGCTTCCCAGGTATCTTTCCCCACCGAGTCATACACCACCCGCACTTTTTTACCGCCAGTGATCTCTTTTACTCGTTCTACAATGCTCTCTTCACGATAGTTAATGACCTGCCATGCGCCGGCCTGCAGCGCAATTTGCGCTTTTTGCGCATTACCGACGGTGCCAATCAGCTTCGCACCCAATGCTTTTGCCCACTGGCAGGCAATCATACCGACGCCGCCTGCTGCCGCATGGAACAAAAATGGTTCATCGGGCTGAATTTCATAGGTCTTACGCAACAGATAAAAAACGGTGAGCCCTTTAAGAAATGAGGCTGCAGCTTGTTCAAACGAGATAGCGTTGGGCAAAATAGCGGTTTTATCAGCCGGGACGTTATGCACTGAGCTGTAGGCGCCCAGGGGAGACTGAGCGTAAACCACGCGATCGCCGGCTTTAATGTGCGTCACTTTGCTACCGACTTTACTGACCACGCCTGCGGCTTCGGTACCCAGACCGCTGGGCAGAGAAGGCGGCGGATAAAGACCACTGCGGATATAGGTGTCGATATAGTTGATCCCAATCGCTTTGTTCTCGACCTGGATTTCATTTTCCGCCGGGTCTACAGGCGTAAACTCCACAGCCTTGAGTACATCAGGGCCACCATGCTTGTGAAATTCAATACGTGTTGCCATGCTTCCTCCAAAAGAAATGTGGTAATCTTTCGACCCAATCATTATCTCGGTAACTCCATTCACTATGGCAGGAAATAAACCCTTCAACAAACAACAGACTGATGCTCGTGAGCGCGATCCCCAGGTCGCCGGGCTGAAAGTACCGCCGCACTCGATTGAAGCGGAACAGTCGGTGTTGGGCGGTTTAATGCTGGATAACGAGCGCTGGGACGATGTGGCTGAGCGTGTGGTGGCGGAAGATTTTTATACCCGACCGCACCGGCACATCTTCACCGAAATGCATCGCCTGCAGGAGATGGGAAAACCCATCGATCTGATCACGCTTGCAGAATCGCTGGAAGTTCAGGGGCAACTGGACAGCGTCGGCGGTTTTGCTTACCTGGCTGAGTTATCTAAAAATACGCCAAGTGCAGCGAACATTAGTGCCTATGCGGATATTGTCCGCGAACGTGCCGTTGTTCGTGACATGATTTCGGTGGCGAACGAGATCGCGGAAGCCGGGTTTGATCCGCAAGGCCGTTCCAGTGAAGATCTGCTGGACCTCGCGGAATCCCGCGTCTTTAAAATTGCTGAAAGTCGCGCCAACAAAGACGAAGGTCCGAAAAATATTACCGATGTGCTCGACGCTACCGTCGCGCGTATCGAACAACTGTTCCAGCAGCCACACGACGGTGTCACCGGGGTCAACACCGGTTATGACGACCTCAATAAAAAGACTGCTGGTTTGCAGCCGTCAGACTTAATTATCGTCGCCGCGCGTCCGTCGATGGGTAAAACGACATTTGCAATGAACCTCGTCGAAAATGCGGCGATGTTGCAAGATAAGCCGGTTCTTATCTTTAGTCTTGAAATGCCCTCAGAACAGATCATGATGCGTTCCCTGGCCTCACTCTCACGTGTAGACCAAACCAAAATCCGTACCGGTCAACTGGATGATGAAGACTGGGCGCGAATTTCCGGAACAATGGGTATTTTGCTGGAGAAACGAAACATCTATATTGATGACTCCTCCGGCCTGACGCCAACGGAAGTGCGCTCGCGTGCCCGTCGTATCGCCCGCGAACACGGTGGTATCGGACTTATCATGATCGACTACCTGCAGCTGATGCGCGTGCCGTCGCTCTCCGACAACCGTACGCTGGAAATTGCTGAAATTTCCCGCTCGCTGAAAGCGTTAGCGAAAGAACTGCATGTGCCAGTGGTGGCGCTGTCGCAGCTTAACCGCTCTCTGGAACAACGCGCCGATAAGCGTCCGGTCAACTCGGATCTGCGTGAGTCCGGCTCCATCGAGCAGGATGCCGACTTAATCATGTTTATCTATCGTGATGAGGTTTATCACGAAAACAGCGACCTGAAAGGCATCGCCGAGATCATTATCGGTAAACAGCGTAACGGCCCGATCGGTACGGTGCGCCTGACGTTTAACGGTCAGTGGTCGCGCTTCGATAACTATGCTGGCCCGCAGTACGACGACGAATAACAACACTGAATCAGGTTACTCAAGCAAATACTTATCAAGGAATACAAATGCAAGCGGCAACTGTAGTCATTAACCGCCGCGCTCTGCGACACAACCTGCAACGTCTGCGTGAACTGGCTCCAGCCAGTAAACTGGTTGCGGTCGTGAAAGCGAACGCTTACGGCCATGGTCTGTTAGAGACCGCGCGAACGCTCCCCGATGCGGACGCTTTTGGTGTCGCTCGTCTTGAAGAAGCCCTGCGGTTGCGAGCGGGAGGGATCACGCAGCCCATCCTGCTGCTGGAAGGATTTTTTGATGCTTCCGATCTGCCGACTATCTCCGCGCAGCGTCTGCATACTGCCGTCCACAACCAGGAGCAGCTTGAAGCTCTGGAAGCCGCGGTACTGGCTGAACCGGTCACCGTCTGGATGAAGCTCGACACGGGAATGCACCGCCTGGGCGTGCGTCCGGAGCAGGCCGAGGCGTTTTATCAGCGCTTGACACAATGCGAAAACGTGCGCCAGCCGGTCAATATCGTCAGCCACTTTGCGCGCGCGGACGAGCCTGAGTGCGGCGCGACCGAAAAGCAGCTCGATATCTTCAATAGCTTTTGCGCAGGCAAACCGGGTCAACGTTCGATCGCCGCGTCGGGTGGTATTCTGCTGTGGCCGCAGTCTCACTTCGACTGGGCGCGTCCGGGGCTGATTCTGTATGGCGTATCGCCGTTGGAAAACCACTCTATCGGTGCCGATTTTGGCTGCCAGCCGGTGATGTCGCTCACTTCCAGCCTGATTGCGGTGCGTGAACACAAAGCGGGCGAGCCGGTTGGCTATGGTGGAACCTGGCTGAGCGAGCGCGACACGCGTCTGGGCGTGGTGGCGATGGGCTATGGCGATGGTTATCCGCGCGCTGCGCCGTCTGGGACACCGGTACTGGTCAATGGCCGTGAAGTGCCGATCGTCGGTCGCGTCGCGATGGATATGATTTGCGTCGATTTAGGTCCCGAGGCGCAGGACAAAGCCGGCGATTCGGTTATCCTGTGGGGTGAAGGCCTGCCCGTTGAACGCATTGCTGAAATGACGAAAGTAAGTGCTTACGAACTTATCACGCGCCTGACCTCAAGGGTGGCAATGAAGTACATCGATTAAGTTCATGATGTGCCGGATAAGGCGGTTACGCCGCCATCCGGCAATATTCCTCTCAACATCCTCTCGATCTTCTCCCGCTTCCGGTTTATTGTGTTCTTAACCCCTGCCTGTAAACCTGGAGAACCACACGTGTTTCAAAAAGTTGACGCCTACGCTGGCGACCCGATTTTATCGCTCATGGAGCGTTTCAAAGACGATGCACGTAGCGACAAAGTGAACCTCAGCATCGGTCTGTACTACAACGAAGACGGCATTATTCCTCAGCTTAAAGCGGTGGCAGAAGCGGAAGCCCGACTGAATGCCAAACCGCATGGCGCTTCGCTGTATCTGCCGATGGAAGGTCTGAACACTTATCGCCATACTATTGCGCCGCTGCTGTTTGGCGCAGAGCATCCGGTTCTCCAGCAGCAGCGCGTCGCAACGATTCAGACGCTGGGCGGCTCCGGTGCGCTAAAGGTTGGCGCAGACTTCCTGAAACGCTATTTCCCTGATTCTGGCGTGTGGGTCAGCGATCCGACCTGGGAAAACCACATCGCGATTTTTGAAGGTGCTGGATTCGAAGTAAGTACTTACCCCTGGTATGACGACACCACCAATGGCGTGCGTGTCAACGACCTGCTGGCCACGCTGAACACCTTACCGGCGCGCAGCATCGTACTGCTGCATCCGTGCTGCCATAACCCGACGGGTGCGGATTTAACCCCCGCGCAGTGGGATGGTGTCATTGAGATCCTGAAAGCTCGCGATCTGATCCCGTTCCTGGATATTGCTTACCAGGGTTTCGGCGGCGGAATGGAAGACGATGCCTATGCGATCCGCGCCATTGCCAGCGCCGGATTGCCTGCACTGGTCAGCAACTCATTCTCGAAGATTTTCTCTTTGTACGGCGAACGTGTCGGCGGACTTTCAGTGGTCTGTGAAGACGCTGATGCCGCCAGCCGCGTTCTGGGGCAGCTAAAAGCGACGGTGCGTCGTAACTATTCCAGCCCGCCAAACTTTGGTGCGCAGGTCGTGGCCGCGGTGTTGGGTGATGACGCGCTGAAAGCCAACTGGCTGGCGGAAGTCGAAGAGATGCGTACCCGTATTCTGGCGATGCGCCAGGCGCTGGTTAACGTATTGAATGCGGAGATCCCTGGTCGTAACTTTGATTACCTGCTGCAACAGCGCGGGATGTTCAGCTATACCGGGCTCAGCGCTGCTCAGGTCGATCGCCTGCGCGATGAGTTCGGTGTGTACCTGATAGCCAGCGGTCGTATGTGCGTGGCCGGGTTGAATCACGGTAACGTGCAACGCGTGGCGAAGGCATTTGCCGCCGTCATGTAACCGGGTTTTTAGGCCTGATAAGCGTCGCGCCATCAGGCATTGTATTGCCGGATAGAGGTGTAATCACCTTATCCGGCCTACTTTCTTTCACCGTGCTATTGGTCTGTTTTCCAATGTGATCATGCTCTTTTTCCAGGACAAAACCAGAGAAAATCCTTCCTTTCCCTCCCCCTAAGGGGTAAGGTCAGATAGTTTTTTGACCAGTTGTTAATAAAAAAATGATAACTAACTGACTACTTAGGGAAAAATATGCGCAAGTTTACGTTGGCACTGAGTGCCGTTTGTTTATTGTTCACGCTAAATCAGCCGGCCCAGGCGTTAGTTTCTTCTCCCTCTCAGCTTAATCCAGGCACCAACGTTGCAAAACTCGCTGAGCAGGCACCCATTCACTGGGTCTCCGTGGCACAAATTGAAAACAGCCTGACCGGACGCCCGCCGATGGCCGTCGGGTTTGATATCGATGACACCGTCCTCTTTTCCAGCCCAGGCTTCTGGCGCGGAAAAAAAACGTATTCTCCGGACAGTGAGGATTACCTGAAAAATCCGGCCTTCTGGGAAAAAATGAACAATGGCTGGGACGAATTCAGCATTCCGAAAGAAGTGGCGCGTCAGTTGATTGATATGCACGTGCGTCGCGGCGACAGCATCTTTTTCGTAACCGGGCGTAGCCAAACGAAGACCGAAACGGTGTCGAAAACGCTGTCCGATAACTTTCACATCCCGGCCGGCAATATGAACCCGGTCATTTTTGCCGGTGATAAGCCGGGTCAGAATACGAAAACGCAGTGGCTGCAGGATAAAAATATCCGCATGTTCTACGGCGACTCTGATAATGACATTACCGCCGCCCGAGATGTGGGTATTCGCGGTATTCGTATTTTACGCGCTTCTAACTCCACTTATAAACCGTTGCCACAGGCCGGCGCGTTTGGTGAAGAGGTGATCGTCAACTCGGAGTATTGAGGACGTTGCTTGCGGTTGTTGTTTTTTTAAACAAATTTGCGTTGCCTGCTTTTACCTTTTGCGGACTTGCTGCACACTGAATAAAAGATGTTCTCATTAGGCAATATGCTGGTAAGGGGAATTAAGATGACGAATTCGGAGTTGCTGCAATACTGCATGGCAAAAATGGGCGCCGAGCAGAGCGTACACAGTGACTGGAAGGCCACACAAATCAAAGTCGAAGATGTGCTTTTTGCCATGGTAAAAGAGGTGGAAGAACGCCCGGCGGTGTCACTGAAAACCAGCCCGGAACTGGCAGAGTTGTTACGTCAGCAGCATAGCGATGTACGGCCAAGCCGGCATCTCAATAAGGCGCACTGGAGTACGGTGTATCTGGACGGCTCGCTGCCGGATTCGCAAATCTACTACCTGGTAGACGCCTCTTATCAGCAGGCCGTAAACACGCTGCCGGAAGATAAACGCCGGATACTGGCGCAGTCCTGATCTGTTTTCCGCAATGAGGCGCCAGCGCCTTATCCGGCCTACAAGCAATTATGCATATTTTGTAGGCCTGATAAGCGTAGCGCCATCGGCATGATTACAACAGTGGTTTGAGGAAACGGGCCGTGTGTGAGGCTTCACACTCAGCGACCGTTTCTGGTGTGCCTGAAACCAGAATTTCCCCGCCGCCGCTGCCGCCTTCCGGACCGAGATCGACAATCCAGTCAGCGGTTTTTATCACGTCCAGATTGTGCTCAATCACTACGATGGTGTTGCCCTGATCCCGGAGCTGATGCAGCACGTCCAGCAGTTGCTGAATATCCGCAAAATGCAGACCGGTGGTCGGTTCATCGAGAATATACAGCGTTTGACCGGTACCGCGTTTGGACAGTTCACGCGCCAGCTTTACGCGCTGCGCTTCACCGCCCGAGAGCGTGGTGGCGGACTGACCCAGTCGGATGTACGTCAGACCCACGTCCATCAGCGTTTGCAGCTTACGTGCCAGCGCCGGAACGGCATCGAAGAACTCACGCGCTTCTTCAATCGTCATATCCAGCACCTCGTGGATAGTCTTGCCCTTATACTTAATCTCCAGTGTTTCACGGTTATAGCGCTTGCCTTTACACTGATCGCACGGCACGTAGATATCCGGTAAGAAGTGCATTTCGACTTTGATCACGCCGTCGCCCTGACAGGCTTCACAGCGTCCGCCGCGGACGTTAAAGCTGAAACGACCCGGAGTATAACCGCGCGCACGCGACTCCGGCACACCGGCAAACAATTCGCGCACTGGCGTAAACACGCCGGTGTAGGTTGCCGGGTTAGAGCGCGGCGTACGGCCAATCGGGCTTTGGTCAATGTCGATCACTTTGTCGAAATGTTCCAGACCCTGAACATCACGATATGGCGCGGGTTCAGCCAGCGTGGCGCCGTTCAGCGCCGTCTGCGCAATCGGGAACAGCGTGTCGTTAATTAGCGTCGATTTACCCGAACCGGAAACACCGGTAATGCAGGTAAATAAACCAACCGGCAGCGTCAGGGTGACATCTTTCAGGTTGTTACCGCGCGCGCCGGTCAGCTTCAACACTTTTTCCGGGTCTGCCGCCACGCGCTGTTTCGGCACTTCAATCTTGCGCTTACCGCTCATGTACTGGCCGGTCAGCGACTCAGGCACGGCCATGATATCTTTTAGCGTACCTTCGGCAACCACCTGGCCGCCGTGAACGCCCGCGCCGGGGCCGATGTCGATAACGTGGTCAGCGGCGCGAATCGCATCTTCATCGTGCTCAACCACAATGACGGTATTGCCCAGATTACGCAGGTGGATAAGCGTACCCAACAGACGCTCGTTATCGCGCTGATGCAGACCGATAGACGGTTCATCCAACACGTACATTACGCCGACCAAACCTGCGCCGATCTGGCTTGCCAGACGAATACGCTGGGCTTCGCCGCCGGAGAGCGTTTCTGCTGAACGCGACAGCGTCAGATAGTTGAGGCCGACGTTGACCAGGAACTTCAGACGATCGCCAATCTCTTTGAGAATTTTCTCTGCAATCTTCGCTCGCTGACCCGCAAGCTTCAGGTTGTTGAAGAAATCCATGGCGTGACCGATGCTCATGTCGGAAATCGCGGGCAGCGGCGTATTTTCGACAAATACGTGGCGGGCTTCCCGGCGTAAACGCGTCCCCTCACAGCTGGCGCACGGTCGGTTGCTAATGAACTTGGCTAATTCTTCACGTACCGCGCTGGATTCCGTCTCTTTATAACGGCGCTCCATATTGTGCAATACGCCTTCGAACGGATGGCGGCGTACGGACGTATCGCCGCGATCGTTCATGTATTTAAATTCGATATTCTCTTTGCCGGAACCGTACAGCACCACTTTATGCACGGCAGGGTTCAGGCTGGCCCATGGGGCTTCGACGTCGAATTTATAGTGTTCCGCCAGTGACTTAAGCATCTGGAAGTAATAGAAGTTACGGCGATCCCAGCCGCGGATAGCACCACCGGCCAGCGACAGTTCCGGATTTTGGATCACCCGGTCAGGATCGAAATACTGCTGCACGCCGAGACCGTCACAGGTCGGGCATGCACCCGCTGGGTTATTGAACGAGAACAGACGTGGTTCCAGCTCGCGCATGCTGTAGCCGCAGATCGGACAGGCGAAGTTGGCGGAGAACAGCAACTCTTCCGCTTTCGGATCGTCCATATCGGCGACCACCGCCGTACCACCGGACAGTTCCAGCGCGGTTTCAAAGGATTCAGCCAGTCGCTGGGTGAGATCGTCGCGTACTTTAAAGCGGTCAATCACCACTTCAATAGTGTGTTTCTTTTGCAGTTCAAGCTTGGGCGGATCGGAAAGGTCGCACACTTCACCGTCGATACGGGCGCGGATATAGCCCTGGCCTGCCAGGTTTTCCAGCGTTTTAGTATGCTCGCCTTTACGCTCCTTAATCACCGGCGCCAGCAGCATCAGACGTTTGCCTTCCGGCTGCGACAGAACGTTGTCCACCATCTGGCTAACGGTCTGGGCCGCCAGGGGAACGTCGTGATCCGGGCAGCGCGGTTCGCCAACGCGGGCAAACAGCAGACGCAGATAGTCGTGAATTTCGGTAATCGTACCTACCGTGGATCGCGGGTTGTGGGATGTCGATTTTTGTTCAATTGAGATGGCGGGAGACAGCCCCTCAATGTGGTCGACATCCGGCTTTTCCATCAGCGACAGAAACTGACGCGCGTACGCGGAAAGGGATTCAACGTAACGACGCTGCCCTTCGGCATACAAGGTGTCGAAAGCGAGCGAAGATTTGCCTGAGCCCGAAAGCCCGGTGACGACAATCAGCTTGTCGCGCGGGATGACGAGGTTGATGTTTTTGAGATTATGGGTGCGGGCGCCCCGAACTTCGATCTTATCCATTCATCTTTCCCGGATTAAACACTTTTTTGCCTGGCTGCATGGTGCTACCGGCGATCACAAACGGTTAATTATGACACAACCTGACCTGAATGGATATACAGTATTGGAATGCAAAACGCAGATGCCTGTGCAACAATGTCTGTCTGGGGTTGTTTACTGGAATCGATCTCGCAACGTAGTAAAAGCGCTATTGGAAATGCTACAATCCCGCGCTTACACTTATTCAGTAACGTTTTTCAGGAGACACGATCATGGCCAGCAGAGGCGTAAACAAGGTGATTCTCGTCGGTAATCTGGGCCAGGACCCGGAAGTACGCTATATGCCGAATGGTGGCGCAGTTGCCAACATTACGCTGGCTACTTCCGAATCCTGGCGTGATAAAGCGACCGGCGAAATGAAAGAGCAGACTGAATGGCACCGTGTGGTGCTGTTCGGCAAACTGGCGGAAGTTGCCAGCGAATATCTGCGTAAAGGTTCCCAGGTCTATATCGAAGGTCAGCTGCGTACCCGCAAATGGACCGATCAATCCGGCGTAGAAAAGTACACCACTGAAGTTGTGGTTAACGTTGGCGGCACCATGCAAATGCTGGGCGGTCGTCAGGGGGGTGGGGCTCCGGCAGGTGGCGGCCAGCAGCAGGGTGGTTGGGGTCAGCCTCAGCAGCCGCAAGGTGGCAATCAGTTCAGCGGCGGCGCGCAGTCTCGCCCGCAGCAGTCGGCTCCGGCAGCGCCGTCTAATGAGCCGCCGATGGATTTCGACGACGATATTCCGTTCTAATCCTTCTGCTTTTCGCTGAAAATTATGGCTACCTCAGGACTGGGGTAGCCATATGCAATTCTGTTATCAGTTCAACACCATCGGCCAGTCTGGCGGTGTATGACTCATCACTTCAACCATTACGGTTTCAATGTTCTTCCAGATTGCGGACATATCCACCAGGGTTATGCCGAGTAATCCGGTCGCAAACCAGCAGGCAAAAACCAGCCCTAAACCGCTGCTAATGACGGCCAGGCCAATATAATCTGATTTACGAAAACGGATATTAAGCGTACTGGCTAAAAACATCAGCACTGCACTGAGTAATTGCCACCGCAGAAGAACCACGCCAGTTGTTATCGTTGCCATGAAAAACGTCCTCAGAAAGTCTGGATGCCCAGGACAGCGCGGGGGTGTTCACCGAGGGTGTAGTACTCTGGCTATCGACGGGCAATAACATGAATGAAACATCGTTTCTGTTACATGATTTTTGTGAACTATATCACATATGCTCGTTTGTTCACCAGTGTTGGGCGTATTTTTTGCAGGACGATAACCATGTTAAATATGTGGGTATATTCAAGCAAGCAACGATACTAAATAATCAATCTTAAAGATGCATTTTTGTTGCCTGTTTTATTTATCCTAAATTCATCGTTAAAAAAATCTAATGAATTTCTTAAATAAAGCCAGGATAGTGCTTATAAAAAATTACTCCTTGAGGATAATAACGTTATGAAATAAGCATAACTTTAAGTTTGCCTTACGGAAAAATAATATCATCATCAACTATTATCAGACTTTTACATAGAGAAGTCTGTTGCTAATACTGATAGATTCATGCAACTTAATCAGTCGGTGTTTATAGCATCTTGCCTTAATGGGTTCTGGCATATACGAAACAGGGAAACAGGGCTGACATGAATCACAGTGCGCGACGCAAGATACTGAAGTTCCTCGGAACATTCATGGTGGTATTGCTCCCCGTGGTGCTGGCGTTATGGTTTGCTCAAATCCGGGCAATGTCCGAAACCCGTAATCAACTTCGCTCTTTTGCGCAACTGGTGTTAAATAAAACTGAATTGGTGATCCAACAAGCCGATTTAGCGCGAGATATGGCCCTGTTGTATCAAGGTAAGATGTGTACCCCGGCACATCAGAAAAATATGCTAGATATTATTCGTGGTCGTTTATATATCAGCGAGCTAATTTATGCGCAGGGCGATCATTTTTTGTGCTCTGCGTCGATGGCGCCGCCAGTCGCCTATATTATGCCGACCGCCGACTATAAACGTACGCCGGACATCTCCATCTATTACTATCGCGATACCCCCTTTTTCGCTGGCTACAGAATGACGTATATGCAACGTGGAAACTACGTTGTCGTCATCAACCCATTATCTTACAGCGAAGTTATGTCAGATGACCCGGACCTGTCCTGGGGCGTGTATGACACGGTAACGGGTACTTTTTTCTCTGCCAGCGAAGGGGCGCCTATTGCGCAGTTATTGCCGTTGGTGCACGGTGAAGCCTCAACCTTCCAGTTGGACGATCGCTTCTACACCAAAGTGCATTCAGAAAAACGCCCGATTGCGATTATTGTGTCGACCTCGGATAAACGCATACATTCGATTTTCTATCATGAGGCTGCCTTAACGATTCCTTTCGGGATTATCTGCAGCATCCTGATGCTGTTAATGTGGTGGCGCACGCGTCAGGAATACTTATCTCCCCGCCGCTTGTTAAAACGCGCAATCAAAAAACGTCAACTGTGTCTGCACTACCAGCCGATCATTGATATCGAAAACGGTCAGTGCGTAGGGGCTGAGGCTCTGCTGCGCTGGCCGGGCTGTGATGGTGAAGTAATGAGCCCAACCGAGTTTATTCCGCTGGCTGAAAAAGAGGGAATGATTGAGCGGATCACGGATTACGTGATTGAAGAGGTATTCAACGATTTAGGATATTTTCTTTCGGCGCATCCTCAGC
The DNA here is from genome assembly GCF_013784065.1 of Citrobacter sp. RHBSTW-00599. Classification (NCBI taxonomy): domain Bacteria; kingdom Pseudomonadati; phylum Pseudomonadota; class Gammaproteobacteria; order Enterobacterales; family Enterobacteriaceae; genus Citrobacter; species Citrobacter sp. RHBSTW-00599. The sequence continues at coordinate 4,723,282 of NZ_CP056717.1, read as the reverse complement.
TTTATATCTCGATAAACCTCTCTGCTTCTGACTTTCATTCATCCCGACTTATTGCCCTGATTACCGACAAAAACCGTGAGTACTCTGTGGCGGCCCAGCAAATTAAAGTTGAGGTGACGGAACGCGGGTTTATTGATGTAGATAAAATGACCGCGGTAATCCAGGCGTTTCGTCAGGCGGGTTATGAAGTGGCGTTTGATGATTTTGGGACGGGATATTCCAATCTACACAATTTATCCGCGTTGAATATCGATATCCTGAAGATCGACAAATCATTTATTAGTACGTTGTCCACCAACAGCACCAGTCACCTGATTGCCGAACATATCATCGAAATGGCGCAAAGCTTACACCTGAAGATGATTGCGGAAGGGGTAGAGACGGTTGAGCAAATCGAGTGGCTGCGCGAACGTGGCGTACAGTATTGTCAGGGCTGGTATTTTGCGAAGGCGCTGCCGCCACAGGAGTTCATGCACTGGATACAACGGTCGCCCGCCATACTGACGCAGAGCGGGCAATAATCTTACAGGCGGTGGCGGTAATCGCTGGGGGTACGATCAAACTCGCGGCGAAACACGCGTGAGAAGGTTTGTTGTGATACGTAACCAAGATCCATCGCGATATCGAAAATAGGTCGCTCGGTCGTCCGCAGTTCAACAGCAGCCAGCAGGAGTCGACGCTGGCGGATATAGTCACCCAACGTCTGGCGCATCACCGTGCGGAACATTCTCTGTAAATACCACTTCGAGTAACCTGATTTTTTCGCCACCGCCTCAATGTTCAGCGGCTGATCGATATGGTCGTCAATCCATTCAATAAGGGTCTGAATAATCTGCTGATGGGACATAGGGCTGCCTCTTTTTCAGTATTCGATTCGTCGTTTTGTCTGTGGGCGAGTATAATTCCTCAAGTTAACTTGAGGTAAAGCGATTTATGGAAAAGAAATTACCCCGAATAAAAGCGCTGCTCACGCCTGGTGAAGTCGCAAAGCGTAGCGGCGTGGCGGTATCAACCCTGCATTTCTATGAAAGCAAAGGGTTAATCAGCAGTATGCGCAACAGCGGCAATCAGCGCCGATACAGACGTGATGTGTTGCGTTATGTGGCGATTATCAAGATTGCTCAACGCATCGGGATCCCGTTGGCAACGATCGGTGACGCGCTCGGCGTATTACCTGAAGGACATTCGCTCAGTGCTAAAGAGTGGAAGCAGCTCTCTTCGCAATGGCGTGAAGAGCTGGATCGACGCATTCATACTTTAGTGGCGCTACGCGATGAGCTGGATGGGTGTATTGGTTGCGGTTGTTTGTCGCGCAGCGATTGCCCGTTGCGTAACCCTGGCGATCAGCTTGGCGAGAAGGGGACCGGGGCGCGTCTGCTGGAAGATGATTGATGTGAAATATCTGATGGATGGACGGATATAAAACTAAAGCGCCACAGAGGGCGCTTTAGTTTGGTTCCGGTCTTTGTCTTTCACTCTATCCCGCTGGTTCACGGGAGGGTTTCCCCCGACATCAACACCCCTCAGTCGAGCACATTAGGTGAGGTTCCGGTCTGTGTTGATAATGTAATTGTAAGCCACCTCTCTCCATTTACCAGTGAAATGGTGATTTTTTAGCCAAAAAATTTTCCGCATCTTCACCGGTTTTCTTGCGCAAGTTTGCGTGAAAAAGGCACACCGATGTTGTAATAACTCCGCAAATTTTGTTGCCAGACTGCGCATTGACGATAACGTTTGCGCATCGACTGATTATTTATTGCGCGTTATAAGAAGAAATGAGTAAAAAGCGGCAAAGTTCAGTTGAAAACCAGCGTATGATCGCTGGATAATCGTTTGCTTTTTTTTACCACCCGTTTTTTATGCGCGGAGCTAAACGTTTGCTTTTTTGCGACACCCCTATTGACGCAAACCTGGCACATGGAGAAAACGTTTAGCAGGCAGTGGATTGTCCAGCACGCATAATGACGAAAAAATAAACTCTCAGGGGATGTTTTCTATGTCTACGCCTTCAGCGCGTACCGGCGGTTCACTCGACGCCTGGTTTAAAATTTCGCTCCGCGGCAGTACCGTTCGTCAGGAAGTCGTTGCCGGATTAACGACGTTCCTGGCCATGGTCTACTCCGTTATCGTGGTTCCGGGGATGCTGGGTAAAGCCGGATTTCCGCCTGCCGCTGTATTTGTGGCAACCTGTCTGGTCGCGGGCGTCGGTTCTATTGTGATGGGCCTGTGGGCAAACCTGCCGCTGGCGATTGGTTGCGCCATTTCTTTGACGGCGTTTACCGCATTCAGCCTGGTACTGGGACAACATATCAGCGTGCCTGTTGCGCTGGGTGCGGTGTTCCTGATGGGTGTCCTGTTTACCATCATTTCCGCGACCGGTATTCGTAGCTGGATCCTGCGCAATCTACCGCAGGGTGTTGCGCACGGTACGGGGATTGGTATCGGCCTGTTCCTGCTGCTGATTGCGGCAAACGGCGTGGGTCTGGTTATTAAAAACCCGCTGGACGGCCTGCCGGTTGCGCTGGGCGATTTCGATACCTTCCCGGTGATTATGTCGCTGGTAGGTCTGGCGGTGATTATTGGCCTCGAAAAACTGAAAGTACCGGGCGGTATCCTGCTGACTATTATCGGTATTTCCGTAGTGGGTCTGATTTTCGACCCGGCCGTACATTTCTCCGGTATTTTTGCCATGCCGTCTCTGAGCGACGAAAACGGCAACTCGCTGATCGGTAGCCTGGATATTATGGGCGCACTAAACCCAATCGTACTGCCGAGCGTGCTGGCGCTGGTCATGACCGCTGTCTTCGATGCGACCGGAACCATCCGTGCGGTAGCCGGACAGGCGAATCTGCTGGATAAAGACGGACAGATTATTGACGGCGGCAAAGCGCTGACCACCGACTCCCTGAGCAGCGTGTTCTCTGGCCTGGTGGGCGCTGCACCGGCGGCGGTTTATATTGAATCCGCAGCGGGTACGGCGGCAGGCGGCAAAACCGGCCTGACGGCGATCACCGTTGGCGTACTGTTCCTGCTGATCCTGTTCCTCTCTCCGCTCTCTTATCTTGTACCAGTATATGCAACGGCACCTGCGCTGATGTATGTGGGCCTGCTGATGTTGAGCAACGTAGCGAAAATCGACTTTGCTGACTTTGTCGACGCTATGGCGGGGCTGGTAACGGCCGTATTTATCGTGCTGACCTGTAACATCGTGACCGGCATTATGATTGGCTTTGCTACCCTGGTGATTGGCCGTATCGTCTCTGGCGAATGGCGCAAACTGAACATCGGCACAGTGGTCATCGCCATCGCGCTGGTGGCCTTCTACGCTGGTGGTTGGGCTATCTAATCCTCATTTGATGAAGATTCTGAAAACGGGTGGCTTTGGCCGCCCGTTTTTATTTTCACAACACTCTCGTTGTCTTTTGCGTTACTCTCAAGTAGATAGAATTGAGGCACGACGCCTCTCATCACTGATCATAAGAAACATCGCAAACAGGGAACGCATGGAAATCTTTTTCACCATACTCATCATGACCCTTGTGGTCTCGCTGTCGGGGGTTTTTACTCGCGTATTGCCATTCCAACTCCCTTTACCCCTTATGCAGATCGCCATCGGCGCCTTGCTGGCGTGGCCGACGTTTGGTTTGCATGTGGAATTCGATCCTGAGCTTTTTCTGGTTCTGTTCATCCCGCCGCTGCTCTTCGCCGATGGCTGGAAGACGCCAACCCGTGAGTTTCTGGAGCACGGGCGAGAGATCTTCGGCCTTGCGCTGGCGCTGGTTCTGGTCACGGTGGTCGGGATTGGCTTTATGATTTACTGGCTGGTGCCGGGGATCCCTCTCATCCCGGCCTTTGCGCTGGCCGCTGTCCTGTCGCCAACCGATGCCGTGGCCCTTTCCGGCATAGTGGGGGAGGGACGCATACCGAAGAAAATCATGGGTATACTGCAGGGCGAAGCGTTGATGAACGACGCCTCCGGTCTGGTGTCACTGAAATTTGCCGTCGCCGTGGCGATGGGCACGATGGTGTTTACGGTTGGTGGCGCAACGCTTGAATTCTTCAAGGTAGCGATTGGCGGTATCCTGGCCGGTTTTGTCGTCAGTTGGCTGTACGGGCGCTCCCTGCGTTTTCTCAGCCGCTGGGGGGGTGATGAACCGGCAACGCAAATCGTTCTGCTGTTCCTGCTGCCGTTTGCGTCTTACCTGATTGCGGAACACATCGGTGTTTCCGGCATCCTCGCGGCGGTCGCAGCCGGGATGACGATCACCCGTTCCGGGGTAATGCGCCGGGCGCCGCTGGCGATGCGTTTACGTGCTAACAGCACCTGGGCGATGCTGGAGTTTGTGTTTAACGGCATGGTTTTCTTGCTGTTAGGACTGCAGTTGCCGGGGATTCTGGAGTCTTCTTTGGCGGCGGCAGAAGCCGACCCGAATGTTGAAATCTGGATGCTGTTTACCGATATCGTGCTGATTTACGTGGCGCTGATGCTGGTACGTTTTGGCTGGCTGTGGACGATGAAGAAGTTTAGCCTGCGCTTCCTGAAGAAAAAGCCGATGGAGTTTGGTTCCTGGACGACGCGTGAAATCATGATCGCCTCCTTTGCGGGCGTGCGTGGGGCCATTACTCTCGCCGGTGTGCTCTCTATTCCGCTGCTGTTACCGGATGGTAGCGGCTTCCCGGCGCGATATGAGCTGATCTTCCTTGCCGCGGGCGTGATTCTGTTCTCGCTGTTTGTTGGCGTGGTGATGCTGCCGCTTCTGCTGCAACACCTGGAAGTGGCAGACCACTCGCAGCAGCAGAAAGAGGAACGAATTGCCCGCGCTGCCACGGCGGAAGTGGCGATTGTCGCCATCCAGAAAATGGAGGAGCGTCTGGCCGCAGACACCGAAGAGAACATCGACAATCAGTTGCTCACCGAGGTAAGTTCACGCGTCATCGGTAACCTGCGTCGACGCGCCGACGGACGCAACGACGTAGAAAGCTCGATGCAGGAAGAAAACCTCGAGCGGCGTTTCCGTCTGGCGGCCCTGCGTTCCGAGCGCGCGGAACTTTATCACCTGCGCGCCACGCGGGAAATCAGCAATGAAACGTTGCAAAAACTGCTGCACGATCTGGATTTGCTGGAAGCGCTGTTGATCGAGAACGAATAAACGGTTGTGCCTGATGGCGCTACGCTTATCAGGCCTACGGAATCCAATTGTAGGTCTGATAAGCGTTAAGCCGCATCTGGCATGTTACGACTCTTGCGTTAGCCAGAACCCTTCACAGCATTTGAGCCACGCCTGGGCGCTGTGCGACAGATACACCCCTTCGCGCCAAATCATGCCCAACTGCCAGCGTAAATCACTCTCCAAAGGGATCCAGCGCAGCGTCTGCTTATCCAAGCGCTGGCAAATCGGCTCCGGTAAAATGGCGATCCCGACTCCGGCTTGCACCATCGCCGCCAGAAAATCCCACTGCCCACTGCGTACCGCGATGCGGGGTTTGACATTGTGCTGGTTAAACAGCTCAAGCAACTGACGGCTCAACGCGAAATCTTCGTTATAGATAAGCAGGGGATGCTCCGCTAACGCCTCGGGGGAAATGGATTCACACGTTGTCCACTGACCGGAGCGGGGGACCAGCACACAGAGCGGATGGCTAAAAAGCGGTAAGGTCGCCAGGCCGCTCTCTTCTTCAACCGGCAGCGCGGTCATCGCGACATCCAGATCGCCGTTCATCACCGCCTGCTGGACGGTTAAGCCTCCAAATTCAGACACCTTCAGTTCAACGCCGGGATAGCGCTGGCGAAACAGGCTGATAGGCCCGGCCATCAACATACCGACCATGGGGGGGATGCCGAGGCGCAGCACTCCCTTGTTGAGGTGATTAATGTCGCTGAGTTCTGCTTCGAGCTGGCGAAACTCGGCGAGGATCGCCAGGCCGCGTTCGAAAACAACCTGTCCAGTGTCGGTTAACAGCAGTCGCCGACCGTCGCGGATTAACAGCGTGCAGTTAAGCTCGTCTTCAAGGTTCTTCAACATCTTGCTGATGGTGGGCTGGGTGACAAAAAGCTTCTCCGCTGCGCGGGTAAAGCTCTGCTGACGAACCACCTCAACAAAATAGCGCAGCGTTCTGATATCCATGATTATTCCTTAAGACTATGCCTGCAATGAGTTTAATTCATTTCAGTCCTGGACGGGGGCTCTCTATACTGGCGCTCTCTATTTTTTAAGGACATACCCTCATGGCTGTGGCGATAAGCCGCGTGACGCCTGCCGTTATTCATCGACTCCAGATCCCCGTTCAGGTTCTGTTGTACGCAGGTCTATTTGTATTTGCTCAATATCTTGTCTCCTGGTTGCATCTGCCGCTTCCTGCCAACCTGGTTGGGATGGTGCTGATGTTGGCGCTGATTGTCTGCCGGGTTATCCCGTTGAACTGGATTCGCGCAGGCGCTCGCTGGTTACTGGCTGAAATGCTGCTGTTTTTTGTTCCGGCGGTGGTGGCTGTAGTCAACTATACGCAGCTGTTGTTGGTCGATGGTTGGCGCATATTTGCTGTCATTGCGCTAAGTACGTTGATGGTGCTTGGCGCAACGGCGTGGGTCGTGGATAAAGTGTATCGCTATGAAATGAGCAGGCTAAACCGTGAGTAATTTCCAGCTAAGCGTGCTGTGTCTGGTGATTACGCTGGGCATCTATTTTGCCAACAAGCGCCTGTATCGCCGTTTTCGTAAATTACCGCTGATGCCGTTAGTGTTCACTCCGGCGCTGCTGGTCCTGATGCTGGTCTTCGGGCATATCTCCTGGCAAAACTATATTGGTGAATCGCACTGGTTGCTGTGGCTGTTAGGCCCTGCGACCATCGCTTTTGCCGTTCCGGTTTATGACAACCTTGCCGTGATTAAGCGGCACTGGATGTCACTGACGGCGGGCGTGGTGACGGCAACGCTGGTGGCCGTTACCAGTTCCGTGTGGCTGGCGCGTCTGTTTATGTTGCCTGATGAAATCCAGCGTAGCCTGGCGGTGCGCTCCGTCACCACGCCGTTTGCGCTGGCAGCAGCAGAGCCGTTGGGTGGGCAACCAGACCTGGTGGCATTGTTCGTGGTAGTGACCGGTGTATTTGGTATGGCGGTTGGCGATGTACTGTTTTTACGGCTTTCTATTCGGGAAGGGATGGCGAAAGGCGCAGGATTTGGCGCAGCCTCGCATGGTGCGGGCACGGCGCGCTCTTATGAGCTCGGCCAGCAGGAGGGCGTGGTCGCCAGCCTGGTGATGATGCTTTCCGGCGTGGTGATGGTGCTGGTAGCGCCGCTGGTCGCAAGGCTGATGTTCTGACCAGCGGCTGTGTGCTATTTCAAGCGTGAAATCAGCGCGAACTCTTTAAAATTCACCGGCCGCTGTTGCTGCATTGAAATATTCCCGGCGATACCGGTCAAAATCGACATGGCGCCGGCGCGATGGTCGGCGGCACGCTGCAACGGATCGTGCCGCGGTTCGCCAAACAGATCGGCCAGCATCGCATTATCTCCACCGCCGTGACCGCCTTCGCCGAGGGTAAAATCAGCTTGCCACGGCGCGGAAAACATCGGGAAAACAGTGATGTCACAGGCTTCAAGGCAACCTTCGTTATCCCGCTCGCCTCCGGCGTTGACGTAGGATTTCTCAACGATTTTCATCTCCAGGCGGCCTTCGCTGCCGTTAAAGACCACGTTCAAGCCTTCCCACGGCAGCCAGGTGTTCAGTGAGTAGGTAAGCTGCACCTGATTCTGATACTTCACCAGCACCGACATGGTGTCTTCAATGGTGATGCCGTCGCTGAATACGCTCTGGTCGCGGAAATAGTTATCTTCGTGTTCTGCATCCAGATAGAGCGCTTTAAGCTGAGGGTTTTCGGCCATATGCAGCGCAAACGGATCGTCTTTGGCCTGCGCATAGCCGTGAGCGCGCGGGTAAAATTGCGTCACGCCCCGGCGTTCGGCGTTCTCTTTTCCATAAAAACGCAGGCTGCCTTCGGCATACACCCGCTCGGGATAACTGCCCAGCCAGAAGTTCATTAGATCAAAATGGTGAGTAGATTTATGCACTAATAAGCCGCCGCTATTACGTTTTTCGCGATGCCAGCGACGGAAATAATCGGCACCGTGTTCGGTATTGAGCAACCATTCAAAGTGAACTGAATAAACTTCGCCAATCGTACCGTTCATCAGCAGTTCGCGAACCTTGCTGTGGTGCGGTGCATAGCGATAGTTAAAAGCGACGCGTAACTGACGGCCGGTCTCTTCAATGGCGTCCAGAATCCGCAGGGCGCGTTGCTCATCGATGGTCATCGGTTTTTCGGTGATCACATCGCAGCCTGCGCGTAGCGCACGCACGATATAGTCGTCGTGAGTCCGGTCCATGGTGGTCACAATGATGATATCCGGACGCGTTTCGCGGATCATCTCTTCAAACTGCTGCGCCTTCCAAGTGGAGACCGGGGGCGCACCTTCGTTCGCCAAAAGCTGGTTGGCGTAATTCATACGGGTTTGATTGGTGTCGCAAAAGGCGACCAGACGTGCATTTTCTTTCCACTGCCCGCCAATCGCGCTGATGTAAAGTCCCGCGCGCCCGCCAGTTCCTACCAGGGCATATTTCTTCATAACATCCTCATTTATAAAAAATGAATTAACGTGTTGATGTAATAAAAACAATATTTCAATTTTATTTTTATACAATAACGCTAATGCAGAAGATGGATACAACGCAGAAGGAAAAATGTGATCCCCAGCCAAAATGACCGGAAGAGAGGGTGAGATTCTGATTTTCTTAGAGGCTATGTTTAAATTTATGTTTACGCCTTAGAATAATGATAAATGTTACTCGCCATTGTAAGGATGCGCAGCGTGAAATATTTGTGGTTATCTGCTCTTTTGTTTAGTCATGCCGTTTTGGCCTGGTGTCCTGATGAAGACCAACAGGTGACACTTCAGGGAAAATTAATACAACAGACATTACCCGGTTCGCCAAATTACGAAAGCATCAAAGATGGCGATGAAGCGGTAACTTATGATTATCTTAAATTGGATCAACCGTTTGAGTGCGATGTTAACGGTGAGCGTGAAAATGTTCCGCTAGTGCAGATTATCTTGATGGGCAAAAATAAGCTTAATTACGCCGATCTTGCTCCTTCTCTGGGAAAAGATGTCATCCTGACCGGGAAAACGATGTATGCCCAAACGGGTCATCACTTTACTTCTGTGCTGCTTATTCTTTATAGCGCCAAAAACGTTACTCCCATCACCACGGCGGAACAAAAGAAAAGCGCGCTGCTGCAGTTTCAACAGTTCCAACAGGCGTTGCGGGAGAAAAACGTTGTCGCGTTGAAAACATATTTTGTCTTTCCTTTGCAGGGGACGCTATTTGACTTTATTGATTATGATGAAAACCGTCAGGAAGATGTACTTACCGAGACTGTGTTTGACCAAAATTCGCAGCAGATTATGGCGCATCTGCAGATGCTTGCCAGCATCGGTGTTGATGCTGAATCCCTGATGATAAACGAGTACAGAATTAACGCGCTTTCGGAACATGAGCAGCAGCATCGCTATTTTCCTGCGGATGAAGATGGCATGTTTTATTATGAAGAACATGGTAAACGTCATACCGTTAAAGGAACATGCGATACCATCGCCCAAGGGGAACTTACGGACGGTATTCTTTTTATTTCACAGGGGACCGGTCCTAATACGCAACTTCCCGGCCTTTCAGAGTATTGTGATGGTGCGACGTCATATATGTTCAAGCTGGTTGATGGCAAACTGCGACTGACGGGGAGTTTTACCGCAGGGTAGGGACGTATTACAAAAGGAATGAAATAAAAATAGAAAAGGATGTTAATAAATGCTTAATGATTTATTTCTGGGGTGCCGGGTTGCTGGCTTTTTGGAAGGGCTGGCAGTGGCTAAATCTTGTGTGTGCGATTATTTTCCTGTTGCTTATCGCTGTGCCTGCTCGTCGCTTGATAACGGATGAGAATCCAGGATGATTCGCTGAACGTCTTCCCCGGCCAAAATGACCGGGGAAGAGGAGGAGTGGTTAGTGCGCGCGACCTTGTTCTACGCCGTACCCGGTCTGGGAACGGATGAACTGAGCACGGAACTGCTCGCGTTCGCGATTACCTTCTTCTGAGTTATCGGTAGCAGAGAAGAACCAGATCCCGAGGAACGCTACGCTGATGGAGAACAGCGCCGGATATTCATACGGGAAAATGGCTTTTTCGTGACCAAGGATCTGGACCCAAATCGTCGGGCCAAGCACCATCAGCACCACCGCCGTCAGCAGACCTAACCAGCCGCCCAACATCGCGCCACGCGTGGTCAGTCTTGACCAGTACATGGAGAGCAGAATGATCGGGAAGTTGCAGCTGGCTGCGATAGCAAACGCCAGACCTACCATGAAGGCGATATTCTGGTTCTCAAACAGCACGCCGAGCAGGATGGCAATCACGCCCAGCACCAGTACGGTGATTTTCGACACCTTCAGTTCTTCACGTTCGGTTGCGCCTTTACGGAACACGTTGGCATACAGGTCGTGAGAAACGGCCGATGCGCCCGCCAGCGTCAGGCCTGCAACCACCGCCAGGATGGTGGCAAACGCCACGGCTGAGATGAAGCCCAGGAACAGGTTGCCGCCCACTGCATTCGCCAGGTGAACCGCCGCCATGTTGTTACCGCCGATCAGCGCGCCAGCAGCGTCTTTATACGCCGGGTTAGCGCCTACCAGCATGATCGCGCCAAAGCCGATGATAAAGGTCAGGATGTAGAAATAACCCATAAAACCGGTGGCATAGAACACGCTCTTACGCGCTTCGCGGGCATCGCTGACCGTGAAGAAGCGCATCAGGATGTGCGGCAAGCCTGCCGTACCAAACATCAGGCCGAGACCTAACGACAGGGCGGAGATCGGATCTTTTACCAGTCCGCCCGGGCTCATAATGGCTGAACCTTTCGGGTGTACCGCCATTGCTTCGGTGAACAGGTTGTTGAAGCTAAAGCCGACGTGCTTCATCACCATAAAGGCCATAAAGCTGGCGCCGAACAGCAGCAGAACGGCTTTGATGATCTGTACCCAGGTGGTCGCCAGCATGCCGCCAAACAGGACGTACATCATCATCAGCACGCCAACCAGTACGACGGCGATGTGATAGTTCAGACCAAACAGCAGCTCAATCAGCTTACCTGCGCCGACCATCTGGGCGATCAGATACAGCGCGACCACCACCAGAGAACCACAGGCCGACAGAATACGGATTGGTCCTTGCTTCAGACGATAAGAAGCAACATCTGCAAAGGTGTAACGACCCAGGTTACGCAGACGCTCAGCAATCAGGAACAGGATAATTGGCCAGCCGACCAGGAAGCCGAGTGAATAGATCAGCCCGTCATAACCGGAGGTAAACACCAGCGCGGAAATCCCGAGAAACGATGCCGCCGACATATAGTCGCCCGCAATCGCCAGCCCGTTCTGGAAACCAGTGATGTTACCGCCGGCGGTGTAGTAGTCATTACGCGAACGTACGCGCTTAGACGCCCAGTAAGTAATACCGAGCGTAAAGATGACGAAAATCAGGAACATGACAATCGCCTGCCAGTTGGTTGGCTGGCGTTGGACTGCACCGCTAATAGCATCCGCCGCGTTTGCGGCGAAGGGCAGCGTGGCGGCAAGCGCCGTCAGGACTCTCTTCATGATGCTTTAACCTCGTGCAGAACCGCATTGTTCAGGCGGTCGAATTCACCGTTTGCCCGCCAGATATAGATCCCGGTCAGGATGAAGGAGATGAGGATCACACCGACCCCAATCGGAATACCCCGGGTGACGCTGGTTCCCGCGTGTAGCGGCGTACCCAGCCAGCCAGGCGCAAAGGCAATCAGTAAAATAAAGCTGATGTAAACTGCCAGCATGATGATGGACAGAATGGTGGCAAACCGTTGCCTTTTTTCAACTAACTCCCTGAAACGCGCACTGTCTTCTATCCGCTGATAAATAGAGTCATTCATCACAGAGTTCTCCAGAGGCCCCCTTCGTCTTTCACGTTGCAAGTGTGTTGGCCGCACTCGCCCACCTCAGTCACATAGTTAACTATGCTCCTGGGGATGCGCTCGCTTGCCGCCTTCCTGCAACGCGAAATCCTTTGGGGTGGGTTATTATATTTTCCCTCCCGGTCAGGGGAGGGGTAGGGGTAGGATTTGTAGGCCCGATAAGCCGCGCACCATCGGGCATTTCACGGTTATGGTTATGATGGCATCGCGATGGCCTGCTTCTCTTCGAGCAGTTTCTCTACCACGCCAGGATCGGCGAGGGTCGAGGTATCGCCCAGATTGCTGGTATCGCCCGCCGCGATTTTACGCAGAATACGGCGCATGATTTTGCCGGAGCGGGTTTTCGGCAGTGAGTCGGTCCAGTGCAGCACGTCTGGCGTTGCCAGCGGACCAATTTCTTTACGTACCCAGTTGCGCACCTCGGCGTACAGCTCAGGTGACGGCTCTTCGCCGTGATTCAGCGTGACGTAGGCGTAGATCGCCTGGCCTTTAATATTATGCGGAATACCCACCACCGCGGCCTCGGCGATCTTCGGATGTGACACCAGCGCCGATTCGATTTCTGCCGTTCCCAGACGGTGGCCAGAGACGTTCAGCACATCGTCCACACGACCGGTGATCCAGTAATAGCCATCTTCGTCACGACGCGCGCCGTCGCCGCTGAAGTACATATTCTTGAAGGTAGAAAAGTAGGTCTGCTCAAAGCGTTCGTGATCGCCAAACAGCGTTCTCGCCTGGCCCGGCCACGAGTCGGTAATCACCAGGTTGCCTTCGGTCGCGCCTTCCAGCGGATTACCCTCGTTATCGACAATCGCAGGCTGTACGCCAAAGAACGGACGGGTTGCGGAACCCGCTTTCAGCTCGGTGGCGCCCGGCAGCGGGGTGATCATGAATCCACCGGTTTCGGTCTGCCACCAGGTATCGACGACCGGGCATTTTTCGTTGCCGATCTTCTTCCAGTACCACTCCCATGCTTCGGGGTTAATTGGCTCGCCAACGGAACCCAGGATACGCAGCGAGGAGCGGTCAGTGCCTTCAATCGCTTTATCACCTTCTGCCATCAGGGCGCGGATGGCGGTCGGCGCGGTATACAGAATATTGACCTGGTGCTTGTCCACAACCTGCGACATACGCGCCGGGGTTGGCCAGTTTGGCACGCCTTCGAACATCAGCGTGGTTGCGCCGCAGGCCAGCGGACCATACAGCAGGTAGCTGTGCCCGGTTACCCAACCCACGTCAGCAGTACACCAATAGATATCGCCCTGATGGTAGTCAAACACGTACTTAAAGGTGGTTGCGGCATAGACCAGATATCCGCCGGTGGTATGCAGCACGCCTTTTGGCTTGCCGGTTGAACCGGAGGTATAGAGGATAAACAGCGGATCTTCCGCGTTCATTTCTTCTGGCTGATGTTCTGGGCTGGCTTTCTCGATAAGATCGGACCACCACAGGTCACGGCCTTCCTGCCATTCCGTTTTTCCACCGGTACGTTTGAGGACGACCACATGTTCCACGGTTTTCACGTTCGGGTTTTTCAGCGCATCATCGACGTTCTTTTTCAGCGGGATGGCGCGGCCGGCGCGCACGCCTTCGTCGGCGGTGATCACCAGACGTGAATTGGAGTCGATGATACGTCCGGCGACGGCCTCTGGTGAGAAACCACCGAAGATGACCGAATGCACCGCGCCAATGCGGGCGCAAGCCAGCATAGCAACCGCCGCTTCCGGCACCATCGGCATATAAATGGCCACTACGTCGCCTTTTTTAATGCCTAAATCCAGTAGCGTATTGGCGAAACGGCAAACATCGCGATGCAGTTCGCGATAAGTAATGTTTTTGCTTTGGGTGGCGTCATCGCCTTCCCAGATGATGGCGGTGCGATCGCCATTTGCCTGTAAATGGCGGTCAAGGCAGTTTGCGGCCAGGTTCAGGGTGCCGTCTTCGTACCATTTAATCGACACGTTGCCCGGTGCGAAGGAGGTGTTCTTCACCTGGCTGTACGGCTTGATCCAATCAAGTATCTTTCCCTGCTCGCCCCAAAATGTGTCGGGTTCGTTAACGGATTGCTGGTATTTCTCTTCGTACTGCTCCGGGTTTATCAGGCAACGATCCGCAATGTTTGCGGGAATAGCGTGTTTATGTATTTGGCTCATGGTTTTTGTTCTCCTTGTAGGATGTTAATAATATGTCTCATAAACGTTAAATGTAGGGGCTTTGAGAGTTTTGTTTAGTATTTGCGCGGCAGATCACGCAATAAACGAATTGTGCAAATTAGCGGCAAACTTAATTTTGAAGGGAACTAGCAAAAATTGATTAAATCTCGCGATAACATGTAGTTATCTAAAGGATTATTGAAAAGGTGATCTATCTCTGAATTAGACAAAAGAGTGAGGGGCAGAGGGTAATGCCAGTTAGTTAAGCATTATGCAGAACATGTGATCCCGGCTCAGGGTTCCGTTCACCTCAGCAATATCAATTCTATGAGGCTCAGACACCTGTGAACGTGCAAGAGAGGCTCACCGCCGCCTCCCTTGCATCCCTGGCTCCCGGCGGGAAAATCGTCGCTGCGCGATTCATTCGTCTTATGCCGTCTGCCTGTCGGGTCGGGGCCGAGCCTGCGTCCCTGCAGGCCGTCCCCTCTGCCCGCATCCCTGCGGGCAAACCCGGTCAGCCGTCAACGCCTCATCGATTTTCAGCCGGACCGGGGTCATCGCTGCAACGCACTGACTTCCAGTTAAATCTTTTTTGCTGTTCAGATAAAAAACGCAGGTGGTCAGGTGTGGGCTGGTCCGGCTGAAAATTGCCGACGTGTTTCCGTAAGGCCGGGAGAACCCGCAGGGATGCGGGTTCAGGGCGCGTTTTGCAGGGAGGCTACCTCGCGCCCGGCCCGGTAGCCTGGAGGAATAAACGGAGGGGACCACGAAGTGGCAATTTTCCCGCCGGGAGCCGGGATTGTTAAGGGTACGGCGATAGTACCCTTAACACGTTCACAGGTCGTATTGCCTCAGAGAAGTGACAAACATGAGGTGAACGTAGCAATACGCCGGAGGCAACGGATTCATTACCTCCGTATGTGTCACTCATCCTCGTTAACTGACAAGTATTAGAGGTTAGAGGGGGGCGTATAACTCTAAAGTGGTATTTTACATACACTTACAATTGATTAAAGACAACATTTTCAGTGTGGTTTCTTGTTACAAATAGGGTGGAGCAATGTCATGACAGTATTCGTGTGGTTGCTGTTATGGAAAACAATAAAAGAACCGCCATTGCAGATAATGGCGTCATCTGGATGAGACCCCTATGGCAAGGATAAAATCACGCGTACGCCGTTTCTTCAGCCTGTTATTACCTTTATTATTTATTTCTGCTGTTCACGCTGAACAAACTCCTGTACCCGCAAAAACCGTCACCGTTGAAGCGAAGAATGAAACCTTCGCTCCTCAGCATCCCGATCAATATCTCTCCTGGAAAGCCACGTCTGAGCAATCAGCCCGTGAAGATGCGCTGGCAGAAGATCCGCGTCTGGTGATCCTGTGGGCGGGATATCCATTCTCGCGCGATTACAACAAACCGCGTGGACACGCCTATGCCGTGACCGATGTACGTGAAACCTTACGTACCGGCGCCCCAAAAACGGCTGAAGACGGCCCGCTGCCGATGGCCTGCTGGAGCTGTAAAAGCCCGGACGTAGCGCGTCTGATCCAGAAAGATGGTGAAGATGGCTACTTCCACGGTAAATGGGCGCGCGGCGGTCCGGAAATTGTTAACAATCTCGGCTGTGCAGATTGCCATAACACTGCGTCACCAGACTTCGCCAAAGGCAAGCCAGAGCTGACGCTGTCGCGTCCTTATGCAGAACGCGCGATGGAAGCAATCGGCAAACCGTTTGAGAAAGCCGGTCGCTTTGATCAGCAATCCATGGTCTGCGGTCAGTGCCACGTGGAATACTACTTCGACGGTAAAAACAAAGCCGTTAAGTTCCCGTGGGACGAGGGCATGAAAGTCGAGAACATGGAGAAATACTACGACACCATCGCCTTCTCTGACTGGACCAACTCCCTGTCGAAAACGCCGATGCTGAAAGCGCAGCACCCGGAATATGAAACCTGGAGCGCGGGCATTCACGGCAAGAACAACGTGACCTGTATCGACTGTCACATGCCGAAAGTGCAAAACGCGGAAGGCAAGATCTACACCGACCATAAGATTGGTAACCCGTTCGATAACTTTGCTCAGACCTGTGCGAACTGCCACACCCAGGATAAAGCGTCCCTGCAAAAAGTGGTCGCCGAGCGTAAACAGGCTATTCATGACCTGAAAATCAAGGTCGAAGATCAGCTGGTTCATGCGCACTTCGAAGCGAAAGCCGCATGGGATGCGGGTGCGACTGAAGCGGAAATGAAGCCGATTCTGGAAGATATCCGTCACGCACAATGGCGCTGGGACCTGTCTATCGCCTCACACGGTATTCACATGCACGCTCCGGAAGAGGGTCTGCGGATGCTGGGTAGCGCCATGGATAAAGCCGCCGATGCGCGTACCAAACTGGTCCGTCTGCTGGCGACCAAAGGCATCACCCATGAAATCCCGTTACCGGATATCTCTACCAAAGAGAAAGCCCAGGCGGCGATTGGTCTGAACATGCAGCAAATCAATGCTGAGAAGCAGGACTTCATCAAAACGGTGATTCCGCAGTGGGAAGATCAGGCGCGTAAAAACGGTCTGTTAAGCCAATAACCCCATTTCGCCCCGTCAGGGGCGGATAACTCAACGGAGTGAATATGAGCGTATTACGTTCGTTATTAACTGCTGGGGTGCTGGCGTCAGGCTTGTTCTGGAGCCTGAGTGGAATCACTGCCACGCCAACGCCGCAGGAGTCGGATCAACGCTGGACGGTTACCCAACAGCGTAATCCGGATGCCGCCTGTCTGGATTGTCACAAGCCAGATACCGAAGGCATGCATGGTAAGCATGCAGAAGTCATCAACCCGAATAACAAACTGCCGGTCACCTGCACCAACTGTCACGGCCAGCCGTCACCGAACCACCGTGAAGGGGTGAAGGATGTGATGCGCTTTAATGAGCCGATGTACAACGTTGAACAGCAGAACAGCGTCTGTATGTCCTGCCACCTGCCTGAGCAGCTACAAAAAGCGTTCTGGCCACACGATGTCCACGTAACCAAAGTGGCGTGTGCCAGCTGTCACTCACTGCATCCGAAGCAAGACACGATGCAGACGCTAAGTGATAAAGGACGGATCAAGATTTGCGTCGATTGCCACAGCGATCAGCGTAACAATCCGAACTTTAACCCGGCGTCGGTTCCGTTGCTTAAGGAGCATCCATGAGTTGCTCTCGTCGCCAGTTTATCACCCGCGTCGGCGCGCTGGTGGCAGTGAGCGGGACGGCGGGACGCGTTGTGGCGAAGACGCTGAACATCAACGGCGTACGTTACGGTATGGTACATGATGAGTCACTATGCATCGGCTGTACGGCCTGCATGGATGCTTGTCGGGAAGTAAACAACGTGCCGGAAGGGGTATCGCGTCTGACGATTATTCGCAGCGAGCCGCAGGGGACGTTTCCTGATGTGAAGTATCGCTTCTTCCGTCATTCGTGCCAGCATTGCGACCATGCCCCCTGCGTTGACGTCTGCCCGACGGGGGCATCGTATCGCGATGCCGCCAGCGGTATTGTGGATGTGAATCCGGACCTGTGCGTTGGCTGCCAGTACTGTATCGCCGCGTGTCCTTATCGCGTGCGCTTTATCCATCCGGTTAGCAAAACGGCGGATAAATGCGATTTCTGTCGGAAAACCAATCTGAAAGCGGGCAAGCAGCCCGCCTGCGTTGAGTCATGTCCGACGAAGGCGCTGACGTTTGGTAATCTGGACGATCCCAACAGCGATATCTCCCGCTTGTTGCTGCAGAAAACCACCTACCGTTACAAGCTGGCGTTGGGCACAAAACCGAAGGTCTACCGCGTTCCCTTTAAATTTGGGGAGGTGAGCCAATGACATCCGCTTCTGCATTTCATTTTGAATCACTGGTGTGGGACTGGCCCATTGCCATCTATCTGTTCCTGATTGGCATCTCCGCCGGACTGGTCACGCTGGCGATTCTGCTGCGTCGTTTCCATCCGGAGGCGGGCGGTTCTGACAGCACGCTGCTACGCACTACGCTGGTGTTAGGGCCGGGGGCGATTATCTTCGGTCTGCTGATTCTGGTGTTCCACCTGACGCGTCCATGGACCTTCTGGAAACTGATGTTCCACTACAGCTTCACTTCGGTGATGTCGATGGGAGTCATGTTGTTCCAGTTGTACATGGTGGTGCTGGTGCTGTGGCTGGCAAAAATCTTTGAAAAAGAGGTGATTGCTCTGCAACAGAGCTGGCTGCCGCGATTAGGGATCGTACAGAAAATGCTGACGTTGATTGCGCCGTTTCATCGCGCGCTGGAGACGTTAATGCTGGTGCTGGCGGTCCTGCTCGGGGCGTACACCGGTTTTCTGCTGTCGGCGCTGAAATCCTACCCGTTCCTGAATAACCCGATCCTGCCGGTGCTGTTTCTGTTCTCCGGGATCTCCTCCGGCGCGGCGGTGGCGCTGATCGCCATGGCGTTACGTCATCGTAGCAATCCGCACAGTACCGAAGCGCACTTTGTGCATCGCATGGAAGTCCCGGTGGTATGGCTGGAGATCTTCCTGCTGGCGGCGTTTTTCGTCGGTCTGGCGCTGGGCGATGACGGCAAAATGCGCGCGCTGGCGGCGGCACTGGGCGGCGGATTCTGGACCTGGTGGTTCTGGCTGGGCGTGGCCGGGCTTGGGCTGATACTGCCGATGCTGCTAAAACCTTGGGCCAACCGCAGTTCGACGTTTCATGGCGTGCTGGCAGTGTGCGGCGCCAGCCTGACCGGCGTACTGCTGCTGCGCTTTTTTATTCTCTATGCGGGTCAGCTAACCGTTGCGTAAGGTGATATCTGGACGTTCTCCTTCCTGAAGCCGGTTTTCTGGCACTGTTGTTAAGCCTCGGGGTCAACGTGTTGACCCCGCTTGCCGTGTTGGTGGGTGTCCGCCAGCGCTGGCAAGGCGTAATGCGCCTGGCAAGCGTGGGCATGTGGACGCAATTTTCGCTGCTGCTGCTGGCCTTTGCCATTCTGATATTCTGCTTTCTGACCAGCGACTTTTCGGTGGTCTACGTTGCTCAGCATAGCTACAGCCTGCTGCCGTGGGGATTAAAACTGGCGGCGGTGTGGGGTGGGCATGAAGGATCGCTGCTGCTGTGGGTGCTGTTTCTTTCCGGCTGGAGCGCGCTGTTCGCCTTGCGCTATCGGCGTGATTCCGACCTGCTGTTTCCGTTAACGCTCAGCGTCCTCGCACTGATAACGGCCCTGCTGCTGCTGTTTGTGGTGGTATGGTCCGATCCGTTCGTGCGTATCTTCCCGCCAGCCATTGAAGGGCGCGACCTTAACCCGATGCTGCAACATCTCGGGTTAATCCTCCATCCGCCGCTGCTGTACCTGGGTTACGGTGGCTTGATGGTGGCGGCAGGCGTGGCGCTGGCCTCGCTGCTGCGCGGTGACTTTAATGCGCAGAGCGCCGGGGTGTGCTGGCGCTGGGCGCTGCCTGGCTGGTGTGCGCTGACGCTGGGGATTATCCTCGGCTCCTGGTGGGCCTACTGTGAGTTGGGCTGGGGCGGCTGGTGGTTCTGGGACCCGGTAGAAAATGCCTCCTTATTACCCTGGCTTTCCGCCAGTGCGCTGCTGCATAGTCTGTTCATCACGCGCCAACGTGGGATCTTCCGCCACTGGTCGCTGCTGCTGGCGATCGTCACGCTGATTTTATCGCTGCTGGGGACGCTGATTGTGCGTTCCGGCATTCTCGTTTCCGTGCACGCTTTTGCGCTGGATAACGTCCGCGCCACGCCGCTGTTTGCGCTGTTTACCGTATTGAGCCTGGCATCGCTCGGGCTGTATGCCTGGCGGGGACAGCAAGTCCGCCAGAATGCGCGTTTTGGCGGCTGGTCGCGCGAGATGCTGATTCTGGTCGCGCTATTACTTTTTTGCGCGGTGCTGCTGATTGTGCTGATTGGCACCCTTTACCCGATGATTTACGGGTTGTTCGGCTGGGGGCGGCTCTCCGTGGGCGCACCGTACTTTAACCGTGCTACGCTGCCCTTTGGCCTGCTGATGCTGCTGGTTATCGTGCTGGCGACGATCAGAAGCCGCAAAGTGTCTGTGCGTTGCCAGCTTCCGGCACTGCTGGCGCATGCCGGGGTGCTGGTGTTTGCGGCTGGGATCGTCTTTTCCAGCGGTAGTCGTCAGGAGATAAGCCTGAATCTGAGCCCCGGGCAGCAGGTGGAACTGGCGGGCTATATTTTTCGTTTTGAGCGTCTCGACCTGGAAGCAAAAGGTAACTACACCAGTGAAAAAGCGCAGATCACGCTGTGGCAGAATGAGAAACGCATTGGCAGCCTGGAGCCTGAAAGACGCTTCTATGCCGCGCGCCGTCAACAGATGATGGAGCCGGGGATCCGCTGGAATCTGATGCATGACTGGTATGCGGTAATCGGCGAAAAAACCGGACCGGACCGTTATGCCATGCGCTTGTACGTGCAGACCGGCGTGCGCTGGATTTGGGGCGGGGGACTGTTAATGGTCTGTGGTGCGCTGCTGAGCGGATGGCGAGGGAGAAAGCGCGATGCATAAACTAATCAACGCGTTGCCGGATGGCGGCGAACGGGGTGTGAAAACGGTAGGTCGGATAAGCGCAGCGCCATCCGGCAGAACATGTTTACTCTTAGCTATCATTTTGTTTTTCATCGCCTTCGCGACACATGCCCAGGTTGTGGACACATGGACTTTTGCCAACCCACAACAACAGGAAAAAGCGTTGTCTATTGCCAGTCAACTGCGCTGTCCACAGTGTCAAAACCAAAACTTGCTGGAATCCAATGCGCCGGTAGCGGTCAGTATGCGCCACCAGGTTTATAGCATGGTGGCGGAAGGGAAAAGTGAAGCCGAGATAACGACGTGGATGACCGATCGCTACGGTGATTTTGTGCGCTACAACCCGCCGTTGAATGAGCAAACGCTGCTGCTGTGGGCGTTGCCGTGCCTGCTGTTATTACTGGTGGGCGTGGTGGTCTGGCGGGTGAGAAGGCGTCAGCGCGTAGAGGAGGATGTGCAATGAGCCAGTCCAACCATTCCCCTGCGCCGTTACGCCCACTCCCCGTGAAGTGGCTGACCGCTGCGACGGTGCTGATGGTTATGGCCTGCATCGGAGGTTACCTGTTGACGCCAAAATGGCAGGCGGTGCGTCAGGAAAAGACGCGGCTGGCGGACCCATTACATGCGTTCACTGATGAAAATATTCAGGAAAAACAGCTGCTTTTGCTGCAATCGCAAATTCGTGCTAATCCACAGGACGGTGTGAAATGGGCGCAACTCGGTGAGTACTATCTTTGGCAAAACGCGTATCATAATGCGCTGCTGGCCTACGAGCAGGCGCTGCGTGTAGGGGGTGAAAATGCTGAGATCTATTCAGCGCTGGCAACGGTATTGTATTACCAGGCCGGGCAGCATATGACACCGCCCACTCGCGAGATGATTGATAAGGCTCTGGCGCTGGACCCGACAGAGGTCACTGCGCTGATGCTGTTAGCCTCAGATGCGTTTATGCAGGCAGACTACGCCCAGGCCATTTCAGTGTGGCAAAAAGTTATGGATTTAAACTCGCCGAGGGTGAACCGGGCACAGCTCATTGACTCTATTAATATGGCGAAGTTGTTGCAGAATCGGCAAAAATAAATTTGTTTCTTTTGTGATTTGTATCATTTGGCCTGTTTAAAAAACAGGCGAACGAACAAATGAGCAAAAAAAACTCACGCCATGACTTCTTCATTTTTGAACATATTAAAATTCTTTTATAACAAAAAGTTATTCATTGATACCCCGATAAAATTGCATTTTTATGCATAAATTCAGCTGAAGGCTCTGTTCCTGGAGGGTTGCGCGAGACAGTACGCAAATGATAATGATAATAAGCGTTAAAAAACTCCATAAACGAACGCAACACAATTCATACCCTTTCAGTATGTACTATTACCACACACCGCATGTGGAATAGCGCTCCATCGAGGAAGTCCGTTGTTATGAAAAATTTGAAAGTCAGCCTGGCATGGCAGATTCTGATCGCTATGGTGCTGGGCATTCTGCTGGGGAGTTACCTGCATTACCATAGTGACAGCCGCGAATGGCTGGTTGTAAACCTGCTGTCACCGGCGGGCGATATCTTTATCCATCTGATCAAAATGATTGTGGTGCCCATTGTTATCTCTACGCTGGTTGTCGGTATCGCCGGGGTCGGCGATGCAAAACAGCTGGGCCGTATTGGCGCCAAAACTATTATCTATTTCGAAGTAATCACCACCGTGGCGATTATCCTGGGTATCACGCTGGCGAATGTGTTCCAGCCAGGCACCGGGGTGGATATGTCGCAACTGGCGACCGTGGATATTTCGAAATATCAAAGCACGACCGCAGAAGTACAGAGCCACGCGCATGGCCTGATGGGGACAATTTTGTCACTGGTGCCAACCAACATCGTCGCATCGATGGCAAAAGGCGATATGCTGCCGATTATCTTCTTCTCGGTGCTGTTCGGTTTAGGTCTGTCTTCCCTGCCGGCAACTCACCGCGAGCCGTTGGTTACCGTATTCCGCTCTATTTCCGAAACCATGTTTAAAGTCACTCACATGGTTATGCGCTACGCGCCAGTCGGTGTTTTCGCGCTGATTGCCGTTACCGTCGCGAATTTCGGTTTTGCCTCCTTGTGGCCGCTGGCGAAGCTGGTGCTGTTGGTGCATTTCGCCATTCTGTTCTTCGCGCTGGTGGTGCTGGGGATCGTGGCGCGCATCTGCGGTCTGAGCATCTGGATCCTGATCCGCATTCTGAAAGACGAGCTGATTCTGGCTTACTCTACCGCCAGCTCCGAGAGCGTACTGCCGCGTATTATTGAGAAGATGGAAGCCTATGGCGCGCCCGCTTCAATCACCAGCTTTGTGGTGCCGACCGGCTACTCATTCAACCTTGATGGTTCAACTCTGTACCAGAGTATCGCCGCTATCTTTATCGCGCAGCTGTACGGTATCGACCTGTCGCTGTGGCAGGAAATCGTGCTGGTGCTGACGCTGATGGTGACCTCAAAAGGGATTGCGGGTGTGCCGGGCGTATCATTCGTGGTGCTGCTGGCTACGCTGGGCAGCGTGGGGATCCCACTGGAAGGCCTGGCGTTTATCGCCGGTGTTGACCGTATCCTCGACATGGCGCGTACCGCGCTGAACGTGGTGGGTAATGCGCTGGCGGTACTGGTTATCGCCAAGTGGGAACACAAATTTGACCGCAAGAAAGCGCTGGCCTATGAGCGCGACGTGCTGGGTAGATTTGATAAGACCGCTAATCAGTAATTCATGACAGCTTGCCGGATAAGCGTAGCGCTATCCGGCAATGCAAATCATTACCCGTTTGTTAACTTATCAAACTCTTCGCAGCCGGTATCGAATCCTTCCATACAGCTCAGATTCAGCCAGTGCAGCGCCTTCTGTTTATTCTTCACGATAAAACCCTGTTCACCGTTTAAGAACATCATCCCTGCCCAGTATTCGGAATAACCGGTGCGGGAAATGGCTGAGCTTCGTTTGAAATACCACGTCGCTTTCTCATCGTCAGCGGGAATGCCCACGCCGTTGGCGTAAATCAGGCCGAGCAGCATTTGCGCGTCGACGGCGGAGTCATTTTCCAGGTCTTCGGAGGCGTTTTGCAGCAAGGTAATGGCTTTAGGGTAATCGGTACGTCCAGCCTGGGTGTTGACCAGAATCCGCGCCAGGGTAAGTTCTCCCGCTTTACTGCCTGCTTTGGCTGCTTTTTCCGCCAGCGTTTTAGCCTGGGGGTAATCCAGACTGACCGGATTCGTAATTTTGATTTGCGCCAGTAGCGCGCAGGCGTCGGCATCGCCGTTGTCGGCGGCTTTTTGCGCCCAATACTCGGCTTTGCTCAAATCGCCCGAACTGAACCAGGTATCGGCAAGAAAGTACTGTGCGCGACGATCCCCTGCCTCAGCGGCCTGCAAGTACTGGCTTCCTGGCTCAGTATCACTGGCATGGGCAAAGAATGTCATAAAGAACATCAATGCAATGAGTTGTTTCATTTTGAGTTTTATTTAGGGTACGGAATGAACAGTATAAAGAGATCGTATGGATAAAAAAACAGCCTCCGGGCGGAGGCTGTTGCAGAACAGTTACGTAAACGGACTAACCCATCGCGCTTTCGCGCAGGCTGGCTTTCAGCTTGGTGTACTCATCAATGACATACTGCTCGGCAGCGCGCTGATCGGCAATGCGTTCAACGTTAACGGCACAGTACTTGTACTCCGGCGTTTTGGTAATCGGGCTTAAGTTCTCGGTTACCAGCTCATTACATGCGCCAATCCACCACTGGTAGGTCATGTAAATCGCGCCTTTGTTTGGACGATCGCTGACTGCTGCACGGGTAATGACCCGGCCTTTACGCGAGTTAACCCACACCAGCTCTTCATCCTGGATGCCCAGGCGTGCTGCGTCGGCGGTGTTGATCTGGGCATAGCCCGGCTCATCCGCCAGCGCGGCCAGCGCCGCACAGTTACCGGTCATCGAACGGCAAGAGTAGTGGCCGACTTCACGCACCGTAGACAGCACCATCGGGTACTCCTCAGTGAGTTTGTCGATTGGCGCTACCCAGTCGCAGGTAAAGAACTGCGCCAGGCCGTTCGGGGTATCGAACTTCTCTTTGAAGAGATAAGACGTACCCTGGTCGGTTTCTGAGGTGTCGCGGCAAGGCCACTGGATATAACCCAGTTCGCCCATTTTCTCGTAAGTGGCACCGTAGAAATCCGGGCACAGATGACGCAACTCATCCCAGATTTCCTGGGTGTTGTTGTAGTGCATCGGGTAGCCCATACGGGTGGCGATTTCACTGATAATCTGCCAGTCCGTTTTCAGATCCCACTTCGGCTCAACGGCTTTAAAGAAGCGCTGGAAGCCACGGTCAGCCGCGGAGAAGACGCCTTCATGCTCGCCCCATGACGTAGACGGTAAAATAACGTCTGCGGCAGCGGCAGTTTTGGTCATGAAGATATCCTGCACGATGACCAGTTCCAGATCCTCAAAGCCTTTGCGCACTGCGGAGAGTTCAGCATCAGTCTGTAATGGATCTTCACCCATAATGTACGCCGCGCGGACTTCGCCATGCGCCGCACGGTGCGGCAGTTCACTGATGCGATAGCCGGTATGCGCAGGCAGACTTTCCACGCCCCAGGCTTTAGCGAACTTCTCGCGGTTAGCCGGATCTTTCACATACTGATAGCCCGGATAGGTATCCGGTAGCGCGCCCATGTCGCATGCGCCCTGAACGTTGTTCTGGCCACGAACCGGGTTAACGCCCACGCTTGGCTTACCGAGGTTGCCGGTCAGCATTGCGAGGCTGGTCAGTGAACGCACGGTTTCCACACCCTGATAGAACTGGGTAACACCCATGCCCCACAGGATGGCCGCGCTTTTTGCCGTGGCGTACATACGGGCAGCCTGACGAATATCCTGTGCGCTAACGCCAGTGATATCTTCGACGGACTCCGGCGTGTAGCCTTCGACAATCTTGCTGTACTCTTCGAATCCTTCGGTACGGGAGGCGACGAACGCCTGGTCGTACAGTTTTTCTTCGATGATGACATGACCCATGGCGTTGAGCAGCGCGATGTTCGAGCCGTTTTTCAACGCGATGTGCATATCGGCAATACGCGCGGTTTCAATTTTGCGCGGATCGCAGACGATAATTTTCGCCCCGTTACGTTTAGCGTTAATCACGTGATTCGCCACGATCGGGTGGGAATCCGCCGGGTTGTACCCGAAGATGAACACTAAATCTGTGTTATCAATTTCATTGATAGCATTACTCATTGCGCCGTTACCGACCGATTGGTGCAGACCTGCAACCGAAGGGCCGTGTCAGACGCGAGCGCAGCAGTCAACGTTATTGGTACCAATAACGGCGCGCGCGAATTTTTGCATTACATAGTTGGTTTCGTTACCCGTACCGCGAGATGAACCGGTCGTCTGAATAGCGTCCGGGCCATACTTCGCTTTGATGGCGCTCAGACGAGTGGCGACGTAATCAAGCGCTTCATCCCAGGAAACGGATTCCAGTTTGCCGCCACGCTGGCGACGGATCATTGGGGTTTTCAGACGAGGGGTCAGGATCTGGGTATCATTGATAAAATCCCAGCCATAGTAGCCCTTCAGACACAAGGTACCCTGGTTGGTTTTCCCCTGCGCCGCTTCAGCCCGGACGATTTTGCCGTTATCGACCACCAGGTTGATTTTGCAACCTGATGCGCAATATGGGCAAACCGTGACGACTTTTTTCATCGGTCTCGCTCCAGTTAATCAAATCACGCATACGCGCTTGTCGCTTGAGTTATGCATCTTTTATGCCATGTTTTTATCAAGGGCATTAGTCGATATTACGGGCGAATTTTGCGCAAAACCCTGACGAAAAACAGGCTGTCGTCATATTTGACGTGACGAATCTCCAATACGTGACGGCCCGGCAGTGTGACCGAGGTTATGTTTCCCACACATCCTTGTGCCTTATCGCTGTCACTCTGTGCAGAATCAATCACACTCATTTAAGTTGGCCAGAAATGGGGAAAAACAATGAAGCCAGCCATACTGGTTGTGGATGATGACATCGCTGTCTGCACGCTTTTACAGGATGTGCTGAGCGAACACGTCTTTGCAGTGACCGCATGTCACACCGGGCAGGAGGCGCTGCGCTGCATTGAGACTCAGCCGGAAATCGCTCTGGTATTGCTGGACATGATGTTGCCTGATATTAACGGTCTGATGGTGCTGCAGCAGGTGCAAAAGATGAGACCCGGATTACCGGTGGTGATGCTGACCGGGCTTGGCAGCGAGTCGGATGTGGTTGTCGGGTTGGAAATGGGCGCTGACGACTACATCGGTAAACCGTTCAATGCGCGGGTGCTGGTGGCGCGGGTAAAGGCGGTACTCAGACGCGTCGGCGTGTTAACGGCAGAAAGTGGCAGCCCGCAAACCACGGGGCTTTCTTTTAACGGTTGGCATCTCGATACCGCCGGTTGCCAGTTACATAATCCTCAGCAACTGAAGGTGGAGTTGACGCAGGGGGAATACAGCCTGCTGCTGGCGCTGGCCCAAAACGCCCGCCGGGTACTTAGCCGAGAACAACTGCTGGAACTGACGCGCAGCGACAGCGTTGAGGTGTTTGACCGCACCATTGACGTGCTAATCATGCGGTTACGGCGAAAAATAGAGAACAACCCGCATCAGCCGATGCTGATCAAAACCCTGCGCGGGCTGGGCTATGTGTTTGCCGCCGACGTTCAGCATCATGATAAGGCGGCGTAAACGTCTTATCCGGCTTACAAGGACGCTATATCGGCTTTTAGCTCTGCCAACGTTTTCGCGCCGTCTATCGCGTTGGCGCACAGCAAACTGGCCCGTGCGCAGGCGTGTGCCAGCCTGACGCTGTCCGTCAGCGACCAGCGTTCATGACAGCCATACAAAAATCCGGCGCAAAACGCATCTCCCGCCCCGACGCTGCCAACGATCTCCTCCTGCGCCAGATATTGTGACGGGATCCAGACGCCCGGCAGATCCGGCGCTTCACCCCAGGCGCCTTCCGGACAGTGGATAACCACCCGCTGGCGAACGCCCGCATTCAGCAGTTCGCGCGCAGCGGTGGCGATGTGCGCAATATGCAGCTCCCCGTTGGGCTGGCGGATCTCCAGCCCGCTGAATTCCCCGGCTTCCAGCTCGTTAATTACCAGATAGTCGAGATGGCGCAGAGCTGGCATCACCAACGGCTGATAGCGCGGGTCGCCCTTGCGTGAAACCAGATCCAGTGATGTTTCAAAGCCGTTGTCGCGCATTTGCGCCAGCAGCCGTGCGCTACGCGTGCCGTACTCCTCATCCGGCATGTCCAGACTGTCGAGCAGCAGCAGATAGCCAAGATGGAAGATTTTCATCGAGGTATCCAGTTGCTCAAAAGCGGGCAGATCCAGCAGCCGGTTGGCACCGGGGGAGTGGAAAAAGGTGCGCTGACCGCTGGGATCGGTCATCACCTGTGACATCGACGTGGGGGCGAAAGTCGTGCGCTGCACATGTTGGCGATTAACATGATACTGCTCCAGCATCGCCATGATGTAGTCGCCGTCGCTATCCTGACCGATTAACCCCACCGCCTGCAGCGGCAGTCCGGTGTGCATTTTCGCCAGCGTCAGCAGTACGTTCAGCGGCGCACCGCCCGTCGCGCGTTCGCTACGGATGATTTCCGCCAGCCAGCCGCGTTCCGGCCACTGCACGATTTGATGCACATGATCGACCAGCATGTTGCCTGCGGCGATAACGCCTCTGCGTTCCATCAGACCCGTCCCGCGCTGCCAAAAATACGCATCTGTTCTGAAACGGTATCGGTAATGGCCTCTTCAATGGCGAGCAGCAGTTCGGCGAATTCGTCGTACAGGGGCTGACGATTCGCTATTCTTGTCTCTACCGCTGACAGCGCCGCCTGCGACATGCCGGTATAGAAGTTGATTTTGTGAATGCCGAGTTCAATTGCGCGCTTGAAATCGTCGTTGCTGATGCCGGAACCGCCGTGCAGTACCAGCGGGATCGCCGCCTGCTGGCGAAGGGCGTCCAGACGCGGAAAGTCGAGCACCGGTTCGCCTTTATATTTGCCGTGTGCATTACCAATGGCGACCGCCAGCGCGTCAATCCCGGTTCTGTCGACGAAATCACGCGCCATCATCGGGTCGGTAAATAGCGACTCGTCGGCATGACCATACAACGCGCCGCCCTCATCGCCTCCCACCGCGCCCAGTTCGGCTTCCACCGATACGCCGACGGCGTGACACATCTTCACCACTTCGCGGGTTTGACGAATATTTTCTTCATACTCCAGCGTGGAGCCATCAAACATCACTGAACTGAAACCTAAGCGCAGTGCCCGAACCACCGACTCAAAGTGCAGGCCGTGGTCAAGGTTCAGCACTACCGGAATGTCATGCCGCGCGGCTTCGAACTTGACCGCTTCGACCAGAGAATCCAACGAGATATATTTAAAATGCACCTCGGCGATGTTGATGATAAACGGCGAACGTTCCTGATTTGCAGCGGCAAACAGCGCGCGCAGGAAGTGTGAGTCCAGAACGTTAAACGCCCCTAAGGCATAGCGGTGCTCGCGGGCATGGGCAAGGCCATCGGCGAGAGATATCAACGGCATAATGCGCTCCTTGGTTAGCGGAACAGGCGATACTCATTACACAGCACCAGCTGCGCCGGTTCGTCTTCTTCAATGTCGTTATAGCGGGCGATCGGTTGCAGAAAGTGGTTATCGTGGTCGTCGTCATTAACAGAAGAAACCTCGCCGACCAGCACGTCGCCAAAACCTTCTTCCGCCCAGAAGCTGTGATACAGGCCCGGTGGCAGGCAGATGCTTTCACCCGGCGTCAGGCGCAATTGACTGCCTGCCGCATGGGTTTGCCGACAGCCGTCAATCACCACGCTCACGTCGCTGTCCTCCGTTTGTTCTCGGAGCCCCGCATTCCACAGTTCCACAATTAAATTACCGCCGCCGCGATTGATAATGTCTTCGCGTTTGCGCCAGTGAAAATGCATCGGCGTCACCTGCGCATCGCGAACATGCATGATTTTCTCGGCGTAGCATTTCTCGTAAGGCATTCCTTTCGGCGAGCCATTACGCAGGGTAAACAGCGTTAACCCTTGCGCGGCGAAATTGTTGCCGCCAAACGCGGTGACATCCCAACCAAGCTTAAGGTCGAAAACTTCGCTCCAGGCGGCGGGATCAAGCTTGCGCCATTGGGTCGGCGGGAAACTGGCGAAAGGGGGGAGATGCACGTCGTGCAGAGAGAAAAACTGGCGCGTGTGGCCCAGTATCTCGTTGATAGCGGAACGTTTCATCGGCAGAATCCTCCTTAATATCATGCCGGATGGCGCTGCGCTTATCCGGCCTACAAAATCATACCGATCTTGTAGGTCGGATAAGGCATTTTTGCCGCCATCCGGCGTTGTTGTGGCGGGTTATTTCACCGTCCAACCCTTATAGCTACCGACGTTGTTTTTATCGATCATCGTCACCGGGATCAGTACGGGCTCTTTCGGGGCGGGTTTCCCCTGCAATATGTCATAGCCGATTTCGACCGCTTTGGCAGCCATCACCTGCGGATCTTGTGCAGGCGTCGCCACAAATAGTGAGTTTTCCCGCTTCAACGCTTCTTCAGCGTCTGGCGATCCGTCTACGCCGACAATAAAGAATTCGCTACGTTGTGCCTGTTTTGCTGCCAGATCGGCACCGATCGCTGTAGGATCGTTAATGGCGAATACGCCGTCGATCTTCGGATTCGCCGCCAGCAGCGCGGTCATGATCTCCAGCCCGCCTTCGCGACTGCCTTTAGCGTTTTGGTTATACGACAGCACTTTGATATCCGGGTGACGTTTAAACTCGGTCTGGCAGCCTTCCACGCGGTTCTGGACGGCGGAAACCGGCGGCCCGTTGATAATGACGACGTTGCCTTTCCCTTTCAGACGGTCGGTAATGTATTTACAGGCCATTTCACCCGCCTGGGTGTTATCGGAGGTAATGGTCGCATCTGCGCCTTCCGCCGCTACGTCAACGGCAACCACTACAATCCCTGCGTCTTTCGCGCGTTTTACCGCTGGGCCGATGCCTTTGGAGTCGGCGGCGTTAAGAATAATCATGTCGACCTTGGCGGCAATAAAGTTGTCGATTTGCGACACCTGTTGTCCCAGATCGTAGCCGCTGGAAACCAGCGTCACTTTAACGCTATCACCCGCCAGTTTGCGTGCTTCCAGTTCCGCGCCTTTGGTGATCTGCACGAAGAACGGGTTGGCCAGATCGCCCACCGTAACGCCGATCGATTTCAGTTCTTTTGCCTGCACAAACGGAGCTGCAGCAAGCAGTGCGCCAGCACAGAGCGCGGTGACTAAGGGCTTCAATCTCATGCTGTATTCCTCGAAGTAAAATGTTGTTGTTATGCACTTTGATGGTGTCGGGTACGGTATTTGTCGATCAGTACCGCTATGATGATCACCGCCCCTTTGATCACCAGTTGCCAGAAATAGGAGACGCCCATCAGCGTCATGCCGTTATTGAGCGTGGCGATAATCAACGCCCCTACCAGCGTGCCGGTGATGGTACCGATCCCCCCAACAAAGCTGGTACCGCCGAGGATCACCGCCGCGATGGCGTCCAGCTCGTAACCCATGCCTAAGTTGCCGTTGGCGCTGTATAGCCGCGAGGCGCTCATCACCCCGCCAAGACCTGAGAGCACACCGCTCATGCCGTAGACGAACAGCAGCACCAGCCACACTTTGATACCGGTTAAACGAGCGGCCTGCATATTGCCGCCGACCGCATAAATATGAACGCCGAGTGTGGTGCGCCTAAGAATGAACCAGCACATCACCACCACCGCCAGCGCAATGACCACTAGCCACGGAACCGGACCAAGATAGTTGTTACCGATCCACTCAAAGCTGATATTGGAATTGATCACCGTCGTGCCGTCGGCCAGCAGATAGGCCGCGCCGCGCAGCGCCGTATACGTTCCAAGCGTGACGATAAACGGTGGCAGTCCGGCAAAAGCAACCAGCGCGCCGTTAAACAACCCCAGCACCAGACCGAGCATCAGCGCCGCCGGAATCGACAGCATGGCAAATTCAGGGATCAGCGAAACGACCATAGCCGCGACGGCGGTGGTGCCGAGAATCGAGCCAACCGAGAGGTCGATCCCGCCGGTCAAAATAATGAAGGTCATGCCTGCCGCCAGCACGATGTTGATCGACGCCTGGCGGGTTATATTCAACAGGTTGCTTTCGGTAAAAAAGTTTGGCGCGATAAAGCCAAATACCGCCACTATCAGGATGAGAATCGGCAAGATGCCGACCGTTTGCATCAGATCGCTCATCAGCAATTTTTTCGCGGAGGCGGATTTCGCCACCTGCTGGGGAGTGGTTGGATTATTCATGGGACACCGCCTGATGATGGGAGTCGTTCACGCCGGTTGCCAGCGTCATAATATTTTCCTGGGTAATACTTTGCCCGTTCAGCTCACCGGCAATGCTGCCTTCCCGCATGACGTACACGCGATCGCTCATACCGACAACTTCCGGCAATTCGCTGGAGATCATCAGGATCGCCACGCCTTTGCGCGCCATGTCGTTCATGATCCGGTAGATCTCGCTTTTGGCACCAACGTCCACGCCGCGCGTGGGTTCATCGAGGATCAAAATGCGTGGGCCGATCGCGACCCAGCGAGAAATCAGCAGCTTTTGCTGATTACCGCCGGACAGCCCGCCCGCGCGTACCTGGGCGTGCGGAACGCGGATGTTGAGCAACTGGATGGCGTCATCGGAAATAGCCTGCGCCTTTTTGCGATCGAGCATGCCCCAGTTGGCGTCACGTTCCAGCGTCGCCATGGTGATGTTCTCTGCTGCCGCCAGCTCTAAAAACAATCCCTGCTCTTTGCGGTTTTCCGTCAGAAAGCCAATGCCGTGGTCAATCGCCTCGCGAGGGGAGTGGATCACCACCGGTTCACCGTCTACTTCAATCATGCCGCCGATGGCTTTACGCACGCCAAAAATCAGTTGAGCCAGTTCAGAACGCCCGGCGCCGACTAACCCGGCAAGTCCGACGATCTCCCCGGAGCGCACCAGCAAACTGCACGGCTGGACTTTATGGCCGTCGGTCAGGTGGTGGACGTTGAGGCGCGCTTTACCTAAGGGAATATCGCGCTCTTTGTTGAACAAATCGCTTAACGGTCGGCCCACCATCATGCGCACCAGCTCAGAGGCGTTGAGTTTGTCTCGGGTCAGGCTGCCTACATATTGCCCGTCGCGCAGGACGCTGACGCGGTCCGAGAGTTCATACACCTCCGCCATGCGGTGGCTAATGTAGATAATCGCCATCCCCTCATCGCGCAGGCGCATGATCAGTTCAAACAAGCGGTGGGTTTCACGTGAGGAGAGGGCGGCAGTGGGTTCATCCATCACCAGAATGCGGCTGTTACGGTGCAGGGCGCGGGCGATTTCCACCTGCTGCTGTTCGGCGATGGTCAACGTCATCACGCGATCGCTGGCCTTAAACTGGGCGCCGAGCCGGTCGATGACTTTTTGCGACTGCATCACCATCTCTTTACGTTGGACCAGACCGCCGCGCGACAGCTCGCTGCCAAGAAAGATATTTTCCGCCACCGTCAGGTTCGGCGCGAGCTGCATCTCCTGGTAAATCAGCGTGATGCCTGCGCTGAGCGCGTCTTTTGGCCCGCGAATGTGAAACGGCTGACCGTCGATCAGGATCTCACCGCTGGTGGCGGTATACGCGCCCGCGAGGATCTTCATCAGGGTGCTTTTCCCCGCGCCGTTCTCACCCATCAGGGCATGAATCTCACCCGGCCAGACCGTTAAATCGACCCCTTTCAGCGCGTAAAATTTACCAAACGCTTTGGCAATGTTGCGCATCTCCAGAACCGGTGTCCTGCTCATAGCGGATCTCCTGTGGGGTGGCCGATATCAGCAGTCCATCACAGGAATGTAAATGCAAAATGTCAGAAGCCGTTCATATTTGTCATATTGCGATTTTTCTTCACGGAGCGTGATATGCCGCAACCAGGACGTCACTTTTTCGCCAGTGCGCGCGGACGATTGCTGTTCTTCAATCTGCTGGTGGTGACGGTCACGCTGATGGTAAGCGGTGTGGCGGTGCTGGGGTTTCAGCATGCCAGTCAAATCCAGGAACAGGTGCAGCAGCAAACTGTTGACGACATGACCGGCAGCATGAACCTGGCCCGGGATACGGCGAACGTGGCGACGGCGGCGGTGCGGCTGTCGCAGGTGGTCGGCGCGCTGGAATACAAAGGTGAAGCGGAGCGGCTGCAGGAGACGCAACGGGCGCTGAAGCATTCGCTGGAACAGCTGGCTACCGCGCCGTTGGCGCAGCAGGAGCCGGCGCTGGTCGAGCGTATTATCCTGCGCAGCCAGGAGCTGCAAAGCAGCGTGGAAGGTATGCTGCAGCGTGGGCAACGGCGACATCTGGAACGTAACGCCTTGCTCAGTTCGTTGTATCAGAATCAAAGTTATTTACGTCATCTGCAAAAGCTGACCGGCGCGCAGGATGACGTGCTGCTGGGGCAGATAGACCGCTTAATTGTTGCCGCCATTGAAACACCCACGCCGCGTTCGGTGGTGAAACAACTGGACGGCGTGATGCCCGCGCTGCCTGTGCAAAATAGCAATCCGCTGATTACCAACATCCTCATCGACTTCAACCAGGAGTTGCATAAGCTGGAGCCGCTTTCTTCTGCGCTTGAGCAGAGCGATTTGGCGATCAACTGGTATATGTTTCATATCAAAGCGCTGGTGGCGATCCTCAACAGCGATATCAACCGGTATGCTTCGCAGGTGGCGCTGATCTCCGAACAGCGGGTGGCGCAAAGCCATCAGGAACTGCAATCTGGCGCGTTGTTTATTTTGGTGTTTGCGCTGTTGGCGGTGGTGATCACCGGTTTTGCCGGCTGGTATATCTACCGTAACCTCGGTTCTAACCTGACGGCCATTTCGCGGGCGATGACCCGGCTGGCGCATGGTGAATCGGACGTTAGCGTCCCGGCCCTGCAGCGGCGCGATGAGCTGGGCGAGCTGGCCCGCGCCTTTAGCGTCTTCGCCCGTAATACGGCATCGCTGGAGCACACCACCCGACTGCTAAAAGAAAAAACCAGCCAGATGGAAATCGACCGCACCGAGCGCCAGGGGCTGGAGGAAGCGCTGTTGCACAGTCAGAAACTGAAGGCGGTAGGGCAACTGACGGGCGGATTAGCGCATGATTTCAATAACCTGCTGGCGGTCATTATTGGCAGCCTGGATCTGGTGAACCCAGACTCTCCTGACGCGCCACGGGTCAATCGGGCGCTAAAAGCCGCCGAGCGCGGGGCGCTCCTTACCCAGCGGCTGCTGGCCTTTTCGCGCAAACAGTCGTTGCATCCCCATGCGGTGGAGCTGAAAACGCTGCTGGAAAATTTGGGCGAACTGATGCGCCACTCTCTTCCGGCTACGTTGACGCTGGAGATTGAAGCCCAGTCTCCCGCCTGGCCCGCGTGGATTGATGTCAGCCAACTGGAAAACGCCATTATCAATCTGGTGATGAATGCCCGTGACGCCATGGACGGGCAGGCGGGCACGATTAAAATCCGTACCTGGAATCAGCGGGTCACGCGCAGCGATGGGCGTAAGCAGGATATGGTGATGCTGGAAGTTGCCGACCAGGGAAGCGGGATGTCGCAGGAGGTGAAAGCTCAGGTCTTCGAGCCGTTTTTCACCACCAAACAGACCGGCAGCGGCAGCGGGCTGGGGCTGTCTATGGTCTACGGTTTTGTGCGCCAGTCCGGTGGCCGCGTGGAGATTGAAAGCGCTCCTGGGCAGGGAACGACGGTCAGATTGCAGCTTCCTCGCGCGGTTGTGCCGGTGCAGACACCGGTGGAGACAATCGCACAGCACACTCCGACTCGCGGTGAAAAACTGGTGCTGGTTCTCGAAGATGAAGCCGATGTGCGCCAGACGTTATGTGAGCAATTACACCTGCTGGGCTACCTGACGTTAGAGGCCGCCAACGGCGAACAGGCTATGCATATGCTGGCGGCTTCATCCGAGATTGATATTTTTATCAGCGACTTAATGCTGCCCGGCGGTTTAAGCGGTGTGGATGTGATTAATCATGCGCTGGCACATTATCCACAACTGAACATCCTGCTGATTAGCGGCCAGGATTTACGTCCGGCGCATAACCCGGCGCTGCCGGATGTGGCGTTATTGCGTAAGCCCTTCACCCGGGGAGAACTGGCGCAGGCGCTGCGGCATTCGCGTAATTGAGATTCCTCCGCTACCCGCGCAAATACGCTTTGATTACCGTGGGGCGAGTTTCTTGATGAGGCTGGTTTTATGCAACGCTCCGCGACATTCTTACTTTTCACTCTGCTGATGATGACCACCGTATCGGCGCAGGCCGATATTATCGATGACGCCATCGGCAATATTCAGCAGGCAATTAACGACGCCTACAAACCGGACAGCGGGCGGGATTATGACGACTCTCGTGATGAAAGCTGGCAGCGACAGATGAGTGACGATCGTCGCAGGCAGTATGATAATCGCCGCCGCCAGTTTGAAGACCGACGCCGCCAACTGGATGACCGCCAGCGCCAGCTCGATCAGGAACGGCGTCAGTTAGAAGACGAAGAGCGCAGAATGGAAGAAGATTACGATCGTTAGCGCAATCTTTCGCTGGCAAGGTTATAGGGGGCAGAGACCTGTTAACAAGCCTTTAAGTGCGATGTAAACCTACCTCAGCACAATCTCCATTCCGTCATACCCGGCTTCAAGCCCTGTCGGTAGCGGATTCTCCATCATCCACAAATCAAACTGATGACTGATATGCGTCAGGATCACCCGTGGGCAGCGGATAACCTCGTTCAAGGCGATAACGGTATTTACATCGCTGTGATTGCGCGGCGGCTCCGCGCGCGGGGCGTGGCTGCAGTCGATGATAATCACCTGAGGCTGGTTATTGTGGAGAAACTTCAGCGTCTTGTCGGGAAGTCCGGCGGTATCGGAGAGCCACGCCACGCGGCTGTGCGCGGTCTCCAGCAGATAGCCAAACGTCAGCTTTGAATGGTTGAGCGGGAGTGGTGTCACCTGCAACCCTTGCAGGTTAAACACCACGAATGGCGCGACGGTATGGCTAAAATCGAGGATGCCAGGGTGCTTAAACAGATCGTCGCATCCCTGTTCATCCGGCGGACCGTACACCGGGATAGTCGCCCCCACGCCCCAGCGCAGCGGAAACAGCCCCTGCACGTGATCCATATGGTAGTGGGTGAGCAGAAACTGCTGGAAGCTGCCTGCTGGCCAGTCGTCCATCAGATGCGGGATCCCCGCGTCCAGCAGCGTCACCGCATTGTTAAATTTGACCACCCCGCTACAAGGGCGTCGACGGTATTGCGCCTGTAAGCGTGCTCGTTGGCAAGCCGCACAGTCACAGCCAAATGCCGGCACCAGTTGCGCGCCGCCGGTTCCCGTCAGCGTAATGGTCAGACTCATGGCTCCCCCCTACAACGGTTTGGTGAAGCGAAAATGGCTCATGGTATAGCCTTCGCGCTGGTAAAAGCGGTGCGCGTCAAGGCGTTGGGTACTGGTAGAAAGCTCGGTTATTTCTGCGCCCGCTTCGCGCGCGGTAGCTTCGGCCCAGGTCAGTAACTGACTACCCACTTTTAGTCCTCGTGCCTGTGGCATCACCACCAGTTCCTGGATCTCGCCAATCCAGTTGGCGTGGTGCAGATGAAACTGCAGGTGCAGACCGATCAAGCCGACGACCTGTCCGTCGAGCAGCGCCAGCTGGTAGTGCATATTGGGATCTTGCAGATTTGCGGCGTAGCCGGCGCTAAAGGCCTGCAGGTCGAATTGGCCCTGTTTCAACTCACAGATAAGCGCGTAAACCGCATCGGTATCGTATAGCGTGGCGCGGCGTAATTCACAGACAGACATGTTTCTTCTCCTTGCGTCCCATCAGGGTGAGCAGTGTATCGACAGACTGTAGCAAACTTCCATCATTGTTCAGGACGTGGCAGTCATATGGCGTGTAGCGTGCCGCGCGTTCAAGGCGGGCAGCGATTTCCGTTTCGCTCTCCCGCCCACGTGCCTGCAGGCGCTGGCGTAAAATGGCCGGGGAAACCTGTAAGCAAATGGGAAGTAAAGAAGCGCCGTAACGGGCCTGCGCCTGGGGCAGATGCGCGCGCGAGCCGTTGACCACCACATCAAAACCGGCGTGCAGCCAGAGGTCAATCTCTACGCCGACGCCGTAATAGAAGCCGTTGGCGTGCCAGCTCAGCGCCAGCAGGTTCTGCCCGGCGCGGGTAAAAAACTCTGGTTCGCTGAGGGCAATATGGTTTTCATTCCCTGCGTTGGCGGCGCGGGTGATGTAACGGTGCGCCACCAGCAGTTGCGCAGGTTCCTGCTGGCGAAGTTCTGCCAGTAGACTGTCCTTACCGGAGCCGGACGGCCCCATCAGCCAGATCAGTTTCCCCATAGTCAGAATACCCTTTTGCCCTGACGCCAGACGTGGTCGATATGGATGTGATCGCCTTTGCGATGCGCCAGCACCAGATCCGCGCGTTTACCTTCGGCTACAACGCCACGATCGTCGAGATTTAATGCCCGCGCCGGATTGCGGGTCACCAGACGAATGGCCTGCGGCAGCGTAAAGCGGTTGGCGTCATCGTCCGCCACGCGAAATGCCGCATCGAGCAGGCTGGCGGGGTAGTAGTCGGAGGAGAGAATATCCAGCAGCCCCAGCTCAGCCAGCTTATGCGCCGCAACGTTGCCGGAGTGAGAACCGCCGCGCACGATGTTGGGCGCGCCCATCAGCACGTTCATGCCATGCTGGCGCGAGGCCTCTGCGGCGGCAAAGGTAGTAGGAAATTCGGCAATCACGCTGCCAAGTTGATGCGATTCCAGCACATGATCGCAGGTGGCATCGTCATGGCTCGCCAGCGCTATCTGGCGCTCACGACACATCTGAGCAATCGCCGTGCGGTTGGGTTGCGACCAACGTGCAGCCAGAGCTAACTGTTCTTCTTCGTAGCGGGCCATTTGCTCGTCGGTAAGTGAATACTTGCCCTGATAGTACTCGCGGTACTTCTCGCGATTGGCGAACTGACGCTGGCCGGGGGAGTGGTCCATCAGCGATACCAGCGTCACCGGCTCACGACCGACCAGTTTTTCAAACAGCGGTAGGGTGGTGTGATGCGGCAGCTCGCAGCGCAAATGCAGGCGGTGCTCGGCGCGATTGACCCCGCGCTTTTGCGTCTCTTCCACCGCGTTGATCATCTTCTCCAGATTTTCCAGACGGTCGCCACCGTCGCGCACATCGCCAATCGCCACCGCGTCCAGCACGGTGGTAATGCCGCTGGCGACCATCAGCGCGTCGTGGCTGCTCATCGCCGAGTGGGCGGGCCAGTCTACCTTCGGGCGCGGGGTGAAAAACTTGTCGAGATTGTCGGTATGCAGCTCGATAAGCCCTGGCAGCAGCCAGCCGCCTTCTCCGTCCATCGCTTGGGCCAGTTGGCTCTGACTTTCGGCAAAGGCGCGGATCGTTCCGCCCTCAATTTCCAGCGATCCTTGCACCACTTCATCTTCCAGCACCAGCTTTACATTATTGATAATCATGCTGTTGTTCCCATCAGGTGCAGGCGATCCGCGACGCGGTCGCGCACGGTTTGATCGTGAAAAATGCCGACAATTGCCGCGCCGCGGGCTTTCGCTTCTTCAATCAATGCGACGACGGCGGCGCTGTTTTTGGCGTCCAGCGAGGCGGTGGGCTCATCGAGGAGTAGAATCGGGTAATCGACGATAAACCCTCGGGCGATATTGACGCGCTGCTGTTCGCCCCCGGAAAACGTCGACGGCGCCAGATGCCACAGCCGCTCCGGCACGTTCAGGCGGGTAAGCAGGTTAGCCGCTTTGGCTGCGCACTCCTCGCGTGACACGCCGAGATCCAGCAGCGGCTGCATCACCACATCCAGCGCAGAAATCCTTGGGATCACGCGCAAGAACTGGCTGACCCAGCCGATGGTTGAACGGCGAACTTCCAGCACTTTACGTGCCGGAGCCTGCACCAGATCGACCCATTCATCGCTATGGCGGATGTGGATGTGTCCTTCATCCGGCAGGTAGTTGGCGTACAGCGAACGCAGCAACGTGGATTTGCCGCTGCCAGAGTGACCGTGCAGCACCACGCATTCGCCGTTTTTAACTTCCAGCGTGGCGTCTTGCAGCACCGGCAGACGCACGCCGTTTTGCTGATGCAGTACAAAGGTTTTACTGACGTTTTCAACGTGAATCGCGTTCATTTTTAGCCTCTTTAAGCATTTTTGCGTTCGATTGCCTGATGGCGCTTCGCTTATCAGGCCTACAACCGATGCCGATCCGTAGGCCGGGTCGCGAAGCGCCACCCGGCAAGACAAAATCAGTTTTGCAAAACAGATGACACCAGCAACTGGGTATACGGATGATGCGGATCGTCGAGTACGCGGTCGGTTAACCCACTTTCCACCACCTGACCCTGCTTCATCACCAGCAAACGGTCGGCCAGCAGGCGTGCTACGCCCAGATCGTGGGTGACAATAACCACTGCCAGATCCAGTTCCACCACCAGGCCGCGCAGCAGGTCCAGCAGTTTGGCCTGTACGGAAACGTCCAGACCGCCGGTGGGCTCGTCCATAAACACCAGTTTGGGATGGGTGACGAGGTTGCGGGCGATCTGCAGGCGCTGCTGCATGCCGCCGGAAAAGGTGGTTGGCAGGTCGTCGATACGCGAGGCCGGGATCTCCACTTCTTCCAGCCAACGCTGCGCGGTGGCACGAATGTCGCCGTAGTGGCGCGCCCCGGTGGCCATCAGGCGTTCGCCGATATTGCCGCCAGCGGAGACCTGACGGCGCAGGCCATCCAGCGGATGCTGATGCACCACGCCCCATTCGGTGCGCAGCAGACGGCGACGGTCGGCCTCGTTCATGCTGTACAGCGAACGGTTCTGATACAAAATCTCACCGCTCTGCGGCGTTAGCCGTGAAGAGATCGATTTCAGCAGCGTGGTTTTGCCGGAACCGGACTCGCCGACGATACCCAGCACTTCGCCAGGCCACAGGTCAAAAGAGACATCGCTGAAGCCCTTGCCCGGCGCGTAGAGATGGGTCAGGTTGTTGACTGAAAGCAGCGGTTGCGTCATTTGCTGAGGGCCTCACTCTGTTGGCGGCAGTAGTCGGTGTCGGAGCAGACAAACATGCGTTTGCCGGTGTCATCGAGCACCACTTCATCGAGATAGCTGTGGGTTGAGCCACAGATGGCGCAAGGCTCATCCCAGCTCTGCACGGTAAACGGGTGATCGTCGAAATCGAGGCTTTCCACGCGGGTGTAAGGTGGAACGGCATAGATGCGTTTTTCGCGGCCTGCGCCAAACAGTTGCAGGGCCGGCATCATGTCCATCTTCGGATTGTCGAATTTTGGAATTGGCGACGGGTCCATGACGTAGCGGTCGTTGACCTTCACCGGATAGGCGTAAGTGGTGGCGATATGGCCGAAGCGGGCGATATCTTCATACAGTTTCACCTGCATGATGCCGTACTCTTCCAGCGCGTGCATGGTGCGGGTTTCCGTTTCGCGCGGCTCGATAAAGCGCAACGGCTCGGGGATCGGGACCTGGAAGATAATGATCTGGTCTTCCACCAGCGGCGTTTCCGGGATGCGGTGGCGGGTCTGGATCAGCGTCGCGTCTTCCGTGCGCTCGGTGGTGTTCACCCCGGTCACGCGTTTAAAGAAGTTGCGAATCGACACGGCGTTAGTGGTGTCATCCGCGCCCTGGTCAATTACCTTCAGCACGTCCGGCTCGCCAATCACGCTGGCGGTGAGCTGAATACCGCCGGTTCCCCAACCGTAGGGCATCGGCATTTCACGTCCGCCAAACGGCACCTGGTAACCGGGGATCGCCACCGCTTTCAGAATCGCGCGGCGAATCATGCGTTTGGTCTGCTCATCAAGATACGCAAAGTTGTAGCCGGAGAGGTTAGTGGTCACGGGTGGCCTCCTGTTGCAGGCGTTTGAGCAGTTCCAGCTCGGCCTGGAAATCGACGTAATGGGGAAGTTTGAGGTGCGAAACAAAACCCGCCGCCTCGACGTTATCCGCATGCGCCAGCACGAATTCTTCGTCCTGCGCCGGTCCCGTGACCGATTCATCGTATTCGGCTACCTGTAGGGCGCGGTCCACCAGCGCCATCGCCATCGCTTTACGTTCGCTCATGCCGAACACCAGCCCGTAGCCGCGGGTAAAATGGGGGGATTCGTTTTCTGGCGCGACAAAACCGTTGACCATTTCACACTCGGTCATCAGCAGTTCACCGACGTTCACCGCAAATCCCAGCTCTTCCGGTACGGTTTCCAGTGCCACATAGCCACTGCGAATTTCGGCGGCAAACGGGTGATTGCGCCCGTAGCCGCGTTGGGTGGAGTAGGCCAGCGCCAGCAGATATCCCTCATCGCCGCGCATCAGCTGTTGCAGACGTGAAGCGCGTGAACAGGGGTAAACCGGTGGCGTGCGGGTAATGTCGTCGGGCGTGGCACCATCATCCTCTTCACGCTTTGCCAGTCCCTGGTTGGCCAGCAGGGAAAAGACGTGCGGAGAGGCGTCCTGCGCGTCGTCTGCGCTGCGCAGGGGTGGCGTTTCGCCATTGGCCAGCAGGGTAAAATCCAGCAGGCGATGGGTGTAGTCATAAGTGGGACCTAACAACTGCCCGCCGGGAATATCCTTGTAGACCGCAGAGATTCGGCGCTCAAGGCGCATTTCTGCACTGTTAACCGGTTCGCTGACCGCCACCTTTGCCAGCGTAGTGCGGTAGGCGCGGAGCAAAAAGATGGCTTCGACGTTATCGCCGCTCGCCTGCTTCAGCGCCAGCGCGGCCAGTTCGCGGTCGGCGATGCCGCCTTCGGTCATCACCCGGTCGACGGCCAGGTTCATCTGTTGTTCGATTTGCGCCACGCTCAGTTCAGCAATGGTCTCATCGCCCCGGCGTCGGTTTTCCTGCAGGGCGTGGGCGTTGGCTATCGCCTTTTCGCCCCCTTTGACGGCGACGTACATCAGCACACCTCCACATGGGTAGTTCGCGGAATAGCCAGCAGGCGTTCGCCGCAGGTGAGGATCAGGTCGACCCCCAGCGGGAACGGATGCGGGCGTTCGGTGAGTTCGTGAATCAGGCATTCCGGTAGCTGTGGCGCGATCATGCGCTCTTCAGCGATACCGGCGCCGGTCAGACGCAGCATGCGTCCACCGCTTAATCCAGAGACCTGCACAATCAGCGTGGCGCTGGTTTCTGGCGCGACGGCGGAACCGGCGGAGAGGGCGTTAAGCTGTTCGCTGCTGATGCGTTCGTCGGCGACGGCAAAGGTCGCCAACTGCGGCTGATCCACCAGCGGCGCGTTGGTGTGAAAACGCAGATTCTGCCGGGCGATATCGTTATCCATCGACGGCGCAAGCCAGACCGGCGTGTCGCCATCGACCAGGGTCAGTAGCACGCTGGTGGTTGCCAGGCCCAGTGGCTGCCAGCCGTGTTTCAGTTGATGCAGGGCGACGATCACGCCCGGCTCACTCATGGCCTTCAGCAAGCGACGAAAGCTCTGCTGAGCATCCTGAACGGGTAAATTAAAAGCGGTTTGTAAGGTCATGCGTTATCTCCGCGTACCAGCGTGAAGAAGTCGACCCGGCTGGCGTTGACTTCGGCACGGCGTGCGCTAATCAGCGCATCGCGTTCCGCTTCCAGCGGGGCAATTAAGGTTTCCATTAGGCTCTGGAAATGCGTTTGTTCCTGCAGCAGCGCGTCAATGACCGCGCACTGCTCGGCGTGTTGTTTGTTGCGGCCCAGCAGGTAGCTGTAGCCCAGCGTGCCGCTCTTCAGGCGTACCACTGCGCGGGTAAGCGTGG
This sequence comes from Citrobacter sp. RHBSTW-00599, assembly GCF_013784065.1. Classification (NCBI taxonomy): domain Bacteria; kingdom Pseudomonadati; phylum Pseudomonadota; class Gammaproteobacteria; order Enterobacterales; family Enterobacteriaceae; genus Citrobacter; species Citrobacter sp. RHBSTW-00599. Next base: position 4,679,536 of record NZ_CP056717.1, on the reverse strand, counting down.
TATCACCGGCAAAGAAGCGGTTGCCGGTGCCGCCCATGCGAGCCTGGAGCTGCATCAGTCCGCATTCCGGTGCGCGGATAAGTTCATAGTCTGGCGTCAGTTTGAGCGCGTGGATGCGGGCGTTCAGGGCATCGGCATTGCTGTAAGCCAGCGCGCGCATCCAGCGCTGGCGGGTAGCGGTATCGAAATGCATTCAGTGCTCCATAGTGAATTCGATCATGTCGGCGCGGGTCAGGCTGACGGAGTATTCCGCCGCGTGTTCTTCGCCTTCACGGTGGTTCAGGGTGCGCACGCACAGCAGCGGCGCCATATTGGGGATTTCCAGCACTTTGCTCTCTTTAGCCTGTGCGCGGCGGGCGCTGATGCGCGTTTGTGTGCGCAGGAGCGTCAGACCGGACTGTTCGCGCAGGTAGTCGTGCAGTGAGCCGTTGTTAAAGCCCTGCAGCAGCGGCCATAGCGTGAGGTCGGAAAAATAGTGGTCGATCTGGCACAGTGCGATACCGTTTACCCGGCGCAGGGTGCGCAGATGAATCACGTTATCGCCCTCGTTAATGCTGAGCGCATCGGCAATGTGACTGGAGGCCGGGCGCAGCACCGCCAGCAGTTTTTCGCTGGTGGGGTGGCTGCCCTGGTCCAGCAGGTTCTGGCTAAAGCGCGCCTGGGCATTAAGCGGGTAATCGAATGGGCGCATCAGTACCAGTACGCCAACGCCCTGGCGACGCTGGACCCAACCACGCTCAACCAACTGGTCAATAGCGCGGCGCAGGGTGTGGCGGTTTACCTCGTAGCGCGCGGCAAGCTGATGCTCGGCGGGCAGATAGTCACCGCAGCGATAATGATGACGAAGCTCCTGCTCAAGTCTCGCGGCAATTTCCTGATAACGCGTTGGATAACTGGTCGGATGTGTAGACAAGTGCATAGCAATCAATGCCTCGCTAATCAGATAAAGTGCTTACGCAAACGCTGGGAAAGGAAATCCAGCAGGCTGACGGTGACGATGATTAACACCATCAGGGCGCAGGTTTGCTGGAACTGAAAGCCGCGAATCGCCTCCCATAAGGTCACGCCAATACCGCCCGCACCCACCATTCCGACCACCGTGGCCGAGCGGACGTTGGATTCAAAGCGATATAGCGAGTAGGAGATAAGCAGCGGCATGACCTGTGGCAGAACGCCGTACAGAATCTCTTCAATTTTGTTGGCCCCAGTGGCGCGAATGCCTTCTACCGGACCCGGCTCAATGGCTTCTACCGCTTCCGAAAGCAGCTTGGACAGCACCCCGGTGGTGTGGATAAACAGTGCCATTACCCCGGCGAACGGACCTAAGCCCACGGCGACAACGAACAGCATGGCGAAGACCATTTCATTGATGGCGCGGCAGGCGTCCATCAGGCGACGCATCTGCTGGTAAATCCACCACGGTACAAGGTTATCGGCGCACATCAGGCCAAAGGGAATCGACAGCACAACGGCGAGGGCGGTACCCCAGACGGCAATTTGCAGGGTGACGGCCATTTCACCGAGATAGTCCTGCCACTGACTGAAGTCTGGCGGAAAGAAGTCGGCGGCGAAGGTCGCCATATTGCCGGAATCCTGGATCAGCGTGAGCGGAGCCATTTCGGCACCTTTCCACGAGACCACCAGCACGGCGAGAAGAATGGCCCAGCTCAGCAGTGAGAACCAGCTACGTTTGGGCGGGGCGACGGTGATGGTTTGCATGTTTAGCTCCGTGCGTAGGTTTATCGCCGGATGGCAGCTCTTGCGCCTTATCCGGCCTACAGAACATCGTCTGCCCGGTAAGCGAAACGCCACCGGGCATCAGGTTTACTGCACCGCTTTAGTCACGCTGGTCATGGCGCCCAGGGCGGCGGTCAAACGGTCAAGGTCGTCGAGCTGCGCTTTCAGCGCCGAGGTTTTGCTGGTTTTCTCTTCCTCGTTCAACCCTTTGTTGCCCTTCACGCCCTGCATCTCTTTAAACAGCGCCAGTTGGCGAATCGGTACCAGTTGCAGGTCGCTGGAGGCACGGAACGGTGCCCATCCCAGGCGTTCCAGTACGGTTTTCTGTTCCGGCGTTTTGCCGTAATTCATAAAGAAGTCGTACACCTTGTCCTTGGTGGTTTCGGAGAGGTTTTTGCGCCAGACGATCGGATCGCCCGGGATCAGCGGTGACTTCCAGATAACCTTCAGCTCTTTCAGTTTTTCCGGCGCGGAGGTTTTCAGCTTGTCGAGGTTTTCGGTGTTGTTGGTGGCGACATCGACCTGTTTGTTGGCGACGGCCAGCGCGTTGGTTTCGTGTCCGGCGTTAACGGTGCGTTTGAAGTCGCTGGCGGAGATGTTGTTTTTGGCGAAGACGTAGTAACCGGGGACGAGGAAGCCTGACGTTGAGTTAGGATCGCCGTTGCCGAATGTCAGATCCTTACGTTTGGCGATCAGATCGTTCAGGTTGTTGATCGGACTGTCTTTGTTAACGATCAACACGCTCCAGTATCCCGGGGAGCCGTCGGCAGCGACGGTTTGGGCAAACACTTGTCCGTTAGCGCGATCCACCGCTTCCATTGCCGAGAGGTTGCCGTACCAGGCGATATCAACTTTGTTAAAACGCATTCCCTGAATGATCCCGGCGTAGTCCGGGGCGAAGAAGGCGTTCACTTTCACGCCCAACGATTTTTCCATGTCCTTCAGGAACGGTTCCCACTGTGGCTTCAGGTTTTGCTGTGATTCGGTCGAAATAATGCCAAAGTTCAGCGCTTTTTCTTGCTCTTCGGCCTGCGCCGGGCTGAACAAGGTGCTGATGCTGAACATGCTGGTAAAGGCCAGCGCGGCAACGGTCTTATAGCTCATGTTGTTTCCTTAATTAGTCTTTGTTCCAGGCTATTTCACTTGCCAGCCTGGCTGCGCCAATAACGCCTGGTTTTTTAGAACTATGCAGCCTGCGCGTTCTGTTCGACGCGGTTCATGCTGCGGTAGAGATGGTCAAAACGATCGTTATCAAAATGCTGGCTGCTGCCATCAAAGAAGACGTTGCCCTGACGAAGCGCGACAATGCGTTCGCAGTAGCGCAGGGCGTAATCCACCTGATGCAGCGTGACGACCACGGTGATGCCGTCGGTCTGGTTAATGTCGCGTAGGGTGTCCATCACGATGCGTGCGGATTCCGGGTCCAGCGAGGCTATCGGCTCGTCGGCAAGGATCACTTTGGCTTGCTGCATCAGCGCGCGGGCAATCGCCACGCGCTGCTGTTGCCCGCCCGAAAGCGTGGAAACGCGCTGGTATGCAAAGTGCGCCATGCCAACGCGGGTCAGCGCCTGTAATGCACGCTGTTTCTGTTCCTGGCTAAACCAGCTAAAACAGGTGCGCCAAAACGGCGTGCTGCCGAGTGCGCCAATCAGGACGTTTTCCAGTACCGTCAGGCGGTTAACCAGATTGAACTGCTGGAAGATGTAGCCGGTGTAGGCGCGGCTTTTGCGGATATCGCGCGCCAGGCGGCCTTCATGTTGAACGGTGCGACCCAGCAGTTCGACGTGGCTACCAGGGGATTTATCACCGACGATCAAACCGCTTAAATGACGTAAAAGGGTGGATTTGCCGGAGCCAGACGGCCCAAGCAGAGCCACCATCTCACCGGAACAGATGTTCAGATCAACCGCATTGAGTGCCTGATGTTGATTGAAGGACTTGGAGAGTTTTTCGACGCGAATAATCGTTTGCATGATGCGGCCTCCCTTAAAAAGTGGCCCCATCGTGGCGGATCAATGTGACGTTTTCGTTAAGGGATGGTTACTTGGTGATGAAGAGTTGAGCGATTTTTGATGACAGTACGGGAGGGCTGGCCTCCCGTTGGATTACTCTGTAGGTTGCTGCTGTTTGACGACGTTGATCATCCACGGCACGCCATACCGATCGCTCACTTTACCGAAACCATGAGCCCAGAAGGTTTCCTGCCAGTCCATTTCGATTTTTCCGTTTGCTGCCAGGTTATCAAACCAGCGTTTGCCTTCGTCGACGTTTTGCGTGTCGAGTACCAGCGTAAAGCCAGAGTAGTGGGCATTTCCGTCGGGGGCGCTATCGCTCATCATGATGTCGCTGCCCGCAACGCGCAGGTTGGCGTGGGCAATGGCGGTATCGGGGAATTTCATGCCTGAAGGGCAACCCTCTTCGCTGTTCTGCGCCGGTTTGGGCATTTCACCGAAGTTGATTTTGTAGAGTAGCTCAGCGCCTAATGTTTTTTGGTAGTAGGCGATAGCATCAGCGCAGTTGCCTGCGAAGGAGATATAGGGACTTAACGGCATAATCTTTACCTCAGGTAAAAGAAACCAGTTAAGTGTAGTTATCGTCTGCAAAAATAAGCCAGGCGGGAAGTATGAGCTTCCCGCCTGGCAGATGAGCTGGCGTCGGCCTGATTGACGTAGCGCCATCAGGCAATTTGCATCAGTTCTTTTTCACAAACTCAGATTTCAGCTTCATTGGGCCAAAGCCATCGATTTTGCAATCGATGTTGTGGTCGCCTTCAACCAGACGGATGTTCTTCACTTTGGTCCCGATCTTCAACATGGAAGAGCTACCTTTTACCTTCAGGTCTTTCACTACGGTAACGCTGTCGCCGTCAGCCAGCAGGTTGCCGTTGGCATCTTTAACGATCAGTTCGTCGCTGTCCTGAGCCGGTTCAGCATCGTTCCATTCGTGAGCGCATTCCGGGCAGATGAACATGCCGTTATCTTCGTAAGTGTATTCGGAGTTGCATTGTGGGCAGTGTGGTAATGACATGTGGATTTCCTCAAAAGTCAGCAGGGGCAAATGCGCCCAAAAATGGCAGATTGCCGAAAAAGGCCGCAATTATACATAAAATCCCTGCTTTTGTCGGGACTACTGCGTGATTATGCAAAATGATCTGCTGTAAAGACCCTTTGCTTTTACCTCAATGAAAGTAGGGCGGAATATTTTTTAAGGGAAATTGCTACGCTTAGGTATTTAAGATAAGGTGAGGCGAAATATCTGATATTCATAGGTAACGTTGTTTACGGATGCCTAAGCCATTGTGATTGAATATCATTGACCCCCTTAATTTTAGTAGGGGGATTACGCGGGTATTTTTTAAAACTGAACTACGCTGTTTATCTTTCTTACTTATTACATAAGTGAGAGGCATCCGGCCAGCGGTTATACGCCAAATTTATTTTAATAATATCAGTTGGTTGTTTTGATTTTAATTATTTCTACACGTAATTATAAAAGCCAAAAAATCTATAAATAAAACGATTGGGCTAAATAAAAGTAATGCCATTTGCGTTAAGGAAGAATTTTCCATGCACACACAGACAATATATGAATTAAGTCAGGAAGCGGAACGCTTGCTGATGCTCTCGCTTGAACATCTCAGGCAATTGCAAAAATTGCCTATGACGTCGTTGGATGATGTCGCGCTAAAACAAGGAGAGCATAGCAGACAGGTGGTTCAGCCTCTGCATTTCAGCGCGCGTGGCATGGATGTCCAGCAGGCAACGCTCAATAATGAACTGCGTAAGATTACGCGTCTGGAAATGGTGCTGGCGATTGTCGGTACCATGAAAGCGGGAAAATCGACGACGATTAACGCGATTGTAGGGACCGAAGTTTTACCTAATCGTAATCGTCCCATGACGGCGCTACCAACGTTAATTCGCCATACGCCGGGGCAGAAAGAGCCGGTGTTGCATTTTTCACATGTCACGCCTATCGATGCCTTAATGAAGGTTTTACAGCAGCGCGTGCGCGAGTGCGATCGCCAGCGTCTTACGCAGACCCTGGAAGTTGATAAGGATATGAATGTCCTGCTGCAGCATATTGAAAACGGCGTGGCATTTGAGCGGTATTACCTTGGCGCACAGCCTATTTTCCATTGCCTTAAAAGTCTGAATGACCTGGTGCGTTTGTCAAAAGCACTGGAGGTGGATTTTCCTTTTGCCGCCTATGCCGCGATTGAGCATATTCCGGTAATCGAGGTCGAATTTGTCCATTTGGCCGGTCAGGCGAGCTATCCGGGGCAATTAACCCTGCTGGATACGCCGGGGCCGAATGAGGCCGGGCAACCGCATCTACAAAAGATGCTGAATGAACAGTTGGCGCGGGCTTCTGCGGTACTGGTGGTGATGGATTACACCCAACTGAAATCGATTTCCGATGAAGAAGTGCGCCACGCTGTCATGGCGGTCGGCAAGTCAGTGCCGCTGTATGCGCTGGTGAACAAATTCGATCAGAAAGACCGCAACAGTGACGATGAAGAGCAGGTGCGGGCATTAATTTCCGGCACGCTGATGCAAGGTGGGATTGCCCCGGAGCGAATCTATCCGGTTTCTTCGATGTGGGGGTATCTGGCGAACAGGGCGCGTCATGAGCTGATGGCTCGCGGGCGGCTGCCGGATCACCAGGTGCAACGTTGGGTACAGGATTTTGCCGAAGCGGCGCTTGGCCGACGCTGGTGCACCAACGATCTTGAGGATACGGAGCACATCCGCCATGCAGCCGATCTGTTGTGGGAGGATTCGCTGTTTGAGCAGCCGATCCAGAAAGTGATTCATGCCGCTTACGCCAATGCTTCGCTGTATGCGCTACGCTCAGCGTCGCATAAGTTATTGAACTATGCGCAAAGCGCGCACGAATATCTGGAGTTTCGCGCCCATGGGTTAACGGTTGCCTATGAAAAACTGCGGCTGAACATCACGCATATTGAAGAGGATATGCAGCAGTTAGAAGTGAGTCAGGGGCGGGTGAGTGATGAAGTCAGTCATGAGGTCGAGCTGGCGCTGGAGGCTGCCGCGGCCTATCTCAATGAGCAACAGACTGAGATTTTGTGCGGCATCAACACGTTCTTTATCAAAGAAAACGTCCTGATGATGTCACAACATGGCCAGGGGGCTGGCGTTTCCTCGGCAGAAATGGCCGGAGAAATGCTGGTGTTGCACGATGAAGGGCAGGCGAAAATCGTGCTGGATAAAATGCGCTCGTCCTGTGAAGTTGTCTTGCTGGCAGCGCAGGAAAGCATCAGTCGGGATTTAGCTCTGCGCTTTGAACAGCTTGAGTCGACGCTGTCCCGGGCGCTAAATGACGCCATGCGCCCCATTGAGCAGCGGGTGAAAGAGGAGCTGAACCACGCTGGTTTTCGTGCGCGGATCCGTTTTCCGGCGTTTCATGCGGCGATGTTTAACTTCAACACCCGCCAGTTGTTTAACGAGGCCATTGAGCAGGATATTCCGGCGGAAAATGCGCCGTCAACTGGCGGTGTGGTGCGTGATACCTTCTCTCGCTGGTTGAATCAGCCCAACTGGGGATGGAATGAGTACGTCGAAACAAAAACGCGTTATCTCATTGATATGGGTGCACTGCATAAGAACCTTGTGCACTATGTCACCCAGTTTTGCCAACAAATTCGTAAAGCTTTAGCTGCGCAGGTCGATATTTCCGTTACGGCAGGCATGGCCACGTTTTTTGCTGATTTTTCACTGTGTTTGACGCAATTACAGGCGAGCCTGCGTGAGAGTTTGACCCTGCGCCAGCAAAATGAATCTGCGGTGAATGCCTTGAACGAACAACTGCAGCATCGCATTACGACTGCGGCATGGCTTTATGAAGATTCCCGCTTGCTGCGCGACGATATCAATACCCTTTTTGCAACCGAGCACACATGACTAACGTGTTACTGGAAGGCCCCGGGCGGACGCTGGAGTGTGTCTACCCGAAGTTTATGGTCGATCTGGTTCAGGGAGATGAAACCAAACGTTCCGGCGGTTTTCTGCAGCAGCAGCAGCGGCTGCGTGCGCGCCTGACGCAGGAGGTGCTATCCCAGACGCAACTGCGAGCATGGGTGTTGGCAGGCGTGTCCAGCGAGCATCTGGTGATGCGTCTAAAACTGGTGGAAAAACTGGCGGGCATGATCGATCCGGGCCATCTGGCGCTGGTACGGATCGCCGAAGGGTTGATGTTTTTACAACAAACCGAACACCCGCGTGGACTCTCCACGCCCGGTCTTCTGCAGCAGATAAATTCACTCGCTGACTGGTTTACCCAGCGCGGCGCTTATAAAGAGAAGGCAGTAACGCAACGCGGCCTGACGGTGCAAGCGGGCGAACATAGCGAGCAAATTTTTACCCGCTGGCGGGCTGGCGCGTATGACGGCTGGTCGTTACCTGGACGCTGTTTTGTGGCGTTAGAGGAGCTGCGTTGGGGAGCATTTGGTGACGCCTGCCGGTTAGCAAATGCCGATGTGGTGTCAATGCTAAAAGACAACCTGCGAACGATGGCTGCTCAGGCGTTGGCAGACAGCGTGAATGCGGCCCCCGCCACGCGTCATTACTATCATCATTGGCTCAGCACGCCGGTTGTTGGCGGCTCGGGTGAGCACAACGATATGTTGAGCTGGCTCGGAGACTGGTGCGATGCGCAGCGTCATCCGGTGAGCTGGTCGGTGACGCAGCGTTGGCAAAATGTGGCGTTGGGCATGCCGAGATTGTGTTCGGCGAAGCGGCTGGTTGATGCGATGGTTGAGGAGATTTTTGCACCGTCCCCGCTCATCAATTGAGCAGGAACGGTGAGTGGGATAAAGGCAGGTTTAGTGGTGCAGGGAGTCTGCCGGGGTAGCCGCCGTCTCATTGACGACCGGGTTTTTATTAAAACGTTTGGCATACAGCGCGGTGATAATCGGCACCAGAATCGCGGTGACTATCACGCTGGCGGCAACCAGCGCCGTAGCGGATGCGGCAACCGGTTCAAATGCCGGGTTAATCTGGGCGATAATCACCGGGTTTGCCACTGCAGCGCCTGCTGCAGAAGAGGCTGCTACGCCTGCCGTACCGTTCCCGCCACCAATAACGCGGTCAGCAATAATCAGCGGAATACCGGTGATGACGATAACCGCGACGCCCAGCAGGATGCCCAGCAGACCCGTATCAACGATGACGCTCAGGTTAATCGTGTTGCCCAGCGCGAAGCCGAAGAACGGGATCAGCACCGGCGTGGCTTTGCTGAAGAAGGAACGCAGATCGTGATCCAGGTTACCCAACGCAAAACCAATCAGGAACGGTAATACCGCGCCGACAAAATGGTGTGGTTCGAAGGAAGCCAGACCCGCGGAGCCGAGGATCACCATGGTCATTAACGGACCGGATTCCAGAGACATCAACACAAATGCGCCAGACTCTTCTTTGGTTCCGTATTGGTTCATCAGGCTGGCGTACAAACCGCCGTTGGTCATGTCCATCGCTGAAACAATCGCCAGTACCGAAAGACCGGCAAAGAACCCGGTTTGAATACCGGTATCAGGAATAAATGAAGCAGCAATCATTGCCACTACCCATGCTACGGCTATTTTAGTTAATACCAGTGTGCCGGATTTGCGTAATACCGTGCCGGTTGCTCGTAAATCAATAGATGCACCGATACAAAAAAACCACACCGCCAGAATCGGCACCGTTCCGCTGATCATTCCTTTGGTAAACGAACCGAAATACGCGCCGGTATCCGGAGCTAACGTATTTAACACTGCGCCTAATAACAGAGGAATCAACATCATTCCGCCAGGGATGCGTTCAATCGTGGCTTTAATTTTCATAAGCGTCCTCATCTCTTGTCGCAGGTAATACACGCGCAAGGAAGTAAAAATTAATAAATTCAAGTAGTTACTGATGTTTCTTAACAAAGAAAACAGCTATCTCTTTGTTTTATAAAATCTAACGCGGCATACGTTGAGCGTGTTGCTGCTCCCAGGGATATTGCGTCTGGAATTAGTTTGCATTCATGGGAACATTGATTCAATCAAAATAAAACGATGTTTTAGTTATCTTCATCACATATTCCGAGCAAAAGTTCCTGAGTGCTCTGATAATTAAAAAAGCTGTGATCTTTTTGTGAAGAGATTAGGTGGGTTTTTGCCTAGCAGAATAATAGTGACTGTTGTGATTGTTGGTGCAACAAAGCGATTTATTCTTGTATTTAATTGCCAGAAAATCGCAAGCATTACATGTAAAAAAGTTGACTAAGAATGACCTGATTTACGCATGTTGACGAAATGGAAATCTATATGTGAAGTTGATCACAAATTTAAACACTGTTAGGGTAAAGAGGTCATTAACCGCCCAATCAGGCGTCAACAGGTTCGGTTGTACTGCTCGTTTCTCGTCAGTGTAAGTAAACCTGCTACGCTTGTTACAGGGAATGCGTCTGTGCATTCCCCGCTCGGTGATGACCTTGACGCAGGGGCGTTGAGGGACTCGATCTGTAGCGTGACAGGGCTAAGTCTATGAGGACGAGTATGCTAAAAAGGAAAAAAATAAAACCAATTACGCTGCGCGACGTTACCATCATTGATGACGGTAAACTGCGAAAAGCCATTACCGCGGCGTCGTTAGGTAATGCGATGGAGTGGTTTGATTTTGGTGTTTATGGGTTTGTTGCTTACGCATTAGGTAAAGTGTTCTTCCCGGGGGCTGACCCCAGCGTACAGATGGTTGCTGCACTTGCCACCTTCTCTGTTCCCTTTCTGATTCGACCGCTTGGCGGATTGTTCTTCGGTATGCTTGGCGATAAATACGGTCGTCAGAAGATCCTCGCTATCACCATTGTGATTATGTCGATAAGTACCTTCTGTATCGGTCTCATTCCCTCGTATGCCTCGATTGGTATCTGGGCGCCGATTCTGCTGTTGCTGTGTAAAATGGCGCAGGGGTTCTCAGTCGGCGGAGAGTATACCGGGGCGTCGATTTTTGTCGCAGAGTACTCGCCAGACCGTAAGCGCGGATTTATGGGCAGCTGGCTGGACTTCGGCTCGATTGCCGGGTTTGTGCTGGGTGCGGGCGTGGTAGTCCTGATCTCAACTATCGTCGGCGAAGAAAACTTCCTTGAGTGGGGCTGGCGTATTCCGTTCTTCCTGGCGCTACCGTTAGGGCTTATTGGCCTGTACCTGCGTCATGCACTGGAAGAGACTCCGGCGTTCCAGCAGCACGTGGATAAACTGGAGCAGGGCGATCGTCAGGGACTGCAGGACGGTCCGAAGGTGTCGTTTAAAGAGATTGCGACCAGGCACTGGCGCAGCCTGCTGGCATGTATTGGTCTGGTGATTGCCACCAACGTCACCTACTACATGCTGCTCACCTATATGCCGAGCTACCTGTCGCATAACCTGCATTACTCTGAAGACCACGGCGTGCTGATTATTATCGCCATCATGATTGGTATGCTGTTTGTGCAGCCGGTGATGGGTCTGCTCAGCGACCGCTTCGGGCGCCGTCCGTTTGTGATTATGGGCAGTATTGCGCTGTTTGTGCTGGCTATTCCGGCATTTATTCTGATTAACAGTAACGTCATCGGCCTGATTTTCGCCGGGTTGCTGATGCTGGCGGTGATCCTCAACTGCTTTACCGGGGTGATGGCGTCAACGTTACCAGCGATGTTCCCGACGCATATTCGCTACAGTGCCCTGGCCGCAGCGTTTAATATCTCGGTATTGGTCGCCGGTCTGACACCGACGTTGGCCGCATGGCTGGTGGAAAGCTCGCAGAATCTGATGATGCCTGCTTATTATCTGATGGTGATTGCGGTGATAGGTTTAATTACCGGCGTGACCATGAAAGAGACGGCTAATCAGCCGCTGAAGGGGGCTACGCCTGCCGCTTCGGATATTCATGAAGCGAAAGAGCTCCTCGGCGAGCACTACGATAATATTGAGCATAAAATCGAAGATATCGATCAGGAAATTGCTGAGCTGCAGCTTAAGCGTACGCGCCTGGTGCAGCAGCATCCGCGGATTGATGAGTAATCATGTGATTTATCATATCCACTTAAGGTTGGCTTAATCTGTGTCAGGCAAACTCTCCTCCAGAGTATCGGAGGAGAGTGTCATGAAAAACCGCATTTATGAAAGTTTGACCACCGTGTGCAGCGTGCTGATCGTTAGCAGCTTTTTGTACGTTTGGGTGAGTTCTTACTGACCTTTCTCTAATTCCACCCAAGCGCGAGTGCCGGTGGTTCCCTGACGATTTTGCAAATAGAAATGCCCGTGATGTAATTGGGTGATACGACTGACAATGCTCAGCCCCAGCCCAATCCCGCCAAAACGGCTGTCCATACGCACAAACGCTTTACTCAGCTCCCCGCATTTACTCTCATCAATGCCAGGGCCTTCATCTTCGACGGCGATAACGGCATCATGCTCTGTATTCAGGCTAATCGTAATATGGGTGCCTTCCGGGCTGTAACGATGCGCGTTCTCCACCAGATTTCGCAGCAGCATTCGTAATAGCGTCGCATCGCCACGTACGACAACGTCCGCCGTGCTTTGCGGTAGGAGCAGCGTCTGCTGACGCTGGTCCAGCATGGTGCTGAGTTCATCGTAGGAGGGCAAAATCACGTCCTCCAGCAGTTTGACATGCTGGTAGCTCCCGGCCGAGAACGACTGTCCAACGCGGGCGAGTTGCAGCAGTTGCGACACGCTGTCCATCATTTGGTCAAGGCGGGCAATTAACGGTGAAACGTCGACCTTATGGGTTTTGGACAGTAATTCCAGATGCAGGCGAACGCCTGACAGTGGGGTGCGCAGTTCGTGGGCGACATCGGCGGTAAATAAGCGTTCGTTTTCAATGGTGCTCGTCAGCCGCGTCACCAGCTCGTTGAGCGCTGAGACGACCGCCTGGATCTCAACGGTTGAACTGTGAACTTCAATCGGAGCAAGGTTATCGGCTGCCCGCGTTTCTAACTCTTTTTGCAGATCCGCCAGCGGGCGAGTAATACGTCGTACTGCCTGGTAGCAAATCAGCAGCGTCAGGCTGACCATAAAGATACCGGGGACGATCAGGCTGGCGATGGCCTCGCGGATTTCATGCAGGATGTGGCGATCGTTGTTACGATTTTCGCGTAACGCCTGCTCAAATAGCTGTATTTGTTCGGTGCTTTCGTGCCACAACCAGAAGGTGCTAATCAACTGGAAGACCAGCAGAATAAGACCGATGGTCAGCATCAGGCGATGACGCAGCGGGAGCGGTTTTTTTAGATATTGCAGTAGCTTCACTTAGCTTTCCTCAGTGGCAACCAGCATATAGCCAAATCCCCTGACTGTGCGGATACGTGATTTACCCACTTTGTCCCGCAGGTTGTGAATGTGCACTTCCAGCGTATTGGTCGACGGTTCGTTATCCCAGCTGTAGATGTCGTTATACAGGATCTCCCGGTGTACCGGGCTGCCCGCTTTAAGCATCAGGCGCGACAGGAGTGCGTATTCTTTCGGCGTTAAGATAACTTCTTGTCCATCCATCCACACCTGGCGACGACCGATATTCAGCGTCAGGTTACTGACAATGAGTTCACTTTCACCCTGATTGTTATGACGACGCAGCAGCGCCCGGATGCGGGCATGCAGTTCTTCCAGTGCGAACGGTTTGACCAGATAGTCATCGGCGCCAACGTCTAGCCCGCTGACCCGGTCTTTCACCGTATCGCGGGCGGTGAGGATAAGCACCGGCACGGTGTATTTTTTCTGTCTGATGCGGTTCAGGAAGTGCAGGCCGTCTTCATCCGGTAAGCCCAGGTCCAGAACCACCAGACTGTAATGCCCGGTCTCCAGACACTGCTCCGCGGCACGGGCCGTTGATACGCCGTCGCAGGCATAGCCTTCTGTTTGCGCGGCGAGTATCAGTCCCTGTAATAACAACGTATCGTCTTCAACAATCAGAATTTTCATTCGTTTAGCCTCCCCGGCAGGGTTGCAGAATATCATCTGCTGCCTGATATTTCTGTGTTTGCACGCCTGTTAATCCCAGCAGGGTTGAGAAGAGATTATCCTGTGAGAAGTCCTCTGAGCCTGCCCGTTTTTGCAAACATGTCTGAGAGACTTGATAGCGTTGCTGATAATCTTCTGAGAGCCACAGCAGCATCGGCACATGTTTTTGCGTATCTGGCGCAATCGAATATGGCAGGCCGTGTAAATAGATGCCATTTTCCCCTAAGGATTCACCGTGATCGGAAAGGTAGACCAGGCTGGTGGTGAAATTATCCTGATGCTCTTTCAGTATATTGATTGCTTTATCAACAATATAGTCGACGTAAAGAATGGTGTTGTCATAGGTATTGACCAACTGTTGCTGTGAACAAGTCTGGATTTCGTTGGTGTCACAGGTTGGCGTAAATTTCTTGAACTGCGCAGGATAGCGGTTGTAATAGGTCGGACCGTGGCTGCCGATGGTGTGCAGCACAATCACGCCGTCGCCTTGCAGGTTATTAATGTACTCTTCCAGCCCGTGGAACAGCACGTCATCGTAGCATTCCCCGTCAATACACTGCCCTGGCAGGTTCAGCTTAGTCATATTCTGGTGCGGTACCCGGTCACATGCCCCTTTGCAGCCGCCGTCGTTATCGTTCCACAGAACGTTAATTCCCGCCCGCTGAATAATGTCGAGCACGCCTTCCTGATGCTGCGCCAGTTCTTCATCGTAGTGCGCGCGTGGCATACCCGAGAACATGCAGGGGACAGATACTGCCGTTGCCGTTCCGCAGGATGTGGTGCGGGGGAAATAGACCACATCATCTTTTTCCAGCAACGGGTTGGTCTGGCGCGAATAGCCTGATAGCGAGAAGTTATCGCCGCGTGAGGTCTCGCCGAGCACCACAATCGTCAGGTTCTTACGCTTTTCTTTCACCATCAACGGATTGCGATGGGCGTCTTCACCAATGCGTACCAGCGGCAGGTGGGCCAGCCTCTGGTGTGAATACCAGGAAGAGGTCGCCACAATGCTGTTGGATGGGCTGAGGGATTTCACCAGTTCTTTATTGTTGCGAAACAGTGAGGCGTAATCTTTGTAGAAGAACGCGGCGACCAGCACGATCAGCAGCGCGGAGATCAGAATATTCGCGCCACGGAACAGTACGCTGCGCATGGCCGGGGAGATCGGTTTGATTCTTATCCAGCAGGCAATGAGCGCGGCGAGAATGCCGCTTACTCCGAGCGTGATGAGCATTTGCGGCGTCAGCAAAGCAAAGGTTTCGGCGGGTGTGGTGTCCATCATATTGGCGATCATCGAGCGGTCAATGATGATGCCGTAGGTCATGATGAAATATTGGGCCGATGCGCCAACCAGAATGAAAACGCAGGCCACCAGGCGATTAAGCCACAGGAATGAGGCCAGCGTCAGCACAATGTTCATGACGCTGAAAGCGACGACCGGCATCGACAAAAACACCAGCAGGTTGCGCACGGAATCCAGGGGCAGTTCTTGCAGCACTTGTTTATAGAACGCAATGTTCAGGAAAGTCGCAAGATAAAATGAGATCAGGAGAAGCCAGCTGATTAGCCCGAGAGTGGGTCTTTTAAACAGGTGCTTTAACATTAAGGGGGTTCCATCGACTAAGTGCTACAAATCCTCTCAAAGTAAAATTAAGCCAACCTTAAGTTCTTAATGTTGATTTCAGGAATCGCGGGGGGCGGCGTTGGCCCGATGAACTTACGCCATCGGGCAACGACGACTGTTTGCGTTAGTTATTGTTTACCGGGGCATCCAATGGATATGGGTTTTTATGGATCCGATTGTAGTTCAGTGCATACAGCGCGGTGATGATCATCAGTGTGACGAATGACCACATCACCTCTTTGGCACCGGAACCGACAACGGCCCAAATGCAGTAAACAAAAGCGATAAAGGTCACCAGTAAGTACATCGGACGCGCTTTACCAAAGTGACCATGGCCGAGCAGCAGCAGCGCGGCGCAGGTGTACAGATACGGCACCAGCGTGAAGATAACGGAGACCGAAGAGACCAGACCAAACTCTTTCGCAGCGTTTGGCGACATGCTGCTGAACTGGAAGATGGTCATCAGAACGCCGACGATAATTAACCCGGCTACCGGCGTACCGGCTTTGTTAACGCGGGCAAAAATCGGTGGGAACAGGCCGTCATCGGCTGCCGCTTTGGCGGTTTGCCCGGCAAGCAGCGTCCAGCCGCCCAAGGAACCAAGGCACCCGGCCGCGGCACAGAAGGAGACAATCGCCCCAGCGGTGTCTCCCAGCGCCATGCGCGCGGCATCACCGAACGGGGAGGCTGAAACACGCAGCGCCGCGTTAGGGATCATACCCATAATCGCCGTGGTGGAGAGCACATAGCAAACGGCGGCAATCAGCACGCCGCCCATGGTGGCGATAGGCACGTTACGTTTGGGATTTTTAACCACACCTGCCGCGACGGAGGCGCTTTCCACGCCGATAAATGACCACAAGGTTACGTTCAGAGTGCTTTGAATCGCACCGAAGGTGTTCATACCGCTGACGTTCCATGCCGCCATATAGGTTTCACCCCGGAACCAGAACCAGCCGAAGACGGCAATACCGACAATTGGCACCAGCGCCAGTACCGTTGCGACGGCCTGTACACGGGTGATCATTTTTGGTCCGACAATGTTCAGCAACACGAAGATCCACAGTACCACGACGCAGGTCAGCGTCAGGACCAGCGGATCTTTTAAGATGGGGAAGAAGTAGCTCAGGTAACCGACGCCAATAACCACCATGGCGATGTTACCAATCCAGCAAGCCAGCCAGTACAGGACGTTGGTCTGGTAGCCCAAAAAAGGACCGAAACAGCGGCGGGCATAAGCGTAAGAACCACCGGGACTGGAGTCTAAGGACGACATTTTCGCGTACACCATCGACAGCGCCAAAGCACCGATAATAGTGACCAACCATCCGTAGATTGCAATCCCGCCAGTTGACGCAAGGTTTGCGGGTAGCAGGAATACACCGGAACCCATAATATTCCCCGACACCATAAGGGTGACGGGGATTAAGCCCACTTTGTGAGCATCAGCATCCGTCGACATATTTAGTAACTCCTGATAAGGATAAATGACGTCTTATCATACCTCTTCAGAAGACTATTTTATGATGGCGGACTGGGGGTATCGCTAATGCTGATATTATTATGGCTTATCGCTAACTGATTAAAAATCAGGCAGCGGATGGCTCCCTATGTTGACTGACATAATGCAGAGGCGTCATCCCATAGAACTCTTTGAATACGGAAATAAAGTACGAGGTACTGTTATATCCGCACAGTTGAGAGACCTGGGAAATGTTTTTGCCATCCATCAATAATTGATTGACGGCATAACGCATGCGACACGTGGTTATTATTTGGCTATAACTTGTATTTTCACTTTTGAGCTTTTTCTTTAACAAACTGGGGCTCAGGCATAAGCAACTGGCAACCATGCTTAAATTCCAGTCTTTATGTATATCGCTCTCAATAATGTGATAAACGCTGTCGCTGATACGACTGCGTAGTATATGCATGAGCAGAGAAATAAACTTTTTGCTGCCGAGAAAGCGTGATAACACCGTGAACAGTAGCGAGCGCGTGCGCACACTTTCACCTTCGTCCATTGTGTCCATTACGCTATATTGGGCAGCCACCCGGAAGACATCCGGCGTCAGACAGACGGCGGTCATCACTGGGTTGGCACTGCGTTGCCAGAGTGGGATCTGTGAAAGGTCTTTATTTAAAAAACGTAGATAGTCTTTAATGATATCACGGCTGATATGTACGACCAGTGCGTTATTAAGTGATGAGAAATCGATAATATTATTATCGCATGCTGCCAGCGCCATATGATTAGCTTTTAAGCTGATGGCTTCTTTACCGTTAATCCTTAACCAAACATCCTTCTCCGTTAATACAACAACACAAGCTGCTCTGCTGCAAACCCTCATACCCAAACTCCAGGAATATGAACATAAAACACCGTAGCTCACCATCAGATGAACCATATCGGCTAAATTGAAATTGTATGATGAATCCAGGACCGCATTAAAATAACGTGTCTGAAATTAATTACAATGTTTGGTGGGAATTTTCTTATGTACACTTTTTTTTACGCAAGTGGAAACGTGATATTTGCGTATAAAAAAAGCGCGGGGTGGTCCCGCGCAAAAAGGTATGACAATGTTATTGTTTTGCAGCAATACTCAGGAATTACTCAAGCATGACATGTCTACCTTAAAAATCGGACTATCTATAAAATGACATTATGCTTTCACGCACATGACGTGATATACACCGTCAATAATTTCCGTTCCTTCGGTTTCATGTTCAAATCCAGGGAAGTGGTGGTCCCAGGACTGCAACGAACGTAGATAACTAATCTGCGGGCTATTGGCGTCGCCAAAGTTTTCCCCGGACAGCAGCATTGGAATTCCCGGTGGGTAAGGAATCACGGAATTCGCAGCTATACGACCCGGCAGATTTTCAATGGCCACCATCTCAACGTTATCGCTGACTATCGCGTTATAGGCTTCACGCGGGGTGATTTCAGCAACGGGCAGGCCAGAGTAGGCCGCGTTGAGTCGGCTGCCAGGGTTGTTCTCTTTCAGCCAGGCAAACATGGTGTCGCCCAGATCGTGAATGCCCATGTTGGCGTAAGTGTCAGGATGTTCCTCAACCAGTTCTGGCATCACCTGCGCCAGCGGTGTATTGGCATCGTAATGGTGTTTGAATGAGCACAGGGTATTGATCAGCGTGCCCCATTTCCCACGGGTAATCCCCATTGAGAACAGGAACATAATCTGGAAATCGGTGGTACGGGTCGGCACGATACCGTGGCGGCCAAGCCAGGCGGTGACCAGCGCTGCCGGTACGCCGCTCTCTTCCAGTTCGCCATCATCGCCCATCCCCGGTGCCAGAATACTGACTTTGATTGGGTCCAGCATGCTCCAGTTATCCGGCAGGTCTTTAAACCCGTGCCAGGTTTCACCCGGACGCATCACCCAGCAGTTCTGGTCAGTGGTCAGGAGCTGGGTTGGCGCATCGGCAAAGTCATAGGTTTTGCCGGTCTGCGGGTCAGTCACCACTTCTTTGTTCCACGGTTTGAAGAACCAGTCGCCTTCGGCGGAAAATTCTTTGTACAAACGCGCCATGGCCTGACGGAAATCGACCGCTTCGTCGATCACTTCCTGGGTGAGCGACAGACCGCTGTTGCCGTCCATCATGGAGACCGCCACGTCGTTTGATGCGCAGATGGCATACAGCGGAGAGGTGGTGGCGTGCATCATGTACGCCTGGTTAAAGCGGGAGAAGTTCACGGCCCCACGACCTTCACGGACGTGAATGTAAGACGCCTGAGAGAGCGCGTTCAGCAGTTTGTGGGTCGAGTGGGTCGCAAAAACGGTAGGACCGTTATGATCGCCCGGCGCGCCACGCATAGCGTAGTGATCGGCATAAATTGGGTTAAAGCGGGCATAGCCGTACCAGGCCTCATCGAAGTGGATGCGATCGCTGGTTTGCGCGAGCAGGTCCTGGGCCTCTTTGGCGTTGTAGCAAACACCGTCATAAGTACAGTTGGTCACAACGCTGTAAGACGGTTTTTGCCCGGCCTTGCCCTTGGTCAGCGGGCTTTCGCTGATTTTTTTCTGCAATGTTTCAGGTTGCATTTCTTGCGGGTAGATAGGGCCGATAATGCCGTACCGGTTGCGACTTGGCACCATGTACACCGGTTTTGCGCCGGTGAGGATCAACCCCTGCTCGATAGATTTGTGGCAGTTACGATCCAGCACCACGACGTCGTTGTCGGTCATACAAGCCTGCATGATGGTGCGGTTAGAGCCGGAAGTCCCGACCACTACGGACCAGGATCGGTCAGCGCCAAACACGCGGGCGGCATATTTTTCGCTCTCGCCAAATGCGCCGGTATGATCCAGCAGTGAGCCGAGCGATGCGCGTTCAATACCCATGTCGCTACGGAATAAGTTTTCACCGTAGTAATCATGATAAAAACGACCCGCCGGCGTTTTGGTAAATCCGACACCGCCCTGGTGACCAGGCGCCGCCCAGGAGTATTCATGGATGTCGCCGTATTTCATCAGCGCGCTGAACAGTGGCGGCAGAAGCTGCTGGCGGTAACGGGTCATCGCCGCAACGGCACGTCCGGCGATAAAGTCTGCGGTATCTTCCATAATCCAGGCGAATTCATCGACAAGCTCCAGCAGGTCGCGATCCAGCGATGCGGTGGCTTTTTCGCGATCGCCCAGCAGGAAAACGGGAACGTTTTGCTGGCGCTCGTGGAGCTTGCCGATCAATTGCCTGACGTTCAGGTGCTCGTCTTGTTGTTCCATTTGATAGCTGAACATCAGGCAATCAATGGCTTCATTAGCGGCGAGGATTGCGTAACCATCGTCGAATGAGGTGGACTTAATGACGGTAACATTTTGGCGGCTTAATGCGTCAGCCAGACGTTCGACAGCGCTACCGACCCAGGTGTCCTGATGCAGAAACTCACTTTCAACAATTAATACTTTCATCATCTTTTACCCGGTTGTGGAAAGGTTGCAATTTATGGATTGCAGACACACCGTATGAATGTGACGCAGGCAAGTATTATCCTGACAAAATGGGCTGTAAAGCGGGTGATAAATAGTCTGATTTTTGTTTAATTTGTTTTTAAACAAATAGTTATCTTTGCTTATTGGCGATTTTTCACCGCTGTTTATCGACAGGGGGAATATTTTTTTGGCTGATACTGATATCGGCGAACGATAGGGATCGTAGGCCGGGGTAACGCCGGTGGTTTCTGGCTGCTCAGCCAGCCATTGTTTGCCGGCGCTGCTGGCTCAGTTTGCGGTACTGCTGCGGCGACATGCCGACAAACTTGCTGAAGGTGTCATAAAAACGGCTGCTGGATCGGAATCCGGCGGTCAACGCGACGTCAAGAATGGTTTTATCGGTATCGCTAAGCAATGCGCGGACGTGATTGATCCGCATTGCGGTGATGTACTGCTTCATGGTGAGTTGCATCACGCGCTGGAAAATCCCCATCGCGTAGTTGGCGTTGAGCTTCACGTGTTCCGCGACGTCGTTGATAGTGAGCACCTGATCGTAGTTATCGGCAATAAAACTCAGCATCTGGCTTACGTAAAACTGGGCGTGCCGCGAAACGCTGTTTTTGTGCGTCCGCGAAGTTTTATTGACCAGGATTGGCTGCCAGCCGGAAAGGCTAAACCGCTTGAGCATCAGACCAATTTCATCAATGGCGAGCTGGCGAATTTGCTCGTTCGGGTTGCTCAGCTCCTGTTGCCAGCGCTGAACTTCAAAGGTGCTTAGCTGCTGCGACGCCAGCGATTTGATGACCATGCCATGGGTAACGTGGTTGATCAGTTCGCGATCCAGCGGCCAGGAAAGGAAAAGGTGCATCGGTAAATTGAAGATAGCCATGCTTTGGCAGCTGCCGGGACGCGTGAGCTGATGCGGCGTACAGGCCCAGAAAAGCGTAATGTGTCCCTGTTTTATCTGCACCACTTCGTTGTTGATGAGGTACTCAACATCGCCATCAAACGGCACATTAATCTCCACCTGCCCATGCCAGTGGCTGGCAGGCATAGCATGCGGTGAGCGCAGCTCAATATCCATCCGTTGATATTCTGAGTACAGCGACAATGGGCTGCGGGTTTGCTCTTCATCGCTGCTGCACATGTGCGGATCGGGGGGAAGAGGCGATGTCGGTAATGTACTCATGGTTGCTCCATTTCCTGAATTATCAGAATCATGTCATTTGCTGCGCATTAAGGCTGAGAATCAGGACACAAATCGGACCGATATCATTGAGCATAGTGAGATTTTGGGGCCGCATACTCTGCTTTTTGTGCAATTTTGTCCCATAAACTCAGATCCAGTATGGGACAAAGAGGCGATCTGAGTTTATGGGAATGCTCGCCAGGGAAGTCGGAAGTTTTCATCAATGCGCTGTGCCACCATGACTGTGTTCACTAATGTTCTGGAGAGTCATGATGTCTGCACCCAAAATTACCTTTATCGGCGCCGGTTCCACGATTTTCGTCAAAAATATCCTCGGGGACGTCTTTCATCGCGATGCGCTGAAATCTGCGCATATCGCCTTGATGGACGTCAATCCTACTCGGCTGGAAGAGTCACACATTGTGGTGCGTAAGTTGATGGACTCAGCGGGCGCGTCCGGGCGTATCACCTGCTATACCGATCAAAAAGCGGCATTGCAGGATGCTGATTTTGTGGTGGTCGCTTTCCAGATTGGTGGCTATGAACCTTGTACCGTTACCGATTTTGCGGTGTGTAAACGTCATGGTCTGGAGCAGACGATTGCCGATACGTTGGGGCCTGGCGGCATTATGCGCGCGCTGCGCACTATCCCGCATTTATGGCAGATTTGTGAGGATATGACCGAAGTCTGCCCGCAGGCCACCATGCTTAACTACGTTAACCCGATGGCGATGAACACCTGGGCAATGTATGCGCGCTATCCGCATATTAAGCAGGTTGGATTGTGTCACTCGGTGCAAGGGACAGCGGAGGAGCTGGCCCGCGATTTGAACATCGACCCGGCCTCTTTGCGCTATCGCTGCGCCGGGATCAACCATATGGCGTTTTATCTGGAACTTGAGCGTAAAACGGCTGACGGTGCTTATGTGAATCTCTATCCGGAGCTGCTGGCGGCCTATGAATCTGGTCAGGCGCCGAAACCGAATCTTCACGGTAATACCCGTTGTCAGAACATTGTGCGTTATGAAATGTTCAAAAAGCTGGGCTATTTCGTCACTGAGTCGTCGGAGCATTTCGCGGAATATACGCCGTGGTTTATCAAACCAGGGCGTGAGGATCTGATTGAGCGCTATAAGGTTCCACTGGATGAGTATCCAAAACGCTGTGTGGAACAGCTGGCAAACTGGAACAAAGAGCTGGAAGAGTACAAAACGGCGGCGCGGATCGAGATTAAACCGTCACGTGAATATGCCAGCACTATCATGAACGCTATCTGGACCGGTGAACCGAGCGTGGTGTATGGCAACGTTCGCAATGACCATCTGATCGATAACCTGCCGCAAGGCTGTTGCGTGGAGGTGGCTTGCCTGGTCGATGCGAATGGTATCCAGCCAACGAAGGTGGGTACTCTCCCGTCACATTTAGCGGCCATGATGCAAACCAATATCAATGTTCAGACCCTGCTAACGGAAGCCATTCTGACGGAAAATCGCGATCGCGTTTATCACGCGGCGATGATGGATCCGCATACCGCCGCGGTATTGGGGATTGAGGAGATTTATGCGCTGGTGGACGACCTGATCGCGTCTCATGGCGACTGGCTGCCGGCCTGGTTACACCGTTAACACACCATTACGCCGGGCAGAGCATCCGGCGTTTAACCTCTGACGTTTCCTCTAACAGAAGGCGGGCGCTGGTAACGGCGACCCGATACCCTATGAGCATCTCTCTGAAAACAAAACTCAGTTACGGATTTGGAGCGTTTGGTAAGGATTTCGCCATCGGTATTGTGTACATGTACCTGATGTATTACTACACCGACGTGGTGGGATTATCGGTGGGGCTGGTCGGAACGTTGTTCCTGGCGGCAAGGGTCTGGGATGCGGTAAACGATCCCATCATGGGCTGGATTGTGAACGCCACCCGGTCGCGGTGGGGAAAATTTAAACCCTGGATCTTACTCGGTACGCTGGCGAACTCATTGGTGCTGTTTTTGCTTTTTAGCGCACATTTGTTTGAGGGCACTGCGCAAGTCGTATTTGTCTGCGTGACGTATATATTATGGGGAATGACCTACACCATTATGGATATTCCATTCTGGTCGCTGGTGCCAACTATTACGCTGGATAAACGCGAGCGTGAACAACTGGTGCCGTTCCCTCGTTTCTTCGCAAGCCTGGCTGGGTTTGTCACCGCGGGGGTAACGCTACCCTTTGTGAGCTATGTTGGCGGGGCCGATCGCGGCTTTGGTTTCCAGATGTTTACGCTGGTGCTGATTGCATTCTTTATCGTTTCTACCGTTGTTACGCTGCGTAATGTGCATGAGGTTTATTCGTCAGATAGTGAGGCAACGGCGGACAGCAGTCGTCTTGGGCTGAAAGCGATCGTTGGGCTCATCTATAAAAACGACCAGTTATCCTGCCTGCTAGGCATGGCGCTGGCTTACAATATTGCCGCCAATATCATTGCAGGCTTTGCCATTTACTATTTTACTTATGTGATTGGCGATGCAAGCCTCTTCCCGTACTACATGTCTTACGCAGGAGCGGCAAACCTGCTGACGCTGATTTTCTTTCCTCGATTGGTAAAAGCGTTGTCACGACGGATCCTGTGGGCTGGGGCATCCGTGCTGCCGGTGCTCAGCTGTATCGTTTTGCTGGTGATGGCGTTAGCCGGTTTTCATAACATCTTACTCATTGTTATTGCTGGTATTTTACTGAATATTGGTTCAGCGCTTTTCTGGGTGTTGCAGGTCATTATGGTGGCGGATACTGTTGATTACGGTGAATACAAACTGAATGTACGTTGTGAAAGTATCGCTTATTCAGTGCAGACGATGGTGGTAAAAGGAGGGTCTGCGTTTGCCGCTTTCTTTATCGCAGTGATACTTGGGGTGATTAATTACGCGCCGAATGTCGCGCAGTCTGCAGAAACCATTGTTGGTATGCAATTCATTATGATCGCGCTACCAGCACTCTTTTTTGTGGTGACCTTAGTCCTTTACTTCCGCTTTTACCGACTGAACGGCGACACGCTGCGCAGGGTCCAGATTCATTTGTTGGATAAGTACCGTAAGGTGCCGCAGCACCATGAGCAACCGGATATCCCGGCTATTGCGATAGTCACCCCAGGTGATGTGAAGGCGTAGCTATGGAATGGCATTCGTGGATTGGGTATTTGGCGGCTAGCCTGACGACGCTCTCATTCTTACCGCAAGCGATTAAGGTCATTACCACCCGCAACACGCAGGGTATCTCCGGTTTAATGTATGTAATGTTTGTGTGTGGGCTGGTGTTGTGGCTGATTTATGGATTATTGATTGAAGATACTGCCGTCAGCATGGCGAACTTTCTGACACTCCTGTTCGCCTTGCCGATTCTGGTTATTAAGTCTCGCAATGGGTAGGGCTGATTGCCGGATAAGCGTCAGCGCTATCCGGCAGTTTTTAACTGTCTGTTGTGCCAGCCCGCCAACACGAGCACCGTGGTTAGCGCACCGAGCAGGGCGCAGAACATATCCGACTGGGTATCCCACGGGTCGCCCTGCGTCCCGAGAAAATCATCCGCTCCCTGACCCATCGCCAGCGCCGCCCACCATTCGATCAGCTCATACATCGCGCTAATCGCCAGCGCCACGCAGCAGACCAAAAATGCCAGCATTTTGCGGCCACGAACTATATTACCGCGCACTAAAATCTCTCTTGCCGTCAGGGCGGGCACCAGACCCTGGAAGAAGTGACCCAGCTTGTCATAGGGGTTACGACTGAGATCCAGCCACTCCTGAACCTGAAAACCGACAGGGACTTTAGCGTAGGTATACATACCGCCGACCATCAGAATGATGGCGTGCAAGAAAATGAGCGTGTAGAGCAATGGCGTCAGCGGGTAGCGCTTCACGGTCGCCAGCAACAGTGGGACGACAATAATGACCGGAGTAACTTCCATCAGCCAGGTGATTTTCTCCGTGGCAGAGACACCGGTGTAGATAAGTATTAGCGCCAGGAGCAGCGCGCCAGAGTGCAAGATTGTGGAGTTCAGTGTGCGGAGCATGGCGAATTCACAAGTAATGGAAAAGGTTACTATTCCCTGTGAGCGGCAAAAATTCAACGCCAGTAAATGGGGGGATAAAGTTGGCCCGGGGGGATCACTGGACTGACGCCAAAAATCTGTTGTCAGTCCAGTGCCGGGCCGAATGGGTTACTTCGCGCAGTTAGCGCATTGTTTGCTGACGATTTGCTGGAAGAAATCGTTGCCTTTGTCATCGACCAGAATGAAAGCCGGGAAATCTTCGACTTCAATTTTCCAGATAGCTTCCATACCCAGCTCAGGGTATTCCACGCATTCCAGATGTTTAATACTCTGCTGCGCAAGTACCGCAGCCGGGCCACCAATGCTACCTAAATAGAAGCCGCCGTGTTTATGGCAGGCATCTGTCACCTGCTGGCTACGGTTACCTTTTGCCAGCATGATCATGCTGCCGCCGTGAGACTGTAGCAGGTCAACATAGGAGTCCATACGACCCGCAGTGGTTGGTCCTAAAGAGCCGGACGGATAACCCGCAGGTGTTTTGGCCGGGCCCGCGTAGTAGATAGGGTGATCTTTCACGTACTGCGGCAGACCTTCGCCGGACTCAATACGTTCTTTTAGCTTCGCGTGGGCAATATCGCGACCGACAATGATGGTGCCGCTCAGCGACAGACGGGTAGAAACCGGATACTGAGAGAGCTGAGCGAGGATCTCTTTCATTGGGCGGTTAAGGTCAACTTTAACCACTTCACCTTCGCCTGCCTGGCGCAGCGACTCCGGAATGTACTGGGCTGGGTTATGTTCCAGTTTTTCGATCCAGATCCCTTCGCGGTTAATCTTGGCCTTGATGTTACGGTCTGCGGAGCAAGACACACCCATACCAACCGGGCAGGATGCGCCGTGGCGAGGCAGGCGGATCACGCGGATATCGTGCGCGAAGTATTTCCCGCCAAACTGGGCGCCGAGGCCGAGTTTCTGCGCTTCTTCCAGCAGTTCCTGTTCCAGTTGCAGATCGCGGAACGCCTGGCCGTGCGCATTACCTTCAGTCGGCAGTGCGTCATAGTAGTGTGTGCTGGCCAGCTTCACCGTTTTCAGGGTGCTTTCCGCTGACGTGCCGCCAATGACGAATGCAATGTGGTACGGCGGGCATGCTGCGGTACCCAGCGTGCGCATTTTCTCTACCAGGAAGTTTTTCAGTTTGCCGGGCGTCAGCAGCGCTTTGGTTTCCTGATACAGATAGGTTTTGTTCGCTGAACCGCCGCCTTTGGCCACGCACAGGAATTTGTATTCGTCACCATCCACGCTGTACAGGTCGATTTGTGCGGGCAGGTTGGTGCCGGTATTCACTTCTTTGTACATATCCAGCGCCGCGTTTTGCGAGTAGCGCAGGTTATCTTCAATATAGGTATTAAATACGCCCTTGGAGAGTGCCGCTTCGTCGCCGCCACCGGTCCAGACGCGCTGACCTTTTTTACCCATGATAATTGCCGTACCGGTGTCCTGGCAGGTTGGCAATACGCCTTTAGCAGCGATTTCGGAGTTTCTCAGGAACTGCAGCGCTACGTATTTATCGTTTTCGCTGGCTTCGGGATCATGGAGAATTGAGGCGACTTGCTGTTGGTGTTCAGGGCGGAGCATGAAGGAGGCATCGTGGAAGGCTTGTTGGGCCAGTAGCGTAAGTGCTTCAGGGGCTACTTTCAGGATTGTTTCGCCTTCAAACTCGCCGACGCTGACGTGATCGGAGGTCAGCAGGTAGTACTCAGTTTTGTCTTCCCCCAGTGGGAAAGCTGCCTGATAAGTGAATTCAACTTTTGACATTTGCTTCCAGCCTTTTCATTTTTCTCAGGAATTTTAAAATTCTCTGTGTCTTGACGGTGGCGTGCCGTTCCAAAGCGGACGGCACGCGCACTGTAATTACAGGAAACCGTACATTGCAGCGAAGATCCAACCAAAGACACAGGATACGCTCACGCCGATCAACCCAGGTAGAATGAAGCTGTGGTTGATAACGAAACGGCCAATGTGGGTGGTGCCGGAACGGTCAAACTGAATAGCCGCCAGATCGCTCGGGTAAGTCGGCAGAATGTAGTAACCGTAACATGCCGGAGCGGAAGCAACGATGTACGCTGGATCAACCCCAATTGCCAGTGCGACCGGAACAATCGCCGCCAGCGCCGCAGCCTGGGAGTTTACAAATTTGGAAACCAACAGCAGAACAATTGCATAGGCCCACGGATACTCTTTCACCATATTGCCCAGCACACCTTCGATTTCCGTCATGTGCGCGCCGAACATTGTTTCGGCCATCCAGGCAATACCGTACACCGCCACAATCGCGATCATACCGGAACGGAAGACTTCGTTTTTAGATATTGAAGCGGGATTGGTCTTCGTCAGGATAATAATCAGCGCACCGGTCAGCAGCATGAACATCTGGATAACCAGTACCATTGACAGCGGTTTGCCGCTGAAGGTAGGGCGCAGCTCAGAGAACGCGCCGAGCACGGCAACAACGGCGATAGCGGCAAGGAAGATCCACATGGCCAGCCAGTTGCTTTTCGGCAGCTTTTTGTCTAACAGTGTGGCGGTATCGCCATAAACGTAGTTGTGGTTTTCAGGAACGGAAATAAACTTCTGGAACTCTTCATCTTTATCCAGATCTTTACCGCGGAACCAACTGAAGATACCGATCGCCAGGATACCCAACAGGGTAGACGGGATAGTGATGCTAAGCAGGTCGAGGAATTCAAGATGCTTGCCTTCAAACGTTACGTTACCCAGCATTGCGACCAGTGATACAACGGCCACGGACACCGGGCTGGCGATAATCCCCATCTGCGCACCGATAGAACTCGCCGCCATCGGACGTTCCGGGCGAATATTGTTCTTAATGGCAACGTCATAAATGATTGGCAGGATGGTGTATACCACGTGGCCTGTACCGCAGAGAATCGTCAGGGTGCAGGTAACGAACGGGGCGACGATGGAAACGTATTTTGGGTTACGGCGCAGCAGCTTTTCAGCGATTTGCAGCATAACGTCAAGGCCGCCGGAGGCTTGCAAGGTTGCCGATGCGGCCACCACGGCAATAATAACCAGCATTACATCTACAGGTGGTTTACCCGGCTGGAGATGGAAAACGAAAACCAGAATGACCAGGCCGATACCGCCTAATAAACCCAGCGCGATACCGCCCTTTCTGGCACCATAAAACAAACATATTAATATTATAAGAAGTTGTATACTAAATAACATTTTATTTACCCTCGCGAAAAAACCAGTCAATTTTTTGAAAAATGGATCTGTGCCACATTCTTTTTTGCCGAAATAGGCATCAAAAAATGGTCAGTATTCGATATGTCCGTATTTGCGATTAATGTTCAAATGTCTTGCTAGAATGTTTTTTTTAACGTTATGGCGATATTTAGCTTTTTTCTGTGGCTTTGATCAGAGGAGAGAATCCTCAGGCGATGGGAAGCAGAGCTGGACATGGAGAGCTGCGGTTGACGCTGTAATTTATCTGTTTTGCGTTTTCCGCTATTACGTGAACCACCGACAGAATGGGTGAGTAGGTTATTTGTGTGATCACACTCACGCCATTTCATAATGTGATGAGGTTGGCGTGCGGATACTTTTATTTGCTCACAAAAATGTACGGTGTCCATGGTACGTAGCATGGTCTCCATTGCTACCAGTCTAGATTTTGTATGTCTGGTTAATTTCAGACTAATCCTTTATGGGTAAAAATACACACTCTGCGAGCTAGATAATACTTAATTAACTTTTGTTAGCGATTTTGAAATTAAAAACAGTGTGACGTTAATCAATATTAAAATAATACATTTAACATGCCGGATACAAATATATTTGATCTAACGCAAATTTATAATTCTGCAGCATGATTCAGAAAAGTAGGGATTTTTCATTATTTTAATAATTGTTACTTTCAAATAACAAATAATCCCAAATTGTTTTTATTGGCAATATTGTTTTAGTAATGAGTAATGTTCAGCCTGAACGCGGTAACGATAAACCGGTCTACCGGTTACGCCATAATGGATGCTGGTAAATAGGATGTGACAATTGACGAGCCAGATAAGATATTTACGGCAAGAAACGCGCGAGATATTGACCTCGTTGGCCAGTTCATCGGTGGAGAATTCCTGATCCTGATGCTCATCAATCCACTGGCACAGCGTGCGTAACGTTTGTGGCGTTAATCCTTTAGGTAAGCGCCGCGCTTCCTGTTCATTGGAGGAGCTGCCGTGAATCAACTGGTCAAGCTCAGACTGTTCATAGTACTGATGCTTTTCCATCTCGGTTTTCTTTTGTAGCCAGCCGGTCAGCGCCTCTTCAAAACGGGACGCCTGGAACGGTTTGATCAGGTAGTCAACGACACCATAGTGGAGAGAGTCTTTGATGGTGGTCGCGTCAGCGGCGGAAGAGATGACAATAACATCACACTTGCAACCTTCGCTGTGCAATACAGGCAACAGATCCAGACCGTTTTCTTTTTGCATATAAATATCAAGCAAAATCAAATCGATATGATTACCGCTATGAAAGATTATCTCTTTTGCTTTCTCCAGCGTGGAGGCTGTGCCGCAGCAATGAAAACCGGAGAGTTGCGCGACATAACGGCGGTTTAATTCCGCTACCATTGCATCGTCATCGACAATTAAGACATTGATCATCTGCTGGCCCTCTCACCATTCCACGGTAACTGTACAAAAAATTGGGTGAAGATCCCAGGTTCTGACTCGACGGAAATATTGCCGCCAACGTTTTCAACCTGTTGTTTAACAAGCGCTAAACCAACGCCCCGTTCGGTTCCTTTTGACGAAACGCCCTTCTCAAAGATGTGCTCAATGTGTTCGGGGGCAATCCCCGGACCATCGTCATTCACTTCGCAATGCAACCAGCCGTGTCGATAATGCAAGGATACGCTGATCTCGCCACCAGGTTCTTGACCTAGCGCCTCCAGGGCGTTTTCAATCAAATTCCCCAGAACGGTAATCAGCACAGCCACCTGATCTTCGTTGCTGTTTTCCGGCAACTGGCTTTCATTGCTGATCACCAGGCTATGGCCTAAATCAGATGTGCGATTAATCTTACTGAGTAAAAATCCTGCGATCACCGGGGATTTTATTTTTCCTAACAGTGAGCCAATCTCTTCCTGATAACTGTTCGCGGTCTTCAGGATGTAATTTTCAAGCTGCTTATAACTTTTCAGATGCAATAATCCCAGAATCACGTGCAATTTATTCATGAATTCGTGGGATCGTTCACGAAGTGCGTCGGCATAGTTGACCATGCCGTCCAGTCGTTGCATTAGTTTTCGGACTTCAGTCTTATCTCTGAATGTTGAAATGGCCCCGATGATTTTACCGTTGCTGAGTACCGGCACCGTGTTAATTAAGAGTAGCCGATCCTTCACCATGATCTCTTCATCGCGACGCGGCGTTCCGTCATGCAGTACCTGTGAAAAATCGACCACTTTTGACCATGCGTGGCTGAGCGTGGAGAGCTGGGCATCGTCTTGCGATTTGTGGTAATCCAGCAACTCTTGTGCCGCCTGGTTTATCAGCGTCACTTCACCGCACTCGTCAACGGCAATGACGCCTTCCTTTATAGAGTGCAGCATCGCCTGGCGTTGTTCGAACAGATTGGAGATTTCATAAGGCTCCAGACCAAACAGAATACGCTTGAGGACTTTGACAAATACCCATGTGCCGAGCAGCCCAACCAGCACGCCAAATAAGATGGACCAAAAGATGCTGCCACGGCTGTTATTGATCTGCTCAGTCACCCTGCTTAGCTCAAGGCCGATCGACACGACGCCTATCTGCCGGTGATGCTCGTCATAAATAGGGGTAAATACGCGCAGGGCTTGCGCCAGAAATCCGCGATTAATGGCGACATTCTCTTTCCCTTGCAGGGCCAGCAAAATGTCATCGCCTTTAAACGGCTGACCGATTCGCTGCGCTTCGGGATGGGAGTAACGAATGCTTTGCATATCGGTGACGACGATGAACAAAAAATCGTTGCTCTTATTCACCGCCTGGGCAATCGCCTGAATACCGCTTTCCTCGGGCTTTTTCATTAGCCCCTGGCGGATCTCCGGGGAGTTTGCCAGCGTTCGTGCGACCGCAAGCGCTTTACCCGCTAATGCATCGCGCGTCATGTTGCTGATTTGCGAGAAATAAATCAGATGAACGACAAGCAGCACGGAGAAGAGTACCGCACTGACCATGAGGATCACGGTAGTGCCGAGCTTCATCGGGCGTTTGCGTATAGCAGTACGTTGCAGAGAGTGTCTCATCACGGTCCTGGAATCACGGTTTGTATGGGTATTATCGCCTGATGGGATGCGTAATTCAAAGGTGGTAGGGATGATGGGGCATGGGCTGCCTGTGCTTTTCTTCTATATATAGCGTAGAGCGAGTCTCTTTTTATATAGAGATTTCCTTATCTGCTTTCACTTCTTTCAGGGAGGCTGACCACTATTTTGCTTACGATTGTGGATAACTCTGTGTGTAAATGGGTATAAGGCGGGGTTTTGCTGTGGAATGCAGCGGTCAGTCATTTTTCTGCAATTTAAGGGTTGCGGGCCGCAGGAAACTCCCTATAATGCGCCTCCATCGACACGGCGGATGTGAATCACTTCACACAAACAGCCGGTTCGGTTGAAGAGAAAAACCTGAAAATGAGGGTTGACTCTGAAAGAGGAAAGCGTAATATACGCCACCTCGCGACAGAGCGCTAAAGCGCGTCGCACCTGCTCTTTAACAATTTATCAGACAATCTGTGTGGGCACTCGAAGATACGGATTCTTAACGTCGCAAGACGAAAAATGAATACCAAGTCTCTGAGTGAACACGTAATTCATTACGAAGTTTAATTCACGAGCATCAAACTTAAATTGAAGAGTTTGATCATGGCTCAGATTGAACGCTGGCGGCAGGCCTAACACATGCAAGTCGAACGGTAGCACAGAGGAGCTTGCTCCTTGGGTGACGAGTGGCGGACGGGTGAGTAATGTCTGGGAAACTGCCCGATGGAGGGGGATAACTACTGGAAACGGTAGCTAATACCGCATAACGTCGCAAGACCAAAGAGGGGGACCTTCGGGCCTCTTGCCATCGGATGTGCCCAGATGGGATTAGCTAGTAGGTGGGGTAACGGCTCACCTAGGCGACGATCCCTAGCTGGTCTGAGAGGATGACCAGCCACACTGGAACTGAGACACGGTCCAGACTCCTACGGGAGGCAGCAGTGGGGAATATTGCACAATGGGCGCAAGCCTGATGCAGCCATGCCGCGTGTATGAAGAAGGCCTTCGGGTTGTAAAGTACTTTCAGCGAGGAGGAAGGTGTTGTGGTTAATAACCGCAGCAATTGACGTTACTCGCAGAAGAAGCACCGGCTAACTCCGTGCCAGCAGCCGCGGTAATACGGAGGGTGCAAGCGTTAATCGGAATTACTGGGCGTAAAGCGCACGCAGGCGGTCTGTCAAGTCGGATGTGAAATCCCCGGGCTCAACCTGGGAACTGCATCCGAAACTGGCAGGCTAGAGTCTTGTAGAGGGGGGTAGAATTCCAGGTGTAGCGGTGAAATGCGTAGAGATCTGGAGGAATACCGGTGGCGAAGGCGGCCCCCTGGACAAAGACTGACGCTCAGGTGCGAAAGCGTGGGGAGCAAACAGGATTAGATACCCTGGTAGTCCACGCCGTAAACGATGTCGACTTGGAGGTTGTGCCCTTGAGGCGTGGCTTCCGGAGCTAACGCGTTAAGTCGACCGCCTGGGGAGTACGGCCGCAAGGTTAAAACTCAAATGAATTGACGGGGGCCCGCACAAGCGGTGGAGCATGTGGTTTAATTCGATGCAACGCGAAGAACCTTACCTACTCTTGACATCCACGGAACTTGGCAGAGATGCCTTGGTGCCTTCGGGAACCGTGAGACAGGTGCTGCATGGCTGTCGTCAGCTCGTGTTGTGAAATGTTGGGTTAAGTCCCGCAACGAGCGCAACCCTTATCCTTTGTTGCCAGCGGTCCGGCCGGGAACTCAAAGGAGACTGCCAGTGATAAACTGGAGGAAGGTGGGGATGACGTCAAGTCATCATGGCCCTTACGAGTAGGGCTACACACGTGCTACAATGGCATATACAAAGAGAAGCGACCTCGCGAGAGCAAGCGGACCTCATAAAGTATGTCGTAGTCCGGATTGGAGTCTGCAACTCGACTCCATGAAGTCGGAATCGCTAGTAATCGTGGATCAGAATGCCACGGTGAATACGTTCCCGGGCCTTGTACACACCGCCCGTCACACCATGGGAGTGGGTTGCAAAAGAAGTAGGTAGCTTAACCTTCGGGAGGGCGCTTACCACTTTGTGATTCATGACTGGGGTGAAGTCGTAACAAGGTAACCGTAGGGGAACCTGCGGTTGGATCACCTCCTTACCTTAAAGAAACGTTCTTTGTAGTGCTCACACAGATTGTCTGATGAATGATGAACTTCTGAATGTACTTTCGAGTGCATTAAGAAGTTTTGCTCTTTAAAAATCTGGATCAAGCTGAAAATTGAAACGACACACTGTTTCATTTCTCCGTAAACAAGAAATGAAAAGCGGTGTGTCCGAGTCTCTCAAATTTTCGCAACACTGAAATGTTTTACGAAACATCTTCGGGTTGTGAGGTTAAGCGACTAAGCGTACACGGTGGATGCCCTGGCAGTCAGAGGCGATGAAGGACGTGCTAATCTGCGATAAGCGTCGGTAAGGTGATATGAACCGTTATAACCGGCGATTTCCGAATGGGGAAACCCAGTGTGATTCGTCACACTATCATTACGTGAATACATAGCGTAATGAAGCGAACCGGGGGAACTGAAACATCTAAGTACCCCGAGGAAAAGAAATCAACCGAGATTCCCCCAGTAGCGGCGAGCGAACGGGGAGCAGCCCAGAGTCTGAATCAGCATGTGTGGTAGTGGAACGGTCTGGAAAGTCCGGCGATACAGGGTGATAGCCCCGTACACAAAAGTGCATGTGTTGTGAACTCGAAGAGTAGGGCGGGACACGTGGTATCCTGTCTGAATATGGGGGGACCATCCTCCAAGGCTAAATACTCCTGACTGACCGATAGTGAACCAGTACCGTGAGGGAAAGGCGAAAAGAACCCCGGCGAGGGGAGTGAAAAAGAACCTGAAACCGTGTACGTACAAGCAGTGGGAGCCTCTTTATGGGGTGACTGCGTACCTTTTGTATAATGGGTCAGCGACTTATATTCTGTAGCAAGGTTAACCGAATAGGGGAGCCGAAGGGAAACCGAGTCTTAACTGGGCGTTAAGTTGCAGGGTATAGACCCGAAACCCGGTGATCTAGCCATGGGCAGGTTGAAGGTTGGGTAACACTAACTGGAGGACCGAACCGACTAATGTTGAAAAATTAGCGGATGACTTGTGGCTGGGGGTGAAAGGCCAATCAAACCGGGAGATAGCTGGTTCTCCCCGAAAGCTATTTAGGTAGCGCCTCGTGAACTCATCTTCGGGGGTAGAGCACTGTTTCGGCTAGGGGGTCATCCCGACTTACCAACCCGATGCAAACTGCGAATACCGAAGAATGTTATCACGGGAGACACACGGCGGGTGCTAACGTCCGTCGTGAAGAGGGAAACAACCCAGACCGCCAGCTAAGGTCCCAAAGTCATGGTTAAGTGGGAAACGATGTGGGAAGGCACAGACAGCCAGGATGTTGGCTTAGAAGCAGCCATCATTTAAAGAAAGCGTAATAGCTCACTGGTCGAGTCGGCCTGCGCGGAAGATGTAACGGGGCTAAACCATGCACCGAAGCTGCGGCAGCGACACTATGTGTTGTTGGGTAGGGGAGCGTTCTGTAAGCCGTTGAAGGTGTGCTGTGAGGCATGCTGGAGGTATCAGAAGTGCGAATGCTGACATAAGTAACGATAATGCGGGTGAAAAACCCGCACGCCGGAAGACCAAGGGTTCCTGTCCAACGTTAATCGGGGCAGGGTGAGTCGACCCCTAAGGCGAGGCCGAAAGGCGTAGTCGATGGGAAACAGGTTAATATTCCTGTACTTGGTGTTACTGCGAGGGGGGGACGGAGAAGGCTATGTTAGCCGGGCGACGGTTGTCCCGGTTTAAGCATGTAGGCGGAGATTCCAGGTAAATCCGGAGTCTTGTTAACGCTGAGGTGTGATGACGAGGCACTACGGTGCTGAAGTAACAAATGCCCTGCTTCCAGGAAAAGCCTCTAAGCATCAGGTAACACAAAATCGTACCCCAAACCGACACAGGTGGTCAGGTAGAGAATACCAAGGCGCTTGAGAGAACTCGGGTGAAGGAACTAGGCAAAATGGTGCCGTAACTTCGGGAGAAGGCACGCTGATATGTAGGTGAAGTGATTTACTCATGGAGCTGAAATCAGTCGAAGATACCAGCTGGCTGCAACTGTTTATTAAAAACACAGCACTGTGCAAACACGAAAGTGGACGTATACGGTGTGACGCCTGCCCGGTGCCGGAAGGTTAATTGATGGGGTTATCCGTAAGGAGAAGCTCTTGATCGAAGCCCCGGTAAACGGCGGCCGTAACTATAACGGTCCTAAGGTAGCGAAATTCCTTGTCGGGTAAGTTCCGACCTGCACGAATGGCGTAATGATGGCCAGGCTGTCTCCACCCGAGACTCAGTGAAATTGAACTCGCTGTGAAGATGCAGTGTACCCGCGGCAAGACGGAAAGACCCCGTGAACCTTTACTATAGCTTGACACTGAACACTGGTCCTTGATGTGTAGGATAGGTGGGAGGCTTTGAAGTGTGGACGCCAGTCTGCATGGAGCCAACCTTGAAATACCACCCTTTAATGGCTGGTGTTCTAACGTAGACCCGTGATCCGGGTTGCGGACAGTGTCTGGTGGGTAGTTTGACTGGGGCGGTCTCCTCCTAAAGAGTAACGGAGGAGCACGAAGGTTAGCTAATCCTGGTCGGACATCAGGAGGTTAGTGCAAAGGCATAAGCTAGCTTGACTGCGAGAGTGACGGCTCGAGCAGGTGCGAAAGCAGGTCTTAGTGATCCGGTGGTTCTGAATGGAAGGGCCATCGCTCAACGGATAAAAGGTACTCCGGGGATAACAGGCTGATACCGCCCAAGAGTTCATATCGACGGCGGTGTTTGGCACCTCGATGTCGGCTCATCACATCCTGGGGCTGAAGTAGGTCCCAAGGGTATGGCTGTTCGCCATTTAAAGTGGTACGCGAGCTGGGTTTAGAACGTCGTGAGACAGTTCGGTCCCTATCTGCCGTGGGCGCTGGAGAATTGAGGGGGGCTGCTCCTAGTACGAGAGGACCGGAGTGGACGCATCACTGGTGTTCGGGTTGTCATGCCAATGGCATTGCCCGGTAGCTAAATGCGGAAGAGATAAGTGCTGAAAGCATCTAAGCACGAAACTTGCCCCGAGATGAGTTCTCCCTGACCCTTTAAGGGTCCTGAAGGAACGTTGAAGACGACGACGTTGATAGGTCGGGTGTGTAAGCGTAGCGATACGTTGAGCTAACCGATACTAATGAACCGTGAGGCTTAACCTTACAACGCCGAAGATGTTTTGGCGAAAGAGACATCGAAATTCAGCTTGATTACAGATTACATCGACATGCGAAAAGCGTGTTGATAAACAGAATTTGCCTGGCGGCTGTAGCGCGGTGGTCCCACCTGACCCCATGCCGAACTCAGAAGTGAAACGCCGTAGCGCCGATGGTAGTGTGGGGTCTCCCCATGCGAGAGTAGGGAACTGCCAGGCATCAAACAAGTGAAGAAGCCCATCCTGCCGGATGGGCTTTTTTGCGTCTGCAGGGAGTGAGAACTGCCGGATGCGGCGTACCATTTTATCCAGCCCATCATGTTGTAACCGGTGTTCAGGCCTGAGAAGCGCAGCACACCAGGCTCTCCCGGCAGCACATTGCCTGCTATCCGTGCACGGGGTTGAGTAACAGGTACTGTCGCTCGAGATCGTCCACTTCTGTACGTCCCGTCACGTTAAACCCCATCTTCTTATAGAAGCCAGATGTCAGCTTGTTAAAAGGCACGACTAATCTTACGTATGGATTTTGTGAGGGGTAGAGCAGTAAAGATATTGAGAGATGATCGGTTGGAAAGTATCAGAAACTATAAAAGCAAAAACCCGCCTCTAGGGCGGGTTCTTTAGAATAGTGGTGCCCGGACTCGGAATCGAACCAAGGACACGGGGATTTTCAATCCCTTAAAAAAATACCAAACGATCTAGTAGAACTGACAGCCCTTTACTGGTTTACCTTAAGTAAAATGTTTCAGTTGGGCGCTACAAGCCTTAAATGAGGTTCAAATGAGGCGTTTCGGAGCTACCAGATATCTACCATTGAGCATGGATGGCTTATTACAGTGTAGCTTCGTAGGTCTGACATCTATGTTGAATTAGATGAAAGAACCTCATCCAGAGCAAGCAAAGTAATTACATCCCCAGCAATATCTGATCTGATTCCTGGCGATTCCGACCTCACCATTATAGTGATGGGCTGCCCCCAGAAGAATCAGAGAACAGATACCATTTTTACTGTAAACCGTGGCCAATACTACTTGACCACTACAGTTTTGTCAGACGATACTTGCATTAAGTATGAAGTTAAATACCTTTTTTCAGCAAATAAAGGTCAGCACGTCTGAAGCGTGGATTGCTCTCTAGACGCTCATCGGTTGCTCCCTTTTTGCCCAAGGGAATAAGAAAGGTATCAAAATTCTTTGCCACTACTTGATGAGCAAGGTACTGTGCTCGCCTTAAAGACAGCCAGTCATTAAAAGAATCTTCCCCTGTAGCATCCGTACTACCGACAATCAACAGTATATAATCCTCAGCCGAATATTGCGCAATGGCATTACGTATATTGCTGAGGTCTTGCCGGTTTCGATTCGCATGCGCGCTAGCAGGAGAAAAGTACACGCTGCCAATCAGCTGCGGACTCACTTTCAGCTGGTTTTGAAGGATTTCCATATAGTTACTTTGCTCGCCCGCAAGACGGGGCGAACAGAGTTTATCAAGATGATCCAAAAACAAACGTGTTTTCTTCGCTCGCGCAATAGCCTCCTGGGAAATGACGGTGCGCGTTGTACCATCATAATTCAAGGCGTCATTTTTTTTGTTTTTTATTAGAGAGTTGGAATGAGTCACACTGCGGTTTTCACAGTTAAAAGTCGTCATTCCCTCCATCGGCTTTGCAAAGGATATACCCGATATAAACGAGAAGCAGATGAAATAATATTTAACCATTGACATTACGGGTCGTCGACTCCTGGGAAAAATAATGTATAAAACGCGTTTCGATTTCTTTGTCGAAATCATCGACATAATTATCAAGAAAAATAAAGCCGGTATCGTTATTCCAGCTC
The DNA here is from genome assembly GCF_013784065.1 of Citrobacter sp. RHBSTW-00599. Classification (NCBI taxonomy): domain Bacteria; kingdom Pseudomonadati; phylum Pseudomonadota; class Gammaproteobacteria; order Enterobacterales; family Enterobacteriaceae; genus Citrobacter; species Citrobacter sp. RHBSTW-00599. The sequence continues at coordinate 4,640,572 of NZ_CP056717.1, read as the reverse complement.
GTGGCGCATTGCAAAGCCACATAGTTATCAGCAGCATCCGCATCCGGTGCCACCACCACGAGTTTACTTACCTTTCCTGAAGAGAAGGTATTCTTAATGGTTGTACAAGCTTCCTGAACGCCAGCTAAGGTTTCTGGATCGATGGAATCATCTTTCCCTGAGATAAACATAATCACCACATTGCGGGTAAGGCTTGAACTCCCCGAAAAAAAACTTCTTCCGGCCCAAAGCAACCCTTCCAGCGCCAACAGATCTTTCCCGGAATAGTCTATTGAGTTAAGCGCGGATTTAACGCTTTCCGGTGAGGACATATTGCTGCTAACCACAGTCGATGGGCAGGTATTCGTGTCGCCAAAATAATTATTTCTGGAGACAGAAAGTGCATAGTGAACCGTTGGCGATAACGTGATTTTCGACGCAGACTGAGAATAGTTCTCTTCGGGCATGGAAAAATCACCCTGATTTGCTACCTCATCTGTGTAATCTTCGAAATAGCGATAATTCTGGTAGCGCTTTGCATAGTGCTGCGCCAACGGCAGGAATTTTATATAGTTTTCACTTGCCTGGAGGTCTTCAACAACCTTGGTTTGTTTATCTACCTTTTCCTGAGCATTATCAATGCTAGCCTCAAGCTGCGGCAGGCTATTGGTAAGCGAAGTCAACTGGTTATTAACTGAATCAATTTGCTTTTGCAACTCAGCATACTCTTCGGTGCCCGGTTTATACTTAGCCTGTTCTTTCTTAAGATCGGCTAACTTTCTGTCCAGAGTAACGATAGAACTATTGGTACTGGAAAAGTTATTTTTTGCAGAGGTAAGTTGCGACTTATAGGATGTCAGAAGATCTTCCTCCCTAAAAGCGTTCTCCCACCAGACAAAACTAAAGTCGTCACCACGGTTAATTCCCGTATAACATCTACCGGCATTATTGACGCGATAAGAATAGGGAATAATATTGACCCTGGTATCCGCAGCATCACCCGTTAACCGTTTTATGGCATTATAAAGGGGCTGACTAACGCGGCTCATATTCGGTTTATTTTCAGGAGTACTTTCAACGGCCAGATGTATATTTAAAGGATGAAGGACCTTAACCGTATTATCCAGAGAAGTAATATTGAGATGTTTGCTTAAGTGCAGCGAATCATTCAATGTTTCAAAGGGGACAGTGGTGGTTTGCGAAGTATTTGTTCTTGCTGAAATAATTTCCTGCAGCCGATCATTATCTTTCAACTCCTCCATATCCTCTACGGAAGCATACTTGAACTTCTGCGTATACTTAAAGGGGCTTGTACCCGATGCGCTGACAATCTCATTAAGCGCTGTCTGCGAACGACCATGATCGATCAGGGAAGTCCGAGCGACAGCGCTGGTAATATGGATATTTCTTAGTTTATCCAGGATAGAAAATGAAGTGTTTTCTACCCAGAATATTGAGATCATCACCATCATGCCACCAATAGCCCATAGCGGCATTAAGCTTCCCTTTTCAGAGAAAAAATGCGTTTGTAATTTCATTTATGATTCTCTATCAATGATGATGTCCAGGCATCACCGAACTGCTGCCAATAACGAGATCACCATCAGAATAAAACATATTACTTATTTTACGGCAGACGGTAACTCTATACATTCCGTTATTTTTGGCAAAAGAAGTTTGAACATTGAAGCTATAAGCCGATAGCTTTTTTTTCAAAGAACATTGTGTCCCGTCCTTTGAAGGAATATGGATTACCTGATAGGCATCTGTCTGATAGGCAACCTCTTCGACATAAAGATCGAAAAACTCTTTCGACGATTCCCCAAGAGCCTGAATATGATGCCTTAAAAGCTCAATATCTTTTGCCTGCAAATTTTTATTACTAAATAATGTGGATCGCTGCGCAACCAGACTGGCGACCTGGGCCGAAGTTTTTTCAGCACTATAACTTAATACCATCACGTAAGTTTGCTGCAGAGCGTAAATAAAAAGTCCGGAAAAAAACAAAAATACAAAGGCGGCCTCAACTGCGACACTGCCTTTTTCACAGTTAAGTCGTTCACCTATAGTAGTCATTAACAGCGATAGTCTCTCTTATCAGAACAACAGGAAGGCCAAATAACTCGCATATTTCATCACTGGATGCCAAGCGTTTGACCTCATAACTAAATTTGATTATTTTACTTTTTTCACTACATTTTTCGGCCGTTGTTTTTGAAATATCACTATAACACTCGACGGCAGATGGCTTATATTTCAATGAATTAAAATAGTTTCCTGTTCCCAGAGATTTTATCTGTTCGTCAAAATCAAAAGATAACTTGTCTGGTTCACTCTTAAGCAAGGCAAGATCGCTTCTTTCGGTGGCCAGGGATTCATTCAAGGCGATCATTGCCATATCATTTTGAAATTTCAATATCTCATAGGTAAACATGATAAACATAAAGATAATCAAAAAAACCATAGAGGTTTCTATTGATGCAACTCCTGACTCAGATTCGAAATCGTTTAAAAGCTGGGTCATATTTTATATTTTACTGGCTTTAAGTTCTTTCATAATAATATTGGCGTCGTCGATAGAATAACGGGTTAAAAGTAGATCATAAGCCCGTCCAGTGCTACCTTCGCTGACGAGACTAAGGATCAGATTTGAGAAAATTTGTTCACTATCTTGCTCCTGATAGGCCTGATAAAAAACATCTGCGACTGGCGTCGCATTACCGGCTTTAGTCTTCTTCATCCACTTTGCCAGATTGATATTCTGCGCGAGGGCGTCATTGCCAGGCAAAAATTGCTTTGCCTTCTCCAGAAGTGCTATGCAGGTATTAAAAGCATTTTTTTTACAATAGGCGATGGCTACATACATCATACCTTTCCCTTTATCTTCATCGGCCAGAACCGAACTCGACTGATTGAGATCTTCATAATGTTCAATTGCGCTATCCAGCTCATTACGTAACAAATTGTTCCGCAATAGCGCAATTTTCAGACGGGAATAATGTCGGCTACTGGCATCAACCATTTTGCTCAGCGCGGTCAGCTCGCTATTTTCCATGTCGTAACGATTAAGCTGATGATAGATATCAGCAAGGCGGAAGCGAACATCAACATCATAAATATTATTTTGAGCCTCCACCCGAGTAAGTTCCAGGGCCTTTTCAAGCGCACCGACTTCTACCGCTAGCGCGGCAGTTAGTCTGGTATCCTTGGAACTATTAACCTGCGAGCAAGAACAGGCCAGTAGAACAAATAAAACAAGAAACTTTTTCATGAAATCATATCCAACGAGAGATTTTGCATGGAGCGTAATAGGCCAGGTAAAATAATTTCCACAATAATAGGAAACATGATAAACAAAATTAATGGAATACCCATCTTTGCATTCACTGCACCAATTTTTTCTTCCGTTTCAATAAAATGAAACTGCCGTATCTCTTGCGCAAGGTTTTGCAGACTGCTGTGCATGCCCGCCCCAAACTGCGCCGAGTTCTTCACCGTAGAATTAAACTCCTGAACTTCAGAAAGGGGAACTTCTAGGTAAAGACGATCGCAGGCCTCATTCAGTGAAGCATATTTTATGGCATTACCAAAGTTAGATATACTTTGTCCCAGTAACGGAGAAAAGCGATGAAGCAAGGGTGATATAGCATCTACCGAAGAGGTTAACGTCATCCCGGTTTTGATGCAGGTTGACATGAGATCAAGAAAATAGACAAAGTTTGTTCTGAACTTCAGAAGTTGTTTTTTATGTTTACGCTCAAGATGTATCTTTAAACCAATATAAAAAATCGTACTCCACACCGGAAACGCATAGAAAGGTATATCACCAAACGTTGCCTTAACCACCAACATTGCCAGCAAGACCAAATATGCAGCAAATACACCAAGATAGAACAGGGTGCTTTGCTCATGGTTATAGTAGCCAGCATTCCTTACCAACTCATGAAACTGAGTCTGGCTCAGATACTTTTCGTTAAATTTATATATCTTTTCTTTCAGGTGGTTAAATATATACTTCGCTCTGTTAGAAAAACTTAAATACTCTGTGATGGTATTATGTTTAGAAACGATAAAATAAAATCTATCGTAATATTCCTCTTCTTTTTTTTGTTTTCTTATAACAAAGAAGAATACAACAACACCAAAAGCAAAAAGGATAATGGAAACTATCTGGATCACAGTTCAACCTTTTGAATCATCCGCGATATAATTACAAAACCTAGCGAAACGCTAATGACCACATAAATCAGAACATAGCGCCCATAAAGTTCATTAAACAAATAAATAAAATTCGCATGTGCAAAAGAATACATCACACCGAGCATTATCGCAGGCAAGGTTGCTAGAATAAAAGCAGCCCCACGCGATTCAGAAGTCAGCGCTCTGGTCTTCTTTTTGATTATCTGTGCGGCAATTAAGTCATCCGCCAGAGCCATCAATGTATCCTTTAAACTGCTGCCTTTCTGCACAGAAATTTTCAGGTAAGAGCTAAAAACATAGTATCCCTTGTAAGGATAGATTTCTTCGCCCTTATCCAGTATTTCTTCGAAACTGACTCCGCTTTTTAGCTGCAATGAAATTCGCTTAAACTCTCTCTGCATAATGCCAGTCAGGTTAATCGAAACTGAATCGACGGAAGCATAAAGCGTTTGGCCCACGGCGAGGTTACGGCTAATCAATCGCAGCGCATACGGAAAATGAACTTCAAAGTAGTCACTGAATGCTTTCTGGTATTTTTTACGTACGACATAAACTGCAATGGCAAACGTCGTCCCAACAGACAGCGCATACGTCAAAGGCGAAGTCTTAAACGTTATGCAACAAAACCCCACAAAACATACGTAGCCGAACGTCAGAATAGATGCCGTGACAACATTCTTAATGCCATAAATAAGAATAAAATCCGGTGACGAACTGCCACTAAAATACGACCCCAATGTCTTTTTAGACACTGTTTTCGCCTTGCTTTCTATAAAATCATCGCCCATGATCGCAGCAAGCTTGCGGTTGAGATATTGAGTCTTAACTCGTTTAAAAATAACCCAGCCAGGCAGGAGACAAAAAAATATGAAAGCAAAAAAGCTAGTCATTGATAATTTCCTTCAACTCCTGCTGCAAACCATAAAATGCGACTTTACGATCCAGAAGAGAATGCGAAAAATTACGTTGTTGCTGATACACCTGTGTACCATCATTTTTTTTAACGCTGTTAAGGACGAAAACATCCTGGCTTTGTATCACATCCCCTTCAATACCACCGATCTCGCTGATACAGGTAACCTTACGTTCACCGTTCGACAAACGAGCACATTGTACAATAATGTCTACAGCCTGAGAGATCTGTCCTTTTAATGTTCTGGTAGGAATATTGGGATTGGCCATCGACAGCATACTTTCCAGACGAACCAACGCATCCTTTGGCGTATTGGCGTGAATGGTTGAGAATGACCCATCGTGCCCGGTATTCATTGCCTGCAACATTTCAAAGGCTTCTTCACCACGGCACTCACCAATAATAATGCGGTCCGGGCGCATACGGAGTGAGTTAATCACCAAGTCACGTATGCTGATATTGCCCTCACCGTCAACACCTTTCGGGCGGGATTCCAGTCTGACAACATGCGCCTTTTGGATCTGTAATTCCGCCGCATCTTCTATTGTCACTACCCTGTCGCCATCGTTAATTTCATTGGAGAGTGCATTTAACAACGTCGTTTTACCCGAGCCTGTGCCGCCAGAGATAATAATATTCGCTTTAACGCGCACCATCAGACTCAGATAATGCGCCATCTCCGGGGTCATGGAAGAAAAATTTATCAGTTCCATCAGACCCAGCTTATCTTCTTTAAACTTACGGATTGAGATAGTACAGCCATCCAGAGCTATCGGCGGAACAATAATATTTACGCGGCTACCATCTTGTAAGCGTGCATCCACCATCGGTGAACTTTCATCCACTCGTCTGCCTATCGCTGCCACGATTCTTTGTGCAACGCGCATTATCTGATCGTTGTTTTTAAAGATAGATTCCAGCCGAATCAACTTCCCCGCTCTTTCAATATAAAGTGAAGATGTCCCGTTTACCATAATATCATTTACCGAGGTGTCATTTAACAACTCCTGCAATGGGCCAAGGCCAAATATATCATCATAGTAACTTTTTACCAGCTTATCTATATTGCGTCTGGTGATAATGATATTTTCACTATCGAGAATTGAAATCAGTTGAGTCTCAATTGAATCCAGTGTTTCAACAATATCAACAACATTATTTCCATCTATTTTTAGTCGCTCCACCAAAAGGCTGCGTACTTTCTCATATTCTTTGATTTGCATAACTTACCTGAAAATAAAGTCAATGATATTTATGGTGTTATCTTTTTTGAATCGACTTAAAAAAGATTCCTCTCTTAACATGGTGGTAGAGAAGTCAACCTTAACCCCAAGTTTGGAATGAATATCATTATCGGTTATACGCAACCCGGCATGGTGCAAAGGTTGCCGTAAGCAGAACAATTTGTCTTTACCTTTACCATTGCTTTCTTGCTTAAAAGATATTTTGTTACGTAAAAAGTTTAGATTATAAATGGACTCTATTTGACCATTGGTGAGCAACACTCGTATATCACTATTATCCAGTAAATTCATTCCTGCTGAGGATGTCATTAGATAATAGGGTACATTGATAAAAATAAACCCGTAGATATCTGAGACAGAATCAATAAAGTTATCAATGCCTTTAACCAGCGCATCTGAATCACTCATAGATATGTCATCCATTAATAAATTGAATGAAATGTAGTCAAAATGCTCATCAAATGCATTAATAAGCTTACGGGATGACAGCGAATCTAATTCTTCACCATCCCGGGTTATATGTTGTAGCGCTTGCTTATTCGCGCGTACGCCCAGATCGGCATCATAATAAATATTAGCCAGATCACAGTTAATAAACAATGTTGAGTAAGATTTAAGCGTTTTATTCTTTTTTAAGTCTCTGAAGGCGTAATAACTCAAATTAATATCTGGGGTTGTATTGCAGATCGCAATCGTCATCGAGGTTCGCGACCGGACATAGCCAAATCCTTTAAGAATGGTTTTAGTTAGTCTGGGTAAATCAACATTATTAATAAAGTATGCGGCATAACCTTGTTCTTCTGCGTTCCACGATGCATCTAGGGAATTATTATCACCAAGCAGTACCGCCGGATAGCGCCCGCGAAGAATCATGGCAAACTCTTCTATATCGCTGCTGGAGTACGACGTACCATCTACAATAAACCACAGACGGCTTGACGTTGACACCCAGTCTTCAATGATCGTGATCGTATCCTTTGGTGTGGCAGTATGGTATTCCAGTCCAATGCCATAGACACGAAGCGCTTCTTCTAGTTCGGATGTTTGTTTGTTAGTGGAACTAAAATAAATAACTAAATCTTTCTTTTTAGCTGGAGAAAAACGTTTTTTAAACTTATCAAAATTCATGCTAAATCCTCAATTGCCGATCGTTAATGCTGGTAGCACAAATTTCAGATTGATTGTATTCACGTATTTCACGAGTGCTACTTTTATACCAGTTAAAATCATCCAACTGATTAACATAGCAGGCTTTTGGATTGTACTTGTTAAGCTGTAGTTGTATATCATGGATTGCATCGCTAACCACCACTTCAGATTTAATAGCATAAGTGTTTACAAGGTTAACAGCTATTGCATGTGCCGCATTTATATTTTCATTTTTACTGAAAACCGTCGCATTAACAAACCCATTGGCGGCGTTCTCAAGAATTATTTGCTCTAGTTTTAAAAATGTATATGCATCTGGTTGGGTAGTAATCTTGATAATGATAACATTATCATCCACGGTATTTAACCAGTTATCAGGCACGCTACATGCGCTGACAGCCAGGCTAACAAGCACAATTATTAATCTTTTACTCAATGACATAATCGGCCTCTTTCAACAATTCCATCGTGGACTTATGGGTCACTTTATTGATATTGAAAAAAGTTTCCCATGGACTGGAAAAACTGGCAAGTGGGAGACTAATAGTATTTTTTTCGGTAGGCTTGATATATTCTACCGTCGCAAAAATCACCAATTCACTTCTACCACTGTTAAAACCTATAGATTTAAATAATGCACCAAACATGGGAATATCACTCAGGCCAGGCACCTTGTTGACATATTGAGCTTGGTTATTATCAATTAATCCACCAAGAACAAAGCTTTCCCCATCGCGCATGCGCACCGAGGTCGCGACATTTCGGGTATTAATGGTCGGCAACTCTGTGTTTTCATATTTGTAATAGCCACCAATTTGTGATGACTCAACGGTTACATCCATGCTGATAGATGCGTCTGTATTTATCACCGGGGCAAAATTAAGTTTAACACCATAGTCTTTCCATTCAACCGTTGAGCCATTTTCACTACGTTGAAATATAGGAATCTGGCCGCCGCCATGAAAGCTTGCCGTCTTGCCATTCGTCACGGTCAGACTGGGTGTGGTGAGAACATTGGCAAGATTATTTTTTGCAAGTGCATTGATTGCAATGCCTAATGAGTTGAAACTCATTCCTTTTACCATGGAACTGTAAAGCCCACCACTGATGGTTAAATCGCTTCCGTTACTGGAGACAGCCCCCTGGCCCCAATCAATTCCCAGCGTCTCGGTAACCTCTTTAGACACTTCGGCGACGGTAACACGTATTTTAATCTGTTGATTCTTCTGCGTGAACAGTGAGTACTTTATTTGCTCCTCACTAAAGTATTCCTGGACGAGATCTTTTATATAATCAATATCTTCACTGGTGCTGACGGTGCCGCTGATGGTTAAAGAATTTCCCATGTCGATAGCTTTAACTTCTTTGAAACCTTCATTGGCTAGCAAAGTATTGATGACGGTAGCCTGACCACGAAAATCATTTACGGAAATCGGAAGCGTACGCGCTTCCCCTTGTTTACCATTGATAATAATATTGGTCTGGCCGCTGGTTTTGCCAAAAATATAAATGTTATGTTCATCCACCACTCTGAAATCTGCAACATCGGGAGAACCAATAACAACTGTATCAATGTCGAAATCAACTCTGTACTCTTTCGTTTTATTAACATCAATATCAAGTGCAAGGCATGCATGACTGAACATGAGCAACAGTAAACCGCCAAGAGTTTTATTAATTACGTCCATTTGAACTTTTTGCTCCTCGAATCTCGATGACTTTAATTTTCTTCTCTGCCAGTGGCGCACCAGAAACAATATCCGCAGCGGTTATTTCTCTTGAGTCGACGCTGATACTTGCTAACGGCTTGTTAAGCATGGTCACTGTCACAGGTGAAACAAAGAACATCCCCAGAACCTGGGCCTGAATAACGCTATCAATGTCATCCTTGTTAAAATAGGCATAAACAATTCTGGTATCGGGCGCATTGCCGCTTTTATCTAATTTACTGGAACTTCTATCAATAGTATCACCCTTAGAAATATCCAGCAGACTAGATTTTTTTTCTTTCCCAGCCCGGTCTTTGGCATTTTTAACAATCCAGACATTACTGGCAAACTTCTTCACGCGCGTATCTTTGTAATCTTTACCTGTTGAGCCACCTCTCTTCTGGTAGAAATCTTCACGATAGATCTTGTTATCGTTAGAGATCAAATAAAGGTCTACAAAACCGTAGTCAGCTACTTTGGGATTTAGAATACTTTCAGCACTTACCGATAATGGAAAGGCAATAAGTTCAGAATCTATTTTTTCTGGCAAATTCTTAAGATTTTCCAGAGTCAAAACCTGCCCTGCACTGATTTCAGTTTCGGCAATTGCACCTTCGCTAAGCAAAACATCCATCTTTTTTTCATCCAGCGCTTCTGCCAGTTCATCAGGACGTTGCCCAGGGTTAAATTTAATCGTTTTTCGGGTATAAAAGTCACCTTCAGGAATTTCACCTCTTTGCATATCTTTCTGCGCCACGAAATATACGCTTTCGATGCGTTCGTCAATGATGGGTTGCTTATCATCAGCCCCTTTTTTATAAATACCCATTACGCCAACCAACATCACGACAATAGCCAGAATTGCTATATATCTATAGCGCATATAATTCGCCTTTCATTCAACCGATAAAAGTAAACGTGCATAAAGCTAATGCTATAGGTATACCGTAAGGAATACCTTTTTTAATCATATCAACTTTTCCCAATGGCGGTATTTTGCACAAGACAAAATGCCACAGCAGGGACCAGCATCCACCAATAAAAATCACCACATAGAGAATAGCTATGTGCCATTGCTCAGGACATAATAACAAGGTCAGAAAAAGAAACTTTACATCTCCCATCCCGATAATATTTTTATATGATAATGCAATGCCGCAAGACAACGTGATCGCTGGGATAATATATCCCCCTCTAACATAGCAATTGCTTTCATCTAAACCAAGTAAGTAAGCAAATCCAATGAAAAGCAGTACAACCAGGGCTTTGTTGGGGATGCGCCGGTATCGAATATCCATCCACATAATATATATGGATGTTAAAACAATCAGAATATAAAGAATCATACTTGTTCAGTACCTATGACGGGAGGTAATCACCCCATTATACCCATCACTAATACCATTTTCGTACACGCATCATACAATCTACCCATATAATAGAAATTTTCATTAGAGCCTCCATGAACGTCAAAGATATAATACTCTCATGCAGACGTCGCTACGCCAATAATAGCGTATTCAGTCGCTGCTACATCTGTATCTTGGACAAGATGATTTGCTGCCTTTGGCAAATAAAGTTAATTTTAAATAGATATAAACCTTTAGATTTCCTTCTGCGCTATCTCAAGTGCCAACAATAATAACAAAATTCTTTAAGTTCCTCTTGTCAAGATAGTTTCAGCATATGTTATTTTGACTTCCATAATTTTCCATGCGTATACAAGGGCGATCAAGAAATCCCCACCCTCCCGGGAAAAAATGAAATATAATCCTGCTGACATCGCCACACCAATAATGGCATATTCAATCGCAGTAACACCTGCATCACGGGAGAAATGGTTAACGGTCTGTGGCAATGCTACAAGCTTTATACCGATATACAACTTAAGAAGAATTTCATAGATCACGTAATTATCAAACCTGCAAATGAAGAATATAACATGGCCATATAACACTGACCTGTAATTTGGTCAGTGTTATTCATTATGACCGCGTAATTACTTATTCAGAATGTTGCCCGCACCTGTGATTTTCGTAGACATTGTTTTCCATGCGGCTTCCAAGGAGGCGAGGAAGCCACCCTCATCAAAGATGTAGAACAGACCAGAAGCCATTGCCACACCAATAATGGCATATTCAATCGCAGTAATTCCCTTCTCACCGACTAGGTGATTTACTTTATGTGCCATATGAATGTGAGCGGCAGTGTATGCTTTAATAATCATGTTGTTTAACATCGTCAATTCCAATTATGAACAATGGGTTACTTAGAACATTCAGTCGGTCTATTTCAAGGATCAAGTAGACACAAGCAAGAATATGTTATTTGTTTACACCAAGCGTTAACTTGATTACGGCATAGTAAGACGCTGAACTTCCTTTGTCATATCAAAAAAAAATATATAAATAAAATACCTTATTCTATAAATAAAATCACTAGCGATCTCTTTTAAGTATAAAGACCAGTTTATCATTTATCTGTTCGTTTATAGCTTCAATCGGAAAGATATCTTCATTGTTCATGATGAGTACAAACTGCCCCCGACTCTGATGCATGGCTACCGGGATAAAACGTGTCTCTTCAAATTTTTTCATTCCGCTCGTCGTCTGAGCTCTTCCTGAGATAGTGGCTTTTGTAAAAGACTGTTTTTGCAATGATAATGTTTTGAATTCAACATAGCTTTCCGCACGATACGTATTTTCAGATACAGCCAGTTTGCTTTTATCTCTGGTAACCTTTATAAAAGTCATTTTATCGTCGATATCAAAGGTTACATTCACTTTGACAACATAATTGTTTTCATTTGACCGCAATATTCCATGGTAGCTTGATGTAAAAATGCTCTGCTCACGTTTACCGTCAAACCAGGCAAGGCCAACAGCAAAAAAGATCAGTGCAGCAAGTAGTATCAAGTATTTAAAGCGATGTATTGCAGAGCGTTGTATTGGTATCGACAATTTCGCCATCATCAAGCGTCCTTCTGACTAAATGACAATTCACATTCCTTTTGTTCAACTGATAATCTATGCGTTCTTTATGAAAAGTGAATTTCACACCATCAAGATAAAACTGATTAATTTCATCTTTCGAATATTCCCTTATGACACCAACACCGACTCCCGCCATACTGCAGGCCAACAACAGTGACATCAATACAATGACCCTTAATGATAGCTTTTTACGCGCCCTGATACTTTTTTTATGATTATTTAACATTTCATGCTTTACAGAGTGGTCGGTAATGACGATCAACGCATTAGCTTCGCTGGATGCTAAATCCTCAGGTTCACACGTGGGACCGATGTCGCTATCGAACGTAAACAGAGCTGCAATATCCTTATCAATAACATAACCTTCCCGAGGCTTCGTCTTTATCAATTGCCTATCATTGTCCTTAATTTTCCTACGTAGCGAGTTGATCGTTTGATTTATTGTAAAATCACTTACAAATCGCCCATTCCATACTTCCTCTGCAATTTTCTGGCGTGAGATACAGGCCGGAGATGTATTTAAAAGAATCTCCAGAAGACATTTTTCCTTCGCCCGTAAAGCGATCATTTCACCTTTGAGATACACATTTTTGTTGTCTAAATTAAGGTCGCTATCGTTGCAGTCATCTACAGTAACCATATGAAATGTCCTTCGTCTTTCTGTACCACCATTATAAGAACGGAAAATTACAAATCACTATTTTTGTCTATATATGTTAAATCAACGAGAAAATACAATGTTTATTATTTTATGCGATATATTATCTCGCTTAGTGGCACTCTTTTTCGTAACGCGAGATTTCTGGATCATATTTCATAAAAATACAAGCTTTTCATTTCTAAACGAATGCTAAACAAGTCGTATTTTATATTCTATTTATCCGGAAATCCTCTCTCTGGTAATGGTTGCCATATAAACTAACTTTCTGTATCTGCAAGTTTAGTCATAAAATGTAAGCATAACGTAAAGAATTTCGCACCCGGCATTACGCTATAATTCAATTACCCGGCCCACGTTCAATATATATTTCATTTTTTATAAAAGTGATAACTTGCTAATGGGGTCCCATACCCCAGACCAAAGCTGCAGCTCCAGCGGCACCTTATTTTTACCTTTCTGGCGGTTTAGCCCGTCCCCCCTTTCCCTCCTGCTACACCTCTATAGGGCAGATTTGTCTATGGGCCCGGGGTCACTCCATAACTCAATTACCAGTTCTACTGGTAAATCATCATACTATGACGTGGAAAGCGGGGAATTTTGCTGATGCGAAGAATCGTAAGGGGAAATAGGAATATTACAGGTGGAGTAAATGGTGGAAACACCCGACTGACAAGGGGGGGTTGATGACGCTGAGTTTTTCCCCCTTGCCTGAAGAGGAGTCTCCCCGGTCTTCCCCCGGGGGCAGGGTCAGGTAATTTGTTGTTAAATAAGGTAAATTATGAAACCCCCCATTTCCCAGTATTCTCTGCTTCATTATGAATAATCTTAGAGAAAGGAACCGTAGAGGACCGTAGAAAGACCGTAGCAGTGGGGTAAGGAAGAGACACATCAGAGGGTGTTGAGGTGTCTAAAAGTAACGCACATCTGCGAAAATGGCGAGAAATCCAGCAAACAATTAACGTGCCGTAACGACCAGAAATCTACCGTAGCCAGAAAAGGAAAAAGCCTCGCTTTTCAGCGAGGCCTTATGAATAGTGGTGCCCGGACTCGGAATCGAACCAAGGACACGGGGATTTTCAATCCCCTGCTCTACCGACTGAGCTATCCGGGCAACGGGGCGCATTAAACCGTAATCCGGACACCCCGTCAACCAAATTTCTCGCTTTTTCTGTCGGTTGCTTAACTATGCAGCGATTTCGCTGTTTTCTCGAGGGTTTTGCTCAAAATTACAGCCCACCGTTATCGCCTTCGCGGGGAACCCATTCACTTTTAATGGATGTTACATGGCGTGTGCCGGTAACTGAATACTCTCCGACAATATCCTGATCTTTTGGCGAAACGAGAGTGATGAACTCTCCTCTACCAAAATAACTCTCGACAGAACCGATAAGGCACTCCCCATTTACCCAGACAGGAATGGCTGCGACAGGTTCAGACGTATAGTTCCCTGCAATCCCTGAACTGTAATTGTCCGCGTCTTCCTGCAACGTACCGGCAGGGATTGGGCAGATAGGGGAAACGCCGTCGCTTGCCTGTTGGTTTTGTAAAAGAATGCTTTGCATTTTGTTCAGTTCGGTAATGAGCTTTGTTTTGTCTTTGGTATTCAATTTCGGGAGTAGGGGTTGTCCTTCTTCCCGTGGTTCGATTGAATTCATATCGTATTCATAGCGATAGTGGACGGCTACGACGGGAGCCTTCTCGTCTGGGCTAAATGGACGCAACAGATAAAGCTTCTCTTCATTATATAAGCCGTTGTACCAGAGAGCGTAAACCTTACCGTTGATGCGCACCCATTGGCTCCACTGGTTGGCGCCGCGCCCATTCTCCGAAAATAGCGCCCCGGGTACGCCAAAGTTATCGTCATCCTGTTTGCCATTAACGACGACGAAGGCATTATCACCGCGTTTGAGTACGCCGGTGTAGCTGAATAATCCTGTGCCACCAACGTAGCTGTTGATGATGAGATCGCGTTTACCGTCGTCATCCAGATCAATGAGCGTAAAGTTCACGCCTCCATTTTCCGAATCGACACTAAACGTTGTGCGGGAAAATGCCTGCCACTCATCATCGCTAATCTCAAGGGAGGGTTTCGCGGTTGGTTCTGTTGAGTCTTCAGCGTAAGAGATCCTGAAATCAGTGATTTGACCGATTAATGGAAACTGACTGGCGATTTTGCTCAGTTCTAAGCCCGGATCGCTTTTTTGCATGCTCTCTACGGCGCTACGTAGCGTTTTTAGGGCCGTGTTATCCGTGTCTACATCAGACTGAGAACGTACGATGCTAACGAACGTAGGGAGCGTCCAGACACCGCCAACAGAAAGGTTTCCTTGTCCGCCGCTGCGGTATTCGTCGCGCAAGGTGAAGTTGTTACCCTCCCAGACCCAGAGCTGAATGGGATCGCTGAAACGGGCTATCTCACCGTTCTCATATTCACTGGCATCACTCGTGATTAGTTTAGGCGAAGAAGTTAGTTCAGTATTGGTTAGCCAGAGGATGGTACGTGAGCTATCAAAGCATTCGGTTTGAATGAGTACATGTTGTTTATCCACCGGAATGCGGTAATAAATGCGTTCCTGACCCTCTTCCAGTTCGCGGCAATTCATCTCGGGAGTGACCCTAATTTGGGGTTCTATTTTTTGTCGCTGCGCGGTCGTTAATGGTTCCACGTCCGGCGTGCGGATGACGGGTTGGGTGATGATAAGTGGGGCAGGCTCAGCGTTAAGCACATCATTACTGGTTTTATCTCCTGGATGCAGCACAGCGCTTTGGGTATTGATGCGTTTCTGGAATTCATCCATTTTCAGCAGCACAGCGCTCGAACCTGCATTAGAAAGCAGTAATCGTTCGCCATCTGCTGCAAACTCAATGGTATTGTCCTGACGTAAGGCGTCCAGAAACACCTTTCGCTGTTGGTAGTTGAGTTTAAAATATCCCTCTGCGGAAAACGTTAGCGCGCCTTGCTTTTGACCATCAATAAAAAGCGTGGCGTCTTTCAGGGAGGGTTGATTCGCCGTACGCTGTGCAAAAGCAACCTCGACATACACGCTGGTGTCGGGGCCAGCCGCACGTGTGAGCAGTACGCTTACCGCATGGTCACTATAACCTGCTGCCCGACAGGTACCCGTATTATCACACGCAACTTCCCAGTCTTTATGTGCAAACGAAAAACCGTTTAATGGATTGGCATACAGGGGGGCAGAGATAAAACCTGCGAGGAGAATGCAGTGCGCGAGACGCATATAATTCCTTTTAATATGTCGGTATTGCCGAAATTATATGCGGTTCACAAAAGTTACGAAATCCGAATTAAGTCAGCGCACCGCCCATACGGCACTGAGCAAAGCGCAGGATATCTTCAGCCAGGCGGTGTGCCGTTTCGACATCAGCATGGCTACGATTCACCAGCATGCGGCTCAGACAGCCCTCCAGCACCAGTTCCATCTGTTTGGCAACCATTGCAGGGTCGTCAACTTCCAGCGTCGTCAGCAGCTCATGGGTGAAGTCATGTGCCGCCTTTTTTTGCTGATCGGCTAACTGATGGAGCGGATGCCCGGGATCGGGGTAAAACGTACAGGCGGCGATAAACAGGCAGCCTGGATAGCGATTATTGCTCACGCATTCGGACAGCGCGGTGTAGCGTGCCAGTAATTTCTGTTCAGCGCTCAGGGTGTCATCCAGCAAAAGTTGACGCCGCCAGATATCCACCCGCTGGCTGAGGTAACGTAACGCATCGTACAGAATGGCCTCTTTGTCGGGCCAAAAGCGTTGTAGTTCATCAAGAGGATAATCGATACGTTCGGCCACCATTTCCAGTGTGGTATTGGCTATCCCTTGAACCTCAAGTAATTTCAGGGCTTCTCCCAGGACATCTTCACGTTGCACGGTATTCTCCTCCGTATTTCCTGTTGCAAGTGTCGCTCACGGTTGGCGATCGCGCAAATGTGCGCTGAAGGTCGCGGCATCCATAAAGCCGGTTACCCGAGCCTCCGGATGCTCTTTCCCCTCGGCGTCAAAGAACAAAATAGTCGGCAAACCTAAAACCTGTAGATGTTTCAGCAGAGCGACATCCTGGGCATTATTTGCAGTCACATCCGCCTGCAAAAGCACCGTGTCGCCTAGCGCTTGCTGAACCTGCTGATTGCTAAACGTATACTTCTCAAACTCCTTACAGGCCACGCACCAGTCAGCATACAGATCCAACATCACGGGTTTGCCTTTAGCTTGTGCCAGCGCCTGATTTAGCGCATCCACCGAAGCCACAGGCGTGAGGTTAAGGTGTGTCTGGGTTTGAGCATGCGGCACGCCGAACGCCCAGTCCTGCAATGGCCGTACGCTTACCAGCGCTGCAGCTAACAGGATAATTTGCACGATGCGCATCCAGGCGTGCTTTGCCTGCAGGCTGGTGATAAATGCCCAGCTAAAGAATGCGACGCCCAACAGCGACCACAGGCGAACGCCCCAGTCGTCGCCAATGATGCGTTCGAGTAAGAAGACGGGGAGCGCCAGAATGACAAAGCCAAAAGCGGTTTTGACATGTTCCATCCATGGGCCGCTTTTAGGTAACAGACGATTACCGAATACGGTAATTAGCATCAGAGGTAATCCCATCCCCAGCGCGTACAGATACAGCGTGCCGCCTCCCAGCCACATGTTCCCGCTCTGAGCGATATACAGCAAAATCGCGCTTAGCGGGGCCGTTGTACAAGGAGAACAGATGAGGCCGGCAATCGCCCCCATCGCAAAGACGCTACCGGGGGAACCGCCTTGTTGACGGTTACTCATCAATGTAAGGCGTGTTTGCAGCGATGAAGGGAGCTGCAGCGTGAACAAGCCAAACATCGAAAGGGCCAGCAGCGTAAAGACCACGGCAAGGCCAATCAGGACGTAAGGATGCTGTAGCGCAGCCTGGAACTGCAATCCGGCGGCCGCAACAACCAGACCCAGCGCGGTATAAGTGAGCGCCATTCCCTGGACGTAGATAAACGTCAGCAGCAGCGCGCGTCCGGTTGATAAGCGTTGTTTGCCGCCCAGCACGATACCGGAAATCAGCGGATACATCGGCAATACGCAAGGTGTAAATGCGATGCCAATTCCGATTAGCAATGCCCACAGCGCAGAGAAGGGAAGCTGGGTTGCAGGTTGTGGTCTCTCTTGCAAAGTATCGGTGGCAGGCACTGGCGCAGGTGTCGCCCTGGTATTGGCAGACACTTCACTTAATGGCACCGTTTTAGTTTCAGGCGGATAGCAAAAACCGGCGTCGGCACAGCCCTGGTATGTGACCGTTAATGTTGCGCCAGATTTAGCCTGATTGACCGTGACCGGGATAGTCAATTGTTTACGGTAAATCTCACTTTTGCCATAAAACTCATCTTCATGCCAGACGCCTGGCGGTAGTTTTACCTCGGCGATATCGGCCTGAGATGGCGTAATGCTTATCTGTTTGCGATACAGATAGTAGCCATCTTTAACCTGCCATGAGAGGTTCAGATCGTGTTGGTTTTGCTGAAAATCAAAAACAAACGCCCGATCGGCAGGAACAAACTGCGAGCGGCCAGGCGCGTCAAATAATCCGGCAAAGGTAGATGTGCTGCACAGCAGCAGGATCAGCGTAAGGATGCGTTGAGCCATGAGCGGTAATCAAAGTCTCCGTGAGTGACGGGTAAAACCAGAAGTTCAGGCGTTTGGTATGGATGATGTGACTTCAGGCAATCGAGAAGGGCTTGCTGGTGTGTGACGGTGGTTTTTAAAATCATCTGGACTTCATATTCCTGCTCCAGCTTACCTTCCCAATAATAGAGGGAGGTCGCGCCAGGCAGCAGCGTCACGCAGGCAGCCAGCTTTTCCGCCAGCACTTTGGCGGCCAGATCCTGGGCGGTTGCTTCATCCGGGGCGGTACAGAGCACCACAACGGTATCGGGGATGGAAATATCCTGACTCTTTACATCAAGCATAAACACCTCGAAAGAACAGAGTAACCAGCTAAAGAGTGGTCACTATACAACGGACGAGGGAAGGATGTTAGTTAAAGCGGGATGATGAGGAGGAGGAACAGCAGGGCGCGAAGGCACCCTGCAGTAAAGTTTTACAGCATGAAGCTGCCCAGCAAGAAGCCGAAGCAGACAGCCAAAAGCACGCCCAGAGTACCCGGGATGAAGAACGGATGGTTAAAGACGAATTTACCGATGCGGGTTGTACCGGTGTCATCCATCTGCACCGCCGCAACCAGAGTTGGGTAGGTTGGCAGAATGAACAGGCCAGAAACAGCTGCGAAAGACGCAACAGCAGTCAGTGGGGAAACGTTCAGAGCCAGAGCCATCGGCATCAGTGCTTTAGCGGTTGCAGCCTGAGAGTACAGCAGCGCAGAAGCAAAGAAGAAGATGACAGCCAGCAACCACGGATGACCCTGAATTACGCTACCTGCAGTATCTTTGATCCAGTCAATGTTGTGAGATACGAAGGTATCACCCAGCCATGCAACACCCAGGATACAAATACAGGCGCTCATACCCGCTTTAAAGGTGCTGGAGTTCAGGATGGAGTCAGTTTCAACGCGGCAGACGATCGTAGTCAGCGTCGCGACGCTCAGCATGATGATCAGGATTGCGTTGGTGGTGTTCATCAGCGGTTTAGCAACCAGGCCGAGGCTTGGGCTGTTGATGATGGCGTATACAACTACGCAAATCACGCCCAGCAGGAACAACCAAACGGAGGTTTTCGCGCCAGCTTTGATTTCAACTTGTCTTTCACCACGCAGTTCAACCAAACCTTCTTCCAGACGCTTACGGTAAATCGGGTCGTCAGACAGTTTGGAGTTGAACAGCATCGTTACCAGGAAGGACATCACCAGAACGGCCAGCAGAGTGGACGGAATGACCACGGACAGCAGGTGAATGTAGCTGATGCCATGACCTTCCATTACGGAAGACATGTAAACCACAGCTGCGGAGATTGGCGACGCCGTAATCGCAATCTGTGCAGAAACCACTGCGGTAGAGAGCGGACGGCAAGGTTTGATACCTTGTTCCTTCGCGACTTCAGCGATAACCGGCAGAGTTGCCAGAGAAATGTTGCCGGTACCGGCAAAGATAGTCAGGAAATAGGTCACGATTGGTGCAAGGATCGTGATGTATTTCGGGTTTTTACGCAGCAGTTTTTCAGTTTGATGAACCAGATAGTCCAGACCACCGGCAATCTGCATGGCAGAGATGGCAGCGATAACCGCCATGATAATGGAAATAACATCGAACGGAATATTACCTGGTTTTACGCCAATAGCGGCAAGAACCAGAACACCCAGCCCACCTGCAAATCCAATACCGATACCCCCAAGTCTGGCACCTAAAAAGATTGCCAGCAAAACGATGATAAGTTCTAAAACTATCATATTAGCCTTCCTTGTTGTTTAACAAGTTGATATTAAATTGTTGTTTTTAAGTAACTTCGAGTAAGAAAAAAGGCACGTCATCATGACGTGCCTTCTCCGGTACTACCCTACACGATTACTGTTCGCTTTCATCAGTATAACGTTTTGCTTTATAAGCAGGGTGCATCAGGTTCTGTGCAGAGAAGATATCGTCCAGTTCAGACTCGGTCAACAGACCGCGTTCCAGGACAACTTCACGTACGCTCTTACCGGTTTCGGCACAAATTTTACCGACGATGTCGCCGTTGTGGTGACCGATGAACGGGTTGAGGTAAGTAACGATGCCGATGGAGTTGAATACAAACGCTTCACAGACTTCTTTGTTAGCAGTGATACCACTAACGCATTTTTCCAGCAGGTTGTAGCAAGCATTGCTCAGAATGTGAATGGATTCAAACATTGCCTGGCCAATGACCGGCTCCATTACGTTCAGCTGCAGCTGACCAGCTTCAGATGCCATAGTAACGGTGATGTCGTTACCGATGACTTTAAAGCAAACCTGGTTTACGACTTCTGGAACAACTGGGTTCACTTTTGCTGGCATGATAGAAGAACCAGCCTGCAGTTCCGGCAGGTTGATCTCGTTCAGACCAGCACGTGGGCCAGAGGAGAGCAAACGCAGGTCGTTACAGATTTTGGACATCTTAACAGCCAGACGTTTCAGTGCGCCGTGAACCATAACGTATGCGCCGCAGTCAGAAGTTGCTTCAATCAGGTCTTCTGCCGGAACACAGGCGAAGCCAGTGACTTCAGCCAGTTTCTGTACTGCCAGCGGGGAGTATTCTTTCGGCGTGTTCAGACCCGTACCGATTGCAGTTGCACCGAGGTTAACTTCCAGCAGCAGCTCAGCGGTACGACTAATGTTTTTCACTTCTTCTTTCAACAGTACGCTGAAAGCATGGAATTCCTGACCGAGGGTCATCGGTACAGCATCCTGCAGCTGGGTACGGCCCATTTTCAGGATGTCCTGGAATTCAACAGCTTTTTGTTCGAAGCCTTCACGCAGCTGGTTCAGGGCATCGATCAGTTTGATGATGGATGCGTATACCGCGATACGGAAGCCAGTTGGGTAAGCGTCGTTGGTAGACTGACATTTGTTAACGTGGTCGTTCGGGTTCAGGTACTGATATTCACCTTTCTGGTGACCCATCAGTTCCAGACCGATATTGGCCAGCACTTCGTTGGTGTTCATGTTGACGGAGGTACCCGCACCACCCTGGTAAACATCTACCGGGAATTGATCCATGCATTTTCCGTTATTCAGGACTTCATCACACGCCGCGATGATGGCATTTGCCACACTCTTAGGAATGGTTTGCAGCTCTTTGTTGGCCATTGCCGCTGCCTTTTTAACCATTACCATACCGCGAACAAATTCAGGAATGTCGCTGATTTTGTTGTTGCTAATGTAGAAGTTTTCAATCGCTCTCAGAGTGTGAACACCGTAGTAGGCGTCCGCTGGAACTTCCCTGGTACCCAACAAGTCTTCTTCGATACGAATGTTGTTTAACATGTGAACCTTCTTTTTCAAGCTGCCAATGATTTGACTAAACACACAGGATATATGTGATTTCGATTGTTTCTCGACCGACGATTATCCCCTGCATCGGTCTGATACTCGAGATCATATGCTGGTTCAGGATTTCTACCGTAATCTGGATCACTTAAAGCGTGGAATTTACCCCTTATTTATTATTCTGTGAAATGGATCACCCCTTTAGGATTAATACTAAAAATAAGTGTACAAGCGACTTGAAATTTTGCTAACCACCTCAACATCTAATTGATGCGAGTCACATAATTCATCGGGCAGGCGTTGAAAAAAACGACTGTTATTGACAGGAGAACCCTTTGCGCTGGATACCATTACTTGCCATTTTTCTCTATGTTTACATAGAGATATCTATTTTTATTCAGGTTGCCCATGTCCTGGGTGTCCTGATGACGCTGATTTTGGTTATTTTTACGTCGGTTATCGGTATGTCTCTGGTTCGTAACCAGGGATTTAAAAACTTTTTACTGATGCAACAAAAAATGGCGGCTGGTGAAAGTCCGGCTGCAGAAATGATCAAGAGCGTGTCGCTGATCATTGCTGGTCTGCTGTTGGTACTGCCCGGTTTTTTCACCGATTTCCTCGGTCTTCTTCTTTTATTACCCCCGGTGCAAAAACATCTGACGATGAAACTGCTGCCGCATTTGCGTTTTTCGCGTATGCCGGGCGGTGGTTTTAGCGCCGGAACCGGTGGCGGTGAGACCTTTGATGGCGAATTTCAGCGCAAAGACGACGATCGCAACCGTATTGATCATAAAGACGATCCTCGGGATTAAGCATCAGTATGCGGGCCGGATAAGCGTGAGCACCATCCGGCAAAATGCTTATCTGCCGGATGACGGCGTCAACGTCGCCTTATCCGGCCTGCGGGGTAAAAACAGCCACAGCCCTGCCAGCATAATCAGCGCATACAGGCTCTTCCAGCCAACCATTGCCAACAGCAGCAGACACAGTAGACCGCCAATGACCGCCAGCATGCGATAATGCCCTTTCAGTAATCGACATCCCGCCAGCATGCACAGCAAATAAATCATAATAAAGATGCCGTTAGCATAGATGATCAACGCATCGAGATTGATTTTCAGTATATAGATGCACAACGTACTGATCACGCAGCAGCCCAATACGGCGTTTAGCGCATTGCGCGGAAGGTGACGGGGTGACAGACGCGCCAGATGGCTCTCCGGCTTATATTGCGCTTGCGACCAGACCAGCCGGGCGAAGCTTTGAATATAAATGTTGAGACTGGCAAAACAGGCCAGATAACCAATGATGCAGGCGACCCACAGTGCCTGTACGCCAAATAACTGCACGACGATCTCTGGCAGTGAGGCCGCCGCCGCCATTTGCTCACCGTAGGCGCCAAAATGAAGCACGACGACGGTGCATGCCCAATAAACAGAGCCCGCAAGCAGCAGGCCGATCATCAGCGCGCGCGGGAAATCCCGCTCCGGGTTTTTGAATTCAGATGCCAGATGGGCAAACGCTTCAAGGCCAACAAAACACCAGAACATCACCGACAGCGCGGCGAACAGTCCGGGGAGCTCAATCTCGGTTATCGTAGGGAAAGGGATTTCGCCAGGTTTCACATCGCCTGCCCACCAGATGGCGACAATGAGGGCAACAATCAATCCGGCAATGACCGTTTGCAGATTAGCGCTAGAGCTGGCACCGTGGGAGCCGATATACCAAACCAATGCCAGCGTACCGAGCTCTGCCAACAGAAGCTGTTCGTCATGCCAGCCAAACATCGCCTGACCAAATCCGGCGGCAATATGTAATGCCGCAGGCAAGCCGACGGGAATCACCGACAAAAATAGCCATCCGGTGACGCGCTCCAGGCGTGAGCCAAAGGCCATACCAACAAAATGCGCCACGCCACCCGCGCTGGGAAAATGACGACCCAGTACGGCAAAGACAATCGCCACGGGAAAGACTAAAACAATCAGCACCGGCCAGGCCCACAGGCTGTTGTTGCCGGCCACCAGCGCGGCTAGCGCAGGGACGGCGAAAACGCCTGTACCTAGCAATGATGTCGACAACAGGCCAATGCCCTGAGCCAGTCCCAGCTCTTGTTTCAGTCCGCTCATAAGTTGTTATCCGGTTATGCCCATTGACCGGGCTACAGCGCAGATTTTTGATGGTATCACAATCGTATTTGCTTATGACGACGTGACTGAAATCGTTATAAAATGTGATGCGCGTCGGCGTTTTGACGGAATTTTCTGCTGATATAAATTTTTTTTCGCTTGCCCCCTTGAAGGTACAAAGCCCCATCCCCATTTCTCTGGTCACTAGCCGGGAAACCGTTCACGGGCCGGCGTCACCCATAACTGATAAAGACTTTCTCAAAGGAGAGCTATCAATGAGTATTCGTCCGTTACATGATCGTGTGATCGTCAAACGTAAAGAAGTTGAATCTAAATCTGCTGGCGGCATCGTACTGACCGGTTCTGCAGCAGGTAAATCAACTCGTGGCGAAATCATCGCTGTCGGTAAGGGCCGCATCCTGGACAACGGTACCGTACAGCCGCTGGACGTTAAAGTCGGCGATATCGTTATTTTCAACGATGGCTACGGTGTTAAATCTGAGAAGATCGACAATGAAGAAGTGTTGATCATGTCTGAAAGTGACATCCTGGCAATTGTTGAAGCCTAATCCGCGAACGACACTGAACATACGAATTTAAGGGAAAGAGAAAATGGCAGCTAAAGACGTAAAATTCGGTAACGACGCTCGTGTGAAAATGCTGCGCGGCGTAAACGTACTGGCAGATGCAGTGAAAGTTACCCTCGGTCCAAAAGGCCGTAACGTAGTTCTGGATAAATCTTTCGGTGCACCGACCATCACTAAAGATGGTGTTTCCGTAGCCCGTGAAATCGAACTGGAAGACAAGTTCGAAAACATGGGGGCGCAGATGGTGAAAGAAGTTGCCTCTAAAGCGAACGACGCTGCAGGCGACGGTACCACCACCGCAACCGTACTGGCGCAGTCCATCATCACTGAAGGTCTGAAAGCCGTTGCTGCGGGCATGAACCCGATGGATCTGAAACGTGGTATCGACAAAGCTGTCGCTGCTGCCGTTGAAGAACTGAAAACACTGTCCGTACCGTGCTCTGACTCTAAAGCTATTGCTCAGGTTGGTACTATTTCCGCTAACTCCGACGAAACCGTAGGTAAACTGATCGCTGAAGCGATGGACAAAGTCGGTAAAGAAGGCGTGATCACCGTTGAAGACGGTACCGGTCTGCAGGACGAACTGGACGTGGTTGAAGGTATGCAGTTCGACCGTGGTTACCTGTCTCCTTACTTCATCAACAAGCCGGAAACTGGCGCAGTAGAACTGGAAAGCCCGTTCATCCTGCTGGCTGACAAGAAAATCTCCAACATCCGCGAAATGCTGCCGGTGCTGGAAGCAGTAGCAAAAGCGGGTAAACCACTGCTGATCATCGCTGAAGATGTTGAAGGCGAAGCGCTGGCAACTCTGGTTGTTAACACCATGCGCGGTATCGTGAAAGTCGCGGCGGTTAAAGCGCCTGGCTTCGGCGACCGTCGTAAAGCGATGCTGCAGGATATCGCTACCCTGACCGGTGGTACCGTTATCTCTGAAGAGATCGGTATGGAGCTGGAAAAAGCAACTCTGGAAGATCTGGGTCAGGCGAAACGCGTTGTTATCAACAAAGACACCACCACCATCATTGATGGCGTGGGTGACGAAGCTGCAATCCAGGGTCGCGTGACTCAGATTCGTCAGCAGATCGAAGAAGCAACTTCCGACTACGACCGTGAAAAACTGCAGGAGCGCGTAGCGAAACTGGCAGGCGGCGTTGCGGTTATCAAAGTTGGTGCTGCGACTGAAGTTGAAATGAAAGAGAAGAAAGCCCGCGTTGAAGATGCCCTGCACGCGACTCGTGCTGCGGTAGAAGAAGGCGTGGTTGCTGGTGGTGGTGTTGCGCTGATTCGCGTAGCGTCTAAAATTGCCGGTCTGAAAGGTCAGAACGAAGACCAGAACGTAGGTATCAAAGTTGCGCTGCGCGCAATGGAATCTCCGCTGCGTCAAATCGTACTGAACTGCGGCGAAGAGCCGTCTGTAGTGGCTAACACCGTGAAAGCGGGTGACGGTAACTACGGTTACAACGCTGCAACTGAAGAATACGGTAACATGATCGACATGGGTATCCTGGATCCAACCAAAGTAACGCGTTCAGCTCTGCAGTACGCTGCTTCTGTTGCGGGTCTGATGATCACCACCGAGTGCATGGTTACTGACCTGCCGAAAGGCGATGCGCCTGACTTAGGTGCTGCTGGTGGTATGGGCGGCATGGGTGGAATGGGCGGCATGATGTAATTTAATCTTCATACTTCAAGCCGCAGGTTCATTGGCTGCGTTCGTTTACCCCAGTCACTTACTCATGTAAGCACTGGGGGATTCATGAACCTGCCGCCTGCCTGCAACTTGAATTATTTGATTAAATACGTATCTCGCGAAAAATGAGAAACCCTCGGGCAGAAATGTCCGGGGGTTTTTCTTTTGGTCATCTTTTTAGTATATGATTCAGCTACGGACATAACGTCCAGCTCATTGATTATGGGGAATGACATGCACGTGAAATATTTAGCAGGGATCGTTGGTGCCGCGCTACTGATGGCGGGTTGTAGCTCCAGCAACGAACTGAGTTCAGCCGGGCAAAGCGTACGCTTCGTCGAAGAGAAGCCTGGCGCAGAGTGTCAACTGATTGGCACTGCAACCGGTACGCAAAGCAACTGGCTTTCTGGCCAGCACGGCGAAGAGGGTGGCTCTATGCGTGGCGCAGCAAACGATCTGCGTAACCAGGCTGCGGCAATAGGTGGTAACGTGATTTATGGCGTCAGCAGCCCATCACAGGGAATGCTGTCCAGCTTTGTTCCTACTGCCAGTGAAATGACCGGACAGGTTTATAAGTGCCCAAATTGATAAATGCTGTTGATGCCTGATGGCGACGCTAAAACGTCTTATCAGGCCTACGATACAAATTCGTCGGCCTGATAAGCGCAGAAACATCAGGCATTTTGAGCGTTATGCACAGACTGAGCGCGTAAATGATGCAGCGCGCGCAGGCACTGATCCTGATTGAGCTTTTGCGCCTTATCACCCGTCAACGTTCTGACAAACACCTGGCACGGTACACCAGAAAGCTTTTTCAGCCGTGGGCTGAAATCGAGAAGACGGCGAGTAATGGCTTCGGCCTCTTTGCTGCCGGAAGTGGCGCGAGTTTTTACTACCGAACCACAGAACTGGGCTTTTCCTTGATCATCTGTATAGCGGTAAATAATCGCCAGATAATGATTAAACAGGCTTTGTTTCCATTCGGGGTGCGTATAAGAGTCGTATTCCAGATTGTCGTTTTCTTGGCAATCAACATCGTACAGCGGCAGGAAATCCAGCAGCGATGTAATTCGTAGCGCTAATTCCCGCATGCCAGCATTATTTATTGCATGAATAACAGCATGGACCAGCACCCGAATCTGTAGTTCATTAATCAGTAATTCACGCGTTTGTCCATCATGCAGTGTCAGAGAAAATGTTAAGTTTTCGCCTTTGTCATCCACTAACATCAGCGAATTTATGCGACGATTAATGTCGGCATTTTTTAGCTCATCTTCCTGAATCAAAGGAATATTTTCGTGCATCTTTTTGCTGACTTTATCGCATTCCTTCTCATATTGCGCATGCTCTTCTTCGCTAAGCTGATGTTTGACGGATAGCCTGCTTTCCAGGGCGATAAGCAGATCTCTTAGCCCAAGCGGAGAAAGAAAAAATAACGACGATTTATTCCTTGGTTCTTTTATCTTTAATGCTAAAGCAATAAACTCATTCTTTTGACGAATAACACCGGTATTAATGCCCTTAATACTTATAACCATAAAGGTTCTCCCTAACCATATATTTATTAATATTCTGAATTTGGTTCTACTAATACAAATTATGAATTAATGATTTTATAGCACTAATTAAAATAGCACAGATTAAAAGCGTGGCTCCACTTGTGAGGATTTAAATAATAAGTAATCGTGGTGAGTGTCCGAAATCGGACACTCAATAATGGTTATTGTTGGCGTAGTTGCAGATCCAACGGCGTTTTACTTGGCTCTCCGCCAATTTCACGCGCCAGTTTGGGGACCATATAGCCGGAAACCAACGTCAGCAGTTCACGCATAATGTGACGTGCCTCATCGTCGCTGACCATAAAGTGGGCGGCACCTTGCACTTTGTCCAGTACGTGCAGGTAATAGGGCATCACCCCCGCATCAAACAGGGCGTTGCTCAGGTTCGCCAGCGTTTGTGCGTTATCGTTCACGCCACGCAGCAAAACGCTTTGGTTGAGTAGCGTGACGCCAGCGGTACGCAGTCGGACCATCGCCTGGTGAAACGCCTCATCGACCTCATTGGCGTGGTTAATGTGGTTGACCAGCAGAACCTGCAGGGAGGAGCGCGCAAAGCGCTGGACCAGTCCTTCAGTAATGCGCGCGGGGATCACAATCGGCAAACGGCTGTGAATGCGCAGACGCTTAATGTGCGGGATGGCTTCCAGTTGCGTGAGTAACCAGTCCAGTTCATGGTCCTTGGCCATTAGCGGATCACCACCGGAGAAGATAATCTCATCCAGCTCAGGATGCGCGCTAATGTAGTCCAGGGCGACCTGCCAGTTGCGTTTATTGCCCTGGTTTTCGGCATACGGGAAGTGTCGGCGGAAGCAATAGCGACAATTTACCGCGCAACCGCCTTTAACCAACAACAGCGCCCGATTGCGATATTTATGCAGCAAACCGGGGACCACGCTGTGCTGTTCTTCCAGCGGATCGGTCGAGTAGCCAGGTGCAGCAACAAACTCTTCCTGGGAAGTAAGTACCTGACGCAAAAGCGGATCGTCCGGATTGCCTTTTTCCATACGAGCAATAAAGGCGCGCGGTACGCGCAGGGCGAAAAGTCGTCTCGCGTCGCGTCCGGCCAACAGTTTTTCATCTGCGTCTATATTCAAAAGATGCAGAAGTTCATCAGGATCGGTCACAACATCGGCAAGTTGCGATAACCAATCTTCTCTGGATGGGGTATTTAGGGTTACAATATGCGCCATTTTGTGGCTTAGCTACCAGTTAACAATTTTCAGAGGGCCTTATGGCAACGTACTATAGCAACGATTTTCGTGCTGGTCTTAAAATCATGTTGGACGGCGAACCTTATGCGGTTGAAGCCAGCGAATTCGTTAAACCAGGTAAAGGCCAGGCATTTGCGCGCGTTAAGCTGCGTCGCCTGCTGACCGGTACTCGCGTAGAGAAAACCTTCAAGTCTACCGACTCCGCTGAAGGCGCAGACGTAGCCGACATGAACCTGACCTTCCTGTATAGCGACGGTGAGTTCTGGCACTTTATGAATAACACCACTTTCGAACAGCTGGCTGCAGACGAGAAAGCGGTAGGCGATAACGCTAAATGGCTGCTGGACCAGGCTGAATGCATCGTGACCCTGTGGAACGGTCAGCCGATCTCCGTGACTCCGCCAAACTTCGTTGAGCTGGAAGTCGTTGAAACTGACCCAGGTCTGAAAGGCGATACCGCTGGTACTGGCGGCAAACCGGCTACTCTGTCTACTGGCGCAGTCGTTAAAGTTCCGCTGTTCGTACAGATCGGTGAAGTGATCAAAGTGGATACTCGCTCCGGCGAATACGTTTCTCGCGTAAAATAAGATATCTATTTGATCTTATGGCGCAGGTTGCTGCGCCATACTTTTTCCAGGGCAGGAATGATGAAACGTCTTCTCAGTCTTGTAATGCTCATCCTTTTCACCAGCACTCTCCTGGCGGGTTGTAATACCGCGCGCGGCTTCGGTGAAGACATCAAACATCTTGGCAATTCAATCTCTCACGCCGCCAGCTAACACTCTCTCATAGTCTTAAAAACGGTTGTTTATCCATCACACTTCCGGATCTTGTCTATTATTAATGAGCTATACACAAACAATATTGGCTAGAAAAGGAAGACGTTATGGTTAAAAAGACAATTGCTGCGATCTTTTCTGTGTTGGTTCTTTCTTCAGTGTTGACTGCGTGCAATACCACGAAAGGTGTTGGGCAGGATATCTCTGAGGGCGGTAGCGCAATCTCTGGTGCAGCGACAAAAGCTCAACAATAATCATGAACGGTACGACGTCACGTCGTACCGTTAATTCCCCTTCCCGGGGAGTGAGAGAAACGGCGAGAAGCGGTTCCCCATGTGCAGTTTCATGCGGATATTCCGTTTATAGGTGTAGACCGTCTTGCCATGAATGCTGAGTGCGGCGGCTATCGCATTGTTACTCACACCATCCATCCACATCGACAATACTTTCTCCTCCTGCGGCGTAAGCAGCGGAGTCGCGTTTTCGGCTATTTCTAATGTGGGGCGAAGCTGTAGTGCCTCCTGAATCGTGTGTGAGAGCGCGTTCAACGTGGTGTGCTTGGTTAAGACCGAATGGGCGACGGATTGAGAGGAAGCAATTGAGGTGTGCTGCCTTTCAACTGATTGCAGTAAAATCAGCGGGATGACGCCGCAGCTCATGAAAAAGGGCTTAATTGGCGGACTGGTATGCGTCTCGCTAATAAAACTGTATAAATCCGCGATCACCAGATGCGGCTTCCACTGCAAAATATGCTCTTTTGCTAACAGGAGATTATTGATCCCTGACACAAGAAATGAGGAGCTGAACCTGCCAGAATGATTAAGCAAGGCCTCAATCCCTGTGCGGGTAAAGTGGCACCGGTCAATCACTAAAATTTTAAGCATAACCTTTTCGCATTCAGAAGAGAGGCAATCGACTTTCCGGATTCAGAAAGCCCTTCATCATAGAGAACTCCGATGAGTGCCAAATGCGGGAACTACGCCGCTAATTATGCTTAATTCTTGCTTTTAGCGGGCAGCGAATAAAAAGGTTGAAATTCATTTTCTCTCGGGCAAAAATGCCATTTCACACATCAGCTTTGCAGGACGACCTGCAAACGCTTCTTTCACCGGGGACGGCCCCATTGTTCTGGAGCCTGATATGTCCTGGATCGTACTATTAATTGCAGGTCTGCTCGAAGTTGTCTGGGCGATTGGCCTGAAATATACCCACGGTTTTACGCGTTTGACGCCAAGCATTATCACTATTGTGGCAATGATCGTCAGTATCGCCATGCTCTCCTGGGCAATGCGTACGTTGCCTGTAGGAACCGCCTATGCCGTATGGACCGGTATCGGCGCAGTCGGGGCGGCCATTACAGGGATTCTGCTGCTGGGTGAATCTGCCAGCCCGGCGCGGTTACTGAGCCTCGGGCTGATTGTGGCCGGTATTATTGGCCTCAAGCTGAGCACCCACTAAGCGCCAGGCTGTTTTACCCAAATCAGCTTATTCACCTCAAACCCTTCCCGGGTCGCGATGGCCAGCATTTGCTGTTTCATTTCATCTGAAATAGTAGGGGTCCGTGAAAGGATCCACAGGTAGTCGCGATCCGGCCCGCAAACCAGCGCGTGACGATATTCTCTGTCGAGGGCAATCACGTTATACCCGCCATAGAAGGGGCCAAAAAACGAGACCTTGAGCGCAGCGCGGTTTGGGTCGCCAGTGAAGTAGGCTTTCCCCTCCGTTTTCTGCCACATTCCTCTGTCCGGGTTATAGCCCTTGTTAATAACATTGATACCGCCGTCGTCGCGCAGGCTGTAGGTAGCAGTCACTTTTTCCAGTCCGCGCTCGAATCGATGGTCGAAACGCGCAATTTCATACCAGGCGCCCAGA
The DNA here is from genome assembly GCF_013784065.1 of Citrobacter sp. RHBSTW-00599. Taxonomy (NCBI): domain Bacteria; kingdom Pseudomonadati; phylum Pseudomonadota; class Gammaproteobacteria; order Enterobacterales; family Enterobacteriaceae; genus Citrobacter; species Citrobacter sp. RHBSTW-00599. The sequence goes on along the minus strand of NZ_CP056717.1, from coordinate 4,608,961 downwards.
TAGCGTGTGGCATCAAAGTTATTTACTACGGTAACACCTTTCGGGGGTGTTGGGGTGCTGCAAGCGACAACCAGAAATGCAGCCGTAACTGCAGCAACGACGGGCAGAATGCGCATGGGATTTTCCTTGCTGGATTTTTGTTAAGTGTAGATGACAGCAGGAAAAAAAGAGAAAGAAAGGAAGCCCAATATCCAGGGCCTCCTTGTCCGTTACTGCAGTTTTTCAAGAATGCGCCAGGCGGCCTCGACGCGAACAGGGTTTGGGTAGCTCTTGTTTGCCAGCATCACGATGCCAAGGTTTTTTTCTGGAACGAACGCAACGTAGCTGCCGAATCCGCCAGTGGAGCCCGTTTTATGCACCCATGAGGCTTTCACGGCAGGCGCGGGCGGGTTTACCTCAACGGCAGGAAGCGCTGCCAGTGCCACTTTGCTGTCGCTACCACTAATTATCGAGTCGGCCTTCACCGGCCAGTTCAGCATCTCCCAGCCCAGGCCCTGGTACATATCGCCAATACGCCAGTAACGTGACTGCGCAAGCTCGATGCCCTGCTGGAGCGTTTTCTCCTGAACCTGGCTGGCGTCCATGTTGGCCTGAACCCAACGGGTCATATCGATAACGCTCGATTTCACCCCGTATGCTTCGGCATCAAGTTGGCCAGGGGATACATGCACTGGCTTTCCTTCGCGATAACCCCAGGCATAATCTTTTTGTTCGCTCTGCGGAACCGTAATCCAGGTATGCGCCAGTTTTAAGGGGTGCAGGACGCGTTTGGACATCGCCTCTTCGTAGCTCATGCCTGAGGGTTTCACTGCCAGGGCGCCAAACAGACCAATGCTGGAGTTAGCATAAAGACGTTTAGCGCCTGGGGCCCATTGCGGCTGCCAGTTTTGATAAAAGCGTAGTAACGCGGCTTTATCCGTAACGTCGTCCGGAACCTGAAGCGGCAGGCCGCCTGCCGTGTAGGTGGCTAAGTGCAGCAGGCTGATACCCTGCCACTGCTTACCAGTCAGTTCAGGCCAGTAATGCGTGACCGGATCGCTGAGCTTAATTTCGCCGCGGGCGATAGCATCGCCGCCCAGCACGCCGTTGAACGTTTTACTGACCGATCCGAGTTCAAACAGCGTTTGTTGAGTGACTGGACGGTTATTGGCGATATCGGCTTTACCCCAGGTAAAGTAATAAGGTTTCCCCTGATAGATAATCGCAACGGCCATACCCGGAATAGCCTGCTCCTGCATCAGCGGTGTGATGGTGCGGTTAACGATATCGGCAATTTGTTGTTCTGTTTTTGCGGCGGCAAACGTGGAGAACGAAGCTGTCAGCAGCAGCGCGCAGCATATCGATTTTTTCATCATGAAATCAGTTCCGTAATTAAAAGCGAAAGGGTGTCCGGGCCCGTCAGACGTAATCAGTGTGTTTGATTTGCACCGTGTTGACAAACGGTTAAATTTAGCAGCAGATATAAGTTTTTCTAACAGGCCAGATAATGACGCGTAGCTATATCCCCCTTAACTCGCTGCGGGCTTTTGAAGCAGCGGCCAGACATCTCAGCTTTACCCGCGCTGCGATTGAGCTCAACGTGACGCATTCTGCAATAAGCCAGCATGTGAAAGCGCTGGAGCAACAGCTGAATTGTCAGCTTTTTGTGCGTGGTTCTCGAGGGTTAATGTTGACGACTGAAGGGGAAAGTCTGTTACCTGTACTTAATGACTCTTTCGATCGTATGGCGGGGATGCTGGATCGTTTTGCCACTAAACAGACTCAGGAAAAACTAAAAATTGGCGTGGTGGGGACCTTTGCGGTCGGCTGTCTTTTCCCTCTGTTGAGCGACTTTAAGCGCCACTATCCGCATATTGATTTGCATATTTCCACCCACAATAACCGTGTAGATCCCGCCGCCGAAGGGCTGGATTATACTATTCGCTACGGAGGAGGAGCCTGGCACGATACCGATGCGCAATATTTGTGTAGCGCGCTGATGTCTCCGCTGTGTTCACCGACATTGGCCTCGCAGATTAAAGCACCTGTGGACATCCTGAAATTTCCGTTATTACGATCGTATCGGCGTGATGAATGGACGCTTTGGATGCAGGCCGCCGGAGAAGCGCCTCCGTCACCGACGCACAACGTGGTGGTGTTTGACTCGTCCGTCTCAATGCTGGAAGCCGCGCAGGCGGGGATTGGTGTGGCAATTGCACCGGTAAGAATGTTCACGCATTTGCTCAGTAGTGAACGTATCGTGCAGCCTTTTTTAACGCAGATTGATCTGGGGAGTTACTGGATAACGCGTTTACAATCTCGTCCGGAGACGTCCGCGATGCGTGAGTTTTCCCGCTGGTTGACCGGGATGCTGCACTAATAAAAAGGCCCGCCATTGGCGGGCCTGATAATTAACGCATGCGATTAGATGGTCAGGATCCCAATAGCCGTTACAACGGTCAGGATAGCTGCCAGTCCGTAGAATACCCATTTGCCCGCAGGCACGTGGATTTTCAGGTCATGCATCGCGTGGTGCATACGGTGTAAACCGCACCACAGCGGCAGAACGATCATCAGGAACAGAAACGCACGTCCGATGAAGCTCTGAGCGAATGCCAGTATGCGTTCATAGCTGAAAGCATCAGGAACAAAGCCCAGCGGCAGCATAATGCCGACCAGCAGGATCATCACCGGCGCAATGATTGCGCTCCACATACCGCCTGCACCAAACAGGCCCCAGAATACGGGTTCGTCAGAGCGTTTTGGATTTGGATTAATCATTCCGGACTCCTTACCAGAACAGGGCAACAAACAGTATTACTACTGTCGCAACCACAGTAACTGCCCAGAGACCTTTGATGATCGGCTCTGGCCCCATTTTTTCGTCTTTTACGATGATGTTGGCAGCTTTTGGCGCCAGTTCAAACCAGGTTTTGGTATGCAGCAGCGCTGCTGCCAGGGCGATAATATTCAGGATCACCACCACCGGGTTTTGCAAAAAGGCGACAAAGCCCATCCAGGACTCTGCACCATGCTTGAGTGCAAACAGGCCGATAATCAGTTCAATGCTGAACCAGACTGCCGGAACCGCCGTGCCTTCGCGCAGCATGTAAAAACGATAAAATGGCAGCTTTTTCCACCAGGTGGACGTCATTGGTCGCACATAGGGTTTGCGTTTAGTCGTCATCGTGCACTCCTTAGCGTGGTTTCAGGGTAGCGATAAGAAAGTCTTTTGAACTTTCAACTTTACCCTGCTGAATGGCCGCAGCCGGATCGACGTGTTTCGGGCAGACTTCGGAGCAGTAGCCCACAAAAGTACAGGACCAGACGCCGTTCGGGCTGTTCAACTGAGCCATACGCTCCTTCTTACCGTGGTCGCGGCTATCTTCGTTGTAACGATGCGCCAGCGTAATCGCAGCCGGTCCAATGAACTCTGGGTTCAGGCCGAACTGCGGGCACGCGGCGTAGCACAGACCACAGTTGATGCAACCGGAGAACTGATGATACTTCGCCATCTGCGCCGGAGTCTGGGTGTTTGGACCCTGATCCGGTGTACGCGGGTTACCGATGATGTACGGTTTGATCGCTTCCAGGCTTTCGATAAAGTGCGTCATGTCGACGACCAGATCGCGCTCAATCGGGAAGTTGCCCAGCGCTTCAACCTTCATGCCGCTGGTGTAATCACGCAGGAAGGTTTTGCACGCCAGTTTAGGTACATTGTTGACCATCATGCCGCAGGAGCCGCAGATCGCCATACGGCAGGACCAGCGGTAGCTCAGGTCCGGTGCCAGGTTATCCTTGATGTAGCCCAGCGCATCCAGCAGTGACGTGGTTTCATCATAAGGAACTTCGTAGAAAGCACTGTGCGGCGCGGTATCGGTTTCAGGGTTATAGCGCACCACCTCAACTTTCAAGTTTTTCATCTCAGCCATTCGCCTTCTCCTTCTTATCGGCTGCTTCCGCTTCGCCACCGTAAACACGTTTAGCCGGTGGCAGAGTGGTGATTTTCACGTCGCTGTATTCCAGGCGAGTCGTGCCGTCAGCATCGCGGAAGGCGAGGGTGTGTTTGAGGAAGTTCACATCGTCACGCTCGGTGCAGCCTTCATCCAGACGCTGGTGCGCGCCGCGGGATTCTTTACGCGCCAGAGCAGAGTGCGCCATACATTCAGCAACGTTCAGACCGTGACCCAGTTCGATGGTGTACAGCAGGTCGGTGTTGAAGACGCTGGAGGTATCAGTGATACGTACGCGCTTGAAGCGTTCCTGCAGCTCCGCCAGTTTATCAACGGTTTTCTGCATGAGTTCCGGTGTACGGTAGATACCGCAACCTTCTTCCATGGACAGGCCCATTTCGTCACGGATCTTAGACCAGTTTTCGTTACCTTCCTGGTTAACCAGATCTTTCAGACGTTTTTCAACGCCAGCAACCTGCGCATCGAGCGCGGCACTGTTTGCAGCGCCAGCCGTTGCAGCACGTTCTGCAGCCTGTTCACCGGCCATACGACCGAAGACCACCAGTTCCGCCAGGGAGTTAGAACCCAGACGGTTAGCGCCATGCAGACCAACAGAGGAACATTCGCCCACAGCGAACAGACCTTTAATGCGGGTTTCACAGTGCTGATCGGTTTCGATACCGCCCATGGTGTAGTGCGCGGTAGGACGTACCGGGATCGGCTCTTTAACCGGATCGACACCCACGTAGGCTTTCGCCAGTTCGCAGATGAACGGTAAACGTTCGAGCAGTTTTTTCTCGCCGAGGTGACGCAGGTCGAGGTGAACCACATCGCCACGCGGGGTGGAAATGGTGTTGCCTTTACGCCATTCGTGCCAGAAAGCTTGAGAAACTTTGTCGCGCGGACCGAGTTCCATGTATTTGTTTTTCGGCTCGCCCAGCGGGGTTTCCGGACCCATGCCGTAGTCTTGCAGATAACGGTAGCCGTTTTTGTTGACCAGGATACCGCCTTCACCACGGCAGCCTTCGGTCATCAGGATGCCAGAGCCTGGCAGACCCGTCGGGTGATACTGAACGAATTCCATATCACGCAGCGGAACGCCGTGGCTCAGCGCCATGCCCATACCGTCGCCAGTTACGATGCCGCCGTTGGTGTTGTAACGGTAAACACGACCTGCGCCGCCCGTTGCCATCACAACAGCATTAGCACGGATCTGCATCAGCGTGCCTTCCATCATGTTCATGGCAACCAGGCCGCGAGCATGGCCATCATCAACCAGGATATCCAGAACGAAGTGTTCGTCAAAGCGCTGAATCTGCGGGAACTGCAAAGATGTTTGGAACAGCGTATGCAACATGTGGAAGCCGGTTTTATCCGCGGCAAACCAGGTACGCTCGATTTTCATACCGCCGAAGCGACGTACGTTGACGCTACCGTCTTCACGGCGGCTCCATGGGCAGCCCCATTGTTCCAGTTGCGTCATTTCAGTTGGGCAGTGGTGGACAAAGTAATCCACGACATCCTGCTCACACAGCCAGTCTCCGCCTGCTACCGTATCGTGAAAATGGTAGTCAAAGCTGTCATGATCCTGCGCGACAGCAGCAGAGCCGCCTTCGGCAGCAACGGTATGGCTGCGCATTGGGTACACTTTTGAGATCAGTGCGATTTTAGCGTTGGGATTTGCTTGTGCGGCAGCAATTGCAGCACGTAATCCCGCGCCACCGGCGCCTATAATGGCAAGATCGGCTTGAAAGGTTTGCACGACATTCCTCCAGATTGTTGTTATTTCATTCCTGCCTGAAATCAGATGCTTCATCGGCTTCAAACAGGTTATGAACGCGTTTCCACTGCTCCTTTATAGGTACAATAGTATAGTCTCAGGGATGTGCGGGAAATTTGACGTGTTCGATTTTTTTAGCGTGTCAAAGGGGGGAATTATCATTGAATTTGATTAATTTAATTACTAAACCACCCCATGTCGCTTTTTTTATCCAATTGCCAGTGTGGATTATTGGCGCGCGAAATTTGTCTCGTTAACGCGATACGAGTAGACTTCGTGCCCTTGTCTTAAATCGGAGAAACAACCATGAGCGAAACGGCAACCTGGCAGCCGAGCGCGTCCATCCCCAATCTGTTAAAACGTGCAGCAATTATAGCGGAGATTCGCCGCTTTTTTGCCGATCGTGGCGTGCTTGAGGTTGAGACCCCTTGTATGAGTCAGGCAACGGTAACGGACATCCATCTGTTCCCGTTCGAAACGCGTTTCGTCGGCCCTGGACACTCCCAGGGAATGAATCTCTATTTAATGACCAGCCCGGAATACCATATGAAGCGCCTGCTGGTGGCAGGATGCGGCCCGGTGTATCAACTGTGCCGCAGCTTCCGTAATGAAGAGATGGGGCGTCATCATAACCCTGAATTCACCATGCTCGAGTGGTATCGTCCGCACTACGATATGTATCGCCTGATGAATGAAGTGGATGATTTGCTCCAGCAGGTGCTGGACTGCTCACCTGCGGAAAGTCTCTCTTACCAGCAAGCCTTCCAGCGCCATCTGGAGATAGACCCGCTGTCTGCGGATAAAACCCAACTGCGGGAAGTGGCGGCGAAATTGGATCTCAGCAATATTGCCGATACCGAAGAAGACCGGGACACCTTACTGCAGTTGCTGTTTACGATGGGCGTTGAGCCGCATATTGGCAAAGACAAACCGACGTTTGTGTATCATTTCCCGGCCAGCCAGGCATCACTGGCGCAAATCAGTACCGAAGATCACCGCGTGGCTGAACGTTTCGAGGTTTACTACAAAGGTATTGAGCTGGCGAATGGTTTCCATGAATTGACCGACGCGCGCGAACAGCAGCAGCGGTTTGAACAGGATAACCGCAAACGTGCCGCGCGTGGCTTGCCGCAGCAGCCGATCGACACCAACCTGCTTGAAGCGTTAAAAGTGGGTATGCCGGATTGCTCTGGTGTGGCGCTGGGCGTTGACCGTCTGGTGATGCTGGCGTTGGGCGCAGAGAGCCTGGCCGAGGTTATCGCATTTACCGTCGATCGCGCGTAACGCACTCCCCTTCAATACAAAGTGGCGGTGAAATAGCCACTTTGTAGCATATTTTTTCATTTACCCTCTAATAGCCACAATTTACTCCTGGATATTTGATATCGTTCAGGTATCAATTCTGTGTTGATTTTTCTATCGCTGAACTCTGAAAAGAGGGCAGTGCCAACCGGTGAGTGGCGTTTGTTAAACGCTTGCCAGAGTAAGGGATGGTTTAATGACCCAAACAATAAAAAAGATGAGCTTAATAGGTCTCATCCTCATGATATTTACGTCTGTTTTCGGTTTTGCGAATAGCCCCTCCGCATTCTATCTAATGGGGTATAGCGCGATTCCGTGGTATATATTTTCTGCATTATTATTCTTTATCCCATTTGCTTTAATGATGGCGGAAATGGGGGCTGCCTATCGGAAAGAAGAGGGCGGAATCTATTCGTGGATGAATAATAGCGTTGGGCCACGCTATGCGTTTATCGGCACGTTTATGTGGTTTTCTTCCTATGTGATATGGATGGTAAGTACCGCAGCGAAAGTCTGGGTACCTTTTTCAACCTTCTTATTTGGCGCAGACATGACGCAGCACTGGCGTTTTGCGGGGCTTGAGCCTACGCAGGTCGTCGGGTTGCTCGCCGTCGGTTGGATGATTCTGGTAACCTGCGTGGCCTCCCGGGGTATTAATAAGATTGCTCGTATTACGGCTGTAGGCGGAATTGCCGTAATGTGTCTTAATTTAGTTCTGTTGTTAGTGAGTGTCGCTATTTTGTTATTAACTGGTGGTCACTTTGCGCAGGATATTAATTTCATCTCCTCACCTAATCCGGGATATCAGTCCGGTCTGGCCATGTTGTCATTTGTTGTGTTTGCCATTTTTGCATACGGCGGAATAGAAGCCGTGGGTGGATTAGTTGATAAAACAGAAAAGCCAGAAAAGAACTTTGCGAAAGGCATTGTCTTTGCCGCGATTGTCATTTCTGTCGGTTATTCACTGGCCATATTTTTATGGGGCGTTAGCACCAACTGGCAGCAAGTATTAAGCAATAGCTCGGTCAACCTCGGCAATATAACGTATATCCTAATGAAAAGCCTCGGGATGACGTTAGGTAACGCGCTGCATCTTTCTCCTGAAACCGCGATGACGACGGGGGTGTGGTTCGCGCGTATCACCGGGCTTTCTATGTTTCTCGCTTATACCGGCGCTTTTTTCACGCTCAGCTATTCGCCACTAAAAGCGATTATTCAGGGAACGCCGAAGGCGCTGTGGCCAGCGCCGATGACCAAACTGAATGCCGTGGGGATGCCGACGACGGCAATGTGGTTGCAGTGCCTGCTGGTGAGCCTGTTTATCCTGCTGGTTTCGTTTGGCGGCGATACGGCTTCAGCGTTCTATAACAAACTGACGCTGATGGCGAACGTCTCGATGACGCTACCGTATCTGTTCCTCGCGCTGGCGTTTCCGTTCTTTAAAGCCCGTACGGGCCTGGAAAGACCGTTTGTTGTCTTTAAAACCCGAGCGGCGACGTTACTGGCCACATCGGTGGTTGTGCTGGTGGTGACGTTTGCCAATGTGTTCACCATCATCCAGCCGGTGATTGAAGCTGGGGACTGGAACAGCGCATTGTGGATGACCGGAGGCCCGATCTTCTTCTCGCTGTTGGCAATGGCGATTTATCAGAACTACAGCCGTCGCACGGCCAACGAGCCTGAGTGGGCGGTGGAGTAAACTTCCTGCTGAATCCGGCCTACAAAAATGATTCTTCGTAGGCCGGATTCGGCGAAGCTGCCATCCGGCATCATTTTTGTTTACAAACTCCCCGCCGGGCGACTGCTTCTGCCCGCAGAACTTAAGGTTCTTCCCGTTTGCTTACCGCCGAGGCTCTCCAGACGCATCTGGAACGGTGGGAACGGCATATCGATACCGTGCTCGCGGAAGCCTGCCAGAATCAGCTGGTGGATTTCGTGGCGCAGCGGCATACGATGCCCCATCTCAGCGGCATAAATACGCAGTTCGAAGATTTGAATCCCTTGCTGCAGGTCAACCAGGAAGACTTCTGGCGCCGGGTTATCGATAACCAGTGAGCAGCGTTGTGCGGCAGTAAGCAGGATCTGCGTAACCTCCTCGCTGTTAGCCTCCGACGGTGCCGGGATGGTTAATACCACACGGGTGACCGAATCCGATAACGACCAGTTGATAAACTGCTCGGTGATAAAGGCTTTGTTGGGCACGATGATCTCTTTGCGGTCCCAGTCGCTGATGGTCGTGGCGCGGGTATTAATTTTCGTCACGCTACCGGTAAGATCGCGAATCGTCACCGTGTCGCCAATGCGGATTGGTTTTTCAAAGAGGATAATCAGGCCGGAAATAAAGTTGGCGAAGATCTCCTGCAAACCAAAGCCCAGACCGACACCGAGAGCCGCTACCAGCCATTGCAGTTTGGACCACTCAATACCGATCATTGAGAAGCCAACCAGACCGCCAATCAGCATCAGCAGGTACTTGGTGATGGTGGTGATGGCGTAACCGGTGCCGGGGGTTAAATCGAGATGTTGCAGCAGCGCCAGCTCCAGCAGCGCGGGCAGGTTGCGCACTAACTGGGTAGTGATGATAAACACCAGGATTGCGATAAGCACTGCACCCAGCGTTATCGGCTCTAAACTTTCCACACCCTGCACCGTGGAGGTGACATCCCATAACGAGATATTTTCCAGGAAGCCGAAAGCGGAATGAATTTCTGACCACAGCACAATGACCGAGAGCAGGGCGATAAGCATCAGGATAGAGCGCACCAGGCGCAGTGATTGCGCGCTGATAGCATCCAGATCCACTTCGCTTTCATCAACATCAATCGTGCCTTCAAGGCTGGTGGAATGCGCTGGTTCTTCTTCACCCCGTGCGCGCTGCGCCAGCATTTCGGCACGTCGATGCTTGGCGCGGTCAAACGCCAGCCGGCGGCGCTGGATCAGCATCCAGCGGCGGATAACGTGATACACCACCAGTAACAAGAACCAGATAGCTACGGACGTTTCCAGACGCGCCAGTAAAGCTTGCGACGTGGCGAGATAGCCCACTGCCGCAGCGAGAATGGCAATCAGCGGTGCGCCCATCAGCATATTCCACAGCATGCTGTTGACCATGTTATCGCTGTTGCCTTCTTTATCGAGGTACAGCGGTATCCCGGCGCGTTTCAGGCTCAGGGTCACGACCGCCAGCGCACCGCAAATCAGAATAAAGCACAGACGCCCCAGTGAGGCGGAGAATTCCCGGTCATTGAGATTATCAAACATAATCACCGCCATGATCAGCGGCACAATCAGCCCGATACTCATCAGGTAATAGTGCATGGCTTTCGCGACGCGGTTACGCGGCCAGCCAAAGTGGGCAATGAACAGACCGTTTGGGCGCGCAAAGGTGGCGCAAATCATTACTGCCCACAGCATGGGCACCGTGGCGGTAACGCCATCGCCGATAGCGACAGCTAATGGATAAGGCCAGGCTTCCTGCAATCCGTAACCGAGCGTTGCCCACAGCACCGGCAACGGAGAAGCGACGAGTATCGACCAGAACACCGTGCGTATCGTCAGCCAGAAGTGGTCCTGGGTGACTTTCCCGACCCGCGCAGATGAACGCTCCAGAAAACGGGTGAAGTGTTTGCGCGAAGAGAGGCTAAAGCCAACCAGCACCAATGCCGCGAAAAGCGGCAGCAGCGTTTCTTTGCTGGTCAGCATCATGATGCTGGCTTTGCCCAACTGATTAAACGTATCTAATGAGATCAGACGCCGCAGATCCTGGACGATGTCGACAGGCCAGGAGAGGGAGATGGGGCTAACGTCCGAGGTCCAGAACAGATAGCGGTGCGTTGCTTCGTTGACCTCTTTTAGCGCATCTTCCAGTTGGCTGTTAGAGACTTTGAGCTTGGTCAGCTCAAGGATCAGCGTATCGCCGCCCTGTAACAAAGAGTTCAGCAGCTCACGCTGGGTGCGTAACTGGGCGTTGAGAATGCTGCTCTGTTCAGCGGTCAGCGGTTGTCCATCGGCCTGATGAATCTGACGCAACTGCGGCTGTTTGTTGAGGAGATCCTCATAGCGCATACGGTGCACGCGAAGCTGCGCCATTTCGGTATCCAACTGCTGAGGCTTGGGCATTTCCGGTAAACGGGATACCTGCGCGCGCAGCGCTTCTCCCAGCATATTTGAGACCCCAAGCCACTGAGACTGCTCTCGCAGCGTATTCAATGCCTGGCGCACCTGTAGCGTTTGGCTGGCGGCTTGACGCTGTTGCGAGGCGACCAGGTCCATACGTTGCGCCTGCTGGTTTAATGCCTGAGACAGTTCGCGGTTAACCTTGAACTGGTCGACAATACCTTCCGGCAGTCCCGCGCTGTTTTCCGCCAACAGTTCGGTGCTTTCCAGCGCTCGCTCTGCCTCACGCTGACGTTGACTGTTGAGCTGGTTGCGCAAAGCCTGCAGGTAAGTATCGAGCTGCTGGCTCTGTTTTTCCGCCAGCTCTGAGCGCATACGCGCCAGCTCCTGGCGGTTATTAGCGGAAAGCTGCGCCAGCTCCAGTTCATCGACCAGGGCTTTGAGTTTGGCGGATTCAGCCTGCATCGCCTGATTCTGCGCGGGATTAGAGTTGGCGGTACCAATACGTCGCTCAAGCTCATTTAGCTGGCGGCGGGCATCGGTTTGCTGTTGAGGAAGCTGGCTTAACGAGTCGGCGATTTCCCGGGCGCGATCCTGCTCCTGCTGGGCCTGACGACTCTTTTCCAACAGTTGGCTGCTGACCTGGAGGATCTCCTGGTTTAACGCATCGGTGGTGAGTCCGGTTGGCACATTGCGCGGTTCATCGCGCAGGTTGCTAAGCTGCGCGCGTAATGTTGCGGACAGCTTGGGGAAGTTATCAATAACCTGCTGATATTGCTGGGCACGCTCGAGAGAACCTTTACGCTCCTCGAGGGCATTCAGCGCGGACTGGAGCGCCTCGACAGTTTCTGGCTGAGCAGGTTTCGCCGCTTTTGCCTGCTCCAGTTCCTGGGTGAGTTGTTTGGCATCGGGGGCCGTCGCAGCGTACGCCCCCAGGCTGAGGCACCAGGCCATCAGAAAAGTGATAATCAGGCGCACAGCAGCGATTCCTATGTTTAACTTTCGTCTTTTTTGTCGTCAACCAGCGGGCTGGCGTCGTGTTCTGCTTCGATCTCTTCTTTCGCAAGCGGGGCAGGTTCTGCCTCTGGCGTCACGAATGTCTCGGTCGAGATGGCCATTGGCTGGCCGATTTTGGTCACAGAAAGGTCCTGTAACTGCTCAACCAGGTTAACTTTACCAGGCGCGAACAGGTTGATAACGGTGGAACCGAGCTTAAAGCGGCCCATTTCCTGACCTTTCAGCAGCGCCACCGACCCTTCGCTTTCGCCTTCCGGCCAGGTCCAGCGTTTGATGACGCCTTCACGCGGTGGGGTAATGGTGCCAGCCCATGCGGTTTCAATACTGCCGACGATGGTCGCGCCGACCAGAATCTGCACCATCGGGCCAAATTCGGTATCAAACAGACAGATTACGCGTTCGTTGCGTGCAAACAGGTTTGGAACGTTTTGCGCAGTCAGGATATTTACAGAGAAGAGATCGCCTGGCACGTACATCATTTCACGCAGGATACCGTTACACGGCATATGTACACGGTGGTAATCGCGTGGAGATAAGTAAGTGGTCACAAACGTACCGTTGCGGAATTTGTCCGCCATCTGGTAGTTGCCGGCCAGCAGTGCTTCAAGGGTATAGCTGTGCCCTTTGGCCTGCAGCAGTTTGTCTTCTTCGATGCTTCCTAACTGGTTAATCACGCCGTCAGCAGGCATGACCAGTACGTTTGGATCGGTGTTAATCGGGCGAACGTCGTCGCGCAGTGGGCGAACAAAAAAGTCGTTAAAGGTGCGATAGCTGGCGGTGTCCGGCTTTTGCGCCTCTTTCATATCGACCTTGTAATATTTCACGAACAGATCGATAACCAGTTTAGTCAGCCATCCTGCTCGTTTGCTCGCCCCCCAACCCGCCAGGCGAGTGAGCCATAGTTTCGGCAGAATGTATTGTAGCGAAAGCTTAAATGAGTTTAACAAGGTAGCCTCCAGGCCATAATTTGTTCCCGATCCGGCATACGGGCCGGATCCTGAAAAAAGGGGGACGATTCTAGCGATGCTTAGCTTAGTTGTCAGTTGTCTGTATCAGAAAAGTTTTTACGTGTTTTTACCTGCGCCATGCTTTCCAGGATGCGGTGATAATTTTCAAACCGAGTTTCGGCTATTGCCCCTTTTTCTACGGCCTCACGGATAGCGCAGCCTGGATCGGTATCATGCTTGCAGTCGCGGTATTTGCAGTGGCCCAGGTAGTCATGGAATTCGACAAAACCATGTGCGATTTGTTCCGGCTCCAGATGCCACAACCCGAACTCACGTACGCCAGGGGAGTCGATAACGTCACCACCGTGCGGGAAATGATACAGGCGAGAGGCAGTGGTAGTGTGCTGTCCAAGGCCAGAGTTGTCGGAGACATCGTTGGTCAGGATCTCTTCCTGCAGACCGAGAAGATTATTGAGCAGGCTAGATTTACCAACGCCCGACTGACCGGCAAAAATGCTGATGCGATCGGTTAATGCTTCTTCAAGCGGTTTCAGGCCGTCTTTAGTACGGCTTGATACCATCAACACGCGATAGCCAATGTGGCGATAAATATCCATCTGTTCGTTAACAAAGGCCATGCCTTCATCATCCAGCAGATCGATCTTATTCAATACGATAATTGGTTCAACGTGTAGCGTTTCACAGGCTACCAGATACCGGTCGATAATATTGAGTGACAGCTCGGGTAAGATGGCTGAGACAATAACGATCTGGTTGATGTTGGCGGCAATGGGTTTCACCCCGTCGTAAAAGTCGGGACGTGTCAGTACCGAGGTACGCTCGTGTACCGCCTCAACGATGCCTTTGACATTCACGCCTTCTGCTGCTGCTTTTCCCGGGCGCCAGACAACGCGATCGCCGGTGACCAGCGAGCGAATTGTACGGCGGATGTTGCAGCGGTGAATCTCACCGTCAGCAGATTCCACGTCGGCATGCATACCAAAACGGCTGATAACGATGCCTTCAGCGGTTTCGCCAAACAGGTTGTCGTCGTAGTCTGGCTTCTCCGTGGACGTTTTCAGACGACGCTGGTGATTGGCGTTCACACGGCGCTGTTGGCCTTTGGAGAGTTTATTCTTACTCAATCGGACTGACTCCTGGTCGCCCATAATGGGCAAAACATTTATGATACACGCAATTTTAGATGAATATAGTCACACTGAATGTGACGCTGAAGGGTGGAAAATAGCATGAGTGCCAATGAAAACAACCTGATTTGGATCGATCTGGAGATGACAGGTCTGGATCCCGAGCGCGATCGCATAATTGAGATAGCCACGCTGGTGACGGATGCCAACCTGAATATTCTGGCTGAAGGACCGACAATTGCGGTGCACCAGTCCGACGAACAGCTGGCATTAATGGATGACTGGAACGTACGTACGCATACCGGTAGTGGGCTAGTGGATCGCGTGAAGGCGAGCACCATGGGGGATCGTGAAGCTGAACTGGCTACGCTGGCTTTTTTGAAAGAGTGGGTTCCAGAAGGGAAATCACCTATCTGCGGCAACAGCATCGGTCAGGATCGTCGTTTCCTGTTTAAATACATGCCGGAGCTGGAGGCGTATTTCCATTATCGCTATCTTGACGTCAGTACGTTGAAAGAGCTGGCGCGTCGTTGGAAGCCGGAAATTCTTGCTGGCTTCACCAAGCAGGGAACGCATCAGGCGATGGACGATATTCGTGAATCTGTTGCTGAGCTTGCTTACTATCGCGAACATTTTATTAAGCTTTGATTTTGTGGATGGTCGGGCGGCGCTGTGGCTTACCCGGCCTACGAATATCGTTCCTGCGTGCTTGCACTGAGGTAGGATTGTCGCTAAATTAGACGACTTGCCGATAAATTCAGCACTTAAACAGAAAAACGAAAAAATCGCTTTTAAGGGGGTTGCAGCTAAACGGATTTCTCGTATAATGCGCCTCCCGTAACGACAGAGAATTACACGTTACGGCAGCAGCAAAAGCAGTACAAATTTGCGGGAATAGCTCAGTTGGTAGAGCACGACCTTGCCAAGGTCGGGGTCGCGAGTTCGAGTCTCGTTTCCCGCTCCAAAATTTGAAAGTGCTTATGTCTACAAAGCACAGACACACCCAAGCGGGAATAGCTCAGTTGGTAGAGCACGACCTTGCCAAGGTCGGGGTCGCGAGTTCGAGTCTCGTTTCCCGCTCCAAAATTTGAAAGTGCTTATGTCTACAAAGCACAGACACACCCAAGCGGGAATAGCTCAGTTGGTAGAGCACGACCTTGCCAAGGTCGGGGTCGCGAGTTCGAGTCTCGTTTCCCGCTCCAAATTCTTACCCCAATAAAAATATCCACAGCGAATAAATACGTTGGGGACGTTTTGTTTCGTCATTGACATACTCTTGTAAACAGACTTATCCACAGGTTCGGGTATTATTCCTGGATTGCAAAAAACTTAGTCGGGTGAATAGTATCATTTTAACTCTTTGAAAATATTGAATTAATTATCATTTCAAATTGTTAATGCGATCACTTGACGATTTTTTCCCTCTTGAATATCAATGTGTTTTTATTTTTATACACAAGCTGTGGATGACTTAAGCGTCACGCGGCAGACCCTTTTCAATGACCCTGACCAAACGTTGTTTCTTCGGTAACTGCACTTCAACTACGCAGGCATTTCGCTTCTCGATTTGCTGAGCAACCGCCCACTCTATGTGTTCGTCGAGAAGTGGGTGCTCACCTCTGCGACTTTCCAGCGCGTGAATAACGGCTTCATCCCATGGGGCATTACCCAGCGCAACAGCGATATTTCGCAGCCAGCGCAGGTGACCAATACGACGAATAGCAGACCCCTCCGTGACTTTTAAAAACCACGCTTCGCTCCAGCTAAACAGCTCTATTAACTCTGGAGCATGAAGTTGTTTGCGTGGGTTGAAGTCATCCTCTGTCGTCAACTGCGAGTATCGGTTCCACGGGCAAATGAGCTGGCAATCATCGCAGCCGTAAATTCGATTCCCCAACAGGGGACGAAATTCTTCCGGGATCGCGCCTTCCAGTTCGATAGTGAGATAAGAGATACAGCGGCGCGCATCTACCGTGTAGGGTTCAACGATGGCCCCGGTGGGACAGATGGTCATACAGGCGACGCATTTCCCGCATCCTTCTTCTACTGGGTTGTCGACCGGCAGGGGCAAATCGATCAGTAATTCCCCGAGAAAGAAAAATGAACCAGCTTCGCGATTGAGGATAAGTGAGTGCTTACCTGTCCAGCCAAGCCCGGCTTTTTCCGCTAATGGACGCTCAAGAATGGGCGCAGAATCGACAAAAGGTCTAAAATTCAGCGAAACGCAGTGCTGTTGAATCCTCTCTCCCAGCTTTTTTAAGCGGTTACGCAGCAGTTTATGGTAGTCGCGCCCAAGCGCGTAACGGCTGACGTAACCCAGAGTGGGGTTTTTCAACGTGCTGGCAAAGGCCGCATTGGCAGGAAGATAGTTCATACGTACGCTGATGACACGTAACGTACCGGGTAATAATTCGTGAGGTCGGGCGCGCATCATGCCGTGACGGGCCATCCAGTCCATCTCGCCGTGATAGTGTTTATCCAGCCAGGCCTGCAGTTTGGGCTCCGCTTCGCTGAGGTCGGTATCGGCAATACCGACCTGCTGAAAGCCAAGCTCCAGCCCCCACTGCTTAATATTTTGCGCTAACTGATTGAGATCGAGGGGCTCTGACATGACGGACCATACAATGAAGAAAAACCCCGCAAGTATACCACACTCCATTTGGCACGCCGATGACATCAGGCGGATGGAGCGAGAGGCGGCAGACAGTTTAGGACTGACGTTGTACGAGCTGATGCAACGGGCGGGAGAGGCGGCGTTTCAGGTCACCCGCGAGACATATCCAAACGCTCAGCACTGGCTGGTGCTATGTGGTCATGGCAACAACGGTGGTGATGGTTACGTGGTGGCAAGGCTTGCCAAAGCTCAGGGGCTTGATATTACGTTGCTGGCGCAGGAGAGTGATAAAGTGCTCCCCGAGGAAGCACAGCAGGCGCGCGACGCCTGGCTTAACGCCGGTGGCGTCATTCATGCTGCGGATATCAATTGGCCAGATCGCGTGGACGTCATTATTGATGCGCTGTCAGGCACGGGCTTAAAACACGCGCCGCGTGAGCCTCTCTCGGCATTGATCGAACGTGCCAATCACCATCCTGCCCCTGTCGTGGCGATAGACATTCCATCCGGCCTGCTGGCGCAGACGGGCGCGGCGCCGGGTGCGGTTATCAATGCTGCGCACACCGTGACCTTTATTGCGTTAAAGCCTGGTCTGCTAACCGGTAAAGCGCGCGATGTCACCGGACGCCTGCATGTTAACGCACTCGGACTGGACGACTGGCTGGCGGGACAGAACGCGCCGCTGCAACGGTTTGATGCTCAACAGCTTGTACACTGGTTAACGCCGCGTCGACCCACCTCGCACAAAGGCTCCCACGGTCGGCTGGTGATCATCGGTGGTGACCACGGCACGGCTGGCGCAATACGCATGGCCGGTGAAGCGGCGCTGCGTGCAGGAGCCGGGTTGGTCAAAGTGCTAACCCGAAGTGAAAATATTGCGCCTATTCTGACTGCCAGACCGGAACTGATGGTCGATGCGCTGACGCCGCAGACTCTGGAAGAGAGCCTGGCGTGGGCGGATGTTGTGGTAATAGGACCAGGGCTTGGTCAGCAGGAATGGGGTAAAAAAGCGCTGCAAAAGGTAGAGAATTTTCGCAAACCGATGCTCTGGGATGCGGATGCGCTGAACCTGCTGGCAATCAACCCTGATAAACGTCACAATCGCGTGATCACGCCGCATCCTGGTGAAGCCGCGCGACTTCTGGGCTGTTCCATTGCAGAAATTGAAGACGATCGATTACTTTGCGCACAACGTCTGGTAAAACGGTACGGAGGCGTCGTCGTGCTGAAAGGCGCGGGTACGGTTGTTGCTGCCGAACAGGCCGAATTGGGTATTATTGATACCGGCAATGCTGGAATGGCCAGCGGCGGAATGGGTGATGTGCTTTCCGGTATTATTGGCGCATTGCTCGGACAGAAGCTTACCCCGTATGATGCGGCATGTGCGGGATGTGTCGCACACGGTGCGGCGGCGGATGTGCTGGCGGCGCGTTTTGGTACGCGCGGCATGCTGGCGACAGATCTCTTTACCACGCTACAGCGTATTGTTAACCCTGATGTGATTGACGTTTATCATGATGAATCGAGTAATTCCACTACCTGATGAGCAGGCGACTTTAGACCTGGGACTGCGGGTAGCCAAAGCCTGTGATGGCGCGACGGTAATTTATTTGTACGGCGACCTGGGGGCGGGTAAAACCACTTTCAGCCGGGGATTCCTGCAGGCGTTAGGTCACAAAGGAAATGTAAAAAGCCCCACCTATACGCTGGTTGAACCCTATTCGCTCGATAATTTGATGGTATATCACTTCGATCTGTACCGACTTGCGGACCCAGAGGAGCTGGAATTTATGGGGATCCGCGATTATTTTGCCAATGACGCCATCTGCCTGGTGGAATGGCCGCAACAAGGTAAAGGTGTACTGCCAGACCCGGACGTCGAAATACACATTGAATATCAGGCGCAAGGTCGAGAGGCGCGCATAAGCGCAGTCTCCTCATCGGGTGATTTATTGCTGGCGCGTTTAGCCGATTAACCTTAAGGGTGGCGGGATGATTTATCGCATCAGAAACTGGCTGATGGCAACACTGGTCCTGCTGTGCGCGCAGGCAGGGGCCGCCAGCCTCTCCGATCTTCAGGTGTCCAATGGCGATCAGCAAGCGCGGATTACGCTGAGCTTTATTGGCGATCCTGAATACGCAGTTTCGCAGGACGGGAAACGAACCGTCGCGTTGGATATTAAACAAACCGGTGTGATTCAGGGGTTACCGCTGCTGTTTAGCGGCAATAATCTGGTGAAATCTATCCGTTCCGGCACGCCAAAAGATGCACAGTCTCTGCGCCTGGTGGTGGATTTAACCGAGAACGGCAAAGCCGAAGCCGTAAAACGCCAGAACGGCGGCAATTATACCGTCGTGTTTACCATCAAAGCTGATGCGCCTCCGCCGCCTCCACCACCTCCAGTGGTTGCGAAGCGTGTTGAAGCGCCGGTTATCGCCCCGCGCCCTGCCGAGCCTGCGCGTAATCCGTTTAAAGCGGAAAACGATCGCACCACGATGGTAACCAACAGTAATACCTCCACACGACCTGCGGCGCGCGCCAGTACCAGTAACGGCGAAAAAGTAGTTATCGCCATTGATGCCGGACACGGTGGGCAGGATCCTGGCGCTATTGGTCCCGGTGGCACACGTGAGAAAAACGTCACGATTGCCGTGGCGCGTAAACTGCGCAGTTTGCTCAATGATGACCCGATGTTTAAAGGCGTACTCACCCGTGATGGCGATTACTTTATCTCGGTGATGGGGCGTTCAGACGTTGCGCGTAAACAAAACGCCAACTTCCTGGTCTCTATTCATGCGGATGCTGCGCCAAACCGGGATGCCACTGGTGCTTCCGTCTGGGTACTGTCAAACCGTCGGGCAAACAGTGAAATGGCCGGCTGGCTGGAACAGCACGAAAAGCAATCGGAACTGTTGGGTGGGGCGGGCGATGTGCTGGCAAACAGCCAGTCCGATCCTTATCTCAGCCAGGCCGTGTTGGATCTGCAGTTCGGTCATTCGCAACGCGTTGGGTATGATGTAGCGACCAGCATGATCGGCCAGTTAGAACGTATTGGCTCGATGCATAAGCGTCGTCCGGAACACGCCAGCCTTGGGGTATTACGTTCGCCTGATATCCCGTCAGTGCTGGTTGAAACTGGCTTTATCAGTAACAACAGCGAAGAGCGTCTGTTGGCGAGTGATGACTACCAGCAGCAGCTGGCCGAGGCAATTTACAAAGGATTGCGTAACTATTTCCAGGCGCACCCGATGCAAACCGGGCCTCAAGGCACACCGGCGCAAACCGCCAGTGCGGTATCGCCTGGTAACACGTTAACAAATTAAGGATTAGCCATGCCGATTCAGGTTCTACCGCCACAGCTGGCGAACCAGATTGCCGCAGGCGAGGTGGTAGAACGGCCTGCGTCAGTGGTGAAGGAGCTGGTGGAAAACAGTATCGATGCCGGTGCGACGCGCATTGATATTGATATTGAGCGCGGCGGCGCGAAGCTTATCCGTATTCGTGACAACGGCTGCGGGATTAAAAAAGACGAGCTGGCGCTGGCGCTGGCGCGTCATGCCACCAGTAAAATTTCCTCGCTTGACGATCTCGAAGCCATCGTGAGCCTCGGGTTTCGCGGCGAAGCGCTGGCCAGTATCAGCTCCGTTTCTCGTTTAACCCTGACGTCGCGTACGCAAGAACAACCTGAAGCCTGGCAAGCCTATGCCGAAGGGCGCGACATGGATGTGACGGTTAAACCCGCTGCGCATCCGGTGGGAACCACGCTGGAGGTGTTAGATCTGTTCTACAACACTCCGGCGCGGCGCAAGTTTATGCGCACCGAGAAAACTGAATTTAATCATATCGACGAAATAATCCGCCGCATTGCGCTGGCACGTTTTGATGTGACGATTAATTTGTCGCACAACGGCAAAGTGGTGCGCCAGTACAGGGCAGTGGCCGCGGATGGGCAGCAAGAGCGCCGACTGGGCGCGATTTGCGGCACGCCGTTTCTGGAACATGCACTGGCGATTGAATGGCAGCATGGCGATTTAACGCTGCGCGGTTGGGTGGCCGATCCTAACCACACAACGACGGCGCTGGCGGAAATCCAGTACTGCTATGTGAATGGCCGGATGATGCGCGACCGGCTGATCAACCATGCTATCCGCCAGGCCTGTGAAGATAAGCTGGGAGCCGATCAGCAGCCCGCTTTTGTGCTGTATCTGGAAATCGACCCGCATCAGGTGGATGTTAACGTACATCCCGCCAAACATGAGGTCCGTTTTCATCAGTCCCGCCTGGTGCATGATTTTATTTACCAGGGCGTGTTGAGCGTCCTGCAACAGCAGCTTGAAACGCCGCTGCCGTTGGCTGATGACGATGAGCCTGCCCCAAGGCACATCCCGGAAAACCGCGTCGCGGCCGGGCGTAACCATTTTGCCGAACCGGCCCCGGCGCGTGAACCTGCGACGCCGCGTTACTCAGCATCTGCTGGCGCTGGCAGTAGTGGTGGCCGTCAGACGGGGGCCAGCTGGCCTCATGCCCAACCTGGATATCAAAAGCAGCAGGGTGAGATTTATCAGCAACTGCTACAGACGCCGGTTCCGCCGCGTAAAACGCCGGTTTCTGAAACGCCATCAGCACCTCTGACCGGCAACGGTCAGGGCTTTGGGCGGGTGCTAACCATTGTCGGTACGGACTGCGCATTACTCGAATGCGATGGTCATATTCGGTTGCTGGCATTGCCGGTGGCGGAACGTTGGCTACGTCAGGCGCAGTTAACGCCGGACCAGGGCGTCGTTTGCGCTCAGCCGTTACTGATCCCTTTACGTCTAAAAGTGACCGCTGATGAAAAAGCGGCGCTGCAAAAAGGGCAGAGCCAACTGGCTGAGTTGGGTATTGAATTTCAACTGGATGCACAGCATGTGACCATCCGGGCGGTGCCTTTACCCTTACGCCAACAAAATTTACAAATCTTGATTCCTGAACTGATAGGCTACCTGGCGCAGCAGTCCGAATTCGAACCGGGCAATATTGCACAGTGGATTGCACGTAATCTGATTAGCGAGCATCCGCAGTGGAGCATGGCTCAGGCGATTACGCTGTTAGCGGATGTTGAGCGGCTTTGCCCACAACTCGTGAAGGCGCCGCCGGGTGGTTTGTTACAACCTGTTGATTTACATTCGGTAATGAATGCCCTGAAACATGAGTGATACCCGTAAGGCGAGCCTGCCAAAGGCGATTTTTTTGATGGGGCCGACGGCCTCCGGTAAAACGGCACTGGCAATTGAATTGCGTAAAGTTTTGCCTGTAGAGTTGATAAGCGTTGATTCCGCCCTTATTTACAAGGGGATGGATATCGGTACAGCCAAGCCTGATGCAGATGAATTACAGGCCGCGCCGCACCGGTTGCTGGATATTCGCGATCCGTCCCAGGCGTACTCTGCTGCGGATTTTCGCCGCGATGCGTTAGCCGAGATGGCCGATATCACCGCCGCGGGGCGTATTCCGCTGCTGGTGGGCGGCACAATGTTATATTTCAAAGCCTTGCTTGAAGGGCTGTCGCCGTTACCGTCGGCGGACCCGGAAGTCAGGGCCAGAATTGAGCAGCAGGCGGCAGAGCATGGGTGGGACGCGTTACACCGACAGCTTCAGGAAATAGATCCGGTGGCTGCGGCGCGTATTCATCCAAATGATCCGCAAAGACTTTCCCGGGCACTGGAAGTTTTTTTCATTTCGGGTAAAACTTTAACGGAGCTGACGCAAACGTCAGGAGATGCTTTGCCGTATCAGGTGCATCAGTTTGCTATCGCCCCGGCGAGCCGTGAACTGCTCCATCAGCGAATTGAGCAGCGTTTTCATCAGATGTTGGCTTCAGGTTTTGAAGCAGAAGTCCGGGCGCTATTTGCCCGTGGAGATTTGCATACGGATTTGCCTTCCATTCGTTGTGTAGGGTATCGCCAGATGTGGTCATACATTGAAGGCGAAATTTCATACGATGAAATGGTTTATAGAGGTGTTTGCGCCACGAGGCAGTTGGCGAAGCGACAGGTAACCTGGTTGCGTGGTTGGGAAGGGGTGCACTGGCTTGACAGTGAAAAGCCTGACCAGGCGCGAAACGAAGTATTACAGGTTGTTGGTGCTATCGCGAACTGAATGTGTACAATTGAAACGTATCGTGCGCAATTTTTCAGAATCGAAAGGTTCAAAGTACAAATAAGCATATAAGGAAAAGAGAGAATGGCTAAGGGGCAATCTTTACAAGATCCGTTCCTGAACGCACTGCGTCGGGAACGTGTTCCAGTTTCTATTTATTTGGTGAATGGTATTAAGCTGCAAGGTCAAATCGAGTCTTTTGATCAGTTCGTGATCCTGTTGAAAAACACGGTCAGCCAGATGGTTTATAAGCACGCGATTTCTACTGTTGTCCCGTCTCGCCCGGTTTCTCATCACAGCAATAATGCCACCGGCGGCACTGGCAGCAACTACCATCACGGTAGCAACGCGCAAGGTTCATCTGCGCAACAGGACAGCGAAGAAACCGAATAAGGTTGTTAGCTGTTTTACACACGGGGAGCCAGCGATCCTGCGTTCCCCGTTGATATATATTAAGGGGTTGACGCTTGTTTGACCGTTATGATGCCGGTGAGCAGGCGGTACTGGTACACATCTATTTTTCGCAAGACAAAGATATGGAAGACCTCCAGGAGTTTGAATCTCTGGTTTCTTCCGCCGGTGTCGAAGCAATGCAGGTGATTACCGGGAGCCGTAAAGCACCGCACCCGAAGTATTTTGTTGGTGAAGGTAAGGCAATCGAAATTGCGGAAGCCGTAAAAGCGACTGGCGCTGCGGTGGTGATTTTTGATCATGCTCTAAGCCCCGCCCAGGAACGTAACCTGGAACAGTTGTGCCAGTGTCTTGTTATCGACAGGACAGGTCTTATTTTAGATATTTTTGCCCAGCGTGCGCGCACCCATGAGGGGAAGTTGCAGGTTGAGCTGGCGCAGTTGCGCCATATGGCTACTCGTCTGGTCCGTGGCTGGACCCACCTTGAAAGGCAAAAGGGCGGGATTGGTTTGCGCGGTCCGGGTGAAACCCAGCTCGAAACCGACCGTCGTTTGCTGCGTAATCGCATTTTGCAAATACAGTCGCGCCTGGAAAAAGTTGAAAAGCAACGTGAGCAGGGGCGACAGTCGCGCAAGAAAGCGGATGTCCCAACCGTATCACTGGTGGGATATACCAACGCCGGAAAATCCACCCTGTTCAACCAGATCACCGAAGCCCGGGTTTACGCAGCGGATCAGCTGTTTGCAACCCTGGACCCAACGCTGCGCCGTATAGACGTAGCGGACGTCGGTGAAACCGTGCTGGCGGATACCGTAGGGTTTATCCGTCATTTGCCGCACGACCTGGTGGCGGCGTTTAAAGCCACCCTGCAGGAAACGCGTCAGGCGACATTGCTGCTGCATGTTATTGATGCTGCAGATTTTCGTGTGCAGGAAAACATCGAGGCCGTCGACACGGTGCTCGAAGAGATCGATGCGCATGAGATCCCGACTCTGCTGGTGATGAATAAAATCGATATGCTGGATGATTTTGAACCACGTATCGACAGAGATGAAGAGAATAAACCCATTCGCGTTTGGGTTTCAGCGCAAACGGGAATAGGTATACCACAGCTTTTTCAGGCTTTGACTGAGCGACTTTCCGGTGAGGTGGCGCAGCATACGTTGCGTTTGCCGCCGCAGGAAGGACGTCTGAGAAGCCGGTTTTACCAACTTCAGGCAATAGAAAGAGAGTGGATGGAGGAGGACGGCAGCGTAGGTCTGCAGGTTCGTATGCCGATCGTAGACTGGCGTCGCCTCTGTAAACAAGAACCGGCACTGGAAGACTATATTGTCTGACCTGACGGATATGGCCTGAAGATTTTTTCGCCTCTATACCTTGTGGGTTTTGTGCAGCATGAAGGTGGCAAGTCCTGAAATCTTCAGGAGCATAGTCAACTATGTGACTGAGATTAAAGGGCGTAGCCAACGCATCGGCAGCGCAAAATACGCAGGTATAGCATCGCATAACAAATATGGAGCACAAAAATGGCGTGGAATCAGCCCGGTAATAACGGACAAGACCGCGACCCGTGGGGAAGCAGCAAACCTGGCGGCAACCCTGAGGGAAATGGAAACAAAGGTGGTCGCGATCAGGGACCTCCCGATCTGGATGATATCTTCCGCAAACTGAGTAAAAAGCTCGGTGGTCTGGGTGGCGGTAAAGGTGCTGGTTCTGGCGGCGGTAGCTCATCGCAAGGCCCGCGTCCGCAATTGGGTGGTCGAGTCTTTACTATCGCAGCGGCAGCTATCGTCATTATCTGGGCGGCCAGCGGTTTCTACACCATTAAAGAAGCGGAACGCGGCGTGGTGACACGCTTCGGTAAATTCAGCCATTTGGTTGAACCGGGTCTGAACTGGAAACCGACCTTTGTCGACGAAGTGACCCCGGTCAACGTGGAAGCCGTGCGTGAACTTGCCGCATCCGGCGTGATGCTGACCTCTGACGAAAACGTCGTACGCGTTGAAATGAACGTGCAGTACCGCGTGACCGATCCGCAGCGTTACCTGTTTAGCGTAACCAGCGCGGATGACAGTCTGCGTCAGGCAACCGACAGCGCCCTGCGTGGGGTTATCGGTAAATACACCATGGACCGTATCCTGACCGAAGGGCGTACCGTTATTCGTAGCGATACCCAGCGTGAACTGGAAGAAACGATCCGTCCGTACAACATGGGTATCACCCTGCTGGACGTCAACTTCCAGGCAGCACGTCCGCCGGAAGAAGTAAAAGCCGCGTTTGACGATGCCATTGCAGCACGTGAAAACGAGCAGCAGTACATCCGTGAAGCAGAAGCGTACACCAACGAAGTTCAGCCACGTGCTAACGGTCAAGCGCAGCGTATCCTGGAAGAAGCGCGTGCTTACAAAACGCGAACCATCCTGGAAGCACAGGGTGAAGTGGCTCGTTTCGCAAAAATTCTGCCGGAATATAAAGCCGCACCGCAAATTACTCGCGAGCGTCTGTATATCGAAACCATGGAAAAAGTGCTGAGCAATACCCGCAAAGTCCTGGTTAACGATAAGGGCAGCAATCTGATGGTTCTGCCGCTGGATCAAATGCTGAAAGGCGGTAGTGCGCCAGCAGCAAAGAGTGACAGCAGTTCAAACCTGCTGCGTCTGCCGCCAGCAACGACGTCCGGCACTGGAGCAAGCAATACCTCGTCCACCAGTCAGGGCGATATTATGGACCAACGCCGCGCGAACGCGCAGCGTAACGACTACCAGCGTCAGGGGGAATAACGATGCGTAAGTCAGTTATTGCGATTATCATCATCGTTCTGGTAGTTCTGTTCATGTCTGTCTTTGTGGTCAAAGAAGGCGAGCGCGGGATTACTCTGCGCTTTGGTAAAGTTCTGCGTGACGATGAAAACAAGCCGCTGGTTGTTGCACCAGGCCTGCACTTCAAGATTCCGTTTATTGAATCTGTGAAGATGCTGGATGCGCGTATTCAGACCATGGACAACCAGGCCGATCGCTTTGTTACCAAAGAGAAGAAAGACCTGATCGTTGACTCATACATTAAGTGGCGCATCAGTGACTTTAGCCGTTACTACCTGGCAACGGGCGGTGGCGATGTTTCTCAGGCAGAAGTCCTGCTGAAACGTAAGTTCTCTGACCGTCTGCGTTCTGAAATTGGTCGTCTGGACGTGAAAGACATCGTTACCGATTCCCGCGGTCGTCTGACGCTGGAAGTTCGTGATGCGCTGAACTCCGGTTCTGCTGGCACGGAAGATGAAGTCGCGACACCGGCGGCAGATAGCGCGATTGCCGAAGCGGCTGAGCGTGTTCAGGCTGAAACAAACGGTAAAGTACCGGTCATCAACCCGAATAGTATGGCGGCATTGGGCATCGAAGTGGTTGACGTGCGTATCAAGCAAATCAACCTGCCTGCTGAAGTGTCTGAGGCTATCTACAACCGTATGCGCGCTGAGCGTGAAGCGGTAGCGCGTCGCCATCGTTCACAAGGTCAGGAAGAAGCGGAAAAACTGCGTGCCACGGCGGATTATGAAGTGACTAAAACGCTGGCAGAATCTGAGCGTCAAGGCCGCATCATGCGCGGTGAAGGCGATGCAGAAGCCGCTAAACTGTTTGCCGATGCGTTCAGCCAGGATCCTGACTTCTACGCCTTCATCCGTAGCCTGCGTGCTTACGAGAAGAGCTTCGAAGGCAACCAGGACGTGATGGTCATGAGCCCGGATAGCGATTTCTTCCGCTACATGAAGACTCCGAGCACTACGACACGCTAATAAAGTTCCAGCGGTTTTAAACCAGCAAAACCACCGGCATCCCCAGGGATGCGGTGGTTTTCTTTTTATAAAAGGACGATGGATGAATTCAACAATTTTGCTGGCGCTCGCGCTGGTTTTGGTGCTGGAAGGCCTGGGCCCTATGCTTTATCCCCGCGCGTGGAAGAAAATGATTTCCGCAATGGTGCAACTTCCCGAAAATACTTTGCGTCGTTTTGGTGGAGGTCTTGTGGTTGCGGGCGTTGTGGTCTACTACATGTTGAGGAAAACGATTGGCTGATCAATAAGTAGCCTATTTTGCGGATTTTCGCATGCAAAAAGTGCTGTATATCTGAAAAAGCGGTGGTAGAATCCATTTTTAAGCAAACGGTGATTTTGAAAAATGGGTAACAACGTCGTCGTACTGGGCACCCAATGGGGTGACGAAGGTAAAGGGAAGATCGTCGATCTTCTGACTGAACGGGCTAAATATGTTGTGCGCTACCAGGGTGGTCACAACGCAGGCCATACTCTCGTAATCAACGGTGAAAAAACCGTCCTCCATCTTATTCCATCAGGTATTCTTCGCGAGAATGTCATCAGCATCATCGGTAACGGTGTTGTACTGTCTCCGTCCGCGCTGATGAAAGAAATGAAAGGACTGGAAGATCGTGGCATCCCGGTTCGCGAGCGCCTGCTGTTGTCTGAAGCTTGTCCGCTGATCCTTGATTATCACGTTGCGTTGGATAATGCTCGTGAGAAAGCGCGTGGCGAGAAAGCGATCGGTACTACCGGTCGTGGCATCGGTCCGGCTTATGAAGACAAAGTAGCTCGTCGCGGTCTGCGCGTTGGCGATCTGTTTGATAAAGCAACCTTCGCTGAAAAACTGAAAGAAGTGATGGAATATCACAACTTCCAGCTGGTGAATTTCTATAAAGTTGAAGCAGTTGACTACCAGAAAGTGCTGGATGATGTGATGGCGATTGCCGACATCCTGACCTCTATGGTTGTTGATGTTTCCGATCTGCTGGACCAGGCGCGTAAGCGTGGCGATTTCGTCATGTTCGAAGGCGCACAGGGTACCCTGCTGGATATCGACCACGGTACCTATCCGTACGTAACGTCTTCCAACACCACCGCAGGTGGCGTGGCTACCGGCTCCGGCCTGGGTCCACGTTATGTGGATTACGTTCTGGGTATTATCAAAGCTTACTCAACACGTGTAGGCGCGGGTCCGTTCCCGACCGAGCTGTTTGATGACGTTGGCGAGTTCCTGTGCAAACAAGGTAACGAGTATGGCGCGACCACCGGTCGTCGTCGTCGCACCGGTTGGCTGGACTCCGTTGCGGTACGCCGTGCAGTACAGATTAACTCCCTGTCTGGCTTCTGCCTGACCAAACTGGACGTACTGGACGGTTTGAAAGAGGTGAAAATCTGTGTCGCTTATCGTATGCCGGATGGCCGTGAAGTAACGACTACCCCGCTGGCTGCAGACGACTGGAAAGGTATCGAGCCGATCTACGAAACCATGCCGGGCTGGTCTGAATCCACCTTCGGGGTGAAGGAACGTAGCGGTCTGCCGCAGGCAGCACTGAACTACATCAAACGTATTGAAGAACTGACCGGTGTGCCGATTGATATTATCTCAACTGGCCCAGACCGTACTGAAACCATGATCCTGCGCGACCCGTTCGACGCATAATTCTGGTTATAGCGTGGCGTCGAATGGCGCTGCGCTTGCACTATCTTAGGCCGGATGAGGCGCTTTGCATCATAATCCGGCTTAAAATCACGTAAGTTCCTCGCTTTTTTCCTTCCTGAACTGAAATAAATTAGCGACCTGGCTGGTGGCTGGTTTATCATCAATGTAATTAATACCACCAGGTTTATCCGTTTTATCCCTTTTCCTGAGGTTGATGTGCAGTTAACAAGTTTCACCGATTACGGATTACGTGCGCTAATCTACATGGCGTCACTTCCCGAAGGACGTATGACCAGTATTTCTGAGGTGACAGAAGTCTACGGCGTGTCCCGTAATCATATGGTCAAAATAATCAATCAACTTAGCCGTGCGGGCTTCGTTACTGCTATTCGAGGAAAAAATGGCGGTATCCGCCTGGGTAAACCAGCTAAGGATATTGGTATTGGTGATGTGGTTCGCGAGCTGGAACCACTATCGTTGGTCAATTGTAGCAGCGAGTTTTGCCACATTACCCCAGCCTGTCGACTTAAACAGGCGCTTTCTAAGGCAGTGCAAAGTTTTCTCACGGAACTGGACAACTACACACTTGCTGATTTGGTTGAAGAGAATCAACCGCTTTATAAATTATTGCTGGTGGAGTGACGAAAATCTTCATCAGAGCTGACAATGGAGGAACCTCGATGTCACAAGATCCTTTCCAGGAACGCGAAGCAGAAAAATACGCGAATCCTATCCCGAGCCGGGAATTTATCCTCGAACATTTAACTAAACGTGAAAAACCGGCCAACCGCGATGAGCTGGCCGCTGAACTCAACATTGAAGGTGAAGAGCAGCAAGAAGCGCTGCGTCGCCGCCTGCGCGCCATGGAGCGTGACGGGCAACTGGTCTTCACTCGTCGTCAGTGCTATGCGCTGCCGGAGCGTCTTGACCTGCTGAAAGGTACCGTTATTGGCCACCGTGATGGCTACGGCTTTCTGCGCGTTGAAGGCCGCAAAGATGACCTGTACCTGTCCAGCGAGCAGATGAAAACCTGTATTCATGGCGATCAGGTGTTGGCACAGCCGCTGGGAGCGGACCGTAAAGGTCGTCGCGAAGCGCGTATTGTGCGCGTACTGGTACCGAAAACCAGCCAGATTGTCGGTCGCTACTTCACCGACGCTGGCGTTGGGTTTGTCGTCCCTGACGACAGCCGCCTGAGCTTTGATATCCTGATCCCGCCGGAAGAGGTGATGGGTGCTCGTATGGGTTTCGTGGTCGTGGTTGAGCTGACCCAGCGTCCGACGCGTCGCACTAAAGCGGTGGGTAAAATTGTTGAAGTCCTGGGCGACAACATGGGAACCAGCATGGCCGTTGATATGGCGCTGCGTACTCATGAAATCCCGTATATCTGGCCTCAGGCGGTCGAAAAACAGATCGCTGGCCTGAAAGAAGAAGTGCCGGAGGAAGCGAAAGCCGGACGTGTCGATCTGCGCTCCCTGCCGCTGGTCACTATCGATGGCGAAGATGCGCGTGACTTCGACGATGCGGTTTACTGCGAGAAGAAACGCGGCGGCGGCTGGCGTTTATGGGTGGCGATTGCTGACGTAAGCTATTACGTTCGCCCGCCGACTCCGCTGGACCAGGAAGCGCGCAGCCGTGGCACATCCGTCTACTTCCCATCGCAGGTTGTTCCGATGCTACCGGAAGTGCTGTCTAACGGATTGTGTTCGCTCAACCCGCAGGTGGACAGGCTGTGTATGGTCTGTGAAATGACCATTTCGTCGAAAGGCCGCTTAACAGGCTTTAAATTCTACGAAGCGGTTATGAGCTCCCATGCGCGTCTGACCTACACCAAGGTCTGGCACATGCTGCAGGGCGATCAGGAACTGCGTGAGCAGTACGCGCCGTTGGTTAAACACATTGAAGAGCTGCATAACCTCTACAAAGTGCTGGATAAAGCGCGTGAAGAGCGTGGCGGTATCTCGTTTGAAAGTGAAGAAGCGAAGTTTATCTTCAATGCTGAACGCCGTATTGAGCGTATTGAGCAGACGCAGCGTAATGACGCGCACAAACTGATTGAAGAGTGCATGATCATGGCGAACATCTCAGCGGCGCGATTCGTTGAGAAAGCCAAAGAGCCGGCACTGTTCCGCATTCACGATAAGCCGACGACCGAAGCGATTAATTCGTTCCGTTCGGTGTTGGCGGAGCTGGGGCTGGAGCTGCCCGGCGGTAATAAACCCGAGCCGCGTGATTACGCCGAACTGCTGGAGTCGATTGCTGACCGTCCTGACGCAGAAATGCTGCAAACTATGCTGCTGCGTTCAATGAAGCAGGCGATTTACGATCCGGAAAACCGCGGTCACTTTGGCCTTGCGTTGCAATCTTATGCACACTTCACCTCGCCGATCCGTCGTTACCCGGATCTCTCCTTGCACCGGGCGATTAAGTATCTGCTGGCGCAGGAGCAGGGCCATAAAGGCAACACCACGGAAACGGGTGGCTACCATTATTCGATGGAAGAGATGCTGCAACTGGGTCAACACTGTTCGATGGCCGAGCGCCGTGCTGACGAAGCCACACGCGACGTCTCTGACTGGCTGAAGTGCGACTTCATGCTGGATCAGGTAGGTAATGTCTTCAAAGGCGTGATCGCCAGCGTGACCGGGTTTGGTTTCTTCGTCCGTCTTGATGAGCTGTTTATCGACGGTCTGGTGCATGTCTCCTCCCTGGATAACGACTACTATCGTTTTGACCAGGTTGGGCAGCGTCTGACGGGAGAATCCAGCGGTCAAATGTATCGCCTGGGCGATCGCGTGGAAGTTCGCGTGGAAGCGGTCAACATGGACGAGCGTAAAATCGACTTCAGTTTGATCTCCAGCGAACGTGCACCGCGCAATGAAGGTAAAACCGCGCGTGAAAAAGCGAAAAAAGGCGATGCGGGTAAAAATACCGGTAAGCGTCGTCAGATGGGCAAAAAAGTAAATTTCGAGCCGGATAGCGCTTTCCGCGGCGAGAAGAAAGGCAGAGCCAAACCTCAGGCGGATAAAAAAACGGCTGAGAAGAAAGGCGATAAAAAAGCGAAAAAGCCATCGGCAAAAACGCTTAAAATCGCTGCCGCCACCAAAGCTAAACGCGCGACGAAAAAGAAAGTCGCGCAATAACAGCCATAAACAGTAAGTCGGGCAACCTCGCGTTGCCCGCGTTACGCATAAACTATTAACGAGTACATTCATGAGTGAAATGATTTACGGCATCCATGCGGTGCAGGCTCTGCTGGAACGTGCGCCTGAGCGCTTCCAGGACGTCTTTATTCTCAAAGGTCGTGAAGATAAACGCCTGCTGCCGCTGATCCACGCACTGGAAGCACAGGGTGTTGTCATTCAGCTGGCTAACCGCCAGTTCCTGGATGAGAAAAGCGAGGGTGCGGTACATCAGGGAATTATTGCTCGCGTGAAGCCGGGTCGTCAGTATCAGGAAAACGATCTGCCGGATCTGATTGCTACGCTCGATCAGCCGTTCTTTTTGATCCTCGATGGTGTTACCGATCCGCATAACCTGGGGGCATGCCTGCGTAGCGCCGATGCTGCTGGCGTCCATGCTGTTATCGTACCGAAGGATCGTTCTGCGCAGTTGAATGCAACGGCGAAAAAAGTGGCTTGCGGCGCGGCAGAAAGCGTACCGCTGATCCGTGTGACCAACCTGGCGCGCACTATGCGTATGCTGCAGGAAGAGAATATCTGGATCGTCGGAACCGCAGGTGAAGCTGACCATACTCTCTATCAGAGCAAAATGACCGGACGTCTGGCGCTGGTGATGGGCGCAGAGGGTGAAGGTATGCGTCGTTTGACCCGCGAACACTGTGACGAACTGATCAGCATCCCGATGGCTGGGAGCGTTTCGTCGCTGAACGTTTCAGTTGCGACGGGCATCTGCCTGTTTGAGGCTGTACGCCAGCGCGGCTAAACTATCTCCCTCATTTCTCTCTTATCTCAAGCCATCCTTCGGGATGGCTTTTTTGTGACCGTTGTCCCATGCGTGCTGCCTTCTGCCTGACCATACTTAAGGTGACGGCCATTGACGGAGGGAGACACAATGCACTGGCAAACGCATACCGTTTTTAACCAACCTGTACCGCTCAATAACAGCAACTTATATCTGTCCGATGGCGCGCTGTGTGAAGCGGTTATCCGTGAAGGCGCTGGCTGGGATAGCGATCTTCTCGCCAGTATTGGTCAGCAGCTAGGGACTGCCGAGTCGCTCGAGCTTGGCCGTCTGGCCAATGCTTTTCCACCCGAGTTGTTGCGCTACGACTCGCAGGGTCAGCGGCTGGATGATGTGCGTTTTCATCCTGCCTGGCATTTGCTGATGCAGGGATTGTGCGCCAATCGCGTACATAATCTGGCCTGGGAAGAAGACGCGAGGCAGGGAACATTTGTCGCCCGGGCAGCCCGTTTCATCCTGCATGCGCAGGTGGAAGCGGGCACGTTGTGTCCGGTTACCATGACTTTTGCCGCCACGCCGTTGTTACTTCAGATGTTACCTGCCCCCTTTCACGACTGGTTTACGCCGCTGCTAAGCGACCGTTATGACTCGCATTTACTGCCAGGAGGGCAAAAGCGTGGGTTATTGATCGGCATGGGAATGACCGAGAAGCAGGGGGGGTCAGATGTGCTGAGCAATACCACTCAGGCAGAACGTCTTACAGACGGCTCGTATCGGCTGGTGGGACATAAGTGGTTTTTCTCCGTGCCGCAAAGCGATGCCCATTTGGTACTGGCCCAGGCAAAGGGAGGCTTATCCTGCTTTTTTGTACCGCGATTTTTACCCGACGGGCAGCGTAATGCTATCCGTCTGGAGCGGCTGAAAGATAAGTTAGGCAATCGCTCCAACGCCAGCTGCGAGGTTGAATTCCACGATGCGATTGGCTGGCTATTGGGTGAAGAAGGGGAAGGTATACGTCATATCCTGAAAATGGGTGGGATGACGCGTTTTGACTGTGCGCTCGGTAGTCATGGCATGATGCGACGTGCTTTTTCTGTCGCGATTTACCATGCGCACCAGCGACAGGTTTTTGGCAAACCATTGATCGAACAACCGATGATGCGCCAGGTATTAGGTCGGATGGCGCTCCAACTGGAAGGTCAGACGGCGTTACTGTTCCGACTGGCGCGGGCCTGGGACCGTCGCGCTGATGCCAAAGAATCTCTGTGGGCCAGACTGTTCACACCAGCAGCGAAATTCTCTGTTTGCAAGGCCGGTATGCCGTTTGTTGCAGAGGCGATGGAAGTGCTCGGCGGGATTGGCTACTGCGAGGAGAGTGAGTTGCCGCGCCTGTATCGTGAGATGCCGGTAAACAGTATCTGGGAGGGCTCTGGCAACATTATGTGCCTCGATGTATTGCGGGTGCTGACAAAACAACCCGGCATATACGATATGCTCAGCGAAGCCTTTGCTGAGGTAAAAGGGCAAGACCGACATTACGATCGAATGGTACGTCAACTACAGCAGCGTTTACGTAAACCCAGCGAGGAGTTGGGACGGGAGATTACACAGCAGCTTTTCCTGCTCGGTTGCGGGGCGCAGATGTTGCGCTATGCCTCTCCGCCAGTGGCGCAGGCCTGGTGTCAAATGATGCTCGATACGCGTGGTGGACTACGATTGTCCGAGCAGGTGCTGAACGACTTGCTCCTGCGGGCAACGGGGGGATTACGGTAATAATATGCCTGATGGCGACGCTGGCGCGCCTTATCATGCCTACATTCAATGTAGGCCGGATAAGTTTACGCCATCCGGCAATCTGTTAAGCATAGAGTATGGCCTGTACGCGCCAGTTGTCGGGCTGCTGGTCTTCGTACATCTGAATGATCCGATACCATGAGGCACCCTGTTCATCCGCTTTTAACGCGACAACTCGTTCTACATCCTGCGGATTCCCTGCAATGTTACTGACAGATATCAGGCCAATTTCGTTCAGGCCTGTAACGCAGTCAGCACTGGCGAACTCGGCAGACTGCGCCGTAGTACCTACCAGTCCGGCAGAAAGCAGCAGTGAGGATAAGGCAAGTGATTGTTTCATCGTCAGCTCCATTATTCGTACCCCTACACACGGCAGGGCATTCCATCGCGATAATAAACCTCAAGCTTCCTGCTGTTGGTTTATTGTGCACAGGTAAACGCATAGCGGCGCAAAGCAATGTAAAGCTGACTAAATTCCAACCCAATGTTATTTACGATACAAAATAGCCTGTGAATACCATTGGCCTGTCACGATGGTTTCATCCACTAATAAAACCACGTAGTAATCAGCTTTAGCCGCGACGGCTTTGTCACGGATCTCTGCCAGCGCATCATCCGGAGAGCCTCTTACCAGCGCGCTGACCGTTCCTATTCGCTGTAACCCATTACTCTGGTCACGGCGGATCTCCTGCGGGTGGTCGGCAACGGGCGGTGCGGGTTGCGGCGTTCCCTGTAGCACGCTACAGGCGCTTAAAAGCATCACCAGCAATAAAGAGGCAAACCGACGCATAACTCTATCTCGTTTCCTGATAGCCATAGTGTAGTGCCTTATCAATTTCCCTTTAGGGGAATGTTCCCGAAGTGTTATCTCTCACGCGATTTTCGAATGAAAATGTTGCGAAAGCGTAACCCAGTTCTCAACATTATGAATCATTGCCGAACACATTCGCTTGCGTTAAGTATTGCTGCATGGCATACCAGAAAAAAAGAGGCGACAAATGATTGAAATTGAAACACGACAGTTGGCTGGTATCCCTGTCCTGCACGCCGTTCCGGCTGGTAAACGCGAGTGTTCACTCCCTTGCATTATTTTCTATCACGGGTTTACATCTTCAAGTCTGGTTTATAGCTATTTTGCCGTTGCTCTGGTTCAGGCCGGATTCCGGGTTGTCATGCCAGATGCGCCCGACCATGGTGCCCGCTTCAACGGTGATGCTCAGGAGCGAATGTTCCGCTTCTGGCATATATTGCAGCAAAGCATGCAGGAGTTTACGACGTTACGTGCGGCGCTGGTGGCGGAAAATTGGCTATCAGATGAAAGACTTGCTGTTGCGGGGGCGTCGATGGGAGGCATGACGGCGTTGGGCATTATGGCCCGCCATCCCGAGGTTAAATGTGTAGCCAGCCTGATGGGTTCGGGCTATTTTACCCGTCTTGCACAGACGCTTTTTCCCCCTTTACGAGTCCAGACGCCAGAGCAGCAGACGGAGTTCGATGCCGTTATCGCACCGCTCGCCGAATGGGACGTTACGCATCAGCTACAACGCCTGGCCGACAGACCGTTGCTGTTGTGGCATGGACAGGAGGACGATGTGGTGCCCGCGGTTGAAACCTTCCGCTTACAGCAGGCGCTGATTCAGGCAGGGCTGGATAACAATTTAACCTGCCTGTGGGAAGCGGGCGTACGCCACCGCATCACGCCAGAGGCGCTGGCAGCGACGGTAACGTTTTTTCGCCAGCACCTTTAAACGCGCACGATGCTTACGCCCTGAGCTTCAAGTTGTTGCAGAATCTCAGGGTTAGCATTTTTGCCGGTAATGAGCATATCGATTTGATCGGCGCGACTGAACAGCATCCCCGCGCGTTCACCGACCTTACTGCTATCGACCAGCACCACCAGTTTACCCACTACGTTAAGCATCTTCTGCTCAGCCATCGCGGTTAGCATATCGGTTTTATACAGTCCGTCCGCGGTCAACCCTTTACCGCTGGTAAACATCCAGTGTCCGGCATACAGGCTATTTTCGCTGCCTTGCGGACTAAGCGTGATGGACTGGCTTTTGTTGTATTGCCCTCCCATGATGATCACGCTGTCATGCTCCTGGTCGATCAGATAGTTCGCCAGCGGCAGATAATTGGTGATGATCTGCACCGGCTTGCCGCACATTTCACGACCAAGCAGGAAGGCGGTTGATCCGCAGTTGATCACCACGCTTTCACCCGCATTTACAAGCTGGGATGCGGCCTTGGCAATGCGAACTTTTTCATCGTGGTTCTGCGCCTGATGCAGATTCATAGGTGTCCAGCGCGGACGTTGCTGGGTGATGGCTTCTGCGCCATTGCGGACTTTCTTGAGTTTGCCGCTTTCGTCGAGTTTATTGATGTCCCGGCGTGCTGTGGCTGGTGAAATCCCCAGACGCTCAATCACGTTCTCAACGGTAACAAAGCCCAACTGCGCCAGCATATCCAGCAATATTTGATGTCTTTGTGCTTCAGTCATGAGCTATTCCGATACAAATTGATTTGAAAAGATGATATTTGAAATAGCCTGGAAATACTAAAGTAAATGGGAAAAAATGCCGGAATAGACCGGCATTTTGTAGGGGTCACAAGAAGGATTTAAACGGCAGATCCGGTTCAATCGTGAAGCAGTCATCAAAGCCGCGCGGGTAGTGATATTCAAAGTTGTCTTTGTCCAGCGGCCAGGTGAACTTACCGCCCACCTGCCAGATAAACGGCTTAAAGCCATACTTCAGTCGATCTTTTTTCATCTCCCACAGTACGCGGATCTCCTGAGGGTCGGCCTGGAAGTTTGACCAGATGTCATGATGGAAAGGGATCACCACTTTCGTATTCAACGCTTCCGCCATGCGCAGCATGTCGGAGCTGGTCATTTTGTCCGTAATCCCGCGCGGATTCTCACCGTAGGAGCCGAGCGCAACGTCGATCTGGTGCTCGTTGCCATGCTTTGCGTAGTAGTTAGAGTAGTGCGAGTCTCCGCTGTGGTACAGCGTTCCACCCGGTGTTTTGAACAGGTAGTTTACCGCACGTGCATCCATACCATCCGGCAGCACACCTGCCGCTTTTTGATCGGCAGGTAGCGTGATTAATGCCGTACGATCAAACGCGTCAAGCGCATGAATTTCAATATCTTTCACTTTCACCACATCGCCTGGTTTTACCACGATGCAGCGCTCTTTTGGCACACCCCAACCGATCCACAGATCCACACAGGTTTGCGGCCCGATAAATGGCACGTCATCGGCGCAGTTTTGCATGACGGCGGCCGCGACATTCACGTCGATGTGATCGTTATGATCGTGTGTCGCCAGCACCGCATCGATCTGTCGAATTGCAAACGGATCAAGAACAAACGGCGTGGTGCGCAGGTTTGGCTGCAGTTTCTTCACCCCAGCCATGCGTTGCATCTGGTGGCCGGTTTTCATTAGCGGGTTACCGTGACTCTGTTTACCCGTCCCGCACCAGAAATCGACGCAAATGTTCGTCCCGCCTTCCGACTTCAGCCAGATGCCGGTACAGCCAAGCCACCACATAGCGAATGTGCCCGGGGCGACCTGCTCCTGTTCGATCTCTTCATTCAGCCAACTTCCCCACTCCGGGAATGTGCTCAGGATCCATGATTCACGCGTGATGCTTTTTACTTTACTCATCGCATTTACCTTCATATTTATTCAGATTAAGTCAATTTATGATTTGTTTTGATTGATATTGACATCATTTTTTCAAGAAGGCAATGCGTTGATTTTTGGTGTTCAGCGGGGAAATGTGATCAAGTCACAGCGTGACAGGATGGTTTACTTGAATGTTGGATTTGTATTTTATTGTTTTAATAGAGTTTATTTTGTCGTCGATGAATGAGAAGTAAAGCCACTCTGCAAGTGTGTGAATTATTTGCGTACTGCATCACATTTAATCAAATTCAATCTTGTTGTGATTACTTTTGAAAATTAGAGTGAGGGCACAACATCCTGGGCATCTGTAATGAATGTTCAGCAACTTCGTCTACTGGAGATCGTTATGGAGATCCTCTACAACATCTTTACCGTCTTTTTTAATCAGGTTATGACCAACGCGCCCTTGCTGTTGGGTATTGTGACCTGTCTTGGTTACATCCTGCTGCGTAAAAGCGTCAGCGTTATTATCAAAGGCACGATCAAAACGATTATCGGTTTTATGTTGCTGCAAGCGGGATCGGGCATTCTGACCAGCACGTTTAAACCGGTGGTGGCGAAGATGTCCGAAGTTTACGGTATCAATGGTGCGATTTCCGATACCTATGCCTCCATGATGGCAACCATCGAACGTATGGGCGATGCCTATAGTTGGGTGGGTTATGCTGTGCTGTTGGCGCTGGCGCTGAATATTTGTTACGTACTGCTACGGCGTATTACCGGCATTCGCACCATCATGCTGACCGGCCACATTATGTTCCAGCAGGCGGGCCTGATTGCCGTCTCTCTCTACATCTTTGGTTACCCGATGTGGACCACCATCATCTGCACCGCGGTGCTGGTGTCCCTCTACTGGGGCATTACTTCCAATATGATGTACAAGCCGACGCAGGAAGTGACCGACGGCTGCGGTTTCTCCATCGGTCACCAGCAGCAGTTCGCTTCATGGATTGCCTACAAAGTCGCGCCTTATCTGGGTAAGAAAGAGGAGAGTGTTGAAGATCTGAAGCTGCCGGGCTGGCTGAATATCTTCCATGACAACATCGTTTCTACCGCGATTGTTATGACCCTCTTCTTCGGCGCGATCCTGCTCTCTTTCGGCATTGATGTGGTTCAGGCGATGGCGGGTAAAACCCACTGGACGGTCTATATTCTGCAGACCGGTTTTTCGTTTGCCGTCGCTATTTTCATCATCACTCAGGGCGTACGTATGTTCGTTGCTGAGCTTTCAGAAGCGTTCAACGGTATCTCTCAACGTCTGATCCCGGGTGCAGTGCTGGCTATCGACTGCGCGGCGATTTATAGCTTTGCGCCCAACGCGGTGGTCTGGGGCTTTATGTGGGGCACCATCGGCCAACTGATTGCGGTGGGCATTCTGGTGGGTTGCGGCTCTTCTATTCTGATTATCCCTGGCTTTATTCCGATGTTCTTCTCGAACGCGACTATCGGCGTGTTTGCTAACCACTTTGGCGGCTGGCGCGCGGCGCTCAAGATTTGCCTGGTGATGGGGATGATCGAAATCTTCGGCTGCGTCTGGGCGGTGAAGCTCACCGGGATGAGCGCCTGGATGGGCATGGCGGACTGGTCAATTCTGGCGCCGCCGATGATGCAGGGCTTTGCCTCCATCGGCATCGTGTTTATGGCCGTCATTATTCTGATTGCACTGGCTTATATGTTTTTCGCAGGACGCACCTTGCGCGCTGAGGAAGACGCAGAAAAACAACTGGCAGAACACTCTGCTTAATAAGGGGTTCCGATTATGACCGTACGTATTTTGGCTGTATGTGGCAATGGGCAGGGGAGTTCCATGATCATGAAGATGAAGGTGGATCAGTTTTTAACCCAGTCAAATATTGACCATACGGTAAACAGTTGCGCAGTAGGCGAATACAAAAGTGAACTGAGCGGCGCGGATATCATCATCGCTTCTACCCATATCGCCGGTGAGATTACCGTATCAGGCAATAAATATGTTGTTGGCGTACGCAACATGCTGTCTCCCGCCGATTTTGGACCAAAACTGCTGGAAGTGATCAACGCGCATTTCCCTCAGGACGTGAAGTAAGGAGGTGGCCTATGAAATTACGTGATTCGCTGGCAGACAATAACGCCATCCTTTTACAGGCCGAGGCCAGCTCCTGGCAGGAAGCGGTAAAGCTGAGCGTGGATCTGCTGGTTAAGGCTGATGTGGTTGAACCACGCTACTACCAGGCCATCCTCGACGGAGTCGAACAGTTCGGCCCGTATTTCGTGATTGCGCCCGGCCTGGCAATGCCGCACGGCCGTCCGGAGGAAGGGGTCAAGAAAACCGGTTTTGCGCTGGTGACGCTGAAAACACCGCTGGTGTTTAACCACGAAGATAACGACCCGGTCGACATCCTGATCACCATGGCGGCAGTAGACGCCAGCACACATCAGGAAGTCGGCATCATGCAGATCGTGAATCTCTTTGACGACGAAGCCAATTTCGACCGTTTACGTGCCTGCCGTACCGCGCAGGAAGTGCTGGATTTAATTGATAACGCCACTGCGGCGGCTGTTTAAAAGGATACCAAAATGTCATTACCTATGTTGCAGGTTGCGCTGGATAACCAATCAATGTCTTCCGCCTATGAAACGACGCGTCTGATTGCCGAAGAGGTCGATATCATTGAGGTGGGCACGATTCTTTGCGTGGCAGAGGGGGTGCGCGCCGTACGCGATCTGAAGGCGCTTTATCCGCATAAAATTGTGCTGGCGGATGCCAAAATCGCCGACGCGGGTAAAATCCTCTCGCGCATGTGTTTCGAAGCCAACGCTGACTGGGTTACCGTCATCTGCTGTGCGG
Organism: Citrobacter sp. RHBSTW-00599; assembly: GCF_013784065.1. Taxonomy (NCBI): domain Bacteria; kingdom Pseudomonadati; phylum Pseudomonadota; class Gammaproteobacteria; order Enterobacterales; family Enterobacteriaceae; genus Citrobacter; species Citrobacter sp. RHBSTW-00599. The sequence goes on along the minus strand of NZ_CP056717.1, from coordinate 4,567,850 downwards.
ATATCAACACCACCAGGGGGGCGCTGGAGGTGGCGAAAGAATTTAACGGCGACGTGCAGATTGAACTGACTGGTTACTGGACCTGGGAGCTGGCGCAGGAGTGGCGTGACGCGGGCATTGGGCAAGTGGTATATCACCGCAGCCGTGACGCGCAGGCGGCGGGTGTGGCGTGGGGAGAGGCAGATATCAGCGCCATCAAACGCCTTTCTGATATGGGCTTTAAGGTCACCGTCACCGGCGGCCTGGCGCTGGAGGATCTGCCGCTGTTCCAGGGGATCCCTATCCACGTCTTTATTGCCGGACGCAGCATTCGCGATGCCGCCTCTCCGGTAGACGCTGCGCGTCAGTTCAAACGTTCCATCGCCCAACTGTGGGGATAAGGAGCGACTATGTTGTCGAAACAGGTCCCGCTCGGTATCTATGAAAAAGCGCTCCCCGGCGGGGAGTGCTGGCTGGAACGCTTGCAGCTGGCGAAGGAACTGGGCTTTGATTTTGTCGAAATATCGGTTGATGAAACCGACGATCGCCTGGCGCGTCTTGACTGGCACCGCGAGCAGCGACTGGCGCTGGTGGCCGCTATCGCTGAGACAGGGATACGCGTACCGTCCATGTGCCTGAGCGCTCATCGTCGTTTCCCGCTTGGCAGTGAAGATGATGCGGTGCGCGAACAGGGGCTGGAGATCATGCGTAAAGCCATTCAGTTTGCGCAGGATATCGGTATTCGCGTTATTCAACTGGCGGGTTACGACGTCTATTACCAGCAGGCCAATAACGAAACGCGTCGTCGGTTTCGCGATGGGCTGAAAGAGAGCGTGGAGATGGCGAGCCGCGCGCAGGTGACGCTGGCGATGGAAATCATGGATTATCCGCTGATGAATTCGATCAGCAAGGCACTGGGTTATGCCCACTATCTCAACAATCCGTGGTTCCAACTGTATCCCGATATTGGCAATTTGTCGGCGTGGGATAACGACGTGCAGATGGAGCTGCAGGCTGGGATGGGTCATATCGTTGCTGTACACGTGAAGGATACCAAACCCGGTGTATTCAAAAATGTGCCGTTTGGTGAAGGGGTTGTTGAGTTCGAACGTTGTTTTGCGACGCTCAAACAGAGTGGGTACTGCGGACCATACCTGATTGAGATGTGGAGTGAAACGTCGGACGACCCGGCACGTGAAGTCGCGAAGGCGCGCGACTGGGTGAAGGCGCGAATGGCCAGCGCAGGTCTGGTGGAGGCGGTGTAATGCAAAAACTTAAACAGCAGGTTTTTGAGGCCAATATGGATTTGCCGCGCTACGGGCTGGTGACGTTCACTTGGGGGAACGTCAGCGCCATTGACCGCGAGCGCGGTCTGGTGGTGATTAAGCCTAGCGGCGTCGACTACCAAACGATGCAGGTAGATGACATGGTGGTTGTGGATCTGGCCGGCAACGTAGTGGAAGGGCGCTATCGTCCTTCTTCTGATACCGTCACCCATCTGGTGCTGTATCGCCGCTATTCTTCTCTCGGCGGCGTGGTGCACACCCACTCAACGCACGCGACGGCATGGGCGCAGGCGGGTCTGGCAATTCCCTCGCTTGGCACGACGCATGCGGATTACTTCTTTGGCGATATTCCCTGCACCAGGGCGTTAACTGAAGCTGAAGTTCAGGGCGAGTATGAGCTAAATACCGGCAAGGTGATTGTCGAAACGCTGGGGGAGGTGGAACCTTTGCATACGCCTGGCGTAGTGGTGTACCAGCATGGCCCGTTTGCCTGGGGCAAGGATGCTCACGATGCGGTACATAACGCCGTGGTGATGGAGGAAGTGGCAAAAATGGCATGGATTGCGCGTGGCATTAATCCGGCGCTTAGCCCCATCGACAGTTATCTGATGAATAAGCATTTCATGCGTAAGCACGGTCCAAACGCCTATTACGGACAGAAGTAACGACTAAGTCCTGGAGCCCAATCATTCAGGTGATGTTATCGATCTGGCTTCGGGACTTTTTTGCAAAAAAAGCCCCCTGTGAAGGGGGCAAATTAAACTGCAGCAATGTTCTCGTTGGTTATTTCTGGTGCTAGCGGTAAATATCTGCACTGGCGTGCATATTTCCGTTACTACCGGGTTCCCTGGTGAGGATCACGTGGTAGTAGGTTGCGCCTTGCGCATCGGTCTCTTCATTCAGGGCCTGAGTGGCTTCACTTTCAGTGGCGAAGTTATGATTTATGTAAATGACGCCTAAGCTCTGCACATCATCCATATTCCTGGCCTGATGATTGTCAATTTTGATGGCTGCCGTTGCATTTGCACTAAGCAAAAGCATAGCCAGAAGGGTCAAAACACGGGCTCGCATATGTACCTCCTCGACTGCGGTCTCTGGTTGCCTCTCTCCTGTGAGTGATTAGCTTCTGATGTAATTTTAACCGTTACCGGCGCAGTCGATAGCGACCATTTCTGATGCAGTTGTTCAAAAAATTACCGCATAGCCATCTTTTCTTTTATTAACAGGCCGCTGGTGTGTACCGCTGCGGTGAAAAATACCTGTCTTTCGCGCATAAGCACTTACCAAATAGTCAATTTAATCGGGTGAGTACGCCGTTTATAGTGAGCCGGATAATTAATATAACTTTATGATAATAAGGCAAAAACTTATGGATACTTCATTCATGGATTTCAGCTACTTTGTGATTATGTTTATGGTCGCGCTGGTGGCAGGCTTTATTAACGTGGTGTCGGGCGGCGGTGGTTTTCTCTCGATTGGCGCACTGTTAATTTCTGGTTTACCCCCGGCGAATGCGCTGGCAACCAATAAAATTCAGGCACTGGGCAGCTCGCTGACCTCCGGGATTTATTTTTTACGCCGGGGGCATATCAACGTGCAGGAGCACAAGTATGTGTTTTTATCTGCCTTTATCGGTTCTGCGATGGGAACGACGCTTATCCAGTTCATTGAACCGGAGCTGCTGAAGAAACTGCTCCCGATCCTGATTATCGCGGTCGCTATCTACTTTATTTTTGCGCCAAATCTCAGCGAACCGAAAAGAAAGCAGCAGGTATCCCTGTTTCTCTTCTCGTTGATTGGCGGGGGATGCATTGGTTTTTATGACGGCTTTCTCGGTGCCGGGGCTGGCTCCTTTTATACCCTCAGCTATATCCTACTGTGGGGATACAGCATCGATAAGGCGCAAATTCACTCGAATTTTATTAACCTGGCATCCAACATCGCCTCGATATTGTTCTTCATTTTTGGCGGTAAAATGATCTGGTCACTGGGGCTGGTGATGTTTGCCGGGCAGTCCCTCGGCGCACGTCTTGGCGCGACGGTCGTACTAACGCGCGGCAAGAAAGTTATCCGACCCATGATTGTCATTGTCTCCATTTGCATCAGCGTCAAAATGCTGCTGGATATGTATTAATGGCGACATGATAAATAATCGTACAATTACCTTGAGTTTAGTGGCAGGCGCCAGTATTATGACGCGTCAATTTTTCAGCCGACCTTTAACACGTTCCTTGCCTCCCCGGGCCTCGGCTGACCCAGACAGGAGGCTGAATAATCCGTAAGGAGCAATTCGATGCGTCATTACGAAATCGTTTTTATGGTCCATCCTGACCAGAGCGAACAGGTTCCGGGTATGATCGAACGCTACACTGCTGCCATCACTGGTGCAGAAGGCACGATCCACCGTCTGGAAGACTGGGGCCGCCGTCAGCTGGCTTACCCGATCAACAAACTGCACAAAGCTCACTACGTTCTGCTGAACGTTGAAGCGCCGCAGGAAGTGATCGATGAGCTGGAAACTACCTTCCGCTTCAACGATGCCGTTATCCGCAGCATGGTTATGCGTACTAAACACGCTGTTACCGAAGCATCTCCGATGGTTAAAGCGAAAGACGAGCGTCGTGAACGTCGCGATGATTTCGCTAACGAAACCGCAGATGATGCTGAAGCTGGGGATTCTGAAGAGTAATTTCTGATGACCAACCGTCTGGCGTTGTCCGGCACCGTGTGCAGGGCTCCCCTTCGAAAGGTCAGTCCATCAGGAATTCCTCATTGCCAGTTCGTGCTTGAGCATCGTTCTGTGCAGGAGGAAGCCGGGTTTCACCGGCAGGCGTGGTGCCAAATGCCCGTTATTATTAGCGGACACGAAAACCAGGCCATTACTCACAGTATAACGGTCGGTAGCGCAGTGACCGTTCAGGGGTTCATCTCTTGCCACAAGGCAAAGAACGGCCTGAGCAAAATGGTTCTGCATGCCGAGCAGATTGAATTGATAGATTCTGGAGACTAGCCATATGGCACGTTATTTCCGTCGTCGCAAGTTCTGCCGTTTCACCGCGGAAGGCGTTCAAGAGATCGACTATAAAGATATCGCTACGCTGAAAAACTACATCACCGAAAGCGGTAAGATTGTCCCAAGCCGTATCACCGGTACCCGTGCAAAATACCAGCGTCAGCTGGCTCGCGCTATCAAACGCGCTCGCTACCTGTCCCTGCTGCCGTACACTGATCGTCATCAGTAATCGGTCACGGTCCATTAATACGACTTTGAGAGGATAAGGTAATGCAAGTTATTCTGCTTGATAAAGTAGCAAACCTGGGTAGCCTGGGTGATCAGGTTAACGTTAAAGCGGGCTATGCTCGTAACTTCCTGGTACCACAGGGTAAAGCTGTTCCTGCTACCAAGAAAAACGTTGAATTTTTCGAAGCGCGTCGCGCTGAGCTGGAAGCTAAACTGGCTGACGTTCTGTCCGCTGCTGAAGCTCGTGCTGAGAAAATCAACGCACTGGAAACCGTAACCATCGCGTCTAAAGCTGGCGACGAAGGTAAACTGTTCGGTTCCATCGGTACTCGCGACATCGCTGACGCTGTAACTGCAGCTGGCGTTGAAGTAGCTAAGAGCGAAGTTCGTCTGCCGAACGGCGTTCTGCGTACCACTGGTGAGCACGAAGTGAGCTTCCAGGTTCACAGCGAAGTGTTTGCTAAGCTGACTGTAAACGTAGTTGCAGAATAAGTTTTTATTCTGATTACCGCGTAAAAGCGCCGGCCTTGTGTCGGCGTTTTGCTTTTCTGTTCCCTCCGCTTTTCGCTCTGGCTATTCTTTATCCTTTTCGGGATAATCATAAAAATAAAACATTATTTCAAAGTGGTGATGGAATGGAACCAACGCACCAACCTCTGTTTGCGCGTAAAAATGTTGTCTACCTGAGCGCAGCGTTCTGCTGTCTGCTGTGGGGGAGCGCCTATCCGGCGATCAAAAGCGGATATGAGATCTTCCAGATTGCCACGGATGACATTCCCTCAAAAATTGTCTTTGCCGGCTATCGCTTCCTGTTTGCTGGATTATTGCTGCTATTGCTGGCGGTGGCGCAGCGTAAACCGATTGGCCGGTTAAGCCCGCGTCAGTACGGTCAGCTCACGCTGTTGGGACTGACGCAAACCTCGCTGCAATACATTTTCTTCTATATTGGCCTGGCGTTCACGACGGGGGTCAAAGGGTCGATCATGAACGCGACCGGCACCTTCTTCAGCGTGCTTCTGGCCCATTTTATCTATCAGAACGACAAGCTGAGCTACAACAAAGTGCTGGGCTGTATCCTGGGTTTTACCGGCGTAATGGTGGTGAACTTTAGCAGCGGACTGGATTTTAACTTCAGCCTGTTAGGGGACGGTTCAGTGGTGATGGCGGCCTTTATTCTTTCTGCCGCCACGTTATACGGTAAACGCATTTCTCAGACGGTAGACCCGACGGTAATGACAGGATATCAGTTGGGTGTCGGCGGTCTGGCGCTGGTTATCGGCGGCTACGCTTTTGGCGGCACGCTGACCGTACACGGCGCGTCTTCAGTGGCGATTCTGGGCTACCTGACGTTACTCTCTTCGGTCGCTTTTGCGTTGTGGAGTATTCTGCTCAAGCATAACCGCGTGGGGATGATTGCGCCGTTTAACTTCCTGATCCCGGTTTCGGGGGCGGTACTGTCGGCGATATTCCTCGGCGAAAACATTCTCGAATGGAAATATGCGCTGGCGCTGGTGCTGGTCTGTTCCGGGATCTGGTGGGTGAACAAGGTGAAGCGCTGACGCTTCACCTTGATGTCTGATGCGCTGTGTTTATCAGGTCTACAGGTGTGCCGGTTAACGGGCGCGAATAAAACTGCCGTTAGGTTGTCGAGTAAACAGTACCTGCTGACCATTACCGGTATCAATGGTTAATCCCGTTACCACGCCGTTGGCATTCTGCCTGATTTGTACCATCTGGCCGTCTTTCAGGTTGCTCAGCGGTTTTCCGGCACCTTCAACCTGCGCCATTGCGTATACATCGGTTGGCGGGAGGTTATGGTCACGGAATACCTGCGCCAGCGTTTTGCCCGAGTCTACGCGATAGGAGCGCCACTGCTGCTCAATTCCACTATCCTGTTGGAAAGGTTGCGTCTGCGGCTGAGATTGCTGAGCCTGCGGCTGCGCGTCTGGTTCTCCTTCCTGGATTGGCTCTGGGGCAAGCGGAGCGACCTGGCCCGGATCGTTTTGCGGGGCGACCAACTGTGCCTGCAGTTGAGCTTCGGTCGGTGGCTGCGACTGTGACTGTAAATCCAACTGGGCAGTACGCGTAACCACAGGGGCATCGCTGGTGTCACTGGAGGGCAGCAGGAAGCCTATCACCAGCACGATAGCAGCAATTATAATTCCGCGTCGGTGCATAGGCGGTAGCGGATCCATAATGCGAAAATTGTCCGGTGCATGCCAGATTTTCGCCAGGGTTGGTTTTAATTCAAAGCGCCCGGGCATGGCTTTCCTCCTGCTCCGCGTCTCGTTCCTCGATCATAGAGTATAGATGGCTAATGCTATGATGTTCGTCATATTACCCGCTTTCGTGACGTCAACGCGGGGTATTCCTATTGTTTATGTTTCCTCGCGATTTGTCATCTGTTCCCGAGACAAAGTTTTACCGGATGCGGCATGGCTGATATGCTGCCCGCTACTTTACATCCGATGAAAGGAAATATGATGGCTAACCCGACTTTTGACACTATCGAAGCGCAAGCAAGCTACGGCATTGGTTTGCAGGTAGGACAACAGCTGAGTGAATCCGGACTGGAAGGACTGTTGCCTGAAGCGCTGGTAGCGGGTATCGCTGACGCGCTGGAAGGTAAGCACCCGGCAGTGCCGGTTGATGTTGTGCATCGCGCACTGCGTGAAATCCACGAACGCGCTGATGCAGTACGTCGCGAGCGTTTCCAGGCTATGGCGGCTGATGGCGTCAAATATCTGGAAGAAAACCGTGAGAAAGAGGGTGTGAACAGCACTGAATCCGGTTTGCAGTTCCGTGTTCTGACTCAGGGCGAAGGTGCTATTCCTGCGCGTACTGACCGCGTTCGCGTGCACTACACCGGTAAACTGATCGACGGTACCGTGTTTGACAGCTCTGTCGCACGCGGCGAACCGGCTGAATTCCCGGTTAACGGCGTGATCCCTGGCTGGATTGAAGCGCTGACCCTGATGCCGGTAGGTTCCAAATGGGAACTGACTATTCCTCAGGAACTGGCTTACGGCGAGCGTGGCGCTGGCGCGTCCATTCCTCCGTTCAGCACGCTGGTGTTCGACGTTGAGCTGCTTGAGATCCTGTAAGCAGTGACTTCTGTTCCCTCCGAGGCCGGGGGGAACAAAAAAATAGCGTGAAAAGCTATAGTTACGTGGTTGTCGATATTTTATTTTGCAAATGCCTCGTTAGCGTGTATTTTTGTGAGCTGATTCGCGCTATCAGAGTGATATGACACTCACTTTAAACATTAAATTAACATTATATCTAAATCTTAGTATTCATCCCGCCAATTCTTACCTAATATCGATGAGTCCTGATAATCAGGAACGTCGTATCATAGACACACTAAAGGCCGTAGAGCCTGAACAACACAGACAGGTACAGGAAGAAAAAACATGGTAGATCAGGTAAAAGTCGACGCCGCTGAAGAGGCTTCGTCTGAACAGTCGCTACGGCGCAATCTCACAAACCGTCATATTCAACTTATTGCTATTGGTGGTGCTATTGGTACCGGCCTGTTTATGGGCTCTGGTAAAACCATCAGCCTCGCCGGACCGTCGATCATCTTTGTGTATATGATTATCGGTTTTATGCTGTTTTTCGTGATGCGTGCAATGGGTGAATTGCTGCTCTCGAATCTGGAGTACAAATCTTTTAGTGATTTCGCCTCTGACCTGCTCGGGCCATGGGCCGGGTATTTTACCGGCTGGACTTACTGGTTCTGCTGGGTTGTTACCGGGATGGCAGACGTTGTCGCCATTACGGCGTATGCGCAATTCTGGTTCCCCGAACTTTCAGACTGGGTCGCCTCGCTGGCGGTGATCGTGCTGCTGCTGAGCCTCAACCTTGCCACTGTAAAAATGTTCGGAGAGATGGAGTTCTGGTTTGCGATGATCAAAATCGTCGCCATCATCGGCCTGATTGTCGTTGGTCTGGTGATGGTGCTGACGCACTTCCAGTCGCCAACCGGCGTTCAGGCATCGTTCACGCATCTGTGGAATGATGGCGGCTGGTTCCCGAAAGGTCTGAGCGGCTTCTTTGCTGGCTTCCAGATAGCCGTGTTCGCGTTTGTGGGTATTGAGCTGGTGGGAACGACCGCTGCAGAAACCAAGGACCCAGAGAAATCTCTGCCGCGCGCCATTAACTCGATTCCGATCCGTATCATCATGTTCTACGTTTTTGCGCTGATCGTGATTATGTCTGTAACACCGTGGAGCTCGGTAGTGCCAACCAAGAGCCCATTCGTTGAACTGTTTGTGCTGGTCGGTCTGCCTGCCGCGGCGAGCCTGATCAACTTTGTGGTGCTGACTTCAGCTGCCTCTTCCGCAAATAGTGGCGTGTTCTCTACCAGCCGTATGCTGTTCGGCCTGGCACAGGAAGGCGTAGCGCCTAAAGCGTTTGCCAAACTGTCTAAACGCGCAGTTCCGGCGAAAGGTTTAACCTTCTCCTGTATCTGTCTGCTGGGCGGCGTGGTGATGCTTTACGTGAACCCGAGCGTGATTGGCGCGTTCACCATGATCACCACCGTGTCGGCGATTCTGTTCATGTTCGTCTGGACCATCATTCTTTGCTCGTACCTGGTGTACCGCAAGCAGCGTCCGCACCTGCATGAAAAATCAATCTACAAGATGCCGCTAGGCAAGCTGATGTGCTGGGTATGTATGGCGTTCTTCGTCTTCGTACTGGTACTGCTGACGCTGGAAGATGATACCCGCCAGGCGCTGATCGTGACGCCGCTGTGGTTCATCGCGCTGGGTCTGGGTTGGTTGTTTATCGGTAAGAAACGTATGGCAGGTATGCGTTAATTTTAGTGCCCGGTAGCGCGATGCTTACCGGGCCTGAATTCCGTAGGCCGGATACGCGTTAGCGCTATCCGGCGATATCTTTACTCCCCGGCGAGAGCTCGCGGGAACAACACATTATTTTCCAGACTGATGTGTTCCATCAAGTCGTCGATCATCTCGTTAATGCCGTTATACATGGCTTTCCAGGTGGTGCAGGCTTCTGGCGGCGGCGTCACGTTATGGGTGATGTGTTTGATCACTTCGACCAGTTCACCGGCATCGTCATGTTCGCTTTCCATCACGCTGATTGGTCCCATCGCCTGGCTACCCATGCCCTGTTTGATCATCGGGAACAGGATCTGCTCTTCTTTCATCATATGGCTGGACAGCTCTTCATGCAGCATGGTCAGGTTTTTCGCCAGACCGCGTGGTACGTTCGGTTTATCTGCGTGAACGCGTTCAACTTTCGTGGCCTGCAGAATCAGTTCCGGCAGCTGTTCGCGGTGTCTGTCGTGATAACGCACGATGATATGATCGATGATTTCAGCCAGTGCCACGGTACGCCAGTCTTTCTCCAGCGGCTGTTCAGCCAACTGCGCGAGCTGTGCCTCAATAACGTCTAAATCCAGCTCTTTACGCGCAGCAGCGCGTGCCAGCGTTTGCTTACCGCCGCAGCAGTAATCCATATCGTATTTACGAAACAGGGCCGAAGCGCGAGGAATAGAGAGCGCCAGTTCACCTAAAGGTTGATCGCGATAAGACATTGCCGTTACCTCATTCTCAATAATATAAGATGTATTTTAAATGCAACTTATGGCGAAGGATATAACCCTTTCGGGGTGCAATGCCGTTCAGTTAAGCATGTATGGAGAACATGTGATTCCGGCTCAGGGTTCCGTTCACCTCAGCGATATCAATTCTCTGAAGCTCAGATACCCGTGAACGTGCAAGAGAGGCTCACCGCCGCCTCCCTTGCATCCCAGGCTCCCGGCGGGAAAATCGTCGCTGCGCGATTCATTCGTCTTATGCCGTCTGCCTGTCGGGTCGGGGCCGGGCCTGCGTCCCTGCAGGCCGTCCCCTCTGCCCGCATCCCTGCGGGCAGACCCGGTCAGCCGTCAACGCCTCATCGATTTTCAGCCGGACCGGGGTCATCGCTGCAACGCACTGACTTCCAGTTAAATCTGTTTTGCTGTTCAGATAAAAAACGCAGGGGGTCAGGTGTGGGCTGGTCCGGCTGAAAATTGCCGACGTGTTTCCGTAAGGCCGGGAGAACCCGCAGGGATGCGGGTTCAGGGCGCGTTTTGCAGGGACGCTACCTCGCGCCCGGCCCGGTAGCCTGGAGGAATAAACGGAGGGGACCGCGGAGCGGCAATTTTCCCGCCGGGAGCCGGGATTGTTAAGGGTACGGCGATAGTACCCTTAACACGTTCACAGGAATTGGTGTTTCAGAGAAACGATGAACATGAGGTGAACGGAACCCTTTCTCTGAGATAGCATGTTCATCACCTCCGCCAATACAGGCTGATGATTTCTGATACAGAGGAGTTAACTGAACGGTATTGCTTTCGTGGTGGGGTGTTTTGTGAGGAATATCACGAAAATTTCTTGTTTCGTTAAGGTGCTGAATCTTATTAGAAAGGAGAGGGGCGGCGAAAAAAGCCGCGCGACAGGATTAAATAAGCGCACGCCGCTGCCGATAGTTAGACCTCAGACAATACCTGCATAATAAAAGGCTACAGATGTTTAAACGAATCAAAGTGATAACCTTACTTATCACCGTGTTACTCGCCCTGGGCGCGATGCAGCTCATCTCCGCGGGCGTCTTTATTGGCGCGCTCAATAACGATAAGCAAAACTTTAACGTCTCTCAGCTTTCCAGCCAGAACGTGGCCGAGTTTACCGATGCGTGGATTAGCCTGAACCAGGCTCGCGTCACGCTCAACCGGGGCATGTTGCGTTTACAGGGAACGATGGCTAGCGAGATTAACGGCGGTCAGTTGAAGGAACTGGTGAACACGGCAAATCGCCTGTTGGCCGAATCGAAAGAGCATTACGATAAATACTACGCCCTGCCGGAAACGCCGGGGCTTGATGAACATCTGGCCGATCGACTGGAAGAGCAGTACGGCATCTATTCTGCGACGCTGGCTAAAATGAACGCGCTGCTGGCTGAAGGTAAGCTGGAAGAGATGTTCAAGCAGAATGCCGAGCAAAAGCAAACGGCCATGCAGGAAGTCTATCGGGAATGGCGTAGCGCGCAAACGGCGCTGGCCACTGCCGGAATGCAGGACAATGAGAGTGATTACCAGAAGATAATCTGGCTGTTATCCGCCGTGATGCTGATTGTCGTCACCGTGATTATCGCCAGCTGGCTGGCAATGCAGCGAGTGCTGCTCAAGCCTCTCCACGAAGTGATGGGGCATATTCGCCACATTGCTGCGGGTGATTTGACGCACAGCATCAACGCCGATGGCAGCAATGAGATGGCGCTGCTGGCAGTCAACGTTCGCGACATGCAGCAGGCGCTGGCGAACACAGTCAGCGTGGTGCGTGACGGGGCTGACACCATCTATACCGGCGCAGGTGAAATTGCCGCCGGCAGTAACGATCTCTCTTCACGTACCGAGCAGCAGGCCGCCTCTCTGGAAGAGACTGCTGCCAGCATGGAACAACTCACCGCTACCGTGAAGCAGAACGCGGATAACGCGCGTCAGGCGACCAGTCTGGCAAAAAATGCCTCACAGACGGCGCAGAAAGGCGGAACCGTGGTTGATGGCGTAGTGCGTACGATGGATGAAATTGCCACCAGTTCCAGCAAAATCGCGCAAATTACCAATGTTATCGACGGCATTGCCTTCCAGACTAATATTCTGGCGCTGAACGCGGCAGTAGAAGCGGCGCGTGCGGGCGAGCAGGGGCGTGGGTTTGCCGTGGTCGCTGGCGAGGTCCGTACACTGGCACAGCGTAGCGCTCAGGCGGCGAAAGAGATTAAGGCGCTGATTGATGACTCGGGGAATCGGGTAAATGCCGGTACGGCGCTGGTGCATGAAGCGGGTGAAACGATGGCGGAAATTGTGAGCGCCGTGACCCGTGTGACCGACATCATGGGCGAGATAGCCTCGGCTTCTGATGAACAGAGCCGGGGTATCGATCAGGTAGGTCAGGCGGTTGCCGAGATGGATCGCGTGACGCAGCAAAACGCCTCGCTGGTGGAGGAGTCCGCTTCCGCCGCCGCTGCGCTCGAAGAGCAGGCAGCACGACTGAATCAGACCGTAGCGGTGTTTAAAGTTTAACGTCTACTCCGGCCTACAAAATAATATCTTGTAGGTCGGATTAGCGCAGCGCCGTCCGGGCCATTATGATTGTGGAACCACGACGACGCTTGGTTTCTGTGGTTTGGCTCTGACGGCTATCACCACCCCAACAATCAGCAGCGCAATGCCGCTTACCGTCAGCAGCGTCGGGAATTCCTGGCGCAGGATAAAGGTGTACACCAGGCCAGCCAGCGTTTCGAAGACAATCAGCGGGCCGAGGATCACCGTCGGCAATTTTTGGCTGGCGACGTTCCAGCACAGTGCGCCAACCCACGAACACAATACCGCAATCGCTATCATCAGGCCGATAAACACGCCCGGACGCGGGCCGAAGGGCAGGGCAAAGTCCGGCGTTTGTCCGTTCAGCCACAGGCAGGCTGCAATATAACCGAGCAGAGAAACAGGCAACGTTACCAGTGCCTGGGCCGTCGCCCACATCATCGGGTGCTTATCTGGATTCTCGCGCAGCCAGCGGGCATTACGCAGCGCATACCACGCCCAACACACTACCGAGATCAGCGCCAGCGCGATTCCAGAACCATAACGCCAGCCGCTAAAGTCGGGTAAGCCTTGATTCAGCTCCGAGATATTCACGCACAGCAGACCGATACCAATCAGCACCAGCGCAGGCGACAGACGCCACCATGATAATTTGCCGTCGCGCTGGCTGTAGAGCAGGTTAGCGAAGACCGGGATCACAACCGGCAATGTACCAATAATCATCGTTGAAACCGGCGCGCCAGTGCGCTGGATGGCGCTTGCCAGGCAAACGTAATAAATCAGATTACCCATCATCGTTAGCGCCAGCGCAGTGACCCAGTCTTTGCGCGTCAACTGACGCAAGCGTACACGCCCCAGCCAGGCAATCGGCAACGCTATTAGCCCCAGCGCCAGATAGCGCCCCATCGACTGCAATACCGCCGGATATTCCGGTACGATCAGCGGCCCAACAAAAATTAATCCCCACATCAGCCCAGCCAGCAGGGCATACAACACGCCGCTAATCATTTTTGACATCCACATCGCTTAACAATAAGTCGAGTGTAGGCAGGAAAAATGCAGCCGTATTGTATGAGATTGCTGTTCAACGCCGGACGACTTGTTTCTGATAACGTACCGGCGTAATACCGTAGCGATGGGTAAACGCGCGGGTGAGATGCGACTGGTCGGTGAGGCCGGTTGCGGCAGCGACCTCCGCGGCGGGCATTCCGTGAGTGAGAAAACCTTTGGCTCGCCACAGGCGGATAGCCATCAGCATCTGGTGCGGCGTGACGTGGAAATGAGATTTAAACTGGCGCTGAAAATGCCAGGGACTCAGCGCTGCAACCCGCGCCAGTTCGTCGAGCGTGACCGGGTGCATATAATTATCGTGCAAATACTCGCGTACCCGTTCAAAGCGATGCGCTCCCTCCGGTAATACCGGCGCATGGCGGGCCAGCGGCTGGAACGTGTCGATCAGATCGAGTAATAGCCCTTTTTGCGCCAGCGGATCCTCAGTGTTCCACAGGCCATGGATCAGCGAGCAGATCTGGCGCGAGCGTAGCGGATCGTGGCGCGTTACGTCATGAAACCACCAGTGGCGGATCCCGGTGACTTCTTCCAGAAGATCGGGCTCAAGATAGATCATCCGATAGCGCCAGCCGTCGGCGGTTTCCGCTTCGCCGGTATGTAGCTCATCGGGATTCATGGTGACGACGGAATGGGCGGGGGCCACGTACTGCGTGCCGCGATAGCGAAAACGTTCGGCTCCGGCTTCTATCGCGCCAATACCAAACGCTTCATGGGTGTGGGGTTCAAAGGCGTAACGCGAGATGTGCGCATGATACAGCTCAACGCCCGGCACCTGTGCCAGATGGCGAAAGCGGGCGCTGTCTTTCTCATCAATAAACTGCTCAGGTACACCTTGCACGTCTTCTCTCCCCACGCATCATCATGTCATTATCAGAGAGGATGCGCGGGGATGCCACCACAATTAACTAATTTTTAACACTTACACGATGCTTTTGACGCTGTCTGCCAGCGACGTGGTTGGGCGACCAATCAGTTTGCTCAGCGTATGGCTGTCGTCGAAGAGGCCACCTTTAGAGGCACCAACGTCTGAGTCAGCCAGCATGTCCGCCAGTCCGGCAGGCAGACCTACACTTTTCAGCGCGGCGGCAAAATCAGCTTCGCTCAGGTTTTGATACACCACTTTTTTACCGCTCTGTTTTGCCAGTTCGGCCGCCAGCTGGCTCAGGGTCCAGCCTGCGTCGCCCGCCAGTTCATAGATTTTACCGGCATGACCGTCTTCACTGATGACGCGCGCGGCGGCAGCGGCATAGTCGGCACGGGTCGCCGAGGCGATTTTGCCTTCTCCCGCCGCCCCAATAAACACGCCGTGTTCCAGCGCGGCTGGTGCGCTGGCGAGATAGTTTTCGGTGTACCAACCGTTACGCAGCAGCGCGTACGCGATACCGGATTCAGCCAGCATCTTCTCGGTTGCGACATGCTCATCAGCCAGCCCCAGCGGGGAGCGATCGGCGTGCAGCAGGCTGGTGTAGGCGATAAATTTCACGTGGGCCGCTTTCGCCGCGTTAATCACGTTGCGATGCTGCGGGGCACGTTGTCCCACTTCGCTGGAGGAGATTAGCAGTAACTTGTCTATCCCCTGTAAGGCCGTGGTAAAGGCAGCTTCATCACTGTAATCCGCCTGACGAACGGTAATGCCCTGCTGGCTAAGCGCCGTCGCTTTAGCAGGATTACGCACAATAGCCACAATCTGGCTGGCAGGAACGGTTTTCAGTAGCGTTTCAATAACGTGTTGGCCCAGTTGGCCAGTGGCACCAGTAATCGCGATCATAGGATAACTCCTTTGGTATTGGTCTTGTGTTTAATCACATTAACACCTAAACTTACTTTTGGTAAGTACGTACAAAAAGGTTAGTATGAAAATGACAGCTTTGACGCTCTCCCAGCAATTACGTGATGGCAACTTGTTTGCCGAGCAGTGTCCCTCCCGCGAGGTGTTAAAACACGTCACCAGCCGCTGGGGTGTATTGATTCTGGTGGCGCTGCGCGACGGTACGCACCGTTTCAGCGATTTGCGCCGTAAGATGGGCGGCGTCAGTGAAAAAATGCTGGCGCAATCCCTGCAGGCGTTAGAACAGGACGGGTTTATCAATCGGGTGTCATATCCGGTGGTACCGCCGCATGTGGAGTATAGCCTGACACCGTTGGGTGAGCAGGTGAGCGAAAAAGTCGCAGCGCTGGCGGACTGGATAGAGGTGAATTTGCCGCAGGTTTTGGCAAATCATACCGTTAAGAACGAAGACGTCCCGGCATCAGCGTAAACGACCTGGTCGGGCTTGCCGGATGGCGCAGCGCCACCCGGCGTGGTCTTACTTACTCAAATCCAACTGATAAATGGCGAAGCCGATGTCATCGGTAGCGACTTTCTTCAGTGGATACTGGCCTTTCTCTTTGATAAACGCAGCGGCTTTATCAGACGGTGATGTTTCAAAGCGAATATCCAGTTGTGTCTCGCTGTGAATCGGCGCCAAACGCCAGTTGTTATCTGCCGCCGGATGAATTTCGCCTGCGCTCTTTGTCTGGGAACCTATCCATGCTGCCAGCACCGAGCGGTTTTCATCTGGTGATGCAAACGCGATGTGGCTGTCGCCGGTCCCGGCAAACTTACCGCCGTAGGCGCGGTAGTTGTTGGTCGCGACGAGGAAGGTTGCGTTCGGATCGATCGGTTTGCCGTTAAAGGTCAGATTTTTAATACGCTCCGCTTGCGGGTTAATCGTCTGGCATTCACCGTCATAGCGAGCGGGTTGTGAAACATCAATCTGATAATTCACGCCGTCAATCACGTCGAAGTTATAGGTACGGAAGCCATCCCAGTTAATTAACGACTGTGGTTTGCTGCTGTGGATATCAATCTGATTAAACTGCCCGGCAGAACATTCCAGCCACTCTTTCACCTCTTTACCGCTGGCTTTCACCACGACCAGGGTATTGGGATAGAGATACAAATCAGCGGCGTTACGGAAGGTAAGCTGACCTTTTTCGACTTCGACAAAGCTGGCCGGATCGTTCTTGCGTCCACCGACTTTAAACGGCGCAGCGGCGGAAAGTACCGGTAGTTTTGCCAGGTCCGGATCGCCCTGGATAAAATGTTCCACATAGGCTTTCTGCGCGTTATTCACCACCTGCACGGTCGGGTCGTCCTGAACCAGCGCCAGATAGCTGTACATGTTGTCGGCAGATTTACCGATTGGTTTGCTGACAAATTCACGCGTGGCATCGTGATCGGCTTTTAGGATCTCAACGATTTTTTGGTCTTCGCCAGCCAGTGATTTTTTGGCCGCGGCGTCATAAATCGGGCGCGCCTGCGCTTTCCCCTGCGTAACCTGCCATTTACCGCTGTCGTTATTCAGCACTAAATCCACCACCCCCAGGTGATCGCCCCACATGCCCGGCATCACCGCAGGAACGCCATTGAGCGTGCCTGTTGTGATATCTGCGCCTTTGATGTTGGCAAAGTCTTTCCCCGGGAAAACGGCGTGAGCGTGACCAAACATAATGGCATCCACGCCCGGAACTTCACTGAGGTAGTAAACGGAGTTTTCCGCCATCGCCTGGTATGGGTCGGCAGAAAGCCCGGAGTGAGCAACCACCACCACGACATCGGCACCTTTGGCTCGCATTTCCGGCACGTATTTACGTGCGGTTTCCGTAATGTCATTCACCGTCACTTTGCCGCTGAGGTTGGCTTTATCCCAGGTCATGATCTGCGGCGGCACAAAACCGATATAGCCAATTTTCAGCGTCTGCTTGTTTCCTTCCTGATCGACAACCTCAGTCTCTTTGATTAGATAAGGAGTAAATAGCGGCTTTTTGGTCTTAACGTCGATGATATTGGCGTTAACGTAAGGGAACTTCGCCCCGGCTAGCGCGTTGTGCAGATACTCAAGACCGTAGTTAAATTCATGGTTGCCAAGGTTACCCACTGCGTAATCCAGCGTATTCAGTGCCTTATATACCGGATGCGTTTCGCCCGCTTTCAGCCCCTTGGCCGCCATATAATCCCCGAGCGGGCTGCCCTGAATCAGATCACCGTTATCAACCAGCACGCTGTTTTTGACTTCACCACGTGCTGCGTTGATCAGGCTTGCCGTACGAACCAGGCCAAATTTTTCAGTCGGCGTATCTTTGTAATAATCGAAATCCATCATATTGCTATGTAAATCAGTGGTTTCCATTATGCGCAGATCGACGGTCGCGGCATTGACGCTGGCTGCAATCAGCGTGGCCAGAAACGTTGCACTAAACTTAATCATCAGGGGCATCCTTTTAAGATCTAAGCCACAAAAGAAAATGTATATAAATCTTCTTGCTTACAGAACTGTGAATCATGACATGAATATAGCGTTTAAAACCGCAGACGCTATCACAGTTGGCGGATCCTTTGGCGATCGGGTATAAGTAAAACAACGAGTTAACACCACGACAGAAACGAGGTGGAGAATGTTAGAACATGTATGCCAGCTTGCACGGAATGCGGGCGATGCCATTATGCAGGTCTACGATGGAATCAAACCGATGGAGATTACCAGCAAGCAGGACGATTCTCCGGTCACGGCGGCGGATATCGCCGCGCATACGGTGATCCTCGAAGGATTACTGGCGCTGACGCCGGATATTCCGGTCCTGTCTGAAGAAGCGCCTCCTGGCTGGGATGTTCGCCAGCACTGGCAGCGCTACTGGCTGGTAGACCCGCTGGACGGTACCAAAGAGTTCATTAAGCGTAACGGTGAATTCACCGTCAATATTGCGCTTATCGAGCAAGGAAAGCCGGTACTGGGCGTGGTTTACGCGCCGGTGATGAAAGTGATGTACAGCGCGGCAGAAGGTAAAGCGTGGAAAGAAGAGTGCGGCGTGCGCAAACAAATCCATGTTCGTGACGCGCGTCCGCCGTTGGTGGTGATTAGCCGCTCGCATGCTGACAATGAGTTAAAAGAGTATCTGCAACAGTTGGGTGAGCACCAGACCACGTCGATTGGCTCATCGCTGAAGTTCTGCCTGGTGGCGGAAGGGCAGGCACAGCTGTACCCACGTTTTGGGCCAACTAACGTATGGGACACCGCCGCTGGCCACGCTGTTGCCGCCGCAGCCGGGGCGCACGTTCACGACTGGCAGGGGAAATCTCTGGATTACACCCCACGTGAATCATTCCTCAACCCCGGCTTCCGCGTCGCTATTTACTGAGTAATTTGTGCAGCAGGGCAATAACCTGCTGCACCTCTTCCTGCGTTAACGCACCATCTTTTGCCCACTGAACGCGTCCGTCCTTATCAAGTACGGCGATAGCGGAGCTCTCTTCATCCAGTTGCCAGGCTTTACGCGCAATGCCATTGCTGTCGACAATAAATTGTGACCACGGGTAGAGCTTCTTATTGCTCTCCAGACTGCTGCGTACAAACATACCGGAGCCAGGAATGGCGTCATCGGTGTTGACGATCGTGGTGGTCTGGTATTTGTCGTGCGGCAGGTTGGCCGCCTTGATTGCCTCGATCAGCGTAGCATTTTTCTCTTTGGCGGAGGTGCGTCCGGCAATGTGTTGCACAATTCGCACTTTCCCTGGCAACTGCGCGCTATTCCAGCTTTTGTAGCTAAACTTATCGTTATCGAGAATCAGTTCGCCGCGATCGGCGATCCCCACCGGCGGTACGCGCTGGTTGGTCTCAAACGAATGCGCACCGGCAATCATCGGCAGCAGCAGGCACGACAGCGCCAGCAGTTTTTGTAAGGTCATAGGTTTTCCTTCTTTCTTTATTTTGCAGGTGATCCGACCACTTGGGTCTGGAATTTAATCATATGTGCGATTGATGCTTTTTCCCGCAAGCGCGATGCCAGTTTGCGGACGGGCGCACAAATCCTGCGAAAAATGAAGGCTTATACTGAAGACAGCGAAGCGTTGAAAAGATAATTCTGAATATTTGTAACCTGAAGGTAAATAAACTTATACACGCTGGAAACATGAGCGAGATAGTCTATAGTCATAGGGCATTAAAATTTGCGCCTGAGGATTGTCGGACCGATTGTGGTACCGCAAAGGCGTAATGCTCAGCAGGAGACAACAATGAAAATTTTCCAACGATACAACCCGCTGCAGGTGGCGAAGTACGTGAAGATCCTGTTTCGTGGACGGTTATATATCAAGGATGTAGGCGCTTTTGAATTTGATAAGGGTAAGATTCTTATCCCAAAAGTGAAGGACAAACTGCATTTTTCCGTGATGTCCGAAGTTAACCGTCAGGTCTTGCGTCTGCAAACTGAGATGGCTTGATCAAAGTGCTATGCGGTAGTTAAAAAAACGGCTCCTGGATGGGAGCCGTTGATGTTTCTGCAGGACGTTAAGACGCCTTTGCCTCTTCTTTTGCATCCGGCAGTTTCGGTACCAGTACGGTAGGTTTACTGTCCAGACGCGTCACCAGCAGCTGATCGATCTTGTAGTTATCGATATCCACCACTTCAAATTTGTAGCCTGAATACTTCACCGAGTCGGTGCGTTTCGGGATTTTACGCAGCATGAACATCATAAAGCCGCCGATGGTTTCATAGTTGCCGGACTGCGGGAACTCATCGATATCCAGGACGCGCATAACGTCATCAATCGGCGTACCGCCATCGACTAACCATGAGTTTTCATCGCGCGCCACGATCTGCTCTTCCAGACCCTGACCGACTAAATCGCCCATCAGCGTAGTCATAACGTCGTTGAGCGTGATAATCCCCACCACCAGTGCGTACTCGTTCATGATGACGGCAAAGTCTTCGCCTGCGGTTTTGAAGCTTTCCAGCGCTTCAGAGAGCGTCAGCGTATCCGGCACAATCAGCGTATTGCGGATCTGTACGCCACTGTTCAGCGCCATGCTTTGGTTCGCCAGTACGCGGTTGAGGAGATCCTTTGAATCGACATAGCCAATGATGTGGTCGATATCTTCGTTACACACCAGGAATTTGGAGTGTGGATGTTCCGCCACCTTGTTCTT
The DNA here is from genome assembly GCF_013784065.1 of Citrobacter sp. RHBSTW-00599. Taxonomy (NCBI): domain Bacteria; kingdom Pseudomonadati; phylum Pseudomonadota; class Gammaproteobacteria; order Enterobacterales; family Enterobacteriaceae; genus Citrobacter; species Citrobacter sp. RHBSTW-00599. The sequence continues at coordinate 4,547,192 of NZ_CP056717.1, read as the reverse complement.
CAGGCTTTGCTCATCTTCGTGGAGATCGAACCAGATAATATTCTCGCGCGAGGTCATGGAAGACGGTACGGTACGGGATTCCAGTTCGAACACATTTTCAATCAGCTCATGTTCCTGCTTACGCAGAACCCCCGCCAACGCACCCGCTTCGACCACGGCGTAAATATCGTCCGAGGTGATGTCGTCTTTACGCACCATCGGGATCTTAAACAGACGGAAGATGTTATTTGCCAGACCGTTGAAGAACCACACCAGCGGGCGGAAGACGAGCAGGCAGAAGCGCATCGGGTTGATGATACGCAAAGCCACAGCTTCTGGCGCAATCATACCGATGCGTTTCGGAGTTAAATCCGCGAACAGGATGAACAGGCCAGTAACCAGCGAGAACGACAGAATAAAGCTTAACTGTTCGGACAGCTCTGGAGTGAAGTACTTCGAGAAAAGGCTGTAAAACGCCGGGGAGAATGCCGCATCACCGACAATACCACCGAGAATAGCGACCGCGTTAAGGCCAATTTGCACGACGGTAAAAAACATGCCGGGGTTTTCCTGCATCTTCAAAACACGTTGTGCGTTTACGTTGCCTTCATCGGCAAGCAGTTTAAGTTTTATTTTGCGTGATGCAGCAAGCGAGATCTCGGATATCGAGAAAAACGCACTCACGGCGATCAGGCAGAGAATGACTAAAATACTGTTTAACATATCTTATCCGACCGTTAAGGCCAGATCCTCGGAAGGGATAAATTGATAAATCCGTGTGAAATACACATTGAAAACCGGTCCGAAGGGAGTGGACCGGCAATTTCAGGAGCTAGTATAGCGTAAGGTACTGTAAAGCCGCCAGAGGGTGGCGATTATCCTTGTGGCGGCAGACAAACGCCAATCCCGCCAATGCCACAGTACCCATAAGGATTTTTATGCAGATACTGCTGGTGGTCGTCCTCGGCATAGTAGAACGGGGTTGCGGTAGTGATTTCCGTTGTAATAGTGCGCTCGTCGCCAGCGGCGGTCATTGCTGCCTGAAAACGCTCAAGGCTTGCCTGTGCCGCGACGGTTTGCTCCGGTGTTAACGGGTAAATGGCGGAGCGATACTGCGTCCCCTGGTCGTTCCCCTGACGCATGCCCTGCGCCGGGTCGTGATTTTCCCAGAACACCTGCAGCAGTTGCTCGTAGCTGATAACATGCGGATCATAGACGACGCGTACCGCTTCGGCGTGTCCGGTATCGCCGGAACACACTTCCCGATAGGTTGGGTTAGGGGTGTAGCCGCCGGTATATCCGGCCGCTGTGCTGTATACCCCGGGTAATGACCAGAATAAACGTTCAACGCCCCAGAAACATCCCATGGCGAAAAAGGCTATCTCCATACCGTCGGGCACGTTGGTCATCGAATGTTGGTTAACCGCATGCAGCGTTGCCACTGGCATCGGGGTGTTGCGTCCAGGTAGGGCATCTGCTTGAGTAACAAGATGCTTTCTATCAAATAAACTCATGGCCGTTCTCCCGAAATCAGTCATTTGGGTTAAGGTTGTAACGAGACGCGTCTTTGCCCACAATAAACGGCGTGAATACGTCTAGAGTTAAACATAAGAAATATTTGGGTTGTCGTCTGTTTTTCAACTCTTATTGTTGATTTTTTGTTAAGCCGAGGAACGGCATAGTATTTTTTTCCAGGGGTGGGAAAAAAGGATATTCAGGAGAAAATGTGCCACATATCCGTCAGTTATGTTGGGTGGGATTACTGTGCTTAAGTGGCTCCGCCGCCGCAGCGAATGTTCGCTTACAGGTCGAAGGATTATCAGGACCGCTGGAGAAAAACGTCCGTGCGCAGCTATCCACGATTCAAAGTGATGAAGTCACTCCAGACCGACGCTTTCGTGCGCGCGTTGATGATGCCATCCGCGAAGGGCTAAAAGCGCTGGGCTACTTTGAGCCCACCATTGATTTTGAGCTGCGTCCGCCGCCGGCGAAAGGACGCCAGGTGCTGATTGCCAAAGTGACCCCTGGTGAGCCGGTGCTGATTGGCGGCACCGAAGTGATTCTGCGCGGTGGCGCACGTACGGATAAAGATTACCTGGATCTGCTGAAAACGCGACCGGCAATCGGCACCGTGCTGAATCAGGGGGACTATGATAACTTCAAAAAATCACTCACCAGCGTGGCGCTGCGCAAAGGCTATTTCGACAGTGAATTTAATAAAAGCCAGCTTGGGATAGCGCTCGAACGCCGCCAGGCATTCTGGGATATCGATTACAACAGCGGTGAACGCTATCGCTTTGGGCATGTCACTTTTGAAGGCTCGCAAATTCGCGATGAGTACCTGCAAAATCTGGTGCCCTTTAAAGAGGGTGAAGAGTACGAGTCGAAAGATCTGGGCGAACTGAACCGTCGTCTGTCGGCGACCGGATGGTTTAATTCCGTGGTCGTCGCACCGGAATTTGATAAAGCCCGTGAAACCAAAGTGCTGCCGCTGAAAGGCGTGGTGTCGCCGCGAACTGAAAATACCATCGAAACCGGGGTCGGTTACTCAACTGACGTCGGTCCACGGGTGAAGACCTCGTGGAAAAAGCCGTGGATGAACTCCTATGGCCACAGCCTGACCACCAGCGCCAGCATCTCTGCGCCAGAGCAGGTTCTTGATTTCAGTTATAAAATGCCGCTATTAAAGAACCCGCTGGAGCAGTATTACCTGGTGCAGGGGGGCTTTAAGCGTACCGATTTAAACGATACCGAGCAGGACTCCACTACGCTTGCGGTTTCCCGCTACTGGGATCTCTCCAGCGGCTGGCAGCGCGCGATCAACCTGCGCTGGAGCCTCGACCACTTTACCCAGGGTAACGTCACTAACACCACCATGCTGCTCTATCCGGGCGTGATGATCAGTCGGACGCGCTCGCGCGGCGGTCTGATGCCAGTCTGGGGCGACTCCCAACGTTATTCCATCGATTACTCCAACACGGCCTGGGGTTCAGACGTTGATTTCTCCGTCTTCCAGGCGCAAAACGTCTGGATCCGCACGCTGTACGATCGTCATCGCTTTGTAATGCGCGGCAACCTCGGCTGGATCGAAACCGGGGACTTCGACAAAGTACCGCCGGATCTGCGTTTCTTCGCCGGGGGCGATCGCAGCATTCGCGGCTACAAATACAAATCTATTTCGCCTGAAGGCAGCGACGGCAAGCTGAAAGGGGCCTCTAAACTGGCGACCGGCTCGTTGGAATATCAGTACAACGTGACCGGAAAATGGTGGGGCGCGATGTTTGTCGATAGCGGCGAAGCGGTCAGCGATATCCGCAGAAGCGATTTCAAAACCGGTGCCGGGGTCGGCGTACGCTGGCAATCGCCAGTGGGACCCATCAAGCTCGACTTTGCTGTCCCTGTGGGCGACAAAGATGAACATGGTTTACAGTTTTACATCGGTCTGGGGCCTGAATTATGAGTTTATGGAAGAAGATAAGCCTCGGCGTGCTGATTTTTATCCTGCTGTTGTTAGGCACGGTGGCGTTCCTCGTCGGCACCACCTCGGGCCTGCATCTGCTCTTCAAAGCGGCGAATCGTTGGGTTCCGGGGCTGGAGATTGGTCAGGTCACCGGCGGCTGGCGGGATTTATCGCTCAAAAATATTCGTTATGACCAGCCTGGCGTGGCGGTGAATGCTGGCGAAGTGCATCTGGCCGTGGGGCTTAACTGCCTGTGGGACAGCAGCCTGTGCGTCAACGATCTGTCGCTGAAAAATATCAACGTGGCGATCGACAGCAAAAAGATGCCGCCATCAGCGCCGGTTGAAGAGGAAGAGAGCGGTCCGCTTAACCTTTCCACACCTTACCCAATCACGCTTTCGCGCGTGACGCTGAACAACATCAATATCAAAATCGATGACACCACGGTTTCGGTGCTGGAATTTACCTCCGGCCTGAACTGGCAAGAAAAAACGCTAACCCTGAAGCCAACGTCATTACAGGGGCTTCTGATTGCCCTGCCTAAAGTGGCGGAAGTGGCGCAGGAAGAGGTTGTCGAACCAAAGATTCAAAATCCGCAACCGGATGAAAAACCGCTCGGCGAAACGCTAAAAGATCTGTTCTCAAAGCCGGTGCTGCCGGAAATGACCGATGTCCATCTGCCGCTCAATCTCAACATTGAAGCGTTTCGCGGCGAGCAGCTGCGCGTGACCGGGGATACGGATTTAACGGTACATAACATGCTGCTGAAAGTGAGCAGCATTGACGGCAACATGAAACTCGATGCACTGGATATCGACTCGAATCAGGGGACGGTAAAAGCCAGCGGCACGGCGCAACTGACCGACACGTGGCCGGTCGATATTACGTTAAACAGCACGCTCAACGTCGATCCGTTAAAAGGCGAAAAGGTGAAGCTGAAGGTCGGCGGCGCGCTGCGTGAACAGCTGGAAGTCGGCGTAAATCTGTCTGGTCCGGTGGATATGGACCTGCGGGCGCAGGCGCGTCTGGCGGAAGCCGGATTGCCGCTCAACCTTGAGGTGGTGAGTAAGCAGGTTTACTGGCCGTTTACTGGCGACAAGCAGTTCCAGGCTGATGACATCAAGCTCAAACTGACCGGTAAGATGACCGACTATACGCTGTCGATGCGTACCGCTGTGAAAGGGCAGGATATTCCTCCGGCTACCATCACGCTGGACGCCAAAGGCAACGAACAGCAGATCAATCTCGACAAACTCAGCGTTGCGGCGCTGGAAGGGAAAACTGAGCTGAAAGCGCTGGTGGACTGGCAGCAGGCGATCAGCTGGCGCGGGGAGCTAACGCTGGATGGCATCAACACGGCGAAAGCGATCCCGGAGTGGCCATCAAAACTGAATGGCCTGGTGAAAACTCGCGGCAGTCTGTACGGCGGAAGCTGGCAGATGGAGGTGCCCGAGCTGAAGCTGACCGGCAACGTGAAGCAGAACAAGGTTAATGTGCACGGCTCGCTGAAGGGTAACAGCTACCTGCAGTGGACGATTCCGGGCCTGCATCTGGAACTGGGACGCAACAGCGCGGATGTGAAAGGGGAACTGGGGGTCAAAGACCTCAATCTCGACGCGACGATTGATGCCCCGAGCCTGGATAACGCGCTGCCGGGACTGGGCGGTACGGCGAAAGGGCTGGTAAAAGTTCGCGGTACGGTTGAAGCGCCACAGCTGCTGGCGGATATCACCGCCCGGGGTCTGCGCTGGCAGGAGCTGTCCGTCGCTCAGGTGCGCGTCGAAGGCGACGTGAAATCGGCAGAGCAAATCGCTGGTAATCTCAACGTTCGCGTAGAGCGGATTGTACAGCCTGACGTGAATATTGGCCTGGTGACGCTCAATGCCAAAGGTAGCGAAAAGCAGCATGAGCTGCAGCTGCGCATTCAGGGGGAACCGGTCTCCGGGCAGCTCTCCCTGGCAGGTAGCTTTGATCGCCAAGAGCAGCGCTGGAAAGGTGCGTTAAGCGATACCCGCTTCCAGACGCCGGTCGGACCGTGGTCCCTTAACCGTCCTGTCGCGCTGGATTATCGCAATCAGGAACAGAAAATCAGCATTGGGCCGCACTGCTGGAACAACCCGAATGCGGAACTGTGCGTACCGCAAACTATTGATGCCGGTGCACAAGGACGCGCGGTGGTGAACCTTAACCGCTTTGACCTGGCGATGCTAAAACCGTTTATGCCGGATACAACCCAGGCCAGCGGTGTTTTCACTGGCAAAGCAGATGTGAGCTGGGACACCACCAAAGAGGGGCTGCCGCAGGGGCAGGTTACGCTGAGCGGACGTAATGTGAAGGTCACGCAAAGCGTAAACGATGCGCCACTCCCTGTGGCGTTTGAAACGCTGAATCTGACCGCCGACCTGCACAATAACCGTGCCGAGCTGGGTTGGCTGATTCGCCTGACTAACAACGGGCAGTTTGACGGCCAGGTGCAGGTGACGGATCCGCAAGGACGCCGCAGTCTCGGCGGCAACGTCAACATCCGCAACTTTAATCTGGCGATGGTGAACCCCATTTTCTCGCGCGGTGAAAAAGCGGCAGGGGTGATCAACGCCAACCTACGTCTGGGCGGCGATGTGCAAAGCCCGCAGCTGCTCGGACAGTTGCAGCTGAGCGGTCTGGATATCGACGGCAACTTTATGCCGTTTGACATGCAGCCAAGCCAGTTAGCCGTTAACTTCACCGGAACACGCTCAACGCTGGCGGGCGTGGTACGTACGCAGCAGGGCGAAATTAACCTGAGCGGCGATGCCGACTGGAGTCAGATAGACAACTGGCGGGCGCGCGTTGCGGCTAAAGGCAGCAGGGTTCGTATTACCGTGCCGCCGATGGTCCGCCTGGACGTATCGCCGGACGTGGTCTTTGAAGCCACGCCGAGCCTGTTTACCCTTGATGGCAACGTGGATGTGCCGTGGGCGCGTATCGTGGTACACGACCTGCCGGAGAGCGCGGTAGGGGTTTCCAGCGATATGGTCATGCTTAACAACAATCTGCAACCGGAGAAACCGCAGACAGCAGGTATTCCGATCAACAGCAACCTGAACATCCACGTCGGTAACAACGTGCGTATTGACGCCTTTGGTCTGAAAGCGCGTCTGACGGGCGATCTGAAAGTGGTGCAGGATAAGCAGGGACTGGGGCTGAACGGACAAATTAATATTCCGAGCGGACGTTTCCATGCCTATGGTCAGGATCTGATTGTGCGTAAGGGCGAGCTGTTGTTCTCCGGTCCGCCGGATCAGCCGTTACTCAACATCGAAGCAATTCGTAACCCGGAAGCCACCGAAGACGACGTGATCGCCGGGGTTCGCGTCACGGGCACCGCCGATGAACCGAAGGCAGAAATCTTCTCCGACCCGGCGATGTCGCAGCAAATGGCGCTTTCCTACCTGCTACGCGGACAAGGACTGGATAGCGAACAGAGCGACAGCGCGGCAATGACTTCAATGCTTATTGGTCTGGGGGTTGCACAAAGTGGTCAGGTTGTGGGTAAAATCGGGGAGACATTTGGCGTAAGCAATCTGGCACTGGACACACAAGGGGTGGGTGATTCATCTCAGGTGGTTGTCAGCGGATACGTACTGCCAGGTCTGCAGGTGAAATATGGTGTGGGTATATTTGACTCCTTAGCGACACTCACGCTACGTTATCGTCTGATGCCTAAGCTATATCTGGAAGCAGTGTCTGGCGTAGATCAGGCACTTGATTTGCTCTATCAGTTCGAGTTTTAGCAATGCGAATATTTGTCTACGGCAGTTTACGAACCAAACAAGGCAACAGCCACTGGATGACCAATGCCCTGTTGCTGGGAAATTTCAGTATCGACAACTACCAGTTGTATAGCCTGGGCCACTATCCAGGCGCCGTTCCAGGAGAGGGAACAGTACACGGGGAAGTTTATCGTATTGATAACGCCACGCTGGCAGAGCTTGACGCTCTGCGTACCCGTGGCGGTGAATACGCACGCCAGTTAATTCAAACGCCGTACGGAAGTGCATGGATGTACGTGTACCAACGTCCGGTTGATGGCTTAACGCTGATTGAAAGCGGTAACTGGTTAGACCGAGACCAGTACTGATATGAACACGCCACCCTCGGGTGGCGTTGTTTTATTCTGGATTTAAAACTCCACGCGCGCGCCGAGGTTATAGCGGCGTCCTTCCACCTGTGCGGATTCGTTCCACGCGGTTGTCAGTTTCGGATCCTCATCCAGCACGTTGTAGACCCCAGCCATCAGTTGCGTGTGCTTATTGAGCTGATAACGTACGCCTACGTCCACCATCGTGTAGTCATCGTATTTATAGTTATTGCCGCTGTTGCGGTTACTGCTGCGATAATTCACCGTACTCCATACGTCCAGGCTTTGCGTTGCCGCCCAGTTCAGCGACAGATTCGCCATATGGCGCGGATAATCGTTTAGCGCGTAGCCTTTGTTAACGCCGCTTTTTTGTTCGCTGTGGTTCCAGGTGTAGTTAGCGTTGGCTTTTACATCGGCGGTAATCTGCCAGTCGGCATTCAGTTCTATACCGTATACATCCGCCTCGCTGACGTTGAAGTATTTACTGACGGAATCCGCGTTGTAGCCGTTGACGGAGCACTGGTTCGTCGACGTGGTTTCACAAATAGTTTGTTCAGCAATTTTGTCTTTGAACTGCGTATAGAAGACGGTGCTGTCGACCGATAGCGCATCTCCCGTCCAGTAGAGGCCAAGTTCAGAGTTAACGCTTTGTTCAGGTTTCAGGTCGTCGTTACCAACGGTGAGGAAGGGATAAGGTACGGTTGAGCCGTAAGGGGTTACGAAGTTGCTGGACGTCGCACGCAGCTCCGGTTTTTTATAGCCTGCGGAAACGCCGCCTTTCAGCGCCCAGTCATTGCTAAAGGCCCAGTTACCGTACATTTTCGGCGTAATATGTGTGCCAAAATTGTCATCCTGGTCCATCCTCGCTGACGTGGTCAGGATGAAATCGCCAATGCTCCAGCCGTCTTCAGCAAACAATGCCCAACCGTTACGGCTGATTTTGGTCACCGGGTCAGATCCGGGCAGCGTTTTGTTGGCCACATCAAAGCGGTCATTCAGCTCTTCGCGCGTGAAATTCGCCCCAACGGTCAGTTTATGGGTGTCGAGCGTGAAAGTGGTTTGCGAATTGGCGACGTAGTTCTCCATCTGCACATACTGCGGGGATTGTCCGTCATAAACGTACTTCGAACGGCCTTTTTCATAGTTTATGTAGTTGGTCGTCGCGATGGTGTCGTCTGCATACCAGCCGGTATGCGTCAGGGTGGCGGCGTTACGATCGAACAGCCATGACCACGGCGCACCGCGTTTCTGGGTACGGTTTTTTTCCTGCTCACCGGTGACCACGTTGAGATCGAACAGGTTATTCTCGCTGGCGGCCAGGCCCAATGTCATATCAACGGATTTACGATTGTGTTTGCCAAAATAGTTATTGCGATCGTCATCGCGACGGTCAAGCCAGTCGGCCGCCACGCTAAGGCCGAGAACATCGGGCACAATCGGCCCCATGGTAAACAAATTCATCTGGCTGGTATTACCTAAATACTGGTGTTCCTGCAGCCAGGTATTGGCAGCAATTGCCGTGGTCCACTCTTTTGCGCCGTACGGTTTTTTGGTAATGACGTTAACCACACCGCCGATGGCGTCTGAGCCGTACAGCGAGGACATCGGCCCACGGATAACTTCGATACGCTCAATGGCCTCCATTGGCGGTAAGAAGTTGGCTTCAGTACCAATATCATGTCCGTAAGGGCGAGATTCACCGGTATTTTGTTTGACGCTGTTGACCATAAAAGCGGTATAGGACGGGTCCATGCCGCGGATCATAATGCTACCGGCGTTCATGCCGCTGCTGTTGGTGACCGAGACGCCGGGAAGGTTTTTAATGGCTTCACCGATGCTACGGTCCGGCTGAATATCCAGCGTGTTACGATCAATAACTGAAATAGTGGCCGGCGCTTCGCGTTTTTGCTGCGAGAATCCGGATGCGGTGATCACCATTTCATCTTCGCTAGTGCGTGAGGTCTCGGTGAGTTCTTCTGCCTGGGTGGGGAAAATAACACCGCCTGAGAATGCAACGATCCCTGTCAGCGTAATAAGTTGACGCATTTTCATAATATAGACACCTGAAAAGTAAAAAATAAAAACATCACCTTGCAGCTCAAAAAAGCTGCAAGGTGCAGATAGTTTTTTAATTATTAATATTTAGAGAGATCGATTTTCAGCACGTAGTCGGGCTTCACACCTGTCATTTTTTCCGACTGTTTGACGCTGACGTACAAGGTGTTAGCATCAGCCGAGAGCGCCAGACTGTTAGGTAATGCATTGGTTTCAATGCTTTGTTTTACCTGGTGGGTCTTGCTGTTCACAATGCTGATGCGTTTAGCATTACGGTGGGTGATATAAACTTCCTGGCGTTTTTCGTTATATATCACCGCCAGCGAGTTAATAACCTTAATTGGTGCAATAACCTTACCGGTATTAATATCAACAACCAGTACATCCGCTAAATCCGGATCGGTCAGGAATGCGCGGTTATTTTTTGCATCCAGGGCAATATTCAGGAAAAAATGTTTTTTATCTGGCTCAATGGTAAAGCGATTAATAATTTGATGGTTGGTGGTATCCAGCGTAATAAGTTCGTTTCGGCCATTCACAACATACAGGCGGTTCTTATTTGCATCCACGGCCATGCCGGTCGGGTACTGGCCCATGTTCTCGAGGGTGGCGATTTTCTCGCGCTTTTGTGTGTCCACCACCCAGACTATGCCCTTTTCAGCCACGCCGGAAACGTACAGACGGTGGTGCTGTTTATCGAGCACCATTTCACGCGTATGAACAATATCTTTCGGGTTTTTGGCTTCGCTCAGTTGCAGTATCGCCAGCTCTTTACCGCTGCGGGTATCGACTAGCGTTACTGAACCTTCCAGCGTGTTGCCGACATACAGCACCTGGTTTTCTTCATCCAGCGCGGTGGCAAAGGCACGACGACTGGTGTCGATGACTTCAGTCGTCGTGAGTTTCTCCAGATCGAGTTTGTAGATAAGCCCGCTGGTTTTATCTTTATCAAACGACGGCGACGAGGCGACAAAAAGCGCATTCTGCTGGCTATCAACCGCCAGCTCATACACGCCGTTACCGACATCGCGAGTCAGAAAATCTTTCTCAGGTAGCGTCTGCGCCACGCTGGACAGGCTGGTAAATAACAGCGCTGTGGCGAGTGCCACGCAGGAATAGCGTTTCAGGGGCTTCACATTGTGGAGGTTCATTGACTTTTATTCACATTTATTTACATGATGAGAATGATAATGAGATCTAATATCATTCGCAATTAAGATAAATGAAATGTGACTACCCATTCTGGTAGGTCAAAAAGAAAACAGCGAAGGGGAGAGGTGGTAGAACGTAGAAATTTAAAAACCCTTACTAACCAGAGACTGGCGTTCAGGGTTTTAAGCTAACGCGAACTTACTTCTTCGCGCGCTCGAAAGAAGCAACGATTTCAGCTTTAGCGGCTTCAGCGTTGTCCCAACCGTCAACTTTCACCCATTTGCCCGCTTCGAGATCTTTGTAGTGTTCGAAGAAGTGGGTGATCTGCGCTTTCAGCAGTTCCGGCAGGTCGGTCACATCTTTGATGTGATCGTATTCTTTGCTCAGCTTAGTGTGCGGAACCGCAACCAGTTTCGCATCTTCACCGGATTCGTCAGTCATTTTCAGTACGCCAACCGGACGGCAGCGGATCACTGAACCTGGCTCCAGCGGGTACGGAGTCGGGACAAGAACGTCTACCGGGTCACCGTCCAGAGACAGGGTGTGGTTGATGTAACCGTAGTTGCACGGATAGAACATCGCGGTGGACATGAAGCGGTCAACGAACAGGGCGCCGCTCTCTTTGTCAACTTCGTATTTGATCGGATCTGCGTTGGCAGGGATCTCGATAACAACGTAGATATCTTCCGGCAGGTCTTTACCGGCAGGGACGTTGAGTAAGCTCATGTCTGTTTCCTTTAAATAAGCTATGGCAAACAAGTGGCGGGTATTATAGCCAACTCGCGCTGAATGTCTCCGCTTGTTTTCGCTTTCTCTGCGCTCATTTTCTTCTTTTTACCCCTCTCTCGTGACAGAAAAATCCATATCTTCAGCCGCATTTTTCATAGCGGGATGAAAGCGATTACAAAGTTGTGATTAACGTTTTATTTACTTTTTTGAAGTGTGATGTAACGCAATTCGTTACATGCTCAATTGTCTATAGTTTTTTCGCGACGGTTTATTAACCAACAATAATCACCCTACGAGGACGCACTTATGTGGAAGCGCTTACTTTTAGTCACAGCAGTTTCGGCAGCCATGTCGTCTATGGCAATGGCAGCCCCTTTAACCGTAGGATTTTCGCAAGTTGGCTCTGAATCCGGCTGGCGCGCCGCAGAAACCAACGTTGCGAAAAGCGAGGCTGAAAAGCGTGGTATTACGCTGAAAATCGCTGACGGCCAGCAAAAGCAGGAAAACCAGATTAAAGCAGTTCGCTCATTTGTTGCGCAGGGCGTTGACGCCATCTTTATTGCGCCAGTCGTGGCAACGGGTTGGGAACCGGTTTTAAAAGAAGCTAAAGATGCCGACATTCCGGTCTTTTTGCTCGATCGTTCCATCGATGTAAAAGACAAATCTCTCTATATGACCACGGTCACTGCCGACAACGTGCTGGAAGGTAAATTGATCGGCGACTGGTTGATTAAACAAGTGAACGGCAAGCCGTGTAACGTCGTTGAGCTGCAAGGGACCGTCGGGGCCAGCGTGGCCATCGATCGTAAAAAAGGGTTTGCTGAAGCCATCGCCAGCGCACCAAACATTAAGATTATCCGCTCACAGTCCGGCGACTTCACCCGCAGTAAAGGGAAAGAAGTGATGGAGAGCTTTATCAAAGCGGAAAACAATGGCAAGAACATCTGCATGGTTTACGCCCATAACGATGACATGGTGATCGGGGCGATCCAGGCGATTAAAGAAGCGGGCCTGAAACCCGGCAAAGATATTCTGACCGGTTCCATCGACGGCGTACCGGATATCTACAAAGCAATGATTGACGGTGAAGCCAACGCCAGCGTCGAGCTGACGCCGAATATGGCAGGCCCGGCATTCGACGCGCTGGAGAAATTCAAAAAAGACGGCACGATGCCTGAAAAGCTGACCATTACCAAGTCGATCCTCTATCTGCCGGATACCGCGAAAGAAGAGTTAGAGAAGAAGAAAAACATGGGCTACTAGTTTTGCTGCCGGTCTTCCGTAGGCCTGATGGCGTTGCGCTTATCAGGCCTACGAAAAGGCCGTGATTTCGTACCGGAGGAATGCCATGACCACCGACCCCCATCAGGAAATCCTCCGCACCGAAGGATTAAGCAAATTCTTTCCCGGCGTCAAAGCGCTGGATAACGTGGATTTCAGCTTGCGTCGCGGTGAGATTATGGCGCTGCTGGGAGAAAACGGAGCCGGTAAATCGACGCTAATCAAAGCGCTGACCGGCGTTTACCATGCCGATCGCGGCACGATCTGGCTCGAAGGCCAGCCTATCTCCCCCAAAAATACCGCCCATGCCCAGCAGTTGGGGATCGGTACCGTGTATCAGGAAGTGAATCTGCTGCCCAATATGTCGGTAGCGGATAACTTGTTTATTGGCCGTGAACCGCGGCGTTTTGGCCTGCTGCTGCGCAAGCAGATGGAAAAACGCGCGACGGAGTTGATGGCGTCATACGGTTTTTCCCTCGACGTGCGCGAGCCGCTGAACCGCTTTTCCGTGGCGATGCAGCAGATCGTCGCTATCTGTCGGGCGATCGATCTCTCCGCGAAAGTGCTGATCCTCGATGAGCCCACCGCCAGTCTTGATACCCAGGAGGTAGAAATGCTGTTCGGCCTGATGCGGCATCTGCGCGATCGGGGCGTCAGTCTGATCTTCGTTACCCACTTCCTCGATCAGGTCTATCAGGTCAGCGATCGCATTACCGTCCTGCGTAACGGCGGCTTCGTTGGCTGCCGTGAAACCCGAGAGCTGCCACAGATCGAACTGGTCAAAATGATGCTGGGTCGCGAACTGGATACCCATGCGCTACAGCGTGCGGGCCGTACGTTGCTGAGTGATAAACCAGTGGCGGCCTTTAGCGACTTTGGCAAGAAAGGCACCATCGCGCCGTTTGATCTTCAGGTGCGTCCTGGTGAGATCGTCGGTCTCGCTGGACTGCTGGGATCCGGGCGAACGGAAACGGCGGAGGTGATCTTCGGTATTAAACCCGCCGACAGCGGCAGTGCGCTGATCAAAGGCAAAGCGCAGACCTTGCGATCGCCGCATCAGGCTTCGTGTCTGGGGATCGGCTTCTGTCCGGAGGATCGCAAAACGGATGGTATTATCGCCGCCGCCTCGGTGCGGGAAAACATCATTCTGGCATTACAGGCGCAGCGTGGCTGGCTGCGGCCTATTCCGCGGAAAGAACAAAATGAGATTGCCGAGCGTTTTATCCGCCAGCTCGGAATTCGCACCCCCAACGCTGAACAGCCGATCGAGTTTCTCTCTGGCGGCAATCAGCAAAAAGTATTGCTCTCGCGCTGGTTACTGACCAAACCGCAGTTCCTGATCCTCGATGAACCCACGCGTGGGATCGACGTCGGCGCGCATGCCGAGATCATTCGCCTGATCGAAACGCTGTGCGCGGATGGTCTGGCGCTGCTGGTGATTTCATCCGAACTGGAAGAGTTAGTGGGCTATGCCGATCGGGTCATTATTATGCGCGATCGCAAACAGGTGGCTGAGATCCCGCTGGCTGAACTGTCCGTACCGGCGATCATGAACGCCATTGCGGCCTAAGGAGACTATGGTGATGCCTCAATCTCTCCCTCAATCCACTCCGCCGCAACGGCGATTCCGCTGGCCAAAGGGCATGCCACAACTGGTGGCGCTACTGCTGGTGCTGCTGGTGGATAGCCTGGTCGCGCCGCACTTTTATCAGGTGATTTTGCAAGATGGTCGGCTGTTCGGTAGCCCGATTGATATTCTCAACCGTGCCGCCCCCGTGGCGCTGTTAGCGATTGGCATGACGCTGGTAATTGCCACCGGCGGCATCGACCTTTCCGTAGGCGCCGTCATGGCTATTGCCGGTGCCACCACCGCGGCGATGACGGTGGCCGGGCACAGTTTGCCGGTGGTGCTGCTTGCCGCCTTAGGCTCCGGCATTCTGGCAGGGTTATGGAACGGGATTCTGGTGGCAATCCTCAAAATCCAACCGTTCGTTGCCACGCTAATCCTGATGGTGGCCGGACGCGGAGTGGCGCAGCTTATCACCTCCGGGCAGATCGTCACCTTCAATTCGCCCGAACTGTCGTGGTTTGGCAGCGGCTCGCTCTTACTGTTCCCCACGCCAGTGATCATTGCACTGTTAACGCTGGTGGTGTTCTGGCTACTGACGCGTAAAACGGCGCTGGGGATGTTTATTGAAGCGGTAGGCATCAACATTCGTGCGGCAAAAAACGCCGGGGTGAACACGCGCATTATCGTGATGCTCACCTATGTGCTGAGCGGTCTGTGTGCGGCTATCGCCGGCATTATCGTCACGGCGGATATCCGCGGGGCAGATGCCAATAACGCCGGATTGTGGCTGGAACTGGATGCCATCCTGGCGGTAGTCATTGGCGGTGGCTCGCTGATGGGCGGGCGCTTTAATCTGCTGCTGTCGGTGGTCGGGGCATTGATTATTCAGGGCATGAACACCGGGATTTTACTGTCGGGCTTCCCGCCAGAACTAAATCAAGTGGTCAAAGCCGTGGTGGTGTTGTGTGTGCTGGTCGTGCAATCACAACGCTTTATCAGCCTGATAAAAGGAGTGCGTGGTCATGATAAAACGTAATTTACCGCTGATGATCACCCTCGGCGTGTTTGTGCTGGGTTACCTCTACTGCCTGACACAATTTCCGGCTTTTGCTTCAACCAGAGTTATCTGCAATATCCTGACCGATAACGCTTTTCTGGGCATCATCGCCGTTGGCATGACCTTCGTGATTCTCTCTGGCGGGATCGACCTGTCCGTTGGCTCGGTGATCGCGTTTACCGGCGTATTTCTGGCGAAGGCCATTGGCTACTGGGGTATATCTCCGCTGCTGGCGTTTCCCCTGATTCTGCTGATGGGCTGTGCGTTTGGCGCGTTTATGGGGTTACTGATTGATGCGCTCAAGATCCCGGCATTCATTATTACCCTGGCGGGAATGTTCTTCCTGCGCGGTGTCAGCTATCTGGTGTCTGAAGAGTCGATCCCAATTAACCATCCGGTTTATGACATGCTCTCAAGCCTGGCATGGAAAATTCCCGGCGGCGGTCGCCTGAGTGCAATGGGATTGCTGATGCTGGCGGTAGTCGTCATTGGCATATTCCTGGCGCACCGTACGCGCTTTGGTAATCAGGTTTACGCAATTGGCGGCAACGCCACCTCTGCCAACCTGATGGGGATCTCAACCCGCAGCACGACCATCCGTATCTATATGCTGTCGACCGGGCTTGCGACGCTTGCCGGCATTGTCTTTTCAATTTACACCCAGGCGGGTTATGCGCTGGCGGGCGTCGGCGTTGAGCTGGATGCGATTGCCTCAGTCGTGATTGGCGGAACCCTGTTGAGCGGTGGGGTCGGTACGGTGTTAGGAACGTTGTTTGGTGTCGCCATTCAGGGGTTGATCCAGACCTACATTAATTTTGATGGCACATTAAGTTCCTGGTGGACGAAGATCGCGATTGGCATTTTATTGTTTATTTTTATTGCCTTACAGCGCGGTCTAACGGTACTTTGGGAAAATCGTCAAAGCTCGCCAGTAACCAGAGTGGGGACGGCGGCAACACCAAAGTAACATCCTGATTTTTCACTAAACATTTAAATACCTAAACTTTTTCCGGTTGTAGTCGATAGGTTCTGTACAGGTCTGTTTTAACCCTACAACCGGAAATATAACGATGCCAAAATCCCTTTCAATTCGATCAAGTTTGTTGGTGTTATTGTCTCTGCTGACGTTCCTTCTGTTGCTGACCGGCGGTATGGGGCTGTATGCCTCTACCCGTATCATTACTTCGTTGATTTACCACGGTATTATGAGTGCCTCGATGTTGGCTGCCCTCGCGTTGCTGGCGGTGATTTGGTTCATGTTGCGAAATAAGTTTCTCAAGCCGCTGGATAATATGGTTGAGCAACTGGAACGCCTGGCGACGGGGGATTTGTCGCCGGTTACCGCGCTGTCGGCCAGCGCCGAATTCAACCGTCTGAACGCGGCAATGGATGAAATGCGCCATGCGCTGGGCGACTCGGTACAGCGTGTCCGCGATGCCAGTTTACAAATTGATATTGGTAGCCGTGAGCTGACGGCCGGGAACCAGCATCTGGCACAACGTACTGAATCGACAGCCACTTCGCTGGAGCAGACCGCCGCCAGTATGGAAGAACTCACGGCGACCGTGAAACAGAATGCGCAGAACGCGGAACAGGCACACCAGTTGGCAAAATCGGTGTCGGATACCGCCGATCGCGGCAGTGAGATGGTGTGCTATGTGATTGAGAAAATGCGCGATATTTCCGGCAGTTCCAGCCGAATCGCCGACATCCTCAGCGTAATCGACGGTATTGCTTTCCAGACCAATATCCTGGCGCTCAATGCTTCTGTTGAAGCGGCACGTGCCGGTGAGCAAGGGCGGGGCTTTGCGGTCGTTGCGGGTGAAGTGCGTAATCTGGCCAGCCGCAGCGCCGAGGCGGCAAAAGAGATCCGCACGTTAATCAGCGATTCACACACCCACGTGGGAGAAGGCAGCGAGCTGGCGCAGCAGGCGGGCGAAACCATGGATGAGATTGCCAATGAAGTGATGCGCATGACCAAACTGATGCGTGAAATTGCCAGCGCGTCGCAGGAACAGAGTCGCGGTATTGAGCAGGTGAATATCGCGGTGATTCAGATGGATGAAACGGCGCAGCAAAATGCGGCGCTGGTACAGCAATCTTCAGCGGCTACCCGCTCGTTGGAAGAGCAGTCACATGCGCTGCTCGAAGCAATGGCGGCGTTTAAAGTACAAACGGCGTAGGGGATAAATTTGCCGGATGATGGCGTTAACACGTCTCATCCGGCAAAGCGTATTACGCGTCCGGGAATTCGCGGATAAAGCGTTCTACATCTTCAACCATATGGTCGTTACCTACGAAGAAGGAGCGACGCTGGTGCAGGCTTTCCGGGGTGATATCCAGAATGCGATCTTTACCATCGCTCGCTTTGCCGCCCGCCTGCTCGGCCAGGAAGGCCATCGGATTGCATTCGTACAGCAGACGCAGCTTCCCTTGCGGGTGGCTGGCGGTGCTTGGGTACAGGTAGATCCCGCCTTTGAGCAGATTACGATGGAAATCCGCAACCAGAGAGCCAATGTAGCGCGAGGTGTACGGGCGCTGAGTTGACTTATCTTCTTCCTGGCAGAATTTAATGTACTTCTTCACGCCGTTCGGGAATTTAATGTAGTTGCCTTCGTTAATGGAGTACGTGCTGCCTTTCGCCGGGAAGCGCATACGTTCCTGGCTGAGGCAGAATACGCCCAGAGAAGGATCGTAGGTGAAGGCGTGTACGCCACAGCCGGTGGTATACACCAGCATGGTGGAAGAACCATAAACAACGTAGCCCGCAGCAACCTGCTTGTTGCCTGGTTGCAGGAAATCCTCTTCCGTGACCGGCGTGCCGACTGGGGTTACGCGGCGATAAATAGAGAAAATAGTACCGACAGAGACGTTAACATCGATGTTGGATGAGCCATCCAGAGGATCCATCAGCACAACATATTTTGCGTGTTCACAGCCTTCAAAGACGACGATTTCATCTTCTTCTTCCGAGGCAATGCCCGCCACAATGTCGCGCGCCTTCAGTGCAGCTTTCAGTTTTTCGTTCGCGAACAGATCGAGTTTTTGCTGAACCTCTCCCTGCACGTTCTCAGCACCGCTGGCACCCAGGATATCGACCAGACCGGCCTTGTTGATATCGCGGTGGATGATCTTGGCGCCCAGCTTTATTGCCGACAACAAAGCAGTGAGTTCACCGGTAGCATGAGAAAACTCGTGCTGCTTTTCGACAATAAATTCACCTAACGTTTTCATAACACTTTCCCTGCAATTTATGTGGAGTAAAGCGACCGCAACAATATTAACAAATATTTCCATTGCCGCGCTTAGGTGAATCGCGCCAGCAAACTACGGAATATCCTGAAATGCGTTTCTCACTTGCCGGACATGTGCGTAAAATGGCCCCCAGATTAAAAAAGGATAGTGACGTATGCGCATTCATATTTTGGGAATTTGTGGCACTTTTATGGGCGGTCTGGCGATGCTGGCGCGCTCACTCGGTCATGAAGTAACCGGTTCGGACGCCAATGTGTATCCGCCGATGAGTACCTTACTTGAGAAGCAAGGCATTGATCTGATTCAGGGTTACGATGCCAGCCAGCTCGATCCGCAGCCGGACCTGGTGATCATTGGCAATGCCATGACCCGGGGTAATCCGTGTGTGGAAGCGGTGCTGGAAAAGAACATTCCGTACATGTCCGGCCCGCAGTGGCTGCATGACTTTGTGCTGCGCGATCGTTGGGTACTGGCGGTTGCGGGGACGCACGGCAAAACCACCACCGCCGGAATGGCGACCTGGATCCTCGAAGCCTGCGGCTATAAGCCTGGCTTTGTGATCGGCGGCGTACCGGGTAACTTTGAGGTTTCCGCGCGCCTGGGTGAGAGCGACTTCTTCGTGATTGAAGCGGATGAGTACGATTGCGCCTTCTTCGATAAGCGTTCTAAATTCGTACATTACTGCCCGCGTACGCTGATCCTCAACAACCTTGAGTTCGATCACGCGGATATTTTTGACGATCTGAAAGCGATCCAGAAACAGTTCCACCACCTGGTGCGTATCGTGCCGGGCCAGGGACGCATTATCTACCCGGAAAACGACATCAATCTGAAACAGACGATGGCGATGGGCTGCTGGAGCGAACAAGAGCTGGTTGGTGAACAAGGTCACTGGCAGGCGAAAAAGCTGACCACTGATGCATCCGAATGGGAAGTGTGGCTGGACGGTGAAAATGTTGGCGTGGTGAAGTGGGGCCTGGTAGGTGAGCACAACATGCACAACGGTCTGATGGCGATTGCTGCCGCGCGCCATGTTGGCGTCGTGCCTGCAGATGCAGCCAATGCGCTGGGCTCGTTCATCAACGCCCGTCGTCGTCTTGAGCTGCGCGGCGAAGCCAATGGCGTGACGGTGTATGACGATTTCGCCCATCACCCAACGGCCATTCTGGCAACGCTTGCGGCGCTGCGCGGTAAAGTGGGTGGCACGGCGCGCATCATCGCGGTGCTGGAACCACGCTCGAACACCATGAAAATGGGCCTGTGCAAAGATGACCTGGCGCCGTCGTTAGGGCGTGCGGACGAAGTGTTCCTGCTGCAACCCCCGCATATTCCGTGGCAGGTAGCAGAAGTCGCTGAAGCCTGCGTTCAGCCTGCGCACTGGAGCGGCGATGTGGATGCGCTGGCAGATATGGTGGTGAAAACTGCACAGCCTGGCGATCACATCCTGGTGATGAGTAACGGCGGGTTTGGTGGCATCCATCAAAAACTGCTGGATGGCCTGGCGAAGAAAGCCCAGGCAGAAGAAGAGTAAAAAAATGCCCGGTGGCGCTACGCTTACCGGGCTTACGATCCGTTGTGGGCCGGATAAGGTGTTTACACCGTTATCCGGCACTTTCTCAGGAGCACGATCTCCGTTGCCATCCGGCCTTCTGGTTACGCCATACTTCTCAACGGAATGGGAAGCCTCCATATGGAAATTTATAACTCAGATCGCAGAAATTAATTTCTAAATCATAAAATCTATTTCCGCTTTTCCCTTGCTAATATCCCCTCGAGAGCCAATGTGGCGTAAGTGCCACATAATAAAAGGTGCGCTCCATGCGAAAAAATTTAACCAATAATGAACTGCGAGTTTATAAATTCTGTCAGGAGAACCCTGCTGATGTTTATAAAATGAAAATTCATGAACTGGCAGATCGCGTTTATACTACCGCGCCATCTATTTCTAAGCTGGTAAAGAAATTAGGCTTTAATAATTTCCAGGAGTTTAAGGTCAACATTCGGGACGTATTCTCCAGATCGCAAAACTCGCAGCACCATAACGCGTTTGTTAGCGAATATATACAAGAAATGCAGGATGCTTTAGCCAGAGTGTCTGAGAATAAAGTCAAAGTCTTTTGTGATTTTTTGTCCGACTGCAATACGATTATCACCTGGGGATACGGTACATCAGATAGCGTGGCGAACTATGTTAGCTATAATCTGATGGTGCTGGGCTTTAATATCCTCAATGAAACAGACTACACCAACTGTAATGTCCGCAGCCGCTTTCTGACCGCTAACGATTGTATGCTGATTGTTTCCAACAGCGGTGAGTCAGAAATGCTGGAAGAGATAATTTTTAATGCCAGAAAAAACGGCATCAAGGTGGCCGCGATTACCAGCCGGGAAAACTCTACGCTGGCGCTTAAGGCCGATGCGGTCTTGATCTACAAAAACGCCATTATTAAAGATACTGCTTTCGAAAATATAAGCTATCCGATCCAGATAGCCATCGTAGATATTATGCTTTTCCATTTATCCAATGTCAGAAAAGTGTCGTTGAAATTTAATTCAAAAGTAGAAGACTAATGAAAAAACTAAAACTCGTGGTGATTGGTGCGGGTAGCAGCTATACGCCAGAACTGATTGAAGGTGTAATTAAAAACTACCACCAGCTTCCCATCTCTCACATCGCTTTTGTCGACGTTGAAATGGGTAAAGAGAAAATGAACATCATTTTCGATCTCACCAAAAGAATGCTTGCCAAAGCAAATTTACCAATTGATGTCATCCAAACTTTTGACCGCAAAACAGCGCTGCTGGGTGCCGACTTCGTGGTGACTCAACTGCGCGTCGGTGGTATCGATGCCCGAATCGTTGATGAAAAACTGCCGAAGTCATACGGTTTTATTGGCCAGGAAACCAACGGCGCGGGCGGGATGTTCAAAGCTCTGCGCACCATTCCGGTCATCATTGAAATAGCGAATGAAATGAAGGCGATTTGTCCAAACGCCTGGCTGATTAACTTCACCAATCCAGCTTCCATGGTGACAGAAGCGGTACTCAAATACAGCCACAACAATCGGGTCATCGGCCTGTGCAATGGTCCTGTCAATATGACCCATCAGGTGGCCGGGCTGCTGAATGCTAACGTAGAGGATTTATACGTCGAGTTCAAAGGCTCCAACCATATGAACTTTATTACCAAAATTTTGCATAACGGCGTCGACCGTACCCGCGAAACCATCGAGATAATCAACGCCGCCGACGTCGATGCACTGAGCTTTAAAAACATCAGCAATGAGCAGTTTCATAAAGAGCTGCTGGCCGCCACCAATCTGATCCCCTCTTCCTATTTAAAATACTACCTCAAGACGACTGAAATGCTGGCCGAGCAGGAAGCAGCCGAGCAATCACGGGGTGAGATCGTCAAAAATATCGAAGCCGAACTGTTTAAAAAATACAGCGACGTTACGCTTCAGGATAAGCCTAAAGAGCTGGAAGCCCGTGGCGGTGCGCTTTATTCCACCGCCGCGCTGAACGTTATTCGCGCTATTTACCGCGACGATAAGAGCATTCAAACCGTCAACGTTCGTAACGGCGGTGCTATCACTAATTTACCGGAAGAGGCGGTAGTTGAAGTGAACTGTGTGATTACCCGTAATGGTCCGATTCCAATTTGTACTGGTGAGATCCCATCTCCTGCGAAAGGGATTGTTTCCATGATGAAAGACTATGAAGCGCTGATCGTCAAAGCCGCCGCCACCGGCGATTATCAAGCGCTTATTTCTGGCTTTATTTTCAACCCATTATGCTCAAGCGACACTTCGGGCGTGGCGTTAGTCAAAGAGATGCTGCTGGCCAATAAAAAGTATCTTCCTTTATTCGCCAAAAAGATTGAATCACTTTAATAGCGAGAAGAAACGGATGAAATGTACAACGTTTGATACCAATGCCGCGCTGGCTGAACAGGTCGTTAGTGAGCTATCCGCGCTCAAACCACATTCTCGCGTGCTGATCCCCTCCGGTAGCACGCCTCACTGGATTTACGAAGCACTGGCAGCGACACCGTTTGCCGAACGCCTTACCTTCTTTGCGCTGGATGAGTGGGTCAACGTGCCCAGCGAATCAGATGGCAGCTGCCTGAACATGATTAATCAGGACTTTGTGCACAAATGTGCCTATCCGGTGCGGTTAGTCCATTTCAATCCGTTTGCCTCTACGGCACAAAATATTGCCCATTACCAAACCGCGCTCAACGGTGAAGAGTTTGACTATGTAATTCTGGGCGTGGGAATGAACGGGCATATCGGCTTAAACGAGCCGGGCGTGCCGTTTGATGAGGATTATCTACAAACTCAACTGGATGACGTAACAATTAACGTTGCCAGCCATAAATACTTCTCCGGAGATGTCACCCTCACCGAGGGTATTACCGTCGGGCTGAATAAAATCATCAAGGCTGGAAAAGTGATTGTCATCATCAACCACGATACGAAAAAAGATATTTATCAGGAGATTGTTAACGGCGATGCGCACCACACTCAGGTTCCTGCCATCTATATCAAGCAGTTCCCGCAGGTTAATTATTACGTGACAAAAAACCTTATAGGGTAAGCGGGCATGAGCATAACCTCTCTACTCGAACAAAAGATGTTGCCACTGGCCGAGAAAATCTCGTCAAACATCTACCTGACCGCACTAAAAAATGCGTTTATTGCCCTGATTCCCTTTTTGATTGTCGGTTCATTTTTCGTATTGTTAACCAACTTTCCTGTTAACGGCTATCACGAGTTTATGAGTTCGCTGTTAGGGGAAGGCGTGCTGGATAAGCTCAATTACGGGATTAACGCCAGCTACGGATTAATGACGCTGCTGGTGATTATCACCTTCTCAAAGGAGTTAGTTGAAAAGCTTAATCTCAGCCAAAGTTCCGCTATTTTACCGGTGGCGATCTTCTTCTTAATGTCGCCTGGTCATATTACGACAGGATCGGGAGAAATCGTCGCCGATGCTTACGCGCTGCTCGACTTTAGCTCTGAATCGATGTTCTTAGGGATTATCGTTACTGTGGTCACCATCAAGGTGGTTCAGTTTCTGGAAAACAGGGCTTTTACCATCAAGATGCCTGCGAGTGTCCCGCCAGAGATTGCCAGGTCGTTTAAATCGCTGGTACCTATCTTCTTAGTGCTACTGTTCTGGATTATCGCCAAGGTGCTGTTTGAGAACACGCCTTTTGGTACGCCGGGGAAATTTATCAGCGTCATGTTGCAACAGCCGTTGCTGTATCTGGGGAATTCCCTCTTATCGCAACTGATTGCTGAGATGATGATCAGTTTCTTCTGGTTCTTTGGGATCCATGGCGACTCTATCATGACATCCGTAATGGGGCCTATCTGGCAAACGCTCAGTGCGCAGAACCTGGCGCAAACTCAGGCCGGGCTGGTAGCGACCAACATCATTACTCAGCAGTTCAGGGATGTCTATTTGATTGCCGGCGGTACGGGCTTTACCGGAGCGCTGTTGATTAGCATCTTTATGGTTGCCAAAAGTACGCGATTAAAGCAGCTCTCACGGCTGGCGGCACCGGCGGCAATTTTTAACATTAATGAGCCGGTTATTTTTGGTTTGCCAATCGTGCTTAATCCGCTGATGCTTATCCCGTTTATCATTACCCCAATGGTGCTGTGTACGGTTACTTATGTGGTTATCGCATTCGGCTGGGTTCCCCCCACCTCTGGTATCTCCATTCCCTGGACAACGCCGATCTTTATTTCTGGTTTCCTCACCACCGGGATTTCAGGCATTGTTTTACAGGCCGTGAATCTGGTTATCGCCACCGCGATTTATACACCGTTCGTGAAGATTTTAGATAAGCAGTATCTGCATGAAGAGAGCCAGTCAGAGAACGCTATGGGCGAAATGCAGCCCCAGCAGTAAGAGCACAGAATCCAGGCCGGATGAAGTATTTACATCATCCGGCACTTTCTGCAGACGAAGAGGTTAGATTTCGTTTTCCGCCAGTTCACGCAGATACTGGAAAATCTGACGTGCTGATTTCGGCGGCTTGTTGCCTTCTAGCTCTTTCTTCGCATTGCGAACCAGAGAACGAAGCTGCTGGCGATCGGCGTTTGGCCACAGGTTCAGCACTTCCGCTACCGCATCATCACCTTCGGCGATCAGGCGATCGCGCAGTTGCTCAAGCTTGTGAAACAGTACAACCTGTTGGTTGTGACGGTTTTTCAGCTTGTCCAGCGCCTGACGGATAGGATCAACATCGCGCTGGCGCAACATTTTGCCAATCAGCTGCAGCTGGCGGCGGCGACCTTCCATCTTAATACGCTGGGCCAACTCAATCGCGGCACGTAAATCCGCGTCGAGCGGGATTTTATCCAGCGCGTTTTTCCCCAGTTTTACCAGTTCCACACCCAGGTGTTTTAACTCCTCGGCGTCACGTTTTATTTCACTTTTACTGACCCAGATAATTTCATCGTCTTCGTCTTCGATGTCATCACCGGGAACGTCGTCGAGCCAGTCTTCGGGCTGCTTAGTCATGTCAGGCTCCTTAAAAAAAGAGGCTAATGTTACCAGTTAAGATGCGCACTGAAAAACGGTTCTCTGTTAGACTTCAGAGAAACTCTCTCTACATTATGGCATTTGCGATGAAAGTAATCTCACAAGTTGAAGCGCAGCGTAAGATTCTGGAAGAAGCGGTCTCGACGGCACTGGAATTAGCGTCAGGTAAGTCGGATGGCGCGGAAGTCGCTGTGAGCAAGACCACGGGTATTAGCGTCAGCACCCGTTATGGTGAAGTGGAGAACGTAGAATTCAATAGCGATGGCGCGCTGGGGATTACGGTTTATCACCAAAACCGTAAGGGCAGCGCATCGTCCACCGATTTAAGCCCGCAGGCGATTGCACGTACCGTGCAGGCCGCGCTGGATATTGCACGTTACACCTCACCGGACCCGTGCGCGGGCGTGGCAGATAAAGAACTGCTGGCCTTTGATGCGCCCGATTTGGATCTGTTCCACCCGGCGGAAGTGTCCCCTGACGAAGCTATCGAACTGGCAGCCCGCGCGGAACAGGCGGCGCTACAGGCCGACAAGCGTATCACCAATACCGAAGGCGGCAGTTTTAACAGCCACTATGGCATCAAAGTGTTTGGTAACAGCCACGGGATGCTGCAGGGCTACTGCTCCACGCGTCATTCTCTTTCCAGCTGCGTCATCGCGGAAGAAAATGGCGATATGGAGCGTGATTACGCCTACACCATTGGCCGGGCGATGGGCGATCTGCAAACGCCGGAATGGGTGGGGGCAGACTGTGCTCGCCGCACCTTATCTCGCCTCTCTCCGCGTAAACTTTCCACCATGAAAGCACCAGTGATTTTTGCCAACGAAGTGGCGACTGGGCTGTTCGGACATCTGGTCGGCGCGATTGCCGGTGGTTCGGTGTACCGTAAATCCACCTTCCTGCTCGACTCGCTGGGCAAACAAATTCTGCCGGAATGGCTGACTATTGAAGAACATCCGCACCTGCTGAAAGGGCTGGCGTCGTCGCCGTTCGACAGCGAAGGCGTACGGACCGAACGCCGTGACATTATTAAAGACGGTGTGCTGACCCAATGGCTGCTGACCAACTATTCCGCACGTAAGCTGGGACTGAAGAGCACCGGTCATGCGGGCGGGATCCACAACTGGCGAATTCCGGGACAGGGTCTAAGCTTCGAGCAGTTGCTCAAAGAGATGGGCACAGGTCTTGTGGTTACCGAGCTGATGGGCCAGGGCGTTAGCGGCATTACCGGCGATTACTCGCGCGGCGCGGCGGGTTTTTGGGTCGAAAACGGCGAAATTCAGTATCCGGTGAGTGAAATTACCATCGCCGGTAACTTAAAAGAGATGTGGCGCAATATTGTGACCGTAGGCAACGATATTGAAACACGCAGTAATATACAGTGTGGTTCGGTATTGTTACCGGAGATGAAAATCGCCGGGCAATGATACTCGTTAAGGCGTTAATTTTTTAATAATAAAAAAGGAAGTGAGCAATGCGTAAACACCTGTTAGCGATCGTCGCGGCTTCAACGCTGGTTCTTGGTTCTTCTGCGTTTGCAGCCGATCTCGAAGATGACATGGGGATCCTCAACGACAACCTGAAGATCGTCGAAAAAACGGACAATGCGACTGAACTGAAAGACGCGTTGACCAAAATGCGTGCAGCCGCGCTGGATGCTCAAAAGGGAACGCCGCCGAAGCTGGAGAGCAAATCCCCGGACAGTGCGGAGATGAAAGATTTCCGCCACGGCTTTGACACGCTGATCGGTCAGATTGACGGCGCGCTTAAACTGGCGAACGAAGGTAAAGTCAAAGAGGCGAAAGCCGTTGCGGAAGACCTGAAAAAAACGCGCAACGAAAACCACAAGAAGTTCCGCTAATCTACTCTATCCGGCCTGCATAACCGTAGGCCGGATAAGACGCTGCGCCCCTGCATCCCATAAGTAAACGCTATCCCCATCACATTTTTTCATTTTTATCGTCCATTCATTGTTCGCATTTCCTTCCATTTTGCTGCTCACTCTTGCGATCTCAATCACATTCTTCCAGTGATTAATCGTGGTCCTGGCCCTTTTTGCGGCACAGATCACTATCGCTGCGCCCCTTTCCACTTCGAAGTGGAAAACAACTCGCTACAAACTTTTAACCCCCGCCGCTAAGTTACCCTCAGAGCCACTAGTGGGGTAAGACGAGTGAATAACGGAGCTGTAATGAATGACATGGGGGAATCGGTGGAACTGGCCGACCGCATGCTGGCGCAGGTGTATGCCTTGCTGCGTGAACGCCACATTATTCCCAACGCTGTACAGGAACAGATGCTGACGTCGCATGTTCGCGCCATGGCGCACCGCTCGGTAACGGGTGAACCCTTACCAGAAGTCGATGCCAGCTTGTTTGATGAAATTTCTGCCGAATCAATGGCGCTTGCCCGTGACGTGGTCGCTGAGTTTGGCAATCTTCCTGAGGAAGAGGCCTGGCTGCTGTCGGTGCACTTCGAAGTCGCGAAAGACAACCTTTAAGGAGCAAAAGATGGAACAGATTACCGTAGTGATTGGCGATCGTCTGGGTAAAGGCCAGAAAGTGGCGGCAGGCGTTGAGAAAGCGGGCGGCCGTGCGGTTGTGGTGCCGGGCGTTGCGGCAGATATGAAGCTGGGTGACGTGATGAAAGCGGAAAACGCCACCTTTGGCATCTCGTTTTGCGGCAGTGGCGGCGCGGGTGCGATTACCGCGCAGACCAAATACGGCTACAAGGCGAAATACGGCATGCGCTCGGTTGATGAAGGGGTCACGGCCATCAACGAAGGTTGCAACGTGCTGGGGTTCGGTTTTATGGACAAAGAAGAACTCGGTGAGCGCCTGGTACAGGCGTGGCAAAAGAAACACGGCGCTTAAGCATGAAAGAACAATTCACCACCACGGTGAGAGTCACTGGCAAGGGCGAGGCCAAAGCGCGCGCCTTTGCCGATGCCCTGAACCACGTTCAGGCAGCGGTGATGAAAGCGTCGCCGCATATCTTACTGCGTATTGAGCCACAGGATGTGCAGGTTGTTCAAGCGCGTGAATCGGTGCGCAAAGAGGCATTTTTATTCCTCTTTTTGCGCCGGGAAAGACGCACCTTCAGCGTGGAGCTGGACGTGACCGTCAACGTGACTGCCATCAATCTCGACAAGGTGGATTTCGTTACGCAACGCTGATTCTTTATTAAAAGGCATAATTATGTTCCTGATAATATTAATAAAATCGCTCATCATCGGCGGCCTGGTTGGCGTCGGTGTCGGCGCTGGGGCTGCACGCATGTTTCATGCGCCTACCACTCAAGGGATGGGCGCGTTTCGTACTCTGGGAGAACTGAATTCCTGTGAAGGGGATCCGGCTTCTCACTTCTCGTTCGGCCTGGGCTTCTTCTTTAACGCCTGGGCTTCCTCCGTTGCGGCGGGGGCGTTCACTCAGGACGTCGACCATCGCATCATCCCCAACTGGGGCGCTGCTGCGCTGATGGTTAAAAACCGCAACGTCGGTGAAACGCTGCACGATCCCAAGCGCATGGCGATTGCCTGCGGCGTTATCGGGATGATCGTCGTGACCTTCCTGAACCTCACAGCGTCATCCGTACCGGAAGCGTTGCAGGTGACCGCCGTCAAGGTGCTGGTGCCTGCGGCTAACCTGCTGGTTAACACCGTGATGCCAGTGATCTTCTGGCTGGCGGCGATCGATGCCGGTAAAAAATCAGGCTTCTGGGCCACCGTCTTTGGCGGCGCGGCGCAGCTGATTATGGGCAACGCCGTTCCGGGTCTGGTCCTTGGCATTCTGATCGGTAAAGGCGTGGAAGAGAGCGGCTGGAACCACGTCACTAAAGTGATGATGGTGGCTATCGTCGCGCTGTTTGTCCTGAGCGGCTTCTTCCGCGGCTTCGACATGAAGATGATCGAATCCTTCCATCTGACCGTGCCTAACTGGCTCGAACTTATCCACAACTCGCTCAGCGGCAAATAACGGAGGCCATCATGGAACAGAATAAAGGTTTTTGGTTCGCTGACTGGTCGTTCCCGATCTTCGTTGGCCTGCTCTCCTCTGGCGTATTTGCCGGAACGCACATGTACTACCTGTACGGTATTGGCGCATTTAACGAAGTCGCTTTTGTGGCGATGCTGAAGGCGGGAATGGACACCGGCTCCTACGGGGCGGTGGCGGCGTTTGGTGCAAGCTTCCTGTTTGCCCGCATCATTGAAGGTTCGCTGGTGGGGATTCTGGATATTGGCGGGGCTATTCAGACCGGGGTCGGGTTAGGTGTTCCGGCGCTGCTGCTGGGCGCAGGTATTATCTTCCCGGTTGCCAACTTCGCAGCGTCGCTGGTTACCGGTCTGGTGATTGGTCTGGCGATTGGCTACATCATTATTCTGGCGCGTAAGTTCACCATCAATCAGAGCGACTCGACCTACGGCGCGGATGTCATGATGGGGGCCGGTAATGCCTCCGGCCGCTTCCTCGGGCCATTGATTATCCTCAGCGCGATGACGGCGTCTATCCCTATCGGCATCGGTTCACTGGCGGGCGCGCTGCTGTTTTACCTGTGGCAGAAACCGATCACCGGCGGGGCGATCCTTGGGGCGATGATCCTCGGGTCCATCTTCCCGATTGCCATTAGCTAACTGTTGATTTGTAGGCCGGATGAGGCGGTTGCGCCGCCATCCGGCAAAGGAGAGAGCGATGTTTGATTTACTCCTGCGCCGTGCGCGCCTCGTTGACGATACGGTGAGCGATATTGCGCTCAAAGACGGCAAAATTGCGGCGTTGGGCGACGTTGATGGCCCGGCGCTGAAAACCATCAAACTGGGCGGCGAGTACTACGTCAGCGCAGGTTGGATTGATTCCCACGTTCACTGCTATCCGAAATCCCCGATTTATCACGACCAACCGGACAGCGTCGGTATAGCTACCGGCGTTACCACGGTGGTGGATGCGGGCAGTACCGGGGCGGATGATATCGATGATTTTTATACCCTGACCCGGGAATCGACCACCGAAGTGTATGCGCTGCTGAATATTTCCCGCGTTGGGCTTATCGCCCAGAACGAGCTGGCTAATATGGCCAACATTGACGCCGATGCGGTTCGACAGGCGGTGAAGCGCCATCCTGATTTTATCGTCGGCCTGAAGGCGCGCATGAGCAGCAGCGTGGTCGGTGAAAACGGCATTACGCCGCTGGAGCGCGCCAAAGCGATGCAAGCGCAGAACGGTGACCTGCCGCTGATGGTGCACATCGGCAACAATCCGCCGGATCTGGATGAGATCGCCGAACGCCTGACCGCGGGCGACATCATTACCCACTGCTACAACGGTAAGCCGAATCGCATTCTGACGCCGCAAGGCGAGCTGCGGGCGTCAGTGACGCGGGCGATTTCACGCGGTGTGCGTCTGGACGTTGGGCATGGCACTGCCAGCCTGAGCTTTGCGGTGGCAAAACGCGCTATCGGTCTGGGCATTTTGCCGCACACCATCAGCTCCGATATTTATTGTCGCAACCGTATCAGCGGCCCGGTGTATTCCCTGGCGAATGTGATGTCGAAATTTCTCGCCATTGGGATGTCGCTCCCGCAGGTCATTGAGTGCGTTACTGCCAATGCCGCCGATGGTCTGCGCCTGAAACAGAAAGGGCGACTGCAGGTTGGTCTGGATGCCGATTTAACCCTCTTTACGCTTAAGCGCCAGCCAACCGTGCTGGTAGATGCAGAAAACGACAGCCTGCAGGCTGAACAACTGCTGGTGCCGCTTGCCGCAATACGTGCGGGCAAGGGCTATATGACCGAACAAGGGAGCGCGGAACATGCCTTCGATTTTTGAGAAATACAATTTAAAACAGGTGATTAACACCTCAGGCCGCATGACGGCGCTCGGCGTTTCTACGCCACGACCAGAAGTGGTTGAGGCCGCAATGGCGGGGATGAATCAATATTTTGAGATGAAAGACCTGGTCAATAAGACCGGTGACTACATTGCGAAATTGCTGGAGGTGGAAGGGGCTACCGTCGTCTCCTGCGCTTCGGCCGGAATCGCCCTGTCAGTGGCTGGAGTGCTGGTTAAGGACAGCGACTGGCTGCTGGAGAACCTGCACGTCGCGCCGATCGAGAACAACGAAATCGTGCTGCCCAGAGGCCACAACGTCAACTTTGGCGCTCCGGTTGGCACCATGGTGGCGCTCGGCGGCGGCAAGCTAGTGGAAGCGGGTTATGCCAACGAATGTTCCGCCGCTCAGCTGGCGGCGGCCATTACGCCACGCACGGCGGCCATTCTGTATATCAAATCTCACCACTGCGTCCAGAAAAGCATGCTCAGCGTGGAACAGGCTGCGGTGGTGGCGCGTACGCATAATCTGC
Source organism: Citrobacter sp. RHBSTW-00599 (assembly GCF_013784065.1). Taxonomy (NCBI): domain Bacteria; kingdom Pseudomonadati; phylum Pseudomonadota; class Gammaproteobacteria; order Enterobacterales; family Enterobacteriaceae; genus Citrobacter; species Citrobacter sp. RHBSTW-00599. The sequence continues at coordinate 4,515,621 of NZ_CP056717.1, read as the reverse complement.
CGCTAATCGTGGATGCGGCGGCGGAAGAGGATTTGCAGTGCTACTACCGGGTTGGTGCGGATCTGGTGATTTATAGCGGTGCGAAGGCGATTGAAGGGCCAACCAGCGGCCTGGTGATTGGCAAAACCCAATACGTTGAGTGGGTGAAGCGCCAGACCGCGGGGATTGGTCGGGCGATGAAGGTGGGCAAAGAGGGGATTCTTGGCCTGACCTGCGCCATCGAACTGTATCTGAACGCGCAGAAAGAGAGCGGCGCGGAGATGGTCGAGAAAATGACGCCGTTCATTAATGCGTTAAACCAGCTTCACGGCGTAAGTGCCCGCGTGGTGTGGGACAGCGCAGGGCGCGACATCGCGCGCACCGAAATTAAGTTTGACGAAGCGGCAACCGGCATCGCCACAGGTGAACTGGTCGACGCGCTCAAGCAGGGAGAGTACGCGATTTACTTCCGTGGTTACAAAGCTAACGAAGGCATTATCGAAGCCGATGTGCGCAGCGTGGATCGCGCGCAACTGGAGATTGTGGCCCGTCGAATTGGTGAAGTGATTTCGCAGGAGAAAAAAGCATGAAACTGACCCCTAACTTTTATCGCGACCGCGTCTGCCTGAACGTGCTGGCGGGCTCCAAAGAAAATGCCCGGGATATTTACGCGGCGGCGGAAGGACACTTGCTGGTCGGTGTGTTGTCAAAAAATTACCCGGATGTCGCAAGCGCGGTTGCGGATATGCGTGAATACGCAGCGCTTATCGACAATGCCCTCTCCGTGGGGCTGGGGGCGGGCGATCCCAACCAGTCGGCGATGGTCAGTGAAATCTCCCGTCAGGTGCAGCCACAGCATGTTAATCAGGTCTTTACCGGCGTGGCGACCAGCCGCGCGCTGCTGGGTCAGCAGGAGACGGTGGTCAACGGTCTGGTCTCGCCAACCGGCACTCCGGGCAGGGTGAAAATCTCCACCGGTCCGCTGAGCAGCCAGACGCCAGACGGCATTGTGCCGGTAGAAACCGCGATTGCGTTGCTCAAAGACATGGGGGGGAGCTCGATTAAATACTTCCCAATGGGTGGCCTGAAGTGCCGTGAGGAATACATTGCAGTTGCCCAGGCCTGCGCCCGCCATGACTTCTGGCTGGAGCCCACCGGCGGTATCGATCTGGATAATTTCACTGAAATTTTGCAGATCGCCCTGGATGCCGGAGTGAGCAAAATCATTCCTCACATCTATAGTTCGATTATTGATAAGGTGAGTGGTAACACCCGACCGGACGACGTGCGCCAGCTGATGGCGATGACCCGGGCCTGCGTAGGCTAACTGACTGATGAGGAAACTGACGTGCGATTCCCCAACCAACGTTTAGCGCAGCTGTTTGGCATGCTGCAAAACGAAGCGCTTCCACAGGACGAGCTGGCGCAGCGGTTGTCGGTTTCCACACGCACCGTACGGGCGGATATCACTGCGCTAAACGCGCTGCTCACCCAGTACGGCGCGCAGTTTGTCCTCAGCCGGGGTAACGGTTATCAACTCAAAATTGACGACCCGGCACGTTATCATGCCCTGCAAACGCAGCGACCAGACGCGTTGCTGCGCATCCCTCGCACCAGCCAGGAGCGGGTGCACTGGCTGGTGGTTCGTTTTCTGACGTCGGCCTTTTCGCTGAAGCTGGAGGATTTGGCTGATGAATGGTTTATCAGCCGCGCGACGCTGCAAAACGATATGGCTGAGGTGCGCGAGCATCTGCAACGTTATCATCTGACGCTGGAAACGCGCCCCCGTCACGGTATGAAGCTGTTTGGCAGCGAGATGGCGATCCGCGCCTGTTTGACCGATCTGCTATGGACGCTGGCGCAGCAGGATCCACAGCACCCGCTAGTGACGCAAGAGGCACTAAATGCCGGGATCCCTGAACAGCTACAACCTGTTTTGCAGGATATTTTTGCCCGTTTTCACATTCGCCTGACCGATGAGGGGGAGCTGTTTTTGCGGTTGTACTGCGCGGTGGCGGTACGGCGGATTAGCGAAGGGTATCCCCTCCCGGAATTTGCCGCAGAAGAAGCCGAGCAATCAGTGTGCCTGGCCACGCGGGAAATCGCAGCGGTATTGCACCGACTGGCGGATAAACCGCTTACCGTTTCCGAAGAGAACTGGCTGCAGGTGCATATCGCCGCCCGCCAGGTACAAGAGATCGCCCCCAGCGCCATCAATGCGGATGATGACGAAGCGCTGGTCAATTACATCCTGCGGTTTATCAACAGCCAGTACAACTACAACCTGTTGAATGACAAACAGTTACATGCTGATCTGCTGACGCATATTAAGACGATGATCACCCGGGTGCGTTACCAGATAATGATCCCCAATCCGCTACTGGAAAATATTAAACAGCACTACCCGATGGCGTGGGACATGACGCTGGCCGCCGTCTCGGGATGGGGAAAATATACGCCGTACACCATCAGTGAAAATGAGATTGGCTTCCTTGTGCTGCATATTGGCGTCGGGCTGGAGCGTAGTTACAACATCGGTTATCAGAGGCAGCCAAAAGTTCTGCTGGTATGCGATGCTGGAAATGCGATGCTGCGGATGATTGAGGCGGTGCTGGCGCGTAAGTATCCGCAGATAGAAATCGTTGATACCGTGACGCTACGCGACTACGAACAGCGGGAAAGCATCAGCGAAGATTTCGTCATCTCTACCGCGCGGGTTGGTGAAAAAGATAAGCCTGTGGTGATGATTGCACCGTTCCCTACCGATTATCAACTGGAGCAAATTGGCAAACTGGTGCTGGTCGACAGAACCCGTCCGTGGATGTTGAACAAATTCTTCGATGCCGCCCATTTTCGTGTGATCGACGAGCCAATGGATCAACAAACGTTGTTCAACGTTTTATGTCGCCAGTTGCAGGATGAAGGCTTTGTCGATGCGGAGTTTCTTGATTCGGTGGTTGAACGTGAGGCTATCGTCAGCACCATGCTGGGTGACAGCATTGCCCTGCCGCACGCCCTCGGTCTGCTGGCAAAGAAAACGGTGGTCTACACCATCCTCGCCCCGCAGGGTATCGCCTGGGGGGATGAAACGGCGCATGTGATCTTCCTGCTCGCCATCAGCAAAAGCGAATACGAAGAAGCGATGGCGATCTACGATATTTTCGTCACCTTCCTGCGCGAGCGCGCGATGACGCGACTCTGCGCATGCCGGAATTTCAGCGAGTTCAAAACAGTTGCAATGGAGTGTGTGAGCCGTTTTTGAGGGGTGGAAAACAGAACCTCTACTGCTGGAAATTAACGCAAATGATGCACAACCTGGTTGCTGCTCCCGCGCCAGATTAGCGCCGGGTCTTTGAGATCCTGCACGTATTTGCCATCGACCAACACGTTGATGAGATCGACAACCTGCATTTGCGCGGCATCGAGTTCATCGAGCTTGTAGCCGGTCCACACCCAGATGTCTTTTCCCGGACACTCAGCGCGAATGCGCTGCACCAGTTGCAGAATATCCGGCACGTTTTGTGGATGCAGCGGATCGCCGCCGGAGAGTGAGATCCCCTGACGGTGAATACGCGTGTCGTTCAGATCGGCAATGATCTTGTCTTCCATCTCTTTGCTAAACGGCTGGCCGGAATTGAGCCGCCAGGTGCTTTTGTTATAGCAACCGGGGCATTCATGCACGCATCCTGAAACAAACAGGGTACAGCGAGTGCCGGGACCGTTAACGATGTCGACAGGGTAATACTGATGGTAATTCATTAGCGCTTCTCATCCGTTTATCAATTCGCGCCATAGCTGCGTTCGTGCGCCCGAGTCACTTACTTATGTAAGCTCCCCGGGACTTACTCATTTGCTGCCTTGCTATGACGTGAATTGCGTTGCGGAAATAATGGCCCGAAAAGCGTCGCATCGCCGGGCAATAAAATCGTCTAAATTAACCGATCTGCCCGTTCCCTAAATGCTTAACGCGGCGCTTCACTTCTTCCTGCTTACCGGCGTTAAACGGACGTGCGTCCGGGCTGCCTAAATAACCGCAGACGCGGCGGGTGACCGATACGCGGGCGGCGTCGTGGTTACCACATTTCGGGCAGGTAAAACCTTTGCTGGTGCACTCAAATTCACCGGTAAAGCCGCACTCGTAGCATTCATCGATTGGCGTGTTGGTCCCGTAATAGGGCACGTGCTGATAGCTGTAATCCCAGACGTCTTCCAGCGCTTTCAGGTTGTGCTGAATATTCGGGTATTCGCCGTAGCAAATGAAGCCCCCGCTTGCCAGCGGCGGGTACGGCGCTTCGAAATCGATCTTGTCGTACGGGTTAACCTTCTTCTCCACGTCGAGGTGGAAGCTGTTGGTGTAGTAGCCTTTGTCGGTCACGCCCGGGACCACGCCAAATTCGGCGGTATCCAGACGGCAGAAACGGTCGCACAGGTTTTCACTTGGCGTGCTGTACAGGCTAAAGCCGTAGCCAGTTTCGTCTTTCCACTGATCGACCGCCTGACGCAGGCGTTCCACAATGGCGATACCTTTGGCGCGCAGCTGCTCGCTGTCATACACATGCTTGTCGCCAAACAGCGCATTGATGGTTTCGTGAATACCGATGTAGCCCAGAGAGATGGATGCACGACCATTTTTAAAGATTTCTGACACATCATCGTCCGCTTTCAGACGCACGCCGCAGGCCCCTTCCATATACAGAATGGGCGCCACGCGGGCCTTCACGCCTTCCAGGCGCGCAATGCGGGTCATCAGCGCTTTACGCGCCAGTACCAGACGATCGTCGAGCAGTTTCCAGAAGGTGGCTTCATCGCCATGCGCTTCCAGGGCGATACGCGGCAGGTTGAGGCTGATAACGCCGAGGTTGTTACGTCCGTCGTGAATCTGCTCGCCGTTCTCGTTTTCCCACACGCCGAGGAAGCTGCGACAGCCCATTGGCGTTTTGAACGAGCCGGTCACTTTGACCACCTGATCGTAGTTCAGGATGTCCGGATACATACGCTTGCTCGCGCACTCCAGTGCCAGCTGTTTGATGTCGTAGTTCGGATCGCCAAACTTGTGGTTCAGACCGTCACGAATCGCGAACACCAGTTTCGGGAACACTGCGGTTTTACGATTTTTACCCAAGCCGGCAATACGGTTACGCAGAATGGACTGCTGGATCAAACGCGATTCCCAGCTGGTTCCCAGGCCAAAACCAAAGGTCACGAACGGCGTCTGACCGTTGGCGGTATGCAGGGTGTTCACTTCATACTCGAGAGACTGGAATGCGTCGTAGCACTCTTTCTCGGTACGGGAATGGGCATAACCGTCGGCGTCCGGGATCTGCCACTCTTCAGCGGTTTTACGATGTTTATTAAAGCTCTCGGTAACGAACGGCGCGAGAACTTCATCAATACGGTTAATGGTGGTGCCGCCATAAATATGGCTGGCGACCTGCGCGATAATTTGCGCGGTGACGGCGGTCGCGGTAGAGATGGATTTTGGCGGTTCAATCTCCGCGTTACCCATCTTAAAGCCCTGCGTCAGCATGCCTTTCAGGTCGATCAGCATGCAGTTAAACATTGGGAAGAACGGAGAGTAGTCGAGATCGTGATAGTGAATATCACCACGCTCGTGCGCCTGGACGACATCACGCGGCAGTAGGTGCTGACGCGCATAGTGTTTGGCAACGATACCGGCCAGCAGGTCGCGCTGGGTCGGGATCACTTTGCTGTCTTTGTTGGCATTTTCATTCAGCAGAGCAGAGTTGGTTTGCTCAACCAGACCACGAATTTCCTGGTTCAGACGGCCACGTTTTTCACGCTGGATATCACGGTCGTGGCGATATTCGATGTACGCACGGGCGAGTTGTTTGTACGGGCCAGACATTAACTGGTTTTCTACCGCTGTCTGGATCTCGTTGATATCGACCTTGCTGCGCTCATTCATCTGGCTACTAACGACTTCTGCGACGGTGGCACAGTAATCTGCGTCATCGACTCCCGCTGCTTTAGCTGCACGCAGAATGGCTTCTTTGATGCGCTCTGATTTAAACGGCACTTTACAGCCATCTCGTTTCATCACATGCGGTGTCATGATCACTCCATATTTATAAGAACAGGTTATCCACAGAGGTTGGGGAGGCCATCAGGGCTTTATTCATCTCTATTGCCAATGACTTCCCGCAATCCTGACCCACTTTATCCACAATTCCACCGTGAAGCGGTGCACTGTAGTTGTAGCAATTGTAGTCGATTAATACAACATATTGGGTCGGCGTGCATTTTAAGTTCTATATGTAGTGATTTGCATCAAGGATGTTTACGATTTATTTGATGTAGCGCAAAGTAAAAATCGGAGCGTACAGATGACGGGCACTACAGCCGATTGTAAATTGTGGGCAGAAAATTCTGATTAATTATTCAACAAAAACAGAAAGGTAAGCTGAGCGTAGGCATCAAAGCCCGGCAGCGTTATGCGTACCGGGCCTGAACATAATTGCAAGCTATTTTTGCAACCACCAGACGGCTTCAAAAGGACGCAGCGTCATGTCTGCGGGTTGGCTGGCGACCTCGGCATAGTTGTGCATCAGCACCTGCCAGTTGCCGTCGGTCTGGGTCGGCTGCCAGCTCTGGAAGGTATCGCTCAGATTAGCAATGACCAGCAACCGCTGTCCTTGCCATTCACGTTGATAGCACCACAGATGCGGGCTGCCCGGTAGCAGATCCTGATAGTCGCCCCAGGTGATAACCGGCTCTGCTTTACGCAATGCGATCAGCTTCTGATAGGTATAGAACACCGAGTCGGTATCGCGCAGCGCTGCCGCCACGTTGATATCCGCTGCGTTGTCGCACAGATTGATCCACGGTTCACCCGCGGTGAAGCCCGCGTGTTTGCTGGCATCCCACTGCATCGGCGTGCGGCTGTTATCGCGCGATTTACTGGCGAGGATCGCCAGCAGCTCTTGCGCATCGCGCCCCTGGCCGTTCAGGGCGGCAAACATGTTATGGCTTTCCACATCGCGATAATCGGTAATCTGGCGGAAGTGCGGATTGGTCATGCCGATCTCTTCACCCTGGTAGATGTAGGGCGTGCCCTGCATACCGTGCAGCACCATCGCCAGCATTTTTGCGGCCGGAACGCGGTATTTACCTTCATCGCCAAAACGCGACACGATGCGTGGCTGGTCGTGGTTACACCAGAACAGCGCGTTCCAGGCCTGATTGTGCATGCCTTGCTGCCAGTGGCGGAATAGGGTTTTGAGCGCCACATAGTCGGGTTTGGCTAACGTCCACTTCTCACCGTTGGGGTAATCCACTTTCAGGTGGTGGAAGTTGAAGGTCATCGACAGTTCGCTGCCATCGAGTGCGGCGTACTGCTGGCAGTTTTCCAGCGTGGTAGAAGACATTTCGCCGACCGTCATCAGGCCGCGGGGCGTGAAGACGTCGCGATTCATTTCACGTAAAAACGCATGCGCACGCGGGCCGTCGGTATAAAAACGCCGCCCATCGCCGTCGGGATCGCTCGGGAAGTCCTGATTTTTAGAGATAAGATTCACCACGTCGAGACGCAGCCCGTCCACGCCGCGATCGGCCCAGAACTCGCACACTTTTTTTAGCTCGGCGCGGACCGCCGGGTTCTCCCAGTTCAGGTCTGCCTGCTCCGGAGCAAAGAGGTGCAGATAGTACTGCTCGCTTTCGGCGTGCCAGCCCCAGGCGCTGCCGCCAAATTTGGAGTGCCAGTTATTCGGGAGACTGTCTGGCGTACCGTCGCGCCAGAGGTAAAACTGACGATACGGGCTGTCTTTATCCAGCGCCTCGCGAAACCAGGGGTGCTGGGTTGAAGTGTGGTTAAACACCATATCGAGAATAATACGGATGCCGCGCGCTTTCGCCTGCGCCACCAGTTCGTCAAAGTCTGCAAGCGTTCCGTAGGCCGGATCGACAGACATGTAATCCGCGACGTCGTAACCGTTATCAACCTGCGGCGAAATATAGAACGGCGTTAGCCAGATGGCATCAACCCCCAGCGTTTGCAGATAGCCGAGGCGCTGCGTCACACCGCGTAAATCGCCGGTGCCGCTGCCGGTGGTGTCCTGAAAACTCTTGGGGTAAACCTGATAGATGACGCCGTTTTGCCACCAGTGGGGAATATTCATGGTTGTTTCCTGGAAATACGATGGGGCGCAACTGCGCCCCGAAGAAAAGTTAGACAATTTGTAGTGTGCCCATACGGTGTTTACGCTGATAAACGAATGAGGTCAGTACCATGGGGATAACAATCGCAATGACCATTGCCATGCCAAATACCTGCCAGTAAGTCGGCTGGATGGAGAGGATGCCCGGCAAACCGCCGACGCCAATTCCGTTCGCCAGCACACCGTTCAGGCCGCACAGCAGTCCGGCGAGACCGGAACCGATCATCGCGCACAGCATCGGGAAGCGGTATTTCAGGTTGATCCCGTACATGGCAGGTTCAGTGACCCCGAGATAGGCGGAGATCGCGGCAGGAACGGAGATTTCACGTTCATTGTGTTTGCGACTGGAGATGATGATCCCGACTACCGCAGAGGCCTGAGCGATATTCGACAGTGCGATCAGCGGCCATACCGGCGTACCGCCCATGCTCTGAATCATCTGCATGTCGATAGCCAGCGTGGTCTGATGCACGCCGGTTATCACCAGCGGGGCATACAGGAAGCCGAACAGCGCCGCGCCAATCGGGGCAAAGCTGCCGGTCAGCAGGTGACGGACCGCAAACGCGACACCGTCGCCGATCATGCGGCCAAACGGACCAATAAAGGCGTGCGCGAGGAATACCGCGAGGATCAACGAGCACACCGGGACGATCACCAGATACAGATAATCCGGGACGATGCGTTTCATGCGTGTCTCAATAAACCCGAGCGCCAGACCGGCCAGCAGTGCCGGAATAACCTGTGCCTGATAGCCCACTTTCTCAATGCTGAACAGGCCGAAGTTCCACACTTCCGGTACCTGTTGACCGAGTAGATAGGCGTTCATTAGCTGCGGTGAAACCAGGGTCACACCCAGCACAATACCGAGGATCGGCGTACCGCCCATTTTCTTCACTGCTGACCAGCAGATCCCGACCGGCAGATAGAAGAAGATCGCTTCGCCAATTAGCCACAGGAAGTCGTAAAGGGTTTTCAGCGAAGGGTGCATCTGCGCCAGCGTCTGCCCGTTGCTCATGGGCAGATCGCCAATCACATTACGGAACCCCAAGATCAAGCCGCCGCTAATCAGCGCTGGCAGCAGCGGGAAGAAGATCTCCGCAAAATGAGAAATCAGCTGTTCGTGCCATTTCATATTCTGCCGCGCGGCTTTTTTCGCCTGCTCTTTGTCGGCGCTGGCCTGACCGGTTGTCGCCAGCAGCGCTTTGTAGTAATCGCCCACTTCGGTACCAATCACCACCTGAAACTGCCCGGCGTTGGTGAAGCAGCCTTTGACCATCGGCAACTGTTCGATCTCTTTTGGCCTGGCATTCGCAGGCTGATTCAGCACAAAACGCAGGCGAGTAATGCAGTGACTTACCGTGGCGATATTGTCGCGCCCGCCTACCAGCTCAATCAGCCGGTCGATGTCTGCTTGTTTAATTTTGCTCATTATTAAGCCCTATTGTTGACCTGCCGCCAGAGTATATCGTCGATGAAAATTTAAAAATGGGAACGTTCCCGAAACGCAGCGAAGATCACAAATTAACGCTCAGAAAGCGATCAGGAGAGGGTGGAAGGAATAACGATTTGTCGTAGTTCGCTACGGCCATTGATCTGCTCGATCAGCTGCGAGGCCGCTTGTCGTCCGGCTTCGGCATATCCTGGATCGACGGTGATTATTTCCGGATGGAGGAATTTCATCAGCGGCGTACTGCCCACGCTCGCCAGCTGTAGATTCTCAATTCGCTGCTCTTGCAGATATTTGCTGACACCAAGGGCGAGGGTATCCGTCGCGCAGACTAAGGCAGTGGTTTCCGGGGTGATGACGTTGGCGGCCTGCTCATAACCCTGCTTCATGGCAAGACCCGGTAGCGCGGCTACAGGATGCAGTTTGTGTTTCTTACAGAACGCCAGGTAGGCTTCATGGCGGCGCTTACCGGTGGTCACGTCGCTATGGGGAACGCCAAGAAAGCTGATATGGCGATGCTCGCGATCGTATAAACGCTGCATCAGGGTGCGAATGGCGCCTTCATCGTCATAGCAGACGGAGGCAAAGCCTTTGGCATCTCTTGCCAGCAGCACCAGCGAATCCTGCCAGGAGGCGAGCATGGATTCACTTATGCCGGTAAAACCAAACAGCACCACGCCGTCAATATTGCGGCGTCTGAGCATGCCGAGATGCTCTTCAACCAGTTCGGGCGAGAACTGGCTTTCCATCATGATCGGGTCGTAACCCTGCTCATAAAAGGCGGGCAGCATGGTTTGCACGGCGAGATTTTCCGAAAGCGAGTCCAGACGCGTGACGATGATCGCCACCACCTTGTCACTTTGTCCGCGCATGGCGCGTGCGGAGCGGGAAGGGGAAAAACCGTGCTGATTCATCACCGCTTCAACGCGTTCGCGGGTGCGTTCGCTCACGCCGCTTTCATTGTTAAGCACACGGGAAACGGTTGATTTTCCCACACCGCTTAAGCGGGCGATGTCTTTAATTGTCAGCCGGTTTTGCATCCTGTTTTCCCGTGTTGCGTGTGAAGTTATGCCAAATAGAGAATAACTTTACTCAAGCGCAGCGCAATGGGCAAAGTCTGGTATACGTTTGGTTTAGTTTCCATGGTTTATCATACTGCCATAATTGCCACAAACCTTATGGTTTTCTGCGTATAATCCGCAGCGTAAATCATTCACTTACCGGAGGCTATATGGATCCCGATCCCACCCCTCTCCCGAGATGGAGAAACTCCCCTTTCCGGTAAGCCTGTCTTTCACTGTCTTACCGGAGCAGTAAGACAGTGACGTTCTGACGTCCCTGTTGTGATTTTAATATTGCCATCAGGTAAGGCTTTGCCACGCCTGAAGGATTTACTGCGCCTGTTGAGACTGGCGCAGAGGGACTGCCTATGTTCAAAAATATTACTCGCCAGCTATTTGCCCGGCTAAACCGCCATTTACCACATCGTCTGGTGCATCGCGATCCGTTGCCTAATGCCCAGACCGTTGCCAGCACGCCGATCCCACCATCGCTGAGCGAACATTGTCTGAAAATGGCGCTGATGGACGAAGCCGCGCTGTGGAAAACGTTTGGCGCGCACCCGGAAGGATTAAACGCCGCAGAAGTGGAAAACGCTCGCGAATTACATGGTGAGAACCAACTGCCGGCGCAGAAGCCGTCGCCGTGGTGGGTGCATCTGTGGGTCTGCTACCGCAACCCGTTTAATATTTTGTTGACCATCCTCGGTGCGATTTCCTATGCCACCGAAGATCTGTTTGCCGCTGGCGTCATTGCTCTGATGGTCGTCATCTCTACGCTGCTGAATTTTGTGCAGGAGGCGCGTTCCACCAAAGCGGCAGATGCGCTGAAAGCGATGGTCAGTAACACCGCTACGGTGCTGCGCGTTATCAACGAGAAAGGAGAGAACGGCTGGGTTGAACTGCCGATCGACCAGTTAGTTCCCGGCGATATCATTAAGCTGGCGGCAGGGGATATGATCCCGGCCGATCTGCGTGTGGTGCAGGCTCGTGACCTGTTCGTGGCCCAGGCTTCGCTGACCGGTGAATCGCTGCCGGTGGAGAAAGTCGCAACCAGCCGCGACCCGCAGCAAAGCAACCCGCTCGAATGCGATACCCTGTGCTTTATGGGCACCAACGTGGTGAGCGGCACGGCGCAGGCCATCGTGATTGCGACCGGAGCCAATACCTGGTTCGGGCAACTGGCGGGCCGCGTCAGCGAGCAGGAAAGCGAGCAGAATGCTTTCCAGAAAGGGATCAGCCGCGTCAGCATGCTGCTGATCCGTTTTATGCTGGTGATGGCGCCGATTGTGCTCATCATCAACGGCTATACCAAAGGCGACTGGTGGGAAGCGGCGCTGTTTGCCCTGTCTGTCGCGGTGGGGCTGACCCCGGAAATGCTGCCGATGATCGTCACCTCGACGCTGGCGCGTGGGGCGGTGAAGCTGTCAAAACAAAAGGTCATCGTCAAACACCTCGACGCCATTCAGAACTTTGGCGCGATGGATATCCTGTGTACCGATAAAACGGGCACCCTGACACAAGACAAAATTGTACTTGAGAATCATACAGATATATCTGGTAAGCCCAGCGAGCACGTCCTGCATTCTGCGTGGTTGAACAGTCATTACCAGACCGGGTTGAAGAATCTGCTGGATACGGCAGTGCTGGAAGGCGTGGACGAAGAATCAGCCCGCCAGCTCTCTACCCGCTGGCAGAAAATTGATGAGATCCCGTTTGACTTCGAACGCCGCCGCATGTCGGTGGTGGTCGCTGAAGAAACCGATGTGCATCAGCTGGTGTGCAAAGGCGCGCTGCAGGAGATCCTCAGCGTCTGCACCCAGGTGCGCTATAGCGGTGAGGTTGTCCCGTTAGATGACAACATGCTGCGTCGGGTGAAGCGCGTCACGGATACGCTGAACCGGCAGGGGCTGCGCGTGGTGGCGGTGGCGACGAAGTACCTGCCAGCGCGTGAGGGCGATTACCAGCGTATTGATGAATCAGATCTGATCCTCGAAGGCTATATTGCGTTCCTCGATCCGCCGAAAGAGACCACCGCGCCAGCGCTCAAAGCGCTGAAAGCCAGCGGCATTACTGTGAAAATCCTGACTGGCGATAGCGAGCTGGTGGCGGCGAAAGTGTGTCACGAAGTGGGGCTGGATGCGGGCGATGTGGTTATCGGTAGCAACATTGAAGGGTTAAGCGACGATGAGCTGGCAACGCTGGCCCAGCGCACCACGCTGTTTGCTCGTCTGACACCGATGCACAAAGAGCGCATTGTCACGCTGCTCAAGCGCGAAGGTCATGTGGTTGGCTTTATGGGGGATGGCATTAACGATGCCCCGGCGCTGCGTGCGGCGGACATTGGTATCTCCGTTGACGGCGCGGTTGATATTGCGCGTGAAGCCGCTGATATCATCCTGCTGGAAAAGAGCCTGATGGTGCTGGAAGAAGGGGTGATCGAAGGACGCCGTACTTTTTCTAACATGCTGAAGTATATCAAAATGACGGCCAGTTCTAACTTCGGTAATGTGTTTAGCGTGCTGGTGGCGAGCGCCTTCTTACCGTTCCTGCCGATGTTGCCGCTGCACTTACTGATTCAGAACCTGCTGTACGATGTATCCCAGGTGGCGATTCCGTTTGATAACGTCGACGAAGAGCAGATCAAAAAGCCGCAGCGCTGGAATCCCAGCGAGTTGGGGCGCTTTATGATCTTCTTTGGACCAATCAGCTCGATCTTCGACATTCTGACATTTTGCCTGATGTGGTTCGTCTTCCATGCGAATACGCCAGAACATCAGACGTTGTTCCAGTCTGGCTGGTTCGTGGTAGGCCTGCTGTCGCAAACGCTGATTGTGCATATGATCCGTACCCGCCGCGTGCCGTTTATCCAAAGCCGCGCCGCATGGCCGCTGATGCTGATGACGCTGGTGGTCATGGTGGTAGGCATTGCATTACCGTTCTCGCCGCTGGCCAACTATCTGCAATTGCAGGCGCTGCCGCTGAGCTACTTCCCGTGGCTGATTGCGATTCTGGCGGGCTACATGACATTAACCCAGCTCGTGAAAGGTTTTTATAGCCGCCGCTACGGCTGGCAGTAATCCTCAACTTCTTTGCAGGAGGGTGTTAATACTCTCCTGCATTTCTCTTTTTCATTCGAAAGATATTCTCCCGAAATATTGGTGTTTTATTTTTATTGAAATGCTAACGCGGGTAATTAGTATCAAATTGCCTTCTTTGCGTTGTTTTTTTATCAATAAAACGATCTGCGTTGCAAAAATGAAACAGCGTGCTAAAAATTATAAGAATCTGCGATTTTTTGTGAACGCAGTCATCGAAATAAATTGTTACACCAGTTAGTCTGCGCAGGTAACGTCGTTAAGAAAGTTTCTCGCTGCCCGTTTTTAATTCCGGCAGTCATTTGCTCTGCAAGCTATTCCTGTTAATGGATATTATGAACTTCTGGAGAAGGACAAATGAAACTGACAAAAAACCTGTTAAGTCTGTGTATTGGCGCGTCTGTATTACTGGCGAGTCATGCAACGCTGGCACAAACCTTTCGCGCCGCAGATGTGCATCCGGCTGATTACCCAAACGTTGTTGCAGTGAAACATATGGGGGAGAAACTTAACGCCGCGACCGAAGGTCGTCTGGAGATCAAAACATTTCCAGGTGGTGTGTTAGGCGATGAAAAACAGATGATTGAACAGGCGCAATTAGGCGCCATTGATATTATTCGCGTCTCAATGACGCCAGTTGCCGCAATTCTCCCTGAAATAAACGTGTTTACCCTGCCATATATTTTCCGCGATGAGGACCATATGCATAAGGTTCTTGACGGCATGATTGGTCAGGAGATTGGCGACCGTCTGACAGCCAATACCAAATCACGACTGGTGTTCCTTGGCTGGATGGATGCGGGAACGCGCAACCTGATCACCAAGAATCCGGTAGTGAAACCGGAAGATTTGCACGGCATGAAAATCCGCGTTCAGGCCAGTCCGATAGCGCTGGATACCCTAAAAGCGATGGGCGCTAACTCCATTGTGATGGGCGTCAGTGAAGTATTTAGTGGCATGCAGACCGGCGTTATTGATGGTACGGAAAATAACCCGCCAACGTTTGTTGCGCATAACTATTTGCCGGTCGTGAAAAACTATACCTGGAGTAAACACTTTATTATTCCTGAGCTTTTTCTGTTCTCGAAAGCCAAATGGGATAAGTTAAAAAAAGAAGACCAGGAACTCATTATTAAACTCGCTAAAGAAGCCCAGGTAGAGCAACGTAAACTTTGGCAGGATTATAATGCGAAATCGCTGGAGACCATGAAAGCCAACGGTGTTCAGTTCCACGATATTGATACGGACTATTTCTATAAAGCCACGCAGTCAGTACGGGATAATTACGGTAAAGACCACCAGGATTTGATCAAACGTATTCAGGATGTGAAGTAATTCATCGGGTGGAGGATATCAATCCTCCGCCTGAGTCTTTTGATTAATTCGAGGTGATGATTATGGGTGAATGCTATTCATCGGTAATGGATTTTCTTTATCGAGTGTCAATGTGGATTGCCGGTATCGCATTATTGGTTATGGTCGCCATTATCCCCATTGGCATATTCGCGCGTTATGTCCTGAATAACGCCCTGTCATGGCCTGAGCCAGTCGCCATTCTTTGTATGGTGACATTCACCTTTATTGGCGCGGCGGTGAGCTATCGCGCAGGTTCGCATATCGCGGTAAGCATGGTGATTGACCGTCTGGGGGAATCTTCCCGCCGTTACTGCTCGGTAGTCGCAGACGTTATGTTAATGGCGATAAGCCTGTTCATTCTGTGGTACGGCTCCATGCTATGCCTCGAACTGTGGGAACAGCCCGTGGCGGAATTCCCAATTTTAAGCGCCGGGCAAAACTATCTCCCGTTGCCGATTGGCTCTGCTATTACGCTACTGTTTATCGTTGAGAAGATCTGCCGTGGCTCGCAGTACCAACGTCCTGTTGTCATGCTGGGATCGACCAGCTAGTTACCGCCCCCATTTCAGAAAGGAAAGCAGATGGATGCATTTATTCTCGTCTTTACGCTCGGCATTATGCTGGCGATTGGGGTACCGGTAGCGTACGCGGTTGGCATTAGCGCCATCATTGGGGCCTGGTACATTGATATTCCGCTGGAAGCGGTGATGATCCAACTGACCAGTGGGGTGAACAAGTTTTCGCTACTGGCGATCCCGTTCTTTATTTTGGCCGGGGCTATTATGGCCGAAGGGGGCATTGCGCGGCGGCTGGTAAACTTTGCCTATATTTTCGTTGGCTTTATTCGCGGCGGGCTGTCGCTGGTCAACATTGTGGCCTCGACCTTTTTTGGCGCAATTTCTGGATCGTCGGTGGCCGATACCGCGTCTATCGGTTCGGTAATGATCCCGGAGATGGATAAAAAAGGTTATCCACGCGACTTTGCTGCAGCGGTCACTGCCAGCGGCTCGGTGCAGGCGATCCTCACGCCGCCGAGCCATAACTCGGTTATCTACTCGCTGGCAACGGGCGGGACGGTGTCGATTGCCGCGCTGTTCATCGCCGGGATCCTACCGGGCCTGCTGTTAAGCTTCAGCCTGATGGTGATGTGCGTCGCTTTTGCGCACAAACGCGGTTATCCAAAAGGGGAGCGCGTACCGTTTCGCCAGGCGCTGAAGATATTCGTCGATACGCTGTGGGGCTTAATGACCGTTGTGATCATCATGGGCGGTATCTTGTCAGGTATCTTTACCGCGACGGAATCTGCGGCGATTGCCTGTCTGTGGGCCTTCTTTGTCACCATGTTTATCTATCGTGACTATAAATGGTCTGAACTGCCGAAGCTGATGTTCCGTACGGTGAAAACGGTCACTATCGTAATGATCCTGATAGGTTTTGCCGCCGCGTTCGGTGCCGTCATGACCTATATGCAGTTGCCGATGCGTATCACCGAAGCTTTCACCAGCATCTCGGACAACAAATACGTCATCCTGATGTGCATTAACATCATGCTGTTGTTGATCGGTACGCTGATGGATATGGCGCCGCTGATCCTGATTTTGACGCCGGTTTTGCTACCGGTGACCAACGCGCTCGGCATTGATCCGGTCCATTTTGGGATGATCATGCTGGTGAATTTAGGGATCGGCCTGATAACGCCGCCGGTAGGGTCGGTGCTGTTTGTGGCCAGTGCGGTGAGTAAGCAGAAAATTGAGCAGGTGGTGAAGGCGATGCTGCCGTTCTACTTCGTGCTGTTCCTGGTGCTGATGATCGTCACGTACATTCCGGCGATTTCGCTGTTCCTGCCGAGACTGTTTGGTGTGATGTGATAAACGCCCGGTGGCGCTCGCGCTTACCGGGCCTGCAAACTATGCTTGCGTAGGCCGGATAAGGCGAAGCCGCCATCCGGCACAAAAAGACTTAGCGACGAACGGCGATCGCTTCAATCTCGATTTTCACGTCTTTCGGCAGACGGGCAACTTCCACGCAAGAACGCGCCGGGAAGGTGGCGTTGTGCTCGGTGAAGAACGCTTCGTAGGTCGCGTTTACGGTTGCGAAATCGTTCAGGTCTTTAACGAAGACGGTAGTTTTTACGATGTCGCCCACTTTCAGGCCTGCTGCTTCAACGATAGCTTGTACGTTTTCCAGCGACTGACGCGCCTGAGCGGACACGTCTTCCGATACGGCACCGGTTTTCGGATCGACCGGGATCTGACCGGAAGTGATTACCATGCTACCCAGGTCAACGCCCTGAACGTATGGGCCGATTGCTGCTGGTGCATTTTCCGTCGCGATAGTCTTGCTCATGATTTCTCCTGAATTACAGCGGTAATAGAATGTTCCCGGCCATTATAGGGAGCCGGGAAATCATTACCAACACCAATTAGTTGGCCAGCACCACATAATGCGAAAACTCTTTTTCACAGTATTTGCATTTGAGTGCGATGTCGTCAGCGCGCTTTTTCACTGAAAAACTGGACGATACTGGTTCAGCATGGCTGATGCAGTTGCTGTTCGGGCAAACCAGCACGTTATCGATACGTTCAGGCAGGCTCGGACGTGATTTCCCCACCACGTCATAATCGTCAATGCGGTTTACCGTTGCCTGCGGAGCGTAAAGGGAGAGCTGGTTTACCTGCTCGTCGGTCAGGAACGTATTTTCGATTTTAATCAGGTCTTTACGGCCCATTTCGCCAGACGGCAGGTTCAGGCCGATGGTGATACGCTGGTCGGTTTCAGTCAGTTTGAACAACGTCAGCAGCTTAAAACCAACCTGTGCGGGAATGTGGTCAATTACGGTGCCACGTTTGATGGCTTCAACCTGCAGTTTGTTATCGTGTGTCATCTCTTTTTCTCCCTTACAGTGCCAGTTCGCTATTCAGTACCAGTGCCAGTAACGCCTGGCGGGCGAAGATGCCGTTGCCAGCCTGCTGGAAATACCAGGCGTGCGGCGTCTTGTCGACGTCGGTGGTGATTTCATCGATGCGCGGCAGCGGATGCAGCACCTTCATGTTCGCTCTGGCACCGTTCAGATCGCTGGCACGCAGAACAAACTGTGCTTTCACATTGGCGTATTCGGACGGGTCCAGACGCTCTTTTTGTACGCGGGTCATGTAGAGGATATCGACCTCCGCCATTACCTCTTCGATAGTGCCATGCAGGCTCCAGGCGATACCTTTTTCATTCAGCATATCCAGAATGTATTGCGGCATGGCCAGCGCGTCCGGGGCGATGAAGTAGAAGCGGTTACCTTCGAACTTTGCCAGCGCCTGGGTCAGGGAGTGGACGGTGCGGCCATATTTCAGGTCACCCACCATGGCGATTTGCAGATTGTCCAGGCGACCCTGCGTTTCCTGAATGGTAAACAGATCCAGCAGCGTTTGGGTGGGATGCTGGTTGGAACCGTCGCCGGCGTTCAGTACCGGCACGTTACCGGAGAACTCGGTTGCCAGACGCGCGGCACCTTCCTGCGGATGACGCATCACGATGGCGTCGACATAGGTGCTGATGACGGAAATGGTGTCGGCCAGAGTTTCGCCTTTTTTGCCAAGCGACGTGTTGCTGCTGTCAGAGAAACCCACCACGCTGGCGCCCAGACGATGCATGGAGGTTTCAAAAGATAAACGGGTGCGGGTTGACGCTTCAAAGAAGCAGCTGGCGATGACCTTATGTTTTAACAGCTCTGGCTGCGGGTTAGCTTTTAATTTCGCCGCCGTCGCGAGGACCAGATTAAGGTCATCGCGGCTGAGGTCGTTTATGGAAATGATGTGTTTTTGATAGAGCGGGTTAGCCATGTTTATCTCCTGACGCCTGGGCAAAAAAAAAGCCCCTCAATTGAGGGGCTCGGAATGGGTGATCAACGGAAAGAAAAACGGCAGGCCAGCGTCCTTTTTCAGACGCGGTAAGACAAAATGTCGTACACACTGAACCATACATCCTCCCGGCAAATTGTCCGCGATTATACTCAGCTCCGTTATGGGATCAAGCGAAAAATGCACTATTTATTCATCGCAAACGGTTCTTATGAATTTTAATTCATTTTGAATAGATAATTAATCTGCTTGTGGATCAGGCCCGTTCGCTGCACCACCCGCGGTGCGACCCAGACAATACTGCTACCGGCAATGACGCCGAGAATTTCTGGCAACGCGTGATAATCGAGGATTCTGGCTACGGCGCGACCATAGCCTGCCGCCGTGTGGATGAGGATAAACTCGCTATTGTGTTCCACGCTGACCACCATTTCAGCAATCGATCGGGCAGCATCAGGCGCGGGTCGTGATTGCGGATTTACAGAATAAATTTTTTGCCCTTTTGTATTTCTTATTTTTATAGCACCGAGCAGTTTCAGCAGACGAGATACCGTTGACTGGCTAATCCCGGTGAAACCATGGTGTTGTAGATCGCGGCGAAGCGCTTCCTGAGACAGGTAGCTTTTTTCGCTAATCAGGCGCTGACAAATCGCCAACTGTTTCTGCTCTTTGGTCGAGTAATCATCGAATTCCTTCATAAAAACACCCTAAATTTATCATTTGTATCAATGCGATGGCGAAATTCACCACATTTGCAGTATCAATAACGGCTCAAACGGGCGGTTGTGCAGAAAAACGAGAGCGCGCTCAAAAAAGCCGTCGTGATCCGACGGCCAGCAGGACTACAGCATCGCGCCGATACTCAGAACAACCATGTTCAGCACCGTCAGAATTAGCAGCAGTGGTGCGACCCATTTCAGGTAGCGCACATAAGGAACGCGAGCGATGGCCAACCCACCCATCACAACCGCTGAGGTGGGGGTAATCAGATTCACAATGCCGGAAGCGGATTGATACGCGGTGACGACCAGATCCCTTTGCACATGGGCGAAGTCAGCCAGCGGGGCCATAATGGGCATCGTGAGCACCGCCAGGCCAGACGAGGAAGGGACCAGGAAGGAGAGCAAGACTTCCAGCCAGTAAGTCACATTGATGAAAATGGTGGTGGACAGACCGGAGACTAAATTTTCGGCGCTGTGCAAAATGGTGTGGGTGATCATGCCGTTGTCCATCACCACGACGATACCGCGCGCAATGCCGATAATCAGCGCCACGCCGAGCAGATCCCGTGCCCCGTCAATGAAGGTACTGGTGAATGCTTCTTCACTCATGCGGGCAATTACGCCGACGATAATCGCAGATGCCAGAAAAACCCCAGATATTTCAGCCATCCACCAGCCGAGCACCGCGACGCCATAAATCATCACTGCAAAGGCGGCGGCGAATATCAGCAGGATCCACTTACGCGTAGCCGTGAATTCAAGATTGGTATTGGCGCGACTACCGAGAAAATGGGCACGGTTTTCCTCCATTTTATCGGCCACGATGGAAAGCTCAGGATGGCTGCGAACTTTCCGTGCATAGCGCATGACCCATACCACACAGATAACATAGCCGACGACCAGCAGCAGAATGCGCATCAGCATTCCCTGGGTGAAGGGGATCCCGGCGGCGTTAGCGGCGATAACCGTTGCGAAAGGGTTGATTGTTGAACCGAGGGTGCCGATGCCTGCGCCAAGCAAAACGGTTGCGGCAGCAACCAGTGGATCAAAGCGCGCAGCCATCATGACCGGAACCAATAAGGTGTAGAAAGGAAGTGATTCTTCCGCCATGCCGTAAATCGTGCCTCCGGCGGCGAAAAGTCCCATCAGGATGGGGATCATCCACTCTTCTTTGCCGTTCAGCCTGACCGTCACGCGTTCGATTCCTGCGTCGATGGCGCCCGTTTTGTTTACCACACCGAGAAACCCGCCAATAATCAGGACAAACAACGCCACATCAATCGCGCCTGCGGTGTAGGTTTCGTGGTTATAAAGCCCGTCAATCGGAGCCAGCAGTACAGCCGTTAAACCTTGTGGATGCGCCTCTGTTGGGGCATAGGTACCGGCAACCGGCACTTCTTTGCCCAGGGTGGCATTCATCGCCATCTGGTATTTCCCGGCAGGGACAATCCAGGTCATAACGGCGACGAGCGCAATAAGAATAAACAGGATGGTATACGCGCTGGGAAATTTGAATTTGCCCATGATGTTCTCCGGATAGCTTGGGCATATGCCGCCAGGCGACACATGCCCGCTGGGGTTAGTCGCCGAGTGTCGCTACCATGACTGCTTTAATGGTATGCATCCGGTTTTCTGCTTCGTCGAAGACGATGGAATGCGCTGACTCAAATACCTCCTCCGTGACTTCAAGCCCTTTCAGGCCGTAAGCCGCTTCGATTTCACGGCCCACTTTGGTGTGCTCGTTATGGAAGGCGGGCAGGCAGTGCATGAATTTCACATTGGGATTGCCGGTCGCATCGATGACCTGCTGGTTAATTTGATAAGGCGTCATCAGGCTGACGCGTTCTGCCCACGCCTCTTTGGGTTCTCCCATCGAAACCCAGACATCGGTGTAGAGAAAGTTCACGTCGTAAACGCCTTCCTCAACATCCTCTGTGAGCGTAATGCGCGCGCCCGTCACGCTGGCGATTTCACGGCATTCGGCAACCAGCGCCTCGTCCGGCCAGAAGGATTTCGGTGCGACCAGACGAATATCCATCCCCATTTTCGCCGCGCCGACCATCAGCGAATTGCCCATGTTATTGCGGGCGTCACCAAGGTAAGCGAAGCTCAGTTCGGGTAAGGTTTTACCCGGGGCGTGTTCCAGCATGGTCATCAGATCCGCGAGGATCTGCGTAGGGTGGAATTCATTCGTCAGCCCGTTCCAGACCGGCACACCAGCGAACTGCCCCAGTTCTTCCACGATCTCCTGGCCGTAGCCGCGGTATTCAATACCGTCATACATGCGGCCTAACACGCGGGCGGTATCTTTCATCGACTCTTTATGACCAATCTGCGAGCCGCTTGGGCCAAGGTAGGTCACCTGTGCGCCCTGATCGAAAGCGCCGACTTCAAAGGCGCAGCGGGTGCGAGTTGACGTTTTTTCGAAGATTAGCGCGATATTTTTACCAACCAGCGTTTGCCTTTCGCGTCCGGCTTTTTTTGCCGTTTTTAACTCGATAGCCAGATCGATCAGGTACTGGATTTCCGTTGGGGTGTAGTCCAGCAATTTGAGAAAATTGCGATTTTTCAGGTTAACAGTCATGAAAATATCCTTATGTAGGCTGGATAAGGCTTCGCTTTACCCAGCAAAAAAAGCCTTAAGCGTTAACATCAGTGGCTTCGCGCCGAATTAGCGTGCCTTTGTCACCGGCGAGAATGGCCGAACCGTCAGCCAACGAGCCGATGCCAGCAATCCCGTGACAGTGAGAGACAAATTCCGCGCAGGCGGTGACTTTGGGGCCCATTGAACCGGCGTCGAATTGCATTTCGCCGAGCCGTTCCGGCGTAATCTGGGCCAGCGGGCGCTGGGTAGGTTTGCCCCAGTCGAGATACACCGCATCGGCATCGGTCAGGATCAGCAGCGCATCGGCGTGGATTTGTTTGGCGAGCAGGGCGGCGGAGAGATCTTTGTCGATCACCGCTTCAATACCGTGGTAGCCATCGGCTTTTTCCACCACCGGTACGCCGCCACCGCCGTTGCAGATAACCAGATGATCGCGGGCGATCAGTGTGCGAATGGCGTCACTTTCCACGATTCGTTTGGGTTGTGGAGAGGGCACAACACGGCGGAATGCTTTACCATCGGCTTTGAAAACCCAGCCTTTTTCCACCTGTAACGAGTGGGCCTGGGGTTCGTCATAAATCGGCCCGATATATTTGGTGGGATTGCTGAAGGCCGGATCGTGGGCATCGACTTCAACCTGAGTCAGCAGGACACTAATTTCACGCTGTGGGAGCTGGTTTTTCAGGGCCTGTTGCAGCATATAGCCAATCATTCCCTGACTTTCTGCGCCGAGAATATCGAGCGGATAGGGGGTGACGTTGGCATAAGCACTGTTTTGTAACGCCAAAAGTCCAACCTGCGGGCCATTGCCGTGTACCAGAATTACGCGCCACTGCTGCGTGAGCTGAGCGAGAGTTCTTGCCGCCAGCTCAATATTCTTGCGTTGGATGTCGGCTTCCAGCGGTTCGCCGCGTTTGAGTAGCGCATTGCCGCCCAGCGCCACAACCAGGGTAGGTTTGTTTTCCATAACGTCTCCTTAAATACCGTCGCGTTCCAGTGGGCAACTCATGCAGCGCGCACCGCCGCGCCCACGTCCCAGTTCGTCGCCAGGAATGGGTAAAACAGTGATGCCAGCTTTGTCGTATTTTTCGTTGGTCCAGATGTTGCGTTCGTAGCCCACCACAACCCCGGGGCGCAGCGTCAGAACATTGTTCGCGTCATTCCACTGTTCGCGTTCAGCTTCGAAGGCGTCGCCACCGGTGGTGATCAGATTGATCTGGTCGAGGCCAAGTGCTTTTTCGAGGGCATGTACCAGCGTACTTTCCTGGGTGCGTTTCAGGCCGCCACGCCCGTCTGGTGTCAGGGTCCAGCACTGGACATCCGGGCGCACCACTTCCGGGTAGACGGAGAAGGTATCGATATCGATGTGGGTCATGACGGTATCGAGGTGCATACAGGAGCGATGTTTCGGCAGTTCGACTGCGATGACGCGTTCTGCCTGGCGATGCTTAAATAGCGACTGGGCAAGGAACTCAATGCCCTGCGGCGTGGTACGTTCCGACATACCGATGAGAACTGCGCCGCGACCAATGACCAGTACATCTCCACCTTCTAATGTGGCGTGGTCGTAATTAATATTTTCATCGCCGAAATATTTAATAAAATCACCATCGGCAAATTGTGGATGCCAACGGTAAATCGCCCGCAAGTTATTAGTTTCTCGTTGACGTGCAGTTTTTGCCATCGGATTAATGGATACGCCGTTATATATCCAGCATGAGGTGTCGCGGGTAAATAAGTGGTTTGGTAATGGCTTCATAATAAAGTCATTAATATCGTGAGTATCGACCACCATATTTTTGATTGAGGCAGGAATTTCTCCGTATGTCAGCCCACCGCTTAAATGTCGGGCGAGCTCCCGGTGCTGCATATCTGCAAGCCAGGCGCGAATATCCGTGGCGAAAGCGGGGCCAAGGCGATAATCAGAAATTTGTGTATCCAGTAGCCAGCTTTTGGCATCGGGGATATCCAGAGTTTGTGTCAATAAATCAGTGAGTAACAGAACCTCAATTCCCTGTTGACGTAACGTGTTGGCGAAAATGTCATGCTCTTCTCCTGCACGTTCTACCGAAAGAACATCATCAAAAAGCAATTCCTGGCAATTTGATGGCGTCAGCCTTTTTAGGCTGAGGTGAGGGCGATGTAGCATTACGCTACGTAATTGACCGATTTCAGATCCGACATAATGCTTTTCCATCATTATTCCTTTAATACAATTTTAAAAAATAAAGAGGAGGTGCCTGCAAATAATGTTTATTGCAGTCATGGTTTTTCAGCTGATTTCAGAATCTATATTTAGATCTTATCTGATATAGAAACGTGATTCATTTCACAGTCAGGTCGATGTTTGGCATTTGTTGTTTAATTTATGAGATGGCTCTGAGAATTTAAAAAATAAAAACATGAATAATTGAATTACTACGCAGGAATATGTCTTGTTATTTAGCTGTGTTAATTTTATGTACATATCTAAATATTTAATAAATTAAATAGTGCGTTGATTTTTATATGTTTTTCTATATTTGATGAATTTTTATGCGAATCTATTATTTTATTATTTGTGCTGTAAGGTTTATTTCAAAATAAATATGACGATGAAGAAAGATAACGAAGGAGACGTAAACTGTGATCGATTGCTGGTTTTTCTAACAAAGCTTTTTATAACAGTGAGTTAGTGACTGAGTTGAAAAGTATGAGACGAAAGTTATGCAGAGTTTATGCATAACCTGTTGCTGGCTATTAGCAATTATTTAACATCATCAGCGATAAACATGCGTTGACGCAAAATATCGGCAAATAGCAGTGGTATGGCAGACCGTTTTTTCGTATAACAACCAAAATGAAACGATGTTTTAATTAAGGGGTTTGAAATGATTGTCGGCAATATTCACAACCTGGATGCCTGGCTGCCGGAAGAGCTGCGTCAGGCGATTGAGCACATTAAAGCGCACGTGACGGATGCGACGGAAAAGGGTAAACACGACATCGACGGCGAACGTCTGTTCTATCTGATTGCTGAAGATATGACGGAGCCGTTTGCGCAGCGCCGCGCCGAATATCACGCTCGCTATCTGGATATTCAGATCCTGCTCAAAGGTCAGGAAGGCATGACTTTCAGCACGCAGCCTGCGGGCGCACCGGAAACTGACTGGCTGGCGGATAAAGATATCGCCTTCCTGCCGGAAGGCGAACAGGAGAAAACGGTGGTGCTGAATGAAGGTGACTTCGTCGTCTTTTATCCGGGTGAAGTGCATAAACCGCTGTGCGCAGTCGGCGCTCCGGCGCTGGTACGTAAAGCCGTGGTGAAAATGCGGGTAGCATAAACCAGTTTGCCGGGTGCGACTTACCCGGCCTACGGAAGCACGATGGTAGGCCGGATAAGGTGCGTCAGCATCGCCATCCGGCAATTCAATCACGCAACGCTATGATTTGGAAAGCGTCGCGACCATCACCGCTTTGATGGTGTGCATCCGGTTTTCTGCCTGATCAAATACGATACTGGCGGGTGACTCAAACACCTCGTCGGTCACTTCCATGCCGCCGTGCAGACCATATTCCTGCGCCATTTGTTTGCCAAGCGTGGTTTGATCGTCATGGAACGCAGGCAGGCAATGCAGGAATTTCACCTGCGGATTGCCGGTCAACGCCATCATCGCGCTATTAACCTGGTACTTACGCAACTGCGCAATACGTTCGGCCCATTTCTCTTTCGCTTCGCCCATCGATACCCATACGTCGGTATAGATGAAGTCCGCGCCTTTCACGCCCGTGGCGACATCTTCGGTTAGCGTTATATTGCCGCCGTTTTTCTGTGCCAGCGCTTTACACTCCGCAACGAGGCTTTCCTCCGGCCAGCAGGCCTGGGGCGCGACCAGACGCAGATCCAGTCCGGTTAACGCAGCGGCTTCCAGCATGGAATTGCCCATATTGTTGCGGGCATCGCCGGTGTAGACCAGCACCATCTCATTAAACGCTTTACCCGGCAGGTGTTCCTGCATCGTGAGTAAATCCGCCAGCAACTGGGTGGGGTGAAATTCGTTGGTTAATCCGTTCCAAACCGGAACTCCGGCATATTCCGCCAGCGTCTCGACAATTTCCTGACCGTGGCCCCGATACTGAATACCGTCGTACATACGACCGAGTACGCGGGCGGTGTCTTTGATCGACTCTTTATGACCAATCTGGCTGCCGCTCGGCCCGAGATACGTCACGCGCGCGCCCTGATCGTATGCGGCAACTTCGAAAGAGCAACGGGTGCGGGTTGAGTCTTTTTCGAAGATGAGCGCGATGTTTTTACCGGTGAGTTTAGCGACCTCTGTACCGTTTTTCTTATCCGTCTTGAGCTGCGCGGCGAGCTGGAGCAGTGACGTGAGTTCAGCAGAGGTGAAATCAAGCAGTTTCAAAAAATGTTTCTGATAAAACGCAGACATAGTTCCCTCACATGGCTTAGGCCATTTATTGAATTAAAATTCAATTTATATGGATGTTTATTCATTTGCAACCTTGTTTAACAAATCTTTCCTGGAAAGGTGGAGGCAATGACAGCGGTATGTGACAATAAGAGTATCGGCAGGACATTATGAGGAATGAGCCATGGCAAACCCGGAACTACTGGAAGAACAGCGTGAAGAAACGCGCTTGATTATTGAAGAGTTACTCGAAGATGGCAGCGATCCAGACGCGCTGTACACCATCGAGCATCACCTTTCCGCGGACGACTTTGAAACCCTGGAAAAAGCGGCAGTAGAAGCCTTCAAGCTGGGTTATGAAGTGACCGAGCCGGAAGAGCTGGAAGTGGAAGAGGGCGACACGGTTATTTGCTGTGACATCCTGAGCGAATGTGCTCTGAATGCCGAGTTGATCGACGCTCAGGTTGAGCAACTGATGAACCTGGCTGAAAAATTTGATGTGGAATACGACGGTTGGGGCACCTATTTTGAAGACCCGAACGGCGAAGAAGGTGAAGACGGCGACGATGAAGACCTCGTCGACGAAGATGATGACGGCGTGCGTCACTAAGTCATCTGCTGACCTACGGTAGCGTCTGCTGCCGTAGGCCAAGGATAACGTATGGATTACCTGCAAATACTTTCCCCGATCCACAACTTCCTGCACTGTAAAACGCCCCAGGCCTGGCTTGATAAAGCGCGAGCCCCGACGAATCTCCCTCTGTTACTGACGGATCATCTCGTCTGCGAGCTAAAAGCGGCGCAAACGGCCATGCTGCTGGTGCGTAAGTATGTTG
Organism: Citrobacter sp. RHBSTW-00599; assembly: GCF_013784065.1. NCBI lineage: Bacteria > Pseudomonadati > Pseudomonadota > Gammaproteobacteria > Enterobacterales > Enterobacteriaceae > Citrobacter > Citrobacter sp. RHBSTW-00599. The sequence continues at coordinate 4,488,086 of NZ_CP056717.1, read as the reverse complement.
CAGATAAACAGGGATCGCAGGCGCTACTGGACTGGCTGAAACCCTATGAAGCGTATGCTTTCAGAGAAGGGGATGAACCGGATTTTATCGCGCTGAATAAACAGATAAGCAAAAGCGTAATGCCGCAAACTGACGACCCGTGGGGGCGCAAGCTGATCGACAGCATGGTTTTGCTGATCAAAGAAGAGCTGCACCACTTCTGGCAGGTGCGTGAGGCGATGATGAGCCGCAACATTCCCTACGTCAAAATTACCGCCAGCCGTTATGCCAAAGGCATGCTTAAAGAGGTGCGAACCCACGAGCCATTAACGCTAATCGATAAACTGATTTGCGGGGCTTACATTGAGGCGCGTTCTTGTGAACGGTTCGCCGCGCTGGCGCCGTATTTGGATGACGATTTACAGGCATTTTATCTTTCGCTGCTGCGATCCGAGGCGCGGCACTATCAAGACTATCTGGCGCTGGCACAGCAGGTTTCTGCCGACGATATCAGTAGTCGGGTGCGGTTCTTTGGCGAAGTAGAAGCCGCATTGATTACTTCTCCCGACGATGAATTCCGCTTCCACAGCGGCGTGCCAGCCTGACTCTCTTCTCTGACGCGCGGCGCTAATCGTCGCGCGGTTTTACCTTTCCTGTTTCCATTAGCAAAATCTGGTGGCTGGAAATCGCTCGCTGCTGCCGTAATAATCAAAACACACGAAGGGGAAATATATCCCCGCAACAGAGACTGTTTTGCATAAGGATGGTTAATGAACTGGGCACACGTATTGTTGGCGGGTTATATCGGGGCGGTGATTGCTATCGTCGTTGGCATGTTTCGCAAAAAAGGCTGGCTGGGCAAGATCTCCGGCGCGGTGGTTTTTGTGGTAGCGATTGTCGCGTGGAATCTGTTTGATGTGCACTACCTGATCCCGCGCGAAAGCCCTGATTATGGGCTGACGGACGCGCAGAAATTTGAAAATGCGATGCTGGCAATGCCTGTTTATCAGGTACTTAAAGAGCAGGAACCCGCGTTATGGCAGAACATCCTCAACCAGGCAACGCAACTGAAAGAAGCTGGGAAAAGCGAACAACAGATTATCGACGCTATTCAGCCGCAAATCCTGCAGGTACAGATGGCGCGTTTGCAGCAGGCACCCGATGCCAATGTGATTGAGTATATGAAAATTAACCTCGAGCAGATTGCTGCGGTGGCAAAAGTGGGCGATGACGAGTGTTTTCGCTTTCTGTTCCCGGCGGTGAAAGGCGGGATTAACCCGGTGCGTATTATTCCGCGGGAGCTGATGAATCGTCGTATGGCCAGCGACATGAGTATGATGCACGCGGCTTATGGCCCGAACAAACATACGGTTACGGCGCAAGAGAAACAGCTGGCGCTTCAGGATCTGCAATCCATCGGCCCGGGATTGGTACAGCGCTTTGGACCGGATATCCAGATTATGGCTGATCCGAGTAAAGGTGTGGGCAAAGAGAAAGTCGCTTGTGAAATGGTGCAGGATTTATGGTCACAGGTGCTGAAGCTGCCAACCGCTCGCGCGGCTGGCGTCATTCGGCTGATGCTCTCCGCCGAAATGCAGTAACACAACCATTGCCCCTCCGGCTGAAGTCAGAGGGGTTTTAACATCCGCACTTCGCAATCCACGTGCCCGGTACAGCCCAGCGCTTCGCTGATATGCTCAAACCCTAAATGTTCATACAGGCGGATTGCCTCGGTCAGAAACGCCGTGGTCTCCAGATAGCACTGTTTGAAACCCTGCTCACGGGCATGTTCGAGGGCCATCAGCGCCAGCTTTTTCGCCAGCCCCTGACCGCGTGCGCTCGACAGGAAGTACATCTTTTGCAGTTCGCAAATGTCCGGTTCGCTACATCCTAACGGCGCAACGCCGCCGCCGCCCACGACTTCACCGTTTTGCTCAACCACCCAGTAGGCCGCGCCCGGCTGGCTGTAAACCTGGAATAGTTCATCCAGATTAGGGTCGGCAACGGTATAGCCCTTATCGGCAGTAAGCCCGTATTCAGCGGAAACTTTGCGGATCACGTGGGCAATTGCGGCGTTATCATCGGCAGAAATTCGACGCAGCGTCGCCGCGACGGAGGTAATGGCACTCATAGCGAACTCATGACATAAAAGTGAGACATATGCAGTTAATACCACTGCGGTAAGGGGAAGCGCAAGCGAGGATAATTCAACAAAAAGCCTCTGAGCATATGCGTCAGAGGCTTTTATCGTCTGCGGTGTTGGATGCGATACGCTTATCCGACAAACAGCTTTACAGCGCGGCGATGACCGCCTGCTGTTCTATCAGCTTCGCTTTCGCTTCCGCATAACCGTCCAGTTTCTCACGCTCTTTGGCGATAACTGCTTCCGGTGCGCGAGCAACGAAACCTTCGTTGGAAAGTTTGCCTTCGATACGGGCAATCTCACCTTCGATTTTCGCCACTTCTTTCGCCAGACGCGCCAGCTCATCTTCTTTATTGATGAGGCCAGCCATCGGGATCAGCAGCTCGGCGCCGTCGATGATTTTGGTCACGGAGACTGGACCTTTGTCATCGGCTGGCAGTACGGTGATGCTTTCCAGACGCGCCAGGTTCAGCAGGAAGCTGCGGTTATCGTTCACACGGCGCATCGCATCAGCGCTGCAACCGCGCAGCAACAGTTCGAGCGGTTTACCTGGGGCGATGTTCATTTCCGCACGGATGTTACGTACGGCAACGATCGCCTGCTTCAGCCATTCGGTATCAGCCAGTGCGGCTTCATCAATCTGTGCGGCGTTATATTCCGGGAACGGTTGCAGCATGATGGTGTCGGCGGTAATACCGGAAATCACCTTCACGCGCTGCCAGATGGTCTCGGTGATGAACGGGATGATCGGATGCGCCAGGCGCAGCAGACCTTCCAGAACGGTGACCAGCGTATTGCGGGTGCCGCGCAGTTCAGACTCGGAACCGCCGTTCATTACCGGCTTGGTCAGCTCCAGATACCAGTCGCAGAACTGGTTCCAGGTGAATTCGTACAGAATGCCCGCGGCGATGTCGAAGCGGAAGTTGTCCAGCGCTTCGCGGTACGCTTTGATGGTCTGGTTGAATTCAGCAAGGATCCAGCGATCCGCCAGCGATAGGGTCATTTCGCCGCCGTTGAAGCCGCAATCCTGGTCTTCGGTGTTCATCAGCACGAAGCGGCTGGCGTTCCACAGCTTGTTACAGAAGTTACGGTAACCTTCCAGACGCTTCATATCCCAGTTGATGTCGCGACCGGTAGAGGCCAGCGCCGCCAGGGTGAAGCGCAGTGCGTCGGTGCCGTGCGGCTCGATGCCGTCCGGGAACTGCTTCTCGGTACGCTTGGCAATCTTCTCGGCCAGCTGCGGCTGCATCATGTTGCCGGTACGTTTCTCCAGCAGTTCTGCCAGGGAGATACCGTCGACCATATCCAGCGGGTCAATGACGTTGCCCTTGGATTTGGACATCTTCTGGCCTTCGTCGTCGCGGATCAGACCGGTCATGTAGACGGTCTTAAACGGCACCTGCGGCTTGCCGTTTTCATCTTTGATGAAGTGCATGGTCATCATGATCATGCGGGCAATCCAGAAGAAGATGATGTCGAAACCGGAAACCATCACGCTGGTTGGGTGGAACTGACGCAGCGCGTCGGTGTTTTCCGGCCAGCCCAGGGTAGAGAAGGTCCACAGTGCGGAGGAGAACCAGGTATCGAGTACGTCTTCGTCCTGGCGAAGCTGAATGTCGGCACCGAGGTTGTTTTCCTGACGCACTTCGTCTTCAGTACGGCCGACGTAGACGTTGCCGTCGTTGTCATACCATGCCGGGATACGGTGACCCCACCACAGCTGACGGGAAATACACCAGTCCTGAATATCGCGCATCCAGGAGAAGTACATGTTTTCGTACTGCTTCGGTACGAACTGAATGTCGCCGTTTTCAACCGCTTCAACCGCCGGTTTCGCCAGCACGTCGGCACGGACGTACCACTGATCGGTCAGCATCGGTTCAATAACCACGCCGCCACGGTCGCCGTAAGGTACGGTCAGGTCGTGCGGTTTAATTTCTTCCAGCAGGCCCAGCGCATCAACGGCGGCAACCACCGCTTTACGCGCGGCAAAGCGCTCCAGCTTCTGGAACTCAGCCGGGATTTCATTGGAATAAACGTCGGACTCTTCGCCTTTGGTGTCGTACACTTCCGCGGTTTCACGGATGTCGCCGTCAAAGGTCAGAATATTGATCATCGGCAGGCCGTGACGTTTCCCGACTTCGTAGTCGTTAAAGTCGTGCGCCGGGGTGATCTTCACGCAGCCGGTGCCTTTTTCCATATCAGCGTGTTCATCGCCGACAATGGGAATGCGGCGGTTAACCAGCGGCAGAACAACAAATTTGCCAATCAGATCTTTATAACGCGGATCTTCCGGGTTGACGGCCACGCCGGTATCGCCCAGTACAGTTTCCGGACGGGTGGTGGCGACGACCAGGTAATCTTTACCATCAGCGGTTTTCGCACCGTCGGCCAGCGGATAGCGGATGTGCCACATTGAGCCTTTCGACTCGCGGTTTTCCACTTCCAGGTCGGAAATCGCGGTGCGCAGTTTCGGGTCCCAGTTCACCAGGCGCTTGCCACGGTAAATCAGGTCTTCTTTGTACAGGCGAACGAAGACTTCTTTCACGGCATTGGAAAGACCTTCGTCCATAGTGAAGCGCTCGCGCTCCCAGTCAACGGAGTTGCCGAGACGGCGCATCTGGCGGGTGATGGTGCCGCCGGATTCCGCTTTCCACTGCCAGATTTTGTCGATAAACGCTTCGCGACCGTAGTCGTGGCGGGTTTTACCTTCTTCAGCGGCAATCTTACGCTCAACCACCATCTGGGTTGCGATACCCGCGTGATCGGTACCTGCCTGCCACAGAGTGTTTTTACCCTGCATGCGCTGGTAGCGGATCATGGTATCCATGATGGTTTGCTGGAAAGCATGACCCATATGCAAACTGCCGGTGACGTTCGGCGGCGGGATCATGATGCAGAAGGACTCTTTGCTTTCATCGCCGTTAGGTTTGAAATAGCCCTGCTTTTCCCAGTGCTCGTAAAGCGGCTGTTCGATATCTTGTGGGTTGTATGTCTTTTCCATTATTTCCAGGTTGCCGTATTCAGGTTAAAACCAGCCACGCGGTAAGCTTTGTAGCGATCGCGTGCCGATTGTTTCAAAGAATCTTCGTAAGGAACGAAGTCTATCACTTCTGTGAAAGCGGTGGCAAAATCTGCAAAGCCAACGCGCAAACTGATAAGCAGGTCGCGCGGGCTGCTGTTGCGTTTCTCCGGCCAGGCAATTTCTACCGGTGCGCCGCCTCTGGGGCCTTCACCTGCCAGATTATGCGGAACAAAGCTTTCTGCCGGTCTTGCCCACAGGGCTTCATCCAGTCGAAGAGCCTGCTTTTCGTTTTCGCAGGCGATCAGCACGCGCTTGCCAGCACGCCAACGTTCTGCGGCAATTTCACACACCAACTGCTCGACGGCGCTTAAGCCATCGTGTTGCGTGTCATTGTCCAGAAGATAGAAAGTTGCGTTTCTCATATATGGGGCTTCTTCTGGTGAATTTAAATGCGTTGCCATGATGCACAACCGTAGGCCGGATGGCGTTGCGCTTATCCGGCCTACGGGTCTTATTGCTTGTGCTTACCGCCTTACTCTTCGCCGTTAAAACCGGCACGATTGAGCAGGAACTGCGACAGCAGCGCCACCGGACGACCGGTTGCGCCTTTGGCTTTCCCTGAACGCCATGCGGTACCGGCGATATCGAGGTGCGCCCAGTTGTACTTACGGGTAAAGCGTGACAGGAAGCAGCCCGCGGTAATGGCGCCGCCAGGACGTCCGCCGATGTTCGCCATATCCGCAAAGTTGGACTCTAGCTGCTCCTGGTATTCATCGCCCAGCGGCAAACGCCACGCGCGGTCGCCAGCCTGTTCGGACGCACCGATCAGCTCATGCGCCAGCGGGTTGTGGTTCGACATCAGTCCGGTGATGTGATGGCCCAGCGCAATCACGCACGCGCCGGTCAGGGTTGCGACGTCAATCACCGCTTCTGGCTCAAAGCGCTCGACGTAGGTTAATACGTCGCACAGGACCAGACGGCCTTCGGCATCGGTATTGAGTACTTCAACGGTCTGGCCAGACATGGTGGTCAGCACGTCGCCTGGGCGATACGCGCGGCCACCCGGCATATTTTCGCAGCCTGCCAGCACGCCGACGACGTTGATTGGCAGTTGAAGCTCGGCCACCATGCGCATCACGCCATATACCGCTGCCGCGCCGCACATGTCGTATTTCATCTCATCCATGCCTTCGGCAGGTTTGATGGAGATACCGCCGGAGTCAAAGGTTAACCCTTTACCGACCAGCACGATCGGACGCGCGTCTTCGGATGGATTGCCTTTGTACTCGATGACCGACATCAGCGACTCATTCTGCGAGCCGTGACCGACGGCCAGATAAGAGTGCATGCCCAGCTCTTTCATCTGCTGCTCGCCGATCACGCGGGTTACAACATTTTTGCTGTAGCTGTCTGCCAGTTGGCGCGCCTGAGAGGCGAGGTAGGCGGCGTTACAGATGTTCGGCGGCATGTTGCCGAGATCTTTTGCTGCTTTAATGCCGGCGGCGATCGCCAGACCGTGCTGGATCGCACGCTCACCGCTGGTCAGTTCCCGGCGGGTCGGTACGTTGAAGACCATTTTACGCAGCGGACGACGCGGCTCGCTTTTGTTGGTCTTCAGTTGATCAAAGCTGTACAGCGTTTCCTGTGCTGTCTCAACGGCCTGACGCACTTTCCAGTAGTTATTGCGCCCTTTGACGTGCAGCTCAGTCAGGAAGCAGACGGCTTCCATTGAGCCAGTATCATTCAGCGTATTGATGGTTTTCTGAATGACCTGCTTGTACTGGCGCTCATCAAGCTCGCGCTCTTTGCCACAACCAATGAGGAGAATTCGCTCAGACAGAACGTTAGGAACATGGTGCAGCAACAGGGTTTGACCTGGTTTGCCTTCCAGTTCGCCACGACGCAGCAGTGCGCTGATGTACCCGTCGCTGATCTTGTCGAGCTGCTCTGCAATCGGAGAGAGACGGCGTGGTTCAAAGACACCCACGACGATGCACGCACTCCGCTGTTTCTCCGGGCTACCGCTTTTTACACTGAACTCCATGCACTACGCTCCTGAATCTTAAAGACAACGGCGGTGGCTACGGATAGAATTGCAAGCTTTCGTAACTCATACCCGCTGTTGCGGTGACTTCGTGTTAATCTTAACGTTATTACGGCATTGGCACGTCAGAACAATTTCTGAGAGGTGGATCCGTTGAGTATAATGATCTTAGCGACGATTTCGACGACTCAAGAGAATAAATGACGTTTAAGCCATGAAACAAGCTAAATTCCGGCAAAAGACGGGTTTTTACGGGCGTATTTAAAGTGATAATCATAAGATATCTGGTTCGGGAAACGCTCAAAAGCCAACTTGCGATCCTATTCATCCTGCTTTTGATCTTCTTTTGTCAAAAGTTAGTCAGGATCCTTGGTGCGGCGGTTGACGGTGATATCCCGGCGAATCTGGTGCTCTCGCTGCTGGGGCTGGGCGTGCCAGAAATGGCGCAACTTATCTTGCCATTAAGCCTGTTCCTCGGGCTGCTGATGACGCTGGGCAAACTGTATACCGAAAGTGAAATTACGGTCATGCACGCCTGCGGGCTGAGCAAGGCTGTCTTAGTAAAAGCGGCGATGGTGCTGGCGCTGTTTACCAGTATTATTGCGGCGGTCAACGTGATGTGGGCCGGACCGTGGTCCTCCAGACATCAGGACGAAGTCCTGGCGGAGGCGAAAGCGAACCCCGGTATGGCGGCGCTTGCTCAGGGGCAATTCCAGCAGGCCACTAACGGCGGTTCGGTGCTGTTTATTGAAAGCGTTGACGGCAGTAACTTCAACGATGTGTTCCTCGCGCAAATCCGCCCGAAAGGTAACGCCCGTCCTTCGGTGGTGGTAGCGGACTCCGGTCATCTTACCCAATTGCGCGATGGCTCCCAGGTCGTGACGCTGAACCAGGGGACGCGTTTTGAAGGGACCGCGCTGCTGCGCGATTTCCGCATTACCGACTTCCAGAATTATCAGGCGATTATCGGTCATCAGGCCGTGGCGCTGGATCCAAACGATACCGACCAGATGACCATGCGTACGCTATGGACGACCGACACCGATCGCGCCCGTGCGGAGCTGACCTGGCGTATCACGTTAGTATTCACCGTATTTATGATGGCGCTGATGGTTGTACCGCTGAGCGTGGTGAACCCGCGTCAGGGTCGCGTACTGTCCATGCTGCCAGCAATGCTGCTCTATTTGCTGTTCTTCCTGGTTCAGACATCGCTGAAGTCGAACGGCGGCAAAGGTAAGCTGGATCCGGTGTTCTGGATGTGGACGGTTAACCTGGCGTATCTGGCGCTGGCGATTGTGCTTAACCTCTGGGATACGGTGCCGATGCGCCGCTTACGTGCCCGTTTTATGCGTAAAGGAGCGGTATAATGCAGCCTTTTGGTGTACTTGACCGCTATATCGGTAAAACCATTTTCACCACCATCATGATGACGTTGTTCATGCTGGTGTCGCTCTCCGGGATCATCAAGTTTGTCGACCAGCTGAAAAAAGCCGGGCAGGGGAGCTACGATGCGATGGGCGCCGGGCTGTATACCCTGCTCAGCGCGCCGAAAGATATCCAGATCTTCTTCCCGATGGCGGCGCTGCTGGGTGCTTTGCTGGGGCTGGGCATGCTGGCGCAGCGCAGTGAACTGGTGGTCATGCAGGCTTCTGGCTTTACCCGTATGCAGGTGGCGTTGTCGGTGATGAAAACCGCGATTCCGCTGGTGTTGCTGACGATGGCCATCGGCGAATGGGTGGCGCCGCAGGGCGAACAAATGGCGCGTAACTATCGTGCGCAGCAGATGTACGGCGGCTCGCTGCTCTCTACCCAGCAAGGTTTGTGGGCGAAAGATGGCGACAGCTTTGTCTACATCGAGCGGGTGAAAGGTGACGCCGAGTTAGGCGGAATTAGCATCTACTCCTTTAACGACAAGCGCCGTCTGCAGTCCGTTCGCTATGCCGCAAGCGCGACGTTTGACCCGGAGCAGAAGGTCTGGCGTTTGTCGCAGGTGGATGAATCCAACCTGACCGATCCGAAGCAAATCACCGGCTCGCAGACGGTGAGCGGTACCTGGAAAACCAACCTTACACCCGACAAGCTCGGCGTCGTGGCGTTGGATCCTGATGCGCTCTCGATTAGTGGTCTGCATAACTACGTGAAGTACCTGAAGTCGAGCGGCCAGGACGCCGGACGCTACCAGCTCAATATGTGGAGCAAAGTCTTCCAGCCGCTGTCTGTGGCGGTAATGATGCTGATGGCGCTGTCGTTTATCTTTGGTCCGCTGCGTAGCGTCCCGATGGGCGTGCGCGTGGTGACAGGGATTAGCTTCGGCTTTGTGTTCTATGTGCTGGACCAAATCTTTGGCCCGCTGACGCTGGTGTACGGCATTCCGCCGATTATCGGCGCGTTGCTGCCAAGCGCCAGCTTCTTCCTGATAAGCCTGTGGCTGATGCTGCGTAAGTCCTGATATTCGCCCCTCCCGCTGTGCGGGAGGGGCGCCTTCCTGCTAGCGTTTTCTCCCGCCCATCAAACTCCCCAACATGCCGCGGATTATCTGATTGGTGACCTGCCGCGCTGCGCTTTTCGCCACGCTCTGTACCACGCCATCGCGCTTGCCGCCGCGCGGTCCGGTGCTGCCAAACAGAATATCCTTCAATCCACCGAGAATACCGCCGTCCACATCGATCGCTTTACCGTTGGCGGGAGGTGTATTTTGCTGCTCGGTGCTGGCCTGCACGCCTTGCTGTAAACGCTCATAGGCGGACTCGCGGTCGACCTGTTCTTCATATTTACCGTACAGCGAGGAGTGATTGATCAGCCCGTTACGCTCGTCATCCGTCACCGGTCCCATCCGCGAGCACGGCGCAATCACCATTGCTCGTTCAACCACCGACGGGCTGCCTTTGGCGTCCAGAAACGACACCAACGCTTCGCCGGTTCCCAGTTCCTGAATGGCTTTTTCGGTATCAAATGCCGGGTTGGCGCGCATGGTTTGCGCGGCGGTTTTCACCGCTTTCTGATCCTTCGGTGTAAACGCGCGCAGGGCGTGCTGCACGCGGTTCCCCAACTGACCGAGCACGTTGTCTGGAATATCTGACGGGTTTTGCGAGACGAACCACACGCCGACCCCTTTCGAGCGAATCAGGCGGATCACCTGTTCGATTTTATCCAGCAGCACCTGCGGGGCGTCGTTGAACAGCAGGTGAGCTTCATCGAAGAAGAACACCAGTTTTGGCTTCTCCAGATCGCCTGCTTCCGGCAGCTGTTCGTACAGTTCGGAGAGCATCCACAGCAGGCTGGCGGCGTACAGTTTGGGCATCTGGTAGAGCTTCTCTGCGCTGAGGATGTTGATCATCCCTTTGCCGCTGGCGTCAGTTCGCATCCAGTCTTTGATGTCCAGCATCGGTTCGCCAAAGAAGTGCGCCGCCCCCTGTTGCTCCAGCGACAGCAGTCCACGCTGGATTGCCCCGACCGAGGCGCTGCTGATATTGCCATATTGATTCTGGAAGGATTTGGCGTTATCGCCGATGTACTGGGTAATGGCTCGCAGGTCTTTGAAATCGAGCAGCAGCAGGCCCTGGTCATCGGCAATGCGGAAGATAATATCCAGCACGCCGGACTGTACGTCGTTGAGGTTCAGCAAACGGGCCAGCAGCAGCGGGCCGAGGTCAGATACCGTGGCCCGCACGGGGTGACCTTTTTCGCCGAAGATATCCCACACCGTGACCGGATTAGCATGCGGTTGCCAGTCGGTAATGCCGATATTTTTCAGGCGGGCGAGCAGCTTTTCAGAGGCCTGCCCTTCCTCGGCCACGCCGGTTAAGTCGCCTTTCACATCGGCCATAAATACCGGTACGCCAATTTCAGACAACGATTCGGCCAGCTTCTGTAGCGTGACGGTTTTACCGGTCCCGGTCGCGCCGGTAATCAGTCCGTGACGGTTGGCCATGCCTGGCAGTAAAAACAGTTCGGTGTCCGGCGTGCGGGCAATTAGCAGGGGTGTGCTCATTGAGATTTCCTCCATTTATCTTGCCTGGAGTATAGGCAATGTCCATCAAAGAGAGTATGCGATGGCCGGAGAAAATGACTTAAAGCGTATTGCCGTGATAAATCTGGTACCCCAAATCCACGGTGTTGTGGTTATGGTCGTTGTTCTTGATTTTGCTCAGCAACATCTGCGCTGCCATGCGGCCTATGTCAAAACGTGGGGTGATCACGCTGGCGAGGCTTGGGATCATCTGCCTGCCCATTTCCAGCCCGTGGAAACCGGCAATCGAGATCTGTTCCGGAACGGCCAGATCGCGCTCGCGGCACAGCAGCAGCGCGCCCATCGCAATATCGTCGTTGGTGCAAAAAACGCCGTCTAAATCCGGATGCGCGGCGAGCGCGTCCCGCATCATCTGAGTGCCGAGATGGATGGACGAAATAGAACGCGGATTGACGCGCAGCGGCACCAGACCCCGGCGCGTCATGGCATCGCAATAGCCGCGATAGCGCTGTTCATCGCGGACGTCGTCTTTCGAACCGAGATAGAGGATTTTGCGCCGCTGGCGTTTATCCAGCATGGTGCTGACCATATCAAATGCCGCCTGACGGTTATCGAAGCCTACTTCCATGTCCAGACGATCGCCCTGAATATCCATCAGCTCCACCACCGGAATGTTGGCTGAACGCAAAAACTTCACCGTGCGCAGGGTGTGATATTTTTCGGACAGGATAATGCCGTCGATATTATACGACAGCAGATTGATCACCGACTCTTCCTCGGATTCCCGGTCGTAATTGTAGTTGGCGATCAGCGTCTGATAGTTATGATCCGAGGTGACCGACTCAATGCCGGCCAGAATGTCAGCGAACAGCTGGTTTTGAAACGAGGGGATCAGCACGCCAAGCGTATAGCTTTGCGCATTCAGCAGCATCGCGGGCGCGCGGTTGGGGATGTAATTAATCTCCTCCATAATCTGCGCGATGCGTTCACCGGTTTCCTTTGCGACCTTTTTTGGCGAGCGAATGTAGCGGCTCACCGTCATTTTGGTCACGCCCGCCAGCGTGGCGATGTCTTGCAAAGAAATTCTGTGGTTCCTCATTTTCTCTCCAGTGCCGGGGAGCGCGGATCTGTGCTCCCCGGTGATGACCGTCTTAATGCAGAATGGCGTTCAGCGCCAGAACCCCCAGCAGCCCCATAATGGAAATCAGCGTCTCCATTACCGTCCAGGTACGCAACGTTTCCCCGACGCTGAGATTAAAATAGCCTTTAAACAGCCAGAATCCCGGATCGTTAACGTGGGAGGCAATCACGCTGCCCGCGCCGGTAGCCAGCACCATCAGCGCCGGGTCGGCGTGAGTGACGTTAATAATCGGCAGTACCACGCCTGCGGTGGTGATCGCCGCCACGGTGGCTGAACCGAGCGCGATACGCAGCAAGGCGGCGACCGTCCAGCACATCAGCAGCGGAGAAAGCGATGTGCCGGTCATCAGGTGCGAGATATATTGCCCCACGCCGCTGTCGACCAGAACCTGCTTAAACGCGCCGCCCCCGGCGATGATAAACACAATCATCGCAATCGCACCGATAGAGTCGCCAATGATATCCATAATTTGCTCGATCGTACGTCCGTTACGCCGACCAAGGGTAAAAATGGCGAGCACGATAGCGATAAACAACGCGACCGCAGGGTTACCGATAAACTCAAAGAACACCCGTACGCTGTTGGTTTTCGGCAGCGTGATTTCGCACACTGCGGCGACCGCCATCAGTATGACCGGGATTACCGCGGCAAAGATACTGTTCCAGAACGACGGCATCTCTTCTTCGGTGAACAGATGCGGGTTGAATAACCCTTCCGGCGGCGCTTTCTCAAAGCGGGTCAGCAGCTTAGAAAACAGCGGCCCGGCAACAATCACCGTCGGGATAGTAATAATAAAGCCGTACAGCAGGGTGGTGCCGAGATTAGCCTCGAAAATGGTGGCAATCGCGGTCGGCCCCGGATGCGGCGGCAGAAAACAGTGGGTCACGGACAGCGCAGCTACCATCGGGACGCCAACGTACAGCAGCGGCAGGCCGGAAGAGGCCACCACCGTAAACACCAGCGGCAGCAGCAGAACAAAGCCGACTTCGAAAAACATCGCCAGACCCACCACCAGACCGGTGATCACCAGCGCCCACTGCACGCGTTTCTTACCAAACGTGCCAATTAACGTGGTGGCGATGCGCTGAGCCGCGCCGGTATCGGAAATCAGCTTACCGAGCATTGCACCGAAGCCAAGGATCATCGCCAGACCGCCGAGCGTCCCGCCGATCCCATTTTGTATTGAGTGCAAAACGGCCTGGGCATCCATCCCTTCGGCAAAACCGACGACCGCCGCCACCAGGACCAGAGCAATAAAGCCGTTAACTTTAAAACCAATCATCAGGACCAGGAGCAGCGCGACGCCTGCCGCAATTATTATTAATGGCATAATCGTTTCTCTTATATCCCCGTCATACTTCAAGTTGCAGGTGTGTTGGTTGCGCTCACTCACCTGAATCACTTACTCAAGTAAGCTCATCGGGTTCATTCACTTGCCGCCGTCCTGCAACTCGAATTATTTAGGAGTGGCCAAAAATGCAGCGCCTGGGCGCTGCGTGATGTTGCGTTGTGTTGTATCAGACGGCGACCAGCATGCCGCCATCGACAAACAACAGGTGCCCGTTAACAAAATCGGATGCTTTGGAAGAGAGGAAGACCGCCGCGCCAATCAGCTCCTGCGGATCGCCCCAGCGCGCGGCTGGCGTACGTTTGCACAGCCAGGCGGTGAAGGCTTCATCCTCGACCAGCGCTTTGGTCATCTCGGTTTTGAAGTAGCCCGGTGCGATACCGTTGACCTGGATATTGTGGCGCGCCAGCTCAACGCACATACCGCGGGTGAGCATTTTCACCGCGCCTTTCGAGGCGGCATACGGCGTGATGGTGTCGCGGCCCAGTTCGCTCTGCATGGAGCAGATGTTGATGACCTTCCCGGCCTGACGTTCCACCATGCGACGCGTTACCGCCTGCGAGACCAGGAACACCGCCGTCTGGTTAACGGCAATCACATCGTTCCAGTCCTGCTCCGGGAACTCGGTAAACGGATGGCGGCGCTGAATACCGGCGTTATTCACCAGCACATCGATTGGGCCAATGTCTTTTTCGATATGGTCGATGGCGGCATCAATGTCCTGTTTCTGCGTAACATTGAACGGCGCGGCAACGGCGCGGATCCCTTCCTGTTGCAGTTTGGCGACGGCAGCCTCCGCGCGCTCCGGCGTAATATCATTGACGATAATCTGCGCGCCATATTTACCCAGCCCGGTCGCCAGTAAATAACCGATACCCTGGGCCGAACCGGTGATCAGAATATTTTTGCCATCCAGCGAAAAAAGATCGTTCATTATGTTCTTCCTTATTTTGTTTCAGCAAAAACGAGCTGGACTTTCGCTGCCTGGGTTTTATCTCCGGCAAAGATCAGCGCCTGTTCAAGCTCGGTAAACGGATATTCGGCGCTCAGTAACGGCAGTGGATCGATAACGTTATTCGCCAGCCACGACACCGCAGTGTTGAACTCGGTGGTAAAGCGGAACGAGCCTTTGAGCGCGATCTCTTTGCCGATCAGCATCATCATCGGGAAGTCCGGCACCGCGCCGCCCATGCCGACCTGCACCATCACGCCTTTCGCGCGGGTGACCTCCAGGCAGGTGGTGATTGAGGACGGATGACCAGAGACTTCGAAGCTGACGTCGAAGTAGCCTTTTTCTTTTTTCCACTCATCGAGCGAGTCCTGCTGCGGGTTAATCAGCGTGTCAGCACCCATCTGCTGGGCAAGCGACAGCGAGCGCGGGCTGATATCAGCACAGACAATTTCTGCTGCGCCGAGCGTTTTCACCGCGCTGACGATCAGGCAGCCGATAGGCCCCACGCCGGAGATAAACACGCGCTTGCCCTGCAGGTCTCCTGCTTCATGCGCGGCGTGGATCGCGACTGCCAGTGGTTCGGCAAAGGCCATGACTTTTTCATCGGCGTGCTGGGGGTAGGGGATGCACTGCGCGGTATCGACGGTTTTAAATCGGGTAAAGCCGCCGTCAACGTGGGGAAAATACATGGCGCTGCCAAAAAAGCGCATTTCCGTGCACTGGTTTTCTTCGTGCTGCAGACAGTATTTACAGCCGCCACAGGGCTTCGACGGATTAATAGCCACCGACTGACCTTCATGTAATTCTTTTGAGTCGCTGTGCACCACTTTACCAATAACTTCATGGCCTAAAATCATCGGTGCTTTAACGGTAAAATTACCGACTTTTCCTTCCTGATAATAATGTAAGTCGGAACCACAAATTCCGCCGCGGGTAATTTGTACCAGCGTTCCTTTATTATTCCATTCAATATTTTGGTCGGTAATGGCAACAGTTTTCTTACCCGCGACAACGCAGGATTGGGTTTTGACTTGCATAAATGCCTCACTGGTCAGGTAGTAACCTCGGCAGCATTTAAACGGTTTTGATTGTTATTATTTGTGATAAAGATCACGCTGGAAAATTGTTACACTACAATGTTACGCATAACGTGATGCGCCTTGTAAATCTGCTCAGCCGCGCCGAAAAAAGGTGAATTCTGCAATGTGGAAGGCGTAGTATCGCGCCATGGAATATGAATCTGGAGTTTTTTCAATGGCCGGGGAAAGTTATATTTTGATGGGCGTTTCGGGTAGCGGTAAATCTTTAATTGGCAGCAAAATTGCTGCAGTATTATCGGCCAAATTCATTGATGGTGACGATCTCCATCCGGCCAAAAATATTGATAAAATGTCTGAAGGTATTCCATTAACCGATGAAGACCGACTACCGTGGTTAGCGCGATTAAATGACGCTTCATACAGTTTATATAAAAAGAATGAGACCGGGTTTATTGTTTGCTCGTCATTAAAAAAACAGTATCGCGATATATTGCGGCAGGGCAGCCCGAATGTGCATTTTTTGTGGCTGGACGGCGATTACGAGACCATTCTGGCGCGCATGCAGCGTCGGGCAGGGCATTTTATGCCGGTGGGATTACTCAAAAGCCAGTTCGATGCGCTGGAGTGCCCGCAGGAGGACGAACGTGATATTGCCCGCATCGACGTGAACCATGACATTGAGCATGTGACGGAACAGTGCCGCCAGGCGGTGCTCGCGTTTCGTAACGGGCAATAAGCTCAGCCCCTTGCGGGACTGAACCTTGCATCAGAAGTCGGCTTTCAGCACCACGCGGTAGCGGGCTTTGCCGTCACGCACGTGCTGGATAGCTTCGTTAATTCGCGACATCGGGTACAGTTCGGTGGTGGGCGACACCTTGCTGCGCCCGGCAAACTTCATCAGCTTGCGTAGTTCGAACGGCGTACCGGTTGCTGAACCGGAGATGCTGCGATCGCCGGCAATTAAGGTGAACGCTGGCACCGGCAGCGGCTTCAGCACCGCGCCGACGGTATGGAAGTTACCGCCGTAAGCCAGCGCTTCAAAATAAGGCTGCCAGTCGAGATCGACGTTAACCGTGTTAATAATGAGATCGAACTGGCCCGCCAGCGCTTTTAGCGCATCCGGATCGCGGCTGTTAACCACCTTATCCGCCCCCATCGCCAGCACTTCCTGCTCTTTCGCCGGATTGGAGCTGAACGCGGTCACTTCGCACCCCATTGCGTGTAACAGCTTAATGGCGATATGCCCCAGGCCGCCGATGCCGATCACCCCAACGCGGCTGGTGGCGGTGATATGGTGCATCAGTAGCGGTTTGAACACCGTGATACCGCCGCACAGCAAGGGACCCGCCGCCGCCAGATCGATGCTCTCCGGCAGCGGGATCACCCACTGCCAGTCTGCCCGCAGCTTCTCGGCAAAGCCACCGCGATTGAGAATAGTGGGAACGGAACCTTCCAGGCAGTTAATCTGATTGCCGTTGATACAGGCGTCGCAGTGCCCGCAGCTGCGCGCCGTCCAGCCAATGCCGACACGCTGACCAACCTTCAGACCTTTATCTTGCGCCGCGCTGCCGAGCGCCGCCACGCGACCAATCACCTCATGCCCGGCCACCAGCGGATACTGAGAGAACCCCCATTCGTTGTCGATCATCGACAAATCGGAATGGCAGATACCGCAGTAATCGACCTGGACTTCCACATCTTCCGGCTTAAGCTCGCCCGCATCATATTCATAGAGTTCGAGTTCGCTGCCCGCCGCTTTTGCGGCGTAGCTTTTTATCATCGACATCGTGTTTCCCTCAGTGTGGTGTTGAACTGGAAGTGTAGAGCATGGGGAAACGGGACGCTTCGCAGAAGGGGGGATTAATAAGGGGACAAACTGTGACGATGGTTGCAGGTGAGAAAGGGAATGCTGAAATTTTCAACACTTAGCGAGTCAGGCACACGCTGGTGCTTGCATGGTGGCGCATGACAGGTATAATCCACAACGTTTTCCGCATCCCTTCCGTGCCGGAGTGGCGAAATCGGTAGACGCAGTTGATTCAAAATCAACCGTAGAAATACGTGCCGGTTCGAGTCCGGCCTTCGGCACCATCGGAACATCAATAGACGTCAACAGACGTCTTTTTTTGTGCCTGAAATCCAGTATTCGCAAGGCTTACCTCGCTTTTTCACTCAACCTAAGTCAACCTGATTCAATCTACATCAACTTACTGATGCGGGTACAACTGCGGGTATATCGCGGTTCGATAATGCTTGTACCCACACAGAACCCTTGAAAGGATACTCATCATGGCTCTGAGTGATGTGAAGGTTCGTTCGGCTAAGCCTGAAGCAAAAGCCTATAAACTGACTGACGGCGACGGTATGGTTTTGCTTGTTCATCCGAACGGCTCAAAATACTGGCGGCTTCGTTATCGCTTTGGCGGTAAAGAGAAGATGCTGGCACTGGGAAAATACCCCGAAGTCTCGCTGGCGGATGCCAGGGCACGTAGGGATGAGGCCCGTAAGCTATTAGCTAACGGCGTGGATCCCAGTGAAAACAAGAAAGCCGTTAAGGTAGAGCAGGAACAAGAAGCGATAACGTTTGAAGTGGTAGCCAGAGAGTGGCACGCCAGCAATCAGAAGTGGTCTGCATCGCATAGCGCTCGTGTATTGAAAAGCCTCGAAGATAATCTCTTTGCTGCCATCGGTAAGCGGAACATTGCTGAATTGAAGACACGGGATCTGCTTGTACCCATCAAAGCCGTCGAGTCATCCGGGCGGCTCGAAGTTGCCGCCCGTTTACAGCAGCGTACTACCGCGATCATGCGCTTTGCTGTGCAGAGCGGTTTAATCGACTACAACCCTGCGCAAGAGATTGCCGGTGCGGTTGCTACGGCGAAAAGACAGCATCGTGCTGCTCTCGAACTGAACCGCATTCCTGAATTACTTCATCGCATTGATCACTACTCTGGCAGGCCGTTAACTAGGTTGGCCGTGGAACTCACTTTGTTAGTTTTCATTCGTTCAAGCGAGCTACGCTTTGCTCGCTGGTCAGAAGTGGATTTCCAAACTGCTATGTGGACGATTCCGGGCGAGCGTGAGCCACTGGAAGGAGTCAAGCATTCTCAGCGTGGTTCGAAGATGCGCACTCCACATCTTGTTCCTTTGTCGCGACAAGCTCTCGCTATCTTGGAAAAGATCAAAAGCATGAATGGGAACCGAGAGCTGATTTTCGTGGGCGATCACGATCCGCGTAAGCCGATGAGTGAGAATACGGTTAACAAGGCTCTGCGAGTGATGGGCTATGACACGAAAACGGAAGTCTGTGGGCATGGATTCAGGACGATGGCGTGTAGCTCATTGATTGAGTCGGGGCTGTGGTCGAGGGATGCGGTGGAGCGGCAGATGAGTCATCAGGAGCGTAGCTCTGTGCGGGCGGCTTACATTCATAAGGCCGAGCATCTGGGGGAGAGGAGGCTAATGTTGCAGTGGTGGGCTGATTATCTTGATGCGAATCGGGAGAAGGGAGTAAGTCCGTTTGATTTTGGGAAACTAGAGTCTACGCGGTAGTAACGGCTGTCTTGAGGATAAATTTCCGCTGAGGATTAGGTACTCTGAGCAAAGCCTGCCGCCTTGCGGTGGCAGGCATATGGCTTAAGTTTTCTATTTTTTTGATACAACCTAGGTAACGCATTGGAACTACTTGATAAAATTTTCTTCGGTTAGAATGAGAGCATCATCCTCTACGGGTACTGTATTTTTTAGGAATAACAATGGCTGTTAATCAGGCGAAAATTTTTGAACATCTCGAACAACTGGTTGAAAACCCTGAGCAAGACGAATTTATCTACGGCTTTTTAACTGCTTTTGAGTTCCCTAAAGCTACCCTAAGTCTCATTCGGCAAGGCGGGGCGCGGAATGTTGCGAAAGTGCCTGGGCACGTTGGGTTAAAAAATAAGCTCTATTACCAACCAGTAGCCGATAGCGGTGATATCGATTCTGCTTTTGAGCAACGTATTGCCGATATGGCTATTGCAAAAAATAAGATCCGTTTTGTGCTGATGACAAATTTTGTTCGTTTTTTAGCCTGGGACACACTTACGAAGGAGCGTCTCGATATTGAGTTTGAAGAGTTACCCCGCAACTACGGTTTTTTCTTACCGCTGGTCGGGCTGGAGAAGGCTATTCTCAATAGTGAAAACCCGGCTGATGTGAAAGCCGCTGAAAAAATGGGAAAACTATTTGATCTTATCAAGGAGCGTAATGATTTAAGCAAAGCAGAAGATATCCACGCGCTTAATGTTTTCCTCACTCGTTTGTTGTTTTGCTTTTTTGCCGAAGATACTGGCATCTTTGAAAAAGGTCAGTTTACTTCCGCAGTTAAGAGTTATACCGCTGAGGATGGCAGCGATTTAGATCAGTTCCTAACGTACCTCTTTACGGTGATGAATAGCAAACTGGATAGTCCATCACGACAATCACTTCCCATTCATTTAACTGCATTTCCTTATGTTAATGGTGGCTTATTCGCCAGCGATGAGCCTGTTCCAGAGTTGGGGTTGAAGGGCAGACGTATCTTACTTGAATGCAGTGCAATGGACTGGAGTGAGATTAATCCTGACATTTTCGGTAGCATGTTCCAGGCTGTGATTGATGTAGAGCAGCGTAGTCGATTAGGCCAGCATTACACCTCCTACAGCAACATAATGAATGTAATACAACCACTATTTCTTGACCCACTGCGTACGGAGCTGGAAAAACAACGCTCAAATACGAATGGCCTTAAACGGTTACTTCTTCGTCTGGGGAAAATGAAGGTTTTTGATCCTGCCTGCGGTTCAGGAAACTTTTTGATTGTTGCCTATAAAGAACTGCGTCTTTTGGAGATGGATGTTATCCAAGCTCTCTTGCAGTGTGACCCACAGTCTATTTTTATGAGCGGTATTCATCTCGACCAGTTCTATGGCATTGAGATTGATGATTTTGCTTGTGAGATAGCACGTTTATCTCTCTGGCTTGCCGAACATCAGTTAAATAAACAGTGGGAAGAACACATTGGTTCAGCACCACCAGCATTACCGTTGCGTTCATCAGGTAAAATTTGGAGCGGTAACAGCCTGAAAATTGATTGGCAGACAGTATGTCCAAAGAATGTTGATGAAGAAGTTTATGTGATTGGTAACCCACCGTTTTTAGGAACAACTGGACGTTCAGATGAACAACGTGCTGATATGCAGGCTGTATTTAGTGGTTTTAAATCATTGGGTTATCTGGATTTTGTTGCTTGTTGGTTTTGGAAAGGGGCGCAGTACATTCAGAACAGCCGTGCCGAGCTGGCTTTGGTAGCTACCAACTCTCTCTGCCAAGGCGAGCAGGTAGCAACGCTTTGGCCTGCCATATTCGGGCTAGGACTGAGTATTCATATTGCTTACCCCACTTTTACATGGGCAAATAATGCTCGCGATAAAGCGGCGGTACATGTAGTTATTGTTGGTTTATCAGGTAGAAGTAAAGCTCGTCAACTATTTCAAAGAATTGATGGTCAATGGCACAATAAACAAGTAAGCAATATTAGCCCCTATTTAGTAGAGGGAAGTAATGTTGCTGTAGTGGCGCAAACTAAACCGCTGGTAGAGGGTGTTCCAACATTGTTATTTGGTAACAAACCTACTGATGGTGGTAATTTGCTGCTGGACCGAACTGAGCGTGATGCTTTGCTCGAAAAAGAACCAAAAGCGGCATGTTGGATTAAAAAAGTTTTAGGGGCAGATGAATTCCTGAATGGCAAAGAACGTTGGTGTTTGTGGTTGGTCGATGCCACACAAAATGACTTTCAGCAAATGCCCGAAGTTCACAAACGTATTGAAAAAATTCGATCGCTACGAATCAAAGCAGGGCACCCGGCAGCCCTTAAAATGGCTGAGAAGCCACACCTATTTATGCAGGTTAGCCAACCAAAAACTGGCGATTACATTCTGATACCGGGAGTCTCATCAGAGCGTAGAACTTACATTCCCATAGGCTTCTATGATTCCAATGTAATCTCAACCAATGCAAACTATATTCTTCCCAACGGGACCCTATACGAGTTTGCTATTCTAACTTCATTAATGCATAACGACTGGATGCGACAGGTCGCAGGACGTTTGAAAAGCGATTATCGTTATTCGGCAAAAGTGGTTTACAACACCTTCCCGTGGCCTAAGACGAACGATGCGCAGCGCAAATCTATTATTGCGCTGGCAAAAACTGTGCTATTGACGCGTGAGAATTATCCCGAAAACACGCTGGCGGAGTTATATGATCCACTTAAGATGCCAACTGATCTTTTTGAGGCTCATCAGGCGTTAGATAAGGCCGTTGATCGTCTTTACCGTGACAAACCATTCAGGGACTCCACTGAGCGTTTGAGTTGCCTGTTAGAGCGCTACGAAGCGCTGACTAAAGCATAAGGGGTCGCTCTGGCAGCCAGGGCATACAGAGGATTGCATTGTGGAAAATATTTTACAGGTGACTTACGGGCAAACTGGGCAAAGTGCGAGTCTAAATGAGTTTGGTATGCGGGAAATGCAGGCTCGAGCCTTTGAGCAGCGCAATAGCTCTTATCTACTTATCAAAGCTCCGCCAGCGTCTGGTAAATCAAGAGCATTGATGTTTCTTGCCTTGGATAAACTTGTTTATCAGGGTTTACGCAAAGCTATTGTCGCGGTCCCTGAAATGTCTATCGGAGGTTCGTTTAAAGATACTGAACTTACGAAGCACGGTTTCTTTGCTGACTGGAAAGTAAAACCTGAAAATAATCTGTGCATTGGCGGTGGAGAGGCTGGGAAGGTTGAAGCTTTTAAACGATTTATGGCGAGTCCTGACGACATTCTGGTCTGTACTCATGCCAGCCTGCGTTTTGCTTTCGATAAGCTGAATGTTGAATTGTTTAATGACTGCCTGGTTGCAATTGATGAGTTCCATCATGTCTCCGCGGATGAAAACAACCGTTTGGGCAATCTGATTGATGCTCTGATGAAAGGTTCTAATGCACATATTGTTGCAATGACTGGTTCTTACTTCCGAGGGGATACCGTACCCATTTTGCAGCCCGAAGATGAAGCTCAGTTCACGAAAGTGACCTATACCTACTACGAACAGCTCAATGGATACCATTATTTAAAATCTTTAGGCATTGGCTACCATTTTTATCAGGGTTCATACATCAAGGCACTACCTTCAGTGCTGGATGCTAGCAAAAAAACCATCATCCATATTCCCAATGTTAATTCCGGCGAATCAACAAAAGATAAACATGCTGAGGTTGATGCCATCTTGGATGCGCTGGGGGAGGTGAAGCTGCAAGAGCCAGATACGGGTATCTATCGAGTGAAACGCAAAAGCGATGGTAAGTTATTACGTGTAGCGAATCTGGTTGATGATAACCCGGCAGAAAGACCGAAAGTACAGGCGTATCTGCGTAATATCCACTCTGCCGACGATATGGATATCATTATTGCGTTAGGTATGGCGAAAGAGGGGTTTGACTGGCCTTTCTGTGAGCATGTGCTGACCATTGGTTATCGCAGCTCGATGACAGAGATTGTGCAAATAATTGGGCGTGCGACACGCGATTGTGAAGGCAAAACTCACGCACAGTTTACTAACCTTATTGCTCAGCCTGATGCTCAAGATGATGACGTTAAAGTATCAGTAAACAACATGCTTAAAGCCATCACTACCTCGTTGTTGATGGAGCAGATCATGGCTCCAAATATTCAATTTAAACCACGATCTCAATGGGCTGGCGAGCCGTTACCTGCTAATACGGTTCTGGTTGATGATCATGCATTACCGGTATCAGACAAGGTTCTAACAATCCTTAACGGCGGTAAAAACGAGATCCTGGCGGCGCTAATGGCGAATGAGCAGGTGGTTAAAGAGGCTATTACCGAGTCAACACCGCCTGAGGTAATTACTCAAGTAGTGTTACCATCGGTGATACAAACGCTTCACCCTGACCTGACTGAATACGAGCTAGAACAGGTTCGCAGCGGTATTTTGCAGAGTCTTTTTGTAGGCCAATGTGGTGGGTTAGTTGATGAAGCCGATTTGCCGTCGGATGCCATCATTGATTACAGCCAAGGTCAGCGTTCCGGCAATTCGAATGATTCATTAAACGTAAACAATCAGTTTATAAAAATGGGTGATAAATTCATCAATATTGAGAACTTGAATATTGACTTAATTGATGCGGTAAATCCTTTCCACGGTGCTTATGAGATTCTATCAAAATCAGTTACCGCGACAATGCTAAAAACTATACAGGAAGCAGTCAGAGCTAATCAGGCACAGGTATCTGAGGAGGAGGCGGTAATGCTCTGGCCAAGAATTAAAGCGTTTGCCAGTGAGCATAAAAGGGAGCCATCGCTGAATGCCAGTGACGCAATAGAGGTTCGTTATGCAGAAGCGTTAGCTTACATCCGAAAAATGAAACAACAGCGTACTGTGCGACAGGAACCGTAACTTATGCTCAGACTTTCACCTCTTCAAGTTCGTCAAAAAGTGACAATTGATGACATTTTTTCTGAACCAGACGATCTTGGCTTACTCGTAGTCGAACCACTAAAAATATATTCCCCTACAGGTAATCTGCCTGTAAGCAGATTAGAAGAAATTAATGCATTTTATGTGGTTCATGGGCGTCCACCTCTACCCGATTCGGAGGAATTTAAGGAAACGTTGCTAGCACAGCGTTTGAGGGCTCTCAAGGATAACAAACAATATCGCGAGATGCTGCAGCCATTTGATATTCATGGCTTACTAGCAGGTGAAAATAACGAGAATACCCTTGAATCATCTGTATCATTCTCAGTTCCTCCCGTCGAGGTTGATAGGTCGGAGTTGGTCACCTCTCTGGACGATATCTTTGCTGATGACGATGATGGATTGCTCTCATTTGCTGAGCCCGATATTTTCACGTTAAAACATGTTCCGGTTGAAAAGAAAACACAGCCTGACGAAATTGCCAAACGACAGCCGTGCCCTGATTTTTATCGATTTTCCCCACTGTTTGAGACAGTCCAAAATGGTCTGAAAACGGGGGCGTTTTCATTTGTTCGCTTCCGCCATGAGTTAAAAATTCATGAAGGTGATTTTTTTATTCTCAATGGGCTAATGGGCTATGTAGATAAAGTTGGTGAGCGATTGGAGGAATATGGACCTTGGAATGCCCGTGTGCATTTGGTGTTTGAAAACGGAACTGAGATGAATATGCTTTTCCTCTCGCTTACGCATGGTCTGGTACGAGATACAGAAGGTCGTAAAGTTGTCTTGAATGGACAGTCAATACGTCCTGATGAAGCACCGGTTCCTACAGGATATGTCTATGTCCTCGCCACGCATAGCGACCAGCCAGCTCTTCAACGTTTTAAACCTGATTTGTATAAAATTGGCTTTACTGAAGGAACTATCGAAGAGCGCATCAAACACGCTGAAAAAGATAAAACATTCCTTGAAGCACCCATTCGTATAGTCATGACTACGCAATGCTTCAATATCAATACTCACAAATTTGAAACGCTTATTCACGGTTTTTTAGGTAAGCAACGGCTCAATATCACGCTACGGGGGGTGGATGGACAAATTTATCATCCTCGCGAATGGTTTCATGCGCCTTTAGCGACTGTGCTCTCTGTGATCAAGTACATTCTTGACGGTACAATTTCGCAATACCGGATGGACAATACGACAGGGAAGATTGTGGCGAAGAAAGATACTGGTCATTCGTGAAACTGGTGGTAACCAGTTGCCAAATGATTCGAGCATTCCAATTCTGTATAAGTTATTTATACATAACAAGATTTGCTCCAAGCTATATAAGCTGACACTACCCTAGGAATTGTAGCGTCAGCCTTCATCGGCAATTTCAGCGCAGCATCAGTTATTTAAGGTTTGCGAGTGAACAAATTGACAACATTTGATTTCTCATCCTCTCTTACTGCAGGTGTCAGACTATTCTTGAGTTTAATTTTTGAATTAATATCAAGTAATGGTTTATCTGCTAAATATCCGCGTGGAAGAGAAAGAATATCTTCGGCATCAACACGGGACATGCTTAAAGTTTCAAGTAAGGTTGATTTAGAGAATGTGTTTGTTTCAAACAACAAATTGATACATCGAGGCAGCAATCTCACTGACTCTGGTTTGCGAAGATCATCAAGTGGTTCGCCTTTTCTCCAGCCTCGAGCAGAAACGCTTTTATATAGGCGCTGGTATTCTAGCGGAGAAATGAGTTCCAATGATTTAGCTCTATGAATCATGGATTGAGCAGACATTCCCCAACGAGTTTTCAATGAAATAAAGTTCTCAAGCGTTGGAAACGGAGGTAATTCTACCGAAAATGCTTCCTCTGGTAACATCAAACATGCTGCAAATTTATGTGCTTGCTCCTCAATTGGTTTAAAATTGACAGAATCAAGCCTTTCGACATATCTGTGCAGTACGACGTGTCCAAGCTCATGTGCAGCGTCAAAACGACTTCTGTAATAATTATCTTTGTCACTGGCAAGAATAATGTAAGGACGACTCTCTGACTCATTCCATTGAGAATATCCATCCATCATTGCGCTTCCCTGTTCAAAACGAGAACATACAACTCCGGCATTTTCAATAATCAAAAGCAAATCGGTAATAGGGGCTATACCTAATCCCCACTGCTGACGGCATTTTGCAGCCATCAATTCGATCATTTCATCATCAATTGCACGGTAATCTGTAACCTCTAAATGAGGAACATCTACTTCAGGATAATCAAGGTATTCCTGTAAAGTTGCAGAAACCTCCTGCAACCACCCCATGTAACGCTCAGAAGCATTGCACAAATCTTTCGCTGTGTTTGCCATAGTTCTGAAGAAAACTGGATTGTTCTCTTTTTTCACCGTTGGTTTGATAAACCATGTGACAGGACAGTTCAGAACCTGTCCCAAGATCGCAATGACTTCTGCATCAGGAGAATGACTGCCATTCTCCCATTTCGTAATCGTAGAGGGGGAACGGTCAACCAAACGACCCAAATTAATTTTAGATAATCCTCGAGCTTCACGAAGCTGAGTTAACCTTTCCGGCTGAAATCCCGTTATTCCCACTCTCATAATTTCACCACGTTAGCCTTCCTGTTCTTTCAGGCGTTTCTTCAGCTGTGGAATAACCTTGTCTGGTATGACTACAGCTTGTTCAGTATGGTAAAGCTCAAGCAGCTCGCTTACTGAACGGTTAAAGTGATACCCCTTCATATTTGTAAAGGGAACGACAATCCTTAGGTCCAGCATGTTATCTTGCGAATGACCGTGAGGTGGGTTGATATTTAAAACCAACATTCCTAGAGTGCCAACTCCACCTTCTGATTGATCACGTTCGCTAAATAAATCTGGCGTATATCCTTCAAAACTCTCGTTTAATTCTGCTAATAAAGAACGATGTTTTGCACCTCGAATGCACTTTTCATCATAGTTCAGCCCGATTCGACTAATCTTCACTCCTGCAGAGTTCACTATGATGTAGCTCTCACCTTTAGGTGTCGTGTCCACGTCACAACAAACAATACCCGAGCTTTCTGCAGCTCTTCGAAAAGCTGCATTCAGTACATAATGTCGTGCTTGAGGGCGAAAGCGTGATTGTTCTGGCTCACCTAGTTTTGCGATGCTTCCCATTGTAAGCGCATTTGCAGCCACGTATGCGGTATGGAGTTCTTCTTGGATGTTAAGCCAGAATTCTCGCTGAAAGGCATTTACGATCAGTCCGCTAATGTCCTTTTGTACGTCATCTTTACTCATTTAGATACCCTGATTGCGTTAAGCAGATTTAATCATAGTTTTTTTTCGTTTTGACGGCAAGAAGAGATCATCTCTATGAGGTGCCTGAAATATTCGTAGTAAGAATGAGCCTTAGATACTTGGGCACAGGGACGTTGCTTTCGCTCGCAATAGTGAATGTTTAGCTACGTGATTTTGGGTATGTTGCGTTAGGCTTCATCTGTAGGGTAGCTGCTGCAATATGAACGAAACAGGCGTACGATTATGCTTAATATTCAAACCATTCGTTATGACGTCTCGCCGACCAACTTGCCAGGATTTTCATGAGAAAGATTAAAAGACTCAACGCTGACATCCCAGACGATTTAAAACCGGCTCGTATTGTTCAAGAAGAAAGCGAGTTGAGAAAATATTTTCTCCAGTCACCTAAATTGCGTAGTCACAGCCGTCCTCCCATTAATAAAGAAATTTTTTATTCTGAAAGCGTTTGGTCTGCATTGCAGAAAACCTTCCATAGCCGCTGTGCTTGGTGTGAAACCCATGTTGCGTCACATGATGGGGAAATTGTCCATTTTCGCCCTCTCAGTAACGCAAAAGGGCTAAAGGAAGAGGAAAGTCTGGATTCTTACGGTTGGTTGGCATATGTGTGGGACAATCTTTTTTTGTCGTGCTCAGGGTGTAATCGTGTGCGTCGTAATTACTTCCCTGTTGGGTCCGCACGAGCTCCAGTTCTTTCGACGTGGAGAGGTGCAAACATTCTAGAAACGGTATTTTTGATTAACCCCTGTCTGGATGACCCCATTCGGCACCTGTCGCTCAATCGTGATGGGACACTGGTGGCCTTAACAGATAAGGGGCAGCACACCCTCATGCTTTTTGATCTCAACCGAACTGACCTGATTTTTTCCCGAAAAAAACAAATCAATCATGTCCATTCCTTCTTCTCCGGAAGGGAAGGTTCTGTCGATGAATTCCAAAAATTTTATTTAAGTGATGATTGCCCTCAGGGTATAGTAAATTTGATCATAGCTATGTTTATGAAGGAGCATGTTGGGGGGAGACCATGCCGTTCCACAAACCAAGTCGAATCCTTTATCAACGACAGCGTGAAACTTGGGTACTTTTCATTTGATAACAATGCGGATACCCCAGTAGAGATATTTGAGGAAATTGAGCAGCTGAGTTACAGGGATGTTGAATATGACAAATTTGCCAGCATCTTAGATTATGAAAGTCAGGCCTCTCGTCATCTGGAAAAAATCGATATTCATCATTTTAAAGGCCTTGGTCACTTCACCCTGAATCTGAAACACAGTGAGTCAAAATCTCTTGCCCCTTGTATGATGCTACTAGGAGAAAATGCGACAGGCAAAAGTTCAATTCTTCAATCTATTGCACTAGCAATGATGACCGCAGCTCAGCGTAAAAAACTGAACCTGCTCTATGACGACTTTATTGCCCGGGACAATGGTGAGTGGACTGTAGATCATATTCAACCTGCTGAGATTAGTCTTACATTTAATGATGGTACGAGTAGCATGTTTCGTATCGATGAAAATTTCAATGCCATCGGGGAAGGTGTTAGCAACATTGTTTTTCTGGCATATGGGGCAAGACGCTTTGTGAAACCACTTAAGCAAGGAGGCCTAAGAAATAGTATTATAAGCAATACGTTATTCAATCCAGTTGCTCTGTTGTCAAATCCAACCGGATGGTTACAAGAATGTGATGATGACGTATTTCTATCAGTTGCTAGGGCAATGAAGGAGATCCTTGCTCTAAAACAGGATGATATCATTTTCCGCAATGACCAAAGACATATCATGGTCCGTGCGCACAAGCGTAACACACCGCTTGAAAATATGAGTGATGGCTACAAAGCTTTGTTTTATGTGGCTATCGACATTATGCGTCATATGCTTAAGCGTTGGGACAACCTGGAATATGCTTCCGGAATTGTCATAATTGATGAAATTGAAACACATCTGCATCCACGGTGGAAAATGCAGGTGGTGAGCGCTTTCCGGCGAGCAATGCCAGGAATCCAGTTCATATTTACGACCCACGACCCTCTATGTTTGCGAGGAATGTTTGATGGTGAAGTGCATGTGTTAAAACGTGATGAAATGCACTTAATCACCGAGGAAGACGATCTGCCTAGGTTTCAGGGATTGAGAACGGAACAACTTCTAACATCTGAGTATTTTGGTCTTCTAACACCTAATGATCCGGATCTTGAACGGAGGCTAGAAGATATTGCCGGACAAGAGGGAGACCATCAGGCGGAATATATTCGTCAGGTAGAACAGGAACTCAGTGAAATGACTGTGCTTGGCACGACTCTGAGCCAGCGTGTAGTCCATGAGGCATTAGCGCGATATTTGATTTCCGTAACGCGAAAGCAGCCTGAAGCCAAAGATATTAAAGAGGATGCCATCAGAGCTATCCTTAACGTCCTGGTTCAAAAAGGTTATTGATCATGATTAAAATTGATCGTTCAGCCGAGCCGGTACCGACCTCACTAACTATGGCGGGTAATGTTGTTGATAATGAACGTAGTGCCGCGCAAAGCTATTACACAGCTGTACCAGCTCCTAGTAAAACTTATAAATTTAAGCGATATAAAGAAGATGATATCGTCGAAGCTTTAGAACGCCTTTTTCATGGGAAATGTGCCTATTGTGAGAGTAAATACATTGGCACCCAGAAAATGGATGTTGAGCATTACCGCCCCAAAGGAAAAGTAAATGAAAGTCAGACACACCCAGGCTACTGGTGGCTAGCTCTTGATTGGGATAATTTATTGCCCTCGTGCACAGACTGCAATCGACGTCGCGGACAGAAGATCGCTGTTTTAGAGGCAGATGGTACTATTGTTTTTACCGATTCGATGGAAAATGCTGGTAAGGAATGTGCCTTTCCTGTTTCCGGTCCCTACCGGGCGTGGAATAGCCAAGATAACCTCGCCCTTGAAGTCCCTCTATTGATCAACCCCTGCCAACATGATCCTGATGACCATCTTAGTTGGCATATCAGTAATACGAAGGCGCCGATCCTATTGGCAAAATTATTGGGGGCACAGCCGGATCAGAAGGGTGTAAGTAGTATTGAAATCATGGGGTTAAATAGATTTGGACTGGTGAATGAGCGGGCAGCAGTGTTACAACAGATTGAAGTTCAAGTAAAAAATATTTACCAGCTGATAGACATTACAGCGATTATGCCAGCCTGTGAAGCGAGGGATCGCTGCCTAATAAAGATTGGGCAGGATATCGATGAGTTGCATGCCTGCTATAAACCTAATCGGCAGTATGCCTCAATGGTGAAATCCTACATCGAACCGCATATGAAAACGCTAAAGCGATATCTTGTTGGGTTGTTGCCATGATTTAATCGATGTAGCCGTTTTCCCTGTAATGATCCACCATCCACATAGCTAGTTCCCTCAAAAAACAGCGTGGCAGTCTACAGACTGCCAACTGCCAACTGCCAACTGCCAACTGCCAACTGCCAACTGCCATTTTCTGAAGACAGTTTGGCAGTCTTTCATGAGGGTAGCGATGCCATCTTTTACCTAGTTTACTGTCGCGAATGGTACTGTAAGCCAAAGACTGAATTGACCTGTACGAAAATTGTTTTAAAGCTACCTCCAGCGAACTGTGGATTTCTACAGTAAATCCCACATTGAATTGTGCCGAGGAGAATCAGTTTAGGTTCAAAGCCTTACCCATTGCCCTCTCTATCAGTCCAAGTAATTCTTTTTGTCTCTGCTCGTAGAATGCTTCAAAATTGTCAGTGCGTAATGGGTCTACTGGGATGTGATGACTTCTCAAGAGAGCATTCATCGCGGCGTCAGCTAGTTGTACTTGGGGGTGAGATTGCAACGACGCTAGATAAACCGATGGGGCTGAACCGCCAATCATTCTGTTTGCTTTAAATGAAATCGGTGTTTTGTTAATGATGGAATCATACTTACGTCTTGGTATTCCGTTCTTCTCGCACCAATCTTTCGGGAAAATATGATGGATATCCACTGGAACTTCGTCAGCCTCTAGGCTACGGATTTTCGATTTCCAGAAAAGATCCTGAGCACCATCGCGTAAGACTAGAACGTTTATACCTTTATAAGCTGCACTCAGTCTGGATGTGAGAGAGTCTAGGCGATCAATTTGGAAGTTGGCATCGTTAATTGTTCGAGGAAGATCCCCTTTACTTTCAATCCATTTAAGTAGCTCTTCAACATCATTGGCAATACGCGTTTCTACCGCACCACCGTAAAGTTCACCTAGTACACCACACCAGAACCATCTAGCAAGTTTCTGATGAATTTGTGGTTCTCTCCAACGTTCTTCATCTTTGCTGCAAATGATGGTCATGACTGCTGCTAGAGGAGCAATTTGGGTTCGATACGGTAATTCACGCTGAGAACTAAAACGTTCCTGGCGAAGAAACTTTGCAGCATTTTTAAATCCACTTTCTACAACTTCAGCCCAATTTAGGTAAGCTTCTAATGGTAGCTCAAGAACAGAGGCACGTTTTGCACTAACCGGAGAGACTTGTTTAGCAGTTTTACCTGCAGCTAAATCAGCTTTACGTTTTTCCAAGGTATGCAACATTGTGATGGCTTGTAAAAAGTCTGTGCTTTCAATGCCATTCAGAATCACTTCTTCGGAAATCCTTTCTTTGCGCGAGGTGATATTTCTAATTTCGCTGCCATACCAGTCATCACGAAGATTGTAGCCATCAGCTGCATAGCTTGCGGTAACAAGCTCAAATACAGACAGTGGTACACCACCCGTATTTACCTTTTCGAATACGAGGCATACAGCTTCTTTGGTAGTATCTTTTTTCAGAATAATTAAGGGAATTTGATAATCGTTATAAGCATCCAGTACCTGTGTTTTGAATTCAAAGAAATGTGGTACAGCATTGGCATTGTGGGTGTAGAGATCTTGTAACCAAGCCATAGCTTCGAGGATTTCCGAGCATGGGAAATAAAGCTGCTGGCATTCGAGTTCTCGGGTAGAAAGATCGATATCAACTTTTCGGCCAAAATCACTGCGTATTTGACGAGTACCATCAGTCGCAATAATTGCGTCATCCAGCCTGTCCGTTCCCATAAGAGCAGTGGGAATATGAATATAGTAATAGCGATCGATAGGTTTTCCCTTATCGGTCGTTGTTTTCACTGGACCTTGAAGTTTTAGCACTTGGGTTAATGTTGTTAGCCGCTGCTGACCATCTAAGATTAGTTTTTCTGGGGATGGCAAACCGGAGGAGGGAACATTTTCTACCGGTCTGACTTGGAAACGTACCTCACCTCCTGTTTCCAAAAGCATCACTGCGCCCACTGGAAATGAACGACCAAGACTGACGAGTAGACTACGAACATGCTCATCGTCCCATACCCAACCTCGTTGAAAATCTGGTAACTGGATTTTCCCTTCAACAATATCTTTAAGAAGGTCTTTAAGCGGAAGCTTAGTACTATCAAACGTCGACATTTCCACATCCTTGCGTAGTAACAATTGTTCGAACTATACAACGATGGTGGATTGTTTGCATTGCCCCGAGCTGGGGAATGAAATGTTTGGGCTATGAAGGACTTTAAAGGAGGATTGCTTACGTTAGGATTTGTTGCCCTCAGGCAGACCAGTAGTTTGTTACGAGACCTAACTAGCCAAAAAGAAACCCCGTCTTGGCTTACCTACAACTATAGGGCAGGATCGTCTACCGGGGTGGGGTCAGTCCAAACAATATAATCAATACAAGGGTATATATTGGTTTAGAATTATTTTCAGTACTAAATCATTTTCGTGAGCAGCAGATATCCTATTTCTGACAATGCGGAATGCGACAGGTTGTGTCGTTTTTTTGATGATGACTTCGCTTTGGAATCAACTAATTAATTAATATTTCATAGTGTTAGATAGCAATAGTCATTCCCACCATTTTTTCAATCCACCTCCCTTTGGTACGACATAACGTGTCGAACCAGTACGTCATAATCTCCCATATCAATATCTGGTTATTTTGGGAGTTCAGGACTGTTCTCACCATGAAAACACAACATGATCATTATGACCGCCTGTCCGTCAGGTTATCGGTCATTATCAGCCGGTTAATGTCTGGCCAATCCTTGGAGCTCAAAGCACTGGCAAATGAGTTTGGTGTTTCAGAGCGCACTCTACAGCGGGATTTTCAGCAGCGTCTAATTCATCTGGATCTTGAACATTCCAGTGGCTGCTACCGACTCATCCGGCGAACTGGTCGAGAGCATTTACCCAATACCTTTGCGTTTATCCTCAACTCTGGCATTTCGGGGATCATTCCGGCTCAGAACCGCAGACTAATCCGGCTGATTACCAGCAGCGCTGGTGGTTCTCCATGTCTAATCGGGCATGGAGGACTGCCATCGCCAATCACCCAGACTACCTGCTTTCTGGAGCTGGCCGAAGCTATCCGTGACTACCGGGCCGTCACGCTATTAGTCAATGGAAAGAGCTACGAAGGAGTGGCTCCCCGCCGCCTGATCTTCCAGTCCAGAAACTGGTTCCTTGTGGCTACTCGAGCAAGAAAGCTACAGGTGTTTCGGATGGAAGACGTTAACGCTGTGACGGTCCTTGACACCTCTTTTCGCAGAAAGCCTGAACTTGATGCACTCACCGCCAGTGAGGAGTTTATTTCGGCTCTTCCTCACTTTCGTTTCATCAGCGACGTTATTCACACCTTCAAAGAGTAACTGGCAACGTTCATTTCAACATAAGCAAGGAGACCTTTATGGATGACCCGGTAAAGGGCGAAGGCCGGATGATTACTGATGCTAATGGCATCACCAGAAGAGAAGGGGGGATTTCATCAATATGGAGCACTATGTTTAAGGGCAACAACGGGATAAAAGCCGACAATCCGCCGCAGATACCCGACATCAGGGATATTCTCGATATTTTCCCTCATTCACTGCGGGAAAGTCTGGTGAACAAAATCAGTGAAGCTATCGACTATGAACCCGTGATCGGCATCATGGGAAAGACAGGTGCGGGTAAATCGAGCGTGTGTAATGCCCTGTTTAAAGGTGAAGTGTGTGCGATCAGTGACGTTGAAGCCTGCACACGTGAGGTTCAGGAGCTGCGCATACGCTTTGGTAAACGTTCGCTGAAGATAATCGATATCCCTGGCGTCGGTGAGAATGCTTTACGGGATAAAGAGTACGAAGATCTTTACCGTACTTTGCTTCCCTCACTGGATCTCATCCTCTGGGTGATAAAAGGCGATGATCGGGCTTTTTCTGCAGATGAGTATTTCTATAACAATGTCCTGCTCCCTGCCGGTGGGGGTGAGCGCGTTTTGTTCGTTCTCAACCAGGTGGATAAAATCGAGCCCTTCCGTGAGTGGGATACACACCTGCATCAGCCGTCCCCGGCACAGTGCATCAACATCGAAAAGAAAGAAGCCTACATTACTGAACGATTTGGCTTTACGCGCTATCCGGTCATCCCCATTTCCGCCGATGAGGGCTACAACATCCTTCGTCTGGTCGAAACGATGATCCGCGCATTGCCTGATCGGGCTAAAAGCAGCACCGCCTCGCAGTTTAAGGAAGAGTACAAAACCGATGACGTAAAGACGGAAGCGAAAGGCGGCTTTGCCAGCGTTGTCTCCCTGATACTTGACGACGTTATTGATTCTGTTCCGTTACCAAAGCCCGTCAAAGAGCTTGCCCGTAAGGGGAAAGATAAGGTTATCGAGTGGGCGGGTAACGTCTGGGACCATTTTTTTGGATAAGGAAAATATGTAATGAAACCACTGATTATTCCTGCACTGCTGATAGCGTTATTTGCTGCTGCTCAGTCTGCTCATGCAGGTGGCGGTTACGACCTGCAATGCCTGCTTGAAAACGGCGAGCAAATGACGCTCAGCCATGCCAGTGATACCGTTTATATCAGTTTTGAAAAGCCAAGCGGTGACACCGAAGAAGGCGGTTCCGTCATTAAACTGGACATTCCTTCCGGTGAGGCGAAACAGACTGTCATCGCTAAATCAGAGGCGGGAACCGCTTCTTTCACGTTGCGCGGAGAAAGTGACGATATTGAAGGCGCTGTTGCTGTCAATTATTCGGAATATGATGGTACAGGCGATGCTTATTACACGACCATGAATTCACAGGGGCAGGAAACCAGCACCGTATCCTGCAAACCCGGTACGATTAACGTTTCCAGGAGCCTCCTTCAGAACGGTATTAATGGCGTGGGTAGCCAGCAGGCTAATAAGCCTGCATCCTCTCAGCAACAGCAGGTACAGCAATCCACGACGCCACCGTTTAAAGTACAGTTTGGCAGCGCCGTCAGCAATGAAGGCTGGAATACTAAATATGGCGTTATTCAGCTCACTATTACTGATGACAACGTGGTACTGAAATCCATTAGAGTTAACAGGGGAAACTGTAAAATGGAGAGCGTCGGTAACAGAACCCTTCCTGCCAAATATAAATTCGGTGATGTGGCCACGTTCAAATATATGAAATGTGATCGTATTATCGAAGCCAGTATTGCGACCGATTCCGGTAGCTGGACCTTCAATAATTAAATTTAACTATGGTGAGTCCGGGGGATAAGTGTCAGTCAATTATCCGACACTTCCCCCTTTTAATTATGTTTAACCCCGCTGGGATGTCATTCATTTCATCCCTACAACGCCCCTTAACAAATAACGCGCAGCAACAGCCCTGCCAGACGTTTACTGACATAGCGCTTGTGTCGGGGTTACTGTTTACGGATAAGGCGTGTGGAAGTGGCCTCAAGGGCATTATTTGCGGGATTCTTCAATGTGCTCCATCACCCAGCGCCTGACATCACTCTCCCGCCAGCGGGAACTGCGGCCAAACTTGATAGGTCTGGGGAACATCCCGTCCTTAATCAGCTTGTAGAACCACTTATCGGTTAGACCCGTGAAGGTGGTGATGAAGACCATATCCACCAGCTTATCGTTCATCAGGTCGGTATCGGGAGTCGGAAGATTGTTCATGACGATTGTCCTTCTGTCTTTGAGTGGGTAAAAGACAGGAGCAGAACTAACCTATTGATTTAAGGTTATGTTGCGTGCTCTGTCATTACAATCACTTCTCCGGTAATAAATTACTTTTAGCTTTGGCCTTAAACTGACTACAGCCAAAATTGCGCTCACCGTCATCATTTTCTTTTGAGCGTTTTTTGGCGAGATAGCAGATACGGTTCAGGTAATTCATATAATC
The DNA here is from genome assembly GCF_013784065.1 of Citrobacter sp. RHBSTW-00599. Classification (NCBI taxonomy): domain Bacteria; kingdom Pseudomonadati; phylum Pseudomonadota; class Gammaproteobacteria; order Enterobacterales; family Enterobacteriaceae; genus Citrobacter; species Citrobacter sp. RHBSTW-00599. The sequence continues at coordinate 4,451,417 of NZ_CP056717.1, read as the reverse complement.
CGGGGAGTCAGTTCCCTGTCTGCGGTTTAACTCGAACACCCCGGGCAGCCAAAAGCGAACGTTCTCTTGTGTTCCAGCCCGTAGCTTCAAAGCATGGTGCCATGCTTTGACAGCCATCATCAGCAGAAATCCTCTCGCCTTTCCATTCATGTCCCTTGCCAACATCGACTTAGTGAACACCTCACGGTTAACCAGCAGCACCAGGTGATAATGTTTATTGCCATTAATATCACCGAACTCTCTGGCCCATGCGTAATACACCGGGCAAGGGTATAGGCGTTTACCTTCCCTGCTGCGTTTTTTCAGATAAGCGGCAATCTGCGCTTTCAGTGAGGCAATAAAACGGGTTATCACCGCAGATTCGTGGCCCTTATGTTGGTTATGCTGCGGCAGGTATAGATCCAGCCCGAAGGCTAATACACGGGCATGCTCATTCATCACGAAGGCTGTCAGCGCTTCCAGACGCTGCATATGGTAGGCATTCTTCTCGCGGTTACTTTCTTTGAGTATCATTTCCGGACTCTCATGTAGTTGGAGACATATCCATGAGTGCCTCAGTAACTTTTAATGCAGGTACAGGACGAGCAAAGAAAAAACTTCCTCACTCTACTACTGGCTTTAGCCTCTGATGGTAGCAAACTCCCTTTCTTGACGGTGCTATACCCCCTTTCCGATGATTCTTTGTATACCCTATATCTGTATGGTTCTGTTCATACTGTAGAGATCAACTATAAACATATAATTGGTACCGGCAGTAAAGAATCACTGATATCGCCACCTGTCACCCCGTATACCCCTGCGGTATCGGGTTTCTGGCTGTTATTACTCCCCTTCATTCGGTCTAAAACCACTCTTAAGTTATCCCGGCACGCTGACTACGGGCTATTTCTTGCCCAGGTTTGCGGATGAACATTTTACTGCCACTCATGTCACCATGCCGGGTATTGCCGAAAACGGTTGTTTTTGCATGGAATATTCAATTGATTTAAATCAGTTTTTAAAAAGGTGCAGCACTGTTAAAATCTAAAAAGTGCTGCACCTTATAAGGAATGTGTTATGGTAAGTAAAAAAAGGATAACGGTTAATCTTTCCTATCCTGAACTTCATCAAATGATAGTGAGTCTGGCGAAAAGGACGGGTAGTAGTAGTTCAGCTGTTATTCAGGACATGATTTTGGATGCCTTGAAGTACAGGATGGAAAACGATGCACTTTTACCTTCAGGTAAACTGGTGGCGAATAAAAATCTGGTGCCGGAAAGGGTTTTTAATGCGGGTTTTGAAATCAATAACCTGACTATTGATGGAATGGTCAGGGGAACAACCGATACGTTTCATCGTTTATTTCAAAGAGATAGTTTTATCGAAACGCTTCCTTACATCATGTTTAGTGACGTGCCAAAGCCTGCGGAAGCAATAAACAAGAATGATATACTTAGAAGAGTAATTGCATACCTGCAGACAAAACTTTATGTCCCTGATAATAGTGAATTCAAACCAGCGTTGTTTTTGTTTTTTATCGGGAAAGTAACAGTAAAATATAGACAGCACACCGCTGATGGCCTCGAAGTGAAAATTGATTTTTCATGTAAAGTTATTCCTGTGCACACGAACAGATCAAACGGCGATGAAGCGCTTTTGTTCGATCTGAATAATATTAAGTACAGACCCTTTCATGACATAGCCAAAAAAGGATGGAACAGAAAAAAACATTCACACCAGTTGTATATTAATGGTCTGGAAGGCATGCGTGGGGGCGGTTTTTTTGTCGGGGTTTTGTATGAGCCGCAATCACCAGATGAATTGGTAACCCCATCAGAGGGAGACTTTATTAGCAGTACAGGTCTCAGATATCGATTTTTTAGGCACCCATCAGCTGTTAAAATCATAAAGAATCATTTTCCGAAATCAGTCACTATTGACCCGAATGGAACCACCTACACAGTAAAAGAAAAAACTATACAAGATTTGGACACGCTCAACCGGGCTTTCAGGAAGCAGAATGCTGGCTGGTAATATTTAAATTACAGTCGTTTTTATCTCTGTACTATCCGTGTGATCTTACCCGAATTTTACACAATCTTTTTTCATCGTTCACTTTCAGAAAAGACCATGCCTCACTCTTAGGCATGGTCTTTTTTTCATATCTCAATAAGGAACTAATAATGACACGTTTAGCCAGCCGCTTCGGTGTGGTCAATCTCGTTCGACGCGACCGCCCGCTAACCCGCGATGAACTGGCGCATCATGTGCCCAGTGTATTCAGCGAAGAAAAGCATGAATCCCGCAGCGATAGGTACACATACATTCCGACCATTACCCTGCTTGATAACCTGCAACGTGAAGGCTTTCACCCATTCTTTGCGTGCCAGACTAGAGTCCGAGACCAGAGCAAACGCGAACATACTAAGCACATGCTACGTCTGCGTCGTGAAGGACAGATTACTGGCAAGCAGGTGCCTGAAATTATACTGCTTAATAGCCACGACGGCTCCAGCTCATACCAGATGCTGCCGGGGTTATTCAGATCGGTTTGCCAGAATGGACTAATTTGCGGTGAGAGTTTTGGAGAGGTACGTGTGCCACATAAAGGCAACGTGGTGGAGAAAGTCATTGAAGGAGCTTACGAAGTGCTGGGGATTTTTGATCGCGTAGAAGAGAAACGCGATGCCATGCAGTCGCTGATGTTACCGCCACCTGCTCAGCAGGCGATGGCTAAAGCGGCATTAACCTATCGTTTTGGTGAAGAGCATCAGCCGGTGACGGAATCGCAGATCCTTTCCCCGCGCCGCTGGCAGGATGAAAGTAACGATCTGTGGACCACTTATCAGCGAATTCAGGAAAACCTGATTAAAGGCGGTCTGTCTGGACGAACCACCAAAGGCAAACGCACCCATACGCGTGCTGTAAAAGGTATCGATGGTGATGTGAAGCTTAACCGTGCTCTATGGGTGATGGCTGAGAATATGCTGCAGCTTGCCTCATGAACCTTTTTATTCTCCCTTCCCTCAGGCCTTGCCATTAAACCGGCGAGGCTTTTTTTTAAGGAACAAATATGTCTGTATTTAATTTATCCCCGGTATTTCCTGCAAACGAGCAACGCGTCATTCGTCGGGCATTACGCCTGCTGGAGAAATATCAGCGTCAACCGAGTGAGCCATTTACCTCCACCAGCTTCACTAAAACCTGGCTGCAATTACAGATGGCTCATCAGGAACGTGAAGTTTTTATCGTGGTGTATCTCGATAATCAGCACTGCCTGCTGGGATGCGAAACACTGTTTACCGGCACACTCAGCCATACCGAAGTGCATCCCCGCGAAGTAGTTAAATTGGCTCTGAAACATAATGCCGCTGCGGTAATTATGGCGCATAACCACCCGTCAGGTACGACAGAAATCAGTCAGCAGGACAAACACATCACTCAGCGGATAGTGAAAGCGTTAGCACTGGTTGAAGTGCGAGTGCTGGATCATTTGGTTGTTGGGAATGAAGTGGTTTCTTTTGCTGAGCAGGGTTTGCTTTAAACGGAGGTTTTCATGCCATTCATACCACCCTATGAATGGGGGCTACAAAGCGATATCACCCCACGATTTGGCGCTAGATTAGTCCAGGAAAGAAACTGTCTGCATTACCTGGCTGACAGGGCTGAACTGACGGGGGAATTTACCCCGAAGCAACTGCAGAAACTGGATCAAGCTTTCCCGCTGTTTATCAGTCAATTGGAAGCAATGCTGCGTTCCGGTGAGCTAAATCCACAGCAGCAACATCAGGTGACCATTCAACTTGCGAGTTTAACCTGTATAGCTGATACCCGTGGTAGCTGCGGCTACGTTTACATTTCTATTTATCCAACCCCGTAACACCTTCTCTCTTCCCCTTTTCTCAGGACCCAACTCATGCACATTTCATCTGTACCGACCACGGTGCCGGTTTCGTCACGTCTGTCGCCCGTACTGGTCTGGCGGCAACTGTTAACGTATCTGCTGGAACACCATTACGGACTGACGTTGAACGACACGCCATTTCACGACGATGCGGCCATTCAGGAACATATTGAAGCGGGAATAACATTGGCTGATGGGGTTAATTTCCTAGTGGAGCGCTACGAACTGGTACGCATCGACCGCAAAGGATTTACATGGCAGGAGCAGACACCATTCCTGACTGCAATTGATATTCTCAAAGCCAAACGAGCTACTGGATTAATAAATACTTGAATCCTTCGAACCTCATTCCTGATTGTTACCTCTGAACTTTCCAACTTTTATTCATCTCATAATGCGCCTGCCATTCCCGGCAGGCGTGTTTACTTTAATAGACGATTAACGATGCAAACAGAATTCGATGTATTGACGGAGTAAAATAAACTCATCCTTACGACCAGTATCGGGCGTGTTGTCACTGGCCGTGACTCTACCCAACCTCAGAATGAAAAGCTCCTTCAGCAGCTTAATGTTGTATTCCAACCAACCTCAGAAATTGGTTAGGGAACAAGAATGAGTCCTCAAATTCGGGGCACCTTTTAATTGGTAATGCTGAATCAAGAGCATAAGGAAATTGCAATCTTCAACTATCTTTCCATGTTGTAGCTTTCATAATCATATGCCAGCCATCCCCTCCGCTGATAATCTTTAACATAGGTGTTCCACCCGCACACAAGCCATCAATAAAATCAGATAGGTAAACATACTGATTTGCAAAACGAATGCTCATTCTCGCTCGTGACGATAGTGAATCCTGATTTATGTTCGCTCCTAAGTATTCTCTGATATATTTATCGCGACAATGAGACCACTGTGGCTTAGAGCTCTCGATCTCAAGATCCACAAAATCAAAGACATTTTCCCTAAGTGAAAGTGCGGTTTCTATCACCAGTATCTGGTAATCAGTCTCAAATTCTTTCGTATCCGAGAGTAGCTGATAAATATCCCTAAATTCTAAAAGATTTTGGTAAACGAGGAGGTTAGCTTTTTGTTGTATCTTTAGTGATTTTAGCGTTGTCTTGATGGCTATCGATTTCAGCTTTTTAAGCTCATCGGTGATCCTTTCGGCTTCATTGAGCCTCTCCTGAAATTTTACGGAGTTACCTCCTATCGAAAACTCGGTGATCGAGGGTAACAGCGTGTATACAGCAACGCCCAGACATCCTGAAATGATAAATGCCACAAAAGCAGTACCATCGATCAATCTGGAAACCAGTAGGGCGACGCCTAGAATCAGCACAGCAAGAAAAAGTGATACATTCAGCAATTTTTTCATCCGTGAAGACCTTTTGGACTGTTTTTACTTGAAATTCAGTAATCGAAACTTTCGACTGTCTTGAGTCGGTAACAACTTCATTGTGCGTGCTTTCAACTGGCAGTTTCAAGGACAACGTGCCCCTAGCTCGTTTAAGGATAGGGTTTTAACGAGCTTTTAAACTCTAGTCAAAAGCGAAAGTTATAAATCCCACAGTGCATTAATCAACGAGGAGCAGGCCAAACCATCGTCTGCTCATGGTTGGCTTTGACTACTCTTGTTTGCATTTAAAGCCTACGAAGAAAGTTTTTCGGCCAGTCAGAATCTTGCTTTGATAGCCATATCGGTGTTCTACTGGTATGGCTTTATACCCACTCGCAATGTCTATTTTTTGTACGAATTTTAACTTGTGGGTACAAGTGAGGGTATAACTATTTATGCCTTTTTATAAACTTCATTGATATCAGTCTATTGAGTGTAAAATTCGAGTCCGGCCTTCGCACTCATCCCCTAAACACCTCCTTCCTGTGCCACTCTACAAACCCTTCTTTTGGATAATTCTCGCGCATCATCGGCAGCGCTATCGATTTACCGTCGAAATCCCAGAACAGTCTGCCCACCATGCCGCTGCCATTCACTGCGGGTGATACCTGAACCCGCATACTCTCATCCAGCCCAATCGAACCTTTATCAAAGGCTTTATGGTGGATTGCACACAGCGCCAGTCCGTTTGAAATCTCGCACGGGCCACCATGCTGTTTCCATTTGATATGGGCCGCTTCAAGCGCAACTGAAGTGCTGTCGTGGCGCATATTGAAGCCACAAATGGCGCATTCATAGTTATAAGCACGCAGAACCTGCTGGCGGAACAACGGGTCCCGCTGTTTGCGGATTTGCAGGATATCAAACCCCAGTTCATCCGCGATTTCTTCCTGAATGCTTTCGGTGAAGTGCGCTTCGAGGATTTGCTGGGCCAGGGCGTTGATGAGGTTCTTGTTCTTTTTCAGCAGGGCAAAATGTTGTTCATCAAAGCCTCCGGCAACGTTATGCGTCACCAGTTCTCCGGCAGGGGGCTGTTTACTGCTGCCGGATGTTGAGCACTGCTCGGCGTTTTGTAGCTCCCAGAACCCATCGCTCTGTAAGCGCCAGAAGGGCATATCCGGGCGGTACTGCGTGCGCTGTGGTCCAAATCGCTCCAGCAGGCTATGCAACGGGTCGCGAACCTCCGAACCGTAGTCAAACAGGCGACCGTGACCCTGCAGATAACCCGCCAGCACATGTAGCAGCAGCAAAGGTTTGTGCGGCGCACGCTGCTCGCCTTTACGCCAGATGGTGATGTCGGCAATTGCCTGCTGCAGGGTTTTACTGGAAGTCATTGATTTCATTATCAGGTAAATAATTGCGATGATGCTCGCAAAATATCACCTGATCAAGCAAAGACGGGTTGATGCGCTATCGACGTCACTTATTGGTATCAATTTGATAAAGCACTATGCGTGGCATGTTGTCTGACATCAACGACATCACTTTTATGTTTTCTGAAAAACACATACGCCACGGCAGTTACCGTTCCCCCACCAGGGTACGCAGGAGTACGATAAGCATGCAAATTATTGCATATCGAAGGATCTCTGATGGACACAGTAGAGGAACTCAACGGAACATACTTTTATAAAGGGGTCTGTAACATTTCTGCAGGTGAGCTATTTTTCTGGATTTTTCTCGACAAAATTGATGAACAATTTGGGGGAATTAAAGATGTGGTAACAATGTCATGTATCATTCTTGGGTTACCATTGCTGAAAACACGGGGTAAACCATATGGGGCAACACAAGGCACATCAATTGCCTCCAAATATTCTCGTGAGTTTCTTAACGTAACATTGTCCGTCAGGCTTCCTACCATCACCAATGCCAGTATCAAATATTTAAAACCAATGATGACTAACAATCTGGGGGCATTCGTTGGACGAACAATTCCTGTGATTGGTTGGGCATTACTCGCAAGTGATGTCGCCCAAATTGTCTATAAAACGGTGAATACCTACAACACCATTGCCAGAGAGGAAGATCGCGTATGGTGACGGATAACGAGGTATTAGAATTTTTTCGGGGAGAGTTATCTCTCGCGGTAACGTTTACTTTCAAGCCTATCCCGATTGAACTTGATACGCCGCTGCAAGGTTACGCTGAATGGGATGAATTACCGTATGCCATTGATGATTTTGGAGAGAAATATAACGTTGATGTTTCTGTGATTGATTTCGAGGCCTATTACCCGTGGGAAAGAGAATCGGTCTATAGAAAATGGTTTACCAAAGAACCCATCAAGCAAGTGTCAAAACCGCTTACTGTGCGTATGTTCGCAGAATCAGCCAGAGCAGGCCGCTGGTTATATGATTGATTACAAGGAGTGTTGAAAATGGCTGTACCCGTTCATTTATTTTTAAAAGACGATGGTGGCGCGATGATTCGTGGAGGCTCGGATGTCCAGGGACGTGAAGGCAGTATTGAGTTACGTGGTTTAACACATAACCTTAGCATTCCAACCGATGGTGCCACTGGAAAGCTAACCGGCACACGCCAACATGGCCCATTTCTTTTTGACAAAGAGATCGATTCCTCCAGCCCATACCTTTACAAAGCAGTTGCGACAGGTCAGACACTTCAAAGTGCGGAACTTAAGTTCTATCACATAAACGACGCAGGCCAGGAAGTGGAATACTTTAATACCCTGCTTGAAGGTGTAAAAGTTGTATCAGTGACACCAATCGTGCATGACACACGTACGGTAACGGGAACCGGACATTTGGAAAGCGTACAACTGCGCTATGAAAAAATCACCTGGTGTATCGTAGATGGCAATATTCAATATACCGACGCCTGGAACGAACGCACTACGGCATAAAGCAAAAGTGGCGTAATACCCCAAAAAAGGCGCCCTTCGGCGCCTCAATTACCATCACATTCTCACCCCTTCGACCCTTTCCCCGCAATCACCCCGATAAACTCCAGCACCTGCTTTTGCTTACGCGCGGAGAGCTTTTCCACGGCGCGCAGGGATTTCATCAGTTCTGACTCTTCGGGTTCGGGCGCGCGGGCGGTTAACACAATGCAGCCTTGCATGACGCGCACATCGACGCGGGTGCCGGTGTCGAATCCGGCGGCTTTAAGCCACTGGCCCTTCATCACGATGGACGGAAACTGGACATACTTCACCGGCAAACGGCTGTAATCAGGATAACCGCTCGCATAACCCACCTTCAGGCAACGGTTATCTGCGACGTACACTTCTGGATCAAATGAAACTGCAATACAATGCGTATCAGTCATGGTGACTATTCTCCGATAATAGTTACTGCGATTAGCGATGCGGAGGTGTTGGCGCACCTTCGCATCGCGCTAATAAAACCCCTGTAAATTACCCCAGTAATTGGCGGGAAGTCCAGATGTAAATAAGATGAAATAAGCGCGATTAGCACGCTTTCGGAATAAATAGAAATCCTCTCTATCCCAATAAACATAGTATTATTCACCGTATAAATTCATTCCTGTCCCATCCTCCTGATACCTGCCATTTCCAGAAAATAACGCCCATCTGTATCAGGCCAAAAATGCGATCTAACTCACTGAAGCAAATAGCAAACTCTGAAACAACGCCGTTTTGTACACTTTGCTTTACACTTTTAGTGATGTGAATCACAAATATAAATCCGTGAAGTGATCCGACTCTCACAAAATGGGGTGTACTCATTCAGCAATACAGTATGAGCACAGACTGGAAAGTTAAGTTTTCAGTATTTCCCCTCTCCACGGGGGCACCATCGCAAATGGCAAATCAACACGCAAAAAAAAACTTGTTGAATATGAACGGGTAAAAAAACGACGTGTGATTTGCATCACCTACATTTACAGCTTTTTAAATTATTGCCAGTGATTAATGTTGACCAGGCTATTTCCATAATCAATTAAATCTTGCATAGTGCCTCCACATTATTTCTCCCCCTGACTCAGGAGGCGAATAGTTATATTTCATCAGACTTTATTGATGAACCAGGTATGCTTTACTTCACATTAATACGTACATGACCACTGTTACTGGAGAAACAAAATGAATTATCCGGCAGAACCCTTCCGTATTAAAAGCGTTGAAACTGTATCTATGATCCCGCGTGATGAACGCCTTAAGAAAATGCAGGAAGCGGGATACAATACTTTCCTGTTAAATTCGAAAGATATTTATATTGACCTGCTGACAGACAGTGGCACTAACGCAATGAGCGACAAGCAGTGGGCCGGCATGATGATGGGTGATGAAGCCTACGCGGGCAGCGAAAACTTCTATCATCTGGAAAGAACCGTGCAGGAACTGTTCGGCTTTAAACATATTGTTCCTACTCACCAGGGGCGCGGCGCAGAAAACCTGTTATCGCAGCTGGCAATTAAACCGGGGCAATATGTTGCCGGGAATATGTATTTCACTACCACCCGTTATCACCAGGAAAAAAATGGTGCGGTGTTTGTCGATATCGTTCGTGACGAAGCGCACGATGCCGGTCTGAATATTGCTTTTAAAGGTGATATCGATCTTAAAAAATTACAAAAACTGATTGATGAAAAAGGCGCCGAGAATATTGCCTATATTTGCCTGGCAGTCACGGTTAACCTCGCAGGCGGGCAGCCGGTCTCCATGGCTAACATGCGCGCGGTGCGTGAACTGACTGCAGCACACGGCATTAAAGTGTTCTACGACGCTACCCGCTGCGTAGAAAACGCCTACTTCATCAAAGAGCAAGAGCAGGGCTTTGAGAACAAGAGCATCGCAGAGATCGTGCATGAGATGTTCAGCTACGCCGACGGTTGTACTATGAGTGGTAAAAAAGATTGTCTGGTGAATATCGGCGGCTTCCTGTGCATGAACGATGACGAAATGTTCTCTTCTGCCAAAGAGTTAGTCGTTGTCTACGAAGGCATGCCATCTTACGGCGGCCTGGCCGGACGCGACATGGAAGCCATGGCGATTGGTCTGCGCGAAGCCATGCAGTATGAGTACATCGAGCACCGCGTGAAGCAGGTTCGCTATCTGGGCGACAAGCTGAAAGCCGCTGGTGTACCGATTGTTGAACCGGTGGGCGGTCATGCGGTATTCCTCGATGCGCGTCGCTTCTGTGAGCATCTGACGCAGGACGAGTTCCCGGCGCAAAGCCTGGCTGCCAGTATCTATGTGGAAACCGGCGTACGTAGTATGGAGCGCGGAATTATCTCTGCGGGCCGTAATAACGTGACTGGTGAACACCACAGGCCGAAACTGGAAACCGTGCGTCTGACTATTCCACGCCGCGTTTATACTTACGCGCATATGGATGTGGTGGCTGACGGTATTATTAAACTTTACCAGCACAAAGAAGATATTCGCGGGCTGAAGTTTATTTACGAGCCGAAGCAACTCCGTTTCTTTACTGCACGCTTTGACTATATCTAAATAATAATTATGGCCCCATCTCAGGATGGGGCTTTTTTGTATTTCTTTTCCATGAACAGGAAGCCTTTGCGGTGCCCGTTACCGTGACATAACTACAAAAGTAAACCCTGACTCCGACATTTTTATTATCCGCATGATGTACAAATGACAGCTGTAATTATAACGAATAGTCTACAGGAACATTTATCATGGATATTAATGCCATTGAGCGACAGAGTAGTACCCCCGGACTGATTAGCGGAACCATGTTGGTTATCGCGACCGTAGTGGGTGGAGGGATGTTTTCCCTGCCGATTGCGATGGCTGGCGTATGGTTCCCCGGTGCGTCAGTTATTCTTCTGTTTATCGCCATCATGATGTTATTAACCGGTCTGATGCTGGTCGAAGTTAACCTGCATTATGGCGCTGGTGCCAGTTTTAATACTTTTACTCAGGATTTATTAGGTCGAAAGTGGAATATTGTGGTCGGTATCGCTTTCGGTTTTGTGCTGTATATTCTGACCTATGCCTATATCTCTGGTTCGTCGGCGGTGATGGCGCAAACCGTGTTCAAATACAGCGGCGTGCGCTTTCCGGCGAATATCTCGGTGGTGATCGTCAGTATGCTGGTCGGGGCGATTGCCTGGTACAGCTCCTTGTTGGTTGGACGTATTACTACCGTGTTGATCATCGGTAAGTTTATCGCGTTCTTTGCCACCTTCTCTGGCCTGGTGGGTCATATCGAAGTGGCGAAACTCGTCGACAGCGTGGCGGTGGCGCTGCCCAATTCGCAGTACCTGCCGTATATCCTGATGACGTTGCCGTTCTGCATTATCTCGTTTGGTTTTCACGGTAACGTGCCGAGCCTGGTTAAGCTGTATGGCACGAGCGGGATCTCAAATATTACGCGTTCGATTATCATCGGCACGCTGTTTGCCCTGCTGCTGTATATCTTCTGGCTGGGCGTCACGATGGGCAACATCAGCCGTTCCTCATTCCCGCCAATTATCGCTAAAGGCGGCAATATCGACGTGTTTGTCGAGGCTATCAGCGGGCTGTTCACCAGCCGTTATATGGATCTGATCCTGACCTTCTTCGGCAACTTTGCGGTAGCCAGTTCCCTGCTGGCGGCGACGCTTGGCCTGTTCGATTACATCGCCGACCTGTTTCACTTCCCGGATGACGGCATGGGTCGCCTGAAAACCGCGCTGGTGACCTACTTCCCGCCAGCCGCTGTGTGCTTCTTCTTCCCGAACGGGTTTGTCCACGCCATTGGTTACGCCGGTCTGGCCTTTACCATCTGGAGCGTGATCCTGCCGCCGTTCCTGGTGAAAGCGGCGCGGAAACGTTTTCCGACCGCCAGCTATACCGCGCCGTGTAATAACACCGTACTCAATCTGGTCATTGTCTGTGGGGCGGTTGTCTATCTGACGGTTGTTCTGGACGTATTTGGTCTGCTGCCAACGTTTCGCTAGACGGAGTCAAAATGAAAAACGTGTTGTCTGTTCAGTCGTCAGTCGTTTATGGCTATGCCGGAAATAAAGCCGCCGTGTTGCCGATGCAGCTCTCGGGGATCGATGTCTGGCCGTTTTACACCGTACAGTTTTCCAACCACACCCAGTACGGGATGTGGCAGGGCATGGCAATGCCGCACGGCGAGCTGAGCGCCATCATCAGCGGGCTGGATGACCTGCAAAAACTGGCGCAATGCGATGCCGTACTGTCCGGGTATCTCGGGGACAAACGCCATTGCGAAGAGGTGAAGCTCGCGGTCACCACCATTCGCCAGCGTAATCCCCAGGCGCTCTATTTTTGTGATCCGGTGATGGGCGACCCGCAAAAAGGCTGCATCGTCGCGCAGGGCGTGGAGTCTTTTTTTGTCGATGACGCCATTCAACTGGCTGATGTGATGGGGCCGAATCTCTATGAGCTGGGCGTGCTGACGGGCAGACAACTACGTAGTTTTGACGAGGTGGTGGAAGCGGCGCAGCAGCTGGTGGCGTGGGGCGTGAAGAAGGTGCTGGTGAAACATCTCGGCGACTGCTCGCGCGACAAAAAGGCGTTTGAAATGCTGCTGGTGACGGCGGAACAGACGTTACACATCGCCCGGCCGCTGTATACCTTTGCCAAAATGCCGGTGGGCGTTGGGGATCTGATTTGCAGCGTGATGCTGGCCTCACTGCTCAACGGTTATGAGGACAAGCAGGCGCTGGAGCGGACCACCAGTGTCGTCGACGCAGTAATGCGGCTGACGAAAGAGCACGACTCGTATGAACTGCGGCTGATAGACGCGCGTCACCAGATAATGGAGCCGCAAATTCGCTATCAGGCAACGGTGCTGTAGCGCCGCAAGGAGGCTCTATGTTTCTGACACTGCTACGATTTCAGCATCCGCTGATCTACCGTTTTGCATGGCTTCGTCTGTGGGTCAGGGTGTTAAGAGCGTGCGGGCTGCGTAAGTGAAAGGGGAGAACATTTTCTCTGCTGCCGGATGCGGCGCTTGCGCCTTATCCGGCCTACAAATGAGCGTGAAACGTAGACCCGATAAGCGAAGCGCCATCAGGCATTAGCGCCAGGCATTACACGCGGAAGTAGCGTGGTGGGATCAACGCGGAAAAGGCGTCGAACTTCTTCACCATCTTTTTCCAGAACAACATAACAACAATCCTCGATTTGAAACATCGGCGCTATTTTAGTCAGCGCCGACAAATCGTAAAGCCAGTCGCTTCGTTTCGATCCTGAAGCGGTGTAAACCTTTTTGGTCACCAGGTCGTCAAATACGGTTGCCGTGAATTTGACGGGGTTGACAATGGATTACGCCATAAACCAGTAATAAAAGAGACCGACTTTCAGGCCGAGGATCACAATATAGGCGCAGCAGTATTTCATGGTGCCAGACATTATCTGGTTGGCCTGTCCGTCCATTTTGGTGGCTGAAACCGCAATGGCGATACTCTGCGGCGAAATCATTTTCCCCCCCGTTGCGCCAGAAGTATTCGCCGCCGCGAGCCAGTTGGGATCGATATGCAGTTTACTGGCGGCAATGGTTTGCAGTTTGCCGAACAAAATATTTGAGTTGGTATCGCTGCCGGTAACAAACGTGCCCAGCGCGCCAATCACCGGGGCGAGGAAGACGTAGGAACTGCCGGTCAGATCGACAATCGACTGGGCCAGCGTGGAGATAATCCCGCTGAGATCCATCACCGTGGCCAGCGCGACAATCGCCATAATCGCCACAATGGAATTTTTAAGCTGGAAAATGGTTTTGATAAACACTTCCAGCATCCCGCGTGCGGACGCTCCCTGAATAAAACCGCCGATAAGGGTCGCAAAGATGATCAGCATCCCCGGCGTGGTCACCCATTCAACTTTCAGCGCCAGCGTGTTGCCGTCGGCGAGCGTGAAATGCAGCACCGAGGCCAGTTGGGACGCCGCGCCTTTGATCGTCGGGAACAGCGGTGAGCACAGCAGGATAAAAACAAAAATAAACAGATAGATAGAGCCTACGCGGAACAACACTTTTGCCGAGCGCGGCGTGGTTTCGCGGGTATGGCTGACCTCAATGCGCCACTCGGGATCGGTTTTCCCTTTGCGCAGGCGACTGACCATCGCCACAGCAAACAAGCTGACCAGGCTACCGGCAAAGGCGGGCAATTCCGCGCCAAGATGGATGGCGACAAAATATTGCGGAACCAGCGTGGTGATGCCGCAAATCAGCGTGATCAGAAATACGCCACGAATGGCTTTCAGGCCGCCGCCAATAATGCAGACAATGACAAACGGCAGCAGGATATTAAACAGTGCGAGCTGCAGAATAATGGTTCCGCCTAAGGTATACACCGGCAGGTTAACCTGTTCCGCCAGAATAGAAACCGGGATCCCGACCGCGCCGAACGCGGTGGGAACGGTATTCGCCACGAGAGAAGCGATCGCCGCCTTCAGCGGGTTGAATCCCAGCGCAATAAGAATGCCGATCGGAATGGCGACCGCAGTGCCATAACCTGCCGCGGCTTCAAGGAATCCGCCGAAGCACCATGAAATCAGTAGCACCTGAATACGCTTATCTTCGCTAATGCTGGCGAGAATATCGCGCAGAATATCCAGCGCCTTGGTCGCCTGCATGACGTTATAACTGAAGATGGCGCCGAGGATCACAATCACAATCGGCCATAACCCCTTCAGGGCGCCATAGCCTATCGCGGCTTTCAGATTCTGTACGGGCATTTCCCAGAATATGGCCGACAGCGCGGCAGTGAATACCAAAGAGATCAACACGGAATAATGGATGGGCATTTTCAATTTCAATATTAAAAATACCATCAGTAGTAAAGGAGAGAGTGCCAGGGCAAACATAAAATATTCTTTCATTGCTATTCCTGATTGTTCATTAAACCTGATTTATATTTATGGTGGGGAGGCTACATTGCTGGGTTAATAAAGTATGTAAACTGAATCGCTTCAGTGAATAAAGTAATTATGATTTGTAGTTTTGTAACTATTGTAATCTTTTAATTAAAATCCAATGCCAGGTAAATATACTTAAGAGTAAGCTTAATACCTATAAATAGTTATATGATAACCTTTTTAATAATGCTGGTGATGAGAATAGTAAGCACCTGAAACTGTTTTTAAGGTGTTCATAATGCTGTGGTTTTAAATATAAAAATGTGAGCGAGACCGAAAGAAATAAACCTGGTTGTTGCATATGGGGGTTGATTAGGGGATTATTTGGTTTTGTCATACAAATGATAATACAGACATATGCGACTGTCCTGACTTAAGAAGCGGAGAGTCGGCATCAAAGGAAAACGACCCGAGCATCACCATGAACCCAGGTATTAGTAAAAACAGCAAACAGAAAAACTGGGCGTGAAATACGGCTGAACCTTTGCTTGATATCGCGATATCAAGCGCAATAAACAGAAATGAAGCAATGGAGTAGTTATTGTGAATGTAAATTTCTTTGTTACCTGCATTGGTGACGCACTGAAATCACGGATGGCACGAGACTCCGTATTGCTGCTGGAAAAACTCGGTTGCCGCGTTAATTTCCCCGAGAAGCAAGGGTGTTGCGGTCAGCCAGCCATTAACAGCGGTTACATCAAAGAGGCGATCCCTGGGATGAAAAACCTGATCGCCGCCCTGGAAGACAACGACGATCCGATTATCTCGCCAGCAGGCTCCTGTACCTACGCGGTAAAAAGCTATCCGACGTATCTGGCCGATGAACCGGAATGGGCGCTGCGTGCCGAAAAGGTCGCCGCGCGTATGCAGGATCTCACCTCCTTTATCGTCAACAAGCTGGGCGTGGTGGATGTCGGTGCCAGCCTGCAGGGCCGCGCTGTCTATCATCCCTCTTGTAGCCTGACTCGGAAGCTGGGGGTGAAGGAAGAGCCGCTTACGCTGCTGAAAAACGTGCGCGGGCTGGAGCTGCTGACGTTTGCCGATCAGGATACCTGCTGCGGCTTTGGCGGGACGTTCTCGGTCAAAATGGCCGAGATATCCGGCGAGATGGTGAAAGAGAAAGTCTTACATTTGATGGATGCACAGCCGGAATATTTGATTGGCGCAGACGTCAGTTGCCTGCTGAACATTGGCGGTCGACTGCAACGGGAAGGCCAGCCGGTCAAAGTGATGCATATTGCTGAAGTGCTGATGAGCCGCTGAGGGGAAAGAGATGTCGATAAAAACCAGCGATGTAGAATTTAAACTGCGCATTCGTCAGCAGATAGAAGATCCGATCATGCGCAAAGCCGTGGCCAATGCGCAGGAGCGTATTGGCGCAAATCGACAAAAAATGGTCGATGAGTTAGGCCACTGGGAAGACTGGCGCGATCGTGCCAGCCAGATCCGCGATCACGTGCTGAGCAACCTCGACGCTTATCTGTATCAACTCTCCGAGAAAGTGACGCAAAACGGCGGCCACGTCTATTTCGCCAAAACCAAAGAAGAGGCCACCGCCTACATTCTGCAGGTCGCGCTCAGCAAAAACGCGAAGAAGGTGGTGAAGTCCAAGTCGATGGTGACCGAGGAGATCGGCGTCAACCATGTCCTGCAGGATGCGGGAATCCAGGTGATCGAAACCGATCTCGGGGAATACATCCTGCAATTGGATCAGGATCCGCCTTCGCACGTCGTGGTGCCGGCTATTCATAAAGATCGCTATCAGATCCGCCGCGTGCTGAACGAGCGTCTGGGGTATGACGGCCCGGAAACCCCGGAAGCCATGACCTTGTTCATTCGCCAGAAGATCCGCGAGGATTTCCTGAGTGCCGAAATCGGTATTACCGGCTGTAACTTTGCCGTGGCGGAAACCGGTTCAGTATGCCTGGTGACCAACGAAGGCAACGCGCGCATGTGCACCACGCTGCCGAAAACGCACATTGCGGTGATGGGCATGGAGCGTATCGCGCCGACCTTTTCCGATGTGGATGTGCTGATCACCATGCTGGCGCGCAGCGCCGTGGGCGCTCGTCTGACGGGCTATAACACCTGGCTGACTGGCCCGCGTGAGGCGGATAACGTGGACGGACCGGAAGAGTTCCATCTGGTGATTGTCGATAACGGTCGCTCGCAGGTGCTGGGCTCTGAGTTTCGCGATGTGCTGCGCTGCATCCGCTGCGGGGCCTGTATGAACACCTGCCCGGCGTATCGCCACATTGGCGGACACGGCTATGGCTCTATCTATCCCGGCCCTATTGGCGCGGTGATTTCTCCACTGCTCGGCGGCTATAAAGATTTTAAAGACCTGCCGTACGCCTGTTCCTTATGCACGGCCTGCGACAGCGTCTGCCCGGTGCGTATTCCGCTGTCAAAACTGATCCTGCGTCATCGTCGGGTGATGGCCGAGGAGGGCATTACCCCGAAAGCTGAGCGACGGGCGATCAAAATGTTCGCTTATGCCAATAGCCATCCGGGGCTGTGGAAAGTGGGGATGATGGCGGGCGCGCATGCGGCAAGCTGGTTTATCAATGGCGGGAAAACCCCGCTCAAGGTTGGCGCGATTGGTGACTGGATGGAGGCGCGCGATCTGCCTGATGCTGACGGCGAGAGCTTCCGCAGCTGGTTTAAGAAACATCAGGCGCAGGAGAAAAAGAATGGATAACCGTACCGCGTTTTTAAACACCATCGCCCAGGCGCTGGGTCGCCCGCCGCGTTTCGAACCGCAAGCGGATGCCGCGCCGGTTAACAATTATGCCAACGAGCGCCTGACCGAACTTAGCCCGCAGCAGCGCTGCGATGCGTTTATCCAGTTCGCCAGCGAAGTGATGCTGGCTCGCTGTGAACTGACTCGCGAGGACCAGGCCGCAGAAGCAGCGCTACGCCTGTGTGAAGAATTGGGTCAGCCGGTAGTGCTGAGCGGCGACAGCCGACTGGTGGCGCTGGGCATCACCGAACGCTTGCAGCAGGAATGCAACGCCGTGGTCTGGGATCCGGCGCGAGGCAGCGAAAATATTACCGAGGCCGAGCAGGCGAAAGTCGGCGTGGTGTATGCCGAGTATGGCCTGACTGAGTCCGGCGGCGTGGTGCTGTTTTCCGCGCCGGAGCGCGGGCGTTCTTTGAGCCTGTTGCCGGAATCCTCGATTTTCGTGCTGCGTAAAAGCACCATCCTGCCGCGCGTGGCACAACTGGCAGAAAAACTGCATCAGAAAGCGCAGGCCGGTGAGCGTATGCCGTCGTGCATTAATATTATCAGTGGACCCAGCTCGACGGCGGATATTGAGCTTATCAAGGTGGTTGGGGTGCATGGCCCGGTGAAGGCGGTGTATCTGATTATTGAGGATTGTTAAGGCAGGAGAAAGAACCGCTCTGGGCTGTGGGCCAGAGCGGTATCGACGTTATGCAATCATGCTGATGATCAACACGATAATCAGACCAACCACGGAGTTCACCAGCTCCAGCAGACCCCAGGTTTTCAGCGTATCCTTCACCGACAGATCAAAGTAGCCTTTGAACAGCCAGAACGAGGCATCGTTGATATGGGTCAGGGTGTTGGAGCCTGCCGCCGTCGCCAGTACCAGCAACGCCGGATCGACGCCCACCAGTTGACCGGTTGCCGGGTCGAGAATGGCTGCGCTGATAATCCCCGCCGCCGTCATGGCTGAGACCACGCCCTGACCGGTTGCCAGACGAATAAGCACGGTTATCAACCACGCATGATGTATGGAGAAATATTGCCGTGCGACATCAGCATGCCGATGGTATCGCCGATGCCGGTATCGATAATGGTCTGCTTCAGTACGCCGCCCGCGCCGATGATCAGGATTACCATGGCGATGCTTTTCACCGCGTTTTCAAAGGCGTTCATCACCCACTGCATGTCGTGACCACGCGCGGTACCAAACAGCACGAAGGCGACAATCATGGCGATAAACATCGCAATTGGCGAGGAGCCTAAGAAGTTGACCACTTCCCACGCCTGCGTTCCTTTCACCAGCCAGATGTTGGCGATGGTGGTGGAGATCATGATGATCGCCGGGATCAGCGGAACCAGAATAGAGACGCCGAAAGACGGTAGATTGTTCTGGTCAACCGGTACGTCGGCCTTCATGAATGACGGCGTCGGGCGATCGAGGTTGCCGAGGAACTTCGGCAGGATAAGCCCGGCGCAGATCACGCTCGGAATAGTCACCAGAATACCGTAGATGTAGACCATACCCATGTCAGCGCCGTAGGCGTTAACCAGCGCGACCGGACCAGGCTGCGGCGGGAACAGAGAGTGGGCGGTGGTGGCGGCGGCAACGGCAGGAATCGCCAGCTTGAGGAACGGGATCTTCGCTTCTGCGGCAATGACGATCACCAGCGGCGCCAGCATAATAAACGCCACTTCATAGAACATCGCCAGGCCGAAAATCAGACCAATAATGATCACCGACAGTTGCACATAGCGCAGCCCGAGTCGCGCCAGCAGCGTATGAGCAATCTGATGCGCCGCTCCGGAATCGACCATCAGCTTACCGATGACTGCCCCGAATACCACGATAATCGCCAACTCACCCAGCGTGCTGCCAAAGCCGGATTTCATGGTGTGCAGCAGCGCCATTAAGTCCATACCCGCCAGCATGCCGACCGAGAGCGCCGCCAGCAGCAGGGCGACCATCGAGTTTATTTTGAATCTTAGATTGAGCACCAGCATCAGACCGATGCCGAATACGACCCACAGAATATTGAGAACATGCATATAACGTCTACCTTTATTGGTTGAACTATTATGATTTTGGTTGAGATGTTATCCGTATTGGTTAACCATTGATGCGATGAATGTCACATTGCGTTACATGTTTACATCTTTACTGCGCTTCCTGGCCGCAAAATGGCGATCTAATCAGCAAAAATCGTGATTTGGTTAACCAATTCATTCCTTCAGGTTGACATGTCATACCAAAAGGAGGAATTTATGTGCCATATCGTCGAGTCCATAACGTAAATGAGGAATAAAAGATGGAACAGACATGGCGCTGGTATGGTCCTAACGATCCGGTCACCTTAGCGGATGTACGTCAGGCGGGTGCCACGGGCGTGGTCACCGCCTTGCACCATATCCCGAACGGGGAAGTGTGGACGGTTGATGAGATCCTAAAACGCAAAGCCATTATTGAGCAGGCGGGCCTGGTCTGGTCGGTCGTCGAAAGCGTACCGATCCACGAAGACATTAAAACCCGTTCTGGTAACTATCAGCAGTGGATCGCCAACTACCAGCAAAGCCTGCGTAACCTGGCCCAGTGCGGCATTCGTACCGTGTGCTACAACTTCATGCCGGTTCTCGACTGGACCCGTACCGACCTGGAATACGTCCTGCCGGACGGCTCCAAAGCGCTGCGTTTTGACCAGATTGAATTCGCCGCCTTTGAGCTGCACATCCTCAAACGTTCGGGCGCGGAAGCGGATTACACCGCCGAAGAGATTGCTCAGGCGAATGAACGCTTCGCCACCATGAGCGATGAAGACAAAGCGCGTCTGACCCGCAATATCATCGCCGGTCTGCCGGGCGCGGAAGAGGGCTATACGCTTGACCAGTTCCGCCAGCATCTTGCGCGTTATAAAGATATCGATAAAGCCGCACTGCGCGAGAACTTTGCCGTCTTCCTGAAAGCAATTATTCCTGTGGCGGAAGAAGCAGGCGTGCGGATGGCGGTACACCCGGACGATCCGCCGCGCCCAATCCTCGGCCTGCCGCGCATTGTTTCCACTGTGGAAGATATGCAATGGATGGTCGATACGGTCAACAGCATGGCGAACGGTTTTACCATGTGCACCGGCTCCTACGGCGTCCGGGCGGACAACGATCTGGTCGACATGATCAAACAGTTTGGCCCACGTATTTACTTCACCCACCTGCGCTCCACGCTGCGTGAAGATAACCCGAAAACCTTCCATGAAGCGGCGCATCTTAACGGCGACGTCGATATGTACGAAGTCGTGAAAGCGATCGTTGAGGAAGAGCAGCGCCGTAAAGCCGAGGGTAAAGAGGACCTGATCCCAATGCGTCCGGACCACGGCCATCAGATGCTTGACGATCTGAAAAAGAAAACCAACCCAGGCTACTCCGCGATTGGTCGCCTGAAAGGGCTGGCGGAAGTGCGTGGCGTTGAGATGGCTATCCAGCGCGCTTTCTTTAGCCGCTAAAGCGAGTTGCCGGCCACCTGTCTGGCCGGCTTTTTCTTTTCTCTTCCGTTGGTCATTCAACGGGTTCTGGAGTTCACGATGACAACGACAATTGCCAATAGCAACCTGCCGGTTGCTCGCCCTGCATGGGACTGCTCGCGCCTGCAATCCCGCATTGTTCACCTGGGATGCGGCGCATTTCACCGCGCGCACCAGGCGCTGTACACCCATCATCTGCTGGAAACCACCGACAGCGACTGGGGGATCTGTGAAGTTAACCTGATGCCGGGTAACGATCGCGTCCTGATTGAAAACCTGCGCAAACAGCAACTGCTGTATACCGTGGCGGAAAAAGGCGCGGACAACACCGTGCTGAAAGTGATTGGCTCGATGAAAGAAGCGTTGCACCCGGAGCTTGACGGTTGTGATGGTATTTTACAGGCTATGGCGCGCCCGCAGACGGCAATTGTCTCGCTGACGGTCACGGAAAAAGGCTACTGCACTGATGCTGCCAGCGGTCAGTTAGATCTCAATAACCCGCTGATTAAACACGATTTGGCGAATCCAGGCGCGCCGAAATCGGCGATTGGTTACATCGTACAGGCGCTGCATCTGCGTCGTGAGCAAGGGCTTGCGGCCTTTACCGTGATGTCCTGCGATAACGTGCGTGAAAATGGTCATGTGGCGAAAGTCGCGGTGCTGGGTCTGGCGCAGGCGCGCGACCCGCAGCTGGCGCAGTGGATTGAGGCTAATGCCACTTTCCCGTGCACCATGGTAGACCGCATTGTTCCGGCGGCGACGCCAGAAACGTTGCAAGAGATTGCCGACCAGTTGGGCGTGTACGATCCGTGTGCTATCGCCTGTGAGCCATTCCGTCAGTGGGTTATCGAAGATAACTTTGTTAACGGTCGCCCTGACTGGGATAATGTTGGTGCGCAGTTCGTTGCCGATGTGGTGCCGTTTGAAATGATGAAACTGCGTATGCTCAACGGCAGCCACTCTTTCCTCGCGTATTTGGGCTATCTCGGCGGCTATGAAACTATCGCTGATACCATGACAAATCCGGCGTACCGCAAAGCGGCGTTCGCGCTGATGATGCAGGAGCAAGCGCCGACGCTGTCGATGCCGGAAGGCACCGATCTTAACGCCTATGCGACGCTGCTCATCGAGCGTTTCAGCAACCCATCACTGCGTCACCGCACCTGGCAGATTGCGATGGACGGCAGCCAGAAATTGCCGCAGCGCCTGCTGGATCCGGTGCGTCTGCATCTGCAAAACGCCAGCGACTGGCGTCACCTGGCGCTGGGCGTGGCGGGCTGGATGCGCTACACCCGTGGCGTGGATGAACAGGGGCAGGCCATTGATGTTGTCGACCCCTTGCTGGCTGAGTTCCAGCGCATTAACCAACAGTTCCAGGGGGCCGAACGCGTGACGGCGCTGCTGGGGCTGAGCGGCATTTTTGGCCATGATCTGGCGGAAAACGCTGATTTTGTTGAGTCAATTATCGCGACGTATCAACAGCTGTGTGAACACGGTGCACGCGAGTGCGTTGCGGCGTTAGGCGCTGACGCATAATCCCCGAAGTATGACGGGTCAATCAAAATGCTGATTTGGTTGACCCGTTTTCTGTTTTTGGCTTCCCGCAAATGCTATAGTTCAGGCGAAAAAATGTTTTTTGTAGGCTTGATAAGATGCGTCAGCGTCGCCATCAGCCAACGGCACAGGTGCCGGTTGGCAGCGCATGTGCCTTATCCGGCCTACGGATCTGAATTGACGCATCTGACGGACATAACACGATGAAATCGAACACTTCTCAACAAAGACCCTACCAGGAAGTGGGTGCAATGATCCGCGATCTGATTGTCCAGACGCCGTACCAACCCGGGGAGCGTTTGCCGCCGGAACGTGAAATTGCTGAGATGCTCAACGTCACTCGCACGGTGGTTCGCGAAGCGTTAATTATGCTGGAAATTAAAGGTCTGGTGGACGTGCGTCGCGGCGCCGGGATCTACGTACTCGACAATGCAGATGCGCAGACCATCGACAGTACGGATGTCAATCATTGCAATGACGCGGGTCCGTTTGAGCTGCTGCAGGCGCGACAGCTGTTGGAAAGCAATATCGCCGAATTCGCCGCGCTGCAGGCAACGCGTGAAGATATCGTTAAAATGCGCCAGGCGTTACAGCTGGAAGAGCGAGAGCTGGCCTCCAGCGAAGCGAACGGTTCTGAAAGCGGCGACATGCAGTTCCATCTCGCCATAGCCGAAGCCACGCATAACAGCATGCTGGTGGAGCTGTTTCGCCAGTCATGGCAGTGGCGTGAAAACAACCCGATGTGGATCCAGCTCCATAGCCACCTTGACGATACCCATTACCGTAAAGAGTGGATGGGTGACCACAAACAGATCCTGGCGGCATTAATCAAAAAGGATGCCCGCGCAGCCAAGCTGGCAATGTGGCAGCATCTGGAAAACGTCAAACAGCGCCTGCTGGAGTTTTCAAATGTTGATGACATCGACTTTGATGGCTATCTGTTTGATTCCTGGCCGCTGGATAAAGTTAACGCCTGATTTTCCTTCCTCTCCCATGCGGGCTGTTGCAGCCCGCGCGACACTTTTCAGCACAAAAGTTTATTGCATAACAACGCTTTTTTCTCGTCATGAACGTCACGTAAAAAAAGGTTTCCATCACCTCAGATGATGATTTTTCCTCCGTCGTTACGCGGTGAAAATTGATTTATATCAATTAAAAACAACTTATTTTTGCATGCGAAAAAATGCATTGTTTACCTTATTTTTACCTTTCCGTGCTTATTTTTAGACAAAACGGGCCTGTGTTAAGTGAGAATCAAACTGATTTACGCGGTGGTCAGAGCGAGGCAGCCCGGAATAACAGTGCATAAAAACAGGCGCTTCACGGAAATGTAGACATTAATAACGGCACGTAACTTATTGGCTGTAATGATGTTTTGATTTGATGTCATGTTTATTGTCAATAGTTCTGGCTTTTTTAATCAAATGAATAAAAGTGAATATATGTAAAGTTAAAATTACACATTATTCTATAATCAAGTTATCTTTCATTTGAAATGCTGTTCCAGTTTTTTGTCCGTTATTAACAGTTTCATTACTATTGTCACTGTATTTTGCCGTTGACATGTTTTTACACTGACTGCATATTTCATCGCCATAAGCGTGTTTGCGTTCAGGAGATGATAATGCCCTCTCGAGATTACCCCGATATTAGAAAGGCCAGGGGTACCCGTTCAAAAGATATGGTTCTTTTAAGTGCCCGTGTCGATACCTCTCTGTGGGAATATGTTCGTACGCTGGCATTTGAAACCCGTAAAAGTAAACAAGATATTATTGCCGAAGCAATAATGTTATATCGCTCTGTTAATGAGAGCGTAAACGAAGAATCCAAGTAATTACTCTCTGTTCGGGTTTTATTTAACCCAAAATGATATGTGTCTTGCCACTTTATTATTACCTTCATTGGTGTGTTAGAGGTTTTCCCCTTTTCCATAGGGGGCTTTTTTATGCGGGTATTCTGCCTTCATAACAAAGTTGATAGCAAAATTCACAATTAAAAGTGAGTAATAACATGAAAAAGTCAGCAGTGGCATTAGCTGTAATGGTATTAGGGGTAACCTCCGTTCATGCAGCGGAAATTTATAATAAAGATGGCAACAAACTGGATCTGTACGGCAAAGTAAAAGCGGTCCATTCCTGGACTGGCGGCACCGATGCCGACGGTACATACGCGCGTCTGGGTTTTCGCGGTGAGACACAAATCAACGATCAACTGACCGGTTATGGCCAATTTGAAAGTCAGTTTGATGCCTCTAAAGCAGAAGGTTCTCAGAATGGCGTCAATACACGTCTGGCGTTTGCTGGCCTGGATTATGGCCATGACGTTAGCTTTGACTACGGTCGTAACTACGGTATTGCTTATGACGTGGGAGCTTACACTGACACTCTTTCAGAGTTCGGCGGCGACTCCTTTGAAGATACTGACCGCTTCCTTACTACACGTACTGCTGGCGTTGCAACACTCCGCACCAAAAATCTGTTTGGAGCCGTTGATGGTCTGAACATTGGCGCGCAATACCAGGGCCAGGATGACACTAACACTAGCCCGGCAAAACAGCATGGCAATGGCTATGGCTTCTCCCTGGGTTATGACAATATTGCGGATTCCGGCGTATCTGCGATTGCGGCCTACACCACCAGTGCGGTGACTGCTCTGCAGAAACGAAGCGGCTGGGATGGCGAAAACGCAGAGTTCTGGGGCGCGGGTCTGAAATATGATGCTAATGCCATCTACGTCGCGACCATGTACGGCGAGTCCCACAACCTGATTCAGGATGCGGATAAAGCTGAGCACTTTGAAGCAATGGCTGCGTATGTGTTTGATTTTGGTCTGCGTCCGAACGTGGGTTACGTTCACGCGCGTGACAACAACAATAATGACCTGACTGAATACGTAGCGTTGGGCACGGATTACTACTTCAACAAAAACATCGTGGCTGATGTGGGTTACAAAATTAACCTGCTCGACGGCAAAGACGACGACAACCAGGTTGTTGCGGGTCTGACCTATCAGTTCTAATTTGTTGTACTAGCATAAAAGGCGTCTTAGTTAAGACGCCTTTTTTACCTCTGCCGTGTTTAAACTTGCTGCCTCTCTTTGACCTGTCCACCGCTAAACAGCCATTGCCAGATGCCCACTTTTACCCATGCGACCACGCAGATAATCAGGTAAAAAAGTGGATTATGCGTAATGGTAACGTACATGACCTCCATTAAATCCACATGCAAATTTCCGGCAATTGCCATATTGATAACAAAAATTGAGGCTACCGCGCTGGCCAGTAAAATAAATACGGCCTGAAGCTGGGTTATCTCTGGTAACCTGCCAGAGGCCCATTGCCATAAAAATGTTGTTGTTAACAGGAATATAAGAAACAATCCTAACGCGCCAAACAAGCCAAAGTCTTTATAATCCTTTAGCGTGCCAATTAAACCCACCAAAATAATTAACCCCAGTAGTATTTTTTTAAACCATGACATGTACTTTTCCCGAAGATAGTGTTGATGCTGAGTTAATATGTCCATTTTTACGCATTTTAAATTGAGTTTATAAATGAACAACCGGGGATTATAAATTGTCTGGCGGGTAATTGCCGATTATTTGTGGTTTATTAAATGTTGACATTTGATTGCGGACTAATCCTAAGATACCTGTTTATAAGGTTGTCGATTATACCCTTTTGGGGGAGGCGAAACGCTGTTTGTATAATTGTGTGAGGCTGATCAGTGCCGCAATAAACAAGGCGACGGAACCGCATAGCGTGGCATTAACGATCGCTTGAGCGCCGCTTCCCAGCAGGCTGGTTAATAGCGGCCCGAGTATTTGCCCAATGCCGTAAGTCAGGGTGACCAGGCCCAGCAGATTAATATTGCGCGGTACGCTAAGTTGACGGGCGAGCGGCATGACCAGCGAAGTGGTCCCCATAAACGTTGCGCCAAAACCCACGCTGCTTATCACCAGCAGCGGCAAGGAGTCGCTGGCGAGCGTCATGACCACGCAGCCGCTTTGGATCAGTAAATTCGCCGTCAGGCATTGCAATACCCCCCAGCGTCGGGCAGCCCACAGCCAGGCGAAACAACCCGGAATAATCGATATGCCGACCAACGACCAGAGATGGGCCGTCAGCAGCGGCGACCCGGCACTTTTCGCCATCAGTGGCAGGTATGTAGCGACAATGATGTAGCCAAATCCGGCTAACCCATACAGTAGCGCCAGCAGCCACCAGGACATAGGCTGATGCTCTGTTTTTACCGGTGCTGCGGCGGGGAGCGCATGGTGGCGAGATGGCAGGAGCATAACGAGTAGCACAAAGAATACAGCGGAAGCTGCCGCTGCCCCCAGCCAGAGCGTGTGCGATGACAGCGCAAAATGCAGACCGCTGATGACATATTCATTGCCCAGCAAAATGCCTGCGCCAACGCCGGAGAACAACGCCGCGATCACGAAGGGATGCCGGGTATGATGCAGGACGATCATCGAACCAAAGATCATCATACCGGCACTGGCGACGCCTGCCAGAAAACGGATCAACATCACCAGCGCGGGTTGCTTAACGCTTGCCATTGCCAGAATCAATCCTGCGGTAGCGAGCGCAGAAGTTAACAACATCGGGCGTAAACGTGAGGGAAGATGGAAGAGCCCGAAGGAGAAGAGCAGGCTTCCCGCCAGATATCCGGCGTAGTTGGCGCTGGCAATCCAGGAGAGCTGGTCAAACGTAAACTGACCTTCCGACAGCAGTACCGGGAGCATCGGCGTATACAGAAAGCGTCCAATTCCCATGCCCAGCGTTAAGACCAGCATGCCAAAGAGCGCGACGCTGATGGCATGACGATTTGAATCGGGGCTTCCCTCGGACATACGGACTCTCATTTCACGCTGTTAGTTTGATAATTGTTATATTACATGTGCAAATGATAATGAAAAGTAAAATAAAAACAGGGATTTTACTTTCTCCTTAAAAATTCGCCAGCGTCAGCAGGGAAGGAATTTGCGACAACAGATATAACACCAGCCCAATAGAACCGCCGACCAGCGTGCCGTTGATGCGGATAAACTGTAAATCTTTGCCGATGTTTAGCTCAATTTGCTGCGACATATCGCGCGCATCCCAGCTTTTCACCGTGTCGCTGATGTGGCGCGTCAGGAAGGTGGCGAACTCCGGCGCAACTTTATACGCGGCCTGCTCCAGATGCCCATTCAGTGAGGCGCGCAGGGCGCTATCGGCAACCAGTGTTTCGCCGAACCACTGTCCGGCGCTGGCGATGCGCTGCTTCACGCGCGAATCGTCAGCGTTAATGTCGGTTTTCACCCACTGGCGCAGGTCTGCCCACAGTTCGCCAAGATAACGGTTGAAAGCTTCGTCTTCCTTCAGATAGTTTTTCATGCTTTCGGCCCGCACGGCCATCTCCGGATCGTGTTTGAGCTTATCGATTAGCTTAAACGTGGCGCGATCGAAGGCGTGGCGGATCTGATGCGCCCGATCGTGGCTGATGTCATCCAGTAAGGAATTAACGGCATCAGACACCAGTTCGGCGCTGTGCTCGCCCAGCCATTCAGTCGGCAGGATCTTCGCTTTCAGCGGATGCTCGGTCTCCAGCCAGTGCACGATCTGTCGGGCGATAAACGCCCGCGAGCTGTCGCGCTGGAGCAGGGCGATAAGTTGGGCGATCAATGTGTCGAGCAACACCTGATGGCGGTTGTTTTTGGTCATGCTTTCCAGCATCAGCGCGCTGGTACCGGAGAGATCGACCTTGTCGATGGCTTTGTGCACTGCCCGCTTGATCAGCCGCTGAATGCGGGCGTCGTCGGTGAGTTCGAGAAAACCGCTCATGATCTGCAGCAGATGCTGGCCAATTCGCTGGGCGTTTTCCGGTTGGCTGAACCAGTTACCGATCAACAACGCCGGTTCATGGCGGCGGATCAGGGCGATCAGGGACTGGGTGTCGAGAAATTTTTCCTGCACAAACTGACCAAGGTTCTCCCCGATCCGATCCTTATTGCGCGGGATAATCGCCGTATGTTGCGAGATAAACGGGATTGGTACCCGACGAAAAAGCGCCACCACGGCGAACCAGTCCGCCAGCGCGCCGACCATCGCCGCTTCGGCGATCGCTTTGATCCCGAGCACCCAGAAGTTAGGCGGCAGAAACAGCGTGATGACGAAGGTAGCGGCGGCAATCAGCAGCAATGAGAGCGCCAGTCGCTTGGCGCGTTTGAGTTCAGCAATTTTATTCATAGGCTTAAGGATAGAGCCAGACGGGGGGATCGCGCAAAAAATGTGGAGCGCCTCCCATTTTCAGACGAGCAAAGCTTACTCCGGGATCCAGTTGTCCCAGGCGGGTAAGGGGCCGAGTTCCGCCACCAGAAAATCGATAAACGATCGCACCTTCGGATTGCTGTACTTACTGGGAAAATGGAGCGCATACAGGGCGTGGGTTTCGCAGGTGATGGTGCCGTCGAGCATCAGCGGCGTTATCTCTTCTTTTTGAATATGATCGCCAATCAGATAGGTAGGCAAATACGCCACTCCCTGATCTTCTAACACCGATTTCAGCAATACCAGACTGCTGTTGGCCTGGATAGGCATATGCAGTTTTAACTGATGCAGACGATCCTGTTCATCCGCCACCTTCAGCACCGGCGTGAGACCTGGGTAAACCAGGCAATCATGATTGACCAGATCGCTACGACGCTGGGGCATGCCTTTTTTGGCAAGGTAGCCGGGTGAGGCGCAGTACGCCCAGCGGACAGGCACCAGCTTGCGCATTGCGTAGTTCTGCGGTGGTGCGGTGGAGATTCGCAGGGCGATGTCGAAATCCGTTTCGTTCAGATTCACGAAGTTATCGTTGAGATCGATATACAGATTCACATCTGGGAACTGGGAACGATATTTATCCACCAGGTTCACCAGCCGGGAATAACCAAACGCAATTGAGCAGGTTATGCGTAATTCACCCTGCGGGCTGTGGTAATAACCGGAGGTGGTATTCAGCGTTTCATCGAATTCTTTCAAAAGCTTATTGGCGCGGTTAAAGAGATATTGCCCGGCATCGGTCAGGGTAATACTGCGGGTGGTACGTTTAATTAATGTCGTGCCTAACGTATCTTCCATTGCCGCCAGGCTTTTGCTGACCGCAGATGGCGAGACGTTGAGCTGCGCCGCGGCTTCTGACAATCCTCCGCAGTCGACGATTTTAATGAAAAACTCCAGATGCTTGAGTGAAATCGGCGTACTCATAGTTTCCTTTTATTCACAAGTGATTTGCAAAAACGGTACGAATAGGCCGTTACATTCGCGTTTTAAACATGCAACTATTGAATCACAGGAAACAACTTGCTGGCAAAATGAAAAAATAACAACTTAGGTGAGTTACGTCACAAAATAAAAGGAGGCGAAACGGAAACTCATCACATTGTGAATTTAATCTCATTAAATATTATTCTAAAGGTACCGATTATGTGGTCACGACTCGAACCCTACAGATCGTCGATTATTTTATTAGTTGCTCTGGTGATTGGCGGCTTATTAGGTATTTATGCCCCCTCGTTTGCAAGTAAACTCCAGCCAATCGGCCAGATATTCTTAAATCTGCTATTTATGATTATTGTGCCGCTGGTGGGGATCAGCGTCATGTCTTCGATCGCCAGTATGACCGACCTGAAAAGGCTGGGGCGCATTATGGCGATTATCTTTATTGTTTCGATCGCAATGGCCTTTATTCCGGCTGCCGGGATCGTTGCGCTGGCGCTATGGTATAACCCGGCGCAGGGCGTCACTATCGATCTTTCGCAGTCGGTGCAGGCGGGCAGCGGTAAGATGGATTTTGTCAGCATGATCACGACCAGCGACTTTATCGGACTGTTTTCTAAGTCCAATATTCTGGCGCTGATTGTGATGGCGATTATTGCTGGTGTGGCGATTGGTCAATCGGATCAGGCCGGTAAGCGCATTGCGTCGCTGCTGGAAGATGCCAATACCGTGATCATGAAGATCGTCTCGATCATTATGAAGGTCGCGCCGATTGGCCTGGGCTGCTATTTCGCTGCCACTATGGCCAGTCAGGACTCTGCGCTGCTGTTAACCTTTGCTCGCGCTATCGGCCTGTTCATGGTGGCTACGCTGGTCTACTTTGTTTTTGGCTCGATTCTCTATTCGTATATTGGCGGCGGGATTCCGGCGGTCAAAGCTTTCTGGCGTAATGCGATTGAACCGTCTGCGACTGCGCTGGGGACTTGCTCTTCGCTGGGGACTCTCCCGGTGACGCTGCGTGCCGGTAAGGCGATGGGGATTAACCCGGAAATCGTTGATGTCTCCATTCCGCTACTGGTTAACCTGAACAAAGGTGGCGTGGCGATGATTGCCGCGCTGAAAATTGTCTTTATCTATTCCGTGCTGGGCATGGAGTTCACCACCGAGACCTTCTTCCTGACCATGCTGATTGCGGTGCTCTCCGCCATTATCGTCGGCGGCGTACCGGGCGGGGCATTCCTCGGTGAAATCTTTATCGTCACTACGCTGGGCCTGCCAATGGAAGCGATCCCGATGTTAGTAGTGCTGGGCACGATTACCGATGCGCCTGCCACACTGATTAACGTTATCCATGATTTGAATGCGGCGCAGATTGTTGAACGGTTCGCTGGAAAAAAGCAGACCAACACTGAAATAAACTCTACTGCTGCGGTGGTATAGGTTTCACACGGATTAAGAACAGGAGATGTTATGAAAGACGCAATGAAGCTTGAGACGCAATTAGTTGTTGCGGGTCGCGACAAACGCTACACCCAGGGAGCGGTGAATCCGGTTATCCAGCGCGCCTCTTCGCTGGTGTTTGATACCGTGAAAGACAAAAAATTCGCCACCGCCAATCGCGCAAATGGCGAGCTGTTTTACGGTCGTCGCGGAACCTACACCCACTTTGCCTTCCAGAAGGCAATGAGCGAACTGGAAGGCGGCGTTGGCTGCGCGCTTTACCCGTGCGGCGCTGCGGCGGTGACCAATGCGATTCTGGCGTTTGTTCAGGGTGGCGATCATATTTTGATGACGGGCGCGGCCTACGAGCCAACCCAGGATTTTTGCAATAAGATCCTGAGTAAATTCAATGTGGAAACAACGTATTACGATCCGTTGATTGGTGCTGGTATCGTTGATCTTCTGCGTCCGGAAACGAAAGTTGTATTCCTCGAATCGCCAAGTTCGATCACCATGGAAGTCCAGGATGTACCGGGGATGGTGAAAGCTATCCGCGCGGTTAATCCGGAGATTGTCATTATGATCGACAACACCTGGGCGGCGGGTGTGCTGTTCAAAGCGCTGGAATATGGCGTGGATATTTCCATTCAGGCGGGAACGAAGTACACCATCGGTCATTCGGACGGCATGCTGGGCACGGCGGTGTCCAACGCGCGTTGTTGGGATCGTCTGCGCGAGAACTCCTATTTGATGGGGCAAACGCTTGATGCCGATACGGCCTACAACGGCAGCCGTGGATTGCGCACCCTGGCGGTACGTCTTAAGCAGCATCAGGAGAGCAGCATCCATATTGCCCGCTGGCTGTCGGCAAGGCCGGAAGTGGCGCGGGTGAATCATCCGGCATTACCGGAATGCCCGGGGCACGAGTATTTTCAGCGTGACTTTGCCGGAAGCTCAGGCCTGTTCTCGTTTGTGCTGAAAAAGAGACTGACCGACGAGCAGATGGCGAATTTCCTCGATAACTTCTCGCTGTTCCATATGGCCTATTCGTGGGGCGGATTTGAGTCGCTTATTCTGGCGAATCAGCCGGAAGAGCTGAACAGCATTCGCCCAGCCGGAGAGGTAGATTTCAGCGGCACCCTGGTCAGGGTGCATATTGGCCTTGAGGATATTGGCGACCTGATTGCCGATCTGGAAGCAGGGTTTGCGCGCATTGCTTAAGATAATGTGATGGTTGCCGGATGCGGCGCAAGCGCCCTATCCGGCCTATCACTACGACATAGGCCGGATAAGCGTCAGTGCCATCCGGCAGGTTAGTTTTCAGTGGCTAACGTTGTTGTTTCATGCTGGCGAACCCGCTTCAGTAAGCCTGCCAGGGTAAAGACGACAGCAATACCCGCCGCAACCGCCAGCAGATGAAACGAAATCCTGCCGCCGTTAAACCACAGCCAACGTCCGATTTCGACAGAAACCGCCATCACCGTCAGGATGACCATATTCAGCGACGCCGAGACCGTACCCTTCGGTAAGTTGTTGGAAAACAGCGTAAAGCGGAACAGCGTCGGAAAGATCATACCAATGCCAAACGCATACAGGCTGGTTCCCAGCACCGACCACAGCCAGACGTGCGGCCACAGCAAATTGCCGGCAATCAGCACCGCCAGTCCGCTCAGTTGAATGGGTGCCGCCCGCCAGATAAAGCGTGGCTGGGTTGGATCCTTCACAAAACGAACAACCACCATATTGGCGACGATCACCGCGCCAAACACCGGTGCCTGCGCCCAGGCAAACTCTGATGTGCTCATACCGCCAGCGTCGATCAGGATCACCGGCGAGACCGCCACCCAGCTCATCATCGGGATATAGCTTAGCGACAGCGTGGCTGCGCCAAACAGGAATACCCGGTTGCGGAAAACGTCGCGGAAATCACACAGTACGCCGCGTGCACTGAACGGCACCGCGCCGCGCTTAACGGTTTCCGGCATTGCTAACGCTAGCCCAATCAGGGCGATCAGCCCCATGGTGGCGATAATGGCAAACAGGACTTTCCAGTGTACAAAGTGCATCAGCGCTGCGCCGGAGAGTGGGCCGATAACTGGCGCAACCAGCACAATGGAGGTGATTATCGCCATTAACTTAATGGCCTTCGTTTGCCCAAACGCCTCCTGCACCGTGACATAGCCAACGGTAGCGATAAAGCAGATGCTGGTGCCCTGTACAAATCGGGCGACCAGAAATTGCGTCATTGAGGTGGTCAATAGCGTGGCAGCGCAGGCGAGCGTAAAGATTAACGCCCCCGCAATCAGCACCGGTCGACGGCCAATCCGGTCGGAGAGCGGTCCCAGCAGCCATTGCAGCGCCATGCCGCCAGCCAGATAGAGGCTCACCGCAGCGGGGGCCAGGCTGACGTCGGCGTTGAAATCACGCACCACATTGATGATGCCTGGCTGGATCAGGTCCGTCGACAGATAGGCGGCGAAGTCATATAAAATCAACGCGACAGGAAAAAATAGCGTCGTGGTGCGTTGGGAGAAAAACGCGAGAATCCGTTGCATAAAACAGCTCCTTTTCGGGAGAAAACCCTCAACGGGAATAGCGAAATTCAATACCGTCTTTGAGACGTCAGACCGATGACAGAAAAAAGCAGACTGCAAATGTACTGAATTTCATGTAATCAAAAACGCTGCCTGCGCGAGGCGCAAACAGGAGAAACGTTTTCAGACTCGGGTCAGAAAACGTAACGATTACAGGTAACAATCAGCACATCGCACCTCGGGAAGAATTGGTTGAATGGATAATAGCCACCCAAAGTGTAATGCGGATTGGATATTAATTAAACGAGTTTATCCGCTTTATTTGCAGAAAATCGTCACGCTTATCAGAAAGTGACGCTCTGCAGAAAACGCAGCGCGATTGCACAACCGAAGACGATCAATACGCCGCCGGCGATACGCTCGATCCACAATATCCCTCTGGTTAACCGTCGCTGGATCTGCGGTAAGCCGATGAACATCACGATCAGCAGATCCCAGAACAACACCACGCTGGTCATCCAGATCCCGCTCATGGTTTGTTGCAGCAGCGTCACCGACGGGCCGAGCAGGGCGGTCATCAGCGCCAGATAGAACAGCGCATTTTTTGGGTTGAGCAGCGATGAACCTAATCCCAGCAGCAGCTGTTTACCAAATCCTGGACAGGTAGACTGGGCGTCTGCTCCGGTCAGGGTTTGCGGGCGGCTGCGTATAAGCAGGCTGCCAATCCATAATAAATAGAGCGCGCCCAGCAGCTCAATAACCGTAAACAGCAGGGGAAGCTGGCGCAGAATCCCCCAACCAATAATCGCCAGCAGAATATACAGCCCGTTGCCAATGGCGATCCCCACGCACAGTCCGGCGCTGCCGCGCATCCGGTAACGTACGGCGTAACCGACCAGTAAAAAGAAGTCCGGCCCTGGGCTGAGTAGTGCAACAAAATGCGCCAGCGCCAGCGCGGGAAAAGCAGACGGAAAAAGTTCAGCAAGCGGCGACATAGCGACCTCAGAAAATGAATCAGAGATCAGCGTACGCCTGACGCAACGCTAATTATTGTCTGATATTGATCGTCCCAATGCGTACTGGCGCGGTGTGGCTGCTGTGTAGCGAACAAAGGTGCGATGGAAATGGCTCTGGTCGGCAAACCCGCTCTGGTAGCCGACATCGACAATCTCGTCCCCGGCCCGTAGCCGCTGACGGGCATAGTCAATCCGCATCATGTTCAGATAATTTCCCGGCGTCAGCCCGGTATCCTGCTTAAAGGTCCGAATCAGCGTCTCTTTACGCATGTGACACTCATCTGCCAGCTCATCCAGCGAGGGTGGGGAGAGCAGACTGGACTGCAACCGCTTGCGCAGATACTGGCTGGTGACGCTTAGGTTTTCAGGTGTTACCGACTGCAATGGCAGCGAGCGCAGCAATGCTTGTGCAGCATCAGTTATCTGCGTCGTTTGCCGTTGCGGCATGAGCGCCACAAGGTGCATGTAGCACTGGAATAATTGCGGATCGCGGATAACAGGAGTGCGCGTGCAAAGCCGTTGATTGCTGTTCAGCGCAGGCAGATGGGCAAGACACCACCGGGTATCAAGATAAAGCATGTGATAGCTGCGAAATTGCCCGTTGACGGGATTACAGCTGTGAGGTGTCAGTGGTGGGATCACAATGAGATCGCCCACCTTCAGATGGTATTCCTTGTCATCGCACAGGCAGCAGGTTCCTCCCTCGAGAATTGCCCCAATCGAGAGCTGAGAGTGGTGATGGCGCTTATAGGCCTGCTGGCTGCGCCAGGTGCTGCGCAGCTCCAGCCACGGCAGTTGCTCATCACGCCAGAACGATTGTGGAATATCTCGGGTATGCGTCACATCGTGTCCTCCATGAAAGTGATGACTAGTTATAGCACAGGCCCTGCGGTGAAAAAGCGGGAATGTGCATTGAGGTCGTGATTCTGCGTGATGCGTTCCAGACAAATGCAGACGTTACAAAGGGGCGTTTTTATCCCGGAAATCGTCTCGCAAAGAGAGAAAGTTACAGGTGAGGGTGTGGTTTACCAGCGCTACAGTCACGGCATCTTATTTCCAGGTGATGGATCGCCATGAACAAAGCACCGACTTCCACCCCGCATGATGCGGTCTTTAAAACGTTTTTGCGCCACCCTGAGACAGCTCGGGATTTTCTACAAATACATCTTCCCGCTTCGCTGCGCGAACTTTGCGATTTTCAGACGCTGAAACTCAAGCCGGATAGTTTCATTGAAGAGGATTTACGTGCGCACTATTCCGATGTGTTGTGGTCCGTGAAAACGACGGAAGGTGATGGCTATGTTTATGTGGTGATTGAACACCAAAGCACACCGGATGCGCATATGGCATTCAGGTTGATGCGTTACGCGGTAGCGGCCATGCAGAAGCATTTAGATGCCGGGCATCAGCAATTACCGCTGGTGGTGCCGATGTTGTTCTATCACAGTGCGAAAAGCCCATATCCTTATTCCCTATGCTGGTTGGACGAGTTTGCCAACCCGAAGCTGGCTCGTCAGCTGTATGCTGTGGCGTTTCCGCTGGTGGATATTACGGTTATCCCGGATGACGAAATTGTGCAGCATCGACGTATGGCGCTGCTGGAGTTAATCCAAAAACATATTCGTCAGCGCGACCTTATGGGGCTGGTCGAGCAAATTGTTTCCCTGCTACTTACCGGACTGACTAATGACAGCCAGATAAAGACGCTGTTTAATTATATTTTACGAACTGGCGATGCGCCTCGATTCAGTGAGTTTATTCGTGAGGTTGCCGAACGTTCACCGCAGTATAAGGAGCATTTGATGACGATCGCCGACAGATTGCATGAGGCAGGGCTACAAAAAGGCAGGCTGGAAGGGTTACAGGAAGGGCGACGTGATGAGGCGCTCCGTATTGCCCGCACCATGCTGGCAGACGGTATTGATATCTGCACGGTACAAAAAATTACCCGGCTTTCCGCAGAAGATATTCAGGGTTTAAGTCATTAGATATGAGTTAAATCGCATAATCGTCTGGCCGAAATCACCGGGCGGTCCGGTTTACTCTATCGCCATCTTTACCGCCTCGCCGAGCTTTTGCATCACTTCCTGATGCTTCTCGTTTGGCGGCAACGCGCAGTTGATGCGTACGCAGTTGCGATACTTTCCGGATGCGGAGAACAGCGATCCCGGTGCGACCTGGATTTTCAGGCGACAGAGCTGCTTAGCGACGCAGACCATATCGACCTGGAGCGGCAGCTCGACCCACAGCATAAAGCCGCCTTTCGGTCGAGTGACGCAGATCCCGCAGGGAAAATATTCTCGTACCCAGCAGGTGTAGATCTCCATATTACGCTGATAAATCTGGCGCATACGCCGGATATGCCGATGGTAATGACCTTCGCGCACAAAGGAGGCTGCTGCCAACTGCGTAGCGGGAACGTTAGTACCAATGACGGCGTACTTCATGTGTAGCAGTTTGTTGTAATAGCGACCGGGAACCACCCAACCCACGCGCAGTCCGGGGGCTACGGATTTGGTAAACGAACTGCAGAGTATTACCCGGCCGTCACTGTCCCAGGAGTGGATCGTACGCGGGCGCGGATACTCTGTGGCCAGTTCGCCATACACATCATCTTCAAAAATGACGATGTCGTGACGCTGGGCGAGGGCGAGCACCGCCCGCTTACGCGCATCCGGCATAATGAACCCGAGAGGGTTGTTGCAGTTGGGAACCAGCAGCACGCCTTTGATCGGCCACTGATCCAGCGCCAGCTCCAGCGCTTCAATGCTGATCCCGGTATCCGGATCGGTTGGGATCTCAATCACCTTGATCCCCAGACCGCGCAGTAGCTGCATTGTGCCGTAGTAGGTGGGGGATTCAACGGCGACAATGTCCCCTGGCTGACAAACCGCCAGCAGCGCCAGCGACATTCCGCTCTGGCTCCCGTTGGTTATCACAATATCATCGGCGTTGAGGAGTGAACCGCTGTCCAGCATCAGACGGGCGATCTGCTGGCGCAGATCCTGGCTGCCGGGAAGCTTGTCGTACCCCAGCACTGCCTTCAGGTTATGCTGCACTACGCGGCTGAGTTCGCGCCAGAGCGGTTTCAGGCTCGGTTGACTGACATCTGGCGCGCCGCTGCTGAAGGGGATCACAGATTTATCGCTATGCCCTTTTAGCATATCCAGCACCAGATCCCACTGCGTTATCTCGACCGGACGCTGCACCGGGCGTGACATCGGCGGTACGGGCGGCAGCGCTTTTTGCGGCGCGACAAAATAACCGGAACGCGGCTGCGGGGTGATCAGTTGCCGCTGTTCCAGCATCTGATACGCCTGCTGGACGGTGCTGATACTGACCCCGTGCTCCTGACTCAGGTTACGTACCGAAGGCAGTTTTTCGCCATGGCGATACAACCCCTGCTCAATGCGTTCGGCCAGCAGATTGGCCAGATGTTGGTAACGCGTCATGCTGTATCCCTTATGGGTACCATACAGATTAAAAAACCAGTACAGATTGGCGTGAAAAAAGCGATGCAGAACTCTTTTTAACCAATCTGTATGTTAAATAAAAGTACTTTGTGAGTCTGTATTGCTTAGGGCCAAATCCGTGAAGATAAAGCCTCAGACAAGGCGGGGAGGCAAGGTATGGAATTTCATGAGAATAAAGCAAAGCAGCCATTTATTGGGTTTGTTCTGATCTGGCGGGCATATAAGGCGTGGCGGTTACGGGCGCAAACGCGGCGCGTATTGCAACAGATGAGTAATGAGCGGCTGCGGGACGTCGGGCTGCGACGCGATCAGATCGAATAGCCGCGGATGGTGTTTCCTGAACGGTTTTGTGGCGACCTCGTTTGTAGTGGGGCGATGGAAGAGGAAGGACTGGGAGAAATTGCTCCTGGTTCTGCCAACGAAGGGAGTATTATTGAAGCACTTTTGCTTCATGGAAGGATTATTATCAGGATGAAAGCTACAGAAGCCCGATTACTCGATTTCCTCAAACGCTCACAGCAATTTGTTATTCCCATCTATCAACGAACCTATTCATGGTCTGAGCAGCAATGTCGTCAGCTTTGGGACGATATTCTCCGTGCCGGACAACGTGACGATATTTCGGCCCACTTTATTGGCTCCGTTGTTTATATAGAGCAGGGACTGTATCAGGTTTCGGGGATTTCTCCGTTACTGGTTATTGATGGTCAACAGCGCCTGACGACGGCGATGTTACTCCTTGAGGCGTTATCCCGTCATCTTGGCGATGAAGAGTTGATTGATGGCTTCTCCGCCATGAAGTTGCGCAATTACTATTTGCTCAACCCCTACGAGTCCGGAGAGCGGGGATACAAGCTGTTGCTGACGGAGACGGATAAAGACAGCCTGCTGGCGCTGATTAAACAAAAACCGCTGCCTGAAAACGGTTCGCAGCGGATTGAGGCCAATTTTAGATTCTTCGATGAACAAATCAGCAAATTAGGCGATGACTTGATTTCGCTGTGTCGTGGGCTATCAAAGCTATTGATTGTCGATGTCGCTCTGAATCGCGGGCAGGATAACCCGCAGCTAATTTTTGAAAGCATGAACTCTACGGGCAAGGCGCTCAGCCAGGCCGATTTAGTGCGTAACTTTATTCTGATGGGGCTGGAGCCAGAGCATCAGGCGCGCCTGTATGACGATCACTGGCGGCCGATGGAAATTGCTTTTGGTCAGAAAGGATACAGCGAATATTTCGACAGCTTTATGCGTCATTACCTGACGGTCAAAACGGGGGATATTCCTAGGACCGATGAAGTTTATGAAGCATTTAAGTTACATGCACGTAGCCAGGCTATCGCCGAAGAGGGTGTGGATGCGCTGGTAGCGGATATTCAGCGCTATGCGGAATATTTCTGTGCGATGGCGCTGGGGAAAGAGAGCGATAAGCAACTTGCTATAGCGTTTCAGGATTTACGGGAGTTAAAGGTTGATGTTGCTTATCCGTTCCTGCTGGTGCTGTACCACGATTACCGGGAGGGCAATTTATCACACGATGATTTTCTGAGTGCGATACGCCTGGTTGAGTCGTATGTTTTCCGCCGCGCGGTGTGCGCTATTCCCACCAACTCGCTGAACAAGACCTTCGCCACATTTTATAGAGTACTGGATAAAGAAAACTATCTGGAAAGTATTCAGGCGCATTTACTGGAACTGCCGAGCTATCGACGTTTCCCGGACAACGATGAATTTAGCCACAAGTTAAAAGAGCGCGATCTGTATAACTTCCGTAGCCGTAGTTACTGGCTACGCCGCCTGGAAAATTACGGGCGCAAAGAGCGCGTGGCGGTGGATGAATATACGATTGAACATATTATGCCGCAGAATGAAAATCTGTCGGCAAAATGGCGTGAAGAGCTGGGCAGCGACTGGCAGCGGATACATAAAGAGCGGCTACATACGTTGGGAAACCTGACGTTAACCGGCTATAACTCCCGTTATAGCGATAAAGTCTTTACAGAAAAACGCGATATTGATGGCGGCTTTAAAGAAAGCCCTTTGCATTTAAACGCCGGATTAGGGCAGTGCGAGAAGTGGGATGAAGCGGCGATAGATGCTCGGGCCGAGCGGCTGGCGAAGCGTGCCGTTCAGGTCTGGAGTGCTCCTGAGTTGGATGAAGATGTTCTTGATGGCTATCGTCAGCAGCCGGAAAAAGCGATGAACTACAGTCTGACGGATTTCCA
This sequence comes from Citrobacter sp. RHBSTW-00599, assembly GCF_013784065.1. Classification (NCBI taxonomy): domain Bacteria; kingdom Pseudomonadati; phylum Pseudomonadota; class Gammaproteobacteria; order Enterobacterales; family Enterobacteriaceae; genus Citrobacter; species Citrobacter sp. RHBSTW-00599. The sequence goes on along the minus strand of NZ_CP056717.1, from coordinate 4,410,587 downwards.
TCAACTGGAGGTCGGCTCACATAGCCGGATGCTATTTGACCAACTGGCACCAGAGATTTTAAAGCTGGATGCGAGTATCACACAGGAAGTGCTGAAGCTGTATATCGCCTTCAAGGCGGAGACCAATTTTGTGGATGTCGTACCGCAGAAAAGCCGGCTGCGCCTGTCGCTGAATATGCCGTTCCATGACCTGGTCGATCCGAAAGGGATGGCGAAAGACGTAACGGATCTTGGTCGCTGGGGCAATGGTGATGTAGAGGTCGGTTTCAGCGATATTGCCCAGCTTCCGTATGTGATGGGGCTGATTCGCCAGGCATTTGAAAAACAGATGGATAGCGCGGTGGCGTAGCCTCGATGTCAACCCGGCAGCGTGGAGACTGCCGGGGATAACGTTATCGTTTCTGCCTGAGCGGTTTTGCCGAAATTACGTCGATAAACTCCTGCACCTGCTGTTGCTTACGCGCGGACAGCTTGCACACCCGACGCAGCGACTGCAGTAACGCCGGTTCTTCCGGTTCCGGCAGCTTGGCCGTCAGCACAATGCAGCCGGGCATCACTCTGACATCGAATTTGCAGCCGGTGGCGAAACCGGCTGCCTCCAGCCACTGGCCTTTCATAATAATTGCTGGAATATGTGTGTAATCCGGATAACGACTCGCATAACTGACGGTGGCAACGCGGTTATTTTCTGGGGAGACTTCTGGAGCGGTGAATTCTGCAATAGAATGCGGGGTAGTCATGGTCTCTATTCCTTATTAATAGGGATTGTGATTAGCGAGGCGCTCGTGTTGCAGCACGGGCGTCTTGCGAAAAATACCTGTATATATCATCAGGGAATAGAAGGAAAATCCAGCTGAAAATGAATGAAAATAACGGCGTGGATGCGGGGATGGATTATTTCTGGTGATGGGAATAAAGCGGCTATTTAGCCGCTTTATTGGTTTCTGGGGTGGGTTAATTTATGGCTGCGTCGGTGAGGGCGTCGGCCAGGTGGAGCTGGGTTTGTTGAGCGGATTTGAATGCTAAAGTTAAGGTTTCAAGGATTCCCATGAATATATTGACTGTTTTAACGATTCTTTTTTGCTCTTTTAATGGAGGTACAGGGAATAGAAATTTGCTTATTTCGCCAAGATATAAACAAGGTTGTGCTCCACCGCGTTTGTGCGAGTGAATCATAGATTGTAATAACTGGGAGTCCATAGCTATTTTTAAGAAATTTGACTCAATAATTAATGGTTTTATTATTGCAACACTACGTACGAGTGCAAATTCAGAGTCGCCAGTAATTAATGATGATCTTCCTATTGTTCCGCCAACCGAAACGATTAATAGATCACCTTTTTCAGGTAAGCATCTTTCACGGGATTTTATATAGCTAGACTCTGAAATATAGTCACAGTTTTCATAGTCTAAAAAACCATCGCGAATATTTTTGGCTGAAAGTAATTTATAACCTTCAGCAATGCGTGGTGGAGTTTTATGATCACCATCGGTAATCTTCGATGCAATATGATCTAATCTAGACCATACCCACCCATCTGGCAGTTCAAACGGTTTTTCCCCATCACCAATAGGTGGCAACGGTTTTTGCTTTTTAATTTTCCCGTCTTTCACCAGTTGCGCTTTTTCCTGCGCAATACGTTTGAGCAGTTCAGAGGCTGGTTCGTCGTTCGGATCCTGCGGCACCAGTTTGCCCATCACCGCCAGTTGCAGAATGGTCTGTTTTAAGGCGTTAATGCTGGCTTCGGTGGTAAACAGCGTGTCGAAATGTTCGCTGATACGCGCCCAGTTTTCGGCCAGTTCATCGGCATTCTGGCTGTCGGTTAGCGTGGTTAGCAGGGTTTCAACCAGCTGTTGATGGGCGTCCAGACTGGTCAGGGAGTGCTGTTCCAGTTGGTCGCAGAGGGACATTAGTTCCTCATATTTTTTTACTATTCGTATTTGTTCTTCTGTGCTCGGAACAGGCACTATCAGCATAGACAGAGATTCCGAGTTTAATGTATTTCCCATAATAGCTTGTTTGGTATTTCCAAGTTGAGATATTAATGGGAGTAAATGGAATAGATAGTTTCTATTTAGTCCATTCATCTCATGTATTGATATGATAGCTTCATTATGATAAGCATCAATATTCAATAGTGAGGTTTTACCTACAGTGAGTTTAAAACTCATTAGTATAGTTCCAGCTGGATCCGGAGGGTATTTAAATATATCCTCTTTAGCCTTTTTAGAAATATATTTTGATGTTATCTCTACAATACCATTTTGAACAAGATCACTAATGCTAACCCACGGAATACCGTTTTCGTGTGAACCCCAAAAACTAGAATCTTTAGTTGATGGTGTTTTCCCTACTTGATAATGAGTAATTTCAGGTAGTCGCGCCCACTCCCACCCCATCGGCAGCTCAAATGGTTTCTCCTCCTCGCTAATCTCCGGCAGCGGCTTGGGCTTTTTAATCTTCCCCTGTTTCACCAGTTCGGCTTTTTCCGCCGCAATGCGTTTCAGCAGCACCGACGCCGGTTCATCGTTCGGATCCTGCGGTACCAGTTTCCCGCGCACCGCTAGCTCCAGAATCAGCTCGCGCAGCTTCTTGATGCCATACAGATCAATCTTACCCGAGCTGCCGCGCCCCGCCGTGGAGCGGGTTTGCAGCGCCGTGGTCCAGGTGTCGATATGGTCAACAATCAGTTTTTCCACCGCCATCAGTTGGCCTCCTTACCGGAGAGCGCCGCGCCGAGAATATCGCGCAGCTGGTGGCGCAGGGTCTGGATTTCTTCCTGCTGCTTCGCGTACTGCGCGAGTAGTTCGTCCGGATCGTGGCTGACGGTTTCCGCCTGGTGCGGGTTCTTGATATCGAGGTTAAAGTTGCGGGCAATCACCTCGTCGATGCTGACCTTCCACGCCTGTTCGTTCTCGACGCGGCTGGCGAAGCCGTCGGCCTCGTTGCCCCACCAGTCGATCTCGGCCTGGAACTCTTCAAACTTCATCGGTTTGGTTTTGCTGTAGTTCTTCACCCCTGCCGGGTACGGGTGCTCGTAGAACCAGATCTCTTTGGTCGGCTGGCCTTTGGTAAAGAACAGCAGGTTGGTTTTGATCCCGGTGTACGGGTTAAACACGCCGTTCGGCAGACGCACGATGGTGTGCAGGTTGCATTCTTCGGTGAGCAGCTTTTTGATCTTGGTTTTCACGCCTTCACCAAACAGCGTGCCGTCCGGCAACACCACCGCTGCACGACCGTTTTTCGCCAGCACTTCAATAATCAGTTGCAGGAACAGATCCGCCGTTTCGCGGGTCTGCATATCGGAAGGGAAGTTCTTCTCGATGCCGTCTTCTTCGGTGCCGCCGAACGGGGGGTTGGTGACAATCACATTCATCTGATCGTCCCAGGAGGAGAGCGGTTTATTCAGGGTGTTGTCGTGGCGGATTTGCACCGGCACTTCAATGCCGTGCAGCAGCATATTGGTGGTACACAGCAGGTGCGGCAGCTGTTTCTTCTCCACGCCGTGGATCTGTTTTTGCAGGATCTGACGGTCTGCTACCGTGTGCGCGTAGTGATTTTTAACATGGTCAAACGCGCAGGCGAGGAAGCCGCCGGTGCCGCAGGCCGGGTCCATAATGGATTCGCCAAGCTTCGGATCGACACGATCGACCATAAAACGGGTCACGGCGCGCGGGGTGTAGAATTCACCCGCGTTGCCTGCGGCCTGTAAATCCCGGAGGATCTGTTCATAAATATCACCGAACAAATGACGTTCGCTGGCGCGTGTGAAATCAATCTCGTTGAGCTTGTTGATCACCTGGCGCAGCAGGGTGCCGTTTTTCATGTAGTTATAGGCATCGCTGAACGCCTGCTTAACCACATAGCCGCGCGGGTTGATATCGATCTGCGCGGGCAAGTCTTTCAGGGTCGGAAACAGATCGTCGTTGACGAATGCCAGCAGTTTATCGCCGGTGATCCCTTCGTTATCGGCCGCCCAGTTGCGCCACAGGTAGCGCTCAGGCATGGGCAGTTTGTATTTTTCCTGCTCAATTTCCAGCGCCTGCTCCTGGGCGTCGAAGATCTTCAGAAACAGTAACCAGGAGAGCTGACCCAGACGCTGTGCGTCGCCATCGACACCTGCATCTTTGCGCATGATGTCCTGTAATGATTTGATAGCCGAGCTGATTGACATGGGGTCGTCCCTTTATAAAAAAATAAAGCCACCTGCGGCAGACGGGCCGCAGGTGGCGTAATCAGGATTTTCAGGCGGAGCGGGGAGGAAGCTGGTAAATTTCGCTTTCCAGGTCGCTCACTGCCTGCATATAGGTGCCTTTATCACCAAAGCCGTCGGTGATGATCTCCTGCAGAGTGCCCATCTGGTCGAACGGCTTAAGCTTCAGCACCTGAATATTCTCGATTTCTTCCACGCCCGCATCGGCGTATTTGTCCAGCAAATTGCTGAGTACGGCCTGGGCGGCATCGGAATATTTGGTGAAATAATTACGCTTGCGAACGTTATCTGCGCGCTCTTTGCGCGTGAGCGGCGGCTGACCATACACCACGTGGCACAGCATGTCGAACGGGTCGAGCTCTTTGCCCACCTCTTCCGCCAGCACATCCCAGAGGATGCCCTGTAATTCGAGCTCTTTGATCACCGCCGCTTTGCGGTCAGCATCTTGCCATTTTCGGACAAAATCATCCAGTGAGGCGCACTCTTTGAGCACGGTTTTTCGGGTGTAATCTTTGAAGGATTCGGTGACCAGCCTGCCGTCGGCGTCGTAATACTGGACACGTTGCGATACTACCCCAACGGTAACGCCGTTAATGTGGAATTTGCGGACCCGGTTGTCTTCCTCTTCCGGCATCGGGCCGGAGTCGTCCATCGGGCGGGTGGTGTAAGGAGCCGGGTCCTCGTCCGCTCTGTTGACGTCTTCATCGGCAAAGACGTCAGGTGTTTCTTCATCCAGCGTTTCGTTGAATCCGGAGTCCGGATCCGCAATGTCATCAGGCGTGGCTTCCATCACTTTTTCAGGAATACCGTCAAAGCGCTCGTCGGCAAACAGTTCAGTGGCCTTTTTGAAATCGAGAATGGTGAACCACAGTTTGCCGTAGTTTTCTTCGATGCGGGTGCCCCGGCCAATGATCTGTTTAAATTTGGTCATTGAGCGGATGGTTTGATCCAGCACGATCAGTTTGCAGGTCTTAACGTTGACCCCGGTGGTCATTAATTCTGAGGTGGTCACAATCACGGGCCATTCTTTTTTCTTGTCACTGAAGTTGTCGAGTTGTCCCTTTCCTTCATCGTCATCACCAGTGATTTTCATCACATATTTATCGTTACGTTTTACCATCTCCGGGTTGAGGTTGATCAGTGCCCGACGCATGCGTTCGGCATGCGGAATGTCTTCGCAAAATACGATGGTCTTATCCATCGGATTGGTGCGTTTGAGGTAGTCGGTGATGGTGCGTGCAACCAGTTCAGTCCGCTCGTCGATGACCATTGTGCGGTCAAAATCTCTCTGGTTGTAGATTCGATCGTCGATCAGTTCACCGTTGAGATCGCTCTGGCCGCGCACGGGCCGCCAGCCCTGTAAATCAACATCAATATCGACGCGAACCACTTTGTAAGGCGCGAGGAATCCATCCTCAATCCCTTCTTTCAACGAATAGGTGTAAATAGGATCGCCGAAATAGCTGCTATTGGAGATCTCATGCGTTTCTTGCGGCGTGGCGGTCATACCAATCTGGGTAGCGGAGCTGAAATAATCCAGGATTTCACGCCAGGCACTGTCTTCAGAGGCGCTGCCACGGTGGCATTCGTCGATGATAATCAGGTCAAAGAAATCTGGCGAAACCTGCTTAAACGCTTTTTGCTGCTCTTCGTTGCCGGTTAACGCCTGATAGAGTGCAAGATGGATTTCAAAAGCGGGGTCGAGAGTACGACCGGTGACTTTGGTCATCGCGGAGCCGAAAGGCTGGAAATCATCGCGTTTAGTTTGATCAACCAGGACGTTACGGTCAGCCAGGAATAAAATGCGTTTCTTCACGCCGGCTTTCCATAAACGCCAGATGATATGGAACGCCGTCAGCGTTTTACCTGTCCCCGTTGCCATGACTAACAATGCTCTTTTTTGCCCGGCGGATACGGCTTCCAGCGTTTTGTTGATGGCTTGAAGCTGATAGTAGCGCAGCCGTTTCTCGCTGCCGTCGTTGTAGTAATCTTGTGCGACGATCGGCATCTGAGCGGCGGTATACCCTTTCCAGAGGCAATATTTCTGCCATAGTTCGTCAGGCGTTGGGAATTCGTCGAGGGTAATTTCACGCTCAATCGCGCCAGTTGAGGTTTTATCGTGGAAAATAAAGCCGTCGCCGTTGGAAGCAAACGCAAAGGGAACGTCGAGCAGGTGCGCATAACCCAGTGCCTGCTGCATACCTTTGCCGATTTCATGCTTATTGGCTTTGGCCTCGATAACCGCTAGTGGCATGTTGAGCTTGTGGTAAAGCACGATATCGGCAGATTTGACCTTTCGACGTGCCGCCACTTTACCGCGCACGATGACTTTGCCGTCCCGGAGTTTGACCTCTTGTCTGATTTGCGTTGTGTCGTTCCAGCCAGCGTCAAGGATGGCGGGCATTACGCGTTTGGTGATGATGTCTGCTTCCGTCAGGGTACTCAGGTTCAGGTCAGCCATGTCCGTTCTCTACCGATAATGAGATTGCTTTGATTTTACACAATATTGTTATGCAAGCCATGAACAGAAATGGCTGTGCTACAGCGTCTGGCACGTTATTCAATCTCCAGCTCATCAAACAGCTGTAAATCCACATCCAGCAATTCCACTGCGTTGCTTCGGCGAATGCCGACGTTGTTTTCAATCAACAGCTCCAGCAGGCGATCGCCGTCGATTAAGGTAATCGGCGCGGCGCCTGGGAACAGCGCTGCTTCCGCGCATTTGGCGGCAAACTTGCCGGTAGTGATCAGCGTGCCGCGAATGGCTTTGTGGTAAGGCAGTGCGCCGCGTAGCTGGTCGATATACGGGCGCGTGATGGTGTTCTGCATCCGTTTTACCTGCACCACTTCGGTAATGGTGGTGATGCCCACCTGAACCTTACCAATCACATCCACGCCTTTATCGCCGGAGGCTTTGGTCACTTCAACCTGCTCGTAGCCCATTGTTTCAAGTAGCTGAGCCACCAGATGTTCAAATTTGTACGGATTCATAGTGGAGAGCTGGTCGCGCAATAGCTCTTTTTGCTGCTGGTTATAGCGTTTTACCGCATCCAGCAACTCCTTACGTGGATCGGTTCGACGTTCAGGCAGTGCCTTACCGAGCCATTTTCGGCCAGCCTCGGTAATTTTGTAGCTCATCCCTTCACGGGCTACCAGATCGCGCTCGACCAGGTTGTACAGCCGGGCGTAGAGCGTAGTTTTGACTGAACTGGGGGAGGCAAATTTTGAGTGCTGATGTAAGAATGCCTGCCACTCGGGTAGCAGATCAGCGCGTCTGGCCTGCTCCCGGCCGGCGAGCAGTTCCAGTAGTTGCAACATGCCTTCTGTATCGTCGAGTTTACGCAGTGTGGCTTCATCGTTATCCAGAAATAATCGCCCCTGTTCGCTGGGGTACCAGCCGCCGTCTTCGTGGGTCTGCATAAGATCGAACAAAGGGTTATTGATAAACATGTAGCAGCCATAGCTGTGGCGGGGGTTGAGAATATGGTTATCCATCTTCCAGATCTGCCAGGCTATTTTGGCATCTTCGCCGCTGAGCCGTTCTTTAATCCAGTTATCCGGCTCTGACCAGTCAACCGGGTTTTGTGGCGTACCCGTTTGTTCCTGAATGGCGGTGATCATATTACGCACCGCTTTGACTGAACATCCAGCCACGGCATTCATCATGGCTCGGGTCTGATCATAAGTTGGAAAAAGCGGGGTAATCACTTTGTACTTTTTCACGTTGGTCCCTTAACGAGTGCAATGGCAATAGCTTCCCATACCAGATGAAAAATTCCATGGGATGAATCACTTATCGGAATGAAAACTGCCAGTGCCGGATGGCGGCTGCGCCTTATCCGCCTACTAACTTCACTCTATTAAAAGCAAAATGTGATGTTATTTCCAACAATTTCGCTATAATCGTAAGATAATTGTATATACACTTTTGTATATACAATTAGGGAAAGAACATGCCAATGGAGTTTGAGTGGGATGCAAACAAGGCACAAAGTAACCACCGTAAACATGGTATTCGCTTTGAGGACGCAATATTGGTTTTCGACGATCCCCAACATCTGTCGCGGCAGGATCGGTATGAGAACGGTGAGTATCGCTGGCAGACCATTGGTCTCGTTCATGGCATTGTGGTTATTCTGGTTGCCCATAGCGTTAGGTTTGAAAGTGGCTTTGAAGTCATTCGTATCATCAGTGCCAGAAAGGCAGATCGTAAAGAGAGGAGTCGTTATGAACATAGTTAAACATAAACGCGGCAGCGTATCCGCGCTGAGTGCTCAGCATGAGGCTGAACTGAAGGCGCTGGCGAATAAACCGGACGATGATATTGATTACAGCGACATTCCCGTGACCGAGGATGAGCTGTGGTCAGAAGCTCATCGCGGTAAGTTTTTCCGTCCGTTGAAAACGCAGGCGTCGGTACGCATTGATGCCGATGTGATGGAATGGCTGAAGCGCCCCGGGAAGGGTTACCAGACGCGTCTCAATGCCATTTTGCGCGAAGCGATGCTGCGCGAGCAAAACAAGAAATAGTCAGAATATGCAGGGACTGTGAGTGCCGGATAGCGGCTGTGCCTGATCCGGTCTACGGGAAGCGGAATTTCCTGGCCCGATAAGTGTAGCGCCACCGGGCATCTGCGAGGTTATTTCTGCTGCGGTTCTCCGCTAAAATAACCGCAGCTGTCAAATTAGTGGAACACCTGCGGCATCATGCCGAGATGACAAACCGATTACCACCAGTGAACAGTGGGTTGTAACGCAGCAGGGCGTGTTGAAATAGGATTCGCCCCTCTCCGCTGTAGGGAGAGGGGAATGTTTACGGATTCCTGGCGTGGCTCCGTTAGATCACCTTTGCGCTATTTTCGTAGGTGTTGATAAGATGGTCGCGCAAGCTCCCTGTTCCGTGCATTGTCACCAAAAGATTCTGGCGCGCGCGGGTAAATCCGACATACAGACGCTTGATGTCGTCACTCAGATCTTCCTCATCCCTTTCCTTTGCGGCATCCATAATAGCCACTGAGTGAAATTCAAGCCCCTTACTGCTTGGTAAAGGCATTACACAAAGGAGATCATTTTGCGGCGACCAGTGCTTTTTGTCATCGCTGGTCACAATCATTTGGTAGGGGATGCTACGCGCCGCGAGACGTGGCCCCAGCATCCCCGAAATGCTGTATGTTGAAGGGCACAGTATGGCGATCTCTGACCATGCAATACCTTGTTGTCGCTGCTTTGTCACCCAATCGAGCACGTGAGTAATCTCCTCGTCCTGATTATCAAAGCTGGCCAGTGCCGGGTAAGTGCCGGACAAGCCTCCAGCATCGGGTTGCTGGTATTTGAGCGCCTCTTCAATGTGATTATTGAGATAATTAAAGGCAATGTTGCTGGCAAAATGGAGTATTTGCCGGGTATTACGATAGTTGGTATTCAGGATCGTAGTGCGGCCGAGGGCCTTAATATTGACACTAGAGAGTGTGAAGTCGAGGGCTTTCTTTTTCTGGTAGATAGACTGGGCGTCATCGTAGAGGAAAAGAAGGGAGTTATCTTTGTTGTCTGGCATACGTGCGAGTATTCTCAGCCACTCCGGTTTAAAATCGTGTCCCTCGTCTATTAGGACTGCGCTGTATTGCTCCGGTTTTATACTCCCCTTTTCAAATGCCACCGTCAGTGCATTTTCCATCAGCTCAATAAAGTTTTTGCTTTTCGGCGGAAGACAATGATGTGCATTTAACTGTTGATAACACCAGGCATGAAAATGGATGACTTCGACGGGAAGTCTTAAAGTGTGCTGCTCAAGCTGTGATTTGAGTTTTTTGGCCAGCGTGATGTTGTAGCAAATCACCAGGATCGGCTTGGTGTTTTCAATATTGTTGGCAAGCTCAATACAACGGTGGTGCAAAATGAGCGTTTTACCGGATCCTGCCACGCCATGAATAACACGGTGTCCTGCACCCATGCTTCTGGCGAGTTGTTCCTGGTTCCTGTCCATCATGCAAACCACATCGGGGGTGTGGAACGTAAAATTGTTCAGATCAACCTGCGTAACGGATGCGTTAATGCGTACATCGGGATATAGATGCCATCGGATACGGTCGAGTTGCTGTGGTGTAGTGTGATGAGCGTAGTTATGTCTGAGAAGGGATTCGAGCCGGGCAGAGATTTGTTCCTTGGTCATAAACTCGCTGAGTTCGTCTTTGCAAATAACCTGGCTGGCTGGGAATAGTTCATTTATCGCTTCGGGTGGAAAACTCTTTTCTAGCTGTGCTCGGGTGATATTGCTCAAATAAACACCAAATCCATACGGCATAATAAAGCTGCCTTCATAATCACCTTGTTGCTGGCGAAGCAGCGGATCTTTTTTTAGGCTATTGATAGTGTGAAAGGTATATTGACGAACCTGTTCGAGTGGATTCTTGAACGGTTGAATGCCGTCTTTAGTTTCATAATGAATATGTGATTTGTTGGCAGATTTAATTTTTGTAATAAACCAGTCTTTTACTTCTATAAATAACAAACCTTTTTCGGGGGTTAGAATTACAAAATCCGGATGCTCTTGCTTGTCTCCCATTCGGGTGTCATACCAGCAGGTACACTGTTCGCTGAGTCCCCCCTCAAGAAGTCTTGCCAGTCTTTTTTCGCCGGCAGTAATTTTCTCGCTACAACTGCTTATTGTGGGAATAATGATTGCCATGTTACGCCTACCAATTCATGAAAATTATATAAATATGTTAAATTAATATTCCGAGAGATATTAATAAAAACATGAATTCATCATGGGTAATGACATTAACAGACAATATTACAAACAGAAAGCGTGATGCGAGATATTTGTTTCAGAGATATTTGCTCCCTTTCACAAATAAAAGGGAGCGGCTGTTTACTTCTTCAACCCCGCAAACGCGGCTCGGATCTCGTCTTCCGGCAGGTTAATGCCGATAAACACCAGCAGGCTGTGCGGTTGTTCGTCGCCCCACGGGCGATCCCAGTCGGCGCTGTACAGACGCTGAACGCCCTGGAACAGCAGGCGGTTTGGCTCGTCTTCAATCCACAGCATGCCTTTGTAGCGCAGCAACTTCTCGGCGGATTCCAGCAGCAGATTTTCCATTACCCGCGACACGTCACTGATGTTTACCGGGTAATCCAGCTCGACGACGATCGAGGAGATATCATTTTGCTTATCGGCGATAAAGTGGAAGCGTGGTTTGGCGCTGACCACGTTCTCCTCGAGCATGAAACCGTTGGTATCGAACAGCAGGGAGAGGTCGATATCACCATGCGTGACGGTATACACCGGGGCGCGGGCGTTGATGCGCGCCAGGCGCTCACGCAGTTTCTCGCTTTCACCCGCCACGTCGGTTTTGGTCAGTAGAATGCGGTCAGCGTAGCCCACCTGCGACTGGGCGATGGTGAACTGGTTCATCTGATCGTCGGCATGTACCGCGTCAACCAGCGCAATCACACCGTCCAACAGGTAGCGTTCGCAAATCACTTCATGGGAGAAAAAGGTCTGGATAATCGGGCCGGGGTCAGCCATGCCGGTGCACTCGATCACCAAACGGTCGAAATGGATGGCGCCTTTATCGAGGTTGTCGAGCAGATCTAACAGTGCGTCTTCCAGCTCACTGGAGCGTGTACAGCAAATGCAGCCGTTGGTCAGGGTTTTGATCTGCGTGGCGCGGTCGCCAATCAGCTGATCGTCCACCGAGACTTCGCCGAATTCGTTTTCGATAACGGCAATCTTATAGCCGTGCTGCTCGTTGAGAATATGGCGCAGCAGGGTGGTTTTACCCGCGCCAAGAAAACCGGTGAGTAGGGTAACTGCAATCGGGGTCATTCATTTCTCCTTCTAACAGCAACTGCTTCCGCCGCTACCGTAGCGGGCTTCCTGGCGCTCGCGGAAGAATTCTTCGTAGGTCATGTACGGCTTATCGGGATGGTTGGTCTTCATGTGCTCGACGTAGTTGTCGTAGTCCGGAATGCCAATCAGCATCTTTGCCGCCTGACCGAGGTATTTTTTTGCCTGACCTAAAGTACCAAACATAAACAATCCTGATAAGCGAAAAGCCCCGCCGAAGCGGGGCTGAATACGGTTAGTGATGTGAAGAGGTCTTCACGCCGCCTTCCGGCACCGGTACATACGGCGTCTCTTTATCAGAGCGACCGTTGATGGCGCGGGCTTTCTGCCAGGTACGGAACCCGTAGAAAATGATGCTGTACACCACCACCAGGAACAGAATACTCAGGCCTGCGTTGGTGTAGTTGTTGACGACGATGTGGTTCATGTTGGCAATCTGCTGAGCGGTCAGTTCGCCGCCGTTAGCAATCTTCTCTTTGTACTGATTCGCCATGAAGAAGAAGCCTTCCATCTGCGGGTTGGTGCTGAACAGTTTCAGACCCAGCGCCCAGGTGGTGCAGATAAGCAGCCATACTGCCGGAACAACGGTAACCCAGATATATTTGGTGCGCTGCATTTTAACCAGTACCACGGTGCCCAGAACCAGTGCCACGGCAGCCAGCATCTGGTTAGAGATACCGAACAGCGGCCACAGGCTCTTAACGCCGCCCAGCGGGTCAACAACGCCTTGATACAGCAGGTAACCCCACAGGCCTACGCAGCCCGCAGTACCGATGATACCCGCAACCAGAGAGTCGGTTTTCTTCAGGAACGGAACGAAGTTCCCCAGTAAATCCTGCAGCATAAAGCGGCCAGAACGGGTACCGGCATCCAGTGCGGTCAGGATGAACAGTGCTTCAAACAGAATACCGAAGTGGTACCAGAAGCCCATATCAGCCATTGGCAGCACTTTGTGGAACACGTGAGCGATACCAACGGCCAGCGTCGGCGCGCCACCTGCGCGGTTCAGAACGGACGGTTCACCGATGTCTTTCGCGGTCTGCAGGATCTGCTCAGGCGAAATGACGAAGCCCCAGGAGCTGACGGTCGCCGCCGCATGTGCGGTTACGTCTTTCAACTGCGCCATAATCAGCGGGGCGTTCTCGCCGCTCATTTCATGCAGGTTCGGCATGGTGATGCCAAGGCCTGCTGGCGGGGTGTTCATTGCGAAGTACAGACCCGGTTCGATGATGGACGCGGCAACCAGCGCCATAATCGCCACGAAGGATTCCATCAGCATGGCGCCGTAACCGATAAAGCGCGCGTCGGTTTCACAGGCCAGCAGCTTCGGTGTGGTACCAGAAGCGATCAGCGCGTGGAAGCCAGAGACCGCACCACACGCGATGGTGATGAACAGGAACGGGAACAGAGCGCCTTTCCACAGCGGACCAGTACCATCAACGTACTGAGTCATCGCCGGCATTTTCAGTTCCGGGTTGAGGATAACAATCCCCACCGCCAGACCGACGATAACGCCGATTTTCAGGAAGGTAGCCAGATAGTCGCGCGGCGCGAGGATCAGCCATACCGGCAGCAGCGCAGAGATAAACGCGTAGCCGATCAGGGTAAAGGTAATGGTGGTGTCTTTAAAGGTCAGCGCCGGGCCCCAGTACGGGTCGTGAGCAATCACGCCGCCGAAGTAGATGGACGCAACTAGCAGCACAATACCAATCACCGACACTTCGCCCACACGACCCGGTCGCAGGAATCGCATGTAGATCCCCATGAATAGCGCGATAGGTACGGTTGAGCAGACGGTGAACACACCCCACGGGCTTTCAGCCAGCGCTTTCACCACGATCAGCGCCAGTACCGCAAGGATGATGATCATGATTAAGAAGCAGCCGAACAGCGCAATGGTTCCCGGGATCGGGCCCATCTCTTCTTTGATCATCTCACCCAGCGATGCGCCGTTACGGCGTGAAGAGATAAACAGCACCATGAAGTCCTGCACCGCACCGGCCAGCACGACACCCGCCAGCAGCCACAGCGTACCGGGCAGATAGCCCATCTGCGCGGCCAGTACCGGCCCAACCAGCGGACCTGCACCTGCGATAGCGGCAAAGTGGTGGCCAAACAATACGTTACGGTTGGTTGGAACGTAGTTCAGACCGTCATTGTTGATGACCGCCGGCGTGGCACGCGTCGGGTCAAGTTTCATCACCTTTTGGGCGATGTACAGACTGTAGTAACGATAGGCCACCAGATAAACAGAAACTGAGGCGACCACGATCCACAGGGCACTGATGTGCTCACCCCGACGTAATGCCACTACCGAGAGGCAGAATGCACCGATGATTCCGAGAATCACCCAGGGTATGTGCTTGAATATCTTTTTCGTATCCATAGTAAAACCTGGTATCTAATTAATAATTGGCCGAAGCCGCGTGGGTTTGATCTTGTGTTTGAGGAGGTAATTTGACTGCTATGTTGGGGGGATCTTGCCAGAGAAATACGCGCGTAAAGTAAGGTAAATAAGTGAGCGGTTGTATGTCAGCTTAAGCGGTCCCAAGTGTCAGTGAGCGGTAAGCAATGGGGGTGAGTGGGGGCATTTATGTGATTGAGATCACGGCATTATAGCGTTCGCCCATCTACATGCCGTGTTTTCCAACTGACGAAGCATCTCACTGAGATACTTAGATCACGATATAACAGTAAGGCGTATGTTCGATGTCTTTAAGCAACACATGTTTCTTACGTGATTTAGTCAGGTAATATTTTTCATCCAGATAATAGTCAATCAGTTCATCGAGGCGCTCTTTGTCTATGCGGGGCGTTACTCCTAACGTCCAGAAGCTACGCAGCTCTAATTCCGAACGTTTGATTTTTGCGCTTTTAACCAAATCCGCAATCATATTTCTGACGCAGCTTGTCGGATCCTGGTTCTGCTTGAGCTCAAGCGCAATGTAGCTGTCCTGCGTCCATCCTTTTTTCCGCAATAAGAAATCTGCACGCACAGACACACGCTGTGGATTTTTCCGCAGATCGCAAGCGAGGGTCTGTTCACGCCACCATTCATGACCTGTCGAAGCCAACAGATTGGCAAATTCTATCTGCATCCACACTTCCCAACCGGAGATGTTGTACTGATCGATGATATTGAGCTTTTGACGAACATCTTCACGTTCAAAAAAGTGGTGTGCGAGAGTGGATAGGTGATCAAAATCGCGATTCAACATAGAAGCATCCTTTTCTTAAAAAACGGGAATCCTACACCTAAGGCGCAACAGAACGACAAATTTTTTGCGTAATTTGTCATAGGGAACGGGATTTAATGTGAAAACGATAATTCTGTGGCAATTGCTGACACCATAAAGTTTTCTCTTTCCA
The DNA here is from genome assembly GCF_013784065.1 of Citrobacter sp. RHBSTW-00599. Taxonomy (NCBI): domain Bacteria; kingdom Pseudomonadati; phylum Pseudomonadota; class Gammaproteobacteria; order Enterobacterales; family Enterobacteriaceae; genus Citrobacter; species Citrobacter sp. RHBSTW-00599. The sequence goes on along the minus strand of NZ_CP056717.1, from coordinate 4,395,155 downwards.
GGCCGAAAACCAGAGTATCTGTCTAGCGGAAAGAGAAAACATGTTAAAACGAATGAAGATTGTTACCAGCTTACTGCTGGTATTGGCGCTATTTGGCCTTTTACAGCTCGCCTCGGGCGGCTTGTTTTTTAACTCACTTAAGAATGACAAAGAGAACTTTACCGTTCTGCAAACCATTCGCCAGCAACAGTCTGCGCTTAACGCCACCTGGGTTGAGCTGCTGCAAACGCGTAATACCCTGAACCGGGCGGGTATTCGCTACATGATGGATCAGAGCAATATCGGCAGCGGTGCGACCGTTGCTGAGCTGATGCAGGTAGCCAGCACAGCGCTGAAACTGACGGAAAAAAACTGGGCGATTTACGAGTCGCTCCCGCGCGATCCGCGTCAAAGTGAAGCCGCGTTCCAGGAGATCAACCGCACCTATGACATCTATCACGGCGCGCTGGCGGAGCTGATCCAGTTACTGGGTGACGGGAAGATCAATGCGTTCTTTGATCAACCCACGCAAAGCTATCAGGATGGTTTTGAGAAGACATACATCAACTACATGCAGCAGAATGATCGCCTGTATGACATAGCAGTGGCAGATAACAACAGCTCTTACAGCCAGGCGATGTGGGTATTGGTCTGTGTACTGATTACCGTACTGGCGGCAATTATTGCGGTCTGGTTCGGCATCAAACTGACTCTTATCTCCCCAATGAACCGTCTGATCGACAGCATTCGTCATATCGCCAGCGGCGACCTGGTGAAGCGTATTGAGGTGGAAGGTTCCAACGAGATTGGCCAACTGGCGGAAAGTCTGCGTCACATGCAGGGTGAGCTGATGAACACCGTGGGTGATGTGCGTAACGGTGCCAACGCGATTTACAGCGGGGCCAGCGAGATTGCGATGGGCAACAACGATCTCTCCTCGCGTACCGAGCAGCAGGCTGCATCTCTGGAAGAAACCGCAGCCAGCATGGAACAGCTGACGGCGACCGTGAAGCAGAACGCCGAAAACGCGCGTCAGGCCAGCCATCTGGCCCTAAGCGCTTCTGAAACCGCGCAAAAAGGCGGCAAAGTGGTGGATAACGTGGTGCAAACCATGCGCGACATCGCTTCCAGTTCGCAGAAAATCGCCGACATTATCAGCGTCATCGACGGCATTGCCTTCCAGACCAACATTCTGGCGCTCAACGCCGCGGTAGAAGCTGCGCGTGCGGGCGAGCAGGGCCGTGGTTTTGCGGTGGTTGCGGGTGAAGTTCGTAACCTGGCCCAGCGTAGTGCGCAGGCCGCGCGCGAGATCAAGAGCCTGATTGAAGACTCGGTCAGCCGTGTGGATGTGGGTTCAACGCTGGTAGAAAGCGCTGGTGAAACCATGGATGAGATCGTCAATGCGGTAACCCGCGTGACCGATATCATGGGTGAAATCGCCTCTGCTTCTGATGAACAGAGCCGCGGTATCGACCAGGTCGGTCTGGCCGTTGCTGAGATGGATCGTGTGACGCAGCAGAACGCCTCGCTGGTGGAAGAATCCGCCGCCGCCGCTGCGGCGCTGGAAGAGCAGGCCAGCCGCCTGACCCAGGCCGTTGCCGTGTTCCGTATTCAGCATGACCAACAGCGCGCGCGTGACGTTGCTGCCGCTAAACCGGTTTCAACGGTCCAGCCGCGAAAAGCTGCGGTAACGGATGCCGGGGATAACTGGGAAACGTTCTAAGTTGGTAATGCCCGATAAGGCGTAGTCGCCCGCGGGCAATTAACGCAGCATCAGGCGCATGGCGCAGCGTAGTTCGTACGTCTGCCCGTGCGCCGCTTCGTCTTCTCTTTTCTGGCGCAGCAGTGCAGGAAGCGTCTCGTCAGCCAGCATTTCAAACCCCAATCGTGCGTACAATGGCGCATTCCACGGCACATCACGGAAGGTGGTCAGCGTGAGCGATGTATAACCTTTCTCGCGCGCCTGTTCGGCAACATAGCCAATCAATCTGCGACCAATACCTTTTCCCTGCCACTCCAGATGCAGTGAAAGTTCAGCAATAAACAGCGATGACCCCAGTGTTTCGGCAACTAAAAAACCGACCGGATGCTCGTCGACCTGCGCCAGCCAGCTCATGCCAGCAGCGGCAAATGCCCGATGCTGGTCAACCGATATAATCTGGTCGTCAGCAATCCACGCCAGTTCGGGGATGAGTAAAAAACGTTGCCCCGCAGATCGTTCGATGGCGGGAAGAGCGGCAGTTTCTGCCAGAGTGGTGGAGCGTAAGGTGATGTTCATTTGTCGAGCATAACATGCCCGATAAGCGCGGTGTTATCGGGCATCATGAGGATTAATCTTTACGCGGATCGCTGATGGGTTGGCGCACCAGGAAGATGTAGGCGAGGGCTCCCACCATGGTGACGCAGCCACAGATGATTAGCGCCAGACGGAAAGAGTTGGTGGTATCAACAATAAATCCGGTGACGATTGGTGCAAACGACGCGCAGATAAAGCTGGCAAAGTTCTGGATACTGCCCACGGAGGCGGTCATGCGTGAGGCGACGGCTACGTGGATCAGACCCCAGCACGAGGTGCCGGCGAAGTGGATACAGAACAGCGCCATACCGATCAGTAATACGGCGGCCATCGACGTTGTGGCCTGCGGCACGATGAAAGTGAAGGCCGCAGAACAGAACATCCCGGCGATAATACAAATCTTACGGCTCTTAATCGGTGCCATACCGCCTTTCACCAGCCAGTCGGTAACAAAACCGTTAATTAACATGCCGGCTGCGCCAAACAGGAATGGGATCGCCGCCATTAATCCGGTGCTTTTTAAATCCAGGTTGTAGGAGGTTTGCAGGTAGCCTGGCAGCCACGCCAGATATAACCACGCGGTGTAGTTGATGCCGCTAAAGCCCAGCATCATGCCCCACATAGTGCGGTTGCGGAACAGGCTGCGCCATTCGGCAAAGCTCAGCGGATCGCGGCGGGCATTGACGCTACCGGCGTTCAGATACGCTTGTTCAGTAGCGCTCAGCGCAATCTGCTCGCGGTTGCGATACAACATGTACCAGCCGATGGCGAGGAAAATACCCAGCACGCCGATGGTAATAAACATCCAACGCCAGCCCATCACCAGCATCATGGCAGCCAGAATCGGCGGGCTAATGGCAACACCGATGGTGGAAGCGGCGTTGAATAACCCCATTGGGCGACCGCGCTCTTTGATGTTAAACCAGTCGTTGATGACCTTTACGCCGCACGGGTTCATGGGCGCTTCGCCGATCCCCATCCCGATACGCACGAGAACAAACTGAGTGAAGCTGTGAACCATGCCAGACATCGCCTGAAACAGCGACCAGAAGAACATCCCCAGCCCCAGCATAATGCGCGGACCTTTGCGATCCAGCAGCGGGCCGCAGGGCAGCTGTGCAATACCGTAAGCGAGAGAAAACACTGACAGCAGTACGCCGATTTGCGTGGCGCTCAGCCCCAGTTCTTCACGAATCGTTAAGTTGGCGACCGACAGTGAACTGCGGTCGAGATAATTAATCACCGCAGCAAAAAATAATAAAATCATTGCTGTGGTCTGAATACGTTTTATTCGGCTACTGCGTTGCACCATGCCCTCAGGCGGAACGTTAATATCCGCAGATGACGACGTGCCAAACGAAGAACTCGGGTCGAGGGTAATATTATTTTTTTCCACGCCGGACTCCTGAACCTCAATAATTTATTTTCACACAGCCGGGCTGTGCAGTATTGAAAAAATACCAGTGATGAATCAATTTGCTCATCACCGCTCACAAAAGTTTTTAATGCAGTCGACTTAGCGTGAGCATAGGCAAGCGGTATTTTTCCGGCGTTTTTATTTTTATAAAATCGTGCTCCCGGTAATGGTTTGCTGTTTTTTATCGGTACTTAATGAGCGGCGCTATGGCTTTGGTTGATGGAGCGAATCATCGATTGTTTGGCTGAATTCAAATGGTTACAGAGCGCCAGGGTGGCATCCAGGTCGCTGCGGCAAATCAGTGCGCTGAGGATGGTCATATGCTCATCAATGGCAATGATATTGCGCTGCTTGAGGTCGCTTTCATCCCACTGATAATGAAAGTGGAAAATCACGGAGATGATTTCAAGTGATTGATTAAAAAATATATTATCTGCTGCGGAGAGCAGTAAAGCATGAAACTCACGGTCTAACTGCGAGAACATACGAAAGCTGCTGCCGATGCTGTCGCGCAGGACCCGGTGACGCTCCAGCAGTGTTTTAGCCTGCAGCCAGCGCGGGTCATCGTCGGGCAGATTGAGAAAATGCTGCAGGGAATGGGTTTCCAGCATCTCTCTGAGTTCAAACAGCTGTTCCGCATAGGCCTGATCGAACTGCTTCATGCTCCAATGGCCGCGTTTTTCGTTTTTGATCAGATTGTAACGTTCGAATTTTAAAAGATATTCTCTCACCACCACCGGGCTGACCCCTGCAGCTCTGGCAAGCTGTAGTTCGGAGAAACTCTCCCCTGCGCGTAGCTGACGCTGGTTGATCATGGTGAAAAAAGCCTGCTCAAAAATCCGGTTTTGCTCAGTCATGGAGGCGGTGGTACAGGCAAAACCGTCGTCATGGTCGGGTTTACGTACGATGACATAGTGGCTGCCGACCTGGGTCAGCACGCCGCACTCGCCTAAGTGGCTCAGCATATGGCGCACGGTGGTGCGGCTGATGTTGTACATCTCCGCCAGCGCGCTTTGCGACGGGAGGGGGGAAGGGATATGACCACGCGCCATATCATCGATTATCTGGTTAATCACATTGTGGCGTAAGTTCTGTGAACGGCTCATGGCTTCTCCTTTTTGCGTATTAAAACCCGATTTAAAACATTTTTATGCGCTGGGATTCACAGATTGTGTTTCTGCTTTCTCCGGCTTTTTTATTTTCGTTGATATCTGAGGCAACAAAAAAACAGGAGAGCAGAATCATGTCTACGATGAATACGTTGATTTGCCAGGAACCTAAAAAATTAGTCTGGAAAGAGCGTGAAATACCTATTCCGGGTGAGGGTGAAGCATTAATAAAAATTAAATCAGTCGGGATTTGCGGTACCGATATTCATGCCTGGGGCGGCAATCAGCCATTTTTCAGCTATCCACGTGTGCTGGGTCATGAAATATGTGGGGAAATTGTCGGGCTGGGCAAAAATATACAGAATTTGAAAAATGGTCAGCAGGTGGCGGTTATTCCTTACGTGGCCTGCCAGCAGTGTCCGGCCTGTCTGAGCGGGCGCACTAACTGCTGCGAGAAGATTTCGGTGATTGGCGTGCATCAGGATGGCGGCTTCAGCGAATACCTGTCCGTACCGGTCACCAACCTGTTGGATGCGCAGGGAATTGATCCGCAGGCGGCGGCGCTGATTGAGCCTTATGCCATTAGCGCGCATGCGGTACGCCGGGCGGCAGTGGCTCCGGGTGAGCAGGTGCTGGTGGTCGGTGCCGGTCCGATTGGTCTGGGCGCGGCGGCGATTGCCAAAGCCGATGGCGCACAGGTGGTGGTCGCCGATACCAGTCCGGCTCGCCGGGAGCATGTGGTTTCCCGGTTGGGGCTCCCGGTTATCGATCCGTCTGCTGAAGATTTTGATGCGCAGTTGCGTAACCAGTTTGGTGGTTCGCTGGCGCAAAAGGTCATTGATGCCACGGGCAATCAGCATGCGATGAACAACACGGTGAATTTGATTCGCCATGGCGGCAGCATTGTTTTCGTTGGGCTATTCAAAGGCGATTTGCAGTTCTCCGATCCGGAGTTCCACAAGAAAGAGACCACCATGATGGGCAGTCGCAACGCCACACCGGAAGATTTCGCCAAAGTGGGCCGCCTGATGTCGGAAGGCAAACTGACCGCCGACATGATGCTCACGCACCGTTACGCATTTGCCACACTGGCGGAAATCTACGAACGGGATGTGATTAACAACCGTGAACTGATTAAAGGCGTGATCACGTTCTGAGAGGGTAAATGTGATGAAGACATTGAATCGACGTGATTTTCCGGGTGCCAGCTACCCAACGCGCGTGATCCAGTTTGGTGAAGGGAATTTCCTGCGGGCGTTTGTCGACTGGCAACTGGATATCCTCAACGAGCAAACCTTTCTGAACGCTGGCGTGACCATCGTTCGCCCGATCAATAGCGATTTTCCACCGTCGCTGAATACCCAGGACGGGCTGTATACCACGCTTATTCGCGGTCTAAACTCGCAGGGCGAAGCGGTGAGCGAGGCGCGGCTTATCCGTTCGGTGAATAACGAAATCAATCCGTATCAGGACTTCGCGGCGTATCTGGCGCTGGCCCACAATGCGGATATTCGCTTTGTGTTTTCAAATACCACCGAAGCCGGAATTAGCTATCACGCGGCAGACCGGGTCGATGATGCGCCGCCGGTAAGCTTTCCGGCTAAACTGACGCGTCTGCTGCTGGAGCGTTTTAATCATTTTGAGGGCGCGGTGGATAAGGGGTGGGTCATTATCCCGTGCGAGCTTATCGACTATAACGGCGAGGCGCTCAAAACGCTGGTACTGCAGTATGCGCAGGAGTGGCAGCTTCCCCCGGCGTTTGCCGACTGGGTGGCGACGGCAAACACCTTCTGTTCCACGCTGGTCGACCGCATTGTCACCGGCTACCCGCGAGAAGAAGCCGCCGCGCTGGAAGCTACGCTTGGCTATCACGATGCGTTTCTCGATACCGCGGAGCATTTTTACCTGTTTGTGATTCAGGGGCCGCAGTGGCTGGCGGAGGAACTGAAGCTGGCGCAGTGTCCGCTGAACATTCGGGTAGTGAGCGATATTAAACCGTACAAAGAGCGTAAGGTCGCCATTCTCAATGGCGCGCATACGTCGTTGGTGCCGGTGGCCTGGCTGTGTGGTCTGGAGACCGTCGGCGAAGCGATGCAGGATGCCGATGTCCGTCACTTTATCGAGCGGGCGATTAGCGAGGAAATTATACCGGTATTGGGTCTCCCGGCGGATGAACTGCGTGAATTTGCCGACGCGGTGAGCGGGCGTTTTCAAAACCCCTACATTCGTCACCAGTTGCTTTCCATTGCGCTTAACGGGATGACCAAATTCCGTACCCGAATTTTGCCGCAACTGCTGGCGGGCCAGCAAAATGGGCGCTGGCCCGTGCGGTTAACGTTCGCCCTCGCGGCGCTGCTGGCGTTTTATCGCGCTGAGCGGGAGGGAGAACGCTATCCGATACAGGATGATGAGCAGTGGGTTAGCCTGTATGCCAGTCTGTGGCCGCGAGTTGGCAAAGATTTAACGCTGCGTGAACTGGTGGATACTGTGCTCGGCGATGCGGCGCACTGGGGTGAAGATTTGACGTTGCTGCCCGGGCTTGCCGGGCAGGTGACGGCAAACCTGGAAATGATTCTGGTGCAGGGTATGCGCCAGGCAGTGAAAAGTCTGGAATAAGGTTGCCATGCAGCGCCCGGTGTGGTGTTGGGCGCTGTTTTTTTTCAGACAATAAATGCGGCTAGCTGTAAGGCTGATAAGCGAAGCGCCATCAGCCATTTCATGTTACGAGCCCTGAGCGACCACTTTGATTTCAACCATCCCGATCCCCAGCTTACGCGGCGAGTGGCCGAGAATATTGCCCTCGTTGGTGGCGACCGGATCGGGCGGGACAATCACCAGCGTATCGGCATCCGCCGGGTTATCAAAATGCAAGGTAGTGGTAGTGACATCATGGCCTAACACCAGCGTCTGTTCCTCGTGGCCAACGCGTACGGGAATAGGGCGATTGGCGTTGTCGCCGAAGGCTTTCGCTGTAATGACCAGATCGAATTTCTTCGGCAGCGGGGCCTTGTACTCGATGGTCACCTCTTTGCTGAGCTGCGCATTGGACCAGCGCCCCCAGGATTCGGGGCGTGATATGCCGCTAAACTGTTTAACCTCTTCCGGCGCGCCCGCCACGTTGAAGACGAAGCTGTCGGCTTTGTAGCGAATGTCGTTATCGACAATTTTCAGCGTATCAACGTTACCTTTGTAGCGCTCCATGTCGATCACCGTGTCTTTAAACACGGTTTTACTTTTCCATTTGGCTTTGTCGACGTGCTGCACGATTTGCTGTCCGCCTAACTGGCCTTGCGATACGCACCAGTCGGTGGAGAGCGCCAACTCCGGGGCCCATAGCTGCGCCATTTTGTAGCAGCGATCAACCCAGACAAAGTTATCTCGCGGCGCGAAATCTGCCAGTTGGAAGCGCAGCGGGGCCGAGTATTCGCTTTCCGGCAGCGGCTCGACGCGTTTGTCCGATACGCGCAGCAACAACGGCAGGCGGAAATGGCTGCCGGAGAAAGAGATCATGTTTTTGTCCTGGTCGACGGTGAACTCTTTCATCTCTTTCGGGAAATTCCACAGGCGGATGATATCGGGCTTCCACGCCAGCATTTTTTCTTTGATGTTCAGGAACACTTCAGACGCGGATTCGCTCGACAAACTGCTGCGGCCAAGACCGATAAAGTTATCGCCACCGAGAATATCCAGTACCGTTGCCCCGTTATCCATCGTGTTACGCTTCACCGCCAGCGTGTCCTGCTGTGGCTGGTCGCCGCGCAGCACGAAGAACAGGTTGTTGCGATCCTGCTTGTTCAGATACTTCCATGCGGTGTTGTTCATCGCCAGATGATCGGAAGAAACCACGATAACGGTATCTTTGAACCACGGTGAGGCTTTGATCTTATTGATAAATTCGGCAATGTTTTCCTGGCTGCAGCTGACCGCGCTGAAGGATTGGTTGGCCTTCCCGTCGATGTCATAACGTTTACGGTTGCAGCTACGTGAGATAAATCCATCTGGATGATGGGTATCCACAGTCAGCGTAAACAGTGAAAAGCGCTGGCCCGAACGCGAAAGCTCTTCGAATTTTTTCCATGCTTCATCCAGCACGGTATCGTCGTAGAAGCCCCAGTCGTTGCGATAGGCCGGGTCCGCAACCACGCTTTTTAACTCTTCCGCACCGTAGAGATGATCAAAACCGTGAGATTTCAGGAACACGTCTTTGCCGGCAAAGCGCAGGTTGGCTCCCTGCACAAAGTAGTTTTGATAGCCGGAGTTTTTCAGGATATCGCCCAGACAGATATTGTTGGGGAAGAAGCTGGAGACCGACGCCGAGGCGTTGCCTTCAAACGGCGCAAACAGCGGAATACCGCACTGGGAGGCGACCATGCCAGCGATTGTGTAATCGGTACCCGGAAGTTGCATGGTATTGCTGAAATCCAGACCTTCGTTTTTCAACGCACCGAGTTCCGGGGTCAGATCCGGGAACGCGTCGTTGTTAAAATAGGTGCGCTCGAGGCTTTCGCCATAGATATAAACCAGATTCAGCTTCGGGTTGGGAATCGTTTTTGACGGCTCTTTATAATAGGTTGGGAAATCCGGATCGCCATCGCGCGACTGCGACTTTACCAGTTCGGTTATCTGGTGAAACGCCGGGCTGGCGTCTACGGAGGCCAGCGCCAGCAGCAGGGCCAGCAGACTGTAACCCACATGATGCGGATGATGGCGACGGCGGCGCAGAATCCAGCCGAGAGCGACAAAAACGGTCGTCAGGGCCAGCGCAATCCCGACGCCAGGTAAGATATATTTTCCAATTCCCGCGCCGGTCAGGCTATTGGTCAGCGTGTACAGAACCGCGTCATTGATACCGTCGCCGGTGAAATAGTCACTGGCATACAGCGTGATATTCAAGACAATAAAAATCCCCAGCACCGTTAACGTGGCAGCAAACCACCAGGTGTTGCGACCCGCTTTCCAGGCGTAAATCAGCACTGAAGCGAGAAACAGAGTAATGGAGATGAGTTCTGACAACGATCGATCCTCAGTAAACCGGGCAAACGCCAGGCAGGCTAATGATTTTGGCAAAGCACAATGTAATAGCGATGTTGCATTGCTGCAATTGTAGTGACATTAAATTACGTTGTTATTCAGAATTGGTTTAGATATGCGTGTTTTTTGCGGGGGATTTACTGATTATTTGACGTGTGAATTTTATGGGGAGCAGGTTGATGCCGCGCAGGGTATACGCGGCATGTCGTGCGTCAGGAAATGAAGTTCATACCCTGTTTTAACACCAGATCGCAGGCCTTGGTTTTTACCTGCTTCGCCAGCGAGCTGTTGCCAATTGTGTTCAGGTCCAGTTGTTGACCATCTTTGGCGTTGAGCAGCCCCTGAATGCCGTCCATATAGTTGGTGTCTTGTTTCTGCTCCGGAGCACTGAGGCCTAGTTTATCCAGCACCTGGTTTTTGACGTTCTGCGTGTCGGTGACCGAGGCCAGTTTCTGTTTCGCGCAATATTCCAGGATCCCGGCGGCGTTATTCATGCTGCTGGAGGTCAGCGACTGATTGCTGCCATTCAGTAGACTGGTCAGGGAAGAGAGCGACGAGCCGCCCTGCGAGCCGGAGCTTTGTTTGCTCAGTTCGCTGGCCGCGCTGGAGAGCGAATCCTGCCAGGAGGCGGCGAAAACGCTGGTCGAGATGAGCGTGCTGGCGGCAAGCGCACAGCACAGCAGACGTTTGGTTGTTTTCATCATTATATGCAACTCGTGTTATGCCTTTTCAGCGCAGTATAGCGCCGGCAGTCTTAGGAGTGGTCCTAATACGTTAATACTCTTTACCGGTTACCCGACTACGGTAGCTTTCCCAGTTAAAAATCACCCACAGGCTGTTGCCAAGGCGCATACGATCCATAACCCGCTCGCCCAGCAGTTTGTTCATTTCATCCATATTGCTGTTGGTCAACATACCGGTCGGGCGTTTTGAAGACGAGCGGCGATCGACGATCTGGTTGATGATCACCTTTTCATAGCGGGATTCGGTCTGCACGCCGATTTCGTCGATCACCAGCAAATCGACATTGCTGAGATCGTTGAGTAGCTGTTCTTCGCTGGTTTCACGGTTGCTGAAGGTATCTTTCATGGCTGACATAATGTCCGCGACGGTGATAATCAGCACCGACTTGCCGCGCAGCAGCAGCTCGTTGCAGATAGCGGCGGCCAGATGGTTTTTGCCGGTGCCGGGCTTGCCAGAGAAAATAAAGCTGGCGATGTTGCCGTCAAACTCTTCAACGTACTGGCGAGCTTTGCTCAGGGCGTTCATCTGACCTTCGCATTCCACCCGATAGTTATCGAACGAACAGTTCTGATGCAGTGGACGAATACCGGAACGGTTGAATGTGCGCTGCATTTTCATGGCTCGGTTTTCACGGGCCAGCGCTGCGGCGCGAATTTCACCTTGCTCTTTTTGCCATGCCAGCAGCTCCTCGCCCGTTTTAAAGGCTGGCTCGACATTAGCCGGCATCATTTTTTGCAGACGTTTCATCAGGTCGCCAACGTTTTTCATCGTTATCCTCTAAAACCCGGTGGAATATGGTTGTCAGGCTCGCTGACACTGTTCACATCGCGCTTCGGCATTCCGCCATTGCTGGCCCGGCCAATCTGGATGCTGCGTGCCAGTTTTTGCTGCCACTGAATATGGTGAAAGACTTTGCCTTCGGCCTGCCAGTAGGCGACAAATGAGGCCAGTTCCTCGGCGGTGACCGGTTCTCTTAACGCCACGCCCCACAGGGCGGCCTGGCGCTGAAAGTCGGCATCGGGCTGCCAGTCAGCGTACATCGCAAATTTCCCCATTGGCACGACAACAGGAGCGGTTTGCGGCTCTTCATAAAATTGTGCATCCAGCGTCACATCGCTTCCCGGGCGTGACAGCTTCTCTTCAAGCGCTAACAACTCGGCCAGTCGTGCAGGCGTCACCGCGTAAAATGCTGGCGCGTTATTGGCGAATACGGCTACGGCGCCGCCCGCAGACCTGGCCAGCACCGTGTGGTGATCGTGTAGTAAGGCGTCAATGCTAGTGACGTCCGGCGTCAAAATTTTGCTGGGCATAATGTTTCTCAATACTGAACAACAACCGAGAAGGGGACTGCTTTTATAGTAACACAGAGAAGAAGGAGAGCAGCAGATGAGGGGGGCGATTCCCCTCTCTGCGAGGAGCTAACAAAGCGTGCCGCTAAACACGCGGGCGTTTGCGATACAGCCATAATCCCGGTACGGATAGCCCGATAGAGAGCGCTCCGACAATCGATGAGGCTTTCAGGAAATTGGTCAACAGCGTGATCATCAGCGCTTCGCTGTAACCAAAATGGCCGATTTTTACCGCCGAGATCATGGCGGTATAGGCCGAGATCCCAGGGAACATGGGGATTACTGCCGCAACGGTGAAGACTTTCGGATGCGCCAGATACCAGCGTGACCACTGGATCCCAATGCAGCCCACCAGTAGCGACGCCATAAAAGTTGACCATTCGATATTAAATCCAGCGCTCATCATCACCATTCGTGAACCGTGGCCGAGTGCGCCGAGTAACGCGCACCAGGGGAGCGCCCGATGTGGTACGTTAAATACCATGGCAAAACCAAGCGCCGGAATCGCCGACAGGATCATGTCCTGCATTAGCGCCAAAATGAAATCGATCACGCCCATCCGCGAAGCCCCCATAAGGTCATCGACATGACTACGCCAATGCAGGTCGCCAGCGTCAGCAGACTGGCAATAGCCCAGCGAGCGAGCCCTGTATTAATGTGTCCCTTAAACATATCCGCGACGGAGTTGATCAACGGAAAACCCGGAACCAGCAGCAGCACGCTGGCGGCCATGGCGATGGTTGGAGTGTGGTTAAACGTCGGCAAGGTCAGCAGCAGACCAGAAATCGAGGTTGCCACAAACGCAGTAATGCAGAAGTTGATTTGCGGGTGCAAATGCCGGGACGCCAGAATCTGGCGAATATACATTGCCACCATACTGGCGAAAAAGGTGATCACCGCGCCATCCCATCCGCCATTATTGAGTTTACAAAAGCAGGCGCAGGACAAGCCGACCATAAAGGCGACCAACCATCTTGGATAGCGCAGCGGCTTAATCTGGCTAAAGCGTTTCTCAACGCCTTTAACATCCAGCAGTTTGTGTTCCGCCAGAATAACGATGTGCTGCACCTCCGTCACGACGTGCATGTTAATTCCGCGATCCTGATTTTTTCGCGTTGAAGTCAGGCACTGCCCGTCTTTAATGGTGGTCAGGACGATGGCGTTAGAGGAGATAGCGCTTTCTACGCTATCCATGCCAAGCGCCAGCCCGAGGCGGGTGGATAGCTCGTCAACCAGCGCACTTTCTGCCCCATGCTGAAGTAAAAAAAGACCGCATTGAATACATAACCGTGTAACCGTTCGCTGTGACGACTGCTCTGTTTGCATGACTCGCTCTGACTGAAAAGGATCTCTTTGCGTGGCGGATGTCTTCTTTTTATCATGAAGCATGATCCTGTTGGCTCTGGCTAAGATCAATCTTTGCGTCGAAAAAAGATGCAGATCGTACGTCTGATGCGTTTGCACACCTCACTTGCTTATCAATAAAGACAGCACTTATGAAAATGTAATGTTATTTATCAGGATGGAAAATACGTAAGCAACGCTAACGATCTATTGTAGTTCTTTTAATTGTACAAAGAGTGTATTCATGAGTAATTATTGGCATGATGGTTCAATAGTTTGATGCTACTGGGATTGTAGCGGTATAACTTTGTTTATAAATAAAAGCCAAGGATAAACAATTCACCTCGTCTATTGTTTAGGGTTTCCTGTTAATTAATACTTTTAATTTATCAGGGGATTTTTAATAAGTGCGAATACGGACTGGTGAGTGTGGAGGAGATATGTTGCCAGGACGCTGCAAAAACGCAATTATTATTAGTAAATTACCGATCGTACAAACCGGACTTAAAAGTGTAATGCAGGGGCAGTTCGCTGATTATGAACTTACCTACTGCCGCTCCGTCGAAGAATTGACGTTGCTGCAGCTGCGTTGTGCCGATTTGGTGATTGCTGACTTATCCGGAGACTGTAATCATCCACGTTCAGTCTGCGAACAGTATTATTCTTTATTATCTCAATACCGCGATATTCATTGGATATTTCTCGTTTCTCGTGTTTTTTATCCGCTGGCCATTGAATTGCTGATGTGCCCTGTCAGTTCGCTGTTATCTGATGCCGAGACGATTGAAAGTTTGGTGAATGTTATTCACGCAGGAAATAGCCGTGCCGAGAGAATTAGCAAGTCTCTGCTCTCTCCGCCCCTGATGCCAGAATTAGCAGACCATAGCGCCCGCTCAATTGTACTTACCCTCTCGGAGAGGAAAGTGCTGAGACTCTTGGGAAAAGGTTGGGGAATTAATCAGATTGCGACATTGCTGAAGAAAAGCAATAAAACGATCAGCGCCCAAAAGAACAGCGCTATGCGTCGCTTGTCGATACATAGCAATGCAGAAATGTACGCCTGGATAAACAGTTCTCAAGGATCGCGAGAATTGAATTTACCTTCAGTTTATGGAGAAACCACGGAATGGAAAGCCGAAGCATCAAAAGAAACGTTGCGCTGGTAGAGAAGTGCGCGATGAGTAGCGTCGGTATTAAGAGCCTGTTTAATACCATGCCGGATAACCAATACGAACTTCATATCTTTTCGAGCCAGCCTGCATTTAGTCAGGTGATGTTAAAAACGTCGTTTTCGGCGGTTATTTTCTCCCTCTCTGCAATCAGAACCGATCGCAGGGCCGGGTTAGCTTATCTGACGGAATTAGCGGTAAATTTTCCGCGTATTCGCCGGGTGGTGATTGCTGATGATGACGCTGAAGCGCGATTAATCGGCTCTTTGTCGCCGTTGCCGTTAGATGGCGTTGTGAGCAAATCTTCTTCGTTAACGGTACTGCAGGACGCGTTATATACAGTATTGAACGGTCCCAACCGGGGAACCGAAGGTTCTAAAAACCATTGGTATATCAATCAAAGCCGTATGCTCAGTCCAACAGAACGAGAAATACTGCGCTTTATGTCGAATGGCTATTCAATGCCGCAGATCGCTGCTCAGTTAGAGCGGAATATTAAAACCATTCGGGCACATAAATTTAATGTGATGTCCAAGCTGGGCGTGAGCTCAGATGCCGGACTGCTGGATGCTGCAGATATCCTGCTGTACCTGCGTGCAGGTGAACCTGCACCTTTTCTACAGGCGGCTTCTTAGCGGGTAATGTTAGATCGTTTCGTGCCGGGTTTCGTTATCGGCACGGAACGTGAATCATCCCTGACACACATCCACCCAGGTGGCGGAAGTCAGCTCAGCCATCCTTTCTGGCGTGATACGAACGGCGCTGTGGATGGCGCCTGCGGCGGGAAGCACTTCAGCGTAATGCTTCAACGAAACGTCGCAGTATACCGAAATCGGCGTTTCCAGTCCGAAAGGGCAAACACCGCCAACGGGATGGCCCGTCGCGTTCACTACTTCATCGCTACTCAACATACGGGCTTTGGCACCGAAAGTGCTCTTTAGCTTTTTGTTATCCAGTCGGGCATCACCTTTGGCGACGACCAGAATAATGTCGTTCTTGACCTTCAGCGAAAGCGTTTTCGCGATCTGGCCTGGTTCGACGTTATGGGCTTTCGCTGCCAGATTGACGGTAGCTGTGCTCTGATCTAATTCGATAATCTCAATATCTGGTGCATATTGCGCTAAAAATTGGCGTACTGATTGCAAACTCATTCTTCTCTCCAAATCGCCTACAGGCAGCTCCATCCAGCAGAAAACCGCATGGCGTAATTTGTCATAGGGGCAAGCTCGCTGTAAATATTTTAATGTAACAACATGGCAACATTGGCAGTTTTTCGATCGTCTTCACAATCAAAGAAACCGGTTACAGTAACCGGTTGCAGAATGCTCAAATGGCGATTAATACTGAAGTTGTCACTTCCTCTGTATTACATAATAAGAGCCATCTATGAAACTGAACTCAAAATGCAGTAGCGCTGGCGTTCCTCCCGGCACGGTTGCGAAAAGTAGTAATGGGCTTTACGTGGTGGTGTTGACACCAGCACGGTTGCAGGGTTTTGCACAACGGGAGAACGGCTATGTCTACTAATAATGCTGTGTTTAATGTGATTTTCCGCTTCGTTGAAAATTACGTCAGCCCTGTTGCCGGGCGCATCTCTTCACAACGTCATGTGATGGCTATCCGTGATGGGTTTATTTCGGCGATGCCCTTTATGATCGTAGGCTCGTTTCTGCTGGTTTTCGCCTATCCACCTTTTTCTCCGGATACCACCTGGGGGTTTGCACGTGCGTGGCTGGATATGGCG
Source organism: Citrobacter sp. RHBSTW-00599 (assembly GCF_013784065.1). NCBI lineage: Bacteria > Pseudomonadati > Pseudomonadota > Gammaproteobacteria > Enterobacterales > Enterobacteriaceae > Citrobacter > Citrobacter sp. RHBSTW-00599. The sequence continues at coordinate 4,378,973 of NZ_CP056717.1, read as the reverse complement.
AAACAGTTTGAAGGCCAAATCCTCACACCGTTTGATATGACGATGGGGATCATGTCAGTCTACATATGTGCGGCTATCGCTTATAACCTGGGCAAGCACTATGTGAAGTCACATCAGCTAGATCCCTTCATGTGCGCGATGCTATCGATCATGGCTTTTTTGCTGATTGCTGCACCGAAAACCAAAGGCACTATGCCGGTTGATAGCCTTGGCGGTACGGGGATTTTCACTGCCATCCTGGTGGCTATTTACTGCGTTGAAATGATGCGCTTCCTGAAGGCGCACAACATCGGCATTCGTTTACCCGATCAGGTGCCGCCGATGATCAAAAACTCCTTCGATCTGCTGATCCCTGTGCTGGTGGTGGTGCTGACGCTGTACCCGCTGAGTCTGGTGATTCAGTCGCAGTTTGACATGCTGATCCCGCAGGCCATCATGGCCATCTTTAAACCACTGGTGTCTGCAGCGGATTCTCTGCCAGCGATACTGCTGGCGGTGCTGATCGGCCATCTGCTGTGGTTTGCGGGTATACATGGCGCGGCAATTGTGTCGGGAATGCTGCAAATGTTCTGGCTCACCAATCTCGGGATGAACCAGTCGGCGCTGGCGCAGGGCGCGCCTTTACCGCATATCTTTATGGAAGCGTTCTGGACGTTCTTTATTGTGGTTGGAGGTTCCGGCGCGACGATGGGGCTGGTGATTTGCTATCTGCGTAGCCGTTCGGCCCATCTGCGATCGATCGGGCGTTTGAGCGTTGTCCCGAGCATTTTTAATATTAACGAACCGGTGATTTTCGGTACGCCGATTGTCATGAACCCAGTGTTCTTTATTCCCTTCCTGCTGGCCCCGATGGTGAACGCAGTGCTGGCCTGGGCGGCGATGAAGCTGGATTTAATTGGGCGGGTGATTTCAGTGGTTCCCTGGACGGCCCCGGCACCGGTTGGCGCGGCATGGGCGTTAGGCTGGGATTATCGTGCGGCCATTCTGGTTGTCCTGCTGGCACTGGTGTCTGCCGTCATCTACTTCCCATTCTTTAAGGTTTACGAAAAACAGCTATTAGCGCAGGAAAAAGAAGAAGCACAGCGTATAGAAGAGGAAAATCAGCAGGTTGCATAACTTACGGGCGAGGGGCTACGGCTCCTCGCTTACTTCAGCGTGCAGTCACCGCATTGCTGGACATCGGGCAGGCGATAGCGCTGGCAGCAGGTTCTGCGTACTAACAGTCCCTCGCGCGGAACAACGGTACGCCACAGGGGATTATCCTGACCGCAGGAGAGTTGCTTCTCAAAAAAACAGGTCTGGCGCAGTGTGGTCAGCAGTTCTTCACCTAATAACGGCTTCATTTCCGTTAAATACCAGTGAATTAAATATCCGGTGTTGCTCCAGATAAGCTTCGCATTGATCTCGCCTGTCGCTTCCAGCGCCTGCACAACCGGCGTCAGCGCCGAGAGAATCAGCGTTTCCATGCGTTGCTGAGGAGACTGGGCCGTGACCTGGTGATCCTGATGCACGTCGATCCAGAAGCAGGCAGCACGGCCTGTTTCGTGGAATTCTACGTGCATGTGTTCAGGAGAGACGTCGATGGCCTCTTTTTGCGTCAGCAGGGCCACCATGAGCGGAGGCATCATCAGGCCGATATACCACTGCGCCCAGAGAGAAATTAGCGGCTTATTTTCGCGTGGCAGCGTGGGCTGATTGCGATAAATATGGTCCGAATAGACAGCCAGCAATGAACTTAGCGTCGTTGGTTGCGTCCATTCATGTAGCGTCATCGCACCTGGCGCGGGCGTTTCGTCAAGACGAATGAAGTCCAGCAGGTGCTCACGGGTGTTGGCTATCGTTGCGCGTACGGCAGCAGCCAGCGAGGGTATCTTTGCAGGCAGAGGGCTACGCCAGATGACATCTTCAACGATCGGTGCGGAACGATAAGCCATGTCGATATAAGGATGTTAATCTTAATGATAATGATTGCTAATCCTATAATTGACATTGAGCGATGGCAAGATCTTTGTCGCCATCCCGGGCCACACCGCACAGATAGCTCAGGCAGAAGGGCAGTTTACCCGCAGGTCATCGCTGACCAGCGTACTGTTGCGCCCAAGGCTCTTGGCCTCATAAAGGGCTTTATCCGCTCGGGCAACAGCGGCATCAATATCCTGCTCGACCAGAGGCGCAATACCAATACTCACGGTTACGTTGGTTGCCACGCTCTCGTTAAACATGTGAGGAATTTTAAGGTCGTACACCTTCTGGCGAATACGTTCGGCGGCAGCCTGGGCCTGCTGGGGATCGACCGCGGTCAGCAAAACCATAAACTCTTCCCCACCAAAGCGCGCCACCACGTCCCGGGAGCGCACGGAGTCACGAATTGCGGCAGAGACGCGGATCAGCGCCTGATCTCCCATCATATGACCGTAGTGATCGTTATAGGCTTTGAAATGGTCGATATCCAGCAGCAAGACGTAGTGCTTCGCGTTGCTCAAGGCCAACAGCGTATCGAGTCGGTGTTGCAGCCCCCGGCGATTGTACAAACCGGTTAGCGGGTCGAGCATGCTGAGCCCGTTCAGGGTTTCCCGTTCTTCCAGCAGTTTATACATCAGCTGCTGGGCGAAGCCATCGTAGCGCTTTTGTATCACATGCTGGATGGCGATCCCGGCCATGGGCAGCGCCATAAAATAGATAATTCGCAAACCATGCTCGCTGCCATTTAGCCATAAACAGACGGCGACGGAAGGCAATGAGTGAAGCGTAAACGCGATGATATTATTGGCAAAAGCGATAGAACCAATAAACAGCACGCTGAGAAGCGCGATTAATAGAAAATAATAATCATTATGACCCAGAGCGTTATATTTCAGGAAAATATGTAATGCCCATAGCAAACCAAAAACGATTGAAATAAAAGGAAGATTAATTCTTTTATCCACATATTTCCTATGCCATGCCAGCAACAATGTACTCATCACGAGAATCAGCAATGCCGGTACTGACAACGCTTTGACGGCAAACAGGGGAAAAAAAAGCGTAAACAGTGCGGAGACTGCGTTGAGCAGCAGAAATAATCGTAAAGAGAGTTGGTATTTTTTGGTGCGCAGAGCTCGCCAGGATTGTACTGTCATAGGTAAATATTGTTAGTTATCTGCAATGTACGAAGGTGTGTTGGTAAATAAAACAAATAACGAACGGGGTATCATTCGCAGAGGTTTTTATTGTTTTTAGTTGAAAAGCTAACCGGCGAGCAATTTATCACCTTAAATTATTCATGTCATCAATCGTTAAGTAAAACTCATATAATTGATAGTGCCTCCCAGCTGACCAATGAGAAAATTTATCATATGATATTGGTTATCATTATCAATGTCATAGGTGGTACCATGTTGCAACGTACGCTGGGCAGTGGATGGGGTGTTCTGCTGCCGGGAATACTGATTGCCGGGAATACTGATTGCCGGGATGGCATTTAGCGACCTGTCGGTCTACGTATGGAAGGCGATGATTGTATTAGGATTACTGTTGACTTCACTCATGCTGTACCACAAGCGTTTGCGGCATTTTGTCCTGTTGCCTTCATGTGCGGCGCTGATCGGCGGCATTGTTCTGGTGATGATGAACGGGAATCAGGGATGAACAAAACAGGGAAGAAAATCAAGAGGGAAATAAGATAATTGGTGCGAGGGGGGGGACTCGAACCCCCACATCCTAAGGACACTAACACCTGAAGCTAGCGCGTCTACCAATTCCGCCACCTTCGCACAGTCATCTTATTTTTTGATATCGCCTCGTTGGTGCGAGGGGGGGGACTCGAACCCCCACATCCTAAGGACACTAACACCTGAAGCTAGCGCGTCTACCAATTCCGCCACCTTCGCCCAGTGCGAGCAATATCAACGTGGATTATGGTGCGAGGGGGGGGACTTGAACCCCCACGTCCGAAAGGACACTAACACCTGAAGCTAGCGCGTCTACCAATTCCGCCACCTTCGCATACCATCGACACTCAAAAAAGTATCGTTACCACGGAGGCGCATTCTAGTGGTTTTCAACTTTTCGTCAATAGTTAATTGCCCAGGACGCGCTTAATTGATGTAAAAATGGGCGCTAAACGCAGGCCGTGTAAACGAAGTGCCACCCCGCATTTAGCAAACCCTGCCGGATGGCGGTGCAGGCACCTTATCCGGCATGGGATGGCCGTGCAGGCACCTTATCCGGCATGGGATGGCCGTTCTACTTCTTCGCCTGACGCGTCATGATGGTGCGATAGACCTTGAAGCGACCGGTCTGCGCGATAACTTCGTGGAAGCCAAACACTTCATCCAGTACCTTCGGATAAGGCAGGAAGGCGTTCGCCACGATACGCAGTTCACCGCCGCTGTTGAGGTGGCGCACTGCGCCGCGAATCAGCGTTTGCGCGGCATCGAGGCTGGTCTGCATCCCGTCGTGGAACGGTGGGTTGGAGATGATCATATCAAAGCGACCCGTCAAGTCAGAAAAGACGTTACTGGCGATTACGTCTCCTTCAATACCGTTGGCAGCAAGCGTTGCGCGGCTGGCTTCAACGGCGGCGGCACTAACATCGCACAGGGTTAAACGCACTTTTGGCGAGTGGCTGGCTAAGGCGACGGAGAGTACGCCTGCACCACAGCCGACATCCAAAACTTTGCCTTTGGTGTGCGGCGTCAGCGTGGAGAGCAGCAGTTGGCTGCCAACATCCAGGCCGTCACGGCTGAATACGCCCGGCAGCGTTTTGATGGTCAGATTTTCGGTCTGGTATTCATCCCAGTATTTTTCTGCATCAAAGACCGGCTGTTTTTCCAGACGACCATGGTACAGACCACAGCGACGCGCGCTGTCGACTTTGTTCAGCGGCGCGTATTCGGCCAGCATCTGCTCTGCGCTACGAACGCCGCTGCGGTTCTCACCAACAACAAAAATATCGGTGCCCACCGGTAACAGCGACAGAATGTTCATCAACTGGAACTGGGCTTCCGGCTTATTCTTCGGCCAGTAGTAGATCAGCGTATCGCTATCGGCAACGTCATCGGTCTGGGCGACGAGGCTAAAGCGAACGTTGTCGCCCATCTGGCGGTTAAGCACCTGCCAGTGGTGAAGCTGCTGAGTGTGCGCACGGCTGGCGGCGCATTCAAAATGGGCAGGCAGGTCATCCTGCAAATCACCGGCAAACAGAATACGGCTTTGTTCGAAATCATCACTGTGGCGCAGCAAGACTTCACTTGCCGGGGTAAAAGCAGACATGGAGTGCTCCTTAAATTGTACAGCGGGGGATTATAGTTGTTTGATGGCACGGATTCGACAAATTTGCTATATTTGCGCCCCTGATAGACAGGAGTGTTTCGCTATGACATCCCGACGAGACTGGCAGTTACAGCAACTGGGCATTACTCAGTGGTCATTGCGTCGTCCCGGCGCACTGCAGGGCGAGATCGCGATTTCAATTCCTGCGCACGTCCGTTTGGTGATGGTTGCTGCACAATTACCCGCACTAACCGAACCGTTGATGAGCGATATTTTACGCGCATTAACCGTCAGCCCGGATCAGGTTTTACAACTGACGCCTGACCGCGTCGCCATGCTGCCGCAGGGCAGTCGCTGTAATAGCTGGCGGCTGGGAACCGAAGAGCCGCTGCTGCTGGAGGGCGCTCAGGTCGAGAGTCCTGCGTTTAATGAATTACGGGAAAACCCCGCGGCCCGCGCCGCGTTATGGCAACAAATCTGCGCATATGAACACGATTTCTTCCCTCGAATCGACTGATTTACCTGCAGCATTTCAGATTGAAAAACGCGCTCACGCTTTTCCGTGGAGTGAAAAAACATTTGCCAGCAACCAGGGCGATCGCTACCTCAATTTTCAGTTGAGGGTTGACGACGTAATGGCCGCCTTTGCGATTACACAGGTCGTGCTGGATGAAGCTACGCTGTTCAATATTGCCGTCGATCCTGACTTTCAGCGCCGGGGCCTGGGGCGTGAGCTACTGGAATACCTGATCGATGAGCTGGAAAAGCGTGGCATTTTGACACTGTGGCTTGAAGTACGCGCCTCAAATGCTGCCGCTATCGCGCTGTACGAAAGCCTGGGCTTTAACGAGGCGACGATCCGGCGCAATTACTATCCGACGGCCGATGGTCATGAAGACGCCATTATAATGGCATTGCCAATCAGCATGTAAGACAAGGTGTAATGATGAAGAAGTGGGACTGGATTTTCTTTGATGCCGACGAAACGCTGTTTACATTTGACTCGTTTACCGGCTTACAGCGGATGTTTCTCGACTATAGCATTACCTTTACCGCTGAAGATTTTCAGGACTACCAGGCCGTAAATAAACCGCTGTGGGTGGATTATCAAAACGGTGCGATAACCTCATTACAACTCCAGCACGCTCGTTTTCAGAGCTGGGCTGAACGCCTGAAGGTTGAGCCAGGCCAGCTTAATGACGCCTTTATCAATGCGATGGCGGAGATTTGCTCGCCGTTGCCAGGGGCGGTTTCTCTGCTCAATGCGATTCGTGATAAAACAAAAATCGGTATTATTACTAACGGCTTTACGGCGTTGCAGCAAATCCGCCTTGAGCGGACGGGGCTGCGCGACTATTTTGACCTGCTGGTGATTTCTGAGCAGGTTGGCGTGGCAAAACCCGATCCCCGTATTTTTGACCATGCGCTGGAGCAGGCGGGCAATCCTGAGCGTTCCCGCGTACTGATGGTGGGCGACACCGCAGAGTCCGATATTCTTGGCGGCATTAACGCCGGGCTATCCACCTGCTGGCTAAATACGCACCACCGCGAGCAGCCAGCGGGCATTCAGCCGACCTGGACTGTAGCGTCATTAAGCGAACTGGAGCGGCTCCTGTGTAAACACTGATTGCCTCCCCCCCGTTGATGGGTAAAATAGCCGCAATTTTTCGTATTCAACTTGCACGGCCTGTTGCCGTGCTTACCTAAGAAGATTTGACTATGACGTTGTCTCCTTATTTGCAAGAGGTGGCCAAACGCCGCACTTTTGCCATTATTTCTCACCCGGATGCCGGTAAAACGACAATTACTGAAAAGGTACTGTTATTCGGACAGGCGATCCAGACCGCCGGTACGGTAAAAGGCCGTGGCTCCAGCCAGCATGCGAAATCTGACTGGATGGAAATGGAAAAGCAGCGTGGTATCTCCATTACCACTTCTGTGATGCAGTTTCCATATCATGACTGCCTGGTAAACCTGCTGGACACCCCAGGGCACGAAGACTTCTCTGAAGATACATACCGTACTCTGACGGCGGTGGACTGCTGCCTGATGGTCATCGACGCCGCAAAAGGTGTTGAAGACCGGACCCGTAAGCTGATGGAAGTTACCCGTCTGCGTGATACCCCGATCCTGACCTTTATGAACAAACTCGACCGTGACATCCGCGATCCGATGGAGCTGCTGGATGAAGTCGAGAATGAACTGAAAATCGGCTGTGCGCCGATCACCTGGCCGATTGGCTGCGGTAAGTTGTTCAAAGGCGTCTATCACCTATATAAAGACGAAACTTACCTGTACCAGACGGGTAAAGGCCACACCATTCAGGAAGTGCGCATTGTTAAAGGTCTGAACAACCCTGAACTCGATGCCGCCGTGGGGGAAGACCTGGCGCAGCAGCTGCGCGACGAGCTGGAGCTGGTGCAGGGCGCGTCTAACGAGTTCGACCATGAGCTGTTCCTCGCGGGCGAAATCACCCCGGTATTCTTCGGTACCGCGCTCGGTAACTTCGGCGTTGATCATATGCTGGATGGCTTAGTGGAGTGGGCGCCTGCGCCGATGCCGCGTAAAACCGACACCCGTGTCGTTGAAGCCTCAGAAGAGAAGTTCACCGGCTTCGTGTTTAAAATTCAGGCCAACATGGACCCGAAACACCGTGACCGCGTGGCGTTTATGCGCGTGGTGTCCGGCAAGTACGAGAAAGGTATGAAAATGCGCCAGGTGCGCATTGGTAAAGACGTGGTTATCTCCGATGCGCTGACTTTTATGGCCGGTGACCGTTCTCACGTGGAAGAAGCGTATCCGGGCGATATTCTGGGTCTGCACAACCACGGCACTATCCAGATTGGCGATACTTTTACCCAAGGCGAAATGATGAAGTTCACCGGTATTCCGAACTTCGCGCCGGAGCTGTTCCGTCGTATTCGTCTGAAGGATCCGTTGAAGCAGAAACAGCTGCTGAAAGGGCTGGTTCAGCTGTCCGAAGAGGGCGCAGTGCAGGTTTTCCGTCCGATCGCTAATAACGATCTGATCGTGGGCGCTGTTGGTGTGCTGCAGTTCGACGTGGTGGTTTCACGCCTGAAGAGCGAATACAACGTTGAAGCGATTTATGAGTCGGTCAACGTAGCGACAGCACGCTGGGTAGAGTGTTCTGACGTGAAGAAATTCGAAGAATTCAAGCGTAAAAACGAAATTCAGCTGGCGCTGGATGGCGGCGATAACCTCACTTATATCGCGCCGACCATGGTTAACCTGAATCTCACCCAGGAACGTTACCCTGACGTTCAGTTCCGCAAAACGCGCGAACACTAATCGACCTTCAGGGCACGGTATCCGCCGTGCCCTACAACTTTTCCTGTCTTTTAAATCCCTTGCGGAATGTTCTTAAAACCTCTCGTTTTTCTTTTGTTTGCACGTTTTTTAGTCAATCTGGACTGCGATCACGAAATCCTGAACTATATTTAACAATGTGATGACATAAATGTCGGCGTTAAATGCTTTTTAGGCTGCCTGTTGCAGCTTCTATTGCTGATATTTATTCCACTTACAAGATTAGTTGCTGGCTCAAGCCGTTTACGGCAGAGCGCAGCTTTTAGCAAACATACAGGAATACATCGATGACAATGACAGGACTTAAGATTTCTAAAACGCTGCTGGCTGTGATGCTGACCTCCGCTGTTGCAACGGGTTCTGCTTATGCAGAAAACTCCACGACGGATAAAACGCAATCCGGCGTCGAAAGTGCGGGGCAGAAAGTCGATAGCTCCATGAACAAAGTCGGTAATTTCATGGATGACAGCACCATCACTGCGAAAGTAAAAGCCGCGCTGGTGGATCACGATAGCATTAAGAGCACCGACATTTCCGTTAAAACCGACCAGAAGGTGGTGACGCTAAGCGGGTTTGTTGAAAGCCAGGCACAGGCCGAAGAGGCAGTTAAAGTCGCCAAAGGCGTTGAGGGTGTGACCTCCGTTAGCGACAAATTGCACGTACGTGATAGCAAAGACACTTCTGTAAAAGGCTATGCGGGCGATACGGCAATCACCAGTGAGGTAAAAGCCAAGCTGCTAGCCGATGATATTGTCCCTTCCCGCAAAGTGAAAGTTGAAACCACCGATGGCGTGGTACAGCTTTCAGGAACCGTTGAATCACAGGCTCAAAGCGATCGCGCTGAGAGCATCGCCAAAGCGATTGATGGCGTGAAAAGCGTCAAAAACGATCTTAAAACTCACTAATTAGACTTAATTCGTCCTCCCGACGTTTGTCGGGAGGCGTGTTGTGCACCACACTGAAAATATCGCCGATGGGCAGCCTGAGTGCTCATATCAAGCGGTGACATTAACTATGGTAAAGGAGAAGCGCATGTTTCGATGGGGCATCATATTTCTGGTTATCGCGTTAATTGCCGCTGCACTGGGTTTTGGTGGACTGGCGGGTACCGCTGCTGGCGCAGCGAAAATTGTTTTTGTGGTGGGGATCATTCTGTTTCTGGTCAGCCTGTTTACAGGTCGTAAACGGCCCTAGCGACATCCCCTTTATTCTTCAAGTTAAAGGTGCGTGGGCTACGCGTGCTCGCCCGTATCACTTACCAGAGTAAGCTGGTCGGGATTCACGCCCTTGCCGCCTTCTTGTGACTCGAATTATTTTGGGGATTAACCGTAAAGATAACTTGCTACTAAGCCAGTCCACCGGACTGGCTTTTACGGTTTTAGCATCAGGCAATTTGCGTTACTTTGTTGTTCTATTACAAAAACAACAGGAAGGCAGAGGTGGGGCAGAGAATACCCGTCACGCTCGGTAATATTGCGCCGTTATCGTTACGTCCGTTTCAACCAGGCAGTATGGCGCTGGTGTGTGAGGGCGGCGGACAAAGAGGCATCTTCACCGCTGGCGTATTGGATGAATTCATGCGCGCGCAGTTCAATCCTTTTGATCTCTTCTACGGGACCTCCGCTGGTGCGCAAAACCTTTCAGCCTATCTTTGTAACCAGCCGGGTTACGGTCGTAAAGTCATCATGCGTTACACTACTCGACGTGAATTTTTTGACCCGGTGCGCTTTGTGCGCGGGGGAAATTTAATCGATCTCGATTGGCTGGTGGATTCGACTGCATCCCAGATGCCGCTGGCGATGGATAACGCCGAGCGCCTGTTTGCCGCAGGGAAATCGTTTTATATGTGCGCCTGTCGGGGCGATGACTACACGCCAGGCTATTTTTCGCCGAACCGGCAAAACTGGCTCGATCTTATTCGTGCCTCCAGCGCGATTCCCGGGTTCTACCGCGCCGGGGTTGCGCTGGATGGTGTGAATTATCTCGATGGGGGAGTCAGCGACGCCATTCCCGTGCAGGAAGCGGCGAAGCAGGGGGCAAAAACGCTGGTGGTTATCCGCACCGTGCCTTCGCAAATGTATTACACCCCGCAGTGGTTCAAGCGTATGGAACGCTGGCTGGGCGAAAGCAGCCTGCAACCGCTGCTGAATCTGGTCCAGCATCATGAAGCCAGCTATCGCGCGATTCAGAGTTTTATTGAGAAACCGCCGGGTAAGCTGCGTATCTTTGAGATCTACCCGCCCAAACCGCTCCATAGCATGGCATTAGGAAGCCGTATTCCGGCGCTGCGGGAAGATTACAAGACCGGACGCCTGTGTGGTCGTTACTTCCTGGCAACCGTCGGTAAGCTGCTGGCGAAAAATGCGCCGCTGCCTCGTCAGACGCCGAAGATTATGGTGCCGGGACCGGTCGTGGTTCCACCTGCGCCGGTGGCTAACGACGCTCACGCCCCCGTGGTGACCAATGCGCCTCAGGCTAACGACACGACGTTTAATAATGAGGATTTGGCGTGAGTTATCGTTTTATTGATACGCATTGTCACTTTGATTTTCCGCCGTTTACGGGCGATGAATCTGCCAGTATTCAGGGCGCGACTGACGTCGGCGTGCAAAGCATTATCGTTCCGGCCACCCAGGCGGCAAATTTTTCCCGTGTACTGGCGTTAGCGGAAAATTACCCTCCATTGTTTGCCGCCCTGGGGCTGCATCCCATTGTTATTGAGCAACATAGCGATGACTGCCTGGAGCAGTTGCAGCAGGCGCTGGATAAGCGTCCGCAAAAGCTGGTGGCGGTAGGTGAGATTGGGCTGGATCTTTATCGGGACGATCCGCAATTCGATAAGCAAGAGCGGCTGCTGGAAGCGCAGCTTAAGCTGGCGAAGCGTTACGAACTGCCGGTGATCCTGCATTCGCGGCGCACTCATGACAAGCTGGCGATGCACCTGAAACGCCATGCTTTACCGCGAACCGGCGTGGTGCATGGGTTTTCCGGGAGCGTGCAGCAGGCCGAACGTTTTGTGCAACTGGGCTACAAAATTGGCGTGGGCGGCACCATTACCTATCCGCGCGCCAGTAAAACCCGCGAGGTAATGGCGCAACTGCCGCTGGACTCACTGCTGCTGGAAACTGACGCGCCGGATATGCCGCTCAACGGCTTTCAGGGACAGCCGAATCGCCCGGAGCAGGTGGTCAGAGTCTTTGATGTCCTCTGCGAGCTGCGCCCGGAACCTGCGGATGTTATCGCTGATGCGCTGTATCGCAATACGACGGCGTTATTTGATTTTTAATTGCCGGACGACGGATACGTCGCATCCGGCAATCACAGGTACAGCGCCGGGAAGATCAAATTATCCACCCCGCGCTCGCGCAATCCTTGCGCCAGTTGCTCCACATCCTCAGGCGTGGCGCTCGGCCAGTCCTTCGCTTCGCCGTACACCCCGTGCGCATGAAAGGCATTTAGCCGCACTGGTACATCACCTGAACGTTTGATAAACGCCGCCAGTGCATCGATATGCTGTAGATAATCCACGTGGCCAGGAATAACCAGCAGGCGCAGTTCCGCAAGTTTTCCCTGCCCGGACAAAAAGGTAATGCTTTGTTTAATCAGCGTGTTATCGCGGCCAGTCAACTGTCGATGACACGCGCTATCCCAGGCTTTTAAATCGAGCATTACGCCGTCGCATACCGGCAGTAGTTTTTGCCAGCCGGTTTCGCTCAGCATGCCGTTGCTGTCTACCATGCAGGTCAGGTGTTGCAGCTGCGGATCGGTTTTGATCGCGTTAAACAGCGCCACGATAAACGGCAACTGGGTGGTCGCTTCGCCGCCGCTGACCGTAATTCCTTCAATAAACAGCACCGCCTTGCGAATATGCCGCAGCACTTCATCAACGCTCAGGGTTTGCGCCATCGGCGTGGCCTGCTGTGGGCACATGTGCAGGCAGGTATCGCACTGCTGACATACGTCGGATTGCCATCTCACTTTCCCCGCACTCAGGCTCAGCGCTTCATGCGGGCAATGCCGGACACATTCCCCGCAGTCGTTGCAGCGTCCCATCGTCCACGGATTGTGGCAATTTTTACAGCGCAGGTTACATCCTTGCAGAAACAGAGCCAGGCGACTGCCCGGCCCGTCGACGCAGGAGAAAGGAATGATCTTACTTACTGAAGCGCATCTGCTGTTCATGGCTAATCACGCGAGGTTGTCGTTCCAGAATGCGCGTATTGCGCGCGGCTTCTTCGCCCAGCCAAGTGGTGTTGGTGCGTGAACCTTCGGCGCGATATTTTTCCAGATCCGACAGGCGTACCATATAGCCGGTGACGCGGACCAGATCGTTACCACTCACGTTGGCAGTAAACTCACGCATCCCAGCTTTAAACGCCCCGAGGCACAATTGCACCAGCGCCTGAGGATTGCGCTTGATGGTTTCATCCAGCGTGAGAATGTCGCTGATCCCAGCGTGATAATACGCATGATGCGGCGCGACGGTTTGCAGGTGAGTGATCGGATCCGGCTCATCGCCGTAGGGCAGACGCGCGCCCGGCGTGGTGCCGATGTCAGAACTGATCCCTGACTGTGCGTGCAGCATTGCGCGCTGCTTCCAGCCAAATTTCACCGGGGTACTTTCTACAAACTCCGCCAGTTGGGCGCTGATGCGATAGCCGAGCTGATTGGCGACCTCGTCTTTTCCGTAGCGAGCATTCTGCCCCGCCTTATCGCACAGCAGGTTCACCGCCTCCGCCAGGCCATACATGCCGAACATAGGGACAAAACGTTCGGGATCAATCAACCCTTCCTGCACCAGGAAGCTATTCTCAAAGAAATGTGATTTTTCATAGAGGAATTCACATCGTGAATCAATGATGGCGATTTGCTGCTGGCAATAGTGCGGTAGGGTGCGCGTAAAGAAGTCATCGACAGAGGTGCTGCGCTCTGCGATGGCTTTCAGATTGAGCCTGACCAGCGTGCTTCCACCCCCGGCGAGCGGCAACGAGTTGTAACAGCTGACGACGCCATACTGACCTTTTGTGAAAATTTTATCATTTTCGGGGCCGTTGGAAATGTGCGGCTTACTGCACTCGCAGATATTTTTCGCCACGTTGAGCAGCAGGTCGTCAGGTGTAATTTGCGGATCATAAATGAACGTCAGATTAGGCGAAACCTGCTTTAACTCTGCTTCTGCGCGTAAAATTGCACGGGTGACAGGCGTATCTGCGGGGCCGATATTGGCATGCATAAATGCGTCTGGCAGGGTTCTGTCGAGATAACGCCAGAAACGTTTTATTCGAATATCGATCTCATCTTGTGTTAGAATTCTAACATACGGTTGCAGCAGAACGTCGAGCTGGCCGAGATAGACCGGCATCGAGGTGACTGACGGAACGTGGTGATACAGGATGGTGAGTAAGGATAACGCGTCATCAAGATCCCTGGCTCCTTCCAGTTCCAGCCATGAGGAACCGTTGGCCAGAAAACGCGCGTAGTCGGGTAAAACATAGCGCGGTTTGAACGGGGCATGACCTTCATACATATCGCAGATCACCCCGTCATCCAGCGCTTGGCGAGCCTCAGCAGGTAGTTGCGGGTAAGGCAGCGCGTTTTCAGCCTCCAGCGCCAGGAAGTGGCGTTTCTGCTCAGGGCTGAGCACCGGACTGGTCACGATTTGTTGGCAACGCTGTTGCAGCGCGAGTTCGCTTGAAGTGGGCATCGTTGATTCCTTTTTATCCCGAAGGTGTAACGCCATTGTAGAAAGCAACGCCGCCACAACCTTTGATCCGGATGCGCCTGATGCCACCGCATCCCTTCTTGAAAGGTAATTTATTTGAAGTAGATCTCATTAGAGTAATGCAAATCTGTATGTGGTTTTCATTAACTGTGATGTATATCGAAGTGTAATAGCGAGCGGATGTTAGAATACTAACAAACTCGCAAGGTGAAATTTTATACGGCGATGCCGTTGGAGAATGTTATGACCGATTTAACAGCAAGCAGCCTGCGTGCACTGAAACTGATGGACCTGACCACCCTGAATGACGACGACACCAATGAAAAAGTGATCGCGCTGTGTCATCAGGCGAAGACCCCGGTAGGCAACACTGCCGCTATTTGCATCTATCCGCGTTTCATCCCTATCGCGCGTAAAACGCTGAAAGAGCAAGGCACTCCGGACATCCGTATTGCAACCGTGACCAACTTCCCGCACGGCAACGACGACATCGAGATTGCGCTGGCTGAAACCCGCGCGGCGATTGCCTACGGCGCGGATGAAGTTGACGTGGTGTTCCCTTACCGTGCCCTGATCGCCGGTAACGAGCAGGTTGGTTTTGATCTGGTTAAAGCATGTAAAGATGCGTGTGCGGCGGCAAACGTGCTGCTGAAAGTGATCATCGAAACCGGTGAGCTGAAAGAAGAGAGTCTTATCCGTAAAGCGTCTGAAATCTCCATCAAAGCGGGTGCTGATTTCATCAAAA
Source organism: Citrobacter sp. RHBSTW-00599 (assembly GCF_013784065.1). NCBI lineage: Bacteria > Pseudomonadati > Pseudomonadota > Gammaproteobacteria > Enterobacterales > Enterobacteriaceae > Citrobacter > Citrobacter sp. RHBSTW-00599. Next base: position 4,363,926 of record NZ_CP056717.1, on the reverse strand, counting down.
CCTCTACCGGTAAAGTGCCGGTAAATGCGACGCCGGAAAGCGCACGCATCATGATGGAAGTGATCCGCGACATGGGCGTTTCTAAAACTGTAGGTTTCAAACCGGCAGGCGGCGTGCGTACCGCAGAAGATGCACAGCAGTTCCTGGCGATTGCTGACGAACTGTTTGGCGCTGACTGGGCCGATTCCCGTCACTATCGTTTTGGCGCATCCAGCCTGCTGGCGAGCCTGCTGAAAGCGCTGGGTCACGGCGACGGTAAGAGCGCAAGCAGCTACTAATTACTCGTCATACTGCAAGCCGCAGGTGCGTTAGCTGCACTCCCTCACCCCAGTCACTTACTGTAGTAAGCGCCTGGGGATGAGCTTCCTTGCCGCTTCCTGCGACTCGAATTGTTTAGAGTAATCATTCATTGCAGTGGGTTTTCCGCTGCATTTAACCTGATTTATCGGGGGTTACCATGTTTCTCGCACAAGAAATTATTCGTAAAAAACGTGATGGTCATGCGCTGAGCGATGAAGAGATTCGTTTCTTTATCAATGGGATTCGCGACAACACCATCTCTGAAGGGCAAATCGCCGCCCTGGCGATGACCATTTTCTTCCACGATATGACAATGCCTGAGCGTGTTTCGCTGACCATGGCAATGCGTGATTCAGGAACCGTGCTGGACTGGAAAAGCCTGCAACTGAACGGCCCGATTGTGGATAAACACTCTACCGGCGGCGTGGGTGACGTAACATCACTGATGTTAGGCCCGATGGTCGCTGCATGCGGCGGCTATATTCCGATGATCTCCGGACGTGGTCTGGGTCATACCGGCGGTACGCTCGATAAACTGGAAGCCATCCCAGGGTTTGACATCTTCCCGGACGATGCGCGTTTCCGTGAAATTATTAAAGACGTGGGTGTGGCGATTATTGGGCAAACCAGCTCGCTCGCACCGGCGGACAAACGTTTTTATGCCACCCGCGATATTACCGCGACGGTGGATTCCATCCCGCTGATTACCGGCTCTATCCTGGCGAAAAAGCTGGCGGAAGGACTGGATGCGCTGGTGATGGACGTGAAAGTAGGCAGCGGCGCCTTTATGCCGACCTATGAGCTTTCTGAAGCGCTTGCCGAAGCGATTGTCGGCGTGGCGAACGGGGCGGGTGTACGTACCACCGCGCTGTTAACCGATATGAACCAGGTACTGGCATCCAGCGCAGGTAACGCGGTAGAAGTCCGCGAAGCGGTGCAGTTCCTGACAGGTGAATACCGCAATCCACGTCTGTTAGACGTCACGATGGCGCTGTGCGTGGAAATGCTGATCTCCGGCAATCTGGCGAAAGACGATGCCGAAGCCCGTGCGAAATTGCAGGCGGTGCTGGATAACGGCAAAGCGGCAGAGATTTTTGGTCGCATGGTTGCGGCGCAGAAAGGCCCGACCGATTTCGTCGAAAATTATGCGAAGTACCTGCCGACGGCAATGCTCAGCAAAGCGGTATATGCTGATACCGAAGGTTTTGTCAGCGCTATGGATACCCGTGCGCTGGGAATGGCGGTTGTTTCCATGGGCGGCGGTCGTCGTCAGGCTTCGGACACCATTGATTACAGCGTTGGCTTTAGCGACATGGCGCGTCTGGGCGACAGCGTAGACGGACAGCGTCCGCTGGCGGTGATCCACGCCAAAGACGAAGCCAGCTGGCAGGAAGCGGCGAAAGCGGTCAAAGCGGCAATTAGCCTTGACGATAAAGCGCCAGAAATTACACCGACAGTCTATCGTCGTATTACCGAATAACTGTATACTGATCTGATCGCTTTTTTGCGGCGCAGATGTTGGAGAACAAGATGAAACGTGCATTTATTATGGTGCTGGACTCCTTTGGTATTGGTGCGACTGAAGATGCGGATCGCTTTGGCGACGTAGGCTCAGACACTATGGGACACATTGCAGAAGCCTGTGCGAAAGGCGAAGCTGACAAGGGTCGCAAAGGTCCACTGAATCTGCCTAACCTGACCCGTCTGGGCCTGGTGAAAGCTCACGAAGGTTCTACCGGTAAAATTGCTGCTGGTATGGACGGTAACGCGGAAGTGATTGGTGCCTACGCCTGGGCGCATGAACTCTCTTCCGGGAAAGACACGCCGTCTGGCCACTGGGAAATCGCGGGTGTTCCGGTTCTGTTTGACTGGGGTTATTTCTCCGATCATGACAACAGCTTCCCGCAGGAACTGCTGGATAAACTGGTCAAACGTGCCAACCTGCCGGGCTACCTCGGCAACTGCCACTCTTCCGGTACCGTGATCCTGGATCAACTGGGTGAAGAGCATATGAAAACCGGCAAGCCGATTTTCTATACTTCTGCAGACTCCGTGTTCCAGATTGCCTGTCACGAAGAGACTTTTGGCTTGGATAAACTCTACGAACTGTGTGAAATCGCTCGTGAAGAACTGACCGAAGGTGGTTACAACATCGGTCGTGTTATCGCGCGTCCGTTTATCGGTGATAAAGCGGGTAATTTCCAGCGTACCGGTAACCGTCACGATCTGGCCGTTGAGCCGCCAGCACCGACTGTGCTGCAGAAACTGGTCGACGAGAAAGACGGTCAAGTGGTTTCCGTCGGTAAAATCGCGGATATTTACGCTAACTGCGGCATCACCAAAAAAGTGAAAGCTACCGGCCTGGACGCGCTGTTCGACGCCACCATCAAAGAGATGAAAGAAGCGGGTGATAAGACCATCGTCTTCACTAACTTCGTTGATTTCGACTCTTCCTGGGGACATCGTCGCGATATCGCTGGTTACGCTGCAGGTCTGGAACTGTTCGACCGCCGTTTGCCTGAACTGATGGAACTGGTGGGTGAAGATGACATTCTGATCCTGACCGCTGACCACGGCTGTGACCCGAGCTGGACCGGCACTGACCACACCCGTGAGCACATTCCGGTGCTGGTTTACGGCCCGAAAGTGAAACCAGGCTCTTTAGGTCACCGTGAAACTTTCGCGGATATTGGCCAGACGCTGGCGAGCTACTTTGGTACATCGCCGATGGACTACGGTAAAAACATGCTGTGATACCCGTTGTCTTTCGCGCTGTAGATGCGTTGACTTCATTCGCTCACCCCGGTCACATAGGTAATCTATGCTCCCGGGGGTTCCGAATTCGTCGCCTTCCTACAACGCGAAATCCTTAGGGTATTTGAATTCGTTTTGTCGGTTGGGTAAGGCAGTGCTACCCCCCCGACAAAAACAATAAATCAAAAGGGAACTGAAGATGGCAACTCCACATATTAATGCAGAAATGGGTGATTTCGCTGACGTCGTATTGATGCCGGGCGACCCGCTGCGCGCAAAGCATATTGCTGAAACTTTCCTCGAAGATGTTCGTGAAGTGAACAACGTTCGCGGCATGTTAGGTTTCACCGGTACTTACAAAGGCCGTAAGATCTCCGTTATGGGTCACGGGATGGGTATCCCGTCCTGCTCTATCTACACCAAAGAGCTGATCACCGATTTTGGCGTGAAGAAAATCATTCGCGTAGGCTCCTGCGGCGCTGTGCGTATGGACGTTAAACTGCGTGACGTGGTTATCGGTATGGGCGCCTGCACCGACTCCAAAGTAAACCGTATCCGTTTTAAAGATCATGACTTCGCAGCTATCGCTGACTTCGACATGGTGCGTAATGCAGTTGATGCGGCAAAAGCGCTGGGCGTAGACGCGCGCGTGGGCAACCTGTTCTCCGCTGACCTGTTCTACTCTCCGGACGGCGAAATGTTCGACGTAATGGAAAAATACGGCGTGCTGGGCGTGGAAATGGAAGCGGCGGGTATCTACGGCGTTGCGGCTGAGTTTGGTGCGAAAGCGCTGACCATCTGCACCGTGTCCGACCATATCCGTACTCACGAGCAGACCACTGCCGCTGAACGTCAGACGACCTTCAACGACATGATCAAAATCGCACTGGAATCCGTTCTGCTGGGCGATAAAGAGTAAGTGTTGTGATGCCCGGTAGCGCTGCGCTTACCGGGCATACAATCGATGTATGCCGGACCGCCATCCGGCATTTTCAGGCCCGCGTTTAGCTCACTGCACTGGCAATCCACGCTGACAGCTCGCGTAACTCTTTCTCCTGCTGTGGGAAATCAACCAGCAGCGCTTCGCACTCCTGTTGCAGCATATCCGCACGGTACAAACACCCCTGCAGACGACCCGCCAGCGCTTCTAACGGCGCGGGATTGAGGCTGTCGGTAAAGACCTGCGTACGGGTAATATGACCTTTTTCCACGTCGAAATGCAGCTCAACGCCGCCCCAGGTGAAACGCTCGTCCAGAAGATGCGAGAACGCGGGCGCCTGACCAAAATTCCACTCCCAACTGCTCTGACGGGCAAAGGTTTCGGCAAAGTTCGGCAGATCCGGGGTTTTGTCCGGCGAGATAATATCCGCTTCGACACGTTCGCCGTAGTGGGCAAAAAAGGCTTCCGTGATGGCCTGACAGACCTGTTTGTGGGTGATGCCCGGCAACAGCTCCGTTAGATTCGCTACGCGCGAGCGAACCGAGGTGATGCCTTTGGCGGCGAGTTTCTTTTTATCCGGATTGAGATAGTTTGCCAGGCGGCTGAGATCGGCGTTCAACAACAGCGTGCCGTGGTGGAATCCGCGGTCTTTCGTTTCCCGATAAGCAGAGCCGGAAACTTTGCGATCGCCGTCTGGCGTTTTCACGACCAGATCGTTACGCCCGGAGGCGTCGGCGTCTACGCCCAGCGCGTTCAGGGCATGGAGGACAATAGCAGTAGAGATGGTTTTGTCGTACTCCGGTTTACCGGCCATAAAGGTAAAGCAGGTATTGCCTAAGTCATGGAACACCGCGCCGCCGCCGCTGCTGCGACGGGCGAGCCGCACGTTGTCTTCTTCCATACGGCGGGTATTACACTCTTTCCACGGGTTTTGCGCCCGGCCAATCACCACCGTATCGGCGTTACGCCACAAGAACAGGACGCGCTGCGTGGCGGGCATCTGGCGAAAAATGCACTCTTCGACCGCGAGGTTAAACCACGGATCGTAAGAGTCTGAGATAAGCAGGCGTAGTGTCGTCATGGTCGATTTCCTTTCTGTTATTACTCTTTCTTCTCGTTATCTTCTTCCTGTACCGGTTTGTTGGCGGTCAGCAGGAAAGGGGATTGCTGCCAGCGGGTGCGCTTGCCTTGCAACAAGGTACGGGTGAGCACCACGCCAATTGCCAGTGACAGAAGCAGCATTAGGCGTAAGATGTTGGTGGTGTTATCCACCTGCTTGGCTTCGGTGGCGAGCGTGTGGGTATCCAGCGTCAGGCGTAGATAGCCCAGTGGACCATTTCTTCCCTGAATGGGCTCGACAATCTGCTGGTTAAAATAGCCCCCGGCTTTTTTGCCGTCCAACGCCAGTCGGTCACGAACGTTGACGCTCTCACCGGTGCGTGTAATCAGGTCTCCCTGTTCATCGTAGACCCCCGCATCCAGAATACGGCTACTTTCCGTGAGCTGCGAGAGTACCGCTTTAATGCGCTTTTCATCCGGCGTTTCGGTACGCATCAGCGGGGCGACGTTCAAGGAGACCTGGCGAGCCAGCGTGCGCGCCAGCTCTTCGAGCTGCGGATTACGCTGCTGTTGGTGGCTTTGACTAAACCAGGACGCGCCCTGCATCAGAGCAACGAGCAGCGCAAGGCAGGACAATACAATCACTGCACGATGAAGTCGGAATTTCAGTTTTGTGCGAGCCATATTCCACCTGCTGAAAATTTGAGACTTAATGTTGCCAGAAGCGCTGGTTACAGGGTAGCCTCATGCGTTATTTTCCCCTGATGATTCCGACCCGAACGATTTTACAGGAGCTTTAATGCCTAACATTACCTGGTGCGATCTACCTGAAGATGTTTCTCTGTGGCCAGGTCTGCCTCTCTCTTTAAGCGGTGATGAAGTCATGCCGCTGGATTACCACGCGGGCCGCAGTGGCTGGCTGCTGTACGGTCGTGGGCTGGATAAACAACGGTTAACGCAATACCAGAGCAAACTGGGTGCAGCGATGGTGATCGTGGCGGCGTGGTGCGTTGAGGATTATCAGGTGATTCGTCTGGCGGGCTCGTTAACGCCGCGTGCGGCAAAACTGGCGCATGATGCCAAACTGGATGTTGCGCCACTGGGTAAAATTCCGCATTTGCGCACGCCGGGTTTGCTGGTGATGGACATGGATTCAACGGCTATCCAGATCGAGTGTATCGATGAAATTGCCAAACTGGCGGGAACCGGCGAAATGGTTGCGGAAGTCACCGAACGCGCGATGCGCGGCGAGCTGGACTTTACCGCCAGCTTGCGCAGCCGCGTGGCGACGTTGAAGGGCGCTGATGCCAATATTTTGCACCAGGTGCGCGAAACGCTACCACTGATGCCTGGCCTGACTCAGCTGGTGTTAAAACTGGAAACGCTCGGCTGGAAAGTGGCAATTGCCTCCGGCGGTTTTACCTTCTTTGCCGATTATCTGCGTAACAAACTACGTCTGACGGCGGCTGTGGCAAACGAGCTGGAGATCATGGATGGTAAATTCACCGGCAACGTGATCGGCGATATCGTCGATGCCCAGTACAAAGCCAACACCCTGACCCGCCTGGCGCAGGAGTATGAGATCCCGATGGCGCAGACGGTGGCGATCGGCGATGGCGCCAACGATCTGCCGATGATCAAAACGGCTGGACTGGGTATAGCGTATCATGCCAAACCCAAAGTGAATGAAAAGACGGAGATTACGATTCGTCACGCTGACCTGATGGGCGTGTTCTGCATTCTCTCTGGCAGCATGAACCAGAAATGATTTAATTGCCTGATGGCAAAGTGACCGTAGGCCGGATAAGCGCCCACGCTGTCCGGTAAACGCGCTAACGAAAGAGGTAAAACGTGGCCAAAGCTCCAAAACGCGCCTTTGTTTGTAACGAATGCGGGGCCGATTACCCGCGCTGGCAAGGGCAATGCAGCGCCTGTCAGGCCTGGAACACCATTACCGAGGTACGCCTTGCAGCGTCACCAACGGTGGCGCGTAACGAGCGGCTCAGCGGCTATGCCGGGAATGCGGGCGTCGCAAAAGTGCAGAAGCTGTCTGATATCAGCCTTGAAGAGTTGCCGCGTTTTTCCACCGGATTTAAAGAGTTTGACCGCGTGCTGGGCGGCGGTGTGGTGCCCGGCAGCGCCATCCTGATTGGCGGTAACCCCGGCGCAGGGAAATCAACGCTGCTGCTGCAAACGCTGTGCAAGCTCGCTGAGCAGATGAAAACCTTGTACGTCACCGGCGAAGAGTCTTTGCAACAGGTGGCGATGCGCGCGCATCGACTCGGTCTGCCGACGGCGAATCTGAACATGCTGTCGGAAACCAGTATCGAACAAATTTGCCTGATTGCCGAAGAAGAACAGCCGAGGCTGATGGTTATCGACTCCATTCAGGTGATGCACATGGCGGATATTCAGTCTTCGCCGGGCAGCGTGGCACAGGTACGCGAAACCGCGGCTTACCTGACCCGCTTCGCCAAAACGCGCGGCGTGGCGATTGTCATGGTCGGCCACGTCACCAAAGACGGCTCGCTGGCCGGTCCAAAGGTGCTGGAGCACTGTATTGACTGCTCGGTGCTGCTCGACGGCGACGCCGATTCTCGTTTTCGTACTCTGCGTAGCCATAAAAACCGCTTTGGCGCGGTGAATGAACTGGGCGTCTTTGCCATGACCGAACAGGGGCTGCGTGAAGTTAGCAACCCTTCCGCTATCTTCTTAAGCCGTGGCGATGAAGTCACCTCCGGCAGTTCGGTGATGGTGGTCTGGGAAGGCACGCGCCCATTGCTGGTGGAGATTCAGGCGCTGGTCGACCATTCGATGATGGCGAATCCGCGTCGTGTGGCGGTCGGTCTGGAGCAGAACCGTCTGGCGATTCTGCTGGCCGTGCTGCATCGTCACGGCGGCTTGCAGATGGCGGATCAGGACGTGTTCGTCAACGTGGTTGGCGGCGTGAAGGTTACCGAAACCAGCGCCGATCTGGCACTGCTACTGGCAATGGTTTCCAGCCTGCGCGACCGACCGCTGCCGCAGGACTTAGTGGTCTTTGGCGAAGTGGGACTGGCGGGCGAAATCCGTCCGGTACCCAGCGGCCAGGAGCGTATTTCCGAAGCGGCGAAGCACGGCTTTCGTCGGGCGATTGTTCCTGCCGCCAACGTGCCGAAAAAAGTGCCGGAAGGGATGCAGGTCTTTGGCGTTAAGAAGCTTACGGATGCTTTAAGCGTGTTTGACGACCTATAATAAAATACCCGCCGTCTTTCCGGCGGTATTGGGTATTACGTTTATTTTTACAGCAGGAGGCTCTTGTGTCATTTGATTATCTGAAAACTGCCATTAAGCAAAAGGGCTGTACCCTGCAACAGGTGGCAGATGCAAGTGGCATGACCAAGGGATATTTAAGTCAACTGCTGAATGCCAAAATTAAAAGCCCCAGCGCGCAAAAGCTGGAGGCGTTGCACCGGTTTCTCGGGCTGGAGTTTCCGCGCCAGCAGAAGAATATCGGTGTGGTATTCGGTAAGTTTTATCCGCTGCATACCGGCCATATCTATCTTATCCAGCGCGCGTGTAGTCAGGTCGATGAACTGCATATCATCATGGGATATGACGACACGCGCGATCGCAGCCTGTTTGAAGACAGCGCTATGTCGCAACAGCCCACGGTGCCCGATCGTCTACGCTGGCTGCTGCAAACCTTTAAGTATCAGAAAAATATCCGTATTCATGCCTTCAACGAAGAGGGTATGGAGCCGTACCCACACGGTTGGGATGTGTGGAGCAACGGGATCAAAACGTTTATGCAGGAGAAAGGGATCCAGCCTAACTGGATTTACACCTCTGAAGAGTCAGATGCCCCGCAGTATCTGGAACATCTGGGGATCGAAACCGTGCTGGTGGATCCCAAACGGACGTTTATGAACATCAGCGGCGGGCAAATCCGTGAGAACCCGTTTCGCTACTGGGAGTATATTCCTACAGAAGTGAAGCCGTTTTTCGTGCGCACTGTGGCGATCCTCGGCGGAGAGTCGAGCGGAAAATCGACGCTGGTGAACAAGCTCGCCAATATCTTTAACACTACCAGTGCGTGGGAATATGGGCGTGATTACGTCTTCTCCCATTTGGGTGGTGATGAGATGGCGTTGCAGTATTCTGACTACGATAAAATCGCCCTGGGACAAGCCCAATACATTGATTTTGCAGTCAAGTATGCCAATAAAGTGGCGTTTATCGACACCGATTTCGTTACCACTCAGGCCTTCTGCAAAAAGTATGAAGGGCGTGAACACCCGTTTGTGCAGGCCCTGATTGACGAGTATCGCTTTGACCTGGTGATCCTGCTGGAGAACAATACTCCATGGGTGGCGGATGGCTTACGCAGTCTCGGCAGTTCGGTTGACAGAAAAGCGTTTCAGTCGCTGCTGGTCGAGATGCTGCAGGAAAACAATATCAATTTTGTGCACGTTCAGGAGCCCGACTATGACGGTCGATTTCTGCGCTGCGTGGAGTTGGTGAAAGAGTTGATGGGCGAGCAGAGATAGCGTAAATGCCGGATGGCGTTGCGCTTATCCGGCCTACAAGTCGCACTAACCTCGTAGGCCGGATGAGGCGTAACGCCGCCATCCGGCGCTTAACGGTAATTACTTCGAAATACGCTTGTACTTAATACGCTTCGGCTCCAGCGCATCTGCGCCCAGCGTGCGTTTCTTGTACTCTTCGTATTCGGTAAAGTTACCTTCGAAGAACTCAACCTTACCTTCATCCTGGTAATCCAGAATGTGGGTCGCGATACGGTCGAGGAACCAACGGTCGTGCGAGATGACCATCGCGCAGCCCGGGAACTCCAGCAGGGCGTTTTCCAGCGCGCGCAGGGTTTCGATATCCAGGTCGTTGGTTGGTTCATCAAGCAGCAGCATGTTGCCGCCAACCTGCAGCAGCTTCGCCAGGTGCAGACGACCGCGCTCACCGCCGGAGAGTTCGCCTACGCGTTTACCCTGATCAACACCTTTAAAGTTGAAGCGGCCTACGTAGGCGCGGCTTGGCATCTCGGTGTTGCCGATCTTCATGATATCCAGCCCGCCGGAAACTTCTTCCCACACGGTTTTGCTGTTGTCCATGGCGTCACGGAACTGGTCAACGGAGGCCAGCTTGACGGTTTCACCCAGTGTGATGGTGCCGCTGTCTGGCTGTTCCTGACCGGACATCATACGGAACAGGGTAGATTTACCCGCGCCGTTCGGACCGATGATGCCGACGATGGCGCCTTTCGGTACGGAGAAGCTCAGGTCGTCAATCAGAACGCGATCGCCGTAGGATTTACGCAGATTGGTGACTTCAACGACTTTATCACCCAGACGTGCTCCAGGTGGGATAAACAGTTCGTTGGTTTCGTTACGCTTCTGGTATTCGGTGTTGTTCAGCTCTTCAAAACGTGCCAGACGGGCTTTACCCTTAGACTGACGGCCTTTAGCGCCCTGACGCACCCACTCCAGCTCTTTCTCAATGGATTTACGGCGAGCCGCTTCCTGAGACGCTTCCTGCGCCAGACGCTGATCTTTCTGCTCCAGCCAGGAGGAGTAGTTGCCTTCCCATGGAATACCTTCGCCGCGGTCAAGCTCCAGAATCCAGCCCGCAACGTTGTCGAGGAAGTAACGGTCGTGGGTAATCGCCACCACGGTGCCTTCGAAGTCGTGCAGGAAGCGTTCCAGCCACGCAACGGATTCGGCGTCCAGGTGGTTAGTCGGTTCGTCGAGCAGCAGCATGTCTGGTTTTTCCAGCAGCAGGCGGCACAGCGCGACGCGGCGGCGTTCACCACCGGAGAGATTCTCAATTTTAGCGTCCCAGTCCGGCAGACGCAGGGCGTCAGCGGCACGCTCAAGCTGCACGTTCAGGTTATGACCGTCGTGCGCCTGAATGATCTCTTCAAACTTGCCCTGTTGCGCAGCGAGTTTATCGAAGTCGGCGTCCGGCTCGGCGTACTTTGCGTACACTTCATCCAGACCTTTCAGCGCGTTAACCACTTCGGCAACCGCTTCTTCCACGGATTCACGAACGGTATGTTCCGGGTTCAGTTTCGGTTCCTGCGGCAGGTAACCGATTTTAATGCCAGGCTGTGGGCGAGCTTCACCTTCGATATCGGTATCAATGCCGGCCATGATGCGCAGCAGGGTCGATTTACCCGCGCCGTTCAGACCAAGAACACCGATTTTGGCGCCAGGGAAGAAGCTCAGTGAGATGTTTTTAAGAATATGACGTTTCGGCGGAACGACTTTGCCGACACGATGCATGGTATAAACAAATTGGGCCACGTTGGACTCGCCTCTTTATTTATCCCGTCATACTTCAAGCTACAGATGCGTTGGCTGTGAGTTACTCGGCTCATCCATGAGCCTCGCCCTTGCGGGCCGCTGCTCCGCAGCGTTCAAATCTGTTCCTGACAGATTTGTTGTTCCCCCCAGTCACGCACTTTGTACGCTCAGGGGATTTACTCCCTCGCCGCCTTGCTGCAACTTGAATTATTTAGGGCTAATTATTGGTAAATAGTTATCAAAGGCGAAGTGTAGCCTTTTTCATTGCCCAATCCCAGCCAGCAGATCTCACTCGCAACAAAAGTAAAAAAGTGTCCGTGACGTGGCGCATTCTGCAATGTCTGGTTAGCATGAACTAATTAAGCGGCATGATGCTGCACAGACGTAACATGAGAAGAGGAAGAGCTTGTGGACAAAGCCAATCAATTTACCTGGCGCCTGCTGGCGGCCAGCGTATGTCTGCTGACGGTCAGTCAAGTGGCGCGAGCCGATTCCCTGGATGAGCAGCGCAATCGCTATGCGCAAATTAAACAGGCCTGGGATAACCGACAGATGGATGTCGTAGAGCAGATGATGCCCGGCCTGAAGGATTATCCTCTGTATCCTTATCTGGAATATCGTCAGATTACTGACGATCTGATGAATCAGCCTACCATTACCGTTACCAATTTTGTGCGCGCCAACCCGACGCTGCCCCCCGCGCGTACTCTGCAATCACGTTTCGTGAATGAACTGGCGCGACGGGAGGACTGGCGTGGACTGCTGGCGTTCAGCCCAGAAAAACCGGGTACCACGGAAGCGCAATGCAACTATTACTTTGCGAAATGGAGCACCGGGCAAACCGAAGAGGCCTGGCAGGGCGCGAAAGAACTGTGGTTGAGCGGGAAAAGCCAGCCGAACGCCTGTGACAAATTATTCGGCGTATGGCGCGCCTCAGGAACTCAGGATCCGCTGGCGTATCTGGAGCGTATTCGTCTGGCGATGAAAGCCGGGAATACCGGTCTGGTCACGGCGTTGGCTGGACAAATGCCCGCGCAATACCAAACTATCGCTTCGGCGATCATCGCGCTGGCCAACGATCCGAATTCGGTGATGACCTTTGCACGCACCACTGGCGCGACGGATTTCACCCGACAGATGGCGGCGGTGGCTTTTTCCAGCGTGGCGCGTCAGGACGCGGAAAACGCCCGCCTGATGATCCCATCTCTGGCGCAGGCGCAACAGCTGAATGACGAGCAAACCCAGGAGCTGCGCGACATCGTCGCCTGGCGTCTGATGGGCAATGACGTTACCGATGAGCAGGCCAAATGGCGCGATGACGCCATTATGCGCTCGAATTCCACCTCGCTTGTGGAGCGCCGGGTGCGCATGGCACTGGGAACCGGCGATCGTCGTGGTCTGAATACCTGGCTGGCGCGTCTGCCAATGGAAGCAAAAGAGAAAGATGAGTGGCGTTACTGGCAGGCGGATCTGCTGCTTGAGCGCGGGCGTGAGGCGGAAGCCAAAGAGATCCTGCACCAGCTCATGCAGCAGCGCGGTTTCTATCCGATGGTGGCGGCACAGCGTCTGGGTGAAGAGTACGAGCTGAAAGTGGATAAAGCCCCGGCAAACGTTGACTCTGCGCTGACTCAGGGACCGGAAATGGCACGTGTGCGCGAGCTAATGTACTGGAACCTGGACAATACCGCACGCAGTGAATGGGCGAATCTGGTCACCAGTCGCACGAAGTCTGAGCAGGCTCAGCTGGCGCGTTACGCGTTCAACAATCACTGGTGGGATCTGAGCGTACAAGCGACGATCGCCGGTAAGCTGTGGGATCATCTGGAAGAGCGTTTCCCACTGGCCTACAAGGATCTGTTTACACGCTACACCAGCGGCAAGGATATTCCGCCAAGCTATGCGATGGCGATAGCGCGTCAGGAAAGCGCCTGGAACCCGAAAGTAAAATCGCCGGTTGGTGCCAGCGGGCTGATGCAGATTATGCCGGGCACGGCGACGCATACGGTGAAAATGTTCACGATTCCAGGTTACAGCAGCCCGAGCCAACTACTGGATCCTGATACCAACATCAACATTGGTACCAGCTATTTACAGTATGTCTATCAGCAATTCGGTAATAACCGCATTTTCGCGTCGGCGGCCTATAACGCCGGACCGGGGCGCGTTCGCACCTGGCTTGGCAATAGCGCGGGTCGTATCGATGCTGTCGCGTTTGTCGAAAGCATTCCATTCTCTGAGACGCGTGGCTACGTGAAGAACGTGCTGGCTTACGATGCGTACTATCGCTATTTCCTCGGTGACAAACCGGAGTTGATGAGCGACGCAGAATGGCAACGTCGTTACTGATCGTGTCGGTTGTGTTATGCTATCGTACTCGTTAAAGAGTACAAAAGGGGGAGGCAAGCACGCTTCCCCCGCAACGATGGCGATAACTTATGACTCAGCAATCACCCTATTCGGCAGAGATGGCAGAACAGCGTCACCAGGAGTGGTTACGTTTTGTCGATCTGCTTAAACACGCCTATGAACAAGACTTACACCTGCCCTTGCTCAATTTGATGTTAACGCCGGATGAGCGCGAAGCGCTGGGCACGCGCGTGCGTATCATTGAAGAGCTGCTGCGCGGCGAGATGAGTCAGCGCGAGCTTAAAAACGAGCTCGGGGCGGGGATCGCCACCATTACACGGGGGTCGAACAGCCTCAAATCCGCACCGGTGGATCTGCGTCATTGGCTGGAGCAGGTGCTGCTAAAAAATGCCTGATGGCACTTCGCTTTCAGGCCTAATTATGTGGCGCGGTTGTGGCCGGATAAGGCGAAGCCGCCATCCGGCACAACGCTATAAATACACTGCGTTATGAAACGGGCTGAGCGCCAGAATCACCGCCTGGTGGTATACGCTTGAGCGCGTCAGCTTGCCCGCGGTAAAGACGCCGATAGCGCCCTCTTTACGGCCAATCTCATCAATACCCGTGTAGTCCGACATCACCGGACCGAGCGCTTCGCCCTGACGGACTCTGTCGAGAATGACAGCTGGCAATGGCAGCGTGGCTGAACGGGCTTCGCCGCGCTGGACGCCATTATCAATCACCACCCAACTGAAGGTCGCATCGTCGTCAATTCCCGCTTCAATAGCGACCCAGAAATCAGCCTGCGGGTGCAGACGGCGCGCATTATCAACGCGATTTCGTGCGCCAGTGCGCGTTTCCTGGTTTCCGAAAGGTTGTTCCGGCACGCCACTCTCGACGGCGACGGGTTCAATATGGCAGGATCCTTCCCCGAAAATCTCTTCAAATGCCCGCAGAATTGCCTGAATTTTGGCAGGATTGGTGGTCGCAGAGATAACCTTGTGCATAATTAAGCTCAGTTTGAAAATTCATCGCATCGCAGTATAACGGAAAAAAAGCATGTTACAGGTATACCTTGTTCGCCATGGCGAAACGCAGTGGAACGCCGAGCGACGTATTCAAGGCCAGTCAGACAGCCCACTGACCGCTAAAGGTGAACAGCAAGCCATGCAGGTGGGCGAACGCGCCCGCACGTTTGGTATTACGCATGTCATCAGCAGCGATTTAGGTCGTACACGACGCACCGCAGAAATCATCGCCCAGGCCTGTGGCTGTGATATCACCTATGACTCACGTTTGCGCGAGCTGAATATGGGCGTGCTGGAGCAACGCCATATCGATACGCTGACGTCGGAAGAAGAGGGCTGGCGTCGCCAGTTGGTGAACGGTACGGTGGAGGGGCGTATTCCTGAAGGGGAATCGATGCAGGAACTGAGCGATCGCGTCCACGCGGCGCTGGCATCCTGTCTGGAGTTGCCGCCGGGGAGTCGTCCGCTGCTGGTCAGTCACGGTATTGCACTGGGTTGCCTGGTGAGTACGATTCTGGGATTACCGGCATGGGCTGAACGTCGCCTGCGTCTGCGCAACTGTTCTATTTCTCGCGTCGATTACCAGGAAAGTTTGTGGCTGGCGCCGGGATGGGTAGTTGAAACGGCAGGGGACATCTCACATCTGGACGCCCCTGCGTTAGACGAACTGCAGCGCTAGCGGCGAATCGGAATCAGGAATTCGCAGCGCAGGTTGATCGGGCGATCTCCCGCTTTGGCATCTTCTGCCGGGTAGTATCGCTCGATATCCTGCCCTTTACGGCGCGTCAGGTTCAGCATTGGCATGCATGTGCCGTAAACCGTCAGGATAAACTCCTGTACACCGGTCCCCAGCCCTTCATAGGTAAACATCACATACTCGCCGCCTTGTAGCAGGATAGGCTGTGCCGACGGCACATAACCATTGGCCTGTTCCGGCGTCAGTGCTGTGGTGTAAAACACTTCCTGCTCGTCATCTTTTTCAATGCTCGGACGCGTTTCGTTCAGCCCGTACAGCACCGGTGGGATCGCAGGAGCCTGGCTAAGGAAGTCGCGCCAGAACTGAATTCGCATTTCATGACGGAAATCTGAAATCTGCTCCAGCGAGCAGGAATAGCTTTGCGTGGTGCCAAGCAGTTGCGTATCTTCCAGCGTGACAAACTCGTGCGCAGGCATGGCAAATTCACCCAGTCGCATAGGCGGGCGAATACCAAACGCGCTCCATTCCGGCGAACGGCGATACAGCGCAGGCGTCTGGGAAAACTGTTTCTTGAACGCGCGGGTAAAGGTTTGTTGAGAGTCAAAGCGATATTGCAGCGCAATATCCAGAATTGGGCGTGCAGTCAGGCGCAGCGCCACTGCGGATTTCGATAAACGACGGGCGCGGATATAGGCGCCAATAGCATGGCCCGTCACGTCCTTAAACATTCTCTGCAGGTGCCACTTGGAATAGCCTGCTTTTGCCGCCACATTGTCAAGCGACAAAGGCTGATCCAGATGACCTTCCAGCCAGATTAATAGGTCGCGAATAATGCCAGCCTGATCCATAAAATATCCTCATCCTTTCAACAACGAGTACCTGACGTCAGGTATGAGGATAATAGCATTTTTTGCTGTTTTAGCATTCAGTGTTTTTTTTGCTCATAAATGCTTTTTTCGATCATTCGAAAGCGTGATTATTGTAATCCTGTGATCTGTATACGTTTTATCTTAGAATGTCGAATAATTACACAGAGTAACTTTTAAAAATGGTAACAATATGAAATATAAGAGCTTAATCATTTCCTCAATTCTGCTGATGTTAGCGCAGGTCGCCCATGCGGAGCAGATTGGATCTGTCGATACGGTGTTCAAAATGTTTGGGCCGGATCATAAAATTGTGGTCGAAGCGTTTGACGATCCAGATGTTACCAACGTGACCTGCTACGTGAGCCGGGCGAAGACCGGCGGCATCAAAGGTGGGCTGGGGCTGGCGGAAGATACCTCCGATGCCGCCATTTCCTGTCAGCAGGTGGGGCCGGTAGAACTGAGCGACAGAATCAAGAACGGCAAAGCGCAGGGCGAAGTGGTATTTAAAAAACGTACCTCGCTGGTGTTTAAATCCTTACAGGTCGTGCGTTTTTACGACGCGAAACGTAATGCACTGGCCTATCTGGCCTATTCAGATAAAGTGGTCGATGGATCGCCCAAAAATGCCATCAGTGCGGTGCCCATCATGCCGTGGCGGGAATAACAAGGAAGCAAAATGCAACAACCGTTGATCTGGTTGGTTGAGGATGAGCAGGGCATTGCCGATACGCTCATCTACATGCTGCAGCAGGAAGGTTTTAGCGTGGAAGCGTTTGAGCGCGGGTTACCTGCGCTGGAGAAATCTCGCCAGCGTTGTCCTGATGCGATCATTCTGGATGTCGGACTACCGGATATCAGCGGTTTTGAACTGTGTCGACGCCTGCTGGAGCGGCATCCAGCGTTGCCGATCCTGTTTCTGACCGCGCGTAGCGATGAGGTGGATCGCCTGCTGGGGCTGGAAATTGGCGCGGATGACTATGTTGCCAAGCCTTTCTCACCGCGCGAGGTGTGCGCCCGCGTGCGTACGCTGCTGCGGCGGGTGCAGAAATTCTCTGCTCCTTCATCGACGACGCGTTGCGGCGATTTTGAACTTAATGAGCTGGCCGCGCAGATTACCTGGTTCGGCAAGCCGTTAAACCTGACGCGCTATGAATTTCTGTTGCTGAAAACGTTGCTATTGTCGCCGGGGCGCATTTACTCACGCCAGCAGTTGATGGATTTAGTCTGGGCCGATGCGCAGGACACCTTTGACAGAACGGTCGATACCCACATTAAAACGCTGCGCGCCAAGCTGCGGGCTATCAACCCTGAGCTTTCCCCCATCAATACGCATCGCGGTATGGGATATAGCCTGAGGAGCGTCTGATGCGCATTGGCATGCGTTTGTTGCTCGGCTATTTTCTGATTGTTGCCGTCGCCGCCTGGTTCGTTTTGTCGATCTTTGTACAGGAAATTAAACCAGGCGTCCGCCGGGCAACCGAAGGCACTTTGATTGATACCGCCACGCTGCTGGCTGCGCTGGCGCGCGATGACTTGCTCTCTGACTCTCCAGCCAACGGCAAGCTGGCGCAGGCATTTTCGCAACTGCATAACCGCCCATTCAGCGCCAATATCAGCGGCATTAACAAAGTCCGTAATGAATACCATGTCTACATGACGGACGCCCAGGGTAAGGTGTTGTTTGATTCCGCAAACCAGGCTGTCGGTCAGGACTATTCTCGCTGGAACGACGTGTGGTTAACCCTGCGTGGGCAATATGGCGCCCGCAGTACGCCGCAAAACCCGAACGATCCGGAAAGTTCAGTGATGTACGTGGCCGCGCCGATCGTAGACGGCGGACGTATTATCGGAGTGCTTAGCGTCGGTAAACCGAATGCGGCGATGGCGCCGGTGATTAAACGCAGTGAACGGCGGATGCTGTGGGCCAGCGCCGTATTGCTGGGCATTGCCTTAGTGATTGGCATCGGGATGGTATGGTGGATAAACCGCTCCATCGCCCGGCTGGCGCGCTATGCCGACTCCGTTACCGAGAATCGCCCCGTCCCACTGCCTGATTTAGGTAGCAGCGAGCTACGTAAACTGGCGCAGGCGCTGGAAAGTATGCGACTGAAGCTGGAGGGCAAAAACTACATTGAGCAGTATGTTTATGCGTTAACGCATGAACTGAAAAGTCCGCTGGCGGCCATTCGCGGCGCGGCTGAGATTTTGCGCGAAGGTCCGCCGCCGAACGTGGTTGCGCGCTTTACCGATAATATCCTGACGCAAAATGCGCGCATGCAGGCGCTGGTCGAAACCCTGTTACGCCAGGCGCGGCTGGAGAATCGACAGGACATTACGTTGACGCCAGTGGCGGTAGATGCGCTGTTTGCTCAGCTCAAAGAGGCGCGTAGCGTGCAACTGGCGGCAAAAAACATCACGCTTACCATTATGCCTTCATCGCTTAGCGTCGCCGCCGAGCCTGCGTTACTGGAGCAGGCATTGGGGAATTTGCTCGACAACGCTATCGACTTCACACCACAGGACGGGACGATTACGCTGAGCGCGCATCAGCAGGATGAACTGGTCACGTTGCAGATAATCGACAGCGGCAGCGGGATCCCCGACTTCGCGTTGCCGCGTATTTTTGAGCGTTTCTATTCGCTGCCCCGTGAAAATGGGCATAAGAGCAGCGGTTTAGGGCTGGCGTTTGTCAGTGAGGTTGCGCGACTGCACGAGGGGACGGTGACATTGTGCAACCGACCACAAGGCGGCGCACAGGCCTCGTTTACGCTTCACGGTCACTTCACATAACTTCAAATTCTCCGCACATAGCTGTTCTACCTTGCTGATATTGCAAAGGAGAACGCTATGTTTAAATCACCCCTGTTTTGGAAAATAGTCACCTTAGGTGGCGCAATACTGCTGCTGTTAATTCCGCTGACGATGGTCAGGCAGATCATCGTGGAGCGATCGGATTACCGCGATGAAGTCGAAGATGCTATCCGACAGAGCACCAGCGGGCCGCAAAAGATGGTAGGACCGTTGATAGCCATTCCGCTAACGGAACTTTACACCTCACTGGAGGATGGCAAAGAAATCCAGCGTAAGCGTAGCTATATCCATTTCTGGCTGCCGGAGTCGTTGGTAGTTGAGGGGAATCAGAACGTTGAAGCGCGTAAAATCGGTATTTATGAGGGCCAGGTCTGGCACAATGATGTTTCGGTGAAGGCTGAGTTTAACGCCGAACGGTTGGGTGATTTAAATCATCCTAATATCAGCATTGGCAAACCGTTTATTGTGGTTGGCGTGGGGGACGCGCGCGGGATTGGCGTGGTAAAAGCGCCGCAGGTCAATGGAACGTCGCTGGCCGTTGAGCCTGGGACGGGGCTGGATGGACGTGCGCAGGGGATCCACATTCCGCTACCCGATGCGAGCTGGGCTGAGCAAAATCTGAGCATGGCGTTGTCGCTTAATTTGAGCGGAACCGGCGATTTCTCCGTCGTTCCGGTTGGGCGTAACAGTGAAATGACCTTAACCAGCAACTGGCCGCATCCCAACTTTCTTGGGGACTTTCTCCCGGCTAAGCGCGAAATTAGCGAATCAGGATTCAAGGCTCAGTGGCAAAGCAGCTGGTTTGCGAACAACCTCGGCGAGCGCTTTAACGACGAAAAGATTGGTTGGCTGGGCATGCCAGCGTTTAGCGTCGCCGTCGCCACGCCTGCAGATCAGTACCAGTTAACGGACAG
Source organism: Citrobacter sp. RHBSTW-00599 (assembly GCF_013784065.1). NCBI lineage: Bacteria > Pseudomonadati > Pseudomonadota > Gammaproteobacteria > Enterobacterales > Enterobacteriaceae > Citrobacter > Citrobacter sp. RHBSTW-00599. The sequence goes on along the minus strand of NZ_CP056717.1, from coordinate 4,343,912 downwards.
GGCGACAAAGTATGCCATCCTGCTGATTGTGCTGACCTTTATGTCTTTCTTCGTCCTTGAAAGTATGACCAATCTGCGCTTGCACCCGATGCAGTATCTGCTGGTGGGGCTATCGCTGGTAATGTTTTATCTGCTGCTGCTGGCACTGTCGGAACACATCGGTTTTACGGCGGCGTGGATAACGGCAAGTCTGGTGGGGGCGTTGATGAACGGTGTGTATCTGCAGGCGATATTGCAGGGCTGGCGGAGCAGTATTTTGTTCACCGTGGCGCTGCTGGGGCTGGATGGAGTGATGTGGGTGCTGCTACGTTCACAGGATAGCTCTTTACTGCTGGGAACCGGCGTGCTGTTGTTCGCGCTTTGTGGGGTCATGTTCCTGACGCGTCATCTTGACTGGCACTCGCTGGCACAGCCAAAAGCAAAGCCAAAATCTACAGAACTTCCAGAGCTTCAGCCTGCGCAGAGCGACGAATTTCGCTTGTGGAAATAGAGCGGTAGGGAAATGAAAAACGGCGCATAAAGCGCCGTTTTTATACCAGTGAGGATTGAATTAATCCTGCAGGTCGCCGCAGAAACGGTAGCCTTCACCGTGAATGGTGGCGATGATTTCTGGCGTATCCGGCGTTGATTCGAAATGTTTACGAATGCGGCGGATCGTCACGTCAACGGTACGGTCATGCGGCTTCAGTTCGCGACCGGTCATTTTTTTCAGCAGTTCTGCGCGAGACTGGATTTTGCCCGGATTCTCACAGAAGTGAAGCATGGCGCGGAATTCGCTGCGTGGCAGTTTATACTGCTCACCGTCAGGACCAATCAGAGAGCGGCTGTTGATGTCCAGCTCCCAGCCATTGAACTTGTAGCTTTCGACGCTACGGCGTTCTTCGCTGACAGTACCCAGGTTCATGGTACGGGACAGCAGGTTACGAGCACGGATAGTCAGTTCGCGCGGGTTAAACGGCTTGGTGATGTAATCGTCTGCGCCGATTTCGAGGCCGAGAATTTTATCGACTTCGTTATCACGGCCCGTCAGGAACATCAGCGCAACGTTAGCTTGTTCGCGAAGTTCGCGCGCTAACAGCAGGCCATTTTTCCCAGGCAGATTGATATCCATAATCACAAGGTTGATATCATATTCAGAGAGAATCTGATGCATTTCCGCGCCATCTGTCGCTTCGAATACATCATAGCCTTCTGCTTCGAAAATGCTTTTCAACGTGTTGCGTGTTACTAACTCGTCTTCAACGATAAGAATGTGCGGGGTCTGCATGTTTGCTACCTAAATTGCCAACTAAATCGAAACAGGAAGTACAAAAGTCCCTGACCTGCCTGATGCATGCCGTAAATTAACATGATCGGCGTAACATGACTAAAGTACGTAATTGCGTTCTTGATGCACTTTCCATCAACGTCAACAACATCATTAGCTTGGTCGTGGGTAGTTTCCCTCTGGACCCGACAGTGTCAAAAACGGCTGTCATCCTAACCATTTTAACAGCAACATAACAGGCTAAGACATGCCGGACACCCAATAAAACTACGCTTCGTTGACATATATCAAGTTCAATTGTAGCACGTTAACAGTTTGATGAAATCAACGTATCCAAATGTTTGCTTTCATCACAAAATTGCAATATTACAACTAGTTGCACGAGCAAATTAATAAATGTAATGAATCCAACCGGTGCGATCCATTTTAAATTAAATTATCATGGATAAACAGAGGGATATGCAACTTTTGTTAACATAAAAGGCAATAGTACACCCGGGAAATAGTTTAGCATTTTTTAATGGATGCGAAATGCTTTTTCAGTGATTTCTGTTAAAAATATGTAAATTTGCACTGCGTAATATGTTGAAGCACGTCACATTATTCCTTGCAGACTGGCCAAAAAGAGTATCGAAATGCGTTTAACAATTATTCTGGTTGCCCCCGCCAGAGCGGAAAATATTGGTGCGGCTGCCCGCGCTATGAAGACCATGGGGTTCACCCAATTACGCATCGTTGACAGCGAAGCCCACCTGGAACCCGCCACGCGATGGGTCGCGCATGGTTCTGGCGATATTATTGATAATATTAGCGTTTTTTCAACGTTAGCGGAGGCGCTGCACGACGTAGATTTTACCGTCGCGACCACTGCGCGTAGTCGGGCGAAGTTCCATTACTACGCTACGCCGGTCGAACTGGTTCCTCTGCTGCAGGAAAAATCAACGTGGATGGATCACGCCGCGCTGGTTTTTGGTCGTGAAGATTCAGGGCTGACCAACGAAGAATTGGCCCTGGCGGATGTACTCACCGGTGTACCTATGGTGGCTGACTATCCTTCACTCAATTTGGGGCAGGCGGTGATGGTGTATTGCTATCAATTAGCAGGTTTAATACAACAACCCGTCAAAAACATTGAGGTGACGGATGAGCTTCAGCTACAGGCATTGCGCGCGCGCGTTTTGCGTTTATTAGCCACGCTGAACGTTTCTGACGACATCAAGTTGACGGACTGGCTGCAACAGCGAATGGGTCTGTTAGGGCAGCGAGATACGGCAATGTTGCACCGTTTTTTACATGATATAGAAAAAAGCATCACGAAATAAAATATCGACCTACATTTTTTGCGTGGTGTTTTGCTCTGGATTCAAGTAGGGGTGACATACTGTATTGGTCGAAACTAAAAGGGCAAGCAGTCGCTCGTGAACAAGTTTCGGAATGTGACCAATTTAAAAATTTATTGACTTAGGTCAGCAGATACTTTAACCCTAAAAGAATACAGGACAGATAATAAATAATTACAGAGCACACAACATCATGAAACGCATCAGCATCACTATTACCACAACCATCACCATTACCACAGGTAACTGTGCGGGCTGACGCGTACAGGAAACACAAGAAAAAGCCCGCACCTAAACAGTGCGGGCTTTTTTTTCGACCAAAGGCAATGAGGTAAACCATGCGAGTGTTGAAGTTCGGCGGTACATCAGTGGCAAATGCAGAGCGCTTTCTGCGGGTTGCCGATATTCTGGAAAGCAATGCCAGACAGGGGCAGGTCGCGACCGTTCTCTCTGCCCCCGCAAAAATTACCAACCATCTGGTGGCGATGATTGAGAAGACCATCGGTGGTCAGGATGCTTTAGCCAATATCAGCGACGCCGAACGCATTTTCTCTGAGCTGTTGGTGGGTCTTGCCGCCGCGCAACCGGGTTTCCCGCAGGCTCCGCTCAAAGCCTTTGTTGAACAAGAGTTTGCACAGATTAAGCACGTCCTGCACGGTATCAGCCTGCTGGGTCAGTGCCCGGACAGCATCAATGCCGCGCTTATTTGCCGTGGTGAAAAAATGTCGATCGCCATCATGGCTGGCCTGCTGGAAGCGCGCGGGCACAACGTGACGGTCATCGACCCGGTAGAGAAATTGCTGGCGGTAGGCCATTACCTCGAATCTACCGTTGATATCGCCGAATCTACGCGCCGCATTGCCGCCAGCCGTATTCCTGCGGACCATATGGTTCTGATGGCAGGATTTACCGCCGGGAATGAGAAAGGAGAGTTAGTGGTGCTGGGGCGTAATGGCTCTGACTACTCTGCCGCCGTACTGGCCGCCTGTTTGCGCGCCGATTGTTGTGAGATCTGGACCGATGTCGATGGCGTATATACCTGCGATCCGCGCCAGGTACCCGACGCCCGACTGCTGAAGTCGATGTCTTATCAGGAAGCGATGGAGCTTTCTTACTTCGGCGCTAAAGTGCTGCACCCGCGCACCATTACCCCTATTGCCCAGTTCCAGATCCCGTGCCTGATTAAAAATACCGGCAATCCACAAGCGCCCGGCACGCTTATCGGTGCCAGCAGTGATGATGACGATTTGCCGGTAAAAGGGATTTCTAACCTCAATAACATGGCGATGTTTAGCGTCTCCGGCCCTGGGATGAAAGGCATGGTGGGGATGGCGGCGCGTGTTTTTGCCGTGATGTCGCGCGCAGGCATCTCGGTGGTGCTGATCACCCAATCCTCTTCTGAATACAGCATCAGCTTCTGCGTCCCGCAGGGCGACTGCGCGCGTGCGCAACGCGCCATGCAGGATGAATTCTATCTCGAACTGAAAGAAGGCTTGCTGGAGCCGCTGGCGGTGACTGAACGTCTGGCGATCATCTCGGTTGTTGGCGATGGTATGCGCACGTTGCGTGGCATCTCGGCGAAATTTTTTGCCGCGCTGGCTCGTGCGAACATTAATATCGTGGCAATCGCCCAGGGCTCGTCTGAGCGTTCCATTTCGGTAGTGGTGAATAACGACGACGCGACCACTGGCGTGCGTGTGACCCATCAGATGCTGTTCAACACCGATCAGGTGATTGAAGTATTTGTCATTGGTGTTGGCGGCGTGGGCGGTGCGCTGCTGGAGCAGCTTAAACGTCAGCAAACCTGGCTTAAAAAGAAGCATATCGATCTGCGCGTGTGCGGTGTGGCGAACTCGAAGGCCCTGCTGACCAACGTCCATGGTCTGAATCTGGAAAACTGGCAGTCGGAGTTGGAAAGCGCGAAAGAGCCTTTCAACCTGGGGCGCTTAATTCGTCTGGTGAAAGAATATCATCTGCTCAATCCGGTGATTGTCGACTGTACGTCAAGTCAGGCGGTTGCGGATCAGTATGCGGATTTCCTGCGCGAAGGCTTCCATGTGGTCACGCCGAACAAAAAGGCCAACACGTCGTCGATGGATTACTACCATCAGCTGCGTTTTGCTGCGGCGAAGTCTCGTCGTAAATTCCTGTACGACACCAACGTAGGCGCGGGCTTGCCGGTAATTGAGAACCTGCAAAATCTGCTCAGCGCGGGCGATGAACTGCAACGTTTCTCCGGTATTCTTTCTGGTTCGCTGTCGTTTATTTTCGGCAAGCTGGATGAAGGCATGAGCTTCTCCGAGGCCACCACCATGGCGCGTGAGCTGGGCTATACCGAACCCGATCCGCGTGACGATCTATCCGGTACGGACGTGGCGCGTAAGCTGCTGATCCTGGCCCGTGAAACCGGTCGTGAGCTGGAGCTTTCTGACATTGTTATTGAGCCGGTCCTGCCAAAAGAGTTTGATGATTCCGGTGATGTTTCCGCGTTTATGGCGAAATTGCCGCAGCTGGATGACGCCTTTGCCGCGCGTGTGGCGAAAGCCCGTGATGAGGGGAAAGTATTACGCTATGTTGGCAATATTGAAGAGGATGGCGTCTGTCGCGTAAAAATAGAAGCAGTAGACGGCAACGATCCGCTGTTCAAAGTGAAAAACGGTGAAAACGCGTTGGCGTTTTACAGCCACTATTATCAGCCGCTACCGTTGGTTCTGCGCGGATACGGCGCGGGTAACGACGTGACGGCGGCGGGCGTATTTGCCGACCTGCTACGCACCCTTTCATGGAAGTTAGGAGTCTGACATGGTGAGAGTTTATGCCCCGGCTTCCAGCGCCAATATGAGCGTCGGGTTTGATGTGCTCGGAGCAGCGGTAACTCCGGTGGACGGTTCGCTGTTAGGCGATGTGGTATCCGTTGAGGCGGCTGACCATTTCAGCCTTAACAACCTTGGTCGCTTTGCCAATAAGCTGCCGCCTGAGCCGCGAGAAAATATTGTCTACCAGTGCTGGGAGCGATTCTGTCAGGAGCTGGGTAAAAGCGTTCCGGTGGCGATGACGCTGGAAAAAAATATGCCGATTGGCTCCGGGTTAGGCTCCAGCGCTTGTTCCGTTGTAGCGGCGCTGGTCGCCATGAACGAGCATTGCGGTAAACCGCTCAACGATACGCGCCTGTTGGCGATAATGGGTGAGCTGGAAGGGCGTATCTCCGGCAGTATTCATTACGATAACGTCGCCCCGTGCTTTTTAGGCGGTATGCAGTTAATGATCGAAGAAAACGGCATTATCAGCCAGCAGGTGCCAGGCTTTGATGAGTGGCTGTGGGTCCTCGCGTATCCGGGAATTAAAGTGTCGACGGCAGAAGCGCGGGCGATTTTACCTGCGCAGTATCGCCGTCAGGACTGTATCGCCCACGGGCGGCATCTGGCTGGGTTTATCCATGCCTGCTATTCCCGTCAGCCAGGGCTTGCCGCGAAGCTGATGAAAGATGTCATTGCTGAGCCGTACCGTACCCGCCTGCTGCCAGGCTTTACCCAGGCGCGTCAGGCGGTAGCGGAAATCGGGGCGCTGGCCAGCGGCATCTCTGGTTCGGGGCCGACACTGTTCGCTTTGTGCGACAAGCCGGATACGGCGCAGCGTGTAGCAGACTGGCTGGGTAAAAATTATCTGCAAAATCAGGAAGGCTTTGTTCATATTTGCCGGTTGGACACGGCGGGCGCACGGGTACTGGGATAATCAATGAAACTGTATAATCTGAAAGATCATAACGAACAGGTCAGCTTTGCACAGGCCGTCACGCAAGGGCTTGGCAAGAATCAGGGATTGTTTTTTCCGCACGATTTGCCGGAATTCAATCTGTCAGAAGTCGATGAGATGTTGAACCAGGATTTCGTTAGCCGCAGCGCGAAGATCCTTTCCGCATTTATCGGTGATGAAATCCCACAGGAGATTCTGGAACAGCGCGTGCGTGCGGCGTTTGCCTTCCCGGCGCCGGTGGCTCAGGTTGCCGCGGATATCGGCTGTCTGGAGCTGTTCCACGGCCCAACGCTTGCATTTAAAGACTTTGGCGGGCGCTTTATGGCGCAGATGCTGACGCATATCAGCGGCGACAAACCGGTCACCATTCTGACGGCGACCTCTGGAGACACTGGTGCGGCAGTCGCACATGCCTTTTATGGTCTGAAAAATGTGCGCGTGGTGATCCTTTATCCGAACGGCAAGATTAGCCCATTACAGGAAAAACTGTTCTGTACACTGGGTGGCAATATTGAAACCGTGGCGATTGATGGCGATTTTGATGCCTGTCAGGCGCTGGTGAAACAGGCGTTTGATGACGAAGAGCTGAAGGTAGCTTTGGGGCTGAATTCGGCTAACTCAATCAACATTAGCCGTCTGCTGGCGCAAATCTGTTACTACTTTGAGGCCGTGGCTCAACTGCCGCAAGAGGCGCGTAATCAGCTGGTTATTTCCGTTCCCAGCGGCAACTTTGGCGATCTGACAGCCGGGCTGCTGGCAAAATCACTGGGCTTGCCGGTGAAGCGTTTTATCGCGGCGACCAACGTCAACGATACGGTTCCACGCTTTCTTGCACAAGGTGAGTGGGCGCCTAAAGCGACTCAGGCGACGTTGTCGAATGCGATGGATGTCAGCCAGCCAAATAACTGGCCGCGTGTGGAAGAACTGTTCCGCCGTAAAATCTGGCGTCTGAATGAGCTGGGTTATGCCGCTGTTGACGATGCCACTACTCAGGACACGATGCGTGAGCTGCATGAGATGGGGTACACCTCAGAACCGCATGCGGCGGTGGCTTACCGTGCGCTGCGTGACCAACTGAACCCTGGCGAGTACGGCCTGTTCCTCGGCACTGCGCATCCGGCCAAGTTTAAAGAAAGCGTTGAAGAGATTCTTGACCTGACGCTGGCTCTGCCAAAAGCGCTGGCGGAACGCGCGGACCTGCCGCTGCTTTCTCATCACCTGCCTGCTGATTTTGCTGAACTGCGCAAGCTGATGATGACCCGCGGTTAACGGTTGTGCCCGCTGGCGCTTTGCTTAGCGGGCCTACAAAACCTGTCGGCCGGATCGGGCGTTCGCCGCCATCCGGCCTTTTTACTACTGCTCCTGGCGCTTAAACACCAGTTCGCCATTTCCTGAAGCTTCTTCATCAAAGAAATAGCCTTCGCTGTTAAAGGCAGTCAGCTGTTCTGGCTGCGTTAAGCGGTTCTCAATAATGTAGCGACTCATCAGGCCGCGCGCTTTTTTGGCGTAGAAGCTGATGACTTTGAACTTGCCGTTCTTCTCGTCGAGGAAGACCGGTTTGATAAGCTCCGCATTGAGTTTTTTCGGCTTCACGGATTTAAAATACTCATCCGAGGCGAGGTTAATCACTACGCTGTCGCCTTGCGCTTCCAGCGCTTCGTTAAGTTTATCGGTGATGGTATCTCCCCAGAACTGGTAGAGATCTTTACCTTTCGCATTGGCCAGACGAATACCCATCTCCAGACGGTAAGGCTGCATCAAATCCAGCGGACGCAAAACGCCGTACAGCCCGGACAACATCCGTAAATGTTGCTGAGCGAAGTCGAAATCCGCTTCGCTGAAGTTTTCAGCCTGCAGTCCGGTATACACGTCGCCTTTAAACGCCAGAATGGCCTGGCGTGCGTTTTCCGGCGTGAAGTCAGGCTGCCAGTCATGGAAACGCGTGGCGTTTAGATCCGCCAGCTTGTCACTAATTCCCATCAGCTTGCCAATTTGCGGAGCAGAGAGTTGGCGCGCCACGTGAATAAGCTGCTGAGAGTGATCCAGCAGTTCGGGCAATGTATGACGTGTCGTTGCCAGCGGACTTTGGTAGTCGAGCGTTTTTGCAGGTGAAATCAGAATCAGCATATCCAGTCCTTGCAGGAAATTTACTGCGACTTTAGCAAAAAAAACGACAGAATTGATCGATGGTTGCGATTGCCGCGCTATCCGCGCGGCGGCTCATCCCAGCTTTCTGGCGCAAGTTGTTGTCTGATATCAGGATAACGGCGCGGATCGAATTCTGGGCGCACCCCGAGTTTGCGTTGGCGTAGATAGTCGCAGGCGATAGTCTGCACAACCGGTGAAAGCAGCAGAATCGCCGTCAGGTTAGTGATGGCCATACACGCCATAATGATGTCCGCCAACTGCCAGATCAGCGGAACGCTGACTAATGTTCCGCCAATAACGGTGCTAACGGTGGCGATCCGTAATAGCCAGATGACGAGGATATTGTCCAGCTTCAGGAAAACGAGGTTGTTTTCCGCATAGATGTAGTTGGCCACGATAGAGCTAAAGGCAAACAGAATCACAATTAACGCCACGAATCCGGCACCCCATTCTCCCGTCACTGAAACCATCGCTTTCTGGAGTAACTGGATGCCTTCCATCGGTACATAGCTGGCGTCATTACCCGCCAACAGAACAATCATCGCGCTGGCCGTACAGAGAATCAGCGTATCAACTAATACTCCGATCATTTGCACAATGCCTTGTGCCGCAGGATGCGGAGGCCAGGATGCTGCTGACGCGGCCGCGTTCGGAGTTGATCCCATTCCGGCCTCATTAGAAAACATACCGCGTTGAAAGCCGCTGGCAATGGCCTGGCTTAGTGTATACCCGGCGGCACCGGCTGCGGCTTCCTGCCAGCCAAAGGCACTTTTTATAATGGTCATGATAATGCCGGGGAGCTGTCCGAAATGCCACAGACAGATGACGATGCTGCAACCGACCCACAACAGCGCCATCATCGGAACGAACCATTGCATCAGGCGGGCAACGCCTTTAATGCCGCCAATGATTGCCAATAATGACACTATTGCCAGTGCGATACCGGTGAAGAGGGGAGGGATATCAAAAGCAAAGGTCAGCGCATGAGAGACCGAATTAGCCTGAACGCTGTTAAAAATCAGACCATAAGCAATGAGTAAAAAGATGGCAAAAAGAACGCCCATCCAGCGCATGCCCAGCCCACGCTCCATATACCACGCAGGACCGCCGCGAAACTGTCCCTTGCTGTCGCGCTCTTTATACAGTTGGGCAAGAGAGCTCTCGGCAAATGACGTCGCCATACCAATGATCGCCGAGACCCACATCCAGAACACGGCTCCCGCGCCGCCAGCGGCAATCGCCAACGCCACGCCCGCCAGATTTCCGCTACCGATACGTGCGGCAAGACTGGTGCATAAAGCCTGAAAGGAAGTTAAACCGCCCGGCTGCGGGCTGATGCTGTTTTTAAGACTTTTGCCAAACTGGCGAATATAGCGAAACTGAATAAACCCTGTACGCCAGGTGAACCAACATCCTGCGCCAAGCAGGAGGTAGATCATCACCGATCCCCAGAGTATTTCATTAATAAATGAGAAAAAATCAGGCATTAACATCCCTCTTGTTGATGCCGGTAAGCGCGAATATTCCCGTGTAAGCGCTACCAATAATCGACCAGTATATACCTTATAAGGTGATTGATTACGGGAGTTTATCATAACAATCGTTATATCCCTTAATTGCGCATCACAGGCTTGGCGATGCGTAATCAGGGCTGAGCGGCTGGTCGGACAATCCAGGCGGTTGCGCTGAGAGTGCGTCGTGCTATCATCAGGGAAGATCGGTTACATCCCCCTAACAAGCTGTTTAAAGAGAATCGCTATCATGACGGACAAATTGACCTCCCTTCGTCAGTTCACCACAGTAGTGGCCGACACCGGAGACATCGCGGCAATGAAGCTGTATCAGCCTCAGGATGCCACAACTAACCCTTCTCTCATTCTTAACGCAGCGCAGATCCCGGAATACCGCAAGCTGATTGATGACGCTGTAGCCTGGGCTAAGCAGCAGAGCAACGACCGTGCGCAGCAGGTCGTCGACGCGACCGACAAGCTGGCAGTAAATATCGGTCTGGAGATCCTGAAACTGGTCCCAGGTCGTATCTCCACTGAAGTTGACGCTCGTCTGTCCTACGACACCGACGCGTCCATCGCTAAAGCAAAACGCCTGATCAAAATGTACAACGATGCTGGCATCAGCAACGATCGCATCCTGATTAAACTGGCTTCAACCTGGCAGGGCATCCGTGCCGCTGAGCAGCTGGAAAAAGAAGGCATCAACTGTAACCTGACTCTGCTGTTCTCCTTCGCGCAGGCGCGTGCATGTGCAGAAGCTGGCGTATATCTGATTTCTCCGTTCGTTGGCCGTATTCTTGACTGGTACAAAGCCAATACCGACAAGAAAGAGTATGCACCGGCAGAAGATCCGGGTGTGGTTTCCGTAACGGAAATCTACGAGTACTACAAACAGCACGGTTACGAAACCGTAGTTATGGGTGCGAGCTTCCGTAACATCGGCGAAATCATTGAGCTGGCAGGCTGCGATCGTCTGACGATTGCTCCGGCACTGCTGAAAGAACTGGCGGAAAGCGAAGGTGCTATCGAACGTAAACTGTCTTTCTCCGGCGAAGTGAAAGCGCGCCCTGCACGCATCACCGAAGCTGAGTTCCTGTGGCAGCATAACCAGGATCCGATGGCTGTAGACAAACTGGCGGACGGTATCCGTAAGTTTGCTGTAGACCAGGGTAAACTGGAAAAAATGATCGGCGATCTGCTGTAATCATTAGTGCGTGGCCCTGATATGGGTCACGCTACCTCTTCTGAAACCTGTCTGTCCTTCCCTTCGCAGTGTATCATTCTGTTTAACGAGACTGTTTAAACGGAATAATCATGAATACTTTACGCATTGGCCTGGTTTCCATTTCTGACCGTGCTTCCAGCGGCGTTTACCAGGATAAAGGTATCCCGGCCCTTGAAGAGTGGCTGGCGTCTGCCCTTACCACCCCTTTTGAGCTGCAAACGCGATTGATCCCGGATGAACAGGCGATCATCGAACAGACCTTATGCGAGCTGGTAGACGAAATGAGTTGTCATCTGGTGCTGACTACCGGCGGAACGGGTCCGGCCCGTCGTGACGTAACGCCTGATGCGACACTTGCCGTAGCCGACCGTCAGATGCCGGGCTTTGGTGAACAGATGCGCCAGATAAGCCTGCACTTTGTGCCAACGGCGATTCTTTCCCGTCAGGTTGGCGTGATTCGCAAGCAGGCGTTGATCCTGAATCTGCCTGGGCAGCCAAAATCGATCAAAGAGACGCTGGAAGGCGTGAAAGATGCCGACGGTAAGGTTATCGTGCCGGGTATTTTTGCAAGTGTACCGTATTGTATACAGCTATTGGATGGGCCGTATGTGGAAACCGCACCGACTGTTGTAGCATCTTTTCGTCCTAAAAGCGCAATACGCGATACAAAAGCCTGAAAGTAGCCCGATCGTGACATAAGTGCCAATGACAGTGGAGTATTGAATTGTTTACGATATAGTAATTTTTGCTTTACATATATCAACAAACAGATTCAATTACTTCACTGACTCATGGTTTGCTATGTCACAACACACTCGACCGCTGAATCGCCAGGATTATAAAACCCTTACGCTTGCTGCCCTTGGTGGTGCGCTTGAGTTTTATGATTTCATTATCTTTGTCTTCTTTGCCGCTGTTGTTGGCGAGCTCTTCTTCCCCGCAGACATCCCTGAATGGCTACGTCAGGTGCAAACCTTCGGCATTTTTGCCGCCGGCTATCTGGCGCGTCCGCTGGGGGGCATCATCATGGCGCACTTTGGCGATCTGGTCGGACGCAAGAAAATGTTCACCCTGAGCATTTTACTGATGGCGATACCGACGCTGGCGATTGGTCTGTTGCCTACTTACGCCTCAATGGGGATCCTCGCGCCGCTGCTGTTACTGCTGATGCGTATTTTGCAAGGCGCTGCCATCGGCGGAGAAGTTCCGGGCGCGTGGGTGTTTGTGGCGGAGCATGTACCGGAGCGTCGCATCGGCATTGCCTGCGGAACGCTGACTGCCGGCCTGACGGTGGGAATTCTGCTGGGGTCGGTGGTTGCGACGCTGGTGAACACCAGCCTGACGCTGCAGGCGGTGCATGATTACGGCTGGCGTATTCCTTTCCTGCTGGGGGGCGTGTTTGGGCTGGTGGCGATGTACCTGCGTCGCTGGCTGCAGGAGACACCCATATTTCTCGAAATGCAGCAGCGTAAAGCGTTGGCGCAAGAGCTACCGGTGAAGTCAGTGGTGAGCAAACATAAAAAAGCGGTAGTTATTTCAATGCTGCTGACCTGGCTGCTATCGGCTGGGATTGTGGTGGTGATCCTGATGTCACCAGTCTGGTTGCAGAAGCAGTATGGCTTTGCGCCGGCGCTAACGTTACAAGCCAACAGTGTCGCTACCATTATGCTGTGCGTCGGTTGCCTGCTGGCTGGGTTTATTGTCGATCGGGTCGGCGCCAGCAAAACCTTTATTGTCGGCAGCCTGATGCTGGCCTGTTCAAGCTGGTTTTTCTATCACCTGACCGGCAGCCATCCCCAGCATTTGTTCCTGTTATACGGGCTGGTGGGGTTATGCGTTGGCGTGGTGGGTGCTGTGCCTTATGTGATGGTGCGGGCGTTTCCGGCGGAAGTCCGCTTTACCGGAATATCCTTTTCTTACAACGTGTCGTACGCCATTTTTGGTGGTCTGACGCCAATCGCCGTCACGATGTTAATGAGCGTGTCGCCAATGGCTCCGGCCTGGTATGTGCTGGCGTTATCGCTGGTAGGGCTAGGTTTGGGGATTTGGCTGCGACAGGATCTTTATCATCGCGATTCGAGCGTACAGGCAGAGTTACAGCGCTTGTAAGGAATATCCCCCCGTCAGGGGGGATAGCATCAGATTAGTGCGCTTCACCAATTGGCAGGATGGTACGGCCAAACTGTTCGTTCAGCACTTCACCCATCGCCAGGTAAATGGCGCTTGCGCCACACACTAAGCCTACCCAGCCAGCAACGTGAATGATCGCTTCGTTACCCGCAATGTTGCCCACGGCCAGCAGGGCGAACAGCACTGTCAGGCTCAGGAACACGAACTGCAGCATGCGCGCCGCTTTCAGCGTACCGAAGAACATGAACAGAGTGAACACGCCCCACAGACCGAGGTAAGCGCCCAGGAACTGACTATTGGTTGCATCCGCCAGGCCCATTTTCGGCATCAGCAGGATCGCAACCAGCGTCAGCCAGAACGAACCGTAGGAGGTAAAGGCGGTTAAACCGAAGGTGTTGCCTTTTTTATATTCCAGCAGTCCGGCAAAAATTTGCGCGATACCGCCGTAGAAAATGCCCATCGCCAGAATAATAACGTCCAGAGCGAAGAAACCCGCGTTGTGCAGGTTAAGCAGAATGGTGGTCATGCCAAAGCCCATCAGGCCCAGCGGTGCCGGATTAGCCAACTTAGTGTTGCCCATAATTCCTCAAAATCATCATTGATTGAATGGTGAAATAGTTTCCCCGAATAACGATCGCTGTCTTCGGGGCGCGGCATGATAATCAGGGGAGAGGGCACTGTCTATGATCTAACGAAGGGTAAATGAATTATTTTCCCTGTGATGGGCATCACGCTAGCCAGTTACGGCGGTGCTGCTCAGCAGAAGGCCCATAAGCAGGCTGGCGGAAAGGGTTAACACGGATTTCATGGAGTTTCTCTTTGACGGCTGCAAAAGTGTGTGACTTCAGACCATATTACCGTCGTCATAAAAACGATTCATGCTCGTAATCTTTTCTTTTTATTGCAATTTTCATGTGAATAGCTTTCCTGGTTTAATTGGTTGTATGAATTAATTCTGGTTGGCGACTATTCATTTTTCTCTCTTTTTGCCTTTTTTCTGCGAATTTATTGCCACAAGGCTAAAAAAATTTTTCATGCCCCCCTTGATGACGTGGGTTACGACCCCATCTTGTAGACAACCGCAGTGGTGAGTCTGAAAAAAAACGATTCAGGGTAGTTGAAACCGCACGTTTCGCCCTTATTACAGATTCACAACCACATGATGACCGAATTTTTAGTGGAGACGTTTAGATGGGTAAAATTATTGGTATCGACCTGGGTACTACCAACTCTTGTGTAGCGATTATGGATGGCACTACTGCACGTGTGCTGGAGAACGCCGAGGGCGATCGCACCACGCCTTCTATCATTGCTTATACCCAGGATGGTGAAACTCTGGTTGGTCAGCCGGCTAAACGTCAGGCAGTGACAAACCCGCAAAACACCCTGTTTGCGATTAAACGCCTGATTGGCCGCCGCTTCCAGGACGAAGAAGTGCAGCGTGATGAAGCCATCATGCCGTACAAAATCATCGGTGCTGACAACGGTGATGCATGGATTGATGTAAAAGGTCAGAAAATGGCACCGCCGCAGATTTCTGCTGAAGTGCTGAAAAAAATGAAGAAAACGGCTGAAGATTACCTGGGTGAACCGGTAACTGAAGCAGTTATCACCGTACCTGCATATTTTAACGATGCTCAGCGTCAGGCAACCAAAGACGCCGGCCGTATCGCAGGCCTGGAAGTAAAACGTATCATCAACGAACCAACCGCAGCTGCACTTGCTTACGGTCTGGATAAAGAAGTCGGCAACCGTACTATCGCGGTTTATGACTTGGGTGGTGGTACTTTCGATATCTCTATTATCGAAATCGATGAAGTTGACGGTGAAAAAACCTTCGAAGTTCTGGCAACCAACGGTGATACCCACCTGGGTGGTGAAGACTTCGATAGCCGTATGATCAACTACCTGGTTGACGAATTTAAGAAAGATCAGGGTATCGACCTGCGTAACGACCCGCTGGCGATGCAGCGTCTGAAAGAAGCCGCTGAGAAAGCGAAGATCGAACTGTCTTCCGCTCAGCAGACCGACGTGAACCTGCCGTACATCACTGCAGACGCGACTGGTCCGAAACACATGAACATCAAGGTGACCCGTGCGAAACTGGAAAGCCTGGTTGAAGACCTGGTTAACCGTTCTATCGAGCCGCTGAAAGTTGCTCTGCAGGATGCTGGTCTGTCTGTTTCCGACGTTCAGGACGTTATCCTGGTCGGTGGCCAGACTCGTATGCCGATGGTACAGAAGAAAGTTGCTGAGTTCTTCGGTAAAGAGCCGCGTAAAGACGTTAACCCGGACGAAGCTGTGGCAATCGGTGCTGCCGTTCAGGGTGGTGTATTGACCGGTGATGTGAAAGACGTGCTGCTGCTGGACGTTACCCCGCTGTCTCTGGGTATCGAGACCATGGGTGGCGTGATGACTGCACTGATCGCGAAAAACACCACTATCCCGACCAAGCACAGCCAGGTGTTCTCTACCGCTGAAGACAACCAGTCTGCGGTAACCATCCATGTGCTGCAGGGTGAACGTAAACGTGCCGCTGATAACAAAGATCTGGGTCAATTTAACCTGGATGGCATCAGCCCGGCTCCGCGCGGTATGCCGCAGATCGAAGTTACTTTTGACATCGATGCCGACGGTATCCTGCACGTTTCCGCGAAAGACAAAAATAGCGGTAAAGAGCAGAAGATCACCATCAAGGCTTCTTCTGGTCTGAACGAAGAAGAAATTCAGAAAATGGTTCGTGAAGCAGAAGCGAACGCAGAATCTGACCGTAAGTTTGAAGAGCTGGTTCAGACCCGTAACCAGGGTGACCATCTGCTGCACAGCACTCGCAAGCAGGTTGAAGAAGCTGGCGACAAACTGCCGGCTGATGACAAAACTGCCATCGAGTCTGCACTGACCGCGCTGGAAACTTCTCTGAAAGGTGAAGACAAAGCGGATATCGAAGCGAAAATGCAGGCGCTGGCACAGGTTTCCCAGAAACTGATGGAAATCGCTCAGCAGCAGCACGCACAGCAGCAGGCTGGCGCAGCAGGTGCTGATGCTTCTGCAAACAACGCGAAAGATGACGACGTTGTCGACGCTGAGTTTGAAGAAGTGAAAGACAAAAAATAATCGCCCTTTGAACGGGTAATTACTGGCACGGGCGAAGAGGTTTCCTCTCCGCCCGTGCACGCATGTTAGGGGCAGATAAAAAGAGATGGCTAAGCAAGACTATTACGAGATTTTAGGCGTTTCCAAATCAGCGGAAGAGCGTGAAATCAAAAAGGCCTACAAGCGCCTGGCCATGAAATATCACCCGGACCGCAACCAGGGTGATAAAGAGGCCGAAGCCAAGTTTAAAGAGATCAAAGAAGCGTACGAGATCCTCACCGATGCGCAAAAACGTGCGGCTTATGATCAGTACGGCCATGCAGCGTTTGAGCAAGGCGGTATGGGCGGCGGCGGCGGTTTTGGCGGCGGGGCCGACTTCAGCGATATCTTTGGTGACGTGTTTGGCGATATCTTTGGCGGCGGTCGCGGTCGTCAGCGCGCCTCACGTGGTGCTGATTTACGTTACAACATGGATCTCACTCTGGAAGAAGCCGTGCGTGGCGTCACCAAAGAGATCCGTATTCCGACGCTGGAAGAGTGTGATGTTTGCCACGGCAGCGGTGCGAAGGCGGGCACGCAACCCCAGACCTGTCCAACCTGTCACGGTTCTGGTCAGGTGCAGATGCGTCAGGGCTTTTTTGCCGTACAGCAGACCTGTCCACACTGTCAGGGCCGCGGTACGTTGATTAAAGACCCGTGCAACAAATGCCATGGTCATGGCCGCGTTGAGAAGAGCAAAACGCTGTCCGTTAAGATCCCGGCTGGGGTTGATACTGGCGACCGTATTCGTTTAGCGGGTGAAGGTGAAGCCGGTGAACATGGCGCGCCAGCAGGCGATTTGTACGTTCAGGTGCAGGTAAAACAGCACCCAATTTTCGAACGTGAAGGCAATAACCTGTACTGCGAAGTGCCGATTAACTTTGCGATGGCAGCGCTGGGCGGCGAGATTGAAGTGCCGACGCTGGATGGTCGCGTGAAGTTAAAAATCCCGGGCGAAACGCAGACCGGCAAACTGTTCCGCATGCGTGGTAAAGGCGTTAAGTCAGTACGCGGCGGCGCACAGGGCGATCTGCTGTGCCGTGTGGTGGTTGAAACCCCGGTAGGCCTCAACGACAAGCAGAAGCAGTTGCTGAAAGATCTGCAGGACAGCTTTGGCGGCCCGACCGGCGAGCAAAACAGTCCGCGCTCTAAAAGCTTCTTCGACGGTGTGAAGAAATTTTTTGACGATTTGACGCGCTAATTTACAGCTGTCTTATTAATTAAAAGGCCTTGGATTGAAGAATCCTGGGCTTTTTATTTTTGTATCGAATACAAAAATAATTAGTTAGATATCAAGAATAAATCTTCAGGAAAAATGATGAGAAATGATTTTTTAAAATAAAGATTTTCTTCTATTTTTTGCTCAGTTAATAGAAGAAAAGGTGAGTGAAATGCTTGTGCGCGAAAATGATTTTGACTTCAATTTAATTAAGATATTTAATGCCGTTGTGGAATCCGGAAACGCTTCTCGAGCTTCCGAGAGATTATCCATAACACCAGCTGCAGTTTCTCAGGCGTTAAGTCGATTACAGAATATTTATTCATTTAAACTCTTTGAACGAACCCGAAAAGGGTTGACGCCTACGAAAAAAGGATTGGAACTCCATAAGGCCTATAGCCATGTTGTGAATGTAATCAACGCTACATATTCACTTTCAAAGATTAACTACGATCCTCCAGCAATAACTTTATTAGGGAGTGATATTGTAGAAAATTATTATCTCCATCATTTTATTAGGAATGATGAGTTAATTGAAAAGTATGAAATAAATCATTATGCAGTAAATAAAAATAGCGAAGATACTTTGGCTGAAATGTTACTTTCTGGAGTGGGTGATATTTTAATTAATCTTTCACCACCAAAAAACTTTGATATTGAAGTTCATCTTATTGACGTTTTTAGGCAATATGTTTGTATTTGTGGCAACGACAATCCACTATCAATCTTAGAACAAATCACACTACACCATTTTTATACTTTTTCACATGCGGTATATCAATCTGATATGTTCTCTCCTGAAGTAATGGTTTATACCAATAGCGTTGATCATAGAACAGAACGTAAAATAGGTTATCGCAGCGATTCTATGTTAGGGGTAGTCAATATAGTAGAAACAACAAATATGATCTGCATTGTACCTCTTGAGTTGGCTTCATTTTTTAAATATACCAGAGGGTATGATATTAAAATATTATCACTGCCTGATGAAATATTTTTTAAAACAATCCCTGTTTATGCTTCTTTATATAAAAAAAGCAAATATTATGTTGTGCTTAGAGAGTGGATAGTGATACTGCAATCTAAATATTCATCTATAAATGATCGGGATAATTTATGTCAGTGATAATAAGTTCAGAACCTGCCTTAAAGTATATTATAGAGCTAGAGACTATTCTTGCGATTATTATCGTGAGTGCTTGGGGGGGAGTCGTTAGCTATCTCATGAGAGAAGCCCGAGGACGAAAGAAAAAAAATATAGCAGGATGTTTAAAACAAGTCATTATTTCATGTTTTACAGGTTTTTTACTCTCTGGCATTGCTCTTGATAAAGGTGCTGGTATAAATATGATACTCATATTGTCAGGGCTGGGAGGGGTTTTTGCTGGGCCCGTACTGAAAATGTTGAAAGATAAACTGGCACAGGTTTTTGCTAAGTGAGCTGTATTGCCCGTCCATGGGCATTACCATACTTAAAGCAAGTAAAATCTTAGTGTGATATATAGAATTATTGTAATAAATAAAATCATTGCATAATAATACAGAAACGGTTTCTGCAGGAAATGATGTTTGCTATTTAAGCATTTTATTTCTATGTTTTCATTAATCTGTACTCCTTGACGTGGAATTGTAATGAACAAATTGTCAATGCCAAAAATTCTCAGGTCTTTTCTGACCAGATAGAGTAGTTGAGTCAGATTAGCATCACTTATAAATGTACTCCTGTCCTCCCATAATGCTTCCGCAATATGATTTTTCCTTATCACCAGTTCTTGCGCATGAGTTAGGATGAAATTTAAACATTTAGAACGCATATGAGTAAGTTTTATAGTTCGCTTCCCATCTTTACTTTTTAATTCATGGCTGGCGTTATCATACATACAACTATTTTTAATAATGTAAATGGTCATTTATATACCATGGTTAGTTTAATGTGTTCAGAAATATTAAATACAAATTTTCTGTTATTCAATACATATGCATACCTGTTGCATGTAAAAACGATACGTGTCACATAAGTTATGATATTTTTAGTTTGTATTAATTTTAAATTAAATAGGAGTTATTTATTTAATTGGCCATTAGGGGGGTAGGGAGGCATTATTGAGTTTTTTGACATAGGCTGAATGGCAATTTATAGACTTTTATTTGGGGATATATGGCATAGCATATTAATAGATGGTTTTATAGTCACATAAATTTTTTGTTTCTTCATAAAGATGTTTTTTTAGATTATTTTATTACTAGTTATTTGTACGAATACTACGGTTCTGTTTATCTTACCAGCTATCGGATTATATAGCCGATTGGAAATGAAAACTTTTTGTGAAAGGATAGAGATATGCAAATTAATAAATTACAAATTAGTCAACCAGAACCTCGTATGCCAGTTAACCAGAAAATTGATGTTGATAACGCAACGGTGCTTTCGCATAATGCAATCTATCAAACACTCCTCTCTGCAGTGGTGGAAACTAATGATTATGATAATGCCATAGTTACGTTAGATCCTTATAGTACGGCACCTTTAAGCCTATATCTGGGTATTTGGGGGAAATTGAATGAAGATATCAAAATTAATGTGCAGGATAGCAAGGGGATAACGGTAGCTGTATCCTGGACCTACAGCATGCAGACCGGTGCAAACCTGATTCCAGTTTCGGGTCTGGTTGCCGGGGAGGATAATGTCGTTACCTTAATCTCAGGTGCGCAGATTGTTGGGCAATACACGGTAACCCCATCAGCATTGCCGCCATCGGATTCTGCTGATATCAGTCTTGGCTTCCCTGTCATCACTGTGACAAAGTCAGTTGACGATTCCTCATTAGTTGCAGATGGCCTTTATTTTTCAACATATTTTGATCGCTATAATCTTGCCTTTGATCAAAATGGCATCGTTCGTTGGTATGTCTCTCAGGCAATTCCTTCTTATAACTTTGTCCGAACAGACAGCGGGCATTTCCTGGCTACGTCACAAGGAATTAATCACTGCCTGGATATGTACGAATTTGACGTAATGGGCAGAGTATATGCAGTCTATCTCCTTGATAATGAGTTTCATCACTCTATTCTGCCATTAGAGAACAATCTGGCTATTGCCCCCTCGGAATATACTAATGGACGTCCAGATGATTACTCAACAGGTAAAGATGGTGTTTCCATTATCGATCTCACTTCAGGGCTTGAGGTTGCTTATTATGACATGTTAAAAGTGATGGACTATTCTCGTTCGCCACGTCCATCAGGAAGTGCACCGGGTCAATCGGCTACGATGGATGACTGGCTGCATATCAACCAGAGCTATATTAATACAACCAATAATGTGCTGGTTTCATCAGGGCGTCACCAAAGTGCCATCTTCGGTGTTGATGTCGACTCGGGCCAACTGCGTTTTATTATGGCTGATCATGAAGACTGGGCCTCCGACTTTGAGGAATACTTGCTGACACCAGTCGATGAGTCAGGTAATCCGCTGTTTGATTTTTCTACTCAAGATGGAATTGATTTAGCGAACAGTAATTTCTGGACATGGGGGCAGCATAATATCGTAGAGATTCCAAATGCTGAGATCGGTATTCTGGAGTTTTTAGTTTTTGACAATGGAAATTATCGTTCTCGAGACGATGCCAGGAGCTTGTTGCCAAAGGATAACTTTAGCCGGGTAGTTCAGTTTAGAATAGATCTAAACACGATGACGGTAACACGCTCGTATGAATATGGGAAAGACGAGGTTGGTAGCAGGGGCTACAGCAGCTTCGTAAGTGCCAAGCATTTATTGAGCAATGGTAATCTGGTCATCCATTTTGGTGCAAGCACCATGGATGAAAATGGTCGTCCTCTATCTGCCCAACCGGGATACAGTGATATTGTGGATCCGCAAGATGGAAGTCAGGCGCTGGGGATGTTGGTATTACAAGAGATCAATAAGCAGACGAAACAGCTTCTTTTTGAGGCGACGGTAACGTCAGGTTATTATAAAAATGCTGAAGTAAATGGTGATGATTATCGTTATGATATTTCTGCTTTCAGAGTTTATAAACTGCCATTATTTTGATAAGTAAAAATGAATGCGGCCATGATTGTGGCCGCATTATGTATTAAATGATCTTACTAAAAAATCATTTGCTAATATCGTCAACACGCATTGTGTGATCAGGAACAATGTTCTTCACATGCTCCATGTAATCGATTATTGCCTGAGCGGTTTGTAATCCCTTAATGTATTTAACATTTTTACTATTGGTGAAACTAAATCCACCACCGCCTTTCCCGATAAAAGAATCCAGAGCAATAGTATAAAATTGACTGTCTTCTACCGGTTTTCCTTTAATATTAAACGAAACAATACGCTGCCCCAACGGTTTTGTGCTGTCGTATTTAAACTGTACCGTTTTTGACGCGTGTAGCGTCCCATTTTTCAAATCTGCGGCATGAGACATAATTGACCTGAGATCTTTACCGCTGATCTCCACACTCATTACATCATTAGTGAATGGATACATGCTCAATACATCACCATATGTAATGTTGCCTTTGGGTAATTCGGAACGAATACCGCCAGCATTATAGAATGAGGCATCGGCGTAAGGTACCTTATACATCAAAGCATCAGTAATTAAATTACCTGTAGTAGCAGATTCACCATAAGAACGGGTCAAAATCTCAGGTGAGTAGGCGACGACTCTGTCGGTAATTTTCTTAACTTTATTGTTCCACTCATCGATTTTTGCCTGTGTTTGCGGATCAGGCTTATAGGTATCTGCGTACATCGTGATTAGCTTACCATTGTAGCTATCCACTTTTTTGGTTTCAGGGTTCCAGTCGAGGACTAACTTGCCTAACTCAATCGTGTAGGCATTAGTTGAAACCACCAACGTATCGCCGACTTTAATGGGTTCTGGAGTACCTTTATGGGCATGGCCGGTGATCAGTACGTTCAACCCGTAGCCTTCAAGCGTTTTAGCCATTTCAACGTCAGCTTTCAGCGCACGGGCAACGTCTTCATCACCACCGCTGGATTGACGACCCGGTACACCTTCATGCGCGAGCAGTACTGTCAGGTCAACTTTCCCTTTCAATTCTTCCAGTTGTTTCTTCACATACGGTACGGGATCCTGGCAGTCAACACCTTCACGGACGCCTGCGGCAATTGCTTCATAAAATGCCGAAACGCCGTGCATCCCAATAACACCAATTTTCAAACCATTTTTTTCGACGATGGTATAAGGTGTTTTAATTAATGGTTTATCACTATTGCTGTAAAACACGTTGTTGAGCAGTACCGGAAATTTAAGTTTACTCAGTTGTGTGACTAGATTTTCATGTCCATGGTCAAACTCATGATTTCCTACCGAAACGGCATCATAGGGCATGGTATTCAAAATATCGATAATGGCTTCACCTTTGGTTAAGGTGCTGATATAAGGGCCAGTAAAATAGTCACCTGCATCAAAGAAAAAAACATCTTTATCTTTTTCTTTGGCATCCTTAACTATTTTAGAGATAGGAGCAAATCCTCCTACCTCACGTGTCTTCGACACAGAAGGAATAATCCCTGGTGTAACGTGAGCATGCAAATCATTTGTGTAGTAAATGGTAATGTCTCTGGCATCTGCAGTAAAGGTTATAGCAGATGATAAACCAATACATAAAGACAAGAGGGACAGCGAGAATTTATTCTTCACATTCATATTCATATTCCATTTATTCGATATATTGACAATTACACCTCACCGCATCTGATATATCGGATGCAGAGTTTCAAACTGGGTTATTTCTTTTTTATTTATTTTGATAGTAATCAGAACTCGAAGCCAATCATATAATTCATACGGTCACCATAATCTTTATAACCTAATTTATTATTAAAGTAACGATAGGATACCGATGCAGTCCAGCTAGGTATAAATTTCCATGTGAAAGTCACTGCGCCATTCAGACCAGTATGTCCACCTTGTTGCTCTGCATAGGCATCATTACGATCCATTTCAATTTCATTCCAGTTGGAAACAGCAAATTTTTCGTTAAACATTTCAAAATTATATGCCGCAACCCAACCAAGTACATATCCGTTAAGGCCAGTAGCCTGACCGTATTTTTTTGACGTATAGTCGTTGGATAAATTGTGTATAGCCACATAGGGTTTAATGAACCATGATTTTTCTACCAGACCAAGGTAGCCGACCCCATACATCATATTCAATTCATCACCAAACGTGTTCTCCATCGACATATAGAGTTTGGTCATCAACGTAAAATCAGAACCTTCTATCGGACGATAATGTCCGAGAAACTGAGTAACGTGGTTCCGTCCTTCGACTGGATGGTTGAGAACGTTCATTTCGTAAAATGAAGCAAATTCACCTCTGTCGAAAACGGCGCCAAAATCAGCCACCGCTTTCCACACTTCACCACGATCGACGTTTACGAAACCTTTATTCCAGTCACCATACCCGAGACTAATTTTCCCATATACGCGTTTTAGTTCAGCTGAATGACCATTAAAACAGGCTAAGATAAGGCATGCACCAAGTAGACTATTAATGTATTTTTTGTTCATGCTCAGCTCCGTGAGGTAAAGAAAATAATAAAGTGTAATGCTTTTGAAAAAAAGGAAGTCTATTGGTTGATGTTTTGTTTGTGAGTGATAGGTGTCGCAAAAATACCAGTGTTCGAATATTAATTTGAGAAAGTGTCGGGAGGTGTTGTTTTTTTTATGCTAACTTTATGTTTTTTTGAATATAAGGCGTGTTACCGGAGTAACGCGAATATTTTTTATCGATGCTTTTGATATTCTTTTTGTATGACTTATTCGCTATTAGCAACTTAGTGCCGAGAAAACAACATATGCTGACATTAACGAGATATAGAGAGGGTGAGGGAGGTGTTTGGGATCTTCGTCACTTGTTATTGTGCAGTTTTTTAATAGAATTTTCTGGTAAGTTTATATAAATGAAAATGATACTTTAATTATTAATATAGCGTCTGCGAATGTATTTGTTTCTTTATTTTTTTTCAATCACTCTTTATTGCATGCTGATGTAATAGTGAGTGCCAGAAATCAACCGAAAATATTAAGCCTTTTGGCAAGTTTATTGCGTAATTGGTGATGTGATAATTCAAAGGAGTTGAAATGAAAAGAACTGTTGTTGCCAGTATGATCGGACTGGCCTTATGTGCCGGAAGCGTATCGTCAACCGCGCAGGCTGCTACGGATAAACGTCCTAACTTAGTCATCATTCTTGCTGACGATTTAGGCTATGGCGATCTCGCGACTTATGGCCATCAAATCGTCAAAACCCCTAATATCGACAAGCTGGCGCAGGAAGGGGTGAAATTTACCGACTACTATGCACCTGCGCCGCTGTGTTCTCCTTCTCGTGCTGGTTTATTAACGGGGCGTATGCCGTTTCGTACCGGGATACGCTCATGGATCCCTGAAGGGAAAGACGTCGCATTAGGACGCAATGAATTGACGATTGCCAATCTGCTGAAAGAGCAGGGCTACGACACGGCGATAATGGGCAAATTACACCTGAATGCCGGAGGAGATCGCACCGATCAGCCGCAAGCGAACGATATGGGATTCGATTACACCCTGGTGAATGCTGCCGGGTTCGTAACGGACTCAACTTTAGATACCGCAACAGAGCGCCCGCGTCATGGCATGGTACATCCAACCGGTTTTGTGCGTAATGGCAAGCCGATTGGTAGAGCAGAGACCTTCAGTGGAGAATTAGTAAGCTCTGAAGTTGTGAACTGGTTGGATAATAAGAAAGATGATAAGCCGTTTTTCTTATACGTCGCCTTCACAGAAGTTCATAGCCCACTGGCATCGCCGAAAAAGTATCTCGATATGTATTCACAAAACATGAGCGACTACCAGAAACAGCATCCGGATCTGTTCTACGGAGATTGGGCTGATAAACCGTGGCGCGGCACGGGAGAATATTACGCCAATATCAGCTATATGGATGCGCAGGTCGGTAAAGTAATGGATAAGATTAAGGCAATGGGTGAAGAAGATAACACCATTGTCATTTTTACCAGCGATAACGGACCGGTCACACGCGAGGCTCGTAAAGTGTATGAACTGAACCTGGCGGGCGAAACGGATGGGCTTCGCGGTCGTAAAGACAATTTGTGGGAAGGCGGCATCCGTGTTCCGGCAATCATCAAGTATGGTAAACATATTCCGCAGGGGATGGTAACGGATACGCCGGTTTATGGTCTCGACTGGATGCCGACGCTGGCAAATATGATGGATTTTAAACTGCCAACAGATCGTACCTACGATGGGCAGTCTCTGGTGCCATTACTGGAACAGAAAACATTAGCGCGTCAGAAGCCACTCATTTTTGGTA
The DNA here is from genome assembly GCF_013784065.1 of Citrobacter sp. RHBSTW-00599. Lineage (NCBI taxonomy): Bacteria > Pseudomonadati > Pseudomonadota > Gammaproteobacteria > Enterobacterales > Enterobacteriaceae > Citrobacter > Citrobacter sp. RHBSTW-00599. The sequence continues at coordinate 4,317,824 of NZ_CP056717.1, read as the reverse complement.
TTGATATGCCATTCCAGGATGATCCAACGGATGAGTGGGCTATTCGCGATGGTGACTGGAAAATGATCATCAATCGCGAAAATAAACCTAAATACCTCTACAACCTGAAAAAAGATCGTTTTGAAACCCTTAATCAGATTGGCAAGCAGCCTGATATCGAAAAACAACTGTACGGTAAGTTCCTGAAGTACAAAAAGGATATTGATAACGATTCCTTAATGAAAGCCCGAGGTGAAAAACCGACGCCAGTAACCTGGGGTTAATCGGATAACAACAAAAAAATAGAGTATGCCACTTAGGGCTATGCCCGCCTGGCTCAGTATTTTTATGCTGAGCCGGGTTCTTTTATTTATGGACCTCCGTGATGCAAAGGAAAAGTTGTCAGGTAATGGTTAAGCCGACAGGATCAGTATGCAATCTGGACTGCAAATACTGTTTTTACCTGGAAAAAGAGAAGCTCTATCCAGACAGAAAAGCAAATTTCAAAATGTCAGATGAAATGCTTGAATTATTCATCAAGCAACACATTGCCGCACAGGATGTGGATGACGTCATTTTTGCATGGCAAGGTGGAGAACCGACTCTGATGGGGCGCGCGTTTTACCAGCGGGCGATTGAACTTCAGCAGCGTTACGCTGAGGGGAGAACCATAGTAAATACCTTTCAGACTAATGGCGTTTTGATCGACGAAGAATGGGCTGAGTTTTTCAAGAAGAATGATTTTCTGGTGGGGATTTCTGTTGACGGTGACGCCGCGCTACATGATGAATGGCGTGTTACTCGTTCGGGTAAACCGACACATGAGAAAGTGGAGCAGGCCATTAAACGCCTGGTACGTCACGGCGTTGAGTTTAATACGCTGACGGTGGTTAACCACACTAATATGTCTCATCCACTGCAGGTTTACCAATATCTGAAAAGCATTGGTAGCCAGTATATGCAGTTTATTCCATTAGTGGAGAGGCGTAGTGACAACAGCGATGCCGAGTTGGCTGCACCCTGTGATAAACAAACGAAAATGATGCCGTGGTCCGTTGACTCACTTGAATTCGGCCATTTTCTCAATGCTATTTTTGATATCTGGATCCGTGAGGATATTGGTAATATTGGCATACAGATATTTGAGCAGACGCTGGCTGCCTGGTGCGGATTACCTCCGCATGTGTGCGTGTTTTCTCCAACGTGCGGCAGTGCATTCGCAATGGAAATGAATGGTGATGTTTATAACTGCGATCACTTTGTCTATCCGCAGTACAAACTAGGGAATATTCAGCATACAACGGTGCGTGCGATGAACAATAGTGAGCAAAATCGGCAATTCGGCAATGATAAAAGCCGTACCATGGCGCAAGAATGTTACTCCTGTCAGTGGCGGTTTGCTTGCAATGGGGGATGTCCTAAACACCGATTTCTCCCCTCAGTCTCAGGAGTATCGAATCAGAACTTTTTATGTGCTGGTTATCAGTTGTTTTTTTCCCATACTGCACTAGCGATGGGGGCGATGAAAACGCTCTATGAAAATAATATTTCGCCAGCAGAGATAAAAACAATATTTGTGTGATAGTAATATTCGCAGGGAGTGAATATGTTTTCTCGAATCAATGTTGATGCCTGTAAAACACCTACTTGTAAAAATATGGGTATATTAAATAGTCCGGATTATTTAACCCAAGGGAAGGAGATTCTGTGTAGAGAATGTGGATTTTTGTTCCCCATCATTTCTGAGTACTCGCTCAATCTCTTCCGTCAGTCGGCAAACCAGGCCTGGAAGGGATTGATTAAAGCTTGTCCTGGCTGCGGTAGTTCATCACTGAAAAAATATGGATTTTCCGCTCAAAGAGAGGCGCGACTATACTGCCTTGAGTGCCACAAAACGTTCGTTTCCCCAAGAGAACATAAGGCAGATATCCGTCAGGAAAACCTTGCCAGACTTATCCAGGAAGGCGCTTCGTTGTCTGATATTAGAGCGACACTTTCATTAGACAGCACGGGTCTAAACCGTGCGCTACAAAAATTATCCCGCAAGGTAAATGAGGCTGAACGAGAGTTCGTTTTTCCTGCGTTTGATCTGGCGATGAGTACGTGCGCTTTTCGGGTTAAATTTAATGGCGGCGACAACAGTTTGTATGCTCTGGTTACGGCGGAAGAGAGCAGTGGCAGGGTTATCGCTGTGACAACTAATTATTCCACGCAGCCTGTCGAAAACGAATATCAGTACATTTCTGAATACGAGGAACGTCTGCCGCCTGGGACGTTAGCGCATCTTGTCCAACGCAAAGAACTCATGACGATGCGGCGAAATACCCTATTTGATATCGACTTTGGTCCCGCCACGCTTTACAAAAACGATCCCGGGATGTTGGTAAAACCGGTTCTTCCCGCGTACCGGCATTTTGAGCTGGTCAAAGAGCTTACGGATGAGCACTCCCTCAATGTTCAGCACGACATCGATCATGAGTGTTTTATATTAGGAGGATGTATGATGGCTAATCTGCAATCTGTGCGGCAAGGTCGTTGTCATATATCATTTGTAAGAGAAATGGGGGGTTCACCTCCGGATAAAGACTTTCCTTATCGAGTGTTCCTTAGTGGCGGAATACGTAATAATGTCTGGCGAGCCTTCTCAACACGCGGTTACTCTAAAGCCGTATGTAACCTCACAGGAAATAAAAAAACGAGTATGCTACGCTACGCTACCTTAACGGGCAGCACTAAATTTATTCAGTTTTTGCATACGCATCCGTTTTTCTTTCAGCTTAGCCGCCTGTCTCCTGCCAATGTTACGGTCGTACTGAATTATTTAAAATTTGAATATAATAAAAATATAATGCGATAACGGAATGTTTTTATTGATATTAATTGATACTTTTTGATTGCCTGATTGATACATCCCCAGTGTATTTATTTTGTTGTTCCGCTGTGGAACGATGAAATGAATACATTGGACACGCATAATGAAAAAGATTATTTCCCCCGATATTAAGTTGCCTACACCTCGTCCCGCTGTTAATCAGGAGATTGACAGCAATAATGAGATGGTTCTCAGTCATACAGCTGTTTATCAAGATTGTCTGGCTCGGATCACTGATGAGAATACGTTGGAAAATGCGGTCATTGTTCTAAACCCTTATGGTACAGCGCCTTTAAGTGCATATGCCGGTGTTTGGAGTGCTGAAGAACGTACTGTAACGCTGAAAATTCAGGATCTGGCGCAAAGCGCGATACAAGTCGTGCAAGATTTTACGTTGAATGTGGGGGCGAATCTGCTGCCTGTACTTGGCCTAGTGGCAGATGTCGATAACCAACTGGCTATTTTGGTTGATGAAGTCGTTATCGCCACTTATACGATAGCAACCCAACCTTTACCTGCAACGGATTCTGCAGATGTGCAGTTAGGGTTTCCTGTTATCAATGTGACTCAACCAGTGACTGACGCCGACCTGATTGCGCCGGGCTGCTATTTCATTACGCATTTCGACCGCTATAACTATGCTCTGGATCAGGATGGTGTGGTGCGTTGGTACGTGACACAGGACTTCCCGTCATTCAATTTGGTGCGCATTGATAACGGTCATTTCTTGGCTACATCAGAAGCTAAAAACACCTACCTTGAGATGTATGAGTTCGACATGATGGGACGGCTGTATACTTTTTATATTCTGGATAACCAATTCCACCACTCAATTTGGCAATGGGACAGTAATACCATCGTCGCGCCTTCCGAATATACCTCGGGCAGACCAGATTCACTGAAGACTAATGAAGATGGCGTCTCAGTTGTGGATTTATCTACCGGGCTGGAAATTGCCTATTACGACATGGCCGCTATTCTTGATACCTCACGTACAGCGAGACCAACGGGGACGGCACCTGGTGAAGATCCGACCGCTCAGGACTGGCTGCATATCAACCAAAGCTATGTTAATGAAACGAATAGTTTGCTGATCGCTTCAGGGCGTCATCAGAGCGCTGTTTTTGGCATCAGCCTCGAGACTGAATCGCTGCAGTTTATTATGTCCACGCATGAAGATTGGAGCGAGGAGTATAAGCCTTACCTTCTGACTCCGGTCGACAGTGATGGTGTCCCTCTTTATGACTTCAGCAATCAGGATGATGTGGATGCGGCAAACCGTGATTTTTGGTCGTGGGGACAACACAATGTGACGGAAGTGGCTAATGACGAACCAGGAATGGTCGAATTTATGGTATTCGACAATGGTAACTATCGCTCTCGTGTTGATAGTAAAAGCCTGCTTCCACCAGATAATTACAGCCGGGTTGTACACTTTATCGTTGATTTGAACGCAATGACGGTAATGCGCCCTTTTGAATACGGTAAGGAGTTGGGAGCTCGCGGTTATAGTAGTTGTGTAAGCGCCAAAGAGGTGTTGCAGAATGGCAACATCGTTGTGCATTTCGGCGATTGCACATTTGACGAAAATGGCCGAGCTATCTCTTGCCAGCCGGGGGATAGCGACATTATTGACCCGCAGGAAGGAAATGAAGCATTGGGGAATTTGCTTCTGCAAGAAATTGAACCGGTAACCAAGTCGGTGCTTTTTGAGGCGACAATGACCTCTGGTTACTATAAAAACGAGGAAGTGAATGGCGTAGGCTATCGCTATGACATCACCAGTTTCCGCGTTTATAAAATGGGACTGTATGCCTGATTAGGTCTCAGTGTTTTGCGCTCTATGCCCGACATCTGTTCGGGCTTTTTTATTCGTAAAAACCGATCTATTCATCATGAATAATCTAATTTTAACGAGCTTTCTGAAGGTGTAAGATAGTATTTACGAAGTATTCACCCAATAGAGAGAATAAAAGTGAAACATCTGCATCGTTTTTTTAGTAGTGACGCCTCGGGGGGCATCATTCTGATCATCGCTGCCGTGGTTGCTATGCTGATGGCAAATATCGGGGTTACCAGTGGATGGTACCACGCCTTTCTGGAAACGCCCGTTCAACTGCGGGTTGGCGCGCTTGAGATCAACAAAAATATGCTGCTGTGGATCAATGACGCGTTGATGGCGGTGTTCTTCCTGTTGATCGGTTTGGAAGTGAAGCGTGAGTTAATGCAAGGTTCGCTGGCCAGTCTGCGCCAGGCTGCGTTTCCGATCATTGCCGCTATCGGGGGCATGATTGTCCCGGCGCTGCTGTATCTGGCATTCAACTATGCTGACCCTATCACCCGTGAGGGTTGGGCGATCCCGGCGGCAACGGATATCGCTTTTGCATTAGGCGTGCTGGCGCTGTTGGGCAGCCGTGTCCCACTGGCGTTGAAAATCTTCCTGATGGCGCTGGCGATAATTGATGACCTCGGCGCTATTGTGATCATCGCGTTGTTCTACACCAGCGATCTCTCGCTGCTGTCGCTGGGCGTTGCCGCGTGCGCGATCCTTGTCCTGGCAGCATTGAATCTGTGCGGTGTAAGACGTACCGGTATTTATATTCTGGTTGGCGTAGTGCTGTGGACGGCCGTACTGAAGTCTGGCGTGCATGCAACTCTGGCGGGCGTGATCGTCGGTTTCTTCATCCCGTTGAAGGAAAAACACGGGCGTTCGCCGGCGAAGCGTCTGGAGCATGTTCTGCACCCGTGGGTGGCATACCTGATCCTACCGTTGTTTGCCTTCGCTAACGCGGGCGTCTCACTGCAGGGCGTCACCATTGATGGACTGACTTCGGTGTTACCGCTGGGGATCATTGCTGGCCTGTTAATCGGGAAACCACTGGGTATCAGCCTCTTTTGCTGGCTGGCGTTACGCTTCAGGATGGCGCAATTGCCGGAGGGAACGAATTTCCAGCAAATTATGGCGGTCGGTATTCTGTGCGGCATTGGCTTTACGATGTCGATTTTCATCGCCAGCCTGGCGTTTGGGACCGTCGATCCTGAGCTGATTAACTGGGCGAAACTAGGGATCCTGATCGGTTCTTTGCTGTCGGCGGTAATAGGTTACTGCTGGTTACGCACCCGGTTGAACGCAGCAGCCTGACGGGATAACCCTTTCGTGACAATTTTCAGGGAGAGTGTATGTCTCATATAAACTACAACCACCTGTACTACTTTTGGCATGTATATAAAGAAGGATCGGTGGTTGGTGCAGCAGAGGCGCTTTATCTGACACCGCAGACCATTACCGGGCAGATTAAAGCGCTTGAGGAACGCTTACAGGGAAAGTTGTTCAAGCGGAAGGGGCGTGGACTGGAGCCCAGCGAATTAGGCGAATTGGTTTTTCGTTATGCGGATAAGATGTTCACGTTAAGCCAGGAAATGCTGGATATCGTGAACTATCGCAAAGAGTCGAATTTACTGTTCGATGTCGGCGTGGCGGATGCGTTGTCCAAACAGCTGGTCAGCAGCGTGCTGAATGCCGCAGTCGTTGAAGATGAACAAATCCATCTGCGTTGTTTTGAATCAACGCACGAGATGCTGCTTGATCAGCTCAGCCAGCATAAACTGGATATGATTATCTCCGACTGCCCGATCGATTCTACGCAGCAGGAAGGGTTGTTCTCAGTGCGGATTGGCGAATGCAGCGTGAGCTTTTGGTGCACCCAGCCATTGCCTGAGAAACCATTTCCGGCCTGCCTAGAAGAGCGTCGATTGCTGATCCCTGGACGCCGTTCGATGCTCGGGCGTAAGCTGTTGAACTGGATTAACTCACAAGGGCTGAACGTTGAAATCCTTGGCGAGTTTGATGATGCCGCGCTGATGAAAGCGTTCGGCGCAACGCATAACGCTATTTTTGTTGCGCCTACGCTTTACTCCCACAATTTCTATGCCGATGATTCAATTGTTGAAATTGGACGCGTAGAGAATGTGATGGAGGAGTATCACGCCATATTTGCGGAAAGAATGATCCAGCATCCAGCGGTGCAGCGTATTTGCAATGCGGACTACTCGGCATTATTTAAGCTGCAATCAGCCTGATCGTCGTAATGCTTCCGGCTGCGGTGGTTGCCTACAGCCGGAAGGATTCTACTGCTTTAATAAATTCCGGTACTGACCACCTTCGCGGATAAATACCGGAATTCTGTTCCGTGGCCAGCCGTTTTCAAGCATCTCTCGATATCTCTTGGGGCGGTTATCCACCTTCGGCCAGACAGAGACTATCAGCTCAATGCCTAGTGAATGACGGTTGCTGTCGAATCCGGCTGCAAACGACGGGCATAAAAAAACCCGCTTACGCGGGTTTTTTCACAAAGCGACAACAAGCAGGCGATTAAGCCAGTTTGTTGATCTGTGCAGTCAGGTTTGCTTTATGACGTGCAGCTTTGTTTTTGTGGATCAGACCTTTAGCAGCCTGACGGTCCACGATCGGTTGCATTTCGTTAAATGCTTTCAGTGCAGTAGCTTTGTCGCCAGCTTCGATAGCTGCGTATACTTTCTTGATGAAAGTACGCATCATAGAGCGACGGCTAGCGTTGTGCTTGCGGGCCTTTTCAGACTGAACGGCGCGCTTCTTAGCTGATTTGATATTAGCCAAGGTCCAACTCCCAAATGTGTTCTATATGGACAATTCAAAGGCCGAGGAATATGCCCTTTTAGCCTTCTTTTGTCAATGGATTTGTGCAAATAAGCGCCGTTTAAATTGCAGCACTCGTTGCGTAGTGATGGCGCAGGATTCTACCAGCTTGCGGGGCGTGAATACAGCCTTTCCACGAGAAAAATTGCATTGGTGTGCCCGTGAAGGGCGTCAATTTGTTTCATAACGATGAAAACCATCCTCTTTCTGTTTCGTAGAAACAATCGCCGGTTAACGTTGAACGCGGTACAGGGTATACTTTCACGATTTTCACTGTTTTGAGCCAGACATGAAGCTGATACGAGGCATACATAATCTCAGTCAGGCCCCGCATGGGTGTGTGCTGACTATTGGTAATTTCGACGGCGTGCACCGTGGCCATCGTGCGTTGCTGCAGGGCTTACGGGAAGAAGGGCGCAAACGCAATTTACCGGTGATGGTGATGATTTTCGAGCCGCAGCCGTTGGAGCTGTTTGCGACGGACAAGTCACCTGCGCGCCTCACCCGCCTGCGGGAAAAACTGCGTTATCTGGCGGAGTGCGGCGTTGATTACGTGCTGTGCGTGCGTTTTGACAGGCGCTTCGCGGCATTAATGGCGCAGACCTTTATCGGCGATCTGCTGGTGAAGCGCCTTGGTGTACAATTTCTTGCCGTTGGTGATGATTTCCGCTTTGGCGCTAGCCGTGCGGGCGATTTCTTGTTATTACAGGAAGCGGGCGCTGAGTATGGTTTTGATATCACCAGCACTCAAACCTTCTGTGAAGGCGGTGTGCGCATCAGCAGTACCGCGGTACGTCAGGCGCTGGCGGAAGATAACCTGCAACTGGCCGAAAGCCTGCTTGGGCATCCTTTTACTATCTCAGGACGCGTAGTTCACGGTGACGAGTTAGGGCGCACTATCGGTTTTCCGACGGCAAACTTACCGCTTCGTCGCCAGGTTTCTCCGGTGAAAGGGGTTTATGCGGTTGAAGTAATGGGGCTGGGTGACAAACCTTTCCCCGGCGTCGCCAACATCGGCACACGCCCGACGGTAGCAGGCGTACGCCAACAGTTGGAAGTGCATCTATTGGACGTTGTAATGGACCTGTATGGTCGCCATATAGATGTAGTACTGCGTAAAAAAATACGCAGCGAACAGCGATTTGCCTCGCTGGATGAACTAAAAGCGCAGATTGCGCGTGATGAGTTGACTGCCCGTGAATTTTTTGGGCTAACAAAACCGGCTTAATGCCTATACGAGTTTTAAATACGGAACCGAGAATCTGATGAGTGACTATAAATCAACCCTGAATTTGCCGGAAACAGGGTTCCCGATGCGCGGCGATCTCGCCAAGCGTGAACCGGGAATGCTGGCGCGTTGGACTGATGATGACCTGTACGGCATCATTCGTGCGGCCAAAAAAGGCAAAAAAACCTTCATTCTGCATGATGGCCCTCCTTATGCGAATGGCAGCATTCATATTGGTCACTCGGTTAACAAGATTCTGAAAGACATTATCGTGAAGTCCAAAGGACTCACGGGATTCGACTCGCCTTACGTTCCGGGCTGGGACTGCCACGGCCTGCCTATCGAGCTGAAAGTAGAGCAGGAATACGGCAAGCCGGGCGAGAAGTTCACCGCCGCTGAGTTCCGCGCCAAATGCCGTGAATACGCAGCGACGCAGGTTGACGGTCAGCGTAAAGACTTTATCCGTCTTGGCGTGCTGGGCGACTGGTCGCATCCGTACCTGACCATGGACTTCAAAACTGAAGCCAACATCATTCGTGCGCTGGGTAAAATCATCGGCAACGGTCACCTGCACAAAGGTGCGAAGCCGGTGCACTGGTGCGTTGATTGCCGTTCCGCGCTGGCGGAAGCGGAAGTTGAGTATTATGACAAAACCTCCCCGTCCATCGACGTTGCGTTCCACGCCGCCGATCAGGACGCGGTAAAAGCGAAATTTAGCGTTTCTGACGTCAATGGCCCGATCTCACTGGTTATCTGGACTACCACCCCGTGGACGTTACCGGCGAACCGCGCAATCTCTCTGGCGCCTGATTTTGACTATGCGCTGGTGCAGATTGACGGGCAGGCTGTGATTCTGGCGAAGGATCTGGTTGAAAGCGTCATGCAGCGTATTGGTGCGGCTGAATACACTATTCTGGGCACCGTAAAAGGCGCCGAGCTGGAACTGCTGCGCTTTACCCATCCGTTTATGGGCTTTGACGTGCCGGCTATTCTTGGCGATCACGTTACGCTGGATGCGGGTACCGGTGCGGTCCATACCGCCGGCGGCCACGGTCCGGATGACTACGTCATTAGCCAGAAATACGGTCTGGAAATCGCTAACCCGGTTGGCCCGGACGGCGCATATCTGGCGGGTACCTATCCGGATCTGGACGGTGTGAACGTCTTTAAAGCCAACGACAAAATCGTTGCGCTGCTGAGCGATAAAGGCGCTCTGCTGCACGTTGAGAAGATGCAGCACAGCTACCCGTGCTGCTGGCGCCACAAATCGCCGATCATCTTCCGTGCGACTCCGCAGTGGTTCGTCAGCATGGATCAGAAAGGTCTGCGCGCACAGTCGCTAAAAGAGATCAAAGGCGTGCAATGGATCCCGGATTGGGGCCAGGCACGTATTGAATCGATGGTTGCCAACCGTCCTGACTGGTGTATCTCACGTCAGCGTACGTGGGGGGTGCCGATGTCTCTGTTTGTTCACAAAGACACCGAAGAGCTGCATCCGCGTGCTATCGAACTGATGGAAGAAGTGGCCAAACGCGTTGAAGTTGACGGCATCCAGGCGTGGTGGGATCTCGATCCGAAAGATATCCTCGGCGATGAAGCTGACCAGTATGTCAAAGTCCCGGATACGCTGGACGTGTGGTTCGACTCCGGTTCAACCCACTCATCCGTTGTGGACGTGCGTCCTGAGTTTGCAGGCCATGCGGCAGATATGTATCTGGAAGGTTCTGACCAGCACCGCGGCTGGTTCATGTCTTCTCTGATGATCTCCACTGCAATGAAGGGCAAAGCGCCATACCGTCAGGTACTGACCCACGGTTTCACCGTTGATGGTCAGGGTCGTAAAATGTCCAAGTCTATCGGTAACACCGTAAGCCCGCAGGACGTAATGAACAAACTGGGCGCGGATATTCTGCGTCTGTGGGTCGCTTCTACCGACTATACCGGCGAAATGGCCGTTTCTGACGAAATCCTGAAACGTGCTGCCGACAGCTATCGTCGTATCCGTAACACCGCGCGCTTCCTGCTGGCGAACCTGAACGGGTTCGATCCGGTAAAAGATATGGTGAAACCGGAAGAGATGGTGGTGCTGGATCGCTGGGCGGTAGGTTGTGCGCAAGCTGCGCAGGAAGAGATCCTGAAAGCTTATGAAGCCTATGACTTCCACGAAGTAGTACAGCGCCTGATGCGCTTCTGCTCCGTAGAAATGGGTTCGTTCTACCTCGACATCATCAAAGACCGTCAGTACACCGCGAAAGCGGACAGCGTGGCGCGTCGTAGTTGCCAGACTGCGCTGTTCCATATTGCAGAAGCACTGGTACGCTGGATGGCGCCGATCATGTCCTTCACCGCTGATGAAATCTGGGGTTACCTGCCGGGCGATCGTGAGAAGTACGTCTTTACCGGTGAATGGTACGAAGGTCTGTTTGGCTTAGGCGAAACCGAAGCGATGAATGACGCCTACTGGGACGAGTTGCTGAAAGTGCGCGGCGAAGTGAACAAGGTCATCGAGCAGGCGCGTGCGGATAAGAAAGTCGGTGGTTCGCTGGAAGCGGCGGTTACTCTGTACGCTGAACCAGAGCTGGCGGCGAAACTGACCGCGCTGGGCGAAGAGTTGCGCTTTGTTCTGCTGACCTCCGGTGCGACGGTTGCGGATTATGCAGCGGCTCCTGCTGACGCTCAGCAGAGCGAACTGCTTAAAGGTCTGAAAATCGTACTGAGCAAAGCCGAAGGTGAGAAATGTCCGCGCTGCTGGCATTACACTACCGATGTCGGCCAGGTGGCGGAACATGCAGATATCTGCGGACGCTGTGTCAGCAACATCGCCGGTGATGGCGAACAACGTAAGTTTGCCTGATGAGTAAGCCTCTATGTTCAACAGGACTACGCTGGCTGTGGCTGGTGGTAGTCGTGCTGATTATCGATTTAGGCAGCAAATACCTGATCCTCCAGAACTTTGCTCTGGGGGATACGGTGTCGCTGTTCCCGTCGCTTAATCTGCACTACGCGCGTAACTATGGTGCGGCGTTTAGCTTCTTAGCCGACAGCAGTGGCTGGCAACGTTGGTTCTTTGCCGGTATCGCCATTGGTATCTGCGTTATCCTGATGGTGATGATGTATCGCTCGAAGGCGACGCAGAAGCTAAACAACATCGCGTATGCGTTAATCATTGGCGGTGCGCTGGGCAACCTGTTCGATCGCCTGTGGCACGGCTTCGTGGTTGATATGATTGACTTTTACGTCGGTGACTGGCATTTCGCGACATTCAATCTTGCCGATACGGCGATCTGTATCGGTGCGGCATTGATTGTCCTCGAAGGCTTCTTACCGTCGAAAGAGAAAAAAGCCGCATAAAAAAATGCCGGATGGCGCTATGCTAATCCGGCTTACAATATACTGCGATTCTTGTGGGCCCGGTAAGCGTAGCGCTATCGGGCAAACAGGCGGCAGCAATTTTAAAGAGCAACCTGCATGTCTAAATCAGTACAGAGTAACAGTGCGGTGCTGGTGCACTTCACCCTTAAGCTCGACGATGGCTCCACCGCAGAGTCAACCCGCAATAACGGCAAGCCTGCGCTGTTTCGCCTGGGCGACGGTTCTCTGTCTGAAGGACTGGAACAACACCTGCTGGGGTTAAAAGAAGGTGATAAAACCACTTTTGCTCTGGAGCCGGATGCCGCCTTCGGCGTGTCAAGCCCGGACTTAATTCAGTATTTCTCGCGTCGGGAATTTATGGACGCGGGCGAGCCAGAAATTGGCGCTATCATGCTCTTTACCGCAATGGACGGCAGTGAGATGCCTGGTGTGATCCGCGAAATCAATGGTGACTCGATCACGGTTGATTTCAACCATCCGCTGGCCGGGCATACCGTTCATTTTGATATTGAAGTGCTGGAAGTCGAACCGGCACTGGAGGCGTAAAATGCAGATCCTGTTGGCCAACCCGCGCGGTTTTTGCGCTGGCGTAGACCGCGCTATCAGCATTGTGGAAAACGCGCTGGCTATTTACGGCGCACCGATTTATGTCCGTCATGAAGTGGTGCATAACCGCTATGTGGTGGATAGCCTGCGCGAGCGCGGCGCTATTTTTATTGAGCAAATCAGCGAAGTACCGGATGGCGCGATCCTGATTTTCTCCGCTCATGGCGTGTCTCAGGCGGTGCGTAACGAAGCCAAAGGCCGCGACCTCACGGTTTTTGATGCGACCTGCCCGCTGGTAACGAAAGTGCATATGGAAGTTGCCCGCGCCAGCCGTCGCGGTGAAGAGTCAATTTTAATTGGTCACGCCGGGCATCCGGAAGTTGAAGGCACGATGGGCCAGTACAGTAACCCGCAGGGGGGAATGTATCTGGTCGAATCACCTGAAGATGTGCTGAAACTGAATGTAAAAAATGAAGGCAAATTGTCCTTCATGACGCAGACTACTCTCTCCGTTGATGACACCTCTGACGTTATTGACGCGCTGCGAAGCCGTTTCCCGAAAATTGTCGGGCCGCGCAAAGACGATATCTGTTATGCCACGACCAACCGTCAGGAAGCGGTCCGTGCGCTGGCAGAGCAGGCGGATGTTGTGCTGGTGGTCGGCTCGAAAAACTCTTCTAACTCCAACCGTCTTGCTGAACTGGCCCAACGAATGGGGAAAGCGGCGTATCTGATTGACGATGCGACCGATATCCAGGAAGCGTGGGTGAAAGAAGCCAGGTGCGTGGGCGTGACGGCCGGTGCCTCGGCGCCTGATATCCTGGTTCAAAACGTGATTGCTCGCCTGCAGGAGCTTGGCGGTGGGGAAGCTATTCCGCTGGCAGGGCGTGAAGAAAACATCGTTTTCGAAGTACCGAAAGAGCTGCGTGTGGATGTTCGTGAAGTAGAGTAAGTCTTTCCGGTTACGATTATGAGAAGATGCCAGACTTAACGTCTGGCATTTTTTTATGGAGAAACCATGCGCTTACCGATCATTCTTGATACCGATCCCGGCATTGATGATGCTGCCGCTATTGCCGCCGCGCTGTTTGCCCCTGAGCTGGATCTGCAACTGATGACCACGGTAGCAGGTAATGTGTCGGTGGAAAAAACCACCCGTAATGCATTGCAACTGCTGCACTTCTGGAATGCGGATATTCCACTGGCGCAGGGGGCATCGATGCCGCTGGTGAGACCGCTACGAGATGCCGCTTCCGTACACGGTGAATCAGGTATGGAAGGGTATGAATTTGTCGAACATGACCGCCAGGTGATGGCAAAACCTGCCTTCCAGGCCATTCGCGATGCGTTGATGCATGCCCCGCAGCCTGTGACGCTGGTGGCAATTGGCCCCCTGACCAACATTGCGCTGCTGCTGACTCATTATCCTGAATGCATATTCAACATTCACCGTCTGGTGATTATGGGCGGTTCTGCCGGGCGCGGGAACTTCACGCCAAACGCCGAGTTTAATATTGCTATTGATCCCGAGGCCGCCGCAAAAGTCTTCCAGAGCGGGCTGGAGATTGTGATGTGTGGGCTGGATGTCACTAATCAGGCCATGCTCACGCCTGACTATCTGGCGACGTTGCCGCAGCTTAACCAGACGGGAAAAATGCTGCACGCGCTGTTTAGCCATTACCGTAGCGGCAGTATGAATACGGGGCTACGAATGCATGACCTGTGCGCTATTGCCTGGCTGGTGCGCCCGGAACTGTTTACCCTGCAGCCGTGCTTCGTGGCGGTTGAAACCCAGGGGGAATATACCTCGGGTACGACGGTGGTGGACATTGAAGGACGTTTAGGGCATCCGGCAAATGCCCAGGTCGCGCTGGGGCTGGACGTTGAGGGGTTCCAGCAGTGGGTGGCAGAGGTACTGACGCTGGCACCTTGAGGCTGTGATCCGGCTCGCAATATGCAGATAGCGATAGCAGGTTAATCGATTAATCTGCTAATCTGATCCTGTTGTTCTCCTCGGGCCGGAGACACATATGAACCTTTCTTTTATCCAGCCACCGCAGGTGGCGTGGGCAAGCGGCGCTTTAGCTGATGGCCTGTTATTGCGTAAATCCACCCGTATTGAGGATCTTCCAGACGTTTTTGCCGATGAACACGCCCGTCAACAGCTGGCTGGCGAGCAGGTCGTGTATGACGTCGAGATGCTGGATACCTCTCCCGCTGAAGGTGAACTCTACACCGGTGTTACCCATCTTTACCCTGGCCGGGTCGGCTGTGAGTATTTTATGACCCGCGGGCATTTCCATGCGCGCCGCGAACAGGGGGAAGTCTATTTTGGTCTGCGTGGCACCGGTTTGCTGCTGTTGCAAACTGAGCAGGGCGACGCGAGGCTGGAAAAAGTATTCGCGGGATCTGTCCACATTATCCCCAGCTTTACCGCGCATCGATTAATCAACACCGGGGAAGAGGTTCTGTCGGCGCTCGCCGTATGGCCAGGGATTGCGGGTCATGATTATGCAGCGCTCGCCAGCGGCTTCAGAATAAGGGTCTTTGAGGAAAATAAGACGGTTCAGGCGAAGGAGGTACAGAATGGGTGACTTAGCGCATTCTTACGGCCTGGATATGACGGTCCATCATCATCCGCTTGGTTTTAGCTATGGGGATGAGGTTACCGGGCCGATGCCGGAGATTCGTCAACTTGACCAGATTCGCGCCTCGCTGCGCGATCCGCACTGTGAAGGGCCGCAAGAGGTGTATGCCATAGCGATGGATGTGGCGCGAATGCAGGATCGCGAAGAGTTGAAAAAGCGGATGCTGTTGTTTGGCGTGGTGACCTATGCGGCGGGACGGCTGGGAGAAGAGCCGGTGCGTAGTCAGGGACATATTCATCGTATTAGTCAGCACAGCGGCTGGTCTCCGCCGGAGCTTTATGAAATCTGGCAGGGAAAAGCGATCATTTATATGCAGGAATATGTTGAGGACGACCCAGGCCGCTGTTTTGCTGTAATTGCCGGACCCGGTGAGAAAGTGTTGGTACCACCCGGTTGGGGGCATGCGACTATATCCGCAGACCCGGATGTACCGTTAACCTTTGGCGCGTGGTGCGATCGTGAATATGGTTTTGAGTACGACGCCGTGCGTGCGCATAAAGGACTGGCATGGTATCCGCTGCTGCAGGGCAACAACGTTATCTGGCAGCATAATCCGCGTTACATCCCTGGACGACTGCAGGCCGTTACGCCCAGACAATATACGGAATTCTCGATTACCTCCGCACCTGTTTATCAACAATTCATCGAGGACCCGGCGCGTTTCCAATTTATCTCACGCCCGGACAAGCACCCCGAGCTATGGCAAAACTTTCATCCATAAAAAAACCGGGGCATAGCCCCGGTTGTACCGTTTTCTGTGTGTTATCCCGCAAACAGGCCCGTGGCAACGCCGAGGGCGGCCAGTATCAACAGTAAAATCATCGCTTTCACTGGTGATACACCGCGCTTGGCCATCAGATACCAGGTACCAAGCACCACAATCAGCGGCAGTAACTGCGGGAAGATACCGTCCAGCATCTGTTGAACATGGATATTCACCCCATCTTTGGTAATAAACTCCAGCCCGGTGCCAAGCTTAACGTAGCTGGCCGCCACGCCCCCCATGACAAACACACCCAGCAGCGATAACGCTTCACGCAGACGGGCAGACTTGCTGCTCACCAGCATTTCCACCGAGCCAGAACCCATTTTGTAGCCTTTCAGGAACAAGAACCACGAGCCGGGAATGATGATGGCCAGCCAGGCAACGGTATAAAACAGCGGCCCGAGAATGTTACCGCCGGCCGCCAGGGCCATGCCGATGCTGAGCAGGATAGGGATCAGCATGCCAGGGATCATTGAATCGCCGATCCCGGCAATAGGGCCCATCAGGCCAACCTTCAGGGTATTGATGGTCTCCCCATCGATCGGTTCACCGTTCGCTTTTTTCTCCTCCAGCCCCAGCACCATACCGTTTACGATCGCGCCTATCTGGGGCTCCGTATTATAGAATGAGGCATGACGGCGCAGCATTTCAGTACGTTGGGCTGCGTCGGGATAGAGCTTTTTCGCCACCGGAAGCATACTCAGACAAAAGCCAAAAGATTCCAGACGTTCAAAACTCATCGATGACAAGTTGTGCATCATCCATGCGCGCCAGCAGCGGCGAAGATCTTTACGCGTAAGTGTACGTTCTTCCATCAGAATTCATCCTCCTCATCATCGGCTACCGACTTTGCATTCGCGGCCTGCGGCGGTTCCGGTTTGTAGTTGTAATGGATCAACGCCAACAGCGAACCGACGATCACCAGCGCGACCATGTTGAGTTTTAAAAATACGATGCAGACAAAACCGACGAGGAAGTAGATCAGCATGGTGTAGTTTTTGATGATCTGCTTCAGCAAAATCGCGATCCCGACGGCGGGTAAAATGCCGCCCAGTACGTTCATCGTTGACAGAACTATTTTCGGCAAGCTGTCCATAAAACCGCTGATGTATTGCGCGCCGAAGTAAACCGCAATAAAAGTTGGTACAAAACGCAGGACAAAGTTTGTCACCTGTGGCCAGATGGCGCTGTTCAGGTAAATACCGCGTTCGTCGCCCCGTTCCAGCGCCACATCTGCCCGGTGATTCCAGAAGGAGTTCAGTACCATCATCGCGTTAAACAAAATGGTTCCGGCGATACCGATGGTCGCAGCCAGCGCGACCGCGACCTCGGGGCCTTTTCCTGAAAGGATCCCTAGGGCGATTGCGGGGTAAGCAACAAAGTTGAGATCGGCCGGCATCGAACCGCCAGGCGTTACCATCGCGATATACACCGCCTGAACCGCGACGCCAATCATGATCCCGGTTTTAATGTCGCCGAGAATAATCCCGACCAGCATTCCGGAAATCAGCGGGCGGGTGATCAGATACCAGCCGCCGGTCAGCCCCAGAAGCCAGGGACTGCTGAGGGCGCCGAGATAGCAAAGTATGCCAATCAACGTAGCTTCGATAATCATCGTGCGCTCCTTATTTCAGCTTCTGACGTGCGTCCTGCCAGCTGTAGCAACTGGCATCAGGAACCAGGCGAAACTCAACCAGGTGCCCATGTTGCGTCAGCCAGTCAAAGGCGGCAATTTCATCCCCGTTGACCGACTGATTCGGGCCGATGGTGGTGGTATCAGCACGCGCGCTCATCGGACCTACATTAATCTTGCCGTTGGCATTTTTCAGGCTGATACCTGCTTCTTCAATGCGTTTGAGCGTGACGGGTGATTTGCCAATGACGAAATAACGTTTCTCGCTGGCAATGACTTTTGGCAATTTTTCAATCGCGGTGGCCGTATCAAACAACCAAACTTTGGTGTCCTGTACGGCGCCTTTCATCACCGAAGAGAGCAAAGGGTCGGCCGCGACGGCGTCGTCTATAGCGACGATCCCATCACAGGGCAGCTCTTTGGCCCAACGTGTCACGAGCTGCCCATGGATTACGCGGTCATCGATACGTACAAAAGAAATACTCATAGTGTTTTCCTTTAAAAATCGTCGGACTGAACGGATAAAACCGGGGCGGCTTTAATCAGCGTGGGTATCGTCAGCGCCAACAGCTCGACGGCTGCGGCGTGAACATCCGTTAAATGGCAAATCTCCTCGCTTTGTAACAGCATCGGGAAATTGACCCCCGCTACGACGGCAACGGGAGGAACCGTTTGTGAAGAAAAAGCATGATGGCAGGCGACATTCCACGGCGTACCGCTTTGCATGTCACACAGCACCAGTACGCCGTCAGCGTCTTTTCCGGCACTGGTGAGAACCTGTGAGAACGTCGCTTTAAACCCTTCGATACCTGCCTGTTCACTCAGCGTGACGGGGTAAACATGCGGTAATTCTCCATAAACCATACGACCGCTGGCGAGAAGCGCGTCCGCCAGGGGACCATGGGTGGCAACAATTATGTTAATCATGCGCTTATCCTCTAACCCAGGCTTTAATCGTGGCGAGCTGTTGACCGACGCCTTTGCCAAACGGCGAAATACGATATTCTCCGACGGCGGCAGGGATGATAAAGGTCTCTGCATAGTTGACGACAAACGGGGGAAACGCGCCGCTCGGGCTTTCAACAACGGCCTGCGCACCTTCGACCAGGTTCAGGACGTTGACGCCGCCATGGGTATGGTGAGTGACCGGTGCCGTAAACCAATGGCGACGCGTTTCGATAAATTCGCGTTCGTGCATTCCGGTTCTTTCTTCCCGCCAACCCTCTCCTTCAGCCAGGGGTTCAATACGGTTGACGAGGTTGTCGTGCACCCATTGCGTGTCGCGCTGCCAGTCAATAACCTGCTGACCGTGATCCAGATGCACCGGACGCGGTAAGCCGTCTAACCCTAAGCGGCCCCAATCCCACAGCTTGAAGGTGAAGATATAGGGCGTTGCGCTGATCTCCAGCACCATGGTTCCTGCACCCGAGCAGTGTACGGTTCCGGCGGGGATCAGGAAGTGATCGTGTTTATGTGCAGGGATCTGGTTAACGAATCGTTCATCATCAAAGGTTTTTTCGCCACGACCCGCGGCCCGGAGGTCGTCGAGCATATCCTGCGGTGCGATCCCGGTTTTGGTCCCGAGATACACCACGGCGTCCGGCTCGGCTTCGAGAATGTAATAGCTCTCATCCTGGGTATAGTGCATACCAAACTGCTGTTGAATGTACTCCGTGAGCGGATGAACCTGAAAGCTCAAATTCTGGCCGCCAATAGTGTCGAGGAAGTCAAAACGGATCGGGAATTCCGCGCCAAAGCGTGCGTGAACTTTTTCACCCAGCAGGGGGCGGGGACAGGTCAGCACCAGATCCTGAGAGGGGATCTCGATCCGCACGTTGCCAAAACGCAGTAACAGGCTGTTTTCCTCGGGCACGCAATCAAAACACCACGCGTAATTGGGGGCTGAGGGATCGAGATCGAAGCGTTGTTTCATCCATTGCCCGCCCCAGACGCCTGGGTCAAAGAAAGGGGCAACGCGAAACGGTTGTTCGGTGGTTTGTTGCAGACCGGCGCGTAACGCGTCGCCGCTGACCATCGCGGGACTATTTTCTACCGTGGTATCGAGCAAATAATCGGCGCGTTTGAGTAACGGCGTTTTGTGTTTGTCGAATACCCGCCATTCAATGAAAAAAGCACGTTTGTAACGACGAAGAATATCTTCATCCTGGTTTTCTGCACCCCAGTTACCCAGCCCGTTATGACGCATACGCTGTTGAATTTCCCAGCGCGGAAGATCGGCATAAACCAGTACGTCACCAGGGTGTGCCAGCGCAGCGCCCGAGCCGTACACGACAACCAGCCCTGAGGTAACGGCATCAATCTGTTGGCGGAGTTGGCTGAGTTTGTCGCTATCAAAAAATTCATCCAGGTGATGACAGGAGAGAACGCCGAATACGCGATCGTCGGTAAGGTTACGCGCCAGTAAATCATGCAGGGCCTGCTCATCGCGGCGGGCGGATTCAATATTCAGCACCAGTGCGGTATCTAATGTCGTAACGAGCTGTTGCTCCAGCTCGTCAAGCCGCACGCCCGGATAGCAATCCACGATCAATACGGTTTTGGCGGCGGTAGAAACCCTGGTGTTAAGCACTGAATGAATCGACGACCAACCCTGCCAGGCGTGGTTGTCATAGCCCTGAACGTTAACCTCAGGGAATTTATTATAGGTTGTACGCATATTCTGTCTCCGTGTTGGCTTATTTAAGATTAATCGATTAACCTTATTTTCATAGTGTGGTTAACGCGATTAACCCGCCATAATCAGAATCCAGTGCGGTGAAATGCACGTTAGCGTGATGTGAATCACACGTAAAAAGGCAATATTTCGGTTATTCGATTAACCTTCGAAATAAACAGGAGAGGTCATGACTACAGTCACGCTGGCGCAGGTTGCTGAACGCGCGGGAGTCTCTACGGCAACCGTTTCAATGGTGTTGCGTAACCGGGGGCGCATTTCTCAGGCCACACGTGACAGGGTGCTCAAAGCGCTGGACGATGCCGGCTACGTTTATAATCAAACCGCCGCCAACCTGCGTAACCGGAGCAGTAATCAGGTCGGATTGTTGTTACACGATATCACTAACCCTTTTTACGGTGAGATGACTGCAGGGCTAAGCCATGAGATGGAGCGGCATGACCTGCTTCTGTTTCTGGCAAACAGTGAAGAGTCAGGAGAAAGGCAGCAAAAATTTGTCGACTCGTTGATGCGCAATAATGCCTGCGGCATGGTGCTCTGCGCGGCGCGCGAAACACCGACCTCCTTCTTCGAGGCGCTGAAAAGGCGCAATATTCCCGCCATCATGGTGGTTCGACCTCTTAGCGATCCTGATTTTGATTTTGTGGGAACCGATAACTTTCTCGGTACGCAAATGGCCACCACCCATTTAGTCAAAATGGGGCATAAGAATATTGCGTTTATCGGTGGTAGCCCAAGTTCCGGGAGCCGGGCACAGCGTATCGGTGGATTCACCAGCACGTTGCTGGAGCAGGGAATATCGCCGAATCCGCAATGGATAGTGGCGACGCAGGCCAGCCAGATTGACGGCGCAAAAGTGGCAGAGTCGCTTCTTATGCGGTTCCCGGAAATTACTGCCGCCGTTTGTTATCAGGATATTGTGGCGCTTGGGGTTATGCAGGCATTACGTAAAATGGGGCGTGAACCAGGGCGCGATTTTGCGCTGGTGGGGTTCGATGACATCACCGAAGCGGCGCTGGTACAACCTGCGCTCACCACCGTGTCGGTGGCCGCAAAAGAGATAGGTCGCAAGGCTGGGGAGCTACTTTATAGTCGCATTCAGGGAAATGACGAACCTCCGAAACGCATTATTCTGCCACCAGCGCTGGTGGTCAGAGAATCATGTGGTTTTCGCTGATCGTCATGCCTTTTACTGATATCTCTCCCTGTTTATCATTAAATTCTAATTATCGACGTTTTCGGCTGGCGGCGCAGCGATGTGCTGGTTAATCTGAAAACGATTTACGTAAAATTAACAAAAGAGAATAGCTATGCATGATGCACAAATCCGCGTTGCCATCGCGGGAGCAGGAGGGCGCATGGGGCGTCAGTTGATTCAGGCCACTCTTGGCATGGATGGCGTACAGCTCGGCGCGGCGCTGGAGCGCGAAGGTTCTTCTTTGCTGGGAAGCGATGCCGGAGAATTAGCGGGAGCCGGTAAAACGGGCGTTACCGTGCAAAGTAGTCTTGAGGCGGTGAAAGATGATTTTGATGTTTTCATCGATTTTACTCGCCCGGAAGGCACGCTGGCGCATCTGGCGTTTTGCCGCCAGCACGGTAAAGGGATGGTGATTGGCACCACTGGCTTTGATGACGCGGGCAAACAGGCTATTCGTGATGCTGCGCAGGACATTGCTATCGTTTTCGCCGCGAACTTTAGCGTTGGCGTTAACGTCATGCTTAAGCTGCTGGAGAAGGCGGCGAAAGTGATGGGTGATTACACCGATATTGAGATTATTGAAGCCCATCACCGTCATAAAGTGGATGCGCCGTCAGGCACTGCGCTGGCGATGGGGGAGGCGATTGCCGGGGCGCTGGATAAAGATTTAAAAGAGTGTGCCGTCTATTCGCGTGAAGGTTACACCGGTGAGCGCGTACCCGGTACGATCGGTTTTGCCACGGTGCGGGCGGGAGATATCGTTGGTGAGCATACCGCGATGTTTGCCGATATTGGCGAGCGCATTGAGATCACGCATAAAGCCTCCAGCCGCATGACCTTTGCCAATGGCGCAGTACGATCGGCAATTTGGCTGAAATCAAAGTCAAACGGTCTTTTTGATATGAAAGATGTGCTTGATTTACGCAGTTTATAACTTTTATTACCCTTCGTGATGTGGTTATTGTAATCATAACTATTTGATTACATAGGGCAATATTTTATTGCCCTTTTATTTTTCGCTTTTTAATTTGATTTTTTATTTAACGGCCTGTTTGTTGATGTTTTGCAGGGTTATTTTGTTATTTCAATGTAAATTTTGACCAAATGGTCCACTTTTATCTATCGCGCTTCCTGTTTTTACACTCTTTATCTTCCGCAAGCGTTTTCCACCCCAAGTTAGCTGATCTTTTTGCCTGTTAAATCGTGTGTTTTATCCCAGTGGCGTAAAATAATAATAAAAAATGCCCTTTTGGGTAGACTTTTACGTGGGCTATCTCTAGAATGCCGCCGTTTGCCAGAAATCCATAGGTAAGCAAATTTGCATTGATTCATGAGGTGTTAATGAATTAATATGCAAATAAAGTGAGTGAATATTCTCTGGAGGGTGTTTTGATTAAGTCAGCGCTATTGGTTCTGGAAGACGGAACCCAGTTTCACGGTCGGGCCATAGGGGCAACAGGTTCGGCGGTTGGGGAAGTCGTTTTCAATACTTCAATGACCGGTTATCAAGAAATCCTCACTGATCCTTCCTATTCCCGCCAAATCGTCACTCTTACTTATCCTCATATCGGTAATGTCGGCACTAATGAAGCCGATGCAGAATCTTCTCAAGTACATGCGCAAGGCCTGGTCATCCGCGACCTGCCGCTGATTGCCAGCAACTTCCGCAATACCGAAGACCTCTCTTCTTACCTCAAACGCCATAATATTGTGGCAATTGCCGATATCGATACCCGTAAGCTGACGCGTTTGCTGCGTGAAAAGGGCGCACAGAACGGCTGCATTATCGCGGGTGATAACCCGGATGCGGCGCTGGCGCTGGAAAAAGCCAAAGCCTTCCCGGGTCTGAACGGCATGGATCTGGCGAAAGAAGTGACCACCGCGGAGCCTTATAGCTGGACGCAAGGTAGCTGGACGCTGGCCGGTGACCTGCCGGAAGCTAAATCCGCCGATGAACTGCCGTTCCACGTAGTGGCCTACGATTTCGGCGCTAAACGTAACATTCTGCGTATGTTAGCGGATCGCGGCTGCCGCCTGACGGTTGTGCCGGCGAAAACCTCTGCTGAAGATGTGCTGAAGATGAATCCGGACGGTATCTTCCTGTCCAACGGCCCTGGCGACCCGGCGCCGTGTGACTACGCGATTACCGCGATTCAGAAATTCCTCGAAACCGATATTCCGGTATTTGGCATCTGCCTCGGCCATCAGCTGCTGGCGCTGGCAAGCGGTGCGAAGACCATTAAGATGAAGTTCGGCCACCACGGCGGCAACCATCCGGTAAAAGATATTGATAACAACACCGTGATGATCACCGCTCAGAACCACGGTTTTGCGGTCGATGAGCCCTCCATGCCTGCCAACCTGCGCGTGACCCACAAGTCGCTGTTCGACGGCACCCTGCAGGGGATTCATCGTACCGACAAACCGGCGTTCAGCTTCCAGGGGCACCCTGAAGCAAGCCCGGGTCCACACGACGCTGCGCCGCTGTTCGACCACTTTATCGAGTTAATTGAGCAATACCGTCAGTCCGCGAAATAATCAGGAGTAAAAGAGCCATGCCAAAACGTACAGACATAAAAAGTATCCTGATTCTGGGCGCGGGTCCGATCGTTATCGGTCAGGCGTGTGAGTTTGACTATTCCGGCGCGCAGGCGTGTAAAGCCCTGCGTGAAGAGGGTTACCGCGTTATTCTGGTGAACTCCAACCCGGCGACCATCATGACCGACCCGGAAATGGCCGATGCCACCTACATCGAGCCGATTCACTGGGAAGTGGTACGCAAAATCATTGAGAAAGAGCGCCCGGATGCGGTGCTGCCAACCATGGGCGGTCAGACGGCGCTGAACTGTGCGCTGGAGCTGGAACGCCAGGGCGTACTGGCTGAGTTCGGCGTGACCATGATTGGCGCGACGGCGGATGCCATTGATAAAGCGGAAGACCGTCGTCGCTTCGACATCGCGATGAAAAAAATCGGTCTCGATACCGCACGTTCAGGCATCGCTCACACCATGGAAGAAGCGCTGGCGGTTGCCGCTGACGTTGGCTTCCCGTGCATTATCCGTCCGTCTTTCACCATGGGTGGCACCGGCGGCGGTATCGCCTACAACCGCGAAGAGTTTGAAGAAATTTGCGAACGTGGTCTGGATCTTTCCCCAACTAACGAACTGCTGATTGATGAATCGCTGATTGGCTGGAAAGAGTACGAGATGGAAGTGGTACGTGATAAAAACGACAACTGCATCATCGTCTGCTCCATCGAAAACTTCGACGCGATGGGCATCCATACCGGTGACTCCATCACCGTTGCGCCAGCCCAGACGCTGACCGACAAAGAATATCAAATCATGCGTAACGCCTCGATGGCGGTACTGCGTGAAATCGGCGTTGAAACCGGTGGTTCTAACGTCCAGTTTGCGGTAAACCCGAAAAACGGCCGTCTGATTGTTATCGAGATGAACCCGCGCGTCTCCCGCTCCTCGGCGCTGGCGTCCAAAGCAACCGGCTTCCCGATTGCTAAAGTCGCAGCCAAGCTGGCGGTAGGTTACACCCTCGACGAACTGATGAACGACATCACCGGCGGGCGGACTCCGGCTTCGTTTGAGCCGTCCATCGACTACGTTGTGACGAAAATTCCACGCTTCAACTTCGAGAAATTTGTTGGCGCTAACGACCGTCTGACCACCCAGATGAAATCTGTCGGTGAAGTGATGGCGATTGGCCGCACCCAGCAGGAGTCTCTGCAAAAAGCCCTGCGCGGTCTGGAAGTAGGCGCGACCGGCTTCGACCCGAAAGTAAGTCTGGATGACCCGGAAGCGCTGACCAAAATCCGCCGCGAGCTGAAAGACGCAGGCGCCGAGCGTATCTGGTACATCGCCGATGCTTTCCGTGCTGGCCTGTCCGTCGATGGCGTGTTCAACCTGACCAACATCGACCGCTGGTTCCTGGTGCAGATTGAAGAACTGGTGCGCCTGGAAGAAAAAGTCACAGACCTTGGCATCAACGGCCTCGACGCTGACTTCTTGCGCGTACTGAAGCGCAAAGGTTTCGCCGATGCGCGTCTGGCGAAACTGGCCGGCGTACGCGAAGCGGAAATCCGCAAGCTGCGTGACCAATATAACCTGCACCCGGTCTACAAGCGCGTGGATACCTGCGCGGCAGAATTTGCCACCGACACCGCTTACATGTACTCCACTTATGAAGACGAGTGCGAAGCGAATCCAACTCAGGATCGTGACAAGATTATGGTGCTGGGCGGTGGTCCAAACCGTATCGGTCAGGGCATTGAATTCGACTACTGCTGCGTACACGCCTCGCTGGCGCTGCGTGAAGACGGTTACGAGACCATCATGGTCAACTGTAACCCAGAAACCGTTTCTACCGACTACGATACCTCCGACCGTCTGTACTTCGAGCCGGTAACGCTGGAAGACGTGCTGGAAATCGTGCGCATCGAGAAGCCGAAAGGCGTTATCGTGCAGTACGGCGGCCAGACTCCGCTGAAGCTGGCGCGCGCGCTGGAAGCGGCAGGCGTGCCGGTTATCGGCACCAGCCCGGATGCTATTGACCGTGCGGAAGACCGTGAACGCTTCCAGCAGGCGGTTGACCGTCTGAAGCTGAAACAACCGGCTAACGCCACCGTGACCGCCATTGAAATGGCGGTTGAGAAGGCGAAAGAGATTGGCTACCCGCTGGTGGTGCGTCCGTCCTACGTTCTCGGCGGCCGCGCGATGGAAATCGTCTACGACGAAGCCGACCTGCGTCGCTACTTCCAGACCGCGGTCAGCGTTTCTAACGATGCGCCGGTACTGCTGGACCGTTTCCTTGATGACGCGGTGGAAGTGGACGTGGATGCCATCTGCGACGGCGAAATGGTGCTGATTGGCGGTATTATGGAGCACATCGAACAGGCGGGCGTGCACTCCGGTGACTCCGCATGTTCTCTGCCTGCGTATACCCTGAGCCAGGAAATTCAGGATGTGATGCGCCAGCAGGTGCAGAAACTGGCCTTCGAACTGCAGGTTCGCGGTCTGATGAACGTCCAGTTTGCGGTGAAGAATAACGAAGTTTACCTGATTGAAGTGAACCCGCGTGCGGCGCGTACCGTTCCGTTCGTCTCCAAGGCAACGGGCGTACCGCTGGCGAAAGTCGCGGCGCGCGTGATGGCCGGGAAAACGCTGGCACAGCAGGGCGTCACCAAAGAAGTTATCCCGCCGTACTACTCGGTAAAAGAAGTGGTGCTGCCGTTCAACAAGTTCCCGGGCGTTGATCCGCTGTTAGGGCCGGAAATGCGCTCTACTGGTGAGGTGATGGGCGTGGGCCGTACCTTCGCGGAAGCGTTCGCCAAGGCACAGCTCGGCAGCAGCTCCACCATGAAAAAACAGGGGCGTGCGCTGCTCTCCGTTCGCGAAGGCGATAAAGAGCGCGTGGTTGACCTGGCGGCGAAGCTGCTGAAGTTTGGTTTCGAGTTGGATGCGACGCACGGCACCGCGATTGTGCTGGGCGAAGCCGGTATCAATCCACGTCTGGTGAACAAGGTGCATGAAGGCCGTCCGCACATTCAGGACCGTATCAAGAATGGCGAGTACACTTACATCATCAACACTACCGAAGGCCGTCAGGCGATTGAAGACTCCAAGCTGATTCGCCGCAGCGCACTGCAGTACAAAGTGCATTATGACACCACCCTGAACGGTGGTTTCGCAACGGCGATGGCGCTGAATGCCGATGCTACCGAGAAGGTGACCTCGGTTCAGGAAATGCACGCGCAGATCAAAAAGTCATAAAAAAAAGGCCCGGTGATAATTGCGCTAACCGGGCCTGCAATATAATTGGGAAAGGGTTTCTGTAAAGAAACCCTTTTTTTATCTCTCATAAGGTCATTCCTGGCCAACCGCGCTTTCATAACCACATTTTCAATGTAATAAGCACGATGTTGCTCACACTAATCAACATTCAAGTCGCATACTATCCATTATATCCACAATTTTTAATATGGCTTAGTTTTTATTAATTTGGACAGGCCGTAGCCAGATTTTTAATTTGTGAAATGGTGTGCTTATGTGTGAAAAATATGTTGAAAGACCGCTTTATTTGTTAATTGCTGACTGGATGATGGCTGAAGATCGTTGGATCACAGCAAAGGAAATTTCCCGCCATTTTGATATTGAACACTGCAAAGCAATTAATACGCTCTCTTATATTCTGTCGGAAGTGGGAGAAATTGTTTGTGAAGTTAAGATGATCCCTAATCAAATTGCAGGCCGCGGCTGCCAGTGCCAGCGTTTGGTGAAAGTCATCAGTATTGATTCTCATCTCTACAGACGATTGAATCACAATTTGCAGGAAAAAAAGGTGAGTGTGGCGAAAACGCCGCGACTGCCAGCGGTTCCCCCAACAGAGCTTAACCGTGAGCAGAAATGGCAGATGATGCTCTCCAAGAGCATGCGTCGATAATGGTGATTTGCCGGATCGGCGTGAGCGCTTCTCCGGCATAAATTACCGTGCTGATTTTGGCTTTACGTCCGTCGTGCCTTTCAGTCGCGGCCGGTTTTTTTCGACCTGCGTTAATGGCAAGGTTTCGTGTAGTCCTGTTTGGCAGCGGATTGCAAGGTCCTGATACTCTTTGGTGTTCAGCCGTTTCCAGTGCAGCTCCTGGTCCGTGACTTCACGCAGTACGCGAACCGGTGAACCAACCAGCATCTGCCTTGCCTCTCCCTGAAATCCGGCTTTGACAAAGCTCATGGCGGCGACAATGCTCTCTTCGCCAATTACCGCACCGTCCATAATCACGCTGTTCATGCCAATCAGCGCATTTCTGCCCACCACGCAGCCGTGCAGGATTGCGCCATGGCCGATGTGTCCATTCTCATGCACGATAGTGTCGGTGTCGCAGTAGCCGTGCATGATGCAGCTATCCTGCAGGTTAGAACCGGCTTCCAGAATCAGGCGACCATAGTCACCGCGCAATGAGGCGTGTGGACCAATATAAACCCCGGCCCCCACAATGACATCGCCAATCAGCACAGCGCTGGGATGGACATAGGCATCCGGATGTACCACCGGAATCAGGCCCTCAAAGGCGTAATAGCTCATTGTCTTATCTCGGTTTTATTGCCGGATTGCGGCGTAAATACCTTATCCGGCATAGGCACATTAACGACCTTTCCATACCGGATCGCGTTTTTCCGCAAATGCCTGTGGTCCTTCGAGCGCATCTTCCGAGTGCAGCACCGATGGATAGTGCTTCAGCACACCGCTGCGGATGTACCGGTAGCCTTCTTCCACCGGCATTTCGCTGGTTGCACGGTAAATCTCTTTCAGCGCGGCGATAGCCAGCGGGGCGCTATTCACCAACTGCTGCGCCAGTTCGCGCGCGCTATCCATCAGTTCGCTCTGGCTGACAACGCGGTTGACGATGCCCCAGCGCAGTGCTTCTTCGGCGCTCATTCGTCTGCCGGTCATCACCATTTCGTTGACGATTGCTGGTGGCAGCAGTTTAGGTAGACGCAGTACGCCGCCGCTGTCAGGCACGATCCCGAGTTTTGCTTCCGGCAGCGCGAAGCTGGCATTTTCCGCACAGACGATAAAATCCGCCGCCAGCGCCAGTTCAAAACCGCCGCCAAACGCGTAGCCGTTTACCGCGGCGATGACCGGCTTATCGAGGTCGAAAATTTCGGTTAAACCGGCGAAGCCGCCTGGGCCAAAATCGGCATCTGGCGCTTCACCTTCGGCCGCCGCTTTTAAGTCCCAGCCCGCAGAAAAGAATTTCTCTCCGCCGCCGGTGATAATTGCTACGCGTAATTCCGGGTCATCACGAAAATTAAGAAAAGCTTCCCCCATTGCAAAGCTGGTTTTAGCGTCAATGGCATTGGCTTTAGGCCGGTCAAGGGTAATTTCCAGGATCGGGCCGTTACGGGTCAGATGTAATGATTCACTCATAGTTCATCTCCAGATAATTAGATTTCCCGGCCGGAGGAATTCCGACCGGAAGGGTTATTTCAGATTTTTTTTGATTATTTTTCCTGAACAATTGCGCGGCAGGTCGGTTCTTATCTCCATAAAAGAAGGAACCTTGAATTTCGCCATATTGTTTTCGCAGAAGCTGAAGAACTCAGCTTCGCTTAATGTTTCACCCTCATTAAGGACGACAAAAGCTTTAATGGCTTCATCGCGGATCGAGTCTTTAATACCGACAATCACAATGTCCTGAATTTTCGGATGCGCAGAAATAATATTTTCCAGCTCGACGCAGGAGACATTTTCCCCACCGCGTTTAATCATGTTGCAGCGTCTGTCGACGAAATAAAAAAAACCGTCCGCATCCTGGTAACCCGAATCACCGGTATGTAACCACCCTTCAGGTTCCAGCGCTTTGGCAGTAGCGTCGGGTTGCGCGTAGTACTCTTTGAAGATTGTTTTTCCCGGCACGCCTTTAATGCAGATTTCGCCAATTTCTCCGGCGGGCAGGGGACGGTTGTGATCGTCACGGATTTCGGCTTCATAGCTAAAACCTACGCGACCAATAGAAGGCCAGCGCCGTTTGTCTCCAGGGCGATCGCCAATAATGCCCACGATGGTTTCGGTCATACCGTAGGAGGTCAGCAGTCTGACGCCAAAGCGTTCGATAAAGGCATCTTTTTCCTGTTCGGATAAATTGAGATAGAACATCACTTCGCGCAGGTGATGCTGTCTGTCCGTTGGGGCTGCGGGTTGGACCATCAGCGTTCTGATCATCATCGGGATGCATTCGGTGACCGTCGCCTGATATCGACGCACCTGATCCCAGAACGCCCTGGCGCTGTACTTCTCCACCAGCACAAAGGTGCTGCCTGCGGAGAATGCGGCCATGGCAGCCGTACACTGACAGTCGATATGAAAAGCGGGCATCACCGTCATATAGACGTCATCATCGCG
Source organism: Citrobacter sp. RHBSTW-00599 (assembly GCF_013784065.1). NCBI lineage: Bacteria > Pseudomonadati > Pseudomonadota > Gammaproteobacteria > Enterobacterales > Enterobacteriaceae > Citrobacter > Citrobacter sp. RHBSTW-00599. Next base: position 4,287,299 of record NZ_CP056717.1, on the reverse strand, counting down.
CAGAGCGATTTGCCAGGAGGTGTAGTAGCCCGCAAAGCGCAGGTTGTAGTGGGTAATCACCACCCCTTTAGGCCGCGAGGTGGTGCCTGAGGTAAACAGAATTTCCGCCGTATCGTCAGTGGATAACGCAGGCGTATAGCACAGATTAGTCGACTGGCGGGCTTGCAGTTGGGTAAAGTGGCTCACGCCGTCGTCAACCGGAAGCTGCTCGCCAATCAGACAGATATGATTTAGCGGAGTGGTATTTTCCAGCCGTATCTGGCGGTACATAGGATAAAACTCGGCACTGGTGACCAGCAGGCTCACCTGGCTGTTTTGCAGGATCCAGGCGCTCTCTTCGCCCAGCAAGCGGGCATTAATCGGCACCATAATGGCGCCAATTTTTGCCAGTCCAAACCAGCAAAAGATAAATTCCGGACAGTTATCCAGATGCAATGCGACCTTGTCGCCCTTGCGGATCCCTAAGGAATGGAAAAGGTTCGCCGTGCGGTTTATCTCTTCATTGAGCGAGGCATAGCTATACTGCCGAACGATTCCTTCGCAGGATTCGAAAATTAACGCCGTTTTATCTCCGTACACCCCGGCCAGGTCGTCCCACATCTGACGTAAGTTTTGTCCGCCAACGATATCCATAATGCTTTATCCACTGAAATCAGGCGTGAGCGCTAACCAACCAGCGGGTCAGCGCGTCGCGTTTATTCCTCAACTCTGGCCAGGCCTTTGCCGACCAGCTCATTTATGTCTGCTTCGCTATAACCAATGTTTTTCAGAATGGCGGCGGTATCCATGCCGTGTGACGGCATGCCACGCCAGATTTTCCCTGGGTTGTTTTTAAATTTCGGCATGATGTTCGGTCCTTTGCAGGTGCGGCCGTCCATCGTTTGCCACTGAGTAATGGATTCACGGGCAACGTACTGCGGGTTGCCTTCCAGTTCAGGAATGGTCAGTACCTTCGCGCAGGCGATATTCAGCTCAGCAAAGCGCGCCTGGACTTCGGCGATGGTGTGCGTTGCCAGCCAGGCGTCCAGTTTCTCTTCCACGAGCGGGCCGTAAGGGCATTCCACGCGATGGATAAGCTGGGTGCCTTCCGGGACTTCCGGTGTGCCAAGAATGTGGGCGAGGCCAATATCCTTGAAGCACTCGTTGATTTGCGTGATGCCGACCAGCTCCATGACGATATAGCCATCGGCGCATTTATAGAGACCGCAGCCAGCGTAATACGGGTCTTTGCCTTTGGTCATGCGTGGACAAATTTCGCCGCCGTTGAAGTAGTCCATCATGAAGTACTGACCCATGCGCAGCATCACTTCGTACATGGCGATATCAATGCTTTCACCCTTACCCGTTTCGCGTACTTTGTGCAGGGCTGCCAGCGCTGCTGTCGTTGCGGTCATCCCGGAGAAGTAATCGGCGGTGTACGGGAAGGCCGGCATCGGCTGATCAACATCACCGTTTTGGATCAGATAGCCGCTGAACGCCTGCGCGATGGTGTTATATGCCGGAAGATTGGTGTACTCCTCGGTACCAAACTGGCCGAAGCCGGAAAGGTGGGCGATAACCAGTTTTGGGTTATGTTCCCACAGCACGTCATCGGTAATGCCGCGGCGAGCAAAGGCCGGGCCTTTACTGGCTTCAATGAAAATATCGGTGGTTTCCATGAGCTTCAGAAACGCTTCCCGGCCTTCATCTTTGAAAATATTCAGCGACAGGGCGTGCAGGTTGCGGCGTGAGAGCTGTGGATAGTTAGGTTGCACGCGGATGGTATCGGCCCATGCGACGTTTTCAATCCAGATAACCTCAGCACCCCATTCGGCGAACATCTGTCCGGCGAACGGGCCGGCAATTTCGATCCCTGAAAAAACCACGCGTACCCCGGCAAGTGGGCCAAAGGTTGGCATTGGTAAATGATTCATAATTTTGCTCCTGGCATTTTTTGTAGGCCCGGTAGGCGCAGCGCCACCGGGCATGTTGCCGGATGGCGGCGTAAACGCCTTATCCGGCCTACGAATCGTGCTGAATTAGCGGTATTGCTTGAGTACCGCACGACCCAACGTCAGGATCTGCATTTCATCAGAGCCACCAGAAACACGGTCAACGCGCAGATCGCGCCAGAAACGCGTGATGCGATGGTTACCCGCGATACCTACACCGCCCAGCACCTGCATGGCGGTATCGACCACTTCAAACGCGGCGTTGGCGCAGAAGTATTTGCACATTGCCGCATCGCCCGAAGTAATGGTGCCGTTATCCGCTTTCCATGCCGCTTCAAGCAGCATGTTTTTCATGGAATTCAGTTTGATCGCCATATGCGCGAACTTCTCCTGAATCAGCTGGAAACGGCCGATCGTTTCGCCAAACTGCACGCGCTGATTGGCGTAGCGCGCGGCGTCTTCAAAAGCGCACATTGCCGTACCGTAGTTGGTCAGTGCGACAAGGAAGCGTTCATGATCGAACTCTTCTTTCACGCGGTTGAAACCATTACCTTCCCGACCGAACATGTCTTTCTCGTCCAGTTCAACGTCGTCAAAGGTGATTTCACAGCAGCTATCCATGCGCAGACCGAGTTTCTCCAGCTTGTTGACCTTGATACCCGCTTTGCTCATGTCAACGAACCACTCGGTGTAAACAGGTTTATCCGGCGATGCACCATCTCTCGCCATAACCACGATGTACGGGGTATAGGCGCTACTGGTGATAAAGCACTTACTGCCATTAAGATAAACCTTACCATTTTTACGTGTATAAGTGGTTTTCAGGCTGCCAACATCCGATCCCGCTCCCGGTTCGGTGATGGCAGAGTTCCACATCTGCTTACCGGTTCCCTGGAATGCCATGATTTTATCAATCTGCTCTTGGGTACCTTCACGCAGAAAAGTGTTAAAACCGCCCGGCAATTGGTACAACACGTAAGTTGGCGCACCAAGACGACCCAGCTCCATCCAGACGGCAGCGACGGTAACAAATCCTGCTTCCAGACCACCGTGTTCTTCCGGGATCAACAGACTATCAATGCCCATATCCGCCAGCGCTTTTACAAAACGCTCAGGGTAGACGCTGTCACGATCGCACTCGGCAAAATAAGCTTCCCAGTTCTCACTGGCCATCAGTTCACGAATACCGGCGACAAACAGTTCCTGCTCGTCATTTAAGTTGAAATCCATCTTTCAGCCTCTTGATCAATTGGGTTAATTAGAATTACTTGTCTTTCCAGTGCACTTTGGCGTCTTTAATAAAGGACAGCGTCACCATGATGTTGACGAAGAACAGCGGGCATCCTCCGGCGATAATCGCGGTCTGAATCGGCTTCAGCCCACCCAGCGCCAGCAGAACGATACCGATGATGCCGACCAGAACGGACCAGCCGATACGCACTAACAGCGGCGGTTCTTCACCATCGCGGACTTCACGACAGGTGGACATCGCCAGGGTGTAAGAGCAGGCGTTAATCAGCGTCACGGTGGCAATAAAGCAGAGGATGAAGAAGCCCCACATGGTGGCGGTGCTGAGCGGTAAAGCAGCCCAGGTTTCGATAATGGCGCGCGCCACGCCGTGTTGTTCAATCAGCTGCGGGATGTTGAGAATGTTTTTATCCATCAGCAGCAGCGTGTTGCTGCCAAGGACTGTCCACAGGATCCAGGTCGACGCGGTCAGGCCCAGCACCATCCCGAAGCACAGTTCACGGACGGTACGACCACGAGAAATACGGGCCAGGAAGATACTCATCTGGATGGCGTAAATGACCCACCACGCCCAGTAGAAGACGGTCCAGCCCTGTGGGAAGCCGCCTTTACCGATGGCATCGGTATAGAACAGCATGCGCGGCAGATACATCAACAGCATGCCGACGGAGTCGGTGAAGTAGTTCATGATGAAGCTGGCGCCGCTGACGATAAACACCCAGCCCAGCATCAGGAAGCTCAGATAGCTACGCACGTCGCTGGCGATCTTGACCCCTTTTTGCAGGCCGCAGGCCACGCAAATGGCGTTCAATATGATCCAGCAGGTAATGATGATTGCGTCGAGTTGCAGCGTATGCGGAATACCGAACAGATACTGCATGCACTCGGTTACCAGCGGAGTGGCCAGACCGAGGCTGGTACCCATCGCGAAGATCAGCGCCACCAGATAGAAGTTATCGACGATGGTGCCGAACAGCCCTTTTGCATGCTTCTCGCCCACTAACGGTACCAGCGTGGAGCTGGGACGGATGACGTCCATCTTGCGCACAAAGAAGAAGTAGGCGAAAGCCACGGAAAGGAAACTGTAGGTTGCCCACGGCAACGGTCCCCAGTGGAACAGGCTGTACGCCAGGCCCAGCTCTTTCGCGCCCGTGGAGTTAGGTGCGAGAGCAAACGGCGGGGTGGAGATGTAGTAGTAGATCTCGATGGAACCCCAGAACAGCACCGCGGCGGATGTACAGGAAGCGAACATCATAAAAATCCAGCTGGCGGTACTAAACTCTGGTTTTTCGTCGCCTAATTTCTTTTTGGCATACGGGCCAAAGACCAACCAGAACCAGCCGAAGAGCATGACGACCATATACCATTCAAATGCCCAGCCCCAGACATTGGTGACATAACTGAATACCGCATTAATAACGACGTTAGCGGCATCGAGATCTCTTACAGTTAGCCAACAAAGTATCCCAACTATTATTAATGGCGGAAAAAAAACCTTCGGTTCAATTCCCGATTTTCTCTTTTCATTTTTCATAAGTGAATTCCAGTGTGAAAACGAAACTTATATAGCGTGCCCGTGCATGATCGTTTGTTTATTTATTATTAATGATTTGTTGATAACTTTTTAACCTCTGGGAGCGCCTCAGTGAGTAACCCATAATGAGTATTCATATCGGGTGGTTCTGTTATCTTCGTCACACTTTTTTATGCTGAGTGATTCGCTTAAAAATTTGATATTTTTTGTTTTTAATCAATTATTTGAATGTGGTTTTTTAACTTTTTTAAGTGGCTGGCGTTCAATATTGTTGAACCCGCAGACAATATTGAAAATTTTCATATTTGACGTGATTCTTTCAATATTGGTGAGGTGCATAACACTATTGAAAGTTACGAATTTCAATGTGTGACATTTTCAATATTGGTGATTAAGGTTTTATTTCCGAATTAAAGAGCGTGATATCTGTATTTAACACTGCCGATATAAATACGTTTCCTTCATGATTTCTGGAGATGCAATGAAGATAATTACTTGCTACAAATGCGTACCTGATGAACAGGATATTGCGATTAATAATGCTGATGGCTCACTCGATTTCAGCAAAGCGGATGGCAAAATAAGCCAGTATGATCTGAATGCGATCGAAGCGGCTTGTCAGTTGAAACAACAGTCAGGAGAGGCCCTGGTTGTGGCCATGAGCGTCGGCGGCAAAGCGCTGACCAATGCAAAAGGGCGAAAAGATGTGCTTTCCCGTGGCCCAGATGAACTGATTGTTGTTATTGACGATCAATTTGAGCAGGCGCTGCCGCAACAAACTGCCAGCGCGCTGGCTGCTGCCGCGCAAAAAGCAGGTTTTGATCTGCTTATTTGCGGTGACGGTTCTTCCGATCTTTATGCTCAGCAGGTTGGTCTGCTGGTGGGCGAAGCGCTGAACATTCCGGCGATTAACGGCGTGAGTAAAATCCTCTCTCTTACCGACAGCACTCTGACGGTAGAGCGTGAACTGGAAGATGAAGTCGAAACTCTGAGCATTCCGCTTCCGGCGGTGATCGCGGTCTCAACGGACATCAACACCCCACAAATCCCTTCCATGAAAGCCATTCTTGGCGCGGCGAAAAAACCGGTTCAGGTCTGGTCGCCGGCAGACATTGGCCTGAACAGCGCGCAGGCATATTCCGAACAACACGTTGCTGCACCGAAGCAGCGCGAGCGTCAGCGCGTTGTAATTGAAGGTGACGGTGAAGAACAGATTGCCGCGTTTGTCGAGAATCTTCGCAAAATCATTTAATTATCAGGGGATGTTATGAACAAATTTTCCAGTATCTGGGTATTCAGCGATACCCCTTCTCGTCTGCCGGAACTGATGAATGGTGCGCAGGCTTTAGGTGAAAAAGTTAACACGTTTGTGCTGAGTGAAGCGGACTGCGCGACGGCATGCCATTTAGGCGCAGATGATGTCTGGTTACTCAGCGGTAAACCAGAAGACCGTATGGTCGAAGACTACGCTGATGTGATGGCCGAAACGATTCGTCAGCACAGCGAGGGCGGGGCGGTGCTGCTGCCAAATACGCGTCGCGGCAAGCTGTTAGCGGCAAAACTGGGTTTTCGCTTGTCGGCAGCGGTCTCCAACGACGCCAGTGCAGTCGCCGTGCAGGACGGAAAAGCGGCGGTAAAACATATGGTCTACGGCGGCCTGGCGATGGGGGCAGAAACAATCGCTTCACCGTTCGCCGTGATAACGCTCAGCAGTGGAACGTTTGACGCGCAGCAACCGGATACCGCCCGCAGCGGCGAGGTGCACACCGTGTCATGGCAGGCTCCGGCTATAGCCGTTACTCGTACGGCAACTCAGGCACGTCAGAGCAACAGCGTCGACCTCGACAAAGCCCGTCTGGTGGTTAGCGTGGGACGCGGGATCGGCAGCAAAGAAAATATCTCGCTGGCGGAGGCGCTGTGCCAGACGATTGGTGCCGAGCTGGCTTGCTCCCGTCCGGTGGCGGAAAACGAGAAGTGGATGGAGCACGAACGCTACGTCGGCATCTCCAACCTGATGCTCAAGCCTGAACTGTATCTGGCCGTGGGGATCTCCGGGCAGATCCAACATATGGTCGGCGCCAACGGCGCGCAGACGATTTTCGCCATCAACAAAGATAAAAATGCGCCGATTTTCCAGTATGCGGATTTTGGCATCGTTGGCGATGCGCTGAAGATCCTGCCTGCGCTGACGGCTGCTTTAGCGCGTTAAACCATTTCGGGCAGGATGCGAAGGTGTCCTGCCGCTGACAGGAGTACGTATGTCCGAAGATATCTTTGATGCCATCATCGTGGGTGCAGGTCTGGCGGGTTCGGTTGCGGCGCTGGTGCTGGCTCGGGAGGGCGCACAGGTGCTGGTTATCGAGCGCGGCAATTCTGCTGGCGCGAAGAATGTCACCGGTGGGCGCATGTATGCGCATAGCCTGGAGAATATCATTCCCGGTTTTGCTGAGCAGGCCCCCATTGAACGCATCATCACCCACGAAAAACTCGCCTTTATGACCGACAAAGGGGCGATGACCATCGACTATTGCAACGGCGAAGACGCCAAATCGTCGCAGGTTTCTTACTCTGTCTTACGCAGTAAATTTGACGCCTGGCTGATGGAACAGGCCGAAGAGGCGGGCGCTCAGCTCATCACCGGTATCCGCGTGGATAACGTTGTGCAGCGCGAGGGCAAAGTCGTGGGCGTGGAAGCCGATGGCGATATTCTGGAAGCCAAAGTGGTGATCCTTGCCGACGGAGTGAATTCTCTGTTGGCTGAAAAGTTGGGTATGGCAAAGCGCGTCGAGGCATCGCATGTTGCCGTCGGCGTAAAAGAGCTGATCGAGTTGCCGAAATCGGTAATTGAAGATCGTTTCCAGTTACAAGGGAACGAAGGGGCTGCCTGTCTGTTTGCCGGATCGCCCACCGATGGGTTGATGGGCGGTGGCTTTCTCTATACGAATGAAACGACCCTTTCTCTGGGGCTGGTCTGCGGCCTTCATCATCTGAAAGATGCGAAAAAATCGGTTCCGCAAATGCTGGAAGATTTCAAACAGCATCCGGCGGTTGCCCCGCTGATCGCCGGTGGCAAGCTGGTGGAATATGCCGCGCACGTCGTACCGGAAGCCGGTATCAACATGCAGCCAGAACTGGTGGGGGACGGCGTATTGATTGCTGGTGACGCTGCCGGAATGTGTATGAACCTCGGCTTTACCATTCGCGGTATGGATCTCGCCATATCCGCAGGTGAAGCGGCGGCGAAAACGGTGCTTTCCGCAATGAAGCGCGACGATTTTAGCAAGCAGTCGCTGGGGGAATACCGTCAGCATCTGGACGAAGGCCCGATGCGCGATATGCGCATGTATCAGAAGCTACCCGCTTTTCTTGATAACCCACGCATGTTTACCGCTTATCCGGAAATGGCGGTCAGCATTGCGCGCGACCTGTTCACCGTGGATGGTTCGGCACCGGTGCCAATGCGTAAAAAAATCCTGCGCCATGCGAAGAAAGTGGGCTTCATCAACCTGATGAAAGATGGCCTGAAAGGAGTGACCGTATTATGACATCTCCCGTCAACGTGGACGTCAAACTGGGCGTCAATAAGTTCAATGTGGATGAAGACAGTCCGCATATCATTCTCAAAACCGATCCTGATAAACAGGCGCTGGAGGTGCTGATTAAGGCCTGTCCGGCTGGCCTGTATAAAAAGCAGGATGACGGTAGCGTACGTTTTGATTATGCCGGATGCCTGGAATGCGGAACGTGCCGCATTCTAGGACTGGATACAGCGCTGGAAAAATGGGAATACCCGCGTGGGACGTTTGGCGTGGAGTTCCGCTACGGCTAAACCTGGTGCCGGATGGCGGCTTCGCCTTATCCGGCCTACAGGAACAATGCGTAGGCCTGATAAGCGTAACGTCATCAGGCATTAAGTTAAAATAAAACAGGACATAACCATGCAGCAGCCCAGGAACTTTGATGACATCAAATTCACCTCTATTCACCGCCGGATAATGCTGTGGGGAAGCGGTGGGCCGTTTCTGGATGGTTATGTGCTGGTGATGATTGGCGTGGCACTGGAACAGCTCACGCCAGCATTGAAACTGGATGCGCAGTGGATTGGTCTGCTGGGCGCCGGTACGCTCGCGGGTCTGTTTGTGGGGACGTCGCTGTTTGGCTACATTTCCGACAAGGTCGGGCGGCGCAAAATGTTCATTATCGATATTATCGCCATTGGCGTGATATCGGCGGCAACCATGTTTGTCTCCTCGCCCGTTGAGTTGTTGGTAATGCGCGTGCTGATCGGCATTGTGATTGGTGCCGACTACCCGATCGCCACCTCGATGATCACCGAGTTTTCCAATACCCGCCAGCGCGCTTTCTCCATCGGTTTTATCGCCGCTATGTGGTATGTCGGCGCCACCTGTGCCGATCTGGTCGGCTACTGGTTGTATGATGTTGAGGGCGGATGGCGCTGGATGTTGGGCAGCGCGGTGATCCCCTGCATTTTGATCCTGATTGGGCGTTTCGATCTTCCTGAATCGCCGCGCTGGCTGCTGCGTAAAGGTCGGGTGAAAGAGTGTGAGGAGATGATGATCAAACTGTTCGGTGAACCGGTGGTGTTCGACGAAGAAGCGCCGCAGGAGACGCGCTTTCTTCAGCTATTTAATCGCCGTCATTTCCCGTTTGTGCTGTTTGTCGCCGCTATCTGGACTTGTCAGGTGATCCCGATGTTTGCCATTTATACCTTTGGTCCGCAGATTGTGGGGCTGCTGGGGCTTGGTGCCGGGAAAAGCGCCGCGTTGGGAAATGTGGTAATCAGCTTGTGCTTTATGTTGGGATGCATTCCTCCCATGTTCTGGCTTAATAGCGCGGGCCGACGACCGCTGTTAATTGGCAGCTTCATTATGATGACGCTGGCGCTGGCCGTGCTGGGGTTAATCCCTGATATGGGCGCGTGGCTGGTGGTGCTGGCGTTTGCCGTATACGCATTTTTCTCTGGGGGACCAGGAAACCTGCAATGGCTATACCCTAACGAACTGTTTCCCACCGATATTCGTGCGTCTGCCGTCGGGGTGATTATGTCCTTAAGCCGTATCGGCACCATTGTTTCAACCTGGGCGCTGCCAGTGTTCATCACCAAATACGGGATCAGTAATGTCATGTTGATGGGGGCGGGAATTTCGCTGATCGGCCTGCTCGTGTCCATCGCTTTCGCCCCGGAAACGCGAGGCCTGACGCTGGCGCAAACTAGCCAAATGACGATCCGCAGTAAACCCGTGACCAGGACGGGTTATTAGGAGTGTTCTGTATTTTCCCTGCAACTCAGTCAGTTAGCCTACAGTTAACGGGTATATCACTGAAAACGACTGAAAAGCAGGGAGAACACCATGCAAAAACATATTCTGATCACCTCTATTTTTACCGCAGCAGCACTGTTCACCGTAGCCGGTTGCTCCTCGAACCAGGCGGTTAAAACTACCGATGGCAAAACAATCGTGACCGACGGCAAACCGCAAGTCGATGATGATACAGGCCTGGTGTCGTACAAAAATGCGCAAACGGGTAAGACGGAACAAATTAACCGCGATCAGGTTAAAGATATGAGCGAACTGGATAACTAGTTCAGTTTTCTCCATTCAACCACTCAATAATATTGACTGTTAGCCTGCGGATTAACTGACTAAACTCACTGTTATTACAATAATGCAGTGAAACAGGCTAATCATGATCCTCATCATTTATGCGCATCCCTATCCGCAGCACTCGCATGCGAATAAGCGGATGCTTGAACAGGCAAGGATGCTGGAGGGCGTGGAGATCCGCTCGCTCTACCAGCTCTACCCCGACTTCAATATCGATATTGCCGCTGAACAGGATGCGCTGGCGCGCGCTGATTTGATTATCTGGCAGCATCCTATGCAATGGTATAGCACACCTCCCTTACTCAAGCTGTGGATGGATAAGGTCCTTTCGCACGGTTGGGCATATGGCCACGGCGGGACAGCGCTCCACGGTAAACATCTGCTGTGGGCAGTGACGACCGGCGGCGGCGAAAACCACTTTGATATTGGCTCCCATCCCGGATTTGATGTGCTTTCCCAGCCCTTACAGGCAACGGCGCTCTACTGTGGCCTCAAATGGCTGCCGCCGTTTGCGATGCACTGTACGTTTATCTGTGATGATGAAACTCTGCAGGCGCAGGCGCGTCATTACAAACAGCGTCTGTTGGAGTGGCAGGAGGTTCATCATGGATAACCATACGCTAATACAGGCGCTGATTTATCTCGGATCGGCGGCGCTGATTGTCCCCATTGCCGTGCGACTGGGGCTAGGATCAGTGCTGGGGTATCTCATCGCAGGGTGCATTATTGGACCATGGGGTCTGAGGATGGTGACCGACGCTGAATCAATCCTGCATTTTGCCGAGATCGGCGTGGTGCTGATGCTGTTTGTCATCGGTCTGGAGCTGGATCCGCAACGTTTGTGGAAACTGCGGGCCTCGGTGTTCGGTGGTGGTGCGCTGCAGATGGTGGTATGCGGCGGTCTGATTGGTTTGTTCTGTATGTTCCTCGGCCTGCGCTGGCAGGTAGCGGAACTGATCGGCATGACGCTGGCGCTTTCCTCCACGGCTATTGCTATGCAGGCGATGAATGAACGTAACCTGATGGTTTCGCAAATGGGACGCAGCGCGTTTGCCGTGCTGCTGTTCCAGGATATCGCCGCTATTCCTCTGGTGGCGATGATCCCATTACTTGCGGCGAGTGGCGCATCGACAACGCTTGGGGCGTTTGCGCTCTCCGCCCTTAAAGTGGCGAGCGCCCTGGTGCTGGTGGTGTTGCTGGGGCGTTATGTGACGCGTCCGGCCTTGCGTTTTGTCGCTCGCTCTGGCCTACGGGAAGTATTCAGTGCCGTTGCGCTGTTCCTCGTTTTTGGCTTCGGTCTGTTGTTGGAAGAGGTTGGACTGTCGATGGCGATGGGGGCGTTCCTGGCTGGCGTGCTGCTGGCAAGCTCTGAGTATCGTCACGCGCTGGAAAGCGATATCGAGCCATTTAAAGGGCTGCTGCTGGGACTGTTTTTCATCGGCGTCGGGATGTCTATCGACTTTGGTACGCTGATTGATAATCCCTTGCGCATTATCATTCTGTTGGTCGGTTTCCTGGTTATCAAAACCGTCATGCTGTGGCTGATAGCGAAACCCTTACAGGTGCCGAACAAGCAGCGCAGATGGTTTGCCGTGTTATTAGGGCAGGGCAGTGAGTTTGCCTTCGTGGTGTTTGGCGCGGCGCAAATGGCAAACGTGCTTGATCCTGATTGGGCGAAATCTCTGACGCTGGCGGTGGCGCTGTCGATGGCGGCGACGCCGATTTTACTGGTAATTCTGACGCGTCTGGAAAAATCGGCGACCGGTGAAGAGCGGGAAGCAGATGAAATCGACGAGGAACAACCTCGGGTGATCATCGCCGGGTTTGGGCGATTTGGTCAGATAACCGGTCGTCTGTTGTTGTCGAGCGGGGTCAAAATGGTGGTTCTTGATCATGACCCGGACCATATCGAAACGCTGCGTAAATTCGGCATGAAGGTTTTCTATGGCGATGCGACGCGGATGGATCTGCTGGAGTCTGCCGGGGCGGCTAAAGCTGAAGTTATTATTAACGCCATTGACGATCCGCAAACCAGCCTGCAACTGACCGAAATGGTGAAACAGTATTTCCCGCATCTGCAAATTATTGCCCGTGCGCGCGATGTGGATCATTACATCCGCCTGCGCCAGGCTGGCGTGGAGATGCCGGAACGTGAAACCTTTGAGGGCGCGCTGAAGACCGGACGTCTGGCACTGGAAGGTCTTGGGCTTGGACGCTATGAAGCGCGTGAGCGGGCCGATGTATTCCGCCGCTTCAACACGCTGATGGTTGAGGAGATGGTGAAAGGGGAAAATGACGCAACGTCCCGCGCGGCGGTATATAAACGCACCAGCGAAATGCTGAGCGAAATTATTGCGGAAGATCGTCAGCACTTATCATTAATTCAACGCCATGGCTGGCAAGGCACGGATGAAGGTAAGCATACGGGCGACGTCGCCGATGAGCCGGAAGTGAAACCGTCAGCATAGGGTAAAAAATGTGATGTTCTGCAAACTTTACTGCTAATTGGCTGTTTTTGAACTACTGTAATGCTGGCGTACCACCTTAAATAGGTCGGTTCGCCAGCAGAACGGAAAATTTTCATGCTCATCCTCTTTCCGCCAGTCGACGAAAGATTGCGCTTTCCGTATAGTGGCGACAATTTTTTTGTATCCGGGAAACATTCAATGATCAGTCTGATTGCGGCGTTAGCGGTAGATCGCGTCATCGGTATGGAAAATGCCATGCCATGGAACCTACCTGCCGATCTCGCCTGGTTTAAACGTAATACCTTAAACAAGCCGGTTGTCATGGGACGCCACACGTGGGAATCCATCGGGCGACCGTTGCCAGGGCGTAAAAATATTGTCATCAGCAGCAAGCCTGGCACCGACGATCGCGTGCAGTGGGTGAAGTCTGTTGAGGAAGCGATCGCGGCCTGTGGCGATGAACCTGAAATTATGGTTATTGGCGGTGGGCGTGTGTATGAGCAGTTCCTGCCGAAAGCGCAGAAACTGTATCTGACACACATTGATGCGGAAGTTGAAGGGGATACGCATTTCCCGGACTACGAACCGGATGACTGGGAATCAGTGTTCAGTGAATTCCACGATGCTGACGCGCAAAACTCCCACAGCTACTGCTTCGAGATTTTGGAACGTCGTTAATGTGGATGCCTGATGGCGTTGCGCTAATCAGGCTTACAGATTGCACATTCGTCTGCCGGATCAGGTGTAAGCACCGCCATCCGGCAGACGACTATCAGGCGTTGACGGCCTCGCCGGGATCCAGATTCAGATGGCGATTTGATGGCTGTACAAAGTACTGTTTGTCTTCCCAGCGCAGACAGGTGAGATCCCCGCCCCAGCAACACCCCGTATCTAACGCGTAAATACCTTCTGGCGTGCCTTTGCCCTCCAGCGATGCCCAGTGCCCGAATGCAATGCTATAGGCTTCACTGACCGGTCCAGGAATGGCAAACCACGGCTTCAGCGGGGCAGGCGCATCTTCTGGCGACTCTTTGCTGTACATATCCAACTGACCGTTGGGGAAGCAGTAACGCATGCGGGTAAACGCGTTGGTAATAAAACGCAGGCGCGCCAGCCCCGTCAGTTCCGGGGTCCAGTTATTTGGCATGTCGCCGTACATGGCATCAAGGAAGAATGGATAAGAGTCGCTCGACAGCACGGCTTCAACATCGCGAGCACAGTCCTTCGCCGTCTGCAGATCCCACTGTGGGGTAATCCCTGCATGCGCCATGACCAGTTTCTTCTCTTCATCAACCTGCAACAGCGGCTGGCGACGTAGCCAGTTAAGCAGCGTGTCAGCATCCGGTGCCTCAAGCAGCGGCGTGAGCCGGTCTTTTGGTTTATTACGGCTGATGCCAGCAAACACGGCCAGCAGGTGTAAATCGTGATTACCGAGGACTAACCGCACGCTGTCGCCCAGCGATTTAACGTAGCGCAAAACGTCTAACGACCCTGGCCCACGCGCGACCAGATCGCCGGTGAGCCATAAGGTGTCTTGTTCTGGATTAAAGTCAACCTGGTGCAGCAAGGCTACCAGTTCATCGTAACAACCGTGAACGTCGCCAATGAGGTATGTTGCCATAGCTATTGTTTTAATGAATGAGTGTAGGAACGGCGAGTCGGAACACGGGAATGTCGATGGTAAAGGCGATCCCTTGCTCATCGATCATTTCGTAATGACCCTGCATGGTACCCAGCGGTGTTTCAATCACCGCACCGCTGGTGTACTGGTACTCTTCGCCAGGTTCGATGTGGGGCTGAACGCCAACCACGCCTTCGCCCTGAACTTCGGTTTCACGGCCATGACCATTGGTGATCAACCAATAACGCCCCAACAGCTGCACAGGCGCTCGCCCCAAATTGCGGATAGTCACGGTATAAGCAAAAACGTAACGTTCATCATCAGGTGAGGATTGCGCCTCAATGTAGACGCTTTGTACCTGAATGCACACTCGGGGCGAATTGATCATGTTTAACTCTCCTTCGATGGCGCGTTTTCTGACAGATAGTTAGCCATCCGGCAGTATTGCGCGACAGAGATATTTTCCGCTCGCATCGCCGGATCAACGCCCAGCTCTGTCAGTACTTCAACGCTAAACAGGTTGCCGAGACTATTACGTACCGTTTTGCGACGCTGATTAAACGCTTCAGTAGTAATACGGCTCAGCACACGAACATCTTTAACGGGGTACGGCATTGTCGCGTGAGGGACCAGACGCACCACGGCGGAATCGACTTTAGGCGCAGGCGTAAATGCGGATGGCGGCACTTCAAGTACCGGGATCACATTGCAGTAATACTGCGCCATGACGCTTAATCGACCATACGCTTTACTGTTTGGCCCTGCAACCAGACGGTTGACCACCTCTTTTTGCAACATGAAATGCATGTCGGCGATGGCATCAGTATAGGAAAAAAGATGGAACATGAGCGGCGTGGAGATGTTGTACGGCAGGTTGCCGAATACGCGCAGCGGCTGACCCATCGTTTGTGCGAGTTCGCCGAAGTTCATGGTCATGGCATCTTGCTGATAAATCGTCAGCTTCGGCCCTAAAAACGGGTGTGTTTGCAGGCGGGCGGCGAGATCGCGGTCCAGTTCAATGACCGTGAGCTTGTCCAGGCGTTCGCCTACAGGTTCGGTCAACGCTGCCAGGCCCGGGCCGATTTCGACCATAGCCTGACCTTTCTGCGGGTTGATAGCAGAGACAATACTTTCGATCACAAACTGATCGTTGAGGAAGTTTTGCCCGAAACGTTTACGGGCTAAGTGGCCCTGATGGACTCGATTATTCATTGGTATTAACAATCATTTTGATGGCGAGATTAAGCGCCGTAATAAAACTGCCTACATCTGCTTGCCCACGACCCGCAAGTTCAAGCGCGGTGCCGTGATCGACGGATGTGCGAATAAAGGGCAGGCCCAGCGTGATATTCACACCGCGACCAAATCCCTGGTATTTTAGCACGGGGAGACCCTGATCGTGGTACATTGCCAGCACGGCATCCGCGTGGTCGAGATATTTGGGCTGAAACAGGGTATCTGCGGGCAGCGGGCCGTTTAATTTCATCCCCTGCGCACGCAGTTCATCAAGGACCGGAATGAGGGTGTCTATCTCTTCCGTTCCCATATGACCACCTTCACCGGCATGCGGGTTAAGACCGCACACCAGAATATGCGGATCGGCAATGCCAAACTTGGTGCGCAAATCATGATGCAAAATACCGATCACTTCTTTAAGCAGAGCAGGCGTAATGGCGTCGGCAACGGCTCTGAGCGGCAAATGAGTGGTTGCCAGGGCAACGCGCAGCGCTTCAGTCGCCAGCATCATGACGACTTTCTTCGCCTGTGAGCGCTCTTCAAAAAACTCGGTATGTCCGGTAAACGGGATGCCTGCGTCATTGATTACGCCCTTGTGTACCGGACCGGTAATCAGCGCCGCAAACTCACCTTGCAGACAACCATCGCAGGCGCGAGCCAGCGTATCCACCACATATTGTCCGTTCTCTACCGCCAACTGACCCGCGATAACAGGCGCCCGCAGCGCAATCGGCAACAGCGTCAACGTACCTGCTGATTGCGGTCTGGCTGGGGTATCTGGAGAGTATGGGAGGAGTGAAAGCGGTAAACCGAGCATTGCTGCCCGATCACTGAGGAGTGCGGCATCCGCACAGACAACGAGTTCTACAGGCCACTCACGCTGGGCGAGCTGAACCACCAGGTCCGGGCCAATCCCGGCGGGTTCGCCGGGAGTGATCACAACGCGTTGAATACGAGTCATTAGTTGCTCAGAACTTTAACGTAGGCGCTGGCGCGCTGTTCCTGCATCCAGGTCGCCGCTTCTTCCGAGAATTTACGGTTCATCAGCATACGATAAGCTCTGTCTTTCTGCGCCGCGTCAGTTTTATCAACGTTACGCGTGTCCAGCAGCTCGATCAGATGCCACCCGAAAGAGGAGTGCACCGGGGTACTCATCTGGCCTTTGTGAAGTTTGGTCAGCGCATCGCGGAAAGCGGGATCGAAAATATCCGCTGCAGCCCAGCCCAGATCGCCGCCCTGGTTGGCAGAACCCGGATCCTGAGAAAACTCTTTAGCCGCTGCCGCGAAGGTTATTTTACCGCTCTTAATATCAGCTGCGATTTGTTCCAGCTTCAGACGCGCCTGTTGATCGGTCATGATCGGCGATGGCTTGAGCAGAATATGGCGGGCATGAACTTCGGTCACGGAGATGCTCTGGCTTTGACCACGCATATCGTTAACTTTCAGGATGTGGAAGCCGACACCAGAACGAATTGGGCCGATGATATCGCCTTTTTTCGCGGTGCTTAGCGCCTGGGCAAAGATGCCCGGCAGCTCCTGAATACGTCCCCAACCCATCTGGCCGCCTTTCAGCGCCTGCTGGTCAGCGGAATAGGTGATAGCCAGTTTGCCGAAATCGCTACCGTTACGCGCTTCGTCAACAACAGAGCGCGCCTGACTTTCAGCCGCGTTAACCTGGTCAGAAGTTGGGTTTTCCGGTAATGGGATCAGAATGTGGCTCAGGTTCAGCTCGGTGCTGGCATCGTTTTGGTTGCCGACCTGCTGCGCCAGAGCATCCACTTCCTGAGGCAGGATAGTAACGCGACGGCGAACTTCGCTGTTACGCACTTCAGAGATGGTCATCTCTTTGCGGATTTGGTTACGATAGGTCGAATAGCTTAAGCCATCCTGTGCCAGACGGCTGCGCATCTGATCCAGCGTCATGTTGTTTTGCTTGGCGATGTTGGCAATCGCCTGATCCAGTTGCTCGTCAGAGATTTTAACACCCATCTTCTGACCCATCTGCAGGAGGATTTGATCCATGATCAAACGTTCCAGGATCTGATGACGCAGCGTGGCGTCGTCCGGTAATTGTTGACCAGCCTGACCCGCATTAAGTTTTACTGACTGCATTAAGCCATCGACGTCGCTTTCCAGAACGACGCCGTTATTGACGACGGCTGCGACTTTATCGACTACCTGTGGGGCAGCGAAACTGGTATTCGCGATCATGGCGATACCGAGAAGCAGCGTTTTCCAGTTCTTCATACTTTTTCCATTTCAATTAACCGCAAAGCGGATTACGTTGTAAATCAATCAGATCATAAAGAGCTTTGATACGGTAAAATGTTCGAACGCAACATTTGGTTGGTGCCGAGACCGTAGTTGGAACTCAGGCCGCGTAGTTCGATATTAAAGCCGATCGTGTTGTCATAAATCGCGTGCTGCTGTTTGTCATCCCAGCCGTTCAGCTTACGTTCGTAGCCGAAGCGAATGGCGTAACAGCAGGAGTTGTACTGCAGGCCCAGCATGGAATCTGCTTCTTTGTTCACGTTGGTATCAAAGTAGTAAGCCCCGACAATCGACCAGCGATCGGCGATCGGGAAGCTTGCTACCGCGCCCACCTGTGAAATCCCGTTTTCATATTGTGGTTTAGTCACATCACGGGAAGGCACTGCAGCCTGAATATACTCCGGGCTGGCATAACGGTAGTTCAGCTGCAGCATACGGTTTTCGTCGCGACGATATTCGATGCTGCTGTTGCTGGTTGCGATGCTGTCCAGACGGGTATCGTACTGGACCCCACTGCGTAAACCCCAGCGATCGGAGATGCGCCAGTAGGTGTCACCTGCCCATACCAATGAGCCTGTTTTGTCGTCATTCTCCCATTCGATATGGTCATCGCCGGTGCGAGACTCGGTGAAATAGTAGATTTGACCCACAGAAATATTAAAACGTTCAACGGCAGCGTCATCATAAACGCGAGATGTGACCCCGGTCGTTACCTGGTTGGCAGACGCGATGCGGTCCAGACCGCCATAGGTACGATCACGGAACAGGCCGCTGTAGTCAGATTGCAGCAGGGACGAGTCATAGTTATAGATATGACTTTGGTCGCGATACGGTACATACAGGTACTGCGCACGGGGCTCCAGCGTTTGGGTATAGCCCGGCGCTAACATGTTCATATCGCGCTCGAAGATCATCTTGCCGTCAACTTTAAACTGCGGCATGACGCGGTTGGCTGAATCATCGAGCTTGTTAACGTTACTCGGATTGCTGTTGTACCAATCCAGGTTAGTCTGCTGATAGTGAGTTGCCAGCAGTTTCGCTTCGGTATTGATACTTCCCCAGTTATTCGACAACGGCAGATTAATTGTTGGTTCAAGGTGAACACGCGTCGCTTCTGGC
Organism: Citrobacter sp. RHBSTW-00599; assembly: GCF_013784065.1. Classification (NCBI taxonomy): domain Bacteria; kingdom Pseudomonadati; phylum Pseudomonadota; class Gammaproteobacteria; order Enterobacterales; family Enterobacteriaceae; genus Citrobacter; species Citrobacter sp. RHBSTW-00599. Next base: position 4,268,244 of record NZ_CP056717.1, on the reverse strand, counting down.
ATGTAGTCCTTGGTATTAACGAAATGGACCGCCTGCCCATAAATCCGGGTATCAAACGGGCCCACATCATTCTGGTAGTAGTTGACATCTAACTGTGGCTGAGCGGAATAACTACTTTTGTTCTGGTCATCAAAGATCTGGAACTGCTTGGTCGAAACCGTCGCATCAAAGTTTTGTACCGCATAGCCGACGCTGAATTTTTGCGTGGCGTAGCCGTCGGTACTGGAACCGTATTTATTATCAAAATCGTTAAAGTAGCTGGAGTCACTGACCTTGGTGTAGTTAACGTTAAAACGCCACACCTGATCCATTACACCAGAGTGTTGCCAGTAGAACAGCCAGCGGCGGGAATTGTCATCCTTCGGATGTTCATCCTCGTACACTTTATCGGAATTCAGGTAGTCGAACTCCATCAGACCTGCGCCCGCCTGGGTGAGGTAGCGGAATTCGTTCTCCCACATGATACCGCCACGACGGTGCATATAATGCGGCGTGATGGTGGCGTCCATATTGGGCGCAATGTTCCAATAATACGGGAGATAGAACTCAAAATAGTTATTGGTAGAGTATTTTGCGTTCGGGATCAGGAAACCAGAGCGACGCTTATTGCCGACGGGTAACTGTAAATAAGGACTGTAAAAGACCGGAACCGGACCCAGTTTAAAACGGGCGTTCCAGATCTCTGCGACCTGTTCTTCACGGTCGTGAATGACTTCGCTACCGACGACGCTCCAGGTATTGGAACCTGGCAGACAAGAGGTGAAGCTACCGTTTTCCAGAATGGTATAGCGGTTTTCCCCACGCTGCTTCATCAGATCGGCTTTTCCGCGCCCCTGACGGCCTACCATCTGATAATCACCTTCCCAGATGTTGGTATCTTTGGTATTCAGATTAGACCAGCCCTTCGGCCCCTTCAGAATAACCTGATTGTCATCATAATGGACATTGCCAAGCGCATCGACGGTACGAACTGGCTCCGGCTGGCCTTCTGCCTGCTTCTGATGAAGCTGCACTTCGTCGGCCTGCAGGCGGCTGTTACCCTGTGCGATGTCCACATTGCCAGTAAACACCGCGTCATCCGGGTAATTCCCTTTCGCGTTGTCAGCAGTGATGGTGACGGGTAATTCATTGGTCTCGCCCTGTACCAGAGGACGGTCATAGCTTGGCACGCCCAGCATACATTGTGAGGCGAGATCGGCTGCCAGACCCTGATGGCTATAGAGGGCGCTGGCAATCATGGTGGCCAGAAGAGTGGGAATACGTTTTTTCATACGTTGTATTTATTGTTCCATCATCAGTAGCGTCGCGCGTGACAAACGGTCACAGCCTAACTTATCTCATCTTCACTTCGCTAGTATTAATCCTGCCCATTTTATCCCGCCACCTTTCAAGCTGCATCTTCGTTCCAGACGAATTGGTCACTGCGTTGCCGCCTTGTTGCAACTCGAAATCCAACGGGTATAGCGTTTGTGGTGTTAGGCACGGCATAGAATGACAGGTATGATAATGCAAATTATAGGCGATGTCCCACAATTGACCGCAGCCGTAAATCGGTAAAAGCACCTTATATTGTGGGACATATCCTGGCAGAGAGCAGAAAGATTTGGGGAGTCTATGCAGTATTGGGGAAAGATAATTGGTGTCGCCGTGGCCTTAATGATGGGCGGCGGCTTCTGGGGTGTGGTTCTGGGCCTGTTAGTTGGCCACATGTTCGACAAAGCCCGCATGCGCAAAATGGCGTGGTTTGCCAACCAGCGTGAACGCCAGGCGCTGTTTTTTGCCACCACTTTTGAGGTGATGGGGCATCTGACCAAATCCAAAGGTCGCGTCACGGAAGCCGATATCCATATCGCCAGTCAATTGATGGATCGAATGAATTTGCACGGTGACTCGCGTACCGCCGCGCAACATGCCTTCCGGGTGGGAAAATCGGACAATTACCCATTACGTGAAAAAATGCGTCAGTTTCGCAGCGTCTGTTTTGGCCGCTTCGATCTGATCCGCATGTTTCTGGAGATTCAGATCCAGGCGGCTTTTGCCGATGGGTCGTTGCATCCGAACGAGCGTGAAGTGCTGTATGTGATTGCTGAAGAGTTGGGGATCTCACGTACCCAGTTTGATCAGTTTCTGCGCATGATGCAGGGCGGCGCCCAGTTTGGCGGCGGATATCAGCAGCAGTCCGGCGGCGGTGGCTGGCAGCAGACGCAACGCGGTCCGACGCTGGAAGACGCCTGCAATGTGCTGGGTGTGAAAGCGACCGATGATGCGACCACCATTAAGCGCGCATACCGTAAGCTGATGAGCGAGCACCATCCGGACAAACTGGTGGCGAAAGGCCTGCCGCCAGAAATGATGGAAATGGCGAAGCAAAAAGCGCAGGAAATTCAAAAAGCTTACGAGTTAATTAAAGAACAGAAAGGTTTTAAATAATCGTTATGCCGGGTGGCAGCTAGCGCCTTATCCGGCCTACGTTAATGACTGTAGGCCGGGCAAGCGAAGCCCACCGGCCTAAATGGGACCTGCGTTTAAAAATCTGCCGGAACTTTAAACGTCATACTGTTGCCGTATTCGGGATGCGTGATAGTTAACATCTCTGCGTGCAGCAGCAGGCGCGGCGCTAACGCCAGGGCCTGTGGCGGGGCGTAGAAGCGGTCGCCCAGAATCGGATGCCCTAATGCCAGCATATGCACACGCAACTGGTGGGAGCGTCCGGTAATGGGTTTGAGCACGACCCGGGCGGTGTTATCTTCCGCGAACTCCACCACTTCATACTCGGTCTGCGCCGATTTTCCGGTCTCATAACACACTTTCTGCTTTGGCCGATTCGGCCAGTCGCAAATCAGCGGTAAATCAACCAGCCCCTCGGCCGGAGCGGGATGTCCCCAGACGCGTGCGACATACTGTTTCTTCGGCTCGCGTTCGCGAAACTGGCGCTTTAGCTCGCGCTCTGCCGCTTTAGTTAGCGCCACTACAATCACGCCGCTGGTTGCCATATCCAGACGATGTACGGATTCAGCCTGCGGGTAATCGCGCTGAATACGCGTCATCACGCTGTCTTTGTGTTCATCCAGACGACCCGGCACGGACAACAAGCCGCTCGGCTTGTTGACCACCATAATGTGCTCATCCTGATACAGGATAACCAGCCAGGGTTCCTGCGGCGGATTATAGTTTTCCATCCCCATGTCAGGCTCCGTTACTGATGCGTCACGACGATCAGGCGCAGGGCATCCAGACGCCATCCCGCCTGATCCAGGCTTTCCATCACCAGCTGACGATTGCTTTCAATGGCGCTGAGTTCGTCATCACGGATGTTCGGGTTAACGGCACGCAGCGCTTCCAGACGGGAGAGTTCAGCCGTCAGCTTCTCGTCCGCTTCTTTGCGCGCCGCGTCGATCAGCGCGCGGGCCGATTTTTCTACCTGCGCTTCACCGAGTTGCAGAATGGCATGCACATCCTGCTGTACGGCGTTGACCAGTTTACTGCCGGTGTGGCGGTTAACGGCGCTGAGCTGACGGTTAAAGGTTTCGAATTCAACCTGCGCGGCAAGGTTGTTGCCGTTTTTGTCCAGCAGCATGCGTACCGGGGTTGGCGGCAGGAAGCGGTTTAACTGCAGCTGTTTTGGCGCTTGCGCTTCAACGACGTAGACCAGTTCAACCAGCAGAGTACCGACCGGTAATGCTTTGTTTTTCAGCAAAGAAATGGTGCTGCTTCCGGTGTCGCCGGAGAGGATCAGATCCAGACCATTACGGATCAGCGGATGCTCCCAGGTAATAAACTGCGCGTCTTCACGCGACAGGGCAACATCACGCTCAAACGTAATGGTACAGCCATCTTCCGGCAGCCCTGGGAAATCCGGCACCAGCATATGATCGGACGGTGTCAGCACGATCAAATTGTCGCCACGGTCATCCTGATTAATACCAACGATATCAAACAGGTTCATGGCGAAGGCGATCAGGCTGGTATCGTCGTCCTGTTCTTCAATACTCTCAGCCAGCGCCAGCGCTTTTTCGCCGCCGTTAGAGTGGATCTCCAGCAGGCGATCGCGACCTTGCTCCAGCTGTGCTTTCAGCGCGTCATGCTGTTCGCGACAGGTTTTGATCAGATCGTCAAAGCCATCGGTGTTTTCTGGCTCAGCCAGGTAGCCGATCAGATTGTTATATACCGTGTCATAGATGGTACGTCCGGTCGGGCAAGTGTGTTCGAACGCATCCAGACCTTCGTGGTACCAACGCACCAGCACGGATTGCGCGGTTTTTTCCAGGTATGGAACGTGGATCTGGATATCATGCACCTGACCAATACGGTCCAGACGGCCAATACGCTGTTCCAGCAGGTCCGGATTGAACGGCAGATCAAACATCACCAGATGGCTGGCGAACTGGAAGTTACGCCCTTCGGAGCCGATTTCAGAGCACAGCATCACCTGGGCGCCGCTATCTTCTTCGCTAAACCAGGCCGCAGCGCGGTCACGTTCAATGATCGACATCCCTTCATGGAATACGGCGGCGCGGATACCTTCGCGCTCGCGCAGAACCTGCTCCAGTTGAAGCGCAGTGGTGGCTTTCGCGCAGATAACCAGTACTTTTTGCGAGCGGTGGCTGGTCAGGTAGCCCATCAGCCATTCCACGCGCGGGTCAAAGTTCCACCAGGTGCCGGTGTCGCCTTCGAATTCCTGATAAATCTGCTCCGGGTAGAGCATGTCGCGCGCGCGGTCTTCCGCACTCTTACGCGCGCCCATAATGCCGGAGACTTTAATGGCCGTCTGGTATTGGGTTGGCAACGGCAATTTGATGGTATGCAGCTCGCGTTTAGGGAAGCCTTTCACACCGTTACGGGTATTTCGGAACAGCACGCGGCTGGTGCCGTGGCGGTCCATCAGCATCGAAACCAGCTCCTGACGCGCGCTCTGGGCGTCTTCGCTGTCGCTGTTTGCCGCTTGCAGTAACGGCTCAATGTCCTGTTCGCCAATCATGTCACCTAACATGTTCAGCTCATTGTTACTCAGCTTGTTGCCAGCCAGTAACATGGCGACGGCGTCGGCGACCGGACGGTAATTTTTCTGTTCTTCAACAAACTGGGCGAAATCGTGGAAGCGGCTTGGATCCAGTAGACGCAGGCGCGCAAAGTGGCTTTCCAGGCCCAGCTGTTCCGGCGTTGCGGTCAGCAGCAGGATGCCTGGTACGCGCTCTGCCAGCTGTTCAACGGCCATATATTCACGGCTGGGCGCGTCTTCGCTCCACACCAGGTGATGGGCTTCATCGACAATCAGCAGATCCCACTCGGCATCACACAGGTGCTCCAGACGCTGTTTACTGCGACGGGCAAAGTCCAGCGAACAGATAACCAACTGTTCGGTTTCAAACGGGTTGTAGGCATCGTGCTGCGCTTCTGCATAACGCTCATCATCAAACAGCGCAAAGCGCAGGTTGAAACGACGCAGCATTTCGACCAGCCACTGGTGCTGTAACGTCTCCGGGACGATGATCAGCACGCGCTCCGCGGCGCCTGACAGCAGCTGTTGATGCAGGATCATCCCAGCTTCAATGGTTTTACCTAAACCCACTTCGTCTGCCAGCAGCACGCGAGGGGCATGACGACGGCCGACATCATGGGCAATGTTGAGCTGGTGGGGGATCAAGCTGGTACGTTGGCCACGCAAGCCACTCCACGGCATACGGTACTGCTCGCTCTGAAATTTACGTGCGCGATAGCGCAGCGCAAAGCGGTCCATACGGTCAATCTGGCCGGCAAACAGGCGATCCTGGGGTTTACTGAAAACCAGTTTGCTGTCGAGCAGCACTTCACGCAGCGTTACACCGGTTTCTTCGGTATCAAGGCGGGTTCCGATATAGGCAAGCAGGCCGTTTTCTTCTTTTATTTCATCGACATGCAGTTGCCAGCCTTCATGGCTCGTAATCGTGTCACCAGGATTGAACATCACGCGGGTCACGGGGGAATCACTGCGCGCATACAGACGGTTTTCACCCGTCGATGAGAAAAGTAAAGTGACGGTTCGCGCATCCATGGCGACAACAGTACCAAGTCCCAATTCGCTTTCTGTATCGCTGATCCAGCGTTGACCAAGTGTAAAAGGCATATATGTTCGGCTCTATATCTTTAATTGCAGGCAATACTCGTCATTTTCCGGGCTAGTCCCCGTTATTGAGAGCATATGACCCCGCTACCAGGCTAATAAATCAGTGGTAGGGGTGTTAAATGGGTCCAGGAATGGAAAGGGCGCTATGGTACTGGATGGCGGCGGTTTCGTCACGCGTCAAAATAACCCCAGTTGTCCTGTGAGTAGTGTAGCAAAATTATCGTCAATAAAGGGAAGAATTCCCTCGGCAACCGGCTGGATCTGGCGGGTCAGATAATGCTCGTAATCAAGTGCAGATAGCTGATAATCAACAGGTTCAGGTCCATTTATCGTCCAGACATATTTAATCGTGCCACGATTCTGATACTGCTGAGGACGCCCCAGTTTGACGTTCTGCTCATCGGCGAGCCGTGCGGCGCGAACGTGCGGCGGAACATTCCGCTGGTATTCGCTCAACGGGCGGCGCAGGCGTTTGCGGTACACCAGGTGTTCATCCAGTTCACCCGCCATCAGACGGTCGATAGTCTCGCGAACAAACTCTTGATAAGGCTCGTTACGAAAAATTCGCAGGTACAGCTCCTGCTGAAACTGCTGGGCCAGCGGCGTCCAGTCGGTTCGTACCGTTTCCAGACCTTTAAAGACCATGCGTTGCTCAGCGCCCGACTGAATCATTCCGGCGTAGCGTTTTTTGCTGCCGGTATCTGCACCGCGAATGGTCGGCATCAGAAAGCGACAAAAGTGGGTTTCAAATTCCAGCTCCAGCGCGCTGGTCAGGTTTTGCTGCTTCAGCGATTGCGCCCACCAGTTGTTGACATAGCTCACCAGCTCCCGACCAATCCGGGCCGCATCGTCTTCCGAGTGCGCCTTTTTAAGCCAGACAAAGGTGGAGTCGGTGTCGCCATAGATGACGTCGTAACCCTGAGCCTCAATCAGCGCTTTGGTCTGACGCATGATCGCGTGACCGCGCATGGTGATAGACGAAGCCAGCCTCGGGTCAAAAAAACGGCAGGCGGTGGTGCCAAGCACGCCGTAAAACGCGTTCATGATGATTTTCAGCGCCTGTGAGAGCGGCTTATTGCCGCGGCGTTTGGCTTCATCACGCCCATGCCAGATCTGGGTAACAATTTCCGGCAGACAGTGCTTTTCGCGTGAGAACCAGGCGTCAAGGAACCCCTCGGTACTGTGTTCCCGATCCGGCTGTGCCATCCCTTCGATAAGTCCCACTGGATCGATCAAAAAAGTACGAATAATTGACGGGTACAGGCTTTTGTAATCCAGCACCAGCACGGAGTCGTACAAACCCGGGCGCGAGTCCATCACGTAGCCACCGGGGCTGGCGTGCGCGGGAACTTCCCCCAGATTCGGTGCCACATAGCCCGCCCGGTGCATTCGCGGTAGGTAGAGATGGCCGAAGGCGGCAACGGAACCGCCGTGCCGGTCGACCGGCAGGCCGTTTACCGTCGATCGTTCCAGCAAAAATGGCATGATCTCGGTTTTATGAAAAATACGCGTGACCAGCTCACAGTCTTTGAGATTGTAGGTGGCGAGCGCGGGTTTATCCTGGGCAAACCGGCGATCTATTTCGTCCATCCTGTCCCAGGGATTATCTATCGACTTCCCTTCGCCCAGCAGCTCCTGTGACACCGTTTCCAGTGAAAAGGATGAGAAATTCCAGAATGCGGATTTAAGCGCCTCAATGCCGTCGATAATCAGGCGACCTTTAGCCTGCGCGAAGAATACGCCATTTTTGAAGCCATGTTCGCGCCACTCCAGCTCGCTATTGTCACGGCCAAAACGCAGGGGAATGCGGTAACGTTCAGCATGCTTTTGCAGGACGCGTAAATCGAATTGCACGACGTTCCAGCCGATTACCACATCAGGATCGTGACAGGCAATCCAGTCGTTGAGCTTTTCCAGTAACTGCGGGCGGCTTGCGACGTATTCAAGTTCAAAATCCAGCGCTGAGGCATCGCCGTTTGCCGGGCCGAGCATGTAGACAATACGCTGCCCACAGCCTTCAAGGCCGATACAGTAGAGTTCGCCGTGGCGCGTGGTTTCGATATCCAGCGAGACCCATTTCAGCGGCGGTCGATAGTCAGGGTTCGGCTTCAACCGGGCATTAACCAGCGTACCGTTATGTCTGTCGCCTTCAACCCAAACAGGCGAGGTGATAAAACGCTCCATCAGATACCGTTCCGGCGGACGCACGTCGGCCTCGTAGACGGTAATTGCGTTTTCACGCAGGAGCTTTTCCAGCCGCATGAGCTGGCGATGTGAGCGGCAATACAGGCCGGAAACGGGCTGGCGGTGGAAGTCTTGCAATTGCAGCGGCGTCAGACGATAGCCGTTTTCATTGCGTAATAATGACGCTACACGGGGAACCTGACTGACAGGAATAAACGCGACCGACTCCTGAGGCGCGAGCGTGACCTGTAGCGGCCCGTCGTCCGTAGCCAGCCAGAATGTGACCTCAGTTCCCTGCGGGGTGTCCCGCCAGTGCCGGGTTAAAATAAAGCCTGCCTGCGCCACGCTGCGTACCCATTAAAAAACCAGGCATTATTATAGCCTGGTTTACACGATTGTACTGTTATTTTGTACAGTTAAAAATGAGAACTGCGGGCAGTTATTGTGACAGTAACAGTAAAATGCCCTCCGCAGTAAAAGTGTTACAGGATAGAGTTTGGTATTTAATAAATGAATGCCTTAATTGAAAGCTCTTCCTTTAATTATTTTATTGGCCTGTCATGGCTATTTGGATCTATTATTCTTTTGTAATTATATTTGTTTCATAAATTGGAAGTCCGTTTCAGGATTTTTATGTCATTTTCGGAATCGTGCTCGTATGGTTTTGTTACTCATCCCTCGGTTCAGGAAAAATGGTTATTTTTTTTATTTGTTTTTATTCATGGTTAGTGTAACTATTTTAATCAAACACTCGGGTTACCAGGTTGAATATAATATATTTTTATGGCTTGCTATTGTCTGGATAAAAACGGATTTTCGGTTCGATTTCGTCGGGAATATCTCTCTGTATAATTTGATTTTTATCGCTGAATATAATTTTATTCATCTGATAGCTCGGGTGTTTTATATCAATAGCTTGGGTGCGTAGTGTTATGGAGGCCTATTATGGATATTTATACTCAGGCGTTACAGGTAGGATATGATCACTATTTATTTGTTAATACTCAGTTATCTAACCCTACAATTAAATCAGTAAGTCAATATATTGAGTATAGAACGTGGTCAGGTCAAATTTGGCGTACTGAGGTTATTGAACGTGGGAATGCTTTCTTTCACTGGCAAGGGCATGACAGAATAAATGGTCATCGTGATACGGTGATTAATTATCTGTTGAATGGACAGCGCTGGCAGTCAACGATTACAGATTACATTTTCTTTCATTCACTGGATGGTGAAGAGGCGCAGGGACATTATGACAACGTGATTAAATACGTTTGTGCTAATAACTGTGTGTATCGAAGTGCGTTTGCGGAATATATAAAGGAATAACCAGAGAGCGCGCCACCGAGATTCCGGGCGCGCTCAGATTGTTTTCACTGACCGTAGTAGGCTTTTGCGCCGTGTTTACGTAGGTAATGTTTATCTAACAGGGTTTGCTGCATATCCGGCAATTGCGGCGCGAGCTGGCGACAGAAGATCCCCATGTAGGCGACTTCTTCCAGCACGATGGCGTTGTGTACCGCATCTTCGGCGTTTTTTCCCCACGCAAACGGACCGTGAGAGTGCACCAGCACGCCAGGCATCTGCGAAGCGTCAATGCCTTGTTTCTCAAAGGTTTCAACGATCACGTTACCGGTTTCCCACTCATATTCGCCGTTGATTTCTTCCTCGGTCATTTTCCGTGTGCAGGGAATCGATCCGTAGAAATAGTCCGCATGAGTGGTACCCGTGGCTGGAATCGACTGGCCCGCCTGCGCCCAGATGGTTGCATGACGCGAATGGGTATGAACAATGCCGCCAATGGTCGGGAATGCCTGATACAGCAGACGGTGGGTTGGGGTATCGGAGGAGGGTTTCTTCGTACCTTCTACAACCTCACCGGTGGCGATACTGACTACGACCATATCTTCTGCGGTCATAACGCTGTAATCGACCCCGGATGGTTTAATCACAAACACGCCGCGCTCGCGATCGACGGCACTCACGTTCCCCCAGGTCAAGGTGACCAGGTGGTGCTTAGGCAACGCCAGATTGGCTTCCAGCACCTGACGTTTGAGATCTTCTAACATGTTGATTCCTCTGTGCCGGATGGCGGGCAAGCGCAGAGCCATCCGGCAACAACATAATTAACGTTTAAAACCGTAATAGACGTCGTTCCAGCGCAGCGCGTCCTTAAAGGCCGGCAGGCGGGTATCGTTGTCGATCACGGCGATCTCGATATCGTGCATTTCAGCAAACTGGCGCATATCGTTCAGATCCAGCGCGTGGCTGAAGACGGTGTGGTGCGCGCCACCGGCCAGGATCCAGGCTTCAGATGCAGTTGGCAGATCAGGCTGGGCTTTCCACAATGCGTTAGCCACCGGCAGTTTCGGCAGAGAGTGCGGTGTTTGAACTGTGTCGATGCAGTTAACCAGCAGGCGATAGCGATCGCCAAGATCGATCAGGCTGGCAACGACTGCCGGGCCAGTTTTGGTGTTGAAGATCAGACGAGCGGGATCGTCTTTACCACCAATGCCGAGATGCTGAACATCGAGGATCGGTTTATCTTCCTCCGCGATGGACGGGCACACTTCCAGCATGTGCGAGCCGAGCACCAGATCGTTGCCTTTCTCGAAGTGGTAGGTGTAATCCTCCATAAATGAGGTGCCGCCCTGCAGACCGGTTGACATCACCTTCATGATGCGAAGCAGAGCGGCGGTTTTCCAGTCGCCTTCGCCCGCAAAGCCGTAGCCTTGCTGCATCAGACGCTGTACGGCCAGACCCGGGAGCTGTTTCAGGCCGTGTAAATCTTCAAATGTCGTGGTAAAGGCGTGGAATCCGCCCTGTTCCAGGAAGCGCTTCATCCCCAGTTCAATACGGGCCGCTTCCAGTACGTTCTGACGTTTCTCACCGTGGACTTGCGTTGCCGCCGTCATGGTGTAGGTGCTTTCATACTCATCGATTAGCGCGTTGATTTCGCCGTCGCTAATGGAGTTTACTACCTGCACCAGATCGCCTACGGCCCAGGTATTTACCGAGAAGCCGAATTTGATCTGCGCAGCGACTTTATCGCCATCGGTGACTGCGACTTCACGCATGTTGTCGCCAAAACGGCAGACTTTCAGATGGCGGGTATCCTGTTTGGACACGGCCTGGCGCATCCAGGAGCCAATGCGTTCGTGCGCTTGTTTGTCCTGCCAGTGACCGGTGACCACGGCGTGCTGCTGACGCATACGTGCGCCGATGAAGCCGAATTCACGGCCGCCGTGCGCGGTCTGGTTCAGGTTCATAAAGTCCATATCAATGCTGTCCCACGGCAGGGCGGCGTTGAACTGGGTATGGAATTGCATCAGCGGCTTGTTGAGGATAGTCAGACCGTTAATCCACATTTTGGCCGGAGAGAAAGTGTGCAGCCAGACCACCAGACCTGCGCAGCGATCATCGTAGTTAGCGTCACGACAAATAGCGGTAATCTCGTCAGGTGAAGTACCCAGCGGTTTTAAAACCAGTTTGCAGGGCAGTTTAGCTTCAGTATTCAGCGCGTTAACGACGTGCTCGGCATGTTGGGTTACCTGACGCAGGGTTTCAGGGCCATACAGATGCTGGCTACCAATCACAAACCACACTTCATAGTTATCAAAAATCGTCATTGTCGTGTCCTTAATGTGTCAGGGTTGCCTGGTCTACCGGGGTTTGTTGCGCCGGAGCGGCAGTCGGAAGATATTGTTGTTCAGCGCTAACCGCCCACTGCTGGTAGCGGCGGTAAAGCTGTTCAAAACGTTGAGCCTGCTCTGGTCGAGGTTGCAGCGTGTTTTCCACGGCGCTTGCCATCTGTTGCTGAGCGGCTGGGATATCGGTGTGTACTTTCGCGGCAACGGCGGCAAAGATAGCTGCACCGAGTGCGCAGCACTGGTCTGAAGCGACAATCTGTAGCGGACGGTTGAGCACGTCACAGCAGGCCTGCATGATGACCGGATTTTTACGGGCGATGCCGCCTAGCGCCATTACGTTGTTAACCGCAATGCCTTGTTCGGTGAAGCATTCCATGATGGCGCGTGCACCAAAGGCGGTGGCGGCAATCAGACCGCCGAACAGCGCTGGCGCGTCGGTTGCCAGATTCAGATCGGTAATCACTCCTTTCAGACGCTGGTTGGCATTGGGCGTACGGCGACCGTTGAACCAGTCGAGCACCACCGGCAGGTGATCCAGCGACGGATTTCTCGCCCAGGCTTCGGTTAGCGCTGGTAGCAGCTGTTTTTGGCTGGCTTTAATCTGGGTCTTCAGCTCCGGGTGTTGCGTGGCAAGCTGCTCCAGCGGCCAGCTCAGCACACGGCTAAACCAGGCATAGATATCGCCGAACGCGGACTGGCCTGCCTCGAGGCCAATAAAATGCGGCACCACGCTGCCATCAACCTGGCCGCAAATGCCTTTCACCGCGCGCTCGCCGACGCTGTGTTTGTCAGCAATCAGAATGTCGCAGGTCGACGTGCCAATGACTTTCACCAGCGTATTGGGCTGTGCGCCCGCGCCGACCGCGCCCGTATGGCAGTCAAAAGCGCCGCCTGCAATCACCACGCTTTCCGGTAGTCCCAGACGCTGCGCCCACTCGGCGCACAGGGTGCCAACCGGCAGGTCGGCTGTGAAGGTATCGGTAAACATCGGGTATTGCAGATGGCGGTTGAGGATGGGGTCGAGTTCGTCAAAGAAACTGGCTGGCGGTAGACCACCCCAGCTTTCATGCCACAGGGATTTATGCCCGGCGCTGCAGCGACCGCGACGAATATCCTGTGGACGTACGGTATTAGAGAGCAGGGCCGGAACCCAGTCGCACAGTTCAATCCACGAAACCGCGGCCTCGGCAACCGCGTGGTCCTGACGGGTCACATGCAGGATTTTGGCCCAGAACCATTCGCTGGAATAAATACCGCCGATATAGCGGGAGTAATCGATCTTGCCCGGTGTGTGGCACAGACGGGTAATTTCTTCAGCTTCTTCTACTGAGGTGTGATCTTTCCACAGGACAAACATTGCATTTGGGTTTTCAGCGAACTCCGGACGCAACGCCAGTACGTTGCCGTCGGCATCGATGGGGGCCGGGGTTGAACCGGTGCTGTCAACGCCAATCCCGACCACTTCCGCACGCTGTTTAACGCTCAGTTCGGCCAGCACGGTTTTCAGCGCCGCTTCCATTGATTCAATGTAGTCGCGTGGATGATGGCGAAACTGGTTGTTTGGGCCATCGCAATACTGCCCTTCCTGCCAACGTGGGTACCACTCTACGCTGGTGGCGATTTCTTCACCGGTGGCACATTCCACTGCCAAAGCGCGTACTGAATCACTGCCAAAATCGAGGCCAATTGCAATCGCCATCGTCTTACTCCATCCAAAAATACGGGTATGGATAAACAGTAGTTAGTAGGGATAAAAACCGTCAGGCAGGATTCGCTAATCTTATGGACTAAAATGCTGTGGCATCACAAAGTGTGACGCCGTGCAAATAATCAATGTGGACATTTCTGCCGTAGTTATAGACACTTTTGTTAGCCGATTTTAACGTTGGCGCAGTACATATTTTTTACAAAGTGCTTTTCACAAGCGGGGTTGATGGTCCATTACCGCAAACACAGCGGCCCGCAGGGGCGACGGCAATGATGTCTGGCGTAATATGGACAAATTGTTTCTTAGCAGAACATAGGGAGTATTGAAATTATGGCTGAAACGCAAAACGATCCCCTGCTGCCAGGCTATTCGTTTAATGCGCATTTGGTGGCCGGATTAACCCCCATCGAGGCGAACGGATACCTGGATTTTTTTATCGACAGGCCGCTGGGTATGAAGGGCTATATCCTCAATCTCACTATCCGTGGCGAAGGGGTTATCAATAATCAGGGCAAACAATTTGTCTGCCGGCCTGGCGATATTTTGCTGTTTCCGCCCGGAGAAATTCACCACTACGGACGCCATCCTGATGCCAGCGAGTGGTATCACCAGTGGGTTTACTTTCGCCCACGCGCCTACTGGCAGGAGTGGCTGACCTGGCCGGCCATTTTTGCCCAGACTGGATTCTTTCGCCCGGATGAAGCACATCAGCCGCATTTTAACGAACTGTTTGGGCAGATAATCAACGCCGGGCAGGGAGAAGGTCGCTATTCCGAACTGCTGGCGATTAATTTACTGGAGCAGTTATTGCTCCGACGTATGGAAGCCATTAATGAATCGCTGCATCCCCCCATGGACAACCGCGTGCGCGACGCCTGCCAGTACATCAGCGATCACCTGGCGGACAGTAATTTTGATATTGCCAGCGTCGCACAGCACGTCTGCCTGTCGCCTTCCCGTTTGTCGCATCTGTTCCGTCAGCAGTTGGGTATCAGCGTATTAAGCTGGCGCGAGGATCAGCGTATCAGCCAGGCCAAGCTATTGCTGAGTACCACTCGTATGCCCATTGCTACGGTAGGGCGCAATGTTGGCTTTGACGATCAGCTCTATTTTTCTCGCGTTTTCAAAAAATGTACCGGCGCCAGTCCGAGCGAGTTTCGCGCCGGATGTGAATAAAAAGTGAATGATGTGTCCTGAAAGTTGTCATAACTCGCAATCTATTCAGACAATTGATGGCTTGACGAAGTTGAGACGGGTTATCAAAATCCCTGCTTCGTAAATCTGACGGACACATTATGCAAGCATTGCTGGAACACTTTATTCTTCAGTCCGCCCTGTACTCCCTGATCGCCGTACTGCTGGTGGCCTTTCTGGAGTCGCTGGCGCTGGTTGGTCTGATTCTGCCCGGTACCGTGATGATGGCGGGGCTGGGGGCGCTGATTGGCAGTGGCGAACTGAACTTCTGGCATGCCTGGCTTGCGGGCATCATTGGTTGCCTGTTAGGGGACTGGATCTCTTTCTGGTTGGGCTGGCGCTTTAAAAAGCCGCTGCACCGTTGGTCGTTCATGAAAAAGAACAAGGCGTTGCTGGATAAAACCGAGCACGCGCTGCATCAGCACAGCATGTTTACCATTCTGGTGGGGCGTTTTGTGGGACCGACGCGTCCGCTGGTGCCAATGGTGGCGGGCATGCTGGATCTGCCTGTCGCTAAATTTATCGTCCCGAATATTATTGGTTGCATACTGTGGCCGCCGTTCTACTTCCTGCCGGGGATCCTGGCGGGGGCGGTAATTGATATTCCTTCTGAGATGCAGAGCGGGGATTTCAAATGGTTGCTGCTGGCGACGGCGCTGTTGCTATGGGTAGGGGGCTGGTTTTGCTGGCGACTGTGGCGTAGCGGCAAAGCGGCAGTCGATCGCTTAACCGCGTATTTCCCCCGCAGTCGTTTACTGTATCTGGCGCCGTTGACGCTTGGGATCGGCGTGGTTGCGCTGGTGGCGTTACTGCGCCATCCGCTGATGCCGGTGTATATTGATATTCTGCGTAAAGTCGTGGGTTTCTGACGATTCTTTTGCCGGATGGCGCTGACGCTTATCCGGCCTGGGAAATCAATCACTCGGCTTTGATGCCCAAGAGCGTCGAGGCGCTGGCCTGACCGCTTAATAACTCATCCGTTTTGCCCTGCCAGGCGATGCGCCCGTCGGCGACCACAATCGAACGGGACGCAATTCGCGCCGCATCTTCTACGCTGTGGGACACCATCAGCAACGTAAGCTGTTTATCGCGACAGACCTCGGCAACCAGCGTTAACATCTCCTGGCGCAGGGCGGGATCGAGCGCAGAGAACGGTTCATCAAGCAGCAAAATGGGTTGTTCCCGCACCAGGCAACGCGCCAGCGCTACGCGCTGTCGCTGACCGCCGGAAAGCTCACCGGGGAGGCGCTCCAGCAGTGAGTCGATCCCCATTTGCTGGGCGATGTGATGCATTTTCTCCCGCTGCGATGCGTTCAGCTTCAATCCCGGGTTAAGGCCCAGGCCGATGTTTTGTTGCACGCTCAGGTGGCTGAACAGGTTATTTTCCTGAAACAGCATCGAAACGGGGCGACGTGAGGGAGGCGTGGCGGTGTGATCTTCACCTTCAATCAACATGGTACCGCTGGCAGGCGTGAGAAAGCCGGCGATCAGATTCAGCAGCGTACTTTTCCCGGCGCCGCTGGGCCCGAGGATCGCGACCTGCTCACCGCGTGCGATCGACAGCGTAAAGCGCATCGGCAAATGGTGATAAAGCCATGTGATATCAATCAGTTTTAACATTTCGACCCGGCAATTTCTCAATAACGGTAAACAGCGTAAAGCACAGGATCAGCAGCAATAACGCCGTAACTGCGCCATCCTGACTGCGATAAGAGCCAATCTGCTGATATAAATAAAACGGCAGGGTGCGGAAATCCTCATTACCAAATAGCGCGACCACGCCAAAATCGCCAATCGACAGCACGCAGGCAAAAGCCATCGCCTGCGCCAGCGGGCGCTTCAGGGCACGCAGTTCAACCACTTTCAGGCGCGACCATCCCTCAATTCCCAACGACTGGCACAACATACTGTAGCGGGTGGTGACGTCCCGCATTGGGTTTTCCAGCACCTTCAGCGCGTAAGGGATCGCCATCAGCGCATTGGTAAAAATGACAATGCCGTCGGCTGATTCGGGGAGTCCAATGGTGTTATTGAGCAGCAGAAAGAAGCCGGTTGCCAGCACGATGCCCGGCATGGCGAGGATCAACATGCCGCTAAGTTCCAGCATCTGACCTGCCAGCAACTGCTGTCGGGCACGCAGTTCACGACTGCTCCATAACAGCATTATGGTGAGAACAACGCACAACGCACCTGCCGCCAGCGCAATACGCAGCGAGGTTCCCAGCGCGTGCCACAGTACAGGTTGCTTAAGAACATCCAGCATATGGCGGTTAAAACCATCGACAATTACCGCCAGCAGCGGCGGCAGCAGTAGCAGCAGGGCCAGAATAATCAGCAGTGCGTCTGCCAGGCGGCTGTGCAGACGATCGTCGGGATCGCGCCAGCCCTGAACCAGCGTGGTACCGGGGGCGATGGCGCGGCTCAGACGTTGGCTGAAGAGCACCAGCGCTAAACAACAAACCATCTGGATCAACGCCAGCATGGCGGCGCGGGCGGGATCGTAATCGAAGTTCAGCGCCTGATAAATCGCCAGCTCGATGGTAGTGGCCTGCGGTCCGCCGCCTAGCGACAAAACGGTGGCGAAGCTGGCGAAACAGAGCATAAAGATGAGCGCCGCGACGGGAAGGATTTGCCGACGCAGCCACGGCCATTCCACAAAGCGGAAGAAATGCCAGCTGCGCAGACCTAACTGAGCGGCTAACTGTCGCTGTTCGCCGGGAATATTCTCCAGAGACTGCAACAGCAGACGACTGGCCATCGGCAGGTTGAAAAAGACGTGCGCCAGCAGAATGCCCTGCAGACCGTACGGCGAAAACGTCCATTCCAACCCGAATGTATGCCAGATCGAGGCCAGCCAGCCCTGACGACCGTACACGCTAAGAATACCGAAGACCGCGACCAGCACTGGCAGGATTAACGTCATCGCGCACAGGCGCAGCAGCGCCAGTCGTCCTGGAAAACGGCGGCGATAGAGCGCTCTGGCAAGGAAAATCGCCGGGATGACCGACAGCACTGCGGATAAAAAAGCCTGCCAGAAAGAAAAGCGCACCACGTGCCACAGGTAGTCGTCTTGCCACAGTGAGCGCCACTCCCCCCGTGGGACGTTAAACCACAGCGCCAGAAACGCGGCCAGGGCAACGGCCACCATCAGCGTGGCGGCGGTAAGCCCTGGAACCAGCCAGCCGGAAATTAACGGCTGACGGCGCGTTGCCATTCGCTAATCCATGCCTGACGTTGAGCCGCAACCTGCTGCGGCGTAAATTCCAGCGCGGTGGCTGGCTTATTCAGTTGCTCGAATCCAGAAGGCAGGGCGACCGGGGTTACCGGATACATCCAGTTGCCGGTCGGAATCGCATTCTGGAAGGCTGGAGACACCATAAACTTGAGGAATTTCTCGGCCAGTTCCGGCTGTTTGCTGGCCGCAGTACGGGCGGCGACTTCCACTTGCAAATAGTGGCCTTCGCTAAAGTTGGCTGCGGCGTAGTTGTCTTTTTTCTCGGCGATGATGTGATAGGCCGGAGAGGTGGTGTAGCTGAGTACCAGGTCGCTTTCGCCTTTCAGGAACAGGCCGTAGGCTTCACTCCAGCCCTTGGTGACCGTGACGGTTTTTGCCGAAAGCGCGCGCCAGGCCTCCGGTGCCTTATCGCCATAGACTTTTTGCATCCATAGCAGCAGGCCCAGCCCCGGCGTGCTGGTACGCGGGTCCTGATAAATGACGCGCCATTTTTGATCGCTCTCTACCAGTTCTTTCAGGCTTTTGGGCGGATTCTTCAGCTTGTTCTTATCATAAACAAAGGCGAAATAGCCGTAATCAAACGGAACGAAGGTATCGTTTTTCCAGCCGCCGGGCACGTTTACGGCTTCACTTGCTACACCGCTTTTGGCAAACAGTTTGGTTTGGGTGGCGGCTTCCAGAAGGTTGTTATCGAGGCCCAGTACGACGTCAGCTTTACTGTTTTTTCCTTCCATGCGCAGGCGGTTAAGCAGCGAGACGCCATCTTCCAGCGCGACCAGTTTCAGTTCACAGTTGCAGTCAGCTTCAAAGGCTTTTTTTATTGTCGGGCCCGGGCCCCAGTCAGCTGCGAACGAGTCGTAGGTATAAATGGTCAGTACAGGTTTGGCGAA
Organism: Citrobacter sp. RHBSTW-00599; assembly: GCF_013784065.1. Classification (NCBI taxonomy): domain Bacteria; kingdom Pseudomonadati; phylum Pseudomonadota; class Gammaproteobacteria; order Enterobacterales; family Enterobacteriaceae; genus Citrobacter; species Citrobacter sp. RHBSTW-00599. The sequence goes on along the minus strand of NZ_CP056717.1, from coordinate 4,249,280 downwards.
AGCAGGCGCTGCGCACAGCAGTAAAAGCGGAAGACATTTTTTAAACACTTTGCACCTCATAAAGTTGGGTGGCAAAGGACTTGAGTTGCAGCCTCAAATCCCTTCGCCGGCATTATCCGGATCAGGTTCGACGGGTATCTCTCAGCCCATACACTTCATCATTCACGCTGCCTCTGTGTTGGCTGCGTTACTCGGCCCATCTCCGGGCCTCGCCCCTTCGGGGCCGCTGCAAGCAGCGTTCAAATCTGCTCCCGGCAGATTTGTCGCTCACCCCAGTCACATAGTTATCTATGCTCCTGGGGACTCACTCGCTTGCCGCCTTGATGCATCATGAATGATTTTGTGTATGTTTTTATTTAGCACCCCGTTGAGAACGGCGTTAGTGTAATGATTTTGTTGCTATGCGGCAATCAAGAGCCGGATCTAAGGATCCGGTGGTGCAAACCACGCTGATTTAAAATCAAACCAGCCGAGGGTATTCATGCGTAACCCGCGCATACTGCGCTGTCCTTGAATGATGAGCCAGTGGTGGATTAGCGGCACAATGGCCTTTGTAGCGAGCAACTGTTGGCACCATGCCGCCAGGCTCATTTCGCCCGTTCGCCAGCGAGCTGCATCGTTTTCCCAGTCCCGCGAGATACAGTTTTGCAGCAACGGGACTTCGCACAAATGGGCGAACAGCGAGAAATCCAGCGGTAGGGTAAAGTTGGCGCTGTTGAGCCAGATATCACTGACGATTTCACCCGCATGCCATTGATCGTAGTCGATCTCCTGAATATTTAACTGTACCTGATGCTCTGCCAGCAACGTCTTCATGATCTGCGCGATAATCCGATGTTCGATGTGATCGCGATAGTAGGTGATCGTCAGCGTTTCCAGTCCGGCGGGTTTTTCACCATGGCCGGGTTTGGCATGGTGCCAGCGGGGGAGCAAACCGTAGGCGGGAAACCACAGTCGCTGGAACTGTTCGTCGGCGTGGCAGATGAGATGGGTTGGCGAAAGAACGCGGCTAACCCAATCGCGAACCTCCTGATTAGCGCCACGGTGGGTGCGCGCATCAAACAGCAGGTAGTAGCATCCTTCCTCGAGGCGGCTTTCGATCGCCTTTTCATCCTCCGTGGGGCCTTTTAGCGTCAACCCACCGCCAGGCTCTTCGCCGATATCGGGTAATACCCAAACGTTAACTTCGTCGATCAGCGCCCGGTAGCCAAAGTAATCATCAAATGCATGAATTTTCAGTTGGTTATTGGTATTGCGCATCACCGAATAGGGACCAGTGCCAATTGGGTGGCTGGAGAAGTTGCTGAGCGTCTCCCATTCTCGCGGCAGGATCATGGCGGGGACTTGCCCCAATAGCCAGGGAAGCCAGCGGTCGGGTTGGGCGAGATGGATATCCAGCGTCCAGGCCGTGGGAGAAACGATCTGCGTGATGTGCGAGTACAGCGGCAGGGCGTTAATGCGCATCAGCGAGGTGATGACATCTTCCATTTCCAGTTCGCGGCCATGATGAAAATGAATCCCCGGACGCAGGAAGAATCGCCAGTGTAACGGTGAAATCTGCTGCCAGTGATGGGCGATGTCCGCTTCCAGTTCCCCATTTTCCTCATTTACCCGAATTAAGGCGCTGAAGATTTGCCGGGCGATATGAGTTTCTGAACGGCGTAGCGCCGTACCGGGAAGCAGGTTGTGCATGGGACGATAATAGAGAACGCGCATGATGTGCCGCCCCTGGCGAAAACTGCGCCCCAGGTGAGAAACCAGCATCTGTCGTACGGCCGTTTTGTCACCGACCAACTGCACCAGTTGATCGATGCGATCCTGTTCCAGCAGGTCTTCTGCCCGCTGCTGCTGGAGTGCCAGCCCGGTATAGAGGAAAGTCAGGCGCGAGCGTTTACCTCGCCCTACTTCGGCTTCCCACGTTAACCAGCCGCGTTCTTGCATGGTATTGAGCAGGGTACGCATATGGCGGCGCGAACAACTCAGCAGCTCCGCCAGCTCGTTCAGCGTCGTGTCTTGCGTTTTGCCGTCACAGCATTGCCACAGACGGATGAACTGTTGTTGCAGACGACCAGAAGACATAAAAGGGGAACTCCTGCGAAAAACTCAGCAATTTTATTATCCCTATATTAAGCCAATAATAGATTCCGATGAAGCGATGAGACAACGAAGGGGTCATCTATGCGTCAGTTCTGGTTGAAATACTTTACCGCGACAGAAAAATCGTCCTGGTTGGCTTGCCTGAGCGCACCGCAGCGCTTAAAGATGCTCGAAGAACTGATGCAGTGGGAGGTGACAGCCTGACTCCTGAATTGGGAATTGCAGACATCATGTGTGACTGAGTATTGGTGTTAATCGCCGCGCCAGCAGATAATCACTGCTGGCTTTTTTTGTTTCTGCTGCGCTAAAAGGAACTGTAATGCTCTGGATTATGACCATGGGACGGCGCCTCAACGGCGTTTACGCGGCATTTATGCTAGTCGCTTTTATGATGGGCGTAGCAGGTGCATTGCAGGCACCCACGCTGAGCTTGTTCCTGAGCCGTGAAGTCGGGGCGCAGCCGTTTTGGGTCGGGCTGTTTTATACCGTCAATGCGATTGTCGGGATCGTTGTCAGCCTTGGCCTCGCGAAACGATCCGACAGCCAGGGCGACAGGCGCAAGCTGATCATGTTCTGCTGCCTGATGGCAATCGGAAACGCGCTGCTGTTTGCGTTTAATCGCCACTATCTCACGCTTATCACCTGCGGTGTACTGCTGGCCTCGCTGGCGAATACCGCCATGCCGCAGCTGTTTGCGCTGGCGCGGGAATACGCTGATAACTCCGCGCGTGAAGTGGTGATGTTTAGCTCGGTGATGCGTGCGCAGCTTTCGCTGGCCTGGGTAATTGGACCGCCGCTGGCCTTCATGCTGGCGCTGAATTACGGCTTTACGGCGATGTTTTCCATTGCCGCAGGGATTTTCGCCATTAGCCTGGTGCTGATTGCGCTGATACTGCCGTCAGTTACACGGGTGGAGCAACCTGTTGACGTACCGCTGGAACAGACCGGCGGTTGGCAGGACAAAAATGTGCGCATGTTGTTTATTGCCTCCACGCTGATGTGGACCTGCAATACCATGTACATCATCGATATGCCGCTGTGGATAAGCCTTGAGCTGGGGTTACCGGACAAGCTGGCCGGGATCCTGATGGGGACGGCGGCTGGGCTGGAAATTCCGGCGATGATCCTGGCGGGCTACTATGTGAAGCGCTTTGGCAAACGGCGAATGATGATCGCGGCCGTCGCGGCGGGCGTACTGTTTTATCTTGGTTTGATCTTCTTTCACAGCCGCACGGCGCTGCTGGTGCTGCAACTGTTTAATGCAGTATTTATCGGTATCATCGCCGGGATAGGAATGCTGTGGTTTCAGGATCTTATGCCCGGGCGTGCGGGGTCAGCGACCACATTATTTACCAACAGTATTTCAACGGGGGTCATTCTCGCGGGAGTGATTCAGGGGGCTGTTGCGCAAAGCTACGGTCACTTTGCCGTCTATTGGGTGATTGCGGCGATTTCTGTGGTCACGCTGGTGATGACCGGGCGGGTAAAGGACGTTTGATTTTTGTAGTGCCGGATGGCAGCTTACGCCTTATCCGGCACCACAAGGACTAGCGCATAAACGCTGGCTGCTTGTCTTCGTACTCGGTGATGGCCGCTTCATGCTGCAGCGTCAGCCCGATGCTGTCCAGACCGTTCAGCATGCAGTGGCGGCGGAAGTCGTCGATTTTAAAGCTGTAGGACTTATCGCCCGCTTTCACCACCTGCGCTTGCAGATCCACTTCAAATGTAATGCCCGGATTGGCTTTCACCAGGGCGAACATTTCATCTACCTGCGCGTCGCTCAAGGTCACCGGCAGCAGTTGGTTATTGAAGCTGTTGCCGTAGAAGATGTCAGCGAAGCTTGGCGCGATCACTACTTTAAAGCCGTAATCGGTCAGCGCCCATGGCGCATGTTCACGGGAAGAGCCGCAGCCAAAGTTTTCCCGCGCCAGCAGAATTGACGCGCCTTTATATTCCGGGAAGTTCAGTACGAACTCTGGGTTAGGCTGTTGCCCTTTTTCATCCAGAAAACGCCAGTCGTTAAACAGATGAGCGCCAAAACCGGTGCGCGTAACCTTCTGCAAAAACTGTTTGGGAATAATCGCGTCGGTATCCACGTTGGCGGCATCCAGTGGGACAACCAGGCCGGTATGTTGGGTAAATTTCTCTGCCATGGTAGTTTCCTTATTTGATGCTGCGAATGTCGGCAAAATGACCGGTAACGGCGGCAGCGGCGGCCATGGCCGGGCTGACTAAGTGCGTGCGACCACCGCGGCCCTGGCGGCCTTCAAAGTTACGGTTGCTGGTGGATGCACAGCGCTCGCCTGGGTTCAGGCGGTCATTGTTCATGGCCAGACACATGGAACAGCCCGGTAAACGCCATTCAAACCCGGCTTCGATGAAGATCTTGTCCAGACCTTCCGCTTCAGCCTGCGCTTTCACCGGACCAGAACCCGGCACAACCAGCGCCTGTACGCCTGGCGCAACTTTGCGCCCTTTGGCGATTTGGGCCGCAGCGCGTAAATCTTCAATACGCGAGTTGGTACAGGAACCGATAAACACTTTATCGATGGCCACTTCTGTTAACGGAATGCCCGGTTTCAGCCCCATATATGCCAGCGCTTTTTCAGCCGATGCGCGCTCAACGGGATCGGAAAATGACGCCGGGTCGGGAATATTATCGTTCACCGAGATGACCTGACCCGGGTTCGTACCCCAAGTGACCTGCGGTGCGATCTCTTCTGCCTGCAGGGTAACGACGGTATCAAACGTCGCGTTGTCGTCGGTTTTCAGCGTTTTCCAGTACGCAACCGCGTTGGTAAAATCCTCACCCTTCGGTGCGTGTAAACGCCCCTGCACATAGTTAAAGGTGGTTTCATCCGGTGCGACCAGACCCGCTTTGGCGCCCATTTCAATGGCCATGTTGCACAGGGTCATACGGCCTTCCATGCTCAGCGCACGGATGGCTTCGCCACAAAATTCAACGACGTGCCCGGTACCGCCTGCACTACCGGTTTTACCGATAATCGCCAGCACGATATCTTTGGCGGTAATGCCAGGTGCTGCCGTGCCGTTAACTTCAATCTTCATGGTTTTGGCACGCCCCTGTTTCAGGGTCTGCGTCGCCAGAACGTGTTCAACTTCAGAGGTGCCAATACCAAAGGCCAGCGCGCCAAACGCGCCGTGTGTGGCGGTGTGGGAGTCGCCGCAAACGATGGTCATACCCGGCAACGTTACGCCTTGCTCAGGCCCCATCACGTGAACGATCCCCTGATACGGGTGGTTCAGGTCGTACAGTTCGACGCCAAATTCATTGCAGTTTTTGATTAATTCCTGCATCTGAATGCGGGCCATTTCGCCGGAAGCGTTAATGTCTTTGGTCTGCGTGGAGACGTTATGGTCCATGGTGGCAAAGGTTTTACCCGGCTGGCGCACCTGACGGCCATGCGCACGCAGGCCATCAAACGCCTGCGGAGAGGTCACTTCATGCACCAGATGTCTGTCGATATACAACAGCGGGGTTTCGTTTTGCGCTTCGTAAACGACGTGCGCATCGAACAATTTTTCGTATAACGTTTTGGCCATGATTACACCCCTTCTGCGACGTAACGGGCAATAATGTCACCCATTTCATCGGTACCGACTGCGGCAGCGCCACGGGCTAAGTCACCGGTGCGAATGCCTTCTTCTAATGCGCGGTTGATGGCGCTCTCAATTGCGGTTGCCGCATCATTGGCGTCCAGGCTGTAGCGCAGCAGCAGCGCCAGCGAAAGGATTTGGGCGATAGGGTTAGCAATGTTTTTCCCGGCGATATCCGGAGCGGAGCCGCCAGCGGGCTCGTACAGACCAAAGCCCTGCTCATTCAGGCTGGCGGACGGTAACATCCCCATTGATCCGGTGATCATGGCGCATTCGTCAGACAGAATGTCGCCAAACAGGTTGGAGCACAGCAGCACGTCGAACTGGGATGGATCTTTGATCAACTGCATCGTCGCGTTGTCGATGTACATATGCGCCAGCTCAACATCCGGATATTCATTAGCAATTTCATTGACGATTTGGCGCCACAGAATAGACGTTTGCAGTACGTTGGCTTTATCAATCGACGTGACTTTGCGGCGACGCTGGCGAGCAGATTCAAACGCGATACGTGCGATACGCTCGATCTCGAAACGGTGATAAACCTCGGTATCAAAGGCTTTTTCATGTTGTCCGCTGCCTTCGCGGCCTTTTGGCTGACCGAAGTAGATACCGCCGGTCAGTTCGCGCACGCACAGGATGTCGAAACCGTTCGCGGCAATATCTGCGCGCAGAGGGCAAAATGCTTCCAGACCCTGGTACAGCTTAGCCGGGCGCAGGTTGCTGAATAATTTGAAGTGTTTACGCAACGGCAGCAGCGCGCCGCGTTCAGGCTGCTGGTTTGGTGGCAGATTTTCCCATTTCGGGCCGCCAACGGAGCCAAACAGAATGGCGTCAGCTTGCTCACAGCCTTCAACCGTCGCAGGCGGCAGCGGCTGACCATGGTTATCGATAGCGGCACCCCCCACGTCGTAGTGGCTGGTGGTAATGCGCATGTTAAAACGGTTGCGGATTGCGTCCAGTACCTTCAGGGCTTGCGCCATCACTTCCGGGCCAATACCGTCGCCCGGCAAAACAGCAATATGATAATTCTTCGACATCACACGGTTTCCTTGTTGTTCTCGTTGTTCTGAGCTTTGCGTTGCAATTCTTTTTCGACTTCTTCGGCGCGCCAAATGTTGTTCAGCACATGAACCATCGCTTTCGCGGACGATTCGACGATATCTGTTGCCAGACCGACGCCGTGGAAGCGGCGACCGTTATAATTAGCAACGATATCCACCTGGCCCAGCGCATCTTTACCGTGCCCTTTGGCGGTCAGGCTGTATTTCACCAGTTCGATGTTGTACTCGGTCACACGGTTGATGGCCTGATAAATGGCATCGACCGGACCGTTACCGTTCGCCGCTTCGGCTTTGACTTCTTCACCGCAGGCCAGCTTGACGGAGGCGGTGGCGATGTCATTTGAGCCGGACTGCACGCTGAAGTAATCCAGACGGAAATGCTCCGGCTCTTCCTGCTGTTTATTAATAAAGGCCAGCGCTTCCAGGTCGTAATCAAATACCTGACCTTTTTTATCCGCCAGCTTCAGGAATGCGTCGTACAGGTTGTCCAGGTTGTATTCATTCTCTTTATATCCCATCTCGTCCATACGGTGTTTCACCGCGGCGCGTCCGGAACGGGAAGTCAGGTTCAACTGCACCTGGTTCAGACCGATGGATTCAGGCGTCATGATTTCGTAGTTTTCACGATTTTTCAGTACGCCGTCCTGATGGATGCCAGAGGAGTGGGCAAAGGCGCCGCTACCGACAATGGCTTTGTTGGCCGGAATGGGCATGTTGCAGATTTGGCTGACTAACTGACTGGTACGCCAGATTTCCTGGTGATTAATGCGGGTCTGTACGTTCAGGATATCTTTGCGCACTTTGATCGCCATGATCACTTCTTCCAGTGAGCAGTTACCGGCGCGTTCGCCGATACCGTTCATCGCGCCTTCCACCTGGCGAGCACCGGCGTGGACGGCCGCCAACGCGTTGCCAACGCCCAGACCTAAATCATCATGGGTGTGCACGGAGATGATGGCTTTATCGATATTCGGTACGCGTTCATACAGACCAGAAATGATTGCTCCGAATTCGAAAGGCATGGTGTAGCCAACGGTATCGGGGATATTGATAGTTTTGGCACCCGCATTAATCGCGGCTTCGACCACGCGGGCCAGATCGGCAATAGGGGTACGGCCAGCATCCTCGCATGAGAACTCCACGTCATCCGTATAATTACGCGCACGCTTCACCATGTAGACTGCTCGCTCGATCACTTCATCCAACGTGCTACGCAATTTCGTCGCGATATGCATCGGCGAGGTGGCGATGAACGTATGAATGCGGAAAGCCTCAGCGACCTTCAGAGATTCTGCGGCAACGTCGATATCTTTTTCTACGCAGCGGGCTAAGGCGCAAACGCGGCTGTTCTTCACCTGACGAGCGATGGTTTGTACGGACTCAAAGTCACCCGGTGAAGAGACCGGAAAACCGACCTCCATCACGTCAACGCCCATACGCTCGAGGGCCAGCGCAATCTGCAGTTTTTCTTTCACACTCAGGCTCGCCTGTAACGCCTGTTCACCGTCACGTAAGGTGGTATCGAAAATAATGACTTGCTGGCTCATGGTTTAGGTCCTTGGTCTTTAGGGCGCCTTGCTTCGAGCATAAAAAAACCCGCGCAACGGCGCGGGTTTTTTGTCTTAACTGGAGCTGACTTAATGCTGAATGTCGTCCACCAGTCTACCGCGCAATGAGAATGCGTTTAGTAGTAGTAGACCGATAAAACGAGCAATGTAAGTCATCAATCAAGCTCCAGGCGAATGCGATATGCTTTTAGTGGTACTGGATATGAAGACTGATGTCAACCCCATTCCCTGCAAATGCTCCCGTTAAGGGGGAAAGTTTCTGATAAACTTAAGCGAATTGTGCTGAATTTCTCAGGTTATATAAAATTAATCATCTGATCGTTGAACATGTTTTTCACGGTTTGACATATTTAAGCATATTTATTTGCATTTATGGTAACGAAGAACTAAAGATAACGCCTCATTTGGGATTTCATATCTTTATGATTTATCAGCTTTTATATTCATTCTGAATGGATGAAACCAATGTGTTACCCAATAATTGATAAATTAATGTTAACTTTTAATGTGTTAATAATAGAAATGTTTAATTAAAACTTAAATACATATTCACTGTGCGTATGATTGTGTATTCGCCACGCTTATGGTTATATTGTTTTCGAAATTTAAACATATGAATCATCGCGCAGTGACATCTGCCGCACTACGCTTGTGGTGTTCTTTTGTACATTTAGATTTGTGCCTTTATGTTTTCCTAATTTTAATGTTTTTCCTTTTTCTTATTTTATATGCATGGTAAATCATATTAACGGAGATTATTTCTGCACTCCGTCTGGGAAAAGGGAGTTTAGAGTGACAGTGGAGTTAAATATGCCAGAAGTAAAAATAATAGATAAATCTAATCTCATAGAGATGGGGAAGCCACAGCTTCGCATGGTTGATCTTAATTTATTAACTGTTTTTGATGCGGTGATGCAGGAACAAAATATTACGCGTGCTGCACATACGCTGGGGATGTCGCAACCCGCTGTCAGTAATGCGGTCGCACGCCTGAAAGTCATGTTTAACGATGAGCTTTTTGTTCGTTATGGCCGTGGAATCCAGCCGACAGCAAGAGCCTTCCAGCTGTTTGGCTCCGTTCGTCAGGCATTGCAATTAGTGCAGAATGAACTGCCTGGTTCCGGCTTTGAACCTACCAGCAGCGAGCGTGTATTCAATCTTTGCGTATGCAGTCCATTGGATAATATTCTTACTTCGTTGATTTATAATCGAGTTGAACAAGTCGCGCCGAACATTAATGTCGTTTTTAAATCTTCACTAAATCTAAATACCGAGCACCAATTACGTTATCAGGAAACTGAGTTTGTTATTAGCTATGAAGAATTCCGTCGTCCGGAATTTACCAGTGTTCCGTTATTCAATGACGAAATGGTGTTAGTGGCAAGCAAAAAACATCCGCGCATTAGTGGCCCATTGCTGGAAAGCAATCTCTATCATGAACAGCATGCCGTGGTTTCGCTTGATCGCTTCGCCTCATTCAGCCAGCCGTGGTATGACACACCGGATAAACAATCCTGCGTGGCTTATCAGGGAATGGCATTAATCAGCGTGCTTAATATTGTGTCGCAAACGCACCTGGTCTCTATTGCGCCGCGTTGGTTGGCGGAAGAGTTCGCCGATTCTTTAGAACTGCAGATATTGCCTTTACCTTTAAAATTGAACAGCCGCACATGTTATCTTTCCTGGCATGAGGCTGCGGGGCGCGATAAAGGACATCAATGGATGGAAGAACTGTTGGTCTCCGTCTGTAAGAAGTAGCCGCTGGCAGAATAAATCGGGGAATACATCTGGTTTATTCTGCTTTTATCTTTATATCTAAAATTTTGTGCTGAACTCAACTTTTTACGTATGTCTGAAAGTGTAAAAAAATAGACTAATTGCTGTAAGTCCCCCTTTTTAAGCGATTATTTATCATATCAATTGCTTATGCTGGTTTAATTCTCCATTTATTCAATTCTGACCTCCGTTTTATTCTTATTTACTCCAGTGCCACCCCTTCGGAGTCAATTGCCATGCGTCATCGTCAGCGGTTAATGTGTTGTTAAACCGTAATTCATTATAAGAGTGAGGCAAGCCATGGAGATGTTGTCTGGAGCCGAGATGGTCGTCCGATCGCTTATCGATCAGGGTGTGAAGCAGGTATTCGGTTATCCCGGGGGGGCCGTCCTCGATATTTATGATGCATTGCATACGGTCGGCGGTATTGATCATGTGTTAGTCCGTCATGAGCAAGCCGCGGTACATATGGCTGATGGCCTGGCGCGTGCCACGGGAGAAGTGGGCGTCGTTTTGGTCACTTCCGGACCAGGGGCAACCAATGCGATCACCGGGATTGCAACAGCATATATGGATTCCATTCCGCTGGTGATCCTCTCCGGCCAGGTCGCCACTTCCCTGATTGGCTACGATGCCTTCCAGGAGTGCGACATGGTGGGTATATCCCGCCCGGTGGTAAAACACAGTTTTCTGGTTAAACAAACGGAAGATATCCCGCAGGTGCTGAAAAAAGCCTTCTGGTTGGCGGCAAGCGGTCGTCCGGGGCCTGTGGTGGTGGATTTGCCGAAAGATATTCTGAATCCGGCGAAAAAACTGCCTTATAGCTGGCCGGAGTCGGTGAGTATGCGTTCGTATAACCCGACAACGACCGGGCACAAAGGACAGATAAAACGTGCTTTGCAGACGCTGGTCGCGGCGAAGAAACCGGTTGTCTATGTTGGTGGTGGCGCGGTGAATGCCGCCTGTCACGAACAACTGGGGCAAATTGCCGAAGCACTTAATCTGCCGGTTGTCTCCTCGCTGATGGGGTTAGGCGCGTTTCCGGCCACGCATCGCCAGGCGCTGGGAATGTTGGGCATGCATGGTACTTACGAAGCGAATATGACCATGCATCATTCTGATGTGATCTTTGCCGTCGGCGTTCGTTTTGACGATCGAACGACCAATAACCTGGCAAAATATTGCCCGAATGCGACCGTGCTGCATATCGACATCGATCCGACCTCAATTTCAAAAACCGTCACTGCGGATATTCCGATTGTGGGCGATGCTCGCCTGGTGCTGGATCAGATGCTTGAACTGCTGCCGCAGGAGAAATCGCAGCAGCCGCTGGATGATAACCGTGACTGGTGGCAACAGATCGAACACTGGCGCGCTCGTCAGTGCCTGAAATACGACACGCAAAGTGAAAGTATTAAACCGCAGGCGGTGATTGAAACCATCTGGCGTCTGACGAAAGGGGATGCATACGTGACCTCTGACGTTGGCCAGCATCAAATGTTTGCCGCACTTTACTATCCGTTCGATAAACCACGCCGCTGGATTAACTCAGGCGGCCTCGGCACCATGGGATTCGGTTTACCCGCGGCGTTAGGGGTGAAAATGGCGCTGCCGGATGAAACAGTGGTGTGCGTTACCGGGGATGGCAGCATTCAGATGAACATCCAGGAACTGTCGACGGCGCTGCAATATGAGCTACCGGTACTGGTGCTCAACCTTAACAACCGCTATCTCGGCATGGTCAAACAGTGGCAGGACATGATTTACTCCGGGCGTCACTCCCAGTCTTACATGCAGTCGCTACCCGATTTTGTGCGCCTTGCTGAAGCTTATGGGCATATCGGTATCCAGATTAATCATCCAGGCGAACTGGAGAGCAAGCTGGGCGAAGCGCTGGAACATGTGCGTAACCATCGCCTGGTGTTTGTTGATGTCACCGTCGACGGCAGTGAGCATGTCTACCCGATGCAGATTCGTGGGGGCGGGATGGACGAAATGTGGTTAAGTAAAACGGAGAGGACCTGATTATGCGCCGGATATTATCAGTATTGCTGGAAAACGAGTCGGGTGCATTGTCACGTGTGATTGGCCTCTTCGCCCAGCGCGGATACAACATTGAAAGCCTGACCGTCGCGCCGACTGACGACCCGACCTTATCGCGGATGACGATTCAAACGGTAGGGGATGAGAAAGTCCTGGAGCAGATCGAAAAGCAGCTACACAAACTGGTGGATGTTCTGCGCGTCAGCGAACTGGGGCAGGGCGCCCACGTTGAACGAGAAATCATGCTGGTGAAAATCCAGGCCAGCGGCTATGGCCGGGAAGAGGTGAAACGCAACACGGAGATATTCCGTGGGCAAATCATCGATGTTACGCCGTCGATCTACACCGTACAGCTGGCGGGCACCAGCGATAAGCTGGATGCGTTTCTGGCAACGCTACGGGAAGTCGCCAAAATCGTGGAAGTTGCCCGTTCCGGCGTGGTGGGGCTTTCCCGCGGCGATAAAATTATGCGCTAACGCTTACCTGACCTACGCGAGATGCCTTGGCTATCGGTTGCTTTTTTTTGCGAAATCAGCAGTAACCAGAGACAAAAGCGGTTGCCGCAGTCATTATTCTGCGCTTAGATGTTAAGAAGTTTAACCCATGCCATCTTAAAGGTTATGGTTTGTACATTTTATGCAAGGGGCAATTGTGAAACTGGATGAAATCGCTCGGTTGGCCGGCGTTTCGCGAACGACTGCAAGCTACGTTATTAACGGCAAAGCAAAGCAATACCGCGTAAGCGACAAAACGGTTGAAAAAGTCATGGCGGTGGTGCGTGAGCATAATTACCACCCGAATGCCGTGGCGGCCGGGCTGCGTGCTGGACGCACACGTTCTATCGGGCTGGTGATCCCGGATCTCGAGAACACGAGCTATACCCGGATCGCAAACTATCTGGAGCGCCAGGCGCGTCAGCGCGGGTATCAACTACTGATTGCCTGCTCTGAAGATCAGCCGGATAACGAAATGCGCTGTATTGAGCATCTTTTACAACGTCAGGTTGATGCCATTATCGTTTCGACTTCCTTGCCGCCTGAACATCCGTTTTATCAGCGCTGGGCGAACAGTTCATTCCCGATTGTGGCGCTGGATCGCGCGCTGGATCGTGAACATTTCACCAGCGTGGTGGGCGCAGACCAGGATGATGCGCAGATGCTGGCGGAGGAGTTACGTAAATTCCCTGCTGAAACCGTGCTCTATCTGGGGGCGCTTCCTGAATTGTCCGTCAGTTTCCTGCGCGAACAGGGTTTCCGTACCGCGTGGAAGGACGATCCGCGTGAAGTGCATTTTCTCTATGCCAACAGCTATGAGCGGGAGGCGGCCGCGCAGTTATTTGATAAATGGCTGGAAACGCATCCAATGCCTCAGGCGTTGTTTACCACGTCGTTTGCCCTGTTGCAGGGGGTGATGGATGTGACCCTGCGCCGCGACGGGCAGTTACCGTCTGATTTAGCGATTGCGACTTTTGGCGACCACGAGCTGCTCGACTTCCTGCAGTGCCCGGTTCTGGCGGTGGCGCAGCGCCATCGAGATGTCGCGGAACGCGTGCTGGAGATTGTGTTGGCAAGCCTGGATGAGCCGCGTAAACCCAAACCAGGTTTAACGCGTATACGGCGTAATCTGTACCGTCGCGGTATTCTAAGCCGTAACTAAGTTGCCTCAATTGATGATGTCGGCGGATAAGCCTCTGACATCATCAATTATCCCGTTCTCGGAAATAACCGCATTATAATTAAGAATATTCTTTAGAATTATCTGAAATTGATTCTTCTATTATGCCGAATTAAAAATGCAACTATCCATTTTTGGGTAATTGAGACGTAACGATGCGTTACGGTTGTATTATTTTGTTACAAGCATGTAGGGATTTGCCGAATTAACAAACACTTTACTGGTGTGTTGCGACAATCTCGCCCTTATCTCGCTCCTGTGCGGCGTACAGACTGATTAACTGGTACTGTTATCTCGCTGCATATTGTCCTAAAATGCCGCTCGCGTCGCAAACTGACACTTTATATTTTTCTTTTGATGATATTCAGTTGTTTTAAACAATCATGAGTTGTTGGATTTTTTTCTTACAAATATTCATGACGTTAATTTGCTTCGTTTGCTGTACGGAATTTGTTCAACGCTGATATTAGCCGTAAACAATGGGTTTTTTGCTCCGCTAAGCGCCGTGACTTGCTTGACAAGGTTTTCCTCCGCTCCGTAAACTCCTTTAAGTGGGAATTTGTGGGATAAAGTGGTAATCGGGGGTGAGGCTGGCATGTTCCGGGGAGCAACGTTAGTTAATCTCGACAGTAAAGGGCGCTTATCTGTGCCTACCCGTTATCGGGATCAACTGCTCGAGAGCGCTACCGGTCAAATGGTTTGCACCATTGACATCCATCACCCGTGCCTGCTGCTGTACCCCCTGCCTGAATGGGAAATTATCGAGCAGAAGTTATCGCGTCTGTCGAGCATGAATCCAGTTGAGCGTCGCGTACAGCGCCTGTTGTTGGGTCATGCTAGCGAATGTCAGATGGATAGCGCTGGCCGATTATTGATAGCGCCCATTCTGCGGCAACACGCAGGGCTAACGAAAGAAGTGATGCTGGTTGGGCAGTTCAATAAGTTTGAGCTGTGGGATGAAACGACCTGGTATCAACAGGTCAAGGAAGATATCGACGCTGAGCAGTCTGTTACCGGCGCGCTGTCGGAACGATTGCAGGATTTGTCTCTATAAAATGATGGAAAATTATAAACATACAACGGTGTTGCTGGATGAAGCCGTAAACGGCCTGAATATTCGTCCAGACGGCATCTACATTGACGGGACATTTGGTCGCGGTGGTCACTCACGTCTGATCCTCTCGCAACTTGGCGAAGAGGGGCGTTTACTGGCCATCGATCGCGATCCGCAGGCGATTGCCGTTGCAAAGACGATTACCGATCCCCGTTTTTCCATCGTCCATGGTCCTTTTTCTGCGCTGGCTGATTATGTCGCCGAGCGCGGACTTACCGGTAAGATCGACGGGATTCTTCTTGATCTTGGGGTGTCTTCTCCACAGCTTGATGATGCTGAGCGCGGATTCTCATTTATGCGTGACGGTCCGTTAGATATGCGTATGGACCCTACACGCGGTCAGTCAGCGGCCGAATGGCTGCAAACCGCCGATGAAGCAGATATTGCCTGGGTGATTAAAACCTTTGGCGAAGAGCGCTTCGGCAAACGTATTGCTCGCGCCATCGTAGAGCGCAACCGCATCGAACCGATGACCCGCACTAAAGAGCTGGCGGAAGTGATTGCGGCGGCAATGCCGGTGAAAGACAAATTCAAACATCCCGCGACCCGTACCTTCCAGGCGGTGCGCATTTGGGTGAACAGTGAACTGGAGGAGATAGAGCAGGCGCTAAAAAGCTCGCTCAGCGTGCTGGCACCAGGTGGTCGCCTTTCGGTAATCAGTTTCCATTCGCTTGAAGATCGCATTGTGAAACGCTTTATGCGCGAACAAAGCCGTGGTCCTCAGGTTCCGGCTGGAATACCGATGACCGAAGCGCAGATCAAAAAGCTGGGCGGCCGTGAGTTAAGAGCACTAGGCAAGATGATGCCGGGTGAAGAAGAGGTAGCTGAAAATCCTCGTGCCCGTAGTTCAGTTCTGCGTATTGCAGAGAGGACGAACGCATGATCAGCAGAGTGACAGAAGCCCTCAGCAAAGTTAAAGGATCGATAGGAAGCAACGAGCGCCATGCCTTGCCTGGCGTGATCGGTGACGATCTTTTGCGGTATGGGAAGCTGCCACTCTGTCTGTTCATTTGCATTATTTTGACGGCGGTTACCGTCGTGACAACAGCACACCATACGCGGTTACTGACCGCGCAGCGTGAGCAGCTGGTTCTGGAGCGAGATGCGTTGGATATCGAATGGCGCAACTTGATCCTTGAGGAGAACGCGCTCGGCGACCATAGCCGTGTTGAACGGATCGCAACGGAAAAGCTGCAAATGCAGCATGTTGATCCCTCACAAGAAAATATCGTAGTACAAAAATAAGGATAAACGCGACGCATGAAAGCAGCGGCAAAAACGCACAAGCCAAAACGCCAGGAAGAACAAGCCAACTTTATCAGTTGGCGTTTTGCGTTACTGTGCGGCTGTATTTTGCTGGCACTGGGTTTTCTGCTGGGGCGCGTTGCCTGGCTGCAAATCATCGCGCCGGACATGCTGGTGCGTCAGGGCGATATGCGCTCTCTGCGCGTACAGGAAGTGTCCACATCGCGCGGGATGATTACCGACCGTTCAGGTCGTCCGCTGGCGGTGAGCGTTCCGGTTAAGGCGATTTGGGCCGACCCCAAAGAGGTGCATGACGCAGGCGGTGTAAGCGTTGGTGAACGCTGGAGAGCGCTGTCGACCGCGTTGAATCTCCCGCTCGATCAACTGGCTTCCCGCATTAACGCCAACCCGAAAGGGCGCTTTATCTATCTGGCGCGTCAGGTAAACCCTGACATGGCTGACTACATCAAAAAACTGAAGCTGCCAGGCATTCACCTGCGCGAAGAATCCCGCCGTTACTATCCTTCCGGAGAAGTGACCGCTCACCTTATCGGCTTTACTAACGTCGACAGCCAGGGGATTGAAGGCGTTGAGAAGAGCTTCGACAAATGGCTCACCGGGCAACCGGGCGAACGTATTGTACGTAAAGACCGTTATGGCCGCGTCATTGAGGATATTTCCTCTACCGACAGTCAGGCGGCGCATAACCTTGCGCTAAGTATCGATGAGCGTTTACAGGCGCTGGTCTACCGCGAACTGAATAATGCCGTGGCGTTTAACAAGGCGGAGTCAGGCAGTGCGGTACTGGTGGATGTGAACACCGGTGAAGTGCTGGCGATGGCCAACAGCCCGTCCTACAACCCGAACAATCTCACCGGTACGCCGAAGGATGCGATGCGTAACCGTACGATTACCGACGTGTTTGAACCGGGTTCCACCGTCAAACCGATGGTGGTGATGACGGCGCTGCAGCGTGGCGTGGTTCGCGAAAATACCGTACTTAACACTATCCCTTACCGAATTAATGGCCACGAAATTAAAGACGTGGCGCGTTATAGCGAATTGACCCTCACCGGGGTTTTGCAGAAGTCGAGTAACGTCGGTGTTTCCAAGCTGGCGTTAGCGATGCCGTCCTCAGCGTTAGTAGACACTTACTCACGTTTTGGGCTGGGAAAAGCGACCAATTTGGGGTTGGTCGGAGAACGCAGTGGCTTATATCCTCAAAAACAACGGTGGTCTGACATAGAGAGGGCCACCTTCTCTTTCGGCTATGGGCTAATGGTAACGCCGTTACAGTTAGCGCGAGTCTATGCAACGATCGGCAGCTATGGCGTTTATCGGCCACTGTCGATCACCAAAGTTGACCCTCCTGTTCCGGGCGAGCGTATCTTCCCGGAATCAACCGTGCGTACCGTAGTGCACATGATGGAAAGCGTGGCGCTGCCCGGCGGCGGCGGCGTGAAGGCGGCGATTAAAGGCTATCGTATCGCCATTAAAACCGGTACGGCGAAGAAAGTAGGGCCGGATGGCCGCTACATCAACAAATACATTGCTTATACCGCAGGCGTTGCGCCTGCGAGTCAGCCGCGCTTCGCGCTGGTTGTTGTTATCAACGATCCGCAGGCGGGTAAATACTACGGTGGCGCCGTTTCCGCGCCGGTCTTTGGTGCCATCATGGGCGGCGTACTGCGCACCATGAACATCGAACCGGATGCGCTGACAACGGGCGATAAAAATGAATTTGTGAATAATCAAGGCGAGGCAACAGGTGGCAGATCGTAATTTGCGCGACCTTCTTGCTCCATGGGTGCCGGGTGCACCGGAGCGAGCACTGCGGGAGATGACGCTCGACAGCCGTATGGCTGCATCGGGCGATCTCTTTGTCGCAGTATTGGGTCATCAGGCGGACGGGCGTCGGTATATCCCGCAGGCGATAGCGCAAGGTGTGGCTGCCATTATTGCAGAAGCAAAAGATGAAGCTACTGACGGTGAAATCCGTGAAATGCACGGCGTTCCAGTTATCTATCTCAGTCAGCTTAACGAACGTTTATCTGCACTGGCGGGCCGCTTTTACCACGAGCCTTCTGAAAAAATGCGACTGGTCGGCGTGACCGGGACCAACGGTAAAACCACCACCACCCAATTGCTGGCACAGTGGAGCCAACTGCTTGGCGAAACCAGCGCGGTGATGGGAACAGTCGGCAATGGCCTGCTGGGCAAAGTGATCCCGACGGAAAATACCACCGGTTCAGCCGTAGATGTCCAGCATGTGCTGGCAGGGCTGGTTGCACAAGGCGCAACGGTTGGCGCGATGGAAGTGTCTTCACACGGTCTGGTTCAGCATCGCGTGGCGGCGCTGAAGTTTGCCGCATCAGTATTTACTAACTTAAGCCGTGACCATCTTGATTACCACGGCGACATGGAACATTACGAAGCCGCGAAATGGCTGCTGTATTCCACGCACCATTGCGGCCAGGCCATCGTTAATGCGGATGATGAAGTCGGTCGTCGCTGGTTGGCCAAACTTCCGGATGCGGTTGCCGTATCGATGGAAGATCACATCAACCCGAACTGTCATGGTCGTTGGTTAAAGGCGATTGACGTGAATTATCACGACAGCGGGGCAACAATTCGTTTTACCTCCTCATGGGGTGACGGCGAAATTGAAAGTCGCCTGATGGGCGCGTTTAACGTCAGCAATCTGCTGTTGGCACTGGCAACGCTGCTGGCGTTGGGATATCCGTTAGCTGATTTACTGAAAACGGCAACACAATTACAGCCAGTTTGTGGGCGCATGGAAGTGTTCAGCGCGCCGGGTAAAACCACCGTTGTGGTTGATTATGCCCATACGCCAGATGCGCTGGAAAAAGCGCTGCAGGCGGCACGTCTGCACTGTACTGGAAAACTGTGGTGCGTTTTTGGCTGCGGCGGCGATCGCGACAAAGGCAAACGTCCGTTGATGGGCGCGATTGCCGAGCAGTTTGCTGATGTTGTCGTGGTGACCGATGACAACCCGCGTACCGAAGAGCCGCGCGCCATTATTAACGACATTCTGGCGGGTATGCTGGATGCCGGACAGGCGAAAGTGATGGAAGGTCGCGCAGAGGCTGTGACAAACGCCATTATGCAGGCGAAAGAAAACGATGTGGTGCTGGTGGCCGGGAAAGGTCACGAAGACTACCAGATCGTTGGCTCGCAGCGCCTCGACTATTCTGACCGCGTCACGGCAGCGCGTCTGCTGGGAGTAATCGCATGATTAGCGTAACGCTCAGCCAACTGGCGGAGATCCTCCGTGGCGAACTGAAAGGAGCCGATCTGACTCTTGATGCGGTGACAACCGATACGCGTAAAGTTACGCCGGGCTGCCTGTTTGTCGCGCTGAAAGGCGAACGCTTTGATGCCCACGATTTCGCAGACAAGGCGCAAGAGAGCGGGGCGGGTGCGCTGCTGGTCAGCCGTCCGCTGGACACCAACCTGCCGCAACTGATTGTTAAAGATACACGTCTGGCGTTTGGTGAACTGGCGGCATGGGTACGCGCCCAGGTTCCGGCGCGCGTTGTCGCGCTGACCGGCTCTTCCGGTAAAACGTCCGTCAAAGAGATGACCGCATCCATTCTGAGTCAGTGTGGCAACACCTTATATACCGCGGGCAACCTGAATAACGACATCGGCGTACCGATGACGCTGTTGCGCTTAAACAACGATTACGACTATGCCGTGATTGAGCTTGGCGCTAATCATCAGGGCGAAATCGCCTGGACCGTTGGCCTGACGCGTCCGGAAGCGGCGCTGGTGAATAACCTGGCAGCCGCGCATCTGGAAGGCTTTGGTTCACTGGCGGGCGTTGCGAAGGCAAAAGGTGAGATTTTTACCGGCCTGCCAGCGAACGGAATCGCCATTATGAATGCCGACAATAACGACTGGCTGAACTGGCAGAGCATTATCGGCGATCGCAAAGTCTGGCGCTTCTCCCCGAATGCGGCCAACAGCGACTTTTCGGCGGCCAATGTTCATGTGACTTCACACGGCACAGAGTTTTCTCTGCAAACGCCAACCGGAAGCATTGATGTTCTGCTGCCGCTGCCGGGTCGTCACAACATTGCTAACGCCCTGGCGGCGGCTGCTCTCTCTATGGCGGTAGGCGCGACGCACGAAGCGATTAAAGCGGGTCTGAAGGAGCTGCAAGCGGTACCGGGGCGTCTGTTCCCGATTCAACTGGCAGAAAATCAGCTACTGCTGGATGACTCCTATAACGCAAATGTCGGGTCAATGACCGCAGCGGTAAACGTGCTGTCCGAAATGCCGGGCTACCGCGTGTTGGTCGTTGGCGATATGGCAGAGCTTGGCGCGGAAAGCGAAGCATGCCACGTGCAGGTGGGTGACGCTGCGAAGGCTGCAGGTATCGACCGTGTGCTGAGTACAGGGAAACTGAGTCAGGCAATTAGCCATGCCAGCGGTGTGGGTGAGCATTTTGCGGATAAAACCGCGTTGACCGCGCATCTTAAGGCGCTGATTGCAGAACATCAGATTATGACGATTTTAGTGAAGGGTTCACGTAGTGCCGCCATGGAAGAGGTAGTACGCGCATTACAGGAGAATGGGACATGTTAGTTTGGCTGGCCGAACATTTGGTCAAATATTATTCCGGCTTTAACGTCTTTTCCTATCTGACGTTTCGCGCCATCGTCAGCCTGCTGACCGCGCTGTTCATCTCTTTGTGGATGGGCCCGCGCATGATCGCCCGCTTGCAAAAAATGTCCTTTGGACAGGTCGTGCGTAACGACGGTCCGGAATCACACTTCAGTAAACGCGGTACGCCGACCATGGGCGGGATTATGATCCTTACCGCGATTGTTATCTCCGTACTGCTGTGGGCATACCCGTCGAACCCGTACGTATGGTGCGTGCTGGTGGTATTGGTCGGTTACGGCATTATCGGTTTTGTCGATGACTACCGCAAAGTGGTACGCAAAGACACCAAGGGCCTGATCGCGCGCTGGAAATACTTCTGGATGTCGGTGATTGCGCTGGGCGTGGCCTTTGCCCTGTATCTGGCTGGTAAAGATACCCCGGCCACTGAGCTGGTGGTGCCGTTCTTTAAAGACGTGATGCCGCAGTTGGGGCTGTTCTACGTGCTGCTGGCGTACTTCGTGATTGTGGGTACTGGCAACGCGGTCAACCTCACCGATGGTCTGGATGGTCTGGCGATTATGCCGACCGTGTTTGTGGCCGCAGGTTTTGCGTTGGTAGCGTGGGCGACCGGTAACATGAACTTCGCCAACTATCTGCATATTCCCTATTTACGTCATGCCGGCGAATTGGTGATCGTCTGTACGGCAATTGTCGGTGCGGGGTTAGGCTTCTTGTGGTTTAACACCTATCCGGCGCAGGTCTTTATGGGCGACGTCGGATCGCTGGCGCTGGGCGGCGCGCTGGGCATTATTGCCGTGCTCCTGCGTCAGGAGTTCCTGCTGGTGATCATGGGCGGTGTATTCGTCGTAGAAACACTGTCGGTCATTTTGCAGGTTGGCTCCTTTAAGCTGCGCGGACAGCGCATATTCCGTATGGCGCCGATCCACCATCACTATGAACTGAAAGGCTGGCCGGAACCGCGCGTAATTGTACGCTTCTGGATTATTTCGCTGATGCTGGTGCTGATTGGCCTGGCAACGCTGAAGGTACGTTAATCATGGCTGATTACCAGGGTAAAAAAGTCGTCATTATCGGTCTGGGTTTGACCGGGCTGTCCTGCGTGGATTTCTTCCTGGCGCGTGGCGTGACGCCGCGCGTAATGGATACCCGCGCGACGCCGCCGGGCCTGGACAAATTACCGGAAGCGGTTGAGCGTCATGTTGGCAGTCTGAATGATGACTGGCTGCTGGCCGCTGATCTTATTGTCGCCAGCCCTGGTATTGCCCTGGCGCATCCTTCGTTGAGCGCCGCCGCCGATGCGGGAATTGAAATTGTCGGCGACATTGAGCTGTTCTGTCGCGAAGCACAAGCCCCGATCGTCGCGATCACCGGTTCCAACGGGAAAAGTACAGTCACTACGCTGGTAGGTGAGATGGCGAAAGCGGCCGGTGTGAACGTGGGGGTTGGCGGTAATATTGGCCTGCCCGCGCTGATGCTGCTGGATGACGAACGTGAGCTGTATGTTCTGGAACTGTCGAGCTTCCAACTGGAAACGACCTCCAGCTTACAAGCCGTAGCCGCTACCATTTTGAACGTCACCGAAGACCATATGGACAGATATCCGTTTGGCTTGCAGCAGTACCGTGCGGCCAAACTGCGCGTCTATGAAAACGCGAAAGTGTGTGTGGTCAACGCTGATGATGCGCTGACCATGCCGGTTCGCGGAGCGGATGAGCGTTGCGTGAGCTTTGGCATCAACATGGGTGACTATCACCTGAACCGTCAGCAGGGCGAAACCTGGCTGCGAGTGAAGGGTGAAAAAGTTCTTAACGTGAAAGAGATGACGCTTTCCGGTCAGCATAACTATACCAACGCCCTGGCTGCGCTGGCGCTGGCGGATGCTGCGGGTCTGCCGCGGGCGTCGAGCCTGAAAGCGCTCACCACGTTTACCGGTCTGGCGCACCGTTTTCAGAATGTGCTTGAGCACAACGGCGTGCGCTGGATTAACGATTCTAAAGCCACCAACGTCGGCAGCACTGAAGCCGCGCTGAATGGCCTGCACGTTGACGGTACGTTGCACCTGTTGCTGGGGGGTGACGGGAAATCCGCTGACTTTACGCCGCTGCAACGATACCTGACCGGCGACAACATTCGTCTGTATTGCTTTGGTCGCGATGGCGCGCAGCTTGCCGCTCTGCGACCTGACGTTACGGAACAAACTGAAACCATGGAGCAGGCAATGCGTCTGCTCGCACCGCGCGTGAAGTCGGGCGATATGGTGCTGCTGTCGCCTGCCTGCGCCAGCCTCGACCAGTTCAAGAACTTTGAGCAACGCGGTGACGTCTTTACCCGCCTGGCGAAGGAGTTGGGTTGATGCGCTTATCTCTCCCTCGTCTGAGAATGCCGCGCTTACCGGGACTGGGTATCCTGGCGTGGGTCTTCGCGGCACTTAAAGGCTGGGTGATGGCTTCGCGTGATAAAGACGCGGACAGCCTGATCATGTATGACCGCATGCTGCTGTGGTTGACCTTTGGTCTGGCAGCGATCGGTTTTGTGATGGTGACATCGGCATCGATGCCCGTAGGACAACGTCTGGCGGGCGATCCTTTCCTGTTTGCTAAGCGTGACGCACTGTACATCTTCCTCGCCTTCTGCCTGGCGATGGTGACGCTGCGTCTGCCGATGGAGTTCTGGCAAAAGTACAGTACGACGATGCTGATTGCCTCGATCATCATGCTGCTGATTGTGCTGGTGGTGGGTAGCTCCGTTAACGGGGCGTCGCGCTGGATTGCGCTGGGGCCGCTGCGTATTCAGCCTGCGGAATTTACCAAGCTGTCGCTGTTCTGTTACCTCGCCAACTACCTGGTGCGTAAAGTTGATGAAGTGCGTAACAACCTGCGCGGTTTCTTAAAACCGATGGGCGTGATCCTGGTGCTGGCTATTTTACTGCTGGCACAGCCTGACCTTGGTACGGTGGTGGTGCTGTTTGTCACTACCCTGGCGATGCTGTTTCTCGCCGGAGCAAAACTGTGGCAGTTCATTGCCATCATCGGCATGGGTATTTCGGCAGTTGTGCTGCTGATCCTTGCCGAACCGTATCGTATTCGCCGCGTAACCTCCTTCTGGAACCCATGGGAAGATCCGTTCGGCAGTGGCTACCAGCTGACGCAATCCCTGATGGCCTTTGGTCGCGGTGAGGTTTGGGGGCAGGGCTTAGGTAATTCAGTCCAAAAACTGGAGTATTTACCAGAAGCGCACACCGACTTCATCTTCGCCATCATTGGGGAAGAGCTGGGTTATATCGGTGTGGTATTGGCACTTTTAATGGTATTCTTCGTCGCTTTTCGCGCGATGTCGATTGGCCGTAAGGCGTTGGAAATTGACCACCGTTTTTCAGGCTTTTTAGCCTGCTCTATCGGGATCTGGTTTAGCTTCCAGGCACTGGTAAACGTCGGTGCGGCGGCGGGTATGCTGCCAACCAAAGGTCTGACGCTGCCGCTGATCAGTTATGGTGGTTCAAGTTTGTTGATTATGTCGACGGCCATCATGTTTTTGTTACGTATTGATTATGAAACGCGTCTGGAAAAAGCCCAGGCGTTTACACGAGGTGCACGATGAGTGGTCAACCGAAGCGGTTAATGGTGATGGCAGGCGGTACCGGCGGGCATGTATTCCCGGGGCTGGCGGTCGCGCACCATTTAATGGCCCAGGGCTGGCAGGTTCGTTGGCTGGGCACCGCCGATCGTATGGAAGCGGACTTAGTGCCGAAACACGGCATTGAAATTGACTTTATTCGTATCTCCGGTTTGCGTGGCAAAGGCGTCAATGCGCTGCTTGCCGCACCTGTGCGTATTTTTAATGCCTGGCGTCAGGCGCGCGCCATCATGAAGCAGTTTAAACCCGATGTGGTGCTGGGTATGGGCGGCTACGTGTCTGGCCCTGGCGGTCTGGCGGCCTGGTCATTAGGTATTCCGGTTGTACTGCATGAGCAGAACGGCATTGCGGGATTAACTAACAAATGGCTGGCGAAGATTGCCACTACGGTGATGCAGGCTTTTCCTGGCGCTTTCCCGAATGCGGAAGTGGTGGGCAACCCGGTGCGCACTGACGTGCTGGCGCTGCCATTGCCCAAAGCGCGTCTGGCCGGGCGTGAAGGTCCAGTTCGTGTGTTGGTTGTCGGGGGATCCCAGGGCGCACGCGTACTGAACCAGACGATGCCGCAGGTTGCCGCAAAGCTTGGCGACGCGGTGACTATCTGGCATCAGAGCGGCAAAGGCGCGCAGCAGACCGTTGAACAGGCGTATGCCGTCGCGGGACAACCGCAGCACAAGGTCACTGAGTTTATTGATGATATGGCAGCGGCCTATGCGTGGGCTGATGTCGTGGTTTGTCGCTCAGGCGCGCTGACGGTGAGCGAAATTGCCACCGCAGGTTTGCCTGCGCTGTTTGTGCCGTTCCAGCACAAAGACAGACAGCAGTATTGGAATGCGCTGCCGCTGGAGAAAGCGGGCGCCGCCAAAATTCTGGAGCAGCCGCAGTTTACTGTGGATGCCGTCGCCAGCACCCTTGCCGGGTGGTCGCGAGAAACGTTATTAACCATGGCAGAACGTGCGCGCGCCGCATCCATACCGGATGCCACAGAGCGCGTTGCAAATGAAGTGAGCCGGGCTGCCCGGGCGTAATTGTGGTGATGCCTTTTGCATCGCATGAACTAAGAAGTTAATGGCTAAAGAATGAATACACAACAACTGGCAAAACTGCGTTCCATCGTGCCCGAAATGCGTCGCGTTCGGCACATTCACTTTGTCGGCATCGGTGGTGCTGGTATGGGCGGTATTGCCGAAGTTTTGGCCAATGAAGGTTATCAGATCAGCGGTTCTGACTTAGCGCCGAATCCTGTGACGCAGCAGTTGACGAATCTGGGTGCCACGATTTTCTTCAACCATCGCCCGGAAAACGTGCGCGATGCGAGCGTGGTGGTGGTATCCAGCGCTATTTCTGCGGATAACCCGGAAATTGTTGCAGCGCATGAAGCACGTATTCCGGTGATTCGTCGTGCTGAAATGCTGGCGGAGTTAATGCGTTTTCGTCACGGTATCGCTATTGCCGGGACGCACGGTAAAACCACGACTACGGCAATGGTCTCCAGCATCTACGCGGAAGCGGGTCTGGATCCCACTTTTGTCAACGGCGGTCTGGTGAAGGCTGCAGGCGTGCATGCGCGCCTGGGTCATAGCCGTTATTTGATTGCCGAAGCGGACGAGAGCGACGCGTCGTTCCTGCATTTGCAGCCGATGGTGGCGATTGTCACCAATATCGAAGCCGACCACATGGATACCTACCATGGCGATTTCGAAAATTTAAAGCAGACGTTTATTAATTTCCTGCATAACTTGCCGTTTTATGGCCGTGCGGTGATGTGCGTTGACGATCCGGTGATCCGCGAACTGTTACCGCGAGTTGGCCGTCAAACCACAACCTATGGTTTCAGTGATGATGCCGATGTGCGCGTTGAAGATTACCAGCAGATTGGTCCACAAGGACATTTCACGCTGGTGCGTCAGGGGATGGCCGATTTACGTGTTACGTTAAACGCGCCGGGTCGTCACAATGCACTGAACGCGGCAGCAGCAGTGGCGGTCGCGACGGAAGAAGGTATTGAAGACGACGCTATTCTGCGCGCGCTGGAAAGTTTCCAGGGTACCGGACGTCGTTTTGACTTCCTCGGCGAATTCCCGCTTGAGCCGGTGAACGGTAAAGCCGGGACCGCGATGCTGGTTGATGACTATGGCCACCACCCAACGGAAGTGGACGCCACGATTAAAGCCGCGCGCGCGGGTTGGCCGGACAAAAACCTGGTGATGCTGTTCCAGCCGCACCGGTTTACGCGTACTCGCGATCTGTACGACGACTTTGCCAACGTGCTTACCCAGGTCGATGCGCTGTTGATGCTGGATGTGTATGCCGCGGGCGAAGCCGCGATTCCGGGGGCCGACAGCCGCTCGTTGTGCCGTACGATTCGTGGCCGCGGTAAGATCGATCCGATTCTGGTATCCGATCCGGCCCAGGTGGCAGAAATGCTGGCACCCGTATTAACCGGCAACGATCTGATTTTGGTGCAGGGCGCTGGAAATATCGGCAAAATCGCGCGTTCCTTAGCTGAAATCAAACTGAAGCCGCAAAACCCGGAGGAAGAACAACATGGCTGATAAAATCGCGGTCCTGTTAGGGGGAACCTCCGCTGAACGTGAAGTATCGCTGAATTCAGGCGCGGCCGTATTGGCAGGGTTACGCGAAGGTGGTGTAGATGCCCATCCGGTTGACCCTAAAGAGGTCGATGTCACTCTTTTGAAATCTATGGGGTTTCAGAAGGTGTTTATTGCGCTGCATGGTCGTGGCGGTGAAGATGGCACATTGCAGGGCATGCTGGAGCTGATTGGCCTGCCGTATACCGGCAGCGGCGTCATGGCTTCCGCGATTTCCATGGACAAACTGCGCAGCAAGCTGCTGTGGCAGGGCGCAGGTTTACCCGTCGCCCCATGGGTTGCGCTGACCCGCGCTGAGTTCGAAAAAGGTCTTAGCGATGAAGCAGTTACAAAAATTTCTGCGTTAGGCTTGCCGCTGATTGTAAAGCCAAGCCGTGAAGGTTCCAGCGTAGGGATGTCAAAAGTTGAAGAAGAAAATGCTTTGCAGGGTGCATTAGCATTGGCTTTTCAGCATGATGAAGAAGTACTGATTGAAAAATGGCTCAGTGGCCCGGAATTTACAGTTGCGATACTTGGCGAAGAAATTTTACCGTCAATACGTATCCAACCCGCGGGAACCTTCTATGATTATGAGGCGAAGTATCTCTCTGATGAGACACAATATTTCTGCCCTGCTGGTCTGGAAGTCGAACAAGAAGCCTTTTTACAGGAATTAGTCCTGAAAGCGTGGACTGCATTGGGCTGTAAAGGTTGGGGTCGCATTGACGTCATGCTGGACAGCGATGGCCAGTTTTATCTGCTGGAAGCGAATACCTCTCCGGGTATGACCAGCCACAGTCTGGTGCCGATGGCGGCGCGTCAGGCGGGCCTGAGCTTCTCGCAGTTGGTGGTAAGAATTCTGGAGTTGGCGGACTGATATGTCGCAGGCTGCGCTGAACACGCGAAACGGTGATGAAGAAGAAGTAAACTCCTCACGCCGCAATAATGGAACGCGTCTTGCAGGAATACTGTTCCTGCTGACAGTGCTGTGCACCGTGTTTGTCAGCGGCTGGGTAGTGTTGGGATGGATGGAAGATGCGCAGCGCCTGCCATTGTCAAAACTGGTATTAACCGGCGAACGGCATTACACGCGCAATGACGATATCCGTCAGTCCATTCTGGCGCTGGGCGCTCCGGGAACATTTATGACTCAGGATGTGAACATTATCCAGAGCCAGATTGAACGCCTCCCCTGGATCAAACAGGCGAGCGTCAGAAAGCAATGGCCTGATGAATTGAAGATTCATCTGGTTGAATATGTGCCAATAGCGCGTTGGAATGACCAACATATGGTGGATGCCGAAGGAAATACCTTCAGTGTCCCAACCGGTCGGGCCAATAAGCAGGTATTACCTATGTTGTACGGACCGGAAGGCAGCGCAAGTGAAGTGCTGCAAGGGTTCCGCGATATGGGGCAGGTGCTGGCTAAGGACAGATTCACCCTGAAGGAAGCGGCAATGACCGCTCGTCGTTCCTGGCAGTTGACGCTGAATAACGATATTAAGCTGAATCTGGGCAGGGGCGATACGATAAAACGTTTGGCTCGCTTTGTGGAACTCTACCCGGTTTTACAGCAGCAGGCGCAAACCGATGGCAAACGGATTAGCTACGTTGATTTGCGTTATGACTCAGGAGCGGCAGTAGGCTGGGTTCCCTTGCCTCCTGAGGAATCTAATCAGCAACAGAATCAGGCACAGGCAGAACAACAATGATCAAGGCGACGGACAGAAAACTGGTAGTTGGACTGGAGATTGGCACCGCGAAGGTAGCCGCTTTAGTAGGGGAAGTTCTGCCCGACGGTATGGTCAATATCATTGGCGTGGGCAGTTGCCCATCGCGAGGTATGGATAAAGGCGGGGTGAATGACCTTGAGTCAGTGGTGAAGTGCGTACAGCGCGCCATTGACCAGGCTGAACTGATGGCAGATTGCCAGATCTCTTCAGTGTATCTGGCGCTTTCCGGTAAACATATTAGCTGTCAGAATGAAATTGGTATGGTGCCCATTTCCGAAGAGGAAGTGACGCAGGAAGATGTGGAAAACGTGGTACATACGGCAAAATCCGTACGCGTTCGCGATGAACATCGTGTTCTGCACGTCATCCCGCAGGAATACGCCATCGACTACCAGGAAGGTATCAAAAATCCGGTCGGTCTTTCCGGTGTGCGTATGCAGGCAAAAGTCCATCTTATTACCTGCCACAACGACATGGCGAAGAATATTGTCAAAGCCGTTGAACGTTGTGGTCTGAAAGTTGACCAACTGATTTTTGCCGGGTTGGCAGCCAGTTATTCCGTATTGACGGAAGATGAACGTGAACTGGGTGTCTGCGTGGTGGATATTGGTGGTGGTACAATGGACATCGCCGTTTATACTGGCGGGGCGTTGCGCCACACTAAAGTTATCCCTTATGCAGGGAATGTCGTGACCAGCGATATCGCGTATGCCTTTGGTACGCCGCCGAGCGATGCTGAAGCCATCAAAGTGCGTCATGGCTGCGCACTGGGTTCCATCGTGGGTAAAGACGAGAGCGTTGAAGTGCCAAGCGTTGGTGGTCGTCCGCCGCGTAGTCTGCAACGTCAGACTCTGGCAGAGGTCATTGAGCCGCGTTATACCGAGCTGCTCAACCTGGTCAACGAAGAAATTTTGCAATTACAGGAACAGCTTCGCCAGCAGGGTGTGAAACATCATCTGGCGGCGGGGATTGTGTTAACCGGCGGTGCTGCGCAAATTGAAGGTCTTGCGGCCTGCGCACAGCGCGTGTTCCATACACAAGTACGTATTGGCGCACCGCTGAATATTACCGGTCTGACGGATTATGCCCAGGAGCCGTATTATTCAACGGCGGTAGGGCTGCTGCACTACGGGAAAGAATCCCATTTAAGTGGTGAGGCTGAAGTAGAAAAGCGCGTAACTGCCTCGGTCGGATCGTGGATCAAGCGACTGAATAGCTGGTTACGTAAAGAGTTTTAATTTTTAAAGAGACCGACGCAAATTAACGGTCTCAGGCGACAGGCACTACACAAAGTCATTCAAGTTGCATCGCGGCGGCAACTGAGCGAATCTCCTGGAGCATAGTTTACTATGTCACGGGAGTGAGTGAAGGCAGCCAACAAAGAGGCGGCTTGAAGGATGAAGTGTAAAACGGAGAGAGAAACTATGTTTGAACCTATGGAACTAACCAACGACGCGGTGATTAAAGTCATCGGCGTCGGTGGCGGCGGCGGTAATGCCGTTGAACACATGGTGCGTGAGCGCATCGAAGGTGTTGAATTCTTCGCGGTGAATACCGACGCTCAGGCGTTGCGTAAAACGGCGGTTGGACAGACCATTCAGATTGGTAGCGGCATCACCAAAGGTCTGGGCGCGGGTGCAAACCCGGAAGTCGGTCGTAATGCGGCAGACGAAGATCGCGAAGCTCTGCGCGCAGCGCTTGACGGCGCAGACATGGTGTTTATCGCAGCTGGCATGGGCGGCGGTACCGGTACCGGTGCAGCGCCAGTGGTAGCTGAAGTCGCAAAAGATTTAGGTATTCTGACCGTTGCTGTCGTGACTAAGCCTTTCAACTTTGAAGGCAAGAAGCGTATGGCATTCGCGGAGCAGGGTATCACCGAGCTGTCCAAACACGTGGACTCTCTGATCACTATCCCTAACGACAAGCTGCTGAAAGTACTGGGCCGTGGTATCTCCCTGCTGGATGCATTTGGCGCAGCGAACGACGTGCTGAAAGGCGCAGTCCAGGGTATCGCTGAACTGATTACTCGTCCTGGCCTGATGAACGTCGACTTTGCAGACGTGCGCACCGTGATGTCCGAAATGGGCTACGCGATGATGGGTTCTGGCGTGGCGAGCGGTGAAGACCGTGCAGAAGAAGCGGCTGAAATGGCTATCTCTTCTCCGCTGCTGGAAGATATCGATCTGTCCGGCGCACGCGGCGTGCTGGTTAACATTACTGCGGGCTTCGACCTGCGTCTGGATGAGTTCGAAACCGTGGGTAACACGATTCGTGCCTTTGCATCGGATAACGCGACCGTGGTTATCGGTACCTCTCTGGACCCGGATATGAACGACGAACTGCGCGTGACCGTTGTTGCGACTGGAATTGGTATGGACAAGCGTCCTGAAATCACTCTGGTGACCAACAAACAGGTACAGCAGCCGGTAATGGATCGTTACCAGCAGCACGGTATGGCGCCGTTGACGCAAGAGCAGAAACCGGTAGCAAAAGTGGTTAACGACAATACGCCGCAAACCACGAAAGAGCCGGATTATCTGGATATCCCTGCATTCCTGCGTAAGCAAGCTGATTAAGAATTAGCTGGAATTTGGGAATTGTGGCTCTTTGTGCTAAACTGGCCCACCGAATGTATAGTACACTTCGGTTGGATAGGTAATTTGGCGAGATTATACGATGATCAAACAAAGGACTCTTAAACGTATCGTTCAGGCGACTGGCGTCGGTTTGCATACCGGCAAAAAAGTCACCCTGACATTACGCCCTGCGCCGGCCAACACCGGGGTCATCTATCGTCGCACCGACTTGAATCCTCCGGTAGATTTCCCGGCCGATGCCAAATCTGTGCGTGATACCATGCTCTGTACGTGTCTGGTCAATGAGCATGATGTGCGGATTTCAACCGTAGAGCACCTTAATGCTGCTCTGGCGGGCTTAGGTATCGATAACATCGTTATTGAAGTCAACGCCCCGGAAATCCCGATTATGGATGGCAGTGCCGCTCCGTTCGTTTACCTGCTGCTTGATGCAGGTATTGAAGAACTGAGCAGCGCCAAAAAATTTGTTCGCATCAAAGAGACCGTTCGTGTCGAAGATGGCGATAAGTGGGCTGAGTTTAAGCCGTATAATGGTTTTACGTTGGATTTCACCATCGACTTTAACCATCCGGCGATCGACTCCAGCACGCAGCGCTACGCGATGAACTTCTCTGCGGATGCGTTCATGCGCCAGATCAGCCGCGCGCGTACTTTCGGCTTCATGCGTGATATCGAATATCTGCAGTCCCGCGGCCTGTGCCTGGGCGGCAGCTTCGATTGTGCCATCGTTGTTGACGATTATCGCGTATTGAACGAAGACGGCCTGCGTTTTGAAGACGAATTCGTTCGTCACAAAATGCTCGACGCGATTGGTGACTTGTTCATGTGTGGTCACAACATTATTGGTGCATTCACCGCGTATAAATCCGGTCATGCACTGAATAACAAACTATTGCAGGCAGTCCTGGCAAAACAGGAAGCCTGGGAATATGTGACCTTCCAGGACGATGCAGAACTGCCGTTGGCGTTCAAAGCACCTTCGACTGTACTGGCATAACGACATACGCTGTCGCATAAATTCGACTGGTAAATCTGGCACTCTCTCCGGCCAGGTGAGCCAGTCGTTTTTTATCTTTCGATTGCAAAACCACCTTATCTGAAGCGACTTTTTCCCCACCAACAGATTAAAACACCGTTCGATCGCTGCTTTCTTAAGCATATTTACCCGCGACTTGCTGTCATTACTGCTGTGGAGCGTACGCTTTAATGGTAATATTTATGCGCAAAAAAATGGTTTTGCATTTGTAACCCCAAACGCAGGGTATATCAGGTGGCAATAACGTGAGTGGAATACTGACGCGTTGGCGACAGTTAGGCAGACGGTACTTCTGGCCGCATCTCCTGTTGGGGATGGTCGCGGCTAGTTTTGGCCTGCCTGCGCTCGGTAATGCTGCTGAACCTAATACTCCCGCGAAGGCGACCGCCAGCAATCACGATCAATCTGCCAAAGTTAACTTTAGCCAGCTTGCTTTGCTGGAGGCGACCAATCGCCGCCCGAATTTTACCGTTGACTACTGGCATCAGCATGCCATTCGTACGGTCATTCGCCATCTTTCTTTTGCCATGGCTCCTCAGGCGCTGCCTGTTGCCGAAGAGCCGTTGCCAATCCAGGCGCACCATCTTGCGTTACTGAATACGCTCAGCGCGATGCTGACGCAAGAAGGCAGACCGCCCGCGACCGTGAGTCGCGTGACATATGCCCATTTTACCTCTCAGGCCGCATTTAGCGTTCCGGTCTGGATCAGCCAGCTGCAGGGTATCCGTGCTGGCCCTCAACGCCTCAGCTAAAAAAGAACCTTCCAACTTATAATTTTTGACTCCGCACCGCGGGGCGTTTGAGATTTTATTATGCTAATCAAATTATTAACAAAAGTATTCGGTAGCCGTAACGAGCGTACGCTGCGTCGTATGCGTAAAGTGGTCAATGTCATCAATGCAATGGAACCGGAGATGGAAAAACTCTCCGATGATGAACTGAAAGCGAAGACCGCTGAATTCCGCGCCCGTCTGGAAAAAGGCGCCAGCGTTGAAAGCCTGATCCCGGAAGCGTTCGCGGTGGTCCGCGAAGCGAGTAAGCGTGTGTTCGGCATGCGTCATTTCGACGTACAGCTGCTGGGCGGTATGGTGCTTAACGATCGCTGCATCGCGGAAATGCGTACCGGTGAAGGTAAAACCCTGACCGCAACGCTGCCAGCCTACCTCAACGCCTTAAGCGGGAAAGGTGTACACGTGGTTACCGTGAACGACTACCTGGCTCAGCGTGACGCCGAAAATAACCGCCCGTTGTTTGAATTCCTCGGCATGACCGTGGGTATCAACATGTCTGGCCTGCCTGCGCCAGCCAAGCGTGAAGCCTACAATGCCGATATTACTTACGGTACCAACAACGAATACGGCTTTGACTACCTGCGCGACAACATGGCGTTTAGCCCGGAAGAGCGCGTTCAGCGTAAACTGCACTATGCGCTGGTCGATGAAGTCGACTCCATCCTGATCGATGAAGCGCGTACGCCGCTGATCATTTCCGGTCCGGCTGAAGACAGCTCGGAAATGTATAAAAAAGTGAACAAAATCATCCCGCACCTGATTCGTCAGGAGAAGGACGATTCCGACACGTTCCAGGGGGAAGGCCACTTCTCTGTTGATGAGAAAGCGCGCCAGGTCAACCTGACCGAACGTGGTCTGGTACTGATTGAAGAGCTGTTGGTTAACGAAGGCATTATGGATGAGGGCGAGTCGCTGTACTCTCCGGGCAACATTATGCTGATGCACCACGTGACTGCTGCACTGCGCGCGCACGTGCTGTTTACCCGCGACGTTGACTATATTGTGAAAGACGGTGAAGTTATCATCGTCGACGAACACACCGGTCGTACCATGCAGGGCCGCCGCTGGTCCGATGGTCTGCACCAGGCTGTTGAAGCCAAAGAAGGCGTAGATATCCAAAACGAGAACCAGACGCTGGCATCCATTACCTTCCAGAACTACTTCCGTTTGTACGAAAAACTGGCCGGTATGACCGGTACAGCAGATACTGAAGCCTTTGAATTCAGCTCCATCTACAAACTGGATACCGTGGTTGTGCCGACCAACCGCCCGATGATCCGTAAGGATTTACCGGATCTGGTGTACATGACTGAAGCGGAAAAAATTCAGGCGATCATTGAAGATATTAAAGAGCGTACCGCAAATGGCCAGCCGGTGCTGGTTGGTACTATCTCTATTGAAAAATCGGAAGTGGTTTCTAATGAGCTGAACAAGGCGGGTATCAAACACAACGTTCTGAACGCCAAGTTCCACGCCAACGAAGCCGCAATCGTCGCCCAGGCGGGTTATCCGTCCGCAGTGACTATCGCGACAAACATGGCAGGTCGTGGTACCGATATCGTGCTGGGTGGTAGCTGGCAGGCGGAAATTGCCGAGCTGGAGGACCCGACTCCAGAACAAATCGCGCAGATCAAAGCCGAGTGGCAGGTTCGCCATGATGCGGTGTTAGCTGCAGGCGGTTTACATATTATCGGTACCGAGCGTCACGAATCTCGTCGTATAGATAACCAGCTGCGTGGTCGTTCTGGTCGTCAGGGGGATGCGGGGTCTTCTCGTTTCTATCTGTCGATGGAAGATGCGCTGATGCGTATTTTTGCTTCTGACCGCGTGTCCGGCATGATGCGTAAACTGGGCATGAAGCCTGGTGAAGCAATTGAACACCCGTGGGTGACTAAAGCGATTGCAAACGCGCAGCGTAAAGTAGAAAGCCGCAACTTCGATATTCGTAAGCAATTGCTGGAATATGATGACGTTGCCAATGACCAGCGTCGCGCAATCTACACCCAGCGTAACGAACTGCTGGACGTAACTGACGTTAGCGAAACCATTAATAGCATCCGTGAGGATGTCTTCAAAGCGACAATTGATGCCTATATTCCGCCGCAGTCTCTGGAAGAAATGTGGGATATTCCGGGTCTGCAGGAACGTCTGAAAAACGACTTCGATCTGGAAATGCCTATTTCAGAGTGGCTGGATAAAGAGCCTGAGCTGCATGAGGAAACGCTGCGCGAACGTATTCTGGCAAACGCCATCGAAGTTTATCAGCGTAAAGAAGAAGTTGTGGGCGCGGAGATGATGCGTCACTTCGAAAAAGGCGTGATGCTGCAAACTCTCGATTCTCTGTGGAAAGAGCACCTTGCGGCGATGGACTACCTGCGTCAGGGTATCCACCTGCGTGGTTATGCGCAAAAAGATCCGAAGCAGGAATACAAGCGTGAATCCTTCTCTATGTTTGCATCAATGCTGGAATCACTGAAGTACGAAGTGATCAGTACCCTGAGCAAAGTTCAGGTACGTATGCCTGAAGAAGTAGAAGCGATGGAGCAGCAACGTCGTGAAGACGCTGAACGTTTAGCGCAGATGCAGCAGTTGAGCCATAAAGGTGACGATTCTGCCGCGGCAGAAGAGCTGGCAGCACAAACTGGCGATCGTAAAGTGGGTCGTAACGATCCGTGTCCTTGCGGTTCCGGCAAAAAGTACAAACAGTGCCATGGCCGCCTGAGTTAAGAAAATAACTTACTGAAAAGGCGCAGAATTCTGCGCCTTTTTTATGGACGATAAAGATGAAAATACTACAGATCGCCGTCGGGATTATTCGCAACCAGCACCATGAAATTTTTATTACCCAGCGTGCGGCTGATGCCCACATGGCAAATAAGCTGGAGTTCCCCGGCGGGAAAATTGAAGCGGGCGAAACGCCGGAGCAGGCGCTGATTCGCGAGTTACAGGAAGAAGTAGGCATTACGCCGACTCAAAGCTCACTGTTCGAAAAGCTGGAGTACCAGTTTCCGGACCGGCATATCACTCTGTGGTTCTGGCTGGTTGAAAGCTGGGAAGGCGAACCGTGGGGGAAAGAGGGGCAACCGGCGCAGTGGATTGCGCAAGATGCTCTGAATACAGAAGATTTTCCGCCTGCGAATGCGCCGGTAATTGAAAAGCTGATTGCTGGATAAAGGTGTTCGTAGGCCGGATTAGGCAACCCCACCATCCGGCAAATTAGGGCGGGGTCGCTACGCTTGCCCGCCCTACGTTTTAGCTGAATTACTTCTGCTCTTCACTCCAGTCGTCGTTTTCCGACAGATCACCAGAGCTTGGGATACGTTTCTCTTCTGCGGCCCACTCACCCAGATCGATTAACTGGCAGCGCTTGCTGCAGAATGGGCGAAACGGGCTGACTTCACCCCACACTACGGGTTTGCCGCAGGTTGGGCAGTTGACGATGGTTTGTTCAGACATGTTGACTCCTTAACAGCACGCCAGATCAAAATCGAGACGCTCAGGCACCTGGCCATTCTCGCTATCCAGCGGCATAAAGCGAATAGCAAAGCGGCTCTTATGACCAGAAATTTGCGGATAAAGCTGCGAATCAAGCGGCAGCTGCAAGCGAAGCAGATCGGCATCTTCGCCGTTGTCCTGATAAAAACCATTCAAGCTGGTTTGCTTACGGAATGGCGCAGAGTTGCGAATTAAATCCAGCACCAGCGACAGTGCCTGATTGAGCGGATTCAGACTTGCAAGCCATGTTTCAACCTGCGCGTCGCGATGCGACTGCGGTAGATGTAACCAAATATGCAGGGTCGGCAGATCGAAACTGCAGCATCCGCCAGGAATGCTTAAACGCTGACGTACAAGGCCAATCAGACGATCTTCGCGCAGCGTCTGTCCAATACGCGGAGCCGAAATCAGAATGCTGCCCGCGCTTTTTAACTGCTGGCGCAATGCGTCGATCCTGTTTTGATCGACGCCGGGAACTTCAACCCAGGCCTGGAGTTTACGCTGTTGTCTTTCCAGCTCTTTGAGGAGTTCGGTACGGACTTCGCCGCGTTCAAATACATCCAGTAAGTCCCCGATGTTGCGGAAAAAATGCAGTGCGCCTGCATGGTCCGCTATGGGTACATTAACGGAGAGCTGTTGGATTAAAAACTCAATGCGCAGCCATGTACGCATCTTCTCATTGAGAGGGTGTTCAAAAAGGACCTGGGTGTGCATTACGGTTTTTCCTGTGAGACAAACTGCAACGCGCATTGCAAATAGAGCGCGTGCAGGCGGGCGACATCCGAGGCGATGGCCTCCGGTGCGCCATTATTATCAATAACATCGTCTGCCACGGCCAGACGCGCTTCGCGCGTTGCCTGGGCAGCAAGAATTTGTTCAACATGCTCACGCGTGACGTCATCGCGCTGCATAGTGCGTCTGAGCTGTGTCTCGGGGGTAACATCCACCACGAGTACGCGGTTGGCTTTTTTATACAGCGAATTTTCCACCAGCAAAGGTACAACCCACAACAGATAAGGGGAGGTTGCTTGCTGAAACTGGCGCTGCGTTTCCTGCTGAATAAGCGGATGGAGCAAGGCATTCAGCCAGCTTTTCTCCTCAGGACTGGAAAAAATGCGTTCGCGTAAAATGCGTCGCTGCAACGATCCGTCGGTAGCTATAACTTCGGTACCAAAATGTTCTTCGATCGCCTTAAGGGCTGGGGTACCGGGTTCAACCACCTGGCGCGCAATAATATCTGCATCAATGACGTTTATTCCGAGGTCAGCGAACGCATTTGCAACGGTACTTTTACCACTGCCAATGCCGCCGGTTAAGGCTACCGTATACCTCATAGATGCAGATCCTGGAGTTTAAGTTTGATTATCAAACAGTTAAAAGTTACGCGTGCGACGGCGAGGTTGCTGCAGGATTAACCTACTATTCGCCAGGTAAATTTATGGGATTGTAGCGTAAAAAAAGAGAATTTCGCAGTCTTGCGCGGCATTGATTAGTGCGTATGATAGCGTCACTGGAGTTGTGAGTTTCGATTTTTCGCCATTAACCCCAGGAATCCGCACATGCGTATCGAAGAAGATCTGAAGTTAGGTTTCAAAGACGTTCTTATCCGCCCTAAGCGTTCTACTCTCAAAAGCCGTTCCGATGTTGAGCTGGAACGTCAATTTACCTTTAAGCACTCAGGTCAGACCTGGTCCGGCGTACCGATTATTGCCGCGAACATGGACACTGTCGGGACGTTTGCCATGGCAACGGCGCTGGCATCCTTCGACATCCTGACTGCGGTGCACAAACACTATTCTGTTGAAGACTGGACTGCTTTCATCGCAGAGAGCTCTGCTGATGTGCTCAAACACGTAATGGTTTCAACCGGCACCTCTGATGCAGATTTCGAAAAAACCAAACAGATTCTGGCGCTCAACCCGGCGCTGAACTTTATCTGCATTGATGTGGCAAATGGCTACTCAGAGCATTTTGTTCAGTTTGTGTCGAAAGCGCGTGAAGCATGGCCGACAAAAACAATTTGTGCGGGCAATGTGGTTACTGGAGAAATGTGTGAAGAGCTGGTACTTTCCGGCGCGGACATTGTTAAAGTCGGCATTGGCCCGGGTTCTGTATGTACCACACGTGTAAAAACCGGCGTTGGCTACCCACAGCTTTCTGCGGTTATTGAATGTGCCGATGCCGCTCACGGTCTGGGCGGCATGATTGTCAGTGACGGCGGCTGCACAATGCCGGGTGACGTGGCAAAAGCGTTCGGCGGTGGCGCGGACTTCGTTATGCTCGGCGGTATGTTGGCCGGTCATGAAGAAAGCGGCGGCAAAATTGTTGAAGAGAACGGTGAGAAATTCATGCTGTTCTACGGCATGAGCTCTGAATCAGCCATGACGCGTCACGTCGGTGGTGTTGCACAATACCGCGCTGCGGAAGGTAAAACAGTTAAGTTGCCTCTGCGTGGCCCGGTTGATAACACTGCACGCGATATCCTTGGTGGCCTGCGTTCTGCCTGTAC
Source organism: Citrobacter sp. RHBSTW-00599 (assembly GCF_013784065.1). Lineage (NCBI taxonomy): Bacteria > Pseudomonadati > Pseudomonadota > Gammaproteobacteria > Enterobacterales > Enterobacteriaceae > Citrobacter > Citrobacter sp. RHBSTW-00599. The sequence goes on along the minus strand of NZ_CP056717.1, from coordinate 4,210,043 downwards.
CTATGTCGGTGCATCTCGCCTGAAAGAACTGACCAAACGTACAACGTTTATTCGTGTACAGGAACAAGAAAACCGCGTTTTCAATAGCCTGTAAGAACAGGTAGTACTATGACATGCCGGATAAGCTGTGCGCCATCCGGCATTTGAATTTATCCCACCCCGCTCATCGCATCTCCTAAATGAAAAATCGGCAAATACATCGCAACGACCAGCGTACCGATTATCAGCCCCGTAATGACCAGTAACGCAGGCTCGAGTAGCGCAGCCAGATTCTCTGCCTGAGACAATGTTTTCTCGCCGTGGTGATGGGCGAGATTACGCAGCATTGTATCCAGCGAGCCGGAAGCCTCACCTGTTCTGACCAACTGTATGCACAATGGGCTGAATTCACCGCAATTTTTTAGCGCTAACCAGACCGGTTTTCCGGCGCTGATATCTTGATGTACCTGCGCTAAACGTTGTGACCAGAAAGGGTTGGCCAGCGTTTCAGTGACGCTCTCAAGACCTTGCAGAAAAGGAATACCTGCATTTTGCGTTAACGCCAGAACAGTGAAGATCTGCGTGAGTTTTTGCCCTCTCACCATCGGTCCTATGACCGGGAAGCCGAGCAGCAATTTCTGGCGCAGAGTGAGCCAGTATGGCTGCTGCTTCATCAGGTGATATGCTGCAACCGCTATCAGGATGAATGCTCCCACCAGCCATCCCCATTGGCTGCTAAAATGCGCGATGGCGATAATCCGCTGAGTGAGTACTGGTAGCGGGGTGTTAAACGTCTGGTAAATGGCGGCAAACTCAGGGAGTACAAACTGCAGCATCGCGAATACCACCATCACTGCCATCGTGATGATGAATATCGGATAGCGTAGGGCTTTTTTAACTTTATCCGCCAGTTGCTGTTGATTCTTCTGCTGGCGAGCGAGTTCAAAGCAGCAGTCGTCCAGCTTACCCGTAAGCTCTCCGGTACGGATCATTGCCTGATAAAGAGGCGGAAAAACGTGTTGCCACTGAGATAGCGAGGTGGAGAGAGAAATACCCTGTTCCATATCGTGAGCCAGCGTGCGCAGTAGCGCTTGCCATTGGCTGCTGGGATGCTGTTCAGCCAGCAAAGCTAAACTTGCCGAGAGTGTTAGCCCTGCTTTCAGCAACGTCGCCAGTTGATGTATGGTTTCAGCGCTTTTTTCACGGCTCCAGTGTGAGGCTTTGACACGCATACGATTAATGCGCAGCGGCGTGATATGCCGTTGCTCGAGAGCAAGCATCAATGAGGGGCGGGTATCGGCCCAAAGTACGCCTTCCAGTGGATTACCTTCGTTGCTAATACCTTGCCAGCGCCAAAGCAGTTTAGCTGACATGGGGTATGCCCAGTACGCGTACCAACTCTTCAAATGTTGTTAACCCTTGTTCGACGGCCTTGCAACCATTTTCGAAAAGCGTGCTCATCCCCAGTTGCTGAGCATTCGATTCCACTCCGTCTACGGACGTACCGTTGGCGATGCTCTGGCGCAATGCAGGTGTAACGGGGAGAACTTCAAACAATGCCGTACGGCCATAAAATCCGTGATAGCAATGTTGGCAGCCCGGAGCCTGCCAACGAGGCAGTGGCGTAGGCCAGATCGCTTCCGGGAGCATGATCGGCGTTTCCAGACGTTGTCGGCAATGGGGACACAATTTTCTCACCAACCGCTGCGCAATGACGAGCGTCAGCGCGGAGGCGATCATCCAGCGTGCAACCCCCATTTGCTGCAAGCGTATTAGTGTTTCTGTGGTGGAATTGGTATGTAGTGTTGATAGAACCAGATGACCGGTTTGTGCGGCTTTAAGGGCTATTTCAGCCGTTTCGCCATCACGGATTTCACCCACCATGATAATGTCGGGATCCTGACGCAGCAGCGCGCGCAATACTCCCTGAAAAGTGAGACCGGCACGTGGATGAATTTGTGTCTGGTTAAGACCTGCGATCGGGATCTCGACTGGATCTTCCACGCTACAGAGGTTAACGTCCGGGGTGTTTCGGGTCTGCAGCGCACTGTACAGCGTGACCGTTTTACCGCTTCCGGTCGGTCCGGTGACCAGAATCAGCCCCTGAGGCTGCTGCAACGCTTGTGAAAATGCTGCCAGCTGCGCGTCCTGCATTCCCAGCGCGGTGATTTCCAGCGCTTGATCGACCTGATGCAGTAGCCGTAGCACCACTTTTTCGCCAAAGCGACAGGGCAAGGTGGCGATGCGAAACGAGACCGGCTCTCCTGAAATATCAACGGTAAATTGGCCGTCTTGCGCAAGTCGGTGCTCGGCAATATCCAGACTGCCTAAAACTTTTAGTCTGGCAGTGATGGCGATACCCATCTCGGTCGTGACGTCCGGTAAAGCATGCAGTACGCCATCCACACGTAATCTGATTCGATAGTGATTTTCCGCTGGCTCAAAATGAATATCAGAAGCCCGTTGCACCAGAGCGGATTGAAACGTCTGATTCAGCAAATCTGCTGCGCTGGCGCTGCTTTTCGTGACCACTGCCGGGAGCATTTTCTGTGGCGTATGCGTGTGGCCTTCCATTTGTTGACGCGTCCAGCAGACGATGTCGATACGTCGGGTGGTGGCAAAATGCAGTGCGTCCAGCAATTCGTGGGACGGAGCGTCCACGACGGCGATGTGCACCACTTCATTGTCTGCATCCAGTAATATTCCCTGATGACGTTGGCACAGCGCCGTAAGTTGGGTGGTATTCATCTCTTTTCCTTAATTGATATCGAAACGGAAAACGTCTTCACAGGCCTGTTGCAATGCGCTGTCATTCTGGATAACGCAGTTACGACTCCAGCCGGTAATACCGTTGGCATTGTCCCAACCCGGCGTCATGGTGATGCTTAACCCGTTCAGGCTTTCTTGTCCGCTGAGGCTGACCACCCCTTTTTCAACGCTCATGGCTGAGACATAACGGGTGGTGGCTGGAGAAGGGATGCCATTCGTTCCGGCATCACAGGTTGTTGTTCCGCCATGCTCCAGCGCACAGAGCTCAACCGCCGTGCGATAGGGAACAAAGGTTTGCAGCATGTCTGTTAACGCGGCTTTGCGCAGATAGTTTTGATAAGCCGGAATACCGATGGCGCTAAGGATGGCAATAATGCCAATGACCACCATGAGTTCGATAAGTGTGAAGCCTCGTTGCTTGTCCATCGTTCGCTCCTTGAGTTAGCTGGCGCTACTTTGGCAAACGCTCGGGGTCACGGCGAGAGGCAAAAAACAGAACGGGAAGGCGGGTTCCGAGGATTTTTATGAAATTACAGAGTCAGACACCGTATTTGCGAAGAGGCTCCAAGAAACAGCCGTATGGCGGCGGAAACGCTTTATCCGGCCGATAGAAAAACCGACGTGATGGGCCCGATAAGTGAAAGTACTATCGGGCTACACCATCAGTAATTAGCGAAAACGCATAGAGAGATCGAGCGCGCGAACATGCTTGGTCAGCGCGCCAACAGAGATGAAATCCACGCCGGTTTCGGCAAATTCGCGCAGAGTTTCATGAGTGACGTTACCCGACACTTCCAGACGCGCCTGGCCGTTGGTGCGTTTTACCGCTTCCCGCATTTGGTCAGTTTCGAAGTTATCGAGCATGATGATGTCGGCCCCTGCTTTCAGCGCGTCGTCCAGTTCATCCAGGCTTTCTACTTCGACTTCAACCGGCACATCCGGGTGCAGCCAGAAGGCTTTTTCAACGGCCTGACGTACCGAACCTGAAGCAATAATGTGGTTTTCTTTAATCAGGAAAGCGTCAGAAAGGCCCAGACGATGATTCGCGCCGCCGCCGCATAATACGGCGTATTTCAGCGCGGTACGCAGCCCCGGCAGAGTTTTACGTGTATCCAGCAGTTGGGTTTTTGTTCCCGCCAGCAGGTCGACATATTTACGCACCTCGCTCGCCACACCCGAAAGCGTCTGTACAAAATTAAGCGCGGTACGTTCGCCGGTTAGCAGCACGCGGGAAGGGCCGTCCAGTTCAAATAGCGGCTGATTGGTCTTAATGCTGTCGCCATCTTCGACATGCCAGGTGATGTTGACATCATCGCCAGCCAGTTGAATAAAGACCTCTTCCACCCAACGTTTTCCACAAAAAACGCCATCTTCGCGGGTGATCACGGTGGCGTGGGAGCGCATCTCCGCGGGTAAAAGCTGTGCGGTGATATCGTTATTGGCATCAACTTCTCCGCCTAAATCTTCACGCAGCGCCTGAGCTACAGCGGCAGGGATATCCAGATTTATGCGTTCCAACAGCGCGTCACGTCGGTAGTCAGGGTTATAGCGGCGAGGCGGCATGATAAAACTCCAAATTGCTAACGAATCATAAGGTGGAAACATGCTACCCTGAACCTGATATGAGCACCACCAATAAGGAGATTCTGCATGTTGTTAGACGAGGGCTGGCTGGCAGAGGCGCGACGCGTTCCCTCTCCTCATTACGATTGCCGCCCGGATGACGAAAACCCTTCTCTGCTGGTGGTGCATAATATCAGCCTGCCGCCTGGCGAGTTTGGCGGCCCGTGGATCGATGCGCTGTTTACGGGCACGATTGATCCCAATGCCCATCCTTATTTTGCCGGGATCGCCCATTTGCGCGTTTCGGCACATTGTTTAATTCGCCGTGACGGTGAAATCGTGCAGTATGTCCCCTTTGATAAACGCGCCTGGCATGCTGGCGTGTCGAACTATCAAGGCCGCGAACGCTGTAATGATTTCTCAATTGGTATTGAGCTGGAAGGGACGGATACGCTGGCTTATACCGATGCGCAGTATCAGCAACTGGCAGCCGTGACGAATGCCCTGATTACGCGTTATCCGGCCATTGCCAACAACATGACAGGACATTGCAATATTGCGCCCGAGCGTAAGACCGATCCCGGGCCCTCTTTTGACTGGGCAAGGTTTCGCGCCCTGGTCACCCCCTCGTCGCACAAGGAGATGACATGACGCTGTTTACAACATTACTGGTGTTGATTGTTGAACGCCTGTTTAAGCTGGGTGAGCACTGGCAGCTTGATCACCGGGTTGAAGCTTTTTTCCGCCGGGTGAAGCATTTTTCGATGATGCGTACGGTAGGCATGGCCCTTATTGCGATGGGGGTGACGTTCCTGCTGCTGCGCGCACTTCAAGGCCTGTTGTTTAACGTGCCTTTGCTGGTGGCGTGGATCTTAATTGGTTTGCTGTGCATCGGCGCTGGCAAGACGCGTCTTCATTATCATGCCTATCTGAACGCGGCTGCTCGCGATGACGCTCACGCCCGTGAAGCGATGGCCAGCGAGCTGACCTTGATTCATGGGATTCCGCCTGAGTGCGATGAGCGTGAGTTCTTGCGTGAACTGCAGAACGCGCTGTTATGGAACAACTTTCGCTTTTATCTGGCGCCGTTATTCTGGCTGATTGTCGGTGGCCCGTGGGGACCGGTGACGCTGGTGGGTTATGCCTTTCTACGTGCCTGGCAGTCCTGGCTGGCGCGCTATCAGACGCCACACCAGCGTTTGCAATCAGGTATCGATGCGATCCTGCACGTGCTGGACTGGATCCCGGTGCGCCTGGCGGGTGTCGTCTATGCGCTGCTGGGGCACGGCGAGAAGGCGTTGCCTGCCTGGTTTGCGTCGCTGGCGGATCTGCATACTTCGCAATATCAGGTGCTTACTCGCCTTGCGCAGTTTTCTTTAGCGCGTGAACCACATACCGATAAAGTCGCAACGCCAAAAGCCGCGGTTTCGATGGCGAAGAAGACCTCGTTTGTGGTGGTGGTGGTCATTGCCGTGTTGACCATTTATGGAACATTAATTTAAGCCATTATTATTGGTGGATGGCGTTGCGCTTATCCGTCGAGGAAAAAAGATTGGCCCGGTCGCTTGGTGCTTGCGGGCCAATCTTTCAAAGCGTATCAGCAGGTGGGATGCCAAAATCTGGCATCCCGTTTTCGTTCCAGCGCACCAGCTTCAGACGAGTGTGGCGGTTTGGATCGTATAGCGGATCGCCCTCGATTTCAGTGTAATTTCTCGCGTGGTACACAAGCACATCTTCTCCTTCCGGCGTTTGCGTAAAGCTGTTGTGTCCCGGCCCGTATTGGCGGTTTTCGTAGCTGGTGGTAAAGACCGGGCGCGGCGATTTGTGCCAGTTCTGCGGGTTGAGCGGATCGGCATTGAGATCAATCCACAATAATCCCATACAGTAGTTCTCATCGGTGGCGCTGGCGGAATAGCTGATAAACAGCTTATCGCCGTGAACCATGACGGCCGGGCCTTCGTTGACCCAAAAACCCCGGCATTCCCAGTCATACTCTGGATGACTGAGCATTACCGGCTCGCCTTTAATCGTCCATGGATTTTCCAGTTCGGCGAGATAGATATTGGAGTTTCCGGAGATATCGGGGGATTTCTGCGCCCACAGATACCACTGTTTTCCCTGATGGTTAAAGGTGGTGGCATCGAGCGCGAAGGTATCAAACTGCGTTTTAATCTGCCCTTTCTCTGTCCATTGGCCGGTCAGCGGATCGGCGTCTGCACATTCGAGCGCAAACATACGGTGCTGGAACATCCCCAGCTTGTCGAGCGCCTGTGTGTGGGCGGCGGCAAAATAGATGTACCACTTGCCTGCCAGACGATGGATCTCAGGTGCCCAGATCAGCTGGCTCATGGGGCCGTTTTCTGGTTTGCGCCAGACGACAACCGGGATAGCGGTGCGTAACCCTTCCAGCGAGTCCGCCCGGCGGATCTCCAGACGATCGTATTCGGGCACTGAAGCAATGAAATAGTAGTGGCTACCGTCACGTAAAATAAACGGGTCGGCACGCTGTTCAATAAAGGGATTTGGCCACTGACTCATTAGGCTTTCCTTACGTTTTCAGTCGTTTTTATATCGTGGTACTCATTCAGTTCACGGTAGTTGGCGCGGCGCTTTTCTAAATCTGTCTGGATTTGTTGCATAAACTCGCGGTCAACTTTCAGCAGACGAACTACGCCTGCGGTAATCAGGTAGCCTACACCCGGTATGATGGTAAACAGCAACATAATACCGTTAATGGCGGAGTCGCTTTGCGCTTTCGCCCCTGCGTCGTAGCCGTACCAGGAGAGCAGGAAACCAACCATCGCTCCGGCAATCGCCAGGCCCAGTTTCAAGAAGAACAGGTTGCCGGAGAAGCTGATTCCGGTGATACGTTTACCGGTTTTCCACTCGCCGTAATCATCGACATCTGCCATCAGCGACCAGTGCAGTGGGGATGGGATCTGATGCAGAATGTTGAGCAGGAAGTAAAGCACCATAATCATCATGGTGGCTTTAGGATCGAAGAAGTAAAACGCGCCGGAGAAAATCGCCAGGATGATATTGGTCCAGAAGAAGACTTTCAGTTTGCACCAGCGATCTGTCAGCACCTTCGCCAGCATGCTGCCGATCATCATGCCCACAACGCCAAGGCTGATAAACAACGTTGCGAACTGCGTGCTTTGCTGCATAACCCAGGTTACGTAGTACATGGTGGCAGCCATGCGAATAAAGCCCGGACAGACGTTGCATAGGGTTAACAGCAGGATTTTTACCCACTGATCGTTCTTCCATACGTCTTTCAGGTCGGCTTTTAAATCGTCGTTAGTCGGGACGGCAGGACGTACGCGCTCACGGACGGTTGCAAAGCAAAACAGGAACATACACATGCCGATGAAGGCCAGCACTGCCATCGCCATCTGATAGCCTTTAGCTTTATCTTCCCCGCCAAACCAGTCCGCCATTGGCAGCAAGGTGAGGGAGAGCAGCAGGGTTGCAATTCCTACCAACACAAAACGATATGACTGGCAGGCGACACGTTCCTTTGGATCGTTAGTGATGACGCTGCCGAGCGAGCAGTAAGGGATGTTGATCGCCGTATAGGTGATAGAGAGCAGGAAGTAGGTGACGAACGCATAGATTACTTTGCTGTTATATGTCCACTCAGGGGTGGTAAACATGAGTACGCTAAATAATGCGTATGGGAAAGCCATCCACAAAAGCCATGGACGAAATCGACCATATTTGCTGCGGGTGCGGTCGGCCATCGCGCCCATAATAGGGTCGGTAACGGCATCTATAACGCGTACTGAGAGCAGTAACACGCCGACCAGGGCCGGTGCCAGGCCAAAAATATCTGTGTAAAAATAGTTAACAAACAACATGATGGCGCCAAAGATGATGTTGCATCCGGCGTCGCCCATTCCATAGCCGATCTTTTCTTTCACCGTGAGCTTACTGGTTTCCATCAACTGCACTCCATTAATAAGATATGGAGATAATTATTGTCTGGCAGAGGTTTTTTTGCGTTGCAGGATAACGCCAGTGATATGGACGAAACAGTCGTGAGTGGGAAAGTGTGAGGCAGGTAACAACCCCCACCTGATGCAGGTGGGGGAGGGAGAATTAATGCGCTTTAGCTACTTTGGCGGTTTTCTGTTTGCACAAATAGCCGATGCCAAGAATGGCTATCCATACCGGGATTAAGTACACCGAAATCGCCATGCCCGGCGTCATCAGCATAATCACCAGCACTGCAGCCATGAAAATCAGACATACCCAGTTACCAAGCGGATAGAGCAGCGCCGGGAAACGGGTGGTAACGCCTTGCTGCTGTTTGGCTTTGCGGAACTTCATGTGCGCCAGGCTAATCATTGCCCAGTTGATCACCAGTGCGGAAACCACCAGCGCCATCAGCAGGCCAAAGGCGGATTCCGGGGCCAGATAGTTGATCAGTACACACAGAGCCGTAACCAGCGCGGAGACCAGAATGGTGTTCACCGGTACGCCGCGTTTGTCGACGTTCATCAGCGCTTTTGGCGCGTTGCCCTGCTGTGCCAGACCGAACAGCATACGGCTGTTGCAGTATACGCAGCTGTTATACACAGAAAGGGCAGCGGTCAGCACTACGATGTTCAGTGCATTGGCAACAAAGGTGTCGCCCAGCTCGTGGAAAATAAGGACAAACGGGCTGGTATCAGCCGTGACGCGCGTCCACGGCATCAGGGAAAGCAGAACAGCCAGCGAACCTACATAGAAAATCAGGATACGGTAGATAACCTGGTTGGTTGCTTTGGGAATGCTTTGCTCCGGGTTATCGGCTTCTGCTGCGGTGATCCCGACCAGCTCCAGCCCACCGAAAGAGAACATAATAATAGCCATCATCATCACCAGACCGGTGAAGCCGTGCGGCAGGAAGCCACCCTGACTCCACAGGTTACTGACGCTGGCCTGCGGGCCGCCGTTGCCGCTAAACAGCAACCAGCCGCCGAACAGAATCATCGCAACCACGGCAATGACTTTAATAATGGCGAACCAGAACTCCATTTCCCCAAACACTTTCACGTTGGTCAGGTTGATGGCGTTGATCAGCACGAAGAAGGCTGCAGCAGAAACCCAGGTGGGGATCTCCGGATACCAGAACTGGATGTATTTACCTACGGCAGTCAGTTCAGCCATGGCAACCAGGACGTACAGTACCCAATAGTTCCAGCCAGAAGAGAAGCCCGCAAAACCGCCCCAGTATTTATAAGCAAAGTGGCTAAAGGAGCCTGCAACCGGCTCTTCAACCACCATTTCACCTAACTGACGCATAATCAAAAAGGCGATAAAGCCGGCAATTGCGTAACCCAGAATAATACCCGGTCCTGCAGACTGGATAACGGATGCGCTACCGAGGAATAACCCGGTACCAATCGCGCCACCCAGCGCGATTAGCTGTATATGGCGGTTCTTAAGACCGCGCTTGAGCTGATCGCCATGCTGTTGACTTTCCATCATTAAACCTCGTGTGTGGTTTTACTCTTCATATTTCGAGTACTTATTTTTTGAACTACGCAGCAATGCGTGTGTAAGTTTGCAATTCCGTTTGTTGTATTTATTTGTTTACAGATGCTTTAGATAAAATGTTGCCTCAATGCTTTTGTCTTGATCAGAATAATGATATGCGAGCGCGAATGCACCTGCTTTATGCGGGCAAGATGACGAGTTGAATAAAAAGAAACCATTTGTAAATGCGAGTTTATCTACCACAAAATTTCCATTTTGAATTTTTATTCACTAATTGTGGCTAATGTGTCGATAAATAATCAGGTGAATCGGTTCAGATGAGATATTTTTTCGTTTCAATTCCGTTAAAACTACCCCGTGGTGGGTAAATTTAACATTTGTGCATAGTTACATGTTTGAAACGTTATTTCTGTAATGTTGTTAAAATATGCCCACTTTACTGATTTCAATCAAAACCTGTATGGACAGAAGGTGAATACTTTGTTACTTTAGCGTCAAGAACATGAAATTGGTAAGACCAATTGACTCCGGGCAAATGGCTTAAGACAGGAAATCATGGCCTACAGCAAAATCCGCCAACCAAAACTCTCCGATGTGATTGAGCAGCAGCTGGAGTTTTTAATTCTTGAGGGGACACTTCGCCCCGGAGAAAAACTCCCACCGGAACGCGAGCTGGCAAAACAGTTCGACGTCTCCCGCCCCTCCTTACGCGAGGCGATCCAACGCCTTGAAGCGAAGGGGTTACTGCTTCGTCGTCAGGGCGGTGGCACTTTTGTTCAGAGCAGCCTGTGGCAGAGCTTTAGCGACCCACTGGTAGAGCTGCTCTCCGACCATCCTGAATCCCAGTTTGACCTGCTTGAGACGCGCCATGCGCTGGAAGGTATTGCAGCCTATTACGCTGCACTGCGCAGCACGGATGAAGACAAAACGCGTATCCGTGAACTCCACCATGCGATCGAGCTTGCTCAACAGTCCGGCGATCTTGACGGCGAATCTGACGCGGTACTCCAGTATCAAATTGCTGTCACCGAAGCGGCACATAATGTGGTGCTGCTCCATTTGCTAAGGTGTATGGAGCCAATGCTGGCCCAGAACGTTCGGCAAAACTTCGAATTGCTGTATGCGCGTCGCGAGATGCTGCCGCTGGTGAGCAGTCACCGTACCCGCATCTTTGAAGCAATTATCGCCGGGAAGCCTGAAGAAGCGCGTGAAGCGTCTCACCGTCACCTGGCGTTTATCGAAGAGATTCTGCTGGACAGGAGCCGTGAGGAAAGCCGTCGTGAACGCGCCTTACGCCGTCTGGAGCAACGAAAGAATTAGTGATTTTTCTGGCAGAACGTTAACCAGAAGATGTTGTAAATCAAGCGCTATCGAAAGGCGCGGCAACTAAACGCAGAACCTGTCTTATTACGCTCTCTGGTGAGAACGTAATGGGACAGGTTCCAGATAACTCAACGTATTAGATAGATAAGGAATACCCCCATGTCAGAACGTTTCCCAAATGACGTGGATCCGATCGAAACTCGCGACTGGCTACAGGCGATCGAATCGGTCATCCGTGAAGAAGGTGTTGAGCGTGCTCAGTATCTGATCGACCAACTGCTTTCAGAAGCTCGCAAAGGCGGCGTGAAAGTAGCGGCAGGTGCTGGGGCCAGCAATTATGTAAACACTATTGCCGTTGAAGATGAACCGGAATACCCGGGCAATCTGGAGCTGGAACGTCGTATTCGTTCTGCTATCCGCTGGAACGCCATCATGACCGTACTGCGCGCGTCTAAAAAGGACCTCGAGCTGGGTGGCCACATGGCATCCTTCCAGTCCTCCGCAACGGTATATGATGTTTGCTTCAACCACTTCTTCCGTGCACGCAACGAACAGGATGGCGGCGATCTGGTTTACTTCCAGGGCCACATCTCTCCGGGCATCTACGCTCGCGCATTCCTGGAAGGTCGTCTGACTGAAGAGCAGATGAACAACTTCCGTCAGGAAGTACATGGCAAAGGCCTGTCTTCCTACCCGCACCCGAAACTGATGCCGGAATTCTGGCAGTTCCCGACCGTATCTATGGGTCTGGGCCCAATCGGTGCAATCTACCAGGCTAAATTCCTGAAATATCTGGAACACCGTGGCCTGAAAGATACCTCTAAACAAACCGTTTACGCCTTCCTGGGCGACGGCGAAATGGATGAGCCAGAATCTAAGGGTGCAATCACCATCGCGACCCGTGAGAAACTGGACAACCTGGTCTTTGTTATCAACTGTAACCTGCAGCGTCTTGACGGTCCGGTCACCGGTAACGGCAAGATTGTTAACGAACTGGAAGGCATCTTCGCGGGCGCTGGCTGGAACGTTATCAAAGTCATGTGGGGCGGTCGTTGGGATGAGCTGCTGCGTAAAGATACCAGCGGTAAACTGATCCAACTGATGAACGAAACCGTTGACGGCGACTACCAGACCTTTAAATCCAAAGATGGCGCATACGTACGTGAGCACTTCTTCGGTAAATACCCGGAAACCGCAGCCCTGGTTGCTGACTGGACTGACGAGCAGATTTGGGCTCTGAATCGTGGTGGTCACGATCCGAAGAAAGTCTACGCTGCACTGAAGAAAGCGCAGGAAACCAAAGGCAAAGCAACTGTAATCCTGGCCCATACCATCAAAGGTTACGGCATGGGTGACACCGCCGAAGGTAAAAACATCGCTCACCAGGTTAAGAAAATGAACATGGACGGCGTGCGTTATATCCGCGACCGTTTCAACGTTCCTGTGACCGATGAGCAGGTTGAAAACCTGTCTTACATCACCTTCCCGGAAGGTTCTGAAGAGCACACTTATCTGCACGCTCAGCGTCAGAAACTGCACGGCTATCTGCCTGCTCGTCAGCCGAACTTCACCGAGAAGCTGGAACTGCCTGCTCTGGAAGACTTCGGTGCGCTGCTGGAAGAGCAGAACAAAGAAATCTCCACCACTATCGCTTTCGTTCGTGCCCTGAACGTAATGCTGAAGAACAAGTCGATTAAAGATCGTCTGGTTCCGATCATCGCTGACGAAGCGCGTACTTTCGGTATGGAAGGTCTGTTCCGTCAGATCGGTATCTACAGCCCGAACGGTCAGCAGTACACCCCGCAGGACCGTGAGCAGGTTGCTTACTATAAAGAAGACGAGAAAGGTCAGATCCTGCAGGAAGGCATCAACGAACTGGGTGCTGGCGCATCCTGGCTGGCTGCTGCGACCTCCTACAGCACCAACGATCTGCCGATGATTCCGTTCTACATCTACTACTCCATGTTCGGGTTCCAGCGAATCGGTGACCTGTGCTGGCAGGCAGGCGACCAACAGGCTCGCGGCTTCCTGGTAGGGGGAACTTCTGGTCGTACGACGCTGAACGGCGAAGGTCTGCAGCACGAAGATGGTCACAGCCATATTCAGTCTCTGACTATCCCGAACTGTATCTCTTACGATCCGTCTTACGCGTACGAAGTTGCGGTCATCATGCACGATGGTCTGGAGCGTATGTACGGTGAGAAACAAGAGAACGTTTATTACTACATCACCACGCTGAACGAAAACTACCACATGCCGGCAATGCCAGCAGGTGCCGAGGAAGGTATCCGTAAAGGTATCTACAAACTCGAAACCCTCGAAGGTAAGAAAGGTAAAGTTCAACTGCTGGGCTCCGGTTCTATCCTGCGTCACGTGCGTGAAGCAGCACAGATCCTGGCGAACGACTACGGTGTAGGTTCTGACGTTTACAGCGTAACCTCCTTCACTGAACTGGCACGTGATGGCCAGGATTGTGAACGCTGGAACATGCTGCACCCGATGGAAACTCCGCGCGTTCCGTACATCGCTCAGGTGATGAACGACGCTCCGGCAGTGGCATCTACTGACTATATGAAACTGTTTGCCGAACAGGTTCGTACTTATGTACCGGCTGATGATTATCGCGTACTGGGTACTGACGGCTTCGGTCGCTCTGACAGCCGTGAAAACCTGCGTCACCACTTCGAAGTTGATGCTTCTTATGTGGTTGTAGCGGCCCTGGGCGAACTGGCTAAACGTGGCGAAATCGATAAGAAAGTGGTTGCTGACGCAATCATCAAATTCAACATCGATGCAGATAAAGTTAACCCGCGTCTGGCGTAAGAGGTAAAAGAATAATGGCTATCGAAATCAATGTACCGGACATCGGGGCTGATGAAGTTGAAATCACCGAGATCCTGGTCAAAGTGGGCGACAAAGTTGAAGCTGAACAGTCGCTGATCACCGTAGAAGGCGACAAAGCCTCTATGGAAGTTCCGTCTCCTCAGGCAGGTATCGTTAAAGAGATCAAAGTCTCTGTTGGCGACAAAACTGAGACCGGCAAACTGATCATGATTTTCGATTCCGCCGATGGTGCAGCAGCCGCTGCACCTGCTCCGGCAGAAGAGAAGAAAGAAGCAGCTCCGGCAGCAGCACCTGCTGCGGCAGCGGCGAAAGAAGTACACGTACCGGACATCGGCGGTGACGAAGTCGAAGTTACCGAGGTTATGGTTAAAGTGGGCGACACCGTTGCGGCTGAACAGTCTCTGATCACCGTTGAAGGCGATAAAGCGTCGATGGAAGTTCCGGCGCCGTTCGCGGGCACCGTTAAAGAGATCAAAATCAACACGGGCGACAAAGTGTCTACCGGTTCTCTGATTATGGTCTTCGAAGTTGCAGGCGCAGCGCCTGCTGCAGCACCGGCTCAGGCGGCAGCTCCAGCAGCAGCAGCGGCGGCTCCGGCAGCTTCTGGCTCGAAAGAGGTTAACGTTCCGGATATCGGCGGTGACGAAGTTGAAGTCACTGAAGTGATGGTTAAAGTGGGCGATAAAATTGCCGCTGAGCAGTCACTGATTACCGTTGAAGGCGATAAAGCGTCGATGGAAGTTCCGGCACCGTTCGCGGGCACCGTGAAAGAAATCAAAATCAGCACCGGCGACAAAGTCAAAACCGGTTCTCTGATTATGATCTTCGAAGTTGAAGGCGCAGCACCTGCTGCCGCTCCAGCTGCCGCGGCTGCTCCAGCCTCTGCAGCTGCACCGGCTCAGGCTGCTAAACCAGCCGCAGCTCCGGCCGCGAAAGCGGAAGGTAAATCTGAGTTCGCTGAGAACGACGCTTACGTTCATGCAACGCCGCTGATTCGTCGCCTGGCGCGCGAGTTCGGTGTAAACCTGGCGAAAGTGAAAGGTTCTGGCCGTAAAGGTCGTATCCTGCGTGAAGACGTTCAGGCTTACGTGAAAGACGCTATCAAGCGTGCTGAAGCTGCTCCGGCAGCAGCAGGCGGCGGTATTCCGGGCATGCTGCCTTGGCCGAAAGTGGACTTCAGCAAGTTTGGTGAAATCGAAGAAGTGGAACTGGGCCGTATCCAGAAAATCTCTGGTGCTAACCTGAGCCGTAACTGGGTGATGATCCCGCACGTTACTCACTTCGACAAGACCGATATCACCGATCTGGAAGCGTTCCGTAAACAGCAGAACGCCGAAGCTGAAAAACGTAAACTGGATGTGAAATTCACGCCAGTGGTCTTCATCATGAAAGCCGTTGCCGCCGCTCTGGAACAGATGCCGCGCTTCAACAGCTCTCTGTCTGAAGACGGTCAGCGTCTGACCCTGAAAAAATACATCAACATCGGTGTCGCGGTAGATACGCCGAATGGTCTGGTTGTTCCGGTCTTCAAAGACGTGAACAAGAAGAGCATTACCGAGCTGTCTCGTGAACTGACCACCATCTCCAAGAAAGCGCGTGATGGCAAGCTGACCGCTGGCGAAATGCAGGGCGGTTGCTTCACCATCTCCAGCATCGGTGGCCTGGGTACGACCCACTTCGCGCCGATTGTGAACGCGCCGGAAGTGGCTATCCTCGGTGTCTCCAAGTCCTCTATGGAGCCAGTGTGGAACGGTAAAGAGTTTATGCCGCGTCTGATGATGCCGATTTCGCTCTCCTTCGACCACCGCGTAATCGACGGTGCTGATGGTGCGCGCTTTATCACCATCATCAACAACATGCTGTCTGACATTCGCCGCCTGGTGATGTAAGCGAAAAAGCCGGCCCGACGGCCGGCTTTTTTCTGGTAATCTCATGAAGTCAGTGAGGTTATTGTGCGAAAGACAAATCGGTTGCCGTTTGTTGTTTCAAAATTGTTAACAATTTTGTAAAATACGGGCGGATAGAACGACCCGGTGGACGACGGGTATAAATTAAGAGGTCATGATGAGCACTGAAATCAAAACTCAGGTCGTGGTACTTGGGGCAGGCCCTGCAGGTTACTCTGCTGCCTTCCGTTGCGCAGATTTAGGTCTGGAGACCGTCATCGTAGAACGTTACAGCACCCTCGGTGGTGTTTGTCTGAACGTCGGCTGTATCCCTTCTAAAGCGCTGCTGCACGTAGCAAAAGTTATCGAAGAAGCCAAAGCGCTGGCTGAACACGGTATCGTTTTTGGCGAGCCGAAAACCGATATCGACAAGATTCGTACCTGGAAAGAAAAAGTTATCACTCAACTGACCGGCGGTCTGGCGGGTATGGCCAAAGGCCGTAAAGTGAAAGTGGTTAACGGTCTGGGTAAATTTACCGGGGCAAACACCCTGGAAGTTGAAGGTGAAAACGGCAAAACCGTGATCAACTTTGACAACGCGATCATCGCGGCGGGTTCCCGTCCGATCGAACTGCCATTCATTCCGCATGAAGATCCGCGCGTGTGGGATTCCACCGATGCACTGGAACTGAAAACTGTTCCTAAGCGCCTGCTGGTAATGGGCGGCGGTATTATCGGTCTGGAAATGGGTACCGTTTACCATGCGCTGGGTTCAGAGATCGACGTGGTTGAAATGTTCGACCAGGTTATCCCGGCTGCCGACAAAGACGTGGTTAAAGTCTTTACCAAACGCATCAGCAAGAAATTCAACATGATGCTGGAAACCAAAGTAACTGCCGTTGAAGCGAAAGAAGACGGTATCTACGTTTCCATGGAAGGCAAAAAAGCGCCTGCTGAAGCTCAGCGTTACGATGCAGTGCTGGTGGCTATCGGTCGTGTACCGAACGGCAAAAACCTCGACGCGGGCAAAGCTGGCGTGGAAGTTGATGACCGTGGCTTCATCCGCGTTGACAAACAGCTGCGCACCAACGTGCCGCACATCTTTGCTATCGGCGATATCGTCGGTCAGCCGATGCTGGCGCACAAAGGTGTTCACGAAGGTCACGTTGCCGCTGAAGTTATCGCCGGTAAGAAACACTACTTCGATCCGAAAGTTATCCCATCCATCGCATACACTGAACCAGAAGTTGCATGGGTTGGCCTGACTGAGAAAGAAGCGAAAGAGAAAGGCATCAGCTTTGAGACCGCCACCTTCCCGTGGGCTGCTTCTGGTCGTGCTATCGCTTCCGACTGCGCAGACGGTATGACTAAACTGATTTTCGACAAAGAATCTCACCGTGTTATCGGTGGTGCGATTGTCGGTACCAACGGCGGCGAGCTGCTGGGTGAAATCGGTCTGGCGATCGAAATGGGTTGTGATGCTGAAGACATCGCGCTGACCATCCACGCGCACCCGACTCTGCACGAGTCTGTGGGCCTGGCGGCAGAAGTGTTCGAAGGTAGCATCACCGACCTGCCAAACCCGAAAGCGAAGAAAAAGTAATCTTCCCGCTTTTGTGAAAACGCCTCTTCGGAGGCGTTTTTTTGTGCACAGAAAACCCCCAGCTAGGCTGGGGGTTCCGGAAAGCTTTCAGCTTTGGGCCAGTTATTAAAACCCCTTTTGATTTGTTAAAACACATTGCGGTCTGGCAACTGCAAATGTTTAACAAGAAATCAAAAGGGGGTCCCAATGGGGGACGAAAAGAGCTTAGCGCACACCCGATGGAACTGTAAATATCACATAGTTTTTGCGCCCAAATACCGAAGACAAGCATTCTACGGTGAGAAACGCAGGGCGATAGGCAGCATCTTAAGAAAGCAGTGTGAGTGGAAAAACGTGCGGATCCTGGAAGCGGAATGCTGTGTAGATCATATTCATATGCTTGTGGAAATCCCACCCAAAATGAGCGTATCCGGCTTTATGGGGTATCTGAAAGGGAAAAGCAGTCTGATGCTGTATGAACAGTTTGGGGATATGAAATTCAAGTACAGGAATAGAGAGTTCTGGTGCCGGGGATACTACGTAGATACGGTGGGTAAGAACACGGTGAAGATACAGGAATACATAAAGCACCAGCTTGCAGAAGATAAAATGGGTGAGCAGTTATCGATCCCTTATGCGGGTAGCCCGTTTACGGGCCGTAAGTAACGAAGTCTGATGCAAATGTCAGATCGTATGCGCCTGTTAGGGCGCGGCTGGTAACAGAGCCTTATAGGCGCATCCGAAAAACCTCCGGCTATGCCGGAGGATATTTATTTGCCTGAAAGCTACCAGTTCTGGTAGTCATCTTATTGATATTTCCACTAAAAAAAATTGCGCAACTGCCGATACTTTTTTCGCCATTGTGTGGCTACTGGCCGCGCGGTTAAGAGGCTCTGGATTCTCTATTACACGAAAAAAGGAAATAACATGTCTTTAAAAAAAATCGCGGTTGTTGGCATGGTTGTCGCGACAATGACGCTGACTGGTTGTGGCGCGATGACCACCGCCGTTAAAAAACGTAACCTCGAAGTGAAAACGCAGATGAGTGAAACCATCTGGCTGGAGCCTTCCAGCGAGAAGACCGTCTACATTCAAGTAAAAAACACTTCTGATAAAGACATGAGCAACCTGCAAACCCTGCTGGCAAACGACCTGTCTGCGAAGGGCTATAAAGTGACCAGTTCACCAGACAGCGCTTACTACTGGGTGCAGGCGAACGTACTGAAAGCGGACAAAATGGATCTGCGTGAAGCTCAGGGCTTCCTGAAGACCGGCTATGAAGGGGCAGCGGTGGGTGCTGCGTTGGGGGCGGGGATCACTGCCTATAACAGCAACTCCTCCGGCGCGGCGCTGGGCGTTGGCCTGGCGGCGGGGCTGATCGGTATGGCCGCGGATGCCATGGTAGAAGACGTGAACTACACCATGGTCACTGACCTGCAAATCTCTGAGCGCAGCAAAGCGAAAGTGACAACGGATAACGTTGCCGCACTGCGCCAGGGCACGTCCGGTATCAAGCTGCAAACCAGCAGCGCGCAGGGCGATCGCGCAAAATACCAGACCCGCGTCGTGTCTAATGCCAACAAAGTGAACCTGAAGTTCGAGGAAGCGAAACCGGTTCTGGAAGCGCAGCTGGCGAAATCCGTCGCTAACATCCTGTAATCTCTCGTGAGTTGGCCGGAGGGGCTTCGCTTCCCCGGTCAACTCACTATTTGACTGGCATTCAGGGCGCTACGGGCTGCCAGTTTTTATCCAGATGATATGCGGTTAACGCCTGGGCTTTCTGTTGTGAATCAACGCCGAGATCGGCCTGGTAGACTTTATCATCACCGTTAATCATAAAACTCATAACACCAGTGTGATCGTAGCTGACGGGCCAGGCAACCATCGCAAAGCCGCTGGTTTTATCGGGAAGGATACGGAAACGATAGCCGTGATAGCCCGTGCCAGGCTCCTGCGGACTAAAGGCCGGGCCAAGCGGGCTTGGCGCTTCGCCGGGCGAAACAGGCCAGTACAGACCATCTTTTTTCCCTTCAGAACTGACAATCTTTTGCGCGTATTTTTGGTTCATCGCAAAGTAGCTTTGCTGAGCATCTACATAGGCGTGTAATGCTTCAATAGCCGCAAGTTCGTTGCGCCCAATCTCACGGGTCAGGATCTCTTCAGCCGCTTCCTTGATATCAAATTGCCAGCCGGAAGCGCTTTTAACAACCGGGATCGGCAGTTGCCAGTCGCTGTCCCCGACCACCAGGTGCGCGGTATTGCCGTCGATGACGGTATTATGGCGGACCTTCCAGTCGCGCAGGAAGCGATCAACCGCATCAGGATCGACGCCTTCCGGTGGCAGAAACTCGCGCCAGTTTTCCCCGAGCAGGTTGTTCATCGCGCTTTCATTCTGCTCGCTTATCGCGGTTGCCAGGGCATCGGTCGCCTGGTCTGGTGTGCTGAAGGATTGCTGTGCCATCGCGGTGGTCGAAACCATGAATAACACCATTCCACTGAGTAGTTTATTTTTCATGTCGCTTCCCTTAACGATGACGGAATTCACGGTGTTCAGCACGGTCGCCGGATAGCTGGCGAGATGGCTGGTTGCGGGCGACCTGCCTGCTTTGAGCCCCTCGCTGCTGCTGCGCCTGCCAACTGGCGGAGCGACTGTCGTTGCCGCTCAGCGCATTGGCCCGCGGTTGGCTGGTCCGTTGTTGAAGATTGCGCTGCTGCACGTTGCGTTGCTGCGCTGGTTGCGTGACCCGTTTCTCTTGTCGCTGAGTGGCGGCCTGGCGATGTTCATGTTGCTGAGCGTTTGCCCGTTTTGCCGTTTGCGGTTTGGTATCGTAACCACGGTAGTTATTACGCTGGGAAATTTGCTTTAGTTGTTGGCTGGATGCCTGACGCTGGGCGTCTTTCGTTCCCGTACGCGCCGTCTGGGGGAAGGTTTTCCCCGTTGATTTTTCCATCTGGCTCAACGCGGCCTGACGCTGGCTATCACGGTTGACCGGTCTTTGCTGGGTTGAGCTTAGGCCCGTAGCCGTGTTAGTGGAGTGGAAGCGGTTATTGAGCTGGCTATTAGGGTACGGCACCCCTTCGCGATAGGCCGGGTTGTGCTGCCAGGTACGGTTGGCATCCGTCAGACGCTGTCCACTGATTTTATTGAAGTTATCAACGTTGATATTGATGTTGTTATCACCGTTGCGGTTATAGCCGCCATGGTTATCCCAGTCATCGTTATGATGGTGATCCCAGTCATCGTCGTCATCCCAGTCAATATTGCTGAAAATGGCATAAGTTGTGGCGACGCCGAGGCTGAAGCCTAAACCGTTAACGAAGCTGTTGCCAAACTGCTCGCCGGGCGTTGGCGGTAGATAGGTTGGCGGATAGGCGGTGTTCGGCCAGGTACCGTAAACCGTATTTGGGTTATAGGTGGGAACGTAAACTACCTGCGGGTCGGCGGATTCAATTTTGATTACCGTTGGGCTTGCTGAAGCAGCGGTCGTGGCTGTTGTGGTTGTTGACTCGCTGGTGACGGTTTTAGCCGGTGCTGCTTTGGTCACGGTGGTAACGGTCTGCTGCGGTGTTGATTGCAATGCTCCGGTCTGTTGCGCCAGCGCACGCAGGCGTTGAACGGAATCCATAACCTCTTTCGGCTGCGCAAGGAATGCATCGCCCAGGCTCTGTACCCACGGCGGATTTTCACCCATCAGCGACATCAGCTGTGGAAACGCCACCAGCGATTTCACGCTGGGATCCCAGGGTTGGCTGGCAACGGCCTGAATGGCGGCATCACCCTGCATTTTGGGATTGTCTTTTGACCACTGCGCGGCCTGGATGACGTTGGCCGGGTAGGTTGAGGCCATCAAAATTTGCGACAGCAGTGAATCCGGATAGAGCGCGATTGGCGCAACCCACTGATCGATTTGTGCCGATGTGTACGTAGGGGCTGCGGTGGGCGCTGGTTGATCGGCCGGGGCAGGGGCCGCTACGGGAGCTGGAGCCGGTGCGGACGGTTGCTGTGCGACGGGGGCTGGAGCTGCTGGCTCCGTTGCGCGACTTTTAACGAACATCACGCCAGAGGCGGCAAACAGCCCGGCACTGCACAGAAGGACAAGCAGATGTGGCTTAAAGGGCAACTTCATAAAATGACTCCAACGAGACAAGCGCTGTGCCGTGAGGCGTTCTGTTGCCGCGAGTATTATTCACCCGTGTTAGATAGTTTTGACTTTTATTGGGGATTCACCCGGCAGGTCCGGAAAAAGAGTGTGAAGATTTATTACACAATTATATCTGATGGCTGAAAAATCGCTGGAATATTCAGCATGTCGCGCTTGAAAATCAACCGTTTCACATCGTTTTTAGGGAACCTAAATTACGCCCCGCCTTGTCGCTACACCATTCTTAACGATTCAGCCAATTTTTTATGTTGCTTTTTTGTAAACGGATTAACACTTAATGAAAATCCTGTTATTGTGCCTTACGCGGTACCGGGCATTTACCCTACTAACTACTGTCTCACAGGAGCGTGAAGAGAATCGCCCATCTACAAAAGCGCCGCATTATGACAATGAGAGCGAGGAGATATCGTCGTGCTAGAAGAATACCGTAAGCACGTAGCTGAGCGTGCTGCCCAGGGGATTGTGCCAAAACCGTTAGACGCAACCCAAATGGCCGCACTTGTCGAGCTGCTGAAGACCCCGCCTGTGGGCGAAGAAGAATTCCTGTTAGACCTGTTGATCAACCGCGTTCCTCCTGGCGTAGATGAAGCCGCTTATGTTAAAGCGGGTTTTCTCGCTGCCGTCGCGAAAGGCGACACCACCTCCCCGCTGGTGACTCCAGAAAAAGCCATTGAACTGCTGGGCACCATGCAGGGTGGTTACAACATTCATCCGCTGATCGACGCGCTTGACGACGCAAAACTGGCGCCGATTGCCGCCAAAGCGCTCTCTTCAACGCTGCTGATGTTCGATAACTTCTACGATGTAGAAGAAAAAGCCAAAGCGGGCAACGAATATGCGAAGCAGGTAATGCAGTCCTGGGCCGATGCCGAATGGTTCCTGAACCGTCCTGCTCTGGCTGAAAAAATCACCGTTACCGTGTTTAAAGTGACGGGTGAAACCAACACCGATGACCTCTCTCCGGCACCGGACGCATGGTCTCGCCCGGATATCCCTCTGCACGCGCTGGCGATGCTGAAAAACGCCCGTGAAGGTATCGAACCGGACCAGCCGGGCGCGGTAGGCCCGATCAAACAGATTGAAGAACTGCAGAAAAAAGGCTACCCGCTGGCTTATGTGGGTGACGTTGTTGGTACCGGCTCTTCGCGTAAATCTGCAACCAACTCCGTACTGTGGTTCATGGGCGATGATATCCCTCATGTACCGAACAAGCGCGGCGGCGGTCTGTGTCTCGGCGGCAAAATTGCACCGATCTTCTTCAATACCATGGAAGATGCGGGCGCACTGCCAATCGAAGTGGACGTTTCGAACATGAACATGGGCGACGTGATTGACGTTTACCCGTTCAAAGGAGAAGTGCGTAACCATGAAACCGGCGAATTGCTGGCAAGCTTTGAGCTGAAAACTGATGTGCTGATCGACGAAGTGCGCGCTGGTGGCCGTATTCCGCTGATCATTGGTCGTGGCCTGACTACCAAAGCGCGCGAAGCGCTGGGACTGCCGCACAGCGACGTATTCCGTCAGGCGAAAGACGTGGCGGAAAGCAGCCGCGGCTTCTCTCTGGCGCAGAAAATGGTGGGCCGCGCCTGCGGTGTGAAAGGTATCCGTCCGGGCGCGTACTGCGAACCGAAGATGACCTCTGTGGGTTCTCAGGATACCACCGGCCCGATGACCCGTGATGAACTGAAAGACCTGGCGTGCCTGGGCTTCTCTGCTGACCTGGTGATGCAGTCCTTCTGTCACACTGCCGCGTATCCAAAGCCGGTTGACGTGACCACGCACCACACTCTGCCGGACTTCATCATGAACCGTGGCGGCGTGTCGCTGCGTCCGGGCGATGGCGTAATCCACTCCTGGCTGAACCGCATGCTGTTGCCGGATACCGTCGGCACCGGTGGTGACTCCCATACTCGTTTCCCGATTGGCATCTCCTTCCCGGCGGGTTCTGGCCTGGTGGCGTTTGCTGCTGCGACCGGCGTGATGCCGCTGGATATGCCGGAATCCGTTCTGGTGCGTTTCAAAGGCAAAATGCAGCCGGGGATTACCCTGCGCGATCTGGTACACGCCATTCCGCTGTACGCGATCAAACAGGGTCTGCTGACCGTTGAGAAGAAAGGTAAGAAAAACATCTTCTCTGGCCGCATCCTCGAAATCGAAGGTCTGCCGGATCTGAAAGTGGAGCAGGCGTTCGAACTGACCGATGCCTCCGCTGAACGTTCCGCTGCCGGTTGTACCATCAAACTGAACAAAGAGCCGATCGTTGAGTATCTGAACTCTAACATCGTTCTGCTGAAGTGGATGATCGCTGAAGGTTACGGCGATCGCCGTACGCTGGAGCGTCGTGTGCAGGGGATGGAAAAATGGCTGGCGGATCCGCAATTGCTGGAAGCCGACGCTGACGCAGAATACGCGGCGGTGATCGACATCGATCTGGCGGATATCAAAGAGCCAATCCTGTGTGCACCGAACGATCCGGACGACGCGCGTCTGCTGTCTGACGTGCAGGGCGAGAAGATCGATGAAGTCTTCATCGGCTCCTGCATGACCAACATCGGCCACTTCCGTGCGGCGGGTAAACTGCTGGATGCACACAAAGGCCAGTTGCCGACGCGTCTGTGGGTGGCTCCGCCAACCCGTATGGATGCGGCGCAGCTGACCGAAGAAGGCTACTACAGCGTGTTTGGTAAGAGCGGTGCGCGTATTGAGATCCCAGGCTGTTCGCTGTGCATGGGTAACCAGGCGCGTGTGGCTGACGGCGCAACGGTGGTTTCGACCTCTACCCGTAACTTCCCGAACCGTTTAGGTACCGGGGCGAACGTCTACCTGGCTTCTGCGGAGCTGGCGGCGGTTGCGGCGCTGATTGGCAAACTGCCGACGGCGGAAGAGTATCAGACCTATGTGGCGCAGGTTGATAAGACGGCGGTGGATACTTACCGTTATCTGAACTTCGACCAGCTGTCTCAGTATACTGAGAAAGCCGATGGTGTGATTTTCCAGACCGCGGTGTAATACGCTAACGCGATTTGTGTAAAAACGCATCAATGCCCGGAGAAGTCTGCTTCTCCGGGCATTTTTATTTCTATTCCTTATACCCGCTACGCTTTTTTTCTGCCGCGCTGCTGCGATAATTACAGCAAGGTGCAATGCGGTATTGGCGCATTGCCGGGAGCAGAGGAAGACATTATGGATTACGAATTTCTGCGCGATATTACCGGACTGGTAAAAGTGCGTATGTCCATGGGCCACGAGGTGGTGGGGCACTGGTTTAACGAAGAAGTGAAAGAAAACCTGGCCTTACTTGATGAAGTGGAACAGGCGGCGCATGCGGTGAAGGGCAGTGAGCGCTCCTGGCAGCGAGCAGGGCATGAATACACGCTCTGGCTGGATGGTGAAGAGGTGATGGTGCGCGCCAATCAGCTGGAATTCTCCGGAGATGAAATGGAAGAGGGGATGAGCTACTACGACGAAGAGAGCTTTTCACTCTGCGGCGTAGAGGACTTTCTTCAGGTCGTGGCGGCGTACCGCGAGTTTGTACAACAATCCTGAGATATTTCAGATATCAATGAAGCCGGGTGAGACGAACCCGGCTTTTTTTCATTGAAATGATTATTTGATTTTTATTAATCATTTTAAAACTGTGATCTGCCGCGTTTGCGATCTGTTTTTGATTGAATATAATCGTTATGATTTTATTTAATCACAACACAACAACAGGCGGGAAGACCATGAACATCAAGAAGGCAATAGAACGCGTACCCGGCGGCATGATGGTAGTGCCGTTGGTTATCGGTGCCATTATCAATACTTTTGCCCCGCAGGCGTTGCAGATCGGTGGATTCACCACGGCTTTATTTAAAAATGGTGCGGCTCCTTTGATCGGCGCGTTCCTGCTCTGCATGGGGGCGGGAATTAGTGTAAAGGCGGCACCACAGGCTTTGTTACAAGGCGGTACGATTACGCTGACGAAATTGCTGGTCGCAATCGCGATTGGTCTCGGGGTTGAACACCTGTTTGGTGCAGAAGGCATCTTTGGCTTGAGCGGTGTCGCCATTATTGCGGCAATGAGTAACTCCAATGGCGGGCTTTATGCGGCGCTGGTTGGGGAATTTGGCAACGAACGTGATGTCGGTGCGATTTCCATTCTGTCTTTGAATGACGGACCTTTCTTTACCATGATTGCACTGGGTGCTGCGGGTATGGCAAACATTCCTGTCATGGCGCTGGTGGCAGTTCTGGTACCGTTGGCGGTAGGTATGATCCTCGGTAACCTCGATGCCAATATGCGTGACTTCCTGACCAAAGGCGGTCCGTTGCTCATTCCTTTCTTTGCGTTTGCACTTGGGGCTGGCATTAATCTGGAAATGCTGCTGCAGGGTGGTCTGGCAGGCATTCTGCTTGGCGTGCTGACCACCTTTGTTGGCGGCTTCTTTAACATTCGTGCCGATCGTCTGGTAGGCGGAAGTGGTATTGCTGGCGCCGCTGCATCCAGTACAGCGGGGAACGCCGTCGCGACGCCGCTGGCGATAGCACAAGCCGATCCATCGTTGGCAGAGGTTGCCGCTGCGGCTGCGCCGTTGATTGCTGCGTCGGTAATTACCACCGCTATTCTGACGCCAATTCTTACGTCGTGGGTGGCGAAAAAACAGGCGCGTCAGGCGGTGCAGGAGAAGAAAGCATGAAAATGATCGTTATCGCCGATGATTTTACGGGGTCTAACGATACCGGCGTACAGTTGGCGAAAAAAGGCGCACGCACTGAGGTCATGCTTACATCGGCACAGAAGCCTTCTCGTCGCGTCGATGTTCTGGTCATCAACACGGAAAGTCGGGCGATGCCTGCAATGCAGGCCGCAGCAGCTGTACAACAGGCGTTAGCGCCATGGTGTGAAGAAGCAATAAAACCGCTGGTGTACAAAAAAATCGACTCGACATTCCGTGGCAACGTAGGGGCTGAAGTTACTGCTGCCATGCACACAGCTGGTCGGACGCAGGCCGTTATTGCGGCGGCGATTCCTGCCGCCGGGCGTACCACACGGGATGGATTATGCCTGGTTCATGGCGTACCGCTGTTGGAGACGGAATTCGCCAGCGATCCGAAAACGCCAATTCTCTCTTCACGTATTGCTGAACTGGTCGCGTTACAAAGCGATATCCCGGTACATGAGGTGTCGCTAGCGGATGTGCGTCGGGGAAGCTTGAGTGCGTTGCTGAGCGGATTCGCGACAGCAGGTGAATGTATGGTGGTGGTGGATGCGCAAGAGGAACGAGATCTCGCGTTGATTGCTCAGGCGGTCTGTGAGCAAAAACAGATGCCACTACTGGTCGGGGCGGCGGGGCTTGCCAATGCGCTACCGGCCGGAACGTTTATGCAAGAAAAGCAGGAATTGCCGGTGTTGGTTGTGGCGGGCTCAATGAGCGAAGCAACGCGACGTCAGGTGGAAAAGGCCTTGTGTCAGGACCGGGCAAAGGTGGTGGACGTTGATGCCGCACGCCTGGCAGGGTCAGCATTCGAGCAGGAAATGGCCTCCGTTATTGAGCAGGCTTGTGGGCTGTTGAGTCAACAACACCACACGATCCTGCGCACCAGTCGGCGTGCTGAAGACCGGGATATGATCGACGCGCTGTGTCGTAACGTGGAAATGAGCCGACAACAACTAGGAGAATTGCTGAGCCAGCGTCTCGGAGTGATAACGCTGCACATTATTGAACAGGCACGTATCGGCGGCTTGTTCCTGACCGGAGGTGATATTGCCACGGCGGTCGCCAGTGCGTTGGGAGCCGAAGGGTATCGCATTCAAAGTGAGGTTGCCCCCTGTATTCCGTGTGGAACGTTTGTGAATAGCGAGATTGATGACTTGCCTGTGATTACCAAAGCGGGCGGATTCGGTTCTGACACGACCCTTTGTGATGCGCTGTATTTTATTGAGGAGATGTACCGTGGTAACTAAAACAATTGCGATTACGATGGGAGATCCGGCGGGGATTGGTCCGGAAATTATTGTTAAAGCGCTACGCGAGGATGAGCTTAACGGTGCGCCGTTAGTGGTGGTTGGGTGCCTGAAAACGCTGCATCGATTGCAGGCCCAGGGGTTGGCCGAAGGGGTGACATTTCGCGCTATTGAACAGGTCGCCGATGCCCGATTTACACCAGATACGATTCATGTGATTGATGAACCGTTGGCACAACCCGATGAACTTGTTCCGGGAACCGTACAGGCGCAGGCGGGCGATCTGGCCTATCGCTGTGTGAAACGCGCGACGGAACTGGCAATGAAGGGCGATGTACATGCGATTGCGACCGCGCCGTTGAACAAAGAAGCATTGCATCTTGGTGGACACAATTATCCCGGACATACAGAACTGCTGGCAACGCTGACGGAAAGTCGTGATTACGCAATGGTGCTGTACACAGACAAACTGAAAGTCATCCATGTTTCCACGCATATCGCTCTGCGCAAATTCCTCGATACGCTCAATGGGCAACGTGTCGAAACGGTGATTGGCATTGCCGATACCTTCCTGAAGCGCGTAGGCTTTGCGCATCCGCGTATTGCCGTTGCGGGAGTGAACCCACATGCCGGTGAGAATGGCCTGTTTGGCGATGAGGAAATCCGTATTGTCGGGCCTGCGATTGAAAATACGAAGGCGAAGGGGATGGATGTTTACGGTCCGTGCCCACCGGATACCGTGTTTTTACAGGCTTATGAAGGCCAGTATGACATGGTCGTGGCGATGTACCACGACCAGGGACATATCCCACTGAAGTTGCTCGGTTTTTATGATGGCGTAAATATCACAGCAGGTTTGCCGTTCATTCGTACTTCTGCCGATCATGGTACGGCATTTGATATCGCCTGGACGGGAAAAGCAAAATCTGAGAGCATGGCCGTATCGATCAAACTGGCAATGCAACTGGCGTAATTTACTGTTATGAAAGGGCAACACCGTCTGGATAAGATAGTGGCGTATTTGAAAAATCATACGCTGGTTACCGTGGAACAATTGGTTGATGCGGTTGACGCTTCACCAGCGACGATCAGACGCGATCTCATTAAGCTGGATGAACAGGGTGTGATCAGCCGTAGCCACGGCGGTGTTGCGTTACGACGCTTTGAAGCGGCGCAGCCGACCACGAACGAAAAGCAACTGCGTTCGCGTGCTGAGAAACGGGCGATTGCGCGTTTTGCCGCCTCAATGGTGCGCGCGGGCGATGCCGTGGTGCTTGACGCCGGTACCACGATGCTGGAACTAGCAAAATGTTTGACGCATTTGCCGCTGCGCGTCATTACCGTTGATCTACACATTGCCCTGTTTTTGTCAGAATTTCGCCAGATAGAGGTGACGATCGTCGGTGGGCGCATCGATGACAGTAGCCAGTCCTGTATTGGTGAGTTTGGCCGGAAAATGTTGCGCAGCGTCTATCCTGATATCGCTTTTATGAGCTGTAACACCTGGAGTATGGAAAAGGGCGTAACCACGCCCACGGAAGACAAAGCGGGATTAAAGCAGGAAATTATTGCTAATGCTCAACGCAAGGTATTACTGGCGGATAGCAGTAAGTACGGCGCGCATTCGTTATTTAACGTCGCGCCGCTCAGCCGCTTTACCGATGTTGTTACCGATGTGAATCTAGCGCCAAACGCGCAGGCTGAATTAAAAGCGCAATCCGTTGCCCTCACGCTGGTTCATCCAGAGTAACGGTAATATCAACCGTGGTCGTGCCAGAGATTATTTAACGTAAGCCAACAGGCTCAGGGAGTCACGTGCCAGCGCTTTGCATTTCTTGGCCGTTGGGATGCCTATACCGCTGAGGTCGCGGTAGCTGTCTTCACCCAACGCTTTCATATTGAAGGTGTCGTAATTACTCAGGTCCCACTGGTTTTGCTGGGCAAAAAAGACCAGTGCGCGACGAATCTGCCCATTTGGCAAATTCTGGTATCCACAGTCATTTTTCAGAAAAACAAAAACTGCCGTTAAATCGGCCATATCTTCGGCTTCGGACTCACTAAGCGCGTAGCTGTTTGCGCATACGGCCATCAGGCTGCCGAACAAAACGGTTCTGAAAAACGTCTTCATTGCTTCTACCACTGCATCACGGAATTTAAACGTTAGCACACTGCGAGCGAAGCGACGACCTTTATTATTAGCCGTTTACTTGACCTTCCCGTAAGGGGAGGGCTTATGCTTAAAAGATAGCCTGCTTAAGCTGCTGAATATAAGGAAGTGATTATGCAACGTCGTGACTTTTTAAAGTACTCCGTGGCGCTGGGCGTCGCGTCAGCGTTACCTCTGTGGAGCCGGAGCGTATTTGCTGCAGACCGTCCCGCATTACCCATTCCAGACCTGTTAACCGCAGATGCCTCTAACCGTATGCAGCTGATCGTGCAAGCCGGACAGTCGAGTTTTGCCGGTAAAACAGCCACGACCTGGGGATATAACGGCAGTTTGCTCGGGCCGGCGGTCAAGCTGAGTAAAGGGCAATCGGTGACGGTGGATATCCATAACCAGCTTGCCGAAGAGACGACGTTGCACTGGCACGGGCTGGAAATCCCCGGTGAAGTCGACGGTGGCCCGCAAGGTATTATTCCGGCGGGTGGGAAACGTTCTGTGACCTTCACACCGGATCAGCGCGCGGCAACCTGCTGGTTCCACCCGCATCAGCATGGGAAGACTGGTCATCAGGTGGCGATGGGCCTGGCCGGACTGGTGCTGATTGAAGATGAAGAGATTCGCAAGCTGCTGCTGCCTAAGCAGTGGGGCATTGATGATGTGCCGGTGATTATTCAGGATAAACAGTTCTCTGCTGATGGTCAGGTTAACTATCAACTGGACATCATGACCGCTGCCGTCGGTTGGTTTGGCGATACGCTGCTGACCAATGGGGCGATTTATCCTCAGCATGCTGCACCGCGCGGTTGGCTGCGTCTGCGTCTGCTAAATGGTTGTAACGCACGCTCACTGAATATCGCGGCCAGCGACAATCGTCCTTTGTACGTTATTGCCAGCGACGGCGGACTGTTGGCGGAGCCAGTAAAAGTAACCGAACTTCCTATGCTGATGGGCGAACGCTTTGAAGTGCTGGTGGATGTGAGCGACGGTAAAGCGTTTGATCTGGTCACTCTGCCTGTGGGTCAGATGGGCATGGCGATTGCGCCATTTGATAAGCCGCATCCGGTGATGCGCGTTCAGCCGCTGCTGATTACCGCTTCCGGCACGTTACCGGGTACGCTGACATCCATGCCGGCGCTGCCATCGCTTGAGGGGCTGACGGTGCGCAAACTGCAATTATCGATGGACCCAATGCTCGACATGATGGGCATGCAAATGTTGATGAAGAAGTACGGCGCTCAGGCTATGGCGGGTATGGATCATGGCAAGATGATGGGCCATATGAATAATGACAATATGGGCCACGGGAGCATGAAGCATGGCAATATGAACCACGGTGAGATGGGGAATATGCAGCATGGTGACATGGGCAACATGAAGCATGGAACATTCGATTTCCATAATGCCAACCGGATTAATGGTCAGGCGTTTGATATGAATAAACCGATGTTTGCCGCGGCGAAAGGTCAACACGAACGCTGGGTGATTTCCGGTCAGGGCGACATGATGCTGCATCCGTTCCACATTCACGGCACGCAGTTCCGTATTCTGTCTGAAAATGGCAAAGCACCTGCTGCGCACCGCGCGGGATGGAAAGATACGGTGCGGGTTGAGGGCGGCGTGAGCGAGGTGCTGGTGAAATTTGACCACGACGCGCCAAAGGAACATGCCTATATGGCGCACTGCCATTTGTTAGAGCATGAGGATACCGGGATGATGCTCGGTTTTACCGTATAAACAGCGGCGGATAGCGGTGGCGCTATGCGCTAAATGTTTATTTCAAAAACGGATTATTACTCTATCGTCGAGTAAAGGCATTCATATACTGATGAGGTTACTCACTCATCACGAGGTATTCATGACCCTTTTGCGAAAAGTACTGACGGCATCTTTTATTATGCTTCTGGCGGTTTCGGCACAGGCTGCGATGAAGATGGAACGCCAACAGATTTCAAAACTGAATTTAAGTCTCGAAATTCCGCAGACGCTCACGCCAATGCCGGACGAAATGGCAAAAATCAAATACCCTTCTGAAAACCGTCCTCAGGTGATTTACGGTGACGAACGCGGTAAAGCGTCTCTAGGTATTACCGCCGGGCGCAACGCGTTGCCTGCCGCTCAGTTGGATATGGCAAAGGATGCGACGCTGAAGATGCTTACCAATTTCAAGCCGCAGGCGGAACCTGTCACGGTTGATGGACATAAAGCGTGGCTGATTACTTTCCGTTCTCAAGCGCCGGATACTGAAATTCTCAATATGCTGCTGATTACCTCGCAAAACGAAAAAGCGGTGCAGGTCTCCTTCAATATGACCAAAGATCTGGTGGCTCAGTATCAGGAAGCCGCAAAAGCGTCGTTACTGTCACTGAAGTTTGAATAAAAAAACGCCCGCTGATTAGCGGGCGTTGTCCATTTTACTTCGCGTCGTCCGGCAACGCATATGCCACAATATAATCGCCCATCTTGGTGCCAAATGAGCCGTGGCCCCCGGCGGATATCACCACATATTGCTTACCGTTAACTTCATACGTCATCGGCGTTGCCTGGCCGCCTGCCGGAAGCCGACCCTGCCACAGTTTTTCACCGTTGCTCATGTTGTATGCGCGCAGATAGTTATCGGCAGTCGCGGCTATAAACAGCACGTTACCCGCGGTGGAGATAGGTCCACCCAGCATCGGCATCCCCATATTGAACGGCACCGGAACCGGCATTGGGAATGGCATGCTGTCCTGTGGCGTGCCAATGCGTTTTTTCCATACCACTTGATTGGTTTTCAGATCTACGGCGGAAATGTAGCCCCATGCTGGCTGTTTACACGGCAGGCCAAATGGTGAAAGGAATGGATTAAGCGTTACGCCGAATGGTACGCCGTACTGCGGCTGAATACCGGACTCTGTGCCAGTACCTTTGGCATCTTTCGGCGGCTCCATCGGATTGCCGGGACCGCGTGGGATCAGCTTAGAAACGAACGGCAGCGCCATCGGGTTGGCAATGGCTACCTGACGGTTGGGATCAACGGAAATGCCGCCCCATTCGAACATGCCGAGGTTACCCGGGAACACCAGAGTGCCTTGCTCTGAAGGCGGGGTAAAAATGCCTTCATAGCGCAGCTGGTGGAACATTACGCGGCACACCAACTGATCAAACATGGTTGCGCCCCACATATCCGCACCACTGAGATCTTTTTGCGGACGGAAACTGAGATCGGAGAACGGCTGGGTTTTGCTGACATAATCACCTTTGGCTGCACCTTGCGGCACCGGTTTTTCCGGGGCAGGCACCACCAGTTCACCATTACGGCGGTCGAGCACAAAGATATTACCGGTTTTTGCCGGGGCATAAATGACCGGGATTTTCTCTCCATTGACGTTGATATCCGCCAGGGTTGGCTGTGCCGGTAAATCCATATCCCACAGATCGTGGTGAACGGTCTGATAGCTCCAGGCCAATTTCCCGGTCGTGGCATTTAACGCCAGAATGGCGCTGGCGTAACGTTCCTGTTCCGGTGTGCGGTTACCGCCCCAGATATCCGGCGTGGTAACGCCCATGGGCAGATACACCAGATCCAGCTTAGCGTCGTAGGCCGCAGGCGCCCAAGAGTTGGGTGAGTTAAAGGTGAAGGTATGTTCATCTGACGGGATGAAATTAGGATCCTTGGCACCGGGATCAAACGCCCACAGAAGCTTGCCGTTATTGACGTCAAAACCACGTATCACCCCGGATGTTTCGCGGGTTGAGTAGTTATCGGTTACCGACCCGGCAATAACGATAGTTTTATCGGTGATTATCGGGGGAGACGTCGGTTCGTACAGGCCCGGTGAGGTATCCGGCATATTGGTCTGCAGATTCAAAATACCTTTATTGGCGAAGGTTTCGCACAGCTTGCCGGTCTCGGCATTCAAGGCAAACAGTCGACCATCATTGACCGGCAAAAGGATGCGGCGCGGACAGTCGGCCATCACCTCTGCAGAAGCTGTATCCGGTCTGGCTTCATGATAAGAAACGCCGCGACAGGTTACGTGCTGGAAGCTGGTATTGGTATTGAGTTGGGGATCGAAATGCCACTTCTCTTTCCCGCTGGCCGCATCCAGGGCGAACAGCCGCTGATGGGCGGTACACAGATAAAGAGTATCCCCCACTTTTATTGGCGTGACTTCATTGGTGATTTCACCGGGATCGTTGGGTTGTTTTAAATCCCCGGTACGAAATACCCAGGCTTCTTTCAACTGATGAACGTTGTCAGCGTTAATTTGTTTTAACGGTGAGTAGCGTTGACCTTCCTGATTGCGACCGTAAGCCGGCCAATCCTCGTCGGCAACCGCTGAGATTGCATCGGCCTGAGAGGTATCTGCACTCAGCGTGCCGTGAACCTCTTGTGGGTCGTTGAAGCCAGCCCAGGTCAGGATACCGCCGCTAATCAGCAGGGCCACCACCAGCGCCGCTACTGCGCCACTGGAAGGGATAATCAGGCGATGCCAGACGAAAGGCAGGATAAGCCAGATACCAAAGAAGACCAGGATGTCGCTACGCGGCGTCAGCGCCCAGAAATCAAAGCCGACTTCCCAGACGCCCCAAATCATGGTGGCGAGAAGCAGGGCGGCATACAGCCAAAGGGCGGAACGGTTACTGCGCCACAGCAGGAGAGCCACACCGAGCATGGCAAGGCCCGCGATCGGGTAATACCAGGAGCCACCGATGGCGACCAGCCAGCCTCCACCAATCAGGAGATATAGTCCACAAAGTGCCGCAAACAGGGCGCTCAGGGTCACGATAAGCCGTTGAGAACGTACGTTGTTATTTGCCATAAAAAATACCATCACAGGTGTTATTTCTTTAATAGCAGTTAATTATAGGAGCTAAAACGCGTGATAAACGTCACATTATGAACTTTATCAACAGATGCCGCGTATGAATGCTTTTGCTGGTATACTGCGTGCCTTGCGCTTAGATGCTGGCTTATTAAAAGTTAGCATTGAGTGATTTGTTTTTAAATCATATGGTTAGAGATATGAAACATACTGTTGAAGTCATGATCCCGGAAGCGGAGATCAAAGCGCGTATTGCTGAACTGGGACGTCAGATTAACGAACGTTACAAGGACAGCGGCAGCGATATGGTGCTGGTTGGTCTGTTACGCGGCTCATTTATGTTTATGGCCGACCTGTGCCGTGAAGTGCATGTCTCCCACGAAGTCGATTTCATGACTGCTTCCAGCTATGGCAGCGGAATGTCCACCACGCGCGATGTTAAAATCCTGAAAGACCTGGATGAAGACATTCGTGGCAAGGACGTGCTGATTGTCGAAGACATCATCGACTCCGGTAACACGTTGTCCAAAGTGCGTGAGATTCTGAGCCTGCGCGAGCCGAAATCCCTGGCTATTTGTACGCTGCTGGACAAACCTACCCGTCGTGAAGTGGATGTTCCGGTTGAGTTTATCGGATTCTCTATCCCAGATGAGTTTGTTGTCGGCTATGGCATTGACTATGCCCAGCGTTATCGCCATCTGCCGTACGTTGGCAAAGTGGTGCTGCTGGACGAGTAATGTCGGGAGCGCCTGATGGCGCTTTGCTTATTCGGCCTGCACGATACTTCCCCGCAGGCCGAAAAGCGACTTAAGCGTCGCTGCCGCTTGTTGGTATCTGCTTGTGATTGGTATGTTTCTGGCTGAGGTTAGACAGCCCCTGGCGATAGCGCTGCTCCAGCGTCTCGCGACTGGTGGCGGTGACGTCCAGATCGCGCAGCAGGCCATCATGAATACCGTAAGCCCAGCCGTGAATGGTAACTTTCTGACCGCGCTTCCAGGCTGAACGCATGATGGTTGAGTGGCCCAAGTTGTAGACCTGCTCCATTACATTCAGTTCGCACAGGGTGTCAATGCGACGTTCCTGCGGCATTTCACCCAGCAGTGAACTGTGTTTAAACCAGATATCGCGAATATGCAGTAACCAGTTATCAATCAGCCCCTGTTCTTTATTTTCAATAGCTGCCTGTACGCCACCACATCCATAGTGGCCGCAAATAATAATATGTTCCACTTCCAGCACATCCACCGCATACTGAACCACTGAGAGACAGTTCAGGTCGGTGTGAATAACCAGATTGGCAACATTACGGTGAACAAATAATTCACCCGGCTCAAGACCGGTTAAACGTTCTGCGGGAACGCGACTGTCGGAACATCCAATCCATAAAAAGCGCGGATTTTGTGCGTGAGTCAGCGTTTCAAAAAATCCGGGATCCTCTTCTACCAGCATCTTTGACCATAGCGCGTTGTTGCTGATGAGTGTATCTATGTCTTTCATGGAGGCTGTAACCAATTGAATTGCGTTGCGCTAATATAGGTTAACTCCTGATTTATTAAAACCAAATATCAAGCATTAGAATGTAAGGTAAGTAAAAAACCATGACCATTGCTCTGGAACTTCAACAACTTAAAAAAACCTATCCCGGTGGCGTTCAGGCGTTACGCGGAATAGATTTGCAAGTCGAAGCGGGGGATTTTTATGCGCTTTTGGGACCGAATGGCGCAGGCAAGTCCACCACCATCGGGATAATCAGCTCGCTGGTGAATAAAACCTCTGGGCGGGTGAGCGTCTTCGGATACGATCTTGAAAAAGATACCGTTAATGCGAAACGCCAGCTTGGTCTGGTACCGCAGGAGTTTAACTTTAACCCGTTTGAAACCGTGCAGCAGATCGTAGTCAACCAGGCGGGTTATTACGGCGTTGAGTATAAAGAGGCGGTCAAACGCAGCGAACTATATTTAAAGCAGCTCGATTTATGGGAAAAGCGTAACGAGCGCGCGCGCATGCTCTCCGGCGGGATGAAACGCCGTCTGATGATTGCCCGCGCACTAATGCACGAGCCTAAATTACTCATCCTTGATGAACCGACTGCGGGGGTCGACATTGAGCTGCGTCGTTCAATGTGGGGTTTTTTAAAGGATTTAAACGACAAAGGCACCACGATTATTCTGACCACTCACTATCTCGAAGAAGCGGAAATGCTGTGTCGCAACATCGGCATTATTCAGCACGGCGAGCTGGTGGAAAACACCTCGATGAAGAGCCTGCTCTCTAAGCTGAAATCCGAGACCTTTATTCTCGATCTGGCGCCGAAAAGCCCGCTGCCAAAACTGGAGGGCTATCAATACCGGCTGGTGGATACCTCCACGCTGGAAGTGGAAGTACTGCGTGAACAGGGGGTCAACAGCGTGTTTTCACAGCTGAGCGCCCAGGGCATTCAGGTATTGAGTATGCGAAACAAAGCGAACCGACTGGAAGAACTGTTTGTTTCTCTGGTGCATGAAAAACAAGGAGATCGCGCATGATGCAGCTTTATTGGGTTGCGCTGAAAAGCATCTGGGCGAAAGAGATCCACCGCTTTATGCGAATCTGGGTTCAGACTCTGGTTCCTCCCGTCATTACTATGACGCTCTATTTTATTATCTTTGGTAACCTGATCGGCTCGCGTATCGGCGAAATGCATGGTTTTAGCTACATGCAGTTTATCGTGCCAGGGCTGATTATGATGGCGGTAATTACCAACTCGTACGCCAACGTGGCATCGTCATTCTTCAGCGCCAAGTTTCAACGCAACATTGAAGAGTTACTGGTCGCTCCGGTACCGACGCACGTGATCATCGCCGGTTTTGTTGGCGGCGGCGTGGCGCGTGGCCTGTGTGTAGGGATCCTGGTAACAGCGATTTCGCTGTTCTTCGTGCCGTTCCAGGTGCATTCCTGGGTCTTTGTGGCGCTTACGCTGGTGTTAACAGCGGTGCTGTTTTCGCTGGCCGGTCTGTTGAACGCGGTTTTCGCTAAAACCTTTGACGATATCAGCCTGATCCCAACCTTCGTGCTGACTCCGCTGACCTATCTGGGCGGCGTTTTCTATTCGTTAACGTTGCTGCCGCCGTTCTGGCAGGGACTGTCCCATCTGAACCCGATTGTCTACATGATTAGCGGTTTCCGTTACGGCTTCCTGGGGATCCACGATGTTCCGCTGGTCACGACCTTTGGCGTGCTGGTGGTGTTTATCGCGGCGTTTTATTTGCTGTGCTGGTACCTGATTCAGCGCGGACGCGGCCTGCGCAGCTAAGTCTTTCTTCCTCTCCTTACCCGGGAGAGGAAGACTTTTGATGCTTATCACCATTACGGATTTATCACCCTGATAAACTACTTGCCTGCTAAGGAGGTAGGCAATGCTAGGTTGGGTAATTACCTGTCATGATGATAAGGCACAGGATATGCTGCATCGTCTGGAGAAAAAGTACGGCCCGTTGGTTCAATGCCAGGCGGTGAGTTTTTGGCGTGGGCTTAGCTCGAATATGCTAAGTCGCATGATGTGCCATGCCCTGCATGCTACAGACTCTGGCGAGGGTGTGATATTCCTGACGGATATGGCCGGGGCCGCGCCTTACCGCGTGGCTTCGTTAATGAGCCATAAACATCCCCAGTGTGAAGTGATTTCAGGTATCAGTTATCCATTGCTTGAGCGAATGCTTTCGTCGCGGGAATCGATGAGCAGTTCTGCGTTTCGTGATAGCATCGTTGCGCTTGGCGGGCCCGAAGTCTCTAGCCTCTGGCATCAACAACAGAAAAATCCCCCCTTCGTGTTGAAGCATGATTTGTATGAGTATTAATCATTGGTATTGATGGCGCTTTTGCTACAATAGCCGGGGTTTCTCGCCTCGGTTATCTCATATGGTGATGCGCGTTCTGCTTGTTTTATTGCTCCTGTTTTCTGGCCGCATAGCTGCGGCTTTGCCTGCTCGCTACATGCAAACCACCGAAGCGGCCGCCGTGTGGGCGCAGATTGGCAACAAGATGGTGACGGTAGGAAATATTCGCGCCGGGCAGATCCTCGCCGTTGAGCCAATTGCGGCAGACTATTACGAATTTACCTTTGGTTTTGGTACCGGGTTTATTGATAAGGGGCATCTGGAGCCTGTGCAGGGGCGGCAGAAAGTCGACGATGGTCTGGGCGATCTCAATAAACCCCTCAGCAACCAAAGCCTGATCACCTGGAAAGATACGCCGGTTTATAACGCTCCGGATGTTGGTAGCGCCCCGTTTGGCGTGCTGGCGGATAATCTGCGTTATCCGGTTATCAGCAAGCTTAAAGACCGTCTCAACCAAACCTGGTACCAGATCCGTATTGGCGGCAGACTGGCCTATATCAGCGCTCTGGATGCGCAGGAAGACAACGGTATCCCGGTATTAACCTATCACCATATTCTGCGCGATGAAGAGAATACCCGTTTTCGTCACACCTCCACGACAACCTCCGTACGCGCCTTCAGCAACCAGATGGCCTGGCTACAGGACCGCGGCTACACCACGTTGACGATGTACCAACTGGAAGGCTATGTTCGCAACAATATGAATCTCCCGGCGCGGGCGGTGGTGCTGACTTTTGATGATGGTCTGAAGTCGGTGAGTCGTTATGCTTACCCGATTCTGAAGCAGCACGGCATGAAGGCAACGGCGTTTATTATCTCCTCACGTATCAAGCGCCACCCGCAGAAGTGGGATCCGAAATCACTGCAGTTTATGAGCATCGCGGAACTGAATGAGATCAGGGACGTGTTCGACTTCCAGTCGCATACCCATTTTTTACATCGGGTTGATGCGAATCACCGGCCAATCCTGCTGAGTCGCAGCTATCATAATATTCTGTTTGATTTCGCCCGTTCGCGTCGGGCGTTGTCTCAGTTTAACCCTCACGTTCTTTATCTTTCGTATCCGTTTGGCGGCTATAACTCCACGGCAGTAAAAGGGGCAGGCGACGCGGGATTCCACATGGCGGTCACCACGGTGAGAGGGAAGGTTAAACCGGGGGATAATCCGTTCTTATTGAAAAGACTTTATATTTTAAGAACGGATTCGCTGGAGACGATGTCGCGGCTGATAAGTAATCAGCCGCAGGGGTAAGGGCTGTCAGGCAACCTGTACCGGAATGGCTTTCGCGGTGCGCTTCATTTCGTTGTCGCCTTCAAAGTAGGCCACTTTCGGACGCCAGGTGCGGGCTTCTTCATCAGACATGGTGACGAAGCTGGCGATAATCACAATGTCGCCGACTTCAGCACAGTGTGCCGCTGCGCCGTTCACCGAGATGATTCTGGAGCCGCGTTCAGCCGCAATCGCGTAGGTTGAGAAACGTTTACCGTTGGTCACGTTCCAGATATCAATAGCTTCGTTTTCCAGAATACCAGAGGCATCGAGGAAATCCTGGTCGATGGCGCAGGAGCCTTCGTAGTGCAGGTCCGCCTGCGTGACTTTTACGCGGTGGAGCTTGCCTTGCAGCATGGTGCGAATCATAACTTCTATACCCTGTCGTTTACCTTGGCTAAGCAGGCACTACTGGCCTGCTTTGAGAAATTCTCAGGCAGTATTGCCTGATTTTTAACCCCTGTCTACTGGGCTAATGTAACGCTTTGATTATCGATCAGACGTGCCTGACCCAGCCAGGCGGCGGCCAGAATCACCGCGCGTTTACTGGTTTCCGTCAGCTCCAGCAGCGTGTCGGCATCACGAATCTGAATATCGTCGGCACGGAAGCCTTTTTCATTCAGTTCCTGCTCGGCAATGGCAATAATCTCTTCCTGGTCACGATGGCCAGCAAGCAGCTTTTCAGCGATGCCGTTCATCACTTTGTGCAGACCCGGCGCAATTTTTCGCTGCTCTGCGGTCAGATAGCCGTTACGTGAGCTAAGCGCCAGACCGTCTTTGGCGCGAATAATCGGCACGCCAACGATCTCAATGTCATAACCCAGATCCGCCACCATTTTGCGGATCAGCGCGAGCTGCTGGAAATCTTTCTCGCCAAAGCAGGCGATATCTGGCTGGATCAGGTTAAACAGCTTGCTGACGATAGTGGAAACGCCACGGAAATGGCCTGGACGGCTGGCGCCTTCCAGCATGGTGGAGAGACCGGGAACTTCAACGAACGTCTGGCCTTCCAGCCCCTGCGGGTAGATTTCCTCAACGGCTGGCGCAAAAACATAATCGACTTTACGCTTGTTCAGCTTTTCACAATCTTCCTGCAGCGTGCGTGGATAGCGCACCAGATCGTCCGGTCGGTCAAACTGCATCGGGTTGACGAAAATGCTGACGATCACCACATCAGCCCGCGCTTTTGCCTCATCGACCAGCTTCATATGGCCGTCGTGCAGGTTGCCCATGGTGGGAACCAGAGCGACGCGTTTGCCTTCCTGACGCAGACGACGAATATGCTGGCGCAGCAGCGGCAGGGTTTCAATGATTAACACGACAAGACTCCTTGAGTTGCCTGAGGAACCGTAGGCCGGATAAGGCGTTTACGCCGCCATCCGGCAACATGCAGCGAACCGCCTGATGGCGCTACGCTTTTCAGGCCGATATATGGCCTGAAAAATTAGTGGAAACTGTGTTCTTCGCCCGGATAAACGCCGGACTCCACTTCAGCCATATACTGCCGCACTGCGGCGCGCATGTCGCCTGCTTCATTGAGGAAATTCTTCGCAAATTTCGGGATGTGGCCACCGGTAATGCCAAAGGCATCGTGCATGACGAGGATTTGTCCATCGGTGACGTTACCAGCGCCGATACCGATAACCGGAATCGACAGCGCTTCGGTGACGCGCTTCGCCAGCTCAACCGGCACGCACTCCAGCACCAGCAACTGAGCGCCAGCGGCTTCTAAGGCCAGCGCGTCATCCAGCAATACCTGCCCGGCGTCGCCGCGGCCCTGAATTTTATAGCCGCCGAAAATATTCACCGACTGCGGTGTTAATCCCAGATGACCGCAAACCGGTACGGCGCGTTCGGTGAGCATTTTTACCGTATCCACCAGCCAGGCGCCGCCTTCAATTTTGACCATATTAGCGCCCGCCCGCATCACCACCGCGGCGTTTTCAAATGCTTGTTCCGGCGTGGCGTAAGCCATAAATGGCAGGTCGGAGAGCAGCAGACAGTTGGGGGCGCCACGACGTACGGCACGAGTGTGGTAAGCAATATCTTCAACGGTAACCGGTAGGGTGGAGTCATGCCCCTGAATCGTCATGCCCAGCGAGTCGCCAACCAGCATCACATTAATGCCTTCGTCGGCAAATAACTTAGCGAAGCTGTAGTCGTAGGCGGTAATGGTCGCGAAGCGTTTTTTCTCTTGCTTGCATTTCTGCAGCAGTGAAATGGTGGTGGGTTTCATAACATTTCCTGATGATGAAAGTCATATTTATCGGCATTCTAACAGTCACATTCAGGGGGGCAATTGTTTTAAGCAACCGTTTGGCACTAAAGTAGTAAACGCTGAAGGGGAGAGGATACTTTACCAGTGTGCAGGTTTTGCTGCACCAAGATGGGTGAGGTGCTGATGCAGGCTGATACCCTCCGGGAAGATAAGCTCAGGTGCGATTTCAGCGAGCGGCCACAGCATAAAACCACGGTTTTTCATGTCGTAGTGCGGCACGGTCAGACGTTCGGTGTTAATCACTTCATCGCCAAACAGCATAATATCGAGGTCCAGAGTGCGCGGCCCCCAGCGTTCGGCTTTACGTACGCGTCCCTGTTGCAGCTCAATACGTTGGGTATGATTAAGCAATTCTTCGGGAGCGAGAGTGGTTTCCAGCGCCACGGCAGCGTTCAGGTAATCTGGCTGATCCTGTGGGCCTAATGGCGGTGTGCGGTAAAAGGAGGAAACAGCGACGATAC
This sequence comes from Citrobacter sp. RHBSTW-00599, assembly GCF_013784065.1. Classification (NCBI taxonomy): domain Bacteria; kingdom Pseudomonadati; phylum Pseudomonadota; class Gammaproteobacteria; order Enterobacterales; family Enterobacteriaceae; genus Citrobacter; species Citrobacter sp. RHBSTW-00599. The sequence continues at coordinate 4,167,650 of NZ_CP056717.1, read as the reverse complement.
GGCTGTCGGGAATGTCGCCAATCGCTTTTACGGCAGCATTAACCTGCTCCAGAGGAGAGGCCAGATTACTGCCGAGAGCGATATAGGCGATGGTCACGCGGAACCTTCACGGCGCGGGGCGCGTTTACGCGGGCGACGATGACGACGGCGTTCTGGTTCTTCGTCGAGTTCGTTGAGCATGCCTTTTTGTTCCGGCGGTGCTGAAACCTGGAATTCTCCCCACCACTGCGCCAGACGCTGCAGTTCAGCGTTGTTTTCCACTTCGGCACGCAGGGCCAGCAGATCGTAAGCGGCGCGGAACTTCGGATGCTCCATCAGCTTCCAGGCGCGTTTGCCCTGGCGACGAGACATGCGTAGTTGCAACTGCCAGATATCACGGGTCAGCGAGGTCAGACGTTTCGGGATCGCCAGCGAGCGGCAGGCTTCATCCAGTACGTCGTTCATCGCCAGTGCGAAGGCATCGTAGTAAGCCAGACCGCTTTCCTGGGCAATTTTCTGCGCAGCTTCCAGTAACGGATACCAGAACATGGCGGCGAATAAGAACGCCGGGTTAACGCGCATATCATTGTGGATGCGGTTATCGGTATTCTTCAGCACCTGAGCGATGATGCGTTCCATTGGGCTGTCACCGTCTTCGGTGAAATAGCGCGTAATGGTGGGGAACAGCGGCTGGAACAGGCTGTACTCACGCAGTTTTTTATAGGTTTCATACCCATAGCCCGCCTGTAACAGTTTGAGCGCTTCTTCAAACAGGCGTGCGGGGGGAATATCGTTAAGCAGTGTTGCCAGACGCGGGATTGGTTCAGCGGTTTCCGGGCTGATACGCATGTCGAGCTTGGCGGCAAAGCGCACGGCCCGCAGCATACGTACAGGGTCTTCGCGGTAGCGCGTTTCCGGATTACCGATCAGGCGAACGATGCCCTCTTCGAGATCCTGCATGCCACCAACGTAATCACGTACGGTGAAATCGGCCACGCTGTAATACAGGCTGTTAATCGTGAAGTCGCGACGCTGGGCATCTTCTTCGATGGAGCCGAAGATGTTGTCGCGCAGCAGCATACCGTTTTGTCCGCGCTGTGAGGTTGTGCGATCGGACTCGCTGCCTTCATGATGACCACGGAAAGTTGCCACTTCGATAATTTCCGGGCCAAACATGACATGGGCCAGACGGAAACGGCGACCAACCAGACGACAGTTACGAAACAGTTTTCGCACCTGATCTGGCGTGGCGTTAGTCGTGACATCAAAATCTTTCGGCTTTTTGCCCAGCAAAAGATCGCGTACGCCTCCGCCAACCAGCCATGCCTCGTATCCGGCCTTATTGAGCCTGTACATTACCTTCAGGGCATTTTCACTGATATCTTTGCGGGAGATAGAGTGCTGCTCACGCGGGATTACCGTCATATGTGGACGGGCGACGGCGAGCTCGGCCTCGCGCTCCTCGCGGCTTAGCACCTTGCGGCAAAAATTAGCGACTCGGGTAAAAATAGTGCACCTCGGTAGTGTCAAACTTCAATCAGAACAAGTGTTGCTGTGTAAAAATAGCGGCTAATCATAGCTCAGCATGATGCATTTGAGAATGGCGGATTTACGATCGCCGATTCTGGCACCGCTGTCAGACTCCAGTTTTCAATGGCAAACGTGAGAATCTGATCCACGCGCATCTCCTGCCACGGGATATCGGAGTGCTGGCCGAGAAAGCGCAGCGCAGCAACAATCACCGGGCGTGGATCGCCTTGCGGCAGTGCAGGTGCATGATTTTGTTTTGAAAGTTTAGCGCCTTGTTCGTTGAGCGCCAGCGGCAGATGAATATAGTCCGGCGCTTGCCAGCCGAACTGTTGATACAACGAAATTTGCCGTACCGTCGGTTCGATAAGATCGGCACCGCGCACAATTTCCGTCACGCCCTGGAAGTGGTCGTCTACCACCACCGCGAGGTTATAGGCAAACAGCCCGTCGCGACGGTGAATAATAAAATCTTCCTTCGCAAGACGCGGATCAGCCAGAATCACACCGCGCAGTTGGTCCGTAAACTGCATCACCGGATGGCGTTGCTTAATGCGGACCGCCGCCTGTTCAGGCCCGTGGCGTAGCTCACGGCAATGACCGTCGTAAATGCCGCCGACGCTTTGAATACGCGCGCGCGTACAGGTGCAGTAATAGCTCAGTTCCTGCTGATGCAGCCAGGCCAGCGCCTCGCGGTAGGCGTCATGACGCTGGGATTGCCATAAAATATCGCCATCCCAGTGCAGTCCGTAATGTTCCAGCTGACGCAGAATCGTGTCTGCAGCACCGGGAACTTCACGAGGGGGGTCAATATCTTCAATGCGTACCCGCCAGATTCCGCGACGAGCACGGGCCTGCAGGTAACTCCCGAGGGCGGCAATCAGTGAACCAAAATGGAGTTCGCCAGAGGGGGAAGGGGCGAAGCGGCCAATATAATGTGAATCGCTCATTTTGCGGGCTAACAAATAATAAGGCGGGAGAAGCTCCCGCCTGTAGTAAACGTGGTAAAAATGACCGGAATTAACCTGCCATTTGTTTTTCGCGGATTTCTGCCAGCGTTTTACAGTCGATGCACAGATCGGCTGTCGGACGCGCTTCCAGACGGCGAATACCAATTTCTACGCCGCATGATTCGCAGTAGCCGAAATCTTCGTCTTCTACTTTCTTCAGCGTCTTCTCGATCTTTTTGATCAGTTTGCGCTCACGATCACGGTTACGCAGCTCAAGGCTGAATTCTTCTTCCTGTGCGGCGCGGTCCACCGGATCAGGGAAGTTAGCCGCTTCGTCTTGCATATGAGATACGGTGCGATCAACTTCATCCCTAAGTTGATTACGCCATGCCTCAAGAATACGCCTGAAGTGCGACAGCTGGGCTTCGTTCATATACTCTTCGCCCGGTTTCTCCTGGTACGGCTCCACCCCAGCGATGGCGAGAATACTCAGGGACGATGTTTTACGGTTTTGCCCTTCTTGCATGTTGCTTCTCCTTAACACGCACTATCGATCCCCATGTTCGGGGGAAAAATCAGGTCGCTATAAATAGCAGATGCTTTTCCGGATAGCAATTATCTAAACGTAACACTTGACAACCCTGTGAGGAAAAGCGTATTTGCCCACGCGCCCAGAATACTAATTAACCGAATATTTACACCATTACAAGGTAATGGGCAACGGCTCTTTAAGAGTCATACCATGGGCAGAAAGTTCCGCTTTATAAACCAGAATTTCTACCCCCTTAAGCTGTGCTTCAACTAATAATTGCGCATATTTTGCATCGATATGGCGCGCGGGTGAAAACCGTGTAATGGCTGAATGCAACACCGCGAAAAATATCACCGCGCGCTTGCCTTCGGCCGCTACGCTCATCAATTCCCGAAGATGTTTCTGACCTCGTTCAGTGATGGCATCGGGAAAATAACCCTGATCTTTTTCCGCCAACGTGACTGATTTCACTTCAATATAGCAGTCAGGTCGGGAATCCGCCTGTAACAAAAAGTCGATGCGGCTCCCTTCGGCGCCGTATTTTACTTCACTTTTCAAGGTGCTGTAGTCTGAAACTTCCGAAATTAACGAACGCTGAATAGCCTCTTTCGTTAATCTATTGGCCCACAGCGTGTTAACACAAATAAGTGCACCGGATTGGGTTTGCGTTAATTCCCAGGTATGTGGATATTTTCGTTTAGTATTTTCTGATGTCGAATACCAGACAGTATCTCCCGGCGTTGCGCAGCCGGTCATCGCTCCCGTATTGGGGCAGTGTAGCGTTAACGTTGTGCCATCCGGTGTGATCACATCCGCTAAAAAACGCTTATAGCGCTGAATGAGCGTTGCAGGTTGTAAAGGTGGAGAAAATTGCATGAACAGTTCCTTTGATTATTCAGTCAGCGTCCAGCGTTGCAACTGCGTGTAACGCGTGCGTCCTCGCATGAATGAGGAGGAATAAAGCCCAAACTCCGTTACCGGAAACGACCAGCCAAACCCTGGCGGAGGGATAGATACCGCGTGACCGGCGTCACGCAGCAGCGTGATATGCGGGTGAAAAGGCTGCGGGCTCTGGTGGCACCCACTGCGTGCGGCTTGTGCCCGCAACATGTTCGCCAACTGCAGCAGCCCGCGCGGCGGCTGACGCATTCCCAACCACACGACTCGCGAGCGCAGCCATTGCCCGGCATCGTCGAGTTTGAGCGTAAAACCCGGCTGGCGAATACGCCCTGCAAGCTGCGTTAACGCATGCTGCTTCTCAGCGCTGACGTCGCCCAAAAAGGCGAGCGTCAGATGCAGATTATCGGCGGCGACGGGACGACCCGCTTCAGGGGGGAACTGCGCGGCCCGCCAGTGGATTAACTGCTCCCGAACCTCGCCAGGCAATTCAATCGCAAAGAACAGCCTTTTTGGCTCAGACATGATGGATACTCGGTTATGAATTAACGCGATGCTACAATGCAGCGCGAAGAATGTTAACCCTCTGGAGTCATTTGTGACGTCGTTGCCCGTTGCCGCCGTAGTGCCTGAACTACTTACCGCCCTTGATGCCTCGTCGCAGGTTTTGCTGACGGCGCCGACCGGTGCCGGAAAATCAACCTGGCTGCCGTTGCGACTCCTTGAACATCGCGGTATCAAGGGACGGATTATTTTGCTGGAGCCGCGGCGTCTGGCAGCACGCAATGTGGCGCAGCGGTTGGCGGAATTGCTGAATGAAAAGCCTGGCGAGACCGTGGGGTATCGCATGCGTGCGCAAAGCTGCGTAGGGCCGCAGACCCGCCTTGAGGTGGTGACGGAGGGGGTTCTGACACGCATGATCCAGCGCGACCCCGAATTGACGGGCGTTGGACTGGTCATCCTCGACGAATTTCACGAACGGAGTTTGCAGGCCGACCTGGCGCTGGCGCTGTTGCTGGATGTGCAGCATGGGCTGCGTGACGATCTGAAACTGTTGATCATGTCCGCCACTTTGGACAACGGACGTTTGCAGCAGATGTTGCCCGATGCGCCGACGATCGTTTCTGAAGGCCGCGCATTTCCCGTTGAGCGACGATATCAGCCGTTGGCGGCGCATCTGCGTTTTGCTGAAGCGGTAGCGGTAGCGACGGCAGAACTCCTGCGCCATGAAAGTGGGTCGCTGCTGCTGTTTTTACCGGGTGTAGGGGAAATCCAGCGCGTGCAGGAGCAACTGGCAACGCGTGTGGGCAGCGATGTGTTGTTGTGCCCACTGTACGGCGCGCTGACGCTTGCCGAGCAGCGTCAGGCGATTTTGCCCGCTCCGCAAGGCAAGCGCAAAGTGGTGCTGGCGACCAATATTGCCGAAACCAGCTTAACGATCGAAGGCATCCGGTTGGTGGTGGACAGCGCCCAGGAGCGCGTGGCGCGCTATGACGCGCGTACCGGTTTGACGCGACTAATTACCCAACGCATAAGCCAGGCCTCGATGACCCAGCGAGCGGGACGCGCGGGCCGTCTGGAACCCGGTATCTGCCTACATTTGCTTGCCAAAGAGCAGGCGGAAAGAGCGGCGGCGCAGGGAGAACCGGAGATTTTACAGAGCGACCTGTCCGGACTGCTGATGGAGTTGCTGCAATGGGGATGCACCGACCCTGAGCAACTGAACTGGCTGGATACCCCGCCCGCCATCAACCTGCAGGCGGCAAAGCGGCTGCTGCAGATGCTGGGGGCGCTTGAGGGTGACAGGCTCAGCGCCACGGGGCGGAAAATGGCGACGTTGGGTAACGACCCCCGTTTAGCGGCTATGCTGGTTAGCGCCAACAATGACAATGAAGCGGCAACGGCGGCAAAACTGGCTGCGATTCTGGAAGAGCCGCCGCGCGGTGGCAGTACCGATCTGGCTGTAGCGTTTTCACGAAATCAGCCCGCCTGGCAGCAGCGCAGTCAACAATTACTGAAACGGCTTAACGTTCGCAGCGGACAGCCGGACAGCGCGCTGCTCCCCTCATTACTGGCGCAGGCGTTTGCCGATCGGATCGCGCGTCGGCGCGGGCAGGAAGGGCGCTATCAACTGGCGAATGGCATGGGGGCAATGCTGGATGCCGATGACGCCTCCGGACGCCATGAATGGCTAATTGCGCCGCTGCTACTGCAGGGCAGCGCTTCGCCGGATGCGCGTATTCTGCTGGCTCTGCCGCTGGATATCGAAGCGCTGATACAGGCATGCCCTGAACTGCTACAACAATCTGACACCATCGAATGGGATGAAACTCAGGGAACGTTAAAAGCATTGCGTCGGTCGCGCATTGGCCAGCTAACGGTAAAAGTACAGGCGCTGGCCAAACCCTCGGAAGAGGAGTTGCACCTGGCGATGTTGAACGGCATTCGCGATAAAGGGCTAAGTGTGCTCAACTGGACGCCGGAAGCCGAGCAGTTTCGCCTGCGTCTGCAATGTGCGGCAAACTGGTTGTCAGAGTATAACTGGCCTGCGGTAGATGAGGATTCTCTGCTGGCGACGCTGGAGAGCTGGCTGCTGCCGCACATGAGCGGTGTGCATTCGCTACGCGCGTTAAAAGCGCTAAATGTGGGTCAGGCGTTGCGCGGTTTGCTGGATTGGTCAATGCTGCAACGTCTGGATAGTGAACTGCCAGCGCATTACACTGTGCCGACGGGAAGCCGGATTGCCATTCGCTATCATGAGGATAACCCTCCGGTATTGGCGGTTCGGATGCAGGAAATGTTTGGTGAAGCGAAGACCCCAACCATCGCCGAGGGGCGCGTGCCGCTGGTGCTGGAACTGCTGTCTCCGGCCCAACGACCGCTGCAGGTAACGAGTGATTTGAGCGCGTTCTGGCAGGGATCGTACCGTGAGGTGCAAAAAGAGATGAAAGGGCGCTATCCCAAACATGTCTGGCCGGACGATCCGGCGAATACCGCGCCAACGCGGCGAACAAAGAAGTATTCGTAATGAAACTGTAGGCCGGATAAAGCGAAGCCGTCATCCGGTATAAACACGGCAGTAAATTGAGAGATTTCTTCTTCTGTTAACTGACGGAAGAACAGAGAATCGGGCCCTTGCGCCTGAATGTTGCGGAGAAAAAGCATGGCGGGGAATGACCGCGAGCCAATTGGACGTAAAGGGAAACCCTCGCGTCCGGTGAAACAAAAGGTGAGCCGTCGTCAACTCAGAGATGAAGAGTATGACGACGATTATGATGATGATGACTATGAGGATGAAGAACCGATGCCGCGTAAGGGTAAAGGCAAAGGGCGTAAGCCTCGTGGTAAACGCGGCTGGTTCTGGCTGCTGGTAAAACTGTCGATTGTTTTTTTGGTGCTGATCGCCATTTACGGCGTTTATCTGGACCAAAAAATCCGCAGCCGTATAGATGGTAAAGTCTGGCAGCTTCCTGCGGCAGTATATGGCCGTATGGTTAACCTTGAGCCAGAAATGCCGATCGGCAAGAACGAGATGGTGAAACTGCTGGAGGCTACGCAGTATCGTCAGGTGACGAAGATGACGCGCCCTGGCGAATTCACCGTGCAGGCGAAAAGCATCGAGATGATCCGTCGTCCGTTTGATTTTCCGGACAGTAAAGAAGGGCAGGTGCGCGCGCGTCTGACCTTTGATGGCGACCATCTGGATACCATCGAGAATATGGATAACAACCGCCAGTTCGGTTTCTTCCGTCTCGATCCGCGACTGATTACCATGCTCTCTTCGCCTAACGGTGAGCAGCGCCTGTTTGTCCCGCGCAGTGGATTCCCGGATCTGCTGGTGGACACGCTGCTGGCGACCGAAGATCGTCACTTCTATGAGCATGACGGTATCAGCCTCTATTCCATTGGCCGTGCGGTGCTGGCGAACCTGACGGCGGGGCGCACGGTACAAGGGGCCAGTACGCTGACCCAGCAACTGGTGAAAAACCTGTTCCTGTCCAGCGAACGTTCCTATTGGCGTAAAGCCAACGAAGCCTATATGGCGCTGATCATGGATGCGCGTTACAGCAAAGACCGCATTCTTGAGCTGTACATGAACGAAGTCTATCTCGGTCAAAGCGGTGACAATGAGATCCGCGGCTTCCCGCTGGCGAGCCTCTACTACTTTGGCCGTCCGGTGGAAGAGCTGAGCCTCGACCAGCAGGCGCTGCTGGTAGGGATGGTTAAAGGAGCGTCAATCTATAACCCGTGGCGTAACCCGAAGCTGGCACTGGAGCGTCGTAACCTGGTGCTGCGTTTACTACAACAGCAGCAGATTATCGACCAGGATCTGTATGACATGCTGAGCGCGCGTCCGTTAGGCGTACAGCCGCGTGGTGGGGTGATCTCACCGCAGCCCGCCTTTATGCAGATGGTGCGCCAGGAGCTACAGGCGAAGCTGGGCGATAAAGTTAAAGATCTCTCCGGCGTGAAGATTTTCACCACCTTTGATTCCGTGGCGCAGGATGCTGCAGAAAAAGCGGCGGTGGAAGGTATTCCGGTGCTGAAGAAACAACGTAAGCTAAGCGATCTGGAAACCGCGATTGTGGTGGTCGACCGCTTTAGCGGCGAAGTGCGTGCCATGGTTGGTGGGGCAGAACCGCAGTTCGCTGGTTATAACCGTGCGATGCAGGCACGTCGTTCGATTGGTTCTTTGGCTAAACCAGCGACCTATCTGACCGCGCTCAGCCAGCCGAAGCTGTATCGTCTAAATACCTGGATTGCCGATGCCCCGATTGCGCTGCGTCAGCCTAACGGCCAGGTGTGGTCGCCGCAGAACGATGACCGTCGCTATAGCGAAAGCGGAAAAGTGATGCTGGTGGATGCGTTAACGCGCTCAATGAACGTGCCAACGGTAAATCTGGGGATGGCGCTGGGCCTGCCTGCCGTCACCGATACCTGGCTGAAGCTGGGCGCGCCGAAAGATCAGCTTAACCCGGTTCCGGCCATGCTGCTGGGGGCGTTGAACCTGACGCCGATCGAAGTGGCGCAGGCGTTCCAGACTATCGCCAGCGGCGGGAACCGCGCGCAGCTGTCGGCGCTGCGTTCGGTGATTGCCGAAGATGGGACGGTGCTGTATCAGAGCTTCCCGCAGGCCGAGCGTGCCGTTCCGGCGCAGGCGGCGTATATGACGCTGTGGACCATGCAACAGGTGGTTCAGCGTGGTACGGGCCGCCAGCTTGGCGCGAAATATCCTGGGCTTCATCTGGCAGGGAAAACCGGGACCACTAACAACAACGTGGATACCTGGTTTGCCGGGATCGACGGCAGCCAGGTAACCATCACCTGGGTGGGTCGTGATAACAACCAGCCAACCAAGCTGTACGGTGCCAGCGGTGCGATGTCGATTTATCAGCGTTATCTGGCCAACCAGACGCCAACACCGCTGGTGCTGACGCCGCCGGAAGATGTGGTGGATATGGGCGTGGACTACGACGGTAACTTCGTTTGTAGTGGGGGGATGCGTACGCTTCCGGTATGGACTACCGATCCTGATTCGCTGTGTCAGCAGGGTGAAATGATGCAACAGCCGACCGGGAATCCGTTCGATCAGTCAACGCCGCAGCAGCAGCCTCAACAGCAGCAGCAACAACCGGCGCAGCAGGAAAAGAAAGATAGCGACGGTGTCGCTGGCTGGATAAAGGATATGTTCGGCAGTAACTGATATTGCTCAAAACCCGCTTCGGCGGGTTTTTCTTCTTTGGTCCATTCTCAGGGCCGAATAACATTCCAGCCTAATTTATTAACCCTTTCTTTTCATCTGGTTATTTCTTAACCCCTCAGTTTTAGTAGGGACGCGTATTGCTTGCTATCTCGCCAGAGTTTCGAATATTATGCTGCCGTTATAATAATAATTCTCGTTTACGTTATCATTCACTTTCATCAGAGAAATACCAATGGCGCGTCTTAAAACTGCTCAGCCAAGTTCATCGCTGCGTAAAATCGCAGTAGTGGTAGCCACAGCGGTTAGCGGCATGTCTGTCTATGCACAGGCGGCGGTTGACCCGAAAGAAGAAACCATCACCGTAACTGCTGCACCTGCCGCACAAGAAAGCGCATGGGGGCCTTCGCCGACAATTGCCGCGAAGCGTTCCGCCACCGCTACCAAAACCGACACGCCGATCGAAAAGACGCCACAGTCTGTTTCGGTAGTGACAAACGAAGAGATGCAGATCCATCAGTCTCGTTCCGTCAAGGAAGCGCTGGGTTATACCCCAGGGGTTGTGGTCAGTAACCGTGGTGCTTCAAATACATACGATTTTGTCAGCATCCGTGGTTTTACCTCTGTCGGTTTAAGCCAGAACAACTATCTGGATGGTCTGAAGCTACAAGGGAACTTCTATAACGACGCGGTTATCGATCCTTACATGCTGGAGCGTGTAGAGTTGATGCGTGGGCCAACTTCCGTGTTGTACGGTAAGAGTAACCCTGGCGGTATTATTTCGATGGTCAGCAAACGTCCAACCACCGAGCCGCTAAAAGAAGTTCAGTTTAAAATGGGAACAAATAATCTGTTCCAGACAGGATTTGATTTTAGTGATGCATTGGATGATAACGGTGAATTCTCTTACCGTTTAACCGGTCTGGCTCGTTCCACAAATGAGCAGCAGCAAGGTTCTGAATCACAGCGTTATACCGTTGCTCCGTCCTTCTCATGGCGTCCTGACGACAAGACTAACTTTACATTCCTTTCTTATTTCCAGAATGAACCCGAGACGGGTTACTACGGTTGGTTGCCGAAGGAAGGTACGGTTGAACCGCTACCTAACGGCAAGCGTTTGCCGACTGATTTTAATGAAGGTGCTTCAAATAACACTTATTCCCGCAATCAGAAAATGGTGGGGTACAGCTTTGAACACGACTTTAATGACACCTTCACTGTCCGGCAGAATTTACGTTTTGCTGAAATGAAAACGTCGCAGCAGAGCGTGTACGGTACGGGTATCTGTACAACAAATGCGTTTAACGCGCCTTGCCAGGCAATTCCGGCCGATCAGCGCGACCATTATCTTGGTCGTGGCACGGTTGTCGATGATGAACGTTTGCAGAACTTCAGTGTTGATACCCAGTTGCAGAGCAATTTCGCGACAGGAACGGTGGACCATACGTTGCTGACAGGTGTTGACTTCATGCGTATGCGTAATGATATCAATGCTAAATTTGGCACAGCTCCTGTTCTGGATCTTTATAACCCACAGCCTCTGGAAGATTTTGATTTCGACTCTACCGAGCCTTATCAGATGAACGAAACCAAACAAACCGGTATCTACATCCAGGATCAGGCGGAATGGGATAAGTGGGTCTTTACGCTGGGTGGTCGTTATGACTGGTCACAGCAAGCGACGACGATTCGTCAGAATTCAACCACTCCGCAAGCGGGTTATATTGAGCGTAACGATCATCAGTTCACATGGCGTGGCGGTGTAAACTACCTGTTTGATAATGGTATTTCTCCGTACGTTAGTTATAGCCAGTCATTTGAACCAAACGCATTCGATCTCTACAGCACTCCACGCATGGCTTTTGCGCCATCCAAGGGTGAACAGTATGAAGCGGGTGTAAAATATGTGCCGAAAGATCTGCCTGTGGTTATTACGGCTGCGGCATATCATCTGACGAAGACGAATACGCTGACAACCGATCCGACCAACTCGAATCTGCAAGTTCCGTCAGGCGAAGTACGTTCTCAGGGCTTTGAATTTGAAGCTAAAGCGGCCTTGAATGCCAATATCAATGTGACTGCTTCATATACTTACACTGATGCGGAGTACACTAAGGACACCAATCTCAAAGGGAACAACGTAGAACAAGTTCCTGAAAATATGGCATCACTCTGGGGCGACTATACCTTTAACGAAGGCGTTCTGTCGGGACTGACCCTGGGAACCGGTGGACGTTTTATCGGTTCAAGCTATGGCGATCCTGCAAACACCTTTAAAGTGGGAAGTGCTGCTGTAATGGATGCTGTCGTGAAATACGATTTAGCGCGTTTTGGTATGGCTGGCTCTAGTGTTGCTGTCAACGTTACCAACCTGCTGGATCGTGAATACGTTTCTAGTTGCTTCCAAACCTATGGCTGCTTCTGGGGCGCAGAACGTCAGGTCGTTGCAACCGCAACCTTCCGTTTCTAATTTCTTTTTGGGCACGCTTTGCGTGCCCGTTTTACAAGTTGGCTGCTATGCAGGAAAACAGATCCCATCCCGACACCACTTTCGCGTTGCGTAATGTCTCCTTTCGTGTGCCTGGCCGCACGCTTTTGCATCCTCTCTCATTAACTTTTCCGGTAGGGAAAGTAACCGGCCTTATCGGCCACAACGGGTCCGGAAAATCGACGTTATTGAAAATGCTGGGACGTCATCAGCCGCCGTCGGAAGGTGAAATCCTGCTCGACGAACAGCCGCTGGAGAACTGGGGCAGTAAAGCGTTTGCCCGCAAGGTCGCCTATCTGCCGCAGCAGTTGCCGCAGGCCGAAGGGATGACGGTGCGTGAACTGGTGGCGATTGGCCGCTATCCGTGGCACGGGGCGCTGGGACGTTTTGGCGTTGCCGACAGAGAGAAAGTAGAAGAAGCTATTTCGTTGGTCGGCTTAAAACCGCTGGCGCACCGCCTGGTGGATAGCCTGTCCGGCGGAGAACGCCAGCGTGCGTGGATTGCCATGCTGGTGGCGCAGGACAGCCGCTGTCTGCTGCTTGATGAGCCGACTTCCGCGCTGGATATCGCTCATCAGGTTGACGTGCTGGCGCTGGTGCATCGCTTAAGCCAGCAGCGTGGGCTAACGGTGATTGCGGTGCTGCATGATATCAACATGGCGGCCCGCTACTGCGATTACTTAGTTGCGCTGCGCGGTGGTGAAATGATTGCGCAAGGAACGCCTGCTGAACTGATGCGCAGTGAAACTCTGGAACAGATTTACGGTATCCCGATGGGCATTTTGCCGCATCCGGCCGGTGCCGCACCCGTGAGTTTTGTCTATTAATGATTGAATTACATCATATTACCCGTCGGCGTCTGCTTACGGCGATGGCGCTCTCGCCGCTGCTGTGGCGGATGAATACGGCGTCCGCCGCGGCGATTGATCCGCAGCGTATTGTGGCGCTGGAATGGCTGCCGGTAGAGCTGTTGCTGGCGCTGGGTATTACGCCGTATGGCATTGCGGATATCCCTAACTACAAGCTGTGGGTCAGTGAGCCACCTCTACCGGACTCGGTGATTGATGTCGGGCTACGCACGGAACCCAATCTCGAACTGCTGACCGAAATGAAACCCTCGTTTCTGCTCTGGTCGGCAGGCTATGGTCCTTCCCCGGAAAAGCTGGCGCGTATTGCACCTGGTCGGGGATTTAACTTCAGCGACGGTAAAAAACCGCTGATCGTTGCGCGACAATCGCTGCAGGAAATGGCGCAATTGTTTAATCTGCAGGACTCTGCTGAACGCCATCTGACTGAGTACGATCATTTTATTGCCAGCCTGAAGCCGCGCTTCATTCAACGCGGCGCGCGCCCTGTGCTTCTCACCTCCCTGCTTGATTCGCGGCATATGCTGGTGTTTGGCCCAAACAGCCTGTTTCAGGACGTGCTGGACGAATATGGGATCCCCAACGCCTGGCAGGGAGAGACAAACTTTTGGGGCAGCACTGCCGTGAGTATTGACCGTCTGGCTGCTTTTCAGGATGTCGATGTATTGTGCTTTGATCACGGCAACGATAAAGAGATGGCTGCACTGATGTCTACGCCGTTGTGGCAGGCGATGCCCTTTGTTCGCAGTGGACGTTTTCAGCGCGTGCCGGCCGTCTGGTTCTATGGCGCAACGCTATCGGCCATGCATTTTGCCCGCATTCTGGATAATGCGCTGGGAGGCAAAGCGTGAGTAAACGTATCGCACTGTTCCCCATTCTCCTGCTGACGGTTCTGTTTGTTGCCGCCTGTTGGCTCACATGGGTTAACTTCTCCGTTGCGCTACCGCGCAGCCAATGGCAACAGGCTATCTGGTCACCGGATATCGATGCCATTAAACAGATGGTTTTCCACTACAGCCTGCTGCCGAGGCTGGCGATTTCGCTGTTGGTCGGGGCCGGGCTGGGACTGGTCGGCGTATTGTTTCAGCAGGTGCTGCGTAACCCACTGGCTGAGCCAACCACGCTAGGCGTTGCGACCGGTGCGCAGTTGGGCATTACCGTCACGACGCTGTGGGCTATTCCCGGTGCGCTCACCACGCAATTTGCTGCGCTGGCAGGTGCTTGTGTCGTTGGGGCGCTGGTGTTTGGCGTCGCCTGGGGCAAACGTCTTTCTCCGGTGACGTTAATCCTTGCCGGACTGGTGGTCAGCCTGTACTGCGGGGCGATTAACCAGTTGATGGTTATCTTCCATCACGATCAACTGCAAAGCATGTTTTTATGGAGCAGCGGCACGCTAACCCAAACCGACTGGAGCGGCGTACAGCGACTGTGGCCACAGCTGCTGGGCGGCGTGATGCTGACTCTGCTGCTGTTGCGTCCAATGACGCTGATGGGACTGGATGACGGCGTGGCGCGTAACCTCGGTCTGGCGTTGTCGCTGGCGCGCCTGGCGGCCTTATCGCTGGCGATTGTCATCAGCGCCTTGCTGGTTAACGCGGTTGGGATTATCGGCTTTATTGGCCTCTTTGCACCGCTGCTGGCGAAAATGCTCGGCGCGCGGCGTCTGTTGGCGCGTCTGATGCTGGCCCCGCTGATTGGTGCGTTGATCCTCTGGCTCTCTGACCAAATCATTCTGTGGCTGACCCGCGTATGGATGGAAGTCTCCACCGGTTCGGTGACGGCGCTGATTGGCGCGCCATTGCTGCTGTGGTTGTTGCCGCGCCTTAGAAGTATGAGCGCACCGGATATGAATGCCAGCAACCGTATCGCCGCAGAGCGTCAGAATGTACTGATGTTTGCGCTGGCGGGCGGGGTGGTTTTGCTGCTGACTCTGGTGGTGGTGCTGTCGTTTGGCCGCGATGCGCACGGCTGGACATGGGCCAGCGGCGCGATGCTGGATGAACTGATGCCCTGGCGCTGGCCACGTATTCTGGCGGCGTTGATTGCCGGGGTTATGCTGGCGGTAGCGGGCTGTATTATTCAGCGTCTGACCGGAAACCCAATGGCTAGCCCGGAAGTTCTGGGCATTAGCTCCGGCGCGGCATTTGGCGTGGTGTTAATGCTGTTTCTGGTCCCCGGAAATGCCTTTGGCTGGCTGCTGCCCGCAGGGAGCCTCGGGGCTGCGGTCACCTTGCTTATCATTATGATTGCCGCCGGGCGCGGTGGTTTTTCGCCGCACCGTATGCTGCTGGCAGGGATGGCGCTCAGTACGGCGTTTACTATGTTGTTGATGATGCTGCAGGCCAGCGGCGATCCGCGTATGGCGGGCGTGCTGACCTGGATCTCCGGCTCAACTTATAACGCGACGGGCGAACAGGTACTGCGCACCGGGATTGTGATGGTTATCCTGCTGGCGCTGACGCCGCTGTGCCGTCGTTGGCTGACGATTTTACCGCTCGGCGGCGATACGGCGCGTGCGGTGGGTATGGCGATCACGCCGTCACGCGTGGGGTTACTGCTGTTGGCTGCGGGACTGACGGCGACAGCAACCATGACCATTGGACCGTTGAGTTTTGTCGGGCTGATGGCTCCGCATATTGCCCGAATGATGGGTTTTCGTCGCGCGATGCCGCATATGCTGATTTCGGCGCTGGCGGGAGGTGTGCTGCTGGTCTTTGCTGACTGGTGCGGCAGGATGGTGCTGTTTCCGTATCAGATCCCGGCGGGATTACTGTCGACGTTTATTGGCGCGCCGTACTTTATCTATCTGCTACGTAAGCAGAGTCGCTGAGGTTAATCTCTTCCATTTAGGCTGCGTCGCCATCCGGCAATAAAAAAGCCGGGTGGCGGCTTCGCCTTACCCGGCCTACGTTATTTCTGGGCGTTATCTTTTACAATTTCGCAAACACCCGGCGCGCGGCGTCGATGGTGTTATTGATATCGTCTTCACTGTGCGCGACGGACATAAAGCCCGCTTCGAAGGCGGACGGCGCCAGGTAAATCCCTTCATCCAGCATCATGTGGAAGAAACGCTTGAAGCGTTCAACGTCGCATGCCATCACATCCTGATAGCAGGTCACGGTTTCTGCATCGGTGAAGAAAATCCCGAACATCCCGCCCACATGGTTAACCACCAGCGGAATATTCGTCTCTTCGGCGGCTTCCAGCAGACCTTCCGCCAGACGCGTCGTCAGTTCATTCAGCGTTTCATGAATACCCGGCTGGGCCACTTCGTTCAGACAAGCAAAGCCTGCCGCCATCGCAATCGGGTTACCTGAAAGCGTACCCGCCTGATACACCGGACCGGTCGGCGCCAGCGCGTCCATCACATCACGGCGACCGCCGAATGCGCCAACGGGCATCCCGCCACCGATGATTTTGCCAAGGCAGGTCAGATCCGGAACGACGCCGTAATAATCCTGCGCACCGGCTAGCGCCACGCGGAAACCGGTCATGACTTCATCGATGATCAACAGTGCGCCAAACTCATCACACAGGGCACGCAGGCCCGGCAGGAATTCTGGCAGCGGCGGGATGCAGTTCATGTTGCCTGCGACCGGCTCAACGATAATGCAGGCGATCTCCTGCGGATACTGTTCAAATGCCGCACGAACTGAAGAGAGATCGTTGTAGGTGCAGGTCAGGGTGTGTTTCGCGAAATCGGCTGGAACGCCCGGGGAGTTTGGCTGACCCAGCGTTAACGCGCCGGAACCAGCTTTAACCAGCAGGCAGTCGGCATGACCGTGATAGCAGCCTTCAAATTTGATGATCTTATCGCGACCGGTGAAACCGCGCGCCAGACGGATTGCGCTCATCGTCGCTTCCGTACCGGAGTTCACCATACGCACCATATCCATGGTCGGCACAAGTTCAGTGACCAGCTCCGCCATTTTCACTTCCATCTCGGTCGGCGCGCCGAAGCTTAAACCGCGCTCCGCGGCTTCAATCACCGCATTGCGAATTGCCGGGTGGTTATGGCCCAGTACCATCGGTCCCCAGGAACCGACGTAATCGACATAGGCTTTACCATCGACATCGTACAGATACGCGCCGTCCGCTTTTTCGATAAACAGCGGAGTACCACCCACGCCAGTAAAGGCGCGAACGGGGGAGTTAACGCCGCCAGGGATAAGTTCGCGTGCTGCGCTGTAGAGATTTTCAGACTTACTCATGGATGGGGTCCTGGTTCGTAGAAAAAGTAAATGCCCGCTATTCTAGTTATTCAGAGAAGGTTATGAAAGTTTTACGCATTTGAAACAATGCGATTTGCAGGGGATTTTCGTGAAATGTGCGAGTAGAATGCCGATTCCGTATTTGTATTACCAATTAATGATCATCTGATGAAGACTGACTCTCCCTCTTTTGAAGCACAACAAATTGTGCGTTTACGCCGCAGGGATCAAATCCGTCGACTCCTGGAACGCGATAAAACGCCGCTGGCGATCCTGTTGATGGCCGCCGTTGTCGGTACCGTGACGGGGCTTGTTGGCGTGGCATTTGAGAAAGCGGTGACCTGGGTGCAAAATCAGCGCATTGGCGCCCTGGCCCAGGTTGCGGACCATGCCATTCTGCTTTGGCCGCTGGCGTTTATTCTCTCTGCATTGCTGGCGATGGTCGGCTATTTTCTGGTTCGTAAATTTGCGCCGGAAGCGGGAGGCTCGGGGATCCCTGAGATTGAAGGCGCGCTGGAAGAGCTACGACCTGTGCGCTGGTGGCGCGTTCTGCCGGTGAAATTTATTGGCGGCATGGGCACGCTGGGAGCCGGTATGGTGCTCGGGCGAGAAGGGCCGACCGTACAGATAGGCGGGAACATTGGGCGCATGGTGCTGGATATTTTCCGCATGCGCAGCGCTGAAGCGCGACATACCCTGCTGGCCACCGGTGCGGCTGCGGGTTTGTCGGCGGCGTTTAATGCGCCTCTGGCGGGGATCCTGTTCATTATTGAAGAGATGCGCCCGCAGTTTCGCTATAACCTCGTCTCGATCAAAGCCGTGTTTACCGGCGTTATTATGTCGAGCATCGTGTTTCGTGTGTTCAACGGTGAAGCACCGATTATTGAAGTCGGGAAGCTGTCTAATGCGCCGGTAAATACGCTGTGGCTGTATCTTGTGCTGGGGCTTATTTTTGGCTGTGTCGGGCCGTTGTTCAACACCATGGTGTTGCGTACCCAGGATATGTTCCAGCGCTTCCACGGCGGTGAAATTAAAAAATGGGTGCTGATGGGTGGCGCGATTGGTGGCCTGTGCGGGATCCTGGGATTAATTAAACCGGAAGCGGCAGGCGGCGGGTTTAACCTGATTCCTATCGCCGCGGCGGGTAATTTTAGCGTCGGTTTACTGCTGTTTATATTTATTACCCGGGTGATCACCACGCTGTTGTGCTTCTCGTCCGGCGCGCCCGGTGGGATTTTTGCCCCGATGCTGGCGTTGGGCACATTACTTGGCACTGCGTTCGGTATGGCCGCGGCGGCCTCTTTTCCACAGTATCATCTGGAGGCCGGAACTTTTGCCATTGCCGGAATGGGGGCTTTGCTGGCGGCTTCGGTACGTGCACCGCTAACCGGTATTGTACTGGTGCTGGAGATGACCGATAACTATCAGCTCATTTTGCCAATGATTATTACCTGTCTTGGCGCAACACTATTAGCCCAATTTATGGGTGGAAAGCCGCTATACTCGACTATCCTTGCCCGCACGCTGGCAAAACAGGAAGCGGAGCAAGCGGCAAAAAGCCAGAGTACCGCCGCTGGCGAGAATACTTGAACGAAATACCAGGGTATTAGATAATGGCCTTAACCATTGGGTTATAATTTGCCCAATTGCCAATGTCGTTTGGAGCAAAATATGAGTGATGACGTAGCGCTGCCACTGCAATTTACTGAAGCAGCAGCCAATAAAGTAAAAAGCCTGATCGCTGACGAAGATAACCCGAATCTGAAATTACGCGTGTATATCACCGGCGGTGGTTGCAGCGGTTTCCAGTACGGTTTCACCTTTGATGATCAGGTGAACGATGGTGATATGACCATTGAGAAACAAGGTGTGGGTCTGGTGGTTGATCCGATGAGCCTGCAATATCTGGTGGGCGGCGCGGTTGACTATACCGAAGGTCTGGAAGGTTCCCGCTTCGTTGTGACTAACCCCAATGCGAAAAGCACCTGCGGGTGTGGTTCTTCTTTCAGCATCTGATTGCTGCCTGTAATACCGATGGTCTGATGGTGTAGGCCCGGTAAGCGTAGCGCCACCGGGCAATGTGCCGGTTGGCGGCGTAAACGCCTTATCCGGCCTACATGTTCTGCATCATCACATCAGCGCCCGTTATCATCCAGTGCAAACGTCGGCAATTTCAAATGCCAGCGAATGGCGGCAAGCCTAATCAGCAGGGTGACGATCATCCCCATCATACTGGCGTTTTCCAGCGATACATTAAAGGTATAAAACGCTGTCGCATGCACGATCCCGCCGATAATACATGCCGTGGCGTAGATTTCGGTGCGCAGAATCATCGGGACTTCACGAGCTAACACGTCGCGAATGATCCCGCCGCCGACGCCGGTAATCACTCCCATACAGATCGCCACCAGGGGGCCCGTCCCGGCGAGAAATGCTTTATTGACGCCAATCCCCACGAACACCGCCAGGCCAACGGCATCCAGCACTGGAAGGATCCACTTCGGTAAACGTCGTGGCTGACGTATCAGCAGGATTGTCAGCATGCTGGTGATCATGGCCACCACCAGATCGGTGGGATCCTTAACCCAAAATACCGGCCCATGATCCAGCGCCATATCGCGGATCGTTCCGCCGCCAACGGCGGTAACCACCCCGAGGACCAGGACGCCAAACGGGTCCATACGCAATTTTCCGGCCAGTAAGACGCCAGAGATAGCAAATACCGCGGTGCCGACAATATCCAGCCAATAGACGAGCATTTTTAAATCCTCACAACAGACCTGGTGGGGGCAGGCGCTAATTTATCTGTGAAAGCGCATTACAGAGTTGTTTTGCGGCGAGGATAATACGCGGGCTCGCGCGTTCGAACCAGTCACTATTAAGTGTAATAATGGGTATTTTTAGCTGGTTTCCCCAGTATTGTTCAATTTTCAGAGTTTCGCCTGGCCCTCCGGTTGCAACAATAGCCTGGGGCGCTCGTGCCAGGACCTGCTCACGGCTAACCTGTGGCCAGGGGACCCGACTGCCGGCAAAGATGTTTTCTCCACCGCATACCTCAAGAACTTCGTGCTGAATGGAGCCTTTTCCACTGGTAAACAGAGGATTTGCGCCAAACTGGAGAAACACGCGTTTTTTCGGTTTGTTGGCATACCGAGATTTTAGTAAAGCATAGTCATCAAGCATGGTTTGCGCCGCCTGTTTGGCCTGCTCAGGCTTTGGGCTCCACGCTGCCAGCTGGCGGAGCGCATCGGCGACCTGCTCGATGGTAACGGCGTCCACCCAGATGACCTTAATTCCCAGGGCGGTCAGCTGATTCACCTGCCGCTCAGCATTTCCCCCGCGCCAGGCGACGACTAAATCCGGTTTAAGCGCCACAATGCGTTCAAGGTTCATACCTTGCCAGGTGGAAACCTCCTCGATATTTTTGGCCGCTGGCGGGTAGTTTGAGTAGCTACTGACGCCTACGGGTGTAATGCCGGCGGCAAAGGCGAGTTCGGTATTGGCAGGAGAAAGCGTCACAACACGCGGTGCGGCGTACAGGAACGCCGGAAGAGTGAATAGCAGGGCGACCAGCGCCCTGGAGAGTAATTTAGCCATGCGCCAGTTTCTGTACCAGCGTTTCAACCATCAGGCTTGACTGTTTCGCGGCAACAACCAGGAACTCGTCAAAGCTGAGATGGGACTGCTGATCGGCGACGTCAGAGATGGCGCGAACCACGACAAACGGCACATTGAAGTTATGGCAAACGTGCGCAATCGCGGTCGCTTCCATCTCAACGGCAATGGCCTGCGGGAAGTTATGCTTAATTTTAGCCAGACCCACGGAGCCATTAATGAAGGCATCGCCGCTGACGATAAGTCCGCGAACGGCGTTCAGATTGAGTTGCGCAATGCAGGATTCTGCTGCAGCAATCAGCGCAGGATCGGCTTTAAAACCAGCCGGGCAGCCCGGTAACTGACCAAATTCATAGCCAAAGGCGGTAACGTCGGCATCGTGATAGCGCGCTTCGTCAGAAACCACAATATCGCCGACTTTCAGCGTAGAGGCCAGGCCGCCCGCGGAACCAGTGTTAATGATGGCATCCGGCTTGCAGCGTTCAAGCAGCAGCGTAGCGCCCAGCGCCGCCGCCACTTTACCGATACCTGATTTCAGTAGCGCAACCTCTGTACCGTTCAGTTGGCCGGTGTAAATTTCACAACCGCCGAGAGAGAGGGTCTGACGGTTTTCGATTTTGTCACGCAGCAGCGTAACTTCTTCTTCCATTGCACCAATGATGCCGATTTTCATAGATTTACTCGCGATAAGCCAGATTTGAGGGCATAGTCTATCATGCGCTTAAGGGGTAGCGCATTTCTCAGGCGGGAGAGGATATGGTACAGATCGATTTCCGAAAAAAAATAAACTGGCATCGTCGTTACCGTTCGCCGCAGGGCGTGAAGACGGAGCATGAGATCCTGCGTATTTTCGAAAGCGATCGTGGACGTATTATCAATTCTCCGGCTATTCGCCGACTGCAACAAAAAACCCAGGTCTTTCCGCTGGAGCGTAACGCGGCGGTGCGCACGCGCCTGACGCACTCGATGGAAGTTCAGCAAGTTGGGCGCTATATCGCTAAAGAGATCCTCAGCCGGCTGAAAGAACTAAAACTGCTGGAGCAGTATGGTCTGGATGAACTGACGGGACCGTTTGAGAGTATTGTCGAAATGTCGTGCCTGATGCATGACATTGGCAATCCGCCGTTTGGTCATTTTGGTGAAGCGGCGATTAATGACTGGTTCCGCCGGCGGCTGTATCCCGCCGACGCGGAAAGTCAGCCCCTCAGCGACGACCGCTGCCTGGTGGCGGCGTTACGTTTGCGCGAAGGCGAAGAGTCGCTGAATGATATTCGCCGTAAGGTGCGCCAGGACCTGTGCCATTTTGAAGGTAATGCCCAAGGGATTCGTCTGGTGCATACTTTGATGCGTATGAATCTTACCTGGGCTCAGGTTGGTGGTATTTTAAAATATACCCGTCCGGCGTGGTGGCGTGGAAGTACGCCTACGACGCATAACTATTTAATGAAGAAACCGGGCTATTACCTTTCTGAAGAACCCTATATTGAACGGTTACGTAAAGAATTATCATTAGCGCCCTACAGTCGCTTTCCATTAACCTGGATAATGGAAGCTGCCGATGATATCTCTTATTGCGTGGCCGACCTGGAAGATGCCGTTGAGAAAAGAATCTTTAGCGTCGAACAACTTTATCACCATCTGCATGAGGCGTGGGGGCATCACGAAAAAGGTTCCCTGTTTAGTCAGGTTGTTGAGAATGCCTGGGAGAAATCACGTTCAAATACATTAAGCCGGAGCACGGAAGATCAGTTCTTTATGTATTTACGCGTCAATACGCTGAATAAACTGGTGCCGTATGCAGCCCAGCGGTTTATTGATAATTTACCGCAGGTTTTTGACGGCAGCTTTAATCACGCGCTGTTAGAAGATGCCAGTAGCTTTAGTCAGTTGCTGGGGGTCTATAAAAATGTGGCGGTAAAACACGTATTTAGTCATCCGGACGTTGAGCAGTTGGAATTGCAGGGGTATCGGGTGATCAGCGGGTTGCTGGAGATCTATCAGCCTTTATTAAAAATGTCCCAGTCAGATTTTACTGAGCTGGTCGACAATGAAAGAGTTAAACGTTTTCCTATCGAATCACGATTATTTCAGAAGTTGTCTACTCGACATCGTCTTGCTTATGTCGAGGCGGTTAGTAAAATATCAACGGGTTGCGCTGAGTTTTCGGTAATGGAATATTATTATCGCTGCCGGCTGATTCAGGATTATATCAGCGGGATGACCGATCTGTATGCCTGGGATGAATATCGTCGCTTGATGGCCGTAGAGCAATAAATACTCATTTGTAAAGACGGCCAATAAAATTTTACTTTTTCCTTAAACTCAATTCTGGAACTTAGCGCTATAAAACGACTCTGACGTATACAGCAATTTTGCGTTACCTGTTAATCGAGAACGAAACACATGAAAAAAACCACATTAGCAATGAGTGCACTGGCTCTGAGTTTAGGTTTGGCGTTGTCCCCCCTGTCTGCCACAGCGGCTGAGACGTCGTCTTCAGCAATGACCGCCCAACAGATGCCAAGCCTGGCCCCGATGCTCGAAAAAGTGATGCCATCGGTGGTAAGTATTAACGTCGAGGGGAGCACGACGGTAAATACGCCGCGTATGCCGCGTAATTTCCAGCAGTTCTTCGGTGATAATTCACCATTCTGCCAGGACGGTTCACCGTTCCAGAGTTCACCGTTCTGCCAGGGCGGCGCGCCGGGCGCTGACAACGGCGGCGGCCAGCAGCAGAAATTTATGGCGCTGGGTTCCGGCGTAATTATTGATGCCGCGAAAGGGTATGTCGTGACCAACAACCACGTGGTGGATAACGCCACGGTGATTAAGGTTCAGTTGAGCGATGGCCGTAAATTTGATGCGAAGATTGTGGGTAAAGATCCGCGCTCCGATATCGCGCTGATCCAAATTCAGGATCCGAAAAACCTGACGGCGATTAAGCTGGCAGATTCCGACGCGCTGCGTGTGGGTGATTACACCGTAGCAATTGGTAACCCGTTTGGCCTCGGTGAGACCGTGACCTCCGGTATTGTTTCTGCGCTGGGCCGTAGCGGCCTGAACGCGGAAAACTACGAAAACTTTATTCAGACGGATGCCGCGATCAACCGGGGTAACTCCGGTGGCGCACTGGTCAACCTGAACGGTGAGCTGATCGGTATTAACACCGCGATCCTTGCGCCGGACGGCGGCAACATTGGTATCGGCTTTGCAATCCCGAGCAACATGGTGAAAAACCTGACGTCGCAGATGGTTGAGTTTGGTCAGGTTAAACGCGGTGAGCTGGGTATTATGGGTACCGAGCTGAGCTCTGAGCTGGCGAAAGCGATGAAAGTTGATGCTCAGCGTGGCGCATTTGTCAGCCAGGTGATGCCGAACTCTTCCGCAGCGAAAGCAGGTATTAAAGCCGGGGATGTGATTACCTCCCTGAACGGTAAACCGATCAGCAGCTTCGCCGCCCTGCGTGCGCAGGTGGGTACGATGCCGGTAGGCAGCAAAATTAACCTTGGCCTGTTGCGTGACGGTAAGCCGGTCACTGTGAATCTGGAACTGCAGCAGAGCAGCCAGACTCAGGTTGATTCCAGCTCTATCTTCAAAGGCATTGAAGGGGCTGATATGAGCAACAAAGGCCAGGACAAAGGGGTCGTGGTCAGCGAGGTGAAAGCGAATTCTCCGGCTGCACGGATTGGCCTGAAGAAAGGGGATGTGATTATCGGTGCGAACCAGCAGCCGGTGAAAAATATCGCCGAACTGCGCAAAATCCTCGACAGCAAACCGGCTGTACTGGCGCTGAACATTCAGCGTGGTGACAGCTCCATCTATCTGTTGATGCAGTAATCTCCCTCAACCCCTTCCTGCACAGGAAGGGGTTTCTTTTTGTGATACTTCCCACAACTCCATACTTCTCCCTCTCGCTTTGTGCAGTTGCACAATGCCGCCGCTTATTATCTTCCCTATGCTTGAGCTCTGCTCACAGGAGGGGTTTATGGCTGGCTGGCATCTTGATACCAAAATGGCGCAGGATATCGTAGCGCGAACCATGCGCATCATTGATACCAATATCAACGTAATGGATGCCCGCGGGCGGATCATTGGCAGCGGCGATCGCGAACGAATTGGTGAATTGCACGAAGGCGCGCTGCTGGTGCTTTCACAAGGTCGGGTGGTCGATATTGACGATGCGGTAGCCCGGCATTTACACGGTGTGCGTCAGGGGATAAACCTGCCGCTGCGTCTGGAAGGCGAAATCGTTGGCGTTATCGGTCTTACCGGCGAGCCGGAACATCTGCGCAAGTATGGCGAACTGGTGTGCATGACCGCCGAAATGATGCTGGAACAGTCGCGTCTGATGCATCTGTTAGCGCAGGATAGCCGTCTGCGTGAAGAGCTGGTGATGAACCTGATTCAGGCTGAAGAGAATACCCCGGCGCTGATGGAATGGGCACAGCGATTGGGCATTGATTTGAACCAGCCGCGCGTGGTGGCGGTAGTGGAGGTCGACAGCGGTCAGCTTGGCGTTGATAGTGCGATGGCGGAGCTACAGCAATTGCAGAACGCGTTGACTACACCCGAACGTAATAATCTGATTGCGATTGTTTCTCTGACCGAGATGGTGGTGCTGAAACCAGCGCTCAATCAGTTTGGCCGCTGGGACGCTGAAGATCATCGCAAGCGCGTTGAGCAACTGATTGCCCGCATGAAAGAGAATGGACAACTGCGTTTTCGCGTGTCGCTGGGCAACTATTTTACTGGGCCCGGCAGCATTGCCCGTTCGTATCGTACGGCGCGCACCACCATGATGGTCGGCAAGCAGCGAATGCCGGAAAACCGGAGCTATTTCTATCAGGACTTGATGCTGCCGGTGCTGCTGGACAGCCTGCGCGGCGGCTGGCAGGCCAATGAGCTGGCGCGCCCGCTGGTAAGGCTGAAAGCGATGGATAACAACGGTTTGCTGCGTCGAACATTATCAGCATGGTTTCGACATAACGTTCAGCCGCTAGCGACCTCAAAAGCATTGTTTATTCACCGCAATACGCTGGAGTATCGCCTGAACCGTATCTCAGAGCTGACCGGGCTGGATCTGGGGAATTTTGACGATCGACTGCTGCTGTATGTGGCGTTGCAGCTGGATGAGCAGCATTGATTAATTGCCTGATAAGCGTAGCGCTATCAGGCAACAATCTACCTATTTGCGCGTCAGTTTTTCCAGATCGGCTTCAATCTCGCTGATCTTGTTGGTCACGACGCTTTCCAGATGACGTAAATCATCGAGGATCTTGCGTTTAAGATCGACTTCGCTGCGATCTCGCTGGCAGATCTGATCCAGTTCGTCGATCACGTAGCGCAGGTTGGGACTGATCTCCTGCACTTCTTTGTAACCCTGGCCGACGCCATCGGCGACAACCGTTTTACGTTGACGGGGATATTTGAACTTCACGCTCTTGGCAAAAAACTCGCCTTTATCCTTCTGGAAATAGATTTTCAGGATATCGTTGTTGGCTTCTTGCCGCAGGCTGTAACGATCGATCTCTTCAGGATTAGTAATGCCCAGACTTTTCAGATTGTCATACATAGCGGTACCCTTAAGCTCACTATAACCATTGAATAATTAACGAAAAGCCTTGTTTATGCCACTCGCAGATGTAAAAAAAGCGGGCTAAGCCCGCTTTTTCAAATCGCTGTTAGTCGATGGTGCGTAACAGTTCGTTGATTCCCACTTTGCCACGCGTTTTGGCATCGACTTTCTTCACAATCACCGCGCAGTACAGGCTGTATTTGCCATCTTTCGACGGCAGGTTTCCGGAGACGACCACGGAGCCCGCCGGAACGCGGCCGTAATGCACTTCGCCGGTTTCGCGATCGTAAATACGGGTGCTCTGGCCGATATACACACCCATGGAAATGACAGAGCCTTCTTCGACGATCACGCCTTCAACCACTTCAGAGCGCGCGCCGATGAAGCAGTTGTCTTCGATGATGGTCGGGTTAGCCTGCAACGGTTCCAGTACGCCACCAATACCAACGCCACCGGACAGGTGTACGTTCTTACCGATTTGCGCACAGGAACCCACGGTCGCCCAGGTATCAACCATCGTACCTTCATCAACATAAGCGCCGATGTTCACGTAAGACGGCATCAGCACGGTGTTACGGGCGATAAACGCGCCCTGACGCACTGCCGCAGGCGGAACCACGCGGAAACCTTCTTTCTGGAAGCGCGCTTCGTCGTAGTTGGCGAATTTCATCGGCACTTTATCGAAGTAACGGCTTTCCGCACCTTCGATAACCTGATTATCGTTAATACGGAAAGAGAGCAGGACCGCCTTTTTCAGCCACTGATGCGTGACCCACTGACCCTCAATCTTTTCTGCGACGCGCAGTGCACCGGAATCCAGTAAAGAAATAACCTGATTCACCGCTTCGCGGGTTACGGTATCTACATTTGCCGGAGTAATGTCGGCACGGCGCTCGAAAGCGGACTCAATAACGTTCTGTAACTGCTGCATTGTTAAACTCTTTCCATAATAAATAAAAACATTACCCTTTATCGTTTGGATTGAGGGCCTCTGTCAACCGTTGATGCACTTCCTGCTGCAGCTCATTATTAAGGGCGCGCCGGTCGGCGGTGGCGATTATGAATAAATCTTCTACTCGCTCGCCAATAGTTGTAATTCGGGCGCCATGCAGCGAAATTCCCAGATCGGCAAAAATCTGCCCGACCCGCGCCAGCAGTCCTGGCTGGTCGAGAGCGATAAGCTCAAGAAATGATTTTCGGTCGGTATGGGTCGGCAGAAAAGTGACCTCGGTATCGACGGTAAAGTGACGTAATTTTGCCGGCTGGCGACGCGGTTGCGGCGGCTGCCAGCTACGCTGGGTGATCGCCTGTTCAAGCCCAAAACGGATCGTTTCGTGTCGGTCTGACGACAGCGGGCTACCGTCTGGTTCCAGCACAATGAACGTATCCATCGCCATCCCATCGCGGGTGGTGAAAATCTGCGCATCGTGGACGCTAAGGTTGCGCCTGTCCAGTTCGGCGCAGACGGCAGCAAACAGGTAAGGGCGGTCAGGGCTCCAGATGAAAATTTCCGTCCCGCCTCGCGTGGCCTGCGGGCTGAGCAGGATCAGCGGCTTGCTGAGATCGTGTTGCAGCAGATGACGTGCATGCCAGGCCAGCTGATTTGGGCTGTGACGTACGAAATAGTTGGCGCGACAGCGCGACCAGATATGGTGTAGCGCTTCTTCATCAATGTTGTCCATGCGCAGTAGCGCCAGCGCCTGAAGCTGATGATGGCGTACGCGCTCACGCATATCCGGCGTGTTTTGCATCCCGCGCCGTAACTGTTTTTCCGTCGCGAAGTACAGCTCGCGCAGCAAGCTTTGCTTCCAGCTATTCCACAGCGTTTCGTTGGTGGCGCAAATATCTGCGACGGTCAGGCACACCAAAAAGCGCAGACGATGTTCCGTTTGCACCTCTTCGGCGAATTGCTTAATGACTTCGGGATCCTGAATATCGCGGCGTTGAGCGGTAACCGACATCAGCAAATGCTGGCGCACCAGCCACACGATCAGTTGCGTTTCGCGGGAGTTCAGACCGTGCAGTTCGGCGAATTTGAGCACATCCTGGGCGCCGAGAACCGAGTGATCGCCGCCGCGACCTTTGGCGATATCGTGGAACAGCGCGGCAATCAGAATCAGCTCCGGCTGTCGCAGACGCGGCCACAGATCCACGCACAGCGGATGGCGCTGACGGGTCTCTTCGTTAGCAAAACTTTCCAGCTTGAGCATTACGCGAATAGTGTGTTCATCCACCGTATAGGCATGAAACAGGTCAAACTGCATTTGGCCGACAATATGCGACCATTGCGGCATATAGGCCCACAACACGCTGTGGCGATGCATAGGCAGCAGGCCGCGACTTACCGCGCCCGGATGGCGCAACATACTGAGAAACAGCGAACGCGCCTCCGGGATGTAGCACAGCGGCTGCGTTAAATGACGGCGGGCATGACGTAAATGGCGCAGCGTAGTGGAGTAAATTCCGCTGATCGCGCTATTACGCACCATGATGTAAAACATCCGCAATATCGCTTCGGGTTTGCGAATAAACAGGTCGTCGTCGCGCAGATCAATCAACGTGCCGCGCAGTTGAAAGTCGTCATCAATCGGACGTGGTTTTTCATCGGCGGGCAGGGCGAGGATCGCCTCGTCGAACAGTTGCAACAGCATGTGGTTCAGTTCGCTGACCCGTCGTGTGACGCGGAAATAGTCTTTCATCATCCGCTCGATAGGCTCATTGCCTTCACCGCCGTAGTTCAGGCGTTGCGCCACGCTGAGCTGACGATCAAACAGCAGACGGTTGTCGTAACGACTAACGACCAGATGCAGGGCAAAGCGAATGCGCCACAGGATATGCAAACATTCATTCAGCTCGGCACGTTCTGCCTGCGTCAAAAAGCCGAAACCGACCATTTCATCCAGTGAGGTGGCGCCAAAATGGCGGCGGGCCACCCATTGCAGGGTATGAATATCGCGCAGGCCGCCGGGGCTACTTTTGATATCCGGCTCCAGGTTGTAGCTGGTGCCGTGATAGCGCTGGTGGCGCTGATTCTGCTCTTCAACTTTGGCTGCGTAAAACTTATCGGATGGCCAGAAACCTTCGCTAAAAATATGCTTTTGTAGCTCAAGAAACAGCGCCACATCACCAATCAGCAGGCGTGTTTCAATCAGGTTGGTGGCGACGGTTAAATCTGACAATCCTTCCAGCAGACACTCTTCCAGCGTGCGCACGCTGTGCCCAACCTCGAGCCTCACGTCCCATAGCAGCGTTAACAATTCGCCAACTTTTTCGGCCTGCGCGTCTGGTAGCTTTTTACGACTCAGGATCAGCAGGTCAATATCGGAAAGCGGATGCAGTTCGCCGCGCCCGTAACCGCCAACGGCAACCAGCGCCAGGTCGGCAATTTGACCGAAACCGGCTTCAATCCACAGACGTTGCAGTAACTGGTCAATAAACTCGGTGCGGGCTTCAATCAGCTGTTCTGCGGAAATCCCGCTGTCAAACGCGTCACCTAACCAGTGCTGGAAAGTGTCGATATGCGCTTTAATGCCGGGGCAGTTGAGATCGTGCTGCGGCCAGGTTCCGGGGTTCTGCGGTTGGCCTGGCAGGGTGGGGAGGGCAGTATTTGCGTGTTGTTCAGGAAGAGTATTCATTATGCGCCACCCATTAAAAAAGCCGGATGACGGCGTGAACGCCTTACCCGGCCTACGAAGTAGTACAATTTGTAGGCCTGATAAGATGCGGGTGCATCGCCATCAGGCAAAACATTATTCGTCGTGTGTGATGATCGCCGGGATGGTGTCATCCTTGCGTAATGTCAGAATTTCACAGCCTTTTTCCGTCACCACAATAGTATGCTCGTACTGAGCAGACAAGCTCCGATCTTTGGTTTTCACCGTCCACCCGTCTTTCATGGTGCGGATGCGGTAATCACCGGCATTCAGCATGGGTTCTACGGTGAAGGTCATGCCCGGCTGCAGTACCACACCGCCGTCGTCTGCATCGTAGTGCAGAACCTGCGGCTCTTCATGGAAGCCGCGACCGATGCCGTGACCGCAATATTCACGGACCACAGAGAAGCCTTCGCCTTCCGCGTATTTTTGAATCGCAGCGCCCAGCGTGCGCAGGCGAATACCCGGTTTTACCATCCGCAGCGCCAGATACAGGCTTTCCTGCGTGACGCGGCACAAACGCTCGCCCAGAATGGTTGGTTTGCCGACGATGAACATTTTCGAGGTATCACCGTGGAACTCGTCTTTAATCACGGTTACGTCGATGTTGACGATATCGCCGTCTTTCAGGAGCTTGGCGTCGTCCGGGATCCCATGGCACACCACTTCATTAATAGAGATGCACACGGACTTCGGATAACCGTGATAGCCCAGGCAGGCGGAAATGGCCTGCTGCTCATTCACGATGTAGTCATTACAGATGCGATCCAGTTCGCCGGTGCTGACGCCTGGCTTAACAAACGGTTCGATCATTTCCAGTACATCGGCGGCCAGACGGCCAGCGACGCGCATTTTTTCGATTTCTTCAGGGGTCTTGATTGAGATAGCCATGAATTCTGTCCATCAGTGCCGATGATATCGGCAATAATTGTTTAAGTGGTGCCAATGGTATCAGTCCGGCATACATGCTGCCAAATTGAGAATCATTCTGAACTTCGCCTTTCGTGCCACAGGTGTGTTGGCTGAAATTTTTCACTCCAGTCGCTTACTGCATGTAAGCGCCGGAGATGCAAAAAATTGGCTGCCTCCCTGTAACACGAAATTCATCGTTCATTCAGCACGCACCGCCAACAATTATTGGTGTCGGTAGCGTATTTGTGGTATAAAGCGCGCCGGACTTCCGATCCATTTGAAGACTACACACGATGGACGGGAGCGACAAATCTCACTTTGTGTAACAACACACACGTATCGGCACATATTCCGGGGTGCCCTTTGGGGTCGGTAATATGGGATGCGTGGAGGCTTAACCCCAACTTTTATATATAGAGGTTTTAATCATGGCAACTGTTTCCATGCGCGACATGCTCAAGGCTGGTGTTCACTTCGGTCACCAGACCCGTTACTGGAACCCGAAAATGAAGCCGTTCATCTTCGGTGCGCGTAACAAAGTTCACATCATCAACCTTGAGAAAACTGTACCGATGTTCAACGAAGCTCTGGCTGAACTGAACAAGATCTCTGCTCGTAAAGGTAAAATCCTTTTCGTTGGTACTAAACGCGCTGCAAGCGAAGCGGTGAAAGAAGCTGCTAACAACTGCGACCAGTTCTTCGTGAACCATCGCTGGTTGGGCGGCATGCTGACTAACTGGAAAACCGTTCGTCAGTCCATCAAACGTCTGAAAGATCTGGAAACTCAGTCTCAGGACGGTACTTTCGAAAAGCTGACCAAGAAAGAAGCGCTGATGCGTACTCGTGAGCTTGAGAAACTGGAAAACAGCCTGGGCGGTATCAAAGACATGGGCGGTCTGCCGGACGCTCTGTTCGTAATCGATGCTGACCACGAGCACATTGCTATCAAAGAAGCAAACAACCTGGGTATCCCAGTATTTGCTATCGTTGATACCAACTCTGATCCGGACGGTGTTGACTTCGTTATCCCGGGTAACGACGACGCAATCCGTGCTGTGACCCTGTACCTGGGCGCTGTAGCTACTACCGTTCGTGAAGGCCGTTCTCAGGATCTGGCTTCCCAGGCGGAAGAAAGCTTCGTAGAAGCTGAATAATAAGGCACGCTCGTTCGAGCCCCCTTATAAACCAGGTAGTATCACGTTTGGTTAGGGGCCCTTTAGGCCCCTTTTTCACTTTTAAATCTGTGCGGTTTCATGCCGGGCAGATCAAATCTTCCGAGGATTTTAGAATGGCTGAAATTACCGCATCCCTGGTAAAAGAGCTGCGTGAGCGTACTGGCGCAGGCATGATGGATTGCAAAAAAGCACTGACTGAAGCTAATGGCGACATCGAGCTGGCAATCGAAAACATGCGTAAGTCCGGCGCAATCAAAGCGGCGAAAAAAGCAGGCAACGTTGCTGCTGACGGCGTAATCAAAACCAAAATCGACGGCAACATCGCTTTCATTCTGGAAGTTAACTGCCAGACTGACTTCGTTGCTAAAGATGCTGGTTTCCAGGCATTTGCTGACAAAGTACTGGACGCTGCCGTTGCTGGCAAAATCACTGACGTTGAAGTTCTGAAAGCGCAGTTCGAAGAAGAACGTGTTGCTCTGGTTGCTAAAATCGGTGAGAACATCAACATCCGTCGCGTTGCTTCCCTGGAAGGCGAAGTTCTGGGTAACTACCAGCACGGTGCTCGTATCGGTGTTCTGGTTGCTGCAACTGGCGCTGACGAAGAGCTGGTTAAACAGCTGGCAATGCACGTTGCTGCAAGCAAGCCAGAATTCGTTAAGCCGGAAGACGTTTCTGCTGAAGTGGTAGAGAAAGAATACCAGGTTCAGCTGGACATCGCGATGCAGTCTGGTAAGCCGAAAGAAATCGCAGAGAAAATGGTTGAAGGCCGCATGAAGAAATTCACCGGCGAAGTTTCTCTGACTGGTCAGCCTTTCGTTATGGATCCGAGCAAATCTGTTGGTCAGCTGCTGAAAGAGCACAACGCTGATGTAACAGGCTTCATCCGCTTTGAAGTGGGTGAAGGTATCGAGAAAGTTGAGACTGACTTTGCAGCAGAAGTTGCTGCGATGTCCAAGCAGTCTTAATTTTTAAAGGAGCCGCCTGAGGGCGGCTTCTTTTTGTGTCTGGCTTGTAAATTCAGCGAACCGCTATAGTGGTCATGCTGAAAAGCGACATACAATGTCGCCGGAATTAATTCATCTCATTCGTTGACAGTCTCAGGAAAGAAACATGGCTACCAATGCAAAACCCGTCTACAAACGTATTCTGCTTAAGTTAAGTGGCGAAGCTCTGCAAGGTTCAGAAGGCTTCGGTATTGATGCAAGCATCCTTGACCGTATGGCTCAGGAAATCAAAGAGCTGGTTGAGCTGGGTATCCAGGTTGGCGTAGTGATTGGTGGTGGTAACCTGTTCCGTGGCGCTGGTCTGGCGAAAGCAGGGATGAACCGCGTTGTGGGCGACCACATGGGCATGTTAGCCACCGTCATGAACGGTCTGGCGATGCGCGATGCGCTTCACCGCGCCTATGTGAACGCTCGCTTGATGTCCGCTATTCCTCTGAATGGCGTGTGTGATAACTACAGCTGGGCGGAAGCAATCAGCCTGCTGCGTAACAACCGCGTTGTTATTTTGTCTGCGGGTACTGGCAATCCGTTCTTCACTACCGACTCTGCGGCTTGCCTGCGTGGTATTGAAATTGAAGCGGATGTGGTACTGAAAGCCACCAAAGTCGATGGCGTATTTACGGCTGACCCGGCTAAAGATCCAACGGCGACTATGTACGAACAGTTGACCTATGCTGAAGTACTGGATAAAGAGCTGAAAGTGATGGATCTTGCGGCGTTTACGCTGGCTCGTGACCACAAATTACCGATTCGTGTCTTTAACATGAACAAACCGGGTGCGCTGCGCCGTGTTGTTATGGGTGAAAAAGAAGGCACGTTAATCACGGAATAATTCCCGTTGCGGCTAAATGCAGGTAATATTCCGCTTTAATGTCGCGGGATACGTCCCTCAAAATTAATCAAGACTATACTTGTCACATCTTGCGTGGTGGGTATGGTCTGACTGAAACAAGCTTTCAAGGATTCGTAACGTGATCAACGATATCAGAAAAGATGCTGAAGTACGCATGGACAAATGCGTCGAAGCGTTCAAAAACCAAATCAGCAAAATTCGCACGGGCCGTGCTTCTCCTAGCCTGCTGGATGGTATTGTCGTGGAATATTACGGCACACCGACCCCGCTGCGCCAGCTGGCAAGCGTAACGGTTGAAGATTCCCGTACCCTGAAAATCAACGTGTTCGACCGTTCTATGGGGCCAGCCGTTGAGAAAGCAATTATGGCTTCCGACCTCGGTCTGAATCCAAGTTCTGCGGGTTCCGACATCCGCGTTCCGCTGCCGCCGCTGACTGAAGAACGTCGTAAAGATCTGACTAAGATCGTGCGTGGCGAAGCTGAAGGCGCGCGCGTTGCCGTACGTAACGTACGCCGTGATGCCAACGACAAAGTGAAAGCGTTGTTGAAAGAAAAAGAGATCAGCGAAGATGACGATCGCCGTTCTCAGGACGACGTACAGAAACTGACTGACGCAGCTATCAAGAAAGTTGATGCGGCGCTGGCAGAGAAAGAAACGGAACTGATGCAGTTCTGATTCGCCTGTACGCTAAAAACGCCGCTTAGAAGGCCTGAGAAGGCTGGATGGCGGCGTTTTGCTTTTTTCTGTCTATATACTCTAAATATTCGAGTTGCAGGAAGGCGGCGACGCAGGGCATCCCCGGGAGCGTACACCCGTGCGTGACAGGGGTGAACGAGGAGAGCCAACGTACATGCAACTTGAAATATGACGAGTAAAATTCTTCTGGATGTCTGATGAAGCAATTAACCATCCTGGGATCAACCGGTTCCATTGGTTGCAGTACGCTGGATGTAGTACGCCATAACCCGGAAAAATTTCGTGTTGCTGCGTTGGTGGCGGGTAAAAATGTCGTCCGTATGGTTGAGCAATGTCTGGAATTTTCTCCTCGCTATGCGGTAATGGACGATGAAAAAAGCGCTGCGTTGGTAAAAGCAGCTCTGCTGGAGCAGGGCAGTCGTACTGAGGTTATGAGCGGGCAGCAGGCTGCCTGTGATATGGCTGCGCTGGATGATGTTGATCAGGTTATGGCGGCGATTGTCGGCGCGGCGGGCTTGCTACCGACGCTGGCGGCAATCCGCGCGGGCAAAAGCATTTTGCTGGCGAATAAAGAGTCTCTGGTGACCTGCGGGCGTCTGTTTATGGACGACGTGCAACGCCACAAAGCACAGCTTTTGCCGGTAGATAGCGAACATAACGCGATTTTTCAGAGTTTACCGCAACCTATCCAACACAATCTGGGATACGCTGACCTTGAGCAAAATGGCGTCATTTCAGTTTTGCTTACCGGGTCTGGTGGCCCTTTCCGTGAAACGCCATTGCGCGATCTGGTTTCTATGACCCCCGATCAGGCATGTCGTCATCCGAATTGGTCGATGGGACGAAAAATCTCTGTCGATTCAGCCACCATGATGAATAAAGGTCTGGAATACATTGAAGCGCGTTGGTTATTTAATGCCAATGCAAGCCAGATGGAAGTGCTGATTCACCCGCAGTCGGTTATTCATTCGATGGTGCGTTATCAGGATGGTAGCGTTCTGGCACAGTTGGGGGAACCTGATATGCGTACGCCTATTGCTCATACGATGGCATGGCCAGAACGAGTGACGTCCGGCGTTAAGCCTGTCGACTTTTGCAAGCTCAGTGCGTTGACGTTTTCCGCACCTGATTACCAGCGTTATCCATGCCTGAAACTGGCGATGGACGCGTTTGAGCAAGGGCAGGCGGCGACGACCGCTTTGAACGCAGCGAATGAAATTACCGTTGCCGCATTCCTGGCGCAGCAGATCCGATTTACCGATATTGCTGACCTGAATTTATCCGTACTGGATAAGATGGATTTGCAGGAGCCACAGAGCGTTGAAGACGTGCAGAAGGTTGATGCTATCGCGCGGGAAGTCGCCAGAAAAGAAGTGATGCGACGCTCAAGCTGATGATAATCCCTCCTCGGAGAATCGCGCTATTTGTTAGCGTTGGGCTTCAGTGATATAGTCTGCGCCACTCGATCGCGGGTATTTGTTTTTTTTCGGTCGGGTAAGCCGTGGTTTGACACGGCTTTTTTGTGGATGCACAAAATCATTCAGGTTGCATCAAGGTGGCAAGTGGATGAGTCCCCTGGAGCATACAAAGAGTATGTGACTTGGGCGAAAATCACAGCCGACGAAGGAGCAGCCTGAAGGATGAAGCGCAAAAGGCTTCAGTATTCCTGAGTACCGTATAATCCTTTCAGGGACTAAAAACGCGTTATGTTGTCTGCAACTAAACCATTAAGCGAAAATTTGCCAGCACATGGTTGTCGCCATGTAGCAATTATCATGGATGGCAATGGCCGCTGGGCGAAAAAGCAAGGGAAGATTCGCGCCTTTGGACATAAGGCCGGAGCAAAGTCCGTCCGCCGGGCTGTCTCTTTTGCTGCCAATAACGGTATTGATGCGTTAACGCTGTATGCCTTTAGCAGTGAGAACTGGAACCGACCTGCGCAGGAAGTGAGCGCGTTAATGGAGCTGTTTGTGTGGGCGCTTGATAGCGAAGTGAAAAACCTGCACCGCCATAACGTACGTCTGCGTATTATCGGGGATATCAGTCGATTTAACTCACGTTTGCAAGAACGGATTCGCAAATCAGAAGCGATTACCGCCCAGAATACCGGGTTGACGCTAAATATTGCAGCGAATTACGGTGGACGGTGGGATATAGTCCAGGGAGTCAGACAACTGGCACAACAGGTGCAGGATGGTCTGCTGCGTCCAGAGCAAATCGATGAAGAGATGCTGGGGCAGCAAATTTGTATGCATGAACTGGCTCCTGTGGATTTAGTGATAAGGACTGGGGGAGAGCATCGAATTAGTAATTTTCTGTTGTGGCAAATTGCCTATGCCGAACTTTACTTTACGGATGTTCTCTGGCCCGATTTCGATGAACAAGACTTTGAAGGTGCGCTGCATGCCTTTGCTAATCGTGAGCGTCGTTTCGGCGGCACCGAGCCCGGTGATGAAAAAGCCTGATGGGGGTCGCTTTTGCTGAAGTATCGCCTGATTTCTGCTTTTGTTTTAATACCCGTTGTCATCGCGGCGCTGTTTTTGCTGCCGCCGGTGGGGTTCGCCATTGTTACGCTGGCCGTCTGTATGCTGGCCGCCTGGGAATGGGGACAGTTAAGCGGTTTTACCACGCGTACGCAGCGAGTCTGGCTGGCTGTTTTGTGCGGGCTATTGCTGGCACTGATGCTATTTTTGTTGCCGGAATACCATCGCAATATTCATCAGCCGCTGGTTGAAGTATCGCTGTGGGCGTCGCTGGGCTGGTGGGTCGTGGCGCTGTTACTGGTGCTGTTTTATCCCGGCTCTGCGTCGGTCTGGCGTAATTCCAAAACATTACGCATAATTTTCGGCGTGTTAACCATAGTCCCTTTCTTTTGGGGAATGCTGGCGCTACGTGCATGGCACTATGATGAGAATCATTATAGTGGCGCGCTATGGCTGCTGTATGTCATGATCCTCGTCTGGGGAGCGGACTCGGGTGCCTATATGTTTGGTAAGTTGTTTGGCAAACATAAGCTGGCGCCGAAGGTTTCTCCTGGTAAAACCTGGCAGGGTTTTATTGGCGGACTCGCCACTGCGGCCGTGATCTCATGGGGTTATGGCATGTGGGCGAATCTTGAGGTTGCGCCTGTCACCTTGCTTATTTGCTCCATCGTAGCAGCCCTGGCCTCCGTGCTGGGTGACCTGACCGAGAGTATGTTTAAGCGTGAAGCAGGTATTAAGGACAGTGGTCACTTAATACCAGGACACGGCGGTATTTTGGATCGTATTGATAGCCTGACGGCTGCGGTACCGGTCTTTGCCTGCCTGTTGTTACTGGTATTCAGGACACTCTAACGGATGGTCTTATGCTGAGTATTCTCTGGAATCTGGCTGCATTCATCGTTGCACTTGGTGTGCTTATCACCGTGCATGAATTTGGTCATTTCTGGGTTGCACGGCGCTGCGGAGTCCGCGTCGAACGCTTTTCCATTGGCTTTGGAAAAGCGCTTTGGCGGCGTACCGATAAATCAGGTACGGAATACGTCATCGCCCTGATTCCCCTCGGCGGTTACGTCAAGATGCTGGATGAGCGCGCTGAACCGGTCGCACCGGAGCTGCGCCATTACGCTTTCAACAATAAAACGGTTGGACAACGCGCAGCCATCATCGCCGCAGGTCCGATTGCCAACTTCCTTTTTGCTATTTTCGCGTATTGGCTGGTGTTTATCATCGGTGTCCCTGGCGTTCGTCCGGTTGTTGGTGAAATAACACCCAACTCGATTGCCGCACAGGCGCAAATTCAGCCGGGTACGGAACTAAAAGCGGTTGATGGTATCGAAACCCCTGATTGGGATGCCGTGCGATTACAACTGGTATCCAAAATTGGCGATGAACATACGACTCTCAGCGTGGCGCAGTTTGGCGGCAACCAGCGGCAGGACAAAACGCTGGATTTACGCCATTGGGCATTTGAGCCAGACAAAGAGGATCCTGTTTCCAGTTTAGGGATTCGCCCACGCGGTCCGCAGATTGAATCGGTGCTGTCAGAAGTGCAGGTAAACTCCGCTGCAAGTAAGGCGGGTTTGCAAGCTGGCGACAGGATCGTTAAAGTCAATGGTCAGCCGCTGACGCAATGGATGACGTTCGTGACGCTGGTGCGCGATAATCCGGATAAGCCGTTAGCGCTAGATATTGAAAGACAAGGAAGTTCCTTGTCTTTAACGTTAACCCCAGATTCAAAACAGGTTAACGGGAAGGCAGAGGGTTTTGCGGGCGTGGTGCCTAAAGTTATTCCTCTGCCTGATGAGTATAAGACTGTACGCCAGTATGGGCCATTCAGCGCCATCCTCGAAGCCTCGGATAAAACGTGGCAGTTGATGAAGCTGACGGTCAGTATGCTGGGAAAATTGATTACCGGTGATGTAAAACTGAACAACCTCAGTGGGCCGATTTCTATCGCCCAGGGGGCTGGGATGTCAGCGGAGTTCGGGGTTATTTATTACCTGATGTTCCTTGCGCTTATCAGCGTGAACTTAGGGATAATCAACCTGTTTCCGTTGCCCGTTCTTGACGGGGGGCATCTGCTGTTCCTGGCGATTGAAAAGCTGAAGGGCGGTCCGGTATCCGAGCGGGTTCAAGACTTTAGTTATCGCATTGGCTCTATCTTGCTGGTGTTGTTAATGGGGCTTGCACTTTTCAATGATTTCTCTCGGTTGTAAGAGAGTGTTAGGAAGAACGCATAATAACGATGGCGATGAAAAAGTTGCTCATAGCGTCGCTGCTGTTTAGCAGCGCCACCGTATACGGTGCTGAAGGGTTCGTAGTGAAAGACATTCATTTCGAAGGCCTACAGCGAGTCGCCGTTGGTGCGGCTCTCCTCAGTATGCCGGTGCGCACAGGCGACACGGTTAATGATGAAGACATCAGTAATACCATTCGTGCTCTGTTCGCCACCGGTAACTTTGAGGATGTCCGCGTCCTGCGCGATGGTGATACCCTTCTGGTTCAGGTAAAAGAACGTCCGACGATTGCCAGCATCACTTTCTCCGGTAACAAATCGGTGAAAGATGACATGCTCAAGCAAAACCTCGAGGCTTCTGGTGTGCGTGTTGGCGAGTCTCTGGATCGCACTACGCTAGCCGATATCGAAAAAGGGCTGGAAGATTTCTACTATAGCGTCGGTAAGTACAGCGCCAGTGTGAAAGCGGTGGTAACGCCGTTGCCGCGTAACCGCGTTGACCTCAAGCTGGTCTTCCAGGAAGGCGTTTCGGCGA
Source organism: Citrobacter sp. RHBSTW-00599 (assembly GCF_013784065.1). Classification (NCBI taxonomy): domain Bacteria; kingdom Pseudomonadati; phylum Pseudomonadota; class Gammaproteobacteria; order Enterobacterales; family Enterobacteriaceae; genus Citrobacter; species Citrobacter sp. RHBSTW-00599. The sequence goes on along the minus strand of NZ_CP056717.1, from coordinate 4,127,761 downwards.
AGATCCAACAGATCAATATCGTCGGCAACCATGCTTTCTCGACCGACGAACTGATCTCTCACTTCCAACTGCGTGATGAAGTGCCGTGGTGGAACGTGGTGGGCGATCGTAAATACCAGAAACAGAAACTGGCGGGCGATCTTGAAACCTTGCGCAGCTACTATCTGGATCGCGGTTATGCTCGCTTCAATATCGATTCCACCCAGGTTAGCCTGACGCCGGATAAAAAAGGTATCTACATTACCGTTAACATCACTGAAGGCGATCAATACAAGCTTTCAGGGGTACAGGTGAGCGGTAACCTGGCTGGGCACTCCGCCGAAATTGAGACCCTGACCAAAATCGAGCCAGGCGAACTCTATAACGGCACCAAAGTGACCAAAATGGAAGATGATATCAAGAAGCTTCTGGGTCGCTATGGCTATGCCTATCCGCGCGTACAGTCGCAACCTGAAATCAACGACGCCGACAAAACCGTTAAATTACGCGTAAACGTGGATGCAGGTAACCGTTTCTACGTGCGTAAGATTCGTTTTGAAGGTAACGACACCTCTAAAGATTCTGTTCTGCGTCGCGAAATGCGCCAGATGGAAGGTGCCTGGTTGGGTAGCGATCTGGTCGATCAGGGTAAAGAGCGTCTGAACCGTCTGGGTTACTTTGAAACTGTCGATACCGATACTCAGCGTGTACCGGGTAGCCCGGATCAGGTTGATGTGGTCTATAAGGTTAAAGAGCGTAACACCGGTAGCTTTAACTTCGGCGTTGGTTACGGTACTGAAAGCGGCGTGAGCTTCCAGGCTGGCGTTCAGCAAGATAACTGGTTAGGTACCGGTTATTCAGTCGGGATCAACGGCACCAAAAACGACTATCAGACCTATACTGAGTTGTCTGTCACCAACCCATATTTCACCGTTGATGGGGTGAGCCTTGGTGGTCGCGTTTTCTACAATGACTTTAAAGCGGATGATGCAGACCTGTCCGACTATACCAACAAAAGTTATGGTACTGACGCAACGCTCGGCTTCCCGATCAACGAATACAACACCTTACGTGCGGGTGTGGGTTATGTGCATAACTCCTTGTCTAACATGGATCCACAGGTTGCAATGCAACGTTATCTGGTTTCAATGGGTAAGGATCCTGACGCTGATAGCTTTAAATCAGACGATTTCACCTTCAACTATGGGTGGACATATAACAAGCTGGACCGTGGGTACTTCCCAACGGAAGGTACGCGTGTCAACCTGAACGGTAAAGTAACCATTCCGGGTTCTGACAACGAATACTACAAAGCGACGTTGGATACCGCGACCTATGTGCCGATCGATGACGATCACAAATGGGTTGTTCTGGGTCGCACGAAGTGGGGCTATGGTGACGGCATCGGCAGCAAAGAGATGCCGTTCTACGAGAACTTCTATGCGGGTGGTTCCAGCACCGTGCGTGGTTTCCAGTCCAACACCATCGGTCCAAAGGCTGTCTATTTACCGGCTAATCGTTATAACAACGATAGCGATTACGATAACGAATGTGACGCCACCAATACTTCACCGTGTAAATCGGATGATGCGGTGGGCGGTAACGCCATGGCTGTCGCCAGCCTGGAATTTATTACCCCGACGCCGTTTATCAGCGACAAGTATGCCAACTCGGTCCGTACCTCGTTCTTCTGGGATATGGGTACCGTTTGGGATACGAACTGGGATTCAGCTAAGTACTCTGGTTATCCGGACTACAGCGATCCGAACAATATCCGTATGTCAGCGGGTATCGCTTTACAATGGATGTCCCCATTGGGGCCGTTGGTTTTCTCCTACGCCCAGCCGTTCAAGAAGTACGATGGAGACAAAGCGGAACAGTTCCAGTTTAACATTGGTAAAACCTGGTAATTGTTCTTCGCAAAGGAATGTAGTGGTAGTGTAGCGATGACTTTAGGCGATCTTGCATGGGATCGCCTGGCCACGCAAAGAACTGTACCTTCGGGTGCAAATGGGATGGTAAGGAGTTAATTGTGAAAAAGTGGTTATTAGCTGCAGGTCTCGGTTTAGCGATGGCAACGTCCGCACAGGCTGCTGACAAAATTGCAATCGTCAACATGGGTAGCTTGTTCCAACAGGTTGCACAGAAGACGGGCGTTTCTGCTACGCTGGAAAACGAGTTCAAAGGCCGTGCCAGCGAACTGCAGCGTATGGAATCTGATCTGCAATCTAAAATGCAGCGTCTGCAATCCATGAAAGCGGGTAGCGATCGTACCAAGCTGGAAAAAGACGTCATGGCTCAGCGTCAGACTTTCTCTCAGAAAGCTCAGGCTTTTGAGCAGGATCGTGCGCGTCGTTCCAACGAAGAACGTGGCAAACTGGTTACTCGTATCCAGACAGCGGTGAAATCTGTTGCTAACAGTCAGAGCATCGATCTGGTTGTTGACGCAAACACCGTTGCATACAACAGCAGCGATGTAAAAGACATCACCGCTGACGTACTGAAACAGGTTAAATAAGTAATGCCTTCAATTCGACTGGCTGATTTAGCAGAGCAGTTGGATGCAGAATTACACGGTGATGGCGATATCGTCATCACCGGCGTAGCGTCCATGCAATCTGCGCAAACTGGCAATATCACGTTCATGGTGAATCCTAAGTACCGTGAACACTTAGGCGTATGCCAGGCCTCTGCCGTTGTGATGACGCAGGACGATCTTCCTTTTGCTAAGAGTGCTGCGCTGGTAGTGAAGAATCCCTACCTGACCTATGCACGTATGGCGCAAATCTTAGATACCACGCCGCAGCCCGCACAAAACATTGCACCGAGTGCAGTGATCGATGCGACGGCGAAGCTGGGTAATAATGTTTCTGTGGGCGCAAATGCGGTCATTGAGTCTGGCGTAGAACTGGGCGATAACGTCGTTATCGGCGCAGGCTGCTTCGTCGGAAAAAATACTAAAATCGGCGCAGGTTCACGCTTGTGGGCGAATGTGACGATTTACCACGACATTCAGATCGGTGAGAATTGCCTGATCCAGTCCAGCACTGTCGTCGGATCTGATGGATTTGGTTACGCGAACGATCGCGGTAACTGGGTGAAGATCCCGCAGCTTGGTCGCGTGATTATCGGCGATCGCGTCGAGATCGGCGCTTGTACCACCATTGACCGTGGTGCGCTGGACGATACTGTGATCGGTAATGGTGTTATCATTGATAACCAGTGCCAGATTGCGCATAACGTTGTGATTGGCGACAATACGGCGGTAGCCGGTGGCGTCATTATGGCGGGTAGCCTGAAGATTGGCCGTTACTGCATGATTGGCGGCGCCAGCGTGATCAATGGGCATATGGAAATATGCGATAAAGTCACGGTTACTGGCATGGGTATGGTGATGCGTCCTATCACCGAACCTGGCGTCTATTCCTCAGGCATTCCGCTACAGCCCAATAAGGTATGGCGTAAAACAGCTGCACTGGTGATGAATATTGATGATATGAGCAAGCGTCTCAAAGCGATTGAGCGCAAGGTTAATCAACAAGACTAAAGCACCGTTTTTGCATGTCTGACTTTTCGGCCTGTCCCATTCATACGATTGCGACAGGCCGTGTTATTATTGCCTTTTAGTATATTTTGACAGGAAGAGTATTTTGACTACTAACACTCATACTCTGCATATTGAAGAGATTTTAGAACTTCTGCCGCACCGTTTTCCGTTTCTGCTGGTTGACCGCGTGCTGGATTTTGAAGAAGGTCGCTTTCTGCGCGCAGTGAAAAATGTATCTGTTAACGAGCCTTTCTTCCAGGGCCACTTCCCGGGTAAACCTATTTTCCCAGGCGTACTGATTCTGGAAGCAATGGCGCAGGCCACTGGTATCCTCGCGTTTAAAAGCGTAGGGAAACTGGAACCAGGTGAACTGTACTATTTTGCGGGTATTGACGAAGCGCGCTTTAAGCGTCCTGTCGTGCCAGGCGATCAGATGATCATGGAAGTGACTTTCGAGAAAACGCGCCGCGGCCTGACCCGTTTTAAAGGGGTTGCGCTGGTCGACGGTAAAGTTGTGTGCGAAGCAACGATGATGTGTGCCCGTAGCCGGGAGGCCTGATACGTGATTGATAAATCCGCCTTTATTCACCCAACTGCCATTGTGGAAGAAGGCGCCAGCATTGGCGCTAACGCTCACATTGGCCCATTTTGTATTGTTGGACCCCATGTTGAAATTGGTGAGGGTACCGTACTGAAGTCTCACGTTGTCGTGAATGGCCATACAAAAATTGGTCGCGATAACGAGATCTATCAGTTTGCCTCCATCGGTGAAGTTAACCAGGATCTGAAATATGCTGGCGAACCGACCCGCGTGGAAATTGGCGATCGCAACCGCATCCGCGAAAGCGTCACCATTCATCGTGGCACAGTGCAGGGCGGTGGAGTGACGAAGGTGGGCAGCGATAACTTACTGATGATTAATGCGCACGTCGCGCATGATTGCACGGTAGGCAACCGCTGTATTCTGGCGAATAACGCCACGCTTGCCGGGCATGTATCGCTGGATGATTTTGTTATCATCGGCGGCATGACTGCGGTGCATCAGTTCTGCATCATCGGCGCGCATGTGATGGTTGGCGGCTGTTCTGGCGTTGCTCAGGACGTGCCTCCATACGTTATCGCCCAGGGCAACCACGCAACGCCATTTGGCGTCAATATCGAAGGTCTGAAGCGTCGTGGATTCACCCGCGAAGCGATTACCGCGATTCGTAATGCCTACAAAGCGTTGTACCGTAGCGGTAAAACGCTGGAAGAAGTGAAACCGGAAATCGCGGAACTGGCGAAACAGTACCCTGAAGTTCAGGCTTTCAGCGACTTCTTTGAGCGCTCAACGCGTGGTCTGATTCGTTAATGACTGAGCAGCGTCCTTTAACGATTGCCCTCGTCGCCGGAGAAACCTCCGGCGATATTCTTGGTGCAGGGTTAATTCGTGCACTCAAGGCTCGCGTTCCCAATGCGCGTTTTGTTGGCGTGGCGGGTCCGCTGATGCAGGCCGAAGGCTGTGAAGCCTGGTACGAAATGGAAGAGCTGGCGGTAATGGGCATTGTTGAAGTGCTCGGACGCCTGCGCCGTTTACTGCATATTCGCGCCGATCTCACTCGCCGATTTACCGACTTAAAGCCGGATGTTTTCGTCGGTATTGATGCGCCTGATTTCAATATTACCCTCGAAGGGAATTTGAAAAAGCAGGGCATTAAAACCATTCATTACGTCAGCCCCTCTGTGTGGGCCTGGCGACAGAAACGCGTTTTCAAAATAGGCAGATCCACCAATATGGTGCTGGCCTTTCTGCCTTTCGAAAAAGCGTTTTATGACAAATTTAACGTCCCGTGCCGCTTTATCGGTCATACCATGGCAGATGCCATGCCGTTGGACCCGGATAAAAACGCGGCTCGCGATGTTCTGGGTATTCCCTATGACGCTCACTGCCTGGCGCTATTGCCAGGAAGTCGTGGCGCAGAAGTGGAGATGCTCAGCGCCGATTTTCTGAAAACGGCGCAGTTGTTACGCCAGCATTATCCAGATCTCGAAGTGGTAGTGCCGTTGGTGAATGCCAAACGTCGCGAGCAGTTTGAGCGCATTAAAGCTGAAGTTGCACCGGAGCTTTCCGTACATCTGCTTAATGGGATGGGACGTGAAGCGATGGTTGCCAGCGATGCCGCACTGCTGGCTTCCGGCACCGCTGCGCTGGAATGTATGCTGGCAAAATGCCCGATGGTGGTTGGCTATCGTATGAAACCTTTCACCTTCTGGCTGGCAAAGCGTCTGGTGAAGACCGATTACGTTTCGCTACCTAACCTGCTGGCGGGAAGAGAACTGGTTAAAGAGCTGTTGCAGGAAGAGTGCGAACCGCAGGCGCTGTCGCAAGCGCTGTTGCCGTTGCTGGCGAATGGCAAAACCAGCCATGCAATGCACGACACATTCCGTGAACTGCATCAGCAGATCCGTTGCAACGCTGATGAGCAGGCGGCGGATGCGGTCCTGGAGTTAGCGCAATGATTGAATTTGTATATCCGCATACGCATTTAGTGGCGGGTGTAGATGAAGTTGGACGTGGTCCTTTGGTCGGCGCGGTCGTCACTGCCGCCGTCATTCTGGATCCGGCTCGCCCTATTATCGGTCTTAACGACTCAAAAAAACTGTCGGAAAAACGTCGCCTGGCGCTATTCGATGAGATTAAAGAAAAAGCGTTAAGCTGGAGCCTGGGGCGTGCGGAACCACATGAAATCGACGAGTTGAATATTTTACATGCCACTATGCTGGCCATGCAGCGTGCGGTTGCGGGTCTGCATATAGCGCCGGAATACGTACTGATCGACGGCAATCGTTGCCCGGCATTACCGGTGCCATCGCTGGCGGTGGTAAAAGGTGATAGCCGTGTGGCGGAGATTAGCGCGGCGTCGATACTGGCAAAAGTCACTCGTGATGCTGAAATGGCGGCCCTGGATACGGTGTTCCCGCAGTATGGCTTTGCACAGCACAAAGGCTATCCAACCGCTTTTCATCTGGAAAAGTTGGCAATGCATGGCGCAACAGAGCACCATCGCCGTAGTTTTGGCCCCGTCAAACGCGCACTGGGACTCACGTCCTGATTCTTGTGTCGAAGGAATCTGAAGATGTCTGAACCTCGTTTCGTCCACCTGCGGGTGCACAGCGACTACTCCATGATCGATGGGCTGGCGAAAACCGGGCCGCTGGTGAAAAAGGCGGCCGCGTTAGGCATGCCTGCGCTGGCGATCACCGATTTTACCAACCTGTGTGGTCTGGTGAAGTTTTACGGAGCGGGTCACGGTGCGGGTATCAAGCCGATAGTTGGCGCAGATTTTCATGTCCGTAGCGAGCTGCTGGGCGATGAACTCACGCAGCTCACCGTGCTGGCCGCAAACAATACTGGCTATCAGAACCTGACGTTGTTGATATCGAAAGCCTATCAGCGTGGTTATGGCGCAGAAGGGCCGGTCATCGACCGGGATTGGCTGGCCGAGTTAAAAGAAGGTTTGATTTTGCTCTCCGGCGGCCGCATGGGCGACGTCGGGCGCAGCCTGCTGCGCGGTAATAGCGCACTGGTTGATGAGTGCGTAGCGTTTTACGAAGAACATTTTCCAAATTGCTACTTCCTCGAGCTTATCCGTACCGGTAGGCAAGATGAAGAAAATTATCTGCATGCAGCGGTAGAACTGGCGGAAAGGCGTGGTCTTCCGGTGGTGGCGACCAACGATGTTCGTTTCCTTGAAACCGGTGATTTTGACGCGCATGAAATCCGCGTGGCAATCCATGACGGGTTCACCCTTGACGACCCGAAACGCCCGCGTAATTATTCGCCGCAGCAGTACATGCGTAGCGAAGATGAGATGTGCGAGCTGTTTTCCGATATTCCGGAAGCGCTGCAAAACACCGTTGAGATAGCTAAGCGCTGTAACGTGACGGTACGTCTGGGGGAGTATTTCCTGCCACAGTTCCCGACCGGTGATATGACCACCGAGGATTTCCTCGTGGCGAAATCGCGCGAAGGTCTGGAAGAACGTCTGGCGTTTTTGTTCCCGGACCCTGAAGTTCGCGCGCAGAAGCGCCCGCCTTATGACGAACGTCTGGAAGTTGAACTTAAAGTTATCAACCAGATGGGATTTCCTGGCTACTTCCTGATCGTGATGGAATTTATCCAGTGGTCGAAAGATAACGGCGTACCGGTAGGCCCTGGACGTGGTTCCGGTGCCGGCTCGCTTGTCGCCTATGCGCTGAAAATTACCGACCTGGATCCGCTGGAATTTGACCTGCTGTTCGAACGTTTCCTGAACCCGGAACGTGTCTCAATGCCCGACTTCGACGTTGACTTCTGTATGGAGAAACGCGACCGGGTAATTGAACACGTGGCGGAAATGTACGGTCGTGATGCGGTTTCGCAGATTATTACCTTCGGTACGATGGCGGCCAAAGCGGTTATCCGCGACGTGGGGCGCGTGCTGGGACACCCGTACGGCTTCGTGGACCGTATTTCGAAACTGGTGCCGCCCGATCCGGGCATGACGCTGGCAAAAGCCTTTGAAGCCGAACCCCAACTGCCGGAAATCTATGAGGCAGATGAAGAGGTTAAAGCGCTGATCGATATGGCGCGTAAGCTGGAAGGTGTCACGCGTAACGCCGGTAAACACGCCGGTGGTGTAGTTATCGCGCCGACCAAAATTACCGATTTTGCGCCGCTGTACTGCGATGAACAGGGGCTGCACCCGGTTACTCAGTTTGATAAGAACGACGTGGAATATGCTGGCCTTGTGAAGTTCGACTTCCTCGGCCTGCGTACGCTCACCATCATCAACTGGGCGCTGGAAATGATTAACGCGCGCCGTGAAAAGAACGGCGAGCCGCCGCTGGATATCGCCGCTATCCCGCTGGATGACAAGAAAAGCTTCGACATGCTGCAACGCTCGGAGACCACGGCGGTCTTCCAGCTTGAATCCCGCGGCATGAAAGATCTTATCAAACGTCTGCAGCCTGACTGCTTCGAAGATATGATCGCCCTGGTGGCCCTATTCCGTCCCGGTCCGCTACAGTCGGGGATGGTAGATAACTTTATCGACCGTAAGCATGGTCGCGAAGAGATTTCCTACCCGGACGTACAATGGCAGCATGAGTGTCTGAAACCGGTACTGGAGCCGACCTACGGCATTATCCTGTATCAGGAACAGGTTATGCAGATTGCCCAGGAGTTGTCCGGATATACCCTTGGCGGTGCGGACATGTTGCGTCGTGCGATGGGTAAGAAAAAGCCGGAAGAGATGGCTAAGCAGCGCGGCACCTTTGAAGAAGGGGCGAAAAAGCGCGGCGTCGACGGCGAACTGGCGATGAAAATCTTTGACCTGGTGGAAAAATTCGCCGGTTACGGATTTAACAAATCGCACTCCGCTGCCTATGCGCTGGTCTCTTACCAGACGCTATGGCTGAAGGCGCATTACCCCGCCGAGTTTATGGCGGCGGTAATGACCGCCGATATGGATAACACCGAGAAAGTGGTCGGGCTGGTGGATGAATGCTGGCGTATGGGGCTCAAAATCCTGCCGCCGGATATCAACTCCGGGCTTTATCATTTTCACGTGAATGATGATGGCGAAATTGTCTATGGCATCGGCGCGATAAAAGGCGTGGGTGAAGGGCCAATTGAAGCTATTATTGAGGCGCGCAACGAAGGCGGTTACTTCCGCGAGCTGTTTGATCTCTGTGCGCGCACGGACATCAAAAAACTCAACCGCCGGGTGCTGGAAAAGTTAATCATGTCCGGGGCGTTTGACCGCCTTGGCCCACATCGCGCGGCGTTGATGAATTCACTCAACGATGCGCTAAAAGCCGCCGATCAGCATGCGAAAGCCGAGGCAACGGGTCAGGCGGACATGTTTGGCGTGCTGGCTGAAGAGCCGGAACAAATTGAACAGTCTTATGCTAACTGTACACCGTGGCCGGAGCAGGTGGTATTAGAGGGGGAACGTGAAACGTTAGGGCTTTACCTGACGGGACACCCCATCAACCAGTATTTAAAAGAAATTGAGCGCTATGTTGGAGGCCACAGGCTGAAAGACATGCATCCGACAGAACGTGGTAAAGTCACCACGGCTGCGGGGCTCGTCATTGCTGCGCGGGTAATGGTCACCAAGCGCGGCAATCGTATCGGCATCTGTACCCTGGATGACCGTTCTGGGCGTCTGGAAGTTATGTTGTTTACCGATGCCCTGGATAAATACCAGCAATTGCTGGAAAAAGACCGCATACTTATCGTCAGCGGACAGGTCAGCTTTGATGACTTCAGCGGCGGGCTTAAAATGATGGCCCGTGAAGTCATGGATATTGACGAAGCCCGGGAAAAATATGCTCGCGGGCTTGCTATCTCGCTGACGGACAGGCAAATTGATGACCAGCTTTTAAACCGACTCCGTCAGTCTCTGGAACCCCACCGCTCGGGGACAATTCCAGTACATCTCTACTATCAGAGGGCGGATGCACGTGCGCGATTGCGTTTTGGCGCAACGTGGCGTGTCTCTCCGAGCGATCGTTTGCTAAACGATCTCCGTGGCCTTATTGGTTCGGAGCAGGTGGAACTGGAGTTTGACTAATACAGGAATACTATGAGTCTGAATTTCCTTGATTTTGAACAGCCGATTGCAGAGCTGGAAGCAAAAATCGATTCTCTGACTGCGGTTAGCCGTCAGGATGAGAAACTGGATATTAACATCGATGAAGAAGTGCATCGTCTGCGTGAAAAAAGCGTAGAGCTGACGCGTAAAATCTTCGCCGATCTTGGCGCATGGCAGGTAGCCCAGCTGGCGCGCCATCCACAGCGTCCGTACACCCTGGATTATGTCCGCCTGGCATTTGATGAATTTGATGAGCTGGCGGGCGATCGTGCCTATGCGGATGATAAAGCTATTGTCGGCGGCATCGCGCGTCTGGATGGCCGTCCGGTGATGATCATTGGTCATCAGAAAGGCCGTGAGATCAAAGAAAAAATTCGTCGTAATTTCGGCATGCCGGCACCGGAAGGCTATCGCAAAGCGCTGCGTCTGATGGAAATGGCCGAGCGTTTCAATATGCCGATCATTACCTTCATCGACACCCCAGGGGCTTATCCGGGCGTGGGTGCGGAAGAACGTGGTCAGTCTGAAGCGATTGCGCGCAACCTGCGTGAAATGTCGCGTCTGAGCGTACCGGTAATCTGCACCGTTATTGGTGAAGGTGGTTCCGGCGGCGCGCTGGCGATCGGCGTAGGCGATAAAGTGAATATGCTGCAATACAGCACCTATTCCGTTATCTCCCCGGAAGGTTGTGCCTCCATTCTGTGGAAAAGCGCCGACAAAGCACCGCTGGCCGCAGAAGCGATGGGGATTATCGCGCCGCGTCTGAAAGAGCTGAAGCTTATCGACTCTATCATCCCGGAACCGCTGGGCGGCGCGCACCGCAACCCGGAAGTGATGGCTGCGTCCCTGAAAGCACAGCTGCTGGCCGATCTCGCCGATCTCGACGTGTTAAGCAAAGATGATTTGAAAAACCGTCGTTACCAGCGTCTGATGAGCTACGGTTACGCGTAAACTGCATTAATTCTGAAAAGGGCCACAACGCTGTGGCCCTTTTTTTTACCTGTGGTTTCACCAGGCTATGATTAACTAAGGTTTTTCCAGGAGGAACGCATGAATATCATTGCCATCATGGGACCGCATGGCGTCTTTTATAAAGATGAGCCCATCAAGGAACTTGAGCGTGCGCTGCAACAGCAGGGGTTTCAGATTATCTGGCCGCAGAATAGCGTCGACCTGCTTAAGTTTATCGAACATAACCCACGAATTTGCGGTGTCATTTTTGACTGGGATGAATACAGTCTGGATCTGTGCAGTGACATCAACCAGCTCAACGAGTATCTCCCGCTCTACGCCTTTATTAATACCCATTCGACGATGGATGTCAGCGCGCACGACCTGCGCATGGCGCTGTGGTTTTTTGAGTATGCGCTGGGCCAGTCTGAAGATATTGCAACCCGCATCCGTCAGTACACCAGCGAATACCTCGATAACATCACGCCTCCTTTCACCAAGGCGCTGTTTACCTATGTGAAGGAAGGAAAGTACACCTTCTGCACACCCGGACATATGGCGGGAACGGCGTATCAGAAAAGCCCGGTCGGCTGCCTGTTCTATGATTTCTTTGGCGGCAATACGCTGAAGGCCGACGTGTCTATTTCCGTGACTGAACTCGGATCGCTGCTGGATCATACCGGCCCGCATCTGGAAGCGGAGGAGTATATCGCGCGCACCTTTGGCGCCGAGCAGAGCTATATGGTGACCAACGGCACCTCGACGTCGAACAAGATTGTCGGCATGTATGCCGCGCCTTCAGGCAGTACGCTCCTGATTGATCGCAACTGTCATAAGTCGCTGGCGCATTTGCTCATGATGAGCGATGTGGTGCCAATCTGGCTGAAGCCTACGCGCAATGCGCTGGGGATCCTCGGCGGTATACCTCGTCGGGAATTCACCCGCGCAAGCATTGAACGCAAGGTAGAAGAGACCCCTCAGGCACTATGGCCGGTACACGCGGTGATCACCAATTCCACCTATGACGGCCTGTTGTATAACACCAACTGGATCAAGCAAACCCTGGATGTGCCCTCCATTCATTTTGATTCTGCTTGGGTGCCGTATACCCATTTTCACCCGATCTATCAGGGGAAAAGCGGGATGAGCGGCGAACGGGTGCCGGGGAAAGTGATTTTTGAAACCCAGTCAACCCACAAGATGCTGGCGGCACTATCACAGGCTTCACTGATCCACATTAAGGGCGACTACGACGAAGAGACGTTCAACGAAGCCTTTATGATGCACACTTCCACTTCTCCGAGCTACCCGATTGTCGCGTCGATAGAAACGGCGGCGGCAATGCTGCGTGGCAATTCAGGCAAGCGGTTAATCAATCGTTCGGTGGAGCGGGCGCTGCATTTCCGTAAAGAAGTGCAGCGGCTACGCGAAGAGTCGGATGGCTGGTTCTTTGATATCTGGCAGCCGGAAAGAGTCGATGAAGCGGAGTGCTGGCCGGTAGCGCCTGGTGAAGACTGGCACGGATTTGTTGATGCTGACGCCGACCATATGTTCCTCGACCCGGTGAAGGTCACCATTCTTACGCCGGGAATGGATGAACAGGGAAATATGAGTGAAGAGGGGATCCCTGCGGCGCTGGTGGCGAAATTCCTTGATGAGCGCGGCGTCGTTGTCGAGAAAACGGGACCGTATAATCTCTTGTTCCTGTTCAGTATTGGCATTGATAAAACCCGGGCAATGGGGCTACTGCGCGGCCTGACGGAATTTAAACGCTCGTACGATCTGAATTTACGCGTGAAAAATATGCTGCCGGATCTGTATGCCGAGGATCCCGATTTCTATCGTAATATGCGTATTCAGGATCTGGCGCAGGGGATCCATAAGCTGATCCGCCAGCACGATCTCTCCGGGCTGATGCTGCGGGCATTTGATACCTTACCGGAAATGAAAATGACCCCGCACCAGGCCTGGCAGCGGCAGATCAAAGGTGAGGTCGAAACGGTGGCGCTCGATCAACTGGTGGGGCGCATTTCTGCCAATATGATTCTGCCTTATCCTCCCGGTGTGCCGCTCTTGATGCCCGGGGAAATGATCACGGCCAAAAGTCGGGCTGTACTCGATTTTCTGCTGATGTTGTGTTCAGTGGGCCATCACTATCCTGGATTTGAAACCGATATCCATGGCGCTAAACTGGGTGAAGATGGCGTGTATCGCGTGCGAGTCCTAAAAATGGCATGACGACTTGCGTGAACCCATTACGCACGAGTAACGTGCTGGCAGAAAAACGAAAGAGGCGATGACGCTATGCTGGGATTAAAACAGGTTCACCATATTGCCATTATTGCGACGGACTACGCGGCGAGTAAGGCATTTTACTGTGATGTGCTGGGCTTTACGCTAATCAGCGAAGCCTACCGGGAAGAACGTGACTCGTGGAAGGGGGATCTGGCATTGAACGGTCAGTATGTGATTGAGCTTTTTTCTTTTCCATTTCCGCCTTGCCGTCCGAGCCGACCGGAAGCCTGCGGTTTACGCCATCTGGCGTTCAGCGTAGATGACGTGGAAAAAGCGATCACGCATCTGGAAGCTCACCACGTGAAGTGCGAATCCGTGCGTATCGATCCGTTTACCGGCAAACGCTTTACGTTTTTTAACGATCCGGACGGATTACCGCTCGAACTGTACGAGCTGTAAGTCTTATCATTGTGGCATTAGCCCGGCAATGTGCCGGGCAATGCCATTGTAAGTAACCATCATGACGACACTCACGCTGAATACTTCACTGCTAAATTCTCAATCGATTCTGGTCGCCTTTAGCGGCGGGCTGGATTCCACCGTGCTGCTGCATCAGCTGGTACTGTGGCGAGTGCAAAATCCTGAGGTTGCCTTGCGTGCAATCCATATTCATCACGGATTAAGCCCGCAGGCAGACAGTTGGGTGCAACACTGTGAGTCGGTATGCGCACAGTGGCAGGTGCCGCTGGTGGTTGAACGGGTCCATCTTGAGGATGATGGTCTGGGCATCGAAGCTCAGGCGCGACGTGCGCGCTATCAGGCATTTGCGCAGACCTTACTACCGGGTGAAGTGCTGATGACCGCCCAGCATCTCGACGACCAGTGTGAAACCTTTCTACTGGCGCTTAAGCGCGGCAGTGGTCCTGCCGGGCTTTCCGCCATGGGTGAAAGCTCACCATTTGCCGGAACCCAACTGATTCGACCGCTGCTGGCGCAAACACGAGAGGCGCTTGAAGCATGGGCGCGACAGCATGAATTATGCTGGATCGAAGATGAAAGTAATCAGGATGATGCCTACGATCGCAATTTTCTCAGATTGCGCGTTACCCCTTTGCTCCAACAGCGATGGCCGCACTTCGCGCAAGCCGCAGCCCGCAGCGCCGCGCTGTGCGCCGAGCAGGAGAGTTTACTGGATGAACTGCTGGCCAATGATTTAGCCGACTGCGTGACTGCCCAAGGCACACTGTTACTGGCACCGTTAATGATGATGAGTGGCGTGCGGCGTGCCGCTCTGCTTCGTCGCTGGTTGGCGGGGGTAAATGCACCGATGCCTTCCCGGGACGGGCTGGAACGTATCTGGCAGGAAGTGGCGTTGGCGCGAGAAGATGCTTCCCCCTGTTTTCGTCTAGGAGAATATGAGGTCCGTCGCTATCAGTCACAGCTATGGTGGGTTAAATCGGTCGACGGGCAAAGCGAAACAGTCATCCCGTGGTCATGTCGGGAAACGCCGTTGACGCTGCCTGCCGGGTTAGGCTCGGTGCAGCTAATCTCTGCTGGCGAATTGCGCATGCCGCAAGCAGGTGAAGCGATCAGTATTCGTTTTAAAGCGCCAGGCGTATTGCATATTGTCGGGCGTAACGGTGGACGTAAATTAAAGAAAATCTGGCAGGAGCAGGGGATCCCGCCCTGGCGACGAGATACCACGCCGTTGTTGTTTTACGGTGAAACGTTGATAGCGGCTGCGGGTGTTTTTGTGACGCGTGAGGGTGCGGCGGTAGATGAAGAAGGTATGAGTCTGATTTGGCATGCCTGATGGCGGTGCGATTATCAGGCCTGGTCATTTAGGCCTGATAAGGCGCAAGAAAAGCTAAGATTCGCTGACAACCACGGTACCGATTTGCGGGTGGCTGAAGCTGGCAATTTTATCGAGACGAAGCTCCCGGATTTCACCTGCGACATCTGCGACCAGATACTCCACGTTTTTGCGTGAAACCAGGTCATTCGCTTTCGCCTGCAAAACTTCGCCATCTTTTAGCGCCAGCGTCAGTAACAAATGGTTCTGGCAGGCGAGTTCAAGATTGTCGTAATCATCACAATTGATGGGTTGATACGTTTCATTCATTGACATAATCGCTCACCAGTAAGTTGGCGGCAGCATAGGCCGCTTTTTCCCTGACCGACTCTGGAAGGGCGCTATCTGCCGCCACTTCATTAAGCACCTTCAATACGCAACCCAGCGCATCCGGGATATACCCTAAGTCTCCGCTGGCGATTTCCGCGTACCGCTTGCGTATTAACTCACAATATTTTTCCACATGCCCTCCTGTCAGCACTCTGACTTAACCGTGGATGCAAGTCTAAGCCTACGAAGATAAACTCTGTTTAGCAAGGTGACTATACCATACTCATTCAAGCAATATCAGCGCCTTGATTGAGGTGCTGTTAGCAGCCTTTTGCCGCGGTTTTCGCTACAATGAGCGCCTGATTCGAAAGGAGTTCTCTCATGGCGCTTAAAGCGACAATTTATAAAGCCGTCGTCAACGTAGCGGATCTCGACCGCAACCAGTTCCTTGACGCGGCCTTGACGCTGGCGCGTCATCCCTCTGAAACCCAGGAGCGCATGATGCTGCGCCTGCTGGCCTGGATTAAATATGCCGATGAACGGCTGCAGTTCACGCGTGGCCTGAGTGCTGAAGACGAGCCTGAAGCATGGCTGCGTAACGACCATCTGGGCATCGATCTCTGGATTGAACTGGGTCTGCCGGATGAGCGTCGTATTAAAAAAGCCTGTACCCAGTCTGGTGAGGTTGCTCTGTTTACTTACAACAGCCGTGCGGCCCAGATCTGGTGGCAGCAAAACCAGAACAAGTGTGCGCAGTTTAAAAATCTCACCGTGTGGTATCTGGATGATGAACAGCTGGCGCAACTGAGTGATTTTGCTGGTCGTACAATGGCGCTGCAGGCAACTATCCAGGATGGCGCTATCTGGCTGTCTGATTCTCAGAACAATCTGGAAATTCATCTGACCGCGTGGCAGCCGCGTTCATGATTGTTATCTCCCGAAACGTCTCTATCCCTGACAGTGAGCTGGAAATCACGGCGATTCGGGCACAGGGCGCGGGCGGTCAGCACGTTAACAAGACCTCCACGGCTATCCATTTGCGCTTTGACATTCGGGCCTCAGGCCTGCCAGAGTATTACAAGGAACGTCTGCTGGCCGCCAGCCATCATCTGATTAGCAGCGATGGCGTTATTATCATAAAGGCGCAGGAATACCGTAGCCAGGAGCTAAATCGGGAAGCGGCAATCTCCCGACTGGTGGTGGTGATAAAAGAATTAACCGCGGTGCAAAAAAGCCGACAGGCAACACGTCCTACGCGCGCCTCGAAAGAGCGCAGGTTGTCATCGAAGGCGCAAAAATCCACAGTGAAAGCACTGCGTGGGAGAGTTCGTCGAACGCAAGACTGACGAGCGGGAATAAAAAATTATAAGGAATTCATAGTGAAAACAGCAATATTGTCCGTGGTCGCTGCATGCACGCTTTTTTCCTTGTTCGGCTGTAACAACCGTACTGAAGTCGATGTACTACAGCCGACGCGGGCGGCAGAATTAAAACCGATGCAGCAAAGCTGGCGTGGCATTTTGCCTTGCGCGGACTGCGAAGGAATTGAAACCTCTCTGTTCCTGGAAAAAGACGGCACATGGGTGATGAATGAACGCTATCAGGGCGTGCGAGATGAACCGTCCTCCTTTGCTTCTTATGGTACATGGGCGCGCACTGCCGATAAGCTGGTGCTGACTGACAGCAAAGGTGAGAAGTCGTATTACCGGGCAAAAGGTGAAGCGCTGGAGATGCTCGATCGTGAAGGTAACCCGATTGAGTCACAGTTCAACTACACGCTTGAGCCAGTTTCCGCCAGCTTACCGGTGACGCCAATGCCGATGCGGGGCATGTACTTCTATATGGCTGACGCGGCAACCTTCACTGATTGTGCGACGGGTAAAAGAGTCTCTGTCGCGAACAATGCACAACTGGAGCGAGATTATCTGACTGCGCGTGGTGCAACGGATAAGGCAGTTCTGCTTACTGTGGAAGGGCACTTCACGATGGAAGAAAATCCTGATACGGGCACGCCAGTGAAAACCTTAAGAGCGGATAAAGAAATTAAGTTTATCCCTGGCCAGAGTTGCGATGATTAATCTGCAGCTTATAAAAACTTTCCGGCGATCGCCCGTACAGTTTTTCCTTATCGGATCAATCCAACAAAACGGCTGGTTTTGATATAAATCCCTAACTTCAGGTGGCCGATATACTGTAGCTGCGTTTCAGACTTAAAAGCGGAAATGTCACCTTCGCGCATATGCATCAGGTCGGAAGGGCTAATCCAACCCGGCTGCGCCATTGTTAGCGGGTGCCCGGCTGTGGCAAACGCATCGGTTACGAATTCGGAGCAAAACCACGCCTTCTTTTCTCCTTCGCTGGTATTGTTCAACTGTGCTTTTGCCAGCCCGCTGACGCATTGCTGGCGAAAATCCTCTGAGAAAGGATTCAATGAACATATTTGCCGGGTCACCATAAACGGAATAAATTCGACGATGCCGCGGTAGTTATAGCCGCTATCTTTGATTTTATAAGCGAATGTTTTGATTTCTTCGGCCTGCTGCGGTGTGAGGTTGGGGACCCGCAGAGCAAAAAGCTTATCGCTGTGATTTTCAGCCTTTTTAAGCGAAATGATTTGTACTCCCGCCCCGGTCGCTTCGGCAACTTCATTATCGCCAAGGTAAACGGCGACATGGCTGACAGAAGAGGTGCTGAACGCGCGAATACCAAATGAGGTCACCCCAAGACTGGAGGAAAACAGCAGGTCGCCCGGCCTGAGGTCGGTATCCGTAATTTCATGCAGCGCTTGATCGGTAAATGAGCTTTGATGCTGGAGTTTTATCTCCCATTTCTTTGCCTGGGCATCAACAGCGGTTGCTGATGAATTTTGCTGACTGACGTCAATCGTGCAGGCTGAAAGCAGAAGAACGAAGGGGAGGAGCAGGCGGTAATACGCCGTTGGTTTAGCCATTTTATACAATCCATGTAAAAAAGGCCCTGATCCTCAGGGCCTTGTGCTGGTATTAGCCTTTAATAGCTTTGACCAGGTAGTCGACGATGTCGCCGGTTTTAATCAGCTCTTTCTCGCCGTTACGACGGTATTTGTATTCGATATCGTCGTTGTCGAGGTTACGGTCGCCCAGCACGATGGTATGCGGAATACCGATGAGCTCCATATCAGCAAACATCACGCCTGGACGCTCTTTACGATCGTCCATCAGCACTTCAATACCCTGCGCGCGCAGCTCCGCGTACAGCTTTTCAGCCAGCTCCTGCACACGGTAGGATTTGTGCATGTTCATCGGCAGAATAGCAACCTGGAACGGGGCAATGGCGTCTGGCCATACAATGCCGCGATCGTCGTAGTTCTGTTCAATCGCAGCAGCCACAACGCGAGTGACCCCGATACCGTAGCAGCCCATGGTCAGCGTCTGGTTACGACCATCTTCTCCCTGAACGGCGGCTTTCATCGCTTCAGAGTACTTGGTACCCAACTGGAAGATGTGGCCCACTTCGATACCGCGTTTGATCATCAGCGTACCTTTGCCATCCGGGCTTGGATCGCCGGCGACCACGTTACGAATGTCAGCCACTTCCGGGGTGGCCACATCGCGATCCCAGTTGATACCGAAATAGTGTTTACCGTCGATGTTGGCACCGGCAGCAAAATCGCTCATTACCGCAACGGTACGGTCGATAACCACCGGAATAGGCATGTTCACCGGACCCAGAGATCCTGGACCTGCTTTAACCAGCGCACGAATTTCTTCTTCGGTGGCGAAGGTCAGCGGGCTGGCAACCTGCGGCAGTTTTTCCGCCTTGACTTCGTTCAGCTCGTGATCGCCACGAACCAGCAGCGCAACCAGCGGGTAGCTGCTGCCTTCAACCGCTTTCACCAGCAGGGTTTTCACGGTTTTCTCGATAGGCAGGTTGAATTGTTCAACCAGCTCGGCGATGGTTTTAGCGTTCGGCGTATCAACCAGCGTCATTTCCTGCGTTGCAGCGGCGCGCGGTTCTTTCGGTGCAACAGCTTCGGCAAACTCGATGTTTGCCGCATAGTCGGAAGAGTCAGAGAAGATCACATCGTCTTCACCGCTCTGCGCCAGCACCTGGAATTCGTGAGAGGCGCTGCCGCCGATAGAACCGGTATCCGCTTGTACCGCACGGAAATCCAGCCCCATACGGCTGAAGATTTTGCTGTACGCAGCGTACATCGCGTCGTAGGTTTCCTGCAGAGATTCCTGAGAGGTGTGGAAAGAGTAGGCATCTTTCATCAGGAATTCGCGGGAACGCATCACGCCGAAGCGCGGACGCACTTCGTCACGGAATTTGGTCTGGATCTGATAGAAGTTCAGCGGCAGCTGTTTGTAAGAGCTCAGCTCATTACGGATCAGGTCGGTGATCACTTCTTCATGCGTTGGGCCGAGTACGAACGAACGATCGCCACGGTCAGCAATACGCAGCAGTTCCGGGCCGTATTGTTCCCAACGGCCGCTCTCTTCCCACAGTTCAGAAGGCTGAACGACCGGCATCAACACCTCGATCGCACCGGCATTGTTCATCTCTTCACGCACGATGTTTTCGACTTTTTTCAGGACGCGCACGCCGGTCGGCAGCCAGGTATATAACCCAGAGGCCAGCTTGCGGATCATCCCGGCGCGCAGCATCAGCTGGTGGCTGATGACCTCGGCGTCGGCAGGTGTCTCCTTCAGAGTGGAGAGCAGATATTGGCTAGTACGCATGTTGTTACGGTTCCAGTTGAACGATCGAACAGGCTCAAAATGAGCCTGGCACAAAACAAAAGTGGTTTAGTTTACCAGCGAGAAGGGGATGTCAAAAGAGTACGCGATGCAAATTAGCGGGCTTCCAGAGCAAAGACCTCAAATCCTGACGGCGTCACGCGCCAGCGGACGTTAAAGTCCAGCAACCAGACGGCATAGGTTTTGCCTTCTTCCTCGTTTTTACGGTAGGCAGGACGCGGATCCTGCGCCAGCACTTCGGCAATAAACTGACGAAGATGCGGGTAACGCTGTTCGAGCTTTGGGAGTTGCTCAGCGAGCTCTTCACTGAACGTCACGTCTACACTGGCCTGCGGCGCGTCCTGAGCATAGCTGGCGCGAGCATCAGGCAGCGATTCGGCAAACGGCAGATACGGTTTTATATCCACTACCGGCGTGCCATCAACAAGATCCAGCCCGCCGAGCTCAAGGATTACGTGCTCTTTATGGCAACGGATGCCCCGCAGCTCAACCAACGACATGCCAACAGGGTTCGGACGAAACGTTGAACGCGTGGCAAAGACGCCCATTCTGGCATTGCCGCCAAGACGGGGAGGGCGCACGGTTGGACGCCATCCACCTTCCATTGTCTGGTGAAAAACAAAAATCACCCACAAATGGCTGAAGGCTTCCAGGCCGCGAACGGCATCGGCCTGGTTATAAGGTGCGAGCAAATGCAGTTCACCGCTGGCACTTTTCACCAGACCAGGCTGGCGTGGAACGGCGAACTTTTCTTTATAAGGTGAGCGGATAACGCCTATTTGCTCGAACTGAAAATGGCTCATTTCGCCGAAATGTTCAGTGCAGAACCGATGCAAACCGCCTGGCGATAGCAACCCGGCGTTCCGCTGGTTACTTCGCAACTGTGCAGCAATACCGCATTTGCTTTCATTTTAGATGCGTTAATCTGCATGCGTTTGCGTGCGGTTGGAATGCTCGGCGGAGAATCCTGGTTGGATGCCTGGCAGGATTCGCCGCTGACTTCGCCGAGATCGCGGAACGGTTTGCCAACTAAATCTTCAGCGTTAGTAATGATTCTTACCGGCGCCGCGCGCGGTGCTTTGGGTTTTTCCGGCTCCGCTTTAGGCGGGGTAGCGGTGCTTTGAACGGGTTCAACAGGGGATCTGCTTAACATAGAACAGCCGCTCAGCATGAGTGCTACTAAACAGATCGGTAAAGCACGCATAATATTTCCTCAATGAATGATCTAAACGTCAGATATTGAATCAGGTGCTTGCATAAATGACAAGACGGGCAAGCGCCCGTCCTGATGATATTACAGATTCTGGAAACAGCCTAAAATTACCAGCCCTTAACAGCACCGCCGTTGAAGACTTTGTTTGCTGCTTCGTACACTTCGTCAGACTGGTATGCCTGAACGAATTTCTTCACATTCTCAGCATCTTTATTGTCTTCACGAGTCACGATCAGGTTTACGTACGGAGAATCTTTATCTTCAACAAAGATACCGTCTTTAGCCGGGGTCAGGCCGATCTGGCTGGCGTAGGTCGTGTTGATGACCGCCAGTGCGATTTGTGCATCGTCCAGGGAACGCGGCAACTGCGGCGCTTCCAGTTCAACCAGCTTCAGGTTTTTCGGGTTTTCAATCACGTCCAGCGCGGTCGGCAGCAGACCAACACCGTCTTTCAGTTTGATTAAGCCCACTTTTTGCAGCAGCAGCAGGGAGCGGCCAAGGTTAGTCGGATCGTTTGGAATCGCGACCTGAGAGCCTTCCTGCAACTCATCCAGTGACTTGATTTTTTTAGAGTAGCCCGCAATCGGGTAAACAAAAGTATTACCTGCGGCAACCAGTTTGTAGCCGCGATCTTTGATCTGTTGATCCAGGTACGGTTTGTGCTGGAAGGCGTTAGCATCGATATCGCCTTTGCTCAGCGCTTCGTTAGGCAGGACGTAATCGTTAAACGTGACCAGCTCAACGTCCAGACCGTATTTTTCTTTAGCCACTTTCTGCGCGACTTCTGCGACCTGCTGCTCTGCGCCAACAATAACGCCCACTTTGATGTGGTTAGGATCTTTTTCATCCTGACCGCAACCCACAAGTGCCAGAGAACCGATCAGGGCTCCAACTGCCGCAAAGGTTTTGAATTTGAACGCCATGCTTATTTCCTTTTCTTAATGAGTTTTTAGTGTTGTGTGCAACGTTATTTGTGCGTGACAGCCCGGACGATGCGATCGCCGGATAACTGAATTAAATAAACCAGAACGACGAGCAATACCAGCACTGTATTCATGACGGTAGCGTTGTAGCCAATATAACCGTACTGATAACCAATCTGGCCAAGACCACCGGCACCGACGGCACCGCCCATCGCGGAATACCCCACCAGCGTGATAAGGGTGATGGTGGCCGCATTGACCAGTCCAGGCAGTGCTTCTGGTAGTAATACCTTACGTACAATTTGCAGCGGCGTGGCGCCCATTGCCCGGGAGGCCTCAATCAGCCCGGTCGGGATTTCGAGCAGCGCGTTTTCCACCATACGGGCGATAAACGGCGCGGCGCCGACGGTCAGCGGGACGATAGCGGCCTGCAGCCCAATAGAGGTGCCAACGATCATGCGGGTGAACGGAATCATCCACACCAGCAAGATAATGAACGGGATGGAACGGAAAATATTCACCAGTGCAGAGAGCGTGCGGTAGAGCTTCGCGTTCTCAATGATTTGCCCCGGCCGCGTTACATACAGCAACACGCCAACCGGCAGGCCAATCACAAAACCAAAAAAACCGGACACAAAGGTCATTGCCAGCGTTTCCCATACGCCGCGAACCAGCAGCCACATCATCGGCTCAGACATAACCCAGTACCTCTACTTTTACATGGTGTTCCTGCAACCAGTTAATGGCTGCTTGTGTATCTTCCTGTGTGCCGTGCATTTCAGTCAGCATGATGCCGAACTTCACGCCGCCGGCGTAATCCATCTGCGCGCTAATAATGTTGTTATTCACGTTAAAGCGACGGGCCGTCTCAGAAAGTAATGGCGCATCAACCGAATGACCGGTGAATTCCATGCGCAGCATTGGCACGCTGTCGGCTTCTGGCTTTGCTTTTAAACGTTCCAGATAATCTTCCGGGATATCCAGGTGTAGCGTGGACTGGATAAATTTCTGTGCCAGCGGCGTTTTCGGGTGGGAGAACACTTCGCTGACGGTGTCCTGCTCAATCAGCTCACCATTACTGATGACCGCTACGCAGTCACAAATGCGTTTTACAACGTCCATCTCATGGGTGATCAGCAGAATGGTGAGTCCCAAACGACGGTTAATGTCTTTCAATAATTCCAGAATCGAGCGGGTTGTTGCCGGATCAAGTGCGCTGGTGGCTTCATCACACAGCAACACTTTTGGATTGCTGGCCAGCGCACGCGCAATCGCCACTCGCTGTTTTTGTCCACCGGAAAGGTTGGCCGGGTAGCTGTCGTGCTTGTCGCCAAGGCCGACTAAATCCAGCAGTTCTGTTACACGGCGTTTGATCTCTTCCTTTGGCGTGTTATCCAGTTCCAGCGGCAGCGCGACGTTGCCAAACACGGTACGGGAAGAGAGCAGGTTAAAGTGCTGGAAAATCATGCCGATTTGACGACGAGCTTTAGTCAGCTCGGATTCAGAAAGCGTCGTCAGCTCCTGACCGCCAACCTGAACACTGCCCTCGGTTGGGCGTTCAAGTAAGTTAACGCAGCGAATGAGCGTACTTTTACCGGCACCGGAGGCACCAATGACGCCATAAATCTGCCCGGCAGGAACGTGCAGGCTGACTTTATCTAGCGCCTGAATGGTGCGAGTCCCCTGCTGGAACACTTTGGTGATATTCGAAAGTTTAATCATTGGTTATTTATTATCGTAATTAAGTTAGCCGTGGCATTTTCGTCTGTCTGGGACGGTCGAAGCCGTCAACAAGATGGATGTTAAGGCATCCAGACGTCTAAATCAATCTAGCTTTGCACGATGAGCACTTTCTTGCCCGCCGAAACATGCGATACTAGAGCCACATGCCTTATTCAGGAGCTATAAAAGGTGGCAAAATCTGTACCCGCAATTTTTCTCGACCGCGACGGCACCATTAATGTGGACCACGGTTACGTACATGAGATTGACGAGTTCGAGTTTATCGACGGCGTTATTGATGCCATGCGTGAACTTAAAAATATGGGTTACGCGCTCATTATCGTGACAAACCAGTCTGGTATCGCTCGTGGCAAATTTACTGAGGCACAGTTTGAAACGTTGACCGAATGGATGGACTGGTCGCTGGCCGATCGCGACGTTGATTTGGATGGTATCTACTATTGCCCGCATCATCCGCAGGGCACAGTAGAAGAGTATCGTCAGGTCTGCGACTGTCGTAAACCGCATCCTGGAATGTTGATCTCCGCCCGAGACTTCCTGCATATCGATATGGCCGCTTCCTATATGGTAGGCGACAAGATAGAAGATATGCAGGCAGCAGCAGCGGCGAATGTTGGAACGAAGGTTCTGGTGCGCACGGGTAAACCTGTTACGCCGGAAGCAGAAAATGCGGCAGATTTGGTCATAAACAGTCTGGCAGACCTGCCAATGGCGATAAAAAAGCAGCAAAAGTAAGCGCAATGGATAAAAGGTGAGCGGTTGAAACAAAAATGCATTTTTCCGCTTGTCTTCCTGAGTCGACTCCCTATAATGCGCCTCCATCGACACGGCGGATGTGAATCACTTCACACAAACAGCCGGTTCGGTTGAAGAGAAAAACCTGAAAATGAGGGTTGACTCTGAAAGAGGAAAGCGTAATATACGCCACCTCGCGACAGAGCGCTAAAGCGCGTCGCAACTGCTCTTTAACAATTTATCAGACAATCTGTGTGGGCACTCGAAGATACGGATTCTTAACGTCGCAAGACGAAAAATGAATACCAAGTCTCTGAGTGAACACGTAATTCATTACGAAGTTTAATTCACGAGCATCAAACTTAAATTGAAGAGTTTGATCATGGCTCAGATTGAACGCTGGCGGCAGGCCTAACACATGCAAGTCGAACGGTAGCACAGAGGAGCTTGCTCCTTGGGTGACGAGTGGCGGACGGGTGAGTAATGTCTGGGAAACTGCCCGATGGAGGGGGATAACTACTGGAAACGGTAGCTAATACCGCATAACGTCGCAAGACCAAAGAGGGGGACCTTCGGGCCTCTTGCCATCGGATGTGCCCAGATGGGATTAGCTAGTAGGTGGGGTAACGGCTCACCTAGGCGACGATCCCTAGCTGGTCTGAGAGGATGACCAGCCACACTGGAACTGAGACACGGTCCAGACTCCTACGGGAGGCAGCAGTGGGGAATATTGCACAATGGGCGCAAGCCTGATGCAGCCATGCCGCGTGTATGAAGAAGGCCTTCGGGTTGTAAAGTACTTTCAGCGAGGAGGAAGGTGTTGTGGTTAATAACCGCAGCAATTGACGTTACTCGCAGAAGAAGCACCGGCTAACTCCGTGCCAGCAGCCGCGGTAATACGGAGGGTGCAAGCGTTAATCGGAATTACTGGGCGTAAAGCGCACGCAGGCGGTCTGTCAAGTCGGATGTGAAATCCCCGGGCTCAACCTGGGAACTGCATCCGAAACTGGCAGGCTAGAGTCTTGTAGAGGGGGGTAGAATTCCAGGTGTAGCGGTGAAATGCGTAGAGATCTGGAGGAATACCGGTGGCGAAGGCGGCCCCCTGGACAAAGACTGACGCTCAGGTGCGAAAGCGTGGGGAGCAAACAGGATTAGATACCCTGGTAGTCCACGCCGTAAACGATGTCGACTTGGAGGTTGTGCCCTTGAGGCGTGGCTTCCGGAGCTAACGCGTTAAGTCGACCGCCTGGGGAGTACGGCCGCAAGGTTAAAACTCAAATGAATTGACGGGGGCCCGCACAAGCGGTGGAGCATGTGGTTTAATTCGATGCAACGCGAAGAACCTTACCTACTCTTGACATCCACGGAACTTGGCAGAGATGCCTTGGTGCCTTCGGGAACCGTGAGACAGGTGCTGCATGGCTGTCGTCAGCTCGTGTTGTGAAATGTTGGGTTAAGTCCCGCAACGAGCGCAACCCTTATCCTTTGTTGCCAGCGGTCCGGCCGGGAACTCAAAGGAGACTGCCAGTGATAAACTGGAGGAAGGTGGGGATGACGTCAAGTCATCATGGCCCTTACGAGTAGGGCTACACACGTGCTACAATGGCATATACAAAGAGAAGCGACCTCGCGAGAGCAAGCGGACCTCATAAAGTATGTCGTAGTCCGGATTGGAGTCTGCAACTCGACTCCATGAAGTCGGAATCGCTAGTAATCGTGGATCAGAATGCCACGGTGAATACGTTCCCGGGCCTTGTACACACCGCCCGTCACACCATGGGAGTGGGTTGCAAAAGAAGTAGGTAGCTTAACCTTCGGGAGGGCGCTTACCACTTTGTGATTCATGACTGGGGTGAAGTCGTAACAAGGTAACCGTAGGGGAACCTGCGGTTGGATCACCTCCTTACCTTAAAGAAACGTTCTTTGTAGTGCTCACACAGATTGTCTGATGAAAAGTAAATAGCAAGGCGTCTTGCGATTGAGACTTCAGTGTCCCCTTCGTCTAGAGGCCCAGGACACCGCCCTTTCACGGCGGTAACAGGGGTTCGAATCCCCTAGGGGACGCCACTTGCTGGTATGTGTGAGTGAAAGTCGCCGACCGAAGTATCTCAAAACAGACTTTCGAGTCTCGTTTGAGATATTTGCTCTTTAAAAATCTGGATCAAGCTGAAAATTGAAACGACACACTGTTTCATTTCTCCGTAAACAAGAAATGAAAAGCGGTGTGTTCGAGTCTCTCAAATTTTCGCAACACTGAAGTGTTTTACGAAACATCTTCGGGTTGTGAGGTTAAGCGACTAAGCGTACACGGTGGATGCCCTGGCAGTCAGAGGCGATGAAGGACGTGCTAATCTGCGATAAGCGTCGGTAAGGTGATATGAACCGTTATAACCGGCGATTTCCGAATGGGGAAACCCAGTGTGATTCGTCACACTATCATTACGTGAATACATAGCGTAATGAAGCGAACCGGGGGAACTGAAACATCTAAGTACCCCGAGGAAAAGAAATCAACCGAGATTCCCCCAGTAGCGGCGAGCGAACGGGGAGCAGCCCAGAGTCTGAATCAGCATGTGTGGTAGTGGAACGGTCTGGAAAGTCCGGCGATACAGGGTGATAGCCCCGTACACAAAAGTGCATGTGTTGTGAACTCGAAGAGTAGGGCGGGACACGTGGTATCCTGTCTGAATATGGGGGGACCATCCTCCAAGGCTAAATACTCCTGACTGACCGATAGTGAACCAGTACCGTGAGGGAAAGGCGAAAAGAACCCCGGCGAGGGGAGTGAAAAAGAACCTGAAACCGTGTACGTACAAGCAGTGGGAGCCTCTTTATGGGGTGACTGCGTACCTTTTGTATAATGGGTCAGCGACTTATATTCTGTAGCAAGGTTAACCGAATAGGGGAGCC
Source organism: Citrobacter sp. RHBSTW-00599 (assembly GCF_013784065.1). Lineage (NCBI taxonomy): Bacteria > Pseudomonadati > Pseudomonadota > Gammaproteobacteria > Enterobacterales > Enterobacteriaceae > Citrobacter > Citrobacter sp. RHBSTW-00599. The sequence goes on along the minus strand of NZ_CP056717.1, from coordinate 4,100,044 downwards.
GAAGGGAAACCGAGTCTTAACTGGGCGTTAAGTTGCAGGGTATAGACCCGAAACCCGGTGATCTAGCCATGGGCAGGTTGAAGGTTGGGTAACACTAACTGGAGGACCGAACCGACTAATGTTGAAAAATTAGCGGATGACTTGTGGCTGGGGGTGAAAGGCCAATCAAACCGGGAGATAGCTGGTTCTCCCCGAAAGCTATTTAGGTAGCGCCTCGTGAACTCATCTTCGGGGGTAGAGCACTGTTTCGGCTAGGGGGTCATCCCGACTTACCAACCCGATGCAAACTGCGAATACCGAAGAATGTTATCACGGGAGACACACGGCGGGTGCTAACGTCCGTCGTGAAGAGGGAAACAACCCAGACCGCCAGCTAAGGTCCCAAAGTCATGGTTAAGTGGGAAACGATGTGGGAAGGCACAGACAGCCAGGATGTTGGCTTAGAAGCAGCCATCATTTAAAGAAAGCGTAATAGCTCACTGGTCGAGTCGGCCTGCGCGGAAGATGTAACGGGGCTAAACCATGCACCGAAGCTGCGGCAGCGACACTATGTGTTGTTGGGTAGGGGAGCGTTCTGTAAGCCGTTGAAGGTGTGCTGTGAGGCATGCTGGAGGTATCAGAAGTGCGAATGCTGACATAAGTAACGATAATGCGGGTGAAAAACCCGCACGCCGGAAGACCAAGGGTTCCTGTCCAACGTTAATCGGGGCAGGGTGAGTCGACCCCTAAGGCGAGGCCGAAAGGCGTAGTCGATGGGAAACAGGTTAATATTCCTGTACTTGGTGTTACTGCGAGGGGGGGACGGAGAAGGCTATGTTAGCCGGGCGACGGTTGTCCCGGTTTAAGCATGTAGGCGGAGATTCCAGGTAAATCCGGAGTCTTGTTAACGCTGAGGTGTGATGACGAGGCACTACGGTGCTGAAGTAACAAATGCCCTGCTTCCAGGAAAAGCCTCTAAGCATCAGGTAACACAAAATCGTACCCCAAACCGACACAGGTGGTCAGGTAGAGAATACCAAGGCGCTTGAGAGAACTCGGGTGAAGGAACTAGGCAAAATGGTGCCGTAACTTCGGGAGAAGGCACGCTGATATGTAGGTGAAGTGATTTACTCATGGAGCTGAAATCAGTCGAAGATACCAGCTGGCTGCAACTGTTTATTAAAAACACAGCACTGTGCAAACACGAAAGTGGACGTATACGGTGTGACGCCTGCCCGGTGCCGGAAGGTTAATTGATGGGGTTATCCGTAAGGAGAAGCTCTTGATCGAAGCCCCGGTAAACGGCGGCCGTAACTATAACGGTCCTAAGGTAGCGAAATTCCTTGTCGGGTAAGTTCCGACCTGCACGAATGGCGTAATGATGGCCAGGCTGTCTCCACCCGAGACTCAGTGAAATTGAACTCGCTGTGAAGATGCAGTGTACCCGCGGCAAGACGGAAAGACCCCGTGAACCTTTACTATAGCTTGACACTGAACACTGGTCCTTGATGTGTAGGATAGGTGGGAGGCTTTGAAGTGTGGACGCCAGTCTGCATGGAGCCAACCTTGAAATACCACCCTTTAATGGCTGGTGTTCTAACGTAGACCCGTGATCCGGGTTGCGGACAGTGTCTGGTGGGTAGTTTGACTGGGGCGGTCTCCTCCTAAAGAGTAACGGAGGAGCACGAAGGTTAGCTAATCCTGGTCGGACATCAGGAGGTTAGTGCAAAGGCATAAGCTAGCTTGACTGCGAGAGTGACGGCTCGAGCAGGTGCGAAAGCAGGTCTTAGTGATCCGGTGGTTCTGAATGGAAGGGCCATCGCTCAACGGATAAAAGGTACTCCGGGGATAACAGGCTGATACCGCCCAAGAGTTCATATCGACGGCGGTGTTTGGCACCTCGATGTCGGCTCATCACATCCTGGGGCTGAAGTAGGTCCCAAGGGTATGGCTGTTCGCCATTTAAAGTGGTACGCGAGCTGGGTTTAGAACGTCGTGAGACAGTTCGGTCCCTATCTGCCGTGGGCGCTGGAGAATTGAGGGGGGCTGCTCCTAGTACGAGAGGACCGGAGTGGACGCATCACTGGTGTTCGGGTTGTCATGCCAATGGCATTGCCCGGTAGCTAAATGCGGAAGAGATAAGTGCTGAAAGCATCTAAGCACGAAACTTGCCCCGAGATGAGTTCTCCCTGACCCTTTAAGGGTCCTGAAGGAACGTTGAAGACGACGACGTTGATAGGTCGGGTGTGTAAGCGTAGCGATACGTTGAGCTAACCGATACTAATGAACCGTGAGGCTTAACCTTACAACGCCGAAGATGTTTTGGCGAAAGAGACATCGAAATTCAGCTTGATTACAGATTACATCGACATGCGAAAAGTGTGTTGATAAACAGAATTTGCCTGGCGGCTGTAGCGCGGTGGTCCCACCTGACCCCATGCCGAACTCAGAAGTGAAACGCCGTAGCGCCGATGGTAGTGTGGGGTCTCCCCATGCGAGAGTAGGGAACTGCCAGGCATCAAATTGCAGTAAACCGGGATGAATAATCCGGGTAGTGACAAAGAAATTCGGTGGAGCGGTAGTTCAGTTGGTTAGAATACCTGCCTGTCACGCAGGGGGTCGCGGGTTCGAGTCCCGTCCGTTCCGCCACTTATTAAGAGCCCTGAGCTAACGCTCAGGGCTTTTTCTTTTCCAGCGATTTAATTATTGCTGAATCCGCAAAAATCCTCTGCATTTTTCACTCTTTTTCGGCAAAGAACTGATGGTCATAATCCTCTCAGTTAACGAACATAGTGATTAAAAAGAGGAATTCTATGACTATCCCTGCATTTGGTTTAGGTACGTTTCGCCTGAAAGACGACGTGGTTATCGCTTCTGTCAAAACGGCGCTTGAGCTGGGCTACCGTGCTGTCGACACTGCGCAAATCTATGAAAATGAAGCGGCTGTTGGTCAGGCAATTGCCGAAAGTGGCGTACCGCGTAACGAGTTGTACATCACCACCAAGATCTGGATTGAAAATCTCAGCAAAGACAAACTGATCCCAAGTCTGAAAGAAAGTCTGAAGAAACTGCGTACGGATTATGTTGATTTGACGCTGATCCACTGGCCATCTCCGGGCGATGCGGTATCCGTTGAAGAGTTTATGCAGGCGCTGCTTGAAGCGAAAGAGCAGGGGCTGACTCGCGAAATTGGTATCTCAAACTTCACTATTCCGCTGATGGAAAAAGCCATTGCTACAGTCGGTGCAGACAATATCGCGACCAACCAGATTGAGCTGTCTCCGTATCTGCAGAGTCGTAAGGTGGTTGACTGGGCTAAAGCGCACGGTATCCACATCACCTCTTACATGACGCTGGCTTACGGTAAGGCGCTAAAAGATGAAGTGATTGCACGCATTGCCGCTAAACATAACGCGACCCCGGCGCAGGTTATTCTGGCATGGGCAATGGATGAAGGTTACTCCGTGATCCCTTCATCTACCAAGCGTGAAAACCTGGCAAGCAACCTGCTGGCGCTGGACCTGCATCTGGATACTGAAGATAAAAAAGCGATCGCGGCACTGGACTGCAACGATCGTCTGGTCAGCCCGGAAGGTCTGGCCCCTGATTGGGATTAATTGCCCGACCCTCTGTACCTTTAACCCTCTTTCACAGCTCCTTCGGGAGCTGTTCTTATATACTCACTTAAAAAGTCTATAAATGCCCGAATGCGTGTACTGACCGCACGATCGCTGTAGTAAACGGCGCTGAAAGGCATTTCTACCGGCAGACGTTTATCGGCCAGCAGCTCCACCAGTTCTCCCCGCGCGATCTCTTTATCAATCATATAATCTGAAAGACATGCGATACCATTGCCGCTCAGGCAAAGCTGTTTTAACGTTTCCCCGCTGTTGGAAGAAATCCCACATTCGACCTCATGGAGCTGTCCGTCGCTACGGGCAATCGGCCAGGTATTGAGTGAAACGGGTTCGGAAAACCCCAGACACAGATGCTGCTTTAACTGTTCGACAGTCTCAGGCTTGCCAAAACGGGCAATATAGTCCGGTGAGGCAATAATCTTACGATAGCTGGTAAACAACGGACGCGCACGCAGGCTTGAGTCAGTCAGCGTACCTGCTCGTATCGCGACATCCACTTTTCGTTCAATAAGATTGATGAACGTTTCTGAGGAGACAAGAGACAACGTCATCTCAGGATATCGCTCACGGAACGGTTTGATTAGCGGCATCAGGAAATGCAGCATCACCGGCGTTGCCGCGTCGATACGCAACAGGCCGCGCGGGGTATTGCGTGACTCCATGATTTCCGTTTCTGCTGCTGCCATCTCTTGCAGTATCTGCTGCACACGCCTGAAGTAGCGTTCTCCTTCTTCTGTCAGGCTTAGCTGTCGGGTCGTTCGATTAAGCAGACTCACACCCAATTTCATCTCCAGCTTTTTTACTGCCCGACTGACTGCGGAATTAGCCTGACCGAGTTGTTCTGCCGCCCGGCTGAAGCTGCCGCTTTCCACAACGGCCACAAAAATCGCAAGTTCTTCAGAGGTTGCTTTCATTTTTGCACCTGACGCAAAATTATATTGAGATTTTGAATGTTTTTGTTATTAAAACATCCCGGCATACTGCGTGTCATCTGATTACTGATGTTACGGAGTTATTTATGCCTCTCGCATTATTTGCACTAACAATAAGTGCCTTCGCTATTGGCACGACTGAGTTTGTGATTGTTGGCCTGGTGCCGACCATTGCTCAACAACTGGCAATCTCGTTACCTTCAGCTGGGATGCTGGTTTCAATCTATGCGCTGGGTGTGGCGATTGGCGCACCAGTGCTGACCGCTCTGACCGGAAGCCTGCCACGTAAAAAGTTGCTTGTCGCGCTGATGGTCCTGTTTACGGCGGGGAATTTACTGGCATGGCAGGCACCCGGGTATATGACACTTATTGTCGCCCGTCTGCTGACGGGGCTGGCTCACGGCGTATTCTTCTCGATTGGTTCCACTATCGCGACAAGTCTGGTGCCAAAAGAAAAAGCGGCTTCCGCTATCGCTATTATGTTCGGTGGCTTAACCGTTGCGTTGGTCACGGGCGTGCCGCTGGGTACGTTTATCGGCCAGCACTTTGGCTGGCGTGAGACTTTCCTGGCAGTATCAATGTTAGGCGTGATTGCGCTGATTAGTAGCCAACTACTGATCCCGGCTAACATTCCTGGTCGAGCGGCCGCCAGCATTCGCGACCAGGTGAAAGTGCTGACTCATCCTCGTCTGTTGCTGATTTACGCCATTACGGCATTGGGCTACGGTGGTGTGTTCACGGCTTTCACCTTCTTGGCACCGATGATGCAGGATCTGGCGGGCTTCTCCCCGGCAGCGGTGAGCTGGATCTTACTGGGTTACGGGGTATCAGTTGCTATCGGCAATATCTGGGGTGGTAAGCTGGCGGATAAGCATGGTGCGGTTCCTGCATTGAAATTCATTTTTGCCGCGCTGTTTGTTCTGCTGATGGTCTTCCAACTGACGGCTTCCACGCAGTACGCCGCGCTGGCTACCATTCTGGTGATGGGGATCTTTGCCTTCGGTAACGTACCAGGATTGCAGGTCTACGTGGTACAGAAAGCGGAACAATTTACGCCCAATGCTGTTGATGTGGCGTCAGGGCTGAACATTGCAGCGTTTAATATTGGTATTGCACTGGGTTCCGTGATTGGCGGACAAACGGTCGAGCATTATGGGTTGGCGCAGACACCATGGATTGGCGCACTTATTGTTCTGGTGGCTTTCGTGCTGATGGGGCTGAGCGGCCGTCTTGATAAGCCCACGCACGTTGCTCTGGGGTAAATCATTGATGTAAGCGCCCACTTACAAAACAAACTGCAATTGTTCGTTGAAAGTGAGTGCTAAAATCCCTATAACAGAAGAACCAGTCCGGCTGCGGACTGGTTGACGTTACAGAGGTTTGAAAGTCTAAAGTGCGAAAAAACACCTATGCCATGCGTTATGTTGCCGGACAACCCGTCGAGCGGATTTTACCGCCGGGCTCGTTTGCGCATATTGGCCAGGCATTACCCGCAGGCGTACCGTTGAGCAGTGAAGATCGCATTCGCGTGCTGGTATGGAATATTTTTAAACAGCAGCGAGCAGAATGGCAGTCGGTGCTGAAGAATTTTGGTAAAGACGCGCATCTCGTGTTATTGCAGGAAGCGCAAACCACACCAGAACTGGTGCAGTTTGCGACCACTAACTATCTCGCTGCCGACCAGGTTCCCGCCTTTGTGCTGCCTCAGCACCCCTCTGGCGTTATGACACTCTCCTCCGCCCATCCTGTTTACTGCTGCCCATTGCGCGAGCGTGAGCCTATTTTACGGCTGGCGAAATCGGCGCTGGTGACGGTGTACCCGTTGCCTGACACTCGGTTGTTAATGGTGGTGAATATCCACGCGGTTAACTTTAGCCTCGGCGTTGATGTCTATAGTAAGCAGTTGCTTCCCATTGGCGATCAGATTGCTCATCACAGCGGTCCGGTGATTATGGCCGGCGATTTTAATGCCTGGAGCCGTCGACGGATGAATGCGCTGTACCGCTTTGCGCGTGAAATGTCGCTGCGCCAGGTGCGCTTTACCGACGATCAGCGCCGCCGCGCGTTTGGTCGTCCTCTCGATTTTGTGTTCTATCGCGGTCTGAACGTGAGTGAGGCCTCTGTGCTGGTCACCCGCGCCTCCGACCACAACCCGCTACTCGTTGAATTCAGTCCCGGCAAACCTGAACAATAACGGTGTGTCAGGTCTGCCGTAGGGCAGGCCTGTGATGGTTGCCCTTCATATTTCACAACAACCGAAGGACAACACAATGACAACACGCTCTCATCATGACAACGTCGAAAAACAGTTTGGTTCTCAGGCTAATGCCTACTTAACCAGTGCGGTGCACGCCTCTGGTCGTGACTTGCAACGTCTGGGGGAAAGGTTGCTGGCATTTCCGCAGGCCCGCGTGTTGGATATGGGATGCGGAGCGGGGCACGCCAGCTTTGTGGCCGCGCAATACGTAAAGCAGGTAGTGGCATATGATTTATCGTCGCAGATGCTTGACGTGGTCACTGAAGCGGCAAAGGACAGAGGTCTGGAGAATATCGCCACACGGCAGGGTTATGCTGAAAGCCTGCCGTTTGAAGATAACGTATTTGACGTGGTGATTAGCCGCTATTCCGCGCATCACTGGCATGATGTCGGGCGTGCGTTGCGAGAAGTGAACCGCGTTCTGAAGCCCGGCGGCGTGCTGATTGTGATGGATGTGATGTCGCCAGGCCATCCTGTACGTGACATCTGGTTGCAAACTGTGGAGGCGTTACGCGATACCTCGCACGTACGCAACTATTCCAGCGGAGAATGGCTGTCGTTAATCAATGACGCCAATCTGATTGCCGATACCTTGTTAACCGATCGTCTGCCGTTGGAGTTCAGTTCGTGGGTGGCGCGGATGCGTACGCCTGCAGCGTTGAGCGACGCGATCCGTGTATACCAACAAAGTGCTTCTGCGGAAGTGAAAGCCTATTTTGCGTTACAGGAAGATGGCTCGTTTACCAGCGACACGATAATGGTTGAAGCACATAAAGCAGGATAAATAAAAAAGGCACTGGGGGGAAACCAGTGCCTTCATTTCTACAATGCTATCAGGAGTCCGGCATACCGTTGTTTTTCACAAACAACGTTAGCTGATCGCCTGGCTGCAGATTGTTCGTATCGCTGTTCCAGCGCATCACATCCTTGATGTTAACCCCGTGGCGTTTGGCAATGCTCGAGAGCGAGTCGCCTTTACGCACACGATAGGTGATGCTATCGCTGTTGTTCGCCAGTCGCTGTGCGCTGGTACCAGCGCCCACCGTCAGATTTTGGCCTACTTTCAGCGATGACCCGCGCAGATTATTCCACTGCTTAAGGTCATTGGTGCTCACGCCAAGACGTGAAGCGACGCCAGAAAGCGTATCGCCAGAGCGAACTTTGTAGCTACGGCTGTTCAGCGGCGTGTTATCCGCAACCAACGTTGACTGCACGGCTGCAATTTCGCCTGAGGCCAGAGACTCACGCAGCTTCTCTGCATGCTTCTTTGGCACCATCACATATTGCGGACCACTGGCACCCAACGTGGAGCCTTTCACGCCTGCATTGAAGGTTTTCAGCTTGCTGACGGAAATACCTGCCATATTGGCAACCTGAGCCATTTCAACCGGGCTACTCAGGCGAACACGTGCCAACGCGCGGCTTTCGTCTGTTGTTGGCAGACGCACGCCATAGCGTTTGCTGTTTTTGAGTATATCGCTCAATGCCAGCATTTTTGGCACATATAGCTTCGTTTCCTGAGGCAATGGCAACGACCAGAAGTCAGTGGGTTTACCACGGGCTTTGTTCGTTTTAATTGCCTTCATGACACGACCTTCACCGCTATTATAAGCAGCAACGGTCAGCAGCCAGTCGCCATCAAACATTTTGTTCAGACGCTGCATCATGTCCAGTGCGGCGGTGGTGGAAGCCACAACGTCGCGACGTGCATCATAATTGCGGGTCTGTTTTAAACCATAATTGCGCCCCGTGCTCGGAATGATCTGCCAAATACCTGCGGCATTGGCGCCAGACGTTGCGTGAGGATCAAAAGCGCTCTCCACTATGGGTAGTAGTACCAGTTCCATTGGCATGTTACGTTTCTTAACCTGCCCGGCTATCCAGTACATATACGGCTCTGCCCGTAAAGTTACATCGTGGAGATAGCTCTTATTGCGTAAATACTTCTGTTTCTGTTCGCGAATCCGGTTGTTTTCCGGAATTCCCATCTTTAGCTCGTCACCAATGAAAGCCCACAAATCTTGATCAGCAGCGATAGATGTTCCGTCGTCCATCCATCGCGCCTGACTTGTAAACTTTCCTGCTTCCCCTTGACCAGCTGCAGAAAGGCTCTGTGCGTGTTGTTGGACGTTACCAGTATTCTGGCACCCAACAAGCAGGACAGAGGCGAGTAATATCGCTTTTGCCTTCATGTGTGTGTCAATAGTTGCTTAAAAGACGACCGATCATAACGGCGAAGTTTTCAAAAGGCAACCCGGAATTGTCAGAACGTATCTTTCTTTGACCTTAACCAAGCAAAACGCTCTTCAGGTTGTTGCAATATTGTTTTTTTATTTATTTCATTAATTAAATCAATATCTTCCGTTCTTAAAAAAAGATTATTTCGTCGCTCATTTTTCAGAATTACGGGCAGTGTCATTTGTTTTTTTACGCGTAACTCATTAACTTTACGATAATATTCATTTATGAACGGATCGTGCGGAAGAATGCTTAAGGAAAACTTCATGTTTGCTAATGTGTACTCATGTGCGCAACAAATCAATGTATCGTCAGGAAGTGCGTTTAGTTTTTTAAGTGATTGATACATTTGAGATGCTGTGCCTTCAAAAAGCCGACCGCAGCCACCGGAGAAGAGCGTGTCGCCGCAAAACAGGTAAGGGTGGCTAAAGTAACAGATATGTCCTAAAGTGTGACCCGGCGTAGCAATTACCGTAAATTCATGCCCCAAAACGAGTGCAATATCGCCATCTTCGACTATATGCGTCGTTCCCTTATCTTGCGTTTCAGCCGGTCCGTATACCGCTATTTGTGGGAAATGTTGCAGAAGTTCTTTCACGCCGCCCACGTGATCCTGATGATGATGTGTCAGCAGAATGGCCTCGGGAACCCAGTTATGTTCTGCAATAGCTTTCAGAACAGGTTCTGCTTCACCCGGGTCCACAATCAGACAATGTTTGTCATTATTCGACAGGACCCAGATGTAATTGTCCTGAAATGCAGGAATACTGTTAAGATTCATAGATTACCTCTCAATGCGTAACGGAAGGTTGTGATGAAACCGGCAAGGATCCCTCAAACTGTCGTAGCGCCCGTTAGTTGGGATGATTTGCCCTGGGGCGAACACTATCGTCAGGCGCTGGAGCATCAGCTTAACCCGTGGTTCGCAAAAATGTACGGATTTCATCTGCTTAAGATTGGTAATTTAAGCGCAGAAATCAATTCCGAAGCGTGCGCGGTTTCTCATCAGGTAAATGTTTCTTTGCAAGGCGCTCCCATGCAGGTGACTGCCGATCCTTTACATCTGCCCTTTGCCGATAAGTCCGTGGATGTTTGTTTGTTGGCTCATACGCTGCCGTGGTGTTCCGATCCACATCGCTTACTGCATGAAGCCGATCGCGTGCTTATTGATGACGGTTGGTTGATTCTGAGCGGCTTTAACCCGGTAAGTCTGATGGGATTGCGTAAACTGGTGCCCGTATTGCGTAAAACATCGCCCTACAACAGCCGGATGTTTACCCTCATGCGGCAGTTGGACTGGCTCTCATTGCTGAATTTTGAAGTACTGCACTATAGCCGTTTTCATGTCCTGCCCTGGAACAAGAAGGGCGGGAAAATGTTAAGCGCCCATATCCCTGCGCTGGGCTGTTTGCAACTGGTGGTTGCGCGTAAGCGAACCATTCCGCTTACGCTCAACCCGATGAAACAAAATAAAAGCAAAACGCCTATCCGCCAGGCCGTTGGTGCAACCCGGCAATACCGTAAACCGGACGCTTAAGCCTCCACCTGATACCCAATATCATCCTGAGTGGGACGCATTGCTGCGGCGCGCGCAAGCTCATCACAGCGTTCGTTTTCCGGATGGCCCGCATGGCCTTTAACCCATTCCCATTTGATTTGATGTGGCCCCAGCGCGGTATCCAGACGTTTCCACAGATCAACGTTCTTCACTGGTTTTTTATCTGCTGTTTTCCAGCCGCGCTTCTTCCAGTTGTGGATCCACTGCGTAATGCCCTGGCGCACATACTGGCTGTCCGTGCTGAGTATCACTTCACACTGTTCTTTCAGGGCTTCCAGCGCAACGATTGCCGCCATCAGCTCCATGCGATTATTGGTGGTGAGGTTGTAGCCTTCGCTAAATGTTTTTTCGTGCCCGCGATAGCGTAAAATCGCCCCATAACCACCTGGCCCTGGATTTCCCAGGCAAGAACCATCGGTGAAAATCTCTACCTGTTTAAGCATCTCTGGTAGACTTCCTGTTTTAGCAAATCGAAATCAAACGATAAGTCTGACATAAATGACCGTTATGAGCACTGGAATTACACGACAGATCGTCCTCGATACCGAAACCACCGGTATGAACCAGATTGGCGCCCACTACGAAGGCCACAAGATCATTGAGATCGGTGCGGTTGAAGTGGTGAACCGCCGCCTGACCGGGAATAACTTCCACGTTTACCTGAAACCGGATCGGCTGGTGGACCCGGAAGCGTTTGGTGTACACGGAATCGCAGACGAATTCCTGCTTGATAAACCTACGTTTGCCGATGTGGCCGATGAGTTTCTCGACTACATCCGCGGTGCGGAGCTGGTCATCCATAACGCATCGTTTGATATCGGCTTTATGGATTACGAATTCGCTAAACTCAGGCGGGATATTCCGAAGACAAACGAATTCTGCAAAATTACCGATAGCCTGGCGCTGGCGAGGAAAATGTTTCCTGGCAAGCGCAACAGCCTTGATGCGTTATGCTCACGCTATGAAATAGACAACAGTAAGCGAACCCTGCACGGCGCATTGCTCGATGCCCAGATTCTGGCCGACGTTTATCTGATGATGACCGGTGGGCAGACCACGATGGCGTTCTCAATGGAAGGTGACAGCCAGCAGCAGAATGACACGGGGATCCAGCGTATTGTGCGACAGTCCAGCAAACTACGCGTTGTTTTCGCCACTGATGAAGAGTTAGCGGCCCATGAGTCGCGCCTTGACCTGGTGCAGAAGAAAGGCGGAAGTTGCCTCTGGCGGGCATAGTTTGTACGTTTTCCGTATGGAAATGACCATTCGGGTGATTTTTGCAGCAAACGATTAAAAAACGTGAGAAAAAGCGTTGACGAGGCGTGAGGCAATCCGTAATATTCGCTTCGTTCCCAAGCGGAACACAACGCGGAGTGGTAGTTCAGTTGGTTAGAATACCTGCCTGTCACGCAGGGGGTCGCGGGTTCGAGTCCCGTCCATTCCGCCACTATTCAGAAAGCCTGAATCAGAAATGATTCAGGCTTTCGTCGTTTTAGCCCGCCACAATAATAATCTCATCATCACACTTTATCGACCACGTCCGTGCTATCGGGCAGGCAACACATCAGGTCATCCTTAACCCGACGCATATCCAGGGGCAGATCAACCTGCGAAGTGATTCATCACGCAGGCGAAGCGGGGTGAAAAGTTATCGCCGATAAGCACCGTTTCTTCATTCAAGTGCTTTAGCATATACAGCTTGTCGGCACGTTCGTAAGCGTCGAAGAAGAGATAATCGACAGCATCCGTTGCTTCATCATCGGGGGATTTTTCACGTCCGTTGGGAGTGAGCATGAAAACACCAGCAGTATGGCCGAGTGGTCGGGCATAGCGAAAGAACAGTTTTCGGTTCACAGCAAACTCGCCATCATCACTTTTGAGTTTCCCTTGTACTGACAATGAAAGGTGTCCGGAGTTGTAGCTGGTAATCAGCATTATTCCATGGAGTACCTTTTTTGTATCCTGGATGTCGAGTATCGACGTGAATTCCGAGGAGCAGGAAAAACTGATTTCTTGTTTTTTCGCATTCCCGGCGATAATAAAAAAAGCGATAGCCGCCAGCCCAAAAATGGCAATCACGACTGACCATAGTAAAGGAGAGTGATCGCTTTCTTGCTTCATATCATTCCTCATGATGGCGATACTGGCTGATGCAATGGTAATAGCCGAGGTTCAGCCCGCATTCAGCGGCAAACGACCACTCAACCAGATTATGGTTGCTCGCCCAGGTATTGAGATACAGATCTTTTGGGTACGAACAGTCGGGGTTAATGCCCACGGACTTGAAAATATCCAGCGCTTTCTTTTCGGTTATGGTGTCGGTGAGGGCGTTTCCTAATATATGTACACGGCATTGTTCATAGTCGATAGTCCGCAGGATAGTCGCGTCCGTCATGGCGATTTCATTGGGAATCCATGTTAACCACGCTGTCGCCAGCACGGCGATACCAGTAATTAACGCGGTTATCGCCACAGGCCAACGGCTTTGTTTCTTTTTGTTGAGCGTCGATGCAACATTGGCAATTCTGGCGGGAGCTTGCGCTTCTTCCAGTTGCTGAATATTGATATTAGCGTCGCCCATCCGAAATCCCATCCGCGGAATTGTGACGATGAGTTCTGCAGGATGACCCGTAGACGTTATTGCTTTGCGCAGAAATGAAATGTGCTGATTGAGATTCGCATCCGTCGCTCTGGCGCCATTATGCTGAAAAACATTCAGCAGAATTTCATCACGCGAGGATATCTCTTTACCATTTTGCAACAAATAGAGCAGTAATTGTGTTGCCACATTATTCAATGTGGCCATTTCACCAGATGCCAGGTCTTTTAGGGTATTTTTATGTGGTCTGAAAACTAAGCCATCACCAATAATTACGGATTTAATTTTGTTTATTGGTATATGAGAAATCACTGATGTCTCCTTTAAAGCAGGATATCTCGCATTCGAGTGGGTGAAGCAATAGCATAACATAATTCATTTATAAAAAATGGTTGTACCATAGATCGCTTTATTAATATTTATATAACAATATTTTAATATCTCTTATAGAATCCTCTTTTCTCCTTCCTCTCTTTCACTATCTTATTGTCATTACTCGCTTTTGATATCCAATTTCATTTTTACAAAAATTTCATAAATACATTTTGCCTGTTGTTCTGGCTAAATAAAAAAATAGTTGATAGATAAAAACTCTATAAAAATGCTGAATAATAGATATTAACACTGATTATGTCGTGATTTTTGGCGGTTTTTTAGGTAAACGATCGCTGTGCAGACAGTGTGACAACATGATTCCCTGAGTTTGATTAATACCGGATTTTTGCATTGTGTCATTTTCCCGTCGACTTAATATAAGCCCCGAAACAGCGTAAACAACTGTGGACGGTATTTCGGATGGAATACCAATGAAGTTCAAAATACGGGGCGGCTTGAGATGGATTGTTTGCAAGGATATGCGCTACCGCCACCTGCAGATCAGGATTTTCCGGACATAAATTATCTGCGGAAATAGATCTTCGGAATAACTAAAAAACAGATATAAGGTTAAGTAGTAATATGAAAATGAAAAACGTGGCTGTGGCCTGTGCGCTGATGGCGGGAATGACTTTTACTGCCTCTTCTGCTTTTGCTGCAAAAAATGTCGAACCGACTAACGGTAAAATTCACTTCACCGGTTCTCTGGTTAATTCCGCATGTGGTCTGGCACCAGAATCCAGCCCGGTACAGGTTAATTTTGGTGAGATCCCAACTTCTCAGTTAAAAGACAACCAACGTGCTGGCGTTAAGCATGCCAAAATCGTTCTGCAGGGCTGTGATACGACCGTCGCGAAAACAGCCACTGTGACTTATACCCCGGCAACGATTGATACAGACAACAACGCACTAGCTGCGTTCACCTCTGGTACTGCAAAGGGCGCGGGCATCGGTATGATTGACAGTGGCAACCAGGACGTGGAATGGGGCCAAGCCGCTTCTCAGGTCAACATTACCGATGGTGAAACCGACATTGATTTCGTCGCTTACCTGCAGGCAAACAACGCATCTGCAGCGGTAACCCCAGGTGATTTCGAATCTACCGTTAATTTCCAGATCGACTACCAGTAACGATCTGCAGCAGGCGCATTAACGCGCCTGCTTAACCCTTCCTGCGAATAACTGAAAGGAAATGCGGTGATGCCTGGATGGCGAATTTTACTGCTTTTTATCTTCATATCGCCTGCATGGGTTTTGGCTGACACCAATCGTCTTGTCAGTACGCCCGGCAAAATGCGCATGCGCGGAAATATTATTGAGGCTGCCTGTTATGTCGATCCACGCGACCGGTCGCTACTGGTTGAATTTGATGATCTCTCAGCCAGAGATATTTCCGGAAAACCAGAGAAAGTATCAGCGCATGATTTCAGCATTCATTTGTTGGGATGTTCATTAGGGGATTCTCAACACCCCGGGAATCTGTTTCAACGCGCCAATATTACCTTTTCTGGCGCACCGGATAGTGACAATCCTGATTATCTAAGCGTGCAATCGGAAACTGAAAATTTAGCGATAGAAATATATGACAGCAACGGACAGCAAATTCATCTGGGTGAGCCATCACCGGACTATGTGCTTAATCCAGGGAAAAACACGCTCAATTTTACGGCTTATTTGATCTCCCGCGACGGAAGAATGACATCTGGCGAATTTACTGCGGTCACGCATTTTGTTGTGAATTATCTCTGAGCTGCACTGCAATTCGGGTATCTGAAGGTTTGCTAACGAAAATGATCACGCTGAAAACAGATAAAAAACGTCTGGCGCTTTTTATTGCTCTGGTCTGTGCCTCTTCATGGGCTGAAGCGGATGAGGCCATTGAATTTAATACCGACGTACTGGATGCCAGCGACAGGCACAATGTCGATTTGCAGCGTTTTTCCGAAGGCAACTTTGTGACTCCCGGAGAATATCTGCTGGATGTTCGTATTAACAGCCAGGAGATTCCACAGCAGTCGATCCGTTATATCGTCGATCCTGCCAACCCGCATAAATCCATGGCATGTCTGACCCCGCAACAACTCGAATTACTGGCGCTCAAAGAAGAAGCGCTGGCCTATATTCATCCGATTAGCGCGACCTGCTATGACATTTCCCGCCTGCCGGGTGTGGCGTTGAATAATAGCGCAGGCGTACTGGACATTATCGTGCCTCAGGCGTGGATGAAATATACCGATCCAGACTGGACGCCACCGGAACGCTGGGATAACGGCGTCGCGGGGCTGATTTTTGACTACAGCGTCTCGGGCCAGGCCACACATTATGAACAGGGCGGCGATCGTTATCGCTCTCTGTCTGGCTATGGGCAGACAGGTTTTAACCTCGGCGCGTGGCGATTTCGTGGCCAGTATCAGGCCAATTACGCTTCGGATGATAATCGCGGCCGTATCGACTGGGATCAGATCTATGCCTATCGACCGTTGCCGATGCAGGCTGCAAAACTGACGGTCGGCGAAATCTACCTGAATTCACAGGTTTTTGATTCGGTACGTTTCACCGGGGCTAACCTCGCCAGCGACGAGCGTATGTTGCCACCGAATTTGCAGGGCTACGCGCCTGAAGTGCACGGCATCGCCCGCAGCAATGCGAAGGTTACCGTCAGTCAGCAGGGCCGTGTTATCTATCAAACCACCGTTCCTGCTGGGCCATTTAATATTCAGGATCTGCACGGTTCGGTACGCGGCACGCTGGATGTTCGCGTCGAGGAGCAGGATGGCAGCGTACACACTTTTCAGGTCAATACGGCCGATATTCCTTACCTGACGCGACCAGGCTATGTGCGCTACAACGCCGCGGTCGGGAAGCCATCACGTTATAACCATGACGTTCAGGGGCCTGCGTTTTATAGCAGTGATTTTTCATGGGGGGTCAGCAATGCATGGTCGCTGTACGGCGGCGCGCTGCTGACTGGCGATCGCTATAACGCCTGGTCGATGGGGATTGGGCGGGACTTGAGCTGGCTGGGGGCGCTGTCGGCTGATGCGACGCAATCCGTGAGTCGGGTAAAGCATCAGGCTGAACAAAAAGGCATGTCCTTTAAGCTCAGCTACGCCAAAACTTTTGATGAGTACAACAGCGCCATCACCTTTGCCGGTTACCGCTTCTCACAGCGTAACTTCCGCACTTTCTCGCAGTTTCTCGACGAGCAGTATGAAAATAACAACAGTGCCGGCAACGAAAAAGAGATGTACACCATCACCGGCAACAAAACCTTCTTTGCTGACGATCCACTATTAGCGACCACGCTGTACCTGACCTATACCCACCAGAACTATTGGGATCGCGGTTCCCAGGATCGTTACGGATTATCGATGGGGCACAGCTTTTCATTTGCTGGCATCCAGGGGATCAGCGCCAACGTTGCGGCTTACCGCTCTGAGTATCAGGGCAAACGAGACGACAGTCTTTCGCTTTCAATCTCGGTGCCATGGAGCGATGGCCGCTCTATGGATTACGAATTGCAGAACAGCGGCAACCAGACCAGCCAGATGGTTTCGTATTCCGATAACCGCGACCGTAACAATCCGTGGCGTTTGCGCACAGGGGTTTCCGGTGAAGGGCGTACGGCGTTTGATGGCTATTACAAGCACCGCAGCATGATGGCGGAACTGGAATCTAACGTCAGCTGGCAGCAATCACGTTATTTCTCCGTTGGCGGCACGATGCGCGGCGGCTTTACCGCGACGCGTCACGGTGCGGCGCTGCACAACAGCCAGGCGTCGATGAATACCGCCAGAGTGATGGTTGATACCGACGGGGTGGCGAACGTGCCGCTGAACGGCGAACAGGCGCACTCAAACCGCTTCGGTATTGCCGTCGTACCGGACGTCGTTAGCTATCACAGCTTTGATACCCGTATCGATGTGGACGCAATGGACGAGGACATTTCCGCGACTAAAGCCATCGTGACCAACACCCTGACGGAAGGTGCGATTGGCTACCAGCATTTTGCCGTGGCGCAGGGGCAAAAAATGATGGCGCTGCTGCGCCTTAAGGATGGTTCGGTACCGCCGTTTGGCGCCGAAGTGTTTAACGCTAACGGCGTTAGCGTCGCCATGGTAATGGAAAACGGTATGGCCTGGATTGCGGGTGTGAATCCGGCTGAGCGTCTTTCCGTTGCCTGGGCTGGCCGTGCGCAGTGCCACTTACAGGTGCCACAACAAATCAACCCGGAAGGTAACGTGCTGTTGCCTTGTGAATAATTTCAATAACCTGAATGAATTTTGTCATGAATAATCAAGCTTTTTACTCCGTGCAGCGTTGGCTTAAACCCGTGGCCTGTGGCCTGCTTTTGATTGCCGAGATCAACACCTCATGGGCAGGTATTGCGCTCGACCGTACCCGCATGATCATCACTGGTGATGTGCGCTCAGTCAGTGCGAACTTAACCAATACCAGCCCGAGCATTCCGTTTCTGGCTCAGTCGTGGGTGGAAGATGCCAACGGAACAAAAATTACCTCGCCGCTAATGGTCTTACCGCCGCTGCAACGAATTAACGGCGGGCAAAAGGGAATTGCCCGCGTGACGAAAACCAGCGGGATCAACGCCCTGCCGCAGGATCGCGAGAGCTTGTTCTACCTGAACGTACGTGAAATTCCGCCTAAACCGGATAAGCCGAACGTGCTGCAACTGGCGATGCAGTCGCGCATCAAATTGTTCTACCGTCCGGCCGCCATTGTGCCGGAAACGCCGGGCGCCGTGTGGCAAAACCAACTGGTCTTTCACAAGCAGGGCCAGCGCTGGAGTGTGGATAACCCAACGCCTTACTTCGTCACCTTAATCGGCTTAAGCCGCAAGCCAGAAGCGCAGGGAGGCGGCAGATTGACCGACTTCCCCGGCGTTATGGTCTCACCAAAATCCTCTCTCGATTTCAGCGTCACGGACGGCAGCGTCAGCCAGTTCAGCATGATGTACGTGAACGATTTTGGCGGTCATCCCGAACTGAAATTCAGCTGCACAGGCAATGTATGTAAAGCATTGCCGATGGAGCAACAGCCCCGGTAACAGGAATCGTAAATGAAAAAGATGCTTTGCGCCCTGCTGATGGCGGGCATGGCCTGGCAGGTTCAGGCCACCAGCGGCCGCCAGGATATGAGCAACGTGTCCGGTGAGTATGGCAACGTCCGCTTTCACGGCCGGGTCTACGTGTCGCCGTGCGTGCTGGATATGGCCTCACGCGATCAGACCATCAATCTTGGTGATATTTCCGCCAGTCGGTTTCGCCAGGGAGGCGATCGCAGCGAACCGGTGTTGGTCACGCTGTACCTGAACGGCTGCTTAAAGGGCTCTGGTCATACCCTGAGGGATTTCCCCGGGCAGACCAGCGAAATGCCTGAGCTGGCGCACAGCACGGTGGAACGCGGCGTTTCGATGACGCTGATGGCCGAAGGCGCGTCGGAAAACAGTGACCTGGGGCGTATTCGTGGTGATGTGCGCGGCGCGGGCATTCGGCTACTGACCGAGCGTAATCAGCTGATCCATCTGAACCAACCGCAACGTATGTGGATCCTCAAACCAGGCGATAACGCCATTCACTTTCTGGCCACGCTGGAATCTTTTGGGCCAGAGGTGACTGCCGGAGAATTTAACGGCCTGGTGAGACTTAAGCTGGAGTATCTATGAGCGTATTACGCAAAGCGCTGTTGTGGGTTGCCCTGGCTGGCTGTCCACTGGCCGGGCAGGCATTTACACAGGGGGAAGGTGAGCCGGAGGGCGGGTCGCCGCATCAGTACGATATCGAATTGAGCTCGCTGGATGTCAGTAAAAACCACGTGGGGGGCAGAACGGATCCGTTTACCTGGAACCTGGGCAGTTGGTATGTGGTGAATTTCTATTGCGAGCAGGCTGACATCTCCCGGTCGCCGATTTACTACACCACCACGACTACGATGCCGCCTTCAAATCAGGGGGCGAACCGTTTTCGGCTAAATGAGTATCTGGATGTGGAAGTGCAGGTGTGGGTTGCCGGGGGCTATAAACAGTATGTTCAGGCGCCTTTTACCAACGTTTCAAACCGCAACAGCAATAACACTTGCAAAAAGCGCAAGGGCTACACGCGCGCCACTAACGTTGAAAGTGGTTCAAAAGGGAAAGTGACGTTTATTGTCACTAAACCCATTATCAACGGCATCAATATCACTTCCCAATCGCTGGTGGAGGTAGCCGGGCGCATGGGGAGCGCGGGACCTACGCCCACTACGGCGATTTCCCGTGTGGTGATTAAATCCGGGCTGATTACCGTACCGGACAAATGCACCTTCAACCGGGGAGACAAAATCAGTATTGAGTTTGGCGATCTGCCAGGATCCGCTGCCCGGCTCAATGGCACTAACTACAGCAAGTCGATCCCCATTCATGTTGTTTGTGAAGGCGGCAGCTTCGATCAGGGCGCGCTGAACATTAATCTTGGCGTACAAACTACCACGGCGTCAGGCACGGCGGGGTTCAACGATCATCTCCTCGGCACGCTGAGCGGCGGACAAAAGCGCGACGATCTCGGCATTATGCTTAAAGACGAGAGCGGTGGCACCGTCGTGCCCAATCAATTCTATAACGTGAAAGGTTTTTACCAGAATCAGGGCGACTGGAATCTCACCGCTGCACCGGTGGCAAAGCCGGGCGTGGGAAGCGTTAAGGAAGGTGAGTTTGAAGCCTCTGCCACCGTTGTTGCGCAGTTTCAGTAGGGGGATGCCATGAGATGTTCGGCGTTATTCGCGATCGGCGTGTTACTGCTTGGCGGCATGGTGCAGGCCGACACCAAACTGGTCGGCGGTGATATGTATTTTCACGGCACTATCAGAGCGCTGGCCTGCAGCCTGGCACCAGGAGGCGACAAAATCGAGGTCGATTTCGGGCAAATCGCGACGCAGGATCTCTATCTTTCGGGGCGCAGTAAGCCGGAAAAATTCAGCATTCAGCTACGCGACTGCAACCCCGAGGTTTTTCGCGGGATCTCGGTCACTTTCAGTGGTAGTGAGGATGCTGAACTGGACGATCATCTGGCGCTGGATAGCAGTGAACAGGGCGGCGCGACAGGGATCGGTATTGGGATGAGCGAAGAGGACGGCACGGCAATTCGCCTTGATGAGAGCACGTCAGTCAAAGAGATAACTGCAGGCTCGATGACGCTAAATTTTTGGGCGTGGGTCGCAGCAGAGCCGTCGGCGATAAAAAATCAGTCTCTCGAATACGGTCCGTTCAGCGCCAGCGGAACCTGGACACTGAACTACCAGTAGCATGATGAACGCACTGAATCGTATTGCCCCGCTGCCTGCGCAGAAATTATTGCTCGTTATTAGTCTGTTTTTCTGGTGTGGGGTAATGCATCTCTACTGGCCGAATAACGGCGGCAGCGGTCTGTCGTTGCCGCTTAATATTACGAGCTGGATTTATGCCGTTGTGCTGGCTGCAAGCGCATCAGTGCTGGTGCCTCGTCAACGCTGGCGTATCACTGTCCCCGCCACGGTTTTTTCGATGGGGGCGCTCATCCTGACGCTGCTTTGTCTGCTGACGCCTGGCGTCTGGCAGTTCGAGGCGCAGCTGGTCGCAGGGGCGCTGCTGGGAGGCGTGCTCGTCTATCTGGTGACATTGCAGATTCCGCTTGCGGCAAACACCCTGACGGTACTGCTGACCCTGCTATGGGGCGCGTGCGTCATCGAATGTCTGGCGTTTTTGTATCAGTACTGGCATTTGCCGGGTGTTGATTACTGGGAGTTTGCCTGGCGACGCGGTACGCGGCCCTACGGTATTTTTCAGCAGGTCAATCTGATGGCCAGCTTCACTGCATCTGGTGTGCTGCTGTCAGCTCCGCTCTTTTTACGGCTACGCGACAGATATCGAATTGTCATCGGGGTTGCTCTGGTGATGATGGGCTTTGTGCTGCATGAATCCCAGTCGCAAACCGGCTATGTGTCTGTGGTGGTAGGTGAAGTCTTGCTGCTGGTGGTTTTCCCGGCGCAACGCCGTATGTTGTTGCTACTTCTGCTGCCGCTGGCGTTAGGCATGGTGGCGGGCACGCTCGCTCGCCATTTTTTGTCCGTTGCTACAGTCGATCACCTGACCACTTCCCAGGTGCGCTGGACGGTGCTTAAAACGTCACTAGCATTATTTGCCGAACGCCCGTGGACGGGGTGGGGCGTTGGCAGTTTTGCCGCCGTGTTTCTCGAACGCGCGGGGCCGTTGGGGCTGAGCAGCATCTCGCATCCGCACAATGAGCTGGTGCTGTGGCTGGTGGAGGGCGGCCTGGTTGGGCTGGCGGGGGCGCTGTGCTTTATTACGGGAGGCTTCTGGCTGTGGATGCACGGAAATCGCTGGCGTCGCGCTTGTCTGGTGGCGGCGCTGCCGGTGGTTATTCATATGTTGACGGAATACCCCGTCAGGCAGTCAACACCACACTGGTTACTGCTGGTCCTGTTGCTTCGTTGTGCAGATAGCCCGCTAAAAGGGGTTCGTCTGACGCTTACGTCGACGTCGCTGATTCGTGCGCTGGCATTGATCTCGTTTTTAACCTTCACGCCATTGTTGCTTCTCTCACTGCACACGCAACAGCAGTTGACGCTGGCGGAGCGACAGTCAGCGCAGTGGCGTCTGGTCGAGTCGCTCCCGGTAGGAGGCTGGCTCCTTGCCCCTCGCTACCGGTTTGATGTTCAGATGGGGTATCTGCAACGGTATCAGCGTACCCGGGACGCTCGCTGGCTGGAAGCGGTTCGCCGCTGGGCGCCTGACTATGTGCGTGTTCACCCAGACCCGAATGTCTCCTTCACGCAAATCTTGCTGGCGTTACAGCAGCGCGACCTACCTGAGGCGCATCGTCTGGTGACGCGCTTTTACCTGACATACCCGAACGATCGCCGTATCCCGTGGCTGCAGGATGCACGACGTCCTTTCAATCAAAAAATGGAATGATATGAACAGATTCAGCGAACAGACCCGCCATGTGCCAGAGCTTCCCCGCAACGCCGAGCTGCTGCGGATCACCGGGATCCGTTTGCAGCGCATCCATTTTTTTGATGATGCATCGCTGGATGTCTGTGAGGTGTTAAGTCAGGTACGCACGCCGCTACCGCTCGATCTTTTTTTCAAGCACCTTTCCATCACCGCAAAACAGCAGCTATTTCTGTGGCAAATGCGGCAGGTACTGGCACTCTCAGGAAGTTATTCGCTGAATTTATCCGTCAGGATGCTGACCTGTCTGTCGTGGATTGCGCAGCTCGCCCGGCAGGCGCATCAGGGGCGGATTGTTATCGAAATACAGGATCCTGGCACCATGATGCGACTGGAAAAGGCAGAACAGCAGGCCGTATGCATTGCCGTTAAAACCCTGGTGCGTCACGGGTTTCGCGTGTGGTTGGATGATG
Organism: Citrobacter sp. RHBSTW-00599; assembly: GCF_013784065.1. Lineage (NCBI taxonomy): Bacteria > Pseudomonadati > Pseudomonadota > Gammaproteobacteria > Enterobacterales > Enterobacteriaceae > Citrobacter > Citrobacter sp. RHBSTW-00599. The sequence goes on along the minus strand of NZ_CP056717.1, from coordinate 4,077,051 downwards.
TTTCGCCTGAGCTATTTTTTGTCTGGCGACTGTCTGGCATCCGTTTCGATGCCATCAAAATTGAAAGCGGAATGTTTCATCAGTTCAGGACGTCGGATTGGCAGTTAAGGGTACTGGTCAATCAATTTCGCGGGCTGGGAGAACGGGTTGTGATCGAGGGGGTGGAAACGCCGCAGGATTACGCCATTTGCCGTATGAGCGGCGCAGATGCTGTACAGGGATTTTTGTTCGAGCAGGAAGTATTACCGAAAAGCCTGAATCATTGCTGATTCAGGCCATGGTCATTATTCGCTCAGCGTCTGTGCGATATCTTTTTGCACCTGCTGGCGCTGTTCTGGGGTCAGTACTTTGTTCAGGTCGAAATAGTATTTCACGCGGTAATAACGCGCCTGCTGTTCAATATTGCTGAACGCGGAAAGCTGTTTTTTGACGGCGGCGTCATCCCATTTCCCGGACTTGATGACGTCAATCAACGCGCCGTCTTTAACATCCTTCACCGATATCTGGCTAACGTTGGTTTCAAGCTGCTGGTGCAGTTTTTTAATCTGCGCAACCTGGTCAGTGCTCAGTTTAAGGTGCTGAACTACCGGGTCCTGAGCTGGTGCGGGTACATTGGATACGTTTGCTGCAAGCGTGCTAAAAGAAGCGCCAGCCACGGTTGCCGCCAGCAAAGTCATGCGTACGAAGTTCTTCATTTCGGGATCCTGATAAGGGAATTATTAACATTGTCTGTCACTCGCTGGAGACGAGTGATTATCCTTTGCAGAATACGATGCCCGAAACACGTCGCCACGCGAATTTGTTTTGCGGTTGGTTACGGAGTGAAACAATCCCGCCACAGAAAACGTTGTGCAGCGGGAAGAAGGCGATATCTACAGCGTGAACGGGTCAGCGTCCTGCCAGGCGGGGAACTTCTCGCGGTACTCGCGCAGCGCCGAGAGTGACAGTTCAGCGTCAATGCGCGTAGCCTGATGTGGCTCGGCGGTGGCAATAATCTCACCCTGTGGATTAATCACCCGGCTGTCACCGCGATAATGATGGCCGTTACCGTCAGTACCCACGCGGTTACATCCTGCTACATAAGCCTGGTTCTCAATTGCCCGCGCGGTGAGCAGAACCTGCCAGTGTAGCGAACGCGGCGCCGGCCAGTTGGCGACATACAATGCCAGGTCGTAATCGTTGCGGTTGCGCGACCATACCGGAAAACGCAGGTCATAACAGACCAACGGCAGAATGCGCCAGCCGCGCCATTCAAAAATAACCCGCGCGTCACCCGCCTGATAATGTTGATGTTCTTCCGCCATGCGGAATAGATGGCGCTTGTCATAGAAATGGACATTACCTTCGGGTTCGACCAGCAAAAAGCGGTTTACCGGGCCACGTTCAGACAAGAGAGCGGCGCTGCCTGCTATAAGGGCGTTCGTCTGTTGCGCCTTAGTGCGCATCCAACTGACAACCTCTTCCTGCGGCAGCGATTTGCTTGCCGCTTCCATGGCAAATCCGCTGGTAAACATTTCAGGTAACACAATGACATCACGTCCGGTGACGGTTTCCAGTTGGCGGTCGAAATGGCGCAGGTTAGCCGGGCCATCCATCCAGATCAGCGGTTGTTGCAGCAGAGTAATTTTCAAACCGGGCACGATCGAGGCTCCTCATTGAACAACATTTTGACACTGTAGCATGAGCTCTAACTGAAATGTGGCAATAAAAAGCCCCGCATTAAGCGGGGCTAAACGTTGTGCGTGTGTCGTTACGCGGCTTCGACTTTACGCACCTTCTCTGGCAGCTTTACCGGCTGAGTCGCCAGCGCCTCGGGTTCAAAGTCATCCACGTTGATGCTACGCAGACGACTCGCTTCGGCTTTCACCAGAATTGCGGCTTCGTCTTTATCAATCAGCCCTTTAGCCAGCGCATTGTGCGCCAGTTCATCCAGGCGGGTAAACGGCAGGTTTTTGCCCAGCTCTTTGCAGATCCGCTGGTGGATAGGGTCGGCTGCAATCACATCCAGCAAAGCCTCTTCCAGCAAACCTACCGGGTTATGCTCGCTCGGCGTCAGGTATTGACCGCGGCCAAGGCGAGAACGGGTGGCGCTCGGAACCTGCAGAATCTTCGCGACTTTATGATCCAGCTTGTCAGACGGTGCATGGTAGTGGCGACCGGTAGGGAAGATAACCACATTCAGCAGTCCCGCGACCAGTCGGTTCGGGAAGTTTTTCAGCAGGTCGTCCATCGCCTGTTCCGCTTTGTACAACGCATCCTGAACACCCCAGTGAACCAACGGCAGGTCTGCTTCATTACGGCCTTCATCGTCATAACGCTTCAGTACCGCAGAGGCCAGATACAGCTGACTTAACACATCGCCCAGACGCGCGGAGATACGTTCACGGCGCTTCAGGCTACCGCCCAGTACGGCCATGGAGACATCCGAAAGCAGTGCCAGGTTAGCGCTCAGACGGTTCAGATGCTGGTAGTAACGTTTGGTCGCATCGCCGGTTGGCGTGCTGCTGGTTAAGCCGCGCGTCAGGCCTAGCCAGAAGCTGCGCACTTTGTTACTGCCGACGTGGCCGATGTGTTTGAACAGCAGCTTGTCGAACGCATTCACATCGTTACTCTGTGCCGCGGCCATCTCTTCCAGAACGTACGGATGGCAGCGAATCGCCCCCTGACCGAAGATCATCATGCTCCGGGTCAGAATGTTGGCACCTTCAACGGTAATGGCGATAGGCGCGCCCTGATAAGCACGGGCGAGGAAGTTGCTTTCGCCAAGCATAATGCCTTTACCGCCAGTAATATCCATTGCATCGATGATTGACTGCTGTCCACGGTGGGTACAGTGATACTTCACGATGGCCGACAGCACCGCCGGTTTTTCACCCAGCATAATACCGTAGGTAATCAGCGACGCCGCTGCATCCATCACGTACGCGTTACCCGCAATACGTGCCAACGGCTCTTCAATACCTTCCATCTTACCGATAGAGATTTTGAACTGCCGACGAATGTGCGCATACGCGCCGGTTGCCATTGCGACCGATTTCACGCCGCCCGTCGAGTTAGACGGCAGGGTAATACCGCGTCCCACGGACAGACATTCCACCAGCATGCGCCAGCCCTGACCGGCCATTTTTGGGCCACCGATGATGTAATCAATCGGCACGAAGACATCTTTGCCCAGCGTCGGACCGTTCTGGAACGGCACGTTCAGCGGGAAGTGTCGACGCCCAATTTGTACGCCTGGCGTTGACGTTGGGATCAGCGCACAGGTAATGCCAAGATCTTCTTCACCACCCAGCAGTTTTTCCGGGTCGGAGAGTTTAAATGCCAGACCCAGTACGGTAGCGATAGGCGCCAGCGTGATATAACGCTTATTCCAGGTCAGGCGCATACCCAGCACCTGCTGGCCCTGCCAGTCGCCCATACAAACCACGCCGGTATCAGGGATCGCGCCTGCGTCGGAACCCGCTTCCGGGCTGGTCAGAGCAAAGCAGGGGATCTCCTGACCACGTGCCAGACGCGGCAGGTAATGATTCTTCTGCTCTTCGGTGCCGTAATGCTGCAGCAGTTCGCCAGGGCCTAGGGAGTTAGGTACGCCAACGGTGATCGCCAGGATCCCGGAAACGCCGGAGAGTTTCTGCAGAACGCGAGCCTGAGCATACGCGGAGAATTCCAGCCCGCCGTACTCTTTCTTAATGATCATCGCGAAGAAGCGGTGTTCTTTCAGATACGCCCACAGTTCCGGCGGCAGATCCGCGAGTTCATGGGTGATCTGGAAGTCGTTCGCCATGCGGCAGGCTTCTTCCACCGGGCCATCAATAAACGCTTGTTCTTCAGCTGTCAGATGCGGCTGAGGATAGTTATGCAGTTTTTTCCAGTCTGGCTTGCCCTGGAACAGGTCGCCTTCCCACCAGGTTGTACCGGCATCAATCGCCTCTTTCTCAGTGCGCGACATCGGCGGCATGACTTTACGGAAACCGCGGAACACTGGCGCAGAGATCATGGATTTGCGCATTGGCGTAAAGTTAAACGGTACGAGGAGAATGGCCAGAGGAACCAGCAGCCAGATTGACCACAGGCCAACCACGCCAAGCGCAGCTGTCCAGGCGAGCAAAATTAAGCTGCTGAGGAATAAGCTCACGCGGTGATAAAACAGAACGCTGAGCAGAACAACCGTAGCGATAATACTCAAAATCATCATAACGAAAAGCTCCCTTGCTTGTAGGAGGTCTGACCACTTGTGATGATATGGTTGTAGTGGATGTAAATTTTTTTAGCAATGTGTTTACAAAATAATTACAACAAAGCTCACATTGTTGCTGTTTTAACCGGCACAAAAAATCAAAAGCCGCAGCCATTCCTGTGGCTTGTACTTCTCGCTGGTAGCGCTATCCGGTACACTGCATCTTGTCATTTACATTCATGCTGAAGGATATCCTCATGTACCAGGATCTTATTCGTAACGAACTGAGCGAAGCGGCGGAAACGCTGGCTAATTTTCTTAAAGATGACGCCAATATTCACGCCATTCAGCGCGCGGCGGTCCTGTTGGCAGACAGCTTTAAAGCTGGCGGTAAGGTACTTTCTTGCGGTAACGGCGGTTCCCATTGCGACGCGATGCACTTCGCCGAAGAGCTGACCGGACGTTATCGCGAAAACCGCCCAGGCTACCCGGCGATCGCTATCTCTGATGTCAGCCATATCTCCTGCGTCAGCAACGATTTCGGTTACGATTATGTCTTCTCCCGCTACGTTGAAGCCGTGGGTCGCGAAGGCGATGTCCTGTTAGGCATCTCTACTTCGGGTAACTCCGGTAACGTGATTAAAGCGATTGCCGCAGCGCGTGAGAAAGGGATGAAAGTCATCACCCTGACGGGTAAAGATGGCGGCAAAATGGCGGGCAGTGCGGATATCGAAATTCGCGTACCACACTTTGGCTATGCTGACCGCATTCAGGAAATTCATATCAAAGTGATCCATATCCTGATCCAGTTGATCGAAAAAGAGATGGTGAAGTAAGAAGGCTATTTTATTTGCCATTTTGAATCCGGGCAGTGCCCGAAATCCTCACGTACTACGTGTACGCTCCGGTTTCTGCGCGCTGTCCGAATCTAAACTGGCTGCAACAATTACGCCTTCCCGCTTAAAGGCGTTTGTGGAGGTGATGTATGTGCGAACTGCTCGGGATGAGCGCCAATGTGCCAACCGATATCTGCTTTAGCTTCACCGGGCTGGTTCAGCGCGGCGGAGGTACCGGGCCGCACAAAGACGGCTGGGGTATTACGTTTTATGAAGGTAAGGGTTGCCGTACGTTTAAAGATCCGCAACCCAGCTTTAATTCGCCTATCGCCAAACTGGTACAAGACTATCCCATCAAATCCTGTTCCGTGATTGCCCATATTCGTCAGGCGAATCGTGGCGAAGTGGTATTGGAAAATACCCATCCATTTACGCGTGAACTGTGGGGACGTAACTGGACGTACGCTCATAACGGACAGCTCAGCGGCTATAAATCGCTGGAAACCGGTAATTTCCGCCCGGTTGGGGAAACCGACAGCGAAAAAGCTTTCTGCTGGCTGCTCCACAAGCTAACTGAACGGTATCCGCGTACGCCTGGCAATATGACGGCAGTGTTTAAATATATCGCGATGCTGGCAGGAGAATTGCGTGAGAAGGGCGTCTTCAACATGCTGTTGTCTGACGGGCGTTATGTGATGGCTTTCTGCTCGACCAACCTGTTTTGGATCACCCGTCGTGCGCCGTTTGGCGTGGCGACACTGCTGGATCAGGATGTGGAAATCGATTTTAGCTCAGAGACCACACCCAATGATGTGGTCACCGTGATTGCCACTCAGCCGCTAACCGGCAATGAAACCTGGCAAAAGATTATGCCAGGCGAGTGGGCGTTATTTTGTCTCGGGGAGCGTATAGTTTGATGCCAGTTGCGGCTGAACCACTTCGTGACTCAACGGCTTGCTGATAACGTAACGGCCATCGACGACGGAAACGGTCGGTGGCTTACGCGTTTGTTCAAAGTAATCGTAGCCAGGCTTTAGCTGCGCCCAGAATTCTTTGTAATACGAGAACTTATGGCGCTGCATGTTGGCATCGGTCATGCGGAATGGATAAATGCTAACCTGCACGCTGGACTGCCCAAATACCAGTGCGCCGGTGACAAACTGGAAAATCTCATCAATGCCGTTGTCGGTCATTGCGTAGCAGCCGACGGAAACGCAGGCGCCGTGGATCATCAGGTATTTACCTTCATAACCGTGTGCGCGGTCGTAGGCGTTAGGGAAACCAATGTTAATCGCTTTATAAAAGCGGCTATCCGGTTTCAGCTGTCCGCGCTGTACGCTGTAAAACCCTTCCGGGCTTTTGAAATCGCCCTGACGCTGTTTCGGACCTAAGCCGCCGGAATAATTGCAGATCTTATAGCTATCGAGCAATTGATACTGTTCGCCCATCTTGACGTACAGATCCAGCGTTCGCTCTTCTTTGAAGATCTGGATATAGACGGGGGAGCCCATTAATTGCTGCTTATATTCTTTGCTGACAGGCGTAGTCGGGCTGCTGCTGCTCAGCAAACCGGCAAATGAAACGCACGGCAATAAAAGCATCGCAAGAAAAAATGCGATTTTACGCATACTGCTTATTCCTTGATAAAACGATTACACACGCCAGGACGGCTAAAAGAGTTCCCAAATCGGATAAATCTGGATCTGGAGCGCTCACATTATCACCCAGAGAGTTTTTCGCAAGTCTCTCGTGCGGCGTTTACACTTTAGATTTTCTTTATACGGAAAATTGTGCTTAAAGGCAGTCAGACACTGACGTATTTTGCGGGTTAGCGCACGTCATTAAGTCTTCTGAGTGCAGAATTCCTAATATATTGAATTTAAAAAATTAATAATTTAATAATCGAATATTAAAATGGAATGCCCGGCAATAGCGGTAGACTGCGGCGAACGTGTTTGATTAGGTAGTGTTGTTTTCATGTCTTTTGTCTCTGCGCCCCGACGCTTTTTGCCGGGTCTGCTGTCTTTGTGTGTTGTGTTGTCCTCGCCGTCTGTCGCCAAAGTTCAGCCCCTCTTATCTGACGCCCATTTAAGCTATGCGGCGCAATTACGCATGCGTAACCGCGCCCGGCTGCTGAAGCAGTACCACGCGCAGGTAAAAAAGCAGGCAAGTTATGTGGTGGAAGGTAATGCGCAAAGTAAAAGCGCGCTGCGCCAGCAAAACAGGACGCTGATTAAACAGCACCCTGAGTGGTTCCCGGGGCCACTAAAAGCGAGCGATCAACGCTGGCAGGAGCTGGCTGAGAATGACCATTTTCTCAGTAGCGATCATCTGCACAACATAACCGAAGTGGCAATCCACCGTCTTGAGCTGCAGTTAGGTAAACCCTATTTGTGGGGCGGGACCAGCCCGGAACAAGGCTTTGACTGTAGCGGGCTGATCTTTTATGCCTACAACAAAATTCTGGCAGCAAAATTGCCACGTACGGCGAATGAAATGTATCACTATCGGCGGGCGACCATCGTCGCTAATCGCGACCTTCGTCGTGGTGATTTATTGTTCTTTCATATTCACAGTCGGGATATTGCCGATCATATGGGCGTCTATTTGGGGCAGGGACAATTTATTGAATCGCCGCGTACGGGAGAAACGATTCGGGTGAGCAATTTATCCGATGACTTCTGGCAGGATCATTATCTCGGCGCCCGTCGTATTCTGACGGAAAATACCATTCTGTAATCAAAAAGGCGGTGCGAATGGCACCGCCTCGTCAGGGGTTAACTCAACGCCCCCATGATCTTTAATTCCAGCTCATCCGGAACTTCGTTATATGACAACACCTGTAAGCCTGGTGCAAACAGGCGCGCATAGCGCGCAAGCAGAGGACGTAGCTGCGGTGCGACCAGCAGTACCGGCTCTTTACCCGCGGCTTTCATCTGTTCTTTAATCTGCGGCATATTGGTCTGGAACTGATTCAGCATATTAGGATCGACCGGTACGCTATCGAGCACCACTTTTCCACTTTGCTGAGCCTGATTCACTACATTAGCCAGCAGATTCTCCAGCTCATTATTCAGCGTGTAGACCGCCAGCTCATCTTTGCGCACAAACGGATGGGTAATGCTGCGACGGAGCGCCAGACGCACATCTGCCGTCAACAGAATATGATCTTTAGTGACGGCGCTACTGGCGACCAGTACGGTGGCAATGGTAACGATATCGCGCAGCGGTACGCCTTCGACCAGCAGCGCCCGATAAACCTTCAAGAGCTGGCTGTAATTCAGCGCCGCGCTCAGATCTTCCGCCAGACGGGGGGCCATCGAAGAGAGGCGGTTATGCAGTTGAGTAATATCATCGTAGTTAAACAGGTCGGGAATAAAGTTGCGAATGACCTTATTCACATGCGTCGCAATGACGCTGGCACTATCAATGACCTGATACCCCATATTTAGCGCTTTGGCTTTTTGCGCCGGGACAATCCACGTCACCGGCATACCATAGGCCGGATCGTGGCCTAAAACACCATCGATCTCGCCATACGTTTCACTGGAGGGCAGCGCCATCAGTTTATCTGAAGGAATATCGGCCTCATCAGCCTTGATCCCATTGATAAAAATGGCGTACTGGGTCGGTTTTAGACGGAAGTTTTCGCGGATGCGAATTTCCGGGAGCAGCACGCCGTTAGTGTCTGAGATAACCTGCCGTACACCGCGAATACGTTGAGTGAGCGGATTCCCTTTGGATTTGTCTACCAGCGATACCAGCTTGTACCCCAGGCTCAGGCTGATTGGCTCGATCAAAGGGATAGTTTCCCAACTGACCTGTTGCTCGGTGGTTTCAACGATGGTTTTGGTCAGCGTCTCAAGATTTTTCTCTTCAGTTTCAGCCACCTTCGGGCGCTTGCTCATACGCCAGGCGGTGAACCCCATCAGGGCGCTGAACACCAGGAACGGGAAGTGCGGCATTCCCGGTACCACCGCCAGTACAAACATAATGCTGGTGGCGGTATAGAGTACGGAGGGGCTGGCCAGCAACTGGCTACGCACGTCTGTGGCGATATCACCGCTGTCGCTCACGCGAGTAACGATAATCGCCGCCGCCGTCGACAGCAGCAGAGACGGGATCTGGGCGACCAGACCGTCGCCGATGGTCATCAGTACGTATTGCTGGAAGGCGGCTTCGGCGCTTAAATCGTATTTAAAAATACCGATACAGACGCCGCCTATCAGGTTGATGGCCAGGATCATCATCCCGGCGATGGCATCACCGCGCACGAACTTCGACGCACCGTCCATTGCGCCATAGAAATCCGCTTCGCCCGCCACATCTTTACGTCGTGCCTGCGCCTGGGCCTGATTAATCAGGCCTGCGTTCAGATCGGCGTCGATCGCCATCTGCTTCCCGGGCATGGCGTCCAGCGTAAAGCGGGCCGAAACCTCGGAGATACGCTCGGCACCCTTGGTAACCACGATAAAGTTGATGATCATCAGGATGATGAACACCACAAAACCGACGACAAAGTTACCGCCGATCACCACCTGACCAAAGGACTCAATCACCTTACCGGCAGCGCCCGCGCCCATATGGCCGTGCAGTAACACCACGCGCGTTGATGCTACGTTCAGCGTCAAGCGCATTAAGGTGGTGATCAGCAAAATGGTCGGGAACAGGCTGAATTCGAGCGGGCGTTTCGCGGAAACGGCCACCAACAGCACCATCACCGCCAGCACGATGTTAAAGGTGAACAGAATATCCAGCACGGCCGGTGGTAATGGCAAGATCACCATCGCCAGGATAGACAGTATGACCAGCGGAATGCCGATGTTACCGTTACGCAGCAGCGCGAGGAATTGTTTAGTTGTTTTCGGCATCCAGTTTAAGAACCTCTTTTGGAATGGAAATATGTCTGTTCAGCGAAGGGCGTGCTTGTGAACCGTCACGCCAGTGCTTCATTTGCAGTACATAGGTCAGGACGTGTGCTATCGCCCGATAAAGTTGAAATGGGATCTGTTGATTGACCTGGGTGGTGTAATAAACGGAGCGCGCCAGCTTAGGAAATTCAACAATCTCAATATTGCTCTCCGCCGCCACCTGACGGATATACAGCGCGATTTCATCGGTGCCTTTGGCGACAACGAAGGGTGCGGCGGCGCGCGACTGGTCATACTGTAGCGCCACGGCATAGTGGGTTGGGTTGGTGATCACCACATCGGCTTTTGGCACCACCTTGCGAATTTGCCCCATCGCCATTTGCCGTTGCAGGCGACGGATCCTGGCCCGTACTTCCGGCTTACCTTCCTGATTTTTATACTCTTCCTTCACTTCCTGTTTGGTCATCTTCAACCCTTTGGTGAACATTTTTTTCGCCAGAGGAACATCAATCAGAGCGAAAAAAATAAACAGAATGACAAAGTTGCGCATGATGCTGCTGTACAGCGCCAGGCCATCGCTGACGGCCTGCTTGAAATACAGCTCCTGCAGCCCCAGAAAGGCGGCAACGTTATTGCGTACGCTAATCCACAGCATCACCAGCAGTACCATCGCTTTGAGCGTCATCTTGCCGGTGTCCACCAGATGGTCGGTGGAAAACAGACGGCCAATCCCTTTGAGCGGGCTTAATTTGCTAAAGTCCGGCAAAATTTTCTTTGGCAGGAATAACCAGCCTCCGGGAATCAGCGAGGCAAACAACGCGGCGACCGGCATGGGTAACAGCGTCAGGATGAACTTGGCTAAAATCAGCAGATGGTGCTCGAGGAACTGGCCGATAATGTCCGGATCATTAATGTTCTGCGCATACTGATGCACACTGATAAAGCTTTCGCGGACAAAATCTTCATACCAGGGGAAGCTGCTGGAGATCACCATAAATGCGGCAAACATACTGGCGGCAAGCCCCATATCTTTTGAGCGCGGAATTTGCCCCTCTTGCCTGGCTTTGCGAAGTTTTTGCGCCGAGGGTTTTTCTGTTTTTTCTTCGCTGCTGCTATCCGCCATAGTGCCCCTTGAGCGCGTCAAGTTGCTGCAAGACGAAATTTGCCAGGTGCAAATAGTGGTCGGGCAGGTTGTAAAGCAGAGTCGCAAAGCAGACAAGACCCGCCAGCATGTTGATCGGAAAACCTAACGAGTACAGGTTGAGCGGAGGCGCAATGCGGTTCAACAGGCCAAAGCAGCCCTGGACAATCAACATGATAAAGGTTGTCGGTAGCGCCAGCAGGGTGGCCGCGGCAAACACCCAGCCCAGCCCCAGGGAAATGGTGCGCAAAGATTGTGGATGCAGCGCATTGCCAATCGGCCAGTAAGTAAAGCCTTTGAATAAAATGCTCACCAGCAGCAAATGCCCATCCATCGCAAAGAACAGGATCACCGCGTAGATGTTGATCATCTCCGCCAGTACCGTCGTTGATGCGCCGCTGCTGGGGTCGTTCATCACCGCCATGCTCATCCCCATATTGAAAGAGAGGATCTGGCCCGCCAGCTGCAGCGCTAAAAATAAAAACTGCAGCATCAGGCCGAAAAGCATGCCCCACAGAAACTGCTCTGCGGTCAAAATAATGCTGTTGATCGACAGCAGGCTGTCAGGAACCGGATGGGGAATAAGCGGCGTAATGATAAAGGCCAGCGCCAGGGACAAAATAATGCGTATTCGCACCGTGAGCGCCGCGTTATCCAGTACCGGCGCGTAGTGAATAAACGCCATAATGCGCACGAATGGAAACCACATGCCCAGTATCAGGTAACTTAACTGTGTAACGTCTGTTTCGCGCATGTCAGTGCACCAGAAAGGCGGCCTGAGTGAACAGATGCACGCAGAGATCGCTTAACTGGACGATCATCCATTTTCCGCTAATGCCCAAAACTGCGAGGGTGACGATAAGCCTGGGCAAAAAGCTGAGCGTTTGTTCGTTAATCTGCGTAACGGCCTGAAAAATGCTGACCAGCATCCCCACCAGCAGGCTGGGAACGACCAACACGCAGACTAAAATGATCACGACTTTTATGCCGCTGGCGACGATATCTGCGGCTACATCAATGGTTAACATATCCGATCTCCGTTAGCCCAGTCCCAGACCGCGAATACTGGAGGTCAGCGTACCGACGGTCAGCGCCCAACCGTCAATAAGCACAAACAGCATCAGCTTAAAGGGGAGGGAAACGATCAGCGGGGACAGCATCATCATCCCCATCGCCATCAGCACGCTGGCGACGATCAGGTCGATCACCAGGAACGGGATGTAAATCATGAAGCCTATCTGGAAGGCGGTTTTAAGTTCGCTCAGCACATACGCCGGGACGATAATGGAGAGATCCTGATCGGCTGCATTACCTTTCGCGTTGGCGATCGTCATGATCTGCGCAATCGCTTTTTTGTTGGTCTGCGCCAGCATAAAGCGCTTCAGGGGCGAGGCGGCAGTGCTCAGGGCGTCAGGGAGTGTGATTTGATCGTTTTCAAAAGGCACAACCGCGTGGTCGTAAATGTTGATCCAGACCGGACGCATCACCAGCATGGTTAACGACAGCGCAATGCCTATCAGTATGCGGTTGGGTGGCGTTTGCTGTAGCCCCAACGCCTGGCGCAGCAGGGAGAGAACAATAATAAAACGCGTAAAGCAGGTCATCATCAGCACCAGGGTTGGCAGAATGCCCACCAGGGTCATCAGGATCAGGACCTGGATTTTTACGCTGTATTCCTGGCTATTACCGTGTGAAATCACATTCAGCAACGGGATATCTCCCCCTTGCGCGCAGGCAAAGGGAGAAAGGATGAGTAATGAGATACCCAGTATGAGCGTGAGGGTTGGTGCGCGTTTCATGGTGCCAGGTCGTTGATTTCATGCGTGTTGAATTCAAGGACGCGCAGGCCATATTTTTCATTGACCACCACCACTTCAGCCTTGCCCAGCAGGATGTTATTAACCTTAATATCCAGCGGTTCACCGGCAAGCTTGTCCATCTCAATGACGGTGTCGTCATCAATGTTCAGCAGATCGGACAGCATCACTTCCACGGATGACACTTCCAGCGTTAGCGTGACCGGAATACGTTTGAGTAATGACATCGACTCGGAAAAGCGGTCTTCTAAACGCGCCACCAACGTTTCTGTTGCCGACGGTGCCGTTGGCGTGGTTGTTTCGGGCGCTAACTCGAAACCTTGCTCTAAAATATCTTCTGGCTTACTCATAGGATTTCTCCGTCTTGCTCGTTAATTCGGATAAAAACAGTTTGTCTTTGTCCTCTACGATCAGGGCATTAAATAATTCGGATTTCCCAATATAAACAGGGAAAGTTTCAGGCATTGCGATAGGTAAAATATCCCCGGGTTTAATTGTCGTCAGGTCGGCGACATTGAGGGGAATTTCTGCAATCTTGACGTTCATGGTCAGCGGCAGCGTATGAATGATTTCTTTAATCAGCGTTTTTTTACGCATCTCAACATTGGCTTTATCAACCTGCTTTTTCTTCTCGCCGTGCTCGCTACGGCGGATTAAATTCAGAATGTAATCGGTATGGGAATCGTCCAGTAAGATGCGGAAACTGCAATTCTCCTCATCACCTAAAACAAAAGTGAGCTGATAAGCCCAATGTGTTTGTACGGTACTGCTGTCAGGTTTAAGCGTCAGCGGAATGCCTGATATGTTTTTATTAAAGATGATATTGCTAATATCCAGCGCCAGCCTGCTTCTCAGCCGGGTTTCCGTCTTGGTTGGTAAATCATCTTCTGAATTTTCGTCTGCAAGCGATGAAGTCAGGCCATAAAAGTTACCTAATAACATTAACAATAACGCGCGATCGATATCAAAAGCCAAATGTCCAACCTGCGAGACTAATAACTCAGCGCTTTTATTGATAACGTCCATCTCACATTGTATTTTTCTGAGTGTTATATTTGTGCGATGTTTTTTCAGGAAATAGTTTCCGAGATGTGATTCAATTGTATCAAAATTACCCGTAAACATAGTCGGCAGACGATGATAAGGACGCCCAAGCCGGTTGCCTTCAAGTTTAAAGATTCCGGGCGTTTGACTATATTTCAGCATGGTACGCTTTCTCAGCTGTAATTTCTGGGGCGGATGAGTTGATATCAAATCCCGCGGTTATAAAAGAAAATACTACTCCATTTAATTTATGGTTCATCCTTGACGCTTTCTCATATTGTTGAAGTCCATTAGATATGAAATGCAGTACCTACTCTCGTCTCTGATGTAGGGCTGGACATTAGATATTTTACCTCTCTCCTCTGCAAGTTATTAATGGTGTCAGGTTATAATTAAAAAATAATTAATTACGTATACGTGATGCTCCCCGCTAATCCTCTTACCTTGGTAAGGCACGTCTTGTGTGCCTTGGTTTCATACCTCTAAATCCATAACTTGTTGTTTTTTATGGAATAATAATTTTATTATCTTTTAATTTAAGATTGTTAAAGGCACCGGTGTTACTATTTTTTTAGGAAAAACCCTATTTTGAAATAGTCTTCGATAGGGCTGCCCTTTGATGGGGCGGTAAAACATGAGCAAGGATGGGATTAAAACATGGCACGGGCGATATCTATTATTCGATGATTGTGCTTTGGAATGATTTGTATATTTCTCGTAACGGATGTTAACTTTACTTCTAAGTGTAAAATAATCATGTTTGAACTTATTGCCGAAGCAGCCTCCAGTATCAATGTTTTTTCAATGGCAAGGCGTATTGCTGCGTTTAATGTTCCAGTGCTTATCCATGGTGAAACCGGTACTGGTAAAGAATGTATCGCCAAATTTATCCATTCAATTACGTTTGCGCAGGAGCCACAGGCCCCCTATATCGGGGTGAACTGTGCCGCTATCCCTGAAAATATGCTCGAAGCCACGTTGTTTGGTTATGACAAAGGGGCATTCACCGGAGCAGTGGCGACCGTGCCGGGGAAAATGGAATTAGCCAATAACGGTACATTATTACTGGATGAGATTGGCGATATGCCTTTAGCGCTACAGGCTAAAATATTGCGTGTATTGCAGGAGCAACAGGTTGAGCGCTTAGGCAGTAACCGTTTAATCAAACTGAACTTCCGTTTAATTGCCTGTACCAATAAAAATCTTGAAGAAGAAGTGGCTGCAGGACGCTTCAGAGAAGATCTCTATTATCGGTTGTCAGTTATTCCGTTGACGATGCCGCCGCTGCGCGAGCGTATGGAAGACATTATTCCGCTGGCGGAGTCGTTTATCAAAAAATATTCCACGGTACTGGTTAAAAATATCAAGCTTTCTGAATCATCACGCCGGGCGTTACTCAGCTACGAATGGCCGGGGAACGTGCGTCAACTTGAGAACGCTATCCAACGGGGAATGATCCTGAATCGTGATGGTGTCATTTATCCCGATACCTTAGGTCTGCCATCCATTGAATCTGATTCCTGGAGCGAACCGCAATGGCAGCCAAAGCCCAGTATGCCAATAACGACCAGCGATAATCTGGGTCAGCATGGCCGTAGCGCGCAGTATCAATATATCGCTGACCTGATGCGTAAATATCAGGGTAATAAAACCAAAATTGCTGATTTATTAGGCATTACCCCACGCGCGCTTCGTTATCGTCTGGCGTCAATGCGAAAACAGGGAATAGAGATCTTTTCCTGAATCAGTCTGTGGTAGCGAGAACGCTTTTTTAATTTTAAGAGTAGGTCATGAGCATAAATACGATAGCCCCAGCCAGTACGATGCAGACGCAAATGATGCAGGACATGCAGCAGATGAAAGCGGTCGCTCAGGCACCTGTCCTTTCGCCAATGCAGATTAACGCCGTGGGCGCCCAGTCGGCATCATCTCCGGTCTCGTTCGACCACGTCATGCAAGGCGCGCTGAATCATGTTGATCAATTTCAGCAGGTCGCGGAGCAAAAACAAACGGCCATTGAGATGGGGAAAAGCGACGACCTGGCGGGGGCCATGATTGCCAGTCAGCAGGCATCGTTATCGTTTTCTGCTCTGGTTCAGGTCAGAAATAAAGTCGCTTCCGGATTCAATGACCTGATGAGCATGTCAGTCTAACGCTATGAATGAATTAATAAAAAAACTCACTCAGTTTTTACCCTCGTTCTCTTTTCGCCTGGATGGTAATAAACGTCTGGCGTTACTGGCGGCAGCGGCCATTGCGGCGACTGCCATTATTGTCAGCGTGCTGTGGAACAGCAATCACGGCTATGTTTCGCTGTACGGTAGTCAGGAACATCTCCCGGTTTCACAAATAGTCACCGTGCTGGATGGTGAAAAGCTGGAATATCGTATCGACCCGCAAAGCGGGCAAATTCTGGTTCCGGAAGAGGCGCTGTCGAAAACGCGGATGACGCTGGCGGCGAAAGGCGTGCAAGCCATGCTGCCCAGCGGCTACGAGCTGATGGATAAAGACGAAGTGCTGGGCGCCAGTCAGTTTGTGCAGAACGTCCGCTATAAGCGGAGCCTGGAAGGTGAACTGGCGCAGAGCATCATGACGCTGGACGCCGTTGAGAGCGCCCGCGTGCATCTGGCGCTGAATGAAGAGAGTTCATTTGTCGTCAGCGATGAGCCGCAAAACAGCGCTTCAGTAGTGGTGCGTCTGCATTATGGCAGCAAGCTGGACATGGACCAGGTAAATGCCATTGTGCATCTGGTGTCCGGCAGTGTGCCCAATTTGAATGCCTCGAAGGTTAGCGTTGTCGACCAGGCGGGGAATTTACTGTCCGACGGCATTGGCGCGGGAGAAGCCGTTTCTGCGGCGACGCGTAAGCGCGACCAGATCCTCAAAGATATTCAGGATAAGACCCGCGCCAGTCTCGCCAATGTCCTCGACTCGCTGGTCGGAACCGGCAATTACCGCGTGAGCGTGATGCCGGATCTCGATCTGAGCAATATCGATGAAACCCAGGAGCACTACGGTGACACGCCGAAGGTTAATCGTGAAGAAACGGTACTCGATAGTGATACCAACCAAATCGCCATGGGGATCCCCGGCTCGCTGAGCAATCGTCCACCGTTGGCGGCAAACCAGGCGGGAAATGGCGCCACAGGGACGACGCCTGAGGATTCTCGCCAGCCAGCCGCGCTGTCAAAACATAGCGAGAACAAACGCGACTACTCCTGGGACCGTAGCGTTGAACATATCCAGCACCCTGGATTCGACATCAAACGTTTAAATGTGGCCATAGTCCTCAACCAGAGCGCGCCGGCATTAAAGAACTGGAAACCGGAACAAACCACGCAGCTGACGACGCTGTTGAATAACGCTGCCGGGATTGATGCAAAGCGTGGCGACAATCTGTCCTTATCCCTGCTCAACTTTGTGCCGCAGTCGATCCCCGTCGAGCCGACGCTGCCTTTATGGAAGGATGACAGCATTCTGGCCTGGGTTCGCTTAATTGGCTGTGGCCTGCTGGCGTTACTGCTGCTGCTGTTTGTCGTGCGCCCGGTCATGAAACGTTTGACTGTCGAGCGCCGCCGGACCTCTGCGCCTGAACTGGCGCTGGACGCCGCACCGATCGCGATCCCTGCGGACAAGCCCCATTTTGCGGCTGCTGAAGATGAACGCAAAAATATTGAACTGCCTTCTTTCCCTGGTGACGACAGCTTGCCTTCGCAGAGTTCCGGTCTGGAAGTGAAGCTGGAGTTCCTGCAAAAACTGGCGATGAGCGACACCGATCGCGTAGCTGAAGTTCTCAGACAATGGATTACCAGCAATGAGCGAATTGACAATAAATAACGGCAGTAACAACAGCTACCTGGAACAGGCCGCAATTTTATTGCTGTGTCTGGGCGAGGAGGCGGCAGCCACGGTGATGCAAAAGCTCAGCCGTGAAGAGGTGATTCGTCTGAGTGAAAACATGGCGCGTCTGTCTGGCGTGAAAACCAGCATGGCGAAAAAAGTGATCAATAACTTTTTTGATGAGTTCCGCGAGCAGAGCGGCATCAACGGTGCCTCGCGTTCCATGCTGCAAGGGATCCTCAATAAAGCGCTGGGAACAGAAATCGCCAGCAGCGTGATCAACGGCATTTATGGTGATGAGATCCGCTCGCGGATGGCGCGTTTACAGTGGGTGGAACCGCGCCAGCTGGCGATACTGATCTCCGAAGAACATTTGCAATTGCAGGCCGTCTTCCTTGCCTTCCTGACGCCGGAGATCTCGGCCACGGTACTGTCTTACATGAATGAGTCGGTGCAAAACGAGATCCTCTATCGGGTTGCCAAGCTCAACGATGTGAATCGCGATGTTGTGGATGAGCTGGATCGGTTGATCGAACGTGGGCTGTCGGTGCTGTCCGAACATGGTTCGAAAGTGAAGGGGATCAAGCAGGCCGCGGATATCGTTAACCGCTTCCAGGGTAACCAACAGGTGATCCTCGATCAGCTGCGTGAACGCGATGAAGATGTTCTTGAGCAGTTGCAGGACGAAATGTACGACTTCTTTATCCTGAGCCGCCAAAGTGATGAGGTGCGCCGTCGTCTCCTTGATGAAGTGCCGATGGAAGACTGGGCTGTGGCGCTGAAAGGTACCGAAGCGCTGTTGCGCCGGTCGATTTATGCCGTGATGCCTAAGCGTCAGGTACAACAGCTGGAGGCGATAACGTCGCGCCTGGGTCCGGTTCCGGTGAGCCGTATTGAACAGATCCGCCGTGAAATCATGGGGATTGCCCGCGAGCTTGAGGAAGCGGGTGAAATTCAGCTACAGCTGTTTGCTGAACAGACGGCGGAGTAACACATGGCGATTGAAACCATTCGTGGTCGTTACCGACTGCACCGCTTTCCTCCTCGCCAGCGCCATTTGCAGGCTGAACAGCTCACGCCGGGGATCACGCCTGCGGATTATCAGCGCCAACTGATGGACGGCTTCCAGGAAGGCCTGCAAAAAGGCTTTGAACAGGGGATGACGGAAGGTCAGGAGCAGGGCTTTCAGGAAGGTCATCAGAAGGGGCACGATGAAGGCCGTCGTCAGGGATACACTGAAGGCAGCCTGGCCGGGCAGCAGGAAGGGCGTAAGCAGTTTGAGCAAGCAGCGCAACCGCTGGAAGCCATCACTGGCAAAGTGAACGACTACCTGGCGCACATTCAGCGTAAACAGCGGGAAGACCTGCTGCAACTGGTTGAAAAGGTCACTCGCCAGGTGATTCGTTGCGAGCTGGCGCTGCAACCGACGCAGTTACTGTCGCTGGTTGAAGAGGCGATTTCGGCCTTTCCTGCGATGCCTGAGTCGCTACAGGTCCTGCTAAGTCATGAAGAATTTAACCGTATCAAAGATGCTGCCCCGGAGAAGGTCACTGAATGGGGGCTGACCCCATCACCCGAACTGCAGGCGGGCGAGTGTCGGGTGATTACCGATAAATCCGAGCTGGATATTGGCTGCGAACATCGACTCGACCAGTGCATGTCGGCGCTCAAAGAGTCGCTGCTGCCGGAGCCGACGGGTGAGTGACCTGTCCAGCGTTGACAACGCGCTGCGTTCCATTGAGTCGATCCCTTTAGCCCGGGTTGCCGGGCGACTGGTGCGCGTAAACGGCATTTTGCTGGAGAGCGTGGGCTGTCCGCTGGCGACTGGACAGCTGTGCCGCGTCGAAAGCGCCGACCATACGTTGATCGACGCGCAGGCGGTGGGGTTTAACCGCGATATCACCTACCTGATGCCCTTCAAGCATCCCGTCGGACTGATGGCGGGGGCGCGCGTTTTCCCCGAAGAAAAAACCCAGGAGATCCTGATCAGCGAAAGCTGGCTGGGGCGGGTAGTTAATGGCCTGGGCGAACCGCTGGATGCCAAAGGGCGTCTGACGGGCAATGACGTATTGCCGCCTCAGGCACCTTCCATTAACCCCCTCACGCGTCGGTCGGTGAACCAACCGCTGGATGTTGGCGTTAAAGCAATCAACGGTCTGCTAACTATCGGCAAAGGCCAGCGTGTGGGTTTGATGGCCGGCAGCGGCGTGGGAAAAAGCGTACTGCTGGGGATGATCACCCGCCAGACCAAGGCCGACATCGTGGTGGTGGGGTTAATTGGCGAGCGTGGCCGCGAGGTGAAGGAGTTTATCGATCACGCTCTGGGCGCGGAAGGGTTGGCAAAATCAATTATCGTGGCGGCGCCTGCGGATGAGTCACCGTTAATGCGTTTGAAAGCCACCGAGCTTTGCCACTCTATTGCCGCCTGGTTTCGCGATCGCGGACATCACGTTTTGCTGCTGGTGGATTCGTTAACCCGTTATGCCATGGCGCAGCGCGAGATTGCGTTATCACTGGGTGAACCTCCGGCGACGAAAGGCTATCCACCGTCGGCGTTCGGCATGATCCCAAAGCTTGTGGAAAGCGCTGGCAACAGTGAAAGCGATGGGTCAATGACCGCCATTTATACGGTGTTGGCGGAAGGAGACGATCAGCAGGATCCGATCGTCGACTGCGCGCGTGCGGTGCTGGACGGGCACATTGTTCTGACCCGTAAGCTGGCGGAGGCCGGACATTATCCGGCTATTGATATCGGGCAGTCGATCAGTCGATGCATGACCCAGGTAACGCCCCACGCGCACCAGCAGTCGGCCCGCCTGATCAAACAGAACTATGCCGCCTATATGGAAATTAAGCCGCTGATCCCGTTGGGCGGATATGTTGCAGGAGCCGATCCCGGCGTGGATAAGGCCGTCAAAGTGTTCCCCGCCATTGAGCGTTTTCTGCGCCAGGAAGTCAGTGAACCGGCCTCTCTGGAGCTGGTGCAAAGCCGCTTACAGACCCTTTTCCCGCAGGCAAAGAAAACGGAAGGTAAATAATCATGCGGCAAATTATCGATACCCTGGCGCAACTGCAGCGCCTGCGGGATAAATCAGTCAAAGATATGACGGTACAGCTGGCTAAACAGCAACAAGTTTGCATCGGTTTTGACAATAATATCAAAGCGCTGGGCTACCTGATTCAAAAAACCGGCACCGGCGTGGAGGTGCCTTGCGTTGAATCACTCAAAAATGTGACCGGATACAAAGGCACGCTGCGCACGGTTGTTGCCTGGCAAGAGCAGGAGAAAACGCTGGCTAAAATCAAAGAGCAGCGTATTCAGAAAAACCTGGTGTCAGCGGCATACGAACAGAAAATTGTCGCCATGACGCTCGATGATAAGCGCGATGAACTGAGCAATGAGGCACTGATTAAAGAGCAAAAAGCCGTAGATGAAATTGCCGCACAATGCTGGCTAAGACAGAAGACGCTGGGAGTGATATGAAAACGATCATTACTTTCGGCACCTTTGATGTTTTTCATATCGGGCATTTGCGTATTCTGCAACGTGCCGGACAGTTGGGGGAGCGACTGATCGTCGGTATCTCTTCAGATGCGCTAAATATGCAGAAAAAAGGTCGGATGCCGGTTTACAGCCAAAGCGATCGCATGGGGATTGTTGCCGGGCTGAAATGTGTGGACAGCGTGTTTCTCGAAGAGTCGCTGGAGAAAAAAGCGGACTATATTCGCCAGTTTAACGCCGATACGCTGGTGATGGGCGATGACTGGGCAGGGCGCTTTGATAGTTTGTCGTACCTGTGCGAAGTGGTCTATTTTCCCAGAACGCCATCGATATCCACCACCTCGATTATTGAGGTAATTACCAACCAAAATCAAAACCTGTAAAATAATATGAAAATAAGACTATTCATTGAAACTAAAGAAGTTACGCTGCCGCTTCAAATGTCTAATTTTATTCAAGATATGGATGGAGTAGTTAATATATTATTTATTTGTTCTGATAGATTGAGTGAAAAATGGCTGGAAAAGAATTCAAATATTGTTTTTAAATATAATGAATCCACACTACTGCCTGCGCTGGATAAAATATCACATGTACTAACTAAGCTCTCGCCAACAGCACTAGATATCCATGCGGCGCTGGCTGAAAGCTATGACTTACTTATTCCGTTGTTGATGAAATTAAACTCTTTTCGGTCGCTAATCCATCTTCATGTTTATGAAGGAGAGATAGCCGAGCTAGTTGCTGCTTCTGCACTTGAAAAAATCCCCGTAAATTTATTTAATAAATTGGTCACTGGATATGGTAATACCATAAGTATGGCATTAAATAATAATCATAACATGCCAAAAGATGAGTGGAATATTGCCGCCGGATATGCCTGGCATAAAGTGTTAACAACAACTTATTATCTACAAGAGAATAGCTCATTCAAAAATTCAAAGAAATTGCCTTGTGGTAATGTACCGGCAATCGATGAAAATAAAATAACGGATTTTCTGGAGCTATTCAAGATACCAAATGGTATTTATTCTCAATTACGAAAGATAAGCTCGTCATCTCTACTATTACTCAGCACCTCACCTCGCTTTCCCTCGCTGAAAAAACAACATCAAGAAGCGCTTGTGGACGTTATTCAGCATGCAATCAATGAATTTGCAATTTCTGAAGAGAAAATCCTTCTCTTCCGCGAAAAGAAAGAGGGTGAAGTCGATGGTGAAATATTACGTCAGTTGGGATGCAAGGCTATCAAACTCCCTGAGTTAATTACTCTTAATTTTTTAAAGGTTCTAGAAATATTACCTTTAGCCATTGCCGGATATTTTTCAGATGAACTATATCAAGCGCCAGAGAAAAGTATTCTATTTTTTCTAACAACAGAGTTACCAGAAGATACTGATAAGTACGCTGGTCACATCAACTTTAGCAATAAGAAAATTTATCATGTAAATGAGTTGGTTGGTGTTAAACCCGGTTCGTTTAAGAAAAGGGTATTTTATTGTCCTGGGTCGATGGGGGACGCGATCTACGCGTTGGGTTGCCTTACTGCATTTAGAGAATGTCATGATGAGGATTTTATCTTTATTGCACACAAATTGTATCATGACCTTATCGCTTCAAGTCCTGTGGTGGCACAGTATTGGGATATCAATGCGCTGACAGAAGATGCTTTTATTGATATTGCGATTGCGCGTCAGGAAAATAAATTTCATTTCCTTGGCCACTGGGAGGATATAGTAGCATCTGAACATATGACGGATGCTTTTATCGGTGATAGTATTCATAATCATTCCTTGTGTAATAAGCAGCCTATGATTTCATTGGTGTCATTGGATAAGAAAAACGTCAATGATTTTATTCATAATCATCATTTGCAGAAAGAAAAAACAGTCTTATTACATCCCAATATAGGCTCTCCAAACCGGACGTGGACCGAAAAGGGATGGAATCAACTCGCGAAATACTTTATTGCTGCAGGCTGGAAAGTTGTCATTATTGGCAGCGATAATAATAAGTATCAAGAGAAGAAAATGATGGATATAGATATCCCGGAGGCTATCAATTGCATTAATCAGTTCTCTATGCTTGAGATGATTTATTTGATGGAGCGGTGTCAGCTACTGGTTGCTTGTGATTCTGGTCCTGTCGCACTTGCTGGACTCACTTCAATTGCTATTTGCGCGTTGTACTCTATTATTCCGGCCAGTTACCGATTGCCCTACAGGAATGGTAAGTATGGATGGAATGCTTTGGGTATTGATACGGGATGTCAGTTTGGTCAATGCGGTCACCTTATCATGAGTCCGCAATTCTTTAAAAATAAACTAGGTAAAGAATTTATGCCTCCACGAGGTGAGGAGTTTTCTGTATGGTGTCCAAATGATAAAAAATATCGGTGCATGAAGAAGGTTACCGCCGAATATTTTTGGCATCAGATTCAATTATTTTTGAGTTCTGATGATTATGTGAAAAATTCTTAAGTATTTCTATGATTAAATATTCTAAATGGAGTAGTTATGGGGTCTTTAGGTCGTTTTCCTTTACGCAAAATAGTTGAAAAATACCAGGTGACGCATTTGGTTGAAACTGGGTATGGTATTGGTAACTCATGTCGTATGGCATTGTCGGCAGGTTTTCACCATGCGTTGTCCTGTGAGATATATCAGCCATTGTATGAAAAAGCACTACAAGAAAAAAATGAAAATATTACAGTTTGTCCGGATGATAGCTTATCATTTCTGAACTCGGAAGCGGTCAATGATATTTTAAGGAGCCGCCGTAGTCTCATTTTTCTGGATGCTCATTATCCTGGTTCAGATTACTGCAATGAACACTATCGCAGTGACGAATGGGATAAAGATATTCGCTTGCCACTAATTAACGAGTTGCGAATTCTGGAAGGTAAAATTGATAATGCGATCGTTATTATTGATGATTGCAGAATATATTTGAAAGACTTTGCCGTGACAAGTGGTACTTTACCAGAATATGCCGATCATGGGTTTGATCGTGCTAATGAGTTTATTGGACTATTAGAGAGTTTTGCCGATACACACTCCTTGCACTGGTATCCTGAAGATACTGGATACGCAGTTTTATGGCCTCATAGTTTAGCTGGTGAAGCGATTAAACCACTCATTTTACCTGGGGATGTTACCAGTAAGTTTCTGATTAACCGGGGCGTTGTGGGGACGACCAGTATGTCTGTAAATCGTCGACTTATGGATGCACGGTTTACTTCTCGTTGGTTTGTTGGCGCTGGTTTGGATATAGGTGGAGGACCGGACAGTATTGGGATTTACCACTCGCTTTTCCCTCTAATGAGAACGGTGACGGTCTATGACTTACCACAAGGTGATGCCCAATACTTAGATAATGTTAGTGATGATAGTTTTGATTTTGTGTATTCTGCACACTGTCTGGAACATGTGGTTGACCCGTTCATTGCTATCAATAACTGGATGCGAGTGCTTAAACCAAATGGTCATCTCATTATTACTGTTCCTGACGAAGATATGTATGAACAAAAAGTATGGCCATCGACTTTTAATACCGATCACAAGCATACTTTCAGTATCTTCAAAAAAAGTAGTTGGTCACCGGTATCGATAAATGTATTGGAATTGATTCAGACGATAACCGCAAATCATGACGTTCAGAAAATTGAATTACTAAATCATAGCTATTTGTCTGGTCTCCCTCGGTTTGATCAAACTCGCACACCATTTGCGGAAAGTGGTATCGAGATTGTTATAAAAAAACGACCACAATAAAATTAAAACCACCGGTTTAGCGGTGGTTTTATCGCCAATTCATATCAGAAATTTAGCTAAAAAGTTTTCTCTGTAGACTATGTAATAGCGTATTACTGTGGGCATTCTCTGTTTCCGTAAGCAAAGCGGCGATCTCCTGAGCCGCCCGTTTCCCCGCCTGACCATCCCTAAACGCATCGCAATAATGGTGGCGAATCTCCTCCAGTGGCGCTTCCAGACCAGCCCAGTCAAATGCGGATGACAGTGCGTGGCGCAACGTCTGTATATCCTGTGCCACCGGGAGAACATCGCGAATACGCTGATCAGCGCTGTCAGGAGTAGAGAAACTTTGTTGACCATCGAGCAGCAAGGGCATCTCTGGCCAGCTCAGTAAAATGACGCGTTTATTCATATCAATGGCGTCAAAAATAAAGCCGCTGCTGTCTGTCAGGACGTAATCCGCCTGCGCGATAAGCGCCAGCAGATGCAGTGGATCGTCAATTCGGTTTTTTAAATAGCGCTGCGCCAGTGCCAGAGAGGCGGCTTCTTCCGGTCTGTGCAGGGTGCCATGATGTAGTTTGGTGACGACATTGTATTCATGACTTAACCGGCTGAGCTGTTCCGCCCAGTGAGGGAGAGAGCTTAGCGCGCCATAGGTTGGCGCATACAGGATGGTCTGCTTTTTCGCATTCAGCTTCAGGCTTTTTGGCAGCGCAGTATCGTAAGTGTGATTATGCCACTCATCGAAACGGGGGTTGCCCACCACTTTGGCGCTGCCACCGATATCAAGCGCGTGCTGGCTATAGTGGCTGTAACACAGGATGCGGTGATAAAAGGCGTTCCACCAGGCATGATTCCACTCTTCTTTCGCCAGGCCATACAGGGTGCGTACATGGGTATCCGCCAGCCCGTTCAGCAGTGGCGTGTAGTAAGGGCTGACCAGGCACCGGAAGCGCTGACGGTTCTCAATGACCGCTGAAAGACGCGTACCGCCGAGCGCAGGGTCGTTGATGGCTTTAATCGTCGCGGTCATCTCATCCAGAAACGATTTAGGTATTTTGTCACTGACCAGCAGCGAGCAGGTATGGCCCATCGCCTGAAGCGCGGTAATGATAGGGCGGTAGACCGCGTAGTGCAGCGAGGTTTCCATATAGAAGCCAATGGCATCTATCTGTGTGGATGCCGTAGGAAGCGGGTTGCTTACCAGCGTATTGACGGTGGCGGGTTTCTTATTGATTTTGTTGAAGTAGTAACCGATGTTATCGGTTTCTTTTTTCTCAATATCGCTGTATCCCGCGCGCTGATAGCAGATGCTCGGATAACAGGAGAGCCATTTCCCTTCACGCAGCAGCGGCTGCCATTGTCCTTCGAGCGTATCTGAGAGGTCATGCTCCATCTGCTGAGCCAATGCCGGGTAATAGCTGCTGTTGACCAGATAGGCGCAAACCTTATTGCAGTCGCGGGCATGGATCATGCCATTGAGGCTTTTGAGTTCGCGGCCTTGTTTAATTTCCCCGCCGAGGATAACCACTTCCCACGGAAAACCAAGCAGCGCATTCAGAAGTGAATTGAGTACCCGGATATGCTTATCCTGCTTCAGGATCACGCTATCGTCTTCAAGTAGCAGGTAGTTTTTCCAGCCGTTACGCTGTGCCAGTTGCAGCGCCTGCAGATGGGACTGGCGGCGACCAGCCTGGCCGTTAGTGGCAACGGACGCTGCAAGGCGGGTGATCTTTTGCGTCGGGAAATTGAGAAACGCCAGCTCTTGCTGGATGTGGGCTAAACGATCCGGGCGTGAGTCCAGATTCACGATCACCACCTGATCGATGTAATCCCACTGGATCGGCTGATGATGGGTGGCGTTATGCAGGCTTTGATACCAGTTTTTCAGCATCGGGTCTGTAATTGCCTGTGCCAGCGAGGTTTCCAGCGGCTCGCTGCTGCCCAGCACAAAGTCTTTATCGAACGTATTTTGGCTGTGCGAGATACAAATAATGGTGCGCTCGCCCGGCAATTGCAGCGGGTTCGCGGTGAATTGATTAGTGAATCCTTCCTCTTCGCCTAAGTTACATTCATCATCGTAACGGTGCTTTTTTAAATAGTTGCGGTGGTAGCAAAAGGTGCCGTTGAGAATGTTCTGCGGGCCAAAGCTGCGGCTTTTGAACACGCGGTTGATATGGCTATACCAGATGGGGATCTGATCGGAACCTGAAATCAA
Organism: Citrobacter sp. RHBSTW-00599; assembly: GCF_013784065.1. NCBI lineage: Bacteria > Pseudomonadati > Pseudomonadota > Gammaproteobacteria > Enterobacterales > Enterobacteriaceae > Citrobacter > Citrobacter sp. RHBSTW-00599. The sequence continues at coordinate 4,049,853 of NZ_CP056717.1, read as the reverse complement.
CGCCCGGTGGCGCTGCATCATGTCGATAGTGTAGGAGATCTTATCCGCCGGATAATAATCATCGTCATCCATACAGAGAATATATTCGCCTAACGCCAGCGCATTGAGCATGTTGCGCTTTTTTCCCAGCGTCAGTTTTTCCGCATGGTAGATATAACGAATATTGAATTTCTCCGGGTGATTCTGCGTCAGCCTGTCAATGATTGACTGATGGCTTTGTGGGGAATCATCCAGGATCACCAGCTCCCGGCGGTCGGCAGGGTAGTCCTGATAGCGGAACATATACAGCAAATAGGGTAAGAAAGCGCCGCGGTTCCACGTGGGAGTAATGACGCTGACAAACGGTTTTTCGCGACCAGTGTCGAGCGTTTTAACGATGCCGGTCAGGGCGGAACGTGCTTTGGAGGATTCAGACATGGTGATGTGTATTCGCGATTCGAAAAAGGACCGGGTATGTACCCGGCCAACAGGCGCTAACGTGTAATCAGGGAGAACGCCGAGAGCAGAGGATCTCCCGACAACATATCCAGAATATGCTGACGCAACGAGCGGGCATTCTCGCTGTTGCGCCACGCTTCAAACAGCGCGAAAAGGGCGTAGATTTCGTCATGGCTCAGCGTGGAATCATCCATTGTCCACAGGCAAAATAGGGTGCGAAGCATAAAGATGTCAGCCACCAGCCAGAAGAAGCGCTGCAGCGCGCTTTCACTCTCGTGCTGGGGGAAGGTATCGTGATACAGGCGATAAATCAGATAGTTACTGAATATCCATGCGTCATGGGCAAAGTAGCGCTCATAGGTATTTAACCACTGATCCTGCAACTGCTGCTGAAGCATAGCCTCACTGTTTGCATCCTGGAGCATCAGCAGACTTACCTGCAGAGGTAAGGTCAGCTTGCGCGTGCTTTCCGGCAACAGATCCCAATTGAACTCACAACTGCCCATTTGGGTGATCAGCTCCCGCTGCAGTTGGGGCAGGCTGGGCAGTTGCACGAACTGCTCCTGCAGTTTTCCGCTTTGCGCATGGGCGGCCAGAACCTGCGGCAGCGAGGCCAGTTTCTCAAGCATAGGATCGCTGTCGCCAGGGCATTTCTCGGAAAAAGAGAGCATGATGCCCAGCGCATACAAGCGCAGTTCCGGTGACAAACCGGGGAGCGTGATGGTATGCAGAGCAGATTGATTAAGTACCTGATCGCGTGGAGATAACGCCGGGCTGTCCGCATCGGCTGCACATTGTGAGGTATGCAGCACAAAGGCGTTGGGATCGCCTAATGCAGCCTGACAGCTGGCCGGATCGGTTAATACCAGACTCTGTCGTACTTCCGTTTTCCAGCGCATTTCGGTCAGCAAAGCGGAATCCGGATGGTGGGATAAAAACAACCGGACAAAGTCAGGTTCATAACAATCAATCATACTCATAATGTGTTCTCAGCAATCCCTAAATTCAAAATCTGGCTACATCATTGCAATATCCATGCCTGAATTTTTATTGTATTTATATCAATTAGTTAGGGTGTGCGCGGAAAGTCGTTTTCCGCGTCAGGGAAGGAAGGTTTAGCGCTGGTAAATAAAATCCGGCTCGGTGCCTAAAAAAGTCTGAATAAATTCATACTGGCGGATCAGCAACTCGCCGTTTTTTTCGTTGTACGCCTTGCAGCGTTTCGCTTTTTGCTCAAGGCTCTGCCACCAACCCTCTGCGGCACTTTTCTGTAAGCCTGGCAACCAGCTAAATACCTGTTCCATCCCTGCACGATCAACGCTTACGCCCAGCAATTGCAGGATTGAGCGGCGCTGCTGGCTGCTGTTTTGCAACTGCTCATAATGCTGTTGAATCGTCTCATTGACCGCCAACAGCTCTTCACTGGCGCGACGGATCATGCACAGACGTTGTTGTTCCAACTGGTGTCTGAGCGCGTCATATCGCGTCCCGTCCTCCCGGATACCCTGAAGCAGCGTTTTCACCTGCTGTAGCCTGGTACTCACAATTTTGGCCTCTTATTTCTGGAAAAAGCTGAGCATGTCACCAGCCAGTTGCTGGGTATCAACCTGCATGTCGCCTGCGGCCAGCATGGCCTGCATTTGCGCCACTTTGTCGTAATCAACGTCGCTTTGCGGATCGCTGTTCAGCGTTTGCTGCGCCGTTTGCAATCCCGCCTGAGTAATATCGTCAGCGGAAAGCGTCGCGGCGCTGGAGGTCGTGGTCTGCGTGCTGCTCTTGTCTGAACGCGTCTGCCCGGTTGTAGATGCAGGGCGATCGCCTGGCAGAGTCGGGGTAATTTTCATAGCAACCTCGTACATATTTCGTTGGGTTGGTTATCTGTTATTGGCTAAAAGCGACGGTAAGAGAGGAAAACTTTAATCCCATCACAAAAAATCCCTTCACTGCTCGGCCGTCAGCGTGGTGACCACGCCGATATCGTCCACCATCCCGCTAATGATCCGCTGGCTGCTGCTGTTGCGAATTTTTATCACATCCCCTTTGCGCCCGTTCTTCAACGCCACGCCCGGCATCGAGGCGGTAATTCCGGCCGTATGGGAGACGATCATCACCGGTTGGTCGCGTTTGACCAGCACCGGTTGAACCAGTTCGCTCCGGGTAATCGGTTTGCCCGGTTGCAGGGCGCGCTTGCTGGTGAGACCAATCGCCTCATCCATATTTGTCATTAATCCTTCCCGCTGGTTGCTGATATTGAATTTTTTAAGCTGCAGGTCGTTGGCCGTAATTACCGTATCTCGGGCAATCAACGACTTTGGCATCACTACCGGCACCGACACGTCGGGGCGTACCGCAACGTTAAATTGCCAGCCCGCGCTGCCCGGACAACTCACCACAAAGTTCATTCGCGTCAGGGCCATTCCTGGGGATGTGCTGGAAGTGATCTGGGGCGCTGTTGCGCATAGCGCGCTGGTGCTCACCGTTGAGGGAATATAGACGTTGAACGTGTAGCGATAGTCCTGCCACTGCTGTTTTTTCGCCAGCGCGTCAATTTCATGACCGGCGGCAGTTATGACCCGCGCGTTGATCTGTTCCCGGGCGCTGTGCTGAATGGGATGGACGGCGGCATGTGCGGGTAAGACACAGCATAACGCCAGCATCATTTCCGCGGCAAAGGGGAAAGAAGGCTTCCTTATGTCGAAGGGGAATTTCATAAAGTCATTTCTCATCAATCACTTAAAAGTTGGCATACATATTGCTAATAACAGCGATATCTACGCAGGAGTGATGCAAGAAATGGGAATCAGTTTTCAGCAGGCATTGGGTGTACATCCGCAGGCAGTGAAGTTACGTCTTGAGAGGACCGAGCTACTGACTGCGAATCTGGCAAACGTCGATACACCAAATTTCAAAGCTAAAGATATTGATTTTGCCGCTGAGATGCAACGGGCAAGTCGCACAAATGTGCTGCCCGAGGCTGACGTGAAATACCGTGTGCCGATGCAGCCCTCAGAGGATGGCAATACCGTAGAGCTGAATACCGAGCAGGCCCGGTTTTCACAAAATAGTATGGATTATCAAAGCAGTCTGACCTTTTTGAACCTGCAACTTAGCGGTATCAAAGAGGCCATCGAAGGGAAATAACCATGTCGTTTACTGATATTTACCAGATTTCCGGCTCGGCAATGACGGCGCAAACCATCCGTCTGAATACCGTCGCCAGCAACATGGCGAATGCGGAATCTCCCGCCAGCAGCGAGGCGCAGGCCTATAAGGCGCGCAGCCCGGTTTTTGCTGCGGTTTACCACAATAGCCTGATGGGTGGGCATAACCGCCATGCCATTGATGGTGCCAGCGTACAGGTACAGGACGTTATGCAAAGCGGCGGGGCGGTGAAGCGTTATGAGCCGCATCACCCGATGGCGGACCAGAACGGTTTCGTCTGGTATCCGGATGTCAACGTGGTCGAGCAAATGGCCGACATGATGTCCGCCTCACGTGATTTTGAAACCGACGTTGATGTGCTGAATAACGTCAAAAGTATGCAGCAAAGCTTACTCAAACTGGGAGAAGTGTAATGAATACCCTGACTCTGTATGCCCAATCTCAGGCGCAGGCTCCTTCTTCGGAGAATACGGCGGTGGCTGAAAATAACGTCGGCGCTACGGCGCAAAGCAGCAATCTGGGAGACAGCAGTTCTTCCTCAACGTCGTCAACAACGAATACCAGCGGGACAAGCGGTACTCCAACCACGACAACGTCCACCGAAACGTCCGCGGTTGATACGTTTTTGACGCTGTTCGTGGCTGAAATTGAAAACCAGGACCCGACCGATCCAACCGATCCTACGGCCTATATCGATCAGCTCGCCTCCATGGCGCAGGTTGCCATGATGGAAGAGATGAGCGTTGAGGCAAACACTAACGCCGTACTGATGAGCAACATTCAGGTGATGGCGCTGGGGAATATGGTCGGCGACGACATCATGGTGCAAACCACCTCGCTGGATATCGAAGACAACAGCAAAGAAATCCAGGGACGCGTGACGCTGGATGACAGTTGTACCGATGTGGATCTGCACTTTACCGATGAAGCCGGTGATGACTACACCGTGTCGCTGATCCCGCAAGGTGAAACCTCCGTCGGGCCCGGCCAGGTTGATTTCGACATCAATCCTGCGGATTACGGCATCCCGCCGGGCGATTACAGCGTATCCGTGGTGACCAATACCGGAGAAGAGGAAGTGCCGATTGAGGTGACCGGAACGGTGGAAGATGTGCGTATTCCGCTCGATGGCAGCACGCCAGTGCTCAACGTTGACGGCGTTGGCGAAGTGCCTTTCACCATGATCACCCAGTTTGGCGTTCCGGACAGCACTGATGACATCACGCCGCCGGATACTGACGACGGCGGCGATAACGCCGACAGCAACACCGTGATCTGATCTCGTTTACATTACAGGAAGAAACAATGAGTTATGAAATTGCAGCGACGGGACTGAACGCCGTCAACGAACAGCTTGATGGCATCAGTAACAACATCGCAAACTCCGGGACGGTCGGGTATAAATCGATGACCACCCAGTTCTCCGCCATGTATGCCGGAACGCAGGCGATGGGCGTGAGCGTGGCGGGTTCGGCACAAAGCATCTCCACCGGCGGCTCTATGGTTTCAACCGGTAATGCGCTGGATCTGGCGATCAACGACGATGGTTTTTTTGTGATGTGCGACAGCGCCGGGAACATCTCCTATACCCGCGCGGGTTCCTTCGTGACGGACAAAAACGGCTATATCGTCAATGCGTCCGGCGATTACCTGCAAGGCTATCCGGTTGATGACAGCGGCACGCTGCAAACCGGTACCGTTACCGATATCCAGATTAAAACCGGCAACATCCCGGCGCAGGCCACGGACAGCATGACCTTCACGGCAAACTTTGACGCCAGTGATGAAACAATCGATCGCGCAACCGTGCCGTTTGATGCCAACAACAGCGATACCTACACCGACAGCTACACCACCACCGTGTATGACTCGCTGGGTAATGAGCACTCGGTTAGCCAGTACTTTACTAAAACGGCGGATAACACCTGGGAAGTGCAATACACCTTTGATGGTGAAGCGCAGAGCGGTGTACCGCCGACTACGCTGACCTTCGACCCAAATACCGGCAAGCTGACGGCTCCAACCACGCCGCAAACCATCACCTTCACCACCGATGAAGCCGCACCGATTTCAATGACGATTGACTACTCCGATTGTACTCAGTACGGCTCTGACTTCTCGGTTACCACCAATTCCGCGACCGGATACGCATCGGCAACGCAAAACGGCGTGCAGGTCGATGACGACGGTAAAGTGTACGCCACCTACAGCAACGGTGAGCGCATGCTGCAGGGCCAGGTTGTACTCGCCACTTTCCCGGATGAGAACGGACTGGAAGCAGTGAGCGGTACTGCCTGGGTACAGACGGGCGAATCCGGTACGCCGCTGATAGGTACGCCTGGCTCCGGCTCCTGCGGCACGCTCTCCTCCGGCATGCTCGAAAGCTCTAACGTGGATATCACCAACGAACTGGTCAATCTCATGACCGCCCAGCGTAACTACCAGGCGAACACCAAGGTGATTTCCACCAGTACGCAGCTGGATCAGGCTCTCTTCCAGGCGATGTAAGGCTAAGAAATGGATCGGTTGATTTATACCGCGCTGAGCGGTGCCACCCAGACGTTGCAAGAGCAGCAAATTAGCGCCAACAACCTCGCCAACGTCAACACCAATGGTTTTCGCGCGGATATGGCGATGGCGAGTAATGACAAAGTGAAGGGCGGTGGTTTTGATACGCGTTTTATGGCGAAGGAAAGTCCCAGCGGCGTCAATGACAGCACCGGCGTGGCGGAAAAAACCGAGCGCCCGCTGGACGTCGCCATTCAGGGGACGGGCTATATCGCCGTGCAGGATAAAGCCGGAAACGAGGTCTATACCCGCAACGGCAATATTCAGCAAGACGATCAGGGTCAGCTGACCATCGACGGTAACGTGGTGCTCGGAGATAACGGCCCGATTATTTTGCCGCCGAACGCGATTGCCTCTTTCGGCAGCGACGGCACGCTCTCGGTTACGCCTGACGACGGTGATGTTACCGCCACGATGGATATCGATCGGCTGAAGCTGGTGGATATCCCGGTCGCCAATCTGGCGAAAAACAGCGAGGGAATGCTGGTGACGGCGGATGGCGTACCGGCCCAGCGCGATGAAAACATCAAAGTAAGCGGCGGCTTTCTGGAAGGCAGTAACGTGTCTGCGGTGAGCGAAATGATGTCGTCCATTGCGATGAACCGCCAGTTTGAAGCGCAAATCAAGATGATGAAAACCGCTGAAGATCTCAGCGACTCCGGCAACAGGCTGCTACGCGGCTCCTGAGTCGTAGCCTTTAATCAGGGATAAAGTTTTATGAACGCAGCGTTATGGATCAGTAAAACCGGCCTGTCGGCGCAGGATGCTGAGATGAGTGCGATTGCCAACAACATCGCCAACGTCAACACCACGGGCTTTAAGCGTGACCGCGTGATGTTCCAGGATCTGTTTTATCAGACTCAGGAAGCACCGGGCGCCATGCTCGATCAAAACAACATCATGCCGACCGGAATGCAGTTCGGTAGCGGTGTGCGCATCGTTGGAACCCAAAAAACCTTCACCGAAGGGAATGTGGAAACCACCGATAATGCGATGAACGTGGCCATCATGGGGCAGGGGTTCTGGCAGGTGCAAAAGGCCAACGGGGATATTGCGTATACCCGTGACGGCAATATGCAGATTAACGCCGACGGCGTGCTAACCAACGCCCAGGGCTTGCCGCTGCAACCGGAAATTGATGTTCCCGCTGGCGCGACCAACGTGGCATTTGGCGAAGATGGCACCGTGACGGCGATCCTGCCCGGCGACAGCGATCCGACCGAACTGGGGCAACTAACGCTGGTGAACTTCGCCAACCCGGCGGGCCTTTCAGCCGAAGGCGACAACCTGTATCTGGAAACGGCAGCCAGCGGTCAACCGACGGAAGGTATTCCGGGGGAAGATGGTCTGGGCACCTTGCAGGACAGCGCGCTGGAAGGCTCGAATGTGGATATTGTCAACGAAATGGTGGCGATGATTAACGTGCAGCGCGCCTATGAGATGAACGCCAAAATGGTCTCTGCGGCAGACGATATGCTGCAGTTTATTAGTCAGACGCTGTAATTCAAGAATGTGAAATGCCGGATAGCGGTTTCGCCTTATCCGGCAAATTTAAAGTAAACAGGCAGAACGTGAAAAATTATCTCTGGCTGGTGGTACTGCTGCCCCTGTTAAGCGGGTGCGAATCGCAGGCCCTCCTGGTCAAAAAAAATGACGAATTCTTTGCTCCTCCCAAAACCGAGTTGCCGCCAACGGCGGATGGTCGCGCGGGAGGGGTGTTCGAAACGGGTTACAAGTGGTCGCTGACGGCGGACCGCCGCGCCTATCGGGTGGGCGACATCCTGACCGTGATGCTGGAAGAATCCACCCAGTCGAGCAAACAGGCGAAAACCAATTTCGGCAAGAACAATACCGTTGATATCGGTGCACCGACTCTTTTTGGGCATACCAAAGATAATCTTTCCGCTTCCGTGGACGCCAATCGCGACTTCAACGGGACGGCGACCTCGCAGCAGCAAAACAGTTTGCGTGGCGAAATTACGGTGTCGGTGCACTCGGTACAATCGAACGGCATTCTGGAAATTCGCGGTGAAAAATGGCTCACCCTCAACCAGGGGGATGAGTACATTCGCCTGAGTGGTCTGGTGCGCGCTGATGATATTCAAAACGACAACTCTGTCTCATCGCAGCGCATTGCCGATGCGCGTATCTCCTATGCAGGCCGTGGCGCATTGAGCGATGCCAATGCGGCGGGCTGGCTGACGCGTCTGTTTAACCATCCTCTCTTCCCGATCTAATGCAGGATTTTAATATGCAACACATAAGCGGGCGCTGGATGAAGGCGTTAAATGGCATCGTTATCGCCCTGAGCCTGGTGCTGCCCGGCACTACGCAGGCGCAATCTCTGGAGTCGCTGGTCAACGTCCAGGGGATCAGGGAAAACCAACTTGTTGGCTACAGCCTGGTGGTGGGGCTGGACGGAACCGGGGATAAAAACCAGGTCAAATTCACGAACCAAACTATTACCAACATGCTGCGCCAGTTCGGGGTACAACTGCCGGGTAAAATCGATCCGAAGGTGAAAAACGTCGCGGCGGTAGCGGTCAGCGCGATGCTGCCGCCAATGTACTCGCGTGGGCAGACCATTGATGTCACGGTCTCGTCGATTGGCGATGCCAAAAGCCTGCGCGGCGGTACGTTATTGCTCACCCAGCTACACGGCGCAGATGGGGAGGTTTATGCCCTTGCACAAGGGAGCGTGGTGGTGGGTGGGATGAACGCGACCGGGGCTAGCGGCTCCAGCGTGACCGTGAATACCCCCACAGCCGGACTGATACCGAATGGCGCGTCGGTCGAACGTGAAATTCCCAGCGATTTCCAGATGGGTGACACCATTACGCTTAATCTGAAACGTCCCTCCTTTAAAGATGCCAATAACATTGCGGCGGCGATCAACGCTTCGTTTGGCGGCATTGCTACGGCACAAAGCTCGACCAACGTCAGCGTCCGCGCGCCAACCAGCCCAGGCGCGCGCGTTGCCTTTATGTCTCAGTTAGATGACGTCCAGGTTCAGGCAGAAAAAGTACGCGCCCGCGTGGTGTTTAACTCGCGTACCGGTACGGTGGTGATGGGGGATGGCATTGCCCTGCACGCGGCGGCGGTATCGCATGGCAGCCTGACGGTTTCCATCAATGAAAGCAGCAACGTCAGCCAGCCGAATGCCTTTGCCGGTGGTCGTACGGCGGTGACGCCGCAGAGCAATATTTCGGTGAATCACGCCCGACCGGGGATGATTACGCTGCCTGAATCCAGCAGCCTGAAAACGCTGGTTAATGCGCTCAACAGTCTCGGGGCCACGCCGGACGACATTATGTCCATTTTACAGGCCCTGCATGAAGCCGGGGCGCTGGATGCCGATCTGGAGGTCATTTAATGGCCGACATCAAAGTGAATCATAGCGGGGGCATTGACGGTAGCGATGCGTTAATGGGCCCGAAAATTAAAGATAACGATTTGCAGAAAGCCGCCCAGCAGTTTGAAGCCATTTTCTTACGCAACATGCTGAAAGAAATGCGTAAAACCAATGAGATCTTCGACTCCAAAGATAACCCGTTTAACAGCGACTCGGTGCGCATGATGCAGGGGTTTTACGACGATCAGTTATGTAACAGCCTGGCCCAGCAGCACGGTATTGGGATTGCGGCGATGATCGTTAAACAGCTCTCCCCGCATCACAAAGGATAAAGGTTGCGCGGCGGCTTAAGAACTGAGGTTTTTTCGCCGCTTTTAATCGGCAAGGTTGTTAACGACAGACCGGGGAACTGACCGGCGAGGACTCTTTGATGGACATGATTAACATTGGCTACAGCGGCGCATCAACTGCGCAGGTGGAGCTTAACGTAACCGCGCAAAACACGGCGAACGCCATGACCGACGGTTATACCCGGCAGGTGGCTGTCACCAGTACTATTGGCGCAAGCTCAGGCTCGGCGAACAGTGCGGGTAACGGTGTGCAGGTGGACAGTATTCGCCGGGTATCCAACCAGTATCAGGTGAACCAGGTCTGGTATGCCGCCAGCGATTACGGCTATTACAACACCCAGCAGACGTATTTAACTCAGCTGGAAACCGTGCTCAGCGATGATAACAGCAGCCTGAGCGGCGGCTTTGACAACTTTTTTGCCGCGCTAAACGCAGCTACCACCAGTCCGGATGACTCTGCTCTGCGTGAGCAGGTGATCAGCGAGTCCGGCGCGCTGGCGCTGCGCGTGGATAACACCCTCGATTATATCGATTCGCAAAGCAGTGAAATCGTTAGTCAGGAGCAGGCGATGGTGGCGCAGGTGAATACGCTTACCAGCGGTATTGCCAGCTACAACCAGCAGATCACTGAAGCCGAAGCCAACGGGGATAACGCGTCTGCGCTCTACGATGCCCGCGACCAGATGGTGGAAGAACTGAGCGGCATTATGGATGTTCAGGTCAATATTGATGATGAAGGTAACTACAACGTCACGCTGCAAAACGGTCAGCCGTTGGTGAGCGGGCAAGAGAGTTCCACCCTCGAACTGGAGACCAACGCCGACGGCACGCAGAGCATGTCGCTGACGTTCGCCGGAACCACGTCATCCATGAACACCGATACCGGCGGCTCGCTGGGCGCGCTGTTTGATTATCAGAATGAGGTACTGACGCCACTGACGGGGACGATTAACAGCATGGCAGAGCAGTTTGCCGATGCGGTTAACACCCAACTGGCGCAGGGCTACGACCTGAACGGAAATCCCGGCGAGCCGCTGTTTATTTATGACGAAAACTCATCGGATGGTCCGCTGGAAGTGAACCCCGATATCACCGCCGATGAGCTGGCGTTTTCCAGTTCGCCGGATGAAAGCGGCAACAGCGATAACCTGCAGGCGTTGATCAACCTCTCAACCGAACCGTTAGATATCGAGGGGCTTGGTAGCGTAACCGTGGGCGAAGCCTGTTCATCAATCATCAGTAACATCGGTATTTACAGCCAGCAAAACCAGACGGAAGCGCAAGCGGCAGCGAACGTGTACTCCGAAGCACAGAACCAGCAGAGCAGCGTCAGCGGCGTCAGCATGGATGAAGAAGCGGTGAACCTCATTACCTACCAGCAAATTTACGAGGCCAACCTCAAAGTTATCTCAACGGGCGCAGATATTTTCGACTCTGTGCTGGAAATGTGTAGTTAATCTGGAGGGCTATTATCATGCGCGTGTCTACCCAACAATCCTATGTGTCTATGACGCAGAGTTTTAACGACCTTTCCAGCGATCTTTCCCACGTTGTCACGCAGATGGCGACAGGGAAAAGTATTCTGCTGCCGTCAGACGATCCTATCGCTGCGACACGAATCACCCAGCTTAACCGCCAGCAATCGGCTCTCGATCAGTATCAAACTAATATTGATTCCGCCTCGGCGGGGATGAGCCAGCAGGAGTCTATTCTGGATGGCGTGAATAACGATCTGTTAGCGATTCGCGACGATCTGCTGGAGGCCGCCAACGGCACCAACACCGCCGAGTCGTTATCCAGCCTGGGGCAGGATATTCAGTCGATGACCGAAGCGATGGTCTCGGCGCTGAATTATCAGGATGAAGACGGTCACTATGTGTTTGGCGGGACGGTGAACGATCAACCGCCCATTGTCGCGGTAGATGAGGACGGTGACGGGGTGACCGACAGTTATACCTATCAGGGTAACGACGATCATCGCCAGACCACGGTGTCCAATGGCGTTGAGGTTGATACCAATGTGGCAGTCAGCGATTTCTTCGGCGATAGCCTCGACGTTCTGAACACTCTGACGTCGCTGTCGAAAGAGTTACAGGATCCGTCGGTTGACCCTGCCGATCCGCAGGTGCAAAGCGATATTCAAAATGCCATTGATACGGTGGATGTGGCCTCTGACGCGCTCAACGCCTCTATAGCCACCATTGGTGAAACGCAGAATACGATGAGCATGCTGAGCAGTGCTCAGACGGATATCACTACCTCCAACGATCAGCTTATCAGTCAGTTGAGCGATCTGGATTATGGCCCAGCCTCCATTACCTTTACCGGTCTGGAAATGGCGATGGAAGCCACCTTAAAAACCTACTCCAAAGTGAGTGAGTTAAACCTTTTCAGTGTGATTTAACAGTTAGCAGTAGCTCAGGAATAGTATGCAGGTCGGTTTAAATACAACATCACTCTCCGGTAGCGGAGCGCTTAATCCTTCTGTGCAGCAGCATACCGTTGCGCAGAATGCCCCTGTCCGTCAAAAGTTACCCGCAACGGCGAGTGATTACCCGGCCTCACCCCTTATTACTACCCGGCCTCAGCGCTACAGCGTGCAGCTTAACGATCAGCTCACCACGCTGCAGCAGGCTGACCACTACCTGGGTCAACTGGAGCAGCATTTGCTGGACTTTCGTCACGCTTCTCGCCGCGGCGGACAGACGTTGCAGCAGAAGGGGGCAGAACTTACCCAGTGGCTGGAAAAACGGCCAACATTGTCCGGTGATGCGGTCGACAGGCAGTTGCGTCCGGTTTTACAGGGCGAGGCGCGCGTCACTTTTCACTCGCCTGAACTGGCGCAGATGCTGCAAAAAAACGCGATAAGTTCACGCATGTTCAGTGTTTCTGACGGGCGGCAGACGCAGCACTCTGCGGTGGTGGTGGGCGAGGATCTGGATCCTGGTCAATACAAAATGATGATGAGCAATGCGCTGCGCCGTGTCGGTGTACAGGTGCACGATCAGCAGGGGGCGCTGAGCTTTTCCACGACGGAGAAGCAATGGCAGCAGATCCAACAAACTCTGAGCGTACGTGATGTTGACGCGAAGTCCTCGGCGTTTACTCTGCTAAAGACATTTGCCGATCCCTCTCGTTCAGATGAGCTTCTGCAACATATCGCGCAGGGCAGTTCCCGCACTCAGGATGGATTGCAGCAGGCGCTGGATGCGATTGGCGATCAGCGCGCGCAAATGGCCGCGCAGCAGGAGAAGGCCCGGCAGCTGATTGACGGTATGGCGCGTTTTCCACAGGCAGAAAGTGCGGTTAAAGCATCTGAATCACTGGGCGGGGTACTGGATCATGCTAATCACAACTATCAGGTTTTAGCCCAGGCGGTCAACGGACAAGCCCGGCTTTCCAGCCAGACTGTCCGTAGCTTATTAAGTTAATTCTGCTGACAAGATGTTGTCGAAAAGGTAAATGCCGAGGGGTCTGTGATTAACAGGCCTCCTACATCCTGAGTGAAGAGCAAATTTTGCTGCGGGTTTAAATGAATCCACCACGTATGAAGGTTATGCTCAACAATAAAGGAACTGAAATTAGATAAGCGGAGATCGTTATTATCCGCTTTCGCATCGCTAAAATGAAGCTCACCTTGTTGAGATGATTCTGTAGAACGATTAAGGCAAGTGGAGATCTCGAATACTGAAGGAACCTGGTTATTATGTTCCAAAGGGATGAGCGTAAGGGCCGTATCCTTGTGCTGTGGGCTCAGAATAAGTTGGTAATGTGCATTCCTTCCGGCGTTAAGATCATAATAGGCAATAACCGTGTGCTCAATGTGGGCATGGGCCAGAAAACTAAAAAATAGGGAGGAAATAGCCAGGATATAAAAAGCGTAATTATTTGCATTTTGGCATTTCATTTAACATTTTCTCCACTTCTTTAATTAAAATACCATTCATTTCGTTATCTTTATTTAGCCAGTTATCAAAGCTTAGTGCTAACTGCCAACTATCATTGCATTGATTGCTCATCACAATATCAAGTGCGAGTTTGTTCAACGAGACCCGATAATAAAGGGTCATCGAGGCGCTATGCGCGACCAACAGTTGATTGATTTGCTCTATACCAGGAAGAATATGTTTTGAAACAAGCGATAACGATTTCTTATTCTCACCTGGATCGTAAAGTTGATAGACCGTAATACGGTTGGCATTTTCAAGCGTTTCTTTAACCAGTTGTGGAGTTTCTTCCGTTTTAGTGGATGACGGCGCTTTAAAATATGAGATCAGTGCAAACAGCGACAGAGCGACAACGATAACGGGCAAGGTAATCAGAACAGCCCGATAAGGATGATGTTTGGTTGCCAGTTTTTTCTTGCTGACTTCATGTAATGAACTGTTATTTAAAGTTATTTTTTCTGTTGTTGTTGATGGCAGTTGCTCCTCAGACGCGAGGGTTTCAACTACCTCAGCATTCTCTTCGGTTACCTCACTGGCGCTGTCATCAACCTTATTTTCATTAGGAGCAATGATTTCAGTTAGATAGAGTTTATTAAACAAATACCCTTTTTTTGGTATGGTTTTTATAATTTCTTGTTGTTTACCATCATCATCAATAGCGACGCGCAGGGCGTGAACGGCTGTCGGCAGACTATTTCCACCGACGATGCGATTCTTCCAGACAGCGGTCATTAAAAATGAACGAGATAAAACAACATCGGCATTTTTAGCTAATGTCTCTAACAGAATAAAATGGTATTCGCCCAGGCGACGTATCTCACCTGTTTCACAGTGGATTAACGCATTAAGCGAAGAGTCCATCCGCCAATTGTTGACTACAATACTCATGGTTTATTATACCCGCGCAAGATTTTTATATCCCTGGTGTCACACCGTTAAAAATCAGTGCATTAAAATTCTGGAGAAATTGAGATGTCTTCTGCCTGAGAAACAGCAGGTAAATCGGTATTGAGTGTTTTTTATGCTGTGCAAAAGAGGATTGGAAATGTAGCGAAAGTGTCTGAGACTCACAATATAAAAATACAGGGCATTTGCAACCAAATGTAAAATAAAGTTATAACCAGTCGCTTTAAAACATTTTAATCTAAGTATAATCTTATCTTTATCATAAGGTTAACATATCAGATGTGTAATCGAACAGGTCATTATTAGATATTTCTAATAATCTTTTAATTAAATCTTGATTGAGATCTTCCTTATGCGTTGAGTGTTTGGATGCGGAGCACGGAAAGCTAAAATAGAGGTGAGAGACGTTTTATCTCTCGCGTTAACGATGTTGTGCAAGGCGTAAAAATTTTTTCTGCAGCGCTTTAAGTTTTCCGAAGGGGTGGTCGTTTTTACAGAGTATCGAAACGAAAACGATTATTCCCAAGGAGCAGTACCATGTTATCGATTAATACTAATACCGCATCAATGTCCGCTGTTAACGCTATCAACAAAAGCAGCGCATCACTGTCTACTTCTATGGAACGTCTGGCGACAGGTAACCGTATTAACTCTTCTGCAGATGATGCTGCGGGCAAACAGATTGCCAACCGTCTGACTGCGCAGTCCAGCGGTATGGGCGTTGCGCTGAGCAACATTCAGGACGCGACTGCGATGCTGCAAACTGCAGACAGCATGTTTGACGAAATGACCGACGTACTGGGCCGTATGAAAGACCTGTCCACTCAGGCAGCGAACGGAACCTACAACGACGAAGATCTGCAGGCGATGCAGGACGAATACGACGAACTGGGTCAGCAGATGTCCGATATGCTGCAGAACACCACTTACGGCGGCACCAACCTGTTCGGTGTTTCCGGTACCAGCAACACCGGCAAAGACGGTCTGTTCCAGGGGGCGGTAACCTTCCAGGTTGGTGCTGAATCTTCTGACACCATGACCGTTGATATCTCCAGCCAACTGGACTCTCTGGTTACCGATTTAAAAAGCGTTAGCAACTCTTTCGAAGCTGATCAGTTAGATGCGACCGGTTCTGCAGGCATTTCCGGTGGTACTGAGCTGACCGCTTCTGGTTCTGCAAACCAGATGATCACTACTATCCAGACTGCAATGGACGACGTGTCTAAGATCCAGTCCAAACTGGGTGCATCTATCAACCGTCTGAACGATACCGCAGCTAACCTGACCAGCATGCAGGACAACACTGAAGTGGCGATCGGTAACATTATGGATACCGACTACGCGACGGAAGCGTCCAACATGACCCAGCAACAGGTGCTGATGCAAACCGGCATCACCATGCTGAAGCAGTCCAACAGCATGTCCAGCATGGTTTCCAGCCTGCTGCAGTAATTCCTGACTTAACGTCATTTCCAACACCGCCACCCGGCGGTGTTGTGCTTTCAGCGACCTGGCTTTTACCTGGAAACTTTCCTGGGGAAGGGAAAATTCATTTCCGCTACTAAGTTAACTCACTGAATTTTAATTATAAAAATTATTGGCATGTATTTTGCTTTTACATAAATAACGTTGCACGGAGTCATTGATCATGAGCTATACGAGTCCGATCCAAAAATTAGCACAACAATTTGCCTACGCCGATATTGCCACCCAGGCGACGAATTTGCAGAACGAGCAGGCAGAACTGGACGCAGAGAGTAGCGGTCTGGACTCGCTAAGTACCGCGCTGACTGATTTTCAGACGGCAATCGATGCGCTGAACAGCGACACCGACGGCCCACTGACGTTTTCCGCCACCACAAATAATGAGTCGAATACGGTGTCGGCAAACTCGCAGGCACAGGCGGGGACCTACTCATTTTATGTTTCGCAGTTAGCACAGGGGCAACAAACCACGTTCAGCATGAGCGACGATACTTACGCCGCGACGGGTTCATTTGAGATAACCATGGATGACGGCACAACCATGGATATTGACCTGTCTACGGTCGATGAGGATGGCGATAACTGTGTTGATGCCAGTGAACTGGTTGATGCGATTAATAACTCGGACGATAACCCAGGCGTGTCGGCGGCATTGGTTAAGACCGACGGCACGACCACCATCATGCTGACCTCTGATACCACCGGTGAGCAAAGCGGTTTTTCGGTGAGCGTTTCGGGTAACACCGATCTGGCTACGGCGGAATCCTCCAGTGAACAACAGATAACGCAAGCGCAGGACGCCATTATTCACCTCGGTAACGAGGATGGCCCTGCGATCACCAGCAGCACCAATACCTTTGACGATGTGATCCCCGGCGTGACGATGACTTTTTCTGAGGTTAGCGATCCTGATGATCCTAACGATGTGACCACTTTTACCGTCGCGGAAGACTCCAGCGGATCGCAGGCCAAAGTACAGACCTTTGTTGATGCCTACAACACCTTGGTCGATACCATCGATTCACTGACCAGCTATGGCGATGACGACACGGCGTCCGGGGTTTTTGCGGGAGACGCCGGGATGAATTCGCTGGCAAATCAGATGGATGATATTGCTCACGCGTCTTACGGTGGCGTGTCGATTGTTGATTATGGCATCACGCTGGATTCCGACGGTCACTTACAAATTGACTCTACTCAGTTCAGCGAAGCAATGGAAGAAAACCCGGACGGTTTGACCGCTATTTTTGTCGGGGAGGACAGCATGGTCGCGCAGATGGACGACCTGATGGAAAGCTATCTGGATTCCAGCAACGGCATCATCGCCCTGCGCCAGGAAAACATTGATGACCAGCAGAGCAAAATTCAGGACGAAAGCGATCAGCTGACTGAAACCTATAACACCAACTACGAGCGCTATGTGGAAGAGTACACCAATACGCTGGTGGAAACGTACACCATGAAAATGAGTATGGCCGCGTTTATGTAACCGGCTGATTTAACAGAAGGATTGAGAATCAACATGTACGACACGCAGGATGGTTATTCGCAATACAAAGAGATGGATCTTGCTGCGCGTACCGCAGCAGCATCGCCATTAGAGCTGGTGCTGGTGCTGTTTTCGGGGCTGATGGACGAGCTGGAACGCGCCAAAAGTCACATTGAGAACAAACGCTATGAGCGCAAGGCGCAAAGCATCAACAAATGCATCGATATTCTCAACGCCTTAACCAGCTCGCTGGAGTTTGAAACGGGCGGCGAGTTGGTGGTGAATTTGTCCCGGCTGTATGACCACTGCGTCTACCGCCTGTATGAAGCCAGCGGCGAATTGTCGCTGGAAAAAATTGATGAAGTGATCCTCATCCTGACCAATCTACGCACAGGCTGGGAAGGTCTGTCGGCAAAGCTGGGATAAGACGATGGAAAGAGAGCGTCAGCAACAGCAGCTTTATGCCCTGGTAAAAGAGATGAACGAGGCGCTGGATCGAAAGCGTTGGCGCCGATTACCCGGCCTGCATCAGCAGGTGATGCGCGTTTTTCATGACTATGCCGCCTGGGAAACCGATGCCACCGCGTTGCGAGAGGTCAAAGACACCCTGCATGCGGCGTTTGAGGTGCTGATTGCCCGACGAACGCAGCGTGCGGAAGAACTCAAAGCGCGCATGGATCAACATCAGCAAAACCAGGAAGGAATGTTGGCGTACTCAATGGTTAATTTAATTTCGGAGAAGGCATGAATCCTGTATTACTGGCCTCGGCC
Source organism: Citrobacter sp. RHBSTW-00599 (assembly GCF_013784065.1). Taxonomy (NCBI): domain Bacteria; kingdom Pseudomonadati; phylum Pseudomonadota; class Gammaproteobacteria; order Enterobacterales; family Enterobacteriaceae; genus Citrobacter; species Citrobacter sp. RHBSTW-00599. The sequence goes on along the minus strand of NZ_CP056717.1, from coordinate 4,031,385 downwards.
AGTGCGTTGGCAGAGGCCACACCGGAAAAGGCGGCTATTTCGGCCCCAACAACGTCAACGAGCGGCAGCACGTTTTCTTTACCGCAGGCCGGGCTTAACGCGGTGGCTGAACGTTTGATCGGCGCAAAAATAAACCAACAGCAGGCGTCGTTGCCTGAGCATCAACGCGATGATGCAGATCCTGCGGCCATGCAGGCATTGCTGGCGATGTTACTGGCGCAACCGGCACAGCCGTTAACGCCTGCGGCGGCGCAGAAGCAGCCTGACGGTGAGATGCTGAAAATGCTGACGCAGGCGCAAACTACGGGGGCGGGGTCTGCGCTTTTGCGCCAACTGGCGAGCGCGATGGCCGGGCAAGGAAAACAATCCATGCCGTCGGCTGAGCAGCACGCCACGGATTTATCGTCACTGTCGCCAAAGCTGCAAACGTTACTGGCATCGATCACCGAGAATTTGCCCCAGGCAACCCCGGATCAGCAGGCCAAACTGGCGACATTCTCCGCCCAGGATCTGCGCGCGATCGCGCCTGAACCTGTCTCGCTTTCGACCTCACAGCAAATTTCCGCCCGGGTGAAGTCAGCGGATCACGCCGTTCCTCGCCCGATGGCGGTGAGAAAAACGGATAGCGTAACGGTTAACCCATCGCTTGCGTCGCAAAGTTTGCTCAATACGGCGGCGCAGGGAAGTCAGCCGGTAAATGCCCTGAGCGACCACAACGTGGTGTCGACGCAAGTTTCCGCGCCTACCACGCTGTCAACAGAGGAGCTCGGCGAGAAGCTCACCGCGCTGCTCAAAGACAGAATTCAGTTCCAGTTGGGTCAGCAACAGCAGGTGTCGACCATTCGTCTAGACCCGCCATCGCTGGGCAAACTGGAAATTGCCGTGCAGTTGGACGCAGGAAAGCTGATGGTGCACATCGGCGCAAATCAGAGCGATGTCTGCCGCTCGTTGCAGCAATTTAGCGAGAACTTACGCCAGCACCTCACGGCGCAGAACTTCATGGAAGTGAATGTTCAGGTCTCTTCCGAGGGACAATCGCAACAGCAACAACAGCAGTCAGGTCATCAACAGGACGAGGTGACGTCGGCGCTAACGCTTAACGACGAACCTCAATTTCAACAGAACGAATCCGTTCTGATCAAAGTGTAAAAGCAAGATGAAGAAAATTGTTATTGCGTGTGTGATCAGCTCTGTCGTTGCTCTGGGTATTGCTGGTGGGGCTGGATGGGGTATTTATCATTTTATGAATAAAGGTGCGACAGCTAAGGCAGCAAAACCCGCTGAGATACCCGAAGAAAATCAGGATGAGAGCAGCAGCATTTTTGTCTCTCTGCCGGAAACGGTGGTTACGCTTCATGATAGTGAAGGGGCAGACCGATACATGGTGGCAGAGCTGGTAATGGTCGTTGATTCAGAGAAAGACGCTGAAAAAATTAAGAAAGACGAACCGCTCTATCAAAGTATTACGGTAGATGAACTCTCGAATATGAAATATGAAGAGATTCGGGTGCTGAAGATCTCCGATATCAGAAAGAAAGTTTTTGAAAATCTAAAAATTGAATTAGCGAAACGCAAAATGGCGACACCGTATAAGGACATATTGGTGAAAAAAGTCGTGTTTCAATAAGCGACAAGCCAGGAAATAACATGATCCAGGATGCTTACGAGTCAGAAGATTTTAATGCGACGCCCGTGCTAACGCCAAAGCAAGAGAGCCATTATTTACAGGCTTATCTTCCTTTGGTGCGTAAAGTGGTGCGTCAACTTGCGCCGCAATGTACCTGCGTTATGGACAGGCAGGATATGGAGCAAACGGCGCTGATGGGATTGCTGAATGCGATTCGCCGCTATGGTCAACCGGATGAGAGCTTTGCCGGTTATGCCGTCCATCGTATCCGCGGAGCCATTCTCGATGAGCTGCGCAGCCTCGACTGGCGGCCTCGTCAGCTACGACAAAAATACCATCAGATTAAAGATTTGATTCGTGATGCGCGTACTCATCTCGGGCATGAACCCTCATGGGAAGAGCTTTCCCGGTTGGGTTTGTCGTCTGAAGATTATCAGGAATATCAACAGCTGGAAGGTGCCGAGTCGCTGGCCAGCCTGGATGAATTACTGAATGGCGATATACCGATTGCGCCGCTCGAAGGGCGGGGGCTTGAAGAACAATTCGTTACGCAGGAAATGCTGGGTTATGCCCTGAGCCAACTCAGCGAAAAGGAGGGACTGGTGCTCTCAATGTATTACCAGCACGATATGAATTTAAAAGAAATCGCGCTGGTATTAGGGCTGACTGAAGCTCGAATTTGTCAAATGAATAAAAAAATCACGCACAAGATTCGTGATTGTTTATATCCAGATTAACAATTCCGAATCAACATGCGGAGGACGTAATGCAAAAGATTTTTGGTTTATTGGTGGTTTTAGGCTGCGTATTTGGTGGCTACTTTGAGGCTGGCGGACAGTTAATTGCTATCTGGCAGCCGGCAGAAATTATTATTATCGTGGGGGCCGGTCTGGGGGCGATGATTATCGGTAACCCAATGCATGTGCTTAAAGAGATTGCTCACCAGATCAAAGGCGTGGTCAGCAAAAAGAAAATGGGGCCGGAGTTCCAGCGTCAGCTGCTGATGTGCCTGTATGAACTGCTGGAAATGGTGCAGAACGGCGGTCTGCGTATGTTGGATCAGCATATCGAACAGCCGGAAGAGAGTACCATTTTCCAGAAATACCCGCTGGTACTGACCCAGAAACGACTGGTGACCTTTATCGCCGATAATTTCCGTCTGATGGCGATGGGGAAAATTGATGCCCACGAGCTGGAAGGGATCCTCGATCAGGAACTGGATACCGCGGAAGAATCGCTGTTAACCCCTTCGCGCTCTCTGCAGCGTACCGCCGAGGCGATGCCTGGCTTCGGCATTTGCGCGGCGGTGCTGGGTATCATCATCACCATGCAGTCAATCGATGGTTCCATTGCGCTTATCGGCCTGAAAGTGGCGGCGGCGCTGGTGGGGACATTCTTAGGGGTCTTCATCTGTTATTGCGTGATGGATCCGCTGGCAAACGCCATGGAACAGCAGGCGCGGGCGGAACATTCGCTGCTCGAATGTGTACGTACCGTGCTGGTGGCGCAAGCGGGCGGTAAGCCGACGCTGCTGGCGGTTGATGCGGGACGTAAACTTCTTCATCTGGCTTCCAAACCCACATTCGCCAATCTGGATGCGTGGGTGAATGCGATGCTGGAGCAAGAATAAGCATGAGGAAGGGGCCAAATCGTCGCGATCGCGGCGCGAAAACCACCATTATCCGCCGACAAATCAAAAAGAATCATGCAGGTCATCATGGGGGAGCGTGGAAGGTGGCATTTGCTGACTTTACGCTGGCGATGATGGCGTTGTTTATGACGTTGTGGATTGTGAACAGCGTCAGTAAAGCTGACCGCGAAAATATCGTGGCGGCGCTGCATGGTCAGTCAATCTTTAACGGTGGCGGTATGGCGCCGTTAAATAAGCTGGGCAAGCAGCCGATAGCGCCGGGAGCGCAGAAGAAAAACGTCACGCGCAACAAACTCGATAAAACCGTAAACCCGCAGGAGACGGCGAAAATTACGGAAGAGAACGCGAAAAAGGCGCTGGATGTGAATGAAAAAGCGGTGCTGCTGAAACAAAAATCAGCCCGCGAATTGGGCGAACTGGCGACCGACATTAACGTTATCGCCCGCAATGCGCATATGGAAACTAACCTCGAGATGGAGATTGTTCCTCAGGGGCTGCGCGTACTGATTAAAGATGACCAGAATCGCAATATGTTTGAGCGCGGTAGCGCCAGGATTATGCCGTTCTTTAAATCGCTGCTGGTTGAACTGACCCCCGTGTTTGACTCGCTGGATAACAAGATAATCATCACCGGGCATACAGATGCGATGAGCTATAAGAGTAACATTTACAACAACTGGAACCTCTCCGGCGACCGCGCTTTGTCGGCGCGACGCGTGCTGGAGGATGCCGGAATGCCGCAGAATAAAGTCATGCAGGTCAGCGCGATGGCGGACCAAATGCTGCTGGATGCGAAAAATCCGGAAAGTGCCGGGAACCGTCGCATTGAGATCATGGTGCTGACGCAAAGCGCTTCCGATACGTTGTATCAATATTTTGGCCAGCAGGGAGAGAAGGTTGTGCAACCGCTGGTGGATAAGCTGGACAAGCAAAAGCAGGTGACTTCTTTACGTCAACAATCTGCTCCCGTCACTCATTAATTCTGTTCCCGTCCCCCACGCAATGTGGGGGCAATTTATTCCTCAGGAAGGCAATGTGATAGATGTAACCCATATTATTCCATTGGAGATTCATACTGATAACGTCACCGATGTAGCCTGTCAGGGGGCGCATTTCGACAAGGTTTCAGGTATCTGGTACACCGAACCCCACGAGCTAAACGGGGCGCTTCGTGACTATGTCTACGACACCGACAATTTTAATATTGTCGCGCCGTACTATCTGGTGATTACCTCGAAGATGCACTGCTGGAGCTGCCACCAAATTACCCGCATCCATGGCGTGATGTTTACCCGCTTTATTAAGAAAAATCAGGATGGTCAGGGCTGGCAGTCGGTCAGGCGTAACAGCTTTTTGTTCCACATTAATTCTCTGCCTGAAGAGATAAAAAAGAACATCAAAGCCAGCAATTACTACCTCGATAAAAGTAAAACCACCGGGCTACGTTACTGGATGAATCACTGTGAAATTTGTGGTGAACGTCTGGGCGACTACGAGCTTTTCTGCGTTGAAAATGATGCCTTCCGGCTGATGACAATCGAAAAACTGCTGCGGGCAAATGTTCGCAAAGTGAATAAACTGTTTGTCAGTACGGCGGGTAATCCCGCAGAACATACGAAAAAGGATATTGTGCGTTACCTGTGCGATGCCCGCTTCGTCATGAATGGTCCGGCGTAAGGAATAATCATACTTCTCACACTATAAAAATACTGTATACTTAAACAGTATTGTGGGAGGCGAGTAATGCGCAAAATCATACATGTTGATATGGACTGCTTTTTCGCAGCGGTGGAAATGCGCGATAACCCCGCTCTGCGTGACATCCCCATTGCCATCGGCGGCAGCCGGGAGCGCCGGGGGGTTATCAGTACAGCCAATTACCCGGCGCGCAAATTTGGCGTGCGTAGCGCGATGCCAACGGGAATGGCGTTAAAGCTATGCCCGCATCTTACCTTATTACCCGGTCGCTACGAGGCCTACAAAGAAGCCTCCCGCCAGATTCAGGCGATTTTCTCCCGCTATACCTCGCTGATTGAACCCCTGTCGCTGGATGAAGCCTATCTGGATGTAACCGACAGCACCCACTGCCACGGTTCTGCCACGCTGATCGCCCAGGAGATCCGCCAGACGATTTTTAACGAGCTGCAGCTAACCGCTTCTGCCGGGATTGCGCCGGTTAAATTTCTGGCAAAAATAGCCTCCGATCTCAACAAGCCCAACGGGCAATATGTGATTACCCCTGCCGATGTTCCTGAATTTCTCAAAACGTTACCGCTCGGCAAAATTCCCGGCGTCGGCAAAGTCTCCGCCGCTAAGCTGGAATCAATGGGATTGCGTACCTGCGAGGATGTTCAAAAATACGACCTGGCAATGCTGCTTAAACGTTTTGGTAAGTTTGGTCGCGTGCTGTGGGAGCGAAGCCAGGGCATTGACGAGCGGGACGTTAACAACGACAGACTGCGCAAATCCGTCGGCGTGGAGCGCACGCTGGCGGAAGATATTCATGAGTGGTCAGAGTGTGAGGCGATTATTGAGCGGCTTTATCCCGAACTGGAACGGCGTCTGGCCAAGGTAAAGCCGGATCTCCTTATCGCTCGCCAGGGGATAAAACTCAAGTTTAATGATTTTCAGCAGACCACGCAGGAGCACGTCTGGCCGCGCTTAAATAAAGATGACTTAATTGCGACGGCGCGTAAAACCTGGGAAGAACGTCGGGGAGGGCGAGGCGTGAGGCTGGTGGGATTACACGTCACGCTGCTGGATCCCCAACTGGAAAGACAGCTGCTGTTGGGGCTGTGACTCTGATGGATTGCCGGATAAGCGCAGCGCTATCCGGCATTTAGCGCAGAATCTTACTTCGCCGGAATCGACTTCAGCAGTTCAGTCAGCAGCGTCCAGTAGTGACCAACGCTTTCGATATGAACCTGCTCATCCGGGGAGTGCGGACCGGTGATGGTTGGCCCGATGGAAACCATGTCCATTTCCGGATACGGTTTCTTGAACAGACCACATTCCAGACCGGCGTGAATGATCTGGATGTTTGGCGTTTTGTTGAACAGACGCTGGTAGGTTTCGCGAACCAGGTGCATAACCGGAGAGTTAGCATCCGGCTGCCAGCCTGGGTATCCGCCTTTGGCCTGGGTTTTCGCGCCAGCCAGTTTACCCAGTGAATCCAGCATGCTCACCACGTAGTCTTTACCGCTGTCGATCAGGGAACGGATCAGGCAGTGAATTTCAACGTTGTCGTCAGTCATGGTTACAACGCCGACGTTCAGGGAGGTTTCTACCACGCCTTTGGCTACGTCGGAATTGCGGATAACACCGTTCGGGGTGGCGTTCAGCAGACGTACGAAGCTGTCGCGAGACTGAGTGGTCAGCGCGGCTTTGTCGTGAGTCACGGCATCCAGCAGCAGAGCCAGGTTCTTCTCTTTGGCTTCCAGTTCGTTTTTCAGGATTTCCTGGTAGGTGTTGACCAGCGCTTTTAACGCATCAACTTTATCTGCCGCCACGGCGAGGGTGGCAAAGGCTTCACGCGGAATCGCATTGCGCAGCGTACCGCCGTTGAAATCAACCAGACGCAGATCCAGCTCTTCAGCGTGACCCGCCAGGAAGCGTACCAGCAGCTTGTTAGCGTTACCGAGACCAACGTGGATTTCGCCACCGGAGTGACCGCCTTTCAGGCCTTTCAACGTCAGCTTAAAGCTCTGGAAGCCAGCCGGGATTGCTTCACGGGACAGCGGCAGGTTAGAGGTAAAGTCGATACCGCCTGCGCAACCCATATAGATCTCACCTTCTTCTTCTGAGTCGGTGTTGATCAGGATATCTGCCTGCAGCCAGTTAGCCTGCAGACCAAACGCGCCATCCATACCTGCTTCTTCGGTCATGGTCAGCAGCACTTCGAGCGGACCGTGTACCACGTTGTCATCAGCCAGAACGGCCAGTGCGGACGCCATACCGATGCCGTTATCCGCACCCAGCGTGGTGCCACGGGCTTTTACCCATTCGCCGTCAATATAAGGCTGGATAGGATCTTTAGTGAAGTCGTGCACGGTGTCGTTATTTTTCTGCGGGACCATATCCAGGTGCGCTTGCAGAACGACCGGCTTGCGGTTTTCCATTCCTGCGGTAGCGGGTTTGCGAATCAGGATATTACCGACCTGATCGCGCTCGACGTGGAAACCTTTCTCTTGGGCCCAGCTCAGAATGTGTTCAGCGAGCTGCTCTTCATGGTAGGACGGATGAGGAATAGAACAGATTTTGGCAAAAATATCCCACAGCGGTTGCGGGGATAACTGAGACAGTTCAGACACGTTGAGTCTCCTTGGCGATGTCCTACAAAACTTGCTTGCAGGCCACAGGGTTAGCAGAATTAAAAACATCACAAGTCAGGCTTGCGCGATGCGATTGAGAATACCACTTTCTCCGCTGACGGCTAGCATAAAGCATGCAAAAAGAGGCGCGGATTCCGCGAAACACTGGTTTTTAGTGCGTCAGATCTCTATAATCTCGCGCAACCTATTTCCCCCTCGAACACTTTTTAAGCCGTAGATAAACAGGCTGGGACACTTCACATGAGCGAAAAATACGTCGTCACCTGGGACATGTTGCAGATCCATGCACGTAAACTGGCAAGCCGCCTGATGCCTTCTGAACAATGGAAAGGCATTATTGCCGTTAGCCGTGGTGGTCTGGTGCCGGGCGCATTGCTGGCGCGTGAATTGGGTATTCGTCATGTCGATACCGTATGCATCTCCAGCTACGATCACGACAACCAGCGCGAACTGAAAGTGCTGAAGCGTGCCGAAGGCGACGGTGAAGGTTTCATCGTAATTGATGACCTGGTTGACACCGGTGGTACCGCCGTAGCGATCCGCGAAATGTACCCTAAAGCGCATTTCGTCACTATTTTCGCTAAGCCGGCAGGTCGCCCGCTGGTGAATGATTATGTTGTTGATATCCCTCAGGATACCTGGATTGAGCAGCCGTGGGATATGGGCGTAGTGTTCGTTCCGCCGATCTCGGGTCGCTAATCTAAAAAGTTTTCAACGCCCGCACTGTCGGGCGTTGTTCTTTTTGTGCTGTGTCAGGTTACACTATGCCTTAGTGAGTACTCATGGAGGCTGCAATCATGTCACAGGCTAACCTCAGCGAAGTCCTGTTTAAACCCCGCTTCAAACACCCTGAAACGTCAACGCTGGTTCGTCGTTTTAATCACGGCGCGCAGCCGTCCGTACAATCGACCCTGGATGGCAAAACCATCCCGCACTGGTACCGTATGGTGAACCGCCTGATGTGGATCTGGCGTGGCGTCGATCCGCGCGAAATCCTCGAAGTGCAGGCGCGTATCGTCATGAGCGAAGCCGAACGCACCGATAAAGAGCTTTACGACACGGTTATCGGCTATCGCGGCGGAAACTGGATTTACGAGTGGGCGAAGCAGGCGATGGACTGGCAACAGAAAGCCTCTATGGAAGAGGATCCGCAGGTGAGCGGACGCCACTGGCTGCATGCTTCCACGCTCTACAACATCGCTGCTTATCCGCACTTAAAAGGCGATGAGCTGGCAGAGCAGGCGCAGGCTCTGGCCAATCGCGCCTATGAAGAGGCCGCACAGCGTCTGCCGGGCACGCTGCGTGAGATGGAATTTGCCGTTACCGGCGGCGCGCCGATTACCGGCTTCCTGCATATGCCAAAAGGCGACGGTCCGTTCCCGACGGTGCTGATGTGCGGAGGCCTCGATTCCATGCAAACGGATTATTACACTCTGTATGAGCGCTACTTTGCCCCGCGCGGTATTGCCATGCTGACGCTGGATATGCCGTCGGTCGGGTTCTCGTCAAAATGGAAACTGACCCAGGACTCCAGCCTGCTGCACCAGCACGTATTAAAAGCGCTGCCGAATGTTCCGTGGGTGGATCACACTCGTGTGGCGGCCTTCGGCTTCCGCTTTGGCGCCAACGTGGCGGTACGCCTGGCGTATCTGGAATCATCACGTCTGAAGGCGGTGGCCTGTTTGGGGCCGGTGGTTCATGCGCTGCTTAGCGACCCGCAGCGTCAGGCAAGCGTCCCGGAAATGTACCTTGACGTTCTGGCCAGTCGTTTGGGAATGCACGACGCATCCGATGAAGCGTTGCGCGTTGAGCTTAATCGCTATTCATTAAAAGTGCAGGGCCTGCTGGGCCGACGCTGCCCGACGCCAATGCTGTCGGGGTTCTGGAAAAACGATCCGTTTAGCCCGGAAGAGGAGTCGCGTTTAATCACATCTTCATCTTCTGACGGTAAACTGCTGGAGATTCCATTCAACCCGGTGTATCGCAATTTTGACAAAGGGCTGCAGGAAATAACCGGTTGGATCAATCAGAGATTGTGTTAAAAGTTTGCTAAATTTTATCGATTTGGTAAAACAGGTGCTTCACCTAAGGAGATCGTAATGACGTTACCGAGTGGGCATCCGAAAAGTAGATTGATCAAGAAATTCACCGCGCTTGGCCCGTACATCCGGGAAGGGCAGTGCGAAGATAATCGGTTTTTTTTCGATTGTCTGGCTGTTTGCGTCAATGTGAAACCCGCCCCAGAGAAACGCGAGTTTTGGGGCTGGTGGATGGAACTGGAGGCGCAGGAAAAACGCTTCACGTACAGCTACCAGTTTGGCTTGTTCGATAAAGACGGGAACTGGACTGCGGTGCCGGTGAAAGAGACTGAAGTGGTAGAGCGACTGGAATACACCTTACGTGAATTTCATGAAAAATTACGTGGGTTGTTAACGTCGCTGAATCTGGCGCTGGAGCCTGCTGACGATTTTAACGATGAACCGGTTAAATTAACGGCATAATGAACAGTAAAATGCCGGATGGCGGCGCAACCCCATCCGGCATTTTTTTATGCTACATCAGAACTGATAAACCATACCGACAGCAACGATATCATCATTGTTGATGCCCAGTTTATTGTCGCTATCGAGCTGGTTGATTTTATAATCGACAAACGCGGACATATTTTTGTTGAAATAGTATGTTGCGCCAACGTCGATATAATTCACCAGATCCTCATTGCCTACGCCTTCAATATCTTTCCCTTTTGACAGCACATAACCCAGTGACGGACGCAGACCAAAGTCAAACTGGTACTGAACTACCGCTTCGAAGTTCTGTGTTTTATTAGCGAAGCCACCGGAAATTGGCGTCATATTGCGCGTTTCAGAATAGAACGTCGCAATATAAATATCGTTAGCATCATATTTTAAACCGGTTGCCCAGGCTTCTGCTTTATCGCCAGTCCCACGCGTTTGCAGATTCTGCTGGTTGGTACGATCGGAGTTGGTATACGCACCGCTCACCGCGAAATCGCTGCCGCCAAAGTCATAGGTAACGGAAGTACCAAAACCGTCGCCATTTTGTTTTTTCACATCGCGGTCCTGATTTTTCCCCTGGTATTGCAGGGTGAGATCAAGACCATCCACGACGCCGAAGAAGTCGGTGTTACGGTAGGTCGCCAGGCCGCTGGCGCGTTTGGTCATAAAGTTATCGGTCTGTGCGGAGGAGTCGCCGCCGAATTCCGGGAACATATCGGTCCACGCTTCCACGTCGTACAGCGCGCCGAGGTTACGACCGTAATCAAACGAGCCAAGGTTTTTTAATTTCAGACCGGCAAAGGCCAGACGGGTTTTTTGCTGGTTAGAGTCGCTTTCGGCTTTATTGCCGGCGAACTCTGCTTCCCAGCGACCATATCCCGTCAGTTCATCGTTAATTTGCGTTTCGCCTTTAAAACCTAAACGGATATAGCTCTGGTCGCCGTCTTTGCTGTCATAATCCGTCATGTAATGCATGGCTTTTACTTTGCCGTACAGGTCCAGTTTATTACCGTTCTTGTTATACACTTCCGCTGCCTGTACGGATGCCGACGCAGTAATACCCATCACCACTAATGCCAGAGTGCTCTTTTTCATTTTCATTCCTGATTAAAAGTACGCGCTAATATTCACTGGGTGTGATCCCCGTTAAAAGACAGGAGGGTTTTTAACGTCTGGTAATGAACGTTTTATGACAAAGTAAGAATATTTTTAAAAAAGGATGTTTTTTTGTTTCTGTAATAAATGCGTCAAAATCTGCCGCTACGCTTGCTGATCCTGCGCAATAAAATTTCATGCTTTGTGCGCTGGTTGTTGGCAACCGGGGCCAGTCCTGCTAAAACGTTCGTTTGATATCATTTTCCCCAATTTTGAATGGCAGAGAATCATGAGTGACAGCCAGACGCTGGTGGTAAAACTTGGCACCAGTGTGTTAACGGGCGGATCGCGCCGCCTGAACCGCGCCCACATCGTAGAACTGGTTCGCCAGTGTGCGCAGCTCCATGCCGCAGGGCATCGTATTGTTATCGTTACCTCGGGCGCGATTGCCGCCGGACGTGAGCATCTGGGTTACCCTGAGCTCCCGGCAACGATAGCCTCGAAACAGCTGTTGGCGGCGGTAGGGCAGAGCCGATTGATTCAACTGTGGGAACAGTTGTTCTCGATTTACGGTATTCACATCGGACAGATGCTGCTAACGCGTGCGGATATGGAAGACAGAGAGCGCTTCCTTAACGCCCGCGATACGCTACGCGCGCTGCTGGATAACAACATCGTTCCTGTCATTAATGAGAATGACGCCGTAGCGACCGCCGAAATTAAAGTCGGTGATAACGACAACCTTTCAGCGCTGGCGGCGATTCTGGCCGGGGCCGATAAGCTGCTGCTGCTGACCGATCAGCAAGGGCTGTTTACCGCCGATCCGCGCACCAACCCGCAGGCTGAGCTGATCAAAGACGTTCACGGTATTGATGATGCGCTGCGCGCCATTGCCGGTGATAGCGTCTCGGGTCTGGGAACCGGTGGTATGGGGACTAAACTGCAGGCCGCTGATGTTGCATGCCGTGCCGGGATTGACACCATTATTGCTGCAGGCAGCAAGCCGGGCGTAATTGGCGACGTGATGGAAGGCGTTTCCGTTGGGACGCGTTTTCATGCACAGGCCTCTCCGCTGGAGAACCGTAAACGCTGGATCTTCGGCGCACCGCCTGCCGGGGAAATTACCGTTGATGAGGGGGCGACCGCAGCGATTTTGGAGCGTGGCAGTTCATTACTGCCAAAAGGCATTAAAAGCGTGACAGGCAACTTCTCTCGTGGTGAAGTGATCCGCATCTGCAATCTCGAAGGGCGCGATATTGCCCACGGCGTTACCCGCTATAACAGCGATGCGCTGCGCCGTATTGCCGGACATCACTCACAACAGATCGACACCATCCTGGGCTACGAATACGGTCCGGTTGCTGTCCATCGCGACGACATGATTACCCGTTAAGGAACAGGCATATGCTGGAACAAATGGGCATTGCTGCCAAAGCTGCGTCATACAAGCTGGCGCTGCTCTCCAGTCGCGAAAAAAACCGCGTACTGGAAACGATAGCTGATGAGCTGGAAGCGCAAACGGAAAGCATCCTCAGCGCGAACGTACAAGATGTTGAGCAAGCGCGAGCCAACGGCCTGAGCGAAGCAATGCTCGACCGCCTGGCGCTGACTCCGGCGCGTCTGAAAGCGATTGCCGACGATGTGCGTCAGGTATGTAATCTCGCCGACCCGGTCGGGCAGGTGATTGACGGCGGTCTGCTGGATAGCGGCCTGCGTCTCGAACGTCGTCGCGTTCCGCTGGGCGTGATTGGCGTGATTTATGAAGCGCGTCCAAATGTCACCGTTGACGTGGCTTCCCTGTGCCTGAAAACCGGTAATGCGGCGATCCTGCGCGGTGGGAAAGAGACGTACCGAACGAATGCGGCAACCGTGGCGGTTATCCAAAAGGCGCTGGAAGCCTGTGGTTTACCCGCTGCAGCCGTGCAGTCGATAGATAACCCGGACCGAGCGCTGGTCGCTGAAATGCTGCGTATGGATAAGTACATTGATATGCTGATCCCTCGCGGTGGCGCGGGTCTGCATAAGCTGTGCCGTGAGCAGTCGACTATCCCGGTCATCACCGGCGGCATTGGGGTTTGTCATATTTATGTTGATGATAGCGCGGAGATCGACCCGGCGCTGAAGATTATCGTCAACGCCAAAACCCAGCGACCGAGCACCTGTAACACCGTAGAAACCCTGCTGGTGCATCAGGATATCGCTGCGCGTTTTCTGCCTGCGCTGAGCCAGCAGATGGCACAAAGCGGCGTCACGCTGCATGCCGACGACACCGCGCTGGCCACATTGCAGGCAGGGCCCGCTAACGTGGTTGCGGTGAAAGCCGAAGAGTATGACGACGAGTTTCTGTCGTTGGATCTGAACGTGAAAATCGTTACCGATCTGGACGATGCTATCACCCACATTCGCGAGCATGGGACCCAGCATTCCGATGCCATCCTGACGCGCACCCTGCGTAACGCCGATCGTTTCGTGAATGAAGTGGACTCTTCTGCCGTGTACGTTAACGCCTCTACTCGTTTTACCGATGGCGGCCAGTTCGGACTGGGGGCGGAAGTGGCTGTGAGTACGCAAAAACTGCACGCGCGTGGCCCAATGGGTCTGGAAGCACTGACCACCTATAAGTGGGTTGGCTTCGGTGACGACACGATTCGTGCGTAATTGAAAACGGGCGATGCCATAATAGGTCTATGATTTTCAGGTCTGTTAAGGCATTGCCCGGTTAATTCTACCCTTTACCCCGCTACCGTATTTGTTTTCTATCCTGCGTTTTATCATCATCCGCATCAGTCTGGTTTTTAGCCATGCGCTCCCCGGCGTTGAAAGACGACGTATCACAGAATTTTCCCTGCCAGCATGAATTTTCTGGGTCTGCGGCTCATGTATTGTTCCTATGGTCCAATCTATTAGAATCAGTCTCATTTTTATGAGGAGTAGTTGCGTGAAATCGGATATTCACAAACATAGCATTCCTGTTGTGCCACTCGGCAACCCGTTTCCCCCCCGCCATTGTTCACTGTGTCCAAAGGGAGCGGCGATTGATCGTGATAATCAATACCGATTAATAGACAAAAGAAGGAAGTTTAAAGCGGGGGAGATACTCGCCCGGCAGGATGGAGCCGCGGACATGCTTTTTGTTATTCACGAGGGGTACTGCACGTCCAGCGTGGAATGTGGTGATAACGATTTTATCAGTCGCTTTTATGTTCCGGGAGATATCATGGCGCTGGATGCCGTTGAGGGGGGTAAGTATCTGACAACGATCAAGGCTGCAACGGCTGCGGAGGTATGTCATATCGATATTGCGCGGTTGTTCAAGGCAGCAGAAAAGGAGCCGTCGGTTGCAGCGGCAGTCATCAAGTTTCTCTGCAGGGACAATGGATTCATTGTTGAAAAACTACGGCGTTATGCCAATAAACATGCTGAGGCCAGAATCGCTGCTTTCCTCGTGGAGTTTTACGAAATGCATTTACGTATTGGCAGGCCTGAAACGACGCTTCGCTTGCCATTCTCGCGGGAGGAAATTGCCAGTTATCTCGATCTTAAAATTGAAACCGTTAGCCGCTCATTAAAATCCCTCGAACATCAAAAGTTGATTAGCTTACATCGGGTCCGTACGGTAACAATTAATAGTTATTTGGGGTTAAAAGGTTTCAGCTAACCCTATCTTTGCCGTGCGTTATTTATCTCTTGATATTCCAGGAATATTCATTTTATATGGAAAATTCCTGGTTTTATTTATGTGGAATAATTATCAATTCGAATGATAATCCTACAGGTCAGCGCTATTTTTATAAGAATATTCCCTCTTAAATAAATATTTCATGAGAATTTTCTTGTGAAGTTAAAAAATTAGCATAATTGCAACAAATAATAAGCATTACAGAGAGAGTATGTGGATGTTAATTATCTTTATGTTTTTTAAGGGTTTTACTCCTGGGCTATTTGTATGATCTTTTTGATATTTATCAAAAACATAAAAAAGATGAATTGTTTGGTTTTTATTGTTCGCGTGGATAATAATTCTAAAAATGTACGTATTTTAAGTGATTATATCTTAGGAAACTTCTTAGATAATGTTTTTTATAGGAAAATTCTTAGTTTTTTGTAATTTTTACGTTTCAGGGTTTGTTGAGATGTTACTTAATCCAAATGATAATTTTTTGGCGCGGCAATTCTGGCTCGCAATTAATGGAACCGCTGGAGTGACTTAATAATAAGACTCGGTGGTGAGTTTGTTCTTAGGAGAAGATAAAATGAAAAAAATATTATTAGTAACATCTCTGGCTTCTGTATTTGTTGCAGCAAATGCAATGGCAGATGTTACTGCTTCTGCAACAGCCTCGTGGGACGCGACGGCAACGAAAGATACCACCAGCATGTTGGTTGTCACCCCGCTGAACTCTTTAACTTTCCAGTATGCTGAAGGGCTGAATGCCTTCAACTCTCAGGACGGTGCTTTTGATGTGACGATTCAGGGTCAGGAGACGGCAACTGATTTTGAGCTGACTGCTCAGATTATTAGTAACACTCTGATCAACGCCAGTGGTGATGCTTCTACCCTGAACGTAGGGGTGGCATGGAATGGCACTGCGCTGACTAATTCATCAGATACTGTCCTTGTTAACTCCAGCTCCACTTCTGGTCTTGAAAGCTTGATGGCTGATGGCGCTTATAACGGTGCCGATCGTGTCAGCGATCAATCCAACTTCAAATTCACCATCGCGTCAGCGACTTCTGATGGTAGTCAGACAGTAGCAGATTACTCTGCACTGCCAGACGGCTATTGGACTGGCGATGTAAAAGTACAGTTCAATGCAACCTGGACGACTCCGTCTGCCTAAGTAATAAAAAATTCGGGAGAATTTGTTCTCCCGAATTTATCAGGAATGGTGTCATGAAAAAATATTTACCGGCAGCGATGTTGGTAGGGTTAGTAGCATCTTTTCCCGGATGGGCAATTAATGTTGGTGAAATCACATCGATCATGACTTCTGCTGAGAGTTCATTATCGAAAGAAATTATCAATACGACAGATGCGGCGCGTTATGTCAGTGTTTCGGTAAAACAATTGTCATCACCTTTGGCGGGGGGAATCGAAATAAAGCCCGTTAATTCCGGAGAATTACTCTCTACACCTGCCAATCTTATTCTTCCTGGCCAGGCGAAGGATGTATTTCGTTTCTTTTATAAAGGACCTGCAGATGATGTCGAGCGTTATTATCGTCTGCAATGGATAGATGAGCCGGTCACCGAGAGCGCGGAAACCCGGGCGAATAAAATGGCTGTTGCAACAGCGTCGGCTGAAATTGGCACTATCCTGGTAGTCGCGCCGCGCAAGGAGCGTTTTGAATATAGCCGAAATGGCGATGTTATTACTAATACCGGCAATGTATCGTTTCGTGTGATCGCCTATGGGGCTTGTAAAGATAAGGCTCGCGATCGGGGACGAGGCTGTCGCGAACGTTATTACATTATGCCGGGTACAAAAATAAAATTACAGTTTACCGACATTAGTAATAGCCGTTCACGCATCGGTATCTGGCACGGTAAGCAGTTTATTACAGTGAAGTGATGGTCAATAGCAGGGATAAATAAAATTACCGGAATGTAAGGATGCAGATGACAACAACAAATATTGTCGGCGGTAGCATTTGTCTTTTTCTTGCGCTGACACCAGGATTTTCACATGCAGCCCCAGTAAAAGTGGGTAATTATGTTATCCCCAGCGCTTTCGCCCGTTCACTGGAGCAGGGAATGACGGTGCCGGTATATATTCGTTACAACGAGACTGATGAGAAAAGTCAGCAAAAAGTTGCCGATGCGGTGATTTCCCTTGTTGATGGCAATATTACGGTTAAAGCCCTGGCTCTTGCTGAATTGCCCAATAATGCCGTGTTATCTGGAAAAACCCGCGCGTTGGTGGAAAAAATTCGTGATGTGAAGTTTCACGATAACACCAACATCGAGCTATCGAATGATGCACGTCTGCAACTCAACGTCTCTTCATTTCACCTGGAGATGATTGTCAGCAAAGATGCGTTAACTGAAGCGATTGTCGCACGCAGCAGCCTGCTTGGACCTTCCAGCGTGGAGACTCTCTCTAACGTCCTGAACTATAACTTTGGCACCTACTACAACGATTATCATAACGGCAGCAGTACCCGCAGCTATCTGACGATGGACAATACAACATCGCTGCGTGAACACCATGTCAACATTAACGGTTCGTTTTACGGCATAGGCGACAGCAACAGCACCAGTAAACTCTATCGCGCGATGTATGAGCGTGATTATGACGGATATCGACTGGCGCTCGGGATGCTCGACACCTGGAATGTCCAGTCTATTGCCAGCCTGAATGCGCTGAATGGTGGGAAAATTTACGGCGTAAGCTACGGAAACAAAGGAAGTACGGTTGTTGAGAATACCTCGCTTTCGCTCACGCCAATTACCGTATTTTTGCCAGCCGCTGGCGAGGTTCATGTATTTCGTGACGGGCGTTTGCTCAGCGTACAGAACTTTAATATGGGCAGTTATGAAATTGATACCAGTCGTTTCCCGTATGGTGTTTATGATGTCACGGTAGATATCGTGGTCAATGGCCGGACAATTAATAGTCGTATCAGTCGGGTTAATAAAATCTTTGCCCGCCAACAGGCTGCCGGAATTGATCAGCTCTCATGGCAACTGTTTGGTGGCTCACTGGATTATGACCGTGTGAGTTATAAGCGAAACCACTATCAGGATTTAGGCAATGAGCAGACCTGGATTGCCGGCGGTGCCGCATCGGTGACACTGGCGATATTGTCGGGGCTGGGCCTGAAATCTACGCTCTACGGTTTTGGCAACAATACGGTTAATGAAACGGATGTCACACTCAATGTGAATGAATACGTAAGCATTGGCAATCAGACGCTGGTAGCGAACGATTCGTCATGGCGAAACATCAGTAATATCAATCTCAATATCCCCGAGGGATATGGTTCCCTTTGGGCATCTCGTGAAGACAGTAAAATTGGCGACCGTCTGCCCATGCAGGAGCGTGACAATTATTCCATTGGTGGCACTCTTAACCTCGGAAAGTTTATTCCTCATGGCGGCTCGCTTACCGTGAGTCAGACGGAGAATCGCTACTCGGGAAATAAATACCGTAACCTGGACTACAGCACGAACCTTTATTCAGGCAAGTATGCCACGGTTGGGTTGCGCGCAGGTATTCAGCGTTATTACTACAACAACCGGAATGACGATGGGCGACAGGAACGTTATGTCAGCCTGGATTTATCGTTGCCGTTGGCGTCCTGGATGAGCATGGGCGTCTCCCGGGATCGCTATGGCAGCACTCAGGGTAATCTCAGCGCGCGCAAGCAGTATGCTGAAGGCCCCATTAAATCGGTCGGATTGTCGGCTTCGACACGCCTGAGTGGTGAGCAGTATTACGACAATAATTACTCGGTAAACGGCAATCTGAGTTATGACACGAAATATAACGCCGGCACCGTATCGGTAACGCGTTCTGCGGACAACTCCACCAATATGAACTTCTCTTCTCAAGGTTCCCTGGCGTGGGCAGGAAAAGATTTCGGTCTGAGTAAAGAGAGGCAAAGGTCAGGCATTATTGTGAAAACCGATTTGACCGGCGAAGGGAAACTGGCTGCGAAGATTAATAACCGAAATTATCTTCTCAGCGGTAAATCAAATTTCATTGCACTGCCGCCTTATGCTCAGTACAAGCTGGAGATCCTCAATGATAAAAACTCTGAAGACAGCTTTGATATTATTTCAGGGCGCAAACAGGAACTGACGCTATATCCGGGTAACGTGGGTGTTATCAACCCTGAAGTGAAAAGTATGGTCACCGTATTCGGGCGTATTCGTTATCCCGATGGGCAGTTGGCTGCAAACACCGATATTCATAATCACATCGGTAAAACGCGTACGGATGAAAAAGGGGAGTTTGCTATCGATATCGATAAGAAATATCCGGTCATCACGTTAATTTCAGCCAATGGCAGCCTATGCGAAGCCGATCTCGATTTGGAAAAAGCACGCGGCGCAGCGTGGGTTGGTGATGTGAAATGTGCCACGCAAACCACGATGGCGCAGAGGTAATAAAATGAAAGTATTAATTAAAGTAGCTACTGTAATCTGTGCCGTGGGGAGTTTCACGCCTGCGCCTGCTTTGGCTTTGAATGCAGTATCTTCCGGCTCAGTCAGTAATAACTATTTGTTTATTGAAAATGCCATTGATAGTGAATACTTTATCACCCCCTCCGCACTCGACCCTCGTTTCAGCGGTTCAAACACGTGGATAAAATACGGTACCTCTCAGGTAAGTCTCGGGTATTTAGGTTTTGTCATCTGGACTGCGCCAGGAAATTATTATCAGGACATGTGGATTGATAATTCCCCGATTAACGGGCCTTTTCGGGGGATCCGTTGTTATAGCGGCAGCCAGTGTCCATCAACTGGGTTTATTGCCGGGCAAGGCACTGATAAAAACGGTTTTTATCATGCGCAGGTGGGATCTGTCGCAGGTGTTATTGGTGGTGCCTACGGATTCGCTTCCCTGACGGATACTGCCTATGAGTACTTTCGCAATGTGCCTACCGGTAGCAGCGAAACCTATGTGTTCAACCGTTGTTATACTTCCGTGGATTATGATTATTCTTCCGGGCAACGTTGCAAAGATCAATCGAAAGGATTATGGAATTACGTCAATTATACGTTAACCAAACGTGGTCATCTGTCACTGGTATCGACTAATGCATTTCAGGAGCTTTGGGTTGCCAGCGACGGTACGCCGAGCATCACCAAAGACACTGGTTATTGCGAGCTTGGCGTGGTTAACGGCGAAGACGGCGTGATTTGCAAAATGGTAAATTATAACCT
The DNA here is from genome assembly GCF_013784065.1 of Citrobacter sp. RHBSTW-00599. Classification (NCBI taxonomy): domain Bacteria; kingdom Pseudomonadati; phylum Pseudomonadota; class Gammaproteobacteria; order Enterobacterales; family Enterobacteriaceae; genus Citrobacter; species Citrobacter sp. RHBSTW-00599. The sequence goes on along the minus strand of NZ_CP056717.1, from coordinate 4,011,270 downwards.
GCAACAAACCGCCAATCTGACCGCCTCTCTGACGTTTCGCGCTTATGTCGACACGGCGATGCTTGGTTTTACGCCTGGACCGGCCACCGTGAAATACTCCGGGAATGGTTCAAACTGGTATAACTATGGTACTTCAACTGCTTATTACAACGTTTTCACGACCTCTGGAGAGTACATATATATTTTTCTGTCAAAAGTATTCCTGAAAAAACTCGTCGATTCAGGAATCAGCATTACTAACACTCAACCGTTTACCTTCGGTTTTTATAATGGCTTAACACCTGAGTCAGGGCACTACCAGTTTACGCCTTCGCTACAGATCAATATTGTGCCGAAGGAGTATGGGATCAGTATCGTCTCTTCAGACAACACCGCTTCTGCGAGCGGCAGTGGCACGATTGGCGACGCCGCTCCTATAGAAATAGATTACACCGTGACAGTCTCCGGTCCTCGTCAGGCTGATAGCATTACCGCGCAAGTTATTGGAGAAAGTACGACGATAAACAGTGTGCCTTACTGTCTGTTTACCTCCCCTCAAGGCGGGCTGTCAGTCCCAATCCCCGCCTTTCTGCAGTACAACAGTCAGTCGGGGGGCGTGGTGAAGAAACGAAATAGCTGTAGTGAAGCAGCAATCAATATGAGCGATGCGCAGTGGCAACAGACGCCCTGGGACGCAAATAACAATGATGATGGAAGCTACTATACTACGGATTTAAAATTGCTTTTCCCAATGAATGATTCACGGTCGATGTTAACTGTTTCCGGAACAGATTGGGAAGGTGTCGTCAGTGCCAGTGGAGAGATAATAGTCACGGCGAATTGGGTGGGAGTGACGCCATGAACCGCTGCCGTTTGGTGTTTAGATGGGTATTTATCTTACTTTCCGGGTTGACTATATTCTCCGCACAGGCTGTCTACCTGGAGTCGACCATTTATGAGATGCCATCGGATAAATCATTTATCAGCAAACGGATCTATAACGATAGCCAGAAACAGAATTTGTACAGTATTGGCGCAGTAAAAATTGATAAGCCTGGACCGGGAGGTGAAAACAGAAGTGCCATTGCTGAAGGCGAACTTCTGTTTACGCCGCTGAATTTTTCACTGGCTCCGCAGGCGAGTGAGTTTTTTAAGATTTTCTACCGTGGACCGCAGGATGATAAAGAACGCTATTACCGAATTCTGTTTCGTGAAATGCCGATAACGCTGTTTACCGAGCGTAATCAAGGGAAAGGAGGGCAGGCTCTCCCGGTGATCGCTATGGACACCATATTGGTTGTTCGCCCGAGAAAAATGAATCTGGCCTACACCATTGATGAGGCAAACGGAACACTGAAAAACACCGGGAATACTTTTTTTAAAATCATCGTACACCTGGGGTGCAACTCAACCGATGATGAAGCCACCATGCGTTATGTGTTGCCGGGTGAAACCTGGCGTAGTAGCGAATTGAAATCAAAAAACCGGAAATTTATCGTTGCATTGCAGAAATACATACCAGTAGGTCAGGGGTGCTTCAAACTCAATCAATAGTAAGCATTAAGTCTGATCCGATATGTCATGGTTAGATATCGAACCTATACTGTAACTATCTTTATACAATGCAGTGATCAGCTCGGCACAGATGAAATTTTAGTCATTTGCACTCAACGTCACGGTAATTAAGAGTCAGGTAGTATGAACAGTATAATTAATGAACAGGTTGAGTATGATTCCACCAGAAAAAGCCTGAAACATCGCGATACGACAATAATTCTTTCGGCGTCTACCGCGAGACTACTTGAGCTATTCATTGCCCATAAAAATCAACAAGTCCACCGCGAGTTTATCATTGAAGAAGTCTGGAAAAAGCATGGCATGGCCCCATCGGGTCATAGTCTTAATAAAAGCATCAGTATTTTGCGAAAAGCATTTAGTGAGCTGGGGGCGGGTAATCCCATTGAAACGCTGCCTCGGCAGGGATTTTTGTTCCATGCTTCGATCAGCGATGAATCGTCATCTTCCTCTGAAGATGAAACTGTGCGTTCGGTAACTGAGACGGTGAACTCATCCGTAAGACCAAAACGTAAAAACATTATTCTGTTCATTTTATTATTTGCATTTCTTGGAAGCGCTATTTTTATATTTTTAGCACTTAATTCAAGTTCCAAAAATTTTATCTATATCAGGGCAATAGATGATTGTGAACTTTATACTGCCGATGACAATAATGCTGATAAAACGAAAGCATTTTTATCTTCTGATATGTGGCGAAAAGTAAATGCGGCTTGTCATGATGGCAAGAAAACAATTGTTTTTTATGACGATAATAATTTATCAGCCGGCAATGATCTTAGAGTGAATTTGCTTGGGATTTGTACGTTAGAGAAAGGAGGGGTTGTCCGTGAATGTGAAAATTTTGTTTATTAGTGGGGCAATCTTTCTTGCAGCGATAACAGCATATTTTTTATATCGCCATCAAGAACCTGAGACGCTGACCTGCTCGGCAAAAACTTACCTGCATCTGGAGGCGCAAACTCAGGGGGTAAAAATTGAAGGTGAAGTTCTGCTGGTTTTTCGTATTTCTTCTGCTACCGAAGGGCGGGTATCTCAGATAGGAAGCCTCAATATTCAGGGTAAAAATTATGCTGTAGATCGTAATGTTATCCTGAATTTTATTGGTAAAGATCGTGATGGTTACCTGCAGACCCGTCGTGTAGCTATTGTTAAAAATAAAAATGATAATGTTCCTGATGACGTTACCGAACAACTCATGTCACGACAGGAAATTTTTTATTATAAGATCATCCATATCGCCAAAAATGTCTATGCGATCAGAGATCTGCGACGTACGTTAATGGTTTGTCGGGCAGCATGAGTAACAATAATATGTTATCCTTATGGTTTTAGTAGTTTTATATTTTGTCGTTTTTGGTATTCGTGGTTTTTTGTTTTGTCTTGCAGTGAAAATGAGCAATAGGATTTGTATTGATGAAGAATTAGGATTTTTCCTTTTTCAATAATTAAAATGGCCTTAACATTTAATGGTAATATTCATATGGATAATCGTGATTATAAAATCTGAAACTGCGTGAGATGACTTATGGATAAAGTTAATTCGCGGACTGCATTGTAATTTCTGGAGGCTAAAGGTGTTGTATATTCTCTCGTGTATAAAACGAGGGACCTGCCATGCCATAAATTTAAGTTGGTGGTAACTATGAATACGAAAAAGGTTTTTCTGCTCAGTTATGATATTTTTCTTTTCTCAGGGATAAAAGCGTGGTTGCCAAATCTGGTGTTGGTCGATGCGCGGGCATTTATTTCTGGTTCACAGTCAATTATTCCACGGTATCCATCCTGTTTACTGGTGATCGATAACCGGTTACCATTATTCCAGGTCAGGAAGTGGTTTCAGAGAAATAGCACGCAGTTTATCAATATAAACTGTATTGTTCTTCGGATGAATGAAAATCGTTCTATTAATCGGGGGTATGAGGAGTATGCATTCATTAATGGACGGGAACTATCGGATCAGCTGATTTCTCAGTTGAGAGCCAATCTAATGGCTCCCAATGAGGTTGTGGAAGTCACTAAAGGTTCAGCGATATTTACTTTTCATTTGACTGAGTTTGAAGAGAAAATGCTGTATGCATCTTTCACAAAGGAAAAATTGCACGATTTTTGTCATGCTAACTCGATAACAATTAAGTCAGTGTATCGATATCGGGAACGAATTACCGCTCGTCTGGGATTTTCTCATTTTAATGAAACTATCATTTTTTTAACCAGGAATAATCTATTGCATGAAGGTTCCTCGACGAACAGTTATTCTGGTAAGAATGTAATATACGGCGAAGCATATGATGTCTCAGATTCTAGTCGACTGAGTATGGCAATAAGGAATGAAGAGATCATTCCTTATTTTCAACCCATCGTAAATATCAACGAAGATGTCTGTGGTGTTGAGGTTTTGGCTCGTTGGCCACAGGGGGATAATTATGCTATTTCTCAGCGTGAGTTTATACCGCTGGCTGAAAAAAGTGGTTTAATGAATGAGTTAACGAGCTATTTAATGAACACCGTCGCGCGTAATCTGGTCGACGGAAGCGAGGATTTCAATAAAACTTTATTCGTCTCCTTTAATGTTAGCCCATCAGGTTTAAGTAACCCCGTCTTTTATTGGGAGTGTCTTAATTTTATGGAAATAACGCAAAGGCTACCGATAAAATTGATGATTGAAATAACTGAAAACCAGACTCTCACTATTACTCCTGCAATCAAAGAGCTGATACGATCGTTGCGAAACAGAGGGGTTCTGTTTGCTTTAGATGATTTTGGGACGGGATACGCTAACCTTTGCTATCTCAATGAGTTAGACCTGGATGTTATAAAAATTGATAAAACGTTTATCAAAGCTATTAAAGAAGTTGAGCAACATATCCCTATGCTCGAGTCAATCATTCACCTTTCCGAACTCCTGGGGTTACGCATGGTGGCGGAAGGCGTTGAATATGGCTATCAGCAGCAATGGTTGGGGAAAAATAATGTTGATTACCTGCAGGGTTATCAATTTTTACCGCCAGTGACGTTTGATGATTTTATGCGTTACTACAAGCAGTCTTTAGATTTTTTTGAATCAGCGTCGGATTCTACTTTCTCAACGTAAAGCCTTTCGGGAACATCAGGGGCGGATGCCTCTGATTCTGGTATTTTTGTCGAGGTGAGTACGACAACTTCTGCCTGTCTGGTGAAGGCGATAGCCTGTTGTGAGTGAGGCATCGTTTGTTTATGTATCTAATACGGGGTATTTATAGCGGTATCAGCGTTAATTAAACCGATTCCAAGGTGAGTTCCTGGCCATGCGTCATTTCCTGACAAAATTAAGAGTCTGGTTTCCGCCGCCTCTTATCTTAGTACTTTTTCTCGTTGCGGATGTGCTGACGGCGAGTCCGCGCTTCACATTCGGCGGGGTGAATATCGTGATATGCGCATTGCTGGCCGGCGTCAGTCTGTTGGTGATATTGCATACCGCGTGGCAGATGCGGATGAAACGTACGACCCTGAATCCGCTGCATGCACATAAATCGACCACGCTTGTTACCGACGGATGTTACGCCTGGAGCCGCAACCCGATCTACCTTGGTATGAGTGGACTCCAGTTGGCCTTTGCTCTTTGCATCGGTAGCCTGACTGGAGTACTGGCTGTACCGGTGTTTATGCTGGCGGTTGCCAGATTACATATTGATTTTGAAGAGGAACAACTGCGAAAACATTTCGGGCTGGAATGGGAGCGCTATGAACAACACGTTCGCCGCTGGTTATAGTAATACCCGACCGCGTATAAGCATGCCTGTAACGACACGATTCGTGCGTAATTGAAACCGGATGATGCAAAAATAGGCGTTTGATTCGCAAGGCCATTGACGCATCGTCCGGTTAGTTTTAACCTTCTACCCCGTGCTCACATTCGTGGACATGTCCTTTTCAGGGCCGATATAGCTCAGTTGGTAGAGCAGCGCATTCGTAATGCGAAGGTCGTAGGTTCGACTCCTATTATCGGCACCATTCAATCAAGCAGTTACAACTCCACATCTTCAATGTAATCCCCTTCTTTTTGTCTCGCGCACTGGTTTAGCACTCTATAGCTTCTCATTTCCTTTCCGCTCTTCGAACACGTCCATTGCAGCACCACTCTGCGGTTTATAGAAAAGCTTGGTGCTAACCAGGGGTTGGGTGCAGCCATGCTGCTTTTGTGTGAACGAATAAAGACTCCCCGAATAAACAGGGGAGCCAGGAAGCGTAACGCACGCGCAGGGCTATTTCTGCCGTGACTCAAGCCAGACCAGCGCCAGCGTGGAGAGCGTGCACATCAGCAGAATGCCGACAAACCAAAACAGATACCACATCGTACAGTCCTCCCTAATAAAGTTCGTGGTTGTGGCGGCGGATGGTTTCTACGTTGATTCGTCCCAGCATCTTGTAATAACTCCACAAGGTATAAAGCAAAACTATCGGTAGGAAAATCAACACGATAACCAGCATGATACTGAGCGTCATCTGGCTGGAGGTACTGTCCCACACCGTCAGGCTAGAGAGTGGATATGCGCTGGATGGCATCACAAATGGAAACAGGGTGATTCCAGCGGTGAAGATCACGCAGGTCTGGGTCAATGAAGCAAACAGAAATCCCCACACGGCCCGACGTTGCCCGCAGGCATAGATCGCGAGCATTGGAAAAATCATGCCCAACAGCGGAATAACCAACAGTAGTGGTGAATTTTCAAAGTGCGCCATCCACGCGCCCGGTGCGGTCGTTACTGCCTTTAGTAGCGGGTTGGACGGACCATTAGGATCCTGGCTAAGCAGCACATAGCCGTCGATCCCCGTCCACAGCCAGTACCCGGCTAACAGGAAGCAGAGCACCACTAACATCGCGCTGCGGCGGGTGGCAGACAGCGCGCGCAGGTGAAGAAGGCCGTCGGTTTTCAACTGGAGCCAAACGCCCCCCTGCATAATGACCAACATCAGGCTTAATGCGCCGCACAGTAGGGCAAAAGGAGAGAGCAATTCCCAGAAAGTGCCCAGGTATTGCACATGTAATTGTGGTGTGAACACAAAAGGCACCCCCAGGAACAGATTGCCGAAGGCGACGCCGAAGATAACCGGTGGCACCAGGCTGCCGATAACCAACCCGGTGTCCCACATGGCGCGCCAGCGTGCATTCGCTATTTTACCGCGATAATCAAAGGCCAATGGACGAAAGAAAAGGGCGCACAGCACCAGAATCATCGCCACATAAAACCCCGAAAATGCGGCAGCATAGACGCGCGGCCAGGCTGCGAATAATGCACCGCCCGCCAGAATGAGCCACACCTGGTTACCTTCCCAGTGCGCCCCTACGCTATTGATTAACACCCGACGTTCATCATCGTTGCGCGCGATCAGCGGTAACAGGCAGCCGACCCCCATATCAAATCCGTCAGTGACCATTAAGGCCACCAGAATAATGCCAATCAGCAGCCACCAAATGAGCCGCAACGTTTCATAATCCAACATGATGCTCTCCTTTATTCTTGTTGTTGTGCCGGTTGTTGACGTTGCATCGCATCTGGACCAAGACGCGCGTATTTTTGCATCAGGTAGACTTCGGCAATTAAAAACAGGGTGTAAAGCGTGAGGATTAGCCCCATGGAGAAGGTCAGTTGGCCCGCGCTCAGCGCAGAGTGGGCGTACCAGGTCGGCAAAATATCCTGAATCGCCCACGGCTGGCGGCCAAACTCCGTCATAAACCAGCCTGCTTCAATGGCAATCCACGGTAGTGGCAGGCTCCACAGCGTTATGTGCAGTACCCAGCGATGCTGGTCGATACGCCAGCGTAAGGTCTGTATCAGCGCAATCGCCATCACCAGCAGTAGAAGGGAACCGCATCCGATCATGATGCGAAAGCTCCAGAACACGGGGGCGACTTGCGGAATAGCGCCGCGTTGTGCGGCCTGATATTGCGCTGGCGTGACATGGTTCATGTCAGGGGCGTAGTTTGCTAACAGGATGCCGTAACCCAGATCTTTTTCCACGGCGTGAAAAGCGTGCAGTAGCTGAGGCGTGCGGTTACCTTTGGCGATTTCCTGCATCAGCAACCATGCTTCCCGACCCCGCTGCAGGCGGGGTAGCGCGTCTGCCATCAGGTTCTTCAGCCCCGGAACTGGCGTATCTAAAGAGTGAGTCGCCAGGATACCCAGCAGGGCCGGTATCTTCACGGAAAAGGCGTTACGCTCTTGCTCCTGTTGCGGCCAGGCTATCACATGAAAGGGCGCAGGTGCCGGTTCGGTTTGCCATTCCCCTTCCATTGCCGCCAGTTTTACCGGCTGGCGTTGGGCGACCTCATAGGCTGAGCTATCTCCCAGTTGCAGAGTGCCGAGGATAGCCAGTGTGCCAAAGACGGAACCTACCGCGAAGGAGCGCAGGGCGAACTCGCGAGCGCGACCACGCAGCAGATACCAGGCGCTGATGGACATCACAAACATGGCGCCTGTGACATAACCAGACATCACGGTATGCACAAATTTCACCTGGCTGATGGGGTTAAAAACCAGCTCGCTAAAGCTGCTCATCTCCATGCGCAGGGTATCAATATTAAAGTGAGCGCCTGTTGGATATTGCATCCAGCCGTTGGCGTTGAGGATCCACAGGGCCGAGATATTGGAGCCAAACGCTACCAGCCAGGTCACCAGTAAATGCTGGTACTTGTTTAAGCGCTGCCAGCCGAAGAAGAACAGCCCCACGAATGTGGATTCAAGAAAGAAAGCCATCAAGGCTTCCATCGCCAGCGGAGCACCGAAAATATCGCCCACATAGTTGGAATAGAGCGACCAGTTAGTCCCGAACTGAAACTCCATGGTCAGGCCGGTCGCCACACCGAGCGCAAAGTTAATACCGAATAACTTTCCCCAGAAACGCGTCATGTCGCGGTAGACTGTTTTGCCCGTCACCACGAACAGGGTTTCCATGATGGCCAGCAAAAAAATCAGCCCCAGCGTCAGGGGAACAAACAGAAAATGGTACAGCGCGGTCAGCGCAAACTGCCAGCGCGATAAGTCAATGACGTCCCACATGCGAACTCCATCAGGCATTAGAGAGTGAATAGATAAGGAAGAAAACGCCAGACCCGCAGCAGAAAAGTATGCGGGTCGGGAGAAGGGGATCAGGCCGGCGGGCCGGATGCCAGCCAGCTACAGACTTCATCCAGGCGCTGGAGCGAGTCGAGCAGATCCTCTGGAGCAGCCAGTACCAGTTCCGGTAATGGACAGATCTCATAACTCTCGAGCAGAAGCCCTTTCAGGGTATCCAGACAGCGCACATGCCAGACATGGCGCAGCGCCGTGGCGTCGATTTGGCTCTCGCCGTAGCCGATGGTGCGGATCTGAATGCGCCCTTCGCCACACAGGCGGGAGAGGAACTGGCGATCCGCATCGCTAACCGGGAGTTGGGTGAGGTTAATGCTATGAGGTTGCGTGGCCGGATCGCGCACGTGCGCCAGCAGTTCCTGAGCCAGCGTCAGGCCATTCATCAACCCATCGACGGGCGGAGGCAACAGGCTATCGTCTGGCAGCGTCGTGATTGTTGCTGCCTGCCACAGCGCCCGTGGCGCACTGCCTGCCTCCAGATGCTCCTCCCATTGACCCAAGTCATTCTGGCAACGCACCCGCCAGATTCCGCAGAAAATAGACTCCTGAATCTCACTCGCCCTGCCGTCAGCCTGCTGGATACGCACGGAAACTTCGCCTTCGCCGAGCAGCGTATTCAAAAACGTGAGGTCGTCTGCGTCGAGCGTGGATAAATCCCATCCCAGCACGTTCTGTTTTGCGGGAATTTTCTGGCTAAGCTGGTGGCGCACGTCGGCTAACAATGCCATCACCGCCGGGCTGTGCGGACAGTTTTCCAGCCTCGCCATGCTGGGGCTGCTGTTGACCTGGCAGGTGAGGGGCAAGGGATTCATGCTGAAGCTGTCATCGCCCGGCTGGGTTCCCGGCCCCAGCAGATGAAAAAAGGTATCACTCATCTTGCAGGCTCCGGGGGATGTGTTCTTCAACGAGGGGGTGCATCAGGTTGAGCAGGTCGGCCCACGGATGGATGCCGCTGAGAATGCCGCGCAGCTCGCCGTGGATAAATACCAGCGTGGCCGGGAAGCGGAATACGCCAAAACGATCGCCGATAGCCTCGCTGTGCTCGAGATCCGCCATAGCGATTTGCCAGTCAAACTGGGGAAACTCGCGGAGCAACTCGGCAATCATTACCGGGTTATCGCTGACTTCTGGCGTGCGGCGGGGATCGCTACTGAGCAGCACCACGCCATCACGCACACGCGTTACCCAGTCATCCAGTTCAGATGCGGTCAGCGGTTGCCAGCCGCGCGCCAGCATGCGTTGCCATAGCGCAGAAAATGGTTTGTCATTCAACATGTTGCTTATCTCTCCAGCGTTACACGATACTGGCGAATACGCACGCCTTCATAGTTTTCCAGCGACAGGCATTCATAGTTCAGGCAACGCGTTTCATCGATTGTCTGTGGCGCGATGCCCCACGCGGCCAGTTGCCTTAGCGCGGCTTGTTCTGCCGCTGGGAGCTGAGCGCGCGCGATGTCGGTCAGGCTGCCGCCATAGTCGTCCAGCTGCACCGGCTGTAGTCCTACGAGGGCGATGTGGGCGGGCAGATGACCGCGAATCTCCGCCAGAGCAAGCACTTCGGAGAAGCTGTTCTGATGCAGACTCATTTTTTTGGCGCTGAGGTAACTGGGGACTTGTTCACCGGCGTAGGATTGCAAAGTGCCTGGTGCGAGTCCGTAGTCGATGGCGTCCAGCAGCAACAAATGGCTGGCCTGCTCAACGTAGCCCAGCAGATTCAGCCCTTGCGTGCCGCCGTCGACAATCTCTACCCATTCCGGCCAGTGATAGTGGGCGTACAGGCGTTCGGCAACGCGAATGCCAAATCCTTCATCTGCCCACAGCAGGTTGCCTAAGCCCATCACGATGACGTTAGGTTCGCTCATGACGCCTCCTTATCGTGCTGGCGTTTGGCAAATTTGTGGCTACGATAGCCGTTGATCATGGTTGAGATGACGGTATCGTCAGACATGATGTCCTCGCGGATAGCCATATACACATGACCGATGATGAAGGCGGCGATGAACCACATCCCCAACCGATGCCAGCTGTGGATATCGAGAGAGTTACCGCCGGTCCAGTAGAAGAACTCCGTCACATAGTGGAAGGGGGTAAAAATGGCGTACTGGCTATGCTCGCTGTATAAGGCAAAACCGGTGAGGATCATAAAAACTGATAGCAGGAAATAACCGAACATCGCCGCCTGCGCGACGGGGTTATGGCCGATATCTTCTCCCGGTTTTTTTTCCAGAAACAGATACCAGCGCACCACCGAAAAGGCACCCTGCCACCAACTGCGACGCCAGACAGGCACGATAAACAGCTCGCGTGAATAGCGATTGCCGACGAAGGCCCAGTAAATGCGACCCAGCAGTATCACCGTAAACACCATGGCTGCGGCGAAATGCACTAACCGGATGTCGCCCATGTAGAACAGGTAAGTGGCTTCGCCGTTGACCGACGGCAGTGGTCGGCCAATGAAGTATCCGGTTACCATCAAAACCAACATGCAGCCCACTGTCAGCCAGTGCCACAAGCGTACGGGCGCTTCAAACACATAGTGGCTGACGGCGGTATCACGCGCCTCCCCGACGCGTGGGGATATCTTTCCAGTCATCGTTCCGTTCCTTAACGCTTAGCGAACCTGGACTGCGATAAGTTCGCTGCCGTCGTCGCCGAGGACGTGGGTTGAACATGCCAGGCAGGGGTCGAAGCTGTGCAAGGTGCGCAGGATTTCCAGTGGTTGATCCGGTATCGCCATTTGGGTGCCCATCAACGCCGCCTCGTAGGCGCCAATTTGCCCCTTCGGATCGCGCGGGCTGGCATTCCAGGTGGTCGGCACTACGCACTGATACACATCGATCTTCTGGTCGCGAATCGATGCCCAGTGACCGAGTGCTCCGCGCGGCGCCTCGGTAAAACCGATCCCACGGCACTGCTGCGGCCAGCTTGCAGGCTCCCATTTTTCGGTATTCGCCGTAGCCAGATTGCCGTTTTTCAGATTGGTCATCAGCTTGTCGAAGAAATATTGCAGCTTGCTCACGGCCCACTGCGCCTCGTGCGCGCGGCACAAAATGCGCCCCAGCGTCGACTGCATACCCGACAGCGGCAGTTTGAGTGCGGACATCATGCGATCGACGGATTCAATCGTGGCGGCATCCCCTTTGTGATAGGCAATCAGCGTACGCGCCAACGGTCCAACTTCCATGGCGTGTCCGCGCCAGCGCGGGGCTTTAATCCACGAGTAGCGTTCCTGTTCGTTGAGCTGCTGGATATCGGTATCGCTGCCTTTGACATCGCCGGGGTTGTACCAGGGTTCAGTAATCCCCTCGAACGGGTGGCGACCTAATTGATCGTCCGGATAACGGTACCAGGCATGATCGACAAACTCCTGAATTTGCTGCTGATCGGCCAGATCCACCGGCATGACGTTGTTAAAATCACCGTTAATGACCGCGCCGCCAGGCATCAACAGGCTCTTCGCGCTGAAGTCGTTGGCAATATCCGGGAACGCGCCGTAGCTTAAGACGCACTTATCAGACAGCCCGGTGCCAATCTGGCTCCAGGGTTTGTTGAACTGGCCGATAGCCAGCGCGTCAGGAACCATGACGTTGTTGATGAAGTCGGCGGTGCGGGTGATGATCGACTGTACCAGGTTAAGACGTTCCATATCGACCGCGCCAACCGCGCCGCTCTGATCGATATTGATAGCGCATGGCATGCCGCCGACAATCCAGTTAGGATGCGGATTCTTGCCGCCAAACACCGTATGGATTTTGATAATCTCGCGCTGAAAATCGAGCGCTTCCAGATAATGGGCAAAACCCATCAGGTTAGCTTCAGGCGACAGTTTGTACTGCGGATGTCCCCAATAACCGTTGCGGAAAATCCCCAACTGACCGCCGTCGACAAATTTCTTCAGGCGGTTTTGTACGTCAAAGAAGTAGCCCGGGGAGGACATCGGCCAGGCTGAAAGGCTTTGTGCCAACTGTGATGTTGCGCGCGGGTCGGCTTTAAGGGCATTCAGAACGTCAATCCAGTCCATTCCGGCTAGCTGGTAAAAGTGGACCAGGTGGTCGTGGCACCACAGCGTCGCCAGCATAATATTGCGAATGATGTTGGCGTTGTCGGGCACCTTGATGCCAATGGCATCTTCAATGGCATAGACCGATGCGAGCGCATGTACGCCAGTGCACACCCCGCAAATTCGTTCGACAAACGCCCAGGCATCGCGCGGGTCGCGCCCTTGCAGAATAATTTCCAGTCCACGGAACATGGTGCCGCAGGACACCGCGTTGGTGATGATGTTCTGCTCATCAATGTTCACCTCACAACGCATATGCCCTTCAATGCGCGTAATGGGGTCGACAACCAGGCGCCGGCCGGCATTATTGACCGTATATCCCTGGGTTTGATACGAATTGCTCATGCCTGTTTATCCTCATTGTCTGGCGACTGTTGTCCGGCGTCGGCTAATTGCTGTTTGTGGCGGTTATGTTGATTGACGGCGCTGGCGACTGCGTGGACACCGACGCTGGCGGCCACCACGCCAAGCGCGGTGAGGCCCACGGTATCGGCGGTTGAATGCGTCCCCATCTGCGGGATATCGACCACGCGGCTGTAGAACGAACCGCGATCCCAGAAGCCGTTCTCTGAACATCCCAGACACCCATGACCGGACTGGATGGGGAAAGAAACGCCGCCATTCCAGCGGGTGGTGGAGCAGGCGTTATAAGTGGTAGGCCCTTTGCAGCCCATTTTGTACAGGCAATAGCCTTTTCGGGCAGCGTCATCGTCCCAACTCTCAACGAACTCCCCGGCGTCAAAGTGGGCGCGGCGGTAGCATTTGTCGTGAATACGCTGACCATAGAACATCAGCGGACGCCCCAAACGATCGAGTTCAGGCAGACGATCAAACGTCACCATATAGGTAATGATGGCGCTCATGACATCCGGAATCGGCGGGCAGCCGGGCACTTTCACGATTGGTTTATCGGTGATCACCTTATCGATCGGCGTTGCCTGGGTTGGATTAGGCCGGGCGGCCTGCACGCAGCCCCAGGAGGCACAGGTTCCCCAGGCGATAATCGCGCTGGCGCCTGCCGCGGCTCTTTTTAGCTTTTCAATAAACGGTCGCCCGCCGCTGATGCAGAACATTCCTTGTTCACCCAGCGGAGGATTGCCCTCGACGGCCAGAATGTATCGGCCGTGGTAGCGGCTCAGAATGTCTTCAAATACCTCTTCGGCCTGCGTTCCGGCGGCGGCCATCAGGGTGTCGTCGTAATCAAGAGAAATCAGGGAGAGGATGACGTCTTTGGCGAGTGGGTGAGAGGAGCGGATAAATGATTCAGTGCAACAGGTGCATTCCAGCCCGTGGATCCAGACGACCGGGATCCGGGGTTTGTTTTCCAGCGCCCAGGCTATTCTGGGCGTCATTGCGGCTCCCAGCCCAAGCGATGTTGCTGCGAGGCTGCAATATTTGAGAAAACTGCGTCGACTCACCCCTTTGCGGCGCATCGCCTGATAAAAGGTCTCCTCGTTATTCGTATTCATAACACGCGTTTCTTCCCCCGTTGAGTTCTGGCCACGTCGCCAGCGATAATCTAAAAAAGCCTATCCGATCAGCGGGGAGAAACAATGTAAAGTGTAGGGTTATGTCCTATTGCGATATTTTCGTGCCCGTTACCTGTTTTTCACTGTCCGGGAATAAAAAAACGCACAGGGGAGACCGCCCTGTGCGTCGGGTTTATTGCGGAAGAACTTAAACCCCAAGGCGATCGCGTAAGCTGTAATATGCCGCCCCCATGGCGGTAAACGGAATGCGCAGGCTGCGCCCCCCCGGGAACGGGTAGTGCGGCAGTTTGGCGAAAGCGTCAAAGCGCTCGGCATCCCCGCGCAGCAGTTCAGAAATCAGACGTCCTGCCAGGTGGGTACAGGTCACGCCGTGGCCGCTGTAGCCCTGCATATAGTAAATGTTGGTATCAAGACGGCCGAACTGCGGCATGCGAGATAGCGTTAACAGGAAATTACCGGTCCAGCGGTAATCAATTTTTACCCCCTGCAATTGCGGGAAGGTTTTCAGCAGTTTCGGCATTACCAGACGTTCAATATCGTCTGGATCGCGGGCGCCGTAGACCACGCCGCCGCCGTACAACAGGCGGTTATCGCCGGTCAGACGGTAGTAATCCAGCAAATAGTTACAATCTTCTACACAGTAGTTTTTTGGAATCAGCGAGCGCGCCATCTCTGCAGACAACGGTTCGGTAGTTAACACCTGTGTGCCGCATGGCATGCTGCTTTTTGCCAGCGCAGGCTCCAGTTTGTCGCCGAGGTAGGCGTTGCCCGCGACGATCACAAAGCGGGCCGTAACCTGACCTTTTTCGGTGCTGACCACCGCCGGGCTGGTGTGCTGGATACGGGTGACCGGCGACTGTTCGAAGACGCGCCCGCCGTTCAGACGAATGGCGTTAGCTTCGCCAATCGCCAGGTTCAGCGGATGAATATGACCACCGCTGTGGTCGAGCAGCGCGCCGACATAACGATCGCTGCTGACTTCGCGACGAATTTCGCTGCTGTCTAACAGTTCAAGCTGCGTGTTGCCGTAGCGTTCCCAGTTCGACTTCTGCTCCTCCAGCGTTTCCATCTGCTTGTGGTTCAGCGCCACAAACAGTCCGCCGGGGCGATAGTCGCATTCGATCTGATAACGCTTGATACGTTCGCGGATGATATTACCGCCTTCAAACATCATGCTGCCAAGCATTTTGGCGGCGTCCGGGCCATAGGTGCGCTCGATGACGTCGATATCGCGACTGTAGGAGTTCACCAACTGACCGCCGTTACGTCCGCTGGCCCCGAAGCCGATACGCGCGGATTCCAGTAGCACTACGTCGTAACCCATCTCCGCTAAGTGCAGGGCGGAGGAGAGTCCGGTATATCCACCGCCCACGACGCAAACATCACAGCTAACCGACTCGCTAAGGGTGGGAAACGGTTCGTACTGATTGGCGCTTGCGGCGTAATAACTGCTGGTATGTTCAGTCATGATTAAGGCTCCAGGGAGATCCAAATGGTTTTCAGTTCGCTAAATTTTTCCAGCGCATGCAGGGACTTATCGCGCCCGTTGCCGCTTTGCTTATAACCGCCGAACGGCACAGTCATATCACCATCGTTGTAGTTATTAACGAAGACCGAACCGGCCTTCAGGCGACGACTCATGCGGTGGGCGCGCGACAGATCGCGGGTCCAGACCGCGGCCCCCAGGCCGTAGTCACTGTCGTTGGCCAGCGCCAGGGCTTCGGCTTCGCTGCTAAAACGGGTGACGACCAGCACCGGGCCGAAGATCTCATCGCGGCTGACGTGGGCTTGCGGGGCTGTATCGACAAAAATAGTCGGGCCGATAGCCGCTGGGTGGACGTGGCTGCGACCATCCAGCGCCAGCGTGCCTTGCGCTTCACCGTCGCGAATAAAACCGTGCACGGTGTCGGCATGCGCGTTGTCGATAAGCGTGCCCATCGTGGTTTCCGGATCCAGCGGGTTGCCCGGCTGCCAGTTTTTCGCCTGCTCTTTCAGCAGGGCGATGAACTCGTCGGCAATACTCTCTTCCAGTAACAGACGCGTACCGGCGATACAGACCTGACCCTGGTTATAGAAGATGCCTGCTGCAGCATTGGCGGCGGCTTTCGGCAGATCAGGGCAGTCGGCAAAAACGATGTTGGCACTTTTACCACCGGCCTCCAGCCAGACGCGTTTCATATTGCTGTCGCCAGCGTCTTTGAGCAGTTGCTTGCCGGTGCGGGTCGAGCCGGTAAAGGTGATCACATCAACATCCGGATGCTGCGACAACGCCTGGCCCGCTTCGTGGCCATATCCGCTCACCACGCTGAGAACGCCATCTGGCAAACCTGCTTTTTTTGCCAACGCAGCAAGGCGAATGGCGGTCAGCGGTGATTTTTCTGAAGGTTTGAGGATCACGCTGTTGCCTGCAGCCAGCGCCGGGCCAAGTTTCCAGCAGGCCAGCAGCAGGGGAAAATTCCACGGCACGATGGCCGCAATGACGCCTACCGGCTCGCGCACAATCAGCGCCAGATCGCTCACCGAGGTGGTGGCCACTTCGCCATAGACTTTATCTATTGCTTCGGCGTACCAACGGATGGCGCGTGCCGCGCCTGGAATATCATCACGCAGGCTATGGCGAATCGGTTTACCGGTGTCGAGCGTTTCCAGTAGCGCCAGCTCCTCGTGATGCTGCTCCATTAAATCGGCGAACTTGTGCAGGACTGCCTTGCGCTCTGCGGGTGATGCTTGCGACCAGTCTCCGCGTTCAAACACGGTGCGGGCTGCGGTGACCGCGCGGTCTACATCCGCTTTTTTGCCGCGGGCGACTTTGGCGAGCGGGCGTTGTCCTGCCGGATCCTGCGTAATAAAGGTTTCGTTATCGGCGGCTGCACAATATTCGCCGTTAATAAATAAACGGGTCTCCGGCGAATAATGGCTGGCTTTTTCACGCCAATATTTAAGATTCTGAAAGTTCATAGCTACTCCTTTTATATCAATAAGATAAAGTTCGTTGCTGATCTTTTTCAGGCAAAATCAGGCTGCACGATGCCCCAGGGATGTACCCTGTTAATGCGCGTTATTTAAGAAGGCCTGAGAAACTCAGGCCGCTACTTATTAGAAAGTGGTAGGAGTGTGGGCACTGATGATGCGGCAGATCCCTGCCGAGGTGTTGCTGAAGCTATGTGGTATACCGGTGTTAATGGCATAACTTTGTCCTGCAACAAGATGATACGTTTGACCGTTGATGGTCAGTATCACTTCACCTTCCAGTATTGTCCCAATCTCTTCACCCTGGTGTTTAATTCTCTCCCCGGTTGTCGTACCTGGCTGATAGGTTTCAAACATCATGGCCAGCGTACGATTCGGATTTCCGTTGTGTACCAGCTTCATGGATACTCCCTGACTCCCGATCTCAATCAAATCATCTTGATTGATAACCACCTGCGGTTCGTCAGGCTTTTCCGGTTCCGCGAAGAACTCGGAGAGCGACAGCCCATAAACTTTCAATAGCTTTTGCAGCGTACTGATGGCAGGACTGACTTTATCCTGCTCTATGGTGCTGATGGCGCTATGCGTTAACCCAGACAGTTCGGCGGCACGACGCTGTGAAAGACCCAATTGCTGGCGGATCTCTGACAAACGTTTACCCGGCGCCAGGCCGTCATCGCTCATAATTGCATTTCCTTAACTGTAGTGGTCAGAGTCGCTGTTTTTCAGCGAGGTGGTTCTGACAAGCGGTGATAAAACCTTCAAGTAACAAACGCGACAGGGCGTATTCGCTACTGTTCCATTCCGGGTGCCACTGCACGCCAAGCGCGAAAGGATGGTCGTGAACGCTGGCTGCTTCCACTAATCCATCCTGCGAGCGAGCTTCCACGCGCAGTTGCGGGCCAAGGGTTTTTGCGCCCTGACCATGCAAGGAGTTAACCCAAAACGTGCTGCAACCTGGTATTAGCTGAGATAGCAATCCTCCCTGTTGAACCTGGACTTCATGAGATGGCGCATATTGCTGCTCCACCGGGAGTTCCGCATCTTCACGATGTTCCAGGAACTGTGAGTGATCGCACAGGCGACGATACAGAGTCCCGCCAGTGGCGACAACTAATTCCTGTAAGCCCCGGCAGATGGCGAAAATGGGAATGCGCCTTTCGAGCCCGGCGGTAATTAGCGCCATGCTCAGAAGATCACGCCCGGGATCGGCGTCAGACTCATCGCCATTTTCACCATAAAGGTGCGGCTGCACATTGCTTGGGCTTCCTGGCAGGAAGATACCATCCAGTTTCGGTAACAGCGCGTTCAGTAATTCGGGTTCCGCAAGCGCATGGGGAATCGCTATCGGTAATCCACCGGCGTTCAATACTGCATTCAGGTACTTTTCTTGCAGAGTCTGGGTCTCGTGACCCTTAAGCCTGTTCCTACACATCACTACACCAATAACTGGCTTGTCAAATATATTGCCCATGATCGACCTCACGTTTTGGAATAAATTATTGCCAAACGGTTCCTTGTTATGCCATTCCGTTCATTATTTTCTCAATCTAGCAGTGGAATAACCTTCTAGCAAACTTAATTTAACATTTGACAAACAATTTGTTTGCATCCAGAGTCGAAGAGTGGACATTATATTTAACAGTCAAATCACAGAACAGCTTACAGGCCAACGGCGGTGAATCATGGAAACCAATATCGTAGAAGTTGAGAATTTTGTTCAGCATTCTGAAGAGAGACGAAGTAGCGCGTTTGCGCGTGAAGTTAAGCAGTATCTGGAGCGCTATCCCAACACGCAGTTCGTGGATGTGCTGTTAACCGACCTGAATGGTTGCTTTCGTGGTAAACGCATTCCCGTTGCGGGATTACACAAGTTAGAGAAAGGCTGCTATTTCCCGGCATCCGTTTTCGCGATGGATATTCTTGGCAATGTGGTCGAAGAGGCGGGATTAGGCCAGGAGCTTGGCGAACCGGATCGGACCTGTGTCCCGGTGCCTGGCACGTTAACGCCTTCGGCCGCCGATCCGGAATGTATTGCGCAGATGATGCTGACGATGCTGGATGAAGATGGCGCTCCCTTTGACGTTGAGCCGCGGAACGTACTTAACCGACTCTGGCAGAAACTTCGCCAGCGCGGTCTGTTCCCCGTCGTAGCGGTAGAGCTGGAGTTCTATTTACTCGATCGTAAGCGCGATCCCGAAGGTTATCTGCAGCCGCCGTGCGCGCCGGGAACGGACGATCGGAATACGCAAAGTCAGGTTTACTCGGTTGATAACCTGAACCACTTTGCTGATGTGCTGAACGATATCGATGAACTGGCCCGTTTGCAGCTGATCCCGGCTGACGGCGCGGTGGCTGAAGCCTCCCCTGGGCAGTTTGAAATCAACCTCTACCATACCGATAACGTACTCGACGCCTGCGACGACGCGCTGGCGCTGAAACGCCTGGTACGGCTGGTGGCGGAGAAACATAAGATGCATGCCACGTTTATGGCAAAACCTTATGAGGAGCATGCCGGTAGCGGAATGCATATCCACATCAGCATTATGAATAATAAAGGCGAGAACGTGTTGGCCGATGCGAATGGCGATGATTCCGCGTTACTTAAGCGTGCGCTTGCCGGGATGATTGATCTGATGCCCGCGTCAATGGCGCTGCTGGCGCCGAATGTGAACTCTTATCGCCGCTTCCAGCCGGGGATGTATGTTCCGACCCAGGCTTCCTGGGGGCACAACAACCGTACGGTGGCGCTGCGCATTCCCTGCGGCGATCGTGATAACCATCGGGTTGAATATCGCGTGGCGGGGGCTGACGCCAACCCGTATCTGGTGATGTCGACCATTCTGGCGGGGATCCTGCATGGTCTGGATAACGAGCTGCCGTTGCAGGAAGAGGTGGAAGGCAACGGCCTGGAGCAGGAAGGGCTACCGTTCCCGATCCGCCAGAGCGATGCGCTGTGGGAGTTCATGCAAAATGACAGTCTGCGTGAGTTGCTCGGGGAGCGTTTTAGCCATGTGTATCACGCCTGTAAACACGATGAACTGATCCAGTTTGAACGCCTGATTACCGACACTGAAATTGAGTGGATGCTGAAAAACGCCTGACAGGAAAGTGGCCCGGCGGCGTAATGTTTGTCGGGCCTGTACGCATTGTTTAGTCATTGAAAAAAAGAAGTCGCATCATGCGGTCTGAGCGGAGCCAGCCCGTCAATATTGCAGGATCACCTGCCATTTCCCGGATGTCGCGTAATGGAGCGGCTTGCGACAACGGGTCTTCAGATAACCGACAGAGTTTGTGACGAGGAAATGTGATGATGCCAATGTTTAAAAACCCGCCCCGCGTGAGCATCCATGGCTCCCGCAGTAAGTACGGACCGCATCTGTGCCGTGCAACATTGACGCCTTTCTTTTGGCTTTCCACCCCGACACGACCCAGGTCTGCTGTACCCACGTTTCGAACGCAGATCTGGGCCCGTGGCGGGGAGGAAAGCTATGTCGACTAATTCTTCTGTGGATCTCGCGGCCCAGCCGGGCAAAGCACAGTTGCGTAAATCCCTCAAGCTGTGGCAGGTGGTGGTGATGGGGCTGGCCTATCTCACACCGATGACGGTATTTGACACCTTTGGTATTGTTTCGGGAATCAGCAATGGCCATGTTCCGGCCTCCTATCTGCTGGCCCTGGCGGGCGTGCTGTTTACTGCCATCAGTTACGGAAAGCTGGTACGCCAGTTTCCACAAGCCGGTTCGGCCTACACCTATGCGCAAAAAGCGATCAACCCGCATGTGGGGTTTATGGTCGGCTGGTCGTCACTGCTTGATTACCTGTTCCTGCCGATGATTAACGTCCTGCTGGCGAAAATTTACCTTTCCGCGCTGTTCCCGGGCGTTGCGCCATGGATTTGGGTAGTGATGTTTGTAGCGATCCTCACCGCGGCCAATTTGAAAAGCGTTAATCTGGTGGCGAACTTCAATGCGCTGTTTGTACTGGTGCAGGTCGCGATAATCGTGGTGTTCATTGTTCTCGTGGTGCAGGGGCTGCACAAAGGCGAAGGGGTTGGGACCGTCTGGTCGCTACAACCGTTTATCAGCCAGAATGCGCATTTGATCCCGATTATCACCGGGGCGACCATCGTCTGCTTCTCGTTTCTCGGTTTTGATGCGGTAACCACGCTCTCTGAAGAGACACCGGATGCCGCGCGTACCATTCCAAAAGCTATTTTCCTTACCGCGCTTTACGGCGGACTGATCTTCATTGCTGCCTCGTTCTTTATGCAGCTGTTCTTTCCGGATATTAGCCGATTTAAAGACCCGGACGCGGCGCTGCCGGAGATTGCGCTGTACGTCGGCGGCAAACTGTTCCAGTCTATTTTCTTGTGTACGACCTTTGTGAATACGCTGGCGTCAGGTCTGGCGTCCCATGCCAGCGTTTCGCGTCTGCTGTACGTGATGGGCCGCGATAACGTCTTCCCGGAGAAGTACTTCGGCTATGTCCATCCGAAATGGCGTACACCCGCGCTGAACGTCATTATGGTCGGGATTGTGGCACTCTCGGCCCTGTTTTTTGACCTGGTAACCGCCACGGCGTTGATTAACTTTGGCGCACTGGTGGCCTTTACGTTCGTTAATTTGTCCGTGTTTAACCACTTCTGGCGTCGTGAAGGACGTAAGCATACCTGGCAGGAAAAGTTGCACTACCTGGTATTGCCAATGGTCGGCGCCGCCACCGTTGCCGTACTGTGGGTGAACCTGGAGGTGACATCGCTGACGCTGGGACTGGTATGGGCTGGCGTGGGGTTGGTGTATCTCGCCTACCTGACCGGACGTTTCCGTAAGCCGCCGCCGCAGTTTGACGCCGCGAAATCTGAGCAGGCCTGGGAGTGACAGAAACTTCAGGTATTAACAACAGGGCACGCCGTCAGGGGCAACCACCTTCAGACGTCCGGTGACGGCGTGTCCTGCGGTATTTATTAATGTCGTGAAATGCGTGGGCTATAGTAAAGATGGCCGTTATTTCTCATCATTAATAACCGTGAGCGGGGGATGTGAATGAAGAAGATACTGATGCTGGTCGGCGATTATGTCGAAGATTATGAAACGATGGTGCCTTTTCAGGCATTGCAGATGCTGGGCCATCGTGTTGATGCCGTCTGTCCGGATAAAAGTCAGGGGGACTACGTTCAAACCGCTATTCATGATTTTGATGGGGCGCAGACCTACAGTGAAAAACCGGGCCATCGTTTTACGCTGAATGCAAATTTTGCCGAGGCGCGGGCCACCGATTACGACGCGCTGCTGATCCCCGGCGGACGTGCTCCGGAATATCTCCGGCTGAATCCGGATGTCATTAAGCTGGTGCAAGATTTCAACGCTGCCGGTAAGCCTATCGCCGCGGTCTGTCATGGACCTCAGCTGTTAGCGGCGGCGGGGGTGTTAGAAAACCGGACCTGTAGCGCCTATCCGGCCTGTGCGCCAGAAGTTCGTCTGAGCGGCGGGCATTACGCAGATATCGGCATTGATCAAGCCCACGTGGATGGCAATCTGATTACCGCGCCTGCATGGCCCGCGCATCCGCAATGGCTGGCTAAATTTGTTGAAGTATTAATGAAGTAAGCGATGAAAAAAGTCGGTATAACCTGCCTGGTTATACCGACTGTAGATATTACCTCTGTATGAGTGCGAATACGCCCCAACCAATGTACTCCCGGGTGAAGGCTACGTGGCGTGTTGGTGAACTCCTCAGTTGCTCTCTGACTTCCGGGGCAAATTCATCGTCCGGATTTGCCTCCAGCCAACGGCGCATCGTCAGCCATTTTGCCGCCTCGTATCTGTCCCAACCCTCTTGGTCAGCCAGCACCATTTCAACCACGTCATAACCGAGCAGGTCGAAAGATGAAACGAGCTCTGGCAGAGAAAGAAAATCGGTCACCGAAGTCGCGCCGCAAGCCTGGGCGATGCTCTCCGTTGCAGGCGTCTGACGCCAGTAAGGTTCGCCGATGAGCATAATTCCGCCTGGTTTGAGACTTTGTTCCAGTTGTCTGACCGTTCCAGCGACGCCGCCGGCAATCCAGGTCGCACCAACGCAGGCGGCAATATCGAATTTTTCTTCGGCGATATAACCTGTTGCATCGGCATGAATAAAACGCACGTGCTCATTGACACCCAACTCTTTGGCCCGCAGGGTGGCTTGCTCACTGAACAGCCGGCTCATATCGATACCCACGCCGGAAATACCGTGATCGCGTGCCCAGGTGCACAACATCTCACCCGAACCGCTGCCGAGGTCCAGAATGCGTGTTCCCGGTGCCATCCGTAAAACCTGGCCTAACGTGGCGTATTTCTTTGCGGTGAACGGATTATGAATGCGATGTGCGCTTTCGCTGATGGTAAAAATCTTCGGGATATCCATCTCTCTCTCTCCTTTAGCGATTATCAAGTTGGGCGCGAACGTTGTTCAGGCCGGTCGTATTAATACGGTAGGGCTGACCATTGACGGATTTGATCAGTTTCTTGGTTCTGAGCTTTTTGAACACCTCGAGCGTGCAGTCGCAGAGCAGCAACCCTTCACGGCTATAGCATTCGACGGAAGTGACGCGGCCAGAGGCATCGCGGACGTGAGCAATACGGCCACCTTTGGCGAGAACGTGTAAGGTACGTTGTTCCTGACGGGATAAATTCATACTGGAAAACCTGTTTAATCATCATGTGCAAAACGTGCAAACACACAGCGGTGTCCGCATTCGAATTCGGCGCATTGATAACCAGTCCGGCCTGAAAAGGTCGGGAAGCTGATTATCAGATGATTACATTCTCCAGCATCAAAGCCTCGGGTTGAGTTGAAAGGTATTTACATGCTGAATCATACCTGCAAGAAACAGTAGAGGAACTTCCTTGTAGTGGAAGTGTGATCTGTAACGAAAAATTGTATTTCTTTTATTTAATGACTTTTTAATTCTCGTTATGTAAATCGCATTTATTCATTAAATTAATTTAATGTTTCAGCGTCGCCAGAAACGCTATCGGTAGCCATACAGCATTGCTATTCTTTTTTTATCACCTCATTGATTAGTATGATTTACTCTTTTTACTGGTTAATTTTATTCTTTGATAAATGCTCCTTTATCATAATTGTGGTTTTAAATGAAATTTGCAATTTAATGTTTTTAAGAATTTTCTTAACGTGGCTAAGTGTGTATACTCGGTCCTGCAAGAAGCGCTTCTGTTATCATTAAAACTATAAGTATGTCCTTAACACCCGTATTACCTCTGCCCTGAATCTCTTCTCGGGGGAGAGGTTTTTTTTGCCTGTATATTATTTAGCTTATCGTCATAAATAGAAATTTTAATATTATCGTTATTGATGTTCACATTATTGGTTACGACGATTTAGCTCTACTGACCCCTACGGCAATATTGAAATAGTATCAGCCTGAATCTATTTCATAGTGAATAGTATAATTCTGGCTATGTTTATGTGGGTATTATATAGCTTTCCTTATAACTGCCTTTTTTTCAGCGCGATAGAAGTTTTTTGCTTTTGAGGTAATTGTGATTTTGTTCACGGATTTTAGTGCGCGAAGTGGCTATTTGTAGAGAGGTGCAAACGGTTGCATGTTGCTGATACAGTATTCGTTCATTAAAAAAATATAGCGATGGTATGTCTTATGCCAGTACAGAGTACAGGAATCTAAATGATTTCTATTATCTCATAGGTATAGGGATGCCGTTTATGACTTCTGTTAGCTTAACACCATGGGAAATAGCAGTAAAAACAGACAGGGAATATGATTTTATCAATCAGAAAGGAGTTTTTTAATCGCAGATATAATCACTGGCCTTTTTATCTTCCTTTATATAAATCGTTGTCGTAATGCCCATAAAATCAGCGTTCTGGGATGAGCGCTGATTTTATTTGGTTCTCAGATTATTTACTCCACGCTGCATGCAGAACACCTCTCGCAGTACCTCATAAATGATACATTAAAGGATCTCCTGGAATGGATATTGTTGAACGCTTTATTAACTACACGAAAATCAATACCACGACATCAAGGGAAAACGGCGCTAATGGGATAATGCCTTCTTCTCCTGGTCAAATGGAACTGGCAAAACTGCTTGCAGCAGAACTTGAAGCATTAGGAATGGAAAACATTGAGGTCAGGGATACCGCTATAGTGACGGCAACCTTACCTGCAAATACCGATGACACGATCCCAGTGGTCTCTTTTTTTGGTCATCTGGATACCAGTGCGGAACAGACCGCAGACACCAAAGCACAACGCCTGCATTATCACGGCGGGGATTTATGCCTGAACAAAGAGCTGAATATTTACCTGCGCGAAAGTGAATTTCCGGAACTGAAAAATTATATCGGTGATGACCTACTGGTGACCGACGGGACCAGTCTGTTGGGCGCTGATGATAAAGCAGCCATCGCCGCGATTATGAATGCTCTTGAGTATCTGGTCGCACACCCGGAAATAAAACATGGGCCGGTAAAAGTGGGTTTTGTCCCGGATGAGGAACAGGGCTTGCGTGGCGCAAAAGCCTTTGATGTTGCCGCGTTTGGTGCTGATTTTGGCTATACCCTGGATTGCTGCGGTATCGGTGAGTTTGTTTACGAGAACTGGAATGCGGGCGATGCGGAAATCATCTTTACCGGCCAGTCCGCACACCCGATGTCGGCCAAAGGTAAGTTAAAGAATTCGCTGCTGATGGCGCATAAGTTTATTGCCATGCTCCCAGGGGGAGAAGCGCCTGAATATACGGAAGGGCGCGAAGGGTATTACTGGGTAAAACAGCTACAGGGTAACAGTGCCCGCACGGTACTTAAGCTGGATATCCGCGATTTCAGTGAAGAAGGTTATAAGGCGCGTATGGCGTTTATTCGCCAGCTTGCCGTCAGCACCTGTGCCCTGTGGGGGGAAAACAGCGTGGTCTGTCATTTAGCCGATCGCTACGCGAATGTGTTGAACAGTTTGCAGGGGGATGCTCACTACCCGATTGATATTGCATTCCGCGCGTATCAGAAATGCGGCATAACGCCCGCACCTGTCGCCATGCGTGGCGGGTATGATGGCGCGGTACTGTCGCAGAAAGGATTGCCGTGCCCGAATATTTTTACCGGTGCTCATAACTTCCATTCAATTTATGAGTATCTGCCGGTGCGTTCTCTGCGGGCCGCCAGTGATGTGGTGGTGGCGGTGATTGAGGAAACTTATACTGAGTTCGCGCAGCGGAGAGCTCAGTCATGATTCAGGTGTTAATCGCACTTCTGGTGATCGTGGTGGTCGCGCGTCTGATTCTGAAAGGTTACCGCGCTGAACCGGTGCTCTTCATTGCGGGCTTAGTCTTGATGATTTGCACCGCGTTAACCGGATGGGGGTCCGTATTACCGAAGGGGGTTGCCAGTACGGGAATTTCCTTTCTCGATCCTTTCGAGGTAATGCGCGATCTCTTCAGCACGCGCGCCGCCGATCTCGGCCTGATGATCATGGCGTTAATGGGATTTGCGCATTACATGGATCATATCGGCGCAAATGAGGCGGTCGTGCGGGTAGTAACGAAACCCTTACGGGCGCTGCGTTCACCCTATGTGCTCCTCTTTTTCTCCTACCTGCTCGCCAGCCTCCTGCAGTTGGCCATTCCTTCTGCAACCGGGCTTGCCGTGTTGCTGATGGGGACGATGTTCCCCATTATGCTGGGGTTAGGGCTCTCAGCGGCCTCGGCTGCCGGGGTCATTGCTACTTCGCTTGGCGTGGCTTACACCCCGACGGCAATCGATGCTATCAGGGGCTCTAAAGCAGTGAATATGGATGTAGTGGAATATGTTGTTTACCACCAGGGACCCGCCGCGCTGGCAACGGTTCTGGTTGTCGGCGTGTGCCATTTTTTCTGGCAGCGGCATTGCGACCGTAAAGCAGGGACGTTACCGCGGGAAATCGGTAGCGCAGAAGTGACTGATTCAGGAAAATCCCCGGCTTTTTACGCGCTGCTCCCCATGCTTCCGATACTGATGGCAGTAGGGTCATCCGAAATGTTCGTCAGGGGTATCAACCTGAATATTATCACCATTGTCCTCATTTCAATGACCATCTGTATGCTGATTGAATGGCTGCGGGTGCGTGATTTAAAGTCGGTCTGCGAAGGTTTCAGCCATTTCCTGAAAGGAATGGGCACTGCGTTTACCGGTGTGGTTGGACTGTTGGTTGCGGCAGGGGTTTTTGCTCACGGAATTAAAGTCATCGGTGCGATCGATCAGCTCATTCTGATGGCCGAACACGTGGGATTACCGCCGTTTGCCATGGCGGTTGTATTTGCGCTGGTGACGCTGGCCGCGGCGATCATTATGGGGTCGGGGAATGCGCCATTCCTCGCCTTCGTTGAGCTCATCCCGCAAATTGCCGCCAGTATGGGCGCTAACGCCGTTGCCATGATCCTGCCGATGCAGCAGGCATCGCATATGGGACGGGCCATTTCACCGGTATCCGGTGTCGTGATTGCCGTTTCCAGCGGAGCGAAAATAACCCCATTCGATGTGGTGAAGCGTACCGCCGTACCGCTGATTGTGGGGTTCGTTACTCACACCCTGATCATCGGTATTTTCTATTAACCGTACCAGCGACAAGCCAACCTCCGGTTCATTGAATCCGGATGTTGGCTTTTTGAATTAGGCGAAATTTAAAAGCGTTAATATTACTGATACCTGTATAAAAAGCCTGGCCTGCTGCTGTGAGGCTGTCTGTCGCTCAGCGGAGGATAAAATGCGATTTCATTAGGATGTTTAATGGCTGTTTAGCGTTGAAATGGGTGTTTGTCTGGTGTGCCTGGTCAAAACTATCAGGATATTTCTTCTAATCAGCAATTTTTGAAGTTTTATGATGATCATATTTTTAACAGTAGGTGGAATTGATAACCTGTGAGTATTATTAGTTTTTATCTTTATCGTATAATTCTTATTATTTATCGCTGAGCCATCTGGGCATCAATGATTAATAAGAGTGATGTGTTAAGTTTGCAATTTTATTACATAGGGATTAATTAATCTGGATCATATTTTGATGTTTTTAGTTGTAGTATTTTTTAAAATGAAATAATGCAAGATTTACATGTAATAATGATTTATTTGGGCAGGTTTAAGTGGTAAGGGATTCAGGAAAAGTTAGTACGTTACGACACCATTATCAGGATGACCTGGAAGCGTTTACCTGGAGTGCATTGGTAGCAATTGGTATCGCAATACGGGACCGTAAGATTCATTCTAAAATGTCAGAGCATCTTTTTATTATGCAATGGCTGGCCATCGCTAAAAAAAGAAAACTCTTCTCAAGGAACGTAGTCAATGAACTTCAATGGTTAATTGATGAAGGCAAGAAAAAAAGCCTCAATGCACAACTTAAATTTAAAATAGAATATCTATACTCGACTTCGAGTGGCGATGTATCGATGCAAAACGACTATTTTAAGTTTACTCATACGATTGAGGTGTTGAGAAATAATGGCTGGGAAAGCTTTCTGCTTACGCCAGAGAAATGGCGAGATCTGCATGAAAAGATTAAGGTAAGAGAAGGTAATTTTATTTTTATGGATGACACTCGGCTGCAGGCGTGTTTTGGCGTGCAGGGTGAGATTGTCAAACCCTTCTGTATCCGGGTATATGGCGATGTTGAGTTTGCAAAGTTAACGTTCATTAAACATAACCTTCCGGCTGAATTTGTAAAACACGTTTCAAATGAGTTTTATCACTTCCATTTTCTTCTGGTAAGTAATGCTTAACTGACGATGTGGACAATGTGCTGTTAATGCAAAGAATAGATTGATCAACTTGTAAATTTATCGGATAGAAACCACGCGCCAAGGACAGCGAATGTTTACTCGAAAGTTAGTGATTGCCAACGAATGGATAAGGTTGTCTGATATTCCAGACAGTGTGTCCATTTCTTTTCGGGGCGTTCTCGAGATAACTGAAAGTACAGGTGTGCCAGACGCCAGCACGCCGTTGTTACGTTTAGAAAATGAAATGGCACCGATCACCGTCGATTCGTTGTCCTGGGTGCGGGTGCCTGTCGATAGTCAGAAAGACATTACCGTTTATATCCATAAATAATATTAATGTTGAATAGTTTTGGCCTTATTTTTGCCAATATTACAGGGCTGCTGTTTATCGCAGTATGTCCCCCTGAGTAATTAATTTATTACCTAAGAATGAATGCGGAAACTTTCTAATAATTAACCATTTTACAGGTTAAGGTATTGCGTGATGTGTCGATAACAATTAAGTCGTAGAGGATTTTTATTGTTATGGAGATGTTTAAATGTTAAAGAATATGAGAATTAAAACCAGCCTGTTATTATTGCTGTTGTTATTTACCTTCATGCAGTTCTTTTCCAATGGATTTGAGTTAGTTGATCTCAAAGGAAATCAAAAAAATACGTTATTACTACATAACATCATTAAGGAGCAGGATACCCTGCATAAGGTCGTTGAGGCTGTTTATAAAGTCAGAAGCGTTCGTGATAATATTCAACAACATAATGCGACCGATGCCCGACAGACAGTGAATCAAATGCAAGATCAGATGGCGTATGCCAGAAAACAGTTCGATATTTTCTGGGGTATTCCTGGATTGACGGCTGACGATCCGCAAATCGGTAAAGTCATCAGAACGGCTTTTGAGCAACAAATGAATGCTGAGCAAAAGTCTATTGATACATTAAATCAGACGCTTTCCAGCAACAGTATTATTAATGCGCAAGAAAATGCTAATGCGGAACTGCTCGCGGCTCGCAAAAATTTCGATAACGAAGTGACGAATTATTACAAATCAACAATGCTGATTGGTGAGAAGATCGTTGCACAAACACACGTTCAGTTTAATACCTCGATCCTGAAAGTATCCGTGATCCTGGTCATTACGGTACTTATCTTCTTTATCTGTAATTTCTGGTTGAACCGGACCATCATTCAGCCTTTAAAAATCGTTTCTGAGCATTTTGCGCGGATTGGTAAAGGCGATCTCAGCCATCCTGTTAAGGTGTCGGGTAACAATGAAATCGGCGTACTGTGCTTAAATTTGCATAATATGCAAAAAGGCCTGCGGGAGACTGTCAGCACTATTCGCGATGGCGTTGAGTCTATTAATATCGGTATGCAGGAAATTGCTTCCGGTAATTCCGATTTATCAACCAGAACGGAACAGCAGGCTGCGGCAGTCGTTGAAACGGCGGCCAGTATGGAGCAGATTTCAGTCACAACAAAAAATAATACTGATAAGTCACATCAGGCATCCGTCATGACCAGCGAAAGCACGGAAATGGCATTGCGTGGCGAGCGTTTAATGAGTGATATGGTTGAGAAAATTCACCTGATCAGCCGTAATGCGCAAGGCGTGAACGAAATATCCAATGTTATTGATAGTATTGCTTTTCAAACCAATATCCTGGCATTAAACGCGGCGGTGGAAGCCGCACGCGCTGGTGAGTCCGGGCGTGGGTTTGCCGTTGTGGCGAGTGAAGTCCGAACGCTTGCTCAGCGCAGCGCCTCCTCGGCGAAAGAAATCAGTGAACTGGTTGCCAAAGCGGCAATTAGCGTTAAGGAAGGGGTAGAGATAGCCGAAAACAGTGGCGCCATGATGGCGGATATTGCGAAGGCAATACGCAACATTAATGTCTTAATGGAAGATATCTCTGGAGCCTCAGGGGAACAGAGTCGCGGCATCGAACAGATCCGGGTTGCGGTAACGCAAATGGAGCAAGTGACTCAGCAAAACGCCTCGCTGGTTGAGGAGATTGCCGCCACGACAGGCAGTGTGGAAGAGCAGTCGGCAATGCTATCCCAGGCTGTGGCGGTGTTCCAGGTGGAAGAAAACCAGCCTGAAATTCAGCATAATAAGTAGAGTACAAACTCGGCGGGTATCGTGGTGCGTTTGACGTGCCCGTTTATGACAGTGAGAAAGGTTGAGCTGCACACGGCTCACAGACCGCAGTTCATCAGGTGTCAATGTTGCCTGATGAGCTGCGCGAGAAAAATATCGGGAATGACGTTCTCCAGCGCGATTTGAAATCGCATACGTCATGTTGATAATAATTCTCATTATTATTGTTGTGTTGTACAGGTAATGGTAATGTTGCTTCAGTTATCAACCGTTAATCCCATTTCCTGTGCAGAAGACAGCATGAACAACACCACCGCCCTGAATACGTCCAGACGCGTAGCCCGCACCTTCTCCGTCAGCGAGTTTATGGATTTTGGTGAGCGTTACGGGATCGATTACCGCTTTCCCCTGCTGGCGCAAAAGCCGGATTTGTCGTCTTGCAGCCCCGTTCTGCAGGGGGAGGTTGAGGAGATGACTCTCCCCTGCGGGATGTGTGTCACGCACTCTGATGTGCAGGTGCTACAACCCTACGAAACCACCTCCCGCCACAGCAGTCCTCTGTATATGCTGGTGGTTCTGGAAGGCTGCGTCATCCTGACGCTCAACGGGCAGGAGCATGTGGTGCGTTCCGGGATGGCGTTTAGCTCACGCCTGAGCGAGCATCAGACGATGCGTGCCCGCCATCATGCTGACTGCAAACTGCGCACGTTATCGCTCGGTCTGTATCCCGACGGCGCGTGGCGCACGGGGTTGCTCGAATCGTTGATGCGTGAGTGGGAAAGATGCGAAACGCCGACGCTTATCTGGCAGGTGCCGGGATTTTTACTCAGCGGCCTGCAGTATGCGCAGCGGAGCACGATCGGTCATGTTTCTCGCCAACTGATGCTGGAAGGGCTGATATTACAACTGTTCGGCCATGGCCTCAGCGTGTGTCAGGTTGAGAGTGGCAAGCGGCTTGCGGCAAGCGGTGAACAGCAGCGGCTGGAGGTCGTTCGTCGTCTTCTGGAGCAGAGTCCCGAGAATGACTACACCCTCAATGCCCTGGCCCAACGCGCGGCGATGAGCCCCAGCAGCCTGCGCAGCAAGTTCCGTGCGGCCTATGGCTGTTCCGTCTTTGACTACCTGCGTGATTGCCGTCTGGAACGCGCGCGCGGCTATTTACTGGAAGGATACAGCGTACAGCAGGCGGCCTGGATGTCGGGTTATCAACATGCTACCAACTTCTCCACCGCATTTCGGCGTCGTTACGGCTTTTCGCCTGGCGATGTGCTCAAACTTTGCTAATCCATTTTTACGTTTTGCGCACGTGCCTTCCCGACAATTTGGCACTGCGCATAGGCAACCTGGCATCCTGCATAGCTATCTCCGTTAGCAAAAAGGTAATAATTCTCACTTACAATTAGACATGCCTTTGGAGATATTCATGTTCGCGAAGACTCGGTTGGCGCTATTGGTGGGATGGGTGACCGGTAGCGTGGCTTTTCCTCTGCTGGCGCAGGAAACAACAAAAAACGATACGGTGGTTGTCACCTCGCAAATGCAAAGCGGGGCCACGAAGCTCGCCACGCCGGATCTTGAAACGCCTCAGTCGGTATCGATCATTACCCGTGAACAGTTTGAAGAGCAGGGCGCCACCAGCGTGCGCCAGGCCGTAAGCTATACGCCGGGGGTGTACAGCAATCAGATTGGTGCCTCCAACCGCTTTGACTATATTGTGCTGCGTGGTTTCTCGGATGGTAGCCTGGACAACGTCTATCTCGATGGCCTGAAGATGATGGGGGACACCAACTCACACAGCTCGCTGGTGGTTGATCCGTGGTTCCTCGAAGATATAGAAGTGGTACGCGGCCCGGCTTCCGTACTGTATGGCCGTTCTTCTCCGGGCGGTATTGTCGCGCTGACATCACGTAAGCCGTCGTTTGATGCTGGCGGAGAAGTGAAACTGTTTGCTGGCAACAATAACCAGCGCGGCGCGGCGTTTGACGTCACCGGGGCGCTGGATGATAACGATCGCGTGGCGGCACGACTGAGTGGAATGACGCGTTACGCAGACTCGCAGTTTGGTCCATTGAAGGAAGAACGTTATGCGCTGATGCCCAGCCTGACCTGGCGCATCACCGACCAGACGCGTCTGGATCTGATGGCTTATCTGCACCGTGACCCGGAAGGCGGAAGCCACTCCGGTCTGCCGTATGACGGCACCGTGGTTCCACATTACGGGCAAAAGATCTCCAACACCTTTTACGAAGGCGAGGATGATTACGACAAATACGATCGCCGTGAAAACATGGTGGGCTACAACGTTGAGCACCTGTTTGATAACGGCTGGTCGGTGCGGCAAAAACTGCGCTACCTGCATACCGACGTTGAGCTGAATCAGGTGTATGCGGCGGGCTGGCTGAATGAAACCGAGCTTAACCGCGGCTACTCCGGCTCCGATGAAAAAATGTCAGCGATTACGCTGGATAACCAACTCGACGGCAGCTTTGATACCTGGCAGGTCAACCACCGTGTGCTGGTGGGGATCGACTATCAGGATCGCAGCAACAATACCACCGGTTACTACGGTGCATTCCCGCCGATTGACGCCTTTAACCCGGTATACGGCGCGCAGCCTGATTACATCAACATGTATGCGCGTGAGAAGCACAAGCTGCGCCAGACAGGCTACTATTTGCAGGATCAGATGTCATGGGATCGCTGGCGTATTACGCTCGGCGGTCGCTACGATCAGGTCAGCGTTTCTAACATTGATAAGATCAACGATACCCGTAGCGATCTGGACAAAAACAACTTCAGCACCCGTGCTGCGCTGCTCTATTTGTTCGATAACGGCTTTGCGCCGTATGTGAGTTATTCCACCGCCTTTACGCCAACCAGCTTTGCCGATGAGAACGGCAATCTGCTGGATCCGATGAAAGGCAAGCAGTGGGAAGCCGGGCTGAAATATGAGCCGGAAGGACTCAACAGTCAGTTTAGCGCGTCGGTATTCCGTATCAATCAGACGAATATTGCCACCAAAGAAGAGCCGACCGATCCGTACCGCTCGATTGGGGAAATTGAGTCTGAAGGGGTGGAGCTGGAGGCCATTAGCCAACTGACGGAGAGCTTCCGTCTGCAGGCGGCGTATACCTATACCGACATTCGCTATAAGAAAAGCAGCCCGGAAGAGCAGGGTAAGCGCGCAGTGTACGCACCGCGTAACCAGGCCAGTACCTGGCTGAGCTACGATGTGAAAAGCGGTCCGCTGGATGGCCTGACGCTGGGCTCAGGCGTGCGTTATGTCAACGGTATTGCCAGCGATCGCCTGAATACTCACACTCTGCCGTCCTACACGCTGGTGGATATGGCAATTGGCTACGACTTAACGAATATCGGTATTAAAGGGTTGAGCGCTCAGTTGAACGTCAACAACCTGACTGACAAGCGCTACGTTGCGGCTTGTAATTCGCTCTCATACTGCTACTTCGGCGCCGAGCGCAGCATTGTCGGCAGCGTTTCATGGAAGTTCTGAGTATCGTTTTTTAACCGGATGGCGGCGCTGGCGCCTTATCAAGCCTACAGTTGCGTGCAAATTGTAGGCCTGATAAGCGCAGCGCCATCAGGCTGGGGGATTGCGGTTATTGTGTAAAACCGTTTTGCATACAAATCTGCGCGCTGGTTCTCAGGGTAAAGGCGACTTTGTCTGGGTACTGGCTGTAATAGTTATGCTCTTCTTCCAACCCTTTCGCCTGCGCCAGACGTACCGTTTCCAGCGAGCAGGTACGGTAGATCAGGTCTTTATTCATATTGGTCTGCTTTTCACGCTGTTTATCTGCGGACAGCGCCAGCCAGCTCTCGGACAGCGAGTAATCGTAGACCACCCGATTTCCTTTCGCCTGCACATTTTCAATGGTAATGAATTCGTCGATTTTAAGTCTTGGCTGCCCACGCATTTTTTTCTTATCTTCTGCTGCGGCATATTGGGCCAGCGCATTAATATCCATGCCTGCTATTTTCTGTTTATAGATATCGACATAAGCGGCGGGCTGCTGATAACGCTGAGCGTAAGCGTTTCTTAATTCTCCATCGCTTACCGTACAACCCGCCAGAAACAGAGGTAAAAGCAGCGCCAGTTTTATTTTAGTCATGATGTTATCCCGTTCATTATTGTGGTCCCAGTCGCCCATAACATAATAAAAAAATGATTACGGGTGATATTTAAGGTTGTATAAACGGGGGCACGATGACACAAGTGCAATAGTCTTAAAATGGCGTTACAGGCAGGAAACCCTGCCAGAATTGGCAGGGGTTTTGAACATACTGGTAAAGAATTAATGGCCGATCATTTTTGCTTTCGGGATCAACTGGAAATACAGGTGATCCGGCACCGGCGTATCCCAGACGTTGGCATAAACCGCGTAACCAATGGTGGCAAACAGAATCCCCAGCACCAGTATTGTCATGGCAATACCCGACAGTGCCGTTTGTCGCCATAACGCTTTACCGCTGCCTTTTGCACCCGGCGGTGTCTGCAGGGAAAAGCTCAATGTTGAAGCCACCGGGCAGGATTCAACACAGGTCATGCAGCCAGTGCATTCCACAGTACGCACCTGAATCAGTCTGTCGACCGGGATTTTCGATGGGCAATTTTTCGCGCATTTCCCGCAATCAATGCAACTGTCGGCGTTGCGGCGGATTTTAAACGGCGAGAACAGCGAGAACAGACCAAGCAGTGCGCCGTAAGGACACAGATAACGACACCAGGCATTGCGAATAAACAGGCTCAGGAGGCTGATAACGACCACGGAGATGAGCGTGGCGGAGCCAATATGGCGAAAGAAATCGAGCATCTTCACATCGATGATGATTCCATAGGCTGACGTCAGAAAGTACTGAATCCCCTGGGCGGGCATCGACAGGGCGATATACAAGAAGAAACTCAGCAGCAGATACTTCAGGCTGAGCAGCGGGATATCCAGCCAGCGCGGTAGCGTAAAGTTACGACCGAATAATTTTCTCCCCAGATTACCGAGCAGTTCGGAAAGCGTCCCCACCGGGCATAACCATGAACAGAAGGCTTTTTTTAACAACAGGCTAATCAGGATAAACGCAACTAACAGCAGCATAGAGGCGGCATGGATGGGCGGAAGAAAACCGGTCTCTAGCGTATAGCGGAAATTCATCAAACCCGCTATCGGCAGCCATCCCTCAATACCGCCGGGCCTTGGAATATAAACGCTGGTGCCGGCGGTTTCGAAATAGCGGACCCAATACCAGAACGCCACGCCAATATAAATATTGATAGCCAGCAGGAGAAACTGGGTGGCTTTTCGCCAGCTGCTGGCGTTGCGCCAGTCATTCCACGGCAGTTTACCCCCGGTCGTGCCTGGGCGGCGCTGCCAGCGCGTTCTCATCTTCCCGTTCATGGTTTTATAGTATCCCTCATATTTCCCCTTCTGCATTCAGAAGGCGTCATCACCGGGATATGCTAGCGCTATTCAGATTTGGTGTATTTGATTTGCATCTTATTACGCGGCTGTTATTTTCTTCATGCCAATATGCCTGAAAAATAATAACAGCCCGATATTTATCACAGGTCAGATAAATACCCTGAACGGGGTATTTATTTCTCTGCAGGGCAACGGTTATTCCTGATAAACCTCAACGCGGTCGCGGCCATTACTTTTCGCCAGATAAAGTGCGCGATCGGCTTTATCAACCAACTGTTTATAGTCGGGATGATAGTCATATTCGGCAATACCAATACTGACGGTAATAGAAAACGTTTCTGTCGCTGAGGCTGCCATGCGCATCTCGGCAATTTTCATACGCAGCGTTTCCAGAATAATACTGGCCTGTGTTTCATCTGACTCGACGAGCAGAATCATAAATTCTTCGCCACCGTAGCGGAACACATAATCGCTGCTGCGGATATGATCGTAAATGACCGCCGCGACGTTTTTGAGCGTCAGATCGCCAGTATTATGCCCGAAGTTATCGTTAATTTGCTTGAAGTAGTCGATATCCAGCATCGCCAGGGTAAAAGGCTTACGCGTATGTAACGCCAGCGAGATCTCGCGCCGCATGATGGTCGGAATAAAGCGGCGATTAAGCAACTGGGTCAGCGAATCTTTACCATTTTCCTGCTTAACCAGCGCGTCGAACATTGAGGCGAGCAGGAAATGGATTTTTGCCGATAGCTGGCGTACATCCTGCAATAAGCTCATCCGCTCGGGTTCTGTCGGCTGATGCTGATGCGACAGGGTTGTTGTCAGACGACTGTCGATCTCTGCAATCAGTGATTCCATCTTATTCAGCAGATTGCTGTTGCCGAGGATATGTTTTCCCTTATGTGATAACCACATACCGAAGTCAGAATTCGCCAGAAACACCATCTCACCGAAAGGCATTCCGGTGGCGATGTTATAAATAAACTGGTTTTCCCAGTCGGTAAACGAACGGATTTGCCGCTCGCGCTCGACGTTAACGTCATCGTAAATAGTCTGTAGACGGTACTGCTCCTGCGTGTGCATAGAGTTTTGAAAACTGGGGGAATAGGAGACCGTCATGGCCTCCAGCGCAGTATCCATTGCCAGACTGCTGAAACAGATAGCATCGCTCAGCAAGGCGGGAGTGGAATCCGCCTTTGTTTTTAACACCCTGTACAGCTCATCTTTCAGCTTGCGCGCGCCGCGGTTTACCAGATCGATGGGCAGGCCGATACGGGCATGCACCACACCAATTTTGCGCTGTTTGGCCAGCAGTTGTGAGAGATCTTCGTGGGCGCTGCCAAGTACGCTGAGCAGCCAGTCAAACATGCTGCCGCTGAGGCGGGTACTGACCTGTTCTGTATTGAGGAACAATGCGCTCTCCGCATGGGAGAGCATATAGTCATAAAAAACGGTTACTAAATGGCGGATCTCTTCATCGCTTAACGATGTCAGGAGCGTGTGAACTTCAGGTGATGTTTGACGTAACAGCGCCTGCCATTCTGTAAGGAGTAATGTGTCGTTTACCGGTTCAACCTGTTCCATCTTACTGCCACTCAACGTGCGATTAAAAATTCAGGCGGTATTACGGACAATTACCTCACGATGGTCAAGTTAAACTCTCTTATCGATGGCTAATACCTTCATAAATAAGCCTGAGCGCGAAGACACCAATAATGGCGCCAATCACCCGGCTGGCAACCCGTTGGATTCGGCCATACGCACGGCGCACGGCGGGCAACGAAAACGCCTGGCTGAGAAAAATACGCCAGATAACGGAAGACAACACAATGCCGGCCCAGGCCATCAACCTGGCCCACGTTGGCGTGTCTGCGCTTAAGGTGACCGAGAAGATACTAATAAAAAACAGCACGGTTTGCGGATTAGATAAATCCGTTAATAACCCACGGCGGAAAAACACATACCAGGGGGCGGAAAGCGGCTGCTGTAGCGTTGGCATTTGCGGTGTAGCCTGATGCCGGATGCTGTTCCAGGCGAACCACAGCAGATAGGCGCCGCCGACAATCTTAATCAACGAAAAAATCTGTTCACACTGAGTGATAAGCGTCGCCATGCCAAAGAGCCCGAGGCCGGAGTAGAACGCATCGCCTAAGGCGACGCCCAGACCGGTTATCACGCCCGCGCGTCGCCCTGACGCCAGGCTGGTTTGCACCACCACAAACAGGTTCGCGCCGGGGTTAAAAAAAGTTAAAACAAACAGGCTGACGGTGAGTACGACGGCGTGCAGAGGTTCCATAGACAACAATTCCTCAGATTCTCATAAAGTTAACACTATAATTTCAGTGCGCTGCCTGTTCTGAGGATCAACTCACACTGGCTATTGAAACTTTGAACAGGTTGACGCGCTGCTACCCGGTGACCGGTTTTTTCTGCGCCGCAAAATCTCTATATATTCCTGCTGAATGTGGATTTTTTATCCAGGCTGGACTAGTTATTAATCATCCTTGAATCGCGTTATGTAATGTTCAGGGATCGATGATGGCGTAATAACAAAACCTGGAGCTGGTCTATGAAAACTGGAATTAAAGTACTTATTGGTGCATTAGCTTTTGTCGTGACCAACGCATATGCCGCGGAATTTATGACAAAACTTGAATTTGAAAAGGTTGAGTCGCAGTACACAAAAATCGGTGATATCTCAACGAGTAATGAAGTTTCTGTCTCAGACGCTAAAGAAGAGCTGCTGAAGAAAGCAGAAGAGAAAGGGGCCGATGTGGTGGTATTAACCTCCGGTCAAACGGATAATAAAATCCATGGCACAGCCAATATCTACAAGAAAAAATAATACGCTACTGTAAAAATCGCGATACCCGCCGGTCATTGTATCGGCGGGTTTTCTTTTAATCTGCGCCAGAAGGTGGTTCGACTTACCCCGAGATATCGTGCAGCCGCGGTTTTATCGCCATTGAATTGCGCCAGCACCTGCTGCGGCGTCAGCGATGAGGATACCTGCGGCGCGTCAGCAGCAACGGCCAGTTCCGGTAACAGCTGCTGCAGGAATTGTACGTTCAGCTCCGGCTGCGGCTCGACGCTTAAAAACAGCGCCAGGCGCTCCATCATATTACGCAGTTCACGGATATTCCCAGGCCAGCCATAATTCAGTAACGTCGGTTGACTCAGACCCAGCCCCTTGCGCACAGGTTCAGAAAACGGCACCTCCAGTTCCGCCAGCGACTGTTTTAAAAAGCCTTCCGCCAGCGGCAGGATATCGGGCAATCGCTCGCGTAGCGGCGGTAGCGTGAGGCGCAAAATACTCAGGCGATAAAACAGATCGGTGCGAAATTCTCCCTGTTTTATCTCCTGCTCCAGATGACAGTGGGTGGCGCTAATCACCCGTACATCGACCGGAATCGGCTGATGTCCACCGACACGGGTGACCTCTTTTTCTTCCAGCACGCGCAGCAGTCGGGTTTGTAACGGCAGCGGCATTTCGCCTATCTCATCAAGAAACAGCGTTCCGCCGTGGGCGATTTCAAACAGGCCCGCGCGTCCTCCCCGACGGGAGCCAGTAAAGGCACCATCCTCATAGCCGAACAGTTCCGCTTCCAGTAATGATTCGGTGATTGCCCCGCAGTTGACAGCAACAAACGGCGGCGAAGGTTTACCGCGCCGGTTCTCCTGACGGGTGAAAAACTCACGATGAATTGCCTGCGCCGCCAGCTCTTTGCCCGTGCCGGTTTCGCCCTGAATCAGCACCGGCGCACGTGAACGGGCATAAAGCATAATGGTGTGCCGCACCTGTTCCATCTGTGCCGAGTGACCGCGCATATCCCCCAGCGCATAGCGGGTGCGCAGCGTATCGCCGGAAACGTACGGACCGTTTCTGCGCAGCGTCAGACGAGTCATATCGAGCGCATCGACAAAGGCCTGGCGCACGGTGGCCGCCGAATAGATAAAGATGCCGGTCATGCCTGCTTCTTCAGCCAGGTCGGTAATCAACCCCGCGCCGACGACCGCCTGCGTGCCGCTGGCTTTCAGTTCGTTGATTTGCCCACGGGCATCTTCTTCCGTGATATAGCTGCGTTGTTCAAGCTGCAAATTGAAGGTTTTTTGAAAAGCGAGCAGCGCGGGGAGGGTTTCCTGATAGGTAATGACGCCAATCGACGAGGTGAGCTTTCCCGCTTTGGCCAGCGCCTGTAGCACGTCAAACCCGCTGGGTTTAATCAGGATCACCGGAATCGATAAACGGCTTTTCAGATACGCCCCGTTGGAACCCGCGGCAATGATGGCATCACAACGCTCGGTGGCTAACTTCTTGCGGATATACGTCACCGCTTTTTCAAAACCAAGCTGAATAGGGGTGATGGTTGCCAGGTGGTCGAACTCCAGGCTGATGTCGCGAAACAGTTCGAACAGGCGCGTGACCGAAACGGTCCAGATAACCGGTTTGTCGTCGTTCACCCGCGGCGGAAGATGCGTATCAGCCATAACCATCCTAAAAAGTAAGGCACCGAGTATTAGGGTTTAGTTGTGTTTCATGAATGTTGCAATGAAACGTGAAGGAACGTTTCATGAAACGATAGCTGACACGCTTTTGTGCAACAAAGATACAAAGATTTAATTTAATATATTGTTTTTAAAGGTAAATATATAAATTAATTAAAAATTAAGGTCTTTGGCATATCCCTTGCTTTAAATAAATCAACTAATGATAACAAGTTGATAACAAAGGACGGGATATGTCTCTACACTCCCCAGGGCAGGCGTTTCGCGCCGCGCTCAGCAAAGAAAACCCATTACAAATCGTTGGCACCATCAACGCCAACCACGCTCTGCTGGCCCAACGCGCCGGATATCAGGCGATTTATCTCTCCGGCGGCGGCGTCGCGGCTGGGTCTCTGGGTCTGCCGGATCTCGGTATTTCTACCCTTGATGATGTGCTAACCGATATTCGCCGCATTACTGATGTTTGCCCGCTGCCATTGCTGGTGGATGCGGATATCGGTTTTGGATCGTCAGCTTTCAACGTGGCGCGGACCGTGAAGTCGATTTCCAAAGCCGGTGCCGCCGCGCTGCATATTGAAGATCAGATCGGTGCCAAACGCTGCGGTCATCGCCCGAACAAGGCGATCGTCTCGAAAGAAGAGATGGTCGACAGGATCCGCGCCGCCGTGGATGCGCGTACCGATCCCAACTTTGTGATCATGGCACGGACCGATGCATTGGCGGTGGAAGGGTTAGAGGCCGCCATCGATCGTGCCCAGGCGTACGTCGAAGCAGGCGCGGATATGTTGTTCCCGGAAGCCATTACCGAGCTTGCCATGTACCGTCAGTTTGCCGATGCGGTACAGGTGCCGATCCTCGCCAACATTACCGAATTTGGTGCTACGCCACTGTTCACCACCGATGAACTGCGCAGCGCGAACGTCGCGATGGCGCTGTATCCACTGTCGGCCTTCCGCGCCATGAACCGCGCTGCGGAAAAGGTTTACAACGTGCTGCGCCAGGAAGGAACGCAAAAGAGCGTTATCGACATTATGCAGACGCGCAACGAGCTGTACGAAAGCATCAATTACTACCAGTTCGAAGAGAAACTCGACGCGTTGTATACCAAGAAGTAACCGTCGTAGGCCGGATAAGGCGTAGCCGCCATCCGGCAATAAATTTGTACCCTACATATTATAAAAATGACGAGGACAACATGAGCGACACAACGATCCTGCAAAATAGTACCCATGTCATTAAACCTAAAAAATCGGTTGCGCTGTCAGGCGTTGCCGCCGGAAATACCGCGCTGTGTACCGTTGGCAAAAGTGGTAACGACCTGCACTATCGCGGCTACGATATTCTCGACCTGGCGCAGCAGTGCGAATTTGAAGAAGTCGCGCACCTGCTGATCCACGGGAAATTGCCCACCCGTGATGAGCTCACCGCCTATAAAATCAAATTAAAAGCGCTGCGCGGACTGCCCGCAAACGTGCGTACCGTTCTGGAAGCGCTGCCTGCTGCCTCGCACCCGATGGACGTGATGCGCACCGGCGTCTCCGCGCTGGGCTGTACGTTGCCGGAAAAAGAAGGGCATACCGTCTCCGGCGCACGCGATATTGCCGACAAGCTGCTGGCATCGCTCAGTTCTATTCTCCTGTACTGGTATCACTACAGCCATAACGGCGAGCGTATTCAGCCGGAAACTGACGATGATTCCATTGGCGGCCACTTCCTGCATCTGCTGCATGGCGAAAAGCCGTCGCGAAGCTGGGAAAAAGCGATGCATATTTCGCTGGTGCTGTACGCCGAACACGAATTCAACGCCTCCACCTTCACCAGCCGCGTGATTGCAGGGACCGGATCCGATATGTATTCCGCGATTATTGGCGCGATTGGCGCACTGCGTGGTCCGAAACACGGCGGGGCGAATGAAGTATCGCTGGAGATCCAACAGCGCTACGAAACGCCAGACGAAGCGGAAGCGGATATCCGTAAACGCGTTGAAAACAAAGAAGTGGTGATTGGCTTTGGTCATCCGGTTTACACCATCGCCGACCCGCGCCATCAGGTGATAAAGCGCGTGGCGAAACAGCTTTCTCAGGAAGGCGGTTCGCTGAAAATGTACAACATCGCCGACCGTCTGGAAGACGTGATGTGGGAAACGAAAAAGATGTTCCCCAACCTCGACTGGTTCTCGGCAGTCTCCTACAACATGATGGGCGTCCCGACTGAAATGTTCACACCGCTGTTTGTCATCGCCCGCGTCACCGGCTGGGCGGCGCACATCATTGAACAGCGCCAGGACAACAAAATTATCCGTCCTTCCGCCAATTACACCGGCCCGGAAGATCGTGTCTTTGTCGCGATAGATCAGCGTTGCTAATGCAAAACCTCTAAATATAAAAAACAGGAACCCTTGTTATGTCTGCACATATTTCGAACGTCCGCCCGGAATTTGACCGTGAAATCGTTGATATCGTTGATTACGTCATGAATTACGAGATCACTTCGACGGTAGCGTATGACACCGCGCATTATTGCCTGCTTGATACCTTAGGCTGCGGCCTGGAAGCGCTGGAATATCCGGCTTGTAAAAAACTGCTGGGGCCGGTAGTCCCAGGGACTGTGGTGCCGAACGGCGTGCGCGTTCCGGGCACCCAGTTCCAGCTCGATCCGGTGCAGGCGGCGTTTAACATCGGCGCGATGATCCGCTGGCTGGACTTTAACGACACCTGGCTGGCCGCGGAATGGGGGCATCCTTCCGATAACCTCGGCGGCATTCTGGCCACGGCTGACTGGCTGTCACGCAATGCGGTAGCAGTGGGGAAAGCGCCATTAACCATGAAAAAAGTGCTCACCGGAATGATTAAAGCCCATGAAATTCAGGGCTGCATTGCGCTGGAAAACTCTTTTAACCGCGTCGGTCTCGATCACGTCCTGCTGGTCAAAGTGGCCTCCACGGCGGTGGTCGCCGAGATGCTTGGCCTGAACCGGGATGAAATCCTCAACGCCGTGTCGCTGGCGTGGGTTGACGGGCAGTCGCTGCGTACCTATCGCCATGCGCCAAACACCGGCACGCGTAAATCCTGGGCAGCTGGCGATGCAACTTCGCGCGCGGTACGTCTGGCACTGATGGCGAAAACCGGTGAGATGGGGTATCCGTCTGCGCTGACGGCGAAAACCTGGGGCTTTTATGACGTCTCTTTCAAAGGCGAATCGTTCCGCTTCCAGCGCCCGTACGGCTCTTATGTGATGGAAAACGTGCTGTTTAAAATCTCCTTCCCGGCCGAGTTCCACTCGCAGACTGCGGTAGAGGCGGCGATGACGCTGTACGAGCAGCTACAGGCTGCAGGGAAAACGGCGGCGGATATCGAAAAAGTGACCATTCGTACGCACGAAGCCTGTATCCGCATCATCGATAAAAAAGGCCCGCTGAATAACCCGGCGGATCGCGATCACTGCATCCAGTATATGGTCGCCATTCCGCTGCTGTTCGGGCGCTTAACCGCGGCAGATTATGAAGACGGCGTGGCGCAGGACAAACGCATTGATGCCCTGCGCGAGAAGATCAACTGCTTTGAAGATCCGGCCTTTACAGCCGATTACCACGATCCTGAAAAACGCGCCATCGCGAATGCCATCACCCTGGAATTCACCGACGGCTCACGTTTTGAAGAAGTGGTGGTGGAGTACCCAATCGGCCATGCGCGCCGTCGTAACGACGGGATGCCGAAGCTGGTCGAGAAGTTCAAAATCAACCTGGCGCGTCAGTTCCCGACCCGTCAGCAGCAGCGCATTCTGGATGTCTCCCTGGACAGAACTCGCCTGGAGCAGATGCCGGTCAATGAGTATATGGATTTGTTTGT
This sequence comes from Citrobacter sp. RHBSTW-00599, assembly GCF_013784065.1. Lineage (NCBI taxonomy): Bacteria > Pseudomonadati > Pseudomonadota > Gammaproteobacteria > Enterobacterales > Enterobacteriaceae > Citrobacter > Citrobacter sp. RHBSTW-00599. The sequence goes on along the minus strand of NZ_CP056717.1, from coordinate 3,966,428 downwards.
TATCTGAAACCCGACTCATCAGGCGTAAGTTCAACAGGAGAGCATTATGTCTTATAGCGAGTTTTATCAACGTTCTATTACGCAGCCGGAGTCGTTCTGGGCCGAGCAGGCCCAGCGTATTGACTGGCAGCAGCCGTATACGCAGGTACTGGACCACAGCAATCCGCCGTTTGCCCGCTGGTTTTGCGGCGGGACGACCAATCTGTGCCATAACGCCATCGACCGCTGGCTGGAGAAACAGCCCGAGGCGCTGGCGCTGATTGCTGTGTCATCAGAAACCGAAGAAGAACGCACGTTTACCTTTCGTCAGTTGTATGACGAAGTGAATGTTGTGGCAGCGATGCTGTTGTCGCTCGGCGTACAGCGCGGGGATCGGGTACTGGTTTATATGCCGATGATCGCCGAAGCGCACATTACGCTGCTGGCCTGCGCACGCATTGGGGCGATCCATTCAGTGGTGTTCGGTGGTTTTGCTTCGCACAGCGTGGCGGCGCGCATCGATGACGCCCGACCGGTGGTTATCGTTTCAGCGGATGCCGGGGCGCGCGGCGGCAAGATCCTGCCCTATAAAAAGCTACTCGATGATGCGATCGATCAGGCTCAGCATCAGCCGCGTCATGTGGTGCTGGTCGACCGCGGTCTGGCGAAAATGGCGCGGGTGGAGGGGCGTGACCTCGACTTTGCCGCGCTACGCCAACAGCATCTCGGCGCACGGGTGCCGGTTGTGTGGCTGGAGTCGAACGAAACGTCCTGCATTCTCTACACCTCCGGGACAACCGGTAAACCGAAAGGCGTCCAGCGCGACGTTGGTGGTTACGCGGTCGCGCTGGCGACCTCGATGGACACCATTTTCGGCGGCAAAGCGGGCGGCGTGTTCTTCTGCGCGTCGGATATCGGCTGGGTGGTTGGGCATTCCTATATCGTGTATGCCCCGCTGCTGGCGGGGATGGCGACGGTGGTTTACGAAGGGCTGCCAACGTATCCGGACTGCGGCGTATGGTGGAAAATTGTTGAGAAGTATCAGGTCAGCCGGATGTTCTCGGCCCCGACCGCCATCCGCGTGCTGAAAAAATTCCCAACCGCGCAAATCCGCAATCACGATCTCTCCTCGCTGGAGGTGCTGTATCTGGCGGGTGAGCCGCTGGATGAACCGACCGCCAGTTGGGTAACGGAAACGCTGGGCGTCCCGGTTATCGACAACTACTGGCAGACTGAATCCGGCTGGCCGATTATGGCTATCGCCCGCGGGCTGGACGACCGACCGTCGCGGCTGGGCAGTCCTGGCGTGCCGATGTACGGCTATAACGTGCAGTTGCTCAATGAGGTGACCGGTGAACCTTGTGCGGCGAACGAGAAGGGGATGCTGGTGATTGAAGGGCCGCTGCCGCCGGGCTGTATTCAGACTATCTGGGGGGATGACGCGCGGTTTGTGAATACCTACTGGTCGCTGTTTTCCCGCCAGGTGTACGCCACCTTTGACTGGGGCATTCGCGATGCCGATGGCTATTACTTCATTCTTGGCCGTACGGATGACGTGATCAACGTGGCCGGACACCGGCTGGGGACGCGCGAGATAGAGGAGAGTATTTCCAGCTATCCAAACGTCGCCGAAGTGGCGGTGGTCGGTGTGAAGGATGCGCTGAAAGGTCAGGTGGCGGTCGCGTTTGTTATTCCAAAACAGAGCGACAGTCTGGAAGACAGCGACATTGCCCATTCGGAAGAGAAGGCGATTATGGCGCTGGTGGACAGTCAAATTGGTAATTTTGGTCGTCCGGCGCACGTCTGGTTTGTGTCGCAGCTGCCGAAAACACGCTCCGGCAAAATGCTCAGACGGACGATTCAGGCGATCTGCGAAGGCCGCGATCCTGGCGATCTGACGACCATTGACGATCCCGCATCGTTGCAGCAAATCCGTCAGGCGATCGAGGAGTAACGTCGTGTGATGCCCGGTGGCGCAATGCTTACCGGGCCTACGTGTTAATCAACTTTCTTATACGGCCCGTGATAGTAATCAAACGGCGCATAAACCGTATCGGCCACGAACGATAACGGCACATCAACAAATAACAGCGCTAAATCGAAATAGTTATAATCGTAAGCGCCCGGGTTTTTTAGTTTATCAATATCATGGCGCATACCCACGTAATACGTATCTGAATCCTCGCCTGCCGTGCGCGCATCAATGCTGCCACATCCTGTAAGTAATACGCTGATAAAGAGCGTTGTTACCGCAACCGTCTTTTTGCTCATGCTATGACCTGGCTTCTCGCCCCGTTTTACCATAACGATAAAAAAGCGGCGTGTTGTCCTCGGAACTTAAACCACCAGGTCAGGACTCATCGTGTGAGGATGGCACATCGAAGGCCGGATAAACCACGTGAGTGGTGTATCCGGCAAAGAGGCTTTTACAGCGTGACGCTTTCGCGACGACGCAGCAGAGAAAACGGCCCCGGTCCACTTAGGGTAAATACGGAAATCAACGTGAAGCTCAGCGCAATTATCCCCAGCACCAGATACGCCCCCTGGAAACCAATGCTCTCATACATTTTTCCGGCCAGAACTGACATGAAAATCATTGCTAACTGTTTGAAGAAACAGAAGCACACCAGGTAAATTGTGGCCGAGAAGCGCACTTCAAACTGACTGGTGATGTATTTGAAGCAACCGACGATCAGGAACGGTATTTCAAACATATGCAGCGTTTTGAGAATGACGACCTCCAGCGCAGAGGTGGCGAAGGAGGAGCCGATGATCCGCACCGACATTATCGTACCGGCCAGCAGTAGGGCGTTCTTTCCGCCAATGCGGTTCACAATCAGCGGCGCAAAGAACATGATAGAGGCATTAAGTAATTCCCCCATGGTCGTGACGTAGCCAAACACACGGGTACCCTGTTCGCCGGTGGCAAAGAACGAGGTAAAGAAGTTGGCGAACTGCTGGTCAAACACATCATACGTACAGGAAACGCCGACCACGTACAGGGAGAGGAACCAGAGTTTCGGTTGTTTAAATAACTCCAGCGCCAGCTTCAGACTGAATGCTGAGTTGTTGGCGCCTACCGCATCCGCAACTTTTGCAGAAGAAGGGGCATCTGTTTTTGAAAAGAGCAGCAGCAATGCCAGAATGACCGCACAGCCGGAACCTAACCAGAAGACAAACTGGTTATTGATGGTGAACATAATCCCGGCAATTGAGGCGCACAGCGCCCAGCCCACGCAGCCAAACATGCGCGCGCGACCAAATTCAAAATTGCTTCGGCGGCTGGCTTTTTCAATATAGGCTTCAATCGCCGGAGCGCCGGCATTGTAGATAAAGCCAAGGTAAATCCCGCCGACAATCGAACCCAGTAAAATATTAACCTGTAATAACGGGCCAAAGACGTAAATAAAGAATGGGGCAAACATTACCAGCATTCCGGTAATTACCCACAGCAGGTGTTTACGCAGGCCAAGCTTATCGGAAAGCAGTCCGAAAACAGGCTGGAATAATAATGAAAATAGTGAAATACAGGCGAAAATGATCCCGGTGTCACCTTTACTGATATGGTTTACATCGTGTAACCAGATAGGGAAGAAGGGGAAATAGGCACCCATAATGAAAAAGTAAAAGAAAAAGAAGAAGCCGAACATCCAAAAGTTAGTGTTTTTCAAATAATACATAATGGACTTCCTTACGATGAATGCGGGCAGGGGGGAACCTGCCCGATTATTATTATTTTTGACCCCAGACCAGCTGGTAGTGGTAGCGTCCGGCACTCAGCAGGAACTCTGGTGAAACGGAAGGACTCCAGGAGTCGTCACCGCCCACGCCCATATGGAAGCCATCAATATTGACCCAGGTACCTGCCTCCGGTTGCAGCAGATGGCGGTGGCTGGTTTCCATCAGTTGCTTCTGGCTAAAGCGGCTGATGTTGAACAGGAAGTCCCCTCGCCATTGATGCGCGCCGTAGCGTAGCTCACGCGTGTTGCAGCGCAGACCGTTTTCGCCAGGGAAAACATACGGGGTGTACATCTCATCAAGTGACAAATCCCAACGATCAAAACAGGCGGCGCTCAGGCGATCCGGGTAGTTCTCATGTGGGCCGAGACCTAACCAGTTCACGCGCTCAGCGACCTGCGCCAGCTGGCAGCTCAGGCCGATGCGGGCCGGATGTGGCGTGCCGCTGGCGACGTCGACATCCACCGTTATCTGCATCTCACTATTGCCGTCAATACGGTAGCTTTTTCGGCTGACGAACAGCGTTTGGCCCTGATACTGCCACGCATGTTCGGTGGCGATCAGTACCGCATTGCTTAGCGTGTCGGCAGCACAGTGCAGTAACGTTGCTTCGACCAGATAATGACCGGCAGCTTTCCAGCGTTCGACCCAGGCGTTAGGATCGATGCGGGTTGACTCGCTCACGCCGATGTCGTTGTCCAGCGGCGCGCGGGTGAACTGGTCAGTAAGCGGGGTTAACAGCTGAGCTGCGTCGCCAATCCAGTACTGTGTCAGCAGGCCAGACTGACGGTCGAATTGCCAGCGCTTGTCGTTGATCTCAACAGTAAAGGTGTTTTCGCTCACGTTCAGCTGTGGTGCGGTACGGGCAGTTGGCCGTGGCGCCAGGCTGAGTTTCTCTTCCAGCTTCCATTGCTGCCAGGCGCTAATGTGCCCGGCATCTGACCATGCGGTGGTCTGAGGTTGCTCTACGCGTACCGTTAGCCATAACTGGCCGGCGGTTTCCGGTAGCGGGACATCTGGCAGGGTAATCACCTGGCGACTCTGTGGGGCGATATCCAGCACGATTTCTCCGGCGGCCAGCGGGTTGCCATCCTGGGCAATCGACCAGTGCAGAACTTCGTTATCGCTGTGGCGGAACAGATATTCGCTGGTTACTTCAATCTGGCGTTTGGGTCCCGGCAGCAGCGTAAACTGGAAAAACTGCTGCACATGTTTGGCCTCGTATAATGCCGGATGCGGGGTGCGATCGGCGAACACCAGGCCGTTCATGCAAAACTGACGATCGTTAGGCGTGTCGCCAAAATCACCACCGTAGGCAGACCATGCCTTGCCGTTATCATCATATTTAATCAGCGACTGATCTACCCAGTCCCAGACAAACCCGCCCTGTAGGCGCGGAAATTGACGGAACGCTTGCCAGTATTTGGCGAAGCCGCCAAAACTGTTGCCCATGGCGTGGGCGTATTCGCAGAGGATCAGCGGACGCTGCTCGCCGGGCATCGACAGCCACTTTTTAATCGACCATTTGGGTACCGCGGGGAAGGGCTGATCCTGATCGACGCGGGCGTACATTGGGCAAATAATGTCGGTTGCCGTGGTATTTGCGCCGCCGCCTTCATACTGTACCGGACGGGACGGATCTTCTGATTTTATCCAGCGGTAGATCGCGTCATGGTTGGTGCCATGCCCGGATTCATTGCCCAGTGACCAGATGATGATGCTCGGGTGGTTGCGATCGCGTTGCACCATGCGCGTGACGCGCTGGCTCATGGCTGGCAGCCATGCGGGATCGTCGGTGAGGCGATTCATCGGCACCATGCCGTGGGTTTCAATGTTGGCTTCGTCGACCACATACAGGCCGTAGCGATCGCACAGGGTGTACCACAATGGATGGTTCGGGTAATGGGAGCAGCGCACGGCGTTAAAGTTGTTCTGCTTCATCAGCAGAATATCCTGCACCATCGTCGCCTCGTCCATCACCTGACCGTTGACCGGATGGTGCTCATGACGGTTGGTGCCGCGAATCAACAGCGGCTTACCGTTGAGTAACAGCAGGCCGTTTTCAATACGAACCTGACGAAAGCCGACATCACAGGCTTCCGCTTCAATCAGCGCTCCGTCAGCGGTACGTAACTGGACCACAGCGCGGTACAGATTAGGCGTTTCGGCACTCCACAGCGCCGGGTTTTCGACGTTCAGACGCAGGGTAACCCGATCATGATAAGCGCCGCGTTCATCAATAATTTCGCTGCCGAGCGGGGAAGTCGTTTCGTGAGTGAGCGTTTCACCGTCCCACAATTGCAGAGTGACGCGTAAATCTTCGCACTCGTTGCCCGCCACTCTGACTTCTGTTTCCAGCGTGGCGCGGCTGAAATCGTCGTTAAAACGGGTGTTAATGCGCAGGTCGCGGATTTGCGTAGCGGGCTTATGCAGCAAAGATACATCGCGAAAGATCCCGCTCATGCGCCACATGTCCTGGTCTTCCAGATAACTGCCGTCGCTCCAGCGCAGCACCATCACTGCCAGGCGGTTTTCTCCTGGCAGCAGATAATCGCTAAGATCGAATTCAGACGGCAGGCGGCTGTCCTGACCGTAGCCAACCCAGCGACCATTGCACCACAAATGAAACGCGGAATTCACCCCGTCAAAAATAATGCGCGTCTGACCTTCATCTAACCACGCGTCTTCGATATTAAATGTGAGCGAGTAACATCCTGTCGGATTCTGCGCTGGAACGTACGGGGGGTTAACCGGGATCGGGTAGGTGACGTTGGTATAAATTGGCGCGTCGTAACCATCTATCTGCCAGTTAGAGGGGACGTTGACAGTATCAGCCTGTGGCAGATCGCTTGTCAGCCAGCTTTCCGGCACGGCCTCAGGCGCGGAAAACCAGGCGAACAGCCACTTGCCATTCAGCGAGCGTAACTGAGTTGATCGCTGATTGGTGCGCGCATCATCCGCTGAGCGCCAGCTACAAAACGGCGGGTGCGCCTCCAGGCGGTTGAGCTGCGTGACGCCGGGATTTTCCCAGTCACGGCGGGCCAGTACAGCGGAGAGTGAATCTGTGTTCAGGTTCATAACGGTATCCTGTTTGAATTTGTTATTCGCTCACAATTTCAATCAAAATACGAATAAGCGATCCCAACTGTAAAGGATGGGGCGCTCAATGAGTGAACTGACTCACACAATTGTTATGCGTTCACAATTTGGGTGTGAGCTGCGAAACTTGCCGCGCTAGCTGGATCAGTGAGTCGGCCAGCACCTGGGGTGAGAGGGTTTGCGTATCGGGAGGCAGAACCGTATTGCGCTTAACCAGGGTTACGGGCAGCAGTTGGTTGCCCACGCTTGAGGTCCCACGGGGAAGTTGCAGCAGTCTGTCGACGCTGGTTTCACCCAGTAACGGAAAATCCTGCCTGATGGTGGTCAGTGGTGGGATGTAGCAGGCGCTGTCTTCGGTGTCATCGTAGCCAATCACCGAGATATCAACCGCCACCCGCAGACCGAACTCGCTGATTGCACGCATCGCGCCCAGCGCCATTTGATCGTTAGCGACCAGCATGGCGGTGGGGAGATTACCACCATTAAGCATATGCAGCGTTTGCTGAAAACCTGACATCGCGCTCCAGTCGCCTTCCAGCTCCGCGGTGGGTTGCAGCTGGTAGTGCGCCAGATATTTATGCCACCCCGCATGGCGAAGCCTTGCCGAAACCGAAGTGTGTGGCCCGCTCAGCAGGGCGATACGCTGATGCCCATGCTGCACCAGATGTTCAACGCCGAGACGTGCGCCGTCGTCATGGGAGAAAATCACGCTGTTAATTGGCGTCTGATCAGAGACATCGAGAAACAGTACCGGCACCGTACCGCAGGCGGTAGCCACGGCAATGGCGTCTTCTTCATCCAGCGGGTAGTTGATGATAAGCCCGGTTACGCGTTGAGAAAGCAGGTTGTGGACTGCGGCTTTACATGCCTCAACGCCGCTACGTTCGACCATGGCGATCACCACGCTGGCCCCGGACTGGTCGGCGCGGGATTTTATGGCGGCAACGATTTGCGAGGGGGCGTGCAGGGCAAGGTTCGCCGTCACGACGCCAATCAGCGGCGTCTGTTTGCCCGCCAACTGCTGTGCGACGCGGTTGGGGATGTAATTGAGCTCCGCCATCGCGGCCTCAACTTTCTGTCGGGTTTTTGCGGAAACGTGGCTGGCCTGATTCACGACGCGCGAGACTGTCTGGTAAGAGACTCCTGCATGGTCTGCCACATCGTATAGCGTTACCGGTTTCACGTTTATCACCCCTGTCATGACGTTATCTGCGCGCTATGATGCCACAGCGGGACGGTTTTGGGGTATTTGCGCATTGGTTCTGCGAGGCGCATTCCAGGGTTGCTGATCGTGTGCTGGAGGATTTATCGTCGTGATGCTTAACAACATAAAAAAGTGAGGACATCGTGAGCGACTCTGCGGCAAACAACATTCTGTCCATCTACCAACGTCATGCGGAGGCCTTTGCTAGCCAGCGTTCACGCGCACTGTTCGAGAAAAGCTGGCTGGATAAGTTCATCACCGTGATGGGCGGACAGGGCAGCATTGTGGATATTGGCTGCGGCAACGGTCAGCCGATTGCTGGTTATTTTATTCAGCAAGGCTTTCCGCTTACGGGAATTGATGGTTCTGCGGCGATGCTGGCGCGGGCCCGGCACTCTTTTCCCGCACAGCGCTGGCTGGAGCAGGATATGCGCGAGCTGGGACTTAACGAGACTTTCGATGGTCTGATCGCCTGGGACAGCTTTTTCCATTTAACTCAGCAGGATCAGCAAAAGATGTTCCCGATTTTTGACCGACTCAGCCGTCCCGGCAGCGCGCTGATGTTTACCAGCGGAACGGAAAACGGTATCGCGATGGGGCAATTTGAGGGCGAGCCGCTGTTTCACGCCAGCCTCGCGCCGGATGAATACCGCGCATTGCTGTCAGCGCACGGTTTTGTGGTGGTAGAGATGGTGATGGAAGATCCGCACTGCGCCGGGCATACCATCTGGCTGGCGCAAAAACGTGGCTAATCGCCGCCAAAGGTGATGCGCTGTGTGGCGTTACGGATTTGCGTGATGTTCATGGTGTTTGCTCCACATGTTGGGTCAGTGGTGTCATCGTAGAGTGTTGCCCAGAAGATGAATGTGGGCAAATGGGCGACTAGCGATGAGATTGGGCCAATAGCAGATGGCAGAGATCGATAATGTAATTAGAATTAAAGTAATTGAATATTTCCTTTGCGACTCTTTATTTAATTCGCAGCCATTATCTCGTACTGAAAAAAACGTCATTTAAATAAGAGTAGATTTATTAAATACGAAGCGGCTCCAGAAAATAGTGTTGATATATGCAACGTATTGCAGCCAATAAAACAGATCGCGAACCATGAAATAAGAATGCTATCATTCACACCAGACGCGGCAGGCAACTGCTGGCACACGCATTTACCCCGGAGCACCCGATGAACAACGACATTCCGCTAAAATTTTATGATATCGCCGACGAATACGCGACTGAAGCTGCAAAGCCAGTGAGCGATACAGAACGCGACGCACTGGCACACTACTTCCAGCAGTTGATCACTCGTTTGATGAACAATGAAGAGATCAGCGAAGAAGCGCAGCAGGAGATGGCAACCAAGGCCGGAGTCGACGCACAGCGTATCGATGATATCGCGGAGTTCCTCAATCGTTGGGGTAACGAGTAGCCAAAGACATGGCCTGTGTTTTACACTGCGCGCAAATTGAGTAGGTATACTCTACAAGTAATAGGTTTAATCAGGCGGAAACAGCAATGAACGGAACAATCACAACGTGGTTTAAAGATAAAGGCTTTGGATTTATCAAAGATGAAAACGGCGACAACCGCTATTTTCATGTGATTAAGGTTGCTAATCCTGAGCTGATCAAGAAAGACGCGGCGGTGACCTTTGAGCCCACCACCAACAACAAAGGCTTATCTGCCTACGCGGTAAAAGTCATACCCGACAGCAAATACATCTATATCGCGGGTGAGCGTCTGAAGCTCACGGCGATCAAGTCTTACCTGGTCTACAGCGAAGAAGTCCCTGCTGAGACTCGTATCGACAAAGAAAATGCGGTGCTGTCCGTTGGTGTGCTGATGAACAGCATCCGACCAAAATCAGACGTGAAGCCTGGTGAAATGCGCACGCTGAAAAAGCTGGCCATCACCACCTTCCAGGGCACGACGCTGATCTTCTCGGAAGATGAAATCGATATCGACGAGACGGTGAAACTGCTTAAGGTCTGAAGCCCTTCAGAGTGAATGAAAACCGAAATCCAGCTCTTTTCAGAAGCGGGGTTTCGGTTTTTTTATGCGTATTTTTGTCAGAAGGGAATATCCATTTGAGCCAAATAGCAAATTCCATTCTGTTTTTTTATTTTGATGAGGCACCTGGAATTACCACGTCATCCATCAGTATGTAACGTGCTTCCTGGCGCGTGTATTGATCGATTAACGGCACAAGTCGCCGGAAATGCTCACTGGCACAATGTTCATCGAGAGCCGCGTGGTTTGGCCATTCTTCGATAAAAATAAAATGCCCCGGATCTTTTTCATCAATATAGAGGTCATAAGCAATGCATTGCGGTTCTTTCTTCGTTGCCGATATTAGCTCACGGTACCAAGGGAGAACGGTTTCAATATACTCAGGTTTGATGAAATCTTCGGCAATGACCTTTAACATGCAGCCTCCTGGCAGAAAACGAATGCACACTATGTGATGAAGATATATTTAGGGCAAGACGCCACAGTGTTATATCGGTCGGTGAGTGAGTTATCTCAGCTATTAATCAGATGATCCGCTTAACTGTGATCCATCTCACCTCCCGGCAACCAAAATCTCCTGCGACTCAACGCCGTCCTCTATCTGTTTCGCCACCTTTTGTAAGGCCGGAAGATGTTTTTCCGCGGCCTGTTCGATGGTCATGGCGCTGGCCATATACACCAGATTCAGGCAGCCGATCACCCGCTGTTCACTGCGAATGGGGACGGCGATGGAGGCGATTTTCTCCTCCTGATCCCAACCGCGAAAGTTCTGGCCAAAACCGTCTTTTCGCGCACGGCTCAAAATGGCGTCGAGCTTCAGCGGTTCGCGCGCCAACTGGAACTCATCTCCCGGTCGTGAAGCCAGCATTTCAATCAGTTCCTGACGTTCATTCTCCGGGCTAAATGCCAGCCAGGTCAGGCCGGATGCGGTTTTCAGCAGCGGCAAACGACGCCCGACCATCGCCCGGTGAAACGACAGGCGGCTGAAGCGATGGGTGGTTTCACGCACCACCATCGCGTCCACATCCAGCGTGGAAACGTCGGTCGGCCAGATGACCTCACGCAGCAAATCCCCCAACAGCGGGGCGGCGAGCGCAGAAATCCACTGCTCGTCACGAAATCCCTCACTGAGCTGACGGACCTTAATGGTTAAGCGAAAGCTGTCATCGGACAGACTGCGCCGGACGTAACCCTCATCCTGCAGGGTTTCCAGTAGTCGCCTGACCGTGGTGCGGTGCAGGCCGCTCAGCTCTGCCAGCAGGCCAACGCTGGCCCCGCCGTCGAGACGATTTAACATATTTAATAACATTAGTCCGCGCGTTAACCCGCGCACGGTTTTGTATTCGGTACCGTCGTCACTTTTCATATTTATTGACAAATCTACAGTTAAAACAACGTTGTGCACTTAGTGCACATCCAGGCATGTTTTGATTGTAGCGTAAAAACTCACTTCTATACTGACCGCACAATAAAAAATTATTCACATTCTTTTAACAAAAAAACAATTGCGCCTCACCAGGGTCTGCAATTGCATTTTGTCCGAGTAGTGAGGTTCTGAAATGACAACAATAAATCCAGATATCCAACCCGCTGTGCAGCACACCGTGCAGGTAGCGATTGCCGGAGCCGGTCCGGTAGGGCTGATGATGGCGAACTATCTTGGCCAGATGGGCATTGAGGTGTTGGTGGTGGAGAAGCTCGATACCCTTATCGACTATCCTCGCGCCATCGGCATTGACGATGAAGCGCTGCGCACCATGCAGTCCGTCGGTCTGGTCGAAAATGTTCTGCCGCACACCACGCCGTGGCATGCGATGCGCTTTCTCACCCCGAAAGGGCGCTGTTTTGCTGATATCCAGCCGATGACCGACGAATTTGGCTGGTCGCGCCGCAACGCGTTTATTCAGCCGCAGGTAGACGCGGTGATGCTGGAAGGGCTGTCGCGTTTTCCCAACGTGCGCTGCCTGTTCTCCCGAGAACTGGAAGCCTTCAGCCAGCAAAATGGTGAAGTGACGTTGAACCTGAAAGCGCCGGATGGCCAGCGTGAAACGGTGAAAGCTCAGTGGCTGGTGGCTTGCGACGGTGGGGCCAGCAACGTCAGACGTTCGCTGAATGTGCCATTTGAAGGCAAAACCGCGCCGAATCAGTGGATTGTGGTGGATATCGCTAACGATCCGCTCAGCACGCCGCATGTGTATCTGTGCTGCGATCCGGTGCGCCCGTATGTCTCCGCCGCGCTGCCGCACGCGGTGCGCCGCTTTGAATTTATGGTAATGCCAGGGGAAACCGAAGCGCAGCTCAGCGAACCGCAGAATATGCGCCAGCTTTTGAGCAAAGTGCTGCCGAACCCGGACAACGTCGAGCTGATCCGCCAGCGCGTATATACCCATAACGCACGTCTGGCCGAACGTTTTCGCATTGACCGCGTGCTGCTGGCGGGCGATGCGGCGCACATTATGCCGGTCTGGCAGGGGCAGGGGTACAACAGTGGCATGCGCGATGCTTTCAATCTGGCGTGGAAACTGGCGCTGGTGATTGAGGGCAAAGCCGGTGATGCGCTGTTGGATACCTACCAGCAGGAGCGCCGCGACCACGCCAAAGCGATGATCGATCTCTCGGTGACCGCAGGCAACGTACTTGCGCCGCCGAAACGCTGGCACGGCGCGGTGCGCGACGGGGTTTCCTGGCTGCTGAACTACATTCCGCCGGTCAAACGCTACTTCCTTGAAATGCGCTTTAAGCCGATGCCGCAGTACCACGCCGGGGCGCTGGTGCGTGAAGGCGACGCGAAAACCTCTCCCGTTGGCAAGATGTTTATCCAGCCGAAGGTAACGCTGGAATCAGGTGAAGTGACGCTGCTCGACAACGTCATCGGACCGAATTTCGCGGTGATCGGTTGGGGCTGTAACCCGCTGTGGGGCATGAGCGAGGCGCAGATCCAACAGTGGCAGGCGTTGGGGACGCAGTTTATCCAGGTGGTGCCGGATACACAGATACAAACCGATCAGGATAACCACGACGGCGTTACCCGCATTGGCGATACGCAAAACCGCCTGCGCGCGTGGTTTGCCCAGCACAACGCCGCGCTGGTGGTGATACGCCCGGACCGCTTTGTGGCCGCCATCGCCATTCCGCAAACCCTGGGTAGTACCCTGAATAAACTGGCGTCGGTGATGACGCTCACCCGCGTTAATGCCCACATTCCCGCTGAAAAGGTGGCCTGATATGCACGCTTATCTTCACTGTCTTTCCCACTCGCCGCTGGTGGGTTACGTCGACCCGGCGCAGGCCGTGCTCGACGAGGTTAACGGTGTGATCGCCAGCGCCCGGGCACGTATTGCGGCGTTCGACCCTGAACTGGTGGTGCTGTTTGCCCCCGATCACTACAACGGATTTTTCTACGACGTGATGCCGCCGTTCTGTTTAGGCGTAGGCGCTACGGCGATCGGCGATTTCGGTAGCGCGGCGGGGGAACTGCCGGTGCCGACAGATCTCGCTGAAGCCTGCGCCCACGCGGTAATGAAAAGCGGCATCGATCTCGCCGTGTCCTACAACATGCAGGTCGATCACGGCTTCGCGCAGCCGCTGGAGTTTTTGCTCGGTGGTCTGGATAACGTGCCGGTGCTGCCAGTGTTTATTAACGGCGTCGCCACGCCGCTGCCGGGCTTTCAGCGTACCCGCATGCTCGGTGAAGCGATTGGCCGATTCGCCAGCTCGCTGAATCAGCGTGTGCTGTTTTTAGGCTCCGGTGGCCTGTCACATCAGCCGCCGGTCCCGGAGCTGGCGAAGGCTGATGCCCATATGCGCGACCGCCTGCTCGGCAGCGGCAAACAACTACCTGAAAACGAGCGCGAGCTGCGCCAGCAGCGGGTGATCAGCGCCGCCGAGAAGTTTGTGGCCGATCAACACACGCTGCATCCGCTTAACCCTGTCTGGGATAACCGCTTTATGACGCTGCTTGAACAGGGGCGTTTGCAGGAGCTGGACGCGGTCAGTAACGAAGAACTGTCCGCGATGGCGGGCAAATCAACGCACGAAGTTAAAACCTGGGTTGCTGCCTTCGCCGCTATTTCTGCCTTTGGCAACTGGCGCAGCGAAGGCCGTTATTACCGCCCGATCCCAGAGTGGATCGCTGGATTCGGCTCCCTGAGCGCCACCACACAGAACTGAAACAGAACTGAATATGCAGGAGAACATCATGACTTACCAACCGCAAACCGAAGCCGCAACCAGTCGTTTTCTGCAGGTGCAGGAAGCAGGCGAAACGCTGCGCGTGCATTTCAATGACTGTGGGCAGGGCGAAGAGACCGTCGTGCTGTTGCATGGATCTGGTCCGGGTGCGACGGGCTGGGCGAACTTCAGCCGCAATATCGATCCGCTGGTGGAGGCTGGATACCGGGTGATCCTGCTGGATTGTCCTGGCTGGGGCAAAAGCGATGGCATCGTTAACCGCGGTTCGCGATCCGATCTTAATGCTCGCATCCTGAAAAGCGTGGTCGATCAGTTGGATATTCAGAAAATCCATCTGCTGGGCAACTCGATGGGGGGCCACAGTGCCGTGGCGTTCACCCTGAGCTGGCCGGAGCGTGTGGGCAAGCTGGTGCTGATGGGCGGCGGGACGGGGGGCATGAGCCTGTTTACCCCGATGCCGACCGAAGGCATCAAGCGCCTGAATCAGCTGTACCGCGAACCGACCATTGAGAACCTGAAGCTGATGATGGAGATCTTTGTCTTCGACACCAGCGACCTGACCGAGGCGCTGTTTGAGGCGCGTCTGAATAACATGCTGTCGCGTCGCGATCACCTGGAAAACTTTGTCCACAGCCTTGAAGCCAACCCGAAACAGTTTCCGGATTTCAGCCCGCGCCTGGGCGAAATCAAAGCCCAGACCCTGATTGTCTGGGGACGCAACGACCGCTTCGTGCCGATGGACGCCGGCCTGCGCCTGCTCTCCGGGATTGCCGGGTCTGAGCTGCACATCTACCGCGACTGCGGGCACTGGGCACAGTGGGAACATGCGGATGCTTTTAACCAGCTGGTGCTGAACTTCCTCGCACGCCCTTAAGGAACGGACATGACGAATCTTAATCTTGAGCAGTTAGCCGCCGATTTACGTCAGGCTGAGGAAAAAGGGGACGCTATCGCCCCGTTGCGTGAACTGATCGGCGTGGATAACGCCGAAGCGGCCTACGCCATTCAGCGTATCAATGTGCAGTATGACGTGGCGCGAGGGCGTCGCGTCGTCGGGCGCAAAGTGGGACTGACGCACCCGAAAGTGCAACAGCAGCTGGGCGTCGATCAGCCGGACTTCGGCACGCTGTTCGCCGACATGTGCTATGGCGACAACGACACCATTGCGTTTGCCCGCGTGCTACAACCGCGTATTGAAGCGGAGATTGCGCTGGTGCTGAACCGCGATCTGCCCAATGTCGATACCACCTTTGACGAGCTGTACAACGCCATCGAGTGGGTGCTACCCGCGCTGGAAGTGGTCGGCAGCCGTATTCGCGACTGGTCGATCAAGTTTGTTGATACCGTGGCGGATAACGCCTCCTGTGGCGTGTATGTGGTCGGCGGTCCGGCACAGCGTCCGGCAGGATTAGATCTGAAAAACTGCGCGATGAAAATGACGCGCAATAACGAAGAGGTTTCCAGCGGGCGCGGTAGCGAATGTCTGGGACATCCGATCAACGCCGCCGTGTGGCTGGCGCGCAAAATGGCCAGCCTCGGCGAGCCGCTGCGTGCCGGGGACATTATTCTCACCGGGGCGTTAGGCCCGATGGTGGCAGTGAATGCGGGCGATCGTTTCGAAGCCCATATCGACGGTATTGGTTCAGTTGCCGCCACCTTTTCAGCGGCGGTTACAAAAGGAAGTCAGTCATGAGTAAGCGTAAAGTCGCCATTATCGGCTCTGGCAACATCGGCACCGATTTGATGATTAAAATTCTGCGTCACGGCGTACGTCTGGAGATGGCGGTGATGGTGGGGATTGATCCGCAATCCGACGGTCTGGCACGCGCCCGGCGTATGGGCGTTGCCACCACCCATGAAGGGGTGACGGGGCTTCTTGCGATGCCAGAATTCGCTGACATCGACATCGTGTTTGATGCCACCAGCGCGGGCGCGCACGTGAAAAATGACGCCGCGCTGCGCGCCGTAAAACCGGGGATCCGTCTGATCGACCTGACGCCCGCAGCGATCGGCCCGTACTGCGTTCCGGTGGTGAATCTGGAGGCTAACGTTGACCAACAGAACGTCAATATGGTGACCTGCGGCGGGCAGGCGACCATCCCGATGGTGGCGGCGGTTTCTCGCGTGGCAAAAGTCCATTACGCCGAAATTATCGCCTCGATCGCCAGTAAATCTGCGGGACCGGGCACCCGCGCCAATATCGACGAGTTTACCGAAACCACCTCGAAGGCGATTGAAGTGGTGGGGGGCGCGGCCAAAGGCAAAGCCATTATCGTACTTAACCCGGCTGAGCCGCCGCTGATGATGCGCGACACGGTGTATGTGTTGAGCGAAGCGGCCTCTCAGCTTGAAGTTGAAGCGTCGATTAATGACATGGCGGCGGCGGTGCAGGCGTATGTGCCAGGCTATCGCCTGAAACAGCGCGTCCAGTTTGAAGTCATCCCGGAGGATAAACCGGTGAATCTGCCGGGTATTGGTCAGTTTTCCGGGCTGAAAACCGCGGTGTATCTGGAAGTGGAAGGTGCGGCGCACTATTTACCCGCCTATGCGGGCAACCTCGACATTATGACCTCCAGCGCGCTGGCGACCGCTGAGCAGATGGCGCAGTCACTCACCCGTCAGGCAGGAGAAGCAGCATGAACGGTAAAAAACTCTATATCTCTGACGTGACCCTGCGCGACGGTATGCATGCGATTCGTCACCAGTATTCGCTGGAAAACGTACGCCAGATTGCCAAAGCGCTGGACGACGCGCGGGTTGATTCCATTGAGGTGGCCCACGGCGACGGTTTACAAGGTTCCAGCTTTAACTACGGCTTTGGCGCGCACAGCGATCTCGAGTGGATTGAAGCGGCAGCAGACGTGGTCAAACACGCAAAGATCGCCACGCTGTTGCTGCCGGGCATCGGCACTCTTCATGACCTGAAAAACGCGTATCAGGCCGGCGCTCGAGTGGTGCGCGTGGCGACCCACTGCACCGAAGCGGACGTGTCGGCCCAGCATATTCAGTACGCGCGTGAGCTTGGCATGGATACCGTCGGCTTTCTGATGATGAGCCATATGACCACGCCGGAGAATCTGGCGCAGCAGGCGAAGCTGATGGAAAACTACGGCGCGACTTGTATCTACGTGGTCGATTCCGGCGGGGCGATGAATATGAGCGATATTCGCGCCCGCTTCCGCGCCCTGAAAGCGGTGCTGAAGCCGGAGACAGAAACCGGAATGCATGCGCATCACAACCTGAGTCTCGGCGTGGCGAACTCGATTGCCGCGGTGGAAGAGGGCTGCGACCGTATCGACGCCAGCCTGGCGGGTATGGGCGCTGGCGCGGGCAACGCGCCGCTGGAAGTGTTTATCGCCGCTGCGGATAAGCTCGGTTGGCAGCACGGCACCGATCTGTATGCGCTGATGGACGCCGCCGACGATCTGGTGCGTCCATTGCAGGACCGTCCGGTGCGGGTGGATCGCGAAACGCTGGCACTGGGCTATGCCGGGGTGTACTCCAGCTTCTTGCGTCACTGCGAAGTGGCGGCGGCGCGTTATGGCCTGAGCGCGGTCGATATTCTGGTTGAATTGGGCAAACGCCGAATGGTGGGCGGCCAGGAAGATATGATCGTCGACGTGGCGCTGGATCTGCGCAATAGCAAATAAAAATGATTACGCGGCTGGCAACGTATCAGCCGCGACTCACCTGCATCGTGACCTCAGAGATACATCTTATGACTACCCGTACCCCCACATCTTTCCGCCTGACGTTGACCGTCGGGCTTTGCTTTTTAGTCGCCCTGATGGAAGGGCTGGATCTACAGGCCGCCGGAATCGCTGCCGTCGGTATCGCCCAGGCGTTTGCGCTGGATAAAATGCAGATGGGCTGGATCTTCAGTGCGGGCATTCTCGGACTGCTGCCCGGCGCGCTGGTGGGCGGCATGCTGGCCGATCGCTATGGCCGTAAGCGTATTCTTATTGCCTCGGTGGCGCTGTTCGGCCTGTTCTCGCTGGCGACGGCGATTTCCTGGGATTTCTCGTCGCTGGTGTTTGCCCGTCTGATGACCGGCGTCGGGTTGGGCGCGGCGTTGCCGAATCTGATCGCGCTGACCTCCGAAGCGGCGGGCCCGCGTTTTCGCGGTACGGCGGTGAGCCTGATGTACTGTGGCGTGCCGATTGGCGCGGCGTTAGCGGCGGCGCTCGGGTTTAGCGGTCTGGCCGCCGCCTGGCAAACGGTGTTCTGGGTTGGCGGAGTGATCCCGCTGCTGCTGGTGCCGTTGTTGATGCGCTGGCTGCCAGAATCACAGGTTTATGCCCAGCAAACGAAGGTGGCCGCCGCGCCGTTGCGCGCCCTGTTCGCACCTGCTACCGCGACAGCCACGCTGCTGCTGTGGCTGTGCTATTTCTTCACCCTGCTGGTGGTGTATATGCTGATCAACTGGCTACCGATGCTGCTGGTGGAGCAGGGCTTTCAGCCCTCGCAGGCGGCTGGCGTGATGTTTGCTCTGCAAATCGGTGCGGCCAGCGGCACGTTAATTCTCGGGGCGTTAATGGACAAACTGCGCCCGGTGGTCATGTCGCTTCTGATCTACACCGGGATGTTGGCTTCGCTGCTGGCGCTGGGGACGGTGTCGTCATTGAGCGGTATGCTGATGGCCGGATTTGTGGCGGGGATGTTTGCTACTGGAGGACAAAGCGTGCTGTATGTGTTGGCTCCGCTGTTTTACAGTACGCAGATCCGCGCGACAGGCGTGGGTACCGCCGTCGCCGTTGGGCGTCTGGGGGCGATGAGCGGCCCGCTGCTGGCAGGAAAAATGTTAGCGCTCGGCACTGGAACGGTAGGCGTGATGGCAGCTTCTGCGCCGGGCATTTTACTGGCAGGGCTGGCGGTATTTTTCCTGATGAGCCGTAAATCGCAGATGCCGATCCCGACCAGTGGCTCATAAACAATCGTTCGGTTGTATGAGTGGGGAGATACGGTTCCCACTTCCGGGTGAACGCCAGCCGGCGATGACGTTGCCAGAGTTTATATAAAGCCTGGCAACGGAGGCGTTATGAGCTGGCGGCCCTTTTTATATTTGATAATTAACCCCCACCCGGTATTAAGCGCCCGGCGCGGTCATCTGCGTCTGGTGCAGGGTTGACTTTGCATTGTGTTAACAAACGCGGTATAACACACCTTCTTTGGATGTTTAGGTGTCCATACGTTTAGAAGGTTATATGCAAACAACACAACAAAATGCGCCACTGAAGCGCACGATGAAAACGCGTCACCTGATTATGCTCTCCTTAGGCGGCGTGATTGGCACAGGGTTATTCTTCAATACCGGCTACATCATCTCCACTACCGGGGCCGCGGGAACGCTGCTGGCCTATCTGATTGGCGCGCTGGTGGTCTGGCTGGTTATGCAGTGTCTGGGCGAGCTGTCGGTCGCGATGCCGGAGACCGGGGCGTTTCACGTCTATGCCGCGCGCTATCTCGGCCCGGCGACGGGGTATACCGTGGCCTGGCTCTACTGGCTGACCTGGACCGTGGCGCTTGGTTCGAGTTTTACCGCTGCCGGATTCTGTATGCAGTACTGGTTTCCGCTGGTGCCAGTATGGGTCTGGTGCGTGGTGTTCTGTGTGATTATTTTTGGCCTGAACGTTATCTCCACGCGCTTTTTTGCCGAAGGGGAG
Organism: Citrobacter sp. RHBSTW-00599; assembly: GCF_013784065.1. Classification (NCBI taxonomy): domain Bacteria; kingdom Pseudomonadati; phylum Pseudomonadota; class Gammaproteobacteria; order Enterobacterales; family Enterobacteriaceae; genus Citrobacter; species Citrobacter sp. RHBSTW-00599. The sequence continues at coordinate 3,946,544 of NZ_CP056717.1, read as the reverse complement.
TTCTGGTTCTCGCTGGTGAAAGTGGTCACTATCATCGCCTTTATTATCCTCGGCGGGGCGGCGATTTTTGGCTTTATCCCGATGCAGGATGGCTCGCCCGCGCCGGGGCTGAGTAATATCACGGCGGAAGGTTGGTTCCCGCATGGTGGCTTACCGATCCTGATGACTATGGTGGCGGTGAACTTTGCTTTTTCGGGAACTGAGCTTATCGGTATTGCCGCCGGTGAAACGGAAAATCCGCGCAAGGTGATCCCGGTGGCGATTCGTACCACCATCGCGCGACTGATTATTTTCTTTATCGGCACCGTGTTTGTGCTGGCGGCGCTGATCCCGATGCAGCAGGCGGGCGTGGAGAAAAGCCCGTTTGTGCTGGTGTTTGAGAAGGTAGGGATTCCGTACGCCGCCGATATTTTTAACTTCGTGATCCTGACAGCCATTCTTTCTGCGGCGAACTCCGGGCTGTATGCCTCCGGGCGCATGCTCTGGTCGCTGTCGAATGAACGTACGCTGCCAGCCTGTTTTGCGCGAGTAACGAAAAACGGCGTGCCGCTGACGGCGCTGTCGGTCAGTATGCTCGGCGGCGTACTGGCGCTGTTCTCCAGCGTGGTGGCCCCGGACACGGTATTTGTCGCGCTGTCGGCAATCTCCGGGTTTGCGGTGGTGGCGGTGTGGCTGAGCATCTGCGCCTCGCACTTTGTTTTTCGCGGCCGTCATTTGCAACAGGGTAAGGCATTGAGTGCATTACATTATCGTGCGCCGTGGTATCCGCTGGTGCCGGTATTAGGATTTGTGTTGTGCCTGGTGGCCTGTGTGGGGCTGGCATTCGATCCAGCGCAGAGAATTGCGTTGTGGTGCGGGTTACCGTTTGTTGCGTTGTGCTATGGTGCATATTTCCTTACTCAACCCCGTAACGCAAAACAGGAGCCAGAACATGTCGCAGAATAATCCGTTACGCGCTCTCCTTGAGAAACAGGATGTCCTGTTACTGGATGGCGCGATGGCGACGGAGCTGGAAGCGCGAGGGTGTAACTTAGCCGACAGCCTGTGGTCAGCCAAAGTGCTGGTAGAAAACCCGGAGCTTATCCGCGAAGTGCATCTTGATTATTACCGGGCGGGGGCGCAATGCGCGATCACCGCCAGCTATCAGGCGACACCGGCGGGCTTTGCCGCGCGTGGCCTGGATGAAGCGCAGTCGAAAGCGTTGATTGGCAAAAGCGTGGAGCTGGCGCGTAAAGCGCGTGAAGCGTATCTGGCAGAGAACCCGCAAGCGGGCACGCTGTTGGTGGCGGGATCTGTCGGACCTTACGGCGCGTATCTGGCGGACGGCTCTGAATACCGTGGCGATTACCAGCGCAGCGCCGAGGCGTTCCAGGCGTTTCATCGCCCGCGCGTGGAAGCATTGCTGGATGCCGGGGCCGATCTGCTGGCCTGCGAAACTCTGCCGAATTTTGTCGAGATTAGCGCACTGGCTGAGCTGTTGACCGCGTACCCGCGTGCGCGTGCCTGGTTCTCATTTACTCTGCGTGACAGCGAGCACCTGAGCGACGGTACGCCGCTGCGTGACGTGGTCGCGTTGCTGGCGGATTATCCGCAGGTGGTGGCGTTAGGCATTAACTGCATTGCGCTGGAAAACACCACCGCTGCGTTGCTGCATTTACACGGCTTAACGGCGCTGCCGCTGGTGGTGTATCCGAATTCGGGCGAGCAGTACGATGCCGCGAGCAAAACCTGGCATCATCACGGTGAGTCTTGTGCGCAACTGGCGGATTATCTGCCACAGTGGCAGGCCGCTGGCGCACGATTGATTGGCGGGTGCTGTCGCACCACGCCTGCGGATATTGCCGCGTTAAAAGTTCAGGCCCAGGCCCGATAAGACGTAAGCCGCCATCGGGCATTTTTTGCCGGATGGTGATACGGTATGAACCGGAAACATGGGTAACACTTTATGCTGCATCCGCCAGCACAAACATGCCGTACGGATGGATTTCGAGATAATACTGCTCGCCGACGTCCGGCTGCAGACGCGTAGCGTTGACCTGCAATAAAATCTCCTGTCCGTGCCACTCCACCGTGACCTCATATTGGGGTCCCATATACGCGACGTGGCGGATCACGCAGCGTTGGCTCTCTTCGCCGCGGTCGCTGAGCGTGATCGCTTCCGGGCGCACGCCTACCATGCCCTCGCCTTGATCGCTAAAGTGCAGTGGGCGCGGCAGATGATAGCCGTAGATATCAACGTATCTGTCGCTGAAGGTGGCCGGGAACAGGTTGGCGTCGCCCATAAAGCTCGCCATAAAGCGGGAGGCGGGCTGGCGATAGAGATCCTGCGGCGAGCCGATCTGCATGATGTGTCCCTTGTTCATCACCAGTACGGTATCGGAAACCGCAAAGGCTTCGCTTTGATCGTGGGTGACGTACAGCGAGGTGATATCAAACTGCTTTTGCAGCTCGCGGATTTTGTCGCGCATGCTGCGACGCAGGTTGGCGTCCAGGTTACTTAACGGTTCATCAAACAGAAGCACTTTCGGTTTGAGGATCAACGCACGGGCCAGCGCCACGCGCTGCTGCTGACCGCCGGAGATCTGATCGACAAAGCGGTCTTCAAATCCCTCCAGATCCACCATCGCCAGCGCGTCTTTGACGCGGGTTTTCACCTCCGCGCGCGACACGCCGAGCATCTTCAGGCCATAACCGACGTTCTCCCCTAACGACATATGCGGGAACAGGGCATATGACTGAAACACCATACAGATATCGCGCTGCTGAATAGAACGATGGGTAACGTCTTCGCCATCAATGAAAATTTGTCCTTCGCTCGGTTTTTCCAGCCCGGCAACCAGACGCAAGATGGTGGTTTTACCGCAGCCGGACGGGCCGAGCAGCGTTACCATTTGCCCCTGCGGAATGGTGAGATTGATATTGTCGATAACCGTGTTGCTGCCAAATCGTTTAGTGACGTTGCGCAGTTCAACGAAATTTTTCTGAGTCATAGTGCGCTCCATTACGCCTGGTTTTTGGCTTTTGAACGGGAGGTACGTGATTCACCGATCAGCCAGTCAAAGATGAAAATAATCGCCAGCATCACCACGATTAAAATGGAACCGTAGGCAATCGCCACGCCGTATTCGCCGTCCTCTACGCGGTTCAGGATGTAGGCCGTGGCCACGCGGGTATCCGGCGTGACGAGGAACACAATGGCGCTGACGGTGGTAATGGCGCGCACAAAGCTGTAGATCAGCGCTGAGAGGATCGCCGGGCGCAGCAGCGGCAACAGGATGTGCGTAATAGTGCGCAGGGAACCGGCGCGCAGACTGAGCGAGGCTTCATCCAGCGATTTATCGATTTGGCCTAAGCCCGCAATGCCCGCCCGGATACCGACCGGGACGTTACGCATCACCATTGAGATAATCACGATGGCGGCGGTGCCGGTGAGGTATACCGGGGCGCTGTTAAAGGCCAGAATGTACGATACGCCCGCTACGGTGCCCGGAACGGCAAAGCACAGCATAGTGGTGAACTCGATGGTCTTTTTGCCTTTAAACTGCTGACGCACCACAACCCATGCGATCAGCAGGCCAAAGATAGCGGTGATCGGCGCGGCAATCCCGGCGTAGAGCAGGGTGTCGAGCAGTGAAGGCCACGCGCCGTCGCTCATTCCCTGACCGAACAGTTTGGTAAAGTTCGCCAGTGTCAGGGTGTAGTCCACGCCCCAGTTTACGGTGAAACTGCCGTAGAAAATGCTGCCGTAGAGCAGGGCGTTAAAGGCAATCCACACCGCCAGCAGCGCGACCACGCTCCATACCAGCGTTACCGGCAGCGGCTGCACGTCGCCCCGATAGGATTTACCAGAAACGGTGACGTACGAGCGTTTACCAATCCACATGTACTGCACGCAGAACACCAGCAGCGAGAACAGCAACAGGAAGGCACCCAGCGTACTGGCGGCCTGGTAGTCGAGCTGGGAACCGGTGATGTAGAAGTAGATTTGCGTTGCCAGCACGTCGAAGTTACCGCCAAGCACCAGCGGGTTACTGAAGTCGGCCAGCGACTGCACCACCACAATTAAAAAGGCGTTTGCCAGCGCCGGTTTTAGCAGCGGGACAAACACGCCGTTAAAGGTTTGCCAGCGGCTGGCGCGCAGGGTGTATGACGCCTCCTCCAGCGACGGATGAATGGTTTTGATCGCCCCGTCGAGGATCATAAACGCCATCGGAGTGAAGGCCAGCACCTGCGCCAGCCAGATGCCGGTAAAACCGTACAGCCAGTTGGTGTTGGTCAAACCAAACCATTCGACCATAAATTCGGTGATGTAACCGGAGCGTCCCATCATCAGCGTTACGCCTAAACCCACAACAAACGGCGGGGTGACGATCGGCAGAATCGAGAAAATACGTCCGATAATGGCGCTGCGTTTCGCAATACGGGTGGTGTAGATAGCCAGCACCAGGCCAAAGAAGGTACAGCCGACGCCGACGGCAATCGACAGCATAATCGAGTTGAGGATCACCTGAATGATATGCGCCTGCGACAGCACATTCATAAACGCCAGCGGAGCAAATTCTCCGGCGTCGTTGGTGAACATCGGAATGAAAATAGCGATACTTGGCCAGACGATAAAAATACCGATCAGCGCGACAATCGCGGTGAGCGAGCCGATGACGAAACGGTCGCCGCCCAGCCATTCCAGACGGGTGAGCGCCAGGGTCATGATCGCGCCAAGTGCCACAAACAGCACGATGGTGGCATAGCCTATGCCGCGTCCCTCAATAGTCGCGCTGGCGACGATAAACGCCATACAGAAAAACGCCCAGCCCGCGTCAAAATAATGGCGGCTGCGCTGTTCGCGTCTGGCTTCATGGAACGGGCGCACCAGCAGCAGGCTTGGCAGCAGATACCAGAGCCAACTGATATTGAACTGTGACCAGCCGTAGGCGGCGAGAATTTCTTCGCGCGTCGATTCCAGCAGACCGTAGTCCAGGCTCCAGCTCGGCAGCAGGGCAAACGCCAGCCAGCCGAGTAAAATCCAAAGAAATATCGCATCCCGTTTTTTCACGGGATGGAGTGCAAGTGTGTGTGACATAGCGGTTCCGGTATTTCAGGCCGGATATGGCGTTGAGGCCGTATCCGGCAAATGAACGCAAATCTGGGGTTATTTACCCATCTTCACTTCGCTGACCCACTTATTGATCAGGGCTTTACGCACGTCGGTCGAGCCGTACTTATCCATGTCGTAATTGATAAGCTTCAGGTCGTCGAGCTTCAGCGAGTTAGGGGACGTCTCGGCGGTGGTGTTGGTCAGGATCTGATAGGATTTACCTTTCTTCCACGCCAGCTCCTGCGCGTCTTTCGACAGTACCCAGTCAACGAACAGTTTGGCGTTATCGAGGTTACGCGCGCCTTTCAGGATGCTGACACCGCCGATTTCATAACCGGTACCTTCGCACGGTGAGACAAGTTCCAGCGGTGCGCCCTGTTCTTTTTCCAGCGAGTAGTCGTGCAAGAAACCGATGCCGATAGCCGTTTCGCCACGGGCGGCGTTACGCGCCGGGGCAATGCCGGATTTGGTGTACTGGGAGACGTTGGCGTTGAGCTGTTTCAGGTAGTCAAAGGCCTGATCTTCCCCCCACAGTTGGGCAAAGGTCGCCAGTGCGGTATAGGCGGTACCGGAGCTTTGCGGATCAGCAATCTGGATTTCGCCTTTGTATTCCGGTTTGGTCAGATCCTTCCAGCATTTTGGCACCGGTAGGTTTTTCTCTTTCAGGCGCTGGGTATTGACGCCAAAGCCCAGAATACCGACATAAACCGCCGAGGAGAGGTTGCCTTTCACTTTTGCCGGATCGCGGAACTTCTCCATGATTTGTTCGAGGTTTGGTGATTTATACGGCTGCAGCAAGCCCATTTCACCGGCCTGAGACTGTGGATCCAGCGTACCGCCGTACCAGACATCCGCCTGCGGGTTTTTCTTCTCGGCATCCACTTTCGCCAGCGTACTGCCTGAGCCGTTGCGAATGAATGAAGTCTTCACATCATATTTTTCACCGAAGGCTTTGGTTTCGGTTTCGCACATTTCGTTGGTGGCGCTGCAATACACCACCAGACGACCCTGCGCCTGAGCTGCACTGCTGAAGGCTGCCAGCGTCAGAGCGGAGGCAATTAGGGTAGAGGTAAGCGTCAGTTTCATTGTTTTATCCTTTGACTGAGAGAAGGGGGAATGCCCGCAATGAGCAATGGCATCAGCAATAAACCCATAAAGACAGCGGCAACCGAGAGCAAACTGAACATTCCCGACCAGCCGTAGTGTTCTATGACCAGCGACAGCGGCCAACCCGCCAGCGCGGCCCCCAGATAGGCGAACAGCCCGAGAAAACCAGTAATTGAACCTGCCGCCGCTTTATGTCCGCATTCCACGGCCGCGAGGCCAATTAGCATCTGTGGGCCAAACACAAAAAAGCCCACGGTAAAGAAACACACTGCCAGTAGCGCGTAGTGGTGCACCGGTGCCAGCCACAGCGCGGCGACGGAGACCATCAGCCCCAGTGTGAACAGCAAAATCATTGGCGCACGCTGACCGCTGAACAGCAGATCCGATCCCCATCCGGCAAACAGCGCCCCCAGCAAGCCACCGACTTCAAACAGCATTACCGTGGCATTGGCGCTGAGCAGGTTCACACCGTGGCTTTCCGTCAGCCAGATGTTGCCCCAGTCGTTGAGCGCAATGCGGATCAAATAGACCAACACATATGACACGCCGAGTAGCCAGATCATCGGGTTCTTCAGCATGGTGGTGCGTAACATTTGCCACAGTCCCATCGGCGGGCTTTGCTGCTCCTGACGCAACTCCAGCGGGTCTTGCCGCCATTCCCCAACCGTGGGTAAGCCTTCTTCCCGGGGCGTGCCTTTCAGTTGCAGGGTGAGCCAGACGCCTAACGCCATGCTGATTATTCCTGGAGTCAGCATGGCTGCCTGCCAACCCCACCAGTGGGCGGCAAAGGCGCTAATCAGCGGGATGATGGCCCCACCGATGTTGATCGACATATTCCAGCAGCCCCACCAGAAGCCGCGTTCGTTGCGCGAGTACCAGTGAGTCAGTAGTCGGGCGCAGGGCGGCCAGCCCCAGCCCTGAAAAAATCCGTTCAGCGTCCAGACCACCAGGAGCAGCGTTAGCGATTCACCAAAGGCGAACAGCACGTTTAAAACGCCGGTGGCAAACAGGCCAATGCCCATAAACGCGCGCTGTCCGTGGCTGTCGTGCCATAGCCCGGCGGTGAATTTCGACAGGCCATAGGTCAGATAAAACAGCGATCCCAGCAGGCCGATATCGCCTTTATCCAGACCCAGATCCGTTTGCAGCGCCGGGAGGACGTAGTTAACGCTTTTGCGCGTCAGATAAAACGCGGCGTACCCAATCACCATACATATCAGCAGCCGGGGGCGTAGCACCCGGTATTGTTGGTCTGTTTCGCGTGATGCACGTGCATGCATGGCAGCCTCCGTTTGTGCTGACTATAGGAAAGTGAAAGCAAAATGGGATGAGATAAAGTCCGCAGTGACTAAGACTTTTTCCTGGTTAACGGCTGATTTGTTGCAAATTTGTGGGCAGGTTAACAATTACCCGCGTGCCGTTGTTCGATTCGAGCGTCAGTTCGCCGCCAAGGGCGCTGACCCGCTCACGCATCCCCTGGATACCGAACCCGGGGATTTTCTCTGCGAGAATACCTACACCGTTGTCAGCGACGTGCAGAAACACGCGGTGTTCCTGCTGGCGCAGCGTAATCGATACTTCGCTGGCATCGGCATGTTTACAGACGTTATTGAGCAACTCCTGCAGCAGGCGATACAGTGTGAAACGCACCGTTTCATTTTCTGGCGTATTTTCAAGCTGATAGTCAAACCAACAGCGAATGCCGCGTTCGGCAAAGGCAAATTCATTCACCAGATGATGCAGTGCATCTTTAAAGGCCAATTCATCGAGCGCGGGCGGTCGCAGCTGGCGCAGCAGTTGGCGGGTGGAGTGGTGAATGCGCCGGGCAAGGTCGTTGATCTGATTTGCCGCTTCAAGCGTTTGCTCGCGACCCGGCGCGCGCTTGACCAGTTGCGACTGAATTTGAATGGCGGTGATGTTCTGACCAATTTCGTCGTGTAGTTCCCGCGCCAGGCTTTTGCGCGTATTTTCCTCGGTGCGGATCAGTTGTTCGGTCAGCGCGCGTCGCGCTGCCAGTTCGGCTTCCAGACGCTGGCGATAATGGTGCAGGTTTTGCGCCAGATGCTGCTGGCGGCTGATAGCGATCCCGAGCCCTATGCCCAGCAGCGCCTGGGTGGCGAGGAAAATCTCCAGCTCCAGTAAATTGCTGAACCCGACGCCGATTTGCCGGGCGATGGTGATCATCATACTGCCGAGCAGTCCGGACAACACGCCGCCCTGCCAGCCAAATTTCCACGCCATCACCACGTTTGGTAAGAACACCACGATTAGCAGCAGGCGCTCGATCTCCGGTGACAGCACCATCTGGGTACCTATGCCGATAATGAAAAACAGACTACACCAGATGATAAGCGAGGTACGCAGGGGGGGATTGGTGGTATCCAGTCCGAGCAAATGATAGCGGTGCTGCTGGCGCAGAAATTCATAGATCAGATAGACAAACGGCGTCAGCAGCACGCCGCCAGTAAACGATGCCAGGCCAATTAACGTTGCCGGGCTTTGGATAAACGGTGAAAGCAGGAGGGTATTGAGCAATGACGTGATCGTCACCGCGGCCAGCAGCAGCGTTAAGCGCTGCCAGTAAAGGGGGAAGCGGTGCCAGTATGACTGGCCGATACTCGCCGGGATCAGGCTAATCAACGGCGCAACCAGCAGGATATAGCCATTCACTAATTGCTCGCTGTGCAGCCAGAACAGCATCAGCACCGGCGGCAGTACCAGCGCGGGCCAGTAACGGCGAGAAAGCAGGATTAGCAGGGCGAGATAGACGCCGTGCGGCAGGAATAGCGCTGCCTGCTGGCCGTTGTGGGTCAGGTAAAACCCCAGCGTCCACAGCATCAGCCAGCCCGATCCCCAGGCCAGCAGAATAAACAGAGAAATAACCCCATGACGAAGGCTGCGTGACATTAATGCCCCGTCAGCAACTGGTGGTCGAGTGCAAAATGCACCAGATCGATGGTGCTGTGGCATTGCAGTTTGCCCAGCACGTTCGCACGATGAACGTGCACCGTTTTATGGCTGAGGTCGAGCTTGAAGGCGATCTCTTTTACGCTGTCGCCTTTGACCAGCAGATCAAACACTTCGCGCTCGCGTGGGGTCAATACCTCCAGTACCTGCGCGGGCTGTTCGCCGCCGCGTAGCGCCCGTAGCGCGTCGGCGCACAGGTAATGCCCGCCCATACCAACCGATCGTACCGCCTGCACCAGTTCCTCCGGTCCGCAACGTTTGGTCAGATAACCGCTGGCACCGGCATCCAGTGCGCTTTGCACAAACGTGGGTGAGTCATAGATGCTGAGAATAATGGCGCGAAAACCGGGCTTCTGCGCCCGCAGTCGTTTTAACAGGCTCAGGCCATTTTCATCTGGCATGGCGATATCCATCACCGCAACGTTGACGTCATCATGCAGTAATGCAGGCCACGCCTGGGCCGCGCTGCTGTACTGGCCAGCAACGTTGAGATCGTCTTCGAGACTGAGTAATTGCGCAAAGCCGGAACGCACCACCACATGGTCATCCACCAGCACAACATGAATCATGATCTTGCTCTCTTGCCTGACAATGGCATCTATGATGCCTGCCAGCGCCGCGCTGGCAATCCCCGTGGCGCTGATATGTAACGAATGTAACAAAATCGCAATAATTTGCCGGGTGTTGTAGGACGGATAAGCGTTGCGTATCCGGCATTGATTAATGGATGGCGGCGTGAGGGCTGAGAGAATGGCTATTTCATTGGTGGTTGATTCTCCCCTATCGAGGGGGAGAGATTTAAAACTGCCAGGTGAGATCGGCGAGAATTTGCTGGCTGTGATAGCTCTCAACCGGCGTGTCATACCATTGTTTGCCGAGGGCAAGACCGAGAGTTAATTGCTCGGTCAGCGGCTGATTGCGACGCAGGCTGATGCTTTTTAACGTTCCTTTTTTGGTGTCCGGTGACCAGTCATAGGTATAGGCTCCCGTTCCGCGGCTTACCCAGAGCTGCGTATTGCCTTTACCGTTCAGGTCGTTCAGGCGCAGTGAAACGATGTGGCTATAGCTTCCCCCAGCATCTTCAGTATCGTAATGCGTATAACGCCATGAGGTGATAAACGGTCCGGTATACAGAGATATTCCGCCTGAAAAAGCATTGACGTCCGTATCGTCAAAGTAGTTGGCATAGCGATAACCAAAGGTAAATACGGTTTTAGGCAGAACTTTTACGCTGATATCCTGCTGAGCATCGCGTCTGGCAAAAACGGGGGTGTTTTCGGCAATTGCCAGACCCGTTTTTGTTGATAACCACTGATTCCAGTTATACCAAACGGTCGCGCGGCCACGTAACGCGTTCCATGATTCACCGTTGTCGTAATCGCGTCTGCCTTCGGAAATATTGAAAACCGCGGCACCATCGTCAATCTGCGTCTTTAATTCGCTGAACATGACGTTACGGGTGCCATGCCTTGCCGAATAATCAGTAAAGTCGTATCCGGCTGTCAGGTTCAGGTCGGTTGCTTCAGCCGGGAGAGAAGCCGTGCTGAGTATCAACGATACAAATAAAGTCCTTTTCATTATTCTTCACCTACGAGACAGGAGATCTCTTGTTTGAGGATATATTTACCTTTTGGCAGGTTTTGCTCGATGGTTATCCGTGGGCCAATTGTGCTTTCAGCTGCGATATATCGGCCAGGTAAAATAATGACCTGAACACCAAGCCGCGCACCGGGACCGATATAACACCCTAATTTTTCGCAGCCTGTATCAATGTCTTCATCGTCCAGCCTGACATGCACGGTTTTACCATCGAGGCGATGATTGCTGGTTCTTACCTGCGCGCCCAGGTAAGCGCCTTTGCCAATAACCGAGTCAGAAATAAAGCATTGGGGACCGATGGTGGTCGTCGATTCCAATACTGCGTTTTTGATTTCGGTGCCATAGCCAATACGTACTTGATTGCCAATTAAGCAACCCGGTCGAATAAAGGCGTAATTACCAATAATGCAATCGGCCCCAATTACGACAGGCCCCTGAATAACTGCACCATGACAAATTTTACTGCCAGCACCGATCGTCACCGCTCCCGCGCTTTCATCAATAACAACGCCAGGTGCAATGGATACTGACTTATTATTCTGTTCGCTAAGCTTTAGATAGTTCTTCACCACCGCGGGTAGCTGAGGGGGCGTTATTGTTTGGCGCATCCACCACCGCGGTATAGCGTGTGGGTTTGTCACGTAGGGGTTCTCGTCCAGTAAAAAAGGCAATAAGTCCATATACAATCCAAATTAAATAAGCCAGAAGTACGTAAAAAACAGAAAAAGGCGCAAGGAAAATAAGTTTCCAGCATCGGTGATACCAGGCACTAAATGCTCCAATTGAGCAAACCACTCCAACCCAAATAATGGGAAACAAGGAAAGCACAATCGCATGTGGGCCGATAGTGAGCGTGATGTGTTGCCATGTAATGAGATAGATTGCTACGCCATACAACACGACCAGCACCATTGGGAGTATGCTGAAGATGCCGAATCTGCTGAGGATGAGTGATTTATGCAGACGCATGCAAACGGCATAGCCCACGATCCATCGCCGCCATCGTTTCCATTCATCGCCCAAGGTATTGCACTCCTGAGGATAAACAATGCAGCGGTTTGCCTGACGGATACAATAACCATTCGCGACCAGGGTCCAGGTTAAATCGAGATCCTCCACCTTGGTACGATCGGAAAAACCAAATTTGCGTAGCACATCAGTACGAAACATGCCGCAGGCTCCGCTAATAATAAAAGGCGCACCGCCGAGCAACTGCTGTAATGTCCGCTTCATTACGATCATCGGAAGTTTTACCGTTGCACGGATATGTGGCAGCAATCCAGCACCAGGCAGATGTGTTGAGGGGATTCCACCAACGGCATCGGCGCCATTTTCTATTTCTGCTAACATGAATCCCATACCGTCACCATCAGGAGGGACATAGGTGTCAGCATCGCTTAAAAAAACCTGCTCACAGGTAGCATAGTTTAATCCATTCATTAAGGCGCCACCTTTCCCGGTATTCTTTTGCGTCACGGTAATCAGGCGTTCTCCCCATTTTTCTTTCACCTTATGCATAATGATTTCGGTATCATCAGTGGAACCATCGTTTACACATATGACTCGATGAAAATAAGGATTTAATAACAAGTTTTCCAGCGATTGTGCCAGGCAAGGACCTTCGTTATAGGCCGGAATAATGGCGTCAATACTGTCGTTACGTAAACTAGGTTTTCGTTTTAAGGTTGTGAGGAACCAAAGTAATATACATAGGCTCATCATAATAAAAAATATTGTTTTCATATAATTAGAGAATCATTTTGTGAACAACAAAACCTTCAGATAATTCACATCCGGCCTGTTGCCCTCGGAATTGAGCTACGGTACGCAGACGTTCTGTACGCATATAATCACGTTGCTGCTGGCTTTGGTGAAATGAAAGCGCACGAAGTTTTTGAATGAAACAGTTTTCACTGACCTTTTCAAAGACTTGGGGAACAAACGTCAGCCAGGTACTGGGAGTTTCATAACCGAGAACCTGGGGAATATTTCGGCAGGCAACGATAGAAGCCTTATGTACCGCGCGATGATCCTGATGCCGGTCAGAATCATGCATAGTATACGTTCGCACGATGTTGATTTGTGCGGGAATGTGATTTGTGATGACGTCTTCAAGTGATTTGATCATCGTATCAACAAAGTACGGTGTGCGTGTGTCCTCAAAATGAAAATGAAAAATCTGATGGCAGCCTAATGATGTTAATGCCGATTGAGATTCTGCGTGTCGGTCGGCTTTTAAAACGCACCCTTCAGCCCCTGCGGTCATGACGACGGCAGTAACGTGATAGCCTTCTTTTATTAAGCGGGATAACGAGGCACCACATCCGAGTTCAATATCGTCCGGATGGGCACCGATTGCTAATATCCCTTTTTGGTATGATGTAACCATGAGCAAATCCTTCACTTTTCTATGAGAGTGTTATTTGGGTGTTCAATGAATATAAACACAATATCTGTTTTGCAGATATTTAAAGCTCTTGTTGGAAAGACGGGATGGATTAGTGTTTGTCGTAATAAAGATATTACAATGTGTAATTTGATTAGTCAAAAAATAATATTTATTGAAAGTTAGGATGTTTTTTCTTAATCAATAATAAAAATGAATGCATTAATTTTTTTTACTGGTTTTATTTTTCTGAGTGATTGGTTTTTTATAATTAGATGATGAGGTTATTAAATTGTACTGTAACTATACCTTCAAATAGAAGAATAGAATACATATGTCATTTTAGTATTCATTTACGAATAATTGATATTGATTGTAATGATGAATTTCAGAGGGGATATTACTTTCAGAATGAATCATAAACAGCAAGTCGCTGAGCGCTGGTACTCATTAGAATCTTTAGGCTAGCGATAACAGGCCGGATGGTTTACGCCACCCGGCATGGAACAACAAAGTTAAAGTTAGCGCAGGATTTTTTTCTCAGCCAGATCCAGTGCGAAGTAGCTGAAGATCAGATCTGCGCCAGCGCGTTTGATCGAGCCTAAGCTTTCCAGCACCACTTTCTCTTCATCTATGGCACCCGCGAGGGCTGCAAACTTGATCATCGCGTATTCACCGCTGACCTGATAAGCGCCAATCGGCAGCTCGGTGCGCTCGCGGATATCGCGCAGAATATCGAGGTATGCGCCAGCCGGTTTGACCATCAGGCAGTCTGCGCCCTGGGCTTCATCCAGCAGCGATTCGCGGATTGCTTCCCGACGGTTCATCGGGTTCATCTGATAGGTTTTACGATCGCCCTTCAGCGCGGTACCTGCGGCTTCACGGAATGGGCCATAGAAAGAAGAGGCAAATTTGGTGGAGTAGGACATGATCGCAGTATCGGTAAAGCCCGCGGCATCCAGCGCCTGGCGAATCGCCTGCACCTGGCCGTCCATTGCGGCGGAAGGGGCGATGAAATCTGCGCCCGCAGCGGCGGCAACGACCGCCTGTTTGCCGAGATTGGCAAGGGTTAAATCGTTATCAACGCCGTGCTCGCATAATACGCCGCAGTGACCGTGCGAGGTGTATTCACAGAAGCAGGTGTCGGACATGACGATCATCTCCGGTACGGTCTGCTTACAGATACGCGACATGCGCGCCACCAGACCGTCTTCTTTCCAGGCATCGCTGCCGGTGTCATCGGTGTGATGAGAAATGCCGAAGGTCATAACCGAGCGGATGCCTGCATTAGCAATGCGTTCAATTTCGCGCGCCAGATGCTTCTCTGGAATGCGCATCACGCCGGGCATGGCCTCGATAGCTTTGTAATCGTCGAGTTCTTCTTCAACAAAGATCGGCAACACCAGGTCATTTAAGCTGAGTGTTGTCTCTTCAAACATAGCGCGCAGCGCAGGTGATTTGCGCAGGCGGCGAGGGCGTTGGATTAGGTCTGTCATGGTATGCCTGATGTTTGTGGAATCGAAGGCCGTAGTATACCCGAACCTGAGGGTGGGTGGTTTACGAAAGTTGGCGTTATATCTGGATTTTCCATCGTGGAAGGCTGAATCATTAGAGCAATTTATTCACATTTATGGCAAGTTATTTATATTCATTGTTTTGCTTGTTTCTATTTTTATTATTTTAAATATCGATATGTTTATTTGTGTAGGGCTGGTGATAATTCCTCTTTATTTATTGTTTATTTGTTTGGGTGTGTGGTGAGTTATTTGTTAATTATATGATTCAGAGATGTGTTGTACGGTATTTCATTGAAAGAATGAGTTTTTTTGTTTTTTGTGTCAGAGGTGAGGATATTCGTAGTGTTGTCCGGTTTCGGACGACTAGCAAAGAATAATTGAACCTTTACTTTGTGAAACCGCATAATCGTCTCCGCGAAACATAAAATGTTTTCTTTGCATTGATAATTGATGGATCAACTATATTACGTCCCTGAGGAGGGATGACAAATGCACACTTGGAAAAAGAAACTAGTAGTCTCACAATTAGCATTAGCCTGTACTTTGGCAATCACTTCTCAGGCGAATGCTTCTACTGATATTTCTGGAACTACGTACACAACGTTCACCCATTATAATGACGCATCACATGTTGATGACGTTTACTTCGATGGCTATGTCGGTTGGAACAATTACGGCACTGATAGCATTTATAACGGTGATATTTATCCGGTAATCAATAACGCTACTGTCAACGGCGTTATTTCTACTTATTATCTGGATGATGGACTGTCAACTAACGGCAATTATAACAGCCTGACGATTAAAAACAGTACCATTCACGGAATGGTGACATCCGAATGTATGACCACGGATTGTACTAACCGTACGGGTACCGACTATTACTACGACCGTCTGGCGATGAATGTCATCAACTCCACTATCGATGACAACTACGAACATTATACCTACAACGGTACCTATAATGACGTGGCTGATACGCACGTTGTCGACGTTTATAACCTGGGTACGGCTATCACTCTGGATCAAGAAGTTGATCTGTCTATCTCCAACAACTCTCACGTCGCGGGTATTACCCTGACTCAGGGTTATGAGTGGGATGATATTGACGATAATACCGTCATCACCGGCGTAAACAGCGGCGAAGTGTTTAACAACACTATCGCTGTTACCGACTCTACCCTGACCTCAGGTTCCTGGTCTGATGAAGGAAGATCCGGCTGGTTTGGTAACACCAGCAATGCGAGCGACTACAACGGTAACGGTTGGAACGCGAATGATATCGCATTGGCGGTTATTGCTAATCCCAATGCAGATAACGCGATGCAGACCACCGCCACGTTTGATAACGCTACGCTGATGGGCGATGTGCTGTTCTCCAGCAACTTTGATGAGAACTTCTTCCCGAACGGTGCTGATACTTACCGTGATACCGATGCCGATCTGGATACCAACGGCTGGGATGGTACTGACCGTCTGGATCTGACCCTGAACCACGGCAGCAAGTGGGTTGGTGCGGCAATGTCCGTCCATCAGGTTGACGTTGATGGTGATGGCGTTTACGAAAGCTATGCTGAGGGCACTGAAGCCACTCCTACGCTGATTGATATCGCTGCCAACAGCCTGTGGCCTTCTTCAACCTACGGTATCGATAGCAACACATCCTCTTATGACGAAAATGGTCATGTGGTTGGCAATACCGTTTATCAGAGCGGTCTGTTCAACGTGACGCTGAACGGCGCTTCCCAGTGGGATACCACCAAAACTTCTCTGATTGACACCCTGAGCATCAACAGCGGTTCCGTTGTCAACGTGGGCGATTCTGCGCTGGTTTCTGACTCCATCTCTCTGACCGGTGCTTCCGCACTGAACATCAATGAAGATGGTCGTGTTGCGACTAATACGCTGTCTATTGACAACAGTACCGTAACGATTGCTGATGATGTCTCTGCTGGCTGGAATGTGCTTAATGCCGCGCTGTATGCCAATACCATTAACGTCACCAACAACGGCGTTCTGGATGTGGGCAACAGCACCGGTAACGCACTGCAGGTTGATACCCTGAATCTGACCAGCTACACCGACGCTTACAACCATGTTAATGCGGGTGTTTTCGACATCAACAGCGCTAACTATGTGTTGAATGCTGACCTGACCAACGATCGTACTAACGATACGCGCCAGGCTAACTACGGTTATGGCGTGATCGCGATGAACTCTGATGGTCATCTGACTATCAACGGTAACGGTGATTCCGACACCTCAGGCGATCAGTCTGAAGTTGATAACTACGGTGATCACGTAGCAGCGGCAACCGGTAACTATAAAGTTCGCATCGATAACGCCACTGGCGCAGGTTCTGTTACCGATTACAAGGGTAACGAGCTGATCTACGTTAACGACAAGAACAGCACCGCAACCTTCTCTGCAGCCAACAAAGCAGACTTGGGTGCTTACACCTATCAGGCTCAGCAGCAGGGTAACACCGTTGTTCTGCAGCAGATGGAGCTGACCGACTACGCGAACATGGCGCTGAGTATTCCGTCTGCCAACACCAATATCTGGAACCTGGAGCAAGACACCGTTGGTACTCGTCTGACTAACGCGCGTCATGGTCTGGTAGATAACGGTGGTGCATGGGTGAGCTACTTCGGCGGCAGCTTCGATGCGGATAACGGCAACATTAACTATGATCAGGATGTTAACGGCATCATGGTCGGTGTTGATTCCAAAATCGATGGTAACAACGCTAAGTGGATTGTCGGTGCTGCGGCAGGCTTCGCGAAAGGTGACATGAGTGATCGTACCGGTCAGGTAGATCAGGATAGCCAGACTGCCTATTTCTACTCTTCTGCTCGTTTTGCGAACAACATCTTTGTTGACAGTAACTTAAGCTACTCCCACTTCAACAACGATCTGTCTGCCAGCATGAGCAACGGTCAGTATGTTGATGGCAGCACCTCTTCTGATGCCTGGGGCTTCGGCTTGAAACTGGGTTATGACCTGAAGCTGGGTGAAGCAGGTTACGTAACCCCTTACGGTAGCGTATCCGGTCTGTTCCAGTCTGGTGATGACTATAAGCTGAGCAACGACATGAAAGTTGACGGTCAGTCTTATGACAGCATGCGTTATGAACTTGGTGTAGATGCGGGTTATACCTTCGCCTACAGCGATGACCAGGCGCTGACCCCGTACTTCAAACTGGCCTACGTTTACGACGACTCTAACAACGATTCTGATGTAAACGGTGATTCTATCGACAACGGCGTAGAAGGTTCTGCGGTACGCGTTGGGCTGGGTACTCAGTTCAGCTTCACCAAGAACTTCAGCGCGTACACCGATGCTAATTACCTCGGTGGCGGTGATGTCGATCAAGACTGGTCTGCAAACGTTGGTGTTAAATATACCTGGTAAAAACTTTCTTGCAGAGAAATAAAAGGTAATTTTATTTAGAAATAATGCCCGTCACGCATTTGACGGGCATTTCTTGCAAGGAATTCGCACATGCTATCTTCAAATAAACCTCTTCTTGAGTTTGGTAAGCTTGATAAATGTTTAGCGAAATATGGTAAGCACTTTGAGTGTGATAACGACAAAGAAATAATTTTTTCCAGCGATATTAATAGTGACGAAACTTTTGTTATTTTAAGTGGTGTTGTTTCCTTACGTAGAGGGGAAAGCGTGCTGGTCGGGATTGCACAGGCGCCTTTTATTATGGGCCTTTCTGATGGTGTGATGAAAACAGATGTACAATACAGATTAATAACCGAAAATAATTGTACGGGATACCACCTGCCTGCTTCGCAAACGATAAATATAATTGAACAATGCCAGCTTTGGCGTGAAGCCTTTTGCTGGTTAGCATGGCAAAATTCCATGTTTGAGTTGCGCGATCTGCAGCTGATCGGCAATAACTCCTACGATCAGATCCGCGCGACGCTGATATCCATGATGAAATGGGACGACGTACTGCGTTCGCGTATCGGCGTCATGAACTATATTCACCAACGCACGCGAATTTCACGCTCAGTTGTCGCTGAGGTTCTCGCGGCATTGCGTAAAGGTGGTTACATTGAAATGAATAAAGGCAAACTGGTGAGCATTAACCGTTTGCCTTTTGAGTATTAAGTCAGGATGTAGGAATAACCTGCGGTTTATTCCCGCTCAGCTCTGCAACCAGATCGTTGATACCGTCGCTCATATTGGTAAATCGGGTTAGCGGAGAACGGGTTACCACGATAAATGCCCCGACGTTTTGCTGTGGGATCATCGCCATATAGGTAATGAAGCCGCCGCCGCCACCGGTTTTTTGAATAATTCCTGGTCGCCCATTCTTCGGTGCCATATAGACCCAGCCCAAACCCAGCGCATCGGCTCTACCTGGAACATCCATCCCTATTACTTTGGTTAACTGCGTACGCTGATAAATCAGCGTCTGCATACGGTCGGCCTGCTGGCTACGATGGTAAAAATCAGATGAGAGATACTGCTGCATCCAGCGCATCATATCGCCGGGCGTTGAATAAACACCACCGCTGCCCATCGCCGCCAGGGTATTGTTGCAAGGACTGGCACCTTTTTCCGCGACCATCAGGCGTCTGCATTGATCGGGGGATGGGGTAAAGGTGGTGTCTTTCATCCCCAGCGGACGGGTAATTTTTTCTTCAAACAGCTGCGGATAAGGCTTTCCGGATGCGGTTCCTAGCGCATCGGCCAGCAGGTCAAACGCCAGGTTGGAATAAGAAGCCTGCGAACCCGGTGCGGCTTTAAGCGTGGCGGTTGAGAGATAGCTCCAGCGCTGTTCACGGGTTGGCCAGACAAACACCGGGCGCTTCGCCGCACCGCCAGGCTGTTCGCGCGGCAGCGCGCTGGTATGCGTCGCCAGATTCACCAGCGTTATCGGCGTGCCCTGATAAGTTGGCACGCGCGCGCCAGGCGGCGCATATTTGCTCAATGGATCGTTGAGTTTAACCGTACCCTGATCGAGTAATTTCACCAGCATTTCGCTGGTCATTAATTTAGTAATAGAGGCAATTCGAATAACGGAATCCAGCTGCGGATGAACGTTATTGCCAGGGCGTGTTTCGCCGAAGCTGCGAAATACGCGCTGGTTACCATCAATCACCACGAGCGCCATCCCCGTAGCACCGCTGCCGTAAAATATATGGTCGGCATAACGATCGACTATATCAGAGGCGAAGACCGGATCGGTTATAGGCTGTGCCGCCTGGACAGATGTCAATGACGCCGCACACAGCGCGGCAGAAAAAAGCAGACTACGTTTCAACGGTGGTGTCCATGAGTTAGAGAAATTGAAAAAGGATGTCGTGCGTATGCGTATTTATACTACTCATCGGCGTATTGCAAAGCGCTTATCAGCCAATGATAGTGTGAAAAACGTAACGATGAGTAAACGCGAGCGTTTCCCGGATTACGGATGTTCGCTTTTGTGATCTCACGCTGTGATAATCTGCACTTGCTGGAACGTTGTCGAGTGTGAAAATCACAGAAACAATTCTTCATACCCGGGTGCGAACTAAGTGCCGCGGTTTTGGTCACACTTGTCGGTTTCAGCTTGTGTTTTTGGGCGTAAGCCGTCTGGCCGCCGCACTCCACGGTGGCAAATACACAGCAGTCGTCATAACGATAAGAAGTTAGCAGGAGAGCACTATGTTTAAGTCTTTTTTCCCAAAGCCGGGGCCGTTCTTTATTTCGGCATTTATTTGGGCACTGGTCGCCGTTGTATTCTGGCAAGGAGGTGGGGGAGCCTGGGTTGCGCATATTACCGGCGCGTCGGGAGACGTACCGATTAGCGCGGCCCGATTCTGGTCACTGGATTACCTGATTTTTTATGCGTATTACATTCTTTGTGTTGGGGTGTTCGCGCTGTTCTGGTTTATCTACAGCCCGCACCGCTGGCAGTACTGGTCCATACTGGGCACGTCGCTGATTATTTTCGTGACCTGGTTTCTGGTTGAAGTTGGCGTCGCCGTCAACGCCTGGTATGCGCCATTCTATGATCTGATTCAATCCGCGTTGAGTGCGCCGCATAAGGTGAAGATTGAGCAGTTCTATCATGAAGTAGGCATCTTTCTTGGCATTGCGCTGATTGCCGTGGTCATTGGGGTGATGAACAACTTCTTCGTCAGCCACTATGTATTCCGCTGGCGTACCGCAATGAACGAACACTATATGGCGCACTGGCAGCATCTGCGTCATATCGAAGGTGCGGCGCAGCGTGTGCAGGAAGATACCATGCGTTTTGCCTCCACGCTTGAAGATATGGGGGTCAGCTTTATCAATGCGATTATGACGCTGATTGCCTTCTTACCTGTACTGGTCACACTCTCAGCCCATGTGCCGGACCTGCCAATTGTTGGACATGTTCCTTATGGCCTGGTGATTGCCGCGATTGTCTGGTCGTTGATGGGAACCGGCTTGCTGGCGGTAGTCGGCATCAAACTTCCGGGGCTGGAGTTTAAAAACCAGCGCGTGGAAGCGGCCTACCGTAAAGAACTGGTTTACGGTGAAGATGACGCTAATCGTGCGACCCCGCCGACGGTGCGTGAACTGTTCCATGCGGTGCGCCAGAACTACTTCCGCCTCTATTTTCACTATATGTACTTCAATATCGCCCGTATTCTATACCTGCAGGTTGATAACGTTTTCGGCTTGTTCCTGCTGTTCCCGTCGATTGTTGCCGGTACGATTACGCTCGGCCTGATGACGCAAATCACCAACGTGTTTGGCCAGGTGCGAGGCTCGTTCCAGTATTTGATTAACTCCTGGACAACGTTAGTAGAACTGATGTCTATTTATAAGCGTCTGCGCAGCTTTGAACGTGAGCTTGATGGCCAGGATATTCAGGAAGTTACCCATACGCTTAGTTAATAAAAAAGGAGATGTTATGTCGACGGTTTCCCGTCTTTACCCCTTGTCCGGTCTGGCCGCTCTGGTGCTGGTGGGATGTAGTAGCCAACCCGCGCAGCCGCTAAAAAAAGGGGAGAAAGCCGTCGATGTGGCGAGCGTGGTGCGCCAGAAAATGCCCGCCAGCGTGAAAGACCGGGACGCATGGGCGCAGGATTTAGCGAAGACGTTTGAAAGCCAGAAGCTGGCGCCGACGGTTGAAAATATCTGTTCGGTGCTGGCGGTCGCGCAACAGGAGTCAAACTATCAGGCGGATCCGGCCGTTCCAAACTTAAGTAAAATCGCCTGGAAAGAGATCGACCGGCGCGCCGAGCGTATGCATATCCCGCAGTTTGTGGTGCATACCGCACTGAAGATTAACTCGCCAACGGGGAAAAGCTACAGCGAGCGTCTGGATACGGTGAAAACGGAAAAACAGCTTAGCGCCATTTTTGATGATTTTATCAATATGGTACCGATGGGGCAGACGCTGTTTGGTTCGCTTAATCCGGTACATACCGGTGGGCCAATGCAGGTCAGTATCGCGTTTGCCGAGCAGCACGCCGACGGGTATCCGTGGAAAATGGCGGGAACAGTTCGTCAGGAAGTGTTCAGCCGCCGCGGTGGGCTGTGGTTCGGTACGTATCATCTGCTTAACTACCCGGCGAATTACAGCGCGCCAATCTTCCGTTTCGCCGATTTCAATGCGGGATGGTATGCCAGCCGCAATGCGGCTTTCCAGAATGCGGTCAGTAAAGCCAGCGGAGTGAAGCTGGCGATGGATGGTGACTTGATTCTCTATGGCAGCAGCGAGCCGGGCAAAACCGAGCTGGCGGTACGTAAACTGGCCGGGAAGCTGGGGATGAGCGAGAGTGAGATCCACCGTCAACTGCAAAAAGGTGACAGTCTGGCTTTTGAAGATACCACTCTGTACGAGAAGGTCTATAAGCTGGCGGAAGCGAAGACTGGGAAAGCGCTACCCCGTGAAATGCTGCCAGGCATTCAGCTGGAAAGCCCGAAGATTACACGTAATCTGACTACCGCGTGGTTTGCGAAACGCGTGGACGATCGTCGGGCGAAATGTATGGGTCAGTCATCATTATGATGACGGCGGCGCCAGCGCACGAATGCCGCGATGGCGCCAAGAATCAGACTTCCGGCAAGGAAAGGGACCAGCCCAAAAAGGGTACCGACGCCTAAGCCAATTTCAACTCGTGGGCGTCCTGTCTCTTGCATTTGCAACTGCATCAGCTGTTCATAGATGCCGGGAGCGTGGGCCAACAGATTTAAAACCTGCGCGCCTGCCCAAAAGCAAAACAGCACAAATACGGCATACGCAATGTTGCCGGGCAGGGAGGAGGTATCCCGATGCTTGCCCTTAAACAGGGATTTTGAGAGCGTAAAATCAGCCATAAAGACCTCCGGAAATAACCTGCTTTTTTTGACGTGATGCCTGGAACTGACAGTGAGTCTGACAGGTGATCGGCAATGTCAATATCAGAATGATGGTAATTTCAGGTAGAGATTATTCCTGGATCTCGGTTTTTTGCTGGTTGTCACAATTACGTAACCTTAAGTGAAATCAAGTTACATTTCAGAAATTCCGCACAGGCCACAGACGTCTATGAGGAAATGTGCGAGGATGTGCTATCACGTTGTATTTCCACCGGAGCCGTTATGAACCTGCCTGTTAAAATCCGCCGAGACTGGCATTACTATGCCTTCGCTATTGGGCTTATCTTTATTCTGAACGGTGTGGTGGGCTTACTGGGTTTTGAAGCGCAGGGATGGCAGACCTATGCGGTGGGGTTGGTAACGTGGGTGATTAGCTTTTGGCTGTCCGGATTAATTATCCGTCGCCGCGTGGAAGATGAAGAAGAAGCAAAGGATGCCCAATAGCTCTCGATCAGGCATCCAGGCGGGTTTACATACTGGTTTTCAACGCGCTATCCGCCGCATGACGTTCCAGCGCCAGTTCGATCAGGCGAGTGATCAAATCGGTATAGCCTAAGCCGCTCGCCTGCCACAATTTTGGATACATGCTGATGTTGGTAAAGCCCGGCAGCGTGTTGATCTCATTGATCACAACATCGTTCTCTGCGGTTAAGAAAACGTCCACGCGCGCCATACCGGCGCAGCCCAGCGCCTGATAAGCCTGAATAGCAATGTCGCGGATCTTATCGTTAACTTCCGGTGCGATCGCTGCCGGAACAACCACTTTGGCACCGTTATCGTCAATGTATTTGGTGTCGTAAGCGTAAAAATCACTGTTCAGCACGATCTCGCCACAGGTACTGGCCTGCGGTTGATCGTTGCCCAGCACCGCGCATTCGATCTCGCGGCCCTTGATCCCTTGTTCCACCACGACTTTATGGTCGAATTCAAATGCCAGCGCGACGGCCTGATTGTATTGCGCTTCGCTGGTCACTTTACTGACGCCAACGGACGAGCCCTGGTTGGCTGGTTTCACAAACAGCGGCAGGCCAAGGCGGGATTCCACCTCGGCAAAGCTGATGCGGTTGCGATTGGCACGGGTGAGCGTAATAAATGGCGCGATGTTTAATCCGGCATCGCGCAGTAGACGTTTGGTTACGTCTTTATCCATACAGGCCGCAGAACCCAGGACATCAGAACCGACGAACGGCAGATTCGCCACGCGCAGCATACCCTGCAGAGAGCCATCTTCACCCAACGTGCCGTGTACGATCGGGAAAATAACATCGACCGTTGGCAGTGGCTGACCGTTTTGCGCATCGATCAACTGGTGCTCTTGTTTACCCGGGACCTGAGCCAGGCTGGTCGCGGAAGGACGCAGCGCAATATGCGCTGGATCATCTGAATTGAGCAGATAGTTACTGGCATCGCTAATGTGCCATTGTCCTTGCTTATCAATACCTAACAGCACAACGTCAAAGCGAGTCTTGTCGATGGCATCGACAATATTTTTTGCCGATTGCAATGACACTTCATGTTCCGCTGATTTACCACCAAATACGATTCCTACCCGCAACTTTGCCATCTTAAAAAACCCATTCCATGAATGCAAAGCACATACATTACCACGACAAAACGCAGGTTTCCTCGGCTTCTGGCAGATTGTTTTGGTGGGCAACAGAGGAACAGATAAGCGCAAACGCGCAGAACGGACGCGGAGCATAAACCCCTGCTGATATTGTGGGGTTGATGTGAGGTATATCACAAATATGATGAGCGGGAAGATAAAATCCTAAACTGTGATATATCGCACCTGTGGACCCTTATTTGGCTAAGTAATTTGTTAAGCTACTCAAAGTTTTCAGCTACTTATCGTTATGAGTCCCTATGGAATCCTGGAGAGTAAACCTCATTTCCGTATGGTTCGGTTGCTTTTTCACCGGCCTGGCGATCAGCCAAATCCTGCCTTTTTTACCGCTCTATATCTCCCAACTGGGGGTGAGCTCCCATGAAGCACTCTCAATGTGGTCCGGCTTAACGTTTAGCGTCACCTTCCTGATTTCAGCCATCGTCTCTCCGATGTGGGGGAGTTTAGCCGACCGTAAAGGACGCAAGCTAATGTTGCTGCGGGCCTCTTTGGGCATGGCGATTGCGATTTTACTGCAGGCCTTTGCCACTAACGTCTGGCAGCTTTTTCTGCTGCGTGGGATCATGGGGTTAACGTCTGGCTATATTCCCAATGCGATGGCGCTGGTAGCCTCACAGGTTCCGCGCGAACGCAGCGGGTGGGCGCTGAGTACGCTCTCGACGGCGCAAATTAGCGGCGTTATTGGCGGACCGCTGATGGGGGGCTTTATTGCCGACCACGTTGGCTTACGGGCGGTATTCTGTATTACCGCGGCTTTGCTGGTAGTGAGTTTTCTGGTCACGCTGTTCTTTATCAAAGAAGGTGTGCGCCCGACAATCAAAAAAAGCGAACGCCTGAGCGGGAAGGCCGTCTTTGCCTCGCTGCCTTATCCGGCGCTGGTGATCAGCCTGTTTTTTACTACGATGGTGATCCAGTTATGTAACGGCTCAATTGGGCCGATTCTGGCGCTGTTTATTAAATCAATGGTCCCAGACAGTTCTAATATTGCCTTTCTCAGCGGGCTGATTGCTTCGGTTCCGGGCATCTCGGCGCTGATTTCTGCGCCCCGGCTAGGTAAATTAGGCGATCGTATTGGGACCGAGCGGATTTTAATGGCAACGTTAATCTTCGCCGTCGTGTTGTTTTTCGCCATGTCATGGGTCACTACGCCGTTGCAGTTGGGGATCTTACGTTTTCTGCTCGGCTTTGCCGACGGCGCGATGTTGCCCGCGGTGCAGACGTTGCTGGTGAAATACTCCAGCGACCAGATAACCGGGCGCATTTTTGGTTATAACCAGTCATTTATGTACCTCGGCAACGTAGCCGGGCCATTAATGGGAGCAACGGTTTCGGCAATGGCGGGTTTTCGCTGGGTGTTTATTGCCACGGCGTGCATTGTGCTAATCAACATCTGGCAACTGGCTATCGCGTTGCGACGTCGGCGCTGCGCACGCTGAGTACCTGATTAACAACGCTGCCCGCAAGCGTTGTTAATCCATCATTATGCATTTATATATCCAGGTGATTATTAATCCCCTTACCCTTTTATATGGAATAATTCTGCGCTAAGACTCCTTCTCCCTTATTTTGTGTTGTGATTGTTTTCGCAAAACGTTTTATTTCTTATGAAAATACAACTTTCATCCTCTAGGCAGTTGTGAGTCTTAATGATAACGTGGCCTATATTTGGTTAAGGGAATACGTAAATGAAAAATCTCGTTACTGAGTTGTTACTTAAGCTCGCCCAAAAAGAAGAAGAGTCGCAAGAACTGACGGCGCAGGTTGAAACGCTGGAGCAGGTAATCATCGAAATGCTGCGCAATATGACGTGTAACGATCGGCAAATATTTATTCGCCAAATTGAGGGGGCTTTGGCTGGAGAAGGCCGTATGCCTGCGTTTCTGACCAACGTTCATAACGCTGGCGAGAGTGTGCCAAAAGCGTTTTGAGTAATCCGTGGTGCGTCATCCACAAATTATCATAAAAGTGTCACATCAAATACTTATAGTCGCTTTGTTTTAATTTTACCGTATTTATACATGGAGAAAATAAAGTGAAACAAAGCGCACTCGCTATTGCCCTGTTACCTTTGCTGTTTACCCCGGTTATTAATGCAGAAACCTCTGCCATAACGGTTATGGATAATCGTGCCGCTCAGGGTGATATCACCACGCCGGGCGGCGCCCGCCGATTGTCTGCCGATCAAACGGCGGCTCTGCGCGAATCTCTGAGCGATAAACCTGCCAAAAATATTATTTTATTGATTGGCGATGGGATGGGTGACTCAGAAATAACGGCCGCGCGAAATTATGCCGAAGGCGCAGGCGGCTTTTTTAAAGGGATTGATGCTTTACCGTTGACCGGACAATACACGCACTATGCGTTGGATAAGAAAACGGGTAAACCCGATTATGTGACGGATTCTGCGGCATCCGCGACGGCGTGGACCACCGGTGTGAAAACCTATAATGGCGCGCTGGGCGTTGATATTCATGAAAAAGATCACGCCACAATTCTTGAAATGGCAAAAGCGGCGGGGCTGGCAACAGGCAACGTTTCTACCGCTGAATTGCAGGATGCTACCCCGGCGGCGCTGGTTGCCCATGTGACTTCGCGTAAGTGCTATGGCCCTGGCGTGACACGTGAAAAATGCCCAACCAATGCGCTGGAAAAAGGCGGTAAAGGGTCAATCACCGAACAATTACTCAATGCCCGGGCTGACGTTACGCTGGGCGGCGGGGCAAAAACGTTTGCGGAAACCGCTGCGGCAGGCGAGTGGCAGGGTAAAACGTTGCGTGAACAAGCCCTGGCCCGCGGTTATCAGATGGTGAGTGATACCGCGACTCTGGCGGCGATTACCGAAGCTAATCAGGATAAACCTCTGCTGGGCCTGTTCTCTGACGGCAATATGCCCGTGCGCTGGGAAGGTCCGAAAGCGTCTTATCATGGCAATCTGGATAAGCCGGTTGTGACCTGTACGCCAAATCCAAAGCGTGACGACAGCGTGCCAACGCTGGCGCAGATGACGGATAAAGCGATTGAGCTGTTAAGCAAAAATGAGAAAGGTTTCTTCCTGCAAGTGGAAGGGGCGTCAATCGATAAACAGGACCACGCCGCCAACCCGTGCGGACAGATTGGCGAAACGGTCGATCTGGACGAAGCGGTACAGCGCGCGCTTGCCTTTGCGAAGAAAGATGGCAACACCCTGGTGGTGGTAACCGCTGACCACGCACATGCCAGCCAGATTGTCGCGCCGGATACCAAAGCACCAGGCCTGACCCAGGCGCTGAACACCAAAGATGGCGCGGTTATGGTCATCAGCTACGGCAACTCTGAAGAGGAATCTCAGGAGCACACCGGCAGCCAACTGCGAATTGCAGCCTATGGCCCGCATGCGGCGAATGTGGTCGGCCTGACCGATCAAACCGACCTGTTTTACACCATGAAAGCGGCGTTAGGACTGAAATAACCCGACGCCCGGCGGCAATACTTTTGCGCCGGGTGGTATTTTTATCGTTAGCAGCCAAACTTACCTGTGTGTTGTCGTTCAGAAAAGAAGGATGCTATGAAAATTACATTATTAATGACGCTGCTTTTTGGTCTGATTTTTTTAACTACCGTCGGTGCTGCCGAGAAGACTTTAACCCCGCAACAACAGCGTATGACCACCTGCAATCAGCAGGCAACGGCGCAGACCTTAAAAGGGGATGCGCGTAAGACATATATGAGTGATTGCCTGAAAAACAGTAAATCTGCGCCGGAGGAAAAGAGCCTGACGCCGCAGCAGCAAAAAATGCGTGAATGTAACGTTAAGGCGACGGAGCAGTCTCTGAAAGGTGATGATCGTAATAAATTTATGAGCGCTTGCCTGAAGAAATCTGCGTAGCACTTACGGGTGAGCAGGTAAAATCGCTCACCCGAAATATCATACTTCCGCCACCAGACCCCTTCCTATAATTTGGGAAATTTGTTTCAGAATATTCCCAAATACAATGAATGATGAAAACTTTTATCAAAAGAAGGTCGTCCCGAATGAAGCATTTTTATCGCTTCATCAAAATGACCACCAACGTTCCGGTCTGCGATTCGCCCGACGAATCAGGCTGCCGCGAGCGGTGGGATTGGGGGGAATGTTTTTCCCTATCGCGTCGGTATTAGTTGCTCAGCCCATTACCGGGGGCTGGTGGCTATTACTGGTGGGATGGGCGTTTGTCTGGCCGCATTTGGCCTGGCAGTTGGCCAGCAAAGCCGACGATCCTCTGCATAGCGAATTTACCAACTTAAAAGCCGATGCCATTCTTGCCGGTATGTGGATAGGGATTATGGGCGTAAACCTGTTGCCATCCACGGCGCTGCTGATGATTATCTGCATCAACCTGATGGGCGCAGGCGGGATGCGAATATTCATCGCAGGCGCCGTTTTGATGATGGTTTCATGCCTGGTGACGTTACAGTTAACCGATATCTCCGTCGCTTTTAGCAGTACTCAACTTAGCGTGCTATTGACGCTGCCGGTGCTGGTGATTTATCCGCTACTGTTTGCCTGGGTCAGCTACCAGACGGTCATCAAGCTGGCGGAACATAAACGCCGTTTACAGGTGATGAGTACGCGAGATGGCATGACTGGGGTGTACAACCGCCGCCATTGGGAACTGTTACTGCGTAATGAATTTGATAATTGCCGCCGCTACCAGCGTGACGCCACGTTACTGATTATCGATATCGACCATTTTAAGAGCATCAATGATACCTGGGGTCATGACGTTGGGGACCAGGCGATTGTCGCGCTGACCCGCCAGTTGCAGATGACCTTACGCGGTAGCGACGTGATCGGGCGCTTTGGCGGTGATGAGTTTGCGGTGATTATGTGCGGCACGCCGGCAACCAGCGCGATTGCGGCGATGTCTCGTGTTCACGAACGACTTGACCAACTGCGTTTATCCTGCGCGCCGCAGGTTGCTCTGCGGATCAGCGTGGGCGTTGCGCCGCTGACCGCAGAAACCGAGCATTATCGAGAATGGTTAAAGTCGGCGGATATGGCGCTCTACAAAGCAAAGAATTCCGGACGTAACCGCACTGAGGCGGCGGCCTGACGTCCGGCGGTGTTAACTCAGGAGCGGCTGAGTTTTTCCGACTGCTCCATGCACTTAATCATCGCTTCAATCACTGATGAACGAAAACCTCGT
The DNA here is from genome assembly GCF_013784065.1 of Citrobacter sp. RHBSTW-00599. NCBI lineage: Bacteria > Pseudomonadati > Pseudomonadota > Gammaproteobacteria > Enterobacterales > Enterobacteriaceae > Citrobacter > Citrobacter sp. RHBSTW-00599. The sequence continues at coordinate 3,916,720 of NZ_CP056717.1, read as the reverse complement.
TCTTCCAGGACGCGTACCGCTTCAATGGTGGTTCCGCCAGGCGAGCACACCATATCCTTCAGTTCTCCGGGATGTTTACCCGTATCCAGCACCATCTTTGCCGACCCCATTACTGCCTGCGCCGCGAATTTATAAGCTTGCGCGCGAGGCATGCCACCCTGCACGGCGGCGTCCGCCATCGCTTCAATAAACATAAACACATAAGCCGGGGCTGAACCACTGACGCCAACGACCGGATGAATCATTGCCTCCGCAATGACTTCCGCTTCTCCAAAGCAGCGGAAGATATTCAGCACGTCGGCGGTGTCTTCTGGCGTGACTAAGGCGTTCGGTGTGACGGAAGTCATTCCGGCATTCACCAGTGACGGCGTGTTTGGCATCGCGCGAATGATTTTACGGTCATGGCCTAGCGCGCGGGCGAGCTGATCGAGGGTGACGCCAGCGGCAATCGAGACGACCAGGGAGTCTTTGTTCAGGCTGGAGGTAATTTCGCTCAGCACTTTAATCATGATGCCTGGTTTTACGGCCCCAAAAACGATGTCAGCGATTTGCGCGACCTCTTGCGCAGACTGCGCCGCATTAATACCGTACTGGTCGTGCAATGCAGCGACTTTATCGGGGGAAGGGGTGTAGACCCAGATTTGTCCGGGGAGAACCTGGCCGCTGGCGATCATGCCGCCAAGTATCGCTTTGCCCATATTACCGCAGCCGATAAAACCGATTTTCTTGTCCATTTTGTCACTCCCTATGCGTGATATTCATTGTTTTACCTGGGAAAGCTAAGCTTAGCGCGGATTGAATATGTGCAGAAGGATAAACAGCACTTTGCCTGCAAGTAAAAGCACGCGACAATGTGCAACTGCACATCAGTGGGGAGAAATTATGACAATATGGGTGGATGCCGATGCGTGTCCGAATGTGATTAAAGATATTTTGTACCGCGCTTCTGAGCGCATGCAGATGCCGCTTATTTTGGTAGCCAACCAAAGTTTGCGCGTCCCGTCTTCGCGGTTTATCCGCACATTACGTGTTCCCGCCGGGTTTGACGTGGCGGATAACGAGATTGTACGTCAGTGTAGTGCCGGTGATTTAGTGATAACAGCGGATATCCCGCTGGCGGCAGAAGTCATTGAAAAAGGTGCGGCGGCGCTTAATCCGCGCGGTGAACGTTATACCGAAGCTACGATCCGTGAGCGTCTGATGATGCGTGATTTTATGGATACGCTACGCGCCAGCGGTATTCAGACCGGCGGGCCGGACAGCCTTTCACCACGAGACAGGCAGCATTTTGCTGCTGAGTTTGATAAGTGGTGGCTGGAAGTACAGCGCAGAAAATAAAACGTGTAATTTATTATTTACACTTTATTCATGGTGAATTCTTGTTATAGTAGGGGTTGATAGGTATCTCTACCCTGTATGTAATTTTTTCTTTACGTTTTGGTGATGTACTAGTTTGGTGATATGATTATATCTTTAACCGCATCAGATCCCGCTCGCTCGCGGCTCCCTGGGGAATTTCTGTAATGACGCAACCTCTTTATCTTGTCGGCCCCCGGGGGTGTGGTAAGACAACTACCGGTATGGCGCTGGCGAAGGCTATCGATTTCCAGTTTGTCGATACCGATCGCTGGTTGCAATCGCACGTGCAGATGACCGTGGCGGAGATCGTCGAAAGGGAAGGATGGGAAGGGTTTCGTGCCCAGGAGACGAGCGCTCTGCAGGCCGTCACAGCCCCAGCAACGGTTGTTGCGACCGGCGGCGGCATCATTCTTACCGAATTTAATCGTCATTACATGCGCAGCCACGGCGTGGTCATCTATTTAAGCGCACCGGTATCAGTACTGGTTGATCGTCTGGAGGCCACGCCTGAAGAGGGATTGCGCCCAACCTTAACCGGTAAGCCGTTGACTGAAGAGGTGCAGGAAGTGCTCGCCCAGCGCGATGTTCTGTACCGTGAAGCTGCGCACTACATCGTTGATGCCACCCATAAACCTGCGCAGGTGGTGGAAGACATTCTTGAGATACTGGCGCAGGCAGCGCCACGGTTACAGGGCGGTGTCTATACTTAATGTTCATCCAGTGAAAAGGAAGAACTATGCCGACAAAACCACCTTACCCACGTCAAGCGAACATTGTTACGGTTGAAAAGGGGACGCCAGGCCAGACGGTAACCTGGTATCAACTTCGAGCCGATCACCCTAAACCGAATACGCTGATCAGTGAGCATCCTTCTGCGCAGGAAGCCATGGATGCCAAAAAACGCTACGAAGACCCCGATAAAACCTGATATTAAGCACCGTCCTGGCACGAGTCTGAAAAGTGCCACGACGGGCGTTCATCACATTTTCTTAAATTTCGCCGTATACCGTTAAAATTGAAAATTAAGCAATAACAATCCAGTACCGGAATGATTTGGAATCTTTACACAATACATCGCCGCTCAGCTGCTACGCTTTTGAGCATTTGTAGCGCAGGTCAGCGCCCGGCACTTGCCCGGGATTTCACAGCAAAGTAAGAAGATGGTGGAGCAACAAATGAGTGCGTCGTTGGCTATCCTCACGATTGGCGTGGTGCCGATGTGTGAGGTGTTACCGCTCCTGACGGAATATATCGATGAACAGCACATTACTCACCACAGTCTGCTTGGACAGATGCGGCGAGAAGATGTGATGGCTGAGTATGGCGTTTCGCCCGGTGACGAGCCTTTATTAACGCTGCTCAGCGACCACCAACTTGCGCATGTTTCACGCCAGAAGGTTGAGCGCTCGCTGCAAAGTATCGTGGAGGTGCTGGATAACCAGGGCTTTGACGTGATCCTGCTGATGAGTACCGCCTCAATCGCTCGCCTGACCGCCCGCAATAGCATTCTGCTGGAGCCGTTACGTATTATCCCCCCGCTGGTGGCCTCGATTGTCGATGGGCATCAGGTCGGGGTTATTGTCCCCGTCACCGAATTGCTCAAAGCCCAGACGCAAAAATGGCAGGTGTTACAAACTCCACCAGTGTATGCCGTGGCGAATCCGATCGAAGGTACCGAACAACAATTGATTGATGCCGGGAAAGAACTGCTGGAGCAAGGCGCGGATGTGATCATGCTGGATTGTCTGGGGTTCAATCAACGCCATCGTGATTTACTGCAAAAATCGCTGGATGTCCCGGTTCTTCTGTCTAATGTGTTGATTGCCCGACTGGCTTCGGAGCTGTTGGCGTAATTTTGCGTGACAGGTGGAACGTCAGCCCCCTATATTGGTTCTCAACTTAATCACGAGATAGGGCCAGTTGTATGCTTCAAAGTAATGAATACTTTTCCGGCAAAGTAAAATCGATCGGTTTTACCAGCAGCAGTACTGGCCGCGCCAGTGTTGGCGTGATGGCTGAAGGCGAATATACCTTTAGTACTGCGGCGCCTGAAGAGATGACTGTCGTTAGCGGCGCACTGAACGTGCTGCTGCCGGGGGAAACTGAGTGGAAGGTGTATGCCGCAGGGGACGTGTTCAACGTACCGGGCAACAGTGAGTTTCATCTGCAGGTGGCAGAGCCAACATCCTATCTTTGCCGCTATCTGTAAGCATAGAAATGACGAATGGCGACATTATGCCGCCATTCCGTAAGTACGGCTTAACGTTGCGCTTCGCCGCCTAATCCTTCCACCAGACTTTTAATCAGCGCCGCCAGTTCACCCGTCATCAGGATGAAATCGGCATCAAAACGCTGAGCATAATCTTCGCGGTCAATATCTTCGTTCTGATCGCGCAGCTCGTCGCTAAACTTCAAACGCTTAATAGAGCCGTCGTCACACATCACGAACTGAATGCGCTGCTGCCAGTCGAGGGCCAGCTTGGTGACCAGTTTGCCCGCTTCGATATGCACGGCGATTTCGTCGCAGACCAGATCCTGCTTTTTCGCGCGGATCACGCCGCCGTCTTCAAGGATCGCTTTTAGTTCAGCTTCATCCAGTAACTGGAATCCCTGTGCCGTTGTACCGGAACGAACCCATTCGGTCAGCGTCAGCTCAATGGGGTTTTCCATCGTCAGCGGAACGACCGGCAGCGAACCGAGACTCTTACGCAGCAGCGCCAGCGTATCTTCGGCTTTCTTCGCACTCGCGCAATCAACCATGATCAGATCGTTGACGGTATCGATCCACATCATCGTCTGGCTGAAACGGCTAAAGGCGCGCGGCAGCAATGAGTGCAGAACTTCATCTTTCAGCGAGTCTTTTTCGGTCTTCTTGAGTTTGCGACCTTGCTCAGCTTCCAGTTTGAAAATTTTGGCTTCCAGCGCCTGTTTGATAACCGGCGACGGCAGAATTTTTTCTTCTTTGCGGGCGCAGATAATAATTTGGCCATTGGCGGTATGCGTTAATGCATCGCTGTGCGATCCCATCGGCGGAACCCAGCCCATTTTTGCCATATCCTGGCTACCGCAAGGGGTGAACGTCATTGATGCCAGCTGTTTTTCCATCTCTTCGGCACGCAAAGAAACATCGCGGCTAAGACGGTAAACCATTAAATTTTTGAACCACAGCATGATAATTTCCACGGCCTTGTCGTTAAATCCAGCGGGCATGATAGCGAATTGTCGCTATGCTTGCATTGTTAATCGGGAAGAGGAGCAAACAGTGCGTATAGGTATCGATTTAGGCGGTACGAAAACGGAAGTTATCGCGCTTGGCGATGCAGGCGAACAGCTTTTTCGCCATCGCCTGCCCACGCCGCGTGATGATTATCGGCAAACGATAGAAACCATCGCCGCGCTGGTGGAGATGGCGGAAAAGGCCACCGGGCAGTCGGGAACCGTCGGGATGGGCATTCCCGGTTCAATTTCGCCCTACACCGGAGTGGTGAAGAATGCCAACTCGACCTGGCTCAACGGGCAACCTTTTGACAAAGACCTGAGTACGCGTTTGAATCGCGAAGTGCGGCTGGCAAATGATGCCAACTGCCTGGCGGTTTCTGAAGCCGTTGATGGTGCAGCGGCGGGGGCGCAAACCGTGTTTGCGGTGATTATCGGTACAGGATGTGGCGCTGGAGTGGCGCTGAACGGCCGGGCGCACACGGGCGGCAACGGTACTGCGGGCGAGTGGGGGCATAATCCGCTGCCGTGGATGGACGAAGACGAACTGCGTTATCGGCAGGAAGTGCCCTGCTATTGCGGCAAGCAAGGCTGTATTGAAACCTTCATTTCCGGAACCGGTTTTGCCACCGACTACCAGCGTCTGAGCGGTAAGTCGCTCAAGGGCAGTGAAATTATCAGTCTTGTTAATGCCCGGGATGCCCAGGCCGAACAGGCGTTGAGTCGGTACGAACTGCGTCTGGCGAAATCACTGGCACATGTGGTGAATATTCTCGATCCGGACGTAATCGTGCTGGGCGGCGGAATGAGCAATGTCGACCGACTGTATCAAAACGTGCCAACGTTGATTAAACAGTTTGTCTTTGGCGGCGAGTGCGAAACGCCTCTACGCAAGGCGCTGCACGGTGACTCCAGCGGCGTGCGCGGCGCGGCCTGGTTGTGGCCGCAGGAGTAATGTTCGCGTTGCCGGGTAGCGCAGAGGCTATCCGGCAACGGGAGTCATCCGGGATACGCTGCGCTTCAGGCGACCATAGAGCAGCAGCGACGACATTGCAGAAAACGACAGCAGCGCCGCCGGCAACGTCACGTAGTTGTAGGCAAAGCCCAGCGTCAGCATCATACCACCGCACCAGGCGCCAATCGCGCTGCCGAGATTAAAGGCAATTTGCCCCCCAGCCGCACCCAGCAGCTCACCCCCTTTAGCATTTTGCAGCAGCAAAATTTGCAGCGGCGCCGACAGGGCAAACAGGCCCGCGCAGCAAATAAAGGCGAAGATCAGCGACGCGGCTTTGATCCCGCCAAAGGCAAAGAGCAGCAGCAGAGCCAGCACAATTATAAAGTCGGTTATTACCGCAATACGCAGCGGCGTATAGCGGCCAGAAAGGCGACCGCTCAGCAGATTTCCCAACACCATCCCCAATCCTACCAGCATCATGATGAAGGTCATCAGCGCTTCGGAAAAGCCGGAGATGAACATCATGTACGGTTTGACGTAGCTGAACCAGGCGAAAACCCCTGCGTTACCAAACATGGTGGCGGAAAAGATGAGCCACGGGGCGGGGGTTTTCAAAAAGTGAAATTGTTCGCGCAGTTTCCCTTTGGCTTCATCGCTGATGTTGGGTATCCAAAAAGTTATCGAGACCATCACGGCGATATTAAAGACGGCTATCAGCAGAAACGTGTAGCGCCAGCTAAATTCCTGGCTCAGCCAGGTGCCGATGGGAATACCAATCAGATTAGCAACGGTCATACCCGAAACCATGCCCGCGACGGCGGCGGTGACTTTTCCCGGACGGGCCAGCTTCGACAGGATAATCGCGCCAACGCCAAAAAAAGCGCCGTGTGGAAAGCCGGAAACCAGCCTGCCCACCGCCAGCATTAAATATGAGGAGGAGAGGGTGAAGATGGCGTTGCCGATCACGCACAGCGTGACCAGAAACAGCAGAATATGCTTGAGAGAAAAGCGGTTGGAAAAGAGCGCAATAATAGGCGCGCCCAGCACCACGCCAAAAGCGTAAAACGAAATCATATGGCCAGCGGCAGGGATGGAAATTCCCACGTCCCGCGCCAGCTCGGTGAGTACACCCATGATGCCAAACTCGGCCATGCCCAGCCCAAATGTCCCCAGAGCTAAAGAGAAAATGACTTTTTTCATACCACCTGCCAACAAGAAAGACGCACGATGTGCGCCATAGCGGCGAACGTTCGCCGCCAATAGAGATAGCTTGCGGATAAGCGAAGTGGAATGCCATTTCATATCCGTCTTTGTGTATTCACGATCGTGCTATGTGCCGTGCCGGATAGCGCTGGCGCATATCCGGCCTCCAGGTGCTGAGCTGCTATCAGGCATCAACTGCAAACATTTTATCGAGTTTACTGTAGCCCAGTCCGTTGATTTTTTTGACCTTGATCTGCACCGGAATGCGTTCTTTCATCGCTTCAACGTGGCTGATGACACCAATGGTTTTGCCAGTGGCGTTGAGCGCATCGAGCGCATCCAGGGCGGTATCCAGCGTTTCGCTGTCCAACGTGCCGAAACCTTCGTCGAGGAACAGGGAGTCAATTCGCGTTTTGTGGCTGACCAGGTCGGACAACGCCAGCGCCAGCGCCAGACTCACGAGGAAGCTCTCGCCGCCGGAAAGCGTACGCGTGTCACGCACGGCATCGGCCTGCCAGGTATCAACCACTTCCAACTCCAGCGCTTCGCTGGCCTTGCGCTGCAACAGATAGCGACCGTGCAGACGGGTCAACTGGTTGTTGGCAAGCCAGACCAGATTATCCAGCGTCAGCCCCTGGGCAAACTTGCGGAATTTATCTCCCTCTTTCGAGCCGATCAGCGCGTTCAGATAGCCCCAGTCTTCGACCTGCTGTGCGACTTTCGTAATCTCGAGCATCAGCGCCTGCTGCTGCTGGCGGTTTTCACCATCCTGCTTGAGCTGCTGGCGAATTTCGCCCTGACGAGTGGTGTTCTCTCGTAGCTGCTGGGTGAGTTGCGCCAGCGCGTCGTGAAGATGTTGCACGGTGAGCGTGAGATCCACCCCGGTTGGTAGCTGTTGTTGATGAGTCGCCAGCGCCTGCTGCGCCTGATTAAGCAGCGTTTGCGCCTGCTGTCGCTGGCCTTCCAGTGATTGCTTCAATTGTTCAAGGCGGTTAAAGGTCTCTTCATCCAGCAGGGCGGCAACAAAGGCGTCGCGATCGGCAAAGATGCTGGCCTGCAATGCGGTATCAAACTGCGCCTGAATTTCTGCTGCGCGCTGAACCTCCTGCGCCTCCTGCTGCTGTAAGGTTTGCCACTGCCCCTGTAAAGAGAGGCAATCGTCGTGCACCTGCCGCCAGTTTTCCAGCGACAGATTCTCAATGTTTTCACCAAGCGCATCGGTTTCAGGCAGCGTTTCCAGCACCGGCGCAAGCTGGGCGATTCGAGCCTGTAATTCAGTCAGTTCGTTCTGGCGCTGCTGCCACATTTGCGCTTCGTTCGCCCGCTCGCTCAGCCATGAGGCGACTTCACCCTCGGCCGGAAGGGACAGACCATGACGGGCCAGCTCGGCGGTTAACGTTGCCTGACGCTGGTCAATATGCTGCTGGAGCTGAGTAATCTGCTCTGTGTGTGCGGTGATTTGCGCTTGCAGGGTATGACGCAGACTCAGTTGGTGAAGCTGCTGCTCGTGCTCTTCCTGGGCGGCAAGCCACGGGGCGATGTCATCCTGCGGTTGCAGCGTCACGTTGAGGCTGGCGGTGACTGTCTGCCACTCTTGAGTAAGTGCTTGCTCTTCCTGAGAAAGCGTTTGTACTTCGCGTTCATCGCGCTGAAGTTGCTGGGTTATCGCCTCAAGTTGACCGCGTAGCGTTGACCCCTCATCGGCCAGCGTTTTGACCTCTTTTTCCAGCGCTTCACGCCGTGTCTGATTCACACTCAGTTCGAGCGTTTGATAGCGCTCAATCGCCGGGTGCGTGGTGGAGCCGCAAAGTGGGCAAGGCATGCCGGATTGCAATAATGCCCGCTGGCTTTCCAGATCTTTGATGCGGGCTTCCTGCTCGCAAATGATTCTCACATCGGCAAGCTGCTGATTTTTATCTTTATAGCGCTGACGCTTTTCTGTAAGCACCGCATTGCGCTGGGCCAGCTCCTGCTGACGCTGCACAAGCGTGGCGCGTAGCTGCGCCAGTTGCTTTTGCTTCGGGGCGATTTGCCCGTGCAGATTACTCAGCCGCTGGCGTAACGGACGAAGCTGCACATGTTGCGCCAGCGCTTCCGTTACCTGTTGTGCCGAAAGGGTCAGCGTGGGAAGCGCCAGCGCATCGAGCTTGCGCGTGTCGTTCTCCCGCAACTGCTGCCACTGGCGCAGTTGGGCGCTGGCGTCGGACTGTTGGGCCAGCAGCGCTTTCCATCCTGCCAGTTCGCTACTCCACAAGCGGAAGCGGTCATGTTCTTTCAGCCAGTCGGTTAACGTTTGCTGTCCGGCGAGCATAGAGGCTGACTGCGTTTGTGCCTGCTGACGAATACGTCCGCGCAGCGCTAAGCTGCTTTGTAAGCGAGCATTCACTTCCTGAATCTTCTGTCGCGTACGGTCAATCGTAGCCGTTTGTTCCTGGATTCGCTCCCAATGTGGGCGTAACGCTCTGGCTGGGAGTGCCAGACTCAGCGCCGCCAGTTGCGGCTGCGCCTCTTCCTGCGCCTGAAGTGCAGCCTGTAATGCCTGCTGGTGACGGTTTATCTCCGCCTGTAGCTCATTTTGCCGCATGAGCCAGTTGAGGTGCTGCTGCTGGGCTTGTTGGCAGGTAAGATATTGTTTTTCTTCGTCAGTAAGTACCTGCAAACTTTCTGTCAGAGATTGCAGCTGTTCTGGCGCTAACAGCGCAACACCGCTGGCCTGGGCCTGCAGTTTTTCCAGTTCCGTACGCGCTGATTTGTGCTTTTCAAATACCATGGCGGAGATTTGGCCGTAGATCTCAGTGCCGGTCAGCTCTTCCAGCAGCTCGGCGCGTTCTTTCGGTTTGGCATTAAGAAATGCGGCAAACTGCCCCTGAGACAGCAGCATCGAACGGGTAAAACGTCCGTAATCCAGCCCGGTAAGCTCGGCGGTCATCTCCAGCTTATCTTTGACCTTATCGGCGAGGATTTTACCGTCGGAGCAGCGGGCCAGCTCTACGCGAGGGACCTGCAGATTGCCCTCCGGCTGATTGCGCGCCCGGTTCTGGCTCCAGAATGCGCGGTAGGCTTCGCCCCGCACCTCAAACTCGACCTCGGCCAGACACTCCGCGGTGTCGCGGGTCATCAGGTCGTTTTGCGATTGTGACACGGTATTCAGGCGCGGCGTTTCGTGGTACAGCGCAAGGCAAATTGCGTCCAGCAGGGTCGTTTTCCCCGCGCCCGTTGGTCCGGTGATGGCGAACAACCCGTTGCTGGCAAACGGTTCTGCCGTAAAATCGACTTTCCATTCTCCCTTCAGGGAGTTGAGGTTTTTCAGGCGCAGGCTGAGAATTTTCATGCTTCAGCCTCCCCGGCAAGCGTTTGTAAGGTTGCGCTAAACAGCTGGTTAAGCCGCTCACGCTGCGGTTCTTCGAGTTCTTCCAGCGCCAGGCGGCGGTCAAAAACCTCTGCCACGCTCAGCTCGCTTAACGTTTCACGTCGTTCATTGGCCATAATGCGTTCGCGCTGTTCACGACTGCGGCGCACCAGTAGCACTTCTACCGGTAAATCTTCGGTTAAGGCCTGGATCTTACGTTGCATATCATGCAGGTAGTCGCCGGTGGTGATTTCAATATCCAGCCACACCGGTGGCTCTTGCTGCACGCCGCGCCACTGCTCAAGCTGGGTAGTAATGGCGGCTAAATCGCCTTTCAGTACCGCAAGCTGCTGCGTAACCGGCACGGTGAGATTTTCAACGGCGCTGAGTTTCCCCGCGTCAAAGCTCACCAGATGTACACATTTGCTTTTGCCGCACTCGTCAAAACTGAGGGCAATCGGCGAGCCGCAGTAGCGAATATGTTCCGTGCCGCCGATAACCTGCGCCCGGTGAATATGTCCCAGCGCGATGTAGTCTGCCGGTGGGAAGTTTTGCGCCGGGAAGGCGTCCAGCGTACCGATATAAATGTCACGTACGGCGTCGCTTTTACTGGCTCCGACGGTGGTCAAATGCCCGGTCGCAATGATGGGAAGATTGTGGTCGCCGCGCAGCGTGCAGGCATCCTGATACTGCTGCTGATAGTAGTCGGTGATTGCGCCCAGTAAATGCTGCTGTTTTTCTTGTCCTGTCAGCCCGGCCTGGCTGGTGATGATGTCGCGCGGACGTAAAAAAGGCACCGGACACAGGATCGCCCCCGGCGTACCGTCTCGTAGCGGCAGTATCTGCGGCGCATGACCAGCGCTGGCAACCACCGTGGTGTTGAGAAACGCCAGAATATCTCGGGATTCATTGAGTGTGGCGACGGAGTCGTGGTTGCCTGCCAGCACCACCAGATGACAGCCGGTTTGCTGTAGATTGACGACAAAACGGTTATACAGCTCACGGGCATAGCTAGGCGGTGAGCCGGTATCGAAAATATCGCCTGCCACAATAATGGCATCCACCTGCTGGGATTGTGCCGTTTCCAGCAGCCAGTCGAGAAAGGCCTGATGCTCAGCGGCGCGGCTCTTGCTGTAGAAGTTTTGGCCCAGATGCCAGTCAGACGTGTGAAGGATGCGCATAAGAGTTCCATGACGATAAAACAATGGCGGGGATTATAACCCTTCACGAGTGGGAATATCTTGTCTCCGGGCTGTCATAATTCGCCGGGCTGCGTTAAACCTGGACTATCTTTTCATAAATCTGTCATAAAACTGACGCATAATGGCACTGTATTGATGGCAAACGATTTAATTACAAACAGGGCAAATCATGGCGAGACGTATTCTGGTCGTAGAAGATGAAGCTCCAATTCGTGAAATGGTCTGCTTCGTGCTCGAGCAAAACGGATTTCAACCCGTTGAAGCCGAAGACTATGACAGTGCTGTGAACCAACTCAATGAACCCTGGCCGGATCTCGTCCTGCTTGACTGGATGCTTCCAGGCGGCTCGGGTCTACAGTTTATTAAACATCTCAAGCGCGAAGCGATGACGCGGGATATCCCGGTGATGATGCTGACGGCGAGGGGGGAAGAGGAAGATCGCGTCCGGGGGCTGGAAACCGGTGCGGATGATTATATTACCAAGCCCTTTTCTCCCAAGGAGCTGGTGGCGCGTATTAAAGCAGTTCTGCGTCGTATTTCACCGATGGCGGTGGAAGAGGTTATAGAGATGCAGGGGCTAAGCCTTGATCCCACCTCGCATCGCGTGATGACCGGCGAGGATCCGCTGGATATGGGGCCGACCGAATTCAAACTGTTGCACTTCTTTATGACTCATCCCGAGCGTGTCTACAGTCGTGAGCAACTCCTTAATCATGTCTGGGGAACCAATGTGTACGTGGAAGACCGGACAGTGGATGTGCACATCCGCCGCTTACGTAAGGCGCTGGAGCACAGCGGACACGATCGTATGGTGCAGACGGTTCGCGGGACGGGATATCGTTTTTCAACCCGCTTCTGACTGACAAGAATCAAGGCCTGAAGGAATAGGCCGTATAGGGAGTAAGACGTTTGCTAGAACGATTGTCATGGAAAAGGTTGGTACTGGAGCTGATCCTGTGCTGCATACCGGCATTTATCCTTAGCGCTTTTTTCGGTTACCTGCCCTGGTTTTTACTGGCGTCGGTAACGGGCCTGCTTATCTGGCATTTCTGGAATTTATTACGTTTGTCCTGGTGGCTATGGGTCGACAGAAGCATGACGCCGCCGCCGGGGCGAGGCAGTTGGGAGCCGTTGTTGTACGGGCTGCATCAAATGCAACTGCGCAACAAAAAGCGCCGTCGTGAACTGGGTAATCTGATTAAACGTTTTCGCAGCGGGGCGGAATCGCTACCCGACGCGGTGGTGCTGACCACTGAAGAAGGCGGTATCTTCTGGTGTAACGGACTGGCCCAGCAGGTTCTGGGACTGCGCTGGCCGGACGATAGCGGGCAAAATATTCTTAACCTGTTGCGCTACCCGGAATTTACACAATATCTGAAAACGCGCGATTTTAGCCGACCGATCAATCTGGTACTCAATACCGGACGGCATCTGGAAATTCGCGTGATGCCCTATACCGATAAGCAACTGCTGATGGTGGCGCGCGACGTTACCCAGATGCATCAACTGGAAGGTTCACGACGTAACTTTTTCGCCAACGCCAGCCATGAACTGCGTACGCCTCTGACGGTGTTACAAGGGTACCTGGAAATGATGCAGGAGCATCCGCTGGAAGGGACGACGCGTGAAAAAGCGCTGCATACCATGCGTGAACAAACGTATCGCATGGAAGGGCTGGTGAAACAGCTGCTGACGCTGTCAAAAATTGAGGCTGCGCCGACGCTACTGCTCAATGAGAAGGTCGATGTGCCCATGATGCTGCGCGTGCTCGAACACGAAGCGCAAACGCTGAGCCAGCAAAAACATACGTTTACCTTTGATGTTGATAACAGCCTGAATGTGCGGGGTAACGAGGAGCAGTTGCGTAGCGCTATCTCGAATCTCGTCTACAACGCGGTGAACCATACGCCAGCGGGAACGCACATTACCGTACGCTGGCAGCATGTGGCGTCGGGGGCGGAGTTTTGCGTGGAAGACAACGGTCCAGGCATTGCCGCCGAGCATATTCCACGCTTAACCGAACGTTTTTATCGTGTGGATAAGGCGCGATCGCGGCAAACGGGCGGCAGCGGACTTGGTCTGGCCATCGTTAAGCATGCGCTGCATCATCACGACAGTCGCTTGAATATCGAAAGCGAACCAGGCGTTGGGACGCGATTTAGTTTCGTGATCCCGGAACGTTTAATTGCCAAAATTAACGGTTAAGGCGCATTCGTAAGATAATCTTTCCAAAAGCCAGCGCAAGCTGGCTTTTTCTATGCGGTCAATATAACCATCCTGAATTTTACGACGTTTGGTTGTTTTTTGTTCGAACTATTACCCATACCTTTTTCCATGAAATGGTGTTTTGTGCTAACCCCATTTTTCATATCGCTATATTGTTCTGGTTTTGGGATCCCACCTTGCTTTAAAACGTTATAAGCGTTTAAATTGCGCTCCAGGTGCTGTCATACCGACTGCATTTACGCGGTAAATCGAAAAACTATTCTTCGCCGCGCCAGTCTGGGAGTGTTTCCCGCTGGAATTGAGCAAAAATGCCGCTGTATTGTCCCCCAGGGAAAGGCAAAAATTTATTATTTTCAACACCACATCCACAGGCAGTAAGACTTTATGACCCATCAGTTAAAATCGCGCGATATTATCGCTTTGGGATTTATGACATTTGCACTGTTCGTTGGTGCAGGTAACATCATCTTCCCCCCAATGGTTGGTTTGCAGGCAGGTGAACACGTCTGGACTGCGGCTTTTGGCTTTTTGATTACCGCCGTTGGCCTGCCGGTACTTACCGTTGTCGCGTTGGCGAAAGTCGGTGGTGGTGTGGACCGACTGAGCACGCCTATCGGTAAAGTCGCTGGTTTGCTGCTGGCGACCGTGTGCTATCTGGCTGTTGGACCGTTATTTGCTACGCCGCGTACCGCGACGGTCTCTTTCGAAGTCGGGATTGCACCGCTGACCGGTGACTCCGCGCTGCCACTGCTTATCTACAGCGTGGTCTATTTCGCGATTGTGATTCTGGTTTCGCTGTATCCGGGCAAACTGCTGGATACGGTTGGTAATTTCCTGGCCCCGCTGAAAATCCTGGCGCTGGTGGTCCTGTCTGTCGCCGCAATCGTCTGGCCAGCAGGCCCGATCAGCAATGCGATGGAAGCCTATCAAACTGCTGCGTTTTCTAATGGCTTCGTGAACGGGTATCTGACCATGGATACGCTGGGCGCGATGGTATTTGGTATTGTTATCGTCAACGCCGCTCGCTCGCGTGGCGTTACTGAAGCGCGTCTGCTGACCCGTTATACCGTTTGGGCGGGTTTGATGGCGGGTGTGGGCTTAACGCTGCTGTATCTCGCGTTGTTCCGTCTGGGTTCAGATAGCGCAATTCTGGTCGATCAGTCTGCTAACGGCGCGGCAATTCTGCATGCGTATGTTCAGCACACCTTTGGTGGCGCAGGGAGCTTCCTGCTGGCGGCGTTGATTTTCATCGCCTGTCTGGTCACCGCGGTTGGCCTGACCTGCGCGTGCGCAGAGTTCTTTGCCCAGTACGTTCCACTGTCTTATCGTACGCTGGTATTTATCCTCGGCGGCTTCTCGATGGTGGTCTCTAACCTGGGTCTGAGCCATCTGATTCAGATCTCTATTCCGGTGCTGACGGCTATCTATCCGCCATGTATCGCACTGGTTGTATTAAGTTTTACCCGCTCATGGTGGCATAATTCTTCCCGCGTCATTGCACCTGCGATGTTTATCAGCCTGATTTTTGGTATCCTTGATGGCATTAAAGCTTCTGCAATTGGCGACGTGTTACCGGCCTGGACCCAGCGTTTACCGCTGGCGGAGCAGGGGCTGGCGTGGTTGATGCCAACAGTCGTGATGGTGGTCCTGGCAGTTATCTGGGATCGTGCAGCGGGTCGACAAGTGACCTCCAGCGCACACTAATATCACTGACAATAAGTTTTAACCACGGGGCTATTAACATGGCCCCGTGGTTTTTTATTGTGTTAACAGGTTAGGAATCGATGGAAAGTAATAACAAGCTAAAGCGTGGGCTGAGCACCCGGCACATTCGCTTTATGGCATTAGGTTCAGCAATTGGTACCGGGCTGTTCTACGGCTCGGCCGATGCCATCAAAATGGCGGGGCCAAGCGTGTTGCTGGCCTATATTATCGGCGGCGTAGCGGCGTATATCATTATGCGCGCGCTGGGCGAAATGTCCGTTCATAACCCTGCAGCCAGCTCCTTCTCGCGCTATGCGCAGGAAAACCTCGGACCGCTGGCAGGCTACATAACCGGCTGGACCTACTGTTTTGAAATCCTGATTGTCGCTATTGCCGATGTGACTGCCTTTGGTATTTACATGGGCGTCTGGTTCCCGGCCGTACCGCACTGGATTTGGGTACTCAGCGTGGTATTGATTATCTGCGCCATCAACCTGATGAGCGTGAAGGTGTTTGGCGAGCTGGAATTTTGGTTCTCGTTCTTTAAAGTCGCCACCATTATCATCATGATTGTCGCCGGTTTTGGCATCATCATTTGGGGGATTGGTAACGGCGGACAGCCTACCGGTATCCATAATCTGTGGAGCAACGGCGGTTTCTTCAGCAACGGCTGGCTCGGCATGGTGATGTCGCTACAAATGGTGATGTTCGCCTACGGCGGGATTGAGATTATCGGGATTACCGCTGGCGAAGCCAAAGACCCGGAAAAATCTATTCCGCGCGCCATCAATTCCGTACCGATGCGTATCCTCGTGTTTTACGTGGGGACGCTGTTCGTCATCATGTCTATTTACCCGTGGAACCAGGTCGGCACTGACGGTAGCCCGTTCGTTCTGACGTTCCAGCATATGGGGATTACCTTTGCCGCCGGGATCCTCAACTTCGTAGTCCTGACCGCGTCGCTGTCGGCCATCAACTCTGACGTCTTTGGCGTGGGGCGTATGCTGCACGGTATGGCGGAGCAGGGCAGCGCGCCGAAAATGTTCGCCAAGACGTCGCGTC
This sequence comes from Citrobacter sp. RHBSTW-00599, assembly GCF_013784065.1. Classification (NCBI taxonomy): domain Bacteria; kingdom Pseudomonadati; phylum Pseudomonadota; class Gammaproteobacteria; order Enterobacterales; family Enterobacteriaceae; genus Citrobacter; species Citrobacter sp. RHBSTW-00599. Next base: position 3,900,444 of record NZ_CP056717.1, on the reverse strand, counting down.
GTGGCGTGCCATGGGTGACGGTGATGGTGATGACCATCGCGCTGCTGTTTGCGGTGTATCTTAACTACATCATGCCGGAAAACGTCTTCCTGGTGATCGCCTCTCTGGCGACCTTCGCAACGGTATGGGTGTGGATTATGATCCTGCTGTCACAAATTGCCTTCCGTCGTCGTCTGCCGCCGGAAGAGGTTAAGGCGCTGAAATTTAAAGTGCCGGGTGGGGTTGTGACGACCGTTATTGGCCTGATTTTCCTGGTCTTTATCATCGCGCTTATCGGCTATCATCCGGATACCCGCATTTCGCTATACGTCGGCTTTGCGTGGATTATCCTGCTGCTTGCCGGCTGGGTTTTCAAGCGCCGTCGCGAGCGCCAACTGGCTGAAGCGCAGTAATATTTTTGCCGGGTAGCTTAATGTTACCCGGCAATTTTCTCCTCCCCCGCACTCCTCCCCCAATAAACGTTAAGATGATGAGTGATCCTGCACTTCGCTATGGCAAGGTGACGTCATTATCATCAAAGGGGATACGTGATGTTGAACGCCTGGCACCTTCCGGTTGCCCCATTTGTTAAGCAAAACAAAGATCAACTGACGATTACATTATGGCTGGCGGGGGAAAATCCACCCCAGCGGGTGACGCTACGCGCAGAAAACGATAACGAAGAGATTTCGCTGGGTATGCACAAGCAACGCAGCCAGCCGCAGCCGGGCGTGACAGCGTGGAGAGCGGCGATCGATCTCTCCAGCGGACAGCCTCGTCGACGCTATAGCTTTAAATTACTTTGGCTCGATCGTCAGCTGTGGTTTACCCCGCAGGGATTCAGCCGTTTTCCGCCTGCGCGTCTGGAGCAGTTTGCTGTTGATGTGCCGGATAACGGCCCGCAGTGGGCCGCCGATCAGATTTTTTACCAAATTTTCCCGGACCGTTTTGCCCGCAGCCAGTCGCGTGAAGCGACTCAGGATAACGTCTATTATCACCACGCTGCCGGACACGATATTGTGCGGCGCGAGTGGGATGAACCGCTTACGGCCCAGGCCGGTGGCTCCACGTTTTATGGCGGCGATTTGGACGGCATCAGCGAAAAGCTGCCGTATCTGAAAACGTTAGGCGTCACGGCGCTGTACCTGAATCCGGTATTTACCGCGCCGAGCGTGCATAAATACGATACCGAAGATTACCGTCATGTTGATCCGCAGTTTGGCGGCGACAGGGCGCTGCTGCGCCTGCGTCACACCACCCAACAGCAGGGGATGCGCCTGATTCTCGACGGTGTTTTTAACCATAGCGGCGATTCACACGCCTGGTTTGACCGACATAATCGGGGAACGGATGGCGCATGCCATAATCCGCAATCCCCATGGCGCGACTGGTATCATTTCTCAGCCGACGGCGTCGCGCTCGACTGGCTGGGGTATTCCAGCCTGCCCAAGCTGGACTTTTCCTCTGAAAGCCTGGTGAATGAAATTTATCGCGGCGAAGACAGTATCGTTCGCCACTGGCTGAAAGCGCCGTGGAGTATGGACGGCTGGCGTCTTGACGTGGTGCATATGCTGGGAGAGGCCGGTGGTGCGCACAACAACCTGCAGCACGTGGCCGGAATTACGCAGGCGGCGAAAGAGACCCAGTCAGAGGCGTATGTGGTGGGCGAGCATTTTGGCGACGCGCGTCAATGGTTGCAGGCCGACGCGGAAGATGCCGCCATGAACTATCGCGGTTTTACCTTCCCGATATGGGGATTTCTCGCCAATACCGATATCTCATACGATCCGCAATTCATTGACGCCCAGACCTGTATGGCGTGGATGGATAACTATCGCGCGGGTTTGTCGCATCAGCAGCAGTTGCGGATGTTCAACCAGCTCGACAGCCACGATACCGCCCGTTTTAAATCTCTGCTCGGTAAGGACGTCGCACGTTTACCGTTGGCGGTGGTGTGGCTGTTTACCTGGCCTGGTGTGCCCTGTATTTACTACGGTGACGAAGTGGGACTGGATGGGAACAACGATCCGTTTTGTCGCAAACCATTCCCGTGGCAGCCTGAAAAACAGGACGCTAACCTGCTGGCGTTGTATCAGCGACTGGCAACATTACGCCACCAGAGCCAGGCGCTGCGCCATGGTGGTTGTCAGGTGATTTACGCCGAGGATAACGTGGTGGTGTTTGTACGCGTGCTAAACCGCCAGCGTGTATTGGTGGCGATTAACCGTGGCCACGCCTGTGAAGTGGTCTTGCCAGCCTCGCCATTACTGAGCGTCAGACAATGGCAGCACCAGGAGGGCAAAGGCGTGCTTGCCGAGGATATCCTGACGCTGCCGGCGATTTCCGCCTCGGTGTGGATGGGTCATTGATATAAGCGCGTAACATCCGGGCTTGCCAGCAGCGTTTCCCGCCACCAGCGCTGCGCCAGTCCATCGCGGTTATTGCGCCAGGCCATATAGGCCACGTCTTTTTGGCGAAATGAGATGACCGTTTTTTCCACCAGCTCGCCCGTGGCAAGCCACGGGTTAGCAATATGGCGGGGGAGAAATCCGCAGCCCAAGCCGGCCCGCAGTAGCATCACCTTACTGTGGAAATCATCAACGCGAATCTGCGCCTGCTCCTCCATCAGATTGGTTTGTAACGGATGACAAAAGCGGGCGCTGTCGCTAATGACAATCGCCCGGTGCAGGCACAGCTGTTCGTTAGTCAGGTCATCCGGTGCTGCGGCCAGCGGATGCTCAGGCGCAACGACAAACACATTGTCCAGCGTGCCAAGCATTTTGTAGGACCAGGCCGCTGACGTAGGCGGTTCATTAATCGCCCCCAAAATAATATCTGCTCCATTATGCGTCAGCTCCTCCCAGGAGCCCGCCAGCGTATGGTGGGTGAAGTTAAGGCGGGTTTGCTTATTCAGCGCGTGAAATTCATCGATAATGGGCAACAGCGAGGCGAAAGGGAAGGAGTCGTCCAGCGCAATCGCCAGCTCTTTTTCCCAGCCTGAACTCAGCTGCACCGCCTGCTTTTCGAGATCTTTTGCCGCACTCAGCAGCAAACGTCCCTTTTCCAGCATCATCTGACCGGTGTCGGTAAATTTTGCCCGGTGACCGGAACGGTCAAGCAACTCGATATTCAAATCACTTTCCAGCTTTTGAATCATATAGCTGAGTGCAGCAGGGGTTTTAAACAGCGATTCCGCCGCCGCGGCAAATGAACCCTGTTTATCGAGTGCGTCGAGAATTAGCAAAACATCCAGATTGATGCGCATAAGCAGAAAATATCCTGAAAATTAAACCCCTCTGTTGTACCGAATGGAGAAAAACAATGCCAGTGAATAAATTAGATGAGTCATGCGCATTTTTTTGATGTTGTTTAGGATATATCGCAACACAAAATTAATAGTTTCACTGGATGGTAAGTTTTCTTTAATAACTCGTTAGAAATTTCCCGCTATACTCAACAAGCTTTCTGATTCAGGATCCTGCTGCTGACGGCAGATACAGACCGTTGCCTTTTAACTTATTGATTAAGAAGGTGTGCTATGTCTATTCGGGAACTGATTGACCCTCAAAACTCAACACTTATTTTTATTGATCATCAGCCGCAAATGTCATTTGGTGTGGCGAATATTGACCGCCAGACTTTGAAAAATAATACCGTGGCATTAGCGAAGGCCGGGAAAATATTTAATGTTCCGGTGATTTATACTTCTGTGGAAACGAAAAGTTTTAGCGGTTATATCTGGCCGGAATTGTTAGCGGTTCATCCTGATGTGAAACCAATTGAACGCACCTCGATGAACTCCTGGGAAGATGCGGCGTTTGTGAAAGCCGTGGCAGCGACCGGGCGTAAAAAATTGATTATCTCCGCGCTATGGACCGAAGTATGCCTGACTTTCCCGGCGCTGATGGCGCTGGAAGCGGGTTACGAAGTTTATGTGGTAACTGACACTTCCGGCGGCACGTCCGTGGATGCCCACGAGCGTTCTATCGACCGCATGGTACAAGCGGGCGCCGTACCAGTGACCTGGCAACAGGTTCTTCTCGAGTACCAGCGCGACTGGTCCCGCAAAGAAACCTACGACGCCGTCATGGATCTGGTACGTGAGCACAGCGGCGCCTACGGTATGGGCGTGGATTACGCCTACACCATGGTGCATGGCGCGCCGGAACGTAAAGCCTAAATACACCTCATCCTTCATGTTGCCTCTTTGTGGGCTTCGTTTGCGAACCCCGGTCACTAACTTTTGTCAGCCTCCGGGGATACACAATCTTGCCGTTTCGATGCGCCATGAATGATTTTGTGTATTGCTTCCGTGGCCTAAGCGGGCCTGTTTCCTCTCCACAAGGAACCCTTTATGGCGCAGAACAAACATGTGACGTTGGTGATTTCCCACACCCTGCTGCCTGAACAAGCGCAGCGGTATGAGCAGTGGCTGGGGAAAATCATGCCGGTGGCGGCCGAGTTTCCCGGTCATCTGGGGGCGAATGTGATTCGTCCTGCAGATGGCAACAACTTGTGGAACATCATTATCCGCTTCGACACGCTGGAGCATCTGTATAACTGGACCCAGTCCGATACGCGCCGCGTGCTGGTCGAAGAGATTGCCCCGCTGCTGGCGGAGGGGGATAAAACCGAAATCCGCACCGAAGCAGCGTTCTGGTTTACGCCGCCCGCGCCCCATGTACGTCAGCCCAGGCGCTGGAAACAGTTTCTGATAACTCTGCTGGTGATTTTTCCCAGCACCAATTTGGTGCCGTGGTTGACCGGCATTGTGCTGCCTGCCATGAAGGGCTCGTTACTCCTGCATCTGATCAATGATGCCTGTGTGGTTGCGCTGGTGGTCTGGTTCTGGATGCCCATCGTAACCCGTCTGTTTGCCGGATGGCTGAAAAAAGCTTGACCGGTTTCTCAGGAGATTGTTATGTCTCAAACTGCCACACTGATTCTGACTCACGGAAAAATTCATACTCTCGAAAGACAAAACCCGCAGGTCGAGGCGGTGGCGATCGCCAATGGTAAGATCCTGGCGACCGGTAGCCACGATCGCATCATGAGTTTTGCCACCGACGGGACGCAGGTTGTCGATCTGCAAGGGCATACGGTGATCCCGGGCCTGAACGATTCGCACCTGCACCTCATTCGCGGCGGTCTGAATTACAACCTGGAATTGCGTTGGGAAGGCGTTCCGTCGCTGGCGGACGCGCTACGCATGCTCAAAGAGCAGGCTGACAGAACGCCATCGCCGCAATGGGTGCGCGTGGTGGGCGGCTGGAGCGAATTCCAGTTTGCCGAACGTCGCATGCCAACCCTCGAAGAACTGAATGAAGCTGCCCCGGATACCCCAGTTTTTGTTCTGCACCTCTACGACAGAGCTTTGCTGAACCGTGCCGCACTGAAAGCAGTCGGCTACACCAAAGCGACGCCGGACCCGGCGGGTGGTGAGATTGTGCGTGATAGCAACGGTAACCCAACCGGGATGCTGATCGCCAAACCCAACGCCATGATCCTTTATTCGACGCTGGCAAAAGGACCAAAACTGCCGCTGGAAATGCAGGTCAACTCGACCCGGCAGTTTATGCGCGAGCTGAACCGTCTCGGGCTGACCAGCGCCATCGATGCAGGCGGTGGTTTTCAGAACTACCCGGAAGATTACGAGATAATTGAGCAGCTATACGCCAACAAACAGATGACGGTGCGCATCGCCTACAACTTGTTTACCCAGCGTCCGCAGCAGGAACTGGAAGACTTTGAGCGCTGGACCGATATGCTCAAACCAGGGCAGGGGACCGACTTCTACCGTGCCAATGGGGCAGGGGAAATGCTGGTCTTCTCGGCCGCGGATTTTGAAGACTTCCTCCAGCCACGCCCGGATCTGCCGGAAGGTATGGAAGATGAGCTGGAGCGCGTGGTGCGCCACCTCGTGGAGCACCGCTGGCCGTTCCGGCTGCACGCCACCTACGATGAATCCATCAGCCGAATGCTCGACGTATTCGAGAAGGTGAATCGCGATATCCCGTTCAATGGCCTGCACTGGTTCTTCGATCACGCTGAAACGATTACCGAACGGAATATCGAGCGCGTAAAAGCGCTGGGGGGCGGGATCGCTGTTCAGCACCGTATGGCGTTCCAGGGCGAATATTTTGTCGATCGCTATGGCAAAGATGCGGTCAAACATACCCCGCCAGTGGCGAAAATGCTGGCGGCTGACGTTCCGGTAGGGCTGGGGACTGATGCCACCCGCGTGGCCAGCTACAACCCGTGGACAGCGCTCTACTGGCTGGTTTCGGGCCGTACTGTGGGAGGGATGGCGATGTACGATGATAACAATCGCCTGCCGCGCGATGTGGCGCTGGAACTGTGGACGGCCGGTAGCGCCTGGTTCTCCAGCGAACAGGGTAAGAAAGGGCGCATCGAGAAAGAGCAACTGGCCGACCTGGTGGTGCTGTCTAAAGATTACTTCAGTGTGCCGGAAGAGGAGATCAAAGGCATAGAGTCGGTGATGACCATTGTCGATGGCAAAGTGGTGTATGCGGCCGGGCATTTCACTCCGCTGGCGCCGCCAGCCATCCCAGTTGTACCTGACTGGTCGCCGGTGGTAAAAGTGCCGGGGCACTATCGCTCAGCGCCGCCTGCTACGGCGAAAATTGGCGCAATGGTGCAGATGCACCAGTGCTGCGGCAGCTGCGGCGTACACGGTCATCAGCATGATATAGCGCGTAAATCGGCAATTCCGGTGTCAGATGACCGGGCTTTCTGGGGCGCGCTTGGCTGCTCCTGTTTCGCGTTTTAATCCCTCATCACAGCCCCTGGCCAAACGCAGGGGCTGATTGTCTATTCTGAAAAGCGATTCATCGTGTTAACCGATATGGCGCAACTGCAACAATTTGTGTCATTCTGGTCTGTCTTTATACAGTGAAGGTGGAAACATGGATGAGCTGCTAACCCTTGGCTGCATTGTATTATTCTTCGCGCTGGTAGTGGTTCCTGGCCTCGCGATCGTGGCATTCAGACGCAGTGCGGCTGTACGTTCTGAGCTGATGGTCTTGCGCCGTCGGGTAGAGGAGCTGGAGCTGCGCGGTGTGGCGCAGACCAGCGCCGTTGAGCCAACGGCAGCAAAAGATATTGTTCCTGCCGATGCGCCAACGGCTGCGATGAGCAGCGTATCGCCGGAGCCTGTAACTGAGCCGCCGCCTGAGCCCGTTAACCCGTGGGCTTCACAGCCGAAGCCGGATAATGCGGCGGTATCTACGCCCGACGTCGAGCGGCCTTCTGCTTTTGGCGGGGTAATGTCATCGCTGGTGCGCTGGTTTATGCAGGGTAACCCGTTGGCAAAGCTCGGTATTTTGCTCCTGTTTTTGGGGCTTTCTTTCCTGCTGCGTTATACGGTCGAACATTCTCTGTTTCCGCTGGAGCTGCGTCTGGTGGCGGCCGCGCTGTTCGCTATTGTGCTGTTGGCGTTGGGCTGGCGGTTGCGGCATAAGCAACCGATTTATGCGCTGATATTACAGGGGGGAGCTACCGGAGCACTCTATCTCACCGTCTTTGGCGCGTTCCGGCTGTGGCAAATGCTGCCAATGACGCTGGCATTTGCGCTGCTGGTGGTGATTTGTGCGGCGAGTGTGGGGCTGGCTATTCTGCAAAAGGCGCTCAGCCTGGCGATGCTGGCAAGTCTTGGCGGTTATCTCGCGCCGCTGTTGCTTTCCACCGGCGGCGGCAGTCATGTCGCGCTTTTCTCTTTCTATCTTCTGCTCTCGGTCGGCATTCTCGCCATCAGCATCTGGCAGCACTGGCGGGAGCTTAATCTGCTCGGCCTGCTGTTCACCTTCGGCGTTGGCGGGGTGTGGGGCCTGGAGGGCTATCGACCAGAGTATTACCTGAGTTGCCAACTGTTCCTGATCGCCAACACGATTATTTTTGGCGTGCTGAGCGTGGCGTTGTCGCTCCGGGCGCAGGAAAAAGGCAAACAGATTATTGACGGCGTACTGCTGTTTGCCCCACCGCTGATCGGTTTTGGAATGCAGTATGCCATTACCCGGCATATGGCTTATGGTCCGGCGCTTAGTGCGCTGGGCTACGGTGGTTTCTATCTGGTGTTAGCAAAGTTTGCGTTGCGGCGTTCCTCTTCTCTGGGGAGACCTCTGGTATTGTCCGCCCTGGCGCTCGGTGGTGCGTTTACCACTCTTGCTATCCCGTTGGCGCTTTCAGCCCGTTGGACGGCGATGGCCTGGTCGCTGGAAGGGCTTGGGATCCTCTGGCTGGGCGTGCAACAACAGCAACGACGCATGAGTTATAGCGGTACGGCGCTGCTCGTGCTGGCCGTGGGCAGCGCGCTATGGGCGCTGGCGAACGGAACAACCGCGCTCTCAGTCATGCTGATTTTTGCCGTGCTCAGCCTCAGTTGGCTGGTTGCTGCATGGCTATGGCGCAACATTTGGATGCCGGGCAGTTGGGCGCTACTCGCTGGTGGTTTGGTTTTCTGGATTGTTGCGCTCGTTGCGGCATCGCAACTCGTTCTGAAACAGGAGCGGTGGGTACTGTCTGGCGTGCTGGCATTAATGGCGGTATCGAGCTGGGGCTGGCGAAGTATCGCGGGTCGCCTGGCGTGGCGGGAGCTGGATGCCAGTAAATGGCTGCTGTGGCCGATGATGCTGGTGATGCTGATGTATCAGATCGCTGTACAGCAGATTTTTGCGGCGGGCTGGCCGAATCTGGCCTGGTGCGCGGCGCTAATTGTTGCGGTAGCGCTGCTCTGGCGTGACGCACAAATATTACCGCCAATGCTTTCCAGACTGGCGCATTTATCGTTCTTCTGGATGATTTTACTGGCGCTCGCGGTTGAGCTGTTCTGGTTCGCGCAGGGGCTGCCGTGGGGAAGGGCCGCGTGGGGTAGCGGCCTGATGATGGCGGCTGGCGGGCTGCTTATTTTCCTGATTTATCAGTCTGTTCATCGACAAATCTGGCCGTTTCGCATCTGGCCTACCCTCTATTCTGTTCAGGCGATGGTTCCCGTTGTGCTGGTGCTGGTCGGTCTGCTCGTGCTGACCAATTTACAAGATGGCGTGGTTTATCGTCAGACTTATCTGCCGTTGCTCAACCCGCTGGAAGAGGGCGCAGCTTTTGCCCTGCTGGGCTTGGTGGTGTTTTATCGCGCGTCTGAACGCTATTTCCCGGCGCAGTTTTCGGTATCTCGCCCATGGCCGGTTGTGGCGCTGATGGCGCTCAGCTTTTGGTGGCTCAATGGCGTGCTGCTGCGTGCATTGTCCTGGTATGGCGAGGTTGCGTGGCGTGTAGACGCACTATGGGATTCACGGCTGATTCAAACCTGTTTTGCTCTGTTCTGGATGCTGGCGGCATTGGTGGTGATGCTATGGGCGACCCGGCGTCGCTCGCGTCGGGAATGGCTGTGTGGCGCGGTATTGTTGGGGATAGTCATTGTGAAACTGATGCTGGTGGACAGCGCAGGAGGCGGCGGCCTGGCGCGCGCGGTTGCGTTTATCGGTGTGGCCATTCTGGTGTTGATTATCGGGTATTTTTCACCATTACCGCCCAAAGCTGGAGAAGAAAAATGAAATGGATGAAAGCGGTGTTATGCAGCGTACTGCTGGGCGTGACAGGCGCGGCGGTAAGCAGCGATGAAGTGAAAGAGTCTCCGGCGGACTACGTAACGGGGGTGACGCTGGAAACTACGGGCACATCGCCGTGGTATCGCCTTTCGCTACCTCCGGCGGTGTATCCGGGTACCGCCTGGGCGGATTTGCGCGATGTCCGGGTCTTTAACCATCTGGGGGAGACGGTGCCGTTTACTCTGGTGGCGCAGAAAACCCAGCCCGTTACGCCAGAGGCAGTGGCGCTGCGTTTTTTCCCGCTTGATATGTCACCGGTTGCGCCGCGTGAGGAGGGGCAACGAGGCGGAGACGCTATTGTTTTACGCTCGAAGAGCGGCATTGAAATTCATTTGCAAAGTGATGATGTCAAAGCGCTCGGCCAGAGCTATTTACTGACGCTCCCGGAAGAGACGAAAGGTGCCTTTTCACTGGCGCAGTTACGCCTGAACTGGGACTCGCAGGCGGGCAACTGGCAGGGGAAAGCCTCGGTTTATGCAAGCAGTGATTTGCGCTACTGGCGACCCGTGCAGGAAGATGCGCCGTTAATGGATCTGACGCGTGATAACGATCGCCTGAAAATGGACACCATCAGCGCCAGCCTCACGCTCTCTGTGGAGGCGACTCGCTACCTGCTGGTGATCCTCGACTCGCAAAGTCCGGCGCTGACGTTAAACAGCGTGAGCGCGATAGCGGCCAGCAGCGAGCCGGAATCCGAGCGTATCGTGATTGAAGCCCAGGGGAATAAGGTTTCGGATGACGAAGCCGTCTGGCGATGGGCGCAGCCCCAGCCGCTGACCTCGCTTCGCATCGATCTGGAAAGTGAAGGTGTTTTACCGGTGGAACTGGCCTGGCGCAGCGCTGAAAAAGAGCCCTGGCAGCCGCTGACAAAAACCATGCTTTACAATCTGGACTGGAGGAGTGCGGAAGATATTCGTCTTTCCGGTCAGTTGGTTGAGGCCGTCCGGATGACGACCATTAACGCCCGGTTGCCAGAGAGGCTGCCTGAGTTGAGCGGCATGCGCGACAGTTATCAACTGGTGTTTAATACGCAGGGCAAAGGGCCTTATATGCTGGCGTGGGGAAACCGGGCGGCGAAAAAGGCTGATGTTGGTCTCGATATGCTGATCCCGGCGTCGCTGCGTAAATCGCAGGAGATAGATTATCTACCGTGGGCGACTCTTCAGGAGAGCGTGGCGCTTGGTGGTGAAGCGCGATTGACGGCAACGTCAGTAGCTGAGCAACAAAGCCAGTGGAAAACGTTGTTGGTGTGGGGGGCGTTAATTCTTGGGGTCGCCGTACTGGCGCTTATGGCGTGGCGAATCTGGCGTGAAGTGAAAAAGGGTAATCCGACATAAACCAATAAAAAAGGCCCGCATTTGCGGGCCTCTTACGATTCATGCCAATTACAGGCTGGAAACGTTCTCGGTCAGGTATTTTGCCACGCCGTCCGGAGACGCGTTCATACCTTCTTTACCTTTTTCCCACTGTGCCGGGCAAACGTCGCCGTGCTCTTCGTGGAACTGCAGCGCGTCAACCATGCGCAGCATTTCGTCGATGTTACGACCCAGCGGCAGATCGTTAACCACCTGGTGGCGAACAACGCCGTTAGCGTCGATCAGGAAAGAACCGCGCAGAGCAACGCCCGCTTCCGGGTGCTCGATGCCGTAGGCTTTCTGGATTTCGCGTTTGATGTCAGCAACCATTGCGTATTTCACTGCACCGATGCCGCCTTTGTCGACAGGGGTGTTACGCCATGCGTTGTGGACAAATTCAGAGTCGAAGGAAACGCCAACAACTTCCACGCCGCGCTTCTGGAATTCTTCGTAACGTTTGTCGAAAGCGATCAGTTCAGACGGGCAAACGAAGGTGAAGTCCATCGGCCAGAAGAACAGAACGGTAGTTTTACCGTTGGTATGCTGTTTGAAGTTGAAGTTTTCAACGATCTCACCGCTACCCAGTACCGCAGCTGCTGTGAAATCCGGAGCCTGACGAGTTACCAGTACCATATAATTCTCCTGCAATGTTAAGGGGTTTTTGGAACGCAACGCGGGCCAGTATAGAGAGTGTTCGCGAATAAGACAAAGAGGCGCTGGCAATCAATGAGACAGGTTTTGTCTATCAATCTTTTGCCGGATGGCGGCTACTGCTTATCCGGCGGCTAATACGGGCTGTAGTCAAAGGGTTTTACGCTGCGCCTGTTCCATCATTTGCGGATAAAACTGCCAGAACCGTTCCTCTAACGCATCGTAATGCGTATCCAGGTCATACCATGAGTCACGCAGGGCATCGAGTCGTGGGCGGCGGCTGGCCATGCCATTCAGGACGTTCTGGATAAAATCCATGTCCCGATAGCGCTCAAGCCATTTCTCTGACCACATATAGTTGTTTAAATTGATAAAGCGCGGTGGCGATTCAGGCAAAATAGTGGTCACCTGGGTGCGAGCATAGCGCACAAAGTCCGCCAGCGGGAAGTCGGGGGATATTTCCGACCAGTGGCGCGACAGAAAATGATCCCACATTACGTCCAGCGTAATCGCCGCGACACGGCGCGTTTCGCTGCGAAACCACTCTTTGGCTTCACGCACCTGCGGCAGGTTATCGGTCATCACGTCGATACGACGGTGCATGAAGATGCCTTCCACCACGTCAGGCGAATAGTGCGTTTCCGGATTGCCCCGGACAAAGTCGGCCAACAAATTGCCGGAAAGCGAGCTGTCGGCGAGGTGAGCCAGATGCAAATGTGCAAGAAAATTCATATCCACTTCATCCTTCAAACTGCCTCTTTGTTGGCTGCCTTCACTCACCCCAGTCACTTACTTGAGTAAGCTCCCGGGGACTCATTCAGTTGCCGCCTCGATGCATCTTGAATGATTTTGTGTATAGATTATGTCTTTTAACTTGAGGGGTAAAGGTTGCAGGGAGGACGCCCCGGCACTAGACTACCCGCCTCTTATTTTAGTCTGAGTCAGTGTCATGCGCGTTACCGATTTCACCTTTGAACTACCCGAATCCCTGATTGCCCACTATCCGCAAGCTGAGCGCAGTAGTTGCCGCTTGCTGTCTTTGGACGGGCCGACGGGCGCGCTGACGCACGGTACTTTCACCGATTTGCTCGATAAGCTCAACCCTGGCGATTTGCTGGTCTTTAACAACACCCGCGTTATTCCGGCGCGTCTGTTTGGCCGTAAAGCCAGCGGCGGCAAGATCGAAGTGCTGGTCGAGCGTATGTTGGATGACAAACGTATTCTGGCGCATATTCGCGCCTCGAAAGCGCCAAAGCCGGGGGCCGAGCTGCTGCTGGGCGACGACGAAAGTATTAAAGCAACGATGGTGGCACGCCATGACGCGCTGTTTGAAGTCGAGTTTAACGACGAGCGCAGCGTGCTGGATATCCTTAACGCCATCGGCCATATGCCGCTGCCACCGTATATTGACCGTCCGGATGAAGATGCCGATCGCGAGCTGTATCAGACCGTGTATAGCGAAAAACCCGGTGCGGTCGCCGCGCCGACTGCGGGTCTGCACTTTGACGATCCGCTGCTGGCTAAGCTGCGCGATAAAGGCATTGAAATGGCGTTCGTCACGCTGCACGTGGGCGCGGGGACTTTCCAGCCGGTGCGCGTAGACACCATCGAAGATCACATCATGCACTCCGAATATGCGGAAGTGCCGCAGGATGTCGTTGATGCTGTGCTGGCGGCGAAAGCGCGCGGCAACCGCGTGATTGCGGTGGGCACCACCTCCGTACGTTCACTGGAAAGCGCGGCACAGGCGGCCAAAAACGACCTTATCGAGCCGTTTTTCGGCGATACGCAAATATTCATTTATCCTGGCTATAAATATCAGGTGATTGATGCCCTGGTAACCAACTTCCACCTACCGGAATCAACGCTGATCATGCTGGTTTCCGCGTTTGCTGGTTATAAAAACACCATGCACGCCTATCATGAAGCGGTAAAAGCGGAATATCGCTTTTTTAGTTACGGTGATGCGATGTTTATCACGTACAATCCGCAGGCTATTTCTGAGCGTGTCGGGGAATAAATCCGCGATATGAGTATTTAAAACGTCGGACTGTTTTTCTGACGCAGGAGTTAAGATGAAATTTGAACTGGATACCACAGACGGTCGCGCTCGCCGCGGCCGCTTGGTTTTTGATCGTGGCGTAGTAGAAACACCTGCTTTTATGCCGGTCGGTACTTACGGCACCGTGAAAGGCATGACGCCGGAAGAAGTTGAAGCAACTGGCGCGCAGATTATCCTCGGTAACACCTTCCACCTGTGGCTGCGCCCGGGGCAGGAAATCATGAAACTGCATGGCGATCTGCACGATTTTATGCAGTGGAAAGGGCCAATCCTCACCGATTCCGGCGGCTTCCAGGTTTTCAGCCTGGGTGATATCCGTAAGATTACCGAGCAGGGCGTGCATTTCCGTAACCCAATCAACGGCGATCCGATTTTCCTCGATCCCGAGAAGTCGATGGAGATTCAATACGATCTCGGTTCCGATATCGTCATGATCTTCGACGAATGTACACCGTATCCGGCCGACTGGGACTATGCTAAACGCTCGATGGAGATGTCTCTGCGTTGGGCGAAGCGCAGTCGGGATCGTTTTGATAGCCTCGGCAACAAAAATGCGCTTTTTGGCATCATTCAGGGCAGTGTTTACGAAGATTTACGTGATATCTCCGTTAAAGGTCTGGTAGACATCGGTTTTGATGGCTACGCTGTCGGCGGTTTGGCTGTCGGTGAGCCGAAGGAAGATATGCACCGCATCCTGGAGCATGTATGCCCACAGATTCCGGCAGATAAACCTCGTTACCTGATGGGCGTCGGCAAACCAGAAGATCTGGTTGAAGGCGTACGTCGCGGTATCGATATGTTTGACTGCGTGATGCCAACGCGAAATGCCCGTAATGGTCATTTGTTTGTGACTGACGGCGTGGTAAAAATTCGTAACGCGAAACATAAAAGCGACACCAGTCCGCTCGATGCTGAGTGTGATTGCTACACCTGTCGCAATTATTCGCGCGCTTACTTGCATCATCTCGACCGTTGCAACGAAATATTGGGCGCGCGACTCAACACGATTCATAACCTTCGCTACTACCAGCGTTTGATGGCGGGTTTACGCAAGGCTATTGAAGAGGGTAAATTAGAGAGCTTCGTGACCGATTTTTACCAACGTCAGGGTAGACCAGTTCCACCTGTGAACGTTGATTAATTTTAATAATGAGGGAATTTGAATGAGCTTTTTTATTTCTGATGCGGTAGCGGCAACAGGTGCTCCGGCGCAGGGCAGCCCGATGTCTCTGATTCTGATGCTGGTGGTGTTTGGTCTGATTTTCTACTTCATGATCCTGCGCCCGCAGCAAAAGCGCACCAAAGAACACAAAAATCTGATGAACTCCATTGCGAAAGGCGATGAAGTGCTGACTAACGGTGGTCTGGTGGGTCGCGTGACCAAAGTAGCAGAATCTGGCTACATCGCTATCGCGCTGAACGACACCACTGAAGTGGTTATTAAACGTGATTTCGTAGCTGCCGTTCTGCCGAAAGGCACCATGAAGGCGCTGTAATTTATTGTTTTCCCAAAGGGAACTGCCGTGTTAAACCGTTATCCTTTGTGGAAGTATGTCATGCTGATCGTCGTTATTGTCGTCGGTCTGCTCTATGCGCTTCCCAACCTGTATGGTGAGGATCCGGCTGTTCAAATCACTGGCGTGCGCGGTGCCGCCGCCAGTGAGCAAACGCTGATCCAGGTCCAGAAAACGTTACAAGAAGATAAAATCACACCTAAGTCTGTGGCTCTGGAAGAGGGTGCTATTCTTGCGCGCTTCGACTCCACTGATACCCAACTGCGCGCTCGTGAAGTGTTAATGGGCGTATTGGGCGATCAATACGTCGTGGCGCTTAACCTTGCACCGGCAACTCCACGCTGGCTGGCAGCCATTCACGCAGAACCGATGAAACTCGGTCTTGACCTGCGTGGCGGCGTTCACTTCCTGATGGAAGTGGATATGGACACCGCGCTGAGTAAGTTGCAGGAACAAAATATCGATAGCCTGCGCAGCGATCTGCGTGAAAAAGGCATTCCTTATACTACCGTTCGCAAAGAAGATAACTACGGTCTGAGCATCACCTTCCGTGATAGCAGCGCCCGTGATGAAGCTATCTCTTACCTGAGCAAGCGTCACCAGGATCTGGTTATTTCCAGCCAGGGCAGCAATGCTCTGCGTGCGGTGATGACCGATGCGCGCCTGAGCGAAGCCCGTGAATACGCGGTACAGCAGAACATCAACATTCTGCGTAATCGTGTTAACCAACTGGGTGTTGCTGAGCCGGTGGTCCAACGTCAGGGTGCTGACCGCATTGTGGTCGAACTGCCAGGCATTCAGGATACCGCGCGTGCGAAAGAAATTCTGGGCGCTACCGCGACGCTGGAATTCCGTCTGGTGAACACCAACGTTGACCAGTCTGCTGCGGCATCCGGGCGTGTACCGGGTGATTCGGAAGTGAAACAGTCTCGTGAAGGTCAGCCGGTTGTGCTGTACAAACGCGTGATCCTGACCGGTGATCATATCACCGACTCCACTTCCAGCCAGGACGAATACAATCAGCCGCAGGTTAACATCTCGCTGGATAGCGCGGGTGGTAACATCATGTCCAACTTCACCAAGGACAACATCGGTAAGCCGATGGCGACCCTGTTCGTGGAGTACAAAGACAGCGGTAAAAAAGATGCCAACGGTCGCGCCGTGCTGGTGAAACAGGAAGAGGTGATTAACATCGCCAATATCCAGTCTCGCCTGGGCAACAGCTTCCGTATCACCGGTATTAACAACCCGAACGAAGCGCGTCAGCTTTCTCTGCTGTTACGTGCCGGTGCGTTGATTGCGCCGATTCAGATTGTTGAAGAACGTACCATCGGTCCTACCCTGGGTATGCAGAACATTAAACAGGGTTTGGAAGCGTGTCTGGCCGGTCTGGTGGTGTCTATTCTGTTCATGATCTTCTTCTATAAGAAGTTCGGTCTGATCGCGACCAGTGCGCTGATTGCTAACCTGGTACTGATTGTCGGTATTATGTCGCTACTGCCGGGCGCTACGCTGAGTATGCCGGGGATTGCGGGGATCGTCTTAACCCTTGCCGTCGCGGTCGATGCGAACGTACTGATTAACGAACGTATCAAAGAAGAGTTGAGTAACGGGCGTTCGGTGCAGCAGGCCATCAATGAAGGTTATGCGGGCGCATTTAGCTCCATCTTTGATGCGAACATTACGACGCTGATTAAGGTCATTATCCTGTACGCAGTTGGCACCGGGGCAATTAAAGGGTTCGCGATTACTACCGGTATTGGTGTGGCGACGTCGATGTTTACCGCGATTGTCGGTACACGTGCCATCGTAAACCTGTTGTATGGCGGCAAGCGCGTCAAAAAGCTGTCAATCTGAGGAGTGCGAAGTGGCACAGGAATATACTGTTGAACAATTGAACCACGGCCGTAAAGTCTGGGACTTTATGCGCTGGGACTACTGGGCTTTCGGCATTTCAGGTTTCCTGCTGATTGCGGCCATCGTGGTGATGGGCGTACGCGGGTTTAACTGGGGTCTCGATTTCACCGGTGGTACGGTAATTGAAATCACGCTGGAAAAACCGGCCGATATGGACGTGATGCGCGATGCGCTGGAGAAAGCGGGCTTTGTTGATCCGCTTCTGCAGAACTTCGGCAGCAGCCACGACATTATGGTGCGTATGCCGCCAACTGAAGGCGCAGACGGCGGTCAGGTACTGGGCAGCAAAGTGTTGAGTGTGATTAACGAATCCACCAACCAAAACGCCGCGGTGAAGCGAATTGAATTCGTGGGTCCGAGCGTGGGTGCAGACCTGGCGCAAACCGGTGCAATGGCGCTGATGGCGGCGTTGATATCTATCCTGGTGTACGTCGGTTTCCGCTTTGAGTGGCGACTGGCGGCAGGGGTAGTTATCGCTCTGGCGCACGACGTGATTATCACACTTGGGATCCTGTCGTTGTTCCATATCGAGATTGATCTGACTATCGTCGCATCGTTGATGTCGGTAATCGGTTACTCGCTGAACGACAGTATCGTCGTATCTGACCGTATTCGTGAAAACTTCCGCAAAATTCGTCGCGGTACGCCTTACGAAATCTTTAACGTGTCATTGACTCAGACGCTGCACCGTACGTTGATTACGTCCGGTACGACGTTGATGGTTATTCTGATGCTGTTCCTGTTCGGTGGTCCGGTACTGGAAGGCTTCTCGCTGACGATGCTGATCGGTGTTTCCATCGGTACTGCATCTTCTATCTACGTAGCATCGGCGCTGGCGCTGAAGCTGGGTATGAAGCGTGAGCACATGCTGCAGCAGAAGGTTGAGAAAGAAGGGGCGGATCAACCGTCAATTCTGCCTTAAACTATTAAGAGTGAAGATACTGGAATCCCGATCGCAAGGTCGGGATTTTTTTTGCCTGCGATTTGCGAGCAGTCCATTATCTTTTCCGGTCGCCATACTACTGACAGTATGCTGTCAGTAGCCCTGTCTTATAGTCCTTCCGAGATTACCCACACAGGCAGGAGGAAGTATGAATAACGTAATTAGCTGGTTTGAAATCCCCGTGGCACAAATGGAGCGCGCCATTGCTTTTTATGAGCCAGTGATGCAGGTTTCTTTGCGTCGTGAGAATATGGACAGCGCGGAGCTGGCCGTATTTCCACATCAGGATCCCGCTCCCGGCGGGGCGCTGGCTAAATTTGACGGTATTACGCCTTCAGCGCAGGGCGCTATTATTTATCTGCATACGGACGATTTGGCTGCAACGCTTAAACGCGTCGCCACCGCTGGCGGTCAGTGCGTGTTTGGTCCGCTCGAACTGGGGCAGGATATTGGCACTATTGCGCTGTTTACTGACAGCGAAGGCAATCGTGTTGGTTTACATCAACCCGCGTAATATTTTCAGGACTGAGGATTAAAATGACCAGACGCGCCGACCGCTTGTTTCAGATTGTACAAATCCTGCGTGGCAGGCGAGTGACAACGGCGGCGCTGCTGGCAGAACGTCTTGAGGTTTCTGAACGGACGATTTATCGCGATATCCGCGATCTCTCTTTATCCGGCGTGCCCATTGAAGGTGAAGTGGGCAGTGGATACCGCTTAATGGCGGGGTTTGATCTGCCGCCGTTGATGTTAACGCATCGCGAATCAGAAGCGTTAATGGTAGCGATTCGGTTGCTGAAAACATGGGGCGGGGATTCACTCTCACAGGCGCTGGAATCCGCGCAGGAAAAAGTGCTGGCGATATTGCCGCCAGAGTGTCGGCGCAGAGCCGAGCAAACGCGGGTTTTCGCGCCAGATTTTGGCAATCAGCCGCATTCACGCAGTGCTTTTGATCTCTTACATCGCGCGGTTTCGGCGCAGCAGGTGCTGGCGCTGCATTATCGCGACGAGTCCGGGAATCTCTCTTGGCGCGACGTTCAGCCGCTGGGGTTATTTTTCTGGGGTGAGCACTGGTTGCTGGTTGCCTGGTGCGAGAAACGTGACGATTATCGCTGCTTTCGCGTTGATCGGTGTCTGAAGATCACGCCGCTCGACAGGCATTTTCGTGAATCTGCAGATCGCTCGCTAAGTGACTTTTTACGTAAAGTACGCTGTGAAGACCAGCCATAAAAAAGCCAGCGGTTAAGCTGGCTTGTCTGCGATAAATTGGCAGGATTAGAAGTTGTAACCTACGACCAGGTAACCACCCCAACCGGTAGATTTCGCGCTGAAGTCGCCTTCGCCCCAGTTCAGAGTATCTCCACCTTTCCACTGGCCGCCGTTATGGAAGTAACGCGCTACTACGGAGTAGTGCCAGTGATCGTAGTTCAGCGCCAGGACGTGGCTGGAAGCGATAGAGTTGCTGGTGCGGTTCGGATCATCACCCAAATCGGAGCCCCAGTCGAAGTTGGTGAAGCCGATGTAGGTCAGTTGGCCGCCCCAAACTTGGGTGATCGGCACAAAGTATTTCACTTTGAAACGGTAGCCATCCCACTCGTTTTCGTTGGATGCGCCATAGTTCTGCCACTGGTATTTAGCATACACGTTCAGGGACAGACCCATCGGCAGACCGGTATCGATATCGGTACCCAGACCCATATACCAGGTGCTCTGGCGGCTGGCTTTGTTATCACCCATATCGTAGATGTAGTTGTTGGCGAAATACCACTCTTTGAACGGACCAAAGCTCAGGTCAGCACCGGTCAGTTTATCGATGGAGAAACGCGGTTCGATTTCCATAAACAGCGGGGAACCGTCAGACCAGATGCCTTTATCGTTGCCGTTACCCCAGTCGAAGGTTTTCGGAATATCGATGTAGCCATAGAAGTCAAACCAGTCTTTTTTGGCAAACGCTTCGTATTCCAGATACACGTCATTGTTCAGTTTCGGAGAGAAACGGGTGTGGTAGCTTCCCACCACGTTGACGCTCTGGTGCCACCAGTCGGACAGATATTGCGGTTTGTCATTTTCTGCAGCGTTGGCAGTAAAAGACGAGGAGAGCGCCAGCACTGCACCGGCTGCAAGTAATGTTTTTTTCATATGTATGCCACTGTTTGAAATCCCTTTCGGGAGTGAAAAAGGCGCAAATTGCGTTTCTAAATATTTCGTGTTTCTTCGGAGCCTATTATAAAAATCATTGTTCACAAAAATATGTGTTGTTTCACAGTTCTATCATTTACGTAATCGATTGCGTTCACGTTTGCTCACTTTAGGCGGCGAATTGTACTGGCTCCCATGAATGTTGCCAAGTTTTACCAGAAATATCGGTTATGTCAGGTGAGTAACAAAACGGGCCGGAGTGATGTTGCGGAACGCACAAAACGTCCCGCAAAAAAGTTTATTGATTAACAGGCTGGATGTCGTGGATACGAACAAATCCTAACTGGTCCGGAGAGAGGCCATTTATCTGCAGCGGAATGTCTACGTCGCTGGGAGCAAGGATACTTGCCGGGGCCGTTACCAATTGGTTCTGAACGTTCGTTTCCTGATAGTTATCCGTGGTGCCCTGAATTTGTCCATACTCTACGGCGGCGCTAAAGGCGGGTAAAGGCGTAGTGGATTCACCCTGAATACGTAATGTGAGCCGCGTGCCGTCGGCGTTCGGCGCAATATTGACAAGTGACATCCGTAACATGCCAATCTGGCTGTCCAGTCGGGCTGGTGTATTGGAACCCGGCAGCAGATAGGCTCCGCTGGTTGATTTGGCATTCAACATATTTTGTTGTGTAATTTTTACCGTTTCCTGATTTAGCTGTGTCATCTCTTTATTCAACGTACTAACGCTTTGATGCATCTGGCGTACTTCGCTTTGCTGTGCGCATGCGCTAAGACTAAAGAGACTTCCCACCAGGAGAATTCTTAGGTAACGTCTTGTCATTGTGATTACTTCCTTCATTGTCGCGATAGCATAATGGTAGTGCGCACCGAGCACGAAGGCATCGATCCTTTGTCTCAAAAGCGCTGCGCCTTTGTTGTCACGCCAGTTCAGGGTAAAATAGATTTCTGTTAACCACTGAGGACAGGACGCCGTATGCATTGCCCATTCTGTTTCGCCGTAGACACTAAGGTAATTGACTCTCGTCTTGTAGGCGAGGGCTCCTCAGTACGCCGCCGTCGGCAGTGTCTGGTCTGTAACGAACGTTTCACCACTTTTGAAGTGGCTGAACTTGTCATGCCACGCGTTGTGAAAAGCAACGATGTGCGTGAACCCTTTAATGAAGATAAGCTGCGCAGCGGCATGCTCAGAGCGCTTGAGAAACGTCCGGTCAGCTCAGATGACGTCGAAATGGCGTTGAACCATATCAAATCACAACTGCGTGCGACTGGCGAGCGTGAGGTGCCGAGCAAGATGATCGGCAACCTGGTGATGGAGCAGTTGAAAAAACTCGATAAAGTCGCCTACATCCGCTTTGCCTCGGTTTACCGGAGTTTCGAAGATATCAAAGAATTTGGCGAAGAGATTGCTCGCCTACAGGACTAAGCCATGCAGGATGAATTGTACATGGCGCGCGCGCTGAAGCTTGCTGCGCGCGGACGTTTTACCACTCACCCCAATCCCAACGTGGGCTGCGTGATTGTCAAAGATGGGGAGATCGTCGGTGAAGGGTATCATCACCGCGCGGGTGAACCGCATGCCGAAGTCCATGCTCTGCGCATGGCTGGAGAAAAAGCGCAAGGGGCGACTGCCTATGTAACGCTTGAACCCTGCAGCCATCATGGTCGTACCCCCCCGTGCTGCGATGCGCTGATTGCCGCAGGCGTGTCACGTGTGGTTGCAGCGATGCAGGATCCCAATCCGCAGGTAGCAGGTCGTGGTCTCTACCGTTTGCAGCAGGCGGGCATTGACGTCAGTCACGGGCTGATGATGAGCGAGGTTGAGCAGCTTAATAAAGGCTTTCTCAAGCGTATGCGTACGGGATTCCCCTACGTGCAGCTTAAACTTGGTGCATCGCTTGATGGGCGTACGGCGATGGCCAGTGGTGAAAGCCAGTGGATAACCTCGCCACAGGCGCGTCGCGATGTGCAACGATTACGGGCGCAAAGCCACGCCATCTTAACCAGCAGCGCTACGGTGTTGGCTGACGACCCTCAGCTTACCGTGCGTTGGTCGGAACTTGGGGAGTCAACCCAGGCGAGTTACCCGCAGGAAAATCTGCGCCAGCCTATCCGCATTGTTGTTGATAGCCAGAATCAGGTCACGCCGGAACACCGTATTGTGCAACAGCCTGGAGAAACCTGGATTGCCCGGACAAAAGATGATCCTCGTAGTTGGCCGGAGACGGTGCGCAGCCTGAAGGTGCCGGAACATAACGGGCATCTGGATCTGGTGGTGCTGATGATGCAACTGGGCAAGCAGCAAATTAACAGCATTTGGGTTGAAGCAGGTCCAACGCTTGCGGGCGCGTTATTACAGGCCGGTCTGGTCGATGAGCTAATTGTGTATGTTGCGCCTAAACTGTTAGGCAGCGATGCACGAGGATTATGTGTGCTTCCAGGCCTTGAGAAACTGGCTGACGCCCCCCATTTCAAATTCAACGAAATACGCCATGTAGGTCCGGACCTTTGCCTGCATTTAGTGGGCGCATGATCTCCCGGTTCGAAAGGGAAGCAGCGCACAGATTATTATGATAAAATCCGCCCCCCTGCGGGGTCTAGTGAATCCGAAGGAAGAATATGAACATTATTGAAGCTAACGTTGCTACCCCGGACGCTCGCGTCGCCATCACCATTGCGCGTTTCAACAACTTTATCAATGACAGCCTGCTGGAAGGTGCGATCGACGCCCTGAAACGTATTGGTCAGGTTAAAGATGAAAACATTACCGTCGTTTGGGTTCCGGGCGCGTATGAGCTGCCGCTGGCAGCCTCAGTACTTGCAAAATCCGGTAAATACGACGCGGTGATTGCGTTAGGTACGGTGATTCGTGGTGGTACCGCGCACTTCGAATATGTGGCTGGCGGTGCAAGCAATGGCCTGGCGCATGTCGCTCAGGACAGTGGCATTCCGGTAGCCTTCGGTGTTCTGACCACCGAAAGTATTGAACAAGCCATCGAACGTGCTGGCACTAAAGCCGGCAACAAAGGCGCAGAAGCTGCACTGACTGCACTTGAAATGATTAATGTATTGAAAGCCATCAAGGCCTGATTTTTGTAAGGGGAAATCCGTGAAACCTGCTGCTCGTCGCCGCGCCCGTGAGTGTGCCGTCCAGGCGCTCTACTCCTGGCAGTTGTCCCAGAACGACATCGCTGATGTTGAATACCAGTTCCTGGCGGAACAGGACGTAAAAGATGTCGACGTTCTGTATTTCCGTGAACTGCTGTCCGGGGTGGCGACTAACAGCGCGTACCTGGATGGATTAATGAAGCCTTATCTGTCTCGTCTGTTGGAAGAGCTGGGTCAGGTAGAAAAAGCCGTGCTGCGTATTGCGCTGTTTGAACTGTCTAAACGTAGTGATGTGCCGTACAAAGTGGCCATCAACGAAGCGATTGAACTGGCGAAAACCTTCGGCGCTGAAGACAGCCATAAATTCGTGAACGGCGTACTGGATAAAGCAGCACCTGTGATTCGCCCCAACAAAAAGTAATCCCGAGGCCGGCTGGATGGTGGAACTTGTTTCCGCTGACCCCGGCTTTTTCTTTTTTTTCTGCTGAGGCATAACGTATGGCATGCGGCGAATTTTCCCTGATTGCCCGTTATTTTGACCGCGTAAGAACGTCTCGTCTTGATGTCGAAACCGGTATTGGTGACGATTGCGCACTTCTGAACATCCCTGAAAAACAAACGCTGGCGATCAGCACTGATACGCTGGTGGCAGGCAATCACTTCCTCCCCGACATTGATCCCACCGATCTCGCCTGGAAAGCGCTGTCAGTGAATTTGAGCGATCTGGCGGCGATGGGAGCCGATCCTGCGTGGCTGACGCTGGCGCTCACACTGCCTGACGTCGATGAAGCCTGGCTTGAAGCCTTCAGCGATGGCCTGTTTGAACTCCTCAATTACTATGATATGCAGCTGATAGGTGGTGACACCACGCGTGGGCCACTGTCGATGACGCTGGGTATCCACGGCTACGTCCCTGTTGGACGGGCCTTAAAACGCTCCGGTGCGAAACCGGGGGACTGGATTTATGTGACCGGTACGCCGGGCGACAGCGCGGCCGGGCTGGCGATTTTGCAGGATCGCTTGCAGGTGGCAGATGCAAAAGACGCAGACTATCTGCTTAAACGTCATCTGCGTCCAACGCCGCGTATTTTGCAGGGACAAGCCCTGCGCGATCTGGCCAGTGCGGCTATCGATATTTCCGACGGCCTGATTTCCGATCTGGGGCATATCGTCAATGCCTGCGGCTGTGGGGCGCGGGTTAACGTCGATGCGTTGCCATACTCCACGGCATTTGCCCAACACGTTGAGCCGGAACAAGCCCTGCGCTGGGCGCTTTCGGGGGGTGAAGATTATGAGTTATGCTTTACCGTACCGGAAATTAACCGTGGCGCACTGGACGTGGCGCTGGGAAATCTCGGCGCATCGTTTACCTGCATTGGGCAGATGAGCGCGGACGTGGAAGGCATTCACTTTACGCGCGACGGAAAACCCGTCACGTTCGACTGGAAAGGATATGACCATTTTGCCGCGCCTTAAAAAAGATGTCGCCAAAAGCCGCCTGAGTATGCGCAATCCGTGGCACCTGTTGGCCACCGGTTTTGGCAGCGGGCTGAGCCCAATTGTTCCAGGCACGATGGGATCGCTGGCGGCGATCCCTTTTTGGTATTTAATGACGTTTCTGCCGTGGCAGCTGTATTCACTGGTGGTCATGTTGTCTATCTGTATCGGCGTTTATCTGTGCCATCAAACGGCGAAAGATATGGGCGTGCACGATCACGGTAGCATTGTTTGGGACGAGTTTGTCGGGATGTGGATAACCCTGATGGCGCTGCCGACCCACGACTGGCAGTGGGTCGCCGCGGGATTTGTGATTTTCCGTATTCTGGATATGTGGAAGCCGTGGCCGATCCGTTGGTTCGATCGCAACGTGCATGGCGGTACGGGGATCATGATTGATGATATTGTGGCCGGAATACTCTCCGCCGGAATTTTGTATTTTATCGGCCATCACTGGCCGGTAGGGATCATTTAAATAGGTTTGCCGGATGGCAGCGTAAACGCCTTATCTGGCCTGGAAACACGATGGCGGTTTCGTAGGCCCGATAAGCGCAGCGCCATCGGGCAATGCCAGATTATTTAAATCCGACCACCGGATGCTGTTTGTACGGCGTTTCCAGCTCGGCAATCTGCTCTGGCTTCAGCGTCAAATCCACCGCATTAAGTAACTCATCCAGCTGTTCCTCGCGCGAAGTGCCGATAATCGGCGCTGCCACCCCCGGTTTGCTCAGCAGCCAGGCCAGCGCAACCTGCGCACGCGTTACGCCTAATTCCTCACTGACACAGGTCAGCCGCGCGGCAATTTGGGCGTCGTTTTCATCGCTGTCACTGTATAAATTTTTACCGACTTCATCAGAAACCAGACGTGCGGTCGTTTCTCCCCAGGGGCGCGTCAGGCGACCACGCGCTAGCGGACTCCAAGGGATCACCGCGACGCCTTCCTGATAGCAAAGCGGCAGCATTTCGCGCTCTTCCTCACGGTAGATCAGGTTGTAGTGATCCTGCATGCTAACGAACTGCGCCCAGCCGTGTTGTTTCTGTAAGGCCAGCGCCTGAGCAAACTGAGATGCGTGCATGGATGAGGCGCCAATATAGCGAGCTTTACCGGCTTTCACTACGTCGTTAAGGGCTTCCAGAGTTTCTTCGATAGGCGTATTGTAATCCCAGCGGTGAATTTGCAGGATGTCCACATAGTCCATACCCAGGCGTCTGAGGCTATCGTCGATTGAGCGCAAGATTTGTGCGCGGGATAATCCTTCCGCTAAATCATCAACCTGGTGAAAAACCTTGGTGGCGACCACGACATCTTCGCGGCGGGCGAAATCACGCAGTGCGCGGCCGACAATCTCTTCGCTGCTGCCAGCGGAGTAGCTGTTGGCGGTATCAAAAAAGTTAATGCCGCCTTCAAGAGCGTGTTTGATTATCGGGCGGCTGCTTTCTTCTGGTAGCGTCCAGGCGTGATTGCCGCGATTGGGCTCGCCAAACGTCATGCAACCCAGGCAAAGGCGGGAGACCCGTAGGTCGGTTTTTCCTAAGGTGTTGTATTTCATTAATCCACTCCTGCTATGCTCGTGATGAGTTAAGCATAGCAGGAGCGGGGAGGGGATTATGCCAGCCAGGCCTTGATTTTGGCCTCAATTCCGGCGGCATTAAGTCCCAGTTCGGCGCGAGCCTCGTCCTGAGTCCCCTGCGGGATGAAGAAGTCAGGCAGGCCAATGTTCAGCACCGGAACAGGCTTGCGATGGGCCATTAGCACTTCGTTTACGCCGCTACCAGCGCCGCCCATAATGGCATTCTCTTCGAGGGTGACCAGCACCTCGTGTTGGGCTGCCATTTCGAGGATCAACGTTTCATCCAGCGGTTTCACAAAGCGCATATCAACCAGCGTGGCGTTCAGTGATTCTGCGACCTGAGCGGCTTCCGGCATTAGGGTGCCGAAGTTGAGAATCGCCACTTTCTCCCCGTGACGCTTCACGATGCCTTTGCCGATTGGCAGATGTTCCAGCGGCGCCAGCTCAACGCCCACCGCGTTACCGCGCGGATAACGTACGACCGTTGGACCGTCGTTGTAGTGATAGCCGGTGAACAGCATCTGGCGACATTCGTTCTCATCGCTTGGGGTCATAATGACCATTTCCGGGATGCAGCGCAGGAAAGAGAGGTCGAACGCCCCTTGGTGGGTTTGTCCATCTGCGCCAACGATACCTGCCCGGTCGACGGCGAACAGGACCGGCAGTTTCTGGATGGCGACATCATGCAGTACCTGATCGTAAGCGCGTTGCAGGAAGGTGGAGTAAATAGCCACGACCGGCTTATAACCGCCAATCGCCAGACCGGCCGCAAACGTCACCGCGTGCTGCTCGGCAATCGCCACATCAAAGTAGCGGTCCGGGAACTTACGTGAGAACTCCACCATACCGGAGCCTTCGCGCATCGCCGGGGTGATCGCCATCAGCTTATTGTCTTTCGCCGCGGTCTCACACAGCCAGTCACCGAAGATTTTTGAATAGCTCGGCAGGCCGCCGCTGCTTTTCGGCAGACATCCGCTGGATGGATCGAATTTGGGTACCGCGTGGAACGTAATCGGATCTTTTTCCGCTGGCTCGTAGCCACGACCTTTTTTGGTCATGATGTGCAGGAACTGTGGACCTTTGAGATCGCGCATGTTCTTAAGCGTGGTGATAAGCCCCAGCACGTCGTGACCGTCCACCGGACCAATATAGTTAAAGCCCAGTTCTTCAAACAGCGTACCCGGCACAACCATGCCTTTGATGTGCTCTTCGGTACGTTTGAGCAGTTCTTTAATCGGTGGTACACCGGAGAACACTTTCTTCCCGCCTTCGCGCAGCGAGGAGTAGAGTTTGCCTGAGAGCAGTTGCGCCAGGTGATTGTTCAGCGCGCCGACGTTCTCTGAAATCGACATTTCGTTGTCGTTGAGGATAACCAGCATGTCGGGCTTAATATCACCCGCGTGGTTCATCGCTTCAAATGCCATGCCTGCGGTGATTGCACCGTCCCCAATCACACAAACGGTACGGCGTTCCTTGCCTTCTTTCTCGGCAGCAACCGCAATACCGATACCTGCGCTGATGGAGGTTGAGGAGTGCCCAACGCTCAGTACGTCATATTCGCTCTCACCGCGCCATGGGAATGGATGCAAACCGCCTTTCTGCCGAATGGTGCCGATTTTATCGCGGCGGCCGGTCAGAATTTTGTGCGGGTAAGCCTGATGTCCCACATCCCAGATTAACTGGTCAAACGGGGTGTTGTAGACGTAGTGCAGCGCTACGGTGAGTTCCACCGTGCCCAGACCAGAGGCGAAGTGCCCGCTGGAACGGCTTACGCTGTCGAGCAAATAGCGGCGCAGTTCGTCGCAAAGCTTTGGCAGGCTCTCTTTTGGCAGCAGGCGTAACTCCTGAGTGGAGTCGACCAGCGCCAGGGTCGGGTATTTGGCTATATCAAAACTCATCGCAAGCTCATGGGATATGTTGGTTTATTTATCACGCTGGATTATGTAGTCCGCTAGCGCTTCCAGTGCCGAGGTATCGAGTGACTGTGCGGCCAGCAAACTTAGCGACTGGCGGGCATCCTCAATTAAATCCCGGGCTTTATTCTGGGCTTGCTCAAGACCCAGAAGTGCAGGATAGGTACTTTTGCCAAGCTGCTGGTCAGCACCCTGACGTTTACCCAATGTTGCAGTATCGCCTACCACATCCAGGATGTCATCCTGAACCTGGAAGGCCAGACCGATGCTTTCTGCGTACTTGTCGAGTATTGCCAGGCATTCTCGCCCTTTATCGCCAGCGCTTAACGCACCCAGACGCACGGCGGCGCGAATCAATGCCCCGGTTTTATGGCGGTGAATACGCTCCAGCGCATCCAATTCTACCTGATGGCCTTCAGCGTCCAGATCCAACGCCTGACCGCCGCACATACCGGCGATACCGCTGGCCTGGGCCAGTTCAGAGATCATCGCGATGCGGTCACGGTCAGAAACTTCCGGCATCGGGGCGTCGCTGATAATGGAGAACGCCAGCGTCTGTAGCGCATCTCCAGCCAGGATCGCATTAGCCTCGCCAAATTTTACGTGGCAGGTCGGCAGACCGCGGCGCAGGTCATCGTCGTCCATCGCGGGTAAGTCATCGTGCATCAGCGAATAGGCATGGATACACTCGACGGCGGCAGCGGGAGCATCAAGCGTACTCAGGCTGACGCCAAACATCTGACCGGTCGCGTACACCAGAAACGGGCGCAGACGTTTACCGCCTAATAATGCGCCATATTGCATGGTTTCGACCACGGGAGTGTTCTGAAAGGGCAATGGCGCGATAAAACGGCTCAGTGCCTGGTTGGCCTGCTCAACGCAAGCCTGTAGCTGCTGCGTAAAATCCATTTACTCATTATCCGGTGTGAAAGGCGTAAGGGCGGCGTCTTCAGTATCTGACAGCAGGATTTGTACGCGCTGTTCAGCCTGTTGCAACTTGACCTGTCCCTGACGTGCTAACTGTACGCCACGTTCAAATTCGTTCAGCGCTTCTTCCAGCGGCAGGTCGCCGCTTTCCAGACGGGTAACAATCTGTTCCAGGTCGCTCAGCGCTGTTTCAAAACTGGCTGGCGCTTCATTTTTCTTCGGCATAATGAATGTCTGACTCTCTGTATTGGCAGCACAAGGCTATGGTAACGGACTCGCACTGATAAGCAAATAACGCACAATGGTAAGGCGATGTGCACAGGATGACCATGATGGTGGTATACTTGCGCGCCTGGATGCAGCCGCAGGGTATGGGCTGCTGTATTTTTTTCCATTACAAGTCATTCAGACTTGCCAAAGAACCATTGCCGCCATGAAGTTTATCATTAAATTGTTCCCAGAAATCACCATCAAAAGCCAATCTGTGCGTTTGCGCTTTATAAAAATTCTGACAGGGAACATTCGTAACGTTTTAAAGCACTATGATGAAGACCTTGCCGTTGTCCGCCACTGGGATCACGTTGAGGTTCGCGCTAAAGATGAAAGCCAGCGCCTGGATATTCGCGACGCGCTGACCCGTATTCCGGGGATCCACCATATTCTCGAAGTTGAAGACGTGCCGTTTACCGATATGCACGATATTTTTGAGAAAGCGCTGGTGCAGTATCGCGATCAACTGGAAGGCAAAACCTTCTGCGTTCGCGTTAAGCGTCGCGGTAAGCATGAGTTTAGCTCTATTGAGGTGGAACGCTATGTTGGCGGTGGACTGAACCAGCATATTGAATCCGCGCGCGTGAAGCTGACGAAGCCGGACGTGACGGTTAATCTTGAAATCGAAAACGACCGTCTGCTGCTGGTTAAAGGCCGCTATGAAGGTATTGGCGGTTTCCCGATCGGGACGCAGGAAGATGTACTATCGCTGATTTCCGGTGGTTTCGACTCCGGCGTGTCCAGCTATATGCTGATGCGTCGCGGTTGCCGCGTGCACTACTGCTTCTTTAATCTCGGCGGCGCAGCGCATGAAATCGGCGTTCGTCAGGTGGCGCATTATCTGTGGAACCGCTTTGGTAGCTCGCATCGCGTGCGTTTTGTCGCGATCAACTTTGAGCCGGTGGTTGGCGAGATCCTGGAGAAAGTCGACGACGGTCAGATGGGCGTGGTCCTTAAACGTATGATGGTTCGTGCAGCGTCGAAAGTCGCTGAGCGCTACGGCGTACAGGCGCTGGTAACCGGTGAAGCGCTGGGCCAGGTGTCCAGCCAGACGCTGACCAACCTGCGCCTGATCGATAACGTTTCTGACACCCTGATCCTGCGCCCGCTTATCTCCCATGATAAGGAGCACATCATTAATCTGGCGCGTGAAATTGGTACTGAGGACTTTGCCCGTACCATGCCGGAATACTGCGGTGTGATTTCAAAAAGCCCGACGGTGAAAGCGATTAAAGCGAAGATTGAGGCCGAAGAAGAAAACTTCGATTTCTCTATCCTCGATAAAGTGGTTGAAGAAGCGAACAATATCGATATTCGTGATATCGCCCAGCAGACGCAGCAGACCGTGGTGGAAGTGGAAACCGTGAGCGGCTTCGGCCCGAACGATGTGATTCTGGATATCCGCTCTGTGGATGAACAGGATGACAAACCGCTGAAGGTTGACGGTGTGGACGTCGTTTCTCTGCCGTTCTACAAACTGAGCACAAAATTCGGCGATCTGGACCAGAGTAAAACCTGGCTGCTGTGGTGTGAACGCGGAGTGATGAGCCGTCTGCAGGCGCTGTATCTGCGCGAGCAGGGCTTTGAAAACGTGAAGGTATATCGCCCGTAGTGACTTTTGCCTGAGGGTGCTGCGCTTATCAGGCCTGCAAGCGGTATGTTTTGTAGGCCTGATAAATTGTTTATGCTGCCATCCGGCAATATAACAATATTATTCAAAACGGATGGGGAGCTTTTTCCCGTTCGACACCCAGACACCCTGATAGACGCCGTCTTTTAACTCCAGCGTTATCTTCTCTTCCGATTGTTCAGCGGCAGAGGTCTTCAGTACATAATGTTGATTGTCGGCTGTGTCGCATTTACCGTTTAATTCAATCGGTGCGCCAAATTTCTGGTAAAAGTAAGCCCCTTCAAAAAAATAACCGTATTTGCAGTCGACCTTCAACACAATACGCATGCTTTTTCCCAACGTGCCGTACATGACCTTGCCGTCAATGCCGGGCGCTGGCGAAACCGGTGTAGATCTCTTTGCGGTAGTCAGATACTGGCCGTAAGGCGTGAGCTGATCATGCAGTTCAACGGTCGGGATTTTCGTGGTGAAATCGCCCAGTTCGTCACCCGCGCGATTGGCGTGGTTGCTACAACGTCCATTCAGGAAAGCCAGATGGTCTTTTTGCAGGGAGAATTTGTCGATGTAGTACAGACCGTCGGTGTAGGTTGCACATGATGCGTAGAATTCGGCAAAGCCAGAATCTCCACCGTCTTCTTTTATTTGCTCCGGCTTTTGTGATTTCTGTGCGGCAACAAAGGTATCAATTTGGCTGCGGATATCTTTTCTGATGCGGGTGTTTAATTCGGTCATCGTGGAGCGGGAAAAGAGGTCGTTAAGGGTAATTGTCGCGCCGTTGGCTAAATCGAAGCTGATCGGTACATTGTACGACTCGCAATACGCCCCGCAGCCTTCGACAAACATGTTGAGGGTCAACACTTTGGCGTCGCGATACTCAACCGTGTAGTCAAGGTTTGCGGTGGGATTCATCTCTGATTTCGCAAACTGATTCACGGTCGCTCGTGGATTATTTCCCGGTAGCTGATTGATAAAGCTTGTGAAAATATAATCGTTAATGCGTTTTGCAACCTGTGGGTTATCCGTTGAGGTAAACCACGGCACGCGATATTGCATCTCAGTGCTTGCGGGATAGCGATACTCAAGGCTCTCAATTTCAAGTTGAGTCGCACTGGCGTAGCCGGAAAGGAGCAGTAAAGCCACTCCGCTCAGATATCCTTTCATCATAATTCCTTGAATGCGAGTGGCCTGAAGATTACTCGTAGTAGTTATAAATACCCGCAGCCATCACCAGTTGTGATGCCACTTCGTAAGCTTTTTCGCGACTCACCAGGAGATCAATGATTTTTAAACCGAAATCGATTGAGGTTCCCGGGCCCTGGCTGGTTAACAGATTGACGCGCGGATCCCATACGACGCGCTTATCCTGCCACTGGTCAGTGGGAATATTGTCTTTCAGCGCCGGAAAACCGGTCATGTTACCGATGGGAAAAATATCGTGTGGGACGAGGACTGTGGCGGCAGCGGCGCAAATTGCCGCGACAATGCGCCCGGAGCGATGAAACTGTTTCACGGTTTCGACAAGCAGAGGGCTGTCGCGAAAACACTCGGCGCCTTTAATACCGCCGGGCAGCACGATAATGTCGAAATCCCCGTCAGCAACTTCCACTAATGGTGCATCCGCCAGTAGTTTTACGCCGCGTGAGCACACGATCGTCAGGCCGCCATCGCTGGCAACGCTTGCGGTCGTGACCTTAATTCCGCCGCGAACCAGCAGATCGATAGTGGTGACCGCTTCGGTCTCTTCACTACCAGGGGCGAGACATACCAGTGCTTGAGCGCTCATACTCACTTTCCTTTCTCTTAACCATTTCAAACAGGCGGGCATTTTCCGGTACGGCGATGCCGTGCGCGCGGGCGCGTTTTAACAAATAACCAGTAATGTAGTCGATCTCAGTATGGCGCAGGGCATGTATGTCTTGCAGCATTGATGAGATATTTTCCGCCGTACTGTCAATCACTTGCTCAACATAATAGCGTAAATCATCTGCTGATGTGTGGTGGCCTTCGCGTTCAATGACCGCCGCCACCTCCTCGCAGATGAGCGCTATTTTTTCAGGATGATGGCGTAACTCTCCATTCGAGCAATCCCATAATGCGGTCAGCGGGTTAATGACGCAGTTGACGGCCAGCTTGCGCCACAACTCAGCGCGAATATTGTTGTGCCAGGCGACGTCCGGCAGCACCTCTTGCAGGACTTCAGCCAGATAACTGAAATCACCGTCTTGTTCACGCGCCGGACCAATCCTTGTTGTTCCCTGAGCGACATGAATGATCACGTTCCCGTCACGGCGTGCCGCGTGGGTTGTGGTGCCCATCAATAGAGGTTGCTTAATGTTATGCAACTCTTCAATCGTCCCCATACCGTTGTGAATCAGCAGAATGGGAGTGGTGTCAGGCAGAATGGCGGCCAGGCCTTTGACCGCATCAGAAACCTGCCAGGCTTTCAGAGTGACAAGCAGCAGGTCGCTTTTCGCCAAAAAATCGGGGTCGTTTGCCGTCAGGGATTCATTGAATACTGACCCATCCGTGTCGATCAGGTTAACGCTGCAATAGGGTTGCGGTACGCGTAGCCACCCCTGAACCTCATGTCCATGTTTGCACAGCGTGGTTAGCCAAAGCTGTCCTAACGCTCCACATCCCAGTACGGTAATTTTCATTCTTCCTCCTCACCTGCAACATCACCAGGTGTTAATCCATATCGGCCGTACCCCATTATTGTTCGCAGGTATCAGTACCACGTACAATTAAAGGATACAGCCTAGTATAGCGCTGTCTGTTGTGTAACTTTGCAGGTATTATGCTTCGCATCAAAAATGAAGGGAGAGGAAAAGATGCCATCTTTCGATATTGTTTCTGAAGTTGATCTTCAGGAAGCCCGTAACGCGGTAGATAACGCCAGCCGCGAAGTGGAGTCACGCTTTGATTTTCGTGGCGTTGAAGCGACTTTTGAGCTGAACGAGTCGAATAAGACGATTAAGGTGCTAAGCGAGTCTGATTTCCAGGTCAATCAGTTGCTGGATATTTTACGTGCCAAGCTGCTGAAACGTGGTATTGAAGGCACTTCGTTGGACGTACCAGAAACCTTCGTGCACAGCGGTAAAACCTGGTTTGTTGAAGCTAAGCTGAAACAGGGTATTGAAAGCGCGGTGCAAAAGAAAATCGTTAAGCTGATCAAAGACAGCAAACTGAAGGTGCAGGCGCAGATTCAGGGCGAAGAAATCCGCGTGACCGGCAAGGCGCGTGACGATCTGCAATCCGTTATGGCGCTGGTTCGCGGCGGCGATCTCGGCCAGCCGTTCCAGTTTAAGAACTTCCGCGATTAAGTCGTAATGCCTGATGGCGCTACGCTTATCCGGCCTACAGGTTTCACACGCTATTTGTAGGCCGGGTCAAACGATAGTCGCCATCTGGCACTCTTCACGCCTGGCTGATGGCCTGTTCAACCTCAAATCGATTCGTCACTTTGCTGTCGATTTTCACGTAAGCCGAATGCTCTTTCGCTACAATTAACACTTCGCTTATCCCTTCTTTAGCCAGCAGACGCTGCTTAAGGGTGTCATCTGCGGCAATCTCAGGTGGGATTTCCACTCGCAGGCTACTGACATATGGCGGCTCTTTCATTGTGCTTGCCACCAACAACCAAACTGCCGCCAGAAGCGCGCCGGCCAGGAATACCGCCTGACCATCAAACATTTCGACCACCCAACCGCCGAGCGAACCGCCAATCGCCACGCCAAGAAACTGGCTGGTGGAGTAAACGCCCATCGCCGTGCCTTTATAGCCAGCCGGAGACTCTTTGCTGATAAGCGAGGGGAGGAGGGCCTCCATCAGGTTGAAGGCGAGGAAGAATATCTGAACGCCCGCAATCAGCCCCCAAAAACGCACGTTAGCGCTCCATAATACAATCTCTGCGATAAGGATCAGTAACACGCAGGCGAGGAATACGCGCTTCATCCGCCGCTTCACTTCTGCGTAGATGATGAACGGCACCACGGAAACAAAAGACAGCAGCATCGTCACCAGATAAATTTTCCAGTGCTCTGCGGCGGGGAAACCGGCTTTCGCCAGTTGGCCCGGTAAGGCGACGAAAGTGGACATCAACAAAATGTGCAAACACATGATGCCAAAGTTGAGCTTGAGCAGTTTGGGCTCCGCCAGCACCTTGCTGAAGCTGCCTTTTACCATGCCAGATTCGCGGTTCAGCACGTGGCTGGTGCTATTGGGAACGACCCAAATGGTTAGCACGATGCCGGTGGTTGCAAGAGCTGCAATCATCCAGAACAGCGCGTGTAGTCCCAGCGCATGGGTAACGATCGGTCCTAGCACCATCGCAATGGCGAAGGTGATACCAAAGCTGACGCCGATAAACGCCATCGCTTTAGTACGGTTTTGCTCACGGGTTAAGTCGGAAAGCAGCGCCATCACGGCGGCGGCAATCGCGCCAGAGCCTTGCAAAGCGCGACCGAGAATAATGCCCCAGATTGAATCGGAGAGGGCGGCAATCACGCTGCCGAGAACGAATACCGCCAGCCCGCCGACGATAAGCGGCTTACGACCGATGCGGTCTGAAAGCAGACCAAAGGGGATCTGGAAAACGGCTTGCGCCAGACCATAAATGCCAATGGCAAGGCCAATCAGCGCTTCACTGGCACCCTGTAGCGCCATACCGTACGTGGTCAGAACCGGCAGAACCATAAACATGCCAAGCATGCGCAACGAGAATACGGTCCCTAAACCCCAGGTGGCGCGCAACTCACCGGGCGTCATTTTGTAATCGTTCATTCCCACCTCTGTATTAATTTCGCGCCTAGTGTAAAGCGGGGAAGGAGTGCGGTAAACCTCTACGATATGTGGAATTGTGTAGTGGGAAAATTGAAATAATTACAACTGCAACTAATTTACTTGCGATAATTACAGGTGTAGTCTTTTTGTGGTTATTTCTAATGGAAAGAGGGAAAAGGAAAATGGCGATTCCGGGCAATATGTGGATTTATGACGATGGTGGTGCGCTGATTAAGGGCGGGTGTGATGTAGAGGGAAGAGAATACAGTATTGAATTTAAAGGCTTTCATCACAATTTGTCTATTCCCACTGATAACGGTACAGGCAAGCCAACTGGCACACGCCAACATTCACCGATGATGATCGTCAAAGAGTTTGACTACTCTAGCCCGTATTTATACAAAGCTGTCGCTTCTGGTCAGAATCTTAAGTCTGCAGAGATTCGTTGGTACAAAATCAATGATGCCGGTCAGGAAGTTGAATACTTCAATATGTTTCTGGAAGGGGTGCGGATTGTCTCCGTTTCTCCCTCGATGGCTGGTCCAGAGGACATGAATAATAACCATCTTGAAACCATAGAATTACGCTACGAAAAAATCACCTGGAAGCATTGCGACGGGAACATTATCTATACCGACGCATGGAATGACCGGCAGACGGCATAATGGGGGATTGAATGGACACAACTGAAGAGGCGAATGGAACCTATTGGTATCATGGTCACAGCAATCTGTCCGCTGGCGAATTGTTCGATCTCATCTTTCTGGAACAGTTTTGTGATGAGTTAGGTATTGGTATTGAATCGGGAGCCGCTATTCTGGCTGGTCAACCCTGGTTGAAGACGAGACAAAAACCTTCCGGGGCTATTGAAGGAACAAGTGTTGTTTCCAAATACGGGAGAATGCTTCTGAAAGATGCGCGGGTACCATTTGGTATTAAAGTCCCCACTCCGGTGGGGTTAAGGATACAAAGCACTAACAAACTCGCTGCTGTGATTGCTCGTTATGTACCCTGGCTTGGGTGGATTGGTCTTGTAAATGCACTTGTGCAAGTATCCAGAAAGACTCAGATAAAATACAACTTAATTGCTCGCTCTAAAGATCGCATTCAGTGGACATCATTCTAATGAGTATTCAAGACGATGTGTTAAAGCTTTTCAGGGAAGAAATACCTGGGTATTTGGATGAAAACTGGAAAGAGGTTCCTTTAGAACTCGACTCAGATTTGTTTGATGCCCCCGGTGATGATCTTCACAGTGCTCTGGATCGATATGAGAAAGAGTTCAAAGTCGATTTATCATGTGTGAACTGGAAACCTTATTATCCATGGCACAATCTGCCACTATTCACTAGATGGTTCAAAGCTAACCGGGAAGAAGTGGAAGCAACACGCATACCGCTAACCGTAAGGATGTTTGCTGAGTCGGCTGAAGCGGGGAAATGGCTTTATGACTGAATAACATCCCTGCCAATAAAAAAGGGTGCCGGAGGCACCCTTTTCGTATCAGCAGATCGTTACCAGACGTAAGTCAGCAGGTTCTGCGAGTTTGGCACCATAAAGTCAACGGACATCATCACGGAAAGCGCGGTAATGGCGATGATGGAGAAACCGAAGAGCTTGCGCGCCCAGACCCTGTCATCTTCCACTTTATAACCGCGCAGCGCCATGCCCAACCACCAGACACTCACCGCCGCAGCAACAATCAGGTATTTATAACCAGCATAGCCGCCCAGGGTTAGCATCAGCGTGGCGATAGCAAACGCCACGATGTACAGCGTGATATGGTTCTTCGCGACCGAAATACCTTTCACCACCGGCAGTACCGGGATGTTGGCTGCCTGATAATCCTTAAAGCGGAAAATCGCAATCGCGTAAGAGTGCGGCATCTGCCACAGACTGAAAATAGCCAGCAGAATCAGCGCACCGCTATCGAACTCACCGGTTACGGCGCAGTAGCCAATCACCGGCGGCGCAGCGCCGGAGAGTGAGCCAATCAGCGTGCCATAAACGGAATGGCGCTTCATGTACAGGCTATAGACGCCCACATAGACCACGAAGCCCATTACCCCCAGCCAGCAGGCCAGAGGGTTCGCGCCAAACCACAGCAGCATAAAGCCAGCAATACCCAGCAGGGTGGCGTATACCAGCGAGACCGCAGGGGAAATCAGACCTTTAACCAGCACGCGGTTTTTGGTCCTCTCCATCTTCCTGTCGATATCCCTGTCGATGTAGTTGTTAAATACACAACCCGACGCCACAACCAGTGACACCCCAACCAACGTGTAGATAAACAGGGGATAATCAATGCTGCCTTTCGAGGCCAGCAGGAATCCCCCAATCACCGAGATCAGGTTGCCAAAGATGATGCCTGGTTTTGTTACTTGCAGGTATTGCTTAAACATCATAATCGCCGCTCTTAGTGCATCATCATGTTGTAGTTAAGGTTCCACATAATCCAGATGGAGCCCACAACCAGGATGGCGATGATTAGCACAGTAAAGACAAAGGCTGTCATGTTCCAACCTTCATCAGATTTGCTATTCATGTGCAGGAAGCACACCAGGTGCACCAGAATCTGTACCACTGCCATTGCCAGAATAGTTCCCAGAATGACGGCAGGAGAGGCAGAACCTGTCATGACCATCCAGAACGGAATAACCGTCAGGATTATCGACAGGATAAAACCTGTCATGTAGGTTTTTACGCTGCCATGGGATGCGCCGCCGCTCTCGTTAGAATGACTCATTACATCGCCCCCATCAGATAAACAACAGTGAACACACAGATCCACACCACATCCAGGAAGTGCCAGAACAGGCTCAGGCACATGATGCGGGTACGGTTAGTACTGGTCAGGCCGCGACGAGCAACTTGCACCATCAGCACCGCCATCCAGATAAGACCGGAGGTGACGTGCAGACCGTGCGTGCCGACCAGCGCGAAGAACGCAGACAGGAAGCCGCTGCGATCCGGGCCCATACCGTTAACAATCAGGTGATGGAATTCATAGAGTTCCATCCCGATGAATCCGGCACCAAACAAGAAGGTCAACGCCAGCCAGGAGATAACCTGGCTCTTGTTGTTCTTGTACATGGCGATCGCCGCCATGCCGTAAGTAATAGAGCTGAATAACAGCAGGAATGTTTCAACCAGAACGAACGGCAGTTCAAAAATGTCCTTACCTGTTGGGCCTCCTGCGGTGCCGTTCACCAGAACGGCATAGGTTGCAAACAGAATAGAGAACAGAATGCAGTCGCTCATCAGGTAGACCCAGAATCCGAAGATCTTGGTCTGGCCTGCATCGTGGTGCCCGTGTTCGTGCGCGTGGGCAGTCGCGTGCGTTAAAGTATCAGTTGCCATTTTTCAGCCCTGCCTTAGTAATCTCATCGAAATGCTGGTTTTCCAGTTTTTCGACTTCCGGGACCGGCACGTAGTAATCCACGTCTTCATCAAAGCTTTTCACAATCCAGCTGATGATCATGCCTGCGAAGCTTGCAATCGCCAGCCACCAGATATGCCAGATCATGGCGAAACCAAACAGTGTTGCGAAGGCGGTAATGACGATACCGGCACCGCTGTTTTTCGGCATATGAATTTCTTCATAGTGCGCAGGCTGCTTGTACGCTTCACCTTTTTCTTTCATTTCCCAGAAGGCATCACGCTCATGAACGTGCGGCACAACAGCAAAGTTGTAGAACGGAGGCGGGGAAGAGGTTGCCCACTCCAGCGTACGACCACCCCATGGGTCACCGGTCAGGTCGCGGTTCTGCTCGCGGTCGCGAATAGAAACGAAAATCTGAATCAGCTGGCACAGGATACCCAATGCAATCAGCGCGGCACCGCAGGCGGCAACGACCAGCATCGGATGGAACTGCGGGTCAATCTGCTGGCTGAGGCGACGGGTCATCCCCATAAAGCCCAGCACATACAGCGGCATAAACGCCACGAAGAAGCCGATGATCCAGAACCAGAATGCGCGTTTACCCCAGGTTTCGTTCAGCGTGAAGCCAAACGCTTTTGGCCACCAGTAGGTCATACCTGCGAAGCATCCAAATACGACGCCGCCGATGATAACGTTATGGAAGTGCGCAATCAGGAACAGACTGTTGTGCAGCACGAAGTCCGCACCCGGAACCGCCAGCAGTACGCCGGTCATGCCGCCGACTGAGAAGGTAACGATAAAGCCAATCGTCCACAGCATCGCTGAGTGGAATACGATACGACCCTGGTACATGGTGAACAGCCAGTTGAAGATCTTCACCCCGGTCGGGATGGCGATAATCATGGTGGTAATACCGAAGAAGGCGTTAACGTTAGCGCCTGCACCCATGGTGAAGAAGTGGTGCAGCCAAACAACGAACGACAGAACGGTGATACAGACGGTTGCCCACACCAGTGAGGTGTAACCAAACAGACGTTTACGTGAGAAGGTTGCAGCGATTTCGGAGAATACACCGAAGACCGGCAGAACCAGAATGTACACTTCCGGATGGCCCCAGGCCCAAATCAGGTTGATGTACATCATCATGTTGCCGCCCATATCGTTGGTAAAGAAATGGGTGCCCAGATAGCGATCCAGGGTCAGCAACGCGACGGTAACCGTCAGGATTGGGAAAGACGCGATAATCAGGATGTTCGCACACAGCGATGCCCAGCTAAATACCGGCATCTTGAACATGGTCATTCCTGGCGCACGCATCTTAATGATGGTCACAAAGAAGTTGATCCCGGTTAGGGTTGTACCAATACCGGACAACTGGACTGCCCATATCCAATAATCGACCCCGACGCTTGGACTGTACTCTATTCCCGAGAGTGGCGGGTACGCCAGCCAACCGGTCTGTGCGAATTCACCCACGCCCAGAGACAGGTTAACCAGGATTACGCCGACAACGGTGAACCAGAAGCTCAGGTTGTTCAGGAACGGGAATGCAACGTCACGTGCGCCGATCTGCAGCGGAACCACCAGGTTCATCAGACCGATAACAAATGGCATTGCCACGAAGAAGATCATAATCACGCCGTGAGCCGTGAAGATCTGGTCGTAGTGGTGAGGTGGCAGGAAGCCCGCTTCACCTGCAGAAGCCAGCGCTTGCTGACTACGCATCATGATGGCGTCGGCAAAGCCACGAATCAACATGACGATTGCGACAATGACATACATGATGCCAAGGCGTTTGTGGTCAACCGAAGTTAGCCACTCTTTCCACAGGTAGGTCCACTTACCGAAGTAAGTGATTAGGCCCAGTAAGGCCGCACCACCGATGATAATGGCAGCGATCGTAACCATGACAATTGGTTCATGGAACGGCACTGCATCCAGCGTCAATTTTCCGAACATCGTATTCTTCCTCGGCCCCTTAGTGAGCGGATTCCGCGTGGCTCATGTCCATGCCTTCCATTCCTTCGTGTGCGCTATGCTCACCTTCGGGTTGGGTCATGTCCATGCTCTTACCGTGAGCCATAAATTTGTTAATAACGTCTTTAAACAAATCTGGTTTCACGTTGGAGAAGTATTCCACCTGGTTGTATTCGCTTGGCACAGCCACTTTTTCGAACGCAGCCATGTCGCTCATGGTGTTCGTGGACTGTTTAGCTTTAGCAACCCATTGGTCGAATTCGGCGCGGTCCTTTGTTGCGATAGCCTTGAACTTCATACCGGAGAAGCCTGGTCCGCTATAGCTTGCGGAGATACCATCATAAGTACCGACTTCGTTGGCGATCAGATGCAGTCGAGTCTGCATACCGGCCATGGCATAAATCTGGCTACCCAGACGCGGGATAAAGAAGGAGTTCATCACGGAGTTGGACGTCACTTTGAACTCAACCGGAGTATTCGCCGGGAAGGCGATTTCATTCACGGTAGCGATACCTTGTTCCGGATAGATGAAGAACCATTTCCAGTCCATGGAAACCACTTCAATGGTAATGGGCTTC
This sequence comes from Citrobacter sp. RHBSTW-00599, assembly GCF_013784065.1. Lineage (NCBI taxonomy): Bacteria > Pseudomonadati > Pseudomonadota > Gammaproteobacteria > Enterobacterales > Enterobacteriaceae > Citrobacter > Citrobacter sp. RHBSTW-00599. The sequence continues at coordinate 3,858,611 of NZ_CP056717.1, read as the reverse complement.
TCGTCATGCGCCAGCGGTTTGCTTGGCTCAAGAGCGTGAGTGGTTTTCCAGGTCAGTACGGCAAGGAAAATGATGATTAAGATCGGCACCGTCCAGACCACAGCTTCCACTTTATTGGAGTGTGACCAGTTCGGGCTGTACTTCGCATCTTTATTGCTTGCACGATACTTCCAGGCGAAACCAACAGCCATCAAGATGGCAGGAATAACGACAATCAACATCAGGCCAAATGCCGTCAGTATCAGAGAACGTTGTTCCAGTCCAATCTGTCCTTTAGGGTCAAGCAGCGCAGAATTACAGCCACTGAGTAATGCAGTGCCTGCAATTAATGACAACCATCCCAAACTTTTATTGTATTTCCTGAGTCTCATTTAACGACCTCAATTCCACGGGACCGGGTGGCGTTTAAAGTGTGAGGGCATTTTACGGGAAGGTTACATTACTGTAAACATCCTTGGATCTGTGTTACTGGGTTCTGCCGTGCATGTCACATATGTTGCAATATATGTCGTTTTGACTTTAAGAACCTGTTGCAACATCACGTTATAACGAAAGCGGGCAAGCGGGAGACGTGCTGAGGGCAATTGGTATAACCAATACGAAAATAAAACAATTGTTTAACAATTGATTATCAATAAAAAGACAATTGAAGAACAAAAAATAAATCTGTAGTGGCTGAATCGAGTAAGGGAAATAGTATATATAAAAGGCGTCAATAATTTCCAAATTCTTTGGCGCACAAAATAACAAATAATATTTTTAATAATTGTTGTTTATTTAGCCGTTATAATTACGCAGGGTGATTACAACGGCGATATTAATGTGGATTTTTACGCCAGGCGGGTTTTGCGCAGTGCCAGATAATCCAGCAATCCACCAAAAACGACCCCGCAGACCGCGACCACCACCGAGATTTCCAGCAGTTCCGGCAGGAAGGAGAAGTTGGTGTAATCCAGCGCGTTCATGGTTAACAGCAGCAGCCAAACCACCAGCAGACAGCAGCCCGCAACCAACGTCATTAATGCCAGGCTGTACGCACCACGAAATTCCGTGCGCGGAATGAAGCTCTCATTTTGCCAGCTATGTTCCAGAGTCTGACGACAAACCAGCAGCAGTATGAGGCCGGGGATAGCGGCAAACACAGAGAACAAATAAAACGTTGGCCACCCGTGCGCTTCAACAAACCAACCTGCTACCGGGCCAACGTAAACGCGACCAACGGCGGAAAGCGCGGAGAGCAGAGCGAACTGGGTCGCTGAGAAGGACTTATTGCACAGCGTCATTAATAAGGCGACAAACGCTGCCGTACCCATGCCACCACACAGGTTTTCAAAGAAGACGGCGGCGGCCATACTGAACATGTGTTTGTCAGTGATGGACAATAACCAGTAGCCCGCATTCGACGCCCCCTGCAGGATGCCGAAAATCAGCAATGCGCGAAACAGCGAAAGGCGTTGCATCAGGATCCCGCCGTACAGCGCGCCAACGATGGTTGCCAGCAGTCCGAGCGTTTTATTCACCACGCCAACTTCACCCGCATCAAATCCGACGCCGCGGATTAAAAAGGTTGTAGTCAGGCTCATGGCAAAGGCATCCCCGAGCTTATACAGAACGATAAGCAGCAGAATTAGCCAGGCGTTGTTACGACCAAAGAAATCGCGCAGCGGGGCCACAACCGCTTGCTCCAGCGTTTTGGGCACCGGAATGGCATCAGTCGGTTCGGGCGCTAGCAGGGTAGCGATGATGCAAGGTATCAGCAGCGCCGCCATCAGCCAGTACATTCCTTGCCAGCCCAGCCAGCGGTCGGCCATCCACAGAGCCAGCCCACCGGAAACCAGCATCCCTAAACGATAGCCCAGCACGCTGATAGCCGCGCCGGTGCCGCGTTCTTCGGCGGGTAGCACGTCGGTTTTCCATGCGTCAAAGACGATATCCTGCGATGCCGAGCAAAACGCGATCACCACCGCAAGCGCGGCCATCCAGCGTAGCTGCGTGCCTGGCTCCAGAAAGCCCATCGCGGCGATAGAAATCAGTAACAGCACCTGAGTTGCCAGCAACCAACCACGGCGTCGACCTAAAAACGGCGGCGTGTAGCGGTCCATTAGCGGAGACCAGAGGAACTTAAACACGTAGGCCTGACCGACCAGAGAAAAGAAACCGATGGTTTTAAGATCGATATTCTCGACCGTCATCCATGCCTGAAGCGTACCCGAGGTCAGTGCGAGCGGTAAACCGGAGGCGAATCCCAGTATGAGCAGGATAGCTGAACGTGGCTGCTGAAAAATACGTAAGTAATGACTGGACATGGGCTTCTATAGGCCCGACGAACGCCGGGCCATATGGGCAGAAATTAACGAGCGTTCTGCTTGATGAAATCGTGAACGCTGGTGTCCTGAGACATATCAGCGATGGTATCGGTCAGCACGCTGTTAACGGCGTCAGCGATATTTTTGTTAGAGGCCTGCAGTGCGCCTTCAACAGAATAGCTTGCGCGGTAGTTTTTGGTCATCTTGTTGCCGTTAGCAGCAGTCGCAATGATGGCGATGTCTGCCTTGGTGGCGATGTTATAGCGCACGCTACCCTGGGACACGTCTGCATACAGCTGGCTAACAATGATTTGCAGGTTAACAGCACCGTTTGGCCCAATCATATAACCGCGTGCGGTCATCTGTTTTTCCAGTACTTCTTGCAGCAGGAAGCGCAGATCGCGGGACGCGGTCAGGGTAACAAGCTGGTTGTCACGGGTAACTTTTGCCAGCGCCTGATCCTGACGCTGGTCGGCACCGTTGATGCTAACGGTCACACCCATCAGGCTCGGGTCCTGCTGTGGCAGGGTAATTTTCGGGGAAACTTCAATAGTGGTCGGCGGCGTTGCGCATCCAGCTAACATAAACAGCGCGACAAACGGGACGAGGATTTTTTTAAACATGCCAGGGCTCTCAGCGAATCTAAATTGTATGGTTGGAGAAAATTCCCGCCATCATAACATCGCCAACGATGAGGGGAAGTGGGTAACGCATGTAAATTCATTGTGTTGTCAGTTTTATGTCTTTGTGGAGACCATAAACGGACTTTTTGCAATAAATCGAAGTGAGGATTTAGTGAACTTCATCCATTTGGCTGAGAAAATCAGACAAACGCTAATTTTTTGTTGCTAAGGTGTAATGAAAGCGGTAAAAGCGGCTAGTATTTAAAGGGATGGGTGACATCTCAGCGTTGTCGGAGGAAAAACTTCATGATGATTCGTGAGCAAATAGAAGAAAAATTAAGGGCAGCGTTCCAACCCGTGTTCCTCGAAGTTGTGGATGAAAGCTATCGTCACAATGTCCCGGCAGGTTCTGAAAGCCACTTTAAGGTTGTGCTGGTTAGCGATCGCTTTACAGGTGAGCGTTTTCTGAATCGTCATCGGATGATTTACAGCACCTTAACGGTGGAGCTTTCCACAACCGTTCATGCACTTGCCCTGCATACCTACACCATTAAGGAGTGGGAAGCGTTGCAGGATACGATTTTTGCATCGCCTCCGTGTCGTGGGGCGGGAAGCATCGCGTAAAAACGGATTTGCAACAACCGACGCTTTTCCAGTATGTTGCTACAGATTATGTGAAAACGGCCTGCGGGCCGTTTTGTTTTGTCTGAATTCTGGGGCAGTCGTACAGTATTCAGACAAAAATTAGCCGGGAATTGTGAAAAAAGCCGCAGCAACGCGCGATAACCGTTCTCGACTCATAAAAGTGATGCCGCTATAATGCGCGTCTTATTTTTCGGAATGTCTTCGGGATGATTCTGACGACAGGGAATGTGATTGCTTATGAGAACATCCCAGTTCCGCGAAGCCAACAACCTGTGCTTGCGGAGAAGAGTTGACCGAGCACTGTGATTTTTTGAGGTAACAAGATGCAAGTTTCAGTTGAAACCACTCAAGGCCTTGGCCGCCGTGTAACGATTACTATCGCTGCTGACAGCATCGAGACCGCTGTGAAAAGCGAGCTGGTCAACGTAGCGAAGAAAGTGCGTATTGACGGTTTCCGCAAAGGAAAAGTACCGATGAATGTTGTTGCTCAGCGTTATGGCGCGTCTGTTCGCCAGGACGTTCTGGGCGACCTGATGAGCCGCAACTTCGTTGACGCGATCATCAAAGAAAAAATCAATCCGGCTGGCGCACCGAACTACGTTCCGGGCGAATACAAACTGGGTGAAGATTTTACTTACGCGGTAGAGTTCGAAGTTTACCCGGAAGTTGAGCTGACTGGCCTGGAAGCAATCGAAGTTGAAAAACCGGTTGTTGAAGTCACCGACGCTGACGTTGACGTGATGCTGGACACCCTGCGTAAGCAGCAGGCTACCTGGAAAGACAAAGACGGCGCTGCAGATGCAGAGGACCGTGTAACCATCGACTTCACCGGCTCTGTAGACGGCGAAGAGTTCGAAGGCGGCAAAGCGTCTGACTTCGTACTGGCGATGGGCCAGGGTCGTATGATCCCAGGCTTTGAAGAAGGCGTTAAAGGCCACAAAGCTGGCGAAGAGTTCACTATCGATGTGACCTTCCCGGAAGAGTACCACGCTGAAAACCTGAAAGGTAAAGCCGCTAAGTTCGTTATCAACCTGAAGAAAGTTGAAGAGCGCGAACTGCCGGAACTGACTGAAGAATTCATCAAACGTTTCGGCGTTGAAGATGGTTCCGTAGCGGGTCTGCGCGCTGAAGTTCGTAAAAACATGGAACGCGAACTGAAAGGCGCTGTGCGTAACCGCGTTAAGTCTCAGGCGATCGAAGGTCTGGTAAAAGCTAACGACATCGACGTTCCGGCTGCTCTGATCGACAGCGAAATCGACGTTCTGCGTCGTCAGGCTGCACAGCGTTTTGGCGGCAACGAAAAACAAGCTCTGGAACTGCCGCGTGAACTGTTCGAAGAACAGGCTAAGCGTCGCGTAGTTGTAGGTCTGCTGCTGGGCGAAGTGATTCGTACCAACGAGCTGAAAGCTGACGAAGATCGCGTTAAAGGCCTGATCGAAGAGATGGCTTCTGCTTACGAAGATCCGAAAGAAGTTGTTGAGTTCTACAGCAAAAATAAAGAGCTGATGGACAACATGCGTAACGTCGCTCTGGAAGAGCAGGCTGTTGAAGCCGTTCTGGCGAAAGCGAAAGTGACTGAAAAAGCCACTTCCTTCAACGAGCTGATGAACCAGCAGGCGTAATTCGTCGCTTATTTAGCACGAATTTCGTACGCAAGCCCGTCACCTTTTGGTGGCGGGTTTTTTTTTGTCACGGATTTTGCATGGGAAGAGTGCGAAAACAGCGTTTCAGTGTTAGCGTTACAACAAAAGATTGTTATGCTTGAATTATGGCGATGTCGTACCCATTACAGAGGGACTAGCTGATAATCCGTCCATAAGGTTACAATCAGCACAGCAGGTTTTTTCAAATTTTATCCAGGAGACGGAAATGTCATACAGCGGCGAACGAGATAACTTTGCACCCCATATGGCGCTGGTGCCGATGGTCATTGAACAGACCTCACGTGGTGAGCGCTCTTTTGATATCTATTCTCGTCTACTTAAGGAACGCGTCATTTTTCTGACCGGCCAGGTCGAAGACCATATGGCTAACCTGATCGTGGCGCAGATGCTGTTCCTGGAAGCAGAAAACCCAGAAAAAGATATCTATCTGTACATCAACTCCCCTGGTGGAGTGATCACTGCCGGGATGTCTATCTATGACACCATGCAGTTTATTAAGCCGGACGTCAGCACCATTTGTATGGGCCAGGCGGCCTCAATGGGCGCGTTCCTGCTGACTGCCGGGGCGAAAGGTAAACGTTTTTGCCTGCCTAACTCTCGCGTCATGATCCACCAGCCTCTGGGCGGTTACCAGGGCCAGGCAACGGATATTGAAATTCATGCCCGTGAAATCCTGAAGGTAAAAGGGCGCATGAACGAACTTATGGCGCATCATACGGGTCAATCTCTTGAGCAGATTGAACGTGATACCGAGCGCGATCGCTTCCTCTCCGCTTCTGAAGCGGTAGAGTACGGTCTGGTCGACTCGATTTTGACCCATCGTAATTAATGCCCAGCGCGCAGGTGTACCGCTATAATTACCTGGAGCGGCACAACGCTGACTAGCGTCTTGCGCCTGAGAATGGCATTTGCGTCGTCGTGTGCGGCACAAAGAACAAAGAAGAGGTTTTGACCCATGACAGATAAACGCAAAGATGGCTCGGGCAAATTGTTGTACTGCTCTTTTTGCGGCAAAAGCCAGCATGAAGTGCGTAAGCTGATTGCCGGACCATCCGTGTATATCTGCGACGAATGTGTTGATTTATGTAACGACATCATTCGCGAAGAGATTAAGGAAGTAGCACCGCACCGTGAACGCAGTGCGCTGCCGACGCCACATGAAATTCGCAACCACCTGGACGATTACGTTATCGGTCAGGAGCAGGCGAAGAAAGTGCTGGCGGTCGCGGTATACAACCATTACAAACGTCTGCGCAACGGCGACACCAGCAATGGCGTCGAGTTGGGCAAAAGCAACATCCTGCTGATTGGCCCGACGGGTTCCGGTAAAACGCTGCTGGCTGAAACGCTGGCACGCCTGCTGGACGTTCCGTTCACTATGGCCGATGCCACCACGCTGACCGAAGCTGGTTATGTGGGTGAAGATGTTGAAAATATTATTCAGAAACTACTGCAGAAGTGCGATTACGACGTGCAGAAAGCACAGCGCGGGATCGTCTATATCGATGAAATCGACAAGATTTCTCGTAAGTCTGACAACCCGTCCATTACCCGTGACGTTTCTGGCGAAGGCGTACAGCAGGCGCTGTTGAAATTGATCGAAGGTACGGTTGCTGCCGTTCCACCGCAGGGAGGGCGTAAACATCCTCAGCAGGAATTCCTGCAGGTTGATACCTCCAAGATCCTGTTTATCTGTGGCGGTGCCTTTGCCGGTCTGGATAAAGTCATTGCTAACCGTGTTGAAACGGGCTCCGGCATTGGTTTTGGCGCAACGGTAAAAGCGCAGTCTGATAAAGCCAGTGAAGGTGAACTGCTGTCGCAGGTGGAGCCGGAAGATCTGATCAAATTTGGTCTGATCCCTGAATTCATCGGGCGTCTGCCGGTTGTAGCGACGCTGAGCGAACTGAGCGAAGAAGCGCTGATCCAGATCCTGAAAGAGCCGAAAAACGCCCTGACCAAGCAGTACCAGGCGCTGTTCAATCTTGAAGGTGTTGATCTGGAATTCCGTGAGGAAGCGCTGGATGCTATCGCCAAAAAAGCGATGGCACGTAAAACCGGTGCTCGTGGTCTGCGTTCTATCGTCGAAGCCGCGCTGCTTGACACCATGTACGATCTGCCTTCTATGGAAGACGTAGAAAAAGTGGTGATCGATGAGTCGGTGATTGGCGGCCAGAGCAAGCCATTGCTGATTTACGGTAAGCCGGAAGCGCAGCAGGCATCTGGCGAATAATTCATCAATTCATACAGACATTTAATTAATAAGGGGGGATTTTATCTCCCCTTTTATTTTTCCGTAAACATGGCGTTGAATGTGTGGGAAACATCCCCATATACTGACATACATGTTAAAGGTGGTGTGGAGCACAGTCGTACCACCTGATTACCTGGCGGAAACTAAACTAAGAGAGAGCTCTATGAATCCTGAGCGTTCTGAACGCATTGAAATCCCCGTATTGCCGTTGCGCGATGTGGTGGTTTATCCGCACATGGTCATACCCTTATTTGTAGGGCGGGAAAAATCTATCCGTTGTCTGGAAGCGGCTATGGACCATGATAAAAAAATCATGCTGGTTGCCCAGAAAGAAGCGTCAACGGATGAGCCGGGTGTAAACGATCTTTTCACCGTCGGGACCGTGGCCTCTATTTTGCAGATGCTGAAACTGCCTGACGGCACCGTAAAAGTGCTGGTCGAGGGGTTACAGCGCGCGCGTATTTCAGCGCTGTCTGACAACGGCGAGCACTTCTCTGCGAAAGCGGAGTACCTCGACTCGCCTGCTATTGATGAGCGTGAACAGGAAGTGCTGGTGCGTACCGCTATCAGCCAGTTCGAAGGCTATATCAAGCTGAACAAGAAAATCCCGCCCGAAGTGCTGACGTCGCTGAACAGCATTGACGATCCTGCACGTCTGGCGGACACCATCGCTGCGCACATGCCGCTGAAGCTTGCTGACAAGCAGTCCGTACTGGAGATGTCCGACGTTAACGAACGTCTGGAATATCTGATGGCGATGATGGAGTCTGAAATCGATCTGCTGCAGGTTGAGAAACGCATTCGCAACCGCGTGAAAAAGCAGATGGAAAAATCCCAGCGTGAGTACTATCTGAACGAGCAGATGAAAGCCATTCAGAAAGAGCTCGGCGAGATGGACGATGCGCCGGACGAAAACGAAGCGTTGAAGCGTAAAATCGACGCGGCGAAAATGCCGAAAGAGGCAAAAGAGAAAGCGGAAGCAGAACTGCAGAAGCTGAAAATGATGTCTCCGATGTCAGCGGAAGCGACCGTAGTCCGTGGCTACATCGACTGGATGGTTCAGGTGCCATGGAATGCGCGTAGCAAGGTCAAAAAAGATCTGCGTCAGGCTCAGGAAATCCTCGATACCGACCATTACGGTCTGGAACGTGTCAAAGACCGTATTCTTGAGTATCTCGCGGTTCAAAGCCGTGTGAATAAAATCAAGGGGCCGATCCTGTGCCTGGTTGGGCCGCCGGGGGTAGGTAAAACTTCTCTGGGACAGTCCATCGCTAAAGCAACCGGACGTAAATACATCCGTATGGCGCTGGGTGGCGTGCGTGATGAAGCTGAAATTCGCGGTCACCGCCGGACCTATATTGGTTCGATGCCGGGTAAACTGATCCAGAAAATGGCTAAAGTGGGCGTTAAAAACCCGCTGTTCCTGCTTGATGAGATCGACAAAATGTCTTCCGACATGCGTGGCGATCCGGCTTCCGCACTGCTTGAGGTGCTGGATCCAGAGCAGAACGTGGCGTTCAGCGATCACTACCTGGAAGTGGACTACGATCTCAGCGACGTGATGTTCGTAGCGACCTCTAACTCCATGAATATTCCCGCACCGTTGCTGGATCGTATGGAAGTGATCCGTCTGTCCGGGTATACCGAAGACGAGAAGCTGAACATTGCTAAACGTCACCTGTTGCCGAAACAGATTGAGCGTAACGCGCTGAAAAAAGGCGAGCTGACGGTCGACGATAGCGCCATTGTGGGCATTATTCGTTATTACACCCGTGAAGCTGGCGTGCGTAGTCTGGAGCGTGAAATTTCCAAACTGTGCCGTAAAGCGGTGAAACAGCTGCTGCTCGACAAGTCGCTGAAACATATTGAGATCAATGGTGACAATCTGCACGACTACCTGGGCGTACAGCGCTTTGACTATGGCCGCGCGGACAACGAAAACCGCGTTGGTCAGGTAACCGGTCTGGCATGGACGGAAGTGGGCGGCGATCTGCTGACCATCGAAACCGCTTGCGTACCGGGTAAAGGTAAGCTGACCTACACCGGTTCTCTGGGTGAAGTCATGCAGGAATCCATTCAGGCTGCGCTGACCGTGGTGCGCGCGCGCGCGGAAAAACTGGGCATTAATCCGGACTTTTACGAAAAACGCGACATCCACGTTCACGTACCTGAAGGGGCGACGCCGAAAGACGGTCCAAGTGCGGGTATTGCCATGTGTACCGCGCTGGTTTCTTGTCTGACCGGTAACCCGGTTCGCGCCGACGTGGCGATGACCGGCGAGATCACCCTGCGTGGTCAGGTTCTGCCTATTGGTGGTTTGAAAGAAAAACTGCTGGCGGCACACCGTGGTGGTATTAAAACGGTCTTAATTCCAGACGAAAACAAACGTGACCTGGAAGAGATTCCGGACAACGTAATTGCCGATCTGGACATCCATCCGGTGAAACGCATTGAGGAGGTTCTGACGCTCGCGTTGCAAAATGAGCCCTCCGGAATGCAGGTTGTGACCGCAAAATAGTGACCTCGCGCAAAGAGCACTAATAAAAACAGGGCTGGCAGGCCATTTCGGACTTGCCAGCCTTTTTTTGTATAGCTAATTTAGATGACGGATTGGGCTTGCCATCATTAACGGGTGTTGTAAGGGCATGGCAGGCCTGATATAACTGCTGCGCGTTCGCACTTTGAAGGATTCAGGTGCGATATAAATTATAAAGAGGAAGAGAAGAGTGAATAAATCTCAACTGATCGACAAAATTGCTGCAGGGGCTGATATCTCTAAAGCTGCGGCTGGACGTGCGTTAGATGCAATTATTGCTTCTGTTACCGAATCTTTGAAAGAAGGTGATGACGTAGCGCTGGTAGGTTTTGGTACTTTTGCCGTTAAAGAGCGTGCTGCCCGTACTGGTCGCAACCCGCAAACAGGTAAAGAGATCACCATCGCCGCGGCTAAAGTACCGGGCTTCCGTGCAGGTAAAGCACTGAAAGACGCGGTAAACTAAGTGATTTCCCCTTTGGGGATGTGACGAAGTACAAGGGCGCATCGACTGATGTGCCTTTTTTATTTGTAATTCCGGTACTTTCTACGCGTTGTGGGCTGACAATTGCCCCTGTTTCTTGTCACAATAGGCCTTTGTACGCAGCGTTCAGGAAACGCTATGCTGCGTGAAGCATATATACTCAAAATCCTTGCCGCCGCTGTTGTGACAACGCGCAGGCGGCTTGAGAGATAACGCGTATAGTCATCTACAGCGGAGTGTGGTTACACCATGATGGACAGCTTACGCACGGCTGCTAACAGTCTCGTGCTCAAGATTATTTTCGGTATCATTATCGTGTCGTTCATTTTGACCGGCGTGAGTGGTTACCTGATTGGCGGGGGCAATAACTTCGCCGCCAAAGTGAATGGCCAGGAGATTAGCCGCGGGCAGTTCGAGAATGCGTTCAACAGCGAACGTAACCGCATGCAGCAACAGCTGGGCGATCAATACTCCGAACTGGCTGCGAACGAAGGCTACATGAAAACGCTGCGTCAGCAGGTGCTGAATCGTCTTATTGACGAAGCGCTGCTGGATCAGTACTCCCGCGAGCTTAATCTCAACATCAGCGACGATCAGGTTAAACAGGCTATTTTCGCCACGCCTGCGTTCCAGGTGGACGGTAAATTTGATAACAATCGCTACAACGCGATTGTTAATCAGATGGGAATGACCGCAGACCAGTACGCTCAGGCATTACGTAATCAGCTTACTACCCAGCAACTGATTAACGGCGTTGCCGGTACGGACTTCATGCTGAAAGGCGAAACGGACGAGCTGGCGGCGCTGGTCGCACAGCATCGTATCGTTCGCGAGGCGACAATTGACGTTAACGCACTGGCCGCGAAGCAGTCTGTTACCGAGCAGGAAGTTGCCAGCTACTACGAGCAGAATAAAAACAACTTTATGACGCCGGAACAGTTCCGCGTGAGCTACATCAAGCTGGATGCTTCTGCTATGCAGGAGACGGCCAGCGATGCTGATATTCAGGCTTATTATGACCAGCATCAGGATCAGTTCACTCAGCCGCAGCGTAACCGCTACAGCATCATTCAGACCAAAACGGAAGATGAAGCCAAAGCGGTACTGGACGAGCTGAACAAAGGCGGTGATTTCGCTGCGCTGGCAAAAGAAAAATCTGCTGACATCATCTCTGCCCGTAAAGGCGGTGATATGGGATGGCTGGAAGATTCCACCACCCCGGATGAGCTGAAGAATGCCGGTCTGAAAGAGAAAGGCCAGTTGTCAGGGGTGATTAAGTCTTCCGTTGGTTTCCTCGTTGCGCGTCTTGACGACGTACAGCCTGCGCAGGTTAAACCGCTGAGCGAAGCCCGTGACGACATTGCGGCGAAAGTGAAGCAGGAAAAAGCGCTGGATGCCTACTATGCGCTGCAGCAGAAAGTGAGCGATGCCGCCAGCAACGATAACGAATCCCTGGCGGGCGCGGAGCAGGCGGCGGGTATGAAAGCGGTTGAAACGGGCTGGTTTAGCCGTGACAGCCTGCCGGAAGAGCTGAACTTCAAACCGGTCGCTGACATCATTTTCAATGGTGGTTTGGTTGGTGAGAACGGTACGCCTGGCAGTAACTCCGACATCATCACCGTGGATGGCGATCGCGCGTTTGTATTGCGAATTGCAGAGCACAAAGCTGAAGCCGTTAAACCACTGGCTGAAGTGAAAGATCAGGTAACTGCGCTTGTTAAGCACAATAAAGCAGAGCAGCAGGCGAAGCTTGATGCCGATAAACTGCTGGCGGATCTGAAAGCTGGTAAAGGCGATGAAGCCATGAAAGCGGCGGGTCTGAGCTTTGGCGAGGCGAAAACGCTGAGCCGTACGGGTCAGGATCCGCTGAGTCAGGCGGCCTTTGGCCTGAGCCTGCCGGCGAAAGATAAACCGAGCTACGGCGTGGCGAACGACATGCAGGGTAACGTTGTACTGCTGGCGCTGGACGAGGTGAAAGCCGGTTCTATGCCTGAAGAGCAGAAGAAAGCGATGGTTCAGGGGATTACCCAGAACAATGCGCAGATTGTCTTTGAAGCGCTGATGAGCAACCTGCGTAAAGCCGCAAAAATTAAAGTCGGTGACGCGCTGGAACAGCAGCAATAACCGAGGCTACTCGCAAAAAATTGCAAAAAGTTGTATCAACCAAAGGCCGCTTTCGCGGCCTTTTCCATTTCTGATATTTGCCGTTTGTCTGCCGTTCTGCACCTCGCTATCGTGATTCCACTGTTAACAAACAAGGAGAAAACAGTATGAAACATGGAATCAAAGCCCTGCTTATTACCCTTTCATTGACCTGCACCGGTATGGCTCAAAGCGCACTGGCTGCAGAGCCAGTCGCCAAAAGCCAGGCGACTCAAGCCAAAGCGGATGCTACGGGAGTAGCACAAAGCAAAGCCACGCAACCGGCTAAAGCGAGCGATGATGAAGCCACCAGGGTAAGCATCAACAGCGCTTCTGCGGAGGATTTAGCGCGAGTCATGAATGGCGTAGGTCTGAAGAAAGCACAGGCGATTGTCAGCTATCGTGAGGAGTACGGGCCGTTTAAAACGGTGGAGGACTTAAAGCAGGTGCCGGGCATGGGGAGTTCGCTGGTAGAGCGCAATCTGGCAGTTTTAACACTTTAATAACTTGCAGAGTGCTGAAAGTTTGCCAGACTGTAGAGGTCATACCAGTTATGACCTCTTACCCTGAAGTGTGTTCCTATAAAAACAACGTAAGGCTCCTGCGCTATGCAAACACAAATCAAAGTTCGTGGTTTTCATCTTGATGTCTATCAGCACGTTAACAATGCTCGCTATCTTGAGTTTCTGGAAGAAGCCCGCTGGGATGGCCTGGAAAACAGCGACAGCTTTCAGTGGATGACCGCACACAACATCGCTTTTGTGGTCGTGAATATTAACATTAACTACCGCCGCCCTGCGGTGCTGAGCGACCTGCTGACCATTACCAGTCAGGTGCAACAGTTAAATGGCAAAAGCGGTGTGTTGAACCAGACTATCACCCTGGAGCCGGAAGGACAGGTGGTGGCAGACGCGTTGATTACCTTCGTCTGTATTGATTTGAAAACGCAAAAGGCGCTACCGCTGGAAGGGGAGTTGCGCGAAAAACTGGAGCAGATGGTGAAGTGATGGAAGGAAGCCTGACGGCGCTTCGCTTATCAGGCTTACGGGCGATATTGACCACGGTGAATGTCGAAAGCCGGATAAGGTGCGTGCACCGCCATCCGGCAAAACGATCACTTTAGTCCTGTTTTCTGCTTCATTGCCGCCATCACTGCTGGTTTATCTGCCAGATAATGGTTCAGGCCGTTGGCGCGCAGATTACAGGCCGCGCAGTGACCGCAACCGTCACCTTTGATGCCGTTATAGCAGGTCAGCGTTTCTTCGCGTACCAGGTCCAGCTTGCCCCAGTAATCGGCCAGTGCCCAGGTTTCGGCTTTATCGATCCACATCAGCGGGGTTTCAAAGCGGATATCTTTCGCCATTCCCAGGCTTACGGCATGGTTCAGGGCTTTGACGAACTCATCGCGGCAGTCCGGATATCCAGAGAAATCCGTTTCACAAACGCCGGTAATGACCGCCTCCGCCTGCACCTGATACGCGTAAATCGCCGCCAACGTTAAAAACAGAATATTGCGTCCTGGCACAAAGGTATTGGGAATGCCGTTCGCATCCGGTTCGTAATCGGGTACCGGAATGTTATCGCGGGTCAGGCTACTGACGGCCAGTTCGCTGAGCAGCGTTACATCAAGTACCTTGTGCGCACGCGCGCCAAGTTTTAAGGCCAGGTCACGTGCGACATCAATCTCAGCGCGATGGCGCTGACCATAATCAAAGGTCACGCAGTGCACTTCATCATACTGATGCAGCGCTTGCGCCAGACAGGTTGTGGAGTCCTGACCCCCACTGAATACAACAACGGCACGTTTCATGGTTTTTCCTGACAAATAACGAAACCCTTATGGTAGCGCCTGGGCGTGTCGCCGACCAGCTTCTTCACGCCGACGGGGGCGGTAGCCAGGCTTCGGTAAATTCAAACCAGCCGCGAGGGTTCAGGCGTACGCCGTTCACGCCCGGCGGAGCGCTAATACGATAGTGATAATTGAACAGCGGTGTCAGGGTCGCGTCATGCATCAGCGAGGCGAAAACGTGTTGTAAAGCCGCATGACGATCATCCTCATCGGCCTGGATTTGCAGGGCATCCAGGGTGGTTTGCAGATGAGTATATGCTGGCGAGCTCAATACATGTGACCAGAGTTGATCGCAGCGCAGCCACTGTTCGAGGGTATATTCAGGTGCTTCGCCAATCAGCCTGTCGCCCATCATCAGGTCGGCCTGGGCTAAAGGATGGTCGCCATCCCAGTTTTTAGCATTATGAAAAATAAGCGTTAATTCACAGCCGAGTAGCGCCAGCGCCTGGCGAAGCTGTTCAGCCATGGCGTGCAACTCTACCGGCAGGTGATAGGCCAGCGTAAGTTTTTCCGGTAGCGGCACGTCGTCCAGTTCATCCCATTGGGGGATCGTCCATCCCGGCAGCAGCGCATTGCTTGGCGTGATCAGGTTTTCATCCACGTCAAGCGTTTGTAGCAGGGAAGAGCGGTGGATAATATTGACCAGGCGACGGGCCTGCTGCGTATTCAGCCGCGCGCTTTTTCTGAGCGTGAGATAGCAGAAACCGAGGCTGATCCCGCTGCTTACCTGGCTTAGCATGGGAAGCTCTTCGGGTTTACCAATTGCAATTTGAACCGGATGGCGACAGCTGGTGCCCAAATCCTGGGAGAAAAGCTGCGGGGTTATCCAGTATTCAATGGCTTTTAGTAGCGGATGACTCAGGTGGTAGTGATCGTGACTCTCGATGCGCACTAGGTCTGGGGTAAACAGCGTCAACCGAAACGGACCGGTACCAACAAACGGGAGTTCGGGATGTGCCAGGTGACTGCTGTAGCTTGCCAGACGATGCGCCAGCCAGAAGTCGGGGCGATGCAAAATAAAGGTTAGGCACTGGGGATGCGTCACCTCAATGCGCTTTACGCTGATAAACAGTTTATTTAACGCGGGTAGCTCTAACAGCTTCAGCAACTGTTGATGTAGCTGTGTGCTGCTGACCGCATCGCCGTTATGCCAGTACAGGGTGGAACGAATATAGAAATCCCAGCGCTGGCCGTCGGCGGAGATATTCCAGTGGTGGGCTAAATCTCCGCAGGGGCGTTGCGTAACACTGTCGAACCGGGTCAGGCCCGAGAATATTTGTCCGGCGAGGTGTTGCTCTGCGCGACCGGGGAGAAATCCAGGGTGCAAAGGGTCGAGCTGGCGGTAATAGGGGATGCGCAGGGTTGGCGTGTCGTTTTGCCACTGACCACCCATAAACGGCTGGAGCAGCGTTCTTAATTCTCCCGGCGCCAGCTGAGCCAGCTCCAGTACGCTAAGTTGCTCCCCCTTTTGCAGCGCTTGTTCCATCATAATGCTGCGTAGCGAATCTGGCGTCACCAAAAAGCGCAGCTGCCCGCGTTTCCCACGCCCCGACTGGGCGTGCCACTCCAGCCAGCCAGCATCCTGCGCTTGCTTCAGCAGGGTACGCACGTGGCGCTCGCTGCAAAAACAGCGTTCTGCCAGCTCCCCGACGGTCACCGACTGCGGTTCTCCCGCCGAAGGCTGCCACAGGCGTTGGTACTGATTCAGGCGATTCAACAATCTCATATACACGTCATCCTTCAAGCTGCCTCTTTGTTGGCGGCGTTAATTCCCCCCAGTCACTGTATGCTCCTGGACGTTCATTCACTTGCCGCCTGGATGCAACTTGAATGATTTTGTGTAATAAACCCGGAACAATTCATTTTATCTATTCACTATTACTTCCGTATATCTCAGGTGATACTGAATCACAAGTTAACCGCGTCACAGTGTGGAGAAAGAAATGGCTCGTCTGGCTGCATTTGATATGGATGGCACCCTTTTGATGCCGAATCACCATTTAGGTGACGAAACGCTTTCAACGCTGGCGCGCCTGCGTGAACGCGAGATTACCCTGACATTTGCCACCGGCCGCCATGTGCTTGAGATGTGCCATATTTTGGGTTCTATCTCACTGGACGCCTTTTTGATCACGGGTAACGGCACGCGCATTCACTCTGTTGAGGGCGATGTATTGCACCGTCAGGATCTGGATCCGACTGTGGCGGATATCGTGTTACATCAGAAGTGGGATACTACAGCCAGCATGCATGTCTTTAATGACAACGGTTGGTTCACCGGACAAGAGATCCCATCGCTGCTACAGGCGCATGTGTATAGCGGATTTCGCTACCAGATCGTCGATGTGAAACGTATCCCGGCTCATCAGGTAACGAAAGTCTGTTTCTGTGGGGATCATGACTCCCTGATCCAATTACGCATTCAACTGAATGAGGCGCTGGGCGAACAGGCAAATCTTTGTTTTTCCGCGGTTGATTGCCTTGAGGTGCTGCCGGTGGGCTGTAACAAAGGATCGGCGCTGGCGGTACTAAGCGACCACTTAGGTTATTCAATGGCCGAATGTATGGCATTTGGCGATGCCATGAACGATCGCGAAATGTTAGGCAGCGTTGGACGCGGCCTGATTATGGGAAACGCGATGCCACAACTGATTGCTGAACTGCCGCATTTGTCGGTGATTGGGCATTGCCGCAATCAGGCGGTGTCACACTTTTTGACGCATTGGCTGGACAATCCGCATCTACCTTATTCCCCCGAATGAGAGATCCCTTCCAGCAAGCCAGACTTCGCGTCTGGCTTTTTTTATCCCATTAATGGGTGTTCAGAAGCCGGGTGAGTTCCGCTTTCCACGGCGTTAAATCACCGATGTGCGTGTCGATCCACTGCGGGTTGTAGTAGGTTTCAAGATAGCGTTCGCCGCTGTCGCACAGCAGCGTGACCAGTGAACCGCTTTCTCCGGCATCGCGCATACGGGCGGCAAGTTGCAGTGTTCCCCACATGTTGGTGCCGGTTGAAGCGCCGACTTTGCGGCCCAACTGCGTTTCCAGCCAGTGTGCGGTGGCCACGCTTGCGGCATCCGGCACGCGCAGCATTTCATCGACTACGTCAGGAATGAAGGAGGGTTCGACACGTGGGCGGCCGATGCCTTCGATTTTGCTTCCTACCGGGCTGCGTAACGTTGCATCGCGATCCTGCCAGAAGGGCAGAAAGACTGAGTTTTCCGGATCCACCACCATCAGGCGAGTATCGTAGCCCTGACAGCGAATATAGCGGCCAATGGTTGCAGAGGTGCCGCCGGTTCCGGCGCTCATTACAATATGGCGGGGGACAGGGTTGGGCTCGCACTGCATCTGACGGAAGATGCTGTCAGCAATATTGTTATTGCCACGCCAGTCGGTAGCGCGCTCAGCATAAGTGAACTGGTCCATGTAATGACCGTTCAGCTCACGCGCCAGCTGTTCAGAGGCCGCATAGATTTCACAGGCGCTTTCCACGAAATGACAGCGACCACCGTAAAACTCAATCTGTTCAATTTTACGCTTCGCTGTACAGGAAGGCATGACGGCAATAAACGGCAGCCCTAACAGTCGGGCGAAATAAGCCTCGGAGACCGCCGTTGAACCGGACGATGATTCAATGATGGTGGTGCCTTCTTTAATCCAGCCATTGCACAATCCGTACAGAAACAGTGAACGCGCCAGACGATGCTTCAGGCTCCCGGTGGGATGCGTGCTCTCATCTTTTAAATAGATCTGAATGCCCGGGAACGCCGGTAGCGACAGACGAATGAGATGCGTATCCGCAGAACGCTGATAATCCGCGTTGATTTCATTGATGGCGTTTTTAACCCAGGAGCTATTCATCATTAATAGATATCCATTTGTCATTTTGTGCCAAGAATAGCGAAAAGCACGGAAAAAATTGTTGCCATTTAGCCTTTAAAATAGAATGTAAGGAGAAAATTCTTCTCTGTGGAGTGGATATGTTAGACAAAATTGACCGTAAGCTGCTTAGCTTACTGCAACAGGACTGCACCCTTTCTTTGCAGGCGTTAGCAGATGCCGTTAATCTGACTACCACCCCCTGCTGGAAACGCCTCAAACGGCTTGAAGATGACGGTATCCTGCTGGGTAGAGTCGCCCTGTTAGATCCAGAAAAACTGGGGCTGGGGCTGACCGCGTTTGTGCTGATTAAGACTCAGCATCACAGCAGTGAATGGTATTGCCGCTTTGTCACCGAAGTCACCGGTATGCCGGAGGTTCTGGGGTTCTGGCGTATGGCAGGGGAATATGATTACCTGATGCGAGTGCAGGTCGCCGATATGAAAAGCTACGATGAATTTTATAAGCGCCTGGTGAACAGCGTACCGGGCCTGTCTGACGTCACCTCCAGCTTTGCGATGGAACAGATTAAATACACAACTGCGCTCCCTATTGAATAACTCTCCCGGCGCTTATTGCCGGAAATCTTGTCAGGATATAACGCGTGCGATTATTTGCTCAATTAAGCTGGTACTTCCGCCGGGAGTGGCGTCGCTACCTCGGGGCGGTGGCCCTGCTTATCATCATCGCTATCCTTCAGCTTATTCCGCCGAAAGTGGTCGGGATCATTGTGGATGGCGTGACGACTCAACGCTTCACCACCGAGCGGCTGCTGATGTGGGTGGGAACAATTGCCCTGATTGCAGTGGTGGTTTATTTGCTGCGCTATGTCTGGCGCGTGCTGCTGTTTGGCGCATCCTACCAACTGGCGGTTGAGCTGCGGGAAGATTATTACCGTCAGTTGAGTCGCCAGCATCCAGAATTTTATCTGCGTCACCGCACGGGCGATCTGATGGCGCGTGCGACCAACGATGTCGATCGGGTCGTATTTGCCGCCGGAGAAGGCGTGCTGACGCTGGTAGATTCGCTGGTAATGGGATGTGCGGTGCTGATCGTGATGTCAACGCAGATAAGCTGGCAGTTGACGTTAATTGCGCTGCTGCCGATGCCGGTGATGGCGTTGATGATCAAACGTTACGGCGATCGACTCCATAACCGCTTTAAGCTGGCGCAGGCGGCGTTTTCCAGTCTCAACGACCGTACTCAGGAAAGCCTGACCAGTATTCGCATGATCAAGGCCTTCGGTCTGGAGGATCGGCAATCGGCATTATTTGCCGCCGATGCCGAAGATACCGGTAAGAAAAACCTGCGCGTGGCGCGCATTGACGCCCGCTTTGATCCCACGATTTATATCGCCATTGGCATGGCTAACCTACTGGCGATTGCTGGGGGAAGCTGGATGGTGGTGCACGGCTCGCTGACGCTCGGCCAGCTCACCAGCTTTATGATGTATCTCGGTTTGATGATTTGGCCGATGCTGGCGCTGGCATGGATGTTTAACATCGTCGAACGTGGCAGCGCGGCGTATAGCCGTATTCGCGCCATGCTGTCTGAAGCGCCGGTGGTGGATGACGGCACTGAACCGGTACCGGAAGGGCGTGGGGAGCTGGCGGTGGCGATTCGTGAATTTTGCTACCCGCAAACGGCACACCCGGCGCTGGAAAATGTGAACTTCCAGCTTAAACCTGGGCAGATGTTGGGCATTTGTGGGCCTACCGGCGCGGGGAAAAGTACGGTGCTGTCGCTGATTCAGCGTCATTTTGATATCACCCACGGCGATGTGCGCTTTCATGATATCCCCTTAACGCGATTACAACTGGATAGCTGGCGCAGCCGGCTGGCAGTTGTCAGCCAGACGCCATTCCTGTTTTCGGATACCGTTGGCAATAACATCGCGTTAGGACGCCCTCAGGCCACGCAGGAAGATATCGAGTATGTGGCACGCCTTGCCAGCGTTCATGAGGATATTTTACGTCTTCCGCAGGGCTACGACACCGAAGTGGGCGAACGTGGGGTGATGCTGTCTGGTGGGCAAAAACAGCGTATTTCTATCGCTCGAGCGCTACTCCTGAACGCTGAAATCCTGATTCTGGATGATGCGCTGTCGGCGGTAGATGGTCGTACCGAACATCAGATCCTGCATAACCTGCGCCAGTGGGGCGAAGGCAGAACCGTCATTATTAGCGCCCACCGTTTATCGGCCCTGACGGAAGCCAGCGAGATTATCGTGATGCAGCATGGGCATATTGCCCAGCGCGGTGAGCATGATGCGTTAGTGCAGCAGCCTGGCTGGTATCGCGATATGTACCGCTATCAGCAACTGGAAGCGGCGCTGACTGATGCACCAGAGATAAACGAGGAGGCGGCTAATGCGTAGTTTTGGGCAATTATGGCCGACCCTGAAAAGATTGCTGGCGTATGGCTCTCCATGGCGAAAACAGCTGGCTATTGCGGTAGTCATGCTGTGGGTGGCGGCTGCGGCGGAAGTCAGCGGTCCGCTGCTGATTAGCTATTTTATCGATAACATGGTGGCGAAGAATAATCTGCCGCTGGCGATGGTCGCCGGGCTGGTTGCGGCATATATCGGTCTACAACTGCTGGCGGCTGGCCTGCATTACGCGCAGTCATTGCTGTTTAACCAGGCGGCAGTTGGCGTAGTACAACAGTTGCGCACCGACGTAATGGACGCTGCGCTGCGTCAGCCGCTCAGCGCCTTTGATACTCAACCCGTCGGGCAGCTAATCTCCCGCGTGACCAACGACACTGAAGTTATTCGCGACCTGTACGTGACGGTGGTAGCAACGGTCCTGCGCAGCGCGGCATTAATTGGCGCCATGCTGGTAGCGATGTTCAGCCTTGAGTGGCGTATGGCGGTAGTGGCGATGGCCATTTTCCCGGCCGTGCTGGTGGTGATGGTGATTTATCAACGCTACAGCACCCCGATTGTGCGCCGGGTTCGCGCTTATCTGGCGGATATTAACGATGGCTTTAACGAAGTCATCAACGGCATGAGTGTTATCCAGCAGTTCCGCCAGCAGGCGCGATTTGGCGAGAGAATGGGCGAAGCAAGCCGCTCGCACTATATGGCGCGTATGCAGACCCTGCGACTGGATGGTTTTTTGTTGCGCCCGCTGCTTAGCCTTTTCTCGGCGCTGATCCTCTGCGGATTGCTGATGCTGTTCAGTTTTACCTCTGGCAGCTCGATCGAGGTTGGCGTGCTGTACGCGTTTATCAGCTACCTCGGCCGTTTGAACGAACCGCTGATCGAGTTGACCACTCAGCAATCAATGCTGCAGCAGGCGGTTGTCGCCGGTGAGCGAGTGTTCGAACTGATGGATGGGCCACGTCAGCGCTATGGTGAAGATGAGCGACCGCTAAAGAGCGGGGACATTGAGGTGGATAACGTTTCATTTGCCTATCGCGACGACAATCTGGTGCTGCAAAATATCAGTATGTCCGTGCCTTCGCGCAGCTTTGTGGCTTTGGTCGGACACACCGGCAGTGGTAAAAGCACGCTCGCCAGTCTGTTGATGGGTTACTACCCGCTGACGCAGGGGGAAATCCGCCTTGATGGACGGCCGCTGTCTTCACTGAGCCACGGTGCGTTACGTCAGGGCATCGCCATGGTGCAGCAGGATCCGGTGGTGATGGCAGATACCTTCCTGGCGAACGTCACGCTGGGCCGCGATATCTCAGAAGAGCGGGTATGGCAGGCGCTGGAGACCGTGCAACTGGCAGAACTGGCGCGAGGTCTGAGCGAGGGGATTCATACCCGGCTGGGCGAGCAGGGCAATAACCTCTCCGTTGGTCAAAAACAGCTGCTGGCGTTGGCGCGGGTGTTGGTTGAAACGCCACAGGTGTTGATCCTCGACGAAGCCACGGCCAGTATTGACTCCGGTACTGAACAGGCCATTCAGCAAGCTCTGGCGGCGGTACGTGAACACACCACGCTGGTGGTGATTGCGCATCGGTTATCGACGATTGTCGATGCGGACACCATTCTGGTGCTGCATCGCGGTCAGGCGGTTGAGCGTGGTACGCACCAGCAATTACTCGCGGCGCAAGGCCGTTACTGGCAGATGTATCAGTTGCAGCTGGCGGGTGAAGAGTTAGCCGCCAGTACGCAAGACGATTCTGTTATCGCCTGATGGCGCGGCGCTTATCCGGTCTGGGGCCAGCGCGGTCTCGTAGGCCGGATAAGGCGTTTACGCCGCCATCTGGCAATCAACAATCTGGTGCAAAAATGTAACGCACTATGCACCGTTATAGTGCGTTTTTTCTTTTTCTCTCCCGGAAGTACCCTGAGAACCTGAATCATCCCGCCTTTTTCATTTCTGGCACATCCCTTGCAATATTCCTCTCGTGTATCTGCAGCCACTACTGAATTCTGACTGGAGGGGATCTATGAAGCTGGTTACCGTGGTAATCAAACCGTTCAAACTGGAAGACGTCCGTGAAGCATTGTCGTCTATTGGTATTCAGGGGCTGACCGTCACCGAAGTGAAGGGGTTTGGCCGACAGAAAGGTCATGCTGAGCTGTACCGTGGGGCTGAATATAGCGTCAATTTTCTGCCCAAGGTGAAGATTGATGTGGCGATTGCCGACGACCAACTGGATGGCGTGATTGATGTCATCAGTAAGGCGGCATACACCGGAAAAATTGGCGACGGCAAAATCTTCGTCGCCGAGCTGCAACGTGTGATTCGTATTCGTACCGGCGAAGCCGACGAAGCCGCACTGTAACGTCTGGCACACAGTGATAGGAAACCAAAAAATGAAGATAGCAACGATGAAAACAGGTATTGCTTCACTGGCGCTGCTGCCGGGACTGGCGATGGCGGCACCGGCGGTTGCGGATAAAGCGGATAACGCTTTTATGATGATCTGTACCGCGCTGGTGTTGTTTATGACCATCCCTGGCATTGCGCTGTTCTACGGCGGTTTGATTCGCGGTAAGAACGTGCTGTCGATGCTGACTCAGGTTACGGTGACATTTGCTCTGGTTTGTATTTTATGGGTGGTTTATGGCTACTCACTGGCCTTTGGCGAAGGAAATAATTTCTTCGGCAACTTCAACTGGGTATTGCTGAAGAATATTGCGCTGACGGCGGTAACGGGGAGCTTCTACCAGTACATTCACGTTGCTTTTCAGGGCTCGTTCGCCTGCATCACCGTTGGGCTAATCGTCGGTGCGCTGGCTGAACGTATTCGCTTCTCCGCGGTGCTGATTTTTGTGGTGGTATGGTTAACGCTGTCGTACATCCCCATTGCGCATATGGTCTGGGGCGGCGGCTTGCTGGCTTCCCACGGCGCGCTGGATTTTGCCGGCGGAACGGTTGTGCACATCAACGCGGCGATTGCCGGTCTGGTAGGCGCGTATCTGATTGGCAAACGTGTCGGTTTTGGCAAAGAAGCTTTTAAACCGCATAACCTGCCGATGGTCTTCACCGGTACCGCTATTCTCTACATTGGTTGGTTTGGCTTTAACGCTGGTTCAGCGGGTTCGGCAAATGAAATCGCCGCACTGGCCTTCGTCAATACCGTGGTCGCCACCGCTGCAGCCATCCTCGGATGGATCTTCGGTGAATGGGCGCTGCGTGGTAAACCGTCTCTGCTGGGCGCCTGCTCTGGTGCCATTGCGGGTCTGGTGGGCGTAACACCTGCATGTGGCTACATCGGTGTCGGCGGCGCGCTGATAATCGGTGTCGTTGCGGGTTTGGCAGGCCTGTGGGGCGTGACCATGCTGAAGCGTTTTCTGCGTGTGGACGATCCGTGTGACGTGTTTGGCGTTCACGGCGTGTGCGGCATTGTCGGCTGTATCCTGACCGGAGTTTTCGCTGCCAGCTCTTTGGGAGGCGTGGGCTTTGCCGAGGGCGTGACCATGGGGCATCAGCTGCTGGTGCAACTGGAAAGCGTGGCTATCACCATCGTCTGGTCTGGCGTGGTGGCTTTCATTGGCTATAAGCTGGCGGATATGACGGTTGGTTTGCGCGTACCGGAAGAGCAGGAGCGCGAAGGTCTGGATGTAAACAGTCACGGCGAGAACGCTTACAACGCCTGATTCTCAATTTGCCGGATGGCAACGCTTTTGCGCCACCATCCGGTAATTCTCAATTGCGATTACGCATTACCCCTTCCTGAACGGTAGAAGCGACCAGCACGCCATCCTGGGTATAAAACTCTCCGCGTACAAAGCCCCGGGCACCGGATGCCGAAGTACTCTCGACGTTATACAGCAGCCATTCATTGATATTAAACGGACGGTGGAACCACATGGAATGGTCAATGGTGGCGATCTGAATCCCTTTTTCCAGGAAGCCAATCCCGTACGGTTGCAGCGCAACAGGCAGGAAGTTCAGGTCTGAGGCATAACCCAGCAGATACTGATGGACGCGCAGATCGTCCTGCAGCACGCCGTTAGCTCGGAT
Organism: Citrobacter sp. RHBSTW-00599; assembly: GCF_013784065.1. Taxonomy (NCBI): domain Bacteria; kingdom Pseudomonadati; phylum Pseudomonadota; class Gammaproteobacteria; order Enterobacterales; family Enterobacteriaceae; genus Citrobacter; species Citrobacter sp. RHBSTW-00599. Next base: position 3,833,804 of record NZ_CP056717.1, on the reverse strand, counting down.
CCATACCTGGCGCGTCGGAGGTGCGACGTGACCTTTTAGGGGGTTATGAAACTCGACAGGGCGTACTTCCAACGGACGATCGTTGATAAATTTTTCTTTCAACAGCGGCGGCAGCAAATGCGCCACTGAGCGGGCAATTTCCGTTTCTGATTTCAGCTCATCGGGACCCGGCGCATCCGGCATGGTTTTCTGATGTTCAAATCCGTCTTCCGGTGCCTGAAAAGAGGCAGTCATGTAAAAAATGGGCTTACCATTCTGGATCGCGGCAACGCGGCGCGCGCTGAAGCTGTTACCATCACGCAGGACTTCCACATCATAGATGATGGGCTTTTGGCTATCGCCGGGGCGTAAAAAGTAGCTGTGAAAAGAGTGTACCAGACGCTCTTCCGGTACGGTTTCTTTTGCGGCATATAGCGCCTGACCGACAACCTGTCCCCCAAAAACCTGACGTAACCCTAAGTCTTCACTTTGGCCCCGAAAGAGTCCTTCTTCAATTTTTTCCAGATTTAACAATGTCAGCAAATTTTTCAGTGCCAGACTCATACGTGCTCTCCAGGTGATATCGATGTCGCAGCGAGGTAGGCAGAGTATAACGCAATTTTAAAAGTGGTCCGATGGGTGCAATTGTCTGAATTACTGGCCTATTACAGGCAAAAATAGCTGTCCTGTGCCACACTTAGTCACGTTATGTTTTTGTTAACCACTCTTCTGGCGAGGAAAGTTCTCGCTGGTGCATAGATGATAAGGAGAATTTAATGAAACTCGTGCACATGGTAAGTGGTTTAGCGGTTGCAGTCGCTCTGGCGGCCTGTGCCGATAAAAGCGCTGATATTCAGACACCTGCGCCAAGCCCTAATACGTCAATTTCTGACACACAGTCTAAAATTCAGCAGCCAAATGTCTCCGGGACAGTATGGATCCGTCAGAAAGTGGCCTTGCCACCCGATGCGGTGCTAACCGTTACGCTGTCAGATGCTTCACTGGCCGATGCGCCGTCAAAAGTGCTGTCGCAAAAAGCGGTTCGTACTGAAGGTAAACAAGCGCCATTCAGCTTTGTATTACCGTTCAACCCGGCAGATATTCAACCTAACGCCCGTATTCTGTTGAGTGCGGCTATTACGGTAAATGATAAACTGGTCTTTATTACTGATACCGTTCAGACGGTCATCAATCAGGGTGGGACTAAAGCCGACCTGACGCTGGTCCCGGTACAGCAAACAGCAGTACCGGTTCAGGCGAGCGGTGGGGCTACTACCACGGTTCCGTCAACGTCACCAACCCAGGTGAATCCGTCATCTGCGGTTCCTGCTCCCACGCAGTACTAAGGTCGTTGTAACCCTCTCCGCCTGGAGAGGGTTAGTACACCCAGCGATAGCGCTGTAAATCGATCTGTCCGCTTCCTGAAACCACTATTCCTTCAGCCAGCAACGCCTGACGTTGTCGTTGTAGGTCGGGACCCGTCAGCGAAATGGCTCCGTGGCGATTGACCACCCGATGCCAGGGCAGGGTACTGCCTTCGGGGAGACGCTTAAGCACGCCGCCTACCTGACGCGCAGCGCGCGGCGATCCCGCAAGCCGGGCAACATCGCCATACGTGGTGACGAAACCTTCGGGGATTGAAGCGACAATTTGCCAGACGCGTTGGGGGAAAGAGTCTTGTATATCCATCATTTATTCCTGCGCTAATCCTCCAGCATAATGCCGAATGGCGAAGGAGTGAAGCCGCATTGCACAAGAAAACAGCATCCGATGCTGGATGGGTTGCAATTACAGGGTGCAGCAGTGATAATGCGCCTGCGCGTTGGTTAACAACGCTCTCAATGGGGGCTCTGTTGGTTCTCCCGCAACACTACTCTGTTTACCAGGTCAGGTCCGGAAGGAAGCAGCCAAGGCAGATGACGTGTGTGCCGGGATGTAGCTGGCAGGGCCCCCACCCAATTCTGCCGTCCGGCAATTTCTCTTCTGTTTATCTTCTTTTCTTTGTCATCGTATCGTCATTTTATTGTCATCAAATACTGTCACTGTGTTTTGGGGATGTTATTTGAGCTTTTGCCGCCGCCATTGCGCTGTAATGACATGGTCTTACATCCGGTGTGTTGTGGCTGACCACAAGGATTTTCTACGATGTCGACCGCTGTATTGAATGTCAAAGTTGATGAGGCGCTAAAAGAAAAGCTTCGCCATTATGCTGAAGTGCATAATGAAAATTTGAGTATCGCCACGGAAAAACTGCTACTAATCGCGTTTTCCGCCATTGAAGAGGTGGGAGTCTCCGCTGAGGATATCGATAGCCAGCATACGGAAGAATCCGTAGTTGACGCACTGACTCCTAAAGAAATCAAAGCATTGCGAAGATTACTGAAGAAGAAAAAATGAAACAACAATCGCTCTCAACCGCCTGTAATTATGGCGAAGCCTGTGAAATGCTGCGCTCCGGTTATGTGAAACACGTTCGTCTGAGCTGGAATGTCGGCAGCGATGAGTTCTTCCGTATTGCCTCCGACTGGTGTGATGCCGGGGCAAAAATTAAGAAAGACGGTGAGAATTTCGTGATTTCCCTGAAGGGTTTTCCGGTTCCTCCTCAGCGGTAGTATTGCCAGGACCTCCTCGTCCATCACGGCATTCAAGAGCGGGTCCTTTAACTCGTCGTTTAGATTATTTTACGCATTTTCCCACTGCTGGCCTGCAAGCGCAGGCTATCCCAAATGGGTTGCAACACTCTGAAGGCGGCACACGCTGTGTCATCCGGCAACGTGAAGGGCATACGCAAAAAGCGGTCGAATGCGCCATCAAGGCCGAACCGTGTACCGGTTCCCAACTGAATGCCTGCGCTTTCGGCGCGCGTGGCAAAGAGCGTCGCCAGCGTATCAGGCAGTTCAACCCAGAAAGAGAGTCCTCCTTGTGGCTGGGTAAATTGCCATTCCGGGAAATGTGAGTTCATCAGGCGCGAGCACAGGTCTCGCTGTGATGTGAGCCGGCGTCTTCTGTCAGGAAGAAAGTCCTCGGCGTTATCCAGCAGCCAACTGGTGGCAAGTTGTTCAAGCACCGGGGAGCCCAAATCGAAGGTGTCGCGGGTTTGGACCAGCGCGGCAATGGTACGCGCCGACGCCCGAATCCAGCCCAGACGTAATCCGCCCCAAAAGCTTTTCCCTGCTGAACCGAGCAGGATGATTGGGGCATCGCGATTGAATGCGGCAAGCGGCGGTGGCGGTGGGGCGTCATACCACAGGTTCACCATGGTCTCATCGACCACCAACGTCGTGCGGGTTCTTTCAGCAATATCCGCCACGACCTGGCGAGTAGCGGTGTCCATACAGCGCCCGGTCGGGTTGTGAAAATCCGGCATCAGATAGGCCATTCTCGGTGCAGTTTGCGCGATGGTGGCGACCAGACCCGCCGTATCCCAACCGTGCTCGGGCAGCGACACGCCGACGGGGCGACATGACGCCCCTTGTATTGCTGCAATGGCCAGCGGATAAGTGGGGTGATCTACCACTACGCGATCGCCGGGGCCGGTGAGTAAACGCAGGATCAACGCCAGACCGCTGACCGCGCCGTTCACGACCATTATTTCGTCGGGCTGCGTCGGGAGTCCGCGTTCGCAATAATGCCGGGCGATGGATTCACGCAAAACCGACAGTCCCTGCGGTAGATACCCGGAGCTCAGCAGATGCTGCGGCATTGCGAACAGAGCCTGCTGGTAAGCCTGATGAATTTCAGGACCGGCACTCAGCGCTGCCGTGGACAAATCAAGCGCTGTGCCAGTGCTGGTCCGCGTTGGCACATGGCGAATGTGTTCCGGCAGGATCACCCGTGAACCGCTACCATGTCGGCTTTCCAGATATCCCTCCTCACGCAGTTGCGCCATGGCGCTGGCGACGGTGGTTCGGCTGACTTGCAGAACGGCAGCGAGTTCGCGTTCACCGGGCAAGCGGCTATCCAGCGCCAGTCGCCCATCGAGGATCAGCAAACGTAACGCTTCTGCCAACTGTCGCCAGATGGGCGTTCGCGAGGGACTTTCCTGCCAGTGTCCGAGCAGGCGTTGCAAAGACTGGCTTCCGTAACGGCGAGATGACATAGCAGTCCACTTTTTGAAAACTGGACATTAATCATAGTGCCAATTGCGGTGAAGATGAAAGTTATCTGAGAGTAAGAGGGGAAGAACATGCTGCGTCGTTTACTTCAGCTGTTTATCGGGCTGACGCTGTACGGTGTGTCGACGGCGATGTTTGTCCGTGCCGATTTAGGGGCCGATCCGTGGAACGTGTTTCACCTGGGGGTGGCAAATTTACTGTCGATGAATATCGGCGTGGTGATTATTGCCGTGGGTGTGTTGGTGCTTCTGGTGTGGATACCGCTACGCCAGCGCCCAGGTTTTGGCACGTTGAGCAACGTGATTATGATTGGACTGGCGGCAGATGTCGCGCTGCTGGTGATTCCGGGATTTGAATCCCTGCTGGCGCGCAGCGGGCTGCTGGTGTCAGCGGTGATACTGAATGCGTTAGCAACCGCTCTGTACATTGGTGCCGGTTTTGGCGCGGGCCCGCGTGACGGTCTGATGACTGGAATTCACGCGCGTACCGGCTGGCCAGTACGACGAATTCGAACCGCAATCGAAGTGTCCGTGTTGCTTATTGGTTGGCTGCTGGGGGGAACCGTTGGGTTTGGAACGGTGCTGTATGCACTGGCTATTGGGCCGCTGATTCAAATTTGCCTGCCATGGTTTTGCCATCAGCCGCAGGCGCGTATTCGTATCAGGAATGCGCCAGGGGCACGATCGCCTGCTGGCGACTAAACTTAACCTCGACTGACGCGGCCGGAATCGGCTTGCCGCGCAGTACACTTCGGAGGTTTTTCTCATGAAGTATGTTGATGGCTTTGTGGTTGCCGTACCCGCTGAAAACAAGGAGGCGTACATTGCGATGGCGGCAAAAGCAGCTCCGCTTTTCAAGGAGTTCGGTGCATTGCGCGTGGTGGAGTGCTGGGCAGATGATGTCCCCGACGGCAAACTGACCGATTTTCGCATGGCTGTGAAAGCGCAGGATCATGAAGAAGTGGTATTCAGCTGGATTGAATATCCTTCCAAAGAGGTCCGCGATGCGGCGAATCAGAAGATGATGTCCGATCCCCGTATGAAGGAATTCGGTGAATCTATGCCATTTGATGGCAAGCGAATGATCTACGGTGGATTTGCGCCCATTATGGAAGAGTGATGTGACTGGCTGTGCGGCGTGCCGCCAGCCATCTCACCATCAACAGCCATGCTAAAGCCGTTTTTCTGCCCACAGAATAAATTCCGCTTTCGGCAGCGCTTTACTGTAGAGCCAGCCCTGACCGTACTGCACGCCGTGCTGGCGTAGCCAGGCTTCCTGATTCTCGGTTTCAATACCTTCTGCCACCATCTCCAGCTTCAGCGTTTTCGCGATCTCGATGATATGCGGCGTGACGTTGTTGTACTCCAGCGCATCGACGAACGATTTGTCGATCTTCAGGATATCCACATCCAGATCCTGCAAATAGCTAAGACTTGAATAGCCGGTACCAAAGTCATCAATATAGATCGAATGGCCTGCCTGTCGGTATTTAGCAATAAACGGCGCGCTGTTTTTTGGGTCGGCAAATTCGCGTTCGGTCAGTTCCAGCGCGATTTGTGCAGGCTTAAGTTGCCAGTGGTTCACCTTCTGGCTTAACAGAGCAGGAAGCGTTTCGGAGGTCAGATCGGCTGATTCAAGGTTAATGGATATATGCTGGTGGGGATATTGACGCAACCATTTTCCTAAATCGTCAAATACGCTTTCAATAATCAAACGGGTGAGCGGCTCTGAAAGCCCGGTCTCTTGCGCCAGTGCGACGAAAATCTCAGGCGACAGATAGCTCCCGTCGGCCTGTGGCCAGCGAGCCAGCGCCTCTGCCCCGACCACTTTCCCCGTTTTGAGCGAGATAATCGGCTGGTAGTAGACCTTGATATCCCGATGCTGGATAGCGTTCTGCAACTGGTGATGAGGGGACTGTAAACGGCGCAAAATACGCAGAATAAAGGCTGCGGTGAGTAAGCCGAGGAGGATCCCTGCCGGTAACCAGATTAGCGCTTGTCGGTGCCAGCTCTTTTGCAAAGGTACAGTGGATGCCCAGGTTACAACCGTAATGCCCAGTTCGGGGAAGGGGCGGGCGTTATAAATACTGCCGTCTTTCTGCAGATGGGTAATCGAATGCTCTAGTTGCATATGTTGTAAAACATCCGGTGGCAGATCGGTGCTACTGGCTACCACCGTGTTACGCGCGGTACCAAGGATAGCGACTTCAATCGGCCATGAGCCAAACGGGATGACATCAATAAAAGAACCGGGATCGATCATCACGACGTAATGCTTGCTACCTAATGCTGCCATAAAACGCTTGATGCCCAAATCGTTTTGCATGGTCAACCATGCGTGGTAGCCATCGGGCGTGATTTTCATTGCTGGAGGAAACGCGGCTGCCCGGCTTCTTTTTTCCAGGGATGAGCATTGTGGAACGTTATCTTTGAGGTACAGCACTTCCTGAATATAGCGATAGCTATATGACAAACGACGCATTTCAAGCAGATGCTCTTCACTACAAGGTTCACCCTGAAAAGCTTCAATATGGCGCAACGCTTTTTTGGCCTGTTCACCTACGCGTTCCGTACGTAATGCGACTCGGGTTGAGAACATATCGAGTTCATCGATAAATTTCGTTTCGACCTGACGATGCGCCAGCCACAGGCTTAAACCTACGGGCGCGAGGATGGAAAGAAACAGCACCCCAGTCACCAGGCTTATCAGATGTCGTGTTATCACAGTGATATCCTTATTAACACAGCGTAGGGAAAGTATATCCGAAAGCCGAAAAAGCTATTCGATTGGCATCATATATTTACGGCCACTTATCATCCCGTTTAACTCTTAATCGCGTAAACCAGGTTGTGATTTATACAAGAGTGGTGTATTTTGATAGTTATGTTATAACGTAACAAATTGAGGTTACCATGAAGCCGGATATTCATCCTTTTTACCGTACTGTGGTGTTTCACGATACCAGCGCCAATGAATTTTTTAAGGTCGGCTCGACCATTAAAACGGAACGTGAGATTGAGTTTGAGGGGAAAATGTATCCGTACGTGACCCTGGATATCTCTTCCAAATCGCATCCGTACTATACCGGGAAACAAAAAACCTTTGATAACGAAGGCAGTGCAGCACGTTTCCAGAAACGTTTTGGTCATTTTATTGGCACTAAGCGAGGTTAAGATGCAGGTACTCAATTCACTTCGTAGTGCAAAACAGCGTCATCCTGACTGCCAGATAGTGAAACGCAAAGGGCGTTTGTACGTAATCTGTAAAACGAATCCGCGCTTTAAAGCTGTTCAGGGGCGTAAAAAAAGACGTTAGTTTCTTTACCAACATTTCAGGGATTAAAGTGCGTTTCCTTCACCGGGACGCACTTTTTTTATCTGCGTTGAGATGTGGTTACTGGCTGGTCTGGGGACGGGTTAGCGTAAAGACATCGTAGAACGAGAGTTCTCCCTTACGCGATATCATCTTTTGCAGCTGCGCTTTATGTTCGCTATCGACGGAAGGTGAGTGCAGGATGGTATCGATGAGTGAAGGGGGGACAAAGCGCGTGTTATACCATTCCCCGTTATAGCAAACTCTGAAATCCAGTACGTCGATATCTTCAAAGCGGTATCGCGGCGCAACGTCGAAAAAGAAAAACGCGTTGAGTATGACGAACAGAACCACCAGCAGCCATACTGAATCGACTAACGTTTCTGACTGCAGCATCACCGCCAGCGTGGCAAACCACGCAACATACATGCCGATGAACAGGCCGGGATGTTTGCGAATAAAGCTGATGCTAAAGCGCGGTTTGTTGTCGCGCTTTTCGCGAATATTTAAGTCGTCGATGGTTTCGGTAAGCAGGCGCTGTATTTCTGTCATCTCTTGCCTTTGTAGTGTCTGCGATATTCAGATGCGATCGCCCTATTTTAAAAGGGGATACCTTTTGAAGAAAGTAACAGATTAACCACAATTTAGCATAACAGTTACATTTAAGATCACAGCGTTTTGATAATCCTGGCGGGATTGCCCCCAACCACGCAGTTTGCCGGAACGCTTTTCGTGACCACCGCGCCTGAGGCCACAACCACGTTATCACCCAACGTTACGCCAGGGTTTATCACTGCGCGTCCACCTATCCAGACGTTGTTGCCAATAGTCACGGGTTTGCCGAGCTCCATGCCACTGTTTCGCTCGGTGGCATCCAGCGGGTGGGTGGCGGTATAAATATGGACTCCTGGGGCTAACATGCAGTTGTCGCCAATATGGATCGGGCAGACGTCGAGCATAACGCAGTCGAAGTTGGCGTAAAATTCTTTACCGAGATAAATGTTATAGCCGTAATCACAACGAAAAGAGGGTTCAATGTAAGCCCCTTCGCTTTGGCCCAACAGCTCATGCAGGATAGCTTGTCGCGCATTTTTTTCATCGGGAGCGGTGAGATTGTAGCGATGGGTCAACTGACGAGCGCGTAGTCGGTCGTGGCGCAATGTTTCATCCGCCGGGCGATAAAGTTCACCGGCGATCATTTTTTGCTTTTCATTACTCATTACGAATTTCCTGTGTACTGGAGGTCATTTCAACACAGTAAAACGCAATGCAAACAAGGGGAACGTTCCCACTTCTTCGCTGTGATCGTAGTCACGTGATTTGATTTAAATAACCATTGTAAATACGAAAATGGTCAGCCAGACAAATGTACCGCTATACCTGACTTAACCCGTGAGCAATTAGCGAATGAATTTCCAAACAGAAGTTGGAATCTTGTCGTAGAGCTTATTCATAGTCAATTCAGCAAGGCGGTGATCTGCTGCTGAGTAAAATACAGCCAGTTCGTTGTCGGACAATTCATATTTATTTTTTTCAATAACGCGCTCAAGTGTGTCAATTGTCTGACAACGTCGCAGGCGCATCAAATAATCAGTTTTAGTTAATGGTTTATCGGACATAAATCTTACCTATGATTGTAATAATTTTTAACAAGACAAACTAACAGGATTAGCCCTGGTGGCATTGACAAAACAGCGAAACAGTCGATTACCTGACTTCCGCCATTTCTGCAGATCCTGCGTATTAATACCATAACTGCTGAACAACATAAAAGTGTCATCCAGGTATTCATCTATCTGCGCGACCAGCTTATTGTCCTCATTGTACTTAATTTTATAATTAAGTGCGAAGGTTGCAATATGCTCTATCAGTTCATTGAGCTGCAAGCTGGTGGCAGAGGTAGGGTCATTAACCCAGCCATGGTTACTTTGTTCAAGGTTTGCAAGACAGTCATGATACAGGGTTTCGCAGAGAAATTTAAGCTGCGCGATATCATGTCTTTTGGGTGAGTATTCATCCATAACGCATCCCCTTCTTCGTGGCTTAAACTAACCGAACACCTTCGGGATGGATACAACAGACTACCTGGAACTTGCCCGCGACTCCTGATGATTTAACTATAATCTAGTCTAAAAAAGATTTCATCGTCATATCACGAAAAATTACAATTATGCAAACTTATGATGTCAGGTCATTTTTACATTTTAACAGATAAATGCGGTTATTCGGAATCGGACAATTTCTTTATTCTTCGGGCAATCATCGAGTTATCTTGATTAGGTTTAGCAACGAAAGGTAACAATCGACAATGTGAACCGCTTACCAGGAATAATCTTAATATTTATTAAAGTAAATAAGAACTCTCAATGATTTTTAAGAATAGCCTTTAAGGCTACAGGGATTATATCGCTTATTTACCCTGGAGAAAATAAACGAAATAGCAATAAGTGATTTTTATGATTTTTCCAGAAAAAAGGCCGCTTGCGCGGCCTTATCTTTAGAGATCTATCAATGATGGTCTACTGAGTGGCTATGCTCAAGATCTTCACTTTTGCGGCTAAAGCGGCGGCGTACCACCACAAAGAACACCGGAACAAAGAAGATAGCCAACACGGTTGCCGTCACCATCCCGCCCATTACGCCAGTACCAACGGCGTTCTGCGCGCCGGAGCCTGCGCCGGAGCTGATAACCAGCGGCATTACGCCCAGAATAAAGGCCAGCGATGTCATCAGGATCGGACGTAAACGCATGCGGACCGCATCCAGCGTCGCCTCTATCAGACCTTTACCCTCTTTATCCATCAAGTCTTTGGCGAATTCGACGATAAGTATCGCGTTCTTCGCCGACAACCCAATGGTTGTGAGCAGGCCTACCTGGAAGTAAACGTCGTTGGTCAGGCCACGGAACGTTGCCGCCAGCAATGCACCGATAACACCTAACGGTACCACCAGCATGACGGAGAACGGAATTGACCAGCTCTCGTACAATGCCGCCAGACACAGGAATACGACAATCAGTGAAATGGCATACAGAGCAGGGGCCTGGTTGCCGGACAGTCGTTCCTGGTAGGACATACCGGTCCAGTCATAGCCGATACCGGATGGCAGTTTGCTGGCCAGTTCCTCCATCATTGCCATAGCTTCACCGGTACTTTTACCCGGTGCGGCCTGGCCTAAGATTTCCATGGAAGGCAGACCGTTATAGCGTTCCAGACGCGGTGAACCATATTCCCAACGTGAGGTAGAGAAGGCGGAGAACGGTACCATCTGTCCATCGCTGCCGCGGACATACCAGTTTCCAATATCTTCCGGCAACATACGGTATTTCGCTTCAGACATGATGTAAACTTTCTTCACACGACCACGGTCGATGAAGTCATTTACGTAGCTTCCGCCCCATGCTGCACCCAGCGTTGTATTAATATCACTAATGGATACACCCAGAGCCTGCGCTTTTTCCTGATCGATATCGATCTTGAACTGCGGCGTGTCTTCCAGACCGTTAGGACGTACGCCGACTAACAGATCAGGATGTTTCGCAACTTCACCAAACAGCTGGTTACGCGCCTGAGTCAGCTTCTCATGACCTAAACCTGCCTGGTCAATCAGCTGGAAGTCGAAACCGGTCGCGGTCCCTAACTCCACAATCGCTGGCAGGTTAAAAGCGAAGACCATCGCGTCTTTAATCTGCGAGAATGCGCCCATCGCACGTTGAGTAATTGCCTCAACCTTGTTCTCTTCGCCTGGACGTTCACTCCAGTCTTTCAGAGAGACGAACGCGATACCGGTGTTCTGACCACGTCCTGCAAAACCGAAGCCGTTAACGGCAAACACCGATTCAACGTTCGCTTTTTCTTTGGTCAGATAGTAATCCGTCATTTCGTCCAGCACCTTCTGGGTACGCTCTTGCGTTGCACCCGCTGGCAGCTGAGCCATTGACAGGAATACCCCCTGGTCTTCATCCGGCAGGAACGAGCTTGGCAGACGAACAAACAGATAGGCCATACCCACGACGATGATCAGATACAGCGCCAGATAACGACCGGTGCTGCGCAGAATTCCGCCCACGCTGTCGGTGTAATGGTGCGTGCTCTTATCGAACATGCGGTTAAACCAGCCGAAGAAACCTTTTTTGCCTTCTCCGTGATCGCCTTTAGCAACCGGTTTGAGCATGGTCGCACACAGGGCAGGGGTCAGAATCAATGCCACCAGGACTGATAACGCCATCGCCGAAACAATAGTGATGGAGAACTGACGGTAAATTGCACCGGTAGATCCCCCGAAGAAGGCCATCGGAATAAATACCGCTGAAAGCACCATAGCGATACCAACCAGTGCGCCCTGAATCTGGCCCATCGATTTACGCGTTGCTTCCTTCGGTGGTAGCCCTTCCTCAGCCATTACACGTTCAACGTTCTCGACCACAACGATGGCGTCATCCACCAACAGGCCGATGGCGAGCACCATCCCGAACATCGTCAGCGTGTTTATCGAGAAGCCGAAAATCGCAAGGACGGCAAACGTACCCAATAGCACCACCGGCACGGCGATAGTCGGAATCAGCGTCGCGCGGAAGTTCTGCAGGAACAGATACATTACCAGGAACACGAGGATGATGGCTTCCGCCAGCGTTTTCACTACTTCGTGAATAGAGATTTTCACGAACGGCGTGGTGTCATACGGGTAAACGATCTTCAGACCTGACGGGAAGAACGGTTCCATCTTCTTCAGTTCATCGCGGATAGCGTTTGCGGTGTCCAGGGCGTTAGCGCCTGTCGCCAGCTTGATACCCAGACCGGATGCCGGTTTACCGTTGAACTTCGCAATGATGTCGTAGTTCTCACCACCCAGTTCGACTTTCGCTACGTCACGCAGACGCACCTGGGAACCGTCCTGATTCACTTTCAGCAGAATTTTGCTGAACTCATCGGCAGAGGTCAGACGGGTTTGCGCGATGATCGAAGCGTTAAGTTGCTGGCCTTTCACCGGCGGCGTACCGCCTAACTGACCGGCTGCAACCTGGGCGTTCTGCGCTTTGATGGCGCTGATCACATCAACCGGCGTCAGCTGGAAGTTATTCAGTTTGTTCGGATCCATCCAGATGCGCATCGCGTACTGGGAACCGAACAGCTGAACATCACCCACACCTGAAGTACGGCTGATGGCGTCCTTCATGTTGGCGCCCACGTAGTCGGAAATATCCTCCTGCGTCATGGTGCCGTTGGTGTTGATAACGCCGACAACCATCAGGAAGCTACTGGATGATTTCTCAACGCTCACACCCTGTTGTTGTACTTCCTGCGGCAGAAGCGGCATTGCCAGCTGCAGTTTGTTCTGCACCTGTACCTGCGCGATATCCGCATCAGTACCAGACTGAAAGGTAAGCGTGATCTGCACGGTACCCGTGGAGTCACTGTTTGAGGACATGTACATCAGGTTATCGATACCGTTCATATTCTGTTCGATAACCTGCGTAACAGTATCCTGTACTGTTTTGGCATCAGCGCCAGGGTAGGTCGCGGAGATCGTCACTGCTGGCGGTGCAATAGTCGGATATTGCGCTACCGGCAATTTGAGGATCGCGAGCCCCCCTGCCAACATGATGATAATGGCGATCACCCACGCAAATATTGGGCGATCGATAAAGAAATTAGGCATGTCTTAACGGCTCCTGTTTAAGTTAAGACTTGGACTGTTCAGGCTGGCTACCGCTTGCACCTTGCTGGTTGTTATCAGCGGTGATTTCCTGCGCTTTTACCTGCGCGCCAGGACGTACTTTTTGCAGCCCAGTGACAATCACGCGGTCGCCCGGTTTAAGTCCATCAGTGACTAACCATTTGTCGCCAATCGCTTGTGCGGCGACAATTTGACGGGTTTCAACTTTGTTGTCTGCACCGATAACCAATGCACTGGCATCGCCACGCGGTGTGCGGGTAACGCCTTGCTGTGGAACCAGTAATGCAGTTGGGTTAGTCCCTTCTTCCAGACGAGCACGGACGAACATACCCGGCAGTAAGGTGTGATCCGGGTTAGGGAAGATTGCGCGTAACGTAATCGACCCGGTGGTTTGATCTACCGTGACATCAGAAAATTCCAGCGTACCGGACTGCGGGAATTTAATGCCGTCATTGGTCACCAGTTCGACTTTCGCTTTACCGTTTTCTTGCTTCAGCGTGCCGTTGGCCAACTCTTGTTTCAGGCGCAGGAAATCGTTGCTTGACTGCGTCACGTCCACATAGATGGGATCCAACTGCTGAACGGTTGCCAGTGCGGTTGCCTGACCGTTTTGCACCAGAGCGCCTTCAGTAACGGATGATTTACCAATGCGGCCGCTGATCGGCGACGTCACTTTGGTATAAGCCAGATTGATGCGTGCAGTTTCTACCGCGGCTTTCGCGGCGACAACGGAGGCGTTCGCCTGCTGTGCGTCTGCCAGTGCACTATCGTAATCCTGTTGACTGATGTACTTAGTACCCAACAGTTTCTGATAACGTTTGACCGTCAGTTGAGCGATATTTGCTGCGGCTTGTGCTTTTGCCAGATCGCCTTTTGCGCTTTCATAAGCGGCCTGGTAAGTAGCAGGATCAATCTGATAGAGAGATACACCCGCTTCGATGTCACCACCTTCCGTGAAATTACGCTTCAGGATAATACCGCTAACCTGAGGACGAACTTCTGCAATGCGATACGCACTGGTGCGACCCGGGAGTTCGGTTGTTATCTGTAGAGGTTCAGTTTTGAGCGTAACAACTCCAACCTCTGGCATCTGCTGGCCCCCTTGTTGGGCCTGTTTGTCGTCACATCCTGTTAGCGCTAAGCTGCCTGAGAGCATCAGAACGACTGCCAGAGGCGTTAACCCTCTGTTTTTGTTCATATGTAAACCTCGAGTGTCCGATTTCAAATTGATCAATGGCTGAAAGCCCATAAACCCATTGCTGCGTTTATATTATCGTCGTGCTATGGTACATACATTCACAAATGTATGTAAATCTAACGCCTGTAAATTCACTGACCTATGGCACGAAAAACCAAACAACAAGCACAGGAAACTCGACAGCACATTCTCGATGTTGCTCTGCGTTTGTTTTCGCAACAAGGGGTATCATCCACCTCGCTTGCGGAGATCGCAGCAGCCGCTGGTGTCACGCGCGGCGCGATCTATTGGCATTTCAAAAACAAATCGGATTTATTCAGTGAAATCTGGGAGCTAGCAAAACCTAACATTGATGAGTTAGAGACTGAGTATCAGGCAAAATTCCCCGACGATCCACTATCAGTATTAAGAGAAATTTTAATTTACGTTCTTGAAGCTACCGTGACAGAAGAACGCCGACGTTTATTGTTGGAAATTATATTCCACAAATGCGAATTTGTCGGGGAAATGGCCTCAGTTCAGCTAGCTCAACGCAGTCTGTGTATTGAAAATTACGACCGTATCGAACAAACATTGCGGCACTGCATGAACGCCAACATGCTGCCGGAAAATCTGAACACGCGTCGCGTGGCGGTGCTGCTGCGTAGTTATGTTACCGGAATTATCGAGAACTGGTTATTTGCCCCTGAATCTTTTGATCTGAAAAAAGAGGCTCGGGAATACGTCGCCGTGCTGCTTGAGATGTGTCTTCTCTGCCCTACCTTGCGGGTTAACGTAGCGGAAACCTGTTAACTCTCTGGGTCTGTGCCAGGAATTCTCCTGGTCATTTTGCCTCCTGCTATTCTGCCGGTCACAGCCGTGATATTCTTGCCGCTTGACTATTTTCGGTCACTTTTCCGGTTCAGAAACCTTCATTCTCATGACTATGTTGCAGCTCTATAAACGTTCACAGCATCTTATTGCTATTACCATTCTTTTCTTCATTCTATTGCTATCCTGCCAGTCATCTGCATTTGCGCGGGCGCAACAGAGTGGTGAACTGCCGACGAAAGCGGATATTCAGAGCCAGTTAGACACGCTGAATAAACAAAAAGATCTCTCCGCACAGGATAAGCTGGTTCAACAGGATCTCATCGATACCATTGCCACGCTGGATAAAATCGATCGTGTGAAGGATGAAACCGTACAGCTTCGGCAAAAAGTTGCCCAGGCGCCGGAGAAAATGCGTCAGGCGACGGATGCGCTAAATTCGCTTAGCGATGTCGATAATGACGATGAAACGCGAAAAACGCTGAGTACGCTCTCCTTACGACAGCTTGAGTCGCGCGTGTCGCAGGTCCTGGATGACCTGCAAAGCTCGCAAAATGATCTGGCCGCTTACAACAGCCAACTGGTATCGCTGCAGACACAGCCAGAGCGCGTACAAAATGCGATGTACACCGCGTCGCAACAGATGCAGCAAATCCGCAATCGACTCGATGGCACCACTGTGGGAGAGGCGGCTTTACGCCCCAGCCAGCAGGTGCTGCTGCAGGCGCAGCAAGCGTTGCTGAACGCGCAGATCGACCAGCAGCGTAAGAGCCTCGAAGGGAATACCGTTTTGCAGGATACCCTGCAAAAACAACGCGATTATGTGACGGCGCATAGTAACCGCCTTGAACACCAGCTCCAGCTCCTGCAAGAGGCGGTGAACAGCAAACGACTGACGTTAACCGAAAAGACGGCACAGGAAGCGGTAACGCCGGACGAAGCCGAGCGTATTCAGTCCAATCCGTTAGTGAAGCAGGAACTTGATGTTAACCATCAGCTCAGCCAGCGCCTGATTGCCGCGACTGAAAACGGCAACAGCCTGATGCAGCAAAATATCAAGGTCAAAAACTGGCTTGACCGCGCGCTGCAATCCGAACGCAACATTAAAGAGCAGATCGCCGTCCTGAAAGGCAGTCTGCTGCTGTCGCGCATTTTATATCAGCAACAACAAACGCTGCCGTCGGCGGATGAGCTTGCCGATATGACCAACCGGATCGCCGATTTGCGTCTGGAGCAGTTCGAAGTTAACCAGCAGCGCGATACGTTGTTCCAGAATGATGCGTTTGTTGCCAAACTGGAAGAAGGGCACAGCAACGACGTTAATCCTGAAGTCCATGATGCCCTGCTGCAGGTCGTGGATATGCGTCGTGAACTGTTGGATCAGCTAAATAAGCAGCTGGGCAACCAGTTGATGATGGCGATTAATCTGCAAATCAACCAGCAGCAGTTAATGAGCGTGTCGAAAAACCTGAAAGAGATCCTCACGCAGCAAATCTTCTGGGTTAACAGTAACCGTCCGATGGACTGGGACTGGATCAAAGCCTTCCCGCAAACCCTAAAAGACCAGTTTAAGTCGATGAAAATCACGGTGAACTGGGAAAAAGCCTGGCCCGCCGTATTTATTGCGTTCCTGGCAGGGCTGCCGCTGCTGCTTATCGCCGGGTTAATCCGCTGGCGTTTGAAGTGGCTGAAGGATTATCAGGCAAAATTAGCCGCCGCGGTGGGGAACCTGCGCAATGACAGTCAGCTTAATACGCCAAAAGCGATTCTGATCGATCTCATCAGAGCCTTGCCGGCGTGTCTGATTATCCTCGCGGTGGGTCTGATTCTGCTGACTATGCAGCTGAATATTAGCGACCTGCTGTGGGCGTTCAGTAAGAAGATGACCATCTTCTGGCTGGTGTTTGGTCTGTGCTGGAAGGTGCTGGAAAAAGATGGCGTGGCGATACGTCATTTTGGCATGCCAGCGAAGCAGACCAGCCACTGGCGTCGCCAGATTGTGCGTATTAGCCTTGCGCTGTTGCCGCTTAACTTCTGGTCGGTCATTGCTGAGCTGTCGCCGCTTAATTTGATGGACGATGTGCTTGGCCAGGTGGTCATTTTCCTCAACCTGCTGCTGATCGCCTTCCTGGTATGGCCAATGTGCCGCGAAAGCTGGCGTGACAAAGAGTCGCATGGTCTGCGTCTGGTCACTATTACCGTGTTGTCTATTATTCCGATTGCATTAATGGTGCTGACGGCGACAGGGTATTTCTACACCACGCTGCGCCTGGCGGGCCGCTGGATTGAAACGGTTTATCTGGTTATCCTCTGGAATCTGCTGTACCAGACGGTGCTGCGAGGGTTGAGCGTAGCGGCTCGTCGTATCGCCTGGCGTCGTGCGTTAGCGCGTCGTCAAAACCTGGTGAAAGAAGGGGCCGAAGGCGCAGAGCCGCAGGAAGAACCGACTATTGCGCTGGAGCAGGTTAACCAGCAAACGCTGCGTATAACCATGCTGGTGATGGTTGCCCTGTTTGGTGTTCTGTTCTGGGCCATTTGGTCTGATTTGATCACCGTGTTCAGCTATCTCGACAGCATAACGCTCTGGCATTACAACGGCACCGAAGCGGGTGCGACAGTGGTGAAAGACGTCACCATGGGCAGCCTGTTGTTTGCGATTATTGCGTCAATGGTCGCGTGGGCGCTGATCCGCAACTTACCCGGCCTGCTGGAAGTGCTGGTGCTCTCGCGACTGAAGATGCGCCAGGGGGCTTCTTATGCGATCACCACGATCCTGAATTACGCCATCATCGCCATTGGTGCGATGACGGTCTTCGGATCGCTCGGCGTCTCGTGGGATAAACTACAGTGGCTGGCCGCTGCTCTCTCGGTTGGTCTTGGTTTCGGCTTGCAGGAGATTTTCGGTAACTTTGTTTCCGGTCTGATTATTCTGTTTGAACGCCCGGTACGCATCGGCGATACCGTGACCATCGGTACGTTCTCCGGAACGGTCAGCAAGATCCGTATCCGTGCCACCACCATTACTGACTTCGATCGTAAAGAGGTGATCATCCCGAACAAAGCATTCGTGACGGAGCGGTTGATCAACTGGTCGCTCTCCGATACCACCACGCGTCTGGTGATCCGCATTGGCGTGGCCTATGGTTCGGATCTGGACAAAGTGAAGAAGGTGCTGTTGCAGGCGGCGACAGAACACCCGAAAGTGATGCACGATCCGGAGCCTGCAGTGTTCTTTACCGCCTTCGGCGCCAGCACGCTGGATCATGAGCTGCGTTTATACGTGCGTGAATTGCGCGATCGTAGCCACACGGTTGATGAACTTAACCGGGCGGTCGATCGTTTGTGCCGTGAAAATGACATTGATATCGCCTTTAACCAGCTCGAAGTTCATCTGCATAACGCGAAAGGTGACGCCGTGACCGAGGTTAAGCGTGACATCATTAAAGGTGACGATCCGACGCCTTCGGTAGGTTAATAGAAAAAATCATCAGGCCTGCGAGCTTCGATTCATTCGTAGGCCTGATAAGTGCAACGCCATCAGGTTTTCAGTTACCGCTCTTTTTTAGATAAAGAGAGCAGTTTCTTCTCGTAATCCTGCTTCACAATCTCCAGTGCTTTCAGAACTGTTTCAGGCTCCATCTGATTCTCTTCAAGCAGGACAATCAAATCGACGGCCAGTTTGACTTCATCTGGGGCGTTCTCTAATGACATAAATTCTCCGGGGATTAGCGGGTTAAACGCGCCAGCACGTTATCTATTCTTGCCAGTGCATGACGGCAGCGTGCCAGTCGTGCTTCGAATGCCTCTACTTCGCGATGCAGTTTTTGCTGTTCTTCAAAGCCCGTAACCTGTGCCAGGCGTTCTTTACGTTCACGCGTCATTTCAACCAGGCGGCGCTCAAACTCCTGGTGTTGAACTCGCTTACGCTGCCAGCGCGCCAGGCCAGGAGAGGCGCTGTCCCATTCCCGGAGCGACCAACTGGCGGTTTCACGTGAAATCGCCTCTAACTGTGAGGCAAGGTGTTCCGTAAGCCAGGTAATTTGTGGTAGTTGTTGCTGTTCAACTGCGCGACGTAGAGCAGTGAGATTATCATCAGCTTCATCCAGACAGGCCTGTAGCAACGTGCTGCGGGTGTGAAACAGATGCCTGTCAAAGCGGGCGCTAAGCGTGGCATGGTGTGCCAGTGGGGCACAACGCTGCCGCAAGCGGTTAAGCTGGTTTTCGAGCGTCTGAAGCAGCATGACGGTTTTCACGACAACACTCCGATGAAAATGAGAACTGTTATGATAAAGTAGCGATTCTCTGTGTTAAGTATTCATATTATGCAACGCATTATTCTAATCATCATAGGCTGGATAGCGGTAGTGTTAGGAACGCTGGGCGTTGTATTGCCTCTGTTGCCGACAACGCCGTTTATCTTGCTGGCCGCCTGGTGTTTTGCTCGCTCGTCGCCGCGTTTTCACGACTGGTTGCTGTACCGTTCGTGGTTCGGCGGGTATCTGCGCCACTGGCAAAAACACCGCGCGATGCCGCCGGGAGCAAAGCCGCGCGCTATTTTGTTGATCCTGGTAACGTTTAGTATTTCACTGTGGCTGGTCAATATGATGTGGGTACGCGGCCTGCTGCTGGTTATTCTCGCCTGTTTACTGATTTTTATGTGGCGGATCCCGGTGATTGATGAAAAACAACAAAAGCAGTAAAGCGCAATAAACGCTGTTGCAATTGTCTCTCACAGCCAGTAAATTCGACCGTTTTCGAGCACAGGCGCAGGTGGTCAAAGGTTAAGCAAATATAACCTTGGCTCTTATACAGACACAAAATCATTCAAGATACGTCGAGGATGAAGTGTATAGTGCGCCGTGAAGTAATACTGTATTAATCAGGCACAAACTTATGACCGCGACTGCACAGCAGCTTGAGTTTCTCAAAAATAGCATCAAAAGCATCCACGATTACCCAAAACCGGGCATTCTTTTTCGTGATGTCACCAGTTTACTGGAAGACCCGAAAGCCTACGCCCTCAGTATTGAATTGCTGGTTGAACGCTACAAAAATGCGGGTATCACTAAAGTGGTTGGTACCGAAGCGCGTGGCTTCCTGTTTGGCGCGCCGGTAGCGTTGGGTCTGGGCGTTGGTTTTGTTCCGGTACGTAAACCCCGTAAGCTTCCGCGTGAAGTTATTGCTGAGAGCTATGAGCTGGAATACGGCACCGATCAACTGGAAATCCACGTTGATGCCATCAAACCTGGCGATAAAGTCCTGGTTGTGGACGACCTGCTGGCAACCGGCGGCACGATTGAAGCGACCGTGAAACTGATCCGCCGTCTGGGTGGCGAAGTGACCGATGCTGCATTTATCATTAACCTGTTTGATCTGGGTGGCGAGCAGCGTCTGGAAAAGCAGGGACTGACCTGTTATAGCCTGGTTCCATTCCCGGGCCACTAATTTCGGGCTATCTTATCTCGGCAGATTAATACCGAGACACACAACCTCGCCGTCGCTGCGAGGTTGTGTTAGCATTATCCCCCTGTGAATCCACCCTCCAGCCTTTCAGAGCCTGCCAATGAGTTATCAGGTCTTAGCCCGAAAATGGCGCCCACAAACCTTTGCTGACGTCGTCGGCCAGGAACATGTGCTGACGGCACTGGCGAACGGCTTGTCGTTAGGGCGTATTCATCATGCTTATTTGTTTTCCGGCACCCGTGGCGTCGGGAAAACGTCAATCGCCCGTTTGCTGGCGAAGGGATTAAACTGTGAAACCGGCATCACCGCTACGCCGTGCGGCGTGTGTGATAACTGCCGTGAAATCGAGCAGGGGCGCTTTGTCGATTTGATTGAAATCGACGCCGCCTCACGCACCAAAGTCGAAGACACCCGTGACCTGCTGGATAACGTCCAGTACGCGCCAGCGCGCGGTCGCTTTAAGGTCTATTTGATTGACGAAGTGCACATGCTGTCGCGCCACAGTTTTAACGCCTTGCTGAAAACGCTCGAAGAGCCGCCCGCACACGTTAAGTTCCTGCTGGCGACCACCGATCCGCAGAAGCTGCCGGTGACTATCCTGTCGCGCTGTCTGCAATTCCATCTTAAAGCGTTGGATGTCGAACAGATTCGCCATCAGCTTGAGCATATCCTCAAAGAAGAGCATATCGCCCATGAGCCACGTGCGTTGCAACTGCTGGCTCGCGCCGCGGACGGCAGCCTGCGCGATGCGCTGAGCCTGACCGATCAAGCGATCGCCAGCGGCGATGGTCAGGTCTCGACCGACGCGGTCAGCACCATGCTCGGCACGCTGGACGACGACCAGGCGCTTTCGCTGGTTGAAGCGGTTGTGGCTGCGGACGGCGAACGCGTTATGACGCTGGTGAACGATGCCGCCGCGCGCGGTATTGAATGGGAAGCGCTACTGGTTGAGATGTCGGCTCTGCTGCATCGTATTGCCATGGTTCAGCTTTCACCTGCCGCGCTCGGCAGCGATATGGCCGCTATTGAACAGCGTATGCGCGAACTGGCGCGAATCGTCCCGCCAACCGATGTGCAGCTTTACTACCAGACCCTGTTAATCGGGCGCAAAGAACTGCCGTATGCGCCGGACAGGCGAATGGGCGTTGAAATGACGCTGCTACGTGCGCTGGCTTTTCATCCGCGCATGCCGCTCCCGGAACCTGAAGCCCCGCGACAGTCTTTTGCCCCGGTCGCACCCACTGCGGTGATGAACCCGACGCAGGTGCCGCAGCAGCCTGCGGCAGCGCAACAGCAACAGAATGTGCCGCTCTCCGATGCTACCAGCCAGGTGCTGGCGGCACGCAGCCAGCTGCAACGCGCTCAGGGAGCAACCAAACCAAAAAAGAGTGAACCGGCAGCCGCTTCCCGCGCGCGGCCGGTGAATAATGCTGCGCTGGAAAGACTGGCTTCGGTGTCGGAACGTGTTCAGGCGCGCCCAACTGTCTCTGCGCTGGAAAAAGCGCCAGCGAAGAAAGAAGCGTATCGCTGGAAAGCGACCAATCCTGTTGCAGAAGTCAAAGAAGTCGTCGCTACGCCGAAAGCGCTGAAAAAAGCGCTTGAGCATGAAAAAACGCCAGAACTGGCGGCAAAGCTGGCGGCTGAGGCCATCGAACGCGACCCGTGGGCCGCACAGGTAAGCCAGCTCTCGCTGCCTAAACTGGTGGAGCAGGTGGCGCTTAATGCCTGGAAAGAAGAGAATGGCAACGTGGTTTGCCTGCACCTGCGTTCCACGCAGCGACACCTTAACTCCAGCGGCGCGCAGCAAAAACTGGCCGAAGCATTGAGTTCCTTAACAGGGTCAACGGTTGAATTGACCATCGTTGAAGATGATAATCCAGCGGTGCGCACGCCGCTGGAGTGGCGTCAGGCCATTTATGAAGAGAAACTCGCGCAGGCGCGTGAGTCGATTATTGCGGATAATAACATTCAGACGCTGCGTCGTTTTTTCGATGCGGACCTGGACGAAGAGAGTATTCGCCCCATTTGATCGTCAGCCATTACGGTTTGACGGTCGTCATCCCTTAACGTGATTGAGAGAGAAGCCTATGTTTGGTAAAGGCGGTCTGGGTAACCTGATGAAACAGGCCCAGCAGATGCAAGAAAAAATGCAGCAGATGCAGGAAGAAGTCGCCAAGCTGGAAGTGACCGGCGAATCTGGCGCGGGTCTGGTAAAAGTAACCATCAACGGCGCGCATAACTGCCGTCGTGTGGAGATCGATCCAAGCCTGCTGGAAGACGACAAAGAGATGCTGGAAGACTTGGTTGCTGCGGCATTCAACGACGCCGCGCGCCGTATTGAAGAGACGCAGAAAGAGAAGATGGCCTCTGTTTCCTCCGGAATGCAGCTGCCGCCTGGCTTTAAGATGCCGTTCTGATGCAAACCAGCCCGCTGTTAACTCAGCTTATGGAAGCTCTGCGCTGTCTTCCGGGCGTTGGCCCGAAGTCTGCGCAGCGCATGGCGTTCACGCTGCTTCAGCGCGATCGCAGCGGCGGGATGCGTCTGGCGCAGGCGTTAACGAAGGCGATGTCGGAAATCGGCCACTGTGCCGATTGCCGCACATTCACAGAACAAGACGTCTGCAACATCTGTTCGAACCCGCGTCGCCAGGAAAACGGTCAGATTTGCGTGGTGGAGAGTCCGGCGGACATCTACGCCATTGAGCAAACCGGGCAATTTTCCGGACGTTACTTCGTGCTGATGGGACACCTGTCGCCGCTGGACGGTATTGGTCCTGATGATATCGGGCTGGATCGTCTTGAGCAGCGGCTGGCATCTGAGCAAATCAGCGAACTGATCCTGGCGACCAATCCCACGGTCGAAGGAGAGGCGACCGCCAACTATATTGCTGAGCTTTGCATGCAATATGACGTTGAAGCCAGCCGTATCGCCCATGGCGTTCCGGTTGGTGGCGAGCTGGAAATGGTCGATGGCACCACGCTGTCGCACTCTCTGGCAGGACGACACAAGATTAAATTCTGAACAAACGGAGGCCGCGACGGCGGCTTCCGCTTGAAATCCTTCCCGCTTGTCCCCATTTCACCCTCAACCTGTTTTTACCATTGAAAATGGCATTGTTGAGGTAGACCTACATGAAAGGACAAGAAACTCGTGGTTTTCAGTCAGAAGTAAAACAGCTTCTGCACCTGATGATCCATTCTCTGTATTCCAATAAAGAAATCTTCCTGCGTGAGCTTATCTCTAACGCCTCGGATGCGGCAGACAAGCTGCGTTTTCGCGCACTGTCTAACCCGGACCTGTATGAAGGTGACGGTGAGCTGCGTGTGCGTGTTTCCTTCGATAAAGATAAGCGTACGTTGACCATTGCCGATAACGGCGTGGGGATGAACCGTGATGACATTATCGATCATCTAGGGACCATTGCGAAATCCGGCACTAAATCTTTCCTTGAATCCATGGGGTCCGATCAGGCGAAAGACAGCCAGTTGATCGGCCAGTTCGGGGTTGGCTTCTACTCTGCGTTCATCGTGGCGGATAAAGTCACCGTGCGTACCCGCGCAGCGGGCGATAAACCGGAAAATGGTGTGTTCTGGGAATCTGCGGGTGAAGGTGAGTACACCGTTGCCGACATCACCAAAGACGATCGCGGCACCGAAATCACGCTGCATCTGCGCGAAGGCGAAGACGAGTTCCTTGATGACTGGCGCGTACGTTCCATCATCAGCAAATATTCCGACCATATCGCGCTGCCGGTAGAGATCGAGAAATCTGAAGAGAAAGACGGCGAGACCGTGGTTTCCTGGGAAAAGATCAACAAGGCGCAGGCGCTGTGGACCCGTAACAAATCGGAAATCAAAGACGACGAGTACAACGAATTCTACAAACATATCGCGCACGACTTCACTGATCCGCTGACCTGGAGTCATAACCGTGTGGAAGGTAAGCAGGAGTACACCAGCCTGCTGTACATCCCGTCTCAGGCTCCGTGGGATATGTGGAACCGCGATCACAAACATGGTCTGAAACTGTACGTTCAGCGCGTGTTCATTATGGACGACGCCGAGCAGTTTATGCCGAATTACCTGCGCTTTGTGCGTGGCCTGATAGATTCTAACGATCTGCCGCTGAACGTTTCTCGTGAGATCCTGCAGGACAGCACCGTCACCCGTAACCTGCGTAGCGCGCTGACCAAACGCGTACTGCAGATGCTGGAAAAACTGGCGAAAGACGACGCAGAAAAATACCAGACCTTCTGGAAACAGTTCGGCCTGGTGCTGAAAGAAGGCCCGGCGGAAGACAACGCTAACCAGGAAACGATCGCTAAGCTGATGCGCTTCGCGTCCACGCACACTGACTCCTCCGCACAAACCGTGTCGCTGGAAGACTACGTGTCGCGTATGAAAGAAGGGCAGGAGAAAATCTACTACATCACCGCAGACAGCTATGCGGCGGCGAAGAGCAGCCCGCACCTGGAACTGTTGCGTAAGAAAGGCATCGAAGTGCTGCTGCTTTCTGACCGTATCGATGAGTGGATGATGAACTACCTGACCGAGTTCGACGGTAAGGCATTCCAGTCCGTAGCCAAAGCTGACGAGTCCATCGACAAGCTGGCGGATGACGTTGACGAATCGGCAAAAGAAGCGGAAAAAGCGCTGACGCCGTTCGTTGAGCGCGTGAAAACCCTGCTGGGCGATCGCGTAAAAGAAGTGCGTCTGACTCACCGTCTGACCGACACGCCGGCCATCGTTACCACCGATGCGGACGAAATGAGCACCCAGATGGCGAAACTGTTCGCTGCTGCCGGCCAGGCCGTACCGGAAGTGAAATATATCTTTGAACTCAACCCGGATCACGTGCTGGTCAAACGCACGGCGGATACCCAGGACGAAGCGCAGTTCAAAGAGTGGGTTGAACTGCTGCTGGATCAGGCGCTGTTTGCTGAACGCGGCACGCTGGAAGATCCGAACCAGTTCATTCGTCGTATGAACCAGTTGCTGGTGTCCTGATAGCCGTAAGGTAATGCCGGATGATGCTAACGCGTGTCCGGCTTACACCATCTCGTCGATCCCTGGCCGGATACGGTGTTTACACCGCGATCCGGCATTTTCTCTCCTCATTTTTAATTTTCCCACCGTTAACCGTTTCAGCGTCGGGCGTCTTCCTTGAGCCAATTGCGTGATGGTGGTATCGTTTAGCGCTTTTTAAAAAATATCGACAACCTTTAAGGGGATTTTCGTAATGCGTATCATTCTGCTTGGCGCTCCGGGCGCGGGTAAAGGAACTCAGGCTCAGTTCATCATGGAGAAGTATGGTATTCCGCAAATCTCCACCGGTGATATGCTGCGTGCTGCCGTGAAATCTGGCTCCGAGCTGGGCAAACAAGCGAAAGACATCATGGACGCCGGTAAGCTGGTGACTGATGAGCTGGTGATCGCGCTGGTAAAAGAGCGTATTGCTCAGGAAGACTGCCGTAATGGTTTCCTGCTTGATGGCTTCCCGCGTACTATTCCGCAGGCTGATGCCATGAAAGAAGCAGGCATCAACGTGGACTACGTTCTTGAATTCGACGTTCCGGACGAGCTGATCGTTGACCGTATCGTGGGTCGTCGCGTACACGCTGCTTCTGGCCGCGTTTACCACATCAAATTCAACCCGCCTAAGGTTGAAGGAAAAGACGACGTGACCGGCGAAGAGCTGACCACCCGTAAAGACGATCAGGAAGAGACCGTACGTAAGCGCCTGGTGGAATACCATCAGATGACCGCTCCGCTGATCGGCTACTACTCGAAAG
The DNA here is from genome assembly GCF_013784065.1 of Citrobacter sp. RHBSTW-00599. Classification (NCBI taxonomy): domain Bacteria; kingdom Pseudomonadati; phylum Pseudomonadota; class Gammaproteobacteria; order Enterobacterales; family Enterobacteriaceae; genus Citrobacter; species Citrobacter sp. RHBSTW-00599. Next base: position 3,807,459 of record NZ_CP056717.1, on the reverse strand, counting down.
AAGCGCAGGCGGGTAACACCAAATACGCGAAAGTTGATGGCACCCAGGCTGTGGCTGACGTTCGCGCAGCGCTGGAAAAAATCCTCGGTTAAGTTTTAGCGCAGTCAATGCCGGATGGCGGTGTAAACACCTTATCCGGCCTACGATTTTATTTAGGCCTGATAAGCGCAGCGCCATCAGGCAAATTCTCGTCTTACCTTTCACAGCAATTAGTTCTTCTTTATCGCTTTTCCGCTACAATTATCAACAATTTGAATCGATAAGAGGCGGTAATGCGTCAGACGAAAACCGGTATCCTGCTGGCAAACCTCGGCACTCCCGATGCCCCAACCCCCGAAGCCGTTAAGCGCTACCTGCGCCAGTTTTTAAGCGATCAACGCGTAGTCGATACGTCACCTGCGCTGTGGTGGCCGCTGCTGCGTGGTGTGATTTTGCCGCTGCGTGCGCCACGCGTGGCAAAGCTGTACCAGTCAATCTGGATGGAAGACGGTTCCCCGCTGATGGTCTACAGCAAGGCGCAGCAGCAGGCGCTGGCACAACGTCTGCCAAATACGCCTGTCGCGCTGGGGATGAGCTACGGTTCACCGTCGCTTGAAAGCGCGGTCGATGAACTGCTGGCAAGCGGAGTTGAACACATGGTGGTGTTACCGCTGTACCCGCAATATTCCTGTTCTACCGTGGCGGCGGTCTGGGACGAACTGGCGCGAATCTTAGCGCGTAAACGCAGTATTCCTGGCATCTCATTTATTCGTGATTACGCCGATGACAGCAGCTACATTGATGCGCTGGCCAAGAGCGCCCGTGATTCATTTGCTCAACATGGTGAACCCGATTTGCTGCTGCTTTCCTACCACGGCATTCCGCAGCGCTACGCCGATGAAGGCGATGACTACCCGCAGCGCTGTCGCGATACGACTCGTGAGCTGGTTTCTGCGCTTGGCTTGCCGCCGGAAAAAGTGATGATGACCTTCCAGTCTCGTTTTGGCCGTGAACCGTGGTTGACGCCATATACCGATGAAACGTTAAAAATGCTGGCGGAGAAAGGGACCCGACATATCCAGGTCATGTGTCCGGGCTTCGCGGCTGATTGTCTCGAAACGCTGGAAGAGATAGCGGTGCAAAACCGGGAGATTTTCCTTGAGGCAGGCGGTAAGCAATATGAGTATATTCCGGCGCTGAATGCCACACCGGAACATATCGAAATGATGGTTAAACTGACCGCAGCCTACCGTTAAAGCTGCGCTCTGAAGTAACGCGCGCCCTCCCGTAACGCATCGTCGGCGGTTTTCATCATCCGCGAATAGTGCAGGAAGGCGTGCAACGTACCGGGGTACATTTTGTACTGGCAGGGCTGCTGATGCGCCTGTAGCGTCTGGAATAATAAGCGGCTATCGTCAATCAGCGGATCAAACTCCGCACCGGCGATAAAACACGGCGGTACGTCGCGCGTCAGGTCGTTATTAAACAGGCAATAGTATGGTGATTCGCGATCGTCGGCGCTACGCAGGTACGCGTTTTCGTACATCTGCAGATCCTCGCGGGTTAAACCATCCCAGGCGCCGCCCATTAGCCGTCGGCTCAGTGAATCCTGCAGGCCGTAAAGCCCATACCACAACAGCACGCCAGCCACCTTGCCGCAGGCAATTTGTTTATCCCGCAACCACAACGCGCTGGCAAGCGCCAGCATGGCCCCGGCGGAATCGCCCGCAAAACCAATATGATTCACATTAAGGGAATAATCGCCAGCGTGCTGATAAAAGTACTGACAGACGGCGACAATCTCTTCGATGGCTTGCGGGTAGCGGGCCTCTGGCGCAAGCGAATAGTCGATGCCAATGATCGTGCACTGCGTATAGCGCGCCAGTAAACGCATAATGCGATCGTGGGTATCCAGATTACCGAGAATAAAACCGCCGCCGTGCAGGTAATATAGCGTCGCCTGGCTATGGGGCAGCGGAGCGTAAATTCGTGTGGCAACGGGGCCGAATGCGGTGGAAATAACGCATTCTCGGGTATTCATCTGTGGGGCATCGGCATTCCACAACTGCCGTTCATGAATGTAGTGTTTACGCTGGGCCACAAAGTCATCGGCAGCGGGCCACGGCGGCAAATCTTCGCGATGAAAATTCACCACACTTTTCATTTCATCCGAAATGTTGTCGAGTACGGGGATCTTGTTTTCCGGCTTCATAAAGCGCTCCTTGTGAAGGTGAGTTATTGTAGAAATTCATCCCGGATAAACTGCGATCTCACCGTCCGATATTGAAACTCAGCGCCGCATCGCATGCGCAGCGGGGAATGTGCTACCATGCATCGCTCAGCTAACCACCCGTAAAATCGACCATGAAATTTCCCGGTAAACGTAAATCCAAACACTATTTCCCCGTCAGCGCGCGCGATCCGTTGCTGCAACAAATTCAGCCAGAAAATGAAACCAGCGCAGCCTGGGTGGTGGGTATTGACCAGACGCTGGTGGATATTGAAGCCAAAGTTGATGATAACTTTGTAAAACGTTATGGATTAAGTGCCGGGCACTCTCTGGTGATTGCAGATGATGTCGCTGAAGCGCTCTACCAGGAACTGGTGCGTGAAAATTTGATCACCCATCAGTTTGCGGGCGGTACTATCGGTAATACGATGCACAACTACTCCGTGCTGGCGGATGACCGCTCGGTGCTGCTGGGTGTGATGTGCAGCAATATCGAGATTGGCAGCTATGCGTACCGCTATTTATGCAATACCTCCAGTCGTACCGATCTGAACTACCTGCAGGGCGTAGATGGACCGATTGGTCGCTGCTTTACGCTGATTGGCGAGTCCGGTGAGCGTACCTTTGCAATCAGCCCAGGGCATATGAACAAGCTACGGGCGGATAGCATCCCTGAATCGGTGATTGCCGGAGCGTCCGCGCTGGTGCTAACGTCCTATCTGGTGCGCTGCGAGCCGGGTGAGCCAATGCCGGAAGCGACCATGAAGGCGATCGAATTTGCTAAAAAACACAATGTACCGGTGGTACTGACGCTGGGCACCAAATTTGTCATTGCCGATAATCCGCAGTGGTGGCAGGCATTCCTGAAAGAGCATGTCTCAATTCTGGCGATGAATGAAGAAGAGGCCGAAGCGCTGACCGGCGAAAACGATCCGCTGCTGGCGTCCGACAAGGCGCTGGATTGGGTGGATCTGGTGCTGTGCACAGCGGGTCCGGCGGGTCTTTATATGGCGGGCTTTACGGAAGAAGAAGTCAAACGTAAAACCCAGCATCCGCTGCTGCCTGGGGCCATTGCCGAATTCAACCAGTACGAGTTTAGCCGCGCCATGCGCCATAAAGATTGTACCAATCCGCTGCGTGTGTATTCGCACATCGCACCGTATATGGGCGGTCCAGAGAAGATCATGAATACCAACGGCGCTGGCGACGGCGCGCTGGCGGCATTGCTGCATGATATTACCGCTAACAGCTATCACCGCAGCAACGTGCCTAACTCCAGCAAGCACAAGTTCACCTGGCTGACCTATTCGTCGTTAGCCCAGGTGTGTAAATATGCGAATCGCGTGAGTTATCAGGTGCTGAACCAGCATTCCCCGCGCCTGACGCGCGGTTTGCCGGAACGCGAAGATAGTCTCGAAGAGTCGTACTGGGATCGTTAAATCATGCACATGCCGGATAAGCGATAGCGTCATCCGGCAACGACATCAGCCTGTAACGACCACCTCACCAGCAGGCGGCGTTTCAATCAGTTCCAGCATGGTACGGGCGATTTCACGCTCACCCATGACGACCTGATTGGCGCCGCGTTCGGTAATGTATTCCACCTCGTCGTCATAATGCGCGCGCGCGATAATTTCAATCGACGGGCACTTCTCGCGTGCTGAAGCGACAATTTCACCTGCTTCATAGCCATTGGGAATGGTCAGCAGTAGCCAGCGTGCGCAATCCAGATGCGCCAGATTCATAATTTCTTCGTTGGCGGCATTTCCCAGCACCGCGCGGATCCCGCGCTCGCGCAGTTCATCCACTCGGGTGCGTGAGGTTTCGATAACTACCAGCGGGATCCCCGCAGCCATCAATTTCTCGCCCAGCAGGCTACCGACGCGCCCAAAGCCAACCAGCAGGGCGTGATTGCAGATATCCACCGGAATTTGCTTCTCTTCTTCAATAGCCTCTTCCAGCGTCTGTTCTTCCAGCGTTTCTGTTTTGGCGAGATATTTTTCTAACACCGCGAACAGCACCGGGTTAAGCATGATAGACAGGATCGCCCCCGCCAGCACCAGATTCTGTCCGGCCTGCGGCAGCAGGTTTAACGCCATGCCCAGACCCGCCAGGATAAAGGCAAATTCACCAATCTGCGCCAGGCTGGTGGCAATGGTGAGCGCTGTGCGTTGGGAGTGACCAAACAGGCGCACCAGGAAATAGGCGGCAAGGGATTTACCAAAGATGATAATCGCCAGCGTGCCCAGCACCGCCAGCGGTTGCTGAATCAGAATCATGGGATCAAAGAGCATCCCGACGGAAACAAAGAACAGTACGGCGAACGCATCGCGCAGCGGTAGGGTGTCATGCGCCGCACGGTGACTCAGTTCAGATTCGTTCAGCACCATGCCGGCGAAGAATGCCCCCAGTGCAAAGGAGACATCGAACAGCTCCACTGCGCCAAATGCGATACCTAATGCGAGGGCGAGGACTGACAGGGTAAACAGTTCGCGTGAGCCGGTTGCGGCGCTACGGGCCATAATCCACGGTACCAGGCGACGACCGACCAGCATCATAATTGCGATAAATGCCACCACCTTACCGATGGTAATGCCCATATCTACGGCCAGCGAGGCAAAGCCGACATCTTCTTTTTCCAGCATTCCAGCGACGGCTGGCAGGAGAACCAGCGTCAGCACCATCATCAGGTCTTCGACAATCAGCCAGCCAATGGCGATTTGCCCGCGCTGACTGTCAATGAGCTGCCTTTCTTCAAGCGCACGCAATAGCACCACGGTACTGGCGGTTGAAAGACACAGACCAAACACGATCCCTACCATCAGCGACCAGCCCATCACCGCTGAAAGCGCCATGCCCAGCAGCGTTGCCACCGCTATCTGGGCAATCGCGCCGGGAATGGCGATAGACTTTACCGCCATCAAATCCTTCAGCGAAAAGTGCAGCCCCACGCCGAACATCAGCAGGATTACGCCAAGCTCGGCCAGTTCAGGCGCTAACTTGGTATCAGCAACAAAACCAGGTGTAAATGGACCGGCCAGAACGCCCGCTAACAGATATCCCACCAGAGGAGAAATACGTAGTTTATTGGCAATCATGCCTAATATAAAAGCGAGCACAAGGCCGCCGACAATGGTGGTGATAAGCGGGGTGGCGTGATGCATTCCGTCTCCTTTGGTTGCTGTGATAATCCTGAAAACTCAAACGACGAGTAATAGTTTATGACAATTTTGATGTTTTTGTTTGTGAATAATTATTGAATTTTGATGAAAATAGGATTTTAGACGTAAAAAAGCACGGATCGGAAAAGTACAGCGGTATGTGAGAGGCAAAGGCTGATGGCTACTGTAAGTCTGACGGCCAAAATTTACTTTTGGCCGTCAGGAAATCACGCTTTATGTCGGTTATCAGGTAAGAATATGGTCAGTATCCCCAGTAGTGGCAGGAAAGCACATATTTTGTAGACCAAATCGATGCTGGTATGGTCGGCAATCAGCCCTAACACCGCGGCTCCCAAGCCGCCCATGCCGAAGGCAAAACCGAAAAATAGCCCAGAAACCATGCCGATACGGCCAGGAAGCAGCTCCTGCGCGTAGACCAGAATGGCAGAAAACGCCGATGCGAGGATAAAACCAATGATCACGGTTAAAATCCCGGTCCATTCCAGCGTTGCGTAGGGTAAAAAGAGGGTAAAGGGTGCTACGCCGAGGATAGAGCCCCAAATAACATATTTTCTGCCAATTTTATCGCCCAATGGTCCACCAATCACCGTCCCGGCTGCGACGGCAAACAGGAAGGCAAACAAGTGAAACTGGGCATTTTGTACCGATAATCCGAATTTTTGCATCAGATAAAAGGTGTAATAGCTGCTGATGCTCGCCATATAGAAGTATTTGGAGAAAATCAGCACCAGCAGGATGCTTACCGCCAGTACCACTTTATTCCGTGGTAACGGATTCACGATGGCGACTTTCGGTTTTCCTTTACTCATCCGGTGCTGCGCAGCATACCAACGGCTGATTTGCGCCAGAACGACAATCGCTAATAACGCAGCCAGCACAAACCAGGCCACATTACCCTTACCATATGGCGCGATGATGACAGCCGCCAGTAACGGTCCCAGAGAGCTACCGAAGTTGCCGCCAACCTGGAAAATTGACTGGGCAAGACCGTGACGACCGCCGGAGGCCATTCGCGCCACGCGGGATGATTCCGGGTGAAATACCGAAGAGCCGGTACCAACCAGCGCCGCGGCGAGCAGGACCATATGGAAACTGCCGGCCATGGCCAGCAAAACAAGCCCACTCAGCGTGAAGCACATCCCAATGGGCAGCGACCACGGCATTGGGTATTTATCCGTCCAGTAACCCACAACCGGTTGCAGCAGTGAGGAAGCAAGCTGGAAGGTCAGGGTAATCATCCCTATCTGCATAAACGTCAGCGAGAACTCTGACTGCAATAGCGGATAAATCGCCAGGATCAGCGACTGGATCATATCGTTTAGCAGATGGGAGAGGCTGATTGCCCCTAAAATGCCAAATGAGGTGCGTGCTTTAGCAACCGACGCTGACGCGCCAGCCACTGGCTGGGTTGGTTCACTTATTGCCATAGAAAGTCACTTCTGTTTGGGTTGCGATTATGAGGGTAATCTAATTTGTTATTATTACCTGACTAACATACCTGCGGAAGGTGTTTGAAGGAAGTCTCATTTCTGAAAACATTTTCGGCTATTATTTTCAGTAGCTGTAATTTTATGCCCGAACTAATTCGACTTACAGGCAGGCGGCAAACGCGAGAGTCCCAGGAGCTTATTGCATAAGCAACAGGGGGAAGTGAGCGCAGCCAACGCACATGTAATTTGAAGGATAACGGGTATGGCGGTTGATATTGAGTCAGGGAGTGAAATATGAAGTTTTTAAAACGGGGCGTGGCGCTGGCGTTATTAGCCGCATTTGCGCTGGCAGGTCAACCTGCACAGGCGTACGAAAAAGATAAAACCTACAAAATTACCATTCTGCATACCAACGATCATCACGGTCACTTCTGGCGCAGCGAATACGGTGAATACGGGCTGGCGGCACAAAAAACGCTGGTGGACGGTATTCGTAAAGAGGTGGCTGAGGAAGGAGGCAGTGTACTGCTGCTTTCCGGTGGCGACATTAATACCGGCGTACCGGAGTCTGATCTGCAGGATGCGGAACCTGATTTTCGCGGAATGAACCTGATTGGCTATGATGCGATGGCGGTCGGAAACCACGAGTTTGATAATCCGCTTAGCGTATTGCGCCAGCAGGAAAAATGGTCCAAATTCCCGTTTCTCTCGGCCAATATCTATCAGAAAAGCACCGGCGAGCGTTTGTTTAAGCCGTGGGCCATCTTTAAGCGCCAGGATTTAAAAATTGCCGTACTCGGTTTAACCACTGACGATACGGCGAAAATTGGCAACCCAGAGTTCTTTACCGATATTGAGTTCCGTAAACCTGCTGATGAAGCCAAACTGGTTATCCAGGAACTGAATATGGGGGAAAAGCCGGACATCATTATTGCGACCACCCATATGGGACATTATGACAATGGCAATCACGGCTCGAACGCACCTGGCGACGTAGAAATGGCGCGCAGCCTGCCGGCGGGATCGCTGGCAATGATTGTGGGTGGTCACTCGCAGGATCCGGTATGTATGGCCGCGGAAAACAAGAAGCAGGTTGATTACGTGCCGGGTACGCCGTGTGCGCCAGACAAGCAAAACGGGATCTGGATTGTGCAGGCGCATGAGTGGGGGAAATACGTGGGGCGGGCGGACTTTGAGTTCCGCAATGGCGAAATGAAAATGGTTAACTACCAGCTCATCCCCGTCAACCTTAAGAAAAAAGTGACCTGGGACAACGGTAAAAGTGAGCGCGTACTCTACACCCCGGAAATTGCAGAAAATCAGCAAATGCTTTCTCTGCTGACGCCGTTCCAGAATAAAGGTAAAGCGCAGCTCGACGTGAAAATTGGTAGCGTCAATGCGCGCCTCGAAGGCGACCGTAGCAAAGTCCGTTTCGTGCAGACCAACATGGGGCATTTACTGCTGGCTGCGCAAATGGCGCGAACCAGCGCTGATTTTGGCGTGATGAGCGGCGGCGGTATCCGTGACTCCATCGAAGGCGGTGATATTACCTATAAGAGCGTGCTGAAGGTGCAGCCGTTCGGTAACATCGTGGTGTACGCCGACATGAGCGGGAAAGAGGTGATTGACTATCTGACCGCCGTGGCGCAAATGAAGCCGGATTCCGGGGCCTATCCGCAGTTTGCCAATGTCAGCTTCGTGGCGAAAGACGGCAAGCTTAACGATTTGAAAATTAAAGGCGAACCCGTTGATCCAGCCAAAACCTATCGCATGGCAACGCTGAGCTTCAATGCCACCGGCGGCGATGGCTATCCGCGAATTGATAACAAGCCTGGCTATGTAAATACCGGGTTTATTGATGCGGAAGTGCTGAAAGAGTACGTGCAGAAGAACTCACCGCTCGATGCTGGTGCGTATGAGCCGAAGGGCGAGGTAAGCTGGCAGTAACAGGGCAATTTGGGGCATCATTTTATCCGCTCCTCCGGGCCGCCCTTCATGGCGGCCCAATAATCCTACTTATTACATCTACGCTCCGGTTCTTGCGCGCTGGCCGAGTCCAAACTGTCTTCACCAATCACGCCCTGTAATCGCAGTAGGCTCAATCGCCGTATCACCGGGCAAAAGACAATTAATCACGGCGTGCGATATCGGCGAATTTCGCATCCAGAATTTTCGCCAAATCGCCCGCTGCCAGTTCAATATCCAGCCCGCGTTTGCCGCCGGACACATAAATGGTGTCAAACGTCTGGGCGGGAGCGTCGATGAGCGTCGGCAATCTTTTTTTCTGCCCCAGCGGGCTGATGCCGCCTACCAGATACCCGGTGGTTCGCTGCGCGATCATCGGATCGGCCATATCGACCTTTTTGGCTCCCAACGCCCTGGCGACTTTTTTGAGATCCAGTTGACCGGCTACCGGCGTAACGGCAACCGCCAGGTGCTTCATATCGCCATTCACGGCAACCAGTAGCGTTTTGTAGACCTGGTCCGCATTCAGACCTAACTTGCGTACCACTTCGTCACCAAAGTTCGTCTCGGACGGATCGTGATCGTAGGTGTGGATCTGGAAAGAAATTTTGTTTTTTTCGAGTAATTTAACGGCGGGTGTCATAGCAATTTTCCTGGCCCAGACAAAATACGACACAAGCATACGCCTGATGTCTGTCTAAAAAATAGTACCATCTTGCGCAATAGTGTTGGCAGGATGATGACTTTGAGCGACAATCGAACTACACCGATGCTTTAAGCGTCGGGATCATAATAATGATGAAATTCCTCTTTGACGGGCCAATAGTAATATTGGCCATTTTTTTACCGTAACATCTCCGGCAAATTTCCTTCTCCATACAAATGCAGCGCGCCAACGGCTACAACATAGTGCCCGGCAGGCATCGCCCTGAGTCGATCGCGCCAGGCCGCATTACGCTGATGCATCAAAACGTCATACAGCGACTGGCTAAAAGTATTGGGTAGAGTGAGTTCGCTATTGCGTGGCGGCGTTTTAAGCCACCAGCCCATCATCTGTTGTAGCAGTCTGGCATTGGTATGCCAGTGCGTCAGGGTATCGTCCAGTAGAGCCAGTCCGTTATCGGGTAACTGACACAACAGCTCGATTTGGCTGGATGCGCCTTCCAGCTCGATTATGGGTTTATGCACCTGTTTTGCCGCATTCAGAAGTTGGTAATCAATGCCGTATTCTGCCCGCAACCCCAACTGCTGCGCCTGCGTTGCCTGCAAGACCATGGCGATTTGCCACAGCGGCTGTGTAGACAGCAGGGAAGGGGAAATACCCAGCTCGTCGGTGACTTTGTGCAGATTATCTAGCAGCTCTGGGCTGATGCGCTCTTCCAGTGCGGCAAAGGTCGGAAGGTTGGCAAACGGCGCGTCGTCGCCGGAAACATCGGCTTCGACAATGAGCGCATCGGCACGCTGGAGCTTTTTGAGTAATTTGGCAGGCAGAGGCGCCATATCGCGGCTGCCCATGTGAATACTGCCAATCAGATGAAAATGGCGGTTTCCGGGCAAGGAGATGTCGATGGCAGGCCAGGTATAGTGGTTGCCGCGTAGCGCGGTGAAAAATGATTTTACCCGGTACAACAGATCCATACGGCCTCCCTAAGTAGACTTCCATGCTAGCGCGTGGTCCTGGAAGGTGCAAATACACTTCATCATTCCCTCCGCCTCTTTATTGGCAGCGAGCAAAAACCCCAGTCACATAGTTGGCTATGCTCCTGGGGTTTTTATACTTGCAGCTTTGAGGCAACGCGAATGATTTGGGGCTCCGTTCAGAGCGGCATCCGGTAAAGGCTTACTCTTTAGGTTTGAAGCGCAGCAGTCGGTTAGCGTTGCTCACCACGGTAATGGAGGAGAGCGCCATCGCCGCCCCGGCAACGACCGGGTTGAGCAGTGTTCCGGTGAACGGCCACAAAATCCCGGCGGCAACGGGGATACCGATGCTGTTATAGATAAACGCGCCGAGCAGGTTCTGCTTCATATTGCGCAGCGTTGCCCGGGAGATAGACAGCGCATCGGCAACGCCCATCAGGCTATGGCGCATCAGCGTAATCGCGGCGGTTTCAATCGCCACATCGCTGCCGCCACCCATGGCAATCCCTACATCAGCCTGAGCCAGCGCAGGCGCATCGTTGATACCGTCACCGACCATGGCAACCTGACGCCCCTGGCTCTGCAGACGTTTAATCGCCTCGGCTTTACCGTCCGGCAGAACGCCAGCAATCACCTCATCAATACCCGCCTCTTTGGCAATGGCGTTGGCGGTCGTTGGGTTGTCGCCGGTGAGCATCACCAGACGATACCCGGCGCGGTGCAGACGCTGGAGTGCTGCCACGCTGTCGCTACGCAGAGGATCACGTACCGCTAACAGCGCTGCCGCTTTACCGTCAATCGCTAACATTACTGGGGTTGAGCCTTGGGAAGCCTGAGCGGTGATTTCAGCCTCCATTTCAGTGGTATCTACCTGCTGTTCATTGAGCAGCGCCTGGTTTCCCAGCAGCAGCGAATGACCTTCCGTTTCGCCACTGACGCCTAAACCGCGCAGCGTACGGAAACCGTTGACCTGCGGCAGCGTGACATCACCTGCTTTGTCCAGAATCGCCCTGGCTAACGGGTGGCTGGAACCCTGTTCAAGGGCCGCTGCCAGACGAATTGCCAGCGCTTCGTCGGTATTGCCAAACGTTTTGATGGCGACAACCTGTGGTTTGCCTTCAGTTAGCGTCCCGGTTTTATCAAACACGATGGTATCGAGCGTGCTGGCGCGCTGCAGCGCATCGGCATCACGTACCAGCACCCCAAATTCAGCGGCACGCCCGACGCCGGAAATAATCGACATCGGCGTTGCCAGACCCAGCGCACAAGGGCAGGCAATAATCAGGACGGTGGTGGCGATTACCAGCGTATAGACAATCTGCGGCGCCGGTCCAAAGAAATACCAGATAGCCGCACTGACCAGCGCAATGGCGACCACGACCGGAACGAACACCGACGAGATGCGGTCGGCCAGTTTGCCAATCTCCGGTTTGCTGCTTTGCGCCTGGCGCACCATACGAATAATGCGCGACAGCGTGGTGTGACTGCCAACAGCGCTGGCGCGGAACAGCACGCTACCGTCCTGTACGACCGTACCGGCGTGGACGCTATCGCCTGCACCTTTTTGCTGTGGAATCGGCTCACCGGTCAGCATGGCCTCATCCAGCCAGGCTTCACCCTGAGTGATTTCGCCATCAACCGGAACGCGGTCACCGGTGGTCAGGCGCAGCAACATTCCAGCCTGCACCTCTGCCAGCGGCACGTTCTTTTCACCTTCGTCAGTGACGACCCGCGCGGTCGGCGGTGTCAGATCGAGCAGTTTTTCCAGTGCTTTAGACGAGCGTTGGCGAGCCCGCGCTTCCAGCATGTGTCCGAGGTTAATCAGACCGATAATCATGGCACTGGCTTCATAATAGAGGTGTCGCGCTTCCATCGGGAACCATTGCGGCCAGAGGTTGACGCTCATGGAATAGAGCCATGCCACCCCCGTACCCAGCGCCACCAGCGTATCCATGGTCGCGGTGCCGTTCATCAGGCTTTTCCACGCATTGCGGTAAAAGTGACCGCCCGCGAAAACCATCACGGCAAGCGTTGCCAGACCAATCATCAGCCACAGGCTGCGGTTGTCGTCGCTCACCATCATGTTGTCGCCAATCATGCCCCATACCATCACCGGGATACCCAGGAGCAGCGCGACGGCTGCCTGCCAGCGAAAACGTTTCATGGTTGCCACGGCGGTTTCTTGCTGACGCTCGCGACGCTTAGCATCATCTTCAATCGCTTCTGCGCCGTAGCCCGCTTTTTCAACCGCCTGTACTAAATCTGCGGCGGAGGCACTGCCCATTACCAGCGCAGTGCGTTCCGCCAGGTTTACCCGTGCCTGCGTGACGCCCGGTACACTTTGCAATGCATTTTGTACGCGGGTCACACAACTGGCGCAGCTCATGCCGTTTAACAGCAACTGCTGGCTGTCATCATCAGCCGTAGCTGCCGGAAGCTCGGAAGGGACCGCTGCCAGTGCTTCCGACGGGATTGATGACTCCGTCAGCGGTTTAGCCTTTGGGTGGCTTAACTCCGCGCCGTAACCGGCTTGTTTAATGGTTTCAATCAGCGCTTCTGCGCTGGCGCTCCCGGTAACATGCGCTTCTGTCACGGTGACATCCGCTTGCTCAACGTCCGGACGTTGTTCCAGACTTTCTTTAACGCGTTTTACGCAGTGACCACAGGACAGGCCGTCCAGGGTTAGATCGATTGTTTGAGACATAACCAACTCCTTTTTTGCAGGATTAACTGACTGTGATAAAGGTTAAACCTTCCAGCAAGGGGAAGGTCAAGGGCGTTTTTAGAAAAGGTGAAAAAAGGGTGTAAAGGGAGAAAAACGGGAACACCACGTCAGGGGTTCCCGGTCTGTTATTGATTGAGGACGATAATCGGCGTTCGATGCTCCGGTTCATTTATGACCGTGAGATCGGCACCGTACAGCGCGTTCAGCGACCGTTGCTTCAGAACATCCTGCGGATATCCGTTATCAACTATCCTGCCGCGTTCCATCAATACCACACGGTCGGCATAGCGCGCCGCGAGGTTGAGATCGTGCAGGACGCAGCAGACGTTAAACTGTCGTTCACGCACCAGACGACGTAGCAGACGAAAAAGGTGCTGCTGGTGGTGAATATCCAGCGCGGAGGTGGGTTCATCAAGAAACAACCATTTCGGCCCAGGCTCGGGCTCCCAAAGCTGAACCAGCAGGCGCGCCAGTTGTACCCGCTGTTGTTCTCCTCCCGAGAGATGCCGGTAATCGCGTGTGGCCAGCGCCTGGCAATCACACAATGCCATGATGTGCTCCGTTTCATCGCCCGTGTTGCGCGTACGATACGGATGTCTGCCCATGCGAATGACCTCCTGAACGCTAAACGGGAAGGCCATATGACTATTCTGGCGCATCACGGCACGGGTTTTTGCCAGCTCGGTGATTGACCACTTGTCAAGCGGCTTACCAAACATGCTACAACGCCCACTGTGGGGCTGCAGATATCCCGTAAGCTGGCGTAGCAGCGTCGATTTCCCGGCTCCGTTCGGGCCAAGAATCGCGATGATCTCTCTATCAGGTAGCGTCAGGGAAACTTCGTCGGTCAGTCGTCTTCCCTGAATATGGTAGACCAGATTTTCAGCGACGATCATGACACCCTCCGGCTACGCAGTATTAACCACAGGAAATACGGTCCACCGATCAGGCTGGTTAACAGGCCAACGGGCATTTCGGCTGGCTGAACAAGTGTGCGGGCCAACGTGTCGGCAATCAGAAGTAAACAGGCACCGGCCAGCGTAGAGCAGGGAATCAACCAGCGATGATCGGCGCCGGTCGTCATTCTGATCAGATGCGGGATCACCAGGCCAATAAAGCCAATTACGCCGCTGACGGAAACCGCAGCGCCAACCAGGAGCGAACTGAGCAACAGTAACTGCTGACGCTTACGTTTGACGTTTACGCCGAGGTAATGCGCCTCTTCATCACCCAACTGCAGTAAATTAAGCGTTCCCGCCATGCAGATGGTTATAACAATGGCTGGAAGAATAAACGTGCTGGCAACCAACAGCGTTGGCCACTGGGCCTGGCCGAGATTTCCCATCATCCACAATGTAAGTTGACGTAGCTGCTGCTCGTCGCCCACATAGCTCAGTACGCCAATAGCCGAACCGCACAGGGCATTGATAGCGATACCGGCTAACAGCAGTTGCATCATTCCACCGTGGTTATGACGCTGGCTTATCAGGAAAATAATCGTGCAGACCACCATGCTGCCTGCGACGGCAAAAATCATCTGCTCATACAGCACCAGCACTACGGGGAACGAAAATGGGATAACTATCGCGATGCCGACCATCAGCGCGGAGCCGCTGCTGACGCCAAGCAGGCCAGGATCGGCCATCGGATTGCGGAAAAGTCCCTGCATGATGACCCCAGCCGTCGCCAGCGCAGCACCGACCAGAACGGCTAGCAGCACGCGAGGCAGGCGGATGTTTAACCAGATATCACGATATTCGTCGTTGAACAGAGCGCTGAAGCTAATGTTCAGCGCCCCCTGGCTGGCACCGAAGAGCATCAGAGCAACCAGCAAAAGAGAAAGACCCGTCAGGATGCTGACGGAAGAAAGCGAGTCCTTAAGCACGTAACGCTCCATAACGTCTTTGCGGCGCGGAGTTCCCGCGCCGTGAGGGGTTTACGCGGGTTTCAGTCCCGGCTCAACCAAACTGTAAATCTGGTTATTGAGTGCCGGCGCAGTGGCCAGTTCGTGAATATGCTTCGCAACATCTGCACGCATTACAAAGCCGTGACACTCCTGAGCCTGTATTCGTTGCGCCTGGCCGGTGGCTGCACCGTTCAGCAAACCGCCGGGGCGGAGAATGGCGTAGTCCAGTCGACTGGTTTGTAGCCAGCTTTCAGCCAGCGATTTTTCCCGTACAGCCTGACCAAATGCGGCCTTTGCGCGTGAAGAAAGAAAAGGCCAACTGTCACCGCAGCCGAGTGAGGTCACCAGAATCATGTGCTTGATCTCCGCTTTTTCTGCTTCATCAATGACGGTTCTGTGCGCCAGATAGTCCTGTGCGCCGCCCATGGAGGAGATCACCGTGGCATGTTGACCCGCTGCGCGACAGGCACAGGCGGTGACCTGACTATCGCAGGCGTCGCCGATGAAAACCTGCACACCTTTTTCCTGCAACCCAGCAGCGACCTGTGCGTTGCGAACGACAGCAATCACCGGACGTTGTTCCGCCAGTGCGAGTTCAAGCGTTTTCGCGCCGACGCCGCTACCACCCGCACCAAAAATGAGCCATGGAGCCATCAGGCATGTTCCTTTAAAGATGAAGACAACGCGTGAAAGGCGCTGACCTGTTCGGCCAGTAGCTGTCGATGTTCATCCCGACCGAGGAAAATTTTGAACATTGCGCTACCCGCCTGGTTAAAGAAGAGAATGGACGCGGTGTCCATTCCCATAAATTTGCGTTCAATCAGGGCAATATGCGTACAGTTTTCTGCCTTGATATGACCGGTCATGCCTTTTTTGCCGCGCAGGTTGAAGTAGCCATGACGGTGGAATCCGGAAGGTAATTCCCCGGTGAATTCCAGAATGACATCAGCAGTATGGACCAGGGTGGTGACTTTGCCCCATTCGCTGACGGTTTCCCAGACAGTATCAAATTGATCGCCGGAAACCAGCGTCGGGGAGGGGAGGTTTTTCACCACCTCCAGCAGCGTGGTGTTGTACTGGGCAGCGATAGCTTCCAGCGTACCGTCCGGTTCAGTTTTCAAAAAATCCTGTAAAGAGACATGGCTCATAATTCACTCCTGGTATGGTTGTTCTACCGCAATGCGCGGCGCGTTAAGTGCCTGAATAAGTTCATCAAGAGACTGCAAAATATTGCTCGCCCAAAAGCGCCCTTCATTGGTCAGGCGCACGCAGGTGCTGGCATCTCGCGTCAGTCCTGCGTCATGCCATTGGGTCAGTAGCGGGGTTAGTTTTTGTGCATGAGGCGTCAGTTCATCCAGCGGAACGCGGGCCGTTTCAATGCCCGCCTGGAGAGTGTGTCGCCACTGGAAACCATGCTCGGCGGTACGCATCATCATCATTAGCGGTTTTTTCCCGGCGGCGATAGATTCATGCCATGTCGTCAGATTGCGCTCGACCATCCAGGAATAGCCATTGACTGATCCCCCGGCGCCTGAGCCGAATGCCAGACAGTCCGCTCCCTGTTTAATCAGCAGGTTGTACAGATTGCGTTCACGCGTGGTACGCGCCCAGTGGCTGTTGCTGATGCAGCGCCAGCCCGCGCTGTCCATGAAATCGCAACCCTGAAGATAGAGATCGCGACGTTCGGCGGGAGAGGGAACGGTTGTGCGCCCGGTTTCAACTGCTTTGCCAAGCGGTGTATTGGGGATCAGGTTCAGCGCATAAAGATCTACGCCGTCGAGGCCGATGTCACGGGCAATCGCCAGATCGTCGCCCCACAGTTTTGCATCTTGTCCTGGCAGACCAAACAACAGATCGCATACCACGGCGGCACGATCCCGTTTTACCAGCCCCTGCATAAAGGCAATTGCGGTCGGGCCGTCTGAGGTGCGCGCCATTTTCTTGCGGATCCGGCTGTTAAAAGATTGAATACCGATCGAAAACCGATTGGCGCCAGCGTCAAGGCAGGCATCAATTCGCGCATCGTCAAAATTGAGCACTCGTCCCTCAATGGTAATTTCGCAGTCCGGTGCCAGCGGTAACTTTTCACGCAGCGCGGTGATGATTCTGCCCAGATCCCGTGCTGACAGCGCGGAAGGCGTACCGCCGCCAAAATAGAGGGCGTGAATTGGGGCTGACTGATGTAATGCGCTATCGGCTTCCATCTCGATTTCGCGCAACAGCGCGTTGGTGTAGCGGGCGCAGTGATCTTCTTCGAACCGGTTTTGATAAAAACCACAGAAAGTACAATGCGTTGCACAAAAAGGGATATGCAAGTACACCAGCCGTTTACGCGGCGGGGTAGGCTGGCTGATAACATCCTGCCAGGTTTGTGACAATAGCTCTTTGGCAATCGGGAGCGCCCCGCGCCATGGCATTGTGGCGCGGCGATCCTTAAAGGGCTGACTTCCCTCAAGCGCAAAATGCGCGGTAAGATTCAGCGAGTGTTCAGTTTTCATTCTTTTTTATAAATCCAGTTAGTGAGGCCAGAATTGCTGGTGCAGGGCTTCAACCGCATCGGCGACGCGAGGCCCCATTCCCAGAATCAGCGCCTGGTCTACCGCCACAATGCGCTGATTTTTCCAGGCCGCAGTGTGGGTAATACCGGCAATCGCGCTCAGACGAGCCAGATCGCCATCCACCATTTGCGACGTCACCACGATCACCTCCGGGTTGGCGGCGATCAGCGACTCCGCGCTGTAACTTTTATACTGCGCGTGGGTGGCGACATTTTGTGCGCCTGCAAGGGTCATAATGGCATCGGCAACGCTGCCCTTGCCGGCGACCTGCGGCGCGCTGCCGCCAGCGGAGAGAATGAACATGGCTTTGACCGGCGCATTTTTCGCCGCCACGCTGTGCTGAACACGATCCAGACGTTGATGCAGGCGATTGACCAGTGCTTCACCTTGTTCAGGAATGCGCAGCGTTTGAGCCAGCTCCCTAATGTTGGCGTACATCTGCTCGACGGTGGCCGGTACGCGCGGCAATGTAACGACGTTAACTTTCTGCGCCCGGAGCTGATCCAAAACGATTTGAGGGCCTGCATCCTGCCAGGTGATAAAGCTGTCCGGGTGCAGCGATAAAATGCCCTCGCTGCTTAACTGCTTCCAGTAGCCGATATGCGGGAGTGCGGCAGTTTCAGGTGGGTACGAGGTGGTTTCATCGACGCCAACCACCCGGTTGCCGACGCCCATGGCGTAAATCAGTTCGCTAAGCGAACCGCCCGCCACCACCAGGCGGTCAGCGGACTGGGCGCTGAAAACACAGGCGAGGCTCAGTAAGCCAATCATGAGTTTTTTCATCGTCAGAAATTCCACGCAAAGCCAACAGCGGCATTGAAACCAGCGTCTGGGATAGATTCATGCGCGGTTCTGTAACGCTTGTCGGTCAGGTTGTTGAGCGCGAGGTTGACCTGATACTGGTCCTGCGGACCAAACTCAGTGTTGAATGCGAGGTTTAGCGTGGCCCAGCCTGGGTAGTTTATTTCCGTGGTGCCGGTATTATCTTTGGCGCGGGACGCCGCGCGAATAAAGACATCGGACGTCACGTTAGCGACATTCATCAACCAGGTATGTTTCAGGCCAACGCGCCCGGTCAGCGTGGGTTCGCCGGTATCCCAGGTTTTTATGGTGTTGCCTTCGTATTGACGGCGAATGAGATTACCGCTCAGGTAGGGGGAAACCGCCCAGCCGTTGTATTCTGCGGTTAATTCCATGCCCCAGGTTTTGGCACGATCGATGTTGTCGTAGTAGTAATAGCCGCCGCGGGAAGAGGTGGTGTTGCCGTTGCAAACGGGTTGGCCTGAACAGGCCAGACTGGCGATATAGTCTTTGGCTTCGGAGTAATAAATGGCGCCGTCAATCAGCCACATATTCCCTTTATACCGCGCGCCTAACTCATAGTTATTTGAGTGTTCCGCCTTCAGGTTTGGGTTGCCGTAGGTAACGCTGCCGCCGGCGGATGTCTGCATGAACAACTGAGTAAGCGTGGGGAAGACATAGCCCTGGGCGTATGCAGCCCGGAGTTCAAGATCTTCAAAGCCGGAATAGCGCAGGCTGGTCGAGGTCACCAGTTCATCATCGTGAACGGAATTTCCCCCGGTGGATTGCCAGGTGGTGCCGCTGCTTTGGATAGTTTGCGTATCGTTGCGATTGAGTTTCGAAGACAGCCAGTACTGGCGTGCGCCCACGGTCCACGTCCAGTCATCGGCAAAGCGCCAGTCGTTTTGCGCGAACAGTGAGGTGTTGCTTTGTTCCGCTTCGTTATATGACAGGGTACGGGTTTGCGTATCAAAGAAGCCGGTAGCCGCGGTCTGGCGCGTACTGCCGTCCGTGTCCTGTTTTATTTTGTCATGCTGATACTGGGTGCCAATCACCAGCGTGTTGTTAGCCGGAAGGGAGATATTGCCCTGCAGCGTTACACCCTGGGTATATTGTTTGTCGTTGGTATTGGTTTGATTGCTTACCGTCAGCGCTTTAATCATCGGGCTGGGGATAATCTGGGTCGTTTTGACCCGGTTTTCAAATTTGCGCTCTATTGTCTGGGTATATGCGTCAAAATGGATATTCTTCAGGTAATCCCCGTCGGCCGCGTAGTCGTAGAAAAGACCGATTTTCTCGCGTTCCAGCTTAGGAATTTTGACGCTAAAGTCGTCGAACTGACCTTCGGGATCGTCAAACCAGGTTTGAGTGGATAGCTTATAACGGTCGAGTGAGAGTCCAATTTTGTGGCGATCGAGGTTGTAACCAAGCCACACTCCCTGGCCGTTATTACGGAAGTTGGTGTCGGGCAATCTTCCGTCAGGTGTATCGCGATCCCCCTGGTCGGAATAGCTGCCATTGATACGGTAGTCAAAGTTACCGATGCTTCCCCAGGCTGCCGCTGACTCTTCCCATCCTGCCGTTGCGGAGTTATAAACAGCCTTAACGCTACCACCCAGAGGCTTATCGCCGCCTTTTTTGGTAATAAAGTTCACGACGCCGCCAATCGCCTGCGAACCGTAGAGGACAGAATAAGGGCCTTTGACCACTTCAATACGTTCCAGCGCGGATTCGTCAATCAGTAAACCGGCTCCGTAGTTTTGTCCGGCTCGTTGGTAGCTGACGACCTGGCCGTCTATCAAAATCAGCACCCGCGAAGAAGCTTCGCCACGGATACGAATTTGTTTCCGACCTGCGAGAGCGTTATCGGTAACTTCGACGCCGGGGATATCTTGTAAATCATCAGCAAGAGAAACGCTGGTGGAATTTTGTAGCGTCTGGCGATCGATAACCTGAATGGTTGCCGGGCTATCCCAGAGACTACTTTCTGTGCGGTTAGCCGTAACGATCACCGTATCTTCGTCGGACGTTGAACCGTGTGTTGGAGAGGTCGCTGCAAAAGTAGCGCCGGACATGCATAATGTCAGGGCTGAAAGAATAAATGGCCTTTGGTTAATCCGTGGCAACATAAGAGAACCTTTATTGAATGTAAATGATCATCATTATCATTCGCGTTTGTATATAAAATTGTTTCCCTTTGTTCAAGATGAAAGGTGCGGAACCAATACATCTTTTGATTTGAGTCAATTTTGCGTGGTCAATAAATGCTGAAATGTGATCTGAATCGGATATAACAATGTGAATTAAAAGGATTTGTGTATCGCTGTGATGGTGGAAAATGCGCGGGGTTCTTGGGTAAAGGATTACGGCAATGTGGGCTATAATGTGGCTCAGTACCAACAAGATCAGCGGGGGAAATGTGAATATTAGCGATGTTGCGAAAAAAACCGGTTTAACCAGCAAAGCGATACGCTTTTACGAAGAAAAGGGGTTAGTGACGCCGCCGCTGCGTAGCGAAAATGGCTATCGCACATACAACCAACAGCATCTGAATGAGCTTACGCTGTTACGACAGGCACGACAGGTTGGTTTTAACCTGGAAGAGTGCGGCGAGTTGGTGAACCTGTTTAACGATCCGGCGCGTCACAGCGCAGATGTGAAAAAGCGTACGTTAGAAAAGGTGGCGGACATTGAGCGCCATATCAGCGAGCTGCAGGCTATGCGCTTGCATTTGTTGGCGCTGGCGGAGAGTTGCCCTGGCGATGACAGCGCCGAATGCCCGATTATTGATAATCTCTCCGGCTGCTGCCACCATAAAGCGAAGGCTTAACGAAGTGGCGGATTAAGCATAAACACCACCGTGCCGCGGTACCACGGTGATTTCTCAAGTTGCGCTTCAGCCTGCGGGTCCCGGCTACCGTTTTGTACCAGCCCCAGCTTAAATGGAATGCGCAGACGACTGAGGGCGGGCAGATACGCCTGATAATTTGGTACCGTGTGACGTCCCTGATAGCTCTGGACCACCAGTTCATCGACCGCCAGCGCGTTCAGCGTGGCGACGTCGCCCGTTTTTGCCCAATCCAGTAGTCCGGTTACGCCAAGTGCAAACTCGGTCGGTAGCCGTTGGCGTAACTGCTGCAGAAAGTGGGCGTAATCGGCAAGCTGATGGGTCGCCGCGTCAAAATCAACCTGCAGGCCGATGACGTGATTCCCGGCCGCTTGCCAGCGTTGCATCAAGCGTATGATGCGCGCCGGAATCTCCTCCGGTACGTCGAGTGTGGTAAAGCGCACGGTCAACCAGATAGAGGGGAAAGTCAGGCGATTAACCGGCAGTCCGAGACGCTGGAACACCACGTTACCTGAACGAACCAAGACTTCGCCCTGATGCAGATAGACTGTTTGTGCGTTTTTCAGCTCGTCACTGGCCTTCACTCCGGACCATAGCCAGAAGGCCGGATGTTCACGGGCGGCGACGATTTCCGCCGCCTGCGCCTGGCCGAGTAGCAGCGCAGTTACCAGTAGTATTTGAGTTTTTGCGCCCACGGACTTCCCGGATACTGCGTTTTCAGTTGGGTGAACCAGCCTTTACGCTGTAGTTTATCTACTTCCTCACCGCCGCACTCGTTAGAGCCTGACGGCGCATAGCACATGATGGCGCGATACAGCGCAAAGCTCTTATCTTCAACCTCTGCTTTTGGCGATGTGATCACCTGCTGGTAGTAGCTTTGTCTGTCGAACTGGCCGAACGGTTTCTTGCGCGAGATTGCTGATTCAAGCACATCGTTGCCGGAACTGTTTTTCCATAAATCAACGTGGGTTTGCGTAGTGCGGAAAAATTCGCCTAAGCAGTTCAGGGCGTGGGCATCATGTGCTTGTTTGCTCAGAACCGTTACCGTTTCATTGAGGCTGCGACAGGTATAACCGCTCTCGGCAGAGTCGCCGTTCCAGTCGAAAATACTCAGATTAACGTCATCAAACGCTTCGCCAATGACCGGCGGCGTAATGGCGCTGGCCAGTTTTCTGTCATTCAGCCAGTCGTCAAAGCGATGCTCAGTGAGATCCCGCACCAGCAGCGTATGCAGGGCGATGGTACGCTCTTCGTTATTAGGACCGTGGACGGCTTGCTGGCGCAGTAGTTCAGGCGTGGCCTGGGTTTTCAGCACCTGCGAGCGAAAGCGCAGGTTGGTTACTGCGCTTTCTGGGGCGAAAATTGCCGCCACGTCGCCGCTATAAACCAGCGTCGCGGCTAGCTTAGCCTGCACATACTGCTGCTGTTCGTTATCCTGGCTGAGCTTCAGCAATGTCTGCCAGAAATCACGTGCCGTGGTCCATTTCTGCTGGCCCATCAGCGCTTCGCCGTACAGCACCTGTTCGCTGAAGGCCAGCGTATCGTGGGCCGGAAGTTTCTGCGCTGGGGTAACTGCCGAAATAATCGCCGCGTAGTTGCCCGTTGCCAGCCACAGATTCAGCTGCAGATCGCGCCATAGCGGCAGTTTTTGGCTCTGCTCAAACACCGGTTTGCTGGCGTCAAGCTGGGCCTGCGTCAGCGTTGGTTTGTTGTTGTTATTCAGGCGCAACGCGCGCAGCAGTTCGATATAGCTGACAAGCGGCGCATCGGGGAAAGCCTCCACCACGGACTGTTCGTAGAACGCCATGCCGTAGACATTATCGTATTCGATGACGATCTCACGCAGTTGCTGTGCGTCAGCCGATTGCTGAAGCGTCTGCTCATACAACCCCGCCAATTGCGGCCACGCCTGTAAATACCAGTTGATACGACGCAGCATACCGTGCGAGGAAGCGGCGTACAGGCCTTGCGGGTAGTGTTGCAGATAGGCTTGCGCCAGCGTCTGAGCCTGAGAAGCGTCCTCGCGGTTAATTTTTGTGATATCAAAATCGCCGTACTCGCCCACGCTGTTCTGGCTGCTTTTGTTCAACGCCGCACGTATCAGCATGTATTGCGCGGTCTCAGCCAGCCACGGACGATCGCTTTTGGCTAGCTGAGCGAAATCCTGTTCGGCGCTGGCATAATCACCGGCATAAAAACTGGCGGCCGCTGCCAGATAGCTTTTGTAGGACTGAGCTGGAGAATCTGCCGGGAGAGTGGCAAGCGATGACTCAATCTGCTCGCGGGTTGCCCCGGATAACAGTCCTGTGCGCGCCTGGGCCAGGGCCTGACGCTGATTTGCCGTTAACGTTGAGTCGGCCAGCAGTGCGGCAAAAAATGCGCTGACGCTCGCGGTATTATTCGAAACATGACGGTTCTCAAGCTCAGCGTCGTTGACGTTTATTTCGTCTGCGCTAATGTTCAGTTCGGCTATCTGTCGGGACAGGGGGCTGTCTTCGGCAGATACCTGCGCTGCGGCTGGCTGCGGGGCAATGTCATCCCACTGCGGATGATACGCAAAATAGAAATCGCGGGAGCGGGTGATGTCTGCCGGCATCGACTGCACCGGCAGAGCAAATGATTTCTCCTGGCTCAGCAGCCGCAGCAGGTTATCGCGGCTGTCGTTTTCCGGGTTGAAGGTGGGCGTGCCTTTCAGCAGGCAGCTGTCGTCGCTCCATTTGCAGTCTTCCATATCGAAAGAGGCGAATACCTGCGGGGCGGCGACCAATAATGAGCAAAGGGCAAAGGCAAGGGGTGTCTTCCTGACCATAGTCTTATTTCCTGTCTTTTTAGTGTGATACCGCTGTAATAATCAGGGTAATTCCCTCAACGGCAATAACTTCAACCTGCGTTCCGGCGCTCAAATCGTCGCGGGCGCTGACGGGCCATGAGCTGTCGCCGACGCGCATGTGTCCGCGGCCATTGACCAGGGCGGTTTCCAGAATAAATCGACGGCCAACCAACTGTTGCCCGCGCTGGTTAAGATGGCTGTCGGCGGGTTTCTGATCTTGTACACGCCTTGCCAGCCACTTCCACCACAGCCAGGCCGCCAGCAGGGTGAGTACGGCGAACATCGCCCCCTGCCACGCCCAGTCAAGCGGGATAAGCCACACCACCAGGCCGGTAATCACCGCCGCCACGCCGCTCCACAGCAGATAGCCGTTACCGCCCAGCATCTCGGCGGCGAGTAGCAGACCGCCGAGGCTGAGCCAGAAGATGTGTGGGTGCACCAGAACCATCGCTATCATGATTTTTTCCGTTCGCTGGCGCTGTCTTTCACCAGTTCGGCGATCCCGGCAATAGACCCCATCAGGCTGCTGGCATCCAGCGGCATCATCACCACTTTGCTGTTATTCGACGAACCGATGTGCTGCAGCGCTTCGGTGTATTTCTGCGCCACGAAGTAGTTCACGGCCTGAATATCCCCGGCGGCAATGGCCTCCGAAACCATCTGCGTCGCGCGGGCCTCGGCTTCTGCGGAACGTTCACGCGCTTCAGCCTGTAAAAATGCCGACTGGCGTTCACCTTCCGCTTTGAGGATTTTCGACTGTTTCTCACCTTCGGCCTTGACGATTTCTGCCTGACGGATCCCTTCCGCTTCAAGAATATAGGCGCGCTTGGTACGTTCGGCTTTCATCTGCGCGTTCATGGCGTCGATAAGTTCTGCTGGGGGACGCACATCGCGGATTTCAATACGGGTGATTTTAATGCCCCAGGGATTCGTGGCCTCGTCAACGATATGCAGCAGGCGCGTGTTGATGTTGTCACGCTGGGAGAGCATTTCATCGAGTTCCATCGAGCCGAGAACGGTACGAATATTGGTCATGGTCAGGTTGATGATCGCCAGTTCCAGGTTGCTGACCTCATAAGCCGCTTTTGGCGCGTCGATCACCTGAATAAAGCAGACGGCATCGATCGCGACGTTGGCGTTGTCTTTGGAGATGACTTCCTGAGAGGGGATATCAAGCACCTGTTCCATCATGTTGATCTTACGACCGATGCGGTCCATGAACGGTACAACAAGGTTTAAACCCGGTTGCAGGGTTTTGGTGTAACGGCCAAAACGCTCGACCGTCCACTGATATCCCTGCGGGACGATTTTGACGCCAGCACCGACGATGACCAGCGCGACAAAAATGAGAATAGGAATAAAAATGAGCATTGATGAAACCTCCTGTTGTGTTGTCCTTTACTGCCTCATTAGTCAAATTATACCCGATTTATCAGGGTGGGCTCCCCTATAATAAATTACAGGGATAGACTGTCTGCACGAAAGAGGTAAAAAAGGGATTGGTAATGGAAGAAAGCAGCATTCTGCTTCAGTTAAAAAATGTCGCATGGCAGGCAGGGGCGACGCAGGTTCTCAATAACATCTGTTTTGATCTCCGGGCCGGAGAATTTAAGCTGATTACCGGCCAGTCTGGTTGCGGTAAAAGTACGTTACTCAAGATTGTGGCGTCATTAATTAGCCCGACTGCCGGTGAAATTCTCTTTGAGGGCAAGGAGATAAACACTCTTAAGCCTGAAACATATCGCCAGCAGGTCTCTTATTGTGCGCAAACGCCCGCGTTGTTTGGTGACACCGTTTACGACAACCTCATTTTCCCCTGGCAAATCCGCGATAAACGTCCGGATCCGGATGTGTTTCTTGCCGATCTGGCCCGTTTTGAGCTACCCGAAACGATCCTCAAAAAAAACATCAATGAGCTGTCTGGCGGCGAAAAGCAACGCGTCTCGTTAATTCGTAATTTACAGTTTCTGCCAAAAATCCTGCTGCTTGATGAAATTACCAGCGCGCTGGATGAAGCCAATAAACGGAATGTGAACGAATTAATTCACCACTATGTTCGCGATAAGAATATTGCTGTGCTGTGGGTGACGCACGACAAAGATGAAATTAATCATGCGGATAATGTCATAACCCTTCAACCGCACGCCGGGGAAATGCAGGAAGTAAGCAATGAACGAGCATAATATTACCAATGAATCACTGGCGTTAGCGATGATGCTGGTGGTGGTCGCGATACTGATCAGCAACAAAGAAAAACTGGCGCTGGAAAAAGATATTCTCTGGAGCGTTTGCCGGGCGGTGGTTCAGCTTATTATCGTTGGCTATGTGCTGAAATATATTTTCGGCGTTAACCACAGCATTCTGACCTTATTGATGGTGCTATTTATCTGTTTCAACGCGGCCTATAACGCGCAAAAGCGCAGTAAATATATTGATAAAGCTTTTCTCTCGTCATTTATCGCCATCACGGCGGGGGCGGGGTTAACGCTGGCGGTGCTGGTTCTGTCAGGCTCTATCGAGTTTACCCCAATGCAGGTGATCCCAATTTCCGGCATGATTGCAGGCAACGCGATGGTTGCGGTAGGGCTGTGTTACAACAATCTGGGGCAGCGGTTTAACAGCGAACAGCAGCAAATTCAGGAAAAACTCAGCCTCGGTGCGACGCCGAAAGTGGCCTCCGCGCCGCTGATTCGCGACAGTATTCGCGCTTCGCTGATCCCGACGATCGATTCAGCGAAGACCGTGGGACTGGTGAGTTTACCGGGGATGATGTCCGGGTTGATCTTTGCAGGTATTGATCCGGTAAAAGCGATTAAGTATCAGATTATGGTGACGTTTATGCTGCTTTCGACCGCCAGTCTGTCAACCATTATCGCCTGCTACCTGACCTATCGGAAGTTCTATAATTCACGTCACCAACTGGTGGTGACGCATTTGAAAAAAACCTAATGGAGTACCGGATGGCGCGGGCCTACGGGGAGATTGTAGGCCCGATTAGCACAAGCGCCATCAGGCAAATGCAGCGGATTAGTACAACAGCGCGTACAGCTGGCGGCGGTATTTCGAGGCCAGCGCATCGCCGGTGCCCAGTGCGGCAAGGATCTCCTGGAAGGTTTTACGCGCCTGACCGTCGGCTGCAGTGAGATCTTTCTTCAGGTGACTGAACAGCAATTCCAGCGATTCCTCGTTACGTCCAACCTGGTGTAACTGAATGGCCAGTTGAGTTGCCAGCGCCGCATCCTGTGGATTGCTGGCGACCTGCTGCTGCAACTGTTGGATTTCAGGCGTATCAGCCGCCTGCTTCAGCAGTTCGATCTGTGCCACCAGGCCCTGATAACGGGTGTCCTGATCCTGCAACGGGATAGTTTTCAGTACCGCTTCGGCTTCGTCAGAACGGTTCAGGGCGATTTGCGTTTCCGCCAGCAGCAGGCCAATTTCGCTGCTCTGATTGGAGATCTGCCAGGCTTCTTTCAGCAGCGGCAGCGCATCAGCGTGATTGCCGGCTTCGATGAACTCGATCGCCTGGCGCGCTTTCAGCTCTTCCTCGCTCGGCAACACTTTCTCCAGCAGCGCGCGAATAACTTCTTCCGGCTGCGGGCCCTGGAATCCATCTACCGGCTGACCGTTCTGGAACAGATAAACCGTGGGGATCGCGCGCAGACCAAACTGGGAGGCGATCATCTGCTCGGCGTCGCAGTCTAACTTGGCGAGAATAAACTGACCGTTGTACTGAGCAACAAGGCTCTCCAGTACCGGCGTTAATTGCAGACAATGCTGGCTGCGCTCAGACCAAAAATAGAACAGGACCGGCGTGGTCATCGACTGTTCAAGGGTCTGCTGGAGGTTCGATTCGTTAATGTTAACAATATTCTGTGTGGACATGGAGTTACTCTCTTTTGTCGATTTCTTGTTACATGGGGGCTGACGCGCGTGCTTCAACTCAACCGTGTAAAATTTTGTCCATTATGCGGCCTGGCAACAGGCGCTTCAGTAGCATAACTGCCCAGGTCACCAGCGTAACCGGATAACGCAGCTTGGGTTTGTCGCTCTCAAACGCATGACGCACTTTGGCGACAACCGCTTGTGGCCCCAGCGTAAAACGCGCGGCAATTCCGGGGTTTTCCACGGGAGCATCGCTCTGGGTCTGGTTGACGTTTTCGGTAAAGCGGGTGCGAATAGGGCCAGGCTCAATCAGGCTGACCTTAATCCCGCTGTGGCGCAGCTCCATACGCAGCGCGTCGGACCAGGCTTCCAGCGCATATTTGCTGGCGGCATAGGCCCCGCGCCCCGGCGTTGAGATCAATCCCATTACCGACGAGGTCATCACAATTCGTCCTTCGCCGTGGGGTAGCATGGCGGGTAACAGGCGCATGGTAAGCTGATGTGCGCCGAAGAAGTTGGCGGAAAACTGCTGTTCCATCTGCTCGCGGCTGATGGTGGGCAGTGGGCCATATACGCCGTATCCGGCGTTGTTAAAGATCCCATACAAACGATTATCGGTCAGGGCGATCACCTCATCAGCCGCGCGATCTACGCTCTCGGGTGAATCCAGATCCAGCAATATGCCGGTGAATCCCATGCTGTTCATACGCGCCACATCGTCAGGTTTGCGACAGCCTGCCAGAATTTGAAAACCCTGGCGCTTTAGCTCAAGCGCGCTTTCCAGACCGATTCCGCTGGAACATCCTGTTATTAAGACCGATTTTTGCATAACTTTACCTGTCAGGATCTCCGTTGTTTTACGAGTCGTGATTTACTAGAGGAGTGAGATGTTGCGCCATCCAGTCGGCAATAAACGGCTGGGCGTCACGGTTAGGATGAATACCATCATCCTGCATCCACTGGGGTTTCAGATAAACCTCTTCCATAAAAAAGGGCAGCAGAGGTATATCAAACTCTTTGGCGAGTTTTGGATAAATCGCGCTAAAGCTTTCATTATAACGGCGACCGTAGTTTGCCGGCAGACGAATTTGCATCAGCAGCGGTTCGGCATTTGCTGCTTTCACATCCTGCAGAATCGTGCGCAGGGTTTGTTCGGTTTGCGCAGGCGCAAATCCGCGCAGACCGTCGTTGCCGCCAAGTTCGACCAGCACCCAGCGCGGCTGGTGCTGCTTCAGTAATGCAGGCAGACGGGCCAGCCCCTGCTGCGAGGTGTCGCCGCTAATACTGGCATTCACCACAGGCGTTTTGGTTTGCCATTTATCATTAAGTAGCGCAGGCCACGCGGCGCTGGCGGACATACGGTATCCGGCGCTCAGGCTGTCACCCAGAATTAATAACGTGTCCGCTGCGGCGGCGCGGAAAGTTAACAGGACCAGGAACAGGAAAGGCCAATGCCAGCGGAAAACATTGTTGAAGTTCATCATCTTAAGAAATCCGTCGGTCAGGGTGATCATGAGCTATCCATCCTTACCGGAGTTGAACTGGTTGTCAAACGCGCCGAGACCATTGCGCTGATTGGCGAGTCGGGTTCAGGAAAATCCACACTGCTGGCGATCCTCGCCGGGCTGGACGATGGCACCAGCGGTGAAGTCAGCCTGGTGGGGCAGGCGCTGCACACCATGGATGAAGAAGCCCGGGCACAGCTGCGGGCGCGACACGTGGGTTTTGTCTTCCAGTCATTCATGTTAATTCCGACCCTAAACGCGCTGGAAAACGTCGAGTTGCCCGCGTTGTTGCGCGGTGAAAACAGCGGAAAAAGTCGCGACGGGGCAAAAACGTTGCTGGAGCAACTGGGGCTGGGAAAACGTCTTGATCATCTTCCGGCCCAGCTTTCCGGTGGGGAGCAGCAGCGCGTGGCGCTGGCGCGGGCGTTTAACGGTCGTCCTGACGTGCTGTTTGCCGATGAACCGACGGGCAATCTGGACCGCCAGACCGGAGACAAAATCGCCGACCTGCTGTTTTCTCTGAACCGGGAACATGGCACCACCCTGATTCTGGTGACCCATGATTCTCAACTGGCGGCGCGTTGCGATCGGCGTTTACGCCTGGTGAACGGACAGTTGCAGGAGGAGGCATGATTGCACGCTGGTTCTGGCGCGAATGGCGCTCGCCTTCATTACTGATTGTCTGGCTGGCGCTGAGCCTGGCCGTGGCCTGCGTGCTGGCGCTGGGCAATATCAGCGATCGTATGGAAAAAGGGTTGAGCCAGCAAAGCCGTGAGTTTATGGCGGGAGATCGGTCGCTACAAAGTTCGCGTACCGTGCCGAAAGCGTGGATTGACGAGGCGCGACAGCGTGGCCTGAAAGTGGGCGAACAGCTGACCTTTGCCACTATGACCTTTGCCCGGGATACGCCGCAGTTGGCGAACGTCAAAGCGGTGGATGATGTGTATCCGATGTATGGCACGTTGCAAACCAATCCGCCGGGACTGAAACCTCAGCCAGGCTCGGTGCTGCTGGCTCCGCGTCTGATGGCGTTGCTGAACTTAAAAATCGGTGATTCCATCGACGTTGGCGATGCCACGCTGCGCATCGCCGGGGAAGTGGTACAGGAGCCGGACGCCGGTTTTAATCCGTTCCAGATAGCGCCGCGCCTGATGATGAACATGGCGGATGTCGAAAAAACGGCGGCGGTCCAGCCGGGAAGCCGGGTGACCTGGCGCTATAAATTTGGCGGGACACCGCAGCAACTGGAAGCCTATGAAAAATGGCTGCTCCCGCAGTTAAAGCCTGAACAGCGCTGGTATGGGCTGGAGCAGGATGAAGGGGCGCTGGGGAAATCACTGGAGCGTTCGCAACAGTTCCTGCTGCTGTCGGCGCTGCTAACCCTGCTGCTGGCGGTCGCTGCGGTTGCCGTGGCGATGAGCCATTACTGCCGCAGTCGTTACGATCTGGTGGCTATTCTGAAAACCCTTGGCGCGGGCAGAGCACAGTTGCGCAGGCTGATTGTTGGTCAATGGCTGATGGTGCTGGTGCTGTCTGGCGTGACCGGAGGGTTATTCGGGCTGTTGTTTGAACGCGTGCTGGTGGTATTACTTAAGCCGGTACTGCCCGGCGAACTGCCGCCTGCCAGTCCCTGGCCGTGGCTATGGGCATTAGGCACCATGACGGTCATTTCTCTGCTGGTGGGGTTACGCCCTTACCGTTTGCTGCTGGCGACTCAGCCACTGCGGGTACTGCGCCGTGACGTGGTGGCAAACGTCTGGCCGCTGAAGTTTTATTTGCCGGTGGTATTGATAGTCGTGATTGCCCTGCTCGCCGGACTGATGGGCGGAAGCCCGCTGCTGTGGGCCGTGCTGGCCGGAGCGGTAGTGCTGGCGCTTTTGTGCGGGGTGCTCGGCTGGATGCTGCTCAACGTGCTGCGTGGCCTGACGCTCACCTCGCTGCCGCTGCGTTTAGCGGTCAGTCGGCTGTTGCGCCAGCCGTGGTCAACGCTCAGTCAGCTGTCGGCATTTTCGCTTTCCTTTATGTTGCTGGCGCTGCTGCTGGTACTGCGTGGCGACCTGCTCGACCGCTGGCAGCAGCAAATGCCGCCGGAAAGCCCGAACTATTTTCTCATCAACATTGCCACCGAACAGGTGGTTCCACTCAAGGCTTTCCTGGCTGAGCATCAGGTGATCCCGGAATCGTTCTATCCGATTGTGCGGGCGCGTCTGACGGCGATCAATGAGAAGCCGACCGAAGGCAATCACGATGAGGCGCTGAACCGTGAGCTTAATCTGACCTGGCAGGATACCCGACCGGATCATAACCCGATCGTTGCCGGAAGCTGGCCGCCAAAAGCGGGCGAAGTCTCGATGGAAGAGGGGCTGGCGAAACGGCTGAACGTCAAGCTTGGCGATCGGGTAACCTTTATGGGCGATACCCAGGATTTCAGCGCCACGGTTAGCAGTCTGCGCAAAGTGGACTGGGAAAGCCTGCGCCCCAACTTCTTCTTTATCTTTCCCTCCGGCGCGCTGGACGCTCAGCCGCAAAGCTGGTTAACCAGCTTTCGCTGGGAGAACGGCAACGGCATGCTGACGCAGCTTAACCGCGAATTCCCGACTATCAGCCTGCTGGATATTGGTGCAATCCTCAAACAGGTGAGCCAGGTTCTGGAGCAGGTGAGCCGGGCACTGGAGGTGATGGTGGTGCTGGTTACCGCTTGCGGTATGTTGCTGCTATTAGCGCAGGTCCAGGTCGGAATGCGTCAGCGTCATCAGGAACTGGTGGTCTGGCGCACGCTGGGCGCGGGTAAGAAGCTGCTGCGTACCACGCTATGGTGCGAGTTCGCCATGCTCGGGATGGTCGCCGGACTGGTGGCTGCCATCGGTGCGGAAACCGCACTGGCGGTGCTGCAAACCCGAGTGTTTGATTTTCCGTGGGAGCCAGACTGGCGACTGTGGGTCGTGTTGCCGCTTTGTGGGGCATTGTTGCTCTCGTTATGCGGCGGATGGCTCGGTTCACGTTTGCTAAAAGGCAAAGCGCTGTTCCGTCAATTCAGTAGTTAATTCATATTCGTGATGATTACGCACCGGTTTTTTAAATCGGTGCGTTTTTTATCTATGTAGCACAAATTGATAACTCATTGATATTTAACAGCACAGAACAATAAAAACCCGACAACACGAGTGTATTAATAAACGTTAATATTTGTATGCTGAATAATTGGCAGGCTATCTATCAAGGTACAAATAATGACTATAAAAAAAACGGCGCTGGCGGTATCGATCGGCGCAGCAGTGGCAATAACGACGTTCGCCTCCCAGGCGGAAATCACGGTCCTGAAACAAGATCCACAGGCGGGCAACCCGCTGAGCCGTCTTAACTTCACCGTTGGCGGGAGTATTCGTCCGCAGTTCCAGAATATGGCCGGTGACGATGGTAAGAATGGCTACAAACGTAATGGCTTCGACGGCGGGACGCGTTTCCGCTTCGCCGCTGATTACTATCTGTTTGATGACATCAGTTGGGTGAGTTATTACGAGCTGGGCGTGAACTTCCCGGCAATGTTCAACTGGGATAATCACTATGCTAACGGCGCCAACGATACCACGCGTCGTATGTTGTACACCGGTCTGAAGAGCGCGACCTGGGGTACGCTGACCTTCGGTCAACAGAACAGCATTTACTATGATGTGGTTGGTGCGAAAACGGATATCTGGGACTACGACATGATCGGTCAGGCACCAGGTAACGGTATCAATGGCGACTATGACGGTTCCTATCGTACGCGTAAATCACTGAAGTATAAGAAAACGGTTGGCGATGTTGATCTCTACGCATCTTATCTGTTCAGCGATGATTACAACCCGAACAACGGTCTGCGCTACAAGCGTAAAGGCGGTGGCTCGCTGGGTGTGGATTATCACATCACTGATGACCTGACCTGGGGTACGGCGTGGAACTACACCCGCGCGGAAATGCGTGGCGACACCAGCAAAACCTACGATCAAAACATCGTCGGTACCGCGCTGAGCTGGAAACCGGACAACTGGACCTTCTCGATGGGCGGCGGTTGGTATCAAAACTTCATGACCACCAAAAAAGTCTCTGTTAACGATTACTTTGCCGGTGATGCCTGGGGTCTGGAATACTTTGCGGGTTACACCTTCCCGGTTGGTCAGTATGCGCTGAAATCCGTTCAACCCTACGTTATGGGCGACCGTATTGAATACGTGAATGGTCGTAACTACCTGCGTACCGACAATGGTGTGGGTATCAGCTTCCAGCTGGACTACGGTTTCCGTGTGGATTACGAACACGTCTTCACCTCCAGCACCGACAATCTGGGTGATATGAACCTGGTTCGTCTGCGTTACGATTTCTAAGTCAATTTCCCTGCCAAAACCGGGTAACCAGAAGGTTATCCGGTTTTTTACTATCCTTTGCTGAAAAACACATTAGTACCTTCAACGTACATTCAACGACATATCCCGCAACATCATGAAATAATTTCAAGGACAGCAGGTTGTGATCTGTGTCATGTTAACAATCAGCCTGTTAACAGGCCAACAAGAACAACGCCGCAAGAACGGCGTGAGACATGACACCACAACGTTAAAATGGAGAAATTATGGGATTGCGTCAGAGTTTACGCGTCGCGACCGGAGCGCTGTTACTGGCCTGTGGATTACAACTTGCTCATGCGAACAGTGACCCGCATACCATCGTGTTTGGCGTCGCACCTGGTCCGTACGGCGATATGGTGAAACAGGCCATTGCCCCTACGCTGAAAGAGAAAGGCTATAAGGTAGTGGTGCGCGAATTCAGCGACTACGTGCAGCCGAACATGGCGCTTTCCAACGGCAGTATTGATGCCAACTTGTTCCAGCACTCGCTCTACTTTGACAAATTCACCGCTGATAAAGGACTGAAGCTGAGCAAGCTGATTGTGGTCCCGACGGCCGGGATGGGTTTTTACTCACATAAAATCAAAAGCCTGGATGAGTTAAAAAAAGGGGATGTGATCACGCTTTCCAATGATCCAACCAATCTGGCTCGCGGTCTGCGTTTCCTGCAGTCTATTGGCCTTATTACCATCAAAGACACTATCGATCCGACTAAAGCCTCTGAGCGCGATATCGCCAGCAACCCGAAAGGGCTGGTGTTTAAACCGCTGGAAGCGGCACAGCTGCCACGTACCCTGGACGGTGTGACCGGCGCGCTGGTCAACGGTAACTTTGCTGTGGCGGCAAAACTGGATCTCGCCAGTGCCATCAAGCAAGAGCATCTGGACGAAAATCTGAAAAATATCATAGCGGTACGCAGTGAAGATGCGGATAAACCGTTCGCGAAAGATATTGTGGCGGCGGTGAAATCTCCGGCGTATCGCGCGGTGATCGACGATCCGCAAAATATCTACAGCGCCTTCCAGAAACCGGAATGGATGTCGGCAGCCCAATAATCGCTGCGCACAAGGTTAACAGGGGCAGCGGCGACTGCCCTTTTCGCATTTCTGAGGTGGCTATGATTGAGATAGAAAAGGTTTGCGTGGATTTTAGCGCAGGCCGTGGACCATCAACCCGGGCGGTTGATGACGTCAGCTTGCGCATAGGCGCAGGCGAGATATTTGGCATTGTCGGGACCAGCGGCGCGGGGAAAAGCACGCTGCTGCGCACCCTGAACGCCTTAACGCGACCAAGCCTGGGAAGCGTAAAGGTTAACGGCGTAGAAATTTCCGCGCTGGAAGGGGCGCAACTACGTAAAGCCCGTCAGCGTATTGGGATGATTTTTCAGCATTTTAATCTGATGCATACCCGTACCGTGGCGCAAAACGTCGCTTTCAGCCTGAAGGCTGCCGGATGGGAGCGCAGTAAAATTGGCCCACGCGTCAGCGAAATCCTGACGCTGGTGGGGCTGTCTGACAAGGCGAACCGCTTTCCTGTGCAGCTCAGCGGCGGGCAAAAGCAGCGCGTTGGTATTGCCCGTGCGATTGCCAATCACCCCGATGTGCTGCTGTGTGATGAACCGACCTCTGCGCTGGATCTGGAAACATCGGCCACTATTCTGGCATTGCTTAAGCAGATCAACCAACAGCTGGAGATCACGATCGTGCTGATCACTCACGAGATGAACGTGATCAAATCGATTTGCGATCGTGTGGCGGTGATGTCCGGCGGCAAGGTGGTGGAGTCCGGTGAGGTGTTTGACGTTTTTGCTCACCCGCAGCACGCTTTCACGCAGCAACTGGTGTCGCATACCCTCAATCTGACGCTACCCGAACGCTTGCGCCAGCATTTGCCTGGCCAGTTGCTGAAAATTCTGTTCATCGGCGATTCGGCGGAACAGCCAGTGTTGTCAGAAGTCGCGGTTAAATTTGGTGTGGCGGTGAACATTCTGCACGGCAAAATTGAATATATCGGCGAGCGTGCGCTGGGGATTCTGGTGGTGCAACTGACCGCGCCGCATAACCCTTCTGCGGTGGATGTCGCCGTGGAACATATTCGTCAACGCACGGCACAGGTGGAGGTGATTCGTGGATGATTTATTGCCTGATTTGACGCTGGCGTTTAATGAAACCTTTCAGATGCTAAGTATCTCTACGGTGCTGGCGATTATTGGCGGTCTGCCGCTCGGTTTTCTTATTTTCGTCACCGACCGGCATTTATTTTGGCAAAACCGTTTTGTGTATCTGCTCAGCTCCGTGCTGGTGAATATCATCCGTTCGGTGCCGTTTGTGATCCTGCTGGTGCTGCTGCTGCCGCTCACTCAGTTTTTACTCGGAAATACCATTGGGCCGATTGCGGCGTCGGTCCCGCTCTCGGTGGCGGCAATCGCTTTTTATGCCCGTCTGGTCGACAGCGCACTGCGTGAAGTCGATAAAGGCATTATTGAAGCGGCGGAAGCCTTTGGCGCCAGCCCGATGCGTATCATCTGCACCGTTCTGTTACCTGAAGCGAGCGCGGGTCTGCTGCGTGGGTTGACGATAACGCTGGTGAGTCTGATCGGTTACTCCGCGATGGCCGGAATCGTTGGTGGCGGTGGGGTAGGCGACCTGGCGATTCGCTTTGGTTATTACCGCTATGAAACCCAGGTCATGATCGTCACCGTGGTGGCGCTGATTATTCTGGTGCAGGTCGTTCAGGTGCTGGGCGACTGGCTGGCGAAACGCGCGGATAAGCGCGACAGACACTGATCACTGTGCGTTAAGCCAGTCGGCAACGTCCTGCCATGTGCCGCGAAAGACGACTTTCGCGGCTTTCTTTTCCAGTTGATAACGATACATCGGGTCGTAATACTCGTTGAGCAACGGTACCAGCCAGCCCATATGGGCGTCGGTACTGCCCGTCGCTTGCTGTTCGCGCAGAGCCACGTCGAGCAGGGCGGTCAGCTCGGCAAAACGTTGTAAACCCAGACGGCGGCGAATAGCAAACAGGCCGTGGTGCAGATACTCGCTATACTCCTGCCAGCCCTGACTCTCGCCATAAGCATGGGTAAAATCGTGGTGCATCCGCACGAAATACTCTTCGCGCAGTCGCTCCAGACGACGCTCAAAAGGATCGTCCACCACTGCAATAGATGCCTGGGTCATGCGTTCACGCAGGCACTCAGGCAGATGATTAGCCCCGATCATGCGGCCTTCATCTTCCAGTACCCACAGACGCAGATCCTGACGGCTGTCGGTTCTGAGCATTTCGACCGCCAGCAGGTTTTCAAAACTCGCCTGACTCAACTGCGGTTCAACGGTGCGACCAAACGAGGAACCGCGATGGTGCGCCAGACCTTCGAGATCCACGCCGTTCGGCTGCTGTTGCACCAGCTGCGTTTTACCGTTCCCGGTACAGCCGCCAATTAAGACGATCGGCTTTTGCACTAATTCTTCCGTCAGCTGAATCGCCGCCTGACGCAGGGCTTTGTAGCCGCCGTGTATCAGCGGGTAGTCAATCCCGGACTCGTGCAGCCACTGCTGCACAATGTGCGAACGCTGACCGCCGCGCGCGCAGCATAAATAACCCGCAGGATTTTGACGACAGGCATCCAGCCAGGCCTTCATACGTTGTTGGCGAGTCTCGCCGCAGACCAGTTGATGGCCGAGCGTGAGGGCTGCCTCGGGTCCCTGACGTTTATAACAGGTACCCACGGCGGCACGTTCGTCATCGTTCATTAGGGGAAGGTTGATTGCGCCCGGCATTGCGCCTTGCAGAAATTCGACGGGGGCGCGTACATCGATTATAGGCGTACCAGCGAGCAAAATTGCGCGATAGTCCGTTCCATCGTTCATGTGTGATCCTGAAAATACAAAAACAGCAATGGAGGGGATTTTACGCGCCAGAGGAGGGGCCGGGGAAGGATAAAATCAAATCCCCGGCATTAATGGCTTATTTCAGCGTTGACTGCGCCCAGATAATACCGCTGGCATATTCCGGCGGCAGCAGGGGGATAAGCGCTTCCAGCGTCGCACTAAGACGCGCGGTATCGCTGTCGCTCAGGTTCAGGTGTCCCACCTTACGCCCTTCACGCACCTCTTTGTCATACCAGTGCAGATGCACCAGCGGCAGTTTCAGCCAGTCATAGTTCAGGTCGCTACCAATCAGATTTACCATCACCGAAGGAGTGTTCACTACCGGCGTGGGTAACGGCAGGTTGGTAATGGCGCGCAGGTGCAGCTCAAACTGGCTGATGCTGGCACCGTTTTGCGTCCAGTGCCCGCTGTTGTGCACGCGTGGAGCCAGTTCGTTAATCAGCAGACCTTCCGGGGTGATGAAACATTCCATCGCCATCACGCCGACATAGCCCAGCTCCTGCATGATGGCAGAGAGCATCGCTTCGGCCTGTTTCTGCTGTTTGGCGTTAGCCTGCGGGAAGACCACGCTGGTGCGCAGAATGCCGTCCTGGTGCAGGTTATGGGTCAGCGGATAGAAGACGGTGCTACCGTCGTGCGCACGAGCGCCAACCAGTGAGACTTCACCAGAGAAGTTGATTCCCCGCTCAACGATGCACTCGCCGTAGCAGTCGTCCGGCAGTTGTTCGGTTTCATTTGCGCGCAAACGCCACTGCCCACGACCGTCGTAACCGCCGACGCGACGTTTCACGATCGCCAGCTCACCGAGTTTGTCGAATACTGCAGGCCATTCGCTTTTATCCGCCAGCAGTTGCCACGGCGCAGTTGCCAGGCCGAGCTTGTCAAAAAGCTGCTTTTGCGTCAGACGGTCGGCAATAATCGGGAAAACGTCGCGGTTGACAAACGCCGGGTGGCGCGCGAGCTCGCGGGTGAGTGCCGTTTCCGGCCAGCGCTCAATCTCAGCGGTGATCACGCTTTGCTGAAAAGGGACCGCTGCTGGTTCGGCATCCAGCCCGACGGGCCAGACCGCAATGCCCAGCGGTTCACCGGCCTGGCGCAGCATGCGCCCTAGCTGACCGTTACCGAGTACGCAGACCTGCTTCATGCCGCACCTCGCGGGTCCGGATTCTCCAGCACCTCGTCGGTTTGCGCTTTGCGCCAGTCGTTCAGACGCTGGTGTAATACTTTGTCGTGTGTTGCCAGAATTTGTGCTGCCAGCAGGGCCGCATTTGCCGCGCCCGCTTTGCCGATAGCCAGCGTTCCGACCGGAATACCGCGCGGCATCTGTACGATGGAGTAAAGGCTATCTACGCCGCTCAGCGCCGCGCTTTGCACCGGGACGCCTAAAACAGGCACCAGCGTTTTCGCCGCAATCATGCCCGGCAGATGTGCAGCGCCACCCGCACCGGCAATGATCACCTGATAGCCGTTCTCTTCTGCGCTTTCGGCGAAGCTAAACAGCTTGTCAGGGGTGCGGTGGGCGGAGACGACTTCAACATGATGCGGCACGTTCAGAATTTCGAAGATTTCGGCGGCGAACTGCATGGTAGCCCAGTCGCTTTTGGACCCCATCACGATGGCGACACGCGCCGGGTTATTGCGGGAAGACATGCGTCTGAAAACTCCTGTGATGCACTACACTCGACTTTTGAGGCCACAGAGAATAGCATAATTCGCCGTCAAGGAAAACGATTGCGCGCTTTACACTTCACCCTTCAGGCAGCCTCTGTAGCTGGCTGCATCTCAACGAGTTTTGTGTAAAGAGGAACTGGATATCTGCGGAATTAAAACGGAAATGCGATCAGTTCAACGTCATCTGGCGTGACTTTGATCATCGACCCTTCGGTGTGCCATGCGCCTAATACCACGCGGAAAGCGTGTTGCTCATTGGCCGTAAGTTCGTGGACTGCCGGGCGGTGGGTGTGGCCGTGAATTAACCACTGGACCTGATGCTTTTCCATCTCGGTGATGACGGCCTGCGGATTCACATCCATGATCGCCAGTGACTTGCTGCTGTTGGCCGCTTTGCTGTTGGCGCGCATTTTCGCGGCGATACGTTGGCGAACGAACAGAGGTAGGGAGAGGAACAGCTTCTGTAGCCAGGGTTGATGTACTTTGGCGCGAAACGCCTGATAGCCTGCATCGTCTGTACACAAAGTGTCGCCATGCATGATCAATACCTTGCGGCCATACAGGTTGAGTACTTTTTTCTCAGGCAGCAAGCTCATGCCGCTTTCACGGGCAAAACGTTTGCCGAGCAGAAAATCTCGGTTGCCGTGAATAAAAAAGCAGGGAACGCCGGAATCAACCAGTGATTTTATCGCCGCGGCTATTTCATGATGCAGTGGGGTTGGGTCGTCGTCGCCAATCCAGGCTTCAAACAGGTCGCCGAGAATGTACAGTGCATCAGCTTTTCGCGCATCACCGGCTAAAAAACGCAGAAAACCGGCGGTGATCGCCGGTTCTTCTGTGCAGAGGTGAAGATCTGCAATAAACAGTGTCGTCACGATTACTCGCTGACGGTCACGTTTTCGATGATGACGTCTTCTTTTGGCACATCCTGGTGCATACCGCTGCGACCAGTGGAAACGCCTTTGATTTTATCAACCACGTCCATGCCTTCAACAACTTCGGCAAACACGCAATAACCCCAACCCTGCATGCTTTCGCCGGAGAAGTTCAGGAAGTCGTTGTCTGCAACGTTGATGAAGAACTGTGCGGTTGCGGAGTGCGGAGCCTGAGTACGCGCCATCGCCAGCGTACCACGGGTGTTTTTCAGACCGTTGTTCGCTTCGTTTTTGATCGCTTCTTTCGTGGCTTTTTGCTTCATGCCCGGTTCGAAACCGCCGCCCTGGATCATGAAACCGTTAATAACACGGTGGAAAATGGTGTTGTTGTAAAAACCTTCGCGGCAGTAGTCCAGGAAGTTTTTAACTGTTTCAGGCGCTTTATCATCAAACGTTTTGATTACGATATCGCCGTGATTAGTGTGGAAAGTAACCATTTTTGCATCCTGTTCCGATAGATTGGTGCTTCGACCCCGTGAAGGGTCAGAGTTAGGGGTGTGTTATAGCATAACCGCAAGCTGCGATCACCTCGCAAAGTGTGCTGCTTCCGGTCTAAATTATGGGTATTATACAGACTTTACTATCCACACACGTCTACACGGAATCTTCGATGTTAAAAATCTTTAATACACTGACGCGCCAAAAAGAGGAATTCAAACCTATTCATGCCGGGGAAGTCGGCATGTACGTGTGTGGTATTACCGTTTACGATCTCTGTCATATTGGCCACGGACGTACCTTCGTTTCTTTCGACGTTGTCGCGCGCTATCTGCGCTTCCTCGGCTATAAGCTGAAATATGTGCGCAACATTACCGATATTGATGACAAAATCATCAAGCGCGCGAATGAAAATGGTGAGAGCTTTGTGGCGTTGGTCGACAGAATGATCGCGGAAATGCATAGCGATTTCGACGCGCTGAATATTCTGCGCCCGGATCTGGAGCCGCGCGCTACGCACCATATCGCTGAGATTATTGAAATCACTGAACAGCTGATTGCCAAAGGTCACGCTTATGTCGCTGATAACGGCGACGTGATGTTCGACGTGCCGACTGACCCGAACTATGGTCAGCTGTCACGCCAGGATCTGGATCAACTGCAGGCGGGCGCACGCGTTGATGTGGTTGATGTGAAGCGCAACCCGATGGACTTCGTGCTGTGGAAAATGTCCAAAGAAGGCGAGCCGAGCTGGCCGTCTCCGTGGGGAGCGGGTCGTCCTGGCTGGCACATCGAATGTTCGGCGATGAACTGCAAACAGTTGGGCAACCATTTTGATATTCATGGCGGTGGTTCGGATCTGATGTTCCCGCACCATGAAAACGAAATCGCTCAGTCCACCTGTGCGCATGACGGTGAATACGTTAATTACTGGATGCACTCCGGGATGGTGATGGTTGACCGGGAGAAAATGTCCAAATCGTTGGGCAACTTCTTTACCGTGCGTGACGTGCTGAAATACTACGACGCCGAAACCATTCGCTATTTCCTGATGTCTGGTCATTACCGTAGCCAGTTAAACTACAGCGAAGAGAACCTGAAGCAGGCGCGTTCTGCGCTGGAGCGTCTGTATACCGCGCTGCGCGGCACCGATAAGTCCGTTGCTCCAGCCGGTGGCGAAGCCTTTGAAGCACGCTTCATTGAAGCGATGGACGATGACTTCAATACGCCGGAAGCCTACTCCGTGCTGTTTGATATGGCGCGTGAGGTTAACCGCCTTAAGGGTGAAGATATGGCGGCGGCTAACGGTATGGCTTCGCATCTGCGTAAGCTTTCCAGCGTGCTGGGCCTGCTGGAACAGGAGCCTGAAGCATTCCTGCAAAGCGGAGCGCAGGCGGATGACGGTGAAGTTGCTGAAATTGAAGCGTTAATCCAGCAGCGTCTGGATGCCCGTAAAGCCAAAGACTGGGCGGCAGCTGACGCCGCGCGTGACCGTCTCAATGAGATGGGTATCGTGCTGGAAGATGGCCCGCAGGGCACTACCTGGCGCCGTAAGTAATGATATTGATTGCCGGATGGCGGCTCGCGCCCTGTCCGGCAATCAATGTACGAATGTCGGTCGGATAAGACGCTTGTTGTATCCGGCAAATTAATATTTCCGATACCACCACAGCACACCCATCATCATAACTCCCGGTAGCCATACCCATATCAACTCCGAAATTATCACCTGGTGCCCGTATGGTGTGGCGTAGCGTGATAGCGCAAACGGGGCGACTTTAATCACCTGCCACGGTGCAAAGAAGCGTTCATCCGACCACGGCCACAGCCAGCCGACGCCTTTGCCGCCAGTAGTGACCGAATCCAACAGGCTGTGCGACAGCAGTGAAACCGTCAGGAATAGCCAGCAGCGAATTAAGCCTGCCTTGAACCATCGTCGACCCATCCATACGCAGAGCAGCGGCACCACGAAGGCGAACAGCAGCGAATGGGTAAAACCGCGGTGACCAAACACGTTGCCGTAGGCGACGCCAAGCTTAAACGACAGTACGTCGGCATCCGGCAACATAGCCAGAATGACGCCAGTAAACAGTAATTGCGGGGGGATGACTTTACGCCCGAGACCTAATCCTAAACAGAGAGGAACGGCAGCGTGGGTAACGATTGTTGGCATGATGATCGCTTCGTGTGGAAAAACAACATGCTAACAGTTCACTGTGAAGTGGTGATGAAGTCATTATCTGAAAAGGAGAGAGGAAGTGGCCGGACAGGGGTTAACCTCATCCGGCACCTGGGATCACGCCACGACGTTAATGCTGTGGCCTTCAAAGCTGACTGTCTGTCCTGCAACGATTTTGCAGCGTTTACGCGTTTCTACCGCACCATCGACCTTCACTAACCCTTCGCCAATAGCAATTTTTGCCTGGGCGCCGCTTTCGCTCCAGCCTTCCAGCTTCAGTAAATCGCAGAGTTCAACGTGTGGGTGTTTACCCAGTGAAAATGTGGCCATCTTAAACGTCCTTTACATCATGATATTCAACACACGCCTGCAGCGTGTTTTCGATAAGTGTGGCGACCGTCATTGGGCCTACGCCGCCGGGTACCGGCGTGATGTATGACGCGCGTGCGGCAGCATCTTCAAAGACCACATCGCCAACAACCTTACCATTCTCCAGACGGTTGATGCCGACATCAATCACAATCGCACCTTCTTTGATCCACTCGCCGGGAATAAAGCCAGGTTTGCCGACGGCAACAATCAGCAGGTCTGCATGCTCTACATGGCGACGCAGATCTTTGGTGAACCGGTGGGTGACG
This sequence comes from Citrobacter sp. RHBSTW-00599, assembly GCF_013784065.1. Taxonomy (NCBI): domain Bacteria; kingdom Pseudomonadati; phylum Pseudomonadota; class Gammaproteobacteria; order Enterobacterales; family Enterobacteriaceae; genus Citrobacter; species Citrobacter sp. RHBSTW-00599. The sequence goes on along the minus strand of NZ_CP056717.1, from coordinate 3,763,841 downwards.
GTGGTGGTGCAGCCAGCCAGCAGCAGCTCCATGCTCATCGGGCGGCCAACAATATTCGACGCGCCAATAACGACCGCATTCAGACCGTAGGTGTCGATATTGTAACGCTCAAGCAGAGTCACAATACCGCGCGGAGTACATGGGCGCAGGCGCGGCGCACGCTGGCACAGGCGACCAACGTTATACGGGTGGAAACCGTCAACGTCTTTATCCGGCGCAATACGCTCGAGAACTTTAACGTTGTCGATACCCGCAGGTAACGGCAGCTGGACCAGAATACCGTCGATGGTGGTATCTGCATTGAGCGTATCGATCAGCTCGAGCAGCTCTGCCTCGCTGGTGGTTTCAGGCAGGTCATAGGAGCGGGAGACAAACCCCACCTCATCACAGGCTTTGCGTTTACTCGCGACATAAATCTGCGAAGCCGGGTTGCTACCTACCAGCACAACAGCCAGGCCTGGGGCGCGTAATCCAGCCGCTAAACGCGCCTGAACTTTTTGAGCAACCTCAGAGCGCACCTGCTGCGCAATCGTTTTACCGTCAATAATCTTTGCTGCCATCAGAGAGAGGATTCCGTCTGTTACGTTAAATCGAAGGGGATGCCGCTATTTTGTCAGAAGCGGGACGTGCTGTCAGTTTTCGTTTGCATTTTTACGTGCGCCAGGGGGCGTCACGATCTGCGAATGGGGTCAGTACAGAGGCTTAAGCCTTACGGATAATTAATGAGCATGCTAATTAAAATTAACGTGAATGAAACAACTCATCACCCTGGTATATTCAGGGGTAATGCGCCACAAACCAGTCTGTTACGGTTAATTATGAGGGATTTTACCTCATTCCCACCCAGATTTTTCCTAGGTCCCATTAAGAATTAGCTAGGGTCATTAAAAGGATTTGCAGGTATTTTTCATTAATTGAAATGTTTAATTTATCGCTGTGACGAATAGTCATATTCGCGAGGAATAATTAGTGAATCAAATACTCAGGAGAATTGGGGTAAAAGGTTAGCTAATTCTCATGCGATATATATCTTTACAGGATGCAGAGATAATTAGCCTGACATTTAATGTCGATAATGATTCAAACGGATCCCGCAGGATGCTGGAGCCGGATGTGTGTAATTCAAGGGAAATCCATGAAACGTAAATTAATGACCTCTTCTGTTATTGCCAGCCTGATGTTAGTCGCCGGTGCAGCGGTTGCAGCCGATCCGGTAAGCGTTAGCGGCGGTACTGTGCATTTTGAAGGTGAACTGGTCAATGCAGCCTGTGCAGTCAGTACTCAGTCATCTGATCAGGTTGTGACGTTAGGCCAGTATCGTACTGCCAGTTTTGCCGCAGTGGGTGACACTACAGCACAAATTCCGTTCTCTATCGTGCTGAACGACTGTGACCCGAACGTTGCCGCAACCGCAGCCGTTGCTTTCTCAGGCCAGTCCGATATTACCAATAACAACCTGCTGGCCGTCACTTCTGCAGACAACGGTACCACTGCAGGCGGTGTTGGGATTGAAATTCTGGACAATACGTCCACCGCGCTGAAGCCGGATGGCGCAACCTTCTCTACCGCTCAGGCGCTGGTAGAAGGGACCAACACCCTGCGTTTCTCTGCGCGTTACAAAGCCACTGCCGCAAGCGCAACGCCGGGTCAGGCAAATGCCGACGCGACGTTCATCATGAAGTACGAATAAGCCGTTTTGATTTGCGCAAGGATGACGTTCGCCTCAATGGATGAGGCAATATCCGGGGATGATGAAGGATGCGGCAGATGATAGGGAAAGGCGTGGCGCTGGCGGGAATGCTGTGCGTAATGCCTGTGCTTTCACATACGGTAATACTGGAAAGTGGCCGCGTCCACTTACGGGGACAGCTCGTCAACGGCGCCTGTACGGTCGCCACTGACAGTCAGGATATGCGGGTGCAAATGGGGCAGTATCGCACCAATGCTTTCTCTGGGACGGGAAGCTTCGCCTCTACCAGCGTACCGTTTTCACTGCGCTTAACGTCGTGCAGCTCCGATGTTTATGACCATGTTGGGATTGCGTTTGCGGGCGTGACGCCAGCGGAAGATCCGCAGGTTTTTCTTGCCAGCGGCGATGCGTCTGCGGCTTCGGGGATTGGCCTGGCGTTATTTGACGAGCGCCAACGGCAAATTATACCGAATGCCCTGCCGCTTCATTATGTGCCGATTATAACGCAAGAGATGACGTTTCATTTCACTGCCCGCTATCGGGCTGTCTCGGAAAATATAACGCCGGGAACGCTTCGCTCAGACGTGTGGTTTACGTTGGTTTATCCCTGATTTATTTCCCAACGATAATCGCATCAAAGGTATTTTTAGCTATGTTTAATTATCTAAAATCAGGTTTTATCCTTTTACTGGCCTTATTTTCTGCTGCCAGTGTTCAGGCTGCCGGAGGCATTGCATTAGGCGCCACTCGCGTTATTTATCCGGCCGATGCCAAACAAACGTCCCTGTCTATTAGCAATAGCGATACCAAAGAACGTTACCTGGTTAATTCATGGATTGAGAATAGCGCAGGTGCTAAAGAAAAATCGTTTGTGGTTACGCCTCCGCTGTTTGTCAGTGAACCCAAAAGCGAAAACACGCTGCGTATCATCTATGCCGGTGAACCGTTGCCCAAAGACCGTGAGTCGCTGTTCTGGATGAACGTAAAAGCCATTCCGTCAGTCAATAAAAACAGCCTTGAGGGCAAAAACGTTCTGCAACTGGCGATTCTGTCACGCATCAAACTTTTCGTTCGTCCGAATAATCTGCCGCAAATCCCGGAAGATGCGCCCGGGATGCTGACGTTTGCTCGCTCCGGCAACCACCTGAAAATCAACAATCCGTCAGCGTACTACGTCACGTTGGTCAATCTCAATGTGGGGAAAACGAAGGTCGATAACGTGATGGTTGCGCCGAAAAGCGATGCGCAGGTCCTGCTACCCACGGGCGTTCAGGGCAACGTTACGTTCCAGACGGTCAATGATTATGGCGCTGTAACCCCGGCCAAAACGGTAAGTGTGCGTTGAGATAACGATGAATAAGACAACGTATTTTCCTGGCCTGTTACCGGGGGTTACGCCACCGCTGGCGGGGGTGGCGTTGTCCACGCTGGCGGCGCTCTTTCCCTCTCTAAGCTATGGGGAAAGCTATTTTAATCCGGCCTTTTTATCTGCGGATACGGCAACCGTGGCGGATTTATCACGTTTTGAAAAAGGCAATCACCAGCCTGAAGGCGTTTATCGCGTGGATATCTGGCGCAACGATGAGTTTGTTGCCACTCAGGATATTCGTTTTACTACCAGTGCGGCAAAAGCCGGGGAGAAGTCCGGTGGGCTGATGCCGTGCTTTGGACTCGACTGGGTGAAGCGCCTTGGCGTCAATATCGCCGCGTTTCCGGCACTCAGTAAGGATCCGAACGATACCTGTATCAATCTACCTGAGGCGATTCCCGGCAGCGAGATTGCGTTTGATTTTTCTACCCTGCGCTTAAACGTCAGCCTGCCACAGGCGTCAATGTTAAACAGCGCGCGCGGCTATATTCCACCGGAAGAGTGGGATGAAGGGATCCCGGCCGCGCTGGTTAACTACAGCTTTACCGGCAGCCGTGGCAGTGATACTGACAGCTATTTCCTCAGTATGCTCAGTGGTCTGAACTATGGCCCCTGGCGGCTGAGAAACAACGGTGCGTGGAGCTACTCCAAGGGCGACGGATACCACTCACAAAGCTGGAAAAACATCGGTACATGGCTTCAGCGCGCAATTATCCCGCTGAAGGGCGAACTGGTGATGGGCGACAGCAACACTGGCAACGACGTTTTTGACAGCGTCGGGTTTCGCGGTGCGCGGCTCTATTCCTCAGACAGTATGTATCCCGACAGCTTACAGGGCTACGCGCCTACCGTTCGCGGCATTGCGCGTACCGCAGCGAAACTGACCATTCGTCAGAATGGCTATGTGATTTATCAAAGCTATGTTTCACCCGGCGCTTTCTCGATAACCGATCTCAACCCAACGTCATCCAGCGGTGATCTTGAGGTCACGGTGGATGAGAAGGACGGCAGCCAGCAACGCTATACGGTGCCGTACTCCACCGTTCCCTTATTACAACGAGAAGGGCGTTTCAAATATGACGTTGTCGCCGGGGATTTTCGCAGCGGCAATAGCCAGCAATCTTCACCGTTCTTTTTCCAGGGAACATTAATTGCCGGGTTACCAGAGGGCTATACCGCATACGGTGGTACGCAGTTGGCCTCACGTTACACCGCGGTGGTTTTAGGCACCGGTCGAAACCTGGGGGACTGGGGGGCGGTTTCTGTCGATCTCACCCATGCGCGCAGCCAACTGGCGGATGACAGTACGCACCAGGGGCAGTCTTTGCGTTTCTTGTATGCGAAATCGCTGAACAATTTTGGCACTAACTTCCAGTTGTTGGGGTATCGCTACTCAACGCGTGGCTTCTATACCCTCGACGATGTGGCGTATCGCAGTATGGAAGGCTATGAGTACGAATACGACAGTGAGGGCAATCGCCACGACGTGCCCAATGTGACGAGTTACCACAACCTGAGCTACAGCAAAAAGGGCCGTTTCCAGATCAACATTTCGCAGAATCTGGGGGATTACGGATCGCTGTATATCTCGGGTAGTCAGCAGACGTACTGGAATACTTCAGACACCAATACCTGGTATCAACTGGGCTATGCCAGCGGCTGGCAGGGGATTAGCTATTCACTCTCCTGGTCGTGGAATGAATCGGTTGGCATCTCCGACACCGATCGTATTCTGGCGTTCAATATGTCTGTACCGTTCAGCCTGCTGAGCGGACGGCGTTACTCGCGTGATAACGCCCTCGATCGCACCTACGCCACCTTTAATGCCAACCGTAATAGCAACGGACAGAACAGCTGGCAGAGCGGGATCGGCGGTACGTTGCTGGATGGGCGCAATCTGAGCTACAGCGTGAATCAGGGGCACAGCAGCACCAATGGCTATAGCGGAAATGCCAGCGCCAACTGGCAGGCGGCCTACGGTACGCTGGGCGTGGGTTACAACTACGACCGTGACCAGCATGACTACAACTGGCAGTTCTCCGGCGGCGTAGTGGGGCATGCGGACGGCATTACGCTCAGTCAGCCTCTGGGCGATACCAACGTGCTGATTAAAGCGCCGGGTGCGCAGGGTGTACGGATAGAGAACCAGACCGGCGTTCAAACCGACTGGCGCGGATACGCGGTGATGCCATATGCCACCGTCTATCGCTATAACCGCGTCGCGTTAGACACCAATTCCATGAACAACAATACCGATGTGGAGAATAACGTCAGTAGCGTAGTGCCAACGCAAGGGGCGCTGGTGCGGGCGGCGTTTGATACACGAATCGGTGTGCGGGCGCTGATTACCGCCAAACATGCCGGTAAACCAGTGCCGTTTGGCTCCGTCGTGCGTGAAAACACCAGCGGCGTGACCAGCATGGTGGGTGAAGACGGGCAAATCTACCTGAGCGGCTTGCCGCTAAAAGGCGAGTTGTTGATCCAATGGGGGGAAGGCGCAAACGCGCGCTGCGTGGCGCGCTATGCCTTGCCAGAGGAGAGCCTGAAACAAGCGGTAACGCTCACGAACGTGACGTGCGAATCTCCGTCAGCACGACAGGAATAATACGATGAAACGACAAACGGGTTTGTTACTGGGAAGCGCTTTACTGCTGATGGCCCATTCGTCCTGGGCGACGGTCTGCCAAAACTCGAATGGCACGCCAACGGATGTTTTTTACGATCTGTCGAATGTCTTCAACAGTAGTAACAACCAGCCGGGACAGGTGGTGACGTTACCGGAAAAATCTGGCTGGATTGGCGTGAATGCCACCTGTCCGGCCGGGACAACGGTAAATTACACCTATCGAAGCTATGTCACTGAACTTCCGGTTCAAAGTACCGAAGGCGGCTTCCAGTATCTGAAGCTCAATGACTACCTGCTGGGGGCCATGAGCATAACCGATAGCTATGCCGGGTTATTTTATCCCCCACGTAATTACATTCGCATGGGGACTCACCCTAACGTACCTAAGCAGCAGCCTTTTGGCGTGATGGATTCAAAGCTGGTGTTTAAGCTCAAAGTAATCCGCCCGTTTATTAACATGGTGCCGATTCCGCGGCAGACGATGTTCAGCGTCTATGTCACGACCAGTACCGGAGATGCACTAAGCGTGCCGGTTTATACCATCAGCTACAGCGGCAAGGTGGAGGTTCCACAAAACTGCGAAGTAAACGCCGGGCAGATTGTCGAGTTTGATTTTGGTGATATTGGCGCATCGCTGTTTAGCAAGGCGGGGGCGGGAAACCGGCCTGAAGGCATCAATCCGCAGACCAAAACGGTGGCGATAAAATGCACCAACGTCGCTGCACAGGCCTACTTAACCATGCGTGTAGAGGCCGAGAAAGCCACCGGGCAAATGATGGTATCTGACAACCCGGATTTAGGTTTTATTGTCGCCGACAGCAGCGGTAAACCGCTAACGCCCAATAATCTGTCCAGCACTATCCCGTTTCAACTGGATGATAACGCCGCGGCGAGCGTGGGGATCCGAACATGGCCGGTCAGCGTAACGGGTAATAAGCCTACCGAAGGACCTTTTACAGCCCGTGGCTATCTGCGAGTGGATTATGACTAACAAGCAAACGCCAGCCGCAGGGAAACGCCTGGCAATGGTGTGCCTGCTGACATTCAGCTCGTTGTGCCATGCCGCTTCGTCGCTGGGGGAAATCAATATTGAACTGCGCGGAAACGTGGTGGACTTTACCTGCGCGGTAATTGCCAGCGACAGCAATAAGTCGGTGGAGCTAGGCACCTGGCCGACCAAGCAGCTTCAGACCAGCGGAGATACTACTCAACCGGTCGCGTTTACGCTGAAGCTAGAAGGCTGCCCGCCGGGTTCCGCTTCGATAACGTTTTCCGGAACTCCGGCCCCGGGCACGACGTTGCTGGCGCTTGATGATGCGGTGATGGCGCAAAAGGTGGCGATCGAACTGCACGACAGCGACCGTACGCGATTGCCGCTCGAACAGGCCAGCCAGACGGTGGGGATTGATGAGAACGGCAATGCCACGCTGACCTTTTTCGCAAACTATATCGCGTTAGCTGCTGGGGTTCAGCCTGGCATTGCCAGGGCTGATGCCACGTTCATGATTAACTATAACTAATCAATGCGCTAACAAAACACTCCCGAACGAAATCTCGCCGGGAGTGTTATTACATTAATTCATGCATTTTTGCGTAATCGATCAGCTCAACGATGGTGTGCAACCCGAGCTTGGAGTAGATATTAGCCTTGTGAGCGCTAATCGTTTTATTGCTGAGTAACAACTGCTCAGCAATTTCCTTATTGGATAGCCCGTTTGCCAGATAACGCAAAACGGTAACTTCACGGTTAGAGAGCGGCATGTCATGTAAGACGCCTTTTTGTGCATTTATATTGTTAATGAAATTAAGGGTATCCGAAGGAAAAAAGGAATATCCTGATAAAATCATTTTTACCGCATTGTAGATATCATTGAGATCCTTTCGTTTACTGACAAACCCATTTGCACCGGCCCGGATAGCACGCCCGGCATAAAACGACTCGGATTTTGAGGACAGAAACAGTACCCGAGTTTTCTCCTGCAATGACTTTATTCTTTTGAGTAATGTAAACCCATCAGAACCAGGCAGTTCAATATCCAGGATGACAAGATCGACCGGGTACGTGCGCAGATGTTCTATTGCCGTACGGCTGTCATCGGTTTTCAACACTACCTGAATATTACTGTTTTTCTCGAGTAGTACTTCTATCGACATTCTGACAATAGGGTGTTCGTCCATAATGATAACGGATGCTGGTTTCATTGTTGTATGCCTCAAACTGTTTGCGTATCTTGCGAATTTGATAAAACATCAGGCGTTATAATATTGTCAAATAGCCAAGAATTGTTCTGAGGGAGAGCCGAATAAATATTATTTCATCCTTGTTTATTCGGTTGTTCTTCTGCAGAACAATGAATTTGTGGAAAATCCATTTCACACCGGGAAAACTAACAATTAATCAGGAAACTGTGGGGATTATACCTGCTCTGCTCATTCGGAAAAGACTTACAACATCCTGGTTGTTAATGTCAGTTAGGATATTCTGAAAGATCCAGATGTGTTAATGACTATTGGTATTATTTATCTGTGGTTCGAATTATGGCAGATTGAAAATTTTTTTTAAACAGTAAAAACGACACAATAAACCAATTGTTTAAGTTTTGTTAAGGCTGCAATAGGACTATTTTTTATTGAAATGCACAGGATCAGTAAGGTTAAGTGTGAGTGTGCCTCCAGGCATAATACCAGGAATAGTTGTAAATATTAAATATTTGTAAAAATTAGATCTTTTTTCTTATTCAATAATAAGTAATTTCCTAAAAAATCTTATAGCACAATGAGTTATGGTGTTAAATTAAATGGGGAGAGGTAACGTTGAGACGGTGTATCAGATGCAAAAAACGCTGCCTGCTGGGTAATCCAAGGCGCGTAATCAACTGGTTCAGGCGATAGATGATGCGGTGGTAGGGTTGTTCCTGTAACAATGCAATCTTTTTTAAGGAGTTACCCTGTAATAGTAAGGTAATCAGCTCCCAGTCGAGCTGATTTATACGCCTGGAATGAATATAGTTAAGAACCGGAGATAATAAGGCATGGCGCATCTCGGGGAGGCGCAAATTGCGTGGCAAGATATAAAATGGACCGGACAGTGAAATAAATGTAGTGAGGTCTTCATCGCGACTGGAAAGCATTATGAAGATTTGGATGTCATTATGCTTCTTAATTAGCTGGCGCAGGCTTTCAAGTATATCGAAATAAGGGGTTGTTAAGCTTTCAATGTCAATCACTAACTGGCTAATTACCGGCTCTTGCATGCTGAGCAAGGTCGATTCAACGCTCTGGAAGATCGCCGTGCGAGTACCTGAGAATAAATGTCGACTCAGCGCATAGGCCAGATAGTAGTCTGTCGTAATTATCGCCTGAGATATAGTGCCGTCCGGTAAGGTGTATTCGAGTTTTTGTGCCAGATACTCGATCCGGTCAAATACCTGTGAGGTACAGTGGGGAAATTGCCAGCTACAGTTAGCGTTTCGTATACGGCGATAGCGGTCCCGGCGTTTTGCACTGTGCATCCTTTTCCATTCCATTTCTGTTGCGGCAGGTCTGGATAAATTGCTGACTACAGGCATCCCTGAACCAAACTTTTGTCAGCGCAAAGGTGAGTTGACTTGTGCCGTTGGGTTTCAGTGCTTCAACAATCATCAGACTGGCAATTGCGTACTCCATCAGAATAATCTGCCGGAAGTTTTCTGATGTCTTACTCAATGCCCAAAAGATCGTTTTATCCAGTTCAACCTCTCTCTGAGATTAGATAAAATATTACCGGGTGTGTCTTTCTGTTACCCCGGAAATAGTATGGCCGGATTATTCTCGCAGCCTGAAGCCAGGTACAGTAGGAGCCGATGCTTAATCCATGATGAGATATTTCTCAATAAAAATTAGGCAAAGATACCCCGTCTAATTTTGCAGAAAGTTCAGATGTGCGCGGATGTATCTTAAGAATTGCTGATCGTTTTTCACATGCAGCTTTTTCATAATGCTGCGGCGGGTCGCTTTGGCCTGGATATCACTGACTGAGAGCAGATGAGCCGTTTCGGCTAACGTATACCCGCTGGCGAGAAACATTAAGAACTGGCGTTCTTCGATAGAAAAGTTGCGGGTGGTGCAGTAATGGCAGATAGTCGCGGGCACGCTAGTGCGCAGTGCGCGTTTTTGCAGGATGAGGACCAGTTTTTTGGTTATCTCGTCGACGTCATCTTCCCGATAAATCAGTGGCAACATGTACAGGCAGGGGCGGAACATCAGCTTATCTTTGTCGTTTTTGCTACAGATGACCACCCGGTGTTGGCGCCTGGTGTGGACAGGAACCATGTAACAATCGGCGCTGAGCCAATCTTCATCCAGTGAGATAAACGCGATTTCAGCGCGATCGATATCTTCGACAGGTAAAAAGCTAATCTCCTGATGCCACTGATTTGCCAGATGGGAGATGATGATTTTCAGTCCATGTTCGAAGTGACTGTTTTCTTCCTTGATGGCGATACTTAACATTAAAGAGTTCCTGACCACTGGAGAGGGGATAAAGGAATGTTAAGCAAAATCATAAATATTCTAAATACATGTATCCCTAAATCTGACGTTTTGCGGGCTGAGTTGTTACCAGGTGATTTCCTGGATACCTTTGAACGAGCAGAAAAAATCAACATTCGTACACTTCGCCAGCAACCGAAACAAAAGGCATTGACTCAGCAAGCGCTGACCGTATAATTCACGCGTTTCATCTGCATGAAGTAATCACTTCGCAATGCGCCCTTAGCTCAGTTGGATAGAGCAACGGCCTTCTAAGCCGTAGGTCGTAGGTTCGAATCCTACAGGGCGTACCATTTCAACGTCACTTCTGATGTTCAGCTTCTGCTAATCGCGACAAATTTTCTTTTGCCAACCACATTTCCACTTCTGTAAGACTTAGTTGTACTTCCTCTCTGAGTGAAAAATCAGCTAGCGGCTGCTGTTCAAGCGCTGCGCACATCCTGCTGGCAGAACGCATCCCCATGCTGGCGCAGCTGCTTTTTAGCTGATGTGCCAGACGTTTTATCTTCTCGTACTCACATGCTGCGCGCGCTGCGTCAATCTCATCTAATACAGGAAGGGTGTGTTGCTTAAAGAGCGCTAACCATTCGTGCACCTTTTGCCATCCCATTAGCTGGATATCCCCGGCTAATTGCTGGGTATCTAACCGTTGGTTGTCATTTTCTAATGCAGCCGGGAGAGGGGCGTTACCGTGCAGATAATGGGTAATGAGCCGACTGAGTTCATCCTGTGGAACCGGTTTTTGAATAACGCCGCGAAACAGGGGGCTGGTTCTTTGGCTTAGCGTTTCGTCGATGATGTGTGCGCTAAAGCCTATTAGCTTTAACGTCGGAAACTCGCGGGTTAACTGTTGCGCCAGCGTGATGCCGTCGATATCCGGAAGATCAAAATCAACCAGCGCGGCATTATACTGGGCGTCTTGCTGCAGTATGGTGAGCGCCGCAGCCGCACTGTCGGCAGCGGTGACCTGGGCGCCATTGAGGGTGAGCATTTCTGTACTGATGCGCTGCGTGAGGGGGTTATCCTCGATTAGCAGTAAGCGTAAACCCTGTAACGATATGGCACGTGGAACGGATTTAGCTACCGGCATCGCGCCAGCCCGTAATGGCAGACGAAGACGAAAGCAGCTTCCGACTCCCGGCGTACTGGTGACGCTCAGTTCTCCCTGCATCGCCTGCGCAAGGCTGGCACTGATAGTGAGTCCAAGCCCGGTCCCCCCACGTTTACCGCTAACCTGAACAAACGGCTGAAAAATATCGCGCTGATGGACAGAGTCAATCCCGCATCCCGTGTCCTCGACCTCAATATACCAGTCCTGATCTTTACATCGGCTACGCAGGGTGATGTGTCCGCGATCGGTAAAGCGCAGCGCGTTGTTTAATAGGTTAGTTATGATTTGCCGAATGCGGCGCGGATCGCCGCGTAGGGAGTCGGGGACATCGTCGGCAAAATCCGTAACCAGCACGACCGGGCGACCCACAACGCGACCGTGCATGAGCTGAAGCGTACTTTCCAGCAAGGGTCTGGGCTCAAAAGGTTCATCGCCGATCGCCACATTTTTTCCGCCCGCTTCGATGGCGGAATAGTCCAGGATATCGTTGAGGATGGTCAGCAGAGACTCGCCAGAGTCGGTGATTGCGCGCAGATTCTCCTGATGCTGCGCCAGAGCGGGATTGTCTGAGAGCAACTGCGCAGTGCCGAGGATCCCATACAGCGGGGTGCGTATCTCATGGCTCATGGCGGCCAGAAACGCCGATTTTGCCTGGTTGGCTTTTTCGGCTTCTGCCCGCGCCTGCCGGTGTTCCGACACCATAGAACGCAGCTCGGCGGTGCGAGCTTTTACCTGAGCGGCCAGATGTTCGCGATGGCTATTAAGGGCGTGAACGCTACCGCGAAAGGCGTCCATTAACCGACCGATGGTATCCAGTTCGCGAACGCCCGCTGTTTCCGGAAATGGGGAGTCAATATCACCTTCAAGCAGACGCTGTAACGCCTGGGTTTGCTGCGCCAACGGGCGCGTGACCGAGCGGTAAACTACGCGCCAAAGAATGAGAATTAACAAGCACAATGACACCGCACCTAACAGCAGCAGCAGCGTTTGCCCGCGCTGGCTGGTCTGTTTGAGATGCGCCAGCCCGGTCTGATTGCGTTGGCCAATGATTTCTACCAACTGACTCACTTCGCTACTGAAACGGGTAAATTGCTCGATATTGTTCTGCGATAAGATCTGTAAGCGGGTGGTGATGTCATTATCCTGACGATACAGGGCCAGCAGATCGACATAACGGCTTATCGAATTTACAGCGCCGGCAACCTGGGTGCGTACCACCGGATCTTCAATGCGTATTTGTCGGCGGTGAAGCACTCTGACGGCGGCATTAAGCTGGGTTTCCAGCGCGGCAAGGTTATTCTGCGCCTGGTTATTCCCCAGATTCATCACCATTTGCTGCACGCGTAGCGCGCTCAGGCGCAGTTCATTCATCTGGTTATAATATTCCAGATCGATATCGATAAGCCTGTCGAGAGCGTGTTCTGCCGCCTGCCCCTGATGGCTCTCAATCAAATCATAAATGCTTGCCTGCGTAGCGCCCGCCGAGGTGGCGGCATTACTGGCCTGACCGCGCGCCATTTCGGCAACGTCGGCGGTAGCCTCAACAATATGTTGGCTGAGCTGTTGCTGCCGATCGCGCAGTTTCAGACGTTCGCCAACCAACTCCCCCTGATGGCTTAACGACTGGGCGATCTCTTTTTCCTGTTGTTCAATGGCCGACGTGTCAAAGCCCTGCTCGCGCAGGGTTTTCAGTAAAGCGGTTATTTTCAGGCTTTGGGCGGTTAACATACGCCCCTGAGCCAGCCACATATTTTCATTATCTGCGGTGGTCAGATTCTGCGCGGAAAACAGTTCCCAGGCGCTGGCTTCGCTGAGCTGGCGCGCCATGTCCATGGTCGGGATCAGCGCCTGGGTATTGGCCTGCTCAACCTGGCTGACAAAACGCAGGTTATACCAGCCAACCAGCGTACTAATGAGGGTCAGTGCCGCCATCAGCCCGAAGCCTATCCACAGTCGTTTGGTCAGAGATAAATTCACTGTCGGGTCGCCACAGATTAAAAAGGTTGAGTCCAAAAGAGGAAAGCAACTAGGATAAAGCCTTATCAATGTTGAGGCTATCATGCGCGTATTGGTTTTCCTGCTTATCACACTTTTTCCCGGCTTAGGTCACGCGACCGGGTCCGCACTGCTGCGCTGGCAGGATACCCAGCAGGCAGTGCCGGAGCCGCTAACGGACGTTACTGCGAACAAAGTCTGGAAACTGTGTGCGCTGTATCCCAGCCTGAAGGATTCCTACTGGCTTTCCGTGAATTACGGCATGCTGGAGGCGGCGAAAAAATACGGCGTAAGCCTGAAGGTGCTCGAGGCGGGAGGGTATCGCCAGTTCGACACGCAAAAATCACAAATCGCTCAATGCCAGCAATGGGGCGCGGATGCCATTTTGTTGGGCAGCAGCACGACGACTTTTCCGGATTTGCAGGCACAGGTTGGCACGCTGCCGGTTATTGAGGTGGTGAATGCTATCCATGACGCAACGGTAAAAGCCCGGGTTGGGGTTCCGTGGTTCCAGATGGGTTATCAGCCTGGCCGCTATTTGGTTAAGTGGAGCGCGGGCAAACCGCTAAAGGTCTTATTATTGCCAGGACCTGATGACGCCGGGGGCAGTCGTGAGATGGTGGCCGGATTCCGTCAGGCGATTGCCGGCAGTCAGGTGCGCATCGTGGATGTGGCGTTGGGCGATAATGATATTGAAATACAGCGTAACCTGCTGCAGGAGATGCTTGAGCGTCACCCGGATGCCGACGTGGTGGCCGGTACGGCAATTGCTGCGGAAGCGGCAATGGGGGAGAAGCGCAATCAGGGCGCGCCGTTAACTGTCGTCTCTTTTTATCTGTCGCATCAGGTGTATCGCGGGCTTAAACGCGAAAGAATCATTATGGCTGCCAGCGATCAAATGGTCTGGCAAGGTGAACTGGCGATTCAGCAGGCTATCAGAGTATTACAAGGGCAGCCGGTGCCGGAAAATATCAGCCCACCGATCCTGGTGCTCACCCCGAAAAATGCCGACAGCCAGCATGTAAAGTGCTCGTTGTCACCCGGCGGATTCCGTCCTGTTTATCTGTATCAGTACACGTCGGCCGCTAAAAAATAGCCTTCCCCGTGCTGCGTTACCAGTAAATCAGCACGCAGCTTGTGGCGTAAACGGCGGATCAGTACGTCCACGGTGCGTAAGTCCGGATTGTCTACCCGTCGCGCCGAAAGCATGCGCAGTAAACGTTCGCGACTGAGAATTTCCCCCGGATTGGTGACAAACGCGACCAGCATTTCATACTCGGCGCGGGTGAGTTTGATTGCCTCGTCGCCCAGTTCCAGAGTATGACGGGAGACGTTCAAACAATACCCGGCAAACTGATAGCAGTTGTCTTTAGCCTCCGGTCGCGCCTCGCGGGCAAGGTCGATACGCCAGAGTAAATTTTTCACTCTCACCACCAGTTCACGTAGCTCTAGCGGCTTGGTGACATAATCATCAGCCCCCATTTCCAGGCCAACGATACGGTCAATTTGGTCACTACGACCCGTGACCAGGATGATCCCCACCGTTGAGCGTTCACGCAGGGCGCGGGTCAGCATTAAGCCATTTTCATCCGGGAGATTGATATCTAACAGAATAAGATCGACAGAGTGTTGTGACATGATTTCACGCAGGCCGGCTCCGCTGGCTGTGACCGAGACGTGATAACCTTCCTGTTCAAAATAAGCCTGTAATCGTGCCTGGGTAACGGGTTCATCCTCAACAATGACAATGTGATGCGACATCCTGGTTGTTGTCTCTTTCTGTTCATATCTGTTCACATTGTGCCGTAAGCCATTCATCCTGACCAGTGTTGCCGTTCACATTTGCGAAATAAGATCCTCTGTAACTAAACCATATATTTACAGGGGCTATTATGCGGAAACTATGGAGGGCGCTGCTCAGACCGAGCGCACGTTGGTCAGTGTTGGCGCTGGTCGTCATCGGGATGGTGGTCGGTATCGCGCTGATCGTCTTACCGCACGTTGGCATTAAATTAACCAGTTCAACCGAATTTTGCGTGAGCTGCCACAGCATGCAGCCGGTTTATGAAGAATATAAACAGTCTGCGCATTTTCAGAATGCCTCCGGGGTACGCGCAGAGTGTCATGATTGCCACATTCCATCCGATATCCCTGGCATGGTGAAACGTAAGCTGGAGGCCAGCAACGATATTTACCAGACCTTTGTTGCCCACTCTATTGATACTCCTGAGAAATTCGAAGCCAAACGTGCCGAGCTGGCGGAGCGCGAATGGGCGCGAATGAAGGAGAATAACTCCGCGACCTGTCGTTCCTGTCATAACTATGATGCGATGGATCACGCGAAACAGCACCCTGAAGCTGCGCGTCAGATGAAGATTGCGGCCAAGGACAATCAATCCTGTATTGACTGCCATAAAGGTATTGCGCATCAGCTTCCCGATATGAGCAGCGGTTTCCGCAAGCAGTTTGACCAGTTACGCGCCAACGCAAACGACGATGGCGAGACGCTCTATTCCCTGGACATCAAACCTATTTATGCCGCCAAAGGGGATAAAGAACCTGCGGGCTCACTGCTGCCTGCTTCTGAAGTAAAAGTGTTAAAGCGTGACGGCGACTGGCTGCAAATTGAAATTGTGGGCTGGACCGAGAGTAACGGGCGTCAGCGCGTGCTGGCGCAATTGCCAGGTAAACGCATTTTTGTGGCCTCCATTCGTGGCGACATTCAGCAGCACGTGAAAACCCTGGAGCAAACGACCGTCGCGGAAACGAACACGCAGTGGAGCAAGCTGCAGGCCACCGCCTGGATGCAGAAGGGCGATATGGTTAACGACATTAAGCCAATCTGGGCTTATGCCGACTCGCTCTATAACGGAACCTGTAACCAGTGCCACGGCGCACCTGAGAAAGAACACTTTGACGCCAACGGCTGGATTGGCACGTTGAACGGCATGATTGGATTTACCAGTCTGGATAAACGTGAAGAACGTACCTTACTGAAATATCTGCAGATGAATGCCTCTGACACCACGGACAAGCCGCATGGCGATAAGGGAGAAAGCAATGAAAAATAACGATCTCTTTCAGGCATCTCGCCGTCGTTTTCTACTGCAGTTGGGCGGCTTGACCGTCGCTGGTATGTTAGGACCTTCGCTGCTCACACCGCGCAGCGCCAACGCCGCAGAGGTGCAGGGAACTGGCGTCAAAGAGGGGATCCTGACCGGATCTCACTGGGGGGCAATCCGCGCCACCGTGGTTGATGGGCGTTTTATTGAAGCCAAACCGTTTGAGCGTGATAAGTACCCGTCAAAAATGATCGCCGGCCTGCCGGATCACGTGCATGGCGGGGCGCGTATTCGCTATCCAATGGTCCGCGTCGACTGGTTGCGTAAACGCCATCAGAGCGATACCACGCAGCGGGGAGATAACCGCTTTGTGCGCGTTTCGTGGGATGAAGCGCTGGACTTCTTCTATCAGGAGCTGGAGCGAATTCAGAAGACCTATGGCCCGAGCGCGCTGCTGACGGCCAGCGGTTGGCAATCAACCGGCATGTTCCATAACGCCTCGGGGATGCTGGCGCGCGCCATTGCGCTGCACGGCAACAGCGTAAGTACCGGGGGCGACTATTCCACTGGTGCAGCCCAGGTGATTCTGCCGCGCGTGGTCGGGTCAATGGAGGTATATGAACAGCAAACCTCATGGCCGCTGGTGCTGAAAAACAGCAAAACGATTGTGCTGTGGGGTTCCGACCTGATTAAAAACCAGCAGGCGAACTGGTGGTGCCCGGATCATGATGTTTATGAATACTACGAACAACTGAAAGAAAAAGTGGCGCGCGGCGAGATCTCGGTTATCAGTGTTGATCCGGTCATCACCTCGACGCACGACTACCTGGGCCGCGACAAGGTTAAACACGTCGCCGTGAATCCGCAGGCCGATGTGCCGCTACAGCTGGCGCTGGCGCACACACTTTATACCGAGAAGCTCTACGATAAGCATTTTCTCGATAACTACTGCGTAGGGTTTGAGCAGTTTCTGCCTTATCTGCTGGGGGAAAGTGACGGACAGCCTAAAGATGCCCAGTGGGCGGAAAAAATATGCGGGATTGATGCCGATACGATTCGTGAACTGGCGCGGCAAATGGCGGGCGGAAGAACGCAGATTATTGCCGGCTGGTGCGTCCAGCGTATGCAGCACGGGGAACAGTGGGCGTGGATGATCGTGGTGCTGGCCTCAATGCTTGGACAAATCGGCTTACCCGGCGGTGGCTTCGGCTTTGGCTGGCACTATAACGGCGCGGGCACGCCAAGCCGCAAAGGGATTATCCTGAGCGGTTTTTCTGGCTCCACCACCGTACCTCCTGTGCATGACAGCACTGATTATAAGGGGTACAGCAGCACCATCCCGATCGCGCGTTTTATCGATGCGATTCTTGAGCCGGGTAAACAAATTAACTGGAACGGCAAAACCGTCAAGTTGCCGCCGTTGAAGATGTGCGTTTTTGCCGGGACCAACCCTTTCCATCGTCACCAGCAGATCAATCGTATTATTGAGGGCTGGCGTAAGCTGGAAACCGTTATCGCCATCGATAATCAGTGGACCTCGACCTGTCGATTCGCTGACATCGTATTGCCCGCGACGACCCAGTTTGAGCGTAACGATCTTGACCAGTATGGCAACCACTCCAACCGCGGCATTATCGCCATGAAACAGTTGGTGCAGCCGCAATTTGAAGCACGTAATGATTTCGATATTTTCCGCGATCTCTGCCGCCGCTTTAATCGTGAAGAAGCCTTTACCGAAGGGCTGGATGAGATGGGTTGGCTGAAACGGATCTGGCAGGAAGGAAGCCAGCAGGGGAAAGGGCGCGGCGTTCATCTCCCCGCTTTTGACGTTTTCTGGAATCAGCAAGAGTACGTTGAGTTCGAACATCCGCAGATGTTTGTACGTCATCAGGCATTCCGCGAAGACCCCGATCTTGAGCCGCTGGGCACGCCGAGCGGTTTGATCGAAATTTTCTCGAAAACCATTGCCGGTATGCAGTATGACGACTGCCAGGGGCATCCGATGTGGTTTGAGAAAATCGAACGCTCACATGGTGGACCCGGGTCGCAGCGTTGGCCACTGCATCTGCAATCTGTTCACCCTGATTTCCGTTTGCACTCGCAGCTTTGTGAATCTGAAGCGCTGCGTAAGCATTATGCGGTAAGTGGTAAAGAGCCGGTGTTTATCAACCCGCAGGATGCCAGCGTCAGGGGGATTCGCAACGGTGATATTGTCCGTGTGTTTAACGCACGTGGACAAGTACTGGCCGGGGCGGTTGTCTCCGATCTCTACTCGCCAGGCGTGGCGCGTATTCATGAAGGTGCCTGGTACAACCCTGATAACGGCGGAGAAACTGGGGCGCTCTGTAAATACGGCAATCCAAACGTATTAACAATCGATATCGGCACGTCTCAACTGGCGCAGGCGACCAGCGCTCATACTACGCTGGTGGAAATTGAGAAATATACCGGCAAGGTGGATAACGTGACGGCGTTTAGCGGCCCGATAAAAATGGTGGCGCAGTGCGAATATGTTCCGGCGGAGAAGGTATCGTCATGATAAAACACTCTTCCCTGACAACAGAACAGATGGCCTGCGTTTACGCCTGGCTGGCGCAGTTGTTTTCCCGGGAACGGGACGATGACAGCCTGGCACTTTTGCAGTCCAGCGAAATGGCTGAGTGGTTCGCGGTGCTAAAAGGTGAACCGTCGCTTGAAGCGGAAGTCCTTCAGCTGGAGGAGAAAATTGCTGCGCTTCAGGTGCGTGAGGACGCAACCCTCGAACTGGCGGCTGATTTTTGTAGCCTGTTTCTGATGTCGGAAAAACACGCGGCGTTACCCTATGCGTCGGCCCATCTTGAAGGAGGGCCGAATTACGGGGTCATTAAACGATTGTTAGCCGATGCTGGCATGCAGGTAAGCGAAACGTTTAGCGAGTCAGCCGATCATCTGGCAATTTTTATCGAACTGCTGAGTCATCTGCATTTTTCTCTGGGAGAGTCCGGGCTTAGCCGCCAGCGTATTGATGCGCTGCGCAGAGAAACGCTGGCGGGGCTGTTACGCTGGTTACCGGAATTCACCGCCAAATGCCGCCGCTATGATGACTTTGGTTTCTACGGTGCGCTGAGTCAGCTGTTGCTGGCACTGGTCAGGCTGGATATTCAGAACTGAGTGATGGCCTAAGCCACAGAACAACGGGAATACATTCGCTCTAATGCTTGCCATTTTAACGAAAATGAATGGGCGTAATGAGTAACTGAGAGTGGGACATCCGGAGGCAATGAATCTGTTGCCTCCGGTATATTGCTACGTTTACCACTGAGGTGAACGGAACCCTGAGCAAGCATCACATGTTCTCAAGAATGCTTAACTTATAAACGTTAGTGCAAATTCGCCCCCATTTTGACCCTATCACCGCACAACCAGCACGGGACATTTTGCATGGCGTACTACGGCAGCCGCCGTTGAACCCAGCAGATAAGTGCTAAAACCAGGCTTATGTGAGGCAATGACGATAAGCTCAGCGTCTACCGCCTCCGCAAGTTTGAGGATCTGATCCTTCGGCGGGCCGTAAACGACGTGAGTCTGACTCCTGCCTGCAGGAATATTGAACTGCTTAATAATCTCTTCGAGTTTTTCGCTGGCCTTGGCCTGCAGACCGCTTCTGTCCGGGAATTCTGTTGAGTAAGCCAGCCCCAGCGAGGCATAGAACGGAACGGTAGGAATAACGGCTAAAAAGTGGACCTTAGCGGTTTTTGCATGCGCCTGGACCTGTGGAACAACATGGCGGGTTAAATCGGTTTCAGAGATATCAATGGGCACCAGAATTGAGCGATACATATTCACTACCTCCTGTTTGTTTACCTCTACCCAGAGTGTAGCGAAAATCGAATCTGTATAATAAGTGACCAGATCAAGGTTGCATGCATAAATGCGCGTCAATGATAGGTGTGTGTCACAACTCTTGTCGTGAATGTATATCTGAGCACAACCACAAGAGGGGTATCTTCATTAATACGTGTTATCACGTAATAGAAAAGGGTTCGTTTTTATGTTTTTTCATTGTATATTTTATTATATAGCGACTATTGCCAAGGGCATAATTTTAATGCCATTCAGCACTCATCAAACTTTTATTCTGACGTTTTCATGATTAATGGTTAATTAAACCTTGGATTTGGTTTAATTCTCTGAATTTAAAAAGGTATTTTATATTTAATTTCGTTCGTGTTAATTATGCGAGCGCCTTCAAACTTACCCACATGCTGATTCTCATTTCCCTCTGCGTTTGATGAATATCAATAAGTAGCCGCGTTAGGGTAATTATTGTCTACCTATTAAAGGGTATTCGTCTTGTGGGAATAAAAGATGAGAAAAATAAATAAAACCATCCTCGGGACGATGCTGCTGTGCATTGTTCTTGGTGCTGTTATCGTTTTGGCAGGGCAATGGACGTTGCACAAAACCTCAAGCACGGAATTCTGTTTATCGTGCCATACGATGCAAGCACCGTATGAGGAATATACCGGTTCGGTTCACTTTCAGAATCAGAAAGGTATTCGTGCAGAGTGTGCTGATTGTCATATCCCCCAGGGCGGCCTGGATTATCTGGTGGCTAAACTGCGGGCCTCAAAAGATGTTTATCATCAGTTCATAACCAAAAAAATCGATACCCCAGAAAAATTTGAAGAACACCGTCTGGAGATGGCGCAAACCGTCTGGGCGCAGCTAAAAGCGAGCGATTCTGCGACCTGCCGTAGCTGTCACAGCATGGACGCGATGGATCTTGCCGCACAAAGCGCGGAGGCCCAGAAAATGCACAAAATGGGCATTGAGGAAAAGCAAACCTGTATTGATTGCCACAAAGGCGTCGCCCATTTCCCACCTGAAATAAAAATGGATGACAGCGCGCTCAAAGGGCTTGAAGCGCAGTCCGCCTCCACCCCTGCTTCGGCAACAGAGCTTTATGCCGTAAGCAACACCGCGCTGGGCGATTTGGGAACCGTTTACCCGGCAACAAAAATGCAGGTTCTGAAAACAACGGACAATACGCGACAGGTCGAGATTCGCGGTAGCCAGATGCAGGGAAATGAACAGGTCATTTACTACGCGGCAGGACAGCGTTTGATTCTTGCCAGCCTGAGTGAAAAAGGTCAGCAATCGCTGAAGATCCTCTCCGACTGGAAAAAAGATGATTACGGCAATGTGTGGCGAGATGTCGTGCTGCAGGGTGAATGGAGCGGTTCCGCTCTCGCCAGCCGTGAACCGATGTGGGATTACGCACGCAAACTCGACAATGTGTACTGCGCGGGCTGCCATGCGCCAATTCCGGCGAATCATTTCACGCTCAACGCCTGGCCTTCAGTAGCAAAAGGGATGGGCGCTCGCACCAATATCAGTGAAAACGAACTGGATATCCTGAGCCGTTACTTCCAGTACAACGCTAAAGACATGAACAAATAAGCGATAAATCAGGAGAAATCATGAAACTCACAAGACGTGACTTTATTAAGACGGCCGGCGCGGCAACCGGGACAATGGCGATTTCTTCGGTGATCCCAATGCCGGCCTGGGCCGAAGGCCAAAATGGCGGAGCGATTCTGACGGCAGCGCGTTGGGGCGCGGTATACGTGGAAGTAAAAGATGGCAAAGTGGTTTCCTCAAAAGGCGCGTTGCCTAAAACGGTGCCGAACTCGTTACAGCAAACCGCGCCGGATCAGGTCCATACCAATATCCGCGTAAAATATCCGATGGTGCGCAAAAGCTATCTGGAAAACCCGGGTAATGCGGATGGTAAACGTGGAAGCGATCCTTTCGTGCGGGTTAGCTGGGAGCAGGCACTGAAACTGATACATGAGCAGCATAGCCGGATCCGTAGCAGCTATGGCCCAGCGTCGATATTTGCTGGTTCTTATGGTTGGCGCTCCAGCGGCGTTCTGCATAAAGCGCAAACCTTACTGCAACGCTATATGAGCATGGCCGGTGGTTACGCAGGTCATACCGGAGATTATTCAACCGGTGCCGCGCAGGTGATCATGCCTTACGTTGTGGGATCGGTTGAAGTCTATGAGCAGCAAACCACCTGGCCGATGGTGCTTGAGCACAGTCAGGTCGTGGTGCTGTGGGGGATGAACCCGCTCAATACCCTCAAGATTGCCTGGAGCAGCACGGATGAACAGGGGATTGAATACTTTAATCTGCTGAAGAAATCAGGGAAAAGCGTCATCGCCATCGATCCGATGCGTTCCGAAACCATTGAGTTCTTTGGTGATAATGCAACCTGGATTGCGCCACATATGGGGACCGATGTGGCGATGATGTTAGGGATCGCCCATACGCTGGTGAAGAAAAATCTCCATGACAAAGCCTTCCTGGAAAAATACACCACTGGATATCCGCAATTTGAAGAGTATTTGCTCGGCAAGAGCGACAAAATAGAGAAAACCGCCGAGTGGGCTTCCGGCGTGTGCGGCGTGCCTGCTGAGCAACTGGAGAAGCTGGCGGAAATTTTCTCCAGCAATCAAACCATGCTCATGGCGGGTTGGGGGATTCAGCGCCAGCAATACGGTGAGCAAAAACACTGGATGCTGGTGACTCTGGCGGCGATGCTGGGGCAAATTGGTACCGAAGGCGGTGGTTTCGGGTTCTCTTATCACTATTCCAACGGCGGTAACCCAACGCGTACCGGGGGAGTATTGCCAGCCATCTCCGCCCAAATTGAGGGTGGGTCATCTGCGGGTAACGACTGGGCGGTTTCCGATGCGGTGATCAGCCTGCCGGTAGCGCGAATTGTCGAAGCGCTGGAAAATCCAGGCGGCAAATATCAGCATAACGGTAAAGAGCAAACCTTCCCGGATATCAAAATGATCTGGTGGGCGGGCGGCGCTAACTTTACCCATCATCAGGATACTAACCGTTTAATCAAAGCCTGGCAGAAGCCTGAACTGGTTGTCATCTCTGAGTGCTACTGGACCGCAGCGGCCAAACATGCCGATATAGTTCTGCCGATAACCACGTCGTTTGAGCGCAACGATCTGACCATGACCGGTGATTACAGTAACCAACATCTGGTACCGATGAAGCAGGTCATTGAGCCGCAGTTTGAAGCACGCAGTGATTTTGACGTATTTGCCGATCTGGCGGAGATGCTCAAGCCTGGCGGTAAGGCGGTCTACACCGAGGGCAAAGATGAAATGGCGTGGCTGAAGCAGTTCTATGATGCCGCACAAAAAGCCGCCCGCGCCCAGCGTATCGCCATGCCTCAGTTCAACGCGTTTTGGCAGCAAAACAAACTGATCGAAATGCGTGAGAATGAAAAGAATAACAAATATGTACGCTACGCGGATTTCCGTAGCGATCCGGTGATGAATGCGCTTGGAACGCCGAGCGGTAAGATAGAAATCTACTCAAAAACGATTGAAGGCTATCAATACAAAGATTGTCCGCCGCATGCGTCATGGATTGAACCCGATGAATGGAAAGGAACTGCGGATAAAGATCAACTGCAGCTACTGACGGCGCACCCGGCACATCGTCTGCATAGTCAGTTGAACTACGCTTCGCTGCGCAAAGAGTACGCGATTGCCAATCGTGAGCCGGTAACGATTCACCCGGATGATGCGAAAGCCAGAGGTATTGCCGAGGGCGATTTGGTACGCGTATGGAATGCGCGTGGACAGGTGCTGGTGGGGGCACACATCAGTGACGGTATCAAACCGGGAATTATCTGTATCCATGAAGGCGCATGGCCAGATATTGAGAACGGTATCTGCAAAAATGGCGGCGCGAACGTGCTGACGGCGGATATCCCAACCTCAAGGCTGGCGAATGGCTGCGCGGGGAATACCAGCCTGGTATACGCAGAAAAATTCACCGGCGAAGCGCCAAAACTCACCGTCTTTGATGAGCCAGCAATCGTCACTCTGTAATGATGGTTGAAAAGCGGGGGCCGTAAGGCTCCCGCTTTTTATTGCTGGTATGGCAATGTCTTACCGCCGTTACTCTGCCAGCACAATCACATCTCCCGTTGCCGGGGCGCCAGTTCCCGGTAGCCACAATCGACCCCACGAACCGGTGCAATGACAGCCGAGTAGTTTTTCTGGTTGTTGTTGCTTAATAAATTGTCGGGTTCGCCATAGCTTAGCGGGGGAGGCAGTGCGTAAATGGAACCCACCGACGAGGGCGTAAATTTGGTTAACGCCGGTGATGTTTTGGCAATGGCGTACGATATTCTCTATTCCCCGATGCCCGCATCCGGTAATGATGACTAACCCGCGATCAGATTTATAGATCAATACGCCTTCGTCGCTGATGTAATCCGGTTGAGGTGTTTTCTCGCTAATAACGCCATAGGCCTGTGGAGTGGCGACACTAATTTCCCCGGACCACAAAAATCGATCGCTGATCGCCAACGGTTCACGGGTGTATTCCATGATTAGTCGAGAGTAGTCGTTATCACGCGAGAGTTTTTTTATTTTTCTTGGCGTTCCCGCCAGGGTTATTGAGGCATACCGTTCGCAGGCTATTTGGGGATGGCAAATGATACGACTGTTATCCGCCAGCCACGGCACGCCGCCACAGTGATCGTAATGGCCGTGCGAAAGAACCACGGCGGTCAATTGCGTCAGGTCTACGCCCATTTGCGCGGCGTTAAGTATGAAGCTGTCGTCCGGGCCGGTATCAAATAGTATGGTGGTGGTTTCATCCTGAACTAACAGACTTAATCCAGGCTTTGCCCGTAATGATTTATCTGCGCTCGCAGCGCGCCTGTTTTCAAGCAATACCGTGAGGGTTAATGCCATGCCTGACTCCAGTATTAAAACGGCATACTGTAATACATGACCGTTGAGAGCGCTGTGATCGCAGCGCTCTTTGTGCTGACTTAGCGGTGATAGTAATGGCCGTCATCATCGGAGTGATGGTGACGATGCCGCCACGCATGCTGGTTCTCCCTTTGCTCGCGCTCCTGGCGTTCATGCTCTTTATCACGGTTGGCTTCACGATTTTTGTGATTAGCGATCGCCGTGGCAACTGCTGCGGCCCCAATACCAGCAGCGGCTGCAGAAAGATAAGGATGTTCGGCACAACCCGACAGACTAGCCATAATAACCAACGTGGAAATCAGTTTTTTCATTGTGGCGGTATCCGTTACTCGCGCACAATTTTGCCATCATTCCCGGCATCGCTGTCATTCCAGCTACCGCGACCATTCGTTTTAATGGTGTAAGTGGCATAGCCGACACGGAAGGTCATCGTATCCTGATAGGTATTTACGTCACGCACTTCATTACCATTGACGTACACGCTGGAACCCTCGACGTGAATATCAACGCTGCGTTGACCATTGGCAAATTTGGCTACGTAATTTCCGCTGAATTTGCCGTAAATATCGGCATTATCGTGGTTATCCCGGTCAGCGGTATTTTGCTGCTCTTCACCATGATGATGATGACGGCTCTGCTGGCTGTTGCCGTTCTCAATAAAACCATGATCGCGGTTCCACTGATAGGATTTATTGATATCGCAGCCATTGAGTTCACTCATTTGTGTACAACCTGAATGTTCATACTTTTTCTGCATTGCCGGGGTAATTGCGCATGCTGTTGTGGCCGTTGTCAGGCCGAGGACAAAGAGGGTCAGCAGACGTTTTTTCATTTTTTTGCTCACTATCATCATTAAGTTTATTTATAGGAATACGAACTGTTCGAATGTCATGTTTACGACGACGGCAGTCTCCCATTAAATATTAATGACGCATACCAGGGGGAATCCTAATTTATATTAATGGTGAGAGCGTGGGGGCTGTAATATGCAACATTACAAGCAGGTGAATTACGTGTTTTATACAAGTGAGATAAAGCGCTTAATTATATTTACTTTTTAATGAAGTGTTTAAAGAAATATTAATATTGACATTAACGGCAGGAACGCAGGCTTGTAAATGTACAGGCCTGCGTGGCGCGTTTTGTCCGCAATATTCATACATAGCGTATTGATGGACATTTTATTCAACACAGGGCAACGTTACCCTTGCGAGGGGATCTGTGCGCGGTGCTGCCTGGCCTGAACCTCATGGGCATATGAATGACCGTTATTCACTGACTGGTGAACGACCATCGCTTTTTCATGTTTATTCATTTGTGAAAAAGGGCGTGCCTGGGATAGTGTTGACGTTGAATTATTCGTCTGCGCAACGTGTTCTTGCGCCATTTGTTGATGTGCAGGGGCACTGCTGTTATTCATCATTTCATGGGCTGCTGCGGCCTGCTGATGCATTTTGGGTGTATCTGCCGCATTAACGCCAGCTGAAATAAAAAACGCGATAGCGAAAATAGAGGATATCTTATTCATCATATTTCTCCTGTTTGGGTTTACGGAAGAAATTATAATTGGTGAGGGCTGTCAGCGGCGTGACAGGACTATGACGGTTATGTCAGAGAATCGGTGATGATATATATCGTTCATACTTCAAGCTGCATATGCGTTGGCTGCGCTCGTTCACCCCAGTCATTTACTTAAGTAAGTGACTGGGGATTCCCTCTCTTGCCGCCTTCCTGCAACTCGAATTGTTTAAGGTATCAACGCCATTACCATAAATTACATCGCATGCTTGGGCAGCGTCAGAATAAAACGGGTGGCAAGCTGATCGGATGTCACCGAGACTTTCCCCTGATGGGCGATAACAATCGATTTCACAATCGCCAGGCCAATACCGCTGCCTTCGCCTTTACGCTGTCGCGAAGGGTCAACCCGATAAAACCGATCAAATAGCCGCGATAGATGCTGTGGGGGAATGGGGGGGCCGGGATTTTCCACGACTATCTGGACCAGGCCATCCGCCTCTTTCACCCGCACGGTTACCGACTCGCCTTTTGGCGTGTAGCGCATGGCATTTGAAAGCAGATTACTCATTGCCCGGCGTAGCATTAACGGATCGCCTGAAACCCAGCATGCGCGTCCTTCAAAACGTAAGCCAACCTCGCGCTCTTCTGCCCAGGCTTCGAAAAAGTCGAACACTTTACCAACCTCATCGGCCAGATTAAGCGCTGTCTTTTCCGGGATAAGCTGATTGTTGTCTGCCTGCGCCAGAAACAGCATGTCGCTTACCATTTTCGACATACGACCAAACTCTTCAAGATTGGAATACAGCACGTCTTCCAGCTCTTTTTGGCTACGGGTTTGGCTGAGCGCAATTTCCGTTTGTGTGACCAGGTTGGTTATTGGCGTGCGGATCTCATGGGCAATATCCGCCGAGAAGTTCGACTGACGTTTAAATACATCCTCGATGCGTTCGATCATGTGATTAAACGAACTTACCAGTTGTTCCAGTTCAATAGGGACCGCTTGCGGATCGAGGCGCACATCAAGATCTTTTGAGGTGATATTTTGGATGCGCCGACTGACATTACGGATCGGTTCATGGCCTTTATACACAGCGAACAGCACGATAAATACAATCATCATGCTAATCAGCGATGCCGTCATAATCAGTTTGTTTTTCAGGTCGTTAATATAGTGCAGATGAAAATCGATCGATAACGCCAGATACAGCGTATACGCCGCTTTTCCATCAGTCAGCTTTCCTACCGGCAGGCGAATCATTCGCCAGTTAGACGACGTTTTTTGTCCGTGAATATGTTTGGCCGTTTGCAGTGTTGGGCCGGATATAATAAAAACATCGCTGGCATGGGCATTTTTATCCGGTCTTGCGCTGGCGATAAATTGCCGGAGATCCGGCGCATTTGGCGAATGAAAAATGGCTTTCTGCTTACTGTCTTCCAGAGAAATAATGACGTTCGAGTAGCCCTCAACCACGTTTTTTAGCGTTTCCAGACGGCGTGATTCCGGCTCGTTGGGTTGGTTAATAATCCGCTCCAGCGTGGCGCTGATCTCTTGTAAATCATTGATGTCCTGCTCGGCGAAATGGACCTTCACGGAGTGGATCATTATCCATGCAAAGGCGAAAAATGAAGCGATCGTCGCCAGACTGATAAAAAAGGTCAGTCGTGTCGCCAGCGAAAAAGGGCGCCGCCATCGTTTACTGGGCATCAGGAACCTCAAGCATATATCCCACGCCGCGTACGGTCTGAATCAGTTTCGGCTCAAAATCGTTATCAATTTTGGCGCGCAGACGCTTAACGGCGACGTCGATGGCATTGGTATCGCTGTCAAAATTCATATCCCAAACCTGGGAGGCGATCAGCGAGCGGGGTAAAACTTCCCCTTGATGACGCAGGAAAAACTCAAGCAGCGTAAACTCTTTGCTGGTCAGGGTAATACGCGTCCCGCTGCGGGTGACTTTTCTGCTGACCAGATCGACCATTAAATCCGCGACCTGAAACTGGCTTTCGACAATCACCGCCGCACCCCGGCGCAGCAGCGTTCTGACCCGCGCCAGCAGTTCGGCGAAGGCGAACGGTTTGACCAGATAATCATCAGCGCCTAATTCCAGACCCTTAACCCGATGTTCAATGGTACCCAGCGCGGTGAGGAGAAGAATGGGCATCCCTTTGTTAGCGGAACGCAGCATCCGTACGATATCCCAGCCGTTTACATCCGGCAGCATGATGTCGAGTATGAGCAGGTCGTAATCGCCGGTCATCGCCAGGTGATACCCGTTCAGGCCGTTATCCGCTAAATCCACGACAAAACCCGCTTCCGTCAGGCCTTTCGTCAGGTATTCACCGGTTTTTTTCTCATCTTCGACTATCAACACCTTCATCGCATTCTCCTTCTCACACGGGTTGTGCGGACTTTCAATTCTAGGGAAGCGGGATCGGATAGCAATCGGTTATTGGGAAAATGACAGTTTTGTCATTTTCCTGTCACCGCTTAAACAGAGTCACTTCGTTAAAGTACAACACTATAAATTCCTACATTTTTTAGGGCCATCAGTCCGGTCAGGACGAGAAGAACTATGAGCAAATTTAAGCTTCTTACCCTCAGCGCTGTATTCGTTCTCGCCGGTTGTTCATTGGCGCCGGACTATCAGCGTCCGACATTGCCTGTGCCGCAGCAATTCTCCTTAAGCCAGAACGCCCTGGTTTCTGCACCGGTGGGATATCAGGACACGGGCTGGCGGAGCTTCTTCGTTGACTCCCAGGTAAAGGCGCTGATTGGCGAGGCGCTGGTCAATAACCGCGATTTACGTATGGCAGTGCTAAAAGTTCAGGAAGCGAGAGCGCAATATGGCGTCACGGATGCTGACCGCTATCCGCAAATCACGGCAGGTTCCAGCGGTACTTACAGCGGCAAATTAAAAGGCGATAGCAGCACCGATCGTGAATTCGAAGCTGGACTCAATCTCAGTTTCGATCTGGACTTCTTTGGTCGGCTAAAGAATATGAGTGAAGCCGAGCGGCAGAACTTCTTTGCCAGCGAAGAGGCGCGTCGGGCGGTGCACATCTCATTAATCTCCAACGTATCGCAAAGTTATTTCAATCAGCGTCTGGCTTATGCACAACTGCAAATTGCCGAAGAAACGCTGCAAAACTATCAGCGTTCTTACGCTTTTGTTGAGAAGCAGTTGCTGACCGGAAGCACCAACGTACTGGCGCTGGAACAGGCGCGGGGCGTGATTGAAAGCACGCGCAGCGAAATCGCGAAGCGTAAAGGTGAACTGGCGCAGGCCAACAACGCGCTGCAACTGTTGCTGGGTACGTACGGGAAATTACCCAACGACCAGATGCGCAGCAGCGGGGATATTAAACCAGTAACGCTGCCGCCATCGCTCTCGTCGCAAATCCTGTTGCAGCGCCCGGATATTTTGGAAGCTGAACACGGATTAATGGCGGCGAATGCCAATATCGGCGCCGCACGAGCAGCGTTTTTCCCGTCGATTACCTTGACCAGTTCGGTTTCCAGCAGCAGCAGCGATCTTTCCAGCTTATTTAATGCGACCAGCGGCATGTGGAATTTTGTCCCCAAAATAGATATTCCCATTTTTAACGCCGGACGTAATCAGTCCAATCTCGACCTCGCTGAAATTCGCCAACAGCAGTCGGTGGTGAATTACGAACAAAAAATTCAGAACGCGTTTAAAGAGGTGGCGGATGCGCTGGTGTTGCGCCAAAGCATTGCCGATCAAATTAGCGGTCAGCAGCGCTACCTGACGTCATTGCAAATCACCTTACAACGCGCCAGAGCGCTTTATCAAAATGGTGCGGTTAGCTACATCGAAGTACTGGACGCCGAACGTTCTTTATTCGCTACGCAGCAATCGCTGCTCGATCTTAATTACGCCCAACAGGTTAATGAAATTAAGCTGTTTGCTGCCTTAGGCGGCGGTTGGGTGGAGTAATCCTTAATATTAACTTTTCAGGAGCATCAAGTATGAATACTACCGCCAAAGCCGTGTTGTTTAGCTTTTTCTCTGTGGTCATGTTTAACGCTCAGGCCAATGAGCATCAGCATGGCGAGATGATGAACATGCAGCCAGCGGCCCAACAGGAAGACGTCATTAGCGCCACCGGGGTGATTGAAGCTATTGATAAAGAAAGTAAAAAAATCACGATCAAGCATGATCCCATTGCCGCGGTGAACTGGCCTGCCATGACGATGCGTTTTACGCGGGTTGCCGACACCAAGGCTGACGATATTAAACCCGGCGATAAGGTTGCGTTTACGTTTGTTCAGCAGGGAAATATCTCTGTGTTACGCGATATTCACATCAGTAAATAACGTTCTCGCTGGTCTCTTTTATTCTTGCCCGGATTCTTCGAAATTCGGGTGAGACTATCGCGCAATGGAAATCACTATGGCGTCTTTAAATATTAAAAATACCGCGCTTATTCTCGCTGGCATGATTGCCGGTGGGGTTATTTCTGTCGGTATTTATACTTATTATTCATCAGCAAACGTAACGGCTGAAACCGGGCAGGCTTCGCAAAAAGAAGCCAGAAAAGTGTTGTTCTGGTATGACCCCATGTACCCGAACACGCGCTTTGATAAGCCGGGTAAATCACCGTTTATGGATATGGATCTGATCCCCAAATATGCCGATGAAGAGACCGCGAGCGCGTCAGCGCCTGGCGTGCGTATCGATCCCACTCAGACCCAAAATTTGGGTCTGAAAACAGAACCTGTGCGCCGTGGCCCGCTGCACTATGCGCAAACTTTCCCGGCTAACGTTAGCTATAACGAATACCAGTTTGTTATTGTCCAGGCTCGCTCAGCAGGCTTTATCGAGAAGGTTTACCCGCTAACCGTGGGCGACAAAATTAAGCAAGGTGCGCCGCTTATCGATCTGACGATTCCCGACTGGGTTGAGGCGCAGAGCGAATATTTGTTACTGCGGGAGACCGGCGGCAGTGCGACGCAGGTGGAAGGGATTCTGGAGAGATTACGTCTGGCCGGTATGCCGGAAGCGGATATTCAGCGCTTAAAATCGACGCGTAAAATTCAGACCCGCTTTACCCTGAAAGCCCCTATTGATGGGGTGATTACCGCATTCGATTTGCGTACCGGCATGAACATTTCCAAAGACAATGTGGTTGCGAAAATTCAGGGGATGGACCCGGTATGGGTCAGCGCGTCGGTCCCGGAATCTATCGCCTGGCTGATCAAAGACGCCTCGCAATTTACCATCACCGTGCCCGCCTGGCCGGATAAGCCTTTCACCATTAGCAAGTGGAATATCTTACCTAGTGTCGATGCCACCACGCGTACGCTGCAGATCCGTTTGCAGGTCAATAACCCTGATGAGGCGCTCAAGCCGGGGATGAATGCTTACCTGCAACTGAAAACGCAAAGTGAACCGATGCTGCTGATCCCCTCAAAGGCGTTGATTGATACAGGCACCGAGCAACGGGTGATCACCGTCGATAACGAAGGTCGATTTGTACCGAAGCAGGTTGCGGTATTCCATGAATCTCAAGGGCTGACGGCTATCCGCTCAGGCCTGACTGAAGGTGAAAAAGTGGTGTCCAGTGGTCTGTTCCTGATTGATTCCGAGGCGAATATCTCTGGCGCACTGGATCGTATGCGCGCGCAGAACAGTGGTGCGCAAGACGCATCCGCAAAGCCAGCCCAGGCGACCCATTCACACTGAGGACATGATAAATGATTGAATGGATTATCCGCCGTTCGGTGGCAAACCGTTTTCTGGTGATGATGGGGGCGCTGTTTCTCAGTATCTGGGGAACCTGGACCATCATTAATACCCCGGTTGATGCGTTGCCCGATCTCTCTGATGTTCAGGTGATCGTCAAAACCAGCTATCCAGGGCAGGCACCGCAAATCGTTGAAAATCAGGTGACTTACCCGCTGACCACCACCATGCTGTCGGTACCGGGCGCGAAGACCGTGCGTGGTTTCTCGCAGTTTGGTGATTCCTATGTGTACGTCATTTTCGAAGATGGCACCGATCCTTACTGGGCGCGCTCGCGCGTACTGGAGTATCTCAACCAGGTTCAGGGAAAATTACCGGCAGGGGTCAGCGCGGAGATGGGACCGGACGCCACGGGCGTCGGCTGGATCTTTGAATATGCGCTGGTCGATCGCAGCGGTAAACACGATCTGGCAGAGTTACGTACTCTTCAGGACTGGTTTTTAAAGTATGAGTTAAAAACGATTCCGAACGTGGCAGAGGTGGCCTCGGTAGGCGGCGTGGTTAAACAGTACCAGGTTGTTATCGACCCGATGAAGCTGACGCAATATGGCATCAGCCTGGCGGAGGTGAAATCTGCACTGGATACGTCGAATCAGGAGGCGGGCGGCTCGTCTGTTGAGATGGCTGAAGCGGAATATATGGTCCGTGCCAGTGGGTATCTACAAACGCTTGATGACTTCAATAATATCGTCCTGAAAACAGGGGCCGACGGTGTACCTGTTTACCTGCGCGATGTCGCGCGTGTGCAAATTGGGCCGGAAATGCGCCGTGGGATCGCCGAACTGAATGGTGAAGGCGAAGTGGCGGGCGGGGTGGTAATTCTGCGTTCCGGTAAAAATGCGCGTGAAGTGATCTCCGCCGTTAAAGCCAAACTCGACACGCTGAAAAGCAGCCTGCCGGAAGGCGTTGAGGTAGTTACAACATACGATCGCAGTCAGCTCATCGATCGCGCTATTGATAACCTGAGCTATAAGCTGCTGGAAGAGTTTATCGTTGTTGCGCTGGTGTGTGCGCTGTTCCTGTGGCATCTGCGTTCGGCGCTGGTAGCGATTATTTCCCTGCCGCTGGGACTGTGTATCGCGTTTATCGTGATGCATTTCCAGGGGCTGAACGCCAATATCATGTCGCTTGGGGGCATTGCCATTGCCGTCGGGGCGATGGTCGATGCCGCGATCGTGATGATTGAAAACGCCCATAAGCGGCTCGAAGAGTGGGGACATCAGCATCCGGATGAAAAACTGGATAACGCAACGCGCTGGAAGGTTATTACCGATGCCTCGGTAGAGGTCGGTCCGGCATTGTTCATCAGCTTGCTGATTATCACCCTGTCGTTTATCCCTATTTTCACGCTCGAGGGGCAAGAGGGGCGACTGTTCGGCCCGCTGGCGTTCACCAAAACGTATGCCATGGCAGGCGCGGCGTTTCTGGCTATTGTCGTCATTCCGATCCTGATGGGATTCTGGATCCGTGGCAAAATTCCGGCGGAAAGCAGTAACCCGCTTAACCGTTTCCTGATCCGTATTTATCATCCGCTGTTGTTGAAGGTGCTGCATTGGCCTAAAACCACCCTGCTGGTGGCGGTGCTTTCAATACTGACGGTTATCTACCCGCTGAATAAAGTCGGTGGTGAATTCCTGCCGCAGATTAACGAAGGCGATCTACTGTATATGCCGTCAACCCTACCGGGGATTTCGGCGGCGCAGGCGGCGGATATGCTGCAAAAAACCGACAAGCTGATCATGACCGTTCCGGAAGTGGCGCGTGTGTTTGGTAAAACCGGTAAGGCGGAAACCGCAACGGATTCCGCGCCGCTGGAAATGGTCGAAACAACGATCCAATTGAAGCCGCAGGATCAGTGGCGTCCGGGGATGACGATGGACAAAATCATCGCCGAACTCGACAAAACCGTGCGCTTGCCAGGGCTGGCGAACCTGTGGGTTCCGCCTATTCGTAACCGTATCGACATGCTTTCTACCGGCATCAAAAGCCCGATTGGGATAAAGGTGTCAGGTAACGTTCTGGCTGATATCGACGCCACGGCGGAACAAATCGAAGAGGTAGCCAGAACCGTGCCGGGCGTCGCTTCGGCGCTGGCTGAGCGGCTGGTGGGCGGGCGCTATATTAATGTGGACATTAATCGGGAGAAAGCAGCCCGCTACGGTATGACCGTCGGCGCGGTACAGTTGTTTGTCACCTCCGCGGTCGGAGGCGCGATGGTGGGCGAAACGGTGGAAGGGATTGCACGTTATCCGATTAACCTTCGCTATGCGCAGAGCTATCGTGATAGCCCGGAAGCGCTGCGTAATCTGCCCATTCTGACGCCCATGAAGCAGCAAATCACGCTGGCTGATGTTGCAGATGTGACAGTGGTTTCTGGTCCGTCGATGTTGAAAACCGAAGATGCGCGACCCACCAGCTGGATTTATATCGACGCCCGCGACCGTGACATGGTTTCGGTGGTGAACGATCTGAAAAAAGCGATCGCTGAAAACGTACAGTTAAAGCCGGGGACCAGCGTGGCGTTTTCCGGGCAGTTCGAGCTGCTTGAACGCGCCAGCCATAAGCTCAAACTGATGGTGCCGATGACGCTGATGATTATCTTCGTCCTGCTTTATCTGGCTTTCCGTCGCTTTGGTGAAGCGCTGCTGATTATTACCAGCGTGCCCTTTGCGCTGGTAGGGGGGATCTGGTTTCTCTACTGGATGGGGTTCCATATGTCGGTTGCGACCGGAACCGGGTTTATCGCCCTGGCCGGTGTTGCCGCGGAGTTTGGCGTAGTGATGCTGATGTACTTGCGCCATGCTATTGAAGCCGAGCCTGCGCTGGAAAATCCGCAAACCTTTACGGCGGATAAGCTGGATGAAGCGTTGTATCACGGCGCGGTGCTGCGTGTGCGTCCGAAAGCGATGACCGTGGCGGTGATTATCGCGGGCCTGTTGCCAATCTTGTGGGGGACAGGGGCGGGCTCAGAAGTGATGAGCCGCATTGCCGCGCCAATGATTGGCGGCATGATTACCGCGCCATTGCTGTCGCTGTTTATTATTCCGGCAGCTTATAAGCTGATGTGGCTGCACAGGCATCGCAGCCAAAAGTAGTGCCTTGAAGCGCTCGCCTGCGTCGGTTTTGTTGCCGAAGCAGGCGGTGCGTTATGCCGCCAGCGCTTTCACGCGTTTTCGGTACTCGCCCGGCGTGCAGCCAAATCCCCGTAAAAAGACTTTGTGAAACGATGATTCGCTGGCGTAACCCACCGACTCGGCAATAACGATCAACGGCTGCGATCCGCGTGACAGCATCTGGGCGGCGAATTGCAGGCGTAGCTCGGTTAACACCGCCAGCGGCGTGGAGTTTGATACTTCACGGAATAGCTGCGCAAAGCTGGCCCGCGACATATGGGCACGCTTTGCCAGTTCTTCGACAGTCCAGGGAAAAGCCGGTGACTCCAGCATCATGAAGACAACGGCACCCAGCCTTGGGTGCAGCAGTAAATTCAGCACATTTTTAGCGGGTGTCGGCTGGGCTAGCCACTCGCGAACGGCTAACGCGAACAGCGTAGCGCATTGCTGGCTGCAAACGATGTTGGAGCCAGGCAGATCGTTGATGTATTCCTGCTGCATCAGCGCAATCATGGCCTTCAGCCAGTGGCTAATGGGACTGTTATCTTCTGGTGCCAGTATTAATACTTCCGGAAGGGCGGTTAAAAAATAGCGTGAAGAAGCCTGCAATCGCAGGCTTCCGCAGACAATATGCGTTTGTTCTTCCCCTGTCTGGCACAGCCGATGCGCGGAGTTTTGAGGCAGAATGACTATTGTTCCTGGGCGTAACGTAGAAGATGTTCCGTCTGGCATATCCAGTTGAGCAAATCCCTGGGTTACCGTATGCCAGCGGATAACGGACAGCTCGCCCGCCGCGTGCGGCAGTTGCCAGTCCCTGCTCAGCAGGCAGTTTTGATCAATCGAGCCCTGCGGGTCGTTAAGCATAAGTAATCGGCTAAGTGCATCCATAAAGACTCCTGAGCAGTTCTTGTTGATGCTTGTCGAGATAAAGTAACGCTGTTACTCATTATTTATTAAATAAATTTATGGTCTTAGTTTATTGTCTCGATGGATTGAGTGGAAGAGAGATAGTAGTTGTTTAGACGATTTGACAGTAATTTGCGCGATATGGATACATTGTTCATGCATCGTTAAACCTATACTTCAGTTCAACAAACGAACAGTGACATGGTGGAGAGACAGCATGAATCAGTATCAGGCGATTATTATCGGATTTGGCAAAGCGGGTAAAACGCTGGCGGCTACCCTGGCGAAAACGGGCTGGCGAGTGGCGATTATTGAACAGTCAAACACCATGTATGGCGGGACATGTATCAATATCGGCTGCATTCCCACCAAAACCCTGGTACACGATGCTGAACTTCAGCATGACTTTGCTGCGGCGATGCAGCGCAAGGCCTCCGTTGTCAGCTTTCTGCGTGATAAAAACTTCCATAATCTTGCCGATCTGGAAAATGTAGATGTGATTGAAGGTCGTGCTGAATTCATTGATAACCATACGGTGCGGGTCGTGCAGCCAACAGGCGCGATTGAACTAAGCGGCGAAAAGATCTTTATTAATACCGGCGCACAGGCAACGATGCCAAACGTGGCAGGGTTAATGACTACACCGGGCGTGTTTGACAGCACCGGGTTGTTAAATTTGATGCAACGTACGGAACGTTTGGGGATTTTGGGCGGCGGTTATATTGGTGTTGAATTCGCATCAATGTTTGCCAACTTTGGCAGTAAGGTCACCATTTATGAAGCCGCGCCACTGTTTTTAGCCCGCGAAGATCGGGATATTGCCGACGCTATCGCCAACATTTTACGCGACAAAGGGGTTGAGATTATCCTCAATGCCAGGGTGCAGGCGGTTTCGTCCCATGACGGCGCGGTGCAGGTGCAAATGCCGGAAGGCGTCCAGACTGTGGATGCGCTACTGGTGGCATCAGGTCGCAAACCGGCAACTGAAAATCTGCAGTTGCAGAAAGCGGGTGTGGATGTCAACGAGCGCGGTGCCATTGTGGTGAATAAATATCTGCGTACTTCGGCAGACAATATCTGGGCCATGGGCGATGTGACGGGGGGGGTACAATTTACCTATATCTCGCTGGATGACTTCCGTATTGTGCGCGACAACCTGTCAGGCGAGGGATTACGTAACACCGGCGATCGCCAAAACGTACCGTATTCTGTTTTTATGACGCCGCCGCTTTCCCGCGTGGGGATGACAGAAGAACAAGCTCGCGCCAGCGGCGCGGCGGTCCAGGTTGTCACCCTGCCTGTCGCGGCTATCCCGCGTGCACGGGTGATGAATGACACGCGTGGCGTACTTAAAGCGGTGGTAAATCGCGAAACGAAACAGATATTAGGCGTATCGCTGCTGTGCGTGGATTCTCATGAGATGATTAATATCATTAAAACCGTTATGGATGCTGGTTTACCTTACACGACATTGCGCGATCAAATATTTACTCATCCGAGCATGAGCGAATCACTGAACGATCTCTTCTCTCTAATAAAATAATAATATAGTTTGCATGATTGCCCCACCTGTCTGGGGCTTTTTTTTATCATATATAAAGAAATACTCATGAACAGTTATTCTGGTGTTATGGAGGAAATAAGATAAGCAATAATGTTTTATTCTATTACGAGTGAAATCACTTGTTAATGGAAATAGAAATGAACATGCTTAAAACTTCATTATTGTTGACTGCTTTACTGACCGCGCCGGTGACATTTTCTGCACTGGCACAGCAGCCAGTCGAAGTAGCCCGCGTCAGCGTGTCGGCAATTGCCGCTGCACCTTCTGTTGTTGAACATGCAATCGCCAGGCTGGCGCAGGAAAAGAAGGCAACTTCCTGGAAAATCACCTCAATGCGCATTGATAGCAGCACTCACGCAACCGCAATTTTGTACAAGTGAGGAGAGTCTGAATGGAAAAGTATCTGCGTTTACTCAGCAAGGGCGATAGAATTGGATTAACATTGATTCGCCTGAGTATTGCCATTGTTTTTATCTGGATTGGCTTATTGAAATTTGTACCTTACGAAGCCGATAGTATTACGCCATTTGTTGCCAATAGTCCGGTAATGTCATTTTTTTATGAACATCCAGAAGAATATAAGCAGCATTTAACCCACGAAGGTGAGTTTAAACCGCAGGAGCGGGAATGGCAGAAGGCGAATAACACCTATACGTTCTCCAATGGTCTGGGCGTAGTCGAAGTGCTGATCGCATTGCTGGTGCTGGCTAATCCTGTTAGCCGTTGGTTGGGATTAATTGGTGGCGTACTGGCATTTGCTACTCCGATTGTGACGTTATCATTTTTAATTACCACACCGGAAGCATGGGTGATGCCACTGGGCGATTTGCACCACGGTTTTCCGTACTTGTCCGGAGCCGGGCGTCTGGTGTTGAAAGACACATTAATGCTGGCGGGAGCGGTGATGATCATCGCAGATTCATCGCGATCAATTATTAAGCAAAAGTATTGAATTTTTAACGTTGTACCCTCTGTAAGACAGTAAGCCTCTATAGTTCGATTCGGTAATTACCGGGCCAGCAGGATGCTGGCCTTTTTTCTGCCCTAAGGTAAATTTATTTTACAGGTGAAATATAATTATTCACTTTTTCACAATAACTAGTCGGAGCTATATTCCTGGTTAATGATATAGTGCCGTAAGCATTTTCTCTTCTTCTTGCGATAGCGCGCCAGTCCGCATACTGCGTGGTCCTTCCATCAAAACCCATTCATTTCCCTCTATTTTTTTTCTGTGTAGTTCTTGCTATTTGTTATCTCAAAATGACATCTCAAAAAATTTTATTATTCTCTTTTGTTATAGTTAGCCAACAACTTCATGTGGTTTTAGGCATGGCTTCAGCTAGAATTAACTTTGATTAAATGTTTTTACGTATCAATAAATGGCTAAAGATAGTTAAAAACTTAATTTTTAACCAACTGTTCGACATGGAATCCACTATGGTAATTAAGCACCAGGGGTGGATGCTGATCTCGCGTTTTGTGAGTAACCACAAGCGAGACATATCTTAAATATGGAAATAAGGGTTTTAGAATGAGCTTTGGATTAGCAAAGGACAACAAGTTTGAAATCATCGCTACCCTTCGTGAAGAGTTGCACAAGAAAACGAAACTGGAAGTGTTATGTGAAAACCATAGTGTTATCACGCAGTTAGAGAAGATTGATTTCGAGCGGTTTGTCATCTCCGGACACGAAGACATTGTTCCTGAAAAGGTCCAGTACTTTATCCTGCACAGTGAAAGTGGGATTGTAAAATTTAGTGCCAGATTCGAACAAACCTTATCAGCAGGTGCACAAGCAGGATTATCCTACTTCATCCCGGATATGATTTTCTTTGACCAGCAGCGACAAAATCAGCGTTTTTCCTTCCTGAAGGGTTACGACTTTTTCTGTTTTGGTCGTTACAAAAACGGAGAAAACTACTCTCTGAAGATTAAAAACATCTCGCAGGGCGGTTGTGCATTAATTGTTAAAGATGTGAACTCCCGTTTTCTCTATAAAGATGCGGTGATTAAAAATGCCGCGCTGGATTTTGATACGTTTGGCAGTTTACAGCTGGATTTGAAAGTGATCGATGTCGTCATGATCAATGAATTTGATGAGGATAATCAATTGTATGCCTGTCATCAGATCTCATGTGAGTTCGATTTTAAAAATCGTCGTGAAGAGGCAGAGGTCGAGAAGATTATTATTAAATTTTTAATGAGTAACAAGATTTGATGCTGATAAGGAGCGATGAACAGGATGTTGATGTGTGGCAGTGATAATTTTGTGGGCAACGGTTTGTTCGCCTACCTGACAAGCAAACATGTACCGATACAAACATTCCAGTTTGAGGATATGTTGCATCAGTCATCATTATGCCAGCATCAAACCATGGTTTTTAATATCATTGATAACGAACAACCATGTTCAGCTATCGTGCAGTTTTTGAATAAAAACCGCTTCAAGTTTTATAATAATGTCGTGGTAATTATTGCTGATAGTTTGGTGGCGAAATTATGTGTAGAGTTATTATATGTTGAAAAAACGATAGTTTTGACGGAGAAATCTTCACTGCGCGATTTCGGTCAACTGGCGTCGTTAACGGCCGGGAAATGGAATCCCCGGCTGTATCGCTCACAGAAAAGATTAACCGAGAGAGAGCAGCAGATTCTGAATTTATTGGTAAACGGATATACCGCCAGAGAAATTTCAGAGTTAGTCAGCCTGAATTATAAAACTATCCAGGCGCATAAAATGAGGGTCGTCACCAAGCTGGGACTGACCAATACCTCGGAATTAAATAAATTAATTGTCAGATTTACCCATCGTATGTCTTTTTTACCCTAACCTGGCCATTCTATTCTGATGTAACACACCTAATAGTAGATACAATTCGGGAGTGATATTGACTGGTTTTTAATTTTTATGATTTGTTGAGGGAGAGAGGAATGTTTAATTCTAGTGAGGTGTTAACCGCGCTTGAAAAGGCATTGAATACCAGTCAGCTTTATATGGTTTATCAACCAATTTTTAATTTGCGTAATCAGCGTATTAGCGGGTTTGAAGCATTAATGCGTTGGAATAGCCCCCAGATGGGGATGATCTCTCCCGATGTTTTTATTACCTTGCTGGAAGACAGCGGCAATATCATGTCAATTGAAGATATGGTTACCCACACTCCCTGGGATGTGGCAACCCGTTGGCCAGAGCCCCTTGTATTGTCCGTCAATATTTCCGCGCTTGAGTTCTGCGATCCGCTGTTACCCCAACGCGTCAGAAAAAATCTTACTGTATGTGGTCTCCCGCCCCATCGATGCCAGATAGAGGTCACGGAAACGTCGCCGCTGTGCGACAGTCAGGTCGCGGCTAAAAATATGACGGAGCTGAAGGCGATAGGGGTCAAAATTGCCCTTGATGATTTTGGAACCGGCCACGCCAATCTTAACTATCTGTTGAAATATCCTTTTGATACCTTAAAAATTGATAAGGAATTTATCGCCGGCATTGAACCCGATACCCGCTCAACAAAGATTGTTGAGGGTATAATTTCACTGGCGCACAATTTTGGTATTGAAGTTCTTGCTGAAGGGGTGGAAACCCAGTCCGAACTGGACCGGCTGATGCAGATTGGTTGTGACAAAATTCAAGGCTTTTTCATTTCTCCCCCAGTGTTAGCAGAAGATATCCCGTTACTCCTGACGCAGTATAATCCTTAATCTTCTCCCTCTCTGTTGTTCCCCTGAACCTCGTTTGTTTCGCGTTGCCAGAGGGCCGCTCCCGCGCTTTTCCTGCCTATAAAATAAGTCCGTAGGCCTGATACGTTAAGCGCATCAGGTTGCTTTGTATCCGTGACAGGCAAAAAAAAAGCCCCCTGTTAAACAGAGGGCTAGCGAGTTTATGTCAGCTTAGAACGATTTCTTAAAGCCAATTGATGCATTAACCGGCGCTTCAACCTGCGACTTACTGCCACCGTTGCTAAATTGCGTACCCAACTCTCCGTAGACCTGCAGGTTTCTGTCGATAGACCATGACAGACCGGCTGCAACTTCAGTGCTGGAGTACTGTTGTGAAGACTCAAGCGTGGTGGTGGCTACCGCATTGCTAAAGTGCGTTTTGTCTTTTGAACCCAGACCCTGCCAGACGTTGACCCTGCCGTAAGGCTGGAATTTGCCATGGTTGGAGTCATAGTCAGCGACCAGACGCACGCCCAGACGGGCGGTAAAGGAATCCGCGGTATCCATTTTCACTTTCGTTTGGGTCACACCATCAAGCCGCCCGTTATCAAAGTCGCTGTATTGATAGATCAACTGAGCCTGAGGTTCCAGACTCCATGCGCTGGCGCCTAAACGGAACGATTTACCCACTTCTGTTGACGCCGTCAGCGTGTTGCCTCTGACGGTATACGAGCCGTTGTTACCGGTCGCCGCCAGGCGGGATTTATGGTTACCGTATTGCAGGACGTTATCAACATACATCCCGTCGCCCGAGAACCAGGTGGCGTAGCCGCCGACATAAAACGCGTTGTCGTCGATGTTGCCGCCTTTGCCGTCGCTGCCTGTCTTCGTGCCTTTCACGTTGCTGTCGATATCAAGAATGCTGGTATACATCCCGGCTTTCCAGCTTTCGTTGGCATACATATCGACGCCAACCTGAATCCCCATGGTGTGAGAGCTGGTTTGCGTTCCAGCCGCATCATCCAGTTTGGTTTTACCGGAGTAGCCAATCATTCTTGCCCAGGCGCGATTGTCTTCATCAATACCCGGTTTAACCTCGTCCCCCATACGCTGGTGCATGTTGCCTAACAGGCTGATGTCGCCCTGACGAACGACGCTGGCGAGACCAGAATACAGCATAGTTTCTGGACGATATTCGCTTCTCAGATACCAGTTTTCACCCTGACCCTGAGCGTTGCCCGCATGCAGTTGATACTCAAATGCGCCTGCTGCCATACGATCGGCGGCAAGATGGAAGGCGTCTCGTGACGTTTGTGCCGTAGTGGTTGCGCCATTGAGCGCGGTTACCACTTCGATACCATCACCAATAGTTGGTGCGCCGAGACCAGAACCATCGACATCCAATAGCGTACTACCGCTGGCTTTACCGCCATCGATAATCAGACGGTCGGCAATGCCTGCGCCGCTGCCATTTTGTGTGGCCGCCATGTTGATAGTCCCTTTTTC
Organism: Citrobacter sp. RHBSTW-00599; assembly: GCF_013784065.1. Classification (NCBI taxonomy): domain Bacteria; kingdom Pseudomonadati; phylum Pseudomonadota; class Gammaproteobacteria; order Enterobacterales; family Enterobacteriaceae; genus Citrobacter; species Citrobacter sp. RHBSTW-00599. Next base: position 3,720,625 of record NZ_CP056717.1, on the reverse strand, counting down.
GCCGGTGTAATCCCCTTTGACGGTTAACGTTGTGCCAGTTTGCTGGCCGATGAGTGAAACATCGCCACCGTTGCTCAGTCCCGCTACCGTCTGGTTGTAACCTTGCGTGTTGAGGGTAGTGTCAGCGACAACGTAGTGGTGTGATGCGCTACTCAGAGTGTTGGTATTACCCGCCTGCAGTACACCGTTGGCAATCAGCGTTGCGCCGCTGTAGCTGTTTTCACCATGCAACTCCGTAACACCGCTGCCGGTTTGATACAGTTGGCCTTCGCCGCTGATATTACCGGTCAGCGCCAGGGTATCGCCACGATTGACGTTGAGTACGCCGTTATCAACGATATCCCCCTGAATGCTGCCGATATCACCGCCGTTACCCAGCTGTAAAACGCCTTGCTCGATGGTGGTGCCACCGGTGTAGGTGTTATCCAGCGTCAGGGTGAGGGAGCCTTTACCGGTTTTGGTCAACTGACCGTTACCTTCGACTTCCGTCAGCAGAGAAACGTTATGTCCGTTGGTGTCGAATGTCCCGCCGCCGGATTCCAGAGTCACCTGACGAGCGGTATCAAACGCTTCACCATATTTCAGCGTACCACCATTAAAGATAATTCCCGTCTCTGGTGCGCCAAGGTTGGTATCACCCGCCACCTGCAGCGTACCTGAGGTGATGGTGGTTCCACCGCTGTAGGTGTTGTCACCAGTGAGGATGAGCGTACCGAGGTCGCCTTTATTCAAGCCGCCGGTGCCGCGAATCACGCTGTCGATAGTCGCGGTGTAGTTAGCGCCGTCTACTGTGCCATCGCCGACGCGAATCAGCGTATTAGCCGTATCGGTGGTAATGGCTTCACCGCCCACGCGATAACCATCGGTAGCGAACTGTGCGCCACTGATGATGACGTCGCCTTTGCTGTTATCGACGGTTACGTTGCCCGCTTCCCCCTGGAAGACGGCGAACGCAGCATCGGTAAACGGTGCATTCAGCGCGCCTTCTGGCGTTGATTCATCCGTTGTCCAGTTGTCATTACCCTGGCTGGATTGCCAGATACCGTCGCCGCCGTTGATGACGCCGTTGTTTTTCAGCTCGCCATTCTCACCGCCGGTGCCGTCCCAGAAGCGCAGCGTCAGCCCGGCATGGTTGACCAGGTTAACCTGGTTTTTAACCGAGGTTTGTACGTACAGGCTGTCCGCAGCTTCCGGCGCGTCGGCAATGTCCATCACATTGTTGGTTAGTGTGCCGGTGTAGTTGATGACGCGGTAAACACCAACGTCAAAGCTTCCGCCTGGAGAGGTCTGGATATTGAGCTTACCATCGAGCGTCAGATCGCCATTCACATCTATCAGGTCATTGAAGGCTCCGCCTGGGGTATAGGCTTGACCAAACTGGTAATCAAGCTGTGCGTTATCGCTGAGCGTCAGTGAACCGGTAGTCAGTTTACCCACGCTGTTGATGGCCGCACCCGCGGTAATATGGCCGTCATCCAGTACATCAACCGCGCCGCCGATAATACCGTTCCCGCCGAGCGTTGCCCCAGATTTCACCGTCACCTGACCGGTCGCGGCAGACTGATTACCGTTGACCAGCAGTACGCCTTCATTGACGTCCGTGGTGCCGGTCCAGGTGTTATCGCCGGTCAGCGTTAACGTGCCGTCACCGATTTTCACCAGGCTGCCGTCGTTGCCGCTGATAATGCCGCTGATGGTGTCATCAAGGTGCAGATTACCCAGTGACAATTCTTTATTGCCCAGTTCGACATTCCCCGCGCCGGACAACGAGCCGATAGATGTTGCGCTGTCGACTGCGCTGATATCGACCTTGCCGCCCGCCAGGTTTTTAACGACGGTATTCTCTGCTAACGCCTGGTCCGCAAAGGTCATCAGTCCGCTGTTATTCACGCTAGCAGTACCACCGCTGGCGTTTTCTTCCAGCGCCAACGTACTGTCTTTTGACACGTTAACCGTCGCCTCGCCCGCGGTGGCGTTATCGGTTAACAGCGCTTTCGCTGTGCCCGTCAGGTTCAGTTTTGCGCTCGCGGCGGTGACGTTATCCGCCAGCGTTAACAGACTGTCGGCAATGTTCATGGTCAGGGATTTCAGGCTGGTCTCTGTTCCGCTGACATTGAGCGTTGCCCCGTTATTGACGTTAACGGTGCTGCTTTCATTGCTACCAAAGGCCCCGGTTTTGCTGACGTTGACCGTCACATTGTTGGCATTTCCGGTACCGGCAATTTCTGTGTCGCCTTTATAGCTGTTCGCGCGATTGAGCGACAGGGTACTGCCCGCATCGCTTGAGCGGCTGGTGACTTTCAGTTTACCTTCGCCGGTAATCTCACCGGTTGGCGTGAAGTTATGTGAATTGAGGTCAAACACCGCCGCGTTATCATTCGCGCCCAGCGCAATGGTGCGATTGCTGGTCAGGTCCGCGCCCATCTGCAGCGTGGAGCCATTGTTGATAGCCAGGTCGGTTCCGCTCTGACCGAGGTTGCTGTCGGCGGAAATCTGCAACGTACCGCCATCAATGCGTGTGCCGCCGCGATACGCGTTATCACCGCTGAGGATCAGACGACCAAGGTCGGTTTTCACCAGCGTCAGCTTGTCAGTCGTGCTGGCTTCGCGGATGACGGACTCAATGGTCGCGGTATAGTTTTGCCCCGCGCCACCCGCGCCAACGCGCAGCAGCAGTTCACCGGTTCCCGGCGTCTGGCCTGCGTGAGCCGCGTTTTCCGTGGTGGCATAAGCGTTAAGTGCGTCGCCTTTAACGACATAGCCATCGGCGTCAAACTGTGCCCCGGAGAAGTTAACTTCTCCTGCGGCGTTATCCACGGTAACGGTGCCACCTTTGGTGGTGAAGACGGCAAAGGACTTCTGCGCCCAAGGTGCGTTACCTTCGCCCGTTGCCGTGGTCCAGTTGTTATCACCCTGACTGCCGATCGCCATCCATTTGCCATCGCCACCATCAATTTTGCTGTCGCCCTCAATGCCCGACGCGCCGTGGCTTTGACTTACCGTCGCTCCGTCCCAGAATTGCAGGGTAACGCCGTTGGCGTTCACCAGGTTGACCTGTTTGTCGATAGAGGTCTGGACAAAAATATTGCTCTTATCCTGACTGTCCGGTATTGCGCCCAGCTCCAGCGTCTGGTTATCCAGCGTACCGCCGTAATTATAGATACGGTACACGCCCGGTCCGAAGTTACCGCCTTGCGACGTGGTAACATCCAGGGTCCCGTCCAGTTGCAGATCGCCTGCCACGTTCACCAGATCGTTTAGCGCACCGCCTGGCGTAAAGGCCTGGCCCAGTTCGAAAGCGGAGGTCGTTTTGCTGCCAAGCTGCAGATTACCGTTAACAGATAGCGTACCCGCACCGCCGTCACCGGCGCTGATGGTTGTGGCATCGTTCATCAGCACGTTACCGCCGATAATGCCCTTACCGCCAAGTGTGGACGTGCCGCTGACGGTGGTGACGCCGCGCGCCGCGCTTTGATCGCCATTCACCAGCAGTGTGCCGTTAGTAACGGTGGTGTTACCGGTATAGGTATTGTTGCCGTTCAGACGGGTAATGCCGCCGCCGATTTGCTGTAGCGCGCCGATACCGGAGATCACACCGTTGAGCAGCACGTTGTTGGCGCGATTAATCGCCAATACGCCGTTGTCGATGATGTCAGAGACGGCGCTCACTTCGCCTTCATTTCCACCGTCACCTAACTGCAGCGTACCGGTTTGATCAATGGTGGTAGAGCCGGTGTAGCTGTTGTTAGCGGTAAACACCGTGGTGCCGCCCGCCGCACGTTCAAATTTCCCGTCGCCGCTGATGATGCCGCGATAGATCTGTGCTGTTGAGGTATCTCCCTGAGTATCGAAGATAACCTTGCTGTCTGCGCCCTGGGTGGTGACATTGTAATCGCCAATGCTTGCGGCAGTGCTGGTTGGCTCGACGTGGTCGCCGGTACGCAGCGTGGCGCCATTGTTTACAGCAAGGGTTTCGCTCGCCAGATTCAGGTTTTCAACGATGCGTACATCTGCATTTGACCCGCTGATGGTCAGTGAATCCCAGCCGGCGCCAATGTTGGTACCGGTATTCAGGTTGTCGCTAGCCAGCGTACCAATCTTCGCATCTTTTGTATCAGTGAAGGTGAGGGCGTTGCCCGTACCCGCTGCGGTAAGGATGTGGCGCGTTTTATCCAGCGTCACATTGCCGATATTGGCTTTATTGTTACCGCCAGTACCCGCGAAATTCACTTCGCCAGCATAAGAGCCGCTACGCCAGTTGAAGGTATCCGTACCTTCGCCGGTGTTGATTACGCCGCTGGTCACACCGCCGCTGATATCGATGGTGTCATTGCCTTTACCAGACTGAACTGCCACGGCCGAGTCGTTGATGGCCTGCAGGGTTCCCGTGTTGGTGATGGCTTTACTGCTGTCGCCGCTGGCGTCTATTACCGGTGAGGTGGTACTGGCAGAGATAATCTTGCCGCTGTTGGTCAATGCGCTAACGTTTTTCGCGATGATTGCTGAACCACCTGCGCTGTCATGCACGTTGATGTCGGCATTGGTGGTGATACGACCGTCCGTATTGGCGCGGATACCGCTGCCTTCGCTGTTGAGTACCTCAATGGTATAGCCTTTGCCGATGGTTAGATTGCCCGTCACCGCGTCGCCATTACGTTGTTCAAAGGCGAAGCCGGTACCTTTACCGTTGACGTTGAGGATATTGTCCAGCCCATCGTTCATGGTCAGCGCCACGCTGGTGCGGATCCCTGGGCCATCGTTGGAGTCGATGGTGACATCACGCAGCGTGATATTGGTGTTGTTGGCATCGTTTTGAATACCGGCACCGGTACCATCAGCGCGGATCATCACGCTTTGCGCGGCCAGAGCGCCAGCGCCTTCGGCCAGGCGAATACCGTCAGCGGAGCCATCGGTGGTAATGCTGTCGCCAGTCATACCGTTAATCAGCAGGCTTGCCCCTTGGGTTAACAGAACGCCAGCGGTGCCATCATCAACCTGAATTTTGCCCAGCTTATTAATCTGCGCGCTGGAGCCTGAGGCGCGTACGCCGATGCCGTTGCTGACATGCAGGGCGAGGGAGGAGTTATTGGTTAAGCTACCGCCTTTTTGAACATCGACACCGATGCTGTCGACGCTGGCCAGATCGATAATCGATTTGGTATCGAGGATCAGGTTGCCCAGATTCCTCGCCACATAGGCGATTACCTTGTTGCCGCTGGCTTCAGAGGTGATCTTCGCGTTTGAGGTCAGGGTCGTGCTCGTGGCATTGCCCTGCGTATTACCATTCAACTGATGCGCCTGACCATCCACAACCCCGGCAACGGTTCTTTCACCGGTTAAATTGATGGTGGTTTTATCGCTGATGGTCCCTTTCGCGCCGCCTTCGATAACCAGCGCCGCAGAGTCAGTACCCTTAACGGTGAACGTTGCTTCACCGGTATCTACGTTACTGCCTGCGCCGGTGGCGAGTACGCCCACGGAATTGTTACCGCTGAGAGTCAAATCCAGGTTGGAGGTGGACTGATCTTTCGGGTTAGTGGTATTACCGGCCAGCAATGCGCCATTGGCGATACGGAAAATGGTGGTGCGATCCTGACCGTTGTCATTCATCACCGCCTGACCAATATTGGCGGTAGCGCCCTTACCATACAGGTAATAACCAATCTGATCGGTGCTGTTAAATGAGGGGCTACTTAAGCTGTCAACGTTAGCGATGGCGTTATCACGCACGTGGACGCCGATGTTACCGGCTTTATCCAGCGTAATATTGGAATAGACGTTAACCACTGCCTGACCGTTGGCGTCACCTTCCGCCCAGATGGCGTAGTTACGGTTACCGACGCCGCCTTCACCGTCCACCACGATAGAGCCTGCAGCGCTGGTGGTGACTTCGGCATTTTTGTTATTGGCGCTAACGTGGATCCCTACGTTGTTGGTGCCATTCACGTTAATCTTGCCGTCGTTACGGATTTCCTGATTATTTTCTGCGCCGCTGTCGTGTACGGAGATGCCGTAGTTTTTACTGCTGCCCCCTTTAGAACCGCCATTGATCACGATATTGCCGGTATTGAGGACGTTGCCCGTGGCATTTCCGACCAAAATCCCCGCGGCGTTACGGACGCCGGTTCCCAGCGTGATAAGGCCGTTGTTAATCACCTCTTTGGTGCTCTTGATCATAATACCGGCGCTCAGGCTGGAACCGCCTGCCATGGTGACATCTTTAGACGGATCGCTTGCGTCGCGACCAAGATAAATAGAGGCATTCTGAGCGTTGGTAAAGGTGGCATTCCCGGCGACTTCTACGCCATAAGCGGTGCCGCTGGCAAAGGATGTACCGCTTTTACGTCCGTCTACGACGTTAATATCGCCGTTGTTGACCCCTTGTGCATCGTCAGACAATTGCATACCAATCGCCAGCGTCAGCGAAGAAGCGGGGACGTTTTTGCTCCAGGGATCGGCTGCCGAAGCGGTACCAAAGTTATCGGTGGTGATCGCCTGGTTGATGATGCCGTTGTTAGCGATCTGGCTGGTGCCTTGACCTTGCATACCAAATGCGCCATAGCTGTTGACGTTTTGGTTGCCGTCTTTATCGATAAACAGCCCGGAGTTGATCATCCCGTTGTTGGTTGCCGTCGCGTCTTTTGCCAGCATGCCAATCGCCAGGCTCTGCCCGGTAGACGTTCGTAATGCGTTCAGTTCGCCAAAGTTTGTGATAACCCCGCTATCAACGGCTTTCATGACGCCATTAATACTGCCGTCAACGGCAAGAATCGCATCTTTGTTCAGGGTGCCGGAGGTGCCTGCGCCGTTGGCGTAAATAGCATGCAGCTCACCGCGGTCAGCGGTCGCGTTATTGGCATGCGATAAGCCGTCTGTCCAGACGTCGTAATCCCAACTGAGCACGTCTGAGGGCTTGCTGGAATTGATCAGACCATCAATCAGCTCGGCATACTTCGTTTGTGCTGCGGTGACGGTAGTGACTTCATTCGCTTCCAGCCACAGCTGGATTTGGCTGACTTTTTCGCCTTCCGGGTTTTCCGCCGCGTCGCTGCTATTGCCCAACAGCCAGTCGTTAAATTCGGCCAACTCCTGCGTGTTGGTGATGTTAAATGTGCGCTCACCCGTTTCGACGACTTTGCCGTCCGTATCATAGCCGTAGGTCATGAGCGTGACATCATCGCCAAACACGGAGGTTTGCGCTGAGCCGGCGAAGGTTTTTTCAGGAATAACCGGGGCGGCGTTAAATTTTATAAAGTTATCGGATTGCCAGTAAACCTGGCTACCCGCGTCCTGAGCCTCCAGTAAGGAGGAGTCTTTGGCCAGTAATTCGATGGTATTGGCTTTGGCGCGTACATTGAGCGTGTCGTCGCCAATATTCAGATTGGCCGTGGAGCCGTTTGTCGCCAGCGCGATGCCAAATTGTTTGTAGATTTTAGACTGCGTCGGATCGTAAGTGTTTAATGCCGAATCGCCAATCTGTGATTCGGTAAGAAAGTTACTTAACGCATTGGTATCAAAGACTTTAATGGTTGTTTTTTCGCCGGGGAACGCCGGGTCGTTAATCTCAAATTCTGTGCTCTGCGAAGGCGTTGATGATTGGTTATAAGTCAGGTATTCCGCCAGTTCCTCGGCAGTAGTAATCGTTTTTACGCCCTGGGCAGGGCTGGTGGCCTGCAGGGTGATTTTGCCGGTTTGCAGTAGCTCTCTGATGGTCGTTGATTCAACAACGCCACTTTGACCCGGACTGATGGTTGGGATCGCGCCGCTGATATTGAGCGCCTCACCAGCAGTGATATCTTCATATAAGAATCCGTAGTCGTGGACACCCTCATAATCCCCAACAGAAATACCTGTCTGGTAGTCGGCGAAGATATTATGCCCACCGATATCGATAATCGGAGTTGCTGAAGCTTGCATTGAAGCGGCGCTTAATGCGCCGGCCGCGAGTACGGCGACAGTTTTACGCGAGCTGCTTTTTTTCTTTCCTTTGGTTAATTCGGAAACGACCACCCAGATACCGAGCGCCGCGTTCCAAATAATGCTGTAAACTTTGTTCATATATAACCCTCGGCTACATTCCTGTTATGTGTATTGTTAATACATTGAGTTGTTGGCTATGGTTGGCACGCGGATGTGCTACCCGGTAATAGATTTTTGGAAATAGGATTCCCTTCCGTGCGATGCGGAATTAAAAAGTGAGCCGAAAGAAAATCTTTTAAATAATAACCGTGATAATTGTCCTTAAATAAGTCAGTTACGGCTGGCTATAGTGAGAAATGGTGTACTTGAGCCGGGTGTTATTTTTCCCGAGTTTTCTGGCAATGTTGCTTTTGTACGCCCCGATGGTTTTTTCACTTTTTTGTGATGCTCCAGCGATTTGAGTCAATGACCAACCCCGGGCAAGCATCATCATTACGTTAAATTCGTTTGCTGTGATTTTGTTATTTATTTCTTTGATACTACGTGGTTTTTTGTTTTGTGATATGCGCGTCACGGCAAGCAGTAACCGATCAAGGCTGGCGTCTTGATCGAGGAACAGCATGTTTTTCCCGCAAACGGTTTGAAAAATAGAAAAAGTAGCTTCATCTGCCAAAACAATAATTTTTGTGGCAGGGCGTAAAGCCATGTTGCGGATAATCCTGGCATATTTTAAAACATCTGAGTTGTCAGGATTAATAATGATGCAATCCGTTTCATAAGGGATTATGTTGACGGCAGAAAGCGTCTGAGAGGAGTAGTACGCGATATCAATATATAATGATGAACCACGTAGGATTTCACGCATGCCTAGCCAGGGATAAATTGATTCACCCAAAAAAATAGCCTTAGACATAACGATCTCCTTGAAATTTTGGTGCAGGCGGTCGCCTCTTTTTTTAGTCTAAAAAAAGAGTTTCTTGCGACGCATGAAATGTTAATTAAATCTCGTATGACGTTCTTTGGTGTGAACGCATCCTTATTTATTGCAGATTCAACAGATATTTTCTGTATTAATTTGAATCATTAACTATTCTTAAAGTAGATATTACACTTTGTTAAAATTTAAGATAAATCGTTTATTTCAGCTCTGAGTAAATGATTGATAGATTTCGCTTATGGATCACGCGAATAATGTTTCAGCCATTTCTATAAAGACAGGGTATTCCTATTTATACTGGAGGGGATTTATATGAAAAATCTTATATTTCAAACAGATAACCATTCTTCTTAATGGGACTATTGGCAGGTAGGAGAATTCTTAATCAAGGCCAGGATAAAGAGAGAGGGAGAGCGGTGGGAGAGAGAAATATTGTCTTATTTGCAGTTATCGACCTAAAATTCGAGCATTTAAGGTGATAACTCTGACCTATCTTAATAACTAAGCATTTTGTGCTATTTTTGTCATTTGGTGCTTAATCTTCAAATCTCGCTTGAAGATGTTATATTTTCTGCTTGCTATCGCTGATAGCGCTTAGCCCGCCAACAGCTCCTGCTCAACCTGTTGCACCTGTTGTTCCAGCGTATTGCGGATTTCCGTAAGCGCCCGTTGTTGATCGGAGAAGTAAGCCTCTTTATCCGTCACGGAGGTGGCAAGGCGCCAGGCGTTCTCAGCTTCCAGTTCGGTAATCTCTTTGAGCAGTGCGTTAATTTGTTCTCTGAGCTGCTGTATTTTGCTGCGTAAATGCTGCAGATCGTTCAATCGGTCACTCGCCATCATCGGTTCGAGGCCGCTTTGCAATTGAGTCAGTAGCGCCCGAACGGCAGCAAGGTCGGCATTCTGGCGCGCCTGGTTAAGCTGCACCATCATCTGATGCGCTTTCTCTTTCAGATCGTCCGCCACCACGTCCGGATGACAAAGACGGCTGGCCTGACGCCACAGGCGTTTTAACTCATTACGCTCTTCAGAAGAAAGTCGTTGGTCACGGCTAAAACGATGTTGCGCATCCTGCTGCTGCTCCTGATATTCATCATATTCATGGCTGGCTTCTTCCTGTGCCTGACGGGCTGCGCTGTCGTCCTGGCGAGAAAAGTCGTTTTCCAGCTCACGAATCTCCGCCAGCAGGGCGGTAATAAGCTCCGTTTGTTGCTGAATTCGTTGACGTGTTTCCACCGATTCGCGCGAATCTGAATTCTGGTTCATCCAGAGCTGCTTAAGCCTGGCCAGTTGATCAACGGCCAGGGAAATATAGTGCTGGCAGGATTGATAGTCTTGTTCCCGGCGTTTTCGCTCCGCTTCCTGTTTGCGCTGGGCGCTGGCGGCGAGCTGTTTACGCAACTCGAGGATCCGGCTCATCAGCGGCCCAAGGCGAAGATGATACAGATCGTTGAAATCATCGAGGATTTGAATGCGCGTGTTGCGCTTATCGATCAGGTCACGCAACTGTGTTTCGAGCGCCTTTAGTTCCAGTTTACTGGCGGCAATGGCAGGATCCTGCCACGTTGAGACTGCCCGTTGAGATTGCAGCCAGGCCGTGATTTCACGTAGGGCATCACTAAAGCGCCGTGCTTCGAGCGCCTGAACGATGGCGCCAGGCAAGACTGACATAGGCTCATTTTTCAGATGATCTACCTGCTGGAAAATAATCTCCTCATCTTCCAGTTCAATAGCGCTTTTGACGATTTCCAGTCGTTTGATGATCTTATTCATGACAGTCGTTGCCTGGCCTGGCTCAAAAACGAGTGGCTGAAACACAGCGGGTTCACCCGTTTGAAAATGTTAGAAAAACAGTAAAGCGCATTCTGTGGCCTGCGATGCCTTTTCGTCCAGAATAATTCACTGTAATTATGAACAAACGCAATGCCACGGGCACAGCGGGTCCTTATTGCGCCTTGCGACAACCAGGTTGAAATGTTAAAAGAAGCCCCTTCAATAAAAACGACACAGGGGAAGGGCGTGAAAAACGCGTCAACTGCATCTGACACCAGCGTGTCTGATGCCGCGTCAACGAATGAGCCGACGCTTCAGCGGGGGTTGCAAAACCGCCATATTCAATTAATTGCGCTGGGCGGCGCAATTGGTACCGGCCTGTTTTTGGGCATTGGCCCGGCTATTCAGATGGCGGGACCTGCGGTGTTACTGGGTTACGGCGTTGCCGGGATCATCGCTTTTTTGATTATGCGTCAACTGGGCGAAATGGTGGTGGAAGAACCCGTTTCCGGATCGTTTGCCCATTTTGCCTATAAATACTGGGGACCGTTCGCGGGTTTTCTGTCCGGCTGGAACTACTGGGTGATGTTTGTGCTGGTTGGCATGGCGGAACTGACCGCGGCTGGGATCTACATGCAGTACTGGCTGCCCGATGTCCCGACCTGGATTTGGGCCGCGGCATTCTTCGTGATCATCAACGCGGTTAACCTGGTCAACGTACGTCTGTATGGCGAAACGGAATTCTGGTTTGCGCTGATTAAAGTGCTGGCCATTATCGGCATGATTGGTTTTGGCGTGTGGATGCTGTTTTCCGGTCACGGCGGGGAACATGCCAGCATTGATAACCTGTGGCGTTACAACGGCTTTTTTGCCACCGGCTGGAACGGGTTGATCCTGTCGCTGGCGGTGATTATGTTCTCCTTTGGCGGACTTGAGCTTATCGGGATTACTGCCGCAGAAGCGCAGGATCCGCAGAAAAGCATTCCAAAGGCGGTAAACCAGGTGGTGTACCGTATTCTGCTGTTTTACATCGGTTCTCTGGTGGTGCTGCTGGCGCTGTACCCGTGGGTGGAAGTGAAATCCAACAGCAGCCCGTTTGTGATGATCTTCCATAATCTTGATAGCAACGTGGTGGCTTCAGCGCTGAACTTTGTCATTCTGGTGGCTTCGCTGTCGGTATATAACAGTGGCGTCTACTCTAACAGCCGTATGCTGTTTGGTCTCTCTGTCCAGGGGAACGCGCCGAAGTTCTTAACCCGCGTCAGCCGTCGCGGCGTACCGGTGAATTCACTGATCCTCTCCGGTGCTATTACGTCTCTGGTCGTACTGATCAACTATGTCCTGCCACAAAAGGCCTTTAGCCTGCTGATGGCGCTGGTTGTGGCGACGCTGCTGTTGAACTGGATTATGATCTGCCTGGCCCATCTGCGATTCCGGGCGGCGATGCGTCGTAAGGGACGTGAGACGCAGTTCAAAGCGCTGCTGTACCCGGCAGGGAACTACCTGTGTATTGCTTTCCTTGGCATGATTCTGGTGCTGATGTGTACGATGGACGATATGCGCCTGTCAGCTATTCTCCTGCCGGTGTGGATCCTGTTCCTGTTCGTTGCCTTCAAACTGCTGTGTCGTAAGTCCCGCTAAGTTTCTACCGATCCCATCGTCAGGATGGGATCGGATCTTCTCTCAATGTTTATCGTGACCGCTCTCGCAATTTTGCCTTTGCTTGCAGGATCTTTATTTTGTAATCGATTACTTTTCTATTGAATCTATTTTGTAATCGATTACTTTTTAAAGGTGAGGCAAAAAATGGTGTCAACAACCGAAAGTAGTGGAAAACAGAGCGTACAGTACCGGCTGCTGGTACCCCGGCTGTCGCTAATGATGTTCTTACAGTTCTTTATCTGGGGAAGTTGGTCTGTCACGCTGGGGCTGGTGATGAGCCAGCACAACATGTCGCTGCTGATTGGCGATGCGTTTTCAGCCGGGCCCATTGCCTCTATTCTGTCGCCGTTCGTCTTAGGGATGCTGGTAGACCGCTTCTTTGCCTCGCAAAAGGTGATGGCGGTGATGCACCTTGCAGGCGCGGCGATCCTCTGGTTTGTTCCGCAGGCATTGGTGGCGCAAAACGGTGCGCTGTTGATTGGTCTGCTGTTTGGCTACACGTTGTGCTACATGCCAACGCTGGCGCTTACCAACAACATTGCTTTTCATAGCCTGTCGGATAAAGGCAAAACTTTCCCGGTGGTGCGGGTGTTTGGCACCATTGGCTGGATTGTCGCGGGGATTTTTATCGGCGTAACCGGAATCTCGGATACTACCGGCATCTTTACGCTGGCGGCGGTTATTTCTGTGATTCTGGCGCTCTACAGCCTGACGTTGCCCAACACGCCCGCACCGGCGAAAGGACTGCCGGTAAAAGTGCGCGATCTGTTTTGTGCGGATGCTTTCGCCTTACTCAAGGTTCGTCACTTTTTTGTCTTCTCGCTCTGCGCGACGCTTATTTCTGTACCGTTGGGAACCTATTACGCATATACCGCGTCGTTTCTGGCTGATGCGGGCGTTGGCGATGTCAGTACGGCGATGTCGTTTGGTCAGATGTCTGAAATTTTCTTCATGCTGGTGATCCCGTTCCTGTTCAGGCGTCTGGGCGTGAAATACATGTTGTTAATCGGGATGTGCGCCTGGTTTGTGCGCTACGCATTCTTTGCCCTCGGCATCAGCGAAGAGGGCCGATTCCTGCTGTATCTCGGCATTCTGCTGCACGGCGTGTGCTACGACTTCTTCTTCGTGGTCGGCTTTATTTACACCGATCGTATTGCCGGGGAGAAAGTAAAAGGCCAGGCGCAAAGCATGATCGTTATGTTTACCTATGGGATCGGTATGCTGCTTGGTTCGCAAATTTCAGGCGCACTTTACAACCGTCTGGTGGCGGGGCAAACGGTGCCTCAGGCGTGGACCACATTCTGGTGGATCCCGGCAGTGGCTGCCGCAGTGATTGCCGTGATTTTCCTTTTCTCTTTCAAGTATGACGACAAAGAGCAGGCGTAATTTTCAGGAGGGGTTATGAAAACCATCAAGGGGCCTGGCATTTTTCTGGCGCAATTTATCGGGGATCGTCCCCCATTTAACACCCTGGAAGGCGTGGCAAAGTGGGCGGCGGAGCTGGGCTATAAGGCATTACAAATCCCGTGTAATCACAAGTCTTTGTTTGATGTCGAACAAGCAGCCAGAAGTCAGGCCTATTGTGATGATATTCGTGGGATGCTGGCCGGGCATGGGCTGGTGATTAGCGAACTATCTACCCATCTTGAAGGCCAACTGGTTGCCGTCCATCCGGCTTACGATGACGCTTTTGACGGATTTGCTCCGCCATCTGTACGCGCTAATCCGCAGGCCAGGCAGGCGTGGGCCATCGAAACCCTCCACCAGGCCGCTGCGGCTTCGCAAAGGCTGGGGCTGACGGCGCATGCTACGTTTTCAGGTTCGCTCGCCTGGCCCTTCTTTTATCCGTGGCCACCGCATAACCGTCAGCGCTTTGAAGAGGCTTTTCTGGAGCTGGCACGCCGCTGGAGGCCCATTCTCGATCGCTTTGATCATCATGGGGTGGATGTTTGCTTTGAAATCCATCCCGGTGAAGATCTGCACGATGGCGTAACGTTTGAGCGCTTTCTGGCGCTGGTTAATCATCATCCTCGCTGCAACATTCTCTATGACCCGAGCCATCTGTTATTGCAGCAGATGGATTACCTTGGGTTTATCGATGTTTACCACTCGCGCATTAAAGCGTTTCACGTCAAGGACGCTGAGTACCACGCCAGTAGCCGCAGTGGTGTCTATGGCGGTTATCAGCCGTGGCTCGATCGCGCTGGGCGTTTCCGTTCCCTGGGGGACGGTCAGGTCGATTTCAAAACCATCTTCAGCAAGCTCACACAATATGATTTCTCTGGCTGGGCGGTACTGGAATGGGAGTGTTGCCTGAAAGACGCGCAAACCGGGGCGCGTGAGGGGAGTGATTTTATACGCCGCCACATTATTCCGGTTTCTTCACGCGCATTTGATGATTTCGCCGCTGGCGATGAGGTACGCAAATGATACAGGTTGGCATTATTGGCAGCGGTTTTATTGGGCCTGCACATATCGAGGCGTTGCGTCGACTCGGCGGTGTGAACGTGGTGGCGCTCTGTGATAGCTCGCTGGCGGTTGCTCAGGAACGTGCAGATGCTCTTCATATTCCTCACGCGTACGGCAGCGTTGAGGCGCTGCTGGCGCATCCCGGGCTGCAGGTGGTGCATAACTGTACGCCGAATCATCTGCATGCCGACATCAATCGGCAGATTCTACGCGCGGGTCTGCATGTGTTTTCAGAAAAGCCGCTGTGTATGACGCCTGATGAGGCTCGTGAACTGGAAACGCTGGCGGAGCAGGGAGGAGTGGTGCACGGCGTGAGCTTTGTCTATCGTCAGTTTGCGATGGTACAACAGGCTGCCAGCATGGTCAGGCGCGGTAGCGTGGGGCGTCTGTTTGCCGTCCAGGGGAGCTATTTGCAGGACTGGATGCTGCTGGAAACTGACTACAACTGGCGGGTCGATGCCAAACAGGGCGGCAACTCACGGGCGGTAGCGGATATCGGTTCCCACTGGTGTGACACGGTGCAATTCGTCACTGGAAAACGTATTGTCGAGGTGATGGCCGATCTGGCTATCGTCTGGCCGGTACGAAAAGCCAGCATCGCCAGTAACGCTACGTTTGGCCAGCAAACGGCTGACCTGCAATTTGAGGATAAAGCGGTGACGACGGAAGATTGTGGATCGGTGCTGGTACGTTTTGACGATGGTAGCAAAGGCTGCTTTAGCGTTTCACAGGTGAGTGCCGGGCGCAAGAATCACCTGAGCTTTGAAATTAACGGTAGCCAGAGTTCACTGCACTGGGATCAGGAAACGCCGCAACAGCTTTGGATCGGGCACCGTCAGCAGGCGAACCAGATCCTGACGGATGACCCAGGATTGATGGATGCGGATGTTGCTGCCAGTGCGCACTTTCCGGGTGGGCATATTGAGGGCTGGCCGGATGCGTTCAAGAATATGATGCAACAGTTCTATCAGGCGGTGCAGGCTGGCAAAATGCCCGCGACGGCGGAGCGTCGATTTGCGTCATTTTCTGATGGTGCGGATGTGATGTATATCATTGATGCGATTATAAAAAGCCATCAGCAGCAGCGCTGGGTATCAGTGCAGCGCTAAACACGCACCCGGTTCGCCGGGCAGTGATTTTATGGTAGCCTCAACGTAAAGCCTAAACCGCAGGACTTGTCGTCGTTATGTCTATTCAAAAAATCGCCCAGCTTGCCGGTGTGTCGGTGGCGACGGTATCGCGTGTGCTGAATCACAGTGATACCGTCAAAGCCAAAAATCGCGAGCGCGTGCTTCAGGCTATTAAAGAAAGTAATTATCAGCCCAACCTGCTGGCTCGTCAGCTGCGTACGGCACGCAGTTCGATGATTCTGGTGATGGTTTCCAACATTGCCAACCCTTTTTGTGCAGAGGTTGTTAAAGGCATTGAAGAAGAGGCGGAAAAGAATGGCTATCGCATTTTGCTGTGTAATTCCGGCTCGGATACCGCCCGCTCAAAATCGGCGCTAAAGCTGCTGTCGGGGAAAATCGTTGATGGCATTATCACCATGGATGCATTCTCAAAATTACCGGAACTGACCACGCTGATTGGCGACGCTCCCTGGGTTCAGTGTGCGGAATATGCTGATAAAGGCGCGGTTTCCTGCGTAGGGATTAACGATGTTGACGCTGCGCAGTCGGTAATATCTCACCTGGTGGAAAAGGGCTATCGACGCATTGCGCTAATCAATCATGATCTGAGTTATAAATACGCCCGGTTGCGCGAACGTGGCTATAAAGCGGCGCTGCATGCGCTGTCGCTTGAGTATCAGGCCGTAGAATACGCCAGCGAATTAAGTTCCAGCGCAGGAATTGCGGCGATGAAAACATTGCTTGCCGCAGAGGTGAAACCCGACGCGGTGTTTGCGGTATCGGACACGCTGGCCGCTGGCGCGATGCGTGCTATTCTCAATGCCGGATTACAGATCCCGCAGGATATCGCCGTCGTGGGATTCGACGGTACGGAACTGGCAGAAATGGTTTCCCCACAGCTTTCGACCATTGAGCAGCCCTCGCGGGATATAGGCCGCAAAGCGGTAGGATTGCTGCTGAATAAAATAGAAAATCCTGACGCGCAGACGGAAAGGGTGATGATGGACTGGCGCTATATTTCACGCGCCAGTACCTGAGCGTTAGCGTTGAAATGCGCCTGACAGTGCGCGAATATCATTTCCGGTGGGTGATTGATGAATGCGCAAGCCAAATTCTTCGATCACGGCGAATATATGGTCGAAAATATCAGCCTGAATACTTTCATATTCCAGCCAGACCACCGTATTAGTAAAGGCATAAATTTCGATCGGTAAACCGTGATCGTCTGGCGCAAGCTGGCGCACCATTAACGTCATATCTTTGCGAATCCGCGGATGATGACGCAAATATTCGTTCAGATAGGCGCGGAAGGTGCCAATATTCGTCATCCGACGGTGGTTTAATACCGATTCAGGCGCATCTAACTGCTGATTCCACTCGTCAATTTCCTGATGGCGCGTGGTCAAATACGGTTTCAGCAGGTGCGCTTTATGCAGCCGCTGACGCTCATCCTCATCAAGAAAATGAATGCTGGTAGCATCAATGCTGATGCTGCGTTTAATGCGTCGCCCACCGGAAGCCGACATCCCACTCCAGTTTTTAAAAGAGTCCGATACCAGTGACCAGGTTGGGATAGTGGTGATGGTGTTATCCCAGTTGCGCACTTTTACGGTGGTTAAGCCAATATCAATCACCGCGCCATCTGCGCCGTATTTAGGCATTTCCAGCCAGTCACCCAATTTCAACATATCGTTGGCTGAAAGCTGTATTCCGGCCACCAGCCCGAGGATCGGATCTTTAAACACCAGCATTAACACGGCGGCCATGGCACCCAGACCGCTTATCAATATTGCCGGTGACTGACCAATCAGCAGGGAAATCATCAATATTCCGACGACAATAGCGCTGATGAGCTTGATGCCCTGAAATATGCCTTTTAGCGGCAATTGCGATGCGGCAGGGAATTTTTGCGACAGATTGAGAATGACGTCCAGCAGGGAAAACAAGGACAACAGGGCGTACATCATGATCCACAGCTGTGCGCAGGTTACTAATATTTCTGCTGCTTCACTGCCTTTCTGTAACCAGAGTGCGGCCTGTATATTGACAATGATACCCTGCAGGGTGAATGCCAGCCGATGAAATAACTTGTTCTGCGTGATGATTTGTAGCCACAGGCGGGAGCTGGCGTTGGCGCGCTTTTCAAATGCGCGTAATACCACCCAATGCAAAATAACGTGAACAATAATGGCGGTGATAAAAATAATGCCAAAAATCATCACCAGTGAGGTGGTGTGATTTATTTCAATGCCGAGTTCTTCTACCTGAGATATCAATTCCTGCATAACGTCTCCTTAATAAACAGCGGTCTATGATGACCGCTGTGTAGAGCTTATGCAAATGCGGGGATTAAACTTCCGTCAGTGTTGTTTCCAGCGGCAGACGAGATTTTGGCAGCGCGGCGTTGAAATCTTCTACGCTGTGATGACCCACCGGGACCACAACTACGCTGGTGAAACCTTTTTCTTTCAGGCCAAATTCTGCATCCATGACCGCCGCATCGAAACCTTCGATCGGCACCGCATCCAGACCCATCGCCGCCACGCCCAGCAGGAAGTTACCGACGTTCAGGTACACCTGTTTTGCCATCCAGTGGTTGTCATCTTTCAGCTCTTTGCGATGCATGTCGGCAAAGAAGGTGCGGCCTTTGTGGTTTGCGGCTTTGGCTTCAGGGGTGGCGAAACGGCCATCGCGCTCTTCTTGATCCACCACGCGCTCCAGCCAGGCATCGTCCATCGCCGTTTTGGCGCAGAACACCACGACGTGGGAAGCATCCAGCATTTTACGTTCGTTGAATACAAAACCGCCGGCTGCGGATTTCGCCACGCGCGCTTTACCTTCGTCAGTGCTGGCAACGATAAAGTGCCACGGCTGAGAGTTGGTGCTGGACGGACTAAACTGCAGCAGCGTTTTTAATTTTTCGGCCTGCTCAGCGGTCAGTTTTTTATTCGGATCGAATGCCTTAGTGGAGTAACGTTTTAAGGCGACAGAAACAATATCCATAACTACTCCTGGTGATTTTTCATACCCTGCGGGTGCGTTTTGTTTCAGCAGGGTACAGGGTTAGCAAGAAAAAGATAAGACAGGAAAATGCAAAAACACTTATCGGAGTTAACGATAAATCAACCTGGACGCAGGCGTTTTTGATCCCGCTTCGCCAGGCCGTCTACGACGCGATGCCATGAATCATTTACCAACTCCGTCAGTAATGACTCGGTAATGTCGTCGCCTGGGTAGACCGATATCCAGTGCTTTTTATTCATGTGATAGCCGGGTTCAATGCTGGGGTAGATCTGCTGGTTTAACAGTGACTTTTGCGGATCGGCTTTCAGGTTAACCAGCGGGCGTCCGCGAAGCTCTGAGACCAGCATAAAAATTTTGCCGCCGACTTTGAAGACATCGTATTCCGGGCCGAATGGCCAGCAGTGCTCGGTAAAAGGCAGTTCGAGCGCAAGGCGCTTTGCACAGGCATGTAAGGTCTGGCCGTCCATTATTTTTCCTCACGGGTGAGTGCGCGCCACATCGCCTCAAATCCCATCGAAATATATTCTTTTGCGCGAGCCGCGTCGCGGGCGGCGAACTCCATGGTGGTCTCTGCCAGAGAAAGAAACAGCGCGTCGCCAAAGGCGCGATACTCGTCAGACATAAACTCAGGTCGTACGGAGCGATGACAAAGATCGCGCAGTTCCGGGAACATATCGTCAGCCTTCTGTTCCGTTTCTTTGCTGATTTTCTCGCTGACGGCCAACTGGCGAATCGTGCGATGCCCGCAGGTATGGTTCAGGCCCCAGCTAATGTAGCTGTTCCAGATGTAGTGAGTCATGGTTTTGGCATCGGTCACCGATCGATCCAAATTTGCCATCATCGACTGACAAAGGTCTTGCTTCAAAAAGAGGTAAAGCTCGTTGATCAAATCATCTTTGGTCGCGAAATAGCGAAACAACGTCCCCTCCGCAACCCCTGCATTGCGGGCTATCACGGCGGTAGATGCCGCAATGCCTGATTGTGCAAATGCTGTGGTTGCAGCT
Source organism: Citrobacter sp. RHBSTW-00599 (assembly GCF_013784065.1). Classification (NCBI taxonomy): domain Bacteria; kingdom Pseudomonadati; phylum Pseudomonadota; class Gammaproteobacteria; order Enterobacterales; family Enterobacteriaceae; genus Citrobacter; species Citrobacter sp. RHBSTW-00599. Next base: position 3,700,709 of record NZ_CP056717.1, on the reverse strand, counting down.
TCCAGTAATGCCAGTTTTTTGTCTTCACTCTTCGGACGAGCCACTACACTTTACCCTTAAGTCTGTAAAAAACATGATTGAATCACGGCCTTTGCAGCACCGCAACGGCGAATGTCAAAGATTGAAAATCATCTTGACGGCGAACTTTCGATTTCTATAATGAGTGCTTACTCACTCATAATCAAGGGTCAGTCGCGCAAACCAGCGGAAAGGGGCGCGTTTAAGGTCAGGATATGAAGCGTCTCACAGTTTGTGTGGTTGTTATTATGCTTATTGCCGCAGCTGCAAGTTTACCGTTTGTACTCAATGCCGGGTTTGGTCAGGCCCCTCAAGGGGCACAACTGAGTTTGGTTGAACAGTCACCTCACTATCGTGATGGACAGTTTCATAACCAGGTGCCGACACCGGGCTATACCGGCAACAAAGGCATGCTGGCGGCCTGGTGGGAGTTTCTGGTCGCTAAGCGTGATAATGCGCGCCCGGCGCAGCCGTTACCGCTGGTGGCAACCGATCTCGCCGGACTTTCGCCACAGCAGGATACTCTGGTCTGGCTGGGCCACTCCTCATGGTATTTGCAGCTGGCGGGTCAACGTATCCTGATTGATCCGGTATTTAGCAATTATGCCGCACCGTTTTCATTCCTGAACAAAGCCTTTGCCGGGGATTATCCGTGGACTGCGCAGACGATGCCGGAGATCGATCTGCTCATTATCTCGCACGATCACTATGACCATCTGGATCTCGCCACTATCAAGGCGTTAATGCCGAAAATTAAGCGGGTGATTACGCCGCTCGGCGTAGGGTCGCATCTGCGTTACTGGGGGATGCGCAGCGAGATAATCGAAGAGCGGGACTGGAATCAGTCCGTCAGAGTGACGGATTCACTGATCGTTCATGTGCTGCCTGCTCGTCATTTTTCGGGGCGCGGTATCAAGCGCAACCAGACGCTATGGGCGAGCTTCATGTTCGAAACGCCGGAGCAGAACGTTTATTACAGCGGAGATTCCGGCTATGGACCGCATTTTAAAGCCATCGGTGAGCAGTTTGGCTCGGTTGATTTGGCGATTATGGAGAACGGTCAATATGACCAGGACTGGAAGTTTATTCACATGATGCCAGAAGAGACGGCGCAGGCTGCGGCCGATCTGCATGCGAAAGCCGTGTTGCCAGGGCATGCCGGCCGTTTCGTTCTGGCGAAACATACTTGGGATGATCCTTACAAACGACTGGCGCTTGCCAGCCGTCGTCAGGATTACCGACTACTGACGCCAATGCTGGGTGAACCGGTAATACTGTCCGAACCGGACCAACCGTTTACGGCCTGGTGGCAACAGGCGACTCAATGAATACAGGGGAGAGCATGATGACGATTTCTGCTCAGGTCATTGATACGATTGTTGAATGGATTGATGATAATTTGAATCAGCCATTGCGCATTGATGATATTGCACGCCATGCGGGATATTCCAAATGGCACCTGCAGCGTCTTTTTATGCAGTACAAAGGTGAAAGCCTCGGGCGCTACATCCGCGAGCGTAAGCTGCTACTGGCGGCGCGCGATCTACGCGATACCGACCAGAAAGTGTATGACATCTGTTTGAAATACGGATTCGATTCGCAGCAGACCTTTACGCGAATTTTCACCCGTACGTTCAGCCAGCCGCCGGGCGCGTATCGCAAAGAAAATCATAGCCGAACGCATTAACGGCAAAGGGTTCTCGCGGGTCTAATCCGCCAGCGAGAACCAGCGCCGCCAGATAAAACGCAGTACAAAATATTCAATCACCCCCAGCAGTAAAAACCACAGACAAAACAGCAAAGTATAAAATTGGTTGAGATCCATTAGATGAAAGGTGGCGACGAGTTTTTGCGCCAGCACAATGCCCAGTGAGGGGGCGGGCAGCAGCAGGCAAGACAAAAAAGCCAGCAGCAGGATCCCTGCGGCGGTCATCAGTGATTCAAGCGGGTGTTTCATTGTATTGTTAAACTTGAGTTAAAAAGCCATTGTCCGGGATCTCTGTGGGCAACGCAAACGCCACGCTTACAGCCCGGCCCAAATCTCACAATGTTTTTTCACCAGACCACTCAGAGATCCGCCATCGGCGACAAAATCACGCATGCTCTGCGCTTCATCATGACCATTTTTAACCTGCAGGCGTAAGGATTCAATCGCGCTGGTCGCGCCTACTTTGTCCGCAGAAGCGGCGACATTCTCCAGTAGCCGTAGCGTGTCATCTGACAGGCGGTGCCCATCGCCGGTATTGACGTCGGTGATGATTCCCGCCATGCCAAAGCGGCAGGCCTGAAAACGGTTAAATTTATACAGCAGGTAATCACGCTCCTGGTGCTTGAATGGCCGTTTAGTGAGCAACCAGTGGGCGGTAGCCTGAATAAGTCCCGCCATATTGACTGCGTGTTCAAGGGTTAGCGGAGTGTCCATGACGCGAACCTCTACGGTACCAAAGTGCGGGCTGGGGCGGATATCCCAGTGTAAATCTTTAATGCTATCAATCATGCTGGTGTAAGCCAGTCGACGAAATAACCCCTCGAATTCCTGCCAGTTATTCACCCACGGCATCGGGCCATTATCGGGAAATCCGGAGAAAATATTCAGCCGCGCACAGGCAAACCGCGTGTCGGACGTCTGCATATAAGGTGAGGCGGCAGAGAGTGCAATAAAATGGGGAACAAATCGCGACAGGCCGTGCAGGAGGTAAATAGCATCATCGCCGTTTGCGCAGCCGATATGCACATGTTGGCCGAATACCGTCGCCTGCTGAATAAGATAGCCAAAATTTTCCAGGTTGCGCCGATAGCGTTCGTCATCGCAGATTTCCTGACGTTGCCATTTTTGAAACGGATGCGTACCGCCGCCACAGATGGCGAGGTGATGCTCGGCAGCAACCCGCGAGATTATCTGCTGCATGGCGGATAATTCAGCACTCGCCTGGTCGATATTGCGACAAACCCCGGTCGCCATCTCCAGCATACTTTCAGTGATATCGTGCTTTACTTCTCCGGCGGTGAGCTGCGGCTTTACGGCGTCAATCAGTCGGGAAGAGTCCTGGCTCAGGTCGTAGCCCGGAGGATTGACCACTTGCATTTCCAGTTCAATGCCTAACGTAAAAGGGTCAGAAACATGAAAATCGGGTAGGGACATAGTGTTCTCTTCAGCGTTGATTTTTAATCAGTATAGACGCGTCATCTTGCAAGCTGCATATAGAAGGGCCGCTGATTTTCTGTTCGTTGTCAGAAATCCCCCCGCGATGCTTTGAAGGCGAAATGGCCGGTGTTATAACTATTTTTTACTTCGCAACAGGGGTTGAATCGTGCCGGAAATTAATCTTTATGGACAGACCGTCGGCGATATTGTGCCTGACTGGAATGGTGCTGCCGTGCTGCCGCGGGAAGAACTTGCAGGGCAATATTGTCGACTGGTTCCCCTGGATGCCGACAGCCATGCCGCCGATCTGTTTGATGCTTACGCGCAGGCGCCAGACGATCGCGACTGGACCTGGCTTGCAAGTTCTCGCCCCACGAGCGTTGAGGCCACAGCTTGCTGGGTAGAGGGCAAATCTACGGATGCATCTCTGGTTCCCTATGCTGTCATTGAACAGCGTTCCGGTCGTGCGGTGGGACTGGTGTGCTTTATGGCGATCGAACGGGAGCATGGTTCGGTTGAAATTGGTCATGTAACCTGGTCACCGCGCATGAAAAATACGGTACTCGGCACCGAAAGCATCTGGCTGTTGCTGCGCCAGGCGTTTGCGTTGGGCTATCGTCGCGTGGAGTGGAAATGTGACTCTCTGAACACGGCTTCCCGTCGGGCGGCGGAGCGCCTTGGGTTTATCTTCGAAGGACGTTTTCGCCAGAAGATTGTGCGCAAGGGGCGTAATCGCGACAGCGACTGGTTATCGATGATTGATAGTGAATGGCCCCAGTGCGACGCTGTTTTGCAGCGCTGGCTGGCTGCCGATAACTTCGATGAAAAAGGACAGCAACGCCGATCGCTGGCGGCGTGTCAGCCGCAGTAGCTCGCTTTTGAAGAATTAACAGTGCGCCCACAGTCAGTTATGGCTGCGGGCGCATTTATCATTAGCGTTGATTTATTAACGGGTTTGCCAACGGGTGCGTTCGACGGCTCCTTGCCATTCATGCCAGCGTTTTTGCAATCTCCCATGGCGCGCCATGTTTGGCTGGAACGCTACGTGTTCGGGCAGGTAATCTCGCAACTGGCTGGTAGATGCACCTTGCAGCTTCTTGCGTGCCAGCAATCCGGCACCGATAGCGGAAAGTTCAGGGATATCGCTGCGCATCACCGGACAGCCCAATAAATCGGCTTGATACTGCATTAGCCAGTCATTTTTTGTTGGCCCGCCATCAACCATTAACGCGCTGAGTCGAAAACCGTTGTGCTGGCGCATCGCTAAAACAACATCGGCAATCTGATAGGTAATCGACTCCAGTGCCGCACGTACCAGATGTGCGCGTTTCACTCCGCGGCTGAGACCGTGAATCAACCCCCGGGCATCTTCATCCCACCATGGCGCGCCCAGCCCGGTAAGTGCCGGAACAAAATAGACGCCCAGCGTGGAGTCAACCGTGGCGGGCAGCGTATTGAGCTCATGAAGCAGTTGCTCTTCCGGTAATTCGCTAAGACCTGTGCTATCGGCCATCCATGCGACGGCATCTCCCGTATGCGGAATATTACCTTCCAGCCCGTAGACCAGGGTGTCACCGTCATGCCAGGCTATGGTCGTTGCCAGCGCGCTCACCTCGGACTGCGCCGAGAATACGGGTGCCATAACGGAAGATCCGGTGCCATAGGTCGCTTTGACGCAGCCTTCCATACCCAGCCCATGGGCAAAAAGCGCAGCATGTGAGTCGCCAATCATCGCCAGAATAGGGATTCCATCAGGTATCCTCTCCAGACCTTTTGTTACGCCAAAATGGTGGCTGGAAGGGCAAACTTCGGGCAACGCCTGCTGCGGGATACCGAATAGAGCCAACATCTCGTTATCCCATTGTCCGCTGTTGAGATTGAGCAACTGCGTGCGTGAAGCGTTGGAGATATCGCAACGAAATTCCTCGCCGTGCGTTAAGTTCCACAGTAACCAGCTATCGATGGTCCCGAGACATATTTCCCCTTGCTGTGCGAGCGTCATACCGTTGGGAACTGACTCCAGCAGCCAGCGCATTTTAGAGGCGGAAAAGAGTGGGGCAACGGGTAATCCGGTGATGGATTTTATGTACGCCTCGTGCCCCTGTTCACGTAATGCACGGCAAAAATCGGCCGTGCGCGAACATTGCCAGGTGATAGCAGGGCCGAGAGGGCGACCGCTGGCACGATACCAGCCTATCGCCGTTTCACGTTGATTGCTGATCGCCAGCGCTGCGACGCGTTGTGCGCCGACGCAGGCAATGGCTTGTGCCACAACATCCAGCGATGCGTCCAGAAGTGCATCACCTGACTGTTCAACCCAGCCTTCACGGGGCGTGTGGATCGCCAGCGCGCGGGAGAACTTCGCGACCACGTTTCCCTGACCATCCAGCGCTACGGCTTTGGCATTGGTGGTGCCTTCATCAAGCGCAATAATAATGTCTTTTTGTGCTGACATTGTTTTCTCCAGCCCTTCGGTTTCCCTGAGTATTAGCGATGGAAAAAGGTATCCACCCCGAGATAGCGGGTGAAAGCTTCATGCAGTACCTCTGCGCTGGCGGAATGGTTCATTGCCACGTGATGCTCAAAGCCATTACGACAAATCCATGCCAGTAGGTTCTCCAGATGAGGTACCTGGATTACCGCTCGGCAGCCGACAGTGTCCAGCGGATCGTCAACCGATAGTCCTTCGCCGACGTAGGCTTTGATTTCGCCGGTTAAATCGTCGGTACTCAGGCGGAAGTAGGTCAAGGCACCGCTTTTCATACGACCGTGAACTGCACCGCAGGTGTTCTCTTTACCGACGGTGGTACCGATGATATCCGCCGTCCCCATCTTCGGGCTGTCCAGACTGGCTGATGCGAAATTACCGCAGTGAAAAAGAACGCATTTATCACGATCGTCGCCGAAATTATTGTTCCAGTCGGCAATGGATGCTGGACTTAAGTTGCTGCTGGCGAGGGCGTACATTGACAACGCGCCCATCACATCCACTTCGCAGGCACTGGGCATTAACTGCCCGGACATCACGCTCATGATTGAGCACACGTTGATGCCTAAATTTTCCTGCAGCGAGGTCCAGCACTGGATGGCAGTCGTATCAATATCATTAGCGATGACCCATTCGCTGATAACGACAAACAGTTTTGCCATGGTGACCAGTTTGTCGGCTGGAATGGCGCTGGCGTCGGCGTTATCCATCAACAGGCGGCGTTTTTCATCCACCCGGATATCGTCGTCGCGCAGTCGTTTGATGCGGGTAAAGACTTCAGACAGATCCAGTGTTTCGACGGCAATACCCAGTCTTTCGAGCAATTTTTCGCTGTAACGGACGGTATTAAACCCGGCTGGACGTGCGCCGATAGCGCCGACGCGAACTCCGCGCATGCTGGCGACCACGCGACAGATTTGTTCGAAACGTTTCAGGTCTTGTGCAAACACCTCGCCTGACAGGTCGCAGACATGCTGGGTGGTTAGCGTAAACGGTATACCGTACTGGCGCATGTTATTGCACAGGGAGATCTTGCCGCAGAAGCTGTCACGGCGAGTGGCAAGCCCCATTTTATCCAGGTTGTCTTCCTGCGCCTGGATCAGAACCGGGACATCTAAACCGGAAAGTCGCAGCGTTTCCGCTATCGCTTTTTCATCGCCAAAGTTCGGCAGTAGTACCACCACACCGTGAATCTTGTCGCGGTGAGCGCGGAAAAGTTCAGCACAAACTTTCGCATCCTGACGGGTTTCAACACCGCCGAGTTCTGTCTGCGTTTCGTTGAGCATTATGGTGTTAATGCCCAGCCGCTCAAAGAGCACGCTGGCTTGTTCGCGGGCTTCAGCAACCAGATAGCTCGGGAAAAATCCCCGATTGCCAATAATCACCGCCATGGTCAACTGATGAGGAATTCGTGACATCGCTTTCTCCAGTAAGTGTTCTGTTGTTATTGTTTTATCGTGTTGCCAGCAACAGTGCGGTGGCGTTTTTCACGACACCCGCCGCGTCAATTTCATGGTGCGCGCGCGTTGCTGCACGATCGGCTGCGATTGCATATTGGCCATCGGCAATCCCCAATCTACGCAGTGGAATAGCACAGCCAGCTTCTGCCAGCACTTCAGCCACCAGACTTCCCACGCCGCCATTAATGTTATGTTCTTCCACGCTAACCACTGCCTTGCAGTGGGTTAAAGTTGCCAGTAACTGTTGGGTATTGCAGGGACGAATTGACGGTACACTGATTACGCTGGCGTCAATACCCGCCTGTTCCAGCACTGTGGCAGCCTCGACAATTTCATGCACAGTTGAGCCCATTGCCACCAGTGCGACATCTTTTCCTTTGCGCAAAATATCGATATTACCCGGCGCGAACTGGTAGTTTTCGTCGTGTAATTCGGGTAAGGCTTTGCCATCCAGGCGAATATAAACCGGACCTATGTGGCTTAAGGCGTAATCGAGAATCTGTCGGCATTCCACCGGACAGGACGGGGCGTAAATCTCAATATTGCCAAAACCGCGTAGCACGGAAATATCATCAATGCTGTGGTGCGTACTGGCGAGCGGTCCGTAGCTGGCCCCTGCGTTCAGGCCAATCAACTTCACGTTGGTATTGTTGTAGCAAATGTCGACTTTAATTTGCTCATTGGCCCGTGAAATCAAGAAGGGCGCAGCGTTACAGGTGACGGCGATTTTACCGCCCAGCGCCAGTCCGGCAGCAGCACCGACCAACGTCTGTTCGGCAATACCCACGTTGACCAGACGACCGGGAAATTCCTTCATAAATGGGGCGATTTTTGCTGTTGATGTTGAGTCAGCCACCACCGGCACAACATCCATTCCACGTTTGACCGCGGCAATTAACGTGTTCACCATGACGGTGGCGAGGTGTTCGCTATTACGCATCTTTCAGTTCCTCCAGCGCCAGTTCAACTTCTTCTCCTTTTGGCACGCGGTGGTGCCATTCCGGGCGGCCCTGGATAAAAGAGATCCCGGCTCCTTTGGTGGTGTGTGCAATGACGACATATGGCTTGCCTTCAGGGGTTAATCCTTCCAGCGTGCGCACCACATCGCTCATATCGTTCCCGCGACACTCTGTGACTTGCATACCGAAGGCTCGCCATTTTTCATCCAGCGGATCGGTGTTCATGATCTCTTTGGTTGAGCCGGCAAGCTGGAGGTTATTTTTGTCGTTGATGATAATCAGGTTATCCAGTTTATAGTGGGCAGCGACCAGTGCCGCTTCCCAGTTGCTGCCTTCGGCCAGTTCACCATCACCGGTGACGACAAACACCCGGCGTTTGCTGTTGCTGCGTTTAGCCGCCAGCGCAATCCCTACTGCAACCGGCAGACCGTGACCAAGAGCTCCGGTATTCAATTCAATTCCTGGCGTTTTATGTTTTACCGGATGTCCCGGCAGATGCGAATCAGCGTGTTGATAGGTCGCCAGCCAGTCCACAGGAATAAAACCGGCTTCTGCCAAGACACAGTAGTAACCGCCCACAGCGTGACCTTTTGACTGAATGTAGATATCGCGCTCGTCGCTCTCTTTAATCTCCGGGGAGCAATTCAGGATACGAAAATAGAGTGCTGTCAGCAGTTCAACCTGCGACAGGTCTGCGCCAGTGTGCCCGCCAGCCGGGCTTTCAGCATTCAACACGATAATGCGGCGACGCACGGCACGTGCTTTCTTTTCTAGCTCTGGTATTGAGAGCGAAAACGGATTCATAAGACACCTCTTGAATGTTTAATCTTGAATGAATAAATATTCCATGTGAGTGCAGTAGTGCAACTGTCTCTCTACCCACCACGTAATCTGCAGATAAAACAGTCAGTCGTTATTGGTTAGAATAAATATTCACTACTGATTTATTATTCATGATTAAAGATATGCCTTGTCTGGCGGTTTGTCTACGGCTTGTGCCACCAAATTTTGGAGAAAAGAGAAAAGGATCACACTAACGTGATAACTGGAAAGGTACTGATGACTTGTTATCTATTCAGGTATGAATAAAAATAACAGGCAGTTTATCAGGGGGAATGCCATGTCAAAGCAGGATGAACAGCGGTTGCTGGTTAAGATTGCCACGCTTTACTACGCCGAAAATAAAAAACAGTCTGAAATCGCCACGCTGCTGCATTTGTCGCAGTCCTTTGTCTCCCGTGCTTTAACGCGTTGTCAGAAAGAAGGGCTGGTGAAAATCACCGTCGTACAGCCGACCAATATCTTTGTGGCGCTGGAAAAAGCCATTGAAGAGCAGTTTGGTATTCGTCAGGCGATTGTCGTGGATGTCGGTGACAACCCCAGCAATACGCAAATTAAGCATGCTATTGGCAGTGCGGCGGCGCATTACGTTGAAACCCGCTTGCGAGCCGAGGACCTGGTTGGAATTTCCTCCTGGAGTAGCACCATTCGCTGTATGGTCGATGAGATGCACCCGCAAAATATCCGTGCGGCGGGGGTGATCCAACTGCTGGGCGGCGTAGGGCCGAATGGTAACGTGCAGGCCACGATTCTTACGCAACAGTTGGCAGCGCACCTTGGCTGTCCGGCCTGGCTTCTGCCTTCACAAAGTATTGAGCATTCGGTTGAAGAGCGTACACGGTTGGTTAACAGCCCTGACGTTGCCGCGGTGGTTGAAAAGTTTGCTGAAGTGGATGTGGCAATTGTCGGTATTGGCGAACTGGAGCCTTCTCAATTGCTGAAAAACTCAGGCAACTACTACAACGAAGAAATGTTGCGACTGCTCGCCGAGCGCGGCGCAGTAGGCGATATCTGTCTGCATTATTACGATGCAGCAGGTAACCCGGTACTCAGCCATGAGGAAGACCCGGTCATCGGAATGGAGCTTTCGCAGATCCGGGAGTGTAACCACGTGATTGCTTTGGCTGGTGGTGTGGAAAAACAGAATGCGATACGCGGGGCATTGCAGGGGAATTATATTGACGTATTGATCACCGACTACCCGACAGCCCGCAGTCTGGTGAAAGGGTGATGTCACGGTGAGTTAAACAATTGACAGCCCCAGGAGGTTCCTGGAGCTGTCTGGTTGTGCATATCAGACTTTTCAGAGGCGATTACTGACTTTCCATCGCCGCCTTTTGTGCTACCACCGCGGCTTTTTGCTGCATCCGGTTTTGCATCTGGTCGATGATGACCGCGACGATAATCACGATACCTTTAATCACCATTTGCCAGAACTCGCTGACGCCCATCATCACCAGACCATCGGCCAGAAAACCGATAACGAAAGCGCCAATCAGCGTGCCTAAAATCGTGCCCCGTCCACCGGCCAGTGACGTACCGCCGAGAACCACTGCGGCAATGGCGTTCATCTCAAATGCCGTACCGTTGGCCGGATGGCTGGCGGAAAGCTGTGCCGAGACCACAATTCCAGCAATCGCGGCACACAGTCCGGATAGGGTATACACCCAGATTTTCACCTGTTTTACTTTTACCCCTGACAGCTCAGCAGCGCGTTCGTTATCCCCGATGGCGTAAACGTGGCGACCAAAGGGTAGACGACGAGCGACGTAAGCAATGACCAGTGCCAGCACAATCATCATCCAGATGGCCCACGGAATCCCAAACAGTGTACCGGCACCAATCTCATCAAAACCGGTATTGCCGAGCTGCGGATTGCCGGAAAGCCCGGGAAAGGTTTGCCCATCGGAGGTCAGCATCGCCGCCCCGCGCAAAACGTACATGGTTCCGAGCGTACAAATAAACGGTGCGACGTTATAGTGGGTGATGATCCAACCATTTGCCGCGCCAATCAGCCCACCAATCAACAAGACGACAGGCACAATCACCCAGACGCTGGGGAAAATTGCGATGCCGAACATTGGCAATACAATGCCTTTAGTGATTAGCCATCCCGCGACCATGCCGCACAGCCCAAGCGTAGCGCCAATTGAGAGATCAATCCCGGCGGTAATAATGACAAACGTGATCCCCAGAGCCAGAAAGGCGTTAATGGCGATATGCTTGATCATAATGACCATGCTGCCGCCAGAGAGAAATCCCGGTACGGTGAAGGCAAAGAACCCGACGATTAAAAACAGTGCAATAAAAGTGCGCAGTTTTAGGATTAGTAGCAGGATATTTTCCCGAGAGAAGGCGACTGTGGAGCGAGGCGCGATGGCGGCAGATTGTAGTGTTTTCATATCAGAACCCCTGAGCACTTGCGGTTACCAGCGCCGATTCTTCGGCACGATCGCGGGCGATATCGGCAGTTAGCTTGCCGCCGGACATCACCAGAATGCGGTCAGAAACCGCCATAATTTCTTTTAAATCTGAGGTGGAGAAGACCACAGCAATACCCTGCTGGGAAAGCTGGACCATCATGCGGAACACATCGGCTTTCGCCCCGACATCGATGCCGCGTGTGGGTTCGTCAAGAAATAGAATTTTGGGATTGGTGAGCAGAGAGCGACCAATCACCACTTTTTGCTGGTTCCCTCCGCTCAGCGCCTGAATTTCAACCTCTGGCGAGGAGACTTTTATCGACAGATTGCCAATTGTGCTGGCGACCACGGCCTCTTCATCTTTGCGGGCAATGGCAAAGCCACGTTGCAGACGCCGCCAAAGGCTGGCAATGGTCAGATTGGTGGCGACGGATGAAATGGGGAAAATCCCTGTGCGCTTGCGATCCTCCGGCACCAGACTCATTCCCATACGGATGCGATCGGCGGTGGTTAAGCGTTGCGGGACCGGTTTGCTGTCGAGCCACAGTTTTCCGAGGTAGTTGCGCTCAGTACCTAACAAGCACTCGAACAATTCGGTTCGCCCAGCCCCCATAAGTCCATAGATACCGACAATTTCACCGGCGTGAACGTTAAAGGTGACGTCATTGACGACTGCGCTGCCAGCGGTATTCACGCAGGTGATATGTTCAGCTTCCAGAACCGGAGCTCCAAACGTGCGGCCGGGTTCGAGAAAGTTGCTTACCGGATCACTGCCCAACATCTCGCGCACAATCCACGGGACATCGATGTCGCTAACCTTGGCTTCGGCTTGAAATTTACCATCGCGTAAAATAGTGATCACATCGCCAATTGCCATCAATTCTTCGAGACGATGGGAGATATAGATTATCGACACGCCCTGGCGAGTAAGTTCACGGATCACGCGAAACAGAATCTCGACTTCAGTTTTACTGAGCGCCGAGGTGGGTTCATCAAGAATCAGGATATCTGCATCTTCAGCCAGTGCTTTGGCGATTTCGACCAGCTGTTGCTGCCCTACTTTGAGATTGCCAACCAGGTCGCGCGGTGATATCGGCTGATCGAGCCGGGTTAATAATTCCGCGGTGCGTTTCTCTTGCTCGGCCTCATTAATGGGGGCCATGCCTTTTTGAATCTCCCGACCGAGGAAAATGTTTTCCGCGACGGTGAGGTTCTCAAACAGGTTTAACTCCTGATGCACCATACCAATTCCATGTGCCGCAGCATCCCGGGTGCTGGCAAAGCGCACGGGATTTCCATTGAGCGACATCTCACCGCTACTGGGTTGCTGAACGCCAGCGAGGATCTTCATCAACGTCGATTTCCCCGCACCATTCTCACCAATAATCACATTCACCTTGCCACGCCAGACCTGGTAATCGACGCTGTCCAGCGCAATTGTGCCGGGAAACAGCATTGAAATGGCATGCGTGCGCAGGATGATGTCATCAGCTGAGGTATTGCGCATTAGTGAGCCTCCTGTTCCAGCGTCAGTGCTGCTGCGTTTTCCGCTTTTCCAGCATTCAACGTCACGGCAAACAGCACCGTGGCAGTTTTCCCTTGCCAGCTAGTGTCAACGGCGGGTAACTGTTTCGCCGCTTCACGGTTATAAGCCCGTGACAGTTGGGCAAACTGAACCTGGTTAGTAAAATCTTCAAACTTGAAACCACTGGCATCGCGAATAGCATTGCCACGCATTACCGGGCCAATCTGAATCGTGACGGGCATATCATTGACCCTCACCACGATGGTGTGCTCTCGCCCATTGGTGGTGTCGACGCTATCAATCTGGCTGGTCAGGCGTACAAACACGCTTTCAGGAGCGGGTGAGGGGGCCTTCAGGCGAGTGGTCAGCGCTGAAGCATCCAGAACATGTTGCTGTGCCGCTTCCAGGACGCGGGATTGCCAGGTTTGTTGCGCGATCTGATCGGGAGTCTGGTTGTCGAAACTGGCTTTGGCCTGAGGATCGGCCGGGATAATTGGTTTGCCGTTTTCGTCGAGGTCAACTACCGTACAGGCCGTCAGCAACAGGGTGGCGCATCCAACCAGCGCGGCACCCCATTGTGTTAACGACATAGTGCCTCCGCTTAGTGGCTCAGGTTGAACTTGTTCAGCTTGCTGGCATTGGTTTCGTCAATCAGCACGCAATCCATGAGCTGTTTTTCTTCTTTCTGGGCTTTGCCGTTTTTCAGATAGTAATCCGCCTGCTCAACAGCCATTTGTGCCTGTTGCCAGCCGGGCTGCAGTACTGTCGCTTTAATATTGCTTTTATTAATGATTGAATCGCGGGTGTAGTCGCTGCCATCAAAACCGACCACGATGACATTATTTTTCCCCGCCGCTTTTAGTGCGGCTTCTGCACCCAGCGCCATAGTGTCGTTACCTGAGATCACGCCTACGATATCTGGGTTGGTTTGTAGAATGGCTTCCATTCGGGTAAAGGCTTCGGTTTGGCTCCAGTTTGCCGTCTGCTGGGCTACCATTTTCATGTCCGGATAGTCATCGAGTACATCGTGATACCCCTGCGAGCGTACATGGGCGTTGGTGTCGGATTGACGTCCCAGCAGTTCAACGTACTTCCCTTTTCCGTCCAGTAACCTGGCGAACTTCTCTGCGCCGAGCTGTGCGCCTTGATAGTTATTCGACACGATTTGCGCCACCGCGATACCGGTTTTATTGATTTCGCGATCGATCAGAAAAGCAGCTACACCCGCTGCTTTGGCTTTTTCCAGCGGCCCTACGGTGGCATCTGCACCCGCATTATCGAGAATGATCGCTTTTGCTTTACGAGCAATAGCAGTCTCAATCAGTTGGTTTTGTTTATTGACGTCATCATCATGAGAGGCAACCAGCGTGGCGTATCCCAGCTCTTTTGCTTTGGCGACTGCACCGTCGGCTTCGGCTTTAAAAAACGGGTTATCGTGAGAAGGGGTAATAATCGCAATCAGTCCGTTGTCGGCTGCATACAGCGAACCCGATGTGGTAAGGATCGAGGCCAGTAATACGGATTTAATCAAGGTCTTGTTCATCTCTTTCTCCACTTTGAATATTTATTCAAATATGATTTATTATTCAAGTTAACGATAAGTCGAGATAATCGAACTGTCTACGATTTGCGCAGCTAATTTCTTAAAAAGAGAAAAGGATCACGATCCTGATGGTGAGAATGGAAATAGCGTCACGATATTTTTATCGCGCTGAAACCAATGAACGTTAACTTCTTGATTGCCGAGGTTTGCCGAAAATGACGGCATGATTTGTAATGTTAATTGCTGAGTCGTGAGTGCGGTGATTTTTGCGCTGGTGAAACCTGGTAGCCCCGATGCCTGATTGGAAAACGCCTTATACAGGCTCTCCTTTGCGCTGAATACCAGGGTTAAGGCGAGCGGAAAGGGCAGGCAGGCATGCTGCAAAATCTGATGTTCGTGGTTATCAATAATGCCATCAGCCAGCTCAACTGCGGTTTGTGGTGTAAAAATAGCTTCTATATCCAGCCCAATGGGATGCGTTGATACGACCGCCAGCGCCGTTGTTGCGCTATGGCTGATGCTGCCAAACAGATCCTGCGGCCACAATGGTTGGCGTTGCACACCGATGCCGGGCACGGTTTTGTGGCCAAATTCACGCAGTGCGTGGACTGCGGCAATACGCCCCGCTAAATGCTCAGCTTTACGCTTACGCCCACTGGAGTGGAGCTGAGTGTGGTGGGGAAGCCAGAGCAGGTCGTGCTCATGGAAAGTGTCGGGATCAAATTCGACAATGTGCAGCGTATGATCTGCGAAAGGGAGCGGGATGTGCGTTGTGTGCATGATTTCTTACGGTTTCCCTCTCCCCGCAGCGAGGAGAGGGAAAAACGTTATCAGAAGTGTGTGTTAACGCTCATGAACCACGTCCGGCCCGGTTCGTTATAGGTGTGCGCGCCTGCGCCCGCCATATAGTTCCCGGTCACGATATCGCCCGTGGTCTGGGCATTCCCTTCACGCCACAGACGTTTGTCAAAGACGTTATCCACGCCGCCGGTCAGGCTGACGTTTTTCGTCACATCCCAGGTCGCACTCAGGCCTACGATGCTGTATGGGCTGACTTCACTGGCCGAGCTACCGGTAACGGGTTTACCCTGGTAATCGTATTTTTTCGGCTGCTGTTTGCCGTACCAGGTGAAGGTGGATTGCAATGACAGATCTTCACGTGCCTGCCAGCTCAGGGTCGAGTTCAGCGTGTATTCAGGAATAATCGACAGACGCTCGCCGGTCTCTTTATTCTTACTTTGCAGCATGTAGGTGATGTTGTTAGTCCAGTTAACGGTTTCGCTAACCGGCACGTTCAACGTCCCTTCCAGACCTTCAACTACCGCTTTAGGAATGTTTTCCCACTGATAGATATCGGTATAAGTCGTTTTCCCTTTGTTGGTGATAGACGTTCTGTCGAACGGGACCGTACCTGCTTCAATCTTGTTACGGTAATCGTTGCGGAACCAGGTTACCCCAGCCAGCCAGCCGTCGCGTTTGAACTCCAGACCAATCTCTTTGTTGATACTGGTTTCGGCCTTCAGATCATCGTTGCCCATCATATAGCAACCAATACCGGTCGCGGAGCCGGTGGCGTAGCAACCCTGACCTTTACTGTACAGAATGTAGTTCGGGTTGAGCTGATACAGGCTTGGCGCTTTATAGGCGCGCGCAATCCCCATCTTCAGGGTGAAGTCATCGCCCAGACCTTGGGAAAGGTTCAGGGACGGACTCCAGTTATCGCCCACAATGCTGTGATGATCGAAACGCAAACCTGGCGTCAGCATGGTGCTGTCGGTCAGTTCCATGTTGTTTTCAGCAAACAGAGAGAAAATCTCTGCGTCTGAGTACGGGCTGCGGTTGGTGCTGCTGGACCCTGGAATATCACCGCCCATAAAGGTCTGCGAATTGGACAACATGTCCTTCATGCGCTGCTGGTTCCATTCGGTACCGAGCGTCAGATTTTGGTTAACCAGCAGATCTAACGGAATGCTGATTTCACTGTGCAGCATGACGTCACTCAGGTCGGCGTCGAGGTATTTTTGTGACGCATTCGGGTCGAAAATCCCTTCGGTACCCCCCGCCAGGCCCTCCGGCGTACGGGAGTTGCGCGTATGTTCATACTGCACCCAGTTACTGGTAGTGACGCCGTTATCCCAGCCGCCGTTCCAGGTCAGAGAGTAGTTCTGGCGGTAAAGACGGTTGGTCTCTTTCCCGTAGTTATCTTTCACCAGTTGGTTGGTGTTGGTGTTTTGGGTGTCGCCCGCATACAGGTTGCCCTGACGGCTATAGCCAGCTTCCAGTTCCAGTGACTGGAGCGGGGCGAAATCCCAGCGAACCACGCCGTTAATGTCTTTGTTGATCACCCCTTCACGACCGGCCGGTAAAGTATTTGAATACGTGCCGGTACGTTCTGACTGATGACCCTGGTTGATATCCCACGCGTCGGCCTGGGTTTTATCGAGATTACCGTACAAACGGAAGCTGAAATCCCCGCCCAGCGGACCGTTCAGGCTAAAGTTGGTGCGTTTGGTTGAACCTTCGTCTTTATGTTCCGGGGCGTTGAAATAGGTATCCCAGGAGCCGTGCCATTCGTTGCTGCCTTTTTTGGTGATGATATTCACCACGCCGCCCGCCGCACCGTTGCCATAGCGTGCCGCGGCAGGACCGCGCAGCACTTCAATACGTTCGATCATTTCTGGTGGCACCCAGGCGGTATCGCCGCGGGTATCACGCTCGCCGCGCCAGCCCTGACGCACAGAGTTACGGCTGGTTACCGGTTTGCCGTCGATCAGAATCAGGGTGTTTTCCGGCCCCATGCCGCGAATATCGATCTGGCGGTTGTTACCGCGTTGACCGCTGGTTGAGTTACCGGTCAGGTTGACGCCTGGCATGGTACGGATGATTTCCGACACATCGCGAGCGGGAGGATTCTTACGAATTTCATCAGCGGTAATGGTTGAAACGCCCGGTGCCTGCAGGTTCTGCTGGGCGGCGGTAACCACGATGGTGTCTTCATGAGAGACAGCGGCGCTATCGGTTTGATCTTCTGCCATCGCTGGCAGGGCTACCCCGTAAATCCCTAAATTGACCAATAAGGCCAGTGAATGAATCTTGTTGTTCATTGTATGTCCTGCTGTTCTTTTAGCCACGAGTACCAATGTGCCGTGGTGCGGCATTTGGTCTGATGTCGCCCGCATCCGCGTAAACCCTCCCTTCCAGAAAAAGTACGCAGCGCCAGGCCGGTTTATAAGTGGTGAAAAACTGTGCGCGCTTCCCACAGCGCGACAATACGCTATTGCAAATGCAAATAGTTATCAATAATATTATCAATATATTTCACGCTAGATCATAAAATTTGACAATAAACATGGGGTTATGGCGGTGACGACGTTAAAGATGGGAAGCGAGGCGTGGTGGCAGTCAAAAAAAGGCCCGGAGTGGGAGCGTGAAGACAACGGAAATTATCGGGTAACCTTCTGGTGGCGCGACCCGCAGGGAACGGAAAAAGAGTCAGCCATTCATCGCGTATGGGTCTATATCACCGGCGTCACCGACCACCATCAAAATGCCACCCCGCAGTCGATGCAACGCATTGACGGAACAAATGTTTGGTGCTGGAGTGTTTCCCTCAGCGCCAACTGGCGCGGCAGTTACTGTTTTATCCCAACAGAACGAAATGATATTTTTGCCGCGCAGACGCCGGGCGAAGCGCCTGACCGAACCGTGCTGCGTGAAGGCTGGCGGCAATTGTTGCCGCAGGCTATTGCCGATCCCCTCAATCCGCAGAGCTGGCAGGGCGGTCGTGGTCATGCAGTGTCTGCGCTGGAAATGCCTGATGCACCCGTACAACCGGGATGGGATCGACCTGAAAACCCCGACTCGCCCGCAGTTTGCCTGCAATGGCGTAGCGCCAGACTCGGCAATACACGCCGCGTGTGGGTGTTTACCACTGGTGAAGCCCAGCCGGAAGCGCGTCCGCTGGCCATCCTGCTGGACGGACAGTTTTGGGCACAGAGTATGCCGGTCTGGCCTGCGCTGACTTCACTCACCCATCGCGGACACCTCCCGCCCGCCGTTTATCTCCTGATTGATACCATCGACACGGCTCACCGCAGCCGCGAATTGCCGTGTAATGCGGATTTTTGGTTGGCGGTACAGCAGGAGTTATTGCCGCTGGTGAAGACCACGACCGCGTTCAGTGACGACCCGCAGCGTACCGTCGTCGCTGGGCAAAGTTTTGGCGGGCTGTCATCGCTATATGCCGGGCTGAACTGGCCTGCGCGCTTTGGCTGCGTGCTCAGCCAGTCGGGCTCTTATTGGTGGCCGCATCGTGGTGGTCATCAGGATGGGGCGATCGTTGAGCAACTGAAGAGCGGAAAGATAAGCGCTCAGGGGCTGCGTATTGTCCTGGAAGCCGGGATCCGCGAACCCATTATTTATCGCGCAAATCAGGCGCTATATGCCCAGTTACCCTCTGCACCACAGTCTATTTTCTGGCGTCAGGTTGATGGTGGACACGATGCGCTTTGCTGGCGCGGCGGACTGATGCAAGGGCTGATCACGCTCTGGCAACCGCTTACCGACACGATTTAACCGGACGATGTTCCACGACAGGAGTTGAGTATGGAATTCAGTAACCCCTTCGATAATCCGCAGGGCCAGTTTTACATTCTGCAAAATCCCCAACGTCAGTTTAGCCTTTGGCCGCAGCAATGCTCACTTCCTGTTGGCTGGACGGTCGCGTGCGAACCCCAATCACAGGAAGCCTGCCAGCAATGGCTGGATGCAAACTGGACCACGCTGACGCCAGCGAACTACGTCGATGTGCAGGAGGCTCCATGACTCAACGTTTACCGTTAGTTGCGGCTCAGCCGGGGATCTGGATGGCAGAAAAACTCTCCACATTGCCCTCAGCGTGGAGCGTGGCGCACTACGTAGAATTAACCGGCGAACTGGACGCACCGTTGCTGGCGAAAGCGGTAGTGGCGGGTCTGGAGCAGGCCGATACTCTAAGGATGCGGTTTAGCGAAGATAACGGCGAGGTCTGGCAATGGGTAGACTCTGCGCTTGCCTTTGCGCCACCAGAAATTATCGATCTGCGCGAAAAATCCGATCCGCATGCGGCAGCGCGCGCCTTGATGCAGGCTGACCTGCAGCAGGACATCCGTGCTGATGGCACTAAGCCGCTGGTTTTTCACCTGCTCATTCAGGTGGGAGAAAAGCGTTGGTATTGGTATCAGCGTTACCATCATCTGCTGGTTGATGGCTTCAGTTTCCCGGCCATTACCCGCCAGATAGCCGCGATTTACCGCGCATGGCTGCATGGCGAGCCCACGCCGGAATCACCTTTTACGCCATTTTCTGAGGTGGTGGAAGAGTATCAACAGTATCGGCAAAGCGATGCCTGGCAACGCGACGGCGCCTTCTGGACCGAGCAGCGAAAGCAACTCCCACCTCCGGCTTCGCTGTCTAACAAACCCCTGCCAGGGCGGTCGGCCAGCGCGGATATTATTCGTCTGAAGTTAACCGCGCCTGAAGGGGAGTTTCGCCGGCTTGCGGCACGTATGCCAGACGTTCAGCGTGCGGATCTGGCCCTTGCGCTGGTGGCGCTGTGGCTCGGACGTTTATGCAGCCGAATGGAATATGCCGCCGGGTTTATCTTTATGCGGCGTATGGGGTCGGCGGCGCTCACGTCCACCGGACCGGTTTTAAACGTCCTGCCATTTGGCGTGCAGTTGAATGCGGCAGAAAGCTTGCCTGCACTTGCCCAACGACTGGCCGCACAGTTGAAGAAAATGCGCCGACATCAGCGATATGATGCTGAGCAAATTGTTCGCGACAGCGGGCGCGCAGCCGGTGCGGAACCGCTGTTTGGCCCGGTACTGAACGTGAAAATATTCGACTATCAGCTGAATATTCCTGGCGTTCAGGCGCAAACCCATACGTTGGCGACAGGCCCGGTGAACGATCTGGAGCTGGCGCTGTTCCCGGATGAAAACGGCGGGCTGAGTATTGAAATCCTGGCCAATAAACAGCGCTACGATGCCGCGACGCTGGCGCAACATGCATCACGTTTAACCGCGCTTATCGCGCAGTTTGCCGACAATCCGTCGCTATGCTGCGGCGATGCCGGGATGCTGTTGCCGACAGAACATGAGCGGCTGGCGAAGATTAACGACACGACCGTGGCGATCCCGTCCACCACGCTGAGTGCGCTGGTGGCACAGCAGGCCGATAAAACGCCGGATGCCCCGGCGCTGGCTGATGCCCGCTATCAGTTTAGCTATCGTGAAATGCGCCAACAGGTTGTGGCGCTGGCGCGCCGCCTGCGCGAGCGTGGCGTACAGCCTGGTGACAGCGTTGCCGTGGCATTACCGCGTTCCGTGTTCCTCACGCTGGCGCTGCACGGTATTGTTGAGGCGGGAGCCGCCTGGCTGCCATTGGATACCGGATACCCGGACGATCGCCTGCGGATGATGCTCGAAGACGCGAAGCCAAAATTGTTAATCGCGACCGAAGAGCAACTGGCGCGCTTTAGCGATATTCCGGAGCTGGAAAGTCTGTGCTACAACGCGCCGCTGCCAGAAGAGGATGTTGCACCGCTGGCGCTATCTCAACCTAATCATACGGCCTATATTATTTTTACTTCCGGTTCTACCGGCAGACCAAAAGGGGTGATGGTTGGGCAAACCGCCATCGTTAACCGTTTGCTGTGGATGCAAAATCACTATCCTCTGACCGCGGATGATGTGGTGGCGCAAAAAACGCCGTGCAGTTTTGACGTCTCGGTATGGGAGTTTTTCTGGCCGTTTATTGCCGGGGCAAAACTGGTCATGGCAGAACCTGAAGCGCACCGCGATCCGCTGGCGATGCAGCAGTTCTTTGCGCAGTCTGGGGTGACGACCACGCACTTTGTTCCCTCTATGCTGGCCGCTTTTGTTGCTTCACTGACGCCGGAAACCGCACGGGAGAGCTGTGCCTCACTGAAACGGGTATTCTGCAGCGGCGAAGCCTTACCTGCAGATTTATGCCGCGAATGGGAACAGTTGACTCATGCGCCACTGCACAATTTATACGGGCCAACGGAAGCGGCAGTCGATGTGAGCTGGTATCCGGCCTGGGGGGACGATCTCGCTGCCGTAACGGGCAATAGCGTGCCGATTGGCTATCCGGTATGGAATACCGGTTTACGGATCCTGGACGCCATGATGCGCCCGGTGCCCTTTGGCGTGGCAGGTGATCTCTATCTGACGGGGATCCAACTGGCGCAAGGATACCTGGGGCGAGCGGATCTAACTGCGAGCCGCTTTATCGCCGATCCGTTTAACCCTGGTGAACGCATGTACCGTACTGGGGATGTGGCGCGCTGGCTGGAGAATGGCGCAGTGGAATACCTCGGGCGCAGCGATGACCAGCTTAAAATTCGCGGACAGCGCATTGAGCTCGGTGAGATTGATCGGGTGATGCAGCAACTGCCAGATGTCGAACATGCCGTAGCCCACGCCTGCGTATTCAACCAGGCGGCGGCGACAGGCGGCGATGCGCGACAGTTGGTGGGGTATCTGGTGTCGCAATCGGGGTTACCGCTGGATACGTCTGCATTGCGAGAAACTCTGCGTGAAAAACTGCCTGCGCATATGGTGCCGACGGTATTGTTGCAACTGGCGGAGCTGCCGCTGAGTGCAAACGGTAAACTGGATCGTAAAGCGCTGCCGATGCCGCAGTTGACGTCGCGTACGTCAGGACGTGCGCCGCGAGCAGGGACTGAAACCGCCATCGCGCAGTCTTTTGCGGCTTTGCTGGATTGCGAGGTTAATGACGTAGAGGCTGACTTCTTTGCGCTTGGCGGACATTCGCTGCTGGCGATGAAGCTGGCAGCGCAGTTGAGCCAGATTTTTGAGCGTCAGGTAACGCCTGGGCAGATAATGGTGGCTTCTACTGTTGAACAACTGAGTGCACTGCTGGAGAGCAATGATGATGAACAGTCGCAGCGTCTGGGATTCGAAACGCTGCTGCCGCTGCGTGAAAGTCATGGCCCAACGCTGTTTTGTTTCCATCCGGCGTCGGGTTTCGCCTGGCAGTTTAGCGTGCTGTCGCGTTACCTCAGTCCGCAGTGGTCGATTATTGGCATTCAGTCGCCGCGACCGGATGGCCCTATGCAGACGGCGGAAAACCTTGATGCGGTATGCGAACATCACCTGGCAACGCTGCTCAGCCAGCAGCCTCATGGTCCCTATTATTTATTAGGCTACTCGCTGGGGGGGACGTTGGCGCAGGGAATCGCCGCACGCTTACATGCCAGAGGAGAGACAGTTGCATTCCTGGGGCTGCTGGATACCTGGCCGCCGGAAACGCAAAACTGGCAGGAAAAGGAGGCCAATGGGTTGGATCCCGCGGTACTGGCCGAGATCGAGCGTGAACGTGAAGCGTTTCTGGCAGCGCAGCAGGGGAATGCGTCAGAGGCCTTATTTAATGCTATCGAAGGCAACTACGCCGATGCGGTTCGCCTGCTCACCACGGCACACAGCGCGCCGTTTGCTGGTCACGCCACGCTGTTCGTTGCTGAGCGCACCTTAGTGCCGGGGGTCAGTCCTGAACGCAGTTGGTCACCGTGGATATCCAGTCTGGGTGTATATCGTCAGGATTGCGCGCATGTCGATATTATCTCTCCCAGCTCGTTTGAGGCGATAGGGCCAATAATAAACACCCTGATCAATAAATCGGTGTAACAAAGCGAATCTAGCTATCGCGACAATCAAATAACCCCATAATGTAATAATTATGTTATGGGGTTGATCTTTTTTGGTGTGATGAGGGCGATTAAAGGGGTGAATAAATTCCGAATATAATTTTTGGTAGGGCTTCGAGCACAAAGAGTGTTTCGGATAAATCTTACTAACTGGTAAACTTCTCTTTCGGAAATGTTCTTCTTTGGGTACGGATCTCAGGTCACACACATGTCATCATTAAATATTAAGCAAGATAACGTTTCGGATTTTACTGCATATCCTCAGCCAGCGGTAAATGCTAATGAAATCGATTTAGTTAATCTAAT
This sequence comes from Citrobacter sp. RHBSTW-00599, assembly GCF_013784065.1. Lineage (NCBI taxonomy): Bacteria > Pseudomonadati > Pseudomonadota > Gammaproteobacteria > Enterobacterales > Enterobacteriaceae > Citrobacter > Citrobacter sp. RHBSTW-00599. The sequence continues at coordinate 3,677,271 of NZ_CP056717.1, read as the reverse complement.
CGAAATCTTATGGCGCGCCAGGACGAAAATTATGGCGACCGTTTTCGCCTTTGCCTGTGTGGGTATTCTGGTCTCTTTTCTACTACCGCAAAAATGGACCAGTCAGGCCATCGTGACGCCGGCCGAGCCCGTCCAGTGGCAGAACCTCGAAAATACGTTGACCAAATTGCGCGTGCTGGATATGGATATTAACGTTAGCCGTGGTGAAGTATTTAATCTGTTTATCAAAAAATTTCAGTCGCCCTCATTGTTGGAAGAGTATCTGCGTTCTTCACCTTACGTGATGGAACAACTGAAAGGCGCTGATATCGATGAAATGGACCTGCATCGGGCAATTGTCAGGCTCAGTGAAAAAATGAACGCCGTTGACAGCAATGTGGGAAAAAAGAATGAGACTTCGCTGTATACCGCATGGACGCTAAGCTTTACCGCGCCCCAGGCTGAAGAAGCCCAGTCTGTGCTGAAGGGCTATATCCAGTATATTTCTGATGCTGTGGTGAAAGAAACGCTGGAAGATATTCGCAATAAACTGTCCATCAAAACCAGCTTTGAGAAAGAAAGACTGGAGATGGATCGCATCAGGCTTAAGAATCAACTGGACGCCAAAATCCAGCGACTGCATTATTCACTGGAAATTGCGAATGCCGCTGGGATTAAAAAACCAGTCTACAGTAATGGCCAGGCGGTGAAAGATGACCCTGATTTCTCTATTTCACTGGGCGCTGACGGCATTGCACGTAAATTAGAAATAGAAAAGTCGGTAACGGATGTTGCTGAAATTAACGGTGAATTACGTAACCGCCAATATCACGTTGAACAGCTGTTAGCTATGAATGTGAATGATGTAAAATTTACGCCATTTAAATATCAACTTTCACCTTCGCTGCCAGTGCATAAAGATGGTCCGGCAAAATCGATGATCGTTATTTTGGCAGCTTTGCTGGGTGGCATGGTGGCGTGTGGTGGTGTTCTGCTGAATTACGCCATGGTGGCGCGTAAGCAAAAAATGACGTTTATTGATCAACAACTGGTGTGATGACATTTCGTCTGGCGGCGAGCAGTCCGCCAGACGGTAAATCTTGCTATTTATTGCGCCCAAGCGGCACCACTAACGGCGTTCCGGCAACCGGATCGTCGATAATCATACAGCGCAGACCATAGATTTTTTCAATAAGCTGCGCGGTGACGATCTCTTTCGGCGCACCCTCGGCAACAATTTTTCCGTCACGCAGCGCAATCAGATGCGTTGCATAGCGACATGCCTGATTAAGATCGTGCAGAACGGCGGCCAGCGTATACCCTTTCTCCCGGTTTAGCTCACTCAGCAGCTCCAGCAGATCGATCTGATGGCTGATATCCAGCCAGGTGGTAGGTTCATCGAGCAGCATAATCGACGTTTCCTGCGCCAGCACCATCGCAATCCATGCGCGCTGGCGTTGTCCACCGGAAAGGGTATCCACACTTTGTGACGCAAGATGAGTGATTCCCGTCGCCTGCATTGCGTTTGAGACCGCGATTTCATCCTCATTTCGCCAGCGGGTAAACAATGGCTGGTGCGGGTAGCGCCCGCGGGCAACCAGCTCCTGTACCGTGATATCACCCGGCGTGGTGGCGTTCTGCGCCAACAAACCTATTCTGCGAGCAACCTCTTTGCTGGCATAGTGCTGGATATGCTCGCCGTCGAGCCAGACCTTACCGTGCGCGGGCGTCATCAGACGACTAAGCGTGCGCAGTAGCGTTGATTTTCCGCAGCCGTTTGGCCCGATAATTGCGGTGAAGTGACCGTCTGGAATCGACACATTGAGGTTTTCCGCTACGGTAAATTTGCCATAACCCAGCGTTAACTGGTCGCCACGCAAACGGGCTACTGATTCGATCATTTTTTGCGGGACTCCTGAATTAACAAGACGATAAGATAAATACCGCCGAGGCTTACGGTGACAACGCCCACCGGAAGCTGATAAGGCATAAACAGCTGTTGGGCGCATAAATCCGCCATCAACAGCAGCAACGCGCCACACAGCGCCGACAGGGTTAATCCCCAGCGCGATGTGCCGCTAATCCGCCGCGCGATATGTGGGGCGACAAGGGCAATAAACGAGATAGGGCCAGCCAGCGCGGTGGCGGCAGCGGTCAGTACAACCGCAACCAGCATCATCATCAGACGTGAGCGCTCTACGCTGACGCCAAGCGCACAGGCGCTGTCATCACCCATTTCCAGTAAACGCATCCGGCGCACCAGCAGCGTGGCGCACACCAGCATAAGGATAATCAGCGGGGCAGAAGGCCAGGTTTTGGCCCAGGTCAGGCCATTGAGCGATCCGGCGTTCCACAGTCCGGCGGTCAGCGCGGTTTCTAATGATGCCTTCAGCAGTAGCCAGGTGTTGAACGCAACCAGCATGGCACGTATGCCGATCCCAATAATAATCAGCCGAAAGGTGTCGATACCATTGCGCCAGGCGAGCGCCCAGACCACCAGAGACGTCAGGACCCCGCCAACCATGGCCGCAAGCGCGATAGCGGTGAGATGCTGTCCGAACAGCACCATTGCCACCAGCACACCGCTCCAGGCACCGGTATTGAAACCCATCACATCCGGGCTGCCCAGCGGGTTGCGCATCAGCGACTGGAATATTGCACCGCTCACGCCGAGCGCCGCGCCAATCAATAGCGCCATGAGCACGCGTGGCAAACGCCATTCGGTCACCACCAGCGTAATACTGCGCGGCGCATCGCCAAGCAGAGCGGCAATAATTTGCTGGGTTTCCAGCGTCACGACGCCGCTACGCAGGCTCCATAAGCCAACGGCGAGACAACCTACAACCAGCAGCAGGCTGCTGACTATCAGGCGGCGGGAGAGGTGCATCATGCGCCACCCCCGCGCGGTTTCCGGCGTACCAGAAAGATAAGCACCGGCGCGCCGATAAATGCGCTGACCACTGAAACGCGCAGTTCGCCGGGGACAATCAGGCGACCGATGATATCGGCAATTAACAACAGAGAGGGGGTAGCCAGCAGGGTAACGGGCAGCGACCAACGGTGATCTGCCCCCACCAGCCAGCGCGCCATATGCGGCATCATCAGGCCGATAAAGGCGATAGGGCCGACAATCGCGGTCGCACTGCCGCACAGTACGGTAATCACCAACAGGCCAATAAACTGCGTGCGAGCGACTTTGCTGCCAAGCGCGGTGGCGGTGTCGCTCCCGAGGCTCAGGCTATTCAGAGCACGGCTAAGGAATAACGCGACAGCCGCGGCAATCAGTACCGGCACCAGGACGACCTTCAGCGTTTGCAGGCTGCGGATATCCAATGAACCGGCCTGCCAGAAACGCAACTGATCGTAGACATCCGGGTTGAGCAGGGCGATTCCGGTGGATAATCCTTCCAGCACCGCGCCCAGCGCAACGCCCGCCAGCGTCAGGCGTACCGGGCTTAACTGCCCGCCGCCCTGGCTGCCGGTAAAGGCCACTATAAGCGACGCGGCCAGCGCCCCGGAAAAGGCCATCAGCAGTTGCTCTTGCGCAGAGGAAAAACCGAACAGCGCGGCTCCCAGCACAATAGCGAAGCTGGCACCGGAGTTAACGCCCAGAATGCCGGGATCGGCGAGAGGGTTACGCGTGAGCGTTTGCATTAATGCACCAGCCAGACCCAGCGCCCCACCGGCGAGCAGCCCCGCCAGCGTGCGCGGCAGTCGCGCGTCCAGCACGATGGTGCAATCAGCGCTTTGACAACTGCCGGTAAGTGCATCCAGCACCACGGAGGCAGGTAGCGACTTGGCGCCAATAACCAGACTTAATACCGTGGTGAGAACAAGTAATAACAATAGTCCGGGCACGGCGAAGGCACGTGTCGCGGAAACAGAGCATGACATATCAACTTCCCTGATAATGATAGTAATTATCGTTATCGATCTTATTTGGATATGTTAGCATGTGCAGCCATCGAATGGATATTGAAAAAGTACCTGGTAAGGCTCTGTAATGAATCGACAATCCTGGCTGCTCAATCTCAGTCTGTTAAAGACCCACCCTGCATTTCGCGCCGTCTTCCTCGCCCGTTTTATTTCCATTGTCTCTCTGGGGCTACTCGGCGTGGCGGTTCCGGTACAAATCCAGATGATGACGCAGTCGACCTGGCAGGTAGGTTTGTCAGTGACGTTGACCGGCAGCGCAATGTTTATTGGTCTGATGGTGGGCGGGGTGCTGGCCGACCGCTATGAGCGTAAAAAAGTGATCCTGTTGGCTCGTGGAACCTGCGGAATCGGCTTTATTGGTCTGTGTCTGAATGCGCTGCTGCCCGAACCGTCGTTACTGGCGATTTATTTGCTTGGCTTATGGGACGGTTTCTTTGCCTCGCTGGGCGTGACCGCGTTGCTGGCGGCAACACCGGCGCTGGTTGGCCGGGAGAATTTGATGCAGGCCGGGGCGATTACCATGTTGACGGTACGTCTGGGTTCGGTTATTTCGCCGATGCTTGGCGGGGTATTGCTTGCGACCGGTGGCGTGGCGTGGAACTACGGTCTGGCGGCGGCGGGCACTTTCATTACCTTGCTGCCGTTGCTGAGCCTTCCCGCGCTGCCACCTCCGCCGCAGCCGCGCGAGCATCCGCTAAAATCGCTGCTGGCAGCATTTCGCTTTCTGCTTGCCAGCCCGCTGATTGGCGGCATTGCGCTGCTTGGCGGTCTGTTGACTATGGCGAGCGCCGTGCGCGTGTTGTATCCCGCGTTGGCGATTAACTGGCAAATGTCGAGTGCGCAAATAGGTCTGCTGTATGCGGCCATTCCTCTTGGCGCGGCGGTGGGCGCGTTGACCAGCGGACAACTGGCGCACAGCGTTCGTCCGGGACTGATCATGCTGGTATCGACCGTGGCTTCGTTCCTGGCTATCGGTCTGTTTGGGTTGATGCCGGTCTGGGAGCTTGGCGTTGTCTGCCTGGCGCTGTTCGGCTGGCTGAGTGCGGTCAGCTCTTTGTTGCAGTACACCCTGTTACAGACGCAGACGCCAGAAGCGATGCTCGGGCGAATTAACGGTTTGTGGACTGCGCAGAACGTTACAGGAGATGCGATCGGCGCGGCGCTGTTAGGGGGGTTGGGGGCGATGATGACACCGGTTGCTTCGGCAAGCGTAAGTGGGTTTGGGCTGGTGATTGTCGGTCTGCTACTGCTGCTGTTGCTGGGAGAAGTGCGCCGATTCCGACAAATGCCCGTGAATGCCGGATAGCGTTGTCTTCTACGGTTTGTAGGCCGGATAAGGCGTTAGCCGTATCCGGCGCTGGCGATTAAAAGAGAGCTGACAGACGTTGCAGCAGCAGGGTCGCGCTGTAGTAGTCGAGACGGAAGGTTTCCGTACCCAGGGCGTAAACACGTTTATTCTGCACGGCAGGCAGATGCGCCAGCAGCGGATTAGCATAAATGGCGTCGGCATCTTTGTTGTCGCCAGCGAACAGGAACAGCGCTTCGCCGTTCAGGCCAGCCGCCAGGTTCTCACCGCCAAGCTGGATGATATCGTGGCGTTTGCCCTGACTCTGGCTGGTGTGCAATCCGGCAGGCAGCGGTGCCAGGGTGAAACCTAACTGCTCCATCAGCTTGCCCTGCGCCGACTCAGGCGTCCACAGGTTGGCGCTGTGCGCTGCAGCGGTGTATACCAGCGCGCTGACCGGTTGCGGCGGCAGGGTAATACGCTGCTTTACCGCCTGCAGTTGCTTATCAAACTCGGCAATACGCGCAGCCGCCTGTTGCTCCTGACCGGTAATTTCACCTAACTGCTTCAGCAGCGCCTGCCAGCTTTTGTCGTCGTAATTAATGATTAGCGTTGGCGCAATGGTGGACAACTGATCGTATAGCGCGAGGGCTGAATCTCCCCCGGTGGCGCTGATCAGAATCAGATCCGGCATTTGCGCTGCCACGGCCTCAGCGCTCGGTTCGCCGATATACAGGCGGCTCAGTTTGCGCGCTTTTGCCACTTCGCTCCACTGGCGTAAAAAGCCCTGTGCATCGCCGATGCGATTGTTCGGTGTAGTGGCGCCACTGGCGATGACCGGGGCATCAATTGCCAGCAGCGAGCCGGTGAGGGTGACGCTGGTGGAGACAATTCGCTGCGGCTTATGTTCCAGCGTATGCGTACCACGACTGTCGGTAACCTGACGCGGCCAGTCGGCGGCATAACCTGAAGAAATTCCTGAAATAGACAAACCTGCCAGTAAGAGCACGGTGCGACAAAAAGAGGGGAGACTCACGAATCAGCATCCTGTTATCAGTATAAGTAATGCTTCTCATTTTCATTGTTAGTGGACAAGGATGCAAGCCAAAGTCGCACATTGTGCTGCCACAAGAGTTGACATACCGCCGCTTTGCTTTTAGGTTAGCGACCGAAAATATAAATGATAATCATTATTAGAGCTTTTATCATTTTTGGAGGATGATATGGAAACGTCACTGGCCGAGGAAAAAACGCAGACTATGCCGACGCTCGCTCCCGACAGTTTTTTCTTTATGTCGCCGTACCGTAGTTTTACGACGTCAGGATGCTTCGCCCGCTATGCGGAACCGGCAATTGATGGCGATTCGCCAGACAGCCCTTTCCAACAAAAAATGCATGCACTGTTTGCTGATGCCAAAGCGCAGGGTATCGCTAACCCCATCATGGTCGGGGCGATTCCTTTTGACACCCGCCAGCCGTCATCGCTGTTTATTCCCCAGTCATGGCAGACGTTCTCCCGAACGGCGAAGCAGCAATCATCTCGTTACTTTAACGCGCATCAGTCGCTGAACGTTGTTGAACGTAAATCGATCCCGGAACAGAACTTCTTTGAAGATATGGTCGCTCGCGCGGCTGCGCTGACGGCAACCCCTGAAGTCGACAAAGTGGTGTTGTCACGCCTGATCGATATCACCGCTGATGCCAATATTGACAGCGGGGCGCTGCTGGAGCGCCTGGTGGCGCAAAATCCGGCGAGCTACAACTTTCACGTTCCCCTTGAAGACGGTGGCGTATTGATTGGCGCCAGTCCGGAACTGCTGTTACGCAAAGAAGGCGATCGTTTCAGCTCATTACCGCTGGCAGGCTCGGCACGACGTCAACCGGACGATGTGCTGGACCGTGAGGCGGGCATCCGCCTGCTGGCGTCCGAAAAGGATCGCCATGAGCACGAACTGGTGACGCAGGCCATGAAAAATGTCCTGCGCGATCGCAGCCGTGAACTGCAACTCCCTTCTTCTCCGCAACTGGTCACCACGCCTACGCTCTGGCACCTCGGCACGCCGTTTGAGGGTAAAGCCAACGCGCAAGAAAACGCCCTGACGCTCGCGTGCCTGCTGCATCCGACGCCTGCGCTGAGCGGCTTCCCGCATCAGGTTGCGCGCAAACTTATCGCCGAGCTGGAGCCGTTCGATCGCGAACTGTTCGGTGGCATTGTCGGCTGGTGTGATGCCCAAGGCAACGGCGAATGGGTGGTGACGATCCGTTGTGCGAAGCTGCTGCGTAATCAGGTACGTTTCTTTGCCGGTGCCGGGATTGTTCCGGCTTCGTCCCCGGTTGCGGAATGGCGTGAAACGGGAGCCAAACTCTCCACGATGTTGAATGTTTTTGGACTGCATTAAGAGCCTTATTGACCAGGCCTCTAAGGAGCGATAATGAGTATTCCTTTCACCCGTTGGCCGGAGGAGTTTGCCCGCCGCTATCGTGAAAAAGGTTACTGGCAGGATTTGCCGCTGACCGACATTCTGACCCGTCACGCCGACAGCGACCATACGGCGGTGATCGATGGCGAACGCCACCTGAGCTATCGCCAACTGAATCAGGCCACTGACAATCTCGCCTGCAGCCTGCGCCGTCAGGGGATCAAACCCGGCGAAACCGCGCTGGTGCAACTGGGCAACGTGGCTGAGTTGTATATCACTTTCTTTGCGCTGCTCAAGCTGGGCGTAGCTCCGGTGCTGGCATTATTCAGCCATCAGCGTAACGAACTTAACGCCTATGCCAAACAGATTGAACCGGCGCTGCTGATTGCCGATCGTCAGCATGCGCTGTTTAGCGGGGACGATTTTCTTAACGCTTTTGTGGCTGAACACAATTCAGTGCGCGTGGTGCAACTGCGCAATGATGAAGGTGAACACAATCTGCAAACGGCGATAAGCCAGCCTGCGACTGATTTTTCCGCCACGCCATCGCCTGCTGATGAGGTGGCCTATTTCCAGCTTTCTGGTGGGACTACCGGGACGCCAAAGCTGATTCCTCGTACCCATAACGATTACTACTACAGCGTGCGTCGCAGCAATGAGATTTGCCGCTTCACCGGGGAAACGCGTTATTTATGCGCGATCCCGGCGGCGCATAACTACGCGATGAGTTCACCTGGCGCGTTGGGGGTATTCCTGGCTGGCGGCACCGTCGTGCTGGCGGCTGACCCGAGCGCCACCCTGTGCTTCCCTCTGATTGAACAGCATCAGGTTAACGTCACGGCGCTGGTGCCGCCAGCGGTGAGCCTGTGGCTGCAAGCAATTGCGGAGTGGGGGAGCAATGCGCAATTGGCTTCGCTGACGCTGCTACAGGTCGGTGGGGCACGGCTTTCCGCCTCGCTTGCGGCGCGTATTCCGGCGGAGATTGGCTGCCAGCTGCAGCAGGTCTTCGGCATGGCGGAAGGGCTGGTGAACTACACCCGTCTGGACGACAGCCCTGAACGCATCATCAATACCCAGGGCCGCCCGATGTGTCCCGATGATGAAGTCTGGGTAGCAGACGCTGACGGCAACCCTTTAGCCCAGGGAGAAACCGGGCGCCTGATGACGCGTGGCCCATACACCTTCCGCGGTTACTTCAAAAGTCCTGAGCACAATGCCAGCGCCTTTGACGCCAACGGTTTTTACTGCTCTGGCGATCTGATCGCCATCGATCGAGATGGCTACATCACCGTCCAGGGACGTGAGAAGGATCAGATCAACCGCGGTGGAGAGAAGATCGCTGCAGAAGAGATTGAAAACCTGCTGCTGCGCCACCCGATGGTGATCCATGCCGCGCTGGTCAGTATGGATGACGAACTGATGGGCGAGAAAAGCTGTGCCTGGTTGGTGGTAAAAGAGCCGCTGCGAGCGGTGCAGGTGCGTCGTTTTCTACGCGAACAGGGCGTAGCGGAATTTAAATTACCTGACCGCGTTGAGTGCGTTGAGTCGTTACCGCTGACTCCGGTTGGGAAAGTAGATAAAAAACAATTACGTCAGTGGCTGGCATCACGTTCACTGGCCTGAAGGAGAATAAGAGATGGCAATTCCTAAACTGCAGGCTTATGCGCTACCCACGGCGCTTGATGTTCCGGTGAACAAAGTGGACTGGGCGTTTGACCCCGAACGCGCCGCACTGCTGATCCACGACATGCAGGACTATTTTATCGGTTTTTGGGGCGATAACTGCCCGATGATGGAGCAGGTCGTCGCTAACATCGCCGCACTGCGTCAGTACTGCAAAGAGCATAACATTCCGGTGTATTACACCGCTCAGCCGAAAGAACAGAGTGATGAAGACCGCGCTCTGCTCAATGATATGTGGGGACCGGGACTGACGCGTTCGCCGGAACAGCAGAAAATCGTAGAGGCGCTGGCGCCGGATGAAGCGGATACCATTCTGGTGAAATGGCGTTACAGCGCATTTCATCGCTCTCCGCTGGAACAGATGCTTAAGGAGACCGGACGTAATCAACTGATCATTACCGGCGTGTATGCGCATATTGGCTGTATGACCACCGCAACAGACGCCTTTATGCGCGACATCAAGCCGTTTATGGTTGCCGATGCGTTGGCAGACTTTAGCCGTGACGAACATCTGATGTCGCTGAAATACGTGGCGGGACGCTCCGGGCGTGTGGTGATGACTCAGGAATTATTACCGACGCCGGTACCGGCCAGCAAAGATGCGTTACGCAGCATTATTCTGCCGCTGCTCGATGAGTCCGAAGAACCGATGGATGACGAAAACCTGATCGACTACGGACTGGATTCCGTGCGCATGATGGCGCTGGCGGCGCGCTGGCGTAAGGTTCATGGCGATATTGACTTCGTGATGCTGGCGAAAAACCCGACCATTGACGCCTGGTGGACGCTGCTCTCTCGCGAGGTGAAGTAATGTCTGGATTTGACTTCGCAGGGAAAACCGTCTGGGTAACCGGCGCGGGAAAAGGGATTGGCTACACCACGGCGCTGGCGTTTGTGAAAGCGGGTGCTGAGGTGACAGGATTCGATCGTGAATTTTCTCAGAATAACTACCCGTTTGCCACCGAAGTGCTGGATGTGGCAAATGCTGAACAGGTGGCTGAGGTGTGTCAGCGCGTCCTGCAAACGCGCGAGCGGTTGGATGTGTTGGTCAATGCGGCGGGTATTTTGCGTATGGGGGCCACCGATGCGCTGAGCATTGAGGAGTGGCAGCAGACGTTTGCGGTTAACGTTGGTGGGGCGTTCAATCTGTTTCAGCAGACGATGGCGCAGTTTCGTCGCCAGCAGGGCGGGGCAATCGTGACCGTCGCGTCGGATGCGGCGCACACGCCGCGTATCGGTATGAGCGCATACGGTGCGTCAAAAGCCGCGCTGAAAAACCTGGCACTGACTGTCGGACTTGAACTGGCAGGCAGCGGTGTGCGTTGCAATGTGGTTTCGCCAGGCTCGACCGACACCGACATGCAGCGTACGTTGTGGGTCAGCGATGACGCGGAGCAACAGCGCATTCGTGGGTTTGGCGAGCAGTTTAAGCTCGGCATTCCACTGGGAAAAATCGCTCGTCCACAGGAAATCGCTAACACGATTTTATTCCTCGCTTCCGATCTGGCGAGCCACATTACGCTTCAGGATATCGTGGTGGACGGCGGCTCCACGCTGGGGGCATGACGATGATCTGGAAACGTCATTTAACGCTGGATGAACTGAATGCCACCAGTCAGAACACGATGGTGGCGCATTTAGGCATGGTCTATACCCGACTGGGGGATGATGTGCTGGAAGCCGAAATGCCGGTGGATAGCCGGACGCATCAGCCGTTTGGTCTGCTGCACGGCGGCGCGTCGGCGGCCCTGGCGGAAACATTGGGTTCGATGGCGGGTTATCTGATGACTCGCGACGGGCAGTGTGTGGTGGGTACGGAACTGAACGCCACGCACCATCGGGCGGTTGCGCAGGGGAAAGTGCGCGGCGTTTGCCAGCCGCTGCACCTCGGGCGTCAGAGTCAAAGCTGGGAAATCGTCATCTTTGATGAGCAGGGACGACGCTGTTGCACCTGTCGTTTAGGCACTGCGGTGATGGGGTGAGTCGCCCGACAAAGTAAAATGAAATTGCAGGGTTAACGGCTAAATGAAGTGATCCAGTTAACAATGCAATGTAAATACTCAGTGATACTTCGGGTTTACATGGTTGTCAGGTTGTTAAATTCAGAAAAGATGTTATAGAAACAAAATGTAACATCTCTCTGACCAGGACAACGGAAAACCAAGTATGAATAAATCAGGGAAGTACCTCGTCTGGACAGTGCTCTCCGTTATGGGAGCATTTGCCCTCGGCTATATCGCATTAAATCGTGGCGAACAGATCAACGCGTTGTGGATAGTCGTGGCGTCGGTCTGTGTCTACCTTATCGCTTACCGTTTCTACGGCCTGTACATCGCGAAAAATGTACTGGCGCTGGACCCGACGCGTATGACGCCAGCTGTGCGTCATAACGATGGTCTGGACTATGTTCCTACCGATAAAAAAGTGCTGTTTGGCCACCATTTCGCGGCGATTGCTGGAGCGGGTCCATTAGTTGGACCGGTGCTGGCGGCGCAAATGGGCTATCTGCCGGGTATGATCTGGCTGCTTGCCGGGGTGGTACTGGCGGGGGCGGTGCAGGACTTTATGGTGCTGTTTGTTTCTACCCGTCGCGATGGTCGTTCCCTTGGCGAACTGGTGAAAGAAGAAATGGGCCCAACGGCGGGCGTCATTGCTCTGGTGGCCTGTTTTATGATCATGGTGATTATCCTCGCTGTACTGGCGATGATCGTCGTGAAAGCGCTGACCCACAGCCCGTGGGGAACCTACACCGTCGCCTTTACTATCCCGCTGGCGATCTTCATGGGGATTTATCTGCGTTATCTGCGCCCGGGCCGTATTGGTGAAGTGTCGGTCATCGGTCTGGTATTCCTGGTGTTTGCTATTATTTCCGGCGGCTGGGTGGCTGAAAGCCCGGCCTGGGCACCGTACTTTGACTTTACCGGCGTACAGTTGACCTGGATGCTGGTGGGATACGGCTTTGTCGCCGCCGTACTGCCGGTGTGGTTGCTGCTGGCGCCGCGTGATTATCTCTCTACCTTCCTGAAAATCGGTACCATTGTTGGTCTGGCGGTAGGGATTCTGATCATGCGTCCGACGCTGACCATGCCTGCGCTGACCAAGTTTGTTGACGGTACAGGCCCGGTCTGGAGCGGTAACCTGTTCCCGTTCCTGTTTATTACCATCGCCTGCGGTGCGGTCTCTGGTTTCCACGCGCTGATTGCCTCCGGCACCACGCCGAAGATGCTGGCGAATGAAGGTCAGGCCTGTTTTATTGGCTACGGCGGGATGCTGATGGAATCCTTTGTCGCCATTATGGCGCTGGTGGCGGCCTGCGTTATCGACCCGGGCGTCTACTTTGCGATGAACAGCCCGATGGCTGTACTGGCACCTGCCGGAACCACCGATGTGGTTGCGTCAGCGGCACAGGTTGTGAGCAGTTGGGGCTTTGTTATCACGCCTGATACGCTGCATCAGATTGCGAACGATGTCGGCGAACAATCCATTATCTCCCGCGCAGGCGGTGCGCCGACGCTGGCGGTGGGCATGGCGTATATTCTGCATGGTGCGCTGGGCGGCATGATGGATGTGGCGTTCTGGTATCACTTCGCCATTCTGTTTGAAGCCCTGTTTATTCTGACGGCGGTAGACGCCGGTACGCGCGCCGCACGCTTTATGCTGCAGGATCTGCTGGGCGTGGTGTCACCGGGTCTGAAACGTACTGATTCGCTGCCTGCGAACCTGCTGGCAACGGCGCTGTGCGTGCTGGCCTGGGGTTACTTCTTGCACCAGGGCGTGGTGGATCCATTGGGTGGTATTAATACCCTGTGGCCACTGTTTGGTATCGCCAACCAGATGCTGGCCGGTATGGCGTTGATGCTTTGCGCGGTGGTGCTGTTCAAGATGAAACGTCAACGCTACGCGTGGGTGGCGCTGGTGCCAACGGCCTGGCTGCTGATTTGTACCCTGACCGCCGGCTGGCAGAAAGCGTTTAGCCCGGATGCGAAAATTGGCTTCCTCGCCATCGCTAACAAGTTCCAGGCGATGATCGACAGCGGTAATATTCCGGCGCAGTACACTCAGTCGCAGCTGACGCAGTTGGTGTTTAACAACCGCCTGGATGCGGGTCTCACTATCTTCTTCATGGTAGTCGTTGTGGTGCTGGGTCTGTTCTCCATCAAAACTGCACTGGCAGCACTGAAAGAGGACAAACCTACTTCGAAAGAAACGCCATACGAACCGATGCCTGAGAATGTCGAAGAGATCGTGGCGCAGGCGAAAGGCGCGCACTAATATTCTCTTAACCAACGAGCCCTCTCCTGAATGGGGAGGGCGTTTGTTCGACAGGGAACCACTATGTTTGAAACGCTCTCTAAAGCCGGGAAGTATTTAGGTCAAACCGCCCGATTAATGATAGGTGTGCCGGATTACGACAACTATGTTGAGCATATGCGCGTCACGCATCCGGACCTGACACCAATGACCTACGAAGAATTTTTCCGCGAACGCCAGGATGCGCGCTACGGGGGGAAAGGCGGCGCGCGCTGCTGTTAATGCTCTTCATCATTCAAGCTGCAGGCGTGTTCACCCTGGTCACTTACTCTAGTAAGCACCAGGGGGGCGCTGCGTTGCCGCCATCAGGCATCCCACACCATAATCACACCGTAAACGATTCTACTTTTTCGAACGCTGCGCGCAGCGTCTGTGGCGTTAACGTTACCGGCAGCGCATGAATGGACTCCACCGGGCGCAGGGTGTGCGCAATCACGTTGTCGATTTCGGCGCGGTTGTTGATGTCCACGTCCAGTTGAGCCAACCGGGTTGGCAGGTTGAAGCGCTGATAGGCGGTAATTAACTGCGCCAGCACATCATCTTGTCCCAGCAGCGCGCTTTGCACCAGTATGCCGTACGCCACTTTGGTGCCATGTAAAAACTTCTCCGTTTGCGGGAGCACGGTCAGGCCATTATGTACCGAATGCGCCGCCGCCACGCGGGTGTAGCGCTCACCCAGACCGCCGACCATGCCGCCTCCGGCAATAATTGCATCCACTACATCGCAAAATGTGCGGCTTAACGTGCCTTGTTGCTTATCGACCAGCGCCTGCTCGCTGCTTTCCAACAGGACGTCGCGGATCGTCTGCGCAGCATGGATACCCAGACGTACGGTCAGAGGCAGGTTTTCCGGCTCAGGTGCGAGCACGACTGCCTCGTACCATTTCGCCAGCGTGTCGCCGATCCCCGCCAGTAAGTATTCTTCAGGCGCATTGAGAACGATCTCTGGCTCGACCAGCACGAGGAAATTGGCGTCAGCGAAAATTTCGAAATGCAGCGCCTGGCCTGCATCGTTGTACCAGACGGAGAGCGGTGTCCATGCGGCGCAGGTCGCTGCGATAGTAGGAATACCGACAAAAGGCAGACCCAGACGACGAGCCAGCGCTTTGGCCGTGTCGAGCAATGTCCCGCCGCCCACACCAATCACCACGCTGCGATTCTCTCCTGACTCTTTTGCCAGTTGAGTAACATCGGTTTCGCTGCAATGTCCCGTAAACAGCAGGTGCCTTGCATCGGCAAGATGAAATGCCTCAGGCAGATAAGGGCGGGCCGCGTCGATGGCGCGTTCACCGTAAACCCAGACGGCGCGTGAGAGTTGCTCAGCGGTGAAAAAATCGTTGAGTCTTGACAGGCTGCCGGGATGGGAAAAATAGTTGGCCGGGCCGGTGACGACGCGAATCTCGGTATTACTCATGTTGTGTTGTCCTTTTGGCTGTCCTGTCAATGCAGGTTATTTTTATATAGACGTCTGAACGTCTTGATTGCCAAATACTAGCATCGTGCTATAGTGGCTTCAACCACAACATCACACGCTGGGATAACAATAATGAGTAATAACCCGCTGATTCCGCAAAGCAAACTGCCTAATCTTGGCACCACTATCTTCACGCAAATGAGCGCGCTGGCGCAGCAGCATCAGGCCATTAACCTCTCGCAGGGATTTCCTGATTTTGACGGCCCACTTTTTTTGCAGGAACGCCTGGCGTATCACGTCGCGCATGGCGCAAACCAGTATGCGCCGATGACGGGCGTACAGCCGCTGCGTGAAGCCATTGCGGATAAAACCGCGCAGTTGTACGGCTATAAACCTGATGCGAATAGTGAAGTGACCGTGACGGCGGGGGCCACAGAAGCGCTGTTCGCCGCAATTACGGCGCTGGTGCGTCCTGGCGATGAGGTGATTTGTTTTGACCCGAGCTACGACAGCTATGCGCCCGCGGTCGAATTATCCGGCGGCGTAGTTAAACGTATCGCGCTGCAACCGCCGTCTTTTCGCGTCAACTGGCAGGAATTTAGCGCTGTACTCAGCGAACGTACCCGACTGGTGATCCTTAACACGCCGCACAACCCTTCCGCCACCGTATGGCATCACGCCGATTTTGATGCCCTGTGGCAGGCAATTAAAGAACGTGAGATCTTTGTCATTAGCGACGAAGTTTATGAGCACATTTGCTTCGCCGGACAGGGACATGCCAGCGTGCTGGCGCATTCACACCTGCGCGAACGCGCCGTTGCCGTTTCATCGTTTGGGAAGACCTACCATATGACCGGCTGGAAAGTCGGCTACTGCGTTGCGCCTGCCGCCATTAGCGCTGAATTACGCAAGGTACACCAGTATCTGACGTTCTCAGTTAATACGCCGGCTCAGCTGGCGCTGGCGGATATGCTGCGGGAGGATCCAACACACTATCGTGAGTTGCCAGCCTTTTATCAGAAAAAACGCGATGTGTTGGTGAACGCGCTGCGTGACAGCCGACTGGAAATTTTGCCGTGTGAAGGCACCTATTTTCTGCTGGTCGATTACAGTGCCGTCTCCACACTTAACGACGTTGAGTTTTGCCAGTGGCTGACCAAAGAAGTGGGCGTTGCCGCGATCCCGTTGTCGGTTTTCTGCGCCGATCCTTTCCCGCATAAGCTGATTCGCCTATGTTTTGCCAAGCAAGAATCGACGCTGCTGGCGGCAGCCGAACGTCTGGTTGCGCTGTAGTTATTTTACTGTCCAGGCTTTGGAGAAGCGACGGTCGGCAAATAACTCTTGCAGACCGTTAATTTGTTTCAGACGTAAAACCTCATCGTCGTCCATACCTAACTCTTTACTGATTTTCTCTGCGCTCCATCCCAGTAGTGATAATTCACGAACGATTTCCGACATGGCATGAATTTTATGCCGCCCACGGGCACGGTTATGACGAATTGTCGCTGCCATGCGTTCATGGCGTTCACGCTGTAAACAGGTGACCGGCAGGTAGCCATGCAGGCGTGATTTCAGCGACGGTTTGCTTTTACCTAGCTCATGACGGTGGAAACCATCGACAATTTCGTATTCTTCCGCCGTGGAGTGAACTACCACGATGGGCTGCGTGAATCCGTCTGCTTCGAGGGATTTCTGCAGCAGTTTTTTCTCCGGAGGCGCAACGTTATTGGGGTTATAGTCATTGGGTGAGATATGCTCGTTTTTAATCCATAGTACACAGTCTACTGGCTCTTCACGAAAAGGGCTGACGCTGTGGATAGCCATTCTGAATTGGTTGATTGCTTCAATTCGCTCTTCTTCTGACAGCCCAGAAAGAAAACCAGTGAGTTCTTGAGTTAGTCGGTGTTGCATAAGATTCCCCATTGCTGGCGTTTTATTTTCATGCGTTCATTATAACGTTGGTAGTTTTTGGGTTTTGTGGGGCTGAATGACAGCGCCCGGCACCAGTAGTCGTTATTCAGCAGGACTTTACAGATACGCCGCCACGACGGAATATCCGCTGAGCCAATATCTTTTTCCTGAGTTTGCGGGATATTGTCCATGCCCTTTTTCTTATACCACTGCAAATAGATGGCGATTTTATTGCGATAATGCTCAGCGGTCGTTTCCGGCATACTGTTGAGTAGCAGCATGGCGTATTCCTGCCAGTTTAAATGTTCGGGTTTCAATATTTTGCGGTGCCCGTAAAAATGGTTGTCGTGACCGGCATAAATTCCGCCACTTTTTACACCGCTGACACGGGCGCACATGGCTGCCCAGCGCTCGGGTTCAATGACGTGATATAGCCATAATCCCTGACGCTGTTCCGGGCCAAAGGGCTCACAAATACGCATGTAACGTGTTGGGACACCGGCCTGATACATGAGATTGTATAAGGGATTGCACGACATTCTGGTTTTTGCGAACCAGGTCCAGATATCGGCAGTTTTCCAGTCATAAATCGGGTAAATATACCAGGTATGCCCGCCGGGGGCGCTGGTGGTCCAGGGTTTATCATCGGCAAAGCGCTGCTTTTGCGAATTGGCAATGGCGACAAAACGATTATATGACTCATCGGCGCGGATCCCGACCATCATGCCGGCTGGACGTTTCTCTGAATACCAGTCAGCGAACTCGCGAACAAATTGTTCAAAGGTCATGCCGGGTTGATAGAAGGAGAAATACTCTGGATCGGTTATGGCATCCGTGGGAGGCTGGCGAACCCACGGAGTACCTGGTTCCCAACACTGCCATTCTGGCTGAAATTGAGAGAGGGAATTCTGGGTGGTGAGTGGTAAAGCCACCCAATAAAAGCGCTCGATGATATCGGAATAACGTGCACGAAGCGCCTCAACATAATCAATAGTGCAGGAAAACTGGGCTTCCCAGTCGATAAATAGTACGTCAATTTTTTTATGCAGTTGGCGTGCAAGCATAGCTGTCAGATGTAGCATCAGTCCTGAATCTTTCCCGCCGGAGAAAGAGACACAAACTCGAGGCAGAGTTTCCAGCGCCCAGGTTATGCGCTCCAGAGCGGCGTCCAGCACGTTTTGATCAAGCGGGATTTTATAAATAGACATATTAAACTCATATCAAAATTATTATTTAAAACAATAACAAATGCTGACAATAAGATATGCTAATTTTTTCCAGGTGCAACGTTTTAATACATTCATGGTTATTTTGAATTATGCTCATTCATAAATATTTAAAATGAATAGGTAAAGTTCTACTTGGTAGTTCTTTGATCATGTTTATCATTTATTTTATTAATTAAATTAACGAAGCCAGTATTGTTGAGTGATGCTCTGTTATACATCAAAAATAAATTTATTTTTGGTAAGGGAATATCGATACAGATCTCTTTTAAATTAAATGATCCGGTATATTGTTCGTAAATATCTCTTGGTAGCAGACCTATGATGTCCGTATTTGAAATAATGTTAATGATCGTTATTAATGAGTCGCTGCGGAAGCCAACATCTCGATTAGCCAGCAATGTGCTGGTTTGTTGCCAGTATTCCTTAACACCTGTATCTTCAGAAATAAGTTGCGTGAACTGTTCTTTTAATATTGTTTCAAGCGTACTTTCTCCATTAATTCTCGGATGATTTTTGTTGCAAACTAATATTGTTTCGACAGTTTTAAATGGCGAGCATATTATCGAGCGATTACTCACTGGAGCGGTAGCAATGACTAAATCTGCTTTTCTGTAAGCCAACAGATTTTCCGTACTTTCAGCAGTGATGAGTATGTTATGGTGCTCAATTTCGACATGCGATTCTTCTCTGACAAAATGAATAATTTCCTCGATGTTGATAATTGTTGGTAGTTGTGGACAGTAAATAATGAATTTTTTCTTCAGACTGGAGTTATTCATGATGTTTATTGTCTGCTCCAGACTGTTGAGATTTTTCTCAAGATGATGATGAAGGTTAATCCCCATAATCGTTGGTGTTATGCCTTTTCCGGAGCGGATAAACAGTGGGTCATTAAATTGTGTGCGTAGCCGTTGCAGTGACTGGCTAACGGCAGAGGGGGTGATATACAAAGTTTCGGCAGCTTTAGTGATACTCAAATGTTGATAAATACACTCAAAGATAACCAATAGATTGAGATCGAACTTTTTAAGGTCATAGAGGTTAGCCATACATACCTTCCTGTGATGGTCATGTTTTGAAAAATTTAATTCTGAAATATTTTAAGTTGTGAATATTCTTGTGGTTTATGTTTGTGTGCTTAATGAATTATTAATTTAAACTAAAAATAGCACATGTTGCGTAATTTTGACCAAAAAAGTTAATCTAAATGAGTGATTGACATGGGAATGATAACAACCACTCATTTTTTCACATTTATTTATTACCCATGATAATGTTTAATTTCTCCTTATCCGGTAAGCCGATTTCCTGTTGTAACGTATCGTCTTTACTCATGTAATAGATAGCCGGCGTGACGTTGGCGCCTAAATCATCCATCAACTTTTGATTGATATTCAATACCTTCATCTGCTCCGGTGAGACGGAGGTCGGGATTTGTAGCTTCATTTTCCCACCGGATGCCTCATAGTCATGCCAGGTCTTGGCCGGATCTTTTGCGGCCAGAATCGCTGCGGCGGTAGCCGGGCTTTCGGGTTTAATTACGCCAACCAGTAATGTGCGCAACTGAACTTTACCTGAGTCCACCCACGGGCGAGCCTGCTGCCAGAACTGTTTGCAATAGGGACAGAAGGGATCGGCAAACACATAGACAATGACTGGAGCCTCTTTTTTCCCGTCCAGAATCCAGGATGCTTTTTCCATTCGCTGCCACATTTCGCGCCCGGCAGGGGCGTAGATCTCTTTTTCTATCAGCGTATTACTAAGGTTTTCGCCTTTTTCGTTATACATATAACCGGAAATGGCGTGTTTGCCGTCAGGCGTAACATAGATAGTAACGCCCATATCCTGGTATTTTCCCAGGTAGCCCTTCATTCCACCCGGCGCGTCGAAGGGTTTCAGAATAGTAATGCCCTGTTTCTCAATAGCTTTAACGGGGGCAGGAAGTTCTTCGGCGTGCACTACGGCAGGAAGCAGGGTTAAGAGTAAGGTACGTTTAAACATTGATTTTCCTTATAAAATCAGAAGGAAAGGGGGCTAAGTTGCAAAACCTATCGCAGCCATAGGTAAGATCGACCGTCTGTCGATTGCCCTTTCTTGAGTGGGGTGATGTAATCCCAATCGCTGTTACGACCTTTGTTAAGGTAATGTAGAGCGCAACACATAGCCAGCCCTGCTGGCACTGACGTTACCTGCGGGTAGCTCGGGTAATGAGGCTCCCTGCAAAGGGGGCCTTTTTTACTTTTATCTTTAGGTTCACAACATGAGTTTGAGTGGGTTGTTAGTTAACGCTTATTGATTTGATAAAGGAAACGCATTAGCCCTGCGAAGAGATTTTCGTTAACTTATCTCTCAACGAAAACACGGAGGAAGTACAGATGTCTTTGATTAATACCAAAATTAAACCTTTCAAAAACCAGGCGTTCAAAAACGGTGAGTTCATCGAAGTAACCGAGAAAGATACCGAAGGTCGCTGGAGCGTCTTCTTCTTCTACCCGGCTGACTTTACTTTCGTTTGCCCGACCGAGCTGGGTGATGTGGCTGACCACTACGAAGAACTGCAGAAACTGGGCGTAGATGTCTATTCCGTATCTACTGACACCCACTTCACCCACAAAGCATGGCACAGCAGCTCTGACACCATCGCGAAAATCAAATACGCGATGATCGGTGACCCGACTGGCGCCCTGACCCGTAACTTCGACAACATGCGTGAAGATGAAGGTCTGGCTGACCGCGCAACCTTCGTTGTAGACCCGCAGGGTATCATCCAGGCAATCGAAGTTACCGCTGAAGGTATCGGCCGTGATGCGTCTGACCTGCTGCGTAAAATTAAAGCCGCACAGTACGTTGCCTCTCACCCAGGTGAAGTTTGCCCGGCGAAATGGAAAGAAGGCGAAGCGACTCTGGCTCCATCCTTAGATCTGGTCGGTAAGATTTAAGTCGCATAATTTGTAGGCCGGATAAACGCAGTGCATCCGGCCATTCCACAGGCGCAAGTTTGCGCCTGTTTCATTCCAGCACCATGACGCAAGTTGCATTAATGCAGTCCCGCAAAGTCGGCTTGCATGATGATGTTTTCAGAGAGGGAAGAAGAATGCTCGACACAAATATGAAAACCCAGCTCAAGGCTTATCTTGAGAAACTGACCAAACCTGTTGAGCTGATTGCTACGCTGGATGACAGCGCTAAATCGGCAGAAATCAAGGAACTGCTGACTGAAATTGCTGAACTGTCAGAAAAAGTCACCTTTAAAGAAGACAATACTCTGGCGGTACGCAAGCCATCGTTCCTGATTACCAATCCAGGTTCTCACCAGGGGCCGCGCTTTGCCGGTTCTCCGCTGGGCCATGAGTTTACCTCCCTGGTGCTGGCGCTGCTGTGGACCGGTGGTCATCCGTCAAAAGAGGCGCAGGCGTTGCTGGAGCAGATCCGCGATCTCGACGGTGATTTTGAGTTTGAAACCTATTATTCGCTTTCCTGTCATAACTGTCCGGACGTGGTACAGGCGCTGAACTTGATGTCGGTACTGAATCCACGCATCAAGCATACGGCGATTGACGGCGGTACATTCCAGAACGAAATTACCGATCGCAACGTGATGGGCGTTCCGGCGGTGTATATGAACGGCAAAGAGTTCGGTCAGGGGCGTATGACGCTGACTGAGATCGTGGCGAAAGTAGATAGCGGCGCAGAAAAACGTGCGGCACAAGAGCTGAACAAACGTGATGCTTATGACGTGCTGATTGTCGGTTCCGGTCCTGCGGGGGCGGCAGCGGCAGTGTACTCTGCACGTAAAGGTATTCGCACCGGTCTGATGGGCGAACGTTTTGGCGGTCAGGTTCTTGATACCGTTGATATTGAAAACTACATCTCGGTACCGAAAACCGAAGGCCAGAAACTGGCGGGCGCGCTGAAAGCACACGTTGATGACTATGATGTTGATGTGATCGACAGCCAGAGCGCAAGTAAACTGGTTCCGGCGGCGCAGGAAGGCGGTTTGCATCAGATTGAAACGGCATCCGGCGCGGTGCTCAAAGCACGCAGCATTATCATTGCCACCGGTGCGAAATGGCGCAACATGAACGTTCCGGGCGAAGATCAGTATCGCACCAAAGGCGTAACCTATTGCCCGCACTGCGATGGCCCGCTGTTCAAAGGCAAGCGCGTTGCGGTGATTGGTGGCGGCAACTCCGGTGTTGAAGCTGCTATTGACCTGGCAGGCATTGTTGAACATGTGACGCTGCTGGAGTTCGCACCTGAAATGAAAGCTGATCAGGTGCTGCAGAATAAGCTTCGCAGTCTGAAAAACGTCGATATTATTCTGAATGCGCAAACGACAGAAGTGAAAGGCGATGGCAGCAAAGTCACCGGCCTGGAGTATCGTGACCGCGTGAGTGGCGACGTTCACAGTGTGGAACTGGCGGGTATCTTTGTACAGATAGGTCTGCTGCCAAACACCAACTGGCTGGAAGGTGCCGTCGAGCGTAATCGCATGGGTGAAATCATCATCGATGCCAAGTGCGAAACCAGCGTGAAGGGGGTTTTCGCCGCTGGTGACTGCACCACCGTACCGTATAAGCAGATCATCATCGCGACCGGTGAAGGCGCGAAGGCCTCATTGAGTTCGTTTGATTATCTGATTCGCACGACAGTAGCATAAAAAAAGTAAGACACACCTGCAATGCCAAAACCGTCAGCCATCCGCTGGCGGTTTTTTATTTCCACGCTTTCAGATTGTCAATTCTTGAAACAATAAACCGCGTAACACATTTATTTAATGAGTCTGACCATTAGTTTCATCAAAGAAAGATGAGGCGTTTTCTTTATTATATCAACCTGTGTTACGTTTTCATTTGTTTTATGAATAAATGGTTGGTTAATTCATGGGTGAAATATATGAAACCCTGACGATCTTTGAATCGACAGGGTTATTGTTGCGTGATTTTTTTATTTCTCACGATAGTCACACGCTGAAAGCGGCTTATTCAGCTCTGGAAACACATGCCTCGACGCTTACAGAACAGGAGTGGTTGGACGCGGAGTACGACTTCAATGCGCTATTTGTTGGGCCACAGACGTTAAAGGCTGCGCCGTTCGCTTCGGTTTATCTCGAAGAAGATGCCCTCGTAATGGGTAAATCAACTTTGAGCATTCGGGAATTCATGGCAAATATAGGTTTATCTATAAACCACAAAAATAATATACCGGATGATCATATTTCATATGTATTGGAATTGGCGGTTTTATTATCGGCTAATGCCAGAACATCAGCTAAATACCAGGTCGCCTTCACTCGATATGTAAGTGAGTATATAGCGATGTGGGTGCCCGAGTATATCGAAAAAATAAATATAAATGCACAAACCGCCACGCTGAAAACCGTAGCGGGAAGGTTGTCTTCTTGGCTTAATGAATTAAACACGAGAGTATCAATATGAGTAATGAACCGGGAGTTCTGAACAGACGTTCATTTTTGAAAGGGTTAGTTGCCCTTGGAACCGTGGCTGCCCTGCCTGGGGGGTTGCTGACTTCACGCTGCGCATTGGCGCAACCGCCAATTCCGTTTAACCCTAAAACTTACAAAATTTCTCGCAACGCCTGTCCGCGTAACTGCTATGACACCTGTAGCCTGAAAACCTGGGTGAAGGATGACGTCATTACCTTTGTGGAAGGCGCGCCTGAGTCAACGTTTACGCATGGAACACCCTGTGTAAAAGGTCTGACTTATCCTCGCCGGGTGTATAGCCCGGATCGCATTAAATATCCGATGGTTCAGGATGTTCGCGGCAGCGGTAACTGGCGTCGTATCTCCTGGGACGAAGCAATGCAGCGCATTGCGACCAAGATGCTGGAGATTAAAAAGAAAGACGGCTCAATGCTGGGGCTGGCGCTGTCAAAATACTCAGGCAACCTTGGGGTGATGGGTTATGCCGTTGAAGGGATGATGTCTTCGCTGGGTTACACCACCCGTTTTGCCGGGACACCTTGCTGGCCAGCCGGTATCGACGCCCAGAACTATGATATGGGGGATATGTGGTGTAACGACCCGGAAGATTTTGTAAAAGCAAAATATATCATCATCTGGGGCGCGAATCCGGCCTGGTGCTCTATGCACACTATGAAATACATCTATCAGGCGCGGGAGAAAGGCGCAAAAGTTGTCGTTATCGATCCGCTGTTAACGCAGACCGCCGCGAAAGCCGATCTTTATTTACGTGTTCGCCCAGGCTCAGATGGCGCTCTGGCGCTGGGCATGGCGCGTCACCTGGTGGATAAAGGTTTAGTTGATCAGGATTTCGTCAATAACTATTCCCACGGATACCCGGAATTCGAAGCTTATCTGCGCAGCAGTGTGACCGTCGAGTGGGCCGCTGAAATTTGCGGTCTGTCGGCGGATGCCATTCGCCAGTTAGCGGAAGAGTTTACGGCGGTTAATCCTGCCACCGTGTGGATTGGCTACGGCATGCAGCGCCATGTTAACGGCGGCGCTAACGTACGGGCGATCGATGCCTTTGTGGCAATGACCGGCAATATTGGTATTGAGGGCGGCGGTGCCCGCTACGGTCATCTGCAGACATGGGGTTATAACTACCATGGAATGATGCAGAAGCCTCCTGCAGGTTCTGTCGGAATAAAAGGCGCAGGTGGTCCGGTGGGTGAGTTTGTCAGCGATAGCGGTGAGAAGAGCGAATACTCCGATCGTGCGCTGAATATCAACCAGACGGCGCAAGGGATTCTGGACGCCAGTGAACCACCGGTACGGATGCTGTGGGTGGCCTCTAAAAACCCGTTTGCTCAGGATTTCGACCGCAACAAGATGATCAAAGCGTTTGATAAACTGGAAATGGTGGTTTGTGTCGACCAGTTCTTCAACGAAACCGTCCAACATGCGGATATCGTGCTGCCTGTCACTACCACCTTTGAACAATGGGATGTCTCTTCGTCTTATTGGCACTACTGGTTATCCGTCAACGAGCCGGCTATCAAACCGCTGTATGAGTGCAAGAGCGATCCGGAAATCGCGGCGCTGCTGTCCAAAACCATCAATAAACTGGAACCCGGTTCATGTACCTTCCCGCAGGCGTTTGATGCTAAACGCTGGTTGGATCAGGAATTTAATGAGGGGATGGGGAAACAGTTTGGCATTGCGGGCTGGGATGACCTGCTGGAAGGACCACGCAAAGCAAAAATGGTCAGCACCGCGGCCTGGTACGATCGCAAGTTCAAAACGCCGTCAGGCAAGTACGAGTTCAAATCAGAACGTTGTGCGGAAAATGGTCACACGGCTTTGCCGGAATATAAAGCGGGTGCACACGGTGCGCTGCCGTTCCACCTGTTTACACCTCATCTTCAGTACGGTCTGCACTCGCAGTTTGTCAATCTGGACTGGATGCAGGTTTTCTGGCCAGAACCCTTTGTTTATATCCACCCGCTTGCTGCACAGAAAAAGGGCATCACTGAGGGCGCTCACGTCAAAGTCTTCAACGAGGTGGGCCATGTTGAGTTGCGAGCCAAAATTACCACTAATGTGCCGGAAGATTTTCTTGTGATGTACGAATCCTGGTTCAACAAGCTTAGTTACAACGTACAGAATGTGGTCAAAGATACGCCCGCCGATATGGGAAAAATGGCGACAGGCGCGCCCGGTGCGGCCATACACAGTCAATTTGTAGATATTACTCTGTCAGGAAATGAAGGAGCTGCGGCATGAGACGCGCGTTTTTAGTCAATAGCGATAAGTGCATCGGCTGCCGTGGCTGTGCGATGGCGTGTAAGAGTTTTAATCAGCTGGAGCCTGAACGTTTCTGGCGCTATGTCTACCCGCTGGATAAAGAAATTTACCCGCATGAGGAGCGAGCGTTCTACTCGCTGGCCTGTAACCATTGCGAAAATCCGGCCTGCCTGGCGGCTTGTCCGGTAGAGGCGTACACCAAACGCGAGGATGGTGTTGTGGTGCATAATCCGGAACGTTGTATCGGATGCAAAAACTGTATCCGCAATTGCCCATACGGTGCGCCGCGCTTTAATGAAGAGATGAAAAAAGCGGAAAAATGCAGCATGTGCTACGAGCGTCTCGATGTCGGTATGCAGCCGGCGTGCGTGAGTGCCTGCCCGGTAGGCGCCCTGACGCTTATCGATCTGGATGCCGATCCGATCCCCAACAATGCCGTACAGTATCCGCCGGGATTCCCACGTATGCCGCAGCTTAACCCTGGCACGCGTTTTATCCTCGCGCGTCAACCGAAGCAACCGGAGGGCAAGTAATGGAAAAGTATGAATTCCCTCTGGTTATTTTTACCGTATTGAGCCAGATGTCGGTTGGTATAACGCTCATTCTGACGTTGCGCACGCTGCAAGGGAAACTGGAAAGCAAGCGCCTGTACTGGCTGGTAAGCGGGCTGGTTCTGGCGGCTGCTTCCGTGGCGGCGGTATTGCACCTGGCGCATCCGGATCGCGCCTACAATGCCCTGATTAACCTCCAGCATGCCTGGCTGAGCCGTGAGATTCTCGGCGCAACTTTATACGGCGTGGCGGTGGGCGTGACGTTTTTGGCAAAAGGGCACAAAGCGCCGGCCGTTCTGGCCTCTGTTCTCGGGATCGCGCTGGTGGCGGTACAGGGGATGACCTATGCCGCCCCGGCGATGGTGGCGATCGCCAACGGTCTGACGATGCTGCTGTTCTTCATCACGGTGTGGGTTATGGGTTGTGCGGCGATTCCGCTGCTTAACCTCACGCCTGCCGTTGCCGCATTGCGTCAGGGGATTGTCGTTTGTATGGCGGTCATGATTGCCGCGCCCATTATCTGGCTAAGTGGTGGCACCATCATGCAGATGACGGCACATGCCTGGCTGACGTCGCCGCTTTATCTGGCAAGTCTGGTGTGTCTGGCGGTGGCCTTTGTCCTCAGCCGCCAGGGCGAGCGTCGTGCAAAAGCGCTCTTTGTCCTGCTGTTTGTTGGCGTATTCCTGGGTCGTCTGACGTTCTTTGGCGATACGGTTAGTACTATCGTGAATATCGGTCATTTGTACTGATCGTCAGGCAATAAAAACCCCTGTCAGGCATTAACCTGGCAGGGGTTTTCTTTAGCAAATTAGAGGCTATTAACGTACAACCAGCACTGGCAGAGTAGCGTGGCGAACAACGCTGGAAGCGTTTGAGCCGAGCAGATGAGTGCTGATTGATGGGTTGCGCGATCCAATGACGACCACATCCGCATTCAACTCTTCACCCAACTCGTTGACGACGTCACGTACGCTGCCAAAGCGGACGTGTTGTTTAATACGGGAAGGATCGATGCTGAAGTGACCGACCATCGTTTGCAGACGGGTTTCCGCTTCGTGTTGGAGATGCTCTTCAAAACGACGGACATCGGCTGCAAAGCGGTGCAGGCTTAAGCTTGCTGAGCCTGGCAGCACATGCAGCAGATGGATAACCCCGTTTTCCTGTGCCAGAAATTCTGCATGGCGAATAGCCTTGTCGCTCAGTTCCATTTCGAATACATCAACAGGCATTATGATTGTGTTGTACATAAACATTCTCCTTGTCATTACATGAACACATATCAGCATAGTATTAAAAATGATTCTGTCAGTCACGACACAGATTTATGTTTTGCGAACAGGAGATAAGGTGAGAGTCAGGAGCAGAGGACTAACCGGAAAGAGGATGCGGATGCATCCCCTGTAAGATAAAGCGAGTGGCTTTGATAAGACAGAGTTAGCGCAGGTAGTCGCCCGCAGCTTCAGGTTGGTACTCAAGCTCTATGACTTCGAGGTGTGTTGAGGTCCCGCCTGGTAGTTCCCAGTGAATGGTGTCGCCAACGCGCAGGCCCAGAAGTGCAGCGCCAACAGGTGCCATTACCGAAAGCTGTGTGCTGCTGTCAGTCATATTGGCCGGATACACCAGGGTACGCACACGGACTTCGCCATCACTCAGATTGCGGAATTTCACGCGGCTGTTCATGGTCACGACATCGTGCGGCATGGTTTCTGGTGAACACATTTGGGCACGATCCAGCTCGGCGTTCAGGGCGTCGGCAATCGGTAAACCAGCAAACGCAGGTTGCTCCAACAGGCGGTCAATGCGTTCCGCATCGAGGTCGTTAATGATGATAGTTGGTCTGGACATTTGTTACTCCATGTCGTCGATACTGCGGGTGCGCAGGTAAATAATCCCAAAAGAAAACCCTCACCGTCAGGCGGCAAGGGTTTAGCTTTTATGATGATACTGAGACTTACCCCTGGTTTGAAGTGATTTAGTTCACATTCAGGCAAATCATCAATATTGTTGCGTATGGTGTGATTTTAGCCGAAAAACGCGATCGTTCTCCAATTTGCATTATGCTTTTTAAGCGCTCGCTGCGGGCGCGTCAAACAACTCAGTGTTCCGCGACAGGAGATCTCATGAGCCAGTACGACAAACTTACCTTGAAAGACGGCAGCTATTTGCATTTTAAAGATTGGGGAAGTGGGCAGCCTATTGTCTTTAGCCATGGCTGGCCGCTGACGGCAGATGCGTTTGAAGATCAGATGCTGTTCCTTGGGTCGAAAGGATTTCGGGTGATCGCCCATGACAGGCGCGGGCATGGGCGTTCAGCCCAACCCTGGGATGGTCACAATATGGATCAGTATGCTGACGATCTGGCTGAACTTACCGCGCATCTCAATCTTAAAGATGCCGTACATGTCGGACACTCTACCGGGGGCGGGGAAGTGGCGAGGTACATTGGTCGCCATGGAACGCAGCGGGTAGCCAAAGCGGTGTTAATCGGCGCGGTGACGCCCATAATGATCAAGACCGACTTTAACCCAAATGGTGTGCCGAAAGAGGTGTTTGATGGCATCCGTGAGGGAGTGATAAACGATCGCGCTGCTTTCTTCTATGAACTGACCGCTGCATTTTATGGCTACAACCGCCCGGGCGTAAATGCGTCGAAAGCCGTTCGTGAAAGCTTTGTTGAACAGGGCTTACAAGGTTCCATCAAAGCGTTGTACGACTGTATTCACGCGTTTTCAGAAACTGACCTGCGTGAGGATCTCAAAAGGATGACTATCCCGACGCTGGTGATCCATGGTGATGACGATCAGATTGTCCCGTTTGAAACCTGCGGAAAGGTTGCGGCGGAAATACTGCCTGACGCGCAGTTGAAGGTGTATGTTGGCGGTTCGCATGGCATTTGCACTACCCATAAACAACAGATCAACGGCGATCTGCTCAACTTTATTCAATCGTAATCTTTAGCGGATTGTTCTACGCTGATCTTCTTTTTCCAGGGAGATGAGCGAAGCATAATTTGTGCTGCGCTGATGTTAACTTCAACAGAGAACGCTATGTATTTCTATCAACCATCACAAGGACACGGCTTACCGCATGACCCGCTGAATGCCATCATTGGACCGCGCCCTATTGGCTGGATTGCCTCCCGCGACAGCGATGGTCGGCATAACCTTGCACCGTACAGTTTCTTTAACTGCTTTAATTATCATCCGCCGATTATCGGTTTCGCCAGCAGCGGCTGGAAAGATAGCGTGCAGAATATTATCGACACCGGTGAGTTTGTCTGGAATCTGACGACTCTTGAGCTGGCCAGCGCGATGAACGAAACGTCAGCCAGCTTGCCTCACGGCGAGGATGAGTTTTTTGCCGCCGGGCTTAGCAAAGCAGATAGTCGGATAGTCAGCGTGCCGCGCGTGGCGCAAAGCCCGGTCAATTTTGAGTGTCGCTTATCGCAAAGTCTGCAACTGACCACCGCTGATGGTTCGCCTGTTGAAACCTGGCTGGTGCTGGGAGAAGTGGTGGGTATTCATATTGATGAAACGCTACTGGAAGGCGGCATCTACCAGACGGCGAAAGCAAAACCGGTACTGCGTGCGGGCGGGCCAACGGCGTATTATTCGATCAGTGAAACACACCGCTTTGATTTAATTCGCCCGGATGCCCGTTCAAAACGCTAACCATATGGACCGACGCCAGCTTGCCGCGCCGGTCGTTATTTTCAGTATCCCACTTTGTCGATAATAAACTGTTTACCGCAGTTACCCGGATGCGGTTGCGGTAAGAATGACTGTGCGGATAACGTCTGGTTAATGGTGTCGGCTTTCAGGGTCAATTGGATTTCTGTGAGATAGGCCGGATTGCCGTGGCAGCTTAGCTTCACGGCTTTGACGTTCTCTCTGCCCCAGCTTTTAGCGACGGCGGCGTCAAATGCGCTGCGGCTGACGGTTTTGCCGTAGTTTTCCGCGAGGAATTTGCCAGCCTCGCTGTTCTTAACCTCATTATTCATCCGTACCATCGTGCCGAAGTATGCGTCGGGATCAAAACCGAAACAGGCGCCATGTTTGGCATATTCGTAACGTTCCAGACAGGATCTCCCGCCGGCACCGGGCATTACGGCACTGAGTTTTGCCGCGCTTTCCAGCGACAGGCCTGTTTCGGGAGCCGCGCATTTACGGCTGGCGCGCGCTTCAGGCAGGTTGGGGATAGGGCGAGTCGCGCAGCCAAAGCGCATCCAGCGGCGGTTGTCTACTCCACGGGCGGCGATGGATTTTGGCAGGCTGGGCCATAAACCGTGAACGGTCAGGAAATCTGCTTTGTCCGCGCTCTCTTTTTGCAGACGACATTCGTCGGGCTCTTGACGATTTCTCTCGTGTTGGCTCTGACAAAATCCGGTTTGCCAGGAGAGGGCCAGCACGTAGCTGTCAAAATCAGCGTACTGTTTTGCCTGAAGTTCGTCGGCCTGAGCTACAGAAACTGGGAGCAGAAGTGCTGCCAGCAGCGAAGAATAACGCCATCTTGATGTCATGATGATTTCGGATACTTATATAAATTCTGAATATCATCTATTTAATCATAAAAAATGCCAGTCAGGTTTAGCTGACTGGCATCATTTTCATCAGGCGGGAACCCGAATGATTAGCTCCACATTGCCAGAATCGGCCAGCCGACCAGCAAAAGCATAGAGATGTAGATAACGCCGAAGATTGCACCCAGACGCCAGTAGTCTTTGGACTTCACATAACCGCAGCCGTAGATAATAACGCCAGGGCCAGTTGCATACGGAGTCAGACAGCCCATGATACCGATGGACAGTACCAGCAGGATACACAGGTGTTCCATCGGAACGCCCGGGATGCCTTTGCCGACGGCCAGAATAACCGGCAGCATGGTGGCGGTGTGTGCGGAAAGGCTGGCAAACAGGTAGTGAGCAAAATAGAACACCAGCACCAGAACGATCACGGTCGCGTTAGGCGAGAAGCCTTCCAGGTGCGAGCTCATCGTGTTGGCGAACCAGTCGATGAAGCCTGAACGGGTTAAACCATTCGCCATAACGACCAGCGTGGCGAGGTTAACCAGGGTGTTCCATGCGCTGTTATAACGGGTGATGTCTTTCCACGGGACAACGTGCAGCGCCAGCATCAGCGAGACTGCCAGCAGACCCACAGCGGTCGCATCAATCAGTTTACCGCCAAAGACCCACAGACCCAGGCTGAGCAGAACCAGACCGATCAGGGTCAGCTCTTTACGCGTCAGTTTACCCATGGTTTTCAGTTCATCACCAGCCCACGCGGCAACTTCAGCACTGTGAGTAACTTCTGGCTTGTAAAGAACATAGGACAGCCACGGAGCAACGATCAGCAAAATAATACCAACCGGCAGGAAGCTGAGGAACCATTGCAACCAGCTGATTTGAATACCGGCAATTTTATTGACGAATTCCAGACCCAGCACGTTAGGTGCAGCACCGGTAACGAACATAGAGGAGCTCAGGCTGGTACTGATTACCATCATCCACATCAGATATCCGCCGATACGGCGCGCGGACGGATCGTTCGGGAATGATTTAAACAGCGGCGGCAGGTTTTTGATAACCGGGAATACGGTACCACCGGTACGCGCGGTGTTGGATGGTGTAAACGGCGCCAACAGAATGTCGATGATGACAATCGCGTAGCCCAGCGTCAGGGTGCGCTTACCCATGAATTTTACCAGGAACAGCGCGATACGACGACCCAGACCGGTGACTTCATAGCCCAGCGCGAAGATAAACGCGCCAAACACCAACCACACGGTAGTGCTGGAGAAGCCTGCCAGACCCCATTTCAGCGCTTGCTTACCCGCTTTAAACGCCGGGTCGGCCAGCTCTGAAGCATCAAACAGCAGATAGTTGCTGCCGATGACGCAGATCGTTACGGCGATAAAGCTTATCGCTGTTGCCGGGATTGGCTCCAGGATCATCCCAACAATCATTGCCACGAAAACGGCAAAATAGTGCCAGGCCTGCGGGGGCATTCCATCAGGGACAGGGATAAGAAACATGACGCCCATTACGACCAATGGGGCCAGTAATTTCCATATTTTATCTTTTGCTAAAGACATGTGTGTGATTCTCCGGAAAGGATCTTTAATTGTGATAATGATGAACTTGTGAAATCTGAGCTAAGAACCAGGTGACGATCAGCAGATCGGCGCAGCCTCCTGGGCTGAGGTTGCGTTCAATACACTGTTGGTCGAACTGGCGCAGGTATTCGAGATCGGCAGGGGTGCGAATCCCCCCTTGCTGCAATAGAGCGGTGGCCTGCTGCTGTAGCCAGCGCAGACCTTCTGCGCCGCCACGTGAAGCCACGTTGGTGTCGCCATTGATAGACATCAGCAGCAATAACGTGTCGAGTAGCGCCAGTTCAGGATCGCGGCCCTGAGTCAGCAGTGCGCGGTAGTGCGGCAGGGCATGCTGGATGACTAGCGGGTATCCCGCTTCGGCTTCGCCCCGTGCGCCGGTTAATCCCAGTTGCTGATAAAGACGTTGGCCAGCCGTGAGTTGTTGATTGTTCTGGCGCAGTTCGCGCTCGGTCAGGCCACGGCAAAATGTTGCTGCCGTTGAGCAAAGGGTTTCAGCGGTAACAGTCAGTTGGAGCTGGTGCAGGCGGCCAATGGCGGCACACAGCAGCCCCAGTGAAAAGATGCTCCCTTTATGGGTGTTTACCCCCTCGGTGGCGCGAAACATATCGGCTTCGCAGGCCATGCCCAGTGGGCGCAGTCCTTTCAACACATCTTCAGGCGACAGCTGTGCGCTAAACGCCCCATATTCAATAAAACGCGGCAGCCAGGCCTGAATTGCCTCAGCGCTGCGATGAAAATCTTCCAGCGCCATATCTTTATGTGCGCCGTTGTTAATACGATCCACCAGACCCGGTTTGGGCGACAGGTTGACTTCAGTCAACATGGCCCGCCACGCAAGCGTTGCGTAAGCGTCAGGCAGATCCAGAGGAAGGACTGCGTTATTGGTTGATGTTGCGGGAATCGGCATCATGCAGCAGTGCCTCCATCTGAGAGAGTAAGTCGGAAAGCGCGTGGGTTTTACCTCGCGCGCATTCGGCAGCGCTTTGCTCGCACAGCAGACAGCGGCGGGCAGGGAGTGCGAAATGACGCCGGGACAGAATTTCCCCTTCAGGGGTCAGGACATCGATGTCCCATAACCGTCCCAGCGGATGTGAATGCTCAAGTTCAATCGTGGCGAGCTTGAGAGCGTGGGCCGGGGCCTCAATAGACAAAAGACCTTCCGGACCGCTGGCAGAAACCAGCGCCGTTTGCTCCCTGATAATCCAGGTGGATTTTTCCGCCAGCGCGAGCAGGGCGGTGACGCCGTGATTAAAGATGCGACGGGTTAATGCGCTGTCTTTAATCGGACCCGGTGCGACCACGGTAAACGAGACCAGTGGCGCGTGATGACGCGTCAGCCAGGCATGTTGCCTTGCTTGTCTCTCATCCCGGCTGGCGAGCAGCTCGGGAATCGAAACCGCATGTTGGGTGGCGTGTTCAGGGAGCAGGCGCATGGCTTATTCCTTCACCTGATGCACAACGTCAATCACCGAGCCATCGCGGTAACGCACAACGGCAATCACGCGGTCGGTGAATTCGATAGCGCGTGGCTGACCGGTGAGCTGCTGTGCACGTTCGCGCAGCCATTCAATGGACACCACTTTCATACCGGCTTCTTTCAGACGTTCAGCCAGTTCCAGACGCGCAGGGTTAACGGCGATACCGTGGTCAGTGACCAGGATGTCTACGCTGGAGCCTGGGGTTACGCAGGTCAGGACGTTATCAACCAGCGTCGGGATGCGTCCGCGAACCAGCGGAGCGACAATGATGGAAAGCGCAGCGGCAACCGCAGTATCGCAGTGACCGCCGGATGCGCCGCGCAGTACGCCGTCAGAACCGGTCAGTACGTTAACGTTGAAGCTGGTATCAACTTCCAGCGCACTCAGCACCACGACGTCCAGACGATCGACGGAGGCGCCTTTTGAGCCCCAGTTGGCATACTGGTTGGCACTGATCTCAATGTGGTTTGGATTGCGAGCCAGCGACTCAGCCGCGTTACGGTCAAAGCTCTGTACGTCCAGCAGTTTGCGAATCAGGCCTTTTTCGTGCAGGTCAACGATGGTAGCGGTGATGCCGCCCAGCGCGAAGTCAGCACGGATATCGCGGCTGCGCATCTTGTCTTCCAGGAAACGAGTAACGGCCAGAGAAGCGCCGCCGGTTCCTGTCTGCAGTGAGAAGCCTTCATTGAAGTAACCGGAGTTAGCAATGACGTCTGCCGCGCTACGGGCGATTAACAGTTCACGCGGGTTGGTGGTCATGCGTGTCGCATCAGCACCGATTTTGTCCGCATCGCCGACCTGATCGATCTGTACAATCAGATCCACTTGATCCTGCGTAATGCTGGCCGGGTTATGCGGATAGGTCAGCAGCTGTTCAGTCAGCAGGACAACCTGTTTTGCATTTTCGGCATCGACGCGGGCATAGCCCAGTGAACCACAGCATGCTTTACCTGTATAGCCGTTAGCATTACCAAACTGGTCACAGGACGGTACGCCGAGGAACGCCACATCAATGCTGAGTTCGCCACTTTGCACCAGGTGTACACGGCCGCCATGGGAGTGGACCTGCACAGGCTCGGCCAGCAGGCCACGGGAGATCTCTTCCGCCAGCGGGCCACGCAGCCCGGAGGTGTAAATACGGCTGACCACGCCCTGACGGATGTGTTCAACCAGCGGAGCATGGCAGTCGCTCAGGGAGCTGGAGGCCAGCGTCAGATTTTTAAAGCCCATTCTGGCGATGGCGTCCATCACCAGGTTAATCGTCAGATCGCCACCGCGAAAAGCGTGGTGGAAAGAGATGGTCATGCCATCCTGTAAACCTGAACGACGAATGGCGTCTTCCAGGTTAGCGCACAGCTTCTTGTCGCGCGGTTTTTGCGCCTGTAATTCTACTTTTGCGGTGCTCTGATAAGCGGAAAGCTCACTTTCTGCATGACGGCTCCAGGTCGCCACGCGATCCTGGCGTTGAGACTGTTCGATTTTCTGCGTCATTTTTTTGCCTTATTCTTCGCGAATGCCGGAAAGTTCTGCACGGGAGATAACCAGAAGGGCGCGCTCGATAACCGGGCTGTCGACCATTTTGCCGTTCAGGGAAACTACGCCACGGCCTTCGCGAGCGGCGGCTTCAGCGGCTTCCACGACCAGGCGCGCGTGAGCCAGCTCTTTGCGTGTCGGCGCGTACAGGTTGTGCAGGAGCTCGATCTGGCGCGGGTTGATGAGCGACTTACCGTCAAAACCCAGTTGCTTGATGTGTGCGGCTTCATGCAGGAAACCCGCTTCGTTGTTGGCATCGGAATAAACGGTGTCGAACGCCTGAATGCCGGCAGAGCGTGCCGCCTGCAAAATAGAGCAGCGGGCAAACAGCAGTTCAGTCCCTTCCGGAGAGCGCTCAGTGCGCAGGTTACGCACATAATCTTCCGCACCCAGTGCAATACCGATCAGGCGCTCGGAAGCGTGGGCAATTTCTACCGCACGGGTAATGCCTAACGGCGATTCGATGGCGGCTAACAGACCGGTACTGCCTGGCTCACGGCCACAGGCTTTCTCGATACGCAGGATTTCGCTTTCGATGTCGATGACATCCTGCGCGGTATCGGTCTTCGGTAAACGCACGATGTCAGCGCCGCCGCGTACCACGGCTTCGAGATCGTTAATGCCCCATTCGGAGTCGAGGGCGTTTACGCGCACGATAGTTTCAACGTCGTGATACAGAGGATGCTGCAGCGCGTGGTACACCATACGGCGAGCAGTATCTTTCTCGCGCAGCGCGACGGAGTCTTCCAGGTCGAACATCAGCGCATCTGCCGGATAGATGAACGAGTTGCTGACCATGGCGGCATTGGCGCCCGGTACGAACAGCATGCTGCGGCGGGTACGGGTTTTACGTTGCTGCAAAGATTCACTAATCACTGGCAATCCTCCCATGGCAGTGCAGGAATACCGCCAGCGCGGGCCAGTAGTGCTTCCAGTCGCGCACGTAAAATGCAGTCCAGTGCGCCTTTATCATCAACATTTAATTGCACGCCGCGTACGTTGTAGCGGGACAGAACGTCCAGAATGGTGGCCCGGATGGCATCACCGAACTGCTTTTCGACGCTACTGTTAACCTGCAGGTCAATATCCTGCGAATCGAGTGGGGCGATGCGAATCATCACATCACCGGACTCGAGTGTGCCTGCGACGGCTGCCTGGTTTATTTTCATTTTTCACCTGTTGCTAATGCGGGGGTATTTTGGCGGACTGCCGCACCCGATGAGGCCCGCTCAACCATGCTTTGCAGATAGTGCAGCGTGGCGTCAGGGACCAGGGATGCGATAGCCGTGAGATCTTTTTTAACCAGCAGCTTGCGCACCCAGGAGGCAGAAATCGGCATCTCCTGGAAGCACAGCCGCTCAATTTCCACCAGTTCAATCGGTGGGGCGGGAAGCGTTGGGGTCTCCAGCCAGTAGCGCATATCGTTGTTGTACTGGGAGGTGACGGTGCAATACGGCTCGGTACCGACGAAGCGGTGCGTGACGCCAAGAGCCGGGGCCAGATACTGGCGGAAGATTTTCAGGTCTATTTCGGTATAGCAGTGGTTAATAACGCTCTGCTCTTTGATGAAGTAGCACGGGAACGTGGCGCGGGAAATGATGTATTCCGAACCGCGATGAACGGTTAAACGTGGAATGTCTTTTGTCCCTTTAAGCACCAGATCCAGTCGGTCTTCATACGGAAAACGCGAGGTATCTTCTTTCACCAAAAACAGATGCAGCCAGTCACATTGCGCGGCTGCTTGTTGGATCAGAAAACGATGTCCGTTGGTGAAGGGGTTGGCGTTCATGACGATACAGCCAATTTTTTTCCCTTCATGGCGCTGTTTCGCCAGTGATTCAGCGTAGCGTTTCAGACGTGTGGTGCTGTTTTCCATCAGCACCATAATGCCGGGAACGCTGGTCAGCGTAGAAAAACCGCACTGCTTAAACAGCGACTCGTACTCGGTTTTGGTATAGATGAAGAGGTGCGTACAGTGGCGCTCATAGGCGAGGTTGATTAACTCGGTCGCCAGCGTCAGCGCTAAGCCTTCACCCCTTACGGATTCGCAGATGGCGACGCACTTTATGATATTGCCGGCAATGCCGCCGCAGGCAATCAGGCGGTCATCACGGGTGACGGTGATAAATACTTCGACAGTTGTATCAACGCTCAAATCATTCTCTTTCAGAAATTGCGCGATAGCCGCCATCTTTTTATTTTCTGAGCGTTTAACTTGCGTGAATATATTATTACCGAACATAGTGAATAGAGCCCCGATGCTATATTTGTTACTGGGTTTCTGTTTTTGTTGCTCTGTTTAGCAACCTGATAACTTCTTGTTTGCAATTGAAGGGAATGTTTTTTTATTACGGAGTATTTCTTTTTTTCCCTGCTGCATACATCGTAAGGAGTATTTTGGAGGTAATTTTTGATTTATTTCACAATAAGTTAGAAGGTTTTAATGTGTTTTATGGTTTTAAGTTTTTTAATTAATTTAACTCCGAAATAGCGGGTGGTTTTAATTTGTTTAATTGATTTAAGGTGGGGAATCTGCAACGATCCTGTTTTATACCGCGACTTGCAAATAAAACATTTTTATTACAACTACAATGAGAAATAAGTTTCGGGTAACGTCGCTGAGGAAGAAATATGGCAGAGCAAAAAAATAAAACACGGTTTCCTTTTTTTCGCAGTCTGGCGTTTCCATTGCGTATCTTTCTGCTTATTTTGGTCGTTTCTGTTTTTATTATCGCCGCGTTAGCACAATACTTTACCGCCAGTTTTGAAGATTATCTGGCAACGCATGTCCGCGATATGGCGATGAACCAGGCCAAAATCATCGCCTCTAACGACAGTATCATCGCGGCGGTGAAGCATCGTGATTACAAGCGTCTGGCGACCATTGCCGACAAACTGCAGAGCGGGACTGACTTCGACTATGTGGTGATCGGGGATACCAACTCTGTCCGCCTTTACCACCCAAATCCGGAAAAAATTGGCTACCCGATGCAGTTCACCAAACCCGGCGCACTGGAAAGAGGGGAAAGTTACTTTATTACCGGCAAAGGGTCCATTGGGATGGCGATGCGCGCCAAAACGCCCATCTTTGATGACGATGGCAAAATCATTGGCGTGGTCTCAATTGGCTATCTGATCAGTAAAATCGATAGCTGGCGATCGGACTTTTTACTCCCAATGGCAGGGGTGTTTATCCTGCTGTTGCTGGTACTTATGCTGCTCTCCTGGTTATTTGCCGCCCATATTCGCCGGCAGATGTTGGGGATGGAGCCTAAGCAAATCGCGCGGGTAGTGCGTCAGCAGGAAGCGCTATTCAGCTCGGTATATGAAGGTTTGATCGCCGTGGACCCTGATGGGTATATCACCGCAATAAACCGCAGCGCGAGGAAAATGCTGGGGCTGTCTTCGCCAGGGCGAAAGTGGCTTGGAAAACCGGTTAGTGAAGTGGTTCAGCCGACTGACTTTTTCACCCAGCAGATTGCGGAAAAACGACAGGACGCGATGGTGAACTTTAATGGCCTGAGCGTTATCGCTAACCGTGAGGCGATTCGCTCCGGCGATGAACTGCTTGGGGCAATCATCAGTTTTCGTAGTAAAGATGAAATTGCTACTCTTAATGCGCAATTAACGCAGATCAAACAGTATGTAGAGAGCCTGAGAACGCTGCGTCATGAACACCTTAACTGGATGTCGACCATTAATGGCCTGCTGCAAATGAAAGAGTATGACCGGGTGCTGGCAATGGTGCAGGGGGAGTCGCAGGCGCAACAGCAACTGATTGACAGCCTGCGCGGCGCGTTTGCCGATCGTCAGGTAGCCGGTCTGTTGTTTGGCAAGGTGCAGCGTGCGCGTGAACTGGGCCTCACTATGACTATCGTTCCTGGCAGTCAACTGCATCAACTCCCTGAGGGGCTGGATAGCACAGAGTTTGCAGCAATTGTTGGCAATCTGCTTGATAATGCATTTGAAGCGAGCTTGCGCACCCAGCAAGGCAACAAGATCGTCGAACTCTATTTGAGCGATGAAGGGGATGACGTGATCATCGAAGTTGCCGATCAGGGATGCGGTGTACCGGAAGCATTGCGTGAAAAAATATTTGAACAGGGTGTGAGCACCCGTACCGATGAACCAGGTGAACATGGCATTGGTTTGTATCTGATTGCAAGTTATGTGAGGCGCTGTAACGGGGTGATTACACTCGAAGATAACTCCCCCTGCGGCACCTTATTTTCTTTATTTCTTCCGAAAGTGAAAAAAAATAATGACGGAACCATTAACGCTATTGATCGTTGAGGATGAAACGCTACTGGCGGAAATGCATGCTGAATATATCCGCCATATACCCGGCTTCAGCCAGATTTGGCTGGCGGGTAATCTTGCGCAAGCGAGGATGATGATTGAGCGTTTTAAGCCCGGTTTGATTCTGCTCGATAACTACTTGCCGGACGGCAAGGGAATTACGTTGTTGCATGAGCTAACCCAGACGCGTTATCCGGGGGGCGTGGTGTTTACCACGGCGGCCAGCGACATGGAAACGGTCTCCGAGGCCGTGCGCAGCGGCGCGTTTGATTATCTGGTCAAACCCATTGCCTACGAGCGCCTGGGACAGACGCTGACGCGTTATCAACAGCGCAGACGCATGTTGGCCGGTAATGACAGCGCCAGTCAAAAGCAGATTGATGAAATGTTTAATGCTTATGCGCGCGGCGAACCGAAAGGCGATTTGCCGACCGGAATTGATGCGTTAACGCTGAATGCGGTGTTGAAATTATTTGCCGATCCGACGGTACATCATACTGCGGAAACGATCGCCCAGGCACTCACTATCAGCCGTACCACCTCCAGGCGCTACCTGGAGTACTGTGCCAGCCGTCATTTGATTATTGCGGAGATTATTCACGGTAAGGTGGGGAGGCCGCAGCGTATTTATCACGGCGGCTAATTCACGTCATCCTTGAAGCTGCCTCTTTGTGGGCGGCGTGAAGAAACCCCAGTCACATAATTATCTATGGTACTGGGGATGTCTTCACTTGCCGCCTTGATGCAGCTTAAATGATTTTGCGTATCAAGGTTAGATGCTGACAGTTATCGTTAACCGCCAATCAGGGCGGACGTCGCCGGCACCATCACTTCAGTTGCGATAATCACAACCAGCAGTCCAACCAGAACCGGAACCGAGGTACGTTTCACTACTTCGAACGGAGAGATCTTTGCCATCCCTGCGACAGCGACAACCACACCGGAGACCGGAGAGATTGTGCGTCCAAGGTTTGATGCCTGCAGCATCGGAATAGCAAGGTAAGCCGGGTTAATGCCAGAAGAGTGCGCCAGTTTCGGGATCATCTCAACGAAGGCATAGAACGGTGCGTTACCGGACCCCGTGGTCATTGCCGCCAGCATAGTCAGGATCACCAGTACCAGCATCAGAATAATGCTCGCGGAGCCAAACGAG
This sequence comes from Citrobacter sp. RHBSTW-00599, assembly GCF_013784065.1. Lineage (NCBI taxonomy): Bacteria > Pseudomonadati > Pseudomonadota > Gammaproteobacteria > Enterobacterales > Enterobacteriaceae > Citrobacter > Citrobacter sp. RHBSTW-00599. Next base: position 3,636,243 of record NZ_CP056717.1, on the reverse strand, counting down.
GTGGCGATAGAAATCAGACTCTGAATAAAGCCGATTGTGCTCAGACCCTGGGCAAAAACGCCCGCCGCGACTAACAGCATCACCACGTTAGCAAAGGCATCTGCCATACCACGGTAGGCGACTTCCAGACCCGAGAAAACCTTCTGGGTGTTGAATCCTCGTACGAACTCCAGTACAGCAGCGATGAGCATGCACAGCACCAGAATCGTAATGATATGCAGCTGTGGGCCCCATTTTCCATCGAAAATCAGGACGCCAACGATCGGGGTAAATGGCAAGATGGCGTAAAACGACGGGGCGGTAGTGGTAATTTCAGCCACATCTAACATTTCATGAGAAATGTTCTCTTTTTTATCCAGGTAACGCTGCCAGAAAAAGTGGGCAATCGCCATAGCAATGATGGCGGCAATGGAAATTGGCAGCGTGGTTTTAAACGCGAAATCGATCAGCGGCATTTCCGCGGCTTTTGCAGCCAGCACTACATCACCGGATGTTGGCGAAAGAATAATAGCGGCTGGGGAGGCGCAAATGGCTGCTGCGGCGCCACGGCTAATCCCAACGTTAACCATGACCGGGAACAATGTCGCCATCAGCAATACGCCCAGACCGGTTGCTGAAGAGACCGCCAGGGACATCAGGCAGGCGACAAAATAGGCGGCAATCATAAGCAGATAAGGTGAATTGATATACTGCAGCGGCTTAGAGGCCAGCTTAACCACCATATCATTCGCGCCAATATGCGTCATGTAGGCGGCAAAACCACACAGCATCATAATCATCATGCCGAGATCGCCGCCACGGCTCATCAGCAAAATTTTAATATATTCAACAATGTCTGTTGCCGTATAGCCCGTTGTTGCTGCGCTAGACGGCAAAACTTTATGGCCCATCAACGCACTGATAATCAGCAAAACCAGACCGCCGACAAACAGTACGCCTGTCGCGGAATAACCTTTAATGATGTAGCGCGCTACACCCACAATAACCACAACCCCAATAAGGAGTTCAATAAATGTCAACATTGTTTCCCCTGTCGCATTGCTGCCCAGAAAGTTAAAAAACTAAAAAAAGTAAAAAGTGGTGACAGAATGTGCCTAATAAACCGATAACTCTTGCTGATTGAAATCAATAAAAATACGGATTCAAGCGATGGCTAAGCCGTTTTTTCAGCATCGCGATTAAAAAAAGAATATCACAATAAAAAACTGTGAAGCGCAGCGTTGGTGTGTGTGTTTTGTGGTGATATTGATGCTTTATTGTTAATTTATTGTGATGTTATTTAACTCTCGCCGCAGGAAAGCACAATTTATTGGCAATAAAGAGAAAATAGTTCCTATGAAATGGCTCAGTAAATAAAGGGGTAGGTTATAGGCTGAGGAATATTCTGATTTTTTATTTGCGCATTTTTGTTAAGCTGACATTAAGATTGGGTTTGCTAAAATTAATAATAAATCCCAGGATGGTAATTAAGTTGTGATTTTCGCTAAACGATATTTTCTCATTTTTTCATTTATTTTTATTCAGTTAGCTTTCACTTCCCAGGCTGCTGCTGAAGATAAAGGCTGGTTTGCTACTTTTAAAGATAATGTCAGTGAAACCTGGCAGCAGCCGGAACATTATGATCTGTATGTACCTGCTATTACCTGGCATGCGCGTTTTGCCTACGATAAAGAAAAAACGGATCGCTACAATGAACGGCCGTGGGGTGCAGGATTTGGTCAATCCCGTTGGGATGATAAAGGTAACTGGCACGGACTTTATATCATGGCGTTTAAGGATTCCTACAATAAATGGGAACCCATTGGCGGCTATGGCTGGGAAAAAACCTGGCGACCGCTGGCTGATGAAAACTTCCATACAGGTCTCGGCTTTACCGCCGGTTTCACCGCGCGTGATAACTGGAACTACATTCCGGTACCGGTGCTGTTACCGCTGGCATCAATTGGTTATGGTCCGGCAACGTTTCAGATGACCTACATTCCTGGAACGTATAATAACGGCAACGTCTACTTTGCGTGGATGCGGTTCCAGTTTTGATGGACTATCTGTATTGTCAGGTGGTTTATTAGAAAGCCCTTTAAAAACATAGCGATAGGAAGTTTAACTGAAAAATAACGCGACATTTATCACTTTTTGATAAAGTTCGACTGGACAAAGTGCACCACAATTGTTGTACTGATACCCGACACAGCATTTGTGTCTATTTTTCATGTAAAGGTAATTTTGATGTCTAAGATTAAAGGTAACGTTAAGTGGTTTAATGAGTCCAAAGGATTCGGTTTCATTACTCCGGAAGATGGCAGCAAAGACGTGTTCGTACACTTCTCTGCAATCCAGACCAATGGTTTTAAAACTCTGGCTGAAGGTCAGCGTGTAGAGTTCGAAATCACTAACGGTGCCAAAGGCCCTTCTGCTGCAAACGTAATCGCTCTGTAAGCATACGACAGCAAGCATTCAAAACCCGCTTAATTGCGGGTTTTTTTCGCTTCAATGTGCGGGAGAGGCAGATACCAACCAGAATGCCAGGGCGGTCATCGCGAATGATCCCAAGAGATTAACCAGTACATTCACCATAGCCCAACCAAAGCGTCCTTCCTGCAGTAAAAACACTACCTCAGCAGAGAAAGTGGAAAACGTTGTCAGTCCCCCGCAAAAGCCTGTAGTAATCAGCACCTTCCACATTGGGTCAATATTTGTCATGCGATTAAACCATGCCAGACCCATACCAATGATAAATGCGCCAAGTAAGTTTGCAGCCAGCGTACCGAATGGAATGGCCTGATGCAGCGGGTTAAACCGCATACTCAACATCCATCTTGCTACGCTACCTGTGCCACCACCGATAAAAACCGCTAAAAGGAGTTGTAACACTGCGTAATCCTGCTATTTGATTGTATAGAGGGTGAGTGTAACGCTGAATAATTGTTGTTGGCGAGCCTAACAAAGTTTTCTGGAGGGAATATGTTCGTTGCAGCAGGGCAATTTGCCGTGGGACCTTCATGGGAAAAAAATGCAGAAACCTGCGCCTTACTGATGTCTCAGGCTGCAGGAGAGGGGGCGTCGCTACTGGTATTACCGGAGGCATTGTTGGCGCGTGACGATTTAGACCCTGACCTGTCAGTGAAATCAGCTCAGCTTTTGGAAGGCGGGTTTCTGACGTATTTGTTGCGAGAAAGCGCACAAAATGAGATGACGACAATCCTGACGATTCATGTTCCCTCTGTGCCAGGCCGGGCATTTAACATGCTGGTTGCGCTACGGGCTGGTCGGGTAGTGGCCCATTACGCTAAATTACATCTCTATGACGCCTTTTCGATTCAGGAGTCACGTAATGTCGATGCAGGGGACGCCATAGCGCCGCTGCTGGACGTAGGCGGATTAAAAGTAGGGCTAATGACCTGCTATGACCTGCGCTTCCCTGAGCTGGCGCTGGCGCACGCGTTGCAGGGGGCTGAGATTCTCGTTCTACCTGCGGCTTGGGTGCGGGGATCGTTAAAAGAGCATCATTGGGCCACGCTTTTGGCGGCAAGAGCGCTGGATGCCACGTGTTATCTGGTTGCGGCTGGAGAATGCGGTAACAAGAATATCGGCCAAAGCCGGGTCATCGATCCCTTTGGCGTGACTATTGCGGCGGCGGCTGAAACGCCCGCGCTCATTATGGCCGAGGTTTCCGCCGAGCGGGTCAGGCAGGTCAGGGCACAACTTCCGGTGTTAAGTAACCGACGCTTTGCGCCACCGCAATTATTATGACGTTTTTTTAAACAAGGCTTGATTCACCTTGTTACAGATTGCTATTGTGTGCGCGCGTCGAAAGGCCGTTAATATTCTCAGGTTAATATGGCGCTTTATGTAGCCTGGTTTAAGTCAAGAAGGTATCTATGGGTGAGATTAGTATTACCAAACTGCTGGTGGTTGCCGCACTGGTTGTTCTGCTGTTTGGTACCAAGAAGTTACGTACTCTGGGTGGAGACCTGGGGACGGCAATCAAGGGCTTCAAGAAAGCAATGAACGACGATAATGCCGATGCCAAGAAAGAGGCTGATGGTAGCGTTCAGGCTGAGAAGCTTTCTCATAAAGAGTAATACTGCAAACTCTGCATGAAAAAAAACCGGCGATTTGCCGGTTTTTTATTGCTGATATGTAAGTGAGTATTACACGATTACTTCACTTCCAGCCCTTTGGCCTGCATGTCAGCATGGTATGAAGAGCGCACGAATGGACCGCAAGCAGCGTGGGTAAAGCCCATAGCCATGGCTTCTGCTTTCATCTCATCGAACTCATCCGGGCTTACATAGCGTTGAACCGGGAGGTGATGGCGGCTTGGCTGTAAATACTGCCCCAGCGTCAGCATGGTCACGCCATGGCTACGCAGGTCGCGCATAACCTCAATGATTTCAGCATTAGTTTCACCCAGACCCACCATCAGACCCGATTTTGTCGGAATCTCCGGGTGCGCTTCCTTGAAGCGTTCCAGAAGCTTCAGCGACCAGTTGTAGTCAGCCCCAGGGCGTACATTACGATAAATACGCGGTACGTTTTCGAGGTTGTGGTTAAACACGTCCGGCGGCGTGGCTGTGAGGATATCCAGCGCGCGATCCATACGACCACGGAAGTCAGGCACCAGCGTTTCGATTTTAATCGACGGGCTTTTCTCACGAATCGCGGTGATGCAGTCAGCAAAGTGCTGAGCGCCGCCGTCACGCAGATCGTCACGGTCAACGGAGGTAATCACGACATAGCGCAGCGCCATGTCCGCAATCGTCTGAGCCAGTTTTAACGGCTCGTTGGCGTCAGGAGCAACCGGACGGCCATGGGCAACGTCGCAGAATGGGCAACGGCGAGTACAGATTGCGCCGAGGATCATAAAGGTTGCTGTTCCGTGATTGAAACATTCAGCCAGGTTAGGGCAGGAAGCTTCTTCGCAGACAGAGTGCAGGCCATTTTTGCGCATTGCCGCTTTGATGCCCTGGATGCGAGTGGAGTCCGCTGGCAGTTTTATTTTCATCCATTCCGGTTTACGCAGCAGGGCTTCACGCTCTGTTGCCACATTTTTTACCGGGATAAGAGCCATCTTATCGGCATCGCGGTATTTAACACCGCGTTCCATCACAATGGGTTTACTCATAGCTTGCGTGTTCCAGTTGCGAATTACGAAGGAAAGCGTTTCAATTCAAGGGAATGTTGCATTTATCAACTATTTTTGAATTAGTGATACGCAGTATATCATTGAAACGGGCCAGAAAGCAGCCTGACAGGCTGGCAAAATGTAAAATAGTTGTTGTTTTGTGCCATTTGCCACAACATATGCCGTGGCAAAGTATGACCGTATTTTCAGCCCGCAATGTACTCGTGCGGTGGGTTACCCAACAGCGCGAAGATGTTGGCCAGCAGGCGGGGGCGAATGCTCTCGGTCGTGGCCGTGCTATCCCACTGCGATACTTTCGCCATCTCCATCCCGGCATAACCACAAGGATTGATACGCAGGAAAGGCGACAAGTCCATATCCACGTTGAGCGCTAAGCCGTGAAATGAACATCCTTTACGGATACGTAATCCCAAAGAACAGATTTTCTTCTCACCCACATATACGCCAGGCGCATCGGCTCGCGGGTGGGCGTCAATGCCGATTTCCGCAAGGGTATTCACGACGGTTTGCTCCAGCAGCGTAACCAGTTCGCGCACGCCAAGTTTACGACGCTTCAGGTTCAACAGCACATACATAACCTGTTGGCCTGGCCCGTGGTAGGTCACCTGACCGCCACGATCGCTCTGGATCACCGGAATATCTCCCGGCATCAATACGTGCTCAGCTTTACCTGCCTGACCCTGGGTGAAGACAGGATAATGCTCTACCAGCCAGATTTCATCATGACTGTTTTCATCACGGGTATCGGTAAATTCATGCATGGCCAGAGAGACTGGCTCGTAAGGTTGAAGACCGAGCTGGCGGACCAGAATTTTATCCTGATACAAAACGGCATCTCCGTAGAGAATGTTAAAGAGGGGAAAAGTATATCACAGGGGGGAGGGGTTACCCGAGCGGGGATGCAGCGGGTAACCGACAGGTTTTTACAGCACCATGCGTACGATATCGATATTGCCTAATTCTTCGTACAGCGTTTCAACCTGCTCAATGTGTGTAGCAGTGATGGTGATTGAGACCGAGTGGTAGTTGCCTTTGCTGCTCGGTTTTACCGTCGGAGAGTAATCACCTGGCGCATGGCGCTGTACCACTTCAACCACCTGATCAACCAGCTCAGGCAACGCCTGCCCCATTACTTTGTAAGTAAATGGAGTAGGGAATTCAAGCAGTTCGTTAAGTTTGGTTTTCATGTCAGCTCCGGCGTTACATCAAAAAATAATAACTCCCACTGCGCGTGGGAGTTATCTGGATACCTAGTATATGGGGACGTAAATCACACTTTCAAGTGTTCGATTTTTAGCCAAACCAGTGATGGAACATTAATTTAATGTAATCAATGATTTTCCCAAAGAAGTTGCCTTCAGGGATTTCCTGCAGCACCACCAGCGGACGCTGTTCAATGGTTTTGCCATCTAACTGGAAGTTGATAGTGCCGACAACCTGGTTTTTCTGCAGCGGGGCGTGCAGTTCAGTGGTGTTCAACACATAGCTGGCTTTCAGGTCTTTCATGCGGCCGCGCGGAATGGTCAGGTAGACGTCTTTATCAACGCCTAACGACGCACGATCGGTGTTACCAAACCAGGCAGGTTCTGAGGCAAATTCTTTACCCACTTTCAACGGGTTCACGGTTTCGAAGAAACGGAAGCCCCAGGTCAGCAGTTTTTTACTTTCGGTTTCTCGGCCTTTATAGGTGCGACCACCCATAACGGCGGAGATCAGACGCATCTGGCCTTCGGTTGCGGATGCAACGAGGTTATAGCCAGCCTTATCGGTGTGACCGGTTTTGATACCGTCGACATTCAGGCTGTTATCCCACAGCAGGCCGTTGCGGTTTAACTGACGAATGCCGTTAAAGGTGAACTCTTTTTCTTTATAGATAGAGTATTCGTTAGGCACGTCGCGAATCAGAGCCTGACCAATCATCGCCATGTCGCGAGCCGAGCTGTACTGACCGTCAGCATCGAGACCATGAACGGTCTGGAAGTGGGTGTTTTTCAGGCCCAGCGCATTCACATAGCTGTTCATCAGGCCGACGAAAGCATCCTGGCTACCAGCTGCGAAGTCTGCCATCGCCACGCACGCGTCGTTTCCGGATTGCAGGTTAATACCACGGATCAGCTGAGAAACAGGAACCTGCATGCCTGGCTTGAGGAACATCAGCGATGAACCTTTGAAGACCGGGTTGCCCGTAGCCCATGCGTCATTGCCGACGGTGACCAGATCGGTTTCTTTGAATTTCCCGGCTTTCATCGCCTGGCCGATGACGTAGCTGGTCATCATTTTGGTCAGACTGGCGGGGTCGCGGCGAGTGTCTGCGTTCTGTTCTGCCAGAACTTTACCTGAATTGTAATCAATCAGGATATACGACTCCGCATCGATCTGCGGAACACCCGGGATCATGGTTTTAATATTCAGGTCATCGGCATGGGCAGCAGAGAGAGAGGCTGCGCAGAGAGCCGCGGTGAGCGCCATACGCTGCACGAAACGAGCGGAAAAAGTGGTCTTCATGGTCTGAACTACGACGTCCGTGATGAAATTAAAAAAAGTGCCCTACTATAGCAAATGCAAAACTGGCAGGCATCTGACTTTCCGCGTGACTTTGTTAATGTCATTTACAGAAACTGACAGTTCAGATACCTGATTTACGTTATTACACGCCGGTGATGAAGGACTGTAATTGCGCCTCGGATTGAAGACGCTGCTGCAATGTGGAGGCTTCAGCTTTGCTGGCAAACGGCCCCATCTGGATACGCCAGACTGCGCCGTTTTGTACCACCCGGCCAGGAACGCCAAACTGCTGGCTTAAACGCTTTTGATACTGCTGCGCGCGCGACTGCTCGCTGACTGCGCCAACCTGAACCACATAGCGTCCGTTGGCAGTTGCCGCAGGCGCAGGGGCTGTGACGGCTGCTGGGGTTGCTGCCGGCGCGGTTGACGTGATCGGTGCGGTGGTTGTCGATTGCGGCACCAGAGTCGGCTCGCTGCTTTCCAGCACGCCTGATGCGAGCGTGGTTGGCGCACCGAGGAATCCACTGCTGTTTACTGGCGCACCGGTTGGATCATCGCTTTTCAGCGTGGAATTGCTGATCGGACGAATATCGCCTTGCGGCTGACCTGCATCCGATGGCGAAGGCATGCTTCCCATATTGCCGCCACCGCTTAAATCAGGACGCGCAGGCAAGGCATAAGTTTGTTTCGCGACCGTGGTACAAGCCATACCCGGTCCGGACAATGAACCATCCTGGGCGACGATGATTGGGTCGATACGCACTTTAGTGTTGTTGGAGGTGTTCAGACGATCGGCTGCGGCGCGCGAAAGTGAAATCACGCGATCGTTGCCATAAGGCCCGCGATCGTTAATGCGCACGACGATCATCCTGCCGTTCGCCAGATTGGTAATTCTGGCATAGCTGGGGACAGGCAGCGTCGGATGCGCAGCGGTCAGCTGCATCGGGTCGAACGCTTCGCCAGACGCGGTTAAGTTGCTTCCTGGTTCCGCATCATAGATAGCGGCAAGTCCGGCCTGGCTAAAGCGGGAGGGATCCTGCACGATTTTGTAGCTTTTACCATCACGCTGGTAGTCCTGATTCGCCGTTGGGTTCAGGGGTTCAAAGCGCGGATCGGCCCCGCTGATTTCAACAATCGGACCATTACACACCGCAGGCTGCGGCGCGACAGCAACCTGTTGCTGACCATCATCACTCGAACACGCCGCGAGCATTCCTGCTGCGATGCAGATACCAAGCCACTGCTTACGCATTGCGTACCCCTTACACGCTTTTCGACAACATTTTTCTATGGGTGTGGATCGACATAACAATCCCGAACCCGGCCATCAGCACGATAAGTGCCGAGCCTCCGTAACTGACCAGTGGGAGTGGAACCCCAACCACGGGCAGAATACCGCTCACCATACCAATATTTACGAAGACATAAACGAATAATATCAACATTAAGCCACCCGCCATGACGCGACCAAAGGTGGTTTGCGCGCGGGCAGCGATCCATAATCCGCGCATAATCAGCAAAATGTAGAGCGTCAACAGAATCAAGATCCCCACCAGACCCAGCTCTTCCGCTAAGACAGCAAAGATAAAGTCGGTGTGGCGTTCGGGTAAAAACTCAAGCTGCGATTGTGTACCATGCAGCCAGCCTTTGCCGCGTAACCCGCCGGAGCCAATGGCTATTTTAGACTGAATTATGTGATAACCCGCGCCCAGCGGATCGGTTTCCGGGTCGAGCAGCATCATGACGCGCTGACGCTGGTAATCATGCATCAGGAAGAACCACAGTATCGGGATAAACGCCGCGACCAGAACCACCGCAACGCCGATTAAGCGCCAGCTCAAACCAGAAAGGAACAAGACAAACAGACCGGAAAGGGCGACCAGAATTGAAGTGCCGAGGTCAGGTTGGGCGGCGACCAGCAGCGTGGGCATAAAAATCAGCACCAGCGCAATGGCGGTATTTTTTAGCGATGGTGGGCAAACGTCACGGTTAATAAAGCGCGCAACCATCAGCGGCACGGCGATTTTGGCAATTTCAGAAGGCTGAAAACGCACGATACCCAAATCCAGCCAGCGCTGCGCACCTTTGGAAATGGCGCCGAAGGCGTCTACCGCCACCAACAGAATGATGCAAAAGATATAGAGATAGGGCGCCCAGCCCTCATACACCCGGGGGGGAATTTGCGCCATCACTACCATGATGACCAGGCCCATTGCGATCTGGCCGACTTTGCGCTCCATCATGCCAATATCCTGGCCGCTGGCGCTCCAGATGACCAGTGAGCTGTAAACCAGCAGAGCCAGCAAAATAAGCAACATTGTGGGATCGATGTGGATTTTGTCCCAGAATGTTTTTTTGTTCGGATTATCCGTCACGATTATTGGTCCTCCGCTGCTGCAACCGCTGGGTTTTCCGCAGGCAGATTGGTGTTGTTGTCACCCAACATAATATGGTCAAGGATCTGGCGCATAATGGTACCCACTGCCGGACCCGCACCGCCGTTTTCAAGGATCATGGCGACAGCGACCTGGGGTTTATCATAGGGGGCGAAGGCCGTCATCAGCTTGTGGTCACGTAAACGCTCGGCGATCTTATGCGCGTTATAGGTTTCATTAGCTTTCAGGCCAAAGACCTGCGCGGTACCGGATTTCGCCGCAATTTTGTAAGGCGCGCCAGCAAAATACTTATGCGCAGTTCCGTTAGGGCGGTTCGCGACACCGTACATACCGTCTTTTGCGATTTCCCAGTAACCAGAATGAATATCGCCAACGGGTGGTTCGTGTGGCTGTACCCACGGCACCTGCTTGCCGTTTTCTGCCGTGCTCATCAGCAGATGCGGGACTTTTATCAAACCGTCGTTGATAAGGATCATCAGCGCTTTACTCATCTGGATTGGGGTTGCTGTCCAATAACCCTGGCCGATGCCGACGGGAATGGTATCACCCTGATACCATGGCTTTTTAAACCGTTTTTGCTTCCACTCGCGGGTTGGCATATTGCCGGAGCGCTCTTCGGCAAGATCGATGCCCGTATATTTGCCGTAGCCAAATTTGCTCATCCACTCGGAAAGCCGGTCAATCCCCATATCATAGGCGATTTGATAGAAAAACGTATCCGCGGACTCTTCCAGAGAGCGGGTGATGTTCAGATGGCCGTGCCCCCACTTTTTCCAGTCGCGGTAACGTTTTTCAGAGCCCGGTAGCTGCCACCAGCCCGGATCGAACAGGCCGGTATTGCGGGTGATAACGCCTGCGCTTAACGCAGAAACCGCAACGTAAGGTTTAACCGTCGAAGCAGGGGGGTAAACACCCTGTGTGGCGCGGTTAACCAAGGGGGTGTTCGGGTCATTGAGCAACCCGGAGTAATCTTTACTGGAGATACCATCCACGAACAGATTCGGGTCATAGCTCGGCATAGATACCAGCGCCAGAACACCACCGGTACGCGGGTCGGTAACCACCACGGCGGCACGACTGCCCGCCAGCAGCGTTTCAATATACTGCTGGAGTTTCAAATCAAGGGTGAGATAGATATCGTGCCCGGCCTGCGGCGCCACTTCTTTCAACTGGCGAATGACGCGGCCGCGGTTGTTCACTTCTACTTCTTCATACCCGGTTTGGCCGTGAAGCACGTCCTCATAATAGCGTTCAATACCCAGCTTGCCGATGTCATGCGTTGCCGCGTAGTTAGCCAGTTTGCCGTCTTTGTCCAGGCGATCTACGTCTTTATCGTTGATCTTCGATACGTAGCCAATTACGTGGGTCAGCGCAGAGCCGTATGGGTAATAGCGGCGTTTATAGCCTTTAACTTCGACGCCAGGAAAGCGATATTGATTCACGGCAAAGCGTGCGACCTGAACTTCAGTCAGGTTGGTTTTTACCGGAATTGAGGTGAAACGGTGTGAACGGGCGCGCTCTTTTTTAAAGGCAGCAATATCGTCGTCCGTCAGGTCTACGACGTTACGCAGCGCGTCGAGGGTATCCTGAATGTTGTCTACCTTTTCCGGCATCATTTCTATCTGGTAAATGGTGCGGTTAAGGGCGAGAGGAATTCCGTTGCGGTCATAAATGATGCCGCGACTCGGCGCGATAGGCACCAGTTTGATGCGGTTTTCGTTCGAACGGGTCTGATAATCAGTAAAGCGAACGATTTGCAGATTATAAAGGTTGGCGATCAGCACGCCAGTTAGCAGCAAAATCCCCAAAAAAGCGACCAGCGCCCGGCGCACAAACAGCGCGGACTCAGCCGAATAGTCGCGAAAAGAATTCTGTAGTTTCATCCGCTGCTTAATCTACTCAAGAATCAATGATCACTCACGGTGATAAGGATGGTTGGTGGTAATGCTCCACGCCCTGTACAGACTCTCCGCAACCAGAACCCGAACAAGAGGGTGTGGAAGGGTTAATGCAGAGAGTGACCAGCTTTGTTCCGCTGCCGCTTTACAGGCAGGAGAGAGACCTTCCGGCCCGCCAATTAACAGGCTGACGTCACGACCGTCCAGTTTCCAGCGCTCAAGTTCGGTCGCCAGTTGCGGCGTGTCCCAGGGTTTACCCGGGATATCAAGGGTGACGATGCGGTTTTTGCCTGCGGCAGCCAGCATCTGCTCACCCTCTTTGTCGAGAATGCGTTTAATGTCCGCGTTCTTGCCGCGCTTTCCTGCCGGGATTTCGATCAGCTCAAAGGGCATATCTTTCGGAAACCGACGGAGATACTCGGTAAATCCGGTTTGTACCCAGTCAGGCATTTTCGTACCCACAGCGACAAGTTGCAGCTTCACGCATTAACTCCAGAGTTTTTCCAGTTCATACAGGCGACGACTCTCTTCCTGCATCACGTGGACAATCACATCGCCGAGGTCAACGACGATCCAGTCAGCGACATTCTCGCCTTCCACGCCGAGCGGCAGCAGGCCAGCAGTGCGGGACTCCTGAACCACGTGGTCTGCAATAGACATAACGTGACGGCTGGATGTACCGGTGCAGATAATCATGCAATCAGTGATGCTGGATTTGCCCTGAACGTCTAAGGCGATGATGTCTTGACCTTTCAGGTCATCAATTTTGTCGATTACAAAATCCTGGAGTGCTTTACCCTGCAAGTGTTCCCCCTGGGTGAAAAGAGTTAAAAACGTCTGTTAGTATACCTGAACCAGAGGCGATATCGGGACAAATGTCTCCGAATGCGCTTGTGAAGTGCGCTATCATCCCACCCCACGCCACAGAATGCATCGCCATTTTTGTAAAACAATTTCTGCAAAGCTCTGAAGGGCGGGAAAAGTCAGGCTGCGGAGAATAACAGCCTGTCATGGGGTGTCAATGGGAGAGAGGCCCTTCGGCATAAAAAACAGCGCTTTCACTCCCCGTCGCGCCATACGGCCCGGCTGTTAAGCACTTTCAGAACCGCAAAATCGTCACAAAAATCAATTGCGCTCCAGCAGCCTTGTTCGACGCGGAAATGCCACATTGCCGCAGCGGGCATGGACAGCAGACGGGCGATCAACACGCTCAGCACGCCTTGATGACTCACCACCAGCAGATTTTGGCTCGCTTTATAATCAGCAAGCTGGGCAATGAAACGTTCCACTCGCTGAGAAAACGTCTGAAAACCTTCGCCATTGGTGGGCGTCGCATTCTGCCAGTCGTTACACCACACGGCGTAATTTTCGGCGTCTTCGCGCGCCAGATCGCGATGGTGACGCATTTCCCAGTCACCAAAAAACATCTCATTAAGCTCAGGCATGTTGCGCACAGGAACTTCACGTTCCGCCAGAATCAACTGCGTTGTATGGCGGGCGCGTTCCAGTTCGCTGCACAGAACGTTGTCGACAGGGACATTGCGTAACAGCGTACCCAGCGTTTGCGCCTGAGCGATCCCCCGTTCCGTTAGCGGTGTGGGGGCGTGGCCGCTATATAAACCAGCGACATTGGCTTCGGTTTCGCCATGACGTACTAACCAGAGTCTCATGTTTTCCTCGTGAGGCTATTCGCACAAAATATGATGTTTGCCCTGATTGCGCAGTGATTTTTCACTAAAATACCCTTTTTTACGTGGAGCGGCACGATGTCTTTATTGAAGAGCGCACATGGCGGTAACACCCGAGAAGCCGCCGAATTGTTGGGCATCTTGCCTGAGCAGTTGCTGGATTTTAGCGCGAATATTAACCCGCTGGGTATGCCAGTAAGTTTAAAACGGGCGATTATCGACAATCTGGACTGCACGGAGCGTTACCCGGATGTCGATTACGCGCAACTGCATGCCGCGCTGGCGGAGCATCATCAAATTCCGTCCTCGTGGATCCTGGCCGGGAACGGTGAAACCGAATCCATTTTTACCCTGGTGCATGGCCTGAAGCCACGCCACGCGATGATTGTGACGCCCGGGTTTGCGGAATATCGTCGGGCGCTGCAATGGGGAGAGTGTACGATCCATGAGTTTGCGCTGTGCGAAGACGATGGCTGGCAGCTTACCGATGCGATCCTCGATGCGTTAACGCTTGAGCTGGACTGCCTGTTTCTCTGTACGCCCAATAATCCCACCGGGTTGTTGCCCGAAACCCGCCTGCTGCGTGAAATTGCCACGCGTTGTGAGTCGCTGGGGATCGCCCTGATCCTTGATGAAGCGTTTATCGATTTTATTGCCAAGGAGTCGGGGTTTATCCCGTTACTGCAAGAGAACCCGCATATTTGGGTGCTGCGTTCGCTCACCAAGTTCTATGCGATCCCGGGACTGCGCCTGGGGTATCTGGTCAACAGTAACGAACAGGCCGTTGCACAGATGCGCAGCCAACAAATGCCGTGGTCAATTAATGCGTTTGCTGCCCTGGCTGGCGAGATTATCTTACGCGATAGCGCATATCAGCGGGCGACGTGGAAATGGCTGGAACAAGAGGGGGAGCGGTTTGATCAACAACTGCAAGATCTGCCCGGCCTGACGGCGTATCCCGGCCGGGCAAATTATCGTTTATTACGCTGCGATCGTGCGGATATTGATCTGCAACTTGCGTTGCTGAAACAGCATGTCTTGATTCGCAGTTGCGCCAATTATCCGGGGCTGGATGCGCGCTATTATCGGGTAGCCGTTCGCAGCCAGGAAGAGAATAACCGCCTGCTGACGGCCTTACGCAAGGCGCTTAGCGGTACAGTCCCTGTTGATTGATATAGTCAAGCACCGCGTCTGGCATCAGGTCGTCGCACGGCTCGCCCTTTTCCAGGCGCTCACGGATGAGCGTGGCAGAGATGTTAAACCACGGCGTTTCGGCCAGGTAAATCTTCCCGCAAGGCAGGTTGTGCAGGTCATCTGCTGAATGGGTCAGATGATCCTCCAGCCATTGCTGGTGTTTTTCCTGCGCCATTTCGAGTGGATAGCCCGGACGTCGGCACACGATGAGGTGGGTATTACCCAGAATCGTGTGGTAGTCATGCCAGGAAGGGAAGGTAAGCAGCGAATCCTGACCAATGATAAACGCTAACGGCACGTTCGGGCCTTGCTCCTCGCGCCACTCTTTTAGCGTTTGCGCGGTGTAGGAGGCGGTATCGCGTTTCAGCTCGCGTTCATCCAGGGAAAACAGCGGTTTATCAGCAATGGCCAGTTCAACCATACGCTTACGTTGCTCACCGGACGCTTCGGGCTGCGCACGATGTGGCGGCACGTTATTGGGCATGATGATGACCCGGGAAAGGCCAATCAGATTCGCCAGAATTTCAACCGGTTTAAGATGACCGTAATGCACCGGATCAAAGGTGCCACCGAACAGAGCCTGCAATGATTTCATATCAACCATCAATAAAAACATCGGCCAGCGATTTATGACAGAGCAAAAGGGAAAGCCCCTCTAGTTCCGCCCACACTGACTGACCATAGTCTTGTTTAAGCGTAATTTCCGTACGCGTTAAAAGCGTAACAGCCTGACGCAGTTGCGCCGGGTTCAGCCGGTTTAACGCATCTCCCATCATGCCCCGGCGATTTTGCCACACCCGGTGTTTATCAAACAACGTGCGCAAAGGCGTATGGGCCGACTGCCGTTTTAAGTTAACCAGCAACAGCAACTCACGCTGGATCGTACGCAGCAAAATAACCGGCTCGCTACCTTCCAGGCGTAGCTGCTGCAGAATGTGCAGCGCGCGTTTGCTTTTGCCCATTAGCAGCGCATCTACCCAGTGGAATGGGGTAAAGTGCGCGGCATCGTTAACCGCTTTCTCCACGCGAGGCAGCGTTAGTTTGCCGTCAGGCCAAAGCAACGCTAATCGTTCCAGCGCTTGCGCCAGTGCTAACAAATTACCTTCATAGCAATAGCACAAAAGCTGATTGGCTGCGTCATCCAGTTGCAGGTTGTTAAGTTTCGCCCTGGCGGCAACCCAGCGAGGAAGCTGTGCTTGTTCCGGCGTCTGGCAGCTTACCTGAACCGCGTTATTTGCAAGCCCCGTATACCATGCGGCGTTTTCCTGTGCCCTGGTGAGTTTGTTGCCGCGAACCATCAGCAGCAGATCGTCATGTAACAGAGTGACGAGTGACGCGAGCTGTTCATTAATGGCGGCATTAGGGCCATTTTCAGGCAACTGCAGAAGCAGGGTTTGACGGCTGGCAAACAGGCTCATCGCCTGGCAGAGTGAAAAAATCTCTCCCCAGTCGGTGCTGTTGTCCAGAGTGAAGGCGTGGTGTTCTTCGAATCCTTGTGTTGCGGCAGCCTGACGGATGGCATCCTGGCTTTCCTGCAATAAGAGGGGATCGTTGCCCAAGAGTAAATACGCCGCGCGCAGCCCTTCATTGAGCTGTGCGCGGAGTTGTTCAGGGTACAACTTGAGCATCAGTTACCCAGCGTGGTGGAGACACGCGCCGGAGATGACGCAGGCGCTGCGGTTTTATTCACCGCAGGCTCAGCATCAGCCTTGGATGACTGAGTATCGGCCAGATGTACGCTTGGCAGCTTACGAATTAACTGTTCAGCCGCTTTGTCATACATCTCTTTGATGATCATGTCCTGCTCGTTATCTTTCGCCAGTGCTGCTTGAGAGTTATCAAAGAACGAACGATAAACTTTGGCGCTGATAGGGTAAATATCATGACCTGGAATTAGCACAGTAGCTCTTACAGACATTACCATTTGGTATTCAGCCGTTTGACCGTTCTGGAATACCGAAGCCGTATCCTTTGAGAGACTCACAGCGCCAAGTCGTAAGGACGTCACATCTTTACGCATGGTACCGTCCTCAAGCAGCGTAACACCGTTCAGACGCAGCTGATTACGCACCGCGCGGCTTAACGGGCCGTTCGGATCGCCAGAGTTCAGGATCATGGTTTTCATTGAGGGTGGAACCTGCGTAGTACTACGCAGATGCCAGCCACACCCGGCGGTGACAAGCACCGCCAGCGATAACAACAATGTTGTCAGAAGTCGCACGCTTCCTCCCGCGCTTAGCCAACGACCAGATTGAGGAGTTTACCCGGTACATAAATCACTTTACGTACGGTAACGCCATCAAGATATTTTGCCACCAGATGCTCCTGGCCAGCACGTTCACGAACCTGCTCTTCAGTGGCGTTTACCGGAACGGTGATTTTGCCACGTACTTTGCCGTTTACCTGAACTACAACCAGCGTTGAGTCTTCAACCATTGCTGCTTCGTCCGCCACCGGCCACGGCGCGTTGTCGATATCGCCTTCGCCATTCAGCGCCTGCCACAGGGTGAAGCAAACGTGTGGGGTGAACGGGTTAAGCATGCGTACAACAGCCAGCAATGCTTCCTGCATCAGGGCTCTGTCCTGCTCGTCTGCCTGCGGTGCTTTCGCCAGCTTGTTCATCAGCTCCATAATCGCCGCAATCGCGGTGTTAAAGGTCTGACGACGACCGATATCATCGGTGACTTTAGCAATGGTTTTATGCACGTCGCGACGCAGCGCTTTTTGATCTTCGCTCAACACATCAACGTTCAGGGCAGCAACATCTCCCTGGGACGTATGTTCGTAAACCAGTTTCCAGACACGTTTCAGGAAGCGGTTCGCCCCTTCAACGCCGGATTCCTGCCATTCCAGCGTCATATCAGCCGGAGAAGCGAACATCATGAAC
This sequence comes from Citrobacter sp. RHBSTW-00599, assembly GCF_013784065.1. Taxonomy (NCBI): domain Bacteria; kingdom Pseudomonadati; phylum Pseudomonadota; class Gammaproteobacteria; order Enterobacterales; family Enterobacteriaceae; genus Citrobacter; species Citrobacter sp. RHBSTW-00599. Next base: position 3,618,529 of record NZ_CP056717.1, on the reverse strand, counting down.
AGACGTACGGTGTCGGCGCCGTAGCGTTCAACCATGACCTGCGGGTCGATACCGTTATTTTTCGACTTGGACATCTTGCTCATGCCGGTATACACCAGTTCATGGCCTTCTGCGTCCTTAGCCTTAACGATGCGACCTTTTTCGTCACGCTCAACGATGGCATCAACCGGAGAAACCCAGTTACGTTCGCCGTTGGCGCCAACGTAGTAGAACGCATCGGCCAGAACCATCCCCTGACACAGCAGCTGTTTAGCTGGTTCATCAGAGTTGACCATGCCTGCGTCGCGCATCAGTTTGTGGAAGAAGCGGAAGTAGAGCAGGTGCATGATGGCGTGTTCAATACCGCCAATGTAGATATCAACCGGCAGCCAGTAGTTCGCCGCGTCGGAATCCAGCATACCTTCCTGATACTGCGGGCAGGTGTAGCGCGCGTAGTACCAGGACGACTCCATAAAGGTATCGAAGGTGTCAGTTTCACGCAGCGCAGGCATACCGTTAACGGTGGTTTTCGCCCACTCCGGATCGGCTTTGATTGGGCTGGTAATGCCGTCCATGACTACGTCTTCCGGCAAAATAACCGGCAGTTGGTCTTCTGGCGTTGGCAGGACGGTACCGTCTTCCAGCGTCACCATCGGAATCGGCGCGCCCCAGTAACGCTGACGGGAAACACCCCAGTCACGCAGACGATAGTTAACTTTACGCTCACCCACGCCTTTAGCTACCAGCTTGTCAGCAATAGCGTTGAAGGCCGCTTCGAAGTCGAGGCCGTCAAACTCACCGGAGTTAAACAGCACGCCTTTTTCGGTCAGCGCTTGTTCAGACAGATCCGGCTCTGCGCCTTCAGCGGTCAGAATTACCGGCTTGATGGTCAGGCCATATTTGGTCGCAAATTCGTAATCGCGCTGATCGTGACCCGGAACGGCCATAACTGCGCCTGTACCGTATTCCATCAGCACGAAGTTTGCCGCCCAAACCGGGATCTCTTCGCCAGTCAGCGGGTGAACGGCTTTGAAACCAGTGTCGACGCCTTTCTTCTCCATGGTCGCCATTTCGGCTTCAGCAACCTTGGTGTTGCGGCATTCGTCAATGAAGGCAGCCAATTCTGGGTTATTTTCAGCGGCTTTCTGCGCCAGCGGATGACCTGCAGCAACCGCCAGGTAGGTCGCACCCATAAAGGTGTCCGGGCGTGTGGTGTAGACGGTCAGCGTGTTGTCGTAATTGTTCACATCGAAGGTGATTTCCACGCCTTCAGAGCGGCCAATCCAGTTGCGCTGCATCGTTTTCACGGTGTCAGGCCAGTGATCCAGATTATCCAGGTCGCGCAGCAGTTCGTCAGCGTAAGCGGTGATTTTGATGAACCACTGCGGGATCTCTTTACGCTCAACTTTGGTATCGCAACGCCAGCAGCAGCCGTCGATAACCTGTTCGTTCGCCAGTACGGTCTGGTCGTTCGGGCACCAGTTAACGGCAGACGTTTTCTTGTACACCAGCCCTTTTTTGTACAGCTCGGTGAAGAACTTCTGTTCCCAGCGGTAGTATTCCGGGGTGCAGGTTGCCAGCTCACGGCTCCAGTCGTAACCGAAACCCAGCATTTTGAGCTGGTTTTTCATGTAAGCGATGTTGTCGTACGTCCAAGGCGCGGGGGCGGTATTGTTTTTGACCGCTGCACCTTCCGCCGGCAGACCGAACGCATCCCAGCCGATTGGCTGTAATACGTTTTTGCCCAGCATGCGCTGATAGCGGGCAATCACGTCGCCGATGGTGTAGTTACGGACGTGGCCCATGTGTAGTCGACCAGAAGGATAGGGAAGCATAGACAGGCAGTAATACTTCTCTTTGCTCTCGTCTTCGGTAACTTCAAATGTGCGCTTCTCATCCCAGTGAAGCTGTACTTTGGATTCTATCTCTTCCGGGCGGTATTGCTCTTGCATGGCAGCCAGTGGTCCTGTTTTCAATACAGCTACAAACGTAGCTCTAGATGTGGTGTTTTAGATCCGCATAGCATAGCCCAAACGCCCGCGCCAAAACAGCCTTTCGCGCATTCAACGTTGAATTCCCGTAAGGATAATTCTTGCACGAATTTACACACTCTGTGGACAGTCTTGCAAAGCGTAGCGTAAATAACGTCTATTATTATAGACAGTTAACGACCCAGGAGGCGAAGCGATGAACAAGGTTGCTCAATATTACCGTGAACTGGTGGCTTCACTGAGTGAACGCCTGCGTAATGGCGAACGCGATATTGATGCGTTGGTGGAACAGGCGCGTCAGCGCGTTATGCAGACCGGGGAGTTAACGCGCACCGAGGTGGAAGAGCTCACCCGGGCCGTCAGACGCGATCTGGAAGAGTTTGCTCTGAGCTATGAAGAAAGCCTCGATGAGGAGACCGACAGCGTCTTTATGCGGGTTATCAAAGAGAGTATCTGGCAGGAACTGGCCGATATTACCGATAAAACGCAGCTCGAATGGCGCGAAGTGTTCCAGGACCTCAGCCATCACGGGGTTTATCACAGCGGCGAGGTGGTCGGGTTGGGCAATCTGGTCTGCGAGAAGTGCCACTTCCATTTAGCGGTGTACACTCCTGACGTGCTGCCGCTATGCCCGAAATGCGGACACGATCAGTTCCAGCGTCGACCGTTTGAGCCGTGATAATGTTGCCGGATGCGACGCGCTGCGTCTTATCCGGCCTACGCATTAGGCGTAAAACTTCAACCGTTCTGCCAGCAGATCGACAAAACCTTCGCGATCCACGTCCACCATTACGGTGGCGTTTGGCTTATTGCCGCTCAGGAAGTAGTAGTCAACCACGGTCATTCCCTGGGTGTATTTGCCCTGAGTTTCCACACCAACCCAGCGTTCAACGGTGGTAAACAGTTCAGGTTTCAGCAGCCAGGCAATGGTGCATGGATCGTGCAGCGGCGCGCCAATGAATCCCCATTTTTCATCTTTGTGATATTCAAAGAAGAAGTCGAGTAGTTCAGCAACGATTGTCGAAATGGGATTGCCGATAGCGCGGAACCGTTCGGTATCTTCACGATGTATTTGCGCTTTATGCGTGACATCCAGTCCAGCCATCACCACCGGAATGCCCGACTGGAACACGATCTCAGCGGCTTCTGGATCCACGAAGATGTTGAACTCGGCGGCGGGCGTCCAGTTTCCGAGGCCCATTGCACCACCCATGATCACGATACGGGCAATTTTGGTGTGCAGTTCAGGATGGCTATTCAGTAGCAATGCCACGTTAGTTTGCGGCCCGGTGGAGACAATCGTCACCGGTTCCTGACTGTTACGCAGGGTTTTCGCCATCAATTCCACGGCGGTACAGTCCTGTGGAGCAAAAGCGGGTTCAGGCAGCGCTGGGCCATCAAGCCCGCTCTCACCGTGGACGTTATCGGCAATTATCAGGTCGCGCATCAGCGGTTTGACTGCGCCACCGGCCACTGGGATATCCGTGCGGTTGAGCAACGTTAACATACGCAATACGTTACGCAGCGTTTTGTCGGGGGTCTGGTTACCGGCAGAGGAGGTTATCGCTTTCACATCCAGTTCAGGTGAAGCGAGGGCGAGAACAATTGCGATAGCGTCGTCATGACCTGGATCGCAATCAAACAGGATAGGAAGTGCCATTGTTGCTCCTTGTAAGTGGGACTTTGTGACAAGGTTAACGCTGGGCTGTGCCTGTTTCGAGAAGTGAAGAGATAAATCGTGAGGTGGCGCGCACATGGAGGTGCGCGCCAGCAAAATTAGTGCAGGATTTTCGCGAGGAAGTCTTTGGCACGGTCTGATTTTGGATTAGCGAAGAACTCTTCTTTCGGTGAGTCTTCAACAATCTTCCCTTCATCCATGAAGATCACCCGGTTCGCCACTTTACGCGCAAAGCCCATTTCGTGGGTAACCACCATCATGGTCATCCCTTCATTGGCCAGTTCAACCATGACGTCCAGTACTTCGTTGATCATTTCTGGGTCGAGCGCTGACGTCGGTTCGTCAAATAGCATGGCGATAGGATCCATGCACAGCGCCCGGGCGATGGCGACACGCTGTTGCTGGCCCCCGGAGAGCTGAGCTGGAAACTTCTCGGCATGCGCTGACAGACCAACGCGTTCCAGTAACTTTTGCGCTTTGTCGCGGGCCGGCTTTTTATCGCGTTTAAGCACTTTTACCTGCGCCAGAGTCAGGTTCTCAATAATCGACAGATGCGGGAACAGTTCAAAGTGCTGGAACACCATGCCAACGCGAGAGCGCAGTTTGGCCAGATCGGTCTTTTTATCATTCACCACGGTACCATCAACGGTGATGACGCCCTGTTGTACCGGCTCCAGCCCGTTCACCGTTTTGATAAGCGTTGATTTACCTGAACCTGACGGGCCGCAGACCACCACCACTTCACCTTTTTTCACTTCCGTGGAGCAGTCGGTCAGCACCTGAAAGTGACCATACCATTTAGAAACATTTTTCAGGGTAATCATTAAACTGTCCTTTTCTTCAAATAGCTGACCAACAACGATGCGCTCAGACTGAATACAAAATAAACGGCGCCAGCAAACAGGATCATTTCAACCTGCGTGCCGTCACGCTCGCCAATGGTGGAGGCGGTACGGAAGAAGTCTGCCAGACTCAATACATAGACCAGCGAGGTATCCTGGAAGAGCACGATGCCCTGGGTAAGCAGCAGCGGCACCATCGCGCGAAATGCCTGCGGCAGAATGATGAGCTTCATCGACTGCCAATGGGTCATCCCCAGCGCCAGCGCGGCACTGGACTGCCCGCGAGAAATACTCTGGATACCGGCGCGGATAATCTCGGAATAGTACGCGGCTTCAAACATCGAAAATGCGACCATCGCTGAGATCAGGCGAATATCGGTTTTTGGCGACAGACCCAGCACGTTTTGCAGGAAGCCGGGCACAATCAGGTAGAACCACAGCAGCACCATCACCAGCGGAATGGAGCGGAATACGTTGACGTAGCCCTTCGCAAACCAGGCAATTGGCGCGAAGCTGGACAGACGCATTACCGCAAGGATGGTCCCCCAGACGATACCAATGACGACTGCCGTGACGGTGATTTTCAGCGTGATGATCAGCCCATCCAGCAGATACGGCAGGGAAGGGACGATAGAACTCCAGTCAAATTCGTACATTATTTGCCTCCCAAATTGCCAGGCAGGCGGATTTTGCGTTCGACGAGATTCATCACCAGCATGATGATGGCGTTAATCAGTACGTAGGCCAGAGTGATGGCCGTAAACGATTCCCATGCGTGGGCGGAGTAATCCAGTAGTTTTCCCGCTTGCGCAGCCATATCGACCAGGCCGATAGTGGAGGCGATCGCGGAGTTCTTTACCAGGTTCATCATCTCCGAGGTCATTGGCGGAACAATCACGCGGTAAGCGTTTGGCAGCAGAACATAGCGGTAGGCCTGCGGCAACGTCAGCCCCATCGCCAGCGCGGCATTTTTCTGCCCGCGAGGCAGAGACTGAATAGCGGCACGAACCTGTTCGCAGACGCGCGCAGCGGTAAACAGCCCCAGACAAAGCATGGATGAGAGGAAGAACTGAATGTTGGGATCCAGTTCTGACTTAAACCACATCCCGATGTTTTCCGGCAGCAGTTCAGGAATGACCAGATACCAGGTAAAAAACTGGACAATGAGCGGAACGTTACGAAACAGCTCGACGTACAGCGTTCCGATCCCGGAAAGGAAACGATTTGGTACGGTACGTAAGATGCCGAATAAAGAGCCGATGAGGAAAGCGATAACCCAGGCGGTGATAGATAACGCGACAGTGACCTGGAAACCACTCCAGAGCCAGCCGAGATAGGTGGTGTTGCCGAACGGGGCTTGTTGTAAAAAAATACCCCAGTTCCAGTCTATAGACATAAATCTACTCCAGAAAAAAAAGGGTAGCAGCGCTACCCCCGAAGATTGTTATTCAGCGTTTTGCGGTTTTCAGGCCTGATGGGGAACGACCATCAGGCTTATAGTCTGTCCGTGCTGAGTAGCAATCGAGAGGGAGGGGAAGCCTCCCTGATTACACTTCATCCTTCAAGATATCTCGTTGTTGGCTGCCTTTATTCATCCCGGTTACTTACTCATGTAAGCGCCCGGGAATTCGCTCAGTTGCCGCCTCGATATAACTTGAAAGGTTTTGTGTACTCTTCTAATTAATTAGTTAAGCGCTTTATCATTCGGTTCTTTGAACAGGGCTTTCATCTCGTCTGACAGTTCGAAATTCATGTTCAGGTTCTTCGGTGGAATTGGATTTTTAAACCACTTATCAAACCATTTCTCAGCTTCGCCTGAGGTCTGCGCCTTGGCGATAGTGTCATCCATCAGCTTTTTGAACTGAGGGTCATCTTTACGCAGCATGCAGCCGTAAGCTTCCTGAGACTGTGGCTTGCCGACGATCTCCCAGTTGTCTGGTTTCTTCGCCTTCGCGCGCTCGCCAGCCAGCAGGGCGTCATCCATCATAAAGGCAACGGCGCGGCCGCTTTCCAGAGTACGGAAAGAGTCACCGTGGTCTTTCGCGCTGATGATGCGCATATCCATTTTTTGTTCTTCATTCAGCTTGTGCAGCAGCACCTCTGAGGTGGTACCCGAAGTCACGACTACGGCTTTACCTTTCAGATCGGCGAAATCTTTGACGTCGCCGCCTTTTTTCGCCAGCAGACGAGTACCAACAACGAAAATGGTGTCAGAGAAAGCCGCTTGTTTTTGGCGCTCGACGTTGTTGGTGGTGGAGCCACATTCAAAGTCGAAGGTGCCGTTTTGCAGCAGCGGGATACGGTTTTGTGAAGTAATCGGGATCAGTTTCACCTGCAGGTCAGGCTTGTTCAGCTTTTTCTTCACGGCTTCAACGATCGCGTTGGAGTAATCCTGTGAATAACCGACCACTTTTTGCTGGTTATCGTAGTAAGAAAACGGTACCGATGATTCACGGTGGCCGACCACAATCACGCCGTTTTTGGCGATCTTGTCCAGCGTGCTGCCTGCCGCTGGTGCTGCGTCTTCTGCGTGCGCCAGACCGGCGGACATTCCCATGACCAGCATGGCAGTGGCGAGCTTACGTAATTGCATATCCAACTCCTTTATCGTCTGCGCCAGGGACGCATTGATACCCATTGTGATGTTGTTATTGTTTGCTACTAAAACGTGCAGTCTTGTATATGTTTGTTAACATTTAGTTTGGATGAATGTAAAGAATTTGCTGTTTTATTGTTTATTTTTGCGAGGTGCGCCGCACCATTTGGGGGCAAAAATATCTTGTTGCACTTTTCAGGTGCTACCGGCGCTCAACGTTGGTGCGACCAGGTTGCACATTCAGCCAAAACTGCATTTGTCTTGTAGAACAAAGCAATAGACGTGCCAGAATGGGGAGCGGGAAATGTTTTGTGGGCCGGATAAGCGAAACGTTATCCGGCCAGGAAAGGAAGGTTACTTACGACGTTGGCGCAGGTTCATTACCACTGCACCAAAGCCAAACAGCGCGGTCAGCAGCCAGAGCGGCCAGTTACCGGTACGGGCATAAGGGGTTAAGCCCGTTGTTGGCGTCACGCTGGTGGTCAGGACCTGGCGGGTAAACTGCGGGATCATCGCCTGAATCTCACCCTGTGGACCAATCACCGCCGTAATACCGTTGTTGGTGCTACGCAGCAGAGGGCGCGCCAGCTCGAGGGAACGCATACGCGCCATCTGGAAGTGCTGCCACGGGCCGATGGATTTACCAAACCATGCATCGTTGGAAATCGTCAGCAGGTAGTCCGTATCCGGGCGGAAATTATCCCGTACCTGTTCGCCAAGAATGATTTCATAGCAGATGGCAGCCGTCAGCTTAAAGCCGTGCGCATGCAGTTGTGGCTGCACATAAGGCCCACGGCTGAAAGACGACATTGGCAGATCAAAGAACGGCGCTAACGGGCGCAGGATCGATTCCAGCGGGACGAACTCGCCAAACGGTACCAGATGGTTTTTGTTGTAGCGGTTGCTGGAGTCGTAACTGTACGGGCTGTCTTTACCCAGCGTGATGATGGTGTTGTAGGTGTCGTAACGATTCTGCTTGTTCAGACGTGCGTCAACGATACCGGTAATCAGCGTGCTGTTTTTCGATCTCAGCAGGTCATCCATCATGCCCAGAAAACGCTGCTGATTAATTTCCAGGTCCGGAATAGCGGATTCTGGCCAGATGATCAGCTGTGATTTGCCCATCTCAGGCTGGGTGGCGTCGAGATAAATCTTCAGGGTGTTGAGTAACTGACCTTCATCCCATTTGAGCGACTGCGGAATGTCACCCTGCACCATCGAAACCTGAGTGGTTTTTTCCGGCTCAAGCGCGTACCACTGGATATAGCGCAGCGGAAAGGGCAGAGCAAAGAGCACTAGCGCGGCAATCAGCGGCTTCCAGTTACGCGTCACCAGCGCCAGCGCCAGCAGGCCACTAACCACCATCAGCAGGAAGTTAATCGCCTCAACGCCCATCACCGGAGCCAGCCCTTTTAACGGACCGTCGATCTGACTGTAGCCGAACTGTAGCCACGGGAAGCCGGTCAGTACCCAGCCGCGCAGGAATTCGGTTATTTGCCAGACGACCGGCGCGGCAATCGCCACGCGTACCCAGGTGGTTTTCGGCCACAGACGCGCCAACACGCCGGCAAACAGGCCGGTGTAGAGGGAAAGGTATGCGGCAAGCAGAACCACGAGGAACACATTAATGGGGCCCGGCATACCGCCAAACTGCGCGATGCTGACGTAAACCCAGTTGATGCCGGAGCCAAACAGCCCCAATCCCCAGAAGTAGCCGATTGCGGCAGACTGGAGCGGGCGGCGATTGAAGGTAAGAGCCTGCAAGCCCATCAGTGAAACGATCGCAGCGGGCCAGATGTCATACGGAGAGAAAGCCAGCGTCCCGCAGGCACCGAATAATAACGCCAGCAGCAGGCGAATGCGCTGGCGTTCAATTAATGGGGCAAATGCCATGTAGTCTTAGATCCAGTTTCGGGTTTATTCGTCCAGTTTGGGCTGGGGTGAGTCGTCCGGAATTCTGACATGAACCTGAATAATACGACGGCTGTCGGCCATTGCCACTTTGAACTGGTAACCATCAATGTCGATAGTCTCCCCGCGCGCGGGCAGATGACCAAAGGCCTGCATGACCAGCCCGCCGATGGTATCTACTTCTTCGTCGCTAAAATGGGTACCGAAAGCGTCGTTGAAGTCTTCGATCGGCGCCAGAGCGCGAATGGTCCAGGTGTGGCGACTAAGCTGACGGAAATCGATATCGTCTTCTTCGTCGTACTCATCTTCAATTTCACCCACGATCAGTTCAAGGATGTCCTCAATGGTCACCAGACCTGAGACACCGCCGAATTCGTCGATGACGATAGCCATATGATAACGCTGGGAGCGGAACTCTTTCAGCATGCGGTCAACTCGCTTGCTTTCAGGTACGACAACCGCCTGGCGTAACACTTTCTCCATGCTGAAGGCTTCGGCATCGCTGCGCATAAACGGCAGCAGATCTTTGGCCATCAGAATCCCTTCAATGTGATCTTTGTCTTCGCTGATCACCGGGAAACGCGAGTGGGCAGACTCGATAATGACATCGAGACATTCGTCCAGGGTCTGGTTGCGTTTCAGGGTAATCATCTGAGAGCGAGGGATCATGATGTCGCGCACGCGTTGGTCCGCAATATCCATCACCCCTTCGAGCATATCGCGCGTATCTTCATCGATAAGGTCGTTTTGCCCGGAATCACGGATCAGCTCCAACAGTTCGTCGCGGTTTTTTGGTTCACCGTGGAAAAGTTGGCTCAGTAACAGGGAGAAAAATCCCTTTTTGCTGTTTAAGGTGTCACTACTGTGTGAATTGTCGTCGCTCATGGCGTCGTATGGGTTCTCTTGTTAGTTAATACAAAGCTCGTCATGCGTATATTCAGCTGTTGACGGCATGTCTCTTCATCGTACTTCAAACCAGGTAAGCCGGATAAGGCGCAATACCTGATGGCGGCTGCGCCTTATCAGGCTTACAAGATTTCGAAATGCTTATTCTTTCTCGGCAATGTACGGATCCTCATAGCCCAGAGCAAGCATAATCTCTGTTTCGAGGGATTCCATCTCTTCCGCTTCATCGTCTTCGATATGGTCGTAACCGAGTAAATGCAGGCTACCGTGCACCACCATATGCGCCCAGTGGGCCTCAAGCGGTTTGCCTTGTTCCTGCGCTTCTTTCTCGACTACCTGACGGCAGATGATCAAATCGCCCAGCAGCGGCATTTCAATGCCCGGCGGGGCTTCAAACGGGAAAGAGAGTACGTTGGTTGATTTATCTTTCCCGCGATAGGTCAGGTTCAGCTCGTGGCTTTCCGCGTCATCGACCAGACGAATGGTAACTTCAGACTCTTCCTGAAACTGTGGGATCACCGCATCCAGCCAACCCTGAAACTGACTTTCTGTTGGTAAACCGGATTCGTCTTCGCATGCCAGCTGTAAATCGAGAATAACCTGACTCATTTTTGTTCCTGCTCCTGAGCTTCGCGCTTGCGTTCTGCAGCCAGCTCGGCTTTGCGTTTCTGTTCTGCTTCTTCCCAGGCTTCATACGCCGTGACGATACGAGCGACCACCGGGTGGCGAACCACGTCTTCGCTATGGAAGAAATTAAAACTAATTTCGTCGACTTCAGCCAGCACTTCAATGGCATGACGCAGACCGGATTTGGTGCTTCGCGGCAGGTCAATCTGGGTGATATCGCCGGTGATAACCGCTTTGGAGTTAAAGCCGATACGGGTCAGGAACATTTTCATCTGTTCGATGGTGGTGTTCTGGCTCTCATCAAGAATGATGAACGCATCGTTTAACGTACGACCGCGCATGTAGGCCAGCGGCGCAACTTCAATGACGTTACGCTCAATCAGCTTTTCGACCTTCTCAAACCCGAGCATTTCGAACAGTGCGTCATACAGCGGTCGTAAGTAGGGATCGACTTTCTGGCTGAGGTCACCCGGCAGGAAGCCGAGTTTTTCGCCCGCTTCCACTGCCGGGCGGGTCAGCAGAATTCGACGGATCTCCTGACGCTCAAGCGCATCGACCGCAGCGGCAACCGCAAGATACGTTTTACCTGTACCCGCAGGGCCAACGCCAAAGGTGATGTCGTGGTCGAGGATATTCGCAATGTATTGTGCCTGGTTCGGCGTACGCGGCTTAATTACCCCGCGCTTGGTTTTGATGTTCACCGCTTTGCCAAATTCCGGCACGCTGTCTGCGCTTTGCTCAAGCACTCGCGCTTCTTTAATTGCCAGATGAATTTGTTCAGGCTCAATGTCCTGCGTCTGACCACGCATTGGGGCAGTATCGACGTACAGGCTACGTAAAATATCTGCCGCCGCGGTGACGCAAATTGGGCGACCGGTCAGCTTAAAGTGGTTATCACGGCGGTTAATTTCGATGCCGAGGCGACGTTCCAGCTGCTTGATGTTGTCATCAAATGGGCCGCAAAGGCTCAACAGGCGGGCATTGTCTGCGGGTTCAAGGGTGATTTCACGAGTGTCTATGTTCAAACTGTTCCTCTTTTGCATGTCTTGCCGGACGCTGAACATTTACCGGCATCTAAGGAAATTATTCACGCCATGGGGGAAAGGCGCAAGCATTGCGATAAATATGGGGATGATGAGGTAGATTACAAGGCCCGCCGGGGCAGCGAGCCCAGAAGAGTAAGCCCGATAAGCGTAGCGCCATCGGGCATTGAAGATTAAGGCTGATAAATACCGACGCCCAGATCGTTTTCTTTGCGGGTACGCGCAATAACCGACTCAGGGGATTCAGCGATGCGCAGACCCATTTCGTCTTCGGTGCGCACCACTTTACCGCGCAGGGAGTTCGTCCAGACATCGGTAATTTCTACATCCACGAACTTACCGACCATCTCCGGGTTGCCTTCAAAGTTCACCACTCGGTTATTTTCGGTACGGCCAGACAGTTCCATGATGCTTTTACGCGATGTGCCTTCAACCAGAATGCGCTGGGTCGTGCCGACCATGCGACGGCTCCAGGCCATAGCTTGCTGGTTAATACGCTCTTGCAGAATATACAGGCGCTGTTTTTTCTCTTCTTCCGGCACGTCGTCAACCATATCGGCGGCAGGGGTGCCTGGACGCGCAGAGAAGATAAAGCTGTAGCTCATGTCAAAATTGACGTCTGCAATCAACTTCATGGTCTGCTCGAAATCCTGCGTGGTTTCGCCTGGGAAGCCAACGATGAAGTCGGAGCTAATCTGGATATCCGGACGCGCTGCGCGCAGTTTGCGGATGATCGCTTTATATTCCAGCGCGGTATGGGTGCGTCCCATCAGGTTCAGTACGCGATCTGAACCGCTCTGTACCGGCAGGTGCAGGAAGCTCACCAGTTCTGGCGTGTCACGATACACTTCAATGATATCATCGGTGAATTCGATCGGATGGCTGGTGGTGAAGCGGATACGGTCAATGCCATCGATCGCCGCGACCAGCCGCAGCAGATCGGCAAAAGATCCGATCGTGCCGTCGTAGTTCTCACCGCGCCAGGCGTTCACGTTTTGTCCCAGCAGGTTCACTTCACGCACGCCTTGCGCCGCAAGCTGGGCGATTTCAAACAGGATATCGTCCGCCGGACGGCTTACTTCCTCACCGCGGGTGTATGGCACCACGCAGTAAGTACAATATTTATTACAACCTTCCATGATTGACACGAAAGCGCTTGGACCTTCAGCACGCGGTTCCGGTAGGCGGTCGAATTTTTCGATCTCCGGGAAACTGATATCAACCACCGGGCTACGGGTGGTACTTCCACGCACTTTGTTAATCATTTCCGGCAGACGATGCAGGGTTTGCGGCCCAAAAATAATATCGACATAGTGCGCGCGTTGGCGAATATGGTCGCCTTCCTGAGACGCAACACAGCCACCGACACCGATGATCAGCTTGGGGTTTTTCTCTTTTAACAGCTTCCAGCGGCCCAACTGATGGAAGACTTTTTCCTGAGCCTTCTCACGGATAGAGCAGGTATTCAGCAGCAGCACATCCGCTTCTTCGGCCACGTCGGTCAGTTGATACCCATGGGTGGCATCCAGCAGATCGGCCATCTTCGATGAATCGTATTCGTTCATCTGACAGCCCCAGGTTTTAATATGGAGTTTTTTGGTCATCGACTTGCTCTTGCGAAATTGTGGCTGAAATGCAGGGCGCATAGTGTACTGCTTTGGCGCGGTTGTGACCAGTATGACGGATGTCAGCCTCAAGGGGTAAAAAATCCTGTAAACTTACACAATACATGTAACAGGATAATTGACCATGACAAATCAACCAACGGAAATTGCCATTGTCGGTGGGGGGATGGTCGGCGGCGCGCTGGCGCTAGGACTGGCGCAGCATGGATTTACGGTAACGGTCATTGAACATGCCGTTCCCGCGCCGTTTGTGGCTGACGGACAGCCAGATGTCAGAATTTCGGCCATCAGCTCCGCCTCCGTGTCGTTGCTAAAAGGGCTGGGCGTCTGGGATACGGTTCAGGGGATGCGCAGCCACCCTTACCGTCGTCTGGAAACGTGGGAATGGGAAAATGCCCATGTGATGTTTGATGCCGCCGAGCTTAAGCTGCCCTTGCTGGGCTATATGGTGGAAAACACGGTCCTGCAACAGGCGCTCTGGCAGGCTCTGGACGTTCACCCCAAAGTCACGCTGCGCGTGCCTGCGTCGCTGATCTCTCTGCATCAACATAACGATCGGCATGAGCTTGAGCTGGCTGGTGGCGAAAAAATCAGCGCGAAGCTGGTCATCGGCGCCGATGGCGCAAATTCTCAGGTGCGGAAAATGGCCGGGATTGGTATCCATGCCTGGCAATATGCGCAGTCCTGTATGTTGATAACCGTACAATGCGAGAATTCGCCGGGAGACAGCACCTGGCAGCAATTCACCCCTGACGGTCCGCGCGCATTTTTACCGCTGTTTGATAACTGGGCCTCGCTGGTGTGGTACGACTCACCGGCGCGTATCCGTCAGTTGCAAGGTTTGAATATGTCGCAACTGCAGGCGGAGATCGCCAAACATTTCCCATCGCGACTCGGTAAGGTTACGCCTGTGGCAGCGGGGGCATTCCCGCTAACGCGCCGTCACGCGCTGCAATATGTGCAGCCAGGACTGGCGCTGGTGGGTGACGCCGCGCATACCATTCATCCGCTGGCGGGGCAGGGCGTTAATTTGGGGTTCCGTGATGTGGATGCGCTGATTGACGTGTTGGTGAATGCGCGCAGCTACGGTGAGTCCTGGGCAAGTCAGCCGGTGCTGAAGCGCTATCAGAACCGTCGCATGGCTGACAATTTCATCATGCAAAGCGGCATGGATCTTTTCTACGCAGGATTTAGCAACAACCTGCAGCCGCTGCGTATCATGCGTAATCTTGGGCTAATGGCCGCAGAGCGCGCCGGTATGTTGAAACGCCAGGCACTCAAGTACGCGTTAGGATTGTAATTCAGACAGGCCTACAGAGAACGTTGTAGGCCTGGTAAGCATAGCGTCATCAGGTAATAAATGCAGAAAAGCAAAAAGCTCGCCGAAGCGAGCTTTTTTAATATGGCTGGGGTACGAGGATTCGAACCTCGGAATGCTGGTATCAGAAACCAGAGCCTTACCGCTTGGCGATACCCCAACGGGTGCATCCACAGAATGGACGGCTTTTTGAAATTGGCTGGGGTACGAGGATTCGAACCTCGGAATGCTGGTATCAGAAACCAGAGCCTTACCGCTTGGCGATACCCCAACAATTTTTTGGATTTACCGAACGAGTCGATACGTCCTTAATATGGTGGCTACGACGGGATTCGAACCTGTGACCCCATCATTATGAGTGATGTGCTCTAACCAGCTGAGCTACGTAGCCAGATATTATCATATTCTTCGATGGCTGGGGTACCTGGATTCGAACCAGGGAATGCCGGTATCAAAAACCGGTGCCTTACCGCTTGGCGATACCCCAATGACCGTTGCGGTGAACCGCTACATCGAAGAAAAAATGGCTGGGGTACCTGGATTCGAACCAGGGAATGCCGGTATCAAAAACCGGTGCCTTACCGCTTGGCGATACCCCATCCGTGCAACGCTTACGGGTGAATGGTGCGGGAGGCGAGACTTGAACTCGCACACCTTGCGGCGCCAGAACCTAAATCTGGTGCGTCTACCAATTTCGCCACTCCCGCAAAAAAAGATGGTGGCTACGACGGGATTCGAACCTGTGACCCCATCATTATGAGTGATGTGCTCTAACCAGCTGAGCTACGTAGCCATCTTTTTTTTCGCGTAACCTTATCGGCGTTGCGGGGCGCATTATGCGTATTGAGCCTTGAAGCGTCAACCCCTTTTTCATTGAAAATAGCTGGAATGTGACTGTTTGGTTAGGTTGCGAACAGCATGACGCAATATTCGGCAATTATTAGTTATTAATTGTTTTTTTGCACAGAAAATAGACATAAAAAAGAGCCCTGCAGGGCCCTTTTCTAAGGATTAACTTATTTATAAGCGGACTGATGTACGCCAACCGCACGACCAGAAGGATCGTTCATGGTTTTAAACGCCTCATCCCATTCGATTGCTTTGGCAGAAGAACAGGCAACAGACGGCCCGCCAGGCACGCATTCCGCAGCGCTCGCAACCGGGAACAGCTCTTCGAAAATCTCACGGTACAAATACGCTTCTTTAGATGATGGCGTGTTGTAAGGGAAACGGAAGCTGGCGGTTTCCAGTTGTTGGTCAGAAACTTGCTCAGCGGCCACCTCTTTCAGGGTATCAATCCAGCTGTAACCGACACCATCGGAGAACTGCTCTTTCTGACGCCATGCAACGCTTGCTGGCAGGTAGGATTCAAAACATTCACGCAGAACATGTTTTTCCATTTTGCCGTTGCCGCACATTTTGTCCTGCGGGTTGATGCGCATCGCCACATCAAGGAATTTCTTATCCAGGAAGGGCACGCGAGCTTCCACTCCCCAGGCCGACATAGCTTTGTTGGCACGGGCACAGTCGAACATATGCAGCGCCTGCAGCTTACGCACGGTCTCTTCGTGCAGCTCTTTTGCATCTGGTGCTTTGTGGAAATAGAGATAGCCGCCAAATACTTCGTCAGAACCTTCGCCCGACAGCACCATTTTAATGCCCATCGCTTTAATTTTACGCGACATTAAGTACATCGGGGTCGAGGCGCGAATCGTCGTAACATCGTAAGTTTCGATGTGATAAATCACGTCGCGGATAGCATCCAAACCTTCCTGCACGGTGAAGTGGATCTCATGGTGTACAGTACCCAGATGGTTCGCCACCTCTTGCGCGGCTTTCAGGTCCGGAGCGCCTTCCAGGCCTACGGCGAAGGAGTGCAACTGCGGCCACCAGGCTTCGCTACGCTCCTGATCTTCAACACGACGCGCGGCGTATTTTTTGGTGATTGCGGAAATGACGGATGAATCCAGACCGCCGGACAGCAATACACCATAAGGAACATCTGACATCAGGTGGCTTTTCACTGCATCTTCCAGTGCCTGACGCAACTCGTTTTTATCGGTAACGTTGTCTTTTACCGCATCGTATTCAAACCAGTCGCGCTGGTAGTACTGACGAATTTCGCCGTCTTTACTCCATAAATAGCTACCGGCTGGGAATTCTTTGATCGTGCGACACACGGGAACCAGAGCTTTCATTTCAGACGCAACGTAGAAGTTACCGTGCTCGTCGTAACCCATATACAGCGGGATGATCCCGATATGATCGCGACCGATCAGATAAGCGTCCTGCTCGCTGTCGTACAGAGCAAAAGCAAACATGCCTTGCAGGTCATCCAGAAACTCTGGGCCTTTTTCCTGATACAGCGCAAGGATAACTTCGCAGTCGGAACCGGTCTGGAACTTATAGCGATCGCCGTATTCAGCGCGCAACGCCTGATGGTTATAAATTTCACCGTTAACCGCCAGGATATGCGTTTTCTTCACGTTGTACAGCGGCTGAGCACCGGCGTTGACGTCGACGATGGACAGACGTTCGTGCGCCAGAATGGCGTTATCACTGGCGTAAATACCCGACCAGTCCGGGCCGCGATGGCGTATCAGACGAGACAATTCCAGGGCTTTTTTACGCAGTTCAACTGCGTCAGTTTTAATATCGAATACGCCAAAAATAGAACACATAACCTTCTCCGTTAACCTGTTGTGTGATGCTTTTTATGTTTGCTTGATAAAGAAAATGCCGCAAAGCTGGAGAGGGCGCAAGTGAATTACGGGTCAGAAAATAAAAAACGCAATGGTCATTGTGGATTGGTGAAAAAAGATTACAGAATAGACGGGTTTATTAATGAATCGATAATTTTATGGCGGTTTTATTAAATGGAAGAACTTCTTCTGGCCGGATATGACGCGGGGGCGTCTTATCCGGCTTACGCATCAAATCACATCAATTTCTGCAACGGACGGGTAAATCCAGCTTGGTCTAAACGGCATGCTGTCAATGTCGTCGAGCGTCGAAACGCCAGACAATACCAGGATGGTTTCGAGACCCGCCTGGAAGCCCGCCAGAATATCGGTACGCAGGTTGTCGCCCACAATAACGGTCTCTTCCGAATGCGCCTGCATTTTGTTGAGCGCCGCGCGAATAATCCACGGGCTGGGTTTGCCCACATAAAATGGCTTGCGGCCAGAGATTTTTTCGATACCGGCGCACAGCGCACCGCAGGCGGGATAAAAACCGCGTCCGTGAGTATCTGGGTTTGTGGCGATGAAACGCGCACCGTTGGCCACAAAATATGCTGCTTTATGCATCATGTCCCAGTTATAGGATCGCGTCTCGCCAACAATCACAAAATCGGGGTTCACGTCAGTAATAGTAAACCCGGCTTTATACAACTCGTGAATTAACGCACCTTCACCTACCACGTAGGCCTTTTTCCCTTCCTGGCGGCGAAGAAAATCAGCGGTAGCCATGGCGGAAGTATAAAAGACGCTATCAGGGACATTCACACCCGCGGTGGCGAAGCGGTTTGCCAAATCCTGCCCGGTCTGTGAAGGATAGTTAGTCAGCAAAACTAACGGCAGGCCTTTTTCCAGGATCCCAGTCAGAAATTCTGCCGCACCCGGTACGGCAACATTGTCGTGCATCAGCACGCCGTCGATATCACAAATTACATTCTTAATGGCCATGGACAATCCGACATCAAAAAAAGAAGGCATTACTATACACAAAATACACTAAATCATTCGAGTTGCATCAAGGCGGCAAGTCTGAGAACCCCGGGAGCTTACTGAAGTAAGTGACTAGGGTGAACAGATGCAGCTAACGCAGAGGCTGCTTGGTATTAGCTTTCCAGCAAACGTTGCAGCAATGTACCGTTGAGCATCGCACGCTTCACCAGCGCAAAGGCGCCAATAGCTGAACGGTGATCCAGCGTGGAACGAACCACCGGCAAATTGTGGCGAAACGCTTTCAACGCCTGCGTGTTGATACAGCTTTCTATAGCAGGCAGCAGCACTTTATCAGCCTCGGTAATTTCGCCCGCAATGACGATTTTTTGTGGGTTAAACAGGTTGATGGCGATGGCGATGGTTTTACCCAGGTGACGACCAACGTGCTCAATGACTTCTGATGCCAGGTTATCGCCTTTATTAGCCGCCTTACAGATGGCTTTAATGCCGCAATCATCCAGCGTGAGTCGGCTTGGATAACCCTGTTTCAATAAGTTCTGCACGCGGTGTTCAATAGAGGCATTAGCGGCAATTGTTTCCAGACAGCCGAAATTACCGCAGTGACAGCGCTCACCCAGCGGCTCTACCTGAATATGGCCAATCTCACCCACGTTGCCATTGCGACCAATAAAAATTCGGCCATTGGAGATGATTCCCGCCCCGGTTCCGCGGTGAACACGCACCAAAATGGAGTCCTCGCAATCCTGGCTTGCCCCGAAATAGTGCTCGGCCAGCGCCAGACTGCGAATATCGTGACCGACAAAGCAGGTGACCTTAAAGCGTTTTTCGAGTGCTTCGACCAGCCCCCAGTTTTCGACCTGAATGTGCGGCATATAGCGGATGACGCCGCTTTCAGGATCAACCAGGCCTGGCAGAATGACGGAAATCGCAACCAGCTCGCGGATTTTCCGCTGGCAGTTCTCAATAAAGGTGGCAATGGTGTTGAGCAGCGCATACTCGAGCGTTTCCTGGGTGCGCTCCGGGAGGGGATAATGCTCTTCAGCGACCACTTTACTGCTCATATCATAGAGCGTGAGCGTAGTATCGTGGCGGCCCAGGCGTACGCCAATCGCGTGGAAATTGCGGGTTTCGGTGACGATAGAGATAGCGCGGCGGCCCCCGGTGGAGGCCTGCTGATCGACTTCTTTGATTAGCCCGCGTTCAATCAATTGACGCGTAATTTTCGTTACGCTGGCGGGGGCAAGCTGGCTTTGCTCGGCAATTTGAATTCGCGAGATTGGCCCATGCTGGTCAATCAGGCGATAAACCGCCGCGCTGTTAAGCTGTTTTACGAGATCAACATTACCTATTTGAGCTTGTCCGCCTGGTGTCATTCTTTCTCTTACTCAGTAACGACCTCGTTGCCATTAACGATGGTCTTGATAATTTTATAATCGTGCGTGAACGCAGTCAGGTTGGCTACTTTGCCTGGCGCGATGCTGCCGAGTTGTTTGTCGACGCCAATGGCGCGAGCAGGGTAGAGCGTTGCCATACGTAAGACCTCGTCGAGAGCGATATTCGCATGTTCGACCAGATTGCGTACGCCTTCAATCATGGTTAATGATGAGCCGCTCAGTGTACCGTTCTCATCAACGCACAATCCATTACGGTAGTATATTGTTTTACCAGCGAAAATGAACTGTTCAATGTTTGCACCTGCTGGTGCGGTTGCGTCGGTGACCAGGCACAGCTTGTCGCCTTTCAGGCGTTTGGCATTACGAATGTTAACGTAATCAACGTGGAGGCCATCGGCGATGATACCGCAGTAGATATCGGCTTCATCAAGAATAGCGCCCGCCAGACCAGGTTCGCGACCGGTAATGTACGGCATCGCGTTGAACAGATGTGTCGCAAAGGTGATGCCTGCGCGGAACCCGATTTTTGCTTCTTTTACCGTTGCATTTGAGTGACCCGCAGAAACCACAATACCCGCATTCACCAGTTTGGTAATGACCTCTACCGGGACCATTTCTGGCGCCAGCGTTACTTTGGTGATCACATCGGCATTATTGCACAGGAAATCAACCAGCGCAGCGTCCGGTTGACGGACAAATCCCGGATTATGGGTGCCTTTTTTCACCAGATTCAGCCACGGGCCTTCCAGATGAAGTCCTAGTGCCTGATTCGGGTGTTTCGCCAGGTATTCACGCATGACGCGAACGCCTTGTTTCATCAGGTCATCGCTGGTGGTGATAAGCGTTGGCAGGTAGCTGGTGCAGCCAGATTTTTCATTGGCTTTCTGCATGATTTCCAGCGTTTCAACGGTCACGGCTTCTGCCGTATCGTTAAACTGTACGCCGCCGCAGCCGTTTAGCTGTACATCGATAAAACCGGGGGAAACAATGGCCCCATTCAGTGAGCGCTGTTCAATTCCTGACGGTAACTCAGCCAGTGGGCAAACGCTGTCAATCAGGCCATTGGCGACAACAATCGCATGGTCATCAAGAATTTCGTGACCGGTAAAAATCCGGCCCTGGGTTAAAGCATACATTCCGACCCCCGATTTCAAAAAATGCCGCCCTGCAACTTATCGACAGGGCGGAGACATCAATTACAGACCTTTAATATTTTCCGCTTCTAACTCGTTAAAGTATTTCAGCGTCTTCACTTTCAGTTCCATGGTGGAAGGCTCATCGCAGACCACAACGGCTTTCGGATGCAGCTGCAGACAGCTGATGGTCCACATATGGTTAACGTTGCCTTCAACGGCGGCTTGCAGCGCCTGCGCTTTCTGGTGGCCCAGTACCAGGATCATCACTTCTTCGGCATCCAGCAGGGTGCCCACGCCAACGGTCAGCGCATATTTAGGCACCTGGCTGACGTCGCCGTCAAAGAAGCGTGAGTTCGCAACACGCGTGTCGTGAGTCAGCGTTTTGATGCGGGTACGGGAAGCCAAAGAAGAGGCTGGTTCGTTGAACGCGATGTGACCATCGTTGCCTACGCCGCCCATAAACAGGTGGATTTTACCGTAAGAACGGATTTTTTCTTCATACTGACGGCATTCTGCATCAATATCCGGTGCGTTACCATTGAGGAGGTTGATGTTTTCTGCTGGAATATCAACGTGATCAAAGAAGTTGCGATGCATGAAGCTATGGTAGCTTTCCGGATGCTCTTTCGGCAGGCCAACATATTCGTCCATATTGAACGTCACAACATGCTTGAAGCTTACCTGGCCCGCTTTGTGCATTTCAACCAATGCTTTGTAGGCTGTCAGCGGAGTACCGCCAGTCGGCAGGCCCAAAACGAACGGACGATCAGCCGTTGGTTTGAACGCGTTAATACGGTTAACGATATGGCGAGCAGCCCATTTGCCGACTTGTTCAGCGGTATTCAGGGGGATCAGTCTCATTCTTCACCTCAAAAGTAAATGTAAGCAATTGGCGGATTGAGTCTCTGTGCAGTATTAAGCGTAACCTGGTTTTGCATCGGTAAGGATCAATCCGTTTCGATTTTTTGAATGATAAAATAAGTTTTCGTAGTTAGCCAGTGGAAGGGAGGGTTAATAACGATATTTGGTGATTGGAATCACAAAAAACACGCATTTAATTTGCGATACGAATTAAATTTTCACACACTCTGAATGTAGATGAATGGTTAATATTGTTGTTCCAGAATCTTGCTGTCAGGAATGGTCGCACAATAAAAATATGGCTTCAAAGAAGCCTAATCGGGGTCTCGTAGGGGGAATAAAATGAATATTTTAGGTTTTTTCCAGCGGCTGGGTAGGGCGTTACAGCTCCCCATCGCTGTGCTGCCAGTCGCGGCACTGCTGCTGCGATTCGGCCAACCAGATTTACTTAACGTACCCTTCATCGCGCAAGCGGGTGGGGCCATCTTTGATAACCTGGCGTTAATTTTCGCTATCGGTGTGGCTTCCAGCTGGTCAAAAGACAGCGCGGGTGCTGCAGCGCTGGCGGGTGCGGTCGGTTATTTCATATTGACCAAAGCAATGGTTACCATTAACCCGGCCATCAACATGGGCGTGCTGGCAGGTATCATCACTGGTCTGGTCGGCGGTGCGGTATATAACCGTTGGTCTGGTATCAAACTACCTGACTTCCTGAGCTTCTTTGGCGGCAAACGCTTCGTGCCGATCGCCACTGGCTTCTTCTGTCTGGTGCTGGCTGCTATCTTCGGCTACGTGTGGCCGCCGGTGCAGAACGCCATCCATGCGGGAGGTGAGTGGATCGTGGGCGCTGGCGCGCTGGGTTCCGGTATCTTTGGTTTCATCAACCGTCTGCTGATCCCAACCGGTCTGCATCAGGTGCTGAACACCATCGCCTGGTTCCAGATTGGTGAATTCACTAACGCTGTAGGTACCGTATTCCACGGTGACATCAACCGCTTCTACGCGGGTGACGGCACTGCGGGTATGTTCATGTCTGGCTTCTTCCCGATCATGATGTTTGGTCTGCCGGGTGCGGCGCTGGCAATGTACTTCGCCGCTCCGAAAGCACGTCGTCCGATGGTTGGCGGTATGCTGTTGTCCGTTGCGATCACCGCGTTCCTGACCGGTGTTACCGAGCCGCTGGAATTCCTGTTCATGTTCCTGGCGCCATTGCTGTACCTCCTGCACGCACTGTTAACGGGTATCAGCCTGTTCGTTGCAACACTGCTGGGGATCCACGCGGGCTTCTCCTTCTCCGCAGGTGCTATCGACTACGTGTTGATGTACAACCTGCCGGCGGCGAGTCAGAACGTCTGGATGCTGGTCGTGATGGGCCTGGTGTTCTTCGTCATTTACTTTGTGTTGTTCAGCGCGGTTATTCGTATGTTTAACCTGAAAACGCCGGGCCGTGAAGATAAAGAAGACGATATCGTTACTGAAGAAGCGAACAGCAACACTGAAGAAGGTCTGGCTCAACTGGCAACCAACTACATTGCAGCAGTTGGCGGTACCGATAACCTGAAAGCGATTGATGCCTGTATCACTCGTCTGCGTCTGACCGTTGCCGACTCCGGTCGCGTAAATGATGCGATGTGTAAACGTTTAGGCGCATCTGGAGTGGTTAAGCTGAACAAGCAAACTATCCAGGTCATCGTGGGTGCGAAGGCCGAATCTATCGGCGACGAAATGAAGAAAGTTGTCGCGCGTGGCCCGGTGGCTGCAGCGTCTGGTGAAAGTGCGCCAGCAGCAGCGGCTCCGGTTGCTAAACCGCAAGCTGTAGCGAACGCTGTAACCGTTGAAACTTTAGTTTCTCCGATTACCGGTGACGTGGTTGCGCTGGAGCAGGTACCTGATGAAGCCTTCGCCAGCAAAGCTGTAGGCGACGGTGTGGCGGTGAAGCCAACGGATAAAATCGTGGTTGCTCCGGCTGCCGGTACCATCGTGAAAATCTTCAACACTAACCATGCGTTCTGTCTGGAAACCGTTAAAGGCGCGGAAATCGTGGTCCACATGGGTATCGATACAGTAGCGCTGGAAGGTAAAGGCTTTAAGCGTCTGGTTGAAGAAGGTGCGGAAGTGACTGCAGGTCAACCGATTCTGGAAATGGATCTGGAGTTCCTGAACGCCAACGCACGTTCCATGATTAGCCCGGTTGTGTGCAGCAACAGCGATGATTTCGGTGCTCTGGTCATTAAAGCCGAAGGTCATGTGGTTGCTGGTCAAACACCACTGTATGAGATTAAAGGTAAATAACTGCTCCTGAGTAAAGTGAGTTAAGTGCCTTAAGCGGCGGGGGATATTCCTCCGCCGCTTTTTTTTGCAGCAAATATCCACATATATCCTGTTGAAACACCTTTTTTGTGCAACAAATAGTTGTCTCCTGACGTCGCTTATAAGATCATGTTCCGTTATACGTTGTTTACGCTTTGAGGAATCCACGATGAGTGAGGCTGAAGCCCGCCCGAGTAACTTTATTCGTCAGATCATCGATGAAGATCTGGCCAGTGGTAAGCACACCACTATCCATACACGTTTTCCGCCGGAGCCAAATGGCTATCTGCACATTGGCCACGCGAAATCCATTTGTCTGAACTTTGGCATTGCGCAAGATTACCAGGGCCAGTGCAACCTGCGTTTTGATGATACGAACCCGGTTAAAGAAGATATCGAGTACGTTGAGTCGATTAAAAACGACGTTGAATGGTTAGGTTTCCACTGGACTGGCGATATTCGCTACTCTTCGGATTACTTCGATCAGCTTCACGCCTATGCGGTAGAGCTTATTAATAAAGGCCTGGCGTACGTTGATGAACTGTCAGCGGAGGAGATCCGCGAATACCGCGGCACTCTGACGCAGCCAGGTAAAAACAGCCCGTTCCGCGATCGTAGCGTCGAAGAGAACCTGGCACTGTTCGAAAAAATGCGTACCGGTGGTTTTGAAGAAGGTAAAGCCTGCCTGCGCGCGAAAATCGATATGGCTTCGCCGTTTATCGTGATGCGCGATCCGGTGCTGTACCGTATTAAGTTCGCCGAACACCACCAGACCGGCAACAAGTGGTGCATCTACCCGATGTACGATTTTACCCACTGCATCAGCGATGCGCTGGAAGGCATTACGCATTCACTGTGTACGCTGGAGTTCCAGGATAACCGTCGTTTGTACGACTGGGTGCTGGACAACATCACCATTCCGGTTCACCCGCGTCAGTACGAATTCTCGCGCCTGAATCTGGAATACACCGTGATGTCCAAACGCAAGCTGAACCTGCTGGTGACCGACAAGCACGTTGAAGGCTGGGACGATCCGCGTATGCCGACGATTTCTGGCCTGCGTCGTCGTGGTTATACTGCTGCCGCTATTCGTGAGTTCTGCAAACGCATTGGCGTGACCAAGCAGGATAACACCATTGAGATTGCTTCTCTGGAGTCCTGCATTCGCGAAGATCTGAACGAAAACGCCCCGCGCGCGATGGCAGTTATCGATCCGGTGAAACTGGTTATCGAAAACTACCCGCAGGGCGAAAGCGAGTTGGTTACCATGCCTAACCATCCGAATAAACCGGAAATGGGCAGCCGTGAAGTGCCGTTTAGCGGTGAAATTTGGATCGATCGCGCAGACTTCCGCGAAGAAGCGAACAAGCAGTACAAGCGTCTGGTGATGGGCAAAGAAGTACGTCTGCGTAATGCTTACGTGATCAAGGCTGAACGTGTAGAGAAAGATGCAGAAGGGAATATCACCACCATTTTCTGCACCTACGATGCCGACACCCTGAGCAAAGATCCGGCTGATGGTCGTAAAGTAAAAGGTGTTATTCACTGGGTGAGCGCGTCCCATGCGCTGCCGATTGAAATCCGTTTGTACGATCGTCTGTTTAGCGTGCCAAACCCAGGTGCGGCGGAAGACTTCCTGTCCGTTATCAACCCGGAATCGCTGGTCATTAAGCAGGGCTACGGTGAGCCGTCACTGCAGGCTGCGATTGCAGGTAAAGCGTTCCAGTTTGAGCGTGAAGGGTATTTCTGCCTCGACAGCCGCTATGCAACGGCTGACAAGCTGGTATTTAACCGCACTGTAGGTCTGCGTGATACGTGGGCTAAAGTCGGCGAGTAATTCCTGCCACACTGCCTCAAACGCCGCCAATGCGACGTTTGAGGCGGATTTTTCTGTTTTACTTATGCTGCATTAACGCCTGAACCCGCTGCTGGCTGCTTTCCAGCACCACCGATGTCTCCTGCTTACCCACCGTCGCCTGATTGACCATTTCACTGAGGATCATCGAGCCGGTAATATCCCCCATCCGCGTAAAGTTCTTCTCGCCGACCGATCCAAAGACCTGCATATTCGGGTACTGGGCAATCAGCTGTTCAGGGAGAGTTCCAAAGACTTTGACGGCAGGGTTGTCCTTCCAGCTGACGTTTTGCGCGGCGGCCTTCGTCACCGGCAGCATCGCCCCCGGCGACATCAATACCCAGTCAGCCGCGTTCTGCGCCTGTCCCATAAAGCTGACAAATTTTTCGGCGGCTTTCGTCTCTGCCTCAGTCTGACCGGTCGTGAGCGTTAATGATGTGATAACGCCAAATACGGCAGGTGATTTTTCGCTCGGCACGACAAAGCCTAAATCCGCCAGTGAACCATCCTGATAAATCGCTGGCAGGATGTAGGTCGAATAGACCGCCATCGGCGCGGTGCCGTTCATAAAGGCGTCTTTGATCTCTGTTACGTTGTTCGAGCCAGGCATGGTATAGCGGGCCAGTTCGCGATAATAGTTCAGCGAGGCCTGCATTTCCGCTGAGTTAACCGTGATGTCGCCGTTTGCGTTGAACACATTGGCACCGTTTGAAAGTGCGAACTGGGAGAAGGTTTGTTCGCTCATGACGCTTTCAGCCGTCGGCAGCGCGATGCCATATTTTTTACTGGCGCTGTCGGTCAGCCTGCGTGCCGCTTCCAGCAGCTGCGTCCAGTTTTTGGGTTCGTCGATTCCCGCTTTAGCCAGTACCGATTTACGATACCAGACTCCCTGCAGCCAGGCGCTGATCGGCACGCCGGTATAGGCCGTTCCGTCTTCGGTGCGAACAATGCGCAGCACACCGTCGTAGAAGGCGCTTTCACCTTGCCTGTCGATCAGCGTTTTCACCGCTTTGTGGTCGATAAGCTGCTCTTTATCCATGACTTTGGCATAGTCATGGCTGACCTCGACGACCTCCGGCAGTGATCCTGAGCGGGCAAGGGTAATGATTTTGGTATTATAGGCATCCTCTTCGACGGGAACCTGCTTCACAATAATATCCGGATTCTCTTGCTGAAAGCGGTTGATGATCCCGGCAATGACGGTCTGGCGCTCCTGCTCAACGGCGGAGTGCATAAATTCGATGGCCACCTGCTGCGGTTTATCCTCACAGCCTGAAAGCAAAACGGCGGTTACCAGCGCCAGCATTGTTTTTGATATGTTCATTTTTAATCCTTTGTTGTCGTCCATTTCCGTTAATTAACAACTGGCGCTGATATGGATAGCGTCCGTCGACAGCGCACCCGCACAAATCAGTAAACCGATCCCGCCATCCATCAAGGCTTCGTGTTCAGCGTCCTCCACGTGCAGCGTTTTACCGTCAACGGTCGCGGAGATAATCTGCCCGTTGACGCTGATATCGAACGACACAGGGCGCTCGTACACGTCGGAAAACGCCGCTTCTGCCAGAACTTTGGTGCTGGTGTCGCGCACGCGGACGATCTGTAATTTCCCGTCGCGCAGGATGCGCGCGGCGTAATAGCGCCTCATCCCCTGCACCCGAAAAGCCAGACCGCCGTACTCCCCTGAATGCAGCGTAATGTCACTCTGAACGCGGTAGTTATCCCACTGCCGCGTTCCGTGAATAATTAATCCCTCGTCGTACTCTTTGGAGATGCGAAAGCTGGTGGGATAGTGGCGTGAAAAGAGATCCACGCCGTTTACCCAGGCTCGCCACCAGAAATTAGTTTCCCCTGTGGGTTTACGCAGGGTCAGCTCAGGTGCGCCGTCCCAGCGCATACTGTCGATGAGCAGGCGACCGCGGGCAACGCGGGCATCGGTGCTGATTGTTACGCCAATCTCGCCGATTGGTTGGCCCTGGCAGTCCGGGAGATCCAACGCCAGCGTTAGCGATTCACCCGGGGCTATACTCTGCGCGTCGCCGTACTGGGGCGTCAGCTGATTGTTGTCATCATAAACCCGGTAGCAGAGCCGCACGTTTAACGCGGATGTGTTATCCGGTGGCGCAATCAGGGTGGCCTGAAGACGCTGGCCTGGGTAGATAAGTGGGGTAGCCATTAAATCGTAGCTGCGCATTTCCACGATTTCAGGCGGGGTAAAGGTTTGCGTGGTCACGCTGGCGTGAAGCCCGGGCGCAAGATGGCGATAGTGCAGACTCAACATCTGCCGCCCCAGGTGCACCTCATTCTTAACCTCAACCGCGGCCGCATTTTCTTCATTAAGCCAGCGGAAACCCTGCACGCTGCCCGGTAGTGAGAAATGGTACTGCGCGCCGGATTTTTTGGCTTCAGGACGCGGCAGACCGGCAATCTGGTGTCCCAGCCCGACCAGATAATCGGTGATCCGCACGGCGTTGTTTATGGAGAACCCCCCGTCGGCTGAGGAGATCAGCATTCTGTCCGCCAGCGGCCCACGCCAGTCCGGGCCTGCGTCAATACCTTGGAGTCCCAGCATAATGCCGGACAGACAGCCGACATTCCCCGCATTGCAGTCGGTGTCCCATCCTGACGTATTGACAATGCACTGGGCCTGCTGGAAGTCGTCCGGCGCGTAAAGGATCGCCATAATCATCAGCGCATGATTAGGAATGATGTGGCAATTGCTGGGATATTTGTGATAGCCATAGTTGTCGTCGATTCGCTGGCGGGTCGTCTGCCAGTCGTTATCTTCCCGTCGCCAGCGACGGATATCGCCAACCAGCTGGGCTATTTGCGACTCTGCCGGGATCACGGATAGTCCAACGTCAATAAGCTGTTCGATCTCCTGGCAAATAAAGGCCTGTGATTCCATCGCCGCCCAGAGCATAGCGGCATACACCGCTTCACCGTCATGGCTCACGCTGGCGGCATTTTTGGCAAGTCCTGCCGCCAGACGGGGTTGTCCCGGTGCGACAAGCGCCCAGCTATCAATAAAGATTTGTGCGCCAATCTGTTCGGCAATCGTTTTCCCGTTGGTCGCAATGGCTCCGCTTAGCGGAGCCGGAATGCCTTTTTTGAGATTCAGCCAGGCGGTGTGTTCCGTCGAATTACCGTTGCCGCCCCACCAGAGAATGGTGCGCTTATCAATGATGTAATTAAGCCAGCAGTGCCCCATCTGTTCCGCGCTCAGATCCGGCGGCAGGGCATAATCTTCCAGTGCGCGGATAAAGGTAAAGGTTCCGGCGACATCATCGTCGGTGACAACCAGCGGACGGTTAAATTTTTCGTGGACGTAATACTGGATCGGCCCCAGCTCCTGCATAATTTTTTCGTAGGTCCACCCTTCGAAAGGGCGGCCAAGGTAGACGCCGATTAATTTCCCTAACACCCCTGCATAAACGCGCGACTCATAATCTGAAGGCAAATCCATCTGTTTGATCCTTGTGTGGTGTTTTATCAGCCGTTCAGGCGGATTCTCTTTTTACCAGGCCCCAGGGCATTTCTGTGGTGCTGCCATGGAGCGGTGTGGTGATATCAGTTTGCGCCAGGAGGAGGGCGGCCGCTTTTTGCCCAAGCTGCTCCGGGTACTGGGCGATAGTGGTCAGGGGAGGGGTCACCAGCCCGGCGGCGGGAATATCATCGAAACCCATCACCGCAAGCTGCTCCGGGATAGTGATGCCTTTCTCCCTTGCGGCACGCATCACGCCGATAGCCATTAAATCGTTGGCGGCGAAAATCGCATCCGGGAGCGTGCCGTCATTAATCAGCTGCATCGCGATCTGATAGCCGCTCTGTTCGTTAAAACCTGGCAGAATTTTGATGCGCGGAAGGCGGCCGGCCTGGGTCATCGCCTGGCGATATCCTTCCACTCTGGCAGGCTCAGGACCGCCAGCGCTGGCGATCATCGTGATATTTCGGTGCCCCTGTGCCAGCAGATATTCGACGGCACTGCGCGCGGCAGCGGCGTTGTCGATATAAACATTATGCAGCGGTAGCGGGCCGTTTTTTTTCATTCTGGCTTCAATTCGTGCAATCGGGATCCCTGCCTGAAGATACGGGGCAAAATCTTTCATCCCGACGTTAAAAAATGTCCCTACCACGGCGTCGACCCGCCCCTGCGCTGACCAGCGCAAAAAATGCAGCTCTCTTTCCCGTAATCCATCGGTGCTGGCCACGATCGCATCGTAGTGATACCTATCCGTCACCGACTGAACGCCACGGACGAGTGAGGCATAAAAAGGGTTGGCGATATCCGGCACGATGCAGGCGATCGACATGGTTTTATTGGTTTTCAGCGCTTGTGCAAAACGGTTCGGTATATATCCCAGCTGATTAGCCGCTTGCTCAACCCGGCTCACTGTCTCCTGTGGATAGGTGTGATTTCCTTTGGTGAGTACCACGGATACCACTGCCTGTGAAACGCCAGCCAGGGCCGCGACGTCTTTCTGCGTGATGCGTTTTGTCATTTATTTATCAACTTATACGTATAACCTGCATCTTTGAATAATGGGACACCCGGTAGCTGTCAATAAAAACCTTATAAAGTGAGTGTATTTGTGTGGAAAATCCGAGGACGATCACATCAACGACGGAGAGTGAATTCAGAAGTTCAAACGTTCTGTTTGCAGAGCGAATTAATGACGCTCGAGAATTAATTTGTTTTGCGAATGCAAAGACAATTATTAGGGGTGGAATTATATATATAATAATAAAATTGGAGATATCTATATGTATATAAAGTGTTTTTTATTGTTTTTGTGAATTTTTTTACTCCCAAAGCAAAATGTAACAGAAAACAAGAAAATATGTGCGGTTGCTCATACTATTACATACTCGTTACAGAAAGAGATTGATAATTCGCGTCGCGAAAAATAGTCTATTCATTGTAGTCACTGAGGTTTTCTCAGCGCTACTTTTTTAATTTTTGTTTTTTCGCTGTCCGCTTTTGTCGGCAGCATTTTATACCCAATGGATTTCGAGTTGCATCAAGGCGGAGACGCAGCGCGTGCGCTGTCCCCGAAGGGGCGAGGCCAAAGGCCGAGTAAAGCCAACACCGATGCAGCTTGAAAAACGAAGGGTTATACGTCAAAGAGGATTAACATATGCGTACGTTTAGTGGCAAACGTAGTACGCTGGCGCTGGCTATCGCCGGTATCACAGCAATGTCGGGTTTCGTTGTCGCTCCCCAGGTACACGCCGAAGGATTTATTGATGACTCAACCTTAACCGGCGGCATCTATTACTGGCAGCGTGAGCGTGACCGTAAAGATGTGACCGATCACGACAAATATAAAACCAACCTTTCTCACTCCACCTGGAACGCTAACCTCGACTTCCAGTCCGGTTATGCGGCTGATATGTTTGGTATTGATATCGCAGCGTTTACCGCTATTGAAATGAACGAAAGTAGCGAAAGCGGCCATCCAAACGAAATTGCATTCTCGTCAAAAAATAAAGGCTATGATGAAGATTACTCCGGCGATAAGAGCGGAATTAGCCTTTATAAAGCAGCAGCCAAATTTAAATTCGGCCCAACCTGGGCGCGCGCTGGTTACATTCAACCAACCGGACAGACTCTGTTGGCTCCGCACTGGAGCTTTATGCCAGGTACCTATCAGGGTGCTGAAGCCGGAGCCAACTTCGACTATGGTGATGCTGGTGCACTGAGCTTCTCCTATATGTGGGCCAACGAATATAAAGCACCATGGCACACTGAAGTCGATAAATTCTATCAGGCTGATAAAAAGACCAGCGTAGATTATCTGCACTCAATCGGCGCGAAATATGACTTCAAAAATAACCTGTTGCTGGAAGCCGCATTTGGTCAGTCTGAAGGCTACGTCGATCAGTACTTCGCAAAAGCCAGCTATAAATTCGATTTAGGCGGTAACCCGTTTACCACCAGCTACCAATTCTACGGCGCGCGCGACAAAGTTGATGATCGCACCGTGAACGATATTTATGACGGTACGGCCTGGCTCCAGGCGCTGACCTTTGGCTACAAAGTGGCGGAAGTGGTTGACCTGCGTCTGGAAGGGACCTGGGTTAAAGCGGACGGGCAGCAGGGGTACTTCCTGCAGCGTATGACCCCGACCTACGCCTCATCAAACGGTCGCCTGGATATCTGGTGGGATAACCGTTCCGACTTCAACGCCAACGGCGAAAAGGCTGTCTTCTTCGGCGCGATGTATGACCTGAAGAACTGGAATTTGCCGGGCTGGGCAGTTGGCGCGTCCTACGTTTACGCATGGGATGCCAAGCCATCAACCTGGCAGATCAATCCGGATGCGTACTACGACAAAAACCGGACTATCGAAGAATCTTCTTACAGCCTGGATGCGGTCTATACCCTGCAAGAGGGGCGTGCGAAGGGCACCATGTTTAAACTGCACTTCACCCAGTACGACAACCATTCAGACATTCCGAGCTGGGGCGGTGGTTACGGCAACATCTTCCAGGATGAGCGCGACGTGAAATTCATCGTTATTGCTCCGTTCACCATCTTCTAATGCCAACAGCGGCAGGCCGGGCGCCTGCCGCATCGTTGAGGAAAGTGCTATGAAAAAACTGATACTCATCGCTGTTATGGCATCCGGGCTGGTGGCTTGCGCGCAATCCCCGGCACCAAAAGAAGACAGTCGTCTGAAAGAAGCCTACAGCGCGTGCATTACTACCGCGCAAGGATCGCCGGAGAAAATCGAAGCCTGCCAAAGCGTGTTGAATGTGCTGAAGAAAGAAAAGCAGCATCAGCAGTTTGCCAATGAAGAAAGCGTACGCGTACTGGATTATCAGCAATGCATCCAGGCTACGCGCACGGGTAATGGTCAGTCCGTTAATGCTGATTGTGACAAGGTCTGGCAGGAAATTCGTAGCAAGAATACTGCGCAGTAAATTGAAAAATGAAACAGACAACGGGCGGAGAGTTTTCCGCCCGTTTGCATTTCAGGGTTTATATTCCACCGGTTGATAACTCCGACTCAGCCGGACAAACAGCATTGCCGTGGCGGCGAGCCCGCAAAGTGCCGCACACATCAGCCACCACCCCGGTGAGCTTTTATCCCCGGTTAGCTGGACCAGCGCTGTGGAGATGACTGGAGTAAGGCCGCCAAAAATCGCCGTGGCAAGACTGAATGCCAGTGAAAAGCCCACCGTACGCACATAGACAGGCATCACCTCGGTGAGTGCGGCGACCATTGCCCCGTTGTACATACCAAAAAAGAACGAGAACCAAAGCAGAACCAGCGTCATGCGCGTGAAATCTGGCGCGGCGGTGAGCCAGTGCATAACCGGCCAGGTGGTGATCAGTGCAAGGATGGTAATCCCCATCAACACCGGACGACGACCAATTCGGTCAGAAATCGCCCCGCCAATCGGCAGCCAGATAAAATTAGAAATACCGACCAGCATGGTGACGATCAGGCTGTCGCGAGCGCTCAGGTGAAGTACAGCCCTACCGTAGGTCGGTGTGTAGACGGTAATAAAGTAGAACGTCGTTGTGGTCATCGCCACCAGCAGCGTACCTGCAGCGATGAGACGCCAGTTTTTGATGATGGTAGTAAAAATTTCCCTGGTGTCGGGACGGTGTGTGCGTTGTAAAAAGGCGTCTGTTTCCTGAAGCGAGCGGCGGAGCACAAAGATCAAAGGAATAATCATGCAACCAATAAAGAATGGAATACGCCAGCCCCATTCAGAGATCTCATCGTGTCCCAGGGTGGCGTTCAGGCCGTAACCAATCAGAGCCGCCACCACAATGGCGACCTGTTGACTGGCGGACTGCCAGCTGGTGTAGAAGCCTTTATTGCCAGGGGTGGCGATTTCAGAAAGATAAACCGAGACGCCGCCCAGTTCCACCCCTGCAGAAAAGCCCTGTAATAATCGGCCGAGTAATACCAGGACAGGGGCCAGCAGACCAATACTGTGATAACCGGGTACCAGGGCAATCAGCAGGGTACCGCAGCCCATAATCGCTAGCGTCACCATCAGTCCTTTACGGCGACCAATTCTGTCGATATAAGCACCCAGCACAATTGCGCCAACAGGCCGCATTAAGAAACCTGAACCAAACACGGCGAAAGTTAACATTAGCCCGGCAAATTCACTCTCTGCAGGAAAGAAGGTCTTTGCGATATAGGTGGCGTAAAAACCGAACAGAAAAAAGTCAAACTGTTCGAGGAAATTACCGCTGGTTACCCGCAGTATTGCGCCGAAAGTTCCGGCGCGCGATGGTTGTTGTGTCATTGGGTTTGCTCCACTGTCTTATCATAATATTTATAGAGGTAAGAGTTTGCGGGTTAGTCGCCTGCGACCCCCGCCTGTTTGCCGCGCCGTTTCTCAATCGCCCACTTGAGTAAGGCTGCGCAGCGGTAAAATCCGTGGGCAAATTTTCCATAAGGAATGGTCAGAAAGAGCGCCATGACCACGCCGAGGTGAATGGCGAGCAAAATAGCCATCCAGGACGTGTCTCTTCCCGCCAGCAGCGCTAAACCGGTCAGACTGGTCAGGAGCAGCAGCAAAATAAAACCGCGATCCATCGGTTTTTGCCGTGCGTCGCCATGCAGCGGTGAGCGCTTAAAATTGAGCCATAGCAAGCCAGCCGGGCCGACAACCAGGCAAATGCCGCCCAACGTGCCCAGCATTACCGGAACGCTGAAGAACGGATAGGGCGCTTCTATACCTGCAAAGTAGTGATAGCCCGTTGCCACCACGGTGGCGGCAAAGCAGAGCATAAAACCGTAGAAGGTGAAGTGATGGAAACGGCGGCGCATCAGGGTGAAGGCATCATCTGCTTCGTTACAACCTTTGCCATGCCCACCATCGAGATACTTCAGCGTCAGCGCATTGTGTGAGGCTTCAGCAATTTCGGCGGAACGCGGCACACCCGGAGAGATTTCGCGCCAGAAGCGCAGAACGCCCGCCATCAGCAGACCTATCGCCAGAATAAATACCGAACCAAACATCCATGCGAGCAGGTTATGCGGGAAAATCTGATAAAAATCCCCGGCCAGCGGAGGATGGAATAACGAGCCCTTTAAACTCATGGCGAGGAGTAAAAACAGGATCAGACCGAAAACCAGCGCCAGCGTCACAGTGATGCCTGCGCGACGATAAAGCGCGCCAAAGGCGGCGGGTTGCGCGTAGTGCTGATAGGTTTCGAGCCGCACTTCCGCCATCGCCTTCGGTACGTTGATGGCAAATTCATGAGGTGGGGCATACTGACACGCGTGCAGGCAGGCGCCGCAGTTATGGCACAAGTTAGCCAGATAATTGATATCCGCTTTACCGAATTCCAGGCGCTGAGTCATTGCCGGGAACACGGCGCAAAAACCTTCACAATAGCGGCAGGCGTTACAGACCTGCATCACACGTTCAACTTCTGCTTCCGGCTCGGTGATAATTTGTGCTTCGATGATCAGTTTCTCAAGCTGCTTCATGACGTGCCTCCTTTCGTGCTGCCAGCGCGGCTTCTTTTCCGGCAATGCGGCCAAAGGTTGTCCCGATCGACATGCCCACGCCAGCGGTGTAACCCTTGCCCAACACGTTGCCCGCCATCATCTCTCCGGCGACGAACAGGTTGCGGCTTGGTTGCCCGGCAAAGTGTACGGCAGCGCGTTCGTTCACTTTTAACCCAAGATAGGTGAAGGTGATCCCTGGCCGCAGGGCATAGCCGTAGTAAGGTGGCTGGTCCAGCGGTCGCGCCCAGTGTGTTTTCGCGGGGGTTAACTTCTTCGTCGTGCAGTTGTCCAGGACGGTATGGTCGAACTGACCTGGCTGGCAGGCGTTGTTGTACGCCGTCACGGTGTGGGTAAAGCGTTCGGCATCCAGCCCCAACTGATGCGCCAACTCCGCCAGCGTATTCGCCTGTGCGCCGGGGAATACCGGTGGCATAAAGTGGCCGATGGCTTTACTGTCGATAATGGAATAGCCAATCTGTCCTGGCTGTTGGGCGACCAGGCGTCCCCAGATGGCGTAGCGTTTGGGCCAGAAATCTTCGCCTTCATCATAAAAACGTTCTGCGTCACGGTTGACTACTATGCCGAGTGAAACGCAGTCCACGCGGGTGCAAATCCCGCCGTCATATAATGGCGCTCTGGCATCAATGGCGACGCAGTGTGACTGGGAGGGTTCGCCGATGATGTCCGCCCCGGCATCCATCATAAATTTAAGCAGTACGCCCTGATTAAAGCGCGTGCCGCGAATCAGGAAGTTATCCGCAGGCCACTCGCCGCGGGCGTTCTCTCCCCAGGCTTCGCGCAGCCATTCGCGGTTTGACTCAAATCCGCCAGCGGCAAGCACGCAGGACTTAGCGGTTATGCGCTCTTCGCCTGCCAGCGCTGCCACAAACTCACCGTTATGCAGTTCAAGCGCCTGCACCGGTGTGTTATAGCGGATTTGCACGCCTAACTTTTCTGCGCTGCGATAATAGGCATTCACGAGGGCTTTCCCGCCCCCCATAAAAAAGGCGTTGGTTCGCGCTACGTGTAAAGCACCGGAGAGAGGAGGTTGAAAATTAACGCCGTGTTGGCGCATCCAGTCGCGGCATTGTGAAGAGGTGCGGATCACCAGACGCGCCAGGGCTTCGTTAGTATTTCCCTCGGTGACGCGCCGCAGATCCTGCCAGAACTCCTCTTCAGGATAGCTTTCCACCAGTACATCCTGCGGCGCGTCATGCATACAGCGCAGATTACGCGTGTGTTGAGAATTTCCCCCGCGCCATTCCCGCGGAGCCGCTTCGAGCAGGAGTACCGAAGCTCCTTGCTCCCGGGCGGTTAGGGCAGCACATAACGCGGCATTGCCACCGCCGATCACCAGAACATCAACCATCGTATACTCCATTACCATTTAACTAATTGTTAAATTTGTAATTGAAATGTATACGCACAGCTTGTGCGGGCGCTATGACGAAGTGCTAAAGAGGGCTTTAGTTATTGTAAAGGATGGCGCCTGGCCAGCTTCCTGCTTCCACCAGTTGATGCATCACTTTCGTTAGTACGACGCGGGCGGCGAGGCCCGCGGGGGTGAGCTCATCATCAGAAAGGCTGACCAGAAAGTTGGGGCGACTCAGTATTGGATTATGGACGCCGATCACTCTTAACGTCTCTTTATCGAGATGGGAAATCGCCGCGCCGGGCTGGAGAGTAGCGCCGATTCCACTGCGAACGGCGCGCATTAGCAGCGCCAGACCATCAATTTCTGTGGCGATCTCAATGCGCAGCGCGTGTTCCTGACAAATTGCTTCCAGCCTGCCGCGCAGACCGTGGCCTGGGCTGGGCATTATCAATGGGATACTTGCCAACTGGGCTGGCGCAATATTGTCATCGGCAATATCAGCCAGTAAGGCATGAGTCCCAATCAAAAACAGGCGCTCTTCGAGAATCGGTCTGGCGCTCCAGCGCACGATCTTTTCTTTCTGAAATACCACGGCCAGATCAATCTGGCGGGTATTAATCATCCGTTCCAGGTTGCCAGAGAGGCTTTCCACCACATGCAGGCGGACATCACTATAGCTTTCCCGCATGGCGTTAATAAAAGGCATGCCGAGAACGGAAGCGGTACTGGGGGCCATACCGACGCTGACGTGCCCGGAAAGCCGGGACTCTCGCGCGGCGAGGATTGCATCGTCTGCGTGGCGGAGCGCCAGCTGCGCCTGGGAGTAAAAAGCCAGTCCGGCGCTGGTGGGCGTCACGCCACGCGAGGTGCGCTGCAGCAGGCGAATAGCGAGTTCGTTTTCCAGGCGGGACATTTGCTGGCTGAGTGCCGAAACCCCAATATTGAGATCGAGCGCCGCGCTACCCATGCTGCCGGTTTCTACAATGCGAACAAAATAGCGTAGCTGGCGAAGTTCCATTTCGACTCTCCGGGAAGGGACTATTGATTTTACATTAAAGCAACACAGGAGTGGAGGGAAGGGGAAAAGGGGTGATAACGCCCATAAAAAAAGCCAACCGAATGGTTGGCTTTTCAGAAAGCATCACATTATTTACCGTCGTGAGCATGCTCATCTTCGCGGCAATCGCCTTCGGCGCAGTGACCGTAAAGATAGAGGCTATGGTTGGTTAAACGAATACCATGTTTAGCCGCAATCTCACGCTGGCGCGCCTCGATGGAATCATCGCTGAACTCGACCACTTTGCCGCAGTCGAGGCAGATGAGGTGATCGTGATGATGCTGTTGAGTCAGTTCGAAGACGGATTTACCACCTTCAAAATTATGGCGGGTCACGATACCGGCATCATCAAACTGGTTCAGCACGCGATACACGGTCGCCAGACCAATTTCTTCACCCATATCGATCAGACGTTTGTATAAGTCTTCCGCACTGACGTGATGGTTATCCGGTTCCTGAAGAACTTCCAGAATTTTTAAACGAGGAAGCGTTACTTTCAGGCCAGCCTTCTTTAATGCGGTATTGTTGTCAGTCATGCGGAATCTGTCCTGTAGCTAAACGATTCACTTCATTAACAGAAGTGACAGAAATTGCACTTGAGATAATGCGATTCATTATAGAACTGCCATGGCTAAATGAAAACTGCAAGTCTCTGGCATATATTGTTAATCAAAACGTGGTATCGCCGACAAACACACTGTGCAATACCCGATTGGCATCCGGCCATTGTACAGGGTCAGACGAAAAAGTTACAAATTTGTAGCAATTATTTTGATTGGTTTTATCTATTGATGTGGCGCAGATGGAAATCTGCGCCACACAAAATCAGGCATTGATGATTTCGTCGAGGTGCAGCTCCTCAGAGATCTGCTTAACCCATTTTTCTACGCGTTCGGCGGTCAATTCAGGCTGGCGATCTTCATCAATGGCCAGACCCACAAAGTGGTCGTCGTCAGCCAGGCCTTTGGATGCTTCAAAGTGATAACCCGCCGTTGGCCAGTGACCGACGATGGTTGCGCCGCGCGGTTCGATGATGTCGCGAATTGTACCCAACGCATCGCAGAAATATTCTGCGTAATCTTCCTGGTCGCCGCAGCCGAACAATGCAACCAGTTTGCCGTTAAAATCAATGTCTTCGAGGGTAGGGAAGAAATCGTCCCAGTCACACTGCGCTTCACCGTAGTACCAGGTTGGAATGCCGAGCAGCAAAATGTCATACCCTTCGAGGTCTTCTTTGCTGCTTTTTGCAATGTCATGTACATCGGCAACGTCTTTACCAAGCTGTTTTTGAATCATTTTTGCGATGTTTTCGGTGTTACCGGTGTCGCTGCCGAAAAAGATGCCAGTGATTGCCATGAGTAAAATAACCTCTTGAAACTTATTGAAATGGTGGTGGCGCATTGCCCACGGATAAGGGCAATCATAGCAGAACAGTCAGGCATGCGGAAACAGCAAACACGCAGGACTGCACTCTGTGCTACACGATTTATGATTTAGAGCAGAAATTCAGACTAAGCCTGACCGCGCAATGCGCTGAGTTGGTTCATCAGCATCTCTTCGATGAGTTCACTGCGACTCATGTTGCGCGCCTCGGCCAGCTCGTTCAGAGCGTCAACAGCATCAGCGTTCAGTTTCAGTTCGACACGCTTAAGCCCGCGAACTTTATCGCGTTTAAGCTGATTACGTTTGTTAATACGTAACTGTTCATCACGCGAGAGCGGATTAGTTTTGGGTCGTCCCGGGCGACGCTCCTGCGCGAACAGATCTAATGTCGTACGGTCCGTTTGTTCTTTGGCCATGATCTTGGTGACTTCGGGGAAACAATCAGCCAGGCGTCTGCCCGGATGGATAGCCCGCCATAATACATCAGCAGGGGAGACACGCCAACGCCCACGCGCGTAATCACGCGCAGACGCTGAGTTTTTAATCAGTTAGCCTGTTCGCTCAGATAACGACGGATGGCGCGCAGTACCGCCTCCGGTTTTTCCGCATGCACCCAATGGCCCGCGCCTGCAATAACGTGCGCCCGAGCCTGCGGGAATTGCGCCAGCAGCTGTTCGCGATACGCTTCGGTTACATAAGGTGAGTTGCCTCCGGGGATAAACAGCGCCGGGTGTTCCCACGCCGGGATGGTCTCCCAGCCGACAATATGAGGATATTGCTCCCACAGCACGGGAACATTAAAGCGCCATTCGCCGTCCACGAAGGATTTGAGCAGAAACTGGATCACGCCTTCCTCTTGCAGATGCTGGCGCATGACGCTCGCCGCCTGCTGACGCGAAGAGGACTGCGCGTCAGTTACTGCGTTAATGGCAGCAAAAATCTCATCGTGACGGCGAACATGATAGTCAACGGGAGCAATGTCGATGGCTACCAACCGTTCGACACGTTCCGGGGCCAACGCGGTTAACGCCATGACGGCTTTGCCCCCCATCGAGTGACCAATAAAGATCGCTTTTTCGATCTGTTGATCGTCCAGCGTATCCAGCAGATCTTGCGCCATGGCCGGATAATTCATCACAGGTGAACGCGGGGAGAGGCCATGATTTCGCATATCAACCTGGATGATATCGTGATCGGCCACCAGATCGCGCGCCAGGATCCCCAGGTTATCCAGACTGCCAAACAGGCCGTGCACCAGGACGATGGGAGAATTATTGTGCAGGTTTTGCGCAGATTGCGCTCGGATATTCAATTTCATGGCAAAGTTCTTTTTTTCACACTCACGGGTTAGGGTATCATGTTGACCATTCTGCCACATGGCTGCAACAACTACGGTTACTCTGAGTTTTGCCAGCCACCAGGCTTGACGCTATCCGCTGTTGGGATTTGCCTTTACACTAAGCGTGTTGACCCCAACAACTTGTATTCAGCTAAACACTGCACTGGATTAAGATGAAAACGATTGAAGTTGATGATGAACTCTATAGCTATATTGCCAGCCACACCAAGCATATCGGCGAGAGCGCATCCGACATTTTACGGCGTATGTTGAAGTTTTCCGCCGCATCACAGCCTGTCACTCCGGTAGTAAAAGAAGTCCGCGCTGTGCAAGCTGTCGTGGAAGCGAAGCCGGTTAACCCCGTAAAAGATAAAGTGCGCGCGATGCGTGAACTGCTGCTGTCCGACGAATATGCGGAGCAGAAGAAAGCAGTAAATCGCTTTATGCTGGTGCTGTCTACACTCTATTCACTGGATCAAAACGCGTTCGCCGAAGCAACGGAATCGTTGCATGGTCGTACGCGTGTTTATTTTGCAGCAGATGAACAGACGCTGCTGAAAAATGGTAATCAAACCAAACCGAAACACGTGCCAGGCACGCCGTACTGGGTGATCACCAATACCAATACCGGCCGTAAATGCAGCATGGTTGAGCACATCATGCAGTCAATGCAATTCCCTGCGGAATTGATTGAAAAGGTTTGCGGAACAATTTAATCCTTGCATTAGAAGGACCAGGCAATGGCAATCCACAACCGTGCAGGTCAACCTGCGCAACAGAGTGATTTGATTAACGTCGCCCAACTGACGGCACAGTACTATGTACTGAAACCAACGGCAGGGAACGCTGAGCACGCCGTCAAGTTCGGTACGTCCGGACATCGCGGCAGCGCAGGTCGTCATAGTTTTAACGAGCCGCATATTCTGGCTATCGCTCAGGCGATTGCTGAAGAACGTGCGAAAAACGGGATCACTGGCCCGTGCTACGTGGGCAAGGATACCCACGCGCTGTCTGAACCGGCTTTTATCTCTGTACTGGAAGTGCTGGCAGCGAACGGCGTGGACGTCATCGTGCAGGAAAATAACGGCTTTACGCCAACCCCTGCCGTGTCGAATGCTATCCTGGTCCACAACAAAAAAGGCGGCCCGCTGGCTGACGGCATTGTGATCACGCCATCCCACAACCCGCCGGAAGATGGTGGTATTAAATACAACCCGCCAAACGGTGGTCCGGCAGATACTAACGTCACCAAAATGGTGGAAGACAGGGCTAACGCTCTGCTGGCTGATGGTCTGCAAGGCGTGAAGCGTATGTCGCTGGACGCTGCGCTGGCATCTGGTCATGTAAAAGAGCAGGACCTGGTTCAGCCGTTTGTTGAAGGACTGGCCGACATCGTCGACATGGCGGCGATCCAGAAAGCGGGCCTGACGCTGGGCGTCGATCCGCTTGGCGGTTCCGGTATCGAATACTGGAAGCGTATTGCCAAGCACTACAACCTGAACCTGACTATCGTTAACGATCACGTTGATCAGACTTTCCGCTTTATGCATCTCGACAAAGATGGCGCAATCCGTATGGACTGCTCCTCCGAGTGCGCGATGGCGGGACTGTTGGCGCTGCGTGACAAGTTCGATCTGGCCTTTGCCAACGATCCGGACTACGACCGTCACGGTATCGTCACCCCGGCGGGCCTGATGAATCCGAACCACTACCTGGCAGTGGCGATCAACTACCTGTTCCAGCATCGTCCGCAGTGGGGCAAAGACGTTGCCGTTGGTAAGACGCTGGTCTCTTCGGCGATGATTGACCGCGTAGTGAATGATTTAGGGCGTAAACTGGTCGAAGTTCCGGTTGGCTTTAAGTGGTTCGTTGACGGTCTGTTTGACGGCAGCTTTGGCTTTGGTGGTGAAGAGAGCGCGGGCGCTTCTTTCCTGCGTTTTGACGGTACACCGTGGTCAACCGACAAAGACGGCATCATCATGTGCCTGCTGGCGGCAGAAATTACCGCAGTGACTGGTAAGAATCCGCAAGAGCACTACAACGAACTGGCAGCCCGCTTCGGCGCGCCAAGCTACAACCGCCTGCAGGCAAGCGCGACCTCCGCGCAGAAAGCGGCGCTGTCTAAGCTGTCTCCGGAAATGGTGAGTGCCAGCACGCTGGCGGGCGACCCGATCACGGCACGTCTGACGGCGGCACCGGGTAACGGTGCTTCTATCGGCGGTCTGAAGGTGATGACTGACAACGGCTGGTTTGCTGCGCGTCCGTCAGGTACTGAAGACGCCTATAAAATCTACTGCGAGAGCTTCCTTGGTGAAGAACATCGCAAGCAGATCGAAAAAGAAGCCGTTGAGATTGTCAGCGAAGTGCTGAAAAACGCGTAAGTCTTGTTTGTACTGACGCGTTTTGTAGGCCCGGTAAGCGTTAGCGCTACCGGGCTTTTTTATGCCAGGATTTAACTATGCTTATTTTTCAGTTCAAAACGCGGTGATACCAGGCCATACAGCGTCCAGCCGAGGAAGGTCACGATCGAACCATAAAGCATTGCTTCTTCGCCAGAGGAGTAGAGCGCATAGAAGCTGTACAATGCGCCAACAAACGCCACGAAGTTTGCCGGTTTCGCTTTTGACGACGGAACATTCGCCATTTTTTGAATAATTACCAGCGCGGCCATCGACAGAATATACGGAATGATGTTCGTTACCACCGCCAGGTTGACCAGCACGTTGAACTGACTGTTCAGTGACGGGCTGATAGTCATCAGCGATAAACCACTCTGGATGATCACGATAGCCAGCATCCCCTGAACCGGCGCGTCTACTTTAGTCACGCGGGAGAAGATTTTAGGGAAGTAACCCCCATCAGCCGACGATTTGAATACCTGAGCGATAGTGAACTGCCAGCCCAGCAGTGAACCGCAGCAGGACATCACCATCAGCGCCATGATCACCTTACCGACTTCCGGGGTGAACATTTGTGCGAAGGCTAAACCGAACGGTGCTGTAGAGTTAGCCAGATCCATATTCGGCACAATCCCGGCTATCACGTTGGTGGAGATGATGTAAATCACCGCCGCGCCCAGCGTACCGCCCAATACGGCGATGGGCACGTTGCGTTCCGGATTGTCTACCACTTCAGCGTTGGCGCAGGCCGATTCCAGACCCAGAAAAGCCCACAAGGTCATCGCAATGGAAGAGCCGACAGCCGTGAAGAACGGGACGTGGTGTGGATTCCAGGAGTTAGCGTACAGCGTCGGACTGAACCAGAACCAGCCGATGATACACAG
Organism: Citrobacter sp. RHBSTW-00599; assembly: GCF_013784065.1. NCBI lineage: Bacteria > Pseudomonadati > Pseudomonadota > Gammaproteobacteria > Enterobacterales > Enterobacteriaceae > Citrobacter > Citrobacter sp. RHBSTW-00599. Next base: position 3,574,843 of record NZ_CP056717.1, on the reverse strand, counting down.
ACCGACAACCGGAATAATGACGCCCCAAACGGTGATGCTGCTGATCTGCCCGGTAATGCGCGCCCCGCCAAAGTTAGCCACGGTACAGATCCACAGTACACCAATGGTTGCCAGGCCAATCTGCACCGGTGTCAGTGTGGCACCAAACAGCTCGGTACCGTAGCCAACGGCGGAGATGGCGATAGCCACGTTGGCGATTAACAGCGAAACGCCATAAGTGTAGTTCGCCATAAAGTTACCGGATTTGCCAAAGGCGTATTCAGCGTAACCACCCATACCACCGGATTTACGGCTGAACATACCGCATTTTGCGAAGGCCCAGGCCAGCGCCATTGAACCGACAGCAGTCACCAGCCACGAGATGATCGAGATAGTACCGACTTCCGCAAGCTTGGTGGGCAACATGATGATTCCGGATCCCATCATATTAACCATGGTCAGGATAGTGAGCTGGACGACGCCCATTTTGTTGGATTTGGCTTTGCTCATAACATTTCCCCTTTCAACAGAGCGTGTTGCGCGCTTTGTTGCTTAATCACGTAGCACCACACCTGTTTACGACCGTCGTGTTCTTCGATGTAGACACCCTGGAGTTCAGGCGCAAAACCCGGTAGCAAATTGATTCCTTCTTCCAGTGCGCTGAAGTAACGTAATACTGAACCGCCCCAGATTTCACCCGGAACCACACACAGCACGCCCGGAGGATAAGGCAGCGCGCCTTCTGCCGCGATGCGACCTTCAGCGTCCGGCAGACGCACCAGTTCAACTTCACCACGCAGATATGCATAGTTGGCATCCTGGGGATTCATGCTGACGCGCGGGAAATGTGCCTTACGGAACATCTCTTTCTGTAGCAGCTTCACGTTGTGACGCGCATACAAATCGTGCATCTCCTGGCACAGCTGGCGCAGGGTGTAACCGGCGTAACGGGCTTCATGCTGCTTGTAGATCGAGGGCAGAACCTCGGCTAGCGGGGCATCGGCTTCCAGCAGTTTTTCGAAACGTACCAGCAGGGCGACAAGCTGCTGCAACTTCGCCATATCTTCTGCGGGGGTCAGCAGGAACAGGATGGAGTTGAGGTCGCATTTTTCGGGCACCACACCATTTTCGCGCAGGAAGTTAGCCAGAATGGTAGCCGGAACGCCGAAGGTATCGTATTCGCCGTTACGTGCATTAATACCCGGAGTGGTGAGCAGCAATTTGCATGGATCCACAAAGTACTGGTGTTCGGCATACCCTTCAAAAGCATGCCAGTGTTCACCGGGGACAAAATGGAAGAAACGCAGGTCGCTGGCGATTTCAGCGGTGGGATAAGCCTGCCACGGTTTACCTTCTACTATCTCCGGCACGAACGGGCGGATATGGTGGCAGTTTTCCAGGATCAACTTACGAGTATCAATTCCGTTGACGACGCAGTCCATCCACATGTTGCGCCCGCTGACGCCTTCATGCATTTTGGCGTTGATGTCCAGTGCGGCAAAGAGCGGATAGAACGGGCTGGTGGAGGCGTGCATCATGAACGCGTTATTCATTCGTTTATGAGGCACGTAGCGAGACTGGCCTTTAATATGGCTGTCTTTTTTGTGGATCTGCGAAGTCTGAGAGAAGCCTGCCTGTTGTTTGTGCACTGACTGGGTGACCAGAATGCCGGGGTCATTTTCGTTAAGATCCAGCAACAGCGGAGAGCAATCGGCCATCATCGGAATAAACTGCTCATAGCCAACCCACGCGGAGTCAAACAGGATGTAGTCGCACAGATGACCGATCTTATCCACCACCTGACGGGCGTTATAGATTGTGCCGTCGTAGGTACCTAACTGAATCACGGCCAGACGGAACGGACGCTCATCTTTCGAACGTTGTGGCGCAACTTCACTCACCTGTTCACGTAGATAGCCTTCTTCAAAGCAGTGCGCGTCGATCCCGCCGATAAAGCCGTACGGGTTACGCGCGGTTTCCAGATATACCGGCGTTGCCCCGGCCTGCAATAACGCGCCGTGGTGGTTTGACTTGTGGTTGTTGCGGTCGAATAACACCAGATCGCCTGGGGTGAGCAATGCGTTAAGCACCACTTTGTTCGATGAGGAGGTCCCGTTCAGTACAAAGTAGGTCTTATCCGCGTTGAAAACTTTAGCTGCGTGCTGCTGTGCGATGCAGGGAGCGCCTTCGTGAATCAGCAGATCACCCATTGCGACATCGGCATTACACAAATCGGAGCGGAAAAGTGTTTCGCCGAAATATTCGACAAACTGATTACCCGCAGGATGGCGACGGAAAAACTCGCCCCCCTGATGACCAGGACAATCAAAGGCGCTGTTACCCTGATTGACATAGTCGACAAGCGCACGGAAGAACGGCGGACGTAACTGCGTTTCATAATGGCTGGCGGCGGTTTCTAACTGCCGGCCATAAAAGGCGGTACGGGCTTCATTACATTCGAATACACCTGAGATCCGCGGCAGATGTTCAGATGGAACACGTTCTTCATTTTCGGTGGCGATAAAAACAGGAATTCCATAGCCGGTGGCGTCAATTTCATCGAGTTTTCCACGTTCAATATCATTGATGGATAACACGATAGCAGCAACATCAATAAAATTACTTTCATCGATATTTACGCAAGAACGCTGCGTAGAAAAACAATCAGGACAGGAACGGCTTACGGCAATTTTTAATTCTGACATTTTCATCTCTTTATTTTTAGGTAATAGCAGGTCCTCAATTTCTCAAATGAGAAATTGATAACTCCGGAAAAAAAAGCAAAGTCATACCGCTGATAAATAAATCAGTAAATTGCTTTTTTGAAGATGCAATAAACCCTAACCGGTCCGGTCACAGGTAATACAGGGTTATGCAGGGAGAGCACTGCGGATACAGGCGTTAGCCTGCGATACAGAGAGTCAGGAAGACCTGTATACTTGAGTGCCCTTAGTCGGAAGACTAACGGGCATTAAAGAAATGAAAGTCGAAACTGTTGCGGTGGGCAAACATCATAATATGCGTTGTTCGCCTTATATGTGGCATTGTACGGCTATTATTTTCCATTTTAGTTACCTTTACTGGATAAGTGGAAGGTGCGGGTATTTTATCCAGGAAATGGCTATGAACTGTGAAGAAGATCAATAAAAAACGATCGTTTATAAAATATTTAGTCGCCATTTATGCATAGTGCGAGACAAGATGCTGTTTTGTTGTTTATATGTTATTTGTTTGTATTTTATTATTTTTTTACAATATTCTACTGGCTGCATAATAAGTATTATGCAGTGGAATGAGTAATGAAAAATATATTTATTAATTAATCAGAAAAAATGAATAAGAATTCACGGCATAAACCGATAGCCAATTCCGGTTTCGGTCAGAAAATGACGCGGACGGGCCGGGTCCAGTTCCAGCTTCTGGCGCAGGTGTCCCATATAAATACGTAGATAGTGACTATGTTCGACGGCGTTTGGTCCCCAAACCTGATTTAACAACTGGCGTTGCGTCAGTACCTTCCCGGCATTATTTAGCAGAACCGCTAACAGACGAAACTCAATCGGCGTCAAATGAATTTCCTCGTCACCACGGTGAACGAGGCGCGCGGCAATATCCACTTTGACGTTGGAAAAATGTACCACCGGTTCGGGAGACGCACCGCTGGCGTGGCGACGCAATGCCACGCGCAATCTCGCCTGTAGCTCGCCAATACCAAAGGGTTTACTGAGATAGTCATCGGCACCGGCATCCAGCGCAGCAATTTTATCGCTTTCCTCACTGCGGGCTGAAAGCACAATCACCGGAATCGCGCTCCATTGTCGCAGGTCGCGAATAAAATCAATGCCGTCGCCGTCCGGCAGGCCGAGATCGAGAATGATGAGATCGGGTTTTCGCGTGGCGGCTTCCAACAGACCACGTTGCAGCGTTTCCGCTTCATATACACGCAGGCCATCGGCTTCCAGCGCGGTGCGCAGAAAGCGGCGAATGGCATGTTCATCTTCAACAATCAGTACGTTCGTCACATATCCTCATGAAAATCTTCAAGTTCAGGGGGGATTTCCTGGGGCAGTGTAACACGAAAACAGGCTCCTCCTTGCGCGCGATTGTGGACCGAAATAGTACCGCCGTGCACGTCCACAATAGCCTGACAAATTGCCAGCCCCAGCCCAACGCCGGGCACCGATGACTCTTTATTTCCCCGGGAAAATTTGTCAAAAACGCGCTGTTCCATACCCGACGGAATACCCGGCCCATTATCCCAGACGTCCAGTTGCAGATGTGCGCCATCGACGCTGGCATCAATACCGATTTGCGCCTGTGGCCCCGCGTATTTGACGGCGTTTTCCAACAGGTTAATCAGCACCCGTTCAAAGAGCGGACCATCGACGTGAATCAGTGTTAACGGTTCAGGTAACGACAGATTTATCGGGGCAGAGAGACCGGGCTCCAGCATCTGCAGGGCGCTGCCGACCACCTCTTCCAGCGTTAACCACTCCTTCTTAAGATTAAAGCCGCCAGACTGAATTCGCGCCATATCCAGCAGGTTATTAACCAGTCGGGTAGTATTCAGAACGTGCTGGCGAATCTCACTGGCCTGGCGCGCGTGCGGCGATCCCTCGCTGGCCAGATCCAGCGTTAAGATTTCCGCCTGACCGAACAACACCGTCAACGGCGTGCGCAAATCGTGGGACAGAGCAGCGAGCAGGGCGTTGCGAATGCTTTCGCGCTCGCTGGCAAACCGGGCCTGCTCTTCGCTGGCGGTCAGCGTCAGGCGCTCCAGCGCACTGGCTACCAGTAGAGTGAAGGTTTCCAGCAGACGTTGCTGTTCGGGGATCATAAGCTGGCGTAAATTTCCCGGTTCGACTACCAGCAGCCCATGCGTTTTATCGGCGCTTTTTAACGGTAAAATCTGATACGGCACGCCCGGTAACGTGTCGGTGCCTGCACCGGCCGGTTGCCCTTTGTCAAAGCTCCATTGGGCAATGGCGTCATCCCACGGCGTCATGCCCTGTTGATGGGTGAGCGGGGCCAGCTTGCCGTTCTCACCGGGCAGTAAAACCTGGCTGCGGGCCTGAAACGTTGAAGCGATAAACTGTTCACTGGTGGCGGCGATATCCGTCTGACTCCGACCGACGGCCAGCGCTTTCGACATCTCATACAAATGACGCGTACGCTGTTCACGATAACGCGCAACCCGCGCCTGATAACGCACCCCGGCGGTCAGATTACCAATAACCAGCCCTACCGTTAGCATTACGGCAAAGGTGAGTAGGTACTGAACGTCTGAAACGGCCAGCGTCCCGCGTGGGGCAATAAAGAAGAGATCGAAGCTGGCGACGTTAATAAAGGTTGCCAGCACTGATGGCCAGCGTCCGTAAAAGAGTGCGATAACCACCACACCCAATAAATAGATCATCACCAGGTTGGCGGCGTCAAAGGCCATTAGCCACTGCATGGCGATTAGCGTAATAATGGCGCACAGCGCAACGGCAACCACACAACCCTGAATTTGTACCCGCCATTTATCCTTAAAGGTGCGACTATCAGCCGTTTGCAGCACAGGGCGTGAAGGGGGCTCATCGAGCGCAACAATCATCAGGTCGAGATCCGGTGCGCGATGGGCGAGTTTGTCGGCAAAGGAATCGCTACGCCACCAGCGACGCGTAGTCGGACGCCCGAGCACAATTTTTCCCAGATTATGCTCACGGGCATAGTGGATGACCGCTTTGTCTTCGGCGGGGTCGGAAAGGGTGGCTGTTTCTGCGCCTAACTCCTGAGCCAGCCGCAGAGCGCTTAAAATTGCGCGGCGTTGTTTTTCGGGCAGTCGGTGCAGCGCTGGCGTTTCGACATACACCGCATGCCAGACGCTGCCGAGACGCGCCGCCAGACGTGCGGCGGCGCGTACCAGTTTTTCGCTGCCGGTATTGTGCCCAATGCACAGTAAAATAGCGTCGCGGGTATGCCAGACTTTCTCCTCTCCCGGACGTCCTCGCCAGGCGCGCATCTGATCGTCTACCCGATCAGCCGTGCGGCGCAGGGCAAGTTCACGTAGCGCGATCAGATTACCTTTGCGAAAGAAATGCTCGATTGCTCTTTCTGCCTGACCGGCGATATAGACCTTGCCTTCGTTCAGGCGCTGGCGCAAATCGTCGGGGGGGAGATCGACCAGCACCACATCGTCGGCGGCATCGAAAAAAGGGTCGGGTACGGTTTCACGAACCTGAATGCCGGTAACGCCGCTGACCACGTCATTGAGACTTTCCAGGTGCTGCACGTTAACGGTAGTAAAAACATCAATCCCGGCTTCCAGCAGCTCTTCAATGTCCTGCCAGCGCTTAGGATGCCGTGAGCCTGGCGCATTACTGTGCGCCAGTTCATCCATCAAAATGAGCGCCGGACGGCGGGCCAGCGCCGCGTCGAGATCGAACTCATTGATGTGGCGGCCGTGACGCGCTTGTCGCTTTAGCGGCAAGATGCTGAGGCCGTCCAACAGCGCGGCGGTCTCTTTGCGTCCATGGGTTTCCACCACGCCAATCAGCACATCTAACCCTTGCGCCCGCAGTCGCTGGGCCTCTGCCAGCATGGCCCAGGTTTTGCCGACGCCAGCACAGGCACCGAAGAAAATTTTCAGTTTTCCCCGGTGCGGGGCCGTGGTCTGCTCCAGCAGGCGATCGGGGTCGGGGCGTAAGGGTTCGTTATGCATGTCCTTTTTCTCAGTGCTTATCCAGCGCTAAATTAAGTTCCACCAGGTTCACCACCGGCTGACCGATAAAACTGACCAACGGCTTTTGCGTATATTGTGCAACCAACCGCGTAACCTCTTCAACGCTGAGGTTGCGAGCCTGCGCCACGCGGGGAATTTGCCAGGCCACCGCGGCTGGCGTCAGGTTGTTATCCAGCCCGCTGGAAGAAGCCGTTACCAGCTCTACCGGGACGGCAGGACTTGCCTGCGGGTTGGCGGCACGCAGCGCGGCAATCCGGCTTTGCAACTGTTTATCCAGTTCCGGATTGCTGGCTGCCAGATTACTGCCGCCTGAAGCCATTGGATTATAGGGCATTTCAGCTGTGGCAGACGGACGCCCCTGAAAATAACCGGCAGCGGTAAAATGTTGCCCGATAAGCTCAGAGCCGCGAACAACCTGACCTTCGCTAAGAAGCGAACCGTTAGCCTGGTGGGGAAACCACCACTGCCCCAGCGCAGTAGTTAGCAACGGGTAAGCCCCGCCGGTGATAAGCATCAGGAAAATCAATGTTGATAATGCAGGACGTAATCCACTCATCTGAAACCTCACACCAGACCCAGCAGGGTCAGTAGTAAATCAATCGCTTTGATACCGATAAACGGCACAACCAAACCGCCCAGACCATAGATCCACAAATTGCGGCGCAACATCGCGGATGCGGACAAAGGTTTGTAGCTCACGCCTTTTAGCGCCAGCGGGATCAGAAAGACGATAACCAGCGCGTTAAAGATAACCGCGCTGAGGATCGCCGAGTCTGGCGAATGCAGTCCCATCACGTTCAGCGCATTGAGCTGCGGATAGGTGGCGGCGAATGCGGCCGGGATAATAGCGAAATACTTCGCGACGTCGTTGGCAATACTGAAAGTGGTCAGCGAACCGCGCGTCATCAGCATTTGTTTACCAATGTGCACTACTTCAATCAGCTTGGTGGGGTTGGAGTCGAGATCCACCATGTTACCTGCTTCTTTCGCTGCCTGGGTTCCAGAGTTCATGGCGACCGCAACGTCCGCCTGCGCCAGGGCAGGAGCGTCATTGGTTCCGTCGCCGGTCATTGCCACCAGACGACCTTCCGCTTGAGACTGACGAATCAGCGCCAGCTTGGCTTCCGGTGTGGCTTCAGCTAAGAAGTCATCCACTCCGGCCTCAGCGGCGATCGCGGCAGCGGTCAGGCGGTTATCGCCAGTGATCATCACCGTTTTAATCCCCATTTTGCGCAGTTGAGCAAAACGTTCTTTGATCCCGCCTTTCACAATATCTTTCAGCGCAATCACGCCCAGTACGTGGGAGCCTTCGGCAACCACCAGCGGCGTTGCGCCAAGGCGAGCGACGCTTTCGACCTTCTGCTCCACATCGGCGGGAAAGTGGCCGCCGTTGGCTTCAACGTGCCGACGAATGGCATCGACCGACCCTTTGCGGATCATTCGGTTGTCGATGTTGATGCCGCTCATCCGGCTTTGGGCGGTAAACGGCACAAAGGTAGCGTGCAGCGATTGCACGTCGCGAATACGCAGATTAAAGCGCTGTTTTGCCAGGATCACGATGCTGCGGCCTTCCGGCGTTTCATCGGCCAGCGATGAAAGCTGTGCGGCGTCGGCCAACGTTTTTTCGTCCACGCCGTGGGCGGGCAGAAAATCTGAAGCCTGACGGTTACCCAGCGTAATGGTGCCTGTTTTATCCAGCAGCAGTACGTCTACGTCACCTGCCGCCTCTACTGCACGTCCGCTGGTAGCGATGACATTCGCGCCCAGCATGCGGCTCATCCCGGCGACGCCAATCGCTGAGAGCAGTCCGCCTATCGTTGTAGGGATCAAGCACACAAGCAAGGCAACCAGCACCGTGATGCTGACCGCACTACCACCCCAGGCGGAAAACGGCCATAGCGTGGCGGTCGCCAGCAAAAAGATAATGGTCAGGGCAATCAGCAGGATCGTCAGGGCGATTTCATTGGGCGTTTTACGCCGCTGCGCGCCTTCAACCATGGCGATCATCCGGTCGAGGAACGTTTCACCGGGGTTTACGCTGCATTCGATAACCAGCCAGTCGGAGAGGATGCGGGTCCCGCCGGTGACGGAGGCGAAATCGCCACCGGATTCACGAATCACAGGCGCGGATTCACCGGTAATGGCACTTTCATCTACTGATGCGCCACCTTCAATGACCTCGCCGTCACACGGGATAATATCGCCAGCTTCCACCAGCACGATATCCCCTTTCCGTAAATCATCGGCAGGAACGTGATCCATTGCCGCGCCGTATTTGGGTTCGCGAAGTTTACGGGCAAAGGCGGTTTTTTTGACTCCCTTTAGGCTGTTAGCCTGAGCTTTACTGCGACCTTCTGCCAGCGCCTCAGCGAAGTTGGCGAACAGAACGGTAATCCACAGCCACAGACTTATCGCGCCGGTAAACCACGGGCTGCCCTGCATATGACCTGTTGCCATCGCCACCGTTAACAGGGTTGTTAACAAACTGCCCAGCCAGACGATAAACATCACCGGGTTACGCCACTGGGTATGTGGGCTTAATTTTTTCACGGCGTCCATCAGCGCCTGTGCGACCAGAGAGGGTTCGAACAGCGCCAGTTGCTTGCGACTCATAGTAATGTGCTCCGCATCACTCAGTGTAATGACAGGTATTCTGCGACCGGGCCAAGCGCCAGGGCAGGAACAAAGGTGAGAGCGCCAACCAGTAACACCGTACCGATTAACAACCCGACAAACAGCGCGCCGTGGGTAGGTAGCGTGCCTGGGCTTGCTGGCTGGATCTTTTTACTGACCAGCGACCCGGCAATAGCCATCACGGGGATGATCACGCCGAAGCGACCGAAGAACATGCACAGGGCCAGCAGGCAGTTCCAGAACGGGCTATTGGCGCTTAATCCGGCAAAGGCGCTACCGTTGTTGTTCGAGGCAGACGACACGGCATACAGGACTTCACTAAAGCCGTGAGGACCTGGATTAAGCATGGCGCTGCGCCCGGCATCGCTCATCATGGCGATCGCTGTCCCGAGAAGGACCAGCGTAGGGGTGACCAGAATCGCCAGCGCGGTCATTTTCATTTCGCGCACGTCGATTTTCTTACCCAGATACTCCGGCGTACGGCCAATCATTAACCCGGCGATAAATACCGCCAGCAGCACGAACAGCAGCATGCCGTACAGACCTGAACCCACACCGCCGAAGACCACTTCACCAATCTGCATCAGCCACATAGGTACCATGCCGCCCAGTGCGGTAAAGGAGTCATGCATCGCATCGACAGCCCCGCAGGATGCTGCTGTGGTGACGACGGAAAAGAGACTCGTGGCCAGCACGCCAAAGCGGCTCTCCTTGCCCTCCATGTTGATATTGCTGTCGGCACCGAATGCCATCAGGTGCGGGTTGCCCTGAACTTCGGCCCACATCACGACGGCAACGCAGACTGCAAAAATCAGTGACATGGCCCACAGTAAGGTCCGCCCCTGACGACGATCGCCCACTACATCACCAAAGGCAAAACACAGCGCGGTGGGAATTAAGAAAATAGCCAGCATCTGTACCAGATTGGTTAGTGCGGTTGGGTTTTCAAACGGATGCGATGAGTTAGCGTTAAAGAATCCCCCTCCGTTAGTGCCGAGCATCTTAATCGCTTCCTGTGAGGCGACTGGCCCCATTGGCAGCAGCTGTTTCACCCCTTCAAGGGTGGTGATGGGCTGATAAGGCAATATGTTTTGCAACGTACCTTGCTGAATGAAGAACAGGGCAATGAGCAACGCAATAGGGACGAGGATCCACAGCGTAATGCGAACCAGATCGACCCAAGCGTTGCCCAGCGTGTTCATACTCTGGCGTGTGAAAGCGCGGGTCAGGGCAAAAATCACCGCAATTCCGGTCGCCGCAGACAGGAAATTCTGCACAGTCAATCCAGCCATCTGGCTGAAATAGCTTAAGGTGGTTTCGCCAGCATAGGATTGCCAGTTGGTATTAGTGACAAAACTCACCGCCGTGTTGAGCGCCAGATCCCACGAAAGCCCTGGCAGTTGCTGGGGATTTAGCGGCAGCAAGTTTTGCGCCATTAGCATCGAAAACAGGACCAGCAGGCCCAGCGCATTGAGAGCAAGGATAGCCAGCAGATACTGCCGCCAGTTCATCTCCTGCTGCGAGATGCCCAGACCGCGCCAGAGTAAATGCTCCGCGCCAACCAGACCCGGCAGGGGCGTATTGTTGATCAGTCGAGCCAGCCCAAATCCCAACGGTCTGGCGATGACAAATAGCACCAGCAAGAAACTGGCAATGAGTAAAAATCCTTGGGCTGCCATCAGAACGCCTCCGCATTGATCAGGGCATAGACCAGGTAACCTAATAATAAAAAGACCAGCACAATGCCGGTTATCACGCCTGCACTCACAGTGCACCTCCAGTGGCATAAATGTGATAACCAGAGCGTAGGTTTTTGCTTGCAAAGATTTCGCAAAAATCAGCGGGTGGGGTGTAAAAAAAGTATAAAAATGGCAAAAACCATTATTTAACTAATGGTTAGTATTAATTTAACCTTTATGTAACTTAATTACGGTTTTATGCTAAACGGAGCATCAATAGATAAAAATAAGTGGTCGGATGAGTAGCAAAATTACACACAAGGCGGTATTATTTTCATCAGTTAACCAAATTTATTTTTCCGGTGCTATTCACCGAACAGATATATGGGAGAGGATTATGGACTTTTATAAAGAATATCCAGCACACATTGTTTTCTTGCGCCGTACCTTTGCCGTAGTGGCGGGCGTGCTGGCGCTACCGGTCATGCTGTTCTGGAAAGACCGCGCTCGTTTTTACAGCTACCTGCACCGCGTCTGGTCTAAAACCAGTGATAAACCGGTGTGGATGGAGCAGGCTGAAAAAGCCACCTGCGATTTCTACTAAGTTATCGTTCTTGCTCAAGAAAACCGCTCACAGTAATGTGGCGGTTTTTTTTATGCGCCGACGTCTACACTTGTCGGTGTAATAGATAACGAGTGGCAATGATTAATTTATATCCGGGAGTATTATGACCACCCATCTGGTCTGGTTTCGACGTGATTTACGTCTGCATGACAACCTCGCGCTGGCGGCGGCTTGTCGGGATCGTACTGCGCAGGTCATCGCGCTATATATCTCTACTCCTGAGCAGTGGAAGGCGCACGAAATGGCCCCACGTCAGGCGGCATTTGTGAGTGCGCAGTTGAATGCGTTGCAGACGGCGCTGGCGGAAAAAGGCATCCCGCTTCTGTTTGATGAAGTTGCAGATTTTGCGACCAGCGTGGAAACCGTCAAAAACGTCTGCGCACAGCATAGCGTCAGCCGATTGTTTTATAACTATCAATACGAAATAAACGAACGTCAGCGTGATGTCGCCGTTGAGAAGGTACTACCCCATGTGGTGTGTGAAGGGTTTGACGACAGCGTGATCCTGCCTCCAGGGGCGGTCATGACCGGCAATCACGAGATGTATAAAGTCTTTACACCGTTTAAAAATGCCTGGCTGAAGCGGATTAAAGAGGGTGTTCCAGAATGCGTTAGTGCGCCGAAGGTGAGAGAAAGCGGCGCTCTTGACGCTCTGTTAACATCAATAACGCTGAGCTATCCGCAGCAAGATTTTGATACGCAGCGGTTTGTGGCAGAAGAAAAACTGGCTATCGCGCAATTACGCCAGTTTTGCCAGCAGGCCGCGAGAGAATATGAGCAACAGCGTGATTTCCCTGCGGTTGACGGTACCAGTCGATTATCCGCGAGCCTGGCGACAGGGGGATTGTCGCCGCGCCAGTGCCTGAATCGACTGCTCGCGGAGCAGCCGCAGGCGCTTGAAGGAGGGGAAGGCAGCGTCTGGCTGAACGAACTTATCTGGCGTGAATTTTATCGTCATCTGATGACTTACCATCCGGCGCTGTGTCGGCATCAACCGTTTATCCGTTGGACCGATCGCGTGCAATGGCAGAATAATCCGGCACATTTGCATGCCTGGCAAACAGGGAACACGGGATACCCGATTGTGGATGCGGCGATGCGTCAGCTCAACGCCACGGGCTGGATGCATAATCGATTACGCATGATTACGGCCAGTTTTTTAGTGAAAGATCTGCTGATCGACTGGCGTAAAGGCGAGCAATATTTTATGTCGCAACTGATCGATGGCGATCTGGCGGCCAATAACGGCGGCTGGCAGTGGGCGGCCTCAACCGGGACCGACGCCGCACCGTATTTCCGTATCTTTAACCCCACGACTCAGGGCGAAAAATTTGATCGCGACGGCGAGTTTATCCGCCAGTGGCTGCCGGAACTGCGCGATGTGCCGGGTAAAGCCATTCATGATCCGTGGACGTGGGCTGAAAAAGCGCAGGTTACGCTTAACTATCCTCGTCCGATTGTCGATCATAAACAAGCAAGACTGGCGACGCTGGCGGCCTATGAGGCGGCGCGCAAGGGATAAGTATGTGACGGATTTCTGCGTAATGCCTTCCAGCAGAATGAACATGTTGCAGTCGGGAGCTATTAGCGCTGAAACGTGCTCTCAGTACCGTGAATACCCTGCTGCATAAGTTTTCCCTCAGCAGTAAATTTCCGTCATCTTCATTCAGATGACGGAAATTAATGACAACGCCAACGACATCCACACCGCACGATGCGGTGTTTAAAACGTTTTTACATCATCCCGAAACTGCGCGGGATTTTCTCGACATTCACCTGCCAGCTGAACTGCGGACACTTTGCGATTTGAATTCGCTGAAGCTGGAGTCAGAAAGCTTTATTGAAGCGGATTTACGTTCGCGCTACTCCGACGTGCTCTGGTCTTTGCACACACGCGACGGCGACGGTTATATCTATGTGGTTTTAGAGCATCAAAGTTCAGCCGAGCCGCATATGGCTTTTCGTCTGTTGCGTTATGCGATGGCGGCGATGCAGCGCCATCTGGACGCAGGGCATAAGGTGCTGCCGCTGGTGATACCGATGCTGTTTTATCATGGCTGCCGAAGCCCCTATCCGTACTCGTTGTGCTGGCTGGATGCCTTTGCCGACTCCGTGGCGGCAAGACAACTTTATTCCAGCGCATTTCCGTTGGTGGACATAACGGTGGTACCCGATGATGAGATCATGGCTCACAGGCGAATGGCGCTGCTGGAATTAATGCAAAAACATATCCGTCGGCGGGATTTGATGGGGCTGGTAGAGCAACTGACCACGCTGCTACTTACTGGATGCGCTAATGACACGCAATTACAAGCGATGTTTAATTACATTCTACAATCTGGCGATGAATCTCGCTTTAATGAGTTTATGCAAGAGATGACACAACGGATCCCCCAACACAAGGAGAGGCTGATGACTATTGCAGAGCGGTTACGGTTAGATGGATTACAGGAAGGACTACAACAAGGACTACAACAAGGAAAACAAGAAGCGGCATTGCGTATAGCGCAAACCATGTTGGAGCAGGGAATAGAACGCGAAATGGTAAAACTGGTGACCGGTGTTTCAGAAGCGGATTTGGCTGTAAACCATGCATAATCTCCAGAAAAACAGGCCCGAATCTTATTACATCATCGGGCCTGTAAACTCAGGACTCTACCGCCAGCGGACGATTTCTGAACTTTAACGACTGGTACAGCCAAATCAGCAGTACCAGCACCACACAGGCCAGCGCGCCCCAGGTTATTTCGCTAAAGACATCAATATATGCATTGATGGAATAGTTGATAGCGCCCGCCGAGTCAAACGAACCTTGTGAGGTCTGATCGGCGATAACGCCGGCCAGGTAGTTGGCGATGGCTCCGGAAAGCAGCATGTAAATACCCGTTAATACGCCGGTCACTCCTGGGATCTCGATACGTGTAATCTGAGACATAGCCACCGGATCGATAAACAGCTCGGCAAAGCCCATGACCGCCAGCCCCAATACCATCAGCGGCATGGAAGAGTGACCGTAAGCCGCAGACCAGCGGGCGCTCAAGGTTAGAATACAGAATCCGGCGCTCATTAAACCGAGGCCAAGGGCAAATTTACCCCAGATACGGACGGTACGATTACCGCTAACGCTTTCTTTGACCACCCAGGCCAGCACGATACCGCACAGCATAACGGCAAAGGCGTTAACCGATTGGAACATCGCGGTAGGGACGGAATATCCCAGAATATCTCGGTTAACGAAGCGGTCGATATACAGGCTAATCGAACTGCCGCCCTGTTGAGCAAAGGCCCAGAACAACAGACTGAAGAAGGTCAGCGTAACGATAAGCCCCAGTTCTTTACGCTGTTTCTGGGTCTGCGCCTGGCGGTAAATCTTCGCCAGAACCGCCAGACCAATAACAGTAGCAACGATCAGTGCGTAAACGGACCACTCTTTCCAGAACAGAACGGTAATCAGCAGCGGTGCTGCAACCAGCAGAACTAATAACCAGGCCCAGTTTGGCAGCATATATTTTTTCGCACACAAGACGGCCTTGTTGACGCCGGTGGTATGGGCGAAATGGCGATTACCGCATACGAAAATCACCAGCCCCGCCAGCATGCCAATCGCCGCCAGCGCAAAGCCCATCGCCCAGCTGTACTCTTCCTGCACGTAGCCGCAGGCAATGGGCGCGATGATTGAACCAATATTACCGGCAGCGTAGAGCAGAGAGAATCCACCGTCACGGCGAGGGTCTTCAGGCTGATACAACTCGCCCAACAGGCAACTGATGTTGGATTTAAACAGACCGTAGCCACAGACAATAATCGCCAGCGACAAATAAAGGAACGCCGGGGCCATTTCGCTGGCGCCCAATACCAGATGCCCCACTGCCATTAAAAATGCGCCGATCATCACCGCCATTCGATTGCCGAGCACTTTATCGGCCAGGTATCCCCCAAGAATGGGCGTGACGTAGACCAGCGAGCAGTAGGCGCTGAACAGTTCATATGCGTGATTATCGTCGTACTTAAGCTGGTTAGTGAGATACAGGATCAGCAATGCACGCATGCCGTAAAAACTGAAGTATTCCCAAATTTGTAGCGCAACGACGTAATAAATCGCCCGTGGTTGAGATGCTTGTTTATTCATTCTTTTCTCGAAGTAAATGCCTCGCAACAGGCTGAACGTGCTGCGCGAGTGTGTTTCCTTAAAGTTTTAACTTTGATACAGATCTGATTATTTTTGCAATATGCTGTCTGATTGCATAAATATACATGAATTAGATTGCGTGGGGGTAAGCAAATTGCGTTCAAATCGGGTGTGATTGTTTCTTGATGTGTCAGTGAAATGTCTATCGACGAACGCAAGCGGGAACGCTATTTTAACCTAAGCTGTGTTGCTGATTGGGCAGGCAGAATTTATGACTACGAGGACGATGATGAAAAACACCGAACTGGAACAACTGATCAACGACAAACTGAACAGCGCCGCCATTAGCGACTATGCGCCGAATGGTTTGCAGGTTGAGGGCAAAGAGACGGTGCATAAGATCGTGACCGGCGTGACCGCAAGTCAGGCGTTACTGGACGAGGCGGTACGTCTGCAGGCGGATGCGGTCATCGTTCATCACGGTTATTTCTGGAAAGGCGAATCTCCGGTTATTCGCGGTATGAAGCGCCATCGTCTGAAAACGCTGTTGGAAAATGATATCAACCTGTATGGCTGGCACCTGCCGCTGGATGCTCACCCGGAACTGGGTAATAACGCGCAGCTGGCAGCGCTGTTGGGGATCACCGTCATGGGTGAAATCGAGCCGCTGGTGCCATGGGGAGAACTCTCCATGCCGGTTCCGGGGCTGGAGCTGGCATCGTGGATTGAAGCGCGTTTAGGCCGTAAACCGTTATGGTGCGGTGATACCGGGCCGGAAAAAGTTCAGCGCGTCGCCTGGTGTACAGGGGGCGGTCAGAGTTTCATTGATAGCGCAGCCCGGTTTGGTGTCGATGCCTTTATCACCGGTGAAGTTTCAGAGCAAACCATTCACTCAGCCCGCGAGCAAGGGTTGCATTTTTATGCTGCTGGTCACCATGCGACCGAACGCGGCGGCATTCGCGCATTAAGCGAATGGCTGAATGAAAATACCGATCTGGACGTAACCTTTATCGATATTCCTAATCCAGCGTAATAAAGAGGGACGAAAGTGCAGCGAGCGCGTTGTTATCTGTTAGGTGAAAGTGCGGTGGTTCTTGAGCTGGAACCTCCCATTACGCTGGCGACTCAGAAACGCATCTGGCGTCTGGCCCAGCGTCTGGTTGATGCCCCGAATGTGCTGGAAGCTATTCCGGGAATGAACAATATCACGGTTACCCTGCGCGACCCGAAAACGCTGGCGCTGGATGCGATTGAACGCCTGCAGCGCTGGTGGGAAGAGAGTGAGGCGCTGGAGCCGGACTCGCGCTTTATTGAAATTCCCGTGACCTATGGCGGTGAGTTCGGCCCCGATCTGGCTGAGGTCGCCCGGCACAGTGGATTAAGCGACAAGCAGGTCGTCGAACTTCATGCGTCGGTTGATTATGTGGTGTGGTTTATCGGTTTTCAGCCGGGATTTCCCTATCTCGGGAGCTTACCTGAATCGCTCCATACTCCGAGGCGTGCGGAACCGCGTCTGCTTGTTCCGGCAGGTTCTGTGGGTATTGGCGGATCCCAAACGGGGGTCTATCCGCTTTCCACGCCAGGTGGATGGCAATTGATTGGCCGTACCTCCGTTGCGTTATTTGATCCAAAACGGCAGGAGCCGATTCTGTTACGGGCTGGCGATACCGTGCGTTTTGTCCCGCAGAAGGAGGGGATATGTTAAACATCATTCGCGCTGGCATGTACACCTCAGTACAGGACGGGGGACGCCATAGTTTTCGTCAATCCGGAATCAGTCACTGTGGCGCGCTGGATAAACCGGCGCTGAACGTTGCTAATCTGCTGGTGGGTAATGATGCGAATGCCGCTGCGCTGGAAATCACACTGGGGCAACTGGTGGTGGAATTTGAAACCGATGGCTGGTTTGCCCTGACCGGAGCGGGATGTGAAGCGCACCTGGATCGTACTCCCGTATGGAGCGGATGGCGGCTGCCGGTGAAAGCCGGGCAGCGTCTGACGCTAAAACGTCCACATCACGGCATGCGCAGCTATCTGGCGGTAGCGGGCGGTTTTGATGTGCCCGAAGTAATGGGGTCGCGCAGTACCGATCTCAAAGTCGGAATTGGCGGGCTGGAAGGGCGTCTGCTGCGCGATGGCGATCGGCTGCCAATTGGCGCATCGACCCGGCAATTCAGCGGGCCGCAGGGCGTAAAACAGCTGATGTGGGGCAACCATATTCGTGCGCTCCCTGGGCCTGAATACCAGGAGTTTGACGAAGTATCGCAGGCTTCTTTCTGGCGCTCCCCGTGGCAACTGAGTCCGCAAAGCAACCGTATGGGGTATCGCTTGCAGGGGCAGTCGCTGACGCGCACGACCGATCGCGAGCTATTGTCGCATGGTTTGCTCCCTGGCGTAGTGCAGGTTCCGCATAATGGTCAGCCCATCGTGCTGATGAACGATGCTCAGACGACGGGCGGCTATCCGCGTATCGCCTGTATCATCGAAGCAGATATGTATCATCTGGCGCAGATCCCGCTCGGCCAGCCGATTCATTTTGTGCAGTGTTCGCTGGAGGAAGCGCTTAAGGCGCGCCAGGATCGGCAGCGTTATCTGGAACAGTTAACATGGCGACTTAACAATGAAAATTGATCTCAACGCAGACCTCGGTGAGGGATGCCCTAACGATGCAGCGCTGCTGCAACTGGTGTCATCAGCCAACATCGCCTGTGGGTTTCACGCCGGTGATGCGCAGACGATGCTTTTAAGCGTGCGCGAAGCGCTAAAAAATGGCGTAGCGATAGGCGCGCATCCGAGTTTTCCGGATCGGGAAAATTTTGGCCGTAGCGCCATGACCCTGCCTGTGGAAACGGTGTATGCGCAGACGCTGTATCAAATTGGTGCGCTGGCTGCCATCACGCGTGCGCAGGGCGGCGTAATGCGTCATGTTAAACCGCACGGTATGCTTTATAACCAGGCGGCGAAAGATCCTCAGTTGGCGGATGCTATTGCTCAAGCGGTGTATGCCTGCGATCCGTCGCTGGTTCTGGTAGGGCTGGCGGGAAGCGAACTGATTCGTGCCGGAGAACGCTATGGTCTGGTAACACGTCAGGAGGTTTTTGCCGATCGGGGTTATCAGGCGGATGGCAGTCTGGTGCCGCGCAGCCAGCCGGGCGCATTGATTGAGGATGAAGAGCAGGCGCTGGCGCAAACGCTAGAAATGGTGCAATCCGGCAGAGTAAAAAGCCAGAGTGGAACGTGGGCGAGCGTGACAGCCCAGACGGTATGCATTCACGGGGATGGTGAGCACGCACTCGCTTTTGCCCGTCGCTTGCGAGCCGCATTCAATGCATGCAATATTCAAATTAGCGCATAAATTTATTCATACAAAACAATAATATATTACACAACAACATATACAGGACTGAATTATGGGAGAGGTAATTTCTCTCTGGCCATTGACGGGGATCGCCGTCATCGTGGTCGGATTTCTTTTACGTTTTAACCCGGTATTGGTGGTCATTATTGCCGGGATCGTCACGGGGCTGGCGGCGCATATGCCGATCGCCACTATCCTTGAGAAGCTGGGTGAAGGTTTTCTTAACACCCGCAACCTGCCATTTATCCTGCTGATCCCGCTGGCGGTTATTGGCCTGCTGGAACGCCACGGACTCAAAGAGCGTGCTCAGGCGTGGATTGCAAAAATCCGCAGCGCCACCAGTGGCCGTCTGCTTATTGTCTATCTGTTCATTCGCGAAGCGACCGCTGCGTTAGGGTTGACCAGTCTGGGGGGACATCCGCAGATGGTGCGTCCGCTGCTGGCGCCGATGGCGGAAGGAGCCGCAGAGAAAAATCACGGCGAGATACCTGGGGCGGTACGCTATCGTCTGCGCGCCATGTCAGCTGCGACCGATAACGTCGGACTGTTCTTCGGTGAAGATATCTTTGTTGCCTTCGGCGCCATCATTTTTATGCACAACTTTATGCTGGAGTCTGGTGGGATCCAGACCGAACCGCTGCATATTGCCTTGTGGGGGATCCCTACGGCAATTTGTGCATTCCTGATCCACGGTACGCGTCTGTGGCGTCTGGATAGCTATTTGCAACGTGAGGTGGCGAAAGCGAATGCCGCAGCGAAAGGGGAAGCGAAATGAATTTTCAACAAAGCTATCTCTACTGGCTGGCGGGAGCGGTATTACTGATTGTGGCGCTGATGTCCTGGCAGGACAAAGCGAACCCGCGTCGCTTTACCACCGGCCTGTTTTGGGGCATATACGGCGTACTGTTTCTGCTTGGCGACTGGACATACTCGCTGTTTGGCGACAAACGCACGGTGCATATTGCCGTTGGCGTTGCGGTGGTCGTGCTGGCCCTGATCGCCGGTTTTGGCGGCGTGAAGCTGGGAAGCTACCATCAACGAACGCAGCAACAGCGCGAAGAAAGCGCCAGTCGTCTGGGTAACCGCCTGTTTTTCCCGGCGCTGGCAATTCCGGTGGTAACGGTTATTGGCGTGCTGATGTTCAACCATATTCCGGGCTTACAGGATGCGCTGTTTGGGCCGGGTAATCACGCCACGCTGGTGACGCTCTTTTCCATGACCGCAGGCTCGTTGATTGGTCTGGCGATGGCGATAAAAATGACCCATGAGCGGGTTCATCAACCGATTCAGGAGGCGCGCCGTCTGCTGGACTCCATCGGCTGGGCGTTTATCCTGCCGCAGATTTTGGCCACGCTCGGGCTGTTGTTTACGGCAGCGGGCGTAGGCAGCGGTATTTCCTGGCTGACGCAAGAATACCTGGCGGTGGATAGCCGCTTTATCGCAGTGGCGGTGTACACCCTCGGCATGGCATTGCTGACGATGGTCATGGGCAATGCGTTTGCCGCTTTCCCGATCGTGACCGCCGGAATTGGGATTCCGATCCTCGTGCTGCAGCACGGCGGCAATCCGGCAGTAATGGCGGCAATTGGTATGTTCTCTGGCTATTGCGGGACGTTAATGACGCCGATGGCGGCAAACTTTAACATTGTTCCTGCAGCGCTGCTGGAGCTGCCGGATAAAAACGCGGTGATTAAAGCGCAGGTGCCAACCGGCATACTGCTGTTGCTGGTCAACGTGTTCCTGATGTATTTCCTGATGTTCTTGTAAGGTGACAGGATGAAAACAGTACTCATCACGGGATTTGAACCCTTTGGCGGCGAGTCAGTTAACCCTTCCTGGGAAGTGGTCTCGGGCCTCGACAATGCTATCATCGGCGGATGCCGCGTCGTTGCCCGCCAACTGCCGTGCGTCTTTGGCGAGTCTCTTGCCGTACTCAATGGTGCGATTGACGCGCTGTCGCCATCACTGGTGCTGGCGGTGGGGCAGGCGGGTGGGCGTGCGGATGTCACCGTGGAGCGCGTGGCGATCAACGTTGACGATGCGCGTATTGCGGATAATCAGGGTCAACAGCCGGTAGATGTGCCGATTGTGGCCGATGGTCCGGCGGCGTGGTTTAGTTCGTTGCCGATCAAAGCGATGGTTGTTGCCATGCGCAACGCGGGAATTCCGGCTTCGGTTTCCCAGACCGCGGGCACTTTCGTGTGTAACCACGTGATGTATGGCCTGCTGCATAAACTACGTGACGTTCCGGCGGTAAAGGGAGGATTTATTCATATCCCTTATTTGCCGCAACAGGCTGCACAGCACCCCGGGGCGCCAAGTATGGCAGCGGACACAGTGCGCCGGGCGCTGGAAGTTGCGATTGCCACCGCGTTGCAGGTGGAGAGTGATATCGCAGTGACGGGCGGTGCAACACATTAAAAAAGGACAGTATTATGCCTGAAGGCCCGGAGATCCGCCGCGCGGCGGATAACCTGGAGGCGGCAGTCAAAGGCAAACCCCTGACCGATGTCTGGTTTGCCTTTGAGCAGCTAAAACCGTATCAATCTCAACTGATTGGGCAGAGTGTTACCCAGCTTGAAACGCGGGGTAAAGCATTGCTGACCCATTTTTCTAATGGATTGACGCTGTACAGCCACAATCAGCTCTATGGCGTGTGGCGAGTGGTGGATACCGGCAAAATACCGCAGACTTCGCGGGTACTGCGTGTCAGGTTGCAAACACACGACAAAACTATTCTGCTCTATAGCGCCTCTGATATCGACATGCTGACGCCGGAACAGCTCGCTACCCATCCGTTCCTGCAACGGGTTGGGCCGGACGTTCTGGATTTACGTTTAACGCCCGATGACGTGAAAGCGCGTCTGTTATCCCCGCGTTTTCGCAATCGCCAGTTTTCTGGCCTGCTGTTGGACCAGACGTTTCTGGCGGGATTAGGTAACTACCTGCGAGTAGAGATTCTCTGGCAGGTAGGGCTGACCGGGCAGCATAAAGCGTCGATGCTCGGAGATGAGCCGTTGGATGCGCTGGCGCATGCGCTGCTTGATATTCCTCGTTTGTCCTATAACACCCGCGGGCTGGTGGATGAGAATAAACATCACGGCGCGCTGTTTCGCTTTAAGGTCTTTCACCGGGATGGTGAAGCCTGTGAGCGCTGTGGCGGAATCATCGAAAAAACGACGCTCTCTTCACGACCCTTTTACTGGTGTCCAGGATGTCAGCACTAAGCGGGATGCTTTGGCGCGTGTAGCGAAATAAACCGCGCCACCGCCGGGCCAGTCAATAAAATACTGAATAGCCGCAGGGTTTGCATCGCCATGATCAGCGCCATATCGGCGTGACTCCCCGCGGCAATCACCGCAACAGAATCCACGCCGCCTGGACTGGTCGCCAGATAGGCGGTAAGAAAATCTATCTGCATGTAATGCGCCAGTCCCCAGGCCATAGCGGCACAGATCGCCATCAGTGAAAAAATGGACAAGAGGATTTGCGGTAAGGGGCGCAACGCCATTAAAAAGATCTGCTTGTCAAAACCCAGGCCGATTTGCCAGCCGATGGCCATATAGGCAATCGCCAGCAACCATTCCGGCAGTTCGATCACCATCACGCCACCGGCATTCAGCAATGCGCCTGCCAACATCGGTAGCAACATGACGCCAGAGGGGATACGCAATAGACGCCCGGCCGTACCGGCAACGGCGGCCAGCGCCAGGGTACTGAACAGATTGCTGCTCAGCGGCGGAAACCAGACGATTTGCTCACTGACCGTTTGGGCCTGGTCGCCCATCATCACTCGGGTGACCAGTGCCGCCGCACCAACCACCAACAGTACGCGCAGATACTGCATAAACGCCACCAGCCGGATGTCGGCACCATATTCCTGCGCCATCGCCACCATTGCCGCCGCACCGCCAGGTGACGAGCCCCATGCACCGGTGTTTCCCGGTAGGTTACTGTAGCGAACCAGCAGCCAGCCGATTACCGCGCTGCTCATAAGGGTCGCCAGCAGGATGATAATCACCATCGGCCAGTGGGCCGTAAGGGTCGTTAAGATTGAGCCAGTCAGGTTTTGGGCAATCATGCAGCCGAGAATCGCCTGCGCGCCAAGAAATGTGCAGCGGGGAGGGTGCAGTGAGATGCCGCGCATACTGAATATGATGCCGACGATCATCGAACCGAGCAGCAGCGGTCCTGGAAGGTGTATAAACAAAAAGAACAGGGAAAGAAGGAGCGATAGCAGAAACAACAGGCTCCACTGCAAAACAGGCATCCCATGCTCCTGAGTGAAATGACGGAAATCTCAGTAAATCATAGAGAAAGCATGATGAGAATAAAATAATATGCATCAAAAAAACAGGTCGGATTCTGGCTTCAATGCCTTGTCCGACCCGGGAGAATTAATGGCTGTAAGCCGGACAGGCGCTGGCGCCATCCGGCAGACAATTAACGCTTAATATCAGACTTAAAATTGCGCTTATCGTAGCCGGTGTACAGCTGACGCGGACGAGCGATTTTCATGCCGTCGGTGTGCATTTCGTTCCAGTGTGCAATCCAGCCCACGGTACGCGCCATGGCGAAGATAACGGTGAACATGGAGGACGGAATACCCATCGCCTTCAGGATGATGCCGGAGTAGAAATCTACGTTCGGGTAGAGTTTCTTCTCGATGAAGTACGGGTCGTTGAGCGCAATGTGTTCAAGTTCCATCGCCACTTCCAGCAGATCATCTTTGGTGCCCAGTTCTTTCAGTACTTCATGGCAGGTTTCACGCATGACGGTGGCGCGCGGGTCATAGTTTTTATAAACACGGTGACCAAAGCCCATCAGGCGGAAGGAATCATTCTTGTCTTTCGCGCGGCGAACAAATTCCGGAATGTGTTTAACAGAGCTGATTTCTTCCAGCATTTTCAGCGCAGCTTCGTTTGCGCCGCCGTGTGCCGGTCCCCACAGGGAAGCAATACCGGCCGCGATGCAGGCAAACGGGTTAGCGCCAGAAGAACCGGCGGTACGAACGGTAGAGGTTGAGGCGTTCTGTTCGTGGTCAGCGTGCAGGATCAAGATACGGTCCATTGCGCGTTCCAGAATCGGATTCACTTCGTATTTTTCGCACGGCGTGGAGAACATCATGTTCAGGAAGTTACCGGCGTAGGAGAGGTCATTACGCGGGTACACGAACGGCTGTCCGATGGAATATTTGTAGCACATCGCTGCCATGGTCGGCATCTTGGACAGCAGACGGAAGGCGGCGATTTCACGGTGACGCGGATTATTCACATCCAGCGAGTCGTGGTAGAACGCAGCCAGCGCCCCGGTAACACCACACATAACGGCCATCGGGTGAGAGTCGCGGCGGAAACCGTGGAACAGGCGGGTGATCTGCTCGTGGATCATGGTATGGCGAGTGACTGTGGTTTTGAACTCGTCGTACTCTTCCTGCGTCGGTTTTTCGCCGTACAGCAGGATATAACACACTTCCAGATAGTTCGACTCGGTCGCCAACTGATCAATCGGGAAGCCGCGATGCAGCAAAATACCTTCGTCACCGTCGATGAAAGTAATTTTGGATTCGCAGGATGCGGTAGAGGTGAAACCTGGGTCAAAAGTAAACATCCCTTTTGAGCCAAGACTACGAATATCAATAACATCTTGACCGAGCGTACCTTTCAGCACATCCAGTTCAATAGCAGAGTCACCATTTAGAGTGATTTTTGCTTTAGTATCAGCCATTTACGGTCTCCTTAGCGCCTTATTGCTTAAGACTGCTGGAACTCACATTTGCCTTCGTACATCAATGAACCGTTACCAGTTTGTTATTTGGCTCGCCGCTCTGCGAAAGAGGGGATAACCTGGGTACAGAGCTATGGGCGCTTGCAGGTAAAACGGTCTTTTCATGGCGAATAAACTGCAAATCAAGAACTTAGCAATCCGAATTATTAAACCTGTCTATCACTAATAACTGTCCTGACTGTATTGGTCAATACTTCCACACTGTTACATAACTAAATGTCCGGTGAAAGAGTGACCCCATAACTTTTACGCATTATATGCTTTTTCTGGTGTCGTTTGTAACAACTTTGTTTAATGATTGTCAAATTAGATGGTTAAAAATTAAAATAATGTTGTTATCGTGACCTATGTCACTGTTCGGGATAAAACCCGACAAACTATATGTAGGTTAATTGTAATGATTTTGTGAACGTCCTATACTGCCGCCAGGTCTCCGGAATACCCTGCAATCCCGAGCCAACCAGCGTTGTAACGTGTCGTTTTAGCATCTGGAAGCAGTGTTTTATATGACGCGTAGTTATAGTAAGGACGCTGTCTGACCCGCACGCAGACCGGAGGAAGGAAATCCCGTCGTCTTTCAGGCTACAGGTGTCTTCATCTTCTGTACCCGAAGTCCAAAGGGAATAATAAGAACAGCATGTGGGCGTTATTCATGATAAGAAATGTGAAAAAACAAAGACCTGTCAATCTGGATCTACAAACGATCCGGTTCCCAATCACGGCGATAGCGTCCATTCTCCATCGCGTATCCGGAGTGATCACCTTCGTGGCGGTCGGGATTCTGTTGTGGTTATTGGGTACCAGCCTTTCCTCCCCTGAAGGTTTCCTCGCGGCGTCATCCATTATGAATAACTTCTTTGTGGAGTTAATTCTGTGGGGGATCCTGATTGCGCTGGCATATCACGCCGTAATGGGCATTCGCCATCTGTTGATGGATTTTGGCTATATCGAAGAAACCCTCGAAGCAGGGACACGTTCCGCCAAAATTTGTTTCGTTATCATTGTCGTGCTTTCACTTCTCGCAGGAGTCCTCGTATGGTAAGCAACGCCTCCGCATTAGGACGCAACGGCGTACATGACTTCATTCTGGTCCGTGCTACCGCTATCGTTCTGACGTTATACATCATCTATATGGTCGGCTTCTTCGCCACCAGCGGCGAACTGACGTTTGAAGTCTGGACCGGTTTCTTCTCATCGGCATTCACCAAAGTCTTCACCCTGCTGGCTCTTTTCTCCATCTTGATTCATGCCTGGATCGGCATGTGGCAGGTGTTGACCGACTACGTTAAACCGCTGGCCGTGCGCCTGATTCTGCAACTGGCTATCGTCGTTGCGCTGGTGGTTTACGTCATTTATGGATTTGTTGTGGTGTGGGGTGTGTAATGAAACTGCCAGTCAGAGAATTTGATGCTGTTGTGATTGGTGCCGGCGGCGCAGGTATGCGCGCGGCGCTGCAAATTTCCCAGAGCGGTCAGACCTGTGCGCTGCTCTCCAAAGTGTTCCCAACCCGTTCCCATACCGTATCTGCGCAAGGTGGCATCACCGTTGCGCTCGGTAATACCCATGAAGATAACTGGGAATGGCACATGTACGACACCGTGAAAGGGTCGGACTACATTGGTGACCAGGACGCTATTGAATATATGTGTAAAACCGGTCCGGAAGCGATTCTGGAGCTGGACCACATGGGGCTGCCGTTCTCTCGCCTCGATAATGGCACAATTTATCAACGTCCGTTTGGCGGCCAGTCGAAGAATTTCGGCGGCGAGCAGGCGGCACGTACCGCGGCAGCGGCAGACCGTACCGGCCATGCGCTGTTGCACACGCTGTATCAGCAGAACCTGAAAAACCACACCACTATCTTCTCCGAGTGGTACGCGCTGGATCTGGTGAAAAATGCCGATGGCGCGATTGTTGGTTGTACCGCGCTGTGTATCGAAACCGGTGAAGTAGTTTACTTCAAAGCCCGCGCAACCGTGCTGGCAACCGGCGGTGCTGGCCGTATTTATCAGTCCACCACCAACGCCCACATCAACACCGGTGACGGCGTCGGTATGGCTATCCGCGCTGGCGTGCCGGTGCAGGATATGGAGATGTGGCAGTTCCACCCAACCGGTATCGCTGGCGCGGGTGTTCTGGTAACAGAAGGCTGTCGTGGTGAAGGTGGCTACCTGCTGAACAAACACGGTGAGCGCTTCATGGAGCGTTATGCCCCGAATGCGAAAGACCTGGCGGGTCGTGACGTGGTGGCGCGTTCCATCATGATCGAAATCCGCGAAGGTCGCGGTTGCGACGGTCCGTGGGGGCCGCACGCCAAACTGAAACTCGACCACCTGGGTAAAGAAGTGCTGGAGTCCCGTCTGCCGGGTATTCTCGAACTGTCCCGTACCTTTGCTCACGTTGACCCGGTGAAAGAGCCGATCCCGGTTATCCCAACCTGCCACTATATGATGGGCGGTATTCCGACCAAAGTCACCGGCCAGGCGCTGACCGTGAATGAGCAGGGCGAAGATGTGGTGATCCCAGGGCTGTTTGCCGTCGGTGAAATTGCCTGCGTATCGGTTCACGGTGCTAACCGTTTGGGCGGCAACTCACTGCTTGACCTGGTGGTATTTGGTCGTGCTGTGGGTCTGCATCTGCAGGAATCTATCGCAGAGCAGGGTGACCTGCTGGATGCAACCGAAGATGAAATCGACGCTTCTCTGGCGCGTCTGAATCGCTGGAACGGTAACCGTAACGGTGAAGACCCGGTGGCAATTCGTAAAGCGCTGCAAGAATGTATGCAGCATAACTTCTCGGTATTCCGCGAAGGCGATGCGATGGCGAAGGGCCTGGAAGAGCTGAAAGCGATTCGCGAACGCCTGAAAAATGCCCGTCTGGACGATACCTCCAGCGAGTTCAACACCCAGCGCGTTGAGTGTCTGGAGCTGGATAACCTGATGGAGACCGCGTACGCCACTGCAGTATCTGCAAACTTCCGTACCGAAAGCCGTGGCGCGCATAGCCGCTTCGACTTCCCGGAACGTGATGACGAAAACTGGCTGTGCCATTCCCTGTACCTGCCAGAGTCGGAATCCATGACGCGACGTCAAGTCAATATGGAACCGAAGCTGCGCCCGGCATTCCCGCCGAAGATTCGTACTTATTAATGCGGAGACAGGACAATGAAACTCGAGTTTTCAGTTTATCGCTATAACCCGGATGTTGACGACGCTCCGCGCATGCAGGATTACACCCTGGAGGCGGAAGAAGGGCGCGACATGATGCTGCTGGATGCGTTGATGCAGCTGAAAGAAAAGGATCCGTCGCTGTCGTTTCGTCGCTCATGCCGTGAAGGGGTTTGCGGCTCCGACGGTCTGAACATGAACGGCAAAAATGGACTGGCCTGTATCACACCTATTTCTGCGCTGAATCAGCCGGGCAAGAAAATTGTCATTCGCCCGCTGCCAGGTTTACCGGTTGTGCGCGATTTGGTGGTAGACATGGGGCAATTCTACGCACAGTATGAGAAGATTAAGCCTTACTTGTTGAATAATGGGAAAAATCCTCCGGCTCGTGAGCATTTACAAATGCCAGAGCAGCGTGAGAAGCTCGATGGGCTGTATGAATGTATTTTGTGTGCATGCTGCTCAACGTCCTGCCCATCATTCTGGTGGAACCCGGACAAGTTTATTGGCCCGGCAGGCCTGTTGGCCGCGTATCGCTTCTTAATTGATAGCCGCGATACCGAGACCGACAGCCGTCTGGAAGGTTTAAGTGACGCTTTCAGCGTATTCCGCTGTCATAGCATCATGAACTGCGTCAGCGTATGTCCTAAAGGGCTGAACCCGACGCGCGCCATCGGTCATATTAAGTCGATGCTGCTCAAACGTAGTGCATAAGTAGTTGTAGTTGCCGGGGAAGAGATTCCCCGGCCGTGCAGGGAAACCTCTAAAAACTGCCACATTGATAGCAATAATCGCAGCCTGAACGATGACGATTATTAGACAGTTTTTAAAGGTTCCTTAGCGGACGCAGATGACACGACAGTCCGCAACAAGTGAACCCCGGCACGCACATCGGTGTGCGTGGTAGTATCCACGGCGAAATAAGCATACAAATGCTTAAGGGATCACGATGCAGAACAGCGCTTTGAAAGCCTGGTTGGACTCTTCTTACCTCTCTGGTTCTAACCAGAGCTGGATAGAACAGCTCTATGAAGACTTCTTAACCGACCCTGACTCGGTAGATGCTAACTGGCGTTCGACGTTCCAGCAGTTACCTGGTACCGGAGTCAAACCGGATCAACTCCACTCAAAAACACGTGATTATTTCCGTCGACAGGCGTTGATTACCCCACGTTACTCTTCTTCTATTTCCGACCCTGATGCCAATGTGAAGCAGGTTAAAGTCCTGCAGCTCATTAACGCCTATCGTTTCCGCGGTCATCAGCATGCGAATCTCGATCCGCTGGGACTGTGGCAGCAAGAAAATGTGGCCGATCTGGATCCCTCCTTCCACGATCTGACCGATGCGGATTTCCAGGAAAGCTTTAACGTGGGTTCTTTTGCCGGTGGCAAAGACACGATGAAGCTGAGCGACCTGGTTGTCGCGCTGAAACAAACCTACTGCGGCCCGATTGGCGCCGAGTATATGCACATCACCAGCACCGAAGAAAAACGCTGGCTTCAGCAGCGTATCGAGTCTGGCCGTACTGCGTTCAGTAGTGAAGAGAAGAAACGCTTCCTCAGCGAACTGACCGCAGCGGAAGGTCTGGAACGCTACCTGGGTGCAAAATTCCCGGGCGCGAAACGCTTCTCGCTGGAAGGCGGTGATGCGTTAATCCCAATGCTCAAAGAGATGATCCGCCACGCCGGTAACAGCGGTACCCGTGAAGTGGTACTGGGTATGGCGCACCGTGGTCGTCTGAACGTCCTGGTTAACGTGCTGGGTAAAAAGCCGCAGGATCTGTTCGACGAGTTTGCGGGCAAACATAAAGAGCACCTCGGCACCGGCGACGTGAAGTACCACATGGGCTTCTCGTCGGATATCGAAACCGAAGGCGGCCTGGTTCACCTGGCGCTGGCGTTTAACCCGTCGCACCTGGAAATCGTTAGCCCGGTGGTTATCGGTTCCGTACGTGCACGCTTGGATCGTCTGGACGAGCCGAGCAGCAATAAAGTGCTGCCAATCACTATTCATGGTGATGCGGCAGTAACCGGGCAAGGCGTGGTTCAGGAAACCCTGAACATGTCGAAAGCGCGTGGTTACGAAGTGGGCGGTACCGTTCGCATCGTTATCAACAACCAGGTGGGCTTCACCACCTCTAACCCGCTAGATGCACGTTCTACACCGTACTGCACCGACATCGGTAAGATGGTTCAGGCGCCGATTTTCCACGTGAACGCGGATGACCCGGAAGCGGTCGCTTTCGTAACGCGTCTGGCACTGGATTTCCGTAATACCTTTAAACGCGATGTCTTCATCGATCTGGTGTGCTACCGCCGTCACGGCCACAACGAAGCCGACGAGCCAAGCGCAACCCAGCCGCTGATGTATCAGAAAATCAAAAAGCATCCGACTCCGCGCAAAATCTACGCTGACAAGCTGGAAGCGGACAACGTCGCTACGCTGGAAGATGCGACCGAAATGGTCAATCTGTATCGTGACGCGCTGGACGCAGGCGAATGCGTGGTGAAAGAGTGGCGTCCAATGAATATGCACTCCTTCACCTGGTCTCCGTACCTCAACCACGAATGGGATGAAAACTACCCGAACAAAGTTGAGATGAAGCGTCTGCAGGAGCTGGCAAAACGCATCAGCACCGTGCCTGAAGCGGTGGAAATGCAGTCGCGTGTTGCCAAAATTTACGGCGACCGTCAGGCCATGGCCGCAGGCGAGAAGCTGTTCGACTGGGGTGGCGCAGAGAATTTGGCTTACGCCACGCTGGTTGATGAAGGCATTCCGGTA
Organism: Citrobacter sp. RHBSTW-00599; assembly: GCF_013784065.1. Lineage (NCBI taxonomy): Bacteria > Pseudomonadati > Pseudomonadota > Gammaproteobacteria > Enterobacterales > Enterobacteriaceae > Citrobacter > Citrobacter sp. RHBSTW-00599. The sequence continues at coordinate 3,543,979 of NZ_CP056717.1, read as the reverse complement.
CGTCTGTCGGGTGAAGACTCTGGCCGCGGAACCTTCTTCCACCGTCATGCGGTTATTCATAACCAGGCGAATGGTTCAACGTACACTCCGCTGCAGCATGTGCATAACGGCCAGGGCACGTTCCGCGTATGGGACTCCGTGCTGTCTGAAGAAGCGGTGCTGGCATTCGAGTACGGTTATGCCACGGCAGAACCGCGCACCCTGACTATCTGGGAAGCGCAGTTCGGTGACTTCGCCAACGGTGCGCAGGTGGTTATCGACCAGTTCATCTCTTCCGGCGAGCAGAAGTGGGGCCGTATGTGCGGTCTGGTTATGCTGCTGCCACACGGCTATGAAGGTCAGGGCCCGGAGCACTCCTCCGCGCGTCTGGAACGTTATCTGCAACTTTGCGCTGAGCAAAACATGCAGGTTTGCGTCCCGTCTACCCCGGCACAGGTTTACCACATGCTGCGTCGTCAGGCGCTGCGCGGAATGCGTCGTCCGCTGGTAGTGATGTCACCGAAGTCGCTGCTGCGTCATCCGCTGGCGGTGTCCACGCTGGACGAACTGGCAAATGGCACCTTCCTGCCAGCCATTGGCGAAGTAGATGAACTTGATCCTAAAGGCGTGAAGCGTGTCGTGATGTGTTCTGGTAAGGTTTATTACGACCTGCTGGAGCAACGCCGCAAGAACGACCAAAAAGATGTCGCCATTGTGCGTATCGAACAGCTCTATCCGTTCCCGCATAAAGCGGTGCAGGAAGCGCTGAAACCGTTTGCTCATGTACATGATTTTGTCTGGTGCCAGGAAGAGCCGCTCAACCAGGGCGCATGGTACTGCAGCCAGCATCATTTCCGTGAAGTAATTCCATTTGGGTCAGCTCTGCGTTATGCAGGTCGCCCGGCCTCTGCCTCTCCGGCAGTAGGATATATGTCCGTTCACCAGAAGCAGCAACAAGATCTGGTTAATGACGCGCTGAACGTCGATTAAATAAAGGATAAATAATGAGTAGCGTAGATATTCTTGTTCCCGACCTGCCTGAATCCGTAGCGGATGCAACGGTTGCAACCTGGCACAAAAAACCGGGCGATGCAGTACGTCGTGATGAAGTACTGGTAGAAATCGAAACTGACAAAGTGGTACTGGAAGTACCGGCATCAGCGGACGGTATTCTTGATGCGGTTCTGGAAGATGAAGGGACAACCGTCACTTCTCGCCAGATCCTCGGTCGCCTGCGTGAAGGCAACAGCTCTGGCAAAGAGACCAGCGCCAAGTCTGAAGAGAAAGATTCTACTCCGGCACAACGCCAGCAGGCGTCTCTTGCTGAACAGAACAACGATGCCCTGAGCCCGGCGATCCGTCGCCTGCTGGGTGAGCATAATCTCGAAGCCAGCGCCATCAATGGCACCGGCGTCGGTGGTCGTATCACGCGTGAAGATGTTGAAAAGCATCTGGCCAAAGCACCGGCTGCGAAAGCAGAAGCCAAAGCGCCGGCCGCCGCGCCTGCACCACAGGCTCAACTGGGCGCTCGTGGCGAAAAACGTGTTCCGATGACCCGTCTACGCAAACGCGTAGCTGAGCGTCTGCTGGAAGCGAAAAACTCCACCGCCATGCTGACCACGTTCAACGAAGTCAACATGAAGCCAATCATGGATCTGCGTAAGCAGTACGGTGATGCGTTCGAGAAACGTCACGGTATCCGTCTGGGCTTTATGTCTTTCTACGTGAAAGCGGTTGTTGAAGCGCTGAAACGCTATCCGGAAGTGAACGCGTCCATCGACGGTGATGACGTGGTGTACCACAACTACTTTGATGTCAGCATGGCGGTCTCCACGCCGCGTGGCCTGGTCACGCCGGTCCTGCGTGATGTGGATCTGCTGGGTATGGCTGACATCGAGAAAAATATTAAAGAGCTGGCAGTTAAAGGTCGCGACGGCAAGCTGACGGTCGACGATCTGACGGGCGGTAACTTCACCATCACTAACGGTGGCGTGTTCGGTTCCCTGATGTCTACCCCGATCATCAACCCACCGCAGAGCGCCATCCTGGGTATGCATGCCATCAAAGATCGTCCGATGGCCGTAGACGGCAAGGTTGAAATCCTGCCGATGATGTATCTGGCGCTGTCTTATGACCACCGTTTGATCGATGGTCGTGAGTCAGTAGGCTTCCTGGTAACCATTAAAGAGTTGCTGGAAGATCCGACGCGTCTGCTGCTGGACGTGTAGTAAATAAGAGTATCACCTGCCCCGTAGGTCTGGAGGCTTATCAGGCCTACGGGTAAAAGATAACGATTACCTGAAGGATGGACAGAACACATGAACTTACATGAATATCAGGCAAAACAACTTTTTGCCCGCTATGGCTTACCGGCACCGGTGGGTTATGCCTGTACTACTCCGCGTGAAGCTGAAGAAGCTGCATCTAAAATCGGCGCAGGCCCGTGGGTAGTGAAATGTCAGGTTCACGCTGGTGGCCGTGGTAAAGCGGGCGGTGTGAAGGTTGTGAACAGCAAAGAAGACATTCGCGCTTTTGCTGAACACTGGCTGGGTAAACGTCTGGTCACTTACCAGACAGACGCCCATGGTCAACCGGTAAATCAGATTCTGGTTGAAGCAGCGACCGACATTGGTAAAGAACTTTACCTCGGCGCAGTTGTTGACCGTAGTTCCCGTCGCGTGGTCTTCATGGCCTCTACCGAAGGCGGCGTGGAAATTGAAAAAGTGGCGGAAGAAACGCCGCACCTGATCCATAAAGTAGCGCTCGATCCGCTGGCCGGTCCGATGCCTTATCAGGGTCGTGAACTGGCGTTCAAACTGGGTCTGGAAGGTAAACAGGTTCAGCAGTTCACCAAGATCTTCATGGGTCTGGCGACTATCTTCCTTGAGCGCGATCTGGCGCTGATCGAAATCAACCCGCTGGTGGTGACCAAGCAGGGTGATCTGATCTGCCTCGACGGCAAACTGGGCGCTGACGGCAACGCGCTGTTCCGCCAGGCTGACCTGCGTGAAATGCGCGACCAGTCTCAGGAAGATCCGCGTGAAGCACAGGCTGCACAGTGGGAACTGAACTACGTCGCTCTGGACGGCAACATCGGTTGTATGGTTAACGGCGCGGGCCTGGCAATGGGCACCATGGACATCGTTAAACTGCACGGCGGCGAACCGGCTAACTTCCTCGACGTTGGCGGCGGTGCGACCAAAGAACGTGTAACCGAAGCGTTCAAAATTATCCTCTCTGACGACAATGTTAAAGCCGTACTGGTTAACATCTTCGGCGGTATCGTACGCTGCGACCTGATCGCGGACGGTATCATCGGCGCGGTAGCAGAAGTGGGCGTTAACGTTCCGGTCGTGGTACGTCTTGAAGGTAACAACGCTGAACTCGGCGCGAAAAAATTGGCTGATAGCGGCCTGAATATTATTGCAGCGAAAAGTCTGACGGATGCAGCTCAGCAGGTTGTTGCCGCAGTGGAGGGGAAATAATGTCAGTTTTAATTAATAAAGATACCAAGGTTATCTGCCAGGGCTTCACCGGTAGCCAGGGGACATTCCACTCTGAACAAGCGATTGCTTACGGTACGCAAATGGTCGGCGGCGTTACGCCGGGCAAAGGCGGCACCACGCATCTGGGTCTGCCGGTGTTCAACACCGTACGTGAAGCAGTAGAAGCGACCGGCGCAACCGCCACCGTTATCTACGTTCCGGCTCCGTTCTGCAAAGACTCCATCCTGGAAGCTATCGATGCAGGCATCAAGCTTATCATCACCATCACCGAAGGTATCCCAACGCTGGATATGCTGACTGTGAAAGTGAAGCTGGATGAAGCTGGCGTGCGCATGATTGGCCCGAACTGCCCAGGTGTTATCACCCCTGGTGAATGTAAAATCGGCATCATGCCGGGCCATATTCACAAGCCTGGTAAAGTCGGTATCGTTTCTCGTTCCGGTACGCTGACCTATGAAGCGGTTAAGCAGACCACCGACTATGGTTTTGGTCAGTCTACCTGTGTGGGTATCGGCGGCGACCCGATCCCTGGCTCTAACTTCATCGATATCCTGAAGCTGTTCCAGGAAGATCCGCAGACTGAAGCGATCGTCATGATCGGTGAGATCGGCGGTAGCGCGGAAGAAGAAGCAGCGGCGTACATTAAAGATCATGTGACCAAGCCGGTTGTGGGTTACATCGCGGGTGTGACGGCGCCGAAAGGTAAACGTATGGGTCATGCTGGTGCGATCATCGCAGGTGGTAAAGGTACGGCGGATGAGAAGTTCGCTGCGCTGGAAGCCGCTGGCGTGAAAACCGTTCGTAGCCTGGCCGATATCGGCGAAGCGTTGAAAACAGTGATTAAGTAAGAAAAAAAACAGCCCTGACTCTCTGCATAGTCAAGGGCTGGTCCCGTTTCGACATGGTTGGCCATCTGATGATGGCCTTTTTTTGGCCTGTAATTCAGCTTTCAGCCAGTGTTTTCAACCAGCGAATTCCGCTTTCCGGCGAGGTCATTACCGGCACCGGCGGGGAAGGGAGCTGCTGTAAAACGCGCGCCATCGAGGCCTGCGCCAGCATCACAACATCTGCCTGGGTAAAGGCGCTCTGTAACCCTTCACTGACGATACGGTCATGAGTATCCATGTCTCCCGCCAGCAGCGCGTGGAATGCCTCCTCCATTAATATAGGCGTGATGGTTCGCGATTTACCGCTCTGCTGCACTTTGCGCTGTACGTAATCCAGCGTTAGCTTCAGCGTGGTTGCCACGGTCGCCAGTACGGCGATCCGCTCACCTTTTTCAATCGCCTCTTCCACCATTGCGCAATCAATGCGTGCGAGCTGAAGTGGGGTCATAAACTGGCATTGCTCCACCGCAGTACCAATTGAGGAACAGGCGGTAATAAAGATATCGCAGTCCGCCTTTTCGGCAATATGCACATAGTCGGCGATGCGGGCGGCAATATTGGGCGTCACGCCCTGGGCCTTCATTACCTGCTTGATCATGGATTCTTCCACCAGGTGCATGACTTCAACATCCGGCATGATGTCGGCAATCAGCTGTTGCATCATCGTAAGCGTGGCGGCACTGGTATGCAGCATGGCGACCTTTTTCATTGGGCAATCTCCTTAAGTAACGTTTCCGCGACGGCCAGCGCCGCATCATGATCTTCCTGCGCGGATAAACCGCCTACCGCGACGGCCCCAAGGCATTTTCCTTGGTGCAGAATCGGGATCCCGCCCGGCAGCGCCGTAAACAGCGGGTCGGCAAAATAACCAATATCCAGTTGCTCTTTCTGCAGTCGCTGTAAAAATGCCTGCGTGGTACAGCCCAGGCGGCTACTGGTGCGTGCTTTGCGCTGGGTTAACTCGATGGTTAACAGTTTGGCGTTATCCATCCGCGCAAAGCTGAGTAGTTCGCCATTGGCATCGCATACGGCCACGCTTAACGGGCGTTTTGCGTAACATGTTTCGGCAAGGTCGAGCGCAGAGGCCACGGCGCGCAGGGCATGCCCCAGAGTGAGAGTTGTCATCGTGATTATCCTTTTGACAGATTTTCGCAAGCGGGTTGAACGGGATCTTTGGCTGCGGCGGCCTGCGCCTGTTTGGCGTCTTTCTTGCGCCAGTAGTTCGCGAGCAGCGAGCCGCTGACGTTGCCAAGCGGAGTCATCACCGCCGAGGCCAGGCCAACCGTTGCCAGTTTGCCCATCGCTGCGGCAAGCCCGGACGCCATGCCGCCGTTTTGCAGGCCGACTTCAAAGGCTACGGTGCGGGCAGACTGTACGTCCATGCGGAAGATCCAGCGGCTCATCAGATAGCCAATCAGGAAGCCGCCGAGGTTATGCATCAACATGGCGAAGCAGAGCAGGAAGCCGACCTGCACCAGGTTCTCGCGCCCGGCTGCGGCTGCGGTGGTCGTAAAGAAAATGATCCCCATCATTGAGATGGTCGGCATGATTTTCTTCACGCCCGCCACGCGGCCATACAGCCAGTTGTAGAACAATGCCCAGACGAGACCGCCTGCCACGAAGTTGAGCACCACCGCGTACATTTGCGCGTCGGCGCTGGCGTGACCAAACAGCGCGTCCCAGCCGCCAGCAATCATATACAGCAGCCAAAGAGCGCCGATCCCGGCCAGCATCTGGACGACACGGCGTCCGCGCACGCCCGCATAGGTTTTCAGATAGTCATGCAGAATTGCCGCGCCGATGGGGATCAATACGATTTTCACCACATCCATTACCATCGCGGTGAGCTGGATATCGATCATCGACCCCGCCAGCAGATTAACCCACAGCGGCGTCATCACCGTCGCCGCCAGCGTTGAGACTGCGGCGATCGAGACCGCCAGCGCCAGGTTGGCGTTCGCGATATAGACCATGACGGTAGAGGAGAGTCCGCTTGGGCAGGCGCCAATCAGCAGAATCCCGACCGCCACCTCAGGCGGAAAGTTAAAGATAAGCGTAATGCTCAGGCCGAGCAGAGGCATGATGACGAAGTGGCAGAAGGTGCCAATAAACACCGCCCACGGCATTTTGGCGACGTCAATAAAATCCTGGATCGTTAGCTTAGTGCCCATGCTAAACATGGTGGCCTGAATGACGAGAAACACGATCCATTTATGGGTGATATTGAAACCGCCCCAGACGATCAGATCCGTAGACCAGGTCATGGCGGCGACAAACCCGGCGATGATCCATAGCGTAAACTGATAGCTGCGTAGACCCGGCCAGTAGCCTGCACCGGCGGCGAATCCGGCGGTGAACATCACCAGCCCGGGCTGCCAGAGCGCCGCGGACTGGATTAGCGCACCGATAATCGCCAGCGCCGCGCCCGCAACGCTGATACCGAGTCCGGTTTTGTGAATAACAGTGGTCATAGTCATGTTGAAATGTCCTTGCTGTTGTTATTGCTGCCGGGATGGAATAGATAACATGTGCCGCGCAATTTCTGGCGTGGCGACTTTTTTATCCATGCTGCGAATGAGCGTGGCGAGTTTGGCAACCTGCTGGTAATTATGCTGTGATTTTTCTTCAGCGCTTAAATAATAGCTATCCTCAAAGCCGATGCGTACTTCACTGGCCCCCATGCCGACGGCGGCGGCAATAATATCGAAGTTCTTTCTGCCAAAATGAGTAATACCCCATAAGGCATCGCGCGGGATCATGCTACGCAGAGCAATTAAAGCGTCAATGGTTGCTGGCGTACTGCCGCGATGGCCGAGGACGATATTAAAGAGCATGGGTTTTTGGAATTTTATTTTATCTTCAAGGTTCAGGATGTTATTAATCATGCCAATTTCAAAAACTTCAAACTCGGGAATGATATTGCGCTCGACTATTTGCCGGGAGCAATATTCCACGTCCGGACCGGGATTAAAGTACACCGCATCTCCGAGGTTGACGGAACCGACATTCAGCGAAGCCATCTCTACGCCGGGGCAGGAGAGTGGCGCGCAGCGTTCGGCGATGGACATTGAAGAGACGCCGCCGGTAGACGCCTGAATAATCAGGTCTGAATGGCGCATGACGTTATCAATGGTCGCCTGAAAATCGGTGGTATCCGGCGTCAGGCGACCCTGTTTATCGCGAACGTGTAAATGCACGATGGACGCGCCATGCTCTACGCTGGCGAGTATTTCCTGCGCCAGTTCTGCGGGTATAACTCTGGGGCAATCCGCGGCAACGGGTGCCAGCGAAATAATAACAGTATCCGACATATTTTCCTCCGGTACAGAGATATTTAAATTATAGGTAAGGCGTTATCCAGTTTAATGAGTCGGGCCCTGACGTTGACGGTTGATATTCACAGCCAATCCAGTCCTGGTAATTCATTTTTCTAATAAAATCGAATAGCCATGCTTCATTTAATTCACCTGTTCCCGGTTCATGGCGATAGGGGACAGAAGCAATTTGAAAATGTTTAATTAAGGTGAAGTAGCGTTCAATATTTTTTGCCACATTGCCATGAATTTTCTGACAGTGGTAAATATCAAACTGTAAACCGATATTTTTCTTGCCAACCTCTTGAATGATAGATTCGGCCAACGGAAAGCTGTCAATAAAATAACCGGGCATATCCTGCGAATTTAACGGTTCAATCAGCACATCGATTTCCGCTTCAGCCATCATATCGCAGGCGATACGCAGCCGGTTGGTCAGGAGAGTGCGCTGAGCGTGAAGCGTCAGATCGCCGCAGCGCGAACCGGCCATAACGTGAACCCGACGACAGCCCAGCGCCGTGGCGTAATCACGCGCCACGTTGAGGCTATGGTGAAATTCCTGGTCTCGACCGGGCTGCGCGGCCAGTCCCCGCTCACCTTGTGCCCAGTTACCCGCCGGTGCGTTCATCAGCACCACCGGCAGGGATGTTTCCCGCTGTGCAGCGTGCAAATGCGCCAGCGGGTGCTGCCAGAGAAATAGCCCTTCAACGCCGCGAAAACCAGCCACCTGCGCCGCCGCAAATCGCGCTGCTATCGGTAAATCTGTAAACAACCAGTCGAGGTTAGCCGCTAACTTCAGCATGGCGCGCACCCTCCCGGTTATCAACCAGATGCAGCTTAACGCCCTGGCTGGCAAGAGTTTGCTGGGCGTTTTCCGGTAACCGGTTATCAGAAATAATGTCGGTTAACTGTTCCAGCCCACAGATATGGAACATGCCGTATTTGCCAAACTTACTGCTGTCGCAGACCAGCACCCGACGCCGGGAAACGGTGAGTACCGCTTCTTTAACCGAGGCTTTCCCTTCGCTCGGCGTCGACATGCCGCGTTCGGTATCCCACGATGAGGAGCTCAGAAACGCCACGTCAATATTAATGGTGCGCAGAAAACTGGCGGCGCTTTTTCCAAGGCATGAGCGGTTACGCTGATCCACCAGACCACCGGTGTGATAGAGCGTGATGTGCGGCATATCCATCAGATAGTGGCTGATGGAAAAATCGTTGGTTACTACCGTCAGATTGAAACAGTGGCTGGCGGCGACCGCTTTCGCCACTTCAAACAACGACGTTCCGGCATCCAGATACAGCGTTTGTCCGGGCTCAATGAGCATGGCGGCGAGCTGGCCCATTTTACGTTTCACGTCATGATTCAACTCGGCTTTTTCCCGCCATGGCAGCTCGGATTTCAGCAGGTTATTCAGCTTCACTCCGCCGTTAATGGCGATAACTTTGCCTTCTTCTTCCAGCAACTGGATGTCGCGACGCACGGTCATATGCGACACGCTCATCAAATCTGCCAGTTCATTAAATGAGGCGGCATTTTTTTCGTGCACGTAGCGGTAGATAAAATCACGTCGTTGCTCGGGGATCATTATGTCACCTCACGCTTGCCGGGAATGTTCAAGTTCGGCCACCGCTTCTTCTGAGAGCGGAACATAGCCAAGCGGTTTTAACGTCAGCCAGATGCGGGCGCTGTCTTCCAGTTCTTCGGCGTTAAACACCGCCTCACGCAGCGAGCGACCGCTTACTACCGGCCCGTGATTGGCCAGCAGCGCGGCCGTATGGTCTGCCGCGATTTCACTCAGTGCGCTGGCAATGCCTTCATGACCAGGCTTGAAATAGGGCAGCAGCGGTAACTGCCCGACGCGCATCACATAGTACGGCGTTAACGGCGGCAGGCAGTTTTTCGGCGTGGCGCACGGCAGGCAGGAGAGCGCGGTCAGCCATGGAGAATGCAGGTGCACGACCGCGCCGCAGGATGGCCGATGTCGATACCACGCCAGATGCATGGGCACCTCTTTTGAGGGTTTGTCGCCGCTAAGATGAACGCCGTTGGCATCCAGCCGACTTAGCGTGGCAGGATCAAGCTCGCCCAGACAAGAGTTGGTCGGGGTCACCAGATAGCCGCCATCCGGCATTTTGACGCTAAGATTGCCGGAACCGCCGCTGCTGTAACCGCGCATAAACAGGGAACGGCCATAGTGGACGAGTAGTTCGCGCAGTTGGTGTTCACTCACCGAATTCATAATGCGTACTCCTGGGCAGTAAAAAAGAAATCGTCGTCACCAAAGTTGCCTGACTTCAGCGCCAGCGCCAGACCGGAGGAAAATACCCACGGTACGCCTGGCGCAATGGCTTTGCCGACGGACAGACGCTTCACCTGCAAGGCTTCCACAACGGTGCCGGAGGTTTCTCCGCCCGCGACGATAAAGGTGTTTACACCCGCAGTTCGTAGCTTTGAACTCAGCCGGGCAAAAGCGTGTTCGATTGCCTGGCTGGCGACCTGTTCGCCGTGCTCCTGTTGAATACGTTTGAGTACGTCTGGCGGCTGGGTGGCGTATATCAGTGGCGCTAATGGGTCGCTGATATGCGTCATCGCCCAGGCGCTCAGTTCATCGGTGTAGCGTTCGGCATCAGACAGGCAGCGGGACACATCAAGCAAACGAGACGCTGCCGCGGCCTTGTAGCGATTAACCTGACGATTGCTCATTGCCGAACAGCTACCGGAGAACACCACCGTTTTGGCAGGCAGTGGAAAAGAGTCCGGCGGCATGGATTGCTGGCCTCCGTTGCAGGCGGCCAGCGCGCCGCCGAGTCCGGAGCCCCCGGCTAACAGAGGGCTGGCATGGAGAGCTTGCGCCAGCGTGTTGAGATCTGCTTCATCCAGCGTATCGACGATAACGTGACGCGTACCTTCAGCCTGAAGTTGGGCCAGGGCGTAAGTGACCGCTTCCACACCTTGACGCAGGGTCGTGAGGTTGATGCAACCAACCGCGCCTGGCGTTTGCGCGCTCAGCAGGCGCGGCAGGCTGGCATCGTTCATTGGATTGAGCGGATGCTTTTCCATCCCGGATTCGTTAAGCAGTACACCGTGTACAAAAAGATGACCATGCACCACCGTGCGTCCGTTTTGCGGCAGAGCGGGGCAGTGGACGATCAGCGGAACCTGCAGGTCGTTCATCAATGCATCGCTGACCGGGCCAATATTGCCTGTTGGCGTGGAGTCAAACGTCGAACAATATTTAAAATAAATCTGGCGGACACCTGCATTTTGTTTCAGCCAGCGGGCACAGGACAGGGATTGGGTGACGGCCTGTTCTGCGGGTAATGAGCGGCTTTTCAGCGAGATGACGATAGCGTCAACCTCTTCATTCCAGCATTGCGCGGTATCGGGCATACCGGGCAGAAGCGCGACGCGCCACCCCTGCTGCGCCATAAAGCTTGCAATGTCCGTTGCGCCGGTAAAATCGTCGGCGATAACGCCTGTGGTGACGGCCATGGATCAACTCCGTTCAGATTGTTTGCTAATTGAACATATTATTCAGGAGGGCCTTTCACATTCACATGATGATTATCACAAATAAGCACATCATCGATTCAAATTAAAAACGGGTAATTTATTGAAAATAATGAAGTTAGGTGTTGGGTGTTGCGAAAAGAGTCTCACAAGAGAGTGTGAAGATTCGTTAATCTTTGAGAAAGCGAAGTCGCGGTGTGCTGCAGAGTATTATCGTGGTCGCTATAATTTTCTTGCCAATTGATCATAATCATCTGCACAAATGAGATTATTTTTTGCGGTGAGCATCATTCTTTCCTGAGGCTAATTTTTGCATATTAGCGGCCTTAATATTATTAATGCCGGAGGATAACGTGCCGCTGAAAATCCAGGATGACTATTTACACCGTTTTTTCTCTATCGCAGAACTCTTCTCCCGAGCCACTGGGTTAGCCACAGTCGTCGTTGATATTAACGGTATAGCCTTGTCTAAATGTCATAATTTTAATTCGTTTTGCACATTAATGCGTGCGGATGAGCGCTATCGAGCAGGTTGCCAAAAGTGCGACAAGTACTGTGCTTTTGAGGCATTAAAACAGCTTAAACCCAGAATACTCACCTGTCATGCAGGGCTAAGTCTGTTCTCGATGCCATTAATCCATGAGGGACACCTTTACGGTTTTATTATCTGCGGGCAGGTGCGGGTAAAATATCAGGAATATGAAACTATCGCTATTGATAACAAAAGCTCATGGATTAATAACCCCGAAATTAAAGCTGAGTGGGGCCAGTCTGCGGTGGTGGATAATAATGTGCTGGTGGCGTCGGCAAATTTGTTAAGTTTTATTGTTGATAATTTTGAGAAAGAACAATTGATCTCTGAGAAGATTGAGGTTCCGGAAGCCCGATACGCTCATCATTATTTCACTGAGCCTTCACGTCACGAGAAAAAACTTATGGCGGCGCTGCGTTATATTGACGAGAATTTGTATGGTGAATTGTCTTTGGAATCTGTCGCGGCTCATGTGTGCTTAAGCGCGAACTATTTCAGCCGGTTTTTCAAGAAACGCCAGGGTGTTAATTTTAAAACCTGGGTGAGTCAGAAAAAAATGCAAAAAGCAGGGGAGTTATTACACGATCCGGTTCATTCCATAGACAGTATTGCCAGGAAACTGCAATACGCGCAAACCAGTTACTTTTGCCGCGTTTTCCGGGCGGCGCATCAAACGTCGCCCCAGTCTTTTCGTCACGCCAGACTTTCGCAGTAAAGATTGTCTGGCAGCGTGATGGCTTCAGGTATAAAAGAGAGCCGATCGCTCAGGGTCACCACATCTCCGATTACAATCAACGCCGGTGGAACAATATTAGCTTCCTGCGCCTTGCTCAATAATGAACCGAGCGTGCAGGTCAGGCGACGTTGATTTTCTCGGGTCGCGGACATAATTAGCGCGGCGGGCGTGTCTGCTGATTTCCCGCCCATCAACAGCTCTTCACAGATAAACGCCAGATTGGCGATACCCATGACGATGACCAACGTGCCATTAAGTTTCGCCAGTTGACGCCAGTCCTGCTGCTGATTGCCTTCCCGCGTGTGGCCAGTCACCACGTGAAAGCTGGAGGCAAAATCGCGATGCGTCACCGGGATACCGGCATAGGTCAGGCCGCCAATCGTAGAACTAATACCCGGTACAACTTCAAAAGGGATGCCCATTTCAACCAGATCCTCAACTTCTTCAGCCCCACGGCCAAATACATACGGATCGCCACCTTTGAGGCGCACAATGTTGTGGTGTGTTTGGGCATACTGGACCAGCAGTGCGTTGATTTCATCCTGGGGAACGCAATGGAAGCCTGGATTTTTGCCGACATTGATAAGCAGGCAGTCAGGTAATGCCCATTCCAAAATTTTAGGATTGACCAGCCGATCGTAAATAATGACGTCGGCCTGTTTAATGCACATCATTGCTTTGAGGGTCAGTAATGAAATATCACCAGGACCTGCTCCAACGAGCCAGACCTTTCCGAAAGTTTTCACAATGTGTCCTTTATCACGTCTGTCAAAAAATGGCACAAACGACATCAATGAATGATTAAAAGCAGTCGTTTGCCCGTAAGTTATAACGTGAAATTATCCAGGATTAGCGCATGGATAATATTGATTAATCTCGCAAAGTTTTTTCTGCAATAAACAAGAAGACTTGAAAAATTATTAAGAACTTATTGGCACTATTTACTTAGGTTTAACCTTATTTAAATTGTGTTTATTGTTGTGCTTGAGTATTATTGGTTAATATTTATCCGCCATCAGTGTGAGCAAATCATGGATTGGATCAATGACATCAATGGAGAAAATAAAATATAACTCTCGGTGCTTATCTGGGTGCCTTGAATTATTTTTTATAAATTAAACTATTTTTGTACGCTGCATATGGAAGAGGTTATGAGAGGAAAAATACCCAAGACGGAGTTGCTGGTAACTTTTGAAGTGGTTGCGCGTCACGAAAGTTATACCCGGGCAGCTGAAGAGTTGGCGTTAACACAAAGTGCTGTTTTCCGCCAGGTGAATGCACTGGAGGATTTTCTTAATACCGCGCTATTTAATCATGCCAAAAAACGTATTTTTTTAAATGCGGCCGGCAAACACTATTTAAGTATCGTTAAAGAAACGTTAAATAAACTCGAGCGCGATACGACCACAATAATGACCTGGCAACCGACCGTACAGGTTATTGAGCTGGCGGTAAATCCGACGTTCAGTACGCATTGGTTGATCCCCAACCTGCGCGAGTTTAACAAACTCAATCCTGATATTATTGTGAACATCCATTCGCTGGCGAATATCGGTGATTTTCTTAATCGTGAGTATGATGCGGCAATTATGCGCGAAGATTTCTACTCACCGTGGTCAGAGGTTGAGTACCTGTTTGAAGAGGAAATTCTGCCAGTATGCAGCCGCTGTCTGCTGGCTGAACCGGAACGGAAACTGTCAGTCCACGAACTGCTGAACGAATACCCGCTGTTGCACCAGAGTACGCGAATCAAAGGCTGGCAGGAATGGTTTGCGCTGTCCAACGTCAGCAGCCCGCTGGTAAATAAAGGCCCGAGATTTGATCTGTTGTCGATGTTGATTGCGGCGGTCCGTTCTAATCTGGGGGTTGCGCTGCTTCCTCGTTTTGCCATTCAGCACGATCTGGACAATGGAGATATGGTCATTCCTTGCGATGTTCCGATGCGCACCGGGAACCGTTTCATTATGACGTGGCGTGAAGAGAAATCGGAGTCTGCGCATTTACAGACATTTCGTAACTGGTTGCTCAGTAAGTCCGTGGTGTCGGCTACCTGATGGTGGTTTGCGCTTTATCAGGCCTACAACGATTGGTAGGCCGGATAAGACGCGTTAGCATCGTTATCCGGCAAAAGAACGGCTACCAGTCGATTCCAATCTGTGCCTGAATCCCGCGGTCAAACGCGTGCTTGACCGGGCGAATTTCACTGACCGTATCGGCCAGTTCCAGTAACAGCGCATGGCATCCGCGCCCGGTAACGATGACGCTTTGCTCCGCAGGGCGATTTTCGATGGTGCTGATAACCTCCTGGGTGTCCAGATAGTGGTAAGCCAGCATGTAGGTGAGCTCATCCAACACCACCAGATCGTACTGCGGATCAGCCAGCATGCGCTTACTTTCCTGCCAGACTACCGTTGCCGCCTCGATATCCGCTTGCCGATTTTGGGTTTCCCAGGTAAATCCGGTGCCCATAATATGAAATTCGACACCGAGCGGTTGCAGCGTGTTGTACTCGCCATTATCCCACTGACCTTTAATAAACTGCGCGATGCCAACGGTTTTTCCGTGACCAACCGCGCGCGTTGCCGTACCAAAGGCTGCGGTGGATTTTCCTTTACCGTTGCCGGTGAAGACAATCAGGATCCCTTTCTTCTCCGTTGCCGCCGCCACGCGGGTATCAACCTGTTCTTTCAGTTTCTGCTGACGCTGGCGGTGTCTGTCATTATTGGCTCGCGCTTCCATGGTGACTCCTTAATGTCCTGCCGGACAGGTTGCGCAGCGATGCTGCTGCTCAAACTGGCTAAAGAAGTTATTGCCTTTATCATCCACTAATACGAAGGCCGGCATATTTTTAACTTCCATCATCCACACCGCTTCCATTCCCAGCTCGGGATATTCAAGGCAGTGCAGGCTCTTCACGTACTGCTGCGCCAACAAGGCTGCGGCGCCGCCAATGCTGCCAAGGTTAAAACCACCATGTTTGCGACACGCATCCGTGACTTGCGCGCTGCGGTTGCCTTTCGACAACATGATCAGACTGCCGCCCGCGGCCTGGAAAGCATCGACGTAACCGTCCATGCGCCCGCCGGTTGTGGGACCTAGCGAACCGCAGGCCAGATTACTGGGGGTTTTAGCCGGGCCCGCGTAATAGACGATATGGTTTTTCATGTAATCTGGCATCGGTTCGCCGTTATCCAGGCGCTCTTTGATTTTGGCATGCGCGATATCGCGAGCCACAACAATCGGGCCGTTTAACGATAAACGCGTCCCAATTGGCAGAGTGGTGAGATCCTGCAGGATCTCGCGCAGCGGACGATTCAGATCCAGTTGTACGGTCTGGGCGCCATTTTCCACCCGCTGTGAATCGGGAATAAATTTGCCCGGATTATGCTCGAGTTTTTCCAGCCAGATTCCGTGTTTGTTGATTTTGGCCTTGATGTTGCGGTCGGCTGAGCAGGAGAGAGCCATGGCGATAGGGCAGGAGCCGCCATGGCGTGGCAGGCGGATCACCCGGATATCGTGGGCAAAGTATTTGCCGCCAAACTGCGCGCCGATGCCAAACTCGCGGCTGGCGTTGAGCAGCTCGGCTTCCAGCGCCGTATCGCGGAATGCCTGACCCAGTTCATTCCCGCTGGTGGGCAGGTTATCGTAATATTTAGTTGAAGCCAGTTTAGCAACTTTCAGCGTCTGGTCGGCGGACAAGCCTCCAACGACGAACGCGATGTGATACGGCGGGCAGGCGGCTGTACCCAGTGATTTCATTTTTTCGATCAGAAACGCGGTGAGCTTTTCCGGCTGCAGAATAGATTTAGTTTCCTGGAACAGCGCCGCTTTGTTAGCAGATCCGCCGCCTTTGTTGACGAACAGGAAACGGTATTCGTTACCCGGCGTGGCGCTGATGTCGATTTGCGCCGGCAGGTTAGTCTGGGTATTGACCTCGGTATACATGTCCAGCGGGGCATTTTGCGAGTAACGCAGGTTGTTTTCGGTGAAGGTGGTGTACACGCCTTTGCTTAATGCTTCTGCGTCATCGCCGCCGGTCCAGACATGCTGTCCTTTGCAGGCCACAATGGTTGCCGTCCCGGTATCCTGGCAGTTGGGCAGGACGCCTTTGGCCGAAACCTCAGCATTGCGTAGCAGTTGCAATGCGACGTACTTATCGTTACTGCTGGCCTGCGGATCGTGCAGAATGCTGGCTATCTGTTTTAAATGTCCGGCGCGCAGGAAAAATGAAGCCTCATAAAATGCCTGCTGGGCTAATAAGGTTAGCGCTTCTGGCGCAACCTTAATCACTTCCTCTCCGTCTAACTCCGTTACCGCAACGTGCTGGTTACTCAGTAATTCATATTCGGTATTATCTTTACTCTGAACAAAGAGTTCCTGCCAGACAAATGGTTTAGACATGTTTACATCTCACCTTTTAGTTAATATGTCGGATGGCGCTCACGCCATCCGTAATTGCTTAATGCGCTAAAAAGACATTGGCTTTTGTCGCTTCGGCGACATATTCGATCGTTTTCTGGGCGCGAACGCTGTTACCGGCTTCATCCAGCGGCGGAGAATAGACGGCAATTGCATATTTGCCCGGGACAACGGCGACCATGCCGCCGCCGACGCCGCTTTTTGCTGGGATGCCCACGGTGTAGAGCCATTTACCGCTGCCGTCGTATAGTCCGGCAATCGCCATTTCTGCCAGCACCTGCGGAACATATTTTTCATTCAGCAACTGCTTGCCGTTGAATGGAGATTTGCCTTTGTTCGCCAGTACCGCCCCCATTTTGGCCAGTTGCTCAACGGTGATATCCACCGAGCACTGACGGGTATAAATTTCGACGGCTTCGTCGGTATTGCCATAGAAGCTGTTATAGGATTCCATCAGCTTCGCCAGCGCCTGATTGTGCTGGTTGGTTTCCATCTCGGATTTAAATACCGGCTCATTAACCGTAAGCGTGGCGTCGGCCCAGACGTTCAGGTTGTCGAGGATTTTGTTCCAGCGATCGGTTTTGTCTTTGGCTTCAATCAGGCTAACGGTGCTCATCGCCCCGGCGTTTACCAGCGGGTTCTCAGGCGCGCCTTTGGTCAGCTCAACCGCTAAACCGGAGTTGAAGGGCATGCCAGTGGCATTGGCCCCGAGTTTGTCCAGCACCACCTGAGGGCCGTGCTGTTCCATGGCGAGCGCCATGGTGAAGACTTTGCTCAGGGATTCCATGGGGAAGGGTTTGTTAACATCGCCAACCTGGTAGATCTTGCCGTCCACCGTGGCAATGGTGATGGCAAAGTTATTCGGGCTGTAGGTCGCCAGGGCAGGGATGTAGTCGGCGACTTTTCCATCGTGGTTACTTTTATATTTTTGATGTGCCTGGTCGATAAGCTTTGCGTAATCCGGCGTGGTTTGCGCGAGAGTCGTTGCGCTAAACAAAACGCTGAAGGAAAAAATACTCACGCCGAGAAGAGTTTTAGTCATGGTGCAATCCTGTTGGTGTGCTCATCATGGTGCCGGATGGCGGCTTACCGCCTTATCCGGCCAACGGATAGTTAAACGTTATGCAGGCCGGATAAGCGCAAGCGTCATCCGGCAATAACGTCGTATCAGGACAACGCGACTTCTGTTTCGGTAACCGGACGTTCTTGTTCCGGGGTCTTCACTGGTGCAGTGCCACGACAACCCTGGCCGAAGTGTTCACCTTCCCAGCGACCTACAATGGCAGCACCCATTGCGTTACTCATGACGTTGGTAGCAGAACGACCCATATCGAGGAACGGATCGACGCCCATCAACAGGATCAGACCGGCTTCAGGAATGTTGAACTGGTTCAGGGTTGCGGCGATAACCACCATTGATGCACGCGGTACGCCCGCCATCCCTTTAGAGGTCAGCATCAGGATTAACAGCATGGTAATTTGCTCGCCCATGCTCAGCTCAATGTTGCACGCCTGAGCAATAAAGACGGTGGCAAATGAGCAGTACGCCATGGAGCCGACCAGGTTAAAGGAGTAACCGATAGGCAGAACGAAGCTGGCGATTTTTGAAGAAACGCCGAATTTTTCCAGCTTGTCCAGGGTGCCAGGGAAGGCGGCTTCTGAGCTGGAGGTAGTAAAGGCCAGCAGTGCAGGCTCGAGGATTGATTTGGTCAAACGCGCGATGCAAGGCCCGACTATCATGGTTGACAGGCCAATCAGGATTGCCCACAGCATACCCAGGGTCAGATAGAATTCACCCATGAAGATCCCGGCGCTGACCATTACACCCAGACCACGTTCGGCAATCAGACCAGAAATAGCGGCAAAAACGGTCAATGGTGCAAACAGCATGACGTAGCCCGTCAGCTTCAGCATCACGTGTACCAGTGAATCCAGAACCTTCACGATAGGCTCGGCTTTTTCACCAATCGCGGCCAGGCTGCAACCGAGGAAAATTGAGAACACCACGATCTGCAGAATTTCGTTACGCGCCATCGCATCGACAATACTGGTCGGTACCGCGTGCGAGATAAACACTTTCAGCGTGAATGGCTCTGACTTAACGGCGGCAACAGCCCCGACGTCATGTGGCACGAAGTTGATCCCCGCGCCTGGCTGGAAGATGTTAACGATAACCAGACCCAGTGCAATTGACACCAGAGAGGCGCAAATAAACAGGAAGAAGGTTTTCGAAAATATACGTCCCAGCGTTTTGGCATCGCCCATTTTGGCAATACCAACAACCAGAGTTGAAATAACCAATGGCGCGATAATCATTTTTACCATGCGTAAGAATATAGTGGTAAAAATAGAAATATCTGCTGCATAGGATTTTGCGGTTTCAGCCGCGGCCATATTATTTATGGCCACCCCGGCAATCATGCCGAGTATCAGGCCTAATATGATCATCTTCGTTAAACTTATTTTCTTCATGAGTACTCCATCGGATAAAGGCTGGTAATTGGAATTGTGTAGGGTGGCGTGCGCCTGAGCCTGGACAGCAGCTCAGACGCACGCCTGTTGTGACCAACCGCATGAATAATTCGAAGCACTGTGATACCGCTGAATTCTGTGCTCCAATGGTTGTTATTGTGTTTTTTGTTACAAGTCGAACTCAATACTTAATAATGGAGCGTGTTGCTGAGCACCATAAACATCATTATCACCGACGTTGCCGGAAATAATATCGCGCGGCATGACGATTTTTACGGCATTCGCCGGATCGAACCACACGATATTGTGAATGAAGTCAGGTTCAACATTATATAAACTGGCAATGAGCTGCGGTGTTAATTGCTCGCAGGCTTTTACCCGCTGATAGTCTTCCCTGGTTTTAAATAAAATATCTAAAACCAGTTCGTACGGTCCGGCGTTTTTGGAGCGAATAACCTGCGCCAGTGAACAAATTGAGTGTTTCATGCCTGAACTCCTTCTGGCGTCACCTGTTCAATGTGGAAATCAAATCGCAGCGCATCGCTCGCTTCAATCAGGTGATAGATCGAGAACTCATACACCGGTCCACTTTGAATATCAGATGGCGAGAACGGGAAGGCGAGGTTGCCCGCAGTCGCAATGCGATTTTCATAGCCGTAGTGCAGCAGGGTAGAGCGTACCAGCGAGCAAACGCTGTTGGCGATATCCTGCGTCGGCGCAACGACATCCAGTAAAATCCCCAGCTCATGACCGGCGGTTTTCATCGGTTCATGGTTGCCCATCACACCGTTCTTACCATACAGGTGGAACGTCATGCGGATACTGTCGTCATTCAGTGAGAGGTTACGCGCCACGCTTGCCTGTACCTCTTCGAGAATGGTGTCAATCCCGGCAATCATAATTGGGTCGCGCGTTCCGGCGATGGTCAGGCAACGGAAGCCAACCTGACGCGCGCCTTCCAGTTTCAACGCATACGGTGTTTCTTCATGACGTGAACCACTGACATACACTTCGCCCTCGTTAACCTGGGTAAAGGTGCACGCTTTCAGGTTCAGCACGCCGCCTGGTCCTGGCAGGAAGTACGGATCGGACTTCTCATACAGGGTGTGCGCCGCAGCGGAAGTTTCAGTGAACTTACGCTTGGGATTGAACGCCTTCAGCGTAAAGCCGTTGTCATCAATGATCCCCATCGCACAATCTGAGCCGGAGCCAGGGGTGGCGGCAATGGCAGCACACTCAAGGATCTTCCCGCAATGAAGTGCCAGACCTTCATCAAAGCCCTGCATTATTGGCAGCGCGGCGAAGCAGGCCGGATCGTAGGCTCGTCCGCCCAGCACCACCTGCGCGCCAGCTTCGAGTGCACGCTGAAAAGGCTCGACGCCCATCTGCGCGACAATGTAGGTGCTCTCTTCAATTGCATCGTGAGTCAGTTCAGGCACAAAATCGAGCGCGGTGATTTTGCCGTTATCCAGCGCCTGATGAACGATTTCTTTGTCGACATCAGACGGGATTAACGCCATTGAGAAGGACAGTTTTTCTTCCTGTGCGATCTCATGGATTATCTGGCGACACCACTCCAGATGCGGAGCTGCGCCAGAACCACCGGCCGTGCCGATCACTACCGGGATGTTGTTCTTCACGCCTGCCACGATCATATAGCGCAGATCGCGTTTCACACCGGCCCGGTCGGTAAAGGGTTTACCCGCCCCCAGATAGTGGGGGCCTGGATCGGAGGAACCTGCGTCAACAGCAATAAGATCCGGTGACTCTTCCATGGCTTTACGAAAACTTTCTTCCGGGAAGCCATAACCCAGGATAGCCGTAGGCGATAAGATCTTAAATGTGCGTGCCATCTCTTAATCCTTAGTTTGCAACAGCGCGATGGTGCGGTTCATTTCGTTAAACACGATGTTGAGACCTTCATCGAAACCCATACCCGGCTTGATCAGCATGCGCATTGGACGCGCAGCCAGCGCGACGTGTACGCAGGTACGCGCACTGATTTCCGTTTCGTTACAGGTACCGCCCTGATAGGCTTCCATTCCGTGTTTGTTGCAATACAGCACCGCATCGACGATGTTGTGAATACCGCCCAGATCCGGGGTCTTGATCTGCACCATGTGGCAACTGCCCGCGTCGGTGAAGTCCACGATATCCTGATAGGTGTTACACCATTCATCCGCAACAATTTTCACGCCGGAACCCAGACGGGTAAGCTCCTGAGTGATCTCGGTGAGCATGCGGATCTGATCCGGCTTGTTACCGGCATCTACCGGGCCTTCAATGTACAGCGGCAGGCCTTGAGCTTCGGCTTCCAGGCTGGCGATGTATTCGGCGCAACGCACCGGATCCATATCGAAGATCAGACCGATGGTGCCGTAGACATCAATATGCAGCGTCGGGTGATAGGTTTCGTTGGTGCGCAGGCTCAGGATGCGGTTAGACAACCAGCGGACGTACTCACGCAGTTTTTCGCCTTTGAAGCCCAGCTTCTCTTCTACGTTATTGATCAGCGCATGCGGCAGGACGTCCACACCTTTGAGGATCATCTTGTCGACGGCGATATAACGGTCGTCGCCGCTCTGGCCAAATAATGGAATGGCTTCCGGGACGCACGGCAGTTGCCATTCATCACAAACCACTTCTGCTTTCAGACGACCGGTAGCCAGTGCCGCCGCGTCGAGCAGCGCCTGAGACAGACCATAACGTACGGCGGTATGCAGCAGATGGCCGTCAATACGCAGTTCGTCAAAGAAACGGGCGTTGGTCAGGAACGAATCAACGTCGCGGCCTTCCAGCAGCGGTTTGATGTGATCGTTAAGGAACGGAATGAAGTTTTCAGCCAGGAACAGCGGATCGCGTCCACCTGCACCTGAATATTGCACCGCTGCACAATCGCCCACCGCTACCGCGCCGTTTTCCAGAATCAGCTGTACGGATACGCATTCACCCGCCTGACGAACAGATGTAAATCCAGGCGTTACCGGAGCGCCGGTATAGATAAACCCGTCATGACCGGCGCCGTTTTTGATGGCCTGCTGATCGTCAAAATAAAATGAGGAGTAGCCAGCTGTGAAAAGGGCCTGTTTAATTTTCATTATGGTCTTCCTATTAATTTACTGTGGGATACGGCGTTGATGTCATCAATGACCATCTGGAAAGAAGGCTTGCGGCCTTCGAAATGCGCGCGCTCTGCGACGTAGTCGTGGTGCAGGGCAAGAATGTCTTTCGGCAGCGGAACGGCACCGGCTTCGAGAATACGGATGGCGCCTGTGTTATCGCGAACAGGCAGGATCTTACCGGCGTTACAGGCGGCAGGCGCGAAAGGTACATCCAGTACGCCTGCTTCAAAGGCCAGCACCGTACCGCGCGCAATGTCGCCATTGCCCAGTTCGAAGACTTTCTTCAGCACCGCGCGGACTTCGCTCTTAATCAGATCAACTTCCTGCTCCACGGCAGCGCACTGCGGGAATTTCTGGTCGCTGACCATGTTGAGCATCTGGCGTGAAGCTTTCAGACCCTGGGCGTTCGCTGCCGCCGTTGGGATACCGAACGCTTCGTGCGGGCTTTTGGTGATCACTTTGGTGGCACCTGACATACCGGCAACCGCTGCGCCCCAGGCGATAACGGAGAAGGCTTTTGCTTCATCTTCCGGGAATCCGCCCATCCACTGGTGGAAAACGGTACTCAGTTCGTAATCGTCAAAGCCGTGGTTATGGAAATATTCGTGGGAAAGTTCGCGCAGCGCCTGAATCGCTGCAATATCCTGCGTTAGGCTACCGACCTGGCCGTAGCCAACGGTAATTGACTTGACGCCTTGTTCCAGAGCCAACAGACCTTCGATAATCGCCACCGAGTGGGACATAAACGGCGGGATCAGGGTGCCGGTCAGTGGGCCAAACGGTTCACGGTTGATACGAATACCGTTCTCTTCGTACAGGCCCATCAGGCGGTCGCAGTACTGCCAGTCGCGGATGGATTTTTCCAGAGTGACACGTTTAGCGTAAGGAATGTTGTAGGAGATGCCGCCGCCTTCGTAGCTGGTAAAGCCACTGGCCATGGCGATTTCTGCCAGCAGGCGCGCATCCGGCGTGCCGTGACGAACCTGGATCGGTTTTTCCAGTGCTTCAGTCATACGACGGCAGGCAGCAACCCCGTGATTGACGACCGGTAAACCATTCAGCTTGGAAGTACCTGCTTCGATAGATTTCTGGATCCCGACAGCGGCTTCTTCATAGCGGTTCAGACGGGTATAGGCATCGATAGTACTCGGCAGGAGGTCGCACTCTTCCTGCAATGTTTTGAGCAGTGCAATATGCTCATCCATTAATGCTACGCCTGCGCGCGGCTGGCTCAGGGTTTTCCCTTCCTGATCGGCCTTCAGCAGAGCAAGGGAGAAGCGCTTTTTATCCGGAATTGATTGCTGGTACTTCACGCCATCTTCGAAGTTCTCAACGTCTTTGCCGGTTTCCCAGGTTTGTAATACCTGATGCCTTTCGGTCATGAATTCGTCATGGGTCAATTTTTTATTTCGAAGTTCCATTCGTAGCTGCCTTAAGTTTTATAGGGTTAAACACTGAATGCTGGTGCGAGCAGCGGCTTGCGGGTACAGCCTGGCGACGTTTGCCAGTAGCGGGAGCAGGCCATTTGAATCGCGGTAATACTCAAACTGATTCGGTAACAAAATTCTTTTACCCTGGTCGTCCAGCTCCCGGTATTTGAGCCAGTTATGGATATCGAACTGGCTGGCGCGAGAGAGCCATCCCCCTGAACCGACGACTTTGCGTACGGTGGTGAGATCGCGACCCATCTGTAAATCCACGTTACCCACGCAGGTGCAAACCTGCTTTTTAGTGCCCGCGTGGCGCTCAGCGGCATAGCCCACGCACAAACCTGCCAGCAGGGTGTCGAAATATTTCTCCTCCTCGCTGAGCGGCAGGTAATCCGGTTGCCCAACCAGATGACGCAGGTAGCGGTAAAACGCTTCCTCGCGCTGCGGTTGTTGGGCGAAGATGACTTTCACCATATCCTGCGTGCTTTCTCCCACCACGACGGCGGAAACGCGCATTCCCAGGTCGCCTTCAACGGTACGTTTGACGAACGGTTCAGGAACACCATGCAGGACGGTATCGGGGGAGAGGGTATTCGCGCTGGCCGAATAGACATCCGTGGTGGCTCCGCCCATATCAATCAGCATGAATTCCTTCCATGCGCTGTCGTAATCGCTAATGGCTTTGACTAACTCATATACCGTCCATGGCGTCGGCATTGGCTCTTCGCCGGTTTCGCCGACGATGACGTCCAGACCTTTACCTTTGACAATGCGTGACAAGAACACATCGCAAATCGCCTGGCGCGCGGCAAACGGATTCGGGTGATCGAGGTCAGGCAGAATGTTGTCTACCGTGGTCAGATCTTTATGTCCCAGAATCGTTTGTATTTCGTCCTGAATGTCCCGGTTTCCGGCGTAGATAATGGCGCAATCAAGCGTTGAGCCTGCCAGCGCATGCGCATTCGCCAGGCCGTAGCTTTCTTCGCCACCGTCTGTACCGCCGGTAAACAACAGAATATCTGGCGGTGATGATTCCAGTTCCTGGATGTCATGCCGGTTCAGTTTGTACGAATAATATTGCGCGATTTTCGCTCCTGCCGAATGGGCGGTAACTTTTGCTGATTCCAGCGTAATGGAAGGCACCAGCCCCATTGCTGCAACAGCGAGCCCACCCTTGGCCGAGGAGGAGTATTTCAACTGCACTTCACCACTTTTCAGTAACGGGCGAGCATCGGCAACGTTCAGCACCTGATTCAGGCTGGCAAAAAAACCGTCTGCCAGATGATGTGTGGTGGTTGGGGTCAGGACATGGTTTACTAGGGTTAATTCCTCGCCTTCATGGGCGAAGAGGGCAGCCTTGGTCCATGTCGAGCCGATATCGACAGAAACTGTTTGCATCAGATAGCCTCTTCCAGGCAACGCTGCTCGAGGCCATTGTGTTGGCGAATATCATTGGTGATAAGCGCGCAGACATCTTCCAGGTCGTGGCTCGGTGCGAAGACGCGGTTAAAACCCATCTCCTTAAACTTCACTTCCACATCGCCGAAGTCATGTTTACCAACTACCAGGTTGCCACCGACGTACAGCAGAATGTCGCCGAGGCCGCGTTCGATGCAGCGCTCACGTAACCCGAGGCAGTCAATGTCGCCATGACCGTAGATAGAGGACACCACGATGGCATCGGCGCCTGTTTCAATCGCGGCATCAATATATTCATCCTGGCTCACCATCACCCCGAGGTTGATTACGTGAAAATCATGAGCAGTAAAAACGCGATCCAGAACTTTATTACCTACTGCATGGCAGTCAGCACCGATGACGCCAATAACAAGTGTAGATTTCTTCATGGGTAATCCTCTGTAGGGCTGATGGTCAATAAGTGAAAATTATTTTCTAATATTTAGAACATGGTTTGTGACAACCTCTTAATAGGGTCGGAGTTTCTGTGTAAGCGGAAAAGGAAGCAATTGATCTATTTTCAAAATATCCTGCGCAAAATGATTGTTATATTTTTTATTAATAAAAACCCTTGTTTATCAGGTGGTTGAATGTTGTTTTTGCGGATTTTTTTAATTTACCAGGAAAATGATGAATAAATGACTTGCCATGTTTGTGATCGAAATCTTATTTTGTTGTGCGCCTCATTTATGCGTCATTTTTTATAATTTAAAAAATTACCTTTACTAAATAACTTGTGAACGGGATAACGGTTTTTTATTGTTTAATCTTATATGACATAATTATATTTTGTTAAATTTAAGATAAAAATGATAATGAATTGTTTGTGGCATATTTAAACGTTGCCACATAAGAGAAAAAGAGAAGTGAGTGATAACTTTCAGTGATGCTTTAAGCGAAACGCCTGCGCTGTGCTGAGGACGTCAAACCCAATGCGTCTGTCAATGAGGTACGCTTTCGCTTCCATTTGAGATAGTTACATCTTGGTGTTAATTATAAGTAAAATTTAAATGAATAATTTGTGTGAAAAACAATTCCATGACTTGCTAAACAAAAAACTGTGAGCTACCCGGCAATAGTGACTCTTTATCTGCTGGCAATTTTGTCAGTCGGGCGGGTTAAAAGATCGTGTAGATTTAAATAAATATCCTATCATTTGTAGTAACGGCAATTACTCATTGAAAAACATACCGTTAACATGGCGTTCACTAGTCGCCTGACTGTTAAACACTATTAACATTAAATTTGAAAATTGATTTAAATCAATGTTTAAAACTTGGTAAACAGCCTCAAAAGAGGTTAAATTGCTGCAGATCAAATTGGTCTGAAAGTGATAAATTAGCTATAAATTGATCACTATCGAAAAATGCAAATTTACCTCGATAAAAACCTGTTTATTGTAAGGATTTTACGGCGTAATATAATTGCGGGATCAATTTGAGTGTTTTATTAACATGTTTGTAACCTTTCATCATTGTCCTTTCTTCAAATGAGAAGAAAGAGCAGCGGCGGAGGGAAGCAGATAAATTTGTATTGGGGCATGCGTGTGACCCTTTCTAACGGGGTTCACTCTCGGAGTCTTCATGCGATGAGCAAGGAGTCATGATGTTAGATATAGTCGAACTGTCGCGCTTACAGTTTGCCTTGACCGCGATGTACCACTTCCTGTTTGTGCCACTGACGCTAGGTATGGCGTTCTTGCTGGCCATCATGGAAACGGTCTACGTCCTTTCCGGCAAACAGATTTATAAAGATATGACCAAGTTCTGGGGCAAGTTGTTTGGTATCAACTTCGCTCTGGGTGTGGCAACCGGTCTGACCATGGAGTTCCAGTTCGGGACTAACTGGTCTTACTACTCCCACTATGTAGGGGATATTTTCGGTGCGCCGCTGGCGATCGAAGGTTTGATGGCCTTCTTCCTCGAATCCACCTTTGTAGGTCTGTTCTTCTTCGGCTGGGACCGTTTGGGTAAAGTCCAGCATATGTGCGTCACCTGGCTGGTGGCTCTGGGTTCTAACCTGTCCGCACTGTGGATTCTGGTTGCGAACGGCTGGATGCAAAACCCAATCGCCGCGGATTTCAACTTTGAAACCATGCGCATGGAGATGCTGAGCTTCTCTGAACTGGTGCTCAACCCGGTAGCACAGGTGAAATTTGTTCACACTGTGGCATCTGGTTATGTTTGTGGCGCGATGTTCGTTCTGGGGATCAGCTCCTACTATATGCTGCGCGGTCGTGACTTCGCGTTTGCTAAACGTTCTTTTGCAATCGCCGCCAGCTTTGGTATGGCTGCTATTCTGTCTGTTATCGTTCTGGGTGATGAATCCGGTTACGAAATGGGCGACGTGCAGAAAACCAAACTTGCTGCTATTGAAGCAGAATGGGAAACGCAACCTGCACCGGCTTCCTTTACCCTGTTCGGTATTCCGGACCAGGATGCGCAGGAAAACCATTTTGCGATTCAAATTCCTTATGCGCTGGGCATCATTGCCACCCGCTCTGTTGATACACCGGTCATTGGTCTGAAAGACCTGATGGTGCAGCACGAAGAGCGCATCCGTAACGGGATGAAAGCGTATCAACTGCTGGAAGAACTGCGTGCAGGAACTACCGATCAGGCCGTTCGCGACCAGTTCAACAGCATGAAGAAAGACCTGGGTTATGGTCTGCTGCTGAAACGCTATACGGATAACGTCACCGACGCGACCGAAGCGCAAATTCAGCAGGCAACGAAAGATTCTATTCCTCGCGTTGCGCCGCTGTACTTCGCTTTCCGTATTATGGTGGCGTGCGGCATTCTGATGCTGGCAATCATCGCAGTGTCCTTCTGGACCGTGATTCGTAACCGTATCGGTGAGAAAAAATGGCTGCTGCGCACCGCGCTGTATGCGATTCCTCTGCCGTGGATTGCCATTGAATCCGGTTGGTTTGTTGCAGAGTACGGCCGCCAACCGTGGGCGATTGGTGAAGTGTTACCAACAGCCGTAGCGAACTCTTCGCTGACCGCTGGCGACCTCATCTTCTCGATGCTGTTGATTTGCGGCCTGTATACCCTGTTCCTGGTGGCTGAACTGTATCTGATGTTCAAGTTCGCACGCCTTGGGCCGAGTAGCCTGAAAACCGGTCGTTATCACTACGAGCAGTCCACTGTGACTTCTCAGCCGGCACGCTAAGACAGGAGTCGTCAAATGATCGATTATGAAGTATTGCGTTTTATCTGGTGGCTGCTGGTTGGCATTCTGCTGATTGGTTTCGCGGTCACTGATGGCTTCGACATGGGGGTGGGCATGCTCACCCGTTTCCTCGGTCGTAATGATACCGAGCGTCGAATTATGATTAACTCCATCGCCCCGCACTGGGACGGTAACCAGGTTTGGCTCATCACCGCGGGTGGCGCACTGTTCGCTGCCTGGCCGATGGTGTATGCCGCTGCGTTCTCCGGTTTCTATGTGGCGATGATCCTGGTACTGGCGTCTTTGTTCTTCCGTCCGGTCGGTTTTGATTACCGCTCCAAGATTGAAGACATGCGCTGGCGCAACATGTGGGACTGGGGCATCTTCATTGGTAGCTTCGTTCCACCGCTGGTTATTGGCGTGGCGTTCGGCAACCTGCTGCAAGGGGTTCCGTTCCACGTAGACGACTACATGCGTTTGTACTACACCGGTAACTTCTTCCAGTTGCTGAATCCGTTTGGTCTGCTGGCGGGTGTCGTGAGTGTTGGGATGATCATCACCCAGGGCGCGACCTATCTGCAGATGCGTACGGTAGGTGAACTGCATCTGCGTGCGCGTACAACGTCGCAGGTTGCGGCACTGGTCACTATGGTCTGCTTCGCGCTGGCTGGTGTGTGGGTGATTTACGGTATTGACGGTTATGTTGTGACCTCAGCACTGGATCATCATGCCGCCTCTAACCCGCTGACCAAAGAAGTGGCTCGCGTGGCTGGCGCATGGATGGTGAACTTTAACAATGCACCTATCCTGTGGCTGGTTCCTGCACTGGGCGTAGTTCTGCCGCTGTTGACCATCCTGACTTCTCGTATGGAGAAAGGGGCATGGGCGTTCGTCTTCTCTTCACTGACGTTAGCCTGCATCATCCTGACGGCTGGTATCGCAATGTTCCCGTTTGTGATGCCATCCAGCACCATGATGAACGCAAGTCTGACCATGTGGGATGCAACGTCCAGCCAGCTGACGCTGAATCTGATGACGTATGTAGCTTGTGTGTTCGTACCGATCATTCTGCTGTACACCGGCTGGTGTTACTGGAAGATGTTCGGTCGCATCACCAAAGAAGATATTGAAAGCAACACCCACTCTCTGTACTAAGTAAGGAGCTTAAAATGTGGTATTTCGCATGGATTTTGGGAACGCTTCTTGCCTGTGCATTTGGGATAATCACAGCGCTGGCGCTTGAGCACGTTGAATCAGGCAAAGCCGGACAAGAAGATAGCTGATGACCAACATTATCGCGATGCAGTATAACGCGATGGACAAGCGCCCCTTGCGGGCGCTTTCCTTTGTGCTGGCAATCGTGTTGGCTGGCTGCATATTCTGGGATCCGTCACGTTTCGCGGCCAAAACCAGTGAGCTGGAAATCTGGCATGGTCTCCTGCTGATGTGGGCGGTCTGCGCAGGCATCATTCACGGCGTTGGTTTTCGTCCTCGCGCCGTACACTGGCAGGGCATTTTCTGCCCGCTAATCGCAGATATCGTCCTGGTTGTTGGTCTGATTTTCTTCTTCTTTTGAATAAGAAACATCCTTAAATATTTATGGGCTTGCATAAGCCCATAAATTTTTACTCTCCGTTTACTTTCCCCCATTCCAAACCACCATTCCCGCGCGTATAGTAGCGAAGTTTGAAAGCATTAACCTAAGGTTGTGCCCTGGAGTTGTGTGCGGTGGCGACACTGGACCATCAGGACGCAACTTAATTGCATTACCGGGATGTAAAGTGAATACAGCGCGATATACAACGACATTCTTGAAGCATCGCGGCGGCAAGAACGCGAGTCACCAGGCGTTTACAAAGTTAAGCGACCGGTGTGAGTGGGCGAAGCCAACAAAGAGGCAGTAAGAATGAACAAGTATATGTTTCGATGGCCGGTTCGTGTCTACTATGAAGACACCGATGCCGGTGGAGTGGTTTACCACGCCAGCTACGTCGCTTTTTACGAAAGAGCACGCACAGAAATGCTGCGTCATCATCACTTCAGTCAGCAGGTCCTGTTGGCCGAACGTGTAGCCTTTGTGGTGCGCAAGATGACGCTGGAGTATTTTGCGCCTGCCCGGCTCGACGATATGCTCGAAGTCCAAACCGAAATTACGTCAATGCGTGGCACCTCATTGGTTTTCACGCAACGCATTGTCAACGCAGAGAACACCGTGCTGAATGAAGCCGAAGTTCTGATTGTTTGCGTTGATCCACTCAAAATGAAGCCTCGTGCGCTTCCCAAGTCTATTGTCGCGGAGTTTAAGCAGTGACTGACATGAATATCCTTGATTTGTTCCTGAAGGCAAGCCTTCTGGTTAAACTTATCATGTTGATTTTGATTGGTTTCTCAATCGCATCCTGGGCCATTATTATCCAGCGGACCCGTATTCTTAATGCGGCTTCACGTGAAGCCGAAGCATTTGAAGACAAGTTCTGGTCCGGCATTGAATTGTCGCGCCTGTATCAGGAAAGCCAGGGGCGTCGTGATAATCTGGTGGGTTCGGAACAAATTTTCTACAGCGGATTCAAAGAGTTTGCGCGTCTGCATCGGGCGAATAGTCATGCGCCGGAAGCGGTCGTTGAGGGGGCATCCCGTGCGATGCGTATCTCGATGAACCGTGAGCTGGAAACGCTGGAAACGCATATTCCATTCCTCGGCACCGTCGGCTCCATCAGCCCATATATCGGTCTGTTCGGTACCGTTTGGGGGATCATGCACGCATTTATCGCGTTAGGCGCGGTAAAACAGGCAACGCTGCAAATGGTCGCACCGGGTATCGCGGAGGCGTTGATTGCAACGGCTATCGGTCTGTTTGCGGCAATCCCGGCGGTTATGGCTTACAACCGACTGAATCAGCGCGTGAACAAGCTGGAACTGAATTACGACAACTTTATGGAAGAGTTCACCGCGATTCTGCACCGCCAGGCGTTTACCGTTAGCGAGAGCAACAAGGGGTAAG
The DNA here is from genome assembly GCF_013784065.1 of Citrobacter sp. RHBSTW-00599. NCBI lineage: Bacteria > Pseudomonadati > Pseudomonadota > Gammaproteobacteria > Enterobacterales > Enterobacteriaceae > Citrobacter > Citrobacter sp. RHBSTW-00599. Next base: position 3,512,435 of record NZ_CP056717.1, on the reverse strand, counting down.
CCATGGCCAGAACGCGTGGACGAGGTCGTCGCGAACTCAAGTCCGAAATCAATATTGTACCGCTGCTCGACGTACTACTGGTGCTGTTGCTGATCTTTATGGCAACCGCGCCGATTATTACGCAGAGTGTGGAAGTCGACCTGCCGGATGCGACCGAATCGCAAGCTGTCAGTAGTAACGACGAACCGCCGGTCATTATTGAAGTTTCCGGGATAGGGCAATACAGCGTGGTCGTTGAGAAAGATCGTATGGATCAACTGCCGCCGGAGCAGGTTATCGCGGAAGCGAAAAGTCGCCTGCAGACCAATCCGAAAACGGTCTTTTTAATCGGTGGTGCGAAAGACGTGCCTTATGATGAAATAATTAAAGCGCTGAACTTGTTACACAGTGCAGGCGTAAAATCGGTTGGCTTGATGACGCAGCCAATCTGATGACTGCGTTTTGCTGGCTTGAAAGATAGCGCGTAACAGGCGAACAGTTTTTTGGGAACCGAGAGTGTCAAAGGCAACCGAACAAAACGACAAGCTCAAAAGGGCGATAATTATTTCAGCGGTGCTGCATGTCATTTTATTTGCAGCGCTGATCTGGAGTTCGTTCGATGAGCACATTGATGCTTCAGCCGGCGGCGGTGGCGGTTCGTCCATCGACGCCGTTATGGTCGATCCTGGCGCCGTTGTGCAACAGTACGACAGGCAGCAGCAACAGCAGGCAAGTGCTAAACGTGCAGAAGAGCAGCGTGAAAAACAGGCGCAGCAGCAAGCTGAGGAACTTCGCGAGAAGCAGGCGGCCGAGCAAGAGCGACTGAAGCAACTTGAAAAAGAACGTTTAGCCGCGCAAGAAAAAGTGCGCGAACAGGCGGAACAGCAGAAACAGGCCGAAGCCGCCGCCGCGAAAGCGCAAGAGCAACAGAAACAGGCTGAAGAAGCTGCGGCGAAGGCTGCTGCAGACGCGAAGGCCAAAGCTGATGCTCAGGCGAAACAAGCGGCAGATGCCGCGAAGAAAGCCGCTGCGGACGCACAGAAAAAAGCAGAGGCTGAAGCCGCTAAAGCCGCCGCTGATGCGAAGAAAATTGCCGAAGCACAAGCTGCTAAGGCTGCCGCAGACGCTGCGAAGAAAGCTCAGGCTGAAGCCGCTAAGCAAGCAGCAGCCGAGAAAGCTGCTGCGGAGAAAGCAGAAAAAGCCGCTGCCGCGAAAGCTGCCGCTGCTGAAAAGGCTGCGGCTGATAAGAAAGCCGCAGCGGAAAAAGCAGCAGCAGATAAAAAAGCTGCAGCCGAGAAAGCCGCTGCCGATAAGAAAGCTGCGGCAGATAAAGCGGCGGCTGCGAAAAAGGCTGCGGCCGAAAAAGCAGCTGCAGCCTCTGGCGTTGACGACTTGTTGGGCGACTTAAGCTCCGGTAAGAATGCACCGAAATCAGGTGGTGGAGCGAAAGGAAACGGTCAACCGGCGAAAGATAGTGGTACAAGTGGTGCAAATGGCGGTGCATCTGGCGCTGATATCAGTGCTTACGCATCTCAAATTCGTAATGCGATCCAGAGCCGTCTGTATGGTGCCGATTTGTATGCGGGTAAATCTTGCGTATTACATATCAAGTTAGCACCCGATGGTCTGTTACTGGATGTGACCGAAGAGGGCGGAGATCCGGCATTGTGTCAGGCTGCGCTGACGGCTGCGAAAACAGCCAGAATTCCTAAACCGCCTAGCCAGGCTGTTTATGAAAAAGTAAAAGATGCCAAGCTGGACTTTAAACTGTAATAACGTCCCTGAGAATTCAGGGGAAACGGTCTAAGGTTGAGACAGCGTTCTGGTAGTTTTGTGTATTTGAGTTTGTTAACATTCTGCTAAATTATCGTGGGCTTTCCGTCCAGATAAGGGAGATATGATGAAGCAGGCATTACGAGTAGCATTTGGTTTTCTGATGCTGTGGGCAGCGGTGCTGCACGCAGAAGTACGTATCGAGATCACCCAGGGGGTGGACTCGGCACGCCCGATTGGTGTTGTCCCCTTCCAGTGGGCAGGGCCGGGTGCTGCACCTGAAGATATCGGTGGTATCGTAGGCGCTGACCTGCGTAACAGCGGTAAATTTAATCCGTTAGACCGTTCTCGTCTGCCGCAGCAGCCGGGTACCGCACAGGAAGTTCAACCTGCCGCATGGTCTGCGCTGGGTATTGATGCCGTGGTAGTAGGTCAGGTTACGCCAAATCCGGATGGTTCCTACAGCGTTGCTTATCAACTGGTAGATACCGGTGGCGCACCGGGTACCGTACTGGCACAGAACACCTATAAAGTGAACAAGCAGTGGTTGCGTTACGCGGGCCATACTGCAAGTGACGAAGTGTTTGAAAAACTGACCGGTATTAAAGGTGCATTCCGTACCCGTATCGCTTATGTTGTTCAGACGAACGGCGGCCAGTTCCCGTACGAATTACGTGTATCCGACTACGATGGCTACAACCAGTTCGTGGTACACCGTTCTCCGCAGCCGCTGATGTCTCCGGCATGGTCTCCGGACGGTTCGAAACTGGCATACGTCACTTTCGAAAGCGGTCGTTCTGCGCTGGTTATTCAGACGTTGTCTAATGGCGCGGTTCGTCAGGTAGCGTCGTTCCCACGTCACAACGGTGCACCTGCGTTTTCTCCGGATGGCAGCAAACTGGCGTTTGCCCTGTCTAAAACCGGTAGCCTGAACCTGTATGTCATGGACATTGGTTCCGGTCAGATCCGTCAGGTGACGGATGGTCGCAGCAACAACACGGAACCTACCTGGTTCCCGGACAGCCAAAACCTGGCCTTTACCTCTGACCAGGCCGGTCGTCCGCAGGTATATAAAGTTAACGTCAACGGCGGTGCTCCGCAGCGTATTACCTGGGAAGGTTCGCAAAACCAGGATGCGGATGTGAGCAGCGACGGTAAGTTTATGGTAATGGTAAGCTCAGCCAATGGTCAGCAGCACATTGCCAAACAAGATCTGGTAGCGGGTGGCGTACAAGTCCTGTCGTCAACGTTCCTGGATGAAACGCCAAGTCTGGCACCTAACGGCACTATGGTAATCTACAGCTCTTCTCAGGGGATGGGATCCGTGCTGAATTTGGTTTCTACAGATGGGCGTTTCAAAGCGCGTCTTCCGGCAACTGATGGTCAGGTTAAATTCCCTGCCTGGTCGCCGTATCTGTGATAATAAATAATTGATTAATAAAGGAATCATTGAAATGCAACTGAACAAAGTGCTGAAAGGGCTGATGATTGCTCTGCCTGTTATGGCTATTGCAGCGTGTTCTTCTAACAAGAACGCCAGCAATGACGGCAGCGAAGGCATGCTGGGTGCCGGCACTGGTATGGATGCAAACGGCAGCGGCAACATGTCTTCTGAAGAGCAAGCGCGTCTTCAGATGCAACAGCTGCAGCAGAACAACATCGTTTACTTCGATCTGGACAAGTACGATATCCGTTCTGACTTCGCTGCAATGCTGGATGCTCACGCTAACTTCCTGCGTAGCAACCCGTCTTACAAAGTCACCGTAGAAGGTCATGCGGACGAACGTGGTACTCCTGAGTACAACATCTCCCTGGGTGAGCGTCGTGCGAACGCCGTTAAGATGTACCTGCAGGGTAAAGGCGTTTCTGCTGACCAGATCTCCATCGTTTCTTACGGTAAAGAAAAACCTGCAGTACTGGGTCATGACGAAGCGGCTTACGCCAAAAACCGTCGCGCCGTACTGGTTTACTAAGAGAATTGCATGAGCAGTAACTTCAGACATCACCTGTTGAGTCTGTCGTTACTGGTTGGCATAGCGGCCCCCTGGGCCGCTTTTGCACAGGCGCCAATCAGTAGTGTCGGCTCAGGCTCGGTCGAAGACCGTGTCACTCAACTCGAGCGTATTTCTAACGCTCACAGTCAGCTTTTAACCCAACTCCAGCAACAACTCTCCGATAATCAGTCCGATATCGATTCCCTGCGTGGTCAAATTCAGGAAAATCAATATCAACTGAATCAGGTTGTTGAGCGACAGAAGCAGATATTGCTGCAGATGAATAATCTTGGCAGCGGTAGTGCGCCTGCGGCACAGTCTACAGGGGGCGATCAGAGTGGGGCGGCAACCCCTGCACCTGATACGGGAGCTGCAGCAACGTCAGGGGCTCCCGTGCAAACTGGCGATGCGAATACCGATTACAATGCAGCGATTGCTCTAGTGCAGGATAAATCCCGCCAGGATGATGCAATTGAAGCATTCCAGAACTTCATCAAAAAGTACCCGGACTCTACTTACCTGCCCAATGCGAATTACTGGCTGGGTCAGTTGAATTACAACAAGGGTAAAAAAGATGATGCTGCGTTCTATTTTGCTTCGGTAGTTAAAAACTTCCCAAAATCACCTAAGGCTGCAGACGCGATGTATAAAGTCGGCGTCATCATGCAGGACAAAGGTGACACAGCAAAAGCTAAAGCGGTTTATCAGCAGGTTATCACTAAATATCCTGGCACTGATGGCGCGAAACAAGCGCAAAAACGCCTTGGCGCGATGTAATGACCACCATGCGACCAGAAATCGTGTTATTTCTGGTCGTGTCGTGTGATTCCTAAGCAGTTGAGTTATTTACATCGAAATTTTTGTTGCGCTAAAATCTGAAATCAGTAATATATGCCGCCGTTGCCAAGGGATATCAAACAGCCCGAAAGCGGCGAAAAAAGTGGGGCGTTAGCTCAGTTGGTAGAGCAGTTGACTTTTAATCAATTGGTCGCAGGTTCGAATCCTGCACGCCCCACCACTTAATGCAGTATCCAGCGTAGTATCGGGTGATTAGCTCAGCTGGGAGAGCACCTCCCTTACAAGGAGGGGGTCGGCGGTTCGATCCCGTCATCACCCACCACTCGGGGCGTTAGCTCAGTTGGTAGAGCAGTTGACTTTTAATCAATTGGTCGCAGGTTCGAATCCTGCACGCCCCACCAATTCTTATATTGGTGTCGAGTAAAGAATTTTCAGGTGACATCCGAGCGGGTCGTTAGCTCAGTTGGTAGAGCAGTTGACTTTTAATCAATTGGTCGCAGGTTCGAATCCTGCACGACCCACCATCCTGAATAATTGAAGCAGTAAACCCCATACGGGGGCGTTAGCTCAGTTGGTAGAGCAGTTGACTTTTAATCAATTGGTCGCAGGTTCGAATCCTGCACGCCCCACCAGTGTAAAAAGGCGCCCTAAAGGCGCCTTTTTGCTATCTGCGATTTATAAGATTTCCTGATGTCCTTTGCTTATCAGCCTACAGACGACACTACTCGTGTAGGCCGGATAAGACGTCAGACGCCATCTGGCATTCATCACACGCAATTATTGTGACTTTTCTGCGCCAATCCGCTATCTTGTTTAGCATACAAAACAAATCAAACCGAATATGGCGTGCGTCACGCTTTTAATCGGTTATTTCGTTAAGCCAGTGAAACGAGAAAGCAAGATGAGCGTGATGTTTGATCCAGAAGCAGCAATTTATCCGTTTCCGCCGAAGCCAGTACCGCTAAGTGTGGATGAAAAGCAATTTTATCGTGAAAAAATTAAGCGCCTGCTGAAAGAGCGTGATGCCGTTATGGTCGCGCATTATTACACCGATCCTGAAATTCAGCAGTTAGCGGAAGAAACCGGGGGCTGTATTTCTGATTCTCTGGAGATGGCGCGGTTCGGTGCAAAGCATACTGCCTCTACGCTGCTGGTTGCGGGCGTGAGGTTTATGGGAGAAACTGCCAAAATTCTCAGCCCGGAAAAGACCATCCTGATGCCGACCTTACAGGCGGAATGTTCATTAGATCTGGGCTGTCCGATTGACGCGTTCAGCGCATTTTGCGACGCGCATCCGGATCGTACCGTGGTGGTTTACGCCAATACCTCTGCAGCCGTTAAAGCACGTGCGGACTGGGTCGTGACTTCCAGTATTGCGGTTGAACTTATTGAGCATCTTGATAGTTTGGGTGAAAAAATCATCTGGGCTCCGGACAGACATCTGGGTAACTACGTGCAAAAACAGACCGGCGCAGACGTGCTCTGTTGGCAGGGGGCCTGTATCGTCCACGACGAGTTTAAAACCCAGGCCTTAACACGCATGAAAGGGCTTTACCCTGATGCCGCGGTGCTGGTGCACCCGGAGTCCCCTCAGTCTATCGTTGATATGGCAGATGCGGTTGGCTCAACCAGCCAGCTCATCAACGCGGCTAAATCGTTACCGCATAAGCAGTTGATTGTGGCGACTGACCGGGGCATTTTTTACAAAATGCAGCAGGCCGTTCCGGATAAAGAGCTGCTTGAAGCTCCGACGGCTGGCGAGGGGGCAACCTGTCGCAGCTGTGCGCATTGTCCGTGGATGGCGATGAATGGCCTGAAGGCGATTGCTGAGGGCCTGGAACATGGCGGCGCGGCTCATGAGATACATGTTGAGGACTCGCTGAGAGAAGGGGCGCTGTTGCCGTTAAACCGTATGTTGGAATTTGCGGCTACACTTCGAGCGTAATTATTTATTTTTGCTCTGGGGGAAAAGATGGACTTTTTTAGCACGCAGAACATTCTGGTACATATTCCGATTGGCGCGGGTGGTTACGATTTGTCGTGGATCGAAGCCGTGGGAACGATCGCCGGGTTGCTGTGTATTGGCCTGGCGAGCCTTGAGAAAATCAGCAATTACTTCTTCGGTCTGATAAACGTCACGCTGTTTGCAATTATCTTCTTTCAGATCCAGCTCTATGCAAGCTTGTTGCTGCAAGTTTTCTTCTTTGCCGCAAATATCTACGGCTGGTATGCCTGGTCCCGGCAAACCAACCAGCATGAAGCGGAACTGAAAATTCGCTGGCTACCGCTTCCAAAAGCGATCGGCTGGCTGGCGGCTTGCGTGGTGGCGATCGGCCTGATGTCGATCTATATCGATCCGGTCTTTGCGTTCCTGACAGGCATTGCAGTGAATATTATGCAGGCATTGGGATTACAGGTTGTTGTGCCTGAACTACAACCCGATGCATTCCCGTTCTGGGACTCCTGCATGATGGTGCTGTCGATTGCGGCGATGATCCTGATGACGCGCAAATACGTTGAAAACTGGCTGCTGTGGGTGATCATTAACGTCATTAGCGTTGTGATCTTTGCCCTGCAAGGCGTATATGCCATGTCGCTGGAATATATGATCCTGACGGTTATCGCCCTGAACGGTAGCAGGATGTGGATTAACAGTGCGCGTGAGCGGGGTTCCCACGCGCTTTCTCATTAATGGTGATGATGTGAATGGCCGGACACGCCCTGATACAGGTGACAGTCCGGCCCATTGCACGGCTGATACTCCATCTGGATTGTGGCGTGTTCAATCTGGTAGTGATGGATAAGGAAATGCTGAATACGCTCCAGCAACGCATCGTGATCGTGTGGCGGGATCACCTGAACATGCAGCGTCATTACCGGTTTTTCGCCCACCATCCAGACATGGACATGGTGAACGTTGCGGACTTCAGGGATATCCCGGCTGAGATGGCGCTGCAGTGCAGCGATATCCAGCGTCAGCGGGGCACCTTCAAGTAATTCATTAACGCTATCTTTTAGCAATCGCCAGGCGCTACGCAGCACCAGCACGGAAACCAGAATCGAGAGAATTGGGTCCGCGGGTGTCCAGCCCGTCCAGATAATAATCAGCGCAGCGATGATTGCCCCGACCGAGCCAAGTAAATCGCCCATCACATGCAGCGCCGCGGCGCGGACGTTCAGATTTTTCTCTTCACTGCCGCGATGTAAAACCCAAAAAGCGAGCACGTTGGCTAGTAGACCCGCGACAGCAATAACCATCATCATGCCGCCAGCCACGGGGCGAGGTGTCTGGAAGCGCTCAATCGCCTCCCAGACGATTAAAATGGTGATAACGACCAATGCGATGGCATTAACAAATGCGGCCAGCGTCGTGAGCCTCAGCCAGCCGAAGGTGTGTCGTATTGTGGGCGGGCGACGGGAAAACCGGACGGCCAGCAGCGCGAAAAGCAGCGCCGCAGCATCCGTGAGCATATGCCCGGCGTCGGCCAGCAAGGCCAGTGAACCAGAAAGTATGCCACCCACCACTTCAACCAACATAAATCCGGCTGTAATGCAGAATGCGAACATCAGTCGGCGGGCATTATTGTCCTTGGGTTGTTCAGAGGAAGTATGAGTATGTGCGTGCGCCATTATGCCATCCCTTTGTTATTCTCATCTTTACTGTATGCCATCATACCGTTTTTGGGATGATAAAATTAAAAAGGAGAGCTATTGCTCTCCCGTTATTAGCTTTAATTTCAGCGTTACTGCGTGGTGCCATCAGTTTTTGTATCAACATCATTGTTGATGCCGTTTCCGGTCTCAACCTTCTTATTCACATCAGGGCAGCGACCGTCCTTACACATAGTGTTTTTGTGCATCTCATCTTTGGTCATCCCTTCATGGTTCATTGATGAACCGTCCGGGTGCAGCATTGTGCCACCTGAATTCACGTTACTGTTGTCGACATTATTTGGTGCCACGTTTTCGCGGGCGTCTGGGGCGACTTGTCCTGCATCAGCCGAGGAATTTGCCTGACCGTTATTGGACTGCGCGTTGCTTTCAGCAGCCAGTGCCGCGCCGCTGGCGAGGCTGAGTGTAGCGGTAAGGAAGAGTGAAGCCAGCTTTGTCATATGCATAATATGCTCCTGTTAAGGTCGATATGTCGGATAACGTCTTCCAACAGTGCATGTGCCAGTTACATCATCAATATGTGGTTAATCGTTTTGCTATGGAAATTAAAACCAGCATAGAATCTTGAAATCTATGAAAATTAAAGCTGTTACAGTTAGAAATTGTAGTTTGGATCTCGTTTTTCGCTACTTTATTGCGTTTTTTTGGCCAATTCCAGGATTAATCCGTCCAAAGTGTAAAACCCCGTTTACACTTTATGACTGAAGATATAGATTGGAGGGATTGCATTCATTTATATAAGTATGGCAACGCTGGAATAATCATGAATTATCAGAACGACGATTTACGCATTAAAGAGATCAACGAGTTATTACCACCAGTCGCACTGCTGGAAAAATTCCCCGCTACTGAAAATGCCGCCAATACGGTGGCTCATGCCCGTAAGGCGATTCATAAAATTCTGAAAGGGAGCGACGATCGCCTTCTGGTGGTGATTGGGCCGTGCTCTATTCATGATCCGGCAGCTGCCAAAGAGTATGCCACTCGTCTGCTGGCGCTGCGCGAAGCGTTAAAAGGTGAGCTTGAAATCGTCATGCGCGTCTATTTTGAAAAACCGCGTACCACCGTTGGCTGGAAAGGGCTTATCAACGACCCGCACATGGACAACAGCTTCCAGATCAATGATGGGCTACGCATTGCGCGTAAACTGCTGCTGGATATCAACGACAGCGGATTGCCGACTGCGGGTGAATTCCTCGATATGATCACCCCACAATATCTCGCCGATCTGATGAGCTGGGGCGCGATTGGGGCACGTACAACAGAATCTCAGGTGCACCGCGAGCTGGCATCGGGTCTGTCCTGCCCGGTTGGTTTTAAAAACGGTACCGATGGCACCATCAAAGTGGCGATTGATGCAATCAACGCTGCTGGGGCACCGCACTGCTTCCTGTCTGTCACCAAATGGGGTCATTCAGCGATCGTGAATACCAGTGGTAATGGCGATTGCCATATCATTCTGCGCGGTGGCAAAGAGCCGAACTACAGCGCTCAGCACGTTGCGGACGTGAAAGAAGGTCTGGTCAAAGCAGGACTCTCTGCGCAAGTGATGATCGACTTCAGCCATGCCAACTCCAGCAAGCAGTTCAAAAAGCAGATGGATGTTGCTAAGGATGTTTGCGGACAAGTCGCCGGTGGCGAAAAAGCAATTATTGGCGTGATGATCGAAAGCCATTTGGTGGAAGGTAATCAGAATCCGGATAGCGGTGAGCCGCTGACCTACGGTAAGAGCATCACCGACGCCTGCATTGGTTGGGAAGATACCGATGCGGTGTTGCGTCAACTGGCGGATGCGGTAAAAGCGCGTCGCGGTTAACCAAGTCCTCTGGGCCTGAGAAGCGTAGCGCCATCAGGCATTCCGGTGCAGACTGCCGGATGGCGGCGATGCCTTATCCGGCCTACATTTTCTTGTAGGGCCGAAATAAAAAAGCGTGGAGAAATCCACGCTTTGTCTTCAACTTACCGCGAAAATTACTTCGCTTTACCCTGGTTCGCAACGGCCGCCGCTTTTGCTGCGATCTCGTCAGCGTTACCCAGATAGTAGTGTTTGATCGGCTTGAAGTTTTCGTCGAACTCATACACCAGCGGTACGCCGGTCGGGATGTTCAGTTCAAGGATCTCATCTTCGCCCATGTTATCCAGGTATTTAACCAGCGCACGCAGAGAGTTACCGTGAGCGGCGATAATTACGCGCTCACCGCTTTTCATGCGCGGCAGAATGGTTTCATTCCAGTAAGGGATAACGCGATCGATGGTCAGCGCCAGGCTTTCGGTAACCGGTAACTCTTTGTCGGTCAGCTTCGCATAACGCGGATCGTGACCCGGGTAACGCTCGTCGTCTTTGGTCAGTTCCGGCGGGGTAACCGCAAAGCCGCGACGCCACTGCTTAACCTGCTCATCACCGTATTTTTCAGCGGTTTCCGCTTTGTTCAAACCCTGCAGCGCACCGTAATGGCGTTCGTTCAGTTTCCAGGATTTCTCAACCGGCAGCCAGGCCTGATCCAGTTCGTCCAGTACGTTCCACAGGGTGTGGATGGCACGTTTCAGCACAGAGGTATAAGCAAAATCAAAGCTGTAGCCTTCCTCTTTCAGCAGTTTTCCTGCCGCTTTTGCTTCGCCCACGCCTTTCTCGGACAGATCAACATCATACCAACCGGTAAAACGGTTTTCGTTGTTCCACTGACTTTCACCGTGACGTACCAGAACCAGCTTAGTTACAGCCATACATTCACTCCTATAAATCATATCGAATGATAATAATTCTCATTATATTGCCGTAATGTGTAAGCGGCAATGCTTACGCATAACCATAGCGAAAATAGCGCTACAGTGTAAGGTTCTTGTGAACTCAAGGTTGCGATTTTGTCTTTGAGTGGTTGGGATTTGAGCGGTTCTACTGTGATTAACAAGCACCAGGCCCGAAAAGATACGTCATCGGGCCTGGGAGGGGAAACGATCAAGCTGGAATAAACTGATATTCCGTCACGCTGGCATACTCTTCACCCGGACGCAGGAAGCAATCCGCCTGTGGCCACTCGGGGTGGTTCGGGCTGTCCGGCAGAAATTCACTTTCCAGCGCCAGGCCTTGCCAGTCTTCGTAGGCCTCTGGCCCGCGGGAAGGCGTACCACCGAGGAAATTACCGGAGTAAAACTGCAATGCCGGGGCCGAGGTGTAGACCACCATCTGCAGTTTTTCATCCTGCGACCACAACTGAGCGACCGGCGTACGCGCGTTGCCCTGTGCCTGAAGCAGGAAGGCGTGATCGTAACCTTTCACCTTGCGCTGATCGTCATCGGCCAGAAATTCACTACTGATGATTTTAGGGGTGCGGAAATCGAACGTGCTACCGGCGACGGATTTCAGTCCATCATACGGGATACCCATTTCGTCAACCGGTAAGTACTCGTCCGCCAGAATTTGCAGCTTATGCTGGCGCACATCCGTTTTATCGCCGTCGAGGTTAAAATAGACGTGATTCGTCAGATTCACCGGGCAGGGTTTATCGACCGTGGCACGATAAGTTATCGAAATACGATTATCATCAGTCAGGCGATACTGCGCGGTGGCGCAAAGATGGCCTGGGAAGCCCTGATCGCCATCGTCAGACGTTAAGGCGAACAGCACCTGACGGTCATTCTGATTGACTATCTGCCAGCGACGTTTGTCGAAACCGTCTGGTCCGCCGTGCAGTTGGTTATTGCCCTGACTTGGCAGTAATTCAACGGTTTCGCCAGCAAAGGTATAGCGGCTGTTGGCGATACGGTTCGCGTAGCGGCCAATCGAAGCCCCCAGAAATGCAGCCTGTTCCGGGTATTGTTCCGGGCTGGCGCAGCCGAGTAATGCTTCGCGCACGCTACCATCGCTAAGCGGTATACGCGCAGAGAGCAGGGTAGCCCCCCAGTCCATGAGCGTGACTACCATCCCTGCGTCATTGCGCAGGGTGAGCAGGCGAAACGGTTGACCGTCCGGAGCCTGCACGGGGATTTCGTTTAACATTGTCCGGCTCCTTGTGAAGGTTTGCAGACGTAGAATGTTTCTTTAATACCGGTTTTTGCCTCGTACTGTGCGGCGACAGCCTGCTGAACGGCAGGAACCAAATCTTGCGGGATCAGCGCCACGATGCAACCGCCGAAGCCGCCGCCGGTCATCCGCACACCGCCTTTATCACCGATGGTCGCTTTGACAATCTCTACCAGCGTATCAATTTGCGGCACCGTGATTTCAAAGTCATCGCGCATTGAGGCGTGAGATTCCGCCATCAGCTGGCCCATGCGCAGCAGGTCGCCTTTTTCCAGTGCCTGTGCGGCTTCAACGGTACGCGCATTTTCCGTGATGACGTGGCGCACGCGTTTGGCAACAATCGGATCCAGCTCGTGGGCGACAGCGTTAAACGCTTCGAGGCTGACATCACGCAGCGCTGGCTGCTGGAAGAAACGCGCGCCAGTTTCACACTGTTCGCGACGGGTGTTGTATTCGCTGCCGACCAGCGTGCGTTTAAAGTTGCTGTTGATGATCACCACCGCTACGCCCTCAGGCATAGAAACGGCTTTGGTGCCCAGCGTACGGCAGTCGATCAGCAGCGCATGATCTTTCTTGCCAAGAGCGGAGATCAGCTGATCCATGATGCCGCAGTTACAACCGACAAACTGGTTTTCAGCTTCCTGGCCATTCAGGGCAATCTGCGCGCCGTCGAGCGGCAGATGATAGAGCTGCTGGAATACCGTACCAACAGCGACTTCCAGTGAGGCAGAAGAGCTTAAGCCCGCACCCTGCGGGACGTTACCGCTGATCACCAGATCCGCGCCGCCAAAGGCGTTATTGCGCTTTTGCAGATGTTTTACCACGCCACGCACGTAGTTTGACCACTGCTGGCTATCGTGGGCGATAATCGGCGCATCGAGAGAGAACTCATCAACCTGATTGTCGTAATCAGCGGCGATGACGCGTACTTTTCGATCGTCGCGCGCCGCGCAACTGATGACGGTTTGATAGTCGATGGCGCAGGGCAAAACGAAGCCGTCGTTATAATCGGTATGTTCGCCGATCAGGTTTACACGACCCGGTGCCTGAATAGTATGGGTGGCAGGGTAGCCAAACGTTTCTGTAAACAGAGATTGTGTTTTTTCTTTCAGACTCATTATTTACACTCCGGATTCGCGAAAATGAATGTCGCTGACCGCACGCAGTCGCTCAGCCGCTTGTTCTGCGGTCAGATCTCGCTGGGTTTCTGCCAGCATTTCATAACCGACCATAAATTTACGCACGGTCGCGGAACGCAGCAGCGGCGGGTAAAAGTGCGCGTGCAACTGCCAGTGTTCGTTTTCTTCACCGTTAAACGGCGCGCCGTGCCAGCCCATGGAGTAGGGGAATGAGCACTGGAACAGGTTGTCGTAACGACTGGTCAGTTTTTTCAACACCAGCGCCAGGTCAGCACGCTGCTCGTTGGTCAAATCGGTAATACGCAGCACATGCGCTTTCGGCAGCAGCAGCGTTTCGAACGGCCACGCGGCCCAGTAAGGGACAACCGCCAGCCAGTGTTCAGTTTCAACGACCGTACGGCTGCCGTCTGCCAGTTCACGCTGGACGTAATCAACGAGCATCGGCGCGCCCTGTTCGGCGAAGTATGCTTTCTGTAGGCGATTTTCACGTTCAGCTTCGTTGGGCAAAAAGCTGTTGGCCCAAATTTGACCGTGCGGGTGCGGGTTCGAGCACCCCATCGCCGCGCCTTTATTCTCAAATACCTGCACCCAGGGATAGGTTTTCCCTAAGTCTTCGGTCTGCTCCTGCCACGTTTTTACGATTTCTGTCAGCGCAGGGACGCTGAGTTCTGGCAGCGTTTTGCTGTGATCGGGCGAGAAGCAAATTACGCGGCTGGTACCGCGCGCGCTCTGGCAACGCATCAACGGATCGTGACTGTCCGGCGCGTCCGGGGTATCGGACATCAGCGCCGCAAAATCATTGGTAAAAACATAGGTCCCGGTGTAATCCGGATTTACATCACCGGTAACGCGCGTATTGCCAGCACACAGGAAACAGTCAGGGTCATGTGCAGGCAGTACCTGCTTAGACGGGGTTTCCTGCGCCCCTTGCCACGGGCGTTTGGCGCGATGCGGTGATACGAGGATCCACTGCCCGGTAAGCGGGTTAAAACGGCGATGTGGATGATCGACAGGATTGAATTGCGTCATGATTGGTCCTTAATCCGAATATCCTTGCGGGTGGCGTGACTGCCAGTGCCAGGTGTCTTGTGCCATTTCATCCAGTGTACGGGTCACGCGCCAGTTGAGCTCGCGATCGGCTTTGCTGGCATCTGCCCAGTAAGCTGGAAGATCGCCATCACGGCGCGGGGCGAAATGGTAATTAATGGGTTTACCGCAGGCTTTGCTGAAGGCGTTGACCACGTCCAGTACGCTGCTGCCGATGCCTGCTCCGAGGTTGTAAATATGCACACCCTGTTTGCCCGCCAGTTTTTCCATCGCGACGACGTGGCCGTCGGCGAGATCCATCACGTGGATGTAGTCGCGAACGCCGGTGCCATCTTCAGTTGGGTAGTCGTTGCCAAATATGGCAAGGGACTCGCGGCGGCCTACGGCAACTTGTGCGATGTAAGGCATCAGGTTGTTGGGAATACCTTGCGGATCTTCCCCCATATCGCCCGACGGATGAGCACCAACTGGGTTAAAGTAGCGCAGTAAGGCGATACTCCAGTCGGGGTGTGCTTTTTGCAGGTCGGTCAGGATTTGTTCTACCATCAGCTTGCTTTTGCCGTACGGACTTTGCGGCGTGCCGGTGGGGAAGCTTTCAACGTAAGGAATTTGCGGCTGATCGCCATAGACGGTCGCGGAGGAGCTGAAAATGAAGTTTTTCACGTTGGCGGCGCGCATTGCATTCACCAGACGCAGGGTGCCATTGACGTTGTTGTCATAGTACTCCAACGGCTTGGCAACCGATTCTCCAACGGCTTTTAAACCCGCAAAATGAATGACCGTGTCAATGGCATGATCGTGTAGAATTTCGGTTATCAGCGCTTCGTTACGGATATCCCCTTCCACGAAGGTCGGCTGCTTGCCACCTAAACGTTCAATGACGGGCAAAACGCTGCGTTTGCTGTTGCAGAGATTGTCCAGGATCACCACCTCGTGACCGTTTTTCAACAACTGCACGCAAGTGTGGCTTCCAATGTAACCGCTACCACCTGTAACCAATACTCTCATAATTCGCTCCGTTAAGCCTATGGTATGCAATAACCATAGCATAACAAAGATACGAAAAGTGTGACATGGAATAAATTAGTGGAATCGTTTACACTCCATGAGTTTCACGCATTTTTAATGGTTATTTTATTTTAAATCATTATGTTAGGTTGTTATTTCAGCGTTTGTCTGAAAAAAAGCAGAAAAAAAGGGCGTGATAAACGCCCTGCAATGAAAACTAACGCAGAGACGTTAGTCGATAGGCGTAGATGTCGTTCTCGGGCACAAACTCCAGTCGATGGGTAATGCAGGCTGGGGCATCTTCGGCGTGGTGAGAGACGAACAGCAGTTGAGTTTCACCTTCACCGATTAGCACATCCACAAAACGGCGAATCAGTTGGCGATTGAGCGGATCTAACCCTTGCAAAGGCTCGTCAAGGATCAACAACGTCGGGTGTTTAACCAGCGCGCGAACAATTAGTGCCAGCCGCTGCTGTCCCCAGGAAAGACTATGAAATGGCGCATCCGCGGTACGTTTATCGAAGCCAAGGATATCCAGCCACTGTTGCACCAGCTTGTGCTGCCTGTCGGAAACGGCCTGATAGATGCCGATTGAATCAAAATAACCAGAGAGAATAACGTTGCGAACTGTGGTACTCACCCGGTAATCCAGATGCAGACTGCTGCTGACGTAGCCGATGTGTTTTTTGATATCCCAGATAGTTTCACCGCTGCCACGGCGACGGCCAAACAGGGTCAGGTCGTTGCTGTAGCCCTGGGGGTGATCGCCGGTGATTAAACTGAGCAGAGTTGATTTTCCCGCTCCGTTGGGGCCGACGATTTGCCAGTGTTCCCCCGGATTTACCTGCCAGCTCAAATGGTGAAGGATAGGGCGATCGTTATACGAGACCGTGCCATCGTTAAGCACAATTCGCGGCTCGTTATCTGACAACGTACGGCGCACCGAAGGCTCGTCCGGTTCAGGTAACTGAATTCCTTCCAGCCGCTCGCTATGGGCAAGCTGAGCGATTAATGCCTGTTGCAGAAGGTCGGTTTTTGCGCCGGTTTCTGTCAGCGTGCAATCGGCAAGTACGCCAGCAAACTGCACGAATTCGGGAATTTCATCAAAGCGGTTAAGTACCAGCACCAGCGTAAAGCCGGCCTGATGCAACTCCGCGAGCAGTTCTGCTAACTGACGGCGTGACGCCACGTCCAGCCCGTCAAAGGGCTCATCAAGGATCAGTAAATCTGGCGCGGACATTAACGCCTGACAGAGCAGGGTTTTGCGTGTTTCACCGGTGGAAAGGTATTTGAAACGCCTGTTGAGCAGGGAAGAAATGCCAAACTGCTGCGCCAACGCAGCGCAGCGGGCGGGATCGTTGACCTCATCCTGGATGATTTCGGCGGTGGTGCGCCCGGTGTCGTCTTCACCGGGACTAAGAAGATCGGTGTTGTTTCGCTGCCACTCGTCGCTGACTAGCTTTTGTAGCTGCTCAAAGGAGAGTCGGGTAATACGCGTGAACTGACAGTGGCGCTCGCCTTTCAGAAGCGGCAGCTCACCCGCCAGTGCGCGGGCCAGCGCGGATTTCCCGCTCCCGTTAGCGCCAACAAACGCCCAGCTATCACCCGCGTTTAACGTCAACGCATCTAACTGGAGCGTTTTTGTGTCGCTAAGACGAAACGTGCCTTGCGAAATTTGCAACGATGACATTTTGTATCCCATTATTTGCAGCGATTAATAACAGGGATACGTGTTCTTCAGGCTGATGTCAATCTACTCAGCACAGGGTGGCGATAATCACTCTGTCTGCATTAAACCAGGCGGTGACGTTAGCGCCTTCTTGCAGCGTTGCGGCGTCTTGGGCCGGAACGGTGGCGCACAGCGTCTGGCCGTCTGGCAACGTCATCAGCACTTCACACTGTTCCGCTCCACGTTCAATATGGCTAATCGTGCCCTGCAACTGGTTATCGGCGGCCTGAGCGATGGCGTCGTCCTGAGTGATTCCCACCCACGGCGCTTTCAGCAGAATCAGTACTTCTTTGCCTTCCTCAAGACCCAGACGCTCGCCGCTTTGCGCAGTGATCGCCACTTTCAGGCGCGTTTCGCCATCGGCCAGCAGGACGTCGACATGCTGCTGGACCTGATCGTGGTCGCGGGCGGTGATTGTGCCAAACCATTGGTTACGGGCGCTGGTTTGCAGTGAAAATCGAGAGATAGCCGCCAGCAGGCTATTGAGCGGTAGCGCATCGTCATCGCTCAAAACATCAAAGGCTTTTTGTTGGATCTGCGCCAGCAAATCATACAACTGGATTAAGCGTTGGCCGTAGCGCGTTAATACCGCGCCGCCGCCGCCTTTGCCGCCTGTGGCGCGCTCAACCAGCGTCTGCTCGCTGAGTTGGTTCATTTCGTTAATCGCATCCCAGGCGCTTTTGTAGCTAATACCTGCATCCTTCGCGCCCTGACTGATAGAGCCGGAAAGCGCAATATGCTTAAGCAGAGAAATGCGACGGGGATCGGCAAACAGTTTTTGCTGAAGTTTCAGCGTAAGAAGGATTTCGGCCTGCATCACAAGCTCCTGGCAAAAAAGGGTATTGTGACGGAAAACCGTGCCTGAGCAAAGCCGACCGCACAAAAGGGGAGTGCTTTTCTGCGTTATGTGGTTAGAATACAGCTAAGGACTACATCTGGAGTTGACCATGTTAGAGTTATTGAAAAGTCTGGTATTCGCCGTAATCATGGTACCTGTGGTAATGGCCATCATTCTGGGTCTGATTTACGGACTGGGTGAAGTGTTCAACATTTTCTCCGGTATCGGTCAAAAAGACCAGTCCAGACAGAATCATTGATTCCCCAAACGCCCGCTCAGTCGGGCGTTTATATTTTTTATGCCTTCCAACCCATTTTCTCAGTCTACCGTTTCTCAAGATCCTGCTTTCCCTGCCGATATTTTCTTCGTGTAACCTCAAATTGGTATCAATAACCACTGGGAAAATCCTGGTTTACTCGTTATATTTGCGAATACATAACGAAACGCAAAGGAGTTACAGATGGCACGTACATGGTTACGCTTGTTTGCCGGGGCAACACTTTCTCTTACTGTTGCCGGGCATGCGCTGGCGGATGAAGGAAAGATTACTGTTTTCGCAGCGGCTTCACTGACTAACGCGATGCAGGATATTGCGACGCAATACAAAAAAGAGAAGAACGTTGATGTTGTCTCCTCTTTTGCGTCTTCTTCCACGCTGGCGCGCCAGATTGAAGCAGGCGCTCCGGCCGATCTGTTTATCTCTGCCGATCAGAAATGGATGGATTACGCGGTAGACAAAAAGTCGATTGATACCGCAACGCGTGAAACGCTGTTGGGTAACAGCCTGGTGGTTGTCGCACCGAAAGACAGTGCGCAGAAAGACTTCACCATCGACAGCAAAACCAACTGGACCCGTTTGTTAAATGGTGGGCGTCTGGCCGTTGGCGATCCGGAACATGTTCCGGCGGGCATTTATGCTAAAGAAGCGCTGCAAAAATTGGGGGCATGGGATACCCTGGCCCCGAAACTGGCACCTGCCGAAGATGTGCGCGGTGCGCTGGCGCTGGTAGAGCGTAACGAAGCGCCGCTGGGGATCGTTTATGGTTCCGATGCTGTCGCCAGCAAGGGCGTAAAAGTTGTTGCGACTTTCCCGGAAGATTCACACAAAAAAGTGGAATACCCTATCGCAATTGTTGATGGGCACAAAAACGCAACGGTCAGCGCGTTCTATGATTACCTGAAAGGACCGCAGGCTGCTGAAATCTTTAAACGTTATGGATTTACGACCAAGTAATGATACTGACCGATCCTGAATGGCAGGCCGTTATACTGAGCCTGAAAGTTTCTTCCCTGGCTGTGTTGTTTAGTCTGCCGTTTGGGATCTTCTTTGCCTGGCTGCTTGTGCGATGCAAGTTCCCGGGCAAAGCGCTGCTCGACAGCGTTCTGCATTTGCCGCTGGTACTGCCGCCGGTCGTGGTGGGCTATCTGCTGTTGGTTGCCATGGGACGCCGCGGATTCATTGGCGAATGGCTGTACGACTGGTTTGGCATTACCTTTGCCTTTAGCTGGCGCGGTGCGGTACTGGCTGCGGCGGTGATGTCTTTCCCGCTTATGGTTCGGGCTATTCGTCTGGCGCTGGAAGGTGTCGATGTCAAGCTGGAGCAGGCGGCCCGCACGCTGGGCGCTGGACGCTGGCGCGTATTTGTCACGATTACTTTACCGCTGATGCTTCCCGGCATTATTGTCGGTACGGTGCTGGCGTTCGCGCGTTCCCTCGGGGAATTTGGCGCAACGATTACCTTTGTCTCCAATATTCCTGGCGAAACCCGCACTATCCCGTCGGCGATGTATACCCTGATCCAGACCCCTGGCGGCGAAAGTGCGGCGGCAAGGTTATGTATCATTTCTATTGTGTTAGCGCTGATTTCACTGCTGATTTCTGAATGGCTGGCGCGTATTAGCCGTGAACGGACGGGGCGGTAATCATGCTGGAACTTAATTTCTCCCAGACGCTGGGGACGCATTGCCTGACGCTCAACGAAACGCTGCCAGCCAGTGGGATCACCGCTATTTTTGGCGTTTCCGGTGCGGGTAAAACCTCGCTGATTAACGCCATCAGCGGCCTGACGCAGCCGCAGTCCGGGCGCATCGTGCTTAACGGACGGGTTTTGAACGACGTCGAGAACGGTATCTGTTTAACGCCCGAAAAACGCCGGGTGGGCTATGTTTTCCAGGATGCGCGCCTGTTTCCACATTATAAAGTGCGCGGCAACCTGCGTTACGGTATGGCGAAAAGTATGGCCGGACAGTTTGATAAGCTGGTGGCCCTGTTGGGCATTGAATCGCTGCTTGACCGTCTGCCCGGCGGGCTTTCTGGCGGTGAAAAACAGCGCGTAGCCATCGGTCGGGCGCTGCTTACCGCGCCGGAACTGTTGTTGCTTGATGAGCCGTTAGCCTCGCTGGATATCCCGCGTAAGCGCGAACTGTTGCCTTACCTGCAACGCCTGGCGCGTGAAATTAATATTCCGATGCTGTACGTCAGCCACTCGCTCGATGAAATCTTGCACCTGGCAGACAAAGTGATGGTGCTGGAAAACGGGCAGGTCAAAGCGTTCGGTTCGCTGGAAGATGTCTGGGGCAGCAGCGTGATGCATCCGTGGCTACCAAAGGAACAGCAAAGCAGCATTCTGAAAGTCAGCGTGCTGGAACATCATCCACATTACGCAATGACTGCACTGGCGCTTGGCGATCAGCATCTATGGGTCAATAAGCTGGATCAACCGCTGCAAACTGCGCTGCGTATTCGTATTCAGGCATCTGATGTTTCGCTGGTGCTTCAACCGCCGCAGCAGACCAGTATTCGTAACGTGCTGCGGGCGAAAGTCGCGCAGTGCTATGACGATAATGGTCAGGTGGAGGTTCAGCTTGAAGTGGGCGGTAAAACGCTGTGGGCGAGGATCAGCCCGTGGGCCAGGGATGAACTGGGTATCAAACCTGGCCTGTGGCTGTACGCGCAAATTAAGAGCGTATCGATTACCGCGTGATTACAGCAGGTGGGAGTAGATAAATTTCGCGATGCTGTCGGTGGTATTGTCACCAATTACGATGTTGGCGCGGGCTTTGACCGCGTCGTCCGCATTACCCATCGCCACGCCGGTACCTGCGGCTTCCAGCATGCTGATATCGTTAAAGTTGTCACCAAAGGCAATGACGTTTTCCATTGACCCGCCCTGTGCTTCAATCCACTGGGTAAGGCGTCGTCCTTTGCTGTTGCCTTTACGGGCAATGTCGACCTGATCGTGCCAGGACCATTCACACTCCAGCCCCAACTGTTGTTCAACATGCTTACCAAACTGCTGCAGTTTCGGAATATCTTCGTCGGTGAGGGCAAATTTCCAGACGGCGTTAACGTCATGTGCGGCCTGCGCCAGCGAAGGCACCTGGGTGAAGGTAGGGCGCTGTTCCGGCGGCAGGGTTTGCGCCCAGTTAGCGGTACGCACCACATGCCCGGTTGGGCGCTCATACAGCATGGCCTCATCCACATACATCAGCCCGTGGATCTGATGTTCATCCAGCATTTCGATCAGCTGTAATGCCTGGTTTACCGGAAGGGGATCGGATTCCAGTACCGTTTTTGCCTGATAATCATACAAGTAGGTGCCGTTGCAGCAAATTGCAGGTGTATCCAGCGCCAGTGCCTGATAAAAAGGATGAATAGCAACGTGATGGCGACCTGTGACAATGATAAGTTGGTATCCTGCTTCTCTGGCGCGCGCGAGCGCTTCAAGAGAGGATGGCAGCAAGGTTTTTTTCGGGGTCAACAGGGTACCGTCTAAATCCAGGGCAATCACGCGTGCGGTCATAGTTATTTCCAGATTAAGGTTGAGAATTTTGTCTGCTGGAATGGTACACCGAGACGGGAGCCGGACAAAATTCTGCGCCTTAATTAAGCATTCACCGTTAAAAGCGTCTACCTTAGGCGTGTGTCAGGCAATTGCAGCCACCTGCCAAAAAGCAAAGGAGTATTCATGAAGCAAACCGTTTATACCGCCAGCCCTGAAAGTCAGCAAATCCACGTCTGGAGCCTGAATCATGATGGTTCTTTGACGCTGACGCAGGTGGTTGATGTGCCGGGTCAGGTACAGCCGATGGTCGTCAGCCCGGATAAGCGCTACCTCTATGTTGGCGTGCGCCCGGAATTTCGCGTGTTGGCTTACCGCATTGCGCCTGATGACGGTGCGCTGACCTTCGCGGCGGAGTCTGCGCTGCCGGGTAGCCCGACGCATATTTCTACCGATCATCAGGGACGTTTCGTGTTTGTCGGCTCTTATAACGCCGGGAGCGTGAGCGTCACGCGTCTGGAAGATGGCCTGCCGGTGGAACAGGTTGACGTGGTTGAAGGTCTGGACGGCTGCCACTCGGCCAACATCTCACCGGATAACCGTATCCTGTGGGTTCCGGCGTTGAAACAGGATCGTATCTGTCTGTTTGAGGTAAGCGATGATGGACATCTGGTGGCGCAGGAACCGGCGGAAGTGACCACCGTTGAAGGTGCTGGCCCGCGTCATATGACGTTCCATCCGAATAAGCAATTTGCCTACTGTGTGAATGAGCTGAACAGCTCCGTTGACGTCTGGGCGCTGAAAGATCCGTACGGCAAGATTGAGTGTGTGCAGACGCTGGATATGATGCCGGCTGATTTCACTGATACCCGTTGGGCAGCGGATATTCACATTACACCGGATGGTCGTCATCTGTACGCCTGTGACCGCACCGCAAGCCTGATTACGATCTTTAGCGTGTCTGAAGATGGCAGCGTGCTGACCAAAGAGGGTTTCCAGCCTACTGAAACTCAGCCGCGCGGTTTTAATATCGATCACAGCGGTAAGTACCTGATTGCCGCCGGGCAAAAATCGCACCATATCGCGGTGTATGAGATTGCTGGCGAGCAGGGGCTGCTGGCAGAGAAGGGGCGTTATGCGGTGGGTCAGGGACCGATGTGGGTCGTGGTGAACGCCTACTAACGCCATCAGTTAGAGCAGGAAAAGCCTGTCCAAAGATAAAAAGCGAGGTTTACATCCGTGTGAACCTCGCGGGGAAAAAATTAACTCATACGGCGCAGACGCCGCCGGTCAGCTATTAATACCGCGTCTTGTAGGCACAATTAGCCTTAAGGTATTCCTCTTCTGTTGCCCCATTAAGTTCTGCCCCGTCAGGGACTACTTCAGGGCCTTCTGAACATTTCCAGTCATATTTGCGAAGACTAACCCCCACTCCACCTCGTGTACCGTCCACGGACACGTTATTCTTTGCCATACGGGAGGGACCATTTAACACCATATGATCGAGAGATTTAAGGTTCACCTCCAGATAGTCAATATTTTTGAAATCCAGAAGAGGCCCATAGTTGCCGTAACCGACATATTTGTCGTCGTGTCCGTCGTTGCTTATATCTCCATTCCAGTGAAAGTCGGACGCAAACAGATTTATATTTCTGTAAGAGCTAAAACCTTTATTATAAAATGGTACCATATAGCTGATAGGTTCACCTAAATTAACCCCCGTCTTGTCCTGCGACGAGACAAATTCCATCTTATAGCTGTCAGGATCGTCAGGAGCAATGTTGGTATATTTAAACGCTATAATGGGAAAAGTATGAAGATCGTGACTTTGAGCTTCAAACCCCATTACCTCAATAACCATATACTTCAGATTATTACTGGGGATATAGATATAGCCGCTGGGGGTATTGCCAGAGCCACCGCAATATAATGGACCTGCATCATTACAGATACTTGAATCTTGCGAATTGAACATAGCAGAAAGGTGGACATCGTTATCTGGATTAGTAACTTTAGCATCATAGGTTCCATCAGGTCGAAGTGTGCGCGTGGTGCCTGGGATGTTCTCTATGCCATTTCCACAGTATTCAAATCCATCATAAAAACCCCGAAAAAATCGCGTTCTCCTGCCATTAAAAGCATGATTTAAATCTTGATTTCTCACTAGATCGGGACAAACTCCATCGTCAAGGTATTTGGGGGAGCCTACCGTATCACCGTTGAATAGATGGTTAGAATAAACCCATACTAACCCTTCCAGATGCTCTGTTGATCCAAGTTGATACAGTTTTCCACCAGAGCTACGGTCCTCATTTCCATCTTCAGCATTAGCCAAAGTAACGTTACACGGGGCTTCGTTCCCAAATGAACAATTTGGCAGATTTGGCCCAACAAGAGAAGCATGCGAACGCCCCCGCTCCTGATCGATTCCCTTAGTTTTCCAGTAAACATTCACGCCTGTGATCTGATAGTTAATACCCGCTGTCTGTCCCAGGCGGCTAAAATCACTCGAAACCTTAACGAGAAAATAATGTGATCCCGGCAGTTTCAGCGGTGGCTGCGGAGGCAGAAAGCCAAAATGCCCTTTGCTGTTCTCTGGCTCCTGAGTGTCGTCACTTGCCAACACTCCTGGGTTAAAAAGCAGCGCTGCCGCCAGCAACCCCGCCGATAAAGCGATCCTTTTCTTTTTTTCCATTATGTAGCTCCTTGTTATACAGCGGAAATAATCTGATATTTACCACTGCGCAACAGCACGACCTGATAGTTGCCAAACACCATACTACCTGGTGCCACGGTGCGCGTTTTGTTGTTAAACCGGACGGTGATCCGGGTTCCGCCCGGTCCCTGAGAAACCAGCACCACCCGAGGCTGAGCGTCGGATTTTTCTTCCGCAGACGCACGCCCGGCGCGCGCCAGCATCGGGGTGTTGTTCAGCAAGGGCTGCGGGTCGAGCGCCACGCCCCGCCAGGCAATTTCCAGATGCAGGTGCGGACCGGTGCTAAAACCGCTGCTGCCGGATGCGGCGATCTCTTCGCCCGCCGTCAGCTTTTCGCCCTTACGCACCCGCGCAGAGGCGAGATGAAAATAGCGACTCAGCCAGCCGTCTGCATGACGGAGAGTGATAAAGTATCCGGTGCCGCGACCGTAGCCGCTCTCCACCACTTCGCCGTCGGCAATTGCATGCACGCTGCTGCCGAATGGCACAGGAATATCCATCCCTTTATGCTGCATCATGCGCCCCAGCACAGGGTGCAGGCGTTGTCCAAATCCTGAGCTGATCTGGCGCTTTGCCACGGGCCAGATAAAG
Source organism: Citrobacter sp. RHBSTW-00599 (assembly GCF_013784065.1). Lineage (NCBI taxonomy): Bacteria > Pseudomonadati > Pseudomonadota > Gammaproteobacteria > Enterobacterales > Enterobacteriaceae > Citrobacter > Citrobacter sp. RHBSTW-00599. The sequence continues at coordinate 3,487,348 of NZ_CP056717.1, read as the reverse complement.
CGTACCGGCGCGTTATCATCAACCACCGCTGCAGCGCTGGACGATATCTGCAGGTTCTCTTCTGACCACACTTGCGCCGCCTGTAATGACGGAACGAAAGCTTGCTGCCAGGCTTGCTCGCAGCTGGTCGTCGCCAGCGGCGCTATTGTCAGCCATACGCTCCATATCAGACACGACACGATCGACCTCCGTCAGAGCAGCAGTAAAAACGCGACCAGCGCGATAGCCGGACCGAACGGAATATAAAAGCGATGTTTGTCATCCTCTTGCGTATAAAAGCACCGCACGCAGGCGTAAAACAGCAGCCCGGTCAGCGCCGAAAAGCAGAGTAATTCCGGCAGGCGCTGCCAGCCAAGCCATGCCCCGCAGGCGGCGTAGAGCTTGACGTCGCCGTAGCCCAGACCGTCGCGTTTGCACAACGTCTCCCACAGCTTCATCACGCCCCACAGCAATAGCCAGGCGGCGGCGACGCCATAAACCGCGTCCTTCACCCGCACCATGGAGTAGCCCGATGCGGCAAGCAGTAGCCCGCCCCAGAGCACGGTGAAGACCAGCGCGTCCGGCAGAATCAGATGTTTAAAATCGATAACCGCCGCGCTGTAGAGCACCATAAACAACAGTGCATACGCCAGCGCGAGCTGAGGAGACCATTGCGGCAGGTAAAACCAGGCCAGCGCCCCCCATACCAGCCCCATCGCCAGTTCAGAAACCGGATAAATAACCGGGATCGCAATGCCGCACTGGCGGCATTTGCCCTTCAGTAACAGCCAACTGAGAACCGGAATATTATCCCAGGGCTTAATATCCGATTTACAGGCAGGGCAGTGCGACGGCGGCCACCACAAATTAACAGCCGCTCCTTCTGAATCATCCTCATCTATTACGCCAAGCATCAGCGGCAGACGATAAATAATCACGTTGGCTAAGCTGCCAAACAGCAATCCAAGTGGGATAAAAATAGCCACCATCCATGGCATTAACAGTTCCATGATTTAATTTTCCTAAAAAGAACCGCTGGCGCCCATCGCCGCCAACTTGTCGCTGAGCGAAAACAACGCGGCAAAAACCCATATTACGCAACCGCCTAATATCAGCGTGGAGAGCGCTTTTAATAACCCGGAAAGTTTAGTGATATATTCCCGAATGTGTTCACGTGATTTATTCGATACCGCCAGCAGCACCTCATTAAACGAGGGTAGCGCGGCGTAAAGGCTGATATTGAGCAGCGTTTCCGTGTTCAGTAAACCCGAATTGAGCGCCTCCCCATAGCTGACGCCTGCCGCCATTTTCTTCTGCATCCCGGCCAGGTGCCAGCGCAGCCAGCGGCTGGAGTTCAGGCTAATAATGCTGAGCGCATCGTTGAGCGGAATGCCGTTTTTTAACATCAGCGCCAGGTTGTTGAGAAAAATAGAGGCGGTCAACTGCTTATACGTTGAGAACGGCATAATTCGGTCAAGAAACTGATTACGAATATTCCCGGTCATTTTGCCCATCGCTATTTTGATCACGGTAACCAGCGCAATAAAACCAATGAGGATATATATCCACAGCCCATTACACAGCGCCATCCCAAAAATATAGAGCGCGCTGGTGACGCCAGGCCATTTTTCAACCGGTACAACGCCTTCAAAAGCCGGGAACACTTTATAAGCATAACCGCCTATCACCACCAGCGACAGGACCAGCATAATGAGCGGGAAGGTGATGGCGCCGACGATTTTCTTGCGCAGCTCGTCGTTATAATTAATTACGTTTACCAGGGTGATAAAACCGTCGGCCAGGCTGCCGCTGCGTTCCGCCGCGTTAATCACGCTCAGTTCAGATTCAGGGACCAGTCCCTCGAAAACCATCGCAATGGAAGTGGTTTTCGCCATTTTCGCGGTCAGATCTTCCAGACGTTTAGCAAATCCTTTGCCGAGCAGTTTTTCCCCTTCCGCGCGTAATTTTTGCAGCGCATCATACAGCGGAAGCTCAGCGTTAATCATATCCGCGCAAAACTGATAAAGATAAATACGCTGTTTCTTACCGAATTTTTTCAACTATTACCTCCAGTTCTTCCTGAACGACTTGTCCAAACTCCATTTGAAACCAGGTCGCGCACACGCGTCCCTGAAGTACCGCCGCCATCGTTTTTTCTTTAATTTCGAATCCTTCGCTCAGGCCGGTCTGTTTTAATCGCTTCGCGCGCCAGACGGTATAAACTTTAAGCCACCTCTGTTCAGCAATGGCCTCCAGCTCGTCATACACCGGCAGCAAATACTCCATCACCAGCTGGCGTCCGCCAATACCGGTATGTTTGCAGGCCGGACAGCCTTCAGCGTTTTTTTCATAAAGCTGGAATTCGCGTCCCTTAATGGCGGTGGTCCGTAAGGACGTTTTACACTGCGGGCACAGTACCGGTATTAGCTTCTGGCACTGTAAGCCCGCAATAAAGCCCGGCGTTGAAAGCTTATCGCTGGTAATACCGAGCGCGGATAAGCGTTGCAATAACGAAACGATGTTGCCTGCGTGCACGGTGGTAAAGCAGTAGTGACCACTTTCCACCGCCCCAGCCAGCGCGTTAGAAGAGATATTGTCGCGAATTTCCCCCACCATCAGCACGTCCGGATCGCGACGCAGCGAGGATTTGATCGCCGAATGGAATCCTCCGGATTCGCCGCTTAATACCGAACTTTGCGTCGCGCCATAGATCTGATATTCGACCGGATCTTCTACGGTCAGAAAACAGCCGCGATTGTCATAGCGGTTGATTTGCATCCATTCCATCAAATTCTTCAGGGTAGTGGATTTCCCCGAACCGGTTGTTCCGGCAATAATATAAGCGCCGTAGGGGTTACTCAGGATCCTTTTGAGGTCGCTAATTTCCTCATCGGAAACGCCAAGCTTATCCAGGCTCGCGACGCTGGCTCTGTCCAGACCCGATGGAATAATACGCAATACCGCGTGATAGCAATCGCTGGTCTCGCCAAATATCGGATAGTGCGCATAGCGGAAGCGGTAGCTTTTCCCCGCCAGCGAATAGAGGATATTGGCGTTTTGCGCAATATTGCGGTTCCAGGTGGTGTCGCGGGTGCTTGCCTCAACGTTGTAGAGCACGAACACCAGCTCATCGCAGCGTGACGCCTTCATTTGTATAAACGGACAAAGCACGCCGTTAATGCGCAGCTCAATATTTGCCACCATATCATTACGGGTGATATGCAGGTCGCTGGCCTTCAATGCCACGGCCTTTTTCAGCATCTCTTCCAGCGCAAGCTGTGTGTTACTGCTTTCCTGCTCAAGCAGCTTACTTCCTGCCGACAGCAGCTGTTCAACGATCAGGTAATAATTTTTCTCAGTAACCTGCGCTATTCCCTTAACCTGAATATTATGGGAAACCTGCAGGCGGTGGCACACCGCCTGCATTGGTGCCAGATTATCAATCAAAGGCGTGGATACCAGTAACCAGGCTTCATCCGCATGTTCAGCAACCAGAATATCGCCGTCATACTCCTGGAATTGCCACTCCTGAGAATGAATGTTCTCCTCGTTAAACTGGATATAATCGATCACTTACCCACTACCTCGACCGTCACGTCATTTGCCTGGTTATGACGCGCAATATAGTCATAACCGCCGTAGCTAAAACGCTGATTCAGCGGCACCATCTTCACGCCGCCGTCGGCGCCGGCAATCGCCACGCGTTTTTGACCCGCGATTTCGGAAATCAGCAGCGGCCGCAGCCCAGGCGCAGATTCTGACGTTGCTCCAGGGGAAGCGCTAATATCATCCATTGTGCTGGCGGTGCTCACCGGCATAACCGCTGCGCTATCCGCCTTTTTCTCACCGCGCAGCTTGCGCAGCTCGCTACGGACTTTTTCCAGCGCAAGCTGATTCGCCAGCTCGCGGTACTGGCTCTCGAAGTTGAAATCTTTTTCTATCATCTCAACAACGTGATCCTGCATCGGCGATACGTCGCTTAACGGCGGCGTGCCTTCCGCTTGCACAACCTGCTGCGCGGGGATGATTTCTGCCGTATCTGCGGCGTAAAGAGCAGGTGAAAGCGTCAACACTATTCCCGCAATGATTAATTTCCCTTTTTGCATGCCAGTCCTCCGGTAACGAGCGTTGAGTTTTCATTGAATACGATTGATTTGATAATAAACGCGTCGGCAAAGGGTTGTTTATTCAACACCAACGACACGCCTGAGAAATCCATTTTAGTCGGTGAGGTGATCGTCCAACCGGCGAACAGCATGCCGAATGACGTTACCGCACTTTTCAGCGCGCTTTCATTTTGCCCAACGGCAGAGGAGGGCATTCCTGTTAATACCAGTTCGGTATTTCGTCCGCCTAATGAGTTCCAGGTGCTGATATAACTTAATACATCGGTACAGACCGGCAGATTAACCGTATTTTTACTCTGCCACGCGCTGAGCCATGGGTGTTTATTCATCCCGGACTCAACGCCCGTATAGTCCAGCGTGTTTTTTGAAAAACTGGGCGACCAGGTTTTGCCCCAGAGATTAATATCGGCCACGCTAAATATCCGCCCTGGATTCAGCGCATAGCTGAGTGAACAGCCCGTACTGGTACATTCAATACTTTTTGGCGCAAAGCCTACCTGCGACAGTTTTTTATTCGCCAGCAAGAGCTGCTCCAGCAGCAGGCTGGCATCAGAAATGCTGCCGCCCGTAAGCGAGTTGCGATAAAAATCTTCGATAGCTTTGATTTTTTGCTGGCGGGCAGCCTGTTCAGCCTGGACTCTGGCCAATCGTTCCTGCTCCGGTTTCCAGATAAAATAGTAATAGCCCGCCCCGCCGCCGCCAGCTAATAAAATCAGTAGCGTAACGACCCAGACGATAATATTACCTCCTCGCCCGGTAGAACCGCCCCCTATAATATTACGACGTTTCCAGAAATAGATATTTTCAGAGACCGCCACGTTCTCATCCTTTTATAAATAATTTCAGCAGTGTCATAAACACCAGTAAAAATACGATGCCGCCTGCTAACAGAGCGCCGATCATCATCTGTCGCCGTTTTTTCTGCCGCCGCTGATGTTCAGTACAGCCTTCAATCACCGCCTCAAAGTGCTGTTCCGTTAACTGAATTAACGGTAGCTCCGCATACTGTGGCGATTCTTTCAGCTGCTCTTTCAGCTTCATCCAGAAGCGTCTGGAGACCAGACGATCGCTGCCCGAAACGGGAGCACCGCGCGAGATAATCAGGAAATAGTAGCTTTCCGCCTGCTCATAGTAATAAATACCGTCACCGTACAGGGCTTTCATCCACAGGGCGAAAGGCTCATATAAGGTGGAGTGTTTAGTACAGAAACCCGTAACCATTTCCCCTTCATCCGACAGGACCGTTAACTGGCGATGGGTTCGCCGTAAATGCGCCAGCCAGTCAAGATAATAAGGTTCGTGAGAGGCAGGCTCGTAGCTCCAGACCAGATCAATTAATACCCGATTTTCTGATAAGTGCTTAAGCATGATGCCCTCATCGGGTCTGCGTTGGGGCACGGTAATTATCAATACCGACTACCATAACCACGGTTTCGACATGATCGCTGTTGGTGACCGAACCTGCCAGCACCGACCATCCCTGACCGTCAGCATCCTCTTTCGCTTCGTATTTGCTGACCAGCAGCAGGCTACCCGGCGTAATAGTGGAAATGTTAAACATTTCCGTCGTGCTTACCGACGGCAACTGAACTTCATCAAAGGTATCGATTGAGTTGAGGTAGCGCTTGGTAAAGCCGCTGGCCACTTCAATTCGCCCGTCGGTTAAGATACGTGGGGTAAGAATAAAGCTGGTGCCGGTGACCAGTTCCGTGGTTTCCACCTCCGTACTGACGTCTCCTGAATTGGAGTCTTCTTCCCTGGTGCGACTTGAAACATAATATTGCGACGTGGTCATGTTGAGCGGAATAGGGATGTTATTACGGGTAATAAACGAACCGCTCTGGATCACCTTACTGCCGGTGAGTTCGTACAGGGCATCCAGTTGAGAGCTGATATTCATATGCTGATTGGTCCAGCCTGCGGTTAAGCCTCCGGAGAGCTTCATCAGCATTTCTGAACTGTCGATACCAAAAGAGGAGGTCCCGTCGTTGAAGGTCATATTGACCCCACCGCCCAGCTCTTTCGTTTTGCGCTTATCAAGGGTAAATATTTTGTAAGTCACGACAAACTGACGGGTATTATCCGCCTGGAATTTCTTCAGCGACTCATTCAGCGCGTGATACTCCGAAGGACGCGCGGTGATCGTCAGAATCGAGGCGTCTTTGAAAATACTGTAAACGCCGCTGGAGACAAATTTTTCAGCCATATCCTCAACGTCGTCCCAGAAGCTGGATTCAAACTTGGTTTCGGCTTTGCCTTTCAGACCGCCGCCGGAAGTGGCTTCATTACCGGACAGGTCGAGACTGGTCTCAAACTTGTTGTCTTCGCCGTAAAAATCGAGCTTCAGCACATAGTTCTGGAAATAAGAGACGACCAGTACGCCGTTGTTATCCAGCAGCGGATTCACGTCATACAGCGCGGAAATATAGCGGGTAAATTCCTCAAACGTTCCGTTGAACTTAACGCTGCGGAACTCCGGTTCCCCCGCATCCGATTTTCCACCGGGAACGGAAGTATTAATACGGTAGCTAATACCGGTTTGCGCGGTTACCGCCTCAAGGATTGTCGCCAGATCGGTAGGCTCGTAAGACTGAATACTCACCTGCTTACGCAGCAGCGCCTGTTTACGGGAGTTATATTCAACCTTTTTGCCCAGATAAGGCTCGTTATATTTCATATAACCGGTCGTTTTCATTTCATCCGCAGTGGTCGGGTTGCCGGTTTCCTGCTGGACAATACTTTTATCGTACTTGGTATCAATAGACGTACAACCCTGAAGAGCCAGCGTCAACGCCAGAAGCGAAACTTTAATTTTCATAGCATTATTCCCTTGCGTAATTACTGCTCATCAATGATCAGTACGTTATTCGCCTGGTAGTCTTTAATCACCAGCCCGTAGTTTTCTGACGTAAATACTTGTCCAAGTTTAACCAGTACATCCTGTGTTGATTTACCCTGCAAATGAATTGCCTTGTAAATAACAAAATCAGTTGAGCTGTTCCAGAGCAGCTTATAGCCATTTTGCTGCGCCCATTTTGTGAGCTGCTGGCTTAATAACTCTTCTTCCAGTAAATCAATTTTTATTTCCACTACTGGCGCACTGACAGGCGTGACGTTTTTCACCGTATCATCCCCGGAAAAGGGATTTCGCGGTGTGGTTGTACTTTCTTTCACTGGCGTGGTGGTTAACATCCCTGCGTCAATTTTTTGCCCGGCTGGTGCGCTGGCGGCAAAACTTCCCTGGCTGCCTAATAATGCGGACACGGCAGCCCCAATTATCCATGTTTTTTTCATCTTACTCTTCCAATGATTAATAGGTGATTCTTTCATGGTCCGGAATATCAAGTTCATTACCGTTTTCTTTATAAAACTTAAGATCGTTATCTTCCGCAACAAGAGAATGGAGCACATACTTATTCGGCTCCGCCTCAGTCCAGGCGTGACCTTCGGATGAAATCATTCCCCCCTGCGGGATTGTGCTGCACCACTGGTTAATTACCACTGAGAGAGACTGTGGGTTTATTTTATTCACATTTTTTTTGCCATCAGGGGTAATCGTTGCCGACGCGGCGCTGATTAACCAGAAGGGCTCGTCCAGATTATTACTTGTGCCTTTAAACCATTTCTCCGCGATCCAGTCCTCAAAGATTCCGTTTACGTTCGCTTTATCCGGGACGTTGGCAGAGACAATATCTTTGTTCACCACAATGTTGGCCTGGATCGCCACAGCTGCTACCGCGCCCACAGGTTTCGGATCGTTCTTACTCTTGTAGCTATTCGTCCGGGTTGCCCCCTGCTGGGTATAGTCGAAATAGCCACCGGTTTTGTTTGCCCCATCATCCTCATCTGCCGCGACAGATGATATGGCGACCGACAGGCGGGGATAGAGGCTACGCAGCTTGGTTTTACGATCTTTATCGATACCGGTTACTTTAGGACACGTTTGCAACGGTAAACGAATCACGCCTGGTTCAGTGAAGAGATTTTTGTAATTATCCTCACTATTCCAGTTTATATAGTCAGCATCAGCAACATCCGGTTTTTTACCCTGCGGATAATTGTTTTTAAATGATTGATAAAAGGTGGTGGTGGGCGTCACCAGCTCATACTGACCATGGAAAGCATCTGCAAATTGATTAGGGAATCTAAGGGTGTCATCATCATCCTGGATACCGTTTTTAAGCCTGTCAGCATCAGTTTCATTGTAAGCCACATACCATTTTTCCGGATGCCTGCGCGAGGTATTTTCCATCACGATATTGGCGTACAGCGTGCCGGTGGTGCCTTTGAGCGAGCTCGGCGAAGCAGGATCCACTTCGCTACCGTCTGTTTTATCCGCGCTGGTACGCAGATGCAGAATGCGATCGTCTGGATTATACGGCGTGCCGTCTGGATTAAGCCTGCCATCCGGATTGACGCCGTTGCTGTTCATTGCCGCCAGGCACAGCGTGCTCTTGTTTTGCTCTCTGCTCCAGCACATCGCCGGTTCGTTTTTATCTTTGTCCGTTGCATCGCTGCTGGTAATCAGCAGGCGGTCTTCATCAATCGCCGTAATACACGGTCCGGCCTCGCCTTTGGCATCGTTCCAGCACAGCTTGGCAGCCGGAACAGAACCATCGGCAGTAATATCTTCACTGTTTTTGTCTAAGCTTAAGCGAATGCCGTAACGTTTATTTGCATCGAGCCTGTCCAGATTATTGGGAACGTCCCCCATCTGCAGCGGTTGGTCTGCGGCCGTTGTTACCAGGTTAAAATTACCGCTATTGTTGACTTCAAACACCACCGCCTGCAGATAACCGAGATCGACGCTTTTCAGCGCTTTTTCCAGCGGCTTAATAAATCCGGCAAAATGGAGGCCTTCGTTCTCGACCTCGTTCTGGTAGACGAGATAGAAGTCGACACGTTCAATGCCCAACCCGCTGGTGCGATTGTTGTTGACGAAGTCCACGCGTTCCAGCACCAGACCCAGCGATTCGGCGCCAGGGCGCAGTTCACACGGCAGCATAGACTCCGTCAGCTTGAAGGGCAGCTTCCCTTTCTCAATATTGCCATTTCTACATTCGCTACCCAGAAACAGATAGCGAGAACCCCGGGTGGGCGATACATCGGTTTGTGTTGACACAGCAGCAGACCAACCGGAATAAAAATTATTATCATCCCTGTCGGGTGAATCCTGTAATGTCCTGTTAGTGACGCGGTTATCATAATTCGCGATATTGACGTGAGTATTTTTTCCGTATAGTGGGTTGGCTTGTTGTGCGCTATTCGTGGTAGCCAGTTTGTCTTGTGCCACAAAGCGCATCACGCCGGAAATATCACGGGCGATCATATCAGCGACAATCAGTTGGTGACTTTGCTGGGCTTCTTTTCGTTTATAATTGGCATAAGTCATCAGGCACATGCCGATAATGGCAAGCACAACAATCATTTCAAGAAGGGTGACGCCTGCCTGACGGCCGTGAGCATTCGTGCTGTGCTTACTTATCATTTATAAAGTCCATTTAGAAGGACTGCCCTCTAATAAAGAGGGCAGAATAAGTACAACAAATTAAAAAAATATTGCCAGTATTTATTAACGGCTACCTAAAACGATAGCGTTAGTTGGACCAGTTGGATCAGTGTCACAGACACCAGTTAAGACGATATTGGCAGGCGTTAACTTATCATCAGTCGTTGTTTTCAAAATACCAGTAGCAGGGTTCGCTTCAACACTGATATCAATTGCTGCAGCATTACCAGACATTGCACCTGCAGCCGCTGTAGTGGTCGCCACATAATCCCATTGAGAACCAATCTGTGACACAATGTTACGGCAATCTTCCTTCTCCAGTCCGTTGATTACCATAAAGAAAGCTTTATTCTTCGCGGCAGTAGCGGAAAGTTTTGCAGGTCCAATTTCAAAAGCATCGTTAGAGAATCCATTGAACGCTTCGCTAGGACCGATTTTACCCATCTTGACCAGACCAACGATTGCGGATGTTCCAGGTGATGTCTCGATCCCAGCTTTTGTTTCTGAATTTGAATCAGCGCGAGCCGGATATTCAGCGGAGTCTTTATACGCCTCTGTCATCGCAACACGGACAGAGTTCGTATTATCGGTCAGGTCTGAAATATCCTGAGATGTAAACGCACGCTGTGCCAGAATAACCACACCGGCGGCAATAATACCGATAATGCCCAGTACAATGATAATTTCAAGCAGCGTCACGCCTTTCTGCTTTTTCAGCTCACGATACTGCGCTGATTTCCTTTTCCATGAATGAATCATGTTTTTCATATCCATAAATCCTTAGATATTAGTTGCTGTAAAAAATTAACCCTGCACTCACTGTGCCGAAATATTATATGCGGCATTTTTCGTAAATCACCAGAAGTCAAAAGCTGTGATGGGATAATTAGGAATAAAGGTTACTGGTCAGATGAGTTGTTTTTGAATAAAATTTCACAATATATATATTATATATTGGAAATATCGTAACGGGTTTTTTGATTTATTTTTAGAAAAATTTACGGTAATTTTCCTTTTCCGGAAAGTGATATATATTGACAATGCTCATACATTAAAATTAATATGGCTTGGCTTTTTATCTATTTTAGGTTAAAAAGTGAGTTTAGCGGCAAAACAATATTTGTCCAATTAAACGTTACTGTAACTTACTTACGTAAGCGCCTGGGCTTGCCTTCATACAACTCGAATTATTTTGGCTATAAATAGATCGATTTCAAACCTGCATTGGTGAAAATATGACCTGTGTGAAGAAAAGACGTTGAAAGCGGTGAAGGGGGCTGGCGGGAGTGTTCCCGCCAGCGGTTTGATGGCTGTGATTACTGCTTCGGTTCGGCAACCACTTTGCTACCGATACCGCGGTTGTTGTATTCCCACATGCGGTTAAAGTTGGTGTCGTTCAGGTTGCGCTGGATTTCACCTTTGTCATCTTGTGCACCGGTATTACCGGCAAAAGGACGCTTCGAGATAACGCTGTCAGCCCATGGTTTTGCCATGTTAAAGCCTTCGTTGATCACGCTGTCGCGGATAACGACCTGACCGTTAGTGTTCGAATCGACATCCAGCGAGCGGCCCAACTGTGCCACGCCATCACCACTCGCCGTGAAGCGGCTATTTGTGGCGAGGAAGCCGTAGTAGATGTTTGACAGCGTCGCTGGTGCAAACACATAGGCTTCCTGCTGCGTACGGGAGTTCACAACACGGAAATCGGTGTTATCGAACACCACGGCGCCGCGACCGGAAACAATATCCACATCCCCTTCAATGTAGCTGTTGGTTACCAAAGTACGCGGTTGACGATCGTTTTCCAGACGGTTTTGTACGCCGCTGTTAGTCACGAAAAACGTATTCTGGCGACCGAGGATGTTGACCTTATTGATCTGCACTTTATCGCCATCGGTACGTAGCGCAACGGCCGGGTGATTACCCGCATCAACGCTGTCACCCAGATTGTTTTCGATGGTTAGGTTCTGCAATTGCAGACCGTTATTTTGCGACCAGACGACGGCAGAACACATCACGCCAATATTTGTGCCGCGCTTGTTCTGGCAATTATCAAACATATACCACGCCGGTTTACCCGGCATGTATTTACCGCCCGGGTTCACCGTACGACGCCAGTCTGCGGTGCTCATGTCACCATCAATAGCCTGGCCAATTTTTACATCCAGCGGTTTTTCGCCCATGCCGTACAGCGTCAGACTTCCCGTTGCTGCCGGGATATATACCGTGCCCTGATACTCGCCCGGCATAATCGCGATGTACTGACGTTTGTTAGTACGCTTGATGATTGCCGCATCAACCGCAGCCTGAATGCTGGTATGGGTGTCGCCCTGAGTCCCAGCCGGGCCAACCACGAAGTCAGGCTGTGCAGGCAGAGAAATAGCAGAAGGGCTCCACGGCGCGGTGTTTGGCGTCAGCGCGGAAAAATAGTGCGCAGCAACGAAGTTATTCGCTTCATTGGCCGACAAGATCGGGCGCGAAGAGGTACCTGGCGCGGTCTGATCGGAAGGAATTTGATCGGGCGGCGTAGAGCTACAGGCGGTCAGCGTCACGCCAAAAGCCATTGCCAGCGCCAGACGGGAAACTGATGATATGTTCACAGGTTGCTCCGGGCTTTGAAAGTTATCCATTGAAGCCTGCTTTTTTATACTAAGTTGAGCGAAACGGGAAGGTTAAAAGGTAAAAAGTTGTTTTTATCGCCGTAATGCCCGGCGCGGAGAGTCCGTATATCACAAATACATAACAATTACGGTCTTCAGGTTGACAACATCCGTATAATCAAAAATAAATGTCTATACAACCTATGACAAGTGGTGAGTCGAATGCAGCAATTCTTCCCTGATGATGTTATCTGGCGCAATGTTCGTCTGGCGACCATGGATCCCGAACGTAACACCCCGTATGGGCTGGTGGAGGGTCATGCGCTGATCGTCCGCCAGGGGAAGATTCGCGATATCGTCCCGGAGTCATCGCTCTATCTCACACATGACAATACCTTTGATATGCAGGGCAGGCTAATTACACCAGGCCTGATTGACTGTCATACGCATCTGGTCTTTGGTGGAAACCGTGCAGGTGAATGGGAGCAGCGGCTAAACGGTGTCTCCTACCAGCAGATAAGCGCCCAGGGCGGGGGTATCAATGCCACCGTATCAGCAACCCGCAGCGCCAGTGATGAGCAACTCTTACATCTAGCGCATCAGCGTATGGAACAGCTGATCAAAGAAGGCGTTACCTTGCTGGAAATAAAATCCGGTTACGGCCTGGATTTGCAGACAGAAGAGAAAATATTGCGTGTGGCAGCGGCGCTGGCGGCGGAGAATATCATTGAAATAAGCCCCACGCTGTTGGCTGCCCATGCGACTCCAGCAGAATACCGGGATGATCCTGACGGCTATATTACGCTGGTGTGCGAGACCATTTTGCCGCAGCTGTGGGAACAAGGGCTGTTTGAGACCGTCGATCTGTTTTGTGAAAGCGTGGGTTTTTCGTTGGCACAGAGCGAGCGGGTGTTTCAGGCCGCGCAGGCGTTGGGCATCCCGATTAAAGGCCATGTTGAACAGCTGTCATTGCTGGGTGGCGCACAGCTGGTAAGCCGCTACCACGGGTTATCCGCCGATCATATTGAATATCTCGATGAAGCGGGCGTAGCGGCGATGAGCCAAAGCGGTACGGTCGGCGTACTGCTGCCCGGCGCATTCTATTTCCTTAAAGAGCAACAGCGTCCGCCGGTGGCATTGCTGCGTCAGTATCAGGTACCGATGGCGGTGGCGACAGATTTTAACCCGGGTACCAGCCCGTTTATCAGCCTGCACTGGGCGATGAATATGGCCTGCGTTCAGTTTGGCTTAACGCCGGAAGAAGCATGGGCGGGCGTCACCCGTCATGCGGCCCGGGCGCTGGGACGTCATGCCACTCATGGTCAATTGAAGGCCGGGTTTGTGGCCGATTTTGTGGTGTGGGATGCAACTCTCCCGGTCGAGATCCTGTATGAACCGGGGCGTAACCCGCTCTACCAACGCGTATTCAAAGGACAAATAGTATGACTCACTGGCAACCTGTTTCACCTGCGCTGTGGCAGGGACGTGATGACCGCGCCGAATCGCCGAATGCGCTGCGCCTGTTTCAGACTATCACGCTGAGCCCGACATTTAGCCCAGAAATGTATCGCGAGAAGATAGCGCTGCTTGGGTTTGCCTGCGACGAAGGCGTGAAACGTAATCAGGGCCGGACGGGAGCCGCCGGAGCGCCCGATGTGCTGCGCAAGGCGCTGGCGAATTTAGCCAGCCACGATGGGCATCATCGGCTGGTAGATCTGGGAAATATTGTGGCCCAGGCCCCCGACCTTGAGGGCGCGCAGCAGGCGCTACGCAATGCGGTGCAGCGCTGTCAGCAGGAGAATATACGTACCTTTGTTCTGGGGGGAGGACACGAAACCGCATTTGCGCACGGCGCAGGCGTGTTGGATGCGTTCCCGCAGGCGAAAGTGGGGATCGTCAACTTCGATGCGCACCTCGATTTGCGCCATGCCGATCAGGCTACTTCCGGTACACCGTTTCGCCAACTGGCGCAGCTTTGCGATGAACAGCAGCGTGAATTTCACTATGCCTGTATCGGCGTCAGTCGGGCGGCAAACACCCAGGCGCTATGGGATGAGGCGCAACGGCTCGGTGTGACCGTGGTGGAGGATCTGTTCTGTGCAACGGCGCAGGCGCAGTTAGCGCAGTTTGTCGCCAACCTGGATGTTATCTATCTGACTATCGATCTCGACGTGCTGCCGGTGTGGGAAATGCCCGGCGTGTCGGCACCCGCTGCGCTGGGCGTACCGTTGGCGACGCTGCTGAATCTGATTGAACCCCTGTGTCGTAGCGGTAAACTGCAGGCGGTGGATATGGTTGAATTTAATCCACGCTTTGACGATGATGCCAGAGCGGCGCGCGTTGCGGCGCGATTAGGTTGGCAAATCGCGCACTGGTGGCACTGATATACCTGATGGCGTTGCGCTTATCAGGTTCGGGTAATGTCTGTAAACTGTACCCACTCACATTCTCAGCTTAAGGAAGGCTTACGCATGCTCCCATCCCGTTCTGCTCCGGCACCTTTTTACGAAAAGGTCAAACAGGAGATCAGCGAAAAGATTGCCAGCGGTATCTGGCAACCTCACGATCGCATTCCCTCTGAGGCGGAGCTGGTGGCGCAGTATGGTTTCAGCCGCATGACCATCAACCGGGCGCTGCGTGAGTTAACGGATGAAGGGTTACTGGTTCGTTTGCAGGGCGTAGGGACGTTTGTCGCCGAGCCGAAGGGCCAGTCTGCGCTATTTGAAATTCGCAGCATCGCGGATGAAATCAACGCCCGTCAGCATCAGCACCGCTGCGAGGTGATCACGCTGGAACGAACCCAGGCAAGCGCGCAGCAGGCTTTGGTGTTAAACGTCAAAGAAGGTACCTCCATTTTTCACTCTGTCATGGTGCACTACGAGAACGAACTGCCGGTGCAGATTGAAGATCGCTGCGTGAATGCCGAAATTGTGCCAGCGTATCTGGCGCAGGATTACAGCCAGACTACGCCGCACGCTTATCTGTCGCTGATAGCCCCTTTAACGGAAGGCGAGCATATTGTTGAAGCGGTCCGCGCCAGTGCCGAAGAGTGCGTGCTGCTGAATATCAAAGAACACGATCCCTGCTTGCTGATCCGCCGTAAAACCTGGTCTGCGTCATCCATTGTCTCTCATGCCCGTTTGCTCTTCCCGGGTTCCCGCTATCGCCTGCAAGGGCGGTTTATGTCCTGAAAAGCGTGATTGCTGCCGCAGTATAATAAAATTGTATCTTTTTTGTTAAAAGCACGCTTGCGACAACTTGTATAGACAAGTATATGTTGCTTATCTGTCCGATCGTTCGCGAGGAGTGCTCTACCATGTCTCATAGCAAGTACCGTCAGCAGGATATTCGTGCCCCACGCGGCACCACGTTAACGGCCAAAAGCTGGCTGACCGAAGCGCCGCTGCGCATGTTAATGAACAACCTGGATCCCGATGTGGCGGAAAATCCGCATGAGCTGGTGGTATACGGCGGGATTGGTCGCGCCGCGCGGGACTGGGAATGTTATGACGCCATCGTCAACGCGCTGACCAAACTGGAGACCGATGAGACCCTGCTGGTCCAGTCCGGTAAACCGGTTGGCGTTTTCAAAACCCATGATAATGCGCCGCGCGTGCTGATTGCCAACTCCAACCTGGTGCCACATTGGGCTACATGGGAACACTTCAACGAGCTGGACGCCAAAGGGCTGGCGATGTATGGCCAGATGACCGCCGGGAGCTGGATCTACATCGGCAGCCAGGGCATCGTGCAGGGGACTTATGAAACCTTCGTTGAGGCTGGGCGTCAGCATTATCAGGGTAACCTGAGCGGACGCTGGGTGCTGACCGCCGGGCTGGGCGGCATGGGAGGGGCGCAACCGTTAGCCGCAACGCTGGCAGGTGCTTGCTCGCTGAATATTGAGTGCCAGCAAAGCCGGATCGATTTCCGTCTGCGTACCCGCTACGTGGATGAGCAGGCGACATCGCTTGACGACGCGCTGGCGCGTATCGAAAAGTACACCCGCGAGGGTAAAGCGGTCTCCATTGCGCTATGCGCTAACGCCGCCGACGTTGTGCCGGAACTGGTGAAGCGTGGTGTGCGCCCGGATATGGTCACTGACCAGACCAGCGCCCACGATCCGCTGCATGGTTATCTGCCGTCCGGCTGGAGCTGGGAAGCGTATCAGGCGAAAGCGGTGTCCGATCCGCAGGGCACGGTACAGGCGGCGAAACGCTCAATGGCAACACACGTTGAGGCAATGCTGGCGTTCAGCAAAATGGGCGTGCCGACGTTTGATTACGGCAATAACATTCGCCAGATGGCCAAAGAGATGGGCGTGGAAAACGCCTTTGATTTCCCTGGTTTCGTCCCTGCTTATATTCGCCCCCTGTTCTGCCGCGGCATTGGCCCGTTCCGTTGGGTGGCGCTTTCCGGCGATCCGCAGGATATTTATAAAACGGATGCCAAAGTGAAAGAGATCGTGGCTGACGATAAACATCTGCACCACTGGCTCGATATGGCGCGTGAGCGGATTAACTTCCAGGGATTACCGGCGCGTATCTGCTGGGTCGGTCTGGAATGGCGTCAAAAACTGGGGCTGGCGTTTAATGAAATGGTGCGCAGCGGCGAAGTGTCTGCGCCGATTGTTATTGGCCGTGATCATCTGGATTCCGGCTCCGTCGCCAGCCCGAACCGCGAAACCGAAGCCATGCGCGACGGTTCTGATGCAGTATCCGACTGGCCGCTGCTGAACGCGCTGCTTAACACCGCCAGCGGTGCAACCTGGGTGTCACTGCATCACGGTGGCGGGGTAGGAATGGGCTTCTCCCAGCATGCCGGGATGGTGATTGTTTGCGATGGCACTGATGAAGCCGCAGCGCGTATCGCCCGGGTATTACATAACGATCCGGCTACCGGGGTGATGCGCCACGCCGACGCCGGGTATGACATTGCGGTGGAATGCGCCGTCGAAGAAGGGCTGAATTTGCCGATGGTCGCGGCGACGCAGGAGAAACGTTGATATGAACACCATGACATTAACGCCGGGTCATCTGAGCTTTGCGCAACTGCGCGACATCTGGCAGCAGCCGGTCAAACTGAGCCTGGATGCCGGGGCGATTGATGCGATCAACGCAAGCGTCGCCTGCGTCAATAATATTGTCGCTGAAGGCCGTACGGCGTATGGCATTAATACCGGCTTTGGCCTGCTGGCTCAGACCCGTATCGCCACGGAAGATTTGCAGAATTTACAGCGTTCTCTGGTGCTTTCCCATGCGGCAGGCGTTGGTGAGGCGCTCGATGACGCGATGGTTCGCCTGATTATGGTGCTGAAAATCAACAGCCTGGCGCGGGGTTTTTCGGGTATTCGTCTCAGCGTGATTGAAGCGCTGATTGCGCTGGTGAATGCCGGGGTGTATCCGCTGATCCCGGCGAAAGGGTCAGTGGGCGCATCGGGCGATCTGGCACCGCTGGCGCATATGTCTCTGACGCTGCTGGGCGAAGGTAAAGCGCGCTGGCAGGGGGAATGGCTTCCGGCGACTGAAGCGCTGAAAAAGGCCGGACTGGAGCCGATTACGCTGGAGGCGAAAGAAGGGCTGGCGCTGCTCAACGGTACCCAGGCTTCCACAGCCTTTGCGCTGCGTGGGTTAATTGAAGCCCAGGAGCTGTTCGCGTCTGCGACGGTGTGTGGGGCGCTGACCACCGAAGCGGTATTGGGCTCTCGTCGTCCGTTTGATGCCCGTATTCATGCCGCACGAGGACAGCGTGGGCAGATTGATGCCGCAGCGCTGTACCGCCATGTGTTGACCGACACCAGCGCACTTTCTCAGTCGCATCATAACTGTGAAAAAGTGCAGGATCCGTATTCTTTGCGCTGTCAGCCGCAGGTGATGGGGGCGTGCCTGACGCAAATGCGTCAGGTAATGGAGGTCTTACTGGTAGAAGCCAACGCGGTTTCCGACAACCCGCTGGTGTTTGCCGAAGAGGGCGATGTCATTTCCGGCGGCAACTTCCATGCTGAACCGGTGGCGATGGCGGCAGATAATCTGGCGCTGGCGATTGCGGAAATCGGGGCGTTATCAGAGCGACGCATTGCGCTGATGATGGACAAACATATGTCGCAGTTGCCGCCGTTCCTGGTGAAAAACGGCGGGGTGAACTCCGGCTTTATGATTGCTCAGGTAACCGCGGCCGCGCTGGCGAGCGAGAACAAAGCGCTGGCGCATCCGCACAGCGTGGACAGCCTGCCGACCTCCGCCAACCAGGAAGATCATGTGTCTATGGCACCGGCAGCGGGCCGCATGTTGTGGGAGATGGCAGCGAATACGCGCGGCGTGATTGCCGTGGAGTGGCTGGCGGCGTGTCAGGGGATTGACCTGCGTGAAGGGTTAACCTCAAGCCCGCTGCTGGAGCAGGCGCGCCAGGCTCTGCGCGAGCAGGTTGCCCACTATACGCAGGATCGCTTTTTTGCTCCGGATATTGAGTGCGCAACCGAACTGTTAGCCCAGGGGGCATTGTTGAAATTGTTGCCTGAATTTCTGTAGATAAGCCTTGTTTAGTAGGCCGGATGCGGCGAAGCCGACATCCGGCACAACACAGCTTAACTGAACAGCGCCGTAATCGAGGCGCTGGCGAGCGAGTGGAAGTGAACGTTAAAGCCAACCATCGCGCCGCTGGCGTCCTCATCGACATCAATACGCTCCACATCTAGCGCGTGAACCGTAAAGATATAGCGATGGGTTTCCCCCTTCGGCGGCGCAGCACCGCCATAACCTGCTTTACCAAAATCCGTACGGGTCTGAATCACCCCATCCGGCAGCGCAACCAGCCCGGAGCCGAAGCCTTGCGTGAGTACGCGGGTATCTGCTGGCAGATTTACCACCACCCAGTGCCACCAGCCGGAGCCGGTTGGCGCATCAGGATCGTAGCAGGTCACGACAAAGCTTTTAGTCCCTGCGGGCACGTCATCCCACGCCAGATGCGGGGAAATATTATCCCCGTCATATCCCATGCCGTTAAAGACGTGGCGATGCGCAAGCTTTTCGCCATCGCGCAGATCGTTACTGATTAGTTTCATGCTGACTCCTCTCGTTAGCCAAAAAGTGTAGCCAGGAACCGTATGTAGCGTGGCGAAATATTCTGGACTGTTTTGCGTTCAATCAAGGGTGGCAAATCCGGTTTCGTGCAAATCAAGGTATGTGAGAATGTCGGCAATAGTGTTCTTGCTGATAATGTCACGACCAACAGAAGTTAAATCAGCCAGCGCTGCCTTATCCTCTCCGGTGAAGTAGGGTACTTTATTCGCACTGGTGACCAGTCCAGCCAGTGCGGCATCGAGTAAACTCCAGATACTCCTTCTCGGCGGTGTCAGGGAAAATCTGGCGAATAATCCAGCCCTGATAGGCGTAGAGATCGTCCGCCACGCCTGATACAGCATTAGCCCGGACGGCGTAGTCGCTGTCGCTGCTGGTGTCGACGTTCTCATCGGGTAGCGCGTTCTGAATATCGCGTAACTGGCGGTCGGTACTTTCCGCAACGGTCGGGACGGGAAATGTCATTAAATAATCCTTACTGGGTGCCGGAACGTGTGCGGGGTGCCGGTGCTGTCGGTTAAACCCACTGCATGAGCGGTTATTGTGTGGTGTTGAGTATTCAGGGAGCGGCTGCGGCACGAAAAATCAAAGGGAAGCGGAGGAAAGGACCCGGCCATATTGACCGGGTTAATTATCTTACTTAACCTGACGGGCTTTGTCTGCTTTCCATTCCTCATATGTTGCTTCGAGGAACCACAAGCAGCGAGCGCCCTTATCAGTGCTTAACAACGCAGGACGTGTCCGCTGATAAAAATCCTCAACGGTTGCTGGAGCTTCAACAGGCACTCCGCAGACAATATCAGTCCCGATCATGTGCGGCCATTTTCCCGCGTCAATGACGCTGAGCGCATCAAGAGCGCCGGTTGTATTTGCTGTTAGGGCAGCAGATAAAGCATCTTCCAGTTTAATGGCCTGCTTAACATCTGCCGCAGCCGCGAGTTCTGGCGTTTTATTCAGCCACGCTTGAACGCCCGTAGCCACGCCTTTCAGCGCATCGGGCCAGTTCACTTCGCCAGCTGCTGAAGTGGCCACAATAAACGGAAGTAGTAGCAATAATGCGAGCCGTTTCATCGTACAACCTCAAGCGGGCCGCCTTCACGTCCATGAACATCGACGGAACCTTTGATATCAGCGCCGCCGTCATCTTTGAGCCATAAATAAGCTGGAATAGCCATTTCCTTAAAACTCCATTTAAGGAAAATCTCATAAAATCCTTTCACTTTAATCACTTACGTGAAAAATTCACGCTATCGCTTACTAAAACACCCGTCAATTTTTGCTCAGCATCGATATAAAACGATTTACAATTTCTTTGATGCAAATAAAAAAAGGCCGGAATAATCCGGCCTTCATGTCTAAATATTGTTACTTCATCAGTCATCGAATAATCCGGGCTGTTTCACTTTTCCACGTCCGGACCGGGCGCTGATTAATCGCTAAAAAATGTTGCACTGCGCACAGCCTCGTTTACGGCCTGGGTCAGACGACGCAACTGATCGGGCTGAATAATGTACGGCGGCATCAGATAGATCAGTTTGCCAAACGGTCGTACCCACACACCCTGTTCAACAAAGAACTTCTGTAACGCCGCCATATTCACCGGATGCGTGGTTTCGATCACACCGATGGCGCCGAGTACACGCACGTCGGCTACCCAACTCGAGTCTGCCGCCGGGGCGAGTTCTGTCCGCAGTTGCGCTTCAATAGCCGCTACCTGTGAGCGCCACTCACCGGTTTCGAGTAACGACAGGCTGGCGGAGGCGACGGAGCAGGCCAGCGGATTACCCATAAAGGTTGGACCGTGCATGAAGCATCCGGCTTCACCGTTGCTGATGGTTTCGGCGACCTGACGCGTGGTCAGGGTGGCGGAAAGGGTCATCGTTCCGCCGGTTAACGCTTTGCCGAGGCACAAAATGTCCGGAGTTATGTTGGCGTGTTCACAGGCAAAAAGCTTGCCTGTACGACCAAATCCGGTGGCGATTTCATCGGCAATCAGCAGGATCCCTTCACGGTCGCACATCTTACGGATGCGTTTTAACCATTCGGGATGATACATGCGCATGCCGCCAGCGCCCTGCACAATCGGCTCAAGGATCACCGCCGCAATCTCGTGGCGATGCGCGGCCATCAGGCGGGCAAAAGGCACCATATCCAGTTCGTCCCACTCGCCGTCCATGCGGCTTTGCGGGGCGGGCGCAAACAGGTTCTCCGGCAGATAACCCTTCCACAGACTGTGCATCGAGTTGTCGGGATCGCAGACCGACATCGCGCCGAAGGTATCGCCGTGATAACCGTTTCGAAATGTCAGGAAACGCTGACGGGATTCGCCTTTGGCCTGCCAGTATTGCAGCGCCATTTTCATTGCTACTTCTACGGCGACCGAACCTGAATCCGCGAGAAAAACGCACTCCAGCGCCTCTGGCGTCATCGCCACCAACTGGCGGCACAGCGCAATGGCCGGGGCATGGGTAATGCCGCCAAACATCACATGTGACATGGCATCAATCTGCGTTTTCATCGCGGCGTTCAGCTGTGGGTGATTGTAACCGTGGATCGCCGCCCACCAGGACGACATGCCGTCTATCAGCCTCTCACCGCGGGCTAAAATCAGTTCGCAACCTTCGGCACGCGCCACCGGATAAACCGGTAACGGGGAGGTCATGGAGGTGTAAGGGTGCCAGATATGGCGTTGGTCAAACGCAAGATCGTCCGTTGTCATAATCGACTTGTAAACCAAATTAAAAAGATTTAGGTTTACGAGTCTACACCAAACTCATAACGAAACGTATACCAATATGGCTCATTCTTCTCGCTGGACAATGTCGCAAGTCACCGAATTATTTGAAAAACCGCTGTTGGATCTGCTGTTTGAAGCGCAGCAGGTTCACCGTCAGCACTTTGATCCGCGGCAGGTTCAGGTCAGTACGCTGCTGTCGATTAAGACCGGTGCCTGCCCGGAAGACTGCAAATACTGCCCGCAAAGCTCCCGCTATAAAACCGGTCTGGAAACGGAACGTTTGATGGAGGTTGAACAGGTACTGGACTCTGCGCGTAAAGCGAAACAGGCCGGTTCAACGCGGTTTTGCATGGGCGCGGCGTGGAAGAATCCACACGAACGCGACATGCCCTACCTGGAACAGATGGTTCAGGGCGTAAAAGAACTGGGGCTGGAAGCGTGTATGACGCTGGGTACGCTGAACGAAAATCAGGCCCAGCGGCTGGCCAATGCGGGTCTGGACTACTACAACCATAACCTCGATACCTCGCCGGAATTCTACGGCAATATCATCACAACCCGTTCGTACCAGGAGCGCCTGGATACGCTGGATAAAGTGCGTGAGGCGGGCATTAAAGTTTGCTCCGGCGGGATTGTGGGACTGGGGGAAACGGTGACCGACCGCGCGGGTCTGTTGCTGCAATTAGCGAATCTGCCAACGCCGCCAGAAAGCGTGCCGATCAACATGCTGGTGAAAGTGAAAGGCACGCCGCTTGCCGATAACGACGATGTGGATGCCTTTGATTTTATTCGTACTATCGCCGTTGCGCGGATCATGATGCCGACTTCATATGTCCGTCTTTCAGCCGGACGCGAGCAAATGAACGAACAAACCCAGGCGATGTGCTTTATGGCCGGAGCTAACTCGATTTTCTACGGCTGCAAACTGCTGACCACGCCGAACCCGAACGAAGATAAGGATTTGCTGTTGTTTCGCAAGCTGGGTCTCAATCCGCAGCAAACGGCGGTGCTGGCAGGCGATAACGAACAGCAGCAACGCCTGGAACAGGCGCTGCGTACCCCGGATACCGACGAATACTACAACGCGGCAACCGTATGACCTGGCAGCAAAAAATAGACGATGCGTTAACGGCGCGTCGTCGTGCTGATGCGTTGCGTCGGCGCTATGCGGTGACGCAGGGCGCCGGTCGCTGGCTGCAGGCCGACGGTCGCCAGTATCTGAACTTTTCCAGCAACGACTACCTTGGCTTAAGCCACCATCCGCATATTATCTGCGCGTGGCAGCAAGGCGCTGAGCGTTTTGGCGTCGGCAGCGGCGGCTCGGGTCATGTGAGCGGTTATTCCGTTGCTCATCAGGCGCTGGAAGATGAGCTGGCGCAATGGCTCGGCTATTCACGGGCGCTGTTGTTTATCTCCGGTTTTGCCGCTAATCAGGCGGTCATTGCCGCGCTGATGGGCAAAGAGGACCGGATTGTTGCTGACCGGCTCAGCCATGCCTCACTGCTGGAAGCTGCCAGCCTTAGCCCTGCCGTGCTACGTCGCTTTACCCATAACGATCCGCAACATCTGGAACGTCTGCTGACCAACCCCTGTCCGGGGCAACAACTCGTGGTTACTGAAGGTGTGTTCAGCATGGATGGCGATAGCGCACCGCTGGCGGAAATTCACGCGGTAGCAGAGCGGCAGGGCGCGTGGTTGCTGGTGGATGATGCGCACGGGATTGGCGTCAGCGGTGAGGAAGGGCGCGGCTCGTGCTCCCGACAGCAGGTGAAACCCGAGCTGTTAGTGGTGACGTTTGGCAAAGGGTTTGGCGTCAGCGGCGCGGCAATCTTGTGCTCAGACAGCGTGGCCGATTATCTGCTGCAGTTTGCCCGTCATCTGATCTACAGCACCAGTATGCCTCCGGCGCAGGCCCAGGCCTTGCGCGCCGCGCTGGAGGTGATCCGCAGCCGCGAAGGCGATGAGCGCAGAGAAAAACTGGCGATGCTGATCCAGCGTTTTCGCGCTGGGGTGAATACGCCGGACTTAACGCTGGCGCAGTCAGACAGCGCCATTCAGCCACTGATCGTGGGCGACAATCATAAAGCCTTGCAACTGGCGGAGGCATTACGTCAACAGGGATGCTGGGTGACGGCTATTCGCCCACCGACGGTGCCGGTTGGTACGGCCAGGCTGCGGCTTACGCTGACCCAGGCGCATGAAGTCCAGGATATCGATCGCTTACTGGAGGTGCTGCATGGCGCAGGTCAATAAGCAGGCGATTGCTGCCGCGTTTGGCCGCGCGGCTACTCACTATGAGCAACACGCGGAACTCCAGCGTCAGAGCGCCGATGCGTTACTGGCACGACTCGATGGTCGGGCATTCTCTCAGGTTTTAGATGCGGGCTGCGGACCCGGGCGTATGAGCCGTTACTGGCGGGAGCAGGGGAGCGAGGTCTGCGCGCTGGATCTGTCGGCGCAAATGCTGACTGAAGCACAGCGTCACGATGTCGCCCACCGCTATTTGCTGGCGGATATTGAAGCCATTCCGCAGGCTGCTGCTACTTTCGACCTGGCCTGGAGCAATCTGGCCGTACAGTGGTGCAGTGACCTGCGCGGCGCGTTACGCGAGCTTTACCGGGTGGTGCGTCCTGGCGGGACGGTGGCGTTTAGTACCCTGGCGCAGGGGTCAATGCCGGAACTTCGTCAGGCGTGGCGAGCGGTTGATGAGCGGGAGCACGCCAATCGTTTTTTGCCCGTGGAGCAACTGGAAAACGCCCTGCATGGGTGGGACGTTGAATACCAGTCTCATGCCGTCACGCTGTGGTTTGACGATGCGCTGAGCGCCATGCGCTCGCTGAAGGGCATTGGCGCGACGCATTTGCATGATGGCCGCGAGCCGCGCGTACTGACCCGCTCACAGCTGCGCCAGCTACAGCTAGCCTGGCCCTGCCAGCAGGGGAAATATCCGCTGACCTATCATCTATTTTTGGGAGTGATTCAACGTGATTAACACTTTTTTTGTCACCGGGACGGATACCGAAGTGGGGAAAACTATCGCCAGCTGTGCGTTGCTACAGGCGGCGGGGCAGAGGGGATTGCGAACCGTCGGCTATAAGCCAGTGGCGTCGGGCAGTGAAATGACGGTTGAAGGTCTGCGCAATAGCGATGCCCTGGCATTACAGCGCAACAGCGTTGTGACGGTGGACTATGCGGCTATCAACCCCTATACCTTCGCGGAACCTACCTCACCGCATATCATCAGCGCGGACGAAGGTCGCCCCATTCAGGCCTCTGTAATGTCTGCGGGTTTACGCGCGCTGGAACAACAGGCTGACTGGGTGCTGGTGGAAGGTGCTGGCGGGTGGTTTACGCCGCTTTCGCCAACGCTGAGTTTTGCTGATTGGGTAAAAACAGAGCAGTTGCCGGTTATTCTGGTGGTTGGCGTTAAGCTCGGCTGCATCAACCACGCTGTGCTGACCGCCCAGGCGGTGCAGCAGGCCGGACTGACGCTTGCCGGATGGGTCGCCAATGATGTGACGCCACCTGGCAAGCGTCATGCTGAATATATGGCAACGCTCAGGCGTGTGCTTGCGGCTCCGCTGCTGGGGGAAATTCCCTGGCTGGCAGAAGAGCCGGAGCGGGCATCGACAGGACGTTATATCGATCTTAGCGTTTTGTCTGTAGCGCCCCCCAGTCGGTGATTAGCGGGTTGCTGAGCTGTGTGATTTGCCCCTGAGCCACGTTGCGCCCACGGTGTAACAGGCAGTAGCAGTCAGCGACCCGACGAATAAACGGCAGGCTCTGCTCCGCGAGCATTATGGCGATGCCGAGCTCCTGGCTTAACCTTACCACCAGGTTCCCCAGTTTGTGGATATATGCCTGGCCACTTCCCCGCGTGGGCTCATCGAGGATCAGCAGGCGCGGGCGTGTGACCAGCGCGCTGGCGAGCGCAAGCTGGTGCTGATCATCTTCCGATAATGCCGCCCCTTTGGCCTGACGCAGTACGAACAACTGTGGAAACAGGCGGTAAATATCACTGCTGTTCATCGTTTCGCTTTCCTCAACCGCCTGGCGCGCAATATGCAGATTTTCCTCTACCGTCAATTGCGAAAAAATCCGTCTCTCTTGTGAAACGTAGTTAATGCCCAGCGCGATGCGATTTGCCGCCGGAATGGGACTCAGGTCGCGCGGCGGCGCGCCAGCCTGATGCCAGAACATGGTGCCGCTTTCGATCGGTAAATTGCCGATAATGCAATTGGTCAGCGTAGTCTTTCCCATCCCTGGAAGCCCCAGCACACCGGTACATTTACCGGGCAGCAGGTCGAGATCCACATCCCATAGGGAGTGTTGATTACCGTAATAATGATTCACTGCGCGAAGACTCAACATAGATTCCTCCAGCATGATGCTATCCGCCCCACGTACAGGTCGTCGGAAGAAAATTGCAATTCTCTTGCCAGAAGAGGGATTGGGGTCAAAAAACAGCAGGAGAGTGTGCCGCGCAGGCGGTAACGTCTGGCTAGCCGGAGGGCTGGCGTTGTTTTGTGCACATTGCCAGTGCCTGGCGGTGTCGTAATGGTGCAGGCAAGAAAATGATGAAAATGCGAGCAAGATCCCGGCCATTCCAGGCCGCTTCGTTAGCTGATAAATATCAAAAAATAGCGATAAATTTTTTTTATCCCTCCGGAAAAGGAAGTGAGGGCGTTTTTGCCAGGCTACAGTCCATACGGGCTGGAGGCAGTTATCCACTATTCCTGTGGATAACCTTGTGTATTAGAGTTAGAAAACACAATGTAAGCGAGAGAAGACGCGGCCTGCGACTAAATTGATGCGAAAGACGGCTCGGGATAATAGTCATTAAATTACAGAATGTTAGATAAAATCAATGGCTGTCGCAGAAGTGTCATGCGTTGCCACAAAACTTTCATCGGGCAGCTTGACAAATGTTAAAAAAGTCATTGCTTTGGGGATAACACGTTTTTGCTGGTGTTTTATCTTGTCTGAGGCCAAATTTTAGCCTGCGGTCACGGTCATTCTGATGGCGTATCAGAAATATTCTGGTGCGTTACTGTTTTTTCATCCAGTATATTTTACTGGCAAAATATACGACTGCGAGTAAAATTACACACCTGCCCGCCCATTGCTTCAGGTAGCTGCTCATGAGTAAACCGTTCAAACTAAATTCCGCTTTTAAACCCTCTGGCGATCAGCCTGAGGCTATTCGCCGTCTGGAAGAAGGGCTGGAGGATGGTCTGGCGCATCAGACGCTGCTGGGGGTGACGGGCTCGGGGAAGACATTCACCATCGCTAACGTAATTGCGGACTTGCAGCGGCCTACCATGGTGCTGGCTCCCAATAAGACGCTGGCCGCGCAGCTGTACGGTGAGATGAAAGAGTTCTTCCCGGATAACGCGGTGGAGTATTTCGTCTCCTACTACGACTATTATCAACCGGAAGCCTACGTTCCAAGTTCTGACACCTTCATCGAGAAGGATGCCTCGGTTAACGAACATATTGAGCAGATGCGTCTGTCGGCGACCAAAGCGCTGCTGGAACGTCGGGATGTCGTCGTCGTCGCGTCAGTTTCCGCTATCTATGGTTTGGGCGATCCGGATCTGTATCTGAAAATGATGCTGCACCTGACGGTGGGGATGATTATCGACCAGCGTGCGATCCTGCGCCGCCTGGCGGAACTGCAATATACCCGCAACGATCAGGCATTTCAGCGCGGAACCTTCCGCGTGCGTGGTGAAGTGATCGACATTTTCCCGGCTGAATCCGACGATATCGCGCTGCGCGTGGAACTGTTTGATGAAGAGGTCGAACGTTTATCGCTGTTTGACCCGCTTACCGGGCAGGTTGAATCCACGATTTCGCGCTACACCATCTATCCTAAAACGCACTACGTGACGCCGCGCGAACGTATCGTGCAGGCGATGGAAGAAATCAAAGTTGAGCTGGCAGAGCGGCGCAAGGTCCTGCTGGCAAATAACAAACTGCTGGAAGAACAGCGGCTAAGTCAGCGTACGCAGTTCGATCTGGAAATGATGAACGAGCTGGGTTACTGCTCGGGGATTGAAAACTACTCCCGCTATCTGTCCGGGCGTGGCCCCGGCGAGCCGCCGCCGACGCTGTTTGATTACCTGCCTGCCGACGGCCTGCTGGTGGTGGATGAATCCCACGTCACTATCCCGCAAATTGGCGGTATGTATCGTGGTGACCGGGCGCGTAAAGAGACTCTGGTCGAATACGGATTCCGTCTGCCGTCGGCGCTGGATAACCGTCCGCTTAAATTTGAAGAGTTTGAAGCGCTGGCCCCGCAGACCATCTACGTCTCAGCGACGCCGGGCAACTATGAACTGGAGAAATCCGGTGATGACGTCGTCGATCAGGTAGTACGACCGACCGGCCTGCTGGATCCTATCATTGAGGTACGCCCGGTGGCGACGCAGGTTGACGATCTGCTGTCTGAGATCCGCATCCGTGCGGCGATTAACGAACGTGTGCTGGTCACTACGCTCACGAAACGGATGGCAGAGGATCTCACCGAATACCTCGAAGAGCACGGTGAGCGGGTGCGCTATCTGCACTCAGACATCGATACCGTGGAACGTATGGAAATCATTCGTGACCTGCGTCTGGGCGAGTTTGACGTGCTGGTGGGTATCAACCTGTTACGTGAGGGGCTGGATATGCCTGAGGTCTCACTGGTGGCGATTCTGGACGCAGACAAAGAAGGGTTCCTGCGTTCGGAACGTTCGCTTATTCAGACCATCGGTCGTGCGGCGCGTAATATCAACGGGAAGGCTATTCTCTACGGCGATAAAATTACCGCCTCAATGGCTAAGGCGATAGGTGAAACTGAACGCCGTCGTGAGAAACAGCAGCTCTACAACGAAGAACACGGTATTACGCCGCAGGGGCTGAACAAGAAAGTGGTCGATATTCTGGCGCTGGGTCAGAATATTGCGAAGACTAAGGCGAAAGGCAAAGGGAAGTCACGCGCAGGCGCGAAGTCTGAAATTGTCGAACTGGATATGACGCCAAAAGCGCTGCAGCAGAAGATTCATGAGCTGGAAGGGCAGATGATGCAGCATGCGCAGAATCTTGAATTTGAAGAGGCTGCAACGATCCGCGACCAGTTGCATCAGCTGCGCGAGTTGTTTATCGCGGCATCGTAAGATTGTGCCGGAGGCGGGGGAACCCCCTCATCCGGCCTGTGGGAGTAGATCGCGTTTGTAGGACTGATAAGCGCAGCCCATCAGGTAATTCCACTTACCCCAGCGCCTGTACCGCTTTCTCCAGCGCGTAATGCAATAGCTGGCGGTCATGGCGGTAGGGAATGTCGCTGGCTTCCAGCACTTCCTGAATAACAACGCGGTCGGTAACGGTGGATACATCCACTTTCGGGCCCACAACCACCGCATCAATTACTTTCCTGCCAACGTACTGTTCAATGATTGCCAGCTTATCGTTAAGCGTCAGGCTGGCTGCTGGCAGGCTTAATTCACGACCCAGATTGCCGATGTAGACCATCGGGGCAGGTGTGCGACGTAATGCCTGCGCCAATTCGTCGAGTAGCAGGAGCGGCATCAGGCTGGTGTAAAAACTGCCGGGTCCGATCAAAATCAAATCCGCTTCGGCGATAGCTTCAACTGCCTCCCGCGTGGTGGGGACTTTTGGCGACAGCATCAGTTCCTGAGGCGGGATGGTGAGCTGATCGATATTCACTTCGCCATAGACTTCATGTCCCTGATCGTCGATAGCCATCAGATCCACCGGCAGCTCCGACATCGGAATTAAATGCGCGTCAACTTTCAGCAGATTACGAATTAAATTGATGGCTTCCAGAGGCCGCACACTGAGGTGATCGAGCGCCTTTAACATCAGATTTCCGAGGTTATGCCCGGAAAGCTCACCATTACCGCCAAAACGATACTCAAACATGGCGGATGCAACGCTGGGTTGAGTAATTAACTGGTTCAGACAGTTACGCATGTCTCCCCAGGCAATTCCTCCTTCAGAGCGACGAATACGACCTGTCGACCCGCCGTTATCGGTCGTGGTGACGATCCCCGTCAGGCGTGAGCCTAAAGGGGAAAGAGAGGAGAGAACGCGTCCCAGTCCATGCCCTCCGCCGAGAGCGACAACGCGGTCCAGATCTGCCAGCGTGCGAGTGCGCATATATTTTCCTGATATCAATTTATCGGCGCTACAGTAACGTAAATAATGTGTTTTCAGCAATTATCCAGGCGGAATCTGGCGTAATTTTTTTCTGCGATCTACTCCTTTCTGACGAGATGCACCGGCCGGCAAGATGATGTATATCAATGCAAAACTGTGGTTTTTGCTTATTCTGTAGCGAAATTGCACGATCATGTCGCTATGTATGTGTTTATACAGCGAAAGTGTACATGGCAAAAGCGTCATTTACACGCTAGTATCGGCATAACCACAATGTACTCTGAATAATTTGAGTTGCAGGAAGGCAGTGAGGGAGAGAATCCCCCGTAAGCGGACATAAGTACGTGACTGGGGTGAACGAATAAAGCCCACGCTTCTGCAATTTGAAGTATGACGAGAATAAACACTCTAGCCTCTGCACCTGGGTCAAATGATACGGTGCTTTGGCCGTGACAATACTTGAATAAGTTTGTCACCAGGGCGTAGGAAGAAATGACTACGTCTCCCGTATTTGGAAAGGTGTACATGGGCTCTCAACTTACCGATGCTTTCGCACGTAAGTTTTACTACTTACGTTTGTCGATTACCGATGTGTGTAACTTTCGTTGCACCTACTGCCTGCCGGATGGCTATAAGCCCGGCGGTGTCACCAATAACGGCTTTTTGACCGTTGATGAAATTCGCCGCGTTACGCGCGCGTTCGCCAGTCTGGGAACGGAAAAAGTGCGTCTGACAGGGGGCGAACCTTCATTGCGTCGCGACTTTACCGACATTATCGCCGCCGTGCGCGAAAACCACGCCATCCGTCAGATTGCGGTGACCACTAATGGTTATCGTCTGGCGCGTGATGCTGCTGCCTGGCGCGATGCCGGACTGACCGCACTTAACGTCAGCGTCGACAGCCTCGATGCCCGTCAGTTTCACGCCATTACCGGGCAGGACAAATTTCAGCAGGTGATGGCAGGCATTGACGCCGCTTTTGATGCGGGTTTTGAAAAAGTGAAAGTCAATACCGTGCTGATGCGCGATGTAAACCATCATCAACTGGACACCTTCCTGGCGTGGGTTCAGCCCCGTCCTATCCAACTACGCTTTATTGAACTGATGGAAACGGGTGAGGGCAGCTCTCTCTTCCGTAAACACCATATCTCAGGCCAGGTCCTGCGTGATGAGCTGTTGCGTCGCGGCTGGATCCACCAGATCCGACAGCGCAGCGACGGCCCGGCTCAGGTTTTCTGTCATCCTGACTATGCTGGTGAAATTGGTCTGATCATGCCTTATGAGAAAGACTTCTGCGCCACCTGCAACCGTCTGCGCGTTTCCTCTGTCGGCAAACTGCATCTGTGTTTATTTGGTGAAGGCGGCGTAAGCCTGCGTGATTTGCTGGAAGATGACGCTCAGCAGTCGGCGCTGGAAGAACGCATTTCAGCCGCGCTGCTGGAGAAAAAGCAGACTCATTTCCTGCATCAGAACAATACCGGTATTACGCAAAACTTATCTTACATTGGCGGCTGATCGCTAAAAGGAGTTTTTCATGAGTCAGGTAAGCGCTGAATTTATCCCGACACGCATTGCTATTCTTACTGTTTCCAACCGTCGCGGCGAAGAAGATGACACCTCCGGCCATTATCTGCGTGACTCGGCGCAAGAGGCGGGTCATCAGATTGTCGACAAGGCTATTGTCAAAGAGAACCGCTACGCCATTCGCGCCCAGGTTTCTGCATGGATTGCCAGTGAGGATGTGCAGGTCGTGCTCATTACAGGCGGCACGGGCTTAACCGAAGGGGACCAGGCGCCAGAAGCGCTGCAACCGCTGTTCGACAGAGAAGTCGAAGGGTTTGGTGAAGTATTCCGTATGCTGTCGTTTGAAGAGATTGGCACCGCGACGCTGCAATCCCGGGCGATTGCCGGAGTGGCCAACAAAACGCTGATTTTCGCCATGCCGGGGTCGACTAAAGCGTGTCGTACCGCATGGGAAAATATCATTGCGCCGCAGCTCGATGCCCGTACGCGTCCGTGTAATTTCCACCCACATTTGAAGAAATAAGTATGTCGCAACTGACTCATATTAACGCCGCTGGCGAAGCGCATATGGTGGATGTCTCCGCCAAAGCGGAAACCGTACGCGAGGCGCGTGCAGAAGCATTCGTGACCATGCGTAGCGAAACGCTGGCGATGATTATCGACGGCAGCCACCATAAGGGTGACGTTTTCGCCACGGCGCGTATTGCCGGTATTCAGGCCGCCAAACGGACCTGGGATCTTATCCCGCTGTGCCATCCGCTGATGTTGAGCAAGGTTGAAGTTAATCTGCACGCCGAGCCGGAACACAACCGCGTACGCATTGAAACGCTGTGTCGCCTGACCGGGAAAACCGGCGTCGAAATGGAAGCGTTAACGGCGGCCTCCGTGGCAGCGTTGACCATCTACGATATGTGCAAAGCGGTGCAAAAGGATATGGTAATTGGTCCGGTGCGTCTGCTGGCTAAAAGCGGCGGTAAATCGGGAGATTTTAAGGTGGATGCGCATGATTAAGGTTCTTTTCTTTGCTCAGGTACGGGAATTGGTGAACACGGATGCGATAGAAGTCGCCGCTGAGTTTGCAACGGTAGAAGCGCTGCGCCGGAGTCTTGCGGCAAAAAGCGATCGCTGGGCGTTGGCGCTGGAAGACGGCAAGCTGCTGGCCGCGGTAAACCAGACGCTGGTCAGTTTTGACCATCCCCTTAATGCGGGTGACGAAGTGGCTTTCTTCCCACCGGTAACCGGAGGCTAAGATGGCTGAAACGCGAATTGTTGTTGGTCATGCGCCGTTCAGCGTCGGGGAAGAGTATCCCTGGCTGGCCGAACGCGATGAAGATGGCGCGGTGGTCACTTTCACCGGTAAAGTCCGCAATCACAATCTCGGCGATAGCGTGCAGGCGTTAACGCTGGAACACTATCCGGGAATGACCGAAAAAGCGCTGGCGGAGATTGTCGACGAAGCGCGTGCGCGCTGGCCGCTGGGACGAGTAACGGTCATTCATCGCATTGGCGAACTGTGGCCGGGTGACGAAATCGTTTTTGTTGGCGTGACCAGTGCGCATCGCAGCAGCGCGTTTGATGCCGGGCAGTTCATTATGGATTATCTGAAAACCCGCGCACCGTTCTGGAAGCGCGAGGCCACGCCAGAAGGTGAGCGCTGGGTTGATGCCCGCGACAGCGATAAGCTAGCAGCAAAACGCTGGTAGAGTACAATTGGTGTAGGCTCATACTGATTCAGGAGATTGTCATGGACCGATTCCCACGATCCGATTCTATTGTACAGGCCCGTTCCGGCCTGCAAACGTATATGGCGCAGGTGTACGGCTGGATGACCTGCGGACTGTTGCTGACGGCGTTTATCGCCTGGTATGCGGCAAATACGCCCGCGGTGATGATGTTTGTCTTCTCCAGCAAAATCACCTTCTTTGGACTGATCATCGCCCAGCTAGCGCTGGTGTTCGTCCTGTCCGGCATGGTGCAAAGGCTCAGCGCGGGAATGGCGACCACGCTGTTTATGCTCTATTCGGCATTAACCGGGCTGACGCTATCAAGCATTTTTATCGTCTATACCTACTCGTCTATCGCCAGCACCTTCGTGGTCACCGGCGGGATGTTCGGGATCATGAGTTTGTACGGCTACACCACCAAACGCGATCTCAGCGGTTTCGGCAATATGCTGTTTATGGCGCTGATCGGTATTGTGCTGGCCTCGCTGGTTAACTTCTGGCTGAAGAGCGAAGCGCTGATGTGGGCGGTGACCTATATTGGGGTGATTGTGTTTGTCGGCCTGACCGCTTATGACACGCAGAAGCTGAAAAATATCGGTGAGCAGATCGACCTGCGTGACAGCTCAAATCTGCGTAAATACGCAATTCTTGGGGCCTTAACGCTGTATCTGGACTTCATCAACCTGTTCCTGATGCTGCTGCGTATCTTCGGCAATCGTCGTTAACTCTCTGTTGCCGGATGGCGTAAGCCGCCATCCGGTGAATCATTTCGCCATCGCCTTCTCGTTTTTTACCCGCAACTTTTTCGCCCGACTCTCCAGCAGCAAATAGCACATCAGCGCCAGCAGCAGCGGAATAAAATAGTACAGCACGCGATATGCGAGCAGGGCGGCAATGATTGTCCCCTGAGAGGTGTTCTCTCCTGCCAGCAGCGCCATAAAGACCGCCTCCAGCACGCCAATCCCCGCCGGAATATGCACGATAACACCGGCGATACTGCTCACCAGCAGCACGCCCAGCACGAAGAAATAGTTGATATTCTGACCCAGCAACAGCCAGATAATCGCCCCCATTACCATCCAGTTAGTACCGGATATCGCCATTTGCGCGAGGGCAAATTTCCAGGAGGGCAGTACCAGTTTTTGGCCCTTGATGGTGATGTGGCGATGTTTAGCGAAAGCGCAAAACCACAGATAAACAACAATCATCAGCAGCAGCGCAATGCCTAAGAGGCGTAGCGTACCTTCATCGATATACCAGTGCGCGGGCAGTTCAACGACGCCGAAGGTGAAAATAAAACCGCCCAGCAGAATATAGCCCAGCCAGTTGGTGGTAATGCTCAGTGAAAAAATTCGCGTAATTGTGCTCCCCGGTAACCCGAGACGCGAGTAGAGACGATAACGCATCCCAATACCGCCCACCCATGTGCTTAACGTCAGGTTGAAGGCGTAACAGATAAACGACACCAGCATGACCTGGCGTTTTGCCAGCTTGTGCCCGCAGTAGTAGCGCCCGAGCAAGTCATAGCAGCCGTAAAGTAAATAACTGACGATCACCAGCCCTACGGCGCTGAGCAGGGCGATCCGATTGTAATCGCGAATTACCGTCCATACTTCCTGCCAGTTGACCTTACTGGCATAAACGACCAGCAATACGATGACTGCAATAAAAAATAGCCATGTGAGGATCTTTTTCGCTAAGCGCCAGCGTCGGTGGTTTTTTGGCATCAGGTTTCCCCTCCTGCATCCTCAGTTGGAATACGATCCTGGGTTTCCAGAGTTGGCTGTGCGGGTGGTTCTACCTCGGCCAGATGCGGGGTATGCGCCGGTAGCCAGCCGACCAGCGCCGGGAAGTGGCGTAAAAAGTGGAAGGCCAGCACGCTTTTGGTCAGGTTCCACCAGGTGCGTTTTGGCAGCATTGATTCATCAACTCGCTTGCAGTCCTGCGCAATAATGGGGTTCAGGTTGTCACGCAGGGTCTGGTTAAACGTGCGATCATGAATAATAAGATTTGCCTCCAGATTGAGCGACAGACTAAGCGGGTCGAGATTGCTGGAACCTACCGTCGCCCAATGATCGTCCATCAGCGCGACTTTACCATGCAGGGGCTTACGCCGGTATTCATAGACATGGACGCCGCCTTTAACCAGATAGTTATACAGCAGGCGGGCACCCACTTTCACAATCGGCATATCCGGTTCACCCTGGACGATGAGTTTTACCCTAACACCGCGTCGCGCAGCTTTTCGTAGGGCATGCAGCAGGCGATAACCCGGAAAGAAATAGGCATTGGCAATGATCACTTCTCGCCGGGCCTGGGTCAGCATTTTCAAATAGTGGCGTTCAATATCATCGCGATGCTCTTCGTTATCGCGCCAGACAAACAGCGCCTGCGCTTCGCCAGGCCGATGATTCTCAATTACCCGGTGATGACGTCGCCACCAGCGTCGTACGGCGCTCTGTCCCGGTAAGTTATCCAGCACGAATTTCAGGATGTCGGCCACGACAGGACCTTCCACGCGAACGGCATAATCCTGCTTGGCCTCGGGACCGTAATCAGACATGTGTTCAGCGGAATAATTAATACCGCCGACAAAGGCAACACGGTCATCAATGACCACAATTTTGCGATGCATACGGCGAAAGAGATTGGTGCGCATACCGAACAGACGCGGGCGCGGATCGTAGTAGCGGAAAACAACGCCAGCTACGGTCAACTCTTCGACAAAACTGTCGCTAAGATCCGGCGAACCGTAACCGTCCAGCAGCACCTCTGCTTTGATTCCGCGCTGGGCGGCTCCGAGCAAGGCGGCATGCAGCTGTTTTCCGACCGCATCTTCAAACCAGATAAAGGTCTCAAGGATAATTTTTTGCTGTGCCTGTTCAATGGCGTCAAAGACGGCGGGATAGTATTGATCGCCGTTTTCCAGCAGTTGAATTTGATTGCCTTCACGCCAGCCATTTTTCATAAATGAATCTCCGCACTCAGGGGGGCATGATCGGACAAATGTCGCCAGTGACGCAGCGCCAGCGTCGTTGGGGTACTGGCATTCGCGTTTTTCACGTAGATCCTGTCCAGACGCAGCAGGGGAAACTGCACCGGAAACGTCCGCGCCGGGCGACCGTGGGCGCGGGTAAAAATCTCGTCAAGGCCGGCCCTGGCTTTCAGCGGGTGATTGGCCGTTTGCCGCCAGTCGTTAAAATCTCCGGCGATCACCACGGGCTCCGCGTCGGGCAGGGCATTGACCCAGTCAGCCAGCATAGCGAGCTGGGCCTGACGGTGTGCTTCACGCAAACCGAGATGCACGCACATGACATGGATTGGGTGCGAGAGCATTGGCGGCGCGATGCGGCAGTAGAGGACCCCGCGCTTTTCACTCGCGCCGACGGACACATCGCGATTTTCATAATGTTCAATGGGATAACGCGACAGCACCGCGTTACCGTGATGCCCTTGCGGGTACACGGCGTTACGCCCGTAGGCGAAGTCGCTCCACATGGTGTCCGCCAGAAATTCGTAGTGGGTGGTATCCGGCCAGTTCTCAATTTGCAGCGAGTGAGCATCGTGCGCGCCCATAACTTCCTGCAGGCAGACAATATCTGCACCGACCGTTCTGACAGCCTCCCGTAGCTCAGGCAAAATAAAACGCCGGTTGAAGGCGGTGAACCCTTTGTGAGTATTAATGGTGAGCACATTGAATGAAAATTGAACTCCCGATCCGCTCATGAGCCTCCCGTTGGCGTCACTTCCTAAATAAAATAGTGTAGTCGTCGTCACAAAAAGATGCGGTGTTGCGGAATTTTCCGTAAAGTCCGGTACTCTGAATAATTAGTTGAAAATCCTTCAGGAGAAAAGCCATGAGGTGGCAACAACGTGTTCGTGTCGCAACGGGTCTAAGTTGCTGGCAGATTGTGTTGCATTTACTGGTAGTGGCGTTGCTGGTAATGGGCTGGATGAGCGGTACGCTGGTGCGCGTCGGCCTGGGATTATGCGTCGTTTACGGCGTAACGGTTTTATTAATGCTGGCCTTGCAACGTCACCATGAGCAGCGCTGGCGCGACGTAGCTGATGTGCTGGAAGAACTGACTACCACGTGGTATTTCGGTGCCGCGATGATCGTACTGTGGTTGCTGTCGCGCGTGCTGCAAAACAACGTCTTGCTGGCCCTGGCGGGGCTGGTGATCCTTGCCGGACCCGCCGTGGTCTCGCTGTTGGCGAAAGACAAAAAGCTACATCACCTTGCGTCTAAACATCGCATACGCCGCTGAGCCGGTCGTGGCCGCTATCACCAACAGCGGCCACAAACTTCCCCACACAATCTGCAGACTCGCATCCTTCAGGTAAATCTGTTTCGTGATGTCCGTAAAATGGCGGATTGGGTTTATCCACGTCAGATTCTGTAGCCAGACCGGCATATTTTCGACCGGCGAGACGTAGCCTGAAAGTAAAATCGCCGGCATCATAAACACAAACACGCCGATAAACGCCTGCTGCTGGGTGGCACACAGTGATGAAATCAGCAGACCAAAGCCGACCAGCGACAGCCCGTAAATCACCATCGTGAAATAGAACAGCGCCAATGAACCGGCAAACGGAATGTGATAAGCCCAGATGCCGATCGCCAGCACAATGGTGGCCTGAAACGTTGCCACAATTAACGCGGGCACCGCTTTACCGATGAATATCTGCCAGGTGGTAAGCGGGGAGACCAGCAACTGATCCAGCGTGCCTTGCTCGCGCTCGCGGGCAACCGAGAGCGAAGTGACGATCATGACGCCGATGGTGGTGATCATGGCGATCAGCGACGGAACCACAAACCATTTGTAATCCAGATTCGGGTTATACCAGTTACGCACCACCAGCTCGCTGTTGTTCGGTTTCGGCTTGCCGTCCATCAGCTCCTGCTGATACTCCTTAACGATCTGCTGCAGATAATTCGCGGCAATTTGCGCACTGTTAGAGTTACGCCCGTCGAGAATAATCTGCATGGGAGCCTGCTGGAAGGTATCCAGATTACGCGAAAAGTTGGCCGGGAAGCGCACCAGCAACAGGGCTTTTTGCGTGTCGATGGTGGGCTGGATCTCCTGCGGGCTTTTCAGCAGCAGAACGTGCGTAAAGGCGCTGGCGCGAGCGAAGCGCTGGGTTAGCTCCACCGAATGTTTACCGTTGTCTTCGTTATAGATAGCGATAGTGGCGTTGGTGACTTCCAGCGTGGCCGCGAATGGGAACAGAATAACCTGAATCAGCACCGGTAAAATCAGAATGGCTCGCGTCTGCGGTTCACGTAACAGCGATTGCAGCTCTTTACGAATTAATGTCCATAAGCGATGAAACATGCCCGTCCCCTTAATCCAGCCGACGTTTGGTTTTAAGCCACGTCAGGCCAATAAACATCACCGCCGAAGCGATTAAAAACAGCACATTGATAATCAGCACCACCGGAATATTTCCCGCCAGAAACAGGCTTTGTAGGGTGCTGACGAAATAACGAGCCGGAATAATATAGGTTACTGCCCGGATAATCGCCGGCATGCTGTCTATCTGGAAGATAAAACCCGACAGCATAATCGAGGGCAGGAAGGCGGCGTTTAGCGCGACCTGCGCGGCGTTAAACTGGTTGCGGGTGATGGTGGAGATAAGCAACCCCATGCCGAGCGTGCTGAGCAGAAACAGGCTAGTAATGAAAAACAGGATCAGCAACGAACCTCGATAAGGCACGCCGAGAATAAACACCGACACCAGCATACACAGCAGCATCGCCAGCATGCCCAGAAAGTAATAGGGGATCAGTTTGCACAGCAGCAGTTCGACGCGGGTGACTTCGGTAGACAACAGCGCTTCCATGGTTCCGCGTTCCCATTCGCGCGCCACCACTAATGAGGTGAGGATAGCGCCAATAACCGTCATGATGATGGTTACTGCCCCGGGAATAATAAAATGTTGGCTGATGGCCGCCGGGTTAAACCAGTAGCGGGTCTGCACGTCGATCAAAGGTTCAAATGATTCTCCGCGATCTTCCGCCCGCTGTTGTTGCCAAATCTGCCAGATGCCTTCGACATAACCCTGCACAAAGTTAGCGGTATTCGGTTCACTGCCGTCGGTGATCACCTGGATCGGCGCCACGTCGTTGGGGCGCGCCATCTGCTGGGCGAAATCCACCGGGATCACCACCAGCCCGCGAATGCGCCCGGCCTGCATTTTCTCAATCAATTCCTGACGGTTATCGCTGATGGTGGCGTCAATATACGGTGAACCGGTCATGGTATGGGTAAAATCCAGCGCCTCTTCGCTTTGCTGTTCGAGCAAAATCCCTACCCGCAGCTTGCTGGAGTCGAGGTTGATCCCGTAGCCGAAGATAAACAGCAGCAGCAGCGGGATCACCACCGCAATCAGCCAACTGCTGGGATCGCGGACGATCTGGCGCGTCTCTTTCACGCACAGCGCGCGTACGCGACGCCAGGAGAGAACGGAGTTACTCATGCGTATGCTCCTTATCCCAGTCATTGATTAGCGTGATAAAGGCCTGTTCCATGGTCGGGTCTGGCGTCTCACTGTCAGCAGCCTGAGCTTTCAGGTCGTCCGGTGTACCGCTGGCAATCAGTTTGCCGCGATACACCAGCCCGATGCGATCGCAGTATTCTGCCTCATCCATAAAGTGGGTGGTCACCATCACCGTGACGCCTTTTTCCACCATGCTGTTGATATGTAACCAGAACTCCCGACGGGTGAGGGGATCGACCCCGGAAGTGGGTTCATCGAGGAACAGAATGTCGGGTTCATGCATCAGCGAACAGGCCAGCGCCAGACGCTGTTTAAAGCCCAGCGGCAGTTCGTCGGTGGCGTGGGAGGCGATACTCTTCAGGCCGAATGCCTCGCTCATCCGCTCGATTTTCTCCTTCTGCGCCCGACCGCGCAGGCCGTAGACGCCGGAGAAAAAGCGCAGATTCTGTTCAACCGTCAGGTTGCCATACAGGGAGAATTTCTGTGCCATATAACCCAGATGCTGGCGCGCTTTACCGGAGCTGACCTTCAGGTCCATGTCCAGCACCAGCGCTTTACCCGAAGTGGGGACCAGCAGGCCGCACATCATTTTAAAGGTAGTGGATTTGCCCGCGCCGTTGGGTCCTAACAAACCAAAAATCTCGCCGCGCTGCACGGCAAAGTCTACGTGGTCGGTAGCGGCAAAATCGCCAAATTTTTTGGTCAGCGCTTTGGCTTCGATCACCGTTTCACCTGGCGTGCCTTCCACGGT
This sequence comes from Citrobacter sp. RHBSTW-00599, assembly GCF_013784065.1. Lineage (NCBI taxonomy): Bacteria > Pseudomonadati > Pseudomonadota > Gammaproteobacteria > Enterobacterales > Enterobacteriaceae > Citrobacter > Citrobacter sp. RHBSTW-00599. Next base: position 3,446,657 of record NZ_CP056717.1, on the reverse strand, counting down.
ATGCAGGATAGCGCCCAGCGGGGACTCCGATGTTCCGGCCCCGCCGAGTAAATCGATAAAGGCATCCTCGAAGCGGGGGGCGGTTTCGTTGATGGTTATCTCCGGCATGCCGTCAGCGTTTTGAATCTGCTGGGCCGTCGCTTCTTTTTTCAGGATTAAGCGGACGGATTTCCCCTGAATCATCCCGTCGCTAACCTGCGGCAGTTTTAACGTGCGTTGCAGCAGTCGGCGGTTATTTTCCTGCGAACTGCTCATCAGGAAGCTGCGACCCGACATGGTTTGCGTAAGCTGAGTGGGATCGCCCTGATACAGCAATTCACCTTCGTTCATCAGCAGCACATCACGGCATTGTTCAGCTTCATCCAGATACGACGTGCTCCAGAGGATCAGCATGCCGTCCCCGGCCAGTTCATGAACCATTTGCCACAGTTCGCGACGGGAAATAGGGTCGACGCCTACGCCAGGCTCATCCAGCAGTAACACGCTGGGTTCACCGACCAGCGTACAGGCAAGTCCGAGCTTCTGTTTCATGCCGCCGGAAAGCTTGCCGGCCAGGCGTCTGGTAAACGGCCCCAGCGAGGTAAATTCCAGTAACCGGGCAAAGGTTTTTTCTCGCGCTTCACCGGTAACGCTACGTAAATCTGCATAGAGATTGAGGTTCTCCATGACGGTCAAATCTTCATACAGACCAAATTTCTGCGGCATGTAACCCAGTACCGCATGCAGCGCGCTGTCGTCTTTGATGGGATCAAAACCAATTACCGTTGCGCTACCGGCGTCGGGTTTCAACAGCCCTGCCAGCATTCGCATCAGCGTGGTTTTGCCAGCGCCATCCGGCCCGACCAGCCCGGTCACGTAGCCCGCATGAACGGTACAGTCGAGCGGGGCGACGGCCGGTTTATCCATTCCGGCAAAGTTTTTCGTCAGTCCATTCAGCGTAATGACGGCGTCATTCATGCCGTGCCTCATCGCTGAACTTTATCGTTACCGGCATTCCCTGGCGCAGCGCATCGTCCGCGTCGGTCACCACAATACGCAGGCGATAAACCAGGTCGGTGCGCAGGTCAGGGGTCTCGACTGTTTTTGGGGTAAACTCGGCGGTGGGCGACACGAAGCCGATTTTACCGTGATACGGTTTGTCCGGACGGCCATCGGTGTAAAGCAGGATTTCGCGTCCTGGCTGCGCCTGGCTCAGATTTCGTTCGTCAACGTAGGCGCGAATCCATACCGGACGCGTGAGTGACAGCGTCAGTACCGTGCCCCCTTCGTTCAACATGCTGCCGGGTTCGACCGCACGGGTGAGTAACGTGCCGTCAGACGGCGAGGTCAGCGTGGTGTCATGCAAATTAAGCTCTGCCTGGGCCAGCTCGGCCTGAGCTTGTTCGAGCGTGGCTTTCGCCTGCTCAATGTCCTGCACACGATTACCGCTGCGGTATTGGGTGAGTTTATCCTGTGCGGATTTCAGAGAGGCCAGCGCCTGATCGCGTGATGAACGGGCGTTTTCCAGATCGTTGGCGGAGATAGTGCGGCTTTTCCACAATCCCACCTGCCGATTGTAAAAATTTTGCGCGTAATCATAGGCTGCCTGCGCCTGTTTGACTGCCGCTGCGGTTTGCGCGATCTCCTCTTCACGATATCCTGCCAGCATCAGATCGTATTGCGCCTGCGCGGCGGCAACATTCGCTTTTGCCTGCATTAATGCGTTTTCGTACGGCGCACGGTCCAGTTCGCCCAGCACCTGACCGGCGGTAATGGCATCGCCTTCGTCAACCGCCAGCGAGGCCAGCCTGCCGCCGACGCGAAAACTCAGGTTGACGCTACGGATATCGACATTGCCGTACAGCGTCAGACCGTTATCTTGCCGACTTTGATACCACCACGTTCCACCGGCAATCACGGCAACGAGGGCCGCGATGACCAGCCCGAGAACGACAGGTTTTTTCATGACTCCAGACTCCTTTGCGTTAAACCTTGCAGAATAAGATCGATGTGACAGGTGATCGTTTGGTCAATCAGCGCGGTTTTATCCTCATCAAATTGTGACCAGCCCGTACGCAACAGAATGGTTTCTTTCCCCAGACGAAAGGCCAGTACCTCGCCGAGTAGGGCGTGGGTGTGCAGGATCATTTGGGTATCGTTGGCATCGCCGCCGGTATAGGCAGCAATCAGGCGCGTCAGGTGAGTATGTAGCGGATTGATAACCTGGTCGTGCACCAGTTGATAAGCCGCGGTGGGGGAAAGCTGTTCGCGCGAAATAAATTTGCTCAGGTTAACGGTATCGTCCTGGGTTAACAGCATGATCATATTTTTGCAGGCGCGGAGGATCAGTTCGCGCATCGCGCCACGATCCGGTTCCGGCTGAGCAAACAGACGCTCGGCTTCTTCAGCATGCGGGCGAAACTGTGAGCCGATAAAATCCGCAATCCACTGGGCGCAGGCGAGATATAAATCCTCTTTTGAGCCAAAATAGTAGGTGATGGCAGCAATATTTTGCCCGGCCTGCGCGGCGATATCGCGCGTTGTGGCGTGCAGACCATACTCGCCAAACTGCGCCAGCGCGGCGGCAATGAGCTGATTTTTCGCCTGTTCACCTTTGGTTGTCATGGTGGGTGTATTCATAGCACGACTCAGATCTTAATCAATCGATTGATTAAGATTATGACTGATGTGTAACCTTGTCCAGTCCGGACCATTATTTTTCAGCGCAGGGATAATTTATGCGGCACATCACAAAAACTGCTACACTCCGCCCCTTCATGACATTGTGGTTTTTGTCATCTTTATTATATGTATCTCCCTGAAAACGACACCGGTAACGGTCAGGGTGGTTCGGAGTTGTTATGTCTTTTGATTCCCTTGGTTTAAACCCTGATATTTTACGTGCCGTTGCCGAGCAGGGTTACCGTGAACCTACCCCTATTCAGCAGCAGGCGATCCCTGCCGTGCTGGAAGGCCGCGATCTGATGGCCAGCGCCCAGACCGGTACGGGGAAAACGGCAGGTTTTACCCTGCCGCTGTTGCAGCACCTGATTACCCATCAGCCGCATGGCAAAAGCCGTCGTCCGGTGCGTGCGCTGATCCTTACGCCAACTCGCGAACTGGCGGCCCAGATTGGCGAAAACGTACGTGATTACAGTAAGTATCTGAATATTCGCTCGCTGGTGGTCTTCGGCGGCGTGAGCATTAACCCGCAGATGATGAAGCTGCGCGGCGGTGTGGATGTGCTGATCGCCACGCCTGGTCGTTTGCTCGATCTGGAACACCAGAATGCGGTGAAACTGGATCAGGTTGAGATTCTGGTACTGGATGAAGCTGACCGCATGCTGGATATGGGTTTTATTCATGATATCCGTCGCGTTCTGGCGAAACTGCCGGCAAAACGCCAGAACCTGCTGTTCTCAGCAACGTTCTCTGATGATATTAAGTCGCTGGCCGAAAAGCTGCTGCACAATCCGCTGGAAATCGAAGTGGCGCGCCGTAATACCGCGTCAGAGCAGGTGACTCAGCACGTTCATTTCGTTGATAAAAAGCGTAAACGTGAACTGTTGTCGCAGATGATCGGTCAGGGTAACTGGCAGCAGGTGCTGGTGTTTACCCGTACCAAACATGGTGCGAACCATCTGGCGGAACAGCTGAATAAAGACGGCATTCGCAGCGCGGCGATCCACGGTAATAAATCTCAGGGGGCGCGTACGCGTGCGCTGGCTGATTTTAAATCCGGTGATATTCGTGTGCTGGTGGCGACCGATATTGCCGCGCGCGGTCTGGATATTGAAGAGCTGCCGCACGTGGTGAACTACGAGCTGCCAAATGTCCCGGAAGATTACGTGCACCGTATTGGTCGTACCGGTCGTGCGGCCGCTACCGGCGAAGCGTTGTCTCTGGTGTGCGTCGATGAACACAAGCTGCTGCGTGACATCGAGAAGCTGCTGAAAAAAGAGATCCCGCGAATTGCGATGCCAGGCTACGAGCCAGACCCGTCCATCAAAGCCGAGCCGATCCAGAATGGTCGCCAGCAGCGTGGCGGCGGTGGTCGCGGCCAGGGTGGAGCAGGGCGTGGCCAGCAGCCGCGTCGTCAGGATGGCGGTGCGCCAAAAGCGAAACCGCGTAGCGGCGAAGGCAAACCGGCGGGCGATAAGCCTCGTCCACCGCGCCGTCCGCGCAAACCGTCTTCAGCGCAGTAATTGCGAGCCCGGCCGAAAGGTCGGGCTTTTCTTTTTGCGACACGTATCAGAACGTGCCACAATAGTGGCTGTTTATACAGTATTTCAGGTTTTCTCATGGCACTAACGGCTGCGCTAAAAGCGCAAATTGCCGCCTGGTATAAGGCGCTTCAGGAACAGATCCCCGACTTTATTCCCCGTGCGCCGCAGCGGCAGATGATTGCTGACGTCGCGAAAACGCTCACTGGGGAAGAAGGGCGGCATCTGGCGATTGAAGCGCCGACCGGGGTGGGGAAAACGCTGTCGTACCTGATTCCCGGTATTGCCATAGCGCGTGAAGAACAAAAAACGCTGGTGGTCAGTACCGCCAACGTTGCTTTACAGGATCAGATCTACAGCAAAGATTTACCGCTGCTGCGCAAAATTATCCCCGATCTGCGTTTTACCGCCGCGTTTGGTCGCGGGCGTTATGTCTGCCCGCGTAATTTAGCGGCGCTGGCCAGTAGCGAACCCAATCAGCAGGATCTGTTGGCCTTTCTCGACGATGACCTGACGCCCAACAACCAGGAAGAACAAAAGCGCTGCGCCAGGCTAAAAGGCGATCTCGATAGCTACAAGTGGGACGGGCTGCGCGATCACACGGATATCGCTATCGACGACGGACTCTGGCAGCGCTTGAGCACTGATAAAGCCAGCTGTTTGAATCGTAACTGTCACTACTATCGTGAATGCCCCTTTTTTGTCGCCCGCCGTGAGATTCAGGAAGCCGAAGTGGTGGTGGCTAACCACGCGCTGGTGATGGCGGCCATGGAAAGCGAAGCTGTTTTGCCGGAGCCGAAGAACCTGCTGCTGGTCCTTGATGAAGGTCACCATTTGCCGGACGTCGCGCGTGATGCGCTGGAGATGAGCGCAGAAATCAGCGCCCCCTGGTATCGGCTGCAGTTGGATCTGTTTTGCAAATTAGTAGCCACCTGCCTGGAACAGTTTCGCCCAAAAACCACGCCGCCGCTGGCGAATGCCGAGCGTCTGAACGGTCACTGTGAGGAACTGTATGAGCTGATTTCATCGCTCAATAACATTCTTAATCTGTATATGCCTGCGACCCAGGAGGCGGAACACCGTTTCGCGATGGGCGAACTGCCTGCGGAAGTGATGGAGATTTGTCAGCGTCTGGCGAAGCTAACAGAAATGCTGCGCGGTCTGGCGGAACTGTTCCTCAACGATCTCAGCGAAAAAACCGGCACCCACGATATTGTGCGTCTGCATCGGGTTATTTTGCAGATGAATCGGGCTTTGGGCATGTTTGAGGCGCAAAGCAAACTGTGGCGGCTGGCTTCGCTCGCGCAGTCGTCAGGCGCGCCGGTGAGTAAATGGGCGACGCGCGAAGTGCGTGACGGGCAGATCCACGTCTGGTTCCACTGTGTGGGGATCCGTGTGAGCGATCAGCTTGAACGACTGCTGTGGCGCAGCGTACCGCATATTATCGTGACCTCCGCCACGCTGCGTTCGCTCAACAGCTTCTCGCGTTTGCAGGAGATGAGCGGGCTGAAAGAAAAAGCAGGGGACCGCTTTATCGCGCTGGATTCACCGTTTAATCACGTTGAGCAAGGCAAAATCGTCATTCCACAGATGCGCTACGAACCGTCAATTGATAACGAAGAGCAGCATATCGCGGAAATGGCCGCCTATTTCCGCGAACAGCTGGAAAGTAAAAAGCATCAGGGCATGCTGGTACTCTTTGCCAGCGGTCGGGCAATGCAGCGTTTTCTTGAGCACGTTACCGATCTGCGTCTGCTGTTGCTGGTACAGGGCGACCAGCCGCGCTATCGACTGGTGGAGCTGCACCGCAAGCGGGTGACCAACGGCGAGCGTAGCGTACTGATTGGGCTGCAATCTTTTGCCGAAGGTCTGGATTTGAAAGGCGACTTGCTGACCCAGGTGCATATTCACAAAATTGCTTTTCCGCCTATCGACAGCCCGGTGGTGATCACCGAGGGCGAGTGGCTGAAAAGCCTGAACCGCTACCCCTTTGAGGTGCAGAGCTTGCCCGCGGCGTCGTTCAATCTGATCCAGCAGGTTGGGCGACTCATTCGTAGCCACGGCTGCTGGGGAGAAGTGGTTATTTATGACAAGCGTTTATTGACCAAAAGCTATGGCAAGCGTTTACTGAACGCATTACCCATATTTCCGATAGAGCAACCTGCTGTGCCAGACGTTATAGTAAAACCAAAAGAAAAAGCGAAACCCACGCGTCGCCGTCGGCGTTAACGATGCGAGCAACAGGCAAGGAGTTATCGATGGATTACCGCAAAATCATCAAAGAGATTGGGCGAGGAAAAAATCACGCGCGTGACCTGGATAAGGATACCGCTCGCGGACTGTATACCCATATGATGAACGGCGAAGTGCCCGATCTTGAGATGGGCGGTGTACTGATTGCGCTGCGTATTAAAGGCGAAGGCGAAGCGGAGATGCTGGGCTTTTACGAAGCGATGCAGAACCACACCATTCGCCTGACTCCGCCAGTGGCCAAACCCATGCCGATTGTCATTCCCAGCTACAATGGCGCGCGCAAGCAGGCAAATTTGACTCCGCTGCTGGCGATTTTACTGCATAAGCTGGGCTTCCCGGTGGTGGTGCACGGTGTCAGCGAGGATCCAACCCGCGTGCTGACTGAAACCATTTTCGAACTGATGGGGATTGCGCCGACGCTGCATGCCGGGCAGGCGCAGGCAAAGCTGGATGGTCATGAGCCGGTGTTTATCCCGGTGAGTGCGCTGTGTCCTCCGCTGGAAAAACAGCTGGCGATGCGCTGGCGAATGGGCGTGCGTAACAGTGCGCATACGCTGGCTAAATTAGCCACGCCGTTTGCCGAAGATGCCGCGCTGCGTCTTTCCAGCGTTTCCCACCCGGAATACGTATCGCGCGTGGCGAAATTTTTCGGCGATATCGGTGGGCGTGCCCTGTTGATGCACGGTACCGAGGGTGAAGTGTACGCCAACCCGCAGCGCTGCCCGCAGATAAGCCTGATAGATTCGTCCGGCGTGCGAGTGCTACAGGACCGGCAGAGCGAGATGCCCGATGAGCCGGTCCCACTGCCGGTGGCTAAAGACCCGGAAACTACCGCGCGCTGGATTGAGCGTTGTCTGGCGGGCAGTGAGCCGGTTCCGGCATCGCTGAAAATCCAGATGGCCTGCTGCCTGGTAGCAACCGGTGAATCCGCGACGCTGGCTGAAGGACTTGACCGCGTCGAGCAAAGCTTCTGATTTTTCTTTCTCCCGACGGGTCATTTGCCTGGCCCGTCGCTTCACGCCTTCCGGCAACGTGAAATTTCTGCACGTTTATTGATCTCCTGAGCGCTGTGGCGCAGCATAGTTTGTTGAAAAATAAGAACCACAATCAACACGCGACACAACAGGAGATAACAATGAACAGTGGACATCGCTTCCATGTGCCAACGCTGCACGCCTTTATCCAGGCCGTTTTTCACCAGATGGGAAGCAATGAACTGGAGGCGCGGCTGGTGGCCGATCATCTGATAGCCTCTAACCTCGCCGGCCACGACTCCCACGGTATCGGCATGATCCCAAGCTATATTCGCTCATTTTCGCAGGGACACCTGCAGATCAACCGCCATGCCAAAGTGGTCAACGATGCGGGAGCGGTGATTACGCTTGACGGCGACTGCGCATTTGGTCAGGTGGCGGCCCACGAGGCAATTACGCTTGGGATCGAAAAAGCGCGCCAGTACGGTATCGCTGCCGTGGCATTACATAATTCGCACCATATTGGACGCATTGGCTACTGGGCGGAGCAATGTGCGGCGGCGGGTTTTGTTTCGGTGCACTTTGTGAATGTGGTAGGGATCCCGATGGTCGCACCGTTTCATGGCCGCGATAGTCGATTTGGCACCAACCCCTTCTGTGTGGTGTTCCCACGTAAAAATACGTTCCCGTTGTTGCTGGACTATGCAACCAGCGCCATCGCGTTTGGCAAAACCCGCGTTGCATGGCACAAGGGTGAGCCGGTGGCTCCGGGATGCCTGATTGATGCTAATGGGGTACCCACAACCGATCCTGCCGTAATGCAGGTCTCTCCGCTGGGGTCGTTGCTGACCTTCGCCCAACACAAGGGTTATGCGCTGGCGGCAATGTGCGAAATTATGGGGGGAGCGCTTTCTGGTGGTAAAACCACACATGAAGAGAGTCTGCAGACCAGCGCGGACGCCATCATTAACTGTATGACGACCATCATTATGAATCCGGAACTGTTTGGCGCGCCGGACTGCGACAACCAGGTCGCGGCATTTGCTAAGTGGGTGAAAGCGTCCCCCCATGCTGAAGATGCCCCGATCCTGTTGCCAGGGGAGTGGGAGGTGAATACTCGTGAAGAACGGCTGGAGCAAGGTATTCCGCTGGATGCCGGAAGCTGGCAGGCGATTTGCGAGGCGGCGTTGCAAATAGGGATGCCAGACGCCGTGTTGCAGGAATTCCGTCAACGACTGGAACACTAAGCAAAAAAAAGCCCGTCCAGTGGCGGACGGGCAAACAAAGGGTAACAAACAGGGTCAATGAGGGTTGGAGCATTGGGTCGTACAGGTAATCTTTCGGTTATTTATAGATAACCGCGGTGCCGCTCATTTTGTCTTTGCCGATAGCGGAAGTGATGCTGTAACCCGTTGCGCCAGCAGCAGTCGCTTTTTCAGCCAGTTTTGCTTCCAGGCCGTCCAGCGTGGTGGCGCCGTCAGCAGATACCACACCAATTTTGTTCATGTTTTGCGCCTGAGTAGAGGAAACTGGCTCGGCAGCGAAAACGCCAAATGACAGGGTAGACAGAGCGATGGCGGCAACAGCAAATTTGATATTTTTCATGATTAATTTCTCGCAGGTTTGTTCTGTTAGTCAGTGTTCTTTAAGAAGACGTTGTTTCGTCGATGTGAGAAGTATCACGTTTTTTTATGCGAGATAAAATCGAATAGAATTGACGACATTAATCAAAAAAATTGAATGACAAATAACTTATTGAATATTAATAAATTCGAAAGAGGGATTTACAGTTCTTGTCATTGCGCCTTACAGAGAAACCGACAACGGCACATTTTGCTACACAGAGTGCAAAAAAGCGTGCTCGTAAAGGAAATCGTATGCGCTGAAACTTTCGGTAAAGATAAGTCAACGTAGCTGGCTGTCTTTCGAACCTCTGCGATTATATCCTGAGAATGCTGCGTTATTTGAATCTTTATCCTGCTGGCATGTGATGCACAAGCGTACGCCGGGCACGGCCTCCCGTCTGGCCTGAGGGATTGGATTACCACATTCTTCGCATTCATACAGACTTTCCCCCGTCGGTAACTCACCGCGGGCGCGGGCAACAGCATCTTCAATAGTATTGTTGATCTGTTCGTTAACAGCGTCGTCATTTGCCCATCCGGATGCCATATCTACCTCCTGCTGATGTCTACAGAATAAGTATAGCGAATGTGATGGCTGAAAAACGACCACGCGTCAGCGGTATCAGATTTCAGACCATTCGCGCAGCAGGTTATGGTAGAGATTGAGAAGCGACAGGATCTCGCTACTCTCCCCATGACGTGTCTTCAGGGACTGGATGTTTTTATCCAGCTCAAAAAGCATGGCGCGATTTTTATCGTCCCGGATCATCGACTGGATCCACATAAAGGACGCCACCCGAACACCATGGGTCACCGGCGTAACGCAGTGCAGACTGCTGGAAGGGTAAAGTACCAGATCGCCTGCCGGAAGTTTTACCGCATGCTGGCCGTAGGTGTCATTGACCAGCAGCTCTCCTCCCTCATAATCGTCAGGATTACTCAGGAATAAGGTGGCGGAAAGATCTGTGCGCATCCAGCCGTTTTGCGGATGACTACGCACCGCGCCGTCAACGTGAAAACCGTAGGTCTCGTTGTCCTGGTAGCGATTGAACAGCGGTGTGGAGAGCGTTTTCGGTAATGCAGCGGCGAAGAATAACGCGCTGTTGTTCACCGCGTTTTGTACCGCCTGTTGTAAAACGCCGTAACGTTCACTTTGCGTATTCACCTGCTGGTTGTTTTTAACCTGCGCGCCCTGAGCGCCCGTGGTTGCGCGGCCATCAACCCAGTCGGCAGCGTCCAGCTGTTCGCGAAACCAGGCGACATCCTGCGCCGACAGAATGCCGGGAATGTGATACATCATCAGTGTTTCTCCTGAAAGTGGGGCTTACGCCCCACGTAAAAGATCAGAAATGCATATTTGCCGTGAGCAGGAAGGTTCTTGGCTCACCCGGATGGTAACGGTATCCACTCTTATTAATGGAGGATACATAATCGGTGTCGAACAGGTTATAGACGTTCAACTGGAAATCGAGATTGCGATTCACGCGATAACCCAGTTTCGCGTCGGCGACCCAGTAACCTTCGGTGTAGGATGGCGTACCCACGGCCCCGTCGGAACCGCGATGCATACTGCCCACGTAGCGAGCGCCCGCGCCAACAGAGATATCATCGGTAGCCTGATACTGGTTCCACAGCGTGAACGCATGTTCTGGCGTATACGGCAGAGATGAAGAACCATCCTGAGCAACGTTTTTGCCGCTGTGGATCGTCGCGCGCTGCTGGGTGTAACCCCCAATAACCTGCCATGCGGGAGTGATGTTCCCTGCTACCGAGAGTTCGTAACCTTCAACGCGCTTCTCCCCGTACTGGGAATATGTGCCGTCGTCGTTCTGCTCAACTTCGTTCTCAATATCCGTACGGAAAATCGCGGCAGTTAACAGCAGGCGCTTATCCAGCACCTCCCATTTGGTGCCGATCTCGCTGGTTTTCGCTTTCTGCGGTTTGAAATCGGTACGGTTCGCACTGTTACCGCTTCCGCCCTGAGCGAGGGCAAAGTTGCTGCCGCCCGGCGGTTGCTGAGAAACGGCGTAGTTAATGTAAACGTTACCGTTATCGGTCAGGTGATACAGCGCGCCCGCTTTCCAGTTCACCAGATTGCCTGATTTGGCAGTATCCACGGTGGTGACCGGAGAACCTTTCGCCACGCCTGTCGGACACGCGACCGCGCCGCGACCAGAAGCGCCGCAAGCGGTGGCGCTGTCATATTCCGTGCGGTAATTGTCGAGGCGAATACCACCGTTTAGTTCAAACTCACGGGTAATCTGTAGCGTATCAAAGGCGTATACACCGAAGGTATCGGTTTGCCCGTTAGCATTAGCGCCGTTACGAGACAATCCGCCGATATTCACATTGCTGTCGGGATGATAGATATTTACCGGCGGCGGGGTGATCGGGTTTACACCATAGTTGGTTTGCGTTTCACGCGTTAGCTCCACGCCGGTGCTGATGTCGTGACCGATGGAGCCCGTGTAAAATTTTGAGGTCAGGTTGGTCTGGTTGGTCAGGATCTTATTGCTGACATCTTTGGTATTTGCCAGGCGTGACCAGGTCCAGGTGTCGACGCTGCTGGTGGGTTGGGTGATGTTAGTCGCGCTGCCCATCACCGCCGTCATCAGATAATCCTGCTTAATGCGTGACCAGCGGGTGGTGTTGCGAATAGTGGTGCTGTCGTTCAGGTCATGTTCAAAACGCATCGTTGCGGTATCGGTCGTCGAATCGTCGTAATCAGAGTTGGTACCGTAGAAGTTATGCGTATCCACTTTTCCTGACTGATTCAGTGCAGCAGTCCCCGCGGAAGGCGCGGAATATCCCGGCAGACCGATGGTCGGGACACCTCCATCCGGGGTGTTGTGCTGGGTGACATGCAGATAGTTCAGATACAGTCGGTTCTCAGTGCCTAAGCCAAAGGCGAGAGAGGGGGCCACACCATAACGTTCATTCTTAACGTTATCGCGACCGGCATCATGCGTTTTTTCACCCATCAGGTTTAACCGTGCAGCGGTGGTCTCGCCGATGACCTGGTTAATGTCCAGCGTACCACGGCGGAACCAGGCGCTACCGACGCTGGCCGAGGCATCGATCCCTGAGTCAGTGCGCGGCTGTTTGCTGATCATATTGATGGAGCCCGTTGGTGCGCTACGGCCATAGTCGGTGCCGGAGGGGCCTTTGATCACTTCAACCTGTTCGGTATTGAAAGTGTCGCGCGTAACGCTGCCAATATCACGGATACCGTCGATATAAATACTGTTCGAGGTATCCGCACCACGCATGTAAACCGCGTCGCCGGTAGTGGAGTTGCCGTTCTCACCGGCGAAAAACGCGCCAACGCCCGGTACGTTTTTCAGCGCATCGGTCAGATTGGTTGCACCTTGATCCTTAATCACCTGCTCAGAAATCACTGTCATGGTGCGGGTTGTATCCGCTACCGGGCGGGAGAACTTAGGGTCGGCAGACTGCGTTGGGGCGTATAACGAAGGTTTGGCCGCTTCAACAACCAACGTATCTTCTTGTTTTTTATCTTGATCGCCCGCGGCGACAGCCTGAGCTACCGGAGACAGGCCAATACACAGACCGGCAAAAAAAGTCAGTGAATGAAAACTACTGGCAGGCAAATTGCGATTTTTATCCATGTTAGTGAGTGACTTATTATTTTTTGAGTAGACGGTTTCACTCGCGCGAAGGGACATCTCTGTGGATGTTATACCCTGCAGGCCTCGCGGGAGTGAATGTGTAATTGATAATGATTTTGATAAGCATTACTAATCAGTGCGACGTTTTAGCATTCATTAATTCAAAAATAAATACATTTATTTACATTGGATTCAAAATTGCTACACGATGATTACAATTTGAGCGGTGAACGACGTGAACAGTAGGTAGCAAACTGCATTCGGGGTGAATGCAGTTGGGCTAAGGTGAGGGACTACTTATAGATAGTTGCGCTGCCGTACATCTGGTTTTTACCGCCCGCAGAATTGACGACAAAGCCTTTTGCGCCTTGCTCTTTCGCTTTCTCTGCCAGCTTGTCTTCGAGATCGCTCAGGTTAGAAGCTCCGGTAGCGAAAACAGTGCCGGAAGCTTGTAGCTGGCCGGTTTGGGGGCTGGTGTAGGGCTGTGCAGCAAAGGACGCAAATGTCATGCCGGTCAGTACGGTAGCGGCAAGGAATGTGAGGCATTTCTTCATGGTGATATCCTCTGAGAAACAACAGGTCGTGCCTGATAAGTTTAGGCCGTCAGTGGATAACATTTACCGCAAAAAACTGGTGATGAGATGTCTGTTTTTTGAACAATCAGCAAGCCATCAAATAGGTATAAAAAAAGCAAATTTCCTTGCTGTGTGTTTACCGCGTGGCGTTATGCGGGTATCTTACGCCGCTGTTAAAAGGAGAATGCTATGTCCCCCCAGAAACCGGGATTACACCCACGCAACCGCCACAATGGCCGTTATGATCTTGCGACTTTATGCCAGGTTACACCCGAGTTGACGCAATTTCTCACCCTCACGCCGGGCGGCGAGCAGAGTGTTGATTTTGCGAATCCGCAGGCAGTGAAGGCGCTCAATAAAGCACTGCTGGCGCATTTTTATGCGGTGAAAAACTGGGATATTCCAGACGGTTTTCTGTGCCCGCCGGTTCCTGGTCGCGCTGACTACATTCACCATCTGGCCGACCTGTTAGGTGAAACCAGCGGAACCATTCCGGCAAATGCGAGCGTGCTGGACGTGGGAGTTGGGGCAAACTGTATTTATCCGCTGATCGGCGTGCATGAATATGGCTGGCGATTCACCGGTAGTGAGACCAGTAGCGAAGCGTTTAACAGCGCTCAGGCGATCGTAAATGCCAATCCGGGGTTAACTCGTGCTATTCGTCTGCGTCGCCAGAAAGATGCTACGGCAATCTTCAACGGTATCATTCACAAGAATGAGCAATATGAAGCCACATTGTGTAACCCGCCGTTCCATGATTCTGCGGCTTCAGCCCGCGCCGGAAGCGAGCGCAAACGTCGTAATCTGGGGCAGGATAAAGATGATGCGCTGAACTTTGGCGGGCAGCAGCAGGAGCTGTGGTGTGAAGGCGGTGAAGTGGCATTCATCAAAAAAATGATCGCCGAAAGCCAGGCCTTTGGCCGTCAGGTGATGTGGTTCACCACGCTGGTTTCGCGCGGTGAGAATTTGCCACCGCTGTACCACGCGTTAACGGATGCGGGCGCGGTGAAAGTGGTTAAGAAAGAGATGGCCCAGGGGCAAAAGCAGAGTCGCTTTATTGCCTGGACCTTTATGGATAACGATCAGCGTCGCCGTTTTATGGCGCGTAAACGCTAAAGCGTTGGCTCGGTTGGCGGCAGCGGTTCGCTTGCTGCCGACGCAGGGCCATTCACCGGCGCAGGCAAAACCTGATACGTCTGTACCGGCGCGCGTACGTTGGCCAGATCGAAGTATTTCTTCACCTGGCTGTCGAGCGCGAAACGTACCGTCCACTGTTTCAGCGGTAATGTGGTAAATGAGACCCGTAGCGTGAAGGCCGTATTGGTTAAGCCCACAATCCCGGCAAACGACGGTTCGCCAATAATCAGCCCGCGAATATCGTCCTGTTCCATCACCGCAGCCACAGCGTCTTTCAACGCCTGATTCGCTTTATCTGCATCCTCATGGCGGTCTACGTCGTAATTGGCGACGACCGATCCAATCCCGCGCACAAAGTTGGCGAAGGTCGTTATCGATGACCAGGGAATGATATGGTACGCCCCGGTGTCCTGACGGACGCCCACAGAGCGGATGGACATCCGTTCAACCGTACCGGTGAGTGGACCGATGGTCACCAGGTCGCCGGTGTTCATGCCATTTTCGAACTGAATAAAGATCCCGGTAATAATATCTTTTACCAGCGTTTGCGAGCCGAAAGAGATAGCCAGCCCCAGCGCCCCGGCCCCGGCCAGTAAGGGCGCGATATTGACGCCAATTTCGGATAGCACAATCATGATGGTGATCGTGCTGATGATCACCGCCAGCGCGTTGCGAAACAGCGTCAGCAGGGTGCGGGTACGGGCGCTGGGGAGCGGGCGGCCGTGAATATCGGAAGCCAGACGATTTTCAATCAGGCTGGCAAGGATCGTCCAGCCGATGGCGGAGAAGAATAAAATCAGTGCGATACGGATCAGGATATCCACCGTTTTTTCTCCTGCGCCGTAATGCAGCCAGTTCCAGAAGTCGAACAATCCCCAGGCATTCAGTAGCAGCATTACCGCGACGCACACCGTCAGGATCCTGGCCACGCTTAACGCCGTCGACAGCCAGCCATTCAACCGTTTTTGTAGTTCCGGATAGCTGCGCTGGGTGTGTGGCGAAAGGGTAATAGTTTTGGCTATCCAGCGGGAAAACATGCCGGAAACAAAGGCGGCAATTCCAATGATTACCAGACTGCGCAGCGTAGCGCCCATCATGAATTTCAGGCTGTTGCCAGGATCAAACAGCGAGAAGAAAAACAGCACAATGAAGTAGGCGCTGGCCAGCCAATGCCATACCAGCGCAAAGGCGCGGATAAACAGGCTGAAAAACGCTAACGATCTTTCCGCCAGATTCAGCAAATGCTGCGTTATCTCTTTCTTGTTTCTGAAAATCAGGTACAGCGCCCATAGCGTGATACACAGCATGATGATGACGTTGGCCATCGCGCCGACCTGCACGTTGACCTGATTCGAGATAATGGGCACGGCAACGATAAGTCCGTATCCAATCAGGCTGCTCAATGAACTTAAACGGCGATTCCAGTAGCGCGCACCGGCATCCTGAATGTTAAACGGGCGCAGTTCGGCCACCGTTGGGCAAAATATCAGGCGCAGAATGGCTTTGAAGAACTCAATCAGCGCAAAGGCATTGAGAAACAGACTTTGCTGAAAGGCGATAGTGCGGCTACCGGCGTTCATTCTGTCGCTCAGTATCTGCCCGACAAACAAAGTCAGCGCCAGCAGAAGCAAATCGATAATGAATGCGCCGATGATCATCGCCGGAAGCTGGAGCCAGTTGCTGCGTTCGCGGTTTTTCCGTCGTGCCCATTGCCCCATTTTGCGATACAGCGGCAGCGCGCACAGGCGAAGCAGCCAGAAAAAACCGAACACTGACGCCGCCAGCATTAAAAAATGGGTCAGGGCATTGGTGAACGTTTGCGGGTTGAAGGTTTTGTGTGGTGCATCGGTAATATTGCGGTAAAGCTGAGCAAAGCGGCTGGAGAGCGCCTCACCGTAGTGGCGGGTGACATCCGTGACGTTTTCCAGCACCGTTTTTTCTTCCGTTAACGTGGGCGGAACAATGGTTGGCACCGGCTCGGCAGGGGGCGCTGTCGCCACTTTGCGTAACTGACCGATCAGTTCCTGGCGCGAGGCGTCATTTTCCAGCACATCAGCCAGTGCGCCGTAGGCCGCTTTCTTCTGTTCAACATCCGGCTCTTTCGTCGGCGCGGTTTGCGCGTTGGTTGACGTTGTCGTAGTGACGCCAGGTATCGTCACCGCCTGAGTCGGGAGACTCACCAGACAAACAAAGATGAACAGGATCCAGCGCATGACTCCTCCCATGAGAAAATAAATTCAAAAGGATAAGTATAGATGCCAGGGCGGGGGAGAAATGAAATGAGAGGATTCTGGTGAAAAACCTCCCTTCAGGCGAAGGGAGGGAGAGCTATCAGGAAACGTGCTGCAAGAATTCCTGTAAACGTTGGCTGGGCGGATTTTCAATCAGGGCCTGCGGATTACCGTCTTCGGCAATACGTCCTTTATCGATGAAAATCAGGCGTGAAGCCACTTTTTCGGCAAAGCCGATTTCGTGGGTCACAATGACCATGGTCATCCCTTCCTCCGCCAGATCCTGCATAACTTTTAGAACTTCGTGGCGCAGTTCCGGGTCCAGCGCTGAGGTTGGCTCATCAAACAGCATCATTTTCGGCTTCACCGCCAGCGCACGGGCGATCGCCACACGCTGCTGTTGACCGCCAGACAGCTCAGAAGGGTAGTGATGCGCACGCTCGGCCAGACCTACTTTCGCCAGCAGCTCTTTAGCCAGTTTCTCGGCCTGTTCTTTATTCGCTCCGCGTACGCGCTGCGGTCCGAACATGACGTTTTCCAGCGCCGTCAGATGCGGGAACAGGTAGAACTGCTGAAACACCATCCCGGCTTCCTGGCGGATTAACCGCTCGTCTACCTTTGGATCGTTTACCTTCAGACCGTCGACGATCAGATCGCCAGAGGTTATCTCTTCCAGTTTGTTAATGCAGCGCAGCAGGGTTGATTTGCCGGACCCGGATGGCCCGATAATTACCACCACTTCGCCCTGCTGAATGTTCAGGTCAATATTGTGCAGCACCTGGGTTGGGCCAAAGTGCTTAGAAACGTTTTTAAATTCAATCACAGGATTTTCATCCTTCTTTCCAGACGACGCAGAATGAAGCTCAGCACCAGCGTAATGATCAGATAGAACACCGCAACGGCGCTCCAGATTTCCAGTGCGCGGAAGTTACCGGCAATGATTTCCTGGCCCTGACGGGTCAGTTCAGCGACGCCAATGACAATAAACAGCGAGGTATCTTTAATGCTGATGATCCACTGGTTGCCCAGCGGTGGCAGCATACGACGCAGCGCGAGAGGTAAAATAACGTGGCGGATAGTCTCTGTACGTGAAAGCCCAAGCGCCAGTCCGGCTTCGCTGAATCCTTTATGGATTGAGAGCACCGCGCCGCGGGTGATTTCCGCAATATAGGCGCCGGAGTTGATCATGATGGTGACAACGGCGGCGCTAAAGGGATCAATGCGTAAATCGTTAAATGCCATTGGCAGGGCAAAGTAAATAAACATCACCTGCACAACGATTGGCGTACCGCGAATGACTTCGATAAACACCAGCGCTACGTGGTTGGCTATCCAACCGCCGAAAGTACGCGCAAACCCTGCTGCAAGCCCGATTATCAGACCGCCTGCCAGACCGAGGACCGAGATCCACAGGGTCATTTTGGCGCCTTCAATCAAAAGCGGGATGGCGGGCCAGATGGCACTCCAGTCAAACTGCATATTTCGTTCCTGTTACCGTGGTGAGAAAAGTAATGAGCCATAACGCGATGACTCAAAATTGCAGGCCCGGCGGCGCTGGCGCTACCGGGCGTTACAGAACGTTCTTGTTATTTAGGTTCGGTACCGAACCATTTTTTGTAGATTTCGTTGTATGTGCCGTTCTCTTTCAGCGTTTTCAGCGCGCCGTTCACTTTCTCACGCAGTTCATCGCTGCCTTTCGGGAAGGCGATACCGTACTGCTGGGCTTCCAGGGATTCGCCTACAGCTTTGAACTGACCGTTGCCAGCGGTTTTGATGAAGTAAAGAATGTTTGGCGTGTCGTGCAGCACGGCGTCTGCGCGGTTGGTGCCCAGTTCCATATATGCGTTATCGATATTCGGGAACTGACGCAGATCTTTGGTTTTGATGTTAGCTTTCGCGTAATCAACGGAACCCGTGCCGCTCTTCACCGCGACGACTTTACCATCCAGATCTTTCACGCTTTTCACGTCGTTATTATTCGCTTTGACCATCACTAACAGACCGCTTTTGTAGTAGCCGTCAGAGAAGTCGATCGCTTTTTTACGCTCATCAGTGATGGTGATACCCGCCAGCGCCAGGTCGATATTCTTGGTTTGCAGAGCCGGGATGATGCCGCTGAAATCCATTGGTTTCAGTTCATAATCCAGCTTCAGTTCTTTGGCCACGGCAGCCCACAGATCCACATCAAAACCAACGTATTTGTCACCCTGTTTGAATTCGAACGGTACAAACGCGGTGTCGGTTGCGACAACCAGTTTTTTATCTGCGGCATGGGAGGACACCGCAAAAGCCAGGGTAAGTGCAGCCAGTGAGACTTTTAATACAGACTTCATAGGATTTCCTTTTATATCCACGGGGCGATCCCCTGCGAGAACATATGGCTTAATGAAAAAATCGTGCCAGTTTTGCAACTCATTGTTTTAACAAGAGGGTGTCTCGTTTCTCTGCACAATAAGTAGGGCAAAGTGGGCGATCTGCACTATTTTGGGGCACTCATTTGGTGCGTACCTGACACAGTGCAAACGGTATGACTATTTAGCGTAAAAATTGTTGATAAAACAATCTTTCGTTAACGATTGTGTGAAGTGATTATTACAAATAATTTACTTTGGAGTGACGAACGATCAATGTCATGCACCATAGATGTGCAAAACCCCCGCCAGGGCGAGGGTTATATAGGTAATTCTTATGTCTGCTGTTATTCAATGTTGGCTTCGATAAACCACAGGAATTTGTCGAGGTCGCGTGAAGCGGCGGTGAAGATATCTGCTGTATCTTCGTCTTTTGCTTCGCTAATGGCTTTACGGACGCTGTTAGCGACGACGGCATAACGATCGGCCAGCTCTTTTAAGTGGTCCTGTACGCTATGGATATCCAGCGGATAGCTTTTCAGAGGCGTTTTGCTGTTAATAACCTGGGTGGTACCCAATGCCACACCGCCTAACTGTACGGCGCGCTCAGCCATGGTATCGAGGTGGTCGGTCAGGGCAGTACGGAAGCCATCGAGCATTTCATGCACAGCAATGAAGTTCGCGCCGCGCATGTTCCAGTGAGCCTGTTTGGTGATCAAAGACAGGTCGATGAACTGGATCACTTGCTGATTCAGCAGCTCTACGGTCGCTTTCTTTTCGCTATCTGTTACATCGTTGCGGGTATAAAGGAGGGCAGATGCTTTTGTTTTTACCAGTTTTGCGGTACTCATATTTTCATATCCTCTTGATAATTATGTCCCAGCTCTTCAACGGGAATAAGTATAGCGTGAATTTTGGATTTATTTTTCCGGTGTTACCTATCACTTTAATAGCGAAGAGAGAGGTGGATGTGAAATAACTAATAAAATCATATATATATGATGGTTGTTAATGGAGGTGTGTTATTTTTATGTTAATGTAAAAATTTCAAGAAATATGCAGATGAGAAAATTATATTTATTAGAATAATTATCACGCAGATTTACAATTGAATATTCTGCATGATTATGCAAACCATGCAGAATATTAAGTGGTTAATTCACGTCAACTTGCTTAATTTGTGGTTCTTTGCGAATAGTGAGCGTCGAACCCATTGATGCGACAATAATGGCGCCCAGAGCGAGCGTCTGGACAAGCGTCAGCGTTTCACCGAGGAAGATCATTCCTGAAACCGCAGCCAGTGCGGGTTCCATACTCATCAGAGTACCAAAAGTGCGAGTTGGCAGCCGCGTCAACGCAATCATCTCCAGCGAGTAGGGAAGCGCAGTGGAGAGGACCGCAATGGCCAGGCCTAACGGTAGAATGGACCAGTGCCACAAGGCATCCCCGGCCTGGAGCGCGCCGATGGGTACAAAAATCAGCGCCGCAATTAATGACCCTACCGCAACGGTCGCCGGACCATGTTCCGCGCCGGCACGTTGCCCGGTAAGAATATAGATTGCCCAGCAGGCGCCAGCGCCCAGCGCCAGCGCAGCACCGGTTAAATCCACGTGAGAAACGTCCTGACCTAACGGCAGCAGGAACCAAAGCCCGAGTACAGCCAGTGCAACCCAAATGAAATCCACCGGACGTCGGGATGAAAACAGCGCTACCGCGAGCGGGCCGGTGAACTCCAGCGCTACGGCAATTCCCAGCGGGACGGTCTGGATTGACAGGTAGAAGAGATAGTTCATCCCGCCCAGAGACAGACCATAAAACAGCAGCGGCAGGCGTTGTTCTTTGGCGAATCGCAAACGCCAGGGTTTAAAGAAGGCAATAAGGATGAGGGTGCCCAGCGCAAGGCGCAATGCGGTAACGCCCGGCGCACCGACGAGTGGGAATAGCGATTTTGCCAGAGATGCTCCGCTTTGAATGGAGGACATAGCAATAAGCAAAACCAAAATAGGCAACCAGACTGGCGCTTTACGTGACGACCCCGGCATCCTTTCTCCTGTCAAATGATAATTACACGCCTTCATCTGCGTGACGTTGCAAATTTGCTACGACACGGATGACGTGATGTATAGAAAAGTAAAACAGCGAGTGTAATGGAAATACGCACCGCTGGTTGAGTATTCGTTGAAAAAAAAATTGCTCAGTTCCGTACAATGGCATGAAAGTGATGGATTAATAATCTGTGTGATTAGGAATATTCTGGATGAATGTGCCATATTGTGCGCGCAATAATGGCATTTTAGGTTAGAAAAGTGATGTTAATTGAAAGAGATAGCGGGTTTCTGAAACGTTCTGTTACATGAAAGACCCCGTTAGACATCGCGAATCGCAAAGAGTTTCCCATCAATTTTTGGTATATTTAAAACTTAGGATTTACTTGAAGCACATTTGAGGTGGTTATGAAAAAAATTGCATGTCTTTCAGCACTGGCCGCTGTTCTGGCTTTCTCCGCAGGTACTGCTGTAGCTGCGACTTCTACCGTTACCGGTGGTTACGCTCAGAGCGATGCTCAGGGCGCAGCGAACAAAATGAACGGTTTTAACCTGAAGTATCGCTACGAGCAGGACAGCAACCCGCTGGGTGTTATCGGTTCCTTCACTTACACTGAAAAAGATCGTACCGATGCGTCTGGCGACTACAACAAAACCCAGTACTACGGCATCACTGCTGGTCCGGCTTACCGTCTGAACGACTGGGCAAGCATCTACGGTGTAGTGGGTGTTGGCTACGGTAAATTCCAGAACGCAGCATCCCCGGCTGATAACCACACCACCAGTGACTACGGTTTCTCTTACGGTGCTGGTCTGCAGTTCAACCCGATCGAAAACGTTGCTCTGGACTTCTCCTACGAGCAGAGCCGTATTCGTAGCGTTGACGTTGGCACCTGGATCGCTGGCGTGGGTTACCGCTTCTAATCACTTCGGTGATACAAAAAATCCGCCTCTCGGGGCGGATTTTTTTTGTGTGCAATTCAGAGATTAACGAGATTTGGTCTCAAAGATGTCGGTACCCAGATGGTTGTAGTCCACCTTCTGCAATTTGAAGTTGGTGATGTACACCGGGCCAGCCTTTTTCTCTGAAATAAAGCGATAGCTGTTGGTGATTTCCTTCGCGCTTATCCCCGTCCACTGCGAGAAAAAGCTGAGGAAATCATTGGCGGAGCGACGGGCTTTAATCACCCGGTGTGCTTTATCATCGCTCGACAGCACCATAAATGGTACCTGGAAATTCTGCTGGAACTGATCGTCATGCGCCAGGTACTGCACCTCTTTCCCCCGCTCTTTAAACGCGAGGCCATGATCGGAGAAATAGACCATTGAGAAGCTGTTACCGCTGTTACGTAACTGATCGTAAAGCTGGCGCAGCAGGTCATCCGTCTGCGTCATGGTGTACAGATAGCAAGATGTCTCTTTTGACTGGACGAAAGTCTCGTATTTACCCTGCGTCCGGTCGCAGGCCTGCGGATGCGAGCCCATTAAATGCAGCACGATAAGCTGTGGCTGAGTGCGCTCGGTTGCCAGCACCTGGGCGGTCATCTTCAACAACGCTTCGTCACGGGTATTTTTATCCGCTTCGAAATCACCGCTTTTGAGGAACTGAACTTCATCAGCTCGCTTCGCAATGCTGGCGATGGCCGTATCGTATTCACCAATCTGTCCCTGATTGGAGAACCACCACGTCTGGAATCCCGCGCGGTTGGCCAGAGTGACAAAGTTATCCTGGAACTGGGGTTTATTGTCGACCACCCGATTTAGCGTCAGGCCGAGTGATTTTTGTGTCGAACCGCTTGCCGCGATGTAATCCGCGAAGATGTAGCCGTTAACGGAACTGGCAAACGGGGTGTTATCCCAGTGGCCGCCAAAAGCGCCTAACGCATCGCGGCGGGCGCTTTCGCCGATGACCACCACGTAGGTATGATACTTCGGCTTCACCGCAGTTACCGTCCAACTGTCTTTCACGCTCGCCAGCTTCGCCATACGCTCTTGTTCGTCGAGCACTTCGTTGTTATTAACGATAACGTCCTTGGCAAAGCGGAAAACCGGATAGCCAGTGTCTTTCAGCTTGAACACGCCGCCCCAGGCCAGGTTTTGCACCGGGGTCACAAAGAACGCGACAACGCTGAACAGCAAACAAATGCTGTCGAACTTATTCCAGCTACGCTGCTGCACCTCTTTTTTACGGCGTACGGCGATAACACCGAGGGCGAAAATAAACACCCCAACCAGATAACTGTACCAGGGGAAGATGGTCAGAATTTCAGTAGACTCTTCCATATTGGTTGAGTGCAGCGCCAGCAAGGTATTGAAGTTCGGCGAACCGTAAGCCTGGCCAAACGGGAAGTACATTGCCGCTATCAGCGAGCAAATGCCAATCAGCACTTTCTGCGCACGCGGCGCGCTGCGCCACAGCAGCATCAATATACAGGTGAAAGCAACGCTATAGAGCAGGCTAAGCGGATAGCCCAGCGCAAGGTTGATCAGCAGAGACTGTAAGAAATAGAGGCCAGTCCACGGACTAATCGCCCGGCTACGAGCAATGATTGAATCTTTGAGGGTTAAATTCATATGCCACTGTTACAAAAACGCCATGTGCTTACCCTGGCGCTAAGGGTCATTGCCTGCCTGAGAGAGCGAGAAGGGGGATAGGGTCCGCATCCGCGAGCCGCAATATATGCAGGGCTGCGAAAAGATAGAGTGTGTGCAAGAGAAGGTCAACTACTACTAAGAAATTGTTTTGCGAGGGGCGTGGCAAAACTGACAAAAAGAAGGGTTATTGGCACGAAAACGATCACCGTATCCGAGTTACGGCAGGAAAATGAAGCGGCGTGCCGCGACGCCGCATTATTTATCTGCAGGTTTATCCTGCTCTGGTTTGCTGTTAATCATGTCGCACAGCATAGAGATCAGCATTAACCGTACTTTAAAGGGAGAGTGGCTAAACACGCGTATACACCTCTTAAATTCATTCATATAAACCTCCTGACTTCACGATCCCATCAGTCCTTGAGGGATGTCTTTATTATATACAGATATAGCACAGGCTATATTATATAGCTATTGCTAAAACGTTAATTTTTTGTACCCACGCAACTCTGGTTTACAATGAGCGTTCTCTAATCAGATGCCGTTAACGCGTCACAGTAACGAGGAAGCAGAATGAGTCGTCGCGCAGGTATGCCAACAACAAAAAAAGTGACGCAATTGGTGAATGTCGAAGAACACGTTGAAGGATTTCGTCAGGTCCGGGAGGCACATCGCCGTGAGCTGATTGATGACTACGTAGAGCTGATTTCCGATCTCATTATTGAGGTGGGTGAAGCGCGCCAGGTAGATATGGCCGCACGGCTTGGGGTTTCCCAGCCGACGGTTGCTAAAATGCTTAAGCGTCTTGCTTCAGTTGGGTTGATTGAAATGATCCCCTGGCGGGGCGTGTTTTTAACCGCAGAAGGTGAACGACTGGCTCAGGAGAGTCGGGAGCGTCACCAGATTGTGGAGAATTTCCTGCTGATGTTAGGTATCAGCCCGGAAATTGCCCGTCGCGACGCGGAGGGAATGGAGCATCACGTCAGTAAGGAAACGCTGGAGGCTTTTAGCCGGTTTACGCAACAGCAAGGCACAGGCTCTGAATGAGTTTTCCTTTACTACGCGCCTTACAGCGCGATCGCTTTTTTCAGCTGTTAATCATCGTCGGGGTTGTACTGAGCCTGTTCGTGCCGTTTACGCCACGGTCGTGGCCGGGGGCGATAGACTGGCACACGATCATTACACTTAGCGGCCTGATGTTACTGACCAAAGGCGTGGAGCTAAGCGGTTACTTCGATGTGTTAGGGCGCAAGATGACCCGGCGCTTTAACACCGAACGTCAATTGGCGATATTTATGGTGCTGGCGGCAGCGCTGCTGTCGACGTTTCTGACCAACGATGTTGCGCTGTTTATTGTTGTTCCGCTGACGATCACCCTGAAAAAATTGTGCGCCATTCCTGTAAATCGCCTGATTATCTTTGAGGCGCTGGCGGTAAACGCCGGTTCGTTGCTCACGCCAATAGGTAATCCGCAAAACATTCTGATGTGGGGACGCTCCGGCTTATCGTTTACCGCGTTTACCTGGCAGATGGCGCCGCTTGCGGGGGCCATGATGCTGACATTGGTGGCGCTGTGCTGGTTCAGTTTCCCGTATAAAGATTTGCATTATCATACCGGTACGCGCGCGCCTGACTGGCAACCACGCCTGGTGTGGAGCTGTCTGGGGCTGTATATCATTTTCCTGGCGGCACTGGAGTTAAAACAAGAGCTGTGGGGCCTGGCGATCGTTGCGGCAGGATTCATGGTGCTGGCTCGCCGCGTGATCCTCAGCGTGGATTGGACGCTGCTGTTGGTGTTTATGGCGATGTTCATTGATGTGCACTTGCTGACGCAACTCCCGGCCTTGCAGGAGATTACCCACCAGATTGGCACGCTTTCAGCGCCGGGGCTTTGGTTGACGGCCATTGGCCTGTCGCAGTTTATCAGTAATGTTCCCAGCACGATTTTGCTGCTGAACTACGTCCCACCAACGCTGCTGCTGGCCTGGGCGGTCAATGTGGGCGGTTTTGGGTTGTTGCCGGGATCGCTGGCGAATCTTATTGCTTTACGGATGGCAAACGATCGACGGATCTGGTGGCGTTTTCATTGGTATTCGGTGCCGATGCTGATATGGGCGGCGCTGGTAGGGTATGGTTTATTGCAGGTGATGTGAGGATTGTGCCCGATAGGGCTGGCGCTTATCGGGCCTACAGGTTAAGTAGGCCCGATAAGGCGAAATGACAGTTTTGATGCTTAGTTCAGACGAACCGGCATACCTGAACGGTTCTGTACCGCCTGCTCAACGACGGCCTGATCGACGTCAGACTGACCGGTGATGCTGGTAATGCTCTTGTTCAGCGTAATCGGTACGATTTCCCCGCCTTCGAACTGTGCTTCAGTGGTAGACAGTGGATTGTGTACCTCGATGTAACGGCTGCCGTCTGGTTCAGTCGTGGCTTTTACCGGCTCATCGATAAACTGTACGCGGGTGCCGACCGGCACATTTTCAAACAGGAATTTGATGTCGTCGTTACGCAGACGCACGCAACCGTGGCTGACGCGTAAGCCGACGCCGAAGTTAGCATTGGTGCCGTGGATGGCGTACAGGCGACCGATATACAGCGCGTACAGGCCCATCGGGTTATCCGGACCTGCCGGAACAACAGCTGGCAGCGGTTCGCCCGCAGCGCGGTATTCCGCATGCATTTTTGCCGTTGGCGTCCAGGTTGGGCCCGCTTTTTTACGTTCTACTTTGGTGGTCCAGTTGATTGGCGTGTCTTTGCCCAACTGGCCAATACCGATCGGCAGAACAATAACGGTGTTGGTGCCTTTCGGGTAGTAGTACAGACGCATTTCAGCGCTGTTAATAACAATACCTTCATGCACGGTATCCGGCAGGATCAATTGCTGAGGTATGTTCAGTACGGTGCCGCCCTTCGGCAGGAAGGTATCCACGCCCGGGTTGGCTTCCAGCATATTAGACAGACCCATCTGATACTCCGCCGCAAAATACTCCAGCGGTTGGGTGTTGCCTTCAGGAATAGTGATGACCTGGTTTTGGCCGATCAAACGGCTGCCATCGGTAGGCAGCGGGTACGTGACGGCAGAAGCGGTGTTACAAAAACCAACTATTGCGAGTGCCGCCGCGAAAAGCGTTGTTAATTTCATATTCATGTTCATGTATGCGAGATTCAGTGCCAGGCAGGCTAGTGGGTTGAGATTTATGTAGTGTTGGGCACGCATTATATGTGCAATCTGAGCAACAAGGAATTCGGATGTGTACTAAATCACATTTTTTTCCTTTTGCTTTCACTTTATCCCTTCAGCATCAAGGCGCGATCTTATTGCAGACTTATGGCATAATAAGCGGTTCGTCACATATTTCTTTCTCTTTCAGGATACGCCAGTGTTAGTTTCCAGCAACGTCACAATATAGTTTCAAAGGGGGAAATTAAGTAATGGAGAGAGGTTTCTGTCTTCCTGAGAGCATTGGTTAGTCTTCGTTGTTCAAACATTCTGGTTTCATTGGGCCAATAACCTCATACTGGTCCGGTGGTTTTAGCCATCCCCACCCCAAGAATTCGGAAGGACAACGAGCAAAGTCTGATACGCTGCCTGGTCCAAATAAAAATTTGTATTGCGCAATTTGTTCTCATTCTGATAAAATTAAAGGTTGGATAAATATTTTTGTAAACTTTGTTCCGTAGTATTTCCCCCCTCGAAAACATCCCCAACGTCAGATACAAGGCGGCTTTGCGGTATCGCAAATGCTCTCGTTTTACCGTGGTTTTTGGTAATAACTGTTTAGGAGGTGTGATCTCTTTCTGAGTACAAAAAAAGGTTGATTTAACAATGATGCAACAATCTCAAACCCTGTTCCAATCGTCGATTTTTTCGACAACTTGCTTTCGTACTGTCTACCATGAACACGGTCGTTACAAAGCAATTGATGGCAAGTCTTTTGTTCATGATGATCACCAATATCCGATTAACACAAGAACCGGATCTGGTGTTCGCCAAGATATACTTATGGCGATGATCACCGAATTAAAAGCAATGCAGAGGCGATACAGTCGAGTGTTTCTTACCCGCTTTGATCTTCATCTGCCAGAATTCACTTCTGCTGACGTTGGTAACGAATACATACGTCAACTGTTCAAACGGTTACGTTCATGTCTGGCATCCAATAACAACGGCTTATCGGAACCTATCATCGATTTTGCTTACGGTTGGGTTTGCGAACAGGAAAAGGCTTCACAGCCACATTACCATTGCTGGATTGCACTTCCACATCGTTCGGTAAGGTGGTTTGGAACGCCAGAAAGAGGGATCGCAGGTATTATTACGGAAATCTGGATGAAACTGACAGGTGGTAATGCAACGCTGGTAAACTTGTCTAAGTCCACTAAAGCTTATCCGGATCACTACGTCATTCATCGAGATGCTCCTGAATCACTTAATGACCCGGTATTCTGGCTTTCTTACCTAGCCAAAGAACGCGGGAAGTCGCAAACAGGGAAGGGAACGCGCTTGTACTCAACATCAAAATTGAATAGTAAAGCACTGAACTCGTAAATATCGCACAGGAAGCCCGTAGAGCGGTTTTCTTTGCAAGGTATATCATCGCATTACCCATATTATGGAAATCGCTTACAGCAGCGCTCAGGGCGTTTTAAGGCATGAATAAGACCTGATTAACTTTATGCTTCGGTCAGTTGCATGATAGTTCAACGATAATAGCATTGTTTTTAGATTCATACATTACTTCAAAATTCCGAGCGAAGCGAGGGACACGAACGAAGTGAGTGTCTAACCTACATAACTACACTTTTAAATTTTTATATTTTATATATAGAGAAAAATGTAGTTTTTTGACTGTTTCTTAACCAATGTTAACTGTCCGTCTTCGCTTCGCTTGACGGAACTCGCTTCGCTCGTAATTCAGAATCTCGCTAACGATGACATTTTCTGTAAGTCGTTTTACTATAAATGTTCCATCTGTTTCTAATATAAGGAAATACTATGCGCCACCCAATACCCGCACAGCTAGATGCGCCTGAAACCCTGAATTTTTGTCTGCAAGTTGTTCCTGATGCTCACGCTGTATTGATTAACAATGAACCTTTCCCGGGAGCTGAAGTGATGGACTGCTTTCCGAATGTTGAAATGGTGATCGAAAAGAATGGGGGTAAGGCTGTTTACGGTTGGGCTATCTGGTGGGTTCCTGGAGTTTATATTGAAGCTGAGTTCCACTGTATTTGGGAGAATGATGCTGGAGAAATGCTGGATATCACCCCATATCCTTATCATACGGACAACATTCTGTTTCTCCCAGATAGCAAGCGGATTTATAAGGGTCAACAGGTAGATAATATCCGTCAGGCTCTGGTAAATGATCCTGATGTGATCAGATGGTTGTACCTTGCTAGAAAACGTTTTGAAATCTTAAATACCGGTGATCTAGCGAACCAACATGGGCGTATTGAATTGCCACCGAAATTAGCCAAAGAGTACATCAAAGTCATGGATGAAACAGAAAGGCTGGACTCCCGACTAAAACGCCGGTATTCATGACGAGAGACAATGCTATTAACAGTGACCATCGGAAAATAACGCATATGGCGGGCTGTACGAGTTAGATGGGTTATGGCGACATATGCCGCCTGAACTGCTACCCGTTGATTAACACGTTGTGATGCCAGCAATGCCCGCTTGGCACACATCAGACATTCACCAAGATAAAAAGCAAATGGGTAGTCAAATCTGGTTCAATTACACAGTCTGGTCAGAATCGAATGAAATTAGTTTATTAATTCCTTCTTGATTCGGTAAAATGTGGCACGGCTGATATCTGCTGCTTTCATTATGTGGGCTGGTTTAACGTTCTGTTCCAGCATTTCGCGAACAGTCTCACGGGCTTCCATATCTTTTTCTTTCCCCGTGTACAAACCTGCCTGTTTTGCTCTCTCAATCCCCTGTGCCTGGCGTTTACGGCGGGTTTCATAATCTTGTCGTGCCATTGTCGCAAGGATATCGATCAGCATAGCATTGACTGCCCGAAGAATGCCGCTGGTTAGGTCATTACCGGACATTTCAACCATCTGCCAGCTTGTTGGCAAATCCATTGATACAATAACCAGTCCTTTACTGTTCAGCGTGGCTTTGAGTTCAGCCCATTCTTCATGCTGAAGACGACTGAGACGGTCAATTGCTTCAATAAGAAGCAGATCGCCGGGTTGTGCTTCTTCGAGGAGAAGCATTAGTTCCACACGCTCCAGCTTCGCACCACTTGCATTCTCAATGTATTCTCCGGCAACCGACCAGTTTTTGCTTTGCGCAAATTCGCGCAAGCTAGCTAATGCACGATCAGCATGTTGGCCTTCAGTAGATGCACGGCAGTAGATACGGACATTCATTATGTATTCTCTTTTAAATATCAATTCAACACCCATATGATACATTACGTCGTTTTGCTGTCAATAGAATTAAATATAACCCTATTGAGACTTTGTGTCATGGTCTTTATCAGGTATACCTAAAAGAGATGTTGTACTGAATGTTCTCAGATCTTGCTTGGGTTATACGATGTAGTCAGTTCCTGTAACTGAACCACTCAGTTTGCATTTCAGTAGGTCTTTATCAATTACAGCGAGCCACTACTGGGGACCTGAATAGTCTAGCATCTACATAACCAGTTTTTATCATCTGCCATAATAACCTGTAAAATAATTTTAGTTTGCCGAATACGTATACACTGAACGTAAGCGTATAGTTGTGGTAACTGTCAATTTTTTCATATTCTGTTAAGAATAAATTAATGTTTAAAAATTATGATAAATGAATGTCATCGCAAACATGGCACGTCCTTTACAGGAATAAATCTCACCAATTATTATATTTTCACCACAGAACCTGTCCGGGAAGGATAGTCTGTTTAGTATTAACTGTTGATGCTGTTATAAGGAGTTTCTGGTGCAGGTAAACAAATTTACGGATGATATTGATATTAGTTCTCATGAGCGTTTCATCGCGGCCCGTAAAAGTACTTGGGTTAGTGTGCTTGTTAATTGTTTTCTGACATCCGGGCAAGTGATTACTGGTGTATTTTCCGGATCTCAGGGGCTTATCGCGGATGGTATCCATTCTCTGTCTGATTTAGTTTCAGACTTTGTGGTGCTTATTGCTAATCATAAAAGTAAAAAAAATCCCGATGATGACCATCACTACGGACATCATCGTTATGAAAATGGTGCATCATTAATTCTGGGGACAATTTTATTCATTGTTGGCATCGGGATGTTATGGTCAGCAGCAAATAAAATGCAACAGCCAGATGATATTCCTCAGGTACATATTGTTGCTCTGTGGGTAGCCTTAGCTGCACTGGTTATCAAAGAGCTTCTTTTTCGCTATATGCTGGCAGTAGCAACCCGAGTAAAATCCACTATGCTGGTTGCAAATGCCTGGCATGCCCGCTCTGATGCTGCCTCATCTTTGGTGGTGGCTATTGGTATTATTGGTAGTTTATCAGGTTTTAAATTGCTTGATCCGGTAGCTGCACTGGTTGTGGGACTTATTGTGACCAGAATGGGATATTCATTTATGTCAGATTCGCTTCATGACTTGATGGACAGGGCCGTAGATATTGAAACTGAAAATAGTATAAAAACAACATTACTATCCACTCCTGGGGTCGAAGGCATCCATGACCTCAAGACCAGAAAAATGGGGGACCTTGTTGTTGTTGATGTTCATCTGGAAATTGATGGTAATTTATCAGTGAAAGTAGGGCATGACATTGCTGTTTTGGCCAGGAAATCAGTTTTAGATAATCATCATGTATTAAATGTTATGACACATGTTGACCCTTATTTTAAGGAGGGAAGTGACCTTGATTACGGAAGTGTAAATAATCATAAATAATAATTTTAATGCTTATTTTCTTCGGGGAAATTGGCAAGTAATTATTTTCTTTGTTCAATGTTGCAACTTCGGGTTGTGATGTTTTTTAAATGATAGTAAACAATATGGAGTTATTATGAGAAAAATTATGCATACTGTTATAATAGGAACAGCCCTTCTTTTATCTACCAGTGTAATGGCTGGTTCTGACGGTGTTGAACATGCCATGAAGATGATGAATAAAAGCTACCGTGCAGCACTTAAGGAGGAGGATGTTACATCTTTCAGGAAAGATATGCAGGATCTGAAATCAACAGCAGAGTCCATCTTGAACGGCCCGATAGAGGGGTATGACAGGGAAACGTATGTTGCAGGTATGTCTCTTCTGATTGATGAGGTAACTGCTGTTGAAAGTACCGCTGAAAAGGAAGGTCTTGACGCTGGGAAAATTGCAGCACAGAAACTGGGCAGTATGATGAGAAAATACCATAATAAACTTGGCGTTGACTGAACTGGGAACTATCAGGAGAAAGTAGATATGCTGGAAAGATATCCCGGAACTACCATGATATACCTGCTTGTATTAAAATGGATAGTTATGCCCTGGTGAAGAAATTCTAATACGTTATCTTATCTGCTCAGTACATATAAAAATGTAGGGGTCGCAAACATGCTTACCGATGCTACATATTGCCTCAACATAAGCTAAGTCCTATTGATGTTGCACGGGGCAGATATACCCGCTTCGTGCTTCACGGAAGCATACTGATGATCTCTTGGCTGGAAAAACACTTCTTCATGGTAATGTCTTCATATTACAGATGTGATGTACTATAGGTTTAGATACCATTTTCTGATTAAAGAGTATTGTTTAGTTCCGATAAGTTAAGGTTTCGTTAATAAAAAGCATATTGATTTGGTCAACCACCCCTAACAAAGTGGCTAAATTATGAATGAAAATTTACGTAATGCTCTCCCTCACAAAGACACACCATTTCTACGTGTGCTTCATATCATCGTAGCTGTATTGATTTTATTGCAGATTGTTAGTTCAAATCTTACCGAAAGCGATGCTCTCAGTGACTATACTCTCACAGGGTTCGTTACATGGTTCCATGTTATCACTGGATTATCACTGATTGTTCTTGGGTTAATCATGCTTGCATGGATGCTGACACAACGAGGATTTCATTACTATTTTGCTTGGCTGACCCTTGATTTTCGAGGTGTGGTTGAAGATATCAAAATGCTGATGTCATTCCGTCTCCCTGAAGCTCATGCTGGTGGGATTGCTGCCTTGATCCAGGGGCTTGGTGTACTTGCGCTATTGGGCGTTGCATCATGTGGTGGTTTCTGGTTTGCACTCAATACAATTCCTGGAATGTCGCCAGTGCTGACAGAAAGTGTCCTGAATTTGCATAAGTTTCTGACTGTATTTATTGAAACCTATTTCTGGGCGCATGGTTCGATGGGGTTGCTGCATATATTTCTCACCATCCGTAGCCAAAGGAAAAATTCCGTTACGGAATAGTGTGATAGATTGATGATTAATAAAGTGTGCTGTAATGGCTGGATAACATTGACTACAATAGTTTAATTATCTGTCAAGGCATTCTTATATGTCCGTAATTCCGATTAGTGTGCGTAGTTGAAGGAAAGCAAAGATATGCATCTTGAACGACACAGCATCGAAAAAGTGGGATGGCTTAGGGCGGCTGTATTGGGGGCAAATGACGGAATTGTTTCGACAGCAAGCCTTGTCCTTGGTGTTGCGTCAGCAAACACCAGTTCTTCGGGAGTTTTACTTGCTGGTGTTGCCGGACTGGTTTCTGGTGCTATGTCGATGGCAACGGGAGAATATGTTTCAGTCTCATCTCAGGCTGATACCGAAAACGCTGCACTTGCTCAGGAAAAAAGGGAGTTGGAAACCGATTATGAAGGTGAAATGCAGGAACTGACTTCACTTTATATACAACGTGGACTGGATCCTGTGCTTGCCTATAAGGTTGCAGAGCAGCTCATGGCGAGAGATGCTCTGGATGCTCATGCCCGTGAAGAACTTGGGCTGACGGATACAAACTCTGCACAGCCCCTTCAGGCTGCTGTCTTTTCTGCTCTGAGTTTTTCTGCTGGTGCTGTGTTACCTTTAATAGTTGCATGGTTATCTCCTCCAAAGCAGGTTTTTTTGTTTATTATCCTTTCCACCCTTTTTTCACTGGTGGTCCTTGGTTATATATCCTCTGTTGTAGGTAAAGCACCTCCTGTCAGGGCGATCATAAGAATTATGTTCTGGAGTACACTGGCTATGTTTTTGTCGATGGGGATTGGCCATTTCGCAGGGCAGGTCCTGCTTTAATGTTCTGTCGCGATATTTCGAGTCGTATGTCATCAAAAAAAATCGCCAATGTAGCTCCTTACAGGTTTTATTCCGCTTGGTACAGTGTCCATTGATGAAAGATGCAGGGGGCTTGGCCCCTGCATTTGAAGAGTATAAATAATGTTACTTATGACAAATCTCCCTATCATAGACTCCACCATTCACAGCCAACATTTGCCTTTTCTTTTTTGAAATCATACCAGTCATGATTTGCGAATTATCTAAAAAAATACCTTCAAATGTACCCGGTCGTGCATTCAATCCGGCAATAATTATTGTATCTCCCACGTTTAACGCTGCTACCTTATCGTTATCATAATCTGTATTTTCAAAAATAAACTTTAGTCCTTCATTCGAACCAGAAATATCCAATGTAACTAATGGTTTTTTACTGAATGTAACAGTACTGATGTTTTCTATTTTACCAGTAACCATCAATCGGCATTTTTTGAAATCGTTCGTTGCCCGGAACTCATGTTCTTTAAATCGCGCATAAACCTCTTCAGTCGTATACAGTCTCGGTAGGATATCAATCACAGAAGGTCTGGGGGATTTTGTTGCTTGTTGTAAAGACACTGCATCCGCATCTGATGTGGGTATTATTTGAGGGGTTTTAGCCTGGCATGGTGTGATTGCTATCCCATTCAACATGAAAAATCCGAAGGAGATAGCAGCCGTTAAGACTGATTTTTTAATATAACGTTCATAAGATGATTTCATTTCGTTCTTCCATGATTTCTATTTTGGTAACATGTTCGCCAGTACGGTATATTTTTACGTTGTCAGGTGGAGACTTCACGGAACTACGGATTTCATTCATAATATGTTTCGATAAAATGTCGCAGCCTTCCATATACATAACCTTACGGGTATCGGTATCTGATATGTTTGTGAAGCAGCTACTGATCCATGAGTCAGGTATTTCGATTCCATGTATCAGCTTCATATATCCAACGATGAACGAATCTGTCAGATGAAATCGCCCTACTGTGTATTTTCCTTGGTAGGTATTGCCCGGTGATTGTGCTAAATGGTCATGGACCAATACTACGGTTAAATCATTAATTAGCATTTTCAGCCTCCAGTTCAGTGATGCGCTTATTGGTCATGTCAATTAAGCATTGAACATCCTGATTGCAGGTAGCCTGTTGTTTGATCCATTTTCGTTGCGATGGTAGCAAAGATTTACGTGTTTCAGTTGGTAGTTCTTTCCATGTATCGTTAAGCTTTTTATCCGCAATACGATAATCTTCTTCCGGGGAATGCGGTGTTGTTAGCTTGTCATGAGCGGTTGTGATGTTCTTTGCTTTATTCTGAAAATATGATTTATCAGCACACGCTTTTTCCCAACTTTTTGAGATCTTCGTAGCTATATCCTCAATAAACATTTCACGAAGTGTATACCCATTTAATTTCGCACCTTCTTCCAATATGAGGCGATATTCATAAGGAATGGCTTGCAATTGTTTATCAATATTCAATTCAGGGTCGTCCGACTCGTTAATGAATACTTTAGCTTCTTCTATCGTCGGCGCTCCACGTTTGCACACATCGTCTCCGTTCTTAAACATTCCTTTCGTTAACTTACGCACGGGCTTATCTGGATTTGAGCACTTTTCTTTGATTCTGGTTTTAATGTTTGCGGATTGTTCATTAATGACCATCCGTGCTGCCGTAGGGTCATTTTGATACATAGAACGTGCCAAGGGGCCATTTAGCAATATGAGTTCTATGTCATCTGACGTAGGTCCACCATTCAGGCAAAGTTCACTTGCTGGGAGCGCCATAAGGTCATCCACGGTATCAATATTCTGGAAACTGATGCGGTTATCTGAGGCTGCTGTAGCGCTGCTTGAAATCAAAAAAGCATTCAACGTGATGATTATAAAGAGTTTTCTTGGCTTCATGCGTATGTCTTTCCTTGTGCTATCGAAAAACTGCGACTCTTCAGTAAACGTAAATTGGTTGATTTCGAACCGAAATCAGTCTGAGAGACTTGATTTTACATTGATCTGTAAAATCTATCAATAATTGTATATTGATCTATAAAATCGATCGATTGATGTGGGTAGAAGAGGTGGCATGGCTACGAAGATTATTGTATTTAATGGTTTTTCAAGGAATGATATGCGTAATGTTAAGGTGGGGAGGGGCGGGTTAGTATCGAGTATTCCCAAAGAAGGGGATTACATTCAACTTACCTGGGGAGTTACAGCAACTATAGAGGTGTTTCGATAAGAAGCGGAACAATGGGATCAGTATGTAGACGTAATGGATAATGTAATTTAGCCCCTTGCTCTAAAACGCACTGTATCGAGTTTTACGGGGTTTTTGTATTAAATAATGCCCACGCCTGCTTTAATCGCTCTGACAAGATACAGAGCGATTCATGGCGTTATAGCGATGGATAGACATTCATTTTAGACCCAAGAATTAACGAGATCTAATATTTCTTTAGTATCAGTAATAAAACTAATTTTTTCACCATCCCAAAGGAAGCTCTGAACGTGTTTGTTTCTGTACAGAACTTTTATTCTCCATTTTTTACCTATATTATAAACGGTTATCTGTTCGATAACTCGCTTAAGCATCATGTTCAGTTCTTGTGGGTCTTTAATCTCCTGCAATAGATTCAAATCAAATGCCCGTTCTGAGATAATCATACTATTCTGTTTCTTGATTTTTTCTTCAAGTTCGTGCAATTTATCCTCAAGGTTATTTATCGTTTGGATTACACTTGTCGGGATCTTGGATTCAGTGAGAAGCATATTATTTAGCTCCTGAATCTTTAATTTTATTGTGTCTCGCTCTATCAATAATGCCCCATCAAGATTGGTACTTTTCTCAAGTTTCAGTTTTCTCATTATCCGATAAAGTGCTATTTCTATATTTTTAAAATTTTTCGTTATGTTACACTTTCCATCTCTTGCATTAGCACAAACATGGTATTGATATGTTTTTCCAGAAGCAACGTGGAATTTTCTGACAAGAGAACCCCCGCATTCGTGTTTTAATATTCCAGCGAAGGCATTGTGTTCCGACTTATATCCAGGCTTGTTTTGTTTCTGATCAGACTGTAAAAGCATGAATTCTTCTTTGCTGATAACTGCAGGATAATAATTCTCTATGATATCAAGCAGAATGACTTTCCGATCTTTAGTCGTCTCAGATGTTTGATATGCACCGTAAAGTGCAACCGAGTTTATTGTTTTTCCAACCGTTGTATGATTCCAGCCAGTAGAACGTAATGGTCGATGACCTTCGTCGTTTAGCGCTTTAGCGATTTTATTTGTTCCAAATCCTTCTCGTCGTAACTGAATGATTCTTATGACCGAATCCACTCTGTCACTAAAATAAAATTTATCTTCTTTCCGTTCTAACCAGAAAGGCAGAATTTTGTTGATAACTTCACCGTTTAGTGCTCGTTGTCGTTGTTGTCTTTTCGTTTCACGTAGGCGCTGCGATTTTTTCTCGGACTCTTTATAGGCAAGGTCCGCTGCCAAGGCTATCCTGATGACACTTACGAGGTCGTTGACAGATTCTTGGTTCAATAATAGACCATCAACCAGTGAAGCGATAAAGATGTTGTGTTGCAGGATCGACTTAATTATCTGTTGAGTCACGTCGATGCCTCGGCGACTCAGGCGGTCTAACGATTCAATGATGATAGTCGAACCCTGTTCAATCTGACCTTTCTCGATTGCTTCAAGCATGTCACCGAGTGAAGGTCTGTTTCCCTCTTTGAATGCTGAGATTCCGAGGTCTTGAAAGTTCTTATCTGATAGAATCAAACTATTCGCATGTGCGTACTGTTCAGCAAGCTCAGTTTGACGTCTTACGGAGTCGCCTTGTTCTTGCTTCTTTGATGAGAATCTTATGTAAGAGTATGCTTGCCCGTTTTGTTTCATAACCACCTCAGTAACCTACGAGAGAGTATCAATTTTGCTTCTTTGCAACAATATCACCATGCAGTTCGGCAGTAAGCCGCTGTTTGAAAATATTTCCGTCAAATTTGGCGGCGGCAACCGTTACGGCCTGATTGGCGCGAACGGTAGCGGTAAATCCACTTTTATGAAAATTCTCGGCGGCGACCTCGAACCGACGCTGGGCAACGTTTCCCTCGATCCGAACGAGCGTATTGGTAAGCTGCGTCAGGATCAGTTCGCCTTTGAAGAGTTCACCGTGCTTGACACCGTGATCATGGGTCACGGTGAACTGTGGGAAGTAAAGCAGGAGCGCGATCGCATTTACGCCCTGGCCGAAATGAGCGAAGAAGACGGCTATAAAGTTGCTGACCTTGAAGTTCAGTATGGCGAAATGGACGGCTACTCTGCGGAAGCGCGTGCGGGTGAATTGCTGCTGGGCGTAGGTATTCCGGTAGAACAGCATTATGGCCCGATGAGCGAAGTCGCCCCCGGCTGGAAGCTGCGTGTGCTTCTGGCACAGGCGCTGTTCTCTAACCCGGACATTCTGCTGCTCGACGAACCAACGAACAACCTGGATATCGACACCATCCGCTGGCTGGAGCAGACGCTAAACGAGCGTGATAGCACCATGATCATCATTTCGCACGACCGTCACTTCCTGAACATGGTCTGTACGCACATGGCTGATCTGGACTACGGCGAACTGCGTGTTTATCCGGGTAACTACGACGAATATATGACGGCGGCAACTCAGGCGCGTGAACGTCTGCTGGCCGATAACGCCAAGAAGAAAGCGCAGATTGCCGATCTGCAATCCTTCGTCAGCCGCTTTAGCGCCAACGCATCTAAATCTCGTCAGGCGACTTCTCGTGCGCGTCAGATTGATAAGATCAAGCTTGACGAAGTGAAGGCGTCCAGCCGTCAGAACCCGTTCATCCGCTTCGAACAGGATAAGAAACTGTTCCGTAACGCGCTTGAAGTGGAAGCGCTGACGAAAGGTTTTGATGAAGGTCCGTTGTTTAAAAACTTTAACCTGCTGCTGGAAGTTGGTGAGAAAATTGCCATTCTGGGTGCCAACGGCGTGGGTAAATCAACCATGCTGAAAACGCTGGTCGGCGAATTACA
Organism: Citrobacter sp. RHBSTW-00599; assembly: GCF_013784065.1. Taxonomy (NCBI): domain Bacteria; kingdom Pseudomonadati; phylum Pseudomonadota; class Gammaproteobacteria; order Enterobacterales; family Enterobacteriaceae; genus Citrobacter; species Citrobacter sp. RHBSTW-00599. Next base: position 3,407,733 of record NZ_CP056717.1, on the reverse strand, counting down.
GCCGGATAACGGTACTGTGAAATGGTCTGAAAACGCCCAGGTTGGTTACTACGCGCAGGATCACGAGTACGAATTCGAAAACGATCTGACGGTCTTCGAGTGGATGAGTCAGTGGAAACAGGAAGGCGACGATGAGCAGGTAGTACGTAGCTTCCTTGGTCGCTTGCTGTTCAGCCAGGACGATATCAAGAAACCTGCTAAAGTGCTGTCCGGTGGTGAAAAAGGACGCATGCTGTTCGGTAAGCTGATGATGCAGAAGCCGAATATCCTGGTAATGGATGAACCGACCAACCACCTGGATATGGAATCTATCGAATCGCTGAACATGGCGCTGGAAATGTACCAGGGCACGCTGATCTTCGTTTCTCACGACCGTGAGTTCGTCAGTTCGTTGGCAACCCGCGTGATTGAAATTACGCCGGAACGCGTAATCGACTTCACCGGTAACTACGAAGATTACCTGCGTAGCAAGGGCGTCGAATAATTTTCCCGTCGTCTTTCGTGTTACAGGTGTGTTGGCTGCACCTGTACACCCCGGTCACTTACTTGTGTAAGCTTGCGGGGATTTACAGGCTGGCCGCCTTCCTGTAACGCGAAATACTTAGGGAAACTTGTGTAAGTTACAAATTAAATAATCCCCAGCGCACGCTTGCCGTGGATATTCAAATCATCCAGCGTGAAGCGTCCTTCCCAGTGAGTTTCATAATCCTCGCGTGGGAAATCACCCGGCGATACGCCTTTTTCCAGCGCGGCCTTCACTTTATGGGCGTAGGCCAGATTCTTTTCGCACATCGGTGCGGCAGGGATGTACATCACGTTGCCCCAACCCTGTTGATTTTCTACCGGCGCGACGGAGTGGATCACATCACAATGCCACCAGACGGAGTCTCCGGCGTCCAGTTGCGGAATGCTGGTTAACGCTTCAATCAGCAGCGGATGCCATTGCGCAGAAATCGGCAGAACTCTGCCGGGTGCTACGCCGCAAAGTTCATCTTCCGGCACATCGTCAAGCAATGGACGTAACAGTACCCAGGCCATCGCTTCAGGGATAGGGACCACGTGCAACAACCCCTGACCTGGCAGCATATCAGAGAGAGCAGTCCAGCCCTGGAAGGTACGGAATACTGAACATTTGGTGGTGTTATCCACCGTGTACTCTTCTACTTCAGTGCGATGCGCGGCCTGCCACGGGTCGTAATCTTCCAGCTTACCATTGAAAACATTAGCAAAGACCTGCTGATATGCCGGCAGAAGCCAGCGTTCCAGCGCACCGGAATCCGTATGCGCGCCCAGCCCTTTGGACGTCGTTCCCGGTGGACGACGGCGTATGCGGTCGGGGTAGATAACGCTGACATCCGGGTTAAACCATTGCTTACCTTCGCCTGCAAATGTCCAAAGACGGTTGAGAAATGACTGCGCATTTGCCATTTCTTCACTCTGACGGGCCTGCATCTGCGCCTGGGACCAGTAGATGGGGTAGATTTCAGGCCGCGATGCGCTCAGGGTACCAAAGAAATTATCGCCCGGTCCTTGGTAAACGTCGTCAAAATGGTTGCGGTCCAGATAGTCCAGCATTGACCTATCCCAATCGAGGGCTTGTTCGCGAGAGAAATGGCCTTTAATGACCGCGCATCCGCGACGCTTAATTTCTTCACGCTGCTCAGTACTCACGCGACCCGCCTTGATATCCGCATAGGACAACACAGGCCATACCGGAGAGCCTTGCGCTTTGAGGGCGTTGATTTCCGCCACGCGATTGGCAATGGCCTCGCTCAACTGATTGAAAATCAACTGAACATCTCCAAGCTGTTCACGCAATTGCTTTTTCATCTGCCGGATTGCCGCTTTGTGATCGGTGGGCAACGTGTCGCTGGTAAAAGTAAAAGCCATATCCACCTCGCATTAACTTTCATTCGAAACTAATTTAACTTACAGGTGATAATATAAGTTAAAATTTAGTTAACGCAAGTTTAAAATTTGATGGTGTGAGAAACATGAAAAAGCGTGGAAACCGGGGCAAGGGGATACCCCGGTTGGGCAGGATTAGCAATTAAAAGGGGAAGTGTTATCCAGCACCGCCTGAATCACGTTCAGCACGCCCTGATGGTTATTGTCGTCGGTCTGATAGCGGGCAATCGATTTGATACTCTCTGCCGCATTGGCCATGGCGAAAGAGTAGCGCGCCATTTTCAGCATTTCTGCGTCGTTGCCGCTATCGCCAATGGCGACCACGTTTTGCGGGGACAGGTTCCAGCGCTTTAGCAGACGGCTGATTCCGTTGGCTTTATGCAAACCTGGAATGATCAGGTCGATAAACCCAAAGCCGCTGGTGACGGGCTTCATTATACCGTCAAGGGCAGAATGAAGGTGATCGATCACTAATGGGATTTGTTGGTCCGGTAAATTCAGCGAGAACTTGAACAGCACATCATCGATGTCCTGATAATCCTTCACGGGTTTCAGGCGATGGTAGTGTTTTGACATCAATGCGACAAAGGACTCGGGGGCATTTTCGCTAACGTAGGCGCTTTGCAGGCCACAAGCCACAAAGTTGAGATGCGTATCTTTGAGCAGTTCGCCAATGACAATGCGGGATTCGTGGCGGGTCAGCTCACCGTGAAACAGCTGTTTGCCATGTTCAAAGACTAACGCCCCGTTCTCGGCAACAAAAGAGATCTCATTTTTGAGTTCCGGGAAAAAGGAGATCAGTTGGTAATACTGATTGCCGCTGGCTACGACAAATTCAATATCTCGTTTTTTCAGTTCCTGATACTGCGCCATAAAACGTGCATGATCGTATTTTTTGGCGTCGTCGAGAAAAGTTCCGTCCATATCGCTGACGATAACTTTGATGGTCATACTTGCTCCTGGCTCATAACTGCGACCAGAAACATTTTAATAACAATGTGAGCTAAAGCACAAATTTATTTCATTCGAAAGAAGAATACCCGGCAAGCGAAATGCCGCCGGGTAAGGGGGATTACAGCATATGTTCAGTACGTGCGATGATATCGTCCTGCGCATCTGGAGACAGCGCGGTGAAGAAGGCCGAATAACCTGCTACACGGACCACCAGGTCACGATACTGATCCGGGTGCTTTTTGGCTTCCAGCAGCGTTTCACGGGAGACAATGTTGTACTGAATATGCCAGCCTTTGTGCTCTTCAAAGAAGGTACGCAGCAGGATCATCAGCTTTTGCTTATCGGATTCATTCTCCAGCGTGGCCGGGTTCAGCTTCTGGTTTAACAACACGCCGCCGAGGATTGAACCGGTCGGCAGTTTACCCACCGAGCCAATTACCGCTGTTGGGCCGAGATGGTCCGTTCCGGAAGCCGGGCTTGCGCCTTCTGCCAGTGGAGTATGCGCCTTACGACCATCCGGTGTGGCCATCGTTGCCGCGCCAAACGGTACGTTTGCGGAGATCGATGAGGTACCCGCGTAGTAATTGCCGCCAACCGGGCCACGTCCGTAACGTGGATTATGATACTGTTTCAACTCATTGATATAGGTCTGATAAGCGCGGGCCAGCAGCGTATCAACGCTATCGTCATCGTTGCCGTATTTCGGTGCGCCGTTGATCAGCCGCTGGCGTAATTGTTCGTGGCTCAGACCGTCAAAATCGTCGGCCAGCGCGGCGGCCAGCTGTTGCTGACCGATAGCGCCTTGTTCAAAGACCAGTTTCTTCACCGCAGCCAGGCTGTTGCCGAGGTTGGCAATACCCACCTGCAAACCCGATACCCAGTCGTATTTCGCGCCGCCTTGCTTAATGCTTTTCGCGCGTTCAATACAGTCATCTACCAGCGCAGAGCACAGAATATCGTGTACGTTCTCTTCCAGCATGGTGTCGACGACATACTCAATTTCGATAGATTTACGCGTGTAGTAGCGAATCTGCGCATCCCAGGCATCCATCACTTCGTCGAAATTGTTGAAGTTACCAGCCGAGAGCGCTTTTTCCTGTGGCAGAAATACTTTACCGCTGGTGGCATCGCGACCACCTTCCAGCGCTGCCAGCATCACGCGGGCAAAGTTAATAAAGCTCATACCGGTACAGCGGTAGCCCCATTTGCCGCCAACAGCGGTTTCGATGCAACCAATGGCCGCATAGTCATAGGCGTCCTGCGGTTCAATGCCAAGCTTAATGAATTCAGGTATGACGATTTCGTCGTTATTAAAGGCAGGCATCCCGAAGCCGCAGCGGATCACCTGTACACAGGCATCCAGGAAATCATTACTCATCCCTGCATGATAACGCACGCTCAGGTTTGGCTGAGTAGAACGCAGGCGACCGCAGGATTCCAGAATAGCGTAGGAGAGCGGATTGACGGCATCCATTGCCTGACCGTTAACCAGGTTTTGGCCACCAATGGTCACGTTCTGATACAGCGGGCTACCCGCCGAGGCTTTCGAATGGGAGCCGGAGCGGATTTTGTTCACTTCCAGCAGTTTCAGCCAGCAGCTGTGCAGCAGCTCAATGGCGTGCTCACGATCGAGGCTTTGGTTCAGTTCTACGTCACGACGGTAGAACGGATAGAGGTACTGATCCATGCGACCAAACGACACCGAGTGACCATTTGATTCAATTTGCAGGATCAACTGGATGAAATAGCACAACTGTAGCGCTTGCCAGAACGTTTTTGGCGGCTCATGGGCGATAACATCGCAGTTGTCCGCCATGGTCAGCAGTTCATCACGACGACTGGCGCGAGTTTCCGTGGCCGCCATTTTACGTGCCAGCGCGGCAAAGCGCTCAATGTGCAGACTGACGGCCTCCAGCACGATATCAATCGCTTTCAGAAACTGATCGCCATGGAGGTCTTCCAGACATGTCAGATTGATGCGGGAACGACGTTCATCAACTTTGTGGCGCAGGCCGTCGAGACCTTTTTCCAGCAGCAGCGGGAAGTTTACCGCCAGGTGTGCGTCACCGGAGGTCATGTTACCTTCGGCTTTGATAATGCCGGTTTCCAGCAGCCCTTTCTGCTCGTCAGTAAACATCCCGTAGCAGCGATCCTGCACGGTCTGACCACGCCACCATGGACACACCTCGTGCAATACGCGTTTGTTCTCTTCGCTTACCGCAAAGCCCGCGCCCGGCCTGTCGGCGAGGTCATCGATCTCTTTTTCAATCCACGACACGGTGTATTCCGGGAAGATTGGCGCGGCACGCACTTCGCTTGCCTGGTTACCAATGATCAGTTCGTCATGCTTGATCCAGATGGTGCGTTCCGCCAGATGATGGGCCAGCGCCAGCGCGCGGCGAACCGGAATAGGTTTATCCAGATGCTGTTGGTACATCTCGGTATAGTGCTGGGCGCGCTCGGTACAAACCGGCGGCTTCACGATGTGGATCAGGGCCGTTTTATGCGCTTTGATACGGTCGCTGAGTGTGTCCAGTTTCAGAGTGGTCATGGCGATTATCCTCGTAGGGTCGCGGTTAAACCTTTCAGGCTGGCGTACTGCTGGGCAAATTCGAGCAGCGCAGGCGCATCAAGCGGTTTATCCGGTGCGTTGTAGGGTTGACTGAGTAAGTGGTATTTGTTGATGCCCAACGTGTGGTAGGGCAATAAATGGATCTCATCGACGTGAAGCTCGTCGGCAGCAAAATCGGTAATGGCCTGAATAGCGGCTTCGTCAGCGTTGAACCCCTGAATCAGGGGGACGCGGATAACCATTTTTTTACCGGCGGCGGCCAGTTTTTTCAGATTTTCCAGTACGCGAGAGGCGCTGCCATCGGTCCACTGTTTAAACGGCGCGTCGGCGACATGTTTTAAATCGGCCAGGAACAGGTCGACGTCAGGTAATGACGGTTCAATATACTTCCACGGGACATGCAGACAGGTTTCAACCGCTGTATGAATACCTGCATCGTGGCTGGCTTTGAGCAGCGCTGCCGCCAGTTCTGGCTGCATAAAGGGTTCACCGCCAGACAGGGTGAGACCCCCGCCGCTGCGATCGTAAAACGGTTTATCACGCACTACGGTCGCCATGATGTCGTCCACGCTTTTTTCCTCTCCGCAGACGGTCAGCGCCTGGGTTGGACAGCAGTGGGTCAGCGCCGTGAGCGCATCATCGGTCAGTTTTTCGCGATGAATCAGCAATCCGCTCAGCGCGCGTTCAATCACCTTCGGTGCGGCCTGAGCACAGAGATCGCAACCGTCGAGGCACAAACGTGCGTCATAGAGCAGATCCTGCGTGCGGGCGCGGCTTTCCGGATTCTGGCACCACCGACAGCCCAGTGAGCATCCCTTAAGGAACACCACAGTACGGATACCGGGACCATCATGTGTGGAATAGCGCTGGATATTGAAAATCATAAGCGGCCTCTCGTCTTTCGTATAAAGATTAAATTACTTTCGAATGAAAGTTATATTGACGTACGTCAACTAACCGTGAGGTTTCGCCGTGCTACCTTTTATTCATGCTAATTATTCGTTTGAGGAAAGGTTATGGAACTCTATTTAGATACGTCTGACGTTGACGCGGTAAAAGCTCTGGCGCGGGTTTTTCCGCTGGCAGGGGTGACCACTAACCCAAGCATTGTGGCGGCAGGTAAGCAGACGCTGGACGTGTTACTGCCGCAACTGCAGGAAGCGATGGGAGGGCAAGGACGCCTGTTTGCTCAGGTAATGGCGACCACCGCCGAAGGCATGGTCAGCGATGCGCGTAAGCTGCGGGCAATCATTGCGGATATCGTGGTCAAAGTGCCGGTCACGGCAGAAGGTCTGACGGCCATTAAATTGCTGAAAGAAGAAGGGATCCCGACGTTGGGTACCGCGGTATACGGCGCTGCTCAAGGGCTATTAGCTGCGCTTGCGGGGGCCGAATACGTTGCGCCATACGTTAACCGTGTGGATGCGCAGGGGGGGGACGGCATTCAGACGGTGACCGATCTGCAGACCTTACTGAAAATGCATGCCCCGCACGCCAAAGTACTGGCCGCCAGTTTTAAAACGCCGCGTCAGGCGCTGGATTGCCTGCTGGCAGGCTGCGAGTCCATCACGCTGCCGCTGGATGTCGCTCAGCAGATGATTAGCTCTCCGGCCGTTGATGCTGCCGTAGCGAAGTTCGAACACGACTGGCAGAGCGCATTTGGACGCACTTCTCTGTAAGTCTGTTTTGCCGGATGGCGGTTGACACCTTATCCGGCCTACACAATGCGCTGTTGTAGGCCTGATTGGAGGCATTAGCATCGCCCTCTGGCAATAGTGCGGTGCCGACGATTTCTCTGCTAACTCCCGCAGACCTCACAGGTGGGATTGCGCATCAGCTTCATTTCGCGAAACTGGCAGGTCATGGCGTCGTACATGACGATTTTTCCTGACGCCGGTTTACCGTAGTTAGCCAGCAGCTTAATGGCTTCCATCGCCTGTAACGAGCCGATCACGCCGATCAGCGGGGCCATCACTCCGGCCTCTACGCAGGTCAGGGCGTTTTCACCGAACAGACGGCTCAGGCAACGGTAGCAGGGCTCTCCTTCCTGGTAGGTAAATACGGTAATTTGTCCTTCCATGCGAATTGCCGCACCGGAAACCAGCGGAATCCTGGCGGCGAAGCATCCGGCATTCAACTGATTGCGGATGCTGACATTATCCGTACAGTCCAGCACCAAATCGTGTTCGGTAATAAGCGTGTGAATCTCGCTCTCGTCCAGCAGCGCATTCACCGGCGTAATGGCGATATAAGGGTTAATCCGCGCCAGTGCGTCGCGGGCGGATAGCACTTTTGGCTGTCCAACGGTCGCATCGCTGTGCAGCGTCTGGCGCTGGAGGTTCGACACGGAGACCGTGTCAAAGTCGAGCAAGGTTAAATGCCCGACGCCAGCGCCTGCAAGGTACTGAGTTGCTGCGCATCCCAGTCCCCCCACACCAACGACCAGTACCCGCGCGTCCTTGAGCGCTTCCTGACCTTCGAAATCGAAGCCGCGCAGAATGATTTGCCGGTTATAGCGCATCATCTCCTGGTCGCTGAGTTCTGCCATTACAGGCCTCCAAACAGTGCGTTAAACGGCTCGACCTCAACCCATTCGCCGGCTTCGACGTTACCGCGATCGCGCTCCAGCACGATAAAACAGTTACCCTGGCTAAAAGAGCTAAAAATATGCGAGCCCTGGTGCCCGGTCGTGGTGACTTCCAGTTCGCCTTCAGCGGTACGCTGCAATACGCCGCGCTGAAAATCCAGACGGCCAGGTGTTTTCTTCAGGCGTGAGGCGGTGCGCACGCGCTGGCGAGGCGGCAGTCCACAGGCGGTGTTGCCGCTGAGTTTCGCCAGGAGCGGTTGTACCAGTTGATAAAAGGTGAGGGCCGCAGACACTGGATTACCCGGCAGACCGCAAAACCAGCTGTTGCTCAGTTTGCCAAACGCGAACGGTTTGCCCGGTTTGATGGCCAGCTTCCAGAAGGCAATTTCTCCCAGCTCTTCCAGAATAGTTTTAGTGTAATCCGCTTCGCCTACTGAAACGCCGCCGGAGCTGATGACGACATCGGCCTGGCTGTCGGCTTCGATAAACGCGGCACGCAGCGCGTTGGGATCGTCGCGAATAATCCCCAGGTTGATCACTTCGCAGCCTAACTGTTGCAGCATCAGGTGAACGGTCAGACGGTTAGTGTCATAAATCTGCCCGTCTCCCAGCGGCTGACCAGGCAACTGCAGTTCATCACCGGTGGAGAACAGCGCCACGCGGACTTTGCGCACTACGGGAGCATCGGCAACACCGAGCGAAGCCAAAACGGGAAGCTCGGCGGTTGTCAGCCGAGTCCCGGCGGGAAACACCACCGCGCCGTTTGCAATATCTTCACCGCGCAGACGAATATTTTGCCCGCGGCGGACTTCGGCGGTAAAACGCACCCCGTCGTCAGTTTGTTCCGTTTGCTCCTGCATCACCACCGCTTCACAACCAGCAGGTACCGGGGCGCCGGTCATAATACGGATGCAGGTTCCCGCAGGCCACTCGCCATGGAAAGGCTGACCGGCAAAGGCTTTACCCGCCACCGCAAGCGGCTGATCAGATTGTAAATCGGCTAATCGTACCGCATAGCCATCCATTGCTGAGTTATCGAATCCCGGTACATCAATGGGGGAGACAACGTCGGTGGCCAGAATGCGGCCAAAGCATTGAACCAGCGGCAGCGTTTCGACGGCGGTGAGCGGGGTAATACGCGAAAGCATCTGAGAGAGAGCCGTTTCAAGCGGCATCAGTCCGGCGGTAAATTCCATGAGAAGACTCCTGCGGGGCAAAATCGAATCTGCTCATTATGTCAGAAAATGGACGCGGGCAGTATGCTACCTCAGACTTAGAATCAGATCTGGTAAAGGTTTTGTGCCAGGGATAGCGCTGCAGGAAGAATGCAGTATAGACTCAATATTTCCGCTCTTTTTTCCCAGGGGGCTAAATGGCCAATATTATTCCAGACGCAATTCGACGACAGGTGGAGGCCGCCAGTGCGTGCATCCGTCAGATTTTCGAGGGGAATCTCATTGCCCTTCATTTGTATGGCTCTGCGGTTGAAGGCGGCTTAAAACCCCAAAGCGACATTGATTTATTGGTCACCCTGCGTGAACCCATAAATGCCCGACAAAGAAAAAAACTGATGCAGGATTTGCTGACCATTTCAGCGCCTCCCGGCACCTCCGGGCCATATCGTGCGTTGGAAGTGACCGTTGTTCTGCACTCGCAGATCGTGCCGTGGCGATTTCCACCGGCGAGAGAAATGCAGTTTGGCGAATGGCTGCGTGATGATATTCGCGCTGGCGTGTTTGAACCGGCAATGGTGGATGCTGATCTTTCTATTCTGCTGACCCAGGCCCGGCGCGCCAGCGTACCGCTGTTCGGTGAACCGGCTGAGACGTTATTTAACGTCATTCCGTTTAGCGATGTATTGCAAACATTTCGGCATATCCTTGAGATGTGGCAGAAACCGGCTGATTTAGAGGGGGACGAGCGTAATATCATCCTTGCTCTGGCACGTATCTGGTATAGCGTGGTTACGGGTAATATTGTCGCTAAAGATGAGGCCGCATCCTGGCTTCTGCCGCAATTACCCGCTGAGCATGCTGATTTGCTGCAAGCGGCGCGTGCCGAATATCTGGGGTTAACCAAACATAACTGGGCAGCGTGTATGCCGTCTGTAGAACGCTTTGTGTTTTATGCAAAAAAACAGATTACCGATCGGCTTGAATAATTTAGCACCAACGTCGGGAGATCTCCTTTCCGTTAAACACATCTGAATGACCTGATGAGACGGGGTGTGAGGTGCAGGCCTTTACCTTTACATGACGTCTGCATCTTTCTATATTCAAAAATCGAATCAATAAGTCACCGAAATTCTGATATTTATAACCCCCCGGTACCCGCCACCTAATGGACGAATAAAATGGGTAAAGCAGTCATTGCAATTCACGGCGGCGCAGGGGCTATCACCCGCGCGTTACTGAGCCAGGAGCAAGAATTGCGTTATATACAAGCGCTGTCGGATATCGTTGAAACCGGCCAACGGATGCTTGAAGACGGTCGTAGCGCACTGGATGTGGTCACCGAAGCCGTGCGTTTGTTGGAGGAGTGTCCGTTGTTTAATGCCGGAATTGGCGCGGTGTATACCCGTGATGAAACCCATGAACTGGACGCCTGTGTGATGGACGGTAATACGCTAAACGCGGGAGCCGTCGCCGGGGTTAGCCATCTGCGCAATCCAATTCTCGCGGCTCGCCTGGTGATGGAGCACAGCCCCCACGTCATGATGATAGGTGAAGGGGCTGAAAACTTTGCCATTGCGCAGGGTATGGAGCGCGTTTCGGCGGATATTTTCTCGACGCCAGAACGCTACGCTCAACTGCTGGCAGCGCAATCGGCGGGTGAAACGGTGCTGGATCATAGCGCGACCCCGCTGGATGAAAACAACAAAATGGGTACTGTGGGTGCGGTCGCGCTGGATATGTTTGGCAATCTGGCGGCGGCAACATCGACCGGCGGGATGACCAACAAATTACCGGGTCGGGTAGGTGACAGTCCGCTGGTCGGCGCTGGCTGTTATGCCAATAACGCAAGTGTGGCCGTTTCCTGCACCGGAACCGGTGAAGTCTTTATTCGTGCGCTGGCGGCCTATGACATTGCGGCGTTGATGGACTATGGCGGCCTGAGTTTATCGGAGGCGTGCGAACGCGTAGTAATGGAAAAATTACCGGCGCTCGGCGGTAGCGGCGGTTTAATTGCCGTCGATCACGAGGGCAACGTCGCCTTGCCGTTTAACAGCGAAGGCATGTACCGTGCCTGGGGATATGCAGGCGATACGCCAACCACCGGTATTTATCGGGAAAAAGGAGATACCGTTGCCACACAGTGATGAGCTTGACGCCTGCGACGTGCTGGCAGTCAGCAACCTGAACATTGCCTTTGAACAGGAGCAACAGCGCATCAGTGCGGTGCGTAATCTGTCATTTCGCCTGAAGCGTGGTGAAACGCTGGCGATAGTGGGTGAATCCGGTTCAGGAAAGTCGGTAACAGCCTTGTCGCTGATGCGTTTGATTGAACAGTCAGGCGGCGAGGTGAGCTGCGATGAAATGCTCCTTCGACGCCGTAACCGACAGGTTATTGAGCTGGGTGAACAGAGCGCGTCGCGGATGCGTCACGTGCGTGGCGCAGATATCGCCATGATCTTCCAGGAGCCCATGACATCGCTTAATCCGGTATTTACCGTGGGTGAGCAGATTGCTGAGTCAATCCGTTTGCATCAGGGGGCCAGCCACGAAGAGGCGATGGTGGAAGCGAAACGGATGCTCGACCAGGTGCGTATTCCTGAGGCGAAGGCTATTTTATCGCGCTATCCGCACCAGCTTTCTGGCGGCATGCGCCAGCGGGTAATGATCGCCATGGCGCTATCGTGTCGCCCTGCGGTTTTAATTGCCGATGAACCGACTACCGCGCTGGATGTCACTATTCAGGCACAGATCCTGCAACTGATAAAAGTGCTGCAGCAGGATATGTCGATGGGAGTGATCTTTATTACCCACGATATGGGCGTCGTAGCGGATATTGCCGATCGCGTGCTGGTGATGTATCAGGGCGAGGCGGTAGAAACCGGCAGCGTTGAGCAGATTTTTCACGCTCCCCAGCATCCTTACACCAAAGCGCTGCTGGCAGCCGTGCCGCAGCTTGGGGCGATGACTGGACAAGCGTACCCGCGCCGGTTTCCACTCATTTCGTTACACGATCCCAGCCATGTAGAACCACAGACTGAACAGGATACCGTGGTTGAAGGCGAGCCTATTTTGCAGGTACGTAATCTGGTGACGCGTTTTCCGCTGCGCAGCGGCATTCTTAATCGGGTGACCCGCGAGGTGCATGCGGTGGAAAACGTTAGCTTTGACCTGTGGCCCGGAGAGACGCTCTCGCTGGTGGGGGAGTCAGGCTGCGGGAAATCTACCACCGGTCGGGCGCTGCTACGTCTGGTCGAGTCTCAACGCGGGGAGATTGTTTTCAACGGACAGCGTATCGATACCCTGGCCGCCAGTAAGCTACAGCCGCTGCGTCGGGATATTCAATTTATCTTTCAGGACCCCTATGCTTCGCTCGATCCGCGTCAGACCGTGGGATATTCCATTTTAGAACCGCTGCGGGTGCATGGGCTACTGCAAGGCGATGCGGCGGCAAAACGGGTTGCATGGCTGCTGGAACGCGTAGGATTGCTCCCTGAGCATGCCTGGCGCTATCCGCATGAGTTTTCCGGTGGGCAGCGTCAGCGGATCTGTATTGCCCGGGCGCTGGCGCTCAATCCCAAGGTGATTATTGCCGATGAGTCAGTTTCGGCGCTGGATGTCTCAATTCGCGGGCAAATTATCAACCTGTTGCTCGACCTCCAACGAGAAATGGGGATTGCGTACCTGTTTATTTCCCACGATATGGCGGTGGTGGAGCGGATCAGTCATCGGGTGGCGGTGATGTACCTTGGGCAAATCGTCGAGATCGGCACCCGACGCGCGGTGTTTGAAAATCCGCAGCATCCGTACACCCGCAAACTGATGGCGGCAGTCCCGGTCGCCGATCCCTCACATCACCGGCCCCAGCGCGTGCTGCTGTCGGATGATATCCCCAGTAATATCCGCAAACGCGGTGAAGAGATTTCCCCCGTTTCACTCCAGCAAGTTGGCCCGGGGCATTATGTTGCGCGTCCGCAACCAGAAAATGCGCTTTCGCGTTTATAACAGGCAGGCAGGGTTTAAGGAGAATAACATGACAAAAATTGTTGCTCGAAAATGGCTGGTTGCTGTGGGAGTGGCCTCTGCGCTGGCCGCCACACCTGGCTGGGCCGCCAAAGATGTAGTAGTGGCGGTAGGATCCAATTTCACCACCCTCGATCCCTACGACGCAAACGACACGTTGTCGCAGGCGGTAGCGAAGTCGTTTTACCAGGGGCTGTTTGGCCTTGATAAAGAGATGAAGCTGAAAAATGTGCTGGCGGAGAGTTATACGGTTTCTGATGATGGCCTGACTTATACCCTTAAGCTGCGACAGGGTGTGAAGTTTCAGGACGGCACCGACTTCAACGCCGATGCGGTTAAAGCTAACCTCGACCGGGCCAGCAACCCGGAAAACCATCTGAAACGCTACAACCTGTATAAGAATATCGATAAAACCGAGGTCGTGGATCCGTCGACGGTGAAGATAACGCTGAAGCAGCCGTTCTCTGCATTTATCAATATTCTGGCGCACCCGGCTACGGCGATGATCTCTCCCGCCGCGCTGGAGAAATACGGCAAGGAGATCGGTTTTCATCCCGTGGGGACCGGGCCGTATCAGCTTGAGACCTGGAATCAGACGGATTTTGTAAAGGTTAAGAAGTTCGCGGGTTACTGGCAGCAAGGGCTGCCAAAGCTGGATACGATTACCTGGCGTCCGGTGACCGACAACAACACGCGTGCGGCAATGCTGCAGACCGGGGAAGCGCAGTTTGCCTTCCCGATCCCTTACGAGCAGGCGGCGCTACTGGCGAAGAATAAAAACCTGGAACTGGTGGCCAGTCCGTCTATTATGCAGCGTTACATCAGCATGAACGTCACGCAAAAACCGTTCGATAACCCGAAGGTGCGTGAAGCGCTGAATTATGCCATCAACCGTCAGGCGCTGGTGAAAGTGGCGTTTGCCGGTTACGCGACGCCAGCAACCGGCGTTCTCCCACCGTCGATCGCCTATGCGCAAAGCTATACGCCATGGCCATACGACCCGGCAAAAGCGCGCGAACTGCTGAAAGAAGCGGGTTATCCGAACGGTTTTACCACCACGCTATGGTCTTCTCATAACCATAGTACTGCGCAAAAAGTGCTGCAATTTACCCAGCAGCAACTGGCGCAGGTGGGCGTTAAGGCTCAGGTGACGGCGATGGATGCCGGTCAGCGCGCGGCGCAAGTCGAAGGTAAAGCGCAGAAAGAGAGCGGGGTACGCATGTTCTACACCGGCTGGTCTGCCTCTACGGGTGAAGCAGACTGGGCGCTGTCACCGCTGTTTGCATCTCAAAACTGGCCGCCAACGCTGTTTAATACGGCGTTCTACAGCAATAAGCAGGTGGACAGTGATTTAGCAGCAGCGTTGCAAACCAACGATCCGGCCCAGAAAGCGAAGCTGTACAAGGATGCGCAGGATATTATCTGGAAAGAGTCGCCGTGGATCCCACTGGTAGTGGAACAACTGATTTCGGCGCACAACACCAGATTGACCGGGTTCTGGATCATGCCGGATACCGGATTTAGCTTTGATGATGCGGATTTAAAATAAGCTATTCATCCGGCCCCGCCACGCAGGGGCCGGCGAAGGGAGTGTGATGCTTAACTATGTTTTCAAGCGCCTGCTGGGGTTGATTCCAACTCTGTTGATTGTAGCGGTGCTGGTATTTTTATTTGTTCACCTGCTACCCGGCGATCCGGCCCGGCTGATTGCCGGACCGGAGGCTGACGCTGAGGTTATCGAACTGGTGCGTCAGCAGTTGGGTCTGGACCAGCCGCTGCATATTCAGTTCTGGCATTACATTACTAACGTGTTGCAAGGCGATTTTGGAACCTCAATGGTTTCTCGTCGCCCGGTTTCCGAAGAGATAGCCAGTCGTTTTATGCCATCGCTCTGGCTGACCATTGCCAGCATGGCGTGGGCGGTGTTATTCGGCATGACGGCAGGGATTATTGCTGCTGTATGGCGTAATCGTTGGCCGGACAGATTGAGTATGACGCTCGCCGTCACCGGGATCTCTTTCCCGGCGTTTGCGCTCGGCATGCTGCTCATGCAGATATTCTCCGTTGAGCTTGGCTGGTTGCCCACCGTTGGCGCTGATACCTGGCGGCACTATATCCTCCCGTCTATTACCCTGGGTGCGGCGGTGGCTGCGGTGTTAGCTCGGTTTACCCGCGCTTCGTTTGTCGATGTGCTCAGTGAAGACTATATGCGTACCGCGCGGGCCAAAGGGGTGAGTGAAACCTGGGTGGTGTTAAAACATGGTTTGCGTAATGCGATGATCCCGGTGGTCACCATGATGGGGCTACAGTTTGGCTTTTTGCTTGGCGGCTCAATTGTGGTTGAGAAGGTGTTTAACTGGCCAGGGCTTGGGCGGCTGTTGGTGGACTCAGTCGAAATGCGCGACTATCCGGTGATTCAGGCCGAGGTGCTGTTGTTTTCTCTGGAGTTTATTCTTATTAACTTAGTGGTGGATGTGCTCTATGCCGCCATTAATCCGGCTATCAGGTACAAGTAAGGATGCGATTTTTTAACTGGCGCCGACAGGCGATTTTAAATGCGATGCCCCTTGTTAAGCCTGAGCAGATACGCACGCCGTGGCATGAATTCTGGCGTCGTTTCCGTCGCCAGCGCATGGCGATGTTAGCGGGGTTATTTGTCGTGCTGCTGATAATGTTGGCGATTTTTGCTCGCTGGTTAACGCCATTTGATGCCGAGAATTACTTCGATTATGACCGTCTGAATGACGGACCATCGATGCTGCACTGGTTCGGCGTTGACTCGCTGGGGCGGGATATTTTTAGCCGCGTGCTGGTGGGGGCGCAAATCTCGCTGGCGGCGGGGGTCTTTGCCGTATTTATTGGCGCAGCGATTGGCACCGTGCTGGGTCTGCTGGCGGGATACTACGAAGGCTGGTGGGATCGACTGATTATGCGTATCTGCGATGTGCTGTTTGCCTTTCCGGGTATTTTGCTGGCGATAGCCGTGGTCGCCGTTCTGGGCAGCGGCATTGCAAACGTGATTATTGCCGTGGCCATTTTCTCCATTCCGGCCTTCGCGCGGCTGGTGCGCGCAAATACGCTGGTGCTAAAGCAGCAGACCTTTATTGAATCCGCGCGCAGTATCGGCGCCAGCGATGCGACCATCATCTTCAACCATATCCTGCCGGGTACGGTTTCATCGATCGTGGTCTTTTTTACCATGCGAATTGGCACGTCGATTATCTCTGCCGCGAGCCTGTCATTTCTGGGATTGGGTGCGCAGCCGCCAACCCCGGAGTGGGGGGCAATGCTCAATGAAGCCCGCGCTGATATGGTGATCGCGCCGCACGTGGCGATTTTCCCGGCGGTGGCGATATTCCTGACGGTGCTGGCGTTTAACTTACTCGGAGATGGTCTGCGCGACGCGCTGGACCCGAAAATTAAAGGATAAATCACAGGGCCGGATAAGACGTAACGCTTATCCGGCCTACAGTTGGGTTGCGCTTATTTAAACGCGGGTGCCCCACAGATCGTATTCATCAGCGTTTTCGACCTTCACGCGGATGATATCGCCAGGTTTCACCTTGGTTTCGCCATTCAGGTATACCGCGCCGTCGATTTCCGGGGCGTCAGCCATGCTGCGTCCAATCGCGCCTTCTTCGTCAACTTCATCAACGATAACCAGAATTTCGCGGCCCACTTTCTCCTGCAAACGTTCAGCGGAGATTTGCTGTTGCAATTGCATAAAGCGGTTCCAGCGTTCCTCTTTCACCTCTTCCGGGATTTGGTCCGGCAGGTCATTGGCGCCAGCGCCTTCTACCGGGCTGTATTTAAAGCAGCCCACGCGGTCCAGACGCGCTTCCTTCAGGAAGTCGAGCAGCATCTGGAAGTCTTCTTCCGTTTCACCCGGGAAACCGACAATGAAGGTTGAGCGCAGCGTCAGTTCAGGGCAGATTTCACGCCACTGCTTGATGCGTGCCAGTTGTCTGTCCACGGAGCCTGGGCGTTTCATCAGCTTAAGAATACGCGGGCTGGCATGTTGTAGCGGGATGTCCAGATACGGCAGGATTTTCCCTTCCGCCATCAGTGGGATCACGTCATCAACGTGCGGATAGGGATAGACGTAATGCAGACGAGTCCAGATCCCCAGTTTTGATAACTGCTCGCACAGATCAACCATGCTGGTTTTGACCGGCTCGCCGTTATGGAAACCGGTGCGATGCTTCACATCCACGCCGTACGCGGAGGTATCCTGAGAAATGACCAGTATCTCTTTCACGCCCGCATCCACCAGACGTTTGGCTTCGCTGAGGACATCGCCAATCGGACGGCTCACCAGATCGCCACGCATTGACGGAATAATGCAGAACGTGCAGCGGTGGTTGCAGCCTTCAGAAATTTTCAGATAGGCGTAATGACGCGGAGTGAGCTTGACGCCCTGTTCAGGAACCAGGCTCAGGAACGGGTTGTGCTTTGGTTTGGGCACATAGTGGTGAACGTGCTCCAGAACCTGTTCGTAGCTATGCGGCCCGGTGATTTCCAGCACCTTCGGGTGGACTTCACGGATCTGATCGACTTTCGCGCCCAGACAGCCGGTGACGATCACCTTGCCGTTTTCGTTCAGCGCTTCGCCGATTGCTTCCAGCGACTCCTGAACCGCGCTGTCGATAAAGCCACAGGTGTTAACGATAACCATATCCGCGTCGTCGTAGCTTGGCACAACATCATAGCCTTCGGTACGAAGTTCGGTCAGGATGCGTTCAGAATCGACGAGGTTTTTCGGGCAGCCGAGGGAGACAAAGCCGATTTTCGGCTGGTGGGTTACATTGCTCATAGCGTAAAAATTGTTCAGTTATTGGAATATTCAGGGCACGGATTCTACAGAGTTCTGAATAAAAATTGTATCGCAATCTCATACCATCAGTCGCCACGCCCGGCGTGGAATTAAAGATTATTTGTAAATTGTGTTAATTTTCGGTGATGGATTGATCCTGGACACGACTTTGTTCAAAAAATGACCATACTATTAAGTTGCACCATAGTTGGAAAGAGGAGGAACAAAGTATGGTTGTTGACAGACTGAGAACCGATCTTCTCAACAAATTGATAAACGCCCGTGTCGAACTTGCCGCTTATCTGCTGTTGAGAAAAGCGAAAGGCTACATGTCAGTCAGCGAGAGCGATCGTCTGCGTGATAATTTTTTTGCACTGAATCGCGAATTGCACGAGCAATCACAGCTTCACGGTATGCATCTTGATCAGGAAGAGTGGAATGCCCTTCATCGTGCTGAAGGGGCGTTAGCCGCCGCCGCTGTTTGTCTTATGAGTGGACATCACGATTGTCCAACTTTTATCGCCGTTAACGCAGAGAAACTGGAAAACTGCCTGACAACGCTGACGCTAAGTATCCAGTGTTTGCAATCTTATCCAACGCTGGAACACGTCTGAATCAGGGGGAGGGCGCTCCCCCTTTTCGTTAAGATTATGTAAATGTGGCGGGATAATTCCCCTTGCTGGCTACGCTTTATGCAGAGCCATTAAGGAGGTGTTATGCGTCGACTCTTTCTCTGTGCTGTCCCACTCGCGCTATTTTCCTCTTATGCCGTCGCGGTAGAGGTGGAAGTGCTGCAAACGAAACTCGATCATCCGTGGTCGCTGGCGTTTTTACCCGACAATCGCGGTATGCTCATTACGCTTAAAGGCGGCCAGCTTCGACTTTGGCAGTCAGGGAAGGGGCTTTCCGACCCGCTGACCGGCGTACCCAAAGTCTGGGCGAATGGTCAGGGGGGATTGCTTGATGTGGCATTAGCACCGGATTTTAAACAATCCCGCCGGGTGTGGCTTAGCTTTGCTGAAGCTGACGGTGAAGGTAACGCCGGGACAGCGGTTGGTTACGGACGACTGAGCGACGATCTCAAACATCTGCAAGGGTTCCAGACCATTTTTCGCCAACAGCCGAAGCTCTCCAGCGGAAACCATTTTGGCGGACGTATGGTTTTTGATGGCAACGGTTATCTGTTTATTGGCCTTGGTGAAAACAATCAACGTTCTACCGCACAGGATCTGGATAAGCTGCAGGGCAAGGTCGTACGACTGACCGATGAGGGAAAAATTCCGCCGGATAATCCGTTTGTGAAGAGGGCAGGAGCGCGGGCAGAGATTTGGTCATATGGTATCCGCAACCCGCAGGGGATGGCGATGAATCCCTGGAGCGATACGCTGTGGCTCAATGAGCATGGTCCACGCGGGGGCGATGAAATCAATATCCCGGAGAAAGGGAAAAACTACGGCTGGCCGCTTGCGACCTGGGGCGTTAACTACAGTGGTCTTAAAATTCCCGAAGCAAAAGGCCCAATTGTTGCTGGAACAGAGCAACCCATCTTTTACTGGGAAAAGTCACCGGCGGTCAGCGGAATGGCTTTTTATAATAGCGATACCTTCCCACAGTGGCGGCAGAAGTTATTCATTGGCGCGTTGAAAGATAAAGAAGTGATCGTGCTGAGCGTCAAAGGGAATGCCGTCACCGAAGAGGGTCGTCTGTTGCAGGAAAGGGGACAGCGGATCCGTGATGTGCGCGTCGGACCAGACGGGTACTTATATGTACTAACCGACGAGTCCGACGGGGAATTACTGAAAGTGAGTCCCTGATTGAGTTAGCTGACCGGGATCATCACGACTTTTTGAAACGCCGGACGTTCGGTCAGTTGTTGATACCAGTGTTCCAGATGTGGGCGCGGGGTCCAGCTCAGACCAACGTTGAACAGGTTATAGATGAACGGCGCAACGGCGATATCGGCAGTGCCAAATTCAGCCCCGGAGAACCATGGCTGGTCCGCCAGCGCGTTATCCAGAATGGCAAACAGGTTATCGCACACCTGACTACCCGCCTCGATTGCCGCCATGTCGCGTTTCTCGGCAGGGGTTCTGACCAGGCCAAACAAGATAACCCGATGCGCAGGACTTAGCGTCTGGTTTGCCCAGTCCATCCATTTTTCACCGACGGCGCGCGCGGCCGGGGCGTCAATCCACAAACGCTTTTGTCCGTACTGAGCTGCCAGATAGCGGACAATGGTATTGGATTCCCACAGAACAACGTCCGTTTCATCATCGCGTAGTAGCGGGACCAGTCCGTTCGGGTTGAGTGCCAGATAGTCGGCATCGCGGTTACCGCCATGCTGTCCGCCCGCCAGAATTTGGTTATACGGCAGTTCCAGTTCCTCGAGCGTCCACAATACTTTTTTTACGTTGGTCGAGTTATTGCGACCCCACAGTGTAATCATAGTAACCCCGCAAATTAATTGAGCAGCTTTATGGCTGCAGATGCCATCTGACTAGCCCACATGGTGGGGGAAACCTAATATTTACGCAACAAAGTCTAAAAAAATCGTGCCGGGAGCAGCGCAGCGCGGTGTTATTGCATAAACTTTAAAAACTTTACCAACTTACGGTTTCTTTAAGCTCGTTAGTGCGTTATTACTCACCGCACTTATTTTACACGTCATCCATCAGACCTTTTCTGCATGGGTTGGTCAGGGTCGCCTGGCTGGTTTTGTGTAAACACGGTGTGGTATGACGTGGTTTTTTGGAATGGATACTCGGGTGGCATTTATGACGCAATACTTCTCTTCACTTCGCAGCTTTGCTGCAGGTTCTGCACTCTTAATCCTTTTGGCGCCGAGCGTACAGGCGGCGGAGCAACCAACGGCCCCACCGAGCGTCGACGCGCGCGCGTGGATCCTAATGGATTACGCCAGCGGTAAGGTTCTGGCGGAAGGTAATGCTGATGAGAAACTGGATCCTGCTAGTCTGACCAAGATCATGACCAGCTATGTGGTCGGTCAGGCGCTGAAGGCCGGGAAAATTAACCTCAACGACATGGTCACCGTGGGCAAAGACGCCTGGGCGACCGGTAATCCGGCCCTGCGCGGTTCGTCGGTTATGTTCCTCAAGCCCGGCGATCAGGTTGCAGTGTCCGATCTGAACAAAGGCGTTATTATCCAGTCTGGTAACGATGCCTGTATCGCACTGGCTGATTACGTTGCGGGCAGCCAGGAATCCTTCATTGGTCTGATGAACGGCTACGCGAAAAAACTGGGGCTGACCAATACCACTTTCCAGACCGTGCATGGCCTGGATGCGGCAGGACAGTTCAGTACCGCACGTGATATGGCCCTGCTCGGGAAGGCGCTAATCCACGATGTACCGGAAGAGTACGCTATCCACAAAGAGAAAGAATTTACCTTTAATAAAATCCGCCAGCCGAACCGCAACCGTTTGTTGTGGAGCACCAACCTGAACGTGGACGGTATGAAAACCGGTACTACGGCTGGGGCGGGATACAACCTGGTCGCTTCCGCGACCCAGGGGGATATGCGGCTGATCTCCGTGGTGTTGGGGGCGAAAACCGACCGCATTCGTTTTAATGAGTCAGAAAAGCTGCTGACCTGGGGCTTCCGCTTCTTTGAAACCGTTACGCCGATTAAACCGGATGCCACTTTCGTGACGCAGCGCGTCTGGTTTGGTGATAAGAGTGAAGTTAATTTGGGCGCCGGAGAAGCGGGCTCGGTGACTATCCCGCGTGGTCAGCTCAAAAACCTGAAGGCCAGCTTTACCCTGACCGAACCACAGTTAACCGCGCCGCTGAAGAAAGGCCAGGTTGTGGGGACTATCGACTTCCAGTTGAACGGGAAATCCATCGAGCAGCGTCCACTGATGGTGATGGAGGCCGTGGAAGAGGGGGGATTCTTTAGTCGCATGTGGGACTTTGTGATGATGAAATTCCACCAGTGGTTTGGCGGCTGGTTCTCTTAAGCTTAGCGTTTGCCGGATGACGCTATTGCCATCCGGCAGTATCGCTTAATACATCAGTTTGATACGTTGCGCTTTCGCGTACTCAACAAACGCCTCGTCAGGACGGCTATCGCTGACGATGGTATTAAAGTGTTTTACTTCACCCATCCGCGCAGTACGCACCTTACCAAATTTGCTGTGATCGACCACCAGCACGTGATGCTGCGCCATCGACATCGCCCAGTGTTTCACCGGTAGCTCTTCCAGGTTAAAACAGGTCGCGCCTTTCTCAATATGAACGCCAGCTGCGGAATAAAAAGCGATATCCGGGCACAGGTTGTTCAGCGTTTCCTGGAAATCAAGCGGTTTGAAAATTGCGTTGCTGGCATGGAATTCGCCACCACACAGAATGACGCGGCACTGCGGTTTTTCCTGCAGCACCAGAAACGTATTCAGCGAGTAGCAGATTGCGGTGAAAGGCAATTCATTGTCGATAGCCTCAATGATCCACGGCGTGGTGGTACCACAGTCGAAAAAGATAGTCTGATGTGCCTGCACGAGGCTTGCCGCCATCTGGGCGGCACGGCGCTTTTCATCAACCAGTCGGGATTTTTGATCGCTGATTAAATAGTGATTGGCGCTGCGGGGTTCCAGAACAATATAGCCCCCGAGCAAGACGACGGGAGCATCGTGATTATTCAGGTCGCGACGAATGGTCATCTCAGATACGCCCAGCAGCGTCGCGGCTTCTTTGAGGTGTAATTTATCGCTGCGTTTCAGCGCCTGCAGTAATTGACCAATACGCTCGTCGCGTCGAGTTTCCATAGTTCCCCTGGAGAGTAGAATAAGTGCTCAGTATCGCGCTTAATACTACTCTTTTTACCGTGGGTTAGTCACGCACCCAGCCTTTACGGATGGGCAGAGCGAAGCAGGCGCGATAGCCATTTTGCAAACCGAGGTACAGGGGCGTGCCAAACCGCTGCCAGATCATCTGAGCGCTCAGGCAGCCAATCAGCCCGGCGAGTAATCCTCCCAGCATATCCAGCGGCCAGTGTACGCCAAGGTAGACCCGCGACCAGGCAATCGCCACAGCAACGACCATCAGCAGAGCGCCCGTCCACAGGCGATGCCAGAACAAGAAAGCCAGTGCAAAGGTAAAGATAACCGTACCGTGATCGCTCGGGAAAGAGTCATCCGCCGCATGATGCAGGAAGTTGTAACCTATGTGGTTAACAAACGGACGATCGTGAGGGAACAGATGCCCCATCAGCCATGAAATCGTCAGACCGACGATCAGCGCAATCGCCATTTTTATAACTAACTGGCGCTGGAGAGTAACCTGGGCCCGCGGCCCCCAAAGCCAAAGCACAACGGCTAACAGCGGTACGATGTTAATCAGGTCTTTGGCAATAAAAATGGCAAGCGATATCATCCATTGCGCAGAGTCCGGCGTGGCATTGATGAGATAAAAAAGTGAGTTGTTCAGATTTTCCAGCATAACGTCCAGACTCAGTGTAATCGTTAAAAAGGCCCAAGAGGGGAGAGCATAAAATTGCTTTCACGGGATAAAAAGCGGTCTTGTCTTATTTGTCTGTTAAATGACTATTTTTCAGACAATTAATGAGACTTATTGAACATGATAGCGGTCTCAACTTAAATTAACCTTAACGCAAAATGTTCCTGAGCAAATGAGTGTAAAAATGTGCGCAATTTGCTTTCAAATCACATAATTCACTATCACCAGTACGGCGCATTTATTACACTTTGCGCGATTTTTCTATAGTTAAGAGACTGCATGCAGAACCGTTTATCTTCAGGCGCCCGTTTGGGGCGTCAGGCATTACTTTTCCCTCTCTGTCTGGTGCTTTACGAATTCTCTACTTATATCGGCAACGATATGATCCAGCCCGGAATGTTGGCGGTGGTGGAGCAATATAATGCCGGATTAGATTGGGTGCCCACATCCATGACCGCCTATCTGGCTGGCGGCATGTTTTTGCAGTGGTTATTAGGACCGCTGTCGGATCGAATTGGACGTCGCCCGGTGATGTTAACCGGCGTGCTCTGGTTCATTGTGACCTGCCTTGCAACCCTGCTTGCGCAGAATATTGAGCAATTTACCTTCCTGCGTTTTTTACAAGGGATAAGCCTGTGCTTTATTGGCGCGGTGGGTTACGCCGCAATTCAGGAATCCTTTGAAGAAGCGGTGTGCATAAAAATTACCGCGCTGATGGCAAACGTAGCGTTGATTGCGCCCCTGCTGGGGCCGTTGGTCGGCGCAGCCTGGGTACATGTTCTGCCGTGGGAAGGGATGTTTATCCTGTTTGCCGCCCTGGCCGCCATCTCTTTTTTTGGTCTGCAACGCGCGATGCCGGAAACGGCAACCCGGCTTGGTGAAAAGCTGTCGATTAAAGAGCTGGGCAAAGATTATAAGCTGGTGCTGAGGAACGTGCGCTTTGTTGCAGGCGCGCTGGCATTGGGTTTTGTCAGCCTGCCGTTACTGGCGTGGATTGCGCAGTCCCCGATTATTATCATCAGCGGTGAACATCTCAGCAGTTACGAATATGGCCTGTTGCAGGTGCCGATTTTTGGCGCGTTGATTGCCGGTAACCTGGTACTGGCGCGCCTGACCTCGCGAAAAACCGTACGTTCGCTGATTATCATGGGCGGCTGGCCAATCGCCGTCGGGCTGGTGATTGCCGCAGCGGCCACGGTGGTGTCATCCCATGCGTATCTATGGATGACGGCGGGTTTAAGCATCTATGCGTTTGGTATTGGCGTGGCGAATGCGGGATTGGTACGTCTGACGCTGTTTGCCAGTGAAATGAGTAAGGGCACGGTTTCTGCCGCCATGGGTATGTTGCAGATGCTGATTTTTACCGTCGGTATTGAGCTGAGTAAACACGCTTATCTGCTCGGAGGAAACGGCTTGTTCAGCCTGTTCAATCTGGCAAGCGGCGTACTGTGGGTGATTCTGATGGTTATCTTCCTGAAAGATAAACGGGTAGGGGATTCACGGGAAGGTTAAAGCCCGGTTGCCCGGGCCAGGCAAAAACTTAGTGGTGATCGTCAATCTGGTGTTCGATGATCATTCCTTCACCGACGCTTGCAACATGTCGCGCATAAGGATGTGCGCGATAGACAGGGGCCGGGGCAGGCGCCGGAGCAACATACACCGTTTGTGGCGCGGTGGTAACGCTGACCGCCTGCGGAACGCTGACGGAAGAGGGCACTACCACCACCTTATAACCGCTTGGTACATCAACGGTAACGCTTTGCGCAAATGTTGTCCCCGCAAAACCCAGCAACAATGTCGCTATCAGTACACTTTTCTTCATAATCCGCTCGTCTGAATATTCACTGGAGGTAATAATCCAGCGGGTTAATTTGAGGCGGATTATGAATAGATCATGCCATCATTTTGTTGCCGTCTGTGCTGAGGCGTTATTGCGTAAACGGTGCTTCATTCTTTAACACGCGGTCGATAATATCCAGCACGCCCTCTTCGTTGTTCGACCCTGCGCGATATTTTGCCGCCTGGATAACCGGCTCATGGGCGTTCGCCATTGCAAAACTAAATCCTGCCTGACGCAGCATCTCAATATCATTGCCGCCATCGCCAAACACAACAACCTCATCGTCGGTAATATTCCAGCGTTGTTGCAGCAGACGCAGACCGTTTGCCTTATGCACACCGGGTATAATTAAATCGATACTGCCGTAGCCGGTATGTACCGGCACCATAATGTCGCCAATCGCCTCATGGAGGTCAGCCTGCACCTGGGGGATACGATCGTCTGAAATATTTAGCCCGAACTTGAAGAAAATGTCGTTGAGGTTGTCAAAATTATCCACAAATTCAAGACGATGATAATACATGGCGGAGACAGTCTTATGCTCATCGCTGTACCGCTTCAGGGTATAGGCGCTATTTTTACCGCAGGCGATAATGTCGATGTCCGTACGGGTCAGCAGATGTTCCACGATGGCCTGGAAATCGTCTTTTGCCAGCTCGCCGTTAAAGACATCTTCCCCTTCACTGACCACCCATCCGCCGTTTTCGGCAACAAATGAGATTTCACTGGCCAGTTCAGGGAAAAAGGAGATGAGCTGGTAATACTGGTTGCCGCTGGCGACCACAAAGCGGATCCCTTGTTCTTTCATCTGGCGGTATTGCGCCATAAAGCGCTCACGATTATAGGTTTTTTGGTCGCTTAAAAATGTGCCGTCCATGTCGACTGCAATCAGTTTGATACGCATTAGCTGTTCTCCATCACAGTGGTGTTTTTGAGATCCGGTTTTGCCACCGCTTTCGCGACGATGGCGGCGACAAGCACCAGCGCCAGCACCACCAGCATAGCGCTACGCAGGCCGTAGTGTTCACCCAGGTAGCCCAGCAGCGGTGGTCCAACCAGGAATGCCAGATAGCCGGTAGTGGCGACAACGCTGACGCGGGTTGGCGCATCGGGACCGGTGTCGCTGGCAGCCGAAATGGTCAGTGGGAAGCCCAGTGATGCGCCGAGTCCCCACAAAATAACGGAAACGCCCGCCACCCAAGTGCTGTCGACAAAAATAATCAGGCTAATCCCAAGAGCACCCATTAGCGCACTGGCGCGTACTACCGCGACGCGGCTGTAGCGGTCGATGAACCAGCCGCCGGTAAATCGTCCAACGGTCATACCCAGCGTAAATCCGGCATAAATCAGCGAGCCTGAGGTTGGGCTAAATCCATGTCCGTCCACCATCAGCAGCGGAAGCCAGTCGTTGGCGGAACCTTCAGCAAATGCCATTGCGAGCACCACGACGCCAATCAGCAATAGCTGAATATCGCGATAAAAAGGCAGTCCTTTTTCGCCGGAGTGAGACCCGTCAGCGGCATTTTTACCCGTGCCGTCAGGAATGGCTTTGATGGCGATGAAGATAGGGGTGATAGCCACCATCGCTGCCAGCAAGATATGCGCGGTCGCCGGTACGCTGAAGGCGGTAAGCATCATCCCGACTCCGGCACCCGCCAGCGTTCCCAGGCTGTAAAAACCGTGCATCATCGGCAGTACGGTTTTATTCATTTCGCGCTCAACAGCCGCACCTTCGACGTTGATGGCAACTTCTGCTGCGCCAAAGCTGGCGCCGAACACGCCCAGACCAAATGCGAAAAGCCATGCGGAATGCAGCCAGAGCGCCACGCTGAGGATTGCCATTCCGAGGACTGCGCAAGACATGGTGGTGCGGATCACTTTACGCGTGCCAAATCGTTTCACCAGCCAGGCCGAACAAAGAATGCCACTCATCGAACCAATTGATAGTCCAAACAGCACCGCGCCCATTTCGGCGGTTGAGATGGAGAGGATATCTCTGATGGCAGGGGTACGCGTTGCCCAGGAGGCCATTAATAATCCTGGTAAAAAGAAGAACGTGAACAGTGCCCAGGTGCGACGTCTTAAGGCTTTGCGTGATGAGATGCCAGTCATGAATTCGAGCCGAAGAAAAGAGGAAAGAAGACAACCTTAGCAAGGTTGTGTACATTTGTACACAAATGCAAGAAGAGGTAATGCAGTGCGACGTGCGAACGATCCGCAGCGGCGGGAAAAAATAGTTCAGGCGACTCTGGATGCGGTAATAGCCCATGGTATTCATGCGGTTACACATCGGAAGATTGCGACAATTGCTCAGGTACCCTTGGGTTCTATGACCTATTACTTTTCGGGAATTGATGAGCTTTTAATGGAGGCGTTTGACCGTTTTACTGACAGGATGATGCTGCAGTATCAGGCTTTTTTTGCCGACGTTGCGGATGCGTCGCAGGCTTGCCATGCGATTACCGATATGATTTACAGCTCCCAGGTCACGACACCCGATAACATGGAACTCATGTATCAGCTGTATGCATTCGCCAGCCGTAAACCGGCATTAAAAACGGTGATGCAAAACTGGATGTTACGCAGCCAACAAACGCTGGAGCAGTGGTTTGCTCCGGTTACGGCGCGGGCGCTGGATGCGTTTATTGAAGGGATGACGCTGCATTTTGTCACGGACAAAAAACCGCTGCGGCGAGAAGATATCTTGCTGATGGTGGAGCGTATTGCGGGGTTGCCCGCGACGGTCAGCCGTGCGTAGCGCCGCCGGTAATATTCACCACCGTTGCGGTGATTGCTCCGGCATGGTCTGAAGCCAGAAAGGTCATTACCTCAGCGATTTGTGCAAGCGTAGGCAGGCGCCCAAGCATGGTACTTTGCGCCGCACCTCCTAACCATTGTGCAACGGTTATACCCATTGACTGCGCTTTAGCGGTAAAAATCTCCCCGGTATAGGAACCGGCCTGAACGGCATCCACAATCGCATGCGAGCGCACGCCGACGACCCGAATATTCGCCGGCCCCAGTTCGCTGGCGAGCGCTTTAAGAAAGGCCTCTGTTCCCGCACAGCCGACGATGTGTCCCAGATGTCCAGGCATCGCCATCGGGGCCGCTGGCGCAACAACGGTGAGAATGACGCCCGCACGATTGCCGCCCATGTGTGGTGTTATGGCTTTTGCGATATTGAACTGCGCCGAGAGGAAAGGGGTGATACCGCTCATAAACTCAGAAAGGGATAACGCCTCGATGCGTTTGCCCTGTTCATGCATAAAGCCGGTTGCGTTAACCACCACATCTATTCCACCGGTTTGCTGCGCAAGGTGAGTAACTTGTTTTGAGGTGCCGTATTCGTCGAGTACATCGGTGACAAAGGTTTCGACGGCACCGCCCGCGGTTCGAATACTACTGGCCACCCAATCCAGCTTTTCCTGACTGCGCGCGCCCAGATACACATGAGCGCCTTCACGCGCCATAGCATGCGCAACTGCACTGCCTATAGCGCCGCTGCCTCCGAAGATTACCGCGACTTTGCCTGCGAGTAACATAGCACCCCTCATTACCATTTAGCTCTGACTAAAAGTATGTGTCATAACCGGGATGCTGCAAATGTGAGAGAGAGTTTTGGGGGAGGGAGTCAGCGATCGCAAAATTCAGGCAACAAAAAACCCATCAACCTTGAACCAAAACGGCGGGGTTGATGGGCTCCACAAATTGGGGACATCAAAGAAAAGCAGTGGCAATAGTTATGACTGACGTCTTGAAGAAAAGTTCTGCTTACCTGCAAAAAATTTTCGTTTAAGAGTAAATTTCAGCGCTAACCAAGCCCAGGCCAGACAATGACGATGAGTGTCCCCGCTAATGTCAGCAGTACGTTGGCAATTGCGTAGGTCCCGGCATAGCCTAATGCGGGGATGTTGCTGCGTGCCGTATCGCTGATGATTTCCATTGCCGGAGCGCAGGTACGCGCGCCCATCATGGCGCCAAAAAGCAGGGCGCGGTTCATGCGCAATACGTAAGCACCGAATAAGAAACAGATGACAACCGGCACCAGGCTGACAACCAGGCCGGCAATCAGCATTTGCCCACCCACGGCGCCAAGGCCATTGCCAATGCCGCTGCCCGCGCTTAAACCGACGCCTGCCATAAATACCATCAGGCCAAACTCTTTGACCATGTTCAGCGCCCCCTGTGGGATATAGCCAAACGTTGGATGGTTGGCACGCAGGAAGCCCAGCATGATCCCAGCGAACAGCAGTCCAGCCGCATTCCCGATGCCGAAGCTGAAATTACTGAACTGGAAGGTGATCATCCCGATCATCAGACCGATGATAAAGAAGGCGCAGAAGGCCAGCAGATCGGTCACCTGACTGTGAATGGAAATGAAGCCGATACGATCGGCAATGGTTTTGACGCGGCGAGCATCCCCACTGACCTGCAGCACGTCGCCTTTATTAAGCACGACGTTGTCATCGATAGGCATTTCAATCTGGCTACGGATCACGCGGTTGAGAAAACAGCCGTGATCGGTCAGCTTCAACTGGGCCAGGCGGCGGCCAACGGCATTGTGATTTTTCACCACAATCTCTTCAGTGACGATGCGCATATCGAGCAGATCGCGATCGAACACCTCTTTACCATTACGGAAGCTGGGATCGAGGCGGGCATGCGCATCCGGATAACCCACCAGGGCTATCTCATCGCCCATTTGCAGTACCGCGTCGCCATCCGGGTTGGCCAGGATGCCGTTGCGACGGATGCGTTCAATGTAACAACCGGTCTGGCGATAGATACCCAGCTCGCGCAGATTTTTGCCATCGGCCCATGCCACCAGTTCCGGGCCAACGCGATAGGCACGAATTACCGGCAGATAAACCTTACGGTTGGCATCAGTGTCCAAACCTCGTTCACGTGCGATTTGTTGGGCGCTGGTTTGCAGATCCTGATGCTGAAGTTTCGGCAGGTAGCGCGCGCCAACAATCAGACTGACCAAACCAATCAAATAGGTGAGCGCATAACCGAGGCTCAGGTTATCGAGGGCGGTTGAAAGCGATGTCCCCGACATTCCGGAATGGCGCAAGGTGTCACCCGCGCCGACCAGCACCGGCGTTGAGGTCATCGAGCCGGCCAGCATACCTGCCGTCAGGCCGATGTCCCAGCCAAATAGCTTACCCAGCCCCAGGGCGATCAGCATGGCGCTGCCGACCATCACCAGAGCAAGCATTAGATAATTTTTCCCATCGCGAAAAAAAATCGAAAAAAAGTTGGGACCGGCTTCGACGCCGACACAAAAAATAAACAGCATAAAGCCGAGATTTAATGCATCGGTGTTAATACTAAAGTGCTGTTGACCTAATAATAGGGACACCACTAAAACGCCAATGGAATTACCGAGTTGGACTGAACCCAGACGTAATTTACCCAGACACAGGCCCAGTGCCAGGACCACAAATAATAACAGGATGTAATTCCCATTTAACAAATCTGCGACGTTTATATTCACGGAGACTAACTTCTTGTTTACTAGTAAGCTATTGAAAGAAATGGCAATTTACGCTAATGTTTTTGCCAGAAATTAAGGGGCGACAGCTTCGTACACAGCCCCAAATAATGCAGCATAACAATATATGCGGTTAGTTTAATCTCATTACGTATCAACGGCTATAAGAATCGTGTGAGTGTGTTTTTGGCATGGAATGCCTGGTTACTTTATCTGACTGGACGCCTGCGGGCGAAAAGAGTGTTCGATAGAGAATGTGTCAGGAGGAACAATTGAAACATAAGCAAAGTTGGGCGGGTGCGGTCTGCTGCTTTGTGCTCTTTATTGTGGTGTGTCTTTCATTAACGCTGAACGTGAAAGGGGCATTCAGAGCGGCAGGGCATCCTGAGGTCGGATTGTTGTTTTTTATCCTGCCTGGTGCTGCAGCAAGCTTTTTCTCCCATCGTCGGGAGGTGCTCAAACCCCTTCTTGGTGCCATGTTGGCAGCGCCGTGCTGTCTGTTACTGATGCGGTTCGTTTTTATGCCGACGCGTTCATTGTGGCAAGAGCTGGCGTGGTTGTTTAGTGCGGTGTTTTGGTGCGCGCTTGGCGCATTGTGTTTTTTGTTTATCAGCAACTTGTTCAATCAGCATCATCGACGGAAAAAGAACTGAAGACGCCCTCCAGCGGAGGGCGTAGAAACGGCTTTCAGGCGAACAGATTCATGTTCTCTTTTGCCCACGCTTCAAAATCCGTGCAGCCGCCGATGTGTTTTTGATCAACAAAAATCTGCGGAACGGTTTCAACTGGCTTACCTACCGTCTTTTCCAGATCGGCTTTCGTAATACCTTCGGCATGGATATCAATGTAGCGGAAGTTAAAATCGTCATGCTCATTGCTTAATTTTTCTGCTAATTCTTTTGCGCGCACGCAATACGGGCACCCTGGACGACCAAAAATAACGGCAAACATCTCTCTCTCCTCGAACTTATCAGGCCGGATGGCAATACTTGTTATGATGCCGCGATTTGTGACGGATGAAAAGCAGGTTCAGCCTGTTGCTTTGATATCCTCAAGCTATAACTGTTAAACACGACAAGCCGGAACGTTTTATAATGAAAGCCATTTCGCCGGGAGGCCGCTTATGCGCGCAATTGGTGCATTACCCAAAAGCGTATTGATGCTGGAAATAATCGGGATGGTTTTGTTATCGCTGGCGCTGCTATCGCTTAACGATTACCTCACTTTACCCGCACCGCTTGGCAGTCCGTTAGCCTGCGTGGTGATGATATTTCTGGGCGTGCTGCTGATGCTTCCCGCCGCGGTGGTATTAACGTGGCGTATTGCTCAACTGGTTGCGCCGCAGCTGATGTCACGAACCCCCGGTGATTCTTCACGTTCAGACAGAGAAAAAAGAGATGACGCCAACCATTGATTTACTTCGTAGCCACCGTTCCATTCGCCATTTCACCGATGATGCCATTTCGGATGCGCAGCGGGAGGCGATTATTGCCGCCGCTCAGGGGACCTCAAGCTCCAGTTTTTTACAATGCACAACCATCGTTCGCATAACGGATAACGCCCTGCGCGAATCACTGGCTACTTTATCCGGCGGACAAAAACATGTGGCGCAGGCCGCCGAGTTCTGGGTGTTTTGCGCTGACTTTAATCGCCATTTGCAGATTTGCCCTGACGCGCAACTCGGGCTGGCGGAACAACTGCTACTGGGCGTTGTTGATACCGCGATGATGGCGCAAAATGCGCTGACGGCGGCAGAGTCTTTGGGGCTTGGCGGCGTGTTTATTGGCGGTCTGCGAAATAACATTGAGCCGGTCACTGAACTGCTGAAGCTTCCGCAACATGTTCTGCCGTTATTTGGGCTATGCCTCGGCTGGCCTGCTGATAACCCGGATATCAAGCCGCGACTGCCAGCGCCGCTTGTGGTGCACGAAAATCAGTATCAGCCACTCAACAAAGACGTTTTGTCGCAATATGATGAGCAGCTCGCGCAGTACTATCTGACCCGCGGGAGCAATACGCGCCGTGACACCTGGAGCGACCATATTCGCCGCACCATCATTAAAGAAAGTCGTCCCTTTATCCTGGAATATTTGCATAAACAGGGATGGGCTACGCGCTAAAGATTTTAACGCAGTGTATGATACGCCAGCTTTTACCAGGTCATTCAGAGAGGTGCAGGGTGAAAATTGCCATTTTGTCCCGGGACGGAACGCTCTATTCTTGTAAGCGCCTGCGTGAAGCGGCGATGCAGCGTGGTCACCTGGTTGAAATTATCGATCCCCTTTCTTGCTATATGAACATCAGCCCGGCGGCGTCCTCTATTCATTACAAGGGCCGCCAGCTTCCTCATTTCGATGCAGTGATCCCAAGGATTGGTTCAGCGATTACCTTTTACGGTACCGCGGCGTTGCGCCAGTTTGAGATGCTGGGTAGCTATCCGCTGAATGAGTCGGTAGCGATTACGCGTGCGCGCGATAAGCTGCGTTCGCTGCAGCTGCTGGCGCGTCAGGGAATCGATTTACCCATCACCGGGATTGCTCACTCTCCGGACGATACCAGCGACATGATTGACATGGTTGGCGGCGCGCCACTGGTGGTGAAACTGGTTGAAGGTACGCAGGGGATCGGCGTGGTACTGGCGGAAACGCGCCAGGCCGCAGAAAGCGTGGTGGATGCCTTTCGTGGGTTGAATGCTCATATTCTGGTTCAGGAATATATCAAAGAAGCGAAAGGGCGAGATATTCGCTGTTTCGTGGTGGGTGACGAGGTGGTGGCCGCCATTGAGCGCCGGGCCAAAGAAGGTGATTTTCGTTCTAATCTCCATCGCGGTGGGGTTGCCACTATTGCGAATATCACGCCGCGCGAAAGGGAAATTGCGCTCAAAGCCGCTCAGACAATGGGTCTGGACGTTGCTGGCGTTGATATTCTGCGTGCTGAACGTGGGCCGCTGGTCATGGAGGTCAACGCTTCTCCTGGCCTGGAAGGGGTGGAGAAAACTACCGGAATAGACATTGCCGGCAAGATGATCCAGTGGATTGAGCGTCACGCTACGCCTGAATTTTGCCTTAAAATCGGCGGCTAAGCACAATATCGATTGCGATCGTAGTATGACACGCTCTTTTTGCGTAAGCTGTGCCGGTATTTTTTTCATCAATAGAGGTCGCACATTATTATGACATCACTGGTCGTTCCCACTCTGGATACGTTGCGTCAATGGCTCGACGACCTGGGCATGAGTTTTTTTGAATGCGATACCTGTCAGGCGCTGCATTTACCGCACATGCAGAATTTTGACGGCATCTTTGATGCAAAAGTTGATTTGGTCGATAACGTCATTCTGTTTTCCGCGATGGCAGAAGTCAGACCTTCTGCACTACTGCCGCTGGCCGCCGATCTGTCTGCGATTAACGCCAGTTCACTGACGGTGAAAGCCTTTCTGGATATGCAGGATGATAATCTGCCAAAGCTGGTGGTCTGCCAGTCTTTATCCGTTATCCCGGGCGTGACGTTTGAGCAGTTCGAATATTTTGTTCGCCAGAGTGAAGAGCAAATATCGATGGTGATCCTCGAGGCCGGTGCGCATCAGCTGTTATTTAACGCTGAAGAAGATGCGCAAAACAGCAACGCCGAAGTTCATTTCCTCCATTAATTCTTCCTGAATCTGGACATATATTGCGCAGCCGCTGCCAAAGCGGTTGCGTATTGCCTGTTTTTATTCTGCATTTAACCGTTCATTAAAGAATTATTCACCTCCATTCAGCGCCTTCCGCTGTATGTCATAGACAATTCATGCATAAAAAATTGATAAAAGACGTTTTTTAATCTGGGCTATATCCACAAATCCTGGCTAAAGTTATTCTTGCGAAGCTTATCAACGTCATCATTCAAACAGCCCCTTGTGGCCTGACCTGTGGCCACAATGCATATTGAATGCATGGGCGGATAACAGCGCGCAATAGCGGCGTGAGGAGAGGCCTCTCTTTTCATAGGTGCCGCTTGAAAGAATATGCACGTTTCTTGCATATCATTAGAGTGTGACATTTTTGTTCGTTTGTTAACGAACTTTCAGAAGGAAAGAGATTATGACCGCCTTAAATAAACGATGGTTACCAGGCCTGGTTGCGGGTGCTCTGATGGCCATCTCTGCTGGCACGCTCGCTGCTGAACAAAAAACGCTGCATATTTATAACTGGTCTGATTATATTGCCCCAGATACGGTGGCTAATTTTGAAAAAGAGACCGGAATTAAAGTTATTTATGACGTATTTGATTCCAATGAAGTGCTGGAAGGTAAGCTCATGGCTGGCAGTACCGGCTTTGACCTTGTCGTTCCATCCGCCAGTTTCCTTGAGCGTCAACTGACCGCGGGCGTCTTCCAGCCGCTGGATAAGAGCAAATTGCCTGGCTGGAAAAACCTCGATCCTGAATTGCTGAAGCTGGTGGGTAAACACGATCCGGACAACAAGTTTGCGATGCCGTATATGTGGGCAACAACCGGTATTGGCTATAACGTGGATAAAGTGAAAGCGGTACTGGGGCCAGATGCGCCGGTTAATAGCTGGGATTTGATCCTCAAGCCAGAAAATTTGGAAAAACTCAAAAGCTGCGGCGTCTCTTTCCTCGACGCGCCCGAAGAAGTGTTTGCCACCGTGCTGAATTATTTGGGTAAAGATCCAAACAGTACCAAAGCGGATGATTACACCGGACCGGCAACCGATCTGCTGTTGAAACTGCGCCCAAATATTCGCTACTTCCACTCCTCGCAGTACATTAACGACCTGGCAAACGGTGATACCTGCGTGGCGATTGGCTGGGCCGGGGATGTATGGCAGGCGGCAAACCGGGCGAAAGAAGCGAAAAATGGCGTCAATATTTCCTTCTCAATTCCTAAGGAAGGTGCGATGGCCTTCTTTGATGTGTTCGCGATGCCAGCCGATGCGAAAAACAAAGACGAAGCCTATCAGTTCCTCAACTACCTGCTGCGCCCTGATGTAATTGCGCATATTTCTGACCACGTGTTCTATGCCAATGCCAACAAAGAAGCGACAGCACTGGTCAGCCAGGACGTTCGCGACAACCCGGGCATTTACCCGCCAGCGGATGTTCGCGCCAAGCTGTTCACGCTGAAAGTACAGGATCCGAAGATCGACCGTGTACGTACTCGCGCCTGGACGAAGGTAAAAAGCGGGAAATAACCCGATGTACGGGACGTGACCCGGCAGGATTTACGCCTGCCGGGCAGTGTTGATCCCGGACACATATAACCCGGCAATACGCACCACCGTGGTGCGTTATTTGCACCGTTTCTTTGTTTTATGCCGGAGAGCGCCTAATTGAATGATGCAACCCCACGCCCACAAGCGAAAATCCGCAAGGCGCTGACCCCGCTGCTTGAAATTCGCAACCTGACCAAGTCCTTTGACGGTCAGCACGCCGTTGATGACGTCAATCTTACTATCTACAAAGGTGAAATATTTGCTCTGCTCGGTGCGTCCGGCTGCGGTAAATCGACCCTGTTGCGGATGCTGGCGGGATTTGAACAGCCAACAACCGGGCAAATTATGCTTGATGGCGTCGATTTAGCGCATGTCCCGCCTTATCTGCGTCCGATTAATATGATGTTTCAGTCCTATGCACTGTTTCCGCACATGACGGTAGAGCAGAACATTGCCTTTGGCCTCA
Organism: Citrobacter sp. RHBSTW-00599; assembly: GCF_013784065.1. Classification (NCBI taxonomy): domain Bacteria; kingdom Pseudomonadati; phylum Pseudomonadota; class Gammaproteobacteria; order Enterobacterales; family Enterobacteriaceae; genus Citrobacter; species Citrobacter sp. RHBSTW-00599. The sequence continues at coordinate 3,371,216 of NZ_CP056717.1, read as the reverse complement.
AGCAGGACAAGCTGCCAAAGGCTGAAATCGCCAGCCGGGTGAGTGAGATGCTAGGACTCGTGCATATGCAGGAGTTCGCCAAACGTAAGCCGCATCAGCTTTCTGGCGGTCAGCGTCAGCGCGTGGCGTTGGCGCGTAGCCTGGCGAAACGCCCGAAGCTGCTGCTGCTGGATGAACCGATGGGGGCGCTGGATAAAAAGCTCCGTGACCGCATGCAACTGGAAGTGGTGGATATCCTTGAACGTGTCGGCGTGACCTGCGTGATGGTGACGCACGATCAGGAAGAAGCCATGACGATGGCGGGCCGCATTGCGATCATGAACCGTGGCAAATTTGTCCAGATCGGCGAGCCTGAAGAGATCTACGAGCATCCGACTACGCGTTACAGTGCAGAATTTATCGGTTCGGTTAACGTCTTTGAGGGGCTGCTGAAAGAACGTCAGGAAGATGGTCTGGTTATTGAGTCTCCAGGACTGGTACATCCGCTGAAAGTGGACGCAGACGCTTCCGTTGTCGATAACGTCCCGGTGTATGTTGCGCTGCGCCCGGAAAAAATCATGCTCTGCGAAGCCCCTCCACCAGAGGGATATAACTTCGCGGTAGGCGAAGTGGTGCACATTGCCTATCTGGGTGATTTGTCGGTGTACCACGTACGTTTGAAAAGCGGCCAGATGCTGAGCGCTCAGCTACAAAATGAACATCGTTATCGCAAGGGATTACCCACCTGGGGTGACGAAGTCCGTTTATGTTGGGATGCGGACAGCTGTGTGGTGTTGACGGTTTAAGGAGCGAAGATGAGTACACTTGAACCTCCGGCGCGCGTGGATAACGTGGGGCGTTTCACGCTGTTTATGTCGCGGCTGCAAATGAAGCACGGGCGCAAGCTGGTCATCGCGCTGCCGTATGTGTGGCTGATGCTCCTGTTTCTGCTGCCGTTTCTGATCGTCTTCAAAATCAGTTTGGCTGAAATGGCGCGGGCTATTCCGCCGTATACCGACCTCATTTCATGGGCTGACGATCAGTTATCTATCACCCTCAATTTAGGCAATTTCCTGCAACTGACGGACGATCCGCTCTATTTTGATGCGTATCTGCAATCTTTGCAGGTAGCGGGGATTTCGACTGTCTGTTGCCTGCTGTTGGGATATCCGCTGGCATGGGCGGTCGCGCACAGCAAACCCTCGACACGCAATATTCTGTTGCTGCTGGTGATCCTGCCGTCCTGGACGTCATTTTTGATTCGTGTATACGCCTGGATGGGGATCCTGAAAAATAACGGTGTCCTGAACAACGTTCTGATGTGGCTGGGCGTTATCGACCAACCGTTGACGATTCTGCACACCAATCTGGCGGTCTATATCGGTATTGTTTACGCCTATTTGCCCTTTATGGTGCTGCCGATTTATACCGCGCTGACGCGTATTGATTACTCGCTGGTGGAAGCTGCACTGGATTTAGGCGCCCGACCGTTGAAAACCTTCTTTAGCGTGATCGTGCCGTTGACCAAGGGCGGGATTATCGCCGGGTCAATGCTGGTGTTTATCCCGGCGGTTGGGGAGTTTGTGATCCCGGAACTGCTGGGCGGCCCGGACAGCATCATGATTGGGCGTGTGCTTTGGCAGGAGTTTTTCAATAACCGTGACTGGCCGGTGGCTTCTGCCGTCGCCATTATTATGCTGCTGTTACTGATTGTGCCGATCATGTGGTTTCATAAATATCAGCAAAAAAGCGTGGGGGAACACGGATGAATAACTTACCGGTCGTTCGCTCGCCGTGGCGTATTTTTATCCTGGTACTGGGTTTTACCTTCCTGTACGCGCCGATGCTGATGTTGGTTATCTATTCGTTTAACAGCTCCAAGCTGGTGACGGTCTGGGCGGGGTGGTCAACGCGTTGGTATGGTGAGCTTTTCCACGATAGCGCGATGATAAGCGCCGTGGGCATGAGCTTAACGATTGCCGCCTGTGCTGCGACGATGGCGGCAATTCTCGGTACCATCGCCGCCGTGGTGATGGTGCGCTTTGGTCGTTTTCGTGGATCAAATGGTTTCGCCTTTATGATCACCGCACCGCTGGTGATGCCGGATGTCATTACCGGTTTGTCGCTGCTGCTGCTGTTTGTGGCTTTGGCGCACGCCATCGGCTGGCCAGCGGATCGCGGTATGTTGACCATCTGGCTGGCGCACGTCACATTCTGTACAGCGTACGTGGCGGTAGTGATTTCCTCGCGTTTACGCGAACTGGATCACTCCATTGAGGAAGCGGCGATGGATCTAGGCGCCACGCCGCTGAAGGTCTTTTTCGTCATCACGCTGCCGATGATTATGCCGGCGGTGATCTCAGGGTGGTTACTGGCCTTTACGCTGTCGCTTGATGACCTGGTCATTGCCAGTTTTGTCTCTGGTCCTGGCGCCACAACGTTACCCATGCTGGTGTTCTCCAGCGTACGTATGGGGGTCAATCCGGAGATCAACGCGCTGGCGACGTTGATACTTGGCGTGGTAGGAATTATCGGATTTATCGCGTGGTATCTGATGGCGCGAACAGAAAAACAACGGATTCGCGATATCCAACGTGCAAGACGCGGCTGAAAAAACTAAAATCTGCCAACCTGTCTATACGGCGCAGCTGCGGTGGCTGCGCCGTTTTCATGGAAGACGACGCGTTGGGATTTTTTAAGAAATCATCCACATCACATGCCCGTTTAAACGTCCCTACTTTAGTGCAGGTGGCGGCGCTGGCTATTATCATGATCCGCTGTCTCGATCTGTTGATGATTTTTAATACGCTTGGGTTTCGCGGAACCAGCGAGTTTATTCATCGCAGCGTCCAGACCTGGAATTTGACGCTGGTGTTTCTGGGTAGCCTGGTGCTGCTGTTTATCGAAATTTACTGCGCATTTTCGCTGGTTAAAGGTCGGAACTGGGCACGCTGGGTCTATCTACTGACCCAGATTATCGCCAGCGTCTATCTGTGGGCGGCCTCATTGGGCTATGGATATCCGGAACTGTTCAGTATTGCGGGAGAGTCCAGACGTGAAATCCTGCATACGCTGGTAATGCAAAAATTACCGGATATGCTGGTGTTGCTACTGCTGTTTGTTCCTGCGTCCAGCAGGCGGTTCTTCCGCTTGCAATAACGTGTATAATCTTCGCCCCCTGTTAATTTTTAGGTTTTTGTATGCAGTGCGCACTTTATGACGCCGAACGCTGCCGCTCTTGTCAGTGGATAACGCAGCCTGTCGCCGATCAACTCTTCGCCAAAACAGCCGATCTGCAGAATCTGCTGGCCGCTTATCCGGTCGGAGAATGGTGCGCGCCGGTCAGCGGCCCGGAGAGCGCTTTTCGTAATAAAGCCAAAATGGTGGTCAGCGGCAGCGTGGAAAAACCGCTGCTGGGGATGTTGCATCGTGACGGTACGCCGGAGGATTTGTGCGAGTGTCCGCTCTATCCTGAGTCTTTTGCGCCGGTGTTTGCCGCACTTAAACCGTTTATCGCCCGTGCGGGGTTGACACCCTATAACGTGGCGCGCAAACGCGGGGAGCTGAAATATCTGCTGTTAACGGAAAGCCGGTTTGATGGCGGTATGATGCTGCGTTTTGTTCTGCGCTCCGATGCGAAACTGGCACAACTGCGTACGGCGCTGCCATGGTTACAGGCGCAGCTTCCGCAGTTAAAAGTGATCACCGCCAATATTCAACCTGTGCATATGGCGATTATGGAAGGGGAGAGCGAAATCTTCCTGACGGAACAACAGGCGCTGGCTGAACGCTTTAACGATGTGCCATTGTGGATACGCCCACAGAGCTTCTTCCAGACCAACCCAGTCGTGGCTGGGCATTTATATGCCACGGCGCGCGACTGGGTTCGTCAGCTTCCGGTTAATCACATGTGGGATCTGTTTTGCGGCGTCGGGGGTTTTGGTTTGCACTGCGCCACGCCGCAGATGAAACTGACGGGTATTGAAATTGCGCCAGAGGCCATTACCTGCGCGAAACAGTCGGCGCAGGAGCTTGGGTTGCAGAATCTGCATTTTCAGGCGCTGGATTCGACCCAGTTTGCTACCGCGCAGGGAGAAGTGCCGGACCTGGTGCTGGTGAATCCGCCTCGTCGGGGGATTGGGAAGCCGCTGTGCGATTTTCTCTCCCGCATGGCGCCGCGTTTTATCGTTTACTCCAGCTGTAATGCACAAACCATGGCGAAGGATATCCGCGAGTTGCCTGGATATCGCATTGAACGCGTCCAACTTTTTGATATGTTCCCACATACCGCGCATTACGAAGTGTTAACACTGCTCAGCCGACAATAACCGACATGCCTGATGGCGCTACGCTTATCAGGCTACGCAGAGATGTTGAAATGTAGGCCGGATAAGGCGCATGCGCTGCATCCGGCAAATGCAACATGCGAAAAAAAAGCCCGTACTTGCGTACGAGCTCTTTCTCGAATATGGCGGTGAGGGGGGGATTCGAACCCCCGATACGTTGCCGTATACACACTTTCCAGGCGTGCTCCTTCAGCCACTCGGACACCTCACCATATTGTATTGCTGCCTGACCGCTTGGGGGGCAACGGGGCGCTACTATAGGGAGTTGCGCTAAAACGGTCAAGCAGAATTTACGTGTTAACTCTCGTTTGGTTACGCAATGTACATATTCCTCCGCCCGGACAGGCGCGGAGAATATGATTAGCGCTGCGAGTCCAGTTTTTCGCCGTTGGTCACGACTTCCTGGGCCTTGCTATAGCTCTCGATCAGCAACTGATAAGCCGGGAAGATTTTGGTATACACTTCCGCCCATTCAGCGGCATCTTCACGGTTCCATGTCCCCTGAATTTCAGAAGCGACGGCGGCGGTATCCATCGGTATCACGCCAGCCTGAACAACACGTGCCAGGGTGATTTCCTGCGCCATTTTGCTGTAAGTACCGGAAGCGTCGATCACTGCGAAGACCTTGTAGCCCTCTGCAACCGCGCTGATGGCCGGGAAAGCCATGCACACGCTGGTGATCGTACCGGCGATAATCAGCGTCTTACGACCCGTTGCTTTGACCGCTTTCACGAAGTCTTCGTTATCCCAGGCGTTGATTTCGCCTTTACGTGCTACGTATTGAGCATGTGGCGCATTGGCATGGATCTCTGGGATCAACGGGCCGTTAGGCCCCTGCGGTACCGATGCCGTGGTAATTACCGGCATCTTCGCCAGGGTTGCGATTTTAGCCAGCGCGGCGGCACGCGCACGCAGTTCCGGCATTGGCATATCGCCGACGGTCTGGAACAGCCCACTCTGATGATCGATAAGCAGCATGACGGAATCATTCACATCGATGACCGGACGTGAACCATTAAAGTTTGCAGGACTGGACATATTCTTCTCCTTCGATTCAGATTTGGCCAAAGCGGCCGGAGTTAAAATCGCGGACGGCTTCAGCGATTTCTTGTTTCGTATTCATCACAAACGGACCGTAACCTACAATCGGCTCGTTCAACGGTTCGCCAGACAGCAGCAGCACGCTGGCGTCGCTGGTGGCTTCAATGTGTAGCGTTTTTCCCTGCTGGCTTAGCACTACCAGTTGTGCTTCGCTGGCAGGTGTGGTGCCGTTTACGGTGATATTCCCTTTTAATACCACCAGAGCGGTGCTCCACCCTTCAGACTGGGACAACGTCAGCGGATGATTACGTTGCAGGCGCATATCCCAGACGTTCAGCGGTGAAAAGGTGTGTGCCGGGCCTTTCGTATCCTGATAGCTGCCCGCGATCACGCGAACGCTGCCTGCATCATCGGGCAAGGCGACGGTGGGAATAACATCGCTGCTGATGCCCTGATAACCCGGTACGGCCATTTTGTCTTTTGCCGGCAGATTGACCCACAGTTGCACCATTTCCAGTTCACCGCCCTGACGGGTAAATTCCGGGGAGTGGAACTCTTCGTGTAATATTCCTGCACCAGCGGTCATCCACTGCACATCGCCAGGGCCGATAATGCCGCCGCGACCGGTTGAATCACGGTGTTCAACTTCGCCGCTGTAAATGATAGTCACCGTCTCAAAACCGCGGTGAGGGTGTTCACCTACGCCGCGTTTTTCGTTACCCGGCGTGAACGTATGCGGACCCGCGTAATCAAGCAGCAGGAACGGGCTTAATTGCTCAGCATGAGACTGGTAAGAGAACATCGAGCGAACCGGAAATCCATCGCCAACCCAGTGTGGGCGAGGTGCGGTGTAGACGCCTGTTACTTGTTTCATATGTGTCTCCTCAGTGGCGTTGTTTTGATGTGAATAAGCTTATATTCATGACAGCGAGCTGGGTAGTAGCTAAAATAGCTCTCACTGTCTCAAAAATAGGACAATGAAATGACAAGGCCGGATCTCAATGATTTTGCATGGTTTGTGCATGTTGTAGAGGAAGGGGGATTCGCGGCGGCGGGTCGGGCGCTTGATGAACCAAAATCAAAACTGAGCCGACGGATAGCGCAACTTGAAGAGAGGCTGGGGGTACGGCTGATTCAGCGAACCACCCGGCAATTTAACGTGACTGAAGTCGGGCAAACCTTTTACGAACACTGTAAGGCGATGCTGGTGGAGGCGCAGGCGGCGCAGGATGCCATTGCCGCGTTACAGGTTGAACCGCGTGGCGTTGTGAAGCTGACTTGTCCTGTTACGTTGCTGCATGTGCATATCGGGCCAATGCTTGCCCGTTTTATGGCACGTTATCCTGACGTATCAGTACAACTGGAGGCCACTAACCGTCGTGTTGACGTCGTTGGAGAAGGTCTGGATGTGGCGATTCGCGTCAGACCTCGGCCATTTGAGGATAGCGACCTGGTGATGCGCGTCCTGGCGGACAGAGGACATCGCTTGTATGCCAGCCCACAGTTAATTGAGCAGATGGGGGCGCTACACTCTCCGGCAGAGCTGACCCGTTGGCCAGGTTTGAGTCTGGCCTCTGGTAAACATGTGCATCGTTGGGAGTTATTCGGCCCGCAGGGCGCGCGGGCGGAGGTGCATTTCACGCCGCGTATGATCACCACCGATATGCTGGCGTTACGCGAAGCCGCAGTCGCCGGCGTAGGTGTTGTTCAACTTCCGCAGTTGATGGTAAAAGATCAATTAGCTGCGGGTGAGTTGGTGGCGTTGCTCGATGGTTGGGAACCTAAGCGAGAAATTATTCACGCAGTCTTTCCATCACGCAGGGGATTATTACCGTCAGTGCGCGCATTAGTGGATTTCTTAACGGAAGAATATGCGCGGATGATTGAGGATTAAATACCAGGCTTCAGCCCACAAAAAAGGCCGGTTAAACCGACCTTTTATTATCTGGACGCCATTCGGGCGTTAAAAACAATCAGCGACTACGGAAGACAATGCGGCCTTTGCTCAGGTCGTACGGGGTCAGCTCAACAGTCACTTTGTCGCCCGTCAGGATGCGGATATAGTTTTTACGCATTTTACCGGAGATGTGTGCAGTAACCACGTGACCGTTTTCTAACTCTACGCGGAACATGGTATTAGGTAACGTATCGAGAACGGTACCCTGCATTTCAATATTGTCTTCTTTGGCCATCTAATCCTCTGGGGTATCACTACCGTAATTTGAACCGGCAAGATAATGCCGAAGTTCTTTTAATAAGTAAAGATTTGTGCGTTTAAAACACAGCAAATCGGGTTTGGCGCATTACTCTATCCACACACGGCAAAGCCGCACTTAAAGCGCAACGTGTAAGGGAACGAGGAGATAAACGATAGGCGTTGCCTGACGCGAACTGTTCCTTAACGGCGGCGGGGTAATGGGCTAAACCAACTCTGCGCGACAATTATAACACCCCGACAAAAAATGTGCCGAAAACATTCACTCCTGAGGTGAAAATAACGTCCTGGGAATCCAGAAATGGCTCGGTAGCCGCTGCTGGCGCAGTCTGCTCAGGTGCTCAAGGTACTCCCGACGCGGTGTTTCGACGGCGCCCAGCGAGGCTGTGTGGCTATTTAATACCTGGCAGTCGATTAATTTTCCGCCCTGACGGATAAATTCAGCGCAAAAAACAAGCAGTGCGGTTTTGGACGCATTTTCCTGACGGCTGAACATCGATTCGCCACAAAACAGCGTACCTTGCGCCACGCCATACATACCGCCCACTAATTCATTTTGTCGCCACACCTCAATTGAGTGGGCATGCCCCAGTTCGTGCAGGCGATGGTAAGCATCCACCACATCATGCGTTATCCAGGTGCCTTCTTCCCGGTCATTCGCGCAGCCTTCAATCACCTGACCAAACGCGTAATTGAGCGTCACGCGATAAGGCGAATTTTTATGAAAGCGTTTCATGCTGCGGCTGAGGTGAAATTTCTCGGGCCAAAGAATGGCGCGCGGATCGGGCGACCACCAAAGGATGGGGTCGCCAGGTGAAAACCATGGGAAAATACCGCGCTGATAGGCCATCAGCAGGCGGGCAGGGCTGAGATCGCCGCCAAGCGCCAACAAACCGTTAGGCTCGCGTAAAGCGCCTTCCGGTGACGGGAAGGCTATGGAATGGCGGGACAGTTGCACCAGGCGCATGACAGCGAAACTCCACTACGCGAGTTTGATCGTTCAATAATAGCTTACAGACGTTGCTTAAACTGGTAATAACGCCCCTGCCTGGCTAACAGATCTGCGTGATTACCTTGCTCAATAATTTGTCCGTTGTCCATTACTATTATTTGATCAAAACGTGACAGCCCACGCAGACGATGTGTAACCATTAATACGGTTTTGTTGCGCATGACATCGCTAATTAATTCAAGCATTTGACTTTCCGTTGTGGCATCCAACCCTTCGGTGGGTTCATCCAGCAGCATCAGCGGAGCATCGTGCAATAAGGCGCGGGCGATAGCCAGACGACGGAGCTCGCCGCCAGAAAGCTGACGACCGCCTTCGCCCAGCCAGGCGTTGAGTCCATCATCCTCAAGCAGTTTGTCCAGACCGACGCGGCACAACATCGCGGCTAATGCGTCATCGCCGGCGTGCGGTGCCGCCAGCAACAGGTTATCGCGAAGCGTAGCGCTGAACAGATGCACGCGCTGTGGCACGACGCTGATACTCTGGCGCAGCGTGGCTTCACTAAGGGTCGCAATTTGCTGTTCGTTAATCAGAATCTCGCCACTCTGCGGATCCCATGCGCGGGTTAGCAATTGCAATAACGTTGACTTACCACAGCCGGTGCGACCGAGAATCGCAATGTGTTCACCGGGGTTGGTCTGCAGGGAAAGTGTATCGAGCGCCTTTTGCGCCTGTCCTGGATAGCTGAACGACACATCGCGTAGCGTAAGGGTTACCTGCTCTGAAACCGAGGAACCCGCATCCGGGAAGGTCACTTCTGGCTGCTGTTCGGTCAGTTCGGTGATGCGCAGCGCAGAGGCAATAACCTGGCCGAGATGCTGAAACGCGCCGGTGACAGGCGCTAGCGCTTCGAACGCGGCTAGCGCACAGAAGACAAACAGCGCGATCAGTGCGCCTGGCTGGGTGTTACCGCCCACGCCGCCTGAGGCCATCCATAGCATCATAATCACTGCCAGCGCGCCGACTAACAGCATGACCGCCTGCGACAACGCCGTTAATTCAGACTGGCGTCTCTGGGCTTCGTGCCACTGCAGCTCGGTGGCTTCCATTTGAGCGCGGTAACGTTCACTGGCGCCAAAAATGGTCAATTCAGCCTGGCCCTGTAGCCAGGAGGTTAACTGCTGACGATATTGCCCACGCAGATGCGTCAGACTTTGTCCGGTGCTTTTGCCTGCCTGATAAAAGAGTGGGGGCAGAATAAATAAGGTCAGCAGCATAATACCGCCGAGGGTGATAGCCAGCGTGAAATCGAGAACGCTTAGCCCCAGCGTGACCACCATGATGACGACAAAAGCCCCTACCAGCGGGGAGATCACGCGCAAGTACAGATGATCGAGCGTGTCGACATCAGCCACCACGCGGTTAAGTAATTCACCCTGTCCATAACGGGACAGGCCCGCAGGGGAGAGCGGCAGCAGTTTGCTGAAGGTATAAATACGCAAATGCTGCAGCACACGGAATGTTGCGTCATGGCTGACCAGTCGTTCGAAATAACGCCCCGCGGTGCGGGTGATCGCTGCGCCGCGTACGCCTGCGGCAGGGAGCATATAGTTAAAGCTGTAAATCCCGGTGACGCCAACCACTGCAGAAGCCGACAGGAACCACCCTGAAAGCGTCAGCAAACCAATACTTGCCAGCAGCGTGACGATCGCCAGAACGATCCCCAGCGTTAACATCCATTTGTGACGTTTATACAGCGTCAGATAAGGTAGCAAAGCGCGCATTTAGATGTCCTCCTGACGATGAGCCAGTAATGTCGCAAAAGCCCCGTTGGCTGAGCTAAGTTCGGTCCAGGTACCTTGTTCAACGATCTGTCCGTCCTGCATCACCCAGATAGCGTCCCAGTCGGCAAGATCTTCCAACTGGTGCGTCACCATCAACGTGGTCTGGCGGCGAGATGCCGCGTTCAACGCCTGCATCACGCGTTGTTCGCTGTGCGCATCAAGGCTGGCGGCGGGTTCGTCCAGCAGCAGTAACTGACAAGGATTGAGTAAGGCGCGAGCGACGGCAACGCGCTGCGCTTGCCCGACGGAAAGTCGGGCCGCCTGATCGCCGACTGGCGTATCCACGCCCTGCGGCAGAAGCGGTAAAAACTCGCTGACCCAGGCGCTGTCGAGTGCGGCTTGTAGCTGTTCTTCGCTGGCATCGGGGCGAGCCAGCAGAACGTTTTCGCGTAACGTGGCGGCAGGAAGCTGCGGATTTTGCCCGACCCATGACAGCTGTTTACGCCAGGAATCAGGTGACAGGTCGCGAAGTTCAAAGCCGTTAATTCGCAGCGATCCCCGATAAGAGAGGAAACCGGACAGGACATTAAGCAGCGAACTTTTACCGGAACCGCTGCGTCCAACCAGCACCGCACGTTGCCCGGCAGCCAGGGTAAAGTTGAGCGGGCCGGCCAGCACTTTACCTTCCGGCGAAGTGATAATCAGATCGTGTGCCTCAAGTGAAACGGCGTCTTTCGTCGCCAGCTCAATGTCGCCACGCTCTGGATGAGCCAGCGGGGTTTCCATGAAGGTTTTCAGACTATCAGCTGCACCAACGGCTTGCGCTTTGGCGTGATAAAACGTGCCCAGATCGCGCAGGGGCTGGAAAAACTCCGGTGCCAGAATGAGCGCGAGGAAGCCTGCCGCCAGCGTGACGCCCGTCCCGTAGTGGCCGAAATCGAGTTCTCCGAGGTAGGAAAAACCGAAGTAAACCGCCACCAGCGCAATAGACAGAGAGGTAAAGAACTCAAGGACACCAGATGACAGGAAGGCCAGGCGCAGGACTTCCATGGTGCGCTGGCGGAAATCTTGCGACGCAGCGCGGATGCTTTCCGTTTCGGCTTCACCGCGACCAAATATTCTTAGCGTTTCCATGCCCCGCAGACGATCGAGGAAATGACCGCTGAGGCGGGCAAGAGCCTGAAAATTGCGGCGGTTAGCATCGGCAGCGCCCATACCGACCATTGCCATAAATAACGGGATCAGCGGGGCTGTTCCGAGCAGAATAAGGGCGGCTACCCAGTTTGACGGGAACACCGCCGCCACAATCAATAATGGGACGCATACGGCCAGCGCCATTTGCGGCAGATAACGTGCATAGTAATCATGCATATCGTCAATCTGCTCCAGGATCAGCGTGGCCCAGCTCCCGGCCGGTTTGCCCTGTATCCAGGCCGGACCAGCCTGTTGCAGACGGTCAAGCACCTGGCGGCGAATTTCAAAACGAATATGTTGCCCTGCGTGAAACCCGACCCGTTCGCGTAACCAGACGACCCATGCCCGCAGGATGAAAATCAATACCAGCACGATGAACGGAAGCAGCAGCGCCTCTCGGGGAATATTGGCCATGATCATATGGTCCAGAATGCGGGCCATGAGCCAGGCCTGAGCGACGATTAACAGACCACTCACGAACCCCAACAGGCGTGAAATGTTCAGCCATCGTTGGGAAATTACACTTTGCTGTTTTAACCAGCGGGTCAGCTCTTTTTGACGGGTTTTATTCATTGCACGCTTAGCAGGTGAGTTATTGGAATTTTTGGGCAGGGCAATGTTACAACGAGGCAAAAATAAAGGCGACTTATAGTCGCCTTTTTTACTTTTGTTACTGATTTGTAAAACTTATTTGCAAGCGTCCGCCAGACCGTCGAGATAACGTTCTGCATCAAGCGCGGCCATACAGCCCGTGCCCGCAGAGGTGATCGCCTGGCGATAAATATGATCCATCACGTCACCGGCTGCGAAGACCCCCGGAATGCTGGTTTGTGTGGCATTACCGTGAATACCGGACTGAACTTTGATGTAGCCGTTTTCCAGTTCAAGCTGACCGTCGAAAATGGCAGTATTCGGGCTGTGACCGATAGCGACAAACAATCCGGCAACGTCAAGTGACTCCACATTGTCAGTGTTTTGCGTATCGCGCAGGCGCAGCCCAGTTACGCCCATTTGATCACCGGTTACTTCTTCCAGCGTGCGGTGGGTGTGCAGCACGATGTTGCCGTTTTCAACTTTATCCATTAAACGCTTGATGAGGATTTTCTCAGCGCGGAAACTGTCGCGACGGTGAATCAAATGCACTTCAGATGCGATATTCGCCAGATACAGTGCTTCTTCAACCGCAGTGTTGCCACCGCCAATCACCGCAACTTTTTGGTTACGGTAGAAGAAACCGTCGCAGGTTGCGCAGGCGGAAACGCCGCGGCCTTTGAATGCTTCTTCTGAAGGCAGGCCCAGGTAACGTGCTGAAGCGCCGGTAGCGATGATCAGTGCGTCACAGGTGTACTCTCCGCTATCGCCGGTCAGACGGAAAGGGCGTTTTTGCAGATCAACTTTGCTGATGTGATCAAAAATGATTTCTGTATCAAATTTGGTCGCATGTTCGTGCATACGCTCCATCAGCAGCGGGCCAGTGAGATCGTGCGGATCGCCAGGCCAGTTTTCCACTTCTGTTGTTGTGGTCAGTTGACCACCTTTTTCCATACCGGTAATCAGTACCGGTTGCAGGTTAGCGCGTGCAGCGTAGACCGCAGCGGTATATCCCGCAGGGCCTGAGCCCAGAATAAGAAGTTTACTGTGTTTGGTTACGCCCATGAGATCCCCATAGTTGTTGGCAGGCAATGAGCAGGATTGTAGGGAATTTACAGGCGTAAAAAAAGAGTATGGCGATTTTGTTAACAATTTGTGTAATAGCAGAAACCGATGAGCGGGGGAATAAGTCGTAATACTATAACGATTTCTACTAAAAATCGGTCAGTTATAAGGTGATAAAATGACGATTTTCCATCGCTGCGAATGAATAACTGGCATGTTGTACTAAAAATTGATGTTTTGCTTTGACAATCACCTGCTGTTTTGCGAAAACAGTCAAGGAAGAAAAAAAATGTGTCATGTATGTGCTGCATAATCATGCATGTAGTTACCATGTTTACCGTGTTAGCGAAATCTACGCATGGTGTGGACAGATGCCATTCGTGATGTCGATAGCCGCCGACAGGCAACGGTCTTCTCACCATAAGCCCAGGCATTACAAACCGAAAATCCCTCTGGGTTGCGGTTTATTTTGATGGGTAGCGACTCTGAACAGTGATGTTGGTAGAGTCAGGCAGGAGTAGGGAAGGAATACAGAGAGACAATAATAATGGTAGATAGTAAGAAGCGCCCTGGCAAAGATCTCGACCGTATCGATCGTAACATTCTTAATGAGCTGCAAAAGGATGGGCGTATTTCTAACGTCGAGCTTTCTAAACGTGTGGGACTTTCACCAACGCCCTGCCTTGAGCGTGTGCGTCGGTTGGAAAGACAGGGTTTTATTCAGGGCTATACAGCGCTGTTAAACCCGCATTATCTGGATGCATCACTTCTGGTTTTTGTTGAGATTACTCTGAATCGTGGCGCCCCGGATGTGTTTGAGCAATTTAACTCTGCAGTACAAAAACTTGAAGAAATTCAAGAGTGTCATTTGGTTTCCGGTGATTTCGACTATTTGTTGAAAACACGCGTACCGGATATGTCGGCGTACCGTAAGCTGTTGGGGGAAACCCTGCTGCGTCTGCCTGGCGTGAATGACACACGTACTTATGTCGTAATGGAAGAAGTCAAACAGAGCAATCGTCTGGTAATTAAGACGCGCTAACACGGAACAGGTGCAAAATCGACGCAGTTTGATTACACTCCTGTTAATCCATACAGCAACAGTGCCGGGGCAACCCGGTGCTGTTGTCCGTTTTAGCATCGGGCAGGAAAAGCCTGAAACCTGGAGAGCCGTTTTTGAGCCAGGAATACACTGAAGACAAAGACGTCACATTGACGAAGTTAAGCAGCGGGCGCCGACTCCTGGAAGCGCTACTGATCCTTATTGCCCTTTTTGCCGTCTGGTTGATGGCTGCCTTACTCAGCTTTAACCCTTCGGATCCCAGTTGGTCGCAAACCGCGTGGCACGAACCTATCCATAATCTGGGGGGAATACCCGGAGCATGGCTGGCAGACACACTGTTCTTTATTTTTGGCGTCATGGCCTACACCATTCCCGTCATCATTGTCGGCGGCTGCTGGTTTGCATGGCGACACCAGGCCAGCGACGAATACGTCGATTATTTTGCCGTTTCGCTGCGTATTATTGGCGTTTTGGCGCTGATCCTTACCTCCTGCGGGCTTGCCGCAATCAATGCCGATGACATCTGGTATTTCGCCTCTGGCGGCGTGATCGGCAGCCTGCTCAGCACCACGTTGCAACCATTACTGCACAGTAGCGGCGGTACGCTGACGCTATTGTGCATTTGGGCTGCGGGATTAACGCTATTTACCGGCTGGTCATGGGTGAGCATTGCGGAAAAACTGGGCGGCTGGTTACTCAATATCCTGACGTTTGCCAGCAACCGTACCCGTCGCGACGATACCTGGGTCGATGACGAAGAATATGAAGATGAAGATGAGTCTTTCGACGCCGCTGATGGCAAACCTCATGAATCGCGTCGGGCGCGTATTCTGCGCGGTGCGTTAGCGCGCCGTAAGCGTCTGGCGGAGAAATTTACCAACCCGCTTGGCCGTCATACTGATGCCGCGCTGTTTTCCGGCAAACGCATGGATGATGAAGACGAAATTGAATACAGCGCTCGTGGCGTGGTTGCAGATCCTAACGATGTGCTGTTCTCCGGTAATCGTGCGACGTTGCCTGAATATGACGAACTTGACCCACTGCTGAATGGTCATTCGGTGACAGAGCCAGTTGCCGCCGCAGCGGCAGCGACAACGGCAGCTCAGGCCTGGAGCGCACCAGTTGATCCGCTGCTGCAAACATCGCCAGTGACCAATACGGTTATGGAACAACCGGCCCCAGCCGTAGCCTGGCAAGCCGTGCCTGGCCCGCAAACCGGTGATGCGGTGATTGCGCCAGCGCCTGAGGGTTATCCTCAGCCAGCCCACTACGCGCAGCCACCGGTGCAGCAGCAGTATGAACCATGGCAGCAGCCGGTTGTGGAGGAGAGTCCGCAGCCGCAGGGATTTACCGCGGAGCACAACTGGCAGCCGGAACCTGCATATCAGCCGGAGCCCGTGCAGCAGCCTGTTTATCAGCCGGAATCAACCTTTCAACAAAACGCCGCGTTCCAGCAGCCTGCGGTTGAACAACCGCCTGTAGTGGAACCTGAGCCGGTAGTTGAAGAGGTTAAACCGACTCGTCCGCCACTCTACTATTTTGAAGAAGTTGAAGAGAAACGTGCACGTGAGCGCGAGCAACTGGCCGCCTGGTATCAGCCGATTCCAGAGCCTGCTCAAGAGCCTGAACGTGTTAAGCCGTCTATGCCGACGGCAGCATCCATACCGCCCGTTGAGTCAGTTGCTGCCGCTGCGCCGCTGGCCGCTGGGGTGAAAAACGCCGCTTTAGGGGCGGGTGCGGCTGCCGCAGCTCCTGTCTTTAGTCTTGCGGGTAGCGGTGCGCCGCGTCCACAGGTGAAAGAGGGGATTGGTCCGCAGTTACCGCGTCCGAATCGTGTGCGCGTACCTACTCGTCGGGAGCTGGCGTCGTATGGCATAAAACTGCCGTCACAACGTATGGCTGAAGAGAAAGCGCGCGAAGAGCATCTTGATACAGATGCGTACAGTGACGAAGAAATTGACGCCATGCAGCAAGATGAGCTGGCGCGTCAGTTCGCCCAGTCTCAGCAGCACCGCTATGGCGACGAGTATCAGGATGATGCCAGTCAGACTGATGATGATTCAGCCGCAGAAGCAGAACTGGCTCGCCAGTTTGCCTCTTCCCAGCAGCAGCGCTATTCCGGTGAACAGCCTGCCGGAGCGAATCCGTTCTCGCTTGATGACTTTGAATTTTCGCCAATGAAAACGCTGGTGGATGATGGTCCGCATGAGCCGCTATTTACTCCAGGCGTAATGCCGGAGCCTGCGCCGCAGTACCAGCAGCCTGTCACACCGCAGCAGCATTATCAGCAGCCGGCGCAGCCTGTCGCACCACAGCAGCATTTTCAGCAACCAGCGCAGCCTGTCGCAGCGCAGCAGCATTACCAGCAGCCAGCGCAGCCTGTCGCACCACAACAGCATTACCAGCAACCGGCGCAGCCAGTCGCACCGCAGCAGCATTATCAGCAACCGGCGCAGCCTGTTACAGCGCCGCCGCAGGATAGTCTGATCCATCCGCTCCTGATGCGTAATGGCGACAGTCGTCCGGCGCACCGTCCAAGTACGCCGCTGCCATCGTTGGATCTGCTCACGCCGCCGCCGAGTGAGGTTGAGCCGATAGATACTTTCGCTCTGGAGCAAATGGCTCGTCTGGTGGAGGCTCGTCTGGCGGACTTCCGCATTAAAGCCGATGTGGTGAACTACTCACCTGGTCCGGTTATTACCCGCTTTGAGCTTAATCTTGCTCCTGGAGTTAAAGCGGCGCGTATTTCCAACCTGTCGCGAGATCTGGCGCGTTCATTGTCGACCGCAGCGGTACGCGTGGTCGAGGTAATTCCGGGCAAACCGTATGTCGGGCTGGAGTTACCCAACAAAAAACGTCAAACCGTTTATCTGCGCGAAGTGTTGGATAACGCCAAATTCCGTGATAACTCATCTCCGCTGACCGTGGTACTGGGTAAAGATATTGCGGGCGAACCGGTGGTTGCCGATCTGGCGAAAATGCCGCACCTGCTGGTGGCAGGGACAACTGGTTCCGGTAAGTCGGTTGGGGTGAACGCCATGATCCTCAGCATGTTGTACAAGGCGCAGCCGGAAGACGTTCGCTTTATCATGATTGACCCGAAAATGCTGGAACTGTCGGTTTATGAAGGCATTCCGCATTTGCTGACTGAAGTTGTGACCGACATGAAAGATGCCGCCAACGCCCTGCGCTGGAGCGTCAATGAAATGGAACGTCGCTACAAGCTGATGTCGGCGCTTGGCGTGCGTAACCTTGCTGGTTATAACGAAAAAATTGCTGAAGCCGCCCGTATGGGGCGTCCGATTCCGGACCCGTACTGGAAGCCGGGCGACAGTATGGATGTTCAGCATCCGGTGCTGGAAAAACTGCCGTATATCGTTGTGCTGGTGGATGAATTCGCCGACCTGATGATGACCGTGGGTAAAAAGGTGGAAGAACTGATTGCTCGTCTGGCGCAAAAAGCGCGTGCGGCGGGGATCCACCTGGTGCTGGCGACCCAGCGACCGTCGGTTGACGTTATCACTGGTCTGATTAAAGCGAACATCCCAACGCGTATCGCCTTTACTGTGTCCAGTAAAATTGACTCGCGTACCATCCTTGACCAGGGCGGCGCGGAATCGCTGTTGGGTATGGGTGACATGCTGTATTCCGCACCAAACTCAACGATCCCAGTGCGTGTACACGGCGCCTTTGTACGTGATGAAGAAGTTCACGCTGTGGTTCAGGACTGGAAAGCGCGCGGTCGTCCACAATACGTTGACGGCATTACGTCTGACAGCGAAAGCGAAGGCGGCGGTGGCGGTTTTGATGGTGGCGAAGAGTTGGATCCGCTGTTCGATCAGGCGGTAAACTTTGTTACCCAGAAACGCAAAGCCTCAATCTCCGGCGTCCAGCGTCAGTTCCGTATCGGTTACAACCGAGCGGCGCGCATCATCGAACAGATGGAAGCGCAGGGAATTGTCAGCGAGCAAGGGCATAATGGTAATCGTGAAGTGCTGGCTCCGCCGCCCTTCGAATGATTGCAAAGTTAAGTAATTCAGTATTTTCTACTTTCCTCATGCTGATTTTTGGCCTGAAATGGATAGCAGAGGGATCTCCCCGTTGGGAGTGACGTATTTTGAGGAATAACAATGAAAAGAATCGCAATCACCTGTGCATTATTGTCGAGCTTTGTGGTGAGCAGCGTCTGGGCAGATGCTGCCAGCGACCTGAAAAGCCGCCTGGATAAAGTCAGTAGCTTCCATGCCAGCTTTACTCAGAAGGTCACGGACGGTAGCGGTGCGGCGGTGCAGGAAGGTCAGGGTGACTTATGGGTTAAACGTCCTAATCTGTTTAACTGGCATATGACGCAGCCTGACGAGAGCATCCTGGTTTCCGATGGTAAAACGCTGTGGTTCTTTAACCCGTTTGTTGAGCAGGCGACTGCGACATGGCTGAAAGACGCCACGGGCAACACGCCGTTCATGCTGATTGCGCGTAACCAGGCCAGCGACTGGCAGCAGTACAATATTAAGCAAAATGGCGATGATTTCGTGCTGACGCCAAAAACCAGCAGCGGTAACCTTAAGCAGTTTACTATCAATGTTGGGCGTGACGGGACGATCCACCAGTTCAGCGCCGTTGAACAAGACGATCAGCGCAGCAGCTATCAGCTGAAATCTCAGCAGAATGGTGCGATTGAACCCTCTAAATTCACCTTTACCCCGCCGCAAGGTGTAACGGTTGACGATCAACGTAAGTAGAGGCGTGTGAGTGAGCAATCTGTCGCTCGACTTTTCTGATAATACTTTTCAGCCGCTGGCCGCGCGTATGCGGCCAGAAAATTTAGCGCAGTATATCGGCCAGCAGCACCTGCTGGCTGCTGGCAAACCCTTGCCGCGCGCTATCGAGGCCGGGCATCTGCACTCCATGATTTTATGGGGACCGCCGGGGACCGGGAAAACGACGCTTGCCGAAGTTATTGCCCGTTACGCCAACGCCGATGTCGAACGAATTTCGGCAGTTACGTCTGGCGTTAAAGAAATTCGTGAAGCGATTGAGCGTGCGCGTCAGAACCGTAACGCGGGTCGACGCACGATCCTGTTCGTGGACGAAGTTCACCGTTTTAATAAAAGCCAACAGGATGCGTTTTTACCGCATATTGAAGACGGTACCATTACGTTTATTGGCGCCACCACTGAAAACCCCTCGTTTGAGCTCAACTCGGCGCTGTTGTCGCGTGCACGCGTTTATCTACTGAAATCGTTAACTTCCGACGACATTGAACAGGTGCTGGACCAGGCGATGTCAGACAAAGCGCGTGGTTATGGCGGCCAGGATATTGTTCTGCCGCCAGAAACGCGTCGGGCTATTGCCGAACTGGTTAATGGTGACGCGCGGCGGGCGCTGAATACGCTGGAAATGATGGCCGATATGGCCGAAGTTGATGATTCCGGCAAGCGCGTATTGAAACCAGAATTGCTCACCGAAATTGCCGGTGAACGTAGTGCGCGTTTCGATAATAAAGGCGATCGTTTTTACGATCTCATCTCCGCATTACACAAGTCGGTACGTGGAAGCGCCCCAGATGCGGCGCTTTATTGGTATGCGCGAATTATTACCGCTGGTGGCGATCCGCTGTACGTTGCCCGTCGCTGTCTGGCGATTGCCTCAGAAGATGTCGGCAATGCCGATCCCCGCGCCATGCAGGTTGCGATTTCCGCATGGGACTGTTTTACCCGCGTGGGACCCGCGGAAGGCGAACGCGCGATTGCTCAGGCGATTGTTTATCTGGCCTGTGCGCCGAAGAGTAATGCGGTTTACACCGCCTTCAAAGCCGCGCTGTCTGATGCCCGCGAACGTCCGGATTACGACGTGCCGGTTCACCTGCGCAATGCGCCGACTAAGCTGATGAAAGAGATGGGCTACGGTCAGGAGTATCGTTATGCCCACGATGAGCCTAATGCCTATGCCGCCGGAGAAGAGTACTTCCCGCAGGAAATGGCACAAACGCGCTATTATCGCCCCACAAACAGAGGTCTTGAAGGCAAGATTGGCGAAAAGCTCGCCTGGCTCGCCGGACAGGATCAAAATAGCCCTATAAAACGCTACCGTTAGTGTTATCGTTGCGGTAATGTTGTCTCTGTATCCCTGTGACCGCAGGCTGTGGTCACTTTCTCCCATTTTAATTCGATAAGCACAGGATAAGCATGCTCGATCCCAATCTGCTGCGTAATGAGCCAGACGCAGTCGCAGAAAAACTGGCAAGCCGGGGCTTTAAGCTGGATGTAGATAAGCTGCGCGCTCTTGAAGAGCGTCGTAAAGTTCTGCAGGTACAAACTGAAAACCTGCAGGCAGAGCGTAACTCGCGATCGAAATCCATCGGCCAGGCAAAAGCGCGCGGGGAAGATATCGAGTCTTTACGTCTGGAAGTGAACAAACTGGGCGAAGAGCTGGATGCCGCGAAAGCTGAACTTGATACCTTACAGGCCGAGATCCGCGACATTGCGCTGACTATTCCTAACCTGCCAGCGGACGACGTTCCGGTGGGTAAAGATGAAAATGACAACGTCGAAGTCAGCCGCTGGGGTACTCCGCGTGAGTTTGATTTCGAAGTGCGCGATCACGTTACCCTGGGTGAAATGCACACGGGTCTAGATTTCGCCGCGGCGGTTAAGCTGACCGGCTCTCGTTTTGTTGTTATGAAAGGGCAGATTGCGCGTATGCACCGTGCGCTGTCTCAGTTCATGCTGGATCTGCATACCGAACAGCATGGCTATAGCGAAAACTACGTCCCGTATCTGGTTAACCATGACACGCTGTACGGTACAGGCCAACTGCCGAAATTCGCTGGCGATCTGTTCCATACCCGTCCGCTGGATGAAGAAGCTGATAGCAGCAACTATGCGCTGATCCCAACAGCAGAAGTTCCGCTGACCAACCTGGTGCGCGACGAAATCATCGATGAAGATGCGCTGCCGATCAAAATGACTGCGCATACGCCGTGCTTCCGTTCTGAAGCAGGTTCTTACGGTCGTGACACGCGTGGTCTGATCCGTATGCACCAGTTCGATAAAGTTGAGATGGTGCAGATTGTTCGCCCGGAAGATTCGATGGACGCGCTGGAAGAGATGACCGGCCATGCCGAGAAGGTCCTGCAACTACTGGGGCTGCCGTATCGCAAAATTATCCTGTGCACTGGCGACATGGGCTTCGGCGCATGCAAAACTTACGATCTGGAAGTGTGGATCCCGGCGCAGAACACCTATCGCGAAATCTCCTCTTGCTCCAACGTGTGGGATTTCCAGGCTCGTCGTATGCAGGCGCGTTGCCGCAGCAAATCCGACAAAAAGACTCGTTTAGTGCATACTCTGAACGGTTCCGGTCTGGCGGTTGGGCGTACGCTGGTTGCGGTGATGGAAAACTATCAGCAGGCTGATGGCCGCATTCAGGTTCCGGAAGTATTACGTCCGTACATGAATGGCCTGGAATTCATCGGTTAAGCTACCTTTCTCTGCTAAAAAAGCGCCTCAGGGCGCTTTTTTTATGCCCGCTTGACGTCGGACAATAACGACTACTCCCATAGGGGTAATACTGACTTCGAATGAAAGTCAGTATTTTTCTCTGTCTTTTAGCAAATTCAGTTTCTACCAGCCTGTATATCGATATTAACGTTATATAAAAAACTATACATCGAATATTTGTATTTTGTTTATTGTGAGCAGCAGAGTGAGCCACTATGAAAACTAAGATCCCCGATGCCGTGCTGGCAGCTGAGGTTAGTCGCCGCGGTTTGGTGAAAACGACGGCGATAGGCGGACTGGCGGTGGCCAGTAGCGCGTTTACCCTGCCATTTACCCGTATTGCAAATGCTGCAGAAGCCCTTAATCCGACACCGATTAATGAGAAAGTGATCTGGAGCGCGTGTACGGTGAACTGCGGCAGTCGCTGCCCGCTGCGTATGCATGTGGTCGACGGTGAAATAAAGTATGTCGAAACCGACAACACCGGCGATGACAACTATGACGGTCTGCACCAGGTACGCGCCTGTCTGCGTGGTCGATCCATGCGTCGCCGAGTCTATAATCCCGATCGTCTGAAATACCCGATGAAACGCGTTGGTAAGCGTGGCGAAGGACAATTTGAGCGCATCAGTTGGGATGAAGCCTACGACATCATTGCCAGCAATATGCAGCGTCTTATCAAAGACTACGGCAATGAGTCTATCTACCTGAACTACGGTACCGGTACGCTGGGTGGCACTATGACGCGCTCGTGGCCGCCGGGTAAAACGTTGGTGGCACGGTTGATGAACTGCTGCGGCGGCTACCTTAACCACTACGGTGACTACTCTTCAGCGCAAATCGCTGCCGGGTTGAACTATACCTACGGCGGCTGGGCTGACGGTAACAGCCCGTCCGACATTGAAAACAGCAAGCTGGTGGTTCTGTTCGGTAATAACCCTGGTGAAACCCGTATGAGCGGGGGTGGGGTAACCTATTACCTTGAACAGGCGCGACAGAAATCCAATGCCCGCATGATCATTATCGATCCCCGTTATACGGATACCGGGGCGGGGCGTGAAGATGAATGGATCCCGATCCGTCCTGGTACTGATGCGGCGCTGGTCAATGGTCTGGCGTATGTCCTGATCACCGAAAACATGGTTGACCAACCGTTCCTCGACAAATACTGCGTGGGTTACGACGAGAAAACCTTACCGGCCGACGCGCCGAAGAACGGTCACTATAAGGCGTATATTCTTGGGCAGGGTAAGGATGGCATTGCCAAGACCCCGGAGTGGGCGGCGCAGATTACCGGTATTCCCGCTGAACGTATCGTCAAACTGGCGCGTGAAATAGGTAGCGCTAAACCGGCATACATCAGCCAGGGGTGGGGGCCGCAGCGTCATGCTAACGGTGAAATAGCGACCCGCGCCATTTCTATGCTCGCTATCCTGACCGGTAACGTTGGGATCAACGGCGGCAACAGCGGGGCGCGTGAGGGCTCATACAGTTTGCCGTTTGAGCGTATGCCAACGCTGGAAAACCCTGTTGAAACCAGCATCTCGATGTTCATGTGGACGGACGCGATTGAGCGAGGCCCGGAGATGACGGCCCTGCGTGACGGCGTACGCGGCAAAGACAAGCTCGATGTTCCTATTAAGATGATCTGGAACTATGCCGGTAACTGTCTGATTAACCAACACTCTGATATTAACCGCACGCATGAAATCCTCCAGGACGAGAAGAAGTGCGAGATGATCGTCGTCATCGACTGTCATATGACTTCCTCGGCGAAATACGCGGACATTTTGCTGCCGGACTGCACCGCCTCTGAGCAGATGGATTTCGCGTTGGATGCCTCATGCGGGAACATGTCCTATGTGATTTTCACCGATCAGGCGATCAAACCACGCTTCGAATGCAAGACTATCTACCAGATGACCAGCGAGCTGGCGAAGCGCCTTGGCGTTGAGCAGCAGTTTACAGAAGGTCGTACTCAGGAAGAGTGGATGCGCCATCTGTATGAGCAGTCGCGCAAAGCGATTCCTGAACTGCCTACGTTTGAAGAATTCCGTCAGCAAGGGATCTTTAAACAGCGCGATCCGCAAGGACATCATGTGGCGTATAAGGCGTTCCGAGAAGATCCTAAAGCCAATCCGCTGACCACGCCGTCAGGTAAGATCGAAATTTATTCGCAGCAGCTTGCCGAGATCGCGGCAACCTGGGAACTGCCGGAAGGTGATGTAATCGATCCGCTACCGATTTATACCCCAGGATTTGAAAGCTTAAACGATCCGCTGGTGGAGAAATTCCCTTTGCAGCTGACCGGCTTCCACTATAAGTCTCGCGTTCACTCGACCTATGGCAACGTCGATGTCCTGAAAGCATCCTGCCGCCAGGAAATGTGGATCAACCCGATGGATGCGCAGCGACGCGGTATTAACAACGGCGACAAGGTACGTATCTTTAACGATCGTGGTGAAGTGCATATCGAGGCGAAAGTGACGCCACGTATGATGCCCGGCGTGGTGGCATTGGGCGAAGGGGCCTGGTATGACCCGGATGCAAAACGCGTGGATCAGGGCGGTTGCATTAACGTCCTGACGACCCAGCGTCCGTCTCCTCTCGCAAAGGGGAATCCGTCACACACGAACCTTGTACAGGTTGAAAAGGCGTAAGGAGTAACCGATGACAACCCAGTATGGATTTTTTATTGATTCCAGCCGTTGCACCGGTTGCAAAACCTGCGAACTGGCCTGCAAAGATTTCAAAAATTTAACCCCGGAAGTCAGCTTCCGCCGCATTTATGAATACGCAGGCGGCGACTGGCAGGAGGACAACGGCGTCTGGCATCAGAACGTCTTTGCTTATTACCTCTCCATTGCGTGTAACCACTGTGAAGATCCAGCCTGTACCAAGGTTTGTCCGAGCGGCGCGATGCACAAACGTGAAGATGGTTTTGTCGTTGTCGACGAAGATGTTTGCATTGGCTGCCGGTATTGCCACATGGCCTGTCCTTACGGCGCGCCACAGTACAATGCTGAAAAAGGTCATATGACTAAATGTGATGGCTGCCATGAGCGCGTCGCTGAAGGCAAGAAACCTATCTGCGTGGAGTCCTGCCCACTGCGTGCGCTGGATTTTGGTCCGATTGAAGAGCTGCGCAAAAAACACGGTACTTTGGCTGCGGTAGCGCCACTGCCGGGCGCGCACTTTACCAAACCAAGTATTGTCATCAAACCTAACGCCAATAGCCGCCCGACCGGGGATACTACAGGTTATCTGGCCAATCCGAAGGAGGTGTAAGATGGGAAGTGGATGGCATGAATGGCCGCTGATGATCTTCACTGTCTTCGGACAGTGTGTAGTTGGTGGCTTTATCGTTCTGGCGCTGGCATTGATGAAAGGGGACTTACGCCCTGAATCGCAGCAGCGCGTGATTGCCTGCATGTTCGGGCTGTGGGTATTAATGGGCATTGGCTTTATTGCTTCTATGCTCCACCTGGGCTCACCGATGCGCGCCTTTAACTCACTCAATCGTGTAGGGTCTTCTGCGTTGAGTAATGAAATTGCCAGCGGCTCAATCTTCTTTGCCGTTGGCGGCATCGGCTGGCTGCTGGCAACGTTGAAAAAAATGTCGCCCGTATTACGCAATCTGTGGTTAGTTGTCACCATGGTACTGGGCGTGATTTTTGTCTGGATGATGGTGCGCGTGTATAACACCATCGATACCGTGCCGACCTGGTACAGCATCTGGACGCCGCTGGGCTTCTTCCTGACGATGTTTATGGGCGGTCCGCTGCTGGGATATCTGTTGCTGAGAATTGCTGGCGTGGACGGTTGGGCGATGCGCCTGTTGCCGGCTATTTCAGTGCTTGCTCTGGTCGTGAGCGCCATCATGTCTGTAATGCAGGGGGCTGAACTGGCGACGATCCACAGTTCCATTCAACAGGCGTCTGCGCTGGTTCCAGATTACGGCTCGCTGATGGCGTGGCGGATTGTCGCTCTGGCATTAGCGCTGTGCTGTTGGATTGTACCGCAAGTGAAAGGCTACCAGCCTGCAGTTCCGCTGCTTTCCGTCGCGTTTATTCTGCTGTTAGTCGGCGAGTTGATTGGTCGTGGCGTGTTCTACGGGCTGCATATGACCGTCGGTATGGCGGTTGCCAGCTAAATGACAAACCGGGGCATAGCCCCGGTTTTTTTACTTCTGTTTAGTTAACGTGTCGTAGCTGGTCATCAGATTGCGATAATCAGGAATGTGATTAGAGAACAGCGTCGCCAGACCTTCGATATCGTTGCGCCAGTCGCGATGCAACTCACATGCGACACCAAACCACGTCATCAGTTGAGCACCGGCCTGGGACATCCGATCCCATGCTGAATGGCGAGTAATTTCATTAAACGTACCCGACGCATCGGTTACGACAAAGACATCAAAACCTTCTTCAATAGCCGAGAGCGCAGGGAAAGCAACGCAAACTTCCGTCACGACACCGGCAATAATCAGCTGTTTTTTACCGGTCGCTTTCACTGCTTTCACGAAATCTTCGTTATCCCACGCGTTAATGTTTCCGGGGCGAGCAATATAAGGCGCATCGGGAAATTGAGCTTTCAGTTCCGGTACCAGTGGCCCGTTTGGTCCTGTCTCGAAACTGGTTGTCAGAATGGTTGGGAGTTTGAAGTATTTTGCTAAGTCGCCGAGGGCAAGCACGTTGTTTTTAAATTTATCGGGATCGATATCCCGAACCAGAGAGAGCAGACCAGCCTGATGGTCGACCAGCAGTACTGCCGCATTATCTTTATCAAGTCTTACGTAAGGTTTAGTCATGATATTTCTCCTGTTCAGCATCAGTGGGGAAATTTGATGAGTTTAAGTCTACAGAAAGAACGATATATGGATTAGATACCTAAATAAGAACTCACTGTTCTATTTTGAAGACAATGCAGATCTGCATCCCGCATAGAGTTTAGTAAGAAATAAAAGTAAGGGGAGTCCATGAAATTTTTCGACTGAACGCAACGCGAGATTTTTGTTTTAGATCAATAAAAACAAGCAGATGTGTTTTTGTGTTTTTTATCTATTCACATTAAGAATCAGTAATGCAAATCGATCGTCCGGAAAGCGCCTCAGCCCTTTGATTGCGCCGATTGACAATGTTTTTGGCAGTGGCATGATGCGCATGAAATTTGAACTTCCTCACGGTTTTTATTCATGTCCATCTATACCCGTCCCGTCATGCTGTTGCTGTGCGGGCTGCTTCTGCTGACCCTGGCGATCGCCGTGTTAAACACGCTCGTCCCGCTTTGGCTCGCCCATGAAAATCTGCCCACCTGGCAGGTAGGTGTGGTGAGTTCTTCCTACTTTACCGGCAATCTGGTAGGGACGTTGCTGACCGGGTATTTAATAAAACACCTTGGTTTTAATCGCAGCTATTACATTGCCTCGCTTATTTTTGCCGCGGGCTGTATCGGCCTGGGGGTTATGGTGGGGTTCTGGAGCTGGATGACCTGGCGTTTTATCGCCGGTGTTGGCTGCGCCATGATTTGGGTGGTAGTGGAAAGTGCGCTGATGTGTAGCGGGACTTCGCGTAATCGCGGACGCTTGCTTGCCGCCTATATGATGATCTATTACGTGGGGACGTTTTTAGGCCAGCTACTGGTTAGTAAAGTATCAACAGAATTGATGAACGTCCTGCCGTGGGTGACGGGTACGATCCTGGCTGGTGTTTTGCCATTGCTCTTTACGCGCATTGCCAATCAGCAGGGTGATGAACAGCAGTCTACTCCTATTACCTCCATGCTGAAGCTGCGTCAGGCGCGTCTGGGCGTTAACGGCTGTATTATTTCCGGGATTGTGCTGGGGTCTTTGTATGGCCTGATGCCGCTGTATCTCAACCATCAAGGGGTGAGCAACGCCAGCATTGGTTTCTGGATGGCGGTTCTGGTTAGCGCCGGTATTCTGGGGCAATGGCCGATTGGCCGCCTGGCAGACAAGCTGGGACGCCTGCTGGTTTTACGCGTCCAGGTCTTCGTGGTTATCGTCGGAAGTATCGCCATGCTGAATCAGGCGGCGATGGCGCCTGCGTTGTTTATGTTGGGTGCGGCAGGTTTTACCCTCTATCCGGTGGCGATGGCCTGGGCCTGTGAAAAGGTTGAACATCATCAGCTGGTCGCCATGAATCAGGCATTGTTATTAAGCTATACCGTTGGCAGCCTGCTTGGTCCTTCATTCACCGCAATGCTGATGCAGAATTATTCCGATAATCTGTTATTCATTATGATCGCCAGCGTATCGTTTATTTATCTGCTGATGTTGTTGCGTAGCGCCAGACATACGCCGACTCCGGTGGCTCACGTATAAAGCGCGCCAGACGGTATGCAGGCAAAATGTTTGCATACCGTGACTCATTTTCCCATTGCGGGTATGCCGGAAGTTGCGAGGTATTCGCATGCTTTCAGCGTGCAGTGAAGTTGCGCCTGACTGGTCATACTCGTCAACTGTTGTAAATGCTCCCCTTCATCCAGCCAGCAAACCAGTTTTTGAATCATTTCAATATGTCGGGTGCTGCTGGCAGCCGCCAGGACAATAATTAACCGCACATCTGGATGCCCTGGAAAAGGCACCGCCTCTTTCAGACACAAGAGCGACAAATGTGTCTCACTGCTTATCACTCCTTCTTCCGGACGAGCGTGCGGCAGGGCAAACTCAGGGCTTAAGATGTACCACGGACCCAGTTGTTCTGTTTCACGGATGATTGCCTGTGCGTAGGCGGACGTAATCGCGCCCAGTTCTTCCAGAGGCTGGCAAGCCAGCGTCACGGCCTCCTGCCAGGAGCGGCATTGTTCACGAAACTGACAGGCAGAAAATAGCGCAGATGTCATTGTGTTCTCCTTATTTCAGAGCAGCAGACCGCATTGCGGTCTGCCAACCCGAACTATCTCAGGGCTTCAAAGAGTGCGGTCGCCGAAATACCGTATTTCTCTTTCAACTGGCGGCTATTGCCTGATTCCGTAAACGTATCTTGTGTCCCCAGTCGGATTAATCTCGTGGTTAATCCTTCCTCCGCCAATACTTCAGCAACCTGCCCGCCAAGCCCACCGGTGATCGTGTGATTTTCAATCGTTGCGATCTGCGGGCAGTTGGCAATCAGTTGCAGAAAGCGCTGGCGGTTAAACGGTTTTAGCATGGCGACGTGAATCAGCTTGCCACGTTTTCCCTGGGCGCACAGCTGCACATAACCTGTGCTTGCTTGCTCCAGAACGGTCCCTTCATAGAGAATGGCGAAGTCATTGCCTGAGTCCTCCACGGCGGCGATATCGGTCACTCGCGGAACGGCAGATTTATCGCGCACGGGCATCGGTTCTCGGGCTACGCGAATATAGACCGGACCGGGAATGTTTACTGCCTGTTCAAATGCGGCCTCAACTTCTTCAGCGTCGGCAGGCGTTAGAATTGTGAGCCCCGGCAGTACGCGCGTCAGGGCCAGATCTTCCAGCGCATGATGCGATGCGCCGTCAGGTCCATCATCCATTCCTGGGTGGCTACCAACTAATTTAATGTTAGCTTTGGCGTAGCACGCCTGGCGCAGTTGAGTCCAGGCGGTGCCTGTCACAAACATCGCAAAGTTAACGTAGAACGGAATATTTCCTTCCAACGCCTGGCCAGTGGCAAAGCTCATTGCCGATCCTTCCGCAATACCCATTTCAAAGAAAGCGTCTGGATAGACGGCCTGGAACTGGTCAGTGCGGGTGGAGCTGGCTAAATCACTATCAATGGCGACAATGGGATAGCCCTTTTTTTTCAGGGCAATGAGTGCGTTACCAATTTCATCACGTGGGGCTTTCATCACTGCAACTCCTCCATAGCCTGCTGATATTGTTCGGTGGTTGGGGTTTTTGAATGCCAGTCACCGTTATTTTCCATATAGCTAACGCCACTGCCTTTGGTGGTATGCGCAATAATGGCGACAGGTTTTCCTTTCAGATGGCGTGAAAGCATCAGCGTGTCGGCAACCTGATGCATATCGTTACCGTTATGGAGTTCGAGTACGTGCCAGCCGAAAAGACGCACTTTGTCGGCCAGAGGTTCCAGATTCACCACCTGATTAACGGGGTCGTGGGAGGAAAAACCGTTGTAGTCAATAATCGCCACCAGGTTATCCATCTTCATATGGCCTGCCTGTTGTAGCGTTTCCCAGATTTGCCCTTCATGCATTTCGCCATCGCCAATGATGGCGAAAACGCGCTGTGATTCCCCCCGCTGTTTTTTGGCCGCCGCCATACCAAAAGCAATGGATAATCCCTGGCCCAGCAGGCCGGTTGTTGCATCGACTTCGGGCAGAGATTTGATGCTAGGGTGCCCCTGTAAACGTGAGTTAATTTGTCGAAAAGTATTAAATTCGCTGCGCTCAATTTTGCCTTTTTGATGCAGCATGGCGTACTGAGCAGCAACCGCATGACCTTTGCTCATGACCACGCGAGCGCGAGGGGCGCAGGAGAAGTCCACCTCTTGATCGTAAATCCAGGTCAGAATGTCGATGATGGACAATGCACCGCCAGGATGGCCAATGCCTGATTCATAAATCATGGTGACAATATCCCGGCGAGCAGCCAGCGCATGGGATTTCAATTCGTCAATATTCATGTTCATTCCTTATCAGGGCAACATTTTGCCGATGTAATAAACCACTAAGCCGAGGGCGACAAAATCTGTCTCCGGGAAGCTAGTACCGGACAAACCCACCGATTCCATGATGGGATAGATGAGTGCCGGGCCAATACCAATTAATATGCCAGTGATAAAGCTACCGGCGATGGCCCCTTTCCAGCCTCCTGACGCGTTACCGAAGACGGCGGCGGTTGCGCCAATGAAGAAGTAGGGGATGGCGACGGGGATAATGACCGTTTGCCCAATTAATGCGAGTACCCCCATAACCACCAATCCACCCACAAAGGAAGAGATGAAACCTAAAACGGTGGCGGTTGGGGCATACGGAAAGACGACTGGGCAATCCAGTGCGGGTTTGGCGTTCGGGATAAATTTTTCAGAGATGCCCAGAAATGCCGGGACTATTTCTGACAACAGCAAGCGAACGCCGGTGATGATGATATAAAGCGATGCGGTAAACGTGAGTGACTGGAATAGCGGATAAACCAGCCAATGCATTCCACCGGCGGCGGCCGTTACCGCTTCTTCGCCTGCGGCAAGCGCCGCGATGTAATAGAAAATACTGACAGAGATGGACACGGAGACGATGTAGTCTTTAAAAATCCCCAACCATCCGGGAAGATTTAGCTTTTCTGTTGACTGCTTAGGATCGCCCACTTTCGAACCGATCCATCCCGATAGCGCGTAGGCCAGAGTAACGTAATGACCCATCGCGATTTCATCATTACCGGTAATCTTACGCATCCACGGCTGAGCGATAGCTGGATAGACACAGGCCGCAAGCCCCAGCAGTATGGAGCCGACGATAATTGTTGTTACATCGCTGTAGCCAAGCGCCTTAAGCGTAACGGTTAAGAGGGCAGACAGATACAGATTATGTTGGCCCGTCAGGAAGATGTATTTGAACGGTGTTACGCGGGCAAAAAACAAGTTCCAGCCGAAACCAACGACCATGATGAGTGAAACGCACATGGCAAACTTGGTTTGTGCCAGCCCAGTTAACGCTTCGGCTAACGGCATCACACCTTTCAGACCGAATCCATCGCTGAATAAGGTCTGAAAATTACCTAAGGATGTCACCGCAATCCCTGCTCCGCCGGCAAATACCAGAAATCCGACGATGGTTTTAAAGGTACCTGAAAGCACTTTTTCGATGGGTTTACGCTGGATAAGCAAACCAATTAGCGCAATAAAGCCAACTAAAAGTGGGGTTACACCCAAAATGTCGAATACAATGAACTTTAGGAGATCCATATTTCCCCCGGAGAGGTTAGTTGTTTTGAACAACGCTGGTGAGCGCAGATTCCATTTCTTCGCTGTTCATCAGATCGGTGATACCGATTGCTCTGAACCCGGCGGCTTCTACCTCATCGGTCAGGTCGCTCATGGTGATCACGAAGTCGATGTTTTGCCAGGTTCGTAGCCCTGACAGGACATCGTGTTCAAGATCGATATCCCAGCCATGTTTATCGATGACTTTTTGGGCTTTGATTTTCAGCATTAGCGAACTGCCCATACCGGTACGACAGACGATCAGACCTTTCATTAGACGTTCTCCTGTTTGTAAAAATAATTATTTTTAATTATCATTGGTGTGATAAAAATTATTATCGCAAAGCCGGGCAAAGTATGTGACAGCATTTGCATTTTGTGCAAAAAGGCGAAAAATGAGTCAGATAGATACTAATTTATTGATTAACATAAGAAATGGGGCTTCAGAGCTGAGTCCGATCCTGGAAAAGGTAGGGCGTTTTATCACTGAAAATCCTGATTTTGTGATGCGGCATACGATAACCGAGCTGGCCGATTCTATTGATACCAGTGAGGGGAGCATCACTCGTTTTTGCCGTGCCTTTGGTTTTAAGGGGTTTTCTGATTTCAGAACGGCTCTTGCACTCGAGCAAGGAGCTGCACGGCCGAATGATGGAGGAAGTGAGGAGACGGCGGCGGTACTGGCAAGCGTTTGTGACAGCAATGCCATCATCGACAGCAAAGAGTTGCAGGCGGTTGCGACCTGGTTAAATCAGCTCAGTAATATTGCAATTTATGCGGTAGGTACTGCGGTGCCGGTGGCGTTATTCCTGCAAATCAATCTGGTGCAGATGGGGAAAATAGCCAGTTATATCGACCGATTTTATCCGGCGGCTATCTCTCCGTTGGCGGACAGCCAAAAAACAGGGATTATCGTTATTCATACAGAACAAGTCTCTACCGATATGATGCAGTCGCTGACGCTAGCGAAGGAACAAGGCATAAAAATTCTCTCGTTAACTCGCGGATCGTTTGCGCCATTAAATCGGCTTTCTGACTGGAATTTGCAGGCGGCGGTTGCATTACAGGGGGAAGGTGAGTCTGGTTTTGCTGAAATTGCTGGTGCGATGATGGTGGCGGATCGCATACTCAGTGCTCTGGAAGAGCAGGATGAGCGTTACGTACAGTGTCGTAAAGCACACCAGAAACGTATTTTCTCTATTGAAAGCGTGACCAATAAACTTTCAGAATATTTTATGTCGTAGGCATCGAACGTTGGCGTCGCGCTACTCAAGCAGAGCGCTGCGACGCCGTGGTCGTCATTAGTACATCACTTTATGACCATACTGCTCAAGAATGCCTTTCACGCGCTCCATGGTCTCTTTCTTCGGTGGCTTAACACCGTCAAGTTTGTACTCTTCACCCATTGCCACCCATTTGTGTTTGCCCAGCTCATGGTATGGCAGCAGTTCGATTTTCTCTACGTTGCCCATATCGCGGGTAAACTCGCCCAGGCGGTGCGCGGAGTCGTCATCGTCAGACCAGCCAGGCACAACGACGTAGCGGATCCACACCTTGATGTCTTTATTGGACAGGTAACGTGCGAACTCAAGCGTACGATGGTTAGATACGCCCACCAGATTCTGATGGATTTCATCATTCATCTGTTTGAGATCGAGCATCACCAGGTCAGTGACTTCCAGCAATTCATCAATCACCGGATCGTAGCGGCGAACAAAACCGTTGGTATCCAGACAGGTATGAATACCTTCTTTTTTACAGGCACGAAACCAGTCGCGTACAAATTCAGCTTGCAGGATAGCTTCGCCACCGGACGCTGTTACACCGCCACCGGAGGCGTTCATAAAGTGGCGGTAGGTCACGACCTCTTTCATTAACTCGTCGACGGTGACTTCTTTGCCGCCGTGCGTATCCCATGTGTCACGGTTATGACAATACAGGCAGCGCATCAGGCAGCCCTGGAAGAAGGTAATAAAACGGATGCCCGGGCCATCAACAGTGCCACAGGATTCAAAGGAGTGAATGCGACCAATAACTGACATTGCGGTGTTTCTCCAGGTGTGGCCCATCCGGGGCCAGTGTTAGTGCACAGTTATTAACTGTGTCGAGTCTGTTTTGGCTGCTATCCATAAGTATAGATAGCTGACAAAGCAGGCTATTAAAAAGGCCCCACTTACGTGGAGCCTTTATTGTACGCTTTTTAAAGTACGATTTCAGTCAAAACCAATTACATGGTCTGAGTGAAGGTACGAGTAATAACGTCCTGCTGCTGTTCTTTAGTCAGGGAGTTAAAACGTACTGCGTAGCCAGAAACACGGATGGTCAGCTGCGGATATTTTTCCGGATGTTCCATCGCATCCAGCAGCATTTCACGGTTCATGACGTTCACGTTCAGGTGCTGACCACCTTCGATGGACGCTTCGTGGTGGAAGTAACCATCCATCAGACCAGCCAGGTTGGTCTTACGAACTTCGTCGTCTTTACCCAGCGCGTTCGGAACGATAGAGAAGGTGTAAGAGATACCATCTTTAGCGTAAGCAAACGGCAGTTTAGCAACGGAGGTCAGAGAGGCAACAGCACCTTTCTGGTCACGACCGTGCATTGGGTTAGCACCCGGTCCGAACGGCGCGCCAGCACGACGACCATCTGGGGTGTTACCGGTTTTCTTACCATAAACCACGTTAGAGGTGATGGTCAGAACAGACTGAGTCGGGATAGCGTTACGATAAGTAGTCAGTTTCTGAATTTTCTTCATGAAACGTTCTACCAGGTCAACCGCCATGTCATCAACGCGAGAGTCGTTGTTACCAAACTGCGGGTATTCGCCTTCGATTTCGAAGTCGACAGCCAGACCGTCTTCGTCACGAATCGGTTTAACTTTCGCATATTTGATTGCAGACAGGGAGTCAGCAGCAACGGACAGACCAGCGATACCACACGCCATGGTGCGGATAACGTCACGGTCGTGCAGCGCCATCAGAGAGGCTTCGTAGCTGTACTTGTCGTGCATGTAGTGGATAACGTTCAGTGCAGTGACGTACTGTTTAGCCAGCCAGTCCATGAAGTGATCCATGCGCTCCATAACTTCGTCGAAGTTCAGAACGTCGCCTTTGATCGGTTCAGATTTAGGACCAACCTGCATTTTCAGTTTTTCATCAACGCCGCCGTTGATTGCGTACAGCATGGTTTTCGCCAGGTTTGCACGCGCACCGAAGAACTGCATTTGTTTACCAACAACCATCGGGCTTACGCAGCAAGCGATAGCGTAGTCGTCGTTGTTGAAGTCCGGACGCATCAGGTCATCGTTCTCGTACTGCAGAGAAGAGGTGTCGATGGACACTTTAGCGGCGAATTTCTTGAAGTTCAGAGGCAGTTTTTCAGACCACAGAACGGTGATGTTCGGCTCCGGAGAAGGACCCATGGTGTACAGGGTGTTCAGGAAGCGGAAGCTGTTTTTGGTAACCAGAGTACGGCCATCAACGCCCATACCACCGATAGATTCAGTTGCCCAAATCGGGTCACCGGAGAACAGTTCATCATATTCAGGGGTACGCAGGAAACGAACCATACGCAGTTTCATGACCAGGTGGTCAATCATTTCCTGAGCGTCTTGCTCGGTGATTTTGCCTGCTTTGATATCACGTTCGATGTAGGCATCCAGGAAGGTGGATACGCGACCGAAGGACATTGCTGCGCCGTTCTGAGATTTAACCGCGGCCAGGTAGCCGAAGTAAGTCCACTGGATAGCTTCCTGAGCGTTGGTTGCCGGACCAGAGATATCGCAGCCATATTTAGCAGCCATTTCTTTGATTTGACCCAGTGCGCGGTGCTGTTCAGCAATTTCTTCACGCAGACGGATAGTGGCTTCCAGGTTTACGCCGTTTTCCAGATCGGACTGCAGAGAGACGAACTGAGCGTATTTGTCTTTCATCAGGTAGTCGATACCGTACAGCGCAACGCGACGGTAGTCACCGATGATACGGCCACGGCCATAGGCATCTGGCAGACCAGTCAGAACACCGGATTTACGGCAGTTCAGAATGTCTTTGGTGTAAACATCGAATACGCCCTGGTTGTGGGTTTTGCGGTATTCGGTGAAGATTTTTTTCAGCATCGGGTCCAGTTCGCGATTGTACGCTTTGCAGGAACCTTCAACCATTTTGATGCCGCCAAACGGAATGATCGCACGTTTCAGCGGAGCTTCAGTCTGCAGACCAACAATTTTCTCGAGCGCTTTGTTGATGTAGCCAGCGTCGTGAGAAGTGATGGTAGAAGCAACGGAGGTGTCAAAGTCAACAGGCGCGTGAGTGCGGTTTTCCTGTTTAACGCCTTCCATCACGCTGTCCCACAGTGCAGTGGTCGCATCAGTTGCGCCAGCCAGGAAGGACTCGTCACCCTCATACGGAGTGTAGTTTTTCTGAATGAAGTCACGGACGTTTACTTCATTCTGCCAATCACCTTTGGTAAAACCTTCCCAGGCTGTGGCTAACTTTTCATTAAGCTCGGACATGTAACACCTACCTTCTTAAGTGGATTTTTT
Source organism: Citrobacter sp. RHBSTW-00599 (assembly GCF_013784065.1). Taxonomy (NCBI): domain Bacteria; kingdom Pseudomonadati; phylum Pseudomonadota; class Gammaproteobacteria; order Enterobacterales; family Enterobacteriaceae; genus Citrobacter; species Citrobacter sp. RHBSTW-00599. The sequence continues at coordinate 3,335,025 of NZ_CP056717.1, read as the reverse complement.
ATTTACTGCGTGTAATGGGCATCATCAGATTAATGATGATCGTTACCACGCAGATAAATGACCCAGTATGTCAACCCGACCAACAAACCGCCGCCGATAATGTTGCCGATCGTAACCGGAATCAGGTTATCGGTGATGAAATTCATCACGGTCAGGTGAGAAAAATTCTCCGGAGAAGACCCAACAGCGGTCCAGAATTCCGGGGTGGCGAAATCGCGAATTACAATACCCATAGGGATCATAAACATGTTTGCGATACTGTGCTCAAAACCGCTGGCAACAAACATTGCGACCGGTAATACCATGATAAACGCTTTGTCCATCAGGCTGCGACCCGAATAGCTCATCCATACTGCCAGACACACCATCAGGTTCGCCAGGATGCCAAGACTTACCGCCTCAACAAAAGTATGGTGCACTTTGTGGTCGGCTGTTTGCAGGACGTTGAGACCCCACGCGCCGTTAGCGGTCATATACTCGCCAGAAAGCCACATGAGTAACACGAAGATCAGGGCGCCAATCAGGTTGCCGACATAAACGTTAAGCCAGTTTTTAGCCAATTGGCCCCAGGTGATGCGACCACTGGCTTTCGCTACGACAATCAGTACGGTTGAGGTGAAGAGGTCTGCACCGCAGACAACGCAGAGAATCAGCCCCAGGGAAAAGCAGATACCACCTACTAGCTTCGCCATGCCGAAAGGCATTGTGCCGGTACCGGTTGTGGCGGTGATATAGAAAACAAAGGCAATTGAAATGAATACACCGGCAGTAATTGCCAGATAGAACGTCTTAAGCGGATGTTTCGTTGCTTTATAGACGCCTGCTTCTTCGGCAACTTTGGCCATTGCAGCAGGAAGAATAAGATCAAAAGGGTTGTCAGCTTTCACACTAACTCTCTCTTTATTAAGTCGGCGACGAGATACTAACAAAGCATTATAGATGAGAATTTGATATAGATCATATCTCGCCTGGCTTATAGGCCCGTAAGGCGCATGGTTTTTATGCGATTACGGTGTAACTTGTTGATTATCCAAATAAAAATAAATTTTAAAAATTATAAAGTGAGTTGAATTTTTTCTTTCTGTCTCCTCTGGAGCGGTTAATTAAAATGGAGTAATTGAGATAAAAAACCACATTAATAAGCTAATTTTCTTAATATCAACTACTAATATTTAACCTTGTTTTTACATTTATTTTTTGATTTGACCAAAATAAAAAACAGGGCGCATTAAGCGCCCCGTAATATAGCCCAGACAATACCTTTAGCCTACTCAGCGCAGGCTGATTGTCACTATTTTGACCAATGTGCTGCTTTCGCGCGCTGCAGTTTTTCGTAGGCTTTCAGCAGAGACTGATGCGCCGGGAAAGCCTGCAGATCGCTATCAACAGTTTGAAGTCCGTAGAACGGCGCTTCGCCACTTAATGCTGCACTTGCGGCTTCAACCGCCTCGGCACCGTACATGCGAACAAACGCGTTCAGATATTGTAGCGGCTGACGATCTTCTTCCTGAGATAGCAGCAGCAGCGTTTGCAGACAGCGGTAGTAGTTGGCACGTTCAGCGCTAAAGACAGAGGCGTTGAATTCCATCGTCCATTCTGTCCAGACCAGCGCCTGCTCCAGATCGCCGCCGGCCAGCGCCAGCATCACTTTAAGCTCGCCAATGCGCAGGGTGTACCAACCGTTATCCGCACCGGTTGCCAGACCGAGCAGCTCGCGTACGCGGGTGAAGTCGTCAAAGCCTTCCTCATCCAGTTGTTCGATCAGATTGAGATAGTCTTCTTTATCCCATTCACTGCCCGGGAGCGAGAGAATAGTGTCACGCAGATGGGCGCCCATGGCGTTGTTGGCTAACCACAGATCTTCAGCCGGATAGATGTCAGACATTCCCGGAACAATAATGCGGCACGCGTAAACGCTCAGGTGCTCGTAGTCGGCGATATACACTTCTTTATCTTCAGCATTGAAGATGGCCATCAGGGTGGCGAACTCTTCTTCGGTGGTACCGGAGAAATTCCAGTCAACGAACGGATAGTCAGCATCCTGCTTGAACAGATCCCAGGAGATCAGGCCGCTGGAATCGATGAAGTGGGTTTCAAGGTTAGTGTGTTCAGCCACTTCTTCGTCGTCAAAGGTCGGTGGGGTGAAGACATCAAGATCTTTCAGACCACGACCCTGCAGCAGTTCAGTGACAGTACGCTCCAGCGCAACGCCGAAATCCGGGTGCGCACCGAAGGAGGCAAAGCAGGTACCATTGGCCGGGTTGAACAGGACAACGCAAATCACCGGATACTTGCCGCCCAGCGAGCCATCGTAGGCGAAAATTGGGAAACCTTCCGCTTCCAGTTTGGCGATGGACTCCACCACTGCCGGGTAGCGCGCCATGACTTCGGCCGGGATTTCCGGCAGGCTGATGCTTTCCGCAATAATACGGTTCTTCACATGGCGCTCAAAGACTTCAGACAGGCCCTGAACGCGCGCTTCGTTACGGGTGTTACCCGCAGACATGCCGTTAGAAACGTACAGGTTGCCAATAATGTTCATCGGAATATAGACGGTCTGGTTATCCGACTGACGGGTAAACGGCAGGCCGCAGACCCCACGTTCTTCATTACCGGATTGCAGATCGATAAGCATGCTGCCAGTCAGTTCGTTGTCTGGATCGTAAAACGCACGCAGACGAGCATCCAGTAGACCTTCAGGTACGTCGTCTTCTTCAGTCAACGGGAACCATTTTTCGTTCGGATAATGCACGAATGGGCCGTTGGCGATGGTTTCACCCAGCCAGAAATCCGCAAAGAAATAGTTAGTCGACAGACGCTCAAAATATTCGCCCAGCGCGGAAGCCAGCGCCGCTTTTTTCGTCGCGCCTTTACCGTTGGTGAAGCACAGCGCGCATTCTTTGTCGCGAATATGTACAGACCAGACGTTAGGGACGGGATTCAACCACGAGGCTTCTTCAATTTGAAAACCAAGGTCGAGCAATTTTTGCTGGAAGCGAGCGATGGAGTCTTCCAGAGCGGCATCTTTGCCGGGGATAAATGTTTGCGTCATGAAAATCACTTTTGTCGTACGGAAAGCGCGCAATGATACGGGTTTTAAATGAATGGCGCTATCGTCGCCGGAGTTCAGACGTAAATAAAAGTATTAGCTATGCTTTCCTACAGCCAACCACGTTTAGAGCATAATAATGAAAGCTTTCGATTTACACCGAATGGTACTGGATAAGGTGCCCATGGATTTTCTGGGAGAAGTTGCTCTGCGCAGCCTCTATACCTTTATATTGGTTTTTCTGTTTTTAAAAATCACCGGACGTCGCGGCGTACGCCAGATGTCGCTTTTTGAAGTGCTGATTATCCTTACGCTGGGGTCCGCGGCGGGAGACGTGGCATTTTATGATGATGTCCCGATGCTGCCGGTGCTGGTGGTCTTTATTACGCTTGCCGTGCTGTATCGGCTGGTTATGTGGCTGATGGCGCATAGCGAGAAAATGGAGGATTTGCTGGAGGGCAAGCCCGTTGTGATCATTGAGGACGGCGAGCTGGCATGGTCGAAGCTCAATAGCGCCAATATGACGGAATTCGAATTCTTTATGGAATTGCGTTTGAACGGCGTGGAGCAATTGGGACAGGTGAGACTGGCCATCCTGGAGACTAATGGGCAAATCAGCGTCTATTTCTTTGCTGATGAAGACGTAAAGCCGGGGCTCAGTATTTTGCCTAAACGCTGTACACAGCGATTTAAAGTGATACCGGAAGCTGGGGACTATGCCTGTATACGGTGTAGTGAAGTGGTGCAAATGAACGCCGGAGATCATCAATTATGTCCACGCTGTGCAAATCCAGAATGGTCGAAGGCCAGTCGGGCAAAACGGGTCACCTGACAGCGAAAATCTCGGTTTTTACCCGTCAATCCGATAGATTCTGTTGTGTGACCAATGACACATTTTTACCCCGGCCAGTTTTACCCATTGCGGCGCGTGTCACTGAATGATAAAACCGATATCCACAGGAATAACTTATACCAATGTCTGTCACCGGATTATCGCCAATGACAGGATGTTGATTGGACAACAACACAACGTGGTGAGGGGAAATGGCTCAGGTCTTCAATTTTAGTTCAGGTCCGGCAATGTTACCGGCAGAAGTACTTAAACTGGCTCAACAGGATCTTCGCGACTGGAACGGTCTTGGCACGTCGGTGATGGAAATTAGCCACCGTGGCAAAGAATTCATCCAGGTCGCAGAGGAAGCGGAGCAGGATTTTCGCGATCTTCTCAGCATCCCCTCCAACTATAAAGTGTTGTTCTGCCATGGCGGTGGGCGCGGGCAGTTTGCGGGTATCCCGTTAAATATTCTGGGTGACAAAACCACGGCGGATTACGTTGATGCCGGTTATTGGGCCGCCAGCGCAATTAAAGAAGCGAAAAAATACTGTACGCCAAACGTTATTGACGCCAAAGTCACCGTTGACGGACTGCGCGCTGTTAAGCCAATGAGCGAATGGCAGCTTTCTGACAACGCGGCGTATTTGCACTATTGCCCGAATGAAACCATTGATGGCATTGCGATCGATGAAACGCCGAATTTTGCCAGTAATGTGGTGGTTACGGCGGATCTGTCCTCTACCATTCTTTCTGCACCGCTTGACGTGAGCCGTTATGGCGTAATTTATGCCGGGGCGCAGAAAAACATCGGCCCGGCCGGGCTGACCATTGTCATCGTACGTGAAGATTTGCTGGGTAAGGCTCATGTGTCATGCCCGTCAATCCTCGACTATACCGTGCTGAATGACAACGACTCCATGTTCAACACGCCGCCAACCTTTGCCTGGTATCTGTCTGGCCTGGTCTTTAAATGGCTGAAAGAGCAGGGCGGTGTTAACGCGATGGATAAAATTAACCAGCAAAAAGCGGAACTGCTGTACGGCGTAATCGATAACAGCGATTTCTACCGTAACGACGTGGCAAAATCGAACCGTTCACGCATGAACGTACCGTTCCAGCTTACTGACAGCGCACTGGATAAACTCTTCCTGGAAGAGTCTTTCGCTGCGGGTCTGCACGCGTTGAAAGGGCACCGTGTGGTCGGTGGTATGCGCGCGTCCATCTACAATGCAATGCCGCTAGAAGGTGTAAAAGCGCTGACCGATTTCATGGTCGATTTCGAGCGCCGCCGCGGTTAATCTGCTGTATTTTCATCCCCACAGCCAGTCTGTGGGGTTTTTATGTCTGTTTTTGAGAGTCGAGTTTCATGGAATCCCTGACGTTACAACCCATTGCGCGGGTGGATGGCACCATCAATCTGCCTGGATCCAAAAGTGTTTCTAACCGCGCTTTGCTGCTGGCTGCATTAGCAAATGGCACCACTGTCCTGACCAACCTGCTGGACAGCGATGATGTCCGCCATATGCTTAATGCTCTGAATGCGTTAGGAATTAGCTATACCCTTTCTGCCGACCGTACGCGTTGCGAGATTATCGGCAATGGCGGCGCGCTGCATGCCGAAGGCGCAGTAGAACTGTTCCTTGGCAATGCCGGAACCGCAATGCGCCCACTGGCCGCTGCGCTGTGTCTGGGCAGTAATGACATCGTGTTGACAGGCGAGCCGCGCATGAAAGAGCGCCCGATTGGCCATCTGGTTGATGCGTTACGCCAGGGCGGAGCCAACATTGAATACCTGGAGCAGGAAAACTATCCGCCTTTACGTCTGCGCGGTGGCTTTACCGGGGGACAGGTTGAGGTAGACGGCAGCGTATCCAGCCAGTTCCTGACTGCGCTGCTGATGACTGCGCCACTGGCGCCGCAGGATACGACGATCGCCATTAAAGGCGAGCTGGTATCCAAACCTTACATTGATATCACACTGAACCTGATGAAAACGTTTGGTGTTGAAATTGAGAATCAGAACTACCAGCGCTTTGTTGTGCAGGGTCAGCAGCAGTATCAGTCACCGGGTGCATATCTGGTTGAAGGCGATGCTTCTTCCGCTTCCTATTTTCTCGCAGCGGGAGCCATTAAAGGCGGTACGGTAAAAGTCACCGGGATTGGCCGCAACAGTATGCAGGGTGATATCCGCTTCGCTGATGTGCTGGAAAAAATGGGCGCGGCCATTACCTGGGGCGATGACTTTATTGCCTGTACTCACGGTGAGCTGAACGCGGTAGACATGGATATGAACCATATTCCCGATGCGGCGATGACCATAGCCACGGCAGCGCTGTTCGCTAAAGGCACCACGACTTTACGTAACATCTATAACTGGCGCGTCAAAGAGACCGACCGCCTGTTCGCGATGGCGACCGAGTTGCGTAAAGTGGGCGCGATCGTTGAAGAGGGCGAAGACTATATTCGTGTCACACCACCGGCGACGTTACAGTTTGCGGAGATCGCGACCTACAACGATCACCGCATGGCGATGTGTTTCTCGCTGGTGGCGTTGTCTGACACGCCGGTGACCATTCTGGACCCTAAATGTACCGCCAAAACCTTCCCGGATTATTTCGAACAGTTGGCGCGTATTAGTACACCTGCCTGATCCTCACATCTGACGATCGCGCTCCGCATATTCGTGAGCGCATCGCTGCAGATAAAAAGTAAATCAGTGTCATCTTCCGGGCTGGTTTCTCGCCAGCCCGCTATAATTGCGCAATTCTTCCTCACATCGTTACAGACTAATCGGGTTTTTACACTCTGTGTTAACGATTATTAGCGTTGGCGCGTATAATGCGCGGCGTTCACGTTAACGTATGCCCGTTTAAGGAGAAAAAGATGACGGCAATTGCCCCGGTTATTACCATTGATGGCCCAAGTGGTGCAGGAAAAGGCACCTTGTGCAAGGCAATGGCGGAAGCATTGCAATGGCATCTGTTAGATTCAGGCGCGATCTACCGCGTACTGGCGCTCGCAGCGTTACATCACCATGTTGATGTCACATCTGAAGATGCTCTGGTACCGCTTGCCTCACACCTGGATGTGCGTTTTATCTCAACGGACGGCAACCTGGAAGTCATTCTGGAAGGTGAAGATGTCAGCGGCGAAATCCGCACCCAGGAAGTAGCGAATGCCGCATCTCAGGTCGCTGCGTTTCCTCGCGTACGCGAAGCGCTGTTACGCCGCCAACGCGCGTTTCGTGAAGCGCCCGGCCTGATTGCCGACGGACGAGACATGGGGACCGTGGTGTTCCCGGATGCACCAGTGAAAATTTTCCTGGACGCCTCCTCGCAAGAACGTGCGCATAGACGTATGCTACAGTTGCAGGAAAAGGGCTTTAGTGTTAACTTTGAACGCCTTTTGGCCGAGATCGAAGAACGCGATTTCCGCGATCGTAACCGTGCTGTAGCGCCGCTGGTTCCCGCTGCTGATGCTTTAGTTTTGGATTCAACCCGATTAAGCATTGAGCAAGTGATTGAAAAAGCGTTACAATACGCGCGCCAAAAACTGGCACTCGCTTAAGTGCGACCGAATTTGCAGTACCCCCGTTGCAATGGATTGACAGCGGGTATGTTAAACAACCCCATCCGGCATGGAGCCAGGTGGACGTTAAATATGAAACCTGAAGATTAAACATGACTGAATCTTTTGCTCAACTGTTTGAAGAATCCTTAAAAGAAATCGAAACCCGTCCGGGTTCCATCGTTCGTGGTGTTGTTGTTGCTATCGACAAAGACGTAGTACTGGTTGACGCTGGTCTGAAATCTGAGTCCGCCATTCCGGCAGAGCAGTTCAAAAACGCCCAGGGCGAGTTGGAAATCCAGGTTGGTGACGAAGTTGACGTTGCTCTGGATGCAGTAGAAGACGGCTTCGGTGAAACCCTGCTGTCCCGTGAAAAAGCTAAACGTCACGAAGCTTGGATCACGCTGGAAAAAGCTTACGAAGAAGCTGCAACCGTTACTGGTGTTATCAATGGCAAAGTCAAGGGTGGCTTCACTGTTGAGCTGAATGGTATTCGCGCGTTCCTGCCGGGTTCCCTGGTAGACGTTCGTCCGGTCCGCGACACGCTGCACCTGGAAGGCAAAGAGCTTGAATTCAAAGTAATCAAGCTGGATCAGAAGCGTAACAACGTTGTTGTTTCCCGTCGTGCCGTTATCGAATCCGAAAACAGCGCAGAACGCGATCAGCTGCTGGAAAACCTGCAGGAAGGCATGGAAGTTAAAGGTATCGTTAAGAACCTCACTGACTACGGTGCATTCGTTGATCTGGGTGGCGTTGACGGCCTGCTGCACATCACCGACATGGCATGGAAACGCGTTAAGCATCCGAGCGAAATCGTAAACGTTGGCGACGAAATCACTGTTAAAGTGCTGAAGTTCGACCGCGAGCGTACTCGTGTATCTCTGGGCCTGAAACAGCTGGGCGAAGATCCATGGGTAGCTATCGCTAAGCGTTATCCGGAAGGTACCAAACTGACTGGTCGCGTGACCAACCTGACCGACTACGGCTGCTTCGTTGAAATCGAAGAAGGCGTTGAAGGCCTGGTTCACGTTTCCGAAATGGATTGGACCAACAAAAACATCCACCCGTCCAAAGTTGTTAACGTTGGCGATGTAGTGGAAGTTATGGTTCTGGATATCGACGAAGAACGTCGTCGTATCTCCCTGGGTCTGAAGCAGTGCAAAAACAACCCATGGCAGCAGTTCGCGGAAACCCACAACAAGGGCGACCGTGTTGAAGGTAAAATCAAGTCTATCACTGACTTCGGTATCTTCATCGGCCTGGACGGCGGCATCGACGGCCTGGTTCACCTGTCTGACATCTCCTGGAACGTTGCAGGCGAAGAAGCAGTTCGTGAATACAAAAAAGGCGACGAAATCGCAGCTGTTGTTCTGCAGGTTGACGCAGAGCGTGAGCGTATCTCTCTGGGCGTTAAACAGCTCGCAGAAGATCCGTTCAACAACTGGGTTGCACTGAACAAGAAAGGCGCAATCGTAAACGGTAAAGTCACTGCAGTTGATGCTAAAGGCGCAACCGTAGAACTGGCTGACGGCGTTGAAGGTTACCTGCGCGCTTCTGAAGCTTCCCGCGACCGCGTTGAAGATGCAACTCTGGTTCTGAGCGTAGGCGACGACGTTGAAGCTAAATTCACCGGCGTTGATCGTAAGAACCGCGCAATCAGCCTGTCTGTTCGTGCTAAAGACGAAGCTGATGAGAAAGATGCAATCGCAACTGTTAACAAACAGGAAGATGCTAACTTCTCTAACAACGCAATGGCTGAAGCTTTCAAAGCAGCTAAAGGCGAGTAATATCGAGTGCTCCTAAATCCTTTGTGCTGTTAACAGCACAAAGGGTGACGAGTAGCTTGACAGATTACAGGATTCGTCCTGTAATCAATGACAAAGGGCGGCTAAGGCCGCCCTTAATCAATGCAGCAGCTAATTATGCCTTTAAGGAACCGGAGGAATCATGACCAAGTCAGAATTGATTGAAAGACTTGCAACCCAGCAACCTCATATTCCCGCGAAAGCGGTTGAAGATGCAGTTAAAGAGATGCTGGAACATATGGCCTCGACTCTTGCGCAGGGCGAGCGTATTGAAATCCGCGGTTTCGGCAGTTTCTCTTTGCATTACCGCGCACCGCGCACCGGACGTAATCCGAAGACCGGCGATAAAGTGGACCTGGAAGGAAAATACGTTCCGCACTTTAAACCAGGTAAAGAACTGCGCGATCGCGCCAATATTTACGGTTAAGTTTTTAGCGAGACTTAACGCCGAGAAAAGCACCCGCATGGGTGCTTTTTTCATTTCTGCCAGCCCATCCTGGAATCCCCGTCCCAGTTAATTTGCACGTTACAAGCGCCGCTAAATGTTAGCGGAATGCATACTGTATAACGCTAAATTGGCACCAGACAACCGTCGAGCATTACTGCACACTTCCTGCTACAGGGAGGTGACTGATGAAAATAACAACGGTTAGTACGAGTGCATTATTCGGCATTCTCCCGCTTATGCTATTACCTGCGTTACCTGACATGCTGTGCATCGGCGTTATATTTGGTCTGGCAATTCTGCTCTGTCTTATTTCTCACAGCCCTGTACGTTTCGTCGGATTAACCCTGCTATTTTTTCTTTGGGGAGTTCTGGCTGCGAAAGATGCGCTGTGGGCCGGTAATACGCTGCCTGCAAAAAGTCAGCAGGCCATCGTGCGGATAACCGGAACCGATAATATGACAACGCACTACGGCCAGATCACGCATCTGCAGGGAAAGCGGGTATTTCCTGCCATCGGAATTACTCTGTATGGGCAGTACTTACCCGGCAACGTTTGTGCGGGCCAGACATGGGCGATGACGTTGAAGGTTCGTGCTATACACGGTCAATTGAACGAGGGCGGGTTTGATAGCCAGCGTTACGCATTGGCGCAGCACCAGCTGCTGACGGGAAGATTTTTGCAGGCTTCGGTTATCACACAACAATGCAGTTTGCGTTCGCGGTATCTCTCCTCGTTGAAAAGCGCGCTCGCCGACTATCCCTGGCAGCAGGTTATACTGGGCCTGGGAATGGGGGAGCGCTTGTCCGTATCACAAGCGGTGAAAACCATTATGCGTGATACCGGTACGGCCCATTTGATGGCTATCTCCGGGCTGCATATTGCATTTGCCGCACTTCTGGCAGCAGGATTAATTCGCGCGGGGCAATTTTTTATGCCAACCAGATGGATTTGCTGGCAGGTTCCGTTAGTTGGCGGGATCGTCTGCGCAACATTCTATGCCTGGTTAACGGGGCTACAGCCCCCGGCATTACGTACGGTTGTTGCGCTACTGGTCTGGGGAGGGCTAAAACTCAGCGGCAGGCAGTGGAGTGGATGGTCGGTGTGGATCTGCTGTCTGGCAGCCATTCTGGTGGTGGATCCTGTCGCCGTTCTTTCACAAAGTCTGTGGTTGTCTGCTTTTGCCGTTGCGGCGCTGCTGTTCTGGTATCAATGGGTTCCGATGCCGGATTGGCCGCTGTCGCGCGTTGGACGCCAATTTCTGGCGCTTGCTCATTTGCAATTGGGAATTATGCTCCTGCTTCTGCCTGTGCAAATCGCGATGTTTCACGGTTTTAGCCTGACCTCATTTCTGGCGAATTTGTTTGCTGTACCGCTGGTTACGTTTATTTCCGTACCGTTGATATTAGCAGGCATGATCGTGCATTTAACCGGGCTGGCGATGATTGAGTCGAATCTATGGTATTTAGCGGATCGCTCCCTCGCGCTACTATTTTGGGGGCTCAGGAGCCTGCCTGAAGGGTGGATCAATATTGATGCACGTTGGCAATGGCTTGCATTTTTACCCGGACTCCTGTTCATCGCATATCGGCTGAACGCGTGGCGAACTATACCGGTAGTTTGCGTCACTGTGCTCCTTTTACTGAGCGCCCCGTTCTGGCGAACGTCACGTACTGATGTCTGGCAAGTGCATATGCTGGACGTCGGGCAGGGGCTGGCGATGGTAATTGCGCGCAATGGGAAAGCGATTCTTTACGATACCGGTCTGGCATGGCCTGAAGGCGATAGCGCGCAACAGCTGATTATTCCCTGGTTACGCTGGCACAACCTGGAGCCAGAAGGCGTTATTTTAAGCCACGAGCATATGGATCACCGGGGCGGGTTGCGCTCGCTGCAGCAAACCTGGCCGTCGCTATGGATAAGAAGCCCATTAGGTTGGGAAGGGCATCTCCCGTGTTTACGCGGGGAGCGCTGGCAATGGCAAGGGTTAACCTTTAGTGCGCATTGGCCCGTGCGTGGAAATAAAGATCTGGGAAATAACCACTCCTGCGTGGTTAAGGTCGATGACGGGCATCAGAGTATTCTGCTGACCGGAGATATTGAGTCTCCCGCTGAACAAAAAATGCTAAGTCACTACTGGCAGCATCTGCAGTCTACGGTGATACAGGTTCCACATCATGGTAGCAATACCTCATCATCGCAGGCGCTGATTCAGCGGGTCGGCGGGCAGGCCGCGCTAGCCTCCGCATCCCGTTACAATGCCTGGCGTCTCCCGTCCAGGAAAGTGAAGCAACGTTATCGGCAACAAAATTATCAATGGCTGGATACACCACACCAGGGGCAGATTACGCTGGATTTCTATCAAAAAAACTGGCGAATAAACAGCTTGCGGGATCAGATTTTACCTCGTTGGTATCATCAGTGGTTTGGCGTGTCGGAGGATAACGGGTAGAATATGCGGCTATTCTAACAAATGCTGGTTTTTTGAATGCATAACGATAAAGATCTCTCTACGTGGCAGACGTTTCGCCGACTATGGCCAACCATAGCGCCTTTTAAATCGGGTCTGATCGTGGCGGGTATAGCGTTAGTCCTTAACGCGGCCAGCGATACCTTCATGTTATCGCTCCTTAAGCCATTACTGGATGATGGTTTTGGTAAAACGGATCGCTCGGTGCTGCTGTGGATGCCGCTGGTGGTCATTGGACTGATGATAGTTCGTGGCTTAACCAGCTATGTCTCCAGCTACTGCATCTCATGGGTATCAGGCAAAGTGGTCATGACCATGCGTCGCCGCCTGTTTGGCCATATGATGGGCATGCCGGTCTCCTTTTTTGATAAACAGTCTACAGGTACGCTATTGTCACGTATTACCTATGATTCAGAGCAGGTCGCGTCATCGTCCTCCGGCGCGCTGATCACGGTGGTACGTGAAGGGGCCTCAATTATTGGCCTGTTTATCATGATGTTTTATTACAGCTGGCAGCTGTCATTGATCCTGATTGTGCTGGCACCGATTGTATCAGTGGCAATCCGTGTGGTTTCCAAGCGCTTTCGTAGCATCAGTAAAAATATGCAAAACACCATGGGTCAGGTTACGACCAGTGCCGAGCAGATGCTGAAGGGCCACAAAGAAGTTCTGATTTTTGGTGGTCAGGAAGTCGAAACTAAGCGCTTTGATAAAGTCAGCAATAAGATGCGTTTGCAGGGCATGAAGATGGTTTCCGCCTCTTCTATCTCCGATCCTATCATCCAGCTGATTGCGTCTCTGGCTCTGGCCTTCGTGTTGTATGCAGCCAGCTTCCCAAGCGTAATGGAAAACCTGACTGCAGGGACAATTACGGTTGTCTTCTCGTCAATGATCGCGTTGATGCGTCCGTTGAAATCGCTGACCAACGTCAACGCGCAGTTCCAGCGCGGTATGGCGGCCTGCCAGACCTTATTTACGATTCTGGATAGCGAGCAGGAAAAAGATGAAGGTACACGCGAAATCGAACGCGCTACCGGCAATCTCGAGTTCCGCAACGTGACATTTACCTATCCGGGACGTGAAGTACCTGCGCTGCGCAACATCAACCTGAATATTCCAGCGGGGAAAACCGTTGCCCTGGTTGGCCGTTCGGGTTCAGGGAAATCCACCATCGCCAGCTTGATCACGCGCTTCTATGATATTGATGAAGGGCAGATTCTAATGGACGGACACGATCTACGTGAATATACCCTGGCATCCTTGCGCGATCAGGTCGCGTTGGTTTCGCAGAATGTGCACCTGTTTAACGATACGGTTGCCAACAACATCGCCTACGCGCGTACCGATTTGTACAGCCGTGAGCAGATCGAAAAAGCGGCGAAAATGGCTTACGCCATGGATTTCATCAATAAGATGGACAATGGCCTGGATACGGTGATTGGCGAAAACGGCGTCCTGCTTTCTGGTGGTCAGCGCCAGCGTATCGCTATTGCCCGCGCCTTGTTGCGTGACAGTCCGATTCTGATCCTTGATGAAGCAACGTCGGCACTCGATACCGAGTCTGAACGCGCAATTCAGGCTGCTCTGGATGAGCTTCAGAAAAACCGTACCTCCCTGGTGATTGCTCACCGCCTTTCTACCATTGAACAGGCGGATGAAATCATCGTGGTGGAAGACGGTATTATTGTTGAGCGCGGAACCCATAGCGAGCTGATTGAGCAGCGTGGGGTGTATGCACAATTACATAAAATGCAATTCGGTCAATGATCGCTCGAATCTGGTCTGGTGAGTCGCCGCTGTGGCGACTGTTACTCCCGCTCTCCTGGCTGTATGGCCTCGTGAGCGGGGGGATCCGCTTATGTTACAAGCTTGGGATTAAACGCGCGTGGCGTGCACCAGTCCCGGTTGTGGTGGTCGGAAACCTGACCGCGGGCGGCAATGGCAAAACACCAGTGGTGATTTGGCTGGTTGAACAACTGCGTCAACGTGGGATTCGCGTGGGCGTGGTGTCGCGTGGTTATGGCGGGAAAGCGGCTGCTTACCCGCTGTTACTGACCGCAGATACCACTACGGCAGAAGCGGGTGATGAACCTGTGCTGATCGCCCAACGTACCGGCGTGCCCGTAGCGGTATCCCCGGTAAGATCGGATGCGGTCAAAGCCATTTTGGCCCAACACGATGTGCAGATGATTGTGACGGACGATGGGCTACAGCACTACCGTCTGGCGCGAGATGTTGAAATCGTGGTTATTGACGGAGAACGTCGGTTTGGCAATGGCTGGTGGCTTCCCGCGGGTCCCATGCGGGAACGCGCAGGCCGGCTTAAATCGGTGGATGCGACTATCGTTAACGGTGGCGTTGCGCAGCCAGGGGAAATCCCTATGCGACTTGAACCGGGGCTGGCCGTTAATTTACGTACGGGTGAACGCCGCGATGTGTCGCAGCTGTCCAATATTGTCGCCATGGCGGGCATTGGCCATCCACCGCGTTTTTTTGCCACGCTGGAAGCATGCGGTGCCAGCGTGCAAAAAAGTATTGCGCTGGCAGACCATCAGTCTCTGACCTACAGTGACGTCAGTGCGTTTGCAGACGCCGGGCAAACGCTGGTGATGACGGAAAAAGATGCGGTTAAGTGCCGTGCATTTGCCGATGAAAACTGGTGGTATTTACCTGTTGACGCTCATTTGTCAGGCGATCGGCCTGATATGTTGCTGGATAGCTTAATCTCGCTGACTCGCTAACTGATTCACGCTGCGGCAGCGAATCATTTATGAGGCCATAAATGTCGTTGCCGCGTCTTTCTTTGACGGATGCCCGTCATCTTCACCTTGCCGCTCAAGGGCTGCTGAAAAAAACACGCCGTCGGGCAACCCCAGCAGATATTCTTGCTACCATTTCGCGCATGTCGTTATTGCAAATCGATACCATCAATATTGTGTCGCGCAGCCCTTACCTGGTGCTGTTTAGTCGGTTGGGTGATTATTCGCCCCAGTGGCTGGATGACGCATTGCAGCGGGGCGAACTGATGGAATACTGGGCGCACGAGGCCTGCTTTTTGCCGCGTAGCGACTTTATGCTGATACGTCACCGCATGCTGGCCCCGGAGAAAATGGGCTGGAAGTATAAAGCGGAGTGGATGAAAGAACATGCGCATGAGATTGAGCAACTGCTCCAGCACATCCAGCATAACGGACCAGTACGCTCTGCCGATTTTGAGCATCTGCGCAAGGGGGCCAGCGGCTGGTGGGCATGGAAACCGCATAAGCGTCATCTTGAAGGCCTGTTCACCGCCGGGAAAGTGATGGTGGTGGAACGGCGTAATTTCCAGCGAGTGTATGATTTAACCCATCGCGTCATGCCGCACTGGGATGATGAACGCGACCGGCTTTCACAGGAAGAAGCTGAAAGCCTCATGCTGGATAACAGCGCCCGCAGTCTGGGGATTTTTCGCGAACAATGGCTGGCAGACTACTATCGCCTGAAGCGTCCGGCGCTAAAAAACTGGTGCAACGTACGTGCACAGCAGCAACAGATTATTCCTGTCGATGTCGAAGGGTTAGGAACCCTGTGGCTGCATAGCCACCTTCAGCCGCTGCTGGAGCAGGCATTGACGGGTAAATTAACGGCGACGCATAGCGCAGTATTATCACCCTTTGATCCGGTGGTCTGGGATCGTAAACGGGCAGAGCAGCTATTCGATTTTAGCTATCGGCTCGAATGTTACACGCCAGCACCGAAACGTCAGTATGGTTATTTCGTCCTGCCGCTACTGCATCGCGGACAGTTAGTTGGGCGGATGGATGCCAAAATGCACCGCAAAACGGGCGTACTGGAAGTGATTTCGCTCTGGTTACAGGATGGCGTCAAACCTGGGGTTACTCTGCAAAAAGGATTGTTTCAGGCGATTGATGATTTTGCCCGCTGGCAGCAGGCAACACGTGTGACGCTGGGACGCTATCCTGAAGGTTTATTTGCTGATGCACGCCATGGTTGGGAAATAGACCCAGCACGGTAAGCGATTATGTTAATATTTACGGATTCACAATCCGGTCCATCTGGAGGAACTATGGATCATCGTCTGCTTGAAATCATTGCCTGCCCGGTATGCAATGGCAAACTCTGGTTTAACCAGGAAAAACAGGAACTGATTTGTAAACTGGATAACCTTGCTTTCCCACTGCGTGATGGCATTCCCGTGTTACTGGAAACCGAAGCTCGCGTTCTGACTGCTGATGAGAGTAAATCATGAGTTTTGTGGTCATTATTCCTGCGCGTTATGCGTCCACACGTTTGCCGGGCAAGCCGCTGCTGGATATCAATGGCAAGCCGATGATCGTGCATGTGCTGGAGCGTGCGCGTGAATCTGGCGCTGAACGTATTATTGTTGCGACCGATCACGAAGATGTCGCTCGCGCGGTAGAAGCGGTGGGTGGTGAAGTATGCATGACCCGCGCCGATCACCAGTCCGGTACGGAGCGTCTGGCGGAAGTCGTCGAGAAATGTGGCTTTAGCGATGATACCGTTATTGTGAACGTACAGGGTGATGAGCCGATGATCCCGGCGGTCATTATTCGCCAGGTCGCTGAGAATCTGGCGCAGCGCCAGGTCGGTATGGCGACCCTTGCTGCCCCGATTCACAGTGCGGAAGAGGCATTTAATCCGAATGCGGTGAAAGTCGTTCTGGACGCCGAAGGTTATGCACTCTATTTTTCACGCGCGACCATTCCGTGGGATCGCGACCGTTTCGCTAAAAGCCTGGAAACGGTGGGTGACACCTTCTTGCGACATCTGGGTATTTACGGCTATCGCGCCGGTTTTATCCGCCGTTATGTTAACTGGCAGCCCAGCCCGCTTGAGCATATTGAAATGCTGGAGCAACTACGTGTGCTGTGGTACGGCGAAAAAATTCATGTTGCCGTCGCAAAAGAAGTACCCGGTACCGGCGTAGACACTGCCGAAGATCTTGAGCGCGTTCGCGCCGAAATGCGTTAGTTTTTCTCACGACACTCCCCTGAGGACGCCAATTTTTGGGAGGAGTGTCATATCGTTACGCTTTCCCGCCATTTTTCTTTTCATCAATTGATCTCATCCGGGTGACATCTGTCTGCACGACGCTCATTATGAAAGCAGTAGCATTTATGAGGGCAATCCGAAATGGAACAGTTGCGTGCCGAACTCAGTCATCTGTTGGGTGAAAAACTCAGTCGTATAGAATGCGTGAATGAAAAAGTGGATACGGCCCTGTGGTCACTGTACGACAGCCAGGGAAATCCGATGCCACTGATGGCGAGAAGTTTCACCACGCCGGGTATGGCGCAGCAGTTGGCATGGAAAACCTCCATGCTGGCGCGCAGTGGTACGGTGCGTATGCCCGTCATTTATGGGGTCTTAACCCACGAGGAACATCCCGGTCCTGATGTGCTACTGCTTGAGCGTTTACGTGGAGTGCCGGTGGAAGCGCCTGCCCGAACGCCCGAACGCTGGGAACATTTAAAAGATCAGATCGTAGAAGGTCTGCTGTCATGGCATCGGCAGGATAGTGCTGGCTGCGTGGGAATGGTGGATAACACGCAAGAGAATATCTGGCCATCCTGGTATCGTCAGCGGGTTGAGGTGCTGTGGACCACGTTAAATCAGTTCAACAATACCGGGCTAACGATGCAGGACAAGCGGATCCTGTTTCGCACCCGTGAGTGTTTGCCTGCCTTATTTGAAGGATTCAATGATAACTGCGTGCTGATCCACGGTAATTTCAGTTTACGTAGCATGCTCAAAGACGCCCGTAGCGATCAGCTTCTGGCTATGGTGGGACCGGGGTTGATGCTGTGGGCGCCAAGGGAATATGAACTGTTCCGTTTGATGGATAATGCGCTGGCGGAAAGCCTGCTTTGGCAATACCTGCAGCGCGCGCCAGTGGCGGAGTCATTCATCTGGCGGCGCTGGTTGTATGTGTTATGGGATGAAGTGACGCAATTGGTCAACACCGGACGCTTTAATCGTTCCAACTTTGACCTGGCAACGAAATCATTGCTGCCGTGGCTCGCATGATAAACATGTGAACACCTTATCAGGCAACATTCCTGTCAATGTTCCGATCCTTTCAGCCACTGCCAGATGCGTCCCAGGGTTTCGTAACCAACGCGATCGCTGTGCATCAACCAGACGGGGGAGGGTATAGCACGCTCCCACGGATTAAGCGGTGAATCAATTGCTAACTGATTGGCTGGCGCTGGCAGCGGATGCAAGCCGGCCTGCTGGAAGAAGATCATCGCCCGCGGTAAGTGGGAGGCAGAGGTTACCAGCAGGAACGGCGCATTGCCGATGGCCTTCTTTACCGCTGCGGCTTCTTCTTCGGTATCTTTGGGGTGATCCAGGGTGATGATTTCATTGGCTGGCACCCCCAGCGACTGCGCTACGCGGGCACCAGCTTCTGCGGTACTGACGTTATTTGTCTTTGCGGCAGCGCCGGTAAAGATGAGCTTCGATCCCGGGTTTGCGCGCCATAGGCGAATACCTTCATTCAGACGTGGAAGGCTGTTGCTGATCAGATTTGAACTCGGCGCCCACTGCGGATTCCAGGTATACCCTCCGCCCAGCACCACAATATATTCCACTTTTTGCGAACCTTGCCACGTTGGATAACTGTCCTCAATCGGTTTCAACAGGCTGTCGGCGACGGGCTGTAAACTAAGGAGTAACAGTGCCAGCCAACTCAGGCTAATACACACTTTCCCTGTTTTTTGAAAGCGACTGAACCAGACCAGCGCCAGGCCAATACCCATCATAATTAGCATCAGTGGCAGCGGCAGCATCATACCGCCAATCACTTTCTTCAGCGTAAAAAGCATCCTTTTTGGTTCCTTTTTTAACCATACAGCAGGGGATCTGCAGGGATATTACACCAGGAAGGTTCATTCTCGGCGTGGGTGTGACAAAATAGCGGTTTTACTTAGTCACCCTAAAGCCAGTATGTGGAGAGCCCGATGCGGGACCGCAATTTTGATGACATTGCAGAGAAGTTTTCCCGTAACATTTACGGCACCACCAAAGGTCAATTAAGACAGGCTATCCTTTGGCAGGATCTGGATCGATTACTGGAAACGTTCGGTGAGCAAAAACTGCACATTCTGGATGCCGGTGGTGGTGAAGGGCAAACGGCCATCAAAATGGCGGAACGAGGACATTTCGTCACATTATGCGATCTGTCTGGCGAGATGATCGCCCGAGCGCAACAGGCGGCAGAGGCAAAAGGTGTGAGCGGGAACATGCATTTTATACAATGCGCCGCTCAGGATGTTGCTTCGCATTTGGAAAGCCCGGTTGATCTGATATTGTTTCATGCTGTGCTGGAGTGGGTGACAGATCCGGTCAGCGTGTTGCAGACTCTGTGGTCAGTATCGCGTCCTGGCGGCGCGCTGTCGTTAATGTTCTACAATGCTAACGGTCTGTTGATGCATAACATGGTCGCAGGGAACTTTGACTATGTGCAGGTGGGGATGCCGAAACGTAAAAAACGCACGCTTTCACCGGACTACCCACGCGATCCGGGGCAGGTCTACCAGTGGCTGGACGAGATCGGTTGGCAGATAACCGGTAAAACGGGCGTACGTGTGTTTCATGATTATCTGCGAGATAAACATAAACAGCATGACGACTTTGAAATGTTACTTGAGTTAGAAACGCGTTATTGCCGCCAGGAACCGTATATCAGCCTTGGGCGCTATATTCATGTCACCGCGATTAAAAGTTCGGCCCGAGCCGCAGATGCAAGGATAATTTATGAGTGAATTTTCCCAGACAGTCCCCGAACTGGTTGCCTGGGCCAGAAAAAATGACTTCTCCATCTCTCTGCCTGTAGACAGACTTTCGTTCCTGCTGGCGGTCGCGACCCTGAACGGTGAGCGACTTGACGGCGAGATGAGTGAAGGTGAGCTGGTGGATGCGTTCCGCCATGTGAGTGATGCGTTTGAGCAAACCAGCGAAACCATCGGCGTACGCGCCAACAACGCGATCAACGATATGGTGCGTCAACGTCTGCTGAACCGCTTTACCAGCGAGCAGGCGGAAGGCAACGCTATATATCGTTTAACGCCATTGGGAATTGGCATCACGGATTACTACATTCGTCAGCGCGAATTCTCTACGCTGCGTCTTTCAATGCAGCTGTCGATTGTTGCAGGTGAACTAAAGCGCGCGGCGGATGCGGCAGCGGAAGGTGGCGATGAGTTCCACTGGCATCGCAACGTCTACGCGCCATTGAAATACTCGGTGGCGGAGATTTTCGACAGTATCGATCTGACCCAGCGCATCATGGATGAACAGCAGCAGCAGGTAAAAGACGACATCGCACAGTTGCTTAATAAAGACTGGCGGGCGGCGATCTCCAGCTGTGAACTGCTGCTCTCTGAAACGTCTGGTACGCTGCGTGAACTGCAGGATACGCTGGAAGCAGCGGGGGATAAGCTACAGGCTCACCTGTTACACATCCAGGACGCCACGATGACGCATGACGATTTGCATTTCGTCGATCGGCTGGTGTTTGACTTACAAAGTAAGCTCGACCGCATTATCAGTTGGGGTCAGCAGTCCATTGATTTATGGATCGGCTACGATCGTCACGTGCATAAGTTTATCCGTACCGCAATCGATATGGATAAAAACCGCGTCTTTGCCCAGCGTTTGCGCCAGTCCGTGCAGACATACTTTGACGATCCGTGGGCGCTAACCTATGCCAACGCCGATCGTCTGCTGGATATGCGTGACGAAGAGATGGTGCTGCGTGACGAAGAGGTCACCGGCGAGCTTCCGGAAGATCTGGAATATGAAGAATTTAACGAGATCCGTGAACAGTTGGCGGCGATCATCGAAGAACAGCTGGCTATCTACAAATCCAGACAAACACCACTGGATCTCGGTTTGGTCGTGCGCGAGTATCTGGCGCAATACCCACGTGCGCGTCATTTCGACGTCGCGCGTATTGTTATCGATCAGGCGGTACGCCTTGGCGTAGCGCAAGCAGATTTCACCGGACTGCCAGCCAAATGGCAGCCGATTAATGATTACGGAGCCAAGGTACAGGCGCATGTCATTGACAAATATTGAACAAGTGATGCCGGTAAAGCTGGCGCAGGCGCTGGCGAATCCGTTATTTCCGGCGCTGGACAGCGCCTTACGTTCGGGCCGCCATATCGGTCTGGATGAACTGGATAATCATGCCTTCCTGATGGATTTTCAGGAATATTTTGAAGAGTTTTACAGCCGCTATAACGTGGAATTGATCCGTGCGCCGGAAGGGTTCTTCTACCTTCGCCCGCGTTCAACGACGCTCATTCCCCGTTCGGTCCTGTCTGAACTGGACATGATGGTCGGTAAAATTCTTTGCTATCTCTATCTCAGCCCGGAACGCCTGGCGAACGAAGGGATTTTTACCCAGCAAGAGTTGTACGACGAGCTGCTAACGCTGGCTGATGAAGCGAAGCTGCTGAAACTGGTGAACAACCGTTCAACCGGTTCGGATGTTGATCGCCAGAAGCTACAGGAAAAAGTTCGTTCTTCGCTAAACCGTCTGCGCCGTTTAGGCATGGTGTGGTTTATGGGTCACGACAGCAGCAAATTCCGTATTACGGAATCAGTCTTCCGCTTTGGCGCGGACGTGCGCAGCGGTGACGATCCGCGCGAAGCGCAGCGTCGCTTAATTCGTGATGGCGAAGCGATGCCGGTCGAGAACCGCCTGCAGCTCAACGATGAGCCCGAAGAGAATCAGCCGGACAGTGGAGAAGAAGAATAATGATTGAACGCGGTAAATTTCGCTCACTTACGCTGATTAACTGGAATGGTTTTTTTGCCCGTACGTTCGACCTTGATGAACTGGTTACCACGCTGTCCGGCGGTAACGGTGCGGGTAAGTCCACCACCATGGCGGCATTTGTAACAGCGCTCATCCCGGACTTAACCCTGCTGCATTTCCGTAACACCACCGAAGCCGGTGCAACCAGTGGTTCACGTGATAAGGGCCTGCACGGTAAGTTGAAAGCGGGCGTCTGTTACTCAATGCTCGACGTCCTCAACTCGCGCCATCAGCGCGTGGTCGTGGGGGTGCGTCTGCAACAGGTTGCCGGTCGCGATCGTAAAGTGGATATCAAACCGTTTGCCATTCAGGGACTGCCGATGTCGGTGCAGCCAACCCAACTGGTGACGGAAACGCTGAATGAACGCCAGGCGCGCGTGCTGTCCCTCTCTGAGCTGAAAGAGAAGCTTGATGAGATGGAAGGTGTGCAGTTTAAACAGTTCAACTCAATCACTGATTATCACTCACTGATGTTCGATCTGGGCATCATCGCCCGTCGTCTGCGTTCCGCGTCTGACCGTAGTAAATTCTATCGTCTGATTGAAGCCTCGCTGTACGGCGGGATCTCCAGTGCCATTACGCGTTCACTGCGTGACTACCTGCTGCCGGAAAACAGCGGCGTACGTAAAGCCTTCCAGGATATGGAAGCTGCGCTGCGTGAAAACCGCATGACGCTGGAAGCGATTCGCGTAACTCAGTCTGACCGCGATCTGTTTAAGCATTTGATCAGCGAAGCGACCAACTATGTGGCCGCGGATTATATGCGTCACGCCAACGAACGTCGTATCCATCTTGATAAAGCGCTGGAATATCGTCGTGAGCTGCATACTTCACGTAAGCAGCTGGCCGCGGAGCAGTATAAGCACGTGGATATGGCGCGCGAACTGGGCGAGCATAACGGCGCGGAAGGCGATCTGGAAGCTGATTACCAGGCCGCGAGCGATCACCTGAATCTGGTGCAAACCGCGCTGCGTCAGCAGGAAAAAATTGAACGCTACGAAGCGGATCTCGAAGAACTGCAGGTCCGTCTCGAAGAACAAAATGAGGTGGTCGCGGAAGCCGTTGACCGCCAGGATGAAAACGAAGCCCGCGCAGAAGCCGCGGAACTGGAAGTGGATGAGCTGAAAAGCCAGCTTGCCGATTATCAGCAAGCGCTGGACGTCCAGCAAACGCGAGCCATCCAATATACCCAGGCGATCCAGGCGCTGAATCGGGCGAAAGAGCTCTGCCACTTACCGGATCTGACCGCCGACAGCGCTGCTGAATGGCTGGAAACCTTCCAGGCTAAAGAGCAGGAAGCCACTGAAAAACTGCTGACGCTGGAACAAAAAATGAGCGTGGCGCAAACCGCGCACAGCCAGTTCGAACAGGCTTATCAACTGGTGGCGGCTATCAATGGCCCGCTGGCGCGTGGTGAAGCCTGGAGCGTGGCGCGTGAACTGCTGCGGGAAGGCGTTGAACAGCGCCACCTGGCGGAACAGGTTCAGCCGTTGCGTATGCGACTCAGCGAACTGGAGCAGCGTCTGCGCGAACAGCAAGACGCCGAACGTCTGCTGGCTGAATTCTGCAAGCGTCAGGGTAAACAGTTCGATATCGATGAGCTGGAATCGCTGCACCAGGAGCTGGAAGCACGCATCGCCGCCTTGTCGGACAGCGTCTCTTCTGCCAGCGAACAGCGTATGACGTTGCGTCAGGAGCAGGAACAGCTGCAGTCTCGTATCCAGCATCTGATGAAACGTGCGCCTGTCTGGCTGGCCGCGCAGAATAGCCTGAATCAGCTTAGCGAGCAGTGTGGCGAAGAGTTTACCTCAAGCCAGGATGTGACCGAGTATCTGCAACAACTGCTGGAGCGCGAGCGTGAAGCCATTGTTGAGCGTGATGAAGTCGGTGCGCGCAAAAATGCAGTTGATGAAGAAATTGAACGTTTAAGTCAGCCGGGCGGGGCGGAAGATCAGCGTCTGAACGCGCTGGCGGAGCGCTTCGGTGGCGTTCTGCTGTCAGAAATCTATGACGACGTTAGCCTTGAAGATGCGCCGTACTTCTCTGCGCTGTACGGTCCTTCGCGTCATGCCATCGTGGTGCCGGATCTGTCGCTGATTACCGAGCAGCTTGAAGGGCTGACGGATTGTCCGGAAGATCTCTATTTCATCGAAGGGGATCCGCAGTCGTTTGATGACAGCGTTTTCAGCGTTGATGAGCTGGAAAAAGCGGTAGTGGTGAAAACCGCCGAGCGTCAGTGGCGTTATTCCCGCTTCCCGACGGTGCCGATTTTTGGCCGTGCAGCGCGCGAAAGCCGTATCGAAACCCTGCATGCCGAGCGTGAAGGGCTGTCTGAACGTTTCGCAACGCTCTCCTTTGACGTCCAGAAAACCCAGCGTCTGCATCAGGCGTTCAGTCGTTTCATTGGCAGTCATTTGTCGGTGGCGTTTGAAGCCGATCCGGAAGCGGAAATTCGCCAACTGAATGGCCGTCGCGTTGAACTGGAACGTGCGCTGAGCAATCATGAAAATGATAATCAGCAAAGCCGTATGCAGTTTGAGCAGGCGAAAGAGGGGGTCTCCGCTCTTAACCGCCTTCTCCCGCGTTTGAATCTGCTGGCGGATGACACGCTGGCCGATCGCGTGGACGAAATTCGTGAGCGCCTGGATGAAGCCCAGGAAGCGGCGCGTTTTGTACAGCAACATGGCAACCAGTTAGCCAAACTGGAACCGATTGTTTCGGTCCTGCAAAATGACCCTGAGCAGTTTGAACAACTAAAGGAAGACTACGCGTATTCCCAACAGATGCAGCGCGATGCACGTCAGCAAGCTTTTGCTCTGACCGAAGTGGTGCAGCGCCGGGCGCACTTTAGCTATTCCGACTCTGCTGAAATGCTTAGCGGCAACAGCGATCTGAACGAGAAACTGCGTGAGCGCCTGGAACAGGCGGAAGCTGAACGTACCCGCGCCCGTGAAGCGTTACGCAGTCACGCCGCACAGTTAAGCCAGTACAACCAGGTCATGGCGTCGCTGAAAAGCTCCTATGACACCAAAAAAGAGCTGCTTAACGATTTACAACGTGAACTGCAGGATATTGGCGTTCGTGCGGACAGCGGTGCAGAAGAGCGCGCGCGTATTCGTCGTGATGAACTGCATGCGCAGCTCAGCAACAACCGTGCGCGCCGTAACCAACTGGAAAAAGCGCTGACCTTCTGCGAAGCGGAGATGGAAAACCTGACCCGCAGGCTGCGCAAGCTGGAACGTGATTATTTTGAGATGCGCGAGCAGGTGGTTACCGCGAAAGCCGGATGGTGTGCGGTGATGCGGATGGTGAAAGATAACGGCGTTGAACGCCGCCTGCACCGTCGGGAGCTGGCGTATCTTTCCGGTGATGAACTGCGCTCGATGTCGGATAAGGCGCTTGGTGCGCTGCGCCTGGCGGTTGCGGATAACGAACACCTGCGCGATGTACTGCGCATGTCTGAAGATCCAAAACGCCCAGAGCGTAAAATTCAGTTCTTTGTCGCGGTTTATCAGCATCTGCGTGAACGTATTCGTCAGGATATCATCCGTACCGACGATCCGGTTGAAGCGATCGAACAGATGGAGATTGAGCTGAGCCGTCTGACGGAAGAATTAACGTCCCGCGAACAGAAACTGGCGATCAGCTCTCGCAGCGTGGCGAATATCATTCGTAAGACCATTCAGCGCGAACAGAACCGTATTCGCATGCTGAATCAGGGGCTGCAAAGCGTGTCGTTTGGCCAGGTAAACAGCGTTCGTCTGAACGTCAACGTACGCGAGACGCATGCTACCTTGCTGGACGTACTTTCCGAACAGCATGAGCAGCACCAGGATCTGTTTAACAGCAATCGTCTGACCTTCTCTGAAGCGCTGGCGAAGTTGTATCAGCGTCTGAATCCGCAGATTGATATGGGGCAACGTACGCCGCAAACCATTGGTGAAGAGCTGCTGGATTACCGTAACTATCTGGAAATGGAAGTTGAGGTTAACCGTGGCTCTGACGGCTGGCTGCGTGCTGAATCTGGCGCGCTGTCAACCGGTGAAGCGATCGGGACCGGGATGTCTATTCTGGTGATGGTTGTGCAAAGCTGGGAAGACGAAGGGCGTAGACTGCGCGGGAAAGATATTTCTCCTTGCCGTCTGCTGTTCCTTGATGAAGCTGCGCGACTTGATGCACGCTCTATCGCGACTCTGTTTGAACTGTGCGAGCGTCTGCAAATGCAGCTGATTATCGCAGCCCCAGAAAACATTAGCCCGGAGAAAGGCACCACCTACAAACTGGTGCGTAAAGTCTTCCAGAACACCGAACACGTTCACGTGGTAGGTCTGCGCGGGTTTGCGCCTCAGTTACCTGAGCCGCTGCCTGGCACCGAAGATGCCTCCTCGCAGGCAAGCTAAATAAAAGGCGGCTAAATGGCCGCCTTCTTTTTTTCCGGAAATTCTCAATAACTGGTGTAATTTCTTTAAACTTCTTTACATTAGGTTAGGCAAAAATTTTTTCATGTTTATATACTAAAGGTAAGCCTAACGCGTCACAGGCTTGCTCGTCATACTTCAGCTTGTATTGGCGTTTTACAGGTTCGGCCCCGCCAAAATAAGGGGAAGACATACGGCCTGGCTACTCAAAGTATGATAAAAAAACAGGGGGCAAGGGATGTTGCTTAATAAAATGTGTGGTCGTCGGCTGTCGGCAATTAGTTT
The DNA here is from genome assembly GCF_013784065.1 of Citrobacter sp. RHBSTW-00599. Lineage (NCBI taxonomy): Bacteria > Pseudomonadati > Pseudomonadota > Gammaproteobacteria > Enterobacterales > Enterobacteriaceae > Citrobacter > Citrobacter sp. RHBSTW-00599. Next base: position 3,308,303 of record NZ_CP056717.1, on the reverse strand, counting down.
GTGCCTGGCCGTAACATTCGCTCCACTGTTCAATGCGCAGGCCGATGAGCCTGAAATGATCCCTGGCGATAGCTCAGCGACCGTCAGTGAACAGCCAACAGCGTTATCACAGCCGCAGGCTCAATCTTCCGCGACGGCTATCATGGCAGGTATCCAACCGCTGCCCGAGGGCGTGTCAGTTGATAAAGCCCGCGCCGAATTACAATCTCAACTTCCAGCGGGCTTCACACCGGTTTATATGAGCCAACTGGAACTGCTGTATGCCGCACGCGAAATGAAACCGATGTGGGAAAATCGTGATGCGGTAAAAGCCTTTCAGCAACAGTTAGCTGAAGTGGCGATTGCCGGCTTTCAGCCGCAGTTCACCACCTGGGTCGCTTTACTGACTGACCCAGCAGTAACCGGTCAGGCGCGAGATATCGTGCTCTCAGATGCGATGATGGGGTATCTGCACTTTATTGCCAACATCCCCGTCAAAGGCAATCGCTGGCTCTATAGCGATAAGCCCTATGCGCTGACGACGCCGCCGATTTCCGTGATCAACCAATGGCAAGTCGCGCTGGATAACGGTCAACTGACTTCGTTTGTCGCCAGCCTGGCACCGCAACATCCGCAGTACGCAGCAATGCATGATTCGCTGCTCAAGCTGGTGGGCGATACGCGGCCCTGGCCGCAACTGACCAGTACCGCGACGCTGCGTCCGGGGGAGTGGAGTAAGGATATCCCTGCGCTGCGTGAAATTTTGCGCCGCACCGGGATGCTGGAGTCTGTTGTCAGTACGGCTGCCAAAGAAGGCCGTAGCGCTTACGATCGTGAACTTGTTGACGCGGTTAAGCGTTTTCAGACGTGGCAGGGGCTTGGGGCCGATGGCGCGATTGGCCCAGCCACGCGTGACTGGCTGAACGTGACGCCCGCTCAACGTGCGGGCGTGCTGGCGTTAAATATTCAGCGCTTGCGCCTGCTGCCGGGTACGCTGTCTACCGGTATCATGGTGAATATTCCTGCCTACTCGCTGGTGTATTATCAAAACGGCAATCAGGTGCTGGCCTCGCGCGTTATCGTCGGACGTCCCGATCGTAAAACGCCGATGATGAGCAGTGCGCTGAATAACGTGGTCGTTAACCCGCCGTGGAACGTGCCTCCGACGCTGGCCCGGAAGGATATTCTGCCTAAGGTTTGGAATGACCCAGGGTATCTTGAGCGTCACGGCTATACCGTAATGCGCGGCTGGAACAGCAAAGAGACCATAGATCCGTGGCAGGTTGACTGGGCCACCATCACCGCCTCCAATCTGCCGTTCCGCTTCCAGCAGGCTCCGGGAGCGCGTAACTCGCTCGGACGCTATAAATTCAATATGCCGAGTTCGGATGCTATTTATCTGCACGATACGCCGAACCACACTCTGTTCCAGAAGGATTCGCGGGCGTTAAGCTCCGGCTGCGTGCGCGTGAACAAGGCATCTGAGCTGGCGAATATGCTGCTACAGGATGCGGGGTGGAATGATACGCGCATCTCGGATGCCCTGAAGCAAGGGGATACAAGGTACGTGAATATTCGCCAGAATATCCCCGTCAACCTCTACTATCTGACCGCATTTGTTGGCCCGGATGGTCGAACGCAGTATCGTACAGATATTTACAATTACGATCAGACAGCGCGATCCAGTGCACAAATTGTGTCAAAAGCTGAACAATTAATCAGATAAATGAAGCAGTTCGAGGAAAATAATTGTCGTAAGTTATGCTGGAAACGGGGCGAAATGGCTGCAAGCCCCGTATTTCCTGGGGTTGGGAGCCTTGACGTGGACTACTTAGCCAGATAAGGTTTCCCGCGTGCGCTAGAGCATACATACGATAACATTGACCTTGTAGACCTTAAAACCATGGACAAATTTGACGCTAATCGCCGCAAACTGCTGGCGCTTGGTGGCATTGCCCTCGGCGCTGCCATCCTGCCTACGCCTGCGTTTGCTACACTCTCTACCCCACGTCCGCGCATTTTGACTCTGAATAACCTGCATACCGGTGAGTCAATAAAAGCAGAGTTTTTTGATGGCAGGGGCTATATTCAGGACGAATTAGCTAAACTTAATCACTTTTTCCGTGATTTTCGTGCGAATAAAGTGAAATCCATCGATCCGGGATTGTTCGATCAACTCTTCCGTCTGCAGGGCCTGCTGGGCACGCGTAAACCCGTACAGCTTATTTCTGGTTACCGCTCTATTGATACCAATAATGAATTACGTGCGCACAGCCGCGGTGTGGCAAAGAAAAGCTACCACACGAAAGGGCAGGCCATGGATTTCCATATTGAAGGCATCGCATTAAGTAATATTCGCAAAGCTGCGTTATCTATGCGCGCAGGTGGTGTAGGATACTACCCACGCAGTAACTTTGTGCATATTGACACCGGACCGGCGCGTCATTGGTGATCCATAAGCTTAATGAAACAGGAGCCGTATGAACTATCGTATTATTCCGGTCACTGCATTCGCCCAGAACTGCTCGTTAATCTGGTGTGAGCAAACCCGTCTGGCTGCGCTGGTCGATCCCGGCGGCGATGCTGAGAAAATCAAACAGGAAGTCGATGCCAGTGGCCTGACGCTAATGCAGATCCTGCTCACCCATGGTCATCTTGATCACGTAGGTGCGGCGGCTGAACTGGCACAGCATTATGGTGTACCGGTTATTGGTCCGGAAAAAGAAGATGAGTTCTGGTTACAAGGACTTCCTGCTCAGAGTCGCATGTTTGGCCTGGGCGATTGTGAGCCGCTGACGCCCGATCGCTGGTTGAATGAAGGCGACCGGGTAAGCGTGGGTAACGTGACGTTGCAGGTACTGCATTGCCCGGGTCACACGCCGGGACATGTGGTCTTCTTTGATGAACAATCAAAGCTACTGATTTCTGGTGACGTGATTTTCAAAGGCGGCGTAGGGCGCAGCGATTTTCCTCGCGGAGATCATAGTCAATTGATTGATTCGATTAAACGTAAACTGTTGCCGTTGGGTGATGACGTGACGTTTATTCCGGGTCACGGCCCACTTTCGACGTTGGGCAACGAACGGCTACATAATCCGTTCCTGCAGGATGAAATGCCAGTCTGGTAACACCGCAGATAAATGAAAAAGGCCGCTATTGCGGCCTTTTTAGTACGCGATAGATTACAGTACTGCGACAATCGCTTCGCACAGCGGTGCCATGTTATCTGGCGTCATTCCTGCTACGTTCACACGTCCGGAAGCGACGGCATAGACACCAAACTCTTCACGCAGACGCAGAACCTGCTCTTTGGTCAGGCCGCTGAATGAGAACATGCCGTTCTGTTTGATGATAAAGCTGAAGTCGCGGTTCGCACCTTTCTCCTGCAGCGTATTCACAAACAGCAAACGCATGCGTTGGATGCGTTGACGCATATCAGTCAGTTCCTGCTCCCAGATAGCGCGCAGGGCATCGTTGCTCAGGATGGTTGCCACAACCGACGCACCGTGTGCTGGTGGGTTGGAATAGTTGGCACGAATGACGGATTTCATCTGGCTAAACGCGCGGTCGACGGTTTCAGCATCGGCTGCAACCAGCGTACAGGCGCCTACGCGCTCATTGTACAGACCAAAGTTCTTGGAGTAGGAGCTGGCGACGATCAGCTCTTTGTGCAGCGCAGCGAATGCGCGCAGACCTTCTGCATCTTCTTCCAGACCGCGGGCAAAGCCCTGGTATGCGAAGTCAAACAGTGGCAACCAACCTTTTTCGACAGAAAGCTGAGCCAGCGTTTGCCACTGCTCCAGCGTAGGATCGATACCGGTTGGGTTATGGCAGCAGCCGTGGAATAACACCACGTCGCCAGCCTGCGTTTCGCTGAGGCTTGCCAGCAGCGCATCAAAGTCTAATGAGTGGTTCGCGGCATCGTAATAGTTGTATTCACGAACTTCCAGACCGGCAGAGTTAAAGACGCTCTTATGGTTTGGCCAGCTTGGATTGCTCACCCATACGCGTTTAGCTGAGGTGTTTTTTGCCAGGAAATCAGCGGCCACACGCAGTGCGCCAGTGCCGCCAGGGGTCTGTGCTGTACGCGCACGTTTGTCGTTGATAAGCGAACTTTCTTTACCAAACAGTAATTCCTGAGTGCAGCGACCAAACTCTGGAATACCGTCGATGCCAAGGTAATTTTTAGTGGTTTCATTTTCCAGAATATATTGCTCGGCTTTTTTAACGCTGGTCAGTACCGGCGTTTTGCCTGTCTCATCTTTATATACACCGATCCCAAGGTTTATTTTTCCTGGGCGGTCATCGGCACGAAACAAATCAGCCAGACCCAAAATGGGGTCGGCAGGAGCGGCAGTAATGTTCTCAAACATGACGAGGTTCCATAGTGATTACAGAAGGGAAGTCCGCTATCAGGTTAACGGTAGATTTACAAAATGCCAACCGTTACTGACGAAAAGCCGAGGTGTTTTTTTAAGACGCAAGAATCCGCTAGCAGAGATAAAAAAACAGGACCGAAGTCCTGTTTTTTAGGCATTTAACAAAGAGGTCTGCTATTAGAACTGGTAAACGATACCCACTGCAACGGTGTCGTCAGAGCCTACGCCCAGTTTGTTGTCAGAATCGATCTGGTTGATGATGTAATCAACATAGGTGGACATGTTTTTGTTGAAGTAGTAAGTCGCACCCACTTCGAAGTAGTTCACCAGATCTACGTCGCCGATTCCTTCGATGTCCTTACCTTTAGATTTGGTATAGGCGAGGGACGGACGCAGGCCGAAGTCGAACTGGTACTGAGCAACCAACAGGACGTCTTCAGTTTTGTTAGCATAACCGTTAGCGATACGGGTTGCGTTACGGGTTTCGCTGTAGTTCGCCGCCAGGTAGATGTTGTTAGCATCGTATTTCAAGCCGGTCGCCCACTGCTCAGCTTTGTCGCCGTGGCCGCGCAGAACTGGGTTTTGCTGGGCATCGGTACGATCAGCTGCACCATACGCACCTACGATACCAAAACCTTCGAATTCGTAGCTAACAGAGCCGCCAACGCCATCACCGTTAGAGCGACGAACGTCATCACGCTCGTTTTTGCCCAGGTACTGAACAGCGAAGTTCAGGCCTTCAACCAAACCGAAGAAGTTAGAGTTACGGTAAGTTGCGAGACCGCCGTTACGCTGAGAGAAGAACTGGTCGGAAGCAGCAGTGTCACCACCGAATTCTGGCAGCATATCGGTGTAACCCAGTGCATCGTAAACGACGCCGTAGTTACGACCGTAATCGAAGGAGCCTGCGTCACCGAATTTCAGACCGGCAAACGCCAGACGGGTTTTGTTGCCATTCTGAGCATCATCACCGCCTTCAGAGTTATTGCCGCTGAACTGGTATTCCCACTGGCCGTAACCGGTCAGTTGGTCGTTAATCTGAGTTTCCCCTTTGAAACCAAGACGGGCGTAAGTCTGATCGCCATTAGGTGCGTAGGCATTGTCACCGTTGTGCTTGGAAAAATAGTGCAGACCTACTGCTTTACCGTACAGGTCTACTTTGTTGCCATCTTTGTTATAGATTTCTGCAGCGTTAGCTGCCCCGGCTACCAGCAGAGCAGGGATAACCACTGCCAGAATATTGCGCTTCATCATTATTTATTACCCTCATCGGTTTTTATATGACACCTGCCACTGCCGCCAATAATTTCCGTCAATAAAAATTTACGGAACTATTGATGAGAGTTTGGTGTCTTTATGTGTCTGACAGGCATCTTTCCATTCAAACTATCGTTTCGCTACCGTCAAAGTGCTACAAATATAAAGATTTGGTTTCAAAAAGAAAAAGTGTGTAACAAAATGTTGTTTTTGTGCAACTTTGTGAACAACTTCAAATTTCAGATGTCCGTGCGCTAAAAATCACCACTTCTATTTCTATTTATATGATTTTCTTATATTTAATTTAGATAAACTCCTTTTTTCTCTGTTCTGCCATAAAGTTCATGGTTTACAGATGGCTATTTCTGGACGTCTGGAATGCCGTGCAAGTGGTCAGAAAATGTACTATTTAATCAGAAAATGCTAATCCACAATAAAAATGCTGATTATTTTTTGTTCAAATATGTTGCGGTGAAATATTACGTAACAGGAAGGGGGAAGGCGAAGGGTTGTGTTAAACGCGGGAGGGGGATCCCAAAACGTGAAGCGGTGACAAAAAAAGCCAGCAATGCTGGCTTTTTTATCAAAAATGCAGGGTTAGAACGTAGCGTTGCGCGGAGTACGCGGGAACGGAATAACGTCACGGACGTTCTGCACGCCGGTAACGTAAGCGATCAAACGCTCAAAGCCCAAACCGAAGCCGGAATGTGGAACGGTACCGTAGCGACGCAGGTCGCGATACCACCAGTAATCTTCTTTGTTCAGACCCATTTCCAGCATACGGGCATCCAGGACGTCCAGACGCTCTTCACGCTGAGAACCACCGATGATTTCACCGATTCCTGGAGCCAGGACGTCCATTGCTGCAACGGTTTTACCGTCTTCGTTAAGGCGCATATAAAACGCTTTGATATCTTTCGGGTAGTTTTTAACGACGACCGGCGCTTTAAAGTGCTCTTCAGCAAGGTAACGTTCGTGCTCAGAAGAGAGATCCACACCCCAGTAAACCGGGTTTTCGAACTGTTTGCCGCATTTTTCCAGAATGCTTACCGCGTCGGTGTAATCCACCTGCGCGAAGTCAGCCTCAATGAAACGTTCCAGGCGTGAAATCGCGTCTTTGTCGACACGTTCGGCGAAGAATTTCATATCATCCGCACGCTCAGCCAGTACGGCTTTGAACGCGTACTTCAGCATCGCTTCAGCCAGGCCTGCAACATCGTTCAGGTCGGCGAAAGCCACTTCCGGTTCCAGCATCCAGAACTCTGCCAGGTGACGACTGGTATTAGAGTTTTCTGCACGGAACGTCGGGCCAAAGGTATAAATTTTGGACAGAGCACAGGCGTAGGTTTCGCCGTTCAGCTGACCGGAAACGGTCAGGAAGGCTTCTTTACCAAAGAAGTCTTTGTCGAAATCGACTTTGCCCTGATCGTTACGCGGCAGGTTTTCCAGATCCAGCGTAGACACGCGGAACATTTCACCGGCACCTTCCGTATCTGAAGCGGTGATCAGCGGAGTCGATACCCAAAAGAAACCCTGCTCGTGGAAGAAGCGATGCAGCGCTTGCGCCAGCGTATGACGTACACGCGCGACGGCACCAATCATGTTGGTACGTGGGCGCATGTGCGCCACTTCACGCAGATACTCAATGCTGTGACGCTTAGCCGCCATTGGATAGGTATCAGGATCTTCAACCCAGCCGGCTACTTCAACCTCAGTGGCCTGAATTTCAAAGCTCTGTCCTTGTCCAGGAGATGCAACGACTTTACCCGTTACGATAACTGAACAACCCGTCGTCAGGCGCAGTACGTCCTGATTGTAATTGGGCAGAGAATTATTGATGACGGCCTGTACAGGATCAAAGCAGGAACCGTCATAAACGGCGAGGAAGGAGATGCCAGCTTTTGAATCTCGGCGGGTACGCACCCATCCGCGCACGGTGACTTCGCTGTCAACGGCTACGCGGCCCTGGAGTACGTCGGCTACAGGCACAACGCTCATAATATTCTCTCTGTTAATAGTCGGATATATAAACACATGTCCACCCGTAATGGGGGGATACCTATGTTACCTGGCATCTGCAATCAGACAAGCAGAATTCGTAGCTGGAGTGAAAGATTTCGGAAATTAGCGTGAAAAGGGAGCCAAACTGGCTCCCTGGAAGGTTTAACTGGCTTTTTTAATATGCGGCAAATCGAAGGCTTTGCGTAGCGCGCGCACGAACGCTTTATCGTGGCAGATGGTTTTACCCGGGCTATCAGATAACTTCGCCACAGGTTTGCCGTTACATTCCACCAGCTTGATCACAATATTGAGCGGCTTAACCTGGGGAATATCACAGGTTAAACGTGTGCCAATACCAAAACTCAACTGCACACGAGAAGAGAAGTGGCGGTAGAGCTCAATCGCTTTTTTCAAATCGAGGTTATCTGAAAACACCAGCGTTTTGCTCAGCGGATCAATGCCCAGTTTTTCATAATGGGCGATGGCTTTTTCACCCCATTCCACCGGGTCGCCTGAGTCATGGCGTAAACCCTGATAGCGGGTTGCAAACTCGACGCCAAAGTCGCGTAAAAACGCATCCATGGTGATGCAATCGGTCAGCGCAATGCCGAGTTGGTCAGGATATTCATTTAACCAGGCGGCCAGGGCAACGCGCTGGCTGGTGGCAAGTTCAGGGCTGATTTGCTGATGAGCCTGGAACCACTCATGCGCCTGCGTGCCCATTGGGGTTAATGACAGGCGGCGGGCCAGATCGTAGTTACTGGTGCCGACAAACCAGGGCTCTCGCTGCAGGCGTTTAACAATAGCCTGCTGTACTTCACGTGAAAAACGACGACGCGTACCGAAATCCATCAGATGGAAGCGGGACATATCGACATCTTTCGTTAAAGCAGAGAATTCTACTAGTTTGCTTTCCAGCTCATCGAGTGCCTGCGGGACGCCTGATTCGGGCGAACGGTAACGGTGTACCATCTCGCTGATAACCGCTAGCAGCGGGACTTCCCACATGATCACTTCACGCCACGGCCCGGTTAAGCGGATGTTCAGCTTACCGTTATCATTGGTGACGCAAACCTGTTCCGGGTTATAGCGGAAATCACGTAACCAGGTGAGGTAATCAGCTTTAAAGAAAGGCAGGCCGGAGAGCCACTGGTACTCGTCCTCCTGCAGTCGCAGGCGTTGCATAGCATTCACCTGCTCACGAATAGAATCGGCATAAATACCGAGCAGGTCATCGCCACGGCAACGAAATTCAGCCGCTACTTGTACATCATAGTAGTGGTGAAAAACGGCTTGCTGCATATGCAACTTATAAGCGTCAGTATCCAGCAGCGAGTGCAGAACAGGAGAAGCGAATTGTGTCATAGGTGCGCAGTAGCATCCTCTCACGGGAGCGTTTAGTACAATAAACAACTAAGAAAACCGCTGGAGTATACCTTGTTTAGCGATTTATTGAACCCCGATCACACCATAAGCTGTCTTTCTGGTCGAGGGCAATTCGTGCCGCGTGTTATAAAAATGTAGCAAAAAGGGTGTTTGTGCCTGAAAAGATGAACATTCTGCGTAGCGCGATTTACGCAACAGGAATAGACTGAAGCCGAGACTCTACCAAAGATGCTAAAGGTTTTTTATGACACAACAGCCACAAGCCAAATACCGTCACGACTATCGTGCGCCGGATTACCAGATTACTGATATTGACTTGACCTTTGACCTGGATGCTGAAAAAACCGTGGTCACCGCCGTGAGCCAGGCTGTCCGTCATGGCGCGTCCGATGCGCCCCTGCGCCTGAATGGTGAAGATCTGACCCTGGTGTCGATCCACGTGAACGACGAGCCGTGGGCAGAGTATAAAGAAGAAGAGGGCGCTCTGGTCATCAGTCAACTGCCGGAACGTTTTACGCTGCGTATCGTGAATGAAATTAGCCCGGCGGCCAATACCGCGCTGGAAGGACTGTACAAGTCCGGCGACGCGCTGTGCACCCAGTGTGAAGCGGAAGGGTTCCGCCATATTACCTGGTATCTCGACAGGCCGGACGTCCTGGCGCGTTTTACCACCAAAATTATCGCCGATAAAACCCAATATCCGTTCCTGCTCTCCAACGGTAACCGTGTGGCGCAGGGGGAACTGGAAAATGGTCGTCACTGGGTACAGTGGCAGGATCCGTTCCCGAAACCGTGTTATCTGTTTGCGCTGGTAGCTGGTGATTTCGACGTCCTGCGCGACACCTTTACCACTCGTTCCGGGCGTGAAGTGGCGCTGGAACTGTACGTCGATCGCGGCAACCTGGACCGCGCGCCGTGGGCGATGACCTCGCTGAAAAACTCCATGAAATGGGATGAAGAGCGCTTTGGCCTCGAATATGACCTCGACATTTATATGATTGTCGCGGTCGATTTCTTCAACATGGGGGCGATGGAGAATAAAGGTCTGAACATCTTTAACTCCAAATATGTGCTGGCACGTACCGATACCGCCACCGACAAAGATTACCTCGATATTGAGCGCGTCATCGGTCACGAATATTTCCACAACTGGACCGGCAACCGCGTGACCTGTCGCGACTGGTTCCAGTTGAGCCTGAAAGAGGGATTAACCGTGTTCCGCGATCAGGAGTTCAGTTCCGATCTCGGCTCACGCGCGGTAAACCGGATCAGCAATGTGCGCACCATGCGCGGCCTGCAGTTTGCCGAAGATGCCAGCCCAATGGCGCATCCTATCCGTCCGGATATGGTCATTGAAATGAACAACTTCTATACCCTGACCGTGTACGAAAAGGGCGCTGAAGTTATTCGTATGATCCACACCCTGCTCGGTGAGGCTAACTTCCAGAAAGGGATGCAGTTGTACTTTGAGCGTCATGACGGCAGCGCTGCAACCTGTGATGATTTCGTGCAGGCGATGGAAGATGCGTCCAACGTCGATCTTTCGCATTTCCGTCGCTGGTACAGTCAGTCCGGTACGCCGATTCTGACCGTGCGTGATGACTACAATCCATCCACTGAGCAGTACACGCTGACTATCAGCCAGCGCACGCCGGCCACGCCGGATCAGGCCGAAAAACAGCCGCTGCATATTCCTTTCGCCCTCGAGTTGTATGACAACCAAGGGAAAGTGATCCCGCTGCAAAAAGGCGGGCACCCGGTGAATTCCGTACTCAATGTCACCCAGGCTGAGCAGACGTTTGTCTTTGATAATGTCTACTTCCAGCCGGTTCCGGCACTGCTGTGCGAATTTTCCGCACCGGTAAAACTGGAATACAAATGGAGCGATCAGCAGCTGACTTTCTTGATGCGTCATGCGCGTAACGATTTCTCTCGTTGGGACGCGGCGCAAAGCTTGCTGGCGACCTATATTAAGCTCAACGTAGCCCGCCATCAGCAGGGACAGCCGCTGTCGCTGCCGGTACACGTGGCCGATGCATTCCGGGCGATTTTGCTGGATGAGAAAATCGATCCGGCGCTGGCGGCAGAGATTCTGACGCTGCCTTCGGTGAATGAAATTGCTGAACTGTTCGACATCATCGATCCGGTGGCGATAACGGAAGTACGTGAAGCGTTAACTCGCACGCTGGCGGCCGAACTGGCGGATGAATTCCTCGCCATCTATAACGCTAATCATCTTGATGAGTACCGCGTTGAGCATGCCGATATTGGCAAGCGTACGCTACGTAATGCCTGCCTGCGTTTCCTGGCCTTTGGTGAAACCCATCTGGCCGACACGCTGGTCAGCAAGCAGTACCGTGAAGCAAACAATATGACCGATGCGCTGGCGGCGCTGTCCGCGGCAGTCGCGGCGCAACTGCCTTGCCGCGACACGCTAATGCAGGAGTATGACGATAAGTGGCATCATGACGGTCTGGTGATGGACAAATGGTTTATCCTGCAATCCACCAGCCCGGCGAGAAACGTGCTGGAAACGGTACGTGGCTTACTGAAGCACCGTTCCTTCAGTATGAGTAACCCGAACCGAATCCGATCTCTGATTGGCGCCTTTGCGGGCAGCAACCCGGCGGCATTCCATGCGGAAGATGGCAGCGGCTATCAGTTCCTGGTCGACATGCTGACTGAACTCAATAGCCGTAACCCGCAGGTGGCGTCACGTCTGATTGAGCCGCTGATTCGCTTAAAACGGTATGATGCAAAACGTCAGACGCAGATGCGCGCGGCGCTGGAACAACTGAAAGGTCTGGAGAATCTCTCCGGCGATCTGTTCGAGAAGGTAACCAAAGCGTTAGCCTGAAACGTTGACCTGTCGTTTTGTAAGCCGGATTAGGCGGTAACGCCGCTATCCGGCAAAAGGCCCGGTGGCGCTTGCGCTTACTGGGCCTGATTTTTCTGAATGCTTATCCATGCCGGCGGATCGGCTGTTCCGTTTCGCTACGCTGCATTACCCGGTTCAACACTTCTGCTTCCAGCTCTGCCAGACGCACCGAACCAATCCGGCGTGGTCGCGCAATATCCACCGTTAAATCCAGTCCGATTTTTCCATCTTCAATAAGCAACACGCGATCGGCCATTGCCACCGCTTCACTGACGTCATGGGTGACCAGCAGTACGGTAAAGCCGTGCTCTTGCCATAAAGAGACAATCAGCTCCTGCATTTCAAGGCGGGTTAAGGCATCCAGCGCACCGAGAGGTTCATCCAGCAGCAGCAGACCGGGACGATGAATTAATGCCCGCGCCAGGGCCACGCGCTGTTTTTGTCCACCGGACAGGGCGGCAGGCCATTCCTGAGCACGATTCTCCAGCCCAACTGCGGCCAGCGCGTCCCGGGCCGCATCGCGCCAGTGACCTTTCAGACCCAGACCCACATTATCGATAACCGTCTTCCAGGGCAGCAGACGCGCATCCTGAAACATCATTCGCGTATCCTCCTGAATTTCTGCCAGCGGGGTGGTTCCGGCAAGTAATGCACCTGAGGTGGGAGACTCCAGCCCAGCCAGCAGACGCAGCAACGTGCTTTTTCCTCCCCCGCTGCGGCCAACCACGGCAACAAACTGTCCGGCCTGAATGTGTAAATCTAACTGATTGAGCACCGTATTGGCGGCGTATTGTTTCGTCACGGCACTTAGTAAAAGCGGCGTGCCTTGGTTTAGGCGAGCGGTATTCATACGGTAGCCTCCTTCACATGGTAAGCCGGGTTCCAGCGCAGCCAGATCCGCTCTAGCCATTGGGCGCTGACGTCGGCAAGTTTGCCGAGCAGGGCGTAGAGAATAATGGCCACCACGACCACATCGGTTTGCAGAAATTCGCGGGCGTTCATTGCCAGGTAACCAATGCCGGCATTGGCTGAAATGGTTTCCGCGACAATAAGCGTTAACCACATCAGCCCGAGAGCAAAACGCACGCCAACCATAATCGAGGGCAGGGCGCCGGGGAGGATCACATGAATAAATAGTGAAAAACCAGACAGCCCATAGCTGCGAGCCATCTCTACCAGACCGCGATCGATATTGCGGATCCCATGCCAGGTGTTGATGTAAATCGGAAAAAGCGTGCCCAGCGCGACGAGAAAGATCTTGGCGGATTCATCAATGCCGAACCACAAAATCACCAGTGGGATCAGCGCCAGATGCGGCACGTTACGCAGCATCTGCACCGAAGTATCCAGCAGGCGTTCTCCCCACCGCGAAAGACCGCTAATCAGTCCCAGCGTCAGGCCAATCGATCCGCCGATGGAGAAGCCTACCAGCGCGCGCCAGGAGCTGATCGCCAGATGCTGCCAAAGCTCGCCGCTGGCGGAAAGCGTCCAGAAGGCTTCGACAACGCCCTCCGGAGAGGGCAGGATGCGGGTGGACAACCAGCCCATTGATGATGCGAGCTGCCAGAGCGCGACCAACCCAACCGGTAAAAACCAGGGCGCGAGGCGCAGTAACCACCTGTTTTTCGGCGTTGCCATCAGCAGGCTCCTTAGCTTTGCGCGATTTTGCGTGGGATAAATTCGTTTGCCACCGCTTCACCTTGTTGATGCTGGCGCTGCGGCTGTGGAATTTCTGGTATAGCGACATCCAGATGTGGGAACAGCAGCTCGCCAACCTTGTATGCCTCTTCCAGATGTGGATACCCGGACAACACAAAACTGTCGATTCCCAGTGCGGCATACTCGTTGATACGCGCCGCGACCGTCGGACCATCTCCGACCAGCGCGGTACCCGCGCCACCGCGCACCAGTCCTACTCCTGCCCACAGGTTCGGGCTGATTTCCAGTTTGTCGCGTTTACCGTTGTGCAGTGCAGCCATTCGCTGCTGACCAACCGAATCCGTTCTTGAGAAGGCGGCCTGGGCTTTGGCAATGGTGTCGTCATCCAGATGGGCTATCAGACGATCCGCTGCCTGCCACGCCTCTTGCGTTGTCTCCCGGACGATCACATGCAGACGAATACCAAAGCGGATCTTGCGCCCGAGCGCCGCCGCTTTGGCCCGCACCTGTTCAATCTTCTCTTTCACCTGTTCAGGCGGCTCGCCCCAGGTCAGATAGAGATCAACCTGCTCGGCAGCAAGATCTTGGGCGACATCAGACGAACCGCCGAAATAAAGCGGTGGCCGGGGTTGTTGTACAGGAGGGAAAAACAGTTTCGCGCCGCGGACATGAATGTGTTTGCCGTTGAAATCCACGGTTTCACCTTGCAGCAAACGCCGCCAGACCTGAGTGAATTCAGCAGAGGCTTCATAGCGCTCGGTGTGATCAAGGAACACGCCGTCACCCGCCAGCTCTTGTGGATCGCTGCCGGTTACCAGGTTGAATAACGCCCGGCCGTTAGAGAGTCTGTCGAGCGTCGCGGCCTGGCGGGCGGCGACCGTCGGCGAGGTTACGTTTGGACGAAGCGCGACCAGAAACTTTAATCGCTGGGTGACTGGGATCATCGACGCTGCGACCAGCCAGGCATCTTCACAGGAGCGACCGGTTGGGATCAGAACGCCAGTAAATCCCAGACGATCGGCTGTTTGCGCAATTTGTTGCAAATAACCGTGATCGACCGGGCGCGAACCTTCTTCCGTTCCCAGATAATGACCGTCACCGTGGGTGGGTAAAAACCAGAACATGTTCAGACTCATAATTTTTCTCCTGCCTGCTGAGTGGGTTGCCAGATACGCTGGCGAATATCGATTTTTTTCGGCACCAGACGGTTGTCATAAAACAGATCGGCGGTTTGTTGTTGTAGGGCGGCAACAGAGGCGCTGACGGGCGTAATGGTGGTTGGCGGACGGTGATCCAGATAAGACGCAATTACCGGCTCGGGCAGGCCCATGGTTTTAGCCAGCAGAGTAATGCTTTGCTGGCGTTGGCTGAGAGTTAACGCATCCGCCTGGCTAAAGGTATCCAGTACGCCAAGAACAAAAGCGCTATTTTTTTCGGCATAAGGACGTGCAGCGAGATAAAACGAACCGGTCTGCTTGAGGTCTGAGCCGTCTTTCAGCACGCGCACATCACCTTGCAGTAATGCGGCCGAATAGTAGGGATCCCAGATAGCCCACGCATCGACGTTTCCTTGCTGGAAGGCCGCTCGCGCATCGGCGGGGGTCAGATAAGTCGGTTGAATATCGGTAAATTTCAACCCTGCCTGTTGCAGCGCCCGGAGCAGTAAATTGTGGGCGCTGGAACCTTTCTGGAAGGCGACTTTATGCCCTTTGAGCTGCGCAACGCTCTGGATCGGGCTATTTTTCGGCACCAGAATCACTTCGGCTTTCGGTTTGGGCGGTTCGACGCCCACATAAACCAGATCGGCTCCGGCGGCCTGGGCGAAAATTGGCGGAATGTCACCGGTACTGCCGAGATCGATACTGCCGATATTGAGTGCTTCCAACATTTGCGGTCCAGCCGGGAACTCAATCCACGAGATTTTGGTCTGTGGGTAACGTTTCTCCAGTAGCTGATGACTTTTTGCCAGCACCATGCTGACGCTTCCTTTCTGGTAGCCAATGCGCAGGGCATCCGGAGCCGATTCTGCGGCATGCGCCAAGGATGACAGGGACAGCAGCCCGGTTAATGCCAGCCATGGGGTGTGACGCTTGAGCAGATTAAGCATGGGCGGCACCTCGCAGGGCGTTCAGTTGCGGGAGTTGGAGATCGCGACGATGCAACGCCAGCCAGAAAGTGTCGAGCGCACTGTCCAGGCGCTGCTGCAGGTTGGGCGTAAACTGCGGTTTATGCTGATAATCGATGACCTGTGAATCATCGGCAAACACGCCGTGCAGGATCTCCTGAGCCTTTAACGCGCTCAGCACCGGTTTCAGCGCGTAATCGACGGCCAGTAAATGCGCCACGCTGCCGCCGGTCGCCAGCGGCAAAACCACTTTTCCTTCCAGCGCCCGCTCGGGGAGTAGATCGAGCAGCGTTTTCAGTGTGCCAGAGTAAGCGGCTTTGTAGACCGGCGTTGCGACAATCAGCCCGTCTGCATCCTGTAGTTGTTCGATAAATGTCTTCAGCGCCGGACTGTCAAAACGGGCATAGATCAGGTCTTCCGGGGCAAAGTTGTGCAGGTTCCAGTGAAAGACTTCGACATCCTGGCCGTTCAATTTTTCTCGGGCATATTCCAGCAACGCGCTGGAGCGAGAGGGAAAGCGTGGGCTTCCCGCCAGAGTGATGACGCGCATAATTTTATTCTCCCCTTATAACCAATTGTTTGCTTTTGATTAACATTGATAACAATTTGTGCAGTCTGGCAGAGAGACTTTCTTTTTCGAAATGATTTATACGGGATAGAAAAGTTGAAAAATGAATAAAAAGGAGGAAGCAGGAAAACGATTGCTATTTATTGCCGCAGGTCAATTCCCTTTTTGCTCGCGATCGCACATAATACGCCCCCGGTTTGCACACCGGGAATCCAGGAGAGTTCATGTACTACCCCTTCGTTCGTAAAGCCCTTTTCCAGCTCGATCCAGAGCGCGCTCATGAATTGACATTCCAGCAATTACGTCGCATTACCGGCACGCCGCTCGAAGCGCTTGTCCGCCAGAAAGTACCCGCAAAACCGGTTACCTGTATGGGGCTGACGTTTAAAAATCCACTCGGGCTTGCTGCCGGACTGGATAAAGACGGGGAGTGCATTGATGCGCTCGGCGCGATGGGATTTGGTTCCATTGAGATTGGTACCGTGACGCCGCGTCCTCAGCCGGGTAATGATAAACCACGTCTGTTTCGTCTGGTCGATGCAGAAGGTTTGATCAACCGCATGGGGTTTAATAACCTGGGGGTTGATAACCTGGTTGAGAACGTCAAAAAATCGCATTTTGACGGTATTCTGGGGATTAATATTGGTAAGAATAAAGATACTCCGGTAGAGAACGGCAAAGATGACTATCTGATTTGTATGGAAAAAGTCTATGCTTATGCTGGTTATATCGCGATTAATATCTCTTCACCGAATACGCCGGGATTACGTACGCTGCAATATGGTGAGGCGCTGGATGATCTTCTGACGGCAATTAAAAATAAGCAAAATGATCTGCAAGCGATCCACCATAAATATGTTCCAGTGGCGGTTAAGATCGCACCGGATCTTTCTGTGGAAGAACTGATCCAGGTTGCTGACAGTTTAGTTCGTCATAATATTGATGGCGTAATTGCGACTAACACCACTCTCGATCGTTCTCTCGTTCAGGGAATGAAAAATTGCGATCAAATGGGCGGCCTCAGCGGTCGACCGTTACAATTAAAAAGTACAGAAATTATTCGCCAGTTGTCTCAGGAATTAAAAGGTCAGCTGCCGATTATTGGGGTTGGTGGTATCGACTCAGTAATCGCCGCGCGTGAGAAAATAGCTGCTGGTGCTTCCCTGGTACAGATTTATTCGGGCTTTATTTTTAAAGGCCCACCGTTGATTAAAGAAATCGTCACCAATATCTGAATGCTACCTTAATCACAATCCAGGGCTTTATTTCTGGCCCTGGTTGTTTTATATTCCTTTACTGTTGCTTATTTAAACATTCTGAGCTTTTATTATTAAGGCAATAAACGAAGCGGCAAAAGGATACTGTCGTAATGGTGATGATTAAGGAAAGGAGAGAAACTGATGCGAATTAAACCCGACGATAACTGGCGCTGGTATTATGATGAAGAGCACGATCGTATGATGCTCGATTTGGCCAATGGCATGTTATTCCGTTCGCGTTTTGCTCGTAAAATGCTCACTCCAGATGCATTTTCTCCGTCGGGTTTTTGTGTTGATGACGCCGCGCTTTATTTTTCGTTTGAAGAAAAATGTCGCTACCTGGATTTAGCCAAAGAGCAAAAGGCGGAACTGGTGCTTAATGCGCTGGTGGCGATTCGTTACCTTAAACCGCAAATGCCAAAAAGCTGGCACTTTGTCGCACACGGTATTAACTGGTCGCCAGTCGTGGGGGATGCTGCTTGTGTGGATTTAAGCGATACGGATGAACAGGTAAACCTGTTAGTGGTTGAACCGGGTGAAAATGCCGCGCTTTGTCTGCTTGCACAACCTGGTGTGGTTATTGCCGGGCGAACAATGCAACTTGGCGACGCGATTAAAATAATGAATGACCGACTGAAACCGCAGGTTATTGCCGACAGTTTCAGCCTTGAACAGGCGGTTTAACTCTCCAGCCTGATTGTCGTTTTGGGAACGCAACTGCAGCACAGAATCGTCCCGTCATCCCCAATCGCTGATTTTTTCAGCGGACTAACTTCGCCTTCCAACAGTCGAATTCGACAGCATCCGCAAATTCCTGCCCGGCATGAATAGGGCACCCTGATACCCTGGTTTTCCAGCTGTTCAAGCAATACCTGCTGATTATTTCCGCGAAAGGTTTGTCCCTGCCAGTCAATAAGTACCGTGGCATCGGGTTGTTGTTCCTGTGCGGTATCGTCTGGCTCCGCCGTACCGTAAGCTCTGGCGGGACCGGTTGCCAAAATCTCTACCTCATCGCCGACGCGAATAACGCCACTGTTGCGTGCGATAAGATTCTGGCCGAAATCAACGTCGCCGTTATCCACCGCTGTCCGGAAGGTTTGCAGCGTGGCGAGCGGCTCGCCAGACGGATGTTTCTGGCCTTTTTCTGGGCTAACGGTAGTGAAAATGCAGCGGCTACAGGGTTTTGCCACATCAAAAATGACGTCGCCAATGCGAATCACTTTCCAGGTGTCTTCTGCCCATGCGTCAGCCCCCGAAACCACCAGATTGGGGCGAAACTGTTCCATTTTGACGCTTGCCGGACAGCGCTGTTGCACATCGCGCAGAGATGCTTCGTTGGCCAGCAGGTAGGGATAACCATCGGCGAAGGACAAAGGAACATCAGCGTGGCGCTTCACCCGGCGTGTCAGTTGCGGACCCACCCAGCGCAACTGCACGTCACGGGAGAAAAAGCCGCTCAGCCACAGGTTGATAGCCGCTGGTGCAATACGCGCGGTAAAATGGTTTCCCCACACTTCTGTCGGCGCATCCTGGGTGGCGAAGTCTGCGAATCGCACGAGCGCGCTGCTGCCGTCTGGAGCCGTGAGATGAAGTCCATCGTGGAAAGGGGAAGGGGTAAAGCGGACCATTTGCGGGAACTGTCGGGCGGTAATGAACGTCCCGTCGGGTTCGGTAATCATAAATATACGATCCAGGGCGAGACCGCTCACGTCTGCCAGGGCGTGCGTGAGTCCAATTCCACGCATTGATTTAACCGGATGAATAAAAAGTCGGGTCAACGTTACCACTGCACAGCCCCTTGAACGAAAATAAGCCTTCAACTTTATGACATACAGCCCATATTAGCTATAATGCGCAGCAATTTTCTAGGAGTAAAAGTGACATTATGAATTCTCTGTTTGCCAGTACGGCCCGTGGGCTGGAAGAGCTGTTAAAAACTGAACTGGAAAACCTCGGCGCGCTGGAGTGTCAGGTCGTTCAGGGTGGGGTCCATTTTAAGGGCGACACGCGGCTTGTTTACCAGAGCCTGATGTGGAGCCGCCTGGCCTCGCGCATTATCCTGCCGATGGGAGAGTGCAAGGTCTACAGCGATCTTGATCTGTACCTCGGCGTTCAGGCAATCGACTGGACAGAGATATTTAATCCTGGTGCTACGTTTGCCGTCCATTTTAGCGGCCTGAACGAGACCATTCGTAACAGCCAGTACGGCGCGTTGAAGGTCAAGGATGCGATTGTCGATGCCTTTACCCGCAAAAATCTGCCGCGTCCGAATGTGGATCGTGAATCTCCGGATCTGCGAATCAACGTCTGGTTGAATAAAGATACCGCCAGCATTGCGCTCGATCTGAGCGGTGACGGTTTGCATCAGCGCGGTTATCGCGATCGCGCGGGTCAGGCGCCGATTAAAGAGACGCTGGCCGCCGCTATTGTTATGCGTTCTGGCTGGCAGCCGGGCACACCGTTACTCGATCCGATGTGCGGCTCCGGCACGCTGCTGATTGAAGCGGCGATGTGGGCAACCGATCGCGCGCCGGGCCTGCACCGCGGGTACTGGGGCTTTAGCGGTTGGGCACAGCACGATGAAGCCGTCTGGCAAGAGGTTAAAGCCGAAGCTCAGGTGCGTGCGCGTAAGGGGCTTGCTGACTATACTTCGCACTTCTATGGCTCCGACAGCGATGCGCGCGTGATTGAAAAAGCGCGTAGTAACGCCCGCCGCGCAGGTATTGCCGATCTGATGACATTTGACGTTAAAGATGTCGCCAAACTGAGTAATCCACTGCCGAAGGGACCGTATGGTACGGTGATCAGTAACCCGCCCTACGGCGAACGTCTGGATAGCGAACCGGCGCTGATTGCCCTGCATAGCTTGCTGGGCCGTACGATGAAAAACCAGTTTGGCGGCTGGAATTTGTCGCTGTTCAGCGCCTCTCCGGATTTGCTCAGCAGCCTGCAATTGCGTGCTGATAAGCAGTTCAAAGCGAAAAACGGTCCGCTGGATTGCGTACAGAAAAACTATCACGTTGCAGAGACCACTGCGGACAGCAAGCCAGCCACGGTCGCGGAAGATTATGCCAACCGCCTGCGCAAGAATATCAAGAAGCTGGAAAAATGGGCGCGTCAGGAAGGAATTGAATGCTATCGCCTGTATGATGCTGACCTGCCGGAATACAACGTTGCAGTGGACCGTTACGGTGAGTGGGTCGTGGTTCAGGAATACGCTCCGCCGAAGACGGTCGATGCACAAAAAGCACGTCAACGTCTGTTCGACATCATTGCCGCAACGTTGTCGGTCCTGGAAATCGCGCCAAATAAACTGGTGCTGAAAACTCGTGAGCGGCAGAAAGGGAAGAACCAGTATCAGAAGATGAATGAGAAGGGTGAATTCATTGAGGTAAGCGAGTACAACGCGCGCCTGTGGGTCAACCTGACAGACTATCTTGATACCGGTTTGTTCCTCGATCACCGTATTGCGCGCCGTATGCTGGGCCAGATGAGTAAAGGTAAGGATTTCCTTAACCTGTTCTCCTACACCGGCAGTGCCAGCGTTCATGCCGGACTGGGCGGTGCGCGTAGTACCACGACAGTTGATATGTCGCGTACCTACCTGGAGTGGGCTGAGCGTAACCTGCGCCTGAACGGCCTGAGTGGTCGCGCTCACCGTTTAATTCAGGCCGATTGCCTGGGCTGGCTGCGCGATGCCAATGAACAGTTTGATCTGATTTTCATCGATCCGCCGACGTTCTCTAACTCAAAACGTATGGAAGACTCGTTTGATGTACAGCGCGATCATCTGGCGCTGATGAAAGATCTGAAACGTCTGCTGCGTAAAGACGGCACGATCATGTTCTCCAACAACAAGCGTGGGTTCCGTATGGATCTCGACGGTCTGGCTGAACTGGGATTAAAAGCACAAGAAATCACCCAAAAAACGCTTTCCCAGGATTTTGCCCGTAACCGTCAGATCCACAATTGCTGGCTGATTACCGCAGCCTGAAAGGATAAATAAATGTCATTGATCAGTATGCATGGTGCATGGCTGTCGTTCAGCGATGCGCCGCTTCTTGATAATGCAGAACTGCATATCGAAGATAACGAACGCGTCTGTCTGGTTGGCCGCAATGGCGCAGGTAAGTCGACGCTGATGAAGATCCTCAACCGTGAACAGGGTCTTGACGACGGGCGTATTATTTATGAGCAGGACCTGGTTGTGGCGCGTCTGCAGCAGGATCCGCCGCGTAATGTTGAGGGCAGCGTCTATGACTTCGTTGCCGAAGGTATTGAGGAACAGGCTGAATATCTGAAGCGTTATCACGATATTTCGCGCCTGGTGATGACCGATCCCAGCGACAGAAACCTGAATGAAATGGCGCGGGTTCAGGAAATGCTCGATCACCATAATCTGTGGCAGCTCGAAAGCCGCATTAATGAAGTGCTGGCACAACTGGGACTGGATCCTAACGCCGCGCTTTCTTCGCTTTCGGGCGGCTGGCTGCGTAAGGCGGCGCTGGGCCGCGCGTTAGTGAGCAACCCGCGCGTACTGCTGCTGGATGAACCAACTAACCACCTGGATATTGAAACTATCGACTGGCTGGAAGGGTTCCTGAAATCCTTCAATGGGACAATTATTTTCATTTCCCACGACCGTTCATTTATTCGCAATATGGCGACGCGTATTGTCGATCTCGACCGCGGCAAGCTGGTGACCTATCCGGGGAACTACGATCAGTATCTGCTGGATAAAGAAGAAGCGCTGCGGGTGGAAGATCTCCAAAACGCGGAATTTGATCGCAAGCTGGCGCAGGAAGAAGTCTGGATCCGTCAGGGCATCAAAGCGCGTCGTACCCGTAATGAAGGCCGCGTGCGGGCGCTGAAAGCCATGCGTCGCGAGCGTGGAGAACGTCGCGAAGTGATGGGCACGGCGAAGATGCAGGTCGAAGAGGCGAGCCGTTCTGGCAAGATTGTCTTCGAAATGGAGAATGTTGATTACCAGGTTGATGGAAAGCAACTGGTAAAAGATTTCTCCGCGCAGGTGCAACGTAGCGACAAGATTGCGCTAATTGGACCTAACGGCTGCGGTAAAACAACGCTGCTGAAGCTGATGTTAGGTCAGCTTCAGGCTGACAGCGGACGCATTCACGTCGGCACGAAGCTGGAAGTGGCGTATTTCGATCAGCACCGCGCCGAACTGGATCCGGATAAAACCGTGATGGACAACCTTGCTGAGGGTAAGCAAGAGGTGCTGGTTAACGGTAAACCTCGCCATGTGCTGGGCTACCTCCAGGATTTCCTGTTCCATCCGAAACGGGCGATGACGCCAGTACGTGCGCTCTCTGGTGGGGAACGCAATCGCCTACTGCTGGCGCGTCTTTTTCTCAAACCCAGTAATCTTTTGATTCTCGATGAACCAACGAACGATCTGGACGTCGAAACGCTGGAACTGCTTGAAGAGCTGATTGATAGCTACCAGGGCACCGTGCTGCTGGTGAGCCACGACCGTCAGTTTGTGGATAATACCGTCACCGAATGCTGGATCTTCGAAGGCGGCGGTAAAATTGGTCGTTATGTCGGCGGTTATCATGATGCCCGCAGCCAGCAATCGCAGTATGTGGCGTTTAAACAGCCAGTTGCGAAAAAAACAGAGGAAACCGTTGCTCCTAAAGCAGAAATTGTCAAACGCAGCACGAGCAAACTAAGCTATAAACTGCAGCGCGAACTGGAGCTGCTCCCCGCGCTGCTTGAAGAACTGGAAGCTAAACTGGAAGCATTACAAGCTCAGGTAGCTGACGCCGCTTTTTTCAGTCAGCCGCATGAGCAAACGCAACAGGTATTAGCTAATCTGAACGAAGCTGAACAAGAACTTGAGCAAGCCTTTGAGCGCTGGGAGTATCTTGAGTCTTTGAAGAACGGCGCATAATTTAAAGGAGCACATATGTGCGAACATCACCATGCCGCGAAGCATATTCTGTGCTCGCAGTGTGACATGCTGGTGGCGTTACCTCGCCTTGAGCATGGTCAGAAAGCGGCATGTCCACGATGTGGCACTACGTTAACGGTTGAGTGGGACGCGCCACGGCAGCGTCCTACCGCCTATGTGTTAGCAGCATTATTTATGCTGCTTTTGTCAAACCTCTTTCCCTTTGTGAATATGAATGTTGCGGGGGTGAGCAGCGAAGTGACGCTGCTGCAAATCCCCAGCGTTCTCTTTTCGGAAGATTACGCCAGCCTCGGTACCTTCTTTATCTTATTCGTTCAGTTGGTTCCCGCTTTTTGCTTGTTGACCATTTTGCTGTTGGTGAATCGGGTTCATATGCCTGAGCGGCTTAAAACATGGCTGGCGCGTATTTTGTTTCAGTTAAAAAGCTGGGGAATGGCAGAAATTTTCCTCGCGGGCGTGCTGGTGAGCTTTGTTAAGCTGATGGCCTACGGCGATATCGGTGTGGGCAGCAGCTTCATCCCGTGGTGCATGTTTTGTATGCTCCAGTTGCGGGCTTTTCAGTGTGTGGATCGCCGTTGGCTGTGGGATGATATTGCCCCTATGCCAGCCATTAAGCAGGAATTAAAGCCTGGTGTGCCCGGCATCCGACAAGGGTTGCGTTCCTGTTCCTGCTGCACCGCTATTCTTCCGGCAGACGAGCTGGTATGCCCACGCTGTCAGACGAAAGGTTATGTGCGACGTAAAAACAGTCTGCAATGGAC
This sequence comes from Citrobacter sp. RHBSTW-00599, assembly GCF_013784065.1. Taxonomy (NCBI): domain Bacteria; kingdom Pseudomonadati; phylum Pseudomonadota; class Gammaproteobacteria; order Enterobacterales; family Enterobacteriaceae; genus Citrobacter; species Citrobacter sp. RHBSTW-00599. The sequence continues at coordinate 3,284,116 of NZ_CP056717.1, read as the reverse complement.
ATTGGCATTACTGTTTACGTCGATCATGCTTTATCTTCCTGCCAATATTCTGCCGATCATGATCACCGATCTGCTCGGGTCAAAGCTGCCTTCAACGATACTCGAGGGCGTGGTTTTAATCTGGAGCGAAGGTTCTTACCCGGTGGCTGCGGTTATCTTTATCGCCAGTATTATGGTGCCGACGTTGAAGATGATCGCCATTGCCTGGCTGTGTTGGGATGCCAAAGGGCACGGCAAACGCGACAGTGAACGAATGCATTTAATTTACGAGGTTGTAGAATTTGTCGGTCGCTGGTCAATGATCGACGTTTTTGTAATTGCCGTACTCTCCGCGCTGGTGCGCATGGGAGGGTTAATGAACATTTATCCTGCAATGGGTGCTTTGATGTTTGCTTTAGTCGTCATTATGACAATGTTTTCTGCGATGACATTTGATCCCCGTCTGTCGTGGGACCGTGAACCAGATCATGAGGAGTCCTGACAGCATGGAATCTAAAAGTGGGGAAGCCAAAGTGCAAAAGGTAAAAAACTGGTCGCCCGTGTGGATATTCCCTATAGTCACTGCCCTCATTGGCGCGTGGGTCCTGTTTTATCACTACAGTCATCAGGGGCCACAAGTCACGCTGATTACCACCAATGCCGAAGGTATTGAAGGGGGCAAAACGACGATTAAGAGCCGCAGCGTGGATGTCGGTATCGTCGAGAGCGCAACCCTGACTGATGATTTGACCCATGTGGAAATTAAAGCTCGTCTTAACTCCGGAATGGAAAAGCTGCTGCATAAAGATTCTGTCTTTTGGGTGGTGAAGCCGCAGGTTGGACGTGAAGGTATCAGTGGGCTCGGCACGCTATTGTCCGGGGCTTATATTGAACTGCAGCCTGGCAATAAAGGCAGCAAGCTGGAAAATTACCAACTGCTGGATTCACCGCCGCTGGCGCCGCCAGATGCGAAAGGGATCCGTGTGATTCTGGACAGCAAAAAAGCCGGTCAGCTGAGCCCGGGCGACCCGGTTCTGTTCCGTGGTTATCGTGTAGGTTCGGTTGAAACCAGCACATTTGATGCGCAAAAGCGTACGATTAGCTATCAGCTATTTATCAATGCGCCTAACGATCGTCTGGTGACCAGCAATGTGCGTTTCTGGAAGGACAGTGGGATCGCCGTGGATCTTACTTCGGCAGGTATGCGCGTGGAAATGGGATCTCTCTCCACGCTGTTTGGCGGTGGCGTAAGTTTTGATGTGCCAGAAGGGCTGGAACAAGGCGAACCGGTCGCACAGCAGTCTGCGTTTAATCTCTATGACGACCAAAAAAGTATTCAGGATTCACTGTATACCGATCATATTGATTACCTGATGTTCTTTAAAGATTCAATTCGTGGCCTGCAGCCCGGTGCGCCACTGGAATTCCGTGGCATCCGTTTGGGTACGGTAAGCAAAGTACCTTTCTTCTCGCCGAATATGCGTCAGGTCTTCAACAATGATTACCGCATTCCGGTGCTGGTACGTATCGAACCAGAACGTCTGAAGGCACAGCTGGGAGAAGATACTGATGTTGGCGCTCATCTGGCAGAATTGCTTAAACGAGGATTACGGGCATCGCTGAAAACCGGGAACCTGGTGACTGGCGCTCTGTATGTCGATCTCGACTTCTACCCGAAAGAACCGCCGATTACCGGTGTGCGCGAATTTAACGGTTATCAAATTATTCCGACCGTGAGCGGTGGTCTGGCGCAGATCCAGCAGCGACTGATGGAAGCGCTGGATAAGATTAACAATCTGCCGTTGAACCCGATGATTGAGCAGGCGACCAATACGTTGTCGGAAAGCCAGCGTACGATGAAGCATCTGCAAACCACGCTGGACAACATGAATAAGATCACGTCCAGTCAGTCGATGCAGGATCTTCCGGCGGATATGCAGAACACGCTGCGCGAACTGAACCGTAGTATGCAGGGCTTCCAGCCGGGGTCCGCCGCCTACAACAAGATGGTGGCGGATATGCAGCGTCTTGATCAGGTACTGCGAGAACTGCAACCGGTACTGAAAACGTTGAACGATAAGAGCAATGCGCTGGTATTTGAAGCGAAGGACAAAAAAGATCCAGAGCCGAAGAGGGCGAAACAATGAAAAAGTGGCTAGTGGCGATGATGGCGGTCTGGCTGACGTCATGCAGCTCCAGCGGAGAAAATAAAAGCTATTACCAGCTCCCTATCGCGCAAGGGGGCGTACAGAGCTCAGCTAACCAGGGTAACCGTCTGCTGTGGGTTGAACAGATTGCGGTCCCGGACTATCTGGCGGGTAATGGGGTGGTTTACCAGACCAGCGATGTGCAATATGTGATAGCGAATAATAATCTCTGGGCCAGCCCATTAGATCAGCAATTGCGCAATACCCTGGTTACGAACCTCAGTATGCAGTTGCCTGGCTGGGTTGTCGCTTCGCAGCCGCTGGGAAGCACTCAGGACACGTTGAACGTTACCGTGACCGGCTTCCACGGTCGGTACGATGGTAAGGTCATCGTGAGCGGTGAATGGCTGCTGAATCACCAGGGGCAGTTGATCAAGCGTCCATTCCACATCGAAGCTGTACAGACTAAAGACGGCTACGATGAGATGGTGAAGGTTCTGGCCAACGCCTGGAGCCAGGAAGCGACGGCAATGGCTCAGGAGCTGAAACGCATCCCTTAAGCTTAAATAATTGTAAATTATGCCGCCCCTGGTTCATTGCCCGGGGCGGTTTTTTTTATTTTTTTAGCCGTGGAGATAGCTGTTCTGACAGACTATTTTTGTACAAATGATTTTGCGGGTAGCTCACAAATATGACACTGGCGTGAATTTTGCGCATTGACGAGCCTGATGTTTAGGGGTATTCGTTTTAGTGTGATTGCACACTTAGTAATCACTGTTTTCTTTTCCACCAGACCCAAAAGATGAGGGAAACGAGGCATGAAGAGACAAAAACGAGATCGCCTGGAACGGGCACATCAACGTGGATATCAGGCCGGCATTGCCGGACGCTCAAAAGAAATGTGTCCCTATCAGACGCTGAATCAGAGGTCATACTGGCTGGGAGGCTGGCGAGAAGCCATGGGGGATAGGGTTTTAATGGCCTGATTCTGTCTCTTTAGATAAAAGAAACCTCCGCAGAGCGGAGGTTTCGCCTTTTTGCCCTCCAGACAAGACGAATAAACGTTAATGTCTGGCTGCTAAGCTGACCTTGATTAGAACGCGGAAGTGTCCTGGAACAGACCCACTTTCAGATCGTTTGCGGTATAGATCAGACGACCATCAACCAGCACTTCACCATCAGCCAGGCCCATGATCAGGCGACGATTAACGATGCGTTTGAAGTGAATGCGGTAAGTCACTTTCTTCGCAGTCGGCAGAACCTGGCCGGTGAATTTAACTTCGCCTACGCCCAGCGCGCGGCCTTTACCTTCGCCGCCCAGCCAGCCGAGATAGAATCCAACCAGCTGCCACATGGCATCCAGACCCAGGCAGCCCGGCATCACCGGATCGCCGATAAAGTGGCATCCGAAGAACCACAGGTCCGGGTTGATATCCAGTTCAGCTTCAACATAACCTTTGTCAAAGTTGCCGCCGGTTTCGGTCATCTTGATGACACGGTCCATCATCAGCATGCTTGGTGCAGGCAGTTGTGGCCCTTTTGCGCCAAACAGCTCACCGCGACCAGAGGCAAGAAGGTCTTCTTTTGTATAGGATTCGCGTTTATCTACCATGTTCTCTGTAAGCCTTATTTTATTGAAGCACGCAGGATAGCTAACACGTGTACGCTGAACAAGTCCGATCAGTTCGGAATAATCCAGTTCAGCCAACGTAGCGGCCAGGGAAAACGATGACGACCTTCCTGCTGCGTTGCCGTAGCAATACGCTCCTGGATAGTTTGCATCAGCGTTGTCTGGCCTTCACCATCCCACACCAGATTTAATAACAGTGGCAGCGCATCGGTCACGTCGTCCACCGCCCAGATAGTGAATTTTTCTTCTTCTACGGCCTGTAGCAGAGCGGGCTGCAGGCTCAGGTGTCTGACATTCGCTGAAGGAATGATAACGCCCTGTGTGCCTGTCAGCTCACGCTGCTGACAGATGGCGAAGAAGCCTTCAATTTTCTCGTTCAGACCACCAACAGGTTGTGCCCGACCAAACTGATCGACAGAACCGGTAATGGCGATGCTTTGATTAACAGGAACGTCGGCGAGGGCGCTAATCAATGCGCAAAGTTCTGCCATGGACGCGCTGTCGCCGTCCACTTCACTGTAGGATTGCTCAAAGGTCAGCGAGGCAGAGAAGGGGATTTGCTGTTCAAGCTGGAGTTCCGACATCAGGAACGCCTGCATAATCATCATACCCTTCGCATGAATATTTCCGCCAAGCTCGGCTTTGCGCTCAATATCCGTAAATTCGCCGTCGCCAATATGAACCACACAGCTGATACGAGAAGGCTCACCAAACGCGCGGGGGTGACCAGGAAATTCAATCACCGACAGGGCGTTGATTTGGCCAATACGCTCGCCTTCCGTCTCGATCAGGATCTGTTCCTGCAGGATCTCATCCTGCATTCGTTCGGCGAGGAAACCTTCCCGCCATTCACGCTGGGTTAGCATCAGGCTGAACTGCTCAGCGTTGCAGGTTTCGCCCTCGCATAACGGGGCCACTTCTTTGAACTGACGGGTGATCCACAGCGGGTTAAGCGGCAATGTATCCTGTTCGCCGGTATAACGAACGGCTTCACGGATCAGCACTTGCCAGGCATCAGGGGCCGGGTAGGGCAAATTGTTGCGCGTAGCGGTATGTGTTACCCACTGACACCACTGCGTCATGGTTTCGGCATCCACTATCTGCAGATTATCTTCAAACTCGCTATAAATAGCCTGCTCAGCCAGCTCCGGCTCCATGTCCTGGAAGTCTGCCAGTGATTCACGTTCACCGACTAATACCACTTTGAGTTTAAGCGGCATAGGTGGAACGGAGACGGGCAGCGGGCGAGACTCATCAAAAGCTACCCAGTCAAAACGCTCGTGGCTGACAATGGCTTTCAGGCGCATCCACAGCAGCGGTTGGGCCAGTAGCGTGCGCAACGAAATAACCAGCACACCACCGTTGGCCTGATGCACAAGGCCTGGCTGTAGGGTAATTTCGCCGTTGAACTGACGCAGACAGCCAAACAGTTGTTCGGCTTCAACCCAGTCAGCGCAGACTACCTGGGTTAATGTCGCAAAATTGTCTTCTGCTGTCTCAGCTGTACGATAGCGGATAGTGTGACCGGAGATATCATAATGACCTCCGGTGAGACTTCCGGCATCCGAGTGCAGAGGCCGCGCGGCCTGTGCAATAAGGTTGATGTACTCAAGCTCCTCCGGCGCTTTTACCAGCATGAACGAAGACGTCGTCCAGTGCTGAAGAAGCTGCTCTAGCGCAAATTGTAAACGTGGCTGAGTATCACTAAGTAAGGTATCGGTGTCGTCAGTGACGTGCGGCTGTGCAAATACTTCCTGATAACTATCGGTGTCAGGAACCAGATCACGCCATGCAAGTTTCGTAATGGTCAAAGTTGATGTTTTTTAGTCTGTTGTAAAAAACGAGATTATACCGTAACCATCATCACTGCACACGTGGAAAGCGCTGTGAAACGAATGCGATGACGCGCGACAGTTCACAGGCTGGATATTCTTTTCTTCAGATGCCGAAAAAGCTGATATTCTGATAAGAGTTACACGGTAACATTGAGATCGCAATGAAATATCAACAACTTGAAAACCTTGAAAGCGGCTGGAAATGGAAGTATCTGGTGAAGAAGCATCGTGAGGGGGAATTAATCACCCGTTACGTAGAGGCCAGCGCTGCCGAAGAAGCCGTTGATTTGTTGCTAACCCTCGAAAATGAACCGGTTCGGGTCAATACCTGGATTGAAGAACACATGAACTCTGCGTTGCTAAATCGTATGAAACAAACCATACGGGCGAGGCGTAAGCGGCACTTTAACGCGGAGCATCAGCATACGCGAAAGAAATCTATCGATCTGGAATTTATGGTCTGGCAGCGCTTAGCGGGGCTTGCGCAGCGGCGCGGTAAAACGCTTTCTGAAACCATTGTGCAACTGATTGAAGACGCAGAGCATAAAGAGAAGTACGCGAATAAAATGTCGACATTGAAGCAGGATTTACAGGCGCTGCTGGGAAAAGAATAACCACAGAATGGCTAAATGTGTTGTGTACAGGCGTGCTTTGATTGATAAAAAGTGAAAAAAAAACCCCGCCAAGCGGGGTTTTTCATAAGACGATAACTTAAGCCTGAGGCTGAGTTACAACGTCTTTGATACCTTTAACTTCGATCTCAACACGACGATCCGGAGCCAGGCAGTCGATCAGTGCAGCGCGAGCTTTCACGTTGTCACAGGTGTTGCCAGTAACCGGGTTGGATTCGCCCATGCCACGTGCAGAGATTTTGTCAGAAGGAATACCTTTAGAGATCAGGTAATCAACAACGGACTGAGCACGTTTCTCGGACAGACCCTGGTTGTAAGCGTCAGAACCGATGCGGTCAGTGAAGCCCAGAACCACTACGGAACCGTCTTTCGGGTCCAGGTTGCTCAGCTGGCTGTACATCTGATCCAGAGCCTGCTGGCCTTCTGGTTTCAGAGTTGCTTTGTTGAAGTTGAACAGAACGTCAGACTTCAGAGTGAAGTGTTTGGTCTGTACTTCTGGAGCCGGAGCCGGAGCAGCAACTACTGGAGCTGCTTCTTCCTGCTGACCGAAACGGTAGGAAACACCAACGCTCAACAGACCGTTATCCGGACGACCGCCAACGGTGTTCGCGTCACCGATGTTGTTGGTCCACTGGTATTCCAGACGGGTAGCGATTTCAGGAGTAATTGCATACTCTACGCCACCAGCGAATACTGGGGAAACACCAGTGTCGTGGTCTTTGAAGCCTTCGTTGTTTTTAGCGTCTGCACGCCAAACCATACCACCCAGACGGGTATAAACGTCCAGATCGTCAGTGATTGGGTAACCCAGTTTAGCGGTCAGCTGAACGCCCTGAGCTTTGAAAGCGCCGTTTTGATGGGTAGCGTCGGTGTAGCCTTTGTACGGCATACGACCTAACCAGTCGTAACCCATTTCAAAACCAACGTACGGGTTAACCTGATAACCACCGAACGCACCAGCACCCAGTTGGCTTTCGTGGGTAGGACCAGCGTTGTTGATCTGGTTGTTACCAATATCATGGTACTGAGACCAGCCCAGTTTAGCACCAGTGTACCAGGTGTTATCTTTCGGAGCGGCCTGCGCCACGGTAGCGAAACCAGCCAGTGCCACTGCAATTGCGATAGCTGTCTTTTTCATTTTTTGCGCCTCGTTATCATCCAAAATTCGCCATGAATATCTCCGAAGAGAGATAACACGGTTAAATCCTTCACCCGGGGACCAGTTCAATAGTTACTCTACCGATATCTGCGGCTTATGCCGAGCACCCCTGGCGATGTAAAGTCTACAACGTAGTTGAAAACTTACAAGTGTGAAGTCCGTCAGGCATATGAAAAAAAAAGGCTTGTGTACACAATATTTAACATTTATAGATGAATAAATGTACTGAAGATTTCCTGAAAACCGCTTCAGACAGGCCTTCAGCCGGAAAACGCGTTACAGCTCAATGGCAAATTAAAACATGAAAAAAAATTCCAGGATAAATCCTAATTTTACTCAATGATACAAATTCGAGTGAATTTTTAGCCCGGAATGCTGTCTCCCCGCAAGTGACTGAGCGCGAACAGGACGCATGATAAACCCCATCGCATTACCTTCATCTGCCGCTTTTACCAGTTCGGCATGTTCATCTTCGGTTAATTCTTCCGTCAACCAGCCGATGACGACGCTGTAGTTACCTGTGCGCAGCGCACGAATCATCGATTCCAGCGTATTGCAGGGGGAGAGCTGGCTGATTTGCATGACTTTGGTCAATGGAAGCCCGGCCGACTGCACCCACTCACGGCTTAATTTTTGCTGAGGCGTCAGCCACAGCTGCCAGCGTGATTGTTGCCCTAATTGTTGCAGCAGGGGAAGCAGCAGGAGCTGCGTCATCATGGGCTGGTCCTCGCGATAGACCACTTCACTGATAAGCCCAGCGGTAGCGTTCTCTGCTGAAACGCGCGCAATGCTGCTCGATGCGGAAGAGAACGACGAAGAACGATTTGCATAACCTGAAGTGTACATAATCAATCCAGCCCTGTGAGTTACTGTATGGATATACAGTAACCCTGCCATCAATAAAGATCAACCTTATTTTCGGAAACAGGTTCGCAATTTTTAGTCATCATCACGGGAAAAATAAAATTCATCTTGCCCCATACGCATAAGTTGCCTATTTTCGTCATTAACGGATCTGCTACTGCAAATTATTTGCTTACGTTATGATTTAAAAGGATTTTTATGAAAGAAAAGTCTTATGCAAGAATCTATAAATCACAAGAATATCTGGCTTCTCTGGGAACAATTCACTACCGCTCACTGTTTGGCGGCTATAGTCTGACGGTTGGTGATACGGTCTTTGCCATGGTAGCCAGCGGTGAGTTATATCTTCGCGCCTGTGAGCAGAGCGCCCAGTTCTGTGTAAAAAATTCTCCTGTCTGGCTAACATTTATCAAGCGCGGGCGACCAGTTGTACTCAATTATTACCAGGTGAACGATACCCTGTGGCAGAACCAGCAGCAGTTAGTATCGCTATCACAATTTTCACTCGATGCAGCCGTTAAGGAAAAACAGAGTCGCTTTGCACAACATCGCCTGCGGGAATTACCGAATATGACGTTTCATTTGGAGACCTTGCTAAATGAAGCAGGAATTAAGGATGAGGGGACATTGCGATCGCTGGGAGCTCAGATGTGCTGGTTGAAACTTCGGCAAAATAACCCTGCCTTAACGGTAAAAATACTCTATGCCCTTGAAGGAGCGGTTGACGGGGTGCATGAAGCCGCGCTCCCGGCGACGCGTCGCCAGGAGCTGGTGGAGTGGGTGAGTTCTCTTACGCCGGAACCGGGGTATTAGATGGCAGCACAGCAATTTGTTGCTGTAATCGCCGAATCTCCGGGAGCAGGGCAATCAGTAACCCAACTTGCTGTACGACCAGCGGCTCTTTACTGTCCGGACGTGGCTCGAGATGCTGAATTCGCTGCTTCAGATCTTCCAGCGCCTGGTATACGCGCTGCTCATCAGCAGGTTGATGGTGAAGCGCATCATCTACATAGCAGACGGCATCATCCAGCAATGCCAGAACGTCAGGATTGGTTAACTGCTCGCGATGTGCGCCGAGGGCGGAAATATAGCTGGTAAACGTATGGTTAAGACACAGCAAGCGGAACGCCGTTTCGCGTGTTTGGGCCGTGACATCCGGTTCACTCGACATGTTCGACACCACCGAAGCAAGTTCCGCATCACGATTGTGCGCGTCACGGCGGGCGATACGGTATGCCAGACGATTATCACGCCCCTGATGATATTGTTCGAGAATAGCATCAAGATAACGACAGTTAGCGTCAGTGGCCCGTTCAATCACTCGCGGCAGATTCCGAAAACGCCAGTCTGGCCAGATAAAGCTGACAGCAGCCCAGGCGATGGCACAGCCGATCAACGTATCGATGACGCGCGGAAGTGCAACTTCAAAACCTTCACCGAGCAGGTTAAAGCACAACAGCACCAGCAGAGTGATAAACATGGTGGCATGCGCGTACTGGACGTTACGAAAGGCAAAAAACAACACGCCGGTGATCACCAGAAGGATCAATTGCCCTTCGAGAGAAGGTACAAACCACAGGATCGGTAACCCAATGGCGATCCCGACTAATGTGCCGATAATCCTTAGTGCCAGACGATGTCGGGTGGCGTTGTAGTTTGGCTGGCAGACAAACAGACTGGTCAACAGGATCCAGTACCCGTGGTTCATTCCGGTTATCTGGATAATGGCATAGCCGACGCATAGCACCAGCGACATGCGAACAGCATGACGAAACAGGGCGGACTCAGGCGTGAAGTTACGGCTCAGACGCAACCAGATATCACTGAACCCATGCGGGCTGTCATCGGCAAGCTGATTTTCAGACTCATTGCGCGAAAGTACCTGAGCCTGTTCAGACTCAATGGTAGCCAACTGGGCATCAATGGCCCGCAGGTTTGACAGCAAAAATCCCAACGTGTTGAGCAGGTCGGCAGGCTCACCACTCGCGCGCATGCGCTCAAGTGCAGCATCAATATGGGTGAAGACGCGCTCAAAGTGCGGATCGTGCTGATAAGGCGTGCGTAATAAAATACAGCGAGACAGTTGCGAACACGCTTGCCCCTGCATCGACATCAGGCGCTGGAAGCGGAACATCACGTCGCTGTGGCGGAAATGGTCGCGAAGCGTTTGGTACTGAATATGCGAGGAGCTTGCGCGTTCGTGAATATCCTGCGCCACAAAATAGTAATGTAGCGTGCGACGTGTTCCTCGCTGTCCGCGGTCGCCGCGCAGGCGGGTCAGCAGTGACACCTTTGTCTGGTTTAGGGTCGCCATCAGTTGCCCATTCGCAAGAGCCAAATCATACAACGGCGCCTGGCTTTCATCTTCTATGTCGGGATCAAAAAGACGCGATTTCAGTTCCAGATAGTGCGCTAACTGTTCATAGCTACGCGCCAGATTGTCCTGCAACGGGCGAATAGGGAACAGAAGATGTCCGGTCAGGGTTAACAGGTTGTACCAAATGGCGCCCGCGAGCAGCAGGATCGGTTGCTGATACCACTGATCGTAAAGCGAGGTGCCGAGCATCGTGTAAATGGCGATCAGCAACGCGCCAAAGGCGATGGTTGCATAGCGCTGCCCTAATCCCCCCAGCAGTATAAAGCCGCTGGTGGAAAGCGTTAACCCAAGGGCAAACAGCCATGGCCATGGGAAGAGCAGTTCGACCGAGGCCGAGGCAATGAAAAAGCACACCAGCGTGATGATCAAATTGCGCAGGCGGCCTGCAAGACGATCGTCCAGGTCAGTAAGCGCGGCAGCGACCATACCCAGCGTGAGCGGGATGGTCAGCTTAACGTCACCCAGCCACCAGGGCAGCGCTGTTGTGCCGCAAAGCGCGATAAAAATCCGCACGTAGTACAGCCAGGTGCTGTTCCAGGTATAGCGTTTGAGCAGAGGACTTAACATAAAGGCCATCGGTCCTGATTATTCGAAGCGACGACGCGCGTTGGCTTCACGCGCTGCGCGAGCAACTTCAACTGACACTACCCGGCGACCCACCGGCCACAGTGCAATCGCCGCGATTTTGAAATTCGCAATGCCAACCGGGATACCAATAATCGTAATGCACTGGGCAATACCGGAGACAATGTGCATCAGGCACAACCACCAGCCGAAGAAAATCAGCCAGAAAATATTGAGCACGGTGCCTCCGGTATTCAACAGGACGTTTTTGCCCGCTGGATTAAGCTCATCGACATGAATCGCTTCGTTACCGTAGGGAAACAGCGAGAGTCGGGTAATTTCCCAGCATGAGCGGGTCAGGGGGAGAGTAAAAATCAGCACAATACTGACCAGCGTAGCCAGTAACCAGGCTAAGGTGGTGGCGAATCCCCCGAGCACAAAATTTAAAATATTCAGAACAGTACGCATAAACCCTCGGTTAACTCTGGTTTTCTGTGAATTCGGCAATTGTAACGTTTTTTTGGGCTGGAGCACGTTTTCTCTGGCGGTTACACTGATAAGCAAACCTCTTCGTGTGGATCCGCTTGAGTCTTATGGAACTGAAAGCAACTTCTCTTGGAAAACGTCTGGCACAACACCCTTACGATCGGGCCGTTATTCTCAATGCCGGGATTAAGGTTTCCGGCGATCGTCACGAGTATCTTATTCCCTTCAATCAGTTACTGGCTATTCATTGTAAACGCGGCCTGGTATGGGGTGAGCTGGAGTTTGTGCTCCCGGATGATAAGGTGGTTCGTCTTCACGGCACAGAATGGGCTGAAACCCAGCGCTTCCATCACCATTTGAATTCGCTCTGGCAGCAGTGGAGTCAGGAAATGAGCGACGTCGCTGCGGGAGTTTTACAGCAGCAGTTGGAGGCGATCGCCACCCGCACCAGTGAGAATAAATGGCTGACGCGCGAGCAGACGTCAGGGCTACAGCAGCAGATCCGCCGCGCCTTTGCCGCATTGCCGCTCCCGATCAACCGGCTGGAAGAATTTGAAAATTGCCGTGAGGCGTTACGTCAATGCCAGGCATGGTTGAAGGACATTGAAGCTTGTCGCTTGCAGCACAACCAAGCGTATACCGATGCCATGCTGGAAGAACATGCCGATTTTTTCCAGCAAATTGAGTCCTCGCCGCTGAATCCGGCCCAGGCGCGGGCGGTGGTGAACGGCGAACAATCATTACTGGTTCTTGCGGGGGCCGGAAGCGGCAAAACATCCGTATTGGTCGCCCGTGCGGGCTGGCTACTTGCGCGAGGGGAAGCGGCGGCGGAACAAATCCTGCTGCTGGCGTTTGGACGCAAAGCGGCCCAGGAGATGGACGATCGCATCCGTGAACGTCTGCATACGGAAGAGATCACTGCGAGGACGTTTCATTCACTGGCGTTGCACATTATTTCGCAGGGGAGCAAAAAAGTCCCGACGGTTAGCAAGCTGGAAAATGATGTTGCCGCGCGTAGCAAACTTTTTATCACGACCTGGCGTCAACAGTGCAGTGAGAAAAAGGCACAGGCCAAAGGCTGGCGGCAATGGTTAGAAGAAGAGATGCAGTGGTCTGTACCCGAAGGTAACTTCTGGGATGACGAAAAATTACAGCGCCGGCTGGCTTCCCGGCTGGATCGTTGGGTTAGCCTGATGCGTATGCATGGCGGAGCGCAGGCGGAGATGATCGCCAATGCTCCGGAGGAGATTCGCGATCTGTTCAGTAAACGCATTAAGCTGATGTCTCCCCTGCTCAAGGCCTGGAAGGGCGCCCTGAAGGATGAGAATGCCGTCGATTTTTCCGGGTTGATTCATCAGGCCATTGTCATTCTGGAAAAAGGCCGGTTTATCAGTCCGTGGAAACACATTCTGGTCGACGAATTTCAGGACATTTCTCCTCAGCGTGCCGCCCTGTTAGCCGCACTGCGCAAGCAAAACTCACACACTACGCTGTTCGCCGTAGGGGATGACTGGCAGGCAATTTACCGGTTCAGCGGAGCACAGCTTTCGTTGACCACCGCATTCCAGCAAAACTTCGGCGAGGGCGACCGTTGTAATCTGGATACGACTTACCGTTTTAATAGCCGCATTGGTGAAGTCGCAAACCAGTTTATCCAGCAAAACCCTCATCAGCTTACGAAACCGCTCAACAGTCTGATGGCAGGCGATAAAAAAGCCGTCACGTTGCTCGATGAAAGCCAGTTGGATCTGCTACTGGATAAGCTGTCGGGATTTGTGAAGGCAGAAGAGAGAATTCTGGTGCTGGCGCGATACCATCACCTGAAACCAGCCAGTCTGGAGAAAGCAGCTACCCGTTGGCCTAAGCTACAGCTGGATTTCATGACTATCCATGCCAGTAAGGGACAGCAGGCAGATTACGTTATTGTTGTGGGGCTTCATGATGGGAATGACGGTTTTCCCGCCCCGGCCCGCGAGTCGATTATGGAAGAGGCGTTGCTTCCGGCGGTGGAGGATTTCCCGGATGCTGAAGAGAGACGCTTGCTGTATGTGGCTCTAACGCGTGCACGGCATCGGGTATGGCTGCTGTTTAATAAAGAAACACCGTCGTGCTTTGTGGATGAGCTTAAACAACTGGATGTTCCGGTAGCAAGAAAACCCTGAATAGCAGGCGGCAATTGCCGCCTGCCCTGCGTTTATTTGAGGCGCTCTGCCAGATAGCGGGCGTAATCTGGGATCAAGATGTCCGTTGCATCGTTGAAGTTTGGCGACTGGATAATAAAATCGGCGGTCGACACGTTGGTGGCAACCGGAATGTTCCATACCGTCGCCAGACGCAGCAGGGCTTTGACATCAGGATCGTGAGGTACGGCGTTCAGCGGATCCCAGAAGAAAATCAGCACATCAATTTTCCCTTCTGAAATCAGCGCACCCACCTGCTGGTCACCCCCCATCGGACCGCTCAGCATGGCGTTGACGTCCATTCCCGTTGCGCGTTGGATTAAGTTTCCCGTTGTTCCTGTGGCGTACAGAACGTGCTTTTCCAGCAACGGCTGGTGGCGTTCCACCCAGCTCATCAACATCTTTTTACAGTGATCGTGTGCAACCAGCGCAATATGCTTACGCGCTGGCAATGTGCGAGTTGTTAATTCCATAGTACAGCTCCCAAGTTAACCTGGTTACAGAGTACTGGAAGCTCTTGACGCTGCAAGAGAAAGACAAAAAAAATGCGTATGCGAACATAAATGTCATGAAGGAGGCTGTTTCTGAGCCCATTGCAAAAAGTTACTTCGCGTTTGTGCGTCGGCCTGCTGGTACCAATATTTTAAGCGCTGTTCGGTCAGCGTTTGCGACTGAGGCGGCACGCGATCCAGTTCAGATACCCCGGAAAGCAGCGAGCTGTCATCGGCCATCATCGTAGCAAACTGCGGTAATGACGCATGTTTAGCCGCTTTGTTATAGCGTTCAGTTTCCATTTCATAATTCACTATTTTCGCTGTGGATGTGATTGACAGAATATCCAGCTTGACGGGGATAGGCATGGAGTCCCCATCCAGCAATTCCACACGTGGAACGTCATCAAAATGCGCTGTATCCCGCTCATTGTTCAGACGCGGGAGGTGGAAATTAACCTGGCTGACGAGTTGCGTATCAAAGCTGATGACCAGCGGAGGCGAAATATACAGACGTTCTTCGTGGCTGGACAAGCGAATGGTTTTTTCTACGCGAAATACGAGCTGGTGGCGACCATTTTCCAGCTCGATACTGTCGGCGCCACGCAGTAATGAGCTGGAAACTTTTTTTCCGTCCAGCACCAAAAGGTCAATATCATTAGACAGGCGTAATGAGGTAGCAAAAACGGTTACCGGCAAACACAGGGCAATTAAGGCTGTCACAATGCCGGCTTTCATAGGTTTCTCCTGTCCAGAAAATAGCTGCAAACATGTATCTAAATTTTTCGATAATCACGTTTACTAACATATAGACATATTTTTGAGTTTAGCTCTCATACGCCAGTATGGGATGAATGGTTGCGGGGGCAGGTTTGTCGTACACTTTGTTAAACAGCCTGGAGGAAAACGATGAAAGAGACCGATATTGCTGGCATTTTGACATCTACCCGCACGATTGCACTGGTTGGCGCAAGCGATAAACCCGATCGCCCAAGCTATCGCGTGATGAAGTATTTACTCGACCAGGGCTATCACGTTATTCCCGTTTCACCGAAGGTTGCCGGGAAAATGCTGCTGGGGCAGCAGGGCTATGCAACGCTGGCGGATGTGCCAGAGAAAGTGGATATGGTCGATGTCTTCCGTAATTCTGAAGCGGCGTGGGGCGTCGCTCAGGAGGCTATCGCCATTGGCGCGAAGACGCTATGGATGCAGCTTGGCGTAATTAACGAGCAGGCGGCCGTGCTGGCGCGTGATGCGGGGCTGACGGTGGTGATGGATCGTTGCCCGGCGATTGAGATCCCGCGACTGGGACTGGCGAAGTAAAGTTTGACTGTCGCCGGATGAAACGCACAGGCCCGATAAGCGAAGCGCCATCGGGCCTGTGTTAGTATCAATTACGCAGGCGCGGAGCCTGAAGCTGTTTACGGATTGTGCGCGCCAGTTCATCCATTGACGGTTGCTCCGGATGTTCTTCCTGTAGCTCGCTACTCAGTTGCGCTTCGGCCAGATACGTATGCACTGGCAGACCATTATCGTCTTCCATCACCACGTGATACCAAGGAGCGGCGCGAAGTTCGCTGTTAACCGCCAACTCATCGGCTGACGGCTCATCAAGCGAATATTCCGGGTCGATATCCACGACCACTCCGAGGTAACCTAACAGGGAATGGCGGACCTGCTGGCCGATACCGAATTTGCTGGCAATCATAGTCACCTCCCGGGAAATAGATACCCTCTATGTAAGGGTAATATTCCACTTTTCAAGTTACATGATGCGACAGGCAAACCCTTTCAGATACAGCCCTTCCGGGTAGGTAGCGATCACCGGATGATCGGCGGCCTGACGGAACTGCTCTATAAATTGTACATCACGACCAGCATCTATTGCGGCATCAGCGATGATTTTCTGAAATAAATCGGTCGTCATCAGCCCGGAGCAGGAAAATGTCAGCAGTACGCCGCCTGGGTTCAGCAACTGAATAGCCAGCATATTGATGTCCTTATAACCGCGGCAGGCGCCCATCAACTGGCTTTTATTTTCGACAAATTTCGGCGGATCCATCACGATGACATCAAATTTCTCACCGCGATCGCGATAGGCGCGCAGCAGTTTGAACACATCATCTCGCACGAACTCGGCTTTACTCAGATCCAGCTTGTTCAGTTCCACGTTCTGGCGGGCAATATCGAGTGCTTCCTGAGAGGTGTCGACGCTGACCACCTGACGGCATCCGCCCATTAATGCTGAGACCGCAAAGCCGCCGGTATAGGAGAAACAGTTCAGGACACGCTGGTTTTCCACATAACGACGCGTCGCCAGGCGGCTATCGCGTTGATCGAGGTAATAGCCGGTTTTGTGACCGTGCTGAATATCAACCAGCAGCTTCATACCGTGCTCTTCGATAGGCAGCAGAGCAGGCGGCAGTTCGCCCGTGACGGGCCCTTGGGTCAGCGCCATACCTTCTTTTTTACGCACGGCTACATCGCTACGGTCATAAATAGCGCAGTCCGGGAAAACAATTTGCAGAGCATTAATCAGCGCGGCGCGTTGGTATTCAGCACCCGCGCTGAGCAACTGCAATACCAGGAAGTTGCCGAAGCGGTCAATAGTGACACCCGGCAGGCCGTCGGATTCTCCGGCGATCAGACGGTAGCTGTCCAGACCGTCCTTTTTCGCCAGCCAGTCACGCCATGTCTGCGCCTTCTGCAGACGACGGGTAAAGAAATCAATGTCGATGGATTCAGACTTATCGAAGGTCCAGACGCGCGCACGGATCTGCGACGCAGGAGAAAACGCACCGCGCGCTAACCATTTCCCTTGGTGGTCAACAATATCAACGGTTTCACCGAGGTTGGCTTTACCTTCCATACGTGCGACAGCACCGGAAAATACCCATGGATGGCGGCGAAGTAATGATTTTTCGCGCCCCTTGGCTAACACTAAACGAGGATAATGTGGAATTGTAGATTCAGTCATGCGGAGCAACCTCTCACAAACAGTGACGCGGGTTGGATGAAAGTACCAACCTGAAACCATTAAAATAAAATGGCGCGTAGAGTAGCACAGATGGTGAGGTCAATCATCAGCGTCTGGCGCTACTGCATGATGGTATGGCGGGACCTCTGCTTATCGAGCGACGGTTTAATCTCACTGAACAGGTGCGACAACTTATTCAGTTATCCCCTGCTAATCTATGGACAGCTCAGGAGATTGCCGGTCATCTGTCCATCGGTACCTGTTCTTTCATTTATGTTGATAAGGAGAACCGCAATGTCGAAAGTCTGCATCATCGCCTGGGTCTATGGCCGGGTTCAGGGGGTAGGATTTCGCTACACCACCCAGCATGAAGCGCAACGGCTGGGGTTGACCGGCTATGCGAAGAATATGGATGACGGCAGCGTAGAAGTTGTCGCCTGTGGTGAAAGCGAGCGGGTGGAACAACTGATGAAGTGGTTGAAAGCCGGGGGACCACGCAGCGCCAGGGTTGATCGGGTTCTCAGCGAACCGCACCGCCCTGGCGACGAGCTAAAGGGATTTAGTATCCGCTATTAAATACATTTCACCGGTTTCGGCAGGCCGGCAATTTTAGTTGCCTGCTTAGCTGGGCCTTTCGGAAACAGGCGATAGAGATAACGGCTGTTGCCTTTTTCTTCGCCAAACTTGTTGGCCATCGCTTTTACCAGCATGCGGATAGCGGGGGAGGTATTAAACTCCAGATAAAACTCGCGAACGAAACGCACCACTTCCCAGTGTTCGGGGGAGAGAACGATACCTTCGTTTTCGGCGATTTTCTCCGCCAGCGGCTCGCTCCATTGCGTGGTGTCTTTCAGATAGCCTTCGCTATCGGTCTCAATTTCATGGCCTGCAAAAATGAACATAGTGCTCTGTCGATAAAGTAAAAACCGCCCTTAGTTTAGCAAATAAGGGGCGGCGTGAGAAACCTCGACCTACAGAAGTAGCTGTAGCAGATTGTTGGCATTAAGCTTCTTCAGCGCGTTGCATTTATACGTCGAAACCTGTTTTTCGCTAATCTGCGTCATTTGCGCAACATGTTTTACCGATTGACCGTTAACCAGCCTGTCGAGAACATTGAACTCCATGCCAGTCAGGCAGCAATTCAGACTGCGTACCCGACGGGGCTCTTTAGCAAGCAGATACGCCGCATCCACGACGGCAATTCTGTCATCAATGATATGTAAGGTCAGCGTGGCAAAACGCTTTCGTAAATGCGTGGCCAGTGCCCAGCCTTTTTCATTGCACACCAGATAAACCGTTCCCTCCCAGCGCCTGGCCTCCAGTTGAAGCAGAATGTCGACCAGTGCCAGATGCGTCCTCGCGACGGAAAAGCGGCAACGCACAACGAGGGTGTCGCAGGCCAACAGCGAACGGTGCCACTGTAACGCGCCGCTCTCAACTTGAGTGTGAGCGTTACGGCGCAGAAGGGCGTAGCGCAACCCTTCGGCATAAAAACGATTATTATCAAGAATGACGTAATTCACGGCGGCCTCTTTATAACGTACTGGGTGTGTAGATGATGCGTAGCGTGCCGGTGTAATCCCCGGCGTTTTTACTGCTGGCTGCAAACGCAGGGGTTTTCAAAACAATAGGGGCTGGTACGCACAGTACGCTCTCACGTCCGCCGGGCAGGACGACCTGACGCAGATGCTGCGGATCGTTGGTGCCTTGCCAGACTAGGGTTTTACCGTTGGCGACGGTTTCGGTTGCGCCCGTGACAGAATTAGTGACGAAGACCTGATAGTCGAGACGATCCCGCGCATCGGTCTGACTTCCGCCGCGTCGCCGGATTGAAAATGCCTCTTCAGCACGGTCCATTGAGGGGAGTCCGTCGTCCTCAAACCGAAGATAAGTGCGGGTGCTGGTACTGTTTTTGCCGTCGTACAGGCACATATCCAGCGTGTTTTCACCCTGGATTTCACTGCCACCCGGCCGCCCCGGGAAGTTGGTCAGGTTGAGGTTAACGACAGGCGTTGAGTGCGGAAATGCCGGCAGATAAATCTGCTGATTACCCGGATCGACAACCTCAATGCGTATCGTGGCCTGCCAGCTAGCAATGGCGCGATAGCCTGGACATCCGGTATTGACGTCGTTGAAGTTCCCGCCGCAGTTGGCAGTATCCCATTCACGCAGGTTCTGCTTCAGCGTTGCGGTCCAGATACCCGGCAGAGCGAGCTTTTCCAGCTCGCTTTTCACGATATAGAAATCGAAGTAAGGTTCTCTGTTCCAGTTTGCAACAATATTTGTCCCTCCCGTGACAAAACTGGCATAGGTAAAAACTTTATTATTGATAAACATGTAGTGGTCGCCATAAATCTTAAGATCCACCGTTTTGCTGGTAAGGGCATGCGTAAAACGTAAATTGATGGCATAAGGTGTCCCTGGGTTCGCCGTGAACCAGACCGGGGCGGTCATGCAGGCGCCCACTGCGGAGTCGGTACGGGACAGACACGTCAGGGTATTACGTCCCCATTTTTGCGGATCGGCGACATCATAGCCGCTCGGTTCATGAACCCAGATATCAAAGCGCGCGGGGGGGGCCATGCGATCGAAGCTGATATCGACGCTGGTGTTTCTTCCGGCAGGGGCCGCTGCCTGGGTCTGGCCCGCCCACAGACTTAAAAAAAGTAAAATAATTAAGTGCTTGTTCACATCATTTCCCTTTTGTGACGTTGTTTGCATTCATGGCAGTTGGACCCGTTGGTACCGATCGTCCGGCGAGCATCAGCTGAGCCTGTTGCTGGACAGTATCCGGCAGGGCAGAGAAGGTTAATTCCCGGCAAGGGATCGACCCGACGTAACGCACGACGTCGCGCATACTCTTTACGTTCAGCTCGCACTGATAAAACTGCTGCTGACGCACCAGGTAGAGGTTATGCAGCAGAGCGTCGCTTTGAGCGCTAAACCCGCCGTTGCCAAGGTCGCTCCAGCCGTTAACGTTCAGTGGCACGCCGCCGATAAACGGCGAATGTTGCTCGTCAGTTAACTGGCCGAGCCAGGTGTAGCTTGTCGTGGTTTGCACGTCCCGGCGGAGCAGTTTGCCTGGCACCATAAACAACGTTCTGCTGCCTGAACCTTGTGTGATTTCACTGCTGGCACCCCGCGAGACATCCAGCGATTCGTTAATCGTCAACGTAGTCTGCTGATAGCCCGGCACGGCGAAGAGGGCGCGGCTATTGCCTGGAATGTCTGCACTGCCGCCGTTATCCAGCGACACGGCAATGCTCGGATCCTGGGAATCTTCCGGTGTGGCAACGTTAACCGCGATGGCTGAAGCAGGACGTCCGTCGCTCCAGCGGCCCAGCCACAGACCAGAGCGCGACAGCGCAAGCGTGGAGTTGTAATTGCCGCTGCTGCTCAGGGTATGGCGCCGATCCTGACGATCCCAGGTATCGCTGACTGTCAGGCTCCCGTTGCCATATCGTCCGCCCTGACGCGTGTAGGCAGAGGTATTGAGTGAATCGCTGTTAATACCTGATGCGCTCAGTCCATACTCATTTTCACCACGTGCGTCGGCATACCAGTTGTGCGCCACGTTATAGCTCAGCTGGTTTTTATCATGCTGCTGGTGCTGCCATGTCGCGCCCAGAGAGGTATAGCTTGTCGCATTGCCCTGACGGTTATGCGCCATTGACAGGCTCACGCTCAGGTAGCCGCCTTTATCCCTGCCTTCGCGTGAGTCATCGTTACGCATGAAAAGGTTAATGCTGCTGTTGATGTTCAGACCACGCGTGCTGAAAGCCGTACTCAAGCCACCCTGCCAGGCCCGCGTGCGTGAACGGGTCATATAAACCGACTCCCAGGGCAAGCCTGCATCGTGGCGATCGTCACTGTCCGGGAGTTCCCGACGAGAAACGTACCGTCCTTCGTTGCGGTTATCCGAATATCCCAGGCTGGCGTACCAGGTGCCGACCGGGACGGAGAACATCACCGACAGGCTTCGGTAACAGCCATTTACGGCGTCATATCCCGCGCTTCGGGTATTGCAGTTTTCCGCTGATAACGCGTTGCGATAGAAGCTCAGTGAAAAGCCGTCGTTATAGCTGATTTGCTGAATATTACCGCGTTGTCCTTCGCTGCCGTAAAGGTAGCTAAACCGGGTCGAGAGTACGCCATCGATCGGACCCGCATTGAAACCACGACTCCAGTCGAGTGCATTTTCCAGAAAACGTTGGTTTTTCTTTATCGCTGCGCCACTGGTGAGTGCCAGCGTTGGAGTGACAGGCAGGCGGACACCCGCCTGCGCGACCGCGCTACGTTCATCGTTTTGATTGTTATTGTCGGTTTCGCCCGCCTGCAGGAACCACTCGACGCGGTCAAACGGCGTAATACCGGTGCGGGTAAACGGTATCTGCTCGGTACGTGTCAGCCGGTTATTTTCATAGACGGACAGCGTCACGGTATAGCTCCCATCGGGGAACGATCGCGTGTCCAGGGTCTGAGCCCCGGCATTGAGATAAAAACTGGCCAGCAGCTGATTGCCCCGGCGGGCGTCAATACGCGCATCATGGGAAAGCAGCACGGTGATGGGGGTACCCTTTGAATGCTGAACCGGATTGATCCATGCCCTTGTCGAGCCTGTGCGCAGGCCGCGAATTTTGCCCAGCGGCAGTTGGCTGAGGTTGATATTCCCACCAGCATTACTGAACAGATCGCGGGTATCCATCTCGCCTAACTGAATATAGTACTGACGCCAGATATCCTGGCGAAACCAGGCATTGTTGACGGTTATTTCTTGTTGCTGCTGGTGCCTTGAACGCTGCCCCAGCCAGGTCCAGTCGAGATTAAAGTAGCCGTCCTGCGTCATGGCCAGCGCGCCATTGCCCTGAACGGTGGCTGACTGGTAATCCCTGTCGGCAACAAAATTGATATTCTGTTGATGGATCAACGCATTCTCAGTGCCCTGCGTAGGCTGATACCACTGGTTTTCTGTGGTCTGTTTAGGCAGAAATTTCTTGTCCAAAAACAGGCTAATGCGCGCGTTATTCTCATCATAGATAATGGCCGCACGATGGGTATCAATGTAATCACATCCCGTTGCGGAGCCATTGCTGCTGCACGCCAGGTTGCCGTTACGGGCAAGTGGAACGGCGAGAGCTGCGGACACGGTGGCAACGAGGGCAGGAGCGTCATTAAACTGACGTTTGATAGCCGCGACCACGGTTTCGGGTGCGACAAAACTTACCGATTCAAGTGTGATATCCGTTTCAAAAAGGCCAAGCGATTCGCCATAGAGGTTAACCTCTATCCACAGGCGCTGCGTTTTCGCCAGATCTTCGAAACCTGCCGGGACGGCCATCTCGGCGCAGGCGAGTTGGATGGATGCGGGTAATAAAGCAACTAAGAGGAGAGTATTTCTGTGAAACGCCATGACCAAGCCTCGACATCATCCTGACGTCAGAGGGTGGGCACCCTCTGACGTTATCCCTTATGTACTGTGGTGTTACGCACCGCCTTCCGTGGTCGTCGCCTGCGTCAGCATCAGGCTGACAACGCCGCTGTACTGACCGGTTTTCAGAATGCCTTTGGTGGTCTGAGAAATGGTCAGTGGCAGTACCGCTGAACCGTTTTCAATGCTGCCTGGGAACAGTTCAGTTCCGGTAAATTCGGCATCGGTGGTAGACAGTGTTTTATCACCCAGAATCACCGTCATCGGTACAGTTTCGTCGCCATCCATATTGGTGAGCTTAGCTGCGCTAACGAGGCGCACTTTGACATTGCTGGTGGCAGAGTTAGACCACACCTTGGTGTTCAGGCGGTAGCTTTCCAGCCCACGACCTGGCAGGTACTGCATGTCGATGCTGGCCGGCAGTGGCGTGTTATCGGCCTGAGTCATATCCAACTGTGAGTCAACGCTGGCGTTGACGGTAATATCTTTTTGAATCGCCAGCGCGCTAAAGGACGAGGCCATCGCGGCAACAATCATCAGAGGTTTAATATAGTTACGCATTGATATCTCCATATTTACAAATGAGCACCTTGGCTCTTTAAACAAACTACGTGGGTTTTTACTGTGCCGTCGTGTTATTGCACGACGGGTAAATCAGCTTCTTCAGCGGTTTTATTCACCCAGTTGAAGTAGCGGAACTTATATTTCTGACCCTGTTTCATAGTGAGCGTTTTTAATTTCCGTTCAGTGTCCGGATAAATCGTCGCGTCTTCTTTTATCCATTTACACGATGAAACAGCATCACAAATACCAATCTCTCTGAGCGGCACACGCAATGTGCCGTTGTTTTTTAACGTTCCCCGGCGAGGGTCAATCGACAGTGAAATTACGTTTTCTTCTGGAGCAATGTGGACCAGTGCACCCCAGATCACATTGACACCTAATGTCGCCATTGCTGCAGGGGTTTCTGCCTTGCCTGGAATAATGCTGTCAGGTTGTTTTACCCCTTCAAAATAGACACGCCAGGTGGTCTCTTTTTTCGGAGGTATAAGCGATACCAGACGAACAACGCGCATCGCTCCTGCAGCCAGAGCAAATTTCTCGGGCGTAACCACCACGCCACCTTCTTTCCACGAAGCGACGTCAATTTCTTTTTCCTGGGCCGTTCCGGGATTAAGAATTTTCTTTTGCCTCACCCGAATGAACTGAATATCATCCGTTTTTGAAGCCACCTTTATTTGCGCCGCACCGGATCTGTCTACATTCAGCTCCATGGGATACACGCTCATATTGGCCATTGTCATTTCTGAGAAAAATGGCAATGACAGCGCGGCGACATAAAAGGCGGTTGTCATGCTCACTCTTTTTTTCTGTTTCACAATCAGTCTGCCTGCTCTGAGTTTAAAGGCGGCGCGTTAACACCAGGACACCGTCTGCTTTCGTATCGCTTCAGGGCAGGGAAACTTTAACCAGAACAGCGATTTGTGAAAATTTGTATTAGTTAACTCGTTATATACAGTTTTTTATCCTGCTTTTCTGGCTTTAAGGTTGTATAGTTAAGCGAAAATACCGCGGCCAAGGATGGGAGGAAAATTCCTTCTGATGAAAAAATAAGCAGGTCAGGGGGCGGTTTTCATATCGACGTACCAGGGAATAAAAAGCATGCGGTAACAGCCGAGAATAAAAGATGTTTTTTATATGCAATAATTCGTTGTTATTTGATCCTGAAGCACATGCAATAAGTCTTGTTGGACAACCCGAGTCTGTATTAACACTTTCGGCGCCAGCCGTTCGTCTTTTACAGGAATTCATTAAACACCGAGGACGCGACTTAAGCCGGGAGGAATTGATCGCTCGCGTGTGGGAAGAATTTGGCTTTACGCCATCAGGAAATAATCTCAATAAAGCGGTAAGCGAACTGCGTAAAAGCTTCCAGTCTCTGGGAGAGGGGCACGAATTGATCGTCACTGTCCCGCGCTATGGTTTCCGTTTTGATGCTGATGTGATTTTTCAGCCTGGAGAGAAAATTCAAGCCGTTGATCCGCACCCCCCCTCAGCGCAACAAGACGTTCTGCCCCGGCGAGTATCCCTGAAAAAGTGGTTCAGAATAGGGGCATTGATTGCCGTGCCGTTGGGAGCGATCTTTTACGTTAGCCGCCCGCAGGAGATAACTGTTCCGGCGAAATTAAAGCCGGTCCAGGAAAAAATCGCGCGTTGTAGTATCTGGGTTATCGAAGATCATGGACGGCCGTTAGTGCTATCAAAATTAGCAGAGCGACTGGAGGCCAATGACGTGGCTTGCGAGCGCGAGGAGTATGCTATTTATTTTTTCAGCGCCCGTTTTTCGCTTGCAACTGCTGATGAACTGTTTATCGGGGCCTGCCCGGTCAATAAAACACGTCTGTGCAAGACCATTCGCTATAAAAACGGGGCTGGAAAATGAAAATAAGGCTTCTTTTTGGACTGGGCGGAGCCCTGGTCGGCGGCGCGCTGGCGCTATTTTACTATTGCGGCGCGACGGGAAAAAGCGATGTGCTGGCCTGCAGCACTGAATTTAACTTTACGCGCAATGAAGGGAAAGCAAGTGAGGTGAAGGTAAATGCCCTTGCTCAGTTCTATTTTCATCGGGACGGTACAGGGTTGACCACCTATAAAGGTGCGGCAAGAGCTGGCGGGCAAAATTTTATCGTTGACAGGGATGTAGACTTTACGTGGGAGCAGCGGGACGATGACAACGTCATTGTATTGACCTACACCAAAACCTGGCTTCGCCACAATGACAATACGCCGAATGCCCAATGGGGGAGTTTCGCCTATCCGACCTCACGCTACTACCTGACGATCTCTGAACTTTCACCTGCTGTGTGGCTTATTCAGGACCGGCGCTATCCTACCTATATCTGCCGGGGTCAATAAGGTATAAAAAAAGAGAATGCCAATGGCATTCTCTTTTTTCGTATCAGTGATGCTGATTAATCGCGGCTGGCGAAGCCCAGAATGCTCAGCAGGCTGACGAAGATGTTGTACAGCGAAACGTACAGGCTGACGGTGGCACGGATGTAGTTGGTTTCACCGCCACGGATGATATTACTGGTTTCAAACAGGATTGCGCCTGAAGAAATCAGAATAAACACCGCGCTGATCGCCAGATGTAAAGCCGGCAACTGCAGGAAGATATTCGCAACCATACCAATCAGCACCACCACGATCCCTGCCATCAGCATACCGCCGAGGAAGGACATGTCTTTCCGCGTGGTCAGCACGTAGGCTGAGCAGCTGAAGAAGACCAGCGCCGTACCGCCCAAAGCCATGGCGATAACATCACCCATGCCCGCAGACAGGTATGTGTTCAGGATCGGTCCCAGAATGTAGCCCAGGAAGCCGGTAAAAGCGAAAGCTGACAGAATACCAACCGGTTTATCCGCCGTTTTATAGGTCAAGAACATCAGACCATACATACCCACGAGCGTCAGGATAAGCCCCGGAGAAGGCAGCATCAGTACGGTACTGGCAGTCGCAGTGAGCGCCGAAAACGCCAGCGTCAGGCTGAGCAGGAAATAGGTATTGCGCAGCACCTTATGCGTGCTGAGTAGCGATGTACGATCGCGTGAAGAACTAATAATACGATCCATGAGTCACTCTCTTATGACAGATGTAATTAATGATGGAGGATAATGAAATCAAGGGGAATGACACAGCGGTTTTACCCATCTTTACGCATTTTAACCCGCCAGGCTTAAGCATATTATTTCAACAAAAGCTCCCGAATCAGATGTTAGCACTATATGTGTAAAAATGCCTGTTAGATATCTGCCAGGTAACTGAAAAATATTGCGTTATTCCTGTTTCTCTCTGACAGTGACAGCGGTGTCTACATACAACAGAGCAATAAGGTAAAGGGAATGATTCAACATAAATCGAA
Source organism: Citrobacter sp. RHBSTW-00599 (assembly GCF_013784065.1). Classification (NCBI taxonomy): domain Bacteria; kingdom Pseudomonadati; phylum Pseudomonadota; class Gammaproteobacteria; order Enterobacterales; family Enterobacteriaceae; genus Citrobacter; species Citrobacter sp. RHBSTW-00599. The sequence goes on along the minus strand of NZ_CP056717.1, from coordinate 3,257,445 downwards.
GATATTGACGTTTACGCTGTTGACTGTCTGTTTGATGTCTATCAACGGCGCGGCGATGGCGGCAAATGTTCCCGCAGGAACAATTCTTGCAGAAAAACAGGAACTGGTCAGAAACAATGGCAGTGAGCCAGCGTCGCTGGATCCGCATAAAGTCGAAAGCAACGTTGAATTTAATTTAATCAGCGATATGTTCGACGGACTGGTGGCGGTTAAGTCGGATGGGTCTATCGAACCCCGGCTGGCCGCGTCCTGGGAGAACAAAGACAACACCGTCTGGACCTTTCATTTACGTCCGGGCATAACCTGGTCAGATGGGTCTGCCATTACCGCACAGGATGTCGTCTGGAGCTGGCAGCGTCTGGTCTCACCGCAAACAGCTTCACCTTATTCCTCGTATCTGGGCAATATGCACGTAGCAAACGCCCTCGATATTGCCCAAGGGAAAAAAGATCCTGCCGATATCGGGGTCAAAGCCCTGGATGATAGCACGCTGGAAATTACCCTGACGCAGCCAACGGCGGCGTTTCTGGCGATGCTGGCGCACCCGTCACTGGTTCCGCTGGATAAAGTGCTGATCGGCCGCTTTGGTGATAAGTGGACCCGGCCAGAACATTTTGTCTGCAGCGGGGCGTACAAGTTATCGCAGTGGGTCGTCAATGAGCGCATCGTTGCCGTGCGTAACCCGCATTATTGGGACGATCGGCACACCGTCATTGATAAGGTCACTTATTTGCCCATCAGTTCAGAGTCCGCAGACGTTAACCGCTATAAGGCCGGCGAAATCGACATTGTGTATAGCGTCCCGGTCAATCAGTTCGCGCAGTTGAAAAAGACGATGGGCGATGAACTCCATGTCTCACCTCAGCTTTCAACCTATTACTATCAGTTCAATACGACGCGAGCGCCGTTTAATGACCCGCGCGTGCGCCGGGCGCTGAATATGGCGTTAGATAAAGACATCATCGCACAAAAGGTGATGGGGCAGGGACAACGCGCGGCGTGGGTTATCAGCCAGCCGGAAATAGGGGGAGTGCAACTGCATGCGCCGGAATATGCGGCGTGGCCGCTCGAAAAACGCATTACCGAGGCTAAGAAACTGCTGGCTGAAGCCGGTTATGGCCCTGAGCATCCGCTTAGCTTAAATCTGCTCTATAACACCTTCGAAACGCACCAGCGTATTGCCATTGCCGCATCGTCAATGTGGAAGAAAAACCTCGGCGTAGAGGCGAAGCTGCAAAATCAGGAATGGAAAACCATGCTGGATACCATGCACACCGGTAATTTTGACGTCGTGCGCTACGCATGGATCGCCGATTATGATGATGCCTCAAGTTTCCTCAATATTTTCCGTACCGGCGATAGCGAGAATACCACCAGGTACAGCAATCCCGCTTTTGATGACGCGATGCGCAATGCGGCGAAAGCAACTTCGCTGGAGGAACGAGGCAAATACTACCAGCAGGCTGAAGACCTTTTAGGAGAGGATGTGCCAGCGATTCCGGTTTACCACTATGTCCGCACGCATCTTGTGAAGCCGTGGGTGGGAGGATTTGCGCCAGATAACCGGGGAAATTACTACACCAAAGATATGTTCATCAAAAAACATTAAGCGCTGTAGCCAGTATTTGTGCTGAATAAACGGTCAATCTGTTGTTATTTCAGTCGATTAACAATATTTTGGCTGTTTTTCAGGCAAACGAACGCATTGGTGCTTTACAGGTCCGTTCGGGATGTTTATAGTGCGCCTCATTGGAAGCGTGGCCGAGCGGTTGAAGGCACCGGTCTTGAAAACCGGCGACCCGAAAGGGTTCTAGAGTTCGAATCTCTACGCTTCCGCCAAACATGAAAAAGGGGTTACCGAAAGGTAACCCCTTTTTGCTTATAAGGAAAATTTGAAACCTGTTGCTGTGAGAGTTAGTTCTGTTACGTTGCCTGAAATTGGCAAGGGAATGGAATTACCGGCAACTATCAGACTCACCACTTCAGCCCTGGCGAGCTCTGGGTAACTTCTTTTTCGCTGGATATGATTGGTGCTGACTCTTCGAAAATAAAGCCCTCAGCATTAAGTGCGAGGGCTGGAAATAATTAATTGCTATATTTCCCTAAAAACACGATGGCGTTATTGTCCGAAATGAATAATGTATAATATTCATTTGACGAGACCGGTTTAATACCTTTTTTTATGATATCAGATAGTTTGTTTTTATTTTCTTGCTCATCCCCATAACCATGAAGGGTTTGCGTGAACCCTTTGTTGACCAATTGATATGACGCTAAAAACTCAGTAGCTGGAAAAACGAAATGGCCTATAAGTGGTTTGTTATCTATTAATAACCTTGCTCTTTCATTTTTATTCAACTGGCCTACAGTACCAATGGATACAATGTCTTTATGAGTGGCAATGTCTTGCGCAATCATGCTAAAAACAAAATTTTCATATTCTTGTTGTGACTTCATAGCGTTGCTTAGTTGAGCACTAAAAGCAAGCGAAGCAATGACTGGGATCAGTGCAGCGTATTTAAAACGAGGAGCGAAACGCATAATCGGGATAGCAATTATAACCAATATAACTGAAAATGAGACTAAAGTACGGGGAAGTACTGGTGCGTCCTGAAGTAATAATGTTGGCCCCATAAGTGAAATAATGAATATTAAAAAGGAGACAGCTCCGTACAAAATAAATGATGCTATTTGTTTTATATTAGTACGGTAAGCAATGAGCATAAACACGCAACCTATAAGTATTGGGATTGCGAAGTAAATGTAAACCGGGTGATATAGATAAGAAAGAACCATTTCTTTTAAGGCAATTAATGTTTTGGCCAGATGCTCTAATCCCCCTTGGTCTAGATGTATTAATTCTGCTCGAGAGTTATTTTTAGGCGAAAAGAAAAGCATATAGATAAGAAAAAATGATACGAATAAAATTGTTTTTTTGAATAAGAAAATTATTGATTCCTTGACCTTTACATCTTTTTTTGTTGCGATGATGATTACATCAATTGCAAGCAAACCAATAAAAATATTGGCACATGGTTGATATAAAGTTAAAGATAATACACCAGCGATTAATTTTGTCGCAACATCTATCGTCAGATTTTTATTTTCATAAGTATATGCAACCACCGCAAGGAAAAAGGCAATCGACATTCCGAGACTATCATATCTGTACGCAATATTTTGCAAAATGAATGGGTTGAATATTAAAAGTGCGGCAACCATGTTTGCGTTCGGAATATCTGATTTAATCAGGTGTTTACTGAGCGCAAGCGCAGATGCGCCTAAGAAAATACATGATGCGAGCATGGTATAAGGAAATAGGTCCAGGTTATAGTGCCCACTGGCAGAAAAAAATCTTGTTAAAATATCTGCAAAAGGTCGACCTAAACCACGCCAGCCGTAATATCCAGTTATAGACCTGTCTAAATCATCTCTGTAATATATGCCTGCCTGGATTAACGGGTAAATAAACAACAGGGCTAATCCTGAGTAAATAAACAATGCTTTTTTATCGTATCTGGAGAACATTTTAAATCCCGTCTTGTTTTTTAACTATATAACGTGGCCGTTGTTTGGTTTCGATGTAGATTCTACCTATGTACTCACCAAGCACACCGATACCAATTAACTGAATCCCACCAAGGAAAAGGATTGAAACAATAATAGATGGATATCCCGCGACCGGATTTCCCCAAAAAATCTTGTCTATAATCATCCATGCACCGAACAAAAAGGATACAGCGGCTACAAAAAAACCAATGTAGGTCCATATTCGCAATGGGAACGTTGAAAAACTGGTAATACCCTCCAGAGCAAGATTCCACAATTTCCAGCCATTAAATTTTGATTTACCAGCAATGCGTCCTGCGCGTGTGTACTCAACAACATCAGTATTGCCACCTACCCAGCTAAGCACACCTTTCATAAAGAGATTACGTTCCGGCATGAGTTTGATGTTATCAACTACATCGCGGGACATAAGTCTAAAGTCACCAACATTTTCTTCGATCTTTGGATCGCTTATTTTATTGTGTAATTTATAGAACCATTCAGCGGTTTTGCGCTTCAGTTTTCCATCCGTGGAGCGGTCTGCGCGCTTTGCCAGCACAATATCTGCACCCGCAAGCCACTTATCGACCATCAATGGAATTATTTCGATTGGATCCTGTAGGTCAACATCGATCGGAATAACTGCTTCACCAGAGGAACGCTCAAGGCCGGCAAAGATTGCTGGTTCTTTTCCAAAGTTGCGCGTAAATGATATGGGGACGACGAGCTTATCAGATACGGCGAGAGCATTAATGATTGATTCTGTAGCGTCTTTGCTACCGTCGTTGATAAACACAATTTCAACATCATATTTTTTTAGTTCTTCATGTCCACGCACCGTGTTGTAGAAAATAGGTATTGTATCTTCTTCATTGAACACCGGCACAATCAGAGAAATTTTCATTTCGGATCCCTAAAAACAATGAACCTGGAGTATAAGAAGCCGCATACCAAGCTGATGGAGGAGAACTCTATCAACGTTATGAGAGGGGAAATGTTGTAGTGATCAGATACCTGACCAGAGATAAAGCTTAGTAGCCCCATAAATCCAACAAATAGCACATACCCTCGGCCGGTGGCTTTTGCGCTAAATGTAAATTTTGCGTTTGCAAAAAATGAAAATGTCACAGCTATCAAAAACGCCACCACGTTGCTCACGGCCTGGTCATTTTTCATGATGTATACCATGATGCCGAACACCGCCCAATGTAATGCCGTGTTTACAATCCCTACGGAAATGTAGCGTGAAAGTAGCTTTATCATAATTAAGAAAGGTTTAATAGAAAGTGTGCGAGTTTAACATTGATACAAAACGAGATCGACACTTCGACTTTTACCTTTCGCAGAGACTTGTTTTGCGATACCTCCGAGCGACTCTGCCGGGAGCGCAGTTTTCCGCTGGGCCACAAGCCCGCAACACTAACTCTCAGAAATGAGAGGCCGATCCTCTGAGCAGGACTTTTGTCCTCAATCCTCTGCAAACCGCTGGTTACAATCCCTGCATATCTTCAATACCCATAATTCAGGAATTGTTATGACTGCACATATTAATGCCAAAGCGGGTGATTTTGCGCCAACCGTTATTATGCCGGGCGATCCGCTTCGCGCTAAGTTTATTGCTGAAAATTATCTAATGGATTGCCGCGAAGTCACCAATGTACGCAATATGCTGGGCTATACCGGTCTTTATTTTGGGCAACCTGTTTCGGTGATGGGACATGGCATGGGTATTCCGTCAATGACGCTTTATGCTCATGAACTGGTACATGATTTCGGTGTACAGAGAATTATTCGTGTCGGCAGTCTGGGGGCAACACAACATCATGTCAAAATGCGAGATATTATTCTTGCCGTCGCCGCCGGAACGGATTCCGTCACAAATTTAAAACGTAGCGCGGGCTACACGATGGCGACATCTGCCCATTTCCCATTATTGCAGCAGGCGTGGGCATTGGCGCAGAAGGCCGGTATTGACGTTAAAGTCGGCAATGTCTTCAGTGGCGATCTTTATTACGATCCTGACGAAAATTTAATACCTGCACTGGAAAAGTTTGGTGTGCTGGGTGTGGATATGGAAGTGGCAGGGTTATACGCTTTAGCGCATCAGTTTAATATTGAAGCGTTGGCTATATTAACCGTATCCGATCATTGCCTGACAGGAGAAGAAACAACGGCGGAAGAACGGCAGTTAACCTTTAAAAATATGATAGAGCTGGCGCTAAATACAGCTGTTACGGCTTAGCATCAGCATTTAAATGAACCAATCAGAGATGGCATTATATGAAGAATAAAATAGCACTTACGCTGATTAGTTTTCTGGCAAATTTTATTATGGCAGGATTTGCCAGTCAGTTTGGCATGCTGATTGAACCGATTGCAGTACGCTACAGTGCCGATGTGAATACCGTCGCCTCGATATTTTCGTTGCTTAACGGTGGGGCGTTAGCCGGGACCATCGCCGCCTTTTTCCTGATTGAGAAAATCGGCGTTAAGCGTATGACGCTCATTATCTATTCGATAGTGTTCCTCTGCGCTCTGGCAATGCACTTAAGCCCTGGCTTATGGCCGGTGATGGTCGCCATGACCCTGGTGGGTTTCTGCGGCGGGATTGGTCTGTGCGTGGCGGGAACGATCGTGGTTTCGGTTTGGCAGGATCGCATTCAAAGTACGATGCTGGTGGTGCAGGACGCCACCTTTAACGTCGCGGGCGTAGTTTTCCCGCTGATTACCACCTTCGCCCTGACGCACAATATGTCGTGGAGTTACAGCTATCTGAGCGTAGGCATAGTGGCCTTACTCACGCTGGGCGTTGTGGCTCTCACCCGCTTTACCGCCTGTGAAACGGCCCCTGCAGCGGATAGCGCAGACCCGGTGAAATCCGAGTGGAATCCAGGGATTATCAGCGGAGGCATTGGCCTGTTCTTAGGTATGTTGGCGCTGTATACCTTCCTGACCTGGGCACCATTATTTGTGAAGAACAAATTTGGTATTCCCTTCGAAGAAGCAGGTAATATTATTACGCAATACTGGGGGGCTGCGCTGGTCGGCGCGTTAGTCTCAACCGTTATTGTTTCCCGCGTAAAGATACATTATTTTCTGCTTAGCATTATTTTGTTAGCTTGCGTTATTACTACCATCATTGTCACGAAGGAAAATATCTCCGGGCTTGATTATCTGGCCTATAGTTACGGGTTTGTCTGCGCAGCGCTGTATAACTCCTTTATTGCCTACGGGGTTTCTTTCGTGAAGCGCGCGAGTAGCCAGAACGTTTCTTATATTTTAATTAGCGGTAGTGCTGGCGCCATGTTTAGTCCGGCGATCAGTGCGCTAATGGAAAAAACTATGGGGTTGCAGAAAATTATGTATGCAATACCGGTGTTGTATTTAATTATCTTTATTATGTTGATGGGTACATTAAAACTCAAACGTAATTAAACACAGTAATAACGCTTGCCTCTTTAATTAGATAGCCCGCCGTCACGCCATTTATCTGGTGGGGCGACACTCAACCTTGCTCAAAGGAATTGAAAATGCTGAAGAAAAATAAATTAATGATGAAAAAAACAGTTCTGGGTGCGGTAATTGCGATGTGCTGTACGCAAGCGCTTGCGGCTGATTATGCTGATGGCAACATCCGCAAAAATGATTTTAACTGGATGCAGATAAACTTAATGCAAAGTGTGGATGCGAAAGTGCCTTATGGTATTCGTAATGACACCTATCTTGAGCTGGAATTTGGCGCACGATCCGGGATTATCGATCTGTATGGTTATGTGGATTTCTTTGATATTTTGGATCGCGAGCAGGACGATCGTCACGGGGGAGATAACTTCTTTGCCAAGATATCTCCACGTTTTTCCCTCGACGCCATTTTTAATAAAGATTTATCCGTAGGGCCATTTAACGAATTCTATATCGCAACGGTAAATAACATTGGTGACCGGGAATTATTTGAGCATTACGTTGGTCTCGGCACGGATGTTAAAGTGCCGTGGTTTGGTCTGGTGGGAATGAACATTTATGCGCACTATGTACGTGAAAATTACGGTGCGGATAACGAAGGCAAGTGGGATGGTTACATGTTCTCGACCAACTGGTCGACGCCGTTCTATACGTTCGCCAACGGCAGTTATTTGAACTATCAGGGTTACTTTGACTACCAGTTCGCCGCGAACAAGATTGCTAACCAGCCGTTATATAGCAATAACGCGATTGAATGGTATAACGGCATCTACTGGCATTCAGAGCATTATGCAGTAGGTTATGGCTTAAAATATTTCCGCAACATGGCATTGATGGAAAACCACGGTGGAGCAGGGCGTACCACCGGGCTGGGTCACTATTTCAACCTCACCTATAAGTTCTGATTGCGCTGAAATGACACACCAATGCTCCGTTTGCCAGGGTTGGTGTGTCAGTCAATGATGTCATTGCCGAGAAATTTACGCAGCCCATCCAGATCCTTAATCTCCAGTCCTTGCTTCGTGCGCGTTACCAGCCCGGCATCCGTCAGCGCTTTCACCGCCCGCCGATAGACCCGGTCGGTGGTGCCGAATCGCTCAGCTTCCTGGTATTTTTTATGAAAACCATCCATTGGCTGCTTGTCCTGATGCTGGCGATACAGGTCATACGCTACGTTATGTACGATAGGGTAGAGCATCCGGTGCAGGAAGATTTCCAGCATATCCTGATAATCAACGGCCATTGCGCTGGCGAAAAATATCGCCAGTCTGGGGTGCTGGTTCAGCGCTTCCTCCAGACGGTCACAGTTGCATACCGCCACGGTCAGCGGTTCTTCGGCTACGATATCAAGCTGGCAACGATACCCGGTAAAAAACTCCATTTCGCCAAACAGTTGCTCATCACATTCCATTGCACCCAGTTGGAAACGGCGACCATTCTCCGCGCTATAACGCAGAGAAATTCTCCCTGACTGCACCATGATTAGTCGATCGACTACCTGTCCCTGGCGGTAAAGATAGTCATCTTCCTGGATAATCTGTGTTTCAGAGAGCAACTCCTGGAATATCTTCTCAATTAAGGCATCATCTTGCTGCCAGATATTGTGAAAACGACCTTTTGTGAGGGGCTTAAGCTGCATGGCTCAACGTCTTATTGTTTGAGATAATTCTTATCGCTGACTGTATGCCATCTGCTGCGCAATGTCATTAAGAGCGGGTTGCGGATAATAAAAGGGCCAGCATCATGCTGGCCTTGACACATTAAGGATGGCTGATAAAGCGAGACAATCGCTGGCGCAGCAGGCGGTTTTCCTGCCGCAGTTGAGCGTTATCTTCCAGCAATGTCAGCGCAACGGCAATTCCCGGCCAGTCAAGTTCCAGCTCCTGACGCAGGCGTATCGCGCGACGCATGACGGTCAGCGCATGATCGTCAAAAGTCTCGTCTTCATGAGGTTCTATCACCCCTAAGCCGACAATCTCATGTAGCTCTTCTTCTGACACACCGGTGTACAGACAAAACTCGGTAATGGTAAAGGTGACGGTGACGTTAGCCATTATGCTTTCCCCCACTCTTTGCGCGGATCAAAGGTCTTTTGTGCATCCGCCAACTGCTGCCACAGGGCGGCGCTGGCGTCGTCAGGTTTCGGCGGCATGACGATTTTGATCACCGCATACAAATCGCCGGTATGTTTTTTACTTACCAGACCTTTGCCCTTAATGCGTAACCGCTGCCCGGCCTGGCTGCCTGCAGGAATGGTCAGCAGAATGCTCTCTTTTAACGTCGGAACGGTTACTTTCGCGCCCAGCGCGGCTTCCCACGGCGCCAGGGGAACGACCACTTCCAGATCCTGGTTAACAATATCGAACAGCGGATGTGGCGCGATATGAATCACCAGCCACAAATCACCGTTTGGCCCGCCGTTTTCACCGGGGGTGCCCTGGCCTTTCAGACGAATACGCTGACCGTTACCGACGCCAGCCGGAATTTTCACATTCAAGGTTTTAGGAATTTCACGTTCGACCATGCCGAACGCATTGTAAACCGGCAGGGTGTAACTGATCGTGCGGCTATGCTCAGTAAGCGTTTCTTCGAGGAATACGGCGACTTCAATTTCAATATCGTGCCCGCGGCTGGCATGACGCTGGCGAGACTGTTGCGCATGCTGACCAAAAATGGAGGAGAAGATATCGTCGAAATCTTCGGCGTTATAGCGTTGATTCTCTCCTTGTTGGAATTGACGGTTGAACTGTGGGTCGTTGCGGTGCTGCCACAACTGGTCGTACTCGGCGCGTCGCTGTTCATCACTCAGGACTTCCCAGGCTTCAGCAACCTCTTTAAACCGGGCCTCCGCGTCAGTCTCTTTGCTGACATCAGGATGATATTTACGGGCGAGTCGACGATAGGCGGTCTTGATTGTCTTGAGATCGTCTGTCGGTTTCACGCCCATAATGGCGTAATAATCCTTTAATTCCATAGCGTTCTCTCGTGTAAATCAACACTTGCAGAAGGTGAACCCTGACAATAGGTATCACCGCTAAGTTTAGGGTAATCCTGATAACGGAGAATGCCAACCGGGAAGGGAGGATATTGCTATAAACGAAGCGGGCATTGCACCACCAACAGCGCTTTTTGACGTTATGGCGTCTGTTGTGTGGTGCGAATAGTGAGATTAGCTAAACATCAGGATTTAGTGATCAGGAAGCGGACCGTATCAGCATAGTTTTGTACGAACGCGTTAAGGTCATCAGATTTCAGTCCTTTCGGATTGATCATATATTTACCGTTGATAAAAAAGGCGGGCACACCGGTTAAATCTACAGCTTTAGCCATTTCTTGCTGTTTGGCGGTTAGTGATTTCACGGCAAAACTATTCCATGCGGCATCATAATCACTGGCACTGACGCCCGCGCTGATAAATACGTTACGAATATCGTCCGCCGATTTAATGGTTTGTTTTTTCTGCACGGCATCAAAAAGCAACGGTTTAACTTTATCTTGCACGTTCAACAGCATGGCGACGGACCAGGCGTGCGTCATGTCCTGCCCCAGAGGGCCTAAAAAGTCGACGTGGTATTCGGTGAGTTTGACGTCAGCAGGCAAAACTTTTTTCACGTTATCAGTGATTTCAAAAACTTCATCGTACTGATAGCAGGAAGGACAATAGAATGAGAAAAACTTCAGCGCTGCCGGGGCTGAAGCGACGGGTTTTTCCAGTGAGATAAACTCTTTGCCGTCGGTAAATGCTGCTGCCTGAGCGCTAACGGTAAAAAGTAACCCAATCAGGGGTAATAAATATTTTTTCATTTCCATATACTCTAAATAACATTCAATAAACAAATTTTCTGCGAATGAATACGCTCTTCATTGCGTCGGACTATAATACGATAATCACCTAAAAATGCGCTGGCCCTTACTTTCATTTACGCATCAATACGTAGCGGGACAGTATTTATGTACTGTTCTGCGAATATCCTTTGGTACTCTTCGTAAATAGTGAATGATCACTTCCGTGATATTTTCGTAATTACTTTGGCAATGTTATATTGTAATAAATAAAAACGGAAATATGATTAATAATCATTTGATTTATAAAACGTGAGCCGCAACGCCTTGCGCTATGTTCTGTCAACGCAGCCGTAAGATTCTCTTTTTCTTGTAGCGTGTGAATGAATAGGGTAAGTGTCTGAGATGAGCAACCAAAATGGATATCGCTATGATTGACCACCTGGATCATCTGGTATTGACCTCCAATAATGAAGAGGCATGCGTTCGTTTTTATGTCGAACTTTTAGGGATGAGGCTGGAAACCTTCGCGCAAGGGCGGAAAGCCTTCGTCTTTGGCAATCAGAAAATTAACCTCCACATTCGGGGAAAAGAGTTTGAACCCAAAGCTCACGCGCCAACGCCGGGGGCGCTGGATTTGTGTTTTATCACCACGCGTGCGCTGGAAGAGGTGATTGCCACGTTTCAAACGCACGGGGTCGATATTGTTGAGGGACCGGTTGCACGAACCGGTGCGATGGGACCGATTCGCTCGGTTTATGTCAGAGATCCCGATCTCAATCTGATTGAAATCGCGGTATATCCTGCTGATGACAGGACATAACTTTACAGCGCAAAGGTTGCCAAAACCTGGTGAGTGGTTAAGATAACTCGCATCAATCAGTGAGGGTATAATGGCGAAACGTCAACGGATGGGATGGTGGTTCCTCTGTCTGGCATGTGTTGTGGTGATGGTTTGCACCGCACAACGCATGGCGGGCCTGCACGCGTTGCAGATGGACACCGTTGCCACAAGCGTTGTCGTAAGCGCACAAGCGCAGACCGATGAGGCCTCGTCCGTTACCCCTTGTGAACTGAGCGCGAAGTCATTACTGGCGGCGCCCCCGGTACTGTTCGAAGGCGCTATTCTGGTGCTGTGTCTGCTACTGTCGCTGCTGGCGCCAGTGCGGGCGTTTCGTCTGCCTTTTTTCCCACCGCGAGCCATCTCGCCGCCCACGCTAAGGGTACATCTGCGATTTTGCGTCTTCCGTGAATGACAGAACAGCCGTTGCTGACTGTTAGATAATTATTCACGGAGAAAATATATGATGACTGTTTTCAGGCAGGCGCTGCTCTGTCTGTTATTGCTATGGCTGCCCGTATCCTGGGCGGCTGAACCCGGCTGGCTGCGTTCACCCGATAACGATCACGCCAGCGTGCGGTTACGCGCTGATACGTCCTCAGGCGGCGAAACTCGTCTGTTGCTGGATGTTAAACTGCAGGACGGCTGGAAAACCTACTGGCGTTCGCCGGGCGAGGGAGGCGTCGCGCCATCTATCGCCTGGCAAGGGGAAATGCCTGCGGTCGACTGGTTCTGGCCAACCCCCGCACGCTTTGAGGTCGCTAATATCACGACCCAGGGCTATCACGATAATGTGACATTCCCGATGGTTGTGCGCGGCAGATCGCCCGCCACGCTTAGCGGTGTTTTGACGCTATCCACCTGTAGCAACGTTTGCCTGTTGACGGATTTTCCTTTTTCCGTGACCTCCACGACCCAGGACCCGACTTTTGCGCATGACTATGCGCAGGCAATGGGGCAGATCCCGCTTGCCAGCGGCCTGACCGATACTCTGCGCGCTGGCGCACGGGCCGGCGAGCTGGTTGTCGAGGCTCACCGCGCGGGAGGCTGGACTGCGCCTGGGCTGTATCTGGACGCCGTTGATGATGCTGATTTTGGCATGCCGCAAATTCACGTCGCAGGTGAGACGTTACGCGCCACGGTACCCGTTCATGACGGTTGGGGGGAAGGCGCGCCGGATTTACGCGGTAAGTCGGTCACGCTGGTGCTGGCAGATAACGGTGTTGCCCAGGAAAGTCGTCTTGCGATTGGCGAAGCCCCGGTTATTGAGAACGCCTCACTCCCATTGTGGCAGGTGGTGCTAATGGCGCTGCTGGGCGGTTTAATCCTCAACCTGATGCCCTGTGTGTTACCGGTTCTCGGCATGAAACTGGGCTCTATTTTGCTGGTTGAGGAAAAAAGCCGTCGCCAGATCCGCCGTCAGTTCCTCGCATCGGTAGCCGGGATCCTGGTCTCCTTTATGGCCCTGGCACTATTGATGACAGTGCTACGTTTAACCAATCAGGCGCTGGGCTGGGGGATCCAGTTTCAGAACCCGTGGTTCATTGGCGTCATGGTCGTGGTGATGCTGACGTTCAGCGCCAGCCTGTTCGGGTGGTTTGAATTCCGCCTGCCTTCGGCGATGACCACCACGCTGGCGACTCACGGTGGCAACGGCTTGTCGGGACATTTCTGGCAAGGCGCGTTTGCGACCCTGCTCGCCACGCCGTGCAGCGCCCCGTTTCTCGGAACGGCGGTAGCGGTGGCATTGACCGCTTCGCTGCCAACGTTGTGGGGACTGTTTATCGCACTCGGCCTGGGGATGAGCTTGCCGTGGCTGCTGGTGGCTCTGCGTCCCGGTCTGGCGCTGCGTTTGCCGCGTCCGGGACGCTGGATGAATATTTTGCGGCGTCTTCTCGGTGTCATGATGCTGGGTTCGGCTATCTGGCTTGCGACGTTGCTGCTCCCACATTTAGGGCTGGCCGGACACGCTAGCGCTAAAGAAAGCGTGAACTGGCAACCGCTTAGCGAGCAGGCGATTGAGGATGCGCTGGCGCAACATAAGCGAGTGTTCATTGACGTCACTGCCGACTGGTGCATCACTTGTAAGGTCAACAAATACAACGTGTTGCATAAAGATGACGTACAGGCCGCTTTGCAACAGCCGGATGTAGTGGCGCTGCGCGGCGACTGGACGCTCCCTTCTGAAGCCATCACCGAATTTCTGAAAAAACGCGGCCAGGTTGCTGTGCCGTATAACCAAATTTATGGCCCCGGTCTGCCGGAAGGCCAGGCGTTACCAACGTTGTTAACCCGCGATGCGGTATTGCAAACGTTGACCGATGCCAAAGGAGTAACCCCATGAAAATAATGATTGTTCTGCTGTTAACCCTGTTTTCTGCCGTCAGCGTAGCGAAAGAGCCTGCACCGTTTACACCGGAACAGGAAAAGCAAATTGAAGCATTAATCCAGGAGGCCCTGTTTAACGATCCCAACAGCCCGCGGATTGGCGCTAAGCAGGCGAAACTGACCCTGATAAACTTCACCGATTACAACTGCCCGTACTGCAAGCAACTGGATCCCATGCTGGAAAAAATTGTGCAGAAATATCCTGACGTGGCGGTAGTGATTAAACCGCTGCCGTTTAAAGGGGAAAGTTCGGAACTGGCGGCGCGGACCGTGCTGACTACCTGGCTTGAGCATCCGCAGCAGTTTCTGGCGCTACATGAAAAACTGATGCAGAAAAAGGGTTACCATACCGATGTCAGTATCAAACAGGCGCAGGAAAAATCGGGAGCCAGTCCGGTGACGTTGGATGCCCAAAGTGCTGAAACGCTAAGCACTAACCTGCAATTGGCGCGACTGGTGGGCGTGCAGGGCACCCCCGCAACGATTATTGGTGATGAGCTTATTCCCGGTGCGGTGCCGTGGGAAACCCTTGAGGAAGTGGTCAAAGAAAAGCTGGCGGCGGCCAATGCTCAGTAAACTGCGCCGCTGGCTGCGCGAAGGGCTGATCTTACTGGCGCTGTTGGCAGGGGCGATGCTGCTGATGGATGTCTGGCGCGCGCCGCAGCTCCCTGGCTCTTTTGACAGCACGCCTTTGCAAACGCTGGATGGTGAAACCGTCACGCTGGCGGCGCTCAGCAAAGACGAGCCGGTGCTGCTTTATTTCTGGGCGAGCTGGTGCGGCGTTTGCCGCTTCACAACGCCGGAAGTCGCCAGGCTGCGTTCGGAAGGGGAAAACGTGATGACCATTGCGTTACGCTCCGGCAGTGAAGCTGAGGTGTCTCGTTGGCTGTCGCGTAAAGGCGTGGACTTTCCGGTCATCAATGATGCGAACGGGGCAATCTCCCGCAGTTGGGCGATTAGCGTCACGCCCACGCTGGTGGTAGTGTCACAAGGTCGGGTGGTGTCAACAACCAGCGGCTGGACCAGCTACTGGGGCATGAAGCTTCGGCTGTGGTGGGCAAAAACGTTCTGATAATGTGCCGGGGAAACCCGGCATTTTTATATTATGACCCGTAAGCGGGAAGACATATTTCGTTGCCTGGCGAAGCGAGCATTGCGATTAACGTCCAGAATGGGTCATCTTCTCTTTTTCAGGAAAGTGCAGCATGACGAGTTCGTTAGCGTTTGGGCCCGCTCTGGTGATGATGATTGCCGCCACGTTTGTCCTCGCCGGGATGGTAAAAGGCGTCACTGGTATGGGATTGCCCACCGTGGCTATGGGGATCCTCGGATCGCTTATTTCGCCGGTTGCGGCGGCGGCCATGCTGTTGTTGCCTTCGCTGATTAGCAATCTGTTTCAGTTTGGCGGTGGCGGAAATACGCGTCAATTAGTCAAACGACTGTGGCCAATGTTATTGACGGTGGTGGTGGCGACACTGCTTGCCAGCGCCTGGATTACCGGCGGCGATACCACCCGTACCCAGTTTGCGCTCGGCGTGGCGCTGGTGGCTTACGCTATCTGGACGCTGGCCGGAAAGAAAATTGCAGTGGCTCCGCAGCATGAAAAACCGTACTCCCTCATCATAGGATTTGTTACTGGCTTATTGACTGGCGGAACCGGTGTATTTGTGATGCCCGCCGTGCCCTGGATCCAGTCATTGGGTTTTGAGAAAGATGAACTGGTTCAGGCGCTCGGGATCTCTTTTACGTTTTCGACATTGGCTTTGGCGCTTGGTCTGTGGTGGCACAACGCGCTGCCCGTACAGTCGTTGAGCTTATCGGCTTTGGCCATTGTTCCTGCGCTGATTGGTCAGTGGTTAGGAACCCGTGTACGACGGGTTATTTCTCCGCTCGTGTTTAAACGCTGTTTTCTGTTTTTTTTGGTCGGGTTGGGTATTGAGATGATGCTGCGTGCGGTGTGACCTGTGCGGTGACTTTAGAACGCATTCATGGCATCGTTAATTCAGACATTCAGTGTCAAAGAGGTCGCTATGGCATCAGTGATGTTAAGTGAGGAAGAGGGCGCTCTGGAGTCACGAATGGCGCTCACCGCGGCGGCGATGGCCGATAAATCGCGCTCGCGAATGTTGTGCGCCCTGATGGATGGCCGCGCCTGGACCGCGACCGAACTCAGCGCAGTGGCGGATGTGTCAGCGTCGACCGCCAGTGCGCATCTGGCGCGTCTGTGCGAACAACGTTTTGTTGTGGCGCTCGCGCAGGGCAGGCATCGTTATTTTCGCCTTGCAGGCTCCGATATCGCTGAACTGCTGGAGCGCCTGATGGGCGTGGCGTGGGCTACATCTACGCCACGAAAAATCACGACGCCGCCAGGCTTACGACATGCCCGAACCTGCTACGATCATCTCGCTGGCGAGGTGGCGGTGAGGCTGTTCGATACGCTGGTTTCCCGTCAGTGGTTAACGCCGGATGGTGAAACGCTGACCTCTCTTGGGCAGGAAAAACTGGCACAAATGGGGATTGTCCTGGCTGCGAGCGCATCGCGGCGGAAATTAACCTGCGGTTGTCTGGACTGGAGTGAACGACGTTACCATCCCGGCGGCGTGCTTGGCGCATCGCTGCTACGCTGGCTGATTGAAAAACGATGGATAAAAACGGAGCTGAGTGGTCGCCGCGTCACCTTCACCCCGCTTGGCATTCGCAAATTAGAAACCGAGTTCGGTATTAAAACGACACCGTAGATGGTGCGTTTTGCGAAAGCGTTCCGGGAAATATGTCATATTTCTGTCACACTCTGTTGTGATTGATAACAACAAGAGGTCGTAGGGATGAATAAATCGTTAATCGCCGCAGCCGTGGCAGGGGCTGTATTAATGTCAACCGCCGCGCAGGCGCAGACCGCGCCGGAAGGCTATCAGCTTCAGCAAGTATTGATGATGAGTCGGCATAACTTACGTGCACCTTTAGCCAATAATGGCAGTGTTCTTGAGCAGTCCACCCCCAAACAATGGCCAGAATGGGATGTCCCCGGCGGACAACTCACCACCAAAGGCGGCGTGCTGGAAATCTATATGGGCCACTATATGCGAGAGTGGCTGGCAGAGCAGGGGATGGTGAAATCGGGCGAATGTCCGGCGCCGGGTACGGTCTATACCTACGCTAACAGCCTGCAGCGTACGGTCGCGACGGCGCAGTTCTTTGTCACCGGTGCTTTCCCGGGTTGCGACGTCCCGGTCCATCATCAGGAAAAAATGGGCACCATGGATCCCACCTTTAACCCGGTGATCACCGATGATTCCGCCGCCTTCAGCCAGCAGGCGGTTCAGGCAATGGAGAAAGAGCGTAGCCAAATGCAGCTCAACGACAGCTATCAGTTGCTTGAGCAAATGACCGACTACAAAGACTCTCCGTCCTGCAAAGAAAAACAGCAGTGTTCCCTGACCGATGCCAAAGATACGTTTAGCGCGAAATATCAGCAGGAGCCTGGGGTTTCGGGGCCGCTGAAGGTCGGAAATTCGCTGGTTGATGCCTTCACGCTGCAATATTACGAAGGCTTCCCGATGGATAAGGTTGCCTGGGGCGAGATTAAATCCGATCAACAGTGGAAGGTTCTGTCGAAGCTGAAAAATGGCTATCAGGACAGCCTGTTCACCTCCCCGGAAGTGGCGCAGAACGTCGCCAAACCGCTGGTGAAGTATATTGATAATGCGCTGGTTACTGAACGGGTAAAAGCGCCAAAAATAACCGTGCTGGTGGGGCATGACTCAAACATCGCATCGCTGCTCACCGCGCTGGATTTCAAACCGTACCAGCTTCACGATCAGAACGAGCGTACGCCGATTGGCGGGAAGATTGTCTTCCAGCGCTGGCATGACAGCAACGCGAATCGTGATCTGATGAAAATCGAGTACGTGTATCAGAGCTCGCAGCAGTTGCGTAATGCAGACGTTCTGACCCTGAAATCCCCGGCGCAGCGTGTAACGCTGGAGCTGAAAGGGTGTCCGATAGATGCGGATGGCTTTTGCCCGATAGATAAGTTCGACAGCGTGTTGAATGAGGCGGCTAAGTAAAAGAAAAACTCCCCCGTGTTCGCGGGGGAGTCTGAGCGCTAGACGTTTTTGCGTTCGATAGTCTGTTCACCCCAAAAGAGCGAATCTTTGTCTGTTTTCTTAAAGGCTTTGATGAGCACCTCGTCGCTACCTTCTTCCCAAATTTTTTCCGCCAGTTTCTCGTCATAATGCGCGACTTCAAAAATGGCTTCGGCTATTTCCGGCGATGTATTGCGCAGACTTGCCCATTCGCCGACGCGATGGGCTTTCGCTTCTTGAGTTGGCATTCGAATCCTCCTGTTGAAGATTAGCCGTTGAGTTTTACTGCCAGACCTGCGACATATTCACCCTGATAGCGGGCGATAGATAATTCTTCCTGACTTGGCTGGCGAGAGCCGTCGCCTCCGGCGATGGTGGTTGCGCCGTAAGGGGTACCGCCGCGAACTTGAGAAACATCAAACAGCTCTTGCGCCGCGTAACCGATAGGCACAATCACCATCCCATGGTGAGCAAGCGTAGTCCAGGTTGATGTAATGGTTTGTTCCTGACCACCGCCGGTTCCTGTCGAGCTGAATACGCTGGCGAGTTTGCCGTACAGGCCGCCTGAAGCCCACAGCCCGCCAGTCTGGTCGAGGAAGGTGCGCATCTGACCGGACATATTGCCAAAGCGTGTGGGGGTACCAAAAATAATGGCATCGTAATCTGCCAGTTCTTGCGGGGTTGCGACTGGTGCGTTTTGTGTTTTGCCACCAGCTTTGAGGAAAATCTCCGGCTGCATGGTCTCTGGTACACGCTTAATAATTACTTCCGCGCCATCTACCTTATTTGCGCCTTCTGCGACTGCATGGGCCATAGTTTCAATGTGTCCGTACATGGAATAATAAAGCACCAGAACTTTTGCCATTTTACACTACTCCTCGAGTTAACCGTGTCCGTAGCGACTCGCTACCTACCTTTAAAGATATGACGTACTGTCAGGAGTGCAAATTTCACAATCACTTCTTTGATTTATAACAATTTTTATAACAACTTCTCTTGTTGCAAAATGATACATATTTAACCGGGTGGAATTTGGTAGTCATAAGAAAGACTTATTGATTTCTCGCTGTGATTATTTCTCTATCACCACCAATCCTGTTGCAGGATATTACAGTTAGCGGCTGCTCAGGCCACGCTTCACTATGCTTAATCCCACGCAGTTATTTTCAGGGTATCGCCCGTAACGCTGCGTGAGGTATCACTACTCAGTACCTATGCAATATGATGTCTAATCAATGACGGAGGTCAGTAATGGCAAACCATCGAGGCGGTTCCGGCAACTTTGCGGAAGATCGCGAAAGAGCATCAGAAGCAGGTCGAAAAGGTGGCCAGCACAGCGGGGGCAACTTTAAGAATGACCCGCAACGCGCTTCAGAGGCAGGCAAAAAAGGGGGCAAAAATAGCCACGGCAACAACAAATCGTAATTGCCGGGCTAGCTGTCAGATATGCCGTGACGGCTGAGGATCAGAGTCAGACGTTACGTAGCCACCCACCGCCGCCGGTTTCTTCCGGCGGTTTTTTTTGTCTGCAAGGTTGAACTGTAACAAAACGCAACGCAGACTAACGACATTCAGTTAATCGGGTGTCTCATGTCATTACTTTCTCGTTATTCCTTCTCTGTTAAACCTCAGGAAGCGATCCTCATTGTGATCACTATGTTCTGGGGTGGCACGTTTTTGGCAGTGCAATATGCCGTTACCCTGAGCGGACCTTTTTTCTTTGTCGGCGTGCGTTTTGCCACCGCTGCGCTGGCGGTCGCGCTTTTGTCACTACGCACATTGCATAAACTGACGTGGCTGGAAGTCAAAGCAGGCGTTGCGATCGGTATCGCAATTGCGTTGGGCTATAGTCTGCAAACCTGGGGGCTACAGTTTATTCCCAGCAGTAAATCGGCGTTTATTACCGCGATGTATGTGCCGTTGGTCCCGCTTTTACAATGGCTGTGTCTGGGGCGTATGCCCGGCCTGATGCCGTGTGTCGGCATTGTGCTGGCCTTTATCGGGTTGATTTTTCTCGCCGGACCAGGAGGCAATTTGCTGGCTTTAGGTGAAGGAGAGTGGATCACACTCGCCGGCGCGGTGGCGATTGCGGCAGAAATTATCCTGATTAGCGCGTGGGCGGGAAAAGTGGATGTGCGGCGGGTAACGGTGGTACAACTGGCAACCGCTTCGATAGTGGCGTTTATTGCCATGGCTCCGGCCGGAGAGTCCGTACCACCGATGTCTACGGGATTGCTGGTGGTGGCGCTGGGATTGGGGATTTTCAGTGCGATTATTCAGGTCACCATGAACTGGGCACAGCGCAGCGTTTCGCCGACGCGCGCGACGGTCATTTATACCGGTGAGCCGGTGTGGGCGGGGATCTTTGGTCGCCTGGCGGGGGAACGCTTACCGCTACTGGCTTTGCTCGGCGCAGCATTCATTATTGTTGGCGTGCTGGTCAGCGAACTGAAGTTCAAAAAGAAAAAAGGGGGAGTGCAAGAGGCACCGCCGGAGTCGCTTTAATTTAACCATTCACCGCGTGATTTGGTATGCTGACGCCCTCACAAGAAGGAGAGGGCGCATGGTCCAACGCGCAGAGAAAAAAACAGGTAAGCGCTCGCAGGCCGTCAGTGCAAAACGCCAGGCCATATTAACCGCGGCATTAAATATCTTCTCCCAATATGGGATCCACGGCACGCGTCTCGAACAGGTCGCTGAGCAGGCGGGTGTGTCAAAAACGAATCTGCTTTATTACTACCCGTCAAAAGAGGTGCTCTATATTGCTGTTTTGCGGCAAATCCTCGACGTCTGGCTGGCTCCGTTGAAGGCTTTTCGCGAAGACTTTGCGCCGCTAGCGGCCATTAAAGAATACATTCGCCTTAAGCTGGAAGTGTCGCGCGATTACCCTCAGGCTTCACGACTGTTTTGTATGGAGATGCTGGCAGGTGCGCCTTTATTGATGGCTGAATTAACGGGCGATCTCAAAACGCTAATTGATGAGAAATCGGCGCTGATTGCCGGTTGGATCAAAAGTGGGAAACTGGCTCCGGTCGATCCGCATCATCTGATTTTTATGATTTGGGCTTCAACCCAGCACTACGCCGACTTTGCCCCACAGGTTGAGGCGGTAACGGGCGCAACGCTGCGTGATGAAGCCTTTTTTAACCAAACGGTGGAGAGCGTGCAGCGGATGATTATTGAAGGGATCCGCGTGCGTTAACTGGCTGGCGGTAACGGACAGCTTAAATCGCCCTCTTCGCACTGTAAGAGCGAGGCGAGAAACGCTTCACGCTCGTTGGTTTTATCCGTCAGACACTGGCTGGAAATCATCGCCTGGACGCTACCGCCTTCGGTGCCGGAACTGATTAACGCGCAGTCCGCATCGCGCAGGGTTATCCATGAGATTTGCGCTTTTTTCAGTAAATCGCGCTGGGTTGGGGCGGCGCGCTTAAGCGCATTCTGATAAGTGTCATTAAGTTTGGTATCGGCCGCCTTAAACTGCTCTGCCGCACAGGTGTTCATCTCAATCTGAGTGTTCGCGTTGGCGCAGTCATCCGCCAGCGCCTGGCCGCTCAACAGCAGCGTTGCACATGTCAGTACGATTCGTTTCATGCTTCCCTCTGGCTCCATAAAAAAGGCCCCGTTACCGGAGTCATGCTTGTCAGTTAACGAGGATGAGTGGCACATACGGAGGTAATGAATCTGTTGCCTCCGGTATATTGCTACGTTCACCTTACGTTTGTCACTTCTCTGAAACGATCCTCCCTGTGAACGTGTTAAGGGTACTATCGCCGTACCCTTAACAATCCCGGCTCCCGGCGGGAAAATTGCCGCTCCGCGGTCCCCTCCGTTTATTCCTCCAGGCTACCGGGCCGGGCGCGAGGAAGCGTCCCTGCAAAACGCGCCCTGAACCCGCATCCCTGCGGGTTCTCCCGGCCTTACGGAAACACGTCGGCAATTTTCAGCCGGACCAGCCCACACCTGACCCCTGCGTTTTTTTATCTGAACAGCAAAACAGAGTTAACTGGAAGTCAGTGCGTTGCAGCGATGACCCCGTTCCGGCTGAAAATCGATGAGGCGTTGACGGCTGACCGGGTCTGCCCGCAGGGATGCGGGCAGAGGGGACGGCCTGCAGGGACGCAGGCCCGGCCCCGACCCGAAGGCAGACGGCATAAGACGAATGAATCGCGCAGCGACGATTTTCCCGCCGGGAGCCAGGGATGCAAGGGAGGCGGCGGTGAGCCTCTCTTGCACGTTCACGGGTGTCTGAGCCTCAGAAAAGTGATACCACTGAGGTGAACGGAACCCTGAGCCGAAATCACATGTTCGCCGTAATGCTTAATTGACAGGCATTACCCCCTAACCGGAGCCTTAATTAACCACAACCTTAGCCGATTGTCATCAGGCTGGCGTTCCCCCCGGCAGCGGCGGTATTGACGCTCAGGGAGCGTTCAATGTACAGCCTCTCCAGCAGAATATTGCTTTCGCCACGGGCAAAGCCCTGGACTGATACAATCGCCCCTTCGCGGGCAGCTACCGCTTCGCACAGTGAACGCAGTTGGTCGGAATCGCCGTGGAAAATAACGGCATCAAACGGCTGCGTGGTGATGTTGTCCGCTTTGGCAAACTGGATGCGCCCGGAGACGGCGGCTGGCAGACGTTTTGCCAGTTCACGATGGAACGCATCATCTGGCCACAGGATTAAGCTACCAACGGAAGCCACGGCGGCAACCTGTACCAGCGCGTCCTGTTCATCATCGGCGATACACAGTACGCGTTCACGCGGCAACAGCGTCCAGGTATTGCGCTCGCCAGTGGGTCCTGGCAGCAGACGCTGAGTACCGGCCTGCGCCAGTTCGCCAAACTGCTGGCAGAGCGCCTGCAGCGAGGGTCGATCGGTTGCCCATTCGCTGAGCGCTTCCAGCGGCTGAACGAGTGCAGCTTTAAGCTGTGCATCGACCGGGTAGTCGGCATCCTGACGGGCCAGCGTAATGCCTAACGCATTTTCTGGGCGGTTAGCCAGCAGGCGATACAGATACAGCGGTCCACCTGCTTTTGGCCCGGTACCAGACAAGCCTTCGCCACCGAATGGCTGAACGCCGACAACGGCACCGACCATATTGCGGTTAACGTACAGGTTCCCCACGTGTGCCGATCCTGTGACCTGGGCGATGGTTTCATCGATACGGGTGTGTACGCCCAGCGTCAGGCCGTAGCCGGAGGCATTAATTTGCTCAATCAGGTTGCCCAGATTGTTACGGGTGTAGCGCACGACGTGCAGTACCGGACCAAACACCTCTTTTTGTAATTCGTCGAAGCTTTCCAGCTCGATCAGCGTCGGAGCAATAAAGGTACCGGTTTGCCATTCACGCGCATCGTCGCTGTTTTCGCGCACGGCCTGAAACACCGGGCGTCCTTTGGCGCGCATGGCCTGAATATGGCGCTCAATATTGGTTTTGGCTTCTTCATCAATTACCGGCCCAATATCGGTGGTCAGGCGACCTGGATTACCCATGCGACATTCCGCCATCGCGCCGCGCAGCATTTTCAGCGTATGGTCGGCTACATCATCCTGCAGACACAGGACGCGCAGCGCGGAGCAGCGCTGTCCGGCGCTGTCAAACGCTGAAGCCAGAACGTCGACCACGACCTGTTCCGTCAACGCGGAGGAGTCGACAATCATTGCGTTCATCCCACCGGTTTCGGCGATAAGCGGGATTGGACGCCCCTGAGCATCAAGGCGGGTGGCAATATTGCGTTGCAACAGCGTGGCGACTTCCGTTGAGCCGGTAAACATGACGCCGCGTACGCGCTCATCGGAAGTGAGCTGCGCCCCGACGGTTTCACCCTGACCAGGCAACAGTTGCACCACGCCCGGCGGTACACCCGCTTCGAGCAAAATAGCGATGCCCTGGGCGGCAATTAACGGGGTTTGTTCCGCCGGTTTCGCCAGCACGCTGTTACCCGCCGCCAGCGCGGCGGCAATCTGCCCGGTGAAAATGGCCAGCGGGAAGTTCCATGGGCTGATACAAACCACGGGTCCTAACGGTCGATGGGTTTCATTATCGAAATCATCGCGAACCTGACCGGCATAATAATGCAGGAAGTCTACCGCTTCGCGCACTTCCGCAATGGCGTTGCTGAAGGTTTTACCCGCTTCGCGTACCAGGATGCCAATCAGCTGCTGCATCTGACCTTCCATCAGAACGGCGGCACGATGCAAAATGGCGGCGCGCTCTTGTGGCGGTGTGGCGAACCAGATCGGCGCGTTATTCGCTGCGTTCTGTAACGCCTGTTCCACTTCAGCGTGAGTCGCCTCACGCACGTAACCGACAATGTCTTTCGGCTCGGCTGGGTTAACGACTGGCGTCATTTCGCCGTCAGCAACCGGGTGCTCGAGAATGGGTTTAGCGTGCCATTTTTGTAGCGCGCTGTTGAGCAGGGCAGAGGACAGCGAGGCCAGACGATGTTCGTTAGCTAAATCCAGCCCGCCTGAGTTTTCGCGGCCTTTACCGTACAGGTCACGCGGCAGGGCAATCTTCGGATGCGGCAGACCGGCCTGACCTTCTTGCTGCGCGAGTTTTTCAACAGCTTCGACCGGATCGGCAACCAGTTCATCCAGCGGCAGGGTCGTGTCGGCAATGCGGTTGACGAACGAGGTGTTGGCGCCGTTTTCCAGCAGACGACGCACCAGGTAAGCCAGCAGCGTTTCGTGCGTGCCGACCGGTGCATAAATGCGGCATGGACGATTCAGTTTGCCATCCGCAACTTTGCCGGTGACCTGCTCATACAGCGGTTCGCCCATGCCGTGCAGGCACTGGAACTCGTACTGACCCGGATAGTAGTTTTGACCGGCTAACTGATAAATCGCCGCCAGCGTATGGGCGTTGTGGGTGGCGAACTGCGGGTAGATCAGATTCGGTACGGCAAGCAGTTTTTTCGCACAGGCCAGGTAGGAAACGTCGGTGTACACCTTACGGGTGTAGACCGGATAACCTTCCAGACCGTCCATCTGGGCACGTTTAATTTCGCTATCCCAGTAGGCGCCCTTAACCAGACGGATCATCAGGCGGCGGCGGCTGCGCGTGGCGAGGTCAATCAGATAGTCGATAACATACGGGCAGCGCTTCTGGTAGGCCTGGATAACAAAACCGATCCCGTTCCAGCCTGCCAGTTCGGGTTCAAAGCACAGTTTTTCCAGCAGATCGAGGGAGATCTCCAGTCGGTCAGCCTCTTCGGCGTCGATATTAATGCCGATGTCGTACTGACGTGCCAGCAGAGTAAGCGATTTCAGACGAGGATAGAGTTCATCCATTACGCGATCATACTGCGCACGGCTGTAACGCGGATGCAGTGCCGACAGCTTGATAGAAATGCCTGGCCCTTCGTAGATACCGCGCCCGTTAGAGGCCTTACCAATGGCGTGGATCGCCTGCTGGTATGAAACCATATAAGCCTGTGCATCGGCGGCGGTCAGGGCCGCTTCGCCCAGCATGTCATAGGAGTAACGGAAGCCTTTTTCTTCCAGTTTACGCGCGTTAGCCAGCGCTTCAGCGATGGTCTCCCCGGTGACAAACTGCTCGCCCATCAAGCGCATGGCCATGTCGACGCCTTTACGCACCAGCGGCTCACCGCTCTTGCCGATAATACGGTTGAGTGAGCGTGAGAGGCTGGCTTCGTTATGCGTTGAAACCAGACGACCGGTAAACAACAACCCCCAGGTCGCCGCGTTGACGAACAGAGACGGGCTGCGGCCAATGTGCGACTGCCAGTTACCGTTGCTGATCTTGTCGCGGATTAACGCATCGCGGGTCGCTTTATCTGGAATACGCAGCAAGGCTTCGGCCAGACACATCAGCGCGACGCCTTCCTGTGAAGAAAGGGAGAATTCCTGCAATAAACCTTGTACCATCCCGGCGCGGCCGCTGGCGGTCTTCTGGTTACGCAGTTTGTCTGCCAGATCGTATGCCAGCTTATGCGCCTGCTCGGCGATAGGCTGCGGCAGACGAGCCTGCTCCATCAGCATAGGTACGGCGTCAGTTTCGGCGCGGCGGTAAGCAGCGGTGATTGCCGCGCGGGAAACTGACTGCGGCAGGATCTGTTCAGCAAATTCCAGGAAAGGCTGATGCGCTTCATTTTGCAGCGTGGTCGACTCATCGCCCTCATTCGCAGCACCCGCCAGCAGGGCCGGTAGTTCAGGAAGCGCGTCGTCATTTTCCAGTCTTTCGAGATAATTAAAAATGGCTTGTTTGATCAGCCAATGTGGCGTGCGATCGATTCGTGATGCTGCTGTTTTAATACGCTCGCGAGTGGCGTCATCCAGCTTAACCCCCATCGTGGTGGTTCCCATGCCGTTTACTCCTGTTGTACTGAAATACGGGTCTGATAGTTACCGAGAAATATCCACTATGTTGCAACTTTGTGCAACCGTGTTAAATGTGACTTGGTTTGCAAGCTTGGAAATGAATGAAATGTTAATAAACATGAGTGTTTTGACGGGGGCTATAAAAGTTGCCGAATCTTTTTCTCTGCGGTAGTTAACACTTTTAAAAGGTGCAACCGAAAAAAGTGTGAGAGAGTGCAACCTACAGAAAAATGCTATCTACTCTGGATTAAATTTGATGTAAATGGTGTGTTAAATCGATTGTGAATGACCATCGCTTCCGGCAGGATACGGTCGCCCTGGTAAACATAGATATCTTTGCCACGTTCCGGCAGGGTAATAAAACGGCAAGCCACGGCATTGCTGATACATAATTTTGGAGAGTTTTGATGGCTATTAGCACACCGATGTTAGTGACATTCTGTGTCTATATTTTCGGCATGATATTGATAGGGTTTATTGCATGGCGTTCAACCAAAAACTTTGACGATTACATTCTGGGTGGACGCAGTCTGGGTCCATTCGTGACCGCGTTATCTGCCGGGGCATCTGACATGAGCGGCTGGTTGCTGATGGGCCTGCCTGGCGCGATTTTCCTGTCGGGGATTTCAGAAAGCTGGATCGCTATTGGCCTTATTTTGGGCGCGTGGATCAACTGGAAACTGGTGGCCGGACGTTTACGCGTGCATACCGAATACAATAACAATGCGCTGACGTTACCGGATTACTTTACCGGTCGCTTTGAAGATAAAAGCCGAATTCTGCGTATTATCTCCGCGCTGGTTATTCTGCTGTTTTTCACCATCTACTGTGCTTCCGGTATTGTGGCAGGGGCGCGTCTGTTTGAAAGCACCTTTGGCATGAGTTACGAAACAGCGCTGTGGGCAGGGGCGGCCGCGACGATTATTTATACCTTTATCGGTGGTTTCCTGGCGGTAAGCTGGACCGATACCGTCCAGGCCAGCCTGATGATCTTCGCCCTGATCCTGACGCCGGTAATGGTAGTCATTGGCGTGGGTGGGTTTGACGATTCGCTGGAAGTGATTAAACAAAAGAGCATTGAGAACGTGGACATGTTCAAAGGGCTGAATTTTGTTGCCATTATTTCCCTGATGGGCTGGGGTCTGGGCTATTTCGGTCAGCCGCATATTCTGGCGCGCTTTATGGCGGCTGATTCTCACCATAGCATTGTTCATGCCCGCCGCATCAGTATGACCTGGATGATCCTGTGTCTGGCAGGTGCAGTTGCCGTTGGCTTCTTTGGTATCGCTTACTTTAACAACAACCCACAGCTTGCCGGTGCCGTTAACCAGAACGCCGAACGCGTGTTTATTGAACTGGCGCAAATCCTGTTCAACCCGTGGATTGCCGGTATTCTGCTGTCTGCTATCCTCGCAGCGGTGATGTCGACCCTGAGCTGCCAGCTGCTGGTGTGCTCCAGTGCAATCACCGAAGACTTGTATAAAGCGTTCCTGCGTAAAAATGCCAGCCAGAAAGAGCTGGTATGGATTGGTCGCATCATGGTGCTGGTTGTGGCGCTGGTGTCTATCGCGCTGGCGGCGAACCCGGAGAACCGTGTGCTTGGTCTGGTAAGCTACGCCTGGGCCGGCTTTGGCGCGGCGTTTGGTCCGGTGGTTCTGTTCTCCGTAATGTGGTCGCGTATGACGCGTAACGGCGCGCTGGCCGGGATGCTCATCGGTGCGGTGACGGTAATCGTCTGGAAGCAGTTTGCCTGGTTGGGTCTGTATGAAATCATCCCAGGCTTTATTTTCGGCAGCATCGGTATTGTGGTCTTCAGCCTGTTGGGTAAAGCGCCTTCAGCCGCTATGCAGCAACGTTTTGCCGAGGCTGATGCGCATTATCACACAGCTCCGCCATCACGTTTACAGGCAGAGTAATCCGCCTCGATCTTTAAGCCCGCCGCGTGCGGGCTTTTTTATTTGTCCCCGCTGCAAACCGCCCTAATCGTTACCCGCCTAACTGTTTACATTAAGTCATCATTCTCAAAACATTCTGCTTGAGTTTTTCTTTACTGTAATGATAATCACTATCACTGTAATTTACTTTTCTTTTCATCAATTGACTGAGAATAACGTTTAAGGGTTCTTCGCATGTTTGTTCCATTTCTTATTATGTTGCGCGAAGGGTTAGAGGCCGCGCTGATAGTCAGCCTGATTGCCAGCTACCTGAAACGGACTCAGCGTGGTCGATGGATTGGTGTGATGTGGATTGGTGTTCTGCTGGCGGCGGCGTTATGTCTGGCGTTAGGCGTTTTCATCAATGAAACCACCGGTGAATTTCCGCAAAAAGAACAGGAGCTGTTTGAAGGCATCGTGGCGGTCATTGCCGTGGTGATCCTCACCTGGATGGTGTTCTGGATGCGTAAAGTTTCGCGCAACGTCAAAGTCCAGCTTGAACAGGCTGTCGATAACGCGTTGCAACGCGGCAATCATCACGGCTGGGCGCTGGTGATGATGGTCTTTTTTGCCGTTGCCCGTGAAGGCCTGGAATCGGTGTTCTTCCTGCTGGCGGCATTCCAGCAGGATGTAGGCATGTGGCCACCGTTAGGTGCGATGCTGGGGCTGGCCACCGCAGTGGTGCTGGGTTACCTGATTTACCTCGGCGGCATTCGCCTCAACCTCGGGGCATTCTTCAAATGGACCAGCCTGTTCATTTTGCTGGTGGCCGCTGGTCTTGCCGCTGGGGCCATCCGCGCGTTCCACGAAGCCGGGTTATGGAATCATTTTCAGGATGTGGCGTTTGACATGAGCAGCGTGCTTTCAACGCATTCGCTGTTTGGCACATTGATGGAAGGTATTTTCGGCTATCAGGAAGCGCCGAGCGTCAGTGAAGTCGCCATTTGGTTTATCTACCTGATTCCGGCATTGATTATGTTTGCACTGCCGCCGCGTTCAGGCACTACGGCATCGCGTACCGCACCCTGATAAAAACGCGATGCAGAACACTCCTTAGTTACAACATACTTATTTATAGGGATAGGTTATGACGTTTAATTTTCGCCGTAGTGCGCTGCAGTTGGGTATTGCCGCGCTGTTTGCCTCCGCTTTTTCTGCACAAGCCGCCGATATCCCGCAGGTGAAAGTCACGGTTAACGACAAACAGTGTGAGCCGATGACGATCACGGTTAACGCTGGGAAAACGCAGTTCATCATCCAGAACCACAGCCAGAAAGCGCTGGAGTGGGAGATCCTTAAAGGGGTTATGGTGGTTGAAGAACGTGAAAACATTGCGCCGGGCTTTAGCCAGAAAATGACAGCTAACCTGCAGCCAGGTGAATATGATATGACCTGCGGTCTGTTGACCAACCCGAAAGGCAAACTCATTGTAAAAGGTAGCGCAACGGCGGATGCCGCGCAGGGCGATGCTCTGCTGAGCCTAAGTGGCGCAATTACCGAATACAAAGCCTATGTGACAGCCGAAACTGCACAACTGGTTGCGGGCACCAAAGCATTCACCGATGCGATTAAAGCCGGCGATCTGGAAAAAGCGAAATCGCTGTATGCGCCAACCCGTCAGCATTATGAGCGTATTGAACCGATTGCTGAACTGTTCTCCGATCTCGACGGCAGCATCGATGCGCGTGAAGATGATTATGAGCAAAAAGCCGCCGATCCTAAATTCACCGGCTTCCACCGCCTGGAGAAAGCGTTGTTCGGCGACAACACCACCAAAGGCATGGACAAGTATGCCGACCAATTAAACCGCGATGTTCTTGACCTGCAAACGCGTATTAGCGAGCTGGCCTTCCCACCGTCAAAAGTGGTTGGCGGGGCAGCAGGACTGATTGAAGAAGTCGCTGCCAGCAAAATCAGCGGAGAAGAGGATCGCTACAGCCATACCGATCTGTGGGATTTCCAGGCCAATATCGATGGCGCGCAGAAAATCGTCGATCTCCTGCGCCCTCAGTTACAAAAATCCAATGCTGGGCTGTTGGCGAAGGTGGATGCGAACTTCAAAAAAGTCGATACCATTCTGAGCAAGTACCGTACCAAAGACGGTTTTGAAACCTATGACAAACTGACCGACGCCGATCGCAATGCGCTGAAAGGGCCAATCACGACGCTGGCGGAAGACTTGTCGCAATTACGCGGTGTTCTGGGTCTGGATTAAGCAAAATGCAGCAAGATAATGAAAACGGCGTGAGCGAACCTTCACGCCGACGTTTACTGAAAGGGATGGGCGCCCTGGGTGGGGCGCTGGCGCTGGCGGGTGGATGTCCGGTTGCCCACGCGCAAAAACCACAAAGCGCGCCGGGAACGCTGTCCCCTGATGCGCGTAGTGAAGTGCAGCCGTTTTATGGTCAGCATCAGGCAGGGATCCTGACGCCACAGCAGGCATCGATGATGCTGGTGGCGTTCGATGTTCTCGCCAGCGATAAGGCTGATCTGGAACGCTTGTTCCGCTTGCTGACCACCCGATTTGCGTTTCTGACCACGGGCGGGCCGGCGCCGGATACGCCGAACCCGCGTTTACCCCCTATGGATTCCGGTATCCTCGGCGCATACATTGCGCCAGACAACCTGACGATGACGTTGTCAGTCGGCGCCTCGCTATTTGATGAACGTTATGGCCTGATATCGCAGATGCCGAAAAAGCTGCAAAAAATGACCCGCTTCCCGAATGATTCGCTGGATGCGGCGCTGTGCCATGGTGATTTGCTGCTGCAGATTTGTGCCAACACGCAGGACACCGTTATCCATGCGCTGCGCGATATCATTAAACATACGCCCGATCTCCTTAGCGTGCGCTGGAAACGTGAAGGGTTTATTTCCGACCATGCCGCGCGCAGCAAAGGCAAAGAGACCCCGGTCAACTTGCTTGGCTTTAAGGACGGCACTGCGAATCCGGACGCGACGGATACGAAGTTGATGCAGGATGTGGTGTGGGTTACGGACGGACAGGGCGAACCTGTCTGGGCGCAAGGTGGTAGTTATCAGGCCGTCAGGCTCATTCAGTTTCGCGTCGAGTTCTGGGATCGTACGCCGCTGAAAGAGCAGCAAACGATATTTGGTCGAGATAAACACACCGGCGCGCCGCTGGGTATGCAGAACGAGCATGATGTGCCTGACTATGCCAGCGATCCCGAAGGTGAGGTGATTGCGCTCGACAGTCATATCCGCCTGGCGAATCCGCGCACGAAAGAGACCGAGTCCAGCCTGATGATGCGCCGTGGCTACAGCTATTCGCTCGGTGTGACCCCATCCGGTCAACTGGATATGGGACTGTTGTTTGTCTGCTATCAACACGATCTGGAAAAAGGCTTTTTGACTGTGCAGAAACGCCTCAACGGTGAAGCGCTGGAAGAGTATGTCAAACCAATTGGTGGGGGCTACTTCTTTGCTTTGCCGGGTGTCAAAACCGCAGATCAATATCTGGGACAGTCTCTACTCGAAGCCTGATGATCACGCCCCGTTGTACAGCGGGGCTTTTCCTGACATCTGTATGAATGAACAAATTATTTTTTATGATCGGTACGAGACTGAAATAATTTTGTCATCTCTCTGCAAGAGACTGTCTCTGGTGATTAGATAGAATTTAAGTTAACGACAAGTAAAAATATTGTTGCATTAACGAAAGATTATGATGTAATTATAAGAAACAGCGGTAGTTCCCGGCGGTGATAGTCGTTCACTATGGAGATCGCGATGGAAAAGTCCTGTATTGGACACATTTTTCACAGTAGCTGCAGTACGTTACGCGGACGTTTCTCTTCCGGTAGCCACCTCGTCACCGCTAAATCTCTCACCCTTTCACTTCTTATCTTCGTAACTGACACCTTGTACGGTGCGCGTAGCCGTGTGTGGCGTCTTATCCGAAAGCAAGCAATGGCTTACAAGGAAGCCAACCCTCAGATGTTCGTGCGCATAATCGTGCCGCCAACGGCGCGTGTGATGTATACCTACAACTCAAGGTGCTATCCATGGGAAGACAAAAAGCAGTGATCAAAGCTCGTCGTGAAGCAAAACGTGTGCTGAGGCGGGATTCGCGTAGTCATAAACAACGTGAAGATGAATCGGTCACCTCGCTTGTGCAGATGGGCGGCGTAGAAGCGATTGGTATGGCGCGTGATAGTCGCGACGCCACGCCAATCACGGCGCGGAATGAAGCTCAGGCCCAGTACCTGAATGCTATCGAGAGTAAACAGCTGATCTTCGCTACCGGTGAAGCCGGGTGTGGTAAAACCTGGATCAGCGCGGCAAAAGCAGCAGAGGCCCTGATCCACAAAGACGTGGACAGGATCATTGTAACCCGTCCAGTTCTGCAAGCTGATGAAGACCTCGGCTTCTTACCTGGAGATGTTTCCGAGAAGTTTGCGCCTTATTTTCGTCCAGTGTATGACGTGCTGGTGAAACGTCTGGGCGCCTCCTTCATGCAATATTGCCTGCGGCCTGAGATTGGTAAGGTGGAAATCGCGCCATTCACCTATATGCGTGGACGCACATTTGAAAATGCAGTGGTCATTCTTGACGAGGCTCAGAATGTTACTGCAGCACAGATGAAGATGTTTTTGACTCGCCTCGGAGAGAATGTGACGGTGATTGTGAACGGGGATGTGACCCAGTGCGATCTACCCGCCCACGTTCGCTCAGGGCTAAGCGATGCACTGGCCCGTTTCGAAGAAGATGATATGGTTGGGATTGTTCGTTTCAATAAAGACGATTGCGTCCGTTCGGCACTCTGTCAGCGGACGCTCAATGCTTACAACTGATAAGTACTCCGTCTTCAAGGCCCGGGAAACCGGGCTTTGTTATTTGACGTCAGCAGATTACTTTCTTTTGCTGCTCCAGTAGTTGGCGTAGACCTGGTCAAACAACTGGTTATTTTCGTCTATTTTCTTTAGCGCTTGTGCCAGAAAGGTCAGCAGGTCATCCTTATAAATCCCACCTAACGTAGTTTCTTTTCGTAAGATCCCATTGCTGGTGTAGGTTTTTTTAATGGTGACGTTATGCCTGACGTTGCAAATAACCGTTCGCTGATACTCTTCGTAGAATCGGCTGTCAGGATCGAAAAACGTATTTATTTCATTCGGTGTACGTTTGAGGATTTTTCGCGAGAAAACCTTCAACGGAATAAATCCTGCTTCGTCTGCCTGCGACATGATCTCATCAAGCAAAGTTCCTTCTATGTTTAACATGCCGTTATTTTCCTGATTGCTTGAGAAAGCGGTAGTTACAGCATAAGAGTGGTTTAGATAATGTGCAACGGGGCGGGGGATGATGCTTGATAGCGCGATGCTTATCAGACCTACAGGTTAACGCTATTCAGGACGGCTCACATGCGAAAAAAAAAAGCCCGTACTTGCGTACGAGCTCTTTCTCGAATATGGCGGTGAGGGGGGGATTGACTCGCTTCGCTCGCCCTTCGGGCAGCCTGTTCGCTGCGCTCTCAGTCTGTCCAACTGGCTGCGCCAGTTGTCGACCCCCGGTCGGGGCTTCTCATCCCCCCGCAGGCGTGCAACATGCGAAAAAAAAGCCCGTACTTGCGTACGAGCTCTTTCTCGAATATGGCGGTGAGGGGGGGATTCGAACCCCCGATACGTTGCCGTATACACACTTTCCAGGCGTGCTCCTTCAGCCACTCGGACACCTCACCATATTGTTGTTCCTGTGCTACCGGAACGGGCGCTAATTTAGGGAAATACCGCTCCGGCGTCAATCAACTTTTTGAAAAAAACGTGCATTTACACAAACTTCAATCAATATGCAGCTTAAATAAGCGGGAATTGTTTTTTTTGCCAGCACCCTAAAATTTGCTACTCTGATGTTCCCTCGAAAAATGATGATTATAAGTGCGAGTACGTTCCGCATAACAATGTTCAGGAGACGTTATGGATATAATTTTCTATCACCCAACATTCGATACGACCTGGTGGCTTAATGCGCTGACAAAGGCCATACCTGGCGCGCGGGTCCGTGAGTGGAAGGCAGGTGATAATGCGCATGCTGACTACGCGCTGGTCTGGCATCCTCCGGTTGAAATGCTCGCCGGACGAAAATTAAAAGCCGTATTTGCGCTGGGTGCGGGCGTCGATTCTATTCTCAGTAAACTAAACGCTCATCCGGAAATGTTGGATGCGTCGATCCCGCTTTTCCGTCTGGAAGATACGGGGATGGGCCTGCAAATGCAGGAATATGCGGTTAGTCAGGTATTGCACTGGTTCCGTCGCTTTGATGACTACCAGGCATTAAAAAACCAGGCGAAATGGCAACCGTTGCCAGAATATACCCGCGATGAGTTTAGCGTCGGGATCATGGGCGCTGGTGTTTTAGGTGCAAAAGTTGCAGAAAGTCTGCAAGCATGGGGGTTCCCGCTACGCTGCTGGAGTCGTACGCGTAAATCCTGGTCTGGTGTGGAAAGCTTCGCCGGTACCGAGGAACTGGGCGCGTTTTTGAGTCAAACTCGCGTGCTGATCAACCTCCTGCCTAATACGGCAGAAACCGTAGGCATTATTAACGCTGATTTACTCAGCCAATTGCAGGATGGCGCTTACGTGCTCAACCTGGCGCGCGGCGTTCATCTCAATGAAGACGATCTTCTGGCATCGCTGGACAGCGGCAAAGTGAAAGGTGCCATGCTGGATGTCTATAGCCGTGAACCGCTGCCGGAAACCAGCCCGCTATGGAAACATCCGCGTGTGGCAATGACGCCGCATATCGCCGCGGTAACACGCCCGGCAGAGGCGGTGGACTACATCTCCCGTACGATTTTGGACCTGGAAAGTGGGAAATCCGTAACGGGTCAGGTCGATCGCGTTCGGGGATATTGATGGTAACCCGGCAAGTGCCGGGTTTGAGCTAATAAATGGCGACGATACCTGCTATCCTTGACGGAAAATGACTACAGGAGAGAGTTATGTATCCCGTTGACCTGCATATGCATACCGTCGCCAGTACCCACGCCTACAGCACCTTAAGTGATTACATCGCTGAAGCCCATCGCAAAGGCATCAAGCTGTTTGCCATAACCGATCATGGACCGGACATGGCGGATGCGCCTCATCACTGGCACTTTATTAATATGCGCATTTGGCCTCGTATCGTCGATGGCGTAGGGATCCTGCGCGGTATCGAGGCGAATATTAAGAATATTGAAGGCGAAATCGACTGTTCAGGTCCGATGTTTACTTCTCTGGATCTCATCATTGCGGGCTTCCATGAGCCGGTTTTTGCACCTCATGATAAAGACACCAATACCCAGGCAATGATAGCCACGATGGCCAGCGGTCACGTGCACATCATCAGCCATCCGGGGAATCCCAAATATCCCGTGGATATCACAGCGATTGCGCAGGCGGCAGCAAAATACCAGGTCGCGCTGGAAATCAATAACTCCTCGTTTTTGCATTCGCGTAAGGGGAGTGAGGACAATTGTCGCGCGGTCGCTGCGGCGGTGCGTGATGCCGGAGGCTGGGTGGCGTTAGGGTCGGATTCACATACCGCTTTCACACTGGGTGAATTTGGTGAATGCCGTAAAATTCTGGATGATGTAAATTTCCCGGAAGACAGAATTTTAAACGTCACCCCTAAACGCCTGCTGGCGTTTCTGGAATCGCGAGGCATGGAGCCGATCGCGGAATTTGCTGAACTGTAATTGTTACTAACTGGAATATATCAATGAACGAGTTTTCTATCCTGTGTCGTGTACTGGGCTCGCTGTTTTACCGCCAACCGCAGGACCCTTTACTGGTTCCTCTGTTTACCCTGATTAGTGAAGGTAAACTGTCTGCCAACTGGCCGCTGGAACAGGACGAACTGCTCACTCGTCTGCAGAAAAGCTGCGATATGCCTCAGTTAGCTGCGGATTACAACGCGCTGTTTGTCGGCGACGAGTGTGCGGTGCCGCCTTATCGTAGCGCCTGGGTAGAAGGGGCGAAAGAATCCGATGTTCGTGCTTTTCTTTCTGCCCGCGGAATGCCGCTGGCAGATACGCCTGCAGATCATATTGGCACGCTGTTGCTGGCGGCTTCATGGCTTGAAGACCAGTCTGCGGAAGATGAAAGTGAAGCACTCGAAACCTTGTTTGTGGAATACCTGTTGCCCTGGTGCGGCACGTTCCTTGGCAAAGTTGAAGCACACGCAAACACACAGTTCTGGCGTACCATGGCACCGTTAACGCGTGATGCCATTGGCGCGATGTGGGACGAATTGCAGGAAGATACTGAAGAGTAAATGTGATTTAGATCACATTAAACTGCAACTCAAATTACATCATTGCATGAATTGTGTGCACGATCTCATTCCCATGCCGTTTTTCTGCTAAGATACGCGGCATGAACATACTTCTCTCAATTGCAATCACAACGGGCATTCTCTCTGGGATTTGGGGATGGGTGGCCGTATCTCTTGGTTTACTCAGTTGGGCTGGCTTTCTGGGCTGCACGGCCTATTTTGCCTGTCCGCAGGGTGGGCTGAAAGGGCTGTGGATCTCGGCGTGTACGCTGCTAAGCGGTGTGGTGTGGGCGTTGGTGATTATTAACGGTAGCGCGCTTGCCCCGCATATGGACATTATTGGTTATGTCATGACGGGAATTGTCGCGTTTCTCATGTGTATTCAGGCAAAGCAATGGTTGCTTTCATTTGTGCCGGGTACCTTTATTGGCGCATGCGCAACGTTTGCAGGGCAGGGTGACTGGCAGTTGGTCGTGCCTTCTCTGGCGCTGGGGCTGGTATTCGGCTATGCGATGAAAAACAGCGGATTGTGGCTGGCATCTCGTCGTGAGAATCGGCTATCGTCGACGCTGACCAGTAAATAAAAAAAGCGTGAGGGTTTTCCTCACGCTTTTTATGCTGTATCGAGCACTCAGGATTCCGGAGGTACCGACAAATGGCGGTATTTAACCAGGATGTCATTATCAACTTGTTTCTTATCCTGCAAATCCCACAATCCGCGATCAATCCCGTCATTAATCAGGAAGATAACGCCGGTTTCAATTGCTGACATCAGACAAAGCATAACCGGTTCGTTAGAGGTGTAGCCAATTTCACCTTCCAACAGTCGCTGGTAGTCAATGAAGCGGAATACCCCAGCCTGCACTTCATAAGACAAGATAGTTTTGCTGGTATTCACCGATGAGAGGATTTCACCGGTACTAACGTTAACCACACGCAGGTTGACCGCTATCTGGTCGAGCTGGTACTGCGTATCGGCGCCAATACCGAAATAGCGCGCACCAACGCCACCCGATTTAACGTTGCTTTCATAACCAATAATTGACCCTTCTACCATGATGTTTGCCGCGGTCAGAGACTGCAGAGGGATCCGGTTATTAATGGCAACTGTGCCGTTTTCCTGAGCCGCACGAATGATTTTTCGTTCGTTAAGCAAGTTCTGCAATCCCTGACGTTCCAGCGGAACGAACCAACGAGAATCCTTCAATGCGGTGACAAGCATCGCCGTGGCGCTTTGCGGGACGGCGGTTGAGAAGTTACTTGCCGGATAAGGTTTAAACTGGCCAGTCTCATCCTGAATATTGTATACCGAGACAAAAATCTTACCTGTAGGCATGGGCAGGTGCGTCAAGTCTTTATAGCTTTGGGCTCGGGGCATTAATGTCGGCTTAGCGGCTTCTTGCGGCGGGGCTGTTAAACATCCGCTGAGTAAAATTACTGCCACCATGATAAGTAAGCGCTGCATGATTTTTTCCTTTCGTGGCTATAATTTAGAAATCGGTCGACTGATTTTGTAAACCCGACACTTCAATAGTCGACGTTCTCCCCGTTTTCCTGTCCGTGACATTCAGTTGCAGTTGTCCATCCCGGTTGGCGATATCAACGATAAAATCGCTGGTTACCATCCTTCCCGGCTTACCGGTATTGATATTGGTAAGTAAGCCACCGAGTATTTGTGACTGGATCGCCTGGGTAAAGTTATCCAGCGCTGTTGGGGTTTCAATCCCGTAGTCGCCGGCACTCGGATCTTTATACGAGTTTTGCGCCTGGGCGCTGTTCAGTAAAAAAGAGCCGTTATTTGGGTTACCACCAAAGTTAGGGTTGCGGAACTGGAACGTCATATTTCCGGCCCAACTTAATGGTGAAATCAGCATGAGCAAAACCACTGCATGTTTGACACGCATGAAAGCCTCCGGACAAAATCATGTTTTAGAATTCATCGCGCGCTAAATCGCTCGTGCTTAATAGTGTTTGATCTATTTGCCGACGATTTAATGCTTCCTCTGTTTCTGCCAATGCAAAGACCACAATTTTGTCGAAGTCTCTTTTCGTCGGGAATAAAAAAGTCTGGAAGATAACGTCCTGATTGACCGTTATGGTGATCCAACTTCCCCAACGTGCACTGGGTCTTTCATTAATGGTTAAGTTTCCTGTGTACTTACTTTCCCACTTGTCACTAAAGGCCCGGTAAAAATCATGGCCAATGGAAGAGACAGTGTGGTCAGTTAACAGTCCGGGAACCTCCACCTCTACAGCCGCGTGTAGATTCCCGGCAGCAAGGAACAAATTTGCTGCCACAATCCAGGTCAAATAGCGTTTCATGGCTTTATCGCCTGAGGTTATCATTGGCCCACGAGACCGCCTGCGTACGATTTTTGACAGCTATCTTTTTGAAAAGATTATAAAGATGTGTTTTCACCGTATTTTCACTAATAAATAGTGAACGCGCGATTTCAATATTTGAGGCGCCGATACGCAGTTTATTAAGGATCTCTTTTTCACGGTGCGTAAGTAATGCCGACTCCGTGCTGTTATAGCGGTAGTTCCCGGAATGCGTGATCAGGTAGCTGGCGAGCTTTTGCGAAAAGTAGCATTCGCCCCGCAACACACCCTGCAAACCGCTGACTACACGCTGCTCATCTTCAGTTGCGTAAAATACGCCATTGATATGCGGCCAGTTTTCAATATCCCGGTAAGGATAATCATCTGGGGTATTCAACAATAAAGTTTTTATATTGTTGTTTTTTCTGCTCAAATTATCTTGCCAGTAATGGATCAGTTTTTTATCTGCCTCCATCATATCCAGTAAAACAATGCAGCTGGAGGATATATCATCCAGAGAACGTTGAATATTATGTAGTTTTCCGGTTAACGCCAGCGATTGCTTTAAATGCTGTAAT
Source organism: Citrobacter sp. RHBSTW-00599 (assembly GCF_013784065.1). Classification (NCBI taxonomy): domain Bacteria; kingdom Pseudomonadati; phylum Pseudomonadota; class Gammaproteobacteria; order Enterobacterales; family Enterobacteriaceae; genus Citrobacter; species Citrobacter sp. RHBSTW-00599. The sequence goes on along the minus strand of NZ_CP056717.1, from coordinate 3,217,882 downwards.
AACGCAGTTGCCTGCAGGGATGGTTTAGTGATCAACAATAATGTATGACCATGAATACTATGGACTTCATTAAACATGATGAAACTCCACTTTTTTAGTCGCACACCTGACAGTTGCCTCTACTAAAATAGAGGCACCAGAAGTACTGACAGATGTTGCACTGCTGTGTAGAAATAAAACTTCGACCCAACGGGGTGAAAATATTAAAACAAATGGACTTCAACTGATTTCAATCTAGCTATTACAAATCTTAAAGCAAGTGTTAAACATGTTACATAATGTAAATTTATATATTAAAATGTGATTTTTGCGTTTTTGTGGAGTTTAGATTTGATAGTAAAGTTGTACATTTTATCGTTATTGCATAGATTTAAAAAATCATACAAATTATAATATCTTATTGAATTTTAAGAAATAAAATTATAATTAGATGGTTTTAGATTTCTAATGAATTTTGATTTTTTTGTCTCACTTTAAGTTGAACAATTTTAGATAGAAAAAAATGACACTTGTCACGACTTGTACCGAGGACAATCCCACTACCGTCTGCAAGGCCCAGAAAACGCGGGAAACGCGTTTTTTTGTTACTGCATAGAAATTCACTCATCGGGTTACAAAATAAATAAAATCCAGAGCTATAACGGTGTTAATTGCGGTTAATTAGTACTTTGGGGTGAATCTGGATATAAAAATACAACTGGTGGGTGAGTTATTTAAAATGTTTCAACGGACATACTCTTCATCGTAACGTGGCGTTAACAAATGTAAGTCACGTTAACAATAATTTGAGTGGTAAATAATTTAACCTTATGTACGACCAGGTCCAGGGTGACAACATGAAAAACAAGTTGTTATTTATGATGTTTACAATGCTGGGTGTGCCTGGGATTGCATCCGCTACAAGTTATGATTTAGCTAACTCAGAATATAACTTTGCGGTAAATGAATTAAGTAAGTCTTCATTTAATCAGGCAGCCATTATTGGTCAGGTTGGCACTGCGAACAGTGCAAATACTCGACAGGGGGGCTCGAAGTTATTGTCGGTTATTTCGCAAGAAGGTTCTGGTAACCGAGCGAAAACAGACCAGACGGGGTCATATAACTTTGCATATATTGATCAAACGGGTAGTTCCAATGACGCGAGTATTAAACAAGGTTCATACGGTAATACGGCGGTAATTATCCAGAAAGGTTCTGGTAATAAAGCCAATATTACTCAGTACGGTACACAAAAAACAGCAGTTGTGGTGCAGAGACAGTCGCAAATGGCAATTCGCGTTACTCAACGCTAATCCATTAACGACGATTAAATCAATCCGATGGGGGTTTACCATGAAACTTTTAAAAGTGGCAGCATTCGCAGCAATCGTAGTTTCTGGCAGTGCTCTGGCTGGTGTTGTTCCGCAATGGGGCGGCAATCATCATGGTGGCGGTAGTAATTATGGCCCAGACTCTTCACTGAGTATCTACCAATATGGGTCAAACAACGCTGCGAATGCTCTGCAAAGTGATGCGCGTAAATCAGATGTCACTATCACACAACATGGGCGTGGTAACGGGGCTGTAGTTGGTCAAGGCGCTGATGACAGTACCATTAGCCTGAAACAGACTGGCTTCCAGAACAATGCCACTATCGATCAGTGGAATGCTAAAAATGCTGATATTAGTGTAACCCAGTTCGGTGGCCGTAACGGTGCGTTGGTTAATCAGACCGCGTCTGACTCCAATGTGCTGATTCAGCAAGTTGGCTTTGGCAACAACGCTACAGCTAACCAACACTAATTCAGTTTTCTGACTGATAATAAACAGGGCGTGAGCCCTGTTTTTTTTTTCGGGAGAATATGATGCATACGCTATTACTCATTGCCGCGCTGGCAAATCAAATAACATTCAATACTACTCAGCAAGGTGATATGTACACCATTATTCCTCAGGTGACGTTAACCCAACCGTGCGTATGTGAGGTACAAGTCCTTGCCATACGTCAAGGGCAGGGGGGACAAAGCCAGTCGCAGCAGAAAATAAGCCTTTCGGTCCCTGCTAATCGACCGATTGAATTAACCAAACTGAGCTTTAATATTTCATCTGAGGATTCGGTCAAAATTATCGTTACCGTTTCAGATGGGCAGTCTCTGCATCTGTCGCAACAATGGCCTGACTCAAACAGTCACCCATAATTTTTTGCTGTATTTGCATTAAGGGTGTGGCTGGGAATGCGCTGCTGTTCTATGAATATAGAAGCGTGTGAGCGTTTGTATTTGATCGTTAATCGTAGCGGTGAAGGATCATTTCGATCCCTCAAAGATGGCTAATCATTGAGGAACCCTTATGTGTACATTATTAAAGCGTATTTTAAGTACCAGTTTATGTGCTTTTTCTCTTTTAACCCTCCCTGCAATTGCGCAGCAAATCACAACCGGCGGGGTTATTCATTTTCGCGGAGCGATAGTTGAATCACCTTGCGACGTTAACAGACAGCAGCAGCAAATTGAATTGTCATGTATCCGCAACGGCACCAACCAGAATAGTCTTTACAACCCGCAACAGCTCGCGACAGCCCCTCAGAATGTGCAGGAAATTGCCACAGTCAAAATGCACTACCTCAATGAACAGAAAAACATGGCGATTCTTAATATTGAATATAAATGACTCGCTGTGGCGTAGATATGCACACTTACGGTTAAAAAGAGAGATTTAAGGGAAAACCCTGCTGTACACTTAACGAATGGTGTTTTGTCAGGGGGAACTTATGCAATCACGTGTTCATGTGTTACATGGCGATATTACGACTGTCGCTGTTGATGTGATTGTCAATGCGGCGAATTCATCGCTACTGGGAGGCGGTGGCGTCGATGGCGCAATCCATCGCGCTGCCGGACCAGCATTGCTGGAGGCCTGCAAAAAGGTTATCCAGCAACAAGGAGAATGCCCGACAGGGCATGCGGTGATCACTCTGGCGGGGGCGCTTGCGGCAAAAGCGGTCATTCATACCGTAGGACCCGTCTGGCAAGGGGGAGGTCATCATGAGGCCGAACGCCTCGAAGAAGCTTACTTAAACACCCTGCAACTGGCCCTGGCCAATGGTTATCACTCCATTGCTTTTCCGGCGATTAGCACCGGGGCTTATGGCTATCCACGCGCCGCAGCGGCAGAAATAGCGGTGAAAACGGTGCTGAAGTTTATTACCCGCCGCGCACTTCCTGATCAGATATACTTCGTGTGCTTTGATGACGAAAACGCTCAACTTTATAAGAGATTGCTAACACAACAAGGTGATGATCACACGGACTGATATGACGCGACTTGAGCGTGCCATCACGCCCCTTTGCGAAGACCACCCGGGAGAATGCGGCATTCTTGCGTTGGATGACAGCCTGGATGCGTTTGCTGCTCGCTATCGGTTAACGGAAATGGCGGAACGTACCCTGGATGTGCAGTATTACATCTGGGAAAACGACATGTCCGGGCTATTGTTATTTTCCGTTCTGCTGGCCGCAGCGAAGCGAGGCGTACGGGTGCGTTTGCTGCTGGATGATAACAACACGCCGGGTCTGGACGACACGCTGCGTCTGCTGGATAAGCACCCCAATATAGAAGTTCGCCTCTTCAATCCGTTTTCCTTTCGCATCCTGCGCGCGCTGGGCTATTTAACCGATTTTGCCCGGCTTAATCGGCGCATGCACAATAAAAGTTATACCGCTGACGGCGTGGTGACCCTCGTTGGTGGGCGTAATATTGGCGATGCCTATTTTGGCGCGGGTGAGCAACCGCTGTTTTCCGACCTGGACGTCATGGCTATCGGGCCGGTTGTCAAAGATGTGGCAGATGATTTTGAGTGTTACTGGCACTGTCGCTCGGTTTCAACGTTACAAAATGTGCTTGAGATGTCTGAGCCAGATTCTGTGCAGCGTATTGAGCTACCCGAATCCTGGTATAACGATGATATTACCCGCCGCTATCTGCATAAGCTGGAAACCAGCCAGTTTATGTCGAGTCTCGATCAAAGGTCGCTGCCGCTGATTTGGGCCAAAACGCGTTTGCTGAGCGATGATCCTGCAAAAGGGGAAGGGAAAGCGCCGCGCCACTCGCTATTACCGCAGCGTTTGTTTGATGTAATGGGCTCGCCGACCGAACGTATTGATATTATTTCTGCCTACTTTGTGCCGACGCGTGCCGGTGTGGCGCAGCTCCTGAGACTGGTAAGAAAAGGCGTCAAGATTGCCATTTTAACCAATTCACTGGCGGCGAATGATGTGGCGATCGTCCATGCGGGCTATGCGCGATGGCGAAAAAAACTACTGCGCTACGGTGTAGAATTATACGAACTTAAACCGACCCGCGATCGCGTCTCGGTCGTTCACGATCGTGGATTAACCGGGAATTCAGGGTCCAGCCTGCATGCGAAAACGTTCAGTATTGATGATCGCAAAGTGTTTATCGGCTCGCTTAATTTTGATCCTCGTTCGACGCTGCTCAATACAGAAATGGGATTTGTGATTGAGAGTGAAGTGCTGGCCGAATTGATTCATAAACGGTTTATGCAAAGCCAGCGTGATATGGCCTGGCAGCTACGCCTTGACCGTTGGGGGAGAATTAATTGGGTCGACCGACTTTCTGGCAGTGAACAGGTCCTGAAAAAAGAACCCGCCACAGGATTCTGGAAGCGGATTCTGGTAAAGCTGGCGTCCGTGTTACCCATTGAATGGCTGCTTTGAACCACACAATGATTGAGGGAAAAACTAGCCGGCTACGGCCTTGTTTTTATCCTGCTTAACGGGCGGTTTACCCGAAAAGAGAAACTTCAGCACCGGTATGCGTAAATGGATTTCGTACAGTATTACCGCAATCCCAACCACAAACAGCAGACCGCAGAGAAAACCCAGCAGATTCGACGTGATATGCGGTGTGATGTAAGCGCCAAAAAACAGCGTTAACGGGTGGTGCACCAGATAGATAAACAGCGACGCGTTGACAAAATAGGTCACGCGGGCAGACTGGAAATTAAGCAAACGGTGACCCAACGAAAAGACGACGTTCACCATCCACAGTCCCATGACCATGGTAATGACATATTCGGTTTCATACATCCAGGCATCGCCGTTGCCATAACGCTGATTGAGCAGGTATGCCACAAATGCGAATGCAGCACCGAGCGTGCAACCGCGTGACGGTGTGGTAAACAGCGCTTTCAGATTCGGGTTGATAAACGCCAGTGCGCCGAGGATAAAGAACGGCGCATAGAACAGCGTTTGCATAACGATAAAATTGAACATGCCATCGCTGAGAATCGAAGGGTAGAGGATGAAAATTGTCCTTCTGACGGCAGCGTAACCGACACCTAACAAGATGAAGATCAGCGATAATTTAGTCATCGACACCGCCGGGGCGCTGGCGGCGTCACTACGCGTCAGTCTGTTTTTCATCTGGGTGAACACCCACATGCTCACGGTCGTTAATACGACCAGAACCAGTAAAAACCACAGATGGGAAATCAGCTCCCAGGCCAGCGCATTGTATTTATCGTAGCCGCTGAGAGTATGCCAACTGTCTGCTTTTCCCTTTACGTATTGCAGCATGATAAATTGCGGCAGCGTAAGTAATGGAATCGCGGTCAGCATCGGGATCCCCACGCGTTCTACACGCACCTTCCACCAGCGCTTTAGTGGATAGCGCAAAAATAGCATGTAGGAAAAATAACCCGAAATGACAAAGAAGACTTGCATGCGAAAAGCATGGATAAAGTCGTTAAACAGGGTCAACCACCACGACGGTTCAGCGCTGTTCACGTGCCAGGTGTGGGTCGAGTAAATCAATGAAATATGGAATGGGATCCCTAACAACATTAGCCAGGCACGGATGGAGTCAAGAAAATATTCGCGTGGTGGTGATACAGAGCTCATAGACAGTTATGTATTCTCAGACTTTTCGTCTTATCCCTAAGACGAATAATGGTTACATTCGAGGGCAACCCTACACGAAGTCCAACAACCTGTCTCCAGGATAAGCACGCAAAGTGAAAACAGGTCGTTGAACCTGATTAAACCATGAGCCAGCGCGCGAACAATACAGGGATTCAGTTGTCGGAATACCCGATTATCCATTAAAATGGATCGGATCAATATAAGCACACAAAGGGGGAAGTGCTTACTAATTATGAAACATAAACTACAAATGATGAAAATGCGTTGGTTGGGTGCAGCAGTTATGTTAACGCTGTACACATCATCGAGCTGGGCGTTCAGCATCGATGATGTTGCAAAACAAGCTCAATCCTTAGCCGGTAAAGGCTATGAGGCGCCAAAAAGTAACTTGCCCTCCGTTTTCCGCGACATGAAATATGCGGATTATCAGCAGATCCAGTTTAACCGCGATAAAGCCTACTGGAGCAATCTCAAGACCCCATTTAAGCTCGAGTTCTACCACCAGGGTATGTACTTCGACACGCCGGTCAAAATCAACGAAGTTACCGCTACAGCGGTGAAAAGAATCAAATACAGCCCGGATTATTTTAATTTTGGCGATGTTCAGCATGATAAAGACACGGTAAAAGATCTCGGTTTCGCCGGGTTCAAAGTGCTGTATCCGATCAACAGCAAAGATAAAAACGACGAAATCGTCAGCATGCTCGGTGCCAGCTATTTCCGTGTTCTGGGGGCAGGGCAGGTCTACGGTCTGTCTGCGCGCGGTCTCGCGATTGATACCGCTCTGCCTTCTGGCGAAGAATTTCCCCGCTTCCGTGAGTTTTGGATCGAGCGTCCGAAACCGACTGACAAACGTTTGACCATTTATGCCTTGCTGGATTCTCCGCGCGCAACCGGAGCGTATCGCTTTGTCATCATTCCTGGTCGTGACACGGTCGTCGATGTTCAATCCAAAGTTTATCTGCGCGACAAAGTGGGCAAGCTGGGCGTGGCACCGTTAACCAGTATGTTCCTGTACGGACCAAACCAGCCTTCTCCGGCGACCAACTATCGTCCGGAACTGCATGACTCTAACGGTTTGTCGATCCACGCTGGCAACGGCGAGTGGATTTGGCGTCCGCTGAATAACCCGAAACATCTGGCGGTGAGCAGCTTTGCGATGGAAAATCCGCAAGGTTTCGGCCTGCTGCAGCGTGGCCGTCAGTTCTCGCGTTTTGAAGATATCGACGATCGTTACGATCTGCGCCCAAGCGCCTGGATCACGCCAAAAGGTGATTGGGGTAAAGGTAAGATTGAGTTAGTTGAAATCCCAACTAACGATGAAACGAACGATAACATCGTTGCGTACTGGACGCCGGATCAACTGCCTGAAGCCGGCAAAGAGATGAACTTCAAGTACACCCTGACGTTCACGCGTGACGAAGACAAGCTTCATGCCCCTGATAGCGCCTGGGTCCAGCAGACTCGTCGTTCTACCGGTGATGTAAAACAGTCTAACCTCATTCGTCAGCCTGATGGCACTATCGCGTTTGTGGTGGACTTTACCGGCACGGATATGAAAAAGCTGCCGCAGGATACCCCGGTTACCGCACAAACCAGTATTGGCGACAACGGCGAGATCGTTGAAAGTACTGTGCGCTACAACCCGGTAACTAAAGGTTGGCGTTTGGTATTGCGCGTGAAAGTGAAAGATGTGAAGAAAACCACTGAAATGCGTGCTGCCTTGGTCAATGCCGATCAGACGCTGAGTGAAACCTGGAGCTACCAGTTACCTGCCAATGAATAAGACAACTGAGTATATTGACGCAATGCCGCTTTCGGATATCGAAAAAGCGGCACTGCCGAAAACTGACATCCGCGCCGTTCATCAGGCGCTGGATGCCGAGCATCGTACGTACTCGCGCGAAGATGATTCACCGCAGGGTTCGGTGAAAGCTCGCCTGGAGCAGGCGTGGCCTGATTCTCTGGCCAAAGAGCAGTTGGTTAAGGACGATGAGGGGCGCGATCAGCTGCAGGCGATGCCAAAAGCAACGCGTACCTCTATGTTCCCCGATCCCTGGCGTACCAACCCGGTTGGCCGCTTTTGGGATCGCCTGCGCGGGCGCGATGTGACTCCGCGTTATCTTTCGCGTTTGACGAAAGAAGAACAGGAGAGCGAGCAAAAATGGCGTACGGTTGGCACCATCCGCCGCTATACGTTGTTGATCTTAACGCTGGCGCAAACGGTCGTCGCAACCTGGTATATGAAGACGATCCTTCCGTATCAGGGTTGGGCATTCATTAATCCTGTTGACATGATGGGGCAGGATTTATGGGTTTCCTTTATGCAACTGCTGCCCTACATGCTCCAGACCGGCATTCTCATTTTGTTTGCCGTGCTTTTCTGTTGGGTTTCAGCAGGATTCTGGACCGCGCTGATGGGCTTCCTGCAACTGTTGATTGGGCGAGATAAGTACAGTATCTCCGCCTCAACGGTTGGGGACGAACCGTTAAATCCCGAACACCGGACCGCGTTGATTATGCCGATCTGTAACGAGGACGTTGACCGCGTATTCGCGGGACTTCGCGCCACGTGGGAGTCGGTCAAAGCGACGGGCAACGCCGAGCATTTTGATGTTTACATCCTGAGCGACAGCTACAACCCCGATATCTGCGTAGCAGAACAAAAAGCGTGGATGGAGCTGATTGCCGAAGTGCAAGGCGAAGGGCAGATTTTCTACCGTCGTCGTCGTCGTCGCGTGAAGCGTAAAAGCGGCAACATTGATGACTTCTGCCGTCGCTGGGGAAATCAGTACAGCTACATGGTGGTGCTGGACGCTGACTCCGTGATGAGCGGTGACTGTCTGAGCGGACTGGTGCGCCTGATGGAAGCGAATCCAAATGCCGGGATTATCCAGTCTTCACCGAAGGCTTCCGGTATGGATACGCTGTATGCGCGCTGTCAGCAGTTTGCGACCCGTGTTTATGGTCCGTTGTTTACCGCTGGACTTCACTTCTGGCAATTGGGGGAATCGCACTACTGGGGCCATAACGCGATTATTCGCGTGAAGCCGTTTATCGAACACTGTGCGCTTGCGCCGTTACCGGGCGAAGGCTCGTTTGCGGGTTCGATTCTCTCCCATGACTTCGTCGAAGCGGCGTTGATGCGTCGTGCCGGCTGGGGCGTGTGGATTGCTTACGATCTGCCGGGCTCTTATGAAGAGCTACCGCCGAACCTGCTGGATGAACTCAAGCGTGACCGTCGCTGGTGTCATGGCAACCTGATGAACTTCCGTCTGTTCCTGGTGAAGGGGATGCACCCGGTTCACCGTGCGGTGTTCCTGACCGGCGTTATGTCCTATCTGTCCGCGCCGCTGTGGTTTATGTTCCTCGCGTTATCGACCGCATTGCAGGTGGTGCATGCGTTGACGGAACCACAATACTTCCTGCAACCGCGCCAGCTGTTCCCGGTATGGCCGCAGTGGCGTCCTGAACTGGCGATCGCGCTGTTTGCTTCTACGATGGTGCTGCTGTTCCTGCCGAAGCTGCTGAGTATTTTGCTCATCTGGTGTAAAGGGACGAAAGAGTACGGCGGGTTTATCCGCGTCACGCTGTCGCTGCTGCTGGAGGTTCTGTTCTCCGTGCTGCTGGCGCCGGTGCGTATGCTGTTCCATACCGTCTTTGTCGTGAGCGCCTTCCTCGGTTGGGAAGTGGTGTGGAATTCACCGCAGCGTGATGACGATTCCACCCCGTGGGGTGAAGCATTTATGCGTCACGGTTCTCAGTTACTGCTGGGGCTGGTGTGGGCGGTAGGTATGGCCTGGCTGGATCTGCGTTTCCTGTTCTGGCTGGCGCCGATTGTCTTCTCGCTGATCCTGTCGCCGTTTGTTTCCGTGATTTCCAGCCGTTCCACGGTTGGGTTACGTACCAAGCGCTGGAAGCTGTTCCTGATCCCGGAAGAGTATTCTCCGCCGCAGGTGCTGGTGGATACGGATACCTATCTGGTGATGAACCGCAATCGTACGCTGGACGACGGCTTTATGCATGCGGTGTTTAACCCGTCATTTAACGCACTGGCAACGGCAATGGCGACTGCACGTCACCGCGCGAGTAACGTGCTTGAGATTGCCCGTGACCGCCATGTGGAGCAGGCGCTGAACGAAACGCCGGAGAAACTAAACCGTGACCGCCGTCTGGTGCTGTTGAGCGATCCGGTGACGATGGCGCGTTTGCACTATCGCGTCTGGAATTCACCTGATAAGTATTCTTCGTGGGTGAATTACTACCAGGGACTGACCCTGAATCCGCTGGCGCTCAGGAAAAAGTAAGCGTTATGTAACGTGAAAATACCGGCCTGGTGCCGGTATTTTTTTATACTAAATAAAAGAGCCGTGAGGTATCAGGTGCGAATATTGGCAGTGGCAATCATGGTGTGCTTGCTGAGCGGATGCGGCAGTATTATTAGCCGAACTATCCCAGGGCAAGGGCACGGAAACCAATACTATCCTGGCGTGCAATGGGATGTCCGGGACTCCGCGTGGCGCTACGTCACCATCCTCGACCTGCCATTTTCGCTGGTGTTTGATACCTTGCTGCTCCCGCTCGACATTCACCACGGACCTTACGAGTAAGCTATCGCTCATCCCATTCATCGGCCGCGGTCTGACCCTCTTCGGTATCCAGGGGAGGTTCCAACTGGAATTCACCTTCATCCCATTCGTGAAGCGTGTTTTCTTCCTGCCACTCCTGACGGATCTCAATTTCATCATAGTCGCCATCAAAAACGCTTTGGGCCGCTTCACCACTCAGCATTGGCAGGCATTCACCCTCGCCCTCATCCTCATCAGCAAAGAATTCCGCCTGCCACATAATGTCACCATCCTGTAGCACGTATTTTTGTACGCTTAGCTGTTGAACGCTGGCTTCGTCGGGCTCAAGGTCAGGGTTATCAGCCAGAAATTCTTCACGAGCGGCATCAATGGCTTCTTCCAGCGTGGCATACATGGTCATCAGAGTCTCCCTTTGATTTAATGAAGTATTCAGGGAAATAATAGTTGATTCTCCGATATTGCAAGTATGAATGCACAAAAATCATCCCGTAGCCTCAGTGCTCCGGCGACGGCGCAGACTATTCCACGAGTAGAAAGCGTTAAACAGTACGACGCCCGCGGTCACGCAGAAGACGGCGCGAAAACCGTAGTTGGCGGAAATTGCCGCCCCCATTAACGGTCCCGTTACGTTACCGATATCGCGAAATGACTGGTTATAACTGAAAATACGCCCGGCGATCTGATTGGTTGAGTTATAGACCAGCAGCGTTTGTACTGCCGGGAGCAGAGCCCCATCAGCGGCCCCCAATAAAAAGCGCAGAACGGCAAGTTGCCAGGGCGATTGTACAAACGACATTGGAATAAGCAGCAGCACGGAGATGACCAGAGCAACAATCAGGATCTTCTCCGGGCCAATTCGGTCACCTAATTTGCCAAGTCGCGGGGCGCTAATTAACGCAGCCACGCCCGGTACGGAAGCAATCATCCCGCTGATAAAGGCGATGTTACTGACGTTGCCAGCCAACTCTCTAACGTACAGCGTCAGAATTGGCGCGATGGACCCGGTTGCCACCTGGATTATCAGCGTTGTGACAAACAGGCTCAGCACCAGTTTGGGATTTTTTAACGAGGCCACGACTTCGCGAATGTGCAGCATCTCTTTCTTGCTCACCGGTTGGAAACGTTCGCGAATAAAAAATAGCGTCAGGATAAAACAGAGCAGCAGTACGCTGGCGGTGATGAAAAATACCGGGCGTAGTCCGTACTGATCCGCGAGCAGCCCGCCTGCCAACGGTCCGAGCAGTGCGCCGCTGACGCCGCCGGTGGAAAGCGTTCCCAGCGCCCAGCCGCTTTTATTGCGCGGAACCTGGGTGGCGATCAGCGCATTGGCGTTGGGAATGAAACCGCCGAGCAGACCCAACAGGGCGCGCAGGACCAGGAACTGCCAGATATTTTGCGCCAGCCCCATCAGCAGCATCACAATCGCCATACCCAATGCGGAACGCAGCAGCATGATTTTTCGCCCTTTGCGATCGGCAAGGCCACCCCAGAAAGGAGAGGCGATGGCGGAAAAGAGAAAAGTGATGCTGAAGACCAGACCTGACCACATATTCAGGGCGCTATGACCCGTGACGCCGAGGCTCTCGACATAGAGGGGCAAAAAGGGCATAACCAGGCTAAATGCTGCACCGGTTAAAAAACAACCCAACCAGGCAACGGTGAGGTTACGTTTCCAGTTTATGGGAGCATCTGAGGGTGACATAGCGTTCCGCAGTGTGGCGCGCTGTTTGCGCTATCGATTGAATATAAGCAAGCAGGCTAATTATGCGCCTGGTAGATAGTTGCTGCAATGCGGATAGCAGTTAAACCTAAAGCGGGCAGGGAAGGTGTTGCAGTCCGCAGGACTGCAACCGTGCTTTAGTACAGGGAAGGTGAACCTTCAGGACGCGTCTTGAAACGACGGTGTAGCCACATGTACTGCTCCGGGGCCATCATGATGCATTGCTCAACAATCTTATTCATCCACGCTGCCGTAGTCTCCGCGTTGTCTAACGGCGGTGAACACTCCGGAGGCAGCATAATCAATTGATAACCTTTACCGTCAGGTTTGCGGCGGGGAACAAACGGTACCAGGCAGGCATTCGACATGCGTGAAAGCATCCAGGTCCCGGAGGTTGTTGCGGCCTGTTCAACAGCAAAAAGCGGGACAAATACGCTGGCGCGGGGACCGTAGTCATGATCCGGCGCATACCAGACCACTTCGCCTTTTTTCAACGCTTTAATCATTCCTTTCAGGTCTTTACGATCGAGCATGGATTTATTAGAGCGCATACGGCCCCAGGTTTGTAGCCAGTCGAGCAGTGGGTTGTCGTTAGGGCGATATACGCCTATCCCCGGCTCCTGCAAACCAAACTGACGCGCACCCAGTTCAAGGGTCAGAAAGTGCAGACCCACTAACAAAATTCCCCGCTTTTGCGCCTGAACGTCGCGGATATGTTCCATCCCGATAACTTCCGTCCAGCGTGAAATGCGCTTGTCAGACCAAAACCAGGCCATTCCGGTTTCCATCATGCCCATGCCCACGGACTCGAAGTTCTTGATGATCATCTGCTGGCGTTCCTGCTCGCTCATTTGCGGGAAGCACAGTTCCAGATTACGGGAAACAATTTTTGCCCGACGTTTCATCAAACGTAATGCCAGACGACCTAATGCGCAGCCCAACTTGTAAAGAATCGGGTAGGGTAACTGCACGATTAACCAAAGGATGCCAATGCCCAGCCAGGTTAACCAATAACGTGGATGCAGTAACGCAGCCGAAAACTTGGGTAAATTCGTCATGTCTATCCTGTCTTCAAACGACCAATTGCCTGTATTGTCGCATTTTTTCGCGCATATCAAAAATTTGTGACGGGAGAACGGTGATTAAACCAGCAATTGTTGTTGCACTTTTATATTGGAGTAAGAAATGTAGCGTAAAATGTGTGGATGTAAATTGGCGGTGTTTGCTTTATTATGCCGCCGATTTTCATTTTCTCCCTATTTGCAGGATACGTACACCATGCCAGTGTTACACAACCGCATTTCGAACGATGCGCTCAAAGCCAAAATGTTGGCTGAGACCGAGCCGCGCACGACGATCTCATTCTATAAATATTTCACCATCGCCAATCCTCAGCACACGCGTGATGCGCTGTACCAGATGTTCACTGCATTGAACGTCTTCGGGCGCGTTTATCTTGCCCATGAAGGAATCAATGCGCAAATCAGCGTACCGCAAAGCAACGTCGAGGCATTCCGCCAGCAGCTTTATGCGTTTGATCCCGCATTCGCCGGGTTACGTCTGAATATCGCGCTGGATGATGATGGTAAATCGTTCTGGGTGCTGCGTATGAAAGTGCGTGAACGCATCGTGGCGGATGGTATTGACGATCCGCAATTTGACGCCAGCAACGTAGGTGATTACCTGAAGGCGGCGGAAGTAAACGCCATGCTGGACGATCCTGACGCGGTATTCATTGATATGCGCAACCACTATGAATATGAAGTGGGCCATTTCGAGAATGCGCTAGAAATCCCGGCAGACACGTTCCGCGACCAGTTACCGAAAGCCGTTGAAATGATGCAGGCGCATAAAGATAAAAAAATCGTTATGTATTGCACGGGCGGGATCCGTTGTGAGAAAGCCAGCGCCTGGATGAAACACAACGGATTTAGCAAAGTCTGGCACATTGAGGGCGGTATTATTGAATATGCCCGCAAGGCACGTGAACAGGGGCTTCCTGTGCGTTTTGTCGGTAAAAACTTCGTTTTTGATGAGCGTATGGGCGAAAGGATTTCTGAAGATGTTATTGCGCATTGCCATCAGTGCGGAACGGCGTGCGACAGCCATACTAATTGCAAAAATGATGGCTGCCATCTGTTGTTTATCCAGTGTCCGGCCTGCGCGCAGAAGTATAACGGCTGCTGTAGCGAGTTGTGTAGCGAAGAGAGTAAGTTGCCGGAAGAAGAGCAACGTCGTCTTCGAGCAGGACGTGAAAATGGCAACAAAATATTTAATAAGTCACGCGGTCGTCTGAATACCAAACTGGGTATTCCGGACCCTGCGCAATAGTCATCATGCCGGATGGCGGCTTTAGCCCCATCCGGCAACTCATACGTTACTTCTGTTGGACACCTTCCACTGAGATGATCAGATCGACTTCCTGAGACGCCGGGCCGAGATCGGTGGTGATGTTGAAGTCCTTCAGCTTAATTTTACCTTGTGCTTCAAAACCCGCACGCGTGCCACCCCACGGATCGCCGCCCTGACCGATCAGCTTCGCATCCAGCGTAACCGGTTTAGTGACGCCGTTCAGGGTGAGATTACCGGTGATATCCAGGTCGTTCCCCTCTTTCTTCACGCTGGTAGAGCTAAAGGTCGCCTGCGGGAATTTGGCCACGTTAAGGAAATCTGCGCTGCGCAGGTGCTTGTCGCGTTCGGCGTGATTGGTGTCAACGCTGTTGGTGTTGATGGTGACGTTAACCTTATCGGCTGCGGGATTTTTCTCATCAAAGGTAAAAGTCCCGTCGAAATCTTTAAATGTGCCGTATAGCCAACTGTAACCCAGGTGCTGAATACGGAAATTAACAAAGGCATGCTGTCCTTCTTTGTCAATTTTGTAATCTGCCGCCACGGCTGACCCGGTGGTGAATAACAGAGAGGCGAGTGTAAGTCCCAGCAGGTTTTTTTTCATTTTAAGCTCCATAGTCAGATGACGATTTTCCCAACATGCGATTCAGGGTATCGTCGTTATCGATAAAGTGATGTTTCAGGGCCATCAGTCCGTGCAGAAGCGATAAAACCACCACGGTCCACGCAAGCCACAGGTGCAGACTACCGGCGAGGTCGGCCTGAGCGCCCGCATTGGCAAGGGTGGCAGGAATGTCGAACCAACCAAATACGCTTATCGCTTTGCCATCAGCGGTGGAAATCAAATACCCGCTGATGACAATTGAAAAGAGCAATGTGTATAGCGCGAGGTGACCCAGTGCCGCCGCGATGCGGGTGAAACGGGAATAACTTGCCAGCGCAGGAGGAGGAGGGGAGATCAACCGCCAGACGACGCGGATAACCAGCCCCATCATGAGCACAACGCCGATGCTTTTATGCAGTTCAGGGGCCTGGTGATACCAGCCGTCGTAATAGCTGAGCGTGACCATCCACAATCCCAGCGCAAACATGCCATATACAGCAATCGCAATCAGCCAGTGTAAAGCGGCAGACACCACGCCATAGCGTTGTGGAGTATTATTGAATTGCATAAGTGCACCGTTAGATATTTCAGAAGTGAATGAAAATGGCGCGTAAAAGACATTAATGCAACTAATAAATAACAATAATGGTGATATTTGTTTTTGATTCAATAAAATTGATTGAATTGTGAAGTAATCATCAAGGAATTAGTAGGGGTGGATGACATTAAGGCTTGGTTTCTGGGTGTTTAAGGTATTTTTCTTGTTCAGTTAATTGCAATGAAAATTAAGTTAATATCAGTTTATGTCAATTAGTGTCAGCGTTGTGGGTTCAGAAAAACATAATATATATCACATCCATAATTGCCAGCAGCGACCATAAAATAATGTAGAGCATAAGATGCTCGCGAATATTATTAACCAGATAGTGAAAGATGCGGCGCATCAACGTTATTCCTGTCATTAAAAATGGCCTCACCAACGAGGCCATTCATTTATTATCGCTTAAAACGACTTAGCCTGAAGGGCGTCAGGTCAAAGTCAGACGGTTTGTCCTGGGCGAAGTCTGCCGCAATCTCTCCGAGGACGGAGGCAAACTTAAAGCCATGTCCGCTCAGCCCGGTGATGATCAGCGTGTTGTCATGCTCCGGTAGAGTATCAATAATAAAGTCTTCATCTGGTGAGTTATCATAGGTGCAGGACGCACCGTGCAGACAGCAGCCTACGCCTGGCAGAATTGTGCGCAGGAATGGGAAGGCTTCAGAACCATCGCTGGCTACAGCGGCAAACGGCTTGCGCTCTTCTGCCGAATGAATTACCTGTCCGCCATTGTGTTTACCAATTTTTAGCTCGTCGTTTTCTGCCGGGAAACCGTAGAATTGATCGCCATTTGGTAGCTCTCCGGTGAAGGCAGGGAAGTTATTCTTAACGCTGTAACGCCCATCGGCTTGATACCAGGCGAACACTTTGCGTACCGGTTGTATCGGTAGTTCTGGGACTAATGCCTGTACCCAGGTTCCGGCGCTGATCACCGCTTTTTGCGCGTGATAGTCACCATCGGCGGTTTCTACCGTGACGCCATCATCACTATGACGAATTGCGCTGACCGGGCATTTAAATAGCTGCGCACAGCCTGCTTCTTCCGCCAGACGGATCCAGGTTTTAATCGCTAACTCACTACGTAAAAAACCAGATTCCGCTTCAAACAGACCGATATAGTTTTCAGGTACGCGAATCTCTGGCCAGCGCGCCATAATGGCTGCTGCATCCAGTTGTTCAACATTGAGTTGCCACTGTTTTGCGCTTTGCGCCGCGGTCGCTAAGAAGGTTGAATCTGCCGGACCAAGGTTGATGACACCAGAGCGCACAAAAATCGGCTCTTCATTTTGGGTGGATAATTCATCCCATAATGTTTGCGCACGCAGCACCAGCGGAACATATTTTTCACCTTCGCCATAGGCATGACGAATTAATCGAGTGTCGCCGTGGTGGCTGCCCTGCTGATGCGGTGGCATATGCGCATCGATCATCAGAACCTTCAGACCGGCGCGAGTGGCATAGTATCCGGCTGCGGCACCCACGGAACCGCTGCCAATTATGATTAAGTCGTATTTCATCCGCTTCTCTCTGCAATCGCGATAGTAGCAGGGTAAATAAGTGACCCGGAATATTCAACCTGGAAATAAGAAAGGCACCGGAAAGGTGCCTTTTGATGGTTGGATGTATCAGATTTAATGTCGCTGATACTCATTTACCTGGTAATCGCCGGATTCAATTTTAGCGATTCCTGCTTCTAATATCGAAATAAATTGCCTGGCAACATCAGTGGTTAACCAGAGCGTTTGACCAACTTCAGTCCCATCCGGGTCTGGACGATTCGGGGTCTGGTAGTGCAAACGCAGCATCAGCGCATCGTAGCTATCAACAGTGCTGATGTCCCATCCTACTAACGGATGAGTCTGAATGACTTCATTATTCTTTTCCATCATGCCCCCTAATTCGTGTTACTAGACAACGGTTTTCGAGGTTCAATGCGTTTTTTCTGAAGCAACTTCAGTATATCAATAAATAAGGGTGTTCATTGAAAATTTAAAGAGGTAAGCACATAAAATTTTCGTTTTCAGCGTTATCTGACTAACAAACCGACATGTTATTCATTTTTTTTAAGCATGTTGCACAATTATTTTGGTGTTGTGGTTAAAAGATAGACAGGAATTTATTATTAAAATATCAGTTTGCCAGAAGGAATGAACTATTGATTAAAAGATGGTGTGTATAAAAAAGCCGGGGCGACCCGGCAAACAAACATCATTGCATATCATTATTTATTCATTGATGAACCAGTCATCCGCGCTTTCCCAGGTCTCCTGGAGGATCTCGCTGATGCGTTCTTTATCCTCTTTGGTGGCACCAATAACCGACAGATTGTTTGCGCCGGCATAACGGACGGTAACGTTACCTTCGTTATCCGGAAAATGGTGCTGAATACGGCGGGAGAGTTCACCTGCCAGCGCGTCAATTGCACCAGCAGGTAAAGGTGAAGTTTTGGCAATAGTGACTTCAATACGCATAGTAGCCCCCTGTGGAATATACTGTTTATTTATACAGTTATTCTCGCCAGTTGGCTACACTTTTTTTAGCTTTTCACGGACCAGTGTACCGTTTCGCCACCCAGGAAAGGCACCAGCGTATCATCTTGCAGCGCAATGCTCTCCGGGACTTTGTGCTCCACGCGTTCCAGCTCAATAAAGGTTTCATTTACCGGCAAACCGTAGAACTGTGGGCCATTGAGTGAGCAGAAGGCTTCAAAATGGTCCAGTGCATTCATCTCTTCAAACACGGTGGCATAACTGCCCAGTGCGGTCGGCGCATTAAAGCAGCCCGCACAGCCACAGCTTGACTCTTTGCGATGACGCGCATGCGGCGCTGAGTCGGTACCGAGGAAGGCGCGGTTAAACCCGCTGGCGACCAGCTCACGCAGCGCCTGTTGATGGACGTTACGTTTGAGGATCGGCAGGCAGTACAGATGAGGGCGAATCCCGCCGACCAGCATGTGGTTGCGGTTAAACATCAGGTGCTGCGGCGTAATGGTCGCCGCCAGAAGGTCATTGCCGTCGCGCACGTATTCGGCAGCATCTTTAGTCGTGATATGTTCGAACACCACTTTCAGCGCAGTTAAACGCTGACGCAGTGGTTCCATTACCGTCTCAATAAAGCGCGCCTCGCGATCGAAAATATCGATATCCGCATGCGTCACTTCGCCGTGCACCAGCAGAGGCATACCCAATTTTTCCATCCGTTCCAGCACTGGCATGATGGCATCAATAGAGGTTACGCCATGCGTCGAGTTGGTGGTGGCATTGGCCGGATAGAGTTTTGCGGCGGTGAACACGCCTTCGTTGAATCCACGTTCCAGCTCATTGGGATCCAGCGTATCCGTTAAGTAGCAGGTCATTAATGGCGTGAAGTCGTGTCCGGCAGGTACCGCGTCAAGAATTCGCTGGCGGTAAGCGATAGCCGCGTCCACCGTGGTGACGGGCGGAGCCAGGTTCGGCATGACAATGGCGCGGCCATAAACTTCGCTGGTATAGGGCACGACAGTTTTTAACATGTCGCCATCGCGAAAGTGAAGATGCCAGTCGTCTGGGCGGCGGATCTTTAAAACCTGGGATGGTGCAGTCATCAATATGCTCCGGCTGAGGATAGTCTTTTTTGCCGGAAACAAAGGATAAGCGGAAACGTTTTCGTTTGCACGAAAAAAAAGGGCGCATCGGCGCCCTCTGTCATATTAGTCGGTGAACGGGATAATGATTTCTCCCGGTTTCACCTCAATGCCTTTCGCCAGTTTTTTCGCCAGCGCTTCCCCCTGGCTGCTGTCATCCCGCAGAATGTACGCCGGCTGTTGGTTGAAATAGTTGCGCAGCGACTGATTTAAATAAGGCATCAGCGTTTGCAGTACCGACTGCATTTTTTCCGGCGTGACGGTAGCGTCCACGACTTCCATTTCTTGCAGATAAATCGCGCCTTTTTCTTTATTGAAAACCGGTAAGGCTTTTAGCTTCAACTTCATGGTTGCTTTCTGACTGCCAAACAGGGAGTTCATGTCCAGATTGGCGTCTCCGGTCAGCGTCACTTTATTGGGTTCTTCACGGCCTATCTGGCTGGCGAGATTGTTCAGTACGATATGTGCTTCAGCGACGCCAGGCAAACCGATATCTTTTGAAAAGTTATTATTCTTCGCCAGGGCCTGATTAATCTCTTGCTCGCTAACCGTGTATTGCGTGAGTTGATTACAACCAACCAACAGGCCGCTGACAATTAGTGCAGCGGCAAAAAAAAACTTTTTCATGGGGTTCCTCAACATGATGCTTGTGGTGTAATCGTGACACAAAGCATCATCGAGCACCAGCGCTGCGGGTAACAGCAGAAAAAACTGAAAAATGCGCGTACACCAGATTGGCTATCAGGCGTCAGGCTCCAGCATACCACGCGTTGGGCGTTTGAGACTGAATTGCCACCCCAGCGCCAGGAAAGTGATGAAGCCGATAATGCCGAGCATCATCCAGGGCAGCTCCGGTTGTGCCAGGGCTTTACCCATGTCAAACAGCCAGCCGCCGCCGATATAACCAATGGCGCCGCCGATGGCGAGTCCCAGTCGACTGAAACCCATATAGCTTCCCCGGGCACGTGCATTCGCCAGCGAGGCGCTCAGGGTTTCACGCGCCGGTTCGGCGATGATTGAGCCAATATAGAACGTGCAAATCAGGGTGAACAACTGCTGCAAATTCCCGACCAGGCCGATGGGCATCATGCTTAAAGACATCACCAGCAGACCGGCCATCAGGCGATGCTCAAGGCGAAAGCGTTTTTCACTCCAGCGGGCAATCGGGTAGAGCAACGTTAAAGAGAGGCACGCCTCGATGGCATACATCCATTTCACAGCGGCCGGTGAGCCAGCGATGTCGTTTACCATTATTGGCAGCATCAGCATCACTTGCACCGCCAGCATGTAATAGCCCGCCAGCGTCAGCACATAAGTGACAAACCGCTTGTCATGCATCACATGGCTCATTCCTTCGCGCACCGGAATTTTCACCGTCGACAGCTTCCATGCCGGAAGTAGCCAGGCGTTAAACGCCGCGCACAGAACGAACAAAATTGCGCCAGTGGCACACACCAGACGGAAATCGTATTGCAATAACCAACTGCCGAGCAACGCGCCAACCACGGCCCCGGCGCTATCCTGCATCATCAGAATAGAGAAAAAACGCCCGCGCTTTTCCGGACGGATCAGTTTGACCACCAGCGCCGAGCGGGGAGGGTCGAACAACGTGCCGCCCAGCCCGGAAAGAAAGCAGGAAAACCATAGCAGCCACGGTTCATGGGCAATGCCCATGGTGGCGAATCCGGCAGCGCGCATCAGCATGCCGGTGACGATCATCGGTTTTGCCCCGAAACGGTCAGCAATAGCACCGCCGAAGATACCTAAACCTTGCTGGATAAATTGACGTAATCCAAGCGCGATACCGACCATCACGGCGGCCCAGCCCATTTGATCGACGAAACGAATTGAGATCAGCGGGAAAACGACGAAGAAACCCAGCACGACCAGCATGTTATCGATAAGAAGGAAGTATTTACCCAGGTTCCTTGCCTGCGAGACTTGCGACATTTCCCCTCCAGGGAAAAACTCGTCACTCTGGATAGAGTTTAAAAGATAAGCACCTCCTATTCTGCGGTGTCGTCATCGCTTTTCCCACCCTTCGCGGGACAATATTTTTTTATCAAAAGTCCGTCTTGATAGAGAGTTTTCATCAAAATGTGTGAATAATTCAAAAAATGGCATTTTGCTCTTTTCACAGGGCGTATTTGCGCAGGTATAGTAATGCGAATAGCGTATTGAAGACGTTACGGGAAGGAGTAGGTATAGAATGTTTGGCTATCGCAGTAACGTGCCAAAAGTGCGCTTAACCACGGACCGCCTGGTCGTGCGTTTAGTGCATGAGCGTGATGCCTGGCGTCTGGCAGATTATTACGCAGAAAATCGTCATTTCTTAAAACCCTGGGAGCCTATTCGCGATGAAAGCCACTGTTATCCGTCAGGCTGGCAGGCGCGTCTGAGCATGATCTCTGAGTTTCATAAACAGGGCACCGCTTATTACTTTGCGCTGCTCGATCCGGAAGAAAAAGAGATTATTGGCGTCGCGAACTTCTCGAACGTCGTGCGGGGATCTTTCCACGCCTGTTATCTCGGTTACTCCATTGCGCAGAAGTGGCAGGGGCAGGGGCTGATGTATGAAGCCTTAACCTCGGCCATCCGCTATATGCAGCGCACGCAGCATATTCACCGCATTATGGCTAACTACATGCCACATAATAAACGCAGCGGTGACCTGCTGGCGCGACTGGGTTTTGAAAAAGAAGGGTATGCCAAAGACTACCTGCTGATTGACGGGCAGTGGCGCGATCACGTGCTGACGGCGTTGACCACATCAGAATGGACCCCCGGCCGCTAAGTTTCAGATGCAGCCATGATTAATGGAGAAGACGATGAAATACGAATTAACCGCCACTGAAGCACGGGTGATTGGCTGTTTATTAGAAAAACAAGTGACTACACCTGAACAGTATCCGCTCTCCGTTAACGGAGTCGTAACCGCCTGCAATCAAAAAACGAATCGTGAACCCGTGATGAACCTGTCGGAATCCGACGTGCAGGATCAGCTTGATAACCTGGTGAAACGGCATTTCTTGCGTACGGTGAGTGGCTTTGGTAATCGCGTCACGAAATATGAGCAGCGTTTCTGCAACTCTGAGTTTGGTAATCTTAAGCTCAGCGCGGGGGAAGTCGCGCTCATTACCACGCTGTTGCTGCGCGGCGCTCAAACACCTGGTGAACTGCGTAGCCGCGCCTCCCGGATGTACGAATTCAGCGACATGGCCGAAGTAGAGTCGACACTGGAGAAACTGGCAACCCGGGAAGATGGTCCTTATGTCGTTCGCCTGGCGCGTGAGCCGGGCAAACGTGAAAGCCGTTATATGCACCTGTTTTGCGGTGACGTTGATGAAGCGATGGCCACCACAGATGAACTTCCGGCAGCTTCGGGCGATCTACAGGCGCGCGTTGAAGCGCTGGAAACAGACGTCGCGGAGCTTAAGCAGCGGCTTGATTCCTTGCTGGCGCACCTGGGAGACTAATGTGAATAAATTACGTATCGGCGTTGTCGGGCTCGGCGGGATTGCGCAAAAGGCCTGGCTGCCCGTGCTGGGCGCTAGTGCTGACTGGACGCTGGAAGGGGCATTTTCCCCTTCGCGTGAAAAAGCGCAGCGTATCTGTGATGCCTGGCGGATACCTTACGTTGATTCACTGGTTAATCTGGCGCAAACCTGCGATGCGGTTTTCGTCCATTCCAGTACCGCAACGCACTATGCGGTGGTCAGCGAACTGCTGAATGCCGGGGTTCACGTGTGCGTGGATAAACCGCTGGCGGAAAACCTGCGCGAGGCTGAACAATTGGTGGAGCTGGCCGAGAGGAAAAAGCTGACGCTGATGGTGGGGTTTAACCGTCGATTTGCGCCGCTGTATCAGGATCTCAAATCCCAGTTGGGCAATGCGGCGTCCGTACGCATGGATAAGCACCGGACGGACAGCGTCGGGCCGCACGATCTGCGCTTCACTCTGCTGGACGACTACCTGCACGTTGTCGATACCGCATTGTGGCTGGCGGGAGAGAAAGCGCAGTTAAATAACGGTACGCTGTTAACCAATGACTCCGGCGCGATGCTCTATGCGGAGCACCATTTTTCTGCCGGGCAAATGCAGATAACGACCAGTATGCACCGCCGCGCCGGTAGCCAGCGCGAGAGCGTGCAGGCGGTGACGGATGGTGGCCTGATTGACGTCACGGATATGCGGGAATGGCGGGAAGAGCGCGGGCAAGGTGTGGTGCACAAGCCGGTAGCAGGCTGGCAAACTACCCTGGAACAGCGTGGTTTTGCCGGATGCGCACGTCATTTCATTGAGTGCGTGCAAAATCAGACGGTTCCCCAGACGGCAGGTGAGCAGGCGCTCCTGGCCCAGCGCGTTGTCGAAAAGCTGTGGCGGGAGGCGATGGCTGAATAACCCCCTGTAACATCTGGCGGTAGTAATTCATTGTAATCCAGGTACTATATGCCAACTCAAAAATAACACCTCTTTTCAACCATAGGCTGGTTTGTCGGCCTGATAAGACGCTACGGCGTCGCCATCAGGCACAGCAAAAGTGCCGGATGGCGGCGATCATGCCTTATCCGACCTACGGGCAGGTTTGTCGGGGTTTTGCCTCAGAGTCTGGAATACAACATAGATGAATTTATTAAAGTCGCTGGCAGCCGTCAGCTCGATGACGATGTTTTCACGTGTGCTGGGTTTTGCGCGTGATGCGATTGTCGCCAGAATCTTTGGCGCAGGGATGGCGACTGATGCCTTTTTTGTGGCATTCAAACTTCCTAACCTGCTGCGCCGAATCTTTGCTGAGGGCGCTTTTTCGCAGGCGTTTGTGCCTATTCTTGCCGAATATAAAAGTAAGCAGGGTGAGGATGCGACCCGCGTCTTTGTCTCTTACGTTTCCGGGCTGTTGACTCTGGCGCTGGCCGTGGTGACGGTCGCCGGGATGCTGGCTGCCCCGTGGGTGATTTTAGTCACCGCGCCTGGGTTTGCCGACACAGCGGACAAATTTGCGCTGACCACTCAACTGCTACGGATCACCTTTCCGTATATTCTGCTGATCTCACTGGCTTCGCTGGTGGGTGCGATCCTGAATACCTGGAATCGCTTTTCCATTCCGGCGTTTGCGCCGACCTTTCTGAATATCAGCATGATCGGTTTCGCGCTGTTTGCTGCGCCTTATTTTCACCCTCCGGTGCTGGCGCTGGCGTGGGCCGTTACCGTTGGCGGCGTGCTGCAGCTGATTTACCAGCTTCCGCACCTGAAGAAAATTGGCATGCTGGTGCTGCCGCGCGTGAACTTCCGTGATGCGGGGGCGATGCGCGTCGTCAAGCAAATGGGCCCGGCGATCCTTGGGGTATCTGTCAGCCAGATTTCATTGATCATCAATACGATTTTCGCTTCGTTTCTGGCCTCTGGCTCAGTGTCATGGATGTATTATGCTGACCGTCTGATGGAGTTTCCGTCTGGCGTACTTGGCGTCGCGTTGGGGACTATCCTGCTGCCCTCGCTGTCCAAAAGTTTTTCCAGCGGTAATCATGATGAGTATTGCCGTCTGATGGACTGGGGCCTGCGTTTGTGTTTTCTGTTGGCATTACCGAGCGCCGTGGCGTTGGGGATTCTGGCCAAACCGCTGACGGTTTCTCTGTTCCAGTACGGTAAATTTACCGCCTTTGACGCAGCGATGACGCAGCGCGCGCTGGTGGCATACTCGGTAGGTTTGATTGGCTTGATCGTGGTGAAAGTGTTGGCCCCAGGTTTTTATTCGCGCCAGGATATTAAAACGCCAGTCAAGATTGCCATTGTCACGCTGATTATGACCCAGGTAATGAACCTGGCATTTATTGGGCCGCTGAAACATGCCGGGCTGTCGCTGTCGATTGGTCTGGCGGCGTGTCTGAACGCTTCACTGCTGTACTGGCAACTGCGGAAACAGAAAATTTTCACCCCACAACCGGGTTGGGCCTGGTTCCTGGCGCGACTGGTGATTTCTGTGCTGGTGATGTCGGCGGCGCTGGTTGGGATGCTCTACATCATGCCGGACTGGTCGCAGGGAACGATGTTATGGCGTCTGCTGCGTCTGATGGCCGTTGTGGTGGCCGGTATTGCTGCTTACTTCGCTGCGCTCGCGGTGCTGGGCTTTAAAGTGAAAGAGTTTGTGCGCCGGACGGCGTAACAGATTAATGCCGGATGGCGGCATGACGCCGTATCCGGCCTACAAAACGCGTAGGCCTGATAAGCAAAACGTTATCAGGCTAGCATCAGATAGAGAATTTTTTCCCGCCGCGGTGCGCAGCAGAGGTTTGACCGTTTGCGCCATACAGCGCCGGTTCCTGGTGCGGTTTCAGCACTTGAATCGCTTGTTGATTGCGCTCGATCTGCCCTTCCAGCAGCCAACCGTTGTGCTGGTTGAGTTCGCGTAGGTCCTGTGTTTTTCGGGTAATGGTCTGCCAACGCTCGGCAATTTCATCATTGGCGCTGCGCGTGGCGTCATGCTCCAGACGGCGCTGCTGCTCCAGATAATCAAGGGTTGCCAGCAAAGAGCTTTTTTCTTCTGTAATACGCTGTAGCTGGCTGCCGTTAATATATCCTGCGGAAAGCTGCTGCTGTTCAGCATCCATTACCGTTTTCAGGTCATTGAGGACGGTCGTCATCTGGTCAAGTATTTCTGACAAACGAGTCATACTTTATTTACTCTGTAGGTAGCTCTGCGCCTCGCGGATCAGCGAGTCGGCAATTTTTCCGGTGTCCATTTTCAGCTCGCCATTACGGATTGCGGTTTTGAGTGCTTCCACGCGTTCCATATTGATGTCATTGGTGCCGGGCTGCATCAGTTTGGCCTGGGCGTCGCTCAGCATGACGCTGGTGCTGGTGGTGGCGGTGGTTTTTTCCTTCCGCGTTTTTTGTACCGGCGCATCGCTGGTTTCACGTGGCTGAACGGTACTTACTGGCTTCAATGGTGAGGTACGATCAATGCTCATTTTGTTTATCCTCATCGAGGGGTTACGCTATAGCGGCCCGCTGTAATCATTGGTTGTTTATCTATCGGCACACGCTAAAAAATCTTTAACCTATTATAGGTTAATAAGAATATTCCCATCAGAATCGACGACACCGCTCACCACCTGGCCTGAAATCATCCGTACTCGGGCATTCTGGGCGACGGCGGCATTGTTCAGCGCTTTACCTTCGGCATTCACCCGAAAGCCATCTCCGTTGGCAATAACCAGGACGCGCTGACCGGCCTTGATTCGCCATGCCTGGCGCAACATGGAAAGCTGTATCGGCTGACCTGGCACCAGATCGCGCAAGCTTACGGCATCCTGCACCTGATTCATATCCAGCACGGCGCGCGGAGGGAGTTGGTCCAGTCGACCTCGTTTTAGCGTTACGCTGGCCGAAGTCAGGGCGCTACCCCGAGCGACGGGCGCGGCGGCAACAACGTAGTTTCCCGTGGCCTGCACGTTCACCTGCAGATAACGTTTCTCGTTGGCGCAGCGCGCCAGCACGTTCACATTACCCCACAATTTTGCACTCCCGGACACGCTTAATGCTGGTTGTTCGCAGCTCGGCAATAAGTTTGGCGACGTTCGGATAGTAACGACGACCTCATCGCTAAATCCGGCCAGACGCTGTGAAAACCATGCCGTCAGCTGTGAATTCAGGTCTTGCGCCAGCGTCATAGGACTGAACAGCAGTGCTGCCACGACGACTCCACGTTTAAACGTTTGCATCAAAACCTCGCGCTTTTTCAGGTAGTGACAGGATTCTACCTGTGTGACGCAGTCATCAACGCAACAAATAGCGACGCATTTTGCGTTTATTCCGGCGATAACGCGCGCGTAATGGGATTTAAGCTGTCGGCTGAATTTTGTCATTTGCGGAGGAGATATGCTCGATAAGCTCGACGCCGCCTTACGTTTTCAACAGGAAGCGCTGAATTTGCGCGCCCAACGCCAGGAAGTATTGGCGGCCAACATAGCCAATGCCGACACGCCGGGGTATCAGGCGCGCGACCTGGATTTCGCCAGTGAATTAAAAAAAGTCATGGTGCGGGGACGGGAAGAAACCGGCGGTGTCTCGTTGACGCTGACCTCTGCACAACACATTCCGGCCCAGACCGTTTCCGCTCCCTCTACGGAACTGCTCTACCGCATTCCTGATCAGCCGTCTCTCGATGGCAACACGGTAGATATGGACCGGGAGCGTACGCAATTTGCAGACAACAGCCTCAAGTATCAAATGGGGCTGACCGCGTTGGGTGGACAAATCAAAGGCATGATGAACGTGCTGCAAGGAGGGAACTAATTCGTGGCGCTGTTAAATATTTTTGATATCGCAGGCTCTGCGCTGACGGCTCAGTCTAAGCGCCTGAACGTGGCGGCCAGCAACATGGCGAATGCGGATAGCGTCACCGGACCTGACGGTCAGCCCTATCGCGCGAAGCAGGTTGTTTTTCAGGTAGATGCCGCGCCAGGTGCGGCAACCGGTGGCGTAAAAGTCGCTGACGTCATTGAAAGCCAGGCGCCAGATAAGCTGGTTTATGAACCCGGTAATCCGCTGGCCGATGCGAACGGTTACGTAAAAATGCCGAATGTGGACGTCGTCGGCGAAATGGTCAACACCATGTCAGCCTCGCGTAGCTACCAGGCAAACGTTGAAGTGCTCAATACGGTGAAAAGCTTGATGCTCAAAACGCTGACGCTAGGCCAGTAAAAGGAGGCGCACATGTCTATTGCTGTAAAAATGAATGACCCGAGCACGACGGGTGTGAATGACGCAACGGGGAAGAGTTCGCTGACGGGCAGCAACGCCGCGGACCTGCAAAGCAGCTTCCTTACGCTGCTGGTTGCACAGCTGAAAAACCAGGATCCAACCAACCCGCTGCAAAACAACGAACTGACCACCCAGTTGGCGCAAATCAGTACCGTGAGCGGAATTGAGAAACTGAACACCACGCTGGGATCGATCTCCGGGCAGATCGACAACAGTCAGTCGCTGCAGGCCAGTACGCTGATTGGCCACGGTGTCATGATCCCAGGCACCACCATCCTGACCGGTAAAGGTACGGAAGAGGGCGCAAAAACCACTACCACGCCGTTTGGCGTTGAACTGCAGCAACCGGCAGATAAGGTTACCGCAACCATTACCGATAAAGACGGCAAGGTGGTACGCACCATTGATATTGGTGGGTTGAAAGCGGGCGTTCATACCTTTACCTGGGACGGCACCATGACCGATGGCACGGATGCGCCAAGCGGTTCTTACAACGTGTCAATTGCTGCCAGTAATGGCGGAACACAACTGGTGGCTCAGCCGCTTCAGTTTGCGCTGGTGCAGGGCGTTATTCGCAGTAACGGCGGTAATACGCTGGATCTGGGCACCTATGGAACCACCACCCTCGACGAAGTACGGCAGATCATTTAAGCCTTCACACTTATCAGGAGTAAGTCATGGCCTTTTCACAAGCGGTCAGCGGTCTGAACGCTGCAGCGACCAACCTCGATGTCATTGGTAACAACATCGCCAACTCCGCCACCTATGGTTTTAAATCCGGTACGGCCTCTTTTGCCGATATGTTCGCCGGTTCTAAAGTGGGTCTGGGCGTTAAAGTTGCGGGCATTACCCAGGACTTTACCGACGGTACCACGACCAACACTGGTCGCGGGCTGGATGTCGCTATCAGCCAGAACGGTTTTTTCCGCATGGTAGACAGCAACGGTTCCGTTTTCTACAGCCGTAACGGTCAGTTCAAGCTCGATGAAAACCGCAATATCGTCAACATGCAGGGGCTACAACTGACGGGCTATCCGGCTACCGGTACACCGCCAACGATACAGCAAGGTGCTAACCCGGCGCCGATCACTATCCCGAATACGCTGATGGCGGCTAAAACCACCACGACTGCGTCAATGCAGATCAACCTGAACTCCACTGACAAGGTGCCAACGAAGACCCCGTTTAATCCCAGCGATGCGGATTCCTACAACAAAAAAGGCTCAGTTACCGTTTTCGATAGCCAGGGTAACGCCCACGACATGAATATTTTTTATGTCAAAACAGGCCCGAACAAATGGGATGTCTACACCCAGGACTCCAGCGTTGCGGGTTCAGTTGCCAACAAGAATGCGGTGATGAACTTTAGTGCTAACGGTACGCTGACCTCAGTGAACAATTATGTTCCAGGGACTGTGCCAGTAGATCCAGCAGATCCGACTGGACCAAAAATCCCCGTTGAAGGCCCAGCTAATGCCCAACCGCAAATTCAGATAACGACCGGTACGATCAATGGCGCAGTTCCGGCGAACTTCTCCCTGAGCTTCCTCAATTCCATGCAGCAGAACACTGGCGCCAACAACATCGTTGCCACGAATCAGAATGGCTACAAGCCGGGCGACCTGGTGAGCTACCAGATTAACAATGACGGTACTGTGGTCGGTAACTACTCCAACGAACAGCAACAGGTTCTGGGGCAGATCGTGCTGGCAAACTTTGCCAACAACGAAGGTCTGGCTTCTCAGGGTGACAACGTCTGGGCAGCCACTCAGTCTTCCGGCGTGGCGCTGCTGGGTACTGCAGGCGAGGGTAACTTCGGCAAGCTGACCAACGGCGCGCTGGAAGCATCAAACGTGGATTTGAGTAAAGAACTGGTGAATATGATCGTCGCCCAGCGTAACTATCAGTCGAACGCGCAGACCATCAAAACCCAGGACCAGATCCTCAACACGCTGGTCAACCTGCGCTAAGCGCCTGACGGGATGGCTTAATGGATCACGCAATTTATACCGCCATGGGCGCGGCCAGTCAGACGCTGAATCAACAAGCGGTGACGGCCAGCAACCTGGCAAACGCCTCAACGCCGGGTTTTCGTGCGCAACTCAATGCGCTGCGCGCGGTTCCCGTTGAAGGATTGTCTTTACCGACGCGTACGCTGGTGGTGGCCTCCACGCCGGGGGCCGATATGACGCCGGGTCAGATGGACTATACCTCACGTCCGCTGGACGTGGCGCTGCAACAAGATGGCTGGTTGGCCGTGCAGACCGCGGACGGTAGCGAAGGATATACCCGAAATGGCGCCATTCAGGTAAGCCCTACGGGGGAACTGACCATTCAGGGACACCCGGTGATTGGCGAAGCCGGACCAATAGCCGTACCGGAAGGTTCAGAAGTCACCATTGCGGCAGACGGCACGATCTCGGCGCTCAACCCTGGCGATCCGGCTAACACCGTTGCGCCAGTTGGGCGACTGAAACTGGTGAAGGCCACGGGGAGTGAAGTGCAACGTGGCGATGACGGTATGTTCCGTCTGACCCAGGCCGCGCAGGCTACCCGTGGCGCTACGTTACAGGCCGACCCCAGCATTCGCGTTATGTCGGGTGTGCTGGAAGGCAGTAACGTTAAGCCGGTAGCCGCGATGAGTGACATGATCGCCAACGCCCGTCGTTTCGAAATGCAAATGAAGATTATCAGTAGCGTGGATGATAACGCGGGTCGCGCCAACCAACTGCTGTCGATGAGTTAATACAGGACATTTTATGATCAGTTCATTGTGGATCGCCAAAACCGGCCTGGATGCGCAGCAAACCAACATGGATGTGATTGCCAACAACCTGGCAAACGTCAGCACCAACGGATTTAAGCGTCAACGTGCCGTTTTTGAAGATCTGTTGTACCAGACGATTCGCCAGCCTGGCGCACAGTCTTCTGAACAAACCACACTGCCGTCTGGTTTGCAGATTGGTACCGGTGTGCGCCCGGTCGCGACCGAGCGTTTACACAGCCAGGGGAACCTGTCGCAGACCAACAACAGTAAAGATGTGGCGATTAAAGGGCAGGGCTTTTTCCAGGTCATGCTGCCTGATGGCACGTCCGCCTACACCCGTGACGGTTCTTTCCAGGTGGATCAGAACGGTCAACTGGTGACTGCGGGTGGTTTTCAGGTTCAGCCGGCTATCACCATCCCGGCTAACTCGCTTAGTATCACCATTGGACGCGACGGTATCGTCAGCGTAACCCAGCAGGGCCAGGCAGCACCGGTTCAGGTTGGGCAGCTTAACCTGACTACTTTTATGAACGATACCGGTCTGGAAAGCATTGGTGAGAATCTGTACACCGAAACGCAGTCATCCGGTGCGCCGAATGAGAGCACTCCGGGGCTGAACGGCGCGGGTCTGCTGTACCAGGGTTATGTTGAAACCTCTAACGTCAACGTGGCGGAAGAGCTGGTTAACATGATCCAGGTTCAGCGCGCTTACGAAATCAACAGTAAAGCGGTATCGACCACCGATCAGATGCTGCAAAAACTGACGCAACTCTAAAGTGTGGCCCGGTGGGGTGAAAGCCTCACCGGCACACTGATTTTGAAGATGACCGCAATGCGAAAATACGCGCTTCACCCATACCCAATTTTAGCCCTGTTGGTAGTTTCACTGACAGGATGCGCCTGGATCCCGGCCACGCCCCTCGTGCAGGGCGCAACGTCTGCCCAGCCTGTTCCTGGCCCGACGCCAGTGGCGAATGGATCAATCTTCCAGTCGGCCCAACCGATTAACTACGGTTATCAGCCGCTATTCGAAGACCGCCGTCCGCGCAATATTGGCGATACGTTGACCATCGTATTGCAGGAAAACGTCAGCGCGAGCAAAAGTTCTTCGGCTAATGCAAGCCGTGACGGCAAGACCAACTTTGGTTTTGATACCGTACCGCGTTATTTGCAAGGACTGTTTGGCAATGAGCGTGCTGACGTAGAAGCTTCAGGCGGTAACTCCTTTAACGGTAAAGGCGGCGCGAACGCCAGAAATACCTTCAGCGGTACCCTGACCGTAACGGTCGATCAGGTACTGGTGAATGGCAACTTACATGTTGTGGGTGAAAAACAGATCGCCATTAATCAGGGCACTGAATTCATTCGCTTCTCCGGGGTCGTTAACCCGCGCACCATCAGTGGCAGCAACTCCGTACCGTCAACTCAGGTTGCGGACGCACGTATTGAGTATGTCGGCAACGGCTACATCAATGAAGCGCAGAATATGGGCTGGTTGCAGCGTTTCTTCCTTAACTTGTCGCCGATGTAAGCGAGGTAGCCAGTGTTTAAATCTTTAGTTGGAATGGTACTGGTGCTGATAACCACCTTTGCGCATGCCGACCGTATTCGTGACCTGACCAGCGTTCAGGGCGTGCGGGAAAACTCGTTGATCGGTTATGGGCTGGTGGTCGGTTTGGATGGCACGGGTGACCAGACTACCCAGACGCCGTTTACTACGCAAACGCTCAACAACATGCTTTCGCAGTTGGGAATTACCGTGCCAACCGGCACCAATATGCAACTGAAAAACGTGGCGGCGGTGATGGTGACCGCGCAATTCCCGGCCTTTGGTCGTCAGGGGCAAACCATTGACGTGGTGGTCTCTTCCATGGGGAACGCCAAAAGCCTGCGCGGCGGAACGTTGCTGATGACCCCGCTGAAAGGGGTCGATAGCCAGGTATATGCGCTGGCGCAGGGGAATATTCTGGTAGGCGGTGCAGGCGCGGCTGCGGGTGGCAGCAGCGTGCAGGTAAACCAGCTCAATGGCGGACGTATTACCAACGGCGCGACCATCGAACGTGAATTACCCAGCCAGTTCGGCGGCGGTAACACCATTAATCTGCAGCTCAATAATGAAGATTTCACTATGGCGCAGCAGATAACCGACACCATTAACCGTTCGCGCGGCTTTGGTAGCGCCACTGCGCTGGACGCCCGGACGATTCAGGTACGCGTGCCAAGCGGCAACAGTTCGCAGGTGCGTTTCCTTGCTGACATCCAGAATATGGAGGTGAATGTCACGCCGCAGGATGCGAAAGTGATTATCAACTCGCGCACCGGATCCGTTGTCATGAACCGTGAAGTCACGCTGGATAGCTGTGCCGTCGCGCAAGGCAACTTGTCGATAACGGTAAACCGCCAGGCGAACGTCAGCCAGCCGGATACACCGTTTGGCGGTGGACAGACCGTGGTGACACCTCAAACCCAGATCGATCTGCGCCAGAGCGGCGGTTCGCTGCAAAGCGTGCGTTCCAGCGCCAACCTGAACAATGTTGTGCGTGCGCTTAATGCGCTAGGGGCAACGCCGATGGATCTGATGTCCATTCTGCAATCGATGCAGAGCGCGGGATGCTTACGCGCCAAACTGGAAATCATCTAATGATTGGTGACAGCAAACTGCTGACCAGTGCCGCCTGGGATGCGCAATCACTGAACGAACTGAAAGCGAAAGCGGGTCAGGACCCGGCGGCGAATATCCGCCCGGTTGCCCGTCAGGTTGAAGGGATGTTCGTACAAATGATGCTGAAAAGTATGCGTGAAGCACTGCCGAAAGATGGTGTTTTTAGCAGTGATTCAACACGTTTGTATACCAGCATGTATGACCAACAAATTGCGCAGCAGATGACCGCAGGCAAAGGTCTGGGACTGGCTGAAATGATGGTTAAGCAGATGACCGAAGGTCAGGCGCAACCCGCAGACGATGCGCCGCAGGTGCCAATGAAGTTCTCTCTGGAAACGGTGACCAGCTATCAAAACCAGGCGCTGACGCAACTGGTCCGTAAAGCCATTCCCCGCGCGACGGAAAGCAATGATGAGCCGCCGTCAGGTGACAGCAAAGACTTCCTCGCCCAGCTATCGCTGCCGGCTAAGCTGGCAAGTCAGCAAAGCGGGGTTCCGCATCATCTGATTCTGGCGCAGGCGGCGCTGGAGTCCGGATGGGGGCAGCGACAAATCCGCCGTGAGAACGGTGAACCGAGCTTTAACATTTTTGGCGTGAAGGCTTCGGGAAGCTGGAAAGGCCCAACCACCGAAATCACCACCACCGAATATGAAAACGGCGAGGCGAAAAAGGTGAAAGCCCGATTCCGCGTCTATAGCTCTTACCTTGAGGCACTGTCGGATTATGTCGGTCTGATATCGCGTAACCCGCGCTATGCGGCGGTAACCGCCGCTGCTACCGCCGAGCAGGGGGCACAGGCTTTGCAGAATGCCGGTTACGCGACTGACCCTAACTATGCGCGTAAATTAACCAGCATGATCCAGCAGTTGAAATCGATGAGCGAAAAAGTGAGCAAAACCTACAGTACGAATATCGATAATCTCTTTTAAATAGCTCAAGTCTACCAACCTGCTGCCGATAATAACGAGTATTGAAGGATTACAAGGAACCTCCATGTCCAGCTTGATTAATAACGCGATGAGTGGACTCGCCGCAGCGCAGGCTGCGTTGAATTCTGCCAGTAATAACATCTCCAGCTATAACGTTGCCGGATACACCCGTCAAACGACAATTATGGCGCAAGCGAACAGCACGCTGGGTGCGGGGGGCTGGGTTGGCAATGGCGTCTATGTTTCTGGCGTACAGCGCGAGTATGACTCCTTTATCACGAATCAGTTACGTGCCGCGCAGAACCAAAGCAGCGGCCTGACAACGCGCTATGAACAAATGTCGAAAATCGACAATCTGCTCTCCAGCAAAACCAGTTCCATTTCGACCTCAATGCAGGACTTTTTTACCAGCCTGCAAACGCTTGTCAGTAACGCGGAAGACCCGGCGGCGCGCCAGGCGCTGATCGGTAAAGCTGATGGTTTAGTCAACCAGTTCAGAACAACCGACCAGTATCTGCGTGATCAAGACAAGCAGGTTAATACTGCGATCAAGGCCAGCGTTGACCAGATCAACAACTATTCAAAACAGATTGCCAGCCTCAACGATCAGATTTCCCGTCTGACCGGCGTCGGCGCGGGCGCATCGCCTAACGATTTACTCGACCAGCGCGACCAACTGGTCAGTGAACTGAACCAGATTGTCGGTGTTGAAGTCAGCGTTCAGGACGGCGGGACTTACAACATAACCATGGCGAACGGTTATTCACTGGTGCAGGGCAGCAATGCACGCCAGCTGGCGGCTGTGCCCTCCAGTGATGATCCCAATCGAACCACAGTAGCCTACGTCGACGGGGTTGCCGGCGAGGTTGAAATTCCCGAAAAACTGTTGAATACCGGTTCACTGGGCGGGCTGTTGACCTTCCGTTCTCAAGAGCTTGACCAGACGCGTAACACGCTGGGCCAACTGGCGTTGGCGTTTGCCGATGCGTTTAACACCCAGCATAAAGAGGGTTTTGACGCGAACGGCGATCAGGGTAAGGATTTCTTTGCTATCGGTAGCCCGGCAGTATTCAACAACGCTAAAAATACAGGAACAGGATCGTTAAGCGCGAAGATTACCGACAGCTCTGCTGTACAGGCGACCGATTATAAAATCGTTTATGACGGGACGGACTGGCAGGTTACTCGCCTGGCGGATAATACCAGCTTCAAAGCTACCGTTACCGGTGGGAAGATGTCCTTTGACGGGATGGAAATCACCGTAAATACTGGCGCAAAAGCAAATGACAGCTTCACAGTGAAACCTGTCAGTAACGCCGTTGTTGATATGAAAGTCATGGTGACCGATGAGTCGAAAATCGCCATGGCCCAGGTCTCAAAAAATGATCCGGACCCGGATATTGATAAGGGAAAAAGCGATAACCGTAACGGTCAGAAACTGCTGGATCTGCAGACCAAAGCTACCGTGGGTAATAAGACCTTCAACGATGCCTATGCCACGCTGGTAAGCGATGTCGGGAACAAAACCGCGACGCTGAAAACCAGCGCCATTACCCAGAACAACGTGGTAACGCAGCTTTATAAGCAGCAGCAGTCTATTTCCGGCGTCAACCTCGACGAAGAATACGGTAACTTACAGCGCTACCAACAGTATTACCTGGCTAACGCGCAAGTGCTGCAAACTGCAAATGCGCTGTTTGATGCACTGATTAATATTCGCTAAGGGAGAGGGACACAATGCGTATCAGCACCCAGATGATGTACCAGCAGAATATGCGTGGCATCACTAACTCTCAGGCTGAATGGATGAAGTTCGGCGAGCAGATGTCAACGGGCAAACGTGTGATCAACCCATCTGACGATCCGATCGCCGCCTCGCAGGCCGTGGTGCTTTCTCAAGCACAGGCGCAGAACAGCCAATATACGCTGGCGCGTTCATTTGCGACGCAAAAAGTGTCGCTGGAAGAGAACGTACTGAGTCAGGTAACGACGGCAATTCAGACCGCGCAGGAAAAAATTGTCTATGCCGCGAACGGCACGTTAAGCGATGACGACCGTGCATCGCTGGCCACCGACCTGCAGGGGATCCGCGATCAACTGATGAACCTGGCGAACAGCACCGACGGTAATGGGCGCTATATTTTTGGTGGATACAAAACAGAATCTGCACCGTTTGCTCAGGCAGATGGCGCTTACAGCGGCGGTACAACAAATGTGACCCAGCAGGTCGATGCCTCCCGTACCATGGTTATTGGTCATACTGGCGATAAAGTATTTGTTAATCTGACCAGCAATGCCGTACCGGAACCAGGCGGCGGTACTCAGGAAAAGAACCTGTTCAAAATGCTGGATACCGCTATTGATGCGCTCAAAACCCCGATTGAGGGCAATGACGCGGCAAAAGCTACCGCCTCTGCAGCCATTGATAAAACCAGTCGTGGCCTGAAAAATTCACTGAATAACGTGCTTTCTGTTCGTGCAGAATTAGGGACTCAGCTCAGCGAGTTAAGTTCACTGGATTCACTGGGCGCCGATCGCGCATTGGGCCAGACTCAGCAGATGAGCAATCTGGTGGATGTTGACTGGAACGCAGCGATTTCGTCCTACGTGATGCAGCAGGCCGCACTGCAGGCATCGTACAAAACGTTTACCGATATGCAGGGAATGTCGCTATTTCAGCTGAACCGGTAACACACTTTGAACATATCTTGAAACTGGATATGTTTGTCTGCCCGCTCCTTTAACACCCCGGAGCGGGCATTTTTTTAGGCCACTGTTATTTTCTCAGCGACAGATTCCCCGTTAATCTTATTACCCGCGCAATAGCACCGCTAAAGATTGCCAGCGTAACCACGCCTTCTCAGTTTGTCAGTGTGTAGAGCAGAGATAAAAAAAAGCCGACCCGAAGGTCGGCTTTGATGTTGATTATTACTTACTCAACGGGCTGCGGGCGCGTTGCTGGCGCAGTCGCCTGGTGCGTGGCGCTGTGTCCACCTGCGGCACCTTTACCTTCAAAGGTGAATTCCGGGCGTTGCCAGTCACTATGACGCGGCGCTTCAGGCACATACTCTGGTGCCGGAGCACGGGTCATCGGGGCGGCCGCGTGGCTGTGAAGATGTTCTGCGTCAACGCGGGTTGCGACAACTTCAGCCTTAGCGACTGCGTCTTCGACGACAGGTGCTGCAACAACCTCTTGCGGCGCGGCAACTTCTTCAACCACTGGCGCTGTTTCCACAACCTCGGCAATCTCTTCAGCCACTTCAGGCTGAGAAATAACAACCTCCGCAGATTCTTCGACAACCGGCGCAGCCACTATTTCAGCGACAGGTTCGGCTTTCGCCGCGGTATCCTCAGCAACAGACGCGTCAGATTCAGCGATAATTTGCGGTTGTTCCTCGACCGGAGTAGCGATGACTTCCGGATGGGTGGTTTCAACGACGGTAGCCTGAGGTTCAGCAATGACCACCTCTGGCTGTACGGTTTCAACCGACGCAGGGGCGTTCACAATATGCTCAACGGCAGCTGCAGCAACCTGAGGCTCTACGGCGACAGGTGCAGTTTGCCCCTGAACCGTTTCCTGCTCGCGCTGCTCTGCAACCTGCTGATCCTGAGGACGAGCAACAGGGTAGCGGATCCAGACTTTACCGGACGCTAATTCTGGAGATGCGCAGGCAACCGTTAACGGCATAGGCGACTGAACCGGGTAACGCTCGTCACGATAGCGACGACGACGCTGTCCACTGACGCGCAGATGGCGAGGTGAGCGACGGGAACGACGCGGCATACCATTAGAGTCACGCGCTTCGCTGTTGTCTTCCTGCTCAGTCGCAACGACGGCAGGGAGATCAACTTTCGCCAGTTCAGTACGCTGTGCCGGTACGGGCTGTTCAGTTGGTTGAGCGACAGCCGTTTCAGCGACCACCTCGGCAGTAGCGACTTCGGCTTCAACAGCCGGGCTGTCTGTGTAACGAACTTTCTGAGTCAGCTGACGCTGTTTACGGCGAGTCTGAGGCTGACGAACGCGCTCTTCCTGCTCGTTATCCTGCGCAGGTTGTTCTGCCAGGTTCAGCTCTTTAACTTCCTGCTGCGCCTGACGCTTATCATCGTTGCGACGGCGGTTGCGCTCGCGACGCGGAGCCTGCTGGTCATCACCGGATTTCGCTTTGTCGGCGACCTCAGTAGACTGCTGGCGGTTATCGCGCGCTTCCGCATTTTGCTGCTGCGACTGACGGCGGTTACGGCGGTTATCTTCACGGTTTTCGCCGCTTTCTGAACGCTCGTTACGGTTATCACGCTCGCCACGGTTGTCGCGATTATCACGACGATCGTTACGGTCGCGACGATTGTTCTGACGCGGTTTACGACGATCCTGCTGGCGATCGGTTTTCTCTTCAGCTTTCGGCGCAGGTTGTTCAACCGGTTTCACTTCTTCGCTACCGCTGAAGATGGACTTCAGTGCGCTGAAGAAACGGCTAATCAAACCTGGCTGTGCGGCGACGGCCGCGGTCGCTGCTGCGGCTTTAGGCGCGGCGGCCTTCGCAGTAGGTTCCTGCAAAGCAGGGGCTGGCGGCACCTCTGGCATAGCAAAGGTGGCCAATGCCGGCTGCTCTGGCTGTTTACGCTCGACGAACTCTTCTTCCGTCGGCAATGCCATCGCTTCTTCATGCAGTTTCGGCAGCAGATAGCTCAGGGTTGGTGTTTCTTCCCCTTTGCGTACGCGCAGCACGGAGTAATGCGGGGTTTCCATCTGATCGTTTGGCACAATCACACAGCGCACGCCATTCTGACGCGTCTCGATGGCATTTACCGCGGTACGTTTTTCGTTGAGCAGGTAGGATGCGATCGGCACAGGAACAATAGCGTGAACTTCCTGCGTATTTTCTTTCAGCGCTTCTTCTTCGATCAGACGCAGAATAGACAGCGACAGTGATTCGTTATCACGTACGGTACCCGTGCCGGAGCAGCGTGGGCATACGTGATGGCTGGATTCACCCAGCGACGGGCTCAGACGCTGGCGGGACATCTCCAGCAGGCCGAAGCGAGAAATATGGCTGATCTGAATACGCGCTCTGTCCTGGCGCACGGCTTCACGCAGACGGTTTTCAACCGCACGCTGGTGACGAACCGGCGTCATATCAATGAAGTCGATTACAATCAGGCCGCCGAGGTCGCGCAGACGCAGCTGACGAGCAATTTCATCGGCTGCTTCAAGGTTGGTGTTGAACGCAGTTTCTTCGATGTCGCCGCCGCGGGTCGCGCGTGCGGAGTTGATATCGATAGCGGTCAGCGCTTCTGTGCTGTCGATAACGATTGAGCCGCCGGACGGCAGACGCACTTCGCGCTGGAACGCGGACTCAATTTGAGATTCGATTTGATAGTGGCTGAACAGCGGAATTTCACCGGTGTACAGTTTGATTTTGCTGCTGAAATCCGGACGACCCAGCGCGGCGATGTGCTGACGCGCCATCTCCATAACTTTCGGGTTGTCGATGAGGATTTCGCCGATGTCCTGACGTAAATAGTCACGGAATGCGCGAACGATAACGTTGCTTTCCTGATGGATCAGGAACGGAGCAGGGCGGCTGTCAGCGGCTTTTTGAATCGCTTCCCAGTGCTTCAGGCGGAAACTCAGGTCCCACTGCAGCGCTTCGGCAGATTTGCCGACACCTGCGGTACGCACGATAAGCCCCATGCCATCAGGCAGTTCCAGGCTTGCCAGCGCTTCTTTTAATTCGGTACGGTCGTCGCCTTCAATGCGACGGGAGATGCCGCCCGCGCGCGGGTTGTTCGGCATCAGAACCAGATAACTACCTGCCAGGCTGATAAAAGTGGTCAGCGCAGCACCTTTATTGCCGCGTTCTTCTTTATCGATCTGAACAATGACTTCCTGACCTTCGCGCAACACGTCTTTAATGTTGGGACGACCATGGGAGTTGTAGCTAGCGGGGAAGTATTCGCGGGCAATTTCTTTTAACGGGAGGAAACCGTGACGTTCAGCGCCGTAATCAACAAAAGCAGCTTCCAGACTCGGTTCAATACGGGTAATTTTGCCTTTATAGATGTTGGCTTTTTTCTGTTCGTGTCCAGGACTTTCGATATCCAGATCGTACAGACGCTGCCCATCTACAAGGGCGACACGCAACTCTTCCTGCTGAGTCGCGTTAATTAACATTCTTTTCATCGTAACTTACTCATTATTCTTACATTGACGACTAAGCTGCGGGCAGAGTAATGCCTTTCCGGGTGTGAACCGATGGCCTCGTGTCTATTCGCGTCGCCAACCTCACGGTTATCGTCAGCTCAAAGAGGCGCAGAGTGTCGGTTGCCTGTATTTCATACGGAAACACAGCGCAATTATCAGGGGAACAGTCTGGGTGTTACTCTCCAGAGAAGCTTCCATCGTGCTTATCGTCTTTCACGCTGTGGGTGCGTTGGCTTCATCTTCTTACCCCAACCACTTACAGGAGTAAGCACCTGGGGTTCCCAGACTTGCCGCCTTCCTACAACGCGAAATCTATAGAGCACTTACCGGTAAGGACTGCAACCCGCAGCCCGCTAACTGCCTGAAAGATCAATACGTCTTACGCCATTGCTGCGTTGATGATCGGTCGGGCAAAATTGGGTCATTCCGGAAAAGGTCTTGTTTTAACAAGATTCAACACGGAAACAACCTCATTATTCCACTGCTAACCTTGTTATAGCAAGATGACTTTTGCCATTTATCACCCGGTTACTCACAGTTTTTTCACTTCCGCGTAGTGATTGCTTTAATAACCACCAAATCGGCTATGTCAAACTTAAGTAATAAGGTATAGCAGTTAATATAAGCATAGAAAAATGTGTGGCGCGAATCTTGATGGCTATTTAAAATCGGCCCCCATGAAAACAGAGACTCCAGCCGTAAAAACAGTTGCCATTACTGCCGACGAAGCAGGGCAACGCATCGACAACTTTTTGCGCACCCAGCTCAAGGGCGTGCCGAAAAGTATGATTTATCGCATTTTGCGTAAAGGCGAAGTGCGGGTGAACAAAAAACGCATTAAACCCGAGTACAAACTCGAAGACGGGGACATTGTGCGTATTCCACCTGTACGTGTCGCTGAACGTGAAGAAGAGGCCATTTCACCAAATTTGCAGAAGGTCGCGGCGCTGACCGATGTCATTTTATATGAAGATGACCACATTCTGGTGCTTAACAAGCCTTCAGGTACGGCCGTGCATGGTGGAAGCGGGTTAAGCTTTGGCGTCATTGAAGGCTTACGAGCGCTGCGCCCGGAAGCGCGTTTCCTTGAGCTGGTGCATCGCCTCGACCGGGATACCTCCGGCGTGCTGCTGGTGGCCAAAAAACGATCTGCCTTGCGTTCGTTGCATGAACAACTGCGTGAAAAAGGCATGCAGAAAGACTACCTCGCGTTGGTACGCGGCCAGTGGCAGTCGCATGTCAAAACCGTGCAGGCCCCGCTGTTAAAGAATATTCTGCAAAGCGGCGAGCGTATCGTGCGGGTGAATCAGGAAGGCAAACCATCGGAAACACGCTTTAAAGTGGAAGAGCGTTACGCGTTTGCTACGCTTGTGCGCTGCAGTCCCGTGACCGGACGCACGCACCAGATTCGCGTGCATACACAATATGCCGGACATCCGATTGCCTTTGACGACCGCTATGGCGATCGTGAGTTCGATAAGCAACTGGCGGATACCGGGCTGAGCAGGCTCTTTTTGCACGCCGCAGCGTTGAAATTTACTCATCCTGGGACGGGTGAAGTAATGCGTATTGAAGCGCCAATGGATAAGCAGTTGAAGCGCTGCCTCGAGGTGTTACGCAGTAAAGGCTGATGCGCATTGATATTATCGCGCATTACCTGTAGGCCTGAAGGCGCTGTGCCTATCAGGCCTACAGGATTAGGCCTGTACAACCGTTAACCCGTCAGGCTTTTAACGGGTTCATATCTTCTCGTCGCAGCATTTGACACAGTGCGATTAGCGGCAAACCGATTAAGGTATTTGGGTCGCGGCCTTCCAGGCGCTCAAAAAGTGCAATGCCCAATCCTTCGCTTTTAAAACTACCGGCACAATGCAGCGGGCGCTCTTTGCGCACGTAATCTTCAATTTCCGTTTCGCTTAAATGACGAAAATGCACGTCGAACGGTTCAACTTCAGTTTGTAAATGTCCGGTCGCAGAATTATACAGCGCCAGTCCGGTATAAAACGTCACAATATTGCCACGGGCTTTGAGTAACTGCTGGCGTGCATTTTCTTCTGTTAACGGTTTGCCGGTTATTTCACCATCGAGAACACAAATTTGATCGGAACCAATAATAAGGTGCGATGGATAACGGAGGGCGAGAGATTGCGCTTTTTTCTGCGCCAGTCGCAAGACTAAGTGGCGGGGGGCTTCGCCCGGTAACGGCGTTTCATCAACCTCTGGTGCTGCGCATTCGAACGGGATTGCCAGTTTTTCTAGTAAAGCGCGACGCCAGGGAGAGGTAGAAGCAAGAATAAGTTGAGGCATATTTTTTCCCTCGCATATAGCGTATTGATGAGAGCCATTTTAAACTATGGACTTCGTCCTACAAGCTGGCTGTAATGGCTTGTGTTGAGCGATTTTAAGTCGATGACCCGCAATGTGTGCGAATTATTGGCAAAAGGCAACCACAGGCTGCCTTTTTCTTTGACTATATGACGTTACAAAGTTAATATGCGCGCCCTATGCAAAAGGTAAAATTACCCCTGACTCTTGATCCGGTTCGTACGGCTCAGAAACGCCTCGATTATGAAGGTATCTATACTTCTGATCTGGTTGAGCGTGTCGCCGATTCTGTAGTCAGTGTGGACAGTGATGTGGAATGCTCCATGTCGTTCGCTATCGATAACCAGCGCCTTGCCGTTATAACCGGTGATGCAAAAGTGTCGGTTACGCTCGAATGTCAGCGTTGCGGGAAACCGTTCCCACTTCATGTTCACACAACATATTGTTTTAGTCCTGTCCGTTCTGACGAGCAGGCTGAAGCACTCCCGGAAGCGTATGAGCCGATTGAGGTTAACGAATTCGGTGAAATCGATCTGCTTGCAATGGTTGAAGATGAGATTATCCTCTCCTTGCCGGTAGTTCCGGTGCATGATTCTGAACACTGTGAAGTGTCCGAGGCGGACATGGTCTTTGGCGAATTGCCTGATGAAGCGCAAAAACCAAACCCATTTGCCGTATTAGCCAGCTTAAAGCGTAAGTAATTGAGGAGTAAGGTCCATGGCCGTACAACAGAATAAACCAACCCGTTCCAAACGTGGCATGCGTCGTTCTCATGACGCTCTGACCGCAGTCACCAGCCTGTCTGTAGACAAAACTTCTGGTGAACAACACCTGCGTCACCACATCACTGCCGACGGTTTTTACCGTGGCCGTAAGGTAATCGCTAAGTAATCACGCATGACTCAATGACTTTCCTGCTACGGTGAGAAAGACAAAGAGTACACGCGTGATGAAGCTTAGTGAGGCTTTCCCCGGGTAACTGGGGAAACACCTAACCGGGCAGCGACGATACCTTGACACGTCTAACCCTGGCGTTAGATGTCATGGGGGGAGACTTTGGCCCTACCGTGACAGTGCCTGCAGCATTGCAGGCACTGAATTCTAATTCGCAACTCACACTTCTTTTAGTCGGGGATCCCGATACAATCACGCCATTACTTGCCAAAGCTGACTTCGAACAACGTTCACGTCTGCAGATTATCCCTGCTCAGTCAGTTATTGCCAGTGATGCCCGGCCCTCGCAAGCTATTCGCGCCAGTCGTGGAAGCTCAATGCGCGTTGCCCTGGAGCTCGTGAAAGAAGGTCGAGCGGAAGCCTGTGTGAGCGCCGGCAATACAGGCGCGCTAATGGGACTTGCGAAGTTATTGCTCAAACCCCTTGAGGGGATTGAGCGTCCTGCGCTGGTGACGGTTTTACCCCATCAGCAAAAGGGCAAAACGGTGGTGCTGGATTTGGGTGCCAACGTGGATTGTGATAGCACGATGTTGGTGCAATTTGCCGTCATGGGTTCCGTGCTGGCAGAAGAGGTGGTTGGAATTGCCAATCCCCGTGTTGCGTTGCTCAATATCGGTGAAGAAGAAACCAAGGGTCTCGACAGTATTCGGGATGCTTCTGCAGTGCTAAAAACAATCCCTTCTATCAATTATATCGGCTATCTTGAAGCCAATGAGTTACTGACTGGCAAAACTGATGTGTTGGTCTGTGACGGCTTTACAGGTAATGTCACATTAAAGACGATGG
The DNA here is from genome assembly GCF_013784065.1 of Citrobacter sp. RHBSTW-00599. Taxonomy (NCBI): domain Bacteria; kingdom Pseudomonadati; phylum Pseudomonadota; class Gammaproteobacteria; order Enterobacterales; family Enterobacteriaceae; genus Citrobacter; species Citrobacter sp. RHBSTW-00599. The sequence continues at coordinate 3,173,094 of NZ_CP056717.1, read as the reverse complement.
AAGGTGTTGTCAGAATGTTCCTTTCACTGCTGAAGTTTCAGGGTGAGGGCAAAAAACGGTCGTGGTGGCTGCTGTTATTAAAACGTTGGTTACAAAAAAGCCTGACAAGGCGATTTAGTCACCTCAACCCCGACCAGTATAATGGCGCCTGTCTGTTAGGATTGCGCGGCACGGTGATTAAGAGTCATGGTGCGGCCAATCAGCGAGCATTTGAAGTCGCGATTGAACAGGCAGTGCAGGCGGTGCAGCGACAAGTTCCTCAGCGAATTGCCGCTCGCCTGGAATCTGTATACCCAGCTGGATTCGAACTGCTGGACGGTGGCGAAAACGCAAACTCGCGAGCACACAGATAACGGTGCGTTTGTGAATGCTGCCAACGTATCAGCGATTTGCTCGTGGCGGTATATAACCAAAAAGTGACTGAGCGTACATGTATACGAAGATTATTGGTACTGGCAGCTATCTGCCTGAACAAGTGCGTACTAACGCCGATTTGGAAAAAATGGTTGAGACATCTGATGAGTGGATCGTCACTCGCACAGGTATCCGTGAACGCCATATTGCAGCGCCAAATGAAACAGTTGCGACGATGGGCTTTGCCGCCGCAAACCGTGCAATTGAAATGGCGGGCATCGACAAAGAACAAATTGGTCTGATTGTGGTTGCCACCACATCATCCACACACGCATTTCCAAGTGCGGCATGCCAGATCCAAAGTATGCTGGGGATCAAAGGCTGTCCGGCGTTTGACGTTGCAGCCGCTTGTGCCGGTTTCACCTACGCCCTGAGCGTTGCCGACCAGTACGTTAAGTCTGGCGCAGTGAAGCATGCTCTGGTGATTGGCTCAGATGTACTCGCTCGTACCTGTGATCCAACCGATCGCGGGACGATCATTATTTTCGGCGATGGCGCAGGTGCGGTTGTACTGAGCGCATCAGAAGAGCCCGGCATTCTCTCTACGCATCTGCACGCTGATGGTCGCTATGGCGAACTGTTGACGCTGCCTAATGCCGATCGCGTGAACCCGGAAAACCCGATCCACCTGACGATGGCGGGTAACGAAGTATTTAAAGTCGCGGTGACCGAGCTTGCACACATCGTTGATGAAACGCTGGAAGCAAATAATCTCGATCGTTCTGCACTGGACTGGCTGGTGCCGCATCAGGCAAACCTCCGCATTATTAGCGCAACCGCGAAAAAGCTGGGTATGTCGATGGATAATGTTGTCGTGACGCTCGACAGACATGGCAATACCTCCGCGGCCTCCGTACCGTGCGCGCTGGACGAAGCCGTCCGCGACGGGCGTATTAAAGCTGGGCAGTTGATATTGCTTGAAGCCTTTGGTGGTGGATTCACCTGGGGCTCTGCGCTGATTCGTTTCTAGTATAAGGATTTAAACATGACGCAATTTGCATTTGTGTTCCCGGGGCAGGGTTCCCAGACCGTTGGGATGTTGTCTGAAATGGCAGCAAACTACCCAATTGTTGAAGAAACTTTTGCTGAAGCATCAGCTGCGCTGGGCTATGATCTGTGGGCGTTGACTCAGCAGGGACCGGCCGAAGAGCTGAATAAAACCTGGCAGACGCAGCCAGCACTGTTGACTGCCTCTGTTGCGCTTTATCGCGTATGGCAGCAGCAGGGTGGTAAAACACCTGCGCTGATGGCTGGTCACAGCCTGGGCGAATACTCTGCGCTGGTGTGTGCGGGTGTTATCGGTTTTGCCGATGCCGTACGTCTGGTTGAACTGCGTGGCAAATTCATGCAGGAAGCGGTACCGGAAGGCACTGGCGGCATGTCTGCTATTATCGGTCTGGACGACGCTGCTATCGCTAAAGCGTGTGAAGAGTCTGCCGAAGGTCAGGTGGTTTCACCGGTAAACTTTAACTCACCGGGTCAGGTGGTTATTGCCGGGCATAAAGAAGCCGTAGAACGTGCCGGTGCAGCCTGTAAAGCGGCTGGCGCTAAGCGTGCTCTGCCACTGCCGGTCAGCGTTCCTTCTCACTGCGCGCTGATGAAGCCTGCTGCTGAGAAACTGGCTGTTGAACTGCAAAAAATCACTTTTAACGCGCCGACTGTTCCGGTTGTGAACAACGTCGACGTGAAGTGCGAAACAGATGCAGACGCTATTCGCGATGCGCTGGTTCGCCAGCTGTACAGCCCGGTTCAATGGACTAAAACCGTTGAATTCATGGCGTCCCAGGGCGTAGAGCACCTGTATGAAGTTGGTCCGGGCAAAGTTCTGACCGGTTTGACGAAACGTATTGTTGACACCCTGACTGCTTCGGCAATGAATGAGCCGGCGGCATTATCTGCGGCGCTAGAGCAATAAAAGAGGAAGACCATGAGTTTTGAAGGAAAAGTCGCGCTGGTTACCGGTGCAAGCCGTGGCATTGGCCGCGCAATTGCTGAAACACTCGTTGCCCGTGGCGCGAAAGTTATCGGTACTGCAACCAGCGAAAGCGGTGCGCAGGCCATTAGCGATTACTTAGGTGCAAATGGTAAAGGTCTGATGTTGAATGTGACCGATCCGGCATCTATCGAATCTGTTCTGGGAAATATTCGCGCAGAATTTGGTGAAGTCGATATCCTGGTCAATAATGCCGGGATTACTCGTGATAACCTGTTAATGCGCATGAAAGATGACGAGTGGAACGATATCATCGAAACCAACTTGTCATCTGTTTTCCGTCTGTCAAAAGCGGTAATGCGAGCTATGATGAAAAAGCGTCATGGGCGTATTATCACTATTGGTTCTGTGGTTGGTACCATGGGAAATGCGGGTCAGGCTAACTACGCTGCGGCGAAAGCGGGTCTGATCGGCTTCAGTAAATCACTGGCGCGCGAAGTTGCGTCTCGTGGCATTACTGTAAACGTTGTTGCTCCGGGCTTTATTGAAACGGACATGACGCGTGCGCTGTCTGATGATCAGCGTGCGGGTATTCTGGCGCAGGTTCCTGCGGGTCGCCTTGGCGGCGCTCAGGAAATCGCCAGTGCGGTTGCATTTTTAGCTTCTGACGAAGCAAGTTACATCACAGGTGAGACTTTGCACGTCAACGGCGGGATGTACATGGTTTAACCACGAGATAAAAAAATTTGCGTTATTAGGGTGAATGCCCTCAAAATAACGTAAAATCGTGGTAAGACCTGCCGGGATTTAGTTGCAAATTTTTCAACATTTTATACACTACGAAAACCATCGCGAAAGCGAGTTTTGATAGGAAATTTAAGAGTATGAGCACTATCGAAGAACGCGTTAAGAAAATTATCGGCGAACAGCTGGGCGTTAAGCAGGAAGAAGTAACCAACAATGCTTCCTTCGTTGAAGACCTGGGCGCAGATTCTCTTGACACCGTTGAGCTGGTAATGGCTCTGGAAGAAGAGTTTGATACTGAGATTCCGGACGAAGAAGCTGAGAAAATCACTACCGTTCAGGCTGCCATTGATTACATCAACGGCCACCAGGCGTAAGTGAACATCTCCAGGCGGTCATTCGACCGCCTGAGTTTTATCTTTTTATCCCACTTGAATTATTTTCCCTCCCTGGAGGACAACCGTGTCTAAGCGTCGTGTAGTTGTGACCGGACTGGGCATGTTGTCTCCTGTCGGCAATACCGTAGAGTCTACCTGGAAAGCTCTCCTTGCCGGTCAGAGTGGCATCAGCCTGATCGACCATTTCGATACTAGCGCCTATGCAACGAAATTTGCTGGCTTAGTAAAGGATTTTAACTGTGAAGACATTATCTCGCGCAAAGAACAGCGCAAGATGGATGCTTTCATTCAATATGGAATTGTCGCTGGCGTTCAGGCCATGCAGGATTCTGGTCTCGAAATTACGGAAGAGAACGCTCACCGTATTGGCGCCGCTATCGGCTCTGGTATTGGCGGTCTCGGATTGATCGAAGAAAACCACACCTCTTTGGTGAATGGCGGTCCACGTAAGATCAGCCCGTTCTTCGTTCCGTCAACGATTGTTAACATGGTGGCAGGTCACCTGACCATCATGTACGGCCTGCAAGGGCCAAGCATCTCCATTGCGACCGCCTGTACTTCAGGTGTGCATAACATTGGTCATGCAGCACGTATCATTGCATACGGCGATGCAGACGCGATGGTTGCGGGTGGTGCAGAAAAAGCCAGTACCCCGCTGGGTGTGGGTGGTTTTGGCGCGGCACGTGCGCTGTCTACACGTAATGATAACCCGCAAGCGGCAAGCCGTCCGTGGGATAAAGAACGTGATGGCTTTGTGCTGGGCGACGGCGCAGGCATGGTGGTACTGGAAGAGTACGAGCATGCGAAAGCGCGTGGTGCAAAAATCTATGCTGAAGTCGTTGGTTTTGGCATGAGCAGCGATGCTTACCACATGACGTCACCACCTGAAAACGGTGCGGGCGCTGCGCTGGCAATGGTCAACGCACTACGCGATGCGGCTATCGAAGCGGGTCAGATCGGCTATGTCAACGCGCATGGCACGTCTACTCCTGCTGGCGATAAAGCCGAAACCCAGGCAGTGAAATCTGTCTTTGGCGATGCGGCAAGCCGTGTGATGGTAAGCTCCACTAAATCCATGACCGGACACCTGTTGGGTGCGGCGGGCGCGGTAGAGTCTATTTTCTCTATCCTGGCGCTGCGCGATCAGGCTATTCCGCCAACCATCAACCTGGATAACCCGGATGAAGGTTGTGACCTGGACTTCGTACCTCACGAAGCGCGTCAGGTTAGTGGTCTGGAGTACGCACTGTGTAACTCCTTCGGCTTTGGCGGGACTAACGGTTCGTTGATCTTTAAACGCGTTTAGTTATTTACACTGCAAAAAAGCGGAGCGCCCAGGCGCTCCGCTTTTTTTTCTTGTGTTTACTGATAGGTGAAGGTGAGCTGTACGGTAGTACGAAACTCACCCGCTGTTACCTGGCCGGTTGGCGTGTACATTCTTGCTGAAAGTGGAAACACGACGTTATGGCTGCTATCAATGCTAACCTGATAAACAGCTCCTGGTGAGATCTCGGTGAGATGATCTCGCGTCATTATTTGCAATGCCATTCCGCTTGCATCACCCTGAGTATTCGCAAACTTGGTGGCATCGTCATTGTCTACTTCGCCACTGAAAAGGGCGGTTACTTTTGTTGTTGATGCAGGGCAGGCAGAAAGCGTTAGCTCAAAGTCCTGCCATTCACTGGTATCACCGATATTAGGGTAATCAACGGCGCGCGCCTGTTCGAAATTAACCGTCTGATCGACCGTGTTAGTATCCACTGTACAGGCGGAAGCGACGACAGTACCACTCAGATTGATGTCCGTAGCTTGTACGGATTGTATGCCGCTTACTGCCCACAAACAGGCCAAAACAGGCAGCACTTTGTTTATCTGTTGCACCATTTTCCCATCCTGAATTACTGGTAGGTAAAGGTAGCTTGTACTTGGCCGACGATAGTACCTGGCATCACGTTACCTTTGGATACTGCACGGGCGCGCATTTCCAGGTCATAGGCGTGGGTAGCACTGGGAATCGTGACGTTGGCAAGAGAAGCACCATTTTTGTATACAGCGTTACCGACATTATCGGTGAGTTCAAGTTTGAGGTTGGTCGCTGTGCCCGTGTTTTGGTAGAAATCCGGGTCTGTGTCTGCGGTTCCAGCAAACGACACAGTGAAAGAGCTGGTTGATGCCGGGCAGTTGGTTAATTTTAAGATAACGTCTTTCCATGCTGTTGCACTGCCGGCGGTCGCGAGGTCGTTAGCTTGAATGGACGTACCTAAATCGACGGCAAGAGAAGTATTACTACTGTTAACCACGCACGGTGATGCGATAACCTGCCCGGTAATGTCAATATTCACAGCCTGGCCCGCCTGGCTGGTGGCAGAAAATAATCCACTGCAGGCCAGAATAAATATTGTCGCTGTTTTTCCATTGATAATTTTCATACGCAGTCCTTTTAATTATAGGTTACTTGAAGCTCAATAGCTGTTTTTACAATACCGGCAGTGACAGTTTCGGTATTATCAATAAAATATCCCACTTTAAAATCAGGGATGTCATAATTACCGGAACCGTCATAATTATTGATTGCAATAGCGCTATTCGCCGGATGCGGTGTTCCATCCGTATTTTGCAGTTGTATATAAACATTGCTTGCATAGCCTTGCCCAGTCATGGTGTTTAACACACCATTTGCTGCATTATGGGTTCCATAAACAGCAGTGAAACGATAAGAAATACCATCAACAGCGCCAGGGCAAGAATTTAAAGAAATTTTTGGTGCTTGAATAACGTTTTGTGCACCATTTTGCAATTGATTGCCATATAAGTTCGGAAGCTTAATTTCGCTTGGCGCATCAATAATACATGCATCAATCGGAATGTTTGAATATATACCTGACAGAATAAGTCCGGAGCTTTTCGGGAGTGACGCTTTTTCAGTCGCAGACTCATTATGAATGTTTAGCGTTACATCAGGCAGAGTGGTTACTTTTCCCGCCGGTACTTTTTCAAGTAATCTGACCAAGCGATACTTGAGGTGGTAGTAACCGCCGACACTGTATGTTCCCGAACCGCTAGTCTTCGTTAGATACAGGGGATAGTTAGGTGCGGTTATGCTTTCCAAAGAATTTAAGACAATCCCTAATGTGCTGGGAGCAGCAACAAGATATTGCACCCCGATACCAGGATTATTCGTAGCCCAGGTAACGCCATCACCTAGCAGAGTGCCATTAACTGTCAGGTCTATATAGGCATCCCGATTACTATAAGGGAGGGTATACATTAAAATTGAGCCTCTGTCAGTCCAGCCGCTTACACCACCAACCGCAGCAGGGATATGCAAAGGAGCAAGCGCATAATTCATGGTACCCCAGCTGACGCTGGAGACATAATCTGCCAATGCCGGTGTAATATTCAATAAGCAACTCGCAGTCAGGGTCACAATGGTTAATAGCTTCTTCATATATTATTTCCTGTTATCGGCAGTTTGCTTTGACTACAATGATATTACTAGTCGGTGCACTGTTCGGTAATTGCCATTGCGCCTGGCACTGCTCATTCGTTCCACGTCCCCATTTTGCTGTGACTGTACCCGCGTCTTTCATCCCCGTGAGGTAGACAATACCGCCATCACCCACAATGGAACCAGATGTATTTGGTGTACTGCTGTCCGTAACCATTGCACCGAATGGAACGTTCTCTCCGTTGCTACGAACTAAAGTCATCAGCACGCGTTTGCCTATTCGAGTATCAAAATGCGCTCGAACTATTGCACCACGGGTAGGGGTGATTGTTTGGGTCGTCAGTTCAATATCTGCGTCTTCGGGGAGTGTTTCAGTGTTCAACGAGATTGTGCTTTCGCGGTAAGGCGAAACATACGGAACGACGGTATAACCCCGAAAATCGGTTTTAACACCGTTCTGATTGTTTATCGCTACCCCTTCCGTTCCCGGCGCTTCTACCAGTACAGCGGTTTCACCGAGCGCCTGACTCAGTGTGATACCGTGGGCATGGGCCACCATTCCGCCTTCAATACCGTAGCTCACGCGTTTTTGGTCATGATCGTAGCTGTAGGCAGAGTTAAGGCGTGCGTAGGTTCCCTGATAATCCAGGCTAGCGTAACCACCGCTGCCTTCACCATGATTAGTTTCGCTTTCCTGCACATTCCAGTTCAGGTTACGTTCTTCCAGCGCTGAGCCGCTCAAGCCGACCGTATGGCTGGTATCGCCTTTTTTGCTGGTATTGAAACCATAGTTTGCGTAGCTGTTGCTTAACCAACGATCAAGAGGGATATTCATGCTGAGCGAGAACACCTGATCTTCGTTGTATATCTTTTCATGCTCATAGTTACGACTGCTACTACTGTTATCGGTGGTATTACGGTTATAGCTATAGTTGAGGTTCCAGGAGATGCCAGCCCAGTTGTTGCTGTAACCCACGCCAATGGATTGCATCTGACGATCGCTGTTCCAGTAATCTTCACTTATCGCATTCAACGACAGCGAACCCAGGCTTTCACCTATATTCTGGTTGAGCTGAAATTCGGCCCGATTACGGCGGCGATGATTATTGGTTCGCCATTCATCATCACGCCAGGTGTCGAGAACTTCCTGTAGGGTGTAGTAGCCTGAGGTCGAATAGCGATAGCCTGAAATGGAAATATTCGTACCGGTTGCGAGGATGTTTTTGCTGTAACGAATACGCCAGGACTGACCTCCTTCTTTATCCTGATCTTTCTGTGTTGACCAAGCCTGGGTTCCATCAAGGGAAACTGCACCTAACGTACCGAAGTTCTTACCAAACCCGGAGAGCAGTGACTGGTAGTGTTGCGAGAACTGCCCACCACCATAGACCGTAAATCCATCCGGAAGGCCATAAATGACCGATGCCTGAGTAAACATCTCTTTATCAATATCGCTGTCATACGGGCGATATTGTCCGCTGGTCAGGTTGTATTTCAGACGACCTTCACGCTGTAGAACGGGGAGGGAGGCGAATGCCACAGTCTGATGCTGTTCGCTGCCGTCAGCTTCTTTGATGGTGACATCAAGGTCACCGCTGCTGCCGGTTGGGTACATGTCGGTAATTTCAAATGCACCGGGGGAGACATAACTCTGGTAAATGGTGTAGCCATTCTGTTTGATAACGACCTGGGCATTTGTTCGCGCAATGCCTCTTACCACGGGCGCATATCCGCGAAGACTGTCGGGTAACATGTCATCATCTGAAGCTAACTGTATACCGCGAAATGGCACACTGTCGAACATATCTGAAGGCGCGGTGCTGTCGCCCAGAGTTAACTGGCCTTTAAGCGAAATAACGTCGTGCTGGGCATAGGTATAGAGTGAATCCCAGCTTTCCTGAGCGTTGCCGTCATTGACGTCACGATTCCAGGTACTGTAGTTGCGAATGCGCCAGGAACCGATATTTAACCCAGGCTGGAGACTCAAATAATAACTTTCGTAATCGCTCATGTCGTTAGTGCGCGCTTGGGTATCCGCACCGGTAAAGTTGTAGTTGAGCAGTAGAGCATTAATCCCTGCGTCGAGCCGCTCTGGGGCGATGTAGCCTCGTGCGAGGTTATCGATGGCGGCTTGAGGAATAGAAAACAGCAATTGCTGGCGCTCAAATGCAAATTCTGCGCTGGCCTGGGGAATTGCAGAGAGGTTAGCGCAGTCGCCGTTGGCGGCTAATCGTGGGAATGCCTCAGTACGGATACCAAACTCGCGCAGCATATCGATACTCAAACAAGGCTGCAAGGTGGATTCACCCTGTGCATTTTTGTGTGTCACAAAGTCAATATTACGCACACCTACTGAGGTTTTGTTGACTATCACGTCAACACGATAAGTACCGGGTAACTGACCGATGCCTTCTTCAAAGGCTGAGAGGTCCGTTAACTCTTTTCCTGGCCCATCAATCCCTAACAGTGCAGGGTTAAAATAATCGCGAGCCATCGCGGAGTGAGAAATTGGCAGCATACACTGTAGCGCAATAAACCACGCTAATCGGCTAAATTTCATATTTTTTTTAATACTATTTGCATTCATTCCGATGTCCTTTCGGCGGAGTAATCACCTTGCGCCAGAATTAACGCGAGCGGTGTTCCGCTCCTGCGGAACCGAAGTCATTGATAATGACCCAACTGATATCACCACTGGCACCTGCTGGAAGGGTAAAAGTGGCGCGACTCATTGGTGCGACATAGCTGGCGTCTTTCACCGTGCTGCCACCCACTTTGACGGAGCTAAAGTTCATGTAGTACGGTGTTGGGTTGGTAACGGTGACTGAATTGCCGCTGCGCTGCCAGGTCAGTTTGTCGGTGAATTTTTCAGGCTGTTCAGTCAGCGATTGCGGCCGATAGATCAATTTAATGCGTGTTTTTACGGCAATTTGCAGCGTGTTCGCGCTGTCATTTTTTTCGGTCGCTGGGATGGATTTGATATTCATCCAGTACAATGATTCTCTATCTTCAGGAAGGTTGCCACCAGCGCGAATAATACGCAGCGTGTTTTCCTGCTCCGGGCCTAAGCGAAAAAGTGGTGGGGTAATCATAAACTGCGTTTTATCACCGTTTTTTTCCCCCGTGTCGCTCCAGGACTGGATTAAATAAGAGGTTTTATCCGGGTTTTTAACGCTAATCGAGGTCTCCTTTTTATCGCCTTTGTAAATAATTCGTGTTCCACCGACAATAATCCCGGCCTGCGCGGAACTCATTACTAGTAGCAGCGCCGCGACAGTAAAAGGAATAGATTTCTTCATGTGTTCTACCTCGAAGAATAAAGCCGGAGCAACCCGGCTTAGTTAATTACTAATGATGGGGATTAATTTCAGCGCAATTAGTTGTAAGTCAGAGTAAAGTTGACCGTACCGTTTGCATCACCAGCGGTGACAGCTGATTTTGTTGAAATATAACGGGCAAAGAAGTCGAGTTCAGTTTCTGCTGCTGCATCAGCATTGATAGTGACTGCATTAGAAGCAGTCCCCAGCGCTAATGGGGTGCCATCAGTGTTCAGTAACTGGATAGCTACGCCATCCGCTACGCCTGTGTTACCATAGTTGGTCAACTGAAGATAATCGTTATCGGTTATATCAGGAGTACCGTCATATTTTACAGCGACGGGTTTACCTAGCAGAGCTGCCGGACAGGCGGACAGTACCATAGAGAATTTAGTGGTCGCAGCCGTATCGCCGGCGTTGGTAAATGCAGTTTTAGCTACTTCGCCCAGTTTAACGTTCTGGGTGCTGGTAACGGAGCCGTTAATCTGGCAACCTGCTTCAATAATTTTACCGGTGAAGTTTACTTGACCATCCTGGGCCATTGCAGAAGATGCGACACCCATAAAACCCAAAAACGCGACAGCAGCCAATTTTCCTTTCATTATAAAAATCCCTTTGAATTGATGTAAAAATTAATTGATATATATTTACCTTAACGTAAATATACGCTGGAAGTATGCCGTAATGTAATAGGTATTAACACAAATAATATCTTAAGATTGATTTCATTTTTTCTAAATACATTAAAATTTAGTATTGTATTTGTTTTTTGTATTTAACCTGTTTACGTATGTCTTTTTTTTATTGGGGTATTTCGTCTCGATGACGTTGATATGATATAGATTGTTCTGTTGGTGTTCGTTCCGGAAAACATAAATGATGCCGATAAAATGCTTGCGAACCCTGCCTTCACCTGACAATCTGAGATATAAAATTCGGAGGGTGAATGTATCTTATCAATGGTGAGCCGATTGAGCGCGTGGCGGTAAACGATCGTGGACTGCTCTTTGGGGATGGTTGTTTTACAACGGCACGTATTATTCATGGAAATATTACGTTGTTTTTTTCCCATTTAGCTCGTCTCGAAAAAGCCTGTGCGCGGCTCGCGATCCCATTTCTCGACTGGGCTACGTTAGCGGAGGAAATGCGTCTTGTTGCGCGCACACAGCAAGACGGCGTGCTTAAAGTCATTATTACTCGTGGGGTCGGTACGCGTGGCTATAGCACAGTAGGTTGCGTGCAGCCCACGCGAATAATCAGCACCTCCTCATACCCCACGCATTACGCCCGCTGGAAAGCCGAGGGCGCAACCCTTGCGCTTAGCCCGGTTCCGCTGGGACGTAATCCTTATCTCGCGGGTCTCAAACATTTGAATCGCCTTGAACAGGTGCTGATCCGCGCTCATCTTGAGCAGACAAACGCCGATGAGGCGCTGGTCCTTGACAGCGAAGGGTGGCTTACGGAATGCTGTGCCGCGAATTTATTCTGGCGCCGGGGAATGGATGTGTTTACCCCGTGTCTTGATCAGGCGGGCGTTAACGGTATTATGCGCCAGCACATTATCAGGCAGCTCGCCGCTTCGCCATATCGGGTGGCTGAAGTTGCCGCTCGCCTTGAGACGCTGGTCGATGCGGACGAAGTTTTTATCTGCAATGCACTGATGCCGATTGTTCCGGTGCAAAAATTTGAGGGCCAACGCTGGCCGTCGCGCGAACTTTACCAATATTTAGCCCCACTGTGTGAGTTGTCTGATTAGCATGAAGAAATTGTTAGGCGTTTTATTATTGTTGCTGGTAGTGATGGGTATCGCTGCCGGGTTCGGCGCGTGGAAAGTTCGCCAACTGGCGAACAGTACGCTACTCATCAAAGAAGAGGCTATTTTTTCCCTGAAGGCAGGCACCGGGCGTCTGGTGCTGGGCGAGCAACTTTATCGCGAAAAAATCATCAATCGTCCGCGTGTGTTCCAGTGGCTGCTGCGTGTGGAACCCGAACTGTCGCATTTTAAAGCCGGAACCTACCGTTTTACGCCCGACATGACAGTCCGGGATATGTTGCAACTGCTGGAAAGCGGTAAAGAGGCGCAGTTCCCGTTACGTCTGGTTGAAGGGATGCGTTTGAGCGACTACCTCAAACAGCTTCGTGACGCCCCGTACATCAAACATACGCTGAGCGATGATAATTACGAGACCGTTGCTCAGGCGCTGAAGCTGGAGAACCCGCAATGGGTAGAAGGCTGGTTCTGGCCAGATACCTGGATGTATACCGCCAATACAACCGACGTGGCGTTGCTAAAACGCGCGCATCAGAAAATGGTTAAAGCGGTAGACTCGGTCTGGGAAGGGCGCGCTGAAGGCCTGCCTTATCAGGACAAAAATCAGCTGGTAACCATGGCCTCTATTATCGAAAAAGAGACTGCGGTTGCCAGCGAGCGTGACCAGGTGGCTTCCGTCTTTATTAACCGCTTACGGATTGGCATGCGTTTACAGACCGATCCGACGGTGATTTACGGGATGGGGTCACGGTATAATGGCAAGTTGTCGCGTGTGGATTTAGATACCCCGACCGCCTATAACACTTATACCATTACGGGGCTGCCGCCTGGCCCGATTGCCATGCCGGGAGAGGCCTCATTGCAGGCCGCGGCGCATCCGGCAAAAACGCCGTACCTCTATTTCGTGGCTGACGGTAAAGGCGGTCACACGTTTAACACCAATCTTGCCAGCCACAACCGGTCCGTGCAGGATTACCTGAAAGTGCTTAAGGAAAAAAATGGGCAGTAACTATATCGTCATCGAGGGCCTGGAAGGCGCCGGAAAAACCACTGCGCGTAACGTGGTGGTAGAGACACTTGAGCAACTCGGTATTCGTGACATGGTTTTTACCCGCGAACCGGGGGGAACTCAGCTCGCGGAGAAACTAAGAAGTCTGGTGCTGGACATTAAGTCGGTGGGTGACGAGGTCATCACTGACAAAGCTGAAGTTCTGATGTTTTACGCCGCGCGCGTACAGCTGGTCGAAACCGTTATTAAACCTGCGCTGGCAAAAGGCGCATGGGTAATTGGCGACCGTCACGATTTGTCGACCCAGGCGTATCAGGGGGGCGGACGCGGCATCGATCAAAACATGCTGGCAACCCTGCGCGATGCTGTGCTCGGTGATTTTCGCCCGGACCTGACGCTCTATCTGGACGTGACTCCAGAAGTCGGATTGAAGCGTGCCCGTGCGCGCGGCGAGCTGGATCGTATTGAGCAGGAATCTTTCGATTTCTTTAATCGCACCCGCGCGCGCTATCTTGAACTGGCTGCCAAAGATGCCAGCATTCGTACCATCGACGCTACGCAGCCGCTGGAAGCTGTGATGGCTGATATCCGCAATACCATCACCCAGTGGGTGCAGGAGCAGGGCGCATGAAATGGTACCCATGGTTACGGCCAGATTTTGAAAAACTGGTAGCCAGCTACCAGGCGGGTCGTGGTCACCATGCGTTACTGATTCAGGCGTTACCCGGAATGGGTGACGACGCGCTGATTTACGCGCTCAGTCGCTATTTAATGTGCCAGCAGCCGGAAGGGCATAAAAGCTGCGGACACTGCCGGGGCTGTCAATTGATGCAGGCGGGGACGCATCCTGATTACTATTCGCTGCTGCCGGAAAAAGGCAAAAGCACGCTGGGGGTTGATGCGGTACGTGAAGTGAGTGAAAAGCTGTACGAGCATTCACGCCTTGGCGGTGCGAAAGTGGTGTGGATCCCTGATGCTGCCCAGTTAACTGATGCTGCTGCCAATGCTCTGCTAAAAACGCTGGAAGAACCGCCGGCACAAACCTGGTTTTTCCTCGCCAGCACAGAGCCTGCGCGATTGCTGGCGACATTGCGCAGCCGCTGCCGGTTACACCATCTTGCGCCGCCGGCTGAGTCGTACGCTATCTCCTGGCTCGCCCGCGAAGTGACCGCATCTCCAGAAGCTCTGTTGAGCGCATTACGCCTGAGCGCGGGTTCGCCTGGTGCGGCACTCTCGTTGTTACAGGCTGAAAGCTGGGCGCATCGCACAGATTTTTGTGCGGCACTGGCAAACACATTAAACGCAGGTGACTGGTATATCCTGCTCGCGACGTTAAACCACGATCAGGCTGCCGCCCGTTTACACTGGCTGGCAACGTTGTTGACGGATGCCTTGAAGCGTCCGTATGGGGTTTCCCATTTAACCAATCCTGATGCGCTGGACCTGATATCTTCTATCGCAGAACGGTTATCCGTCGCCCGGATACAGGCGATACTCGGTGACGTTTGTCATTGTCGTCAGCAGTTGCTGAACGTAACAGGCGTAAACCGTGAGCTGGTGTTAACCGATCTTATCCTGCGTATTGAGCATTACCTGCAACCAGGCACCGTATTGCCTGTTCCCCATCTTTGAGAGAGACATTATGTTTTTAGTCGACTCACACTGCCATCTTGATGGCCTGGATTATCAATCTCTGCATAAGGACGTGGATGACGTGCTGGCGAAAGCAGCCGCACGCGATGTGAAATTCTGTCTTGCCGTCGCGACCACTCTGCCAGGATACCGCAGTATGCGCGAACTGGTCGGTGAACGTGACAATGTGGTGTTCTCCTGCGGCGTGCATCCGTTAAATCAGGATGAAGCCTATGATGTTGAAGACCTGCGCCGTTTTGCCGCCGAAGAGGGCGTTGTGGCGATGGGGGAAACCGGGCTGGACTATTTCTATACGCCGGAAACAAAGGTGCGCCAGCAGGAATCTTTTATCCATCATATTCAGATTGGCCGTGAGTTACAAAAGCCAGTTATCGTGCATACCCGCGATGCGCGGGCCGATACGCTGTCTATTCTGCGCGAAGAAAAAGTGACGGATTGTGGTGGCGTACTACACTGTTTTACAGAAGACAGAGAAACGGCGGGCAAATTGCTGGACCTCGGATTTTATATCTCGTTTTCCGGCATCGTCACGTTCCGTAACGCAGATCAGCTCCGTGATGCCGCCCGCTATGTTCCTCTGGATAGGTTGCTGGTTGAGACGGATTCTCCCTACCTTGCGCCTGTACCGCATCGTGGAAAAGAGAACCAGCCTGCCATGACCCGTGACGTTGCGGAGTATATGGCCGTAGTGAAAGGTGTTGCCGTTGAAGAACTGGCGCAGGCAACCACTGATAACTTTGCCCGCCTGTTTCACATCGACGCTTCTCGCCTGCAATCCGTTCGTTAACTGACTTTTTTTAAAGCTCGTAATTAATAAGCAAAGCGAGTAAAGTTCACCGCCTCAAAATGGGCGGTGAATAACCGGTTTGACACATTCAGAAACGCATTTTATCGGAATGTGCGGATTTTACGGCCATCCACGACTGAATTGTGATAGCCGTCAAACAAAAACAAACTGAATTATTTTACTCTGTGTAATAAATAAAGGGTACTTAGATGCCCTGTACACGGCGAGGTTCTCCCCCCTCGCTAATGCGTGAGAACGTAGAAAAGCACAAATACTCAGGAGCACTCTCAATTATGTTTAAGAATGCATTTGCTAACCTGCAAAAGGTCGGTAAATCGCTGATGCTGCCGGTATCCGTACTCCCGATTGCAGGTATCCTGCTGGGTGTCGGTTCCGCTAACTTCAGCTGGCTGCCAGCCGTTGTATCGCACGTAATGGCAGAAGCAGGCGGTTCTGTTTTTGCAAACATGCCGCTGATTTTTGCCATCGGTGTCGCGTTAGGCTTCACCAATAACGACGGCGTATCTGCACTGGCATCCGTTGTTGCCTACGGCATTATGGTTAAGACCATGGCTGTTGTTGCGCCGCTGGTTCTGCATTTACCTGCTGAAGAGATCGCAGCTAAACACCTTGCTGATACGGGTGTTCTCGGGGGGATTATCTCCGGTGCGATTGCAGCGTATATGTTCAACCGTTTCTACCGTATCAAATTGCCTGAGTATCTTGGCTTCTTTGCGGGTAAGCGCTTCGTTCCTATCATTTCTGGTCTGGCCGCTATCTTCACCGGTGTGGTTCTGTCCTTCATTTGGCCGCCGATCGGGACTGCTATTCAGACGTTTTCCCAGTGGGCTGCATACCAGAACCCGGTCGTAGCGTTCGGTATCTATGGCTTCATTGAACGCTGCCTGGTGCCGTTTGGTCTGCACCATATCTGGAACGTTCCATTCCAGATGCAGATCGGTGAATACACCAATGCTGCGGGCCAGGTATTCCACGGCGATATCCCTCGCTATATGGCGGGTGACCCGACTGCGGGCAAACTGTCTGGTGGCTTCCTGTTCAAAATGTACGGTCTGCCGGCTGCCGCTATCGCTATCTGGCACTCTGCTAAACCAGAAAACCGCGCGAAAGTGGGCGGTATCATGATCTCCGCGGCGCTGACCTCGTTCCTGACCGGTATTACCGAACCGATCGAGTTCTCGTTCATGTTCGTGGCACCGATCCTGTACATCATCCACGCAATTCTGGCTGGTCTGGCATTCCCGATCTGTATCCTGCTGGGTATGCGTGACGGTACGTCGTTCTCCCACGGTCTGATCGACTTTATCGTTCTGTCCGGTAACAGCAGCAAACTGTGGCTGTTCCCGATTGTCGGTATCGGTTATGCGATTGTTTACTACACCATCTTCCGTGTGCTGATCAAAGCGCTGGACCTGAAAACTCCGGGCCGTGAAGATGCTACCGAAGACACCAAAGCGGGTGCGTCCGGCGAAATGGCTCCGGCCCTGGTTGCGGCATTCGGCGGTAAAGAAAACATCACTAACCTCGATGCGTGCATCACTCGTCTGCGTGTCAGCGTCGCTGACGTTGCCAAAGTGGATCAGGCTGGCCTGAAGAAACTGGGTGCGGCGGGCGTTGTAGTGGCGGGTTCCGGTGTTCAGGCTATCTTCGGTACTAAGTCCGATAACCTGAAAACTGAAATGGATGAGTACATCCGTCACAGCTAAGCAGTAAAAAGTTGGGGAGAATTAAGGCAGCCTGTGGGCTGCCTTTTTTAATGCATTAATTGGCCTGAACGCGAATCGGCGCAGTGGCGGCGAACAACCACGGACGAGCCTCTGCGTTCACGCGTGGGGATAACGTCTCTCTGACCTGCTGGTGATAATCATCAATCCACTGCTTTTCAGCCTCACTTAGCAGGTGCAGTTCAACCAGACTTAAATCAATCGGCACCAGCGTCAGCGTTGAGAAGCGACAGAAGCCAGGACGACTGTTGATAATCTCCACCTGATTCTCAATACGGATCCCATATTCTCCGGCCAGATAATAACCCGGCTCGATGGTAATGATATTGCCCGCAACCAGGGGCCAGGGGTTTACTTTTTTGGCAATGCGATGGGGCTGCTCATGGATCAGGAGCTGATGGCCTACGCCGTGTCCCGTACCGTGATCAAAATCCAGACCCAGATCCCACAGCGCCCGACGGCTAAAGGCATCCAGCTGATGACCCTGAGTGCCGCTGGGAAATTGCAGTGAGATAAGCGACAAAAAGCCTTTCAACACAGCGGTGTAATGCAGACGACGCTGCGGATCCTGTGGACCAAACGCGAGGGTGCGCGTTGTATCCGTCGTACCATTACGGTACTGGCCGCCGGAATCATTCAGATACATGGCCTGAGAGGTAATGGGCGTATTGGTTTTTTCGCTGGAATGGTAATGGCACATTGCGGCATTGCTGGCTGAGGCCGAAATCGTGTTGAAGCTTTGCTCGATAAATCCCGACTGCTGCTGGCGAAATTCCAGTTGCCTGGCCTGCGCTTCCAGCTCAGTGACCGGATTGCCTACCGCTTCGCGCAAGGGAACTTCATGCGTAAGCCATGCCAGAAAGTTAACCCAGGCCGCGCCATCTTGTTCATGGCATTCCCGATAGCCCGCCAGTTCAACGTCATTCTTGTGCGCTTTCATCAAGGTGATGGGATCGGGTGCCCATAAGACTTCGCCACCGTGTTCTACAATGGCAAAACGCAGCGCGACCGGGGCGTAGTCTTTATCGACCAAAAAGCGTTTCCCTTTGGCCAACTGCTGGCAGCGGGCAAGAAAACTCTCTTGTGGGGCCAGCGTGAGCGTATTCAGCAGTGCAGCAGGGAGCTGCTGGGTTTTGTTGCTATCAACAAACCATTCCAGCTCGCCGCTGCGATGGAGCAGGGCGAACGAAAACGGCACTGGCACCATTGGCAGATCGGAACCGCGCACATTCAGCAGCCAGGCAATGTTATCCGGCAGCGTGATCGCCAGAACGTCGGCCTGTTGTTGCGTGAGCAGATCCACGACGCGGGCACGTTTTTGTGTGCTGCTTTCCCCGCTGATTTCAATGGGCATTTCATGAATGATGCCGCAGGGTGCTGCCGGGCGGTCAAGCCATACCTGGTCGAAAGGATCTTGCTCAAGAGATACCAGCTCGCAATGGGTCGCCGACAGTGCTTCAAACTGGCTGTTGACCATCAGCAACGGTTCAAAGCCGATACGCGCGCCGGCAGCAACGTGAGACTGCAAATAGTCGGCCAGCGGTTCGTCATGTAAATGGTGAATTTCAAAATCATCCAGCGAGACTTCATTGCGCACCTGGACCTGATAGCGTCCATCGACAAACATTAATGCGCGGTCGCGCAGGACCAACGCGAGACCAGCGGAGCCGCTAAAACCGGTCAGCCAGGCCAGCTTATTGTCATGCGGTGTACAATCTTCGCTTTGGTGAGCGTCGGCGCGCGGAACAATCATGCCATCCAGCCCTTGCGCTAACAGCAGGTTGCGCAGAGCGGAAAGAGGAGTTGAGTTGTGCATAGTTACCTTCAGGCCTAACGGAACGGCGGTTCGTTGAACGTACGTAATTTACGGGAGTGCAGTCGATCGCCTTCAGCACGCAGACGATCGATTGCCCGGATACCTATTTGCAGGTGCTCGGAAATGGCACCTTCATAAAAACGGTTGGCCTGACCAGGTAGTTTGATCTCGCCGTGTAGCGGTTTATCGGAAACGCACAGCAGCGTGCCGTAAGGGACGCGGAAGCGGTAGCCCTGGGCGGCAATGGTGGCGCTTTCCATATCAATAGCCACCGCGCGACTGAGGTTAAAACGCAGCGCAGAAGCGGAATAGCGTAACTCCCAGTTGCGATCGTCGGTGGTGACGACGGTA
This sequence comes from Citrobacter sp. RHBSTW-00599, assembly GCF_013784065.1. Classification (NCBI taxonomy): domain Bacteria; kingdom Pseudomonadati; phylum Pseudomonadota; class Gammaproteobacteria; order Enterobacterales; family Enterobacteriaceae; genus Citrobacter; species Citrobacter sp. RHBSTW-00599. The sequence continues at coordinate 3,153,708 of NZ_CP056717.1, read as the reverse complement.
CCGGTACGCAGGCGCTGTTTCACCTCCTCGCCGGGCATGCCGCTGACTTCTTTGGTGGCGTCGTACAGTGCGCGTTGTACTTCCGCAATGCTCGGAATCGGAATATCCGGCGGTAGTACGGCATCCAGCACATGGTCGTCACGCAGATAAGCGTGGGCCAGAACATAGTCGCCAATCGCCTGACTTTCACGCAGGCCGCCACAGTGTCCAATCATCAGCCAGACGTCAGGGCGCAGGACGGCCAGATGATCGCAAATGGTTTTGGCGTTAGACGGGCCAACGCCGATATTGACCAGCGTGATCCCCTGACCGTCGGCGGTGATTAAATGCCAGGCGGGCATCTGATGTTTCTTCCAGGCGAGGTCGGAGATGGCCTCTTCCGGAGCTTCCGTTTCAGCGGTGATCCAGATCCCGCCCGCGCATGACAGCGCGATATAGGGGCTGTTCGGATCGAGGATCTGGCTGCAGCCCCAGCGCACGAACTCATCGACATAGCGGGTGTAGTTGGTGAACAGCACAAATGGCTGGAAATGTTCAACCGGCGTTCCCGTGTAGTGACGCAGTCGTGCGAGCGAAAAATCAACTCGTCGGGCGTCGAAGTGCGACAGCGGGGAGAATTCCGCCGGATGATAGGTACCATCGGCTGTTTCGTCGCCGATCTGTGACAACTCGGTAGTGGGGAAATGGCGCGTTAATCCGGCGCTCATTGAGCGGTCGAGCGTCAGTTCAGAACCGTCGATCACATAGGGATAAGGGATTTCATGCTGCGACGGTTCGACGGAGATATGCGCATCATAATCCTGATACAGCAGCGTGAGTTGTTCCTCAAGATAGGGACGAAAAAGCGACGGACGGGTGATCGTAGTGGTATAGCTGCCCGCATGGGTAAAACGGCCATAGGCACGGGTTTTCGGGGGATTGGTGGCGCTGCCATCCCAGGTGACACAAAGCGATGGGTAAACAAAAAGACCATTATGGCGGGCGATTATGTCAGGGAGCGTCCCTGTTTCAATGTATTTACCAATGGCGCTACGCAGTGCTTTAACCGACTGCTCGTACAGCGCGTCCAGTTTATCCAGTGCCTGAGTTGGGGTCAGGCTGGAGCCCTTATTGTTCATGTCTGTCTCCTTGTTCCACAGATGTACTGCTCTCCCGATAGTATGTCACAGGAATATGAAACAAAAGTCAGACGTAGAGGAAGATTGTGCGAAGGTCGAATGACCTTCGCATCAGGGCTTAACTGTGCTGCTTATCCCGCATCAGCAATGCAGTGGCGGCGGAAATAAGACACCCGGCCATCAGATAAATGGCCACGCTGTGCCAGTCTCCGCCCGAGAATGTTACCAGTGCTGCAGCAATGAAGGGGGTAAAACCACCGCCAACCACGCTTGCCACCTGATAGCCAACGCCTGCGCCGCTATAGCGATAACTCGCGCCAAACAAACCGGTAAACATAGGCTGCTGTACGCAGACCACCATATCGTGCGCAATATTGGCCAACATAATCGCGAAGAACACGATCCAGAAAATAGACTGTGCTTCCAGCGCCATAAAGAACGGGAAGGCGCTCAGCGTACCGACCAGTGCACCGGTAATGTACACGCGCCGTCGACCAAACCGGTCGGCAAGCCAGGCAAAGCAGGGGATGGTCAGACAGCTCAGTCCCCCCACTAACAAACCGATATTCAGAAACAGCTCGCGGGGTAGGCTCAGGTTCTGCGTAGAGTAATTAAGGGCAAACGCGGTGACGATATACATCGTCAGCAGTTCACATAAGCGCAAGCCGATAATTTTTAAGAATGCGCCCGGATGGCGGATTAACGCCTCGACCACCGGTAACCGCTTTTTCTCGGGTTGCGGTTCCTGCTGTTGCTGTTCGAATTCGGCTGATTCATCCATTCTGTTACGCATCCACAACGCGCCCAAAACCAGTACGATGCTGAACAGGAACGGAATACGCCAGCCCCAGCTCAGGAACTGCTCATCGGTAGTTTGCGAGCTAATCAGTGATACCAGACCGGTAGAAAGCAGCAGTCCGACGCCGTAACCGACCTGAACGCCACTGCTGTAGAAGGCTTTTTTATTTTTTGGCGCGCTTTCGACCGAGAGCAACGCCGCGCCGCCCCATTCACCACCAACGGCGAATCCCTGAATGGCGCGCAGCGTCACCAGCAGCACAGGGGCCCACCAGCCAATAGTGTCAAAAGACGGAATAATCCCTATCAGCGCAGTGGCAATCCCCATCATCCAGACGGTGAGCATCAGCATGCGTTTACGGCCAAGGCGATCGCCAAAGTGGCCGAAGATAACCCCGCCTAACGGACGGAACAAAAATCCGACGCCAAAGGTGGCAAATGCGGCAAGTGTTCCCATTGCCGGGCTAACCTGCGGGAAGAACTCGCGATTAAAGACCAGTGCGGCGGTGATGCCATAAAGCAGAAAATCATACCAGTCGACCACGGCGCCAGCGAAGCTACCAAGCGCAGCGCGTCGGGCACGATGAAGCGAAGAGACGTCCTCTTGGGGACCCGTGGAGGTGAGAGTGGAATCCATAGTTATCCTGTCTGTACTGTCTTTTAGTTATTAGTATTTGAATTGGGCTACACACATTGCAGTCGATATATTAACGACCGTTATGAGATTACCGCGACAGACGGGAAGAGAAAACGATTATCTCCCTCACCAGAGGGCTACATGAAAAATAAGACGAATGAAAAACAGAAAAGCAAAAAGCCTGCTTAGTTTCCTAAGCAGGCTTCTTAAATTTGGCTCCTCTGACTGGACTCGAACCAGTGACATACGGATTAACAGTCCGCCGTTCTACCGACTGAACTACAGAGGAATCGTTTGAACGAGGCGCATATTAGCGAGGGCGATGAGGCTTGTCAAAGGGGGAAATACATTTGTGCGTTCGTTTGCTGACAAAATCAGCAAAGCGGCGATCTTTCCGTCTTTTTATGCTTTTGCCCCATTCTGGTGCGCGTCTACCTCTTCCAGGGCAGCCAGAATGAGAGGTTCAGGTGTGCAAAAAGTCCATTCTTCACCTTTGAGCCTGACTTTACGCGGTTTTAACCGTAAAACACGGCTGCTGACTAAACTGGCAAGCATCTTGCAATCCTGAAATTAATGACTGCCAGCACGGGTTCTGGTATTCCGACAGGAGGCAAAATGAACTTCAGACGACTGAAATATTTCGTGAAAATCGTCGATATAGGTAGCCTGACCCAGGCAGCGGAAGTGTTGCATATCGCGCAACCCGCGCTGAGCCAGCAGGTTGCTACGCTGGAAGGCGAACTGGATCAGCAACTGCTGATTCGCACCAAGCGCGGCGTCACACCGACGGAAGCGGGGAAAGTGTTGTATGCCCATGCGCGGACGATTTTACGCCAGTGCGAGCAGGCGCAACTTGCGGTCAATAACGTAGGTCAGACCCTGGGGGGACAGGTCTCTATTGGCCTGGCGCCGGGGACGGCGGCGTCAGCCATCACTATGCCGTTATTACAGACAGTACGAGCAGAGCTGCCCGATGTGCTGGTCTATTTGCATGAAAACAGTGGGGCGGTGCTGAATGACAAGCTGCTCAGCGGGCATTTAGACATGGCGGTGCTCTACGAGCGCTCACCCGTGGCGGGTATCAGCAGTCAACCGTTGCTTAAAGAGGATCTGTACCTGGTCGGGACGCGTGATTGCCCGGGGCAAAGCGTCGATTTAGCCGCGGTGGCGCAGATGAATCTGTTTTTGCCACGGGATTACAGCGCAGTTCGCCTGCGTGTAGATGAAGCTTTTTCGCTTCGTCGCCTGACGGCCAAAGTGATTGGCGAAATTGAATCTATCGCCACCTTAACAGCTGCCATCGCCAGTGGGATGGGCGTCACAGTGTTGCCTGAGTCGGCGGCCCGTTCATTATGTAATGCCGCTAACGGCTGGATGGCGCGGATAACAACCCCATCGATGAATCTGCCATTATCGCTGAACGTCTCAGCCAGAGGGAGCTTATCGCCGCAGGCACAGGCCGTGAAGGAGATCCTGTTGTCGCTGGTAAGCCGTCCGGCACTGGAAAACCGCGAGCTACAGCTGGTCAGCTAAACCTTATTCCCTTCAGGAATAAGATGCGGGTTTTTATTATTTGTTATGCCGGGCATCAGACTTTAACAATAGCGTAATGTCTGATGTGCCCGGAGCAAAAAGTGAATTTCCAGCAACTTAAAATAATCCGCGAGGCGGCCCGTCAGGATTACAACCTGACGGAAGTCGCGAATATACTGTACACCTCGCAGTCGGGAGTCAGCCGACATATTCGTGAACTTGAAGATGAACTTGGCATTGAGATTTTTATCCGTCGCGGTAAACGCCTGCTGGGCATGACCGAACCGGGCAAAGCCTTACTGGTTATTGCCGAGCGTATTCTGAATGAGGCCAGCAACGTTCGCAGACTGGCGGATCTGTTTACCAATGACACGTCCGGTGTACTGACGATTGCCACCACGCATACACAGGCACGCTATAGCCTGCCCGCGGTGATTAAAGCCTTTCGTGAGCTCTTCCCTGAGGTGCGTCTGGAACTGATCCAGGGTACACCGCAGGAGATTGACGTACTGTTGCAAAACGGTGGGGCAGACATCGGGATTGCCAGCGAGCGACTTAGCAGCGATCCGCTGTTGGTAGCTTTTCCCTGGTTTCGTTGGCACCACAGCCTGCTTGTTCCTCACGACCATCCCTTGGTGAAAACGTCTCCTCTCACACTGGAATCTATCGCCCACTGGCCATTAATTACGTATCGTCAGGGGATTACGGGGCGTTCCCGTATCGATGAGGCATTTGCCCGTAAAGGGTTAGTGCCGGATATTATCCTCAGCGCCCAGGACTCGGATGTGATTAAAACTTATGTGTCGCTGGGGCTGGGAATCGGGCTGGTGGCAGAACAATCCAGTGGAGAGCAGGAGGAGGGGAGCTTAACCCGTCTGGATACCCGGCACTTATTTGATGCAAATACCGTCTGGCTGGGCCTGAAACGCGGGCAACTGCAGCGCAACTATGTCTGGCGATTTATTGAGCTATGCAACGCAGGGTTATCCGTCGATGAAATCAAGCGCCAGGCGATGGAGCCAGATGAAGCCGTGATTGATTATCAGATATAATGCAAAAAGCCTGCTTAGTTTCCTAAGCAGGCTTCTTAAATATGGCTCCTCTGACTGGACTCGAACCAGTGACATACGGATTAACAGTCCGCCGTTCTACCGACTGAACTACAGAGGAATCGTGTGAACGAGGCGAATATTAGCGATGCCACTCAGCGTTGTCAAAGCCTGAATAGATAAATGCGATCGTTTGCTGAAATATTCCCCATTTCGCCGCTTATTCAGACGCAACCGGTTGTTTTATGCACTTTTCACGCTCGGGACGAGGGTATTTCCATAACCAGCGGCCTGTAACCATACGCCAGTAAAATAACGCGGCGCGCACGGCCCAGTCGAAGAACATCCCTAACCAAACGCCGACTACACCCCATCCTAATACGATTCCCAAGGTGTAACCCGCCACAACGCGACAGCCCCACATGCCCAACATCGATACCCACATCGCAAAACGCACATCACGTGCGCCCTTAAACCCTGATGGTAGCACCCAGGATGCCGCCCATATCGGCATAAACGCTGCGTTGAGCCAAATTAGGATGACTATGACCTCTTTTACATCCTGATCGTGGGTATAAAATGAGGCCATAACGCCGGCAAAAGGGGCGGTTAGCCAGGCGATGGCGGTTAAGCCGATTGTTGAGAGCCAGAATATATGGCGTAACTGGATTTCCGCTTGGGCAATCTGACCATTTCCCAGACGCCTGCCGGTAATGATTGTCGACGCGGAGCCTAAAGCATTCCCCGGCAGGTTGATGAGCGCGGCGATAGAAAAGGCAATGAAGTTTCCGGCAATTACGCTGGTTCCCATGCCGGAGACAAACATCTGCGTTAACAGTTTACCGCCATTAAATAGCACTGACTCAATACTTGCCGGAATACCGATCCCCATAACTTCCCAGATAATGGCGAGATTGAGCGGTTTAAAATAGCTTTTGAAAGGAATACGCAGCGCCGGATTAAAACCAATCATCAGCACCCAGATAATGGCGAACGCACCGATGTAGCGTGAAATGGTCAGCCCGAGTCCTGCCCCCACAAATCCCAGCCCTTGCCAGGAAAAGACCCCGTAGATCAGGATGCTACTGATGATGATATTTAGGATATTCATACCGCCATTAATCAACAGCGGAATTTTGGTATTACCGGCTCCGCGGAGTGCGCCGCTACCGATCAAAGCAATAGCTGCCGCCGGGTAGCTGAGCACCGTTAGCTCCAGATAGGTGAGTGCCAAAGCCTTAACATCGGGGGTTGCTTCACCGGCGACAACGTCAATAATCTGTTCACCAAAATAGTGAATGACCGCTGCCAGCACGGTAGCAAAAATCGTCATGATCACCAGCGATTGTCTGGCTGCTGCCCTTGCCCGTCGACGATCTCGTTTTCCCAGGCTAAATGCTACCACCACCGTGGTTCCCAGATCGATGGCGGCAAAAAACGCCATGATGACCATATTGAAACTGTCGGCGAGACCAACGCCAGCCATTGCTTCTTTTCCCAACCAGCTAACAAGGAAGGTACTCAGTACGCCCATCAACAGCACACAGGTGTTTTCCAGAAAAATGGGGACAGCAAGCGGAGTGATTTCGCGCCAAAAGAGAACCTTATAACTCTTGCGTTTTGCATACCAGGGCGTGCGGGAAGCGACCTGGCGTAAGGCAGCGGAGACGTTCAAAGTGGACCTTAAAGAAGAAAGTTGAAACCTCATTTCAAATGATGAGGGAGAAACCAAAAAGCTGCAAAGTTTTTTCCATTTAAAATGTCTGGAAATGCATCAAACTGTCGAGAGAAGCATCAATTGAAACTTATTCGGGGAAATGGGGTTTGACAAAATTTTTTTCGCCGCTAAGATAAGCCACCACAACGATTCCTCTGTAGTTCAGTCGGTAGAACGGCGGACTGTTAATCCGTATGTCACTGGTTCGAGTCCAGTCAGAGGAGCCATATTTAAGAAGCCCGCTTAAGGAAACTTAAGCGGGCTTTTTTTTTCTCAGTCCAGTGCATCCACCTGACGAGCAGGTGGAGCGTGATGTGTTTCGAATCAGAACTGATAGCTGGCGGTGACGCTGACGTTGCGCGGCTCGCCATAGACGATAGATCCGTCGACATTGGTGTCGTAGGTTTTATCGAACAGGTTATTGAGGTTACCCTGCACAGAGACGTTTTTCGTCACCTGATAGCGAGTGAATAAATCGACCAGGGCGTAGCTTCCCTGTTCCGCGCGGAATGTGCCATACGGCGTGACCGTATCGCTATAAACACGATTCTGCCAGTTAACCCCACCGCCCACGGTCAGTTCCGGCATGGCTGGCAGGCGATAACGGGTAAACAGTTTTACTGTGGTACGCGGTAGGTTCGGGTTTACCGCATTGCCTTCGTTGTCTTCAGCAACATAGCGTGTCGCGCCGAACGTCATCTGCCAGTTATCGGTGATCGCACCGTTAACTTCGAATTCGACCCCTTTGCTGACCGTTCCATCCATCGCTCTATAGGCCGTGTCGCCATTGCTACCGGCAATTGGTACGCCGGTTGATTGGCCCACGTTATCCTGTTCAATGCGGAACACCGCGAGGGTGGTGGTTAAACGGCTGTTCATCCAGTCGGACTTCAGGCCAAGTTCATAGTTATTGCCGGTAATTGGGGAAAGATATTTACCGGAACTGTCGCGCTTGTTCTGCGGCTGAAAGATTGAGGTATAGCTGGCGTACGTAGACCAGTTATCGTCAATGTCATACACCAGGCCCGCATACGGCGTGGTGTGGTTTTGTTCCATGCTGTAGGCGAGGGTGTCGATACGCCAGTTGGTATAACGCGCGCCGACAATCAAATGCAGTGGGTCGGCCAGCGAAATACGTGTTGCGGCGTAGAGCGATTTCATGTGCGTGGTATCGTCCTGGGCCAATGACTGCGGGTTCCAGTTGGTTTCCGGGAAGTTACCATCGAAGGTATAGAAACTGCCGATTTCGTTGGGGAATACGTTCGCCCACGCGCTTTCGTAACGGTTATTCTGTTTGCTGTAGCTGCCGCCCAGCATCAGATTATGCTGACGACCAAACAGGTCGTAACCGCCGTCGGCGAACAGATCGACGGCATCTACCTTACGCTTGCCGCTGTTCCAGCCGGTACCTCCGACGTAGTCATAGCCCGGACCATAGCTGCCATACGGGCCAATCAGCGTGCCATCGGCTTTATTGACATAGGCATCGACGTACATCATTTTACTGTCGAACTTGACCTCGGAGTGGGTGGCATTCATGGTCGCCTGCCAGGTATCCGCAAAACGTTGCTTGATGGTGACAAACACTTTGTTGAAGTCTTTATCGTTGTACGCCCAGTCCGGCGCAGTGCTGCGCGAGCGGTCATAGCTGTTTTTGCTGCCGTCGGTATTCCAGCGCGGCAATCCACCCCAGGTTGGGCTGTTGATATCAATGCGCTGGTATTCATAACCCGCAGACAGGCTGGTGGTGTCGCCCAGATCGGCATCGACAATCCCGGAGAAGAACATTTTTTCGCTATTGTAGCGATCAAGCCAGGCGTCGTTATTCTGGTAACCCGCCACGATGCGCCCGCGCACGTTGCCGTCTGCCGTGAGCGGGCTTTGCAGATCGGTCACATATCGTTGTTTATTCCAACTGCCATATTCCGCAGAAACATTACCGGTGAACTCGCGGCTGGTGGCATGCTTACGGATCATATTAATCGACGCTGAGGGGTTACCCGTCCCGGTCATTAGCCCGTTTGCGCCACGGACAACTTCGACACGCTCAAAAAGGGCCGTGTCGGAAAGGGCATCACCGAGATTCCAGCGGGATTCAAAATAGGTCGGAATCCCATCGACCATATAGTTATCAATCTGAAATCCGCGAGAGTAATAGCTACTGCGATCTGAATCCGCCTGACTTCTGCTTATCCCCAACGTGTTGTCCATCACATCGCCCAGCGTTTGCAGTTGCTGATCTTCCATGCGCTGCTGACTGATAATACTGACTGATTGCGGAATATCGCGCTGCGTCATCTGCATTTTGGTGCCAGCAGTCGTTGATTTAACGCTGTAATCCTGCTCCTCGCTGGATGTAGCTGGAGCAGAGCCTTCAACGATAACCGTCTCTTCAGCAGGGGCTGCGAGGCTGGTGGAAGGTAATAGTGCTAACGTGATGCAGGCTGCCAGTACAGAAGGGGCAAGCCCCGGTTGGCGTTGGTCATCCCCGTTGTGTGTTGTGAAAGACATCGAAAAGTCCTTGATAATTATTAATATTAAGTTCGAATCACTGAGGTTGTGATGAACCCTTTGGTTGTAAATTATTAAGTTCGCACGCGAATACAAATGCGAAATATACGCATTCACATTCAATGTGTAAACAGATGCTACGGCATAAGTGAAATGTTGTTTCAGTACTATGCTTAAGCAATAGCGACGGGAAATGGTTATAAGAACAGCAGTGGCAGGGCTTTTTGCTTAAAAAATCGAGGGTTAAAGTTGAAAGAGCGTGAGTAACTCGCTCATACTCTATACTCGCAGAGTGACCCGGCGTAGCATGGCATAACGCTTGGGCTGTTAATGAAAAAGGAAAACGTCGTGGCAGAAGAAACTATATTCAGCAAAATTATCCGTCGTGAAATTCCGTCAGATATCGTGTACCAGGATGAACTGGTCACTGCGTTTCGTGATATTTCCCCTCAGGCACCTACGCACATTCTGATCATTCCTAACGTCCTGATCCCGACCGTCAACGATGTGACAGCGGAACACGAGCAGGCGCTGGGTCGCATGATCACCGTAGCGGCGAAAATCGCCGAGCAGGAAGGCATTGCTGCGGATGGGTATCGTTTAATTATGAATACCAATCGTCACGGCGGTCAGGAGGTGTATCACATTCATATGCACCTGCTGGGTGGACGTGCGCTGGGTCCAATGCTTGCGCATAAAGGTCTCTAAGCATGACCAGAGGATGCATTGCACTTTCACTGAGCTTGCTGCTACTGGCTGGCTGTCGGGCACATCCTGAAATTCCGGTAAGTGATGAACAGTCGCTGGTGATGGAATCAACGATTCTGGCGTCGGGCATTACAGCAGAACAGCCGACGTTAACCACGTCTGATATTCAGGCCTCAGCATCCTCGCGACTTTATAACGAAAGACAAGAACCCGTTACCGTTCATTATCGGTTTTACTGGTATGACGCCAGAGGACTGGAAATGCATCCTCTGGAAGCGCCACGCAGTGTGACTATCCCGGCTCATTCGTCGGTGACGCTGTATGGCAGCGCCAATTTTTTGGGGGCGCACAAGGTTAGACTTTATCTTTATTTGTAAGGGGTGAATCTTGATGATCAAAATGAATCGCTACGCACTGATTGCCGCGCTGGCGATGTTTCTCTCTGGCTGTGTGGCGCAACGTGAGCCCGCCCCCGTAGAGGAAGTGAAGCCGGTGCCGGAACAGCCCGCGCAGCCGCAACAGCCGGTGCCGGTTGTACCAACGGTGCCAAGCATACCGCAGCAGCCGGGTCCGATTGAGCACGAGGACCAAACGGCGCAGCCGACGCCACGTCAACGTCACTATGACTGGAACGGGGCTATGCAGCCGATGGTCGGTAAAATGCTGCAGGCTGACGGCGTCAAAGCGGGAGGCGTTCTGCTGGTTGATAGCGTGAATAACCGGACCAACGGCTCGTTGAACGCCGGTGAAGCCACCGAGACCTTGAGGAACGCGCTGGCGAATAACGGCAAGTTTACCCTGGTTTCCGCCCAGCAGTTGGCTGTCGCCAAACAGCAGTTAGGTTTGTCGCCGAACGACAGTCTGGGAACGCGCAGCAAAGCGATTGGTATCGCCCGTAACGTTGGCGCACAGTATGTGCTCTATTCCAGCGCCTCCGGCAACGTCAATTCGCCGGCCCTGCAAATGCAATTAATGCTGGTACAAACTGGCGAGATAATCTGGTCAGGTAAAGGTGCCGTACAGCAACAATAACCGGCTAACGCGCGACGAGGTGTTGTCGCGCTATTTCCCGCAGTATCATCCCGTCGTAGCCAACCAGAGCGGCCTGAGCGGCGGGAGCTGCATCATCGAACACGATACCCACCGCTTAGTGTTGCGCTGTCATCACGACCCTGACGCGCCGGAATCGCATTTCTTACGCCACTATCACGCGTTAAAGCATCTGCCTGAAAGCCTTGCGCCGCGCCCCCGCTTTTATATACGTGGGTGGATGGCGGTCGACTTTTTTCACGGTAAGGTAGAATCCAGATTGCCGGACGCCGACGAACTCGCTGGCTTATTGTATCATCTGCACCAACAACCCCAATTGGGCTGGCGAATCAGTCTGCTGCCGCTACTCGAACAGTACTGGCAGTGTGGCGATCCGGCGCGTCGCACGCCATGCTGGTTGCGAGCGTTGAAGCGGCTCAGGAAAAGCGGTGAGCCTCGACCTTTGCGTCTGGGGCCTCTGCATATGGATGTCCACGGTGACAACATCGTACGTACAGCATCAGGGCTGCGGCTGATTGACTGGGAATATGCCGGAGACGGTGATATCGCTCTGGAGCTGGCGGCGGTTTGGGTCAACGACGAATCTCAGCACCAACGGCTGGTTAGCGCCTACGCCCAACGAGCGCACATTGAACAAAACGCGCTGTGGCGGCAGGTCAGACGATGGCGGCCCTGGGTCATAATGCTGAAAGCGGGGTGGTTTGAGTATCGCTGGCGACAAACTGGCGATCGACAATTTATCAGGCTGGCCGATGAAACCTGGCGGCAGCTAATAATGAAAGGATAAGGAGAGCAGTGTGGGCCCAGTAATGTTGGATGTCGAAGGGTATGAGCTGGACGCTGAAGAGCGTGAGATTCTGGCGCATCCGCTGGTAGGTGGGTTGATCCTCTTTACCCGAAATTATCATGACCCGGAACAGTTGCGTGAATTAGTGCGCCAGATTCGCGCGGCATCACGCAATCATCTGGTGGTGGCGGTAGATCAGGAAGGCGGCAGGGTACAGCGTTTTCGCGAAGGATTTACGCGTCTGCCCGCGGCCCAATCCTTTGCTGCGCTGCACGGTCTGGAAGACGGCGGCAATCTGGCTCAGGACGCCGGATGGCTAATGGCCAGCGAAATGATCGCAATGGATATAGATATCAGTTTTGCGCCGGTGCTGGATGTGGGGCATATCAGCGCGGCGATTGGCGAACGCTCTTACCATGCCGATCCGCGGAAAGCGCTGGCTATGGCGACTCGCTTCATTGACGGTATGCATGCTGCTGGCATGAAAACTACCGGTAAACATTTCCCCGGGCATGGGGCAGTGACGGCGGATTCGCATAAAGAAACCCCAACCGATCCACGTTCAGAAGCCGAAATTCGTGCAAAAGATATGTCCGTGTTCCAGACATTGATTACGGAAAACAAACTCGATGCCATTATGCCTGCGCATGTCATCTACAGTGACGTGGACCCGCGTCCGGCGAGCGGTTCGCCACACTGGCTGAAAACGGTGCTGCGTCAGGAGCTTGGTTTCGATGGCGTCATTTTCTCCGATGATTTGTCGATGGAAGGGGCGGCGATTATGGGAAGCTATGCGGAGCGTGGTCAGGCATCGCTGGATGCGGGTTGCGATATGATCCTGGTCTGCAATAATCGTAAAGGCGCGGTCAGTGTGTTAGATAATCTGTCGCCGATCAATGCAGAACGTGTTACACGTTTGTATCATAAAGGTTCATTTTCACGTCAGGAACTGATGGACTCGGCACGCTGGAAGACGGTAAGCACCCAGCTCAACCAGCTTCATGAGCGCTGGCAGGAAGAGAAAGCAGGTCATTAACGCAAGTTTGGCGAGGATGCGATGATTATCTATTTACACGGTTTTGACTCTAACAGCCCGGGCAACCACGAAAAGGTGTTGCAGCTACAGTTCATCGACCCGGATGTCAGGCTGATTAGCTACAGTACGCGGCATCCTAAACATGACATGCAGCATCTACTGAAAGAAGTGGACAAAATGCTGCAGCTTAATGTGGACGACCGTCCGCTGATTTGTGGCGTGGGGCTCGGGGGATATTGGGCTGAACGGATTGGTTTTCTGTGTGATATTCGTCAGGTAGTGTTTAATCCCAACCTGTTCCCGTATGAGAACATGGAAGGAAAAATCGACAGGCCTGAAGAGTATGCCGATATCGCGACAAAATGCGTGACCAATTTCCGCGAAAAGAATCGCGATCGCTGCCTGGTGATCCTGTCACGTCATGATGAAGCGCTCAATAGTCAGCGTTCGTCAGAAGAGCTGCATCACTTTTACGAGATAGTCTGGGACGAAGAGCAGACGCACAAGTTTAAGAATATCTCCCCGCATTTGCAGCGCATCAAAGCGTTCAAGACGTTAGGTTAATCCTCAATGAACGTTTAAAAAACCAGCCTTCGGGCTGGTTTTTTTGTTGTGCACAGAAAACCCCCAGCTAGGCTGGGGGTTCCGGAAAGCTTTCAGCTTTGGGCCAGTTATTAAAACCCCTTTTGATTTGTTAAAACACATTGCGGTCTGGCAACTGCAAATGTTTAACAAGAAATCAAAAGGGGGTCCCAATGGAGGACGAAAAGAGCTTAGCGCACACCCGATGGAACTGTAAATATCACATAGTTTTTGCGCCCAAATACCGAAGACAAGCATTCTACGGTGAGAAACGCAGGGCGATAGGCAGCATCTTAAGAAAGCAGTGTGAGTGGAAAAACGTGCGGATCCTGGAAGCGGAATGCTGTGTAGATCATATTCATATGCTTGTGGAAATCCCACCCAAAATGAGCGTATCCGGCTTTATGGGGTATCTGAAAGGGAAAAGCAGTCTGATGCTGTATGAACAGTTTGGGGATATGAAATTCAAGTACAGGAATAGAGAGTTCTGGTGCCGGGGATACTACGTAGATACGGTGGGTAAGAACACGGTGAAGATACAGGAATACATAAAGCACCAGCTTGCAGAAGATAAAATGGGTGAGCAGTTATCGATCCCTTATGCGGGTAGCCCGTTTACGGGCCGTAAGTAACGAAGTCTGATGCAAATGTCAGATCGTATGCGCCTGTTAGGGCGCGGCTGGTAACAGAGCCTTATAGGCGCATCCGAAAAACCTCCGGCTATGCCGGAGGATATTTATTTCTTAAAGTTCGTGTTGTCTATCTTTTCAGCATCAAAACTTGATACACATCAATTTTGGTATGACCAATGCACCGTTCGTGTTATTCTCACTCTCGAAGAACATTTTCATTATCGTAACTTGTTGTTAATTAAAGGCTATGCCTATAACTTTTAGTTAACAATTGGTTAATAAATTTAAGGGGGTCACGTTGACTACACCATTAAAAAGAATCGTGATTGTCGGCGGCGGTGCTGGCGGACTGGAAATGGCGACTCAGCTGGGTAAAAAGCTGGGGCGCAAGAAAAAGGCCAAAATCACGCTGGTGGACAGAAACCACAGCCATTTATGGAAACCGTTACTGCATGAAGTCGCGACGGGTTCCCTGGACGAAGGCGTGGATGCGCTGAGCTATCTGGCGCATGCCCGTAACCACGGTTTCCAGTTTCAGTTAGGTTCGGTGGTGGATATCGATCGCGAAGCGAAAACCATTACTCTTGCCGAGCTGCGCGATGAGAAGGGCGAGCTGCTGGTTCCTGAGCGTAAAGTCCCGTATGACACTCTGGTGATGGCGTTGGGCAGTACCTCCAACGATTTCAATACGCCGGGCGTCAAAGAAAACTGCATTTTCCTGGATAACCCGCATCAGGCGCGTCGTTTCCACCAGGAGATGCTGAATCTGTTCCTGAAGTATTCCGCGAATCTGGGCGCTAACGGCAAAGTAAATATCGCCATTGTCGGCGGCGGTGCGACGGGGGTTGAACTCTCAGCCGAGCTGCACAATGCGGTAAAACAGCTGCACAGCTATGGTTACAAAGGGCTGACCAACGAAGCGCTGAACGTTACGCTGGTAGAAGCCGGTGAGCGTATTCTGCCTGCGTTGCCGCCGCGTATTTCCAGTGCTGCGCATAATGAGTTAACCAAACTGGGCGTACGCGTACTGACCCAGACGATGGTAACCAGCGCTGATGAAGGCGGACTGCATACCAAGGATGGCGAGTACATTGAAGCCGATCTGATGGTGTGGGCTGCGGGGATCAAAGCGCCAGACTTTATGAAAGACATTGGCGGTCTGGAAACCAATCGTATTAACCAACTGGTGGTTGAGCCGACTCTGCAGACCACGTGCGATCCCGACGTGTACGCGATTGGCGACTGCGCTTCCTGCGCTCGCCCGGAAGGTGGTTTTGTGCCGCCGCGCGCTCAGGCTGCGCACCAGATGGCAAGCTGCGCAATGAACAACATTTTGGCGCAGATGAACGGCAAGCCGCTGAAAGCCTATCAGTACAAAGACCACGGCTCTCTGGTTTCACTTTCTAACTTCTCTACCGTGGGTAGCCTGATGGGTAACTTGACCCGTGGTTCGATGATGGTAGAAGGGCGTATTGCGCGCTTTGTGTACATCTCACTGTACCGCATGCACCAGATTGCTCTGCACGGTTACTTTAAAACCGGTCTGATGATGCTGGTTGGCAGCATTAACCGGGTGATCCGCCCGCGTCTGAAACTGCATTAATACGGCTTATGGCGTCGGATGTTTGTACTTATCCGGCGCCTTCCTTCAGAGTTCTCCGAATCATCCTGCCTTCGCTCCTCCTCGTGCTATTTTCATCCGTAATCTGATTGGCATTCCTTACCTTCTGTTGCAAAGTTGTTGCTAATAGCAAAAAAGGAGGAAGTCCCGTGAATAAATCTATGTTGGCGGGTATAGGGATTGGCGTAGCTGCTGCGCTGGGTGTTGCAGCGGTGGCCAGTCTTAACGTTTTCGAGCGTGGCCCACAGTATGCACAAGTTGTCTCTGCAACACCGATTAAAGAGTCGGTAAAAACACCGCGCCAGGAGTGTCGGAACGTGACGGTCACGCACCGTAAGCCGGTACAAGATGAAAACCGTATCGCGGGTTCCGTGCTGGGTGCGGTTGCTGGTGGCGTTATCGGCCATCAGTTTGGCGGCGGACGCGGTAAAGATATTGCTACCGTGGCAGGTGCTTTAGGCGGCGGTTATGCAGGTAACCAGATCCAGGGTTCGATGCAAGAAAATGATATGTACACTACTACGCAGCAGCGTTGTAAAACGGTGTATGACAAATCTGAAAAAATGCTGGGCTACGACGTGACGTACAAAATTGGCGATCAGCAGGGGAAAATCCGTATGGATAAGGACCCCGGCGCGCAAATTCCGTTGGATAACAACGGACAGTTGGTACTAAATAACAAAGCGTAAAATAGCATTATCCTGAACATTAGCCCCCCATTCGCTCAGGCTGGGGGGCTTTTTTTATCAGAAGGTTAAGGCGTAGTTCAGACCAAACGTGCGGCCCCGGCCCTTGTATTCATACAGTGACGGGCTACCGTAGGTGGGGCTGTACAGCAGTGGCGCACGTTGTCCCCACAGCGTGGTGTACTCTTCATTCAGCAGGTTTTCCACGCTAAAGGTCAGTTTACCCAACGGGAGCTGATAGCTGCCGATAAAGTCCATCGTGTTATAGCCGTCCAGCTTATTGCCGCTGGCGTCCGTCAGATCAAATGTTTGCTGGCTCTGTACACGCAATGTCCACGGTTCAGGTGCCCAGCCGACCCACGCGGTGGCTTTGGACGGGGAAGCCAGGGTGACATCCCATTTCTGCCACTTACCGTTTTGCTTCACTTCCGATTTAATGACGTTGAAGTTGCCGCCCAGACTCCAGTCCGTATCCGCAATGAAATAATCCACCGCACCTTCAAGGCCATAAATACGGCGATCATCAGGCTGGACGTTAATGGTCATATCGCTACGGTTGATAACGATCGATTTATCCGAAGTAGAGTAGTAAGCGGCCAGCTGCGTGCGCAGACTGTCGCCAGTGTAGCGCCATCCCAGTTCGTAGGAGTTAACTTTAATCCCCTCCAGGCGTGAGTCCGCCACGTTGACGCTGCGCTGGAGCTGGTAATGATCGCCAACCAGGGAATAGGTGCCGTTACCGTAATATTTCCCCGGGTCCGGAAGCTCCACGCCCTGAGAGAAGTTAAACCATGTCTGCTGACGGTCGGTCAGGTGGGCGAGAATACCGGCGTTAAACAGGAAATTATCGTAATCGGTT
The DNA here is from genome assembly GCF_013784065.1 of Citrobacter sp. RHBSTW-00599. Taxonomy (NCBI): domain Bacteria; kingdom Pseudomonadati; phylum Pseudomonadota; class Gammaproteobacteria; order Enterobacterales; family Enterobacteriaceae; genus Citrobacter; species Citrobacter sp. RHBSTW-00599. The sequence continues at coordinate 3,136,384 of NZ_CP056717.1, read as the reverse complement.
TTACCGCCAGGAATGGTATCGGCGGAGTTTGCCAGACCGGTGGCAATTCCCTGTTGTTGGGCATAGCCCACGAAATCATCCACCCTGTTTTCGGTCCATTGATAGCGCACACCGCCGCTGAGGGTAAAGATGTCGTTAATGTCATAGCTGTTCTGCAGGAAAGGCGCGAAGTTGGTGATGCTGTAACCGGGGTAACGCCCGGTGGTATAAGCGGTTCGGTTGTCCATACCGCCGGAGGGCAGGGACCAGGCCAGATCGAAGAATTTCTGATTGGAATCGAAGGTTTCGTGATCGGCATCGACACCCCACGTCAGCTCCCAGTTGTCCATCAGCTGGCTGTTGAGGGTGATTTTGGCACCAAACTGGTCTGTGTCCTGCTGCGATGCGGAGAAACTGGTGACCTTGCCTTTGCTTAGCGTAGGGAAGGGGTAGAATTTTAGCGATTCGTCACGGTAATAGATTTGGCTGACCAGGTTCTGGCCGAAGAAATCCGCGTCTGAATACTGCAGGCTGATCAGATGACGCTCGGTGCCGGGAATACGATCGGAATTCAGTCCGCTGCTGGTATAAGCCTTACCGTTTCCCGTCACGGCGGACATGTTCTCGCCAAGATCCAGTCCGTAATCGTCATCCCCCTGGCTCTTATAATACTGCGTAACCAGTTGTAACTGACGGTTGTCGTCAAGCTCAATCGTTCCGGTGCCCATCACGTCCAGACGATCGGAGTGCTGCAGGCCGGTTTGGGTGTTATCCAGCAGCAGGGCATCGTGATTGCCGTCATACCAGCCGCCAAACCGTTGATACGCGACGGACATACGCCCGGAAGCGCGATCGGTTCCTCCGCTCACCGCCGCGGCAACGCGTTCATCATGATCGTTACTGTTATTGAAGCCGCTTTTACTCCCCAGTTCGAGTTCTACTTCACGCTCCGGCTGGCCTTTTTTGGTGACAATGTTGATTAACCCACCGGTACTGCCGCCGCCATACAGTGAGGTTGCACCTGAGATGACTTCAATGTGTGCGATGTTAAACGGGTCAATAGAATCCAGTTGGCGACTGTCAGTACGCGAGGAGTTCAGACGGACACCGTCTATCAGTACTACGATGGCACGACCGCGCATATTCATGCCGTAGTTTGTGCGCCCCTGGCTGCTGACATCGATTCCTGGGATTAACTGAGCAAGAACATCTTTGAACTCTTTCCCCCCCTGAACCTGCTGTTCAATCTCGCTTCCTTCAATAACCCAGGTCGTTTGTGCCATTTCTGCCACGGTGCGTTGACTACGGTTGGCACTGACGATGAGGTTATCTTCCTCAGCCGCGATGGCTGGGAGAGTTAAAGACAACAGGAGAGGATTGAGCACCCAGAGACGCTTATGCATTTGTATTCCTTTTAAAAAAGAGTCGATCTGTTTTTGTTATGGCGGTAGAGAAACCGATGGTTACATTGTGAAACCGGCGTTAAAACAAATGCGAATATTGCTGATAATAATTGTTGTTATCAATACATTTTACAAAAAATGATCGGATAAGATGCTGAAAACACTGAATAATGTAGGGGTAATCCGCGGGAATCTAACCGGGGGCTTAATCAGCTCCCGGTGGTGTCAGTGCTGCGGGGAAATAGCGGGAAAGGGTTAAACTTTGATAAGTTCAGGCCACAGTCGCAGAGTCGTGTGTGCGATCTGCATCAGTTTTTCAAACGTCGCGCCTTCACGGGCGCTGATCGACATACCCTGTAAAATACAGTTCAGGTATTCGGCCAGTTTTTGCACGTCGCAATGGGCCGGAATTTCGCCTCGTTGCTGGCGCTGGTGAAGGAACTGGGTAAGCGTCTGTTCCTGCATGGCATGGCGGGATTTCACCGTGTGCGCAATATCCCGGGAAGAGGCCGCCAGTGTCGCGGATGTGTTAATCATGAAACATCCCGCCGGGGTGTCTTTACTGGTAAAGCAGGTCGCTATTGCGGTGAAATAGTCTTCCAGCGCGCACTCAAGACTTTTTTCTTCACAAAATAACTGGGCTTCATGTTTCGCCGCGAAGCGGGTGATGTAGCGGTCCAGTACGGCACGAAACAACCCCTCTTTATTGGTGAACTCCGCATACAGCGTGGGCGCTTTTGCGCCGGTTGCTTCTACGAGATCGGCGAGCGATGTCGCTTCATACCCGTGCTGCCAGAAGAGTGTCATGGCCTTATCAAGCGCGGCTTCCCTGTCGAACACTTTTGGTCGGCCACGGCTTTTTTTAGCACAACCTGTCATTTCAGTTGTCATGGCGCCGATGTACCTTTGTTGGGTTTATTGAATAACCATTATAAAAATATTCGACTGCACACTCCAGCGGATTAACGATAAAAATAATTTAACGCTATTGATATGAAAAATAAGGTCTTTGTATTTTATATAACGATCATTATAAAAAAATGTTGACGTGTGACCTGGATCACATCTATTATTTACCTATCGATCGTTAAGTTAATCTTTGCGACACACATTCATCTGCTAAAGGTCACTATCATGAAAAACGTAAAAACTCTGTTTGCTGCTGCTGTTCTTAGCTCACTCTCATTTGCAAGCTTTGCTGCCGTTGAAGTTCAGGCCACACCAGCGGGCCAACAGAAAGTCGGTACTATTTCTGCGAATGCGGGGACTAACTTAGGTTCTCTGGAAGATCAACTGGCGCAGAAAGCGGATGAGATGGGGGCGAAGTCTTTCCGTATTACTTCTGTTACCGGTCCTAACACCCTCCATGGGACTGCAGTTATCTACAAATAAGATTTAACCCATCGCAATGCCACTGCGAGTTAAATAAAAACCCCCGCGGAATAAAATCCAGCGGGGGTTTTTTATGCGCTGAATTACAGCGGTTGTTGAGCAACGTCGTGATGACGGGTGACATCGACCGGCATGCCTGAGCGAATCTCCATCGCATGTTCCATGACGGCAGAGTCCGTTTGCGCCGCATTCTTAAACGTCTGCATGGATGCGTTCAGCACGATCGGCAGCAATTGCGGGTCGTCATTGATTTTTTCGGACAACGGCTGGTGTACTTCAACCAGGCGCACGCCGTTAGGTTCAACAGATGCTTTGATTGGCGTATTGATAATATTGACCTTGGTTCCTGGCTTCACCTGACGGAACAGGGTTTCGATATCACCGTCGCGTAGACGAATACAGCCGGAACTGACGCGCATTCCGATGCCAAAGTCAGCATTAGTTCCGTGCAGCAGATACACGCCGCCGTATGCCGCTAAGCGAATGGCATGATGGCCCATCGGGTTATCCGGCCCGGCAGGCACTACGGCAGGAAGGTCGATCCCGTTCGCTTTGTATCGCGCGCGGATATTTGCCGTAGGCGTCCAGGTTGGGTTGGCACGTTTATCAGAGATGGTGGTTACCATTGTGGGCGTCAGCGTGTCACCGCCTAACTGACCAATACCAATAGGATACACGGTCACCGAATTTGTCCCCGGCTGGTAATAATAAAGACGCAGTTCGGCGAGGTTGATAACAATGCCTTCGCGTGGCGCATCCGGCAGCAGGGTTTGTAACGGAATAGTCAGCACGCTGCCCGGACGTGGTACGTAAGGGTCAACGCCGGGGTTGGCCTGTAGCAGCGCCAGAAAGCCGACATTGTATTTTTTCGCAATCGCTTCCAGAGAACCGCCATTGTCTTCGACAACGTGAACGGCATTCTGACCCACCACGCGGCTTCCCGGTGGCGGTAGCGGCCAGGTGTTTGCCTGGGCCGGAAGTGCTAACGCGAAGGTCGCGGCAAGCGTAAAAAATGCTAACCAACGAGAGAGTCGTTTATTGTTTAACATCACCATAAATCCATTGTTTTTACGTGGTTTTTATTATGTAAAAGTAAACAAGAATTATGGCGGTTTGCAGTGTCGGGAAGTGCAGGGAAGTGCAAAGAGTTTGTAAATTCATCAGGCCGGGTGAGTGGAGGACTCACCCGGCTTGACGCTAGGCTACGGCGTTCTCTTCAAGCTGGCGCATAAACTGGCGAACCCAGTCGATCCGTGCTTTACGCTCGCCCAACTCCTGCATGAATTTCAGGCGTGTTGGACCATCCAGACGGAAGTGTTGCGGTTGTTTTTGCAGTAAACCAATTAGCCAGACCGGGTTAACGTGGTTTTTCTCGGCAAACTCAATAGTACCGCCTTTTTCATTGCCTTCGAGCTTTCTGATCCCCAGTTTCTGCGCCTGCTGGCGTAAACGGGCAATATCCAGCAACGTCCGGGCCGGGTCGGGCAGCAGGCCAAAACGGTCTATCAGCTCGACCTTAATTTCTTCCAGCTCGGTTTCGCCTTTCGCACTGGCAATGCGCTTGTAGAACGACAGTCGCGTGTTGACATCCGGGATATAGTTATCCGGCAGAAGCGATGGCATGCGCAGTTCGACTTCGGTTTGCTGGCTGGTGAGATCTTCCAGCGACGGTTCACGCCCTTCTTTGAGCGCATCGACAGCGTTTTCCAGCAGCTCCATATACAGTGAGAAACCGATACTTTCCATGGAGCCACTTTGATCTTCGCCCAGCAGTTCCCCAGCGCCACGAATTTCGAGGTCGTGGGTCGCCAACGCAAAACCTGCACCTAAATCTTCCAGCGAGGCGATGGCTTCCAGGCGTTTTTGTGCGTCGGTGGTCATCGCTTTTGGGTGCGGCGTTAGCAGCCAGGCGTATGCCTGATGATGTGAGCGTCCCACACGACCCCGTAGCTGATGCAATTGCGCTAAACCGAAGTGGTCAGCTCGTTCAATGATGATGGTGTTGGCAGTGGGAATGTCGATCCCGGTTTCGATAATGGTGGTACACACCAGCACGTTAAAACGCTGGTGGTGGAAATCGTTCATCACGCGTTCCAGCTCGCGCTCGCGCATTTGCCCGTGGCCGATACCAATGCGCGCTTCCGGCACCAGTTCCGCTAATCTGTCAGCGGTTTTCTGGATATTTTCGACGTCGTTAAAGAGATAATAAACTTGTCCCCCGCGCATAACTTCACGCAGGATAGCCTCGCGTACCACCAGGTTGTCATATTCGCGCACGAAGGTTTTGACCGCCAGACGACGAGCGGGTGGTGTGGCGATGATCGACAGATCGCGCATGCCGCTCATCGCCATGTTGAGCGTGCGTGGAATTGGCGTTGCTGTCAGAGTCAGAATATCCACATCCGCGCGCATTGCCTTGATACGCTCTTTGTGGCGAACGCCGAAACGGTGCTCTTCATCGACAATCAGCAGCCCCAGATCTTTTAGCTTCACATCCGCTTGCAGCAGTTTGTGAGTGCCGATGAGAATATCGATTTTACCTTCGGCAACCTGCTCCAGAATCTGCGCTTGCTCTTTGGCGCTACGGAAACGGGACAGCATCTCAATGCGTACCGGCCAGTTGGCAAAGCGGTCGCGGAAGTTGTCGAAGTGCTGCTGAGCGAGCAGGGTGGTCGGTACCAACACGGCAACCTGCTTGTGATTCTCTACGGCGAGAAAGGCGGCACGCATCGCGACTTCGGTTTTACCAAAGCCGACATCGCCACACACCAGGCGGTCCATGGCCAGCGGTTGACACATATCGCTGAGTACCGCGTTGATCGCCTGCGCCTGGTCGGGCGTGGTTTCAAACGGGAAGCTGTCGCAAAACAGCTGGTACTGTTCACGGTCATGCTTAAAGGCAAAGCCTTCTTTCGCTGCGCGCTGGGCATAAATATCCAGCAGCTCTGCCGCGACATCGCGGACTTTCTCAGCGGCTTTCTGTCGGGCGCGTGACCAGGCATCACCGCCCAGTTTATGCAGCGGCGCATTCTCTTCCGCGCCGCCGGCGTAGCGGCTGATCAGATGCAGCGACGACACCGGCACATACAGTTTGGCGTCGTTGGCATAGGTGAGCATCAGGTATTCACCGGTAATGCCGCCCGCTTCCAGCGTGGTCATACCGGCATAGCGACCCACGCCGTGCTCCAGATGCACCACTGGCTGACCGGGATGCAGCTCCGCGAGGTTACGAATTAACGTATCCGGGTTGATGGTGCGACGAGAATCCTGGCGGCGACGCGCCACGCGTTCACCGAGCAGATCGCTTTCACAAATCAGCGCCAGATTGCGTTTGCTATCGATGAAGCCGTGCTCGGCTGAGCCAATCATCAGATAACGACCGTTGTCTACGGCTTCGTCGAGTCGCAATATCCGCTTCGGCGCGACTTTGATGCGGGCGAGCAGTTCGCCTAGCGCTTCCCGGCGTCCTTCACTTTCCACCGAGAAAATTACCGGACCGGTAAAGCCTTCAAGGAATTTACGTAATGCATCTAACGGTGCTTTTTGCTGTGCCTGAACGGCGATATCCGGCAGCTTCTGGAACCCGAGGTTGGTATTCGCCGCTTTCTTCGGCAGACTCTCGGTTTTCAGCTGAACACGCGGCCAGCGTTTAAGTTCAGAAAACAGCTCATCAACCCGCAGCCACAGCGATTCCGGTGGCAGAAGCGGGCGCATCGGATCAACACCGCGATTCTCAAAGCGTGACAGGGTATCGGCCTGGAAGCGTGCTGCGCTGGTCTCGATATCGCCGGTATTTACCAACAACGTATTGGCGGGGAAGTAGCTGAACAGCGGCGGCAGCGGCTCGCTGAAAAACAGCGGCTGCCAGTATTCAATCCCCGTAGGTAACGTGCCTTTGCTGACCTGTTGATAAATATGCTCGGCGTCGCGTTTTACCTCAAACGTATCACGCCACTGACTACGGAACAGCTCAATGGCCGTTTTGTCAGTCGGGAATTCGTGTGCGGGCAGCAAATTAATGGCATCGACTTCTTCCAGCGTGCGCTGAGTGTCAGTATCAAACAGACGCAGGCTGTCGATTTCGTCATCAAAGAAATCCAGACGATAAGGCAATTCGCTGCCCATCGGGAACAGATCTAACAATGCGCCACGCGTGGCGTATTCGCCGTGTTCCATGACCTGATCAACATGGCGATAGCCAGCACTGTCCAGTTGTTCGCGCAAGGCGTCGCGCGAAAGCCGCTGGCCTTTTTTCATGACCAGCGCATGACCGTGCAGATAGCTGTGCGGACAGACACGCTGCATCAACGTATTTACCGGAACGATCAGTACGCCGCGCTGCATGGCGGGCAGTTGATACAGCGTGGAGAGCCGTGAGGAGATAATCTCCTGATGGGGAGAAAAGCTGTCATAGGGAAGCGTTTCCCAGTCGGGCAGGTTCATCACCATCTGGTCAGTAAACTGACGAATTTCATCATGCAGACGCAAAGCATTTTGCATGTCCGGCGCGATCAGCACCACTGGACCCGCGTGACGTTCGGCGATTTCGGCGACCAGCGTTGCGCAGGCGGCACTCGTAAGCTCACCCAACTGGCGCTGATCGGAAGCGCCCGTTGGGAGCGTGTAACGATGTTGTTCAGGCATTCGGTTGTCAGGATCTCGTTTAGATATACATCTGATAAGCAATGTTCTTTATTATCCGTGATCGTTTCTCATAAGCAAATTGATTCGCCCCCGAATGGGGGCAAAAAGCGCGTAGGGGTTAGCGCGAGGCGAGCGATAAAGAGGGCGGGGAAAAGAGCAGATCGGCCACGGTTTTTTGTGAAATCTTACGCACCAGCAGGCCAAACAGGGTGCACAGCAGCAGACAGGCGAACGGATACACCAGTAGCAGGGCCAGCTCCGCGTATGCAGGCCAGGCGGCATGATTGATTTTGGGGATAAGCGTTAAGCTGAACAGCTCAACCAGAATACGGTGTGTGGTGTAGATGGCGATGGTATTGGCGCCAATCACGCTTAACGGACTGGACGCGCGCATGCCAAAGTGGAGCTCGAACTGATAAAACAGCTTCATGATCAACACAATGGAAAGGAGAGAAAGCAATAGCGAGACATTTGCCAGCCACGCGACGACGGCGACGATTGTGCAACCCAGAACAATGACCGCATGACGGCGCAGGGGCACCTCCTTGATCCACGCCATCAACATTGCGCCAAACCATGCGCCGAGGCTATACCAGGGCAAATTGCGAATCACGCTGTTCATTCCCCACCACGGGGTCGGGAAAAAATTGATCGCCACGCTCAGCGCCACAAATAACGCTAACAGCGGCATCGCCCAACGGCTGAAAATTTTACACAGAACAAAATAGACAATCAGTGCGTACAGATACCACAGGCTGGTGCTGGCGGTCAGCATCCCGTGGGTAAAACCCGCAATCGAATCCGCATAAGCGGCGTTGGCGGCATGGGTCAGATCGCGCTGCGGGGCGAGCCAGTTATTGAGCGCCACCAACGCCAGCCATTGCACCACTCCCCAAAGCACCAGCACCCAGGCGATACTCCAGATCCGTTTATCCACGCAGGTTGTCCACGGGACGTTATCGATGTAGCGGCGGATCAGATACCCCGAAATAAAGAAAAACACCGGCATGCGAAACGGTGCCAGGTACAAATTGAGGTAAATCCAGCATTTGCTCAGCACCTCTGACAGTGGATGCTGAAAAGTGGTGAGGTGCGGGTAAAATGTGATCACCGAGTGGTAAATCACCACCAGGCAAATGCATAACCCCTTGATTTGATTAATCCATAGTTCTTTTTTATTCATTGAGACGGCGCATCCATATTGATTGCAATAGCCTGCCATCCTGCGCAACCTGCTGTGCGCTGTAATGCGTAACTGTCTGCATTTTGTTTTTTTAGGATAAAGGTCAGGGATCAGGGTTGCAGGGGAGAGGGACAACTTTAGCGGTTTGATTTATTTATACTTTTAAGAATAGTGCTGACGAACACTTACGGTTCAGTCATTTACCCATTCCGCTTTCGCTTATATACTCGTGACTTTGCTAACAGCAACCAGACGGATTTCATGTACCAACCTGTCGCTCTATTCATCGGCCTGCGTTATATGCGTGGGCGTGCAGCAGATCGCTTCGGTCGCTTCGTTTCCTGGCTCTCCACCATTGGCATTACTCTCGGGGTAATGGCGCTGGTTACGGTGTTGTCGGTGATGAACGGTTTCGAGCGCGAGCTGCAAAACAATATTCTTGGCCTGATGCCTCAGGCCGTCCTCTCGTCTGAACAGGGTTCCCTAAACCCGCAACAGCTGCCGGAAAAAGCGGTGGTGTTGAACGGCGTCAACCGCGTCGCACCGATAACCACGGGGGATGTGGTACTGCAAAGTGCGCGTAGCGTGGCAGTCGGCGTGATGCTGGGTATTGACCCGGCGCAAAAAGATCCATTAACGCCATATCTGGTCAATGTGAAGCAAACAGATCTGCAGCCGGGTAAGTATAATGTCATCCTCGGAGAGCAGCTTGCCGGGCAACTGGGTGTTAATCGTGGCGATCAAATTCGCGTGATGGTGCCCTCAGCCAGCCAGTTTACCCCCATGGGGCGTCTGCCGAGCCAGCGTCTGTTTACGGTAATTGGCACCTTCGCCGCCAACAGCGAAGTCGACGGCTACCAGATGCTGACCAACATCCAGGATGCGTCACGTCTGATGCGTTACCCGGTGGGCAATATTACCGGCTGGCGTCTGTGGCTCAACGAACCGTTAAAGGTTGATACGCTGAGCCAGCAAACGCTGCCACAAGGCACCAAATGGCAGGACTGGCGCGAGCGCAAAGGGGAATTGTTCCAGGCCGTGCGTATGGAGAAAAACATGATGGGGCTGCTGCTTAGCCTGATCGTGGCGGTAGCGGCATTTAATATTATTACCTCGCTGGGTCTGATGGTAATGGAGAAGCAAGGGGAAGTGGCGATTCTACAAACGCAGGGGCTGACGCCGCGGCAGATAATGATGGTGTTTATGGTGCAGGGGGCCAGTGCCGGGATTATCGGCGCGCTGCTGGGCGCGGTGCTGGGCGCATTACTCGCCAGTCAACTGAACAACCTGATGCCAATTATCGGTGTGCTTCTGGATGGGGCTGCGCTGCCGGTCGCCATTGAGCCGCTGCAGGTTATCGTCATTGCGCTGGTGGCGATGGCCATCGCGCTGCTGTCTACGCTTTATCCTTCCTGGCGCGCTGCCGCCACTCAACCCGCTGAGGCTTTACGTTATGAATAAGATCCTGTTGCAATGCGACAACCTGTGCAAACGCTATCAGGAAGGCACAGTGCAGACCGATGTACTGCACGATGTCAGTTTTTGCGTCGGTGAAGGTGAGATGATGGCGATTGTCGGCAGCTCCGGTTCCGGTAAGAGTACGTTGCTGCATCTGTTAGGCGGGCTGGATACGCCAACTTCCGGCGATGTCATTTTTAGCGGTCAGCCGATGAGCAAACTCTCGTCGGCGGCGAAAGCGGAACTGCGCAATCAGAAGCTGGGCTTCATTTATCAGTTCCACCATCTGCTGCCGGACTTTACCGCGCTGGAAAACGTGGCGATGCCGTTGCTGATCGGCAAGAAAAAACCGGCTGAAATCACCGAGCGCGCACGGGATATGCTGAAAGCAGTAGGGCTGGACCATCGTGCCAGCCATCGTCCGTCTGAACTGTCAGGCGGTGAACGCCAGCGCGTGGCCATTGCTCGTGCGCTGGTGAATAACCCGCGCCTGGTACTGGCGGATGAGCCAACGGGTAACCTTGATGCGCGTAACGCGGACAGCATTTTCGAGCTTCTGGGTGAGCTGAACCGCTCTCAGAGCACGGCATTTTTGGTGGTGACACACGATCTGCAACTGGCGAAGCGCATGAGCCGCCAGCTTGAAATGCGCGATGGTCGCCTGACGGCTGAACTGAGCCTGATGGGAGCTGAGTAATGGCTTCGCCTTTATCGTTATTGATTGGTTTGCGTTTTAGCCGTGGTCGGCGGCGCGGCGGCATGGTCTCGCTGATTTCCGTGATTTCCACCGTTGGCATTGCGTTGGGCGTCGCGGTGTTGATCGTCGGCTTAAGCGCCATGAACGGATTTGAGCGTGAGCTTAACAACCGTATTCTGGCCGTGGTGCCGCACGGTGAGATTGAAGCCGTGAATCAGCCGTGGAACAACTGGCAGGAAGCGCTCGACAAGGTACAGAAGGTACCAGGCATTGCTGCTGCGGCGCCTTATATTAACTTTACCGGGCTGGTGGAGAGTGGGGCGAACCTACGCGCAGTGCAGGTGAAGGGCGTTGATCCGCAGCAGGAGCAGCGTTTAAGCGCGCTACCCTCGTTTGTGCAAAACCACGCATGGGATAATTTCAAAGCGGGTGAGCAACAAATCATTATTGGTAAGGGAATTGCCGATGCGCTGAAGGTGAAGCAGGGCGACTGGGTATCGATTATGATCCCTAACGCCAGTGCGGATCATAAGTTACAGCAGCCTAAACGCGTGCGTTTGCACGTCACGGGGATACTGCAACTGAGCGGTCAGCTCGATCACAGCTTTGCCATGATCCCAATGGAAGACGCGCAGCAATACCTGGATATGGGATCCAGCGTTTCCGGGATCGCGCTGAAAGTGAACGACGTGTTTAACGCTAATAAGCTGGTGCGAGACGCGGGTGAAGTCACCAATAACTATGTGTACATTAAGAGCTGGATCGGTACTTACGGTTATATGTATCGCGATATCCAGATGATCCGCGCCATTATGTATCTGGCGATGGTGCTGGTGATTGGCGTGGCCTGTTTTAATATCGTTTCCACGTTAGTGATGGCGGTAAAAGACAAAAGCGGCGATATTGCGATATTAAGAACCCTGGGGGCTAAAGATGGCCTTATACGTGCCATTTTTGTTTGGTACGGCCTGCTGGCGGGGCTGTTCGGTAGCCTGATAGGCGTCGTCATTGGGGTGGTTGTCTCGCTGCAACTGACGCCGATCATTAACGGGATTGAAGCTCTTATCGGCCATCAGTTCCTGTCCGGCGATATCTATTTCATTGACTTCCTGCCATCGGAATTACACTGGCTGGATGTGATTTACGTGCTGGTGACAGCACTCGTGCTGAGTCTTTTGGCAAGTTGGTATCCGGCGCGTCGCGCCAGCAATATTGATCCTGCGAGAGTACTTAGCGGCCAATAACAATATATACACGAAAGCATTCATGCGGCGGTAAGGCGGCAAACCGAAATCTCCATGAGCATAGATAACGATGTGACTGGAGGGTGAGTGCGCAGCCAACCCCAAGGCATCTTGAAGGATGACGTGTATCAAGGAGCGGTGATGTATTACGGATTTGACATCGGCGGAACCAAAATTGCGCTGGGCGTATTTGATAAGCAACGTCGTTTGCAATGGGAAACACGCGTCCCTACGCCTCGCGACAGCTATGACGCTTTCCTTGATGCGGTCTGCAATCTGGTGACGGAAGCGGACCAGCGGTTCGGCGTTAAAGGTTCGGTAGGCATCGGCATTCCTGGCATGCCGGAGACGGAAGACGGCACGCTGTATGCGGCCAACGTTCCTGCTGCCAGTGGTAAGCCGCTCCGCGCCGATCTCAGCGCTCGCCTTGACCGCGATGTGCGTCTGGATAACGATGCTAACTGTTTTGCTCTTTCCGAAGCCTGGGATGACGAGTTCACCCAATATCCACTCGTGATGGGGTTGATCCTCGGCACCGGTGTTGGCGGCGGTCTGGTGCTTAAAGGGAAATCTATCACCGGGCGCAGCTATATCACCGGCGAGTTTGGTCATATCCGTTTGCCAGTCGATGCGCTGACGTTGATGGGCTTTGATTTCCCATTGCGCCGCTGCGGGTGCGGTCAACTGGGATGCATCGAAAGCTATCTTTCCGGCGGTGGATTTGCGTGGTTGTATCAGCATTACTACCATCAATCGCTGGATGCCCGTGAAATTATCGCGCTGTGGGAGCAGGGTGATGAACAAGCACGTGCCCATGTTGAACGCTATCTGGATTTGCTGGCGGTGTGCCTTGGGAATATCCTGACTATCGTCGATCCTGATTTGGTGGTGATTGGCGGAGGCTTGTCGAATTTTACCGCTATTACGACGCAACTGGCGGACCGACTGCCACGTCATCTGCTGCCGGTTGCCCGGGTGCCGCGTATTGAGCAGGCGCGGCACGGTGATGCGGGCGGGATGCGCGGAGCCGCTTTCCTACATCTTACCGATTAATACAAAGAGGTTGTTATGCTGTCGCGCCGGGGTCATCGGTTAAGCCGCTTTCGTAAAAATAAACGCCATATGCGCGATCGCCTGCGTCAACGAATCTTTTTCAGAGACAGAGTGGTGCCTGAATTGATGGAAAAACCAAGAGTGCTGGTACTGACGGGAGCGGGAATCTCCGCTGAGTCAGGAATTCGAACCTTTCGCGCGGCGGATGGTCTCTGGGAAGAACATCGGGTAGAGGACGTTGCGACTCCGGAAGGATTTAGTCGTAATCCGCAACTGGTCCAGTCGTTTTATAACGCCCGTCGTCATCAGTTGCAACAATCAGAAATCCAGCCTAACGCGGCGCATATCGCGCTGGCAAAACTCGAAGCCGAGCTGGGCGACCGTTTTTTACTGGTGACGCAGAATATTGATAACCTGCATGAACGTGCGGGCAGCCAGAACGTAATCCATATGCACGGCGAACTGCTCAAGGTTCGCTGTTCGCAAAGCGGGCAGATTCTGGAGTGGACTGGCGATGTGACTGCGGAAGATAAATGCCATTGTTGCCAGTTTCCGGCGCCGCTGCGCCCGCACGTGGTGTGGTTTGGTGAAATGCCGCTGGGCATGGATGAAATTTATATGGCACTGGCAATGGCCGATGTGTTCATTGCGATTGGTACATCGGGCCATGTATACCCGGCAGCGGGGTTTGTGCATGAAGCTCGACTACATGGGGCGCATACGGTAGAGCTAAATCTCGAACCGAGCCAGGTAGGAAGCGAGTTTGAAGAGAAGTATTACGGTCCGGCAAGCCAGGTGGTGCCTGAGTTTGTTGAGAAGTTATTGAAAGGACTGTGATTTTTTTGCCCGATACGCGCAGCGCCATCGGGCATTCCTTACAACGCTGAATTAACGTCCTGCTTTCAGCTTCTGATAATACTCTTCATAGATAGCGCTGGCGGAACCGACATCGTTCTGCCATTCCCCTTTGTTGATGGTTTCTGCATCAGGGTAGAGGGTTTTATCGTTCGCGACTTCAGGGCTTAACAGCTTACGTGCTGCCAGGTTTGGCGTCGGATAACCGATGGTTTCCGCGACTTCTTTCGCCACGTCCGGGCGTAGCAGGAAGTTAATCAGCTTCAGCGCAGCTTCTTTATTTTTTGCGTTCGCTGGAATAGACAGGCTGTCCATCCAGAAAATCCCACCTTCTTTCGGCCATACCACTTCCAGCGGAGTACCTGCCTGACGCGCAACATACGCGGAGCCGTTCCACACCATCCCCAGATTGACTTCGCCTTCCATATACGGGTTGGCCGGGTTGTCAGAGTTAAATGCCGCGACGTTAGGCATCAGCTTCTTCAACTCGTTATAGGCGGCTTCAATCTCTTTAGGATCGGTGGTATTGCCGGAGTATCCCAGCTTGCGCAGCGCCATCTGGAACACTTCACGCGCATCATCCGTTAACAGCAGGCTACCTTTGTACTCCGGTTTCCACAGATCGGCCCAGCTGGTTACTGTTTTCGGGTCGATGGCATCGCTATTGATGCCAATGGCCGTCGCACCCCAGATATACGGGATAGAGTAGTCATTGTTGGGGTCGAATGGCTTGTTGAGCATTTCCGGATCGAGGTTGTGGAAGTTGGTCAACGTCGACTTGTCGATCTTCTGGATCATGCCTTCTTTGCGCATTTTATCGACGTAATAGGTGGACGGAACCACCAGATCGTATGCGCCGTCTTTATAGGTTTTGAGCTTGGCGTACATGGTTTCGTTCGACTCGTAGGTCGAATAGATAACCTTAATGCCAGTCTCTTTGGTGAACTGCTCCAGCAGTCCAGGCGGGACATACTCGGTCCAGTTATAGAAATAGAGCGTGTTGTTGTCATTAGCGTGAGCGGCGCTCATGCCCAGTGCCAGAGCACCCGCCGCGAGCAGGTGGCGTGACCATTTTTTCATCATTTAACGTCCCCTGAATTAAGGGCCTTAGCGGCCCTTGGTTTTATCACGTGCAATAAGCTGGCTGGCAATCACCATAACCAGCGACAGAACCAACAAAATGGTCGCCAGCGCGTTCACCTCTGGTGATACGCCGACTTTTACCATTGAGTAGATTTTTAACGGCAAAATTTCATAACCAGGCCCGGTAACGAAGGACGACACGACGACATCATCCATCGACAACGTAAAGCTCAACAACCAGCCGGCAGCCACTGCAGGCATTGCCAGAGGCAGTATAATCTTGCGCAGAATAGTCACTTCACTGGCGCCGAGATCTTTGGCGGCTTCAAGCATTCGTACATCAAAACCTTTCAGACGTGAGTAAACCGTCACCACCACAAAAGGTAGACAAAAAGTGATATGCGAGAACAGCAGTGACCAGAAACCCAGTTGAATGCCGATCAGCATAAACAGCACCAGCAAAGAAATCGCCATTACGATATCCGGCGACATCATCACCACGAACAGCATGCCGCTGACAAACGGTTTACCGCGAAAACGGTAGCGGTACAGTGCAACCGCTGTGAGTGAGCCGATCAGCGTGGCAAACGTGGCGGATAGCACCGCCATCGTCAGCGAGTGTTGCGCTGCCTGTAGCAGGCTGTCGTTGTTCATCAGCAGGCCGTACCATTTGGTGGTAAAACCCTGCCAGTTGATGCCAAAGCGCGAGCTGTTAAAGGAGTTCACAATCAAAATAATGATTGGAATATACAGATACGCGTAGATGGCGGTCATAAAACCGCCTCTGAGCAGCCGACCGATCATTCGCGTTTCACCTTCTTGTTCAGAAGGCGCGATGTTTTCAGAGTATTGAAAATAATCAACTTTTTCTCTTCTCCAAAATCTCTCCAAAACTTCCCGCCAAAACAGATAGCCAAAAAGAAGCAGCTATCACTAAGGCCGCGAATTTTACAACAATTTTTAGGATGATCGGGAAAAAAAGGCCATTTAAATGACCAGCTTTACTCATTGCTGACTGCGAGTGGCGGTATAGCAATCGGTTCAGGGAACAATTAGCGCACGCTGCCGCTGTGGTGGTAAAGAGGAGGTACTTGACTGCAAAGCCACGAAAGAGCATGGCGTCCCAGTGTTTGAAACCTGTGAACGCTGCAGGGAGCATGCTTAACGAAGGGTAACGAAATTGACGGGAATAGTGGTTTTTTGGATATCAATTTCCTGGCCCGGTGGTAACAAAAAACAGAAAACACCAGAACGGCGTTTTACGCTATCTACAGCGTAAATTTCTTGAATCACCCTGTTTTACGACACAAGAATTTACCTTTAATGACACCGTCAAAGAAACGGCCTTTAGATTGCACCGTGAGAAAAGAGTTATAGATGCTTTCTGGAACGCCCACATACTGGAAAGTTGAAGAATTTACGAACCCTATCTCCAGAATCTTTTCTAATGGGTAGTAACCAATAAATTTTATTTTTGATGAAATCATTGCCTGTCGTTGCATTTTTTCTCCTTCAAATTTTTTAATTTTCCTTCTCTGATAATACACTGATATGAAACAAAAGGAGCATAGTTTTGTAAATGTTATGGTTGTTTCAGAGTTTACTGGTTGGATGAAATGATTTTCTTTGTTGCTTTAATTTCCTGAACTGCGAAAAATAGCACGAAAATTCGTTGCTGGATTTTTAGGGATTGAAACGGGCTTTCCTTTAAGTAACTGATAAATATATTCTATTTTATTTTTCGTTATCCAGGGGACGACCGGCTGTATGTTATTGCTGGTGAACAGAACTCATTGATTATGCTGTCTCAGTTTCCATTTCTAAGATTTTGCGAAAAATTAAATGAAAAAATAACTTGCTATTGTTTGTGGGGTGTGTGATTAATGAGGGGTTGGTTAGGTACACAGACCCATTAAAGCGGTTTAGTAAAGCAGTTCTCATCTCAAGCGTTATCCACAGATAATCCTTTCTTTTGAGCCTTCTTATCGTTACTAATTAGATTGTGTGCGAAGCCCTTTTCGCCGTAAGGCTACATAGAATTTAAGGAATTACCTGTGTCTAATAAAATGACTGGTTTAGTAAAATGGTTTAACGAGTCTAAAGGTTTTGGTTTTATTACCCCTGACAATGGTAGTAAAGATGTGTTTGTACACTTCTCTGCTATTCAGAGTGGTGGCTTTAAAACGCTGAATGAAGGCCAAAAAGTTGAGTTCAGCATTACTGCTGGTGCAAAAGGGCCGTCAGCTGAAAACGTTGTAGCTGCCTGATATTTTTCCTGATGTAAACTAATATACGATAGCGAAGACGGTGAATGCCTGAGTAGATATATTAGTTTTTCAGAAACTCAACATCTGTCGACATAAAGCTGAACAGATGTCTGAGTCTAATCATTGGGTAGAACAGTTGAAATGATTATTTTATGAATGTCATTTGTTGTTTTACCTCTGTAGTTTTTCTTGCACGCTTAAATGCATTCGTAAAAGCTAACAACAACCCAAAAATCGCTGGTGCTATAATATAAAGAAAATTATATTATTTTAGATTCCTCATGTGAACTGATAAGAAATATTTATTTTTTATTGCTTTTAATAGTGAGTTGTAACCTGATACTGAAAACCAAGAGAAACTATTAGTTAAATAGATCTTTTGGATATCACTGCGGTAGTGAGTGTTGTAGCAAATAAAGGCTAACATCATGACCGACCATATTTATTTTAAGTGCCCTTGTTGTCATGGGTCACAGTACAGAACTTCCCATTTTGATGTGACTGAGAAAAATCCCTTTGGTGCAAAGTGTATTTTTTGTAAATCATCAATGATCACACCAGATAACTATGCGCCATATACTTCCAGTAAATCAAATGAACAGGTGTTGCGAAAGTAACATTTGGCTCTGACCTTCCAGTTAAGGCGGCAAGATTCATTATCATTGCCAGGCACTGGTTTAAGTCCAACAAGGGTAGTCAGTCTGCTACTATCTCATCGAATTGAGCGGGCGACTTTTGAATTTGCAGGAGACGAGGGTTTGATCCTCTATGGTTACACCATGAATAAAAACCTCGTTCTAACGGGGTTTTGTCATTTCAGGGTTATCCGTGCAACATACAAGTAAGTTGGGCAAAGAATTGTATTTTTTGTTTTGCTATTAACATCATGTCTGATGTGTAACGGTATTACTAATAACCATATAAAGGGCAACGCATTGAGAATCATACAAAACCATATTATGGCCCAGGAAATTGGTGAAACAGTTATCCAGCTACTTGAAAATGGCAAAAGGGTTACGACAGGGAATATCATTGATTTGCTCGAACGGAAAAGTCATGCCTTGCACGGTCAAGAGGCCGATGAGATAAGAGAAATATTGATATTTATCAGGAAAAAATCTGTTCTGTAAACGTGTTGTAAATCACCTACGGTGCTCACGGATTATGGTTTCTCAATCAAAGACCTACTGAGAGGCATCCAGCCTGGTAGTGCAAAACTCTTCTTTTCTGGCCCACACAATAGAATGGGCCTTTTTCATTACTAAAAGATAGGTTGTGATATCTGGACGGTGTGAGGCAATAATGATTACATATTTGTCGGTTGACATTGAAATCAATTATTTTCTGTAAGCGCTTTTGTGATTAGGGTTGATAGTGCTTCAAGTTGGATAGCAAGCTGAATGCTCAACCAGACATATCCGTGAACGGCGCTTTCAATGATTTCCTCGCCCTCATTGGCGAGTAAAAGACAATGCAACTCTTTAGTAATTTCGAGAAGATGCTCGCTATTTGATGCTATCGGCGTTGGGTTTCCTTCATGCAAGGCATGTGCGAGGGTGTTGAGGGTGCTACGGGTCATTTGTTCCATATCTGACAGCGTGTGAGTATTCAATATGAGAAATCGACTTCCACGGGATGCCCAGTGGGCATTTATCTGAAATTTTTGCGCCGCTATCATATCGCGGGTTATCGATTGAATATCTTCAAGTAGACTCTTCGCAATCTTTGTTTCTTTATTTACTGGTGTAATAAGGCTGCGCATTTTTACTACATTATTCAGCGCTCGCGTTTGAAGTTTGGCCATTCTCGGGGGCGCAAGAACGTTTCGGGAGACTCCCGCAGTTGTTATTTTTAGATAATCAGAAAGAAAGTCAGCAAGTTGTATACGCCAGTTAATGAATGCTCTTTGGGGAAAAATGCTGGTAAACAACATCGCCAGAATGCATCCTATAATAATGTTGGTGCTTCGCCACAATGCTGTTTGTAAGTCTCCTGCAGGAGCGCTGCTGACAACCGCCAGCGTGATACCAATCAATAATGCGGCATAGGGACGTTTACTCATGGCCAGAAAACCACAAAGGAAAGCTGCGCATCCACACCACAGCATCATCATAGTGAGAGAGTACATTTCAATGTGTAATGCGATGATCCCCAAAATCGCACCCCCTACAGTTCCCGCCATACGTTCAAGTGCCCTGGGTATCACATTGCCCATGTAACTAATTGGTCCCATGACCACAACCAGTGTAATCAGGGGCCAGGAGTGGTCTGGTAAATTCAACATTCTTATCAGTAAGAAAGTTATAACAAATGCTAAAGCAATACGGATCCCATGAACTACACGATAGTTGCGGTAAATCTTAAGTTCTAAAGGACTTATCGGTTTATTCCGTTCAATGGGAAAAATATTGTTTTTCATTGGTTAAAATCTTTAACATAGACAGAATTATAAAGAATGTTCAGATATACACTGAAAAAATAATCTCGTCTTACTTTTTTAACTTATAAAAAAGGAGGGCGATGCCTGACATAGGTTATTGTTAATCAATTGCTAATGCAGTAGCGAAAGAAGACGTAATTTTTGATGCCCACATTATCTGTGGATTTACCATTATGGTGGTAAGCGGTTCTACACATATTGAGTGGCCTCTGACTTAAATTCAACATGTTGACTTTGACAGATGTTAAAAAGTTGTGGGCTTCCAAAATACTGGTTAGCATGTTTAAAACGTTTTCTTTTACAGGTTGTTATAAGGCTAAGCAAAACAGGTCAGATGGTGTCTGTGCACGGCTTTATATCAGCAACGGTATCATTATATTTATAACATATGCACTTTGATGAGCTAAGGCCCGGACCAAAGCTCATGAGATATAAGTTCTGGCTACATTAGATGGAAGCAGTACACAACCTATTCATGTGTTATCGAAAAGCAACTACGTAAACAGAAAGTGCAAGTGCGAGAAATATCCAGTATTGAGAATGGTAATGGAAAAGTTTGAGCATAAATATCCTCCACAGATTCGGTTCCTAATTAATGGCAGATTTAAATGTCAACAACAAACAAAAAAGCATGGGCATTGATTGTTTGATTGTTTCATATTGTTTCAGTGATGCGCTATGACGGTGCGTTTGCACTAACAATAGGATTTTTGCATTGTTATGGTGAGCTTAGTGTCAGCCGGGTATTAAGACGCGATCAATCCACTGATAAATATAACCCAGGTAGCCATATGCGGCTTTTTCTATCCTGTCTGTTACTCTTTGCCAGCCGCACACCGATACCACAAATCTTGCCCGCCGCCTGAATGCCGCAAAGCACACCGGAAATCTTGCCGTTCCCGCCAAAAGCAAAACAGCCGGAGCTGACGTTGTAATCCTCTCTGACATGCTCGGAAATTTCGTGGTAGACGCTAAATATTATGCTGAGATGGAGGAAATACGACTCTTCCGTGAGTCAAAATCCCTGAAAACTTAGGGTGATAGATAAAGGTCTTAAGCAGCATGACATAATTTTCGATTTAAGCTATTTAAATTCATTTTTTTGATAAGAATCATGTGCGATTTCCCTATAAAACTAAATCTTGCTATGTTTGGTTAATCATGCGTTAATGAATTCTTGGTTTGTAACGAATTTATCTAAAGCAGTCGCTGTAATAATTTTATTTCTTGTTCCTGTTGAGACTTCCTTGCTGGCTTTTCTCTCTGATGATTTTTTCGGACCATTCTGCCCAAGGGCTTACTCAAGAAAGGTAATAATTATGTCTAATAAAATGACTGGCTTAGTTAAATGGTTCAATCCTGAAAAAGGTTTTGGGTTTATCACCCCTAAAGATGGCAGTAAAGATGTGTTTGTACACTTTTCTGCTATCCAGAGTAATGATTTCAAGACGCTGAATGAGAATCAGGAAGTTGAGTTTAGTGTTGAACAGGGACCTAAAGGCCCCTCAGCAGTTAATGTCGTGGTTGTATAAGGTAACTGTTATTACACATCATATTCACTTCAGATGCCCGTGTTGCCACGGATCTCAGTACAGAACGTCGAGCTTTGATGTTACTGAAAAAAATCCTTTCGGAGCAAAATGTATTTTTTGCAAATCGATAATGATTACATTTGACAATGTTGCGCTATACATTCGTTCTGGTCAGACTTCGTTAGATTTTAGAAAATAAAGTTCAGGTTCCTTATGGAGCCTTTTTTGTATGCTAAACCGTTCATCTTTGTACGAACCATCACGGTATCATTATGAAAAAAGTAATCGTTTTTTTTAACTCAGAACCGGCAGTTGTTGTATCCGTAATGAAGGGAATTACTTCGATAATGCGTGAGTTTCCCAATGGGGAAAAAGCACACCTGTCCGTGATGTCAGCAGGATTTCCATCTCTGACAGGAGACCATAAAATAGTTTATGTTGCCTCTGATCGCGATGTCAGTTCCGAAGAGATTCTCGAGGCAGCATCGAAGCTTTTGAAGTGACATCTGATTGTTTCTTTACCGACCGAGATAGTAGTCCAGTGGTTTGCAGATGTTTTGCGCTTTTCTTGTATGAAGATTGTACTGCAACCTCTTGATTATTGAGTCTTTCCATTCTATCTTTTAAACATGTCAGCGCTGTTATAAGTGCTCCACGGGGAATGTTACATACTTGGCGTTGATACGTTAGAGATCAAGAGAGGTAAATAATGAACGTCGAAGAGTTAAAAACAAAAACTGAAGCGGATATTTCTGAATTCATTACAAAAAAAATTGTTGAACTCAAAAAAAAGACAGGAAAAGAAGTTTCCGACATCCAGTTTACTGCTCGTGAAAAAATGACTGGGCTTGAAAGCTATGATATTAAAATTACATTGATCTAATCGTTAAAAACCCAGCTTGAATGAAAAGCATTATCTTAAAAGGTAATGCTTTTTTATTGCTGTCAAAAAATTTGGATGTTGTCAAAACCTTCATTTTTAATCATAGAGACAAGTCCTGACTTTTTAATGGGGCCTGTCCGATGCCAGCCCGCGCTATCGGGCTACTGCTGGCTCAGGGCAGGGAATGCACTTGTCGGAAATTTCGTGGTCAGTGTGTATCACATTGAGGGGAGTGGGATGACGTAGTAGCCTGCGAATGGGTTAATTATCATTTCGGTCGGGATTGTTAGATAACCCAACTCCTACTTTTACCGCAGCAAACAACATAATGCACAGAGCGGTAATGACGGTAAATACCAATGAAAGGCTGGTAATCATAAATTTTCTTCATTTCAGATGGATTTGATTATTAGACTAAGGCATAAAGGAAAAGTTCAAGGTAAATATCATAGTATTTCCCGGAAAAAATATCGAAGCGGGTGATTGTATACCAGAGCGGGCTGCAGGGAGCCATATCCAAGAGTGGCGGATCAACGGTCTCAACGGCCCCTGTGGCTGCAAATATCTATCTTGGCAAACGTCGTCATCTACCCTGTGATATCCCCCTTTTGGATAAAAAATAGGAAGATAAATTAAATGGTTAAATTTTATCCAAACGTGGTACAGTGAATCTCATTCATCGAAAGGGTAATCATCATGTCTCTCATCGATTACGCAATGAAGTACCTCGGCGGCGTATCGACGACTACTGTCATCTGCCCGGCCTGCGGCTTACGTTCATCCCAATCTATTTCTAAAATTCGCCTTAAGCAGACAATGCTGTGCCCTGGCTGTAAAACACTGTTTGTTTCACCACGATAACCCTGACACTTAGTTGCACCTAAACCCGGTGTTCTATACTTAAGTCAAATCCCGGCAGCTGTTAAATCCCTGATGCCTTACGCCCATCCTGAGAGAACGTTTCTGAACTGATTTCGCAACTGCTCCTGCATGCTAACTCTGCATCAGAGCAATGCTATGAAAATGAACCCCAGGGCGTGGTTTAACCGCTCCCATATTTCGATGAATGCTACCGAAAGCGTAACGTTTTCGGCGAACGATCCTGCCGGTGAAAGCACGCTGCAGTCAGAACTCTTTTCGACCGCCCAGATGGAACGCTACGGTCAGAAGCTCGCACGGACCCATAAATTATCGCCGGATAAACATCCTTATTATCTTCTAAAAAGACTCGGCGAGAATGAGGCCATCATTACCCAAAGCTGTTATGAGCTTAACGCGGGTAAAAAGACCAGCATCATGCCTGCCGGGGAGTGGTTGCTGGACAATTATTATCTGATTGAGGAACAAATCCGCACTGTCCGCCAGCACTTGCCGAAAAGCTTTGGTAAAGGTCTCCCGTCGCTGATGTCGCCGCTGAATTGCCCACGAATTTACAATATTGCATCAGAGGCCATTGCTCACGGTGACGGGCGCTGGGATGCTGCCAGCCTGACCAGCTATCTCACCGCCTATCAACAGGTGACCCCGCTGACATTAGGTGAAGTCTGGGCGTTACCGGGAATGCTGCGCCTGGCGCTGATTGAAAATCTTCGTCGTATCAGTATCGAAGTGATCAAAGCGCAGCAGGACAGAACGCTGGCTGATATGTGGATAACAAAGATTTTCGGATGTGCAGAGAATGCCCCTGGCGATTTAATCATGGTGGTTGCCGATATGGCACGCTCCCGACCTACGTTAACCAGTGCGTTTGTCGCAGAGCTGGTGCGGCGCCTGCAGGGGCATGGCAATGCGCTGTCGTTACCTCTGACCTGGGTTGATCAGTGCCTTCGGGAACAGGGGATCACCACCGACGTTCTCATACATAATTTCAACCAACAGCTTGCCGCCAGCCAGCTATCTGTCAGTAACAGCATCGCGGGTCTGCGATTACTGAGTGAAACGGATTGGGCTGATTTCGCCGAAACGATAAGTGTCGTCGAACAGGCATTACGCAATGATCCTGCCGGTATCTATCCTCGGATGCACTTCAATACCCGGGATCATTACCGGCACGTTGTTGAGGTCCTGGCCAGAGACAGTGGTCTCAGCGAGCCTGAAGTTGCTGACAGGGTGCTGACGCTTTCAGGAAACAGTGCTCCCGATACACTGGAACATCATATTGGTTATTATCTCGCAGGCGAAGGTCGGCAGGCGCTGGAAATTCATCTGTTAGCAGACACCTCAAGGCTCATGCGCTTGCGGCACAGTTTCAACAGAATAACCCTGCTGTCATGGCTTGGAAGCCTGGCGTTGTTGACAACCGCAATGACCGCGGCAATTTTGCACGAAACAGCCATGCAGGGCGCAGACTGGCTGTTAATCGCGGTGATATTCCCTCTGATTATCGCTGTAACTCAGTTGATGAGCGATTTACTCAGTGACGCCACCACCCGTTTTCGCGTTCCTCGCCCCTTGCCGCGGATGGATTTCTCAACCGGCATTCCCCCTGACAGCGCCACCCTGTTAGTCATCCCCTGCATGCTGACCAGCCACGCAAGTTTCAGCCAACTCCTCACCAGTCTTGAAGTCTGCTGGCTGGGGAATGAAAACGAAAATCTCAGGTTTGCGCTGCTCACTGATTTCGCTGATTCTGCAAATGAACCCTCGCCGGAAAGCCAGATGCTGCTCAGACAGGCGATCGCCGATACGCAGGCGCTGAATCGCCGCTATCCCTCCAGCCGCCCACGTTTTTACCTGCTACACCGCCAGCCTGAATGGAACCCCGCGGAAGGAACGTGGATGGGCTATGAACGCAAGCGGGGAAAACTGGCGTTACTGAACAGCTGGTTGCGCCATCCGGGGACACAATTCGTCAGCGTTGCAGACATGCCTGCTAACCTTTTACCGGGCCAAATTAAATACGTCATTACCCTGGACAGTGATACGGCGCTGCCGCGCGATACGGCGCACAAACTGGTCGCGACGATGGCGCATCCGCTGAATACGCCAGAGTATGATCCGGTACGCCAGAGGGTTATCAAAGGATTTGGCATTTTACAACCCGGCCTTGCGGAGGAGATACCACGCAACGGTCAGGGACGTTACGCCGCCATGCGCAGCAGCATACCGGGCAATAATCCCTATTCGATGATGTCTTCGGATATCTATCAGGATCTTTTTGGGGAAGGATCGTTCGTGGGCAAAGGGATTTACGATGTTGACATTTTTATGCAGGCCACGGCCAACACCTGCCCGGAAAACCTGGTTCTCAGCCATGATCTACTCGAAGGATGCTATGCACGTTCGGGTCTGCTGAGTGAGGTGTTACTCTATGAACAGTACCCGAATAATTATCTGTCGGATGTTGCACGTCGTTCACGCTGGATCCGGGGTGACTGGCAACTGCTTAACTGGCTGAAACCACGTGTCAGAAGAGCCGATGGAACCCGGACCAGGAATCCGCTGACCGCGCTTTCTTACTGGAAATTACTCGATAATCTGCGTCGCAGTCTGGTCGCCCCCTCATTACTGGTATTGCTGTTCTTCACCCTGCTAGGGGTACCTAATCCGGTTTACTGGCTGGGCGTACTGTCGCTGATATGGCTGTTGCCAACCATCCTCTGCATCACCCATGACCTGCTGCATAAACCTCTGCGTCGCCGCCTGAAGCCGCATCTGTTACTGGTAGGGGCGGGCGCGCTGAAGCGTTTGTCAGGTATCGGCCTTAATTTTGCGATACTGCCGCATGAAGCCGGATATTCGCTAAAAGCGATCGCCGTGACGTTATGGCGATTGGGGTTCAGCAGGCGTCACCTCAGCCAGTGGGTCAGCCACAGCCAGGACAGCAATCAGGCCGGACCCACTGTCGCGCGTTTTTATCAGGCGATGTGGCTGAATGTTGCATGTGGTGTGATGCTGATAATACTGACCGGACAATTTGCTCCACAACTGCTGGGGATTGCGTTGCCGATCGGTTTGTTATGGTGTGCGGCACCGCTGCTGATGAGCTGGCTGAGTCGTCAGCCTGCGCGTAAGGTGTTTTCGCCCAATCCGGAACAAAAACAGCTGTTGCGCCAGACAAGCCGTGAAATCTGGGCGTTTTTTGAAACCTTTGCCACAGAAAAAGAGAACTGGCTTCCGCCTGATAACTACCAGGAAATACCGCAGCCGACGGTGGCCCATCGAACTTCTCCTACCAATATTGGCCTTTCCCTCATGGCTAACCTGACGGCATGGGACTTTGGCTACCTGCCCGGCGGGGAAGTGCTCCGGCGCGTGTCGCTCACGCTCGACACAATGGATAAAATGGAGCACTACCGGGGCCATCTCTACAACTGGTATGACACTCGTACGCTGGCCCCCCTCAGCCCACGCTATATCTCAAGCGTTGACAGCGGCAACATGGCAGGGCATTTGTTGACTCTGCGTGCAGGGCTGTCCGCCATGCGTCATCAGCCAGTTTTAAACCGCCAACAGATACTGGCAGGGCTGAACGATACGCTGGATATTCTGGAAAAACAGTGGGGTCAGAACCCGCCTGACAGCTTGCGGTTGCTGCGAAAACACTGTCTGAGCGCGGTGACGCTCTCTCCGCAGACATTCTTCAGCGAGCTGAAAAATATGCGCACCCAGTGCAATCACCTGAACACGCTATGCCATCAGGGATCTCCTCTTCAGATGCGTTGGGCAGGACATCTGGAGCATCAACTGGTTCAGCTTTGCCATGAGTGGACGCTGCTGCTTGGTTGGTTACCTGCCTCCTGGAACGAACAGACGCTGCCGACTTTATGCGAGCTTGCCCGCGCAACATTTACAGGTGTAGGAACCCCCCCGGCGTCAGCGACGGAGCAGGCCCGGATGCGACTCAATATTATCACTGAACTTGAACAACGGCTGGATGAGCATGCCCGGATGGATTTCGCCTTTCTGTACAGCGAAGCAACCAGTCTGCTCAGTGTTGGCTATAACTGTGACACGAATATGCCTGACAAGAGCCACTACGATCTTCTGCCGTCTGAAATCCGCCTGACCAGCTTTCTTGCCATTGCCACTAATCAGCTACCTCTTAAAAGCTGGTACGCGTTGGGACGACTGTTCACCACCATTGACAATGAAACCGCCCTGATGTCATGGAGCGGGTCAATGTTTGAATACCTGATGCCGAATCTGGTAATGCCCACCTGGCCTGGCAGCCTGCTCGATGAAATGAGTCAGTCGGCGGTTATGCGCCAGATTCATTGGGGGAAAGAACGCGGAGTACCGTGGGGCGTTTCAGAGTCTGGTTATCATGCTTTTGATGTTCAGCATAATTATCAATATCAGGCATTTGGTGTGCCGGGTCTCGGCCTGCGCAGGGGGCTTGCTGATGACATGGTTGTCGCCCCTTACGCCACACTGCTGGCGTTGATGGTCTCCCCACAGAAAGCCTGTGAGAACCTGATCAGGCTGCAAAAAAATGGCGCACATGGTGAATACGGTTTTTATGAAGCGCTGGACTATACTCCCTCACGCCTCGCAACCGGTCAGCTCTATGCGGTGGTTCAGTCCTGGATGGCGCATCACCAGGGCATGGCGTTTCAGGCGCTGGCTCATGTGCTACTTGACGCCCCGATGACTGAACGCTTCATGTCCAGTACGGTCTTCCGCTCAGCGAGCCTGCTGTTACAGGAACGCGTGCCGGATGCAGTTGATCTGTACAGTCCGCGCCGTCATTTTGAATCTCATGAGGGCAGGGTCAAACCCGTTCGCTATGAACCCCGTATTTTCTATGGCGTGGACACGCCGGCCCCGGATATTCAACTGCTGTCCAACAACCATTATCATCTGATGTTGACCACGGGCGGCGGCGGCTACAGTCGCTGGAATAATATTGCGCTCACGCGCTGGCGCAGTGATACCACCCGTGATAACTGGGGAGCATTTTGCTATATCCGCGATATACAGACGGGGAATGTGTCGAGCAATACCTGGCAACCGACAGCCCACACCAGCGGGCATGACGAGGAAGTGATATTCACCGATGCGAGTGCTGAATTCAGACGCACTTTCGATGGGCTCAGCGTCAAAACTCAGGTTGTGATCTCCCCGGAGGATGATATTGAGTTGCGACGGCTCACACTGATTCATCGTGGTCGCCAGCCTCGCTCTCTGGAACTGACAACCTATGCCGAAGTAGTACTGGCGCCTGAAGCCAGCGATCTGGCACACCCGGCATTTAGCAATCTGTTTATTCAGACGGAACTGGATCCTGAGCGTGACGCTATTCTTTGCCACCGGCGCCCGCGTTCACCGGGTGAAGCGAGTCCCTGCCTGTTTCACATGATGGTGGTGCATGGCGATAACCGTCATAACGTTTCGTTTGAAACAGACAGGGCAAAATTTCTTGGCCGTGGCAGAAACCCTGCGGATGCCCAGGCAATAAAGGCAGGCGGGGCGCTCAGCAACACGTCGGGGTCAGTGCTGGATCCGATCCTGGCAATACGCCACGCCATCACTCTGCAGCCGGGGCAGCCGGTCACGATTGATATCATTTATGGCATCAGCGAGACCCGCCAGCAGAGCCTGGCGTTGCTGGAAAAATACCGCGATTACCCTATCGCTGATCGCGTCTTTGAACTGGCCTGGTCTCACAGTCTGGTGGTATTACGCCAGATGAACGCCAGTGAAGATGATGCCACTTTGTTTAATCGTCTTGCCAGCGCGGTGCTTTACCCTGTCCAGGAGCTGCGTGCCGAAGGCCAGGCGATCAGCCGCAACCGGCGTGGTCAGTCCGGTCTGTGGGGCTGGGCAATTTCAGGCGATCTGCCGATAGTGCTTCTCAGTATTACCAGCGAGGAAAGTATTGCCTCAGTGACCACACTGATTCAGGCACACCGTTACTGGAGACAGAAAGGGCTGGATGTTGATTTGGTTATCCTGAATAACAGCCCCGGCGGCTACCAGCAGGGCTTACAAAATCAGATTATGGACTTAATTTATGCCGGATCTGAAGCCAGCCTGCTGGACAAAACGGGCGGTATTTTTGTTCGTAATGGCGAGCATCTCTCTGCTGAGGATAAGTTGCTTTTGATGAGCGTGGCCTGTCTTTATCTTGATGACCGCACAGGCAGTATCAATGAGCAGCTTAATCAGCGTACTCACACCCTTAAACCTCAGGCCAGAGCACTCATTCCACGAGCTGTGCGCGAGCGTAATCAACATACGGACTGGAGCCCCGATATCAGTCAGTTATGCCATTTCAATGGGTACGGTGGATTTTCTCAGGATGGTCGGGAATATCAGATTGTCCTGCGGGAAGATGCGCAGACACCGGCTCCCTGGTCAAACGTATTGGCAAATGCCCGTTTTGGCACTGTGATTTCAGAGGCGGGACAGGCCTACTCCTGGTACGAGAATGCACATGAATACCGCTTGACACCGTGGGAGAACGATCCGGTGAGCGATCG
This sequence comes from Citrobacter sp. RHBSTW-00599, assembly GCF_013784065.1. NCBI lineage: Bacteria > Pseudomonadati > Pseudomonadota > Gammaproteobacteria > Enterobacterales > Enterobacteriaceae > Citrobacter > Citrobacter sp. RHBSTW-00599. Next base: position 3,106,847 of record NZ_CP056717.1, on the reverse strand, counting down.
CAGCGGCGAGGCGTTTTATCTGCGCGATGAAGAGAGTGGTGAGTGTTGGTCACCGACGGCTTTACCTGTTCGCGGACATGGTGATTACCTGACCCGCCATGGTTTTGGTTACAGCGTGTTTGCCCATCGAGAGAGTGGTATAGACAGCGAGCTGACGGTTCTGGTTGCCGAAGAGGCGCCGGTTAAATTGGCGCTCCTGACGCTCAGTAACTCTTCGGGTCGGACACGCAAACTTTCCGTCACCGGCTATGTGGAGTGGACGCTCGGAGGAACACGAACTCGCTCAGCCCCTCACATTGTGACTCATGCGACCAGACCGCCTGGCGGCTGCGGAGTGCTGGCGAACAATTTTTATGGTGATAACGGTAGCGGTCGTACTGCCTTTTTTGCCGTCAGCGGTAATGACTGTTCGTTGACCGGGGACCGCCGGGAATTTATCGGTCGTAATGGTTCTCTGCACGCCCCGTCGGTCATGAAGCTACGCAGGCTTTCAGGTAAAACGGGCGCCGGTCTGGATCCCTGCGGGGCAGTACAATCGGCGGTAACATTAATTGATGGCGATCAGAGGACGTTTATTTTTATCCTCGGCGCAGAGGAGAATCATATTCGAGCTCAGGAGACGCTTGCCCGTTATATGAATGAGGAGACGGTCCGCGAGGAGCTGAACCGGGTTCACAACCACTGGCACAATGTGCTTGATAAAATTGTGGTTAACACCCCCGACACATCGGTAAATTTACTGGTGAATGGCTGGCTATTGTACCAGACGGTAGCCTGTCGCCTGATGGCTCGCAGCGGTTACTACCAGTCCGGCGGCGCATTTGGTTTTCGCGATCAACTGCAGGATACGCTGGCGCTGAGTCATGCTGATCCGAACCGGATGAGAGAACAGATAATCCTGTGTGCATCACGGCAATTTATTGAGGGTGATGTACAGCACTGGTGGCACCCGCCACACGGCAACGGGGTGCGCACGCGCTGTTCCGATGACTATCTGTGGCTTCCGCTTGCCGTTTGCCACTATGTTGAAACGACGGGGGATATGGATGTACTGGAAACACGTATTCCTTATCTGGAGGGACGTCCGCTTCAGCCTGGTGAAGAGTCTGCCTATGATACGCCGGTGATCAGCGGTACCGAAGAGACTCTCTGGTTACACTGCGTCAAAGCCATTAAGTATGGACAACAGTTCGGGGAGCATGGTCTGCCGCTGATGGGGGCGGGTGACTGGAATGACGGCATGAACCGGGTGGGGATCGAAGGCAAGGGTGAAAGCGTCTGGCTGGGCTTCTTTCTGTTCGACATTTTGCAGCGGTTTGCGGCGCTGGCTGATCGCAGGCTGGATGAAAGTGTCGCCTCAATGTGCCGTTCGCAGGCTGTGCGCCTGCAAAACAATCTCGAAGCCCACGCCTGGGATGGTGAATGGTACCGGCGTGGATATTTTGACGATGGTACTCCCCTCGGGTCGAAAGCCTCACAGGACTGCCGGATTGATGCGATTGCCCAGAGCTGGTCAGTATTGTCCGGGGCCGCTAGCCCGGGACGGTGCGCAAAGGCCATGCAGGCGCTGGATAAGCATCTTGTGGATAGCGAGGGGGGACTGATAAAACTATTAACACCGCCTTTCGATGGGCACGGTCCAAATCCGGGTTACATACAGGGCTACCTGCCTGGTGTGCGGGAAAACGGAGGGCAGTATACACATGGCGCTATCTGGGCTGTGATGGCATTTGCCCGAATGGGGAATGCCGAACGTGCCTGGCAACTCTGGTCCATGCTCAGCCCGATAAATCATACTCTGAATGCGAACTCAGTCGGGATTTATAAAGCCGAGCCTTATGTCATGAGCGCTGATGTCTACAGCGTCGCTCCCCATATCGGACGTGCCGGATGGAGCTGGTATACCGGTTCATCAGGCTGGGCCTGGCGTTTACTTACCGAAGAATTACTGGGGATAAAACGTTCCGGTGCTGATTTAACGGTTCATGCCCGGTTGCCGGATGGCTGGCCGTCTTTTTCTATGGCTTATCAATATGGCGAAAGCCATTATCAGATTAGTGTCTCACGCGGCGATGCAGAATATCGCGTTACACTGGATGGTGCTCTCCTCCCTGATGACAGAATACCGCTGCGGGATGATGGACAAAACCATACGGTTGAGATTATTCAGAATTGACACTGAGTCCGGACGCGCATTAACGTCTGCCGTTAATGCGCTGATTATCCCTGAGAACCTCAATCGCTGTCTGCATGGCGATTTTGTCATCTCGTTTTTTTTGCTTGTCCTGCATGACCTGAAGGTATTCCAGCAAAGTTCGGGTATTAATAGGTCGGCCCTGTTTACCCACTGCCAGCACGGCTTCGCCAAGAATAATTTTCACTGGTGGCAATTGGGCCGGGTACCAGTCAAGGGTGTCTTCTGATTTCATGATAAATTTCTCACGGAAGGGTATTATATCATAAATCAGACGTTTAATTTTCAATATCTGATATCCTGATTTAATCATAAATTAACATAACTTAAGCCAGTTATTTTTATATTAAGGCGTATAATAATTACTGTGTTCCTCAGAGAATTATTTATGTCTTATACAAAAGGACTCAGGCACTTTAAAGAAAGACCGGTGCATGTTGCCTGCCCGGTATGCGCATACAGAGCCGATCAGAAAGCAGGTAAACTAAGAAAAGATGCGGTTCTGGAGTGCCCTGCCTGCGGGCTGTTGTTCAGACCATCAGAATGCTGGTGTATCGGCGGCTGATCGGCTTCTGCCACCTAACGTGAGTGATGTTGGGAAATGACAATATTGCTCCTGTACTGCAGTTTGAGAGGATATGATGATGAAATCTAAAAAATCTATTTTTATTGAAGGACATATCCTTTCGAACAGCTGTCATGGGCAGGTTGGTCAATCTTTCTGTATCCACAGGGCCAGGTTTAATAATGGTAAATATGCGATTATCCGGGAAGCATCAGGAATATGTTTCAAGCCTGGCGAAATTATTCAACGAAACGATTGCGAGTGGTTTTATAACCTTACCAAAATTCGCCTTCTCTCATTTGAGTACCTTGAAGATGATGAATCCAGAAGACAATTTCTTGAATATCGATAATAAATTCATGCTTATCATGACGGCATATTTTTGCGGGTTTACAATTCCTTTCTGATTTTACAAATCTTATCCCCGTTCGTGACCTGGCATGCAGTTTACTTGAGGGTAAACTGCATGCCATGATCATTTTAACTTTATAGGTAATATCGGTTAACTATCAATGTCGCTAACCTTCTTGTTCAGCAAGCGGGAGGCGCGCCAGTAGATCAGCAGCATCAGACCCATGACGATGGTCAGCGTAATGCTGGTGGCAGCACCGAACGGCCAATCGCGGATGTTCAGGAACTGAACTTTAATCACGTTGCCAATCAGCAGGTTTTTCGCCCCGCCCATTAAATCGGAAACGTAAAACAGCCCCATTGCGGGCAGCATAACCAGCAGGCATCCGGCGATAATTCCCGGCATCGTTAACGGAATAATGATGCGGGTGAAGGTCTGAAGTTTACTGGCGCCCAAATCGCGCGCGGCTTCCAGCAGCGGTTTATCGAGCTTTTCAATGCTGGAATAGAGCGGCATCACCATAAACGGCAGCAGGATGTACACCAGGCCGATAATCACCGCGCTGGGGGTAAACATGATGCGAATGGGGGTATCGATCACGCCGAGCCACAACAGAAATTCGTTGAGGTAGCCCTTGGTGCTGAGGAATATTTTGAGTCCGTAGATGCGAATAAGCGAGTTGGTCCAGAACGGAACAATCAGCAGGAACAGCAGCAATGGACGCACTTTTTCCGGCAGTTTCACCAAAAACCAGGCAAACGGATAGCCGAGCACCAGACAGGCGAGCGTGGCAATCAGCGCCATATTGAGGGAGTGAACCAGTACCTCAAAATAGAGCGGATCGAGCAGGCGTGTATAGTTTTCCAGCGTAAAGACCATTTTGACGAAATTGGCGTCGTCGCGGGTCAAAAAGCTGGTGCCGATGATCATCAGGTTGGGCAGAAAGACAAATAACACAAGCCAACCGACAATGGTGACGATCACCACACTCTGGAATTTACTTGTGTTCTTCATCAGCCAGTACGACCTCCCAGCTTTCTACCCAGTTAATCGCCATTTTCTGGTCGAGAGAGTGGTCAAAGTCAGGATCGTCTTCGTTGAAGAATTCACTGACCATCACCATCTTGCCATTTTCCAGTTCCACAACCGACTCCAGCGTCATGCCCTTGTAGTTGCGTTCACGCACGTAGCCGATCAGGCCTTCGATATGATTGTCGTCGTTGATTTCATCAACGCGCAGATCTTCAGGGCGTAACAGGACGTGCAGCTTCTGCCCGGGAATCACCGCGAAGTTGACATAAATATTGCACTCGCGACCTTCAACGTTAGCACGAACGCGCTGTTCGTCCAGACGTTCTATCACCGTCGCGTTAAACATATTGATCTCACCGATAAACCCGGCGACGAACAGATTTTTCGGCTCTTCGTAGATTTCGCGCGGCGTACCGTCCTGCTCAATCTTGCCATCGCGCATCACCACGATACGGTCTGACATGGTCAGCGCCTCTTCCTGATCGTGAGTGACAAAGACAAAGGTGATACCAAGCTTACGTTGCAGCGCTTTCAGTTCGTTCTGCATCTGCTTGCGCAGTTTGTAGTCCAGCGCAGAGAGAGATTCGTCTAACAGGAGTAAACGGGGTTTATTGACCACCGCTCGGGCAATCGCTACGCGCTGCTGCTGTCCACCGGAGAGTTGATGCGGTTTTCGCTGGGCGAACTCTTCCAGCTGCACCATGCGCAGAGCTTCGGTAACGCGGGGAGGAATGTCGGCTGCGGGCGTTTTTTGCATGCGTAAGCCAAAGGCCACATTCTCAAAAACGGTCATGTGGGGAAATAACGCATAGCTTTGGAAGACGGTGTTCACGTAGCGGTTTTCCGCAGGAACGTGAGTGATGTCCTGGTTGTCCAACATGATATGACCGGAATCAACCGTTTCCAGACCGGCAATCAGGCGAAGAACGGTTGTTTTACCGCAGCCAGAGGGGCCAAGCAGCGTGAGAAACTCGCCATTATTGATGGTCAAATCCAGGCTGGAAATCACCTCTTTGCCATCGAAACTTTTGCGAATTCCCGCTAATTGCACCAGTGGAGAAAGCGAACGCGGTTGTTTATTCAATTTTTTACTCTGTCCCATGTAAACGCAACGGATGGCTGACCGCTGCGGGGTTCGTGGTTAACCACCTTGATGACTCTTAATGAGGGCCGTTATTCTACGGCAAACCATGGTAATCGCCAATCCTTGTTGCGAATTACTGACTTAGCCCTATAGTCAGAGGGGATGTCAGGGCGAAATATTCTCACTTGCGGGGATAAAAGTGACCTGACGCAATATTTGTCTTTTGTTGCTTATTGATAATGTTGTCACAAAAAGTGAGGGTGACTGCATGGATAAACTACTTGAGCGTTTTTTACACTACGTGTCGCTGGACACCCAATCAAAATCGGGCGTGCGGCAGGTACCCAGCACCGAAGGACAGTGGAAGTTATTACAACTGCTCAAACAACAGCTCGAAGAGATGGGGCTGGTTAACATTTCACTGAGCGAAAAGGGGACGCTGATGGCCACGTTGCCCGCTAACGTTGCTGGCAATATTCCCGCGATCGGCTTTATTTCCCATGTGGATACCTCACCGGATTTCAGCGGTAAAAACGTTAATCCGCAAATCGTTGAAAACTATCGCGGCGGCGATATTGCGTTAGGCATTGGTGATGAAGTTCTGTCGCCGGTGATGTTCCCGGTGCTGCATCAACTTCTGGGTCAGACGCTGATCACCACAGACGGTAAAACGCTGCTGGGCGCGGATGATAAAGCAGGCGTGGCGGAAATCATGACCGCGCTGGCGGTGCTCATCCAAAAAGATATTCCGCACGGTGATATCCGCGTGGCCTTTACGCCGGACGAAGAGGTTGGTAAAGGGGCGAAGCATTTTGACGTTGCGGCATTTGATGCGCAGTGGGCCTATACCGTTGACGGCGGTGGCGTGGGAGAGCTGGAATTTGAAAACTTCAACGCCGCGTCGGTTAATATCAAAATTGTCGGCAACAATGTCCATCCCGGTACCGCAAAAGGGGTGATGGTGAATGCGCTGTCGCTGGCTGCTCGTATTCATGCTGAGGTTCCGGCAGACGAAAGCCCGGAAACGACGGAAGGCTACGAAGGCTTTTATCATCTGGCGAGCATGAAAGGGACGGTCGATCGGGCGGATATGCACTACATCATCCGTGATTTTGACCGCAAGCAGTTTGAAGCGCGCAAACGCAAGATCATGGAGATCGCCAAAAAGGTCGGCAAAGGGTTACACCCGGATTGCTATATCGAACTGGTGATTGAAGACAGCTACTACAATATGCGCGAAAAAGTGATTGAGCATCCGCACGTGCTGGATATCGCTCAGAAGGCGATGCGCGATTGCGATATTGAGCCGGTGCTGAAACCTATTCGTGGCGGCACCGACGGCGCGCAGCTGTCGTTTATGGGGTTACCGTGTCCGAATCTGTTCACCGGAGGCTACAACTATCATGGTAAACATGAGTTTGTAACTTTGGAAGGAATGGAAAAAGCGGTGCGGGTGATTGTACGTATTGCGGAGTTAACCGCAAAGCAGCAGTAAATTTATCGATAGATGCCGGATAGCGCGTTGCTTATCCGGCCTACAGTATTTCACTCCAAAAGGCCTGATAGGACGCGCTAGCGTCGCATCAGGCACCGTTCGTATTATCCTTCGAAGAACCAGTATCCGCTGTTAACCAGTGCGGCAAGCATGGCAAGGAAAGACGGATCTTCCAGCGCATCCTCAAAGTTCTCGGCCGTAAGAACAATATGGCTGGCAAGCGCTTCCAGGGCAGGGCGATGCGGGGAATCAATTTTCTCACCGTTGGCGTAGACGTCATCGCCGATGCGCAATACGCGCAATCCGCCCAGACGCACTAACACATCCCCTTGCTTCAGGGCATCGTAAATTTCGTCTGGCTGATACGGCGGCTCCGGTGGAGCAATATCCAGCTCATGACGAGACTGAGATATAAACTCGCCAAACCACTGCTGGAAATGTTCCGGCTGATTAATCAGTCCAAGCATCATTTCACGCAGCTTGTCCATTTCCTGCGGCAGAACGTCAGCCGGATGATCGCGCGGCGGCAGGTCAGGATCGCTGTAATACGTGCTGCCCAGCTCACGTTGCAAAACGTAATCGGCGAAGCCACTGATCAGTTCGCGAGTATTCGGCGCGCGGAAACCGACCGAATAGTTCATGGCGTTTTCCAGCGCATAGCCTTCGTGCGGGAATCCTGGTGGGATGTACAGGATATCGCCGGGTTCCAGCTCTTCATCGATGATGGCTTCAAACGGGGCGACCTGCAGCAGGTCCGGGTGAGGGCAGTGCTGCTTCAACTGCAGTTTTTCGCCCACGCGCCAGCGACGTCGCCCGGTTCCCTGAATGATAAACACATCGTACTGATCAAGATGTGGGCCAACGCCGCCGCCGGGGACAGAGAAGGAGATCATCAGATCGTCAATCCGCCAGTCCGGCAGTTCGCGAAACGGGCGCATCAGCGCGGCGGTTGGCTCATGCCAGTGATTGACCGCCTGTACCAGCAGCGACCAGTTGTTCTCGCCGAGATGATCATAGCTTTCGAACGGACCGTGGCTAACCTGCCATTTACCGTCCTGGTGGCTGACGAGTCGGCTGTCGACTTCGCTTTCCATTGCCAGTCCAGCCAGTTCGTCAGGAGAGAGTGGATCAATAAAGTTGTTAAACCCGCGTTTTAAGACCACCGGGCGTTTCTGCCAGTGGCGTTCAAGAAAATCGGGCCAGTTAAGTGTGAGTTGGTATTCCATAATGAGCATCCCGCAGGCTGGTATCTGCAACCGATTATAACGGATACTTAACCGCAAGCGGGAAATCAGTACATATTTATTACATGCGGCGATTACTCGTCTTTTTGCCCCGGCTGCTGGCGGCCAAAAATAACTTCCATGCGCGCGCCACCCAGCAGGCTATCGCCTGCAATAATCTGCCCGTCATACTGTTCGGTGATTTCTCGCGCCACCGCCAGTCCAACGCCTTGCCCTGGTCGTAACGTATCGACACGTTGTCCACGGTCAAACACCACTTCCCGTTTGCTTTGCGGAATACCTGGACCATCATCTTCAACCAGAATGTGTAGCTGATCTTCGGACAGATGCGCTGAAATCTCGACAAACTCCAGACAATATTTACATGCGTTATCCAGCACGTTGCCCATCACTTCAACAAAATCGTTCTGTTCGCCCACAAAACTGATTTCGGGTGAGATATCGAGATTTATGTTCACGCCTTTACGCTGATACACCTTATTTAGCGCCGAGGTGAGTTTATCCAGCAACGGCGCGACCGGATGCAGTTCGCGGCTAAGCAGCACGCTGCTGCCACGCATGCTGGCGCGATGCAGGTAATAGCCAATCTGCTGGGAAATACGGCTGATTTGTTCCAGCATGATGGGTTCCGCGTCGCTTACGTTCATTTTTTCATTACGCATCGAGCGGAGCGTACTCTGTAATACCGCCAGCGGTGTTTTCAGGCTATGGGTGAGGTCTGTTAACGTCGTACGGTATTTGTCGTAGCGCTCGCGTTCGCTTTTTAAAAGTCGATTAAGATTGCGGACCAGGCTGGTCAGTTCGCGCGTGGTGGCGGGGTTTAACATCTCTCGATGATGTTCCTCAAGCTCACGGACTTCACGCGCCAGCGATTCGATGGGCCGCAGACTCCACCAGGCGGCTACCCATAACAGCGGAATGACCAGCAACAGATTGGCGACCAGCACATAAATAAACCAACTCCATACCATATACGAGCGCTTTAGCTCAATAGGAATGGTATCGACAACCACTATGGTCAACTGTGGCATTCTGGCAGTGGCGGGGTAGACGTTCACGGCGACCGAGTGGGTCATTTCGGCATCGTCATCATCTTCTCTGACTTCTTTTAGCTGCTGCTGAGCGGAATGATCTTCGCCCAGTAAGGTGCTGGTGGCATCTACATTGGCTTCAATCTCATGAAAACCGTTCGCTTTTAGCCATTCCGGTTGGATACTGTGCGTCAGCCAGGGAACATTGCGCTGCGCCCACAACAACTCACCGTCTTCGTTATAGATCAGCGACATTGTTGGGCTTTGCATATCGAGATTCTCGGGCAGCTCGACGTTTATCTTACCGTTCTCCCATTTTGCCAGGGTATAGAACAGGTTACTTTCACCCCGCAGCAGGCGGAACGTTGTTTTATCAAAGCTGACGCTGTAACCCACCAGGGCAACCATGCCGTAGGCCAGCGAAAGCACCAATACCACGCCCGCGGTTGCCAGTAAAAAGCGCAACCGCAGTGATAACGGGAATAAATGACGCAATAATTTATTCATTCGCGCAGTTCAAACAGATATCCCTGACCACGCACGGTGGTGATGACATCATCCGGGTATTGCGCCTGTATTTTTTTACGCAGACGCCCCATCAGAACATCAATGGTGTGGCTTTCACGCAGCTCGGCATCCGGGTAAAGCTGTAACATGAGCGAATCTTTACTGACCACTTTGCCGTTATTACGGATAAGTGTTTCCATAATGGTGTATTCGAACGCCGTGAGCTTGATAACTTCATCATTGACGGATAACTCGCGTCGAGAGAGGTCCACCTGGAAAGGAGGAAGAGAGATAATCTGCGATGCCAGACCGCTGTTGCGACGCATAAGTGCCTGCATGCGCGCTGCCACCTCTTCGATATGAAACGGTTTTGTGACGTAATCGTCGGCTCCGGCGCTGAGTACTTCCACCTTGTCCTGCCAGCCTTCACGCGCGGTTAACACCAGAATCGGCAACGAAACCTCATTGCTACGCCAACGGCGGATCAATGACAAACCGTCTTCATCGGGGAGTCCTAAATCAACGATCGCGATATCCGGCAGATGTTCATTCAGATAATAGTCCGCTTCCTTCGCATCTTCTGCATCATCCACCTGATGCCCTAAATCCTGTAACTGAACCTTGAGGTGGTGGCGTAATAAAGCATTATCCTCGACAACCAGTACGCGCATCATCGTTTCTCCCTAAAATAACGGTATAAATAGTTTAACGCTGATTATGAAGATTGAAAGCAGCGCTATGAAATTAAACAATATCTTCCCATGCGAGGGCGCATATCTCGCCTGGCCTCATCCTTGTATGTACGGCAACAATGATGATTAATGCCTGGCTACGGGGAAGGGCGGCTATCAGTACCTGGTACTCATGAATTAAAAGTGGGTCGGGTCCATTTTTAGATAACTTGAGTCGCGACACGCCTTCATAAGGAGCATGCAATATAAACTGGCTTCGGTTTGCGAGCTTAAGCATTTCTGATAAAACTGCCTTCTGTTTATTGACTGTTGAGGGCGCGCGGCCCTGTCTGGCCAGATTCGGCATTGCCGGGTTAATAATTGTCCCGGTCAGTCACTCCTTTCGGTAATGCAAAATGTCGGCATGCTCAATATCTACCAGACGGGCATTTTCTGCGATTACACGCTGTAACGTATTTACGACCGAAGTAAGCGGTAGCAGCGTTGCACCAGATACCTCTAAGGCTTTGGTGTCTGTAAAAAAATCACTCAGCTCTTTAAACGTGGTGATTTTTTTGGCTGTGATGAACTTCTTAAGCGTTTTGGGTTCCGGGAAACGTTCCGCATAGTCGAACTTACCGAACTGTATTTCGCTTGTTCTGAGCGCGCGAAGATTTCCAGCTTTTTTGATGTTGTTGCTGTTCACTGTCCAGCCCCGAAGGACTTCGCGGCAACGTATGCCGCGATAGGTAAATATGATCCGTTTAAAATGAACGATACCAATCGTATTTTTACCGAATCAACCCCGAGGATGCTCAAAACATCATCTGGCCTGAATCTCCATTGACTATATTACAGACTTATGTAAAACGATGCCGAGACTGATTAGAATCAGCATTGTTCATACATCAGCTAAAGATTATTTTCCTATTAGAGAGACTTTTAATCTTCTTGATAAAGTAATTAAATCTTTCCTTCCGAATAGTTTAAACAGATTAAACCAGCGGTTCTTACCCAAGTAATTTAGTTTTATTAATTGGGGGTTGTAATGGTAGCACATTATAAAAATACCCTGATCGTCATCAACTATGTTATTTTTGAGGGTTTTTATTTGACACTGACAAACTAGTTTGTAAAATTCCTTCCATTTTTTTTGTGTTGCTACGATTGCCCCACCAATAATATAGGAGCGATTGTTAATCATGTGGTCAAAAACCTGATGGATAGTTTTGACTGTCAGGCCTTTTTTAACTGTAAAGAAATTAACTTTGTTTCGGTCGAAAGGATAATCCCATCGAGATAACCCTCTGGTTACTTCTGCACTACGGCAGTAACCAAAGTCAACCCATGCAACCATATCATTATTTACAAGATTTAACTCTATAGCTCTGTTGACAAAATATGTTTTCAGATTGCAAACCAGTGCATAGTCTGGGGACCAGTATTCGGGATTAATCAACTGGCGAGTTTCAAGCTTGCTTATGAATTCGACATCTTTTTGAATCTGCGAAATTATTTTTTTAATATGTCGAAATTTTTTATTAATATCCAAAGCCACTACAACAGTGTTTTTCCCGTGTCTAATTTTTTCAACTTTGGGTTTAAGTTCACTGGATGTAAAAATGACCATATCATTATCTAATTCAGACAGGTTTTTAAAATACTGAATATAGGTATCAGATGTTCTCTCTAAATGAGGAGAGAAACCTTTATTACTCGTCCAGTCTCCTCGGCCTATATCGAAAAACGCTGTAACTATGGTAATAGATGAATTCATTTTCATACAACCCGTGTTTTATACCTATCCAATAACTACCAAAATGTTGAATACATATTTATTATGTCTGTCATATGGAGGCATTCTATCAGTATCAACATGAGGCGGGAAGCATCATGTGATATTTAAAATGAAAAACAATGGGTTGCACTTATCGAATTTTTGAGGATTTCAACGGATATACCAAACAACAGGTTAGCATAATGTATTATTTAATGACAAATAATACATGGCGGTATTATTTGCTTTGCAACTGTCTGTTTTTATAATATATGATAACCATAGGTTGCTGAATTAAATAAAACAGTATTCCTTCCATGATATTTGGAGTAATAACGGACATCATTAAAGATGACTAGGCTGGCCAATTGATAGTGAGCAGAAATGAGAGTTGCTGCAACCACGGTGTAAACAAGAGTATGATTGCGTCTCACAGGTTAATGTTCGTTAGTGCGAGTAATGATGCCACGATGTAGCGATATTGAAATGTCCTTGCATGCTTAGATACATGGAGAACCGAATGCCCGGAAGACTGTCACCACACAGTGGTTCGTCCAGGAACTGATCAAGGTTAAATGGAACTGGACGATGAAACACGCTAACGACTGGATCGAGTGGTATGTGGCAATGTTATTCAGGATGGGTCGTTCATGAAATAAAAAGCCGGATAAGGCGATAGCCTCCATCCGGCTAAAATACGCATTAGCTCGCCTGTTTTTTCATCATGCTGAAGATAAACAGCAGCGCAGCACACAGCACCACGGAAGGACCTGCCGGGGTGTCATAGAAGGCCGAGAAGGTCAGCCCGCCTGTAACCGCTATCATTCCCACACCAACGGCAACCCCTGCCATCTGTTCTGGCGTACGGGCAAAGCGACGGGCGGTTGCCGCAGGGATAATAAGCAGCGAGGTGATAATTAACGCCCCGACAAATTTCATCGCCACGCCAATAGTTAATGCTGTGACCAGCATCAGCAGAAGCTTAACGCGTTGCAGTTTCACGCCATCCACAAATGCCAGATCCGGACTGATGGTCATCGACAGCAGGTTGCGCCACTGCCAGAACAAAATCGCCAGAACGATAACCACCCCAATGGCGATGGAGATAAGATCTTCTGGCGTCACGGCGAGCAAATCACCAAACAGATAGGCCATCAGATCTACACGGATGTTGGACATCAGGCTGACGACAACCAGCCCTAATGACAGTGCACTGTGGGCCATAATGCCCAATAAAGTATCGATCGCGAGGTGTGGGCGTTTTTCCAGCCATACCAGACCGCCTGCCAGCAACAAGGTGACGACGATGACCGCATAGAAAGGGTTTACATCCAGCAGCAGGCCAAAGGCGACCCCCAGTAGCGAAGCGTGGGCCAGCGTATCACCGAAATAAGACATTCGACGCCAGACCACAAACGAGCCGAGCGGGCCAGCGGCACAGGCCAGCATGATCCCGGCTAACCAACCGGGTAATAACAATTCAATCATGAGTGACCATTTCCCCGGCGTAAGACGATACGACCCTGTAAATCGTGGCGGTGATTATGATTATGACGGTAAATTCCGAGTTGTTCGGCACCGCGTTGTCCGAACATTGAGATGAATTCCGGGTGCATGGAAACCACTTCCGGCGCACCAGAACAACAAATATGATGGTTCAGGCACAGTACCTCATCGGTTTTTGCCATCACCAGATGCAGGTCATGAGAAACCATTAGTACGGCGCAATCCAGTTCACGTCGCAACTGATCGATAAGATCGTACAGTGCGACCTGCCCATTGACATCCACGCCCTGGGTTGGCTCATCAAGCACCAGTAGCTGAGGTTTATTCAATAAAGCACGGGCCAACAGGACGCGTTGTGTCTCCCCGCCAGAGAGTTTTTGCATCGGCGCATTCATCAGATGTCCGGCCTGAACACGCTTCAGTGCCGGAAGGATATCTTCTTTTTTGGTGCCGGGACGTAGGCGCATAAACCGACTTACCGTCAGCGGAAGCGTCGTATCGAGGTACAGTTTTTGCGGCACATAGCCAATCCGCAATCGACCATTACGCTTGATAACTCCCTCATCAGTCTCTACCAGCCCTAATACAACGCGCACCAGCGTAGATTTCCCGGCACCATTTGGGCCGAGAAGCGTCAATATTTTACCGGGTCGAAGTTCAAGCGATACGTCAGAGAGGACGCGGCGTTGACCATAAGAGACCGAGACATTTTCCAGTGAAACCAAAGTCGTCATATCAATTTTAGTCTTGCAGAAGTTATAGAATGTTATAATATCACAATTCTCACATTCATTACGATGATTGGTCGCATTATGTTACATAAAAATACGCTTCTTTTCGCAGCATTATCCGCTGCTCTTTGGGGTAGTGCAACACAGTCGGCAAATGCCGCTGTTGTGGCCTCTCTTAAGCCACTGGGGTTTATCGCTTCAGCCATTGCTGACGGGGTTACTGACACCCAGGTTCTGCTGCCTGACGGGGCTTCCGAACACGATTACTCATTACGTCCTTCAGACGTAAAACGCTTACAGGGCGCGGACTTAGTCGTTTGGATTGGACCTGAGATGGAAGCGTTTATGGAAAAATCAGTCAAGAATATTCCTAACGCAAAACAGGTAACGATTGCGCAGCTCAATGACGTGAAACCGTTACTCATGAAAGGTGCTGACGACGATGATGACGATCATGGACATAATGATGCCGGCAGTGAAAAAAGTGACGAGCATCACCATCACGGCGATTACAACATGCATCTTTGGCTTTCCCCAGAGATAGCACGGGCCTCAGCGGTTGCAATCCATGAAAAATTAGTGGAACTTATGCCGCAAAGTCGAGCCAAACTTGACGCCAACCTGAAGGATTTTGAGGCACAATTAGCCGCAACCGATAAGCAGGTAGGTAACGAGCTCGCGCCGCTCAAGGGAAAAGGTTACTTCGTTTTTCATGACGCCTATGGCTACTACGAAAAACACTACGGACTAACACCGCTTGGTCACTTTACCGTGAACCCTGAGATTCAACCTGGTGCGCAGCGTTTACATGAAATAAGAACACAGTTGGTTGAGCAAAAAGCAACCTGCGTTTTTGCTGAGCCACAGTTCAGGCCAGCGGTCGTTGAAGCCGTCGCGAGAGGGACATCCGTTCGAATGGGAACGTTGGATCCGCTCGGAACGAATATCAAACTGGGTAAAACAAGCTATTCAGCGTTTTTGAACCAATTAGCCAACCAGTATGCGAGCTGCCTGAAAGGAGATTAATGAGGAAGTGATTACGTGCAACAGATAGCCCGCTCTGTCGCTCTGGCATTTAATAATCTGCCGCGGCCCCATCGCGTTATGCTGGGGTCGCTTACCGTACTGACATTGGCCGTCGCTGTCTGGCGGCCCTATGTTTACCATCCTGATTCTGCACCCATCGTCAAAACTATCGAGCTGGAAAAAAGCGAGATTCGTTCACTATTGCCTGAGGCCAGTGAACCTATCGATCAGGCCGCTCAGGAAGACGAAGCCATCCCACAGGATGAACTGGATGACAAAACGTCTGGTGAAGCCGGCGTGCATGAGTATGTCGTCTCCACGGGCGATACGCTGAGCAGTATTCTGAATCAGTACGGCATCGATATGGGTGATATCAGCCAACTCGCGGCTTCCGACAAACAACTGCGTAATCTGAAAATTGGTCAGCAACTTTCCTGGACGTTAGGCGCGGAAGGTGATTTGCAGCGCCTGACCTGGGAAGTCTCCCGTCGTGAAACCCGTACTTACGATCGCACCGCGACGGGTTTCAAAATGAGCAGCGAAATGCAGCAGGGCGATTGGGTTAACAGCCGAATCAAAGGCACCGTGGGCGGAAGCTTCGTCGCCAGTGCCAAAGATGCCGGACTGACCAGCTCTGAAATCAGCGCAGTGATTAAGGCCATGCAGTGGCAGATGGATTTCCGCAAACTGAAAAAAGGCGATGAGTTCTCGGTACTGATGTCTCGCGAAATGCTGGACGGTAAACGCGAGCAAAGCCAACTGCTGGGCGTACGCTTGCGTTCTGAAGGCAAAGATTATTACGCAATCCGTGCTGAAGACGGTAAGTTCTATGACCGCAACGGTACCGGACTGGCGAAAGGCTTTATGCGTTTCCCGACGGCTAAGCAGTTCCGCATATCTTCCAACTTTAACCCGCGTCGTCTGAACCCGGTGACCGGACGCGTTGCGCCGCACAAAGGTGTCGACTTTGCGATGCCGCAGGGGACGCCGGTGCTGTCGGTGGGTGATGGCGAAGTGGTTGTAGCGAAGCGCAGCGGCGCAGCCGGATACTATGTTGCGGTTCGTCATGGTCGCACCTATACCACGCGTTATATGCACCTGCGTAAGTTGTTGGTCAAACCAGGACAAAAAGTGAAACGTGGCGATCGTATCGCGCTGTCTGGCAATACCGGGCGTTCAACGGGTCCGCATCTGCACTACGAAGTCTGGATCAACCAGCAGGCAGTGAATCCTCTGACGGCGAAACTGCCGCGCACAGAAGGCCTGACCGGCTCGGATCGTACCGATTACCTGGCACAGGTGAAAGAGGTTGTTCCTCAGTTGCGTTTCGATTAATTAACACGCTGACAGAGCCGGTACGCTATGCGTGCCGGCTTTTTTATTTTGTACGGCGCATCGCGCGCCGCTACACTATCAGCAGATCTACTTTTCGCCGTACCAGACACTGGAAGAGCATGGAAACGAAAAAAAAGAATATTGAATATATCCCCGAGTTTCACAAATCATTTCGCCATCCGCGCTACTGGGGCGCATGGCTTGGTGTGGCGGCGATAGCAGGTATTTCGTTAACGCCGGCATCATTTCGCGATCCAATTCTGGCAAAGCTCGGAAGAATGGCTGGGCGGCTGGGAAAAAGCTCGCGTCGCAGAGCACTGATCAATTTATCCCTCTGCTTTCCTGAGCGCAGCGAAGCTGAGCGTGAAGCTATTGTCGATGAGATGTTTGCGACTGCGCCTCAGGCGATGGTTATGATGTCGGAACTCGCCCTACGCGGCCCGGAAAAAATTCAGCATCGGGTTGACTGGCAGGGGCTGGAAATCATCGAAGAGATGCGTCGCAACGATGAAAAAGTGATTTTTCTGGTTCCTCATGGTTGGGGCGTAGATATCCCAGCGATGCTGATGGCTTCCCAGGGACAGAAAATGGCTGCGATGTTCCACAATCAGGGAAATCCGGTATTCGATTATGTCTGGAACACGGTACGCCGTCGTTTCGGTGGTCGTTTGCATGCGCGTAATGATGGCATCAAACCGTTTATTCAGTCTGTACGTCAGGGATATTGGGGATACTACCTGCCGGATCAGGACCATGGCCCTGAGCACAGCGAGTTTGTGGATTTTTTTGCTACCTATAAAGCCACGTTACCGGCGATTGGCCGCCTGATGAAGGTGTGTCACGCCCGTGTGGTGCCGCTGTTCCCGGTATACAATGGGAAAACGCATCGCTTAACGATTCAGGTTCGTCCTCCGATGGATGACATCCTGACGGCGGATGACCACACCATTGCCAGACGAATGAACGAAGAAGTGGAAATCTTTGTGGCGCCGCATCTCGAGCAATACACCTGGATTCTAAAACTGCTTAAGACGCGTAAACCGGGTGAAATTGAGCCTTATAAGCGTAAAGATCTTTATCCGAAGAAATAAAAAAAAGCCTCTCAAACGAGAGGATTTTTTACATCAAACGGGGCGTTACTCGACGGTCAGAATACGCGTGGTATTCGTTGAGCCAATGGTGCTCATGACATCGCCTTGCGTCACAATGACCAGGTCGCCGGAAACCAGATAGCCTTTATCGCGCAGCAGATTCACTGCTTCATTGGCGGCAACGACGCCGTCAGTTTCGCTGTCAAAGTGAACTGGGGTGACGCCGCGATACAAGGAAGTAAGATTCAGCGTACGTTCATGACGAGACATCGCGAAAATCGGCAGACCAGAACTGATACGTGAAGTCATCAGCGCAGTACGACCGGATTCCGTCATTGTGATGATAGCGGTGACCCCTTTCAGGTGGTTAGCGGCATACATCGCTGACATGGCAATCGCTTCTTCAACGTTATCAAACTGCACGTCAAGGCGGTGTTTAGAAACATTGATGCTCGGGATCTTCTCAGCACCCAAACAGACGCGTGCCATAGCCGCGACGGTTTCAGCTGGGTACTGACCTGCTGCAGTTTCTGCTGAGAGCATAACGGCATCGGTACCGTCGAGGACGGCGTTAGCCACGTCCATCACTTCTGCACGGGTCGGCATTGGGTTGGTGATCATCGATTCCATCATCTGCGTGGCGGTAATGACCGCACGGTTCAGCTGACGTGCGCGGCGAATCAACGCTTTCTGAATACCTACCAGCTCAGGATCGCCAATTTCAACGCCCAGGTCGCCACGCGCCACCATCACCACGTCGGAGGCAAGGATGATGTCATCCATCGCATTCTGGTCGCAGACGGCTTCTGCACGTTCTACCTTGGCGACAATTTTCGCATCGCAGCCAGCGTCGCGCGCCAGACGGCGGGCATAGTTCAGATCTTCGCCGCAGCGCGGGAAGGAGACGGCCAGATAGTCAACGCTGATTTGCGCAGCGGTGACGATGTCGGCTTTGTCTTTTTCGGTCAGGGCTTCAGCAGAGAGACCGCCGCCCAGTTTGTTAATGCCCTTATTGTTGGACAGCGGGCCACCGACGGTAACTTCGGTGAAGACTTTCATGCCCTGAACTTCCAGCACTTTAAGCTGTACGCGGCCGTCGTCGAGCAGCAGGATATCGCCTGGGACGACGTCAGCAGGCAGTCCTTTATAATCAATACCGACTTTTTCTTTGTCGCCTTCGCCTTTGCCGAGGTTGGCGTCTAACAGGAACTTGTCGCCAACGTTAAGAAATACTTTACCTTCTTTAAAGGTTGATACGCGGATTTTAGGTCCCTGCAGGTCACCCAAAATAGCTACATGACGTCCCAGTTTTGCGGCAATTTCACGGACCTTATCCGCCCGCAGTTTGTGATCTTCTGGAGAGCCGTGAGAAAAGTTCATACGTACGACGTTCGCACCCGCGGCGATAATCTTTTCAAGGTTATTATCGCGGTCAGTTGCCGGGCCTAACGTGGTAACGATTTTGGTTCTGCGAAGCCTTCTGGACATGTAATACTCCGTTGACTGAAACAACTTGGTGTTGCGTGAACATTAATCCGGTCGTTCTCAAATATTAACGGTAAATGAACGACCCGGATGATAAAAGGGTAGAACATTGTTATTGCTTTTAGCGGTCATCACTCTTGATGAGTAATTCTTTATCAAAACGCGATTCCTTGAGCGCTTCCTTGACACGCTTCAAGTTATCTCTAAATTTTGCCCCACGGCGCAAAGTAAATCCTGTAGCCAGCACATCTATCACGGTCAGTTGAGCAAGTCGAGAGACCATGGGCATATAAATGTCAGTATCTTCCGGTACATCGAGAGTAATTGCCAGCGTTGCTTCACGCGCCAGTGGCGTGCCGGGAGAGGTGAGGGCGATAACCATGGCGTCATTTTCCCGTGCCAACTGCGCCAGTTCCACCAGACTTTTGGTTCTTCCGGTATGAGAAATAAGCACAATGACGTCATCGTCGCTACAATTCATGCAACTCATGCGTTGCAAAACAATATCGTCGGAATAGATTACCGGTACGTTAAACCGGAAAAATTTATTCATTGCGTCATGCGCCACTGCGGCAGAAGAACCGAGGCCAAAGAAGGCAATTTTTTTCGCCTGAGTTAATAAATCTACGGCCCGGTTTACCGCTGCGTTATCCAGCGACTGGCGGACGTGGTCGAGGCTTGCCATCGCTGACTCGAAGATTTTCCCCGTGTAAGATTCTACGCTGTCATCCTCATCCACATTGCGATTAACATAAGGGGTGCCATTTGCCAGACTTTGCGCCAGATGCAGTTTAAAATCAGGGAAGCCGCGGGTATCCATGCTGCGACAGAAACGGTTCACCGTCGGTTCGCTGACATTGGCTTCCACAGCAAGTGTGGCGATGCTTGAATGGATTGCCCGCTCGGGAGAGGCAAGAATAATGTCGGCGACTTTACGCTCTGACTTGCTCAACTGTTCCAGTTTTAACTGGATTTTTTCCAGCATATTCATGATGTTGGTAGACTCATGGGTCATGGGCAAAAACGATTTCAATGATACGGAGAAATCGGGGCATAATTTCGTGTATAGATATTACCCCTGCTAATGCAGCAACGGGGCAAAATGGACAGAATAGTTGTTGTTTTTTTTCATTACATGATCGGAGTCGGGTTTTCTTACGTCTTCAGGGGTACGAAAAAAGATGACTTTTTTGTCCAATTTGCGACGGCAAACGCCCATAAAGCGACTGTTCGCGGTAACAGCACGGCTGGATAAGCGTTTACGGTTTCCGGATTCACGTAAAAGCAGTACAGTGCACTGTAATAAAATTACAACCAGTGTCTGGCAAAAGCACCAGGCACTTAATTGAGGAGAATGACATGGCGGTAACGCAAACAGCCCAGGCATGTGACCTGGTCATTTTCGGCGCGAAGGGCGACCTGGCGCGGCGGAAATTGCTGCCTTCCCTGTATCAACTGGAAAAGGCCGGCCAGATTAACCCGGAAACCCGTATCATTGGGGTAGGGCGTGCCGACTGGGACAAAGCAGCCTATACCAAGGTTGTGCGTGAAGCGCTCGAAACCTTCATGAAAGAAAAAATCGACGAAGGTTTGTGGGAGACTCTCAGCGGTCGTCTGGAGTTTTGTAATCTGGACGTCAATGACACCGCCGCGTTTAGCCGTCTGGGCGAAATGCTGGATCAAAAATCACGTACCACCATTAACTATTTCGCGATGCCGCCGAGTACCTTTGGCGCGATCTGCAAAGGCCTGGGTGAAGCAAAGCTGAATGCTAAACCAGCCCGTGTTGTGATGGAAAAACCGCTGGGTACGTCGCTGGCAACATCCCGTGAAATCAACGATCAGGTCGGCGAGTATTTCGAAGAGTGTCAGGTTTATCGTATCGACCACTATCTTGGCAAAGAGACGGTCCTGAATCTGCTGGCACTGCGTTTTGCCAACTCCCTGTTTGTGAACAACTGGGATAACCGCACTATCGATCACGTAGAAATTACCGTGGCGGAAGAAGTGGGTATTGAAGGCCGTTGGGGCTATTTTGACCAGGCAGGTCAAATGCGCGACATGATTCAGAACCACCTGCTGCAGATCCTGTGCATGATTGCGATGTCTCCGCCGTCCGATCTGAGCGCCGACAGCATTCGTGATGAAAAAGTGAAGGTACTGAAATCGCTGCGTCGTATCGATCGTTCGAACGTACGTGAAAAAACGGTTCGCGGTCAGTACACCGCGGGTTTTGCCCAGGGCAAAAAAGTGCCGGGGTATCTGGAAGAAGAAGGCGCGAACAAGAGCAGCAACACGGAAACGTTTGTGGCGATCCGTGTGGATATCGATAACTGGCGCTGGGCGGGAGTTCCGTTCTACCTGCGTACCGGTAAACGTTTACCGACGAAGTGCTCTGAAGTGGTGGTTTACTTCAAAACGCCTGAGCTGAATCTGTTCAGAGAATCCTGGCAGGATCTGCCGCAGAACAAGTTGACCATCCGTTTGCAGCCTGATGAAGGTGTCGATATCCAGGTACTGAACAAAGTGCCGGGTCTGGATCACAAGCATAATCTGCAAATTACCAAGCTTGATCTGAGCTATTCCGAAACCTTCAACCAGACGCACCTTGCCGACGCCTATGAGCGCCTGCTGCTCGAAACAATGCGCGGAATACAGGCGCTGTTTGTGCGTCGTGATGAAGTTGAAGAAGCATGGAAGTGGGTCGACTCAATTACCGAAGCCTGGGCGATGGACAACGACGCGCCGAAGCCGTATCAGGCAGGGACCTGGGGCCCGGTTGCTTCTGTGGCGATGATTACCCGAGATGGTCGTTCCTGGAACGAATTCGAGTAAAATATCATCTAGCCCATAGGTGTTATTTTACCGGTAACATGATCTAACACAGATTGTAGAATAATTTTTGCACTTTTAAGCTCCGCGTGGATTCACCCGCGGGGCTTTTTTTATTACACTGCCTGAAACGATTTTGCCCCTGAGCTACGGCCAACAAGCGATTCAGCTATTTTTACCCAACTGAAACACATTGTTGATCCAACGCTCTGACAGATAAATTTTAGGAGCCTCTATGAATCCGAATTTGTTACGCGTAACACAACGTATCGTCGAACGTTCTCGTGACACACGTTCCGCCTACCTCGCCCGTATTGAACAAGCGAAATCAACTACCGTTCATCGCTCGCAACTGGCATGCGGTAACCTGGCGCATGGTTTTGCTGCGTGTCAGCCGGACGATAAGGCCTCGCTGAAAAGCATGCTGCGTAACAATATCGCGATCATTACCTCCTATAACGACATGCTTTCCGCGCATCAGCCGTATGAACACTATCCGGCCATCATTCGTAAAGCACTGCATGAAGCCAATGCAGTAGGCCAGGTTGCTGGCGGTGTACCTGCAATGTGCGACGGTGTGACCCAGGGACAAGATGGGATGGAGCTTTCGCTGCTCAGTCGTGAAGTGATTGCGATGTCTGCTGCAGTGGGCCTTTCCCACAACATGTTCGACGGCGCGTTGTTCCTCGGCGTGTGCGACAAAATTGTCCCGGGCCTGGTAATGGCTGCGCTGTCATTTGGTCATCTGCCGTCAATCTTTATTCCTTCCGGTCCGATGGCGAGCGGTCTGGCGAACAAAGAAAAAGTGCGTATCCGTCAGCTGTATGCTGAAGGTAAAGTCGATCGCATGGCGCTTCTTGAATCCGAGGCGGCGTCTTATCACGCTCCGGGTACCTGTACGTTCTACGGCACAGCGAACACTAACCAGATGGTAGTGGAGTTTATGGGTATGCAACTGCCTGGCTCCTCATTTGTACATCCTGATGCGCCGCTGCGTGAAGCGCTGACAGCGGCAGCAGCACGTCAGGTAACACGTCTGACCGGCAACGGCAATGAATGGATGCCGATCGGTAAAATGATCGATGAAAAAGTGGTAGTGAACGGTATTGTGGCGCTGCTGGCGACCGGGGGCTCTACCAACCATACGATGCACCTGGTGGCTATGGCGCGTGCGGCCGGGATTCTGATTAACTGGGATGATTTCTCCGATCTGTCCGATATCGTGCCGCTGATGGCGCGTCTGTACCCGAATGGTCCGGCAGATATTAACCACTTCCAGGCGGCGGGTGGCGTGCCGGTGTTAATGCGTGAACTGCTCAATGCGGGTCTGCTACATGAAGATGTGAACACCGTTGCCGGATTCGGTTTATCCCGCTACACCATGGAACCGTGGCTTAACGAGGGTGAACTGGACTGGCGCGAAGGGGCAGCGAAGTCTCTGGACAGCAACGTGATCGCCACCTTTGACCAACCATTCTCCCACCACGGCGGCACCAAAGTGCTGAGCGGTAACCTCGGGCGTGCGGTGATGAAAACGTCGGCGGTACCGGTAGAAAACCAGATTATTGAAGCACCGGCAGTTGTCTTTGAAAGTCAGCATGATGTCTTACCCGCGTTCGATGCGGGTCTGCTTGACCGGGATTGCGTGGTGGTTGTGCGCCATCAGGGACCAAAAGCGAACGGAATGCCAGAATTACATAAACTCATGCCGCCACTTGGTGTATTATTGGACCGTTGTTTCAAAATTGCGTTAGTTACCGATGGACGACTTTCAGGTGCTTCAGGTAAAGTGCCTTCAGCAATCCATGTAACCCCGGAAGCCTATGATGGCGGGCTGCTGGCAAAAGTACGCGATGGCGACATCATTCGTGTGAATGGACAGACAGGTGAATTGACGCTGCTGGTGGATGAAGAGGAACTTGCCTCCCGTCAGCCACACATTCCTGATCTCAGCGCATCGCGCGTGGGTACGGGACGTGAAATGTTCAGCGCGTTGCGTGAAAAGCTGTCCGGTGCGGAGCAGGGCGCAACCTGTATCACTTTTTAAGACTTATTTTGTAATCAGGCGAGAGAAAACTCTGATGAAAAACTGGAAGACAAGTGCAGAAGCAATCCTGACCACTGGCCCGGTTGTACCGGTTATCGTGGTTAATAAACTGGAACACGCGGTGCCAATGGCAAAAGCGCTGGTTGCAGGGGGCGTGCGCGTTCTGGAAGTGACCTTACGTACCGCATGTGCGATGGATGCCATTCGCGCGATCGCAAAAGAAGTTCCCGACGCTATCGTGGGTGCGGGTACCGTACTGAATCCACAACAGCTGGCTGAAGTCACTGAAGCGGGTGCGCAGTTTGCTATCAGCCCGGGCCTGACCGAGCCGCTGCTGAAAGCTGCAACTGAAGGCACTATTCCGCTGATCCCAGGCATCAGCACCGTGTCTGAACTGATGCTGGGTATGGACTACGGTTTGAAAGAGTTCAAATTCTTCCCGGCGGAAGCCAACGGCGGTACTAAAGCGCTGCAGGCAATTGCGGGTCCGTTCTCTCAGGTCCGTTTCTGCCCAACCGGCGGTATCTCTCCAGCGAACTACCGTGATTACCTGGCACTGAAAAGCGTGCTGTGCATCGGTGGTTCCTGGCTGGTTCCGGCAGATGCCCTGGAAGCTGGCGATTACACACGCATTACCAAGCTGGCTCGTGAAGCAGTAGAAGGCGCGAAGCTGTAATAACGCAAAATGCCCGGTAATCATTACCGAGCCTGCGAGTCTGAAACGGGCCATCTGGCCCGTTTTTTATCCTGCGACTTTCACCTGTGCCGCCGCGTCTTTCGCGCGTGTCACCGCGTCTTCAATACTCTGCGCTGTGGCCAGCACAACGCCCATACGACGGCTCCCGTCGATGTCCGGCTTGCCGAAGAATCTGACTTGCATACCTGTGCCCACAGCGGCCTGTACGTTATCAAACGTGACATTCTGGCTGGTAAGCTGCGGCAGAATAACGGCGGAAGCAGAAGGCCCATACTGACGGATTGCGCCAACCGGCAGACCGAGAAATGCGCGTACATGCAGGGCAAACTCAGACAGATCCTGCGAAATCAAGGTCACCATACCCGTGTCGTGAGGGCGAGGGGAAACTTCGCTGAAAATGACCTCATCACCGCAGACAAATAGCTCTACCCCAAACAGACCGTGGCCGCCCAGCGCCAGCACCACCTTACGGGCAATCTCCTGCGCTCGAGCCAGCGCCAGGTCACTCATCTGCTGCGGCTGCCAGGATTCGCGATAATCGCCATCTTCCTGACGATGTCCTACCGGTGCGCAGAAATGTACGCCATCAACGGCGCTGACGGTAAGCAGGGTGATTTCAAAATCAAAATTCACTACGCCTTCGACGATAACGCGTCCGGCACCTGCTCGGCCGCCTTGTTGAGCATAATTCCAGGCTTCAGTGAGTCGGTCGGCGGAACGGATAAAGCTCTGTCCCTTACCGGAGGAACTCATTACCGGCTTCACGATGCAGGGATAGCCGATTTCTGCGACGGCCTCGCGAAAGCGGGCTTCGCTGTCAGCAAAGCGGTAAGAAGAGGTCGGTAGAGATAATTCTTCGGCGGCGAGACGACGGATTCCTTCGCGGTTCATGGTCAACTGCGTCGCCCGGGCGCACGGCACGATGTTTTGACCGTCCTGTTCCAGTTTTACCAGCATATCCGTGGCAATCGCCTCTATTTCCGGCACGATATAATGTGGTTTTTCACGCTCGACGAGCTGGCGTAAAGCATCGCCATCCAGCATGTTGATTACGTATGAGCGATGGGCAACGTGCATGGCTGGCGCGTCGGGGTAACGATCCACGGCAATGACTTCCACACCCAGGCGTTGGCATTCAATCGCCACCTCTTTACCCAGTTCACCTGAACCTAATAACATCACTCGCGTTGCTGCGGGACGCAGCGCTGTGCCTAATAACGTCATAAATTAATCCCCTGTTTTATCTGGGCGCAGTATATACGAAAACGTTTGCGTCTGTCTTTATTACCAGGTTGATTTCAAGGTGCAAAAAGAATATACTGTACATAAATACAGGTAATTTAAGAGGCTGCAAAAATGGCGGTTGAAGTTAAATACGTAGTCATTCGGGAAGGTGAGGAAAAAATGTCGTTTACCAGCAAAAAGGAAGCCGATGCGTATGACAAAATGCTTGATACAGCAGATTTGCTCGACACATGGCTGGAGCAATCGCCGGTAGCGCTGGAAGACGAGCAGCGCGAAGCGCTTTCCCTGTGGCTGGCTGAGCAGAAAGATGTGCTGAGCGCCATTCTGAAAAACGGCAAGCTGCCCTCTCCGCAGGCCGTCGAAAACGATGCGCACGCTGAGGATGATACTCAGGCTGCCTGAAACGACTTGCGCTCCTGACGTTTTGTACCATGCTTTTCCCTGAATCATTGTGCAATCCCTGACGTCTTTTCACGTTGCAACAGGCAACCTGAAGGACGAAGGGGAGATTAAGGAGAAAAGAATGTATAAAAAAAGAGCGTTGTTGAGCCTGCTGTTGTTATCTGCCAGCGTATCTGTATTTGCGGCAAATATGGAAAGCAAGAAAGTTCAGTTCCCCAAGTGCGAAGGACTGAATGCTGACGGTATCGCGGCGAGCGTGAAACGTGATTATCAGCAAAATCGCATCGCGCGCTGGGCTGACGATCAAAAACGCGTCGGGCAAGCCGATCCTGTCGCCTGGGTCAACACGCCCGATATTACGGGTAAAGATGGGAAATGGTCAGTTCCCCTCACGGTTCGCGGTAAAAGCGCGGATATTCACTACCAGGTAAAAGTCGACTGCAAAGCCGGAACGGCGGAGTATCAGTCGCAGTAACGAAGGTAGAAGGTATTTGCACTTCTTTTGATGACCTGAACACTTCCTGACATCCCCTCGGGTACGCTTTGATGATTATTCGTCTGTACTTGAGGGGCAACATGGCTAACTGGCTGAATCAACTTCAATCTCTTCTTGGGCAAAAAGGATCTTCCGCGTCATCTTCTGGTGAGCAAGGGCTGAGTAAACTTCTAGTTCCCGGCGCGTTAGGCGGTCTGGCAGGATTACTGGTTGCCAACAAATCTTCACGTAAGTTACTGAGTAAATACGGCACCAGCGCGCTTCTGGTGGGCGGCGGTGCGGTTGCCGGTACCGTGTTATGGAACAAATACAAGGATAAGGTTCGCGCGGCGCATCAGGGTGAGCCGCAGTTCGGTGCACAAAGCTCGCCGCTGGATGAGCGAACCGAACGACTGATCCTGGCGCTGGTTTTTGCGGCGAAAAGCGATGGTCATATTGATGCCAAAGAACGTACCGCCATTGAGCAGCAGCTCCGTGAAGCAGGCGTGGAAGAGCAGGGCCGTGTTCTGATCGAACGTGCGATTGAACAACCGTTAGATCCTCAGCGCCTGGCTCAAGGGATCCGCAACGAAGAAGAGGCGCTGGAAATTTACTTCCTGAGCTGTGCGGCGATTGATATCGACCACTTTATGGAGCGTAGCTATCTGAACGCGCTGGGCGATGCGTTGAAGATCCCGCAGGATGTTCGTGAAGGCATTGAACAGGATCTCAAGGAACAAAAACAGGCTTTACCGGGTTAATTACTTACCGTTAAGGTGCATGTTTCGCTTGCATCATTGCTGTCTTTTGCCACCCTTATAGGATGTTTAAGCAAAAGAACAATGACATGCTACCAAAAGCTTCTCGTATTCCCCACGCCATGACGAATCATGGCGATACCCGCGTTGATAATTATTACTGGCTGCGAGATGACACCCGCTCGCAGCCAGAAGTGCTGGATTATCTGCAACAAGAAAATGCGTATGGCCGCCAGATTATGGCCTCGCAGCAGGCATTGCAGGATCGCGTCCTGAAAGAGATTATCGACCGTATCCCGCCTCAGGATGCTTCCGCCCCCTATGTGAAGAATGGTTATCGCTACCGGCATATTTATGAACCGGGATGCGAATATGCCATTTATCAGCGTCAGTCTGCCTTCAGTGAAGAGTGGGATGAATGGGACACCTTGCTGGATGGTAACCAGCGCGCGGCCCACAGTGAGTTTTATACGCTGGGGGGACTGGCGATATCTCCGGATAACACCATCATGGCGTTGGCCGAAGATTATCTCTCTCGTCGGCAATATGGCGTGCGTTTTCGCAATCTGCAAAGCGGTAACTGGTATCCGGAAGTGCTGGAAAACGTTGAAGCGGATCTGGTCTGGGCGAATGACTCGCAAACCTTCTATTACGTGCGCAAACACGCAACGACGCTGCTCCCGTATCAAGTGTGGCGACATACCGTCGGCTCGCCGTCATCACTGGATGAGCTGGTGTATGAAGAAGCCGATGACATGTTTTATGTCAGTCTGCATAAAACGACCTCGTTACATTATGTGGCTATTCATATCGCCAGCGCGACCACCAGTGAGGTTTTGCTGCTTGACGCAGAACTGGCGGATGCCGAGCCGTTAGTCTTTTTAGCGCGACGTAAAGATCACGAGTACAGCCTCGATCACTATCAGCATACGTTTTATCTGCGTTCCAACCGGCAGGGTAAAAATTTCGGCCTGTACCGTACCCGTGTGCGTGATGAACAAGCCTGGGAGACGCTGATCCCGCCGCGCGACAGCGTCATGTTGGAGGGCTTTACGCTGTTCACAGACTGGCTGGTGGTGGAAGAGCGTCAGCGGGGCTTAACCAGCCTGCGACAGATTAATCGTAAAACGCGCGAAGTGGTCGGTATCGCTTTTGATGATCCGGCGTATGTGACATGGCTTGCCTATAATCCAGAACCTGAGACATCGCACCTGCGTTATGGCTATTCCTCCATGACCACACCGGACACGCTGTTTGAACTGGATATGGACACCGGAGAGCGTCGCGTACTCAAACAGACGGAGGTCCCAGGGTTTGATGCGGCGAACTACCGTAGCGAACACGTCTGGATCACCGCGCGTGATGGCACCGAGGTTCCGGTTTCGCTGGTTTACCATCAAAAGTATTTCCTGAAAGGGAAAAATCCGTTACTGGTCTACGGCTATGGCTCGTATGGCGCCAGCATGGACGCCGATTTCAGCAGCAGCCGCTTGAGCTTACTGGATCGCGGCTTTGTTTATGCCATTGCTCATGTGCGTGGCGGCGGCGAGTTAGGACAGCAGTGGTACGAAGACGGTAAGTTTCTGCTCAAGAAAAATACCTTCAATGACTACCTCGACGTCTGCGACACGCTGCTAAAAATGGGTTATGGCGCGCCTTCGCTGTGTTATGGCATGGGGGGGAGCGCCGGAGGAATGTTAATGGGTGTTGCCATTAATGAGCGCCCAGAACTCTTCCATGGCGTCATTGCGCAGGTGCCTTTTGTCGATGTGGTGACCACGATGCTGGATGAGTCCATTCCCCTGACGACCGGTGAGTTTGAAGAGTGGGGGAATCCGCAGGATGAAGAGTATTACACCTACATGAAAAGCTACAGCCCGTATGACAATGTTACAGCGCAGGATTATCCTCATCTGCTGGTTACGACGGGATTACACGACTCCCAGGTGCAATACTGGGAACCAGCAAAATGGGTGGCAAAACTGCGCGAGCTGAAAACGGACGATCGTCTGCTGTTACTCTGCACGGATATGGATTCCGGGCATGGCGGAAAATCCGGGCGTTTTAAATCATACGAAGGCGTGGCCATGGAATACGCGTTTTTGATCGGACTGGCGCAGGGGACACTGCCTGGGCAGGCATCTGCTCAGGCGTTATCCAGATAGTGCTTTAGCGTTAAGCGCAGCTCCGGGCTCATACTGTCGAGGTTATTAAATAACCAGCGCAGATAGCCCGGATCGCGTTCAGCCACTTCTGATACAGGTTTTCCGCGGTACTTGCCGAAAGTGAAAGTAGTGAGTAACGCAGGACGGCCGGTAATATCGACCATCTGTTCTGCTGACCAGCCTGACGTTTGTATGATGTCGATCAGCAGTGCCGCGGTGATGTAGCAGTCGTACAGGGCACGGTGATGATGCAGGCCAGCTGGCGTCTGCACGCTCAGCTTGCGCGATTTATACAGCGCCATGTTGCTGTATTTGATTCCTGGCCACAAACGACGGGAGAGTTTCATGGTGCAAATCCACTCCCCGGGCATGTCGGGTAATACGCGGCGATCAAAACTTGCATTGTGCGCCACGTACCATTCACTGCCGTAATATTGTGGGATGACATCTTCAATCCATGGCTTATCGGCCACCATCGCTTCCGTAATGCGATGAATTGCCATCGCCTGAGGGCTGATGGGGCGGTCAGGACGCACCAGGTGGCTCATGGGATTGACTATTTTTCCGTCAACCACATCGACAGAAGCAATCTCAACAATGCCTCCCTGCAGACCACAGGTTTCTGTATCTATTATGCGCAACATGCCATGCTCCTGACCCAAAACGATTAGCGTAAAGGAATGATATCACCTTGCCAACCCCGTGGCGTGCGTTGACCGGTTAAGAGTAAGGAACCGCTGTCTGCGCGAACAATCAATCGACCTTGCTCATCCCATAACGCGCTGCTGCCACGCGCATTTGCCATTAATACCGCAATGGCAAATTTATGCGAGAAACTCTGTAGACGAGATGTGGAGGAGAGCAATTCGGGCTCACTGACAGACTGACTGCTGGTGAATAGCGAGTACGCCGGGTCGATATCGATACCTTCCGGCTGGCTATCCACAACGCTGATGGCATTTTGCTGTCTGGCGATACAGGCCCCGTGGCTCTGATGAAACATTAAGGGGGAGGTCATCCAGGGAGAGAAAAGCGCGATACCTTTTACGAACCGATTGTTATGTTCTACCGATAGCCCCGTAATAATCGTCATGCGATAAGTCACGGCTGCATGCGCGATAGGTTCTAACAACGCTTCATCGGGTGGGGCAGGGAGCGCGTCATTCTCATCAACACAACCCAACAGGGAAAGGGAGGGGAAAACCAGCAATTCACATTGGCATTGAGCGGCTGCCTGAATGAATTGCAGGTGATGCGCGACATGTTCGGTAACTGAGGTTTGAAGAGGTTCGTACTGTGCTGCTGCGATTTTCCAGTGTGACATAATGATTTCCTTTTCATAGTGTCTACAACCATCTTTAAAGTATAGATTAAGAATATACTTATACTGTAGCAGGCATCATGTAAGGAATCGTAACGTAATATAAGTTTTATTTAACTTTAGGCTCGTAGGGTAAACGTGAAAGGGAAACGGATGCCAGACGGTGCGCGATCAGTCTTTCCCGAAACCAGTCGCGTAAATGTTCGGGCTGTTCACGCTCAACGACTTCGGCAACAACCGGCATGTTGTATCGCTCCTTAAATGCGACACCCGCCGCGGCCAGGTCAACATTGACCTTATCCATTTCAGCTTGCTCAAGTTTGGCCAGATTGATGTTCATGGGCTTCTCCTTTTCTCTGTCTTTCGGCGCGCAAAGTTACTAAGAGTGTGCATTAATGGCAAGACCGAAATGATGATTCTCGACTCGATCATTGTAGAAGGTTATTCTCTATAGATTAGACATAACAAAAAGGAATAGTTGAAATGGCTTCATCTGCATCTATGCTTCGCAACGCTCTCATCGTACTCGCCAGCGTACTGGCAACTCCCGCCGCCCTGGCTCATGCTCACCTGACAAAACAAAGCCCGGCGGCTAATGCCGATGTTGCGGTATCTCCTCAGGCGTTGACGCTGAATTTCTCTGAAGGTGTCGAGCCGGGATTCAGCGGCGCAACGCTGACAGGCCCAAACAAAGAACAGATCAAAACGGGTAAGGCATCGCGCAGTGAACAGGACAAAACACAACTGATTATTCCGCTTGCTCAAACGCTTGAGGCCGGAAAATATACTGTCGACTGGCACGTCGTCTCCGTGGATGGCCATAAGACAAAGGGGCAATATACCTTTAGCGTGAAATAACCGATGCTGGAATTTACCTGGGTTGCACTACGGTTTATCCATTTTACCACGTTGATGCTGGTGTTTGGCTGTGCGCTCTACGGCGCATGGCTGGCTCCCGTTTCGGTTCGTCGTTTAATGATGCGTCGTTTTTTGCGTCTACAACGACATGCCGCAGCGTGGAGCTTTATTAGCGCGACGCTGATGCTGGCGATCCAGGGTGGTTTAATGGGCTCAGGCTGGCGGGATGTTATTTCTAGTGACATATGGGGCGCCGTGTTGCAAACGCAGTTTGGCGGCGTGTGGTTATGGCAGATTATCCTCGCACTGGTCACGCTGGTGGTGGTAATTATAGTACCGCGCAGCATGCCGCGACTGCTGTTAATGCTAACGATTGCGCAGTTTATTTTGCTGGCTGGCGTCGGACACGCGACGCTGCATAGCGGTATCGCTGGTGCAATCCAGCAGGTTAACCACGCCTTGCATTTGGTATGCGCTGCCGCCTGGTTCGGCGGTTTGCTGCCCGTACTTTACTGTATGCAAATGGCGCAAGGCCGCTGGCGGGAACAGGCCATCAATACTATGATGCGTTTCTCCCGCTACGGGCATCTTTTCGTTATCGGAGTTTTACTTACCGGCATCCTGAATGCGCTGTTTATTGTTGGTTTTTCTGTTCCCTGGCACATGGCTTACGGGCAACTGCTTTTGTTAAAAGGTGCTCTGGTGATGCTAATGGTGGCGATTGCGCTGGTGAATCGGTATGTTCTGGTACCACGCATGCGGCAGGATAACCGCAGTATGACACTCTATTTTGTTTGGATGACTAAGCTGGAATGGGGAATTGGGGCCGTTGTGCTGGCGATTGTCAGCCTGTTTGCAACCCTCGAACCTTTCTGATTGATGGATTGGCGAAACGCATGAAAAAAATCATTATCTCGTTATTACTACTGGCAAGTTCAGGGGCCGCGCTGGCTGCGCCACAGGTCATCACCGTCAGCCGTTTTGAGGTTGGCAAAGATAAGTGGGCGTTTAATCGGGAAGAGGTGATGCTGACCTGCCGTCCGGGTAACGCGCTGTATGTCATCAATCCCAGTACGCTGGTGCAATACCCATTGAATGATGTTGCCAGACAGCAGGTAGAGAGCGGGAAAACTACGGCGAAGCCAATCGAGATTATCCAGATTGACGACCCGGCGAAACCGGGCGAAAAAATGAGCCTCGCACCGTTTGTGGAGCGTGCAGAAAAGCTCTGCTAATTGTCAGATGTAGCGTTCTGATTTCCAATAAAAAACCGCAAGGCTCTCTCAGGAGAACTTGCGGTTTTTACGTTTGGATGTGTGACAATCGTCCTTTTTTTCAGGCCTCTTTAGTCGCGGACTGGAAAACCTGGCGCTGTCATCTATTCTTAAATGGCAGGGTAACTTAGCCTGCATTAATGCCAACTTTTAGCGCACGGCTCTCTCCCAAGAGCCATTTCCCTGGACCGAATACAGGAATCGTATTCGGTCTCTTTTTATCTGTCTGTTTTCATTGGGTTTTTTCGGTGCCTTCACGAAATCCCACGAAAATTACTCGAAATTTCCATATCCTGTCTAAACCATAACATATTCTGCACCGCGTGCGTCCAGGTATTTTTTGGTCATTGTTAAATTTTTATGCCCCAGCAGTCTCTGTGCGAAATCCTCTCCGCGCTCCCTTTCATAGAGCCTGCTCGCCAAGCTCCTGATCTCATGGAACGGGGGAGGGTTGGGGCCAAACTTTAACTCTGTTGAATCCCTGATATCGGAAAATGCTTGGGTAATTCCGTCCGGAGTTAACGGACCAGGCTTCCTGCCGCCACGCCTTACCGCAGAATAAAGCATGAAGTCTGACGGGTTGTTTTTACGACAACGGTCGATAACATCCTGCAATACCAAATCAGCAGAGTCCAGTCGCAAATCAAGTGGCAACGCCAATTTGTGACCTGTCTTTTCCTGCGTGACAAACAATCTTCCATCCCTGATATCGCTGAATCTGAACAGCGATACGTCCTCTCTTCTCTGCCCGGTGACCAGCGCCAGGTCACATGCATTTGCAGCCCATCCAGAATGAGCGGTTGCGGCATCCCTTATTATCTCAAACTGCTCGAGTAAAAGACGCTCACGCTTAACTTTTGGCGTCGGCGTTCTTGTCGGCTCTGCCGGGTTCCTTTCAATATGTCCCTCGACGATCGCCTCCCTGAAAATATCCAACAATACCGAACGCAGGCCTGAGGCCATGCTCTTCTTATCGCAGAGTATGTAACTCTCCAGGAAAGTAGATACATCCTTCGTGCTGACCGACGATAGCGGCATACGTCCGAATTCATCACTGATAGTGGCGATCTGATTGCGCCTGACCTTCATCGTGTTGGGCTTCAATTCTCTTCGCTCAAGAATTACTTCGTAGCGCTCGAGCCACGCTTTAACCGTAAACGTTGGTGTTTCCTTTATGCGGTCAAGCAGCGCTGACGGAAGGTAATTTTGGTCGATGTAGTTGTTGGCCTCGATGGCCTGAGAAATGGCGTCCTTTCTGTCGATCCGGCCAAGAGATAATTCTTGACCGGTAATCGGGTTTCGCCAGCTATAAAGCCTGTCTCTTTTACGATAGGTCAGGTTACGGGGCAGGTTAGCGTCGTAACGTACTGGCCTTTTCGCCATGAGTCAGTCTCTCCAGTAGAGTGCCGCCAGTTGGCAGCGCTAAGCGTTTTGATTTGGGACGAAGGTTCTTTTTGCTCGGATCCACATAGATGGCGTCAGGCTGAACCTTATATTCTTTTCCGTGAAGTTCCGGAGCAGGGTAAATGCGCCCCTCCCGCGCCCAGCGGCGAAGTGTTGAAAGAGACGGCGGGGTTGAATAAGTCGAATTCGCCCATTCCTGCAGATTAAGAAGCTTGGCCATACTACCTCCGGATCCGGCAACTCATTATAGAGCTGCCGGAAAACTGTTAATGAAATATCGTTATCAAGAAACCTGACCCGGCAGTGCGCGCAGCCGGCGCATACCTGTCATCGCCGTGGCCACGTAGCTGGCCTTGCGGTTCACTACTTCTACCCAGACCTTCACGCCTTCAACTCTCACCGTGTACGTCTCTTTCATCTTGCTACGCCCGTAGTCGCCGTAGCGTTGCTGGTGGGTAGCCAGTGCGATGTCGCATGCCTGGCGCGCTAATGGGGATTGCTGATTGGCACGGTTAATCAGTTTCATGCTGCACGCTCCGTCTGTTGTGCTTCGGGATTGCTCCACAGGCATTCAGTTCTGACTTTCGTACCTCTTCCTGCGCTAATGCGTGATGATTTTTCCATCTTCTGCCAACCGACCAGCATGTCGTTGTAAACATCAGAGTCGTACCCGCTGATCATCACCATGCCAGTCATCGTTCTGGCCACAGCCAGCAGTTGTTCGTGACCTTCGACTGTCATTTCATGGTTGTAATAGCGGTTACCCTGTACGCGGGTTTCCGGTACATATGGCGGATCGATGTAATGCAATGTCGTTTTGGCATCGTGGGCGCGCATCACTGCTAGCGCGTCTTTGTTTTCGATGATGACTCCCTGCAGGCGCTGGCAGACCGCCGACAGATTTTCGGGATAACGCTCCCACAGGTGCGCCGCCGTGGCGTATTTGCGCTTACTGTCGCTGCGAAATCCCGAGTTGCCACCGATGCCGGATGCAGAACCAAAACCCATGCAGGCACGAACAACCATGCGGCGAGCGCGCTCTACGGACTCCGTGACAACCTCCCTTGCTGCGCAGAACTCATCACGTGAGTAAGGCGTTAATGCGCAAGCATCGCGCAGGCGTTGATTCATTTCCGGGTCACGTAGCACGCGGAACAGGTTCACCACCTCGCCATCCAGGTCGTTATAAACTTCCGCGTAGCTGCGGGGCTTTTGCAGAAGCACGCCAGCTGCACCACCGAACGGTTCTACGTAGCAAATGTGCTCTGGCATCTGAGGGATAATCCAAGATGCCAGGCGGAATTTACCGCCGTGATAACGGATCGCCGGGTGCTTGACAGATTCTTCTCTTAACATGTCGTTACCGGGAGGGTTCTCCCTCCCGCCTCCCTTAGGCCACGTATTCCGGTTTCATATCCGCCAGGGTGATGCTGAACTGATCGTGCAGCTCGTCGCCCAGATGACGTTTCGCAGTTGCAAGAACTCGCTCAACTTCCCCAAACCGTGCTGCTGCATCCGGTTCGTCCGGAGACGGTAGGGAGTTGATCGCGGCTTCAACCTTGTTGCGTGAATCGACCAGGTAATAGCGCTTAACTGCTTTGTTCTTCAGTTCGGTGAACAGGGCAGAACCGAGCGTGACCTTCGCACTTTCGATATCAGCGCGCAGTGCTTTGGCGCTATCAACATCCTGTGCAGCATCGATGCGTTCGCGGAAATCATCGGCCAGTGAGCCGATATTTAGCGATGATTCCTGTGCGCTCTGCATGGTTGTGACGGTGTCACCTGAGATATCCGCCAGGCTAACGCGTTGCGGCGCCGGGTTAATCTCCTTCTCTTCGCGATAGGAGAGATCGTCTGCATCCTGAAACCCCATGACCGCGGCGGGGCAATAGGCCTTTGACCAGTCCTTCGTGGCGAGGTATAAAATCTGCTGCTTTGGTTTTGTAACCCATAGCGGGGAATTTCTGATTGCCACGCTGGCCAGATACAATGGCTCACCCCAGGTTATTTCCGATTCACCCCGGATAATCGCGCCAGCGCGAATATATAAACCATCCTCATCTTCATCTGACCAGTCGCGAACTCTTTCAGTTTTTTCATATGCACCCTTGCTGCCCATCTTTTTAACGGTGACATCTTTGCTGCGAATGCAATTTTCCCAATTCCCGCCGTACTCATAATGAAAGCGACCACGGATAGCGCCTGAACTGGAGAGAATTGCACTGATGAGTTGCGCTTCATAACCAAGCTTCCCGTTGACGAAGAAGGTTTTTTGCGCGACAGCGTACGGGTTCATACCCCACTGCATGGCCTGCATAACAATCGCCATGCAGTCGGCAGGTTTGCCCACCAAATGATCAGGGACGGCGATAGTTGCGTCAGCCATGAGATTTGCAAATGCTGTCAACTGACTGAGTGCCTGCACATTAAAAATGGAGTTAGTGGCAGAGATAGTGTTTGGAGCCTGCTGCTCCGCAGTTACGATATTTGTGTTTTCCATCGTCATTCCCCTTATGCCTGAGTGCGCAGCGCTTCAAGGCGGCGCAGGTCGAAGTCGTTCAGTTCGTCGGTGTAATCAGCGGTGATCGGCGCTGGCCATTCGCCAGTGTCAAAGCCGGTAGCGATAGCGCGCATCGCCTTGCGGTACTCGAGCATGCCCAGCTCCAGCAGTTCGGCGGATGCCTCGATGATGGCGATCCAGTGGTAGTTCTCGTCTTTGTTGACGAAAATCCAGAAGAACTGGTCCAGGGCTGCGGTCTCGCAATACATGGCGGCGCTCAGGTGATAGTCACGGTCGATGATTTCGCGGTGCAGTTTGGCGCGCAGGCCTTCCTGCTTAATGTTCCACATGCTGATGGTTTTCAGGTCGGCACCGATGCGCACTCCGTCCAGGTCGATCTCAAGGTCTGGACGAACGCGGACTTCAAGCCCGGTTTCGTCGTCAAAGCCAAAGTAGCTGACCTCCACGGCGCGGCTCGGGTGCTGGAGTAGCATCCCGGCGGTTGGGTGCTGTAGCAGGGCTTTCTGAATGGCCAGTGCGGTGCTCAGTTGCTGACGGGTGACTAGCACTTTCCCTTGCGGATTCTCGCGCCACGCATCCAGCAGCTCGTCGGCAAAGACGGCGTCTGGATTAACAGACTTAACGACCTGAATCAGATCAGCTTTGGTACCGGACACTTTCAGCGGCGCGGGTTTCTGCGCTTCCTGCGCTACTAGGTCAGGATTGATGATTGCCAACTGCTCGAGTAACGCATCACGACTACCGCTAGTTTTCACCTGAGCAGGCAGAGTGGCGTTGTATTCCTTGATGCAGGCTTTCATCGCCGCTGCGGTCTGCTTCTGGTCCGCTTCGATACGCTGGTACTCTTCGGGCAGAGACATGTAGCTCTGGCCAGTTTCCTCGACGGACCCACCCAGTGGCACCTGAGCAGGCAGAGTGGTGTTGTATTCTTCCAGCAACGCTTTGATATCGTCGGCGCTCAATTGCGCTGGCAGGCTGGCGTTGTACTCATCGATAAACGCGCGGATTGTTGCCGTTGTGGTGAACGCGCCTTCTGGTATCGCCGGTTCAACGCTGAACTCTTCATCGAGCTGCTCTGGCTGCAACGCAAGGCCGTGCACCAGGTTACCCATGTCCAGTACCGGAGAACGCTCTTTGGTGATCGTTTTCTCAACGTGGCGCGCATTGAAGTACATCAGGCTGACGCGGGCGTCTTTTACCTGCGTGCTACTGATCCCGTTCGCTGCGTGATAAACCTCATTCGGCAGACCTTCATAGCGGCCAGGCTCGAAGTAGGCTGGATACACAACAGCCGGTTCTTCAGATTGCGCTTCTGGCTCGGTTTGATTAACTTTTTGGATGTTTTGATGCACGGATTCATCATTCTGATGCGCATTTTCTGGTTTTTGTTTCACATCGGCTTGCTGGCCGGTATGTGACTCTTCACCAGTTTCCAGACTGCTTTCGCCTGACTGCACTTCATCACCAGTCTGTTCTTCATCACTGACAGTTTCTTCCATCTGCACATCGCTGGTGGTTTCCTCATTAAGTGGTGAACGGTCATCTGTTTTTGGTTGTTGATCACCCATCAGGCCTTCAATAGAGAACACACCGCCGCCGAGGTTCTCGACCTGAGGTTGTGCAACTGCTTCCTCGGCGCGGCGGCGCGCGCCTTCTTCACGCACGCGCTGCAGGTTCTCTTCGTGAGTGCAAAAGGATTTGCGAGACGGCTCGACGCTTTCAGGGGCGGAGGACATTTCCGTTGCCGCAGGTGCTGCTTCAGACAATGGCAACAACTCAACCGCTGAATTGAACTCAGCTGTCATGGTCTGGTTAACGAACTCCAGATGAGCAGCCGGCGTCATGTGAATATTTTCCGGCGCGATGCGCACCAGATTGAAAATGGCAGCGCGATTGACCGACAGCACGCCAGGCTGATTGCGCAGGATGCTGCTCCATGATTTCCACGGTTGTTCTTTGTTGGCCACTATCTCTTTGGCGCGGCGGTGGATGCTCCCCGGGATTTCAAGATGGTTAAAGTCCATTGGGAGCAGGGCGCAGGCAATCTCTAAATCCAGAGTATCCAGCGTGTGGTGTGCGCCTTCGCCACGATCAGTGACATATCCGCCGTCGGCGTTGGTACCGGAATCGGTGCGCTGAACATCGCTGATGCGGTTACCGGCGGCCCATTCGCGCGCCAGGATGCCACGGTCGATGTAATCAGTTTTGAACCACACCGTCAGGAACTGGATAACTGTTGCCAGTTCCGGTTTTTTACCGTCGACAGGGAAGACTTTCTTAACGGCATTCACGACTTTATGAATATCGTGCTCAATGGCTTTTTTGAATGCTTCCACATTCTCAGCAGCCAGCAGTAGGTTCTGGATGTACGTGTCATCAGTGTCCATCTCAAGGCGGACAATCTCGTTTTTCTGCCCAGCGTCGATGTGATAGAGATATTCACCATCACCAATGAACTGAGCCAGTACGCGCTGGCGGAATGGCAGGGTGGCAACGACGATCAGGTTCGGCTGCTCTGACTGCTGAGATTGCTCTTCGGTACCGACTTCACCACCAACGACGCCATCTTCGGCCTGGCTGTTCTCGTCAAACTGGGTACCGTCAATAACGGTGAGATCTTGACCCGTTGTAACGTCAGCACCGCTGGTGGTTTCAGTTTTGAGCAGAGGAAACTTGCCACTGCACCAGTTTTCTACCAACTGATTGCGGTCAGCAGCTTCTGCGGTCACCCAGTCAGACATGAAAGCAGCGATCACTTCAGGTTCGTGTTCTTCACCCTGTTCGAAGATGTCTTTAATCGCCTGAATCAGTTTCCATTCAGCGTTAAGACTGAGTTCGCCAACTTCAGGGGTGTCGTTTTTGGCTTGCAGCAGGTTATGCAGGTATATGTTTCCTTCATCTAAAGACATTTCGCTGGCGGCCATGTGCTGGTCTTTACTGACATGTGTCTGATATTTGTCGCTGATCAGGTGAACGGCGAAGCGGACGGCTGGTGTGCGGTTTTCTAACGAGACATTTTCGTCAGCAGTCGCTACTTCAACAGTAGTTTTCACATCGGAAGGGATAGTTGCGTCAACGGTGCCAGCTGCTTTTGGCTGCCAGGTGCGCTGGTCTTCGGCTAGTTCGTAACGATCGCACCAGGTGAAATCAACTTCGCCTTCTTCTGGCAGGTCGTTGTACACAGGGAAATCTGTGCGAATCGGTTTGGCATAGTCTTTACCGCGACCTGTTTCGATGCCAGCATCTTCCAGTGCAACGTCCAGCTGCAGGTTAGCGCGAGCCTCGGTTTTCGCAGTGAACCAGACCACTGCATCTTGTTTTCCGGATTTCTGAGTGGCTTTAACCACATTAAAGAATTCCATGTGAGATCCTCATTTTTGGGTGTTAGAATCCCCGGGCCATTGATAGCGCCCATTGGGTTAACTTTGGTTTTGATGTTGTTTCCGGTGTAACTTTGGTCGGTGCCACCGGACGTAGATCCCGCCTTGCGCGGGGTGTACGTTAGCCTTCGTGAGCCATCTGGTCGTGCGAAGCGCAACGTCTGGAACAGTACTCTTTCTCTTTGCGCGCCAGCTGTGAGCCGTTGCGATAGAGAAGGGTGCTTTTGATTACCTCTTCCGGTTTAACCGGTTTGCTGCAATAACCGCATTTCTTGTCTTGCATGACACTCTCCGTTAATGGCTGAGGCCATTCCCCAGACCGTTCAGATAAACTTCAACCAGCAAATCCCTGGTGTAAGTCATCTCAACGCCGCGATGCAGATACAAACGACCACGAGCATTAGCTGATGCCGTCCAGGTTGAATCCTTGTGTTTGACGAGCATTCCAGGCTGAACTGCGCCGCGGTTTACCGTCTGTGTACCGTAGTGCTGATGAACCATGATGTTCTCCACTATTGCTGAGTGAACTTCGCTGGTGGTGCCGTGGTGCTGATCTTCACAGTTGAGCGTTTTAACTCTGCAGTTCACCACCGCGAAGCTCACTTCTGTTTTGCCTTATAGCCGGCCAGCTGAGCGTTAAACCTTATGCGCTTAGTGTTTCGCGATGAGATGATAATGTACCATGAGTTCACTAAAGTAAAGTACCTAAAGTACATTTCAATAAATCAGTTAGTTCAGTTGGTCATAATTCTATGAACTTTAAGGTAATTTATTTTTTATTTGATTCCTGTTATGCTCAAAAAAACATCAGAGAGATTGTTGCTATGGGCTTAGGTATGGATATGTCACGTGATGAATTGCTGGAAGATCGCGCAGCTTTCATCTCTGGCGAGATTGGTGGGGCGGTGGTTGAGTTAATTATTGATGGGGTAGTGATTAGTCGGGATGCGATTGTGGATAGCCTGGAAGCCAAGAGGAAGACGGTGGGCAATGTGATTCACAAGGGGGTTTTGAGGGATGCGGCGGAGTTCTTGAGGAAAGGACAGTAAAAACCCGGCGCGGTGGCCGGGTTATTTATTATTTTGTGGTGCTGGTGCTGGTGCTGGTGCTGGCTGGATTATTTCGACTGGTTTTAGGTAGGTTTGCACTTGAGGAAGTGCAAGGATAACCGCCAGTAGCGCCAGGATGGCGCCAACCATCCACTGAAGAGTTGCAGATGTGGTTTTCAGCCCATCAATCTGCCCCTTTAACCCAGTTACTTCGCCATTAACGCCTGAAATCTGCGCTTTAATTTCAGACATAGATGTATTCATTGCAGAAAACTGCTGCGCTTGAAAGGCTCGAAACTCAGCCATCTCGCGTCGCATCTCGGCGGCAACTACATCCACCTCTGCTTTGTTTTGAGCCATTCTAGCGTCAAGTTCATCTTTGCTCATAGCGACCAAATCACCATCTCCAGCATCTTTCCTGGAACGGATGTTATCCTTTTCAACCTCTTGTGGGAACAGGTATTGTACATTCTCATAATCAAACACGTCATTCATCAGTATGAGACTCTTTTTCCTTTTGTATCCAGTGAGTAACTTTGGGGGCTACATAGCTCATTGTGAATCCGCAGTTCTTGCAAGTCGTCCTAAAAAAAATATCGGATCCAACGATTATATCTAATTCGGAATACCCGTAGTGAATTTTCATGAACGTATACTTTTCAAAAATGCCTTCTGGGTCAATTAGTTGATCTTCTGGCGAGAGTGAGTCAGGCAATCTGTTCGTTGTTAAAGCGACAAGCTCGTGACTACCACAAGAAAGACATTTTTTACTGGCACCCACAGCATTCAGATAAGCAGAAAATTGCTCAACAGTTACACATTCTAATTGAGGTCGTATTTTTTCAAGGTATTTAGAGCTTTTGTTTTTCATCAGCCACCTCCTTTTTCATTTGAATGGATGAATCATAAAGATGAAGCAGACATTTCCTTTCTACCCATGCTTACGGTAGGTCTGCGGCATGCTGCCGATCACCTTTCCGAAGACGAAAATCTTGTTCATCTCTTCCTTCTCAATTGGCTCCCACGGGCGATAGGTCTGGTTGTCTGAGATTACCAGTAGTTTGTCTTTCATCTTCTGAAGTCGCTTAACATGAGCTGTTTCGTCGTACAGGAAAGCGTAAATTCCATCACCATCAAAGTGTTGAACGCTTATATCGACAAACAGCAAATCACCAGGCTCAATCGTTCCAGACATGCTGTCACCGCGAACGTTGAT
This sequence comes from Citrobacter sp. RHBSTW-00599, assembly GCF_013784065.1. NCBI lineage: Bacteria > Pseudomonadati > Pseudomonadota > Gammaproteobacteria > Enterobacterales > Enterobacteriaceae > Citrobacter > Citrobacter sp. RHBSTW-00599. The sequence goes on along the minus strand of NZ_CP056717.1, from coordinate 3,064,077 downwards.
GATGCGGATCTGTTCCTGTTTACGACCATTAAACATCTGACGTGCATCTTCTACTGAGTACTCCACGGAGCGTAATACCTCTACGAACTCACTATTGATCACGCCCGGTCCAGCGCTAACAGCTACATCGAGTACGTCTATACGAAATGTTTCGGTCGATTTCTGTAAGTGCCCCTCCACAATACCATCAGCCACGCTGTCACCTAGCAGGTAAGCTGAAGTTGTACCTATGCTCGCAGCAAGCTCTTGCAGCTTCCCACGCCTTGGAATTGATTCCCCGTTAAACCATTTGCTTACAGCTTTTGGTGTCAGCTTCATATTTTTGGCTATTTCAGCCTGACGACCATGTACCGGCAAACCAGCTTTATCGCAGGCCAGCGCTAGCCTATGGGAAAAGTCTTTTCGCGCTTTTTCTTCCTGAACCATAGGTTCAATCATAATATCACTTGCGTGAACTATCAGTTCCAACATAATATGTACTTACAGTTCAATTTGAGGGTCAAAGAATGCAACCTATTAGTCTTGGCGAAATCATCAAAATGATTCGCGTACCTGTAGTAGCAAAAGCTTGTGAGCGCAGTCCGCGTGCAATTTACAAATGGATCAATAGCGGCTGTTTACCACGCACTGATTACACCGGTGAGACGGATTATGCGTCGAAGATTGCTGAAGCTTCAGAGGGGCGATTTACCACCACCCAAATTCTTGAGATCAGCAAACCAAAAGCAGCCTGACAGCAAATTAACCACGAAAGGGAAAGCACTATGCAATCACTTACGTACCAACAAAATACCGGATTCCATTCGTCCGCGATGATAAATCGCACTCAACAAGAGCATGGCGATAAACATGATGCCATTCGTGACGCGGTCCGCTCCTGGGCTGGTGCCGATGGTCAGGACGTAGTGACGGCTCTGATTATCGAAGAGTACCAGGCGCAGGGGGGAGACGACATCACTTTCCCTGACGATCTCTGCCGAAAGCGCCAGAAGCTGTTCCGCTTCCTGGACAACCATTTCAACAGCGAACGTTACCGCGAGAACGTCCGCCAGCTGACCCCGGCAATCCTCGCTGTCCTGCCGATTGTGTACCGCAGTCGCCTGCTGCCAGAAGACAACATCATGGCTCGCCTGGCACGTATGGAGAAAGAAACCAGCGAAGCGAAGATTGCTGTCGCGATGGATGCGCCACGTCATCAGAAGCTGAAAGAACTGAGCGAGGGGATCGTGGAGATGTATCGCGTTGACCCTGGGTTAACTGGTCCGCTGATGGAGATGGTGCAGATGATGCTGGGGGCTATATGACCGGTTCAAAAATGGCGAAAGCCGCGGTGCGCGAACACCAACGGCTTTCTGGTGCAATTCATTGCGAAATCATTGCGGGGTAAGTATGCCTAACAACAAATTGTTTTGCCAGCGTGTCGGACCGCGACTGGATAAATCTTCCCTTAATTATTCTTCAGGAGGACTTAATGGCCGGAGACTGGATAAAGATGCGTACATCACTGGTCACCAGCCCGAAGGTGAACGGAATTGCGCGAATACTGGAGCGTTCACCGGAGGTGGGAAAAATGTTCACACTTTCGCATAACACCACGTTATCAGACGTTGTAACGCGTAACGTAACCCGTAACGTTACGGTGTCGTTACTAGTAACGTTTTGGTCTGCGGCAAATGAACACTCGCGTAACGGTGTATTTGAAAATGCAGACCTGTCTGATATCGATGATATTGTCGGAGTACCCGGTTTTGGGGCTGCATTATCAACCGTAGGCTGGGCCATTTATGATGCGGAGAATAACTGCGTCATTCTTCCAAACTTCAATGAATACAATACGTCAGGTGATATGCGCTCAGCTACGGCCAAGACAAATGCGCAGCGCCAGAAGGAGTTTCGCGAACGTAAAAAACACCAAGAAAGTAACGTAACGCCTAACGTTACTAATAACGTTACGGATAACCGCAGAGAAGAGAAGAGAAGAGAAGATATAAACCCAGAGAGAGAACGCGCGGGCGATAGTCAATCTGGGGAGAATACTTCTGGTAATTACACACCTCCGCCAGCTACCCCACCCAAACCCCAGGAAGATGATTTCGGAACCGGCATGGATTTTGGTCCATTGGGGAAATTCCCGATCACCGATGATTGGGTGCCTTCGACCGACTTCGTTGGCAAAGCTCGCCTCTGGGGAAGAGTCCTCGGTACAGAGCCGGGCTATACCCCTGAAGAACTCCAGCAGTTCCGGGATTACTGGGCCCCAGATGGGAAGATTAAGCATCAGCAAGCCTGGGAGCAGACATTTGCTGACAGCCTGCTGCAATCGCGTAGTCGAATCCAAAGGGCGAACCCATCACCCGCCAGGGATGTTAATCGCATTCCGATTCCGGATAACACCATTCCACCAGGGTTCAGGGGGTAGCGATGAAAAACATGATTGGTACTGGCAGCGCTCTTGAGCGCCTGAAAAAACTCATTCCGCCTGGCGTACAGCCGAAGTTCACCAGCGCAGCAGAACTGCTGGCGTGGCAGCGTGAAGAAGGCCTGAAACATTGCGAAGAGCTGGGAAAGCGGAATCAGAAAGCGCGCACAGAGAAAATCTTCGGTCGATCTGGTATCCAGAGCCTGCACCGCAGCTGCACGTTCGCCAACTACGAAGTATCCGGAGAGCAACAGCGAAAGGCCTACACCATGGCGAAAAGCTACGCACAGAACTTTGGTGCTGGCTTTGCGAGCTTCGTGTTCAGTGGCGGGCCTGGTACCGGTAAAAACCATCTGGCAGCAGCGATCGGAAATCATCTCTTGTCCGGTGGTCAATCTGTGCTGGTGGTGACAATTCCTGACCTGATGCTGCGCGTTCGCGAGTGCTACGACGGTGGTCAGTCAGAGGCCGCATTGCTGGACGACCTCTGCAAAGTCGATCTGCTGGTGCTGGATGAGGTCGGTATTCAGCGCGGTAGCAACGGGGAGAAAGTTATCCTGAATCAGGTTATCGACCGTCGGCTGTCGTCGATGCGTCCAGTTGGCGTTCTGACGAATCTGAACCATGACGAACTTCTCGGCGCGTTGGGTGCGCGGGTTATCGATCGCCTCCAGATGGATGGCGGGATGTGGGTGAACTTTGACTGGGGAAGCTATCGCAAGAATGTTAGCCATCTCCGGATCGTTAAATAACCTCGAGGGCAAATCACTATGGCAAGCAAATCATTGTGGGCAATCGTCGATTTCCTTCGGGTTAACCAGACCATAACGCCTCGTCAGGTCCAGAGCCTGCTGGGATGCGACTGCAAGAAATCACACAACCTGCTGCTTCACCTGGTACGCAGAGCGGTAGTAATCCGCACTGGCGAGCCGCATCGCCCGGTCTATTCACTTCAGCCTGGCGGTGAGCTGAACATCAAGCAGCTCAAATCGAACATGAGCAAAAACATGGTCACATCAATTTGCCGCACAAGTCCAGCTATGCAGCGTGTACTGGCGTTTTACGGGAGAGCATCAGCATGAGCAGCAGAGAAAATATTGAACGCTGGGTTTCTGAGATTGATGAAGATGGAATGTGTGACATTAGTGACAATCAGGTAACTGCGTTGATTCGTGATTACAACTGCATGGCAGTACAGCTCGCTAACGCCGAGAGCAAGTGCAGGGAGCTGGCGGGGGTAGCTGCTGAAAACGCGGCGCTGAAAAAAGCGGCCGATTTCGCCACTGCACCGGATATGTGGATTGAGCAGGCTGATGGAATGCTGGATTACCGGTATTGCGAGTGGTACGTCGACGTGCTGAAGGCTGCAATGGAAACCCCGGCGACCGACGCTTTCCTGGCTGAAGCGCGGGCCAGTGAGCTTGATAGTCTGGCTGGCGTGGCTGAAACAATGCTGGTCAAATTCTCCAACCAACTTTGCTCCTCTGATATGCATGAGGTTGTTGGCTGGAAGATGGTTCTACAGCAGGCCAGCAATCGCGCCGCCCAACTTCGCAAAGGACCCGCGCTATGAGCAAATCCATGAAGTGCCGCCGCTGTAAAAAAATCTCCACACGACCTGAACTGGTTGTAGTGAAAAAAAATAAGTACGGGATGGAAACGCTGGGCTGCCCGCATTGCTTTGCCACCGTCTTTACCCAAGTCGAACAGGAGTCTGCCCAATGACAGCACTCAACAAACAGGCTCAGGCGATTATTTCAGATATCAGACTGAAGCGCGGCTCTGGTGATGTTTACGCGCCAATCATTCGTTGGGATGAATTTGAGGGGATTGCTGGCGCTCTGGAGTCCGCAGAGAAACGTATTGAAGATGAAATTTGCCGAGCTAATCGTGAGCATCATCGCGGCTTCATGATGGCCTGCAACCACCTGAAAGAGCATGCAAACGTCCATTATGCTGACGCAGCCGAAATGGAAATTGCAGCGTTGCGCCAGCGCATTGCAGAACTTGAAGCGCGGGCCTTCAAAGTTGAAATGCCAGAGTCATTCTATCCAGACGGAGATATTGATGCGCCGCTGGCAGTTGATGAGTTGGAGGTTATCGCCGCTATTGTGGAGGCGGGTGGAAAGCCAGTCGCATTTTGTAAGCGCTGTGACCGTGAGATAGACCTGACACACAGGCCGGATGGTTCTCATTATTGCCACGCTCCAGATGCTGGCATTGGCGTGAAGGAGGATTGATGGAACCTCAACTGGAATACGCCACGAAACGCATCGTCGAACTGGAAAACCTGCTGCTTGTGGATGTGACCGAAACCGTCTGGCCTGCTGAGGTGGGAATGGTCTACAGCCAAGTTGAAATAGCCGGTTATCTCCCGGCGCATCACCAGCGCCGCCTGAAGCATCACATCAACCGTATGTGGCTGGAGAAAATGCCGGTACCAGCCATCATAAACGCTGCCAGGTCATTGGCCACCGCTATGGAGAAATACGCGTGAGAGAAATCATCGTTGATAACTTTGCCGGCGGCGGCGGGGCGAGCACGGGCATTGAGCTGGCGATCGGCCGTAGTGTGGATATTGCGATTAACCACGACCCGAACGCTGTTGCGATGCACACTACGAACCACCCGGATACACTGCACTACTGCGAATCGGTGTTTGATGTCGATCCCATCGTAGCGACCGCTGGCCGCCCGGTGGGGCTGGCATGGTTTTCCCCTGATTGCCGTCACTTCTCAAAGGCTAAAGGTTCGAAACCGGTGGAGAAAGAGATTCGCGGGTTGGCGTGGATTGTCATTCGCTGGGCGTTGGCGGTACGTCCCCGCGTGATGATGCTGGAGAACGTTGAAGAGTTCCGCACCTGGGGGCCGCTTATCGAATCTGCTGATGGTGGGTTACGTCCAGATCCCCTGCGTACTGGTGAGACCTTCGAGGCTTTCTGCGGCATGCTGTCCGGTGGTATTCCTGCCGGTCATCCGGCGCTGGCGGAGTGCTGCGAGTTCCTGGGTATTACTGCCGACGGCGAACTGGCGCAGCAACTGGTGGCCGGGCTCGGTTACGCCGTTGATCATCGTGAGCTGCGCGCCTGCGACTTTGGCGCACCGACCATCAGGAAGCGTTTCTTCATGGTAATGCGTTGCGATGGTATGTCGGTGACCTGGCCGGACCCGACCCACGGCGACCCGAAATCTCCAGCTGTGCAGAGTGGAAAGTTGGCGCCATGGCGAACAGCTGCAGAGTGTATCGACTGGACCATTCCGACACCGTCGATATTCGACCGCAAAAAGCCACTGGCTGAAAATACGCTCAAACGCATCGCTCGTGGCATCCAGCGGTTTGTGATCGAGAGCGTGTCGCCGTTCATCGTTAAGTGCAACCACACGACGACCAAAGGGAAATACGACTGTTTCCGTGGGCAGGCGCTGGGCGAGCCTTTGCAGACCATTACGAAAACCCATGGCTACGCGATTGCCGTCCCACACCTGACAAAGTTCCGTACTGGCGCAACCGGGCAGCCCGTTACCGACCCCGTCCCGACGGTAACCGCTGGCACATCAAAACGTCCGGGCGGGAATGGGCATGCTCTGGGTATCGTTGAGGCAGCGATAGCACCGTTTGTTGGTCGGCAGTTTGGTGCCAGTGTCGGCCACCGGGCAGACGAGCCGAGCGCAACGATCACAGCTGGTGGTGGTGGCAAATCTCAACTGGTAACACCCACGTTGATCCAGATGGGTTATGGCGAACGTCCTGGACAAGAACCGCGAGTGCTGCGACTGGATAACCCGCTGGGGACCGTTACTGCTGGTGGAAATAAATTCGCGACGGTGAGCGCGTTCCTGGCGAAACACTACGGCGGTAACTATACGGGGCCGGGTGTCAGTATGGATGAGCCTATGCACTCGGTTACGACTGTCGATCACCATGCTGCAGTCACGTCGCATCTGGTGAAACTGCGCGGCACCTGCCGGGACGGGCAGCCAACCAGTGACCCGATGCCAACAGTGACGGCTGGCGGGCTGCACGTAGGGGAGGTGAAAACCACTCTTGCGGTCGATGAATACGACGAACATCGCGCGCAGCTGGCGCTGGAGTTCTTGCGTAAGTACTGCGGTGAGGATTGCGACGGGCTGGTGGATATTGACGGCATCACTTTTCGCATCGTTGATATCGGTATGCGGATGCTGCAACCGCACGAGCTATACCGCGCGCAGGGCTTCCCGGAGTGGTACATCATCGATCAGGACTATCGGGGGCAGAAGTACGCGAAGGACAAGCAGGTTGCGCGTTGTGGCAACGCAGTTCCGCCGCCATTCGCCGAGGCACTGGTGAGGGTTAATTTGCCAGAGTTGTGTTACAGAACAGAGCAGGCCGCATAACCTGCCATACAAGCGATATGGGAATTCCCATATCGATAATATAACCCGCTTCGGCGGGTTTATTCTTACATTGATTTTCCATTATCAACTGTACATAATGTCAGTGTCAGTCTGAGCAACTGACAACCTTATGCGCCACGGAGAGCACCATGGCGCACGAACTACAACTAATCAAGCAGTCTTCAGGAATCCTGATCCCCGCGACGCCGGAGACCAGCGATATTCTGCAATCAAAAATCAAACTCGGTGCCGTGCTGGTAGCCGAATTTCGTCAGGTGAGGAATCCCGCATTCCATCGCCGCTTCTTCGCATTACTCAATCTCGGTTTCGAATACTGGGAACCCACTGGCGGGGCGATCTCCTCCAACGAGCGCAAACTGGTAACCGGCTACGCCAAATTCCTTGCCTCATTCGCGGGAAGTGAAGCCGCACTCCTGGATGCTGCCGAGCAATATCTCGACCGTATCGCTGATAAGCGAGCCGGTAGCATTAGCATCTGCAAATCCTATGACGCATACCGTGCATGGGTGATCATCGAGTCTGGTCACTACGACGCCATACAGCTTCCCGACGGCACCCTTCGCAAACACCCCCGCAGCATTGCCTTCGCCAACATGGACGAAACCGAGTTCCAGCAGCTGTACAAAGCCGCGCTCGATGTTCTGTGGCGCTGGGTATTGTCCCGGGCATTCAAAGACCAGCGTGAAGCGGAAAACGCCGCCTCGCAGCTCATGAGCTTTGCGGGGTGATGGCGATGAAATATTCCTGGTTTCACCATCATGAATGCACCACCGAGCAAGCCGACGAGCTGGTGGCCAATTACCGCCGCCGTGGAGCCACGGTCGAACGCAGCCTGAATCGCAACAACATCACCTGGACTGTCAGCGTTCAGTTGCCGGAAAGCGAGAAAGCGCCGCGCCCGAGTAAGGTCTGGCAAAGCAGGACGTGGGGGTGAGCATGGCTAAGTTACCGCGCCGTAAGTGCGCCAACAAAGAATGCCGCCAGTGGTTCCATCCGGTGCGAGACACGCAGACTGTCTGCGGTTATGAGTGCGCCATCGCCGTCGGCAAAGAGCAGACCAGAAAAGCGCGGGAAGATGCACAGCGTAAGGAATTGAAGCGTCAGCGCGAAGAGGAGAAAGAAGGGCGGGCGCGTCGGCGAACCCGTCGTGATGAGCTGCGTCCTACCGGCTATTTCAAGGCCCGGGCCCAGGATGCCTTTAACGCATTCATACGGGCCAGAGATTTCGAGCTTCCCTGCATCAGTTGCGGAGAGACAAACCCACCCGATCTGCATGGCGGTCAGTGGGATTGCGGCCACTTTAAATCGGTAGGTGCTAACCCTGAGCTGCGCTTTGAAGAGCGTAACGCCCACAAGCAATGCAAATCCTGTAATGCCGGTTCCGGCAAGTACACAGCCAAAGAAGCGACCGTGGCGAAGAATTATGAAGACGGACTGATCGCTCGATATGGGCAGGAGTATGTCGATTGGCTTAATGGACCTCATGAAATGACCAATTACCGCCGTGATGACTTCATTCGGATCCGCGACGAGTACCGCGCAAAACTCAAAGAACTGAAACAGCAGGAGGCCGCGTGAAAATCCCACTCATCGTCGCAATTTCCGTTTTCAGCATTCCTCACTCACTTAAATGCAGCCATTGGCATTACTGGGAAAGACGTTACCTCTTCCTAGATGACAAAGAATCGCATGGGATAGCGCCAGCATATCGCTGGGCTAAAGGGTGGATTCGTCAGATGAAGGGGCGGCGATGACCAGAGAGCAGATAGCTAGATACCAGGCTGAAAGCGTCGCGAGAGCCAACCTAAAACCAATAGCAAAACATAGTCAGAACCAGCAGACCAAACAGCCAGAGAGGGCCACAGCGTGAATCTTGAAAACACAGTGAAATACCACTTCGCAAAATCCACGCTGATTAGCGATTCTCCGCGTGCTACCGCCTCCGATTCACTGACCGGTACCGACATTATGGCGGCAATGGGCATGACTCAGGAACGCGCTGCCATGGGGTACAGTGCTTTCCTCGGCAAGATGGGCATAAGTAATAACGACCGGGATCGGGCGATCGAACTGCTGGCTGAGTACGCGATGACCAAATGTGACAAGATTGCCGCACTGCGTAAGTTGGATTCCGGGGTTAAGCCTCAGGTGATGCACCAGTTGGCCACCTTCGCTTTTGAGGATTATTCCCGCAGCGCAGCCAGTGTAAAGCGGTGCGATTGCTGCGACGGTGAGGGCTTCATTGAGGCTGATGTGTTTACCAATAAATTCCGTAAGCCAGAAGGGAAAATGACTGTGTCCGGGATGGTGAAGGTCAAAGAATCCGTCAAAGTGCTATGCAAAAAGTGTAATGCCTCTGGTGTGGTTAGTGCTTCATGCAGCGACTGCCATGGACGCGGCAAGGCAGTGAACCAGGATCTTACTGAGAAGCAGGGTGTTCCTGTTCTGGCTAACTGTAAGCGCTGCGGCGGGCGCGGGTATGAACGACTTCCGTCTACTGAGGCATATGCGGCCGTATGCCAGATTACTGATGCCATTAGCCTGGACACCTGGAAAAAGTCTGTTAAGCCATTCTATGACCAGCTGATCACGAAATTCGATATCGAAGAGGCTTGGGCAGAAAAACAGCTTAAGCAGATAACGCGGTAACGCCTGTAGCGATAGCCTGCGATTTTGTTGCGGGCTATTTACTTTTCCCGAATCTGTGTTAATTTTGTCCCAACGATGGGTTAATGCCTTCGTTTCAAGCCCTGCGGATAACACCGTGGGGCTTTTGCGTTTCTGGAGGGTGAGAAAATGCACCAGTAAACGGATGGACCGCAGCCGATAGGCAATGTAGCAGTCATGATGCTGCCCTGAGTCGCCAGTGAGCGAGCCTGTGTAGTGATGGGTCAAGGTTCTTATATCAAAACAAACTCCGGTAAAGCAGCGCGAGCGCCAGACGCGCACCGGTCATGAGCGGCGATGACGCGACAGATACTCGAGGGCACGAGCGCAGCCACTGCGAGAGTGTGGATAATAATTTATAGCCTCGCTTATGCGGGGCTTTTCTATTTCAGGCTCACGGGAATCATCCGCTACGTGCTTTGTTGATAAATTCATCCCGTGAAGCCTGACCCTCATTTAAAACACACAGCACCCGCAAACAGCGAGGTGAGAGATATGCATCGCATGGAAAAATTCACTAATGGTGCCGCAGTTGGCGCGGGAACCACGACGACCCTATTTGGTGCCCTCTCACTGAACGACTGGGCGCTGGTCGTAGGTATCGCCTGCACAATTGGAACGTTCGTCATCAACTGGTACTACCGGGACAGGGAGTACAGAAGAAAAGCAGGAGGCGACGATGTCCCCAGCACTGAGAAGTAAACTTATTGCGGCAATGGGCGGCGGTGCTATCGCTATTGCCACCGTCATGCTGTCCGGTAAGGATGGACTGGAGGGGCGCGAATACGTTGCTTATCGCGATGTGGTCGACGTTCTCACGGTCTGCGATGGCCACACTGGTTCCGATATTATCCCCGGCAAACGCTACACCGATAAAGAGTGTGATGCGCTGACCCGAGCAGATTTGACCAGGATTGCCCGACAAGTCGATCCGCATATCCGGGTGCCGGTTAGCGAAACTCAGCGCGCCGCTATCTACTCGTTCGCCTATAACGTCGGCGCTACCGCCACCATCAATTCCACGCTACTGAAAAAGCTCAACGCCAAAGACTACGGTGGCGCATGTGCTGAGCTTAAACGCTGGGTGTATGCAGGCGGCCAGAAGTGGAAAGGGTTGATGAACCGGCGCGACGTTGAATATGAAGTCTGCACATGGAGCCAGAAATGACACCACTGTTTAAAGTGCTGCTCATCGTGTTCGTGGCATCCCTGGCTGGTGGCTTGGTCTGGTCCGCAAATCATTACAGCAGCAAATACCATACCGAGAAGAGGCGTGCTGATGATGCTGAGCAGTCGGCAACCAGTGCCGTGACCATCACCGATAACGTCCTGCGCACCATCAAAATCACCAACATCGTTCTGGAGACCAACCAGTATGCCAAACAGCAGATCGCACTGGAGTCACAGAGAGCCCAGGCAGATATCAAAGTGGCTGTTGCGAATGATGACTGTGCTCATCGGCCTGTGCCTGCTGGCGCTGCTAACAGGTTGCGGCAATACGCGGACAGTTTACGTACCGGTTCCGGCGGTACCGTTGCCAGCAAACCTGACTACTGAAACGTCACAGCCAGCCATTCCCGACCCGCTGACCTACGGGGCCAGTCTGGGTCTGAATGTGAGCCTGCTGTCGGCGCTGGGAATGTGTAACAGAGATAAAGCAGATATTCGAACGATTGAGCAATCACGAAAATGAAAGACTTACATTGCTTTCAGGATGTACTCATAGCTTAATATCACAACCTCAATCATTAAGCGGTTAGTGAAATGAAAGCAATAGTAAATTCTATTAAAAAAGCACTCGAGTCTGAAAATTTTTACGGTGCCTTGTTCATGGCTTTAACCATCCCAGATATTTGCGCATCGATTGACAATCCCAAAGAGAAAGCAAAGGGAACTCGGTATAAAAAATGGTTTGAGGATAATCTAAAACACAAATACTACCCTGATACGATGCTTGAATATACTGAGAATAATGATCCTATGCTTGCTAAAGAGCTCGGAGCGTTTGAAAGAGATATACTCAGTGCAAAACCAATCGGCAAGCTAGCCTTCACTGATGTCATGTGTTGGAAGTTAAGGTGTTCAGTTTTACATGAAGGCTCATCCGATGCTGGTAGTTATTCTTTTCATCTAACTCACGGTGGTTCTCACCAAAACATCATAGATGGTGTTTTACAGATAAGCGTCGTCCGATTATGTCAGGATATATGTTCAGCATTTGAATTGTGGTGCGAGAAAAACAAAGAGAATGTTGATGTGCAACGTCGCTTAGATGAAGGAATGAGAATTCAGAATGAAATTGGCAATGGAATGTATTTTGGATAGGTCATCCGTTACGGTTTGACCGTGAAAATTCAGAACTATTAAGAAATTAATAATAGCCGCCTCCGGGCGGTTTTTATTGCCATCACAAAGTCCACTTTCGAGTGGCTTTTTTAATGGCCTTAACCAACAGGAGTTCCCATGGCATCGAAAAAGCTCACGGCAGAGCAGCAGCAGCTTTTCGATGCTCTGACTCCGCTTCAGAAAAAGTTCTCACTGGCCATCATCAAGGGTAAGAACCAGACCGACGCATACAAGGCAGCGAAGGGGAAAGCGAAGGGCGACAACCTGCGTAAGGCTGCTCATGCGATTGCGACAAATTGCGACGTTTTAGCGTTCCTTGCATCTGTCCAAGTGTCAGCAGTGAGCGATGCCATCATGACCCGCGAAGAAGCGCTCAAGCGATTAACCTCAATGGGCCGCGCGCGCATCACTGACCTCGTTGATTTTGGTGAGCATGTTGTAGGTGAGGACGATGACGGTCGCCCTGTAATTCAAGCCACCTGGAAGTTTAAGGACTCAGTCAAACAGTCACCTGAACTACTCGACGCCATCGCCGAACTAACCGCAGGCAAAGACGGCATCAAGCTGAAGCTGCACGATGCACGCGGCGCTATTAAGCAGATAGGGGAGATGGAAGGCTGGGAAGCCCCGAAGAAGACCGAATTGTCCGGGCCTAATGGTGGCCCTATCCAGCATGAAGACCTTACCGATGAGCAATTAAAAGAGGCGTTACAGGAGCTGGGATATGGCCGTCGCAAAAACCAGCTCGAGGAAAAACTCGACGGTTCTTGAGGCTTTCAAAAAGAGAGCCATTGCTCAGGCGCTGGAAGGCCTGATGGATTTCACTCTGTATACCAACCCGAACTATGAGACGGGCTGGTTCAACGAACTACTCTGCGCTGAGCTCGATCACTTCCTGGCTGAAGTTGAAGCCGGGAACATGCCGCGCCTGATGATATTCGCACCACCGCGCTCTGGTAAGAGTGAACTGGCCTCCAGGCGCTTTCCGGCAAGGGTTCTCGGTAGGCATCCTGACTGGCATGTAATTTCCTGCTCCTATTCGTCCGATCTGGCAAACAGGATGTCTCGCGATACACAGCGAATTATCCAAGGCGAGCGTTACAGCGAGATTTATCCCGACACCAGGATGGGAGGGATGCGAAGTAGCGCCATCAAAACCGCCGAGCTATGGGAAATAGTTGATAGGAATGGCAGCTTGCATGGTGGCTCCTATCGCGCGGCGGGCGTTAACGGTGGTATCACCGGGCAGGGCATGCACATCGGTATTATTGATGACCCTGCCAAGGACTATAAAACAGCATCATCTAAAGCCTACCAGACAGCTGTTATGGATTGGTACGACACAACCTTCTTTACTCGCGCGGATCCGAAACTTAACGGCATTATCATCATCCTGACTCGCTGGCATAAAGATGACCTTGCCGGGCAACTACTAAAACTGGCTGAAGATGGTGGCGAACAGTGGCGCGTAGTTAGTTTCCCCATGGAGGCTGAGACTAACGAGGTCCACGAACTGAACGGCAAGCGGTTCAATCTGCGTAAGCCGGGTGACATCCTGTTTCCCGAGCGCATGCCGCAGGCGTTCGTCGACAAGTGCAAACAGCGTGGCTCACTCGTTTGGAGTGCTCTGTATCAGCAGCGCCCCACTGCAAAGGGTGGCGGACTTATCCGGTCTGAATGGTTCGGTGAGTACGACGTGCTGCCGAAAATGCAGTGGCGCGCCATCTATGGTGATACGGCTCAGAAAACTAATGAGGCCAACGACTTCTCTGTATTCGAACACTGGGGGCTTGGTGAGGACGGCAATGTCTATCTCATCGACATGATTCGCGGGAAGTGGGAGGCCGACGAACTTCAGCGTCGCGCGATCGCATTCTGGCAAAAATCGAAAGAGTTAAAAAATGGCCCGCTCCGCTACATGGCCATCGAAGACAAGTCATCCGGCACAGGGTTAATTCAGAACATCAAACGCAAAGCAGCGTGCCCAGTGCGCGCTATTCAGCGTAACCGCGACAAATACACGCGCCTTCTTGATGTGCAGGGACATATCGAATCCGGATATGTGCGCCTGCCATCTGCTGCGCCATTCGTTAACGACTTCCTCGTCGAGATGGAAGCCATCAACCCCGAGTTCAACACTCACGATGACCAGTTGGATCCGATGATGGACGCAATCGACGAGATGAAGAACAAGAAGAGCAGAGGCGTTTTCTCATGAGCTGGAACTGGCTTAAATGGTTTCGACCCAAGGTATCTGTCATTGTTGAAGAGGCTAAACCGGAGCCCGAGAAGAAGAAACCCGCAGGCACCTTCTCAACGCATAAACAGCACGCCTCAATCAGCCTGGACGATATCGAGAGGGCCGCATTCCCGGTTCGTGCAGCGCGCCCGGTAAACGGCGAAGGCCGGGCCATGGATGAGTCGTGTGCTCAGTCTCCATCTGCCGGTTATCGCTTCTCAACGCTCGGCGGTGTACCGGATAACGTGGTGGGCTGGTTCCTGTCTCAGGGATTTATTGGCCATCAGCTGTGCGCTGTCATGGCTCAGCAGTGGCTGGTTAACCGTGCCTGCAAAATCCCGCCGGAGGACGCCACGCGTAACGGCTGGAAGATTACTGGTGTTGACCCTGAAAAGGTTCAACGTCTGGAGAGGATTGACCGTAAGCGCGGCATCAAACGCCAGGTGCAGGAGTTCGCCCGATTCAACCGCGTGTTCGGCATCCGCATCGCCATCTTCTGTGTGGACAGCGACGACCCGCAGTATTACGAAAATCCATTCAATATCGACGGCGTGGCGAAGGGTAGCTATCGCGGCATCAGCCAGGTTGATCCGTACTGGTGCGCACCAGAGCTTGAAGGTGTGGATGTCACCGACCCATCGTCGATGAACTTCTACGAACCTACGTACTGGCGTATTGCCAACAAGCGTTACCACCGTTCGCACCTGGTCATCATTCGCTACTCAGACGTTCCGGACGTGCTCAAACCGACGTATCAGTTTGGTGGCCTGCCGCTACCCCAGCTCATCTGGGAGCGCGTGTACGGCGCCGAGCGGTCGGCGAATGAGGGGCCTCAGTTACTGATGTCGAAGCGACTGAACGTCATCAAGACTGACCTTGAGACGGCGATGTCGGACCCCGATAACTTCATCCAGAAGATTCAGGAGTTCGTCGAGCGCCGGGATAACTTCGGCGTTATTCCTATTGGTGATACCGATGGGTACGAGCAGCATGAAACCTCTCTTGGTGATGTCGACTCGGTGATCATGACTGAGTATCAATTGGTCGCGTCTGTCGCAGAGATGCCATCAACGAAACTCCTCGGCACATCGCCAAAGGGATTTAACCCAACGGGTGAGGCCGAAACCTCGACATACCGTGAAACGCTGGCAGGCATCCAGGAGCACAGCTGCACGCCATTTCTGAACCAACATTACCAGTTGCTCACAAAGTCGGTGTTCGGCGAGAGCATCGATGTTGAGGTGGTGTGGAATCCTCTGGACGAACCAACCGAAACCGAGCAGGCGCAGACCGGACTGGCGAAGGCGCAGGCTGCCGAGATTTATCAAAACCTTGGTGTGGTGAGCGCACAGCAGAACCAGCAGAAGCTGAAGGATGACGAGTCCAGCGGCTACGAGTTTGAGGAGGTAGACGATGGCGGAGAAGAAGACGACGGACTTGCAAGAGCAATCGCGGCCGTTCTTCAGCCCCCTGTATCTGGAGCAGCAGTACCAGCGCCGGCTTCGACGCCTGGTCAACTGGATGAAGGGCAACCTGTCTGATGAGTTGCTGGCAACCAGTGGCCCATCGCTCGACTCAAAACTGACAACGCTGTCTGGCAAATACGCCAACCTGTTCCGCGATTACGCCCCCACGATGTTTAGCCCGGTGCTCGACGGCGCTGACAAGTCTACTCAGCGGCAATTCACTGCACTGAAGCTTGATGATGCCGTCAACGCTGACACCGTGCGCGGGTACTTTCGGGATGCAGCGCAGAAGAACGCACAGCTGATATCGACGTTGCCGACGGACCACATTGAGAGGATTCGAAAGGCTGTGGCTGAGTCGCCTGGCGACCTGTCCGCACTTAAAGACATCCTGTCTGATGCCAACGGCAAACTCGACCGCCGATCTCGAAATATCGCAATGGACCAGACGCGCAAGGCGTACAACGACACAGCGATGATGAAGGCCCAGGCTACTGGGGCAACCAAAGGCATCTGGATTCACTCGCATCGAGGTCCTGCACATTCCCGTCCTAAACACGTTAAGGCGCATGGTAAAGAGTTCGACCTTGCCGTTGGCCTTCCGGTGGGCGATAGCGGTCAGAACGTCATCCCCGGGGAGGAAATCAACTGTCGCTGTACATTCAAACTGGTGGTCGACTTTGGAGTGAAATAATGACAACCGGCGCTAAAGCCCTCGACCGTTCCGCGCGTGTCGTCGATGACAACGGGTGGATCAACGTCGAGGGCAACCCAATCAGTAAAGTCGGCGTATTCGACTACCTCGGCAGCGAGATACCCGGCGCGCCAGACCCCGACAAAATTTACCAGGTGTATCGACCCGCTGAAGAACTCAGCAGGCCAGAGACGCTGGAGTCCTTCAAGCTCATCCCCTTCATCAACAATCACACCTGGCTCGGCGCTGAAGGCGCTAACCCGGGCGATGTTGGCGTGGATGGAATTGTCGGAGAAAAGGTCTATTTCGATTACCCCTACCTGAAAGCCAACCTTCGCGTCTTCTCCGATGAGATGAAGCAGGAGCTGGAGTCAGGCAAATCACAGCTTTCACCGGCCTACAAATACGACGTGGAGTACGCTCCCGGCTCATTTGAAGGCACCAACTATCAGTACGTGCAGCGCAATCTGCGTTGCGGAAACCATCTCGCCCGAGTTGATGAGGGCAGAACAGGACCTGACGTCGCAGTGATGGACCAGGCCATAAACCAAAACTCCGACGGAGATAAAACGATGACTTTAGAGGAACTGATCGCGGCGCTCAGCAAGCTGGACGCCCCATCAATCGCCGCTGTCATGGCTGCGCTTCAGCAGATGAATCAGCCTGAAGCACCCGCTGAGCAGGTTCTTGATGAGGATCCTATCGACCCGGCGGCAGCGCCTGCGGAAGACGAAGACCCGAACGCACCTAAGGCTGAGGATGAAGACCCTGATGCTCCGAAAGCTGAAGACGAAGATCCGACCGACACGCCAAAAGCTCAGGATGCCAAAATCGCCGCGCTGACCAAGCAAATTAAGACCCTGACCAAACAGGTGAAAGCGCAGGATACCGGCGCGCTGCTTAAAGAACTCGGTAAACGTAATGAGCTGGCCCAGCGCCTTACCCCATTCATTGGCGCGTTCGCGTGCGACTCCATGGATACCGTGGCGGTGGCGAAGTACGGTCTGGAGAAACTCGGCATCAAAGGTACCGCAGCCGGGCATGAAGTATCTGCGCTGAATGCAGCGCTGGCTATGAAGTCCGCTGCGCTACAAACCATCGTTGCATTCGGTCAGGATGCCGCGCCGACCAAAGCCAACGCTGTCTCTTCCGTAATTGATGATCTCTAAGGGGAACAGAATGACCTTTCAAAAAACAGTAGGCAGCGATCTGGCCTGGGGCATCCCCGGTGAGCAGGCGCTAGCAGGCGACGTTCGCGCCGAGCCAGTACAACTGAAAACTGTATTCAATGGGACGGCGGGCAAGCGAGTTCCGTTTGGTGCAGTGGCGCTGACACAGGCTGCCGGCGATAACGGCCTGGTGTCCATCGGTGGCACTGGAACCTACATCGGCATCATGTCCTCACCAAAGCAGTGGGCTGCTTATACCGCCCTGGGTGGTGATGAAGGTGGTATTGAGGCTGGCGCTCAACTGGAAGCGACTTCGCAGACCCCGGGTATGTTTATGGAGTTGACCACTGCCGCAGGTGTTGGTGATGCGATCGCATACAAAGCTGACGGCACACTGGTTGCTGCTCCGTTATCCGCTGCTCCCGCCAGCTCTACTCTGATCCCTGGCTCCCGCGTCGTGCGTTACAACGTGACTACCGGCATTGCAATCGTCGCCCTGCAGCAACTTCCGGTTCCGGCCGTAGCACCTTAATTCAAGGAAATAACAAATGCCTAAAACCTCAAAGGTGCATAAGCGCCTGTCTCCTGCTGCCGCTAAATTGCTGCAAAGCAAGCTGCGTGGCATTGCGATGGATTCAGCGGATAACGTCCGCTCCCTCGCAAAGGTGGGGATCCACGTATCTGATTTCGCTGCTCAGTCATACGCTCAGGCGTATGGTATGGACGCCGCCGTCAGCATTCCCGGCCTGACCGTCAACGCCTCACAGGGCAATAGCCCTTACATGCAATTCCTGCAGGCGTGGCTGACTGGTCAGGTGCAGGTGATCACCGCCGCCCGTAAAGCCGATGAGCTGATGGGCGTAGTTACTGCTGGCGCGTGGGAAGACGAAGAAGTCATCCAGGAAATTCTGGAACTGGTCGGCGTGGCCCAGCCGTACACCGACTACGGCAACATCCCGCTGTCCAGCTGGAACCTGACCTATGAGAAGCGTGGCGTGGTTCGCTTTGAAGAAGGTCTGCAGGTTGGTGAGCTAGAAGGCCTGCGTTCTGGTCGCATCGGCATTAACGCCTCAGAAACCAAACGTAACGCCGCCTCCCTGGCGCTGGAGATCTCCCGTAACCGTGTGGCCTTCTTCGGCTATGCGACGCATCCTGACACCCGCCCGATTTACGGCTACCTGAACGATCCGAATCTCCCGGCATATATCACCGTGTCAGCTGGCACTGGCGGTACAACCTGGGACAAAAAGACCTATGCGGAAATCGTGCGTGACCTGCTGACCGGTTTGGCGGCGTTGCGCGTTCAGTCGAAAGAAGTCATCGACCCAACCGCTACGCCAATCATCCTGGCTGTGGCATCGGAAAAAGTTGACTACCTGTCGACACCGAACGACCTGGGTGAAACGCCGTACGACTGGCTGCGTGAGAACTATTCGAATGTAACTGTTAAGTCTGCCATCGAACTGGATGATGCAAACGGCGGCGCTGACGTGTTCTACCTGTACGCAGAAACGGTTGGTGACTCTGGTACCGACGGTGGTGGTGTAATCGACCAGATCGTTCCGTCCCGCTTCCGCGCGCTGGGTGTGGATACATCCTGCAAACTGGTTACCGAAGACTTCACTAACGCCACCTCCGGTGCTCTGGTGAAACGTCCATTCGCTGTCTATCGCGCAAGCGGAATTTGATTTTAAGGGGCTTCGGCCCCGATTCTTTCTGGAGATAACCATGCCAGCAGTTTATTCATCCTGTACCTCTGACAACTTCTTCCCGGTCTGGAAAGGCCATGCGCGCAAGGACACCTACGACAAAGGCGTCCTGATTAAAGGTGGCGCTAACTCGCAAGACAAGCGCACCATGATCACCCCGCGCGGCGTGGCGACAGTAGTCACTGCCGAAGAACTCGAGCAACTCAAAGCAGACCCGGCATTCATGGGCTTCGTTGAGCGCGGATTTATGTCCTTCGACGAGAAGGCAAAACACGGACATGACGCCGAAGAGCGCGGCGCTGAGATGGACAAAGACAAGTCTGCCCAGGATACTGCTGAAGACTACGCGAAGATGGGCAAGAAGGCTCCCAAAGAGGAGAAATAACCCATGATCGACGTCGAAGAGTTCCGCCTGAAATTCCCGGCGTTCGCCAACCCAGTGTTGTATCCAACCGATAGTATCCTGCTGATGGCCGACATGACGGACTGCTACATCGACGTCGGCAATCGCTGGTTCCGCTGCGTGAAATGCCAGGAGCTCATGACAGAGCTTCTTACCGCACATCTTCTGCTGCTGAATGGCACTCCTATGGCGCCAGCCAACGGAGCCACCGGGATTATCAGCAATGCCACTGTAGGGTCGGTTAGCGTTGGTTTTGCCAGCGCGGCAGCCAATAAGGGCGCGTTCATGTCGTGGCTGGGAAAGACGGCATACGGTGAGCAACTTGCCGCATTGCTGGCGCGGCTGTCAGTTGGCCTTGGCTATATCGGTGGCGCTCCGGAGCGTCGTGCATTCAGAAAGGTTGGCGGGAGGTTCTAATGGGCAGAGGTCTGGATGAGCTGGTTAAGCGCGTGCAGGAGATGGGGCGACTGAAGGCTGAGGTCGGCTGGCAAGATACTGCCAAGTATTTGGATACCGGAGTTCCTGTGGCGCTGGTTGCTCAGACGCATGAGTTTGGTAGCCCAGCCCAGCGCATTCCTCCGCGCCCATTTGTCAGGCCGACTATAGCGGAAGAAGGGGCGAGTTGGTCAAGGGAAATGGGGCGTGGCGTTAAGGCTGTTGCCAATGGTTTGCGTACCCCTATTGATGTTCTCCAGGCTGTGGGTGAGCTTGCAGCCGGTGATGTTCGCATGACAATTACCCAAGTGAATTCCCCAGCACTGAAAGAGTCTACGCAGAAAGCGCGTTCCGCTAAGGGCTTTGAGCCAAGCAAGCCGCTACAGGAAACTGGTGAAATGCGCGCATCCTGCACTTCAATCGTTAAGGAGAAATGATGTTTGTTCCTGGCTCAAACCTTCTCGGTATGGCGATGTCCGCAATTAACCCAACCGCTGGCGTTCAGATTAAGCGCTTCCTTGGGCAGCAAGAGAACGACTTCGGTAAAACCATCAACTCCTACAGCGCGCCGGAAACTCTTTACGGTGCATCCGTTCAGCCACTGTCATTCCGCGACATCCAGCAGATGGGGCTTACCACCGGCCGCCAGTACATCACCGCATGGATTCAAACCGGTGCGCACTCAGCTTATCGTGGTGGTGCTGCCGATCTGATTCTTTGGGATGGGGCTGAATGGGAGATCCTTGACCCTACATCCTGGTTAAAACAGGACGGCTGGAGTCAGCCGGTCGCGGTACGACAATGAACGCGATATACAAACTCATCCGCGAAGTGCTGATCGCCGGGTTTTCCGGGCAGGGCATGACGGTGAGGGTGATGCAAAGCTATTCCGGTGTGTCGACCGGGCCGCCGGCTGTACCCGCAATCATCATGCACCACATTACCAGTGAGCGTGTCGGCTGGCAGTCCAGGAAGTCCAGAGTGACGAGCGGCAACCCGGAAATAATCGAGCACCAGAATGTTGCTGAGACTATTCAGTTTAACGCGGTGCTGCCGTTCGTGAAGCCAGAAGACGAAACCGTTGATACACCAACAGTTCAGGGTGTGCTGACAACCGCCTCGCTGATCCTTCAAAGTCATTTGATGCTCACTGCGCTAAAAGCCGCGGGCATGGGCATGCAGGTAGTGAAGCCCATTACCTCCAATTACATTCAGAATGAGGCCGAGCAGTGGGAGAACGTCCCGAGCTTCGATCTGATCATCTGTCACAAACTCACACTAACCCATGACGTGGGCAAGGTTGAGCAAATCACCAGCGGGATATACCGCGTTTAACGAGGATTGCTGATGAGCATCTCTATCAAGAAATACGTGGACATTACGTCCGGCGTAGGAGGCAGCGCGGCCGTTAAAGAGCGCGAGCTTATCCTTCGCCTGTTCACGAAGGACACGAAGGTTCCTGCTGGCGTAGTGATGGAATTTACCGACATTAACGATGTGTCCACGACTTTTGGCACCACATCGGAGGAGTACAAACGAGCCGCGCTGTATTTTGGCTTTGTGTCGAAGATCATCACCAAGGCAAAGAAAATCTCCTTCGCGCATTACAGTGATGCTTCTTCTGCAGCGGCCCCGGGGATTGTCGGCGGTACTCCGATGACCACCATCGCGACCTGGCAGGCCATCACTGACGGCTCTGTTCGAATCACTGTTGGACAGTCTGATTACCTGCTTGACGATCTCGACTTCTCTTCAGCTGCTGCTTTGGCTGATGTGGCAACTGCTATCCAGACCAAACTCCGGGGCATTCTCGGCGGCGCGACGGTTACTTACGACTCTTTGGCGCAAAAATTCAACGCGTCGTTTGTCGGTCATGATGTTCCTGCTGCGGTAAACGTGATTGCTGCGGGGACCGGTGTTGATATCGCCGACAACCTTGGCTGGACCGTCGCGAAAGGTATGGTTACCTCTCCGGGGTCAAATGCCACGACCGTCCTAGATTACGTGATTGAGGCGGATGAAATCAGCGACAATTACGGCTCATTCGCATTCTGCGGCGCTGCGCTTACTCACGACATCGTGCAGGGGATCGCAGCGTGGAACGCAACGCAGAACGTTAAATACATGTACCTGGTGCCGGTGACCATGGCTGATTACGGCACGTGGTATGGAACGCTGCAAACCTATAGCGGCTGTGCGATGACTATCGTCAACGACGCCAACACGGAGTTTGATGAGCAAATCCCCGGCATTATCCTTGGCGCCACCGACTACAAACAGCGCAACGCCAGCCAGAACTACATGTTCCAGCAGGTGTCCGGCATCACTCCGAAGGTGGACAGTAATACTGACGCCAATACGATCGATACCGACACGCGTGTGAACTATTACGGTCGCACGAAGAACGCTGGCCAGGCCATCGACTTTTACCAGAACGGATATCTGTGCGGCACCAGTACGGATCCTCTGCAGATGAACGTTTACGCCAACGAGCAGTGGTTTAAGTCGGCTGCGACCGCAGTGCTGATGTCTGGTCTTCTGTCCCTGCCAATCATCCCGGCAACGGAAGAAGGGCGAGCCATCGTGATCAGCCTGCTTAACGGCGGTGATGATGCGCCAATCCCTCGTGCGCAGTTCAACGGCACTATCAAGGCCGAGAAGGATTTAACAGTTACGCAGAAGGCTTACGTTACCCAAATCACTGGTGACCCGCTGGCCTGGCATCAGGTGCAGTCGATTGGCTACTGGCTTGATGCCTCCGTGCAGCAGGAGTCGCAGACGAACGGCACTATCAAATACGTTATCGATTATCTGCTGGTCTACTCGAAGGCCGACGCGGTAAACAAGATCACCGGTCGGGATATCCTGATTTAACGAACCTGATAAGGCTGCCGTGCGCAGCCTTTTTTCTGGAGATAACAGATGCAAGACATCGCAGGCTTTGGCCTACAGGTTCGCGTAATCGCGAGCAAGACGTATCCTTCCGGGTTCACTGTCACTGAGTTCGCTGATGACGCTGACCCGTTCGACCTGCCAACTTTGCAGATCAACGATGCAGCTATGGGGCTCAACGGCGATATGGTTCACTGGTCTAAGGCTAACCCAATTCCACTGGCAATTGCGGTGATCCCCGGTGGTGAAGATGACAAGAATCTGGCCGTCGTATTTGAAGCCAACCGTGCTGCGCGCGGTAAGCGCCCCGCAAAAGATACCATCACCATCGTTGGTACTTATCCGAACGGCTCCACCATTACGCTGACGCCGGGTATCATTTTTGATGGCCTCCCGGGTAACGCTGTGGCGTCAGCTGGTCGTATGAAATCGAAGGTCTATAACTTCCGCTTTGAAGGCATGAGCCGGGTAGAGGTGTAACGTGGCTGAGTTACTGGAAGCGAAAAACGTAACGGTGAAAGACCGGGTCGGTAACGATGTGCCGTTTATCATCGGTAAGTTCCCGGCCATTGCAGCGCGCGAGATTGCCGCGAAATACCCAACCTCGATTGCCGCACTGGCGAAGCAGTGGGAAGAGAACCAGTACGCTGAGAGCGAGAAAATTATGCTCAAGGCGATGACATTCGTTGAGCGCGTCCTGGACGATGGTTCTACTATCCGTTTGAGCACCGCGGCCCTGGTCGATAACCACGTTCCCGATGGTGAAGCGCTGATGCGTCTTGAAAAAGAGCTGCTCGAATACAACTTCTCTTTCTTCGAAAAGTTCACCCGCTCCATTTCCTCCGGCGGTATCGTGCAGAATATGATCAAGTTGATTACGTCAACGCTGACCAGTTCATTGCAACAATCCTCTCGGCAGGACAAGCAACCCTGACAGAACTGAAGACCTCCGTCACGCTGGAGGAGGCCTTTAGCCTTTGGGAAATTGTCGTGACCACCCGGTTTAACGAGTGGTGGGCAATGGAGCAAGTGAAAAATAAACGTTAGAAAGCAATCATCCTTCTGGCATTATCATCTGAGATAGTCACAATAATAATGAGGATGTTATGAAGACGTTGATGGTTGTTTTGGCATTAAGTGTAATCGTAGTTGCAACCTCTGCAGAGGCTGGACGCGGTCGTAAACCCTGCTCCGGTTCTAAAGGCGGCATTTCACACTGCACCAAGAGTGGAAAGTTTGTCTGTAACGATGGTAGCGTTAGTCAGTCCAAGAAGATTTGTCAATAAGATAAAGCCCACTTGGCGTGGGCTACTTTTAACCGTGCTTAACAGTAGGCATCCAAATATTCTTGAATGGAGAAATTAACCTTCGGTTGTTTCCATACAAAACGGATAACACCGATTACTATCAGAATAAGCGATAGCCCAGGCAGGGATTTTGCGAATAGGAATGCTGCGATAAACCATAAGAGCAAGAAAGAAAATTTGTACTTCCATCCATAATGTACTTTTCCGCCACCTTTAGACCAGCCACGCCGAACTTTATATGGGGCTTTCATGTATTCACCTGAGTGAATGACGAGGCCAGAAAACTGATTTTTATCAATAGCCGCAGAACCATTTTTCTTCGCTGAAGCAAGCGATGCTGTCCAGGACATTCCGCTTCCAGGTATCCCGATAGTTGCTCTCGGGTTTTTACCGCCAATATTTAAAGACGCACCAGGCTTACCAAGGGTCATGCTGGAGATGCCTTTTTTGCTGATATTTAGGCTAATGCCTGGAGCAATTCTTATTTTCTTTCTAAATCTGAATGCCATTTCCCCTCCCATATGGTGTGGTTTTATGGCCTAAAAATACCTTAAATTCTAACCCTATAAAATTTATTTATTTTGGAGTAAGCATGGGCGTACTTGACACATTCGTCTTTCTTCTTGAGACAGATAACAAAAACGCCCTAAAAGGCCTGAATGATACGGATCATGCTTTGGATGATGTCCAGGATGGTTCTAAAAATGCTCATAAAGAACTTATGAACATCTTCGCAGGGGTCGGCGAAAAGGCTGGAATTACTACAGAGAGTTTAAAGGGGTTGGCTATAGCTGCTATTGGCATAGCTGGCGCTGGACTTTCACTGAATGCCGTTCTTGATCGCACTACAGAGATGCTGGGGAAGGTTCATGCGGCAGAAACTGTTGGCGTAAATGTTGGCCAGTATGATGCGCTGTCACGAACTTTTCAGACGCTTGGCGTAGATGCTGACGGTTTCCGCGACTCGATGATCGACCTCAACGAGGCCATGGGTGAAGCAGCGTCGGATGCTAAATCAGGCAAAGCTGAGTCATTCAAAACATTCGGCATTAGCCTGAAGGACTCTCAAGGGAATATTAAGTCGGCAGATGAGGCGTTGCTTGAATTATCCGACACTATGTCAAAGATGGATAAGCAGCAGGCCACCTTTCAGATTAAGCAGCTTGGCATTACTGATAACGCCGTCATCGCCGCAATGATGAATGGCAGAAAAGAACTCGAGCGTCGCATTGAATTGCAGAAAACTCTCGGTGTTCTTAATGAGAAGGATGCTGCCCAGTTAAAAAACTTCAAGTCAGCGCAG
Organism: Citrobacter sp. RHBSTW-00599; assembly: GCF_013784065.1. Classification (NCBI taxonomy): domain Bacteria; kingdom Pseudomonadati; phylum Pseudomonadota; class Gammaproteobacteria; order Enterobacterales; family Enterobacteriaceae; genus Citrobacter; species Citrobacter sp. RHBSTW-00599. The sequence goes on along the minus strand of NZ_CP056717.1, from coordinate 3,038,630 downwards.
GATGATCTCTCCGCAATATTCTCCAGATTTGCTGACGTTTTGGCAATGACTGTTGTTCCTGCCCTTGAGTTGCTTATCGATGTAACTATCTCAGTAATAAAATGGGCTCGAGAGCATAAAGGCGTGTTGATGGGTGTGTTCGGCGCTTTGGCATTCGTTGCCATTCCGGCGCTCACTACCGCGTTATGGGGGATGGCGCGGGCAGCATTGGCTGCTGTAGTTCCTTTTTTACCACTTATTGCAGTTGCTGTGGCTCTGGCTCTGGTCATTGACGACCTCTGGAATTATTTCACTGGGGGAGAGTCAGTTATTGGTGACCTGGCAGCTAAATTCCCTCTCCTTAAATCAGCTCTCGATGGTGCAAAAGAAAGTGTTATTGGGGCATGGGAGGCGTTGAAACTCCTGTTCTCTGATCCATCAGCTTTCATGGATGTGCTGGTTTCAGAGCTGCAGGCCAGTTGGGATGAAATCGTTCATGGTGTAGTCGATGCTGGCGATGCTATAGGAAAGGCTCTCAACAGTGCATGGGAGAAACTCACCGCTGACACCAAGAAAGTATTCAATGACCTGCTGTCATGGGTGAAGAGCATCTTCTCCCAGATAGGAGCCTACATTTCAGACGCCGAATCAAACGCAGGCAAGGCCGCCTATGACAAGTTGCCTGACTTCATGAAAAAGGCGATCAACGCCGTGAAGGGAGATGACGAACCGAAACTGGCACAGCCTACAACTGGCGGTGCGGCTGATGAAGTTAACCCAATCAAACAACCAATTCCGTCAGTGCAGGCCGCAAGCAGCTCTATGCAGGATATTGCCAACGCTCCGGCAATACCGGCAAACCCCGGTGCAGGTCGCACATCGAGCGTCAGTAACACACAGACCGTCAACGTCGCCAAGGTAGAAGTGACCACGCAGGCCACTGATGCGCAGGGGATCGCCAGCAGTATGACTGATGGGCTGAAGAATGCTTACGGAGATATGGCAAATCAGTATGACGACGGAAGGAGCCATTAATGTCCTCATTCTCAGACCTGATGAATACCGCATCCGGATCCCTGTCATCGTACAACATGGTGATGTCTTCATTCGCTGTGGATGTCGTACGAATTACGGATGAGTTCGGCGCGCAGATGTTCACTGAGTGCCGGGCTATGCGTGCCGCAGTGAATCGTTCTTCCGATCTGTGTGAGCATCCGCTGGAAACCGGCAACACCATTTCTGACTTTAAAATCATCAAAGCTAACGTCGCGCAGCTCACGATGTTCATCCCGGCTGATGCGTATGGTTCGGTGTATAGCGACATTGAGCAGGCCTACGTCAACAGTACATCGCTTATCGTACAGACCCGCGCATCTTCTTATGCGGATATGGTTATCACCGACATGCCGCACGATGAGGCGCCAGACCTTGGTGACACGGTAGCTGTGACGCTAACCCTAAAAGAGGTTCAGTGGTTCACATCGACCATTGAAACGATGCCTGCCAAAGAGGTTGCAGTATCCAGCAAATCCGCGAAAACGGGTGGCACGGCCAAACCTGACGCCGACACCGTGAAGCAGGGGCAGAAACGCCCATCTGATGCCTCTCCGGCTACGCAGGAAAAATCCAGCTCCCTGGCCAAGGATATTAAGGACTGGTTCTGATGAAGCAAATCCCATTGAAGTCTTTCCCCAGACAGTCACTTTCCGTTGTCCTCGAGGGCGCTTTGTATGAGCTATCCCTCAAAGAGTGCAACGGCATCATGGCTGTCACAGTCACCCGTGATGGCGCGGTAATCGTCAACAATCGCCGGGCGGTTGCGGGTGCGCCAATCATCCCGTCACGTTACCTAAATGACGGTAATTTTTTCATCATCACCGACAATGACGAGCTGCCGTACTACACCGCTTTTGAGGGTAGCGATGTTTTTGTCTGGATGACGAATGAGGAGATCGACAGTGCTTGATGGCCGTGTGCTAAAAATTGGCATCGAGATTAACGGGCAGATGAAGTTTTACGAAGGCGCAGCCGCCACGGCTAAGATTGTTAAAACGTCAGACGGAAAACAGAACAGCTGCCAGATAACACTCGACAACCTCCTTCTTGAAACCATTGATTATCTCGTTACCGAAACATCTCCATGGAACCCAAATCAGAAGGCCAAGCTGATTACCGTGATGGCCGGTCGCCAGTCAACTGGTGTAGAGAACATCTACAGCGGTGATGTTGTCCTGGCTGAACCCAGCATGCCGCCTGATCGACGACTCACCATGAAGGCTCTAACCCAGAATGGTGCAAAGTACAAATGGGCGTCGCGTTCGTCTCCGAAAACAACCCAGCTCTCCGAACTGTGTAAGGGGGTAGCGAAAGACTACGACCTGACTCTGCGGTTTGAGGCCAAAGACAAGACCGTTGCCAACTACGTCTATAACGGGCCCGTCGGCAAGCAGATACAAAAGCTTGAGCAGGTGGGTGATGTTGACTGCTTTATTGACGATGACTTCCTGGTGGTTAAAGACCTTGGGAAAGGGATGAAGGGCGAAGTGAGGGTAATCTCGTCGGCTACCGGAATGATTGGCAACCCGGTTCTGGATGATAAAGGCGTTAAGGTGCGCATGCTGTTTGATCCGTCCATAAAGCTGGGGCAGCAGATAGAAATTCAGTCTTCGGTCAACAAAGCCGCAAATGGCCAGTACGTGATTTACAACTGGGCCGCCAGCCTGGCGACGCACGAAAACGACTGGTATCTCGACCTGTCCTGCAACAACGACAACATCACATCAATAGCCGAAAAACGCGAGGCGCAGAAGAAAGCTGATGCCAAATCCAACTCCAAGCCAAAAACCGGGACAAAGTGACAGCCTTTCCGGCTCAATGGACCTGGTGCTGAGAAAGTTTTTGCTAGATGTCGATGACATGCTTCCAGCCCGTATCGTGTCGTATGATCGAAATGCTAACCGCGCTCAGATAGACATCCTCTACAAAGTAACCATGACGGATGGTTCCATGAATCCACTTATGGCGCCCGCAGAGGTTCCGGTGCTGACAATTGGTGGCGGTGGAATGTGCCTTACGTTTCCGATAAAGCCCGGCGACCTGGGATGGATAAAGGCCAGCGACAGGGATATGTCGTTATTCCTGCAGAGTTATGAAGCGGAGCCGGGCAATACAACCCGGCTTCACTGTTTTGAGGACGGCGTCTTTATACCGGATGTAATGAAGGACTTTGTTGTCAGCGATGGTGCAGCGGCCACGCTACAGACTATCGACGGCACGACATCAGTAGCGGTTAAGCCAGGTAGCATAGTGCTGACAGCGGGCTCCACTGTCGTGTCGATAACTGAAAGCGGTATTGAGTCCAATAAGCCGATCAAAGCACCACAATTCACTGACGGCGCCATCAATACGTTTGGTCACGTCCATACCAATCCGGAGGGCGGCAACGTAGGGCCGATGAAGAACCCATGAAGACATTAGCCACCAACAATGACTTTGATATCTACTTGGATAACTCCCGAAACATCGCAATGGCTGCTGATCTTCAGGCCGTCATTCAGACGTGCGAACACGTAGCCAGGACAAAGCTAACTGAGTTGCCGTACGCGCAGTCGCGCGGTATCCCGTTCTTCGATATCGCATTGGGGTCCCAACCAGACATTAGCTTGTACGACATGTTCCTGCGAAAGGTCTACAAGACCGTTCCTGGCGTCGAAGGGGTGGGGAACATTAATTTCTCAAAAAACGGCGACACGCTGAGTTACACCGCCCAGATAAGAACGATTTACGGAACGGAGAGCGCAAGTGGAATCATATAAATACCTCTCACCAGAAGGTGTGATCGTCCCGGATACATCGCAAATCCTGACTGATACAGAGAATGAGTGGAAAGCCACTTTTGGTAGCGATCTGGACGTTACACCGGACACGCCGCAGGGCATGATCATCGCCAGCGACGTTGCAGTTCGTTCCGAGGTTGTAGCGAACAATGCTGCCGTAGCAAACCAGATTAACCCCAACTATGCAGGCGGCCTGTTCCTGGATGATATTTGGGCTCTAACTGGCGGGAAACGCCGGGCCTCAACATATACGCTCGTTGATGGTGTCGCGCTGACTGGCGTGCCTGGCGTGGTGATACCGTCCGGTTCTAGGCGCTCATCAAATGGAAATCTGTTTGAGTTGCTTTCTACTGTCGAGCTGGATAACGCAGGGAAAGGAACCGGTATTTTTCAGTCTCTGGAGGCAGGAGCCATTCCTTGCCCGGCTCATACGCTGAAAGACCCTGTCGTGGGATACACGTCTGTAGGATGGGAAACATCGGATAATCCGGTTGCCGGGACAATGGGTACCGAAGAACAGTCAGACCTGTCAGCCAGGAAGGAGCGGCGCCAGACATTGGCCATTCAAGGGCGATCGATTGGAGAGGCTGTCTATTCAAATATCAGGGCGGTCGTCGGGGTTAATTCGCTGTCGTTTCGTGAGAACGTAGACGGTACGACCAAAACGATTGATGGGATTAGCCTTATTGCCCATTCAGTATGGGCATGCGTTGATGGCGGCGAAGATACCGCTGTTGCAGCAGCACTCTATCGCTCTAAAACAGGTGGTGCTGCATGGAATGGGACTGTCAGTGTTGATGTAACAGACGCGTGGTCTGGGCAGAAATCAACGGTAAAGTTTGACCGTCCTACAGCCAAGCCTGTTATGGCGAAATTTACGGTTGTCTCTAAAGGTGTTGGCACCGGCGATCCAACTTCGCTTATCAAAGACACCATCGTAAAATATGCAAACGGGCAACTCGATAATGGAGAAGAAGGGTTTACTCTCGGCACAGACGTATCTCCGTTCGAATTGTCAGCCGCTGCTAACACCGCCTCACCACAAATATTTATTAAGAGCGTTGAAATAGCGAATAAAGCAACTACTCCGACCTGGTCAAAAGATGATATTGCGATAGGGCTAAACGAAAAGGCTACTATTCAGATTGACGATATTCTTGTGGTGGCAACATGAATATTCAACGGTTCGACTTCTCTCTGGATTTGATGAAGGTTTTAAAATGGGAGTATGACCAGGCACCGAACCTATCGAACATTTTTAATCTGAAGCAGAAATGGTATGACGATAATCATCAGGTTTTTTGGGCTTTGTGGGAAAAGGATGTATTCAATCTGTTTACCGCCAATGATTTCGGTCTGAATGTCTGGGCAATCATCCTTAACCTGCCTCTATATACCGAATCAAAAGCAAGCCCCACAAATTATCCAGCGTTTGGGTTTGCAGATTTTGGCCTGAATTTCGGCAGGAGTAACTTCGCGGTTGATGTTGACTCAGTAAATAAACTTACGGTAGAGCAAAAACGACAATTACTTCGCATGCGTTGGTGGCAGATAACTTCCGATGGCTCGATGCCTTCCATAAACCATGCCTTATATGACGTTTTCGGGAAAGACGTCTACGCACTCGATGGTCAGGATATGACTATAACCGTTGTTTATCAGATTATCCTTCCAGACATCATGATGCGACTCCTTCAGGATTTTGACCTTATTCCACGACCGTCCAGCGTTAAATTTAATCATCTTGTTAAACCACGAGATGCTTTTGGATTTGCTGAATATAACCTCAACTTCGATCAGACCAATTCACAATTTGGGAGTTAATATGACTTCATTTATTAAGGTCCCCTTTGCATCATCAGGGGACAAAGTTGCTGTGCCAGATACCGATGCTGGCGGCGGCGTTAATATGACACAGGGGTATGGTCAGGCTTATTCTCTGGATCCGGCTACTGACCCATCAGCAAAGCGGATTGAACGCGATAAGATGAACTGGTTATTCAACAGAATAACTCAGGCAATTAATGAAATTCAGTCTGGTGGCGTAGCGCCTTTTATCACCAGTGCAGATAATGGTGGATCTGCTTTCTCTTATGGTAAAGGTGCTTTAGTTTCGTTGAGTGGTGTGGTTTATCAGTCTTTGGTGGCGAATAATACAGCAACCCCACCTGGCGCGAACTGGTCAGCATTGCCAGAAAAAATACAACCTCTCGATGCCACCCTAACAGCTCTTGCTGGTCTTGTTGGGGCGGCAAATAAACTTCCGTATTTTAATGGTGCTGATACAGCAGCGCTAACTGACCTGACACCTGTCGGGCGAGATATCATTGGCAAAAGTAACGTTGCTGCTGTTCTCCAGTACCTTGGATTGGCTAATTACGCAGACAAAGCTAGTCTGGCGAATCAGGAGTTCTCTGGCCCCGTATCATCTAAAGACAGCGTTACCGCAACATCGCCAGATGGGGTAACCCGCAAAGTGTCGCTTAATGCCAGTACGGGGTTGCAGATAGTTATTTATGATGGCGGAACTTACAAGGGGGCAATAACCATCCCGGCAAAAGACGGGATAATGGCACTTGTATCTGATTTGGCTAATTTTGCTGATAAAAAAACGTCAGATTCTCAGGTTTTTACGGCACCCGTTGTGTCAAATGACGGTATCGTTGCGCAGTCAGGCACCTCGAAAGTTATCCTGTCAGCACAAAACGGGCTGAAATTAATTACTTATCAGAATAATCAGTATGCGGGTGGTGTTGAGATACCGAAACGAGATGGTGTTATAGCGCTGACTGCTGACCTGTTTGGGGTGTCACAAACCTGGCAAAACGTGAAAGGCAGCCGTAACGCCGGGGTGACGTACACCAACTCAACTGGCCGGCCAATTGCTGTCTCCATTGCCGGAATTATGGCGTCAAATCAGACAGGCGTTCAGTTATCACTTGCTGTGAATGGTGTTGAAGCATCAAGTTTTGCAGTCACACAGGCGAGTTTTGATATTCGTGGAAACGTATTTGCAATAGTCCCGCCTGGCGCAACATACAACCTCACCGCAAGTTCAATTACTTCAATTCTGACATGGTCGGAGCTGCGCTGATGAAAACAGAAATTAAAGAACAGAAGTTTTTTGCAGATGGTTCGGGACATGTTTTTTGTATCGACATTATGGAAATTAACGAAGAGTCATGGGCAGAAGAAATACAAGCTGGATGGGAGGAAATTAGTGCTGATGAAGCCATGTTGCTTGCTAATCCACCGCCAACCACAGAGCAGTTAATCGCACAGGCTGACGTACAAAAACAGTCCCTGATTAACGCGGCAATGCAATCAATCGACGTATTGCAGCTAAAGTTGCGCGCGGGTCGTACGCTGACTAATGCAGAGAACGTGAAACTAAACGCGATACTGGACTACATCGACGCGGTGAATGCTATCGATACCTCAACCGCGCCAGATATCACATGGCCAGCTAAACCAGCAGCATAGGAACCTTTGATGGAATGGGCGCGTGCAGTCATATTGGTTGTGTTAGCTCGGCCCACTGATTTTTCATATTGCCGATGGCATGCGTAACGGTGTGCCATAGAAATTTCTGTTCTGGAGTTTTGATCCCGAAGATTTCCCGACGGTGCCACGAAACCAATGGCAACTGATTGATCTTGAATGGGTGCAATAGTAAGTATCAGGAGGTGTTTTTTAGTGGGTTTTTGGTGTTAACTTACTGAAGTATATGGATTATTACGGTTTGAGTTGTAAACAGGAATCGTATTCGGTCTCTTTTTGTGTACTTTATAAACCAAAAGGTTAGAATGCACGGTGCCAAAACACACGAAATTCTTTGTGCGGCATTTTATGCCTGCTACAACAATCTAAACATTTTTGCCCCCATATCCAAGTACTTTTCTGTCATTTTTCACTTTGGTCTTGGACTCGGTGCTATCTGCATCCCTTTATGCAAATGTTCTCGTAACGTGGCAGATGGATATGATTTAAATGTTGTACTATTGAAAATGACAGTATATTAATTTTTTCATAGCCATGGGGATATCGGATAAAGTTAATTGGTAATAATCTAAGGATTATGATTTGTTATGAACGGGTTATAGCGATAAAATTATTAAAGATGGAATGAATATATGAATGACTCAGATGGTTATGTTTATATTTTAAAGAATGATGCCTATCAGGATAATCTTTTTAAGATAGGGTTTACAAAGAACATGCCTGAGCATCGGGCTAAGCAATTGTTTAATGGAGTGACCGGTGTTCCACTACCATTCGATGTTGTTATGGCATGTAAAGTAGGAAATTATCGGGAAGCAGAAAAGAATATTCATCTTCGCTTAAAACCTTATAGAGTAAACCATAGAAGAGAGTTTTTTGAACTACCAATAGAAATTTGCAGTAAGGTAGTTCTAGATGAATGTAATAAGATAAATGCACGACTTAATTTCAATTGTATTAATCCTATAATATTGGTGGAAAAGAAAGAGATCGCTATTGAAATTGAAAAGTATCATGAGTCTAACTTTTTGATATCTATGAAAGATATACTTATGCAAGAAAAATATAATTCTAAATTAAATAGCGAGCAAAAAGATAGAATCGAAATATTGATGCTTGTATTAGCTGAGGTGTTCCCTAACGATCTTGTGGGTTGGTATGATGGATTTATGAAAGACCATGATCCGGAAAAAGAAATACAAATTTGGGAATCGTTAGTTAAGGCTTTTTGTAAAGCCAAGCGTTATTATGAATTCAATGCATATAAACAAGAAGTTTTTAATAGCCTGCTTCTACGGACCATTAATGATAAATCGTTTGTCATGAAAGCTATGGCTTCATCGGAGGTTCCTCATGACTTACTTTCACGAATACTTGACTGTTACGATTTAAAGCCAACACCACTTGTCGTTATTACAGCGAATGGGATTAAAATGGATGCCCGATTACATATCCATAAATAATTATGTCTCGGATATAAATAGAAACGTCCCCGCCTTTCTGATGTATTTGCTAAAATTAAAGTTGCATGAGAACTGTGTACAGGAGGTCAAATGGGACTACCTGACAATGCTTATCAAAGAGTGGAAGCGACGCGCTGGCGACATGTTTGGGTGGTCGGGGATATCCACGGTTGCTTCTCATTATTGATGGCGAAATTGCGCCTGTGTCATTTTGATCCGTGGCAGGACCTGCTGGTTTCAGTGGGGGATGTTATCGACCGTGGACCAGACAGTCTGCGTTGCCTGAAACTACTGCGTAAACGCTGGATTATCGCGGTCAGAGGGAATCATGAACAGATGGGGCTGGACGCGCTGGCAACCGGGGAGCAATTCCTGTGGTTTATGAATGGCGGTTCGTGGTTTGCGCAGGCGGAGCAGCCAGCGGCGACAACCGCTCTTGAAACGTGTCGGCAATTACCCTGGATTCTGGAGCTGCGTTGCCAGAATGGCATACACGTTATTGCTCACGCAGATTACCCTGATGATAATTATCAGTGGCAAAAAGAGGTCGATTTACAGCGGGTACTGTGGGATCGCACAAGGCTGATGAATAAAGGCAACGGCATTCGCGGCGCGGATCACTTTTGGTTTGGCCATACGCCTCTGCGTCAGCGACTGGACCACGAGAATCTGCACTATATTGATACAGGTGCGGTGTTTGGTGGCGAGTTGACGCTGGTGCAACTGCAATAATCAAAAATCGCTGTATTCCTGGGCCGGACGCCAGAAGCTGTCGATGTAGTCATCCGCGGGTAAACATCCGCCGTTACGAATACGCTGATCGTCCATCGATATCAGGCACTGCTGCTCAGTTTTGTAGACATCAACAACGATATCTTCACAACCGCCACCCAGGTAGCACACAAAAAGAACCAGCGTGAACATTCCATCCTCAAATGGTAAAGCCATACCTGTAGTGTAGAAGATGTTGATAGATGAGGGAAATTAACCAAGAAATAACCCGTCTGGCGACGGGTTCTTTTTGAATCAGGCAAGGCGCATGATCCAGGCATCTGACTTACGATCGTAGTGCTCGCGAAATAGAACTGAATGTTCTCCGTTAAGAAGGGCCGGGACGCTGGTGTCGGCATCCCAGGCATCAAGTTGCATGCATAAATCCGGATCGGATTTACACGGAATGGTTAACGTTCGGTCCCCTGGCGATTCGCCATGTAACTCGGCGTCGTCGATTTCAAAAGCGCCAATGCGCACACTGGTTTTCATCATCGTGCTCTCCGTTTATTTGCTGGTTGTGGTACGACCAGTTAGGCCGTCCATTTTTCAGCGTAGTCAACGTTAGCAAAAGCGCCAGTAAAAACGTGCGTTATCCTGTAAAGAGTTTGCCATCCCGGACCAGATCGCGCGGGTAGCTATTCTTTAATCGCGATCCAATACGTTTCGCCAGGCCAATCGGCTGATGCTGGAACGTAACCAGCACATCGTCGGTGGTCGGTGCGGTCTGCGGGTAGACATCCCGTCCGCGGTACCACTCTTCGGCTTCGGCAAGGGTCAGTTCAAACGCATGGCTGTGATTTGTGCTGGCGAGAGCAATGACGGCTTCATGCTGCCAGCGGTACCCTTTATTGTGCGTTTCAGCGAGTTTGATGCCGAGTCGGGAAAAGCGGACTTTGCCGATCAGGGGTTCAATCTCGGTTGGGAATAGCCAAATCTCTTTATCACGCTGCCACAGGCGCAGAGTGTCTTCCCACTGCAATCCACAGGCGTTAGCGGCCTGAGTGACAAGCGCGGATTCACGTCCTTTAAGCGGGCTGAACGGGAAGTTACCGACTTTGTATTTTGGCGTCGGTAGTGCAGGGATCGCGGTGGTTTTGCGCAGACGCGCGACGAAAAAACCTTCACAATCGTAGATCTGCGGGAACACATGCAGGAATCCTTCCGGGGTCAGGGCGCGTTCAGCCTGCGGGAATAAATCGCCCAGTGGTAAAAACTCGACGGCGTCCGGGTAGGTCTCAATCAACCACTGCATAATGTCTTCATTTTCGTCACGGTTCAGCGTGCAGGTCGAGTAAACCAACGTGCCGCCGGGACGCAAGGCATGAAAGGCGCTGTCGAGAAGTTCGCGCTGGGTTGCGGCAATTTCCAGATTACTTTCTGGCGACCAGTTTTTTAGCGCATCGGGATCTTTACGCACCACGCCTTCACCGGAACACGGCGCGTCCAGCAAAATGGCATCGAAGGCTTCTGGCAACGCTGCGCCAAATACCCGCCCGTCAAAATGGGTTAGCGCGACATTGGCTATCCCGCATCGGCTGATGTTGGCATGCAGGACTTTGACGCGACTGGCGGAAAACTCATTTGCCAGAATCGCGCCCTGATTTTTCATTTTTGCGGCAATTTGCGTGGTTTTGGAGCCGGGGGCTGCTGCGACATCCATCACGCGATCCGGGGTGTTACCATCGGCAAACAGCGCGGCGACCGGCAGCATTGAGCTGGCTTCCTGAATATAAAACAGGCCGCTTAAATGTTCCGCGGTACTGCCGAGCGGTACTGACTTTTCATCATCGCGTTCGATCCAGAAACCTTCAGCGCACCAGGGTATCGGAGTGAGCGACCAGTTGTAAGGTGCTGTCAGAGTGAGGAAGTCGGCAACGGAGATTTTCAGCGTATTGACGCGGATGCTGCGACGAAGCGGACGCTGGCAGGCAGCGAGAAAATCATCAAATGAGAGCGTGGAAGGCATTGCTTCACGCATTTGGTTTAGAAAGGCGTCGGGAAAATAAGCCACTTGGTACCACCGGCAAAAAAACAGGTGCGCAGTGTAGCATAAGTGCTCCGGCGCGAGTATGTACGCCGGAGCAAGGGGAGAGATTAACGTGGCAGGGCGGTTCCCCATTCACGCCACTCTTTTGGTTCGCTTTCGAGCAGCAGGAAGTGTTTACCTGCCTGCGCTTTCGGGGCCAGCGGCGTACCCGGTGGCGTAGCGAAGGCGATTCCGCCGCGAATGAACTGATTGAAGGTACCGGTCTTCACGACGCCGCCGGTCAAACCAAAGTCGAGATTGTATCCTGATGCCAGCCAGAACACGGAGTTGTTCCGCACCAGATGCTGATAGCGCTGGCTAATGCGCATCGCCACCATCACGCGGTCAGAAAGCGAGCCCAGCGTCAGCCCGGTGACGGTCCCCACTTCAATGCCTCTGAACAGGACTGGCGTACCGATATTCAGCGAACCCGCTTCCGGCGCTTCTACCACAATACTCAGACCATCGAGGTAACGAGAGTCGGTAATGGTGGCTTCCTGCAGTTCAAAATCACGGCGCGGGTTACCGCGTCCTGGTTCAACGTTAATATACGGCTGTAAGATCGTATCCAGATGCTCGACGCCTGCCGCTGAGATTTGCGGTGTGATCACGGAGAAGCGGGTACCGCTACGGGCAAAAGTCTGCACGTATTCCGGATACAAAACCGCTTTTGCCTGAACTTCGTTACGGGCGGTGATTAGCTCAAGCGTCTGGATCTGGCCGATATCGATCCCCAGGTAGCGAATTGGCATGCCGGCCGCGAGTTTACCGGCATCGAACGCGTGCAGGGTTATCTGGCCGCCCACCGCACGCGCGGCAGTTTCGGAAGCATACAGAATACGCTTGTCGCCTTTGCGTTGGCTGGCGCTGGCGCCGCTGAGGTTATCGAAGCTAATCGCCCCTTTGAGCGCTCGCGACAGGGGAGATGCCTGTACGGTCAATCCGCTACCGTTAAGCTGAACCTTTGCCCCGCCTTCGGCCCAGAATACGCTGTTGCTGGTCAGCAGGTTGCGATATTCCGGTTTGATATGCAGATCGATATCAAACGCATCGGCGCGTGGGCGAACGCTAATCACTTCACCGACCTCGAATTTGCGGTATAACACCACCGAACCGGCCTGCACATCAGGCAGCGTTTCGGCGCTCAGGCTGAGCGTGGTAGTTGGCAGATCGCTCAGGCTGTTTTCAATCGCTTTTTCCAGGTTGGCATACAGCGGGTAGCTTTTTTTCATTTCACCCTTGGTACCGGGCAAAATACGAATGCCGCCGCTGAGCCATTCGCTGGCGCTGGCGCCAAGGAATTCCACGCCATCAAGCCCGACCTTGACGTCAACGCGGCTGTTGACCACAAACTTACTGTCACCTTGCACCAGGGCGCGATGCTGTGGTTCGATGGCAACGGTAAATGAGACACCTTTGCCAGAGAGCGTGCGATCAATCACCTGACCGACCTGTACGCCGTGAAGAATCAGCGGCTGACCGGCATCAATACCGTAACTCTCCGGCGCGGTCAGCGTAAGCGTCATGACGCCCGGATCGTGTAACAACGACTTCTCAGCAGGAATAACCGCAAACTGGTTACGCGGCTCGCCCTCGCCAGGTACCAGCTCGAAAGTTTTGCCAGTCAGTAGCGAACTGATATTGGCATCGTTTAACGATAATTTAGGGCTATGTAATTCAATCCGCGTATTGTCGCGCAGCAGCGTTACGACGCTGGGATCGACCGTCATTTCGCCGGTCACTTTACCGCCCGGATTTAAATCCAGTTTGGTCAGTTGCCCGACTTCTAATCCTTGATACATCAGCGACGTTGAGCCGGCCTTGAGTCCATCGCCGCTGGGTAAATCAAGCTTGACGATCACTCCCCTCTGGCTGTGCGCGAGATCCTGATACAAACCAAACGTGTCATCGGCCACCGCGGGTTTAGAGTCTTCGGGCGAATCAAAAGCAATGGCGCCATTGACCAGCGCCGCCAGACTCTCCAGCTTGATCTTCGCTCCGCTGAGGCTGACATCCGCATTCACACCGGACACGTTCCAGAAACGGCTGCCTTTTTTCACCAGGTTGGTAAAGCGACGTTCGATCAGCACGTCGATGGTTACGCCCTGATGATTTGGGTTGATGGTGTAGTCATACACCCGGCCCACCGGAATCTTGCGGAAATAAACCAGCGAACCGCTATTGAGCGACCCGAGGTCAGGGGCGCGCAGGTGCAGCATCAAATCGCCATTATCCAGACGATATTTGGGCTGCGTATCGAGGGCGACGAAATGATCTTCCGGCTCGCCGGTTCCGGGCATCATGCCGATATAGTTGCCGCCAACCAACGCATCCAGACCAGAAACCCCCGCCAGCGACGCTTTCGGCGTGACCAACCAGAACTGGGTATCTTTGCGCAGAGCATCTTTCATGGTCGATTTGATGCTGACGCGCACTTCAATTTTGCGTAGATCTTCGCTGAGGTTGATATCTTGCACGGTGCCCACTTCAACGCCCTGATAACGAACGGGAGTACGGCCCGGTACAATGCCGTCAGCAGACATAAAGTCAATGGTTACGGTATTGCCGCGATCTTCATAGCTTCCCCAGATAAGCCATCCTGCAATCATCAGCGCGATGAAAGGCAGCAGCCAGAACGGAGAGATACGGCGTTTAGTTTTAATCTGCGCTTCAGTCTGCGAAGCGGGCGTTTCCTGACTCATGTGCATCCCAAAGTAAGCGGCTGTCCAGCCATTCCACAGCAAGAATAGTCAATATTACCGCTGCGCCGAAATAAAACGCAGCTGGCCCCATAGTAAAAGCAAGTATCTGATCGCGATTAATCAGCGACATGGTTAAAGCGATAACAAAGAGATCCAGCATCGACCAGCGACCAATCCAGGTCACCATACGCAGCAGTTTGATGCGGGTACGCAATCCTTGCTCACATCTAAAATGGATGCTGATGAGCAACGTAAACATCACAATCACTTTGGTGAATGGCACCAGAATACTGGCGATAAAAACAATCGCCGCCACGCCGACGTTGCTGTTCGCCAGGGACATTATGCCTGACAGGATCGTGTCTTCCTGGCGGCCGCCATTGACATAAATTACCGAGATGGGCAGCAGATTAGCAGGCAAAAGCAGGACGATCGAGGCCAGCAGAGCAGCCCAACACTTTTGGATACTTTGATTCCTGCGCCAGCGCAACGGGATATGACAGCGAGGGCAGCGACCTCGGGCGTCCGGATAACCTGTAAAGTGGCAGCCGAGGCAGACGCGGAGTTTTTCATCGGGCCGACGGGCTGGTCTTTGCGGGTAGAAACGGTCCCAAAGCTGCTCAACGTTAAGGTGCGACAGCGTCAAAACACTGAGGATTACCAGCGCAATAAAAGCAAACAGACCTACACCGGGTTGCAAAAAAGCATAGTCCTGAACTTTGATTGATGCGACGCCAATGCCTACCAGATAGATATCAAGCATCACCCATTCTTTGAGCCTTTCCAGCATCAGCAGCACTGGGCGCAGGTTCATCCCAAGAATATTGCCAAACCACAGATAAGCGATTGAGGTCACGAGAATGATGGGCGCACCGGCAACGCAAAAGAGTACGAAGGATGCGGTGAGTGGGTCGCCTTGTCGGGTCATTTGCCAGATGCCTTGCAGCACATTGGCGTCAATGCGCACACCTAATAAATAGATGTGCAGGAGCGGTTCTCCCCAGGCAAAGGGCATCAGCAGCAGCATGGTGAAAGCCATAGCCGCCAGTCGTGTTAATGACCAGTCGCGTCCGTCACGAATTTTTGCCTGACAGCGTGGGCAAAATGCACTTTGATGCGAACGCATTTTAGGCAAGCTAAAGATCAGGTCACATTCAGGGCAACGATGGTAATGCGCACGAGGGAGTGCATCACCAATGGACCTGATGGCTATTTTTTTAGTCGGCGTGATGCGTGGTGTCGTTAAGGCCATGTATCGCGAATCAAATTGTTGAAGTAATGTTATCTTAACTCATGACGGGAATGATCTTGAGCATTAACGCATTTAATGTTTATTTTAGTAGGCTGCAGCTTTAAGTAAGACAACTAAGTGATTACATAATGAACAAAACAGAGCTATACACGGATCTGAACCGTGACTTTCAGGCATTAATGGCAGGTGAAACCAGTTTTCTGGCAACGCTGGCAAATACCAGCGCGTTGTTGTACGAACGTCTTGCAGAAGTGAACTGGGCCGGTTTTTATCTGCTCGAAAACGATACGCTGGTGTTGGGGCCTTTCCAGGGAAAAATCGCCTGCGTGCGGATCCCGGTAGGACGCGGGGTGTGTGGGACCGCAGTAGCGCAGAACCAGGTTCAGCGCATTGAGGACGTTCATGCTTTTGACGGACACATCGCATGTGATGCCGCCAGCAACGCTGAAATCGTCCTGCCAATCACCGTCGAAAATCAGATAATCGGCGTGCTGGATATCGATAGCACGGCGTTTGGCCGCTTTACTGACGAGGATGAACAGGGGCTGCGAACGCTGGTGGCACAGCTTGAAACCGTGCTTGCAACGACGGATTACAAAAAATTCTTTGCGCGCGTCGCAGGATAATCAACGGATAACGTAGCAATTACTGATGACGTCATTATAATGTCGCCTGTTCATGCCTGCGCTTGTTGGCTACGTCCGTTGTAATCAGGAAATTTCATGGAAAATCAACCTAAGTTGAATAGCAGTAAAGAAGTCATCGCGTTTCTGGCCGAACGCTTCCCGCAGTGTTTTAGTGCGGAAGGCGAAGCGCGCCCACTGAAAATTGGCATTTTTCAGGATCTGGTAGAGCGTGTTGAGGGCGAAATGAACCTCAGCAAGACGCAGCTCCGCTCTGCCTTACGTCTCTATACTTCAAGCTGGCGCTATCTGTATGGCGTTAAATTGGGCGCAACGCGTGTTGATCTCGACGGCAACCCTTGTGGTGAGCTGGATGAGCAGCACGTTGAACATGCTCGCAAACAGCTGGAAGAAGCTAAAGCCCGCGTTCAGGCGCAACGTGCAGAGCAACAGGCGAAAAAACGCGAAGCAGCCGCTGCTGCCGGTGAAAAAGAAGACGCACCGCGTCGCGAGCGTAAGCCGCGTCCTGCACCGCGTCGTAAAGAAGGCGCTGAGCGTAAACCTCGCGCTGAGAAACCAGCAGCAAAAGCACCGCGTGCTCCTCGTGAAGAACAGCATACCCCGGTATCTGATATTTCAGTACTGACGGTAGGGCAGTCTCTGAAGGTGAAAGCAGGTAATAATGCGATGGATGCCACCGTATTAGAAATCACCAAAGATGGCGTCCGTGTACAGCTGAATTCGGGTATGTCTTTGATTGTACGCGCAGAACACCTGGTGTTCTGAAACGGAGGCCAGGCCTGGCATGAACACTTTTTTTAGGCTTACTGCGTTAGCTGGTCTGCTTGCATTAGCAGGCCAGGCACTTGCTGTGGAAGATATCACGCGTGCCGATCAAATCCCCGTTTTAAAGGAAGAAACCCAGCATGCGACGGTAAGTGAACGTGTGACATCGCGTTTTACGCGTTCGCACTATCGCCAGTTCGATCTGGATCAGGCGTTTTCGGCAAAAATTTTTGACCGCTATTTGAATCTGCTCGACTACAGCCACAACGTGCTGTTGGCGAGCGATATCGAACAGTATGCAAAAAAGAAAACGGTCCTTGGCGATGAACTGCGTACCGGCAAGCTGGATGTCTTTTACGATCTCTATAATCTGGCGCAAAAACGCCGATTTGAACGTTATCAGTACGCTTTAAGCGTACTGGCTCGTCCAATGGATTTCACCGGTACCGACACCTTTAACCTCGACCGGAGCAAAGCGCCATGGCCGAAGAGCGAAGCAGAGCTTAACGCGCTGTGGGACGGCAAGGTTAAATTTGACGAACTCAGCCTGAAGCTGACCGGCAAAACCGATGCGGAAATTCGTGAAACGCTGACGCGTCGCTACAAGTTTGCGATTCGCCGTCTGGCGCAGACCAACAGCGAAGATGTGTTCTCTCTGGCGATGACGGCTTTCGCCCGTGAGATCGACCCGCATACTAACTATCTCTCTCCACGCAATACCGAACAGTTCAATACTGAAATGAGCCTGTCTCTGGAAGGTATTGGCGCGGTTTTGCAAATGGATGATGACTACACCGTCATTAACTCCATGGTGGCGGGCGGCCCGGCAGCCAAGAGCAAAGCAATAAGCGTTGGCGACCGTATTGTCGGCGTGGGTCAGACCGGTAAGGGAATGGTCGACGTGATTGGCTGGCGTCTGGATGACGTTGTTGCGCTGATCAAAGGACCCAAAGGCAGCAAAGTTCGCCTTGAAATCCTGCCTGCCGGTAAAGGTACTAAGACGCGTACCGTCACGTTAACGCGTGAACGTATTCGTCTCGAAGACCGCGCCGTGAAAATGTCCGTGAAAACCGTTGGCAAAGAAAAAGTCGGCGTACTGGATATCCCTGGCTTCTATGTTGGCCTGACGGATGATGTCAAAGTTCAGTTGCAGAAGCTGGAAAAACAGAACGTCAGCAGCATCATTATCGATCTGCGCACTAACGGTGGCGGCGCGCTGACCGAAGCCGTTTCGCTCTCCGGTCTGTTCATTCCTTCCGGCCCGGTGGTTCAGGTTCGTGACAATAACGGTAAAGTGCGTGAAGACAGCGATACCGACGGCGTTGTGTACTACAAAGGCCCGCTGGTAGTGTTAGTCGATCGCTTCAGTGCTTCGGCATCAGAGATTTTTGCTGCGGCAATGCAGGATTATGGTCGTGCGCTGATCGTTGGTGAACCGACTTTCGGGAAAGGCACTGTACAGCAGTATCGCTCTCTGAACCGTATTTATGATCAGATGCTGCGTCCGGAATGGCCGGCGCTGGGTTCTGTTCAGTATACGATCCAGAAATTCTACCGTGTAAACGGTGGCAGTACACAGCGTAAGGGCGTTACGCCGGACATCATCATGCCGACAGGTAATGAAGAAACGGAAACCGGTGAGAAGTTTGAAGATAACGCGCTGCCGTGGGATAGCATTGATGCTGCGACCTACACCAAATCAGAGAATCTGACGCCGTTCGGACCTGAATTGTTAAAAGAGCACAATGCACGTATTGCCAACGATCCTGAGTTCCAGTACATCATGAAGGATATTGCGCGTTTCAATGCGATGAAGGATAAACGCAACATCGCTTCTCTCAATTACGCTCAGCGTGAGAAAGAGAATAACGAAGATGACGCAATGCGTCTGGCGCGTATCAACGATCGGTTTAAGCGAGAAGGTAAGCCGCCGCTGAAAAAACTGGACGATTTACCGAAGGATTACCAGGAACCAGATCCCTACCTGGATGAAACGGTAAAAATAGCGCTTGACCTGGCGCATCTTGAAAAAGAAAAGCCAGCGGAACAGCCCGCAACCAGTAAATAACCTCCAACAGGCACAAGAAATTGTGCCTGTTTTTTTAACAAACGCATGAAGACGTCAGTGTGATACGATAAAATGTAAAGTTGTGTCTTTCTGGTGACTTAGCACCTATGGATGCTTGAAAATAGCCATAAGACCCATACGATATGGGTAATCGCATAGTGCGTTTTGTTAAATTGAGGTTAAAAGAAAATTATGATGCGAATCGCGCTCTTCCTGCTGACGAACCTGGCTGTGATGGTCGTTTTCGGGCTGGTATTGAGCCTGACAGGGATTCAGTCAAGCAGCGTTCAAGGCTTGTTGATCATGGCACTGCTGTTTGGTTTTGGTGGTTCCTTCATTTCGCTGCTGATGTCCAAATGGATGGCGTTAAAATCCGTTGGTGGGGAAGTGATCGAACAGCCTCGCAATGAAAGAGAACGCTGGCTGATGAATACGGTAGCGAATCAGGCTCGCCAGGCTGGGATCGCTATGCCGCAGGTTGCAATCTACCATGCGCCAGATATTAACGCGTTTGCTACCGGTGCGCGCCGGGATGCTTCGCTGGTGGCTGTGAGTACAGGCCTGTTGCAAAACATGAGCCCGGACGAAGCCGAAGCCGTTATCGCGCATGAAATCAGCCACATTGCTAATGGCGATATGGTTACCATGACGCTCATTCAGGGTGTGGTGAACACCTTCGTTATCTTTATCTCACGTATTCTGGCGCAAATTGCCGCTGGCTTTATGGGCGGAAACCGCGATGAGGGTGAGGGCAGTAACGGCAACCCATTGATCTACTTCGCAGTGGCGACGGTGCTGGAACTGGTGTTTGGTATTCTGGCGAGCATTATTACCATGTGGTTCTCACGTCATCGTGAATTCCATGCGGATGCCGGTTCAGCAAAACTGGTGGGGCGTGAGAAAATGATCGCCGCGCTGCAGCGTCTGAAAACCAGCTATGAGCCGCAGGAAGCGACCAGCATGATGGCGTTCTGCATCAACGGTAAATCCAAGTCGTTGAGTGAGCTGTTTATGACTCACCCGCCGTTGGATAAACGTATTGAAGCGCTGCGCAGCGGAGAGTATTTGAAGTAAGTTAATGGCTGTCACGGGGCACCCGTTGCTCCGTGACTCATAAAACATAATGGCTATTTAAAGCTATCGATTAAAGCCTCGCCCAGACTATTCTGTCCCAGTTCTGCTTTACCTCTCATTCCGCCATTTTTTCTCTGCCGGAGACGAAAATATTCCTTGCCGCTTTATCTCTGGTAAAAACATTGGAGCCCCGCTGGCTGGCAAAAAGAACAGTGCCGGGCATTTGATGAAACCCAGTGGTAGACGGGCTATCATTGACAGCCCGTCTGGTAGGAAAAAACTAAATCAGAACTGGTAGTTTAACGATACCCAATAGTTACGGCCCGGGTTTACATATCCCGTAGTGGATTGCGCAGTCTGATAGTAATCTCCTGCGTAGGTGCTATTACGGCCCACCTGGTAAAGTTTAACCTCGCTAAAGTCTTTATCCAGCACGTTATTGACCGCCGTATTTAGCGTCAGATCTTTGGTCAGCTTATAAGACATTCCCATGTCGAGAACGGTCCAGGCTTTTAAATCAGCGCCTTTATCGTCATAGACGGCCTTTTGTACTGCGCTGAGGTTGTTGTAATTTTCGGTAAAGCGTGGAGCTTTACCGCGATAACGTGCGCTCAGCCAGGCATTCATATCTTCCGTTGCCTGCCAGTTCAGGCGAGCGTTAGCCATATGTTTTGGCGTGTAGCTTAACGGCGCGCCTTTATTGTCACCATCTTTTTGCTTGCTCTGGGTGTAGGTGTAGTTGAGGGATAAAGTCAGCACATCCGACCACAGAGGGAAGGTGCTGGCAAATTCAACGCCATCGGTCCTTGCCTTGCCGCTGTTGGTATAGCTGTTGGTATTATCATCGATAGAATACGAGACAATTTTATTTTTGTATTCGGTATAGAAGCCGGTAATGTTGGCGTTCAGCCCGGTGTCGTTCTCGTAATACAGCCCGGTTTCATAGCTGATACTTTCCTCAGGTTTTAGGTTCGGATTACCGACCGTATTCACGGTTCCTTGCGCGGTGACGCCGCTGATCCCGTTATGTAACTGGCTCAGTGATGGCGCTTTATAACCTGTCGTCACGCCGCCTTTGAGCGTCCATTCGTCGGATACGTCCCATACCATATACGCGCGTGGGCTGAGATGACCGCCAAAGACATCGTTATGCTCGTAGCGTGTCCCTGCGGTTAAGGCCAACGAGTCGAGAATATGCCATTCATCTTCTACATAGGCTGCCCACGTTTTTTGATGGAACGTTTCGCCGGTATTGGCCAGCACCACACCGTCTTTCATCCGCGCATCCCAATATTCCCCGCCGAGGGTTAAGAGGTGCGAATCACCTAATGGCGTCAGCAGTACTGAGTCCAGAATGACGTTAGTGTTCTTCAGTTCACGTGCGTCACCGGCCCGGCCTGCGTTCTCTGGCGTGAGTGCGGAGGAGACCAGTTGTCGTCCTTTGTTCTCAGTTTCATTCCAGCCGAGGGAGGATTTCCATGTGCCGAACGTTAAGGCGGTATCGTGGCCGAGGGTGACTTTGTTACGCTCATAGCGCAGCGTTTTATCGTAACCCCCCGTCAGGTTACCCAACTGACCGTCATCGTTATCATAGCGCTGTCTGGCGGAGTCGAGATCTAACCATAGCGTATTGCTTTCATTCGTTTTCCAGTCGAGTCGCGTGCCGATGTTATAGTTTTCTGACTCGGTAGGATAAGGTACGCGGGTGGAGGAGGTATCGCTCAGGGAGGTAACGCTGGAACCCTGACGTTGGGTGGTGCTACCCCGAACCTGCATATCCAGTACGCCAGCGATTAACGGGCCGCTTGACCAGAAGTTGGCGACCGTGCTGTTACCCCATTTATTACTCTCTTGCAGGTTAACGCCGGTATTGATGGAGGTGCTCCATTTATCGGTGCTTTTTTTGGTAATGATATTCACCACGCCACCGATTGCGTCGGAGCCGTAAAGCGTCGACATCGGGCCCCGGATAACCTCAATATGATCGATTGCTGCCAGTGGAGGCATAAAGCTGGTATTCATAGCTGAGAAGCCGTTTGGCGTCACATCGCTGCTGCCGTTTTGACGAATACCGTCAATCAGGATCAGGGTATAACTGGCGGGCATGCCACGGATGCTGATCTCCAGGCCACCGGTTTTACCAGTGCTGCTTTCAACATCCACCCCTTCAACAGAACGCAAGGCTTCGCCTAGATCATTATATTTATTGGTTTGTAACTCTTGCTGTGAAATAACGGAGACGCTGGCGGCAGCGTTGGTGATTTTCTTTTCGTAACCGGAAGCGGTTACCACCATAACATCTTCAGCGAAGGCCAGGGGACTGGAAAATCCTAAACAGGACAGAACAACAGAAGCAACAGGTTTTAAACGCATAGTCAAACTTCCTTTGTTAAAAATTCAAAGGAAGTAAGATAATTGATGGGAATGATAATAAAAATAATTATCATTATATGTTTACATAACTTATCACTTCTGGTGTTTTTCTTGAATAAATATACATAAATTGTCATTAATTTTAGCTAAGTAAATAGCGGAAATGACCAATAATTAGTATTTGTAATCATTAGCTTGTAATTAATTTGCCATTAATTGAATGGCTAACATTTAATCTATTTTCGGTGATTCAGAGGGTACTCAATTAGGAGTATCAGAAAAAGTATGATAATTTTAGAAAATCGTCATACTTTTCTGCGCCGCATCATTTTTTTCGTCATTTCAGTCCGCCATAATCCCTTCCCCAGGAGACCGTTTAACGGCAATGAATCGTTGAGCGGCATAAAAATAACGCAAATCTGGATAACATAATGATTAAAGGCAAGCTGGCACTGCTTACGTGCGCATTGACTCTCGCATTAACCTCACCACTTCTCGCCGCGCAAAATGTGAGCGAGGGTCAGACGTTGAAGCTGGCAATTGGACCTGAGCCAACGGAAGGGTTTGACCCGATGCTGGGCTGGAGTCATGGCAGCTATTTGCTTTTGCATGCACCATTATTAAAACAAAACGTAGATATGAGCTGGGGTAATCTGCTGACGGAAAAAGTTGAAACCAGTGCTGACGGCAAAACCTGGACGTTGACGTTAAAACCCGACCTTAAATTCTCCGATGGTTCCCCGCTAACCGCTGAAGATGTGGTGTTCACCTATAATAAAGCCGCAAAGAGCGGCGGCAAAATCGACATGGGTAACTTTACTCATGCCAGCCTAAAAGATAACCGCACGGTAGAAATTACGCTGCGCAGCCCGCAGAGCACCTTTGTGAACGTGCTGGGCTCTTTGGGTATTGTTCCGGAAAAACGGTATGACGAAAAAACATTCGCCAAAAATCCGATTGGCGCGGGCCCTTATCGGTTGGTGAGTTTTCAGCCGGGGCAACAGCTGATCGTGGAGGCGAACCCCTGGTATGCCGGTAAGAAAAATGATTTCAGTAAGCTGGTGTTTGTCTTCCTTGATGAAGATAACGCTTATGCCGCAGCGCGCAGTGGTCAACTGGGACTCGTGCGTATCGCGCCTTCGATGGCGGTTGCGCCTCAACAGCAGAATTTGAAGCTTTGGGTACGCGACAGCGTGGAAAATCGTGGCATTGTGTTCCCGATGGTTCCAGCGGGTAAAAAAG
Organism: Citrobacter sp. RHBSTW-00599; assembly: GCF_013784065.1. Classification (NCBI taxonomy): domain Bacteria; kingdom Pseudomonadati; phylum Pseudomonadota; class Gammaproteobacteria; order Enterobacterales; family Enterobacteriaceae; genus Citrobacter; species Citrobacter sp. RHBSTW-00599. The sequence goes on along the minus strand of NZ_CP056717.1, from coordinate 3,014,931 downwards.
ACGCCAATGGTTATCCGATCGGTAACGATATTACGGCTGATATCGCCATCAGACGCGCCATCAACTACGCCATCGATCGTAAACAACTTGCCGATCAGGTCATGGAAGGTCATGCGATTCCGGCGTATAGCGCGGTTCAGGGCCTGCCATGGCAGGGACAGTCAGTTGCGTTCAAAGATGGCGACAGCGAAAAAGCACGGATGATTCTGGAAGAAGCCGGCTGGAAGGTGGGGAAAGATGGCGTACGTGTGAAAGACGGTAAAGAGGCTCGCCTGACTCTGTGGTACGCCAGCGGTGACAGTACGCGCCGGGATCTAGCCGAGGCCGTACGTGCGATGCTGGAGCCCGTGGGTATTCAGGTCTCGCTGCAATCCGGAAGCTGGGAAACCGTTGAGCGGCATATGCATGCGAATCCGACGCTGTTTGGCTGGGGAAGCCTGGATCCGATGGAGCTTTTCCATCACTACAGCAATCAGGCCGCGGGCGTGGAATACTACAATCCAGGCTATTACAGCAATCCCGTCGTTGAACAACATCTTAAACAGGCCATTGATGCTCCGGACTGGCAAAAAGCGTTGCCTTTCTGGCAACAGGTGGAGTGGGATGGCAAGCAAGGGGCTGGGGTGCAGGGCGATGCCGCCTGGGCATGGCTGCTGAACATTCAGCACACTTATCTGGCAAATCCGTGTATTGACTTAGGCAAAGGCGCGCCGGAGATCCACGGTAGCTGGTCCCTGCTCAATAATCTGGATGAATGGACCTGGACCTGCCGTTGATGAAGTCTGTTGTAGGCCATTTTCTACGGCTGATAGTGTTATTAGTGCTGGTTGCGGCTGGCACTTTTATGCTGCTCAGCTTTTCTCCTGTCGATCCGATTCGCGCCTATATTGGCAACGATCTCCTGCACGTGCCGCCGGAACAATATGCGCGTATCGCTGCTCGCTGGGGATTAGACCAGCCGTTATGGGAGCGTTTTGGTCACTGGTTTATACGTGTATTGCAGGGCGATCTCGGCTACTCAATGTTGTTTAATGCACCGGTTGCCAGCGTAATCAAGGAGCGCTTTGCGACTTCGTTTGCCTTGCTTGGCGGCGCGTGGCTGCTCTCCGGCATACTGGGAACGGCAATGGGGTTTGTCGCGGGTCGTTATCTGAATCGCTGGCCGGATAAAGCAATCTGTCGACTCAGCTATCTGCTTTCGTCGTTGCCGACCTTCTGGATTGGCATGCTGCTGCTGGCGTTATTTGCCGTGCGCTGGCCGGTATTTCCGGTCTGCTGCGCGTGGGAGCCGGGCAACAGTGGTGATATGGCCACGCTGGCTGAGCGTCTGCGCCATTTAGTGCTGCCCGTTTGCGCGCTAAGTTTATTGGGACTTGGCCAAATTACACTTCATACGCGGGAAAGTATCGCCAGCGTGATGAAAAGCGATTTTGTCCGTTTTGCGCGTTCTCAGGGAGATAAAGGCTGGTCGCTGTTGCGTCATCAGGTTCTGCGCCACGCTATCACGCCCGCGCTGTGCCTGCAGTTCGCCTCGCTGGGAGAACTGCTGGGCGGCGCACTGCTAGCGGAAAAAGTTTTTGCTTATCCGGGACTGGGACAGGCCACTATTGATGCCGGATTACGCGGCGATCTGCCGTTACTGATGGGAATTGTGTTGTTCAGTACCGTGTTAGTGTTCATTGGCAACTCGCTGTCTACCTGGCTTGTCCATGTGTTGAACCGTGCTCTGGAGCGACCTGATGCTCTATAATCCGACGCCGACGCTGATTCGTCTTCTGCTCTCTTTTAGCTGCCTGCTAGGCATTGCGGTGTATGGCGCAGCGACGCTGGATAACCCATTGAGCGTTAATCTGCTTGCCCGTCATTTACCGCCTGATGCGCTGTATTGGTTTGGCACCGATAACCTCGGTCGCGATCTGTGGATTCGTTGCTTTCAGGGCGCGTTAACCAGTCTGCAAATTGGTATTGGCGCGGCGTTGTGCAGCGGCTTCATCGCATTACTGATGGCGGCGGTTTCACGTATACATCCGCGTCTGGATGTACTAATGCGTCTGATTACCGATGCCATGCTGTCAATGCCGCATCTGCTGTTGCTCATATTGATCTGTTTCACTCTGGGTGGCGGAAAGAATGGGGTGATTATGGCGGTTGCGTTGACCCACTGGCCGCGTCTGGCGCTAATCCTGCGTGCCGAAGCGCAGCGCGTGGCCCACAGTGACTATCTAACATTGACCTGGCGTCTGGGACACGGACATTTTTACTGCTGGCGGCATCACTATCTCCCGGCATTGTTACCCCAGTGGTTAACGGGAACCTTGCTGATGTTTCCCCACGCGGTGTTGCACAGCGCGGCGTTGAGCTTCCTCGGTTTTGGGCTGGCGCCGCATGAACCATCGCTGGGCCTGTTGCTGGCTGATGCGCTGAGGTTTATCAGTCATGGCGACTGGTGGTTAGTGCTGTTTCCCGGGCTGATGCTATTCAGTCTGGTTATGTTATTCGATCAGCTCGCAAGGGCAGTGCATCGTTTATGGTTACGAGGTGACGCATGTTGAGTTTAAGACAGGTCTCGCTGGACGTGGCGCGTTATCGCTGGTACGGCGCGAGAAACTGGTCTTCGCTGTTGCAGGATATCTCTTTCGACGTAGCGCCTGGTCAGATGGTGGCGTTAGTTGGGGGTAGTGGGGAAGGTAAAAGCCTGTTGCTGCAATGTCTGCTTGATCTCTTACCGGACAATTTGCGTTTCAACGGCTCCATCACCCTGGAGGGGAAAACGCTGGACAGTGATGATATTCGCAAATGTCGTGGTAATACTTTCAGCTATGTCCCGCAAGGCGTTCAGGCGCTTAACCCGCTGCTCTCGATTGAAAAGCATCTGCGCAGGGCAAGTCAGCTCTCCGGCCAGGCCTGGAATGCCGGAAAAATTGAACGATTGCTCCAGCGTAGCCAACTGGAAAGTCGCGTATTAGATGCCTTCCCACGCCAGCTTTCAGGGGGGATGGCGAAACGTGTTCTGGCCTGTCACGCGTCGCTGAGTCAGGCTCGCTATATTCTGGCGGATGAAATTACCGCCTGGCTTGATGCACCGCTGGCTAATCAACTGCTTGAACAGCTACGTGAGCAATGTGAGCAAGGGGCTGGCGTTTTATGGGTAACGCACGACCTCACGCTGGCCGCTCGCCACGCGGACCGCATTGTCGCGCTGCATCAGGGAAGGGTGTCGGATAACGTCAGCCGGGAACAGCTGTTACGCGGAGAGATCAGCGAGCATCTGCAACGCCAATGGCGGGCGCTGCCTGAAAGAAATCAACTTTTTGGAGAGCGCGATGCTGTGCTGTCGTGAGGTGACGATTTGTCAGGGAGGAAAGGTGCTTTGGCAAAATCTGACCTTCTCTCTGCGCCCCGGAGAACGCATTGGGGTTTGCGCACCCAGCGGAACCGGCAAAACAACGTTGGGGCGCATACTGGCGGGCTGGCAAAAACCGACCTCGGGTGACATTCTGGTTGATGACCAACCGCTGCCAATGCACCAGTATTGCCCGGTGCAACTGGTGCCACAGCATCCGGAATTAACCTTTAATCCGCGGCGCAGCACCGGCGATGCGGTTTATGATGCCTGGCGACCTGATGCTGAACTGCTTACCCGTCTTCACATCAACCCTGAGTGGTTAACCCGCCGTCCCGGACAGCTTTCTGGCGGTGAACTGGCGCGAATTGCTTTACTTCGCGCGCTGGATCCGCGGACACGTTTTCTTATTGCCGATGAAATTACCGCCCAGCTCGATCCTTCCATTCAAAAAGATATCTGGGTATTGCTGCTTGAAGAGTGCCAGCGTCGGCCATTAGGTATGCTCATTATCAGCCATCAGCAGGCTCTGCTTGAGCAGATTTGCTCCAGAAAACTCATTGAAGCGTGAGGCAATAACGTGCAGTAATGTCTATTGATTAAATTGTTACGTTATATTATAACAATTCACTCGCAAACGATTTGAGGGTGAAATTTTGGCTATTCGTTTTAACAAACTGACAATCGCTCTGGGGATGCTTTTAGTCAGTGGGCAGGTTTTGGCGCATGGTCATCATTCCCATGGTGCGCCGATGAGTGAAGTAGAACAAAAGGCGTCGGAAGGGGTATTTGATGATAACCAGGTGCAGAACCGGGCGCTGTCCGACTGGGATGGCATGTGGCAATCTGTCTATCCGTATCTGGTCAGTGGCGAACTTGATCCGGTTTTCAAAAAGAAAGCGGAGAAAGATAAAAGCAAAACGGCAGAACAAATTAAAGCTTATTACCGTACAGGCTATGCAACCAATGTAGACACCATCGGCATCGAAGATGGCGTGATGGAATTTCACACCGGTAATCAGGTCGCATCGTGCAAATACGATTATGCCGGGTATAAAATCTTGCACTATAAATCAGGCAAGAAAGGTGTACGGTATCTGTTTGAGTGTAAAGCCGCTGACAGCAAAGCGCCTAAATACGTGCAATTCAGCGATCATATTATCGCGCCGCGTAAATCGAGCCACTTCCATATCTTTATGGGAAATACCTCGCAGGCTGCCTTGCTTGAGGAGATGGAAAACTGGCCTACCTACTACCCTTATCAGCTGAAGGGCGAAGAAGTAGTGGATGAGATGCTGCACCATTAATCTGGGCTAACCTTATCTGTACACACCCGCCACCAGTGGCGGGTTTTTTTAATTAATAACCTGCTCTTTCCATCACCTGTCGCATTCGTTAGCATATTGTATCGCAGCAAGTGCATGTGTTTTTTCAGGAAGAGGTTAACGTGTTCGCAGAGTATGGAGTTCTGAATTACTGGACGTATCTGGTGGGGGCTATTTTTATCGTGCTGGTACCGGGGCCAAATACGATATTTGTGCTGAAAAACAGCGTCGGTAGGGGAGTAAAGGGGGGGTATCTCGCCGCCAGCGGTGTGTTTATTGGTGATGCCGTGTTGATGTTTTTGGCCTATGCCGGTGTTGCTGCATTGATTAAAACAACGCCCGTTTTGTTCAATATCGTTCGTTATCTTGGCGCTTTCTATTTACTGTATCTTGGCGCGAAGATCCTGTATGCAACACTGAAATCGAAAGCAAGCGACGCCGCGCCTGAGGAAGTCCCGTTTGGCGCTATTTTTAAGCGCGCATTAATCCTGAGCCTGACCAATCCCAAAGCTATTCTGTTTTATGTGTCGTTTTTCGTGCAGTTTATTGATGTCAATGCGCCGCATTCAGGGCTGTCATTCTTTATTCTGGCTATTACGCTTGAGATAGTGAGCTTTTTCTATTTGAGCTTCCTTATTTTCTCCGGCGCGTTTGTGACGCAATATATCCGTACGAAGAAGAAACTGGCCAAAGTGGGTAATTCCCTTATCGGCCTGATTTTCGTTGGTTTTGCCGCCCGTCTGGCCACGCTTCAATCGTGATGCCATCGGCCCGCTGAGTGCGGCGGGCCTTTAATATTGCGCTCTGCTTTTCATTTATAATCGTAGGGTTATAACCAATAAATGGTATTTTAAATGTATATTTTGAGGCGTACCCTGTGTACAGCAGCGGTTCATTATGACTCGCTGGTTGTCGACTGGAAAAGGGAAGAAAAATGCTTCAAATTCCACAGAATCATATCCATACACGCTCTACGCCATTCTGGAACAAAGAAACGGCGCCTGCCGGAATTTTCGAACGCCACCTTGATAAAGGGACCCGAGCCGGGGTTTATCCTCGACTTTCGGTTATGCAGGGGGCGGTCAAATATCTCGGATACGCAGACGAACACAGTCCGGAGCCAGTAGAGGTAATGATTATTGAAGCCGGTCAGTTTGGCGTTTTTCCACCGGAAAAATGGCATAACATCGAAGTGATGACCGACGATACTTACTTTAATATCGATTTTTTCGTTGCCCCGGAAGTTCTGATGGAGAGTGCAAATCAACGAAAAGTCGTGCGCACCGGCAAGGAGTAAATCATGGGTAAAGCAACCTATACCGTAACCGTGACCAATAACAGCAACGGTGTTTCTGTTGATTATGAAACAGAGGCGCCAATGACATTACTGGTGCCGGATGTGGCAGCTGAAGTGGTCAAAGATCTGGTCAATACCGTGCGTTCGTACGATACCGAAAATGAGCACGAAGTCTGCGGGTGGTAGGCATTAGTCACTGCTACTGATTGAGTATATTAGTTTTTAATCTAAAAACTGCACTGCGCTTTGACGGCGCAGTGCGTTTTTTTTCTGGGCGGAACAGGGAAATATCCAGAAAGGATTCCTTAAGAATACCTTAAGAGATTCGCATTGATTGCTAATAGTTGATCATTCACAGGGGTTATGATCGCGAAACAGATATAAAACAGAACATCGCGCTTATGAAACTCAATACCCGACTTACATTACCCACAATCATTCTCGGATTAGCCATCGTGGCGATCCCGTTCGCCGCGAACTGGCATCTCCCGCTACTCAACGGTACTGTCGTCAGCTGGATTGAAAATGGCCAGGCGCTATGGCTGCTGTTTGGTGCCATATTTACACTCAGCTACATCAGGCCCTTATCACGTCCCGAAGGCGAGAAGCAATTTTGGCTTTGGGCGGCAGCGTGGTGGCTGGTATTACTGGGCCGAAGCACAAGTTGGGGCCGCGATTATTTTCCTGAGCATCCCAAACTCCTGTTCCGGGCTATCTCAGTGGTATTGATTGCCATGATTATTCTGCCAGTGCTGATTTCGAAGCGCTTACGCCAGGATATTGCCCGTCGCTTGCGCAATGAACCGCTACCTCTGTGGCTGTTAGCGATCACCACCTGTGCATTTTTGATCTCCGATACGGTAGAGCATCATCGTCTGCTGGCTCCCATCTTTCTGCACAATGCTCAGTATGGCGATCTGATTGAAGAACTGTACGAACTACCGTTTATGGCGGGATTGTTTCTGATGAACCTCGGCTTTATGCGGCGGGATAAGCAGGAGGAAGCTGCATCCATCCGCTTTAGTGAACCACTGCTGGCGAAGTCATGAGATAAGGCCTGAGTCTGGAAAGCCAGACTCAGGCGATGATGGCGGTGATTTACGCAATAGCCTCACACAGACGTGACTTCATATCGCTATACGTTTGTGCGGCATATTTTTCTGCCCACCCCTGATCGGTAATGTGCTCAATATTTACGGCGCAATATTTGGTTTCCGGCGTTTTCGAAATAGGATCGAGATTGTCCTGGGTTAACTCGTTACACGCGCCAATCCACCATTGATAGGTCATATAGACCGTTCCGGCATTGATGCGCTCGGAGACATCCGCGCGGCTGATAACCTTACCGCGGCGCGAGCTGACCCATACCAGATCGCGATGACGAATACCCAATTTTTCAGCATCATGGGTATTGATTTGCACATACCCAGGCTCGTCTGCCAGTGCTTGCAACGCTGCGCAGTTGCCGGTCATCGAACGGCAGGAGTAGTGCCCAACCTCACGCACGGTACACAGCACCAGCGGATATTGTTCATCAGGAACTTCTGCAGGCGCTCGCCACGGTGCGGCAAACAGTTTGCCTTTGCCATTGGCGGTATCAAACTGGCTGTGCGCGTAAAGGTAGGGCGTACCAGGACTATCGAGATCGGGACATGGCCACTGAACATGACCCATCTCACCCATTTTCTCATAGGTCACGCCGTAGAACAGTGGACACAGCTCGCGCATCTCATCCCAGATTTGCTGGTTATTTTGATACTGCATTGGATAGCCCATTTCGCTGGCCAGCAGGCTGATAATCTCCCAGTCACGCTTTACATCACCGGTGGGTTCAATCGCTTTCTCAAAACGTTGGAAACCGCGATCGGCGCAGGTAAAGACGCCACCGTGTTCACCCCATGAGGTGGCAGGCAGGAGGACATCGGCCATTTCCGCCGTCTTGGTCATGAAGATATCCTGCACGACGATAAAATCGAGCGCGTTAAATCCTTCGCGGACCAGACCCAAATCGGCCTCGGTTTGCAGCGGATCTTCTCCCATGATGTAGTAGGCTTTGATTTTGCCTTCGATAGCCAGATGCGGAACTTCGGTGATGCGGGTTCCAACCTTGTCATCCATCTGATTAACGTCAATGCCCCATGCGGTGGCAAATTTGTCCCTGACGGCGAAATCGGTTACGTCCTGATACCCTGGAAACTGGTTAGGCAGCACCCCCATATCGCACGCGCCCTGCACGTTATTTTGCCCGCGCACCGGGCCAACACCGACGTTAGGGCGTCCCAGATTTCCGGTCAGCAAGGCCAGGCTCGACAAACCACGAACCACGTCAACGGCCTGACCAAACTGGGTGACGCCCATCCCCCACATCACGGTGGCCGATGGCGCCGCAGCAAATGTACGCATCGCCTGACGAACCTGCTGTGCGGGAACACCGGTTAAATGTTCAACGTCTTCAGGCGCATACTCCTTAACGGTTTCCCAGTATGTTTCCAGTCCTTCCGCATGCTTTTGTACATACTCGCGATCGTAGAGTTGCTCCTCGATGAGAACATGGCCAAACGCGTTGACCAGCGCCATATTGCAACCGTTTTTCAACTGCAAATGTTGGTCAGCGATACGGGCAGTTTCAATCCGGCGTGGGTCGCAGACAATGATTTTTGCGCCGTTCTGGCGAGCTTTAATTACCCGGCGGGCCACAATTGGGTGTGAATCGGCACAGTTATAACCAAAGATCAGCAGGCATTTTGAGTTTTCAATGTCGCTGATGGAATTGCTCATGGCGCCATTGCCTAACGTTTCCTGTAACCCGGCCACGGAAGGGCCGTGACAGACGCGGGCACAGCAATCGACATTGTTGGTATGGAGCACGCCACGTGCGAATTTTTGCATCACGTAGTTGGTCTCATTCCCAGTTCCACGGGAAGATCCGGTGGTCATGATGGCACGAGGGCCATAGGTATTTTTGATTTCAGTTAAGCGTTTTGCGGTGTAGCGAATGGCTTCATCCCAGCTAACGGGAGTGAATTTTCCACCTTTTTCATAACGGATCATCGGGCGGGTCAGACGGGGAGTCAGAAGGCGAGTGTCGTTAAGAAAGTCCCAACCATAATAGCCTTTCAGGCATAACTGATTTTGGTTCGTTACACCCTCTGCGGCCTCAGCGCGGATGATTTTGTTATTCTCAACAACAAGCTTGAGCTTGCACCCGGCCCCACAGTATGGGCATACACTGGTGATTTTTTTCATCAATAACAGACCTGTTAAATGCTGAAATAGCGCGAATTGTAGACGCAGTCACGCGATACGCATCGCGGACTACGATGTGTCGTAGTGACGGGCTGTTTAAGCATAAAGTGTGCCAGAAGTGAAAACCCAGCAATAGCAGGGGCTGACGGCCAAAGCGTTAAGCAGAATGACTGACGATTCGACATTAATGACGAGGCGCGACAAAATTAGTCTGCCGGTCAGCGGTGTAACCTTATGAAACATCAGAAAAAGATGAAAAACAGAAGTGATAGCGATCACAAATTTTAATTTTTCAGCGCTATGCTATGCTTTTATACGACGAGTGAATCGTTAATTTAAAAACATAAGCGAGGGAAATTATGGGCATTATTTCATGGGTGGTTTTCGGTCTTATTGCTGGGATTTTGGCAAAATGGATTATGCCGGGTAAAGATGGCGGCGGATTCTTTATGACCATTATCTTAGGGGTTGTCGGTGCGGTAGTGGGTGGCTGGATCAGCACCTTCTTTGGTTTTGGTAAAGTCGATGGTTTCAACTTCGGTAGTTTCGCCGTGGCGGTGATCGGTGCGATTGTGGTGTTGTTTATCTACAGAAAAATCAAAAGCTAAGTAAACATACAGACAATAGAGGCCACTAATATGTGGCCTTTTTCTTAGGTCACCACCAGCCGAATTCTGTTCCCTGAACGACGATGATAGCCACGCCAATCATAATAAGCGTTGTTTTTTTCATCGTTATGCTCCCGGCGCAGCGTAGCCGCCAATAAAAAACCAGGATAAGAAAACGACAGCGGAAATGAAAATGATGACGGGGAAAATAATACCGAGTCGCATACGATTATCTGCCAGAGTTATTTAAAGACGGGTTAGCATAGCAGGGCTTAATGTACGACAAAAGTGGTTTTATCCTGACGCTTTTTATCCTTGTACATTGCGCTGTCTGCGAGGTGAAGCGCGCAGTTTACATCAGTCTCCAACGGATTAATTTCCACCACGCCCAGACTGGCGCCAGGATAAAATAGATGAATGTCGCCCAGGTGGTAGTCACCACAAATTTGCTGTTGTAGCTGATTTTTCACCTGCTGCAGGCGGTCCCGCGGATCCCTGTCATCTTCCGGTGACAGGCTCACGACTAAAAATTCGTCACCACCCAGTCGCCCAAGGATATCATTGTCACCGCATTCGCGAAGCAGACGCTGACCAATCTGGATCAGAAACTGGTCGCCAACCTCGTGGCCAAAGCGGTCATTGATCAATTTGAAATCATCCAAATCAATATAGGCAAAAATAATCTTCTGCCTGAGATGTCGGGCAAGGGAAAAAAGAGTCTCAACATTCTCAAAAATGGCGCGCCGATTCGGTAATCCGGTCAGAGCATCGGTGTAAGAGTGCGCAATCAGCGCGGCATTCGCTTCGCGTAACTGAGCAACCAGCGACTCTTTTTGAATTGACTGGGCGATCAGGCCTGCAAACAGATGTAACACCTGTTCGCCACGTTGGCTTAATGTGTGCTGGTGGCGACTGGTGGCGCAGAGCGTACCGTAAAACGTTCCGTCGGGAAGATGAACCGGCGTGCTCAGGAAAGTGGTTATCTCCAGCGCGCGGGCGGCGGTACACTCCGGCCAGCGAGCGGGGACGTTGTCGCTGTACAGACAGTTTTCGTCTATGGCGCGTTTGCATAGCGTCTCATCCCAGGGTACGGACAGCCCTTCAGGGATCTGCATCTGCTTGCTATTGCGCGCATACAAAATATGCTGCAGGCGGGCATCTAAATCGACCTTAGTTAAATAGGTGGATTCCATCTCAGTCACCACTTCCAGCATCTCCAGAAGTTGCCGAACCAGGCTCTCAACTGACTGCTCCGTGGCTAAGGATTGTGAGACTCTGGCAAGGATCATGTCCGACATGAGGTGTAAATGCTCCTGAGTAATGACTGGGCTGACGTGGCCCGCATGATAGAACATCAAGATGAAAGATGAAACACGCCATCCCGCTCAAAACTTAAACATTAAATTGAAAGCTGACAGTAAAACATGGAGATAGATGGAAAGTCGGGGTAACCTGCCGGGATAAGGTTTTTAACAGGAGTCGATATGAAACTGGCGTCTATTATTTTGCCCGGCTTGTTGGTGTTAGCGGGATGTACCACTCAGCCCGAAGCCCCCAAACCGCCGAAGATTGGTCTGGCGAATCCGGCTTCGGTATATTGCGAACAAAAGGGCGGCTCGCTGATTGCGGTGCAGACCCCGCAAGGCGTAAGGTCGGACTGCAAATTACCGGGCGGGGAAGTGATTGATGAATGGGCGCTCTGGCGCAGAGAGCATCCGACAACGGGCAAATGAAATCCGGTTAGCATTGACGTATCCATTCAGCCAGCACCAGCGCGTGGTTTTGCTGGGTGTTTTTCGCCGCATACAGTAGCGTTAAGGTTTGCTGTCGGGCAATCTCTGCGAGACGCTTTCCTTCCTGCTGCTGTAGGGCGAGTTCAGCGCGATATTGCTCGGAAAAGTGTGTGAAATCAATCAATTCTGCGTGGAACGCCTTGCGTAAATCAGATGATGGCGTAAGCGCTTTATTCCATTCGTTAAAAATAAGGTCGGTCTTTTTTACCCCGCGAGGCCACAACCTGTCGACCAGTACGCGATAACCATCATTTTTTTCTGCTGGGTCATATACGCGTTTACATTGAATTTTCATCTTTTCATCCGCTCCATTAATCCACTGCTTTGATATATTTCGACACCTTTATTACGGTTAAATAAGATCGTAAAACGTGACAATTGTAACATTCTGCCCGTCCTGACTCCCAATTTAAGGGATTGTGATACCAACAAAAAATCGGTAGGCTGAGGCTCCTTATATTGTCCCTCATTGTCTGGACATAAGGAAAGCTTAATGGAAATTTCCCCGTTTAAAGATACGCTTCGCATTGCGCTGGTGGGTGATTACAGCCCTGATATTGTGGCGCATCAGGCCATCCCTCTTGCTATCGATGATGCCGCTGCCGTCCTGGAATTAGTGGCTGATTATGACTGGCTAACCACCTCTGATATTAGCAGCAGTGAAGATCTGATTGGCTATGATGCTATTTGGGTCGTTCCTGGCAGTCCATATCGGCACCTGGAAGGCGCACTGATCGCGATACGCTACGCGCGTGAAAACAGCATCCCATTCCTCGGGACCTGTGGCGGTTTTCAACATGCGATTCTGGAGTATGCCCGCAACGTGCTGGGCTGGAGTGATGCTGCCCATGCGGAAACGGATACCACGGGGCGGATGGTCATCGCACCGTTGACCTGCTCGCTGGTAGAAAAAACGGATGATATTGAACTGAGGGCCAATACGCTGATTGCCAAAGCCTACGGACGGGGTGTTATCTCCGAGGGGTATCACTGTAACTATGGCGTATCGGAAGATTTTGCCGCCGAGCTTGAGAGCGGTGATCTTCGTGTGACTGGCTGGGATGAGGCGGGTGATATCCGTGCCATTGAGCTGGTGACGCATCCTTTTTTTGTCGGCACACTCTTTCAGCATGAACGTGGAGCGCTGGCGGGAAAACCCGTGCAGTTAGTTCAGGCAATGCTGCGCGCTGCGCGAGGATAAAAAAACGGGCAGGTTGTTCTCAAACCTGCCCGCTGCTTTATGCGCTTGCTATCTCCCGATTACGCCCTGCGCACAAACCAAACACCGCCATCAGTATCGCTAACACGGCGACCCCAGCTAATGGAATCAGCCAGCTACCATTGAGGTCGTGAATCTTACCCATCAGCGGTGGCCCACAGGCAGCCAGTAAATACCCGACGGATTGTGCCATGCCGGACAGTGCCGCGGCCTGATGCGCTGAGCTTGCGCGCAGGCCAATAAAGGTCAAACCAAGGATCATTGTGGCGCCTGAGCCAAAGCCAAACAGTATGGTCCATAGCAAAGCCTGCCCGGGCATTACCGCGAATCCCGCTGCGCCGACGGCGCACATTAACGAAACCAGTGCGGCGATAGCGCGCTGATCCTTAAATCTGTTCAGGACGAGAGGGATCAATAACCCCGGCGCGGCGGTTGCCAGTTGCAGTAAACCATGCAACGAACCGGCCTGCGCTTCGCTGTAGCCGTGGCTGATTAAAATGGCGGGTAGCCAGCCAATGATCACGTAGTAGATAAGTGAATTGATCCCGAGAAACAGCGTCACCTGCCAGGCAAGGCTCGAACGCCAGATCGCGCGGGAATGCAAAGCGCGCGAGTTGCTCAAACTGGCATTGGCTGTCTGGCGACATTGGGGTAACCAGATAATCAGCGCCAGCAGCGGAAAGACCATCAGTACCATCAGCGCACCGCGCCAGCCAAACCCGTTCAGCGCCAGCGGAACCACAATAGCTGAACCCAGTGCCGCCGCTGCGCCCATAGTCAGCGAGTATGCGCCAGTGAGTTTTGCCACATGCTGAGCAAAATCACGCTTAATCAGCCCAGGTAACAGCACATTTCCCAGCGCGATTCCGCAACCAATGATAGCGGTGCCGCTAAACAGGAAACCTGGCGTGGGCAGAGAACGTATCGCAATACCAGCGCAAATCAGTAGCATTGCGGCAAACAGGCTGCATTCGATACCCCAACGGCGTGCAACGGCGGCGGCCAGAGGCGATACCAGTGCGAAGGCCAGCAGCGGCAGGGTGGTCAGAAGTCCCGTCTGGGCGGTACTCAGGCCGTAGTCGGTGCGAATTGCATCCAGCAGCGGGGCGGCTCCGGTAAAGGTGACGCGCAGCGTGGTGGCAATCATCAGGATCCCCGCGATCAGCCAGGCTGCGTTTTTGCCGCGGGAGGAAGGCATATTTGTCATTTTTTTCTCATATCGTCAGGCGAGGCGATACTTTAGCGTTTTTACTCAATGGATGAATCAAGCTAAAATGACAGTTTATCGCTAAAAACGGACATTTTTATGTTAGGACTGAGACTGGATGGGTATGAGCCCGACCTTTACCACGATGCGGCGGTGGCGTTTTGTATTCAGGCCCGGGAAGATGAACTCTTCAGTCCGCTGCATCAGCACCGTAAGGGGCAGTTGATTCTGGCCTTGCATGGCGCGATCACCTGTGAGGTTGAAAATGCTATGTGGATGGTGCCTCCACAATATGCGGTATGGATCCCCGGTGAAATTCCACACAGCAATCACGTTACCGTTGGGGCGCAACTGTGCTTTTTGTTTATTGAGCCGCAGGCAGTAGTGATGCCTGAACGCTGCTGCACCCTGAAAATCGCCCCATTATGTCGGGAGCTCATTCTGGCGCTGGCGTCCAAAACGGATGATCAACGGCTGGAGCCGTCTACCCAGCGGCTGACACAAGTGCTATTTGATGAACTCCCGCAGCAGCCGCAGGAGCAAATGCAGTTGCCGGTTTCCGATCACCCGAAAATCCGCAGAATGGTCGCGACGATGGCGCGGGAGCCCGCGCAGTGGCAGACGCTGGGACAGTGGGCCAGCGTATTTGCGATGAGTGAGCGGAACCTCGCCCGTCTGGTCGTTAAAGAAACGGGGTTGAGTTTTCGCCGCTGGCGTCACCAGCTTCAATTGATTCTGGCGTTGCAGGCGCTGATAGATGGTCATAACGTGCAACAGGTTGCGCAAATGCTCGGTTACGATTCGACCACGGCATTTATCACCATGTTCAAAAAAGGCCTGGGACAGACGCCAGGCCGTTATCTGGCTGGACTGGCTACTGCTTCCCAACAATCAATGACACCAGACCTGCCGCAATGAGCGGTCCCACCGGCACACCGCGAAATAGCGCCACGCCCAGTACCGTACCCACCAGTAAACCGGCCACAAGCTGAGGCTGGCTGCCCATGAGCGTGACACCGCGCCCGCCAAGCCAGGAGACGAATACCCCGATGGCAATAGCGACCAGTGATTTCCAGTTCACAAAGGAGTGGATGAGCGTGGAGGGGGGGAGCGTTCCGCTGGCGATCGGCGCCATGACGCCAATGGTTAGAATTATAATCCCGACGGTCAGGCCCTGTTTTTCTATCCATGGAAAGAAAGTATTCAGAGGGGTAACACGAACAATGATCAGCACCAGAATTGAAACAGCGACAGTGGTGTTGTGGCTGACAAAGCCCAGAGCTGCCAGTCCGAGCAGGATCAGCAGAGTGACATCAAACATCGTAGTTTCCTTGCCAAAAGAAAAAATAAGCCTGCTTACTGTACGCGTAAACGCGTGACGGAACAGGCTTTTTTTAATGATTATGATTTTTTTTGGGCTAATGCACGATGCTACGTTTTTACACCTGACTCGAGCGGCTATTGTACGCGGCGGAACGGGAGTAATTCCGGTTTCGCGATACGTAGGTAATCTGCGGTATCCATGATCACGGATTTTTCCAGCACTCCGGCATTGAACGCAATTTCGTTAAAACGCTCAAACAATAGCGGATCGGCGACCAGCTTAAGATTTGGATGGAAGCTAAACGGTGGAATAGCGCCGAATACACAGCCTGTCAGCGCATCGACTTCCGCCGGGCTGGCAAGTGATGCTCTTAACCCGCCGATATGACTGGCTAACTGGCTCAGGTCGGCCTGCTGGTCGGCAGAAAGAATCGCCAGGACATGCTGATTAACGCCGTTGCCTTTGACCTTACAAACCAGCGCTTTTGCTCCCTGGCCCAGTGCGGTACCGCGAATTTCAGAAACCGCTTCACATTTGCCGACCGCTTCATGGCTTACCACGCGATACGTCGCGCCTTGTTCTGACAACAGCGAAATTAAACGCTGATGCGTTGCGTTACCTTTGTTCACTTCCGTCATGACTTACTCCTGGTACAACAATGAAAATCCTGTCAGAAAAATGATTACGCATCCGCGCGTTTTTTCTGTTTGTTCAGGTAGAGCTGTGCATCGGATGCTTTGTAGGCATCATCAATGGTGTCGCTTGGCTGCATATTATAAATCCCTGCGGAGAAGCTGATTGCTCTATCTTGCGCAATAATTTGTAAGTTATAGCGAATCCTCTCCAGCAGACGTGGCGTTAATTCAGCGGGGTAATCGATGAGGATAATGCAAAACTCATCCCCACCGAGGCGGATGGCATAGTCGTTTTTGCGAATCGAGGTTTGAATGGCTCTAGCCAGAATGGTGATAATGCGATCGCCTTCCTTATGCCCCAGCGTATCATTAATGACTTTTAGTTTATCGCAATCAATGGCGATAAAGGTCACAAGGGTGCCCGCGTTTACCAACTGCTGTAAACGCTGTTCGAGCGTCGGCGTTAAAATTTTGCGGTTGTAGAGCCCGGTCATCGCGTCACTGATATTTTCACGCGTGACGTTGTGATACAGCCGAAAATGCGTTCTGACCATATTCAGCAACAGTATTGTCGCCAGCAGATAGAAGGCGAATACTTTCCAGGAGGAGACAATAAAGTACATAAAATCAAGCGATAAGGTGATGCGTATACCGCCAGGCATGTCCTCCTGGTAGTGAACATAGCTAAACAGGTTGTTCTCACTTTGGTGAACGAGTATCTCTTTACCTGAGTTGATGTCCGAAAGCGTCACGTTAAGATAGCGCCAGACGAGAGGACGGTCGCTGGTATAGAAAATATTCTTTAAATTCTCTTTGTTAATATCCACCATCACCACGCCTTTTAACTTACCGGCATAGTAGACCGGTGTTAAAAAGCTCATCACTTTTTTCTCGGTCAGGTTATCTTCATAAATACGGGAGATTACCGTGCGGCCAGTGAAAATACCGTCAATATCATTCTGGTTGATACCCAGGTTTCCTTTTTGCAAAAACGACCAGTTGTGTATCGCAAATTTCCGCGAGTCGACCAGATCAAAGAAATAGACGTAGTTATTTTTGAGATCGACGTAATATCGAAATTTATACTCCTGCATACCTAAACCATGACCGTAATCTTTCTGTTCACGATTAACGTTTACCGCCCGGTCAAAAGAGGGCAGTAGAAATATGTCTTCAAGTTTCTCGCTACATTTTGTGGTGGGGGTTTGCAACGTACCGTGTAATGGTAGGTAGTTATGCTGGGTGAGGTTGAGCCCATGAGTGCCGTTAACGCTGTCGAAAGAGTTGCAAAGTGCTTTTTGTTGCTCGATAGAAGCGGGTACCTGGGGGGATGAAAATGTGCGCATCAGATGGGCTGCAATACTTTGATTAGTATACTTATCATAGAGAAACGACGAGTCGGCTTTCTCATTGATATAGCGCATGTACGCATTCATTGCTTTATCGCTGGCAATGAGCTCATAAACCAAAAAAGAAAACGTCAAAACAACTACGCTGACGGAGATAAAGAGCCTGAGCGCTTTATGATGCAATTGCATAATGATGTACAGCCCTGTAAGTCTGATACTTCAGTCTATCACACGGCATTCATCCGCTCTAACGCTACTGGGAAGGGCATTTTGTAATAAAAATTATTCGCGTGCTTCACCTTTAACTCTTATTGTTGTATTTATAATGCAACTTATAAGAAAGGAGACAAGCAGATGAGCGCGACTGATAAAGCGGGCCATACGTTCTTAGCCAGCCTGGGCAAAACCCGTCTGCGTCCGGGGGGCGTTGAAGCAACAGAGTGGTTGTTCAGCCAGTCACTGCTGACGCCCGACAGCCAGGTGCTGGAAGTGGCGTGTAACATGGCCACGACGGCGATAGAGTTAGTTCAACGTTTTGGTTGTACGGTATACGCCATTGATATGGATAAAACCGCACTGGCAAACGCCAGAAATAACGTGGCGGCAAATGGTCTGGAAAATCACATTCACGTTATGGCAGCTAACGCTAACACCCTTCCATTTGCGGATAACAGTTTCGACGTTGTGATCAACGAAGCCATGCTGACAATGTATGCCGATAAAGCGAAGGCGAAGTTAATTGCCGAATATTATCGCGTATTGAAGCCCGGCGGGCGTCTGTTAACTCACGACATTATGTTCACCGCACAAAAACTGGGCGCGGGCGAGCAGGGCCAGCTTGTAGAGGTAGTGAAATCAAACGTTAGCCCGATGACCAGACAAGGCTGGCGCGATTTATTTCTGAACAGTGGGTTTGCACAGGTCTTGCAGCAGAATGGCGATATGTCGCTGATGTCGCCGCGAGGATTAATTCGTGATGAAGGGCTGACTGGGGCGGTTAAAATTGTGTTTAACGGCTTACGCACACGCGAAAATCGTCGCCGGTTCCTGAAAATGTTTCGCTTCTTCCGTTCGCAACGTCACCAGCTAAACTACATTGCCTGCTGCTCCGTAAAGGGAAAATAAAAAAGGATAAAAGGATAAAAGGATAAAAGGATAAAAGGATAAAAGGATAAAAGGATGAATATTGATAAAATGAAAAATCAGCATGTTGAAATTCTGGAAAAAATATCATTTCTACGTACGTTGAGCCATGCAGGCGTATCATCCAATGCCCAGGAAATTGCAACTGCGATCGTTAGCATGAGTGCCATTATAAAAACACATTTGTCTGCTGAATATCAGTTCCTTTATCCACATATTGAGCAGGATGGAAATAGTATGCTCAGAAAGGTTAGCTCAAAATTTCAACGTGAAATGACGGATATCGTCAGCGAATATGAAGTTTTTTCCCGGCGCTGGAATATTGCCAGTAAATTAAAAGGTAATGATGAGGCATTCAGACGTGATGCCAACAATGTTCTACGCAAAGTGTATGAGCGTATGCAAAAAGAAAATAAAGACTTCTATCCGCTGGTGGAAAGGATGTAGGGTGTTTTAAAACACAATGATAAAAGGATGGCGAAGTGTCAGAAAAACACTGGTCGAGAATGGAGTACCTTCATCAGACAGTGACCAACCCTAATATAGTTATTAAGGGTACGCATAGCTATTACAGTGACTGCTGGGATCATGGATTCGAACGTTCGGTGGTGCGGTATTTACTCGGTGATGAGATCAGCCGGGACTGGGAACCGCTTGGGCATTTGGATAAGTTGATTATTGGGAATTTCGTCTGCATTGGCGCTGAGAGCGTTATTCTGATGGGGGGAAATAGTACGCACCGGCTTGACTGGATCAGTCTTTATCCCTTTATGGCGTCGATCAAAGATGCCTACGAGTTTCGGGGTGACACGGTGTTGCATGATGGTTGCTGGTTAGGCATGCGCGCCATGATCATGCCAGGCGTTACGCTCGGGGAGGGCGCTGTTGTCGCAGCAGGTGCGGTGGTGACTAAAGATGTGCCACCGTATGCGGTAGTCGGCGGTAATCCGGCAAAAATAATAAAATATCGCCTGCCGGTGGGGGATATTGAACGAATACTGGCCCTTAATTTGTATCAACTTCCGGAAGAGTCGCTCGTGAAAATGCAACCGCTGTTGTCTTCTGGCGATATTTCCGCGCTCGAAGTGGAAGTGGCTAGCCTGAGACAAAATGCTAAATGACATAACATGTGGTCGAAACGCGAGGTCATAAAAATCAACCAGAGGAGATAACCTCTGGCTGATTTATGTATGTGATTAGCTATTGCTGGTTGTACTTTGCTTATGAAACAGTTCGCGAAAGACCGGATAAATATCATCCTGGTCGCGGATATGCTGCATCGCAAAGTTTTCAAACGTTGATTGCAGATGTTCGTATTCACGCCACAAGGTCTGGTGCGCGCGGCGGGTGATTTCGATATAGCTATAATATCGCACCATCGGCAGCAGTTTTTTCGCCAGAATCTCATGACACAACGGGGAATCATCCGCCCAGTTATCACCGTCCGAGGCCTGTGCGGCATAGATGTTCCACTGGGCCGGGTCGTAACGGTCTTTTACCCCTTCATCCATTAACTTCAGCGCGCTGGAAACAATGGTTCCCCCGGTTTCCTGAGAGTAGAAGAACTCGTGCTCATCCACCTCTTTCGCTTGGGTATGGTGGCGAATATAAACCACTTCCACGTTTTTGTAGGTCCGACTCAAGAACAGATACAGCAAGATATAAAAACGCTTGGCCATATCTTTGGTCGACTGATCCATTGAACCGGAGACGTCCATCAGACAGAACATCACTGCCTGGCTGGAAGGATCGGGCCGTTTTTCATAATTCTTGTAGCGTAAATCAAAGGTGTCGATAAACGGCACGCGTTCGATTTTTGCCCGTAGTTCGGCAATCTCTTTGCGTAACCGTTCCTCTTCCAGCAACTGCGCTGGTTCACTTTTTGCGATGGTTTCCAGATCCGCTTCGAGCGCATGCAGTTCGCGACGCTTACCTGCCGTCATCGCTGTGCGGCGCGCCAGTGAGTTTTGCAGGGAGCGAACCACGCTAATGTTGGCAGGCACGCCGTTAGAGGTGAAACCTGCCCGGTGCGTTTTGTACTCCGTTAACTGACGCTGCTGATTCTGCTTCAGGTTAGGAAGTGCTAAATCTTCGAACAACAGATCGAGATATTCATCTTTAGAGATCTGGAAGACGAACTCATCCTGACCCTCGCCATCCTGGCTGGCCTGGCCTTGTCCGCTTCCTGAACCACCGCCGCCGCCCTGCGGGCGTTCAATGCGGTCGTTCTGCACAAAATGGTCGTTACCCGGATGCACGCGATGGCGCAAGCCGCCACGCCCCTGATGGAACATCGGTTCGCTAATATCATCAGTCGGAATAGAGACAGATTCGCCGCTATCCACATCAGTCACCGAACGCTTGTTAATGGCCTCGGAGATCGACTGTTTAATTTGCGATTTATAACGGCGTAAGAAGCGCTGGCGGTTTACCGTGCTCTTGTTTTTGCCGTTAAGACGCCGGTCAATAAACCAGGTCATAAGCCCCCCGTACTGCATTTGCCAACTTTATGCTACATCAGTAACGCCGGATGCGCTGAGCATATCCGGCCTACGGATGTGTATTGTAGGCCCGGCAAGCGTACGCGCCTCCGGGCACTTATTTTAAGACGATTTACGTACGCGCAAATACCATTCGCACAGTAAACGCACCTGCTTACGCGTGTAGCCTTTTTCCATCATCCGGTCGACAAAATCGTCGTGTTTTTTCTGCTCGTCAGTTGAGGTTTTGGCGTTGAACGAAATGACCGGCAGCAGCTCCTCGGTATTGGAGAACATTTTCTTCTCAATGACCGTGCGCAGTTTTTCGTAACTGGTCCAGTTTGGATTGCGACCGCTGTTATTCGCTCTGGCACGCAGAACAAAGTTGACGATCTCGTTACGGAAATCTTTGGGGTTACTGATACCCGCCGGTTTCTCAATTTTCTCCAGTTCTGAGTTCAACGACTCGCGGTCAAACAACTGACCGGTATCCGGGTCGCGATACTCCTGATCCTGAATCCAGAAATCCGCATAAGTGACATAACGGTCGAAAATGTTTTGTCCATATTCGGAATAGGATTCGAGATAAGCCGTCTGGATCTCTTTGCCAATGAACTCAGCATATTTCGGGATCAGATAGCCTTTCAGGAACTCAAGGTAACGTTCTGCCAGCTCCTGCGGGAACTGTTCGCGCTCGATTTGCTGCTCCAGTACGTAGAACAGATGCACCGGGTTAGCTGCCACTTCGGCGTGGTCAAAGTTAAAGACGCGTGAGAGGATCTTAAACGCGAAACGCGTGGAAAGACCGTTCATTCCCTCATCGACCCCGGCGTAATCCCGATACTCTTGATAGGACTTCGCTTTTGGATCGGTATCTTTCAGGCTTTCCCCATCGTAAACGCGCATCTTCGAGTAAATGCTCGAGTTCTCAGGCTCTTTCAGGCGAGAAAGAATGGTAAAGCGAGAGAGCGTTTCCAGCGTGCCCGGTGCGCAAGGCGCATGGGTCAGCTCACTGTGGTTAAGCAGTTTTTCGTAAATTTTGATCTCTTCGGAGATCCGCAGGCAATAAGGCACTTTGACGATGTAAACACGGTCAAGGAACGCCTCATTGTTTTTATTATTACGGAACGTCACCCATTCGGACTCGTTCGAGTGGGCAAGAATAATTCCGTTAAACGGCAGGGCAGAGATACCTTCTGTCCCGTTGTAGTTTCCTTCCTGGGTTGCGGTCAGCAGAGGATGCAGCACTTTAATCGGTGCTTTAAACATCTCAACGAACTCCATAATCCCCTGGTTTGAGCGGCACAGTGCGCCCGAATAACCGTAGGCATCAGGATCGTTCTGGGCGTGGTGTTCGAGTTTACGAATATCCACTTTCCCGACCAGCGCAGAGATATCCTGGTTGTTTTCATCACCAGGCTCCGTTTTGGCAATAGCGATCTGCTCCAGAATAGACGGCCAGACTTTGACAACGCGGAATTTTGTAATGTCCCCGCCAAAATCATGCAGACGTTTTGCAGCCCAGGGCGACATGATCGTACCGAGATAACGACGTGGGATCCCATACTCTTTTTCCAGGATCTGCGCATCTTCCTGCGGGTTAAACAGGCATAACGGATGATCGTTTACCGGGCTACGCTCGCCGTTGGCGCTCAGGACATAAATCGGTACTCGCTGCATCAGCGACTTCAGCCGCTCAGCAAGAGATGATTTCCCCCCTCCCACAGGCCCCAGCAGATACAGAATCTGCTTCTTCTCTTCCAGACCCTGAGCCGCATGCTTCAAATAAGAAACAATCTGCTCAATGGCCTCTTCCATGCCATAAAACTCTTCAAAAGCAGGGTATCGTGCAATCACCCGATTCGAAAAGAGTCGAGAAAGACGAGGTTCGTGGGCAGTGTCGACCATGACAGGCTCACCAATAGCCATTAATAGCCGCTCTGCCGCATTGGCATAAGCGCTGCGATCTTGCCGACAAGTGGTAAGAAACTCCTGCAGCGTGAACTCTTCGTCCTTGGCAGCTTCATAACGCTGGCGATAGTGATCGAATATATTCATGGTATGCCGTCCTTTCGTTTTTTTAGCACATGTTAAGAGCCGTTCATATGAATAGTAGAGGCCCCTGAAGAGGTAAACTGAACGACGTCGCTGCTGAAGAAATAAGCAACTCTCATGCCATTGTGGTGGTCAGGAGATCAACGTATTCGGTGATACACCTTCTAAAATTAAGCGTAGATGGCATTTGCAAAACTTGCCTGTGTGCGCAAATGAATTTCAATGGCATATCAATAACTCATCAGCAAAAAAAGCATATCTTTTGTAAATCTATGGGGCAGGATTCATGCGGTGTTCACTGTCCTGCAAGCAAAATGTCATCACTCGCTGAGAAATTAGGGGGTTACATTCTGGGGCGAATCCGTAAAATAGTTGGGCTGAAGCGTATTGACGGTTAAACTTTGACCGCTACACATTTAAATAAGGAATTATTGACTGTGACCAAACTCAAACTTCTGGCACTTAGCGTGCTTATCGCCACTTCCGCTAACGTCGCACAGGCAGAGAGCAACCTGACGCTGGGCGCAGGCGTTGGTGTGGTTGAGCACCCTTACAAAGATTACGATAGTGACGTTTACCCGGTCCCGGTTGTGACTTATGAAAGCGATAACTTCTGGTTCCGTGGTCTGGGCGGTGGTTACTACCTGTGGAATGACGATACCGATAAGCTGTCGGTGATGGCCTATTGGTCGCCAATGTACTTCAAACCGGGTGACAGCGACGACAACCGTCTGCGTAGTCTGGATAAACGTAAGAGCACCATGATGGCTGGCCTTTCTTACATTCACAACACGCAATACGGTTTCCTGCGTACCAGCCTTGCAGGCGATACGCTGGATAACAGCAATGGTATTGTATGGGATCTGGCGTGGTTATACCGCTATACCAATGGCGGTTTGACGTTGACTCCGGGGATTGGTGTCGAGTGGAACAGTGAAAACCAGAATGAATACTATTATGGTGTTTCACGCCATGAATCTGCCCGTAGCGGCTTGCGTAGCTACGATCCTGAAAGCTCCTGGAACCCGTATCTGGAGCTCAGCGCAAACTATAACTTCCTGGGCAACTGGAGCGTATACGGTACTGCGCGTTATACCCGCCTGTCTGATGAAGTGACAGACAGCCCGATGGTGGACAAATCCTGGACGGGTCTGATTTCAACGGGTGTTACCTACAAGTTCTGATGCCACTGCGTGTCAAACACTAGCCCGCAGAGATGCGGGCTTTTTTGTGCATATCAGAGATGAATATTGATCCAAAACATGTGATTTGATTTTTTGTGCTGTTTTGGCATTACATCGGCCGCAACAAATAGTTAACGTATTTTTCCTGCCGCAATTACCAAAATTAAACCTGTTGTTTGATGAGACTGAAATCTATTCGTTTGTGAATGGAAGAGTATCTGTACAGTTTCACGAATCATTGTTCTGGGAGAGTGATTTCTGGTTGCGCAATATATTGATAATATTCTATTTTATAATCACGGTATAATTTTATCGTGAAACTCTCGCCACTAAAAATAGCAAGGTAACTATTTTATTATTGTTGTGTAACGATGAAAGTTAACTTTCATTTGAAAAAAATAAAATCATTAAGTTAATTTTTATTTTACATCTTTTAGGTATTTATCTGAAAAAATTAAAATTGACATTAAATAAGCGATTGCAGATATTACTCCAACTTAATAAGTAAAGACAGTAACGCTGCATGGCTCAGATATTAAATGTCATGTGGTTTTCTTGCGAATAAACCTGGTAGAGATAATGAAAAAGTTAATCATGATAGCAGTGATGGGTGGGATTCTGACGGGATGTTCCACCGAGGCTTCACGCATGAGTGCTTGCGAAAGCAAGGGCGTGAGCCGCGATGCCTGCTATATCGCTGAGCAAAACCGTCAGGCGACAATCAATGCCGTAGCTGAAAAACAAGCTATGGAGAACGCGCAAAACTTATATAACTCAAATGATACTAATTCCAGTCATCACCACAAACACAATAATTATTAAGGTGTAACTTATGAAGAAATTAATAATTATCGCTGTACTGGTCGCAACATCTGCTGCTGCACCAGCCTATGCCATCAGCGAGGCTTACCGTCAGCAGTTACAGCATGAACATAAAACGATGGTCAGCGATGCTGATGCTCCGCTGCAAGCCAGTAAAATCACACCCGTGAATGTGAATAAACTGGGCGTAGACTTTAAACGTGGCGCTGATGGTATTGCTTATATTAATGGCAAAGCTGCGGCAAATGATGAGAACAATGCAGACGCTCAGTCTTATAGCGCGGGCTTGATTTCCGTCATTGTCTATAAAAACGGGAAAATTAACGCGATGAAAGAGGGGAAATATTTAGGTCGCTTAAAATAACCGCAGTGCAGTTAAGATTTTCTGTCATTCGGCCCGGGAGCATTGTTTGTTCCCGGGTTTTTTATTGCTGTTGCCATAGCGGTCAACTTCCAATCTTAGAAGGTGCAATTTGTGCACCCTAACAGGACACATGCCAGTTGTTTTGCTTTACTGTGGTGCATTAACACAGGAGGGCGCGATGACAGCGAAACAGGTGATGTTTACAAAGCAGGTATCGCTGCCTGCTATTGGGCAGGGAACATGGTACATGGGCGAGGATCCTGGCCGACGCCGGGAAGAGGTTTCAGCGCTGCGGGCTGGTCTGGATCTCGGTCTGCGGTTGATCGATACCGCCGAAATGTATGCAGATGGTGCAGCGGAAGAGGTAGTGGGTGAAGCATTAATCGGGTGTCGTGATAGCGCTTTTTTAGTCTCGAAAGTATACCCCTGGAATGCCGGTGGTCAGAAAGCCATTGCCGCCTGTGAGGCGAGCCTGCGTCGACTAAAAACCGATTATCTGGATCTCTATTTGCTCCACTGGACGGGCAGTTTTTCATTTGCTGAGACCGTGGATGCCATGGAAGCACTCATTGCGCAGGGGAAAATCCGCCGCTGGGGCGTCTCTAATCTCGATTACGATGACATGCAGGCGTTATGGCAAGTCACAGGTGGGCGGGAATGTGCCACTAACCAGGTGCTTTATCATTTAGCATCGCGCGGTATTGAATATGATTTACTGCCGTGGTGCCAGCAGCAGCAGATGCCGGTCATGGCTTACAGTCCGCTGGCTCAGGCGGGGCGATTGCGCGGTGACTTGCTTTCTCACTCTGTGGTGAACGACATCGCGCACGCGCACAATGTTAGTGCTGCGCAGATTTTGCTGGCATGGGTGATCCGTCTGCCGGGCGTGATGGCGATTCCAAAAGCGGCAAGCATAGCGCATGTCGAACAAAATGCCGCCGCGCTGGAGATAACGCTCTCAGTTGATGAGCTGAAGCAGTTAGATAAGGCATATCCAGCGCCAAAGGGTAAAACGGCGCTGGATATGGCCTGATTTGCCGAATGGCGATGCTCACGCTTCTTATCCGGCCAACGCAATGTTTGGTAGGCCGGATAAGGCGCAAGTTCCGTCAGGCTACAGACACAATTTTAGCGTTTAGCAACGCGGATAGTTTGTGCCAGGCGTGATGGTTTTTCTTCGCGGGTTTTCTGCGGCGCGGTCGCGTAAGCCGTCTCTACGCAAACAAACGTTTTATAGCCGTCATCCGGCATGTCGCCCATGCTAACGGACAGCGCCGGACCCGGGTTCCAGCCCACGACATTCAGATGGTGGTGATGGACGACGTCGATATTGCGGTTGAGCGCATCATCATGGATAACGCTGCACGCTTGCGGATTCAGATAGACACGATCGGTGCGGTCCGGGAAGGTCTGGATACCATCAGCCAGCACATCTTCTTTAGCATCATTCACTTTGTCGATCAGGCGATCGCCAAGTCCACTGACTTTTACTGCCGCAATGTCACCGACGTTGAAATAGGTATGCAGCGCAGAGGTGGTTTCAAATTCACCGTGGGCTTCCAGTTCCATTTCACAGGTGGCACCTACTTTGAAACGGGCCAGCAGGCAGAACTCGTGCGGCCATAGCTGACGCGTTTCAGCGTTGCTTTGCAATTCAAACGTCAGCACCACGCCATTGTCGTCTTCATTGTGCGCTTTCAGCGTCCATGGCAGGTTGCGGGCAAAACCATGAGAAGGCAGGCCCTGCTGAGCAGCCGGACCAAACCACGGCCAGCAAATTGGTACGCCGCCACGCAGCGCTACGCCGGTTTTAAACGGGGTATTGTTACTTAGCCACAGGACTTCCTCTTCGCCGTTGGGTTTCCAGGAAAGAAGATGTGCGCCCTGCAGTGCGAAAGATGCTTTAACCTGTGGATGATCGACCACAAGAATCTCAAGTTCATCAAGCTGGCGGCGGGAGAGGACCGGGGTAATTTGTTCGATTACCGGAAGTGCAAAAATTTTATTAATCATTATGCAATCCTTTTTTTTACCCTAAATAATTCGAGTTGCAGGACGGCGGCAAGTGAACGATCCCGATGAGCTTACAGAAGTAAGTGATTCGGGTGAGAGAGCATTGCCAACACACCGGTAACTTGAAGTATGACGGGTATCTTCAGGCAAAAAAAAGAGCGACCTGAGTCGCTCTTACAGATTACTGTTTCATCTCAACTTATTTGGAGATGTGAGCAATCAGGTCCAGAACTTTGTTGGAGTAGCCGGTTTCGTTGTCGTACCAGGATACCAGTTTCACGAAGTTGTCGTTCAGTGCGATACCAGCTTTAGCATCGAACACGGAAGTGCAAACTTCACCGTTGAAATCGGTAGATACTACGTCGTCTTCGGTGTAACCCAGAACGCCTTTCATCGGGCCTTCGGAAGCAGCTTTGATTGCTTTCTTAATTTCTTCGTAAGAAGCAGCTTTTTCCAGACGAACGGTCAGGTCAACAACAGATACGTTCGGGGTAGGAACGCGGAACGCCATACCAGTCAGTTTGCCGTTCAGTTCTGGCAGTACTTTACCTACAGCTTTAGCAGCACCGGTAGAGGACGGGATGATGTTCTGGGATGCGCCGCGGCCGCCGCGCCAGTCTTTGTGAGACGGGCCATCAACGGTTTTCTGAGTAGCGGTGGTCGCGTGAACAGTAGTCATCAGACCTTCGATGATGCCGAAGTTGTCGTTGATAACTTTAGCCAGCGGAGCCAGGCAGTTAGTGGTGCAGGAAGCGTTAGAAACGATGTCCTGACCTTCGTATTTGTCAAAGTTAGCGCCTTTAACAAACATCGGAGTGTTATCTTTGGACGGACCAGTCAGAACCACTTTTTTCGCGCCAGCAGTGATGTGCTTACGAGCGGTTTCATCTGTCAGGAACAGGCCAGTAGCTTCAGCTACTACGTCAACACCAACTTCGTCCCATTTCAGGTTAGCCGGATCACGTTCAGCGGTAACACGGATTTTTTTACCGTTCACGATCAGATGACCGTCTTTCACTTCAACGGTACCGTTGAAACGGCCGTGAGTGGAGTCATATTTCAGCATGTAAGCCATGTAGTCAGCGTCTAACAGGTCGTTGATTGCAACGATCTCGATGTCAGAGCGTTCTTGAGCAGCACGGAAAACAATGCGACCGATACGGCCAAAACCGTTGATACCTACTTTGATAGTCATATATTCCACCAGCTATTTGTTAGTGAATAAAAGGTTGCCTGTAAAATTACAAAAACCTTACGCAGCGTCAAGCGGAATCGTGTCAATCATTGCGACAAATCAATCTGCTGCTTAAGCTTTGCGCAACTGACTCGCCTCACTCTTCCTTTGGGCTTGAAACCACATGGGGTCGGCGGCCCGAATTTTAAAGGGCAATCAAGATAAAAACGTGATTGTGATCACGAATTGCAGGCTGCCATTTCGCACGGATCAAGTTTAGAACAAAAGTTCGCACTCTGGTGTTAATGTTTTGTTAGAATCTGTCTCGCGATGTGAGTTTAGATAAAGCGAGATGTGAGCAAATGGCTAATCAACCTTCTCCAGAAGAACTAAAAAAAAATTTAACCGAAATGCAGTTCTACGTGACGCAGAATCACGGGACAGAACCGCCATTTACCGGGCGTTTGCTGCACAACAAGCGTGACGGCATCTACCACTGTTTGGTCTGCGACAAACCGCTATTTCGTTCCGAGACAAAATATGACTCTGGCTGCGGCTGGCCCAGTTTTTACGAGCCTGTCAGCGCAGAGGCTATCCGTTACATTAAAGATACTTCACACGGCATGCAGCGCATTGAAATCCGCTGTGGTAACTGTGATGCGCACCTGGGGCACGTCTTCCCGGATGGTCCGCAACCTACCGGTGAACGTTACTGCGTTAACTCAGCGTCTTTGAACTTCACCGATGGTGAAAACGGTGAGCAGACCAAAGGCTGAAGAAACGATTCAGCAAATTATTCTACGGAGAGTGGATTTAACATGAATCTTGATGAGATGATCAACAGCATGACGCCGGAAGTTTATCAGCGCTTATCAACTGCCGTTGAACTCGGAAAATGGCCGGATGGCGTGGCGCTAACGGCAGAACAAAAAGAGAACTGCTTACAGCTGGTGATGTTATGGCAGGCGCGAAACAATATTGACGCGCAGCATATGACGATTGATACCAACGGTGAGATGGTGATGAAGAGTAAGCAGCAGTTGAAAGTGGAGTTTGGTATTACGCCCGAACCCATTGCGACGTTTAAATCCTGATTACTCAGGCCCGGCAAACATCTATGTCGGGCCCGCAGTTGAAGTTATTTCTTGTTCATCATCGCCTTCAGATCGGCGAACGGATTATATTTCGCTTCGCCCACCGCTTTCTGTGCATCTTCGCCTGCAACCACCGTTGAACCATACTGGTCCGCTTCCGTATATTTGGAATGTTCGTGATCGTGGCAGTACAGGCACAACATTTCCCAGTTGCTACCATCTTCCGGGTTATTGGAGTGATCGTGATCGATATGGTGTACCGTCAATTCGCGCAAATTTGAATACACGAACTCACGGGAACAACGTCCGCAGACCCAGGGGAAGAGTTTAAGCGCCTTTTCCCGGTAACCGACTTCCAGACGGGCGTAATTTTTAGGGATAAAAGCCATAAAGCTCATGCCTCCAGTAGAAAATGAAAAGCTGCGCCAAAAGCTGGCGCAGCAGAATGCGATAATCATAACCTATTGTGTCAGGCGTTGGGATCAGTGTTTGATGCCTAACGAATCGGCTAACTGCTTAGCCAACTGGTTTTGGTCATCCGCACCGTATTCCCAGAACATGGCGCCTCCCAGCCCCTTGCTCTTGATGTAGTCAGCCTTGATCGCTACCGAGCGCGGGTTTTCATAAGAGATGGCAAAGAGCGCTTTTCCCTCCACAGACTGCACTGACAGCCACGGCACTTTTGCTTCATCATCCCAATGCTGGCTAAAGCGCTTTTGCGGATCGTTGATCAATTTCGCCACAATGTCGTTGTACTTCACATAGGTATCTTTGCTCAGATCGACGCCCAGTGATTTGAACAATTCAATTTGCGCGGGCCCGAAATAGGGCTGGGTAACAGGATTTTTCTGTGCGTCAGGTTTGCTCCAGTCAATGCCAGGCTCAACAGCGCGTTTCGGTACGCGACCATAAAAACCAATGCCCAGGTTCATCTGACTCGCTTTTAGACCGGCAGCAAGATAGTTGTTGACCACAAAATCAGCGCTGTACTTATCCGCCGCGGCGACTGTCGGCCATTGTGTCGAATCGTACAGGTTCGAGTTGAAATACTGCGTACCGTAAGCCATGTCATAGGTCATCAGGTTTATGTAGTCGAGCGACGGCGTAATGGCTTTCACATCCACCCAGCTTTTCGGGCTTTCCGCATTTGCGCCCACGGCGATGGTCAGTAGTTTTTTATGCCCCAATGCGGCGCGGAGCTCTTTTAACAGCGCGGTAAAGTTAGCTCGGTCGGCCGGTTGACTTTCGACCAGTCCCCAGGCGCCGTTGACCGGATATTCCCAGTCGAGGTCGATGCCATCAAGGCCATATTTCGCAATTATCTCCTGAGCAGACTGAATAAACACCGCGCGCGATTCTTTCGTTGCTGCCGCGCCGGAGAATCCACGAGCCCCCCAACCACCGACGGAAAGCAATACTTTCAGGTTCGGATTCTGTTTACGCAGCTGTGGAATTTTCAGTAAATCATCCTGCACTTTCGGTGAAAGCCAAATCTGATGCAGCTTACTGGCGTCTTTTAAGGCGTCATTGGTCTCGTCTTTTTCGTTGTTGTAGACAAGGCCAAACGAATAGTTGAGATGGGTTATCTGACGAACATCCAGTTTATTGATGTCACCACCAGGACCGGCAGTGACGTCGCCGCCACCATTGAAGTAGCCAACTGACATCAGTGAACTGGCGGAAACAACGCTGGCGCAAAGCAGGGGTAATGCTGCCAACAAAGGCAATAGTTTCATCGGTGTTCCTCTTTGACATTTAAACAAGCAAACACGCCACGGAAATGGCGTGGCGAAAAAAACAGCACCTGCAGGTTAACAGTTTCATAACAGGAAAAATGCGAAGGTGTTCACGTCATGTTGGCGAAGCGGCAAACCATTTCTGGTAGGTTGTATCGGTTGGGGCAAACATTACTGAGTGTTGACGCAAGTCCCTTTTCTGGCCTACAGATTTGCATACATGCACAAATTCAATAGGCCGGATAAGGCGTTTTAAAGTATTAGCGATGGGTTTCCAGCCAGTCATCAAGCGTATACAGCGTTGCGCCCGCTGCGGCCATTTCCATAAACGCCTCTGCACTGTCCTGGGGTTGAATATTGACGCCACGGCAGCCGTCGGTAATAACGCTGACGGTATAACCAAGATCGAGCGCATCCAGAGCGGTGAATTTAACGCAATAGTCGCTAGCCAGACCCATGATAATAAGCTCAGCAATACGGTGTTCGAGCAGCCAGGCGTTCAGCGCGGTTGCCTGACGACGACCGTTATCAAAAAATGCACTGTAACTGTCGACCAGCGGGTTCTCGCCTTTGGTGAAGGTTTTCGCTATTGCACGCTGGTTCAGCAGCGGATGCAGGGCCGCCCCTTCGCTGTTTTGCACGCAATGATCGGGCCAGAACGTTTGCGCCAGACCATCCAGTTGTCCCTGACTGTAGGGGGCGACCTGATGCTGGCTAGCAAAACTACCGTGATTAGCCGGATGCCAGTCCAGACTGGCAACAACCGTGTCGCCGCGTAGGGCGCACCAGTCAATCAGACGGTTGGCAATCTCGATTGTGCTGTCGCCTTGCGGAACAGCGAGAGCGCCGCCGGCACAAAAGTCATTTTGTAAATCGACCAACAGTAAGGCTCGGGCCATGGGCATAGACTCCTTTATTCGTCCGGGGTGAGCTCGCCGCGCAGATTTTGCGTCATTGCTTCACGAATGCTCTGCACATCCAGTCCCTGACTGAGTAAATAATGCAATTTGGTGAGCGTGGCTTCGACGGTCATATCCGCGCCGCCAATCACGCCAGCGTGGGCGAGGGCATTACCCGTCGCATAGCCACCCATGTTTACCTTGCCGGACATACACTGGGTCAGGTTCACCACCACAATGCCCCGCGAGCTCGCATCTTCAAGTTCTTGCAGAAACTCTTTATTTTGCGGTGCAT
Source organism: Citrobacter sp. RHBSTW-00599 (assembly GCF_013784065.1). Taxonomy (NCBI): domain Bacteria; kingdom Pseudomonadati; phylum Pseudomonadota; class Gammaproteobacteria; order Enterobacterales; family Enterobacteriaceae; genus Citrobacter; species Citrobacter sp. RHBSTW-00599. The sequence continues at coordinate 2,982,326 of NZ_CP056717.1, read as the reverse complement.
TGCCCACGCCGTAGGAGCGCAAAATTAACGCTTTTACCGGCTGGCGCAGGAAGTTACGCACCACATCAGCGGAGATACCTGGGTAAATGGTGACTACGCCAATCGGTTGTGGAGTAATAGGATGAACAATCAGTTCACCTGCGCCGTGCGGTGCTGGCGGAGTTCCCAGTCGACGGATGTGGATCCCGGCTTCCAGTAGCGGCGCAAGGTTGGGTGAGGCAAAGGCGTCAAAGCCATCGGCGTGCGCTTTAGTGGTACGGTTGCCGCGAAACAGTCGATTGTTGAAAAACAAGGTAACTTCATTGATCGGGTAATTTGCCGCAACGTACAGCGCATTGAGCAGGTTGATTTGCCCGTCTGAACGCAGCTCTGCCAGCGGAATTTGTGACCCTGTCACGATTACCGGTTTACCCAGGTTCTCCAACATAAAAGAGAGCGCTGAAGCCGTAAACGCCATGGTGTCGGTGCCGTGCAGAATGACAAAACCATCGTAATCGTCGTAGTGTGCTTTAATGTCTTCCGCAATATGCTGCCAGTCTTCCGGCGTCATGTCGGAGGAATCCATCAACGGGACGTATTCGTGGATGGTGAAGTCTGGCATCTCCGGGCGGTGGAATTCAGGCATCAATGCCAGTTGACGCTGGAGATGACCAGAAACAGGAATATAACCCTGTTCTGAGCGCTGCATACCAATGGTACCGCCGGTATAGGCAACGTAAATCGATTTCTTTTGCATGACTTTTCTTCTGTCTCAATGAAAACCCCTCTTCATCCCGAAGAGGGGGCAATTGTTAGCGAACGTTGGCGCAGGTCAGGCAAAACGCATATCGGTTTTGCGGATCGTTAAACGCGGCCAGCTTATCGCTTTCCGCTTTAACTGCACTGGCCGCAGAAGCAAGCGGCGCCGGGAGCATGGCCTGAATAGCTTCGGGCAGCATGGCGCGAACGGAGCCTGACATGCTGTCCATTACCATATCGACGAATGTCGGTTCATCCTGATAATACGCAATGTGCCACTGTTTCAGCTTGGCAAGCTCAGCCGCTTTCGCGATGGCGTCGTCAAAATCACCGAGGCTGTCTACCAGTCCGTTGGCTTTCGCATCCTGACCGGTCCAGACGTGACCCTGCGCGATTTTGTCAATCTGCTCAGGGGTTGTCTTACGTGCATCCGCGACCAGCGTGATAAAGCGCTTATAGCCATTTTCAATGCTCAATTGCATCATTTGCTGCACTTCAGGCGGTAACGCTTTGGTGATGGAGATATCCGCCAGCGGGGAAGTGGCCACGCCATCGGTATGTACACCAATGGAATCCAGGCTGTTTTCTACGGTGTTGATCACACCAAAGATCCCGATTGAACCGGTCAACGTGCTGGGGTTCGCCACAATGTAACTGGCTGGGGTGGAGATCCAGTAGCCACCGGAGGCCGCCATGCCACCCATAGACACGACAACCGGTTTACCCGCCGCTTTTGCCGCAGCCAGCTCAGCACGAATGACTTCCGAGGCGCTGACGCTGCCACCAGGACTGTTCACGCGCAGAACAATAGCTTTCACTTTCGGATCGAGACGCGCTTCGCGGATTTGTGCGGCAGTGGTGTCGCCCCCCACATTTCCTGGGGTTTCTTCACCGTCCATAATCGCGCCGTTCGCAAAGATAACGCCAATGCTGTCTCCGGTATCCGCTGGCGTTTTCAGCGAATAATCGTAATAGCTGACGGCGCGATAGTTTTTATCCGCTTTGCTCCAGCCAAACTGTTTGGTCAGCATTTTTTCGACTTCGGCGCTGGAGGCGAGTGCATCCACCAGTTTGTTGTCGAGCGCATATTTCGCCGTATCTCCATCGACCTTCGTCAAACCGTCCAGCATCGCCTGTGCGCCTGGGAACACCTGTTGAGCTGGGATCTGGCGGTTGGCGGCGACCGTGTCGAGATAGTTCTGCCACAGCTCGCCGATCCAACGACTGTCGGCTTCACGCGCGGCAGGAGACATATCATCGCGGATAAACGGTTCTACGGCAGACTTATAGGTCCCGACGCGGAATACGTGCGTGGAAACTTTCAGCTTATCGAGCAGGGACTTGTAGTACAGACCGTTGGTGGCAAAGCCGTGCAGATCAACGGAACCCTGCGGAGAGAGGTAAATTTTGTTAGCAAAACTGGCGAGGTAATACTGCCCCTGGCTGAAGTTATCGCCCACGGCAAAGACCGGTTTACCGCTGTCGCGGAATTCCCGCAGTGCTTTGCCGATATACTGCATGGAAGGCTGGTCTGCCCCGGCAAAATTTTTCAGATCCATCACGATGCCGGTGATGTTGCGATCATCTTTTGCCTGGCGAATCGTATTCACGATATCGAACAGGGAGTTTTCCTGCAGACGATCGGAACTGGCGCCAAACAGCTGACGGCCAATAACGCTTAAACGACTGGTGCTCGAAGGCTTATCGACAATCACCCCGGAAATATCCAGCAGCAGCGCGCCTCGCTCAGCGTGTTCGCTGGTGTTGCTGCTGCTGACCTGCATCCAGATGCCCACGCCAACCAGCACCAAAAAGATGAAGAACAGGTTAAGCACAAATTCACGGACGAAATTGAGTAATCGCCATGTCCATTTAAAAAATCCGGCAATAAATCGCCACAGGGTTCGCATGTATTCTCCCTACCAATTAACAACACGCCACCCCGAAATCCCGGAGAAAGGCGATAAGATGAGGCTATCGTAATGACCCGACAGGCACTTGTCAGCAGGAATCACCGCCTGTGCTGTAACAAAATCCGCTCACGTGTTAATTTTGTGAACAAATTTCATTGTTGGAGTTAAGCAAATGGATGCACTCGAATTACTTATGACCCGTCGTAGCGCCTCTCGTCTCGTCGAACCGGCCCCGGCAGGAGAACAACTGCAAAATATTCTGCGTGCGGGATTGCGCGCGCCAGACCACAAAACGCTGCAACCGTGGCAATTCTTTGTCATTGAGGGCGAAGGGCGTGAACGCTTTGCCGCCGTGCTTGAAAAAGGCGCTATTGCATCTGGCAGCGATGAGAAGGCCCAGGAAAAAGCGCGCAGCGCGCCGTTTCGCGCACCGCTGATTATTACCGTGGTGGCGAAATGTGAAGCAAACGACAAGGTTCCGCTATGGGAACAGGAAATGTCTGCCGGTTGTGCGGTGATGGCCATGCAGATGGCTGCCATTGCCCAGGGCTTTGGCGGTATCTGGCGCAGTGGCGCATTAACCGAAAGTGAGGTCGTCCGCGAAGCGTTTGACTGTCGCCCACAAGATAAAATCGTCGGTTTTCTCTATCTGGGCACACCACAGTTGAAAGCATCCACGACGATTACCCTTGCCGATCCGAGCGCATTCGTCCGTTATTTCTGATATCAACGGCAAAACTGTCTGGATTATGAGCAAAGGCACCCGAATTCAGACAGTCACTCTTACCACATCATGGAATGAGCGCTACCATATCCGGATTGCAATGACAGGAGATGTCCATGAGCGAGCAAGCTATTCGTTTAACGCAATACAGCCACGGAGCCGGTTGTGGTTGTAAAATTTCCCCGAAAGTGCTGGAAACCATCCTGCACAGCGAGCAGGCGAAGTTTATTGATCCAAACTTACTGGTGGGTAATGAGACCCGCGACGACGCGGCTGTATACGATCTGGGGAACGGCACCAGCGTAATCAGCACCACCGATTTCTTTATGCCGATTGTCGATAATCCGTTTGATTTTGGCCGCATCGCCGCCACCAACGCCATCAGCGATATTTTCGCCATGGGCGGCAAACCGATTATGGCAATTGCTATCCTGGGTTGGCCGCTTGATAAGCTGGCGCCGGAAATCGCCCGCGAAGTAACCGAAGGCGGACGCTTTGCCTGCCGTCAGGCGGGTATCGCGCTGGCGGGGGGGCACTCTATCGATGCCCCTGAGCCTATCTTTGGTCTTGCGGTAACCGGCGTTGTTCCAACTGAACGCGTGAAGAAAAACAGCACCGCCGAGGCGGGATGCAAGCTGTTTTTGACCAAGCCTCTGGGTATTGGTGTCCTGACCACCGCAGAGAAAAAATCGCTGCTGAAGGACGAGCACAAAGGGCTGGCGACGGAAGTGATGTGCCGGATGAACATTGCCGGGGCGGCATTTGCCGATATCGACGGCGTGAAAGCCATGACCGACGTTACCGGTTTTGGGCTGCTGGGGCATCTGAGCGAGATGTGTCAGGGGGCCGGCGTTCAGGCGCAGATCGTCTACCAGGCAATTCCTAAGCTGCCAGGTGTTGAAGAATACATCGCGCAGGGCGCGGTGCCGGGCGGTACCCAGCGTAACTTTGCCAGCTACGGACACCTGATGGGGGAAATGCCGCAGTCGGTTCGCGATCTGCTCTGCGATCCGCAAACTTCCGGTGGTCTGCTGTTAGCGGTAACGCCGGAAGCTGAAGCCGAAGTTAAAGCGGCAGCGGCGCAGTTTGGCATCGACCTCACCGCCATTGGTGAGTTAGTGGAAGCTCGTGGCGGTCGCGCCATGGTTGAGATCCGTTAACTCGATGCGGTTGTTTATTGCCGAAAAACCGAGTCTGGCGCGCGCTATCGCCGATGTGCTGCCGAAGCCGCATCGCAAAGGTGACGGTTTTATCGAATGCGGAAACGGGCAAGTGGTGACCTGGTGTATTGGTCACCTGCTTGAGCAGGCGCAGCCAGATGCCTACGACAGTCGTTATGCTCGCTGGAGTCTGGTTGATCTGCCGATTGTCCCGGAAAAGTGGCAACTGCAGCCGCGTCCCTCGGTGACCAAACAGCTCAACGTTATTAAGCGATTTTTGCATGAGGCCAGTGAAGTCATTCACGCAGGTGACCCCGATCGTGAAGGACAGCTGCTGGTGGATGAAGTGCTGGATTACCTGCAACTGGCCCCTGAAAAGCGCCAGCAGGTGCAACGCTGCCTGATTAACGACCTCAACCCGCAGGCCGTCGAGCGGGCGATTGAGCGTCTGCGCGCCAACAGTGAGTTCATCCCCCTTTGCGTGTCGGCACTGGCGCGAGCGCGGGCGGACTGGCTGTACGGTATCAACATGACGCGCGCTTATACCATTCTGGGGCGTAACGCGGGCTATCAGGGCGTACTTTCGGTCGGGCGCGTGCAAACGCCGGTGCTCGGACTGGTTGTGCGCCGCGATGAAGAGATTGAAAACTTCGTTGCCAAAGACTTCTTCGAGGTGAAAGCGCATATCGTGACGCCCGCCGATGAGCGGTTTACCGCTATCTGGCAGCCGAGCGAAGCGTGTGAGCCGTATCAGGATGAAGAAGGGCGCTTGCTAAACCGCACGTTGGCTGAACACGTGGTAAATCGCATTAACGGTCAGCCGGCGATCGTCACCAGCTATAACGATAAACGGGAATCAGAATCCGCGCCGCTGCCGTTTTCGCTGTCGGCGTTGCAGATTGAAGCGGCGAAACGCTTTGGCTTAAGTGCGCAAAACGTTCTGGATATCTGCCAGAAGCTGTATGAAACCCATAAACTGATCACCTATCCGCGTTCGGATAGCCGTTATCTGCCGGAAGAACACTTTGCCGGACGTCACGCGGTGCTGAACGCGATTAGCGTCCATGCGCCGGATCTGCTTCCGCAACCGGCGGTCAATCCCGATACGCGAAACCGCTGTTGGGATGATAAAAAAGTGGATGCCCACCACGCCATCATTCCAACCGCGCGCAGTTCGTCCATCAACCTGAACGATAATGAAGCGAAGATATACAACCTGATTGCCCGTCAATATCTGATGCAGTTTTGCGCGGATGCGGTATTCAGGAAGTGCGTTATTGAGCTGGATATCGCGAAAGGTAAGTTTGTCGCCAAAGCCCGTTTTCTGGCTGAAGCTGGATGGCGTACGCTGCTAGGCAACAAAGAGCGCGACGAAGATAACGACGGGACGCCGCTGCCGGTGGTGGCAAAAGACGACGAACTGCTGTGCGAAAAAGGCGAAGTGGTTGAACGACAGACCCAACCTCCGCGGCACTTTACCGATGCCACGCTGCTGTCAGCGATGACCGGAATCGCGCGCTTTGTGCAGGATAAAGATCTGAAAAAGATCCTGCGCGCAACGGACGGACTGGGAACGGAAGCGACGCGCGCCGGGATTATCGAGCTGCTGTTTAAGCGTGGTTTCCTGGTGAAGAAGGGGCGCTATATCCATTCTACCGATGCCGGAAAAGCGCTGTTTCATTCGCTGCCTGAAATGGCGACGCGCCCGGATATGACCGCGCACTGGGAATCGATCCTGACCCAAATCAGCGAAAAGCAGTGTCGATATCAGGATTTCATGCAGCCGTTGGTGGGGACGCTGTATCAACTTATCGATCAGGCGCGCAGCACGCCGGTACGACGCTTCCGTGGTATTGCCGCACCGGGTAGTAGTGGTGGTGACAAGAAAAAGAGCGCGCCGCGTAAACGCACGGCGAAAAAAAGCCCGCCATCTGAAGAGGCGGGCCTGTAATGCGCTCTTAGGCTGGATAAGGCATGTGTGCCGCATCAAGCCGACGGGAACAATAGATCTGAATTAAATCACACCCTGGCCCAACATCGCGTCGGCAACTTTCACGAATCCCGCGATGTTGGCGCCACGTACGTAGTTGGTTTGCTTGCTTTCGCCGCCGTACTCGACGCAGGCATGGTGAATATCCAGCATGATGTGGTGCAGGCGTGCATCCACTTTCTCCGCTTTCCAGCCCAGACGTGCGGCGTTCTGCGCCATTTCCAGACCGGATGTCGCTACGCCTCCCGCGTTGGCCGCTTTACCCGGCGCGAACAATACACCCGCTTCCAGGAACAGATCGGTGGCCTCGATGGTGGTAGGCATGTTTGCCCCTTCGGCGACAGCCTTCACGCCGTTGGCGATCAGTACACGTGCCGCATCGACATCAAGTTCGTTCTGGGTGGCGCACGGCAGGGCGATATCCACCGGAACCGACCACGGCTGTTGGCCTTCCAGATAGGTCAGGCCAAATTCGCGGGCGTAATCCGCCACGCGGCCGTCGCGGCTGTCTTTGATCGCGCACAGACGCGCCAGTTTTTCTTTGGTAAATCCGCTTTCGTCGACCACAGTTCCGCTGGAGTCGGAGGCGGTGACTACTCGCGCGCCAAACTCCATGGCTTTCTCAATGGCGAATTGCGCCACGTTACCGGAACCAGAGATGGCCACGCGCATGCCTTCAAAGCCCAGGCCATGGCGTTTGAGCATCGCTTCGGTGAAGTACACCAGACCGTAGCCGGTAGCTTCCGGGCGAATCAGGCTGCCGCCGAAAGAGAGACCTTTACCGGTAAAGACACAGGCGCTGTTGTTGGACAGTTTTTTCATCATCCCGGCCATAAAGCCGACTTCACGACCGCCTACGCCGATATCGCCCGCTGGAACATCGGTATCGGGTCCTAAATGGCGGAACAGTTCGGTCATCAGCGCCTGGCAGAAACGCATGATTTCGCCTTCGCTTTTACCTTTCGGATCGAAATCGCTCCCGCCTTTACCCCCGCCCATTGGCAGCGTGGTGAGGGCGTTTTTAAATGTTTGCTCGAAGCCAAGGAATTTCAGGATCGACAGGTTCACGGAAGGGTGGAAACGCATCCCGCCTTTGTATGGGCCAATGGCGGAGCTAAACTGCACGCGCCACGCGCGGTTGACCTGCACCTGATTGCGATCGTCCAGCCAGACGACGCGGAACTGGATCACGCGCTCCGGTTCAACCAGACGTTCCAGCAACGACATCTGACGATAACGCGGGTTTTGCTCGAGGAAGGGCCACAGTGTCGTCATTACCTCACGAACGGCTTGCGCGAACTCGGTCTGATTCGGGTCGCGCTTTTGTACATGGTTAAGGAATGACTCCAGAGAACGTGTCTGATCCATAGATATAAGTACCTCTTATGTATTGATATGGTTATATTTTTGATTTTTGTGTTAAGTGTTTTGCAGTTTTTGACTATAACATCAGCAGTGTGACGGGACGCAAGAAAAAATTAACCGCGCTAAGTAAATTAATATTGCGGCGTGGGTCATAACCAAAAGCGATGATGGCAAGGGCTAAAGTTTCTGCCGGTTTATACCGTTATACTGAGCATAACTGTCAGTCAAAAAGGAAAGAATATGCGCCGTATAATCATGGCAGGAGCGTTGGTACTGGTGTCCAGCGCGACGCTGGCAAATCAGCTTTATCGCCCGGACGTGCAGGTGAATGTCCCGCCGGAAGTGTTCAGTTCCAGCGGTCAGCGGGCGCAACCCTGTAGTCAGTGCTGTATTTATCAGGATCAAAACTACTCAGAAGGGGCGGTGATTAAAGCGGACGGCGTTTTGCTTCAGTGCCAGCGCGATGATAAAACGATCAGCACGAATCCGCTGGTCTGGCGTCGCGTAAAAGGATAAACGCTTCTAATAGCGGGATATCGGCAGGCGCCAGCGGATAACGCAGCGCCTCTTCGGGTGAACACCAGACGATATCCTGATGTTCATACACTTTCAGCTCCCCCTGATATGACGGTACATGCCAGGCATGTAAGTGAATGAGTCGGCCTGAAACCTCGCGTTGATGGCTGGCAATGTAGCGCCCAACGACCGCCTCGATGCCCAACTCTTCACGCAGTTCACGGATCAGCGCCTCTGGCTGACTTTCCCCCGGCTCAACCTTACCGCCAGCAAACTCCCACATACCTGACTGATCCGCATGCTGCGGGCGTTGAGCCAGTAAAATTTTGCCATCACGTTCAATGATAGCGGCGACCACGTCGAGGGTTTTCATTATATTCATCAATATCTAACGGCAGAAAATGACATACTATCGTTATCTTTGTTTTATCTAAAGTATTCAGGAGCCACCGTTGAACGATCCTCAGTCGTGGGTAAAACCGTTAACGCGTATCCCTTCCAGTTTGCAACCGCTCGTTGCTACGCAGAAAAAACATTATGGCGATGTGCTGCATCCCACGCGCTGGTGGGGGCGGATGCCGTTCCTGTTCTGGCTGGTGGCGCTGTTTGTCGGGTTTCTGGAGCGTAAAAAGGCGCGCCTGTCGCCGGTGATGCGCGCGCTGTTGATGACTCGCGTTTCTCAGGTGTGCCACTGCGCTTTCTGCGTTGACGCCAACAGTTTACGGCTGGCTGAACGCTGCGGCGCGCTGGATAAAGTCTTACAGGTTGCCAACTGGCAAGAATCAACGCTATTTAGCGCAGAAGAACGTGTAGGGCTGGCCTATGCTGATGCGGTCACCGCAACGCCACCACAGGTTGACGATGCGCTGAAAGCGCAGATGAAGCAGTATTTTACCGATGACGCCATTACTGAAATGACCGCGCTGATTGCGTTTCAAAATCTCTCGGCGCGTTTTAATGCCGCTCTCGATATTCCCTCCCAGGGACTGTGCGACAGTTTTAAAGGACGCCCGCATGCTTGACCGCCATCTTCATCCGCGATTAAAACCGCTTTTGCATCGCTGCGTGGGCATCATTGATCAACCGGCGATTACCCCGGACGGACTTACGCTGGTCGGTTTTGCTATTGGCGTGCTGGCGTTGCCATTTCTGGCGTTAGGCTGGTATATGGCGGCGCTGGTGGCCATTGTACTCAATCGGCTGTTTGACGGGCTGGATGGGGCGCTGGCACGGCGCAGAGGACTAACGGACGCGGGAGGATTTCTCGATATCTCGCTCGATTTTCTGTTTTACGCCTTAGTGCCGTTTGGTTTTATTCTTGCTGCGCCGGCGCAAAATGCGCTGGCAGGCGGTTGGCTGTTGTTCGCGTTTATTGGCACCGGCAGCAGCTTTCTGGCCTTCGCCGCGCTGGCAGCAAAGCATCAGATTGATAACCCCGGTTATGCGCATAAATCGTTTTATTATCTGGGCGGACTGACTGAAGGAACCGAGACGATTTTGCTGTTTGTGTTGGGATGTCTGTTCCCGGAATATTTTGCCGTAATGGCGTGGGTCTTTGGCGCGCTGTGCTGGATGACGACGTTCACCCGGATCTGGAGCGGATATCTGACGCTGAAAGCGGTCCAGCGTCAGGCGTAACGTAGTGCGTTGCCGGATGCGCTTCGCTTATTCGGCCTACAACGATGGTTTATGTAGGCTGGGTAAAGCGTTCTCGCTGCATCCGGCAAAAATGACAATCTTACTTGCTGGCGTCCGGACCCCGTTCACCGCTGGCGATCGGGTTTTTCGGAGAGCTGCTCCACTCATACCAGCCGCCGTCGTAGACGGAGACGTTTTTCCAGCCCATTGCGCGGGCATACATAAACGTTTCCGAAGCACGCCAGCCGGTACCACAATAGAATGAGACCTGTTGCTGTGGCAGGATATTCCATTGCTTCCACATGGTGGCGATGTCATCGGCGCTGCGCATGGTGCCATCCGGATTATGGAAATCTTCCATGTGGGTGGAGTCGCTGCCTGCATGGCCCCAACGCGCCCCTGCGATCTCACCTTTTGGCTTAATGTAGCTATAGCCGCTGGTCGTACCGATAAATTCCGGCCATGAACGAATGCTCACCAAAGACGCATCCTGGCGATGCAGCAGACCGCGAGCCTGTTCCATATCCAGCATCAGCTGCGGTTGGGCAGGGATCGTCACGCCGAAATCAGGTTCAGGCTTCACCGTTGGTGCCGTACCGCGTTCGACCGGTAAACCTGAGTCAGACCAGGTCTGCCAGCCGCCGTCGAGCAGACGAACATCTTTCACACCTGCATACAGCATAATTTGTGCCACGCGCGCGGCGGCGTAGACATCGCGGCCGTATAAAATCACCGTGGTGTCGTGGCGGATGCCGTGTTTCGCCAGCATCGCTTTGAGCTGCGCGTCGGACACTTTATTCCACAGCGGTTCGCTTTCGACTTCGTTGGTATCAATGTAGCCCGCGCCAGGGATATGGCTGAGCAGATACAACTTCGGCGCGCCCCAGGCGGCTTCAATCACTTTCCAGTCACCGGCCGGTTTGGCGGTTACCTCTTTACCCTGCTGAAGGTCGTGCAGCCACTGCGGGTAAACCAACTGTTCGAAGTGCGGCAGACGTTGCAGGCGGGCAGGGTCCGTAAGCGCATCGCTGAGGGTTGAGATAGCGTTAAAGCCGACTTTCTGCAGGCGGGATTTGACGGCCTGCATGTCAGTATCGCTGCCATACAATGCCACCGGCGCGTCGGTTTTCAGGTGATGTGCTTTAACCCAGGCGCTGAGTTGTTCATCATTCATCTTGTCGAGCCAGGCGGCAGACAGGTTCAGTGCGGAAGGCTCGTGTCCTGAAGGACCATTAAGCGATTGCGGCCAGCCGTTGTAAAAAGCGCTCTGACGGGTATCGATCGCCGCGCCTTGCTTTTGCTGTAACTGGTTGAGGGTGAGCGTCTGTGCTGTTTCAGCAGCCCAGGAAGAAGCGCAAGCGAGCCCTAAAGCCAGTGCCAGCGCGGTCATTTGAGAAACACGTTTCATCGAATAGCCCGACGTTGAAAAAGAGGACGACATTCTGTGCCGCCAGTCAAGTAAAAACCTTGCGTTAACGCAGCATATCGCCACATTCACGCCCAGTTTTCCATCTGTAATACGCGACCTGCTGGCGGAACGTCCTGCGCATCGTGGGTAACCTGGACCACCGGAATACCCAGTTTACGCACCTCGGTGAAGACCCACTGGCGAAAGGTATCGCGCAGCGACGCATCCAGCCGGCTAAAGGGTTCATCGAGTAACAGCGCCTGGGGTTGCGCCAGCAGCGCGCGAAGCAGGGCGACACGCGAGCGTTGCCCGCCGGAGAGCGAAGCCGGATCGCGTGAATAAAATCCTGCCAGGCCCGCGCGTGCGAGGGCGCTTTCCACCTCATGGCGTCTGGCGGGACCTTGCACGCTGGCGGGTAAGGCCAGCAGTAAATTCTGCCCAACGCTGAAATGGTCAAACAGCAGCGCATCCTGAAACAGAATGCCAATCTGGCGCTGCGCAGTAGGCAGTGTGTCTACGCGCTGTTCGTTGAGCCACAGTTCGCCTGACGCCTGAAACTGAGGAGACAACGCCCCGATCATCCACGAAAATAGCGAAGACTTACCGCTGCCGGAAGGGCCCATAATAGTGACAATGTCACTTTTATTAACCTGGAAATTAACGTCCTTTAGTAGCGCTGTCGTACCCTGGTACAACGAAACGCCTTGTACAGTGAGCATTAGCGGAGTCCTTGTCGAAAGCGGCCAATCCACGCAGCAAGAAACGCCGCCAGTGCGAAAATTATAAGCGGTAACAGAAGCTGCCATAGCGCCTGGGTTGCCAGAATGGCGGCGCTACCGCCGCTGCTTAATGCCACCGCTTCGGTGGTCAGCGTGGGATAGCGCCCGGCGCCTAACCACAGTGTCGGCATATACTGGGCGATACTGACTGAGAACCCTACCGCGAAGGCAACCAGCGCCGGGCGCGCCAGCTGCGGACATTTTACTTGCCAGAATATGCGGCCCCGGGTCCAACCCAGCGTTTGCGCAATCAAAATCAATCGTGGGTCAATGCGTTGCCACGCCGGTTTGAGCACAAACAGCATCCATGGCATCACCCACAGCAGGTGTCCCCAGACAATGGTTATCATCAGCCCATCCTGTCCGGCATATAACGCCAACAGATACTGTCCAGTTACCAGCGGCAGCGCAGGCAAAATGAGCGGTAGCCAGACCCAACGGTGTCCGGTTTGCGGACCCCATTCCAGCCAGGCAAAAAGTATCAGCAGCGCCAGCACGCTGGAGATAAGCCCCAGTTGCAGGCTAGTGCAGAGCGCCTCACTATTTAGCGACGAATAGCTGGCGATCAGCGCCAGAACCAGCGCGCACACCACACCGCCAAAGGGCAAAAGTTGTACCAGCGAACGGCCGATTGTACAGGATGAAAAACGCAGGCGTTCCCCGTTTACTGCGGGAATAGTGCGTTGCCAGGCGCGCCAGAGCAGATACCCCGCCAGCGCGATGATGAGTAGCAGCAGTACCAGCAGCAGGCTGGCGAGTGCTCCTTTAGCCTGTTGCTCGGCATCGCCCTGACTGAGCCATTGCCAGCTCAACACGGCAAGCGTTGGTGGGTTTCCGGGACCAAGGACGATTGCTACATCCACTACCGAGAGCGACCAGGCGACAATCGCCAGCATGGCTTTGCCTAACGCGGGGGCGAGAGAGGGCAGAACCAGCCAGTTCAGGCATTGCAGTCGGCTGTAACCCAGCGAATCCAGGACGATAACCTGCTGCGAAAGCTGTTTTTCACTCAGCAGAGCTGAGAGGATCCATAACAAAAAGGCACTCTCTTTTACCGCCAGCGTCACGCCAAGCCCAATGCCGTAGCGGTCAGGCTGGGAGCTGAGAAACGGGAGCCATTGCCAGAGCATGCCGCCTTCGGCAAAAACCAGCAGCACGCTGGTGGCGAAGGCAACATGTGGAATCGCCAGCAGCCACGGAAGACGCGTGCACAGACGCGCCCAGCCTGCGCCGGGCCATAAGGCGAGGATCGCCAGCAGGGCGATGATCAGCGCGCCACCAGCCGCTAGGCTTACGGAAACCAGCGTTGCCAGTAACGCCTGCGGGAGTTGAGGATCGCTAAATAGCGCCAGCCAGTGTCTGGTGCTCAGCGCCGGCGTTATCAGAGAAAAAGCCGCTGGCGCCAGCGGCAGATAAACGCCCGCCATGATGGCCCAGAGTAGCAGAATTAATGTGTACCGTAGCGGCGTAGCCATTCTTGTTCCAGAGCGTTTACCCATGCAGCATGCGGTTCTGGTAGCATGGCAGGGAGCCCTTGTGGGATCCGCGCCAGCAGCGCATTACGCTGGTCGACAGGCAATTTTTGTGGATCAAGCACCGAAGGATCTCCCCAGACTGACGGGTCGGCTTTACGCAGCTGCGCTTCGGGTGAAAGCAGGAAATTTGCCACGACTTTCGCTCCGGCGCTGGCACGCGCATTCGCTGGAATGGTGACAAAATGCACGTTGCCGAGCATGCCCTGTGAGAAACCAAAACTATAGCTGCTTTTGGGTAATTCACCGCTGGCCACTTTTTGCTGCGCGTGGGCAGGATTAAAGGTCATTGATAAACGCAGGGTGCCACCGTTGAGCAGCGCATCCATTCGCGCGGGCGTGGGCGGAAAATCTTTACCTTCGCGCCACAGGGCAGGATGCAAAGCATCAAGGTAATGCCACAATGGAGCGGTAACGTCGGCGAATGTGGACGCATTGGGCGCTATTTTCAGCGCCTGCGGCTTGTTGGTGAGCGAAATTAACAACTGCTCAAGAAAAGCCGTTCCGGTAAAGTCTGGCGGACGCGGATAGGTCACTGTGCCAGGGTGCGCTTGGGCAAACTCAAGCAGTGCCTGCGGGGATTGCGGCGGCTGCGCGGTGAGATCGTGCCTGGCAATAAAGGTAAGCTGTGCGCCGCCCCACGGTGATTCAGCCCCCTCCGTTGGAATGGAAAAGTCTTCGTTCACCGGTTTCTGGGTATCAACATAGCGCCAGTTAGGCAGCGTTTGCGCCCACTGGGTCTGTAGCAGCCCGGCTTCTTTCAGCGTGCGGAAATTTTCGCCGTTCACCCACAGTAAATCGACCGAGCCACCGGTTTTTCGCCCGGATGCCGCTTCCGTCTGGATACGTTTTACGGCGTCGGCGGCATCCGCCAGGCGTACGATTTTCAGGTTAATGGCATAGTGCGTTTTCATCTCGCCGCTAACCCAGTCGAGATACTGGTTAACTGCGTTGTCGCCACCCCAGGCGTTGAACCACACCGTCTGACCGCGGGCGTCATTTTTGATTTGCTGCCAACTGGCGTCCTCGGCGAAAGCCGCCAGCGGAGAGAGCAGCAAACTCAGGCACAATAAGCAGTAACGCATAATATCTCCCTTGCTAAAAATGGGGGAAAGACTCAGGTCTTTTTCCGTTGATGCTCAAGATAAAGGCTTCTGGCCACGGCAATCACCACGCTCAGAGCGAACAGGATGAACAGGCCGGTAACAAACCAAAATGTGCCGCCGGTTAACAGGCTACCAGCCCATGAATAGACGATAGTGGCCGGTAACTGACCGATGCCGGTGGCGATGAAGAAATGGCGAAAACGAATCGAGGTCAGGCCTGCTGCGTAGCTTACCGGGTCGAACGGCACAAAAGGTAACAGGCGACAGACAAGAATTGTGTGCTTGCCATAGCGCTCGAAAAAAGTGTCCATGTTGTTCAGCACCGTTTTTCCGGTCAGTTTTTCCACCGCGCTGCGACCTAAAACGCGGGCAATAAAAAAGCACAGCGCCGCGCCTGCCATCGCGCTGCTCCAGGACAGAACGCTGCCCCAAAATGCGCCAAACAGCGAGGCATTGGCAAAGGTGATCACAAAGGCGGGAAGCGGCGCGACGATGGCCTGTAAGATCATCAGGAAGAACGACACGACCGCCGCCAGGGTTCCGTAAGAACGAATGAAGTTCTCAAGAGCATGCTGATCGAGCGTGGTAAATGCCGCCAGACTGACGTGAAGAAAATCACTCACGCCAGGTATCCACGCCCACGCCATCAGGGCGAGCAGCAGCAGGGCAAGCAAGCTAATACGGTAATAGCGTGTCCGCCGCGCTTTATTCATCTTGATCATTTACCCGCGTACTCGTGACCGGGCGCCGGATCGACATGTTTATGCCGGGCCCAGGCTTTGGCGGCCTGAACGAGGACGAATAGCGCCAGCCCCGCAACGCTGAGCTTACCGATAAATGCCCAGCTAATCCCTTCGCTGGCCAGTTCGTGCGACATCAGCGTATAGATAAAGATGCCGGGCAAGGTGGTTAGCGCAGATATCACGGTAAATGACCAGAACGGAATGGCCGTCAGCCCATAGGCATAGTTTTGAATGTTATAGGGGAACAGTGGCACGAGCCGGGTCAGGATCAGAAAGTCTACTCCGCTATGGGCAATGCCTTTTTCGATAGCCTGAAACGCTGCCGTGTGGCCAACGTATTTCAGCAGTAATTCCCGGCCAAGCCAGCGAGCCAGCATAAACGACAGCGCCGAAGCCATGGTTGCCGCCACTAACGAGATAAGCGTCCCTGTCACCGGGCCAAACAGCACACCGCCGACGATCACCAGGATGCTGCCAGGGATCAGACACAGCGCGGCAACTATAAACAACAGGATATAAAGGGTATAGCCGAACAGGCCGCTTTGGCGGATGACATCTTGTAAATGATGGAAATTGGTGATCAGATCGGTCAGACCGTAATGATGGAAAACTCCCGCCAGAACGCAGAACAATACCGCAACAATTAGCAGCCGGTATTCTGCGTTATGCGAACTTCTTTTTCATGGGGGTTCTCCTGTAAAACCGAGTGCAATGTAGCGTTTTCGTCAGCGAAAAGTGCGCGCGAAGATATAATAAATTTCCGGCCGCAACAATGTATTACCGTGGCTTTATTGATTTTGCACAGAATAAACAGACTCTCCAGGCCAGGCCCGGAGAGTGAAAATACACAGACGATCAGACGCGGAATTTAGCCCATACAGGCGCATGGTCGGACGGCTTTTCCATGCTGCGGATTTCATAGTCGATGCCGGTTTCTTCGCAGCGCTCCGCCAGCGGTTTGCTCGCCAGCAGCAGATCGATACGCAGGCCACGGTTATCGTCAAAGCCTTTTGAGCGGTAATCAAACCACGAGAACTGGTCGTTCTTTTCAGGCCAGGCGTGACGGTAGGTATCTACCAGGCCCCAGCCCAGCAGACGCTCCATCCACTCGCGCTCTTCTGGCAGGAAGGAACATTTGCCGGTACGCAGCCAGCGTTTACGGTTCTCTTCGCCAATACCGATATCGAGGTCGGTTGGGCTGATATTCATATCGCCCATGATCAATACCGGATTGTCGCGCTTCAGTTCAGTCTCCAGATAGTTTTGTAGGTTCTGATAAAACGCGGCTTTGGCCGGGAACTTGGTTTCATGGTCTCGGCTTTCGCCCTGCGGGAAATAGCCGTTGATCACCGTGATGCTGCCCAGAGGCGACGGAATTTCTGCCATGATGATACGACGCTGCGCTTCTTCACCATCACCCGGGAAGCCACGACGCACCGCAATCGGCGTTTCTTTCGTTAATAGTGCTACGCCGTAGTGGCCTTTCTGACCGTGATAAAAGACGTTATAACCCAGCTTTGCTACCTCTTCGAGAGGGAACATATCGTCGTGGACTTTTGTCTCCTGTAAGCCAATAACATCCGGTTGGTGTTTTTCGACAATGGCTGCCAGTTGATGGGGACGGGCACGCAGGCCGTTGATATTAAAAGAGACAAATTTCATAGTCGCTGCCACTTTGCAAGATGAATAGTGCAAGGATGGTAGCAGAATTTCTGCAGGCTGACTGCTTCTTGTCACCTGATTCCAACAATGATTGCTAATGGTGTTAACGATGGAGCAAAAACTGCACCGTTTTGGCGCGTAGCGCGTCGGAATAGAGCAATAATTTCCGATAAATTTCGTATACGATCACAATTCCAGAATTATATTTGGCGACTGAATAAAATTGCGTTTTTTCCTCTGTTTAGTCATCCGGTACGCAAACATATTCACTTTATATGCACATACAGTGAATATCGTTAGGTTGTAACTCGTTGATATTCCGTCACCGCCCTCCGTTTATGCACTTTTTTCGCTGGCTGGCACGAAGCCTGCAATCTACATTTACACCGCAAACACTATATTTATTAACATATAAATAACCTTTTATTTACCGTTGAGGTCGCTATGTCTCTGTCAATTACGCGTGAAAATTTTGATGAATGGATGATGCCCGTATACGCTCCGGCCCCTTTTATTCCGGTGCGTGGCGAAGGTTCACGTCTGTGGGATCAGCAGGGTAAAGAGTATATCGATTTCGCGGGAGGCATTGCGGTTAACGCGCTGGGTCATGCACATCCGGCATTGCGCGAGGCATTAAACGACCAGGCGAGCAAATTCTGGCATACGGGAAATGGCTACACCAACGAGCCGGTGCTGCGCCTGGCGAAAAAGCTGATTGATGCCACTTTTGCCGAGCGCATTTTCTTCTGTAACTCTGGCGCAGAAGCTAACGAAGCGGCATTAAAACTGGCACGTAAATATGCCCACGATCGTTTTGGTAGCCAGAAGAGCGGCATTGTGGCGTTTAAAAATGCTTTCCATGGTCGCACGCTGTTTACCGTCAGTGCCGGAGGACAACCCGCCTATTCACAGGACTTCGCGCCGCTGCCGCCGGATATCCGCCATGCCGTGTATAACGATCTCGACTCTGCCAGCCAACTGATTGATGACAACACCTGTGCGGTTATTGTGGAGCCGGTGCAGGGGGAAGGCGGCGTAGTGCCGGCAACAAACGCCTTTTTGCAGGGGCTGCGTGAATTATGCGATCGCCATAATGCGCTGTTGATTTTTGATGAAGTTCAGACCGGAGTTGGTCGTACCGGCGAACTGTATGCCTACATGCACTACGGCGTTACGCCAGACCTGCTGACGACAGCAAAAGCGCTGGGCGGTGGTTTTCCCATCGGCGCACTGCTGGCGACAGAGCGTTGCGCCAGTGTGATGACGGTCGGTACGCACGGTACAACCTACGGCGGAAACCCGCTGGCCACTGCGGTGGCGGGAAAACTGCTGGAAATTGTTAACACGCCGGAAGTGCTTAACGGAGTGAAACAGCGTCACGACTGGTTTGTGGAGCGTATTAACGCTATTAACGAACGTTTTGGACTGTTTAGTGAAATTCGTGGACTCGGACTGCTGATTGGCTGTGTGCTGAACGCGGAATTTGCCGGGAAAGCAAAACTCATCTCGCAAGAAGCGGCGGTTGCCGGAGTGATGGTGCTGATTGCTGGCGCTAATGTGGTGCGGTTTGCGCCAGCGTTAAACGTCAGCGAAGAAGAAATCGCCACCGGACTGGATCGCTTTGCGCTGGCCTGCGAACGCATTAAAGCAGGAGGTTCATCATGATGGTGATTCGTCCCATTGAACGTGCTGATATCACGGCGCTGATGCAGCTTGCCAGTAAGACCGGCGGCGGGTTGACCTCGCTACCGGCGAATGAAGCTACGCTGATGGCGCGTATCGAACGTTCGCTACAAACCTGGCGCGGTGAGTTGCCCAAAAGTGAGCAGGGATATGTGTTTGTGCTTGAAGACAGCGCCAGCGGAACCGTGGCAGGGATTTGCGCCATTGAGGTGGCGGTGGGGCTTAACGATCCCTGGTACAACTACCGGGTCGGTACTCTGGTGCACGCCTCGAAAGAGCTGAACGTGTATAACGCGCTGCCGACGCTGTTTCTGAGTAACGATCACACGGGCAGTAGCGAACTTTGTTCTCTGTTTCTCGATCCGGACTGGCGTAAAGAAGGCAACGGCTATTTGTTGTCGAAGTCGCGCTTTATGTTTATGGCGGCCTTTCGTGACCGGTTCAATGAGAAGGTCGTGGCCGAGATGCGCGGCGTGATCGATGAACACGGCTACTCTCCGTTTTGGCAAAGCCTCGGCAAACGTTTTTTCTCAATGGAGTTCAGCCGGGCGGATTTTCTCTGCGGAACCGGGCAAAAAGCCTTTATTGCTGAACTGATGCCTAAGCATCCGATTTATACCCATTTCCTGTCTGACGAAGCGCAAAGCGTGATTGGTCAGGTGCATCCGCAAACGGCTCCTGCGCGGGCGGTGCTGGAGAAAGAAGGATTTCGCTACCGCAACTATGTCGATATTTTCGACGGCGGACCGACCCTGGAATGCGATATTGACCGGGTACGGGCTATCCGTAAGAGCAGGCTGGTGGAGGTGGCTGAAGGGCAGCCTGCGCCGGGCGACTATCCTGCTTGTCTGGTTGCCAATGAAAATTATCAAAACTTCCGCGTCATGTTGGTTCGTGCCGACCCGGATACTCAGCGTCTGGTACTGACGGCGGCGCAACTTGACGCCCTGAAATGTCACGCGGGCGACCATGTACGTTTTGTGCGTCTTTGTGCAGAGGAGAAAACAGCATGACATTATGGATAAACGGCGACTGGGTGACGGGGCTGGGCGAGCGTCGGGTGAAAACCAATCCCGTAAGGGGTGATGTACTGTGGCAGGGCAATGATGCCGATGCAGCCCAGGTGGCGCAGGCGTGCCGGGCCGCGCGCGCAGCCTTTGCCAGTTGGGCTAAACAGCCCTTTGGCGCACGCCAGGCCATTGTTGAAAAATTTGCCTCATTGCTGGAAAGCAATAAAGCCGAACTCACACAGATTATCGCCCGGGAAACCGGCAAACCCCGTTGGGAAGCCGCTACGGAACTGACGGCGATGATCAATAAAATTGCCATCTCCGTGAAAGCCTGGCATGCGCGTACTGGAGAGCAGCACAGCGAATTACCGGATGGTGCAGCGACGTTGCGCCATCGCCCGCACGGCGTGCTGGCGGTTTTTGGCCCGTATAACTTCCCCGGCCATTTACCCAATGGTCATATTGTTCCGGCACTGCTGGCAGGCAACACATTGATTTTCAAACCCAGCGAGCTGACGCCGTGGACCGGTGAAGCCGTGACAAAGCTGTGGGAGCAGGCGGGATTGCCGCCGGGCGTGCTGAACCTGGTGCAGGGCGGTCGCGATACGGGACAGGCGCTGAGCGCGCAGGACGATCTCGATGGTCTGCTGTTTACCGGTAGTGCCAATACTGGTTATCAACTGCATCGACAGCTATCCGGCCAGCCGGAAAAAATCCTCGCTCTGGAGATGGGGGGCAACAACCCGCTGATTATTGAGAACCCGGAAGATATTGATGCCGCAGTGCATCTGACTATTCAATCCGCGTTTGTCACCGCCGGACAGCGTTGTACCTGCGCCCGTCGCCTGTTAGTTAAAAAAGGCGCGCAGGGGGATGCGTTCCTGACGCGTCTGGTGGACGTCAGCCAGCGTTTAATGCCCGGCAACTGGGATGCAGAACCGCAGCCATTTATTGGCGGGCTGATTTCCGAACAGGCCGCGCGGCATGTCTATGATGCCTGGCAGCGTCTGGAGTCGTTAGGAGGCCGGACGCTGTTAGCGCCACGTCTGGTGCAAGCCGGAACGTCACTGCTCACCCCAGGGATCATCGAACTGACCGGGGCGGCGAACGTACCCGATGAAGAGGTCTTTGGACCGCTGCTTGGCGTCTGGCGTTATGACAGCTTTGATGACGCAATTCGTATGGCGAACAACACCCGCTTTGGATTGTCGTGTGGGTTGGTTTCCCCCGATCGCAACCAGTTTGATCAACTGCTGCTCGAGGCGCGGGCCGGGATCGTCAACTGGAATAAGCCGTTAACCGGCGCGGCGAGTACAGCGCCGTTTGGCGGCGTTGGCGCATCCGGGAACCATCGCGCCAGCGCGTGGTATGCCGCAGATTATTGCGCCTGGCCGATGGCAAGTCTGGAATCACCGGCCCTAACGCTGCCAACGACGCTTAGCCCCGGCCTGGATTTTTCTCGCGAGGATAAGCTATGAAAGCCCGTGAGGTAAATTTTGATGGTCTGGTGGGGCTGACCCACCACTATGCGGGGCTGTCATTTGGTAATGAGGCCTCAACCAAACATCGTTTTCAGGTATCGAACCCGCGTCTGGCGGCGAAGCAGGGTCTGCTAAAGATGAAAGCGCTGGCGGATGCGGGATTTCCCCAGGCGGTGATCCCGCCTCATGAGCGGCCGTATATTCCGGTGCTGCGTCAGTTGGGCTTTACCGGCCGCGACGAACAGATACTGGAGAACGTGGCGCGTCAGGCGCCTCACTGGCTCTCCAGCGCCAGCTCCGCATCGTCTATGTGGGTGGCGAATGCGGCAACGGTCTGCCCTTCAGCCGATGCGCTGGACGGGAAAGTGCATCTGACGGTGGCGAATCTGAATAATAAGTTTCACCGTTCGCTGGAAGCGCCGACCACCGAAGCGTTGTTACGGGCGATTTTCCGTGATGAGAATAGGTTTACGGTCCACGGTGCGTTACCCCAGGTTGCACTATTCGGTGATGAAGGTGCGGCAAACCATAACCGCCTCGGCGGGGATTACGGCGACCCTGGCGTACAGCTGTTTGTTTACGGTCGTGAAGAAGGGAATGCGTCCCATCCGAAGCGCTATCCGGCGAGGCAATCCCGTGAGGCCAGCGAGGCGGTTGCCCGACTGAATCAGGTTAACCCGCATCAGCGCATTTTTGCCCAGCAAAACCCGGACGTTATCGATCTTGGCGTGTTTCATAACGATGTGATTGCGGTGTCGAATCGCCAGGTACTGTTTTGTCATCAGCTGGCGTTTGTCAGACAGCAGGCGTTGTTCGAGCAGTTACGCAGTCAGGTGGCAGGTTTTACCCCGCTGGAAGTCCCGGCTGCGGAAGTGTCGGTGCAGGATGCGGTGACTACCTATCTGTTTAACAGCCAGTTACTGAGCCGTGATGACGGTTCGATGATGCTGGTCCTGCCGCAGGAGTGTCGGGAGCATGCGGGCGTGTGGCGGTATTTGAACCGTCTGCTCGAGGAAGACAATCCGATCGATGACCTGCAGGTATTCGATCTGCGT
The DNA here is from genome assembly GCF_013784065.1 of Citrobacter sp. RHBSTW-00599. Taxonomy (NCBI): domain Bacteria; kingdom Pseudomonadati; phylum Pseudomonadota; class Gammaproteobacteria; order Enterobacterales; family Enterobacteriaceae; genus Citrobacter; species Citrobacter sp. RHBSTW-00599. The sequence continues at coordinate 2,959,823 of NZ_CP056717.1, read as the reverse complement.
GAAAGTATGTCCAACGGCGGCGGTCCGGCATGTCTGCGCCTGAGAGTGGTGCTTACGCCACAGGAGCTGCAGGCCGTAAATCCGGCGGTTATCATGAACGATACGCTGTTTAACACGCTGAATAATTGGGTCGACCGTTACTATCGCGATCGTCTTACCGCCGCCGACCTTGCCGACCCGCAGCTGTTACGTGAGGGGCGTGAAGCGCTGGATACGTTGACGCAATTGCTCAACCTCGGCTCTGTGTATCCCTTCCAGCAGGAGAGGACCCGCCATGGATAATTTTCTGGCCCAGACGCTGGCAGGGATAACCCCCGAGACAACCGAGGGCACAGCTCGCGGCTTTTCCTGGCAGTGGATTGGTCACGGAATTCTGGAGCTGACGCCGGACACTCCGGCGGAATATTCGCTGGTGCTGTCTGCGGGGATCCACGGTAATGAAACGGCCCCGGTAGAGATACTTGATTCAATTCTCTCCAGGCTGTTTAGCGGTGAACTAACGCTGACATGGCGGCTGCTGGTGATTCTGGGGAACCCGCAGGCGCTGGCGGCGGGACAACGTTATTGTCATAGCGACCTGAACCGTATGTTTGGCGGCCGTTGGCAGATTTTTGCCGCGAGTGAAGAAACGCACCGAGCCCATCAGCTTGAGCTGTGTCTGGAGGATTTTTATTCGCGGGCGAAAGAGCCAGTACGCTGGCATCTGGATCTGCACACCGCGATTCGCGGCTCGCAGCATCTGCGCTTTGGCGTGTTGCCACAACGCAACGTTGCCTGGGACGAAGATTTTTTGGGATGGCTGGGAGAGGCAGGGCTGGAGGCGCTGGTTTTCCATCAGACACCTGGCGGCACGTTCACCCATTTTAGCGCTGAACATTTTGGCGCGCTGGCCTGCACGCTGGAACTGGGTAAAGCGCTGCCGTTTGGACAAAACGATCTGACTCAGTTTGCGCAGACGGCAGATGCGCTGGCGAAGCTGCTAAAGGGCGAGCGAATGTCACTGGGAGAAACATCTCCGCTGCGTTACCGCGTGGTGTCGCAAATCACGCGGCGTAGCGACGATTTCATTCTTCACATGGATAACCAGACGCTCAACTTTACCCCTTTTACAGAGGGCACCTTGCTGGCGCAGGACGGTGATGAACGTTTTACCGTCACCCATGATGTTGAATACGTTCTCTTTCCAAATCCAAACGTGGCCTGTGGTTTACGTGCCGGATTGATGCTCGAAAAATTGTGACAAATATATATGCCCTTTTGGTTTATCCCTAAGGGCTTATTTTTACGTGCTGTTTTTATTTATTACGGATTATTCCTGGTGAATTGCTTTCTTAATAATCAGGGATGAGGTATAGTTCTTCATAATCCCTTCAAAATCATCCCGTTGTAATTTTTTATTGCAACTCTGCGCAATTTATTCTTTTTTTCTCCATAATTGATGAAAGTTTGTTTTTTACACTTTCATTGTTTTACCGTTGCTCTGATTAATTGACGCTTAAGCCGGTAAAGTTAATCTCGTCAACACGACATCACATTGCATAAGAGTCGCATGAGTGTCGTAAAAATAACTGAAAGAAAGGATAGAAATTATGCGTAAACTGACTGCTCTGTTTGTTGCCTCTACCCTGGCGCTGGGCGCTGCTAACCTGGCCCACGCCGCTGACACGACAACAGCTGCGCCAGCTGATGCCAAACCAATGATGCACCACAACGGTAAGTTTGCCCCGCATCATGACATGATGTTTAAAGACCTGAACCTGACCGATGCGCAGAAACAGCAGATTCGCGAGATCATGAAAGGTCAGCGCGATCAGATGAAACGTCCGCCGCTGGAAGAGCGCCGCGCAATGCACGACATCATCGCCAGCGATAGCTTCGATAAAGCGAAAGCGGAAGCGCAGATTGCGAAGATGGAAGAACAGCGCAAAGCCAACATGCTGGCGCACATGGAAACTCAGAACAAGATTTACAACATTCTGACCCCGGAACAGAAAAAGCAGTTTAATGCCAATTTTGAGAAGCGTCTGACAGAACGTGCCGCGCAGAAGGGTAAAATGCCGCAAGCTGCTGAGTAATCTTTCAGCGTCTACACTATATCATTCACGCTGTGTGGGCTGATTGCCGCACAGTGTGAAACCAAACTCAAGACCGCCGCTCTTGTCCACAACACGTTTAACGAGGTGGGCAGGATCGGCGGTTTTTTCTTTGCTGCCTCTTGCACCGCGCTTGTGACACGTTATTCTCCTGAAGCCCGCGAAAATTCCACCTGGAGGGCGCGTTGTTCTTTTTTGCAAAACACCGGGTTCATCGCTAAGGCAAATCAACTCTGCTGCCGATAACAATAATCTGCAGGGTGAACATAACAATGATGAATTATGGCTGCCTGTTTACGGTGGGCTGCCGTGCTGCGCCTTTCTGGAGGGATGATGGAATACTTTGATATCCGCAAAATGCCGGTCAATCTGTGGCGAAATGGTGCGGGAGAAACGCGTGAGATTTGCTGTTTTCCGCCAGCAACACGAGATTTTCACTGGCGGGCGAGTATCGCCTCCATCGCAGCGAATGGAGAGTTTTCTCTTTTTCCCGGCGTAGAACGCGTGATTACTCTGCTGGAAGGCGGAGAAGTGACGCTGGAAGAGTCGAACACCTTCACGCATACCCTGAAACAGCATCAGCCTTTTACCTTTGCCGGTGACAAGGTGGTAAAAGCGAAGCTGACGGAAGGGCAGATGTCGATGGATTTTAATATCATGACCCGACGGGATGTCTGCCAGGCAAAAGTCAGAGTTGCCGATCGCACCTTTACGACCTTTGGTTCGCGCGGCGGCGTGGTGTTTGTTATCAGCGGAGCCTGGCAACTGGGTGATAAGTTGTTGACCGTCGATCAGGGTGCAAGCTGGCACGACGGTAAACACACGTTACGACTGCTGGAGCGCGAGGGGAAACTGCTGTTCAGCGAGATTAACTGGATGCCGGGGCATTCTCCGGACTCAGTTCAATAATGTCATATTGACCAGACAGAATAGGCCGGCAGAGAATTTTGTAGCCATCTTGATCAAAGCCGGCCGGCATTCGCGCCAGTGTAGCTGCCTCATCCAGCGTTGAAACGGCTCCCAGCCACAGCCAGTTATTGATGATATGGTACTGCGTCATTTCAGCGCGGGTTTCCTGCAGCGCAATGGCATTGCTCCACGGCCAGCAGATTACGCGCACTCTTTCCAGGGCTTCTACCAGACGCAAATGATGCGCTTCAGGGCTTTCTTTCCCACAGCAGGCTCCGGCGCAGCGTTTAAGCGCGGAGCGAAAACAGGCGCGCCCGTGGCTGAGGGGTTCCAGTCCCAACAGGCCGTAGCACAGCTGTTGTTCATCGGCGAGGCTTTGCAGCGTCTGTAGCGCTGCGCGGCGGTTGGCAAACAGGCCAAACAGATTGGGGGCGTGGGAGAAATCAATATCTCGTGCGTAAACCACCTGAACCGTTCGGTCGGTAAGCTGCAAGGCACACAGCTGGCGATTGCGTCGCAGCCGTTTGTTAAACAGGGGCTGCTGTTCTTTGATAAGCCGCGCTTCCAGCAGCAGGGCGCCAATTTCTCCGGCCGTACAAATCCAGCTAATGCGCCTGGCCTGACGCAGCATACTCGCTTCGTCTGCGGTACGCAGATGCGCCAGCACACGGCTGCGAATATTGACACTTTTACCAATATAAAGCGGCATGGTGTCGCTATCACTGTGAAACAGATAGACGCCTGGCGCGGTGGGAAGCGCACTCAAAAACGGGCGCAGGTGCTCGGGATATTCATAGATTGCCGCTGCCTCAAATGTCATACGAGGGGCTGATTGACGCTGTACCACTGTTGACTCCAGATGCTGGTTATTCATCCAGTGTAGCAGTTTGAGGGCGATTAAAAAAGCGGCATGAGATTCAGCAGGCTAATGCCAGATAGGGCCAATCCTGGCGCTACCCGGCATTTTGAAGGGAAAAGGATTACGCTTTTTTCCAGAAATCATCAAACACGGTGATCGGTGTGCGACGTTTATGCTCAGTTTTCACGTACCAGCCTTCAATTTTTTTTGCGACGTCGGCATCCAGCGTTTTTCCTTCCAGATAGTCGTCGATGTTGTCGTAAGTGACGCCCAGTGCGGCTTCATCCGGCAGAGAAGGGCGATCGTCCTCGAGGTCAGCAGTTGGTGCTTTCTTATATAAGTGCTCCGGGCACCCCAGCGCGGCGAGCAGTTGTTTGCCCTGGCGCTTGTTCAGACGAAATAGTGGGTTAATGTCGGTACCGCCATCGCCGTACTTAGTGAAAAATCCGGTGATGGCTTCTGCAGCATGATCGGTACCCACGACAACCCCGCTGGTCATGCCGGCGATACTGTATTGTGCCTTCATACGTTCACGGGCTTTTTCATTGCCACGCACAAAATCGCTCAGTTCAATACCCGCTTCACGCAGGGCCTGCTCGCTGGCCAGCACCGCGCCCTTAATATTGACGGTCAGTACGCGGTCCGGTTGAATAAAGGCGATGGCATCCTGGCAGTCCTGCTCATCGGCCTGAACGCCATACGGTAGGCGTACGGCAATAAACTGCAGTGCGTCATTACCCGTTTCTTTTCGCAGCTCGGTGATCGCCATCTGGCACAGTTTTCCCGCGAGCGTTGAGTCCTGTCCGCCGCTAATTCCCAACACCAGCGATTTCAGAAAGGGGTAGGTCTGCAGATACGATTTCAGGAAATCCACGCTGCGGCGAATTTCTTCTTCTGCATTGATGTGCGGTTTTGCGCCAAGCGCCTGGATTATCTCTTGCTGCAGAGTCATTTAACCCCCTCCGAAAAATAAAATGATCAAAAAAATGATGTGTTAAAGCTAACGCGTTGAGGCCCAAACGACAAGGGATGCGAGCCTGATATAGCATCATTTTGTTTTAATAGAATTTTCCGAAACCACCTAAGTATCCTCTGATTGCTTGAAAAATGCGTTGTTGTGCTCCAGGCTTATATAACACGCTGAAATACAAGAGGACGGAATATGAACAAGAATCTAACAGGAATTCTGAGCGCAGCGGCTGTTTTGACTATGCTGGCAGGGTGTACGGCCTACGATCGTACGAAAGACCAATTTGTTCAGCCCGTGGTGAAAGATGTGAAGAAAGGGATGAGCCGGGCGCAGGTAGCGCAGATTGCCGGTAAACCGTCTTCCGAAGTCAGTATGATCCATGCGCGTGGGACGTGTCAGACCTACATCCTGGGTCAACGAGATGGTAAAGCTGAGACCTATTTTGTTGCTTTAGATGACACCGGACACGTGATTAACTCTGGCTACCAGACCTGCGCAGAGTACGACACCGACCCGCAGGCAGCGAAGAAGTAACAACTGTTTATTGCCTGAGCACTCGGGAAAACCGGCCACTGCGCCGGTTTTTTTATGTCACACGATCTTAATTATTGACGCGAATTATTTGCCTGAAGTGTGAGGGTGGTCATAACGCCAGGTCAAGGAGAGACAATTTAGTTGGTCAAGGAAATACCATCCGCCGGTGCAATCCCGTATACTCATTTCAGCCACCTAAAAAAGTAATTTAGCTGACGCAAGTTACCCAGAGCATGGATGCAGGTTAGGGCTTGCGGAGTGTCTGGTGACAGATAATCGCACATGAGGATCGTTTTAATGGAAAAGAAACACATTTATCTGTTTTGTTCTGCGGGCATGTCGACTTCATTGTTGGTTTCGAAGATGCGTGCTCAGGCCGAAAAATACGAAGTACCGGTTATTATTGAAGCGTTTCCTGAAACGCTGGCCGGAGAAAAAGGTCCAGTGGCCGATGTTGTATTATTAGGTCCACAAATTGCTTATATGTTGCCCGAAATTCAGCGTTTGTTACCCAACAAGCCTGTGGAAGTGATTGACTCGCTGCTGTATGGCAAAGTCGATGGTTTAGGCGTGCTTAAGGCTGCGGTTGCAGCAATTAAAAAAGCCGCAGCAAATTAATTATTTTATTTTAATTTTTCCCGTCAAAGAGTTATTTCATTAACATTCACCGCAATTATTAATTGCGGTATTTAAGGGTATTTTTCTATGAGTAACGCTATTGCTTCACTTGAAAAGGTACTCCTTCCTTTTGCTGTAAAAATTGGAAAGCAGCCACACGTTAATGCAATCAAAAACGGTTTTATTCGTTTAATGCCGTTAACCCTCGCAGGGGCCATGTTTGTATTAATCAATAACGTTTTCCTGAGCTTTGGGGAGGGGTCGTTTTTTTATTCAATGGGCATTCGACTTGATGCTTCAACTATTGAAACGCTGAATAGTCTGAAAGGCATTGGTGGAAACGTCTATAACGGTACGCTGGGTATCATGTCATTGATGGCGCCGTTCTTTATCGGTATGGCGCTGGCAGAAGAACGCAAAGTCGACTCACTGGCTGCCGGGCTGTTATCCGTCGCCGCGTTTATGACCGTAACGCCATATAGCGTGGGTGAAGCCTATGCCGTTGGCGCGAACTGGCTCGGCGGTGCCAATATTATTTCCGGTATTATTATCGGCCTCGCGGTCGCGGAAATGTTCACCTTTGTGGTCCGTCGCAATTGGGTAATTAAATTACCTGATAGCGTACCGACATCCGTGTCGCGCTCTTTCTCTGCGCTGATTCCTGGCTTCCTTATCCTCTCCATTATGGGGATCATCGCCTGGGCATTGAACACCTGGGGTACGAACTTCCACCAGATCATCATGGATTCCATTTCAACTCCGCTGGCATCGCTGGGCAGCGTAGTGGGTTGGGCCTACGTGATTTTTGTTCCGCTGCTGTGGTTCTTCGGTATTCATGGTTCACTGGCGCTGACCGCGCTGGACAGCGGTATCATGACGCCATGGGCGCTGGAAAACATCTCCATTTACCAACAGTTTGGTTCCGTAGACGCCGCGCTGGAAGCTGGAAAGACCTTCCACGTCTGGGCGAAACCGATGCTCGACTCCTATATTTTCCTCGGGGGTAGCGGGGCTACGCTGGGTCTGATTATCGCTATCTTCCTGGCATCGCGTCGTCCGGATTATCGTCAGGTTGCTAAACTGGCACTGCCGTCAGGCCTGTTCCAGATTAACGAACCTATCCTGTTCGGTCTGCCGATCATCATGAACCCGGTGATGTTTATCCCGTTCATTCTGGTGCAGCCGATTCTGGCGGCGATTACGCTGGCAGCTTATTACTCCGGCATTATTCCACCGATTACCAACATCGCACCGTGGACCATGCCAACCGGTTTGGGCGCGTTCTTTAACACCAACGGTAGCGTCGCAGCTCTGCTGGTTGCGCTGTTCAACCTTGGTATCGCCACGCTGGTTTATCTGCCGTTCGTGGTGGTAGCCAACAAAGCGCAGAACGTTATTGATCAAGAAGAAAGCGAAGAAGATATCGCTAACGCATTGAAATTCTAAATTTAATCCGGCATGGCTTCACGGTCATGCCGGACTGAACCAGAGGAAAAAAGTATGTTGGATATCGAGAACATCGTCGACACGCAGTCAGAAGCAGAAGAACTCGAAGAAGTGGTGATGGGTCTCATCATCAACTCCGGTCAGGCGCGTAGCCTGGCGTACGGCGCGCTCAAAATGGCCAAGCAAGGCGATTTCGAGTCAGCTAAGGCTATGATGGACCAGTCTCGTCTGGCGCTGAACGAAGCGCACCTCGTGCAAACGAAACTGATTGAAGGCGATCAGGGCGAAGGTAAAATGAAAGTTAGCCTGGTGCTGGTTCATGCTCAGGACCACCTGATGACATCAATGCTGGCGCGTGAGCTGGTGACTGAACTGATTGAGCTTCACGAAAAGCTGAAATAGCGAGGAGTGCATAATGCAGCTACAGATTAACGCACCGGAAATCAAAACCGTCTATGAACAGCAGCTGTTTAATGGCAAAAATTTCCATGTGTTCATCTATAACAAAACTGAGAGCATCAGCGGGCTGCATCAGCATGACTACTACGAATTTACCCTGGTTTTAACCGGGCGCTATTATCAGGAAATCAACGGTAAACGCGTATTGCTCGAACGCGGGGACTTTGTTTTTATTCCATTGGGATCGCACCACCAGAGTTTTTATGATTTTGGGGCGACAAGGATCCTGAACGTCGGTATCAGTAAACGCTTTTTTGAACAGCACTACCACCCGCTGCTGCCATTTTGTTTCGTTGCATCGCAGGTCTATCGGGCGAATAATTCGTTTCTCACTTACATTGAAACGGTTATTGCATCACTAAACTTTCGCGAGAGCGGACTGGATGAATTTGTAGAAGTGGTCACCTTCTATATTATTAACCGGTTGCGCCATCATCGCGAAGAGCAGGTGCTGGATGATATTCCGCAGTGGCTTAAAACCACCGTGGAGACCATGCATGACAAACGGCAGTTTAGCGAGAATGCGCTGGAAAACATGGTACACCTGTCCGCGAAATCCCAGGAGTATCTGACCCGCGCAACCCAGCGTTATTACAGCAAAACGCCGATGCAGATCATTAATGAAATCCGCATTAACTTTGCTAAAAAACAGCTGGAAATGACTAACTATTCTGTAACGGATATTGCTTACGAATCTGGCTACAGTAGTCCAAGTCTGTTTATTAAAACGTTTAAAAAGCTGACGTCATTTACACCTAATAGCTATCGTAAGAAATTAACTGAATTTAATCAGTAGATATTATTAGCCAATAACCCATTTTTTATAGCTTGCCCAAAATAGCGTCGGGACAGCCACGCTATATCTGACAAACGGGTTGAGCATAATACACGTCAGTGTTTTGACACTGAAGGGAGAAAGTATGAGCCAGAAATTAAAAGTCGTCACTATCGGTGGCGGGAGCAGCTACACCCCTGAGTTACTTGAAGGCTTTATTAAGCGCTATCATGAATTACCGGTTTCTGAATTGTGGCTGGTTGATGTCGACGATGGAAAAGAGAAGCTGGACATTATTTTTGACCTTTGCCAGCGCATGATCGATAAAGCTGGCGTGCCGATGAAGTTGTTTAAAACGCTGGACCGTCGTGAAGCGCTGAAAGATGCTGATTTCGTTACTACCCAGCTGCGCGTAGGGCAACTGAAAGCCCGCGAAAAGGATGAACGCATTCCGCTGAGCCACGGGTATTTGGGGCAGGAAACCAACGGCGCTGGTGGGCTGTTCAAAGGTCTGCGTACTATTCCGGTTATCTTTGATATTGTCAAAGATGTGGAAGAACTGTGCCCGAATGCGTGGGTGATTAACTTTACTAACCCGGCCGGGATGGTGACGGAAGCGGTCTATCGCCATACGAATTTTAAGAAATTCATCGGTGTATGTAATATTCCTGTCGGCATGAAAATGTTCATTAGCGATGTGCTGGCGCTGAAAGAGAGCGATGACTTATCCATCGATCTGTTCGGTCTGAACCATATGGTCTTCATTAAAGACGTGCTGGTGAATGGTAAATCACGCTTTGATGAACTGTTGGATGGCGTGGCTTCAGGTCAACTGAAAGCCTCCACCGTGAAGAACATCTTCGATCTGCCGTTCAGTGAAGGGTTGATTCGCTCGCTGAAGCTGCTGCCGTGCTCATATTTGCTCTATTACTTCAAGCCAAAAGAGATGCTGGCGATTGAAATGGGTGAATACTATAAGGGCGGCGCTCGCGCTCAGGTGGTACAGAAAGTGGAGAAACAACTGTTTGATCTGTACAAAAACCCGGATTTGAACGTGAAACCGAAAGAGCTGGAACAGCGTGGTGGAGCCTATTACTCCGATGCGGCCTGTGAAGTGATCAACGCCATCTACAACGACAAACAGACCGAGCACTATGTCAACGTTCCGCACCATGGGCATGTTGACAATATCCCGGCGGACTGGGCGGTTGAGATGACCTGTACACTGGGACGCAACGGCGCCACGCCGCACCCACGTATTACCCATTTTGATGAGAAAGTGCTGGGCCTTATCTATACCATAAAAGGCTTTGAAGTCGCGGCGAGCAATGCGGCACTGAGCGGTGAGCTGAATGATGTGCTGCTGGCGTTGAACCTGAGTCCGCTGGTGCATTCTGACAGCGATGCCGAGATTCTGGCGCGTGAGCTGATTCTGGCGCATGAAAAATGGCTGCCAAACTTCGCCGGGTGTATCGAGAAACTCAAAAGCGAACAACACTAACTGAGGTCGGCTATGGAACGCGTACTGATTGTAAATGCGGATGATTTTGGCCTGAGTAAAGGACAAAACTACGGCATTGTTGAAGCCTGTCGCAATGGCGTGGTCACCTCGACAACCGCACTGGTTAATGGCGCAGCCATTGACCATGCGGTACAGCTGAGTCGCGACATTCCTGAACTTGCCGTTGGGATGCATTTTGTTCTGACGCTGGGCAGGCCGTTGACGGCAATGCCAGGCCTTACTCGTGACGGGTTACTGGGAAAATGGATCTGGCAGATGGCTGAAGAAGACACCTTGCCGTTGGATGAAATTTCTCAGGAACTGGCCGCGCAGTATCAGCGTTTTATTGACCTGTTCGGGCGGGAGCCAACGCATCTGGATAGCCATCACCATGTGCATATGTTCCCGCAGATTTTCCCTATCGTGGCCGGGTTTGCTGCCCAACGGGGGATTGCGTTACGGATCGATCGTCAGACGGTATTCCAGGCGTCTGACTTTCCGCAGACGTTACGGACTTCCCAGGGATTCAGCAGCGAGTTTTATGGTGAAGCGATTTCTGAAGCCCTGTTTTTGCAAACGCTTGACGCGTCAGCAGACCGGGGAGAGTCCTCGCTGGAAGTGATGTGTCATCCGGCCTTTATCGATGACATTATTCGTCAAAGTGCCTACTGTTACCCCCGCTTAACTGAGCTCGACGTGCTGACGTCTCCGTCACTGAAATATGCTATTGCGGAGCGCGGTTATCGTCTTGGCAGTTTTCTGAACGTCTAACTCCTGAGTTTGCGGCGCATAATGCGCCGCATTTTTTTAGGCAGGGATCGTGTCGATTTTTCCGGCGCGTGACCAGACGCGGTGCGCAGTCATTAGCGTCAGCAGGGTATCCATAAACTGTGCGTCTACACTGTCTGCCTCCACCACGCCTTCTTCTCCTTCATTTTTGATATTCAACGTTGCTTTAAACTGACGCGCATCGCCAGCCAGTGCGATAGGTTTTAAGTGCTTATACGCTTCGAGTAAGTAATATCGGGCATCACCGTTCATAGCGATATCAGCGATATTGCCACACGGAACGATAACCGCATCGACGGTCAGCGATGGTGAACCCGCAAAGGTACCGGCGATTGTCAGGACGGAACCATCATCGGCAACCACATTACCCATTCGGGAATAGAGCAGTTTGGCGTGAACGCCTTTGGCCTGTAAGGCTTGCATGATGGCAAGCAGGTCGCCTGATTTCACCTGGTCATTAAGTAGAATGGCGACCACGCGGCCCTTAATCTCACCTTGCGCACCCGCATATAAACTGAGTGACGGCGCACTTTTCAAACCATTGACGTTGGCCGGTGGGGCGATTTTGGCCTGTTCCTCGGTTAGCTCAAAACCGAGATTATCGGCAACCGCCTCGGCGAGGGCTGTATCAATATGGGCTAACTGTTCGACCACTCTTTCCCGAATATAGGGGCGCGTAACTTTGCTGAGTTCGAAGCTGAATCCGCCGATAATATGCTGCTGTTCAATTGGCGTCTGACTTAGCCAGAACAGGCGAGGGTGCGCATAGTATTCGCCAAAAGAGGGGCTACGTTCGCGGATTTTGTTTCCTTCAATCCGTTCCTGATACGATTCAAATCCACCGCGTTTTGGCCCCGGCGGCGTTTCACGCGGCCAGTTATCATTGATGGAATTAGGTTCATAGTTGGCCGGGTTGGTATCGATGTCCATACGATGCATACCGTCACGCTGGAAGTTATGGTACGGGCAGGTCGGGCGATTAATCGGGATTTCATGGAAGTTGGGCCCGCCCAGGCGGCTGATTTGGGTATCGGTATACGAAAACAAGCGGCCTTGCAGCAAGGGATCGTTGGTAAAATCGATACCAGGGACGATGTGTCCGGGATGAAAAGCGACTTGTTCATTTTCGGCGAAGAAATTATCCGGATTACGATTCAGCACCATTTTACCGACGCGTTGCACCGGAACCAGCTCTTCTGGGATCAGCTTGGTCGGGTCGAGCAGGTCAAAATCGAACTTGAATTCGTCTTCTTCAGGAATGAGCTGCAGCCCCAGTTCGTATTCTGGATAATCGCCTGCTTCAATAGCTTCCCACAGATCGCGGCGATGAAAGTCGGGATCACGACCGGTAAGTTTTTGCGCTTCATCCCATACCAGCGAAGCTTTGCCCGCCAGCGGTTTCCAGTGAAAACGGACAAAGGTGGCTTTCCCTTGCGCATTTATCAACCGGAACGTGTGAATGCCAAAGCCTTCCATCGTGCGATAGCTGCGTGGAATACCCCGGTCGGACATCGCCCATATAACGTTGTGCAACGTTTCTGGCTGTAACGAGACATAATCCCAAAAGGTATCGTGGGCGCTTTGACCCTGTGGGATAGCCCAATGCGGCTCCGGTTTTACCGCATGAACGAAATCCGGGAATTTATGGGCATCCTGAATGAAGAAGACTGGCGTGTTGTTTCCCACCAGATCGAAAATGCCCTCCTCAGTATAAAATTTGGTCGCAAATCCTCGAATATCTCTGACCGTATCCGCTGAGCCTGCGCCGCCCTGAACCGTAGAGAAACGGACAAAAACCGGGGTGATTTTATTTTCATCACTCAGAAAGTCCGCTTTCGTTGTCGCGCTGAGGCTGGCATAGGGCTGAAAGTAACCATGAGCAGCAGAACCTCGGGCATGTACGATCCGCTCCGGGATGCGTTCGTGATCAAAATGGGTGATTTTTTCCCGCAGGATAAAGTCTTCCAGCAGAGTTGGCCCACGGTTTCCTGCGCGCAGAGAGTTTTGATCGTCCGCGATGCGCACTCCCTGATTGGTTGTCAGAGCAAAATCTTCGCTGCCTTTGCGAAAACTTTCCAGCGCGTTGAGTTTGTCACTTCTGGTGTCAGGCGCTTTTAAGCTACCGGACGTGGTGGGCTGCATGCCTGGTGGCGTGGGTTCAGGTGTTGGCCGATGTGAACCGTCTGCTGGCGCCAGTGAGTCAAGTCCTGGCTGGGATTCGCTGGCATCATGAACCGGCGCTGAGTGATGGAGTGGGTGCTTATCATTCTGTGACATTAAACTCGTCTCCTGTTTTCATCGCTTAAAGGTCGTTGTTGCCGTCAAAAGCTTTAACTATAGACCACTTGCTCAGTGGTGCAGGAACTGACCGAGGGCGTAAAGCGCGATGAACCAGGCAAACAGCGCACGCAAGGCAGGACGTCAGGAGGCAAAATCGGCTAAGATAGCCGTTTTCTGATTTTTAGAATTAGTCTTTAGTGAAGCAACTGATTATGAAACCTCTTCGCCAACAAAATCGTCCGGTAATTAGCTATGTTCCTCGCGTGGAGCCAGCCCCACCAGAGCATGCAGTTAAAATGGATGCGTTTCGTGACGTATGGATACTGCGCGGAAAATATGTCGCTTTTGTCTTAATAGGGGAGGCGTTTCAGCGTTCACCTGCATTTACGGTCCCGGAATCAGCGCAACGCTGGGCTAATCAGGTTCGCCAGGAAAATGAACTGAGCGATTAATGGATATAAAAAAACCGCCGGAGCATGACACTCCGGCGGTTTTTTTTGTTTTTCAGTCTAACAGACTTAGCGATGCGCCAGTTCGGCGTTATCGTCGCTGTCCAGAATTGTTTTATCGGTCTGTTTCAGCCATTGGCTGGTCAGCGTACCGGCTGTCATAGAACCGCTCACGTTCAGCGCGGTACGACCCATATCGATCAGCGGCTCAACGGAAATCAGCAGCGCAACCAGCGTGACCGGCAGACCCATAGCTGGCAGGACGATCAGCGCGGCAAACGTTGCACCGCCACCCACACCCGCAACCCCTGCGGAACTGACGGTTACGATACCAACCAGCGTGGCAATCCACATCGGGTCCAGCGGGTTGATCCCGACGGTCGGGGCGACCATTACTGCCAGCATTGCCGGGTACAGCCCTGCACAACCGTTCTGGCCAATGGTGGCGCCAAAGGAGGCGGCAAAAGAGGCGATGGATTCAGGCACGCCCAGACGACGGGTTTGCGCTTCAACGTTCAGAGGAATTGAGGCTGCGCTGGAACGGCTGGTGAAGGCGAAAGTCAGCACCGGCCACACCTTGCGGAAGTATTTCAGCGGGCTAACGCCGTTAACACCCAACAGGATCCCGTGTACCACAAACATAATGCCCAGACCGAGATAAGAGGCCACGACGAAGCTACCCAGCTTGATGATGTCCTGCAGGTTGGAGCCCGCAACCACTTTGGTCATCAGCGCCAGAACACCGTACGGCGTCAACTGCATCACCAAACGAACCAGCTTCATCACCCAGCTTTGCAGGGTATCGATAGCGACCAGCACACGCTCGCCTTTCGGCGCATCATCTTTCAGCAGCTTCAGTGCGGCAACACCGAGGAATGCAGCGAAGATAACCACGCTGATAATTGACGTCGGGTTAGCTCCGGTCAGATCGGCAAACGGGTTTTTCGGGATAAACGACAACACCAGCTGTGGAACGCTGAGGTCAGCTACTTTGCCAACATAGTTGGTTTCAATCGCGTTCAGACGAGCGGTTTCGGCCCCACCTTGCACCAGACCTTCTGCGGTCAGGCCGAACAGGTTGGTCACCAGAACCCCTACCAGCGCGGCAATCAGCGTAGTAAACAGCAGCGTACCGATGGTCAGGAAGCTGATTTTACCTAACTGAGAGGCGTTGTGCAGACGCGCAACGGCGCTGAGAATAGACGCAAACACCAGCGGCATGACAATCATCTGCAGCAGTTGGACGTAACCGTTGCCGACAATGTTGAACCACTGTACGGAATCTTTAAGAACCTGGCTGTCGGAACCATAAATGGTGTGCAGGGCGAGGCCAAACACCACACCCATGACCAGACCGACCAGTACTTTTTTTGCCAGACTCCACTGCTTGTGACGGGCTTGCGCCAGCACGAACAGCAGCACTACGAACACGATAATGTTCGCGATTAATGGATAGTTCATCCCCGTTCTCCTGATCTTATTATGCGTATCACCGTGTGACGGTGATTCTGTTGGCGCAAGATTAGCAGAACTGTGACTTGCCTCTTATATTCAAATGGAATTGTTTATGCCAAAAATAACTTTTTGGCTGATTTATTAGTCAACCTGGTGCGTTATAAAACGATTAAACTGCATTTGCAGCGTATTTATCATTTGTGATGACCAGCGCACCGCACTGTTCTCTTGTACGGTCTGCGGCATCCAGATTGCCCACGCGAACAGCGCCATGCACAGAAACCGCTCCAGTTGGTTGCCTTTTTGCGGCACGAGGATAGGCAGACGAAAACGCCAGCGGCAGGGCCAAAGCAAGGGGACGCCCGCCGGGGTCAACATGTCGGCCAGAATGTGGCTGAGATAACCGAGAACCATACCTTGTAAGGCATCAGCCGGAATTATCCAGGTATCAGGGACTTTCAGGTAAAACGTGGCCAGCAGGGCAAAAACCGCCAGCAGGCTATGCGTAAACCCGCGATGACCAAATGCCCGGGCAATGGGCTTTGATACCCACTTCAGACGCTGCCCCAGCAGGGATTTGGGATGATCGATATCCGGCAGTAAGCACGTCAAAATGGCTGAAGGAACAATATGCCACCAGTCACCCTGCGCAAGAACGGGCGTTAGCTCGGCATTCTTGGCAAATACCGCACAGGCAATAGAAAAAAGAAGGTGACCTTCCGCCGTCATGATAAAACCCAATAAACTGTCGATTCATACAGTATAGGGGTTTTATACAGTAGGCGGAAGAGGTGACGTTGTAACCCTTTGTCACAAGTGCGCCTTTACCGCGCCAGCCAACCGCCATCCACGACCAGCGTATAGCCATGTATATAGTCCGAGGCAGCACTTGCGAGGAACACGACCGGGCCTTTCAGATCATCAGGCGTGCCCCAGCGTCCGGCAGGCGGGCAATGCGATCATTGCCCGTCGCAGGATTAGCCGCGCAGGTGAGCGGCAGTGAGTTCGGTGAGCGAGGCCAGTTTGACGTCGGCCAGAACGAAGCGAGGATCGTCCTGATTTTCATGCGCAGGTACTACGATGGAACGCATACGGGCGGCTTTCGAAGCAATCATGCCGTTCACCGAGTCTTCCAGTGCTACGCAGTTTATAGGGTCAATGCCCAGTTTCGCCGCGCAATCGAGATAAACCTGCGGGTGCGGTTTGCTGTAGGGCAGTTTTTCCGCAGAAGCCAGTGCATCGAAGCTGCTGCGCAGATCAAACATGGTTAGCACTTTTTCCAGCATATGCAGCGGCGAGGCGGATGCCAGTCCTACTTTCAACCCCTGAGATTTACACAATGCCACGGCCTCACGCACGCCCGGCAGCAGTGGTTTTGTTTCTTCAACTAACGCAATTGCGCGGGTAATGATGCGCTCGGTTACTTCCTGACGTGAGGGACCGTTCCACGGTTGCTGCGCAAACCACAAATCAACCACCATGTCGATGCGTAAGCCAAGTGTATCGGGAAGTTCATGGCGGCGGGAGATATCAACGCCTAAACTTGCTATCACATCCAGTTCGGCCTGATCCCAAAGCGGTTCAGAATCGACCAGTAATCCATCCATATCGAAAATTGCAGCAAGAATTTGACGCGGGGTTGACATCACAACCTCTCCTTTACGGGTGATAAAAGGGATTAAGAGCCAGCCTGGACGGGCTCTGAGCGTTCATTATGGCTAATTCAGCAGTATACCGCCTTTAAAGATCAGGCGAAAACGATAATCAACGGGTAAACTTAGGCCAAAATGACACGTCTTAATCAAGGGGAACTCATGACGTATCAACAAGCTGGACGCATTGCCATCTTGAAAAGGCTGGTGGGATGGGTGATTTTCATTCCCGCGCTGATTTCAACCCTGGTTTCAGTACTTAAGTTTATGTATGCGCACAGCGAAAAGCAGGAAGGGATTAACGCGGTCATGCTCGATTTTGCTCATGTGATGATCGACATGATGCGTGTGAACACACCTTTTCTTAACGTGTTTTGGTATAACTCGCCGACGCCCGATTTTCAAAGTGGACTGAATCTCGTTTTTTGGCTGATTTTCATTCTGATTTTTATCGGTCTGGCGTTGCAGGATTCAGGCGCCAGAATGAGCCGTCAGGCGCGTTATTTACGCGAGGGCGTTGAGGACCAGTTGATTCTGGAACAGGCAAAGGGCAGTGAAGGGTTATCACGCGAGCAACTTGAGTCGCGTATTGTGGTACCGCACCATACGATCTTTTTACAAATTTTCCCGCTCTATATTTTGCCGGTGATCGTTATCGTGATTGGCTACTTCTTCTTTTCATTACTGGGTTTTTTGTAACTGCTGCACTATCAGGCCTGACGCGTTGCGAAACGCCAGGCCAGATAAGCAACGTGCGACTTTGCTAAGCCGCCAGTAACCTGTCCAGCGCTTTCTGCGCCACGACCAGATGCTGTCCCCCAAACAGAATAGCCCTGTTCAGCAGCGTATAGAGCTGGTAGACAGGCTGTCTGTCGAGAAAATCCAATGGTAGCGGAGAAACAGACTGATAACCGTCATAGAGTTGCGGCGGCTGATCGGTATGTAACGGCAGCATTGCCAGGTCACACTCTCTGTCCCCCCAGTAGCAGGCAGGGTCAAAGATGTACGGGCCGTTCGGGCCGAGGGCGCAGTTCCCGGACCACAAATCACCATGCAGAAGAGATGGCTGCGGCTGATGAGAAGAGAGACGCTGCTGAACATGCTCGACAATGGCGTCGATATTGCCAAACGCGATGCCTTTTTCAGCGGCGAGTTCCAGCTGCCAGCCAATACGCTGCTCGGCAAAAAAGGTTGACCAGCGACGTTGCCAGGTGTTGGGCTGCGGCGTGGTAGAGAGCGCATTATCGAAGTCGAGCCCAAACTGCGGCTGATCGCTCCATTCATGCAAATGCGCCAACTGCTGGCCGAGGATAAACGCGTTGTGCGCATCAAGCGGACGGGGAGGGAGGAAATCCATCACCAGAAAGCTGTAATCTCTGTCTGCGCCTACCGCCCAGACTTTCGGTACAGATACGGTTTGACTGCGAGAAAGTAGCTCCAGCTGATCGGCTTCAGCCGTAAAGCCGGTTAACAGCTCTCTTTCATCGCATTTAACGAAAAAATCGCGCCCCGCATAGCGTAAATGCCATGCGGCGTGGATCTCTCCGCCGGGCAGTTCGTTACGCAGTTCGATTTCGCCTTCACCTAATTGCTCGCTTAAAAGACGACTGATAGCCTGCCACATGATGTCTCTCCCCATGTTGTCTGCCAGATCATAAGGTTAGCGCAAGAATGCGGTTAAAAAACACGAACTGACGCACACCACGGACGCGTCATCGCTGGAAAGGCACTTAATGTGTGTCGTTCTTCTTCACCTCGCATAGTTGTGAAGACGCCTGGTCGCACATGATTCACTGCTTTGTAATCACGTGATTTTTTATCATAGACGTATAACACCCATGCCGACAGTTTTACGGGGAAATCCCCTTGTAGCTAAACAAGGGGAAACCGTTATTACTGAGCCAGATACGCGTATATTTTTTGCGTATCGTCTAAAGCGCACAGACGCGTACCCTGATTCAGGGTGGCGGCGCTACCTGCGGCGACACCGTAACGAACAATATCTGCAAAAGGTGCGCTCTCAGCCAGTTTAAGCGTCATGGCCCCGACCATACTGTCGCCCGCGCCTACGGTACTTTGACTCTTCACTGGTGGCGGAACCACCTGGACACAGGTTTCACGATCAACGCCCAGCGCTCCTTGTGGTCCAAGCGAGACCACTACGCGATGCGCTTTTCCGCTTTGCGCGATTTCCTGCGCGGCGTTGCGCACATCATCGGGCTGCGTGAGTTCGCGATTCACCAGCGCGCTCAGTTCTTTGAGGTTGGGTTTGACCAGTTCGATATTGCCGATGGTTAATGCTGCTGCCAGCGCTTCGCCAGAACTATCGACGATACAGCGAATCCCTTGTTTTTGTGCTGTGGTAATGAGCCGGGTCAGCTTCTCAAGCTGTACGCCAGGCGGCAAACTGCCGCTGATAACCAGCAGTGCGCCAGACTCAATTTCCAGCACCTGATCCTGAAGTTGGTAGAACTCATCATCGGTGAGCGCAGCGCCTGGCATGACGAAGCGATACTGTTCGCCGCTGGACTCAACGTGCACATGGAGATTTTGTCGGGTCCAGTCTTTAGCTTCGACGGTGGATACGGGAACACTTTCGTCGGCGAGCAAAGCAACAAGATGCTCTCCGGTGGCGCCACCCGCAGGGAAGATGGCCGTAGCGGTGCCGCCAAGATGGGCAATTGCGCGAGCGACGTTGATGCCGCCGCCGCCGGGTTCAAAAACCGGCGAGGTACAGCGAAGCTTACCTTCCGGGTAGATTTGCGGCGTGATTGTTGCGCTATCGAGAGAGGGCGCAAGTGTTAACGTATAGATACGTACCATCTTTACCTCCTGTTAGGCTGTCCTCAGTCTGGCACTTAACCCCCCGAAAGTGAAGTAATTAACAACATGATTTTTCATATCTTTATTTAAAATAATCGCGTTAAAGATATATAAATAAAAAAACGGTTTAGGAACGCTCTTATTCAAAAAATGAAATAAGAATTTATTGCTATGTTATTCGAGTCTTTTTATAATTTGTTACCTTTCAAGGGTCTTTTGTCATTGATCCATATGAAAGTTTCCGAGACCGTTATGGTCTCTTTTTTTGTTGTACGGACTCTTAATAAATGAAGCTTTTGAAGACAGTGCCCGCAGCGTTACTGCTGACGGGTGGCCTGCTTGCGTCAATGCAGGCTGCCGCCGATGATTCCGTTTTTACTGTCATGGATGACCCTTCCAGCGCGAAAAAACCCTTTGAAGGTAACCTGAACGCGGGATATCTCGCCCAGTCAGGCAACACAAAAAGTTCTTCTTTAACTGCAGACACCACCATGACCTGGTACGGTCAAACTACGGCGTGGTCTTTGTGGGGAAATGCCAGCAATACCTCCTCAAATGATGAGCGTTCATCGGAGAAATATGCCGTAGGTGGCCGTAGTCGTTACAACATGACCGACTATGACTATCTCTTTGGTCAGGCAAGCTGGCTGACCGACCGTTACAACGGCTATCGCGAGCGTGACGTGCTAACCGCAGGTTATGGTCGTCAGTTCCTCAACGGACCAGTGCACAGCTTCCGTTTTGAATTCGGTCCAGGTGTGCGCTATGACGAGCACACGGATGGCACCACCGAAACACAGCCGCTGGGCTATGCGTCCGGGGCCTATGCGTGGCAGATGACGGATAATACTAAGTTTACGCAAGGTGTGTCGGTATTTGGTGCTGACGATACAACGCTCAATTCTGAAACGGCCTTGAACGTTGCTATCAACGAACACTTTGGGTTAAAGGTGGCTTACAACGTTACCTGGAACTCTGAACCACCGGCAACAGCGCCGGAGCATACCGATCGTCGTACTACTGTGTCACTCGGCTATCGTATGTAATGACAAGCCGGGTCAAATAATTGGCCCGGCTTTTCTCAATTAACGTTAAATTTATTTAATATTAAATCTGTGTTTTATTTTTAATACTTATCAATAACGCGCTATTTTCAGACGAATTCGATTTAATTGATAAATACAACGGAACCGGGACAGCGTGTGCCAGTATTTTAACCCCAGATCATCGCAGCCCAACGTAGCATCAGCATTGCCGCACAAATAACGAGCAGTATCACAACCATCTTCCAGTGTTTCTTCGCAAAGCGATTTGTTGGCATTGTCCTTTTCCTGCTCAGGTTAGATGACTTTATACAAGTGTAACAAAAACGTCAGGGTGTCAGTGAATTGATTTACATCATAGAGTACGCGTTGATTGTTGCTTTGATCGGCTCGTAATGCCGTGTACACTGTCAAACGGTGTTATCAAAAAGCGGGTGTAGGTCCAGTGTAGCCATTAAGGCGACCAGTGACATATTTCGCAGAGTGAAGCGGGAATCAGCCCACACCTTTTTGATGATTTTAAATATTGAATCTTTGTATGTGATCTTACGTGTAAGTACCATCCAGAATTTCACCTCATTCCTGTCTGTTCCTGCCTGTTTCACCAATTCCGCGCCACTCCTAACTTTCTTCAATTCACCCGTTTCAATTTAGTTCATCTTGTCCGCGTTCGTGTCGTAGAATCTGTGTACCAAATCGTGTACCAATTTCGACAAAGCTGAACAGGGACAAGCATGCCTCTCAACGATACCAAGCTCAGGCGTATAGCTGGCAAGCCATATGATGGACCAGAGGAGATAGCTGATGGTGGTGGACTTTCTGCCAGGATCAGCCCAAAGGGGCTTATCACCTTTCAGTACCGCTATCGCTTCAACGGGAAACCTGCCCGGCTAAAACTTGGCACCTATGGCAAGATGTCGATCAAAGAAGCCCGTGATGCTATGGAGGAATGCAAGGGTTGGCTGGAAGAGGGACGCGACCCGGCTATGCAGCGGAAGAAAGCCAGGGACATTGTATCCAGCTCGCCTAGCATCAGCACTCTCGTTGATGAGTGGCTTGAAACACCATCAGTGAAAGAGATGGTGAAGTACGAATACTGGAAGCGGATGCTGAAGCTTCACGTTACCGACAATTACGGTCGACTGATAGCAGATGAGATGAGCCCCGTTGAGTGGGAGCAGATATTCCTGCGCATAACGAAAGGTGGTTCGCCGGTTCAGGCCGGTAACGTTCTGGTGAAGATGAAACAGGTGATCCGCTATGCGCTGCGCCGAAAACGTATTACTTCAAATTCTCTAATGTTGCTTGAGATTAACGATATCGGTAGCCGTCCGGATGACGGGGAAAGATTCCTGAATGACGAAGAGATAGGCGCGTTCTGGAATGCCATCGATAAAACCAAGATGTCATGGCAAAACAAAATGCTGATCCGTCTTGTGGCGCTTACCGGATGCCGCGGTGTTGAGTTGAGATTAGCAAGGAAGGGGGACTTTGATCTGAAGGCGAGGGAGTGGGTTATACCGAAAGAGAACTCGAAAACGCGTAAGCGCTTTGTGCGTGGGATTTCTCAGCTGGCGGCCGATTATCTGCAGAAGGTTTTCGATGTGTACCCCGATCAGTCAATCGTGTTTCCACCGGCTAAGCTGCAGGTGGACAGGCCTATGTCAGCCAGTACATTGATTTCCATCGCGGGGCAGGTGGAAGAGGTAATGGGTGGGGAGCACTGGTCTCTGCATGACCTGCGAAGAACGTGCAAAACAAAGATGGCTGAGCTTGGCGTTGCGCCTCACGTATCAGAGAAGATACTCGGGCATAAGCTAACGGGGATGCTGGCTGTCTATGACCAGTATGATTACATCCCCGAGCAGCAGGCAGCGGCAGAATTGTGGGCTGAGAAGATTCAGGCTTGTGCAGCCAGTAACCCCTTATCTTTGCAGAACTGAATAACTTCTACATAGCGGAAGAGAGCGCCGCCTTTAGGTGGGTGGATTTCTTCCACTTTCTGCGGGAATGGTGTGCCGGATTCTTCCCACTGTTTGCGCTTACGATAAAACGTGGTTCTGGAGATACCACCAAGCATCTCCTGAACGCGCTCACGGTTAACCAGAACCGGTTGAATGCTGATTGTTGTTTGCATGCTTTTCTCCAGGCAAAAAGAAGCCCGGCGAACCGGGCAAATGGGGGATAACGTGGCAGTGCTTTCGCACCCAATAGCCAGCTCATAACTGGCTATCAGTTGCGTCAGTCATGCGGATGATTAACGATGTCGTAGAATTGACCGTAGGTAATCTTCTTGAAGCTATCTGGAATTACTATTTCCCCGTGGCGTTCTTCTTTGTTGTTAGGGATGGCGAATACCAAGCAGTCATCACGACCAGGGTGTTTGCCTCCACACGTAGAAAGCATTGCGAATCCGAATCCGCGTCCAGACTGACCACCAATGCCGGTTCGCATGATGCCGTAGTGGTTGACGATGTAGTCATTCCACTCAGGCAGGGATTTCAGCTTTTTGTTTGCTTCTTCTTTCACAGCATCGAGAACTTTATTGTAAGCTCGGCCTTCCTTTGTATTTCCTTTCCCCCTGCCAAGTACCACTCGCTTCCCATCAAACATTTCTTCTCGCTTAATAGTCATTAAGCATGGGAATTCATATCCTTTTTCCCAAGCAAACCCACTAAGCAATCCACCACCACCTCCCCAGCCGCTTGATGTTGTCCATGCGATAGCGCCAACCTTTCCTACTGCATCAGGAAGAATGGCGTTTCTTTGTTTACTGATTTCCTCATATCCATCAATCAGCGATTTCACATCATCGCCTTCCACCATGTAGTAATCGTAAAATTTGCTTTGATCTGACATTGTTATCCCTCATGCCGCCCGCATAGCGCGGAGGCGTTTTAATCTTTGCGCCATGCAAAAGTAAGTGGTTCATTGACCAGCCACAGATGACGCATGTTAGCTACATTGACCACGTCCTTTTGTGCCGGGTAAATTTCGACAGCATCGCGATCCTCATATCCGACTGCGTTCTTTATCTCCTGCAAAGCATCCCAGCTAATCCCATCTTTCCAGCGTCCTGAATTAGCCATGCTGGTAGTATTTACCGACAGGCGAATAACGCCGTTTTCCTCCTGAAACTCCTGTACGAGAAAGTAAGAGTTAACCCATACATTGCTGCGTTTCGGGTCATGGCATCGTACAGGCCAGCTTTCCTTCGGTACTTGTTTGAGTATTCCGATCACGTCTCATGCTCCTTAACTTTTCGATGTGTTCTGCTGTTTCGATTTCTTCGGTGATCCGCTCGGCTTGTGCTTTGGTCAGCGGTTCAAATTCATGTTGAAAGCGGCCCATGCTGGCTATGCAGGTGCGTCCGTTGTGGATGTAGTGGATTACTTCGTGGGTAGCGCGGAGGATTTTGCAGGGTGCTCCATGGGGATCGGCGTACCAGGTATTAGGCTGGATTATCCTGAACATTGGCTGAGTCCTGCATCATGAGGAAGCACTCCATTGCACAGCGCAGTGGATTTTTACCATTACTGTGATGTGCTGGGTCGCTGGCAAACATCCAGTCACCCTCGTACAAAGTAAACTCATTGAAAGCAACCCACTCACCCGCAGCCGAATCTGGGATAATTGCTATCCTGTTTTCTGTGATAATCGGCCACGCGTCTGCCGGGTTGTTGCAGTAGTCGAAAGTCTTAGTCGCGTAGCCAGTATCTTCATTCCACTCCACGCCAACCGATGGCGTTCCGCGCTTGGCTATATCGCATTCATCTGGGTGAAAACCAATGGCGATAGCCACGGCTCGGTTAATTTCAAAGTCACTCAGCTTGCTGTAATCCATCACATCCTCCGATTACGCTTTTCTTCATCTTCCTGACAACTAACGCACTTCTTACAGCCAGGAAACGCATCTCTACGTTCAGGAATTAGCGGATCGCCGCATTCCTCACAGTGCGTTGCTGATACTGCTGAGTGGTTGAGTCTGTGTGCCTGAATAGCGTTTTCGCGCATCATCTATTCGAGAGCGCTGGCCTGATCGATGATTTCTGATGTCATTTGCGACTTCTCCTACGCTTTTTGGCTGCTCGGCGTGCTGCGGCAATGCCCGTTTTCCCGCCACCAACTGGATAACTGGCATCCATGCGTAAAGCAGGTGATATTTCAGCGAAACTCCATGATTTAATTGATGGCATGGAAGCGCCAATCAATGCTATTACGGTTGATAAATGCTTCATCAATGCTCCAGGAACTGTCGGTTAATTCGGTTGAAGGTGAACGCGAGAAAATAAAAAGGCCGCATTAGCGACCTTGTGATTCGTTTGGTTAGCGTCATGATTCGACTCCGTATCGGCCTTGCATGCGACCGATGCTGCTAACGAATGCCACCAGGCTGATACCCAGTGGCGCAATTTTCTGATGGTGCTTTTTGATGATTGGCGGCACTACTGCATTCCATTTCGGCTTAGGCCTGCATTTCATCGTCTGCATAATCTCTGCCACACATTTACGACCTTGTGCGCGGACGGCGTTGTCTTGCTCTGGTGTCATGCGGCCTCCGTCGTCTTTTTGAAGGAGTGAGCAATTCGCGCAGAAGCAATGGTTACGTAATCCGGGTTCAGGTCGATGCCGATGAAGTTAAATCCTTCCTCGATAGCTGCCCGACCAGTGCTCCCGCTCCCCATCCACGGATCAAGCACGGTACCGCCAGGCGGAGTAATCAACCTGCAGAGATAGCTCATTAGAGCGATCGGCTTAACGGTAGGATGATTGTTCTTCGCGCCATTGGTGCGACCAGCACCGGCGCGCGGGTCATTAATGCCGACGCTGCCCTCTTTACGTCCGCCGGTCATGTCGCAGGCTGATGTCGCTATGAATCGCTCTAGGCCTTCGTCTCGCTCCTTCGGTTTGACCTTAGCGCAGTAGAAGAATCGGGCGGCGCTTTTTTCACTTTCCACTCTGGCAGCATGTGCCTTTGGCGCTGCCATATCACCATATCGACCCTGTGATGGTCGTGCGCGTCCGGTTTCCTTTAAATCCCCTTGCTGTCCTTTCGCATCCGGAAATGCCGACACGACTACTTCGCTACCGTCATGAATGATGTTTGCTGGCCAACGTCCCTCTGGTGCCTGTTCGTAATCACTAACCGGCTCGGTTCCGTCACGTTGATGTGAAAGCAGGAATCCAGCGCCACCGCTAAGCGACTCATCAGTTGTTATCCTGCAGGCGTCGATATTGATTGCGCCGGTACCATGCTCGGTCATGTTGGCTGACACCGTCTTTTTGAATGGCTTTCGAGCCATGACGATTGGCTCATGGGCTGGTTTCAATGCGGTACCCCATCCATCAAAATCGCCATCGAGGTTATGCGACTTCGGAAAACCGCTTCCGTAAATCCAGAGAATTTGGTCACGGATTTCGAAACCGGCATCCTCTGCATTAACAACAAGGCGGTGATAAGTGCGTGAACCGCCAAATGCCAGAAGATGACCGCCTGGCTTAAGGACGCGTAGGCATTCCTGCCACTGCTCAACGGTGGGAACGTCGTAATCCCACTTATGGTTCATGAAGCTCAGCCCGTACGGCGGATCCGTCACGATGGCGTCAACGGAGTTATCAGGCAGAGTTTTCAGAACGTCCTCACAACGCCCGACGTGAAGTTGATAGGTCATGCGTCCTCCGGTTTATGCTTATCCCATCCATTCCGCTCAATATTCACAGCCAGCCGCTTATCTCCGACCTCTTCGATACTCCGACCGGTAATCTCTGCGACTTCTACGTTGGTGTAGCGCATGAGCGCTGATAGTTCTTCTATGCTCCAGACTTTCATCAGTCGCTCCTTATTTGTCCGTAACGACCGCGATACGTACGCATACGGTCATCAACGTAATCAGGCTCTACAGGACCAACTACCATCCATCCCGGCCTGAATGACGCTTCTAAGTTGGTGTACCAAACTTCCTTTTCGTGCAATTCCTGAAGCCTGTCTTCCATGGTCGGCTTCTGGAAATTGTCATTAGCGATAGCTGCAAAGCAACGTGCCAGCACCTCTTCTTTAGTGCCGGATCGCTTTGGTGGGCGCAGATATCCCGCCCCATTGAGAGGTGATGGCATGATGCATCCCTTTTATTTTGTTATTGATGGATAACCCATGACTGAAGGTCTTTGTCGAACTTCGCGCCGATATCGGCTGGGTGCTCAGGCGGGAGGATGATTTGCTTTCCTGTAATACGATCAACCCCATGAGATGCAACAAGAGATTCTTTTCCTGTCACCTCATCCTTTTCGATGGTTGTTATAACAATAACCATGGAGGCCACCTTTCCTAAAAAGGGATGTCGTCGTCAAAATCCATAGGCGGTTCGCTGGCTTGCGGCGCAGCTGCGCGTTGTTGTTGCTGTCGCTGCGGCTGTGACGACGATTGCTGGCTCTGCTGCTGTCCATTGCGCGGAGGAAGGTCTATATCTCGCACCAGAATTGTTGGCGTCTGAGCCGCTGATCCATCCTGACGAGTCCACTCTTCAATGACGAACTCTCCTGAAACAGTGACCTTTGCGCCTTTAACTAATGCCGCAGAAAGCTTCTCAGCCATCGCACCAAACATTTTGCAGTTCAGCCATGATGTCTTTTCGTTCTCACCAAATCCTGTCTTTGCCGGGATAGAAAATGATGCAATGTGCTTCCCGTTTGGTGTGACACGGAGTACCGCGTCTTTACCAACGTTTCCGGAAACGATGATGGTGTTAATTGCCATTTATGCCGCCTGTTTGAGTTCTCTGATTCTAATGCCGGTAACGTCTTTGCATTTAGCCTGATGTTCAGGCCATCCGTTAAGGCGTTGCCATGTTGATGCGTACTGTTCCTGCAGTTTTTTGCTATCGTTTTCTGCTCCGGCGTACTGAGTAAATTCAGCCAGAATCTGGTCTGCATCAGCCGGTTTTAAGTGGTGAACTTCTGCATCGGCATCAATCGCAGTTTCTTCGGTAGGGATGCAGAACGCCTGAAAAGCTGCGTATTTGTAGGCGATAGACATAGCCTTGTTGGTAGCCTTGTCTCCGCTGTCCATCGCTTCTCCGTAGGTAGTGACCGTGTGGGTGCTGCCGTCCTCGGTGCTGACGAAATCGAAGTCTCCGCGAACAGTGATATAAAACAGAGCGCCACCGCTTTTACTGGTTCGCTCTACACATGTTCGTTCGGTATATCGAGGTAGAATCAGGAGCTTATTCTTGACCAGCTCAGGAGCCAGTGCGTTGTAGATGTCGTCGATTCCACGAAACGCATAGTTAACCTGGCTGCCTTGTTTTTTCTCCTTCCGGATCCCCTGTTCAGCAAGCGCAGAAGCTACTCCGCTAATTGCTGCGTAAACTTTTTTCTGTTCCATAATTTCCTCAGAATGGAAGTTCGGAAGGGTTAGCCAGGAGCTCGCATTTATTCATGCGCTCACGTTTAGCCATAGACAGGCAAAAGCTTTTCATCGACTTGTTACCTGATTTGCGCCAGTAAAGCGCCTCAGTAACGTGGTACTGGCGTTTAATCCGGCTGAGTTCCGGAGTTCTTGCTAAATCGACAGGAATCATGGTCTCTCCTGAAATTTGGTTGTGCGCTGTCCGTCTGCGATAGCCGGACGAGTATGGGTAGTGAGTGTTAGAGTGGTTATTTGGAGTCTTGCTTTTCGCCGCAGAAAGGGCAGAAATTCATGGAAATTGCGGCTTCACTGCGGGTTAGGTTTTTAGCCATTTCTCCGTTTTTCTTTTTAATGCGATAAGCCAATTTATATTTCATCATCACAACCACTTTCCCAGATAAAAAGTTAAGCCATGAATTCTCCCATCCGGTGTCAAATCCCTTGCTCACCTCAGATCCGTCAGGAACCTTTTCCATTAACCTTTCATGAAGTTTTTCACCAATATCTTTCATGCAATTACACATACCTATCCCTCAGTGACTCAATCCACCACCGAGCCCGCTAAGGTAAACCTCAACGAGCAATTCTTTCGTATAAGTGCGCTCACAGCCGCGGTGAAGGTACAGCTTCCCGCGCTTATGTGCTGATGCTGTCCACGTCGCATCTTTGTGCTTAACCAGCATTCCGGGCTGAACAGCGCCACGGTTAACTTCCTGTGTTCCGTAATGATGTAGGCTCATGATTTACCCTCCACCTGCTGCAATAACCCGGCAATGTGCATCTGCCAGCGGGTCATTGTGATTTTCTCGCGAGGTTTATCGACGGATGAGAGTTGCCACTCGTTGTCGTTGAGTTTTGATGCGTGGTACTGCTTGCCGTTATGGGTGACTGTCATGATTCCTCCCGGGCGCGGAGCATTTCGTCTGCAAACTTATATGCAGCGCTTGCTGCATAATTAACAGCACCATCAGAATCATTATCGATAATCGACGAATTACTAATCATTGCCTGCATCGCTTTCGCAGCGAAGTAGTCACGCAACGTCATGCCGGGTGACGACCATAATTTTTCGTGATTCTCTTCACTTGTCGGGAAGGCTGATTCACATTCTTTGTTGCTCATAATCATCTCCAGAACGTTAAATACTGCTTTCATATCTACCCACACTCATTGAATGCGGAGAGATATGAAAAAGCCGCTGGTCAGGCGGCTATTGAGGTTCGCGCGGCTTGTGGTTGAATCGGTGCCACCCGTCAGTTAATTCAAATGGAGCATAACTTTCCCGGCGTTCAGCGAACCCAAGCTCAACAGACAGAGCGTGCAACTCATGCCGGCGCTTAATCTGTTCCATCGCAATCCAGCCAGCATCGGCATTGCGCTTTTGAGCTTGCTTCGGCGTCAGGTCTAAACTGTTTATTTCACTTAGTTTCTGCTGGCGCTTGATGTCCTGTTTCATATTGCGAAGCACATTTATCATTGAGTCGATGCGCTTGATGTCGTCGATCATCCTCTTACCCTCTTGAGCTAATAAAAAGGCCGCCTAAACGACCTGTTTGATTGAACGAATAGTTGTCCATGACACTGAGTGCTCTGCCGTCAACTTAAAGTAACGCTCGCACTCATGGCATTTGTGCTCTTCCTGATAGGCGTCATATGATTCATCGGTGGATATTTCAGCCTTACACCATGGGCAGCGAGCCTCATCTTCTCGCCAAAAATCCATTTCATCATATTCATGATCAGGAACTATTCTGGCCTCTGCATCTGCGAGTCGCTTACTGTTAATCTGCTCTTGGCAATCATTACAACGCCACCCACCACTGCATCCCCAAACGGCACCGCTGGTATTTTTCGCCGCACTCTCTCTATCGGATCCACAATCAACGCACACATCATGTTTATCGCATCGAACATAGTCCCATTCTTTTGGGGAGCCATTACAATGGCTGCAGCCTTCAACCCAATGCCACACACCATTTATTTCCTTTGAATACCAACTCCTTTCTGGTGGAGTGATTTCAAAATCACAATCTTGGATGCACTTACCACCCTGAACAATCCGCTTTCCGAATTGCTGAACAATTCCACTTCTTATCCGCTCAATACCAGGGAATAGGCGATCATCGTTAATAACCCCGCGAATAATCTCCCCTTCAAACTTGTCGTTCATTGCCTCACCTCTAAATAAGTGGAGTAGATTTACCACGTGACTTCTGCACGGCGTGAATTTTGTTTCCGAACGGGTTAACGTCTTTGTACCAGGTGCGATGATTCTTGCGCACAACAGCTTCAGCGCGCTTTTCCAGCTCTTCCCGATACTCAGCCAGTACCGTTAAATCAATCGGGTTCACAGCGCTTTCTACGCGTGATTTAGGCTTGCGAGTCAGCGAGAGAACAGGGCGGTTATCTGGCTTTGCGCTCACCCCAACTAACAGGGGATTTGCATCTTTCCATTCGGCCTGTTTAGCTGCGCGGCGTTCGCGGCGGCGTGCTTGTGCATCCATTGTGGATCTCCTGTCAGTTAGCTTTGGTGGTGTCGCGCCGGATGCTGATCTTCCGGTTGCTGTCGGTGCAGCTGCAATTCACGACACCCCAAAGCTTTCTGCTTTGAATGCTGCGCTTTTTCAGCGCCAGATTTTTAAGAGCATCACCGTCCTGGTGAGTAGTGCGTCCTGCTGATGGGGTTAATATATGCGTTCTGCGCAAATGCGTCAAGCGCATAATTATAGTAAAAAGGGTGTTGCTGCTTTAAATTAATTTATGCGTATGATTCAAAAGGAATTAAAAAATTTACTGATATTGCTTAAGGCACAAAAAAACCCGCCGGAGCGGGTTATTTGTATGAGATTTTGTGTTAACCGTGTCTGCGGAACTGCTGTGACTGGCTTAGCATTACTCTACCAGATACGTGAAGCATCGCAGCCTCTTCAGGGCTTATGCTCCACTCTCTATACTTTGGGTTGTCCGAGATTACGAACAGATCATTTTTAACTTTTTGAAGACGTTTGACGAAAGTGTCACCATTGAAATCGAAAACGTAAATACCATCGCCATCGAAGTAATTGACTCTGATATCCACAAAAATCAAATCGCCAGGCTCAATGGTTCCCTGCATACTATCGCCGCGCACGTTGATAAGCTTCACTGATTTTTGAGGGATGCTACCAAATATAGATTTTGCCTGGTCAACGTCATACTCAATTGATCGGACAACCTCCACAATGTCTTTTGATGGCGAGCCATTGCCTGCGCTGGCGGAAACGTTAAGAACATCAACCCTATACACATCCTTTTCCTCTCGACTGTTTAGGGAATCTACACTGTATGAATCTACAGTATTTTCCTCGTCATCGGAAGAGAATAGTACAGCTACAGGAACATCGAGAGCTTTCGCTATTTTTCTTAGAAGCTGATCACTATACCCTTGAATGCCACGCTCAAGGCGTGAAAGGTTACCGACGTCGCTATCTACAAGAAGCGCCATCTCATTCAATGTGTATTTATTTTTCTTCCTAAGAAGTCGTATCTTTTCACCTACTTTCATATCTTCATTAGAAAACATTTATGCGTCCTTCGCAAAGCGCCTTGCGCAAAATTTGCAGATGGATTAATATGCGTCTAACGCATTATGGAGGTGCAATATGTGTACACCACTTAGAAAAATGCGCGTAGAGAAAGGTCTGACAATTTCTGAGGTTTCCAAAATGACAGAAATTGACGTTGGCAACCTGAGCCGAATTGAACGCGGTATGCAGGTTACATCTCTGGAGACAGCTGAAAAGTTATCCAAGTTCTTCGAAGGGAAGATCTCAGAGATGCAGATTCTCTACCCGCATCGGTATATGGCAGCCTAATTAACACCGCTCTTATCACATCTCAGCCCTGAAAAAGGGCGATTCAAAACAACAAGTCTTTATGGCTATGCGTGTCCGCGCATGGCCTTTAACCATTTTTTACACCAAAGGAATTATCACAGATGGAAAACTCAATTAACCGCAACAAGGTCAATGCCCGTCGCATTGAGTCCTGGTTGCTCAACCGTATCGCCATGAAAGGTGGAAGCAACGTAGCTAAAGAGATCGGCGTCGATAAAGCGCAGATAACCCGCTGGAAAGAAAGCTGGCTGCCGAAGATGGCAATGCTGCTTGCAGTTCTGGAGTGGGGTGTCGTTGATGACGATATGGCGCGGCTGGCAAGAGAAGTTGCTGCAGTGCTTACAAAGAAAAATCGCCCGGCGGCAACCGAGCGATCTGACCAAATCACGATGGATTTTTAACAACTATTTGCGGGGTTAATTATGCCTCTAAATGAAGGTTTTGTAAAAGAATGCCAGCATGAATTTATTAGAGATGAGGTGCATAGGCTTCAGCATAAATACAGCATGCCCATAGAAATCAGCGGAGACATCCCTGAAACGATAAACTCTAAGGGTTGGGTTTACATCCTTTCCAACCCTTGCATGCCTGGTTTGTTGAAAGTTGGAATGACAACAAACTCTCCTTATATGAGAGCTAAAGAACTTTCCTCTTCTACTGGAGTTCCAGAAAAATTTGTCGTCGAGGGTGCTTACTTTTCTGATGATCCGCGTGGTAACGAATCCGCAATACATTCCGCATTGAATGCGCACCGGATAAATGAGTCCAGGGAATTCTTTAAATGTTCTCTGGCTGAGGCACATGAAGCATGCCGCTCTTACTGTCTATGCGACGCCAAATCAACCCTGGAAGAACTTGCTGATGAGTACGCAGTTATTTGTGCCGATCAGCCAATCAAATTAAATCTCCATGAGTGGTTCGAAGAGTTTGGTGTATCCGCTATCGGATGCAAGACAAACGCACTCAGAGCCATCTTCGAGCTTGGATGCGATCGACTGGAAGACATGTCCAGGGATGGAATTTCGATAATCATCGAAAATGGAGGAATCCGCGGCGTCATGTCTGAATCGCATCAGAGCCTACTGGCATATCTCGAAGAAATTAATGAGAGAGAAAAATTAACGGGCATTTATGGCCCACGATTACCTGGAGGCTTTTAATGGCTCGTTCACGAAATATCAAACCAGGCTTTTTCACAAATGATGAACTTGCCGAATGTTCTCCATATGCCCGCCTCCTTTTTGCCGGTCTGTGGACGATTGCTGACAAAGAAGGGCGACTGGATGATCGCCCTAAAAAGGTTAAAGCAATGGTACTGCCTTTCGATGATGTGGACTGCAATGATCTGCTTCAGCAGCTTCACAGCCACAAATTCATTAACCGCTATCAGGTAAATGGCGACTCATACATCCAAATAAATAACTGGAAGAAGCACCAGAACCCACACTGCAAAGAAGCTGCTAGTGAGATACCAGAACCAGTAGAGAACAATGACAGCACCGGACAAGAACAGTGCAAAGACGATAAAGAGGAAGATAAGAAGGATGCAGAATCACCTCAAGTCATTGAAAATAATAAAGCACCAGAGAAGCACCATGCAAGCACAGTACAAGAACCAGTAGAGAACAATTTAAATCCTGCTGATTCCCTTAACCTGATTCCTGATTCCCTCATCCCTCATACTGATTCCCTAATTAACACCCAAGCCGCTGAAGCGACTTGCGAAGGGTCTGAGGCTGATGTCCATAAAATTTCAAGTCGCTATGCATTCGAAGGAAATATCGTTCGGTTAAACCACAAGGACTACGAAGCCTGGAAACGCCTGTATCCGAACATTGACCTGAAGTACGAACTGGAAAAGCTGGATATCGAATTTAGCCATGAGAAGCCAAAGAACTGGTTTATCACTGCAAGCCAGAAACTTAGCTACCAGAACAAGCAGGCGCTATCAAGACCGGTACGCAAAGTTGCTAATGGCCTTCAGTCAGAGGGTTTTGCTTCGAAGGACTATGGAAAAACTGAAATCCCATACTGGGCTCAGGAGTGATCATGACACTGGACGAAAAGATTTTATCTCTGGAAAAGATGCTTTCAGAGTTATCACAGCCGCCGTTAGAAATCCCAAACAGCATTGTTGAATTTGATGATGCCAACTGCGAAAGACACGGACCATTCCAGCAGCGCCGACGCGTATCGACTACGCATATCAAAATACCAACCGTGCCGTCTCGTTGCCCGGGCTGCATTAGGGATGAGTTAATCGAGCTACAGGCTGAGAAAATCCGTATCGATGAGGATTCTCGTAAGCGAAACGTTGAGCGGCTTCTGGATAGCCTGGATATTCCAAATCGCTTTCTGTCCTGCACTTTGCAGAACTACGAACCGGTAAACGATGACGCTAAACGAGCCTTGAAGGTCTGCCAGGCATACGCCAACCGATGGCCTGAGCGTTTGCAGAAGGGGGGCGGGCTGGTTATGTGCGGGAAGCCCGGAACCGGTAAGAACCACCTTGCACTGGCTATAGCGCGGCATGCAATCACCGAGCATCAAAGCTCAGCCGTATTCACCACTGCTCTGAAAATTGCTCGTGAGTACAAATCAACCTGGTCGAAGGGCTCAACGCGAACTGAGGACGATGTGATCCGCTACTTCACCAAACCAGACCTGCTGATCATCGATGAGGTCGGCGTCCAGTTCGGTAGCGATGCTGAGAAGTTGATCATGTTCGAAATCATCAACACCCGCTACGAGCGCATGAAGCCAACCATCCTGATTAGCAACCAGACCAAAGAGGAACTGGCGGCTTTCATCGGTGAGCGCGTCATAGATCGCATGAGCGACGGTGGCGGTTGCACTCTGTCATTCACCTGGGATTCATACCGCTCTAAGGGGGCCGCATGATGGACAGCTTAAAGCAACGCATTCTCGACTACGTATCAGCTAACCAGCCAGCCAAGGTTGATCTGATTTACAAAGAGCTTGGTATCTGCCGCAACCGGTATTACGAAGAGGCCAAACAACTCCGCTTCATGGGCAAACTGCGCAGCGTGCCGGGTATCGGTGTATTCACCAGCGAAGATGCTTATCAGCACTGGCTGAAAAGTGGTGGCTACGAAGAAATCAGGCGTCGTGCTGTCGAGGCCAATCTGAGTAGCCAGGAAGCGAAGGGTACTAAGAAGCCATCAGGCAAAGACGATGTGAAAATGTTCGCGCCGTACAACCCGGCAAAGAACGGAGTTGTCGCTGAGTTCATGCAAAGCGATGCACACAAGAGGCTGATGATGGTTTACGGGAGAGCTTGAGAATGTAGGAATTACGCAACACACGAGAAATCATTGAGCAAGAGTACGGAGAATTTCCTGAAACCATCCTCCACGCCGAACTATGCCGGGCATGTGCTCGCGTAGACGGTCGCAGCATCAAGCAATCGCTCAAGGCCTTTGCTCTGGCACGTATCGAAAAGGTTGAGAGCAAACCACTTAAAGGCGCACTGGAGCAGATGGCATCCAGCATGTTTCCAGAGACAGAAATAGCCCGTATACGCTCCTGCGTAGGTCGCATGGAGTCGGCACTGGTTAAGACATTCGGAGTGAAGCGAGCATGAACATCATCAAATTAAGCCAGCAGTGCACGATAGAGAAGCAAGGCAAGTATGGATGGGAGCCAGAAACTGTTTATGAGCCCATTTACATTTTTGTAGAGCACATCGAAAGCCTTACTCCAGCAGGAATAACTTACGTGAAAATGCGATCTGGTGAGCGAATTCAGGTGAAGGAGAATCCGGAGGAAATCATAGCGTTGATTAATGGAGAATCCGGTGACGCCTTGAAGACATGGGAAAAGTTAGGGAAAGCATGACATGACTGAACCTTACATAGCAGAGCTATCTGCAAGCGTGGCCGTGATAGTCGGCCTTTTTTATGCAATACGCAAAAACATCGATTAACAGGCTAGCAATGCGGGCCTTTTTTATGAGGGTAGGATTATGACTTTATACGAAATGGAAGGTTTTCTCCGTGGCAAATGTCTGCCAGGCGACCTGAAAGTTAACGAGAGCAATGCGCAGTATTTGGTGCGTAAATTCTCTGAGCTGCAATCACAAAACGCGGAACTGTCAGTGCAGCTCGCTAACGCCGAGAGCAAGTGCAGGGCGCTGGCTGCGGAGAATGCTTACCTGCTACCGAAAGCGGCGAGCGAACTGTCGAATGCCTGGGTGCTGCATAAATACCTCATTGGCATTCAGTCGGCGATTATGTATCTGGACGGTGGCAACAAGAAGGCTGCTCAGGAATGGCTATACGGAACTATCTCTGGTCCGGGATTTGAGTTCCCTGACGAGGTAGAGGTTGGCGACGACATCGACGCATGGGCTACTCATCAGATGCGCGACAGCATTAGCTATCCCCGTGCAGTGGAAATCATCAAAGCTGAAACCCCAGCTACCGACGCCTTCCTGGCTGAAGTGCGGGCGCAGGGTGTGGAGATGTTTGCCAAGAATGCGGAGGGTGCTGAACAAGGAAACGGACTGATGAAAGCAATCGCACGACGCGCCACTAAGTTCGCCGCCCAGATTCGCAAAGGAGCCGCGCTATGAGTATCACAGTCGAAAAAATGAATGT
Organism: Citrobacter sp. RHBSTW-00599; assembly: GCF_013784065.1. NCBI lineage: Bacteria > Pseudomonadati > Pseudomonadota > Gammaproteobacteria > Enterobacterales > Enterobacteriaceae > Citrobacter > Citrobacter sp. RHBSTW-00599. The sequence continues at coordinate 2,923,269 of NZ_CP056717.1, read as the reverse complement.
ACTGGCATTCACTGTCACCGGCGCTGAACGTATCGACCCGATTCGCGTGATGATTGAAAACTATGAACCAGGAAAAGGTCGCATCACTATTACCTGCTATGGAACAGCGTGGACGGGGGCATGGTTTTCAATGGGAGGCGATTCAGTACAGGAATTCATTAAGCGAGTAAGCAATGAGTACCTGATCGGATGCTTCGACCCGCAACTGCAAAGCACCGTTGATGACGACAATGATGCGAACCTTATTTTTGTGAAGTCTGAAATCATCAAACTTCGCCGGCAATTGGAGATTAGCCACGAAGAAGCAAGGGTTATGTGGGATGAGGCAGAAGGTGCCGATGACGTGAAGGCGAGCTGCTGCGATTACCTTGTCGGTGACAAGTTGCTTAACCTGCTGGGTGATGACCCATGGTATGCGAAATGGCCGACTGTGCCAAACCACAAATATCAATACCTCGATCGCATCGTTAGCGCTGTACGTGATGGACTTAACCAGCTGGAGGCAGCCCAATGACAGCACTCAACAAGCAGGCGTTGCGGAGTAAGGCGCGGTCAGCAAGCGCAGGCGAATGGATTAAAGAGTCTGGTGATGGTTGGGAGGCTATTTGCAGTTCTGACGACCAGGCTAACGCCGGATTTATCATCGCGCACTTTGAAGGTCCAGACGCGAAGGAAAACAGAGAGTTTGTGCAGGTGGCAAATCCTGCCACCGTGCTGGAGCTGCTGGATGATCTGGAGAAAGAAAAAGGTTACGCCAGCACATACGAGGCTGAAAAGTGGCATTACCACGGATTAGCTGAATCGGAAGGCGAGCGTGCAGACAGAGCAGAGAAAGCACTGGAGGCCGCAGAGAAGCGCATAGATGAACTTTCTGCGAGCCACAGCAAACTGCGTGACACGATAGCCGCCATCCACAACACAATTCGAATGGACGGCGGATATACGCCACTGGCAGCAATACTTAACGCTGCTAAACGCGCATATGAAGAATCAGCAAGCACCGCTGGCATTGGCGTGAAGGGGGAGTGAGCATGGAGCGTGAATATTTCATTCTAAGCACAGTACACACCCAGCGCGGTGACCCGTATATCACGCTGTGGGCAGCAGACGATAGCGGATACCGGTGCCGTTGCCACACGGCAGGTCGTTACGCTGAAAGTCATGTGCTATCTAACCTCGGATACTACAACAATGGCGTACAGACGATGGCGGTTCCGTGTGATGTCGCAGAGCCATTATCTCACTCTGTCGCTAAAGGATTCTTTGACGATAACGATGGTAGATGGCTTCGCAATAACGCAGAGACCTGGAAAGAACTTATGAAGCATGCCATTGCTGTTCCGAAGCATACTCCAGCACCACAATATCGCGGAGCACCGCGTAATCTTGAGGACTAACCCATGACAACTAACAACCACCCGGCGCACGGTCATGTATCACTCGATCGCCTGCACCAGATACGCGAAATACTCAGCAAAGCAGCAGCACAAAGCGACGGCGGTAATCTCGGCTACGCAATGGCTGATGCTGTGAAGGTGATTGATGGGGTGATTTCGGCTGAACCCGTTGGCGAAGTATCAGAGCAATGCGACGGTCTTGTAATGGATGGAACTGTAGAGCTTGGGGGAGCATCAACTCACCGAATTATCAAGGGGGCAAGCAAGATGAAACGGCTTCCTATTGGTACAAAGTTTTACACCGCCCCGCCAGCGCCGGTAGTACCGCTGCCGGATGTGGTCAGCGTGTTGCTTAATCACCTTGAAGATGTGTTGCCGGATGATGCTTTTAACTTAATCGACGTGAAGGCGTGGAATGCCGTATCAATGCTGACATGCCCTGACTCCTGCCGCGCAGCCATGCTTCAGGCTGGCAACTCTCCTGTAACTCCGGGTGGTTGGATTCCGGTAAGCGAGCGGATGCCGGAAGACAGTAGTGATGTGCTTTGCACTGCTGAATTTGATGGTCCCGGCGACTGGAGAAAAAAGGTTGGCTACTGGCACGAAGGGAAGTGGGTTGTTTATGGTGCATCATGGACTCCAACCCACTGGATGCCGCTACCAAATCCGCCTAAGGAGGAGAATTGATGCCGAGGGCTAGTACGATAGGCGAAATCTTCAGGTCTGACATGGAGCAGTCTGGGGCACTCAGAAAGCGATACTGGCAATCATCATCTCTTCCGTTTAGGGAAAGGCGTAAGCACAGACCGCAACCTTGCCATTTCAGACGAGATAGGGTGCTTCAAAAAATTATGCGCAGAGAAATGGAAGCCATGGCAAATCGCCTAAGTCAAATCGATGCGTCAAAGATTATGGAGGAGGTGAAGTGATGGATAAGTGCCAAGGTATTTTCGGAAAGATATTTGGTCATTCATTCCGCGTGGCGATCACAAAAGGCGCTCCGTCTATGAATCTCAAGTCGGCAGAAGCAGATGTTTCGTCAATTTTGCAAATGATGGAAGCATCTAGACCAGAAACCTATCACGGAATTTACTGCAAGCGCTGCGGGAAGGTTATCAATGCCTAAATCCCCCGCAGAACGCAAAGCCGCGCAGGAGGTAATGAGTGCAAGAGTTTATCCTGCACGAAACAAATAAAGCTCAACTCTGGTCACTTCTCAAAGAAATCCTCTCTACCGGCAAACGCTGGCGCATAAAAATATCTGAGTATCGCGAACGTCGTTCACTATCACAAAATAGCCTCCTCTGGAAATGGAACTCTGAAATAGCAGAGCAACTAACTGCTGTCGGCTCAGAGCGCTTTTCCGATGAGGAGGTTCACGAGTGGCTCAAGGATATGTATTGCCCAGCTAAGCCGGTAACCATTTCAGGAATGACCAGGTACGTTAAATCAACCCGGAGACTGGATATCGGAGAGATGCACAAATACCTAACCGACATTGACCAGTGGGCTAACCAGAAGGGATTGCGACTGACCATCCCTGAAAGTTGCGAGTACCGGGAATTACAACGGAGGCAGAACGAGTGAAGCTAAAAAGCACAACTCAAATTGCACTGGATAATCTGATATTCACTCCCACCAAACGAAGTCGAAACAAACCCAAGCCGATCCCCACGGCATCCGAAGTAAAAAGCTACGACCCGACCTATCCACTTATAGCCAAGCGCTGGTTACGCGTTAAGGCGAGGAGGAGAACTGCGTGAATGTTTATGAAAAAATAGACGGTTCAAACTGGCGAAACATATGGGTAGCTGGCGATCTGCATGGTTGCTACACCAATCTGATGAACCGGCTTGATGAGCTGAAATTCGACACGGCGAAAGACCTGCTGATCTCCGTTGGTGACCTGGTCGACCGCGGAGCTGAAAACGTCGAATGCCTTGAGTTGATCATGATGCCATGGTTCCGCGCTGTACGTGGCAATCACGAGCAGATGATGATCGACGGCCTGTCTGAGTTTGGCAACGTCAATCACTGGCTGATGAATGGTGGTGGTTGGTTCTTCAACCTTGACTATGACAAGGAGGTGCTGGCGAAAGCTCTGGTACATAAAGCCGCAGAGTTGCCACTCGTAATCGAACTGATTACCGGTGATAAGAAGGTGGTTGTCTGCCATGCAGACTATCCTTCCGGAGTTTATGAGTTCGGCAAGGATATTGATGCTCATCAGGTAATCTGGAACAGGGAGCGGATCTCCAGTTCTCAGGATGGGAATCACCACGAAATAACCGGCGCCGATCTGTTTATCTTCGGTCACACTCCAGCCCGCCAGCCACTGAAATACGCCAACCAGATGTACATCGACACTGGCGCAGTGTTCTGCGGAAACCTAACGCTGGTACAGGTTCAGGGAGAAGAAAATGGCTAAGCAACCGAGGCGACGGTGCAAAAACGAAGAGTGCCGTGAGTGGTTCCATCCAGCATTTGCCAATCAGTGGTGGTGCTGCGCAGATTGTGGAACGAAGATAGCGCTCGAACGACGAAGCAAAGAGCGTGAAAAAGCAGAGAAAACCGCAGACAAGAAACGACGACGAGAGGAACAACAGCAGAAAGACAAACTCAAGATTCGAAAGCTCGCCTTAAAGCCCCGCAGTTACTGGATTAAACAAGCCCAACAAGCAGTAAACGCCTTCATCAGAGAAAGAGACCGCGACTTACCCTGTATCTCGTGCGGAACGTTCACGTCTGCTCAGTGGGATGCCGGTCACTACCGGACGACTGCTGCGGCACCTCAACTCCGATTTGATGAACGCAATATCCATAAACAATGTGTCGTGTGCAATCAGCACAAGAGCGGGAACCTCGTTCCTTATCGCGTGACGCTCATCGACCGTATAGGGCAGGCGGATGTAGATGAAATCGAGTCTGACCATCATCGCCATCGCTGGACTGTAGAAGAGTGCAAGGCGATCAAGTCTGAATATCAGCATAAGCTGAAAGACCTGCAGAGAGTAAGAGGTGAAGCGGCATGAAGCAGGAAATCATCGAAGCGCTCCGCATCAGGTGGGTTCGACTTCAGCTATTACCGCGCGGCAGAACCTTTCCAGACAACTACATCATTCTTCGTCAATTTTACCGGTTATACAGGAGGCCAGAATGGCAGTAAGAGAGCTGAATTTAACCAAGGATCAGCATGACTGGCTTAATGGGCATCTTGAGTTGTGGGGGGCATGGGTATATTCGGGCCGACTGGAAAAGCGAATGAGTAGCGTAATAGCTCAATTCATGGAAAGAGTCGAACCTTCCCGGGTAATGACCAGGCCAATGTGCAATGACGATGACGGAATGTTGATTTCTCAGGTCGTAGATTCCGTTATGCGCATCGACACAAAGGCCTTTGGCATTCTGCTTAGCTACTACTCTCACGGGTCGTCCAAGAGAGCCATTGCATCTTACTATCACGCTACCGCAAAGCCTCGCAAAATGGCTGGAAGAAGTGGTGAAGGGTGGCGTCGTCCATCTCTGTCAACTTGCAGAAATGAGATTGATGAAATTCTCCGTGCATCGCTCTTTGTTCTGTATCAGCCAATGCAAGATGCTTTTAAAAACCGCAAACGTGTAGATAAAGTTAAACATATTGCATTTAAAAGCCTTGACATTGCATTATCCATTTAGCCATAATTAGTAGGTAAGCTGCCGTTAGTGACTCTTAAGTTGCTACGGTGGCTTTTTTGCTATGGCTAGACCGGCCAGTCGAAAAGCAGTATCGTCACTGCCTGCCATAGCGAACAGTGACGAACAACTAGACGAGGTTGTTATGATGCAAGAAATTAGGCCGAAAGAAGTGCTTGAATGGCTTGATAACTGCTCTCAAGCAGAAAGAGATGATTTTTTTTCAAGAGAGATGAGCGGGAGTTTCTCTCCTAGCCTAGAAAGGATAGCGGCGATGAACAGAGCTCGCATGGGGTCCGCTCAAGCCCAGAGTAATGGTGATCGCCCATTCAATCAACCGGGATGGACTGAGCAATCTCAGCAGAGAAAAATATTTTAATGGAAGGTCGCTAATGCGGCCTTTTTTATTGCACCAAATCCCTACCAGGACCATAAGAGCGAAAGCTCAACGCACCACCCTCATATTGCCAGCCATCGTGCTGGCTTTTTCTATTTCAGGCCCCGGGAATCATCATCGACATGCTTCGTTGTTAAATCCAGCCCGAGGGCCTTACCCTTTCATCACATACAGCGCCATCCGTACTATCGGAGGTGAGGCCTATGAAAATGCCATACAAACAAGATTTCATCGCTGCGCTACTTGCCGCCAAGGAGCAGGGTATTGGTGCAATGCTGGCTTTCATCATGGCTTACCTGCGCGGTCGCTATAACGGCGGCGCGGTAACAAAAACGCTAATTGATGCGCTGATGTGCGCGATGATTGCTTGGTTCGTTCGTGACCTTCTGGACTTTATCGGCCTGAACAGCAACCTCGCCTACATAGCCAGCGTCTTTATTGGGTACATCGGCACCGATTCGATCGGCAATATGATTAAAAAATTCGCAGCCAAAAAGGCGGGAGTTGACGATGCAAACCAGCCATGAAGGCATTGCACTGATTAAAGGTTTTGAAGGTTGTCGCCTGACCGCATACCCCGATCCCGGCACTGGTGGTGCGCCGTGGACAATTGGCTATGGCTGGACTCACCCGATAGATGGCAAGCCAGTAAAGCCCGGAATGACCATCGACCAGGAAACGGCTGACAGGTTGCTCAAAACGGGGCTGGTGAGCTATGAAAACGATGTGCTGAAGTTGGTCAGAGTGAAGCTGACAAAGGGCCAGTTTGATGCGCTGGTCTCGTTCGCTTACAACGTCGGATCGCGGGCGCTTTCGACATCAACGCTACTGAAAAAGCTTAATGCAGGCGATATCAAAGGTGCTGCCGATGAGTTTCTTCGCTGGAATAAAGCTGGCGGTAAAGTTTTGAATGGGTTGACCCGTCGGCGTGAGGCGGAGCGTGCTCTGTTCCTGTCGTGATTGGCGCATTGGTAAGGCGTTACTGGTTGCAGTTGCTGGTGATAGCGTTAATCGGCGTGCTGGCATTCTCCGTGAACCGCTATCGCGACAACGCCATCACCTACAAAGACCAGCGCGACAAAGCCGCCAAGAATCTCAGCCTGGCTAACGCCACCATCAAAGATATGCAGGTACGCCAGCGAGATGTTGCTGCTCTGGATGCCAAATACACGAAGGAACTTGCAGATGCGAAAAAGCAGCTTGATGATTTGCAGCGTTGCGTTCGTGATGGCAAGTGTGGGTTGCGCATCAACGCAAAATGTCCCGCGAACGGAGCGACCAGCACCGGCAGCATGGGCGATGCTTCCGGCCCCCGACTTACAGACTCCGCTCAACGGGATTATTTCACCCTCAGAGAGCGAATTGTCACAGTGACGAAGCAGGTCGAATATCTGCAGGAATACATCAACACGCAGTGCCTGAAATAACATCCTCGCAATAGCGGGGCTTTTTTATGCCAGAAGTAAAGCACCCCGCGCATTCTCCGCGCACAAAAACCAAGAGCTTTTCGGGATATGAGACAGAGACAGGACGGTGGCTTACATCGTGCCGCTCTTGGGCTGTCCATGTCTGCGAGAACTGGCTCATATCACCAAAAAGGTAAATACGATGTCTAATATCATCCCGATTTATTTCGAAGGCCATCCAATGCGTTTTTCTGACGATGGTTGGTTTGATGCAACAACTGCCGCCGATAAATTCGATAAGCGCCAAATGATTTCCTGCGACTACCGGAGACTGACTCGTACATTCAGGCTCTTGAGCGTAGATACGGGAAAATCCCGTATGTAAAAACCAGTCGCGCTCGCAAAGACCGTGGCGGCGGAACATGGCTTCACCCTAAACTAGCTGTCAGGTTCGCACGGTGGCTTTCTGTAGATTTCGAGATCTGGTGTGATGAGCAAATTGACGCAATCATTCAGGGATCCGTTCATCACATCGACGATGAAAGAATCAAGGCCATTTTCTTGCTGGACAAATCTCAGCCATGGGAGAAGAGGTTTAGCGATCCTTTTTATTCAGCGATGTTTAAAATGTCAGGGCTTCCTCGTCATCGACCAGGCCGGCGTCCCGCACTTTTTGGGATGATCAGTGCTAAATGGGTATATGGCCCAGTCTTGCCACCAGAAGTATATGCAGAGGTTAAAAAGCGCCTAGCTGCGGGAGATAAAATCCATCAGCACCTTAAACCTGATGCTCTGACATTGGTTGAGCGACAGATCATTGCTGTTACCAGCATTGCCAATGGATGCTCAGACTATCGTGATTTCGAAGCTCGCTGTATGTCTGCATTCCCTGTAAAGGGTCAGATGAAATTGCTGTACGCAGCGGCGTGAGGTGAGAATGAACCCATATTCACCAGAAAAATTTCCTATTACCAGGCAGGTCTGTGAGGAATTTGTCATCATGCAAACTGCTAAACACCGACAACCAATCTATCGGTCTGCATTTGGCGACATTCTGATAGATGCTGACTGTTTGGCCTCGATGTTCACTTCATATTTTATGGCTGATGACATGGATGCTGCCGCAGTGGAGATGAAGTTCTTTCAAATGCTCGACATTTACAACCTGGATCGCCTGGAGTATTTCGCATCCATCGGTAAGTATGAAGGACTCAAACCATCAGGCGTAGCAGTCATCGAGGACATCCTTGATTACTACGCCCAGAAAGTTGCTGATGGGGAATTACCCGCACACTGAGAGCCACTTTCACAACGGCTCTTCATTACAAAGCTCTTCACTGAGGGGCTTCGATAATGCTTACCAGACAAGAAGTAGAGACTTGGTCAACCTGAAAGGAAGGTGGTCATTATCTTAATGGCTGTGATTACAGCAAGTGGCGGAGCAACTCTGAGAAGCGTGGCAATGCTGCGAATATAAAGTTCTGCAAATGACGCCAGTAAAGTGCCATTGACAGAGTTTTATATAAGTTTTAATTGGCTGTTGTCTCGCCAATCCCCGCGATGTATTCAATAAAACCAGTGGATAATTCCAAATGGCAAAGCTCACAGACAAACAAGAGCTGTTTTCCTGAGGATTCGAAATGGAGCTAACAGATACACAAAAAGCTCTTTTCGATGCCATGACAAAATTACAGCAGAATTTTGCGTTAGGCATTGTGAAGGGGCTTAACCAAATTGATGCTTACCGCGCAGCAGGTGGGAAGGCCAAAACAGAAGAAAGCGCCCACGCGTCTGCAAGTGAAATCTTAAGTAATCCTAAGGTCAACGCATTTCTGGATGCAATCAGCGAGGCGGCGATAAGTGATGCTGTAATGACGCGCAAAGAAGCGCTGGAGCGACTTACGTCTCTTGGGCGAGCTAATCTATCAGACCTAGTGGAGTTTTCTGAGCAGGCTGTTGGCGAGGATGAAGAAGGAAATCCAGTTATCCAGGCAACGTGGAAATTTAAGGATTCTGCACTGCAAAGCCCAGTGTCGCTATCTGCAATCCAGGAGTTAACGGTGGGGAAGCGCGGAATATCGATAAAACTTCACGATCCAAAAGCAGCCATCAGGCAGCTATCTGATCTGGAAGGTTGGGATGCTCCGAAGAAAACAGAGTTGGCCGCTACTCTCTCCATGAATAAACCCCTCAGTGAGCTATTCGAAGATGACGACGCTTAATCCCGTATTCAAACCATTCATCAGGCCGCATCGATACAAAGTGGCAAAGGTGGGCGCGGGTCAGGGAAAAGTTGGACAATTGCACGATTACTCGTAGAGATATCTCGCCGGGGGTGCTATCGCTTTCTCTGCGCCCGCGAACTTCAGAACAGTATCAGCGACTCAGTAATCCGCCTTCTTGACGACACGATAAATCGCGAGGGCTATCAGGCAGAGTTTGAGGTGCAGAGAACAAGTATTCGCCACCTGATTACCGGCAGCGAGTTCATGTTTTACGGCATCAAGAACAACCCGACCAAAATTAAGTCGCTTGAGGGTATCGACATTTGCTGGATGGAAGAGGCCGAAGCAGTATCGAAGGACTCATGGGACATCCTGATCCCCACTATTCGTAAGCCAGGATCTGAAATCTGGGTCAGCTACAACCCGAAGAATATTCTCGACGATACGCACCAGCGTTTCGTTATTTCTCCCCCTGATGACATTTGCTTGCTGACGGTCAACTACACCGACAACCCACATTTCCCTGACGTTCTGCGTCTGGAGATGGAAGAGTGCAAGCGTAAAGACTACGACCTTTACCTGCATATCTGGGAAGGTGAGCCGGTTGCCGACAGCGATATGGCAATCATCAAGCCATCCTGGATTGCAGCTGCGGTAGATGCTCACCTGAAAATCGGCTTTGCTGCATCCGGGCGTAAGCGTGTCGGATTCGACGTGGCAGACGAGGGTGAGGACAGCAACGCCACCACTCTGGCTCACGGCTCAGTTGTGACAGACTGCAACCAATGGAACAAAGGTGACGTAATTACCTCCGCTGACCGAGTGAAGAACTACGCGGAAGAGGTCAGGGCAAGCGAGATAGTTTACGACTCCATTGGTGTCGGTGCTGGCGTTAAAGCGCACCTAAAGCGAGTGTGTCGCATTCCAACCACCGGTTTCAATGCTGGCGAATCCGTGTTTAAGCCTGAGGCGAAATATGCAGACGGCAAGACCAACAAAGACATGTTCTCCAACATCAAGGCGCAAGCATGGTGGGGAGTGCGTGACCGCTTCTACAATACCTGGCGCGTGATTAAGCACCTGGAAGCCAACCCCAACGATACCGAGTTTGTGAAGCAATTCACTGACGACCAGCTAATCAGCCTGTCATCCGGTATCAAGCAACTCGAATACCTCAAAGCTGAATTGTCCCGCCCGTGGGTGGATTACGACAACAACGGGCGGGTGAAGGTTGAGAGCAAGAAAGACATGAAGAAGCGCGGCATACCATCACCAAACATGGCTGACTCGCTAATCATGGCGTTCGCTCCGATTCACAAGCCATTCCATATCCCTGACGAGATACTTCAATGACAAGACGTAAAGCCGCGCAGGCAGCTCGCCGGGAGCCAGCAAAGATTACTCAGATGCACCTGGACTCTGCGGCGGTTGCTAATGACGCTGCGCCAATGGCTGAGTTTAAAACCTACGAGCCACTGCCGGGAGTTATCCCGAAAGACAAAGAGAAAGCCACATTCGCAATGGATGCGACGCCTTACGAGGCGATTAACGCCATGTATGCTGGCACTGAGTATTCAGGTTTCCGTGGTTATCCTGCGCTGGCTGCTATGTCTCAGCAAGTCGAATACTCGAACATGCACAACGTGTTCGCTGATGAGATGACCCGCAACTGGATTGAGGTTAAGAGCCGCAAGGAAGGCGACCACGACCCAGCCATTGATGAAATGGAAAGGGCGCTGGAGAAGTACGACGTTAAGCGCCTGATGCACGAAGCTGTGCGGCAGGACTCGATGTTTGGCGTGGCTCACATCTTTATCGACGTTGGCGCTATCGGCGAAGAGCTGAGTAAGCCACTTTTCTTCGACTCCCGCAAGATTCCAAAGGGTTCCCTAAAAGCATTTCGTGTTGTCGATCCAACATGGGTCTATCCGGCTCTGTATAACACTAGATGGCCTTTGCAGAAAGGTTTCTACAAGCCGCAAGCATGGTTCGTTATGGGCGATACGGTAGATGAGTCTCGCTTCATGGATATCGTGAGTCGACCGGTTCCTGACATTCTCAAGCCGTCGTATAACTTCGGCGGCCTGTCACTCACGCAGCTGATGGAGGACTACGTTACAGACTGGCGCGATGCCAAGAAGAACGTGATTAAGATTCTCCGCACTCTTCGTATGCGAGCACTGAAGACTGACATGGATGCCAGATTGCAGGAGCCTGGGCAGTTCGATAAGCGCATCAAGCTATTCACGCAGTACCAGGATAACTTCGGCATATGGGCGCTGGACACGCAAGAGGATTTGCTGCACATGCAGACATCCCTTAGCGACCTGTCCAACCTGTTATCGAACTATCAGGACCAGTTGTGCATGCCCGCTCGCATCACCAACCTGAAGCTGCTGGGTAACGCGCCCGCCGGTCTGAATGCTTCCGGCGATTCCGAGCTTGCAACCTGGCACGAAACGGTGTCCGGTTATCAGGATGGCGAAATGCGCCGACCGCTGGAGAACATCTTCAAACTGATTCAGCTCTCTGAGTTCGGCGCTATCAACGACGACATCTATTTCGAGTTCAAGCCTCTGGATGAAATCAGCGAGAAAGAGCGTGCTGAAATTGCCAAGCTGCGCGTTGAAACGGTAGCGGTGGCGGCAGACAGCCAACTCGTCAGTTCTGAAGAAGCGCGCGAAGCACTGAAAGGCATTGAAAACGCCAGTTTCGAAACTCTGGATGGTGACTATGAGCCGGAAGAAAACGAAGGCCTTGAGAGCGGTGAACTATAACGCCGGAAACATCGTGTGGTATCGGCGGGAATTGCTCGCAGAGATACGCGAGATGAATGCCGACGTGAAACGTCAGGTGCTCGATATAATCCGCGATAATCCGCTGGCTCAGGACTCGAAACTGGCAATGGACGCCAACCCGGTGCAACTGGTTAAACGTGCTCTCGACGCGCTGGCCCGCAAATGGGTAGACCGCTTCATCAACAAGGCATTACCGATATCTGATGACCTGGTGAAGAAAACAGAGTCAGCGGTTAATCGGGGGTTGCTTGCGTCAGCCCGTAAAGAATCGCTCACCATCAATATGCAATGGACTCCGGCGATGACCGAGAAGGTCGACGCCATCATTGCAGAGAACGTGTCGCTGATTCGCTCCATCCCTGAGAAATACTTCACCGAGGTTGAGGGTATGGTGTACCGGGCCGTTGCTCGTGGCGGTGACCGCAAGGGGCTTGCCGACGAGATTGAGGCAGCTTTCGGTAAACGTCACGGCATAACCAGACGCAGGGCTGAGTTCATTGCTCGAGACCAGACACGCAAGGCAACCAGTGCCATGTCAGCAGCACGCCAGCAAGCAGCCGGAATCACCGAGGGTGAGTGGGTGCATAGCGGCGGCGGACACAAGCCGAGGCAGAGCCACGTTAAAGCTGGTAAGGAGCGCAAGCGATTCAAGCTGTCAGAGGGTTGCCTGATTGATGGCGAGTACATCATGCCAGGTCAATTACCAAACTGCGGATGCACGTGGAAGCCGGTGATGCCATTCTGATTTAACCAACAACACAAGGTCACTTCGGTGGCCTTTTTTATTGCCTGAAGAAAGGTAAATCCATGCCAGTACATCAAAAAGACGGCAAGTGGTATTGGGGTGGGCGTGGACCATTCGACACCAAAGAGAAAGCCGAAGAGGTTGAGCGATCCGCATATGCCAATGGCTACGCGCAGGACTCAGTATTCGCATTCGACCGGGCCAGCGTGCGTAGTTACGACGCAGACGGGATGCTTCACGTAAAAAGTACGCCGATCAGCAAGTCGAACGTGTGCGTGTATTATGGCAAGGAGATTCCAGGCGCTGAGGCGCTTGGGCTAATCCCGGAAAAGGCATATCGGTTGCTGCGCGACCCGGAAGAGCTACGCAAGGCCGCGCCGACATTCAACAACAAGCCGGTGCTGAACAAGCACCTGCCATTCACCGTCGTCAACCCGCCGAAAGAGTCCATTGTTGGCTCAACCGGTACAGACGCCAGATTCGAAGCGCCATACCTCTATAACTCAATGGGAATTCACGACATGGATTCCATCATGGGTGTGGAGACAGAGCGACAGAAAGAGATTTCATCCTCCTATCGCTACAGGCTCGACCTGACTCCCGGCGTGTACGAGGGCGAGGCATACGATGGAGTTATGCGCGACATCGTTTGTAATCACGTGGCAATCGTGCCAAGTGGTCGGGCTGGCCCCGACGTGTTTGTTTATGACTCCAAACCAACAGGAAGCATCCTAATGACACTGAAAGATAAGCTGATGGCAGCCATCAAGCCGTACCTGGCGAACGATGAGAAGCCTGAAGACGTTGAAAAGAAAGTGGACGAAGTTATCAAAGACGAAGCCACTCAGGCCGAGAAGGATAACGAGTCCGAGGCCGAGCGACTGAAACGCGAAGAGCGTGAACTGAAAGAGCGTGAAGAACGCGAAAACAAAGACCGTAAACGTGATCGCGCGGAAGACGAAGACGACAAAGACAAAAAGTCGAAAACAGCTGACGACGAAGACGACGACAAAAAAGAGAAAGAGAAAATGGCTAACGACAGCAAGTTAGCGATGGATGCCGCTATCAAGGGCGTAGAAGACCGTTACAAGGCTCTACGCCAGGCTGAGCGTGACGTGCGACCAGTGGTTGGTGAGCTGGCCTGTGACAGCGCTGAAGAGGTATACCGTACCGCTCTGAAACAGATGGGCTGCGAAGACCACGCAACACTGCCAGAAGGTGCGCTGCGCTCCGTGTTCAACGCACTGGCTAAAGCTCCAGCAATGGCGCAAGACTCGACGCCTCATCACCTAAGCGGCGACACCAAATCCGATGTACTGAAAATGATTCGCGGGGGTAAAGCATAATGGCATTTCAAGAAAGCGTAGACATCTATCGCGGTGTCGGTCAGGTAGGCCACCCGGCTTCATCTTCTCCAATCATCGCCGCTGCAGGTGGCCCTGGTGCATTCCAAGCGGCTACAGCAGGCGTAACTATCGCCACTTTCGTATTCCGCGATGCAACCAATCCGAAAATCGTGACCAACGTCGCACCGGCTGCCGACTCGAAACCGGTTGGCTTCATCCAGAACCTGGCACAAGCCATCATCGGCTACGGCCAGAGCGCGAGCATGCTGATCCGCGGTGGTGTTGAAGTTTCCCCTAAGGTCGGCGGCGACTTCTGGGTTAAGTCCTCTACCGTTGCTACTGTTGGTCAGAAGGTATTCGCAAGCACCACCGATGGAACTATCGCTACCGGTGCAGCAGGCGCGACCGTAGCTGGTCATGTTGAAACTGACTGGTTCGTCTCTCAGGGCGCAGCAGTTGGCGATCTGGTTATCATTTCTTCCTGGAGCAAAGCATAATGCCACAACCATCATTTAAAGATTTTATCCAGGTTGCTAACGCCCAGGGTATTACCTTTCCGGCGTCAGTTAACCGTCTGGCAATGGATGCAGATCCGCAGCCTTCACTGCCTGCAAACGGCGGTATTCCTGCTATCGTTTCAACCTTCATCGATCCGACTATCGTTGAAACCCTATTCACCCCGAACCGCGCAGTAGCCATTCTCGGACGCGAAGAGAAACGCGGTGCATGGGCGCAGGATAGCTTCATGATCCAGCGCATCGAAGAAACCGGCGACACTGTGGCGTATGACGACTACAGCGAGCAGGGCGCAGTGCAGGTTACCCCGTCATGGGAACATCGTGACGTATACCGCTACCAGACCGTCGTGCAGTATGGCGAACTGGAGCAGGAGCGTTACGGCCTTGCTATGCTGCCATATGCCGCCAAAAAACAGCGTGCCGCGGTTAACGTTCTCGACCAGGACCAGAACAAGTTCTACTTCTACGGCGTTGCCGGTCTGCGCAACTACGGCATGCTGAACGACCCTTCACTTCCTGCGCCGATCACTCCGCTGACTGTCGGCAGCAGCGTATTGTGGAAAGACAAGCAAGTTGTTGATAAGTACAACGACATTCTGGCGCTGTACGAAGACCTGGTTGCCAGCACCAACGGTATCGTCGGTGACGGCGTGGACATGTCCTCTAAGCTCGTTCTGGCGATGTCCAACAAACTCAGTGTTAACCTGAAGTCTGCAAACGAAATCTTCGCAACCTCCCTGGAAGATATGCTGAAGAAAGCCTTCCCGAACATGCGCATCGAAACCGCGCCGCAGTACAGCACTGCAGCCGGTGAGCTGATTCAGATGTTTGTTGAAGAGGTGCAGGGTCAGGAAGTCGGCTTCATGGCGTATAGCGAAAAACTCCGTGCTCACCCACTGGTAACTGAGCTTTCCCACTACAAGCAGAAATACTCCGGTACCACTTACGGCGCGGTAATCACGCAGCCATTCTTATTCGCGCAAATGCTGGGAGCGTAAGCAATGGCAAAGGCATCAACTTACATCATCGGCTGCAAGCTTCCTTCCGGTCTGGTCATCAGTCACGAAGGTCAGCGGGTTAAACTCAATGGCACCAATGACTCGCTATTGATTAACGGCTTCGGCATCACCCGCGATGTTCCTGCTGAGTTATGGGATGGGTTCGCGAAAACCTTCGCAGACCAGCCAATGATCCGCAATGGCGTCGTGTTTGCTGTTACTGACGAAGCATCAGCAAAAGATGCATCTCAGGAACGTTCAGGCCAGAAGACCGGCATGGAGCAACTCGACCCGAAAAAGCAGACGACGAAGCCTGACAAAGAGGAATAAACCATGGCAATTGTGGTGCTTGATATCCCCAAGTTCCGCGCCATGTTCCCTGAGTTTTCCAATGTTCCTGATGCACAGCTTCCCTACCTGTTTGACCAAGCCACTGACTACCTGAACAACTCAGAATGCTCGCTCGTTGAGGATGCCGTTAAGCGGGAGCGCCTGCTCTATCTGCTTATGGCTCACTTAGCGTACCTGCGGTATGGGGATGCGAACGGTAACGGCGGAACGGGAATGGTTGGGAGGCTGGCGTCAGCATCAGAGGGGAGCGTGTCTGTTTCCTCTGATGCCGGACCAATTGAGTTCCGTTACATGTGGTACACCCAAAGTCAACACGGAATGGACTTCTGGCAGGCAACAAAAGTTTACCGCATAGCGAACTACTACCCTGGGAGCGTGTATGGCTGATGCTATCGAGGACTTTCTGAATAACGTTGCCTCTCAACTGGATTCTAAGCAGGTGAAGGTGGGGTTCATTGATGGGGCAACATATCCAGATGGAACACCGGTTTCTATGGTGGCTGCAACCAACGAGTACGGAAGGCCGGAAAACAATCAGCCTCCTCGTCCATTCTTCAGAAATGCCATTTCTGAGCATGAAAATGAATGGTCAGACACGGTTGCAAGGGGTATGGCATCAGGACTTCCAGTTGACCAGGTGCTTGAGGTGGTTGGTGCGCAGATTCAGGGTGATGTACAGGAATCAATCTCCAACCTTATCGACCCTCCACTTTCACCAACAACTCTGCACATTCGTCGCACCCGTAAAGAGCGACGCACAGACTCAACCAAGCCCCTCGTAGACAGCAAGGTCATGATCGGCGATGTCAATTACGAGGTGGGTGAAATTGAATCTTCACAGAGTTAGCAACAGCCTTATACGTAGCGTCAATCCAAACATCACCGCAACTGTCCGGCGCTATATCGGCGAGGTGATGGGCCCAGGTAGAAAGCCAATCCCTCAGTATGCACCCGATGAGCCAATCACAATCCAGTTTCAGCCGCTGACCAAAGGCGACCTGCAGCACGTAGACGGGCTTAATATTCAAGGCCTGTTCAAGTCTATCCACGTTAATGGAAGCTTCTACAGCGTTAACCGGGAGATGCAGAAGGGCGGTGACCTGTTCATTGTCGATGGGAAAACGTGGCTGGTCATTGAGCCTTTGGAACTCTGGCCAGATTGGTCTCAGTTGCTGGTATGCCTGCAGGTGGATGAATGAACGACTTCACGATAGACAACATCATCGATGTGCTTGCTGATTTCGTAGAGCCCATTTGTGGGAAGGCGCAGCAGGCGCAGGCTAACAGGGTGCCGATGCAAAAAGGCCAGTTCTGCATCCTGACCCCCTTGCGATTCCCGCGGCTATCCACGACGAGAGATATCAAGCAGGACACGGGCTCGCCGTCGACAAGCGCTATGGGATACACCGAGGTTCGCCAGGCAGATATCCAGGTTGATATCTATGGTCAGGGTGCAGGGGATCGGGCAATCGCCTTAGAAACCACATTTGCCAGCGGCTATGGCTACGACACCATCAAGGCTATTGATGACAGGCTGGCACCACTTTACTCATCTCCGGCAATTCAGGCTCCCATGATTGATGCGGAAAGCCAGTGGCAGGAGCGATACACGCTAACTCTTTCCCTGCAAGCGCACATCACAGTGTCGTTCCCGCAGGACTACTTCGACAAAGCAGAAATTACAACCCAACAGGTGGATGGACGCCAATGAGCACAATCCCTTTATCCGTAGATTTCAATATCACGCCCAATGTCGTTACGCCTGCCGGTTCTGCGGTTGATGCTAACGGCCTGATGCTGACCGATAACGAGCTTATCCCGGTCGGCGCGGTGCAATCTTATTTTTCATCATCTGATGTTTCTGCTCTGATGGGCAGTGAATCAAAAGAATTCCTCGCCGCTCAGCAGTATTTCAACGGCTACGAAAACTCATCCGTTATTCCTGGTGAGTTGCTGATGTACCGCATCGTTACTGCTGACGTTGCTGGATATTTGCTGTCCGGTAATCTGAAAGGTGTGGCACTGGCTACCCTGAAAGCAATCCCGGCTGGCACCATTACCCTGTCAGTTGACGGCGTATCTGTCACCAGTACGTCAATCGACCTGTCAACTGCTACCAGTTTCAGCGACATTGCGTCAAAATTGCAGGTTGGTATCGGTGCAAGCAAGGTCGCAGTTGAATGGCTGCCAATTGCTAATCGCTTCATCATTCGCTCTGCTACTACCGGCGCAGATAGCGAAGTGTCTTATGCGACCGCTGGAGCACTGGCAACCGGTCTATTGCTTACACAGGCTACTGCAGCAATCGTCTCTCCTGGTTCCGATGCTGTAACGCTGACAGACACGATGAATAACATCATCAACGTCAACCAGAACTGGATCCTGTTTAACTCGCTGGTCGAGCTTACCGATGACCAGAAAACAGAGCTGTGCGCATGGGCAAGCAGCAGCAAAAACCGCTTTGGCTATGTCGTGCATGACACTACGGCTGAAGGAACTGTCGCCAACAATGCTAACTGCTTCGTGCAGAAAGTGGTTGTGGCTAATGGCTACGAGAACATTTTCCCGGTGTACGGCACATATCTGTACAGCGTAACCGCACTGGCCTATGCTGCATCGGTAGACTTTGCTCGCACCAATGGGCGTATCTCGTTCAAGTTCCGCGGCTTCCCCGGACTTACCCCCAACGTGAGCGATCTTGCTACGGCTCAGGCTCTGAAATCGAACGGTTACAACTTCTACGGCTCATACAGTCTGAATAAGACGATGGCTCAGTATGCTTCTGATGGTGCCATCTCAGGTAAATTCGTCTGGCTGGATACCTTCATCGATCAGGTATGGATTAACGCTAATCTGGTCAGCGCATACGCAAACCTGTTCACCAATAATCAGTCCTACCCGTTCAACCAAAACGGATACGGTGCGATTCAGGCTGCGACAATTGACGTTGCTAACCAGGCTCTGACGTTCGGCGCGATTCAGAAAGGTGTTGTACTGGACAATGCGCAGATCCGCATCGTGAACAACACAGTTGGCAAGGATATCTCCGCGACGCTGTATTCCGAGGGATGGTATCTGTATATCCCGACGCAAACCGGAGCGGCGCGTCTTGAGCGTCAGTTGCAGGGGGCGATCTTCTACTGGGTTGACGGCCAGTTAATCCAATCCATCAGCATGTCTTCAACCGCAATTCTGTAAGGACGACAAAATGCCAATTGACATTACAAGTGCTAATTCCAAGCTGCGCATCGTCGTACCTGCTTACTACCCTGGCGGTTTTGACGTTGATGATTACTCAGCCGACAACATGTTCGAAACGGGGGCGCTTCAAAACGCAGAAGAGCAGATGTCTGCAGATGGTAAATACCACGCTGGTTTCGTATTTAACCCAGCTGAATTCACCATTAATCTGATGCCGACATCTAATGCGGGGAGCCTCGTTGATGACTGGATGGCGGCCGAGAGAACGGCGATCTCTAAGTTTCAATGTAATGCAGTTCTTACTGTTCCGGCATTAGGTGCGAAATGGAATTTCGTCAACGGAATACTATTTACATGGACCCCGACCCCTCCGGGTCGCCGAGTTCTTCAGCCTCGCCCAGCAGCATTCCACTTTGAGACCGTCACACGGAGCGCTATCTGATGGCACGTAAAGAGATCCCCTTTATCGTTGAAACAGAAGGACGCGATAAGGGTAAGGAATTCCTCATCACTGAGATGTCGGCGTGGGATGCCGACACTCTGGCGCAGGATATCTTCCGCGCCATGGGTGATTCTAATTACAGCAGCATCCCGGCTGATGTGATCGCAATGGGTTGCGCAGGGCTGGCAACTGTCGGACTGAGCGTAATCTCTGCGTCATCTCCTGAAGTTGCCCGTCAGTTGCGTGATCGCCTGATGTCGACGGTGGACATCATCATCACCAGTGAAGGCCAGCGCCAGCAGCGCAAAGTGAATGGTTCTCTGGACTTCGAAGAGGTGTCGACGATTCGCTCCCTGCTGGACAAGGTGTTTCAGGTTAACTTTGATTTTTTAACGATCGCCGGAGAGTAAAGTATCCCTTCCTTGAGGAAGATGCTCTACCGGCTAAGTTAGTCGCCCCCGTCAATATCTCATCAACCATCAACGCCATTATCTGCTCCGGTAAAGCCTCTTACCTCGATTTGCAGGAGAGGCTTTCCGTAGTGGATATGTACAACCTGCTCGAGATTATCTCAGTGGAAAACTTCAATCAGCGCGTGTGGCATAAGCATCAGGAGCAACGATGATCATCAACGAGTTGGCCTATAAGGTCACAATCAAGGCTGACGAGTTCCTGAATGGCAAACGTAAGCTGAAAGATGAGGTGAAGCAGTTGGAGGGGGATTTTGACCGCTCCGGCAAAAACATCAGCCGAACGCTGAAATCGAGCACTCTGGATGTAACTCAGTTTGGCAGCGCGGCGGCGTCATCGTTTCGCGGAGCTTACACAGCGGCTGCCGGGTTCCTAGGTATCGGTGCCGGGCTTTACGGCATCAAACAGCTATTCACCTCAACCTCAAACGAAATCGTTCGTGCGAGCAATCAGGCGAAGTTCTTCGGCACTGACGTGAACAAGATGTTTGGCATGCGGCGAGGATTCCAGCAGGCCGGATTGAATGGCGATGCGTTCATCGGTGCTTCTGGTAATGCTCGCATGTCGCTGGCTAATATCAAAGACCCAACAATCTTTGGTGGGCTCACCGGCGCGGCGCAAAACCTGATGGTGTTGGGTGCGCGTACCGGGCTGAACATAAATAACCTTGGCGACCCTAACAAGGCGCTGGGGGAATTCACCCGCTACGGCAAATCACACTCTCAGGAAAACCTGATGCAGGTGATGGCTGCAGCCGGATTCGACCCGACAGACGCAGCCAAGATTAAATCTGGCGAGCTAAAATCTCTGGTCGATTCTGAAACTAAGAAGTCGAACATCACTGCAGCCCAGGTAAAAGAGCAGGAAAACTTGTTGGTTACCCTGGGGCAACTCGACGCGCAGTTTGATCGCATCCGACAGGATATAGCCATCGCCTTTGCGCCTGAAGTCATGAGCGCACTGAAACAGTTTGGTGACTGGATCAAAGACCACCATGGCGACATCATTGGGTTCTTTAGTGCCGCTGGCGATTCAATTAAAAAACTGACGGAATCAGTCGGCGGGGCAAATGCGCTTTTGTTATTGCTGGCTGCCGGTCTGCGCTCAAACCCATTGGTTATGGCCACTATCGCTGCTACAACAGCAGCTCATGCCATAGATAAAGCTAATGCAGACGCTAAAAGCGAAGGTAAAAATGTTGGCGACTATATGTACGACAAGGTGCATGGTGATAAAACACCTTTCATCACATGGGATTCTTTAAAGTCATTTTTCGGCATTGACGAGCCAGCACAACACGCACAATCAGCAAGAAGGATGCAGCAGGCACCGGGAGAAATGGACGATCTGCTCCACGGCGTGATGATGACAGAATCAAGCGGGAACCCACTGGCATACAACACCAGTTCAGGCGCTGCCGGTGCTTATCAGTTTATGCCAGCAACTGCCAGAGATATGGGTTTGCGAGTTGATTCAACGGTTGACGAAAGACTTGATCCAGAGAAGTCTCGCGCCGCAGCTTCCGTGTACATGCGACAGTTGCTGAAACGCTATGATGGCAACGTCGACAACGCTCTCAGAGCCTATAACTGGGGAATGGGTAACGTTGATAAGTGGATCTCCAATGGTAGCGATATTTCACAACTACCAAAAGAAACGCGAGAGTACACCGGCAAGGTCTATGGAAACATGGGCAATGCCAGAAACTATTATGCGACACAGGGAAGAATGGCAGACAACAGGCCATATCAACTTGCATCGAGTGGCGGACAGCCTCAGATACAAAACAGCACCCACATCAACACCGTGAATGTGAACAGTAACCCGACCACAGTTGACGCGCTGACAAAGAGCATCAATCAACAAGCTAGCCGGGCATCGACAAACGCAGCATTCTCAAGTTCGGTAAAATAACAGATAACTTCATGTATTATAGTGAAAATGCCGTATAATTTACTCATGAAAAACACGGGGAATCGTGATATGAGACGTTCGGTGCTGTATTTATTTATCTATGTTTTCACATTGATGTTCTTCGCTAAACCAATCGACATAATGATGGGGGTTGATGCCTGGTACGCGCTGATGTTAGTGGCGCTATGGGTGGTGATTTCTGCAGCCATTGTTCACATCATTCATTTTTGGCCTACGAAAATTTCCAATTAGATAAACCCGCTCCGGCGGGTTTTTTATTGCCCGGAGAACCGATGAGCATTCTCAGCCTCAACACAGCAGACATATTCAACGCGATCGGTAGCGGATCTCCGCTCTCCATAATCGACAGCGTTCTCCACCCTCAGTACGTGATCCGCAACAGCAAAACCAACGCAGTGGCGCTTGAGTTCAGCGGCATGGCATCTATTCAACCTGGCGGACGGGCGCAGATAACCAACGCTCCGGTGGAGAATGGTAAATACCAGTCAATCAACAAGGTGAAAGAGCCATCTCTTGTCAGGTGCGAGATCATCATTACTGGCCTGACGGGGCTGACTGGCAGCATTCCAAACATCTTCGATCTGACGTTTACCAGCCAAAGCAGTGCTCTTGAAACCATCAAAACAATGCTGGAAACGGCAAACACATATGACATCGAGACGCCGAAAGAAACGCTGCAGAGTTATGACCTTGTTGATCACGATTACAACGTAAATTCTCAGCGCGGCGTATCCATGCTGACGGTGTATCTGGTGTTTCAGGAGGTTATGCAGCAGATGGAGGTTGTTCTCTCTGGCTCACAGTCGAACAGTAAGCCAACTAACGATGAAATCAGCCAGGGTATAACAGGAACCGGATCCGCAACAAAGGATGCTGGCTCTACCCCGTCGACGGTCGATGAGCTTGGGAAATCATGGTCATCTTTAAAAACGTCTGTGGGCGATATTGCCGGTAAGGCAACAAATGCCATTACAACCGGCTTTCAGAGTGCATTGGACACCGTTTCAAAGCCAGTTCTTGACGTAACCAACAGCGCAACGCAGAAAGCTGCGGAGCTGGCCAAGGAAATAAACGAGAACATCACATGAGAACTGTTTCCCTTGTTCCTCAGAAGTCGCAATCCATATCCGTATACTTAGCTGGCCAGCAATGCACTATCCGCTTAATTCAGCGCGAAAGCTTTATGTATATGGACTTAACGGTTAACGGCAACCCAATCATGCAGGGCGTACCGTGTTTATACGGTAACCGGATGGTCAGATATTCTTATCTTGGCTTCGTTGGCGATCTGGTCTTCATGGATAACGTGGGGCAAACAGACCCTTACTGGGAAGGTCTTGGTAGCAGATACATTCTTTACTACATAGAGGAGAGTGAGCTTGTACAGTAAACGATCTCTCCGCTTTGAGTTTGTGAATGAAACATCCTCATTAGATGATTCTGGCAATAACACCATTTCCATCAGCGAGGCCCGGGCCACGGTTTCATTTCAGTCTGCGGGAAATCTGTTCGGTACTCAGATTAACGTAAGCATTTTCGGATTGGGTATTGAGATGCTGGCGGCGCTGTCGTCGAAGGCTATGGGGCTATTCGGCAGCGATACAGAACGGATCAGCATGAAAGTATTTGTCGGTGAAACGGCGATATTTGCAGGATATATGACGTCATCCATCGCGAACATGAACGCAATACCAAATGCTGCATTGATGATTACAGCCACGGCAAATGCAGATCTGCAAAACAAACCCGCATCACCATTCTCGTTTAATGGAGCGACGCCGGTTCCTGACATCATTAACGCAATCTGTAACGCGGCAGGGTACAAGGCATACATCACCGGGCTCGATGGTCTGGTGGTTACCAACCCTCATTATGAAGGAAGCATTTTCACTCAGTTAGAGTCGCTCTGTAACGATGTTAATGTGGCGATGTCCGTCGCTCCGCCATCAATTTCTTTCTGGCCGCAAGATAGCACCAGAGATGATGTAATGCCGTTCATCTCCCCGGAATACGGGCTCATTGGATATCCGATATTTTCGAACGGCGGCCTGATGTTTCAGACTCAATTCTCAACGCTGCTAACTACCGGAAGAAACGTGCAGATAGAAACATCACTCCCACATGCAAGCGGAGTTTACAAGTTGACTAGCGTTAACCATGAGCTTTCATCATGGATGAATGATGGTCCATGGCATTCAATATGTATTGCTTACAGAGTTCAGAGTGAGGGAGGCAATGGCTGAAAACTTATTCACACCAACCAGCGCGCAAGTAAATGAACCCGAATCGCTGAAATTCACATTTGAAAGGCTCCTGTCAGGGGCCTTTTTTATTGAGCTTGTAAAAGTACAGGCTGTGAGAGGGGCCGCCCCTAATCTTGTTGTGGATGCAATTCCACTGGTTACGCGAACGGATCAGAGCGGGGCGATGATTCAGAACTCGACA
Source organism: Citrobacter sp. RHBSTW-00599 (assembly GCF_013784065.1). Classification (NCBI taxonomy): domain Bacteria; kingdom Pseudomonadati; phylum Pseudomonadota; class Gammaproteobacteria; order Enterobacterales; family Enterobacteriaceae; genus Citrobacter; species Citrobacter sp. RHBSTW-00599. The sequence goes on along the minus strand of NZ_CP056717.1, from coordinate 2,898,922 downwards.
ATATTCAATATTCCGGTCTTTCGTCTGCAGCGGGGAAGCAGTGCAATCATCATGAATCCCGTTGCGGGAGACATTGGGATGATCGCCATATGTGACAGAGACACAACACTGGTACGGGCTAACCGAAAAGAATCGGTGCCCGGCAGCGGCAGAAAGCACAGTAAATCTGATGCGTTATATCTTGGCGGATTCCTCAACGCTCAGCCTACTCAGTTCATTGAATTTGCTGACGGCGCGATAAATATCACGACTCCGAATCCGGTAAATATCACATGTTCATCTGCAACAGTTACTGCCCCTGATGGCGTGACGATGACTACACCAACGCTGCACGTAACCGGGAACATCACGGCGGGCGGAAACATCACGGACAATAACGGAACACAGAGCGCATCGCTCAAGACTCTGCGTGACAACTATGACCAACACAAACATCCGGTTACAGGAGTTCAGACTGGCCTGTCAACTGTCACATCCAACGTAACGGATAAGCCAACATGACATACAGAACCATGCAATTAGACACATCAACGTGGGATTTGACGCTGGACGGAAACGGTAATCTGGCAATCGCCGATGAATCGTATTCTGTGGCGCAGGACGTTGCCAGCGCATGCCTGGTGTTCTCTGGTGAATGCTACTACGACAACACGCTGGGTATTCCGTGGAAAACTGAGGTTCTTGGCAGGCGCCCGTCGCCGGGTTTCATTGCACAGAAGATGCAGACGGAGGCGCTCAAATTGCCAATCGTTGATCAGGCTCTGGCGTCCGTATTCTTCGATAAAAACACCCGCACAACTCGCGGCACGATCCGCGTCACCGACATCAACGGGAATATTTCACAGGCCACTTTATGACGACATTAAATACAGCCGTTCCGGATGTCACCATTACCGAGAATGGCCTGCTGGTACCGGACGTATCTGACGTGCTCGCGGGTCGACTAACTGACATGTCGACAGCTCTCGGTGGAGGGGCAAGCCAATCTCTAAGCTCTCCACAAGGTCAGATCGCACAGTCCGATACAGAGATCATCGCTCAGGAGTATGACAAGCTGCTGTGCCTGTTTAATCAGGTAAACCCTGACTACGCAACGGGCAGGTTTCAGGACGGGATCGGTCAGATTTATTTCATGGATCGCATTTCTGCACAGGGTACAGTTGTTACTGCGACATGCATTGGGCAGGTTGGAACTACAATCCCCGCGGGCAGTACCGCCATTGATACCAATGGATATATTTACCGGTCTATCGATATCGCAACAATACCGGCTTCAGGAAGCGTTGATGTTCAGTTTGTGAATAACACAACCGGACCAATACCCTGTGCAGCAGGCGCATTAAATCAGATTTACCGGGCAGTATCTGGATGGGATGCGATCACAAATGCGAGTCCTGGAGTTGTGGGCGTCGACGTTGAGTCGCGAATTGCTTTTGAAACTCGCCGCAAGCAGTCTGTCGCGAGGAACAGTCGCAACCAGGACGCATCCACCTTGGCGGCATTGCTCGCCACTAATGGCGTTCTTGATGCATACGTCTGGTCAAACAGAACCGCGGCCACAGTAAACAAGGGAACGACTAACTTTCCGGTACTGGCACACTCAATTTACATCTGCGTGTATGGCGGAACTGATGAGGATGTGGCTGAGTCAATCTTCCAGACATACAACCCCGGGGCAAACCTGAACGGCAGCACTCATCACACCGTTTACGATAATGTTAACTATCTACCTCCATATCCTGAATATGATATGCAATGGCAGAAAGCCACACCGACGCGGGTTTATTTTAATGTTGAGTTAGACAGCTCACTTAACCCTCCAAGCGATATCACATCGCAAGTGAAAGCTATGATCGCCAATGTATTTAATGGTGGTTACGAAGGGATAGGGAAGGCGCGTATTGGTTCTACAATTAACGCCGGAAAATATTATGCACCTGTGATTTCAATTTCTCCCGATACGGTAGGAATACTGAGTCTTGAAGTTTCCCTTGATGGATCAACCTATGGCCCGGCAATAACAATGGGTATAGATCAGGTTCCAACCATTCAGGAATCAGACATCACTGTAACGTTGTCATAAGAGGTATCCATGTGGGAAGACACAATTCTTACCCAATATTCCGCAAGTAAAAAACTACTTTCCATTATTGATACATTCAATCAGTCCGTAAGTCTTGATGACTTTACAGATGAGTTCCTAACCAAAGTATGGGATTTAACAACTTGCGAGACTTTTGGTCTTGATATGTGGGGTAAGATAGTCGGCATAAGCAGGTATATAAACGCACCAATTGAGAGTATCTCTTTTGGTTTCAGTGAGGCTGACGATTCAGATCCAGATTATCCAACGCCATTCAATGAGTCTCCTTTCTTTGGTGGAGTGCAGGAAACAACCAATGTCATGCTTGGGGATGATGCGTACAGAACATTAATTTTTTGCAAAGCATTTACAAACATCAGCATCGCAACCATTCCGGAAATAAACAAATTCCTTAAAATACTTTTTTATCAACGAGGCAGAGCATACTGCGTAAATTACAGAGATATGACAATTGGCATGACTTTTGAGTTTGCACTTGCTCCATACGAAGAATCAATTTTAACAAATTACGATGTGACTCCTGTTCCAAGTGGGGTTCAGGTAAATATCAGGCAAATTGTAAGTCCATACTTTGGTTTTGCTACTGATGCATATCCATTTAATGACGGCACATTTTATAGAGAATAAATATGAATAGAACTGATGCTCCGACAAAACAGCCAAAACCTTTCGGTATCAATGGGCCTCGAGAGCCAATTCTCGCCACAACGCCAGCCGGTGATAACACTGCATCCTATGATGTTGGATTTCCTTCAATCACCATGACACTGAAGTCTGCTGGCGGACTCCCTCCGAAAGGTCAGGATATGAATCAAATACTGTATGAGCTCTCATCTCTTTCAAGATGGTTCAGTGCTGGAGCCTTCAACACGTTCGATGCAACTTTCTCCACTGCAATTGGTGGATACCCTTCCGGATCTGTTGTGATAAGTGATAACGGCAGCAAGCTATATGTTAACCGTATTGATTCAAACACATCTAACCCAAATGCATCGGGGGCGGGGTGGGTTGATTTTGTCGGTTATCTTGGATTGACATATTATGCCGATAAAAAAAGCCTGTCGACACAGGAGTTTGATGGACCTGTCTCGTCTAAAGACAGCCTTACCGCAACATCGTCAGATGGGGTAACCCGCAAAGTATCGCTTAATGCCAGTACGGGTTTGCAGATAGTTACTTATGATGGCGGAACTTACAAGGGGGCAATAAACATCCCGACAAAAGACGGGACAATGGCACTTGTATCGGATTTGGCTAATTTTGCTGATAAAAAAACGTCAGATTCTCAGGTGTTTACGGCACCTGTTGTGTCAAACGACAGTATCGTTGCGCAGTCAGGAGGCTCAAGAGTTATCCTGTCAGCACAAAACGGGCTGAAGTTAATCACATATCAGAATAATCAGTATGCGGGTGGGGTTGAGGTACCGAAACGAGATGGTGTTATAGCGCTGACTGCTGACCTGTTTGGGGTGTCACAAACCTGGCAAAACGTGAAAGGCAGCCGTAGCGCCGGGGTGACGTATACCAACTCAACAGGCAGGACAATTGCTGTATCTATCGCAGGTATTCTTGCATCAAATATGACGGGTGTTCAGTTGTCGCTCGCTGTGGGAGGGGTAGAAGCGTCAAGTTTTGCATTGACGCAGTCTAGCTTTGATATCCGCGGAAACGTATTTGCTATAGTTCCGCCGGGGGCAACGTACAATCTTACGGCAGCTAATGTCACATCAATTCTTACCTGGTCGGAGTTGCGCTGATGAATACAAGCATCAAAAAACAAAAATATTATACTGACGCCCATGGGAAAGTGTTTTGCATTGACATCATGCAAATTAACGAAGAAACGTGGGAAGAAGAAGTCGAGAGTGATTGGCGGCAAATTAGTGCTGATGAAGCCATGTTGCTCGCTAATCCACCTCCAACGACTGAGCAATTAACAGACCAGGTTAGAGCTAAGATCAAAGCATTAATTTCCGAAGCCGCGTCAGTCATTGACCCACTTAAAGAAGCATTAGAAGGGGAATATATTGATGAAGAAGATAAGCCAAAGCTAATGGTCTGGCAAAAATATCGTTACGCACTGACGAAAGTTGACCCTGCTAACCCCTCTTGGCCTGATAAGCCAGAATAGGAATCGTTGGTGTTATTGTAATGTATCCAGCAAAACCAACTATTTGAAACAGGCATCCTTCCTCTTGGACTGAGGACAATACGAAACTATACCGCTTTCGTTCCATCTGATCCAGTTATAGGATGACAATGGAACTTGGCTGCATGGCTTAAAATGAATGCTTCAGCATAATTAAACAGCCCGGAAATATCCGGGCTGTTTTTATTTTGGTATTTTGCATTCAATATATTTGTATGAAATATTTGATGCTAATATTGACGCAATGAAAACGACGCCTATAAACCAAAATGAAGACATCATACTCCAATCTATAAAGTAAGATGCTATTTTGTAACACAACATAAAAACAAGAGGGTGTATAAGATATAGCGAATAAGAAGCATCACCAATTGAAATAATTAATGATGGTATCTTGATGTTTTTTTGAATATAATCAGCGCAAGAAGTTAAGCACAGGAACATAAAACAAAAGAATTTACCTGAATGAGCTATGCCATGACCAGCATCAATCTTGGTTACATAAGCATAGACTGGAACTGATATGCCTAATATAATAACAGGGATGGCAATACTACTTTTAGATATGCTCAATGCTCCCCTTTTGTAAAGAATAGCAACTACAGCACCAAAAATGAATTCCCATATAATGCTTTGCATTGTTAAATTAAGATATCCAGCGCCTATTATTTTTGGCCTGTCAAAGTTTACCCCGCCAATGATTGCCGGAATGGCAAGTAGTGTTACTGAGAACCAAATGATGTAGAAAGTGTACCTGAATCTACCACATGCGATTCCAATGGCACATATCACATAAAAATAAACTTCATAATTGAGAGTCCATCCTACAAATAAAGTTGGTGGCCCAAGATAAATTGGCGAGTCCAGATTTAACGGTATAAATAAAAGGCTTTTTATTATGTTTAAAATATCAAATGGAGATCCGTTTTGGTTGTAATAAAAACCCTTCATTCCTGAAAAATCAAAACCATTAACAAGTGCGATATAGGCAATTGTGCATATGAAATATAAAGGCCAAACTCTTAAAAATCTTTTCCTAATAAATTTAAATGTATCTTTTTTATCGTAATCAATAGATGTGTATATTATAATAAATCCGCTTATTATAAAAAATAAGTCAACACCGAACGCTCCCGGCCAAAATAGATCGTAAGCCAAATTTTCCAGAGGTGAATGCCTTAAAAAATCTCGCGCATGACACAAGACTACTAGCATTGCCGCAATTCCTCGTAACGCCTGTATGTAATCTAAGCTCTTTCTTTCTGCTACTGTCACAAGATTTACCATGTCATCAAAGTGCCTACAGATACTGTCATTCAACAAGAATCCAATCAGATAAGAATGATGACATAAAAGCACACTTCTTCAATACCCTAGCTCAATTATTGGCATAAAGAAGATCCAGCGAAATGATGACGAATTTGGTCAAAACGAGGTACACAAAGCTTTGCGTCGGTTGCAAGGTTCTGTGTTTATCGTCACTTAATCGATTACGACTATCCTTGCAAGACAATTTGAATCAATGTGAAACAGAGTGGTGCAATCACCACTTTTTTAGTGTTACCATCAGTTTACCCAATGAGGGACTGAGGATGTCAGTTTTTCATTTGTGTACCAGATTGTGTACCAATTTAGCGATTGTTGGTTAGATGGTTGCACAACTTACTGTAAACAAATAAATTTTCTCTTTGTATGTGATCTTACGTGTGGGTCACCACTGCAAATAAGGATATAACATGCCTGTTATTACTCTTCCTGATGGCAGCCAACGCCATTACGACCACGCTGTAAGCCCCATGGATGTTGCGCTGGACATCGGTCCAGGTCTGGCGAAAGCCACTATTGCTGGCCGTGTTGACGGTGAGCTGGTAGATGCTTCCGATCTGATTGAGCATGATGCGAAGCTCTCCATCATCACCGCGAAGGATGAAGAAGGTCTGGAGATCATTCGTCACTCCTGTGCGCACCTGTTAGGGCACGCGATCAAACAACTCTGGCCGCACACCAAAATGGCGATCGGACCGGTTGTTGATAACGGTTTTTACTACGATATCGATCTTGACCGTACGCTAACCCAGGAAGATGTCGACGCGCTCGAGAAGCGGATGCACGAGCTCGCTGAGAAAAACTACGATGTCATTAAGAAGAAAGTCAGCTGGTACGAAGCGCGTGAAACCTTCGTGAAGCGTGGCGAGACCTATAAAGTCTCCATTCTTGATGAAAACATTGCCCATGATGACAAGCCTGGCTTGTACCATCATGAAGAATATGTCGATATGTGCCGTGGCCCGCACGTGCCGAACATGCGTTTCTGTCATCACTTCAAACTGATGAAGACCGCTGGGGCATACTGGCGTGGCGACAGCAATAACAAGATGCTGCAGCGTATTTATGGTACTGCGTGGGCCGATAAAAAAGCCCTGAGTGCCTACCTGCAACGTCTGGAAGAAGCGGCCAAACGCGACCACCGTAAAATCGGTAAGCAGCTTGACCTGTATCATATGCAGGAAGAAGCGCCGGGTATGGTGTTCTGGCACAATGATGGCTGGACAATCTTCCGTGAACTGGAAGTCTTTGTTCGCTCAAAACTGAAAGAATACCAGTATCAGGAAGTTAAAGGTCCGTTCATGATGGACCGCGTGCTGTGGGAAAAAACAGGTCACTGGGATAACTACAAAGATGCGATGTTCACGACCTCCTCTGAGAACCGTGAATACTGCATTAAGCCCATGAACTGCCCGGGCCACGTGCAGATCTTCAATCAGGGTCTGAAATCCTATCGTGATCTGCCGTTGCGTATGGCCGAGTTTGGTAGCTGCCACCGCAATGAGCCGTCAGGCGCGCTGCATGGCCTGATGCGTGTTCGTGGCTTCACCCAGGATGATGCACATATCTTCTGTACAGAAGAGCAGATCCGTGATGAAGTTAACGCTTGCATTCGTATGGTCTACGATATGTATAGCACCTTTGGCTTCGAGAAAATCGTCGTCAAACTGTCCACTCGCCCCGAAAAACGTATCGGTAGCGATGAAATGTGGGACCGTGCTGAAGCTGACCTGGCCGTTGCGCTGGAAGAAAACAACATCCCGTTTGAGTACCAACTGGGTGAGGGCGCATTCTACGGTCCGAAAATTGAATTTACCCTGTATGACTGCCTCGATCGTGCATGGCAGTGCGGTACTGTACAGCTGGACTTCTCTCTGCCGTCCCGTTTAAGCGCCTCTTATGTTGGCGAAAACAACGAGCGTCAGGTGCCGGTTATGATTCACCGCGCAATTCTTGGGTCGATGGAACGTTTCATCGGTATCCTGACCGAAGAGTTCGCTGGCTTCTTCCCGACCTGGCTTGCGCCAGTTCAGGTTGTCGTCATGAACATCACCGATTCACAGTCTGAATACGTCAACGAATTAACGCAGAAACTACAAAATGCGGGTATTCGTGTAAAAGCAGACTTGAGAAATGAGAAGATTGGCTTTAAAATCCGCGAGCACACTTTACGTCGTGTCCCTTACATGTTGGTCTGTGGCGACAAAGAGGTAGAAGCAGGCAAAGTTGCCGTGCGCACCCGTCGTGGCAAAGACTTGGGCAGCCTGGACGTAAATGAAGTGATTGAGAAGCTGCAACAAGAGATTCGCAGCCGCAGTCTTCAACAACTGGAGGAATAAGGTATTAAAGGCGGAAAACGAGTTCAAACGGCACGTCCGAATCGTATCAATGGCGAGATTCGCGCCCTGGAAGTTCGCTTAACAGGTCTGGAAGGCGAAGCTTTGGGTATTGTGAGTCTGAGAGAAGCGATCGAAAAAGCTGAAGAAGCTGGAGTAGATTTAGTTGAAATCAGCCCTAACGCCGAACCGCCAGTTTGTCGTATTATGGACTACGGCAAGTTCCTTTATGAAAAGAGTAAGTCTTCTAAGGAACAGAAGAAAAAGCAAAAAGTTATCCAGGTTAAGGAAATTAAATTCCGTCCTGGCACCGACGATGGCGATTACCAGGTAAAACTCCGCAGCCTGGTACGCTTTCTGGAAGATGGCGATAAGGCTAAGATCACGCTGCGTTTTCGCGGTCGTGAGATGGCCCACCAACAGATCGGTATGGAAGTGCTCAACCGCGTCCGTGACGATCTGAGTGAACTGGCAGTAGTCGAATCCTTCCCTACGAAGATCGAAGGCCGCCAGATGATCATGGTGCTCGCTCCTAAGAAGAAACAGTAAGGCCTTCAAGTAGCAATGTCTGTGGAGCCTGCGGGTTCCACAGCCGTTGTTCGCCTACGTTTCGTTTATTAACAATGCGAAGTGGAAGTTATTAAAATGCCAAAAATTAAGACCGTACGCGGTGCTGCTAAGCGCTTCAAAAAAACCGGTGGTGGTGGATTTAAGCGTAAGCACGCAAACCTGCGTCATATTCTGACCAAAAAATCTACTAAGCGTAAACGTCACCTGCGTCCAAAAGGCCTCGTTTCTAAAGGCGATCTGGGTCTGGTTATCGCGTGCCTGCCGTACGCATAAGTCGTTAACGTTTAATTAATTTTTTTACTAAGAATATAGATACAGGAGAGCACATATGGCTCGCGTAAAACGTGGTGTAGTTGCCCGTGCACGTCACAAGAAAATTTTGAAACAAGCTAAAGGCTACTACGGTGCGCGTTCTCGCGTATACCGCGTTGCCTTCCAGGCTGTTATCAAAGCTGGTCAGTACGCTTATCGTGACCGTCGTCAGAAAAAGCGTCAGTTCCGTCAACTGTGGATTGCGCGTATCAACGCAGCAGCACGTCAGAACGGTATTTCTTACAGCAAATTCATCAACGGCCTGAAAAAAGCCTCTGTTGAAATCGACCGTAAGATCCTGGCTGACATCGCAGTATTCGACAAAGTAGCGTTCACCGCTCTGGTCGAAAAAGCGAAAGCAGCTCTGGCATAAGCCGGTGAAAAGAGGGAGCCTGGCTCCCTCTCTTTTATTTGTAGTGCAATCAATTGGTTGACAATTTATCCGTAAGCCTTTTCAATAAAGGTTGTCCGGTTTTTACCACACAAGGTAACGCAAGCATGAATGCTGCTATTTTCCGCTTCTTCTTTTACTTTAGCACCTGAACTTAGGAGGCTTGCGCGTGAAAGAAGAAACGGAAAACAGCGCCTAAAAGCCTCCCTGGTGGAGGCTTTTTTTATACACGTTATCCTTCAGGCTGCCTCTGCGTTGGCTGCAGTCGCTTACCCCAGTCACATATTTGTCTGAGGATTAGCGCTCTACTGCTGCCTTGACTCAGCCAGAATGATTTTGTGTATATACGAGCGACTAGTGAATATCGCAACATAACGAGGAAAACCATGTCACATCTCGCAGAGCTGGTTGCCAGTGCAACGGCCGCCATTAACCAGGCTTCAGATGTTGCCGCGTTAGACAATGTCCGCGTCGAATATTTGGGCAAGAAAGGGCACCTGACCCTTCAGATGACTACCCTGCGTGAACTGCCGGCAGAAGAGCGCCCGGCAGCAGGTGCGGTGATAAACGAAGCCAAAGAGCAGGTTCAGCAAGCGCTGAACGCGCGTAAAGCCGAATTAGAAAATGCCGCGCTGAATGCTCGTCTGGCTGAAGAAACGATCGATATCTCCTTGCCTGGGCGTCGTATCGAAAACGGCGGTTTGCATCCGGTAACGCGGACTATCGATCGCATTGAAAGTTTCTTTGGTGAGCTGGGCTTTACCGTGGCGACCGGTCCGGAAATCGAAGATGACTATCATAACTTCGATGCGCTGAATATTCCTGGCCATCACCCGGCGCGCGCTGACCACGACACTTTCTGGTTTGATGCGACTCGTCTGCTGCGAACGCAGACTTCCGGCGTGCAGATCCGCACCATGAAAGAAAAACAGCCGCCGATCCGTATTATCGCTCCGGGCCGCGTATATCGTAACGACTACGATCAGACGCACACCCCAATGTTCCATCAGATGGAAGGGCTGATTGTTGATACCAACATCAACTTCACCAACCTGAAAGGCACGCTGCACGATTTCCTGCGCAACTTCTTTGAAGAAGACCTGCAGGTTCGTTTCCGTCCTTCCTACTTCCCGTTCACCGAACCTTCTGCGGAAGTCGATGTGATGGGTAAAAATGGCAAATGGCTGGAAGTATTGGGTTGCGGAATGGTTCATCCGAATGTGCTGCGTAACGTCGGTATCGATCCGGAAATCTACTCTGGCTTTGCATTCGGTATGGGTATGGAGCGTCTGACCATGCTGCGTTACGGCGTAACCGATCTGCGTTCTTTCTTCGAAAACGATCTGCGTTTCCTCAAACAGTTTAAATAAAGGCAGGATAAAACAATGAAATTCAGTGAACTGTGGTTACGCGAATGGGTAAACCCGGCGATTGATAGCGATGCGTTGTCAAACCAAATCACGATGGCGGGTCTGGAAGTTGACGGTGTGGATCCTGTTTCTGGCGCGTTCAACGGCGTTGTGGTGGGCGAAGTGGTTGAGTGCGCTCAGCATCCGAACGCTGACAAACTGCGCGTCACCAAGGTGAATGTCGGCGGCGACCGCCTGCTGGATATCGTCTGCGGTGCGCCAAACTGCCGTCAAGGGCTGAAGGTGGCTGTAGCAACCGTTGGTGCCGTTCTGCCGGGCGATTTCAAAATCAAAGCCGCAAAACTGCGCGGTGAGCCATCTGAAGGCATGCTGTGCTCGTTCTCCGAGCTGGGCATTTCCGACGATCACAACGGTATTATCGAACTGCCTGTCGATGCACCAATTGGTACCGATATCCGTGAATACCTGAAGCTTGACGATAATACTATCGAAATCAGCGTCACTCCGAACCGCGCCGACTGCTTAGGCATTATCGGTGTGGCACGTGACGTTGCTGTACTGAACAAAGCCCCTCTGGTTGAGCCGGAAATAACGCCAGTAGCTGCAACCATTAACGACGTCCTGCCGATTCAGGTCGACGCGGTGGAAGCCTGCCCACGCTATCTGGGCCGCGTGGTGAAAGGCATTAACGTTAAAGCGCCAACCCCGCTGTGGATGAAAGAAAAACTGCGTCGTTGCGGCATCCGCTCGATCGATGCCGTGGTTGACGTGACTAACTATGTGCTGCTCGAATTGGGCCAGCCGATGCACGCATTCGACAAAGACCGCATTGAAGGCGGGATTGTTGTCCGCATGGCAAAAGAAGGTGAAACCCTGGTATTGCTGGACGGCAGTGAAGCGAAGCTGAATGCGGATACGCTGGTGATTGCGGACCATAACAAAGCGCTGGCAATGGGTGGCATCTTTGGTGGCGAGCACTCCGGTGTGAATGATGAAACGCAAAACGTCCTGCTGGAATGCGCGTTCTTCAGCCCGCTGTCTATTACCGGTCGCGCACGTCGTCACGGTCTGCACACCGATGCGTCTCACCGCTATGAGCGTGGTGTCGATCCGGCGCTGCAACATAAAGCCATGGAACGTGCTACGCGCCTGCTGATTGATATCTGCGGCGGCGAAGCGGGTCCAATCATTGACGTGACGAACGAAGCCTCGCTGCCAAAACGCGCAACCATTACGCTGCGCCGTAGCAAACTGGATCGTCTGATCGGACACCATATTGCAGATGAGCAGGTGAGCGATATTCTGCGCCGTCTGGGTTGTGATGTCACGGAAGGGCAAGATGAGTGGAAAGCGGTAGCGCCGAGCTGGCGTTTCGATATGGAGATCGAAGAAGACCTGGTCGAAGAAGTCGCCCGCGTATACGGTTATGACAATATCCCGAATATGCCAATTCAGGCGGGTCTTATCATGGGTACGCATCGTGAAGCGGATTTGTCGCTGAAACGCGTAAAAACCATGCTGAATGACAAAGGCTACCAGGAAGTTATTACCTACAGCTTTGTCGACCCGAAAGTCCAGGCGCTGCTGCACCCGGGTGAAGAAGCGCTGTTGCTGCCAAGCCCAATCTCGATTGATATGTCGGCAATGCGTTTATCCTTGTGGACCGGCTTGCTGTCTACGGTAGTGTACAACCAGAATCGTCAGCAAAACCGCGTGCGTATTTTCGAAACGGGTTTACGTTTCGTACCGGACACGCAGGCCAATCTCGGGATCCGTCAGGATCTGATGCTGGCGGGCGCGATCTGCGGTAACCGTCATGATGAACACTGGAATCTGGCAAAAGAGACCGTTGATTTCTATGATCTGAAAGGCGATCTGGAAGCGGTTCTCGACCTGACCGGCAAGCTGGCGGATATTCAGTTCAAAGCTGAAGCGAATCCAGCACTGCATCCGGGGCAGTCTGCGGCGATTTATCTGAAAGGTGAACGCATTGGTTTCATTGGGGTTGTTCATCCTGAACTGGAACGTAAACTGGATCTGAACGGTCGCACTCTGGTGTTTGAACTGGAGTGGAACAAGCTCGCAGACCGCGTGGTGCCTCAGGCGCGTGAAGTTTCTCGCTTCCCGGCGAACCGTCGCGACATCGCAGTCGTTGTGGCAGAAAACGTTCCCGCTGCGGATATTTTATCCGAATGTAAGAAAGTTGGCGTAAATCAGGTAGTTGGCGTAAACTTGTTTGACGTGTACCGCGGTAAGGGTGTTGCGGAGGGTTATAAGAGCCTCGCTATCAGCCTGATCCTTCAGGATACCAGCCGTACACTTGAAGAAGAGGAGATTGCCGCTACCGTCGCCAAATGTGTAGAGGCATTAAAAGAGCGATTCCAGGCATCATTGAGGGATTGAACCTATGGCGCTTACAAAAGCTGAAATGTCAGAATATCTGTTTGATAAGCTTGGGCTTAGCAAGCGGGATGCCAAAGAACTGGTCGAGCTGTTTTTCGAAGAGATCCGTCGTGCTCTGGAAAATGGTGAGCAGGTAAAACTCTCTGGTTTTGGTAACTTCGATCTGCGTGATAAGAATCAACGTCCGGGCCGTAATCCGAAAACGGGCGAAGATATTCCCATTACAGCACGGCGCGTGGTGACCTTCAGACCCGGACAGAAGTTAAAAAGCCGGGTTGAAAACGCAACGCCGAAAGAAGAGTAATCTGAACTAACTAAAAAGGCCGCGAATGCGGCCTTTTTTCTTAGTGGGCCAGAAGGAAAAACAGCCCGGTCAGTGCTGCACTCAGCAGGTTAGACAACGTGCCCGCCAGGATCACTTTAAGCCCCATTTTAGCAATGAAACTTTTTTTCCCCGGCACAATCCCCCCCAGTACGCCAATCAATGCAGCAGGAGAGGACAAATTGGCAAACCCAGCCAGCGCCATGATCGTTATTATCTGCGAATATTCCGACAGTTGGTCTTTCATTGGAATAAAGCTGGTATACGCGACGAACTCATTCAACACCAATTTTTGACCTAACAGGCTGCCAATTTGCAAGACTTCATTAGTGGGAATGCCCAACAGCCAGGCAACCGGAGCAAAGAGGTAACTGAAGATAAATTGTAGCGTGACGTTACCATAGCCGAAAAAGCTACAAAACCAGCCCAACAAGCCGTTCACCATAGCAATTAATGCAATCAGTGCCAGAAGCATTGCCCCCACGTTAGCGGCGAGCTTCAGCCCGATAGTCGCGCCATTTGTCGCCGCTTCAACGATGTTGATAGGCTTTTCATCTTGACCAAGCATATCGCCTGACACGTCGGCAGTGTTTTCGGGTTCCGTTTCTGGAAACAGCATTTTCGCCATTAACAGACCGCCTGGCGCTGACATAAAAGAGGCGGCTACCAGATAGCGAATTTCGATCCCCATACTGGCATAGCCAACCAGCACTGAGCCTGCGATAGAGGCCACACCACCTGTCATGAGGGCAAACAGTTCTGAGCGCGTCATGCGTGGTGCATAAGGCTTCATCAGGACGAAGACGTCAGTATTGCCCGCAAAAATATTGGCCGTTGCAGCCATGGATTCTGCCGGGCTGGTGCGCAGCAGTTTATGGATACCCGTACCGATGAGACGGATAATCCACTGCATGATGCCCAGGTAGTACAGCACGGAGAACAATGCCGACATAAAAATGATAATCGGCAGAACATGCACGGCAAATACAAACCCCATTTTGAACTGTCCGAGATTACCGAAGAGAAAGTTAATCCCTTCCGACGAATAGTTCAGCATGCCTGACAGACTGTTTGATATGGCGAGTAAGATTTTTTCCCCTAAGGGGACATACAGGATAAATGCAGCAAAAAGAGCCTGGATTGCAAAGGCACCGCCAACGGTGCGAAACCGGATAGCTTTGCGATTTTCTGAACATAGCCAGGCAACGAGTAACAGGACAACAATGCCAAGTATGACGATGAGTATCTGCATGGTTTATCCCTCATCGGCATCAATGATGCTACGGAAAAGATCTTTAAAGAGAGCATCCCGCTCAATAAATTTTGCGACCTGAATGACGTGACGGCGGTTATCAAAACTCCAGCTCAGATTGTCATTGATCAAAGGGGATGTACGGTATTCACAGGTGAACCAGTCAGGATTCAGGACATAGCCAACCGTAGTGATATCCCAAATGACTTTGCGGGATGCAAAACCAATCCAGGGGCATCGCGGGGCAATTTCAGCAAAGTAGCTACCAATGCGGCTGGTCTCTGCAAAATAGTACTGCATCTCTGGGACCGATGAGGCCATAGTGTTAGCCACGCCAAAGCAGGGGATTTGGGTGAGCGCTACGCCACTATCAAAAAGTACCCGACTCGCCGCAATGTCCTGCATCAGGTTGAATTCATGATTATCTTTCCAGGCATAACTGTTACCCCCAAGCCAGATGACATGAATCTTTGTGACGATGTCCGGCGCGAGGAGCAGTGCGTTAGCGATATTGGTCGGCGCGGCGATTGCGAGTACATGTAATGTTTGCTCAGCCGTTCTTGCCCGGTTAATCAAATCCTGTACTGCTGCTGACATCTCCGGCTGGTTGCTATCTTTCAGATAGCGTGTTGAACCCTGGAATATTTGCGGTATGTTTTCGCGGCGGGGGAGTTTGTTAAATACGCGATAGATCTCATCGACGCTCAGTTGCATGCCTACTGCGGGATCGTCAACATATGTGTGTGAGCCCTCTTTACCAAAATAGTGGTTGGTAAACGGAGCGGCGTATACAGCTTGCAGATCGAGGCGCTCCGGGTGTAAGAATGCCCAGGCAATGGCCATCTGATCGTCAATTTCATTGTAGGTATCGCTGTCAATAACGATAGGCACTTTGCCATACTTAGGTGGCGTAATTAAGGCAATACGCTGCGCTGAAGTTAATTCAGGCCAGTGGATACTTAACATCGTTAATGTTCCTTAAGTTAGAAGTCGTAGGCCAGTCGATAAATGAGAATATCGCCATATCCATCCGCACCAAGTTTGTTATAGAAGTATCGATACATTAATGTGGTGGATATATGAGGCATGATTTTCCAGGTAATATTCAGGCCGCCGTTTAAACCATTGCTACCATGATTGTTAGCGGTATAGTCATCATTACGGTCAAGTTCTATTTCATTCCAATTGGACAGTAAGAAGTCCTGGTTGAGAAGATTGAAAGCATAGCCAGCGTTCCATCCGATTGAGAAACCATTGAGTCCATTAATATCATAAGCTGGGCCAAAATTACTGTGCGCGGTAATGTACTGACGAGCAATCCAGGGTTTAAACCACCATCCATCGCCTTTCAGGTCGGTATAGCCAAGCCCAATAAATTGATTCGTCTCTTTAAAATTGGGGCTTTGCGAATTATAGACTTTTGTAAATAAGCTGGCACCTGTTTTCCAGAGGTAGGTATGGATTTCACCATTCGCAGTCTGCCCCTGATTTCCCTCGTCATCTAGAATATTTTCAAAATCATAAAAACCGTACATTTCACCCCAATCAAAACCAATACCTCCCTCAATACCAATTAAGGCTTGTTCATATTCGAGGTCTTTAACACCGGCATCCCAGGATTGATAGTCAAAATGTATATTTCCCCAACCGTATTGTTGTTCAGCTAATGAGGAAAAAGCTACGCACGATAATAAAGCCCCGAAGGCGATTTTTTTCATTTTATATCCCTATTTTGGTGGTGGATTAATATCAGTATTTAGTACAAGCTAATCGTTTTAATACGAGTTCATGGGATGGCATATTGGCTGCGCCTTCACGCTCTACGGCCAGTGCTGCAAATACACAGGCGTAATGAATTGCGTTGGCAATATTTTCTCCACAGGCAAGTCGTGCAGCGAGTGCACCATTAAATGCATCACCGGCGCCGGATGTATCAATATTAACGGCGGGATATGCCGGGAACTGTTGGTGAGTAGAACCATCAAATAACCAGCACCCATCTTTGCCTAACGTAATTAGAATATATTGTGGTCCCATTTGGTGCATGATTTCGGCGGCCTGACGAATATCGTCTGGCGTACGAATAGCCTTGCCAATAATCGCCTCTGCTTCTGTGAGGTTTGGGGTCAGGATGTGTGTCCAGCGGAGAAGGTCTGTCACCTCCTTGCGCCATGGCGCTGGATTCAGGATTGTCATCACTCCTGCGGCATGTGCGAACTTAATAGCTTGAGCTGTAGCGTCAGGATTGTTTTCCATCTGCGTCAAAAAAACATTGGCGGTGCCCATCTCGTCATAACAGGATATAATTTCTTCACTCGTTATTTCCTGATTAGCCCCTGGATTAATAACGATTACATTATCGCCAGCCTCTTCGGATATCATCACTACGGCACTGCCGGTTGGTGCATCACTTTTGGTAAAGATGGTTAGCTTTTCTAATCCTACGCCATTTAAAAAATGCTGGGCTTTGGTTGAAAACTCATCTTCACCTAATTTGACTGTAAAATAAGTGCGAGCATTGGCTTGTGCGGATGCTATCGCCTGGTTGCTGCCTTTCCCTCCGGGTAAACAACAGGAAAAAAGCGCGCGCGTGGTTTCCCCTGAAATAGGAAAACGGTGAAGCCGATATACTAAGTCAGTATTAAATGAACCCAGAATGTAAACTTTCCCATTGTTTTCGTTCATTGATATTTCTCGTTCGATCTTTGATTGGTTAATGATGATGTTTTGGTGCAAATAAAGAGAGTTGTTCTCATATAATGGGAATGCATTGTCGTGATTATATACAGCACCTCCATAGCATGAGCGGACATGTCCTGTTTTTACGAGGTCATTGATGTCGCGGCGGAGTGTTCTTTCCGTAACATCAAGTACCTTAACAAGAGATGATATTTTTACACTTCCTTGTTTTTTGAGTAGTGTTAAAATATAGCGAAGACGCTGTTTTTTGTAACGACAGGGCATCTAATCCTCACTTTTCATGAATGTGATGAGAGGTCCATGTAATAAGTTTATTTTGTCTATACGTTAATTTCTTTGGTGAATGAATTTATTTGTTGAATAAATAATTAAAGATCTGATTACCACTAAGTACACCGATGATACCAAATACACCAGGCCAGGCAGCAGGGGCTGGAATGGGGAGTTTTATTAATGTAAATATGAAACCAATAATTGCACCGGCAATAAGCGAAAGAATTATATCCATAAGATAATTCCTGAGGGTGTTATGATGATATGAAGACTACACAATATATTTACGTATTGATGAGAAGACAATCACACAAAACTTCTGCAACCGGACATCTTGTCCGGTTGTGGTTATTTATTTAATCTCAGGAACGATATTAATAATGACAGCTACTACCTGGTATTGCTGCCAGCATTGCATTATGCAAAAGACTAAGGTTCATGCTGTTTTGGGCCATTGCCTCATTTGCGGTAGAGCTTCCTTCCATGTTTTTTGCTTTCATCGTAAAATTAATGAGATAACCCATAAAAAAAGTATAAACATGCAACCTTTTGCACAATTACAACGTCGGCGAGACCGATACTGGTTAGGCACTTTATCGCTGTTGCTATTGGTCATGCTCGTGATTAGCTTATGCGCAGGAGAACAGTGGATCGCCCCCGGCGACTGGTTCAGCGCCCGCGGCGACCTGTTCGTCTGGCAAATCCGATTTCCCCGTACCCTCGCCGTTTTGCTGGTAGGCGCTGCGTTGGCCTTATCTGGCGCAGTGATGCAAGCTCTCTTTGAAAACCCGCTCGCAGAGCCTGGATTACTGGGCGTGTCGAATGGCGCGGGAGTCGGGCTCATCGCGGCGGTGCTGCTGGGGCAGGGGCAGCTCCCCGGCTGGGCGCTGGGTTTATGCGCCATCGCTGGGGCGCTGATTATCACGCTTATTCTGCTCCGTTTTGCCCGCCGTCATTTGTCTACCAGCCGTCTGCTGTTGGCGGGGGTGGCGCTGGGGATTATCTGTAGCGCGCTGATGACATGGGCCATCTACTTCTCCACTTCTTTTGATTTGCGACAGCTAATGTACTGGATGATGGGGGGCTTTGGCGGCGTTGACTGGCATCAGGCCTGGCTCATGGTGGCGTTGATTCCGGTGCTGGTGTGGATCTGCTGTCAGTCGCAGCCGATGAATATGCTGGCGCTGGGGGAGACTTCTGCACGTCAGTTGGGATTGCCGTTATGGTTCTGGCGCAACCTGCTGGTGGTCGCCACGGGCTGGATGGTTGGCGTAAGCGTGGCTCTGGCGGGAGCGATTGGCTTTATTGGGCTTGTGATCCCACATATTCTGCGGCTGTGCGGCTTAACCGATCATCGCGTGTTACTGCCGGGCTGCGCGTTGGCTGGCGCTATCGTGTTACTGTTGGCTGATGTTGTCGCGCGTCTGGTGCTGGCCTCGGCTGAGCTGCCAATTGGCGTGGTGACGGCCACCATGGGCGCACCGGTATTTATCTGGCTATTGTTAAAAGCCGCGCGCTAGAACGCGTTGATTCGGTCTATGATTAAAAACTGAAAATCCACCTGTTGTTCTGGAGATGCTATGCAAAACACTATCCTCGATACAGACGTGACGACCATTGACGGCAAGGTGACCTCACTGCAGCCGTATGCCGGAAATGTGCTGTTAATCGTCAACGTTGCTTCAAAATGTGGGCTAACGCCGCAATATGAGCAACTGGAGAATCTGCAGAAAGCCTGGCATCAGCAGGGCTTTACCGTTCTTGGGTTCCCCTGCAACCAGTTTCTGGGCCAGGAGCCGGGCAGTGAAGAGGAAATAAAAACGTACTGCAGTACCACCTGGGGCGTTACCTTCCCGATGTTCAGCAAAATTGAGGTCAACGGCGAGGGACGCCATCCGCTGTATCAGAAACTGATTGATGCCGCGCCAACCGCCGTTGCGCCTGCGGATAGTGGATTCTATGAGCGTATGGCGAGTAAAGGTCGGGCGCCGCTCTACCCGGACGATATTCTGTGGAATTTCGAGAAGTTTTTAGTGGGTCGGGATGGTCAGGTACTGCAACGATTTTCACCCGATATGACGCCTGAGGATCCTGTTCTGGTGCAATCCATCAAGACGGCGCTGGCAAACTAATGTCTCGATTGATGCAGCTACAGGACGTAGCAGAATCGACCCGACTTGGCCCGCTTTCTGGTGAGATAAAAGCAGGGGAGATCCTGCATTTAGTGGGACCTAACGGCGCAGGAAAGAGCACGCTGTTGGCGCGAATGGCGGGGCTGACGACCGGCAAGGGCAGCATCACCTTTGGTGATGTGTCATTGGATGAATGGCCGGCAGCAAAGCTGGCGCAATATCGCGCTTATCTTGCGCAACAGCAAAACCCACCGTTTGCGATGCCGGTCTGGCATTTTCTGACGCTGCATCAACCCGATAAAGCACGCACCGATCTGTTACAGGAAGTCGCCGATGCGCTTGGGCTTGGGGATAAGCTGGGACGCAGCGTGAATCAGCTCTCCGGCGGTGAGTGGCAGCGCGTGCGCCTGGCTGCGGTTATCCTGCAGATTTGCCCACAAGCGAATCCATTCGGCCAGCTTTTGTTGCTGGATGAGCCGATGAACAGCCTGGACGTGGCGCAACAAAATGCGCTGGACCGGATGCTGGGTCAGCTGTGTTTACAGGGTATCGCGATTGTAATGAGCAGCCATGACCTTAATCATACCTTACGTCATGCGCACAAGGCCTGGCTCCTCAAACGCGGGGAGCTGCTTGCCAGTGGTGCTCGTGATACGGTACTAACGCCGGCCAATCTGTCTGCGGCTTATGGCGTGAACTTTCGTCGTTTGGATATTGAAGGCCACAGAATGCTCATATCAACCACTTAAGTTAAATGGGTTCTTGAAAATCATATAATTTCCACGCTAAATTGGCATAAAAATATAATTCAGAGGATTCGTCCTGAATGCGCTTTTGGCTTCTTTTCATCACAGCATTGTTTTTGGCGGGCTGCAGCAGCCATCGTGCTCCTGCGCCAAATGCCCGCTTGTCGGATTCTATCGCCGTTATCGCCGGGCTTAATGACCAGCTACAAACCTGGCATGGCACACCCTATCGTTATGGCGGCATGAGCCGTAGCGGAGTGGATTGTTCTGGATTTGTATTGATGACAATGCGCGATAAATTCGATCTGCAACTCCCGCGTGATACGCGCACGCAATCAAAGATTGGTACCGAAATTGATAAAGATGATTTGCTGCCCGGCGATCTGGTGTTCTTTAAAACCGGGTCTGGGGAAAGCGGTCTGCATGTCGGAATTTACGATACCAATAATCAATTTATTCATGCCTCAACCAGCCGTGGTGTGATGCGCTCGTCACTGGACAACGTTTACTGGCGCAAAAACTTTTGGCAGGCGCGACGTATTTAATCCTCATCAGTCACGAGGCTGCCTACGGCTGAGCAGCCTCGACATTTCCATTTGTTAGTAACTTCTTATTTCTGCCGCCAGCCGGACAATACCCCTGAACATTAAGAGCGTATCTTGCTAAAAATATGATTTATTCCGAGATATTAAAAAGTGCAAAGCTGGATATTCGCTTATAATCAGGATAAGCTAAAAAAAAGGGATTCGATTTACTGGCTATAAAGGGAAAAATGAAAGGGCCTCTACTTGCATCAGCAATAACGTATTTCTCCATCCTTTGCTACAGGATGCCGGATAACACCTATGCAGAGGGGCTGGCACGATGATTGTTTCAATGGATACTCTTTACCATTCAGAGTTCTCTTTTCTCCCTGCGAGAAACGAAAAAGGCGATCTTGAATACGTAGATATCATTACCAGTTTTGCCAGTGCGCAGGGGGATGTGCGTATACCCACCGAGCTGGTCCTACCTCGGATGTCGGACGAAGAGCAATGTCGGTTATTTACCGAAAAGCTTGAATTAATCGAAACGTGCCAACATTTTTTTATTCAACGAAAGGTTTCTGCCTGGATTAATTTAACGCCGGCAATTGCTAATACTTTATTATCAGATACTAAATTTGCTTCACAAGTTGAACGATTGTCATTTCTGGAACTGGCTATTAATGAAAACTATCCAGAGTTAAATAATGGAAAAGCGAATCCAACGCTGGCAGCACTGGCGGCGCGATTTCCATTAGTACTGACAAACTATGGTGCTGGCGGCATATCAAACCGGGCAATTTTTGATGGGCTGTTCAAACGCGTCGTGCTCGATAAAAACTTTGTTCAACAAAGGATTACACATATTTCGTTTGAGCCATTTATGCGGGCTATCCTGGCACAGCTATTTCCCAGCAGTGAGTCAATTATCATTAGCGGTATTGATACACCCGAGATGTTAGCGCGCGTACTGCCTCTGGGATTCAGCGCCATGCAGGGCGCGCTGTGGCCTGCTGTGCCCCCCGCGCAGATAATTTCGCTCGCGAAGATATAACCCTCATATTTGCTGGTGTTTAACAGGCTTTTAACAGTCTACACTAGAGACAGGAGGCCCTATGACCCTGTCTTTTACCACCCGCTGGCGTGATGAATTACCAGCAACCTATACAGCACTTTCACCCACTCCCCTGAAAAACGCGCGCCTGATTTGGCATAACGATGCGCTGGCGGAGCAATTAGCTATTCCAGAGACGCTATTTGATATTCCGACCGGAGCCGGTGTTTGGGGCGGTGAATCGTTGCTTCCCGGGATGTCGCCTTTAGCGCAAGTTTATAGCGGACATCAGTTTGGCGTCTGGGCGGGCCAGCTTGGCGATGGACGCGGGATCCTGTTGGGCGAACAACAGCTCGCTGACGGCTCAACGTGTGACTGGCACCTGAAAGGCGCCGGACTTACGCCTTATTCCCGTATGGGGGATGGTCGCGCCGTACTGCGCTCGACAATTCGCGAAAGCCTGGCCAGCGAAGCGATGCATTACCTGGGAATACCGACCACGCGGGCATTGTCGATTGTTACCAGCGACACGCCGGTGTATCGCGAAACGGTAGAATCAGGGGCGATGCTCATGCGCGTGGCGCAAAGCCATCTGCGCTTTGGCCATTTTGAGCATTTTTACTATCGCCGCGAGCCGGAAAAAGTGCGCCAGTTGGCTGACTTTGCGATTCGCTATTATTGGCCGCAATGGCAGGAAGAAGCCGATAAGTATCAGCTGTGGTTTAACGATGTTGTCACGCGTACTGCGACGTTAATCGCGGACTGGCAGGCGGTAGGATTTGCGCATGGTGTCATGAACACCGACAACATGTCGATTCTGGGACTGACGATGGATTACGGTCCATTCGGTTTCCTTGATGACTACGTGCCCGATTTTATCTGCAACCACTCAGACAACCAGGGGCGATACAGTTTCGATAATCAACCGGCCGCAGCGCTTTGGAACCTGCAACGTCTGGCGCAAACTCTGTCGCCATTTATCCCGGTCGAGGCGCTTAATGATGCGCTGGATAGTTATCAACTGGCGCTGTTAACACGCTACGGTCAGCGGATGCGACAAAAGCTTGGCTTCTTTAGCGAGCAAAAAAACGATAACGAACTGCTTAGTGAACTGTTTAACCTGATGGCGCGGGAAAGAAGTGACTATACCCGAACGTTTCGCATGCTCAGTCAGACGGAACAACACAGCGTGCAATCCCCGCTGCGCGATGAGTTTATCGACCGTGCAGCGTTTGACGACTGGTTCACGCGGTATCGCTCACGCCTGCAGCAAGACAACATTGCCGACGTAGTCAGACAAACGCAGATGAAGGCGGCTAATCCGGCGATGGTATTACGTAACTGGTTGGCGCAACGGGCGATTAATCTGGCAGAGCAGGGGGATTACGCCGAGCTGCATCGGTTACACGAGGCGTTGCGTACCCCATTTGTCGATCGTGATGATGACTATGTCAGCCGTCCACCTGACTGGGGCAAACGGCTGGAAGTGAGCTGTTCAAGCTAAGGGGCCAGAAACACCTGTGGGGATCCGTTGGCCGGATGCTGGCCAACGTGTACCTGGGCGCCATACCAGCGCTTCAGGTCATCGGCCTGTAACACGGCCTCTGGCGTTCCCTGCGACACCAGCCTGCCGTTGTGCAGCAACACTATTCTGTCTGCCCACAGTGCGGCGAGATTCAGATCGTGAAGCACAATGCACACATGCAGCTCTTGTGAAGCGGTAAGCGTCTTCAGCAAGCGCAACAGATGCTGCTGGTGGTAAAGATCCAGCGCAGAGGTCGGTTCATCAAGGAATAACCAGCCGCGAGGCGCGCCGTCGCACCAAAGTTGCGCCAGTGCACGGGCTAACTGTACTCGCTGTTGCTCGCCGCCGGAAAGCGCGGCGTATTGCCGGCCCGCCAGCGGTGTACATCCGGTCATTTCCATCACCTGAGCGATAAGTCGAGGTTCCGACCGCGAGGTCCAGGGCGCACGCCCCATCGCGATGACGGCCTCTACCGGCCAGTCAAATCCCAACTGCGTTTGCTGGCGCATCACCGCCCGATGCCGCGACAGTGTTTGGCTATGCCATTCATCCAGCGGTTTACCCGCCAGCACGCAACGCCCTATAGCCGGTTTCAGAAAACCGGTCAGCAGGCGCAGCAGGGTGGATTTCCCCGCACCGTTTGGGCCGATGAGCGCCACCAGTTCACCTTTTTCGAGAGCAAGAGTGACGTCGTCAATCACCGCTCTGCCCGCGACGCGATAGTGAAGCCCTTCAGCGATGAAATGTTCAGCCATGCGGTCCTCGCTGACGAAAAATAAGCCATAAAAACCACGGTGCGCCCAGAAGACTGGTTAGCAAACCGACCGGCATTTCCGCAGGCGCAACCGCCGTACGGGCCAGCGTGTCGGCTATCAGCAATAAAAATGCGCCCGCCAGCACGGAACCTGGGATAACGGCCCGATGGTCTGAGCCGAGCCACATGCGCATCAGATGCGGGATAACCAGCCCGATGAAGCCAATTACGCCGCTTACCGCCACGGCTGCGGCAACCAGCAGTGCGCTACAAAGTAGCAAAACACGCTGAACAATACGCACATCTACACCGAGGTAATGCGCCTCTTCCTCACCTAACTGCAGCAGGTTCAGCGCCGGCGCCAGACGCCAGATGATCAGCACCGTCGGGACAGTCAATGAAGTGACAGCCAACAGCGTGGACCATTGCGCGGCCCCCAGACTGCCCATCCCCCATAGCGACAACTGGCGCAGTTGCGCGTCATTACTGACCCACGACAGAACGCCAACCGCCGCCCCGCACAGCGCGTTGATGGCAATACCGACCAACAGCAGACGTGAGAGTGAAGCGTCGCGCTGTTGGCTAAGGATAAAAATAACCACCGTTGCCGCCAGCGCACCGAGAAAAGCGGCCAGCATGGGGGCGTACAGCATCAACAGCGCGGGCAAAGAGACCGGCAGCACTACCCACAGGGCGACGGCGCAGGCGGCACCGCTGCTTATCCCCAGTAATCCCGGATCGGCAAGCGGGTTGCGAAACAGGCCCTGCATCACGCAGCCCGCGAGCGCAAGAGAACCGCCAATCACCAGCGCCAGCAGGACGCGGGGCAGGCGAATGGTGAGCCAGATTTGACGCAGTGCCTCATCGCCATCACGCCACAGCAGACTTACCGGCAGGCGCAACGCGCCAAAACCGGTAGCCATAATAGTCATCACGACCAACATGAGTGCGAGTGTCCATAAAGAACAACGGATACGTCGCGACATCAGGGCAATTGCTCAGCTTTAGCGCGAAGCTGCAAAATGGCCTGCGGGGTGCGTACGCTAAAGCCGAGCAGCGCCATATCGTCAACCTGCAATACCTGTTTATTTCGTCCGGCAGGCGTCTGCGCCAGGCCCGGCAGCGCCCACAGGTTATCTTCGCCACCCATCGCCTTAACGCCGTCCTGTGAAATCACCACCAGATCGGGCTGGCTGGCAATGACACCTTCCTGCGACAGCGGCTGATAGCGGTTAACACCCTGCATTGCGTTGCGCAAACCGGCGGCACGAATAGCCGCATCGGCTGCGGTTTGCTGGCCCGCTGCCATCGCGGTCATCCCGCCATGATTGAGAATAAACAGCACGCGTTCGTTAAGT
The DNA here is from genome assembly GCF_013784065.1 of Citrobacter sp. RHBSTW-00599. NCBI lineage: Bacteria > Pseudomonadati > Pseudomonadota > Gammaproteobacteria > Enterobacterales > Enterobacteriaceae > Citrobacter > Citrobacter sp. RHBSTW-00599. The sequence continues at coordinate 2,873,321 of NZ_CP056717.1, read as the reverse complement.
TCAGATGACGGCAGCGCCGCCAGTTCCTGACGGAAGCGGGTGCGCAGCGTTTCGCCATCGGCCTGCCTATGGGTGGCTTCGGCGATGACGCGAATTTTTTCATCAATCACGTTAAGCGCGTTGCTTGCCGGGATCGTTACAACCCTGACGTTGCTCTGTTCGAGCTGTTTTAGCGCCAGAGAGGGCTGCGCCTGCGCGCTGGCAAGGACCAGCGTAGGGCGGGTGGCAAGGATCCCTTCGGCGTTGAGTTGGCGCAAATAACCGACATCAGGTAGGGCGTTTGCTGCTTCAGGCCACTGGCTGGTGCTGTCTCGCGCCACAAGGGAAGACTGTGCTCCCAGTGCGTATACAATCTCGGTGACATCGCCACCGAGAGCAACAACCCGTTCCCTGGACGCAGCCAGCGCTACGATGGGCAGTAGCGCAATCAGGACCAGCAGTTTTTTCATGCGGCCAGCCCCTTCGGCGTCAGTGCGTCAATTTGCGCGCGCCATTGCGTCTGCTCCGGTTCGCCTTCCGTTCGTTGACCATACAGCTGGGCGATTTGCGTGCCGTCGGCAGCAAACAGTTCCAGGCTGGTGACGTGGCCATCGGCGGTCGGTTTGCGCGTTACCCATGTTTCTGCCACGCTCTCTTCCAGCAGGTGTAAGGTAAATGTCGGGTTGAATATATTCAGCCAGCCTTTCATCGGCACCAGTTTTTCTATCACACCGGTAAAAATCTGTACGCAGCCACGATTACCCACAAAGACCATAATTTCATTGCCATCCTGGCGCGCGGTGTCGAGTAACTGCGCCAGAGCGCTATTTGCGACTTTACAGGCCAGATCGTCGCCCACCAGGTTAAACGCCTGTTGGCGGGTGAGATCGTGGCGTTTCAGCAGACCGAAGAACTGGTGTACATCGGTCATGGCTCGCCACTCTTGATCAACAGTCTGCGCATCGACCGTGACGGTGGCTGGAGCAGAAGGGGGGGCGGGTTGCAGCGCCAGAGGCGGGTTTTCAGCGAAGATGAAACGGGTCAGCAACGCAGCCCATTCCTCAATGAGGGTATTCTGTGTGGCATAGACCTTCAGTAGCGCATCCCCCTGATGGTCAAAGAACTGAATGCTCTGACGTTCGCCGTGGGCGGTTGTTTCGCTGATATGGAACACGCTTGCCCACTGATTGAGGAACAGGCGCAGGTCGAGGGCGCGCGGATTGAGTACCAGTCCGGCATGACCGTTCAGGTGCTGATTGGTAAACGCACCAACCTGCTCATGCACCGCATATTCGTTGCGGCATATACATTTGGTTTCGCCGACGGCTTCCAGTGCGCCGAGGATTTCACGCACTTCGCCACGTAAGCGCCAGGCGTCATGACCGACGCGCGCGAAGGTCAGTTCGGCTTCGCTAATATTCATCAATCCCGCAATATCACGTGCGTATTTGCCAGGATTTTCTTTCTTCAGTTCCAGCCAGCGTGTGTAATGATTCATTGTCTCTTCCTTCCAGATTGCTGCCCCGGCGAACCGGGGAAAAGTGATTACCACTGATAACTCACGAAAATTTTGCCATTACGACCATCCTGCGGAATGCCCTGCGGCGACCAGTACTCTTTGTCGAAGGCGTTGCCCAGTACCAGCGTGGTGGTCATACCTTTCAGCGCTTGTTGGCCCTGATAGCTCACGTAGAAATCGTTTACCGCATAACCGGGCTGTTTCGTGTAGCTGCTGCTGATATGCGTTGAACGGTCAGCAAAGGTACCTATCCAGCCAACGGAGAAACCGCTGTGCGCAACCGGTACGTTCAGTTTGCTGGTGACGGTATCCGGGTTAATGCTGGAAATGTATTCGCCGGTGTCTGTATCTTTGCCGCGCGTACGGTTATAGGCCATGTCGAGGCTGAACAGATCGGCGGAATATTTCGCCATCACGTCCCAGCCCCAGATTTTGGCGTTGGGTACGTTATAGGACATGGTTGTCGCGGCGGCGAAGTCGACGCTGGTGGAGATGTAATCTTTCGCTTTGGTGTCGAAATAGCTGGCTTTAAATTCGAGCGCATCGCTCGCCATCAACAGATCGTCAAAGCGCAGGCCAAATCCGTATTCCTGGGTTTCGTTGGTTTCCGGGCGTAGGTTAGGGTTCGGCACCCAGTAGTTGGTGTAAAAACGGCCAATCGAGAAGTGTTTCGCATCGTTATACATCTCGCCCATGGTCGGCGCACGGAAGGCCTGAGCGTATGAACCGAACAGCATCAGCCAGTCGGTTGGCGCAACGGTGAGCCCGGCGCGGGACGACCATTTATCGGCATCGACATCTTCATAGCCGTCGCTGCTGCCGCGATAAGAGTCATAACGGGTACCGCCCAGCAGCGTAACTGGCAGGTCGCGCAGGGTGATTTCATCTTGCAGCCAACCGGAGCTGAAATCGATTTTTGCCTCCGGGAAACCGGTGGTTGCGCCGCCTGGCTGTTGTTCCTGACGATAGTATTCCCCGCCGTAGGTCAGCAGGTGAGATGCAAAAGAGTCGGTAAACAGACGGCTGCGGTTGTCGATTTTGCCGCCTTTGGTGGTTTGTTTGCGAAACTCGCCGGTGTTATCCGTGTTTTGCGCATTAATGCGTGCTTCGGACCAGTAGACGCGGGCATCCGCGTTCAACCAGTCATTGTCGGCTGGAGCAATCGAGTAGGTCAGTTGCGCGTCGCGCTGGATGGTTGAGCGATCGGTCATCGGGTTGCTGGTGGCATCCGCCGCGCTGGTTTGCGGGTTTTTAGGTTCACGGGCGTCATTGTTGTAGTAACGCAGCGAGCCGGCCAGCGTCTGGGCGCTGTCAATTTTCCAGCTGCCCTTCGCCAGCATATTGTTAATCGCTTCGTCGTTTGGTGCCGTAGTACCGTCGCTCTGGCGCAAATCACCGCGATCGCGACTGGACCAGGCAAGCAGTCCGTCCAGCGTATCGGTGCGACCAAACGCGCTGGCGCCCATACCGAGGCTATGATCGCCGGTTGCCGCGGTACCGAACACGCGATAACCACTGTTTTGTCCGGCTTCCAGCAGATCTTTGGCATCCGCAGTGTCATAGGCGATCACACCACCTAACGCGCCGCTACCGTACAGCAGTGCAGAAGGGCCACGGACGACCTCGATGCGTTTGATCAGCGCCGGATCGAGGAAGGTACTGTTCAGGTGTCCGGTGTCGGTTCCCTGACGAACGCCATCAACCAGCACCAGAACGCCACGTCGATCGTAGCCGCGCAGATTCACGTCCTGGCCGTTAGTGCGACCGGTGCCGTCAAGGGTCAGGCCCGGAACCGTACGCAACAGGTCGGCTGCCGAGCTGGCGGTCTGGTTTTCCGGCGCGGTGGCATCAATCACGCTGACCATCATCGGTGCTTCAAAAGCACTTCGGGCATTGCCGGTAGCGGTGACGGTCATATCTTCTACCGCCGCATACGCGACGGCGGGCAGGTTACTGATAATCGCCAGCGCCAAGAGCGAAGGGCGCAGGGATGCAGTGTGCAGGTGTGGCATAGCAACTCTCCATTAGGAAATCGAAAAGCGCTGGCTGCCTGGGTACTACCTGGGTGGCTGGCGAAAAGTGGTGTTTATTTGGTCAGAATGAGTTTTCCGGCTTGTGTCTGGCGCAGCAGATAGAGCTGACCATCGTGTTCTATGATCACGCGCCCCTCTTTGCCCAGCAGACTTTTACTGTCAATTCGGCGCTCGTTTGGCGCGACGGCAGGCGGTGTTTTTTCTTTTGCGGGCGTTGTTGTGTTATCCATACGTGAATAGTTTTTAAAAATAACAATCAATTTAACAATGATAATCATTATCATCAAACTGCAAAATTGCGGCAAGCCTTTTTGTGAAATAATTGTGACGAGAATAGATTTTGTACAATAAGGAGGGGGAAAACAAAGGATTAGCACCGGGCAACGTGATGTTACCCGGCGAACAGCATTAAAAACGGCTATCAACCGCAGAGGCGAGTTTTTCAACCAGTAGTTCAGTATCTTCCCAGTTCAGGCACGGGTCGGTAATGGACTGGCCGTAAACCAGCGGCTGGCCGCTAACGATTTTTTGCGTACCTTCACGCAGGAAACTCTCCGCCATAATCCCGGCAATCGCCGTCGAACCATTGCGAATTTGCTGGCACACATCATCACAAACGTCCAACTGACGACGATGCTGCTTCTGGCAATTGCCATGGCTAAAATCGACCACCAGATGTTCAGGCAGGGAAAATTCGTGCAGGGTATCGCAGGCGGCGGCAATATCTTCAGCATAATAATTCGGCTTTTTACCGCCGCGCATGATGATATGCCCGTAAGGATTACCGCTGGTCTGATAAATGGTCATCTGGCCGGTTTTATCCGGAGAGAGGAACATGTGGCTGGCACGGGAGGCGCGAATCGCATCGACGGCAATACGCGTATTGCCATCCGTACCGTTTTTAAAGCCGACCGGGCAGGAAAGCGCAGAGGCCATTTCACGGTGGATCTGGCTTTCGGTGGTGCGTGCGCCAATGGCTCCCCAGCTGATTAAATCGGCAATAAACTGACCGGTCACCATGTCGAGGAATTCTGTTGCCGTGGGTACGCCCAGTTCATTGACCTGCAACAGCAGTTTGCGTGCCAGTTCAATGCCGTGGTTCACGCGGTAGCTGCCGTTTAAATCTGGGTCGGAAATTAAGCCTTTCCAGCCCACTACGGTGCGCGGTTTTTCAAAATAAGTGCGCATCACGATTTCCAGACGCGCCTGATGTTTTTCGCGCAGCGCCTGTAAACGCGTCGCGTATTCCATGGCGGCATCAAGATCGTGAATCGAGCAGGGACCTACGATCACCAGTAAACGAGCGTCTTCACCATTTAATATTTTTTCTATCCGGCGTCGGGAGTCCGTAACATGACGGGCGACGGAGGACGAAACAGGATGCCGTTGCGCAAGCTCTGCTGGAGTGACCAGGTTGTCAATACGCGCAGTACGGAGTTCATCGGTTCTGTTCATTACTTGTCTCAGAAATTTGTTGCTTCAACGGCAGGACTACCGGGAAGTGATGTATATCACAATATCATACTCATCCTGCCTGGTGGCGAGCATAATAACAAAAAATCGAACCAATGCACTAGCATTCTAGTACATGCGGCGATTCAGCCCCATGATGTCGAGGATCTTGGTAGCAATCTCTTCTACCGAATAATTGGTACTGTTCAGCCATGGGATCTGGTTTTTCCGGTATAGCGCTTCCACCTCAGCAACCTCCATCCGGCACTGGCGCATCGAGGCGTAACGGCTGTTTTCCCGGCGCTCTTCGCGGATGGCCGCCAGGCGCTCAGGGTCAATGGTCAGGCCGAACAATTTATGCTGTAACGGCTTCAGGGATGCTGGCAGCACCAGATTATCCATATCATCGGCAATAAAGGGGTAGTTGGCCGCGCGAATGCCAAACTGCATGGCCAGATACAAACTGGTCGGGGTTTTACCGCAACGGGAAACGCCAAGCAGGATCACCTGCGCCTGATCGAGGTTGCGCAACGAAATACCGTCGTCATGAGCGAGGGTATAATCAATGGCGGCAATGCGCGCGTCGTACTTGTTAAGGTTGCCGGGGTTCAGGCCGTGGGTACGATGGGCGATCGGCGTAGGGTCGAGCTTCATCTCTTGTTGCAGTGGGGCAACCAACGCCTGCACGATATCCTGACAAAATCCTTCGCTTTGCAAAATGATCGAGCGAATTTCCGGCAAAACGATAGAGTAAAACACCAGAGGGCGCACGCCAGTTTGTTGATAGATCGCGTCAATCTGGTCTTTAACCGCTCGCGCACGACTCTCATTTTCCACAAACGGCAGCGTAATGCTGCTGATCGTAACCGGAAATTGTGACATTACCGCGTGGCCCAATACCTCGGCGGTGATGGCCGTACCATCAGAAATATAAAATACGTGACGATCAACAGCATTATCCATTTTGCTCATCCTGGGGCTGACATAATTCTCTGAAAGCATAAATTAAAATTCGCCAGAAGCGAATATTGCTGCATCTATTTTGTAAAATGAAATGGTATTTTTATATTTACTGAAAAGTACATTTCATTTTTCGGAACAAATGTTTATACCGGTAGTTTTTGTGGTGATCCCCTGTGGCTCGCGGGTTTGCGCAAATGCGGAAACAATCTGAAAAAATAAAAAATAAAGTTGCTTGAACGATTCACCGTTTTTTTCGTTGAGGTAAATATGCAAAGATAATTACGCAAAATTGAGTTTCCTAACCTCGTTCATATATAAGGATTGTTCGATGTCCAACAATGGCTCGTCACCGCTGGTGCTTTGGTATAACCAACTCGGCATGAATGATGTAGACAGAGTTGGGGGCAAAAATGCCTCCCTGGGTGAAATGATTACTAACCTTTCCGGTATGGGTGTTTCCGTACCGAATGGTTTTGCAACGACCGCCGATGCGTTTAACCAGTTTCTGGACCAGAGCGGTGTAAACCAGCGCATTTATGAGCTGCTGGATAAAACGGATATTGACGATGTCACCGAGCTTGCGAAAGCCGGCGCACAGATCCGCCAGTGGATTATCGACACTCCTTTCCAGCCGGAGCTGGAAAATGCCGTCCGCGATGCCTACGCGCAGCTGTCAGCAGACGATGCCCATGCCTCTTTTGCCGTGCGCTCTTCCGCCACCGCAGAAGATATGCCAGATGCGTCATTTGCCGGTCAGCAGGAAACCTTCCTCAACGTCCAGGGATTTGATGCCGTACTGGTTGCTATCAAACACGTCTTTGCCTCGCTGTTTAACGACCGTGCAATCTCTTATCGTGTTCACCAGGGTTATGACCATCGTGGCGTGGCGCTCTCTGCTGGCGTTCAGCGGATGGTGCGCTCAGACCTCGCGTCTTCCGGCGTAATGTTCTCCATCGATACCGAATCCGGTTTCGATCAGGTGGTGTTCATCACTTCCGCATGGGGCCTGGGCGAGATGGTTGTGCAGGGTGCCGTTAACCCGGATGAATTCTACGTGCACAAACCGACTCTGGCGGCAAACCGTCCGGCGATCGTCCGTCGCACAATGGGTTCGAAAAAAATCCGCATGGTCTACGCGCCAACCCAGGAACACGGCAAGCAGGTGACGATTGAAGATGTACCGCAGGAGCAGCGCGACATTTTCTCCCTGACCAACGCAGAAGTGCAGGAGCTGGCGAAGCAGGCGGTACAGATCGAGAAGCACTACGGTCGTCCGATGGACATCGAATGGGCGAAAGACGGTCATACCGGCAAACTGTTCATTGTGCAGGCGCGTCCGGAAACTGTGCGCTCGCGCGGCCAGGTGATGGAGCGTTATACGCTGCATGCTCAGGGTAAAATTATTGCTGAAGGTCGTGCTATCGGTCACCGCATTGGCGCGGGTCCGGTCAAAGTCATTCAGGACATCAGCGAAATGAACCGTATCGAACCTGGCGACGTCCTGGTTACCGACATGACCGACCCGGACTGGGAACCGATCATGAAGAAAGCGGCGGCGATTGTCACCAACCGTGGCGGTCGTACCTGTCACGCGGCGATCATTGCCCGTGAACTGGGGATCCCGGCCGTGGTTGGCTGTGGTGATGCCACCGAGCGTATGAAGGACGGTGAGAAAGTCACTGTCTCCTGTGCCGAAGGTGATACCGGTTATGTTTACGCTGAGATGCTCGACTTCAGCGTGAAGAGTTCCAGCGTGGAGACCATGCCGGATCTGCCGTTGAAGGTGATGATGAACGTGGGTAACCCGGACCGGGCTTTCGACTTCGCCTGTCTGCCAAACGAAGGTGTCGGCCTGGCGCGTCTGGAATTTATCATCAACCGCATGATTGGCGTACACCCGCGTGCGTTGCTGGAGTTCGATGACCAGACGCCTGAGCTGCAAAACGAAATCCGCGGCATGATGAAAGGTTTTGATTCCCCGCGTGAATTCTACGTTGGTCGTCTGACGGAAGGGATCGCTACGCTGGGTGCGGCGTTCTATCCAAAACGCGTTATCGTGCGTATGTCAGACTTTAAGTCCAACGAATATGCCAACCTCGTCGGCGGTGAGCGTTATGAGCCGCATGAAGAGAACCCGATGCTGGGCTTCCGCGGGGCGGGCCGTTACATTGCTGATAGCTTCCGCGACTGTTTCGCGCTGGAATGTGACGCAGTGAAACGTGTCCGTAACGATATGGGCCTGACTAACGTAGAAGTGATGGTACCGTTTGTCCGTACCGTTGCCCAGGCGAAAGCGGTAGTGGAAGAGCTGGCGCGTCAGGGGCTGAAACGCGGTGAGAACGGACTGAAGATCATCATGATGTGTGAGATCCCGTCCAACGCCTTGCTGGCCGAGCAGTTCCTTGAGTACTTTGACGGCTTCTCCATCGGTTCAAACGACATGACGCAGCTGGCGTTGGGACTGGACCGTGACTCTGGTGTGGTTTCTGAACTGTTTGACGAGCGTAACGACGCGGTGAAAGCGCTGCTGTCGATGGCGATTCGTGCAGCCAAGAAACAGGGCAAATACGTGGGTATTTGCGGTCAGGGTCCATCCGATCACGAAGACTTCGCTGCCTGGCTGATGGAAGAGGGCATCGACAGTCTGTCGCTGAACCCGGACACCGTCGTGCAGACCTGGCTGAGCCTGGCTGAACTGAAGAAGTAACATCATGCCGGATGGTGGCGTAAATGCCTTACCCGGCCTACGGTTAGTATGCAACGTAGGCCGGATTAGAGGTGTTAGCATCGCCATCCGGTACTTTACCCTTCAACGCTTTCCACACTCTCCACGCTTAAACGCTGAATGATATCCTGACGCAGCTGGTATTTTTGTACCTTGCCTGACGCCGTGCGCGGTAACGTTTCGACAATGACGATGTGTTCCGGATATTTATACTTTGCCACCCGTTTGCGGCTAAAAAAGGCCACCACTGATTCCAGCGACAGCGAATGATGCGGCGGTTTCAGCACCACATAAGCGCACGACCGTTCACCTAACCGATCGTCTGGCATCGCGACAACGCAGGCATCATGAATGCGCGGATGCTGTAATAAAATATCCTCCACTTCGCGGCTGCTGATGTTTTCCCCTCCGCGCACAATAATATCTTTTTTACGCCCGGTAATTTTGATGTATCCCGCTTCGTCCATGCGGCATAAGTCGCCACTGTAATACCAGCCATCTTTGTCCAGCGCGCGGGCGGTCAGTTCAGGCTCATCGAGGTAGCCCATAAAAACATTGGGGCCACGCGAGGCTTCTTCACCTTCGACCCCTGCAGGCAACGTATTGCGCGCTTCATCGACGACTTTAATTTCAACGCCTGCGGCGGCATATCCATCGGTATTCATTATGCGTGAAAGTGAATCGTCGAGATTGACCAGCGCATGCGGCGAGCTCTCCGTCGAACCATAGATGCTTAACAATTTAATGCCGCGCTGTTGGCAGTCACGGGCAATCTTTTGCGGAATAGTGGTGCCACCGCATAAGAAAAAACGTAGTGATGTGAGATCACAGGGCCGTTTTTCCAGGCTACACAACATGTCGTAGACGAAGGGGGTTGCACCGAGCACGCAGGTACAGCGTTGTTGCTCGAGCAGTTCAAGACAGGCGGTTGGGGTGAATATATCCAACAATACGCTGCGTGCGCCGATTAAAAACGGCGCGGTAACGCCATGCAAAAAACCGGTAGCGTGTCCCAGTGGGGCGGGCATCAAAAACACATCCTGCCAGGTGAGATTGAGTCGGGCACAGTAGGCGCGTTCGCTGGCAAGGATATTGTTGTGGGTTAACATTACGCCTTTCGGCATTCCCTCTGTCCCGGAGGTAAACAGCACGGCAGCCAGTTCATCGGCGTGAACGTTAATAACCTGGGTTAATGGCGGAGCCTGAAGCAGTTGGCTGAACGCCAGCGAAGCGGTGGCCGGTGCCAGTTTATCTACGGCGACAATCTGTTGCAGATGCGGCAACTGGTTTTGCAAGGGGAGGATCAGATCAACCGGTCGGGTCTGTTTAAACAACGTCGGTGCGAAAAAAATCTTCGCTTTGCATTTGTTCAGTACCCACACCAGTTCCGCTTCGCGCCAGGCAGGCAGCAGTGGTACGGAAACGGCTCCGGTTTTCAGGCAGGCCAGGTAGATAATGGTGAACTCGCACCAGCCAGGCAACTGAAAGGCAATGCGATCGCCGGGTTGGATCCCGCAGGCTACAAACCAGGTTGCCAGACTGCTGGCAGCATCGTCGAGTGCAGAGTAGGTATATGAAGCGCCATGATTATCAACCACGGCGATTTTATCCGGCATGGCTCTGGCGGTTTGGTGCCAGTAATCGCCAAGCGAAGCATCTCCCCATAAACCCAGTTGTCGCCAGGCCTGGCGACGTTCGGCGTTAAACGTAAGTGTGATACTCATGAAGTTATTCCCAGGATTATTTCGGCATACATCTGACCGGATGGCCAGGCGGGGCCAATCCGGCGTACAACATGCAAAATCCGTTAGCCGTAGCGGAAATCAACGCCAAATGTTCCGAGCGGGTATTCCCATTGTGTGAGGATCGTGTCACCGCACAGCACCCGGCAGGTGCCGCACTCCAGGCAGCCTGCGGAATCAAAATGAATATTTCCACTCTCATCCTGTTTATACAGTCCGGCGGGGCAGGCTTTCAGCAACTTGCGAAATTCATTAAGGTCGGGATGTTCAGCCAGAATGATGTGCGGGTGGCCTTCATCAACATTAAATTTATTGACGCCCAGTTTGACGTCGACGTTAACGTTAGTGTCCTGATTCATAGTGCGGTGGCCCCCTTGATGCCGTCTTTCAGTAAGTTCATCAGCCCAATTTGCCTGGCATGGGACATGATCATCTTGCGAACGGGCTGATTTGGGCTTCCGTCGACGGTAAACATATCGTTCATGATATCGGCCACCATGCGGGGATACTGGGTGAACAGGCGCGGGTTTTCCATCAGCGCCGGGATCTTGCGAAAATGCTGTAAATCACGCATCACACAGCCCTGTTCGAGGGCGCGTTTGTAATCCATCAGGCTACTGGCCGAGTAATCCTGGCGCTCTTTTGCTGCAATGGCTGTTTGGGCGGCGGCCTCTGCGGAAGCTATCGCCAAATCCATGCCGCGCACGGTATAACCCAGATTCAGACAGAAACCAGCGGCATCGCCGACGATCATTACCCCGTCATCAACCAGTTTCGGAACCATTGCCAGACCGCCTTCCGGTACCATATGTGCGGAATACTCCAGCAGTTCACCGCCGGCAATCAGCGGACGAATAGTCGGGTGTCGCTTAAAGTCTTCCAGCATTTGCGGAATGCTTTTCGTGGCATGGGCAATATCCCCCAGACCACACACCAGGCCCAGAGAGATGGAATCCTGGTTGGTATACAGAAATCCGCCTCCCATCAGTCCATCAGACGGTGAGCCTGCGAACAGCCAGGCTGCACCTTCGTTGCCTGACAGATTGAACCGATCCGCAATCACCGCCGACGGTAAGCCGATCAGCTCTTTTACGCCAACGGCATAGTGATGCGCAGAAGAGGGGGGAACCATCCCCAGCGACCGTCCCAGCATAGAATTAACGCCATCGGCAAGGATGACAATATTGGCTTCAAGGATATCGTCCCCGGCTTGCACTCCGGTGACCTTATTGCCTTCGCGAATTAGCGCGTCGACGCGCACGCCGGGGATGAACTGCACGCCAGCCTGTTCCGCTTTTTCCATTAGCCATGGGTCAAGCCGGTTGCGCAAAACGGTATAAGAGTCCTGCGCTGGCGCGTTGTCTTTTTCACGATGGAAGTCGAGGGTAACGGCGCTCTCTTCGGTCAGGAAGGAGATTTTTTCGCGGGTGACTTTACGTTCGAGAGGCGCTTCCTGCGCGAATCCGGGCATGATGCGCTCAAGGCTGTGCGCGTAGAGTCTCCCGCCGGTCATATTTTTACTGCCCGCACTGTTGCCGCGCTCAATGACCAGTACGTCCAGTCCGGCCCGGGCCATAACGTAGCCTGCCATTGTACCCGCTACACCAGCACCGACCACAATGGCATCAAATTTTTCATCTGACATGCTTTATGCTCCTTTCCCGCCGCAAGGGCAGCGGGAGATGTGCGTTAAGGGGATTAGCGGCTGAGATGGTCGATAAGGGCCGGAACCACTTTGTAGATGTCGCCCACCAGACCGTAATCGGCGTAATTGAAAATAGGGGCTTTTTTATCTTTGTTGATGGCGACAATGACTTTCGCGCCGTTACCGCCGACCATATGCTGAATTTGTCCTGAGATGCCCAGTGTGAGATACAGGTCTGATTTCAATAACACGCCAGAAACGCCAATGTAGCGTTCGCGTTCCATCCAGTTTTCGCCTTCGGCAATCGGTCGTGAACAACCCACTTCAGCACCCAGCACCGATGCCAGTTGGCGCACCATTTCCAGATCGTTTTGCGCCACGAGGCCGCGACCCACACCCACCACGCGCTTGGCTTTACTGAGATCCACGCTGCTCACGGATTTGGCGCGACGCTCCAGGCACATCACTTCATGGTGCGGCGCGATGTACGTTGCTGAGACAACCGGGCAGTTGTGTGAGGCGTTTTCCGCGACCGGTTCAAGCTGGCCTGGGGCAAGCGTGATAATCGCCAGCGTACTTTTGATTTTTTCTTTGCCAAATGCCAGACCACCATACATGCGGTGTTCGGCGAACAAAATGCCTGCATCCAGCGTTACCGATGTGGCGTCGTTCACCATCGCTGCGTTGAGCTGAATGCTTAAGCGTGCGCCAAGGGATTTGGCTCGTTTAGTCGCGGACATCAGCAGCAGCCCGGCGTGTTCCTGCATCAGGGCGGCGATGGTCTCAGCGTAATTTTCAACACGCTGTAAACCGGAGGTTGCGTCGAGCACGACTATCTTATCGGCGCCCAGGGCTTGCAACTGATTGGCCTGGTCGCTGCCTTGTACGATAAGGTGAACCTGCTCACCCCACAGGCGAGCGCCGGCCATTAATTCTGCATAGCGTTCTACGTTATCGCTGAACACCCAGACGTTGGCTAATTTACTCATGATGATTTCTCTCCGTTGGGCTTAGTTCAGGGCTTTTTTCAGGTGTTCAGCCAGTTCGGCAATGGCTTCTGCTGAGTCATTTTCCAGAATGATGTGCTGACGTTCGGTTTGCGGCGGCACGGTAAGGCTCACCAGTTCCGCTAACGGTGACGCAGGTATCCAACCAATATCGCTGGCTTGCCACGGGGTGACCGGTTTTTTACCCGCGCCCAGAATCGCCTTCATCGAGGGAATTCGCGGTGTGTTGATATCTGACGTCACGCACAGTACGGCGGGGAGCGGCAGATCAATTACTTCGACTTCATCTTCAAGCGTGCGCTCAACCACAAGGCGATCGCCGTTACGTTGGATGTTGCTGACGGCATTAATCACCGGGAGCTGTAATAGTTCGCCAACCAGTAAGCCGACCTGCTGCGCGTAGATATCCCCCGATCCTTCACCGAACAGCATCAGGTCGAAATCCATATTGTTGGCCGCACAGGCCAGCGCCTGAGCGGTATCCCGGGGTAATGAATGCTCCAGTTGTGGATCCTGCACCATATACAAACTGTCCGGACCGCGGGACAGCACGTCTTTACGCACTTTGGAGTTTTGTAGTAGCGACCCGCCCACCGTTAAGGCGACGATTTCATCACCCTCTGCGCTAAGTTGCGCTGAGGCCTCTATCGCATTTAAGTCAAACTGGCTGATTTTGGCATCGGCCCGGTCAAAGTTAAGCGAGCGCTGTGGGGTAACAACAATGTCCTGTTCTTCAGGCACCAACTTAAAGCAGGTTATTATTTTCATGGCATCTCCAGTGATTCTCGTGTGGATGATGACGTGGTGCGTCATTATCGACAGTAGGGAAAATTGACTGAAAATAGTGTGCGACAGAGGGAGGGCTGTTTTCGACGGGGAAATCTGTTTTCATTGCCAACAATCTTGCAAAAAAAACGTCCCGGGAATGCCTGGTTTATCAGCAATAATCAGACGGTGCGTCCCAGAGGAAAAAACGGGAACACAAAGACAGTGAAAATAATTGCGAAATGCATCATGTTTTTAATCGCCTCTGCGCTGAATTTGTTTCTTATATGTAAATTATTAATGCAGACTTAATAACATTTATTCTTTTTGATTATTATAAAACGCAAATAATCAATGGCAGCAATGTACCAAAGCAAAAGGTGTCATCTTGCAGACGGGGCAAATAATTTTGTTTCGCCGGGAAGGAATAACGTTGTATAACGTCATTATCATTTTTATTTTCTGATATTAATAATCCCAAAATTGCTGCCTTTAGGTGGAGGTTGTCATGTATCAACGCTGCTTTGATAATGCCGTGGAGACCCTTTTTGAACAGGGGAAAACCCCGAGATTCTCGCGATTCGTCATCAGTGATGACCCTAACTGGGAGTCGGGTCATCACGTTCACGATAATGAAACAGAGCTTATTTATGTCAAAAAAGGGGTCGCAAGATTAATTATCGATTCGTCGCTGTATGTCGCGCATGCCGGGGATATCGTGGTGATAGAGCAAGGGCGACTCCATGCGGTTGCTTCGGATAGTAGCGCGCCTGCAACGACTTACACCTGCGCGCTCTACGGTTTTCGTTTCAACGGCTGGCAGGATAATCAGCTATTGCAGATGCACTCGTGTCCGGTGATTAGCGTTACTCAGGGGAAGGAGGTTATTAAGAGTATCTTTAATGAGTTGGGGGTTATGCTCCCCCAGAGCAAAAATAACCTGACATCTTCAGCCTACGACGCTTTTGCTTATGCTCTAACCGTTTTATTTTACGAAAACTTTAAAAATGCCTATCGTTCTGAGCAAGGTTATATTAAAAAAGATGTCTTAATTAAAGATGTGCTGGTTTATTTAAATAATAACTTCCGCGAAAAAATTACTCTTGATCAGTTATCCAAAAAATTCCGGGCCAGCGTGAGTTATATCTGCCATGAATTTACTAAGGAGTATCGAATTTCGCCGATCAATTATGTGATTCAGCGACGAATGACCGAGGCGAAATTTGCCCTGACGAATACGGAAGCTTCGTTAGCGGAAATCTCCTGGCGGGTAGGGTATGAAAATGTCGATCACTTTGCCAAACTCTTTCAGCGGCATGTAGGCTGTACCCCCAGTGATTATCGCAAGCAGTTTAAAAATAATCTGGTTGAGCAGGAATGCTTAATGCCAGAGGTCTGATTATCCTGGCTCGTGCCGGAAAACGCTTGTGCGCTATCCGGCACGGATTATCGCTTACTTATTCTGATAATCTTTCAGGATTTGGCGTCCGGCGACGTAAATCATAATTTCGTCGGTGCCGCCGCCAATGCGCTCGCAGCGAACATCGCGCCAGAATCGGGAAACGCGCGCTTCATCGGTGTAACCCAGCCCGCCCATGATCTGAATGGCGTCATCAATCACTTCCATTGCCGTGCGGGCGCAGTACAGTTTTGCCAACGCCGCGCTGGTCCGCAGCGACTGTTCCTGATCGGCCTGCCAGGCGACTTTCAACACCATATTGCGCATGTTTTCAATTTTAATCGCCATCAGCGCCAGTTTTTCCTGGATCATCTGGTTATGGCCAATCGGTTTACCAAATGCGATGCGCTGGTTAGCGTAACGGGCGGCATCTTCGAAGGCGCACTCGGCGAAACCGGTACTACGCGCGGCGTTGATCAACCGTTCCATCTCAAAGTTGTACATGACGTTGAGGAAGCCCATGCCTTCTTCGCCGACCATATCGCTTTCGTCTACTTCAACATCATCAAGATAAACTTCGCAGGTGCTGAGCATGTGCCAGCCGATTTTATGCAACGGGTTCACCTTAATGCCGGGTTTCTTCGAATCCACCCACCACAGCGTAAAGGCTTTCTTCGGATCTTTCGGCTCCGGGTCGCGAGCCAGTACCAGCATATAAGGATACTCTTTAGCGCCGGTGATAAAGGTTTTTTGTCCGTTGAGATATACCTTGCCGTTTTTGCGGGTGTAGCTGGTGGTGGCGCTGTTATTGTCTGAACCTGCTCCCGGTTCGGTTAATGCCAGCGCATAAGCCGGATCGCCCGTTTCCATGGTGCTTTCTGCCGTTTTACGTAACTGCTCGGCGGATCCAAAACGACGCATACTGTGAATGCACTGACCGTTCGTGATTAAAAAAGCGGGTGCGCCGCATTTGGAAACTTCCATCAGTGCCAGCATCTGCGTGACGTAATCTGCCGGGATACCGCCGAACTCTTCCGGAACGCCCAGCATTGAAATACCGTTGTCCGCAAGGGCGCGCATAAACTCTTTCGGATAGGTAGCCGTCTGATCGCAGGTACGGAAATATTCCTCCGGGAAATTGCTGGTAATCAGTTCGCGAATGCTGGCAAGCAGCAGCTCTTGTTCTTCAGTTAATGAAAAATCCATCAGGGTACTCCTTTTAATTGGCGGCATCGGGCAATATAAAACCCATCGAAGCATCGATAAATAATCTTTCGTCCATCAGTTTCAGTTCCGGAGAAATAACCGGAGGGAAATCCATTTTGTCCAGAATGTCTTCCTGTAAAGAGACTCCTGGCGCAATTTCGACTAAATGAAGGCCATCTTCTTTTAACGTAAATACAGCACGCTCGGTGATGTAACGCACATCCAGTCCGCGCTCGAGTGCAATTTTTCCGCTGAAAGTGACTTCAGGTAATTCGTTGACGAATTTTTTCACCCGGCCTTCCTGCACGATATTTAATTTGCCATTGGCAACTTCCGTTTTCAGGCTTCCGGCAGTTAACGTGCCGCAAAATATTATTTTCTTCGAGGTGGCGCTAATATCGATAAAACCGCCGGTTCCCATAATTTTGCCATTGAATTTATGTACGCCGACATTGCCGTGGCGATCCACTTCGGCGAAGCTTAAATAGCATACATCCAGCCCACCGCCGTGGTAGAAGTCAAACTGGGAGGTCATATCCAGAATCGCGCGGGTGTTGACGTTGGCGCCAAAAGCGATGCCCTGGGAGGTAATTCCGCCAATCGGACCGGTCTCGACCGTCAGAATAAAGTCGTCAGCGCAGCCTTCTTCACGTGCAACGAGACCAATACCATCGGCGATACCCACGCCAACGTTGCCGACCGCGCCTTTGCGCATTTCGAACAGGGCGCGTCGGGCCACCAGTTTACGCTGATTGAGCGGCAGGGCAGTCTGCTGGCTGTCATCAAGGACAAAATCGCCCGAGATAAAGCGGTTAACCGGCGCGCCGCCGTACAATTGAGTTTGATCGGGATCGATGACCACAATATCGACCAGATAGCCCGGAATACGCACGGCTTTTGGGTGCAGTGTGGCTTTCTTCACCATTTTTTGCACCTGCATCATGACGATACCGCCGTTGTTGTGAACGGCCTGAGCAATCACCAGCGCGTCGAGATACATAACTTCATCTTCAAACGTGGCGTAACCTTCGCTGTCGCAGGTGGTGGCGCGAATAAAGGCGATGTTTGGCGCAATGGCTTTGTAGTAGAGGTACTCTTTGTTATCAATTTCCACCAGCTTGATCAGATCTTCGGTGGTCACTTCATTCAGCTTTCCGCCCTGTTGGCGGGGATCGACAAATGTTCCGATACCGATCTCACTCAGAATACCCGGCTGGTGGGCTGCCGAGGCACGCAGGGTCTGGGTTAATACGCCCTGAGGATAGTTATAGGCGGCAATTTTATTCTGCTCAGCGAGGTCGGAAATTCGTGGTGATTGTCCCCAGTGGCCGCATAATGCCCATTTGACTAAACCTTCTTGTGCTAACGGGCTAATTCCACGGTCAGCACGGTCACCTAATCCCGTTGGGCTAATCAATGATAAGTTTCGGGGTGAGTGTGCGTTTTTATATTTTTCAGCCAGCGCATTAATTAATGTTGTTGCTTCGAGAATACCGCCACCTGCGCCTAATACGCAGAGCGTTGCCTCATCAGGAATATAATTAATGGCATCCGCTGCGGATAATACGGGGACCCGACCATCAATGCGTTTTGGTCTTGATAATTTCATGTGAACTCCAGATTATATGCGTGCGACTACCTGTCGCTATATTCGACAATAATAATGTGAGTTATTTAATAATGTCCGGCCACCTGCCCGATATTCGTGATTAAGCGAATATCTGGGGCAGGGCATTACTGATATTAATATGGATAAACGGTACTATTATGCCTGATGCAATATGGTCAAAACGGTACGTAAGTCGGTGACCGAAATTTGCCCAGGGGCAGAGGCTTTTTTCACCGCACCAAAGGTTGCCGCTGAACCGAAAACCTCACCGGACAGACGTGAAATCACCCCTGTTTTAGCCATCGACATAGTAATGATCGGGCGATCGGCATAGCGTTCCTGCATTTCCAGAGTTGCGCCAAGCAGGGTCAATACATCCGTCTTGTTTTGCGGCATCAGGGCGATTTTAGGGATATCAGCGCCAAGCTCCTGCATTTTACGCAGACGCAGGACAATCTCTTGTGCCGCTGGCGTCTTATGGAAATCATGATTCGACATAATGACGGCGACATTTTTTGCATGTGCATATTCGACGGTGGCTTTAATCAGTTCGTCACCGGTGAAAAGCTCCAGGTCGATCATATCGACCAGACCGCTATCTATCGCCGCACGGTTTAGCGCAATATAGTTTTCGACAGCCAGCGCCTGTTCACCACCTTCTTTGGCACTACGGAAGGTGAACAGCAGCGGTTTGTCAGCCATCACATCGCGGATGGCGCGTGCAGCTTCCAGTAC
Source organism: Citrobacter sp. RHBSTW-00599 (assembly GCF_013784065.1). Taxonomy (NCBI): domain Bacteria; kingdom Pseudomonadati; phylum Pseudomonadota; class Gammaproteobacteria; order Enterobacterales; family Enterobacteriaceae; genus Citrobacter; species Citrobacter sp. RHBSTW-00599. Next base: position 2,854,542 of record NZ_CP056717.1, on the reverse strand, counting down.
GGCATCAACGGAGGACACCTCGGTGAAATGGTCAACGCGCCATTCCAGAATGTCGAAATCCGCCTCGCGATAGGCCAGCGCTTCGCTTTTTACCGTTGCGATGTCTTTACCCATCAGTGAGACAATGATCTTCGGCGCACCCTCGCCAATGACGAGGTTTTTTACGGTTACGGTTTTCATCGATTACCCTTTAAATATTTTACAAATGCTTGCTCATCAGGCTGCAAAACCCATAACCTGTTTCACATACTCAAGAGGGAAATCTTTCCCGGTCCAGAGTTTGAACTGTTCAGCCCCTTGCCATAACAACATGCCGTAACCATCAATCGTTTTGCAACCGGCAAGTTGTGCCTGTTGCAATAATTTGGTCATATGCGGGTTGTAGACGCATTCAGTCACCAGCAGATCCGGGCGTAGCAGGGAAACGTCGGTTACCAGAGATTCGTTCTCCAGCGGCTTCATTCCCACTTTCGTACCGTTAGTCAGAATATCCGCGCTGGCCAGTGCGTCCGCAAAAGCCTGTTGATCGTCGAGATCGATAACGGTGACCACGCAGTCGGTATTTTCATTAACACGTTTGGCGAATTCCTGCGCTTTGGCAAAGAACTCATCTTGACGGTTAAAGAGTTTGATTTCTTTGATGCCTTCAATCGCCGCCTGGGCGCCAATGGCCGTTGACGCGCCGCCTGCGCCCAACAGTACCATGGTTTTACCCCTGATATCGAAACCGCTTTCCTTGATGGCGCGAATATGCCCCGTGCCATCAGTATTGTAGCCGCGCAGGTAACCATCATCATTGACGATAGTATTAATCGCGCCGACCAGTTTGGCTGCAGGCGTTAATTCATCAACATATTCACATGCCAGTTGCTTATTGGGCATTGAGACTCCGGTACCGCGCATTTTTAAGGCCTTCAGCCCGGCAATCGCATTAGCAAACGTGGAGTTATCGACTTCAAATGCCATGTAGGTAAAAGGTAATCCCGCTTTTTCTAATGCCTTATTTTGCATTTCAGGCGACAAGCTGTGTCTGATAGGATAGGCCATCAGACCAATCAGTTCATATTTTGCAGTTACGTCCATTTGATACTCCTTCTAAGCAATTTATTGAAAATAACGTTCGCCCAACCGCACATCATTTTTGGGAATATCAAATACGCGGTAGTAACGAATAAAGACGATGATGGCGGTGATGAAGGCCAGCAAAGCAAATGCGAGGTCCAGCAAAATGATGTACTGCAGGCCAATGTTAGAAAGGTATCCGGTGATTAATGGGATAATAAAGTTGGCTACGCCCCCCATCATCATATAAATACTGGTGACCTTGGCTTTGCTCCTGGGGAAAAACTCTGACATCACCGAAACGCCGAGCTGTAAAATACCGCCTGCGGCAGAAAACCCGATAAGAAATGAACCGGCGTTACACACCAATGGGGATGGATATAAATAGATAACCGCTGCGGTGAGGGTTGCCAGCCCGGCGTTAAACACATTCGCCCAAATGGGTCGAACCATTTTCTTGAGCAGTACAGCAAAAATAAACACGCAGACCAGCGATCCCATACTGTAGTAAGAGATGGTTTTCAGCGCGTCGGCTTCTGCCATGCCGGCAAATGCCATCGCATATTTCGGCATCCAGACTACGATGACGTAAAAGGTAGAAAATGCGGCCACCCCAAACATAACGGAGGCTACGCCTTCCAGCCAGACCAGCGGTTTACTGTTCATCTGCGGTAGCTCTTTTGCAATGCCCGCATCCACCATCTGGCTGGGGAAACGGCTTTTGAGCAGCATCAACGTTATGACGACGAACAGTACCCCCGGGATAATGACCGCATAGCCGTACCAGATATGGTTGAGCAGCATGGTGCTGACGACGATGGGGTAGATCATCTGCCCGAATGAGACCATCGCTTTAACCAGGATAACAGCTGACCCAGATGCCTTAGGGAAGCATTCCATCAATGCCGGATAGCCCCCTGTATCCAGGGCCGAGTTAGCGACGCCGACACAAACAGCGAGAATAAAGGCAATCATCAGATTCGGGCTGGCGGGAATGCCGAAGAAAAACAGCATGTACAGAATAGCACCTAACAGAATGATAGCCCGTCTACCAAATTTATCTGAGAGCACGCCAAAGAATAAAATACTCACCAGGCGACCAAGACCAATGCCGGAAATTAAATAGGCTATCCCAGCATTGTCGGTGGAGAATTTTTCTGCAAGAGAACTCATGTTTTGCGCCAGTGTAATGACGCTAATGCCGTGTAAAAAATAACTTAAATAAATACAGATTATCGCCAAAAGAAATGGCGTATTAAAGGTCTTATTTTGAGACATGTTCACAACTCCTTGCGGATTTTAAAATTGTTCTGTGCTCGTCGATATTGTTTAAATTGCGGCGACCTTGTGATTAATATACTGGGGTGCTGATATTGTGCCTACATAGCATGGCGTTTAAGTTACCAGGTATGTTGCATGCTCAACTGTGAAACTTAATTCTTTCAACCAACATTTTGCTGAAGTTTTAAAACCGCGACCAATTATTTTGCAGCGGGGGAGAACAATATTGCATCCGCGTTATTTTACGACCATCGCCATGTTTAGTTGCTGCTTTGTCGCGATACGGCTGCGATAGCCAATAAACAATGCTAAGGAAGGTGCGAATAAGTTCCTGATATGAGATCATCATATTCATCCGGAGCGCATCCCAGAGGGACATCATGAGCCATCAACTCACCTTCGCCGATAGTGAATTCAGCACTAAGCGCCGTCAGACCCGAAAAGAGATTTTCCTCTCCCGCATGGAGCAGATTCTGCCATGGCAGAATATGACCGCTGTCATCGAGCCGTTTTATCCCAAGGCGGGCAATGGCCGACGGCCCTATCCGCTGGAGACCATGCTGCGTATTCACTGCATGCAGCATTGGTACAACCTGAGCGACGGTGCCATGGAAGATGCCCTGTACGAAATCGCCTCCATGCGCCTGTTTGCCCGATTATCCCTGGATAGCGCCCTGCCGGATCGCACCACCATCATGAATTTCCGCCACCTGCTCGAGCAGCATCAACTGGCCCGTCAATTGTTCAAGACCATCAATCGCTGGCTGGCCGAAGCAGGCGTCATGATGACCCAAGGCACTTTGGTGGATGCCACCATCATTGAGGCACCCAGCTCGACCAAGAACAAAGAGCAGCAACGCGATCCGGAGATGCATCAGACCAAGAAAGGCAATCAGTGGCACTTTGGCATGAAGGCCCACATTGGTGTCGATGCCAAGAGTGGCCTGACCCACAGCCTGGTCACCACCGCGGCCAACGAGCATGACCTCAATCAGCTGGGTAATCTGCTTCATGGAGAGGAGCAATTTGTCTCAGCCGATGCCGGCTACCAAGGAGCGCCACAGCGCGAGGAGCTGGCCGAGGTGGATGTGGACTGGCTGATCGCCGAGCGTCCCGGCAAGGTAAAAACCTTGAAGCAGCATCCGCACAAGAACAAAACGGCCATCAACATCGAATACATGAAAGCCAGCATCCGTGCCAGGGTGGAGCACCCGTTTCGCATCATCAAGCGGCAGTTCGGCTTCGTGAAAGCCAGATACAAGGGGCTGCTGAAAAACGATAACCAACTGGCGATGTTATTCACCCTGGCCAACCTGTTTCGGGTGGACCAAATGATACGTCAGTGGGAGAGATCTCAGTAAAAACCGGAAATAACGCCAGAAATGGTGGAAAAAATAGCCTAAATAGGCTGATTCGATGTGTTTACGGGAAAAAAATCGGCCCAGATCCGCGAAATTTTAATCAGCGAGTCAATTTGGGAAGAAATGACCTGCTTATTCGCACCTTCCCTAACAGGAAGCCTACCGCGGCTATGCCGGTATCAAACCACATGATGTGAGCAATGCTGGTCTGCGAGAGTCTTGCCGTTATCAGTGGGATGGTGAAGGTCGCAATGCTGCCCGCGCTGTAGTAAATCCCGGTAGCTTTGCCCTTCGCATCGGGAAAGCGTGCGGCCATCAGCGTTAAACCGATTTGTACAACGCCTCCGGCTGAAGAGAAACCGATGACAAACGCGAAGACGATCACCATGTAGATCGACGGATGCAGGCAGACCATCAGCAATGCGATAAATGAGATAAAGGTGTACAGCATTAACAGAGAGGTTGCGCGCCCCGTCTTTCGTGCCAGTGGCGCGGTGATCAACACACACAGTAGAGAACCGCAGGTGTAAATGCTTAACAGCTTGATCGATAAGGTGTAGGACATCCCGGCGACATACTGTCCGTATTGTGCTAACCACTGGCTTATCAGATAAAATGTCGCCATGGCGATGTAGCCGTACAGAGTGTAACTGGCGAGATCGAGAAGAGAACAACGATGTTCAGATTGTATGCTTTTCTGTTCAACGGGTAATGCCTTGAGGGGGGCTTGATGCCCAGGATGGGCCGGGAATCGACAGCGAAACAAAAATACGCCATTGATTAGCATTACCGCGGCCGCCACAAGGAAGGACCAGCCAAACCAAAGTTCTGCCCACACCAGCAGACTGATAATCATCGGCAGCAGAAACTGACCGATGGAAACAAACGCTTTAATTAAGATATTAGCCGTGCCGGGAGAGCGGGGAAACGCCTCCATCAGGCTGGGGTAAGTTCCGGCGTCAAGAAAACTGTTTGCCATTCCAGCTAAAAATCCAAAAGCATAGGCAATATAAATGCTGTGAGTATTGATGATGCCTACAAAGAACAGCAGGTAGCAGACCATACCGAAAATAATAAACGGTCTGCGGCCATAGCGATCGGAAAGCATGCCCGCCACCAATAACACGCTTAAACGGCCAATGCCGAGTGAGGAAATAACAATTGAGACCCCTGCGGCATCGGTGTGCCACTGTTGTTCCAGTGAAGACATATTGAGGCTCATCAGAATGACCCCCATGCCGTGTACCAGGTAATTAAAGTACAGCCCTATCGCAGTGGAGAAATAGGTGTTTTTCATAATATGTTACTCAGCGAAGAGGCTAAATGAGTGTGGCGCTGCGGTCTCTTAACACAAACGCTCAAGGTCGTGGGCATACAGTTCAACAGCGGCCGATTGATAGATTTTCCAGTCGAGAAAATCATCGTGCTGATAAACTGCCTGAAAAGAGATCAGATCGGGAAAGAAACGCATGGTGTTATTACCGATACGGTTATTTATTTTTTCGATAATGGCGTTAATTCTTAACTTTCGTCTGGCTTTCATTTCTGCACAAATGCGCGTGATGTCTTCCGGGATTTCCCTTTCGCCATTCTCCCATTGTTGCCAGGCGGCAACATTGTGATCCCGCGAGATATACATAGCGCTTTCTTCTACCGTCATAGCAAAAATATGGCGGATAGCCTGGAGTTCCAATGCGTTCATTATTTGATCACCTCATAAAAGACGGTGGAATAGTAATAACATTGCTGTGGATATTTCGGCTTGAAGAGAGTCACAGTATCTTGTGCAATATTATTTGTTTATCAACGGGGAAGAGCGGAGCTGTGGTGCGGTAAGGTTGGTGGCGAGGCGCGCGAAGGACAAAAAAAAGCCCATCGTGGGAGATGGGCAAAGACTACACACAGCAATTCGTTGTTTCACTCAGGGGATTTCCATGCTTATAAATCAATGTGTTGATCTAAAGCCATGGGCTAATAGTAGGCATACTGATTTTTTACGTCGATCAGATTCATCTCAATAGTTTAAAAACTGTAAATAATTTGCGAAGCAAATGAGTATTTAAAGAAGGATAACGTTGGGTCTTATTTAGTAAGCGGGCGGAATTGATTAGTATTGTTAAACAATCAGGCGGCAGTGCCGCCTGACGTGGGATTACTTATTGCGTTCGATTTCAGCAATTTCTTCGAGGATTTCGTCGGGATCGCTACCTGGCGCAGGGGCTTCGTTTACCCAGGCGGAGAACAGACGCCAGGACACGGCCAGTACCACCGGGCCGATAAACAGACCAATCATGCCGAAGGCAATCAGTCCGCCGATGACCCCTGAGAGAATCAGGATCAGCGGCAAATCGGCCCCCATGCGAATCAGCATCGGGCGAATAACGTTATCCAGCGTTCCGACCACGCCGCTCCACACCAGCAGCACCGTGCCCCAGGTTGAATCGCCCGTCCAGTACAGCCAGATAATGGCCGGGACCAGCACCGGCAATGGCCCCAGTTGCACCAGACAAGACAGGATCATCAATACCGCCAGCAGCGTGGCGTACGGCACGCCGGTTACCGCCAGACCAATGCCACCGAGCACTGCCTGCACCAGCGCGGTGACCACAACGCCTAATGCGACGGCGCGAATGGCTTGTGCTGCCAGCAGAATGGCGGCATCGCCACGTTTGGATGCCAGGCGACAAGCGAAGTGGCGAATACCTAACGCCACCTGTTCACCGCGCCAGTACAGCAGGGCGCTGAACAGCAGCATCAGACCACAGTGCATCATAAAGCGGCCAAGGTGAGCAGCCTGGCCAACAAACCAGGTCGTCGTCGTGCCGATATAAGGACGAACCTTGGCCATGATGGCCGCGCCGCCCATATCCAGCAGACTGTGCCACGCGGCATACAATTTTGCGCCGACCAACGGAATACTGTTCAGCCACGCCAGATCCGGCAGGGTCATATCGCCTGCGGTTACGGCATGGATCAATGGCCCGCTGCCATCAACAATGCTATTGACCAGTAGCGCGATAGGAATGATGAACAACAGCACCAGCAGCAGGGTCATCACCAGCACGGCCAGCGAGCGACGGCCCCAGAGCAATTTTTGTAAGCGTAGCAGGATCGGCCAGGTCGCAATGACCACCGTCCCCGCCCATGCAAAACCGAGGATAAAGGGCTGAACAATCCAAAGACAGGCCACAATCATGACGGCTAAAAACAGCGCCGATAGCAGCACTTGTGCAATATCCTTGGGCTGGCGGAAATTTACCATAAATACTTTTCACCTTTGTCTTTGCGCCAGAACGTTGACGCGACGTGAACACTTAAATGACACCCTGTAATGATGAGCAATTTCAGCGGTTTTTGACAGGCGGATTCTGCCTGTAAATCTGCTGAGCGTATTAGAAAAAAATGTGATACAACAAACAAAGCAACACGCAAACGATTAAATTCACAACACAGACCGCAGGAAAGGGTCACTATAATGATTCCACAAATTTCTCAGGCGCCAGGTGTCGTTCAACTGGTGCTCAATTTTTTGCAGGCACTGGAGCAGCAAGGATTTACGGGCGATACGGCAACGAGCTATGCCGATCGTCTGACAATGTCGACGGATAACAGTATTTATCAGCTGCTTCCTGATGCTGTCGTATTCCCTCGTTCAACCGCAGATGTGGCGCTTATCGCTCGTCTGGCGGCGGAACCTCTTTTCTCTTCGTTGATTTTTACCCCACGCGGAGGCGGCACCGGGACCAACGGTCAGGCGCTGAATCAGGGCATTATTGTTGATATGTCCCGCTATATGAGCCGCATCATTGAAATCAATGTGCAGGAAGGTTGGGTGCGGGTTGAAGCCGGGGTGATAAAAGACCAGCTCAACCAGTTTCTGAAGCCTTACGGCTATTTCTTTGCCCCCGAGTTATCCACCAGTAACCGGGCAACGCTGGGGGGGATGATCAATACCGACGCATCCGGACAAGGCTCGTTGGTTTACGGTAAAACCTCCGATCACGTGCTGGGTATCCGCGCGGTGCTGATGGGCGGCGATATTCTTGATACCCAGCCAATGCCGGTCGAACTTGCCCAAACGCTGGGTAATAGCAACACCACTATTGGCCGCATCTACAAGACGGTTTATGAGCGTTGCCGCGACAACCGACTGCTGATCATTGATAAATTCCCGAAACTTAATCGCTTCCTGACCGGTTACGATCTGCGGCACGTCTTTAACGATGAGATGACCGAATTTGATTTAACCCGCATTCTTACCGGCTCTGAAGGTACGCTGGCGTTTATCACCGAAGCCCGTCTGGATATCACGCCGCTACCCAAAGTCAGACAACTGGTTAACGTTAAGTACGACTCTTTCGACTCGGCATTGCGTAATGCCCCGGTGATGGTGGAAGCGCGCGCGCTGTCGGTAGAAACCGTCGACTCCAAAGTGCTTAACCTGGCACGGGAAGATATTGTCTGGCACTCGGTAAGTGAATTGATTACCGATGTGGCGGATAAAGAGATGCTGGGTCTGAATATTGTGGAGTTTGCCGGTGACGATGAAGCATTGATTGATTCGCAGGTCAGCGCACTGTGCGAACGGCTGGATGGCTTAATTGCGCGTCAGGAAGCGGGTGTTATAGGCTGGCAGCTATGTACCGAGCTGGCAGGCGTCGAGCGCATTTACGCGATGCGTAAAAAAGCTGTCGGTCTGCTGGGGAATGCGAAAGGGGCCGCGAAGCCGATTCCGTTTGCTGAAGATACCTGCGTTCCGCCGGAACATCTGGCTGACTATATTGCCGAGTTCCGCGCGCTGCTCGATAGCCACGGCCTGAGTTACGGCATGTTTGGTCACGTAGATGCAGGCGTGTTGCACGTCAGACCGGCGCTGGATATGTGCGACCCGCAGCAGGAAGTGCTGATGAAACGCATTTCTGACGATGTTGTCGCGCTGACGGCAAAATATGGCGGTCTGCTGTGGGGCGAGCACGGGAAAGGTTTTCGTGCAGAATATAGCCCGGCGTTCTTCGGTGAGGAACTGTATCGAGAACTGCGTAAAGTGAAATCGGTGTTTGATCCGCAAAACCGGCTCAATCCTGGCAAAATCTGTCCACCGGAAGATGTTGATGCGCCGATGATGAAAGTGGACGCGGTGAAACGCGGAACGTATGACCGTCAGATCCCGCTGGCCGTACGCCAGGAGTGGCGTGGGGCGATGGAGTGTAACGGCAACGGGTTATGCTTTAACTTTGATGCGAAAAGCCCGATGTGTCCGTCGATGAAAATCAGCCTCAACCGCATCCATTCACCGAAAGGGCGAGCTACGCTGGTGCGTGAATGGCTGCGTCTGTTGGCAGATCGCGGGATTGACCCGCTACAGCTGGAAAAAGAGCTACCGGAAAAACGTGCCAGTTTACGTACGCTGATTGCCCGTACCCGCAATAGCTGGCATGCGCGCAAAGGCGAATACGATTTCTCGCACGAAGTGAAAGAGGCAATGTCGGGTTGTCTGGCGTGTAAAGCCTGTTCCACACAGTGCCCGATTAAAATCGATGTGCCGGAGTTCCGCTCACGCTTCCTGCAGTTGTATCACACGCGTTATCTGCGGCCGTTGCGCGATCACATGGTGGCGACCGTTGAGAGTTATGCGCCGTTAATGGCGCGGGCGCCCAACACGTTTAACTTCTTCATCAACCAGCCGCTGGTGCGTAATCTGGCTAAAAAGCACATCGGCATGGTCGACTTACCGCTGCTGTCTGCGCCGTCGCTTCAACGTCAGTTAGTTGGCCATCGTTCCGCTAATATGACGCTGGAACAACTCGAATTACTCAGCCTTGAGCAAAAAGCCCGTACGGTGCTGGTGGTGCAGGATCCGTTCACCAGCTATTACGATGCACAGGTGGTGGCTGATTTTATACGTCTGGTTGAAAAGCTGGGTTTGCAGCCGGTACTGCTGCCGTTCTCGCCAAACGGCAAGGCCCAGCATATTAAGGGCTTTTTAAACCGTTTTGCTAAAACCGCAAAGAAAACATCTGAGTTTCTCAATCGGGTGGCGAAGCTGAATATTCCGATGGTGGGTGTCGATCCGGCGCTGGTGCTTTGCTATCGCGATGAATACAAACTGGCGCTTGGAGAGCAACGGGGCGATTTCCATGTGTTACTCGCCAACGAATGGTTATCGACAGTTGTGGAGTCACAGCAGCCAGTCGCTGTGGGCGGTGAACCGTGGTACTTCTTTGGACACTGTACCGAAGTGACGGCCCTGCCGGGCGCGCCTGCTCAGTGGGCGGCTATTTTTGCCCGCTTTGGTGCAAAGCTGGAGAACATCAGCGTAGGGTGCTGTGGTATGGCGGGCACCTATGGCCACGAAGTGAAGAATCATCAGAACTCACTGGGGATCTATGAGCTATCATGGCACCAGGCAATGCAACGATTGCCGCGTAACCGTTGTCTGGCTACCGGATACTCCTGTCGCAGTCAGGTTAAACGCGTTGAAGGCACGGGCGTTCGCCATCCATTACAGGCACTGCTGGAGATTATAGGATGATCTGGAAACGTGAAGTCACACTCGAAGCGCTCAACGCCATGGGTGAAGGAAATATGGTTGGGCTGCTTGATATTCGTTTTGTGCACATTGGCGATGACACGCTGGAAGCCACAATGCCGGTAGACCACCGTACTAAACAACCATTTGGTTTGCTGCACGGCGGCGCGTCCGTGGTGCTGGCTGAGAGCATTGGTTCGGTGGCTGGTTATCTGTGTACTCAGGGTGAGCAGAAAGTGGTGGGCCTGGAGGTCAACGCCAACCATATTCGCTCGGCGCGGGAAGGGCGCGTCAGAGGGGTATGTCGCGCGGTGCATACCGGCTCCCGTCATCAGGTATGGCAAATCGAAATCTTCGATGAGCAGGGACGATTGTGCTGCACGTCGCGTCTGACGACAGCAATTTTGTGATGCATATTGCTTTTGGTCATTATCTGCACAGGGAATGGTGTTATACTGTGCAGGTTTTGAACACAAGCGAGGATGATATGTCTACCCAATTAGACCCGGCCCAACTGGCAATAGAGTTTTTACGTCGTGATAAAACCGATCTTTCACCAGCTCAGTACCTGAAAAGACTGAAACAGTTAGAGCTGGAGTTCGCGGATTTATTGACGCTTTCTTCGACTGAACTAAAAGAAGAGATCTATTTTGCCTGGCGCATGGGCGTTCATTGATTCCGGTATGCTTATCGTAATGAAACCCCGACACGCGTTCGGGGTTATTTTTTGCGTTAAATCTCAATCACCACTTCATCTCACCAGTATTAACCTTCGCACTTAGCTCCAGAGAACTTGCGTCTGCAAGACCTGGCCATGCCGCGGTGATGGTTTTAATCACATAATCCGAACCTTTCTTCGCCCCTAACGCCTGCTCAAACGATTGCAGATAGTCCTGTGTGAAGCGAATCGCTTTATCGCCCACAGGGCGTTCGCCGATGTAATGCCCCGGGACCACCTGGGTGGGTTGTAACTTCTGCATTTCGCCCAATACGCTACGCCACGCGCTACGCTGTTCTGCAGATTGCGTATCCGCCGTCCAGACGTGTATACCAGACGCCACGCCGGTACCGCCAATAATGGCACGGTTCGCCGGGATCCAGACGTAGGCTGCATAATCATTAGGGTGGCGCAGTTCCAGCGTTTCACCATCAACCGTGAAATGCGTTTGCGTTGTTGCTTGCGGAACGGTGAGCGATGTTGGCGCACCATCCTTCATTTGCGGACCCCAGAATTGCAGTTTGGCCTCTTTGGTGGCACGGATATGGTCTACTACGTGCGGTGTTGCCAGGACTTTTACCTGTGGGAAGGCTTTGACGATAGGCTGCAGTCCGAAATAGAAATCCGGATCGCCGGAGGTGATCACGATGGCCTTCAGCGTTTTACCGCTGGCGCGAATCATCTGCACCAGCTGTTCACCATCTTTAGTACTGAACTGTGCGTCAAACAATATTGCTTCTTTCGGTCCTGAAACCAGCGTTGAAGAGACCGGGAAAATAGCCTTGTCCTGTGGATTGTAGACGTCCAGCTGTAGCGTCGCGGCAAAGGATGAAGAGGCGAACAGAGGTAACAGCAGGGCCAGCGTTTTAACTTTCATGCTAGGTATCCTTGTGCAGGAAATTGTCTTTTGATAGTTCCTGTATTTTAAGGAAATTCGGATCTGTTAGAATTCCCTTATTAGGACATGCTGAGTTTCATAAAACGATCGGATGGGATGCAATGGACAGAGTGATGGCGGCAACGGTATTCAACCATATCTGTGATTTGGGCAGTCTGAGCGCCGCCGCGCGTGCGCTGGGGCTTTCCCGTCCGATGGTCAGTCGTTACCTCGACGAGATGGAGAAATGGGCGGGTGCAAGGCTTATCCATCGCTCGTCGCGCCGTCTGACGATCACGCCAGCGGGTGAAGAGGCATTAGTGAAAACGCGTTCTCTGGCGCAGCTTTCGCTGGATATTGGTGCCGCCAGCGCCGCGCAAACTCCCTCTGGCACGCTACGTGTGGCCTGTGCGCATTTTACAGCTATGCATATTTTAGCGCCGGTACTGCCCGCGTTTCTGACGAAGTATCCGCAACTGCGTATCGAGGTGGAGATCAATAATCAACCGGTAAGCCTCGTTGGAGAACGCATTGATGTGGCGATCCGTATAACGGAAAACCCTGAACCTGGAACTATCGCCCGTCGCCTTGGCGACTGTAAATCGGTACTGTGCGCGTCTGTAGAGTACCTGCATCAACATGGCACTCCTGAGACTATCGACGACCTTACGCGGCATAATTGTCTGTACTACAGCGGGTTTGCCGGAAAATCCTGGCACTTTCTGGATGCCCAGGGGCGGGCTGCAGCTGTTGCGATTAAAGGCAATTTGAGCGCCGGGATCTCTTCGTTGCTTTGTGAGTCGGCGTTGGCGGGAACGGGCATTGCGCTGGTGCCGGAACTGGAGGCGCGGGAAGGGCTGGCACAGGGAAAGCTGGTTAGACTCTTGCCCGAGCTTCAACCAAAAAGCCTGCCAATTTATGGTTTATATCTTTCGCGGGAGCATCAGCCTGCAGGACTGCGCCTGTTGCTGGACGCGCTCAGTGAAAAACAGCGCCTAATAATTGATTGAATACGCTTATAAAATAGTCAAATCGCAATTTGTGTTAAACAAAACATATCCGGAAGTGAGATTATTCTTATCGCCCCTTCAAGAGCTAAGCCATCGTGAGTGCCGGAGATAAGCGCCGGATGGGGCCGGAACCCTTAAGCCTGCCAGCAAGCAGCCTTAAGGGTTTTTTGTTGTCTTCACGTAGTGCCCGAACGGGATTGTACCTACTTGCCGTGAGTCTGCAGACCGATGTTGTCAAAAAATAGCCGTGGTGACATTTAAGTTTAAAGAATCATAACCGCTTTATATCGCACAGAGAATGCAGAACAGACCCTTTGGTAAATCATTACTGTGTGCGCTGTTCTGGTCACCGTGAAACGTTAACCGGGTTTAAATAATGGTAGAGAATCTTGTTTTCAATTATAAAAATCAGACACCGATTCACTATCGATTCAAACCGGCCTCCAGAGATTGTCGGCATTTGTTGATTGTCATGTCTGGATTTAATATCCCGGATGCTACCATCTATGATTTTGTCATGCTTGACCATTGCCATTCTGCAATTCTATGGATTAAAGATGATTTTGGCGGTCTGCCAGCTTATTACTTGTGTAATAAAATGAATTTCGATATTGAGCAGGGGGTTAGTCTACTCATGCAGGGGGTGATTGATTTTGTAAAACCCTCTAACACGACTATTCTTGGTGCTTCCAAAGGCGGGTCGATGTCGATGTATTACGGCATTAAGCACAACATTCGGAACATCATTACAGCAGTCCCCCAGTTTTACATCGGTAGCTATGTTGCAAAAGGATATTGGACGCACGTCGGACAAGAGATGATGGGCACCATCTCGCCAGCGAATATTAATAAGCTGGATAATATGCTGCAGGATGTTATCTACAGAGATAAACATAAAACTGCGAATATCTATCTTTTCACCTCACCAAATGATAAGCAGTTTCCTGTTGAGATTGCGCCAAATTTAGCACTGTTGCAGGAATATAATCATTTCAATCTTGTGGAAACCAGTTCATCCTTTGCAACTGAACATAATCAAATAACACGATATAACTTAAATGTTATTTTATCCATCATCTATCAGCTTGAAAATAATATAACCCCTGCCTTCGGGCGAGTGAAAAATGGCAATGGGTGGTTAGCCAGCCGTTAACTTTTTTCCGTTCACCGCTCTGCGAATCTCATCTCTGATAACTCCCTGGTTAGGTATAGCCTGACAGAGGAAGTTACCCCCTTCTATCACAGAAATAGTCATTTTCTATACATCTTTTGATTATCGACCTGTCTCGCCGATTGAAATTACTTAATCCATTATTAATCAATGCATTGAACAAAAAAATCCATCCCTGTTAACCCACGCAGCAGGGTCTATGCTTAGTAAAAGGGGTCAAAAAGGGCGATTAACCCGAATGCCCCTGCTGTTGAGGGGTTGAAGTGATAATCATTATCACTAACATGTTGTTATAGCTTGAAAGCTAGTGACTCGAGGTAACCCTATGGAATTGCATTCAGGAACATTTAACCCGGACGATTTTGCCTGGCGTGGTCTGACGTTAACGCCAGCGGCTGCGGCGCACATCCGCGAGCTGGTGGCAAAGCAACCCGACATGTTAGGCGTGCGTTTAGGCGTGAAGCAAACGGGATGCGCGGGATTTGGCTACGTGCTGGACACCGTTCGCCAGGCGGAAAAAGACGATCTGCTGTTTGAAACGGAGGGGGCCAGACTTTATGTACCGTTACAGGCGATGCCGTTTATCGACGGCACAGAAGTTGATTTCGTGCGCGAAGGATTAAATCAGCTATTTAAATTTCATAACCCGAAAGCCCAGAACGAATGCGGCTGTGGCGAAAGTTTTGGGGTATAGGCGGTACTATGTCTCGTAATACTGAAGCAACTGACGATGTCAACACCTGGGCTGGCGGGCACCTTAATTACAAAGAGGGCTTCTTCACCCATCTACAAACCGATGAACTGGCGAAAGGGATCAACGAAGATGTCGTGCGCGCGATTTCGGCAAAACGTAATGAACCCGACTGGATGCTGGAATTTCGCCTGAATGCCTTTAAAGCGTGGCTAACCATGGAAGAGCCGCACTGGCTAAAAGCGCATTACGATAAGCTGAACTACCAGGAGTACAGTTATTACTCTGCGCCGTCCTGCGGTAATTGCGATGAAACCTGCGCGTCTGAGCCGGGCGCGGTGCAGCAAACGGGGGCGAATGCGTTTTTAAGTAAAGAAGTTGAGGACGCATTCGAGCAGCTTGGCGTGCCGGTCCGCGAAGGCAAAGAGGTGGCGGTTGATGCTATTTTTGACTCGGTGTCGGTGGCGACAACTTATCGCGATAAACTGGCGGAACAGGGCATTATTTTCTGTTCGTTTGGTGAGGCGATTCACGATCACCCTGAGCTGGTAAAACAATATCTGGGTACGGTTGTCCCGGGTAATGACAATTTCTTTGCGGCGCTGAATGCGGCGGTGGCCTCCGACGGCACGTTTATTTATGTCCCGAAAGGTGTGCGTTGCCCAATGGAACTGTCGACCTATTTCCGTATAAATGCGGAAAAAACCGGTCAGTTTGAACGCACCATTCTGGTTGCGGATGAGGGCAGTTACGTCAGCTATATCGAAGGCTGTTCAGCCCCGGTACGCGATAGCTACCAACTGCATGCCGCGGTGGTGGAAGTCATCATCCACAAAGATGCCGAAGTGAAATACTCGACGGTACAAAACTGGTTCCCTGGTGACGGTAACACCGGCGGCATTTTGAACTTCGTCACCAAGCGCGCCCTGTGCGAAGGCGAAAACAGCAAAATGTCGTGGACGCAGTCGGAAACCGGCTCGGCCATTACCTGGAAATACCCAAGCTGTATTCTGCGCGGCGACAACTCTATCGGCGAATTCTACTCCGTCGCGCTGACCAGTGGTTATCAGCAGGCCGATACCGGCACCAAGATGATCCACATCGGCAAGAACACCAAATCGACCATTATCTCGAAAGGGATCTCCGCGGGACACAGTCAAAACAGCTATCGCGGCTTAGTGAAGATCATGCCGACCGCAACCAACGCCCGCAACTATACCCAATGCGACTCGATGCTGATTGGCGCGGATTGTGGAGCGCACACCTTCCCGTATGTGGAGTGTCGTAACAACAGCGCCCAGCTTGAGCATGAAGCCACGACCTCGCGCATTGGTGAAGACCAGCTGTTTTACTGTTTGCAGCGCGGCATCAGCGAAGAGGATGCCATTTCGATGATCGTTAATGGTTTCTGTAAAGACGTGTTCTCTGAACTGCCGCTGGAATTTGCCGTTGAAGCGCAAAAACTTCTCGCCATAAGTCTTGAACACAGCGTCGGTTAAAATTTAAGGAAAGCACATGTTAAGCATTAAAAATTTACAGGTCAGTGTGGAAGATAAGACGATCCTGCGTGGGCTGAGCCTGGATATTGGCCCCGGAGAGGTACACGCCATTATGGGGCCGAACGGTTCCGGGAAAAGTACGCTTTCCGCAACGCTCGCCGGGCGCGATGACTACGAAGTCACCGGCGGGACGGTAGAATTTAACGGTAAGGATTTACTGGAACTGTCACCCGAAGACCGGGCCGGTGAAGGGATCTTTATGGCATTTCAGTATCCGGTAGAAATCCCCGGCGTCAGTAATCAATTTTTCCTGCAAACGGCACTGAATGCGGTGCGCAGTTACCGTGGCGAAGAGTCGCTGGACAGGTTTGACTTCCAGGATCTGATGGAAGAGAAAATCGCGTTATTGAAGATGCCGGAAGATTTGCTAACGCGTTCGGTCAACGTTGGTTTCTCCGGTGGCGAGAAAAAGCGTAATGACATTTTGCAAATGGCGGTGCTGGAACCTCAACTGTGCATTCTTGATGAGTCGGATTCCGGGCTGGATATCGACGCGCTGAAAGTCGTTGCGGATGGCGTGAACTCGCTGCGCGACGGGCAACGTTCATTCATTATCGTCACCCACTATCAGCGCATCCTGGATTACATCAAACCCGATTATGTGCACGTTCTCTACCAGGGGCGAATTGTGAAATCCGGCGATTTCACGCTGGTCAAACAACTGGAGGAGCAAGGTTATGGCTGGCTTAGCGAACAGCAGTAACGTGCTGCAACAGTGGCATCATCTGTTTGAAACGCAAAGGGAGACGCGCTCGTACCATGCCCAGCAGCACCTGCAGCAGATGCTGCGTTTGGGACTGCCAACGCGTAAGCATGAGGACTGGAAATACACGCCGCTGGAAGGATTAACCAACAGCCAGTTTGTCAGTCATGTCACTGAGATAACGTCCGCCCAGTGTGAAGCGTTAGCGCCGGCTATTGATGCTGTCCGCCTGGTGTTTGTTGACGGGCAATTCTGTCCAACGCTCAGCGACAGCGTGGAAGGTAGCGGTTTTAACATTACCGTTGATGATGTGCGCCAGTCGCTACCGGCGGCTATCCAACCGGAAGTCTTTCTGCACCTGACCGAAAGCCTCTCCCGCAGCGTAACGCACATTCAGGTGAAGCGTAACCAGCGACCGGCAAAACCGTTGCTGCTGCTGCACATTACCCAGGGGCTGGCGGGTGATGAGGTGAACACGGCGCACTATCGCCACCATCTGGATCTGGCAGAAGGCGCAGAAGCCACCGTCATTGAACACTATGTCAGCCTCAGCGAATATCGCCATTTTACCGGTGCACGATTAACGATGAACGTCGCGGCAAACGCACACTTGCGTCACATCAAACTGGCGTTTGAGAATCCGCTCAGCCACCACTTCGCGCATAATGATATTCAGTTGGGCGCTGATGCCACGGCCGCCAGCCACAGCTTTTTACTCGGTGATGCGGTGTTGCGCCATAACACCAGCACCCAGCTTAACGGCGAAAACACCACGCTTCGGCTTAACAGCCTGGCGATGCCGGTGAAAAATGAAGTCTGCGATACCCGCACCTGGCTTGCGCACAACAAGGGATATTGCAACAGTCGACAACTGCATAAAACGATTGTCAGCGATAAGGGGCGCGCGGTATTCAATGGCCTGATCAACGTCGCTCAGCACGCCATTAAAACCGACGGTCAGATGACCAACAATAATTTGCTGCTCGGAAAACTGGCGGAAGTGGATACCAAGCCGCAGCTTGAAATTTATGCCGACGACGTGAAATGCAGCCACGGGGCGACGGTAGGGCGGATCGACGACGAGCAGATGTTCTATCTGCGTTCGCGCGGGATCGGCCAGCAGGATGCCCAACAAATGATTCTCTATGCGTTTGCCGCTGAGCTGACGGAAGCCCTGGGCGAGGAAACGCTGAAACAACAGGTCCTGGCACGGATCGCCCAACGCTTGCCGGGAGGCGTAGCATGACATTTCCCATTGAAAAAGTGCGGGCTGATTTTCCGGTCCTGACGCGTGAAGTGAACGGTTTACCGTTGGCGTATCTGGATAGCGCCGCCAGCGCGCAAAAGCCTAACCAGGTGATTGATGCCGAAGCCGAGTTTTACCGTCACGGCTATGCCGCGGTCCACCGCGGGATCCATACGTTGAGCGCGCAGGCCACGGAAAAAATGGAGAATGTGCGCAAGCTCGCCTCGCTGTTTATCAACGCCCGTTCAGCTGAAGAACTGGTGTTTGTTCGCGGCACAACGGAAGGTATCAACCTGGTAGCTAACAGCTGGGGCGGCAGCAATGTGCGGGCGGGCGATAACATTATCATCAGCGAAATGGAGCACCACGCCAATATTGTGCCCTGGCAGATGTTGTGCGCCCGCGTAGGTGCAGAACTGCGCGTTATTCCGCTCAATACAGAGGGGACGTTGCAACTGGAAACGTTGCCGACGCTGTTTGACGATCGCACGAAACTGCTGGCGATTACCCATGTGTCTAACGTGCTGGGCACGGAAAACCCATTGGTTGAGATGATTGAGCTGGCGCATCAATACGGCGCGAAAGTGCTGGTGGATGGCGCACAGGCAGTTATGCATCATCAGGTTGATGTGCAGGCGCTGGATTGCGACTTCTATGTTTTCTCTGGGCACAAGCTCTACGGGCCAACCGGTATTGGCGTTCTGTATGCCAGAGAGTCGTTGCTGCAGGAGATGCCGCCGTGGGAAGGCGGAGGGTCGATGATTGCGACGGTGAGCCTGAGCCAGGGGACGACGTGGGCCAAAGCCCCCTGGCGGTTTGAAGCCGGAACGCCAAACACCGGGGGAATTATTGGACTCGGCGCGGCTATTGAATATGTTTCCGCGCTGGGGCTTACTGAAATCAGCGAATATGAACAATTCCTGATGCGCTATGCGCTGGAACAGCTGGCGGATGTGCCGGATTTAACGCTCTACGGGCCGGATAATCGTCTGGGGGTGATTGCGTTTAACCTCGGCAAACATCATGCCTATGATGTCGGAAGTTTTCTTGATAACTATGGCATCGCCGTGCGGACAGGGCATCACTGCGCTATGCCGCTGATGGCCTACTATAACGTTCCTGCGATGTGCCGGGCGTCGATTGCCATGTACAACACCCACGAAGAAGTGGATCGCCTGGTAACGGGCCTCAAGCGTATTCATCACTTACTGGGATAACAGGGAGGCGTTATGGCTGCGCTGCCGGATAAAGAAAAGTTGTTGCGTAATTTTCTGCGTTGCGCTAATTGGGAAGAGAAATACCTGTACATTATTGAACTGGGTCAGCGTTTGCCGGAATTAAACGACGACGATCGTAATACGGAAAATAGCATCCAGGGCTGTCAAAGTCAGGTATGGATTGTCATGCGTCAGAATGCTGAAGGAATTATTGAATTACAGGGCGACAGCGATGCGGCAATTGTGAAAGGGCTTATCGCTGTCGTATTCATTTTATATGACCGCATGACGGCCCAGGATATTGTGAATTTTGATGTGCGTCCGTGGTTTGAAAAAATGGCGCTCGCACAGCATCTCACACCGTCTCGTTCACAAGGGCTGGAGGCGATGATTCGGGCTATTCGCACCAAAGCCGCAACTCTTAGCTAAACTGATAAAACACGTCAATTTCAGCTCGACGTGAAAGAGTGAGGTAGTGCAACGCAGTGACTCGTAGGCCGGATCGGGCGCTCGACGCCGTCCGGCAGGAACGCCAGGGGGGTGAGTATGAAACGCGCGTCTGTTATTACGTTAATGCTAATCGGCGCTTACAGCGCTATTCAGGCCGCATGGGCGGTCGATTATCCTTTGCCTCAGGCGAACAGCCGTCTTGTTGGGCAAAATCAAACCTACACCGTGCAGGAAGGCGATAAAAACCTACAGGCGATTGCCCGTAAGTTTGATACCGCCGCAATGCTGATCCTTGAAGCCAATAATACTATTGCCCCCGTACCTAAACCCGGAACGCTGATTACTATTCCCTCGCAATTACTGCTACCGGATGCACCACGAGAAGGCATTATTGTGAATCTGGCGGAACTGCGTCTGTATTACTTCCCGCCGGGAGAGAATATTGTTCAGGTTTTCCCAATTGGTATCGGTTTGCAGGGGCTGGAAACGCCGGTAATGGAAACCCGGGTTGGGCAGAAAATCCCGAATCCGACCTGGACCCCTACAGCAGGCATCCGTAAACGCTCTTTGGAGCGCGGCATAACATTACCGCCGGTAGTGCCTGCCGGGCCAAATAATCCGTTAGGACGCTTTGCACTGCGTCTGGCGCATGGAAACGGTGAATATCTGATCCATGGCACCAGTGCGCCGGACAGCGTGGGACTGCGCGTAAGTTCTGGGTGTATTCGCATGAACGCGCCGGACATCAAAGCACTGTTTGCTCAGGTCCGGACAGGAACGCCGGTTCGGGTGATTAATGAGCCGATAAAATATTCGATAGAGCCGAACGGAATGCGCTATGTCGAGGTGCATCGACCGCTGTCGCCGGAGGAGGAGCAAAACGTCCAGACCATGCCGTATGTGCTGCCAGCCGGTTTTACCCAGTTTAAAGACAATAAAGCCGTGGATAATAGTTTGGTGGAAAGAGCCTTGTATCGTCGTGCCGGCTATCCGGTCACCGTAACGGCCGGGCAAGCGTCGGTCGTAAGCAATGGCGCGGAAGTGAAGTCTGCACAGAATGGCGTGCCGGGAGAGGATGCAGAGGTGCGTGCTACGCAATAACAGGGAAGGGAAATTCAGAGCAAAAAAAATGGCGCACAATGTGCGCCATTTTTATTACACAGATACTATTACTTGCGGTATTTAGTAGCTGCGTTGTCCAGACGCTGGTTAGCGCGAGCTGCGTCATCTTTAGCAGCCTGAACGTCGGAACGCATTGCGTTCACGTCGTTGCTCAGCTGGTCAACTTTAGCGTTCAGAGTCTGAACGTCAGAAGACAGCTGATCGATTTTAGCGTTGCTGGAGCAACCTGCCAGCAGAGTAGAACCCAGGATTACCGCGCCCAGTACCAGTTTAGTACGATTCATTATTAATACCCTCTAGATTGAGTTAATCTCCATGTAGCGTTACAAGTATTACACAAAGTTTTTTATGTTGAGAATATTTTTTTGATGGGAATGCACTTATTTTTGATCGTTCGCTCAAAGAAGCATCGAATTGTGCAAAAACGGCTAAAAACCCGAGTGAAAACAGAAAGCTTCCATCGGATTCATCTTAGATAATCACGGATTAGATAGTGAAATCCGATTTGATTTTTTATTAATTGTAGCTATCGATAAAATAAAAAAAGCGCCACCAGGGCGCTTTTTTAAGCAAATTAATTCGCGTTGGAATTATTACAGCACGTGAACGGATGCCGTGTTGGTCGTGCCGCTCGGAACCAGTGCACCGGAAACCATCACCACAACGTCACCTTTCTGAGCCAGACCGCTTTCCAGAGCGACTTCTTTACCCAGACGATAGAAATCATCGGTAGAGCTGATTTCTTTAACTACCTGTGCAACAACGCCTTTGCTCAGCACCAGCTGACGCGCGGTAGTTTCGTTGGTGGTCAGCGCCAGGATAGTGGCATCCGGGAAATATTTACGTACTGCGCGAGCAGATTTACCGCCCTGGGTTGCTACAACGATCAGCGGAGCATCCAGTTTTTCTGCAGTTTCAACTGCGCCACGGCAAACGGCTTCGGTGATGCGCAGTTTGCGGCTGTCGTTGTTGAAGTCCAGACGGCTGGTCATCACGCGGTCGGTACGCTCACAAATGGTTGCCATGATGGTGACGGCTTCCAGCGGGTATTTACCTTTTGCAGACTCGCCAGACAGCATTACTGCATCGGTACCGTCGAGGATGGCGTTCGCTACGTCACCGGCTTCAGCGCGGGTCGGACGCGGGTTTTTGATCATAGAGTCCAGCATCTGGGTCGCAGTGATAACGACTTTACGTGCACGGATACATTTTTCGATGATCATCTTCTGCGCGAAGATAACTTCTTCAACCGGGATCTCAACGCCCATGTCGCCACGAGCAACCATGATGCCGTCAGATGCTTCGAGGATTTCGTCGAAGTTGTTCAGGCCTTCCTGGTTTTCGATTTTGGAGATGATCTGGATGTTTTCGCCGCCGTGCGCTTTCAGGTGCTCACGGATTTCAACGACGTCAGAACGTTTACGGATAAAGGATGCTGCAACGAAGTCAACGCCTTGCTCGCAACCGAAGATCAGGTCCTGTTTGTCTTTTTCAGCCAGTGCTGGCAGCGCGATGGAAACGCCCGGCAGGTTAACGCCTTTGTTTTCGCCCAGGTCGCCGTTGTTCAGCACTTTACAGATAACTTTGTTACCTTCGATAGCGGTAACTTCCATGCCGATCAGACCATCGTCAACCAGAACGGTATTGCCGACGGACAGATCTTTAGTGAAGCCTTCATAAGTAACAGCAACGATTTCGTTGTTGCCGACAACGGATTTGTCGGTGGTGAAGGTGAAGGTCTGGCCCGCTTTCAGGGAAACGTCGTTACCGCCTTCCAGTTTGATGGTACGGATTTCCGGACCTTTGGTGTCGAGCAGGATTGCGGCTTTCTTGCCGGTTTTGCTCATGACGTTGCGCAAATTCTTGATGCGCTGACCGTGTTCTTCATAGTCCCCGTGGGAGAAGTTCAGACGCATGACGTTCATGCCCGCGTCCAGCATTTTGGTTAACATCTCTTCGGATTCGGTTTTCGGACCGATGGTGCAAACAATTTTCGTCTTTTTCATGACAGTCTTAGTCTTTAAGTTGAGAAGGATATGGAAATCTGGCTCCCGCCGCGCACGGACGGGAAGCTAAACCTGAGTTACGAAAGTTGTGATGCCTCGCACTAAGGATAGGTGACATCGAAAGAGCGTGCAGAGGAATGTGTGCTTGTGTTTCAGCCCAACGGGATGGTGAGTTTTGTAGTCGTTGAGTTTTACAGGTCAATGTGCTGAAACCATTCAAGAGACAATTGGCGCGCATTATACGCTGAAAATTATCAAAAAGGAAAATGGAAACAGCGTTTCAAAACACTTCTGTGCAGTTTTACAGAAAATATTCATTAATTTGTTTCCAGGTATGGATAAAGAGGTTATTCGCAGCAGCATTTGTTGCGCAACAAGGTGTAATTGTCATCCCAATGCCGTTCAGCTAACACCTAAGTTTCAGAAAGCATCAACATGTGTTGGCGGAGGTAATGAACATCCCATCGCAGAGAAAGGGTTCCGTTCACCTCATGTTCATCGTTTCTCTGAAACACGATTCCAGTGAACGTGTTAAGGGTACTATCGCCGTACCCTTAACAATCCCGGCTCCCGGCGGGAAAATTGCCGCTCCGCGGTCCCCTCCGTTTATTCCTCCTGGCTACCGGGCCGGGCGCGAGGTAGCCTCCCTGCAAAACGCGCCCTGAACCCGCATCCCTGCGGGTTCTCCCGGCCTTACGGAAACACGTCGGCAATTTTCAGCCGGACCAGCCCACACCTGACCACCTGCGTTTTTTATCTGAACAGCAAAACAGAGTTAACTGGAAGTCAGAGCGTTGCAGCGATGACCCCGGTCCGGCTGAAAATCGATGAGGCGTTGACGGCTGACCGGGTCTGCCCGCAGGGTTGCAAGGGAGGCGGCGGTGAGCCTCTCTTGCACGTTCACGGGTATCTGAGCCTCATAGAATTGATACCACTGAGGTGAACGGAACCCTGAGCCGAAATCATATGTTCTCCATAATGCTTAACTGACAAGCATTACATCCCAATCCCTGACTTTTTGTGTATAACGCCGACCAAACCAACATATTTCTAAAAGTTATATCAAATGCGTTTTAATTCATTTTAAAAGCCAATCTCACTGATTAAACTCGTTTGGACATCCATACTGCTAAACAGCCAAAAGCGCTAGCAGCAGAACAATAAGCAGCAGCGGATACCTAAACGACATGATTGTCCTGAAAAATATTTCGAAAGTGTTTACGCCAGGCAGGCTTGCCATTACCGCTGTCGATAACGTCAACCTGACGGTTGAACAGGGACAGATTTACGGAATTATTGGTTACAGCGGGGCGGGGAAAAGCACCTTAATACGCTTACTTAATGGTCTGGAAAAACCGACTTCAGGCAGCGTAACGATTAACGGCCACGATATCTCTGCCGCCCGTGGGGAATCTTTACGTCAGGCGCGACTGAAAATCAGCATGGTGTTTCAACACTTCAATTTGCTGTGGTCACGAACGGTTAGTGAAAATATTGCGTTCTCTATGCAAATTGCTGGAGCGCCAAAAGCATCAATTAAAGCGCGAGTTGCTGAACTGATTTCGCTGGTGGGGCTGAGCGGTCGTGAAAATGCGTATCCGTCTCAGCTGAGCGGTGGGCAAAAACAGCGGGTAGGAATTGCCCGTGCGTTGGCGAACAACCCTGACGTTCTGCTGTGTGACGAAGCCACCTCGGCGCTGGATCCGCAAACTACCGATCAGATCCTCGATTTGCTGCTCGATATTAATCACCGCTTCAAATTAACCATTGTGCTGATCACGCATGAAATGCACGTGGTACGCAAAATCTGCGATCGCGTCGCGGTAATGGAAAACGGCAGGGTCGTTGAGGAAGGCGACGTGCTCAACGTCTTTACCCATCCCCAACAGCCGATCACCCGACAGTTCGTTCGTCAGGTGAGTCAGTACACCGAGGAAGATGAGTTTAACCCACAGTTGGCCAGCGAGCTGGGCGGTGTGGTGATCAAGCTAACGTTTACCGGGCAACGTACGCATCGGCCGGTGGTTGGCGAATTGACCCTGCGCTATGGCCTGCCGTTTAACATTTTACACGGCAAGATGACGCAAACCGCGCACGGTGTGTTTGGTCAGCTTTGGGTGCACGTTGTGGCTTCTGAGGAACAATTGAACAATATTTTGGCCGATCTGCGCCAGAGCGACATTGAAGGCGAGGTGATCAACCATGGCTGAAGAACTGTTTCCTCATCTGAAGTGGGAACAACTGCTGGCAGCAACCCAGGAAACGCTCTACATGACGGTTCTTTCTGGCGCGGCGACCTTTGTCCTGGGCGTTGCACTTGGTCTGGCGCTGTTCCTGACCGCACGCGGCGGACTGTTTCACAATCGCGCGGTGTATAGCGTTATTTCGCTGGTGGTGAATATCTTTCGTTCCATCCCGTTCATCATTCTGATCGTGCTGCTGATCCCGTTTACCAAAGCGATGGTTGGCACCATTCTCGGCGCTAATGCCGCGTTGCCTGCGCTGATTGTAGGGGCCGCACCGTTTTATGCGCGTCTGGTCGAAATTGCCCTGCGTGAAGTCGACAAAGGGGTTATTGAGGCGACGCGTTCGATGGGCGCACGGCTAAGCACGCTTATTTTTCGGGTTTTACTGCCGGAATCCTCTCCTGCTCTGGTGTCCGGGATCACCGTGACACTGATTGCGCTGGTCAGCTACAGCGCGATGGCAGGGGTGATTGGCGCCGGTGGTTTAGGGAATTTGGCCTATCTGGAAGGATTCCAGCGCAACCACAGCGACGTCACGCTGGTGGCGACGGTGACGATTTTGCTCATTGTCTTCATCATCCAGCTTTGCGGCGATGTGATCACCTCTCTGTTAGATAAACGCTAATAAAATACGGAAACCATTATCATGAAAAAATCACTGACGTTACTCGCCGCAGCAACCTTAAGCGCCCTGAGCTTTGCCTCCTGGGCTGATACTCTGACCGTTGGCGCCTCAAACGTGCCGCACGCGGAGATCCTTGAGCAGGCTAAGCCTATTCTGGCGAAGCAGGGGATCGATTTAGAGATTAAGCCGTTCCAGGATTACATTCTGCCCAACACCGCGCTGGCTGGCCGTGAGATTGACGCTAACTACTTCCAGCATATTCCGTACCTGAACAGCGTGATTAAAGATCATGCGGGCGATAAAACCTATGATTTCGTCAGCGCCGGAGCGATTCACATCGAGCCAATTGGGATCTATTCGAAAAAAGTGAAATCGCTTAAAGATCTGCCGGAAGGCGGCAAGGTCATCATGCGCGATGCGGTATCTGAAGAAGGCCGTATTCTGTCGATTTTCGAAAAAGAGGGCGTAATCAAGCTGAAGCCGGGCGTGGATAAAGTCACCGCGCGCATTAGCGATATCGTCGAGAACCCGAAAAAACTGAAGTTCCTGCCTAACGTGGAAGCCGCGCTGTTACCGCAGATGTATAACAATGACGAAGGCGATGCGGTGGTAATTAACGCCAACTACGCCATCGACGCCGGGCTGGATCCGGTAAAAGATCCTATCGCCGTCGAAAGTGGTGAAAACAACCCGTATGCCAACATCATTACCGTGCATCGTGGCGACGAGAAGAAAAAAGATATCGTGGCGCTGGTTGATGTCCTGCACTCAAAAGAGATCCAGGACTGGATCCGCACCAAATATAAAGGTGCGGTGATCCCGGTAAATAACTGATCCGCTGACTTTGCCTTATCCGGCCTACGAGGTTCTGTAGGCCGGATAAAACGCGTTGGTGTGGCCATCCGGCGCTAGAGTTTCACTCGCTCAATCCTCGCTGGTAAACCCTGGCGCACCGCTGCACCTGACACCCAGTCAAGCCAGGTATTGGCTACCTGCCGGGTAGGATCCGCAAAGCCCAAATCGTTGAGATTAATCCCCGACCTTATTTGTGCGTCAAACGCCATCGGCTTGCCGTCGAGCGTATGCTGCGCCGCGCCCATTTCTTTATGCCCATAACCGTGTTCAATGGCGATCACGCCCGGCATCACGCCATTAAGCAGGCTTATCTGCGCCTGCGCCTGACCGCCAGGCGTGGTGATACGCACCATATCGCCATGCGCTAAACCATACCGTTGACCATCCTGCGGATTAAGCGCCACCAGATTAACCGGCTTCAGATGATGCAAACGAGGGATCACCGCCGTGGCGCTGGACATGGTATTGGATTTAAAAGAAATCAGTTTCAGCGGCCACTCTTGTTCCGGGAACAACTCCTCGACCGCACGCCCATCTGACAGGCGTGAAGGATACCAGGCCGGGCAGCCGCTGTAGCGCTCGCCGGTAATTGCATGGCGGTGCGCGGCGACGTCCGCATTCCAGATTTGTAGCGGTTTTTCCCACGCATTGCCTATCCGATTCTCAACCCGCCCGCTGTTGTCTGGCGCAAAACGCCCACCGCGGGAGTAGATAAACGCCACCCGGCTGATTTCATCGGCTTTCAGCGTTTGGGTCATCACCGGCACGATCCGCTGTACCCCAGTCAGCGCCAGGTCTTCCGGTTGCGCTTCTGCGACCGGTGCTTTGCCCATAAACGCAATATTGGCGGCGAGTCGCAGGTAGTAATCTTCCGCACGATTCAACGGATAGTGATTGCCCTGCGGATCGGTAATCGCATTGTCACCAAATCCGGGGAGCCCGATACGTTTTGCCACTGCGATACAGAAAGATTCCATCGAGGCGGGTTGACCATCAGCGGTACTGCTGGTTGCCGCTGTCACTACCGGCCAACGCGCGGTGGTGGCTTTACTGGCAACGCCGGCCCACGGGGCGCTGAATCCCCAACTTTCGAAGTTGTGGGTATCCGGAACGATGTAATCAGCCAGCGCCGTGGTTTCGTTCATAAAGGCGTCAATAGCGATAAACAGCGGCAGACGCGCAGGATCCTTGAGCTTTTCTTCCGCCACGCCGCGCAACCCTGCGATGCCGTAGAACGGGTTGGTCATGTTTGAGATCCAGGCTTTCAGCGGATAAGGGTAGCCTTCCAGCGCCGAGACGAGGAGTTCGGTAAGCTGGCCTGCGACAAACGGATACCACGGGGCTTTGGCCGGGAAGGGCGATTGTCCGGCCGCCACCTTATTGCGATACTCTTCGGAAGACTCATAAGCAGTTTTACTGCGCGCGATGCTTAATCCTTTTGGTTTTACCTTCCCGGCGAAGCTGTCCATGTTGTAGCGCGGACCGTCGGTGGCGCCATTGAACTTGCCGCCGCCGACAAATACGCCGCCTTCAAGACTGAGATTGCCAATCAGCGCATTGAGCATCATCACCGCCCAGGCGTTATAAAATCCATTGCCTGCCATCATTCCACCGTGCGTAATCACCGCCGCCTGGCGGCCATGGCGGGTAAACGCGTCGGCCAGGGCGCCAATGTCAGCTTCAGACACGCCGCATTGCTGGCTGTACTGCGTCAGCGTTAGTTTCCCGGCGGACTCTTTCAGACACTGGAAGCTGCTTTTTACCGTCACCGTCTGACCGTCTGCCAGCGTGACCTGGCGGGTGACGAACAGCTGCGCGCGTGGGCAACTGCTGGCGGCGACAATTTCGCCGGCCTCGTTAATGACCACCGGCTCCTGGGCGGCGTTTGCACTCAAGTGCGCGAGGGTTAAATGCTGTCCGGCAAGGGTTGGAAGCTCATCGGTAATCACCAGATGCGTGGCGTTAGTCCAGCTTTTTTCTCCGGCCTGCTGCATGGCCTGTACGCCGGGAATGGTGAGATAATCGGCGTTATAACGCTGTTTTTCGATAATCCAACGGATCATCCCCATCGCCAGTGCGGAGTCACTTCCCGGACGTACAGGCTGCCAGTGGCCGCGATTGTCAGCCTGCACCGTGGTCAATGGCAGGGCCGGTGCTACCACCACATAACGGAAGTCGTCGCGTAAACGGGCGCTGGCCAGTTGGCGAGCCTGGCGCTTAAACGGATTACCGGATTGCGCCGGAGACGTTCCCATAAATAGCGCGAATTTGACGTTGTCCCAGTCGGGCTTCACGTGGGTATTTTTATCCAGATCGCCCATTAACGCACCGGAACCGGCCCGGTATGCCAGACCACAGTAAGCGCCATGAGCGCCGAAGTTTTTACTGCCAAAACTATTTAATGCAAAGCGGCGCAAAAATGTATCACGTCCTTCATCGCTGGTATTGGTGACCAGCAGTTGATTGGATTTAGGGCCAAAGCCGGGATGCCTGGCATCAAGCGGTGTGTTGGTGTCATGGATTGCCCGCAAGCCGTCAACGTGGCCTTCACCAAACAAGTCGCCGCCTTCCACCACCTCTTTGATCAGCTGTTCGAAGCTGATGCGCTGCCATTTTCCCTCACCGCGTTTGCCGACACGTTTCATGGGCTGGAGAATGCGTAACGGGCTGTATAAACCTTCAAGTAAGGTTGCGCCACGGGCGCAGGCCGTGGAACGCGCGTCAAGACCCGTTTCGCCCGCCAGTTGTTCCATTGCGGTGGCAAAGGGGACGGAGGCGTCAATATGGTGCTCGTGAGACAATGGGTGATAGGGGTTGCCTGCAATGCGCAACACCTTGCCTTGTTCGCTGTCAACGCGCACCCGCACGCCACACTGCGTCCAGCAGCCGAAGCACTGCGTCATGGAGATAACCTGCTGCGGGTTCTGCTGCCAGCGCGGCTGGGCATTGGCTTCGGGGATGAGGGCGTTACCAAAGATGCGGTCTCGGGTAATTTTGCCCGAGGAGCCGTCCAGCAAACCGTCTATCGCGCGCTTTGCCACATCCCGATAACTCAGGCCAAAAGTCACCATGCCACCTACGGCAAGGCCTACTTTAAGCCACTGACGACGGGTTAAATTAGCCATGTTGCATTCTCCTTGCGATCGCGTTCAGGGCTTCACGAACAATAATGATCAGTGCTATCCACAGGCCGAAGGTGCCCACAATGGCCAGCCAGCCATCGGTACCACCGGGCAGGGTGTAAGGATTAAACAGCGCGTTAAATTTCGGGATGGTCTGCACCTGGATAAGTAACGTCCAGCGTATCAGCCAGCACAGCGCCATCGCGCTAAATGCAAGTAATATGCGCAGCGGCAGCGATAAGGGGTTACGTAGCACCAGCCCGCACAGGACAAGCGAAACAAGCCATAGCGCAACCCAACCGATGGCGTAGTGTCGTGCTAACGGGGCAACGTTCAGCCATTGGCGAATAGCCGAACCGGAAAGCGTATTGCCGCTCACCCATATCACCACGACCAAAGCCAGTACCATCAGGGTGACTGTCTGCCCCCACGCCAGTTTGCGGGTCAATGTTCCCTCGCGTTTTGTCGCGGCGATGAGCAAGGCGAGAAACGTTTGCAGCGCGCTGAGGAACATCGCAACCGGAAAGGCGTAGCTGAACCAGACAGGACGCGCCTGCACGACCGACACTTCGCGGCCGGTGTATACCAGCAACCCGATGGCTGACAAGGCGCTACCTATCGCCAGCCACTTAGTGACACTGTAACTTTTAAGCGTTAGCCGTTTAACATGCTGCGCCAGAAACCACAGACCTAAGAAGCCGGTAAAGAGCGGTAAAAACAGCGCGCCCCAGGGCATCCAGGACCACGGCGTCGGCCAGGCGTAGAAATGCCAGACGCGGGCGGTTTGGTGTAAGTCAGCGGTCAGCGCCAGCGGCGCGGTAATCGCGCAGGTCAGGGCGATTAACAGCGTCAGGTTTTCCAGTTCCGGCATCTCTTGTTTACGCCAGTGAAGCACGCAGGCGAACAGCGCGGCGCAGGCGGCAATGCCGATGAAAAAGAAATATTGTACGGCCCAGGGTAACCAGCTTACGTCCTGGGGATGGGCCAGAACCTCTTCAATAACCAGTGAATGGTTCATTTAAACCTCCTGCCAGAGAGCGGGTTGAGCACGTCCCATCAACGGGGTTACAAACGCTTCGTCCAGACCCAGATAGAACACGTGCGGTGATGTCCCGTTTTCCGGTTTCAGGACTTTGATGGCGTCATGGTGTTCACGCAGCATTTGAGAAATCCGGCTGTGCGGATCTTTGATATCGCCTATGATGCGCGCGCCGCCGACGCAGGATTCCACGCAGGCCGGGAGCAAGCCAGCTTCGAGGCGATGAACGCAAAAGGTACATTTATCGGCGGTTTGTGTTTCATGGTTGATGAACCGCGCATCATAAGGGCAGGCCTGCACGCAGTAGGCGCAGCCCACGCAGCGCGTGTTGTCGACCACCACAATGCCGTCTTCGCGTTGGAAGGTAGCCTGTACCGGGCAAACGGGCACGCAGGGAGGATTATCACAATGGTTGCACAGCCGCGGCAGCAGGACGTTGGTGACGCTCTGCTGACCTTCAATCTGCACCTGGTACTGGTTAACGAGGGTGCGAAATTCACCCTGCGGCGTCTGGTTTTCAATGGCGCAACTGACAGTACAGGCCTGGCAGCCGATACAGCGTCGCAGGTCAACCAGCATGGCGTAGCGATGCTGAAGTGAGCCTTCATGGCGTTCAGGCGAGAAGGGAAATTGCGCCTGAGCCAAGGGTACCAGTGATGCGCCAGCGGTCAGGGCGCCCAGTTGCTGGAGAAACTGCCGTTTACTGCTGTCCATATTTTCTCCCGTCACGATGCAACAACGAAACATTGGTCACGCCGTTGGTTTGCGTGTGATGAATAAAGAATCTTGATGATTTACAGTGTAAAAATCGTGACGGGGGGTACTCTATTGTGGTTAACCACATACCCGGCTTGTTGTTGATCTAAAACAACATAATTGACAGGGATAATTGAGTGGGACGCAACGTAGCAAAATGTCTGACGGTGCTGGTGTCGCTATGGATGCTAAGCGGTGTGGTCAGGGCCCAGACATGGAACATTGGCGTTTTGGCGATGCGTGGGGAGGTCTCCACACGTAATCACTGGCAGCCGCTGGAAACCCTGTTGAATCAGCAAATTCCCGGCGAACAGTTTCATATTCAACCGCTGGACCTGCGGCAGATGCAGGAGGCGGTGAATCGTGGAACGGTACAATTTGTGGTCACGAATCCGGCGCAATTTGTTCAACTAAACAGCCGCGCTGCGCTACGCTGGCTGGCGTCACTCCGTTCTACTCGCGGGGGGAAAGCCACCAGTAATGTGATTGGCAGCGCGATCCTCGTCAGGCGCGATAGCGGGATAACCTCCGCACACGATCTGATCGGCAAAACGGTGGGTGCCATTGATGCTCAGGCATTTGGCGGCTATTTGCTGGGATATAAAGCGCTCAGCGATGCCGGCCTGCGCCCGGAGCGCGATTTGCGCCTGACGTTTACCGGATTTCCCGCCGATGCCTTACTCTATTTATTACGCGAAAAAGCCGTGCAGGCGGTGATTGTGCCGGTGTGCCTGCTGGAAAAAATGGACGAAGAAGGGCTTATTCGTAAAACAGATTTTACGGCGGTGCTTAACCATCCGACGTCGATTCCCTGTTTAACCAGTACGCCGCTCTATCCTGACTGGTCATTTGCGGCACTGCCTGCGGTAAGCGACGAGCTGGCCGATCGCGTCACGCGGGCCCTGTTCAATGCGCCGCAGAACGCGACGTTTCGCTGGGGGGCGCCCGCCTCGACCCGCGAAGTGGAAGCGTTGCTGCGCGATGTCCGCCAGCATCCGCAGCAGCGCCAGCTGTGGCTGGATGTCAAAAGCTGGTTTATTCAACATCGGCTGGCGATGGGGGCCGCGGCTCTCGTACTGTTGTTGCTGACGCTCAATTACATCTGGGTGATGCTGCTGGTCCGCCGACGCGGCAGGCAATTGGAGCGAAACAACGTATTGTTGCGCAAACAGGAACAGGAGCTGGAAACCGCTCGCCAAATGAGCGTGCTTGGCGAGATGACGTCGGGTTTTGCCCACGAGCTCAATCAGCCGCTATCGGCTATCCGTCATTATGCGCAGGGCTGTCTGATCCGCCTGCGTAGTCAGGATCAACAGCATCCGCTGCTGCCCGCGCTGGAGCACATTGATACCCAGGCGCAGCGGGGGGCTGATACGCTGCACAATCTTCGCCAGTGGGTCAGCCAGGCACAGGGCAATCCGGTGATGACCGATGACTGGCAGGTCGTCAACGTTCATGATGCTATCCATCACGTCTGGCAATTATTACGCATGCCACAGCAATTCCCGGCGGTAGCGCTGCAAACGCAGATCGGTAAGGCGTTAACATTAACGTTGCCAAGTGTTCTCCTCGAACAGGTACTGGCCAATGTGGTTCTCAACGCCGCTCAGGCGGGGGCAACCACAGTGTGGTTTAGCGCTCAGCGTGAGGATGGTGATGTGAGTATTCAGGTGCAGGATAACGCCGGAGGTATTGATGAGGTGCAGCTGTACCAGGCTTTTCAACCGTTTATGACCACCCGTAAAGAGGGAATGGGGCTGGGGCTAGCCATTTGCCAGCGGCTGGTGCGCTACGCAAACGGAGACATTGAGATCAAAAATCATCAGGCTCCAGATGACAAAGCGGGCGTGGTAGTGACATTACATTTTAAGCAAAATCCGGAGGGAGGCCGTCGTGGCAATCATTCATCTGCTGGATGACGATATTGCCGTCACCCAGGCTTGCGCGTTTTTACTGGAAAGTCTGGGATATGAGGTGTGTTGCTGGGAGCAAGGCGAAACATTCCTCACCGAGGCAAATCTGCATCAGGTGGGCGTACTTTTGCTGGATATGCGTATGCCTGTACTGGATGGGCATGCTGTGCATGAAGCCATGCGCCAGCGTGAGAGTACGCTGGCGGTGGTATTTCTCACCGGGCATGGCGATGTGCCGATGGCGGTTGAGCAAATGAAACGCGGTGCGGTCGATTTTTTGCAAAAGCCGGTTTCCGCCGCGCCTCTGCAAGCGGCGTTAGAGCATGCAGTGCAGATTTCTCACGCCGCCTTTTCGCGACAAGAGATCGTGGTTTGCTATCAGCAGCTTACGCCAAAGGAGCGAGAACTGGCGCAACTGGTAGCAAAAGGGTTAATGAATCGGGAAATTGCTGATGCTATGAATATTGCCGTGCGCACGGTTGAGGTTCATCGGGCCCGGGTGATGGAAAAAATGCAGGCGGGGAGTCTTGCTGAACTGGTTAATCGACTGCAGAGGATTCAGTAAATTTATGACATTTATTTGATTTTCATTGAATTTTGTCTAATCCGTCAGACTGATATATGCTGTTGGTTTGAGTTAATGACGAGCGGGAAAAAATGGGAAATCAGACCAAAGACGATGAGTTGTACCGTGAAATGTGCAGAGTAGTCGGTAAAGTAGTGCTGGAAATGCGCGATCTGGGACAAGAGCCTAAGCATATCGTCATTGCGGGAGTACTGAGAACCACCCTCGCCAACCAGCGCGTGAAGCGCAGCGAGTTAGAAAAACAGGCTATTGAGACCGTAATTAAAGCATTAGCCGGTTAATCCACAAAAAGAGGATGGTGGTCTCGTTCGCCGTCCTTTTATTCTCGTCACGTTAATTTATCAATATATATAATTTAGTGCTGCAATTAGAGGCGTAATCTTCGCTGTATATTAAGTTATATTCCGAGTGATATATTAAAATATATATGCGAGTAGAGTCACAAATATTTGCAAAGCATGTGAAATATTATTTCAACTTATCTTAATGATAATAAATCTCACTCCACATTAATTATTTCCCTTCCGTTTTTTAATTGATGACGATCAAAACTATGAGCGCTGAATAACCACATTATCTTTACGCCTAACCCTAAAGGATTAGATTCATTCAGTTTAACCACCGTCATTTTACGCGATCAGGTTAGGGCAAAAATTTACGTGTTGTTGGCAACATTAACCGCCCGAAATGGCTTGAGCTGCACGGGTTTAATTTAGCCTGGAGGTGTTGCTAACACAGCGTTTGCGAAGAGGATGCGAAATAAATGAATCAGGTTGATCGTCAATTTTTAGATTGTGGTTTAACGCGGCTTGAATTTCTGCGGATATCAGGAAAAGGTTTGGCGGGATTAACCATCGCCCCTGCACTGTTATCACTTTTTGGTTGTAAGCAGGAAGATATCGACAGCGGTACCGTGGGGCTTATCAATACGCCGAAAGGGGTGCTGGTGACCCAGCGAGCGCGCTGTACTGGCTGCCACCGCTGTGAAATTTCCTGTACCAATTATAACGATGGTGCCGTGGGGACTTTCTTTTCCCGTATAAAAATCCATCGCAACTTCTTCTTTGGCGATGATGGCGTCGGGTCCGGTGGCGGACTGTATGGCGATTTAAACTATACCGCTGATACCTGTCGTCAGTGCAAAGATCCGCAATGCATGAAGGTCTGCCCCATTGGCGCTATTACCTGGAAACAGGAAGACGGCTGTATTGCGGTGGATCATAAACGTTGTATTGGCTGCAGTGCTTGTACCACCGCCTGCCCGTGGATGATGGCGACCGTGAATACCGAAACAAAAAAATCCTCAAAATGTGTGTTATGTGGGGAGTGCGCCAATGCTTGTCCGACTGGGGCATTAAAAATTATCGAGTGGAAAGATATTACTGTTTGATAGATAGCAGGTATGCCTGATACGCGCCATTAATTGCCAAAAATATCGCAGTTTTGCAAAAAAACTGCCTGAAGGATGGCGGGTATATCTATTAAACCTTCTTGCAAAGGAAAACATGATGGCTAATGGTTGGACAGGTAATATTTTACGGGTCAATCTCACCACGGGGAATATCACCCTTGAAGATTCCAGTAAATTTAAAAAATTTGTCGGCGGGATGGGCTTTGGTTATAAAATTATGTACGACGAAGTTCCGCCAGGCACCATGCCTTTCGATGAAGGGAATAAACTGGTTTTCGCCACCGGGCCATTAACGGGCTCTGGTGCCCCTTGTAGCTCCCGCGTCAATATCACCTCCTTATCGACTTTTACCAAAGGCAATTTAGTGGTGGATGCTCATATGGGCGGCTTCTTTGCTGCGCAAATGAAATTCGCCGGTTACGACGCCATTATTATCGAAGGCAAGTCCGCGACGCCTGTCTGGATCAACATTAAAGACGAAAAGGTCAGCATCGAAAAAGCCGATTTCCTGTGGGGTAAGGGAACGCGCGCCACAACCGAAGAGATTTGCCGCATTACCAGCCCGGAAACCTGCGTCGCCGCTATTGGTCAGGCGGGTGAAAATCTGGTGCCGCTCTCCTGCATGATCAACAGTCGCAACCACAGCGGAGGCGCAGGTACTGGCGCGGTAATGGGGTCGAAAAACCTGAAGGCTATTGCGGTAGAAGGGACCAAAGGGGTCAATATTGCCGATCGTAAAGAGATGAAGCGGCTCAATGATTACATGATGACCGAGCTCATCGGTGCCAACAACAACCACGTTGTGCCAAGCACCCCGCAGGCCTGGGCAGAATACTCTTCGCCAAACTCGCGCTGGACGGCCCGTAAGGGACTGTTCTGGGGCGCGGCAGAAGGGGGACCAATCGAAACCGGGGAAATCCCGCCGGGTAACCAGAATACCGTGGGTTTCCGTACCTATAAATCCGTGTTCGATCTGGGGCCAGCCGCTGAGAAATACACGGTCAAAATGAGCGGCTGCCATTCATGCCCCATTCGCTGTATGTCGCAGCTCAATGTCCCGCGGGTGAAAGATTTTGGCGTGCCAAGTACCGGCGGTAACACCTGCGTGGCGAACTTTGTCCACACCACCATTTTCCCCAATGGCCCGAAAGATTTCGACGATAAAGACGATGGGCGCGTGGTGGGAAATCTGATTGGTCTGAACCTGTTTGATGATTATGGCATCTGGTGTAACTACGGGCAGTTGCACCGTGATTTTACTTACTGCTATTCGAAAGGCGTCTTTAAGCGCGTACTGCCAGCTGAAGAGTATGCGGAGATCCGCTGGGATCAGCTGGAAGCGGGCGATCCTCATTTTATTAAGGATTTTTACTACCGGTTGGCGCATCGCGTGGGGGAACTCAGCCATCTTGCGGACGGATCGTATGCCATTGCTGAACGCTGGGATTTGGGCGAAGAGTACTGGGGTTATGCCAAAAATAAACTGTGGTCGCCGTTTGGTTTCCCTGTCCACCATGCAAACGAGGCCTCTGCACAGGTGGGGGCTATCACCAACTGTATGTTTAACCGTGACTGTATGGCGCACACCCATATCAACTTCATCGGTTCCGGTTTACCGCTGAAATTACAGCGCGAAGTGGCGGGCGAGCTATTTGGTTCGCAGGATGCATACGACGAAACCAAAAACTACACCCCGATCAATGCCGCCAAGATCAAATACGCCAAATGGACGCTGCTGAAAGTCTGCCTGCATAACGCGGTTACGCTGTGCAACTGGGTGTGGCCGATGACGGTTTCACCACTCAAGAGCCGTAACTATCGCGGAGATTTGGATCTGGAAGCAAAATTCTTCCAGGCGGTCACCGGCGATGAAACCACGCAGGAGAGTCTGGACCTGGCCGCTGAACGCATCTTTACCCTGCACCGTGCCTATACGGTCAAATTGATGCAAACCAAAGATATGCGCAATGAGCACGATCTCATCTGCTCCTGGGTGTTTGATAAAGATCCGAAGATCCCGGTCTTCACTGAAGGGACCGACAAGATGGACCGGGAAGATATGCGTCAGTCGCTGACGATGTTCTATCAGGAAATGGGCTGGGATCCAGAGCTGGGTTGCCCAACGCGTGAAACCCTGAACCGACTCGGACTTGAAGATGTAGCCGCTGATTTGGCTGCACAAGATCTGTTGCCGGCGTAAGGAATGCGAGATGACTAACGTGAGCGACGTTCTGACCCCCGTTGAGGCGTTTCCTGACGAAGTGGATAGCCGAAAGAGACAGTGGCTGCAGGCGTTTCACCCGCCTGTAGAACAGATGAATGCGCCCCAGGTTCAGGAACCAGCCAGCCCGGAGTTGATTGTGGCAGATTTTATCCGTCAGCATTCAGCATCGGGGCAACTGGTGGCGCGCAGTGTCTTTTTGCTGCCGCCTTATTCGGTTCCTGAAACCGATCTTTCCGCGCTGCTGGATGTGCTGGGCCAGGACGCGAATGGTGCGGATATCACCTGTGTGCAGGGTGCGGAAGAAGCATATTTCTATTCGACGCAAACCATGACGGCAAATTACGCCGACATGTGTGTGCAGGTGGTGGAAAACGACATCTGCCGTGCGATTGCCGAGGCGGTACGCTTCGACTGTCGAACGTATCCTCGCCCTTATAAGGTCGCCATGTTGACGCAACCGCCGTATCGCTTTGAGTCTCAACAGATTGCCGCTGCGCTCACGGCCATGGAAACGCATCCCGATTATGCAGATATACGGACTGTGGAATCGTCAAATGCGGAGCCTTATTTGTTCAGCGAACGTTTTATGAGTTATGGCAAAGCGTACGGCCTGTGCGAATGGCTTGAGGTTGAGCAGTATCAGAACCCCTGAATTATTCAGGTTGATGTCATGGAACGTGTGGACGACCACTGTCACAGTATTAGAGGATAACCCGATGTCCTTCACCCGACGAAAATTTGTCATTGGCATGGGGACGGTGATTTTTTTCACTGGCCCAGGTCAAAATCTGTTAGCGAGTACCAGGAGTTCTAAAGACGTACATTACGTCATGATTCACGATGAATCACTGTGTAACGGATGTAATATCTGCGCCCGCGCATGCAGGAAAACCAACCATGTTCCTGCGCAGGGTAGCCGTTTGTCGATAGCTCATATTCCGGTTTCGGACAACGACAACGAAACGCTGTATCACTACTTCCGTCAGTCCTGCCAGCACTGTGATGATGCTCCCTGTATTGAGGTGTGTCCGACCGGCGCCTCATGGCGAGATGACAACGGCATTGTGCGGGTAGACACGTCTTCCTGTATCGGCTGCAGTTACTGTATTGGCGCGTGTCCTTATCAGGTGCGCTATCTCAACCCGCAGACCAAAGTGGCGGATAAATGCGACTTCTGCGCTGAATCTCGTCTGGCGAAAGGTTTCCCGCCGATCTGTGTTAACGCCTGCCCGGAACATGCGCTGATTTTTGGTCGCGAAGATAGCCCGGAAATTCAGACCTGGTTGAGAGAAAATAAGTATTACGAGCATCAACTTGCAGGCGCCGGGAAACCCCATCTGTATCGTCGGTTCGGTCAACATTTGATTAAAAAGGAAAATGTATGAACGCGTCGCAGAATGCCGAACAGTTTCACGCCCAGCTTGCGCAGTATGTTCCCCTGTTTTCACCGGACTACTGGCCTGTGTGGTTGGTCATCGCCGGGTTAATGCTGGTGGGGATGTGGCTGGTGCTGGCGCTACACGCCATGCTGCGCTTTCGGGCCGCGCATAAAGTGTCGGCAGGGCACGGTGAGAAAGTCTATTTATACTCGAAGGCCGTTCGTTTGTGGCACTGGTCGAATGCGCTGCTATTTCTGCTACTTCTGGTCAGTGGCCTGGTCAATCACTTCTCCGCTGTCAGTGCGTCGGTGATGAAAAGCCTGCTTACCGTGCATGAGGTCTGCGGCTTTTTGCTGCTTGCCTGCTGGA
The DNA here is from genome assembly GCF_013784065.1 of Citrobacter sp. RHBSTW-00599. Taxonomy (NCBI): domain Bacteria; kingdom Pseudomonadati; phylum Pseudomonadota; class Gammaproteobacteria; order Enterobacterales; family Enterobacteriaceae; genus Citrobacter; species Citrobacter sp. RHBSTW-00599. Next base: position 2,815,014 of record NZ_CP056717.1, on the reverse strand, counting down.
TTGGCTTTGTCCTGATCAATCTGATTGGCGGCAACGGGCATCACTATATTATTCAACGTCAGGGCTGGATCGGACGAGCGCAAATACAAACGCGTTTTTACCTGTTTGGCATTATGCAGGGCGAGTCACACCCATTCCCGGCATCAAAGCGTTGTAAATTCAACCCGCTACAGCAGGCGGCCTATGTTGGCGTGATGTACGGCTTACTGCCACTGCTGCTGATCTCAGGGTTGTTATCGCTCTATCCGACGGTTGTCGGTGACCTGTTCCCCGGCGTGCGTTACTGGTTGCTCCAGGCGCACTTCGCGCTGGCAATAATCAGTCTGTTTTTCATTTTTGGGCATCTTTATCTCTGCACGACAGGTCGTACGCCGGGCGAAACCTTCAAGTGTATGGTGGATGGCTATCACCGGCATTAAGCGATGATGATTACGCGAAGTGACTTACGGGCCTGGCGCGTTGGGCCCGTAATGTATCGCTGGTTTCTACGCGCGTTTCCAACTGGCGGAAGCTATGCTGATGTCCATCGTGCGCTCCAGCGGGATGGGTATACAGACTGGGCAAATAGCCTGGTGGAATACGGTTGGTCAAAATGGCGGGAAGAGGCGAGTTTTGCCCAGCAGGATATTCGCGCGATGGGGAATATTTCCCGTGTGCAAACGGCGGGGGAAATCAGCCCTCCGCTGGCGAGTGCGGAAGATAATGCCCGATTCAGTTGTGCAGGCGATAACGTTAAAATCACCAGCGCCGGGTATGCCGCACAGATCGCCAGCGCAGGTTACAGCGCACGTATTGGTAGCGTAGGCTATAACGCGCATATCGGCAGTTCAGGCGATCGCGGGCGAATTGCGGTTGCGGGAAATTCGGCACGTATCAGTAGCGTGGGTGACGGGACGCGTATCGCCAGTACCGGCATGCGCGTACGCATCAGTTCGCTCGGCGACAGAAATCGGATTGCTTGCGGTGGTGATTTAACTCAGTTGGCCTGTTTTGGCGCAGAGTCTAAAATCGCCAACTGCGCCGACAACATCCACATTATTGCCAGCGGAGAGAACGCCGTTGTTGCCAGTACCGGTGTTGTCGATTCGATAATACTCGGTCCCGGCGGCTGCGCGGCGCTAGCCTATCACGATGGCGAGAGAATGCGTTTTGCGCTTGCCGTTGAGGGGGAAAATAACATTCGGGCGGGCGTGAAATATCGGCTCAACGAAGACCACCAGTTTGTGGAATGTTGAGCCGTGATCTCATTTTAACGCGAAGCGGCGTTGGGTGATTTTCTCCAGACTCAGGCACAGTAGGTAATAGACCAGTCCCGTAAAAATAAAAATGGCTGCCGGATAGATTTGTACCCGGCTGTTAACCTGACCCGCAACCGTTGTGAGTTCCGGCACGTTAACGATAAACGCCAGCGATGTGTCCTTCAGTAATCCAATAAAAATCCCCGTCAGCGATGGCAGTACGTTACGCAGCACCTGCGGCAATAAGATAAGCCACAGGGCCTGATACGGGCGAAAACCCTGAACCACGGCAGCATCATATTGCCCGCCAGGCAGCGCGCTAATTCCTGCATACACTGAGTGCATGACCGAGGCGGCGGTGAACCATGCCAGCGCCAGCGTCACGGTAACGGCTCCGGGGAGATCGCTTCCGGTCAGCATGGGTAGCAAATACCACATCCAGAAAATCACAAAGATTAGCGGAATGCCGCGAATAAACTCCGCCCAGATAAACAACCCGTTGCGAACCGTGCCAGGAAAACGCCAGGCGCAGCAGGCAAGAACTATCCCACCAGGCAAGGCCAGCAGCGCCGCGCCGAGAGCCATCAACAACGTGAGCAGAACGCCGCCGGGTTGTCCATCCGCCACCCGTCCCCACAGGAGATAATCAAGATTGTCGGTAATGACCGAAATGTTAGCGATCATGCAGTATGCTCCTGACGCTGAAGATACGCGTTTTAACCTTGGACGATTTACCCGATGCAGGCCGTGGGCCAAGACGCGTAAGCAGCATACCCAGAACGATGCCGGTGAACAGATAGAGCGCAGTGCCAACAGCAAAGGCTTCCAGCGCGTGCGCGTTGTAGCTCTCAATTTGCCGCACCTGGTAGGTTAGCTCAGCAAATCCAATACCGCTGGCAAGCGAGGAAAGTTTCATCAGGTTAAGGTATTGCCCAACAATGGGTTGCCAGGCGTTCGCCAGTCCCTGAGGAAGCAGAATGTGACGAAACGTCGCCCAGGATGAAAAACCCTGCGCCACGGCAGCCTCACGTTGTCCGGCAGAAACCGCCTGTAAACCAGAGGCGATCTCCTCGACCAAAAATGCCGAGGTAAATACGCCCAGCCCCCATGCTGAACAGATAAACTCTGGTGTTAACCACCAGACATCGCCTGGCAGAATAGACCAGGGATGCTCTGCATTGATGAAGGTAATGACGTTGCGGGGCAGCCAGTTCCATGCGGCAAAATACCAGAACATCAGTTGCACCAGTAAAGGCGTGTTGCGAAACACCGAAACCCATACACTGACCACCGCTTTGTTGAAGCGATGGCCCGTCAGACGCAGGCCGAGTAGGAAGATGGCAATGAGCGTGGCGAGTACGACACCTGCCAGTGTCACCCAGAGCGTGGTGAGAAAACCGGAAATAATCCATTGCAGAGGTTGCCCGCTCAGCACTCCCTGCCAGTCCATTGCAAGCATTATAGCGATGACTCCTGGTGTAACGGGTCGAGCACTTTTTTCAGGAAACGCTGGGTTCTCGGGTGCTGTGGCCGGGTGAAAAAATCCTCCGGCGCGGCCACTTCAAGAATTTCTCCGCCATCGATGAATACCACGCGATCGGCAATCTCACGGGCAAAATGCATTTCATGGGTCACGACGATCATGGTGATACCGCTGTGGGCCAGGTTTTTCATCACCTGTAATACCTCGCCGATCATTTCCGGATCCAGCGCGGAGGTGGGCTCATCAAACAGAAGGATTTGTGGCGATGAGGCCAGCGCGCGGGCGATGGCCACGCGCTGTTGCTGCCCACCAGACAACTGTGCGGCATAGGCGCTCGCTTTTTCTGCCAGTCCCACCTGATCCAGCAATTCGAGTGCCCGACGCGCGGCTGCCGCCTTGTTCCAGCCGTGAACATATTCCAGCGCCAGCGAGATGTTCTGATGCGCTGTCAGATGCGAATAGAGATTAAATTGCTGAAAAACGAAACCGATACGGCTGCGTAACTGGCGTAATGCAGCCCCGCGCAACTGACTAATTGGTTTGTCATCAATGAAAATCTCGCCACCGCTGAGCGACTCAAGCTGGTTGATAAGGCGTATAAGCGTGGATTTTCCCGAGCCAGAAGGGCCCAGAATAGTCACCACTTCACCGGGTTCAACTGACAGGCTGACGCCGTTAAGTACGGTGTGAGTGTCAAACTGTTTGATGACATTGCGCAGTTCGACGCTTGCCTGGCGCAAATGGTTAAAATCCGCCGCGGAAACTGCACAACGATGAAACAGGGCTGAGAGCATATTACTTCGCTTCTATTTTAAAGGCGCGGGGTTGCGGATTTTTGGTTTCAGGGCCAAACCAGACATCATAAATTTTTGCCGCCTGCCCGGTAGATTCCAGCCTCAAAAGCTCATCATTGACGGCTTTTAACAGCGCTGGCTCACCTTTTTTCACTCCCACGCCGATCTCTTCTTTGCTCAACAGATCAGGCAGAATTTTGAAATCTGCTTTATCCGGCGCACCGCTTAATAGACCGGCCAGAATCGTACTGTCCTGGGTGATGGCCTGAACATTGCCATTGCGTAGCGCGGTCAACGCCAGTGGAATATCGTCGTAGGCCAGCACACGCGACTGCGGGAAGCGCTGATGTAACGCCTGCTCACCGGTAGTGCCTTTCACCGCACCGATTCGCGCTTTGCTGTATGCATCGAGCTGGTCCGGGGATTTGGCCGGTACCAGGAACTGCTGCCCGGTAACAAAATAGGGGACGGAGAAGTCAATGACCTGCGCCCGCTCAGGCGTAATCGTGATATCCGCCACGATTAAATCGGCTTTACCGGATTGTAATAACGGAATGCGGTTTGCCGGATTAGTCGCTACCAGTTCCAGTTTTACGCCGAGGGATTTCGCCAGCGCTTCAGCAAAATCCACGTCATAGCCGACAATCTTATGCGTTTTTGCATCGATGGAGCCAAACGGCGGATTCGCGTCGAATGTCGCAACTTTTACTACACCTGCGGCTTTGATATCGGCCAGTTGGTCAGCCTGAGCCTGCGAGGCGGCAATGCCGGTGGCCAGCAGCACGCCAAGTGCCAGCAATGTTTTTTTAGCGCGGTAAGTTTTCGTTGCCATCATGATGTAAATCCCTGTCGTTTTTGGTTTGTGCTTTTTACGCTCCCATAACTTACGTTCAGGACAAAATAAGAAAAAATTCTTATCTATTTACAAAATGTTATTAGTGAAAGCGGTGTTAACAATGGGTAAACGCGATGGGATATGTAGATAAGAGGAGGGGCATAGTCTGGCGGTAAAAAAAACCGGCATTGCGCCGGTTTGGAAATCAGATTTTACAGGCGTCGCCGCAGTCATTATCAGCAATAATGTCCTGCGCTTTCTTGTCAGCATCTTCCAGACGTTCAGCATTACGCTCTTGCGCTTCTTCCAGTCCATCAAAGACCAGATTATCGAGATCAATTTCCATCATTCACCTGCTCAGGTTCAGCGTTTAACATCACATTATTATATTGCAAAAATGTTGCTTAACAGCAGCGATTCTTGCTACTTAGCGTCGAACTCAATTCGTGGTGCCTGTTTACCCGTCAATTGACCAACAGTTCGCCATTGCTAAAGAACCGTGAAGCGTAAATACCGAAAAATGCTTGTGCCCTCGACTGTTCTACTCCCACCTTTTCATTAACGTGATGCGCGATCATTTTTAACAAATTAGCGACAAAATCACTATACATATAACTTAATATCTTTTATACATTAATTGTTCAACCCTGCGACTATTCCACAAAAGAGAAAGCTATATGGAACAGACACCTGATAAGAAAAACGATAATTTTCAAAAAGATGGCAAAGAACAGTTCAATCGCTCGATCGGTCTTATTTCAAATTTTGCGTTGGGTTTTACCTACCTTTCGCCGCTTACCGCCGTCTATTCGCTGTTTGCACTGGCCGTAACGCTGGCGGGGCCGCCCGCAGTCTGGTGGATTTTAATCGTCGCATGTGGACAACTTTTAGTGGCGTTGGTGTTTGGTGAGGTGGCTTCCCAGTATCCGATAACCGGCGGGCTTTATCCGTGGGCCAGAAGGTTATGGGGCAAGAAATATGCGTGGATCGCTGCCTGGATTTACCTGTGGGCACTGGTGGTCACCATTACGTCAATCGCGGAATATACTTCAACATTTGTTGAGTCGCTCTTCCACTATGGTCAGACGCCAGCCACTATGTTGGCGACTTCCGTCCTGCTGCTGCTTTTGATGATGGCTGTTAATATGTCCGGGACTAAAAATCTGGCTCGGGTCGCAAAAATTGGCTTCTGGTGTGAAATCGTTAGCGTGATTGCGCTGGGAATTTATCTGCTGATATTCCACCGTTCGCAGCCATTCTCCGTAATTTTTGATTCGATGGGCGTGCTGGCGCATGACGGCAGCTATTCCACCGCATTTATGTCTGCCGCGCTGATGGGGCTGTTTATGTTCTTTGGCTTTGAGGCCTGCGGTAACGTTGCGGAAGAGGTACAGAATCCAAGTAAAAAGATCCCGGTTGCGATGATTTTAAGCATCGTATTTGGTGCGATTTCGGCGATTATTTCCGTCATGGGATACCTCCTGGCTTCACCAAATCTGGTCAGTATCGTGAATGGCAAAACGTCTGACCCGATTCCGGCCATCCTTAATGAAGCTCTTGGTGAAACTGGCGCAACTATCTTTATCATCGTCGCGATTGTGGCGATGCTGTCGTGCATTTTGTCTCTGCAGGCTGCGTTAAGCCGTCTTATCTTTTCTTTCTCCCGCGACAGAATGCTGCCGGGAAGTGAGTGGATGTCAAAGATCTCTAAAAATGGCGTTCCGGATAATGCGATGGTTGTTAGCTGTCTGCTGCCAGTCATCATCTGCGTTTGGGTCTATTTCCAGCCAGACAATCTGTCGCGTATTACCGCGTTTGCCGTCATCGGTATTTATATCTCGTTCCAGATGGTTGTGCTTGCCGCACTGCGCCAGCGCCTGAAAGGCTGGAAACCGGCCGGGGAGTGGACCATTGGCGGTTGGGGCGTGATTGTGAACGTGCTGGCGCTAGCCTATGGATTGTGTGGGATCTGGTTGTTGGCGCAACCGGCAGACAGCAGCGATTTTATCGACCGTTGGACGGTACTGTTCGGCCTGGCGATTGTCGTTGGCTCCGGGCTTATCTATATGTTCCTGACCCGACCGTTTGGTCGCTCTGCGGCACCGGAAAACGACGCCATTGCCTACGCTAACAAGCTGAATATGGGGCAGGATAACTAAACACTAAGGGCCTTCGGGCCCTTAGTTTTGATAGTGATAAAGGATAAAGTAGTCGCTCTGATAAACAACGGTACTGTTTGCGGGAGAGAGTAATTCACCCACGCGAAAACGTGGCCAACTGGAAAAGATAATTCTGTTTTCTAGATTGGTCAGAATGACATAGTCAGGATGAGCGCAGGAGAGCAGTTCGGCCTCAATCTGACTGACCAGCAGATCGACGGCGGCAACGCCAAGAAACTGATCGTTGTAGTAGATCGGCACTGCCGAGGTCAGGGTGTAGGAAATATTGCAGATATAGTCGACGTAGGGACCGTGGATATAGGCTTTTCCTGCCGGAGGTGAGTGCTTAAACCACTCGAAGGTTCTGAAATCCAGACGTTGCTGGGTGGCCTGATCTAAATCGAGGTGCGCCTGACTCAAACCATTATCTTTCTTATACCACCATTCCAGCAGCCAATACTCTTTTGTGGTGGCAGTGCTCTCAATATGGCTGGCGAACCCGGCCCCTGAACAGTAATGATTGTTACTGAGGGTGCGCTTGATGTGTTGCTGAACGGTAGATCTCACCGATGGATCGAGGACAACTTCTGCTGAGGCCTTTTGCACCCCGGAAATCGCCTCATGGATGCTCCTCGCCAGCGCAACGGTAGAATCTACGGTAGAGGCGGTAATATCATCAATCTTACGAATTAATGCGCTTAAGGATGTCGAAGAGCTCATTGTCTGTCCTGCCTTCACTGATTGTCAGTTCGAGTTATATTTCAGCTTTTTTTCAATAAGGTAATAGGTAAACGTGTCGATGATCCGTGTGGCAAGCTGCACGGATTCTGCCTCGTTGTGAGCTGCCAGCGCATCGGCCAGTGCCGAGTAAAGCGCAATAATTTCGGCATGAATGTTGTCTGCGCGATAAAGTATCGCCACCAGCGATGCCCATTCAGCCTGGACCTGCAGCTCCTGATTGGCCAGTCGCGCCGAATGTGAACTGGCAGCTATCGCCAGTAGACAGCGCATATCGGCCTGGGTCATCAGCTCTGGTGAGTTTGCCTTGCTGAGCACCTCAACAAACTCGCGAAATTTGGCGATATCCGCGCCGGTCATCCGTCTGGAAGCCAGCCTTGCGCTATGGCTGATAATGGCGCAATGCATTTCGCCCAGGTCAGAAAGATAATCCGTACTGATCGCTTTGAACGGATGCAGGGCGCTGTTTTTGCCATCAATATTTTCGCAAACGAAGCTCCCGCCATTACGACCACGAACCGTATGGATAAGATTATTAGCCCGAAGCGTGTTTAGCGCTTCTCTGATAGTGATATGTGAGACACCCATCATCTTTGCCAAATCAGTTTCGTTGGGGAGCTGTTCTTTTGGCTCCAGCAACCCCGTGATAATGGCGTTTGACAGGCGCTGCACTATCTGGTCTGAACGACTGACCTGCCCGATAGGCGCAAATATGACCGCGTGAGTAATCATAATCTTTTCTGCACTCAATTCCCTGAAACAACGACCATTTTTAACACATGCCCGTCAGGCAAGGAAGGTAAGAATGGCCGAGTTATTTTACATGCCTATGCGCAACGTCACTGCACAAGCGGATGTGTGTCCCGATAACCTTATGATGAGCTGAGCAAACGCGTTGGCTCACGATGAAAAGCCTTATCTCGAAAATGTAAAAATTAAGTTAAAAATGCGAGGCTTATCATAGTGTCAATGTTGCGCATTTGAAAATCTTTTACAATATATATATTACATAAGATTCTTTATGTATTAACGGGCAGGAGACAGACATGAAAACCCTGAAGCATTTTATCAATGGGCAATATGTAGCAGGTCGTAGCGAAGATACCTTCGAACTGGTGAGTCCGGTCGACGGCGAAACGTACGCATTATCACCCAACGCCAATGCGGAAGAGGTGGAGCAGGCCTACTCGGCGGCGGAGGCGGCGTTTAGCATCTGGCGAAAATCGACGCCGGCACAGCGGCAAAAGGCGTTATTGCAACTGGCAGATGAGATTGAACGAAACGTTGAGCGGCTGGTGAACGCGCAGAGTCAGGAGACCGGTCAGCTTCGCCATTTTATTGAGAAGGAAGAGATCGCGGCATCCTGCGATGCCATCCGCTTTTTTGCCGGTGCGGCGCGCTGTCTTGAAGGGAAAGCGGCAGGAGAATATTCCGCCGGGTTTACCTCGACTATCCGCCGTGAACCGCTGGGTATCGTTGGACAAGTCACGCCATGGAACTACCCGTTCATGATGGCGGTATGGAAGATTGCGCCAGCGCTGGCGGCAGGCAATACGGTCGTATTAAAACCCAGCGACACCACGCCGGTCAGCACGCTGCTGTTAGCTGAACTGGCCGCGCCGTTGTTCCCAAGAGGGGCGTTTAACGTCGTATTAGGTAAAGCCAGTACCGGTTCGCTGGTGGTTTCAAACCCGAAGGCCTCACTGGTTTCAATCACCGGTTCGGTCCGCGCGGGTCTACAGGTTGCGGCTTCGGCAGCGGCGAACCTGACCAAGGCGCATCTGGAATTGGGCGGGAAAGCGCCTGCGGTGGTGTTTGCTGATGCAGATATGGACAAGGCGATCGCGACGATCACCACGGCAGGCTTCTTCAATGCCGGCCAGGATTGCACGGCGGCTACGCGTATTCTGGTCGAACAATCCATCTACGCTGAATTCCTGGAAAAGCTGGTTCAGAAAACGAAGAGTATTAAATTTGGAGCGCCAGCGGATCAGGCTGCGCTATATGGCGCATTGAACAGTAAAAACCAACTGGAGCAGGTGAAAGGCTTTATTGCGCGTTTACCGGCACATGCAAAAATTGAAACGGGTGGGCGTGCCGGGCCAGGTCCGGGCTTCTATTTTGAGCCGACGATCGTCTCCGGATTGCATCAACATGACGAAGCTATTCAGCATGAAGTATTTGGACCGGTAATGACTATTCAGCCGTTTTCGACTGATGAAGAGGGTCTACACAAAGCGAATGATGTGGAATATGGTCTGGCCGCCAGCGTCTGGACCAGTAACCATGGTCGCGCACAGCGCTTCAGCATTGACCTCGATTTTGGCACCGTGTGGATTAACAATCACATTCCTCTGTGCGCCGAAATGCCGCACGGCGGGTTCAAAAAATCGGGTTATGGCAAAGATCTCTCATCCTATTCGCTCGAAGAATATACTCGGGTGAAACATATCATGTGTGACATTTCTGAATAGAGAGGATGTCGATGAAAACATTAAACATAGCGGTGCTTTCATTCGTGATGTTCTCGGGCTATAGCCTGGCAGAAAGCACATCGCTGAATACCGTTAAAGAGTACATGGCGGCCTGGAATGCACACGATGCTTCGCGAGCCGCGCAATATCTTGCTGATGACGCAGTCTATTATGATGCCGCCGCTGGCGAACCGATAAATGGCAGAGAAAAAGCTGAAAAAGAGGTTATCGGTGCCTTTATTAAGGCGGTGCCAGATCTGAGCTGGAAAATGGTCGGCAAACCCGTTTACGACGAAGATACCGTGGCGTTTCGTTGGGAGTTTTCTGGCAAAAATAGTGGTGAATGGGCAGGGAGTCCGCCGACAAATAATCCGATAAAATTTGAAGGTGTCAGCTATATTCATGTTAAAGCAGGTAAAATCACCTGGCAGGGTGATTATTATGATTCTAAAAAACTGGATGAAGAGTTAAAGCCAGGGAAATAGTCGGCTGTACCCCTTTATTACTATGAAGGGGGACATCTCTTATTTGTGTCGTATTTAGGGCAGTGTGTAGCAATAAGGAAAAAAGTTAATGGCAATTACCAGACGTGATTTTCTCAACGGCGTCGCGGTGACTATTGCGGCGGGGCTTACCCCGCTGGAATGGGTCAGGGCGGCAGGAAAGGGAAACGCATTTATAGATGGAAATTATTATCCGCCAGGGCTGACGGGGCTGCGGGGTAATCATCCTGGATCGTTTGAAATGGCGCATGCAGTAGGCCGCGAGCATAAACATTTTGATTTAAACGCTCTGCCCGTTGAGGAAGAGTACGATCTGGTGATTGTGGGCGGCGGTATTAGCGGGCTGGCTGCCGGTTGTTTCTGGCGCCAGCTTGCCGGTCAAAATAGCCGGATCCTGATCCTCGATAACCATGACGATTTTGGCGGGCACGCCAAACGTAACGAATTTACGAGCTCAGGTAAGAAATTACTCGGCTATGGCGGCAGCGAAGCATTCCAGTCGCCCGCGCACAATTTCAGCCCTGAGGTGCAAAAACTGATGGAAACCGTGGGCGTCAGCGTCACGCGGTTAAAAGAGAGCTTTGACGTAAACTTCTACCCCGACTGGCAGCTCAGTCGTGGCGTGTTCTTCGACAAAAAGAATTTTGGCGAGACAAAAATCGTCAGCGGCGATCCGGGGCGCGCGGTATCTGATGATATCCCGCCGAACAGGCTCAATGGCCGTAAAATTGAAGACTTTATCAATGATTTTCCGCTAAGTGAGCACGACCGAAAGGCGTTGATCGACCTGCACGTCCATCCTGGCGACTATCTTCCGGGCATGACGGTCGATGAGAAAATGGAATGGCTGGATACCCACAGCTACAGTGAATTTTTGGCCACAAAAGTTGGTTTGAGCAAAATGGCGCTGCTCTATTTTCAGCAGCGTTCTAATGACTTCTTTGCCATCGGCATTGAAGGCATTTCCTGTAGCGATGCCAGGGCGTGCGCATTACCCGGCATGGAGGCGCTGGGAATACCGCCGTTGGACGGCGAGTCGCTGGCCGACCTCGAAGAGCCGTATGTTTACCATTTCCCTGACGGTAACGCCGGGCTGGCCCGACTGTTAGTCAGGTATATGCTGCCGGATGCGCTACCGGGTAACACGATGGAAGACTCTGTCCTTGCCAGACTGCATTACGAAAAGCTGGATCTGCCGGAAAACACCACGCGCTTGCGTCTGAATAGCACGGTGATTAATGCGGCCAACACAAAGGATGGCGTGGTGGTGACCTATCTGCGTGACGGCAAAATGCATCGCGTGCGCGGTAAAAACACCATCATGGCGGGCTATAACATGATGATCCCGTATCTGGTGCCTGAGATGCCGGAACAGCAGCAGGCGGATCTCAAACTGAACGTGAAGGCACCGCTGGTGTACACCAACGTGGTGGTCAAAAACTGGCAGGCGTTCAAACAGCTTGGCGTGCATGAATTTTACTCTCCGGCGGCACCATACAGCCGGATTAAGCTCGACTATCCGGTCAGCATCGGCGGGTATCAACACCCGGCCTCACCGGACGAACCGATGGTCATTCACATGGTCTATGTGCCTACTTATCCGGGCAGTAATCTGTCGGCTAGAGAGCAATTCCGTCTTGGGCGAGCGTATTTACTGGGGACCACATTTGCGACGCATGAGGAGATGATTCGCTCCCAGTTACAGGAAATGTTTGGCTCAACGGGCTTTGATAATCAACGCGATATCTCCGCCATTACGGTTAACCGCTGGGCGCATGGCTATGCGTATTACGCCAACGCGTTGTTCGATGATATGGATAAAATGCCAGAAATTATCGAGCGGGCGCGTCAGCCAGTTGGTCGCATTGCCATCGCTAATTCCGATTCTGACTGGGGCGCTTATGCCCATACGGCCATCGACCAGGCATGGCGTGCGGTTAATGAACTCAAGGATATGGGGTGATCTATGCGTAACGTAACCGTTCTTGCCGCCTGTTTGTTTACCGCCTCTGTGAGTGCAGCGGAATCTAATGGCGAATATATCGCCCGTATCTCTGACTGTGTGGCCTGTCATACCACCGAAGGGGGGGCGGCGATGGCGGGTGGCAAAAAGTTTCCTACTCCGGTAGGGGATATTTATTCGACCAACATTACCCCAGACAAGACCCAGGGTATTGGTAATTACTCATACGAGGATTTTGACAAGGCCGTACGTCAGGGAATTGCTAAAGATGGTCATCCGTTATATCCGGCCATGCCTTATCCCTCTTACGCGAAACTTTCTGATGACGATGTACAGGCGTTGTATCGCTATTTTATGCATGATGTCACCCCCTCTGCGCAGCCCAATAAAGAGAATGCCATTCCGTGGCTACTCTCCGCCCGCTGGCCGCTGCATATCTGGAACTGGCTGTTTACCGACGCGCCAGCGACGGCTGTAGAGCGTGCGAAAACGGATGACAACGCTGCGTTGGTAAAACGGGGCGCTTATCTGGTGGAAGGTCCCGGACACTGCGGTTCTTGCCATACCCCGAGAGGCATGGCGATGAACGAAAAAGCGTATACCAATGCTGATGCCGAGTACCTGAGCGGCGCGATGATCGACGGCTGGTATGCACCTTCGCTGCGCGGCACGGGAATGTCTGAGCAGGAATTAAAATCGCTGTTGCTGACCGGTAAAAGCAAGCATGCCGCGGTTTCAGGTTCGATGGCAGAAGTCGTCACGCAGAGTACACAGTATCTGACCGATGACGATGCCACGGCGATCGCGCAATATCTGCTGAGCCTGAAAAGCGAGAAGCCTGAAACGGTGCGCGCAGCGGCAACTACGATGTCCTGGTCGAATTCACCCGAGGCGGGCAAAGTGACCTATAACCGTTACTGCTCAACCTGTCACGGTCTGGAGGGGAAAGGTACGGATGATAACGCACCTTCGTTGATCAACAATCCGCTGGTGATGGTTGATGACCCGACGCCGCTATTCAGAGTGATTGCCCACGGCGCAGAAACACCGACAACGCGTGGCAGCGTCTCCTTTAAGATGCCGGCTTACGGTGGCATGTTAAGCGACAACGAAATGCGCGACGTGATTAATTACGTGCGTAAAAGTTGGGGAGAAGGGAATGGCGAAGTAAGCCAGGAGGACCTGGCAGGGATTAAAAAAGCGTCACATTAAACAGCATGTCGGATGGACAAGGTGCTTGCAGCGCCATCCGGCAGTGCTTAAACGGCGTTTACTCTGATAATACCCACCAGTCGGGTAAACGCCGACGCCATTTCATGCTCTTCAATACTGGCAAATCCCAGCAGCAGGCCGCTGCGTTTCTCTTCATTCACGTAATAGCGAGACAGCGGGCGCACCAGCAACCCTTGCGCATTTGCCTGTTGGGCAATGACAACGTCATCGCTCCCGACGGGCAACTGTAGAATCATATGTAACCCGGCGTTGCTGCTGAAGGAGCCAAGATACTGCTCGCCCAACTGGCGACTGATAAGCTCTACCAACGTCTGGCGGCGACGACTGTACAACTGGCGCATTTTACGAATGTGCGCCGCGTAGTAACCCTCGCGGATAAACTCCGCCAGCGCTGCCTGAATCAGCAAATGTCCACCACGATAGAGGTCGTTATGAACCTTCTTCAGCGGCGCGGCGAGCGGTTTGGGCAGTACCACATAACCGAGCCGCAGTGCGGGGTAGAGTGTTTTACTGAATGTCCCGATATAGATGACCGGCGTCTCTTCTTCCAGTCCCTGCAATGATGGAATTGGCTGGCCGGAAAAGCGAAATTCGCTGTCGTAGTCATCTTCCACTATCCAGCTTCGCGTTTCACGTGCGCGAAAGAGTAGTGCCCGACGGCGGTTGAGGCTCATTACCGAACCGAGCGGATATTGATGTGACGGTGTCACAAAAATCAGCTTTGGCGCGGATTCGCCAGCCTCTGGCGGCACCATACCTTGTTCATCAACCGGGATCGCCGAAAAGTTAACCGCATTGATGCGCAGAATATTTTTGATTCCCCAGTAGCCCGGCTCCTCAATCCAGGCGTTATCCCCCGGGTTGCATAGCGTCCGGGTCACCAGATCCAGCGCCTGGTGAATACCTTCAGTAATCAGAATTTGCGCCGGTGAACACCGTACCCCGCGTGCGGTGCGCAGATAGTCTGCCAGCGCTTCTTTCAGCTCAGTCACGCCGCCTGCGGCATCGTACGTGAGAAACTCCGGGCGTAACCGTCTCGCCAGCCGATCCTGAATTTTTTTGAGCACCCGGTGAGGGAAATGCTCCACATCAGGTACGCCTGGAATAAATGCGCCCCATTGACGGGGGCTGGCGCTGGCATGGCCCAGCAGCTCAAGGCAGCGGGCAGATAAGCGGGTGTGATCCTCCAGTGTGGCGGCAACGGGCTTTTTGTGGGGACGCAGGTCGAGATTGTCCAGCACGCTGTCGGTGACAAATGTGCCGCTGCTGGTGCGCGCAGAAATATAACCTTCGGCCTGCAATTGCTCGTAAACCCGCAGGACGGTATTGCGCGATAGCGTCAGTTCGCCTGCCAGATCACGCGACGGAGGCATTCGGGTCGCCGGTTTCAGGCTACCTTCGAGGATGCAACTGCAGATGGCGGCATACAGGCGACGATGCAGCTTTTCATCGGTCTGCTGGCTAAATGCCTGCTTGATCACATCTCCGGCAAGTGAACGCATTTGGATCCTTAAAATAAAACGATTTGGCTCTCGATTAAAGTACCAGATGGCGTCTAAATTTAAAGGGTAATTCAACCTAAATGTATTAATGGACAAGGTGTAGAGAATGAACAATAAAAACCTGCAACAACGTCGTCTGGATGCCACCCCGCGTGGCGTGGGTGTAATGTGTGATTTTTATGCCCAGTCAGCAGAAAACAGCACAATTACCGATATCGAAGGCAATCAGTACATTGATTTTGCCGCCGGGATTGCCGTGCTGAACACCGGACACCGTCATCCTCGCCTGGTGCAGGCAGTCGAAGCGCAACTGCAGGCTTTTACCCATACGGCTTATCAGATTGTCCCGTACGAAAGCTATGTGTCTTTGGCGGAGAAAATCAACGCCGTTGCGCCAATCGACGGCAAGCGCAAAACCACATTCTTCACCACCGGGGCTGAAGCGGTCGAAAATGCGGTGAAAATTGCGCGCGCACATACCGGCCGTCCTGGCGTTATTGCTTTTGGCGGCGGTTTTCATGGGCGTACCTACATGACGATGGCGTTAACCGGCAAGGTGGCGCCGTATAAAAAAGGGTTCGGCCCGTTCCCTGGCTCCGTTTACCACGCACCGTATCCTTGCGAGTTGCAGGGGATTTCTACGGCGGACTCCATCAAAGCGATTGAGCGCCTGTTTAAAGCCGATATCGATCCCACTCAGGTCGCGGCGATTATTTTCGAGCCCGTCCAGGGTGAAGGGGGCTTCGTGGTGGCGCCGCCGGAGTTTGTGGCTGCCATCCGCCGTATTTGCGACGAGCATGGCATCGTGATGATCGCCGATGAGGTGCAAAGCGGGTTTGCCCGTACGGGCCAGTTGTTTGCGATGGACCACTACGCTGACAAAGCTGACCTGATGACTATGGCAAAAAGCCTTGCAGGCGGCATGCCGCTGTCTGGCGTCGTGGGCAAAGCTGAAATTATGGATGCGCCTGCGCAGGGTGGTCTGGGCGGAACCTACGCCGGAAACCCGCTGTCAATTGCGGCAGCTCATGCGGTGCTGGATATTATTCGTGATGAACAGCTGTGCCAGCGTGCGGCAGCTCTTGGCGAACAATTGCGCGCCACTCTGACTGACGCGCAAACCGGGTGTCCTGAACTGGCCGAAGTGCGCGGCTTAGGCTCTATGATCGCCGCTGAATTCTGTGATGCAGCGACGGGAGAACCCAACGCAGCCGCCGCACAACGCGTGCAGAAGAAAGCCCTTGAGCAAGGATTACTGCTGCTGACCTGCGGTCAGTATGGCAACGTTATTCGTTTCCTTTATCCGCTGACGATCCCGCAGGATCAGTTCGCCAAAGCGCTCGATATCATTAAAGCGGCAACCAAATAATCCGTTAGTCCTAGTGTTACCCACAGCCGACGGTGGTCATCACCGTCGGCTTTTTTGTCGGCATAAATTGATCTTCCTCGTGTGTCGTGCGGTATTTATCGCGAATGGGTTGCCTGTTATATCGTTATATAATTTAATACACATCGTTTTTACTCCGCTATCCAGATGGTATCCCATGTTAACTTTCCGCTCTTTTGTGCTGGTATGCGCCAGCATGTTGTTTGCGTTTTCTGCCCAGGCCGACCGTACGATCACCGACCAGCTTGGTCGTCAGGTCACGATTCCGGACCACGTCGACAAAGTGGTCGTGCTGCAACACCAGACGCTGAATATTCTGGTCCAGCTTAATGCTCAGCAGGACATTATTGGCGTGATGTCGAGCTGGAAAAAACAGCTCGGGCCTGAGTTTGCGCGCTTTATGCCGGCAATTACCACATTGCCGACGCCGGGCGATCTCACCAGCGTGAATATCGAAAGCCTACTGGCGATTCATCCACAGGTGGTTTTTGTCGCCAACTATGCGCCTGCGGAGATGATCCAGCAGATTCAGAACGCCGGTATTCCGGTCGTGGCAATCTCATTGCGCAAGGATGCAGCCGGGCAACAGAATAAAATGAACCCGACCATGGCAGATGAAGAGCAGGTCTACAACGAAGGGTTAAAGCAGGGGATTCGCCTGATTGCGGACGTCGTGGGGCGCAAACCGCAAGCTGAGACGTTGATCGACTACGTTTTTGCGGCGCGGGCAAAATTCAATGCGCCGGTCGCAAAAATCCCGGATGCGCAAAAAGTCCGTATTTATATGGCTAACCCCGACCTGATGACTTACGGTTCCGGGAAGTACACGGGACTCATGATGCAGCACGCGGGTGGGCTAAACGTGGCGGCTGCCAGTGTAAAAGGCGCCCGTCAGGTTGCGCTGGAACAGGTATTGGCGTGGAACCCGCAGGTAATTTTTGTTCAGGATCGCTACCCGCAGGTGGTAACGGAGATCCAAAACGATCCTAACTGGCAGGGGATTGATGCGGTGAAAAATCATCGCGTCTGGTTGATGCCTGAGTACGCCAAAGCCTGGGGCTATCCGATGCCAGAAGCGTTGGCGATTGGTGAGCTGTGGATGGCCAAAAAACTGTACCCGGACGCCTATAAAGACGTGGATGTTGATGCGCAGGCGCAAGACTACTATCAGCGTTTTTATCGTGTGAACTGGCAGCCTGATGCAGTTAAGTAAGCGCATTTTACTCCAGCAACCACTCTTAATCGCGACGGTCCTGTTGCTGGGCCTTGGTTCGTTGTGCCTCGGACAATATCCGCTGTCGTTAAGCGAAGTCTTTTATCACCTGATGCACTATAGCGACGCTGAAGGGATTGCCGGTCAGGTTATCTGGACTGTCAGGCTACCGCGAATTCTGATGGCGCTGCTGGCGGGTGGTGCGTTGGGGTTATGTGGCGCGACGCTGCAAGGGGTATTTCATAATCCGCTGGTCGACCCGCATATTATTGGCGTGACGTCCGGGGCCGCTTTTGGCGGAACGCTGGCTATTCTGCTCGGCCTGTCGCCGTGGTTGATGATGGGTTCAACGTTTTTCTTCGGTCTGACGGCGCTGGTCCTGGTGTATGCCATTGCTGCGCTGCAGGGGCTGGAGAATACGCTGGTGCTGATCCTGTCGGGTATCATTTTGAGTGGTTTTTTTGCCGCGCTGGTGAGCCTGATTCAGTATCAGGCTGATACCGAAGAAACGTTACCCAATATCGTGTTCTGGCTGCTCGGCAGCTTTGCGACGGCTAACTGGCATAAAGTTCTGCTGTTGGCGATTCCAGTTGGTATCGCTGCGACAGTTTTGTACCAGCTACGCTGGCGGATAAACCTGTTATCACTCAATGATAAAGATGCCCGATCGCTAGGCGTCGCGGTAGTTCCTCTGCGACGCAGCGTTTTGCTGTGCTGCGCTTTTTTAGTCGCCGCTCAGGTAGCGGTCAGCGGCAGTATCGCCTGGGTTGGGTTGGTTATTCCGCATCTGGCGCGTTTGCTGGTGGGGGTTGATCATCGGCGTCTACTGCCGTGCGCCTTCTGGATGGGAGGCGGTTTTATGATTGTGGTGGATGATATTGCCCGTACCCTGATGCACGCGGAGATACCGCTTGGGATCATCACCGCAATATTCGGCGCGCCGCTGTTTGCTTTTTTACTCATCCGCTCCAGCCGCCGGGGGACATCATGAAACCTGCCGCATTGCGTGTAAATACGCTTACCTATGGGTATCGCGTGCCGCTATTTGAGCCGCTTACATTCAGTTGTCAGAAAGGTGAGATCTGGGCTGTGCTGGGACGTAACGGCCTGGGTAAAAGTACGCTGCTCGATACGCTAACCGGCACGCTGCCAGCTTTGGACGGCAGCATTGAAAATGACGGCGGGATAGGGATTGTGGCGCAGCATTGCCACCTGCCATTTCCTTATACGGTGAGCGACGTGGTGCTGATGGGGCGGGCACAGCACGTGAAGCTTTTTGCGCAACCCAGCCAGCAGGATCAACTAAGAGCGACCCAGGCGCTGGAGCAGTTAAATATTGCCCAGCTTGCTTCCCACTCGTTTAGCTCACTTTCCGGGGGGCAACAGCAACTGGTGATGATAGCCCGGGCGCTGGTGACGGAGTGTCAAACGCTGCTGCTTGATGAGCCGTGCTCCGCGCTGGATCTCGCCAATCAGCAGGTGGTGCTTCAGCTCATCAGCGATCTGGCCCATCTACAGGGATGCAGCATTCTTTTTTCGACCCACGATCCGCTGCATGCGTTACAAATAGCCACCCATACTTTGCTGCTGCTCCCCGAAGGAAAATGGCGGGCAGGGCCAACGGACAGTATTGTGACGGAAGAGAATCTGTTCCTGGCCTATGGCTTACCGCTGCGAAAACTCAGTGTAGAGAACCACCCGACGCCGTTTATCGCACCGCTGTTTACTATTCGTCGTTAAGAGGTAAGAACCCGGCGGCGGTAAGAAACGCCTGACCGCCGTTGGAGAGCATGAATTTAACCAGCGCCATCACCTCGTTGGATGCGTCGAGCACCGCCAGTTGGTATTCGCAGCGAATATTGTGCTCATCAGGGATAGCTACATAATGCACGTCGGGTTGGGCGCGCAGCGTATTCGCGTAATGCGCGTAGCCGATAAACAGATCGGCCAGTCCCTGGCGAAGGATCCAGGCGCTCGCCAGTTCTCCAGACGGTATTTTCACCGTATCACGTCCACCAACCAGCGGGATGGCGCGCGCCCTAAGCTGTTGTCCGAGTCCTGGCTCCAGTACATCCATATTGTCGAAAAATGCCCAGGTATAGTCTCCGGAAGGGTCGCAGCCGGGCGTGGATGTACCTATTCGTAGCGTTGGGTCGCGGAGCAAATCCAGCCAGGCGCCGTTTCGGTTGCTGACCAGACTCAGTTGATTCCAGCTAAAGGTCTGCGTGAGGACAGCTTTTTGCAAAGCCAGCAGGCGTTGCGGGTGCTCCCGATTGGCTGAGGCAAAGAGCGCACACGGTTCACCGGCTTCAATACGCTCGCGTAATAAACCGGCCGGACCATATTCCACCTTCACGTCTATTCCACTATGGCGCGAGAACTGGCTTATTAAAGGGGCAAATGCCAGGCGTAAACTGCCCGCGGCAAACAGAAGAATGGAAGAGGGCATGGTATCCTATCTCTGGCGAAAAAGGGTTTGCGAAGAGGATAAATGATACGCGCTGAGCATAGCGTTTAGAAGGTTTTGGCCTATCGCTTTGTGCCAGCATCATACGGAGTAATGATTAAGCTTAAGGTTACGAACAGGAGGCAATAAAAAGAAATTATGAGGTGTAGCGAAGGGAAATAGCACCAAATCATAGAAATAATTTGGTGCGTCCGAGTGGACTCGAACCACCGACCCCCACCATGTCAAGGTGGTGCTCTAACCAACTGAGCTACGGACGCAAGATGGTGCGTTCAATTGGACTCGAACCAACGACCCCCACCATGTCAAGGTGGTGCTCTAACCAACTGAGCTATGAACGCAACGTTGTAGGTGACAACGGGGACGAATATTAGCGGCACAGACCGAATGAGGCAAGAGGGAAATAGCATTTTTCTTCCTGAACTCACGCGATTGCAGAGTAATTAAGCAAGTTGATTATATTTTGTTGATTTTGCAGCGTGTTTTTTATTCAGACAGTGCGCTGGGGCATAATGGGGACGGTTTGAATGACAGGTGCGCTCAGACTTTAAGCGCAGCAAGGATCGCGGTTTCTATTTTCTCAGGGGTAGTGAACGGCGCAAAACGCTTGAGCGGTTTGCCGTCACGCCCGATCAGGAACTTAGTGAAATTCCACTTGATACGCCCACCCAGCACGCCGGGTAATTCGTTTTTCAGGTAACGAAACACCGGATGCGTAGCCGCACCGTTGACTTCCACTTTCTCAAATATCGGGAAGCTCACACCGTAGTTGATGTGACAGGTTTGCGAGATTTCGTCGGCCCCGCCGGGCTCCTGATTACCGAACTGGTTGCAGGGGAAACCAAGCACCACCAGACCCTGCGCGGCGTACTTCTTGTAAAGCGCTTCGAGGCCTGCATATTGCGGCGTGAAACCACAATGGCTGGCAGTATTGACCACCAGAACCAGTTTGCCAGCGTAGTCGGCCATAGAGACGGGCTCACCATGCAGACGGGTGGCTGTAAGTTGATAAAAGGTGATCATGCCGGAATCCTCAAATAAGATCGCATTACTCATTTTATTATGGTCGCAACTGTCTGATTAATAAACTGACCGTTGAAGTGCTGGCGATTTATTATTTTGTCGGGTTATCGCTAACGTTTTTAAACGCGTCACCCCAGCAGCATCGTTAGGTGACGACTAAAAATGGGGGGCGTGACGTTGTGCGCGATTATCACTGCGACAAACACGTGACAGATATAAAAAAATCCACGCCTGGCGTGGATTTAGAGAGAGTGTGAGAGCAGGGGATTAACGTTCGTGCTTTGCCATTAGCAGTGCCAGGTCGACGAGGCGATTAGAGAATCCCCATTCGTTGTCGTACCACGCCAGAATTTTGACCATATTGCCGCCAATCACCAGCGTTGACAGGCCGTCGATGATGGATGAGCGCGGATCACCCTGATAGTCGCTTGAGACAAGCGGTTCATCGCTATAGCCGAGGATCCCTTTCAGTGGCCCTGTCGCGGCGGCGTCACGAAACGCATTATTGACCTCCTCTGCTGTAACATCCCGCTCAAGCGTTACGGTCAGGTCGACAATGGACACCACCGGAACCGGTACGCGCAGCGAGTAACCGGTTAAGCGACCATCCAGCTCCGGGATGACTTTGCCAAGCGCCTTCGCGGCACCGCTGGAGTAGGGCACAATCGACAATGCAGCGGCGCGGGCACCACGAAGATCTTTTTCCGGCTGGTCGTGCAGCGCCTGGCTGTTGGTATAGGCGTGGGTGGTGTTCATCAAACCATGCTTAATGCCGAAATGTTGGTGCAAAACCTGTGCGGCAGGTGCCAGACCGTTAGTGGTGCAGCTACCGTTGCTGACGACAAAGTGTTTATCCGCGGAGTAGAGGTGATCGTTAACGCCCATCACGATGGTTAAATCATCGTTCTTACCGGGGGCGGAGATAATCACTCGTTTTGCGCCACCGCTGTGGATATGCACCGCCGCCTTGTCACGTTCAGTGAAGAAGCCGGTTGCTTCAATGACAATATCGACTTCACGCTGACGCCATGGGATGTTGGCTGGGTCGCGTTCACTGAATACGGTGATGGATTTACCGTTAACCACCAACTGCCCCTCACCGGCGGTGACATCGGCGTCGAGTTTACCGAGCAGCGAGTCGTATTTCAGCAGATGCGCCAGCGTTTTACTGTCTGTCAGATCGTTGATTGCCACGATCTGGATCTCCGGGTTACCCAGTGCAGCACGCAGTGCGTTACGTCCGATACGGCCAAAACCGTTAATACCGACCTTTACCATGATGAACTCCTTATCTGTTGTCTCTGGAGTCAATTTAGGCCGGTCACGAGTTGGCGTAAATGACAAAAAAGGATCACTTTACGCCATTTTACGACAATGAAAGCGTTGGCGATATTCACCAGGCGTCAGGTGAAGCTGTTTTTCAAACAGCCGTCGCAGGTTAATGCTGCTGCCAAATCCTGTTTGTTCGGCGATACGCTCCAGCGTCTCGTTGGTCTGCTCCAGACGCTGTCGTGCAGCGGCCAGACGGGCTTCGGCCACATAGCGTGCCGGTGATACGCCCGTTTCTCGGGTAAACACGCGGGTGAAATTACGTGGGCTCATGGCGACTTTTTCCGCCAGTTTATCCACACTCAGATCGGCGGTGAGGTTCTCAAGCAGCCAGGCGAGCAGACCGTTAATCGGGCCCAGGGTACTGGTCTGCTGAAGGTTGTAGCGGCTAAACTGGAGTTGTCCCCCGGGACGGCGCAGGTACATGACGAAATCCTGAGCGACGTCGCGCGCCAGACTGAAGCCGTAATCCTCTTCAACTAACGCTAACGTCAGGTCAAAGCCGGAACTGACGCCACCTGATGTCCAGATATGTTCGTCCTGAATATAGAGCGGACCGCTTTCGACGCGCACCTTTGGGAATTCTGCCTGCATGGTTTCCAGTAGCTTCCAGTGGGTGGTGGCTCGTCTGCCGTCCAGCAGCCCGGTTTCTGCCAGCAGCATCGCGCCGCCGCAAATGGATGCAATGCGGCGGGCGTGGGGAGCGGCAAGGCGTAGCCAGTCAACCACCGCAATCCCTTCCTGCGGGTTTTGACCTCTGCCAGTGATGATGATGGTATCGAGAGGTTCGCGAGGGTCTATCTCATGTAGGCGATGATCTGCCAGTAGATTTAGGCCGGACTGACCATGGATCACCTGATGCGGTTGCGTTGTCGCTAACTGAACCTGGTAACACGTCTCCGTAGCGCCTTTGGGATGCAGGCGGTTGGCCTGCATCAGAATGTCGGCAATACCGGCGGACTCAAACAGCATACCGCCATCGGGAACAATAATGAGTATCTTCTTCATGTCCTGAAAAGTAATCTTTTTACACAATAAGTCAATATTACATACTCAACTGGAAAAAACCTTACCCGTGGCGTAGCGACATTACCGCCACTGGTCGATGGTTTGATGTTGACTCAACGGCGTTGCATGAGCATCTCCCTTGATTAAGAATAGCGTTGCATTGACCCATTAAACTCACCGCGAGGAGCTGACGCTCCGCTGCACCAAAAATGGACTTGTTCTACAAGTCACTCTCCTGACGAGGTCTTATGAAAATCAGAAGGTTTAGTAATGGAGATGAAATTTCGTTGTTCAGCGTCTTTTTATCTTCTGTACATACCCTCGCATCACACTACTACACACAGGAACAAATAGATGCGTGGGCCCCAACGGATATCGACCCGGAACAATGGGCCAATCATATGAAGGAATTACGCCCCTTTGTTGTTGAAGTGGATGGTGAAATAGCTGGATATGCAGATGTTCAGCCAAATGGGTACATTGACCATTTCTTTGTCTCGGGAACCTACCCGAGACAGGGAGTAGGGACACTACTGATGAATCGCATTCATGAAGAAGCCAGACAACGTGGAATTGATGAACTGACTTCAAATGTCAGTAAGGCTGCGGAGGCGTTCTTTCTACGACACGGTTTTCATGTTGTGGAACGTGGGTTTCCTGCCTGTCGCGGAGTGACATTACAAAATGCACTGATGCGAAAATATTTGGTGAAAAAATAGAAGATAACTGGGCTAATGGTCCGCGATCAGCGAGGGCGGACACTCGGCTCTCTGCCGTATGCCATGACAGAGAGCACGCCAGAAATGAATGGATAGTTCTAGTTTGCTTTGCTGTTTTGACGGGATGTGACAATCGTCATTGCTGCCGCCGCCAGAAGTAAGAAACCACTCAAGCCAAAAGTACTGCGCCATCCCAGAGTGTCGAATACCAACCCACCTGCCGTTGAACCCAGTGCAATCGATAGCTGGATCACCGCAACCATTAAGCCACCACCCGCCTCTGCATCTTCGGGTAGTGCCCGCGCTATCCATGTCCACCATCCCGTTGGCGCAGCCGTTGCTAGTAGTCCCCACAGGCTGAGCAATACGGCAACAGCCCAGATGCTGTGTCCAACCAGTAGTAACGCCCCGGCAGTTGCTGCCATAAGCAGGGGGATCATGATTAAAGTCTGATAAAAACTTGTGTTCAGGAATATTGATACGGCCAGTGTGCCGACAAAACCAGCCACGCCTATTGCGAGCAAAATCAGAGAGAGACCAGAAGGGCCTACGCGGGTTACGGTCTCAAGAAAGGGGCGCACGTAGGTAAATAAGGCAAATTGCCCCATGAAGAAGAATCCGCAGGCCAGAAGTCCCGCAGGGACAATGGTGATGCGGAACAGACGATGCATAGATCTCTGGGATTTTTGTTTTTTATCGCTTTCCATCGATGGCAGGCTGACCCACTGCCAGATGAATGCGGCTATAGCCAGGGGAACGAGGCATAAAAAAGCCCCTCGCCAGCCCACGGTCGTCCCCAGATAGCTGCCAAGCGGTGCCGCTACAACGGTAGCCAGCGCGTTCCCACCGTTAAAAATCGCCAGCGCGCGGGGAACCTGATGCTGCGGAACGAGCCGAATGGCGGTTGCAGCAGACATGGACCAGAATCCACCAATGACCACCCCAAGCAGGGCCCTCCCCAGGATATAAACCGGGTAGCTGGGTGCCAGGGCGACGACTATCCCCGATATGGCCATTAAAACCGTCAGCCCCTGCAGGAGATGTTTTCGGTTCAGATCTCCGGCAATATGGGAGATAGTCAGGCTGGTAATGACCGCCAGCGCGCCAGAGATTGCAATTCCCTGGCCAGCTAGGCCTTCGGTAATGTGTAAATCACTGGCAATAAGCGTAAGCAGGCTGACCGGCATAAACTCGGAAGCGATCACCACAAACACGCACAGCGTCATGGCAAACACGCCCCCCCAATGCGCATGCTTTTTTTCGTAATGCGGTTTTAGTCTTACTGTGGACATTATCAGATCTCTTAATATCGAATCGGCCAGGTTCAGGCGCAGTCCGGACAGACGTCATTCAGGAAATCACGTCAAAACATGGATGAAAATGATCTGCAGGCGATTTACAGCCGCCTGCAAATATCAGGCGGCTTGGGGCGGTTATCTTAGGTTGGTATTGAAAAACTGCTCAAATTTAGCAAACGGAATCTTACCCGCAACGTTGTCGTACAGATCAACATGATTTGCCCCCGGGACAATCACCAGCTCTTTCTTATTGCTGCCGATCGCCCTAAAGGCATCTTCAGCAAAATAGCGTGAATGGGCTTTTTCGCCGGTCACGATAAGCGTGGGGATAGTGACTTCATTGGCGTAGCTCAGCAGCGGCATATTCATAAATGACAGCGGCATCGTCGCATTCCAGGCCCCAGTTGAGTTGACCGAACGCGCATGGAAACCACGCGGCATGCGATAATAATCAAAGAATTCTTTCAGAACCGGATTGGGATTTGCGGGTAACGTTTCTGGCAGAATACGTTTCGACGTACTGACGTTCCCCTTTTCATCAACATAAATGTCATGCCCGCCGGGCGCGAAAGCTCCGTTCTTCGCATCTTCCCAGCGCTGTGCGTTCAGATACTGTAATACGGCGCGACGATCCGCAGTGGTATAACGGTCTTTACCATCACCTACGCCATGCCCCATCGCACGGCTCATGTCATACATCACGCTGGTCGCCACCGCTTTCACGCGGGTATCCATCGCGGCGTCGTTTAAGGCCATCCCGCCCCATCCGCAGATACCCAGTAATCCGATACGATTTCGATCAACCTCATTTTGCAGGCCAAGGAAATCAACAGCCGCGCTGAAATCCTCGGTGTTGATATCCGGAGAGGCAACGTTACGTGGATAGCCACCGCTTTCCCCCGTATATGAAGGGTCAAAAGCCAGGGTAACAAATCCCTGCTCAGCCAACGTCTGCGCATACAGACCGCTGGACTGCTCTTTTACCGCGCCGAAAGGCCCGCTGATGGCAATGGCCGCCAGTTTGCGCTCGCCGCGATCCTTTGGAATGTAGAGATCACCGACCAGGGTGATCCCGAAGCGGTTCTGAAAGGTCACTTTACGGTGATTAATTTTCGTACTTTTAGCGAAGGTTTTATCCCATGTCTCGACCAGTGAAACTGGCGCGTTCGGATTGGTTGTATTGGCATAACTCATCGTTGTAACTCCACTTAATGATGCGCAGAGCAGCATGGCTGGTATCGCGGCTGTCAGTTTTTTGGTGAAGGCAGTCATCAAAATCCCCTCATAAAACGTGATAGATACAGGTTTCATACGGACAACACTGCTGTGCTTTGTTGCAATGCGAGCATTATAGTGAGCAGTAATAGTGCTTATTAGAGGGGTAAAATTGCTAGAATTAATACCATATTGTTCTAAATAGTGATGCGATAGCGAGGGAAACGTGATGGCGAAACGGGAAAACTATAATGATTTATACCTGTTCATGCAGGTGGTGCGGGAAGGGAGTTTTACCGCTGCGGCGCAACGACTCGGCCTGGCACAATCAGGTATAAGCCGTTCCGTACGCGAACTTGAAGAAAGACTGGGCGTTCAGCTTCTGGCTCGCACTACGCGTAGGCTATCGCTCACCCATGCCGGCGAACAACTCTACCGGACTATTGAGTCAGGATTCGACGCTTTAGATATGGGGCTTGCCACGCTGGCCCATTATCGCCAGTCCCCGTCAGGTACGGTACGGATTAATGCCAGTCAGCACGCTATTGATAAACTGCTCCTGCCAAAGCTTGCGGTGTTTAAGCAACGCTATCCTGACATCCGGCTGGAACTCATCAGCGAAAGTCGGTTTGTCGATATTATTTCGGAAAGATTCGATGCCGGTGTACGTCTCGGACCGGAAGTTGGCGGTGGCATGATAGCGGTCCGTATTTCCCCCGACATGGAGATGGCCATTGTTGGTACGCCAGAACACTTTCGCCGCTATGGCTTTCCACAAGTCCCGGCAGATTTGGCGGTTCATCCCTGCATCGCTTATCAATTTGGCGATGGAAGCCTCTATACATGGGAGCTTCAACAGGATGGTAAAAAAATAACTCATCAGCCGCAGGGACAATGGGCTTTTGCTGACAGTTATATGGAAGCCAAAGCCGCCAGACTGGGGCTGGGGCTGGCTTATGTTCCGGAAGAACTGGTGTCCGATGATTTAGAAGAGGGTTCGCTCATCAGAGTTTTACAACGCTACAGTCAACGCCTGGAAGGCTCATTTCTCTATTATCCGCACCGCAATGTGTCTCCCGCTCTGCGAGCAGTTATCGATACACTGAGAATTTATGAATGAAGGCCAGGCTGCACACGTGTCAGGGTAACTGATCTGAGCGAGGAGCGGGCCTTATATACACATCCCCATTAACTTGAGTATGCTCCTCTGTGAATTTGTTTCGAAAATGATGTCGCTGATGTGTTTCATTCCCTGCTTTTTATAGAATTTTTGAGCACGTTCATTTTGTTCAAGAACCTCCAGCCATAAATATTTTTTCCCCTGACTTCGGGCAAGATCTATGACTTTATTAAACATTAGTTGACCGTAATGCTGATTCGTTTTGGTTGGGGCAAGGTAGAGTTTATTAAGTAAAACACCGCTGATGTCTGTATTCGGGACAGTTGCTTGCCATGTCAGCTTCACAAAACCAATCGGCTGCTCGATTTCAACTATATACCAGCTAATGTTTTTATCATTAATACTCTGTTCAATAACAGGAAGTGAATATTCACCCTCCAAATAATTATCAAATTCTGATTCTGACTTCCACATATGCTTAAAGTGCGCAGTATAGAAGCGGTAGCCAAGCTCATTTAATAATGCCGAATCGGCTAATGTTGCTTGTCGTATGATTAAAGACATGGGATAGGCCCTTACTTTATGAGAGAAAAATGATCTTAAATTTGTAATATATACGGCCTGTTAAGTCTATATGTCCGTTGTGACTGTCTTACCCTCAAACGTTGAATACGCAATCTAAGGTCTGAAGTTGGTGGAGCTCGACCATTAAGTTATTTTTTATCGATGTTAGCTTCTGGCTCGAAGCAGACAGGCCAACTGATTGCCTGGTCTGCTTTGAGCGAAAATGAAAAGACATCTTCCGAACTTGCGGCTGTTCATTCAGGATTTTACAAACAAGCTCATTATTCCCACTGCCAGGGCGCTATAGAAAAGCAACTGATACAGATTCGTCGGCACGTCTGTCCATTTTCTAACGATGCCCAGCGCGACCACGACCAGCGCAGCCGGGTAAATGGCGCACAGCACGGGAACCGCCATTGCGGTGAGGGAATTCAGTCCCAGCACGGCAAGTGCTGCTGACACCATCAGGGAGAGCGTCACCAGCAGCCCATAAGACGCACCGGTCGTCTGGTTGAAATAGCGCGCCGTTCCGGTCGTCAGACCAATGGCCGTGACCAGACAGGCGAGGGTAATGATCGCCGCCAACAACACCCGGCCATAAACGCCAAAAACAGTCTCGACATAGGCGCTCATCACCTGCATACCATTCGTTGCGCCCCGCACCGGGCTGTGGGACCCCATCGACAGATAGCAGATATAAATCACGGCCAGACCTGCAGCGGCAATAAAGGCTGCGGCGGTGGAATGGGTGAAGATGCCCCGCGGATGGTGGATCCCGCGCTGCTTAAGCGTGTGGGTGATAATGGCGCCAAAGCACAGCGCACTGATCACATCCAGGGTCTGATAACCGTTGACGAACCCTGTATCGAACGCGCGAGTTTGATACGCGGTTGTGGCGGTCGTGAGGTCACCAATCGGATGTAACCAGGCACATATGCCGATAAAAATCAGGGCACTAATTTTAATGGGCGAAAGGAAGAAACCGACGATTTCCAGCAGTTTTCCCGGCTTAGCCAGCGTCGCGCCAGCAAGGCCAAAGAACGCGGCGGAAAATATAATCTTCTGCATCAGGGAACTAGCTGCGCCATCGGTGATGACCTCGTAGCTAATCGTCGCGGTGCGTGGCGTACCAAATAAAACCCCCAGTGTTAAAAAGCAAATGCCAATAAAAATCAGGCTCGGCCATTTGCCTAAGGGTTTCGTTAATTCCGCGATATCACCGCCATTAATGGCAAGGGAAATAATCGCCAGTGCCGGGAACAGAACCGCTGTGATGATAAAGCCAAAGCCTGCATTAAAGGCGTTTGCGCCCGCCTGCATGCCGACCAGCGGCGGGAATATAATATTGCCTGCACCCAAAAAAAGCGCAAGGGTCATCCCGCCAAGAGCCATTGTCTCTGGCAATGAAAGTCTGGTGTTTGCTGTCATTATTAACTCTTATTTTATATAAACATCATGCTTTGGAAGGCGTGGTCATTATCTGCTCAGTCACCGTTCCGGTCATACATCGTCATTACAACTGGAATATTCCTTCGATGGTCATACGAGCGAAGCCATGCAATTCCACGCGCCCGTCATCCCGAACTACACAGCGCAACGCCCCTTTACGCTTCCCGCCTTGTTGAGCGGTCAGGACATTTTTACCCGTACGCGCTGCCCAGAACGGGGCGAGGAAAGTGTGTGCCGACCCGGTGACGGGATCTTCGTTCACGCCGACCTGCGGGCCGAACCAACGGGACACAAAATCAAACTGGTTATCAGCGGCGGTCACGATCACGCCGCGGGTGTCGAATACCGCCAGCTTGTTGAAGTCAGGATTAAGCCCGTCGATGATGGTTTTGTCATCGACCAGTACAATCAGATCGTCCGATTTCCACACCCCGATAACACCGTCGGTAATGCCGAGGGCTGCCAGCAGCCCATCAGGAGTATCAATCTTCATGGCCGATTTAGCCGGGAAGTCCATGCAGAGTTCGTCCCCGTTCTTACTCACCGTCAACAGGCCGCTGCGGGTGTGGAAGCTGATAGTTTCTTGTTGGTAGCCAAGCTTGTTGAACAGCACCCAGGATGCAGCGAGAGTGGCATGACCGCACAAATCCACTTCAACCGCAGGCGTACACCAGCGCAGTTGATAACCCTCCTCGAACGGCACAAAAAACGCGGTTTCAGAAAGATTATTCTCCGTGGCGATGGCTTGCAGAACAGCGTCAGGCAGCCACGCAGTTAACGGACAAACGCCCGCCGGGTTGCCGCCAAAAGGTTGAGAGGTGAAAGCATCAACCTGATAAAAAGGAATTACTGTGGTGTCAGACTTTGTCATTTAATTTATCCAGATAGTTGTAAACGGTGTATCGGGTGACGCCCAGCGCTTTAGCGACATGATTAACGCTGCCTTTAATCTTGAAAAAGCCCTGAGCATGTATTTCAGAAATAACCCGTTTTCTGAAATCAATTTTATTTTCTGAACCCGTGGGTCTGAATTTCGAAATAACGTCATCCAGAGATTTATCCTGAATATCACCTAGCGGTTTTTCCGGCGTTTCAGCCGCGGCGGCCGGATGGAGTAAATAGTCCAGGTCGCGTTTGAGTTTTGATACCACATCCATATCGACGTTAATGCAAAAAGCCACTAACGGCACGCCGTCCTTGCTGTAATAAATCGTCGATGCGCTATTCAACGTGGTGCCAGAGAGAGTGGTGGTGGTATATCCACTGAATACCTGACTGGGAACACGCTGCGAAGCATCCAGTAAACCTAAAAATCCCGTGTCATTTTCCGGGCCGGACAACAGCGCATCACCGGGTTTCCTGCCGCTGACGTGTCCATTAATGATGTTTATCACGGACGATTCGGGGCGGGTAAGGTCATGCAGAACCGCTTCTGTGTTTAAGGGAAGCGTGGTTCTCAATGCCTCAAGCGAAGCCGTCAAAATAGTGATTAAACGTTCACGTTCGTCTTTCATTTTGCTCTCTCCATCAGACAACGGCCTGGACTTCTATTTCGACGTCTAAATCAAATGCAAGGTGGCTGGTGACGACGCTCCTTGCGGGGAAACCTTCCGGGAAGAACGCGCTGTAAGCAACATTGAATTCGCTAAAGTGCTCCATGCTGCTTAACCAAACCTGGACTTTCACAATGTGGTTCAGCGTCGTATGCGCCCGCGCCAGAGTTTCCCGGATGGCGTGCATGATATGCCGGGTCTGCTGGGTGACAGATCCATACAACGGTTCACCTTCGGGGCTCATGGCGACATGGCCTGAAAGAAAAACAAACCCGTTCACCTGCACGGCGTCTGAAAAGGGAAAAGGCTTGGTCGTGGGGTAGCGTACGATAGACATGTGTCAGATTTGCCCTAAAGAAAGTGTAGTAGCACGGTAGCATGACTTTATTTTTAATTAAACAAAATTATTATTTTAAACATTTGTTGATTTTGTGGTTTTCATGCATCGCCACTAGCTGAGCATCGACAGATGCTTTGTTGACGGGAGGGGACATGTTCTGACCCGCGTTTAAGTTCTGTAAGGACAAGCTCGTCTGTTTCTGGTACTGAACGGATAAGCTAACTGAGCGAATGTCCGTTGTGGGCGAGGAGCGGAAGTTAGTCTCGTAAGCACAAAAGCAGTCAGTCGGAAGCTCTATAAAAGTGAATGATTCGTTTTGCAGGGATACTTACACCGCCAGTTAGTTTGAAAATGGTGCAATTTCTCAACACAGGGTTTACCCAGATGGCTATGTCACCACCTCCTGTTTTTGAAGGCAACGACTATTAGAGCGTCTCTGAAGAATTTTTTAGCAAATTACCAGCTGATCTAAGAGCGCCTTTTGAACAAATAATGAAGAAAGGGGCGGAGATTATTAGCGGTTGCGATAAAGAGATTGAAAGTCTGATTAGACTTATAAAGGTAATACCTACTACAACAAGCCTTAGTTACATTTATCGTCGGCTTCGTACGACCAAGTTTGAAATCACTACTGAATCGATGATGGAACAGGAGATGTTAAAAACCGCTTTTGTGGTCAGCTACGCACGTTTGTTCGCCAAAAGCAATGGCACTTGCGTTCTCCAGCGGAATGATCTCCCTGTCCACCTACGGGCTGTTCATGATGAGCTGTATAAAATTCGCAACGAACGTTATGCTCATAACGGAGGTCATAACCCCCTACAGCGGCCTCGTCGGCTTACTGGTTTTAGCACTATTACCTTCTATAACCTCTCTTTTGCGGTAGATAACTATTGCAGGGATCGTTTGGATGAGCAACATGCGTATAATATGGCTTGCCATCACAAAACTCGCATTCGCGTTAAGCGCCAGTGCCGCAAAGGACATTGATTCCACGCTCCCGGGAACCCAGGAGAGCATCAATACATAAAATGGATAATCCAGAAGATGCGCCGCTGTAAATGCCATCATGACCGTCACACCCAGTCCAATAGCAATGAGCTGTATTGAAGACCAAAGATGACGCAAAAATGCAGTCAACGTAAACGCAATAAAATGATGCCCCAGTAATATGCCCATCAGGATCATACTGAACTGATTGAAAATATCGGGAAAAAACACAGTCTGAGATGACAAAGGGTGCAGGAGTGCTGCACAAAGCAACGACGTGATCATAAAGGGCGCAGGAAAGTGGAAGCGTTCAAGGCATTTGCCCAACACATAGCCCGCAAAGACAATACCCAATAGCCAGAGCACATTAGTCGTTGCAAACAATACAGGCGGCATGGCCATATGGGTTTGCGCACCGCCGGTAATATATCCGGCAAATAAGGTCAATGTGATGAGCCGTAGCGAGTGCGAAATGATAATTTTTTGCGGCGGCGTTTTAACATGGGACGCTAGCGCTAATACCGCTGCCATTGCCCCCGGAACGGCGCCCAATAACGCCTCTTCCTTACTCCAGCGTAATCGGTGAATACACCACAAGTAGCATGCGGTGAATTGCAGGGATAAGCATACTAATAAAAACACCAGTAAAAATGCGATATTTCCTTGCGCCCCAAAAGAAAAATCGCGAAATAAAAGACCAATTGACGTACCAAGAGAGAGTTGAATCACCGTCAGGCTGCCCGGCAGTACTGGCACAGAAAGACCGGTACGTTTTAACACCAGCACGGTAATAAGGGGGCCAAACATCATACCTAACGGAACGTTGCAATAGGTAAAACCCAACCCAGCCAGGATACAAAGAGCAAAACCTAACAATAATTTCATACACCTTTCTCCTGGCTACCGGGAGTGTTAAATACTCAGTGAACGGTTTCGTTAACCCAAAGGGTATTTTCAGCAACCCATTGGGTCAATGCATCAAGACGTTCGTGTATTTCCCGGCTGGACTCCGCTTGAACAATAGCACTCACGATCTCGCCATTTGTTAATTTCATCGCGTCATATTGGCGGCCGACGACACCTGTTGCCCGATATTTAACCACAAAAGGCAATGGACATTTTTCCGCAATAGAGAGGAGCGTGCCCTGTGCAGGCGGCACATTTAATTGGCCAACCCGTAAAACGGGTTGTCTTTGCGATAAATCCTGCGGATAGATTTCGCATAAACTGGCTTTAAGCCAGGTCATTCGAGGATCAAGACCAAAAGCGGCCCCTAATTCTTCATTGACAAAGCAGCCACCTAATCGGCAAGCAAGCTCGCCAAAAATAATGTTGTTATCTTTATCAACAAAAACTTCAAGGTGAAGCAATGCGTTTTCTTCCGTTGGAAAAACCTCTTCAGCAAGATATTTGGTGTAGGCAATCAGTTTACGATGCAGCGGCGTGTCATCTTCCATAACCAGACCTAATGTTTTCCCGGATAGAAAATCCAGGCAGGAGACGGTTGCACGAGATGCAGAAACAAATATCGCCTTTCCTTTTAAATACAACGCATTAATTTGATAAGCTTCGCCTTCGATAAATTTTTCAATGAGCAGATTGTGATACTCTGGCGGCTTAACCTGCGCCAGATATTTATAAAGCTGGCCTTCATTTTTAAGAACCACCACGCCCTGTGATCCACGCCCATCATTAGGTTTGATGACGCAGGGATATCCCTGTTCGGCAATGAATCGCGCCATCGCAGTCGCACTGTCGACGCGTGCCATAGCAGGAACCGGTAACTGATGAGACTGAACAAGCGATTTCATCATAAATTTATCACGGAAGAACATGGCCTTTTTTTCACGGTCGTGTGTCAAACCCAGACGATCGCTGATTCGCGCGGCCCTCAGAACATCGATTTCGGCGAGGTAAAAGATACCCGTTGCTTTATTGTCTTGGGCGTAGTGGTAAATATCCATTTCCACGAAGGGATTATCATTAAAGTTTTCATAAAAAAGGAAAGAAAAACCTGCCCCCATATGATCAAGAATATTATCGATCTGGCTTGCGCACGTTGCAATCAGAACCGGGGCCACTGATTGCAATGACTGCCACTCTTCACGTGAGTGCTGAAAAATAATTTTTGGTGGACACAGCAAGATATTCATTGTTTTTCTCATTCAATATCAAATGTAATGACAAATACATCCCGATAACCTTTTCCTGGCAACAAAGGAACCACTGCCGCGGTATAATGCTGATAATTCACATCATTGAATATTACTGCATCGCCCGCATGCAGTTTGAACGTAGAGGCATCATTGCCCCCATCATGATTAGGAATAAGCGTGGTTTCTCCACCAGTCACATTCTCAATTTCGCTGCAATAGATTGCAATGTACTTAAAACCATCTTTATGAATACCCTCTGGAGCGGGATATCCAGGCCTTCGGTCATCTGTCGTTATTCTTATTTGATGAATGCCAATATTGTAAGTCGTGTCTGGAAGCAATGGCAAAAGCTTACGAAACACCAGATTCATCACTTCTTCAGCAACGTCTTGTTTTATTTCTGGGTATTTTCTTGCAATGCCACCAGCGTAATTGTTCAGTTTTCCCGCTTGAAAAAACTCACCCACTGCGCACAGATCAAAATACTTTTCACGTCCGGCCCTGGCCTGCATGTAACTTCTGAACCGAAAAATACCATCTTCAGCCTTAAGCCATGGATCGGGTAGTAATTCATCAAAACTATTTTTGACTTTCGCTGAAGTCTTCCCCAGTCGAATATGATGATAGGCGTGCATAGATAACGTCCTTAATACGGTAGTTTGAGCAGTCTACTTATAAGATATGAAATGCATATCCAACAATAAATAATATTGCAGACTCTTTTATACTGATAATCTATGGGCAAAAGTAAGGAGGCAGGCTCCTTACTTTTTAAATAACTCTACTTGCTTTTTTTACGTAACTCCGTCACTGGCACGCCACCAATTCCCCAGTTATCAGTCTCCACTTCATCAATGACCACGATGGTTGTGCTGGGGTTTTTATTAAGGACATCAACCAATAGTTGTGTCACTCCCTCCATTAATTTTTTCTTTTGCTGATCGGTAGCACCTTCATTAGTAATTTTAATATTTACGTAGGGCATATGAACTCCTTTTATTAGATAATTTTTGACATTGCACCAAGATAAACAAGTGCAAAGAGATTAAACGATAGAACATAACCGTAGTGCATTTTAAAACTGGTGTTACTGGGTGATACATTCAGACTGTTTGCGGCGAAAATAGCATTGATCGATACGGGAGAAATAAGCTGAGTTGCAATAAATAAGCAAATCCATATCTGATAATCAACCATCCCTCCCGTAAGATAATCAGAAAATATCGACCATGCGATACTAAAGATAATCAGTGGATGGATACCTAATAAACCAAAAAGCGGTACGATGAACAAAATAATCGCGTAGATCTGCAACGTTGTCAGCCCGCCAACATAAGCAGTGATACCCTCAGGTACATGGGAAAAAAGCAGCCAACAAACTGAGGTCAACACACTACAGCTTAAAAGCAACAATACCTCACCGGATATATTCTGTGCTGATTCAGTTAATTGCTCAGCCCAGGGTTTATCCTTTTTAACCAGATGATCGACAACAAAGAGCACGACTGCTGTAAAGGCAATACTTTGCAGTGAATTAAGATTCAGTACCGTTAATGAAAAAATGAATACTCCCCAGAACAGACCTACACATAGCAGGATATACCGCATCCCATCACGGCTGGGTGTCACCGTCTCGTTTTCAGCGATTACCGTCACTTTTGCGCTTTGGTTGAACAAGATACTGAATAAAAAGAGAGGGATACCCACCAGCATCGCCTTAAGATGCGGTACGTCAGGCATTGCCGCCCAAACGGCAGCAGCGCCGATGGTGGTTGGCATCAGTACCATCGTAATGCATACGGTGCGCGTAATAATCTTTGCCAGGTTGAATCTTGGCCCAATAACTGACTTGAGGCCATCGAGCAGCAATGATATTGCCCCCAGACTCATTGGCCATGTTAAGAACGCCGTCAATAACGTAACCCCAAAAGTCATGTTCGATGTTTTTCTACGCGAAAAATATCCTCCCAGAACAGCTGTAAAATTAAGAGAGGCCATGACTTGTCGTAATAAGGCAATACCAACAAGCAGTAAAATCACATCAAAATATCGCGAAAAAATTGCAGGGAGCACAATGCCTTTCAGGTTGTTTGTAGCAAGAAGAAACATCATCGAGCAGAGAAAAATAATCACACCACTTCTGGCGGATGATTTTTTTGACCAGAAAGCAAATGTCGATGCGAAGTAGAGCACGGCGGTAACTCCCGCAATAGCCGACATCGCCGCATGTTTATCCGTCAACGCACAAGCGAACAGAAATACCAGCAATGATGTTATCGCTAACGCAGGTTGCAATGATTGCCACGCCTTGCCACGGGCCTGGATTTGCTCAGTCTGCATTTATCGCTACCTCTGGCTGAGCCTGCCGCACCATCATTTGATGATACATATCTGCGACACAACGGCCTGCATCAACCAGGAATCTTGAATTAACCAGCGGACGTGGCAGGACGTAGGTGTAAAAATTCGCGCCTTCCGCAGGATTGCCCAGCACCCAAAAAGTCGTCTGCGCTTCCCCCATGCGATTAATAGGATGCTGGCATTGATCGATATCCAGCCCACCCGGGTGATACCCCTCATTCATAAATGGACGAACAATACCATTGGCTGTCATATTTCTGATTAACGGTGAAGCGTCATGTAGTGGCGAAAAACTGGCAATTTTCGCCTTGATTAAAACATCAGCCTGAATCTCAGTACTCTCTTCTTTAAAAGGTGAGTGAACTTCGAATTTTCCTTCGCAGTCGTTCAATACTAACCTTGAATCTTTACCACCGGCCAGACTCACCACATTCGCTTCCATTAATACTAATAGTTGTTCATTTCTTAACTTCGGCGGGCCAACGGCAATGCGGTTAAAAATAGGATTAAAATGCTCAAGGAAATACTGATGTGACCGCGATTCAAGCCCTGAATTATCAATCGCTTCTCGTAAAATATCCCTGACATCACGAATAATGTCTGTCGCCGCTTTGATCGGGCCATGGACATTGCCCTCCTCAGACTCCTGGAGATCTTTACGCAGGAAATACATAAACCATTGAGTATAATCCTTTAAACTCAGATGTTCCTGCGATTGATGTGGATAAAGCACACTGTCAATTACCGCGATGTCTTCAGCGCTCGGTTCATAAGAGCCAGCATCTAACCACTGCCCATTTAGGGTTGAACGATAGGCATAACACATTTCTTTATGCAGTAAGGGGAAAACTTGTTCAAGAAAATCGATTTTTGAAGATCCTTTCTCAAACACATTTTTCAACCGCAATTCTCTGATAGCCATTGCCGTTAAGAAGCGTGGGGAGTACTGCCCAGAAACGCCTTTTTGATTCGCGCCGCGACTGCTAAAAGGTAGAGCCTTACGTGAATAGATAAAAATACCCGGTTCTTTTCCGGAAGGATGATAGCGAAGCTCACCCTCTTCCCGGCTAAATTTTCCACCCCTGCCGATAGTGAGTTGCGAAATGACATCATAGGCAGTCAGACCAATACCCTGAACAATCACATTTGATTCCGCTGTTATTTTATTCAAATTATTTATTGGATAAGGAGT
Source organism: Citrobacter sp. RHBSTW-00599 (assembly GCF_013784065.1). NCBI lineage: Bacteria > Pseudomonadati > Pseudomonadota > Gammaproteobacteria > Enterobacterales > Enterobacteriaceae > Citrobacter > Citrobacter sp. RHBSTW-00599. The sequence continues at coordinate 2,776,708 of NZ_CP056717.1, read as the reverse complement.
CGAATAGTAGTCCAGGCGTTCATTTTTCTTATAATTATTGGCAATAAATCGTTCAACAAGATGATCGTCAAACGTTTTGGCGTTGTCGCTGTGACCAGTGGTTAAATAGACGTAATCGGCCACCACACGCTGACTGTCTTCCAAGACAATAATAGACTTCGCATCGTCCTGAATCAGAATGTTGTTGGCCTGCTGATTTATCTGTGTAACCGAGATATTGTCAGGCAAACTTTTGATAATTTCGTGATAAAACCAATTTAAGTATTCACCTAATAATCGACGAGGTAAATAATCGTTGGCGTCAATTGGTTTGCCAGCCACGTCTTTTAAATAACGGCCATCAACATTTTTATAGCCCTGCTCATTAGCCCACTGATGAAAACATGGCCCTGAACGGAAAGATCCGGCATTTTTTACCGTTGCATCACCAAATAATGTTATCTGGCAAGCAACGGTGTTAACCAATAAATGGTCGGGCTGCGATAAACTGTGCGCACCTACACCCATCGCATTTTTATCAACGATAACAATATTAATATGTTCATTCTGTTTACGTTGTGCATGCTGAGCACAAATCCTTTCCAGAATACTAAGCCCCCGAGGTCCCATTCCTATAATAGCAACGGTTGTCTTTTTCATTCTTTGCTCCAACTTTGAGAGTATTTAACTTTGCTGTGTTGAACATAGCTAATCCCTGCTGCGATAAATAACGCACAAGCGCCAGATAATATTGAAATAGTCATCCCGTTTTTATTGTTCTGAAACGCACTCACGATTAATGGCCCGGCAATTTGCCCAATGCCATATGTTAACGTCACCAGACCCAGAAGATTAATTTTCTGTGGTGCAGAAATCTTTTTCGCGAGTGGCATAACGAGAGAACTGGTTCCCATGAAAGTTGCACCAAAGCCAATACAACTCAAGGTCAATAAAAGCGGGGAATGGATAAACGAGGCCATCACAACGCAGCTCGCCTGCACAATTAAGTTAACACTCAGGCAGGACAATATGCTCCACTTGCGTGCAGCCCATAACCAACCATAGCATCCTGGGATAACGGCAAGGCCAACAATAGACCAGATATGGTTGGCCAGAAATTCATTACCCACTCCCCGGGCTATTAAAGGGAGATAAGTAGCTACAATGATATAACCGAAGCCTGCCAGTCCATATAACAATGCTAAATTCCACCACTGGATGTTCGGCTCGGATGACGAAGCTTTTTTCTGAGGAGGTAGAACGTGTTTATTTGCAGGCAGCAAGATAATCAGCGCGATGAAGAGTACAGCTGAAATGATTGACGCGCCGATCCATAGTAGCTTTGAATTTAATGCATATGCGATACCGGCTATAACATATTCATTGCCTATAAAAATACCCACCCCGACGCCGGCAAACAAAGAAGCAATGACAAACGGATTATGGGTATGCTGTAGCATAAGCATCGACCCGAATATCATCATGCCTGCGCTGGCAACACCGGCGATAAATCGAATAACAATTACTATATCAGGGGGCGTGACTACTGCCATCGCAAAAATAAGCAGGCCGGTGACTAATGCAGCACAAATTAACATCGTTTTGATATTCTTCAGGCCACCAAAAATACCAAACGAGAACAGGAGGCTGCCAACCAGGTATCCGGCGTAATTCGCGCTTGCGATTAACGATAATTGCGAAAAATTAAAAATGCCTTCATGCAACATGACCGGCAGCATCGGAGTATATAAAAACCGACCAATTCCCATCCCCAGCGTTAAAACAATCATACCGAAGACAGCCGTGCTCAACTGGCGATGGCCAATAACATTGTGATCAAGATCCATTTTTCAGGCTCAATATGTCAATCAGATTTGATTGTTATGTTACATAAAGAAATGATAATAAAAAGTTAATAAAAATGACGAAAACCTTCACTTTGAGTGACAGACACGATGAACAGTACCTCATTAAATTTGTTTAAAACCGTCGCGGAAACCGGCTCTATCACCGCAGCAGCCCGTAATCTGCACTGCGTTTCTTCAAACGTCACGACGCGGCTCAAGCAACTGGAGTCCAGCCTGGATGTTTCGTTGTTTGTTCGCGAGAAGAATCGTCTTCACATCACCCCTGAAGGTGAACTGCTTCTGCGTTACGCTAACAAAATCCTCGCGCTTTTAGACGAAGCCGAGTTGTCTATACAGGGAACGAAAGCGGCTGGCCCTCTGCGCATTGGCGCAATGGAAACCACTGCCGCCGTCCGACTTCCTGCTTTGCTGGCAAACTTCCACCGTGAAATGCCCTCCGTAGAATTAAACTTAAAAACGTCACCGACAGATGTGTTAGTTCGTCAGATCCAGAATAGTGAACTTGAAATTGCCTTCGTCGCTGACCACAAGGCGTTGCACGTAGACAATTCAAGGCTACAAACGCAGGTGCTGTGTCAGGAAACCCTGGTTCTGGTTACGGCCGCAGAGCATGGTGATGTCGTGACGGGAGCCGATCTGGAGGTGACAAGGCCGCTCGTCTTTGTGAAAGGATGTAATTATCGTTCCCGGCTTGGGCAATGGTTACGGCTACAAAATGTCGATTATGACGACCCGCTGGAGTTTGGTTCTTTTCAGGCAATACTTGGTTGCGTAAGTGCCGGAATGGGCATTGCATTATTGCCTGAGAGCGTCGTCAAACAGTATGAAACGAGCTTCCCCATACGGTGCCACTCTATTACTCCTCACATTGGTAATGTCAATACTATGATGATATGGCTTAAAAATCGTGAGGTTAGCCGGGTATTGAATTGCTTTGTTTCCTTTGTTTCATCCCACTGAGGTATTCCACAACCATATTGTGCCGTTAGGGTTTTTGGGCTGGTAAATACTCCATATGGATCTATTATCGATGCAGGCTTTCAGTTTCAGGATTGACTAATGCAATTTAATAGAGTTGCTGAAGATTTCTTTCATGGGATTGGTCAAGAAATTTGACCACTGTTTTGTAGTAAGAACGGCATCTGCTCTCTGATTCGTTCGTTGCCAGTCTGCCATTGGCACAGGGCTGCTGTTGCAGCCCTGACAACCTTAGACTTCAATCGATTCAGAGATCTCTAACGCATCATCGACTTCAATGCCCAGATAACGGCGATCCTGTTGTGCTCCAGCATCCTGCACGGCAATTTACCCTGACGGGGAATAACATGTTGATATGCAAAAATGTTCCTAACAAAATTGATTTCAGTTACATCGAGGCTAACGGCTACGATCCCTTTATGCGTGATTTCATCAAAGGTAAAACCTATCCGTATGGTGAGTGGTAGGACATAACGATCAGAAAAATCATAAGGATCTGCTTGAGATCCTTTTGAGCATCAATCTGATTGTTTGACGGGTTAGACTTCTATATTTTTTTAAATGTTTCATTTTGCAAGTTCGCTCCCACCAGGTCAGCTATGACCGATTTTGGCATGGAACGGCTACGCTGACAGACCCAAGGACTGCCACGAGTAAGACTGGCAGTAATACTTTTCGACGCTTGTCATATCGCTTGTGGTAATAGAGGCGCAAAATCCCTCAAGTCAGGGGCTAATGTGTTTTATTACTTTTGGATTTCATCATTTCATAGCCAAACTATTCTAATCATTTTCAGCTTCCTGCCAGAAAGCGGGAAAAGTACTATTGTTCAGGCTTTAACAAAACAGTTAAACGCTCTGTACTTGAGAAGAGCTCCAATGATTATTATCTTGGGGGAGTTAGCAACGCCAGCCCCTGGAACTCAGTTTCTCGCGAGTTGGACCTTGAAAGTAGATACTACCTATATGGCAACTACGCGGTTGAGCGAGCACAAAACGAATTGTTTCCCAGACTGAGCGTCCATTTAATAAACGTTCCCCCATTCTGGATTGACTATCAACAAACGTATCTAACCCTGTAAGTTCGAAATCCGGTGGATACAACCCGGTCACACGTATATTTTCTTCGGACAACTGGTGTGACAGTTTAGATGTGAATCCGCTAAGCCCGTGTTTGCTGGCAAAAAAAGCGGGATGCGCAATTGAATCCGTAAAATTCGGAATCCCACATGAAGATATTATTGAGACGACATCCGCACTTTCTGAACGTCTTAACCCAGGCAACAATGCATGAGTCAGTAAAATCGCACCTGTCAGTCCTGAACTGACGGTATTGATAATTTCTGCGTCTGGTTGATCGTCTAACGTTCCTGACAGCCACTGGGCGGCATTAAGGATTAAAATGTCGATGGGCTTGTCTGAAGTTAACAACTGTGAAGAAAACTGCGAAAGGGATTCAGGCTGGGTTAAATCACAGATATATCCTTTTGCAATCCCTCCTTCAGCCGCGATGATACTGCAAGTTTTTTGAATATCATCAGCACGCCGCGCGCAAAAATCCACCTCGACGCCTTCTCGCGCCAGCCACACGCACAGCGCCTGGCCAAATCCTCCGCCTCCACCCGTAATTACAGCTCTTTTACCTCTTAGCATCTTCATCCATCCTTTTCTTTATGACTATGTGTGGATATAGATATACATGAGGAGGTGGATTGGCATCTTTCAATTAGTGCCATTTTTACATGAGGAATAGGGATAGGGGACTTGCAAAGCCAGCGTCTGGCGCGGAGCGGACTGAGCGTTAGGTTATTATATTCTCTGCAAGGATATGTATGCGCTGTAAACCAATTTTAATTGTGCTATTTAGTCAGTAAATTTGCTTAAAATACCATTCCTCTTCTGTTTATAAAGACAAGAAGAGGGATGTATTAATCATTTAGATATCAGTAGCCTGCAGCCCTGTTGGCTTCTTTGATGCGATTGTTTCTTGCGTCTTTATCATGTTGGTCTTTTGCCTGCATTATCCCACTTGCAGCATCCACCCAATCATTTGCGGTACAACCTGATAATACCATACTCAACATTAATGCAAACGCATACTTCATTTTAACTCCATCATTCATTATTGTATAAATAGCGTCTGTGTAATGCTCAATGTATTTAACGCTAATGCGGTTAATTTAACAAATAATCATATCTCAGGCAAGGTGAGGATTTCGAACCCGTACATGTAATGGGTAATTCATAATGATTAGCTGAAATAATTGAAGGGCCGGGTAGAAATAGCACTGCATAAAAAACGACATATCGTCTTGAGTGGATTATTAAACAGCGAATTAATTAGCCTCTGTGACAGAGGTTATCTTTACGCGTCAACGCATAGCTGCGCCACTCCCGGCGATTGTCATTCGTCGGGAGCTATCTTTATTTATCGAACCAGTAGTACTTTGAGTTCAGAACACCGGCAAACCCAGCCCTTGCTTTACTTCTTTTAATGTCTGCTGCGTGACCTCGTGCGCCTCTTCGCTTCCTTTTTTGAGCATCGCCATCAGCATACCTTTATCCTGGATGTAGGTTGCCCGCCGCTCGCGCATCGGGGCGATAAGCTCCTGCAAGCACATCTCCAGCTCGTTTTTGCATGTCCGGTCACCCAGCCCGCCGCGCTGATAATGTGCTTTCATCTCCGCCACTTTTGCTTTATCCGGATGAAAAGCATCGAGGTAAGTAAATACCATATTGCCGTCAATCTGCCCCGGATCGGACACTTTTAGATGATTGGGATCGGTGTACATTGCGCTGACTGCATGATGAATATCCTCTTCACTGGCGGACAGGAGTAGAGTGTTGCCGAGCGATTTTGACATTTTGGCATTACCGTCGATCCCTGGAAGACGGCTGGTCTCACTCAGTAGCGCTTTACAATGCGACAAGACAGAGGTCGGTAACAGACTATTCATCTTATGCACGATCTCATTGGTCTGTTCGATCATGGGCAACTGATCGTCGCCGACGGGAACCACCTCGGCTTTGAAAGCGGTAATATCTGCTGCCTGGCTGATGGGATAAACCAGAAAGCCAACCGGTAACGAGCGGGCAAATCCTTTCTGCGCAATTTCGTTTTTGACCGTAGGATTTCGCTCCACGCGAGCCACGGTAACAATGTTCATATAAAGCGCGGTCAGCTCAGCGAGGGCGGGCAGGGCCGACTGCAGACAAATGGTGGTGAGTGACGGGTCGATTCCTGCGGCGAGGTAATCAGCCAGCACTTCGGGAATATTGTTGCGGATCTTTTGTGGTGTGCTGCCGTTATCGGTTAGCCCTTGCAGGTCAGCAACCAATATAAACTGCTGATAATCATGTTGCAGCGTGGCGCGCTGGCGCAGAGAGCCAACATAGTGGCCGAGATGCAGCGGGCCAGTGGGACGATCGCCAGTGAGGATGATAGTTTTGTTGTTCATGTAAGACTCCTTAATCAAAAAACCGAAAGGGGTCTTTAAATGCAAATAACCGCCTTTCGGCGGTTATTTAAAATGGGGAAAACACATTCTGACCGCCTTTAAGAAGGCAGCCACCACAGGTTGTGATTAAACGCGGTGATATCGTGTTTTGTGTTCATCCAATCAACATATCACCGCCTGGCGCAGAGGTAAAGCAATGCACGGCGTACAGACGTATCTTAGCTCGCTTCCAGCATGCCAAAGCTCACGATGCGCGAACGCCCTAACTCTTTCGCGCGATACAGCGCCACGTCTGCGGCGCGCAGAAGATTGTCGCTCTGGGCGTGCTGCGGATAGCTGGCAACGCCAATAGAGACATCAACGTGACCAATCTCTGAGAGTCCAAAGCGCAGCGACAGTTCGCGTACACCATTATAAATATCTGTCGCAAAGCGGTTGGCGGCCTGCTCATCCGTATTGGCCAGCAACACCAGAAACTCTTCACCGCCGTAGCGGAAGGCCATGCCGCTGTCATGGACAACGCGCTGAATAGTGGTGGCGATACTTTTTATCACGCTATCGCCCGCCTCATGGCCAAAGCGGTCGTTAATATTTTTGAAATGATCGATATCGATCATCAGGCAACTGATTGGCTCTTTGTTACGCACTGCCTGGCTCATCTGGGTGCGCAGCGTATCTTCCAGATGATGACGGTTGCGCAGGCCGGTTAGCGGGTCGTAGAGCGCTTTCTCCAGCAGCGCATCACGCAGGCGCTGGTTGGCTAACGCCAGACCGAGTGCTTCCGCCATCAGTTCCAGATACGCGCGAGAGGGAGCGGAATCATTGCTGAGGTTCTGGAATGAGAGCAGGCCGATGGCTTCACCCTGGGCAATCAGTGGCACGCACAGGGTATGCTGCTGGCATGATTCCGGTAGATGGTAGCAGGCGATATCGGGTTCGCCTTGCACCGGTGGATGGCTCTGACCGCGGCGCACTGCCCAGCATTCGTCCGGGTGGAAAGCATCCGCTTTGCCCTGCGGTGAAAGCCATTGCGCAACGCAGCGCATCTGCCAGGGCTCTCGATCCAGTATGTAAAGCCGCCCGGCAATACCGGGAGCAACATTCGGCGCAAACAGCTCTGCCACATTAATGACATCGGCAAAATTCTCGCAGCCTTGCAAACGTTGAGTCATACGTGCGAGCAGCTCGCGGATTGCCCAGTCGGCGTCTCGTTCTTTCTCCAGTCGCTGACGTGCCAGGCCGTTCTCGCGAAAAATGCGGATCGCCTGTGCCATATCGCCGATTTCATCGATCTGATTAAAGCTGGGTGTCTCAACGGCGTAATCCTGCGACGCCAGACGGTTAACCACATCGCTCAAACGCACCACGGGACGCAGTACGCGGCGTTTTAAAATAAAGCCGAGAACGAACAAAAATAGCAGCGCCGTCAGCCCGACCATCACTTCCGAAGCCGTACGTAGCGTGCGCGATGTCTGAGTGGCATCTTCAATGGTGTTGCGTACGCGGCTGTCGAGTAACTGACGGAAATGATCTATCCGGTCCTGGGCTCGCTCCAGTTCCTGTTCATAGGATTTGCCATACAGCAGGGCGATGGCCTGCGACTCTTCTCCGCGCGTGACGCTGGCAAGCGCCGCAGCTTGCTCATCCTGCAGGGCATCAACAATCTGCAGCCCTTCATGCAATAGCGACAGCTCTTCATCCGTCGCCCCAATGTCTTTTAGTTTCGACAGCCGCTGTTCAACGGCTTTCAGCGACGCTTCTTTCTGGCGGTAGGCGTTAAGCGCTTCCGGGTCTTTTGCAATAACATATTCGCGTGCCAGACTGGACAGCGACCAGGCATCGAGCTCGACTTCTTCGGTCAGTTGATCGAATTGATAACGTTGCTCCACCACCTGGCGTTCGGTGTTATCGGCGCTGGAGGCCATCAACATGACAACGCCGGAGGCAATGGTCAGACACACCGTCGCGCTGTAGGCCCAGTTGGTGATTGTGGCAATTCGCACTGATTAGTTCCTTCTGCGACGATTAATGAATAAGCATGATTGAAATTATAGGAAACGTATGATTTTGCGTGAAAATAAAAAAGGCGGTCTCAGGACCGCCTTCTGTTATCGTCCTGCCATCATAAATCTGGAGGATTTTTTCCTTCTTCCATAAAGGCTTCGTCGATTCCTTCCACGTTACCTTCATGATCGCGCCCGGAAAACAGGTTCCAGCAGGTAATGAACAGTGCGGCAATCAGGGGGCCAATCACAAAGCCGTTAATGCCGTAGATCTCCATTCCGCCGAGAGTGGAAATCAGAATCAGATAATCCGGCATTTTGGTGTCTTTACCCACCAGTAGCGGGCGCAGGATATTGTCCACCAGCCCGACGATAATCACGAAGAAGCCAACGATAAACAGCCCTTGCCACAGCTGGTGCGTGGCGAAGAGGAATATTGCCGCAGGTACCCAGACGATCGCTGAGCCGACCGCGGGCACGAGGGAGAGAAACGCCATCAGCGCGCCCCACAGGACGCTGCCGTCGATGTCGACAATTGCAAACGCGATGCCGCCAAGAATACCCTGAACCAACGCCACGACCGCTGTGCCCTTGACCGTTGCCCGCGTCACGCCGACGAATTTGGCAAACAGGTGCTGTTTGGCAAAATCAGAAAGCGGTAATGAGTCCAGAATCTGGCGCACCAGGAACGGCCCGTCCTTCAGTAAGAAAAACAGCAGATACAGCATGATGCCAAAGCTAATAGCAAAGCCGAATGTCCCCTTACCAATCAGGAACGCGCTGCCGGCGAGGTACTGTCCACCCTGCAGTACAACGTCGGACAGTTTTTTCTGGATCTGCGCGACGTTATCCAGATTATGTTCTGCGAGGAATCCTCTGGCCCAGTCAGGAAGATACGAAATAATGGCGGTGACCACTTCCGGGAACTGAGTGTCGTTTTGTTGTAATTTGGCATACACCACGTTCAGCTCAATAGCCAACGAGGAGAAGATCACCATCAGTGGGATAAAAACAATCAGACAGATGATGCCGATGGTGAGCAGTGACGCCAGCCCGTTACGTTCGCCAAGCGCGCTGCGCAGTCTGTTTTTCACCGGGTTAAAGATGGTGGTTAAGATTGCGGCCCACAAAATGGCAGAGAAATAGGGAGACAACACATCGAAGAACGCCCAGGTCACAAGGGCAAGTATGAAAATGAAGAAACCTTTAGTCAGTCCGTTAAATCGCATTAGTGAACCCTGTAATGAGAAGCAGTCCCGACTATAGAACCGTTCAGGGGAATTACCAACTTTCGCTGCGCATATTTACTTAAATTGGTTAACCTGTTTTTCGTAGGGAGCCTGCGACAGATAAATAACGTACGCTATGATTTATTAGTGAAACAGTCATACTTTTCTTCCCGAAAAAGGGCGTCAAAAAAAGAGGGGGCGTTATGAACACTCAACCTGTCATCGGGATTAGTGGATGTTTAACCGGCTCAGCCGTGCGATTTGACGGCGGGCATAAACGGATGGGATTTGTGATGGACGAGCTGGCTCAGTGGGTGACTTTTAAACCTGTCTGCCCGGAGATGTCCATCGGTTTGCCTGTACCACGCCCCGCGTTGCGTTTGGTTCAAACCGCCCAGGGGAATATCCGCATGTGTTTTAGCCATGCGCCTGGTGAGGATGTCACCGATAAAATGTCCGATTTCACCGCTTCATATATCAATGGGCTTGGCGGTCTGTCGGGTTTTATCGTCTGTGCTAAATCACCGAGCTGCGGAATGGAGAGAGTGAGGCTGTATGACGAAAAGGGAAATCGCGGGCGAAAAGAGGGAACCGGTCTGTTTACCGGCACATTAATGGAAACCTACCCGTGGTTGCCGGTCGAAGAAGATGGCCGCTTGCACGATCCGGTGCTGAGGGAGAACTTTGTCGAGCGAGTGTTCGCGTTACATGAGCTTAATATACTGCGAGCCTCTGGTCTTACTCGCCACGGTTTACTCAACTTCCACAGCCGCTATAAGCTCCAGCTTTTGGCTCATCACCAGGCGGGTTACCGGGATATTGGCCCTTTCGTGGCCTCGCTCCATCAGTGGGATGATTTGGATGCTTTTTACGTGGTATATCGCGAAAAGCTAATGGCGATCCTCAAAAAGCCCGCCTCACGGAAAAATCATACCAACGTACTGATGCATATTCAGGGCTACTTCCGCGATCGGTTGAACACCCGCCAGCGCGGAGAGTTGCGTGACGTTATCCTCAACTATAGCGGCGGACTGCTGCCAATATTGGCGCCACTGACTCTGCTCAAGCACTACCTTGCTGAATACCCAGACAGCTATTTACTTACCCAGAACTATTTTGATCCTTATCCGAAGGATTTAGCCCTACGGTTAATGATTAATTAGCCTGATGGCGAGTAAATCTGGGGCAGAAATATCCGTTGTTCGCGAAGGTTATCCCTGCCGTTTTCTGATGCGTTTAAGCAGGGATAATTTTCACGGTGTGTAATCGATGAGAAAATGCGGCCCTGCACCCACGGGCAAATGTGCCGACCGCGATTTAACCGTTTCTGATTTCTTCATCGATACAAGGCTGAGGTTTGCCAAACAGATATCCTTGCGCGAAATCGCAGCCCAGAGCCTGAAGTCTTGCCAGTTGCTCCTGCGTTTCAACACCTTCTGCAACAGCCTTCATATTGAGAGATTTCGCCATACCCGTGATCAGTTTGATGATAGTCAGGGCGTCTTCCTGTGTAGATATCGAATGCACAAAGGACTTGTCTATTTTGATTTTATCGAAGGCCAATCTGCTGAGGCGCGAAAGAGAAGAGTATCCGGTACCAAAATCATCGATGGAGATTTTTACCCCCAGGGTCCGGAGCTTATTAAGCGTATTTATCGGTGTAGCACTCTCGGTAAAGAGAGAGGATTCAGTCACTTCCAGTTCGAGGCGGTCAGGTGGAAGTCCAGTTTCTTTCAGAATGGTTAACACGATTCCTGCAAAGGCCTTGCTGCTTAGCTGGACAGGGGAGACATTGACTGAAATTTTAGCCGGAACCGCCCAACCCGCGGCTTCCCTGCAGGCAATTTCGAGCACCGCTTTCCCCATCTCATTAATCATCCCTGTTTTTTCAGCAACAGGAATAAAGCTATCCGGCGACAGGAGGCCCTTGAGAGGATGGACCCAACGAATAAGCGCCTCATAGCTGTATATTTTCTGACTGAAAGAATCGACAATAGGCTGGTAATACACTACGAACTCTTTGTTCACTATTGCTAATGCCATATCATGCTCAAGCGTTCTGCTTTCTTGCAATTTTTCTAACATTCGTTGCCGGAAGACTTTTATCTTGCCAGAGCCTTCATTTTTGGCTTCATAAAGGGCCAGATCGGCAAATTTATAAAGATAGTCAGAGCGACGCTCATTTTCTGAGATAACAATGCCAACACAGGTGGTTATGTTGATAATTGTGTTGTAAATCGTGTAGGGCTGGCTGATAAACTCACATATTTTCTGGGCTCGCGACACGGCCCGACTTTCTGTCAGGCCACTTGAGAGAAACGCAAACTCATCCCCGCCTAAGCGATACAACGTATCCGACGTAAGGCTTGTCGAAATCAGACGATCGGATATCTGGCGCAGTAACATATCACCGGCATCATGACCATACGTATCATTGACCTCTTTGAATCGATCTAAATCAAACAACATCACCGTCACAGCATCGTTATTTTTCTCTGCCATTTCGATTGTTTTATTTAAATCGCTCCAGAATAGCTGGCGGTTATTCATCTCGGTGAGCGAGTCATGGTAGACGTCATATTCCAGCTTGGCATTCTGAATTTGTAGCTTTTCCTTCGATTTTTGCAGTTCTTCGGCAAGACTCTTGACCTGAAGGTGCGCCCGCAGAATATTTCTGTTTTGATAAAAAATGAGCACGCCCAGAATCGCACTCAGTATTATTAGCAGTACAGATGTCGTTGAGTAAATATAGTACAGCGTTTGAATTTTTTGGTTGGCGTTATTAATCGAGTTAACATCTTTGTTTAATGCGCCGGATGAAAGACGGCCAAGTTGTGCATCCAGGGTATGCATTTTTTTCAGATACGCCTGGAGTGCTGGACGGTTCATTTTCTCGAGATTATCATCCAGATAACTAAGGGTATTTTCAAGTGTTACCGCTAGCTCACGGTGGGCAATGTTGCTTTCTATGTAGCGCCCCAAATCACCTTCTTTTATCAAATCACTCTGGCTGAGCATAATGTCGAGACGCATGCGTACATCATCAAGATTCATCGTATCATCGATAGTGTAAAGACCAAGCAACGATTCAAATCGGTAATATTGAGATACCAACTGAGCGGCAGACCAGGAATCGGTATAGTGAGTCAGTTTCTGTAGCTCTTGTTGCCTTTCATGCACGAGGAAAGAGATATATCCGGTCGATATAAAAAGAAAAAAGATGATGCCAGCCAGTATTCTGTTCATGATGTTCCTCTGAACGCTTACTCAATATCCATACTACTGACCTGCCATGCAGACCTTGAATAATAAATCTGATTATTTAGTTCCGGCATGCTGTCATAGGGGTACACAATGAATAATGGGCCCTTATCACGGATGCGCATATATTTTCCGTTGATTTTTAAAGCAAGGATGGCATTGTATTTTTTGAAATCACTGAGAGGGATAACGGTGGTGTAGTCATTAAGCGCAGTAACCTTTACAACGGAGCCGCTCGCCCCAACATAATCCATGATTTTTTGTAGTGGAATACCCGTAAAGGTCGTACGTCCATTATACCAGGGGGAGGTGGTCTGAAAACTTACCATGCCTAGCTTCTCAAGGCTGGCGGTATCAAAAACCGCTTTCCCGTCTTCATTTGTATTTTCAATATTACCGGATAACGTTAAAAGAACTTTACCGGTGGGCCTGGAAAGTTCACCCGCCCAAAGCTGGGTGGAGAGCACAACGCTTACCAACATGACTATTAACCGCATTCTAACCTCACCAATCAGCCGGATGTAAAAGAATTATAATTTAGATATCACGCTATTTATATATTCCGCCTGTCTATTATTGATGATGTGAAGTTATTTGTATTTTAATTCATTTAAATCAATGGGTTGCCATGCTTAATGGTTATGAATATTTATTAAATCAGGCGAAGTCTGTTATTAACGGACGGTGATTTTTGTTGTGTCTGTACAAAAAACACTCACCCTGTGGTTGTTAAAAAATCACACGATCATAAAGGTTTATTTTTTTGTGCAGCGACAGGGAATCGTTGTTTTATCGGCGGGTAACCTTGTTGAATAAATCGAACTTTTGCCTATTCCCGGGATTAGATTACACAGGCGTAGCAGACGTTCAAAAATAGTCAATTATCAGGAATTCAAAATACGCAAAACCACCTACAGGATCGTCAGCAACTTAATGAACTTATCAATGGCTGGATGCACCGCGATTGGGGGAATAGCCGCACTGGCTTGCTGCCTGAGCCAGGCGGATATACCTTGCTGAGCGCCGCATAACCTGGTTTATTCGCCAGCCTGAGCCGACTGGCGGGCATACAGATACGCGGTCGCTCTGGAGACGCCCAGATGCTGCGCCACTGTGTCCATAGATTTTCGTACGTTCAGCAAACCGTCTTTGCGTAATTGTTGAATCAGTCGTTTACGGTCTTCAGGTTTCAGGGCGCGGGCCGTCGTTGCGCATTTAGCGGCAAAGTCATCGATACGCTGGCGGATGACTTCGTTACTGCCGGGATCGATATGTTCCTTAATGGGAGAGTCAGCGGTTTCAGTAAAACGCGCAAGGGCACTCTGCATGCCACGAAACAGCGTCATATCCACGTTCAGACAGAGTGCTGCTACGTATTTGCCTTCGTCATCCTTGATGCCGATGGAGGTACTTTTCACCGGGCGGCCATCGGCAAACTGGTTGCTGTAGTTGGCAATAATGCTGGGAAATTCAGGCGATGCGATTCGCGCCAGACCCAGTTCTGTTGCCGGTTGGCCGGGTTCTCGCCCGGACAGGTTATTATGGATGGACAAAATGGCATGTTCAGGATTTTTGAGATCATGAACCACCACTTCGCAAAACGGAGAGAAGGTCTCGCTCAAGCCCCTGGCGATAGTGTCAATTTGGCTGAGAAGTGAGTTGTTATCGGTTTTTGGCATGCCAGTCTCCTGCGGTGATGCTTGTTGCCATGATTGCGGGCAGTTTACAGTGAGCAGGGTTCGCTTTTCCAGACGCGAGTGTTCAGACGGTAATAAGGTATCCGCATGGCAGATACCTTCTTGATTACCCGGCAAGGAATTCACTGTAGCGGCTGATATCCACGTTCCCGCCGCTGATGATAATGCCGATTTTCTTACCGCGAAGTTCAGCTTTGTGCGCTCTGGCGGCGGCAAAACCCAGACAGCCAGTCGGCTCCACGACAATTTTCATTCGCTCAGCGATAAATTTCATCGAGGCGACTAATTCATCGTCTGAGACAGTCAGAATATCGTGCACACTTCGCTGGATAATCGGAAACGTAATATTCCCGAGATGTTGGGTCTGAGCACCGTCAGCAATGGTTTTCGGCGTATCGATATGAACAATCTTTCCGCTGCGAAACGACTGTTGACCATCGTTTCCCGCCTCCGGTTCGACACCATAGATGATGCAGTCAGGTGACAGATGTCTGGCTGCCAGTGAGGAGCCCGAAAGCAGGCCGCCGCCGCCCAGACACACGAAAAGAACGTCTAGCTGACCCACTTCTTCAATCAGCTCTTTTGTAGCGGTACCCTGGCCCGCAATCACGTGCGGATGGTCGTATGGCGGGATCAGCGTCAATCCTTGTTTCTCTGCCAGCTCCCGTCCGATTTTTTCACGATCTTCGGTATAGCGATCGTAAATCACCACATTTCCACCATAGCCTTTTGTGGCTGCAACTTTAGCCGCCGGGGCATCATGCGGCATGATAATCGTCGCCGGGATCCCCAACAATTTTGCCGACAGGGCAATGGCCTGCGCATGGTTGCCGGACGAAAAGGTGACGACGCCCGCAGCGCGTTGTTCAGGCGTGAACTGGCGTAACGCATTCATGGCTCCGCGAAATTTAAACGCGCCCATTCTCTGGAAGTTTTCGCACTTGAAGAAAACTTCAGCACCAAATTCGTCATTAACCGTTCGGGAGGTCATCACCGGCGTTTTGTTGGCATAGTCGGCGATGCGCTCTGCCGCGGCGGCAACATCGTTATAATCAGGCAGTGTTATCTCAGTCATTGTTGTTCACCTGTATGTCGTTAAACGTCATGCTTGTGGGGCCAGGGCTATAGCTTCAACTTCCAGCGCGAAACCATAATGAAGTTCTGCAACGCCCGCTACCGCTCGGGAGGGCCGGAAATCACCGATCCACTCCCCATAGATTTTGTTAAACGTTGGCCATTGGTTGATATCTGTCACATAGACGCGTACTGACACCAGGTGCTGTCGAGAAATCCCAGCGCCAGCCAGGCAGGCATCAATATTCTGCAGTACCAGCCGCGTCTGCTCTTCAAAAGAGGCATCCGTTTTTTTTTCTCCATCACTCGTGACCGGCAACTGACCAGAAATGAAGACGAATCCGCCAGCCGTTGTACTGTGCGAGTAATGACCTGCAGGCGGAAAACCTCCTGCAGATGAGTTCAATGTAATGTCCACGGACATAAGAGAATCTCCTGTAGTTAGTGGTAATTCATTTTGTATAAAATAATACTGTTTGTATTATTTTATACGCTTTCATACCGCGTTCGGCTAGTGATAGTTTTCACAGGTGATGATTTTGTGAACTATGGCAAACGTGACCCACGTTATATAGCTATCCTGGCGCGGTGAAAGAGGGGGAACGCTTTTGATGAGGGTAAAGCAGGGGAGTGAAGAAGCGCCCCGGGGCGGGGCGTTAAAGCCAAAAATTAGCCGATATGGCCGTGGTTAATCTTACTTAACGGTTCATTGATATCGAAGATTTTGCACGTCACGTCTTCCACACCCAGGTGCTTCAGGCGGGCCGTGTGTTTTTTGATATAGGCCAGAGCGCTGTCTTCATCCTGAAACAGGTAGATGCCACCCGCTTCGTGGTTTGCTGCGTTCTCGGTCCAGATTTTCCAGATGAAACCCGGCTCCTGGTTGATGGATTCGGCCAGTTCAACAAGCTGATGTGACATCTCAGCGCCAAACGGACCAGGAAAATCAAAGTGTATCTGCACGAGTTTGTTCGCCATAAATCCTCCATGGATTGGTTAATTCGGGTAAGGCTGCTAGCGTAACAGCACTTTACCCGTCAGATAAGTTACTGCTTGTCCACCGATATAAACACGCGTTCCTGTCAGCTGGCAGCGTAAATCGCCGCCGCGTTCAGAGACCTGGCGCGCCAGCATCTTCGTTTTATTCAGTTTTGCAGCCCAGTAAGGAATCAGCATGCTATGCGTCGAACCTGTAACCGGGTCTTCTGCGACTGCTTCACCCGGGCAGAAGAAACGGCTGACGAAATCGTATTCCCCGTCACCCGGCGCGGTGATACATACCATTTTCCCGAGGGGAATCATGGCGTGGATATTCGGGCGCACAGCCTCAACCTGCTGTTGATTCTCCATCACGACCATGTAATCGCGCGCGACGCGCACTTCTTTATATTCGGTGATGCCCAATGTTTCCAGCAATAAGGCGGGCGGTTCGGCAGGTTCGCTTTGCCAGGCAGGAAAATCAAGCGTCAGCCAATCACCGCTGCGCGTGACCGTCAGTGGCCCCACAAAACGGGTGGCAAAATGAATGGTCGCTTCCGGGTAATCCAGATGTTCAAAGATGACATGTGCGGCGGCAAGCGTGGCATGCCCACACAGATTAATTTCGCCTTGCGTGGTAAACCAACGCAGCTCGAAGCCATTCTCACTAGCGACAAAAAAAGCGGTTTCCGACTGGTTATGCTGCTGCGACATTTTTAATAATATTTCATCGGGCAACCAGTCATCGAGCGGGCATACTGCTGCGGCATTACCGCCAAACGTCGTAGTGGTAAAGGCATCTACCATGTAGAAATCGATTTGTTGCACGGTGTAACCCTCTCATCGCACTCAGGATATCCCACACTCTATCATGCAATGATTGTCATTGGTTAAGCGCCCTGATTCGCTAGTGTGGTAAAAATTCGCTATCATCCGTTTCCACACTTCATCCTGGCCGCTCATGTCTACGATCCTCGATACCTTTATTGCCCCGCCTTGTCATGAGGAGATAGCGATCCTCTATCAGGACGAGCATCTGGTGCTTATCAATAAACCCACCGGACTGCTTAGCTTGTCGGGGAAAAACCCGCAGAATTTCGATTCGGTACATCACCGGCTGGTACAAATTTATCCCGGCTGTACGCTGGTACATCGGCTTGATTTTGGGACGTCAGGGCTGATGGTGATTGCCCGTAACAAGGCTATCAACGCCGCGCTTTGCCAGCAATTCAGTCAGCGCGCGGTAAGCAAGGTGTATAGTGCGTTGTTGTGCGGGCATCTGAAAAACGATGAAGGCGTTATAGACGCAGCGATTGCCAAGGATCCGGCGCTGTTTCCACTGATGTCGATTTGCGCCATTAACGGTAAACCCGCGCGCTCGCGCTATCAGGTTATTGAGCGTTTTCATCATCGCCAGCAAGATGGGACATTACTCGCTTTGACGCGGGTACGGCTGACACCTGAAACCGGGCGTACCCACCAGTTGCGGATCCACTGTCAGCAGTTGGGGCATCCCATTTTGGGGTGCGATTTATATGGTGGGCGTCTGCTGCCAGGCACCGAACGGACGTCGAGACTGATGCTGCATGCCAGTGAACTGCATTTCAGGCATCCGGTCAGTCAGGAATGGATGACGGCCCAAAACGCCAGCCCGTTTTGAGGATATAAAAAAGCCGCCAGATGGCGGCTATTTGGGGATTATCGTGCGGCGCGTTGTAAAATAACCGCTGACGGCTGGCGCTGCAGAAAACGCATCCGCAGCATCATCAACACTGCCGCAGAGGTCAGGCCGATAATAAAGCCCATCCAGAATCCTGCCGGTCCCATCCGGTCAACCACCAGATCGGTCAGCGCCAGAATATAACCGCTCGGCAGACCCAGTACCCAGTATGCCGTAAAGGTAATAAAGAAAATGGAACGCGTATCTTTATAACCACGTAGGATACCGCTGCCAATAACCTGGATAGAGTCCGATATTTGATACACCGCGGCCAGTAACATGAGCTGCGCTGCCAGAGCGACAACTTCCGGGTTATTGTTGTAGAGCAGGGCAATGTGCTCACGGAATGTCACGGTGAAAATCGCCGTCACAACCGCCATGCAGACGCCGACGCCCAGACCTGTTCTGGCTGCGGTTTGCGCATCCAGCGTGGAACCCTGGCCCAGACGATAACCGACTCGAATGGTGACGGCTGCAGCCAGAGACATCGGCAGGACGAACATTAACGAGCTGAAGTTTAGCGCGATCTGGTGTCCGGCCACGTCGACAATCCCCAGCGGGGAAACCAGCAGCGCCACCACAGCAAACAGCGTCACTTCGAAAAATAACGCCAGTGCGATAGGTAAACCCAGCTGTACCAGGCGCTTCATTACGGCGGTGTCCGGTTTCTGGAAACCACGCTCATTACGGATATCACGCATCGAGCGTGCGCGTTTAACGTATGACAGCATGGCGATAAACATCACCCAGTAAACCGCCGCTGTTGCCACGCCGCAGCCCACGCCGCCTAGCTCCGGCATGCCAAAATGCCCATAAATGAAAACATAGTTAACAGGAATGTTCACCAGCAGGCCGAGAAATCCCATCACCATCGCCGGTTTGGTTTTGGCCAGACCTTCACACTGGTTACGGGCTACCTGGAAGAACAAATACCCCGGCGCGCCCCACAGCAACGCACGCAGGTAGCCGACGGCTTTATCCGCCAGCGCCGGGTCGATGTTATGCATGGAGCGAATAATGTATCCCGCGTTCCAGAGCACGATCATAATCAGAATGGAGACGCTGCCCGCCAGCCAGAAACCCTGGCGTATTTGATGGGCAATGCGATCGCGGCGCCCGGAACCATTGAGTTGCGCAATCACTGGCGTCAAGGCCAGCAGCAGTCCGTGACCAAACAGAATGGCCGGCAGCCAGATAGATGTGCCAATGGCGACGGCCGCCATGTCCGTGGCGCTGTATCCGCCCGCCATGACGGTATCAACGAATCCCATTGCGGTTTGAGCGATTTGCGCAAGAATCACCGGAATTGCCAGAGCTAATAACTGACGCGCTTCACTTACATACTTTTGCACGTGTACACCACTATATTGTTGTTATTTGAGAGACTAAAAAAGCCGCCTTATATGGCAGCAAGGAGAAAAAGCAGGGGAAATTTCAGTCTATTGTAGCGAGGAATACGTAATTCTCCAGTGAAAAAACAGGCAGTAGCGGCGCATTGCTGGCAACCTGAATTTCCACCTGCTATTGTGCTGTGCAGAGATGTCTTAATTCAGTTCAGGAGTTAGAAGTATGTTTACGGGTATTGTGCAGGGCACCGCGAAACTGGTGTCTATTGATGAAAAACCAAATTTTCGTACGCATGTTGTGGAGTTACCTGAATATATGTTGGATGCGCTGGAGACCGGCGCATCGGTTGCCCACAATGGGTGCTGCCTGACGGTAACCGAAATCAACGGTAACCAGATAAGCTTTGATCTGATGAAAGAAACGCTGCGTATCACCAATCTGGGTGACCTGAAGGTTGGGGATTTGGTCAACGTTGAGCGTGCGGCAAAATTCAGTGATGAAATTGGCGGACATTTAATGTCGGGCCATATTATGACGACCGCCGAAGTGTCGAAAATTCTGACCTCGGAGAACAACCGCCAGGTGTGGTTTAAAGTTCAGGATCCGTCGCTGATGAAATACATCTTGTACAAAGGATTTATCGGAATTGATGGCATCAGTCTGACGGTCGGCGAGGTGACACCGACGCGTTTCTGTGTGCATTTGATCCCGGAAACGCTGGAACGTACGACGCTGGGTAAGAAAAAGTTAGGCGCGCGGGTCAATATCGAAATCGATCCTCAAACCCAGGCGGTGGTTGATACCGTTGAGCGCGTACTGGCGGCGCGTGAAAGCGCCATCAGTAACGTAACGGGTGAGGCGGGAGCCTAAGCCAGAGTGTAAAACCCCCGTTGGCACGGGGGTGATAACGATTAGCGGGGAACGCGCAGGCCGTGTTCAACGCCGCGGGAAAAAACTACCTGCCACAGCTGGATGTCGCGAGCACGAAACGCACCGGCGCAGGCGTTCAGGTAATAGCTGAACATCCGTTTAAAGCGTTCGGTATAGTTATCGGCGATTTCAGGCCAGGATCTCATGAAACGCTCGTGCCAGGCCATCAACGTTGTATCGTAATCCGCGCCAAAATTATGCCAGTCTTCCATCACAAAATGCGGCTCGCTGGCGTTGGCAATCTGGCGAACTGACGGTAAACAGCCGTTCGGGAAGATATATTTATTGATCCACGGATCAACGTTATTGTCGGTCTTTTTGGAGCCGATGCTATGCAGCAAAAAGAGGCCGTCGGGTTTTAAATTACGATCAACCACCTCAAAATAAGTCGCGTAGTTCTTCGGCCCCACATGCTCAAACATGCCGACGGAGACAATGCGATCAAATTTGTCGTTCAGGTCGCGATAATCCTGCAGCAAAATTGTGACATCCAGCCCCGCACAACGCGCCTGCGCCATTTTCTGCTGTTCTGCCGAAACGGTCACGCCCACCACGCTAACGCCATATTGTGACGCCATAAACTGGGATAAGCCGCCCCAGCCGCAGCCAATATCGAGCACCCGCATGCCTGGCTTCAACTGCAGTTTTTCGGCAATCATTTTTAGCTTCGCCTGTTGGGCAGATTCCAGGGTATCGGCATCTTTCCAGTAGGCGCAGGAATACTGCATATAAGGGTCCAGCATGCGGGTAAAGAGATCGTTGCCCAAATCGTAGTGTTCTTTGCCGACGACCCACGCACGTTTTTTGGTCTGTAAATTGAACAGGCGAGCCGTGGCGATACGTAGCGTGTCTTTAAAGTGGCGGGGGAGTTGATTTTCAAGACCTGCGCGCAGGACTTTACAAAAAAACATGTCCAGCCGGTCGCATTCCCACCAGCCATCCATATAACTTTCGCCCAACCCTAACGATCCTTCCTGCAGTACGCGTTTGAAAAAATCGGGGTTCGTTACGCGAATATCTGCCGGTGCCGGACCATTAATGGTAATACCTGCACGGCTCAATAATTCATTGGTGATGCGGTACCAGTCATCATCCGGTACGCTGACGTCTTCTATACACGATGAACTCATAGCTTCTCCATCACTGGTCGGTGATCAGAACCTTAAAATAGCGTAGACGCTTTTTTGGGCTTTGTGAGAACTCTCACGGAATTAATCCGCGAATCTATAATCCGACGTAGAACAGAGGAAGGGAGGAACCCTTGCCGAAAAGACCATCCATGGGAAAACGGGAACGTTCTTGTCCCCGTTAACACATAACAATTATCGTTTTTTTAACAACCGGAAATCAGTATAGGCCTGAATTTTTGACGATTCAACCAATAAATATTAGCAGGCTAATTAATTATCAAAGATGATTACTAGTGAGACTCACCGTGGGCAATTTGCGCCCGATCATCTGTGTGCGTGGCGTTAGCCTTCTGCGACTGCATTTTGTAACCCGCGGCCGCCAGCAGCACCGTTGTCAGCATCACGCTGGTGGTGGTGAGCAGCGGGGTGGCGATCAACCAGGAAACCACAAGGCTTGCCAGGAAGCATAAACCCAGTTGCAGTGTGTTCTGCAATGCCGCTGCGCGTCCCGTAGCTTGTGGGAAAGGACGTAACGCCTGAGCCACAACAATAGGGTAGATTGCTCCATTGGCAATCGCCATAACGCAGAATGGAATGAGGATTTCAGCCAGCGCAACATGGTGAATAAAGCCGGTTGCCCAGGTGGCTACTACGCTAAAGGCATACAGAATGAGTAACCAGGGCAGCAACTGACGGCCCTGCCATTTTTGCAGCGCAGCGCGGCAGCCGTAACCACCAATTAAGAAAGCGATGGTTTGTGGAACATAGCTCAGGCCAATCACCGCCGGACTGTAGCCCATTTCGCTGAGGATGAACGGGGAACCCGTCAGCCACGCGAAGAAGCTCGCGGAGCAAGCGGCATAAATCAGCACGTTTCCGCGGTAAACTTTTGAGCGCAACAGGGTAGCGAAAGTCAGTTTATCCTGGCTGTCGTCGCGTGCTTTAGCTGTTGGTTTTAAGCGCAGAGCCGGAAGCATCAGGATCAGGGTAATGGCAAACAGGGTGGCGAAAATGGCCTGCCAGGAAAAATGTACCAGGATCCAACTGCCTAATAATGGCGCTAATGCCGGGGATAACCCGACCAACGGCATAATGGTGGCAAAGATGCGGTTTACTTTTTGTGAAGGATAATAATCGGTGACCAGCGCCTGCCAGATAACCGATGCCGCACAAACGCCAACGGCCTGAACAAAGCGCAGTACCAGCAGACCGGTGGCATTTTCAACCCACAGCATGCCCAAACTGCCCAGCGCGAAGATGGATAAACCCAGCAGCAAAACTGGCTTGCGGCCATAATGGTCAGAGAGCGGCCCCCACAGAAGTTGCGCGACGGCAAAACCCGCTAAGAATAAGCTAAGGCTGGCGCTGACGGCAGATGCAGGCGTCTGCAGATCGGACTGAATTGCGGCAAAGGCGGGCAGATACATATCCGTTGCCAGAAAGCCGAGTACGCTAAGACCCGCCAGCCAGACTAAAAATCCTTTCCCAGGTTGCATCATCATTTCTCTTTTTTTAGCAGTAGAACAATGCCGCTGAGTGTAGTGAGTGTAATTCTTGCTGTGAAACGCTAATATTTGCTTACTGATTTCAAATTTTTTGTAGGCAGAATATGTGGTCGGAATATTCACTTGAAGTTGTGGATGCGGTTGCGCGTAACGGTAGCTTTAGTTCGGCCGCGCAGGAGTTGCACCGTGTACCCTCGGCGGTAAGCTATACCGTACGTCAACTGGAAGAGTGGCTGGCGGTGCCGCTTTTTGAGCGACGTCATCGGGACGTGGAATTGACGCCTGCTGGTGCATGGTTTCTCAAAGAAGGCCGCTCTGTTATCAAAAAAATGCAGATCACCCGCCAGCAATGTCAGCAAATTGCCAATGGCTGGCGCGGGCAGTTGGCGATCGCGGTAGATAACATTGTCCGCCCGGATCGTACCCGACAGATGATCGTGGATTTCTATCGTCATTTTGATGATGTGGAGCTGCTGGTTTTCCAGGAGGTGTTTAACGGTGTCTGGGATGCGCTGTCCGATGGGCGCGTTGAGCTGGCAATCGGCGCCACGCAGGCGATTCCGGTGGGGGGGCGCTATACCTTCCGCGACATGGGAATGCTGAGCTGGAGCTGCGTGGTGGCAAGCCATCATCCATTGGCGTCAATGCCCGGACCGCTAAGCGACGACACGTTGCGCAACTGGCCGTCGCTGGTGCGTGAAGACACGTCGCGTACGCTTCCCAAGCGTATTACCTGGCTGCTGGATAACCAAAAGCGCGTTGTGGTGCCTGACTGGGAATCTTCTGCTACCTGTTTATCTGCAGGTCTGTGCGTGGGCATGGTACCGACGCATTTTGCCAAACCGTGGATTGATAGCGGCAAATGGGTCGCGCTACAGCTGGAGAATCCATTTCCTGATGCCGCATGCTGCCTGACATGGCAACAGAACGATACGTCGCCGGCATTGAGCTGGCTGCTGGACTATTTAGGGGATAGTGAAACGCTGAATAAGGAATGGTTGCGGGAGCCCGATGAGGCTCCCGCACAACAGTCTTAACGACGGTAATCGCGGAACGGGCCGTCGGCAACGGAGCGGCGTTCTACCAGGCGCGGATGAACCTCGATAGACTGCGACTCTTCACGTTTATTCACGATACGGTCTAACAGCATGTTGAAGGCCGTTTCCCCCAGTGAATCTTTAGGCTGGTGAATGGTGGTCAGAGCTGGCGTGAAGAAGCGGGCATTGCGCACGTTGTCGTAACCGATGAGCGAAACATCCTGCGGTACGCGCAGTCCCATCTCGTCAGCGGCGCACAGCGCACCCATCGCCATGATATCGCCACCGCAGAAGACGGCGGTAGGACGATGCGACTGTGACAGAATTTGCTGCATGGCGCGATAGCCCGATTCAGGCTCAAAATCGCCCTGCACAATCCAGTTTTCAGGAACTTTAATCAGCGCTTCTTCCATCGCTTTCATAAAGCCTGCCAGACGCCCGGCTCCGGTATTACGCTCCATTGGTCCTGGGATCACGCCAATCTCACGATGACCGCGTTCTACCAGATACCGACCCGCCATGTAACCGCCTTCGAAGGCGTTATCAATGACCGTATCGGTAAAGTCGGCTTTAGCTTCGCCCCAGTCCATAACGACCATCGGAATATGGCGGTACTCTTCGAGCATCGAAAGCAGCGACTCCGGATACTCAGAACACATCACCAGCAGACCATCAACGCGCTTTTGCGCCATCATTGACAGATAAGCCTGCTGTTTTTCGAGGCTGTTCCATGCGTTACCCAGAATCAGGGTATAGCCTTTCTGGAAACAGTTTTTCTCAACGGCTTCGATAATTTCAGCGAAATAGGCCGCTTCGCTGCTGGTGGCCAGCAAGCCAATAGACTTGGTGTGATTCACCTTCAGGCTGCGCGCCACGGCGCTCGGAGAATAGTGCAGCTCTTTGATCGCCGCCCAGACAGCATTACGCGTTTCTTCCGCGACAAAGCGCGTCTTGTTAATTACGTGTGATACGGTTGTAGTGGAAACGTTTGCTCGCTTCGCTACATCTTTAATTGTTGCCATTACATCTCACTCCAGACCATATCCTAAGCTCCTGAGAATACTCCAGGTAAACGTTTGCCTTAACACACCCTTAGCGCAACGTAAGGGTTGCGGCACGCCGGGAAAACGACACGGAACGTCAGGAAGGGGTCAATGGCCGGTACGCTAATCAAGTAAGCGTGGAATTTTGTCTGATCTTAACGAAAAGGGGAAGAGTTAAAAGCAGTTATCAATATAAATCGTGAGAGATTTTTGCTTTCAAGTGTGTAAAAATGCGCAATATCACTTTTTGTGTGGGAATAAAAAGGAGAAAACTTGATGAGCACCGATCTGAAATTTTCGTTAGTGACTACCATTATTGTTCTGGGTTTGATCGTCGCGGGTGGCCTGACCGCAGCGCTGCATTGATTTCCCCCGAGGGAGTTCGCTCTCCCTCATCCTTTCCGCTTGCCTTTCCCGTCGATTGTTTGCGAATAAGCAAAAGTCTTTTGCAATTTTGTTAACTTTATTAATTTTGAGATCAATGTCATGCTTTTGACTCTTATTTTATGTCGCGCCCCGGCTCGACGTTACGGAGTCGAAATATGAAACTCAATTATCCTTTACTGGCGCTGGCGATCGGCGCGTTTGGCATTGGCACCACTGAATTTTCGCCAATGGGATTATTGCCCGTCATTGCCAAAGGTGTGGATGTCTCGATTCCCGCGGCCGGAATGTTAATCAGCGCGTATGCGGTTGGGGTGATGGTGGGTGCTCCGCTGATGACATTACTGCTGTCTCATCGTGCGCGACGTAATGCGTTGATATTCCTGATGGCGATTTTCACGCTGGGCAACGTGCTTTCGGCTATCTCGCCGGATTACACCACCCTGATGTTATCGCGTATTTTGACCAGTCTGAACCATGGGGCATTTTTTGGTCTTGGCTCCGTTGTCGCTGCAAGCGTAGTACCCAAACATAAGCAGGCCAGCGCCGTGGCAACCATGTTTATGGGGTTGACCATTGCCAATATTGGCGGCGTTCCTGCGGCGACCTGGCTTGGTGAAACCATCGGCTGGCGTATGTCGTTTATGGCAACGGCGGGTCTGGGCGTCATCGCCATGGTCAGCCTGTTCTTCTCATTACCCAAAGGTGGGGCGGGAGAGCGCCCGGATGTCCGTAGCGAACTGGCGGTACTTATGCGTCCGCAGGTGCTGTCGGCGCTGCTGACGACCGTTCTGGGAGCGGGGGCGATGTTCACGCTTTATACCTATATCTCACCAGTGTTACATACAATCACCCATGCCACACCGGCGTTTGTGACCGGTATGCTGGTGCTGATTGGCGTTGGCTTCTCAATCGGTAACTATCTTGGTGGCAAACTGGCTGACCGTTCCGTCAACGGTACGCTGAAAGGCTTTTTACTGCTGCTGATGGTTATTATGCTGGCCATTCCTTTCCTGGCGCGTAATGAGCTGGGTGCGGCAGTTAGTATGGTGGTCTGGGGGGCAGCGACGTTTGCGGTCGTTCCGCCGTTGCAGATGCGCGTGATGCGCGTTGCCAGCGAAGCGCCTGGATTATCATCGTCAGTCAACATTGGCGCGTTTAATCTGGGGAATGCTCTGGGTGCCGCAGCCGGTGGGGCGGTGATTTCCGGTGGGTTGGGCTACAGCTTTGTTCCGGTGATGGGGGCAATTGTGGCGGGGCTTGCGCTGCTGCTGGTCTTTATCTCGGCGCGCAAACAGCCTGAAGAGGCTTTCACTACCGCGAATTAATGCTAAAACGCAGAAGGGTTCTCCTTCTGCGTCATCTTTTTTATGCTGCGAAGTTCTTCGCAACAAATTCCCAGTTCACCAGCGCCCAGAAGTTTTCCAGGTAGCCAGGACGGGCATTGCGATAATCGATGTAGTAGGCGTGTTCCCATACGTCAACGGTCATCAGCGGCGTCGCGTCGGTGGTCAGCGGTGTACCTGCATTGGAGGTGGAAACGATAGCCAGTTTGCCATCCGTTCCTTTTACCAGCCAGGTCCAGCCAGAACCGAAGTTTTTAATAGCGGCATCGGTGAACTGCGCTTTGAAAACCGCAAAGCTGCCAAAGGAGGCGGCAATTGCTTCGGCCAGTTTACCGGTAGGTTCGCCACCTGCGTTCGGTGCCAGGCAGTTCCAGTAGAACGTGTGGTTCCATACCTGTGCTGCGTTATTGAATACACCGCCTTCAGAGCTACGTACGATCTCTTCCAGTGATTTGCCTTCAAACGCCGTGCCTTTAATCAGGTTGTTCAGATTAGTCACGTAAGTTTGATGGTGTTTGCCATAGTGATATTCCAGCGTTTCGGCAGAAATGTGCGGTGCCAGAGCATCTTTGGCATACGGTAATGCAGGTAATTCAAACGACATTGCTTCTCTCCTTATTATTTATATTGAGTACACACAATAGCCTCATTGTGAGTAAGGATAGGGTAGCAAATTGAAAGGTTATGCAAAAGAAGAACTTACCCTACAGCATGTACTGTAGGGTAAGTTTTTAACGAATTGTTTTTGGCGTCATTACCCGACGAGCGCCCACATAGTGGCGCTGCCAGTAATCTTCACTCAGAGAGGTGATTTGAATTTCCTGGCCGCTGCGCGGTGACTGAATAAACTTACCGTTGCCAACATAAACGCCAACGTGATCGGCAGTTCCACGCCCCTGGGTACGGAAAAATACCAGATCGCCATTTTTCAGTTCGCCACGTTCAATCGGCGCAGCATCGCGCAGATGATACATTTCGTTCGCTGTACGTGGAATGCGGAATTTCACCAGATCTTTATAGGCGTAATAGACCAGACCGCTGCAGTCAAATCCGGTTCTTGGTGAGGTGCCGCCCCAGCGATAAGGCTTGCCGATTTGGTTCATCAGCGTGGACATGGCGGTTTTAGTGGCTTTCTGTACTTTCACTTTATGCGCGTCAGCCAGCGTCGTTGGTGCGGTGGTTTTCACTTTTACACAGCGCGGCTTATGACCTTTGCGCGGCGTGCATTTTTCAGTCCAGGTAACGGCAGCGGTTTGTGCTGCGGTGTTTTTACCACGACGGTTTGCTGTTTTAGTCGACTTTGCCGGAGCGGCAGTGCGATGTTTAGAAGAGGAAGCGGTTTTGGTGCTGGTTTTGCTGGTGGTTTTTGTCGCCGTTTTTTTGCTGGTCTTTGTTGTTTTTTGGCTGGTTGTTGCGCTTTTCTTTTTATCTACCGTTTTGATGGTGTGGGAATGGGTAGGTGTCGTCCTGGCCTGCTTGGAAGCATGAGCCATGGGCGTAAAGGGCAGTGTAGTAAAAAGTAAAGCACAGAGCGTGATCGAGATTCGGTTTATCCGCGCCACTGAGCAATCCTCTGGTAAGGCAGGTCTATCATGCCTGCGTGTGATTTTCAAAACTTGATGATTCTAATCTATAGAAAGAGGGAAAGTTAATAGCTTTTTTGTTTAAAACTACGTTTCGTAACCGACCGCAAAAAAAATCAGCAATTAAAGTTGGCGTTGGTGAACGAATAATCAAATCCACAGGCTTTAAAGGGATAAGTGAGATTGTGAATGCAACTTTTGGCGTCAGGGGATAAAATAATAACGCGTAATGAAAATGTTATTTTCCGTTGCCTGTCTGACCCGCTACAATGTCAGACTACTGCCGTAAAAGAAGTTTAAGGAAGCAAGATAATGAGCACCACTATCGAAAAAATCCAGCGCCAGATCGCTGAAAACCCGATTCTCCTGTACATGAAAGGTTCCCCTAAACTGCCAAGCTGCGGTTTCTCCGCTCAGGCTGTGCAGGCGCTGTCCGCCTGTGGTGAACGCTTTGCTTATGTTGATATTCTGCAGAACCCGGATATTCGCGCCGAGCTGCCGAAATACGCAAACTGGCCAACCTTCCCGCAGCTGTGGGTTGATGGTGAGCTGGTTGGCGGCTGTGACATTTTGATCGAAATGTACCAGCGCGGTGAGTTGCAGCAGCTGATTAAAGAAACAGCGGCGAAATACAAAACCGAAGAGCCGGACGCTGAATAATATCAGCGTAAATAAAAAAGCGACCTCGTGATGGTCGCTTTTTTTATCGGTCCGTTATGCCTCTTCAGGCACGGGAAGAGGCCAGCCGCCGAGACGTTTCCAGCGGTTAACAATTTCGCAAAACAGCACGGCCGTCCGTTCGGTGTCATATAGCGCCGAGTGCGCCTGAGTCCCGTCAAATTCCATTCCTGCCGCCAGGCACGCTTTCGATAACACAGTTTGCCCCAGAGACAGGCCGCTTAAGGCCGCAGTATCAAAGGTGACGAACGGATGAAATGGATTACGTTTGAGCGAGGCGCGTTCTGCTGCGGCCATCATAAAACTGTGGTCGAACGTAGCGTTATGCGCCACCATGATCGCCCGATTGCAGCCGCTGTCTTTAATGCCTTTACGCACCATTTTAAAGATGGCATGCAGAGCGTCATATTCGCTGACCGCTCCGCGTAGCGGATTGTTAGGGTCAATTCCGTTAAAGGCGAGGGCTTCCGGCTGCAAATTCGCGCCTTCAAATGGCTCTACGTGGAAATGTAACGTCGTGTCCGGCATCAGCCAGCCTTGTTCATCCATTTTCAGTGTGATGGCTGCGATCTCAAGCAGCGCATCGGTTTTGGCATTGAACCCTGCGGTTTCGACATCAATGACGACAGGATAAAAACCACGAAAACGGTCACACAGACCGGAAAGTTGAGCGTTATCGGACATCTGGGTCTCTTAATACGGGATAATTGCAGCGCGTATTATGGCAAAATGATGAGTATAAAACTACGGGCACAGACGATCTGCGCCCGTGGGGAGGTTAGTCGCCCAGGCCGCGCCCGGCGTCTTTCTCTTCGATCAGTTCAATTTTGTAACCGTCTGGATCTTCAACGAACGCGATTACGGTGGTGCCGCCTTTTACCGGACCGGCTTCACGCGTGACGTTACCGCCATTCTGACGAATACGTTCACAGGCTTCGGCTGCGTTGTCTACGCTCAGGGCGATATGGCCGTAGGCAGTGCCCAGCTCATACTTGTCGACACCCCAGTTATAGGTCAGTTCGATCACGGCTTCGCTGGTTTCAGGGCCGTAGCCGACAAAGGCCAGGGAGTATTTGTATTCAGGGTTTTCGCTGGTACGCAGCAGCTTCATGCCCAGCACGTTGGTATAAAACTCGATGGAACGCTGCAGGTCACCCACGCGCAGCATGGTATGAAGTAAACGCATCTTTTTCCCCTTCGAAAATGGCTAATACATTCAAAATGTTGTTTTAGTATAGCGGCGTTGTTACGCCGCTATCAATGGCAGAACGGAGTTTGTGACGTTAGAGGGTAGGATAATCGGTGTAACCTTCCGCGCCGCCGCCGTAGAAGCTTTCGGCACGTTGCGGATTCAGCTCCGCTTTACGCTGCAGGCGCGCAACCAGATCCGGGTTTGCGATATAGGCGCGACCAAAAGCAACGGCGTCGATCAGGCCCTTCTCGATCAGTGCTTCTGCTTTTTCAGGTGTGTAGGCACCTGCACCAATGATCGGACCGTGGAAACGCGCACGAACTTTTTCGCGAAACGCATCGGAATACGGCTCGCCGCCAGCCCAGTCCGGCTCAGACATATGCAGGTAAGCGATTCCGCGCTTGCCCAGTTGTTCAATCAGATACAGCGCATCGGCTTCTTCGTTCGGGCCGTTGTCAACGTTCTGGAATGAGCCAATCGGGGAGACGCGAATACCGATGCGATCGGCACCCCATTCTTTAATACCGGCATCGACAACTTCCAGCACCAGACGTGCACGATTTTCGACGCTGCCACCGTATTGATCGGTACGCTGGTTAGACGTTGGCGACAGGAACTGGTGCAGCAGATAGCCGTGAGCGGAGTGCAGTTCAACCATGTCGAAACCCGCTTCGCGCGCGTTGGCAATCGCCTGACGGAAGTCATTAACGATGCCGGGAATTTCTTCCGTTTCCAGCGCACGCGGCATTGAGGTATCCGCACGCGTTGCCAGACCATTTTCATCACGCAGCGAGGTCCGGGTACCGGCGCTAATCGCGGAAGGTGCGACCGGTGCCTGACCGTTGGGCTGCAGACTGGCGTGAGAGATGCGCCCGGTATGCCACAACTGGACCGCAATATGACCTTGCTCCGCATGTACGGCAGCGGTGATTTTTTTCCATGCGGCAATTTGCGCTTCGCTGTGTAAGCCGGGTGCCCCCGCATAGCCTTTCGCCTGCGCGGAAATCTGTGTAGCTTCACTGATGATAAGACCCGCGCTGGCGCGTTGACGGTAATACTCGGCCATCAGCGGAGTAGGGATGTCGCCAGGCTCAATGCTGCGCAGACGTGTCAGTGGCGCCATGAATACGCGGTTTGCTGCCGTAATAGCACCCACTTTCAGTGGGGAAAAAAGTTTTTCAGATGACATATGGCACTCCTGAATAGACCGGTCGTCTAGTAATAAAAGAAATAAAAACGCCTGTTAAACGGCAGGCGTAGTAATGATGGTTTTAACGTGCGCCAGCGCATTTTCCAGCGGAGTGGCGCTACGAGAAATCTTGGCCTGCAGGTTGGCGCCCAGCCACAGCGCATACAATACCTGCGCCTGCTGTAACGGCTCGCCAACAAAGGACAGACAATGATTTGCCTGACCTTTCTCCAGCGCCTGCGCTAACAGCGCAATAATGTGCCGCGCGCCTTTATCCATCGCCGTGCGCATATCTTCTGACAGATCGCACACTTCGGCAGACAGTTTTACGGTTAAACAACCGCTGATAATGCCGTGCTGGCTAAACTGGTTCAGGGTTTCCTGATAGTAGGCCAGAATGCGATCGCGATAGTTTCCTGCCCCCGTATCAAAGTGCGTAGCCAGTCGCTGATGATAGGCCGCATAGTGGCGTTCCAGCATCGCAACACCGAACGCTTCTTTAGAGCGAAAATAGTGATAAAACGAACCTTTGGGGACTTCAGCGGTTTTCAGTAGTTCGCTTAAGCCCATACCGGTGAAGCCGCGCTGCATACACAGCAGTTCGCCAGTCGCCAGCAGATGTTCGCGTGTATCGTGTTCAGTGATTTTGTTCATGGAAAGGAGTGTAATAGACCAGTCGGTCTAATGCAATAGCGCTTGCGAGAAATTCAGTTAACGTCTTCAATAGGTATATCAATCTTACTAAAGGAGGGGATGTGGCCGAACAGCTGGAGTTTTTCCCCGTCCAGAGCCCATGCCGTGGAATATGTCAGTCTGACGAGCGCGGTTTTTGCCGCGGCTGTTTTCGCAGTCGGGATGAGCGTTTTAACTGGCAAAAGATGAGCGATGCCGAAAAGCAGGAAGTGCTACGGCTTTGTCGTCAGCGCCTGATGCGTAAATTACGAGCAAACAAAGCCAACCCTTCGGAAGAACCGCAACAACCTTCACTCTTTTAAAAGCGTAATTGCGTATACTCGATGCACATTCACTTATAAGGAAGCTGCTATGGTTCAGCGTATTACTATTGCGCCGCAAGGTCCGGAATTTTCTCGCTTTGTAATGGGGTATTGGCGCCTGATGGACTGGAATATGTCCGCGCGCCAGCTAGTCAGCTTTATTGAAGAACATCTGGACCTGGGCGTTACCACCGTCGATCACGCCGATATTTACGGCGGATACCAGTGTGAAGCGGCGTTTGGCGAGGCACTGAAGCTGGCCCCGCATCTGCGTGAAAAAATGCAGATTGTTACCAAGTGCGGGATCGCCACGACGGCGCGCACGGAAAATGCGCTGGGTCATTACATCACCGACAGCGCGCATATTATTGCCAGTGCGGAAGCATCGTTGAAGTTACTGGCGACCGATCATATTGATTTGCTGCTCATCCACCGTCCCGATCCGCTCATGGATGCGGACGACGTCGCCGACGCGTTCAAAAAATTGCACCATAGCGGAAAAGTGCGTCACTTTGGCGTATCTAACTTCACCCCGGCACAGTTCTCACTGCTGCAATCGCGTCTGCCGTTCACGCTGGCGACTAACCAGGTTGAGATCTCACCGGTACATCAGCCGCTCCTGCTGGATGGTACTTTAGATCAACTGCAACAACTACGCATTCGTCCGATGGCCTGGTCCTGCCTCGGCGGTGGTCGTCTGTTTAATGACGATGCGTTCCAGCCATTACGTAATGAACTTGCCACAATCGCAGAAGAGTTAAACGCGCAGTTCATTGAGCAGGTGGTGTACGCCTGGATTTTACGTCTGCCGTCTCAGCCGCTGCCGATTATTGGCTCAGGGAAGATAGAGCGTGTACGTGCTGCCGTTGAGTCTGAGTCATTGAACATGTCTCGCCAGCAGTGGTTCCGTATTCGCAAAGCCGCGCTGGGTTACGACGTACCGTAATCGCGTTTTTGACGCTTCTCCGTTCAAATTTGTGTCACTGGTTTACACTTATCAATCAGACACCTTTTGGACGGAGGTCTTATGAAGCGTTTGAGTTTGGCCATTATTACTCTACTCGCCTGTGCAGGTGCGCAGGCTGCCAGTGAAGAAAAAGTGACGATGAATCTGGTAACGTCGCAAGGCGTCGGCCAGGCGATTGGTACGGTCACTATTGTTGAAACCGGGAAAGGGCTGGAGTTTACGCCCGATCTGAAAGCGCTACCGCCGGGTGAACATGGCTTCCATGTGCATGCGAATGGCAGTTGCCAACCGGCGATTAAAGAAGGAAAAGCCTCAGCCGCGGAATCGGCTGGAGGCCATTATGATCCGCACCAAACCGGCAAGCACGAAGGTCCGGAAGGCGCAGGCCACATGGGCGACCTGCCGCTGCTGGTGGTGAATAACGACGGTAACGCCACAACACCGGTCATTGCGCCGCGGCTGAAAACGCTCGATGAGGTTAAAGGCAAAGCGCTGATGATCCATGTCGGTGGCGATAATATGTCCGATCAACCAAAACCGCTTGGCGGTGGCGGAGCGCGCTACGCCTGTGGCGTTATCAAATAATCAATTGCCTAGCGTACCCGGCGGAGGCGCCTGTTCGAGCTGAGAAAGCGAGCAGTGTAGTCGCCAGATAAGCGCCGACAGTTCTTGCGCCGCAGGTTGATGATGGTGGGCGAGCGTGTCGCAAATACGCTGTAGCTCACTCAGCGTGGCATTCAGCGGTCGTTGCTGGACGCCGCGCTCACTCATTACGTCGCGAAGCAGCGAAATACACACGTCTCTGACGCGAGCCAGAGGATCTGAACGCACCTCCCAGGTGCGCAGTTGCCACACCACGTGCGAGCAGTTCAGCAAGACAACCCCCCAACGCAATAGCCAGCGTCGCGCCAGTGCATCCTGACTGTTGCTGAGTTGGCTGACGTGATGATAGGTCAGCGACTCAAATTCGTTTTCACTAAGTGAGGGATGTCGGCTGAGCTGATCGACAAAATCCCGGCGCAGGGCGCGAATATGGCGGCGACTTTTCCGCGCATCCGATCCAGGCCGCAGAATGGCGAATGCCAGCCACGATAGCGCCACGCCGGTGATTTTCGCCATATTGTCATTCAGGAAATCAGCAAAATCATAAACCGGCGGATTAGTCACCGCGATAAACGATCCCATAAACACGATTAGCTGTCCCCAAAGACCCGCCAGCGCAGGCATTTGCAGCTTCAGGAGTTGCATGGTAGCGAGTAGCGGGAAGAGAAACAGAATGAATTGCCAGAGGTCAGAGATTTGCACCATCAGGCCAAACTTAACCACAAAGCTAAACAGCGACAGCAGAACCAGCGTGCGCATCAGCAAAGAAAGTGACTTGAACGGCGTGGCTACGGCAGAATATAGCACGCTGCTGATGGCCGCGAGCGTTAGTGCGCCAGAGCCTGATTCCCATTGCGCGCCAATGCTCCATGCGCCGATAAGCATCAGGGTACAGAACGTACGCAATCCGCTCCAGAGGGCTTCCGCATTATCGGTATGACGGGCAAGTCCTGGCGTGCGGGCGATAGTAATACGCTCGGCGGTAACGCCATTTTCCAGTAAATGCAGATAATGACTGCTGCGTAAGTACAGCCGACAAAAATAACGCAGTCGTTGCCAGAAGGCGACGTGCCGATAGTCGCGCGCATCGAGAGGACGCAGGGGGGCGATAATACGCGCGACGGTGTAGGTGTCGGTATTGGATTTGACCAGCTCGCTGAGCAGTTGTTCGATGATTTCCCGGGTATTAGCCGGGGGAGTGGGCCAGTTCAGTAGCATCCTGCGCAGACTGGAGATCACGCTGGTCATACGTAACTGCTGATGCAACAGCGAATTGAGCAACGCATTTTGACGGCGAAAACGGTAGTGACTCCAGAACGCCTGAATACGCAGCAGGTTCATGGTCAGAATCTGACCGATAACACCTTCATGGGCTGTGCGAATCGCATCCGTTGTCTCCGGTTGCCAGAGTAAGCTGGCATGCTCCAGTAAACGCGAATGCATGTTTTTCAGCGCGGTAAGCAACGTGGTGCCATCGGAGGTGCTGGGGAGGATCATCATCATCATGCCGCCGCACAGGATACCGACGATGACCTCGCATACGCGGGCCTGAGCGATATCCCACAACTGCGTAATCTCTATGGTATTGACCATGGGAAAAGCAATGATCGCCGCCGTATAACCGGCCAGTTGAAAGGCATAGGCGACGTTATTGGTGAAGTGCGCGCAGGCCCAGGTACAAAAACCGATCCACACTGACATGCTCAGCAAAAACAACCACGGCTCATTGAGGGTATGACCGGCAATAATCAACGCGGCGGTGGCACCCAGCAAGCTACCCGCAACACGACCCAGACTTTTGCTGATAACCCCGCCGACGGTGGGAAAGCTGACCACTGCCGCCGAGGTCATCGCCCAGTAGGGCTCATCCAGATTCAGGTAATAGGCGAACGTTAACGCCAGACACATCGCAATGGTATTTCGCAACGCATAACGCCACTGCGCTACCGTGGCTTTAAACCACGGCCAATGGCCTGGCATCAGGTGGGACAGTTTCATTTACGCTGGCCGATAGACACGCTGCAGGTCGTACCAGAAACCAGGGTGACATTCTGCGGCAGAGCGTCGAATTCGATGCGGACCGGAACGCGTTGGGCCAGACGCACCCACGGCACATTGGGTTTGATGTCGGGAATCAGGCCGGAATCGCTTTCCACACTTTGGTCGTAGATGGCGCGACCAATACTGGATACGTGACCCTGTAACTTTATGTTGCCGCTGTAGAGCGTGATAACCGCAGGAGCACCTTCACGAATGTGGCGCAACTTGGTTTCTTCAAAATACCCCATCACATAGAAAGAGTGGCTGTCGACAAGGGCAAACAGGGGCTTACCGGTTGAGGCGTAGTCTCCAGTACGAGTTGAAAGGTTGGTGACCCAGCCCGCTACGGGCGCTTTGACCACCGTCTGCGTCAGTTGCCACTGTGCCTGGCGCAGGCTGGCCTCGGCTGCTTCAACGCTGGCCTGCATGGCTTTCACGTTGAGGTTAGCAGTATCCAGATCTTCGGCTGAGATATAATTTTGCGATAAATGACGGCGGCGGTTGGCTTCGTTATTGGCTTTCGCCAGATCGGACTGTGCCTTCGCCAGCTGCGCCTGCGCATTCAGTTCAGCAATGTGAAACGGCGTCTTGTCGATGATAAAAAGGACATCGCCTTTGTTAACAAACTGGTTATCTTTTATATTGAGTTCGCTAATGCTGCCTGAGACCTGCGGCGTGATGCTGACCTGCTCAGCTCGCACTTTGCCATCACGTGTCCAGGGCGATTGCATATAGTAATTCCACATCCACCATCCGGCGAAAACTGCGATGGCAGCGACTATAATGGTGGAGAAGTATTTAATGGTTTTAAGCGACATAATCACCACACAATCAGCATTACAAAGGCCAGACATACGCAAAGCGTAAAGAGTGACAGATCCATTAACAGGGGATGCCAGATTTCGCCGGAGTAAATCCAGTCGCGCAGGAGGCGATGAACAACCAGCCAGAGAATAAATCCTGCTACAAACGCCTTGAAAACAGGAGGGAAGTAGACAGATGCTCCGATCATTAAATCTTGTAGGGGCAATCCTGTTGCATTAAACATAAACTTCACGGGCAAAATCCTTGGCGGAAGAGAGCATTGCTATAGGTTTAGCAAAAAAGAGACAATGAGTCTCTGTAACGCATAATGTCTGAAAAAATGTCAGCCGGTAAGCAAATTTGGCAATACATTTGTTTTGGGAATACAAATGCTGCACACTATTCTAAAATCAGCATAATAACTTAGCAAGCTAATTATAAGGAGATGAAATTGGAATCGCCATTAGGTTCTGATCTGGCACGGTTGGTGCGCATTTGGCGTGCTCTGATTGACCATCGCCTGAAACCTCTGGAGTTGACGCAGACGCATTGGGTTACGCTGCACAACATTCATCAATTGCCGCCTGATCAATCGCAGATTCAGTTGGCTAAAGCGATTGGCATCGAGCAGCCTTCGTTGGTACGCACGCTTGACCAGCTGGAAGAAAAGGGACTCATTTCACGACAGACTTGCGCCAGCGATCGTCGGGCAAAGAGAATTAAACTGACAGAAAAAGCAGAGCCGCTGATTGCAGATATGGAAGCGGTTATCAACAAGACGCGTGGAGAAATTTTGGAAGGGATTTCAGCTGAAGAAATTGATCTGCTGATTAAACTGGTCGCCAGACTGGAACACAATATTATTGAACTGCAGTCACAGGGCTGAAACGATAAGATGACGTGTGGCCAGAGCCTGACCACACGTGAATTCGATTAGCGTGGAGACACGGTAACCTGGCTGCCGTTGTTAGCCATAACAACGCGCTGGCCAGCTGAGAACTTGGTTGCACCCTGTTTCTGAACCACCATGATGGTATTACCGTCGTCCTTACGGATTTCCAGTTCTACACCCTGGGTTTTATTCATCGCACCTTGTACGCCTTGACCCGCTACGCCACCGGCAACTGCGCCAGCCGCTGTGGCTAATGAACGACCCGTACCGCCGCCGACGGTGTTACCCAGGAACCCGCCGAGTACCGCACCACCAATGGCGCCAATCACGTTTGCGTCATCACCACCCTGGATTTGCACCGGACGAACATGAACAATTGTACCGTAGGTAACGTTCTGAACTTGTTTCGCTTCGGATGCGGTGTATACGTCGCCTGAAAGGCTATCATTGTTAACGCAGCCCGCCAAAGACACACCCATTAATGCAACAATCAGCACACGTTTAATCATTTACAAATCTCCTTTAACACCACGAAACGCTAATAAAGCACCCTTCATGGCTAAATTATATGGCACTTGTGAGCCTAAGGTCACATGTTCTACTGGAACAATATGAAAATCTTAACCGAAATCGGATATACCGAGTATAAACGAATCATTCATATAATTGATGTAATAAAGCGTCCATTGTAATGATTAGCCCTCAAAAATCATTAAGGAAGCATGGCATTAGTCGGCACTTTATGGTTGAGTGTCAAGGCTAATTTGCTTAAAAGGATGACATATGAAATCGGGCCGTTTTATCGGTGTAATGTCTGGAACCAGCCTTGATGGTGTCGATGTTGTGCTGGCGACGATAGATGAAACGATGGTTGCGCAACAGGCGAGTCTGACCTGGCCTATTCCTCTCCATATAAAGCAGGCGATCCTGGATATCTGCCAGGGGCAGCAGCTTACGTTATCGCAGTTTGGCCAACTTGACGCACAGCTCGGTTATCTGTTTGCCGAGGCGGTGAATGCGCTGTTGGCACAGGAAAAATTGAAACCGCAGGAGATCGTTGCGATTGGCTGTCATGGGCAAACCGTGTGGCATGAACCGACGGGAATCGCGCCGCACACGCTGCAAATTGGCGACAACAATCAAATCGTTGCGCGTACCGGGATAACGGTGATCGGCGATTTTCGTCGCCGCGATATCGCTCTCGGCGGGCAGGGCGCGCCGTTGGTTCCCGCTTTTCATCAGGCGCTGTTGGCTCATCCAACGGAGCGGCGGATGGTGCTAAACATCGGCGGAATTGCCAATCTGTCTCTGCTTATCCCACAGCAACCCGTTCGCGGTTACGACACCGGGCCGGGCAATATGCTGATGGATGCCTGGATCTGGCGGCAATGCGGCCAACCCTACGACAAAGATGCGCAGTGGGCCACATCGGGAACGGTGATCCTGCCTTTACTGCAAAATATGCTTAACGATCCTTATTTTTCTGCGCCTGCGCCGAAAAGCACTGGCCGCGAGTATTTCAAT
This sequence comes from Citrobacter sp. RHBSTW-00599, assembly GCF_013784065.1. Classification (NCBI taxonomy): domain Bacteria; kingdom Pseudomonadati; phylum Pseudomonadota; class Gammaproteobacteria; order Enterobacterales; family Enterobacteriaceae; genus Citrobacter; species Citrobacter sp. RHBSTW-00599. The sequence continues at coordinate 2,737,275 of NZ_CP056717.1, read as the reverse complement.
TATGGCTGGATAGAACGTCATATGGCGCAGTTCCCGGGAATAAGCCCGCGGGATGTGCAGGCGACGCTTGCCGAACTGACGGCGGTGACCATTTCCGAGCAGGTCTTGCTAAGCGGAGGCTGTGAACGGCTAATGGTATGCGGCGGCGGCAGCCGTAATCCGCTGCTGATGATGCGTCTGGCGGCGTTATTGCCAGGGACAGAGGTCACCTCAACCGATGAGGCTGGGATCAGCGGCGATGACATGGAGGCCCTTGCTTTTGCCTGGCTGGCGTGGCGAACGCTGGCGGGATTACCGGGAAATCTGCCTTCCGTGACCGGCGCATCAGAACCGAGCGTTTTAGGGGCGATTTATCCTGCTAACCCACGAACTCAGAGTTAACTGAAATTATTCAGCGCCATATGTCGATAAACTAGGGATATTAGGGAGGGTGCCATTACCCTCCAGGACCAGGAAAGTCTTCAGGATATGGCTATGAAAAAACTGTTGTTAGTGTGTCTGCCGGTACTGCTTAGCGGGTGCAGCGTGTACAACCAATTTGTCGAGCGTATGCAAACGGATACGCTCGAATACCGCTGTGACGAAAAACCGCTTACCGTGAAGCTGAACAATACCCGTCAGATGGCGAGTTTTGTTTATGATAATCAGCTTTTGAACCTCAAACAGGGCGTGTCGGCATCAGGTGCTCGCTATACCGATGGTATTTACGTCTTCTGGTCTAAAGGCGACGAGGCAACGGTCTATAAACGAGACAGAATTGTGCTAAATAACTGTCAGTTACAGAACCCGAAGCGTTGAGATTTTCACCTGGGCGGCGCACAATAGCGTCACCCACTGACAATCCGTAGCCAACATCATGTCTGATAACGACGAATTGCAGCAAATCGCGCATTTGCGCCGTGAATACACGAAAGGCGGTCTCCGCCGCCGCGATCTTCCCGCCGAGCCCCTTGCGCTGTTCGAGCGCTGGCTGGGGCAAGCCTGTGACGCCAAACTGGCCGATCCCACTGCGATGGTCGTTGCTACCGTCGATGAAAACGGTCAGCCTTATCAGCGTATCGTGTTGCTCAAACATTATGATGACAAAGGGCTGGTTTTCTATACCAACCTCGGTAGCCGTAAGGCACATCAGATTGAGAAAAACCCACGCATCAGCCTCCTGTTTCCCTGGCACACGCTGGAACGGCAGGTGATGGTGATCGGCAAGGCTGAGCGCCTTTCCACGCTGGAAGTGGTGAAATACTTCCACAGTCGCCCACGTGATAGCCAGATTGGCGCCTGGGTCTCTAAGCAATCCAGTCGGATCTCCGCGCGCGGTATTCTGGAAAGCAAATTTCTCGAACTGAAGCAGAAGTTTCAGCAAGGTGAAGTTCCACTGCCCAGTTTCTGGGGAGGCTTTCGCGTGAGTATTGAGCAGATGGAGTTCTGGCAGGGTGGCGAAAACCGTCTGCACGATCGTTTTTTATACCAACGCGAAGATAACGCGTGGAAAATTGATCGCCTGGCCCCCTAAAGATGCAAAATTCTTGTTTTAAGCGCTGGTGCTGAACAATCCGGCGCTTTATTCTATGTTTCTTTCGCATCAGGCGAAAAGTCGTGTACCGGCTAAGGTGCAGTCGTTTTATACATGGAGATTTTGATGGCAAGCAGTAACTTGATTAAACAATTGCAAGAGCGGGGGCTGGTGGCCCAGGTGACGGACGAGGAAGCGTTAGCAGAGCGACTGGCGCAAGGCCCGATCGCGCTCTATTGCGGCTTCGATCCTACCGCTGACAGCTTGCATTTGGGGCATCTGGTTCCATTGTTATGCCTGAAACGCTTCCAGCAGGCAGGCCATAAGCCTGTCGCACTGGTGGGTGGCGCAACCGGTCTGATTGGTGACCCGAGCTTTAAAGCCGCCGAGCGTAAACTGAATACCGAAGACACCGTGCAGGAGTGGGTGGATAAAATCCGCAAACAGGTTGCGCCGTTCCTCGATTTCGACTGTGGCGACAACTCGGCGATTGCTGCGAACAACTATGACTGGTTTGGCAGTATGAATGTACTGACTTTCCTGCGTGATATCGGCAAACACTTCTCCGTTAACCAGATGATCAACAAAGAAGCGGTGAAGCAGCGTCTGAACCGTGACGATCAGGGGATCTCTTTTACCGAGTTTTCTTACAACCTGCTGCAGGGTTATGACTTTGCCTGCCTGAACAAACTGCACGGTGTTGCGCTGCAGATTGGCGGTTCTGACCAGTGGGGCAACATTACTTCGGGTATCGATTTGACCCGTCGCCTGCACCAGAACCAGGTGTTTGGTCTGACCGTTCCGTTGATCACTAAAGCTGACGGTACGAAATTCGGTAAGACGGAAGGCGGCGCTGTGTGGCTGGATCCGAAGAAAACCAGTCCGTACAAATTCTACCAGTTCTGGATTAACACCGCCGATGCGGATGTTTATCGCTTCCTGAAATTCTTTACTTTCATGGACATTGAAGAGATCAATGCGCTGGAAGAAGAAGATAAAAATAGCGGTAAAGCGCCGCGCGCGCAGTATGTTCTGGCTGAGCAAGTAACGCGTCTGGTTCACGGCGAAGAAGGTCTGGTAGCGGCAAAACGTATTACCGAAAGCTTGTTCAACGGTAATCTGAGCGATTTGAGCGAAGCGGATTTCGAACAGCTGGCGCAGGATGGTGTGCCGATGATCGAGATGGACAAAGGTGCCGATCTGATGCAGGCGCTGGTGGACTCCGAGCTGCAACCTTCTCGCGGCCAGGCACGTAAGACTATCGCGTCTAATGCGGTGACCATCAACGGTGAGAAGCAATCCGATCCGGAATATTTCTTCCAGGAGAGTGATATCCTGTTCGGGCGCTACACCTTACTGCGCCGTGGCAAGAAGAACTATTGTCTGATTTGCTGGAAGTAAGATTTAGTTAGCAGGGGCGTGGGAAACTACGCCCCTTTATTTTTTCAGGGTTGTGGTAAGTAAAATGAAGAATATCCTCGCCATCCAGTCCCACGTTGTTTTTGGTCATGCGGGCAACAGTGCAGCAGAATTTCCAATGCGTCGTCTTGGCGCAAATGTCTGGCCGCTGAATACCGTTCAGTTTTCTAACCACACACAGTACGGCAAATGGACCGGTTGCGTTATGCCGCCGAGTCATCTGACTGACATTGTCCAGGGCATTGCCGATATCGATAAACTCCAGACTTGTGACGCAATACTGAGTGGCTATCTTGGCTCGGCTGAACAGGGCGAGCATATTCTGGGTATTGTACGCAAAGTAAAAGCGGCCAATCCGCAGGCGAAATATTTTTGTGACCCGGTGATGGGCCATCCGGAAAAAGGGTGTATCGTCGCGCCGGGCGTAGCGGAGTTTCATGTACGCCATGCGCTTCCAGCCAGCGATATTATCGCCCCGAATTTGGTTGAGCTCGAAATTCTGTGCGAGCATGCGGTGAACAATGTTAATGAGGCCGTTGCGGCAGCGCGTGAACTCATCGCTCAGGGACCAGAGATTGTGCTGGTGAAGCACCTGGCTCGCGCGGGTATCAGCGCAGATCGTTTCGAGATGCTGTTAGTTACTGCTGAACAGGCATGGCATATCAGCCGACCGTTAGTCGATTTTGGCGCACGTCAACCGGTTGGCGTAGGTGATGTCACCAGCGGCTTATTGTTGGTTAAACTGCTGCAGGGCGCGTCTTTACAGCAGGCGCTGGAGCACGTGACGGCGGCGGTGTACGAAGTGATGATTGCTACCAAAAAAATGCACGAGTATGAGCTGCAGGTTGTGGCTGCGCAGGATTGTATCGCGAAGCCTGAACACTACTTCAGCGCGACGCAGCTGTAAGCAATGCCCGATGACGCTCACGCTTATCGGGCCTGCGTTTGGCTGAAAGCCGGGTAAGCGCAAGCGCTTCCCGGCAACAACAATTAATTTAACCCTTCTGCTTTCAACGCCGCGGCAACCGCCGGACGTTCAGCCATACGCGCCATATACGCATCGATATTGCTTAATCCTGCCATATTCAGCTTAACCGCATAGGCCCAACGCAGCACGGTGAACAAATAGGCGTCCGCAATGCTGAAGCGCGAACCGCAGATCCATTGGTTATCTTGCAGCGCGTCGTTCACATACTGCATTTTTTTCTCCAGCAGCGCGCGAACGGTTGGCTTGAAGTCTTCCGGCGTATCGGGACGGAACAGTGGGGTAAAGCCTTTATGCAGTTCTGTCGCAATGTAGTTAAGCCATTCAATGGTTTTGTAACGGGAGAGGCTGCTGGTCGGGGCAAGGAGTTGACGGTCTGGAACGGTGTCCGCCAGGTATTGCATGATGGCGACGCCTTCGGTCAGTAGCGTACCGTCATCCAGCAGCAGCGCGGGAACTTGCCCTTTTGGGTTTACCGCGAAAAAATCATCGCCGTTTTCCAGACGCTTCTTCATCAGATCAACACCATCCAGCGTGAAATCTTTACCGCTCTCACGAAGTGTGATGTGGGAAGCAAGAGAACAAGCGCCCGGTTTGTAGAACAGTTTCATCGGTAACTCCTTTTGGCTGAGGTATATCGTATGGTAGTGCTAGCTCAGGCAAAAAAAAAGCCGCTAACACCAGTTAGCGGCCTGAAAAAGAGTTTCCCTGAGAATTACGCTGTCGCGGCCTTAGAGGCTTTCTCATTGACGTCATCGTCCTGAGTCATACGATTCAGTTTCGGTGCCGTCAGCAGCATCAGAACAGCGATAACAGCCGTAGCAACACCAATCTGCAGGAACACACGACCGTAGACTTCAAGGGACATCAGCGGGTCAGTGACGTTCTCTGGTACAGCCATCATGTTGGCTACGTAACCACCGATGATGTTTGCACCGGCTGTAGTCAGGAACCAGCTACCCATGATGAAGCCCATCAGGCGTTGCGGAACCAACTGAGCCACCATTGCCAGACCCAGACCGGAGATCATCAGTTCACCGATACTTTGCAGACCGTAGCAGATGATCAGCCAGTTAACGGAAACGATGCCCGCATCGGTAGCGAATTTAGCACCCAGCGGCAGGATCAGGAACGCACCGGAACACAGCACCATACCAATCGCAAACTTGGTTGGCATCGGCAGGGTATCGCCCATCTTGTTATAGATAGCGGCGAGGATTGGGCTACCAATGATGATCCAGAACGGGTTCAGTGCCTGGTACTGCTCAGGTTCGAAAGCAATGCCAAGAATAGAGTGCTCAACGTTACGAATCGCGAAGAAGTTCAGTGAGGTCGGCATCTGGCTGTACAGCACGAAGAAGATAATCGCTTCCAGCATCAGAATGAAGGCGACGATCATTTTACGACGCGCAGCACCGTGCATGGTGAATGCTTCTTTACCGAAGATAAACACGATACCCAGAGCAATGACGCCCAGAACCATACGAGCGATCTGCTGGTTGTGCAGCAACCAGGTTGCAATCGCGATCAGTACCACGACGCCAACAATAGTCAGCAACAGGTTACGGAAGTTGATCGGCTCAAAGTCAGGTTTAGAACCGTACTGTTTAACCCAGCGCTGACAGAATGCGAAGTTAACAACGGTAATCAGCATACCCACGACGCTCAGAGCGAACGCGGTGCTCCAGCCGTAATGCGCAGCCAACCACGGTGTTGCCAGCATAGAGAAGAATGAACCGATGTTGACGGACATGTAGTACATGGTAAATGCACCATCAAGACGCGGGTCATCTTTGGCATAGCAGGTAGAGAGCAGGGATGATGGGTTTGCTTTAAACAGGCCGTTACCGACCGCGATGGCCGCCATGCCCATATAAACGATACCCGCATCGTGACCAGACCATGCTACCAACGCATAACCGATGGCCAGGACAACGGCACCCAGCATAATGACACGTTTTGTACCCAGAACTTTATCACCTAACCAGCCGCCAATGGCAACCAGACCGTACACCAGGGCGCTAAAGGACGAGAAAAGGGTGATGGAATCCGCTTCTGACATACCCAGTTGTTTAACCAGGTAGACGGCCATAATTCCTTGCAGGCCGTAATAACCAAAACGCTCCCACAGCTCAATAGAGAAAATGAGATAGAACGCTTTTGGTTGTTTGAAGGCGTTTAAACTTACGCTTTCTGTTGGTTTATTGTTTGCAGTAGACACTTTTACCTCTTTTTTTACATCCCATATCAACGGGGGTGTTCAGGCACGTGATGAGTCAAGTTCATCCGTCCGATTGTTATAGTGGGAGGGGAAACGGCAAGTAATGTTCACTATCTTGACCATTCAGACAAGTGGTTTGTAATAATCTGTTACATATATCATGGCTGGTGAAATCGTCGGGACTGTGAAATGTTATCTAGCGTTAAATTTCTTCATTTGAAAAATGGCAGATTTTTACACTGTTTAATCAGGGTAAAAACCGCAATGTGGCGATATGTTCTGCTATTTGCGCTTGAATCCAGTGATATAGGCCATTATCTGAAAAATAGCCAGTGTAATGTTTTGTTTAGAAACTGTTCAGTTAGGTCATCTGATTGTCACTTTAACTAAAAAATAAATATTTTTTAACATTGTGTTATCTGGATGATCTGGATCACGTATAGATAGAAATTTCTTTTACTAAAAAAACGATTAACCTGCTCAGGTGTTAATTAACAAGAATATTGCATTAGATATGCGCGGTTGAACGGCATCATTGTCGGGAAAATAAACTCAGGGGAGTGCATAACTAATCGTTATGTTAGCGAGGGGCAAGCAGTATGCCCCGGCAGCATCAGATATCGACTTTCTCTTTGAATTCGCAAAGATCTTCGATAATGCAGGAACCGCAGCGCGGCTTTCTGGCTATGCAGGTGTAGCGGCCATGAAGAATTAACCAGTGATGGCAATCGACTTTAAATTCACTGGGTACGACTTTCAGCAGCTTCTCTTCAACCTGCTCAACGTTTTTACCCGGGGCGAACTGGGTACGATTACAAACGCGAAAAATATGGGTGTCTACGGCAATAGTGGGCCAGCCAAAGGCGGTATTTAACACCACATTAGCCGTCTTTCGCCCAACCCCGGGCAGGGCTTCTAATGCAGCCCGGTCTTCAGGCACTTCACCATTATGTTGCTCCAGCAGAATGCGGCAGGTTTTAATCACGTTCTCCGCTTTGCTGTTAAACAAACCGATTGTCTTGATGTAGGACTTAACCCCTTCAACGCCAAGCTCCAGCATCGCGGCTGGCGTATTGGCGATGGGGTAGAGCTTAGCTGTCGCTTTATTGACGCTGACATCGGTGGCCTGCGCGGAGAGCAAGACTGAAATCAGCAGTTCGAACGGCGATGTAAAATTTAGCTCGGTTGTCGGATGCGGATTGTTCTCACGCAGGCGCGTCAGTATTTCCAGCCGTTTTGCTTTGTTCATTACACATTCCCTGTTTCACCGGCCGGACTGTCCGTGACAGCCGCCTCGGCACGACGTTTCTTCATTTTCTCATCAATCAGATACTTAACTGCCAGCATCAGACCCAGGCCAATAAACGCGCCTGGTGGCAGCATGGCCAGCAGAAACGGCGTATCGGTATGGAAGATCTCAACGCGCAATACTTTGGCCCAGCTACCCAACAAACCGTCTGCGCCATCAAAGAGTGTACCGTTACCAATTATTTCACGTAGCGAGCCCAGAACAAACATGGCGCCAGTTGCGCCCATGCCGATGGAAAAACCATCGAGTGCGGATAGCGCAGGGCCTTTTTTGGCTGCGAAGGCTTCAGCGCGGCCAACAACAATACAGTTGGTCACAATCAGCGGGATAAAAATGCCCAGAGACTGATACAGGCCAAAAGCGTAGGCATTGATCAACATTTGCACCGCGCTCACCACGGAGGCGATGATCATGACATAAATCGGAATACGTATTTCAGGCGGTGTCCAGCGACGAAGGGCAGAAATCGTCAGGTTCGTCAGCGTCAGGACGAGCGTAGTCGCGAGTCCCAGGCCCAGCGCGTTAGTGGCGGTCGAGGTGACGGCCAACAGCGGACACATCCCGAGTAACTGCACAAGCGCGGAGTTATTTTTCCATAACCCTTGGACAATAACGTCTTTAATTTCGCTCATGGTTTATTCTCCACAGGCGCTAAGTTGAGGAAGTTGCGCGGGCAGCGTCTGCGCATACAAACCGGCGCGTTTTACTGCATTAACTACCGCACGTGGCGTAATGGTTGCGCCAGTAAACTGGTCAAAGTCGCCGCCGTCTTTTTTCACCGCCCAGTGAGCGTCATTACCCGCAGCGATCCTTTTGCCGCTAAAGTGGGTGATCCAGTCGGACAGTCGCAGTTCGATTTTATCACCCAGCCCTGGCGTTTCATGATGTTCGGTCACCCGCGTACCCAACACGGTACCCGAAAAATCGACACCAACCAGCAGTTGAATAGCCCCGGAATAACCATCTGGCGCCGTAGCTTCAAGAATTGCTGCAACAGGACGATCGTCCTGGCGGGCAATATACACTCGGTGAGTGCCTTTGCCCAACGCCTGCGCATCGACCAGATAACAACTTTCGGACAAGTTATTATTGTAGCGATCGCCTGGCAGAACCTGATCGAACAGCGTTTTTTGCTGCAGCGCGGCCTGTTCATCAATGGTGGACTTGGTTAATTGATTGATTGCCGCGGTTAACCCCGTCGAGCCCGCTGCAAACAGCGCTAGAGTAATACCGTGTTTACGAATCGTTTTCAGCATAGGGAGTCCTTAGCGATGTCCGTACACGCGAGGGCGGGTGTAATAATCAATCAGGGGAACCGTGATATTTGCCAGCAATACGGCAAAAGCCACGCCATCAGGATAACCGCCAAAACTGCGAATCAACCACACTAACAGGCCCGCAAGTGCGCCAAAAATCAGGCGGCCACGGTTGGTTGTTGATGCTGTAACGGGATCGGTAAGAATAAAGAATGCACCCAGCATGGTCGCGCCGGAAAGTAGGTGCAACTGAGGCGAGGCCAGCGAATCTGGCGAGAAAATCCAGCCTAAAGTGGCACAAACGGCGAGCGACAGCAGGAAGCTAACCGGGATATGCCAGCGAATCGCTTTCTGCCATAGCAACACGACGCCGCCCACCAGCCAGGCAAGGTTAACCCACTGCCAGCCAGCACCTGCAAGCATGCCGTTGTAGATTGGGTATTGCATCACCTGCTCAACAGTACGTCCCGCATGCAGCGAAGTCTTAAAGGTATCGAGAGGTGTTGCCTGACTGATACCATCAATACCCATACGCAGCGTGTTCATATCCCCGCCGCTGGCGGTATGTCCGCTAAAGATAACGTTCAGGGCGTCAAAAAAACCAGGCACAGTCGCCGCAATTTCATGCGGCGGCAGCCAGCTTGTCATCTGTACCGGGAATGAGATAAGCAGCACCACGTAACCAATCATGGCGGGGTTAAACGGGTTCTGACCGAGGCCGCCATATAGCTGTTTAGCAATGATAACGGCGAATACCGTACCTAAAACTACCATCCACCAGGGGGCGAGCGGGGGAATACTCACGGCCAGCAGTAACCCGGTGAGCAACGCGGAGTTGTCTTTTAAAATCGCGGCAATGGGTTGTTTGCGCAGTTTAAGCACGCCCGCTTCGGCGGCGATAGCGCTGATGGCGGCCAGAACTATCTGGAACAACGTACCCCAGCCAAAGAACCACAGCTGAGCGGCGATCCCCGGCAATGCAGCCAGTAACACCAGCATCATGATACGCGATGTCTGGCGCTGGTTATGGGTATAAGGGGAGCTTGCTATTCTGAATACCATTTATTCCTCGTTTACAACCTGCTGCTGGGCGGCTTTCTTTGCCTGAGCGCGTGCAATAGCGGCCGCGACGGCGGCTTTACGCGGATCGACCGGTTCGACCGTTTCCGTAACCACCTGCTGCTCGAGCTTGCGGGCTTTGGCGCGGGCGATAGCCGCTTCCACGGCGGCTTTACGCGGATCCACCGGTTCGGCCGTTTCCGTTACGGTTTCCTGTTCAAGCTTGCGGGCTTTGGCGCGGGCGATAGCCGCTTCCACGGCGGCTTTACGCGGATCCACCGATTCGGCTGTTTCCGTAACCGTCTGCTGCTCAAGCTTGCGGGCTTTGGCGCGGGCGATAGCCGCTTCCACGGCGGCTTTACGCGGATCCACCGGTTCGGCTGTTTCCGTTACGGTTTCCTGCTCAAGCTTGCGGGCTTTGGCACGAGCGATTGCCGCTTCCACTGCAGCTTTACGCGGGTCGACCTCTGTGCTGCTGCCTCCAGCTTGGGGAGGGTTTTCCATCCGGGTTGCGCGAGCTTGCGCCTTACGCGCCTCGCGTGCGGCAATCACGGCACTATTGTCAGGTTTTTCGCCAGCCTGAATGACTACCGGCTGCATTGCCTGAGCCTGCTTTTCTTTTACGCGAGCCAGCGCGGCGGCAATGGCATCATGATCTTTAGCCGCAGGCTGAACGGCAGCGCTTTTGTGACGTTCAAGACGAGCTGCTTTTTCACGTTCTAGTCTCGCCTGTCGGGCTTCAAATCGCGCTTTCGCTTCAGCGGCACGTTTTTCTTCCTGACTAATGGCATAAATCTCGGCTTTTTCCTGACGGAAATACTGCACCAGTGGAATATTGCTTGGGCATACCCAGGCGCAGGCACCGCATTCAATGCAGTCCGCGATATTGTGCGCTGTTGCTTTGTCGTGCTGCTGCCCTTTACTGAACCAATAAAGCTGTTGCGGCAGGAGATCGGCCGGACAGGCATCGGCGCATGCGCTACAGCGAATGCAGCCTTTCTCTTCCGGCGTTTCTCCCATTTCACTGGCAGAGGGCGCCAGAAGACAGTTGGTTATCTTCACCACCGGTACATCCAGCCACGGCAGCGTAAAGCCCATCAGCGGCCCGCCCATAATCACCATCTGGTCGGCGGAAGGGCAGAAGCCCGCGTCGTTGAGCAGATGACGAACCGGCGTGCCTAAACGCGCCCAGACGTTGCCCGGACGGCTGACGGCTTCGCCGGTCAGCGTCACGACACGCTCGGTAATCGGTTCTCCGTCAATCACCGCACGTTTAATCGCGTAGGCGGTTCCAACGTTTTGCATCAGCACGCCGATATCTGAAGAGCGTCCCCCGTGGGGAACCTGCTTGCCGGTCAGGATTTGCGTTAACTGTTTGGCCCCGCCTGACGGGTACTTGGTGGGGATCACGCGTAAGCTGATATCGTGTGAATCAGCCAGCACCGCGCGCAGCATGGAAATTGCCTGTGGCTTGTTATCTTCAATGCCCAGTAGAATTTCGCGTGGCTGAAGAATATGCGCCAGGATGCGGATACCTTCGACGACCTGCGCCGCGCAGTCCTGCATCAGGCGGTCATCAGCCGTAATGTACGGCTCGCATTCAGCAGCGTTAATGATCAGCGTTTCAATTTTATCTCCGCCGCCCTGCAGCTTAACACCGGTGGGAAAACCTGCGCCACCCAGTCCGGCGACGCCGAACTGGTGAATACGTGCGATCAGCTCTTCCCGGCTGCGGGATCGGTAATCGGCCCAGCCGTCTCGCTCAATCCAGCGATCTTCGCCATCGGCATCAATAATAACGCTCAGCTCAGCTAATGCCGATGGATGTGCAGTAGAATGCGGCGCAATAGCAACAACGGTGCCTGACGTTGGCGCATGTACCGGAAGCATTTTACCACGCCCAAGGGTTAACGCCTGACCACGCAGCACGGTGTCGCCTACGTTTACGCACAGCTCACCCTCCGCGCCAATATGTTGTTTCAGCGGAATAACAAAGCGTGGCGCCAGCGGAACCTGTCGCAGCGGCGTACCGTTCGACTGGGTCTTCATTTCTGGTGGATGAATGCCGCCATCAAAGTCCCAGATTTTGTTTTTTCTGAATGCAGAGAATAACTTAAACATGTTGTTCCACGGGAATGATGCGCACAGGGATGGTGTTTAAATCCCATTTCCAGCTATCAGGTGTCTCGGCCACCGGGCGTAATTCGATACATTGCGTCGGGCACGGGTCAACGCACAGGTTGCACCCGGTGCAGAGATCGCTCATCACCGTGTGCATGGCGCGGGTCGCGCCCACGATCGCATCAACCGGGCAGGCCTGAATGCACTTTGTACAACCGATACAGTTATTTTCATCAATGACCGCCAGCATACGCACGGGGGTAACATCGTGTTCATCACCATCAATCGGCTGCGGGTCGACGTTCAGCAGGGCGGCAATTTTTAACATCACCGCTTCGCCTCCGGGTGCGCAACGGTTGATTTTTTCGCCCTGGGAGCCGATCGCTTCAGCGTAAGGATGACAGCCCGGATAGCCGCATTGTCCACACTGGCTTTGCGGGAGAATTTCATCAATTTTCTCCACGACAGGATCATCTTCGACGGCAAAACGTCGTGAGGCGTAACCCAAAATAGCGCCGAACGCCAGACCCAGTAGACTCACTGCGGCAACGGCAATCCAGATAGCATTCATTACAACTTCACCAAACCACTAAAGCCCATAAAGGCCAATGACATTAAACCAGCGGTAATCAGCGCAATCGCATTACCGCGAAACGGAGCAGGCACGTCCGCCACGGCGAGGCGTTCGCGGATCGCGGCGAACAGTACCATCACCAGTGAGAAGCCGACGGCGGCGGAAAAACCGTATAGCGCCGACTGTAAAAAGTTATGACCGAGGTTGATATTTAGTAACGCCACGCCTAATACCGCGCAGTTAGTGGTGATCAGTGGTAGGAAGATCCCCAGCAGGCGGTAAAGTGCAGGGCTGGTTTTGCGTACAACCATCTCGGTAAATTGCACGACGACGGCGATGACCAGAATAAAAGCCAGCGTACGCAGATAGATGAGATTGAGTGGAATGAGGATCCAGGTATCAATCAGCCATGCGCAGATGGATGCCAGTGTCATGACAAACGTCGTGGCAAGGCCCATACCCATTGCGGTTTCCAGTTTTTTGGAAACGCCCATAAACGGGCAGAGCCCCAGAAACTTGACCAGTACAAAGTTATTGACCAGTACAGTTCCGACAAACAGCAGCAGGTAATCAGTCATTTTTCGGCCTGAAATAAAAAAGCCGCCTATTATCTGACAATCTACAACAGGCGACAACAGGTTAACTGTAGGGTTATTACGGATTCACAAACGTCGATTTAACGCGTTGCGAGCGTTTGAAATAGGGCACCAGCAGTGCTGCAGCCAGCAATGGGAACAGCAGTTGGCGCACGGCAAAGGCGTCAGGAACCGGTGAAAACGCAAACGCTTTAATCGCCAGTAACACGGAGATCAGCAGCCATAGAATATAATGCTTAGGCACACAGGCTCTGCGTTTGAAAAACGCAATCGTCAGCCACAGCGTGTAATACCACATGGCAATCGCGGTAATAAAAGAGACGCCCCATAACAGCAAATTTGCCGTACTTTGCGCACCCAGCGTTTGGAAGGTTTGCGGTGTAGCCAGCGCAGTGACATAAAGTAATAACGCCAGCGAAGCGCTCAACAATGCGACTAACAGCCAGGCCAGTGGCCCAAGTAGCCAGCCCCCGATACGTTGTGCCGGTGTGGTAGTCATCTCTTCTCCAGGTTTACGCGCGCAATTAAACATGCCATTCATTTTGGGGCAATTATTATAAAGCTTTTAACGTTGAGCGCTACTTTCTTCTTTATTGCACGTAATGCCAGACTGATTTGGGTACCTGACCAACATCAAACAGACGACCTCCTGAGATAAGCTCCGCACGGCGATGGTCTGCAGCGCGATACATATTGATAATGTCGCTATCGTCGGTGAGCGTGTAGTTAAGATGGTCGAACAGTTTTTCCAGACTTTCGAGTGAACTGATTTTGCGGAATTTTAATAAGTAATCCTGAACAGTCATAAATGGAAATCCATATTAATAAAATAATACCAACGGAGTAGTAAATATAAATAATAAACAACATGCACAGGTAAAAGCGGATTGACGCGCAAATGTGAGAAGAGTGTTCATACCTGTGGAAAAGCAGGCGCTATGCGCACCTGCGGTAAGGGTAACGCGCTTCGCTACAGCAGGCAATATGCACCGGAGTGGGATGCGGCATTATTCTCTTTTTTTGACAAAATTCGATCTTTTGCAGCCAAACCCTGCCGTTACTCGATGTTAATTGCCGGGTTATAAGGGACTGCAGATGCTTATTTCTTCTGCACAGCAGCAACGGGCTCCGGTGGCTGGTAATTGTCAATATGATTGGCAACACCCAGCAGGATCACAGAGACGGTGAGAACAATCCAACCTGCTAATTCAATAAGACGATTCATTACTGATGACATTTGCTTTGATTTATCCATAAACACAGGCTGCAAATGTTACTAATCTCTCAATAATACAGCAAGATAATTGGGAACGATTTCTCCCTCTTTTTCGCTGCAAGTTAAGCATAAGTGGCATATGTTTGACTTAAGTTAATAAACAACCTTTGTAGCGCAATGGTTATTAAACTATTGAGACGTTGCAGGGTATGGTGTGAAATAGGTCAGTCCTGAATTGAGAGGCTATAACATGAGTGACAACATCCGCGTTGGGCTAATTGGCTATGGTTACGCCAGTAAAACCTTCCATGCCCCCCTGATTGTGGGCACACCGGGCCTCGAACTGGCTGCGGTTTCCAGTAGTGATGAAGCAAAAGTGAAGGCAGACTGGCCAACGGTGGCGGTTGTTGCTGAGCCTAAACACCTTTTTAACGATCCGAATATCGACCTGATTGTGATCCCCACGCCTAATGACACTCACTTCCCGTTAGCGAAGGCTGCACTGGAAGCGGGCAAACATGTGGTTGTTGATAAGCCTTTTACCGTGACACTGTCACAAGCACGCGAACTGGATGCGTTGGCGCGTAGCCTTGGCCGCGTGCTGTCCGTTTTCCATAACCGCCGCTGGGACAGTGATTTTCTGACGTTGAAAGCCCTGCTGGCGGATGGCGTTTTGGGAGAGGTGGCGTATTTCGAATCCCATTTCGATCGATTCCGCCCCCAGGTTCGTGACCGCTGGCGTGAACAGGGGGGGCCGGGAAGCGGCATCTGGTATGATTTAGCACCGCATCTTCTGGATCAGGCGATTAACCTGTTTGGTTTACCCGTCAGCATGACGGTAGACCTGGCTCAGCTCCGCCCAGGTGCGCAAGCGACGGATTACTTCCATGCCATCCTGACTTATCCGCAGCGTCGTGTGATTCTGCACGGCACCATGCTCGCTGCCGCTGAGTCGGCCCGTTATATCGTGCACGGTTCGCGTGGCAGCTATGTGAAGTATGGTCTTGACCCGCAGGAAGAGCGTCTGAAAAATGGCGAGCGACTGCCTCAGGAAGACTGGGGTTACGACATGCGCGATGGCGTGTTGACGCGAATAGAAGGCGAAGAGCAGGTTGAAGAGACCTGGCTGACTGTACCGGGTAATTACCCGGCGTACTATGCTGGCATTCGTGATGCGCTAAATGGTCACGGTGAAAACCCGGTACCGGCGAGACAAGCTATTCAAATCATGGAGCTGATTGAGCTGGGTCTTGAATCGGCGAAACATCGCTCGACGCTGTGCCTTGCCTGATTAGGCAAATGCCGGATGGTGATGCTCAGCATCTCATCCGGCACTTTAACCGTCACGCTGCGGTGACTTTCTCGCGCAGGGCACGTTTTTCTTCGTTACTCAGAAATGCCATTTCCAGGCCGTTGATTTGCGCCTGACGGATCTGTTCGCGCGTGAGTCCTGCTGCTGGCGCGGCAATGGTGTACTCGTGAATAATATCCACACCCTGTACCGCCGGATCGTCCGTATTCAAGCTGGCTAAAACGCCATGCTCAAGGAATGTTTTCAGCGGGTGGGTTGCCAGAGAGGCGACGGTGCTGGTCTGAATGTTCGATGTCAGGCAGGATTCGATGCCGATACGGTGTTCGGCGAGGTAATCCATCAACGCACGATCTTCAACGGCTTTTACGCCGTGACCAATACGTTCTGCGCCCAGCTCTTTAATAGCCTGCCAGATACTTTCTGGTCCCGCGGCTTCGCCCGCATGTACGGTAATACGCCAGCCGGCGTCGCGCGCCTGATTGAAATGCGACAGGAACAGACTGCCCGGGAAACCCAGTTCGTCACCCGCCAGATCCAGCGCCGTAATATGGTCACGGTGGGCTAACAGCGCATCCAGTTCCTGCAGGCAGGCAGCCTCGCCGAAGGTACGGCTCATAATGCCAATTAAGCGAGCTTCGACACCAAAGGTCTTGCAGCCCTCGCGTACGCCGGCAATGACGGCTTCAACCACGCCCGCAACCGGGAGCTGATGCGCCATCGCCATATATCCGGGTGAAAAACGTAATTCTACATAGTGCAGGCCGTTACGTGCTGCATCCTCAATATTCTCAAATGCCACGCGGCGACACGCATCCAGCGAGGCCAGTACCTTCACGCCCCAGTCGAGCTTGGATAAAAAGCTCACTAAATCCGGCTCAGTTGATGTGACTTGCACATGAGGGAGCAGCGTTTCCAGCGTTTGTGCCGGAAGCGTTAAATTGAACTGACGACCCAGTTCCAGGATCGTTTGGGCACGGATGTTACCATCAAGGTGGCGATGGACGTCGGTCAGGGGGAGGGAAGTATCAATCATGGTCGCACTCGTGTATTTAGGTAAAGTGCGTCGTATTATATGAAAAAATCGGGATAAAAAGCTATGTTGCGCAATGAATAATTTCATTGCGCAAACTTAATTAGCGTACAGAGCGGATGGCGTTAATCAGCCCCTGAACGCCTTTTTCAAGCTTGGATCTCGGGCATCCGGCATTGAGACGTACAAAACCGCGACCTTCTTCTCCGTAGGTGTATCCCGGCATGATAGCCACTTTCTGCTGGTGGATGAGAACATCCTGCAAGGCATGGTCATCAATATTGAGCGGACGCAGGTCAATCCATGCCAGATAGGTGGATTGCGGAATCTGCCAGTTGAGTTCGGGGAATGCGGCATTAAGCTCACGTGCAACGTAATGCAGATTGCTGGCAAGATAATCGCGCAGCGCATCAAGCCAGCTTGCACCCTGTTGATAAGCGGCAATATGTGCGCTAAGCGCCAGCACCGCAGGCGAGGAAAGACCATCGCGGCCTTTTAACGCGCTGAGGTAATCGTTGCGGCTTTGAGCATCTTCAATGAGTCCGTAAGCCCCGGTTAGTGCCGGAATATTAAAACTCTTTGAGCCGGAAGTGAGCAATGCCCAACTGTCGCGCGCGACGTTACTCCACGGGATGTGCGGCCGGTCTGACCATACCATATCCATATGAATCTCATCGGAGATGACTTTTACACCATGGCGCTGACACAGTTCTGCCATGGTTTCCAGCTCGTCGCGCGTCCACACTTTGCCCGTTGGGTTTTGTGGGCTGCAAAGCAGAAGAATTTTGCTTTCAGGTCGAGACAGGGCTTTCTCCAGCGCAACCATGTCGCAAAACCAGCCGTCGGCGCGTTTTTCTAGTCCGACTGCGCGTACCTGGCGCTGATTACCTTCAATCGCTTTGTAAAACGCATCGTACGCCGGAGTATGGATAACCACCGCATCGCCCACGGATGACCACTGGCGGATCAACTCCGACACCATATAGATGACCGAGGGGCCATATACCAGCGACTGAGGATCTATTTGAGTGTTATGCCGCGAAAGAAACCAGTGGCTTATCGCCGCCAGAAACTCATCGTTTTTCCAGCGGCTGTAACCCAGCACGCCATGTGACAGGCGCTGAGTCAGCGCCTCCAGAATGCAAGGTGCGGTGGCAAAATCCATATCGGAGATGGTGAATGGCAGCAGGTCGGCTGAACCAAAACGGTCGGCAACGTAATCCCACTGAGTACACCAGGTACCGTGCCTGTCCACAACCTTTGAAAAATCAAACATATTGTTGTCCTTAAGCCTGTACGGTGTTCATCAGAACCGCGATCTCGTCTTTCACTGACTGGACCTGCGGACCGATAACGACCTGAAGGTTATGCTGATTGAGTTGTACTACGCCAATGGCACGATTGTCCTTCAGAGCCTGTACGTTAACAAGCGACATATCTTTCACTGACAAGCGCAGACGGGTGATGCAATTATCAAGGCTGACAATGTTTTCCGCGCCGCCCAGCGCCGCCAGAATGGCAGGGACGTTGTAACCTGATTTACCAGGCGCTCCGGCCATTACTTTTTCGATATTGCTGGCAATTTCGACTTCACGGCCCGGCGTCTTCAAATTGAAACGCGTGATGGCGAAGCGGAAGATCACGTAGTACACCGCAAACCAGATAGCCGCGACAACAGGGACCAGGTACCACTTGGTGGACAATCCGTGCAGGATGCCGAACACCACGAAGTCAATCAGGTTACCGTCAGTGTTACCGATAGTGACGCCAAGCACTGCCATCACGGTGAAGCCAAGACCGGTTAGCAGGGCGTGGATTACATACAGAACCGGAGCGACGAACAGGAATAAGAACTCGAGTGGTTCAGTTGTACCGCCGATGACACAGGCAATCAGACCAGAAATTAATAACCCTTTAATTTTATGACGATTTTCAGGACGTGCGCAGTGGTACATGGCTAATGCTGCACCCGGTAAACCGCCGAGGAACGCCGGCATTTTACCCTGGGACAGGAAGCGTGTTGCGCTTTCAGAGAAACCTTGCGTTGTCGGGCAGCTCAGTTGAGCCTGGAAAATAGTCAGTGCGCCGCTCACGCTATGGCCGCAGACTTCCTGTGTGCCGCCAGCTTCGGTGAAGCGAATGAGTGCCACCAGAATATGGTGCAGGCCAAAAGGCAGCAACAGACGTTCACCGGTACCAAACAGCATAGGACCAAATTCCCCCGCGCTATTGATGATGTGACCGAGTCCGGTAATGCCCATGGCGAAAACCGGCCAAATCAGGGGAATGACCAGCCCGACCAATCCCATCACCACCGAGGAGATGATAGGCACAAAGCGCGTACCACCGAAAAACGCCAGCGCATCCGGCAGACGAATGTTGTGGAAGCGTTCATGCAGCATCCAGACAATGATCCCGGCAATAACGGCACCGAGGATCCCGGTGTCGATCGACTGGATCCCCAGAATGTTTTGCACGTTGTTGGCTTTCAGGATCGCCGCATCTGTGGTGGGTAAGATACCTTTGGCGGTTAACCAGAAATTGACGGCGAGGTTCATGACCGCATAACCGACAAAACCGGCAAACGCCGCAACGCCTTTGTTCTCGCGCGCCAGGCCCAGAGGAATGGCAATACAGAACATGACTGGCAGGAAGCTAAACGCAAATGAGCCAACTTTACTCATCCAGGTAAAGATGGCCTGAAGCACCGGATTCCCCAACGCCGGGATCAGCGTTAAGACATCATGGCTGCTCAACGAGCTGCCGATCCCCAACATGATCCCGCAAAATGAAAGCAGCGCTACAGGCAGCATAAAGGTTTTGCCCAACTGCTGGAAAAATTCCCATAACGTTATTTTTGGTGTGGTTCTCGCCGTCATCAAACGACTCCTTGTAAAGGCTAGCTGACTAATGATGGCGAGAAGATAAAACGTTTTACCTAATTTTAGTGCGGTATAAATCACATTATCGAACGATAATAGGGGGTATAAATATAAGTGATTGATAAAACGTTTTATCCGTCACGTTATCAGGGAGTTTTCTGTTTTTATGGCTATAGCCAAAAAAATAACCATCCATGATGTTGCGCTGGCTGCGGGGGTTTCGGTCAGCACCGTCTCATTGGTGCTCAGTGGAAAAGGGCGAATTTCATCAGCGACCGGGGAGCGGGTGAATGCTGCTATTGAGCAACTGGGGTTTGTGCGTAACCGCCAGGCATCAGCGCTGCGCGGCGGGCAGAGCGGAGTAGTTGGTTTGATTGTACGTGATCTTTCAACGCCGTTTTACGCCGAGCTGACGGCGGGTCTGACGGAAGCGTTGGAAGCGCAGGGGCGCATGGTCTTCTTACTGCACGGCGGTAAAGATGGGGAGCAGCTGGCGCAGCGTTTCGCGATGCTACTCAACCAAGGGGTGGATGGCGTGGTCATTGCCGGGGCCGCTGGCAGCAGTGATGCGCTGCAACAGTTGGCCGCTGATAAAGGGATCCCGGTGGTATTTGCATCACGCGCCAGCTACATGGATGACGCAGACACCGTCAGGCCCGATAACATGCAGGCTGCACAGTTACTGGTTGAACATCTTATCCGCCACGGACACCAGCGTATTGCCTGGCTGGGCGGGCAGAGTTCTTCATTGACTCGCGCAGAGCGCGTCGGCGGTTATTGTGCAACCTTACTAAAATATGGTTTACCGTTTCATAGCGACTGGGTGTTGGAGTGTTCATCCAGCCAGAAGCAGGCCGCAGAAGAGGTAACGGCGCTGTTACGCCGCAATCCCACGATCAGCGCGGTGGTGTGCTACAACGAAATAATCGCCATAGGCGCCTGGTTTGGCCTGATGAGAGCAGGACGTCAGAGTGGTGAAATTGGTGTCGATCGCTATTTCGAACAGCAAATATCGTTGGCCGGATTCGCTGATGTGGCGGAAAACGCGTTGGACGATATCCCGATTACCTGGGCCTGTTCGCCCGCGCGTGAAATGGGATACACCCTTGCTGAACGTATGCTACAACGCATTGCCCACGATGAAGGTCATTCACGCAATCTGACGCTTTCCGCTCGTCTGGTGGCGGCGAAATAAAAAAGCCCGATAAACACTGTTATCGGGCCTGTCACTGACGAGTGATTATTGTTGCGGGATGGCAGGGGTATCCGGCTGTGTAAGAGAAGGCATACCGAACATACCAACAAACTCATCCAGCGGCATTTTTTGTCCGTTCAGCGTCACCTGGCCGTTTGCGTATTGCAGGCTGGTGCCGATAACGTTGTCCTGCAAAGTCGTAATGCGGAACATCTGCCCCATCGCCGCCAGGCCATTAACCTGTTGCTTCGCCAGACCAGCCGCTTCTTCCTGCTGATATCCTTCCAGTTTGGCAATTTGCGTCATGAACTCAGTCGCCATATCGACAGGGATGGTCAGTTTCGCATCCAGCGATTTGACGGAACGATCCACTTCCTGGGCCAGCGTTTGCGGCTCCACCGTGTTTGCGGTCGGATCTTTTAGCAGCAGTGACAGATTAAATGTGGTTTCACCTTTTGCATTCTTCCAGCTCAGTGGAGCAATGGTGACAACCGGTTCGCCTTTCATCAGAATCGGTAGCGCATTAAAGAAGGCTTCGGTGACTTTCTGCTGATAAAGCTCAGGATTTTGGACCACATCAATCTGCGCCATCAGCGCTTTGGTTTGGGCGCTGTACTGCTGGCTGAACTTGTGCAGTGCTTCACCGTCAATCTGGCCAACTTTCAACGTCAGCTTACCGCTCCCCATATCCTGGCCCTGCAATTTAAGGCTGTTCAGGGTGTAATCCAACTGGCTGTTGACGGTTTTGCCATCGTTAATCAGATCGGATTTGCCATCGATACCCATGCCTTCCAGCACCGCCAACTCTTTGCCCTCAACTGAAATCGACAGTTTTTCGAGGGACAATTTCTGATCGCCGATGCGCTCACCAAAGCTTGCGATACTGCTGGAACCTTCAGTTTTCAGGTTATTGAAAGTAACTTGTACTTTCTGATCATACTCATTGACGGCATTAACCAGGCCACTTTGCGCCTCGCCAGTCAGCGACACCGCATTACCATCCTTATCAGCCGTAAACTGGAACTCCCCGCCGCTAAAGGCCACTTTTTCGTCGCCTTTCTCGTAGTTCAGCGGTTTGAGGGAGAGATCGGAACGGGTATCCCCACTGTAGCCAATACGGGAATTAATGATGAATGGCGTCTCACCTTTGGCAATATCAAACAGCGGTTTCGTCACGTCGTTATTGACCAGCGTCGTTTTCACGGAGGCCATTGCCGGAACAAGATTCAGTGATTTCAGCTGAGCCAGCGGGAAAGGACCGTGATCCACGGTTTCATTCAGGACGATGCTTTGTCCCGGTTTCAGCCAGGAATCTGCCTGCCCGGCAACAGGTTTCACCACCAACTGCAGTTGGCTATTGAACACGCCGCGCTGGTAGTTTTGATAACTCAGTTCAATGCCCGCCTCTGGGGAGTAGCGTTTTAACTGATCGTTTGCCTGCGTCACCATCTCGGCGAGATGCGTTTCGAGTTTCTTTCCTGTGTACCAGGCGCCGCCCGTCCAGACGATACCCAGTGCAACCACCACACCCGCAGCTACCAGCGATTTTTTCATTTTGATATCCATAAAATAAAACCAGGCGTTTGAAGACGCCTGGAGGAGTGACATGTCTTTAACTCACTACAGCTTAGCAAGAGTTGTTAAAAATATCAGTATCTTGCTACAGCTTGTTATAAACCCGAGCTAAACGGCCCGTGCCGCTGACGTTTACCGGCGATTCATTCGCGCTAATAAAGGCCGACTCACCCGGCTGCAGCACCAGACGCTGCTCGCCCTTGCTCAGCACGGCTTCACCTTCGATGCAGAACAAAATGGCCGCACTTTGCTGGTTGATATCTGCGCCATTGGCGGTCAGTTCATGCAAGGAGAACGCGAAATCGTCGACCGGAATGGGGAAGTCCAGTTCGCTGTCAGTCTTAACTGGCGTGGTCAGCAGTTGATTGGCTGGCTTGGCGACAAACTTAACGTTGGCGACCAGCTCCGGGATATCAATGTATTTTGGCGTCAGTCCGGCGCGCAGCACGTTGTCCGAGTTAGCCATTACCTCCAGCGCCACACCTTGCAGGTAGGCGTGTGGGGTTTCGGCAAATAAGAACATCGCTTCGCCAGGATTGAGTTTCACCACATTGAGCAGCAGCGGGGAGAAGAGCCCGCTGTCATTCGGATAGAAATCGGCGATCAGGCGAATGGTTTGCCACGGTTCACCCTGCTGGCTGTTCAGCGCCGATTTCAGGATCGCCAGCGCATGGGATTTCTCCTCATCCTGCATATTCAGCAAGCTGGCGAAAAGATAGCTCAGACGTTCCGCGCTCGGTTCCTGCAGGAAATGCGCAATAGCCGGATGCGCGGCGGAAACCGGTTGTAACAATGCGACAATGTCAGAGAACTCGCGGAATGCGTTCATCGCCAGGAACGGTGTCAAAGCAAAAACCAGTTCCGGTTTGTGGTTAGGATCTTTGTAATTGCGCTCGGCGGCATCCATCGGGATCCCCGCCGCGTTTTCTTTGGCAAATCCGATTTCAGAGTTGTGCTTGTTAGGATGAACCTGAATCGAAAGAGGTTGCGCGGCGCACAGCACTTTAAACAGGAAAGGCAGTTCACCAAAGCGTTTCGCAACGGCATCGCCTAACAGTGCGGATTTATCGTGTTCGATGACATCACGCAGAGCGACCGTCTGGCCGTTAGCGTCCAGAACCTGCGAACTGCTTTTCGGATGCGCGCCCATCCACAGCTCAGCCATCGGTTGCTGAGTGGGGTTGGCAATCCCATAAAGTTCCGTTAACGCAGTTTTACTTCCCCAGGCGTAGTTCTGCACTGAGTTGATGAGTTTTTGCATTCTCAAGCCCTGTTTCAATGTGGAATTTTCTACGGCTATTAAACCAAGAAACCCTGAGCGAAGTAACCTGCACATGTAAAAAGTCGTACTTGTCTCAGTTTTTGTTAAAAAATTGTGTAGGATATGGTGACTCGCTTTTAATACCCTGAGTAATTCCGGTTGCAGAAAGCCTTTCCTTCTACAACCCGACCTGCGGCAGGGAAGCAGGGCAATGGAACATCTGCCCAGAGAATAACCAGACCGAGCAGTAAGTGAGAGCACAATGTCAAACAAACCCTTTCATTATCAGCATCCTTTCCCCCTCAAAAAGGATGATACCGAATACTATCTGCTGACCAGCGACCATGTCTCCGTTGCCGAATTTGAAGGGCAGGAGATCGTTAAAGTCGCGCCGCAAGCCTTAACGCTGCTGGCTCGTCAGGCCTTCCATGATGCATCGTTTATGCTGCGTCCTGCGCATCAGCAGCAGGTGGCCGACATTCTGCGTGACCCGGAGGCCAGCGAAAACGACAAATATGTGGCCCTGCAATTCCTGCGGAATTCTGATATTGCGGCAAAAGGTATTTTGCCGACCTGTCAGGACACCGGCACCGCGATTATCGTGGGTAAAAAAGGTCAGCGCGTCTGGACCGGCGGCGGTGATGAAGCTGCGCTGGCGCGCGGTGTGTATAACACCTACATCGAAGATAACCTGCGCTATTCACAAAACGCCGCGCTGGATATGTATAAAGAGGTGAACACCGGTACCAACCTGCCGGCACAGATAGATTTGTATACCGTCGATGGCGATGAATACAAATTCCTGTGTATTGCCAAAGGCGGTGGTTCGGCGAACAAAACCTATCTGTACCAGGAGACCAAAGCGCTGCTCACGCCGGGCAAATTAAAAAATTACCTGGTTGAGAAAATGCGAACGCTGGGAACAGCGGCCTGTCCGCCGTATCACATTGCGTTTGTGATCGGTGGAACGTCAGCGGAAGCCACGCTGAAAACGGTGAAACTGGCGTCGGCTAAATATTACGATGAGCTGCCGACCGAAGGTAACGAACATGGTCAGGCTTTCCGCGATGTGGCGCTGGAAAAAGAGCTGCTGATTGAGGCACAGAATTTGGGGCTGGGCGCGCAGTTCGGCGGGAAGTATTTCGCTCATGATATCCGCGTGATCCGCCTGCCGCGTCACGGTGCGTCGTGTCCGGTTGGTATGGGCGTTTCTTGCTCAGCCGATCGAAATATCAAAGCTAAGATCAACCGTGAAGGTATCTGGATCGAAAAACTGGAGCATAATCCAGGCAAATATATACCAGAAGAGTTGCGCCAGGCGGGAGAAGGCGAAGCGGTACGCGTTGACCTCAATCGTCCGATGAAAGAGATCCTGGCTCAGCTGTCGCAGTACCCGGTTTCTACACGTCTGTCGCTTAACGGTACCATTATTGTTGGCCGTGATATTGCGCATGCGAAACTGAAAGAACGGCTGGATAACGGCGAAAGTTTGCCGCAGTATGTTAAAGATCATCCGATCTATTACGCTGGCCCGGCAAAAACGCCGGAAGGTTATGCCTCTGGTTCACTTGGACCAACCACGGCAGGGCGTATGGATTCGTATGTTGACCAGCTTCAGTCCGCAGGTGGCAGCATGATCATGCTGGCGAAAGGCAACCGCAGCCAGCAGGTGACCGATGCCTGTCATAAGCATGGCGGCTTCTACTTAGGCAGTATCGGCGGCCCGGCAGCGGTGCTGGCCCAGGGCAGTATCAAGAGTCTGGAGTGTGTGGAATACCCTGAACTGGGGATGGAAGCCATCTGGAAAATTGAAGTGGAAGATTTCCCGGCGTTTATCCTGGTGGATGACAAAGGCAACGATTTCTTCAAGCAGATTCAGACGTCGCAGTGCGCACGCTGCGTTAAGTAACGTCAGCCGCCCTTCGGGGCGGTTTTTTTTACCGCACGAACCACCAAACGACAGATTAATCCTCGTTAATACTCATAAGACCAATGCAAATGGGCAATGTCGAAACATAACCTAATCAATTGTTAATGTAAGGAGCAGGTAATGGTAACGGTACGCCGCGAGAATGATTCAATGGGGGCGATTGATGTTCCAGCCGATAAGCTTTGGGGCGCGCAAACCCAACGTTCGCTGGAGCATTTTCGTATCTCTACGGAGAAAATGCCGGTCTCGCTGATCCATGCGCTGGCGCTGACGAAACGCGCCGCAGCAAAGGTTAACCAGGATCTCGGGCTGCTGGCGGAGGATAAAGCCAGGGCTATTATGCAGGCCGCAGATGAGGTGTTGGCGGATAAACACCGCGATGAGTTTCCGCTGGCCATCTGGCAAACCGGGTCAGGTACGCAAAGCAATATGAACATGAACGAGGTGCTGGCAAACCGGGCCAGCGAGTTGCTGGGCGGCGTGCGGGGGATGGAACGGAAAGTTCACCCCAACGATGATGTTAATAAAAGCCAAAGCTCGAATGATGTGTTCCCGACCGCAATGCACGTTGCCGCGCTGCTGGCGCTGCGTAACTCACTGATCCTGCAGTTAAATGTGTTAACCAAAACGCTCAGTGATAAATCACACGCTTTCGCGGATATCGTCAAAATCGGTCGTACACATCTGCAAGATGCAACCCCGCTTACGCTTGGCCAGGAGATTTCCGGCTGGGTGGCAATGCTTGAACATAACCTCAGACACATTGAAAACAGCTTACCCCACGTGGCGGAACTGGCGCTGGGAGGAACCGCGGTAGGGACCGGACTGAACACGCATCCGGAATATGCCCGTCGGGTCGCGGATGAATTGCGGGACATTACCTGTGCGCCGTTCGTTACCGCACCGAATAAATTTGAAGCGCTAGCTACCTGCGATGCACTGGTTCATGCCCACGGCGCGCTAAAAGGGTTGGCGGCATCGCTGATGAAAATCGCCAACGATGTGCGCTGGCTGGCATCCGGTCCGCGTTGCGGGATTGGCGAAATTTCGATTCCAGAAAATGAACCGGGCAGCTCCATTATGCCGGGTAAGGTCAATCCTACCCAGTGTGAAGCGCTCACCATGCTTTGCTGTCAGGTAATGGGCAACGATGTCGCCATCAACATGGGCGGAGCGTCAGGTAATTTTGAGCTCAACGTTTACCGACCAATGGTCATCCACAATTTCCTGCAGTCGGTGCGTCTGCTGGCTGACGGTATGGAAAGCTTTAACGAGCACTGCGCGACAGGAATCGAGCCTAATCGTGAACGAATCGATCAACTGCTCAACGAGTCGCTAATGCTGGTGACCGCGCTCAATACCCATATCGGTTATGATAAAGCCGCTGAAATTGCCAAAAAGGCGCACAAAGAGGGGCTGACGTTAAAAGCCTCCGCCCTGGCGCTGGGGTATCTAACCGAAGCGGAGTTTGACAGCTGGGTACGCCCGGAACTGATGGTTGGCAGTATGCGGCCAGGCAGTTAATCCGCAACGTACAGGTGCAGCCGGGGAATAATCAATCTCAACGGCTGCGCCTGAGGTTTAAAACGATGCTGAACATTGTCGGCATCATAATTCAGTAACTCGCCGATATCTGGTACGGTCATGCCGTTTTCATTGTTGAGCAACGCGATCAAGGGCGTCGGGCAGGCATATTGCACCTGCTTTTGTTCTCCTTTGTACCAGACGCGGGCGATGGGCTGCACTTTTACCGGCCGTTTAATCTTCAGGCGCGCCTGCTGGCCCAGGGCGGCGACATCCTGATATTCCCGTTCAAGCTTCGCCTGCCACTCTTCCCGCGTCCAGGGATGTACGCTGCGCGGCGACGTCAGGCTTTTTTCCAGTTGCTGTAGTACTTCATCACGTTTCAGATTTTTAATAATGTGCTTGTTGGCCCAGCCAAATCGCAGGGTGGCAGGCTCTCTGACAAGGGTGAGCGTACGATAGGCATTCAGTGTAATCAGTCCCGGCAGATGGCGATGCACCCATTCGAAACGCGCTGCCGGTGCCAGCCCTGATTCCACCGTGACAATGCGCTCGAAGGTGGTTTTTAGCTGGTTAATACGCTGTATTTGCTCTTCCAGAGCGCGCTGAGCTGCGTTATCTACCTGATAACACAGTACGCCTGGCAGGCGGACGGCCGCTTTGCTGCTACGATTCTCGGACTGTTGCTGGATAAACAGATGACGATAGTGGCGTAGCGCCAGCGCTTCAGCCTCTTTACCTAAATGTTGCTTAACATCAATGTTCTGCAGTGGGGCATGCTCTGCCTCTTTGACTACTTCCGGTAACGAGAAGACGCGCGCAATCAGCAGCGTTTGCTGCAAAAGATTGTCGTTCAGAAGCGCCAGCTCTTGCTCCATCTGGCGGAAGGTGCCGTTCAGGCGGTCGACGAGATCGTAACGGGCCATAGATTTACCATTTTAGTTACAACATACTTTTTTATAGCACAACCTCCACCATTTGACCACCGAGCCGAATGGGTCAGGCAGCTGAAATTTCAGGAATGTTATGCCAGACGGGCCAACTGAAACAAAAGCGGGCGCCGCCGAGTTCACTTTCATCACAGACGACCGTACCGCCCATAGCCAATGCGATCGAGTGAACAATGGCTAGCCCAAGCCCGCAACCACCGGTCGCCCGGTCACGGCTGGGGTCAAGGCGTACAAACGGTTCAAAAACCTGTTCGCGCGCGTCTGGAGCAATTCCGGGACCGTCATCTTCCACAACCAGCGTCGCCTGATTGCCATTCAATAACAGGCTCGCTTGCACCGTAGACTGGCAATAGCGCAGGGCGTTATTCAGTAGATTATCCAGTACGCGCTCCATCAGGCGCATATCCAGCGCGCCGTAGTCGCCAATATTAAGATGGCGTAAGTGCACCGCACGCTCAGGGTTTACGCTTTGCACATCCTCCAGATGGGTTGTCAGCCAAACGGCCAGATCCGGTACGCTGAGCTTCAGTTCATTTTGCGGACGGTCCAGCCGGGCATAGGTCAGTAATTCTTCGATTAACCCTTCCAGTTGGCCAATATCGCGATTCAGCGCCTGGGATTCCTGCGCGGTGAGGTTATCACTCATTTCCAGCCGGTAACGTAAGCGTACCAGTGGGGTACGAAGCTCATGGGCAATGCCATCGATAAGTTGTTTCTTACTGGCGATTAGCGCATTGATATTGTCTGCCATCTGGTTAAACGCGATACCCAATCGCTCAAAGCTGGAACCGCTGTCAAAATGGAGGCGTTCGCCCAGATGTCCTTCCCCAAAACGCTGTGCAGCAGCTTCCAGTCGCAGCATTTCCTGCCAGTGCGGACGCATCCAGATAAGTACCGGAAAGGCCAGCGAGATGGCAATAAATGCCATCAACGCGATGTCCAGCAAGCGCATTTGATGAAGAAAATAGAGATAGGGAAGTGGGCCGACGGCCAGCACGTAATGGCTGCGTGGGATCCGTTGAATAAATGTGTACTGATCGTCAAGCGCCACGATATCGCCTTCGCGCAAACGTTGCATTGTTTGAACGTCCAGCGTGTACTTATTTAACGGTTCAACGCGCAGGTCAAAGGAGAGGTTCAAATCCATCTCCTTCAGCGTTTTACCCCAGTCACGTGGCGGGATCTCGCGAAGCTCGCTGCGCATCAGGTATAACGAGCTTTTCATTAAATCGTCGAGCGATTGTCTGCCTGCGCGCTCTGCGGTGAATTTATAGACCAGGCCGACCAGCAGGGTCATCACCAGAAAGCAGACAAACAGCAGGAGATAAAACTGTACAAACAGCTTCTTCATAAAAAATCACCGAATACATAATATAATGCTCACCGATACTCTCAAAATTGCTGTGATATAAAAATATGAATTTCAATCGCTGTTGTTATTTACTACTCATTTTCGCAGCGTTAGGCTGCATTTTCACCTCGCATCCCTTTGTTATATGGTTTTTGCTCGCCAACATACTGACGTTGGCAATGTACGGTGCGGATAAAATGGCAGCGCGCAGGGCCTGGCGCCGAGTACCAGAGTCCACTTTGCTGCTGTTTGGCGTTGTTGGCGGGTGGGGTGGCGCGATAGCCGCTCAACAACTCTTTCGCCATAAAACACAAAAACAGCCATTCAAAACCTACTTCATTATCAGTGTGATAGTTAATGTGTCTGTCATCGGAGCGGCCTATCATTTCTATCCCATTTCATCCTGGTGAACGTCAGTGACAGGCAGCCTGCTTACTTGAGACAGGAAACGTACTTTTCACCTGAGCGCTGCACGATGTCATCGGCATTTTTCGTTATGTCTTTCCCTTCAAACGCGCCATAGAGTTGCTTAAATTTCACCGTACTCAGGCGGTGGGTAATGTCGCTGACCGTTGCGGCTGGCAGTGGCAACATATTGGGGTAGCTCAACATAAAGGAGACGGCATGCGCCCCAGGGG
The DNA here is from genome assembly GCF_013784065.1 of Citrobacter sp. RHBSTW-00599. Lineage (NCBI taxonomy): Bacteria > Pseudomonadati > Pseudomonadota > Gammaproteobacteria > Enterobacterales > Enterobacteriaceae > Citrobacter > Citrobacter sp. RHBSTW-00599. The sequence goes on along the minus strand of NZ_CP056717.1, from coordinate 2,707,358 downwards.
TGACCTGAACGATATCGCCGGAAAGCACCACGCCTTCATCTCGCGCCCAGTGCAGAACGCAGCCGCCAGCAAAGTGTCCGCCGAGGCGTATCACACTGACGTCGCGTGTCAGTTCCAGGGTGTCGCCATCCCAAAATTTAATCCATGGGCTGTCGCGCATTACCCACTTGCGGTCGTTGGTATGGAGATAAATGGGAGCGTTAAATTCGTCAGCCCAGTCTTGCATGGTGGTGTAGTAATGAGGATGCGAAATCGCGATGGCCTTAAGCCCGCCCAGGGACGTTATTAGCATTTTTGTGGCGTCGTCGAGCGTGGCAATGCAGTCCCATAAAATATTGCCTTCCGGAGTACGCAGAATAAACGCCCGTTGATCAATTGCAAAACCAGGAACGGTGCGGATGCTGAGGAGGGCGCTGTCATGCTGCCGCCACTTATTTGTGTGCGAAGCACAAAGTGCGACAAAATCGACCCATTCCTGCCCGGTCGCGGGAACATACTGACGTTCGTCCTGGCAGATATCGCAATGTTCAGGAAGGGCGTCTGCCACCTCATAGGATGTTCCACAGGCTTTGCATAACGTGATCATCGTGTCTTCCTCTATTGAAAAAACACAGTCAGCATGGCACACCGATACGCAAGGGTGTGGTCTTTCGTGCTCTACACGATAAGCCAGGAATGGTGGGCGTGGGTCGTTGTGGCCCAACCAGCAGAAAGCAGGAATAATGTCTACACCGTCCCTGTCGAGAGTCATTTCCGGCGAAAAATGAGGATAATGTTTGGAAAATAGTCTGTTCAACACCTGGCTCAGCCGTTGGGGACTTACTCCTGATGGCCAACCGTTTGAGACGCACACATCACAGCTTTTGCCCGTGGTGACCAAAGATGGTCAGAAAGCCATACTCAAACTCACCGACGATGACAGTGAACGAAACGGCTGCGAACTAATGGTCTGGTGGAACGGGAATGGTGCTGCGAAAGTGCTTGCTCATGCAGCAGGGGCGATTCTGTTAGAACGTGCAACAGGGGCGGGGTCTTTAGCGGACATGTCCTGGTCTGGCAATGATGCGCAGGCCTGTCGCATTATTTGCCATGCAGCCAGTCGACTCCATCTCCCCCGGAATGCGTCAACGCCTGCGTTAACACCGCTACTTTATTGGTTTCGCGATCTGGCTCCTGCCGCGAAAAAGCATGGCGGCATCCTGACGCATTGTGCAGAGGTGGCAAACGTATTGCTCTCCTCTCCCCAGAATGAAGTCGTATTGCACGGTGACTTACACCACGGCAATATTCTTGATTTCGGAACGAAAGGATGGCTGGCTATCGATCCTAAAGGGCTGGTGGGCGAGCGTGGCTTTGATTACGCCAATATTTTTACTAATCCCGATCTTGCCGATCCCACCAAACCTGTCGCCATTGAGCCAGAAAGATTCGCACAACGGGTAAATATTGTGTCTGAAATCGCGAGGATTGAACGGCAACGTTTGCTGATGTGGATTATTGCCTGGTGTGGGTTGTCGTCTGCCTGGTTTCTGCAAGAAGGAGACTGCGCCACGATACCCCTGCGCATCGCAGAGTTAGCGAGCGCGGAACTCGCTTTTGGGGGTAATCAATTTTGATCTACGACACTGGGCTGGTAATTCTTTAGAGTTATCATTAGCCTGGTAAATGTTTTATTAATCAATCAGTGAACGGCGGTGTAGTGTGTTTTTTAGCGCAAATTTGACAGGCTGTGAGCAATGAACGCATTGTTTTTATTATTAAAAAAACGCCCGAACATTATTTTGTTGATGGTCTTACTCATCGGGGCAAACATCGTGGCGTGGCTGTGGGCTTACAGCGCGTTTAGCAACAACACGTCGTTACTGGCGCTTAGTTTGATCGCGTGGTGCTATGGTTTGCGCCATGCTGTTGATGCCGATCATATCGCCGCGATAGATAGCGCTACGCGTAAACTCATGCAGCAGAAAAAACGCGCCCTGACGACGGGAGCCTGGTTTTCTCTGGGGCATTCTACCATTGTGGTACTGGCAAGCATTGGCATTGCGTTGACCACCAGCGTGTTTAAGCAACACATGGCATGGTTTCAGAATGTCGGCGGTCTGATAGGTACCACGGTCTCTGCCGTATTTCTGCTGATTCTGGCTACCATTAATCTCGTTATATTCTGTCATGTCTGGAAGGCTTTTCGTCATCTAAAACGCACCGGTACTTACGATGGCACCACAGAGGAAATGACAGTTTCAGGCCCGCTGAACTGGCTTTTCCGCTCGGCGTTTCGGCTGGTAGGCAAAGACTGGCATATGTATTTTGTCGGCTTTTTGTTTGGCCTGGGTTTTGATACCGCTACTGAAATTTCTCTGCTCGGAATTTCTGCTTCAAGCGCGTCCAGTGGCATGTCGGTGTGGTCAATTCTCGTGTTCCCGGCGCTGTTTACCTGCGGCATGGCGCTGATTGACTGCCTTGACAGTATCCTGATGGTTGAGGCCTACGGATGGGCATTCAATAAGCCGCAGCGTAAGCTCTATTACAATATGACCATCACCGGGACCTCGGTAATTGTTGCGCTATTTATTGGCGGGCTGGAGGCGCTGGGGCTTCTCTCTGACGCATTTTCGCTTCAGGGGGGGTTGTGGGATACCGTCAGCGAGTTGAGTGACCATATGGGGAATGTCGGGTTTGCGATTATTGGCGTCTTTATCGGCTGCTGGATTATTTCTGCAGTAAATTACCGTTGGAAAAAATACGACGGGCTGACGTTTAGTTAACACAAAAGAAAGCCTTCCGTGAAAGGGAAGGCTCGGATCTTACTTGAGGGCTGACTAATTCGCGGTGATGATACACACCATCTTCATCACCCAAATCTGGGTGATATTATAAGTGACGGTGTAACGTATAATGGTCGGCCCGATGGGATTACATTTGAGGTTCATCGTCCCAGGCGTGCGGTGCGAACAGATAACCTTTGTTGCGCACCGTTTTGATTCGATAGGGTTCAGTCGCGTTATCGAGCAGTTTTTTGCGTAACCGGGAAATCGCGACATCAACGCTGCGATCCATGCCGTCATAACTTACGCCGCGCAGGTTCTTCAGCAGCGCATCGCGGTCCATAATTTGCCCGGCATGGGTTGCCAGCTCCCACAGTAATTCAAAATCTGCGGTGGAAAGAGAGACTTGCTCGCCGCCGAGCAGCACGGAACGATTTGTTGGGTCGATAGTGAGTGTGCCAAAGCGCAGCGTCGTGTGCGGCGTGATGGTTGCCGCCTGAATGCCTTTAGACTGGACTGAATGTTCATTCTGGCGCAGATGCAGACGCAGGCGAGCAAGCAGCACTGCTGGCGGCGTTGTCTTCAGAATATAGTCACAGGCACCCATTTCCAGCGCCAGGATATGGTTCATATCGCTGTCCAGCGAGGTGAGCAGGACAATTGGACCCTGCCAGCGTCCGCGCAAATCGCGGCAGATAGTCATCCCATCTTTGCCCGGCAGCATGATATCTAATAACACCAAATCGGGTTGAACTTGCAGGATTTTCTCCTCGGCCAAATCACCTCGAGGCTCAACGATAACCTCAATATCATGCCGGGCCAGATAGGCTGCAATCAGCGAGCCAACTTCGGGATCATCTTCAACAAATACGATGGTGTTCATATCATTCATTTTGAATATAAAACGCCAACATACACCGCCCCGGTTTTTCCTTCCATTAATCTTTTCTAAACAAGAACGCTTCCGTTATGCTAGAGGCTGATGTTATTGATGTGTTAAGGCAGGGTGATGGGACTCGTTATAAAAGCGGCGCTCGGTGCGCTGGTGGTGGTGTTAATTGGTGTGCTGGCGAAAACAAAGAACTACTATATTGCCGGATTAATTCCGTTGTTCCCGACCTTTGCGTTGATTGCCCACTATATCGTGGCCAGTGAACGTGGGATCGAAGCGTTGCGTACAACCATTGTCTTCAGCATGTGGTCGATTATTCCCTATTTTGTCTACCTCGTTTCGCTGTGGTATTTCACCGGATTTATGCGCTTACCCGTTGCGCTCGGCGGTTCAGTGGTGTGCTGGGGCCTGAGCGCATGGTTGCTTATTTTTTGTTGGATTAAATTGCACTAACGCAGATGACGCCCGCCATCAAGGGCAAAACTACGCCCGGTGACAAAACAGCTGGTCAACAGATAGTCAATTAAATCAATGACCTCTTTTTCACCCGGCGCTGTTTTCATCAGTGATTTGTTCAATGCCTGCTGACGATACTCTGCATCGTCACCCTCGTTAAACAGGATTAGCGAGGGGGCGATGGCGTTCACTTTTACTTCCGGTGCCAGTTTGCGCGCGAACGAGCGGGTCATGTTGTCCAGCGCCGCTTTGCTGGCTGCATAAGCGATGTGCTTATCGCTGCCACGCTCCACTACATAATCCGTAAAATGGATAATATCGCTGGCCGCGTGTCCATGCCCGCGCAGCAATCCTTCCAGCGCGTGGTTGAGCAGGTAGGGGGTATTGACGTGAATCTGCATCATGGCTGACAGCACTTCGGGTAACGGCGCACTGGGCTTTTCTGCAAGCCAGGCACTGGCATTATGCACAATACCGCGCAGGCCATCCGTCTGTGCTTTGACCTCATCCGCAAAGGCCAGTACGCCCTCATCGGTGGAAAAATCAGCCTGGATACACAGCGCGCCCGCATCTCGCAGGCCATCAATAGCCGGATAATGCGTGCGGTAGCTAACGATAACTGGCTGTTTTTGATTAATAAAGTGCCATGCGACGGCGAGGCCGATACGTCGACCTCCTCCGGTGATAAGAATTGGCAAAGGGGGTTTTTTACCCATCGTAATCTCCATGTGTCGCGAACGATGGGGACAATGTTACCCCATCAACATCCAGGTCGCCGGAACAGCAGCAACAAGCAGCAGGCCGATCAGCGCCATTTCCTGGCGTTTTAATACGTTTTCATGCGCGTGTGTTTTACGGGCATAAAGGAAAACCAGCAGCCCTGGCGCATACAGCACCACAGACAGCAGCAGGTGCATCGGACCTGACGCATACAATAACCATATGCCATAAATACTCGCTCCGATACCGACAGCCTTATGAATTGGACGAGTGGCAATTTTCAGCAGAAATGCGCCGACCAGTAAATAGGGCACCAGAATCATTTCTGAGGCGATGGTTAATAACGTATTGTAGTCGGAACCTGTGAGCCAGATCAGCACCAGGCAAATCTGTACGCAGATATTAGTCAGCCACAGCGACGCCGATGGCGCGCCTTGCGCGTTCTGCCGCGCAAAAATGCGTGGAAACGCTTTGTGCGTGGAGGCGAGGAACGGCACTTCCGCCGCCATAATCGTCCAGCTTAAATAAGCACCGCACACGGAGACAATCAGACCTGCGGCAATAATAATTTCACCCCATGGCCCCATCATTTTCACCATCAGACCGGCCATTGACGGGTTGCGGATCTCCGCCAGTTCGGGACGCGCGACAACGCCCAGAGACAGCAGGGTGACAAGCAGATAAACGCCCAGCGCGGCGAGTACCGCCAGCAGCGTAGCGCGTCCGACATCGCGTTTGTTTCTGGCACGAGCTGAAACCACCACCGCGCCTTCCACACCGATGAAAACCCACAGGGTGATGAGCATGGTGTTTTTTACCTGCTCCCAGACGGGAACGCCCAACGCTACGCCGGTAAAATCGAGGGTAAAGGTGTCGAGCTTAAACAGCATAAACGCCAGCACGATAAACAGACCAAGCGGCAGTAATTTCGCCAGCGTCGCCACCAGGTTAATACTGGCTGCCGTTTGCACACCACGCAGCACCAGAAAATGGACCACCCACAACAGCACCGATGCGCCAACAATCGACTGCCAGGTATTACCGTCGCCAAACAGACGTAACTCCGGCGTGTCGGTAAAGAAGCTGAGCGCAGAGAAAACAATCACCAGATACGAAACGTTAGCGATAACAGCACACAGCCAATATCCCCACGCGGAGCAGAAGCCAATCAGCTCACCGAAACCTTCACGTGCATAGGTAAATATGCCGCCATCCAGTTCAGGACGGATACGCGTCAGAATCAGCATGGCAAAGGCGAGCAAAAGGATACCCGCACCGGTAATCGCCCAACCAATCAGTAATGCAGCCGGGCTTGCTACCGCCGCCATATTTTGTGGCAGGCTGAAAACACCAGCGCCGAGCATTGAGCTTAAAACCAGCGCGGTGAGTGCGCTCAGACCCAATTTCTTTTCCATTTGTATCCAGTGACAAAAACGAGAGTGAGAGAATAATTATTTTGGCAAACCGCATAAAAATGGTGAAAGCCACTAAGGCGCGGGATTTTACGGAGAGAAGAGAACGCATGCAATGGGGATAGAGAGATTTGTGACTAATAGTGTGAAAAGTAGTCTTAATACTGCTGTTTTTGTTTCGCCCGAGGGGAGGATGGCGGGAAATTATCAGGTCTACAAGGCTGTAGACCTGATAAGGTACTGAGTATTACTTATACAGGTCAGCGCTGATGGTCATGTTATTACCACGTTCAGACCACTGCCGGGTGATGTGATAATACTTAGCGCCTTTCTTCGCTGCGCGTTTGGCAACCTGGTAAGAGATTTCAGTCATGTTGCCATAGTTACCGGTGAACTTGATGCTGTCGAACGGCACCATCATAGCGGCGGTTGCTTTGTTCAGTTCTTCAACTTTGGTTCCATCCGGTAGCGTGACAGTGTAACGCCCACCTTTGGTGGATTGCGTCTCGAAGAAACGACCGACTTCAGCGCTCGGAGACGCGGTAGTCGCAACGCCTGGGATCTCAACTTTCTTCGCGGCTTCGCCACCGGCGGCTAATGCGGCACGTCCGGCATCTGAATCTGCTGGGATCGCATCAGGGCTTTGTACTACGCGTTTTTTCGCATCAGCTTTATAGATGAATGCGGTAATACGCTGGTTGCCGCCCTGGTTGGCATCGACCTGGCGCACGATGTAGAAGGAGTAAGCGCCTTTCTCTTTCGCTGCTTTGGTGATGGCATCGTTCACTTCAGGCTGGCTGCGGTAGAAGCCCTGCACCGTAACGGTATCGAATGGTTCTATCAGAACGGCCTGATCTTTCGGTAATTCCATCACGCCGTTAATGACACGGTTTTTGGACGCTTCCGCTTTTTCAGCATCGGCTTTATAGATGTCGGCTACAACGCGCCAGTTACCGCCGCTGCCAAAATCTGAGGTATCAACAACATAAAAGGAGGCTGCACCGTCTTTATCTGCACGGCGTGATACTGCGGTCACCGCGTCACCGATAGCATTAAAACGACCGGTAACCACAATGCGGTCATAGGGTTTCAGGGCAGCCGCTTGCTCCGGCGTCAATTCTGTCGCTGCATTTACAGAAAAAGCAGTCGCAGAAATAAGTGCGGACGCCAGGAGAGTGTTCTTAAGCTTCATAAAAATAATCCTTCGCCTTGCGCAAACCAGGTACTGGTATTGTTATTGACTAGAAACGTCGCTGATTATTGCATTTAAATTGTGTCAGTGTCTGCGTCAATTTTCACTCATCGTGCCACGTGACGTAACAACACAGATAACATTTTGTGATATGTCGAAAATTTCGGCGTTTGGCGACCAAAACTGATAAAGCAGTTGAATTTCATAAGTTAATTTAATGTTAATCAATTGTTTTTGGCAGGCACGTAATCATGTTTTGCCGCTTCGCTTGAGCGAATTATCGGCCTTTGTGGGCTATTTTTAGGGTATTTTATCTGCCAGCGGTTCGATTCATCTCTATTTCGCGAATTTCATAATAAATACTGTTTTTTGGCGCTAGATCACAGGCGTCATTTTCAGTAGGTTATACAGAGTTTGTTACTGTTTTATTTTATTGGGGTAACACTGACCTCTTTCGAGAGTGCGCGCATGCCTCGTGCGAACATTGATAAACCATCATCACAAATACAGATGGAAGGGAACATTATGCGAATTGGCATACCAAGAGAACGGTTAACCAATGAAACCCGCGTCGCAGCTACGCCGAAGACGGTTGAGCAGCTGCTTAAGTTGGGTTTCAGCGTCGCGGTTGAAAGCGGTGCAGGTCAACTGGCAAGTTTTGACGATAAGGCGTTTGTACAAGCAGGCGCAGAAATTGTTGACGGAAATGCCGTCTGGCAGTCAGAGATCATCCTGAAGGTCAACGCGCCGGAAGAGGCGGAAATCCCGTTGCTCAACCCGGGCACGACGCTGGTGAGTTTTCTTTGGCCCGCGCAAAACCCTGAGCTGTTGCAAAAGCTGGCAGAGCGCAACGTGACGGTTATGGCGATGGACTCCGTGCCGCGTATTTCGCGCGCGCAGTCGCTGGATGCCTTAAGCTCGATGGCGAATATCGCCGGGTATCGGGCCATTGTTGAAGCAGCTCATGAATTTGGCCGCTTCTTCACCGGCCAGATCACCGCCGCGGGCAAGGTTCCACCTGCCAAGGTCATGGTGATTGGTGCGGGTGTGGCAGGTCTGGCTGCTATCGGTGCGGCAAACAGCCTGGGCGCTATCGTTCGTGCTTTTGACACCCGTCCGGAAGTGAAAGAGCAAGTTCAGAGTATGGGCGCTGAGTTCCTCGAACTGGACTTTAAAGAAGAGGCCGGCAGCGGCGACGGTTACGCCAAGGTGATGTCCGAAGCGTTCATCAAAGCCGAAATGGCGCTCTTCGCCGCACAGGCGAAAGACGTTGATATTATCGTTACCACCGCGTTGATTCCGGGCAAACCGGCACCGAAACTGATCACCCGTGAAATGGTCGATTCGATGAAGGCGGGCAGCGTGATTGTCGATCTCGCCGCGCAAAACGGCGGTAACTGCGAATACACCGTGCCTAACCAGGTGACCACCACCGAGAACGGGGTGAAGGTTATTGGTTATACCGATCTGCCAGGCCGACTGCCGACGCAGTCTTCCCAGCTTTATGGCACGAACCTCGTTAATCTGCTCAAGCTGTTGTGCAAAGAGAAAGACGGCAATATCACCGTCGATTTTGACGACGTAGTCGTACGTGGCGTTACGGTGGTTCGCGAGGGTGAAATCACCTGGCCTGCGCCGCCTATCCAGGTTTCTGCTCAGCCGCAGGCTGCGCCAAAAGCCGCGCCCGCGCCGAAAGAAGAGAAAAAACCGGCCTCACCGTGGCGCAAATATGCGTTGATGGCGCTGGTCGTCATACTGTTTGGCTGGCTCGCTGATGTCGCGCCGAAAGAGTTCCTGGGTCACTTTACGGTGTTTGCGCTTTCCTGTGTAGTGGGTTACTACGTGGTCTGGAATGTGTCGCACGCACTACACACTCCGCTGATGTCTGTGACAAACGCTATCTCCGGGATCATCGTTGTCGGGGCGTTATTGCAAATTGGCCAGGGTGGCTGGGTGAGTTTCCTGAGCTTTATCGCGGTGCTTATTGCCAGCATTAATATTTTCGGTGGCTTCACCGTGACTCAGCGCATGCTGAAAATGTTCCGGAAAAACTAAGGGGTAACATATGTCTGGAGGATTAGTTACAGCTGCATACATTGTTGCCGCGATCCTGTTTATTTTCAGCCTGGCGGGGCTTTCGAAACACGAAACCTCTCAACAGGGTAACAACTACGGTATCGCCGGGATGGCGATTGCGCTGATTGCCACGATTTTTGGCCCGGAGACCGGCAACGTTGCGTGGATCCTGGTGGCGATGATCATCGGCGGCGCGATTGGTATTCGTCTGGCGAAGAAAGTCGAGATGACCGAGATGCCGGAGCTGGTGGCGATTCTGCACAGCTTCGTCGGTCTGGCGGCGGTGCTGGTGGGTTTCAACAGCTACCTGTATCACGACACGGGCCTGGAACCGATTCTGGTGAACATTCACCTGACGGAAGTGTTCCTTGGTATCTTCATCGGTGCGGTGACCTTTACCGGTTCCGTGGTGGCGTTTGGCAAACTGCGCGGTAAGATCTCCTCTAAACCGCTGATGCTGCCGAATCGTCACAAAATGAACCTGGCGGCGCTGGTTGTTTCTTTCCTGCTGCTGGTGGTGTTTGTTCGTACCGAAAGCGTGGGTCTGCAGGTTCTGGCGCTGCTGGTGATGACCATTATTGCGTTAGCCTTTGGCTGGCATCTGGTGGCGTCCATCGGCGGTGCGGATATGCCGGTCGTCGTTTCAATGCTTAACTCCTATTCAGGATGGGCGGCGGCGGCGGCGGGCTTTATGCTCAGCAACGATCTGCTGATCGTCACCGGTGCGCTGGTCGGTTCTTCCGGTGCGATCCTGTCTTACATCATGTGTAAGGCGATGAACCGTTCGTTTATCAGCGTGATTGCCGGTGGCTTTGGTTCTGACGGTTCTTCTACGGGGTCTGATGAAGAAGTCGGTGAGCATCGTGAGATTAATGCGGAAGACACGGCAGAAATGCTGAAGAACTCGCACTCCGTGATAATCACCCCGGGCTATGGCATGGCCGTGGCACAGGCGCAATATCCGGTTGCTGAAATCACCGAGAAACTGCGCGCCCGCGGCATCAAGGTACGCTTTGGTATTCACCCGGTAGCAGGGCGCTTGCCAGGTCATATGAACGTGCTGCTGGCGGAAGCCAAAGTACCCTATGACATCGTGCTGGAAATGGATGAAATCAATGATGATTTCGCCGATACCGATACCGTGCTGGTGATTGGCGCCAACGATACGGTAAACCCGGCGGCGCAGGACGATCCGCGTAGCCCAATCGCCGGTATGCCGGTGCTGGAAGTATGGAAAGCGCAGAACGTTATCGTGTTCAAACGTTCTATGAACACCGGCTATGCTGGCGTGCAGAACCCGCTGTTCTTTAAAGAAAACACCCATATGCTGTTTGGCGATGCCAAAGCCAGCGTGGATGCGATCCTGAAAGCGCTGTAATCGTCAGCGCAAACCAAGACGGCCTCTGCGGAGGCCGTTTTTTTAATACTCCGCTATTCATGATTACCACTCATAAACCCATACGGTTTTAACCGTCTAATCACCGTAAAACGCCGTGTATATACTGCTTCCTGACTTTTTAGAACATAACAGGGCGCTATGCGTACACGTAAACATGCCTCGTCGGCGGCTATAGCAAGCCAGACTGGTCTTACTTTTATTCTGATCCTCAGTGGCCTGATGGCCTTTGCCTCGCTTTCCACCGACATTTATCTTCCGGCAATGCCGACAATGGCAGAGGATTTACATGGCAATGTAGAACTGACGATCACCGGTTTTTTGGTAGGTTTCGCCATTGCGCAATTGATTTGGGGGCCGATAAGCGATCATCTGGGACGGCGTAAACCGCTGTTAATTGGCATGGTGCTTTTTATCATCGGCTCCGCAGGATGTGCGATGTCCACGAGTATTACGCAAATTGTTTTCTGGCGAGTTTTTCAGGCGCTTGGAGCCTGTACCGGACCTATGCTGGCGCGGGCGATGATCCGCGATCTCTTTGCACGTACTCGCGCGGCGCAAATGCTTTCAACTCTGGTGCTGGTCATGGCGATTGCGCCAATAGCAGGACCGTTGATTGGCGGACAAATTATTCGCCTGAGCACCTGGCACTCTGTTTTTTGGCTGCTGGCGGTGATAGGGGCGCTGATGTTTATCTCCTTAAACTGGCTGCCGGAAACATTGCCGGAAGAGAAACGGGTGAAAGCTTCTTTAGCTGGCGCATTTCGTAATTATCGTTCGTTATTCGCCAATGGACGTTTTATGCGCTACACCCTGAGCCTGACGTGTTATTACGTTGCCGCGTATGCGTTTATTACCGGTTCGCCGTTTGTTTATATTAGCTATTACCATGTTGAACCACAGCAATACGGCTGGCTGTTTGCGCTCAATATTGTCGGAGTCATGGTCATGAGCGTAGTAAACCGTCGTCTGGTGCAACGGCATTCTCTGGAGCAACTGCTAAAGTATGCGACGATGCTGGCGGCGCTGGCTGCAGTGGCGCTTGCGGTGCTGGTTAAGCTGGAGTCAGGTGGCGTTGAAGCCATTATCATCACCGTTTTTCTGTTTTTCTCAATGAATGGCATTATTGCTGCTACTTCAACCGCTGCTGCGCTGGACGCAGTACCGAGCATCGCCGGTTCAGCCTCCGCGCTGATTGGCGCGTTACAATACGGTAGCGGCATTATCTCGTCATTGCTGCTGGCCGCCTTCAGCGACGGAACACCATGGACTATGGCCTGGATAATTGCGTTATTTACGTTGTGTAGCGCCGTTCTGGCGCTACGGGCTAAACGATAAAAATGCCCGCAATGGCGGGGCGAATTCACTCTTTATTGAGATCGCTCAGCAACACGGCAATGCTTTGACCGCCGTTGGTTTGCTCAAGCGCGATTTTCACGATGATGGTCAGCGGTACAGAAAGCAGCATCCCGACAGGCCCCAGTAACCAGCCCCAGAAGATTAACGACAGAAACACCACCAGCGTAGACAACCCAAGTCCACGCCCCATGATCCGTGGTTCGAGGATATTCCCGAACACCAGGTTAATGACCAGATAACCTGCGAAAACCACCAGGGCGTCATAAAGGCCGCTAAATACCAGCACCTGAGCAATAGGGGGAATGGCGGCCAGCACCGAACCGATATTAGGAATATAGTTGAGCGCAAAGGCCAGCAGTCCCCAGACAAAGGCGAAACGCACGTCGAGTGTGGCAAGCATGCCCCAGGCCACCAACCCGGTCACAATGCTGATCGCCGTTTTGAGCACCAGATAGTGGGAAACGCTGTCGATAGCGCGTTGAATCGCCGCCATTCCCTCTATAGGACGGCTCATCATTTGTTTGAGTTTGTTGGGTAACTGCGGTACTTCCAGCAGCATAAAAACCACCGTCAACAGCAGTAAAAATATCGAAGACATGGCATTAGACAACTGCGCCAGTAAATTGGTCACCAGCGTCATTGCCGCGTTCGGGTCGATATATTTGACGAGTTCATCCACGGAAACGCCGATCCCTGCGCGCTGTAACCACGGCTCAAGGTTTTTGAGTGGGATAACCAGTGAAGAGCGATACTGCGGCAGCGTTCGTGCAAGCTCATTTAAGGATGTACCTAAATACGCTAATAGCAACACCATTAGCATCACAATAATAACAATGAGCAATGATACCGCTATTACGCGCGGTATGCGAAGTTTGACCATCCGCTGCACCACGGGGTTAAGCACGACGGCAATAAATAACGCCAGAATAAATGGGACGATGATATCTGCGGCAACGCGGATGCCGCTCAGAATGATAACCAGCATGCCCAGCATAATGACTATTTTTAGGCCGTTAAGCGTGATGATCGGTTTCGCCATGTGTATTCCTGCATTTTTCATTTTTGAATCTGAATAATAATGTGATTTGCGTCGAGCCGTTATAACAAAAATCAAATGGGGCAGGTAAAGAAGTGAAAAGACTTTGAGTTCGCATTGAAGCTATGGTACAAATCATCTGTGTTTAACTACCGAGGACAATTATCATCCGCGATGATGAGAAGCAACACTGCGGATAATTGTAATATTATGGACAATATGTTCAGGATGTTTTTGCGTTTACCTTCACTTCTTCGTACCTCCTCCACTTTCTTGCTTGCGGGTGAGCAACACTGGCGCAACGCGCTTTAGTCCCTTCTTCTGCCTGAGCTGGCGCTGTGCGCTGAGCTAACTAATTTTATTTTTTGGTTTACTGCATGCAGTAGGCCCAAAGGACTATATTCTCAAGCAGGAGAAGCATTATGTTTTACTGGATATTATTAGGTCTGGCCATCGCGGCTGAAATTACTGGTACGCTGTCAATGAAATGGGCAAGTGTCGGCCATGGTAATTCGGGCTTTATTTTAATGCTGGTAATGATTGCCTTATCGTATATTTTTCTCAGTTTTGCCGTTAAAAAAATTGCCCTTGGTGTGGCCTATGCCTTATGGGAAGGTATCGGTATTTTATTTATTACGCTGTTCAGCGTGCTGTTATTTGACGAAACCTTGTCCACGATGAAGGTGGCTGGACTGGTCTCGCTGGTGTTAGGTATTGTGCTGATTAAATCCGGTACACGAAAACCGACAAAGGCGGGCAGAGAGGTGAGCCATGCAGCAGTTTGAGTGGGTTCACGGCGCATGGCTTGGCATAGCTATTGTGCTCGAAATCGTCGCTAACGTCTTTTTGAAATTTTCTGATGGGTTTCGCCGCAAGACTTATGGCGTGCTGTCGCTGTTAGCCGTGTTAGCGGCCTTTAGCGCGCTGTCCCAGGCGGTAAAAGGTATCGACCTTTCTGTTGCCTACGCTTTGTGGGGCGGCTTTGGGATTGCCGCGACGTTAGCGGCAGGTTGGGTATTGTTTGGTCAGCGCCTGAATCATAAAGGTTGGATCGGTGTGGCGCTGCTGCTTGCCGGAATGGTGATGATTAAACTTGCCTGATCTCAGTGCTGCCCGTTACTACGGGCAGCATAGGTTATTCCTTAGCCAACTCATCCAGCTTATCGCGAAAACCGGTCACGGATATGGCGCGATTATCGGCCCGCCAGCGATCTTTCGCCGCCGGAGCGGAGCTTTGTACGCCAATCAACTGCCAGCCAGTATCTGTCTTCAACATCAATGGCGAACCGCTGTCGCCCGGGAGTGTGTCGCACTGGTGCGACAAAACGGTATTCTGTGCCCAACCGGTCACCACGCAATCCTGATGCGTGTACAAGTCATCGAGATGATCTTCCGGGTAACCCGACTGCGTAACTTTACGATCTGCGGTTTTCAGCGCCGCGGTTAATGCCGCTTTATCACCTTCAAATAATGGCAGCGGTGTGATGCCAGAAGGTGGGTAACGCAGCACCACCAGACCAAAATCCCACGGGGCCGCGGAAGGCGGCACAATCCAGCCATCGCCATCGGCTTTTAAACGTTTTCCGAGCGAGGGATCAACCCGTCCTTCAATGCCGTGGATCTCGTAGCGCCAGACACCCTTTTTCGACACGAAGCGTAATGCCACGGCTTTATCCGGCTTGCCTTTCGGGGGGGCGAGTAAGCAGTGTCCGGCAGTCAGTGCCAGTCGTGGTGAAATGAGCGTGGCAGTGCACAGGTTACCGCTGGCGGTTTCCAGTTGCCCGATAGCGTCCCAAGGAGATTGCGTTGGGTCAGTCACTTTTATGCGATCGTCATGACCAAAAAACAGCGTTTTTACGTTTTCTGCTTCAGCGCTGGCCGTTGCAGGCTGGTCCGCATGCGCAACGACAGGAAGTAAACAAATTGAACCCAGTAACACAGCAATGGTTTTATGCATATCACACTCTGGTGGGGAATTATGATTTTTAACAGCAAACCCTCAGTTAATACTATAGACGGGACGGCGGGAAAGTGGGAGTAAAATCAGATAACTACACTCAGGAAAGATAAAAATGCATGGCAATGAGGGCGCAAATTATCAGGGTAATAAGAATGAACTCAAAGCGATAATGTGACACCATTTTACCCTCCAAAAGGCGGCGCTAAATCAGGTCGATTTAGCGCCGTATGCTATGGCGTGGGGGACGCCATAGTAACTACAAATGTGTTATGCAGCTGGTTGAGCAGCGGGTTTAGCGGTGTCGTGTTTTACGGCTTTTTTGGTGTGTTTCTTAGCTGCCTGAGCTTTCTGCTCTGGTGCTTTTTGTTCTGCAGCGGGTTTGGTCGCTGCTTTTTTGGTGTGTTTCTTAGCTGCCTGCGCTTTCTGCGGCGCTGCTTTGTGCTGTTTTTTATGATGAGTGGTTTTTGCCGGAGCTGCTTTGGTGGTTGCAGCAGCAGCCGGAGCGGTGGTAGCAGTTGTTTCAGCAGCAAATGCAGCAGAAGACAGACCCATAGCAGCGGCAACAACCAGAGCTAATACTTTTTTCATTCTCATACCCTCGATTTGGTTTTTTCATTCAACCCCACTGCGGGGCCGTTGAAATAACTATATCGCTGTAATCACAGGGCTTCCGTGAGTCATTGGTTTCGGCGTGTAACGATATGTACAATGACTCACGGTATGAGATTACAAATAGCGGGCTTCCAGATGAGCGCGGAAATAACGGCTGCTGAGCGGCTCTCCGGTGGCCTGGGTAATAAGTTGTTCAGTGGTGAAACGGCTGCCATGCTGCCAGATATTCTGACGTAACCAGTCAAACAGGGCACCAAACTCACCTTGCGCAATAGACTGCTCTAAATCAGGCAATGCGCGCTTAGCGGCACTGAATAACTGCGCCGCATACATGGCGCCTAAAGTATAGGAAGGGAAGTAGCCAAAGCCGCCATCGGTCCAGTGAATATCCTGCATACAACCGTTACGATAGTTGCCGATGGTTGACAGCCCCAGCCAGGACTGCATTTTCTCATTCCACAATGCCGGGATATCATCCACTTCAATATCGCCATTAATGAGCGCGCGTTCGATTTCATAACGCAGGATAACGTGAGCAGGATAGCTCACCTCGTCGGCATCAACACGGATAAAACCGGGTTTAACCTGCTGGTTCCAGGCGATGAAATTGCTTTCTTCAAACGCAGCCTGATCGCCAAAGTGGCGCGTCACAGCAGGAATTAACCGCGTCAGAAATGCTTTACTGCGCCCCAGTTGCATCTCAAAGAACAGACTCTGGGACTCATGAATGGCGGTTGAGCGTGCCAGGGCGATAGGTTGCCCTGACCAACTGTGCGGCAGATTTTGCTCATAGCGGGCGTGACCGGTTTCATGGATCACGCCAAACAGCGCGCTAAGTAATTCGTTTTCATCATAGCGGGTGGTGATACGCACATCTTCAGGTACGCCACCACAGAAGGGGTGCGCACTGATATCCAGTCGACCAGCCGTAAAATCGAATCCCAACTGCGCCATCGTTTCAAGGCCTAACTCTCGCTGGATTGCGGTTGGGAAAGGACCAACCGGGGCGATGAGCGACTGCTGAGACTGCTTTGCCACCACCTTGTTGAGCAGATCCGGTAGCCAGCTTTTAACGTCTGCAAACAGGACATCCAATTGGGCACTGGTCATCCCTGGTTCGAATATGTCCAGTAGCGCGTCATAAGGCGAACAGCCTGTGGCTTCGGCACGCAGCCGGGCTTCTTCACGACTGTGCTTCACGACCTCTTTCAGGTTTTCGGAAAATCCCTCCCAGTCATTGGCTGGTCGCTGGCTGCGCCAGGCATGCTCACAGCGGCTACCCGCAAGTGATTTCGCTTCTACCAACGATTCAGGTAGTAAGGATGCCTGATGATGCAGTCGCGACATTTCGCGTAGGTTGGCCTGCTCAACATCGTTAAGGCCTTCCTGTTGGGCTGCGGCGATCCACGTTGCCACCTTCGGGTCGGTTAACAACTGGTGCTCAAGCACGCTCAGCTCGGCCAGTGCTTCGCTGCGAGCTTTGCTGCCGCCAGATGGCATCATGGTAAACATGTCCCAACTGGCGATTGCCGAGAGGTGGGAGAAGCGAGAGAGCCGCTGAAACGTGCGGGTGAGCTGATGGTAATTATCATTGTTACTCATTTTTTGTTCTCGTTCTGTTTAGGTGTGGTGAGAAGTTTACCGTGATTCATTCACTTTTCATAAACACACCTTTGAACCCGACTTTGCGTAACAGCTTTTTATAGCGAAAAGCCAGTAGCACGAGAAAACAGAGGGCATAAATAATGGGGAGCGGTGATAACACTTTTACCGACCACAGATAATGTAGCGGAAGTAAAACGGCCGCCAGGTAGACGTAGTTGTGCAATGTTTGCCAGCGTTTGCCCATTTTACGTTGCGCGGCTTGCGTGGAGGTCAGCGTCAGCAGGAATAAGATTATCCAACCAGTCATGCCCAACGTTAGCCATGGGCGTGAAACCAGTTCACGTCCCAATAATCCCAGATTTTGTATACCCAGCTCCAGCAGCGCATAGCTGGTCATATGCAGCGTGGCCCATGCAAAACACCATAACCCTAATAATCGACGGGTGCGATACAACAACGGCTGCTTTGCGTAGCGGGCAAGCGGTGACACCAGCAGGGTAGCAAGCAGAAACTTCAGCGCGGTGATGCCCGTAAAGTGTTGGATATCTTTACCCGGGTCGGCCCCCAACTCACCATGCTGTGCGGCCCAGAAGAGCCATAGCAGGGGTAAAAAACCGGCGAGATGCAGCAGTACTTTCAGGCCGGTTATCTGTTTTGCGGTTAACCTCACTTAAAAATACTCCCGTAGATCCATGCCCTGATATAAAGAAGCCACCTCATCGGCATAACCATTAAAAGGCAACGTGGGCTGTCGCTGCACATCGAGAATGCCACCCGAACCGATAAAACGTTCCGTGGCCTGAGACCAGCGGGGGTGATCGACTTGCGGATTGACGTTGGCGTAAAAACCGTATTCGTTAGGTGCCGACATATTCCAGGTCGTCGGCGGCTGTTCACGCGTCAGCTTAATACTGACTATCGATTTAATGCCCTTGAAGCCGTACTTCCAGGGTACGGTCAGGCGTATTGGCGCTCCGTTTTGCGGCGGCAACGCTTTGCCATACACGCCCACGGTCAGAAGGGTAAGCGGGTGCATGGCCTCGTCCAGACGTAAACCTTCAACATAGGGATACTTTAACCCGCCACCAATGAAGCGATCTTTCTGGCCGGGCATTTCATCAGGCGCGTAGCGTGTTTCAAAGGCGACGTATTTGGCGTGGCTGGTGGGCTCAACCAGCGCCAATAATTTATGCAAAGGAAAGCCGACCCACGGTACAACCATCGACCACGCCTCAACGCAGCGCATCCGGTAAATACGCTCTTCTAATGGAAAACGAGTCGTCAGCGCATCATGATCCAACGTTAAAGGTTTGTTCACTTCACCGCTGATGGTTAACGTCCAGGGATCGGTTTTCAGGCTACCGGCATTCGCGGCAGGATCGGCTTTATCCAGACCAAATTCGTAGAAATTGTTGTAGCCCGTGACCTTGTCTTCCGGCGTCAAGGGCAGATTGTTTTGCCAGATCTCTGGTTTTGTGAACTCGAGCGGTTTGCCCGCTGGTGCAGACGGGCGATCGTTGCCTTTAAACCAATTCAGCAGACCGGCCTGTGTCGGGGAAGAGAACGAAGCCGCCGCCGCACCTATCCCAAGAGCTTTGAGGATCTGTCGTCGTTGCATAAAAAAAACGGACTCGGCGGTAACATCAGCTTCCCGAAGTGGATGTTTTTTCTGCATAACTTTTCCTTTTTATTTTCATGTTAAGGAAAACAAATCGACGTTTCCCTGTTGATGCCTGACCTATCTATAACGATATACTGGACGCATGCGTATCCCTGATTCCTCACGAAAAGTTAAAAATTTTGTGATAACTTCCGCCCCTTGCCTGAGGTAAGCTTTCAGCATGACGAGAGGGGGATGACACTGATGGCAGGCGCAAAAAAGATATTTTTGGTGGAAGATGACAGCGATATTGCCTCACTTTTGCAACTTAGCCTGAAGGATGAGGGGTACGAAATTATTCATGAGGCTGATGGGGCACGTGCGGTCGAGCTACTGGAGAAGCACGTCTGGGATGCCGTTATCCTCGATTTAATGCTGCCGGGCGTGGACGGTCTGGAGATATGTCGTCGCATTCGGCAAATGAGCTTCTATCTACCTGTCATTATTATCAGCGCTCGCACCAGTGAAACTCACCGTGTACTGGGGCTGGAAATGGGCGCCGATGATTATTTAGCCAAACCTTTCTCGGTGCTGGAATTGATGGCCCGGGTGAAGGCGTTGTTTCGCCGTCAGGAGGCGATGAGTCAGAACCTGCGTATGGAGGCGGGGATTATCACCGTCCATGGTGTGGAGATTGATCCATTAGCCCGGGAAGTCCGCCTGCAGGGTAAATCCCTCGATTTAACGCCGCGTGAATTCGATCTGCTCTATTTTTTCGCCCGCCATCCCGGGGAGGTCTTCTCGCGTCAGGCGTTGTTAGACCAGGTGTGGGGCTACCAGCACGAAGGATATGAGCATACGGTGAACAGTCATATTAATCGCCTGCGCACCAAAATTGAAAAAGATGCTGCGGAGCCGGAAATTATTCTTACCGTGTGGGGACGGGGCTATAAGCTTGCTGCGGTTAACGCGGAGCATCAACCATGATTTATCGATTGTCGCTGAGCCAGCGTCTGACCCTGGTCTTTACCGCTATTATGTTGATTTGTGCGGTTGCGGTCAGCGTTGTCCAGATCCGCAGCAGTAAACAGTATGGCGACGCCATGGTGCAAAGGCTCTCGCTGGAATTGGCGAGCAAGATTGTCAAAAGTGAGTCGCTTATTGATGCCAGCGGGCAGGTTAATCGGCAGACCTTAAAAGGACTGTTTAATCACCTGATGACGCTCAACCCTAGCGTAGAGCTGTATCTGGTTTCACCGTCAGGTGAAATCCTCGCCGATGCTGCTCCGCCTGGGCATATTCAGCGCCACATAATTAGCGTACAGCCGATTCAGGTTTTCCTTAATTCGGACGAGCTGCCCGTTTATGGCAATGATCCGCGCAGCAGCCAGCAAAAGGTATTCAGCGCTGCGCCAGTTTTATTTAACGGCAAGCTGCATGGCTATTTATACATTATTCTCCAGGGCGAAGATCTCAATATATTGGCGAACGCCGCCTGGCAAAAAACGCTTTGGAACACCGTGACCGGGACGTTAATACTGGTTTTATTAGCCGGTGCAATCGCGGGGTACCTGGTGTGGAGATGGGTGACGAATCCGGTGAAAAGGCTGACCGGACAGGTGGTTAATCTGGAGCAGGACAGCATTAGCGTCATCAAACAGCTGGCGCAGAAAAAGCCCGATTTAGCTCCGGCGAATGAAATTGCGTTGCTGAACAATGCATTTATTGAGTTAGCACAGAAAATTGCCCACCAATGGGATTTATTAGCTGACAGCGATCGTCAGCGCAGAGAGTTTATCGCCAATATTTCGCACGATTTACGTACGCCGCTCACTTCACTGCTGGGGTATCTGGAAATGCTGTCGCTGAAAGCCGATACGATGACGCCGGAGGAAAACCGGCATTATCTAAGCATTGCACTGCGCCAGGGGCATAAGGTTCGCCATCTGTCACAACAGCTTTTTGAGCTGGCGAGACTTGAGCATGGCGGCATAAAACCACAGCGTGAACGTTTTGCTATTGGCGAGCTGATCCAGGATGTGGCACAGAAATTTGATCTACCCGTTGCCACGCGTCATTTGCAGTTGCACCTTGACGTAATTGGTCCGTTGCCGCTGGTGAATGCCGATTTATCGATGATGGAAAGAATCGTCACGAATTTGCTGGATAACGCTATCCGCCATACGCCTGACGGGGGCGAAGTGTGGCTAAAAGTCTGGCGTGATGAAGACCGCTTGTTAGCAGAAGTGCAGGACAGCGGGCCTGGCGTCGAAGAGGCTGTTCGCGAAGTATTATTTCAGCGCCCGACGGCGTTACTACCCCGTGAGCAGCGGGCTGAGCGTGGTGGTCTGGGCTTACTGATCGTGCGCAGAATGATCGAACTGCATGGGGGAGATATCCGCCTGATTAATTCAACGGCAGGGGCCTGTTTCCGTTTTTCGTTGCCGCTGGCGGATTCTCCACTGAGTAGCTGATGAGAATGTTCCGCTGAAAAGAGTCTGTAACGCTATACGCGTTGTAAACCGTGGGCATTGCGTAAATGTTGGTAGGTTGTCAGTGATAATGAGAATTTTTATCATGTATTGATGATTCATCAAGTTATCTTTGATAAGCGCAAGGAGATCGTATGTCACAGGATGCCGACAACCTGTATATCGTCAGGACCAAAGCGGTTGCTGGCTGTTTTACCATGTTTTTGCTGATGTTTGGCCTCACGTTTATTCCGTTGTTTTTCCCCGCCAGCCAGGTTCTGCTTGCCAAAGGGCTACTTTTTCCGCTGCTGTTTGCGCTGGAATTTGTTGTGCTGGTCCCGCTGTATTACTTCTTCTTCAGAAAAAGAGAGGGGCTGGGAAAGGGAATTTTCAACGCCAGATGGTTTGCCATTTTGTTCGTGGCGCTGCTGTTTATTCAGCTTATCCTGCCATGGTTTCTGGGCCTCAGACAAACCGAAGCGTGGGTGACCAGCCAGATATCCCTAAACAGCTACGCGCTGTGGTTATCCACTCTGACCCTGATATTTATTGCGCCAGTGTATGAAGAGATTGTTTTCAGGGGCTGTTTATTCAACGCATTCCAGTATTGGTTCAATAATAAAACCTGGCTGTCGTCGGTGGTGGTATCGGTCATTTTTGCCATCATGCATACCCAGTATGTGGATCTGCGCACGTTGCTGATGCTGTTTCTTGTGTCGCAGGTTTTGATCATCGCCAGACTGAAAAGCAATGGCCTGCTGATGCCGGTTATGCTGCATATAGCGATGAACGGGACGGTTATTGCCCTGCAAATGGGTGCTCAGACGTTACAGCCTGGTTGATGAAGGCGATGCCCGGAACCCGGGCATCGTGGATTATACGTGCAGACGATGGTGCAGACGTGCACCGACCAGCAACGCCAGCACCAGCATCAGGGCGATAAATCCGCCCACGCCGTTCCAGCCGTAGCTGTGCCAGAATACGCCACCCAGCGTACCGGCAATACTGGAACCCAGATAATAGCTGAACAGATACAGGGAAGATGCCTGGCCTTTAGCGCGTTTTGCCCGTGGTCCAATCCAACTGCTTGCCACAGAGTGCGCAGCAAAGAACCCGGCTGAAAAGAGCAGCATCCCGGCGAAGATCAGCCACAGCGACGTGAACAGGGTCATCAACAGTCCAATCAGCATCACGCCGGTTGAAAAGAGCATTACTGGACCACGTCCATAGCGGGTGGTCATCGACCCCGCTTTCGGTGAGCTCCAGGTCCCGGTCAGATAGGCCACGGACAACAGACCGACAACCGCCTGGCTGAGTTCCCACGGCGAGAGCATCAGACGGTAGCCGATGTAATTAAACAGCGTGACAAACGACCCCATCAGTAAAAAACCTTCCGCAAACAGCAGCGGCAACCCTCTGTCGCGCCAGTGCAAACGAAAGTTGATAAACAGCGTTTTCGGTCGCAGCGACGTTGGTCTGAAATGACGAGATTCCGGCAAGATTTTCCAGAACATCAGCGCGGAGGCGAGGGCAAAACAACCGATCGCCGCCAGCGCGATACGCCAGTTAAAAAAGTCGGTAAACACGCCGCTTATTAAACGGCCACTCATACCACCAATCGAGTTACCGCTGATATATAAGCCCATTGAGAAGGCGACGAAGCTGGGATGTATTTCCTCGCTCAGATAGGTCATTCCCACTGCCGCCACGCCGCTGAGCGAAAGACCTATCAGCGCACGCATGATTAAAATACCGTGCCAGCTGGTCATCATCGTCGAAAGCAACGTACAACAGGACGCGAGCAGCAGGGCGGTAACCATCACCGGCTTGCGGCCTATCGCATCGGAAAGTGGACCGGTAAACAGTAAACCGATCGCGAGC
This sequence comes from Citrobacter sp. RHBSTW-00599, assembly GCF_013784065.1. Taxonomy (NCBI): domain Bacteria; kingdom Pseudomonadati; phylum Pseudomonadota; class Gammaproteobacteria; order Enterobacterales; family Enterobacteriaceae; genus Citrobacter; species Citrobacter sp. RHBSTW-00599. Next base: position 2,683,925 of record NZ_CP056717.1, on the reverse strand, counting down.
ATCGCCGTTGAGATGGAAAGCGAAATACTGCTGCTGGCGGGAGAGACCCCAAACTCGTGAGAGAGCACTGGCAGTATGGGTTGCACGCAATAGAGGAGAGCAAATGTCGCCAGTCCGGCAGAAAACAGCGCCAGCGTGACGCGCATAAATGGGGATGTTCCGCGTTTGATAAAACTATCCGGCGGGGTAACTCTCTGTTCATCAACATCGCTTGTCGGCGCGGTATCGACAGTGGTTGTACGGCTCACTTGAAATCCTTGCTCAATCAATTACCTCTACATGACTAGCATTAAGAGTATGAAAATCACATTATTCTGTCTAATATATTAATAATCTCAAATGATATCTTAAAAATATGAATATCGAGCTGCGTCATTTACGTTACTTTGTAGCGGTTGCCGAAGAATTGCATTTTGGCCGGGCGGCGGCACGGCTGAATATTTCGCAACCGCCGCTGAGCCAGCAAATCCAGATCCTCGAGCAGCAGGTCGGCGCCCGACTTCTGGCGCGCACTAACCGCAGCGTGGCGCTGACCTCAGCCGGAAAGCAGTTTCTGGCAGACAGTCGGCAGATCCTGGGGCTGGTTAATGAGGCCGCTGCCAGGGCTGAGCGTCTGCATCTGGGAGAAGCGGGGGAATTGCGTATCGGCTTTACGTCATCGGCACCGTTTATCAAAGCGGTTTCAGATACGTTATCCCTCTTTCGCCAGAGCTACCCCGCTGTACATATGCAAACCCGTGAAATGAACACGCGCGAGCAAATTGCCCCGCTCAATGAAGGAACGCTGGATTTGGGACTTCTGCGCAACACGCAGCTTCCGGAAACGCTGGAGCGTGAAATCATTCTGCATGAGCCGCTGATGGCGATGATCCCGCGCGCGCATCCGTTGGCGCAAAAGCCGGTGGTCACATTGGCGGAGTTGGCCAATGAGCCATTTGTCTTTTTTGATCCGCATGTGGGGACGGGGTTATATGACGATATTCTTGGCCTCATGCGTCGCTATGGACTGAAGCCGACTATCACTCAGGAGGTTGGTGAGGCGATGACTATCATCGGGCTGGTGGCCGCAGGATTAGGCGTTTCCATTCTTCCCGCTTCCTTTAAACGGGTGCAATTGTATGAAATGTGTTGGATCCCGATAGCGGAAGAAGATGCCGTTTCGGAAATGTGGCTAGTGTGGCCAAAACATCATGAGCAAAGTCACGCCGCGCAACGCTTTCGCGAGCAACTGTTGGCGGCCGTTCAGGCGATTAATTTAGTTTAAAAATGGGCGAAAATGTGCAGTAAATCACAAGGCTAAGTAAAAAGTTGACGGAAGCCATTGAAGTGCTTCACCATAGCCCGCAGATTATTTCGGAGCGCGAAAATAAAGGGAGTAAGTGGTGGTTGCTGATAGTCAGCCTGGGCATATCGATCAAATTAAGCAGACCAATGCGGGCGCGGTTTATCGCCTGATTGATCAGCTGGGTCCGGTATCGCGTATTGATCTCTCTCGCCTGGCACAATTGGCGCCTGCCAGTATTACTAAAATTGTCCGCGAAATGCTCGAAGCGCACCTGGTGCAAGAGTTGGAAATCAAGGAAGCGGGCAGCCGTGGACGTCCGGCCGTTGGGCTGGTTGTGGAAACGGAAGCCTGGCACTATTTATCCATTCGTATCAGTCGCGGCGAGATCTTTCTGGCGCTGCGCGATCTGAGCAGCAAACTGGTGGTTGAAGATTGTCTTGAAATGGCGCTGGTCAGTGAAACACCATTGCTGGAACGCGTTATTACCCAGGTCGATCAGTTTTTCATCCGCCACCAGCAAAAGCTGGAGCGCTTAACCTCCATCGCCATTACCTTACCCGGCATTATTGATACTGAAAACGGTATCGTTCATCGCATGCCATTCTACGACGATGTCAAAGAGATGCCGCTGGGTGAAGCGCTTGAAAATCATACCGGCGTGCCGGTCTATATTCAGCACGATATCAGCGCCTGGACTATGGCCGAGGCGCTTTTTGGCGCATCGCGCGGCGCGCGCGACGTCATTCAGGTGGTGATCGATCATAACGTGGGGGCCGGAGTAATCACCGACGGTCATCTACTGCATGCCGGCAGCAGTAGCCTGGTGGAAATTGGTCATACCCAGGTGGACCCCTACGGCAAACGCTGTTATTGCGGCAACCATGGTTGCCTGGAAACGATCGCCAGCGTCGACAGCGTGCTCGAACTGGCACAGGTACGCTTGAAGCAGTCAATGAGTTCTTCTCTACACGGGCAACCGTTAACGGTAGACGCGCTGTGTCTGGCGGCGATGCAGGGGGATTTATTGGCGAAAGATATCATTAGCGGCGTCGGGACCCATGTCGGACGCATTCTGGCCATCATGGTGAATTTGTTCAACCCGCAAAAGATATTGATTGGTTCTCCGCTCAGTAAAGCGGCGGATATTTTGTTTCCCACTATTGCTGACAGCATTCGTCAGCAAGCGCTCCCGGCCTACAGTCAGCATATTGTCGTCGAAAGTACGCAGTTCACCAATCAAGGGACGATGGCAGGGGCGGCGCTCGTGAAGGACGCGATGTATAACGGTTCTTTGTTGATTCGTCTATTACAGGGTTAACATTTTTTAACTGTTGTACGAAAAATTGCGCTATCTCAAGCCGATTCTCGTCGTCATACCTTAGACTTTCTCCACTGTATTATTTTCCTGACTTATATTTTCAAAGCATAACGGTGGAGTTAGTGATGCTGAAGCGTTTCTTTATTACAGGTACAGACACTTCTGTTGGGAAGACCGTGGTTTCCCGCGCATTACTACAAGCGTTAGCGTCAGGGGGTAAAAGCGTTGCGGGCTACAAACCCGTGGCCAAAGGAAGCAAAGAGACACCTGAAGGTCTGCGCAACAAAGATGCGCTGGTGCTGCAAAGCGTGTCCACTATCGAACTGCCCTACGAGGCGGTCAACCCGATTGCGTTGAGTGAGGATGAAAGCAGCGTAGCGCATAGTGGTCCGGTCAATTACACCCTGTTATCCAACGGCCTCGCAAGCCTCAGCGAAAAAGTGGATCACGTTGTCGTGGAAGGCACCGGAGGCTGGCGGAGCCTGATGAACGATCTGCGTCCGTTATCTGAATGGGTGGTGCAGGAACAACTGCCGGTGCTGATGGTGGTGGGTATCCAGGAAGGTTGTATTAATCATGCCATTCTCACCGCGCAGGCGATTGCCAGTGACGGACTGCCTTTGATTGGCTGGGTCGCGAACCGAATCAACCCGGGGCTAGCGCATTATGCGGAAATCATTGATGTGCTGGGCAAAAAATTACCCGCACCGCTGATCGGTGAACTGCCTTATCTGCCTCGCGCAGAGCAACGCGAGCTGTCTCAGTACATCCGTCTGTCAATGCTCGGCAGTGTGTTGTCGGTAGATAGAGTCCTGGCGTAACGTTCGCGACAGCACAGAAGCCACCACACAGGCAATCAGCAATCCGGGGAGCAGACGATACTCCCCGGTCATTTCACAAACCATCAGTGTCGACATTATTGGCGCATGCGTGGTCGCTGCCAGCAGCGTGGCCATCCCCGTTAATCCCAGCAGAATGGCAATCTCATCCGGACCCGGAAGCCATAATCCCCACACTCGTCCCAGCAGCATACCCACCGAAAGACCGACAAACAGCGTTGGCGTAAACACACCGCCAGGCGCACCGGAACCACTGCTGGCAAGCACCGCCAGTAATTTGCAGATGAAGATCCCGCTTACCACGGCCAGCAGCGGTGGGGAGAGTAAATATGACTGCACCACGCTGTAGCCGTTACCCCAGACCGCAGGCGTGAGCAATGACAGCAGGCCAACGATCAGCCCGCCAAGCGCCAGTTGCCACGGGGGCGAGAGTTTTAAGCGCAAAAAACCATTATGGCTGGCGGTCATCAACCACATGAATAGCGGTCCGCAAACGCCGGCAGCCAGACCGGTGCTGATGATCATGACGTATTCCAGCGCATGCAGTTCCCGTGTGAAGTGCACGGCATACAACAGCGCATTGCTGTCGCTCAGCATATTGGTGGTGAGCAAGGCGACGACGGCGGATACCACCACCGGTCCCAGTGACGCGAGGATCAACGTGCCAAACAACACTTCAGCAATAAATAGACTGCCCGCCAGTGGGGCATGATACGCTCCGGCCATACCCGCAGCGGCTCCGCAGGCAATCCATAACTTCCATTCCGTGCGCGGGGTGAAGCGTTGAGCAAAGCAGGAGGCCGCCAGCGCTGCCAGTAAAATCATGGCACCTTCGCGCCCGATGGCACTCCCGCTGGAGACGACCAGTAACGAGGCCAGCGATTTCACCAGGCTTGCACTGACGTCAAATTGTCCGTTAGTTTGCAAGGCTTCCATGTAATCAGTGGGAGCCTGCGGGCGTAACCGGTTGAACGTTTGCCATCCCCAAAGCAGCAAACCCGCCGCCAGCCCTCCTAACGCAGGAGTCAGCATGCGTCTTACAGGGGAAAGGTTTGTTGCCGCGTTGACCAGACTCCCTGTGTCATTGCTCAGGAACAGCCATTCAAGAAGGAGCATGGCGTGGCGAAATCCTGCGACAGCCAACGCAGCAAGGATACCAATCAGCGCAGCAATCAGCAGGCGGCGGAACATGGCGCGCAGGTCAGGATAAGCATGTAAATGATGCATGAGTGGCCAGACAGGAAATTTCAGACGCTTTATTTTGCGGCTATTTGGCAACAGAAGCAAAAGCTCAGCGTGCGCAACGGAATGCTACACAGGCAGGACACATCCTGCCTGTGGTGAAACTAACGAAAAAGTGGCTTATCGGCTATCGGGATCAGTAACTGCGACTGCCATTGCGCCAGCGTCAGACGGGCCAGCTCCCCCAGCGCCTGGTAAAACGGATGATCAGCTTTTTCGATAAACACATCAAGGAAGCGGGATGACCACGGGAACAGATGCCAGGCCAGCAGCTGTTCGCACTCGGTGTGGCGTTCATTTTCAGCAAGCCAGGCCGTCAGCAACAGCAGTGAACCAAAGTGATCTTCTGGCTCATTTTGCTGCATGGCAAACTGGATGCCGTTGTCCCGCATCCACTGACGAAGTGCCAGCGTAGAGTCGCCAAACAACACGTTTTCGCGATCCAGCCAGACAGATCCCCAGGGCGGAGAGGGTAGCGCATATGGACCGACAAACAGGCGCTGCCAGGCCCGCGGGAGAGGCTCATCGACCTCGGCTTGTAGCCGTGCTGCCAGCGGGAAAAGCATTGCCTGATCGAGCGGCCACTGCGCCTGCCACCCATCGGCTCTTAACGCACTGACTAATGCAGAGGCTTCCGCGCTATCTGGCGCATAGTAAAACAGTGCGCCGAGTACACGCGCCGCGGTAGAAAAGTTGTCACCTTGCGAAAAATGGGTCATGCAAACAATCCTGAACAGTGCGGGTTGCCCCGCACCCGAAAGTTAACCTGCAACAGCCATTCCGACTGTCATATGTAAACCGTAAAACAATCCGCGGCCAATGATTTCACCGGCGAGGACTAACACTAAGCCCAGCGCCAGGCCGCCGACGGACGGTGCTTTACGACGAATAAGCGGGCATATCCAGCAGCCCAGACCGGCGGCCAGCAGAATGATGCGCCAGACCTGCAAGCTTCCGTAGTCGGGAACCAGCGCGCTGGCGGATTGCACCGAACTGTGTATCCCGCCGAGAGACAGCCCCTGCAGAACAATAACCGCCACGATCACCAGTAGGGCCAAAACGCTTACGTAGGCGAATCTGGCGGTACCAAAGGAAACACCCGCAGCACGCAGCAGCAGGGCGGCAAACAGCGGTCCGCTCAGCAACATCGTCATAAAAAATGCCACCGTAGTGTAGCCGTTATACCAGGTCGGGACAGTGTCTATCTGGTAGACGCTGGTCATCGCCAGCACAAATACCAGCCCCAGCAGCATGCCCACCAGTAGCCAGATTTTACCTAACGCTGCGGGCATTTTACCGAGAAACGCCACCAGCCACCACAGGCCTCCGACGGCGAAAAACAGTGAACCACTGGCGATTTCGTTACTCAGCGCAGATGCGCCAACTCTGTTCAGCGAGTTAAAGGCGCGCAGTGGCGAACCCAGGTGCATTACCGAGGCGAGAAAGGCGATGCCCATCACCAGCCACAGAAAAAACATGCTGCGCACGATACGTTGTTTTGCCACCTCGTCTTTAGCGGTCAGCCAGCCATAACCACTCACTATCAGCGCCCCGACCACGCACTGGCCCAGCACCGTAAACAGGACCAGCGGCCATTCATGCCATCCATTGCCCATGTTACACCTCCTGCGGATTCGCCAGATAACCCGTGGTATCCCCGGTCGGGCGGCTATTGGCGTTGGGTTTGATCACAATGCTCGGTTTGGTGAAGTGCGCACCTGGCAGCGGAGCGACCGCCGCCAGTTCACCGTGCTTTTTGCGCAGCTCATCAATTGGACCAAAGTCCAGCGCGCGCAGCGGACAGGACTCGACGCAGATGGGCTTTTTGCCGTCGGCCACGCGGTCATGACAGCCATCGCACTTGGTCATATGACCTTTGGCGGCATTATACTGCGGTGCGCCGTACGGGCAGGCCATGTGGCAGTAGCGACAGCCTATGCATACGTCTTCATCCACCACCACAAAACCATCTTCACGCTTATGCATAGCGCCGCTGGGGCAAACCTTGGTGCAGGCCGGATCTTCGCAGTGGTTACAGGCAATGGAGAGGTAATAGGCGAAGACATTCTGTTGCCAGACGCCGTTATCTTCCAGCCAGTCGCCTCCAGCGTATTCGTAAATACGCCGGAAACTGACATCGGGAGTGAGATCCTTGTAATCTTTGCAGGCCAGCTCGCAGGTTTTACACCCCGTGCAACGGCTGGAATCAATAAAAAATCCATACTGAGTTGTCATGGGTTAGTCCTTATGCCTTCTCGATCTCGACCAGGTTAGTATGCTGTGGGTTGCCTTTTGCCAGCGGCGACGGGCGCTGAGTTGTCAGCGTATTGACGCAGGCGCCATGGTCAATCTTATCGCCAGCCATATCGGCATCGTGCCATGCCCCCTGGCCCATTGCGCTTACTCCGGGCAAAATTCGTGGCGTTACTTTTGCCGGGATACGCAGTTCACCGCGATCGTTAAAGACTCGCACCATATCGCCATTTTCAATCCCCCGTTTTTGGGCATCGACGGGATTTATCCATACTTCCTGACGACAGGACGCCTGGAGAACATCGATATTGCCGTAGCTGGAGTGGGTGCGGGATTTGTAGTGGAAACCAAACATCTGCAGCGGGAATGAACTGCGTTTCGGGTCATCCCACCCTTCAAACGTGGATGCATAAACGGGAAGCGGACTGATTACCTCGTCCTTTTGCAGTTCCCATGTACTGGCAATTTTCGCCAGTCGGCTGGAGTAAATTTCAATCTTGCCAGACGGTGTTTTGAGCGGGTTGGCCTGTGGATCCTCGCGGAATTTTCTATAGGCGACAAAGTGTCCGTTAGGATCTTTGCGTTTATAGATCCCCATTTTTTTCAGCTCGTCATAAGTCGGGAGCGCGGGGTCTTTAGCCAGCATTTTTGCATACAAATACTGAAGCCACTGCTCCTGGGTACGGCCTTCAGTAAACCGTTGATAGACATCATCGCCAAGACGTTTTGCGACTTCACTCATTATCCAGTAGATCGGTTTGCGCTCGAACTTAGGCGACGTCGCGGGTTGAATAAAAATGAGGTAACCCATGTTGCCTGCATAATCGTTAGGAATGATGTCTTCCTGTTCGACGGTCATTAAATCAGGCAGCAGAATATCGGCATATTTGGCCGAAGAGGTCATGAAGTTTTCAATGACCACAATCATTTCGCATTTCGTGTCGTCCTGAAGGATCTCATGCGTTTTATTGATATCTGAGTGCTGATTGGTGATGGTGTTGCCCGCGTAGTTCCAGATAAATTTAATCGGCACGTCGAGCTTATCTTTCCCACGTACGCCATCGCGGGTAGCGGTCATTTCCGGGCCCCGGACGATTGCGTCGGTCCAGCTAAAGCAGGATATCTGGGTCTTAATGGGATTTTCTGGCAGCGGCATACGCTCAATCGTGATGGTGTAGGTTGATTCTCGTGCACCGCTATTGCCGCCGTTGATGCCAACGTTGCCAGTCAGGATTGGCAGCATCGCGATTGCGCGTGAGGTCAGCTCGCCGTTAGCCTGGCGTTGCGGATCCCAGCCCTGACAAATATATGCGGGTTTTGTACTGCCGATTTCCCGAGCCAGTTTGATAATGCGCTCGGCTGGGATCCCGGTAACATGTGAGGCCCACTGGGGAGTTTTAGCGATACCGTCATCGCCGTTGCCCAAAATATAGGCTTTGTAGTGCCCATTAGCGGGTGCGTCGGCGGGCAGGGTTTTCTCGTCGTAACCGATGCAGTATGTATCCAGAAACGTCTGGTCAACGAGATCTTCGTGAATCAGGACCCAGGCGATTCCGGCTACTAATGCAGCATCGGTGCCTGGACGAATAGGGATCCATTCATCTTCACGACCCGCTGCGGTATCGGTATAACGCGGGTCGATGACGATCATCCGGGCATTAGAGCGCTCCCTGGCCTGTTCCAGGAAGTAAGTTATTCCACCTCCGCTCATACGCGTTTCGGCGGGATTATTGCCGAACATCACCACCAGCTTCGTGTTTTCGATATCGGAGGTGCTGTTGCCTTCGTTTGAACCGTAGGTATAAGGCATTGCCGCCGCGATTTGTGCAGTACTGTAGGTGCCGTAATGACTCAGGAATCCGCCATAGCAGTTCATCAGGCGAGCGACCAGCGAGGCATAAGGGGAGGAGCGAGTAATGTTGCCGCCTACAATGCCAGAGGTGTAGTTGATATACACGGCCTCGTTACCGTATTTGTGCACGGTATTTTTCAAACTGGCACTGATGGTGTCCAGTGCTTCCTGCCAGGTTATACGCTCAAATTTACCTTCACCACGTTTGCCCACGCGCTTCATGGGGTAATTCAGGCGATCCGGATGATTGATCCGTCGACGGATTGAGCGGCCACGCAAACAGGCGCGAACCTGGTGTTGACCATAAATATCGTTCCCGGTCGTATCGGACTCCACCCATACGACTTCATTATCTTTGACGTGGAGTTGCAGGGCGCAACGGCTGCCGCAGTTTACGGAACAAGCGCCCCAAATCACTTTTTCTTCAACGGGTTGTATCGCCTGCTGTACCGCTGCGGCGGCAGTGCGCATTCCGAAAGGTAACGACAGCCCACCCGCGGCAAGCGCCAGCGAACCGATTGCCGAGGATTTCACTAACGTCCTGCGGCTAATGCCTCCATATTGCTCAGTTTTTGACATTACTCACCCCATTATAGTTATTGCTATATATTAATTTATATAACGAAATTAATAGCATGCTAATAATGGTTTGAGTTTACCCACTTATGGGTATGTCATCTTAATGCATATCAAACTGGAGTGACCCTCCGCGTACGGAGGGCGTGATTTATTGCGGTTCGGCGACGTGCCCGTCCTGGGCAGGGGTGCTATTGGCAGGGGCGTTGCCACTGTTGGTTCGGGTATAGAGAATTTTGTGCGTATCGTTTGCACAATGTCCCACGACCAGTGAATCAGGCTGATCGGCCTGATCGTTGGGGACAATGTTCAGCGTAAAGCTGGATTCAGCAACGCCATTATTAATGATGCGCTGTTCGATATCACTTTTCACACGTTCACATGACGCCGGTGCCGCCAAAACCTGCGGGGACGCGACGGCCAGTAAGAGCGCGGCAATTCCTGTTATGTATTTCATCATCAGCTCCTTTATGATCGACCTGGACTAAGATTAGCATTTCTGGTGTAAATAACTGTATTTGCTAATATGATTGAGAATTATCTTCTTATCCCGGTGAAAAATGTGAAGAAAAAGATCTTATTAGGTTTCCTGTGCGTCGTGCTGGCCGGGTGTGATAACGCCAAAGGCCTGGATTCCTTTACGCCGGAAATGGCCAGTTTTTCCAATGAATTTGATTTCGATCCGCTGCGCGGGCCAGTAAAAGATTTCAGCCAGACGCTGCTTAATGACAAAGGTGTAGTCACCAAGCGCGTTGTCGGTACGCTCTCACAGGAAGGGTGCTTCGATACGCTTGAATTGCATGATATCGAAAGCAATACCGGCATGGCGCTGCTCCTGGATGCTAACTATTACCGGGACGCCAAAACGCTGGAAAAACGGATCCGCTTACAGGGTAAATGTCAGTTAGCAGAACTGCCTGCGGCGGGCGTGGTATGGGATACCGACGATAACGGTTTTGTCGTTTCCGCCACGGGAAAAGAGATGAAGGTGCAATATCGCTATGATGCGGAAGGCTACCCGCTGGGTAAAACCACCGTCAATAAGGACAATACCTTGCAGGTTGATGCCAAACCGTCGGTTGACCCGTTGAAGAAGCTGGATTACACCGCGGTAAGCCTGCTTAATAACCATCCGTTAGGTAATGTAAAACAAACGTGCAAGTATGATGACTATGCTAATCCGGTCAACTGCCAGCTTGTTATCGTTGACGAGAGCGTGAAGCCGGCAGTTGAACACCATTACTCGATTGAAAACACCATCGATTACTATTAGTCAGTCTTTACTGAGCGGTAGGTTGCAGCAGGTTAGGACCTGACGTTTTATGTTCTGCCAGATACTGCTGCTGGAAGATACACATGCGGATAGTGTTGCGGTATTGACCGTTGATAAAGAATTCATGAATCAGCTCGCCTTCGACCATAAAGCCGAGTTTACGGTAGATGTGGATGGCTTTTTCGTTCTCTTTATCAACGATCAGATACAGCTTATATAAGTTAAGTACGGTAAAGCCGTAATCCATCGCCAGCTTAGCAGCCCGGGAAGCCAAACCTTTGCCCTGATATTCCGGCGAAATAATGATCTGGAATTCTGCCCGGCGGTGCACATGGTTAATTTCAACCAGCTCCACCAGTCCGGCTTTTTCACCGTCGCATTCCACAACAAAGCGACGTTCACTTTGGTCGTGGATATGCTTGTCATACAGATCTGACAGCTCAACAAATGCTTCGTAAGGTTCTTCAAACCAGTAACGCATTACGCTGGCGTTGTTATCAAGCTGATGGACAAATCGTAAATCTTCACGCTCCAGCGGGCGCAGCTTAACACTGAGGGCGCTAGTCATATCGTATCCTTTCAATATCTTTCAAAGTGCAATCATTATGGGGCAACGGTGCGGCCAGTGCGGCGGTCGAGGCAGCGCAGGGTGTTGGGCTCCCAGTACGCATTAATATTAGCGCTCTGTTCGCACTTATCACGGCTATCGAAAGCAGCGTCGGTTTTGTCCCACTCTTTCTCTGCACGCTTGTTGACCTTCTGGCGTAGCTGGCGCGTATCGTTCCATTGTTCCTTTTCCATTGCTGCCTGTTGACGACTTTGCGCACTGTCCCCGGATTCAATGATCAGTTTACTGGTTTCAGCAAATGCGGAAGAGGTGTACACAGCCGCAGCCAGCGTCAGCATAGCCGTCAGGCACAGGCGTTTGGTCAGTGTAATATTCATGGCGAATTCCTTTTATGGGAAAGGGAAAAAACAATAAAACAGGGTTAAATTCTACACTATTCCGGCTTGCGGGCATACCCACTCAGCGGAGATGGATACGCTAACGACATTCTGTCGTATCATGGTTAAACCGAAGGTAACTGAATAACATCAATGCTTAAGACCACATTCCTTTTTTTCATCACCGCGTTATGCGAAATCATTGGCTGCTTTTTACCCTGGCTCTGGCTTAAGCGAGGGGCTACGGCCTGGCTGCTGATACCCGCCGGGATGTCACTGGCCTTATTCGTCTGGTTACTGACGCTACATCCGGCAGCAAGCGGGCGTGTGTACGCGGCCTATGGTGGAGTTTACGTGGTGACAGCGTTGCTTTGGCTACGTATTGTTGACGGCGTAAAACTTAGCCTGTACGACTGGTCAGGCGCGCTGGTGGCATTGTGCGGCATGCTGATTATTGTGGCTGGGTGGGGGCGCGCATAGCGCCTTTTTTGTGATCGAACAGCGCTTTTTTGATCTTCATACTTGTATGGTAGTAGCTCAGTTGGGTAAATTTCCTGCATCACAAGAACAAATGCAAGGAATAAGAGATGAAGATTGTTGGGGCTGAAGTGTTTGTCACCTGTCCGGGGCGTAATTTTGTCACGTTGAAAATTACGACAGACGATGGGATCACTGGGCTGGGAGATGCCACGTTAAACGGACGCGAGTTATCCGTAGCGTCCTATCTGAAAGATCATGTTTGTCCGCAGCTGATTGGTCGCGATGCGCACCGAATTGAGGATATCTGGCAGTTTTTCTACAAAGGCGCGTACTGGCGTCGTGGTCCGGTCACCATGTCGGCGATTTCCGCGGTGGATATGGCATTGTGGGACATCAAAGCGAAAGCGGCGAATATGCCGTTGTACCAGCTGCTCGGCGGCGCATCTCGTGAAGGTGTTATGGTTTACTGTCACACCACAGGCCATACCGTTGATGACGTACTTGAAGATTATGCGCGCCATAAAGAGATGGGCTTTAAAGCAATTCGCGTGCAGTGCGGCGTGCCGGGTATGAAAACCACTTACGGTATGTCTAAAGGCAAAGGACTGGCCTACGAACCCGCCATCAAAGGGCAGTGGCCAGAAGAGCAGTTATGGTCAACGGAGAAGTACCTCGATTTCACACCAACACTGTTTGAAGCCGTGCGCGACAAGTTTGGTTTCAACGAACATCTTCTGCACGATATGCACCACCGTCTGACGCCAATTGAAGCGGCCCGTTTCGGCAAAAGCATCGAGCAATACCGTCTGTTCTGGATGGAAGACCCAACCCCGGCTGAAAACCAGGAATGCTTCCGCCTGATCCGCCAGCATACGGTCACGCCGATTGCGGTAGGGGAAGTTTTCAACAGCATCTGGGACTGCAAACAGCTTATCGAAGAGCAATTGATCGACTATATCCGCACCACCATCACCCATGCGGGCGGTATCACTGGCATGCGTCGAATTGCCGATTTCGCGTCGCTGTATCAGGTACGTACCGGTTCGCATGGACCTTCCGATCTGTCCCCAGTATGCATGGCCGCTGCGTTGCACTTTGATCTGTGGGTGCCGAACTTCGGCGTACAGGAATATATGGGGTATTCCGAGCAAATGTTGGAAGTGTTCCCGCACAACTGGACCTTTGATAACGGCTATATGCATCCTGGAGACAAACCAGGTCTTGGGATCGAGTTTGATGAAAAGCTGGCGGCGAAATATCCGTATGACCCTGCATATCTGCCTGTTGCTCGTCTGGAAGATGGCACGTTGTGGAACTGGTAAGGAGTGATTTGCTATGAAAAGTATTGTGATTGAAAAACCGAATGCGCTGAATATTGCCGAGCTACCGGTACCAGAACCCTCTGCAGGCGAAGTCAGGGTTAGGGTGAAACTGGCGGGAATTTGTGGTTCTGACAGCCATATTTATCGCGGACACAATCCATTTGCAAAATACCCACGCGTGATTGGCCACGAGTTTTTTGGCGTGATTGATGCGGTAGGTGAAGGTGTTGACCGTTCGCGAATGGACGAGCGAGTATCCGTTGATCCGGTTATCAGTTGCGGACATTGTTATCCCTGTTCAATTGGTAAACCTAACGTTTGCACATCGCTGGTGGTGCTGGGCGTGCATCGCGATGGCGGTTTTAGCGAGTACGCTGTCGTGCCAGAGAAAAATGCCTGGACGATCCCCGATGCCGTGCCTGATGAGCATGCCGTTATGGTTGAGCCTTTTACCATCGCCGCAAACGTAACTGGGCAAATAAATCCAACAGAAAACGATATTGCGCTGATTTATGGCGCGGGTCCTATGGGGCTGACCACCGTACAGGCGCTTAAACGTGTCTATAAAGTAAAAACCGTGGTGATTGCTGACAGAATCGATGAACGCCTTAGCATGGCGAAGCAGTGCGGTGCAGACTGGGCAGTCAATAATAGTCAGCAATCGTTGCAAGATTTCCTGACGGAAAAAGGGCTAAAACCGACCATCATCGTGGATGCAGCTTGTCATCCATCTATTTTACAGGAGGCTATCACGCTGGCATCGCCAGCCGCGCGAATTGTTCTGATGGGCTTCTCCAGCGATCCTTGTCAGATTGTTCAACAAGGCATTACCGGGAAAGAACTTTCAATTTATTCCTCAAGATTAAATGCGAACAAATTCCCGGTTGTTATTGATTGGTTAGTCAACGGACTTATCGATCCTAACCAACTTATTACCCATACTTTTGACTATCACCACGTTACCGACGCAATTGAATTGTTTGAGAAAGATCAGCAGCACTGCTGCAAAGTTTTACTCACATTCACTGAATAATATAAATAACTGCGAGTAAGTGGTACGCATCTTACCTCTTAGAGATAGCCAATATGAATCAAGAAAAACACGAAAGATCAACGAAGGATCTGGTCAGAGCCGCCGTATCCGGATGGTTAGGTACTGCGCTCGAATTTATGGATTTCCAATTATATTCTCTGGGTGCCGCGCTGGTATTCCATGAGATATTTTTCCCGGAACAGTCTGCAGCGATGGCGCTCATTTTAGCAATGGGTACCTATGGTGCAGGATATATTGCTCGTATCGTCGGAGCATTTATATTTGGCAAAATGGGAGACAGCATTGGGCGTAAAAAGGTGCTGTTTATTACCATCACCATGATGGGGATCTGCACAACACTAATCGGCGTACTGCCAACGTATGCGCAAATCGGTATCTTTGCTCCCGTATTGCTGGTGACGCTGCGTATCGTACAAGGGCTTGGCGCGGGGGCTGAAATCTCAGGCGCAGGGACTATGCTTGCTGAGTATGCGCCAAAAGGCAAACGCGGCATCATTTCCTCGCTTGTCGCCATGGGGACAAACTGTGGAACCCTTAGTGCAACTGCTATCTGGGCGGTGATGTTCTTTGCTCTTGACCGGGAAGAACTGTTAGCCTGGGGATGGCGAATTCCGTTCCTGGCAAGTGTCGTGGTAATGATTTTTGCCATCTGGTTACGTATGAACCTCAAAGAAAGTCCGGTATTTGAGAAAGTTAATGACGAGGAAAATTCTCCTGCATTAAATAATTCGTCGGAAAATACACTAGGGGCGATGTTTACCAGTAAATCCTTCTGGCTGGCAACCGGTTTACGGTTTGGACAGGCGGGTAACTCTGGGTTAATCCAAACCTTCCTTGCTGGGTATTTAGTGCAGACGTTGTTATTTGATAAATCAATACCCACCGATGCTTTAATGATTAGTTCGGTACTAGGATTTATTACGATACCGCTGCTCGGCTGGTTGTCTGATAAGTTTGGTCGCCGGTTGCCTTATATTATTCTGAATATTTCGGCAATTATTCTGGCTTACCCAATGCTCTCAATCGTCGTGGATAAAACGTATAGTCCGGGCATTATTATGACGGCACTGATTGTTATTCATAACTTTGCCGTATTGGGATTATTTGCTCTCGAAAATATTACCATGGCTGAAATGTTCGGTGCCCGTAACCGATTCACACGCATGGCGATTTCAAAAGAGGCGGGTGGGCTGGTTGCCGTTGGTTTTGGTCCGGTTCTGGCTGGTATCTTCTGTAACATGACTAACTCCTGGTGGCCAATTCTGGTGATGATCATTGCCTACTCACTGATCGGTTTGGTTTCCGCGCTGCTGATGCCAGAGGTGAAAGACCGCGATCTGAGTGCGCTTGAGGATGCTGCTGAGGTGAGTAAAGCCGATAAGATACGTTGTTCAGCGACCCAGACAAGCTAATCCACAGCCGCAGCATGAACGGAGGCGCTCGTTCTCCGTTTATGCTGGTACACAGCTTTAAGTAATGTCATACCAATCATTAAAAGCTTAATGCAAATCAAAACATACAACCATACAGGCGTTACTCTGAATCAATCCTGATTTCATTGATAAGTAGGTCATACCATGCAAAACAAGCTCTTAACGGCAAAGGCTGCAGTTCCCGACTACGATCGTACAAAACTGGTTCCGCGTATTGTTCATCTGGGGTTTGGCGCATTTCACCGCGCACATCAGGGGGTTTACGCTGACATTCTCGCTGCAGATCACGGCAGTGACTGGGGCTATTGCGAAGTGAACCTGATTGGCGGCGAGCAGCAGATTGCCGATCTGAAACAGCAAGATAACCTGTATACCGTTGCAGAAATGTCTGCGGATGCTTGGACTGCAAGAGTTGTGGGCGTGGTGAAAAATGCGCTGCATGCGCAGGTTGATGGTCTGGAAAGCGTACTGGCTGCGATGAGTGAACCGCAGGTTGCGATTGTTTCCCTGACCATTACCGAGAAAGGGTATTGCCATTCTCCGGCGACCGGTCAATTGATGTTAGACAACCCAATGATTGCCGCCGATCTACAAAACCCAAAACAGCCAAAAACTGCGCCAGGCGTTGTGGTTGAGGCGCTTGCACGCCGCAAAGCTGCGGGTTTAGCCGCCTTTACCGTGATGTCCTGCGACAACATGCCGGAAAACGGTCATGTGATACGCAATGTTGTCACCGCGTATGCCCGGGCGGTGGATGCGGAACTGGCTGCGTGGATCGAACAACATGTCACATTCCCGTCGACAATGGTTGACCGCATTGTCCCTGCAGTTACCCAGGATACGCTGGACAAAATTGAACACATTACCGGCGTACGCGACCCGGCAGGCGTGGCATGTGAACCGTTCCGTCAGTGGGTTATAGAAGATAACTTTGTCGCTGGCCGCCCTGAATGGGAGAAGGCGGGAGCGGAGCTGGTTGCTGATGTCATTCCGTTTGAAGAGATGAAACTGCGTATGCTCAACGGCAGCCACTCTTTCCTTGCTTATCTGGGGTATCTGGCGGGATATCAGCACATTAACGATTGCATGGGCGATGAAAATTATCGCCTCGCCGCGCGCGCGCTGATGTTGCAGGAACAAGCGCCCACGTTAAAAGTGAAAGGTGTGGATCTTCCGCACTATGCCGATCTGTTAATTGAGCGCTACAGCAACCCGGCACTGCGTCATCGCACCTGGCAGATCGCGATGGACGGCAGTCAAAAACTGCCGCAGCGTATGCTGGACTCCGTTCGCTGGCACATTGTGCACGGTAGCCACTTTGAACTGCTGGCGCTGGGCGTGGCTGGCTGGATGCGTTACGTCGGCGGTGTGGATGATCAGGGCCAGGCGATTGAAATCAGCGATCCGCTGTTACCGGTGATCCAGAAAGCGGTGCATAGCAGTAACGAGGGCGAAGATCGTGTCCAGGCGCTGCTGGCGATCGATGCTATTTTTGGTCGTGAACTGCCGCAGGTAGAATTGTTCAAGAATCAGGTCACACAAGCCTATCTTGCTTTACTGGCTGAAGGGGCGAAAGCAACCGTTGCGAAGTATGCAGCAAAACTGAAGTAACGAGAACATCATTTAAGTCGCCATCTGGCTATAAACGGGCCAGATGGCGCATTGTTTTCTGGCATTCACACCAATTAGTTCATGCCCAAACGAATCAGTTCGAGGGGGGCATATTTACCTTCACACCCTTCGATTTCCACTGTTTTCCCGCGGCGAATTTGCTCAGCGGTCAGGCCATCGGTATCTATCGCTGTAATGCGGCCTGTAAGTCCGGTGTCGCTAATCATGACGCGGCTGCCAGTGGTGATTGCGTTACGGTTACGATCGTATGTTTTCATGGTGTTTTCTCCTTTCCAACTTACCGTCAAAGCCCGTGGGCTCTAGTCCCACGTAACGGGCGCAATATAAATACGCTTCTCGTTAATGATTTTTTTTGTTTTCGATCAAAATCACAGCTTTTTTTATGCAGATGTGCGGGAGAGGGGAAGGCAGGAGAAACTCACCTCGGTGTGAGGTGAGCGTAATATTAATCTTCGCTGAACCAGTCGCTATTTTCCTGACGGATTAGCTGAACGGACTCACCAATTTCCTGGAGATGCAGCATCATTGCGCGCTCTACGGCATCGCCATCATGTTTCTCAAGTGCGGTAAAAATATCGTGATGCTGACGCAGCAGCATTTCAGGCGGAGAGATATGATCCAGGCTCATATAACGAACGCGGTCAATCGTGGCCTTAATATTCTCAACGGTGTCCCAGGCGAGCTGGCACTCGGCGATTAAAGCCAGTTTCTGATGAAATTCGTCATCTAGCTGGAAGAAATCATTGATTTGTTTTCGATCAATCGCGATGCGCTGCTGATGCAGATTTTGTTCGAGCTGATAGCACTGTTTGTCGGTGATCAGTGATGCGGCGCGGCGGACCACGGCACATTCAATTGCCTGGCGAACAAAACAGCCGTTTTGCACCTGCGACAGCGAAATTTTATTTACGTAGCTGCCACGCTGCGGGCGGATCTGAATCAGACCGTTCTCTGCCAGTTTGATGAATGCTTCTCGTACCGGCTGGCGTGACACATTAAAGCGTACGGAAACCTCTTTCTCCGACAGCGGCGTACCGGGTGCAATCAGACAGTGCACGATATCACGACGAAGAATACGGTAAATCTGTTGATTTACCGGTTGTGTAGGGTTGAGCTGCGTTTCTACGGTCATTCATTCTTACTTTTTAGAGAGTTAACCCGGAGATCTTATCACTTATTTCAGGCTATCTATACCCGGCGCAAGGCCGGGCAGAGAAATTAGCTCCGATGAATACTCAGTCCGGCAAAAGACTGTGTGACAGGCATCATTTCAAGGGTGTTGATGTTGACATGAGCGGGTAAGGACGCCACCCACCATACCGCTTCTGTAACATCTTGCGGGGTCAGGGCAGTGGTATTTTCGTAGGCTTTTTCAGCTTTAGCGTCATCGCCTTTGAAACGTACGTTAGAGAATTCCGTACCGCCAACCAGACCCGGTTCAATGTCGGTAACGCGAATCGCAGTGCCGTGTAAGTCAGTACGTAAATTCAGGCTAAACTGGCGAACAAACGCTTTGGTCGCACCGTAGACGTTCCCGCCAGCGTATGGCCAACTTCCCGCGGTGGAACCGATATTGATAATATGACCGCGGTTGCGCTCAACCATGCCTGGCAGAACGGCACGGGTCATATAAACCAGGCCTTTGTTGTTGGTGTCGATCATATTTTCCCAGTCTTCAACGCTGGCCTTGTGGGCTGGCTCAAGGCCCAGCGCCAGACCCGCGTTGTTGACCAGAACATCAATATCGCGCCATTCAGCAGGTAAGGCGTTCAGCATCTCTTCAATTGATGCACGATTACGCACGTCCAGTTGCGCGGTATAGAGGCGGTCACCCAGCTCATCTTTGAGTTCCTGCAGACGCTCCTGGCGGCGTCCGGTGGCAATAACTTTATGCCCATTCTCAATAAAACGACGCGTAATGCACTCACCAAAACCTGCGGTTGCTCCGGTTACTAAAACGATCATCTCACTGTTCCTCAACGCTTTTTATGTAGTACTACCATAGCACGTCATTTCCGTTCAGAGCTATTCCTGCTTAACGCGATTGCGGTCGATTCCCGGGAAGTCTACTCTGGTAAACAAATCGTTTTCAGGAGTGAAAGATGTCGTTAACGAATCCATTTTTACACCACAGCACATTGCCGTATCAGGCACCGCAGTTTGATCAGATCGACGTGCAGCATTATCGTCCAGCGTTTGATGAAGGCGTGCGGCAAAAACGCGCCGAGATCGACGCTATTGTGCAAAACTCACAGGTTCCTGATTTTGCTAATACGTTGCTGGCGCTTGAACAAAGCGGGGGGCTGCTCACGCGTGTGACCAGCGTTTTCTTCGCGATGACGGCGGCGCACACCAACGATGAACTACAGCGCCTTGACGAAGAGTTTTCCGCAGAGCTGGCGAACCTTGCCAATGATATTTATCTCAATGGCGCGCTTTTCGCCCGTGTCGAAGCTGTCTGGCAACGGCGTGGTACGTTAAGTCTGGATAGCGAATCAATACGTCTGCTGGAGGTTGTGTATCAGCGTTTTGTACTGGCCGGCGCCCGACTGAACGAGACCGATAAAGCTAAACTTAAAGCGCTCAATACGGAGTCAGCCACGCTGACCAGCCAGTTCAATCAACGGTTGCTGGCAGCCAACACGTCAGGTGCTATGGTGGTGGATGATATCCGGCATCTGGAGGGGCTGAGCACAGAAGAAATTGCCGTTGCTGCCGAAGCTGCAAGGGCGAAAGGGCTTGAAGCGCGTTGGGTTATCCCGCTATTAAACACAACACAGCAACCGGCGCTTGCGGTTTTACGCGATCGTCAGACCCGCGAAAAACTGTTCACCCGCGCATGGACGCGGGCTGAAAATGATGATGGCAACGACACGCGAGCTATTATTCAGCGACTGGTAGCAATCCGGATGCAGCAGGCGCAACTGCTTGGTTTTGCCAATTACGCAGCCTGGAAAATTGCCGACCAGATGGCAAAAACGCCGGAAGCGGCACTGACATTTATGCGATCTATTGTTCCAGCCGCGCGGGCGCGGGCGTTGGATGAGCAGGCTGAAATCCAGAACGTTATCTTTCAAGAACACGAGTCGTTTAGCGCCGAGGCCTGGGACTGGTCGTTTTATGCCGAGCAGGTCCGTCGTGAGAAATATGACCTTGATGAGGCACAGCTCAAACCTTACTTTGCCCTGGATTCGGTGCTGAACGAGGGCGTTTTCTGGACGGCCAATCAACTCTTTGGCATCAAATTCGTTGAGCGATTCGACATTCCGGTTTATCACCCGGATGTTCGGGTATGGGAAATATTCGATCATGATGGCGTAGGGTTGGCGCTATTTTACGGTGATTTCTTTGCCCGGGAATCAAAAAGCGGCGGAGCCTGGATGGGCAATTTTGTTGAGCAATCGCTGCTTAACGAAACCAGACCGGTTATTTACAACGTCTGTAATTATCAAAAACCTGCGCAGGATCAGCCTGCATTGCTGCTGTGGGATGATGTTATTACGCTATTTCATGAATTTGGACATACATTGCACGGTCTGTTCGCCACTCAGCGTTATGCCACGCTTTCTGGGACCAACACTCCGCGTGATTTTGTTGAGTTTCCTTCACAGATCAACGAACACTGGGCGAGCCATCCTCAGGTCTTTGCCCGTTTTGCCCGACATGTTGATACCAGGGAGCAAATGCCGCAGGCATTGCGGGATAAAATGCAGCGGGCCAGTCTGTTTAACAAAGGTTACGACATGACCGAACTGCTCAGCGCGGCATTGCTGGATATGCGCTGGCACTCTCTGGAGTTGAGCGAGTCATCTCATCCGGTCGATCAATTTGAACTGCAGGCGCTGGCGGCGGAAGGTTTGGATCTCAAGGCCGTGCCGCCGCGTTATCGCAGCAGTTATTTTGCCCATATCTTCGGTGGCGGTTATGCCGCAGGTTATTATGCCTATCTGTGGACGCAAATGCTGGCCGATGACGGCTACCAGTGGTTCGTAGAGCAGGGCGGATTAACCCGTGAAAACGGACAGAAATTCCGCGAAGCAATTTTGTCCCGCGGAAACAGCACTGATTTAACTGAACTTTATCGCCAGTGGAGCGGGCGTGATCCGCGCATGGAACCCATGCTGGAACATCGTGGCTTGAGCGCTTAAGACAGGCCAGCCAGAAAATTGAACCGGGCGTGGTGCCCGGTTGTTAGCTGGATTTTTTCTTCAGCAAAATGAATCGTTGTTGGGTATTGATGCCTTGCATCTCATAGAGACGCTCGGGTAGGGAGGGCTGCTGGTGAAAGGTCGGCATTGTTTTCCTGTTCTTACGTTACTTGACTGGTTTGCTTTGGGAAGGAAGGTAGGTATTGCCGCAGTTGGGGCAGACTAACGTTATGTTGTTTTTTATTCTCGACAGGCTGTGCATTGACTGGCGGCAGCAGTGAGGACAGGTACTTTTCACTGGTCGTAAAGTACGCATCTTAATATCTTTGAGTATCGACATATTGATTGTCCTTGTGATGGGGTGCTTACCATACACTATGAAGCAATAAATAGCTCATTTTATAACCATTGCGATGACATGGATTACTGTACGGTTTGCAAGAATCTCATTAGCGGCCAACATGTCTTATAGAAGGTAGTTACGTTTCGTTTAACGTTCATTGGGGTTGTCGATGATAGATTAGCCAACTATCCGTTATCTTCGCAGGGAATTGCCAGGTAGCGTATAAAAGCAAAACACAAATCTATCCATGCAAGCATTTACCGCTGGTTTATCCGGCGGTTTTTTTTATCTGTACATCAGGGAAAATGTGCCGGGAGGGGGAATTCAGGTAAAAAAATGGCCCCTTGTGCAGCTACGCAGCAAGGGGCCGGGTCGGTTCAGGACTATCTCCGTTCATCAATCATCCCATCTGTGGCTAAAATACGCGGCCAGGAAACCGGAAAATAAAATAATTCCCAGAACAGCCATAAAAATATTCATATTACCCAGCATAGTAAATGCTCCTTTATTTGTGAGTTTCCTCTCTTACCTTAAGTTCACCTCGCTTATGACTATAGTAGCAATTCAATCTTAAACAAAGGCTGAACTGTGTGATTATTTCGGCGGAAAAGTAAAATTTTGACGTGATTACGTCGGGAAAAATAAATAATAGTGACAAGGCACGGTTATCTGCGAACAAATAACCATGTTTTTATACCGGGGCACGCCGTTATGACCGTGTGTTACAGACACAGATTGTTGCACGTTTATAATGCAGAGTTGTCTCATTGTGGTTCAATGTTTCACGCGATTAATCCTTCTGGCGGCAAAAATTAATACTGATTTTTGTGCCTAAAATTCTAATTTATTGATTTTATATGATGTTTTAATATCTGGCATCGTTTTTGCCTTATCACTTCTGAATACCCTTAATTTGCACCGTTTTGTCTGCCCGGCTGCACCGGAGCTTTCAACAAGACTAATTTCAGGAGTGAAACTATGCAGCGTCGTACATTTTTAAAAGCTTTTGCGCTTTCCGCCTCTGTTGTCGCAATGGGAATGAGTTTTAGCGTTCAGGCGGCCGACACTATTAAGGTTGGCATCATGCATTCGTTATCCGGCACCATGGCTATTTCCGAAACGCCGCTGAAAGATGTGGCGTTGATGACTATTAATGAAATCAATGCGCAGGGTGGTGTATTGGGCAAAAAGCTGGAACCGGTGGTGGTTGACCCGGCTTCGAACTGGCCGTTATTTGCTGAAAAAGCACGTCAGTTACTGAGCCAGGACAAGGTAGCGGCGGTTTTCGGCTGCTGGACATCGGTTTCGCGTAAATCGGTTTTACCGGTATTTGAAGAATTGAACGGTCTGCTGTTTTACCCGGTGCAATATGAAGGTGAGGAGATGTCACCTAACGTCTTCTATACCGGCGCTGCGCCTAATCAGCAGGCGATCCCGGCGGTTGAGTATCTGATGAGTGAGGACGGCGGCAGCGCTAAGCGCTTCTACCTGCTGGGTACGGACTATGTCTATCCGCGTACGACTAACAAAATTTTACGCGCCTTTTTGCATTCGAAAGGCGTGGCCGATAAAGACATCGAAGAAGTGTATACCCCATTCGGACACAGCGATTACCAGACCATTGTTGCCAGTATTAAAAAATTCGCCGCAGGGGGAAAAACGGCGGTGGTATCGACCATCAACGGGGATTCTAACGTTCCATTCTATAAAGAGTTAGCGAACCAGGGCCTGAAAGCCACGGATGTTCCGGTGGTGGCATTCTCTGTGGGTGAGGAGGAGTTGCGCGGTATCGATACTAAACCGCTGGTGGGCAACCTGGCTGCGTGGAACTACTTTGAGTCCGTAGATAATGCGGCCAACAAGAAGTTCGTCGCGGATTACCGGGCGTATGCCAAAGCACATAAGCTGCCGAATGCTGATTCGGTGGTGACCAACGACCCTATGGAAGCCACTTATGTTGGCCTGCATATGTGGGCGCAGGCAGTAGAAAAAGCCGGAACTACCGACGTGGATAAAGTCCGGGCGGCTATGGCAGGACAATCATTCGCAGCACCATCAGGATTTACCCTGACCATGGATGCGACCAACCATCACCTGCATAAACCCGTCATGATTGGCGAGATTGAAGGCAACGGCCAGTTTAACGTGGTGTGGCAAACCGAAGCGCCGGTTCGCGCCCAGCCGTGGAGTCCGTATATCGCCGGTAATGATAAAAAATCTGAACAGCCCGTTAAAACCGCCAGCAACTGATCTTACGCCCTCCTGCGGGAGGGCAACGCTTTGGAGAATGCTCATGAAAGCCATGCGCTTTATTCGTGGTGTGTTGTTGCTGACGTGGCTTTTGCCGTGGATAGCGCAGGCCGCAGATGCCGATACCTTTACCGCCGCCAACCGGACTCAGCAGGCCGCCTTGCTAGAACAATGGTCGGTAAAACCCGACGTTCAACGCTTGCCGGTGCTCAAAGCGCTGAGTGATGAGAACCTGCTGACAGATAACGCGAAAAACGCGTTCATCATGAACGGGTCGCACGTACAACCGCTAGGAACGGCGGCAGGTCCGAACGGCGAGCTAAAAAAAATCCGCCTGACTAACCGTCTGCGTAATCTGGTTGCCGGAACCTTGGCCGTCCACCAGCTCTTAAGTGACAGTGTCACGCAAAGGAGCGGGGCAGCGCGTACATTACAGCGTGAGGCCCAGCCGGGGATGCTGCCGTTTTTGCAGCAACGACTGGCCCAGGAGCCCGATGCTGACGTGAAATCCTTACTGGCTATTGCACTGGCAAACCTGCAACTGACCAGCACCTCGCCTGAGATCAGACGTCAGGCAATCGAACTGCTAGGGGCGTCGAACGATCCTGAAACCCAGGCGCGCCTGCAGCCATTCACCCATGCTGAACATGAACCTGATGCCCGCGTTCGTGCTGCCGCTGACGAAAGCCTGAATGCCATCGCGCATCGCATGAAGGTTGGCGATCTTCTTGGACAGGCATTTATGGGATTGTCGCTGGGCTCCATTTTGCTGCTGGCGGCATTGGGTCTGGCGATCACCTACGGCTTACTTGGCGTCATTAATATGGCGCATGGTGAGATGTTAATGCTCGGCGCTTACGGTACCTGGATGGTGCAACAGCTGATGGGCCAGTTTTTCCCGCAATGGTTGGCCTGGTATCCGGTTATTGCGCTTCCGGTCGCCTTTTTGCTTACCGCTGGGGTTGGAATGCTACTCGAGCGCGGAGTGATCCGCCATTTATACGGGCGTCCGCTCGAAACCCTGCTGGCAACGTGGGGGATCAGTCTGATGCTTATCCAGTTAGTGCGTATGTCCTTCGGCGCGCAAAACCTTGAAGTCGCTAATCCGGAATGGCTTTCCGGGGGCATTCAGGTTTATGCCAATCTGATTTTGCCGTGGAACCGAATTGTGGTGTTTGGCTTTGCCATTCTGGTGCTGTTCTTCACCTGGCTGTTGTTGAATAAAACCCGTCTCGGACTGCGCGTACGTGCGGTGACGCAAAATCGCAATATGGCGGCCTGCTGCGGCGTACCTACCGGACGAGTGGATATGCTGGCCTTTGGTCTTGGTTCAGGGATTGCCGGACTGGGGGGCGTAGCGCTCTCGCAGTTAGGCAACGTAGGACCGGAGCTAGGGCAAAGCTACATTATCGATTCGTTTCTGGTGGTGGTGCTGGGCGGCGTGGGACAACTCGCGGGGAGTGTAGCCGCTGCGTTTGGGCTTGGGATTTTCAACAAAATTCTTGAGCCTCAGGTGGGAGCTGTTCTCGGTAAGATTATGATTCTGGTGCTGATTATTTTGTTTATTCAGAAACGTCCTCAGGGGCTGTTCGCGTTGAAAGGGAGGGTTATTGACTGATGACGATGCCAATGACATTAACGCTGGCGCGTAAAGCGCCGCGCGCGACACGCATCCTGGGGCTGGGTTTACTGCTGGCGCTGATTATTCTGCCGTTTCTGGCGCTGTTACCTGCGGATCATCCGCTGGCCATATCGGTGTGGACATTGACTCTGGCCGGGAAAATTCTCTGCTATGCCATTGTGGCGGTAGCGCTGGATCTGGTGTGGGGCTATGCGGGAATGCTCTCGCTGGGCCACGGTATTTTCTTTGCGCTGGGGGGATATGCGATGGGAATGTATCTGATGCGCCAGGCTTCCGGCGAAGGATTACCGGCCTTTATGTCGTTTCTGTCGTGGACCGAGCTGCCCTGGTTTTGGTGGGGAACGCAACATTTTATCTGGGCGATGTTGCTGGTTGTGCTGGTGCCGGGTCTGCTGGCGCTGGTATTTGGCTGGTTTGCCTTCCGTTCAAAAATCAAAGGGGTCTATTTCTCCATCATGACTCAGGCCCTGACTTTCGCCGGAATGTTACTGTTTTTCCGCAACGAAACCGGCTTTGGGGGAAATAACGGTTTTACCGGTTTTACCACCATTCTGGGATTTCCGGTGACCGCGACCTCAACCCGTATCGCGCTGTTTCTGGCGACGGTCATGCTGCTGGTGCTGGCAATATGGCTGGGACTGGCGCTGGCCCGCAGTAAGTTTGGTCGAATTCTCACTGCCGTGCGCGACGCCGAGAACCGACTGATGTTCTGTGGTTACGATCCGAAAGGTTTCAAGCTGCTGGTGTGGACGCTTTCCGCCGTGCTGTGCGGCCTGGCGGGCGCGTTGTATGTTCCGCAGGTGGGAATCATTAACCCCAGCGAAATGTCGCCGACCAACTCGATAGAAGCGGCGATTTGGGTTGCCCTCGGCGGGCGTGGAACCCTGATTGGCCCGGTATTTGGCGCCGTACTGGTGAACGGCGCTAAAAGTCTGTTTACCGTCATTATGCCGGAATACTGGCAGCTGTTTCTTGGCCTGATCTTTATTGGCGTTACGCTGTTTTTACCTCGTGGCGTGATGGGTCTGTTTCGCAAGGGAGACAAATAATGCAGCCAGATGAAGGGCTTTTTACTCGCCAGATGCCAGGCGATCGGTTTCGCAACCAAACGGACCCGGTGCTCCAGCTGGAAAAAATTAACGTTAACTTCGATGGCTTCCAGGCGTTAACGGATCTCACGCTCAATATTGGCGTTGGGGAACTGCGTTGCATCATTGGTCCCAACGGTGCCGGAAAAACGACGCTAATGGATGTTATTACCGGTAAAACCAGGCCGCAAAGTGGTCGGGCGATATACGATCAGTCGACCGATTTAACAACGCTGGACCCCATCGCCATTGCACGTCAGGGGATTGGGCGGAAGTTTCAGAAACCCACGGTATTTGAAGCGTTAACGGTGGAGGAGAATCTGGAGCTGGCGCTGAAAAGCGATAAATCTGTCTGGAGCTCTTTACGGGCGCACCTCACCGGCGAACAACGGGATCGTATAGATGAAATACTGGCGCTTTTGCGGCTGGGCAACGAGCGGGCCCGCCGCGCCGGGCTGCTTTCTCACGGGCAAAAACAGTTTCTCGAAATTGGCATGCTGTTGGTACAGGAGCCGCATT
This sequence comes from Citrobacter sp. RHBSTW-00599, assembly GCF_013784065.1. Classification (NCBI taxonomy): domain Bacteria; kingdom Pseudomonadati; phylum Pseudomonadota; class Gammaproteobacteria; order Enterobacterales; family Enterobacteriaceae; genus Citrobacter; species Citrobacter sp. RHBSTW-00599. The sequence goes on along the minus strand of NZ_CP056717.1, from coordinate 2,656,431 downwards.
TACTGCTGCTGGATGAACCCGCGGCGGGCATGACGGATGCGGAGACGGAATACACTGCGGAACTGTTTCGTAAGCTTGCCGGGAAGCACTCGCTGATGGTTGTTGAGCACGATATGGGATTTGTCGAAACCATTGCCGATCGCGTCACGGTCTTACACCAGGGACGCGTTCTGGCTCAGGGAAGTCTGCGCGAAGTGCAGGCCAACGAGCAGGTTATTGAAGTTTATCTCGGGCGTTAAGGAGCACAGATGCTGCAGGTGAAAGAACTGAATCAATATTATGGTGGCAGCCATATTCTGCGAAGTGTGAACTTTGAGGCGCGTATCGGCGAGGTGACATGTCTGCTGGGGCGTAACGGCGTGGGGAAAACGACGCTTCTGAAGTGCCTGATGGGGCTTATTCCTGCCCGCAGCGGGAGTGTGCTCTGGCAGGAGAAAAATGTCACTCACTGGAAGCCGCATCAGCGGGTCAGGGCCGGGGTGGCGTATGTACCACAGGGGCGCGATATTTTTCCGCGTCTGACGGTAGAAGAGAACCTGCTGCTCGGCCTTTCCCGTTTTTCAGCACAGGAGGCCAGACGTGTGCCGGATGATATCTATGCGCTCTTTCCGGTTCTACAGGAGATGAAACATCGGCGGGGCGGAGATTTGTCCGGCGGGCAACAGCAGCAACTGGCGATTGGACGAGCGCTGGCCAGTCGCCCGCAGTTGTTGATCCTCGATGAGCCCACGGAGGGGATCCAGCCGTCAGTGATTAAAGAAATTGGGCAGGTGATTTCTCAACTGGCGCACCGGGGTGACATGGCCATTTTGCTGGTGGAGCAGTTCTATGATTTTGCGCAGCAACTGGCCGACAAATACTTACTCATGTCGCGAGGCAGCATTATTCAAAGCGGTGACGGTAAAAATATGGAATCCGAAGGCGTTCGAGGGCTGGTCGCCATTTGAGATTCGCGACAGAGCGGCTTTGGCTCTGTCGCGATCATCATTAGCAGACCGCCGTCTGGCCCCAGGGTTTGGCGCGCATACCTTTTATCATTAGCGCCCAGGCAAGAACGATCGCCACCATCAGCGCCACAAACAGCGACCACGGCGGCAATGTGGTTAAAATGACGCCGCTGACTAATGGGTTTACCGCTGCGCCCAACCAGCCTAACGACTGGGCGGAAAAATAGCTGGCTTTCATTCCTGCAGGCGCGATGTTGTCGATGAGCATGTATTCACCCGGCGCGTAAATGACCTCACCGATAGTGAAAAAGGCCGCAGAAATGCCCCATAACACCAGGTTGTTGCCGGAGAAGGTGAAGCCAACCAGACCGACCACAAAGAACAGCGTGCCTACAGTCATTAGCGGGCGGATATTGGTGGCGGTGAGCCTGCGCCCGAGGGCATATTGCAGTGATACCACAATGGCGGCGTTAACAGGCAGGACGACTGCCACCACTTTCTCGGCAAAATCGCCGTCTGCAACCACCATAACGTATTGCGAAATACAGGACGCAAAGGCACCACCAACGAATGACGCCAAAAATGCTGACAGCGTAAACCAGAATAATGCTCTGTCGCGCAGCAGTACCGAGGGGGACCAAACTGCGGCGTTCAAACCTTCTGATGCTGCTGGTGAACGTTTTACCCAGGTCTGGATAAATACCAGAGGGAGTGCTGAACATGCAGCAGCGAGCCAGAATGGCAGGTTAATGCTTTGCATCACCAGTAGCGTGCCCAGCGGTGGGCCTACGGTCCAGCCGATGTTCAGCACGGTATAGTTAAGCGAGAAAATTTTAGTCTTGTTGGTCGCCGAGAGATTATCGGCAAACCAGGCTTTCAGCACCGTGGCGAAGACGGAGTAGGCGCAGTTGATCAGGGCAAAGAACAAAACCACTACCACTACGTTATGCACCAGTGGAATAGCAATAAAGCCAGAGGCAAAGCCGCAGATAGCCAGCAGCATATAGCGTTTTTTATCAAACTTGTCGGCCAGAATACCAAAGCCAAGGCTGAACACGACGCCAATGGTCAGTGCGACCGTCATCGCATAACCGATCAGGTCGACGCTCAGATTGTACTGTCGGCTGAGGTAGATCGTCATAAAGGGCAGCGTGGCGCCACGCCCAATCGTTAATAACAATGATGACGCGAGTAACGCGAGAGTGGACCTTCTCAGAGAGATATTCATTTTCCTGCCCGACAATGCATGTTGTTATGTTTTTTTTAGATATCAGAAACAAATAGCATGCTAAAAGTGTGATGTACACTCAATAAGTTGTCCGAAAATGCCCTGTGTGGCCTACCTGAATTAATGATCTGTTACGGCACAACGATTTCCGTTACTTTAATTTGTTTACAAAAATTTAATATTCGCAGGGGCGGTGGTATGTCGCGTAAAGACGGGTTATTAGCGTTACTGGTTGTTGTGGTTTGGGGGCTGAACTTTGTCGTCATCAAAGTAGGGCTACACAATATGCCACCCTTAATGCTGGCTGGGTTGCGTTTTTTACTGGTGGCATTTCCGGCGATTTTCTTCGTTGCCCGGCCGAAAATTCCGCTTTCACTGCTGCTCGGCTATGGGCTGACCATCAGTTTTGGGCAGTTCGCGTTTCTCTTTAGCGCCATCAAATTCGGTATGCCTGCCGGGTTAGCTTCTCTGGTATTACAGGCTCAGGCGTTTTTCACCATCATTCTGGGGGCATTCGCCTTTGGTGAACGTCTGCAAGGTAAACAACGGGTAGGGATTGCGCTGGCCATATTTGGCGTGCTGGTGCTGATTGAGGCCAGTCTGAACGGACAGCATGTCGGCATGCTCGGTTTTATGCTGACGCTGGCGGCGGCACTAAGCTGGGCCAGCGGTAATATCTTTAATAAAAAAATCATGCAGCATACGTCACGCCCGGCGGTGATGTCGTTGGTGGTATGGAGTGCGTTGATTCCTGTTGTCCCATTCTTTCTCGCCTCAATACTTCTCGATGGTCCAACGCAAATTATCCAAAGTCTGGTGACGATAGATATGACCACCATTCTGTCACTGGTTTATCTGGCGTTTGTGGCGACCATTGTGGGTTATGGCATCTGGGGATCTTTACTCGGGCGTTATGAAACCTGGCGTGTCGCGCCGTTGTCGCTGTTGGTGCCGGTTGTTGGACTGGCGAGCGCGGCCGTGCTGCTGGATGAAACGCTTACCGGATTACAACTGCTCGGTGCGCTGCTGATCATGGCTGGATTGTACATCAATGTGTTTGGCTTTCGGTTGCGTAAGACTGCGCAGGCGAGAGGGTAAAAAAAAGCCCCGCAGTGACGGGGCAAAAAAATTACAGGTTGCGCATATTGTAATAAGGCACACCTAATTCGTCGGATTTGTCGCTGCCTGCACCCATATGATTAAAATCGAACGGGGACCGATCGTGCGCAGGCGGCATAATCATCGCGTCACGACTGTTTTGTGTGGCAGGCTGCGCGGTCTGTTCCGCCATGCTCTGGCCCGAAACAACATACAGCAGGGCCAGCATCGCATAAGACAGAAGTTTCATGATTTCCTCGGTTACGTCGTTAACTGGCGATTAGCAATTACATTGATTGAGTGGCAGCAAATAGCGTGATTCGCCGTGCATATTCGTCATACGGTATTTATGCGGCGGAACATCAAAATAGTTTTTGAATGTCCGGGTCAGCGTTTGCTGGGACTCAAAGCCGTAACGCTCCGCCAGATAAAGGATCGGCTCGTTACTCTCTTTTAATTTTTGCGCTATTTCAGTCATTTTACGGCTACGGATGTATTGACCCAGTGAATGACCGGTTTCTTTTTTAAACATCCGTTGCAGGTGCCATTTGGAGTAACCTGAACGCTCTGACACCTTTTCCAGCGAGAGCGGCGATTCAAGGTTATTTTCGATCCAGTCCAAAATGCTATGAATAGTGATTGTGTCAGTATTGCGTCTGGACATCGTCATACCTCTTTCTGTTTACGGCAGGATTTTCTTCAGCAAATGCTCAAGCGTGGTCACTTCATCCGCCGTTAAGTTTTTTGTTAGTTCCTGGTGCAGGTCTTGCCCTACTAATTGATGACACTGCTCGCAAATTGCCGCGCCATGCTCGGTGAGTTTCACCAGCACGCCTCGCTTGTCATGTGGATTCGGAAGCCTTTCTATCCAGCCTTTACAGGCCAGCCTGTCCAGCATCCGCGTCAGGGCGCCGAGATCGACAGACAGCACTTTTTTCAATTCGACAGGGGTAATACACACCGCGCAACGGATGGAGCAGAGCACCTTGAACTGAGATGCCGTGATATCCAGCGGTGACAGATAGTCGTTTAGCAAACGATCTTTTTTCTGATTAACCATGTAGATCAAACGACCCAGTGGGATGATTTCGTTGAACAGATCACTGGTGCTTTTCACAATGGTTGCCCTGGCAAGTAGTTAGTCACGGCTGATATTATTGCTTAGGCAAATATAAGTCAAATGAATGGGTCAGCAAATGCCACGTTTTGCTAAATCATCAGACTCAATTTCTGGCGAGTGGAATTTTAACGGTTTGAAAATTATGGCTTATACGTGCGGATGAAAAATGAATCCTTACACCGCGAAAATGGCTTATCTCCCGGATTTCACCGTATACTTGCCGTTGACGATTAACGCACAGGAAAGATGACATTATGATGGACTTGTTTAAAGCAATAGGACTGGGGCTGGTAGTCCTGTTACCGTTGGCAAACCCGTTAACCACCGTGGCGTTGTTCCTCGGCCTTGCCGGCAACATGAACAGCGCAGAGCGTAACCGTCAGTCACTCATGGCGTCCGTTTACGTGTTTGCCATCATGATGGTGGCGTATTATGCCGGACAACTGGTGATGAATACCTTCGGGATTTCGATTCCCGGGTTACGTATCGCGGGTGGGTTAATCGTTGCGTTTATCGGCTTTCGAATGTTGTTTCCACAGCAGAAGGCACATGACTCTCCGGAAGCGAGAAGCAAATCAGAAGAACTGGAAGATGAACCGACGGCGAATATTGCATTTGTTCCGCTGGCCATGCCAAGCACCGCGGGTCCGGGTACGATTGCAATGATCATCAGCTCGGCGTCCACCGTGCGTCATGGGGCTGAGTTTCCGGACTGGGTGATAATGGTCGCACCGCCGATTATTTTTGCCGTGGTCGGGGTTATCTTGTGGGGCTGTTTGCGCAGTTCAGGCGGGATCATGCGCCTGGTCGGCAAAGGTGGTATTGAGGCGATCTCCCGACTGATGGGCTTCCTGCTGGTATGTATGGGCGTGCAGTTTATTATTAACGGCGTGCTGGAAATCATTAAAACTTACGCTTAAAACAACGTGCCCGGTATTGTCTACCGGGCACGCTTTTATGAATGCTGAGGCTGCTCTTCCAGTGATACTGGCCATTTACGGAAGATAATCACCGACCATATGAACGCCACAATCGCAGGCACTGCACCTACGTAACCAATCGTAGACATTGACCAGTGCAGACTCACCTGATTTCCCACCAGCGCGCCAGCGCCTATCCCAATATTAAAGATACCTGAGAAAAGGGCCATTGCGACGTCGGTGGCATCCGGGGCCAGCGCCAGCACTTTCACCTGCATACCCAGGCCTATCAACATAATGGCGATGCCCCAGAATATACTCAGGACGGCCAGATGCATTTCGCTGTCCGCTGCGGGCAGTAACAGCACCAGGCACACCGTCAGCAGGGCAATGGCGCTACTAATCAATACGGAAGCATGTTGATTACCCAGCTTGCCAAAAATGACGCTACCGACAATCCCCGCGCCACCCAGAACCAGCAGCAGCACGGTGGCAAAGTTTGCGCTCAGTCCGGCGACGGTCTGTACAAACGGTTCGATATAGCTGTAGGCCGTGTAATGCGCGGTGACCACAATCACCGTCAGCAGATACAGGCTCATCAATGCCGGACGGCGGAATAAAACCGGCAGGCTTTTTAATGAACCGGAATGCTCACTGGGTAATTTTGGCAGGAGCTTAATCAAGCAAAGTAGGGTGACTAACGCCCCCATACCGATGGCGAAGAAGGTGGTACGCCAGCCAAAATACTGGCCAACAATGCGCCCGATAGGCAGGCCCAGCACCATAGCCAGCGCGGTGCCGGTCGCAATCAGGCTGAGAGCCTGCGCGCGTTTCCCGGCAGGAGCCAGGCGAATCGCCAGCGATGCGGTGATCGACCAGAAAATAGCGTGGGCAAAAGCAATACCGATACGACTGATCACCAGCACGGTAAAATTCCATGCCAGGAAAGAGAGAACGTGGCTGGCGATAAAAACGACAAACAGGCAGATCAGAAGTTTGCGGCGTTCTACCTGGCTGGTAAGCAGCATGAAAGGCAGCGACATCAGGGCGACAACCCAGGCGTAGATCGTCAGCATGATCCCGACCTGAGCGGTCTGCATATTAAAACTTTGTGCGATGTCGGATAACAAACCGACAGGGACAAACTCAGTGGTATTGAAAATAAAACCGGCAATGGCAAGCGTAACTACCCGAAGCCATGCGACCTTGCGGGAAACAGTGTCTGTTGTCATATCAATTAGGTGGATTAGCTGCGAAAAGGTAAGGCCACGATCTTAAAACTTTTGCTGGCTAAAATACAATCATTTCGTGATGCAGATCTCATTTCATTGACTGGGTGGCAAAATTGACTGCCGAACATTCCGCGTAATTTTAACTGTTTCATTATTAATGAAATTCCGGGCGTGTGAATTCACCCGGAACGCTATTTATGGCGTTGTTTGAGAATCGCGAATTATTCCGTGCTTTTCGACAACTGAGGGTTCAATACCTCAATAAACGCTTCCAGTTGCCTTGTCATTGCGCCTCTGCGCCAGACCAGCCACGTATTCAGCCAGCGCCAGTTTTCGCTTAGCGGCCAGGCGTGGACCTGATGGTGTCCTGGCATGCTCTCCAGCATCGAACGCGGGATCAGCGCGATACCCGCACCGGCAATGACGCAAGCCAGCATGCCGTGATACGACTCCATTTCATGAATGGTGCCGGGCATTGCGCGATCGGCATGAAACCAGCTTTCAAAATGGCGACGATAGGAACAGTTGGCGCGAAAGGCGTAAATGCTGCAACCGTTAACGTCGCTGGCCCGCTGGATAGGGGGATGACCGTGCGGAGTGACTATCATCATCTCTTCACGGTAGACCGGCATTCCTTCAAGACCTGGATGAGTAATTGGGCCGTCGACAAAGGCGGCGTTCAGCGTCCCGTCGAGCACGCCGTCCAGCATCGTGCCTGAAGGACCTGTCGCCAGCGCAAACTGAATTTTGGGGTAACGCTGATTATATTCAGCCAGCGTGGCGGGGATCCGCACAGCGGCAGTACTTTCGAGCGAGCCAAGAGAGAACAACCCCTGCGGTTCATCGCCGGCGACGACCATTCTCGCCTCGTCAACCAGGGCGAGGATCCGCTGGCTGTAGCGTAAAAAATTGTGCCCGGACGGGGAAAGCCGCAAACGCTGATTTTCACGAATAAACAGATCGACGCCAAGGTCGGCTTCAAGCTGGCGAATACGAGTGGTGAGATTGGATGGCACGCGATGCACCTTCGCGGCGGCCTGCGTAATACTGCCTGTCTCCGCGACGGCGTTGAACATTTCCAGTTGCGTCAGATCCATAATGTTCTCTGTTCGTGAATGGTGTGGTTAATATTATTCATTTTTCAGAAAGAGTAAATATGCGCATGATATGACCATACCCTGCGATAAAGAGAGGCACTTATGACTATCACAGCAGCAACACATGCGATTTCCGTTAACCCTACCAACGGTGAAAGGTTGGCGGCAATGCCGTGGGCCAGTACTGAAGAGATTGCACATGCGCTGAGCCTTGCCGCGAATGGCTACCGCGAATGGAAACACACTGCCGTTGAGCACCGTGCGCAAACGCTGCGTCATATCGGGCAGGCTCTGCGTCATCGCGCGGAAGAGATGGCGCAGTGTATCTCACGTGAAATGGGGAAACCCATCAAGCAGGCGCGTGGTGAAGTTGCCAAATCAGCCGCATTGTGTGACTGGTACGCCGAACATGGACCGGCGATGCTCAACCCGGAACCTACGCTGGTGGAGAACAACCAGGCGGTGATTGAGTATCGCCCCGTTGGAACTATTCTGGCGATCATGCCGTGGAACTTCCCGCTCTGGCAGGTACTTCGCGGCGCCGTTCCAATTCTGCTGGCCGGAAATGGCTATCTGTTAAAGCATGCACCAAACGTAACCGGCTGTGCTGCGATTATCGCGCAGGTTTTTGCTGATGCGGGCGTTCCCGCGGGTGTTTATGGTTGGGTGAATGCCGATAACGCCGGGGTAAGTCAGATGATCAATGACCCGCGTATCGCGGCGGTAACGGTGACGGGCAGCGTTCGAGCCGGTGCGGCGATTGGTGCTCAGGCGGGTGCGGCGCTGAAAAAATGCGTGCTTGAACTGGGGGGTTCCGATCCGTTTATTGTTCTTAATGATGCTGACCTCGATCTGGCCGTTAAGGCGGCGGTCGCCGGTCGTTATCAGAATACCGGGCAGGTTTGTGCGGCAGCAAAGCGCTTTATTATCGAAGAAGGAATTGCGGCAGAATTTACGGCTCGTTTTGTGGCGGCCGCGAGCGCGCTCAAAATGGGCGACCCGCTGAACGAAGAAAACGATCTGGGTCCGATGGCAAGATTTGATCTGCGCGATGAGCTGCATCAGCAGGTCGAAGCCTCCCTTGCCGAAGGCGCGCGGTTACTTCTCGGCGGGGAAAAAATCGCGGGTCAGGGCAATTACTATGCCGTGACGGTTCTGGGGGATGTCACCCCGGAGATGACGGCTTTTCGTCAGGAGCTGTTTGGCCCGGTTGCAGCGATTACCGTTGCAAAGAATGCGGAACATGCCTTAGCGCTGGCTAATGACAGTGATTTCGGCTTATCAGCCACGGTGTTCACCGCGGATGAAGCTCTGGCGCAGAAGATGGCGTCACGCCTGGAGTGTGGGGGCGTATTTATCAATGGTTACAGCGCCAGCGATGCCCGCGTTGCTTTTGGCGGCGTGAAGAAAAGTGGTTTTGGCCGCGAGCTTTCACACTTTGGTCTGCATGAGTTTTGTAATGTACAGACCGTCTGGAAAAACCGCCTCTGATGGTGTGGGTGCCTCCGACGGGGGCACCGGCCTTAATTCTGCAATGTTTCTGTCTACGGCATGAATCTCACCCGCTCATGCAGACCGTGGCCAGATTCCGCCTTCCGGCCTGACGCTGCGTATTCAGCTCTGTTATACTCGCAGGCCTTTCATACCTGCGAGCAAGGAGCATGTTGTGGCCAGGGCCATGGACAATTCAATTTTAGAGACCATTGTGCAGCAGGTTCGTCCGCTGATTGGTCAGGGTAAAGTCGCTGATTACATTCCTGCCTTAGCTTCTGTCGACGGTTCAAAACTGGGTATTGCTATTTGCACCGTCGATGGGCAGCACTATCAGGCGGGGGATGCGCAAGAGCGCTTTTCTATTCAGTCAATTTCAAAGGTGCTCAGTCTGGTCGTGGCGATGCGTCACTATCAGGAAGATGAGATCTGGCAACGTGTCGGCAAGGATCCTTCCGGTCATCCTTTCAACTCCCTGGTGCAGTTGGAAATGGAGCAAGGGATCCCACGCAATCCCTTTATCAACGCCGGGGCGCTGGTGGTTTGCGATATGCTGCAAGGACGTCTGAGCGCACCGCGTCAACGGATGCTGGAAGTGGTACGGGCGCTAAGCGGCGTTTCGGATATCGCCTATGATGCGACGGTGGCGCGTTCTGAGTTTGAGCACTCGGCGCGTAACGCGGCTATTGCCTGGTTAATGAAGTCCTTTGGCAATTTTCACCATGACGTGACCACCGTTTTGCAAAATTACTTTCACTACTGCGCACTGAAAATGAGCTGTGTGGAGCTGGCGCGCACGTTCGTCTTTCTGGCAAATCAGGGACATGCTTTTCATCTTGCTGAGCCCGTGGTGACGCCCATGCAGGCCCGGCAAATCAACGCGCTGATGGCGACCAGTGGCATGTATCAGAACGCAGGGGAATTTGCCTGGCGAGTGGGCTTACCGGCGAAATCTGGTGTGGGGGGCGGTATCGTGGCTATCGTGCCTCACGAGATGGCGATTGCCGTCTGGAGTCCGGAACTGGATGCGGCGGGAAATTCGCTGGCGGGTATCGCCGTACTGGAGCAATTAACGCAACAACTGGGGCGCTCGGTTTACTGATGAACACGCTCGATCCTCTTTTTGCCCGGCTGGCGAAATCAACGTTTCGCTCACGGTTTCGCCTTGGCCAGAAAGAAAGGCAGTATTGTCTGGATAAAGGCGCGCCGGTTATCGAACAACATGCCACGGATTTTATTGCCAAACGGCTGGCGCCCGCGTTTCCTGCCAATGACGGTAAGCAGACACCCATGCGCGGGCATCCGGTATTTATCGCTCAACATGCTACGGCGACCTGTTGTCGGGGATGTCTGGCGAAATGGCATGATATCCCTCAGGGTGTGGCGTTAAACGATGAACAGCAGCGTTACGTTGTCACGGTTATCTATCACTGGCTAGTGATCCAGATGAACAAGCCATAGATAACATAATCCTATGATATGACTCCTTGTGTTGTGCAATTGTTAAAAGCAGTATGAAGGGGTCATTCTAAGGAGAAAAAAATGGCTTCCTGTAAACCCTGCTTTGTGCTGAGCGCGGCCCAGATTCTGTCGAGAATCGATGAATTCAGCGACATCCTTGAAACATGCGTCAATGATGGCGCCTCTGTCAGCTTTATGCTCCCTTTTAGTGGTGATAAATCACGGCCTTTCTGGATAAGTGTCGCGCAAAGCGTTGACCGTGGAGAAAGGATTGTTCTGGGTACGCAGAACGCACAGGGGGTGCTTGTCGGTACCGTCCAGCTCATTATCGATCAACCCGAAAACCAACCTCATCGTGCTGATGTCGCCAAGCTGCTGGTTCACCCCTCAGCGCGGCGCGGTGGTGTTGCCCGGACGTTGATGAACGAACTCGAAAACTGCGCGCGTCAGCAAGGGAAAACGCTGCTGGTGCTTGATACAGCGACGGGCAGTGGCGCTGAGTTGTTCTACCACAATTGTGGATGGCAAAAAGTAGGGGTGATACCGGACTATGCAAAAATGCCTGACGGGAAGCTGACCGGGACCACACTTTTCTACAAAACTCTCTAATTTGTCGCCGGGGATTGATCAAAACAGGGTTTCAATGTATTAAAGTTTGCTAACCTATTGGACCAATTCAATCAGGTTGTATGACTAATTAAAAAGGGAACCCATTGTGCAAACACTAAATCGTCGCGATTTCCCCGGTGCTCAGTATCCTGAACGCATTATTCAGTTTGGTGAAGGAAACTTCCTGCGCGCCTTTGTTGACTGGCAAGTCGATTTGCTGAACGAACATACCGATCTGAACGCTGGTGTAGTCATTGTTCGTCCCATCGAAAGTACCTTCCCGCCATCGCTGAGTACGCAGGATGGTCTCTATACCACCATCATTCGTGGTTTGAATGAGAAGGGCGAGGCCGTAAGCGATGCCCGTTTGATCCGTTCGGTTAACCGCGAAATCAGCGTCTATAGCGAATACGATGAGTTCCTGAAGCTGGCGCATAATCCAGATATGCGTTTTGTGTTCTCCAACACGACTGAAGCGGGCATCAGCTACCACGCGGGCGATAAGTTTGAGGATGCACCGGCGGTGAGTTATCCGGCTAAACTGACCCGATTGTTGTTCGAACGCTTCAGCCATTTTAATGGCGCGTCGGATAAAGGCTGGATTATCATTCCTTGCGAACTGATTGATTACAATGGTGATGCGCTGCGTGAACTGGTCCTGCGCTACGCTCAGGAGTGGGCGCTGCCAGAGGCATTTATTCAGTGGCTGGATCAGGCCAACGCATTTTGCTCCACACTGGTGGACCGCATTGTTACCGGTTATCCGCGTGACGAAGTGGAGAAACTGGAAGCTGAGTTGGGCTATCACGATGCCTTCCTCGACACTGCAGAACACTTCTATCTGTTCGTTATTCAGGGACCGAAGTCATTAGCTGCAGAGCTGCGTCTGGATAAATATCCGCTTAATGTCCTGATTGTTGATGACATCAAACCGTACAAAGAACGAAAAGTGGCGATTCTCAACGGCGCACACACCGCACTGGTTCCCGTTGCCTGGCAGGCAGGGCTGGACACCGTGGGCGAGGCGATGAATGACGCAGAGATTTGCGCCTTCGTTGAAAAAGCGATTTATGAAGAGATCATTCCGGTACTGGATTTACCCCGCGATGAGCTGGCGTCTTTCGCCAGCGCGGTGACCGGTCGATTCTGCAATCCGTACATCAAGCATCAGTTGCTGTCTATTGCCCTGAACGGCATGACTAAATTCCGTACCCGTATTTTGCCGCAGCTGCTGGCAGGGCAACAGGCCAGCGGCAAACTGCCGGCGCGCCTGACGTTTGCGCTTGCCGCGCTGATTGCTTTCTATCGTGGAGAGCGTAACGGTGAGGCTTATCCGGTCCAGGATGATGCGCACTGGGTGGCACGTTTTCAACAGCTGTGGTCCCAGCATCATGACCGCCAGATAAGCACCGACGAGTTAGTCAAATCGGTACTGGGCGTTAAAGAACACTGGGAACAGGATCTGACTCAGGTTTCCGGACTCGTGGAGCAGGTTTCAGCCGATCTGGATACCATTCTGGCCAAAGGCATGCGTGAAGCCGTTAAGCCATTGTGCTAAGAAGACAACCCGGCTCAGGCCGGGTTTTTTATAGAACATTCTTTAGTTACAACATACTATTGTTTATTAATAACTACACCGTTCTGTAACTCCGGTGCGTGGTGGTTCTGGCAGAGCAAAAGTTGTTTAGTTAATGTTGCGATTAACTTGCAACATTGATCATGATCGCGTCTAATGTGATGGATTTCACATTTTCCCGAAGAAAACCATGATCGTTCGCCCCCAACAACACTGGCTACGCCTGATATTCGTCTGGCATGGGTCAGTATTATCCAAAATCTTTTCACGACTGCTGCTGAACTTCCTGCTCTCCATCGCCGTTATTATCATGCTTCCGTGGTATACGATGCTGGGAATCAAATTCACGCTGGCGCCATTCAGCATTCTCGGCGTGGCGATTGCAATCTTTTTAGGTTTTCGCAATAACGCCTGTTACTCACGTTACGTTGAGGCCCGACACCTGTGGGGGCAGTTGATGATTGCTTCCCGATCGCTACTGCGTGAGGTAAAAACCACCTTACCGGACGACGCCGAATTAGGGGAGTTTGTTCGTCTGCAAATCGCGTTTGCCCACTGTTTACGCATGACTTTACGTCGAAAGCCGCAGGCAGAGCCGTTGGCGAAGTACCTCAGCGAGAAAGATCTGCAGACGGTATTTGCCTCACAATCTCCAGCAAACCGCATTTTGTTGTTGATGGGAGAGTGGTTGGCCGTGCGCAGGCGTAATGGTCAACTGTCAGACATATTATTTCATAGTTTAAACAATAGGTTAAACGATATGTCTGCGGTACTGGCTGGTTGTGAGCGGATTGCGAATACGCCGGTCCCGTTTGCTTATACTTTGATCCTTCATCGCACGGTATACCTGTTTTGTATCATGCTGCCATTCGCGTTAGTGGTGGATCTGCACTACATGACACCGTTTATCTCTGTGCTTATTTCCTATACATTTATCTCGCTCGACACGCTTGCAGAAGAGCTTGAAGATCCGTTTGGCACAGAGAACAATGACCTGCCGCTGGATGCGATTTGCAATGCGATCGAAATTGATTTGCTGCAGATGAACGATGAAACAAATGTGCCAGCAAAACACATGCCTGATAAGCATTACCAACTAACTTAGTTACGTTCGTTTTGCCACCAGGCTGGCTGCATATCGGAAAACGAATGAAACTCTGGCGCCAGGTCTTCATCGTTAGGGTCATCAAAAGCCCCGGCTAAAAGTGCAATTACCGGGGCATCATCAATAGCGCCCACGGAACTGCCGCAATGAGGGCAAAAGGCTCGACAACTCGTTTCTGATGAGCGCCAGGTTGTCGGTTTTCCGGCTTTTCCCGTCCATTCTACATTTTCTGCATCAAACTCAATCCAGACGACAGTCGGTGCGCCCGTATGTTTCCGGCATATATCGCAGGAGCAGGTATGGGAATTATTAGGACTGCTGGCCGTGAAGCGGATCGAACCACAAAGACACCCACCAATGTAGACTTTAGACATAACAACTCCCGTCAGAAACACGTGGCAAGACACTAGCAGATGCCTCGCATTGTCACTAGATCCTTATGTTAAAAAGGCGAGGGCGCTCATAGGCGATCCTCTATTCCTGTGATCTATCTGATGATAAATGCTTAATTATTGCGGCGCGCAACAATAAACAATCGGGGAAATGCCAGTAAAATTTTGCCATTTTCCTGCAGTGGATATTGCTCCTGAAGTAGTTCGTGGTAGCGCGCCAGATACTGACGTTGCTCGCTTTCTCTCAAATCCTGTAACCAGGGGCGCAGGCCTGTAGAACTTACCCAGTCGATAATTGCTTGATGAGAATCCATAATGTGATAATACGTGGTGCGCCAGATATCCACCTCACAGCCAGTTTCGGTCAAAATATCATAGTAGGCATGTACGCCAGGAAGTGGCGCACGACCCCGGTCCGGGAAACCCTGTTCATAAGCCACTTCGCGCATCAGAACATGCGTGGGTTCCAGCCAGTTATCCGGCATTTGTACGGCCAGAACGCCGTTGCGACCCAGTAGCGATACCAGGTTCGGCAATAATTCATAGTGATCGGGTACCCATTGTAAAGACGCATTTGCGTAAAGCAGATCCACAGGATGCTCGGGCTGGAACTGACTGATATCCGCTTCAATAAAATGGCATTGCGGTAATGCGTTGCGCGCTTCATTCAGCATGGCGGGTGAGGAATCAACCCCGGTTATTACAGCCGAAGGCCAGCGCTGATGCAGTAATGCCGTGCTGTTTCCCGGACCACAGCCGAGATCAACAACTGAACGAACACTCTCTAACGCCACTCTGTTGAGTAATTCCGCTGCGGGTCTTGAACGTTCAGTTTCATATTGCAGATAAAGCGAAGGGTTCCAGTCAGCCATGAATGAATCTCCAGTATGAGAGAAAAAGGCAGAAAGGACCGCATAAGTCCTTGCCGGTGAGCCATTTCATCTAGAAGATTATATGATAATGAAGGATAAGGGCAGAAATATGCCAGGAAGACAGATTGGCATGTCTGTGGTTTGCCTGCGTGAACTACAGTTATCAGTTTTGATGTTCAGTGAGTGATGTGGCACAGGTCGAAAATGGTTAGCGCTGGTAACGGCATTTGAAAAGAGGTTTGACCATCATTATCGAGCAGCACAAGGATTACCATAAAGCATCAGATTCTACCTTACTCAACACTAGTGCGCATAATGTATATTATGTTAAATGCAATTTGGTATTTGATGGATGCTTAGTTCATACCCCTTAGCTGACGCCGTTCCATCAAATCCTTACCCTTCCCTTATCTGCTACGGTAAAAAGTTTTCGTCAGATGACCCCGAATGCAGATCCCTCTTCAGCCATTCTCAGTTTGGCGGTTCCGGTTGGTACACAGTGATGAAAAACGATAAGGTCAGAGCTGTTGTCGCCTTCGAGTCAGGAAGTCAGGAAGCGGTTTTTTTCATTACTGGAAAAGCTCCCCGTGCTAATCCTGACTGAAAACTGCTGGACATGACTGTCTGCCTTGAGCAAAAGCAGACAGTCACTTTGATTTTCTACCGTAAGTTTTTTCTTTTTTTATAATCAATGTATCGGGCTAGATATTTTTGTAACAACTTTATAAGTTAAAGATCTGCCGCAATAACAGATTCCTTTATTTATAATTAGAGGTTTGCAACGTTGTGATAGACTTTTTGAACATCATCGTCATCTTCAAGGGCATCAACGAGTCCTGCAAAGATTTCTAAATCTTCTGGTGAAAGTTCAACTTCTGATTGAGCAATCATTTCTAATTCTGTTGTTGAGAATTCATTAATCCCAGCGGCTTTCAGGGCTGCAATTCCTTTATGAAGGTCTGTAGATTCAGTATAAATAACGATGTTTCCCTCTTCTTCGGTTACATCGCGAACATCTACATCAGCATTAAGCAAAATTTCAAAAATATGGTCAGGATCTGTTCCTGCAAATACAATCACCCCGGTATTGTCAAACATATAGCTGACAGCACCTGCCGCTCCGATATTCCCGCCTTTTTTATTGAAAATTGAGCGCACATTAGCAATCGTACGGTTAACATTTGACGTCAATGTTTCAGCGATAATCAGTGAACCACTTGGACCAAAGCCTTCATAACGCCCTTGCACGAACGTTTCATCGCTGCCGCCTTTGGCTTTATCAATTGCTTTATCAATAACGTGTTTAGGAACCTGTGCTTGTTTCGCACGTTCAATAACGAATTTTAAAGCTGAGTTTGATTCTGGGTCTGGTTCACCTTGTTTGGCAGCAGCATAGATTTCCACACCGAATTTTGCATATATATTAGACGTTGCACCGTCTTTAGCAGTTTTTTTAGCAACAATATTTGCCCATTTACGTCCCACTGGAATAGTCTCCTCAGAAATTCATTTACATTACATGCAGATTAATAGCCTGCAAATTTTTCCGCAATATTATATCATGATATGTAAACTCTCGTCCATGAAAAACAAAATATCCATGTTTTACTAAATGTTACTTTAATTTTATCAATAGTTAACATTATGGATATGTTATTTTCGCTTTTTTTAGATCTTTTGTTTTTTTATTTTAATAGTCGAATGACAGCGATAATACATAAATAAAGAGAAACTGGAGTAACAATCCAGGTATAAATACCCACTTAAGATTAATGAACGCATCTAATCCAGATCTTTTCTTCAGCAATGTTTGGCTGATGTTTACTTCTTAATCATGAAAGCCTGAGGAACAGATGCCATTGCTGGTCGCCCCGCTTTCTTGTAACCTTCTTCCCGTTGCACTACTGACAAAATCTGGAACCACTGAACTGGACTTCATATGAATGCTCATATTTCTAAAGACCCTTTACATGGCGTAACGCTTGAAATGCAGGTCAATGCACTGGTTGATCGTTATGGTTGGGCTGAGCTGGCGCAACGCATTAATATCAACTGCTTTAAAAATGAGCCGAGCGTTAAATCCAGTCTGAAGTTTCTGCGCCGCACGCCGTGGGCGCGGGCAGAAGTTGAAGCGCTGTACCTGGATTCACTGCATGACCTTGCCTCAAATAACACCACCGAACCGGCGTTCGATCCCTGGGCTAACAGCCGAAACAAGAAGAATTAAGAGCAAAATCTGATGTCAGCATCCGGTTTTATTTCAGCAAATTATCAGAAAAAACTGGCGACTATTCTCGCCCGTTCCCGAGCCAGGCTGCCGCGAACCAACATGAAATGGTTTGCGCTGCTCGTAGGCAGTATGTTGCTACTTGGCAGTTGTTCTTCACAGCCGCCCGGTTCAAAAATCACCCCACTGCCCCCGGTGGGCAAACCGCAGCAGAGCAAGGAGCCGGTGCGCGGTATCTGGTTGGCAACGGTTTCGCGTCTTGACTGGCCGCCGATTTCATCCGTCAACATCAGCTCGCCTGCCGTTCGTATCAGCCAGCAGCAAAAGGCGCTGACGGACAAGCTGGATAACCTGAAACGTCTTGGTATTAACACCGTTTTTTTCCAGGTGAAGCCCGATGCCACTGCGTTGTGGCATTCTACAATCTTGCCGTGGTCAGATACCCTGACCGGTAAGATTGGTCAGGATCCGGGTTACGATCCGTTACGGTTTATGCTCGATGAAGCGCATAAACGCGGAATGAAAGTCCATGCCTGGTTTAACCCCTACCGCGTGTCCGTGAACACTAAACCGGCAACGGTTACCGAATTAAACAACACGCTGTCACAGACGCCTTCCAGCGTTTATGTCCTGCATCGGGACTGGATCCGTACCTCGGGCGAGCGTTTTGTGTTAGATCCCGGTATTCCCGAAGTGCGTGACTGGATAACCAGTATCGTGGCTGAAGTCGTTGAGAATTACCCGGTTGACGGCGTGCAATTCGATGATTACTTCTATACCGAGTCTCCCGGCTCTGCGCTCAACGACAGCCAAACCTTCAGAAGATACGGCCAGGGATTTGTCTCCAAAGCTGACTGGCGGCGCGATAACACGCAACGCCTGATCGCTCAGGTTTCACGAACTATCAAGAAACTCAAACCTGAAGTTGAATTTGGCGTCAGCCCTGCGGGCGTGTGGCGCAACCGTTCGCACGATCCGGCGGGCTCCGACACGCGCGGCGCGGCAGCCTATGATGAATCGTATGCGGACACCCGCCGCTGGGTGCAACAAGGCTTGCTGGACTACATCGCCCCGCAGTTGTATTGGCCTTTTGCCCGCGACGCGGCGCGTTACGATGTGTTGGCAAAATGGTGGGCAGATGTCGTCAAATCAACCAACACCCGCCTGTATATTGGGGTGGCGTTGTACAAAGTCGGTGAGCCGTCGCGAAAAGAACCTGACTGGACGGTCAAAGGCGGTGTGCCGGAGCTGAAAAAACAGCTCGATCTGAACGAGTCTGAACCGCACATTAACGGCACAATTTTGTTTCGCGAAGATTACCTTAATCAGCCGCAAACGCAGGAAGCCGTGACCTATATTCGCAGTCGTTGGGGGCGTTAATGGTCGTCCGTATTGGATTTATAACGCAAGAGCGTCCGGTTATACGGACGCTCTTAACCGATTCATCAGGCAACTGAAGGCTCAGGCAATCTGAATGATGAGACCAGCATCGCCAGCTGTTCCGCCTCCTCTTTCAGCGCCTGGGTTCGCGCGGCAGCATCATCTATTAACGAGGCGTTTTGCTGAACGGTGCTGTCCATTTCGGTAACAGCCAGCGTAACTTCGGAAACGCCCTTGCGTTGTTCTTCACCCGCAACGCGTATTTCCCCCATTAACTGACGTACCTGACGTACATTACTGACCAGTTCTCCCAGACGTTCGCCCGCATTGTGAATTTGCTGACTTCCGCTACCTACATGAGAAACGGATTCATCAATCAACGCCTTTATTTCCTGCGCGGCGGTGGCGCTGCGCTGGGCCAGCGTGCGCACTTCGGAGGCCACAACGGCAAACCCTCTCCCGGCATCACCTGCTCTGGCGGCTTCAACCGCGGCATTCAGGGCGAGAATATTGGTCTGGAACGCAATGCTGTCGATAACCGCGACAATTTCCACCATTCTGCCGGATGAGGCACTGACGTTATCCATTGTAGAGATAACACCCTGCATAACATCGCCGCAGCGGTTGGCCGTTTGCGCGGTGCTATCAGAGAGCTCATCCGCCAGTTGAGTATTACTGGCATTTTGATGAACGGTCGCATTTAACTGTTCCATCGCCGCCGAACTCTCTTCCAGCGCAGCGGCCTGTTGCGTCACGCGAGATGAAAGTTCCATATTACTGTCTGCCAGGCTGACAGCGTTATTCGCCACCACTACGCTACTGCTTCTGACAGTGATCAGAATGGCTGAGATTTTATCGACGAACAGGTTAAACGCTTCGGCGATAGCGGAAATCTCATCTTTGCCACGCACATCCAGGCGACGGGTAAGATCGCCTTCTCCCTGCGCAATATCATCGAGAGCCTGACGGGTATCATCGAGACGCGAAATCAGTCGGCGAACCACCAGCCAGGATCCCACCAGCAACAGGGTCATGATCGGGATCAACACTTCCAGCACGTCCTGCATCATCACTTTGGCAAGGCCGACGATACGCGATTCAGGCGTCGCAAGACCAACAACCCAACCGGTATCCGCCATCGGGAACAGCATCACCCGTGAAGCCGAATTCAGGACGTTATCATTTGCAAGCGTAATCGTTTTCACCCCGTCCGCTGGGCGCAGAGATTTCAGACCGTTTTCCACCGGGATAAGCCATTGCGCGCTTTGCGCCAGATCGTTAATGGTTTTATATTTCGCCAGATCGGCCTGCGGGAAATAGAGGATTTGTCCCTGCTTGTCCACCACAAACGCGTAACCACCGGTGCTGTTTCCCTGCTGCTGCATGAAAGTGGCGACGTTATCCAGGCGAATATCGGTGGTGGCGACACCGGCAAACTTGCCCGCCAGTTGATAAGGTACGCTGCACGTCACCATGTTGACGCCTGAACTGGCGTCCTGGTAGACATCAGACCATAAGCAACTGTTTTGTGAATGTCCTTTAGCATGCTGATACCAGTTTTCATTGTGGTATCCGCTTGACCCTTCGACGTTATAGTCGTTGGAATACACCAGTTTACCTTCAGCATTACGCGCCCAGAAAAAGCTTCTTTTCTCCACACCTGCGGTGAAAGCGTCTGGTTCTGGCCAGATGCCGCCACCGGTAATAATCGAATCTTTATCTTCACCAATCAGATGCGGAACGACGCTTTGATAAAGAGATTCATCATTTGGCAGCACCTCAGCCAGTCGTGACAAGCTGACGGTCTCACCTTCAATTCGGGACAATACGGTACTCAACTGGCGGGTTAAACCTTGCCCTGTTTCTTCGATCAGGGCGGTGTTGATTTCAACGACGCGCGGTTGGCCACGCCAGAGCATAATCACCACAATAACAAGGGTCGTGACTGCAAGCAGCAGAATGCCGCCGATGGTTAAACGCGTTGAAATACGAGTAGGATACCAGGCCATACAAACTCCTTCTGCAAAAGGCTAACTTTTATCCAGTATCGGCACAGGCGTTTATATCTTTATAAAGTTTTCTTAAGTATCACAAAATAAATAGGTGACATTGTCACAAATAGCAAAACCCAGCACTTTGGCTGGGTTTTAATAATGACTTAATCTTATTTGGATAATTCTTTTTTGATTTCGTCTTTTATTTTGCTTAATTCGCTCTGCGGATGTTTTTTACAAAGTTCAACGGTCAGAGGAACTGCTGTAGTCACGGTTTCGTTATAGTCTACGTAATCGCCACCCTTGAAATCTTCGTCTTCATTGAGCACCCAGAAAGCCACCGGGGCCATAGTTTGCGGGTTCAAATCAATAAACTCCTGGCAATTCATGCCTTTTGGAGTCACTTCAGTTTTAGCGTTATCAGTTGCTGCATTGACGCTGACACTGGTTAACAGCGCTGCGACCAGAATACCTGCTGTAGAAAGGGAGAATTTATTCATTGTAGTACTCCATTTATAATATAAATAATATCTACACTTGCGCTTCAAACCGTTAATGTAGTTCGCAAAAAATAATACCCCTAACGTCATAAGAATAAAGATTGCCACCATTGATATGGCTGAAATTTATATTTCACATTACTGATTCTGATGTCTGGGCGTAAAACGTGACCACAATGTGATCGTTCCGACGAAATCAGCAGATTCATACCCCTCTTCCCCTGTCGCTGCACCAAAACTGAACTATTCTGCACAAATGTTGATCATTAGTTAACGGATATGGGCTGATTTTTAACAAACATGGTCAGCGTGCCGCTGTTACCAACATGGCACGCGTCCTGCATTGTTAATTTGCTAACAGTGAGCCGTACTCTGACAAACAATTAACAGCGAGAAGGTAATGACAGCGAAACCGGAGTTATTTACCCGCATAGAGCAGACCTTTAGCCAACTGACGCCCAGCGAAAAGCGCGTGGCCGGGTGGCTGTTAGCCCATGCTGTGCAGATCCCTTTTGAAACCGCGGATGGTATTGCTAAAGCGACCGGAACCAGCGGCATTACCGTTGGACGCTATCTGCGTAAACTGGGTTTTCGCAATCTGGAAGATGCAAAAGCCAGCCTGCGGGAGCTACCCATCGTCGCCTATCAACCCTGGGGGATGAACGAGCGGCTGGACTCCTGGCACCAGCAACAAAGCCTGCCAGATCGCGCGCAGCAGTCGCTGTTACTGGAAATCGACGCCATTACCTATGTCTATCAACTCGCGCAAGGCGAAACGTTTTTACGCATAGCGCAGCGGCTGGCGCATGCGGAAGCCGTGTATATCCTTGGGATCCAGTCCACCCGCGGGATCGCTAACGCCTTTTTCAGTCACCTGGAATACCTGCGGCCTAAAGTCAGCTACTCCGAAGGGCTTTCCGGCAGTTGGGTCGAGTCGCTGAATTCAGGATTCACCCAGCCTTACGTGGTGATCACCGATATGCGCGCCTATTCCGCTATCTCGCGACAATATTGCCGCGTTGCCACAGAACGCTGCATTCCGCTGGCGCTAATCACCGATGTGTGGTGCCCGTGGGCCAGAGACTATTCCATTGACTTACTTCAGGTGAAAACTGACACCGGACATTTCTGGGACTCACTGGCTCCGGTGAGCTGTCTGTTCAACTTATTACTCTCTGCGGTGGTGGCCCAACTGGGTGATTCCCTCGCAGAACGCCTGCAAACCAATCGCCAGTTACAACAACAATTTGGTCAATTCGAACAATAAACAGGAAACGTGCTATGTCAGAAACCCCAGAACTGGTCGATCTGTCGGTGATATTCCCGTCGCTGCATATCGATCTTAAATACGCTACGGCAGACAACATTACCGGCGCCCCTATCTACCGGGAAGCTCGTTGCCTGTTGCACACCGAGGCGGTCACTGCGTTGGCGAAAAGTATCAGTATTGCGCAACTGGCGGGCCTGAAGCTTGTGGTATACGACGCGTATCGCCCGCAGCAGGCGCAGGCGGTGCTGTGGAATGCGTGTCCGGATCCTCAGTATGTTGTCGATGTGGCGATAGGATCCAATCACAGCCGCGGGACGGCCATTGACGTTACGCTAATGGACGATCGTGGCAATCTTCTCGATATGGGCGCCGGCTTTGATGAGATGCACGACCGTTCCCATGCCTGGCACCCTTCTGTTCCTCCGGCTGCGCAGCGCAACCGCCTGCTGCTCAATGCCATTATGTTTGGCGGCGGTTTTGTCGGTATCACCAGCGAGTGGTGGCATTTTGAATTACCTGATGCCGCCCGCTATCCGCTGCTTGACGATCAGATAAATTGTTACACTGTCACACCCATAACAACACAACATTCCCTTTAATTCTGGAGCCTGGTTATGAAGACTACACCTGCGTTAAACGCGTTTTTTCGCCCCGCTCTGATAGCCGTTGCGCTGGCGTTTGCCCTGCCCGCTGCGCAGGCCGCCGTTCCCAAAGATATGCTGGTGATCGGCAAAGCTGCCGATCCGCAGACGCTCGATCCCGCCGTGACCATCGATAACAACGACTGGACGGTCACCTATCCCTCTTATCAGCGGCTGGTTCAGTACAAAACGGATGGAGGTAAAGGCTCCACGGAAGTTGAAGGCGATTTGGCCAGCGGCTGGAAGGCCTCTGACGACCAGAAAGAGTGGACGTTTATCCTGAAAAACGATGCCAAATTCGCCGACGGAACGCCGGTGACGGCTGATGCGGTAAAGCAATCTTTTGAACGCCTGCTCAAAATCGGCCAGGGGCCTGCAGAAGCGTTCCCGAAAGATCTGAAGGTTGAGGCTATCGATAACAATACGGTGAAGTTTACCCTCAGCCAGCCATTTGCGCCGTTCCTGTATACGCTGGCCAATGACGGGGCCTCAATTATTAACCCGGCCGTCTTAAAAGAGCATGCCGCAGACGATGCCCGCGGATTCCTGGCGCAGAACACGGCAGGCTCCGGTCCCTTCATGCTCAAAAGCTGGCAAAAGGGACAGCAGTTGGTGCTGGTTCCTAACCCATATTATGCCGGTGCAAAACCGGCGTTTAAGCGGGTTTCGGTAAAAATCATCGGTGAAAGCGCCTCTCGCCGTCTGCAATTGTCGCGGGGTGATATCGACATTGCTGATGCGCTTCCGGTTGACCAGCTTGCCGCCTTAAAACAGGAAGGCAAAGTTAACGTGGCGGATTATCCCTCGTTGCGCGTGACCTATCTGTATCTGAATAACAGTAAAGCGCCGCTCAATCAGGTGGATTTACGCCGCGCCATCTCGTGGGCAACCGATTATAAAGGCATGGTAAACGGGATACTGAGCGGCAACGGTAAGCAAATGCGGGGTCCGATCCCTGAAGGCATGTGGGGTTTTGACGACAAGGCCATGCAGTACAGTTTCGATGAAGCCAAAGCGAAAGCGGCGTGGGAGAAAGTTGCCACCAAACCTGACAGCCTGAGCTTCCTGTACTCGGATAATGACCCCAACTGGGAACCTATCGCGCTCGCGACCCAGGCAAGCCTTGGCAAACTGGGCATTAAGGTGAAGCTGGAAAAACTGGCGAACGCCACCATGCGTGACCGCGTGGGCAAAGGAGATTACGACATTGCCATTGGCAACTGGAGCCCAGATTTCGCCGATCCGTACATGTTTATGAACTACTGGTTTGAGTCAGATAAGAAAGGCTTGCCGGGTAACCGTTCGTTCTATGAAAACGGTGAGGTCGATAAGCTGCTGCGTAGCGCGCTGGCCACGACCGATCAGGTTGCCAGAACCAATGACTACCAGCAGGCGCAAACTATCGTGATTGATGAAGCCGCCTACGTCTATTTATTCCAGAAAAACTATCAGTTGGCGATGAACAAAGACGTCAAAGGATTTGTATTCAACCCCATGCTGGAACAGGTCTTCAATATCTCCACCATGAGTAAATAAGCCACGTTAATGCGGAGCCGCTCTGGCTCCGCAAGGGGAAGCTAATGACGTTCTGGAGCATTTTACGCCAGCGATGCTGGGGACTTATTCTGGTGGTTATCGGTGTTTGCGTAATCACTTTTATTATTTCGCACCTGATACCTGGCGACCCCGCGCGGCTATTGGCGGGCGATCGCGCCAGTGATGAAATTGTCGAAAATATCCGCCAACAGTTGGGGCTGAACCAGCCGCTGTATGTCCAGTTTTTTCGCTATGTCAGCGACATTTTTCACGGCGATTTAGGCACCTCTATTCGCACCGGACGTCCGGTGCTGGATGAGCTGCGCATCTTCTTCCCCGCCACCCTTGAGCTGGCTTTCTGCTCCTTGTTGCTGGCGCTGGTTATCGGTATTCCTTTGGGCATTTTATCTGCGGTCTGGCGCAACCGCTGGCTTGATCACCTCGTTCGCCTGATGGCGATCACCGGTATCTCCACGCCAGCATTCTGGCTGGGGCTGGGGGTTATCGTACTGTTTTATGGTCATCTGCAAATTTTACCCGGCGGTGGACGTTTAGATGACTGGCTGGATCCGCCAACTCACGTCACCGGGTTCTATCTGATTGATGCACTGCTGGAAGGCAATGGCGAAGTCTTTTTCAATGCGCTTCAGCATCTGATCCTGCCATCACTGACGCTGGCCTTTGTGCACCTGGGGATCGTTGCCCGTCAGATTCGCTCCGCCATGCTGGAGCAACTGAGTGAAGATTACATTCGCACCGCTCGCGCCAGCGGGTTGCCGGGCTGGTACATCGTGTTGTGTTACGCGTTGCCAAATGCGCTTATCCCCTCGATAACCGTTCTCGGCCTGGCATTGGGCGATCTGCTCTACGGTGCGGTGCTGACTGAAACGGTCTTCGCCTGGCCGGGAATGGGCGCCTGGGTGGTGACGTCGATTCAGGCGCTCGACTTCCCGGCGGTGATGGGATTTGCCGTGGTGGTCTCTTTCGCCTATGTGCTGGTTAACCTGGTGGTGGATTTACTCTACTTGTGGATCGATCCACGAATTGGACGCGGAGACACACAATGATGCTCACACAAGAAACGCCAGCCGCGCCTCAGACAGCACGCCGTCGCACGGACTGGGCTAAACTGTTCTGGATGATGAAAAGCAGCCCGCTGACGCTGGTTGGCGGGGTCATCATTGTGTTGATACTGCTGCTGATGGTGCTGTCGCCGTGGATAACCCCTCACGACCCTAATGCCATCAATTTGAGTGCGCGCCTGCTGCCCCCGTCAGCCGCTCACTGGTTTGGTACCGATGAAGTCGGCCGCGATCTGTTCAGCCGCGTTCTGGTGGGTAGCCAACAATCGGTCGTTGCGGGGCTGGTCGTGGTGGGTATCGCCGGGGGATTGGGTTCGCTGCTGGGCTGTTTGTCTGGCGTAATGGGCGGACGCGCCGATGCAATTATTATGCGAATAATGGACATTATGCTGTCCATTCCCTCGCTGGTGCTGACGATGGCGCTGGCCGCCGCGTTGGGTCCAAGCCTGTTTAACGCCATGCTGGCGATTGCTATCGTACGTATTCCGTTTTATGTGCGCCTCGCACGCGGTCAAACGTTAGTAGTGCGCCAGTTTACCTATGTGCAGGCGGCGCGGACCTACGGCGCATCACGCTGGCATCTGATTAGCTGGCACATTTTACGTAACTCTCTGCCCCCGCTAATTGTGCAAGCGTCGCTGGATATCGGCAGTGCGATCCTGATGGCCGCCACGCTCGGATTTATCGGTCTGGGCGCACAGCAGCCCAGCGCTGAATGGGGAGCGATGGTCGCAATAGGCCGAAACTATGTGCTTGATCAGTGGTGGTATTGCGCTTTCCCCGGCGCCGCCATTCTGATTACCGCCGTAGGCTTTAATCTCTTTGGCGATGGTATTCGCGATCTGCTTGACCCGAAAGCCGGAGGAAAACAGTCATGACACAACCCGTGCTGGAAATCGAAGATTTGCATTTGAGTTTTCCCGGCTATAAAGCTGACGTGCATGCGCTTAACCATGTATCGCTGCATATCAACCGCGGAGAAATCGTTGGGGTGGTTGGTGAGTCCGGTTCCGGTAAGTCCGTGACGGCCATGCTCACCATGCGTCTGCTGCCGGAAGGCAGTTATCATATCCACCAGGGACGCGTTTCGCTGCTGGGGGAAGATGTGCTCAATGCCAGCGAGAAGCAAATGCGCCAATGGCGCGGCGCACGCGTAGCGATGATCTTTCAGGAGCCCATGACGGCGCTGAATCCGACCCGGCGCATCGGTCAGCAAATGGTGGAGGTTATCCGCCATCATCAGGCGTTAAGCCGCACGGATGCCCGTCAGAAAGCCATCGCTTTACTCCAGGAGATGCAAATCCCGGACGCGGCGGAAGTCATGAAGCGTTTCCCGTTTGAGCTTTCCGGCGGGATGCGCCAGCGCGTAATGATAGCGCTGGCCTTTTCGTGTGAACCGGAGCTTATTATTGCCGATGAACCGACCACCGCACTGGACGTCACGGTGCAACTGCAGGTGCTGCGTTTGCTGAAGTTAAAAGCGCGAGCCAGCGGGACAGCCGTGTTATTTATCAGCCATGATATGGCAGTGGTTTCACAGTTATGCGACCGGTTGTACGTCATGTATGCCGGAAGCGTGATTGAGAGTGGCCCAACGCAAACCGTTATTCAACGCCCGACGCATCCCTATTCCATTGGTCTGCTGAAATGCGCGCCGGAACACGGCGAGCCGCGCGCATTGCTGCCAGCCATTCCCGGCACCGTGCCGAACTTAACCTGCTTACCGACGGGATGCGCGTTTCGCGAGCGCTGCTTTGCCGCTGGCCCCCGTTGTGAAGAAACACCTGCGTTACGCAGTCAGGGAGGCGGGGATCAACAATCTGCCTGCTGGTATCCGCAACTGGAGACAACACATGTCTGATTTTTTACTGGCGCTGCAGAATGTTCATGTCAACTTCCCTGCGCGTAAAAACTGGCTCGGCAAGGTAACGGAACGGGTGCATGCGCTCAATGGTCTGGATTTACAGATCTGTCAGGGGGAAACGCTGGGGATTGTTGGCGAGTCCGGTTGTGGAAAAAGTACGCTGGCGCAACTGCTGATGGGGATGCTGAAACCCAGTCAGGGCAACTATGCGCGCCGTGGTGACAAGCAGCATACCGGTATGCAAATGGTCTTTCAGGATCCCCTTTCATCGCTGGATCCGCGCTTACCGGTATGGCGGATTATCACCGAACCGGTGTGGATCCAAAAACGTCCTGCAGAACGTGAGCGCCGTATGCTTGCTGAAGATTTGGCGCGACAAGTGGGAATTCGTCCTGAATATCTCGACCGCCTGCCGCATGCGTTTTCCGGTGGACAGCGCCAGCGTATCGCCATCGCCCGGGCGTTGTCATCAGAGCCGGACGTGATTGTGCTTGATGAACCTACTTCGGCGCTGGATATCTCCGTGCAGGCGCAAATTCTCAATCTGCTGGTGTCATTGCAGGCGCGCAGAAACCTGACCTACGTGCTGATCTCGCACAACGTGTCGGTGGTCCGCCATATGAGCGACCGCGTGGCGGTGATGTACCTCGGGCAAATTGTTGAGCTGGGCGATGCGCAGCAGGTTCTCACGCAGCCCGCCCATCCCTACACGCGATTATTGCTGGATTCGGTCCCTAAAACGGGAGCACCGCTGGCGGAGGATTTGGTGTTACGGAAAACCGAACTACCGGGGAACCGAACGCTGCCCCAGGGTTGTTTTTTCCGTGACAGATGCCCACTGGCGACCAGCGGCTGTGAGAAGAAACAGGCATTGCTGAAAAGTGATAGCGGTGGTGAAGTTCGCTGCTGGCGGGCGGTTGCATGAGCTGAACGGTTGGCGTATTGCGTGAGAGTCAGGTGCAATACGCCTTTTTCAGTGAATCCACCAGCACTTCAGAAGCGGTAGATAACTTATGATGCGCCGAACGCAAAACGCCGATCCGACGCTGGATCACCGGCGTATCCAGATCGATACAGGTTGCACCCAGCTCTGTCATTTGCGTGCGGCACAATGCGGGCACGGCGCTGCCGCCCAGTCCGCTCGCCACCAGGCGACCAACCGTCACCAGTTGATGGCTCTCCAGCGCCACTTCCAGCGTATGCCCACTTTGCACCAGCTGTTCTTCCAGCATCAGGCGCACGGCGGAAGGACGTTGCAGGGTGATAAAATCCAGCGTCAGTAATTCGCGCCACGCAATACGATCCCGGCCCGCCAGTTTGCATGTCGGCGGAACAATCGCGATAAAACGATCCACGCCGAGCGGGGTGAAATGCAGATGCCCTGAAGAGTCCGGCTCAAAGGCAATGCCCATCTCCACCCGCCCTTCACTGACCATCTCAATCACTTGTTCGTTAATGACGTCATGTACCGTTACGTTGATCCCGGAGTAGGAATCACGAAACGTTTTCAGTACCGATGGCAGGACGTTAGCGGCGAATGAGGGCATGGCGGCAATAGAAATTTTCCCGCGCTGCAGCGTAAAGCGCTGGCGCATTGCCTCTTCCGTATTCTCCCAGTCCGCCAGCAGCTGTCGCCCCATGTTGAGCAGCGTTTCTCCCTCCTGCGTCAGGGTCACTTTGCGGGTGGTTCTCAACAGTAACGCCCCGCCCAGTGAATCCTCCAGTCCTTTAATCGCCAGACTTAAAGCGGGTTGCGACATATTCAGTCTTTCACTGGCATGAGCAAAATTCAGAGTGTGAGCTACCGCTAAAAACGCGCGTAACTGTTTGATGCTCATTCCCATTTCGCATTCCTTTAACTTGTTGAATACCTTTAATTAACATTAAATTGATAAAAAAACCCAATGAGTGAGTCACAAATTTAAAATTAACAAATCATTTTTCACCCCCAATGATGTCGGCAAGGACAACAGGAGGGGCAAGTGTATGGCTGGACTGGATAAACGGGTTGCCACCTATCAAGAGGCGCTGGAAGGACTGACCGATAACATGACGCTGCTGGCGGGCGGTTTTGGCTTATGTGGGATCCCTGAGAACCTGATTGCCGAAGTACGCCGTCGGGAGGTTCAGGGGCTTACGGTTGTGTCAAACAACTGCGGCGTGGATGGTTTTGGCCTTGGCGTTCTGCTGGAAACGCGCCAGGTACGCAAAGTGGTCGCATCTTATGTAGGTGAAAACGCCCTGTTTGAGCAGCAGGTTCTCAGCGGTGAACTGGAAGCTATCCTGACGCCGCAAGGCACGCTGGCTGAGCAGTTGCGCGCGGGCGGCGCGGGGATCCCGGCATTCTTTACCGCGACCGGATACGGAACCCCGGTCGCGCAAGGGAAAGAAGTTCGCGAGTTTGCCGGACGCCCTTACATCTTAGAGCAGGCGATAACCGGTGATTTTGCGTTGGTTAAAGGCTGGAAAGCCGACTGGTACGGCAACGTTATTTATCGCCATACCGCACAGAATTTTAATCCGCTGATGGCTGCCGCTGGGCGTATTACCGTCGTGGAAGTTGAAGAAATTGTCCCTCCCGGAGAGCTGGACCCCGCCGCAATTCACACCCCCGGAATTTACGTTAACCGCATTATCCAGGGGCAGTTTGAAAAACGTATTGAACAACGCACCCTGCGCCAGAAAGGAGCCTGACCATGTTAACGCGTGAACAAATGGCGATGCGTGTCGCCCGCGAGCTGCGAGACGGTTATTACGTCAACCTCGGGATTGGTATTCCTACTCTGGTGGCGAACTACATTCCTGAAGGCATGGACGTAATGCTGCAATCGGAAAACGGTTTGCTGGGTATGGGCCCGTTTCCCACGGAAGACGAAATTGATGCTGACATGATCAACGCCGGGAAACAGACCGTGACGGCGCGCAAAGGCGCGGCAATCTTCGACTCGGCGCAATCCTTCGCCATGATCCGCGGCGGTCACGTCGACCTGACGGTGCTCGGCGCGTTTGAAGTGGATGTTAACGGCAATATCGCCTCATGGATGATCCCCGGAAAAATGGTGAAAGGCATGGGCGGCGCGATGGATTTGGTTGCCGGAGCCGACAACATCATCGTAGTGATGACGCATGCCTCTAAAAGCGGCGAGTCGAAACTGCTTCCCGCCTGCACCCTGCCGCTGACCGGCGTGGCCTGTATTAAACGCGTGCTTACCGATCTGGCGCTGCTGGAGATTGCCGATGGGGCGTTCATTCTGCGCGAGCGAGCGCCGGGCATCAGCGTGGATGAGATTGTCGCCAGAACCGCCGGCAAGCTGATCGTTCCCGAAAATGTCCCCGAAATGCAATTTAGCTGAGGAGCTGACCATGCAGGATGTTGTTATTGTCGCGGCAACGCGCACCCCAATTGGCAGTTTTCATGGCGCGCTGGCTCCGCTTTCCGCGGTTGAACTAGGTTCAGTGGTGATCCGTTCGCTGTTGGAAAAAACCGCCGTGGCACCTGAGCAAATTGATGAAGTGATCTTCGGCCAGGTTCTGACGGCTGGCTGCGGCCAGAACCCTGCCAGGCAAACGGCGTTACGCGCAGGACTGCCGGTCACCACGCCCGCGTTAACCCTGAATCTGGTGTGCGGCTCGGGCATGAAGGCGGTGCATCAGGCGGTCCAGGCGATTCGCTGCGGCGATGCGCAAATTGTGATTGCCGGTGGGCAGGAGAGCATGAGCAATGCGCCCTATTTCCTCGACGGCGCCCGGGCGGGACTGCGGCTCGGTCATGCCAGCATGAAAGACAGCGTGGTGCATGACGGTCTGTGGGATGCGTTTAACGACTATCACATGGGGATTACCGCGGAAAATCTGGCGGATAAGTTCGTGATCGGTCGCGAGCAGCAGGACGCCTTTGCCCTGCGCTCACAGCAAAAAGCGGCCGCCGCCATTGAAGCCGGTCGTTTTAGCGCGGAAATCACGCCAGTCAGCGTCCCGCAGGGCAAAAAACCGCCGCGTGTCGTGGATCGTGACGAACAGCCTCGTCCGGATACGCAGGCTGAAAAGCTGGCGCAGCTCAAACCAGCGTTTCGCCCAGGTAACGGCACGGTGACCGCCGGGAATGCATCTTCAATCAACGATGGCGCCGCCGCGGTGATGTTGATGAGCGCCGCCAAAGCAGCAGAACTCAATCTGCCGGTTCTTGCCAGAGTGGCGGGCTACGCTGTCTCCGGCGTCGACCCTGCGATTATGGGCATTGGGCCGGTAGAGGCATCACTTCAGTGCCTGAAGCGAGCTGGCTGGACGTTGAATGATGTCGATCTCATTGAAGCCAACGAAGCCTTTGCCGCGCAAGCGCTGGCGGTTGGCGAATCCCTGAACTGGGACAGCAATCGGGTGAACGTAAACGGCGGCGCGATTGCGCTGGGCCATCCCATTGGGGCGTCAGGTTGCCGAATTCTGGTGACTTTGCTGCACGAAATGGCCCGCCGTAACGCCGCCAAAGGGCTGGCTACGCTGTGCGTAGGCGGCGGTCAGGGGGTGGCGCTGGCGGTTGAGCGCCCGCAGGAGGTATCTCATGAAAAGTAAGCATATCTGCGTACTGGGCGCGGGTTTAATGGGTGTCGGTATTGCCACCCACTTCGTCCGTTATGGTCACGATGTCTGGCTGTACGACACCGATAGCAACCGTATTGCAGACATTGGCGCAGTTGCCAGCGGTATTCTGGATGAACTGATTGCCACCGAACAGTTTCCTAAAAACGACAAAGAACAGGCTGTGAGTCGTCTGCATGGTACTGCCTCGCTGCACGATATTGCCGCGTGCGGGTTACTGATCGAAGCCATCCCGGAGCGACTCGAACTCAAGCACGCGTTGTATGCACAACTGGAAGCACTGATCGCGCCTGAGGCCGTCATTGCCAGTAACACCAGCGGCCTGCCGCCGGATGCGCTGGCAGAAAAGCTCGCCCATCCTGAGCGGTTGTTAATCGCCCATTTCTGGCACCCGCCGCATTTTATTCCACTGGTTGAGATTGTACCCGGCACGGCCACGAAGCCGGAATATCTGCAGGAACTGCAACAGCTGCTGCTTTCGATGCAGCTGGAAGCCGTCGTGCTCGACCGCGCCGCGCCGGGGTTTGTCGGTAATCGCCTGCAGTTCGCTCTGCTGCGTGAAGCGTTGCATATCGTAAAAAGCGGGATCGCCAGCGCAGAGGTGGTGGATCAGGTAATGCGCGCCTCGCTCGGTCGTCGCTATGCGATGGTCGGTCCGCTGGAGGCGGCGGATATGACCGGACTTTCTACGGTACAGGACATTTGTCGGCATCTGCTACCGGAGCTGGCAACCGGGAGCGACATGATGTCTCTGGTCGCTGACAAGGTGGCTAACGGTGATACCGGTTTGCGCAGCGGTCAGGGATTTTATCGCTGGGATGATTCGCGCAAGGAATATATCCAGCAACGCAGAGAGCATCAGCTGCGCTTTGCCCTGAAACCGTAACTTCTCTTTCTGTACCCCACTATAACAATGATATTGAGGAGTCATGATGAGTGTATTAATCGCCCTGGCAGCGTTGGGCCTGCTGATGCTGGCAGCCTATCGCGGATATAGCGTCATCCTGTTTGCCCCCATCGCGGCATTAGGTGCTGTATTGCTCACCGAACCCAGCGCCGTCGGCCCTGCCTTCACCGGCCTGTTTATGGAAAAAATGGTCGGTTTTGTGAAGCTTTACTTCCCGGTGTTCTTACTGGGCGCTGTGTTTGGCAAGTTAATCGAGTTATCGGGTTTTTCTCGCTCCATCGTTGCCGCCGCCATCAACATTCTCGGGCGTCGTCACGCCATCCCTGTGATTGTGCTGGTGTGTGCACTGTTGACCTACGGCGGCGTATCGCTGTTCGTGGTGGCATTTGCGGTATATCCGTTTGCGGCGGAGCTGTTCCGTCAGAGTAATATTCCGAAGCGCCTGATCCCGGCCACCGTTGCGCTGGGCGCGTTTTCCTTCACCATGGACGCTCTGCCAGGCACGCCGCAGATCCAGAACATTATTCCGACCAGCTTCTTTGGAACTAACGCCTGGGCCGCGCCCTGGCTGGGTTTGATCGGCTCTCTGTTTATCATCGTTGTCGGTCTGGTTTATCTCGAGCGCCAGCGTCGTAAAGCGCAGGCAAAGAATGAAGGGTACGGCACTGAACTGTTAAACGAGCCGGAAACGCCGGATAACATTAACCTGCCGAACCCGATAATTGCTATCTCTCCGCTGATCCTGGTTGGCGTTTTTAACCTACTATTTACCCACTGGATCCCGCAATGGTATGGCGCTACGCATCAACTGGAACTTCCGGGCCTTGCCAAACCGATTACCACCGAAGTCGGTAAAATCACCGCTATCTGGGCGGTAGAGGCGGCGCTGATTTCTGGGATCCTGCTGGTGGTGCTCTTCGGCTATCGCAACATTAAAGGTCGCCTGGCGGAAGGGAGCCGAACGGCGGTTGGCGGTGCGATCCTCGCGGCCATGAACACCGCATCAGAATACGGTTTTGGCGCAGTGATCGCCGCCCTGCCAGGTTTCCTTGTGCTGTCAAAAGCGCTGGCGGCCATTCCCGACCCGCTGCTCAATGAGGCTATCAGCATCACCACGCTTGCCGGGATCACCGGCTCGGCGTCTGGCGGGATGAGTATTGCCCTCGCCGCCATGTCTGACACTTTTATTGCCGCCGCCCATGCCGCCAATATTCCCCTCGAGGTCTTCCACCGCGTGGCGTCAATGGCCAGTGGTGGTATGGATACCCTGCCACATAACGGTGCGGTCATTACCCTGCTGGCCATAACCGGTCTTAGCCATCGTCAGGCGTACGGCGGGATATTCGCCATTACCGTAATTAAAAGTCTGGCCGTGCTGTTTGTTATCGGCGTCTTCTACACCACCGGAATTGTTTAAGGAGAATCATCATGAACTTAACGGGAAAAACCGCTCTGGTTACCGGCTCTACCAGCGGTATTGGATTAGGTATCGCACAGGTGCTGGCGCAAGCGGGCGCTACCCTGATCCTTAACGGATTTGGTGATGTGGAAGCCGCCAAAGATGCCATTGCACAATATGGCAAAACGCCAGGCTATCATGGCGCGGACCTGAGCGATGAAGCGCAAATTGCCGACATGATGCGCTATGCCGATAGCGAATTTGGCGGGGTGGATATTCTGGTCAACAATGCCGGGATCCAGCATGTTTCACCGGTGGAGACCTTCCCGGTTGATAAATGGAACGCGATTATCGCCATTAACCTCTCTTCTGTCTTTCACACCACTCGCCTGGCGCTTCCCGGCATGCGTGCGCGTAACTGGGGACGCATCATCAATATCGCTTCTGTTCATGGCCTGGTGGCCTCAAAAGAGAAATCCGCCTATGTGGCGGCGAAGCACGGCGTGGTGGGATTAACCAAAACCATTGCGCTGGAGACCGCGCAGACGGGTATTACCTGCAATGCGCTGTGCCCCGGTTGGGTGCTTACGCCGTTGGTCCAGCAGCAAATCGATAAACGTATTGCCGAAGGCGCTGAGCCTGACGCCGCGCGTGACGCCCTGCTGGCGGAAAAACAGCCGTCGCACGAATTCGTCACGCCGCAACAGTTGGGTGAGCTTGCGCTATTTTTGTGCTCAGACGGGGCGTCGCAGGTGCGTGGTGTGGCGTGGAATATGGATGGCGGCTGGGTGGCGCAATAAAGATATCTGGTGCCGGATAAGACCCCGTCGCATCCGGCACACCTTCTTTACGATGTTAACTGATAATCCAGCGTGATTTCCGCGTTCAGTACCTGTGATACCGGGCAGCCGGCTTTTGCTTTCTGGATGATGCCGTCAAACGTGGCGGCATCTATCCCCGGGACGCTCACCTGACTGTGTAGCGCGACTTTGGTGATAGCAAATCCGGCATCCACTTTATCCAGAGAAACATCGGCAGTGGTATCAATGGCATCTGGGGTAAA
This sequence comes from Citrobacter sp. RHBSTW-00599, assembly GCF_013784065.1. Classification (NCBI taxonomy): domain Bacteria; kingdom Pseudomonadati; phylum Pseudomonadota; class Gammaproteobacteria; order Enterobacterales; family Enterobacteriaceae; genus Citrobacter; species Citrobacter sp. RHBSTW-00599. The sequence goes on along the minus strand of NZ_CP056717.1, from coordinate 2,620,824 downwards.
ACCCGCTTCGCCCAGCATGAGCGAAAGCGCCATTGAGAAGCAGGCTGCATGCGCCGCGCCAATCAACTCTTCAGGATTGGTGCCTTTCGCCCCTTCAAATCGGGTATTAAACCCATACGGTTGCTGATTCAACACCCCACTTTCGGTCGACACGGTACCTTTACCGCGCTTAATGTCACCTTCCCAGTGTGCCTGACCTTTCTTATGGATAGTCATTACCGCTCTCCTGTGTTGTCGTTGGAGTTACAAGTATAGGACGGCTGAGAAAAAGCATGGCACATACGGGATAGTTCTCATTTGCCGCTTAAGCATTGACCTTTCAGTTGAAATGACCGACCATCCAGAAAGCCGCTATTTTCAACATCGGCTTTCTATCAGGTTGTATTTCGTCCGTTCTCATACGGACTCGCCCTTGAAACCAGTAACAGGATTAAGGAGTTAGAATGAAATCGAACCGTCAGGCCCGTCATATTCTCGGACTGGACCACAAAATCTCAAATCAACGCAAAGTCGTGACCGAAGGTGACAAAACCAACGTGGTCAATAATCCTACCGGAAGAAAGCGCCGCGCTGACGGCAAATAGCCTTTCGCACGTCTGACTGAATAACGAGATAAACACCATTGCAACCGCAGTGGTGTTTTTGCTTATAAAACCCCTTAACCCATTCACAATGCTTTATACTTCGGCCGTTTCCCTGGCGGACAGGCCACATACGATCATAAAGAGTGCCAGGGACGGTTATTCAAAAAAGAGTGAGTGACATGGAAAACGAAACTAAAAAACTGCGTTCCCTTTACATCCCCTACGCTGGCCCGGTTCTGCTGGAATTCCCTTTACTGAATAAAGGGAGTGCTTTCAGTGCGGAAGAACGCCGTAACTTCAACCTGCTGGGGTTACTGCCGGAAGTGGTCGAGACGATTGAAGAACAGGCTGAACGTGCCTGGATCCAATATCAGGGATTCAAAACCGAAATCGATAAACATATTTACCTGCGCAACATCCAGGACACCAACGAAACCCTGTTTTACCGGCTGGTGCATAATCACCTTGATGAGATGATGCCGGTTATCTATACCCCAACGGTTGGCGCGGCCTGTGAGCGTTTCTCCGAGATTTATCGTCGCGCGCGCGGCGTGTTTATCTCTTATCAGAACCGCCACAATATGGACGATATCCTGCAAAACGTTCCTAACCACAATATCAAGGTCATCGTTGTCACCGATGGGGAACGTATTTTGGGACTTGGCGATCAGGGGATCGGCGGGATGGGTATTCCAATCGGTAAACTGTCGCTGTATACCGCGTGTGGTGGGATCAGCCCGGCCTACACCCTGCCGGTGGTACTGGACGTCGGAACCAACAACCAGCAACTGCTCAACGATCCGCTGTATATGGGCTGGCGTAATCCGCGTATCACCGATGATGAATACTACGAATTTGTCGATGAATTCATCCAGGCCGTGAAGCATCGCTGGCCGGACGTGCTGTTGCAGTTTGAAGACTTCGCACAGAAAAACGCCATGCCGCTGTTGACCCGCTATCGCGATGAAATTTGCTCGTTTAACGACGATATTCAGGGTACCGCTGCGGTGACCGTTGGCACGCTGATTGCGGCCAGCCGTGCGGCCGGTAGCCAGTTAAGCGAACAGAACATTGTCTTCCTCGGGGCAGGTTCCGCCGGTTGCGGAATTGCCGAGCAGATCATCGCGCAAATCCAGCGTGAAGGTTTAAGCGAAGAAGCGGCGCGTCAACGCGTGTTTATGGTCGATCGCTTCGGCCTGTTAACCGATAAGATGCCGAACCTGCTCTCTTTCCAGACCAAACTGGTGCAAAAACGCGAAAATCTGCAGCACTGGGATACGCAAGAAGATGTGTTGTCGTTACTCGATGTGGTACGCAACGTTAAGCCGGACATCCTGATTGGTGTTTCCGGACAGACTGGCCTGTTTACCGAAGAGATCATTCGCGAAATGCATAAGCATTGCCCGCGTCCGATCGTCATGCCGCTGTCTAACCCGACTTCCCGCGTAGAAGCCACGCCACAGGATATTATCGCCTGGACCGAGGGTAACGCGCTGGTTGCGACCGGTAGCCCGTTCGCACCGGTACTGTGGAAAGAGAAAATCTATCCCATTGCCCAATGTAACAATGCCTATATCTTCCCGGGAATTGGTCTGGGGGTAATTGCTTCTGGCGCATCGCGTATCACCGATGAAATGCTGATGTCAGCCAGTGAAACGCTGGCGCAGTATTCACCGCTGGTGCTCAACGGCGAAGGACTGGTGTTACCTGAGCTGAAAGATATTCAGACCGTTTCCCGCGCCATCGCGTTTGCCGTCGGTAAAATGGCCCAGCAGCAAGGCGTGGCGGTGAAAACCTCCGCCGAAGCGCTGCAACAGGCGATTGACGATAATTTCTGGCAGGCAGAATACCGCGACTACCGTCGTACCTCTATTTGACGGTTTGCCCGGCGGCACTCTGCTGCCGGGCGCTCAGAACTTGCGCGACTGCGTGACTTACGATTACACTTTCACCATCGATTAACATTTGGAAAATAATAAGGAGGATACTTATGCTGTACTGTGAACGTTTTATCGTTTCACATGCTTTTGGTGATCGCCAGTGCTCAAGCGTTATCGGTATCGTGCTGCGATAACTTCTGCTTGAGCGAAGCTAACTTCTAAATCCCCTTCTCTCGGGCTTACCGGGTTATCGTCAGCGATGTTTGACGAGGCGTTTTTACGCCTGTAACTCTTGAGTAAGCAACAATGAGCACATTACTAACCGCACAATCCTTACACGTTGATACGGCATTTGGCACGTTATTCGACGATCTTTCCTTTACCCTGAAAAAAGGCGACCGCATCGGGCTTATCGGTTACAACGGCTGCGGCAAAAGCACGCTGTTAAAACTGCTCGATGGCACAATTTCGCCGACCAGTGGGGTTATCGCGCAGGCAAATCACTGCCATCTCGCCCGTGTAGAACAACATCTCCCAGACGAAATACTGCCGCTCACGCTGCAGGAAGCCGTTCTGGCTCAACTGCCCGAGCATGAACGCGCAGGTCAGCAGTGGCGAGTTGAAGCACTGCTCGCCGAAATGGGGTTCACGCCGGAGAATTTATCTCTGACAGCACACACGCTGAGCGGCGGCCAACACACGCGTCTGTTATTGGCGCGGGCGCTGATGCGAAACCCTGACCTGCTGCTGCTGGATGAGCCGGGTAACCACCTGGACTTGCCAACATTACTGTGGCTGGAACAGTTCTTACAAAACTGGTCTGGCAGTTTTGTGGTGGTTTCCCACGACCCGCAGCTGTTAGACGCGGTGACTCACGGAACCTGGATCCTGCGCGATCGAACTCTTCATGCCTTCGATCTGCCCTGTAGCGCGGCGCGTCAGGCTCTGGCAGAAAGAGACATCAGCGATGCTCTGCGCCATAAGGCTGAGCAAAAGGAGATAGACCGGGTGACCGCCAGCGCCAAACGGCTGGCTACCTGGGGGCGGGTCTACGACAACGAAGATCTTTCCCGCAAGGCCAAGCAGATGGAAAAGCAGGTACAGCGCCTGAAAGAGGTACAGACTGAAGTGACGTCAGGAAGTCAGTGGACACTAACATTGCAGGGAGATGCCCTGCGTGCGGATCGTTTGCTGGAGATGACTAATCTGTCCGTGGCCCCTGCTCCCGACGCCGATACGCTGTTTTCCATTGCCGGACTCCGGTTAAAAAGCGGCGATCGCGTGGCGATTGTCGGGCGCAACGGTTGTGGGAAATCATCGTTGTTAAGGCTTATCTGGCAACAGTTTCACTCACAACTGGCATCACCTTCACTGGTGTTGCACCCGCGTGTTACGTTGGGGTATTACGACCAGACGCTGCACCAACTCGCAGATAACGATTCGTTATTTGACGCGCTGGAGCCGTTTGCTCCGCAGCCCGATATCCGCAAAATGGCGCTGATTAGCGCGGGTTTTCCGTGGGTTCGTCACGCGCAGCGGATCAGTTCCCTAAGCGGCGGTGAGCGCTCCCGGCTGCTGTTTGTTGGGCTAACGCTTGCGCGCTACAGCCTGCTGATGCTCGATGAACCGACCAACCATCTGGATCTGGAAGGTAAAGAGGCGTTGGCAGAAACGCTGCAAAGCTATAACGGCGGCGTGTTGTTGGTCAGTCACGACCGTCAGCTTATTAGCCAAAGCTGTAACCGGTTTTGGTTGATCGACAAGGGCGAACTCAGTGAATGGCACGATCTGGACGCGGTCAATGCGCGTATTCGGGAAACATCCTCGGAGATAACCGTTCCCAAAACGGTGGTCGTTGCGAGAGTCGAAATAAGCGGTGACAGCGATGGATTGCTGGAACAACTTCTTGAGCTGGAGCAGCGTCTGGCTGACGATCTTGCCCGCAAGCCGAAACATCAAAAGCCGCTGTTACAGGCGCAATGGCGTGAGGAGATTGAGCGCCTGAACTCACAACTGGAGTAAACCGTATTGCCGGATGGCAGCCTACGTCAGCAAAATGCGCGTGTAGGCCCGTCATCCGGCTTATCTTTTGTTATTGCGGTTTTTTCTCTTTCCAGGCATCCCAGGCCTGCTTGATCTCTTGCTTTGCCGTAGCGGCGTCATTGAAACCGTTTAATTCGACCTTCTTGCGCCCTTCCGGCAGATCTTTGTATACGCGGAAGAAAGATTCCAGACGTTGAACTTCAATCTTGGGCAGGTCGCTTAACTCTTTGATGTTGTCATAAGTGGGGTCAATTTTGCTGGCCGGAACGGCGACAATTTTATCGTCCTTTTCACCGCCGTCGATCATCTTCAGTACGCCTATAGCCCGCAGCTTAATCAACGTTCCCGGGGCCAGCGGCGCGCGGGTATAAAAGATAACATCCAGCGGATCGCCGTCACCAGCTAAAGACTGGGTTAGTGAACCGTAGTTGGCGGGATAGGCAACCGGCATTGACTGGAAGCGATCGGCCACGATAAAACCGGTTTTGGCGTCGGTTTCATATTTAATCATTCCACCTGCCGGGATTTCGGTTACGGCATAAAACTCTTCCGGGTTATTTTCTGGCTGAGGAAATTCGAGGATGTTCTGCGCCTGAGCGGACGCACAAAGAAACACGCTGACTGCGAGTAATTTTTTCACCAGATGCATTGTCTTTTAACTCTTCTATTATTGGAAAGACAATACCTTACGTTCAGCAGATGACAGAAACATGACGTTTTTTTGGCAAAAAAATGGCGCTACAGGTGTAGCGCCATTACGATCAGGGCACGTCAGGAGTTAGTTAACCCCTTCCTCGCTCTCTTTTTTCGCTTCTTGTCGTTCAACTTCGCGATACCAGCGTGGGTGATGTTTCTTCGCCCAGCGGCGGCTCACTTTCCCTTCGACCATGCCTTTGATCGATCCTTTCACCCAGAATGCCATATACATGTGGATGAGGATGGCGTGCATCAGGATAATCCCCGCAGCCGCATGGATAAGCAGGCTATAGCGCACGACCTGCATCGGGAAGAACTGCGCAAAGTACGGACGCCAGATAATGATGCCGGTGATCAGCAGCACGAAAATCATGCTCATGATCGACCAGAACATCATTTTCTGTCCGGCATTGTACTTACCCACGTCCGCCACTTTGTGTTCATTGCCTTTCAGCACTTCCACAATGTTTTTCAGCCACGGGATATCTTTTTTATCCGGGATGTTGTGGTGAACAAAGCGTACAAACATGAACATCAGTGCCACGAAGATCAGCAGTCCGAAGAACGGGTGCAAAATGCGCCCCATCTGCGGCGTACCGAAGGTCTGCGTCAGCCATTGCAGAGTCGGGAAGAAAAACGAAATCCCCGACAACGCCACCAGGAAGAAGCAGATCACCACCGTCCAGTGACAGGCGCGGTCGATAAACTTCGTGCGCACAATCATTTTCGACTTACTCATGATGATCCTCCTCGTCGTCGTCCACTTCCTTATTCGGACCGATACCAATGTAGTGGTAAATCAGTCCGGCGAAGGTGGCGATAAATCCGGCAGCGGCCAGCGGTTTCAGCGCCCCTTTCCACAGATTGATAGAGGTATCGATCTGCGGTTCTTTCGGCAGGCCGTGATACAGCTCCGGCTGGTTGGCATGATGCAGAACGTACATCACGTGCGTGCCACCCACACCTTCCGGGTTGTAGACACCGGCATGTTCATAACCACGTGCTTTCAGTTTTGCCACACGCTGTTCGCCCATTTCCAGCATTTCCTGCTTGGTACCGAAATGGATTGCCCCGGTCGGACAGGTCTTCACGCAGGCAGGCTCCTGCCCGACGCTGACGCGGTCCACACACAGCGTACATTTATATACGCGGTTATCCTCTTTATTGAGGCGCGGAATATTAAATGGACACCCGGCAATACAGTAGCCGCAGCCAATACAGTGCTCTGACTGAAAATCAACAATCCCGTTGGCGTACTGGATGATAGCCCCGGCAGACGGGCATGCCTTCAGGCAGCCCGGATCTTCACAGTGCATACAGCCGTCTTTACGAATCAACCACTCGAGCTTGCCGTTCTGTTCGGTTTCGGTAAACCGCATCACCGTCCAGGACTTGGCGCTAAGATCGGCAGGGTTGTCATACACCCCGACGCAGTGGCCGACTTCATCGCGGATATCATTCCACTCTGAGCATGCCACCTGACAGGCCTTACAGCCTATACAGGTGGAAACGTCGATCAGCTTTGCGACCTCAGCTTTGTAATCACGGGCCTGAGGCGGCGGCGTGATGGCGTTTGTTGCGGACCGTTTGATGATGTCCTGCGTTTCCATAGACATATGTTCGCCTCCCTTACGCCTTCTCGATGTTAACTAAAAACGCTTTGTATTCCGGCGTTTGCGAGTTTGCATCACCGACATTCGGCGTCAGGGTGTTGGCGATATAGCCTTTACGCGCGACTCCTTCAAAGCCCCAGTGGATCGGGATCCCAACCGTTTCAACCTGCTGACCGTTGACGTGCAGAGTACGCAGACGACGGGTAACCACGGCAACTGCGCGAATAAATCCACGCTTGCTGCTAACTTTGACGTGATCGCCGTTGGAGATCCCCTTCGCTGCCGCCAGCGTTTCGCTGATTTCCACAAACTGCTCTGGCTGGGCAATCGCATTCAGCAATGCGTGCTTGGTCCAGGTATGGAAATGTTCGGTCAGACGATAGGTCGTTCCGACGTGCGGGAAGTCCTGTTTTGTACCCATGCGTAGCTTATCCGCTTCGTACAGACGCGCTGCCGGGTTGGAGATCACGTTCGGATGCAGCGGGTTCGTACCCAGCGGCGTTTCCATTGGCTCGTAGTGTTCCGGGAACGGACCTTCCGCCATCTTATCGATAGCGAACAGACGACCCAGCCCTTCCGGCTGCATAATAAACGGATTGGTGCCACTGCCCGGTGCTGCGGTGTTGAAGTCCGGGATATCGTTCCCCGTCCACTTCGTGCCGTTCCACTGGATCAGCATGCGTTTTGGATCCCATGGCTTACCTTGCGGGTCCGCCGAAGCGCGGTTATACAGCACGCGACGGTTTAACGGCCATGCCCAGGCCCAGCCCAGCGTATTACCGAGACCTGACGGGTCGGCGTTATCGCGATTGGCCATCTGGTTGCCCTGCTCGGTCCAGCTACCGGTATAAATCCAGCAGGACGATGACGTAGACCCATCATCGCGCAGAAGCGCAAAGCTGCTGAGTAACTGGCCTTTCTTCGCAACCAGCACACCGTTGGCATCATAGAGGTCTTCCAGCGCATAGCCGTTGTTCTCTTTTGCCACTTCCTCGGAGTGCGGTTCATCCGGCTGCTTATAGTTCCAGCTCATTTTCAGCACGGGTTCTACGGCTTTACCGCCTTCAGTGCGATACATGTCGCGCAGACGGTGATAAATACCGGCCAGAATTTCGCCGTCGTTGCGGGCTTCACCCGGGGCATCCTGACCTTTCCAGTGCCACTGCAGCCAGCGACCGGAGTTGGCGATGGAGCCGTCCTCTTCCGCAAAGCAGGTGGATGGCAAACGGAAGACTTCGGTCTGAATAGAAGCCGGATCAACGTCGTTTGATTCACCGTGGTTCTGCCAGAACGTAGAGGTTTCGGTCACCAGCGGATCGATAACCACCAGATACTTCAGTTTGCTCAGGCACTGCACCACTTTGTTTTTGTCCGGGAAGGACGCGACCGGGTTAAAGCCCTGGCAGATGTAGCCGGTGACTTTCCCGCTATCCATCATGTTGAAGTATTTGATGACGTCGTAGGACTGATCCCACTTCGGCAGCCACTCAAAGCCCCAGTCGTTTTCTTTCTGCGCCGCATTGCCGTAGAAAGATTTCATCAGGCTGACGAAGAATTTCGGGTAGTTGCCCCAGTAGTTCACCTGATCGGCCAACGTCGCTTTTGGCGTGTTAGCAGCCAGATAGGTTTGCAGATCGGCCTGTTTCTCTGACGGCAGCGTCAGGTAGCCTGGCAGACTGGTAGAGAGCAGCCCTAAGTCGGTTAAACCCTGAATGTTGGAGTGACCGCGTAAAGCGTTGACCCCGCCACCTGCCATCCCCATGTTGCCGAGCAGCAACTGGATCATCGCCATGGTACGGATGTTCTGCGCCCCGACGGTATGCTGTGTCCAGCCCAGCGCATACAGGAACGTGGTGGTGCGATCCGCTGCGCTGGTGGAAGCCAGCACTTCGCAAACTTTCAGGAAGTCTTCTTTTGGCGTACCGCAGATGTTTTCCACCACATCCGGCGTGTAGCGGGAAACGTGCTGTTTTAGCAGATTCCAGACACAGCGGGGATGGCTTAACGTTTCATCGCGTTTCGCGTAGCCGTTTTCATCGAACTGGTAGTTCCAGGACGATTTATCGTATTGGCGTTTTTTCGCGTCGTAACCGCTGAACAGACCGTCTTCAAAAGCAAAATCATCCCGCACCAGCAGGCTGGCGTTGGTGTAATGCTTAACGTATTCAGCGTTGATTTTGTTGTTTTCAATCAGATACAGCAAGACGCCGGACAGGAACGTAATGTCCGTGCCGGAACGAATTGGCGCGTAAATATCCGCTACCGAGGCTGTACGTGTAAAACGGGGGTCAACAACAATTAGCGTGGCATCATTGTTGTTTTTAGCTTCCATCGCCCAGCGGAATCCCACCGGATGTGCTTCAGCGGCGTTACCGCCCATCACCATCACGACGTTGGCGTTTTTAATATCAACCCAGTGGTTGGTCATCGCACCGCGACCAAATGTTGGAGCAAGACTTGCTACCGTTGGTCCGTGTCAGACGCGCGCCTGGTTGTCTACTGCCAGCATGCCGAGTGAGCGCACAAATTTTTGCGTCAGCATGCCGGTTTCATTACTTGCCGCAGATGCGCACAGCATCCCGGTAGAAAGCCAGCGGTTTACCGTTACGCCCTGCTCATTCTTCTCAATAAAGTTGGCGTCGCGGTCAGTTTTCATCAGCTTCGCGATACGGGTGAAAGCCTCATCCCAGCTGATACGCTGCCATTTGTCGGAGCCTGGAGCGCGATATTCCGGGTAACGCAGACGGTTTTCACTGTGCACGTAATCCAGTAATCCTGCGCCCTTAGGGCATAATGCCCCACGGCTCACCGGATGATCCGGATCCCCTTCAATATGGTAAATCGACTCTTTGGCGTTTTTTGCTCCATCTCCCAGGCTATACATTAATAGCCCGCAACCTACGGAACAGTATGTGCAGGTGTTTCGGATCTCTTTGGCGCGCAACAGCTTATAGTTTCGCGCCTGAGCCAGTGCCATTTTGGGTGCAAAACCCAGAGCGGCTACTGTTGTTCCCGCCATACCGCCCGCGCAGATTTTAAAAAATTGTCTGCGGCTGACGTCCATTGCTTTCCTCTTTTTTGCAGGGATTCGTACAGGAAATCTCTCAAATTGCGCCAGCGCGGCATGATTGAAAGATGACATGTACAACTTCGCGACGAAACTATCAGCTATATCCATATTTTTTTTGCGTCAAATCAATAACGAAACGGTTCCGCTACTAAATAGTGCACTTCGCTTAACCTTTGTACCCATAAGGGAGTAGACAAAAGGGAATTAATTAGCGCGCTACGGTGTAAAGGTGCTATACATTTCAGCTTAATTTTTGCCAGTACCATGGACAGACAACCAGCATGACAAAACAAAAAGCAACGTTAATTGGGCTTATTGCCATCGTGCTCTGGAGCACGATGGTCGGGCTTATTCGTGGGGTAAGCGAAGGACTGGGGCCGGCAGGCGGCGCGGCGATGATTTTTACATTAAGCGGCCTGTTGCTGATATTTACCGTCGGATTCCCAAATATCAGAAAAATTCCTGTGCGATATTTAATCGCCGGTAGCGTGCTTTTTGTTAGCTATGAAATATGCTTAGCGCTGGCCCTCGGCTATGCCGCCACTCGTCACCAGGCTATTGAAGTGGGTATGGTCAATTATCTCTGGCCAAGTCTGACAATATTATTCGCCATCTTATTTAATGGCCAAAAAACAACCTGGTTGGTGATTCCCGGATTAATCATCGCATTGACCGGGGTTTGTTGGGTGTTGGGGGGCGAAAACGGCCTCAATCCTGGAGAAATTATCAGTAATGTTGCCAGCAGTCCGCTTAGCTATTTCCTTGCCTTTCTCGGTGCTTTTATCTGGGCAACGTATTGCACGGTGACCAATAAATATGCGAAAGGTTTTAACGGCATCACCGTGTTCGTTTTACTAACGGCGGCAAGTTTGTGGGTTTACTATTTTATTACGCCTCAACCGGAAATGGTTTTCAGCACTTCGGTGACGATTAAAATGTTCACTGCAGCATTAACGTTAGGATTTGCCTATGCCGCGTGGAATATTGGCATTTTGCATGGCAACGTGACCGTTATGGCCGTCGGGTCTTATTTTACTCCAGTGCTGTCCTCTGCGCTGGCCGCGGTGTTGCTCAGTGCCCCGCTGTCACTATCCTTCTGGCAAGGAGCGCTGATGGTCTGCGCGGGGTCTCTGCTTTGCTGGCTGGCAACACGCCGTGCCTGAAAAAAAGTCGGGTTTTATCACAAACAAATAAAATCCGGCTATACTTTAGACAATTTAATGAATAATAATTGTTCATTCCACTGCGGTTTATGTTTATATTTTTTTAATTAAATGTTAAATATATGGAAATTAATTAACGCCAGAAAGTATTACTCGGTCATCTATATCTCTTCACATGTATATATTACACCTGCGAAACTAACGCCATTTAAATCATAGTCCGCACAATAGTCCCCCATGTAAATATACCCATTCCGATCTGTCACATATTAAGATTAATACAATCAGCTATATTATGTAGATCTGGATCACACAACTTCAAATATTTCGCAATATTATGAAACTTATTATTGAACTTATACCACTGCGTCATTTAAAAATGGTTTGCCATTGACGAACTCCTTCGTTTAGCAATGGTTTAGGAAACACACCAAGAAATAATTATAAGGATTATTTAGAATGAAACTTAAATTAGTTGCAGTGGCAGTGACTAGCCTGTTGGCGGCAGGTGCGGTAAACGCAGCTGAGGTATATAACAAAGACGCAAACAAACTGGACCTGTACGGTAAAGTTCACGCTCAACACTACTTCTCTAACGATACCAGCAGCGATGGCGACAAAACTTACGCGCGTCTGGGCTTCAAAGGCGAAACTCAGATCAACGACCAACTGGTTGGTTTTGGTCAGTGGGAATATGAATTCAAAGGCAACCGTTCTGAAGATCAGGGTTCCGACAAAGATAAAACCCGTCTGGCATTCGCTGGCCTGAAATTCGCTGAATACGGTTCTTTCGACTACGGTCGTAACTACGGCGTAGCTTACGACATCGGCGCATGGACCGACGTTCTGCCAGAGTTCGGTGGCGATACCTGGACCCAGACTGACGTCTTCATGACTGGTCGTACTACTGGCGTTGCAACCTACCGTAACACCGACTTCTTCGGTCTGGTCGAAGGTCTGAACTTTGCCCTGCAGTACCAGGGTAAAAACGATCGTAGCGCCGACAAAGAAGCTAACGGCGACGGCTTCGGTCTGTCAACTACCTATGAGTACGATGGCTTCGGCGTAGGTGCAGCCTATGCGAAATCTGACCGTACTGACTCCCAGAACAACCACAGCGGTCAGTTCAAAGCTGACGGTAAGAACGCTGAAGTTTGGGCTGCTGGCCTGAAATATGATGCGAACAACATCTACCTGGCAACCACCTACTCCGAAACCCGTAACATGACTACCTTTGGTGGTACTGTTAAAGGTACTGAGATCATCGGTATTGCAAATAAAGCACAGAACTTTGAAGCTGTTGCTCAGTACCAGTTCGACTTCGGTCTGCGTCCGTCCGTTGCTTACCTGAAGTCTAAAGGTAAAGACATCAACGGTTACGGCGACCAGGATCTGGTTGAATACGTAGACCTGGGTGCTACCTACTACTTCAACAAAAACATGTCCACCTTCGTTGATTACAAAATCAACCTGCTGGATGCCAACAACTTCACAAGAGCTGCCGGTGTAAGCACTGACAACATCGTTGCTGTTGGTCTGAACTACCAGTTCTAATTTTGTTGTAGTCTGAATACAAAGCCAGTCCTTCCAGGGCTGGCTTTTTCTCTTAATGTAGACTCGGTCATAAGGAGTATGCCGTGCAGACATTCACTGGTCGTTGTCTTTGCGGGCAGAGTCATTTTACCGTCGACGTCGAAATGCTGGATGTCTATGCCTGTCATTGTACGCTGTGCCAGAAGTGGTCAGGTGGCATCGCTATGTATCTGGAAGCCAGCGCTCAGCCGCTGATGTCGCCAGATTCAGCAGAACCTTCGCACTTTCCTTCTTCAAATCGTGGTGAACGTTTCTTCTGTTCCGGATGCGGGTGCCCGCTGTGGTTTACCCTAACGGGCAGCGATCGTTATTTTGTGCCGTGGACGCTGCTGGAGCTGAATGAGGTGGATCGCCGCCGCCTGGTTTTAGCGGCAGAGATCTATACGGAAACACAGCCTGCGTTCTGGAGGCTGACGGGGCAATACGCTCGACTGAGTGGAAAAGAAGTCGAAGAGATGGATTACCCCTGTCATTTAGCCCATTAGTTATTGACGCTGTACCTTTGCCAGACTGAACCACATTCCTACCGCTAATACGATAAGCATGCTGCCGGCGCTGCTTAAGGCCACGCTGTGCGACCAGGTAAAGGCTTCTTTAGCAGCCGACAGCAACGCCTCACTCAGCGACGACGGGAGCGAGTGCGCCAGTTGCACCGCCTCACCCATTGACGATGAGGCTCGTTCTATCTCCTGTGGATTAAGTCCGACAGGCGGCAGAATCGAGGCTGAAAAGCTGCGGCTCAACAACAAACCAAAGATAGCGATCCCAAGCCCGGCCCCCAGTTCATAAGCCATTGTCTCAATGGCGCCCGCGGCTGCGGCTTTTTCTGCCGGGGCTGCCGCCATGATAGCCGCCGTTGAGGCCAGCAGCGCACTGGCGGCGCTGAAACCGAGCAAAGCCATTAATATCCAGGCTTGAATCTGCTGAGTACTGAAATCTGTCATCGCCAGGCCGTAAAAACTGACGGCGCTAAGCGCCATACCCGCCGTTGCCACACAACGTAATCCCAAGCGTGACACCAGCATACCGGCAATGGGGCCGCTGAAGCCGCTTGCCAGCATCACCGGCAGCATAAACAGTCCCGCCTGATACGGTGTTAAACCATGAACAAACTGTAGCTCCTGAGCCATCAGTAACTCGAAACCCACCAGAGTTATCATCGCGGTCATCGCCATCACAACGCCGCTTAAGATGATGCGATGCGTGAACAGCCGCATATCTATCATCGGGCGGGAAGCGGCAAGCTGGATGCGGACAAACTGCCACAACAGTAACGCGCCGGTTAACAGCGTCAACGTAATGGCAACGGTCGCCGTATGCCCTTTCAGCGCGGTTTTAGCGCTGTAAACCAGCAGCAGAATGGCGACAATCAGCATTATTGCATGACCGAAATTTAACGATTGATCGCGACGTCCGGCCTGGCGCGGCACTAAGCGTGCGGTTAAGGCCATTACCACCAGGACAATCGGCACATTAATTAAGAATACGGATCCCCAGTAGAAGTGCTCCAGCAGCATCCCACCAACCAGTGGGCCAAATGCCGCACCGCCGGAACCCACGGCCGCCCAGACGCCGAGCGCCATATTGCGATGCCGTTGCTCAGCGAATGTGGCGCGAATACCCGCAAGCGTTGCCGGAACAATCATCGCCGCCCCAATCGCCAATACGGCCCGGGTGGCAATCAGCCAACCCGCGCTGTGGGCAAAGGCAGCGGCCAGCGATGCGAGGCCAAATAATCCGCCCCCTAACAGCAGCAGACGTTTAAAGCCAATACGATCGCCCAGCGCGCCCATTGGCAATACCATTCCGGCCATTACCAGAGAATAAATATCAATGATCCACAGCAGCTCGTTACCACTGGCACCCAGCGTCATACTCAGCGTGGGCGCGGCAACGTGCAGCACCGTTGCATCAATCGCAACAGGGATGTAGACCAGTACAATAATGACTAACGTTAACCACTGACGAAACATAAAACTCCCTAACGAAACTGAAACTGGACACGTGTCCAGCTTTAGCGATCCTACGGAAATTTGAACGTATGTCCAACTTTTTGTTAGACTGCGTGCTATACGGGTACAGGAGGAAAGATGAGCTATCTGAATCGGGACGAACGTCGGGAAGTTATTCTGCAAGCGGCCATGCGTGTCGCGCTTGAGGAAGGATTTACTGCTATGACGGTGCGGCGTATTGCCACGGAAGCTCAGGTATCCACCGGGCAGGTACACCATCACTTTACCTCTGCGGGTGAGTTAAAATCCCTCGCGTTTGTGCAACTGATACGGACCCTTCTGGATGCCGAACAGGTCAGTGATAACGCCAGCTTCCGCGAACGACTGCATGCTATGTTGGGCAGCGAAGATGGCGGGTTCGAACCCTACATTAAACTGTGGCGCGAAGCGCAGGTCCTGGCGGATAAAGATCCGGAAATCAAAAGCGCCTACCTGCTAACCATGCGGATGTGGCATGAAGAAACCGCCGCTATCATCACTCAAGGACAGAGTGCAGGTGAATTCTCAGCAATACCGGATGCGGCCGAGGTGGCCTGGCGCTTAATCGCATTGGTTTGCGGCCTGGATGGCATCTATGTCTTAGGCATTGAGGAAATGGCCGACCCTGCATTCGAACGCCATTTGGATCGTATGATTACGTTAGAGTTAGTTAATTGATGTTATAGATGAATTAATAATACATCTTTTAATTTTACAATTGGTAACACTTAAGCAACATGTAATTCCCTCATCACGCCGCGTTATTGCGCTTTTTTATCTATTCTTTCAGTCAATATTCCCAAAACTTTTCAATAGTTTCTAAAAAGAACTCGCGCGGCGCTGTGTGCGTTTATTTCTTTTTCATGAACGGCATGGGCATGGAGAATAATATGTCAGCATCAAATGAGAAAAATAATCGTTATCTTTTAACTGACTGGAAACCGGAGAACCCCGCCTTTTGGGAAAACAAAGGTAAGCATATTGCACGCAGAAACCTCTGGATATCAGTAAGTTGTCTGTTGCTGGCGTTCTGCGTCTGGATGTTGTTCAGCGCCGTGGCCGTCAATCTGAATAAAATTGGGTTTAATTTCACCACTGACCAACTGTTTTTATTAACGGCATTGCCTTCTCTTTCTGGCGCAATATTGCGCGTTCCCTACTCCTTTATGGTACCTATATTTGGTGGGCGCCGGTGGACCATTTTTAGCACGATTATTCTGGTTATTCCCTGCGTCTGGCTCGGTTTTGCCGTGCAAAATAACGCTACTCCGTTTGGCGTATTTATTATCATTGCGCTGATGTGTGGTTTTGCTGGCGCAAACTTTGCCTCCAGCATGGGTAATATCAGCTTTTTCTTCCCCAAAGCGAAACAAGGCAGCGCATTAGGCGTTAACGGTGGTCTCGGCAACCTTGGCGTCAGCGTGATGCAGTTGATCGCGCCGCTGGTGATCTTTCTGCCTATCTTTACCTTTTTGGGCGTACAGGGCGTACCGCAAGCCGACGGCTCGTTATTGTCGCTGGCCAATGCCGCATGGATTTGGGTTCCGTTACTGCTGATAGCCACCTTAGCAGCAGGCATGGGAATGAACGATATTGCCAGTTCGAAGGCCTCAATTGCTTCCCAGTTGCCGGTCCTCAAGCGTTTTCATCTGTGGTTATTAAGCCTGCTGTATCTCGCCACCTTCGGTTCATTTATCGGCTTTTCGGCAGGCTTTGCCATGCTGGCGAAAACTCAGTTCCCGGACGTGAATATCCTGCAACTGGCGTTCTTCGGCCCCTTCATCGGCGCTCTTGCGCGATCGGCAGGCGGCGTGATCTCTGACAAATTCGGCGGTGTGCGCGTCACGTTAATTAACTTCATCTTTATGGCGTTGTTTAGCGCCCTGCTGTTCCTCACCCTGCCTGGGTCAGGCGAAGGAAACTTTGTCGCCTTCTACCTGGTGTTTATGGGCTTGTTTCTGACTGCGGGTCTGGGAAGCGGCTCAACCTTCCAGATGATCGCGGTGATCTTTCGCAAAATCACCATATACCGGGTGAAGCTGCACGGTGGTACTGAAGAACAGGCCCAACGTGAGGCGGTAACCGATACCGCTGCCGCGCTGGGATTCATCTCTGCTATTGGCGCTGTGGGGGGCTTTTTCATCCCCAAAGCGTTTGGTTCATCGCTGGCGCTGACTGGCTCTCCGGTGGGCGCAATGAAAATATTCCTCGTGTTTTACATCGTCTGCGTGCTGGTGACCTGGCTGGTCTATGGCCGTAAATCACAAAAAAAATAACAAAATGGATACCGCAGGATCGGACAGTTCGATAGGCCGGATAAGGCGTTAACCGCCATCCGGCCTACCGTTCGATTCACCGTCGGCAATATTCTCAAAGCAGGAGTTATGTCATGAGTAAACTGTTCGATCGCTTTCGCTACTTTAAACAAAAGGGCGATACGTTTGCCGATGGGCACGGGCAAGTGATGCACACCAACCGGGACTGGGAAGACAGCTATCGTCAGCGCTGGCAGTTCGACAAAATTGTGCGTTCTACCCACGGCGTTAACTGTACCGGCTCATGCAGTTGGAAAATCTACGTCAAAAACGGACTGGTGACCTGGGAAACGCAGCAAACCGACTACCCGCGTACCCGCCCTGACCTGCCAAATCATGAACCCCGTGGCTGCCCGCGCGGTGCCAGCTACTCCTGGTATCTTTACAGCGCCAACCGTCTGAAGTATCCCCTGGTGCGTAAACGTCTGATCGAACTGTGGCGCGACGCCCTGTCCCGCCAGCCCGATCCGGTGCTGGCCTGGGAATCCATTATGAACGACCCGCAAAAATGCCAGAGCTACAAACAGGTACGCGGGCGCGGTGGTTTTATCCGTTCCAACTGGAAAGAGCTTAATCAGCTCATTGCCGCCGCCAACGTCTGGACAGTGAAAACCTATGGCCCGGATCGCGTGGCCGGGTTCTCCCCGATCCCTGCTATGTCGATGGTCTCCTATGCCGCAGGCACACGTTATCTTTCGTTACTGGGCGGAACCTGCCTGAGCTTCTATGACTGGTACTGCGACTTACCGCCTGCATCACCGATGACCTGGGGCGAACAGACCGATGTTCCAGAATCCGCCGACTGGTATAACTCCAGCTATATCATCGCCTGGGGGTCAAACGTGCCGCAGACCCGTACCCCGGATGCGCACTTTTTTACTGAAGTACGCTACAAAGGCACCAAGACGATTGCCATTACGCCGGATTACTCGGAAGTCGCCAAACTGTGCGACCAGTGGCTGGCCCCCAAGCAAGGGACAGACAGCGCCCTGGCGATGGCGATGGGCCACGTGATTCTGAAAGAATTCCACCTCGACAATCCAAGCGATTACTTCATCAATTACTGTCGTCGCTATACCGATATGCCGATGTTGGTTTTGCTGGATGCCCGGGAAGATGGCAGCTACGTGCCAGGGCGCATGATGCGCGCCTCAGATCTTGTCGATGGTCTGGGCGAAAGTAACAATCCGGAGTGGAAAACCGTGGCCTTTAACACTGCTGGCGAACTGGTGGTCCCGAACGGGTCTATCGGTTTTCGCTGGGGCGAGAAAGGTAAATGGAACCTGGAGCCACTGGCGGCTGGCGCTGAAACAGAACTTTCCCTCTCGTTGCTCGGTCAGCATGATGAAGTGACCGGCGTGGCATTCCCCTACTTTGGCGGCAACGAAAACCCACATTTTCGCAGCGTGAAACAGGAACCCGTGCTGATTCGTCAACTGCCGGTAAAACATCTTACCCTCGCCGATGGCAGCCGTTGCCCGGTGGTAAGCGTTTATGATCTGGTGCTGGCGAATTACGGCCTCGACCGCGGTCTGGATGACGCTCATAGCGCGCAAGATTACAGCGAAGTGAAAGCCTACACCCCGGCCTGGGGAGAGCAAATTACTGGAGTCCCTCGCCGTCATATCGAACAAATCGCCCGTGAGTTTGCCGATACGGCGCACAAAACGCATGGCCGTTCGATGATTATCCTCGGGGCTGGCGTCAACCACTGGTATCACATGGATATGAACTACCGTGGAATGATTAACATCCTCGTGTTCTGCGGTTGTGTGGGACAAAGCGGCGGCGGCTGGGCGCACTATGTGGGTCAGGAGAAACTGCGTCCGCAAACTGGTTGGTTGCCGCTGGCCTTTGCGCTGGACTGGAACCGCCCGCCGCGTCAGATGAACAGCACCTCGTTTTTCTACAATCACTCCAGCCAGTGGCGTTATGAAAAACTCACCGCTCAGGAACTCCTCTCTCCGCTGGCTGACGCGTCGAAGTTTAGCGGACATTTGATCGACTTTAACGTACGTGCAGAAAGAATGGGCTGGCTGCCGTCCGCGCCGCAGCTCAACCTCAACCCGCTGACCGTCAAAGTAAAGGCAGAACAAGCGGGAGTGTCGCCTGCACAATACACTGCACAGGCGCTGAAATCGGGTGAAATTCGTTTTGCCTGCGAGCAGCCGGATAGTGGTAACAACCATCCGCGTAATCTCTTCGTCTGGCGCTCTAACCTGCTCGGCTCCTCCGGTAAAGGGCATGAATACATGCTCAAGTATCTGCTGGGTACCGAAAGCGGGATCCAGGGGGAAGCGCTCGGTTCAAGCGAAGGTATTAAACCTGAAGAGGTGGAATGGCAGTCCGCGGCGATAGAGGGCAAGCTTGATCTGCTGGTAACGCTCGATTTCCGTATGTCGAGTACCTGCCTGTTCTCCGATGTCGTTTTGCCGACCGCCACCTGGTATGAAAAAGACGATATGAACACCTCGGATATGCATCCGTTTATTCACCCGCTGTCGGCGGCGGTCGATCCTGCGTGGGAATCGAAGAGCGACTGGGAAATTTATAAAGGCATCGCCAAAGTCTTCTCTGAGGTTTGCGTCGGGCACCTTGGGCAAGAAACGGATGTGGTATTACAACCGCTGCAACACGACTCCCCGGCAGAGCTGGCGCAGCCGTTTGACATTCAGGACTGGCGTAAAGGCGAATGCGATCTCCTCCCGGGGAAAACGGCGCCCAATATTGCCGTCGTGGAACGTGACTATCCCGCCACCTACGAACGCTTCACTTCGCTCGGTCCGCTAATGGACAAGCTCGGTAACGGCGGGAAAGGTATTACGTGGAATACCCAGACGGAGGTCGATTTCCTCGGCAAGCTGAACTACACCAAACGCGAAGGTCCGGCGAAAGGCCGACCACTGATAGACACCGCGCTGGATGCGTCTGAGGTGATCCTCGCCCTCGCACCGGAAACGAACGGTCAGGTGGCGGTGAAAGCCTGGGAAGCGCTGGGAGCGATGACCGGACGCGACCATACGCATCTGGCGTTGAACAAAGAAGACGAGAAAATCCGTTTTCGCGATATTCAGGCGCAGCCGCGCAAAATCATCTCCAGCCCCACCTGGTCCGGGCTGGAAAGTGAACATGTCTCCTATAACGCAGGCTATACCAACGTCCACGAGCTGATCCCGTGGCGAACCCTGTCCGGTCGCCAACAGTTGTACCAGGATCACGCGTGGATGCGAGCGTTTGGTGAAAGTCTGGTGGCATATCGTCCGCCTATCGATACCCGTAGCGTCAGCAATATGCGCGAAGTTCCGCCTAACGGCTTCCCGGAAAAAGCGCTCAACTTCCTGACTCCGCATCAGAAATGGGGGATCCACTCTACCTACAGCGAAAACCTGCTGATGCTGACGCTGTCGCGCGGCGGCCCCATTGTCTGGATCAGTGAGACCGATGCTAAAGAGCTGGGCATTGAGGATAACGACTGGATTGAAGCCTTTAACGCCAACGGCGCGCTCACCGCGCGGGCTGTGGTGAGTCAGCGCGTGCCGCCGGGAATGACCATGATGTATCACGCTCAGGAGCGAATCATGAATATCCCTGGCTCGGAAGTCACTGGTATGCGCGGCGGGATCCACAACTCAGTCACCCGCGTCTGCCCGAAACCCACGCACATGATCGGCGGCTATGCGCAACTGGCATACAGCTTCAACTATTACGGCACGGTCGGCTCTAACCGCGATGAGTTCATCATGATTAGAAAAATGAAAAATATTAACTGGCTGGATGATGAAGGTCGCGATCAGGTACAGGAGGCGAAAAAATGAAAATACGCTCACAGGTAGGCATGGTTCTTAATCTGGATAAGTGCATCGGCTGCCACACCTGCTCCGTCACCTGTAAAAACGTCTGGACCGGACGTGAAGGGATGGAATATGCGTGGTTTAACAACGTTGAGACCAAGCCAGGCATTGGCTATCCGAAAAACTGGGAAGATCAGGAAGAGTGGCAAGGCGGCTGGATTCGCGATGTTAACGGGAAGATAAGGCCGCGCCTGGGCGGCAAGATGGGCGTTATCACCAAAATTTTTGCTAACCCAGTGATCCCGCAAATCGATGATTATTACGAACCCTTTACCTACGATTATCAGCATCTGCATAGCGCGCCGGAAAGCAAGAATCAGCCCACCGCACGTCCGCGTTCGCTGATAGATGGCAAACGGATGGACAAGATTATCTGGGGCCCTAACTGGGAAGAGTTGCTCGGCGGTGAGTTCTCAAAACGTGCCCGCGACCGTAACTTTGAGAAAATGCAAAAGGAGATGTACGGGCAATTCGAAAACACCTTCATGATGTATTTACCGCGCTTGTGCGAACACTGCCTGAACCCAAGCTGTGTCGCCACCTGCCCGAGCGGTGCCATCTATAAGCGTGAAGAAGACGGCATCGTGTTGATCGACCAGGATAAATGTCGCGGCTGGCGCTTGTGCATCAGCGGTTGTCCGTACAAAAAAATCTACTTTAACTGGAAGAGCGGTAAATCAGAGAAGTGCATTTTCTGCTACCCGCGTATTGAATCCGGCCAGCCGACGGTATGTTCGGAAACCTGCGTGGGACGCATCCGCTATCTTGGCGTATTGCTGTATGACGCCGACCGCATCGAAGAAGCAGCCAGCACCGAGCATGAGACCGATCTCTACGAGCGTCAGTGCGATGTGTTCCTCAATCCACACGACCCGGCGGTCATTGAAGAGGCGTTAAAACAAGGTATTCCGCACAACGTCATCGAAGCGGCCCAACGTTCGCCCGTTTACAAGATGGCGATGGACTGGAAGCTGGCGCTGCCGCTGCACCCGGAATACCGCACCCTACCGATGGTCTGGTATGTACCGCCGTTGTCGCCGATTCAGTCGGTCGCTGACGCGGGGGGACTGCCGCACAATGGCAACATTCTGCCAGCGGTTGAATCACTGCGAATTCCGGTTCAGTACCTTGCCAACATGCTTAGCGCGGGCGATACCGGTCCGGTGCTGCGCGCGCTAAAACGAATGATGGCCATGCGCCATTATATGCGTTCGCAAACCGTAGAAGGCGTTACGGACACCCGCGCAATAGAGGAAGTGGGTCTGACCGTTGAACAGGTTGAAGAGATGTATCGCTATCTGGCCATCGCCAACTATGAAGACCGCTTCGTGATCCCGACCAGCCACCGTGAAATGGCGCGTGATGCGTTCCCGGAGAAAAACGGTTGCGGATTTACCTTTGGCGACGGCTGCCATGGCTCAGATACCAAATTCAACCTGTTTAACAGCAGTCGTATTGACGCCATCGACATCACCGAAGTGCGCGATAAAGCGGAGGGTGAATAATGCAAATCCTGAAGGTTATCGGCCTGTTGATGGAATATCCCGACGAGTTGCTGTGGGAGTGTAAAGACGAGGCGCTGGCGCTTGTGGCCAGCGATGCCCCAATGCTTACCGAATTTAGCCTGGGGCTGCTCAATGCGCCATTACTGGATAAACAAGCCGAATGGTGTGAGATATTTGACCGGGGCCGGGCCACCTCTCTGCTGCTGTTTGAGCACGTGCACGCCGAGTCTCGCGATCGGGGCCAGGCGATGGTTGATCTGTTGGCGCAGTACGAAAAGGTCGGACTGCAGCTCGACTGCCGCGAACTGCCGGATCATCTGCCGCTGTATCTTGAGTACTTAAGCGTGTTGCCGGAAGCGGAGGCCAAAGAAGGATTGCAGAACGTCGCACCAATTCTGGCGCTGCTGGGGGGGCGTTTGAAACAGCGTGATACGCCGTGGTATCAACTGTTTGACGCCCTGCTACTGCTTGCCGGAAGCCCTCTTTCAAGTGACAGTGTCACTAAACAGGTTGGCACGGAAACCCGCGACGATACCCGACAGGCGCTGGATGCCGTCTGGGAAGAGGAACAGGTGAAGTTTATCGAGGATAACGCCACCGCCTGTGACAGTTCACCGTTACAAAACTATCAACGACGCTTTAGCCAGGACGTGGCACCTCAGTATGTCGACGTCAGCGCGGGAGGCCCGAAATGATACAGTACCTGAACGTCTTTTTTTACGATATCTACCCGTACCTCTGTGGCACGGTGTTTATCCTCGGCAGTTGGCTACGCTATGACTACGGGCAATACACCTGGCGAGCCTCTTCCAGCCAGATGCTGGACAAACGCGGCATGGTGTTATGGTCAAACCTGTTCCACATCGGCATTCTGGGGATCTTTTTCGGGCACCTGTTTGGCATGTTAACCCCGCACTGGATGTATGCCTGGTTCCTGCCGATTGCGGTGAAGCAGCAGATGGCGATGATCGCCGGTGGGCTCTGTGGCGTGCTGACGCTGGTCGGTGGCGCTGGCTTGCTGGTACGTCGTTTGACCAATCCGCGCATTCGTGCAACCTCCTCCACTGCCGATATCCTGATCCTCTGCGTACTGCTGATTCAGTGTATCCTCGGCTTAACCACCATCCCATTCTCTGCGCAGCATCCTGACGGCAGTGAAATGCTGAAACTGGTAGGTTGGGCGCAGTCGGTAGTGACTTTCCAGGGCGGCGCGTCTGCGCATCTGGATGGCGTGGCGTTGATTTTCCGTGTGCATCTGGTTCTGGGGATGACTATCTTCCTGCTGTTCCCGTTCACGCGCCTGGTTCACGTGTGGAGCGCGCCGTTTGAGTACTTTACCCGCCGCTATCAAATAGTGCGTTCACGCCGATAAATCCGCATTGAAATGTCGGGTGACGACACACCTTATCCGGCCTACAACCAGGTACCGTAGGCCGGATAAGATAGCGATCATCGCCATCCGGTATTTTGCACGTTATGATGCTTCTCCATTCCAGGGAGAACGTTAATGAAACCACAGGTTTACCACGTCGATGCCTTTACCTCGGTACCCTTTCGCGGCAATTCAGCAGGCGTGGTTTTGCATGCTGACGGACTGAGCGAAGCGCAGATGCAACTCATTGCTCGCGAGCTGCGTCATTCGGAAACCGCTTTCCTGCTGACCAGCGACGACAGCGATGTTCGCATCCGCTATTTCACGCCGACGGTCGAAGTTCCTATCTGTGGGCATGCTACCGTCGCTGCACATTATGTGCGGGCAAACGTGCTTGGCTTGGGCAACAGTACAGTCTGGCAAACCTCGCTGGCTGGTCGTCATCGGGTGGATATCGAAGCTACCGGGAATGACTATCGTATTAGCCTTGAGCAAGGCGTACCCGGATTTGAACCTCCGCTGGAAGGGGCTATTCGTGGTGCGATTATCGAGGCCCTACACCTGAGCGAAGACGATATGCTGGCAGGCTTGCCGATTCAGGTTGCTACCACCGGGCATTCGAAAGTGATGATTCCGCTTAAGCCCGAGGTGGACCTCGACGCCCTTTCCCCTGATTTGCAGGCTTTGACAGCCATCAGCCAACAAATTGGCTGTAACGGCTTCTTTCCTTTTCAAATCCGCCCGGGCGAAAACGCCACCGATGGCCGCATGTTTTCGCCTGCAATTGGGATTGTGGAAGACCCGGTTACCGGCAATGCCAACGGTCCAATGGGCGCGTGGTTGGTTCACCATGGGCAGATGGCGCATGATGGGAAAACGTTACGTGTTCAGGGACATCAGGGCCGTGCGCTCGGGCGCGACGGTATTGTTGATGTGACGGTGACTATCCGTGATAACCAGCCAGAAAAAGTCACCATTACCGGTTCGGCGGTGATCCTGTTTCACGCAGAATGGGCGATAGATTTTTAATTGTTCCCGTAGGCCGGGTAAGGCGATTACGCCAATCCGGCACTAATTCCGATGCCCCTATTTCCCCGCGTCCGGATGCGTATCAAACGCCGCCATTACCGTCGCCAGCTCATCCTGGGTAAACCCATGCTTCACGTCATCCGCGCCCAGGCCAAACCGCTCCTGCAACAAGGCATACAGGCTAGGGACGTCAGGCAGATTAATCTGTTCTACCGCG
This sequence comes from Citrobacter sp. RHBSTW-00599, assembly GCF_013784065.1. Lineage (NCBI taxonomy): Bacteria > Pseudomonadati > Pseudomonadota > Gammaproteobacteria > Enterobacterales > Enterobacteriaceae > Citrobacter > Citrobacter sp. RHBSTW-00599. The sequence goes on along the minus strand of NZ_CP056717.1, from coordinate 2,595,902 downwards.
TGTCCATCCTGATAATGGGTGAAATGAAAATTGGTTAACGTTAATTTCCCGCCGTCGGGCAGATGACGACACATCAGCAAATGATGGCGAAAATGTGATTGCGGCCAGTGAGCGGACCAGAAGTTGCCTATCAGATAATCGCTCTGATGCTGGACGACCAGGTCGAAACGGTACATTGATTGCCAGTGTTCGTGATGACAGAACTGTAGGATCCAGTCTTCACCTTCCTGAATCAGCCGATACACGCCGTGTGGTGTCTTCTGCTCAACATTCGCCTGCAGACGAATCGGCGCCGTCAGCGTCTGCCCGCCGAAACCAACGTCGGCGATCCACTGCTCTCCCTGCAACTCAACCAGCAACAGACGATGCGTGCGTGGTGGCAGGCTTGACGGGTTCGCCAGTACCACACGTCCGAGCAGACTGCGTACGGTAAAACCGATTTCGCGTAGCGCCCGCTCAAATACTCCGTTCTGTTCAAAACAATAGCCGCCGCGCCGCGCCGTCACCAGCTTCTCCTCCAAAGACAAATCGTCAAGCTGCATCTCTCTTGGAAGCAATACATCCAGGTTTTCAAAAGGTATGGCGGCGTTGTGCAGTAAATGCAGCGCCCGTAAGGTTTCAATGTTGACCCTGGCCAAATCTGACCAGCCAATACGGGCAAAATAAGCGGTTAAAAAAGGCGTCATACGGAGTTCCTGTTCGATTAATGCAGTACTTATAGCGCATTTTTAATTTTGCGCCGTCGATTTTGTGCGTTGTTCCTCCAGACGAGGCGACAAAATCGCTAATACCGTTAATATCTATGTTTATTGTGGTGTGTTATCTCTCAGCCAAGGAGCATCCATGAGCCATTTTCGTCCGATCGAATTAAAACATGCCAGTCGGTTGCTAAATCACGGCCCAACGATATTAATCACCAGCCGGGATGAGCATACCGAGCGGCGAAATGTGATGGCTGCCGCGTGGTCAATGCCCGTGGAGTTTGAACCACCGCGGATCGCGATTGTTGTCGACAAGACCGCCTGGTCACGTGAGCTCATTGAACGTAGCGGCAAATTCGGCATCGTTATTCCGGGCGTCGCCGCCGCCAACTGGACCTGGGCCGTAGGCAGCGTTTCCGGTCGGGTGGAAGATAAATTCAACTGCTACGGCATTCCCGTGGTGCAGGGACCGGTACTGGGTTTACCGCTGATTGAAGCAAAATGTCTGGCCTGGATGGAGTGTCGCCTGTTGCCTGCCACTGCGGCACAGGAAAAATATGACACGCTGTTTGGTGAAGTGGTCTCGGCTGCCGCTGATGAGCGAGCCTTCGTGGAAGGACGCTGGCAGTTTGATGATGGCAAGCTCAATACCCTGCATCACCTTGGGGCCGGAACGTTTGTCACCAGTGGAAAACTCATAACAGCAGCTGAATAATGGCACGACAAAACGGGCGGATTTTCCGCCCGTTTTTTCTTACATGCTGTAGCCGGGTTTTTTAATCAACCTGGCCATCTGTGGCGCAATCTCCACATCCCACACGCCCTGCCACGCCTCGGGCTCAATTTCATTAAGCGCCACGCTCACTGAACTGTCTTTGCTTTGCAAATGACGAATAATGACGTCGGTAATATCCGCCGCCAGCGCGGATTTTTGTTCGTCGTTCAGGTCGCGAGGAAAACATTTGATATCGACGTGCGGCATAGCAGATTCCTTATTGTGTTGGGATGCAGGTAACTTATGCGGATTCTCGTTCCACCAGGTGAAATCCAACATCAATGATATCGTCTTCACGCGGAATTTGTTCGATACGATCGGCAAGCAGAGAGGCGGCGCGTTGTCCAATAGCCCGTCTGTCGACGCTGACGGTGGTGATGGCAGGTCGGTTACTGGCGGCAAAGTCGAGATCGCCAAAACCGATTACCGCTAATTCCTGCGGCACGCGTAGACCACGGCTTTCGGCTTCCATGATCGCCCCCTGAGCTAACGTATCTGAGCTACAGACGATGACATCAAACGCGCGTTCAGCCAATAGCTGTGCCAACCCGCTACGCCCCAATGCCAGAGAGGCAGGAAGCGGGACATCCACCTGTGCGCCAGCCGCGATACCATGACGACTCAGCGCATCGCACAGTCCTTGTTTACGCTGGCCTGCCCGGCGATCGGCGGTCCATAGCAAACCAGGACGGCGATACCCTTTGTCCAGCAAATAGTCTGCTACCGCCTGCCCGACTTTTTCATGCGAAAACCCCACCAGCATATCGATGGGCGTTGGCGTTAAATCCCATATTTCCACGACCGGGATGGCCGCATTAAGAATCACCTTTTTCAGCTCGGCGGTATGATGGATACCGGTGAGCACTACACCATCCGGGCGACGAGAAAGCAGCGTCGCCACCAGCTCAGCCTCTGTTTGCGGCGTATAACCCGACACGCAGAGCAAGATGTGGTATCCGCGTTCAGCCAGTTCATCGCTTAATGACTGGATGGTATCGACAAACATATTGTTGTTAATTTGTGGGACAACCACAGCGATAAGCTTACTGCGACGCGACGCCAGCCCCCCGGCCAGCGCGTTGGGAATATAGCCAGTGGCGCGTACCGCCTGCATCACTTTCTCTACTGTTCTCGGGCGCACCAGTTGCGGGGTATTCAACGCCCTGCTCACCGTCATGGGCGACAATCCCGCGGTACGGGCAACATCTTCCAGCGTGGGTGCGCGCGGAGGTCTGGGATTTTTCACTGTCGATGCCCTTGTCAAAAATCGCTGATTTATCCTGGCATTATTCATCATGATTTCGGCTATTGCCAGCGCCCCTCTACGATAACGCTGAGAAAACAGCAGCTTAGTTAATTAGCGCTATCTTAAATGATAGCGCCATCATAATGACTTGTGCATTTACCCATAAAGTATTGGAATGTGATGCTGTTTACAAGTTACTGCCCTTTTGTCTCAGTATTTGTGAGCGATTGTTCAAAACGCATTCAATTCGCTGGCGCAATGATTGCGCTAACACTAAAAATGTTAGCGCAATCATTTGTTATCACCAGGAGAGATTAAAATGTCATTAAGTGCGAATTCCGATGCCGTAACGTATGCCAAATCAGCCAATGCAAAAACCGCGGCTGAAACCGGCGACCGTATCGAGTGGGTTAAGCTGTCCCTGGCTTTCCTTCCTCTGGCAACACCCGTGAGCGATGCCAAAGTGCTGACCGGTCGCCAGAAACCCCTAACCGAAGTTGCCATTATTATCGCGGAGATCCGCAGTCGCGACGGGTTTGAAGGCGTTGGATTTAGTTACTCCAAACGGGCTGGCGGCCAGGGAATCTATGCTCATGCCAAAGAAATTGCCGATAACCTGTTAGGCGAAGATCCAAACGATATCGACAAGATCTACACCAAGCTGCTGTGGGCTGGAGCTTCCGTAGGGCGCAGCGGCATGGCGGTTCAGGCTATCTCCCCTATCGATATCGCCTTGTGGGATATGAAGGCCAAGCGTGCAGGGTTGCCGCTGGCAAAGCTATTGGGTGCACACCGGGACTCCGTGCAGTGTTACAACACCTCCGGCGGATTCCTGCATACGCCGCTGGATCAGGTGCTCAAAAACGTCGTTATTTCCCGTGAAAACGGCATTGGCGGCATCAAACTCAAGGTTGGTCAGCCAAACTGCGCCGAGGATATTCGCCGCTTAACCGCGGTGCGTGAAGCGCTGGGCGATGACTTCCCGCTGATGGTCGATGCCAATCAGCAGTGGGATCGAGAAACCGCCATTCGTATGGGACGAAAAATGGAGCAGTTCAATCTGATCTGGATTGAAGAGCCGCTGGATGCCTACGATGTGGAAGGTCACGCCCAACTGGCCGCCGCGCTTGATACCCCGATTGCTACCGGTGAAATGCTGACCAGTTTCCGCGAACATGAACAGCTGATCCTCGGTAATGCCAGTGATTTTGTGCAGCCCGATGCACCGCGTGTGGGGGGAATTTCACCGTTTCTGAAAATTATGGACCTGGCGGCGAAACACGGTCGCAAACTGGCTCCGCACTTTGCCATGGAAGTTCACCTGCATCTGTCCGCCGCTTACCCGCTTGAGCCATGGTTGGAACATTTCGAATGGCTGAACCCGTTATTTAATGAACAGCTTGAGCTACGCGATGGGCGGATGTGGGTTTCCGACCGTCACGGTCTGGGGTTCAGCATCAGCGAGCAGACACGTCGCTGGACGCAATTAACCTGCGAGTTTGGTAAACGTCCTTAATTTATTTGGCGGGTAAGTAATACCCGCCCTCTTCCCTACAGAAACGCTCTCAACCTTATGAAAGGAGTGGGTGATGAACACAATAATAAAGCGCACAAAAGTGCGTTACGGTATTTTGATATTTCTGTTTCTTGCCACCGTATTTAATTACGCCGATCGCGCGACGTTATCCGTCGTGGCTCCGATTATGAGCAAAGAATTAGGTTTTGATCCCGAAGCAATGGGGCTGGCCTTTTCTGCCTTCGGTATTTCTTATGTCATTATGCAATTGCCTGGCGGCTGGCTACTTGATCGCTACGGTTCTCGTCTGGTATACGGCTGCGCCCTGATTGGCTGGTCGCTGGTGACAATGTTTCAGGGCACCATTTATCTGTACGCCAGTCCACTTGTGGTATTGATAATCTTACGTTTACTGATGGGTGCCATTGAGGCTCCGGCCTTTCCTGCCAACAGCCGATTAAGCGTGCAGTGGTTTCCTAATAACGAACGAGGATTTGTCACCTCAGTTTACCAGGCCGCGCAATATATCTCGTTAGGGGTAATTACACCGTTAATGACGATTATTTTGCATAATCTCAGCTGGCACTTTGTTTTTTATTACATTGGGGCGATTGGCGTTATTCTTGGCATCTTCTGGCTGGTAAAAGTCAGAGATCCTATGCATCATCCGAAGGTAAACCAGCAGGAAATTGACTATATCCGGGAAGGCGGTGGCGAACCGTCGCTGGGAAATAAAAAAGAGCCACAGAAGATTACCTTTGCGCAAATAAAAAGCGTCTGCGTCAACCGCATGATGATTGGCGTTTACATCGGGCAGTTCTGCGTGACGTCAATCACCTGGTTCTTCCTGACCTGGTTTCCTACCTATCTGTATCAGGCTAAAGGAATGTCGATCCTTAAAGTGGGGTTTGTCGCCAGTATTCCTGCTATTGCCGGGTTTATCGGTGGATTGTTAGGGGGCGTTTTTTCAGACTGGCTATTAAAGCGCGGCTACAGCCTGACGGTTGCTCGTAAGCTACCCGTTATCTGCGGAATGTTACTTTCCTGTGTCATCGTTATCGCTAACTACACCTCGTCAGAATTTGTGGTTATCGCGGCGATGAGTCTGGCATTTTTCGCCAAAGGCTTTGGCAATCTGGGATGGTGCGTACTTAGCGATACTTCACCAAAAGAAGTGCTCGGCATTGCTGGCGGCGTATTCAATATGTGCGGCAATATGGCGAGTATTATCACGCCGCTGGTGATCGGCGTCATTCTGGCGAATACCCAGTCCTTCGATTACGCCATTCTGTACGTCGGTTCGATGGGGCTGATTGGCCTGATTTCTTATCTGTTTATCGTGGGGCCACTGGATCGTATTACGCTGAGCCCGTCCGTCGCGTAATGTAAGCTTATGGCGATAGTTCGCCCGCTGTTCCGGGATTTGCACTCCTGCGGAACAGCGTTTTTTTTCAAATAATCTTATTATTTTTCAGTACAGTACGCAGTCGCGGGTGCTGGCAAACCGCGTCAGCGATGGCGCTGATATTGGGCGTGTTGTCCTGAAACCAGTCATGCCCTGGCCCCCAGGTGCGCATAACGGCAATATAAACGTCCAGCAGTGTTAGCTGATCGCCAAACGCGTACGGCTCAGCGCTTAGCTGGTCGTTCAGCCACATATAAAGCGATTTGCGGTACTCAATACAGTTCTTTTTCAACTGCGCCGCGGCGTCTGGTACCCAGCGTTGTGGATAATCGGCATAGGTAAACGTTGGATAGACATTTGCCACCAGCCATATCAACAGACGCTGAAACTGCTGGCGCTCAGCGTGCCCAACGGGTGGCGCAAGTTCAGGACAACGATCGAGGATCATCAGGGCGATCGCCGCCGTTTCCGTCATCACGTTACCATTTTCCAGTATCAGTGTGGGCACCTGGCACAACGGATTCATTTTTTTAAGCAACTCCCGCGAAGGCCCGTCGCGGTCAAAACCATCCACATCAATAAAGCTGTAAGGGATCTCCGCCAGTGTGAGCATCACTTCACTGATGGCCGATCCCCAGCCCGGCACCCCATAGACCTTAATCATGCTGCACCCCCCCAAAGTTAAAACCCTAAGTGTAGAGCAGCATTCGTCAGTCTATGCAGGCCTGCCTATCTTTCCCTGCAAGTTCACAGCACTTTCGACAAGAACTGCTGGGTGCGCGTGTGGCGTGGATGATTCAGCACCTGCTCGCTGCTGCCCTGTTCGACAATTTTGCCATCGACCATAAACACCACCTGATCCGCCACTTCCCGGGCGAACCCAATCTCGTGCGTCACCACAACCAGCGTGGTTCCCGACTGCGCCAGTGCTTTGATGACATCCAGAACTTCGCCTACCAGTTCAGGATCCAGCGCTGAAGTGGGTTCATCAAACAGCATAACGCGTGGATTTAGCGCCAGCGCACGGGCAATAGCGATACGCTGCTGCTGACCGCCGGAGAGATGACGCGACCAGGCATCGGCTTTATTACGCAGGCCAACGGCATCAAGCAGAGTTAATGCCCGCTCGGTGGCGGCTTTACGCGATGCCAGACCGTGCGCAATGGGCGCTTCAATCAAATTCTCCAGCACTGTTAAGTGCGGAAACAGATTAAAATTCTGGAACACATAGCCGACGTTAACGCGCTGGCGCAAAATTTCCGCCTCTTTCAGCTCATACAGCTTGTCTCCCTGCCGACGATAACCAATGTAATCGCCATCGATTTGAATAAACCCTTCATCGACGCGCTCCAGATGGTTGATCGTCCGCAAGAGTGTGGATTTCCCTGAACCGGACGGGCCAAGAATAACCGTTACCGTTCCGGGAGGGATCTCCAGCGACACATTATCCAGCGCTTTGTGGCGACCGAAATATTTGCTGACGCCGGTAATGGAAATATGGCCTTCAGGCGAGTGGGACATGGACGGCCTCCTGCTGCGGACGTTGACGGTTGCGTTTTTCTGCACGGCTCACCCGGGCGGTATTGATTGCGGAACGTCGCTCGCTGCGGGCCAGCGCGCGTTCGACCAGGTGCTGAATTAACGACAGAACGCTGGTGATCACCAGATACCACACCGCACCCACCATCAACAGCGGGATCACTTCCTGCGTGCGGTTGTAGATCATCTGGATGGTGTAGAACAGCTCTGGCATTGCCAGCACGTATACCATCGCCGTCCCTTTCGCCAGACTGATGATTTCATTGAAGCCAGCAGGCAAAATGGTGCGCAGCGCCTGCGGCAGAATAATTCGCAGCGTACGTCGCCATGCGGGTAAGCCCAGCGCTGCCGCTGCCTCGTACTGGCCGTGGTCAACTCCTAAAAATCCACCACGAATAATTTCAGCGGTATAGGCGCTTTGCACCAGCGTCAGGCCAACCACTGCGGTGGAAAACTGGCCGAGCACATTGATGGTCTCAAAACTGCCCCATTGAATGGGAGTAAACGGAATACCAATCGCCAGCGTGTCGTACAAATAGGAGAAGTTGTACAAAACGATGAGCACCACAATCAGCGGTAACGAACGAAACAGCCAGATGTATCCCCATGCCAGACCGTTCAGTAGCCAGGAAGATGAAAGCCGTGCCAGCGCCAGCAGACCACCGATGATAATACTCAACAGCGTACCGATAAGCGTCAGTAGCAGAGTTTGCCCAAGGCCGGACAAGATAACCGGATCAAAGAACCAACGGGCAAACACGCCCCATTCCCAGCGCGGATTAAACGCCACGGACTGGATAATCACCGCCAGGACAAACAAGGCCATGACTGCTCCTGCGGTGCGCATAGGATAGCGCGCCGGTACGACTTTAATACTCTCCGTCGTTTTCATTTTCTCTCCTCAGGCTATTCTGGCCTGACCGGCGATGGTCAACAGTTTGGTAAAGCGCAGCCGGCCATCAAACGGTGGCAGGCTGTACTCTTCGGGATCGCGCGCTGTATCAAACTGCGGATCGTAACCCTGGCTTAAATAAAGTCGCACGGCCTCTGGCTGGCGAAATCCCGTGGTCAGATAAATCCGGCTGTAGCCCGCCAGCAGCGCCCTGCGTTCCAGCTCCTGCACCACGCGCGCCGCCAGCCCCTGCTGGCGCAGGCTGCTTTTCGTCCAGATGCGCTTAATCTCGGCGGTGTCTTTGTCGTAAGGTTTGTAGGCCCCGGTGGCGATAATCTCGCCGATGCGTTCCAGTACCACGAAAAGTCCCTGCGGTGCCAGATACCATTCGGTCAGCTCCACTTCAGCGTCGCGAGAAAAATAATCGTCATAGCGGGCGGCATATTCACCGAACAGACCATTCAAAATTGGCTGCAGCTCGCTGGCTTCAGGTGAGACCACGCGAAATTGATCGCTCACGATGACCTCCTTAGTCGCCTAAACCGGCCGGGTTGATTTCAGATTGCGGAATACGCTCCACCCCTTCTCCCCAGCGGTTCAGCACCTTGTCATAGTCGCCGTTGCCAATTACGCCGTTGAGGGCGGTTTGTACCGGCAGAACCAGACCGTTGTCCTTTTTCAGCGTCACAGCGATGTGTGCCGCTTTTGGCCAACCGCCATCAACGCTGCCCACCCGTTGCGTTTTTCCGTTGAGTGCAGCTTTCCACGCGCCGATAACGTTAGGACCGAAGTAAGCATCGGCACGGCCTGACTGCAGGGCCAGGGTTTGCGCGGCATCATCTTTGGTATACACCGGCGTAAACGGCTGCAACCCTTTCTTCACGTTCTCATCGTTCCAGGCGAGCAGGATGGCTTCCTGATTTGTCCCCGAACCGACGATGATGCGCAGACCGGCGATATCTTCCGCCTGCTCGATTTTCTTCAGCTTACTGCCGGTTTTGACATAGAAGCCAAGGGAGTCCTTACGATACGTCGCGAAATCGAATTTCTCTTTGCGGGCTTTGGTGACGGTAATATTGCTGATCGCGGCATCATATTTGCCGGACGTGACGCCCAGCGGCCAGTCTTCCCATGACGTGGGCACGACGTTGAGTTCCAGCCCCAGACTATCAGCCACCAGACGAGCGATGTCCGCCTCGCTGCCGATCAGTGTCTTATTGTCATCGGCAAAGACGGTCAGCGGCGGCTGGCTTAACCCGGCAATCGCCACGGTGAATTTACCCGGTACGGCCAGGTGCAGGTTCGCGGGCAACTGCGCAATCGCCTGCGGATTTTTTGCCGTATTGATTGGCGTTTTATTGGCTTCCAGGCTTACGCCCGTACCGTTAATAGTCACATCATTTGCCCAGACGTTAGCGCTGAAAGCCAGTGACAGCGCGAGGAAGACTGATTTTTTCTGCATAGCGTTTTTCTCTTATTGTGTGAATTGGTTTGCAGGTGTCGCGAGTCCCAGGCTTGCGCGCAGGGTCGTACCGGGATATTCATGGCGGAACAGGCCACGCGCCTGAAGCACGGGGACAACCTGTTCGACAAAACGTGGGAAGGTATCTGGCGTTCCCCCCTGGATGATAAAACCGTCTGCGGCTTTTTCGTCGAACCACTGCTGAAGACCATCGGCAACCTGTTGCGGCGTACCGCTGAAACGTGGGCGTGGACTGGCCGCTTCCAGAGCAACCTGGCGTAGTGTTAGGCCACGCTCACGCGCGTTGCGTTTGATCTCATCAGTCGTACTGCGAAAGCTGTTTTGTCCAAGGGAACCCAAATCCGGGAACGGTGCGTCCAGTGGATATTGGGCGAAATCATGATGTTCAAAATAGCGGCCCAGGTAGTTCAGCGCGTCGGTAATAGAGACCAGCGCTGCGGTAGTCTGATACTGCTGCTCAACATCCTCTGCGCTGTCGCCAACAATCACGCTGACGCCCTGGAATATATGCAGTTGTTCGGGATGTCGCCCGGCGTAGGCCAACTGGCTTTTTACATCCTGATAGAACTCTTTGGCCTCCGCCAGCGACTCCTGATGGGTAAAAATAGCATCGGCATGCTGCGCCGCTAATTTCTTACCATCCTGTGAAGCGCCCGCTTGAAATATAATTGGACGGCCTTGTGGCGTGCGCCCAATATTTAACGGCCCTGCGACCTGAAAATAATCTCCATGATGGTTAAGCGTGTGCAGTTTTTGCGGATTAAAAAATTCTCCGCTTGCCTTATTACGGGTAAAAGCATCATCTTCCCAGGAATCCCACAGTCCTTTCACCACCTGTAAATATTCATCGGCGATACGATAACGCAAGGCATGTTCTGGATGCTGGGCACGGGAATAGTTCTTTGCCGAACCCTCCAAAGGTGATGTGACCACGTTCCATCCGGCTCGCCCCTGGCTGAGATGATCAAGGCTGGCGAACTGCCGTGCGGTAGTAAACGGCTCGCTGTATGATGTGGATACCGTGCCAACCAATCCCAGATTCTGGGTAATGCTGGCCAAAGCAGATAATACCGTCAGCGGCTCAAAGCGATTTAAAAAGTGTGGGATTGATTTTTCATTAATATACAGACCATCGGCGACAAAAATAAAATCCAGCTTCCCTTTTTCCGCAATAAGCGCCGTCTCTTTGACAAAATCAAAATTAATACTGGCATCGGCCTGTGCCGCCGGATGACGCCATGCGGACATATTTCCCGCTGCGCCATGCAGAATAGTGCCGAGCCGTAGTTGCCGATTTTCAGCCATAATAACCCCTACCCAACAGGTAAACTTAAAGATGTGCGAATGCCGTTTTTGCTAGCTGTGCAAAGTAATGCGCGGCAGGTTCAATTAAACGTTCGTCCGGATTGAAGCCCGGGTGATGTAATCCGTATTCACTGGCGCTGCCAATACTGACAAATGCGCCAGGCGTATTTTGCAGATAGACAGCAAAATCCTCGCCGCCCATATGCAGGTCGGCATGATGGGTGGTGTAGCCTGATTGTTTCGCCACGGCGGTGGCGATATCGGCCCAACGTGCATCGTTTACCAACGCGGTCGGCCCCGCATGCCAGATAACGTCGATTTGTGCGCCAAAGGCGTGGGCAAAACCGGCGGCGATGTCATTAACCCGTGCTTTAACCTGCTGCTGCACCGAAGTCCGGTGCGTTCTGAGCGTCCCTTCCAGCTCAACGGATTCTGGCAACACATTCCATGTATTTCCTCCCTGAATACGGGTCACGCTAAGCACCACTGAATCCAGTGTGTTAACGTCGCGACTGGCAACGCTTTGCAACACCGTGACCAGTTGGCTGGCGAGCAGGATGGCATCTCTGCCTTCATGCGGACGCGCCGCATGTGCGCCCTTGCCATTAATACGCAGCACGAAGCGATCGACGTTGGCATAGAACGCACCGCCGCGTGTGGCAAATTCCCCCACCGGTAAACCTGGCTCATTGTGCATGCCAAAAATAGCCGCAACGTTGTGCAGCGCACCGGCGCGGATCAGCGTTTTTGCGCCACCGAAACTCTCTTCAGCGGGCTGAAACAAAATACGTACTCGACCCGGTAAGTGTGTTTCCTGTTGTTTAAGCAGCAGCGCGGCGCCCAGCATGACGCTGGTGTGGACGTCATGCCCGCAGGCATGCATCACTCCCGGAGTGAGGGAGCGAAACGGCACATCGGCGCTTTCTTCTATCGGTAGCGCATCGATATCCGCTCGCAGCGCGATGACATCTTCTCCCTGCCCGATTTCCGCGACCAGACCGGTTTTCAGGTCGAACGGCAAAATCTCGACGTCCGCTGCGTGCAGCCAGGCGTGAATGCGCGCCGTCGTTGCTGCCTCTTGCAGGGAAAGTTCCGGGTGCTGGTGTAATTCACGACGCCAGTTGATAAGCGTTGAGGCCAGAGTCATCAGAGCACCTCCACGGCGTTATGGGCTTGCGCCAACAACCGCAGCGATGTCAGACGCGCGTGACCTTCCGCCACTGGCGTGTCGATAATGAACTCCTCAATGCCAAATTGCGTATGCAGGGCATTCAGCTTCACCATCACCTCCTGAGCCGTGCCGTGTAACAACGCCTGCTCACGACGCGCGATTTTGCGTGGCAGACTGCCGGCCTGCGCGGCGAATGCCAGCGCCTGCTCTTCACTGGCTACCGTGACACGTTGACCATTCTCCAGCTCCACGCCCCAGATTTGCACGTTTTCCGCAAGCTGCGCGGCGGTATCGTTACTGTCAGCCACAATCACCTGGACGGCAACTATCGTCGGACGTGCGCTGTGGGTCTGCCAGAAGGACAAAACGTCACGCAATAACGCGCGGTCACCGTTGAGGTGTGCCGCGAAGATAAAATGCCAATTGAATTGCGCTGCTAACTGTGCGCTTTGCACACTGGCTCCCAGGACAAATCCTTCCGGCGGTATCGGTGGGATTGGCGTCGGAAATACCGTTTCCCCGCTTTCCGTGCCGCTCAGCGTCAGCCAGTCGTTAAGCTGGGAAAGTTGGTCGGCAAAACTGCCTTTTTCATCCTGATGCACTCCTTGCTGTAGTGCCTGAGTCGACAGTGGTAAGCCGCCAGGGGCTTTCCCTACGCCGAGATCGACACGCCCGGGTGCCAGCGAGGCCAGAAGATTGAAGTTTTCCGCCACTTTGTACGGGCTGTAATGTTGCAGCATCACGCCACCGGAGCCAACGCGAATACGCTGGGTTTGCCCTAGGATCCAGGCAATCACCAGCTCCGGTGATGGGCTGGCCAGCTGTGGCGTATTATGGTGTTCCGCGATCCAGAAACGATGGTATCCCCACTCTTCTGCCCGCTGCGCCAGACGTAACGTCCGGGCAAGCGCCATCGCGGCGGTTTCACCTTCCCCGAGGGGGCTTTTATCCAGAATACTCAGGCGATATGACATGTTACGGGCCTATGCTTGTTAACATGTCATTATTATTAAATTATCAGATAACCATGCAGAAACATTTAATTCACATTTGCTCAGCTAAAAAGTAGATAACCAGCCCTGACGCTGTCAGGGTTAAAATTCGGATCGCCTTGTACTGGTCGGAACACGAAACTGAAAACACGCGGAATGTATGGCCTACAAAATATAATAGGGTCGTTGGTCTCACGGGAATAACATCCAAATCATTTCATGCCAGTTTTCTTTTTGCGAAAACGTTTTTTAACGCGATTTACGTTAAGTCAGGTTAAATGACTTAAAACGTTATGCGGTTGTATAAAATGTTTCAATTTTATGACCCTGAATGAATATTCCACAGAGATTTTTTAATTTAAATACTTCCACAGAAATGATGATTAGTAGAGAATGCAGCGTTTCTTATTAAAACGGTTTAAAACGGCTTTTTAATATTCCTCCCGATTTTATTGCGGGAATTTTTGTATGGATTATACATATCATTATGGGGCCTCTATGAAAAGTAACATGCCCGTTACACAAATTGAGCACGCACTTAACGACAAAGCGACGCTGCTTTCAACGACGGATAAAGAAAGTCATATTACCTACGCTAACTCTGCTTTTATCGATGCCAGCGGATTTAACGAAGATCAATTAATGGGCGAAGCGCATAATATTATTCGCCATCCTGACATGCCTCCCGCTGCATTCGCCGATATGTGGTACACGCTACAGCAGGGAGACAGCTGGACGGGTATGGTGAAAAACCGCCGCCAAAATGGTGACCATTACTGGGTTCGCGCCAACGTTACGCCGGTCTGGCACAATGAAAAACTCACCGGTTACATCTCAGTGCGTACCGTTCCTTCGCGTGATGAAATAACTCACAGCGAAAGTTTATACCAAAAAATGAATAGTCAGCAGTTTAAAGGCTTTCGACTTTTTAAAGGGATTATCATTCGTCGCGGCTTATTGGCATGGACCTCCATGTTTAAATGGCTGAATATCAGCCAGCGCGTCAATTATTCTTTAGGGGTGACGGCCCTGCTCGCTTTGTTATTTATCTTCGCCCCGTTTAATCCATTTATTCAGTCGGGTGGCTTGCTGGTGTTATTTCTGGCACTGGCTATTTACCTTAAGTATCAAATTTGTCAGCCAGTTAATACGCTCCTGACGCAAATGAAGAAAGTGGTGTCCGGACGTAAACCTGATAACTGTCATTTAAATCGGGTGGATGAGATCGGAATGCTAATGCGACTGGTTAATCAGTCCGGGCTTAATCTGAATTCTCTGGTCGATGACGTCAGTACGCAAATTTCCGGTATTCGCGCTATCAGTCAGCGGGTGTCAAAAGAAGGTACGGCGCTGCATCAGCGTTCAGAAGAAACCTCTGCCGACCTGCAACAAACCGCTGCGGCCATTGAAGAAATTGGTAGCGCGGTACAACAAACCGCTGAGACGGCGGCACATACCATGACCATGGCCGATAAAACCAGCGCCAACGCTGCAGAAGGCGGCGATATCATGAAACAAACTATCGCCATGATGCAGGCGATATCGCGTGACAACGGGCAGATCGTTGACATCATTGGCGTGATCGACAGCATTGCCTTTCAGACCAATATTCTGGCGCTTAATGCCGCGGTTGAGGCCGCGCGAGCCGGGGAATCCGGGCGTGGCTTCGCCGTTGTCGCGGCAGAAGTCCGCAATCTGGCCCAACACTCGGCGTCTGCGGCAAAAGAGATCAAACAGCTTATTGAGAAGAACGTCGCCAATGTTAATAGCGGCGTCAAAATGGTGGAGCAAACGGAAACGCATCTCACCGGGATGATTGGGGATGTACTGCAGATGTCGATGATGATCAAAGACATTAGTCTGGCCACGCGTGAGCAAACCCAGGCTTTGGATCTGATTAACGATTCAATTTCACGCGTTGGCACCATGACACACAATAATGCCGAGATGGTGGAGCGCGTCACCGACGCCACCGCCGATCTGACCCAGCGTTCATCACGCTTACAGCAGGCCGTTCAGGTCTTTGGCGTATCGGCATAACGTTACGGCGCTTATTGGGTGAATGTCTCGATAAGCGCACTCCTCTACATGGGGCTCTACGCCGGAACCGCCGAAATTTCCGGTCCGTTGCTTTTAGTGATCTTTCGGTACCTCAATGACTCCATCAGCAATGCCCCGAGCCAGCCTTTCCATCCATTTTGCAAAGCGAAATATCTAGGGTATTGCAGGCATCTGGACTTTTGAAGCGCTGTCCATCCCCCGTTTAAAGGCATCCATATAGTCATAACAGCCCGCAATAATTGAGCATCATCATTATCATGAACTATCTTCGCCAACTGCCGTTGTTCAGAAGTTAAGTCGACCATTTTCTTTCCTCCTTTGGTGCCCCTCGTCATCAGGCACAACAACGATCGTTCCATGAGTCTCGATAGATAATATTACCCTCCGTATACTTCCAGGTAATCGCCTCATAACGCAACTCGAGCGTTTCAAGGTGAGTACTACTCATACCGTTAGGTGACAGGTATGGCGCAACCGTTGTGAACTTGACGTTTTCCAGAATGATATTGAAATACTCCGCCTCGATGCCCGATTCCAGGATACGGTACATCTTGATTGTCGCCTTCTTCATGGTTCGGCCTTCACAGACAGCGCGGTACAGGAGCGGTGTTGTCTGATCAAATTCCTTCACTATCGTGATCGGGCTATGAACGCGCGTCCCTGTAAGTTTGCCCCAATTGGGGTCTACTGGAATGGTTACGCCGTGCGAAAATGATTTTAATTCGATGGAACCCAAACGCAGGGGCATTAAACAACTGCCAACAATCGGCGCTCCATTTTCATCTTCAAGCCATAAATGAGCGGGAGTAGACATATAATTTCCTTATCAGTGATGATTTAAGTAACTGTGATATTAACGCTGTCACCATTTACAGTAACGCGTGAAAATAACAATCATAACTATGGCGAATACGCCTGTAGGCCAGACAGGGCTGTCAGGGAAAAAATATCCCTGGAGCAATGCGAAAATAATCGTAAAAATGACAGGTCCGTACAGCGATGATAAAAACCTGAGCTGCCACAGTAGAAATTTCTTTAGTGATCGAATCATGGTTATCTGATCATCCGGGTGATGATATGTGCTATACCGGAATCAGATGACCATTGCGCTTCAATTGCGCCCGCGCGCTCAAATACCGGTTCAATCAGGAAATACATCATATCCAGTTGTTGCATGTAAAGTGCAGAGTAATAAGCTGGATACTGGACGTGTAGACGACGAGCACTATCCGCCGCTTTCTGAACCAAGCCGTACGTGGCCACAACCCCCGCAGTCGTACCCGCTGCACGTCCCGTAAGAGCACTGAGTTGCATACTTAGATGCAATCCGATACGGACGCTGGTAGCGACCGCTAAAGCGTACCCCGCACCGGTAAGGGTGCTGGACGCGATATGAACATTTACAGCCATAAGTGCTTTTTTAATATGCTCTAATTGGGCATTAGTTTTGTATTTGAATACTTCTTCAAAGTAGACACGAAGCATTTCATAGACAACGTCACCATGCTGGATAATGCGAATAACAGCATTCCTGAAGCGCAGATCCTCCGTTTTTTGCTGCTGGCAAATATCATTATATTCATCGGTAAAGCAGGACGTGTAATACAGCAGACGGGTAGCGCCCTTTCCCAAGGTTTCAACTTGATTTGTAACCTGCTGACCGACGGCAGAAACTGCATGATCGAGCTTTAATGCAAGGATCCTGTTAGCCTGTAGATAACTGATGACTTCATTGTTGTTGTACATAACCGCTCCATGCTAATTTCATTACATCCAGTTTTTCATTACTTTTCTCGGGAAAGCGTCCGATAAAAGGATTCGTCAGCACATAAAAAATGCCTGATCCAGCCTGCGGGCACATTGTTCTGGACCTTATCACACGCGAAAAAAGCAATCTTGATCGCATCGTCGCCACGCCTGGGCTGAAGGAAATGACGTAGGGAACGCTGATCCGCAAGTTATGTACATATACAACGGCCAACCCGACAAGACAGGCGATATTTGAATACGATCGGCTGGTTCGCAGTATTTACACGCTGAAGTATCTGCGTGACCCGAAGTTGGAACGCAATATCCGTCGCTCCCAGAATCGCGTTTAATCTTATCACCAGTTACGTGCATCAGTCGCCAAAGTCGGCGGTAAGAAAGAGTTAACAGGGAAAAATGATACTGAAACGGACATCAGTACCCAGTGTGGGCGATTGATCTCCAATGCGATCATTTATTACAACTCCGTGTTCCTGTCACGTTTGCTGGAGAGACTGGAAGCCGAAGATAATACCAAAGGCGTCGAGGCGCTGACCCGGATATCACAGATGGCCTGCAGCACATTTTACTGAACGGGCATTACACCCTCCAGAGCAGCAATGAACTTATCGATCTGGATACTCTTGTTGCCGGACTTAAACTGGGTTTCGGCGGTTCCGGCGTAGAACCTCTACAGGTATAAACGCCCTTCTCCTTTATTGGCTGAATCGAGGCCACACCGCGCCAGTACCGGCTGCATAAAAATGCTGAATTCTTGTTACCGGGGCTTTGCGGAACCAATCAATTGAATGTAGGATGCTCGGCCGGCAGTTTTCCCCCGTAACACAATGAAGGGTAAGGCTGTTTTCGCCGCAGCAGGTGCGGCAAAAAGGATGTTGTATTTTTGTCAGGTCAACAGGAATCGTAATGAACACAAACAACACGCAAGCCGCGGAACAACATGCGGCGAAACGACGCTGGTTGAATGCTCACGAAGAGGGGTATCACAAAGCGATGGGCAATCGACAGGTACAAATGATCGCCATTGGCGGCGCAATTGGTACCGGGTTGTTTTTAGGGGCAGGCGCACGCCTGCAGATGGCTGGCCCGGCTTTGGCGCTGGTCTATCTGGTATGCGGTATTTTTTCGTTCTTTATACTGCGCGCGCTCGGCGAACTGGTTTTACATCGCCCTTCCAGCGGTAGCTTCGTTTCCTACGCCCGTGAATTTTTAGGTGAGAAAGCCGCCTATGTGGCTGGCTGGATGTACTTCATCAACTGGGCGATGACCGGCATTGTCGATATCACCGCGGTGGCGTTGTATATGCACTACTGGGGCGCATTTGGCGACGTGCCGCAGTGGGTGTTTGCCCTCGGCGCGCTGGCTATTGTCGGTACCATGAACATGATCGGCGTGAAGTGGTTCGCGGAGATGGAGTTTTGGTTTGCGCTGGTTAAGGTACTGGCAATTGTGATCTTCCTGGTGGTGGGTACCGTTTTTTTAGGTACCGGAAAGCCGCTGGATGGTAACGCCACGGGTTTTCACCTGATTACCGACAACGGCGGCTTCTTCCCGCATGGCCTGCTGCCTGCGCTGGTACTGGTACAGGGTGTTGTTTTCGCCTTTGCCTCTATTGAACTGGTGGGTACCGCCGCCGGTGAGTGCAAAGATCCGCAAACGATGGTGCCAAAAGCAATCAATAGCGTTATCTGGCGTATTGGTCTGTTCTATGTGGGTTCTGTCGTGCTGCTGGTTCTGCTACTGCCCTGGAACGCCTATCAGGCGGGGCAAAGCCCGTTTGTTACCTTCTTTTCCAAACTGGGCGTGCCGTACATTGGCAGTATCATGAATATTGTGGTGCTCACCGCGGCGCTTTCCAGCCTTAACTCAGGGTTGTACTGCACCGGGCGTATTTTACGCTCCATGTCGATGGGCGGTTCGGCACCGAAATTCATGGCTAAAATGAGCCGTCAACAGGTGCCCTGGGCCGGGATCCTCGCCACGCTGGTCGTGTATGTCGTCGGGGTATTCCTGAACTATCTGGTGCCGTCACAGGTGTTTGAGATCGTGTTGAACTTCGCGTCATTGGGCATTATTGCGTCGTGGGGATTTATCATGGTCTGTCAGATGCGTCTGCGCCGGGCCATAAAAGAAGGTAAAACGGCAGACGTCAGCTTTAAACTGCCGGGCGCACCGTTTACCTCGTGGTTAACGCTGCTGTTCCTGGTGAGCGTACTGGTATTGATGGCGTTTGACTATCCAAACGGCACCTATACCATCGCGTCATTACCGCTGATTGCCATCCTGCTGGTCGCGGGCTGGTTCGGCGTGCGTAAACGCGTTGCAGAGATCCACCGCACCGCGCCATAACGGCAGAAGGCCTGACAGGTTAATCCTTCAGGCCTTCTTTTTTAGTTCGCTTCAATCAACTGCGCTACGTCGTTGCTGTTAATTTCCCGCGCATTCCCATCCTGATCGGTATAACTGGTCATTCCCGTGTCTTTATCCAGTTTTGGCTTACCCTGGGTGGTGATGGTTTGTCCGCTTTTGGTCGTCATGACGTAATCGGTGGTGCATCCTGCCAATGTAAACAGCATTACGCCTGCACAAAGACAGATAAATGGCTTTTTCATGGTATTCCCGTGTTATTCAGTTAGCCGTTGAGGGCGTAGTGTAAGTCCCTGAAGTAGGTCAGGCTACTGGCGGGGTGTAACGAGGCGTATCGGGGGATTTAGAGAAGTGACAGGAGGGGTTTCCCCCTCCGGTTAATTACAGCGCAATACGAATAACATCGTCCGGCTGGGTGGCTTCCTGCTCGCGGGTGGACTTCTGTTTCACGCTCACGTACAGGGTTTTACCGTCGGCGGAGAGCGCCAGGCTATTCGGGAATGTTGGGGTCTCGAACGTTTTAACGACTTTATAGCTTTTCGCGTCGATCACGCTCACTTTGCCGGCCTGACGATGGGTCACGTAGGCCTCGTTACGCGCCGGGTTAAACAGCACGGCCAGGGATTCCGGCGCGGCGACTTTTGCCAGGACGTTGCCATTACGGGTGTCGATTACCAGCACTTCCGCCGCTTTAGAGTCGGTGACAAAGGCGCGGTTGCCCGCCGTGTCCAGGCTCAGGTTGATGAAGAAATGCTCTTTTCCATCATCCAGCAGCTTTTTACGGCTGAGAATTTTGTTGGTGGTGGTATCGATGGTGATGAATTCACCGTCCGCATTGGCGGTGTACAGGCGTTTAGCCTTGCTGTCGACAGCCAGAGCGGTGCTCATTTTGCCGGTATTTTGAATGGTGTCCTTCAATGTAATGGCATCACCGTCCACCACCCAAATCACGCTCTCTTTACCAATACCGCTAATGTATACCGTGTTGGTGGCGTCATCGGCGACCAGCTCACGCGGCTGCAGTGGGCGAACGTCTTCAGAACGCTTACGCGCATCCAGCACCAGACGTCCTTTCACCGCGCCCGTTTTAGCATCCATTGCCGTCACCGCGCTGTTTACCGTGTTGCCGAACCACAGCGTTTGCGTGGCGTTGTTGATGGTGGCGCCAAACGGTTTGAGATCGTTATGAATAACCTGAGTCACTTCGAGGGTGACCGGGTCAAGACGGTAAACCACCCCGCCGGTATCCAGTTTGCGGCTCTGCGAAGTCGCCAGCCACAGCGCGTTCTCTTGCTGACTGTATGCCATTTCATAGGCGCCTTTGCCCACGGCTTTGCGCAGCAGTTCTTCTGCAGCCTGCGTAGTAAAAGATGATGCAACGAGCAGTGAACCTAACAGTAAAGAACCACGCAGACGCGGCGAAAACAGATGACGTAAAGACATGACGACTCCCTTTGATAAATTCGTTTGTTACTGCTTCACATAGCTTCAATGAGCAAAATCATGGTTTTGCCTTTTTTAAGAATGAGAATAGTAATCATTATTCATCTCAAAGTGGAGCACTTCTTCACATATTGACTACAATCGTTGTCATTGCCCGAAAAATTAGCGCAATTCAGCAGCGCTGAAATTCATCTTTTATAAAAAAATTCACGCGCTTATCGCTGGTGTTACGGCGTAAGCATCATTAACTGGCCTTGTTCATGACGATTTTTGCATCCCGCTACACTGCACTTCCTGTTTCTTTACTGCCTGTCTTCCTCTCGCCTTATGCCGTGGCAGAAAGTGAGATATACGATCAAACGCTGATCGTTAGCGCGACACCACAGTCCGTTTCTGAACTGGACACCCCTGCCGCCGTCAGCGTCGTTGACGGAGAAGATATGCGTCTGGCAACGCCGCGAATTAACCTGTCTGAATCCCTGACCAGCGTCCCTGGGCTGCAGGTGCAAAATCGGCAGAACTACGCCCAGGATCTCCAGTTGTCGATTCGCGGATTTGGTTCGCGAACCACTTATGGCATCCGCGGCATTCGTTTGTATGTCGACGGGATCCCGGCAACCATGCCGGATGGGCAGGGTCAAACATCCAATATTGATATCAGCAGCGTACAAAATATTGAGGTTTTACGCGGCCCCTTCTCTGCTCTGTATGGCAATGCGTCTGGTGGAGTGATGAATGTCAGCACTGAAACGGGACATGAGCCGCCAACCATTGAAGCCAGCAGTTATTACGGCAGTTTTGGCAGTTGGCGCTACGGGTTAAAAGCAACGGGCGCACTGGGCGATGGCACACAGCGAGGGGATGTGGATTACACCATTTCAACAACCCGGTTTACCACCCATGGTTATCGCGATCGCAGCAGCGCACAAAAAAATCTGGCCAATGCCAAACTGGGCGTGCGCATGGACGATACGAGCAAACTAACCCTGATTTTCAATAGTGTAGAGAGTAAAGCTGATGATCCTGGTGGTCTTACCGAGTCGGAGTGGCAGGCCAATCCGCAGCAATCTCCCCGCGCTGAGCAATACAACACGCGAAAAACCATCAAGCAGACCCAGGCGGGGTTGCGCTATGAACGCCAGCTTAGCGCGAAGGATGATATCAGCATCATGACTTATGCGGGCGAGCGTGAAACCACTCAGTATCAGTCAATCCCGATGGCCCCGCAGTTAAAACCCTCTCATGCCGGAGGCGTTATTACCCTGCAACGTCATTATCAGGGGATAGACAACCGCTGGACTCACCGTGGCGAGCTGGGTATACCCGTGACCTTCACCACCGGTCTGAATTACGAAAACATGAGCGAAAACCGTAAAGGCTACAACAACTTTCGCCTTGATGATGGCGTGCCAGAATATGGTCAGAAAGGCGACTTACGACGTAACGAACGTAACCTGATGTGGAATGTCGATCCCTATCTGCAAACCCAGTGGCAATTAACGCAGAAACTCTCGCTGGATGCCGGGGTTCGCTACAGTTCGGTGTGGTTTGATTCTAACGATCGCTATATTACGCCTGGTAACGGAGATGACAGCGGTGACGCCAGCTATCACCAGTGGTTACCTGCTGGATCGTTAAAATACACCATCACCGATACCTGGAACGTCTACCTGGCCGCGGGACGTGGGTTCGAAACGCCCACCATCAACGAGTTGTCTTACCGCTCCGACGGCCAAAGTGGGATGAATTTTGACCTACAGCCTTCCACAAACGATACCGTGGAAATCGGCAGTAAAACGCGTATCGGCGATGGGCTGTTTACCGCAGCGCTATTCCAGACCGATACCGATGACGAGATCGTGGTTGACAGCAGTAGCGGCGGGCGGACAACCTACAAAAACGCTGGAAAAACCCGCCGTCAGGGAGGTGAGTTATCCTGGGACCAACGCTTTGCCGCAAGCTGGCGCGTAAAAGCTGCATGGACCTGGCTGGATGCGACCTACCGCAGCAACGTCTGTGGCGATCAAAACTGCAACGGCAACCGCCTGCCTGGCATTGCGCAAAACATGGGATTTGCTTCGCTGGGCTACGTGCCTGATGAAGGTTGGTATGCGGGAACTGATGTTCGTTATATGAGCAACATTATGGCCAATGATGAAAATACGGCGCAAGCCCCGTCCTATACCGTAGTGGGTTTAAATACCGGCTATAAATTTTATTACCGCAGTCTGATGATCGACCTGTTCGGTCGGGTGGATAATCTGTTTGATAAGTCCTACGTCGGTTCGGTGATAGTGAATGAGGCAAATGGTCGATATTACGAACCGGCGCCAGGACGAAACTATGGCGTAGGGATTAATCTGGCCTGGCGTTTTGAGTAACACTGGCGGGAATGACTCCCGCCATCCGTTTTACGCATCGTCTGCAAGACGAATCACCACTTTACCGAAGTTTTTGCCGGTCAGCAGGCCGATAAAGGTCTGCGGCGCATTTTCCAGACCGTCGGTGATTTGCTCGCGGTAATGGATTTTGCCCTCTTTAACCCAGCGCCCCATCTCCCGCTGAAACTCCTGAATGCGGTGACCATAATCCTGACCAATGATAAAGCCCTGCATCCGGATTCGCTTTTTCAGCAGCGTTGCCATCAGCAAAGGTAATCTATCGGGTCCGCCTGGAAGCGATGTGGCGTTGTAACCGCTGACCAGTCCGCACAGCGGAATGCGCGCAGAGGTATTGAGCAATGGCAGAACGGCGTCAAATACCTTACCGCCGACGTTTTCGTAGTAAATATCGATCCCCTGCGGACAGGCTTTTGCCAGCTGTTGCGCAAAATCTTGTGCATGATGATCGAGGCAGACATCAAAGCCTAAAACCTCGGTGGCATGTCGGCATTTTTCTGCCCCGCCAGCAACCCCGATCACCCGGCAGCCTTTGAGCTTACCAATCTGCCCTACCGTTGCGCCAACCGGGCCGGTGGCGGCGGCCACAACCAGCGTTTCCCCTGCTTTTGGCTGACCAATATCCAGCAGCCCCATATAAGCAGTAAACCCTGGCATCCCCATCACTCCCAGCGCCCAGGAGGGATGTTCGGGATTATCGCCAAGTTTCACCAGCCCGTTACCGTCGGAGATGTCATAGTCCTGCCAGCCGCTGTAGCTCAGCACCCACTCGCCTGGCTGGTAATCAGGATGGTTGGAGGACACCACGCGACTCACGGTCCCGCCAACCATCACGCCGCCAATCTCTACCGGCGGGGAGTAAGACGGCTCATCGCTCATGCGTCCACGCATGTAGGGATCGAGGGAAAGAAAAATGGTGCGCAGTAAAACCTGGCCTTCACCCGGCGTTGCCACCTCATCGTCTTCAAGACGGAAGTTTTCCGGGACCGGCGCGCCATGCGGGCGGGAAGCCAGTACCCAGCGGCGATTGCGATTAGTCTGTTGACCCATGATGTGCTCCTCTGCTTTTGGCATGATTCCATCAATAGTAGCAGCCTGTGTCCGCCAGTTAGCTGACGACATGATTTAACCGCACAACCAGGTAAACGCAGGGGTGTGCGGTTTCATTGATAAACCGACAATCATTCGGCGGACCAAGCTCCAGGCAATCGCCAGCCCGCATTTCATGACGCACGTCCCCTTCCACAAAGACCAATTCCCCCTGCTGTAGCCAGATAAGTTGTCTTGCCTGCACGTAGGAAGAGGCTGGCATCGGGATGTCGCTTCCGGCAGGCAATTCTATCTGCACCAGATCAATAGGCAGATCGCTGCGCGGTGAAACGTGGCGGCGCAGATAGTGGCTTTGCGGGTCGTGCCAGACAGGCTGATCAGCGAAGCGCAGCAGCTTGCCCTCCTGCATTTCGGCCCGCGCCATCAGCATAGACATGCTGATACCAAAGGCACCGGAGAGCCTGCCCAGCAGCGTGGCCGTTGGGCTGCTCTCACCGCGCTCTATTTTATGGATCATCGCCCGCGACACGCCTGCGCGTTCAGCGAGTTCCGTCAGAGACCAGCCGCGAGACTCCCGCTCAATGCGAATTCTTGCACCGATCCGTTGATTTATGCTGTCTTCAATAGTATTCATATTGTAATACTATAGTGAACAACCCCTGAGGTTCAACATGTCCATTCGATTTGCCAGCAAAGAAGACTGTGCCGCCATTGCAGAAATCTACAACCACGCGGTACTGCATACGGCGGCTATCTGGAACGATCAAACGGTCGATGCCGAAAACCGTATCTCATGGTATCAAGCCCGCCAGTTGATGGGCTATCCGGTGCTGGTGAGTGAAGAGAATGGCGTAATTACAGGGTACGCCTCCTTTGGCGACTGGCGTAACTTTGATGGATTCCGTCATACCGTTGAACATTCGGTATATGTCCATCCTGCTCATCAGGGTAAAGGCCTGGGACGAGCGCTGCTCAGCAGACTGATAGAAGAAGCCCGCGCGTGCGGCAAGCATGTGATGGTTGCGGGCATTGAGTCTCAGAATCAGGCGTCGCTGCATCTGCACAGCACGCTGGGTTTTAAAACCACCGCGCAAATGCCACAGGTTGGCACTAAATTTGGGCGCTGGCTGGATCTGACTTTTATGCAGTTGCAGTTAGACGATCGCCGCGAACCGGATGCCAGCAGATGAACCAGACGCTAACCCTCTCCTTTCTGATTGCCGCAGGTATTGGTCTGGTGGTGCAAAATACCTTGATGGTACGCATCACGCAGACGTCCTCGACGATCCTCATCGCCATGTTACTTAACTCGCTGGTCGGGATCGTGCTGTTTGTCAGCATACTGTGGTTTAAGCAAGGTATGGCGGGGTTTGGGGAACTGGTTTCCAGCGTGCGCTGGTGGACGCTAATCCCTGGCTTGCTGGGATCGTTCTTTGTTTTTGCCAGCATCAGTGGATACCAAAATGTGGGCGCTGCAACCACTATCGCGGTGCTGGTGGCCAGCCAGTTAATCGGCGGACTGGTGCTGGATATTCTGCGCAGTCATGGCGTGCCGCTGCGGGCGTTGGTGGGGCCGGTCTGCGGCGCGGTGCTGCTGGTCGTTGGGGCCTGGCTGGTGGCGAGACGTTCGTTTTAATTGCGCTTATCCGGCCTGAACATGCAGGCCGGATAAGGTGTTACTTCGCCATCTGGCCACAACGAATTAAAGGATTGTGCCGCCTTTGGTCAACTGTTCGCGACGGGTTTCCATATCCTCTTTATGCTGACGGCCATGATGTGCGATAGCCGTACGCAAACGCTGTTGTTGGGTGTAACGTTCTTCCCGGCTCAGCACGACATCATCGCTGAGTTCAATCAGCAATTCATTCATATGCGTAATGACGCTCTCTTCAATGGCGGCATCAACACGTGCGCTGACCTCATCCAGATGCGACATAACCTCTCCTTAACTCATTAATTTAATTTTGCTTTTGAAAAATCGCTGCCCATCAGGCTAACGCTGTATCCGCTGACGTTGCTGCGCGTCGCGTAAAACGTTTTCCCGTTTGCCAACGCAATCCACGGAGCCTGCTGGTAGAAAATTTCTTGCGACTGCTGGTAAAGCGCGGCGCGTTCTTCCGGTTTACTCACCAGTTTCGCCTTTTGAACCAGCGAATTATACTCTTTATCGCACCAGCGCGCGGCGTTAGATCCGGTTTTAATGCTGTCACAGCCCAGCAGTACATCGGCGAAGTTGTCCGGATCGCCGTTGTCTGACATCCAACCGAACAACGCGGTGTCATGCTCACCTTTACGCATTCCGGAGAGATATTCGCCCCACTCGTACGACACAATTTTCGCCTTCACGCCAACCTTCGCCCAGTCGCTTTGGATCATCTCGGCAATCCGTCGGGAGTTCGGGTTGTATGGGCGCTGAACCGGCATTGACCACAGCGTCGCTTCAAAGCCGTTTTCCAGTCCCGCCTGTTTCAGCAGATCTTTCGCTTTTTGCGGGTCATAAGCGTAATCCTGCAGATCTTTATTGAACCCCAACATATTCGGCGGAATTGGCGATTTTGCCACCGTACCGGAACCTAAAAAGACGGCGTTAATAATGGCCTTTTTGTCTGTCGCGTAGTTAAGCGCCTGACGCACCAGCACGTTATCAAACGGTTTTTTCTCGGTATTAAACGCCAGATAGCCGACGTTCAGCGCTTCAACCGAATGCAGCGTCAAATCTTTATTCTTCTTAATCTCGTCAAACTGTACGGGCGCAGGTGCCGGAATTATCTGGCATTCATTGGTTTGCAGTTTCGCCAATCGGGTCTGAACGTTTGGCGTGATTGAGAAGATCAGGTGCTTCGTGGGGACGGCGCCGTCCCAGTAGTTCGGGTTGGCGAGATAGCGGATTTGCGAATCCTGCTTGTACTGCTGCAACACGTATGGCCCGGTGCCAATTGGCCAGTTATCGACGTTTTCCGGAGTGCCTTTTTTCAGCATCACGTCGGCATATTCTGCAGAGAGGATGGAGGCAAAATCCATTCCCCAGTCGGCAAGAAACGCGGCGTTAGGTTCATTAAGGATAAACTGAACGTGATAATCATCGACCTTCTTCACTTCTTTAATCAGTTTATCCAGACCGACATCGTTGAAGTATTCGTAGCTTCCCTGAGAAATTTTGTGGTACGGATGATCGGCATCTTTCTGTCGTAATACCGAGAAAACCACGTCATCAGCGTTGAAGTCGCGGGTTGGTTTGAAGAATTTATTACTGTTGAATTTCACGCCCTGACGCAGGGTAAAAGTGTAGGTCTTACCGTCCGGCGAAATCGTCCAGTCCGTTGCCAGAGACGGAACTGGCGTATTTTTTACCGGATCAAAATTGATGAGTCGGTTGTAGAGCACCTGTGAGCTGGCCACAAACGATGGACCGGAACTGGCGATTTGCGGGTTAAATGACTCTGGCGACGCTTCTGAGCAGTAAATGAGAGTGTCAGTATTGGCCGCGAACGCCGCGCCTGATGGTAAGACGGCGCTGAGCGCCAGCGCGAGTAACGTTTTCCTTGCAATCATGGTTATAAGCCTTCTTATTTTATTATTAACCGGGATATCAGAGCATAGCTGACAAAAACTGACCAATAACAAATCACTATCAGGTTATTCTAATCCGGTGTATTTCGCTGAATAATTCATCACCCTAAGCGAATTAATTTCCCTTAAGTCTTTTTCAAAACGTCAAGATTTTTCCCGGCACTCTATGCCATGAAAATTCGCCCCTTTTTGCCTCTCTTCCACCGTTTGCTCGTTTTTATAAAACGTAAAGTAGATACGTGAAGAAGTCTAAGGGGTAACAACGTGGCAAAAACTCTCTTGCGCAGCGGCAATTTGGATGACTATCAGGCCGTGGGCGGCGGTGGTCAGGCCGTGTTTGATTCAGCATTGCAAATTCGTGAAACGCTTCGCCTGCGTAAACAGCAGGCGATGGTGGATTGTCTGGCGATCCCACAAATTAACGACAACGGCGATCGCGTTGACTGGTATTCGCCGATTGAAGGGAAAGCCGTTGCATGGAAAGCCGCTGATGAAGAGGCCCGTTTTCGTGCGCTGCGCTATCTGGGGAGCACGCTGGAAAATGCGGCGGCGCTGAGCCGTAAAAGCCTGCAATCGGGTAAAACCTCCCTGCAACTGTTTGGCTCACTGCTGGAAAAAGCCATCCAGTTTCCTGGTGAGAATCACGTGTTTCTGGTTGAAGGTAAACCCGTTATTACGTTCTGGGGTTTCGTCAATCTGAATGAAAATCCTCGCGACGATGTGCTCGATTGCCTGCGCCTTGCCGATATTCCTCCGGTCGTCACCGTAGCGGAGCCTGAGCCGGAAGAAGAAATCACTGCCCAAATCACCTTCGTCGAGGCCGACGCACCTTTGCTGACTCCAGTGGTTGAGCTACCTAAACCGGCTGAACCTGAACCACAACCCCCGGTCGTTGTTAACGAACCTGAAGTCTCGCCGCCGCTCGCACAGAAGAAACCCGCACGCCGCCTGCCGCTGTGGAGCCTGCCCGTTGCCGCGGTGATCATTGCAGCCATGGTTGGACCGCTGCTATGGAAGCAACAGACCACCCAGCCCGTACCCGCTGTTCCCCCAAGAGTCGTCGCTAAGGCAGATATGGCACCGCTGCCAGAACTGACATCTGCACTGCCGTTGCATCGGGCTGAAGTGGTTCCGGCTGCCAAAAAAGAAAAACCTGTCGAGGGACCGGTCGTGATCGCCGCGATTCCGAAAGATGCGCTGGTGATGGATGCCAACCAAATGAAGGCAGGAACGACGCGTTTTCTCAACGGTAACTGGCGCGTAATGGTTGATGTTAAAGATCCGGTTAGCGGTAAAGTGCCGTCGCTGCGCTATCAGATCCAGGCCAATAAAGGTACTGCGCGCGTGGTTCATGGCGACAATATTGTTTGTCGTGCCGAGATTTTCTCCGGTTTGCATCAGTCAGGTGAATTAATGATTAAGAGTCGCGGAAATGCCCGTTGTACGGACGGGTCACGTTATCCGATGCCGGAAATTACCTGCAAAGCGGGAACCAATGACGTCGCCGCCTGTACCGCACGTTATGACGATCACGCGGAAATCC
The DNA here is from genome assembly GCF_013784065.1 of Citrobacter sp. RHBSTW-00599. NCBI lineage: Bacteria > Pseudomonadati > Pseudomonadota > Gammaproteobacteria > Enterobacterales > Enterobacteriaceae > Citrobacter > Citrobacter sp. RHBSTW-00599. The sequence goes on along the minus strand of NZ_CP056717.1, from coordinate 2,566,677 downwards.
CTCTGACGATCAAAAAGATAGGTGCCTGATTTTATGTTGGTGAATCTGTGTGACTACAAACAGAGCGTGACGCTCATCGCCAATAGCGGTGTGCAATTTCTGGATTTTGGCCTGACGCCGCAGGAATCTGCGCATCATGGCCGCTTTGTGCGCAAAACGGCAAACGGTCCCCTGCTGCGGCTGGATTTCGATCTGACAACCGGACGTTATACCTTACCAGGCAGCACCGGCGGTCAGCCCGAAGTGGTGAAGCCGGAAAGCACCCAGAAGCTGCATTATTCGCTGGACGTGCTCGACGGTGTCTGGCTGCCGCTGCCGTTCCTGCGCTTTAATCCGCCGCGTACGTTCGTTGAAGGCCCGGATAACTGGGCGCGCGTACAGGTGCGAAAGCTGGCGCAACCTGACAGCGCGGGCAACACCCACCGCGTCACCGTGGCGCTGGACAGTCAGCTCACTGAAAATGCCCCTGCAGCGTTAACCCCCAACGAAAATGACCTGCTGAACGGTACGCGATTTGCGCTGGCCTGGCATGACAACGAAATTGCCGATTTCCTTGACCAGACCTGGATTGACGGCTGGTTGCGCGAATCCTTTATGCATCATGTCACACAGCATGAGAACCGCTCAGAACAAGAGATCCAGCAGGCGCTGCGTAACTTTGAATATCAGGCGCACTGGCTGAATGTGCTGACCCTGTTAGGCGAGCAGCTTTCCGTTCCGGAAGTGAAACTGGTCACGCATACCCTTAGCACGCCCGCCATTCCCGTTGATCTTATCCTGGATATCGGTAACACCCATACCTGTGGCGTCCTGATTGAAGATCACGGGGATGCCAATGACGGACTGCGCCAGACAGCCGAATTGCAGGTGCGTTCGTTAAGCGAGCCACAGTTTCTCAACGATCCGTTGTTCACCAGCCGACTGGAGTTTTCCGAAGCGCGTTTTGGTAAGCAGCACTTTTCCGTGGAGAGCGGCCGTGATGATGCCTTTATCTGGCCGTCGATTGTCCGCGTTGGCGATGAAGCCCGAAAGCTGGCAATGCAGCGCATGGGCACTGAAGGCAGCAGTGGGATCTCCAGCCCGCGCCGTTATCTGTGGGACGAAACGCCGGTGTTGCATGACTGGCGCTTTAGCCAGATGAATGGCAAAACCCAGCGCGAACCACTGGCTACCGCCTTCCCGCTGATGAACCTGATGAACGATGACGGGCAACCGCTGTTCAGCCTGCCGCAGGATGATCGTCTGCCGGTATTCTCACCGCAATACAGCCGCAGTACGCTGATGACGCATATGTTGTGCGAAATACTGGCCCAGGCGCTGGGGCAAATTAACAGCGTGGCGACGCGTTTGCGCCTCGGATTCCCGGCATCTCCTCGTCAGTTGCGTACGCTGATCCTGACCCTGCCGTCGGCGATGCCCAAACAGGAGCGTGAGATTTTCCGCCTGCGCATGTTTGAAGCTATTGCGTTGGTCTGGAAAGCGATGGGCTGGCACCCGCAGGATGAAGACTTCACCACCCGTAAACAGCAGGAAAAGAGCGTGGTTCCCGTACCTGAGATCCAGATGGAATGGGATGAGGCCAGCTGCGGGCAACTGGTGTGGCTGTATAACGAAGCTATCTCTCACTACGATGGCCACACCGAATCGTTCTTTAACGCCCTTGCCCGCCCGGACCGTTTGCCGGAGCCTGGTGAGACTAAAGGTCGTGCGCTGCGCGTGGCATCGATCGACATTGGCGGCGGGACAACGGATATGGCCGTCGTCCATTACCAGCTTGATGACGGCGTGGGTACAAACGTCAAAATTACCCCGCACCTGCTGTTCCGTGAAGGCTTTAAGGTTGCGGGCGATGATATGCTGCTGGACGTGATTCAGCGTTGCGTGTTGCCTGCGCTGCAAACCCGCCTGCAACAGGCTGGCGTGACCGACGCCGCCGCATTGCTGGCTACGCTATTTGGCGATTCCGGGCGCATCGACACCCAGGCGATTTTGCGTCAACAAACGGCGTTACAACTCTTTATGCCGCTCGGTCATGCGGTACTTTCTGCCTGGGAACAAAGTGATATTAACGATCCGGTAGCGGGTCTGCATGCCACCTTTGGCGAACTCCTGAGCCAGCAACCAACGCGCAACGTACTGAATTACATCCAGCAGGCTATCGATCATGCGTTACCTGCGGGATCGCCAGCGTTTGATGTGTTGAGCGTGCCGTTACAGGTGCAGTTCAGGCAGTTACAAGAAGCGTTACTGGCGGGCCAGTTTACCCTGACCTCCCCACTGCACGCGGTCTGTGAGGCCATTTCACACTATCGCTGCGATATTTTATTAGTGACCGGCAGACCCGCCTGTTTACCGGGCGTACAAGCGTTGATCCGCCATCTGCAGCCCGTTCCGGTTAATCGTATGATCTGGATGGATAACTACCGCGTACATGAGTGGTATCCGTTCAGCCAACAAGGGCGGATTGGTAACCCCAAATCCACCGCAGCAGTTGGTGCCATGTTGTGTAGCCTGGCGCTGGATCTACGCTTGCCGCGATTCAACTTTAAAGCTGCCGATATCGGCGCTTACTCGACCGTACGTTATCTCGGTGTGTTGGATAATACGGTCAATACGCTGCGCGATGAGAACATCTGGTATCACGATATCGATCTGGATAAGCCCGGCGCGAAGCTGGATGCCCGCCTGCACTTCCCATTGCGCGGCAACGTTACGTTAGGTTTCCGCCAACTGGCCAACAGCCGTTGGCCTGCCACACCGCTGTATACGCTCAGCATAAATTCTGCCGAACTGGCAAAAACCATCGCCGGAGATGGCGTGTTGAATGTACGGCTGCAGCTACGCGGTGGTAGCAAAGAAAGCGGCCCGGAGTTCTTCGTACTGAGCGATGCGTGGTTACAGGATGGCACTCCCGTTGCCGCCAATGCCTTAACGTTAAAACTGAATACGCTGGCAGACCGTCGCCATAGCGGGAGCCATTACTGGATTGATAGCGGGAGCGTGTACCTGAAATGAGTAAGATGTTAAACACCGCGCAGGCCGCCATCGAGTGGGTAACTGATACCCGTCAGCGTGCGGCGCGTCTTGATGATGAAGCGGATGCCCTGTTGGCGCAGCTCACCCTGGCCGCCGTTAATGAATCTGCGTTGAAGACGACCTTTTCATCGCGAGGATGCGTTGGGCTTTACGGACATTCGCAATCGGCAAAAGCGCACCTGCTCACAGCATTGTGCAGCAACGCCAATGGCAAAGTGAATATCGTTACCCCGGATCGCAGCTTTGATTACTTTTCACATATTAATCCTGGTCATGCGCCAACCAATATGGCGATCCGCTTTACGCGTGATGAAAATCCGCTCGATGGTGAATGGCCGTTGCGCCTGCGGCTACTCAGTGAAGCCGAACTGGTACAGCTATTTATTACCCAGTTCTGTGCGCTTGCGGACAACCGCCAGGTCGAGAAATCGATTATTGAGGCGCGCCTGGAAAAATGGCAAACGTTGCGCCAGCGTCATCCGGTGCCGGGCATTACCGCGCATGATGTCGCGGCAATTGGTCGTTTCTGGCGCGCCTGCGTACCGGCCAGACAGCAGCAATTTGACGACGCGCTATGGCATCAGTTTGCCACGCTGCTACCCGCTCTGGATCTGACTACCCGGGCAAACGCCTGGGCGTTACTGTGGGGAGAACAACCAGAGTTGACGCAACAGTGGTTGGCGCTGGCGCATACGCTGCAACAAACCGGGAGCGCGCAAGAACTCGCGGCTCCGCTGAGCCTGCTGGTTGACCATTTTGGTTTACCTGCCGAGAGTTTCCTGACTCAGGTAGCATTGAACGGGAATGAGGCGCAAAGCGATGTGGTGGTTCATCCAATAGAAAATGATCAGTTGCTCAATGCGGTCAGCCTTTCTCAGGCTTCGCTGGCGCTGCTCACGCGCGAGCTGGTCCTGACGGTTGAAGACGCGGTACTGGAAAATGTCGATCTGCTGGATATTCCCCTCGCCCCGGATGTTCATCCCCATCCATTGTGGCAGGCCAAATTAGGCTGGATGCTGGAACATTATCGCCAGCATCTGCAACCGGATGTACTTTTAATCTGTAATGCGGTATCTACCCGCTCCCAGACGCCCGCCATCACCCGCAAGCTACTGGGCTGGGTTAACGATACTCAGCCCCTACATGACGCCGCATTGCCGGGAGTGGTCTGGGCCATTACTCCGCAGGATGCGCGGTTTAGCACTCAGCAAAATCTTGATGAATCTGTGCAGCAATTAATGGGCAAGCCCGGACTGCACTGGGGCACGCTGCAGGCGCTGGATAAACACAGCTTACAACGCCTCGTCGAATGGCTGACTCAGGCAACCTCGCCCCAGCAACGCCAGGCGAGATTGACCTCCCTGCGTGAGCAGCACCAGCAGCGTGTACGCGAAACCCTGATCGGCTGGATTAACCCCGTTGAAACCGAATCGGGTAGCAATGAGTCGGTGATCCGCCAGCTCCAGGCCCAGGCGGCAAAGCATGGCGAACTCCTGGACGGTTTGCTCCCGCCGATGCGCCTCTTTGAGTCGCTGCTGCGTGTTCAGCAGCCGCGCGAGGAACAGGTGAGCGGATTATTTAATGAAGAGATTGACCTGTTTGCCGAGGTGCGTGACACACCGCACTCGCCGGAAAGCAAAGAGACCGGGTATCAGGCGCACAAAATGTGGGTTAACCACGTGCGCCAGTGGTGTCGCGATGAAAATAATGCGCGCCGTTTACGTCTCGAGCCGCGTACGCTAAGGCAGGTTGCCGATATCCTCGTCACCACCAGCTATCGGCTGGAGATGCCGCAACGCTTACAGCGCATTATGCAGCGAGAAAACGTCTGCGCCGCGCAGCTTCACGCCGATATTGGGGATTTTATTACCTGGCTTGGATTTGCCAGCGTGGCAGAGGAACAGCGTCCGGCCAGCAGGATCCAAAAAGGATCGGCTATTTTTAGTGCCCCGGCGCAACAGCCGATGTTACGGTTGACGAAACTGGATGAACAACCTTCGCATGGCGCAAGCCGTTACGTTTACGACTGGCTGGTCGCTTTGTATACTCGCGCCAATGAAAACGTGGGATATCAGCATCCGCAGGATGTTTGCGCAGCCGACAAAAAACGATTAGATGCCCTGCTTTCCTCCTGAAACGGCGTTTACGCCGTCATCAGAAGAGAGAAAACATTAACGCGACGGGAAAACTCATCGGCCAGGTCGCCCCGACTAATACCGCGCTGAGAAAACGAATCCGCTTTTTATCGCGGGAAAGAAACCAGGTGATGATTGCCGTGATAGCGGCCATCACCGCATAAAAAACCAACATTTTTTGGTACAGAGACATGTCAGGCATCCGGGCCGAAAGGTAAAATCGCGCGCAATATGCTCTTTTTCATGACCTACATCAAGTTTTATTAATTATTTTAAGAGAAACGCCGGTAAAACAAGCCGTTTTCATTATGTTCAGAATCCGTACTATTGCGGATAGTTATAACCCGTACTATACCCATAAGGGTTAAAACGAAAGGTGGCACAAATGAATGTTTCCAGTAAAACTGTGGTGCTGATAAATATATTTGCTGCTGTAGGACTTTTCAGTCTGATTTCCGCAAGGTTTGGCTGGTTTGCTTGATGTCGTTCTTCTTGATTAATTGCAGCGTCCGCTGGCAGAGAGGCTCTTCTCTCTGCCATTAGTACACGATTTTCCCACTATCCTGCCACCCGGTAAATTATCCTTAGTATGTAATCCCCCTAATCCTTCTGCGGCATTATATTGCCCGCATAACGGCTCGGTGTTGTGCCGGTATGCTGATGGAAAAAAGCGATAAAAGCACTGTCACTGACAAATTCCAGATATTGCGCCATCTGGCTGATCTGCCCCCCGTCAGCCAGCATCTCCATGGCTTTTAATAGTCTAAATTGCTGCCGCCAGCTCTGATAATTCATCCCGGTATCCCTGGTAAATATTCGACTGATCGTCCTCTCGCATGCCCCAACCCGTTGGGATAATTGATTTAGTCGTGGTGGCAATTCGCCCATACGTACTCCTTCAAGCCACACGTTCAGCCGTGGATCTGAGGGAAACTGCAACGTCCAGTTTTCACTGTGGGCGGCCCGCATTTCCTCACAGAAAACGGTGATAAGACTGGCCTGCTGCGCGGCAGGCATTTCCCATGGCCAGAAAGCCATACGTTCTATTACTTCAAAAAAGAGAGGATTAACGTCGACTATCTGCAGCGGTAATTTAGATAACGGCAATGTAGTTGAAAAATACAACGAACGATAAGCCATCACGCCACGCATTATGGCGCGATGTACCGTACCAGCCGGGATCCAGACCGCGCGCCGTGGCGGTAGCAGACACAGGGCATGCTCCAGCTCAATCGTAATGCTTCCCGCTGCCGAAAAAAGTAGCTGATGACGAAGATGGCTATGCCGGCCGGAATCGTGTACGCCCATCTCGGAGGCAATCCCGATTACCGGTTTATCAAAGCTATCCGCATCGAAATCATCATCCGGGGCAATTTCCATTATCTGTCCGATATTTGATATTTAAAGTCTTGATAATGGTAATGCGACACCTCCCTTTCAGCAATAATGCCCGCCAGTTTTCTGTCTCTCTGGATATTGCTATGAACACTCTTCGCCGCCCGCCGCTATGGCTTCTTACTTTGCTGATTATGTTTCCACAACTGGTGGAAACCATTTATAGCCCGGCATTGCCAGGAATCGCCACGTCTTATCACGTAAGCAGTGAGCGCGCGGCGCAAACACTCTCCGTTTATTTTATTGCCTTCGCCATCGGCGTGGCGATGTGGGGTTGGCTGAGCGACTGCATCGGTCGACGTTGGGCGATGCTGGCAGGACTTATCTGCTATGGGTCAGGTTGTGCCCTGGCCGTGGTTGCCACTGACTTCAGCGTTTTGCTGCTGGCGCGGATGATCTCAGCCATCGGCGCGGCTGCCGGGTCAGTGGTGGTACAGACCATGTTACGGGACACTTTTGAATCAACTGCGCTATCCCGCGTCTTTTCCGTGATGGGCGCTGCGCTGGCATTGAGTCCCGTTTTCGGCCTGCTAAGCGGAGGTTGGCTGGTTAGCCTGTATGGTCATACCGGTGTATTTATTGCCCTTGTGCTGCTGGCGCTGCTACTGCTACTACTGACTGCGACCATGCTGCCAGAAACCCGGCCCGAAAATACGCTCAGCCCCAGCCTTGCTGCACTGCTCTCCCGCATGATGCGTGACCGCGAGCTGTGGAAAAATACCATGCTGGTTGCGCTGCTGAACACCATGCTGTTTAGCTATTACAGCCTGGCTCCGTTTCTTTTCGGGCAATTGGGATGGAGTTCCAGAGCCTTTGGCTGGACGGGGGGACTACTTGCGTTTGCTTCGCTGTCGGGCAGCCTGCTGAACCGGAGATTATTGACGACAGACCTGACATCGGAACAGAGGGTACGTTATGCCTGTGCGCTGGCAGCATTGTCAGGCCTCGCCGCGTGGTGGTTACAGCACTCCGCGTGGATTCTGATACCGGTTTTCGGCGCGGTGATTGCCTATGGCATCGCAATCCCTAATGTGCTGAGTCAGGCCCTACGCCACTATCGTGAACAGGCCGGGGCCGCCGGTGCATTATTTGGATTAAGCTATTACCTGTTGCTGGGAATGATGCTGGGGGTTGCAGGCATGGTGCAACAACTGGGGCTGGTTCTGAGCATCTGTGCGCTACTCGCCTGGATTTGCAGCTTGCGCCGCGGATAACCGGATGACGATCGTGAAAGCATAAAGCCCTGACATTAATAAGCCGGGGCTTTGTTGTATAAATTAGCCTGACCTCGCGGATATTTCCAACTTACCGCCGTCCGATGGCGACGAGGCCAGTGGCGCGAATAATATAGACACACGTTTGCCAGTATTTAGCTATCCGTGCCGCATTTATCGCTCGCGCTTCAGATATTACTCATGCTTGATCATGACATGGCGAACAATCGTGTAATCTTCCAGCCCGTAAACCGACATATCCTTGCCATAACCAGACTGTTTTTGTCCGCCGTGCGGCATCTCGCTGACCAGCGTGAAGTGGGTATTGACCCAGGTGCAACCATACTGCAGGCGAGCGCTAAATCGATGCGCGCGCCCCACATCCCGAGTCCAGACGGAGGATGCCAGGCCGTATTTCGAATCGTTAGCCCACGCCAGCACCTGATCTTCATCCTCAAATACGGTGACGCTGACCACCGGACCGAAAACTTCCCGCTGCACGATAGCATCTTCCTGCTTCGCCCCGGCCAGCAGCGTCGGAGCAAAATAGTAGCCTGCGCCGTCCACTTTTTTACCACCGGTGATGACTTTGATATGCCCCAGTGCTTTGGCTTCATCGACCGCTTTAGTCACGCGATCGAGGTGCGCCTGCGAGCTTACCGGCCCCAGCTCCGTCGATTCATCATTCGGTGCGCCGATTTTCAGGCTGGCAACCGCGGCACCAAGTTTCTCAACCAACGCGTCATAAATGCCTTTCTGGGCATAGATTCGACAAGCGGCGGTACAGTCTTGCCCGGCGTTGTAATAGCCAAAGGTTCGCACGCCGCTCACCACCGCATCCAGATCGGCATCATCAAAAATGATGACCGGGGCTTTGCCGCCCAGCTCCATATGTGTGCGCTTAATCGAAGGCGCGGTGTGCTGGATAATGTGTTCACCGGTCGCAATGGAGCCGGTCAGGGAAACCATCCGGACTTTTTCATGACCGGTCAGCGGGTCACCCACCGTTTTGCCACGGCCAAAAAGCACGTTGATAACGCCAGGCGGATAAATATCTTTGGCAAATTCAGCCAGTTTAAGTGCCGTTAGCGGGGTAATTTCTGACGGTTTAATCACCACACAGTTACCCGCCGCCAGCGCCGGTGCCAGTTTCCACGCCGCCATCATCAGCGGGTAGTTCCACGGCGCGATAGAGGCCACCACGCCCAGCGGATCCCGACGAATCATCGACGTATGCCCTTCCAGATACTCTCCGGCCGCCTGTCCTTGCAGGGTACGAGCTGCCCCGGCGAAGAAGCGGAAAACGTCGACGATTGCCGGAATTTCATCGTTAAGGACACAGTGCAGCGGCTTACCACAGTTAAGCGATTCCAGCTCAGCGAAGGTTTGCGCGTTATCGGCGATAGCATCCGCCAGTTTCAGCAGCAGTTCGGAACGAACTTTCGGTGTGGTTTGTCCCCAGGTGGCAAATGCGCTGTCTGCTGCACGTACCGCCGCATCAACCTGCCCGGCTGACGCCTCGGCAATCTCCAGAATGCGTTCTCCAGTGGCAGGGTTATAGACTGGCTGCTTTTCACCTTCACCGTTGACCAGCTCGCCATTAATCAGTAATTGATGTTGCATAGCAATTTCCCATATCGTCGTTTATTTACCGTTTCCGGCGAGAGTGTCGCCTTCACGCGTTAGCCACCAGGCCCCTAAAATTGGCAGTGTTGTCACCAGCATTACCAGCAATGCCACAACGTTGGTGACAGGCACATCTCGTGGTCGACCCAGTTGATTGAGCAGCCACAAAGGAAGTGTTCTTTCATGTCCGGCGGTGAACGTTGTCACGATGATTTCATCAAACGACAAAGCAAACGCCAGCATCCCTCCCGCCAGCAGTGCCGATGCCAGGTTTGGCAGCACGACATAACGAAAGGTTTGCCAGCCGTTGGCGCCAAGATCCATAGACGCTTCAACCAGACTCCATGAGGTACGGCGAAAACGCGCCACGACGTTGTTAAATACCACCACCACGCAAAACGTCGCATGGCCGACCACGATGGTGAGAAAACCGGGTTCCAGGTTGATAGTTTTAAACGCCGTCAGTAGCGCCAGACCGGTAATAATCCCCGGCAGCGCGATCGGCAACAGCAGCAACAGCGATATTGCGCTTTTACCAAAAAAGTCCCTGCGCCACAGTGCGGCAGCGGCCAGCGTCCCCAGAACGAGGGCAATGGCCGTCGACAACGCAGCGATTTTAAGTGACAACGTCACCGATTCCAGAATATCGCTACGTTGCGCCGCAACGCTAAACCACTTCAGCGTTAACCCCTGCGGTGGAAAACTAAAAGCAGCCTCCTCAGTATTAAAAGCATAGGTGGCGATGATGAGGATGGGAAAGTGCAGGAAAATAACCCCGCCCCATGCCGCCAGTTTGAGTAACCAGGGCGCGCGTTCAGAGTGCATCGAAAGCTCCCAGACGCTTCACGAACGCCAGATACAGTGCGATTAACACAATCGGCACCAGAGTAAATGCCGCCGCCATCGGCATATTGCCGATCGCCCCTTGTTGCGAATACACCATATTGCCGATGAAATAGCCTGGCGGCCCCACCAGTTGCGGCACGATAAAATCGCCCAACGTCAGAGAAAAAGTAAAGATCGACCCTGCCGCGATACCGGGTATCGCCAGTGGCAGGACCACATAGCGGAAAGTCTGATGCGGACGAGCGCCCAAATCAGCGGAGGCCTGTAAGAGCGAAGGCGGAAGTCTCTCCAGCGCGGCCTGTACCGGCAGGATCATAAACGGCAGCCAGATGTAGACGAACACCAGAAAACGCCCTAACCCTGAAGTCGACAACGTATTGCCGCCGACCGCAGGCAGCGTCAGGAACGAAAGCAGCAGAGGCTCCAGTCCCAGATGAGTTAAAAACCACTGCGCCACCCCGTCTTTAGCCAACAGTAACGTCCATGCGTAGGCTTTAACAATGTAGCTGGCCCACATCGGCAACATCACAGCAATGTAAAAAAAGGCTTTCATTTTGCCACTGGTATATCGCGCCATATACCACGCCATCGGAAACGCCAGAATCGCGCTGGCAATGGTGACTGCCACCGCCATCGTCAGGGTACGCAAAATGATGTCGTAGTTGGCGGGATTAAACAGCGCCTGCAAATTCGCCAGCGTCAGGTCGGGCGTGACCGACATGGTGAAATCATCGAAGGTATAAAAACCTTGCCACAACAGCGTCAGTAATGAGCCGAAGTAGACGATCCCAAACCACATCAGCGGTCCGAGGAGCAGCAAAAACAGCCCCAGACCCGGATTACGCCAGAAGAACCCTGAGATCCGGTTCAGACTTGTCGACTGTGGAGGCGAATGTAAGACATTCATAGCCATTCACCTCTCCTCAACCAGCGGTACCATCACGTCGCGTGACCACGATGCCATCACCTGTTGACCCGGCGACAGCGTTGTCGGCAGCATTTCTCCCGTCAGGTTCGCCTGGCTAACCAGCAATTTTTCACCGCCGACAAGTTTCAGCTCAAAACGTGTCGCGGCACCCTGGTACTGCACAGCCTGGATAACCCCCCGGGCCTGGACTTCGCCACTGCAATCATTCAAGCGAATGTGTTCCGGACGCAGGGAAAACATCCCCTGTAGCCCGCAAACATTCGCTGACATCGTTTCATCAAAAACATTTGACGTCCCGACGAAACTTGCCACAAACGGTGTGCGCGGACGCATGTACAGTTCACGCGGAGAATCCACCTGTTCGATGCGACCATTATTAAACACCGCCACACGATCGGACATCGACAGGGCTTCACCCTGATCGTGGGTGACAAAAATGAAGGTGATACCCAGGGATTGCTGTAGCTTTTTCAGTTCCAGCTGCATCTGCTCACGCAGCTTAAGATCCAATGCCCCGAGCGGTTCATCCAACAGCAGGACGCGTGGTTCATTGACCAGCGCGCGGGCAATCGCCACGCGTTGCCGCTGACCACCGGAGAGTTGCGATGGTTTGCGTTCATAAACAAAACCGAGCGCAACCTTATCCAGCGCTTCACGTGCTTTTGCGTGACGCTGTTTTTTATCAATACCTTTGACCATCAGCCCGTAGGCGACATTGTCGAGAATCGACATATGCGGGAATAGCGCATAATCCTGAAATACCGTATTGACGTCCCGTTCCCAGGGCGGCAATTCGCTGGCCTGCTTACCAAAAATGGTGATTGCGCCGCCTGACAGTTGCTCAAACCCTGCAATAAGGCGCAGACAAGTGGTCTTGCCGGAGCCGGATGGCCCCAGCATAGAGAAAAACTCACCGTCGTTAATCGCAATACTCACCCCATCAACTGCACGAACATCCCCGTACAGACGCGAGACGTTATGAAACTCCACTGCGTACGTCATAAAACCCCCAGCGGAATTAACGACCGCCCATAATGGCGATGTAATCCTGCGTCCAGCGACTGTAAGGAACGAATTTGCCACCTTCTGCGATCGGCGTTTTCCAGAAGGCAATTTTGTCAAAGTAGCTATAGCCGTTGGTTTCACAGCCCTTTTCACCCAGCAGCGGGCTGGCTTTACAACCTTCAGGCACGACTGGCAGAGAACCAAACCAGGCTGCGACGTCGCCCTGAACTTTCGGGGTTAATGACCAGTTCATCCATTTGTAAGCGCACACCGGGTGTTTGGCTTCGCTGTGCAGCATGGTGGTATCAGCCCATCCGGTAACCCCTTCTTTTGGGAAGACCGTGGCAATAGGCTGACCTTCTCCTTTCAGGGCGTTCGCCTGATAAGGCCAGGCGCTAGACGCCACCACACCTTCGTTTTTGAAGTCGCTCATTTGTACGGTGGTATCGTGCCAATAGCGATGGATGAGTGCGTGTTGATCGCTCAGGACTTTGATCACCGCCTGATACTGTTGTTCGGTGAGCTGATAGGGATCGGTAATGCCCAGTTGCGGCTGAGTCGCCTTAACGAATAATGCAGCATCGGCAATATAGATCGGGCCATCGTAGGCTTGAACGCGCCCTTTATTGCTTTTTCCGTCCCCAAGTTTTTGCTCAACAAATACCACGTTCCAGCTATCCGGCGGCGTTGGGAAAATTTTGGTGTTGTACATCAGCAGGTTTGGCCCCCACTGGTACGGTGTGCCGTAAACTTTTCCGCCAACGTTAAACCACTCGCCTTTTACCACGCGCGGATCGATGCTTTTCCAGTTAGGGATCAGCGCGGTATTAATCGGCTGAACGCGTTTTCCCATAATCAGACGCAAGGAGGCATCACCGGAAGCGGTAACCAGGTCGTAGCCGCCTTTTGCCATCAGGCTGACCATTTCATCAGAAGTGGCCGCTGTTTTAACATTGACCGCGCAGCCGGTCTCTTTCTCAAACTGCGAGACCCAATCATATTGTTTATCGGTCTGTCCACGTTCGATGTAGCCCGGCCAGGCAATAATATCCAGACGGCCTTCCGGTTTATCTAAGGATGTCGGGGGTTCGGCTGCCTGTGCAGTCATCAGCGTCATACTGAGTGCGCACAGGCTACTGAGGGCAAACTGCTTGCTCATAACGTCTTACTCCTGTCTAAAAAATATTGAGCGGCAGCCTTGCCGTAAATATATGTCCTTTCCTAAAAATAGTCGGGGTGTTGTAAGCGTTCCTGCTGGCGCAAGGAAATTTAATCAGGTTGTGAGCTAACGCTCATTACGCTACTGACGCTGATCGGGAGCTTTAATCTTCTGGAGTATAGACAAGGAGTTAGGTGCAACGGTGGCAATAGTAAGAACTATTGATTTTTTGTATGGTAGCACCCGATATAAATAACATCGGGGTTAGGTATTCTCTATTTCGAAAATAAGAACGCGCTATTCTTTTATATTGAATAGCGCGTTACGTTTTATTTCATCATCTCGCGAATTAATTTTCCCAGCTGTTTCACAGCCTGTTCCTCACGCTCTCCCCAGTGCCATGCGGTATTAAAGCGAAAAAAACGAGTCCAGCTCCCCGAGGTCGAAAACATTTTTCCCGGTGCAATGCTGATATGGTGCGCCAGTGCCTGGGTGCTGAGCACGCCTGCATCAAGCGGTTCAGGCAGTTCCAGCCACAGAAAATAGCCGCTGTCGTTATGGTGAATTTTGACTTCCGCCGGAAGATGACGCAGCAACGTTTGCCAGGCCTGCTGTTTGCGTTCCGCCAGTTGACGGCGTAAGCGGCGCAGATGCGCGTCATAGCGCCGGGTTGACAGATAATCCACGAGCGCAAGCTGCATGGGGGAACTGGTGGATAACGTGCTCATGAGCTGGAGTCGCTGAATACGTCGAGCATGCTTCCCGGCCGCCACCCAGCCCACGCGAAATCCGGGCACCAGGCACTTCGAGAAGGATGAACAATGCAAAACGCTGTCGGCGCGATCCCAGGCTTTGGCAGGCAGTGGTTTTTCGCGACCAAAGTACAGCTCGCTGTAGACATCATCTTCTATCAGCATTACATGATATTTTTCCAGCAATGCGACCAGGTGCGCCTTTTTCTCTGGGCTGAGCGTAAAACCCAGCGGATTTTGGCTGTTGGTCATCAGCCAGCAGGCTTTTACCGGATACTCCTGCAACGCTTGCTCCAGCGCGGTAAGATCGATCCCCTCTTTCACGTCGGTGGCAATTGAAAGCGCCTTCAGCCGTAATCGCTCCAGGGCCTGCAACGCCCCATAGAAACAGGGATTTTCGACAATCACCCAGTCTCCCGGTTCGGTAACCGCCTGCAGGCTCAGGTTGAGGGCATCCAGCGCACCGGTAGTGATGACAATTTCATCAGGTGAAATGGTCATCCCCTGTTGAGCATAGCGGCGGGCAATGGCATGGCGCAGCTCATCATTTCCCGGCGGCAGGTTTTCTATCACGCTCATGGCGGTCGCGGTTTTACTGACCTGCGCCAGCGAGCGGTTCAACTGCTGGAGGGGAAACAGACGCGGGTCGGGGAATGCAGAGGCAAATGGCATCACTGACGCATCCCGGCTGGCCTGCAGCATATCAAAAATATAGGTGTTGATATCCACCGCTTCATCGCGCATCACCTGCGCCTGCGGCGCTGCCAGCTCACGTTCAGGGCGCGCGGCAACATAGTAACCCGACTGCGGCCGGGCAATAATCCGGCCCTGACTTTCCAGCAACTGATATGCATGTCCGACGGTCATAAAACTCATGCCGCTGCTGACCACCTGCTCGCGCAAGGATGGCAAGCGATCGCCGGGCTGCCATACGCCAGACGCGATTTGATCGCGAATTTGCTCAGCCAGTCGCTGGTATTTTTTCATTTTTCGTCCTGATAATCGGTGTCGGTGACAAGCACTGTATATATCAGTTTACATAATCAGGGTGTTTTTTATAACTGTTATAGTTAACAGTTTTACAACATCGTTACTGACAGCTCCTTGCCTAAGGCGCGTGCAGCTATTTGCACAGCATCAATTTTTGTCGCGTGCTTTAAATCGAACAAACGGGTAATTTCCTGCTTAGGCCTGCCGATCCTGTTTGCCAGCTCCTGCTGGGTGATTTTTGATTCAAGAAAGGCATTTAACAAAAGAACCTTCGACGCAATGCTCAGGGGGATTTCCACATAGTCACCTTCAGTGCCAACCGCCGAAGGTAAAGGAATCGGTTCGTTATCGTCGAAATAGAATTCAAAAGCGGTCACCAATGCAGACTGCGCAGCCTGCAAAGCCCCATGACGGGTTTCGCCCTGAGTTAATGCTTCAGGAATATCCGGGAAAGAAACCACGAATCCACCTTCCACGGCGGGGATTAGATTAACGGGATAACGCATGATTTTTTCAAAATCTCTCATATAATTAACCTCATATTGATGATGACTGTAAGCCAAGCTGCTTCAGGATCGATTTTCGCAAGGCTTCTTTTATTTCATCACCAGGATGCCTGGGCATAACGCTACGCCTTCCCTGATACCTCAACTTCAGATGATTTGAGCCGTTTGTAACAGCCACTCCCTGAGATTCAAGCCAGCGTCTGAACTCACTTTGCTTCACTGCGCCTCCCTGTCGTCTATTATACGCACAAAGTAAACATTTATGATTACCTTTTCATTACCTCGCTAGTGATAGCGTAAAATCACTCGCATGGGGAGGACGCGATTCAATAACAGGAATCCAGGTTCCAGATTTCATATCAGCCAGGCTAACCTATAACAGCACGACAACTGTTATGGTTAAAAAGAACTGTTCTGTTTCTGCCTTCCATTGCTTCGCAGCCTTAGAATTGCGCTAAATCAATTTTGCCTGCGGAGCTAAGCATGTTCGGTCTTGACGCGTTTCACCTGGCGAGGATCCAGTTCGCGTTTACGGTATCCTTTCACATCATCTTTCCGGCGATTACCATTGGCCTCGCCAGTTATCTGGCGGTGCTCGAAGGGTTATGGTTAAAAACGAAAAATCCGACCTGGCGCTCGCTATACCATTTCTGGTCGAAAATATTCGCCGTAAACTTTGGTATGGGCGTGGTTTCCGGGCTGGTGATGGCTTATCAGTTCGGCACGAACTGGAGTGGTTTTTCCGAGTTCGCCGGTAGCATCACCGGGCCGCTGCTGACCTATGAAGTATTAACCGCCTTCTTCCTCGAAGCGGGCTTCCTTGGGGTAATGCTGTTTGGCTGGAACCGGGTTGGCCCAGGACTTCACTTCTTCGCGACCTGTATGGTTGCGCTGGGTACTATTATTTCTACCTTCTGGATCCTCGCCTCCAACAGCTGGATGCAAACGCCACAGGGCTATGAAATTGTTAACGGGCAAGTCGTTCCCGTCGACTGGTTCGCCGTGATTTTCAATCCGTCATTCCCTTATCGTTTGCTGCATATGTCCGTTGCCGCCTTCCTGAGCAGCGCGTTGTTTGTCGCGGCATCAGCCGCATGGCATTTATTGCGCGGTAATAGCACGCCAGCAATTCGCGCTATGTTTTCAATGGCGCTGTGGATGACGTTAATCGTCGCTCCGCTGCAGGCCTTAATTGGCGATATGCACGGGTTGAATACGCTGAAGCATCAGCCTGCAAAAATTGCGGCGATTGAAGGACACTGGGAAAATCCGCCCGGTGAACCGACCCCGCTGCTGTTGTTCGGCTGGCCGGATATGGAGCAGGAGCGCACCCGCTATGGGCTGGAAATCCCGGCGCTGGGCAGCCTGATCCTGACTCATAGTCTGGATAAACAGGTCCCGGCGTTAAAAGAATTTCCGAAGGAAGACAGGCCCAATTCCACCATCGTGTTCTGGTCGTTTCGCATTATGGCAGGGTTAGGCATGCTGATGATCCTGCTGGGCGCGTTTGCCCTGTGGCTGCGTTATAAGGAGCGGCTATACACCTCACGTCCTTTCCTGCGCTTTGCATTGTGGATGGGGCCCTCCGGTCTGATTGCCATCCTTGCTGGCTGGGTGACCACCGAAGTTGGCCGTCAGCCGTGGGTGGTTTACGGTTTGCAACGTACGGCGGATGCGGTTTCCGCACATGGTGATTTACATATGAGCATCAGCCTACTGTCTTTCTTTGTGGTGTATAGCTCGGTGTTTGGCGTGGGTTACAGCTACATGATCCGCCTGATCCGTAAAGGACCACAGGAAGATGAGCCGACCATTCCACCAACAGGCACGCCGGCGCGGCCGCTTTCTGCTGTCGTTCTCGATTCTCAACCGGAGGCACACCGCTAATGGGTATCGATTTATCAGTTATCTGGTTTGTAATTATCGTGTTCGCCACGCTGATGTATATCGTGATGGACGGTTTTGATCTCGGGATCGGTATTTTATTCCCTGCGATTTCGGATGCGGATGACCGCGATGTGATGGTCAACAGCGTCGCCCCGGTATGGGACGGTAATGAAACCTGGCTGGTGTTGGGTGGCGCCGGATTATTCGGCGCTTTTCCCCTGGCCTATGCGGTGATTGTCGATGCGCTGACGATCCCATTGACCCTGATGCTCATCGGCCTGATATTTCGCGGCGTCGCGTTTGAGTTTCGCTTCAAAGCCACGCCGGCGCATCGACCATTCTGGGACAAAGCTTTTCTCGGCGGTTCAATCCTCGCGACATTCACTCAGGGTATTGTGGTCGGTGCCGTACTCAATGGGTTTTCCGTCACCGGACGCAGCTACAGCGGCGGTCCTTTCGACTGGCTGACCCCCTTTACCCTGTTCTGCGGCGTGGGCCTGGTTGTAGCCTACGCCCTGTTGGGGGCAACATGGCTGGTGATGAAAAGCGAAAATCCGTTGCAGGATAAAATGCGCTGCGTGGCAAGAAAACTGCTGCTGGCGATGCTGGTTGTCATTGCCATTATCAGTCTGTGGACGCCGCTGGCGCACAGCGCCATTGCCGAGCGTTGGTTTAGCCTGCCTAATCTGTGGTTCCTGATGCCGGTTCCGCTCCTGGTTGCGCTGATTAGCCTCTGGCTGTGGCGCTCGCTGGGTCAGCAAAACAGCCATACGCTGCCTTTTGTATTGACGCTGGGGCTAATTTTTCTCGGGTTCAGCGGGCTGGGGATCAGTATCTGGCCCCACATCATTCCACCTTCCATTACGCTGTGGCAGGCGGCAGCTCCGGCGCAGAGTCAGGGCTTTATGTTGGTTGGCGCGCTGCTGATTATCCCGATAATCCTGGTGTACACCTTCTGGAGCTACTACGTTTTCCGCGGCAAAGTTCAACATGGTGAGGGGTATCATTGATGCAACAAACAATCTGGAAACGCCTGATGTGGCTGGTGATCCTCTGGGGCGGCAGCGTGCTGGCCCTGGCCGCCGTTGGTATGTTCTTTCGTCTCCTGATGACGGCCGCCGGATTTAAATCCTGATTCTCTCTCTGATAACAACCGGGCAGCGCTGCACTGCCCGGTTGTGACAAATCCCAACGTTATCTAAACAAAAATGTAAAAAACATCGAAATGACAAAACAGAGATTGTCATTAACCCGATTAAAATATTGAATAGTTACCTGGCGAAATTATCGTCAATTCCGCAGCTAACGTACCAGAGGGTGCATGATGTTTAAGAAAGGGTTAACGGTGTTATTGCTGGCCAGCGCGCTTTTTTCCGGTCAACTTCTCGCTACTAATCAGGGACATGAGTATCTTCAGGTGCAGGATGCCGATCACTTATTACGACACACGGCCGACAGCGATGAACTACGAATGACGGCGGAAGAATCCGCCGCCGATCTTCGCGAACACCATTACTGGCAAAAATCACGCAAACCCGATACACATCAGAGCTAACCGTTAGCTTTTACGCTTTGGCAACGTTTTCAGCAGTTCTTCAGGGCTGACGGAAGCCACCACGCTGCCCGGCAACGGCATCTTCAGAATGTGATGTTTCATCTTGCCGATCACGTGCATTTCGCACGGTCGGCAATCAAATTTCAGCGTCAGGACCTCATCGCCATTAACCAGCTGCATCGGCGTGGCTTTCCAGCTTTTGATATTTCCTTTCGCCTGTTTCGGACACAGGTTAAACGCAAAACGCAGGCAATGTTTGGTGATCATCACCGGCACATCGCCCTTTTCTTCATGCGCCTCATAGGCGGCATCAATCAACTGCACGCCATAACGGTGATAAAACTCTCGCGCTTTATGGTTGTAGACGTTAGCCAGAAAGCTCAGATGCGTTTGCGGGTAAACCGGCGCCGGCTGGGCAACCGGTTTACGGCGACCGCGCTGATAGTTTTGCAAACGAGCTGCATCCAGCATGTCGACCGCTTCACGTCGCAGCTGATTCAGTTGACCGTTCGGCACGAACAATGCTCCCGGCAGATTCACCTGAATATTACGGGCGTAATACAGCGTTTGTCCCAGTTTTGCCAGGCCATCCTGCAGGTTGCTCAACGCTTTTTCTGCATTGTTCGCTTCCTCAAACTGGCCGTCCAGCGTATGGGTGATACTCACCCCCTCCTCACTGGTGAGCGTCAGGATCAACTGTTCCTGCCAGCCGCCCAGCTCAATATCGACCGCGACGCGGCGTTCGCTGGAGGTTTTGGTCAACGCTTGCTGCCAGTTATGATCGAGATTGCGGTTCAGCGGATGGTTGGCGCGCACTTTGTGCAGGTCGGCGGGCATTTCATTCGGCCACACCCGATAACGATTGTGCCCCGTTTTTTCAACGGTGTTGGCGCGAAATCCGACGACCTCACGCTTGATTAACACGTTCAGACCATCCCCGTTGGCCAGCGGTTCTGTTACCTCAACATCGAGATGATCTTTTGCCACCTTCAGGACTTCGCCAACCGGCAGACCGATGAACTTTGGTGAGTCGAATGCGCCGATATCCCCTTTACGGGCATTCACAAAATAATCGGTGCTGCCGCGATGGAAGGTCTTTTCCGTGGATGGAGTAAAGAAATGTTCGGTACGCCCGGCTGAAGAACGGGCAAGATCGCCGCGCTCTTCAATAATGGCGTCCAGCATCTGACGATAATGCGCGGTAATATTCTTCACATAGCTCATGTCTTTATAGCGCCCTTCAATTTTGAAGGAGCGCACGCCTGCGTCAATCAACGCACCGAGGTTGGCGGTCTGATCGTTATCTTTCATCGACAGCAGATGTTTTTCATAGGACACCACGCGCCCCTGATCGTCTTTCAGGGTATACGGCAGGCGACAAGCCTGAGAACAGTCACCGCGGTTAGCGCTACGTCCGGTTTGCGCATGTGAAATATAACACTGGCCTGAATAGGCGACGCACAGCGCACCGTGAATGAAAAATTCAATAGTTGCATCCGTAGCCTGATGAATGGCGTGTATCTGCTCAAGGCTCAGTTCACGCGCGAGGACAATTTGGGTGAATCCGACGTCAGAAAGAAACTTCGCCTTCTCGACGCTGCGAATATCACATTGGGTGCTGGCGTGCAGCTCAATGGGAGGGATATCCAGCTCCAGAATCCCCATATCCTGCACAATCAGGGCGTCAACGCCGGTCTGATACAGATCGGTAATTAATCGCTGTGCGGGCTCCAGCTCATCATCATGCAAGATTGTATTCAGCGTCACAAAGATTTTCGCCCCGTAACGATGCGCAAACGGCACCAGTTCGGCGATATCTTTCAGGCTGTTACTGGCGTTATGACGCGCACCAAAACCCGGTCCGCCAATGTAAACGGCGTCAGCGCCGTGCAAAATGGCTTCACGTGCAATGGCGGTATCCCGGGCCGGGCTTAACAATTCAAGGTGATGAGGCTGCTGGCGCATACAGTTGTTACCATCCACAAGTGGTAAAAATGGCGGCTATTGTAGTCACAAGCGCGGATTTTCGGAATAGTTTTCCCGACTAACCGCGCGGGTAATGGATCAGGGAATGAAAGTGAACCGTTTGTTCGCTACTGTTACGGTAGCTATGCGCCCTGTCTCCCGCAAAACGCACCCCCTCGCCGGATTTCATGGTGCGCCACTGCCCCTCAATACACATATCCAGCAGCCCATTTATCACCACCACGTGCTCTATAACGCCGGTTTCATGCGGAGTCGATTCACTGAGTGCGCCAGGTGCCAGCTGTATCGAAAAATGATCGAAGCACAGTTGTGGGTCCCACGGAAACAATGGCGTGACGACCATCGCCTGCTGCTGGGGATCGAATGTTGGCGCGCCGTCTGACTCTGGCGGTGAAATAAACGTCGAGAATGGCACGTTCAGTCCGGTGGCAATTTTCCACAATGTAGCCACCGTTGGGCTGGATTCGTTGCGCTCAATCTGCCCCAACATGGCTTTTGACACGCCGGTTTCCTCCGCCAAACGTGACAGGCTCCATTCCCGCTGGTGACGTAGCGTGCGGAGCGTTGTGGCCAGATAGTGGGTTAAGTTTTCCATTTTTCGCCTTCCTGACTCTCCTTTCTCAAGGCTACAGCTTAGCACTTGTACGCTATAACGCACAGTGCTACATTGATTGACCGTTATAACGCACACGGAGTGACTATGCGCGCATTTTCCATCCCACTGCCCACCGTATTATCGGGTTTTGTGGCTGTCCTGGTCGGTTACGCCAGCTCGGCTGCCATTATCTGGCAAGCGGCCCTGGCCGCAGGTGCGACCACCGATCAAATCGCGGGCTGGATGACCGCGCTGGGGATTGCAATGGGCGTCAGTACGCTGGCGCTGACGTTATGGTATCGCGCTCCTGTGCTCACGGCCTGGTCAACACCTGGCGCCGCGCTGCTGGTTACGGGTCTGCACGGGGTATCGATTCAGGATGCTATCGGCGTTTTTATCGTAGCTAACGCGTTGATTGTGCTGTGCGGCATAACCGGATTGTTTGCCCGTCTGATGAAAATAATCCCCCACTCACTGGCATCAGCCATGCTGGCCGGGATCCTGCTGCGCTTTGGTCTGCAGGCCTTTAATAGCCTCAACAGTGAGCTTATTTTGTGCGGTAGTATGCTGGTGGCATGGCTGGTATTTAAAGTCACAGCCCCACGGTACGCGACGATCGCCGCGATGCTGGCGGGTATCGCTATCGCGCTAATAAAAGGTGACATTGTCACAAGCGGAGTAAATTTATCGCCGGTCATGCCTGCGTTTATTGCCCCACACTTTTCATTTGCCCACAGTATCAGCATTGCGCTACCGCTGTTTCTGGTTACCATGGCTTCGCAAAATGCCCCAGGTATTGCCACTATGAATGCCTCGGGCTATTCATTACCCGTTTCACCGCTCATTATCTTTACCGGCCTGCTGGCGCTGATGTTTTCGCCGTTTGGCGTCTACTCCATCTGCATTGCCGCCATAACCGCCGCAATTTGCCAAAGTCCCGAAGCGCATCCTGATGACAAACGACGCTGGCTCGCCGCCGCCGCGGCTGGCGTCTTCTATCTTCTGGCAGGGGTGTTTGGCGGTTCAGTCACAGGACTAATGGCGGCACTGCCCGTAAGCTGGATCCAGATGCTGGCCGGTCTGGCCTTGCTCGGGACAATTAGCGGTAGTTTGTATCAGGCGTTGCATAATGAAGCGGAACGCGACGCAGCCATCGTTACGTTTTTGGTCACGGCCAGCGGCCTGACGTTATTGGGGATTGGATCTGCATTCTGGGGGCTGGTCGTAGGCGGTATCTGCTACGCCGTGTTGACGTTATTTCGCCGCACGTAGCTGCGTTGGCGTTTTACCGGTTACCTGTTTAAACCGGTTACTAAAATGGCTTGCCGAACTGAATCCGCAGGTCATCGCAATATCTGACAAACTGCGTGAAGTGTAACAAACCAGATGCTGTGCCAGCGCCATACGACGTTGCATCACGTACTGATGCGGTGCCATATTCATCGACTGGCGAAACATTCTGGCAAAATGGAATTCGCTGAGCGCCGCCTCGCTAGCCAGATCGTTCAGGGTGATCGGGTACGCCAGATGCGCGTCAATATAGGCCAGCACGTTACGCAAGGTGACAGGCGCGAGTCCTCCGGTGACGGTGGGCAGTCGCCATTGAACGTTGCTGTAATGCTGGATCAGATGCGTTAACAGTAGCGAAGATGCCGCGCTGAGCGTGAGGTGATTGGCCGGTTGCTGCCAGTCGTTATCAAGCAGAAACTGACGGTAAACCGCCGTGATCCCCGGGTCACTGCCAAACGTGTGCTCGTCCAGCGTGAAGCTATAGGGACTTCTATCCCAGACTTTTTCACCCACTTCGCGCAGATGTTCGTCGGTACAATAGAGATGAACAAAGGAGAGAGCGTCGCGGATATCCCAACTTGACTCGCTCTCTTTCGGCATCAGGCAAAAACGGTCCGGTCCGCCGCCATTCTTCCAGCCCCCCGCCGTTTTGTGGTAACTCTCGTAGCCATCCGCGATATATAAACTGAGCGTATGGTGATCGCAATACTGGGTGATGGTATCGCGCTTGTTTGACCAGGCCGCCAGTTGGATCCCTGAATGTAACGCAACCGATTCATGCAGCACGGCATTATGTTTGCGTAAGTTTTCAAAGGCATCGTAGGGCTGAGGCATACCATCACATTCAAAATAAGTTAGCAGGCTTTCAGTCTATAACAGCCACATATTGTTAACAGCTTCCTTTTCGCTTTTACGCTAAAAAAGCGCAAGATTTTGCAAGTCCGCCGCAAACCGATGAAAGCCTCCTGCCGCCAGACATGACACAGTGTGAACCTGAATCCAAAAAAGAGAGAGTTGTATGAACGCACTGTTGTACTGCCTGGTGGTGGTAATTTGGGGAACGACATGGATTGCGATTTATTTGCAGCAGGGCCCGGTTTCTGCGCCGGTTTCTATCTTTTGGCGCTTCGCCGTTGCCAGTTCGCTGATGATAGTGATCCTGCTGGTTAGCGGTAAATTACGCAAACTGTCTGGTCGCGATCATCTGTTTTGTCTGTTACAGGGTGGATGCGTTTTTTGCTTCAACTTCTGGTGTTTTTATACGGCTGCGGCCTGGATTAATACCGGCCTGGAGTCGGTGATTTTCTCAATGGCCGTCCTGTTCAATGCGGTCAATAGCTTCATCTTTTTTGGGCAAAAACCACCGCTGCGTTTCTATATAGCAGCCGGTCTTGGACTGACGGGCATTGTGACTCTGTTCTGGCAGGATTTGCTCAACAGCGGATTCAATCATTCCTTGCTGCTGGGTATCGGCTTAAGCGCCCTTGGAACCTTCGGTTTCTCATTGGGTAATATGATCAGCATGCGTCACCAGAAAAAAGGGCTGGAAGTGTTAACGACCAACAGTTGGGCCATGCTGTACGGCACGCTGTTGATCGCTGCCATTGCGCTGATGCGCGGGGACAATTTTACGCCACAGTGGACATTCAGCTATCTCAGCGCGCTGTTATATCTGGCTATTTTTGGCTCAGTGATTGCTTTCGGCGCTTATTTCACACTGGTAGGTCGCATTGGTCCCAGTAGGGCGGCATACAGTACCCTGCTTTTCCCGCTGGTTGCGCTAACGCTGTCAACATTGTATGAAGGATACGTCTGGCAGGTTAATGCTATTGCCGGATTAGTGTTGATTTTACTGGGGAATATGGTGATGTTTGCCCGACCAGAAGTGCTAATGGGTAAACTATTCTATCGCCGCCGGGTGGCATAAAAAAACGCACCATCCTGAGATGGTGCGTTGATTATTATTGTGGTTTTTTGTTCACGTCAAACATGGTGGCATCCGTCGCCATGTCATCAATAACTTTCTTCAACGTTTCGAACGCCATCGGCGTATTTTCGTTGCTCAGATCTTTACCTTCACCCTTACGTACAACTTTAATTACCGGTTTATTGGTCGCAGCATCAATCAACTCACCCTCGAAATAGAGGTTGGTATCCATGGTACGGTGACCCGTTGCCATTTGTGTTCCCGCAACGAGTAGCGCAACCGGGATCACTTCATAGAACTGCAGTCCTTCTTTGCTCGTTGCAACACCGGTAATCGCTCCGCGGAAAATCAGGCTACGTGGCCCAGGGGTAGTAACCAGGGGCTTACGCTTGCTGATGGCGGATTTCAACTGGGTATTGGTGTAGGTCAGCAGTTGATCAAGAACCTGCTGCCCTACCTGCGTGGTAGGTTTAGGAACCGGATAATACGTTACCGGGTTATATACAATGTTGTCATATTTGGATTCGTTGTAGCTCGGATCAACCCAACGGAGTACGGTTTGTCCCGATGCTGATTGTGTTTCCTTCAAATCAGAGTAATTTTTTAAAAACCCAGAATATTTATCCGGCGCAGTCACTTTTGACGCACAGCCGGATAATGCCAACAAGCCAGTAAGCACTGCAACTTTAAATAAAGTTTGAGTACGCATGAAACGATCCCTTTAGTTTTCGCAATGATGCTTAAAAAGGATAGCAAAACCGTTTCATTTTGGATGTACTAAAAATGGTAAACACCGCACAATTTTCTCTCTACGCCCGGCACAAAAAATGCTGAGCGCAGAAAGAGTTAACCCAGGCGGGAGGTTCAGGCAGTTTTGCGTGCCAGCATTGTGGCAAAGCGCAGTTTAATTCGATTACCGTTTTCATCCGTACGATGAAGTTCACCCACGTCTTCGTTATATTTCAGCAGATCCCATCCGCTGTAATAATTGCGCAATTCTCCGGTTTTAAACGCGAACGGGAAACCCACGGTACACGGAAAATCATCGGTATCCATCGCCGCGACGATTAAGTTATATCCGCCCGGTTTAGTGCAACGCTGCATATTTTCAATAAGGCCAGGGATAGTTTTGGCTTCAAGGAACATCAGCACAACGGTAGAAAGAATAAAATCATATTCGCCGTCAATGCGTAATGCGTTGAGATCCGCGACGTTCGCGTGCAGATTGGTCAGCCCTTCCGCCGCTTTGATACGCTCAAGGTTAGCGATGCTCATGGGATTTTTATCCCATGCTGTCACGTCATAACCGTTTGCCGCAAGGTACAGGCTGTTACGACCGTTACCGCAGCCCAGGTCTAACGTTTTACCTGGCTTAACAATTTTTGCCGCTTCAACAACATCGGAATGCGTACGAGTTAAATCGTATTTCTCAGTAAAGTAGTTTTCGTCGCAAAGGGTCATTATTTATCCTCAGATTTCAGTAATGCAGCACGCTCCGTGCGGATGAGCAGCTTCCCCTGCATCAGCAATGCAAACGTACGTACCAGTAATAATGAAATGATAAAATTGGTAAAAATAAACAGTGGGATCGCCAGCGTATGAAAAAATCCTGACTCGCTACCGTGGCCCAGATGCAGCCCTGTTGTTGCCAGAGCCGACACGCCAAACGAGAAGCTCCAGAAAGACGCATTAAATGGCTGTGACAAATACCACGGCATGAGCCGTAGCATGAACAAAAGTTGCAGCAGACCATAGCCGAACAACATTTTGGCTAACGTATCGCCCTCGCCGCCGTTGACGCTAAGCCAGGCGCTGCAGGCGACCAGCGCAGGCGCCAGTTGAATGCCAAGTGAAGTACGTAACACCGCAGGCAACTCGCCGCAGCTACGTAAACGTTGCAGAATCACCGGCTCCAGGCTGAGCCAGGAAAAAACCCCGGCGCCTAAAAACACCAATCCTGCGTCGTTGAAACCCAGTGCGCCACAGGCCATTGCACTGATAAAGTTATTGGCGACGGTCGGCAGATACAGACCCGGCGTGGTGGCTTCCTCTGGATGCGATCCACGCCACAACCCTGCCGTTTGCCAGGCGGCGTAGGCCAGCTGTATCACCACGCCAATGCTGAACAACCCAATCGCCAGCGGTCGATACCACGGGACAAAACCAATCGCGACCAGCATCGTTGTGGCCGGAAACAGACTGACAAAGCTGCTCATCACCGGGTGACGAATTTCCGCCAATACGCTATGCGGAAAACGCAGTAAACGGCTAAGAAAGGCCAGCGTCAGCAGCCCCCAAATGACCATTGCGAGGATCACTAAACCGTCGCCAATCAAGTGACTCACTGGCCACACCTGACTGGCATAACGCCACGCAAACCCCATCCCAATGATGCCCAGTACCATGCCAAAATAACCGGCCGGAAGATTGAGGACCCGCTCACTCTGCTTGTTCTTACTCATTTTGTTTATTTTTTAAAGTATATTTGAAATACATTTTATGGAATTTCCGCTGATTTAGCCAGTGCGGAAAACTTTGCTACGTTTAACTAAGGTGCGCAACATGGAAATGAGCTATGACCAAATATCGTCTCAGCGATGAGTCTCGATCCTTTAGTTACCAGGATAATGGCAATAAAAAAAGCGTATTACTACGCCAAATCATTGCGCTCACTGATTTTAATGATGTCCAGGCCGGCACGCCCGGTGGCTGGATTGACAATGAAAGCGTGCTCTCACAAAGCGGTGATTGCTGGATTTACGATGAAAACGCGCTCGCATTTTCCGGCGCGACGATTACAGGAAACGCCCGCATTACTCAGGCAAGCGTGGTCAGAGATGGCGCGCAAATTAGCGATGACGTGTGGATTGACCGGGCTGAAATCAGTCATAATGCGCAAATACGTGACAACGTCACTATTCAGGATTCTGTGGTTCGCGGCGAGTGCCTTCTCTTTGGTGATGCGCGCGTGGTGCGTGACTCTGAAATCATCGCCGCCAGGGGGCTAACCCGTGAAAGCGACCAGCTCCTGCAAATTTATGATCGGGCTTTTGTCAGCCACTCACGAGTGGTGCATCAGGCGCAGATCTATGGCGATGCGAAAATCAACTATGCCTTTATTGAACATCGGGCGGAAGTTTTTGATTTCGCACAGGTGGAAGGTAATGAAGAGAACAATGTCTGGATTTGCGATTGCGCCAAAGTCTATGGATATGCGCGCGTCATCGCCGGGAGCGAAGAAGATGCCATACCTACCCTACGCTACAGTTCGCAGGTGGCGGAGCACGCGGTAGTTGAAGGTAACTGCGTGCTGAAACACCACGTGCTGGTCGGCGGTCATGCGCAATTACGCGGTGGACCGCTCCAGTTAGACGACCACATCCTGATTGAAGGCCACGTCTGCGTGCTGGGCGAAGTGCTGATCGAGCATCACATTGAGATAGCCGGTCAGGCGCATATCCAGGCGTTTGATGGCGATACCATTCACCTACGCGGACCGAAAGTGATTAACGGTGAACAGCGCATTACGCGCACGCCTATCGCAGGTTTATTCTGAAGAGCCATCAATGATGCGGGCGTAGAGATTCACATCATAGTAATCACCATTAAGGAATTCCGCCTGTTGCATACATCCTTCCAGTTGGAAGCCATTACGTAGCGCCACCTGGTTGCTCTCAACGTTTTCTACGCGACATTTAATCACGAAGCGGCGAATCTCCTGACGCTGCACATAATGATGAATTAAGGCCTGTAGCGCCTGGGACATGATGCCTTGACCCTGATGCTCCTCATCCAGCCAGTAGCCGATATAAGCCGCTTTGTTCAGCGGTTCTATCTGGTTAAACGAGATAACCCCGACCACATTTTCTTGCGCAAAAATCAGGAACATTTTGGCGTAACCGCGCTGGTGCAACATCATATTGCCCTGCACATTCTTGCGGGTGTCCTCCTCAGAGGCAACAAACTGCGGCCAGTTAAGCGACTGCTGGAGCCAGCTTTTATTTTTAAGCACCAACTGATGCAGAGGCGTGACGTGTTGCTCTTCTACGGCACGCAGTTCCAGCGTGTCATTGATGGTAATCACTTCTGACATTTTCATTCCATTATGATGGTTAAGCAGGCCACCCTGCTCATCAAATAAAAACAGGAAGGGCTCCCTTTTGGAAGCCCTTTTACACAGCAAGCGCCGTTTTACTTAGCTCTCACTGACACTCTCTTTTTGCAATATTTTGAGCAGATCTTCCTTCAGGTGGAGTTTCTGTTTCTTAAGGCGAACAATGTCCAAACTATACCCCCGACCATCCGAACCTTCCAGTCTGGAGATCTCATGATCAAGGCTGTTGTGTTTTTCGAATAAGGACAGAAAGCGAGGGTTCTCGGATTTCAGTCGGGAAATAAGGTCTCTGTATTCTGGAAACATACTTTCTCCCTGTTAGTGGAAAAGAACGTGTATAAGAAATACACACCTCCAGAGTACCCACTTGACTTACAGAAAAATGCGAACGGGATCGAGTAAATAGTGTACAGAATGGTTGTGAAGAGGATTACAGATACGGCTCCCCATTCGGAGAGCCGTAAAGGGAGTGATTAACGCATCTCGCGGTCGTCAACGTACTGACGTTTATCAGGCGCTGGCGGGAAGTACTGATACAGCCAGGTTTCACTGATGGCGTCGCCCTGACAACGCAGGAACATACGCATATCTACCGGATCGTTTGAGTCAGAGGTCGGATACCAGTCAAACTGAATGCGATAACCGTCGATAGGTTCCACGTAAAGGATCTCAATCTGTTTCGCTTCACCGCTGGAGAGCGTAATCACCGGTTCAATACCCTTCGGCGCGGCGGCTTTTAGATCGCCACCAACGAAATCAACAGCAAAACGTCGCGCCCATTTTTCCGGGTAGTGCTCGCCCGGCGCCCATCCTTCCGGGAAGCCGCCCATGCCTGTTCGGGTCGCCATCACGCGAGCCAGCGGTGAACGCACCGGCGGCTGAGCACTCCAGTACAGGCGATATTTGAATTCCAGATCATCGCCCGCTTTGATCGACCTTTCAGGCTGCCAGAAGCAGACGACGTTATCCAGCGTTTCGCCGGTCGTCGGGATCTCCATCAGGCCGATAGTCCCCTTGCCCCACTGGTTACGCGGTTCGACCCACAGGCTCGGACGCTTGTTGTACCAGCCCATGATATCCTGGTAATGGGAGAAGTCGCGATCGAGCTGCAGCAAGCCAAACCCTTTCGGGTTGTTATCGGTATAGGCGTTGAACTGCAGTTTTTGCGGGTTATTCAGCGGGCGGCAGATCCACTCGCCATTGCCCCGCCACATCGCCAGACGGTCGGAATCATGAATTTGCGGGTGAATGGTGTCACACATCCGACGTTCGTTGTTGCCGCAGCTAAACATGCTGGTCATCGGTGCAATACCGAGCTGCTTGATGTCTTTGCGCGCATAGATGTAATTTTGTACATCCATGATCACCTGCGTTTTCTCGCAGTGGATCACGAACTTAAATGCACCGGTTACGCTGGGGCTGTCGAGAAGCGCATACACGGTAAAGGAGGTTGCGCCCGGTTTGACCGTTTCGAACCAGAAAGAGGTGAAATCAGGAAACTCTTCTTTGCTGTCGGTGTAGGTATCTACCGCCAGACCGCGGGCCGATAAACCGTACTGATAGGTGTCATCCACGGCGCGGAAATAGCTGGCGCCCAGGAAAGAAACGATATCGCGACGGGCTAATTCTGGCGCTTTAAACACGCGGAACCCGGCGAACCCGAGGTCAGTCTGCCCTTCCAGCTGTTTGGTATCCACACCCGCATCATTGTATTTAAACAGTTCCGGACGGAAGTGGATTTCGCGCGCCATATGCGTGCTGCCATCAACCGAGAACATGCGTACGCGGCGACGAAAGCCCATTCCCACATGGAAGAACTGCGCATCAAGCTGACGATTTTCAACATTGTTCCACAGAGACTGCTCTGCGTCATATTGAATGCTGTTGTAGGCCTGAGGCGTCAGTTTGGCCAGCGTGTCAGGTAACGCGCGCGGTGCGCCGCCCCAGGGCTTCTGTGCTAAGTCATGGGCCATCGATTGCAGAACGGAAAAATCAAAACGTACGGTTTTTCCGTCTGCAATGTCAGACTCTGCCGCAAAGGCGGCGCTGGAAAAGAGTGATGCAATACCACTGGTTCCGCACACGGCGGCCATTGCCATTGAACCTTTAATAAATCGTCTGCGATTCATGCCTGAAAGTAAGTCCTTCTGGTCGTGTAAATGGTCCCGCGCCGGCCATAATCAGCGGCAAGAGAGTGCACATTTCTGACCGCTCACTCTAGACAAAATTCATTAATAATCCAATTGTTGGTCGCCGATTATCTGTACAAAATCGAAAATATTTTATGTCGATGGGAACAGACCGAATCCCATGTAAATTCAATTAAAGTAAACCACACCGCCGTTTACTGCGATCTTGCGCCTCCTGATACAGCGCAAACTCATCATAAACCGCACACCCCAGCGCCTGTTCAAACGCGTCGCGGCTGGAATTACCGTGGCTACGGGCCTGAGTTTCATTCCCCAGATTAGACTGGAAAATCCCCGCGGCGCTCACCGGTAAAAAATCTTCGTAGGTAATGGGCTGAGCAACCAGCCAGCCCCGCTCAATGAGCGGCTGCGGGTCGTCATCCGGGCGAATCGCCTGTCGATGCGCCTCGCCCGACGGCGTCAGCCGGTAGCGGAACCAGGCAAGCCCCTGCTGGCGCAGCAGAAATTCGCTGTCCGGGAATGCTTTGAACACCTCCTGCAAATGCAGCTGATGCGTCAGGTTGTCTTTTCCCGTTCCCGCTTTATTCAGCAATTCGTCGTACAACGCTCTGCCTTTCGGCGTCAGGGCCACGCCGCGCTGTTCGATTTCACCAAAACGCGCCGTGTGAGTGCCACGCATTTCACCGGCAAATAACACCGGCTCTTCCAGCGCTTTAAAACTGGTCTGGCGCAATAAAATGGGCACCTCGCGGCGCGGCGGCCCTTCAATCAGTATTTTGGGTTCAATGCCGCACTCCGGCATCATCGACTGAACCCGGTCGATATCCAGCGTACGCGGCGTCAGATGGTTGATATGACACCCAGGGAAACACACCACATCAGCAATCAGCCGGTGCTCATTGTGCAATGCGTGATAGGTCGCCTCATCGACCGTGGCATGCTGATGCCAGCGGAAAGTTTCCAGCGCTTCTTGCACAAACTCCTGCGCCTGCTCAGACGTAAAACTGCCCTGCACATCAAACTCATCCAATAGTTCGTGACAACGACGGGTGAAAATATCGCGTTTCGCGAGGATCTCCGCGGCTTTTTGCCGTAGCGCGGCGTTTTCGATTAATTCGAGCCGCAATAACGAGGTGAATACCCGAAACGGGTTGCGCGAAAGCGACGCATCGTCAATGGGACGAAACGCGGTGGAATGCACGGGAACACCGGCCTGGGAGAGATCGTAATAACTCACCGGATACATGCCCATAATGGCAAACATCCGGCGTAGCGTAGAAAGCTCCTGCGCAGTGCCCACCCGAATGGCGCCGTGGCGCTCAACGTTTAGCCGGGCCAGCTCATCTGCATTCGCCAGTTTTTCATGCAGCGTAGGATTATTTTCCAGTACCGCCAGATTCACATCAGCGACAAGTTCCAGCAACGTGCCATATTGCGGGACTTCCTGCTGGTACATTGCTGACATTGCCTGCGAAAATTGTTCCCGAATCTCATCTGCCGTGATGGTGTTCGCCATAATGTCATGCCTCCAGTGAATATTACCTGGAGTGTAGAAAACGCCGCTGACTCCGGTGGGAAGAATTTACAAAGTGTGACCCCGCGTAAATTTCCCACCCCTACAGATGCTGAACAGAACCTACTGGCGTGGTTTTAAATGACTTTCCAGCCAGGGCAACATCTGTTTTTTACGGCTGAGCATCCCTTCCACCTTACAGGGCTGCGGGATGTCTGACAGCTCTGGACCGGCAAACCACAGGCTGGTGTCGCCCAGATTGATATCGGTGAGCATCAGTACAACCAGCGCGGCATTCTTTTCCTCTGCATAGCGCGCCATTTCCAAACGGAGATCGTCCAGCACCGCATCCACCTGTTGCAGCGCATACAGTTCAAGCTGCGCCACACACACCGAATGTCCATGAATGGTGAAGGTTTTAATGTCTTTCTGCAGAAGCTCGCGAGCGCTCATGCCTTCCACGCTTGTTTTAGCAGAAAGCAGGTCGCGACTAAACGCCTCGAGATCCACACCGGTTTTTTGGGCCAGGGCCTCCACCGCCAGGCGATCGTCAGAGGTGGTCGTTGGCGAACGAAGCGTGACAGTGTCACTCAATGCGGCACCCAGCAATAAAACGGCCTCAGCGGCAGACAACTGGCCGCGCTCCTCTTCCGTCATCAGTTGCCATAACAGCGTCGCGCTACTGCCGACTGGCTTCACCCATACTTCAGGTGGCAGACGAGTGACTAATCCACCGAGTCGGTGATGATCGATAATTCCCACGACGTTACTTTCTGCCAGCGATGCCGGCCCCTGGGCAGGCTCCGTGAAATCGACCAGCCACACATCACGATCGGTCAGTTCAAACGTCAGCCGTTCAGGCATCGTCAGTCCCGCATGCTCAAAGATAAATTGCGTTTCGCGGTTAGGTTCGCCCAGACGCCATGCCGTCGCCTGCTGGCCACGTAAAGTAAGCCAACGCGCCGTCATGGCGGCGGTACAAATGGCATCGCTATCGGGGTTAAGGTGCCCTATTACATCTATCATTAATCAGTACCTTGTGAAGAGAATGGTTCAAAAGCAAACAATAACGAAAGTATATCGACTGGACGGATTCTCTTCCATGATCCCACCACCCGGTGACGCTGTACAAAACATAAGCAAAATAAATCAGTTGTAAGTAAAATAGGATAAATGTTAATAATATTTTGCTATCAAGTTATCAAAATCGAACAACTTCACTTGTCACCGATACGACTCTGTTTTTAACATCGCTTATGGAAAAAAATGTTCTGTTCAATCAGCGCATTCGCTTGCGCCACCTTCATACTTTTGTCGCCGTTGCACAGCAGGGAACGTTGGGCCGCGCGGCTGAGACCCTTAACCTGAGCCAACCAGCCCTCTCCAAAACGCTGAATGAACTGGAGCAACTGACCGGTACCCGGCTCTTTGAGCGTGGTCGCCTTGGCGCACAATTAACGCTGCCCGGAGAACAGTTTCTTACCCACGCAGTCAGAGTGCTGGATGCGCTCAACACCGCCGGACAAGCCTTAAACCAGCGCGAAGAGTCACAGACGGATGTCGTACGGATTGGCGCCTTACCCACCGCGGCCCTTGGCATTCTGCCGGCGGTCATTGGCCCGTTCCATAAGCAGCAAATGGAGACCACGCTGCAGGTTGCCACTATGAGCAATCCCATGATCCTGGCGGGTTTAAAGTCAGGGGAAATTGATCTCGGCATTGGCCGTATGGCCGATCCGGAATTGATGGTTGGTCTGAACTACGAGCTGCTATTTCTGGAATCGCTCAAACTGGTCGTGCGCCCTAACCACCCGTTGTTGCAGGAAACCATCACGCTGAGTCGGGTGATGGAGTGGCCGGTGGTGGTTTCACCAAAAGGAACCGCCCCTCGCCAGCACGCAGAGGCGTTGTTGCAAAGTCAGGGCTGCAAAATGCCGCCGGGCTGTATTGAAACGCTTTCAGCATCGCTCTCCCGCCAACTGACGGTCGATTACGACTATGTGTGGTTTGTCCCTTCAGGCGCGGTTAGAGAAGATTTACGCCAGGCGACGCTGGTGTCGTTGCCGATACCCACCCACGGTGCGGGTGAACCCATCGGCATTCTTACCCGTGTCGATGTGCAACTCTCTCAGGCCGCGCAGATCCTGATCGCCGCAATACGCAAAACTGTACCGTTTTGATGCCAAAAATTAAGGGACCATCAGGTCCCTTAATTGATTTTATTGTTAAAACGTTTCCCAGTTATCGCCACTGGCAGTTGCCGCCTGCGGGCGTGAATGGTCAGGCTTTGTCGTCACAGGCGCGCGTTTAATAGCACTTGTCCCTGTTAAACGGAATGTGCCAACAGCTTCCGTTAAGCGCGCCGCCTGCTCTTCCAGCGATGCCGCAGCGGCAGAGGCTTCTTCAACCAGCGAGGCATTTTGCTGCGTTACCTTATCCATTTCTGAAATTGCCTGACTCACCTGGACGATACCCCGGCTCTGCTCATCAGAGGCCGCTGCAATTTCCAGCATAATGTCGGTGACGCGTCTTACCGCATCGACAATATCCGTCATCGTATTGCCCGCTGCGACCACTTCTCCGGAGCCCTGGTCAATCAGTCGGACTGATTCGCTGATCAATCCTTCAATCTCTTTTGCCGCCTGAGCGCTGCGGCTTGCCAGCGTGCGCACCTCACTGGCAACCACGGCAAACCCACGGCCCTGCTCTCCTGCTCGCGCCGCTTCAACCGCTGCGTTCAGCGCCAGAATATTGGTCTGGAAAGCAATGCTGTTAATAACGGCTGTGATTTCGGAGATTTTCTTCGAACTCGTTGAGATATTGCCCATGGTTTTGACCACGCCAGAAACCATCTGACCGCCCCGACTGGCCTTACCGGAGGCATCTTCTGCCAGCTTGCTCGCATGATGCGCGTTGTCGGCGTTTTGCTTCACCGTCGCCGTCAACTCTTCCATGCTGGCCGCCGTTTGTTCAATCGCCGCAGCCTGTTGTTCGGTACGTGAAGACAGATCGGTGTTCCCCGCCGAAATCTCACTGGTACCGCGATAAATCTCTTCCGCGCCCTGACGCACCGTGCCTACCGTTTTCCCCAGCGAACGTTGCATTGTTTGCAGATGGCGGCTCAGGCGACCAATTTCGCTGCGCCCGGTCGGTTCCTCCGGCATGGTGAGATCCCCCGCTGAAATTTGCTCAATACGCTGGGCGGCACGCAACAGAGGATGAATGACGGTACGACGCAGAACAATGAACGTCATCACGGTCAGCGCCAGCGCAAGAACGAATGCGCCCAGCATAAAAGCCATACCAAGCTGTGTACGCTGATGCGCCTGTTCGCTTAACTGATTCGCCCTGGTGGTACGAATGTCGATCGCCTTTAACAGCACCTTGTTGTACGCAGAGTCCAGCGGTCTGGCCTGTTCATTTTCATGGTTGATGATCGCTTCAAACATGCCGTTTTTAGCGTACTTCAGCATCGGCTGTAAGCCGTCGGTATAGGCTTTGAAGCTGGCGCTCAGTTCAGCGTCTAACGCTTCATCGGCAGACGTTTTTACCGCGCGTGACATATAAGCATTGAAACCGTCCTGCGATTGCTTAATCCGTTTTTCTGCCTCGGCGATATTGGCCTTCATGTCATCCATTTCGGCAATACGGCTCGCCGCGCCGGCGTGGATCATGTTGATACGCGCGGTACGCAAGTGGTTAGAGCTGTTAGATAACCCCATCCTGACCTGAATCTCATCGGTTACGTCGCGCTGATCGCGATCGGCCTGCATAAGAAAATAGCTTGCCAGTCCGGAACTTAAGGCGAACAGCAGAAGGATGCCACCGAGAATGGAGGAAAACAGCGGAACCAGCCGGATTTGATGCAGAAAGCCCAGTTTATGCTGGGCTTGCATCGATGTAGTGTTGTCCATGACCGTCGACTCTCTTGTAGGGTTTATGCGTGAAAACACGCCCGTTAGATAGTCATCGGCAATCCGGGAAGTTTACTTACCGTGAAAAGCGCCGGATTCGTCACACTTTCACAACATAATTCTAAAAAATTCAGGAAAGTGCCAGCGGAGAAATCCGCTGGCCAATGAATCAGTTATCACCAAAGTGGATAACGGTACGGATGGATTTACCCTGATGCATTAAATCGAACGCGTCGTTAATCTGCTCCAGCGGTAAACGGTGGGTAATAAACGGATCCAACTGAATTTTCCCGCTCATCGCATCTTCAACCATACCAGGAAGCTGAGTACGCCCCTTCACGCCGCCAAACGCGGAACCGCGCCAGACACGCCCGGTAACTAACTGGAACGGACGTGTTTTGATCTCTTGTCCGGCTCCTGCCACGCCAATAATGATGCTTTCGCCCCATCCTTTATGGCAGCATTCCAGCGCCGCGCGCATCACGTTAACGTTACCGATACATTCGAAACTAAAGTCCACGCCGCCATCGGTAAGCTCGACAATCACATCCTGAATCGGTTTGTCGTAATCCTTCGGATTGATGAAATCGGTCGCGCCCATTTCACCTGCCAGCGTAAATTTTTCCGGATTGGTATCAACGGCCAGAATACGCCCGGCTTTCGCCTGCGCCGCGCCCTGAATCACCGCCAGGCCAATACCGCCCAGACCAAATACGGCGACGGTATCGCCTTCTTTCACTTTTGCGGTGTTATGGACCGCTCCGATACCGGTGGTCACGCCACACCCCAGCAGACACACTTTGTCCAGCGGAGCCTGCGGGTTAACCTTCGCCAGAGAGATCTCCGCGCAAACGGTGTATTCGCTGAAGGTGCTGGTGCCCATATAGTGATAAATCGGCTCGCCGTTATACGAGAAACGGGTTGTGCCATCCGGCATCAGACCTTTGCCCTGGGTCGCACGTACGGCCTGACACAGGTTAGTTTTACCCGATTTACAGAACTTACACTCGCCACATTCTGCGGTGTATAGCGGGATCACATGATCGCCCGGTTTCAGGCTGGTAACGCCTTCACCCACTTCAACCACAATGCCGCCACCTTCATGGCCGAGCACCGCCGGGAAAACCCC
Organism: Citrobacter sp. RHBSTW-00599; assembly: GCF_013784065.1. Taxonomy (NCBI): domain Bacteria; kingdom Pseudomonadati; phylum Pseudomonadota; class Gammaproteobacteria; order Enterobacterales; family Enterobacteriaceae; genus Citrobacter; species Citrobacter sp. RHBSTW-00599. The sequence goes on along the minus strand of NZ_CP056717.1, from coordinate 2,529,025 downwards.
TTCCGGATCGTCGCCTGAGAGCGTAAAAGCATCAGTATGGCACACGCCTGTGTGGGTAATTTTAACCAGCACTTCACCTTTCTTTGGCGGTGCGACATCGATTTCGACAATTTTTAACGGTTGGCCGGGGCCGAATGCAACTGCTGCACGTGATTTCATTTGTCTCTTCCCATTATTGCGAGGTGATGGTGTTATTTTAGATAAGCACGCAGAAGATGGCCGATTTCAGCCATGCGCACGGCACGCTGGTCTGGGGTTGTTTCCCCGCTGACCAGTTCGTCTTTCAGGTGGATCTCAACCATTTCGCCCATCAGGCCATTGGATGCGCCGCGCACGGCGGCAATTTGTTGCAGGATAGCCAAACACGGCTCGCCGGACTCCAGCGCGCGCTCAAGCGCATCAACCTGACCGCGAATACGGCGTACACGGGTGAGAATGCGTTTTTTATCTTCGGGTGAATGCGGCATATGCCCTCCAAATACTATAGGGGGGTATACTATCAGTCTTTTTAACTAATTGTAAAATAAATAACTTGTTATTCTTTAATGAGTTGCACAAACAGCACATTTAGACATATGTGGACATATCACCGTGTAAAGCGGTTTTAGAGCCGCAACACCGAGCGCTTTGTCGATGTATTCTGCATCGCTGAACAGACCGGATTTTTTCTGGAGCAGCGTAACTGGATTGTCACTCGCAAAGAACAGGCAATTGAAAGACTCATGTAATTATGAACAATACGAATACCCCCGACTACAAACCGGGGGTTTCTATTTTTTAATACGCTATATATAATAATTAATTACTTATTCCGTAACTGCACACTCTGGCACGCGAATTTCCTTAATGAGCCTGGAAAAACTTTTTAACGAACACATTCCCTCAGCATTTTTCTCTTCACATGCAATTAATTTTAAATCAACTTTTCCAGCAGGTTTTTCTAACGACAACGGTTGAATATCCCTCATATCTCTCAGCGTCTGATAAACAAATGAAACCTGAATCCAATCCGTATTATCACTGGTTCTTTTCCACTTTTCGAATACAAGCTCCCCACCAGGAGGGGTATTATCGGGTTGACCGGGTAGCGACCAGTTAAGATCTAAAGCCCCGCTTAAATTTGCAAGATTGGTATCATGACCAGCAATAAACAACAGAGATACGGGTAATTTTATGCCATACCTGTTTTCTGTTGTACCATTTGTCAATAATGCAGTGTCTATCATATCGAGTAATGGTGTGGCCCTACTACGGGCAACTTCTGGAGTTCTTTGCAAAAGATCAAACTGAGCGTTATGCAGACTTAACAAATCTCTCCATTCTTTTTCCCCCGTAATACGCCCCCAGGCTACCTGTGGCATTCCCTGGGCCTCTTGCAACAGAAATATCTCAGTCAGCGTGGAAGAAAGACTCCAGGCACCAGGTAATGATACGTTGTCAGGAGTTACCTTAAGTTCAGACGGTAAAGCCTCTGGTAATGTGCATTTCGTAGACTTTTCTGTAGTCTTACATGTCTCCGATTGTGAGAAATTTAAAACATTTTCCAGGGTCCGAAATGAAGATTGATAGCGTTGGGTATACAGTTCAATATTTCCTCCGGCCCGTTCAAGAATAGCGTTTTTAACCTTCAATGTGTTAAACGAACATTTCCCCATTTTTACCGGATTAAAAAGAGGATCAGTTTTTTCTTCATCCTTCTGATAATGCACTTGAATTTGACATTTTGGTGCTAACCCAGCCAGAAACGCCTCACCCGTTTTACGGGTGCGTTGATCCGTGTCTGCAATAACAGCAACCTGCCCTGGAGATGGGCACGTTTGATTATTCAACAGACCTTTGCTCGTGAACCATAAACGTTGATACTGACCTAATTCAGAAACAAGTTCTCCCCCACGAGGCGTTAGCCATCCTAACGGCACATCCCATTGTGGCCATTGATCGGGTGTAACATCTTTCATTATTGGAGTGAACTTCGTAGGTGCTCTTACTCCATGACGACTCACTATCACAACCCGCTCAAGTTTCATACCGTTCTGCTCTTCAGCATGTATTGAGAAAGAACCGCATAAGAGAGAAAAAAATAATAAACGAATGATGAATGTACTCATTACCAGCACCACCTTTTCGTAAGTGAAAAACAAACAACTCGTATAAGCCAGTTCGATAACTGGTTCTATCAGATAGAAATAATCCTACTCCTGAGTTCACAACAATCCAACTTTTTGAATATCAACTTTGTCTCTTATCGAAGTATTAAAGGAGCGCTAATTTAGCCGCACTGGAAAGGTATCCAAGGTTATGGAATCGTTGGCAATTTACAACGTCCTGTCATTGAAAGGATAATTGATCCGGTATAAATAAGGTGGGCGGAAGCCTTGTTTGGCTATCAATTTACCCGCAGCAAATCACTGTATCTCGTTGTATAACGTGGTGAAAGCATGTCTCGCTTCATCGCCCACGGCTGCTGTATCCCTTGCCCGGCAAAGTAGAGCGTTCCTTTCCCCTGTTCAGCATTAAGAGTATCCAGTAGGTCCATCAATTTATCGCTGTTACGCCGCGGGGCGTTATTATCAAAAAGATTCAGCTGTGCAACGCCAGAGCTAAAAAAATCCCCCAGCATAACGCCCGCTTTTTGATAACGTAGCCCCTCTCGCCAAACGGCGTCCAGGCTGCGCGTGGCTGCTGTAATAATGTCCCGGCTATCCTGAGTTGGCGTCAGCAGTTTTATCGATGCGCTGTTACCGTAATAAGGTTCATTCAGGGCAAACGGACTGGTTTTGATAAACGTAGAGATAAACCGGCAGTACTGGTGTTCTCTGCGCAGCTTTTCCGCAGCACGTGAAGCATAGGTGCAAATGGCCTCTCTCATGGCGTTGTAATCCGTGAGTTTTTCACCAAACGATCTTGAGCAGATAATTTCCTGCTTATCCGGCGCAAACTCTTCCAGAGCCAGACAAGGTTCACCACGCAATTCCCGGACGGTTCGCTCAAGCACGACGCTGAAATGTTTACGAATGAAGCGAATATCGGTATCCGCCAGGTCGAGAACCGTTTTAATGCCCATGACGTCCAGTTTTTTGCCGATGCGGCGTCCGATGCCCCAAACTTCATCAACCGGGAGTGCTGCCATCAGCTTACGCTGGCGTTCAATATTTGAGAGATCCACGACTCCGCCCGTCTGTTCCTGCCACTTTTTGGCCGCATGGTTCGCCAGTTTGGCCAGGGTTTTGGTCTGAGCGATACCGACCCCAACCGTAAGACGTGTTTTCTGCAAAATGGTTGCTCTGATTTCCTGACCAAAATCCGTAAGATCCCTGCAGTTTCGCACGCCCGTTAAATCACAAAAGGCTTCATCAATACTGTATATCTCCACGCGTGGCGACAACTCCTCCAGAATCGACATCACCCTGCTGCTCATATCCGCATACAGTTCGTAGTTCGAACTAAAACAGAACACGCCATAGCGCCTGAACAGATCTTTCTGTTTGAAGTACGGAGCGCCCATATTAACGCCAAGCGCCTTTGCCTCTACGCTACTGGCAATAACGCAGCCATCGTTATTTGAAAGAACGACAACGGGCTTCCCTTTCAGATCAGGCCGGAATGCCGACTCACAGCTGGCATAAAACGCGTTAACATCCACCAGTGCAAACATCATCAGCCCGCTGCTTTAATGATAAATGTCACCACGCCAAATATATCCAGCGTGTCCTCGCTGCTAATCATGATCGGCGCGTAGGCGCTGTTCTCTGGCTTCAGCATCACAACCGGATGTAATTGCAGGCGTTTAACGGTGAATTCGCCCTCAACGGCGGCAATAACGATGTCTCCATGAGCAGGTTTTCTGGCGCTGTCGACAATCAGTAAATCACCCTCGCCGATCCCTGCTCCCCTCATAGAGTCGCCAGATGATTTAACAAAATAGGTTGCGCTGGGATGCCGTACCAGCAGGTCATTGAGGTCGATACGTTTCTCAACGTAGTCCTGTGCAGGAGATGGAAAACCGCAGGGCACAAGATCGCTAAATAACGGAAAGTGTTTAATTTCGCGGCGTTCCGCAGGCTGGAAAAACAACATAATAATCTGCCTCTCATTTACTGTATTTATATACAGTAGTTTTAATAAGAGCAGCAATCAAGTAGCGAGTGTGATGAACTGGACGTTGTTTAACCATCTTGTCGGTAAGTTTTTATGATGTCTGGAAAAATAATCGGCTAAAAAAATACCCCGCATTTGCGGGGCATTACATCAGGAGCGTTTTCGCGGCATCATGCGCAGCAGCGTATTGTCCTTCCAGAAATAGTGGTGCATCAGGGCCGCAGCGGCATGCAGAGCAATAACAAAATAGCCCAGATTTGCCAGCGTCACGTGCCAGGACTTCAGCATATCCACTACATCAAAATTGGCCTCTGCCGCATGCGGCATAACGATGCCGAATGCAATCCACGGGTTACCCCGGTTGTACATCATCACCAGTCCAATAATCGGCAGAACAATAAACAGCAGATAGATAACCAGATGCCCCAGATGCGCCATTCCGGTCATCATCGGCTTCGGTTTTGGCACAATCGGCGGTGCCGGATATTTTAGCCTGACCAGCAGACGCGCCACCATCAGCGTTAAAATAGTGATGCCACAGGATACGTGCACCATGTTAAATAAGGGACGATAGCTGCGCGGGAAAAATCCGCGAAACTCCATAGCGCTGTAGGCCACAATGACCAACAAAAAGACCAGCCAGTGAATGCCAATTTGCAGGCCAGAATACTTATTCCCCATAACACTTCCTGAATAAAAACAATAATGCGTCACCATAACGGGCTTTTGTTAAAAATTCATTAACTTTTGCTCACCCGGCTTATTCTTATGGATCGCCAGCAAAGTGTGAGAATTGCGCCGGGTGGCGTACAGGCTCACCCGGCGAAAACTTAGGACTGCAGATACACCACCTGCGTTTGCAGATATTCGTTCAGACCGTGTTTACCGTCAGCCCCGCCAATCCCGGACTTGCGCCAGCCAGCATGAAAGCCCTGCATCGCCTCGAAGTTTTCACGATTAATATAGGTTTCGCCAAACTTCAGCCCTTTAATCGCCTTCATCGCCGTATTCAGATTCTGCGTATAGATCGATGAGGTCAGACCGTAATCGCTGTCATTGGCCATCTTCAGCGCCTGTTCCAGCGTATCAAACGCTACCACCGGAAGCACCGGACCAAACGTCTCCTCGTGCATAATCGCCATCTCCTGGCGCACGTCTAACAGTAACGTCGGTGGATAGTAATACCCTTTGCCGGAAACGGCCTTACCGCCCAGCACCACTCTGGCGCCTTCCTGCACCGCTCGTGCAACTTTCTGCTCTACACGCTCCAGCGCAGCGGCGTTAATCAGCGGCCCCATTGCAATATCATTGCGCTCAGCCGGATTGCCAAACTGCACGGCTTTCATCGCCTCGCCCAGACGATTGACGAATTGGTCATAAATACCTTTCTGAACGTACACGCGCTCGGCACAGTTGCATACCTGTCCGGTGTTGATCACCCGCGAGTCAACAATTGCCTTTACGGCCAGTTCAAGATCGGCATCATCCATCACGATAGCCGGGGCCTTGCCGCCCAACTCCAGACAAACTTTGGTGATATTTTTAGCCGCCGCAGCCATAATTTTCTCACCCGCCCCGACGCTACCGGTCATGCTCACCATGGCCACCTTCGGGTTTGCGGCCAGCGCCTGACCGACCGTTTCACCACGTCCCAGTACCAGATTAAATACGCCGCGCGGCAAGCCAATATCATCAACAATTTTGGCAAAGGCGATGGCGTTATTCGGTGTAAATTCACTCGGCTTAATGACAATGGTATTACCCGTCAACAGTGCGGGAGCCAGTTTGCGGGCAATCAGGAAAAATGGAAAGTTCCACGGCAGAATGCCCGTAGTCACGCCCAAAGCGCGCTTAAACAGCAGAATATTCTCGCCCGGACGATCGCTTTGCAGGATCTCGCCTTCATAGCGACGCGCCCACTCCGCCATGTAATCGATATAGTCGGCGGTAAACGAGACTTCGACCTCAGCCAGTTGCTGTATTTTTCCACCCTCCGCCACAATCAGCGCGCTGATTTCACTGGCTCGCTGACGGATACCCGCAGAAATTTTGCGTAACCAGTTCGCCCGTTCAATGGCGGGCAGCGCTTCCCATTGCGGCTGAGCGCGCTGTGCAGCATCGATCGCTTTACACGCATCCTCGGCACGTCCATCGGGAATACGCGAGATCACCTCTTCCGTGGCAGGATTGACGACATCAATCCAGGCATCATCGTGCCAGGTCACAAACTGCCCATCGATATACATAGGATGTTGTACGGGTACTGACATGCGGCTCTCCTGTGATTGATTTGTTTTTAACAAGTAAAACTATTGTTAATTAATATCAATCATGCAGGTCGTATTATGGCTGGAGTGGCTGTTCTGTGAGCGGCTTCATAAAAGCGTCTGGCAAAGTGATGATGAAGGGAAAAAACAGGTGTGATTTTTGCCCGTTTGCCGCAAAACGCCGACAAACGGGCAACAGGAATTACAGAGAGCGGCTCTCCAGTAAGTCAGTCAGCACGATGTCATTTTGCAACTGCTGCCAGGCTTGCTCAACGTTCTGAGGAATATCAACATGGGCGATAAAATCGCGGCCGCACGGCCCATAACCGGTGGCATCATCACGCAGGCGAGGAAGCTCACCGGTAACGAGAGACAGATAGCGATCCACTGACCACAAACCTTCTGCTGCTGGCACAAAATCCACGCCGTCTTGCTGTTGGGCCAGCTCAGGGATGAATCCAGGGAAACTCAACCAGCGCGGCGCATGCGGCTCATCGCGGGTTACGCGCTGAAAGGTTGCCATCGTGCGACGTTGCATAGTGGGATCCTGTACCACAATGACGGTATGAATACTTTCCGTCGCCTGATTCAATAATGCACAGCTAAAACGGGCATTCTCACCGCAGTTTGTTGACTGGTCTTCCACCCAAATCTTCTCCCCCGGGATTTGCCAGAACTGATGTGCGATATCGGCAAGGATCGCTGCTTCCGCGCGCCCGGTGGTACGAATGATGTTGTAACGAGGATGCTCTGCAATCGCGTCATACAAAAATCGTGTGGAGTGACCGATGCCACCGCTAATCAACAAGGGAACCTGTTGCTCTTTCGCGATCCGGCAGGCGGCGTCGATGGTCGGAATAACCGCGTTCCCTGCCAGAATCACGCAATCTGACTGAACGGTGATATTCCCCGTAAAATCATTCTGCGCCAACCATCGCCCAACGGTATTGATCGCCGCAAGCGTGGTTGCGGAAAGTGTCGGAAACTGGCTCATACTCATGACTCCTGATCTTAATACTTTATCGGGTTGCATACCGGGCGGTGACGTCACCTTACCCGGTATGCTGTCTGGTACCGATTTATCCCGAAATTTGCTCCATCGCCTGCAAAATACGTTTATCGGAAATCGGATACGGCGTACCAAGCTGCTGGGCAAAATAGCTGACGCGCAGCTCTTCTATCATCCAGCGAATCTCTTTGACATCGTCATCTTCACGGCGCGCGGGAGGCAGTTTATTGAACCACTGCTGCCAGGCCTGCTGCACGCTATCCACTTTCAGCATCTGCGCACGGTCACGATGCGGGTCGATAGCCAGTTTTTCCAGACGCTTTTCGATAGCCTGCAAATAACGCAGCGTATCGCCCAGACGCTTGAAACCATTGCCGGTAACAAATCCACGGTACACCAGCCCGCCCATCTGCGATTTGATATCCGCAAGCCCCAGCGCCATGGTCATATCCACGCGCCCTTTCAGACGTTTGTTGATATTAAACACCGCGGTCAGGATCTGTTCGACCTGCTTAGCAATATCCACCACCGTATCGTTCAGTTCAGCCCGCACTTTCTCATGCAGCGCCGCAAAGCCTTCTTCGGTCCACACCGGACCACCGTTGGCGTCGATCAGTTGATCCACACCACAGGATATACAGTCGTCAATCAAATCCAGCACTTTACCGTACGGGTTAAAATACAGCCCCAGCTTGGCTTTGTTGGGCAGTTTCTCATGCAAATATTTGATTGGTGAAGGAATATTCAGTAACAACAGGCGGCGTAAACCGCACCACATCGCCTGCTGTTGCTCCAGCGGGTTATCAAACAGTTTGATGGCAACGCTATCACGCTCATCCACCAGCGCTGGCCAGGCTTTGACCTTATAGTTACCGCGTTTTTGCTCGTAACTCTCCGGAAGCTGACCGAAGCTCCAGATGTGCAACCCGCTCTGTTCGATACCGTCATCCGCCACCGCAGACAATGTTTCCTGAACTTTACCCTTCAGTGCGTCTTTCAGATCCTGCAGCGAACGTCCTTCCTGCAGCTTTTTGTTCTTATCATCCACTACCCGGAAGGTGATTTTTAGGTGATCGGGCACCTGATCCCAATGCCAGTCTTCACGGTCAACGGTCACGCCGGTCATGCGGCGCAGTTCACGCTCCAGCGAGTCCAGCAGCGGCAGTTCCAGCGGCGTCACGCGGCCTAAAAACGCTTCCGCATAGTTCGGCGCGGGCACAAAGTTGCGTCGTACCGGTTTCGGCAAAGACTTAATCAGGGCGATCACCAGTTCACGGCGCAGCCCCGGAATTTGCCATTCAAAACCGCTCTCTTCGATCTGATTGAGCAGCGGGAGCGGAATATGCACGGTCACACCGTCCGCATCGGCCCCGGGTTCGAACTGGTAACTTAACCGTAGTTTGAGATTGCCCTGATGCCAGAAGTTCGGGTAATCCAGCTTACTGATTTTTTCCGCGCCCTCTTTGATGAGCATGCTCTTTTCAAAGTTGAGCAGATCCGGCGTTTCACGGCTGATCTTTTTCCACCAGCTGTCAAAGTGACGCGCGGAGACTACATCATGGCTGATGCGTTGGTCGTAAAACTCAAATAGCGTCTCATCATCAACCAGAATGTCGCGACGGCGCGATTTGTGCTCTAACTCTTCCACCTCTGCGCGTAACTTCAAATTGTCACGGAAAAACGCATGGCGCGTTTGCCAGTCGCCTTCCACCAGAGCATGGCGGATGAACAGTTCACGCGACAACGCGGGATCGATCTGGCTGTAGTTCACCTTACGGGCTGCAACAATCGGTAAACCGTAGACGGTAACCTTTTCTGTTGCCATCACTGCGCCCTGCGCACGTTCCCAGTGCGGTTCACTGTATGAACGTTTGATCAGATGCTGGGCAACCGGTTCGACCCATTCAGGATCGATACGTGCAGCAATACGTCCCCACAGGCGGCTGGTTTCCACCAGCTCCGCTACCATCGTCCACTTCGGCGGTTTTTTAAATAGACCAGAGCCCGGGAAGATCGAGAAGCGAGCGTTACGCGCCCCGGTAAATTCCTGTTTATCGGCATCTTTCATCCCAATATGTGACAGTAAACCGGTCAGCAACGCGACGTGGATCTCTCTGTATTCAGCGGGTTCGCTGTTAACAGGAATCCCTAACTCTTTCACCACCTGACGCAGTTGCGTGTAGATATCCTGCCATTCACGCACGCGCAGGTAGTTCAGAAAATCAAGTTTGCACTGACGACGGAACTGGTTTGACGACAGCGCTTTCTGCTGCTCGCCGAGATAGTTCCACAGATTCACAAATGCGAGGAAATCAGACTCTTTGTCGTGGAAACGGCGATGCTTCTCGTCGGAGGCCTGCTGCTTATCCATCGGGCGCTCGCGCGGATCCTGAATAGACAGCGCCGAGGTGATAATCATCGCCTCACGTACGCAGCCATGTTTTTGCGCTTCCAGCACCATGCGCGCCAGACGTGGATCCACCGGCAGTTGCGAGAGCTGACGGCCCAATGGCGTCAGTTTGTAAGCGGTTGCCTGTTCGTCGGTGGTTATTGCCCCCAGTTCTTCGAGCAGGCGTACACCGTCCTGAATGTTACGTTTATCCGGCGCTTCAACAAACGGAAACGCCGCGATATCGCCCAGCCCCAAGGCAGTCATCTGCAAAATAACGGACGCCAGGTTGGTACGCAGGATCTCCGGGTCGGTAAACTCCGGGCGCGACAGGAAATCGTCTTCAGAATACAGACGAATACAGATCCCCTCCGAAACACGACCGCAACGGCCTTTACGCTGGTTGGCAGAGGCCTGCGACACCGGTTCAATCGGCAAGCGCTGAACTTTGGTGCGGTAACTGTAACGGCTGATACGCGCAGTACCCGGATCAATCACATACTTGATCCCCGGAACGGTCAGCGAGGTTTCCGCCACGTTGGTCGCCAGCACGATACGGCGACCGCTGTGCGACTGGAACACACGGTTCTGCTCGCTGTTGGAAAGACGCGCATAAAGCGGTAGCACTTCGGTATGGCGCAAATCCAGCTTATTCAGCGCATCGGCGGTATCGCGGATTTCGCGCTCGCCGCTCATGAAGATCAAAATGTCGCCCTGACTTTCACGGCCTAACTCATCTACGGCATCAAAAATTGCCTGCAATTGGTCACGCTCGGTGTCATCTGCGTCTTCAACAATTGGACGATAGCGAACTTCCACCGGATAGGTTCGACCAGAGACTTCGATAATCGGTGCATTATTGAAATGCTTTGAAAAACGCTCCGGATCGATGGTCGCCGAAGTGATGATAATTTTTAGATCCGGACGGCGCGGCAGAAGTTCTTTCAGATAGCCGAGCAGAAAATCGATATTCAGGCTGCGCTCATGCGCTTCATCGATGATGATGGTGTCGTACTGCATCAGCAGCCGATCCTGTTGGATTTCCGCCAGCAGGATACCGTCCGTCATCAGCTTAACCATGGTGTTGTCGCTGACATGATCGCTAAAACGGACTTTATAACCGATACAACCGCCCGGCTCGGTTTGCAGCTCTTCTGCAATACGGTTCGCCACGGTACGCGCCGCCAGACGACGCGGCTGGGTATGGCCGATCAGCCCTTTTACCCCGCGCCCGAGCTCCATACAGATTTTGGGTAACTGAGTGGTTTTCCCTGATCCCGTTTCCCCAGCGACAATCACCACCTGGTTATCGCGGATCGCTTCCAGAATATCCTGTTTTTTCTGACTGACGGGCAGGTTTTCCGGGTAGCTGATGACCGGACGCGCGGCTTCACGCAGCACAACTTTACCTGCAGCGTGATCAATCTCTTTTGCCATCTCCTGGTAAATGGCCTGTTGTGCATCAGGATTTTTAACCTTCTTCACGCCCTGCAGGCGGCGGGCAAAACGCTGTCTGTCACGCAGCATCAGTGAATCCAGCTGTTGCTGCAACATGTTGAAGGTTAATTTTTGTTGTTCTGTCATAGCGTTAAAAGGCAGTGCTCTGCCGGGTTAAATCTCTTTTAGATGATAGGTATAGAGTACCACATCAGCGCTTTTCATGTGTTGTTCAATAATTTCGAACATAGGATTCGATATATTGCGCTATCACTGCGACAGGATTGTGAATAAAGTGTCAACAAGCAACGGGGCACTCCCCCTTCAAACACATAAAAGGAAACACCCATGAGCAAGGTATTAGTTCTTAAATCCAGTATTCTGGCAGGGTACTCTCAGTCTGGTCAGTTGTCTGATTATTTTGTTGAACAGTGGCGTGAAAAGCACTCCGCTGATGAAATCACCGTCCGTGACCTGGCTGCAAATCCTGTTCCGGTACTGGATGGCGAACTGGTGGGTGCGCTGCGCCCGAGCGATGCACCGCTGACACCGCGTCAGCAGGAAGCGCTGGCGTTGTCCGATGAGCTGATTGCTGAGCTGAAAGCGCATGATGTGATTGTTATCGCCGCGCCGATGTATAACTTCAACATCCCAACCCAGCTGAAAAACTATTTCGATCTGATTGCCCGTGCAGGTGTGACTTTCCGTTATACCGAGAAAGGTCCGGAAGGTCTGGTGACGGGTAAACGCGCAGTCGTGTTGACCAGCCGTGGTGGTATCCATAAAGATACGCCGACCGACCTGATCACGCCGTATCTGAACGTATTCCTGGGCTTTATTGGCATCACCGACGTGAACGTCGTCTTTGCTGAAGGCATTGCGTACGGCCCGGAAGTGGCGTCCAAAGCGCAGTCCGATGCGAAAGCCGCTATCGACAGCGTCGTCGCTGCCTGATAATTCACCCTCTCACCATCCGGTGGGAGGGTTTCTCCAGCATTTACTTCTTTACCTGCACCTGTTTGCCGTGAATGCGGTTAATATCACGCCAGATGGTTGCATAATCTCTGCACTTCGCCAGATTCTCTTCCCAGCAATGCAGCAAAAATTGTTCTGGCTCGGCAACATCCCGGCTTAACAGCTTGAATATCCAACGATTCCAGACATACCACTTGAAAAGCCACATGATTTCACTCCGCAACGCGACCGGTGTTGAACTATATCAGCCTCAGTTTGATGCCGTGTGGCAACTATTGCGATGTCGATGAATAAGTCAGCGTCGTGCCTCTCTGGTTGTGTGCAGAGAAGATTTATTATTTTCTCAACCACTTACCATTGATGCCCTGGACGTACTCCCCCGGTTTAGCCCGAGCGACCAGCTTTTGTCCGGCCATTTTCGCCACTTCATCTGGAGGAATGTTATTGCTCTCAGCCAGTTGCTGATAGCTGGCGCTGCGTGCTTTATTAATCTCACTCACCAGCGCCTGCGTTTCGGCGTCGGTTTGCAATGCCACCAGATAACCATTAAGCGTTTCGCCCACCCGCCCCTGGGATCTGGCTTCATTCAAGGTCAATGCCCACCCATTGCCACTGAATAAACTCAATGCCACCAGGATCACTGCAAGCTGTTTTTTCATCGTGACCTCAGAACAAATCGCTGCGCGATTTTAATAAGCTCTCAACGTCTTTATCGACTTTGATATGGATCTCATGCTCGATTTTGACGTTCATATTAATAGTGATCGGCTCTTTAGGCGCAGCCACTTCGATTCTGGGTGTGCACCCGATCAGCAGAGATGAAGCCAGCAGACCCAGCATGGCAGCTATCGTTTTCATTGTTGTTCCTCACATTCCTTGCCTTCCAGGCAATGGGATTCCGGCAGCGCTGCATTTTGTTCAAGCCATGCCTGTAAATTGTCGCCAAAACGCAAACTACGCCATAGCGTAAAGACGTTTTCCTCATGGGTGTAATTCAAATTAACCGTCCCCACTTTGCCATCCACCCGGCTATTGCCAGTTACGGTTGCCTGCATGGTTAAGACACCGAGATTATCCAAATTTATTTTCGTCCAGGAATGGCTTATTTCCATATAACGCAGCCAGTTAATGGCCGCACCGGCTGCCATATTATCTTTGACGACGGCATCCGCCGTGTCTTTATCAATACGCAGCGTCATAGGCCCCGGATTGGTCAGCCAGCCGTCTTTAATGATCCACTTTTCGTTATCCAGCCATAACGGCAACGCACCGCTGACCGGGCCAGACATGGCGAATTGCTTGGGATTAACCGCGCTGATAAGCTCGCTGGAAGAGATATTCTGCACCCGTAATAATGCCGGATCGTGCTGCGGCATCCGCAGTTGTTGCATGATGACTTTGCCCCCCAGCAGTTCGGCGCTGACATCGCTTAACAGTAACGGATTGTCTTCACTCCAGGGATACGCCCCCTGTAGATCGGCGGCGATATTTTTCACCGTCACCTGATTCACCACTTCCGCAATACGCAGTGAAATAGGTCCACGCGTACCCAGTTGCCATGCGCCTTCACTAAACCGGAAAGGCAACACAAAATCGACGCCATTAATTTGGTTATCGGGCATCCAGGCGCTACCGCCTTTTAATACCCCATGGCCGCCCGCTTCAAAGCCCTGTTCCGGGGCAGCCGAAAACGCAACCTGCGCATACAGTTCACCTTCACGTAGCTTCATTTTCCAGTCTGGTGGGATGAGCGGTTGGAATACGGTGAGCGATTGTTTTGGCCACCAGGCCTGTCCGCGCAGGCGGATCCCGTCCCAACGGCCATTTACCTGTACTGGACCTATCGCGCCCGCGTGAAGCTGGCCTTTAAACTGGAAAATCGTCGGGTCGGTGCCTTCCACGCTGAACTTCAGGGTTGACGGCGGTAACACGCTCCCCCCGGTAAAGGTGGTGTTCCCTGCGTCCAGCGACAGCGCGCCGCTAAAAGTCGGTTTGTTAGCATCCCGTACCCAGATGATCGGCTCGTCCATCACCAGGCGTGGGGTATCTACCTTCATGGTGCCGTATTGCAGGTGGTCAAATCCGGTGGAGAGATCAAAAAGCTTCAGGGTGTTGTCATGCCATTCGCCCTTACCCGCCACGTCCCAACGCGCATGCATTGGCGTAAAGCTGCCTTTGCCCCAGTACCGCCACTGCCAGCGACCCGCATCAGGGAGAAAATCATTTGCCAGACCATCCAGATGCAATTCAAAACCGCCCATCTGGTTTTCATGCGCGCGCAATATAGCCTGCAGACGGCCATCTACGCCGCGCTGTGTTACTTTTACGCCCGCCAGCGGCCAGCGAATTTCGTCAATATCCAGCGAGTCAATCACCCGTCCACGCGAACGCAGCAGCGCTCCTGGCTCGAAAGCCAGCTGCGGGTCGTTCAGGCTTCCGGTGAGTCTGACGGGTAATTTGGCGTAGAAGATCAGGTCACCCTGTTTCGCCTCGCCTATCAACTGTAACGGCATGTCGCTACTATCCACACCCAGCTTACCCGGCCCCAGCGTTAATACGGCGTTTCCTTTACCTGCATCGCCTTGGGTCAGTATGTTCAGACGCCCGCTCACCACCGCATTTTCCAGCCCGGCCTGCCAGTTTTCAACTTTCATGCCCAACCGCCCGCTGAGCGGGAATCCCTGATAAGGCCAGTTCCAGCGACCGTCGCTGATGGTTAATTGCTGGCGTGTTATTTCCCACGGAAGATCGAGCAACGGATCGGCATTGTCCCGCGCCATAACGATCAGTTGTCCGCTGTTTTCTTGCCACTCCAGTTCGGCGTCCACCAGTGAGGGCTCCTGCGGCAAGCTCAGAGTAGCAACCGCATGACCGCTCACCGGTAGTCCATCAGGAACCAGTGGCATGGTAAATTCACCGACCAGTTTTACCGGCGGTTGCCCTTCAAACGCGGCTATATCCAGCTCATTTACCGTGAGATTTTGCCCGTGCAGACGCCCCTGGAATTTCACTTTTTCACCCTGGTAGCGCAGTTGCTGGGTCGATGGCGTTAGCGAGAGAGACAGTTTTCCCTGCCACTCCTGCCAGGGGGAGAGAATAACTTTGTCGATGTTAATCCAGGTATTGGGCAGCATCGATTGCCATTCAGCCAGCGTTTTGGGCGCTGCCGGAGACGCTTCTGTCTGCGGTAATTTAGCCAGGCAAGCGGAATCCAGCTCAATTGTCCCGACATTAAGCAACCAGCGGCTGGGATGAGAAAGATCGGCCTGAGTAATGCGCGCTAGCGGGCAATCATCGACCAGATAACGGAGTTCCGGAATATGCAGCCCATGCCGTGTCAGCCGAGGGCTCTCATCCAGCGCGATGCGCGTGCCAACAGGTAACCAGACGCCCACCAGCGTAGGAACCCACAGGCCAAGCGTCATTACCAACGTCAGCGGCACGAGAATCAATAATAAGAGAAGTGCCAGAGCGGCTTTATATTTACCCTTCATGGGTAGTTAATATCCTGATTTAGCGAAAATTTAAGCCGGTTTAGGCCAGTATTGTGGCATGTTTAACAGGATATGCCCACATTAAGAATAAATTCCCATGAAGTATATGCACTATTTATCAATCAACGAGAATTAATAAAATAATAGTTAATTCAATTAGATAATGCATGATTTTATATGGCACGCTGTTACACGTGCCGTCGGGAATATAAAGAACTCAGACTCAATGAGGCCTCAGTTCTCCATCGCTATGTTTAGGTCCTAAACGACCAGCTTCTATCAGAATTTCCTCAATGAGCTCTTCGAGGCACTCCCTACCATGATGATCGCAGACCAGATGTACCTGCCGGGAAATCTCCTCAGGTTTCATACCATCACATAATGCCGCCTTAAGCATTAAGGTGGCCCATCGCTTTGCTTCAGAGTGAGTTAACATGACCCCTCCCGATATTTGCTACCTGTATAAGCGTAGCTGTCTGGATGTGATTCGGCTGGCTTTTTACCTGCATCGATTACGGGTATTGAGTTGGACGGAAAAATATCCAGTTGTTGAAATTGAGTAACCTGCCCACACTAACAACAGATGCGCTGAAATTATTCATTACGCCTATGACTATCAATAACTTTTTAGATTTTGTAAAATAATTTGAATTGGATTAATGTGACGTCAAAATCACTGGAGAAAGTCTTATGAAACTCGCCATCTATAGTACAAAACAGTACGACAAGAAGTATCTGCAGCAGGTTAACGAGGCTTTTGGTTTTGAACTTGAATTCTTTGACTTTCTGCTGACGGAGAAAACAGCCAAAACAGCCCATGGCTGTGAAGCCGTCTGTATCTTCGTCAACGACGATGGCAGCCGCCCGGTTCTGGAAGAGCTGAAAAAACATGGCGTGAAATATATTGCGCTGCGTTGCGCCGGCTTCAATAACGTCGATCTCGACGCGGCAAAAGAGCTCGGCCTGCAGGTCGTCCGTGTGCCAGCCTATTCACCGGAAGCCGTCGCTGAACATGCGATTGGCATGATGATGACGTTGAATCGCCGTATTCACCGCGCCTATCAGCGTACTCGTGATGCCAACTTCTCTCTTGAGGGGCTGACCGGCTTTACCATGTATGGCAAAACGGCTGGGGTGATCGGTACCGGTAAGATTGGGATTGCGGCACTGCGGATCCTGAAAGGTTTTGGGATGCGCCTGCTGGCGTTTGATCCCTACCCAAGCGCTGCCGCACTGGAGTTAGGCGTTGAATATGTCGATCTTAAAACGCTGTTCGCGGAGTCCGATGTCATCTCCCTGCACTGTCCGTTAACGCCGGAGAATTATCACCTGCTCAATCACGAAGCCTTTGAGCAAATGAAAAATGGCGTGATGGTTATTAACACCAGCCGCGGGGCATTGATCGATTCACAAGCCGCTATCGATGCGCTGAAAAACCAGAAAATTGGTTCTCTGGGTATGGACGTGTATGAAAACGAACGCGACCTGTTCTTTGAAGATAAATCCAATGACGTGATTCAGGATGATGTGTTCCGCCGTCTGTCGGCCTGTCATAACGTGCTGTTCACCGGTCACCAGGCGTTCCTGACTGCCGAAGCATTGACCAGCATTTCTGAGACCACGCTGCAAAATCTGGCACAAATCTCCAAAGGCGAAACCTGTCCAAACGCCCTCTTCTAATCCCTGTGCTCCCCCTGGATTCAGGGGGAGCATTTTCAGATAATCACCGATGCTAAAATCTTCAGTATCATTATTATATTGAATGTATTCCCGTCACAAACGTAGAGAAATTGAATGAAAAAAGTTGTCACGTTGGTTGCGCTCAGCATGCTGATGGCTGGCTGTGTGAGCAATGGAAAAGTTTCCGTCAATCGCGAACAGTTGCAGCATCACCGCTTCGTTTTGCAGAGCGTGAATGGTAAAGCCGTCACCGTCGCTAATAACCAACCCGAATTGAGTTTTGGCGAAAACATGACGGTATCGGGAAAGATGTGTAATCAATTCCACGGTCAGGGCAAACTGTCCGACGGCGAGTTGAAGGTTAAAGATATGGCGATGACCCGCATGATGTGCGCCGATCCACAGCTTAACGCGCTCGACGGGATCGTCAGCGACATGTTTAAGCAAGGCGCACAGGTCGATCTGACTGCTGACCAGTTAACACTGGCGACAGCAGAACAAACGCTGACGTATAAACTCGCGGATTTAATGTAGGAAACGCGGTGGCTTAATAGTTGCCACAGCTTCCGGCGGCAAGCGACTGCTCACTACAGCGTTTGCCGTTGGGTAACGCACACATTCCGATAGCTGAACCATCCAGCTGACGGGCAACGGAGAGCGAACCACCAATCATGGCGCAATTAGCTTCTCCAGAACTGGACATTGCGGCCTTCATCCCCGGTGCGACATGCGCGGCGGTTGCCTGCTGAACAGGTTCACTACTACAAGCCGATAATAATAACGCGGCACACCCTACCCAAAACGCTGCGCGCATCTTACTCCCCTCTGAATATTAACCAAACGACACAGCCATAAATAATAGGCAGCGGAAACACCGCCGTCGAGAGGCAATATGCGCATTTATGCGCACTGTTTACATTTTCTGGCAATTTTTTGGCTGCTCCTTTGATCAAACCATTCATTCTGTTTATTCGGGGGACACAAAAGCGAAAATCTGTCTTTAGCGCTTTTGCTAAACTAAAAGGATAACTACAGGATTCGCCGCTGTTACGCGTGTCCCTTTTTTTGCGCAATGTAAGGGTGTCAGTATGATCACAATTGACGGTAATGGTGCGGTTGCTTCGGTCGCATTTCGTACCAGCGAGGTTATCGCCATCTACCCGATTACGCCCAGTTCGACGATGGCGGAACAGGCGGATGCCTGGGCCGGGAACGGGCTTAAAAACGTGTGGGGGGATACCCCTCGTGTCGTAGAAATGCAGTCGGAAGGCGGTGCGATAGCGACCGTTCACGGCGCGTTGCAGACCGGTGCGCTCTCTACGTCGTTTACTTCATCGCAGGGCCTGTTGCTGATGATCCCGACGCTGTACAAACTGGCCGGTCAGTTGACTCCGTTTGTGCTGCACGTTGCGGCACGTACGATTGCCACTCACGCATTATCCATCTTTGGCGATCATTCCGACGTGATGGCGGTGCGCCAAACGGGATGCGCAATGCTATGCGCCAGCAGCGTTCAGGAAGCTCAGGACTTTGCGCTAATTTCGCAAATGGCCACCCTGAAAAGCCGGGTCCCGTTTATTCATTTCTTTGATGGTTTTCGCACATCGCATGAAATTAATAAAATAGTGCCGCTGGCCGATGACACAATCCTCGGGCTGATGCCGCAGGCAGAAATCGATGCTCATCGCGCGCGCGCGCTCAACCCGGAGCATCCGGTTATTCGCGGTACGTCTGCGAACCCGGACACCTACTTCCAGTCACGCGAAGCAACAAACCCGTGGTACAACGCGGTTTACGATCACGTAGAACAGGCGATGAACGATTTCGCTGCTGCGACGGGCCGTCAGTACCAGCCATTTGAATACTACGGTCACCCGCAGGCAGAACGCGTCATTATTTTGATGGGCTCGGCGATTGGAACCAGTGAAGAAGTCGTCGAAGAGCTGCTGGCACGCGGCGAGAAAGTAGGCGTTCTGAAAGTGCGTCTGTTCCGCCCATTCTCTGCCAGACATTTACTGCGCGCCCTGCCGGAAACGGTACGGAGCATCGCCGTCCTGGATCGCACCAAAGAGCCCGGCGCGCAAGCTGAACCGTTGTATCTGGATGTAATGACCGCGCTGGCGGAAGCCTTTAACTGCGGCGAACGAGAAACGCTGCCGCGCGTGATTGGCGGGCGTTATGGACTTTCTTCTAAAGAGTTTGGCCCGGACTGCGTCATGGCGGTCTTTAATGAGCTGAATAGCGTGAAGCCGAAATCTCGCTTTACGGTCGGTATCTATGATGATGTCACCAACCTGTCGCTACCGTTACCGGAAAACACCCTGCCCGGTACCGCGAAGCTCGAGGCACTGTTTTACGGGCTGGGCAGTGACGGTAGCGTGTCGGCCACCAAAAACAACATCAAGATTATCGGTAACTCTACGCCGTGGTATGCGCAGGGTTATTTCGTCTATGACTCGAAAAAAGCAGGCGGTCTGACGGTTTCTCACCTGCGCGTTAGTGAACAACCTATTCGCTCAGCGTATCTGGTGTCGCAAGCCGATTTTGTTGGTTGTCACCAGTTGCAATTTATCGATAAGTATCAGATGGCTGAGCGCCTGAAACCTGGCGGTATATTCCTGCTTAATACCCCGTACAGTGTGGATGAAGTCTGGACACGTCTGCCGCAGGAAGTTCAGGCTGTTCTGAATCAGAAGAAAGCGCGTTTCTACGTGATTAATGCGGCCAAAATCGCCCGCGAGTGCGGTCTGGCTGCACGTATTAACACCGTTATGCAGATGGCGTTCTTCCATCTGACGCAAATCTTACCAGGCGACAGCGCTCTGGCTGAATTGCAGGGTGCGATTGCGAAAAGCTATAGCAGCAAAGGGCAGGATCTGGTTGAACGTAACTGGCAGGCGCTGGCCCTGGCGCGTGAATCCGTCGCCGAAGTGGCGCTTCAGCCAGTTGATCCACATAGCGCTAATCGCCCACCGGTGGTTTCTGATGCCGCACCTGATTTCGTGAAAACCGTCACCGCGGCAATGCTCGCCGGTCTGGGCGATGCCCTCCCCGTTTCAGCGCTGCCGCCAGACGGCACCTGGCCGATGGGCACCACGCGTTGGGAAAAACGCAATATCGCTGAAGAGATCCCCATCTGGAAAGAAGAGCTGTGTACCCAGTGTAACCACTGCGTAGCCGCCTGCCCGCACTCGGCTATCCGCGCCAAAGTGGTTTCACCAGAAGCGATGGAAAATGCCCCTGCCAGCCTGCATTCTCTGGATGTGAAATCACGCGATATGCGCGGTCAGAAATATGTCCTGCAGGTTGCGCCAGAGGATTGCACCGGGTGTAATCTGTGCGTCGAAGTATGCCCGGCGAAAGATCGCCAGAACCCGGAGATCAAGGCCATCAATATGATGTCGCGCCTTGAGCACGTGGAAGAAGAAAAAGTTAACTATGACTACTTCCTCAATCTGCCGGAAATCGATCGCACTAAACTGGAACGCATTGATATTCGTACCTCGCAGTTGATAACACCGCTGTTTGAGTACTCTGGGGCCTGCTCTGGCTGTGGTGAAACGCCGTATATCAAATTGCTTACGCAGTTGTACGGCGACCGCATGCTGATCGCCAATGCGACCGGCTGTTCATCAATTTATGGCGGTAACCTGCCCTCAACGCCTTATACCACCGACGCCAATGGTCGCGGGCCTGCGTGGGCAAACTCCCTGTTTGAGGATAACGCCGAGTTTGGGCTGGGCTTCCGCCTGACGGTGGATCAGCACCGTGTACGCGTCATGCGTTTAGTGGAACAGTTTGCCGATAACATTCCGGCTGAACTGAATGACGCCCTGCACGCTGAAGCTACGCCAGAGGTGCGCCGTGAGCAAGTTGCAGCACTGCGCCAGCACCTGAAAGATGTCGAAGGCGCACAGCAGTTGTTAACCGATGCCGATGCGCTGGTCGAGAAATCTATCTGGCTGATTGGCGGTGATGGCTGGGCTTACGATATTGGTTTTGGTGGCCTGGATCACGTCCTGAGCCTGACCGAGAACGTCAATATTCTGGTTCTGGATACCCAGTGTTACTCCAATACAGGCGGACAAGCGTCGAAAGCTACGCCGCTCGGGGCCGTCACTAAATTTGGTGAGCATGGCAAGCGCAAAGCTCGCAAAGATCTTGGCGTCAGTATGATGATGTACGGGCACGTGTATGTTGCACAAATCTCTCTGGGCGCGCAGTTGAACCAGACGGTGAAAGCTATCCAGGAAGCGGAGGCCTATCCAGGTCCGTCGCTGATTATCGCGTATAGCCCATGTGAAGAGCATGGTTACGATCTCGCACTAAGCCATGATCAGATGCGTCAGCTCACGGCAACCGGGTTCTGGCCGCTGTACCGCTTTGATCCACGTCGAGCAGATGAAGGTAAGCTGCCGCTGGCGCTGGACTCTCGCCCACCGTCTGACGCCCTGGCCGAAACATTGCTTAACGAGCAGCGCTTCCGTCGCCTGAACGCCCAACAGCCAGAAGTCGCAGAACAGCTCTGGAAAGACGCCGCAGCCGATCTGCAAAAACGCTACGACTTCCTTGCGCAGTTAGCTGGAAAAGCGGAAAAGAGCGGTACCGAGTAATGCGTTTTTCTCAGTATTAACCTGGAACTCAAAAAAAAAGCCCGAACGGTTGTTCGGGCTTGTCAATTTATTCGCTGGCTAATTAATAATAGCTATCAATACGTCAACGAAAAATAAAACGTGACAATAAAGGCATATAACACGCGCAGAATAGCCCAACACAATTCACTTGTATAATTTTTATTTTATATATTTACCACCAATACATTCACCATAATTATCATCATTTCCGTAGAATTATTTCTTTAAGGTTTTACTTAAGGCGTAACAATTCATATTTATCCCTTTACGGAACTTCTCCTTTAGCATGCTTTTACTCCCTACATGGGTAGTCACAGGTTAATAAAAAAACTAAAGGATTATTTCAATGAACAGAAAAGTACTGGCTCTCGTAATTCCTGCCCTGCTGGCTGCAGGCGCTGCTCACGCGGCTGAAGTTTATAATAAAGACGGCAACAAATTAGATCTCTATGGCAAAGTAGACGGCCTGCATTATTTCTCTGATGACGCTAACAGTGATGGCGATCAGACTTATATGCGTATGGGCTTCAAAGGCGAAACTCAGGTTAACGATATGATCACCGGTTATGGCCAGTGGGAATATCAGGTTCAGGCTAACGGCACCGAAGGTGATAAAGGCGACTCCTGGACTCGTCTGGCATTCGCAGGTATTAAAGTCGGCGACTACGGCTCATTCGACTACGGCCGTAACTACGGCGTAATGTACGACGTTGAAGGCTGGACCGATATGCTGCCGGAATTCGGTGGCGACTCTTACACCAAAGCAGACAACTTCATGACCGGTCGTGCGAACGGCGTGGCGACCTACCGTAATACCGACTTCTTTGGTCTGGTTGACGGTCTGAACGTGGCGTTGCAGTATCAGGGCGCGAACGAAAATCAGTCACCAGAGCAGGAAGGCACCAATAACGGTGGCGACGATCGTAACATGAAGAACTCCAACGGTGACGGCTTCGGTATCTCCTCGACCTACGATTTGGGTATGGGTGTAAGCTTCGGTGCAGCATATACCTCTTCTGACCGTACTAACGAGCAGGTTAACGATTCTACCGCGGGCGGTGATAAAGCTGACGCGTGGACAGTTGGTCTGAAATACGACGCGAACAACATCTACCTGGCAACCATGTACTCCGAAACCCGCAACATGACCCCTTATGGTGGCTCAAACGGTAGTGATAATACGATTGCCAACAAAACTCAGAACTTTGAAGTGACTGCGCAATACCAGTTCGACTTCGGTCTGCGTCCGGAAGTTTCTTTCCTGATGTCTAAAGGTAAGGATCTGGGTGTAAACGGATCTGATGGCGACCAGGATCTGGTGAAATACGCATCCGTTGGCGCTACTTACTACTTCAACAAAAACTTCTCCACCTACGTTGATTACAAAATCAACCTGCTGGATGAAGATAAAAACTTCTACAGCCAAAACGACATCTCTACCGATGACGTAGTAGCACTGGGTATGGTTTACCAGTTCTAATCCGTCAGCCCGCTGGCAACAGCGGGCTCTCTTTATGTTCTAACAATTCTGTTTTATCCAGATCAAAACATTATATCTGTTGCGCTAAAACACATCTCTGATAGATGATATCTTGCATTAAGACCTGTAGTAGAGGATACCTGCAATGAATCATCATCCTGTAAAATCATCCCGTATTGCATCCGTCGGCTATGACGAATCCTCCCGCACGCTAGAAATTCGCTTTCACCAGTTGGCTACTCTGCAATATCAGCATGTCCCTGCTCGTATTTTTCGTGATTTCCTGAGCGTCGTTTCTAAAGGTCGATTTTACGATGGAGTAATAAAAGGAAAGTTTCCTGAAATAAAAATAAAGTGATGCCAAAATGTGATCTTTGTCATTGTACATAAAGTGCCATTACGCGGTAAGCTTTGGGTGGATACTTAAACAGGAGGTTTTATGAACAGAACGATTCTTGTACCCATCGATATTTCAGACTCAGAATTAACTCAACGTGTTATTGCCCATGTTGAAGCAGAGGCAAAAATTGACGATGCACAGGTTCATTTTTTGACCGTAATTCCGTCACTGCCCTATTATGCTTCCTTGGGATTGGCCTACTCGGCAGAGTTACCGGCCATGGAAGATCTGAAAGCCGAAGCAAAATCTCAACTGGAAGAGATTATCAAGAAGTTCAATATCCCAACGGACAGAGTGCACGTTCATGTCACAGAAGGTGCGCCAAAAGATAAGATTCTGGAGATGGCCAAAAAATTACCGGCTGATATGGTCATTATTGCCTCACATCGACCTGACATCACCACCTACTTGCTGGGGTCTAACGCCGCAGCCGTGGTGCGTCATGCGGAGTGTTCGGTACTGGTAGTCCGCTAAGCTGTCTGGCCCGCACATCGCTGCGGGCTTTTTGTTTCTACCTCTTATACCCCACGATTCCTGTCCTAAATGTGCTGACATTTTTCCCGCTTATCCGTACCATACACGCCACAGTTTTTATATCAGACTTCTTTTGCCGGACTATCCGGCGTGATGCATACTCTTCTGATGCCACACTATGAATTGAGCCTCTATTAAATGTCGCAAAATCAAGATATTAGCAAGAAAGAACAATACAACCTGAACAAATTGCAAAAACGTCTGCGCCGTAACGTGGGCGAAGCGATTGCCGACTTCAATATGATCGAAGACGGCGATCGCATTATGGTGTGCCTTTCCGGGGGGAAAGACAGCTATACCATGCTGGAGATCCTGCGTAATTTGCAGCAAAGCGCCCCAATCAGTTTTTCCTTAGTTGCGGTTAACCTCGATCAGAAACAACCTGGCTTCCCGGAGCATATTCTGCCGGAATATCTGGAACAACTGGGCGTGGAGTATAAGATTGTCGAAGAAAACACCTACGGGATCGTCAAAGATAAAATCCCTGAAGGCAAAACGACCTGCTCGCTCTGTTCTCGCCTGCGTCGCGGCATTCTGTACCGCACGGCAACTGAGTTAGGCGCCACCAAGATTGCGCTCGGTCACCATCGCGACGACATCCTGCAAACGCTGTTTTTAAACATGTTCTACGGCGGGAAGATGAAAGGTATGCCGCCGAAGCTGATGAGCGATGACGGTAAACATATCGTTATCCGTCCGCTGGCTTACTGCCGTGAGAAAGATATCGAGCGTTTCTCCGAAGCGAAAGGTTTCCCGATTATTCCATGTAATCTGTGCGGCTCACAGCCTAACCTGCAGCGCCAGGTCATTGCCGATATGCTGCGCGACTGGGACAAACGCTATCCAGGGCGTATTGAAACCATGTTCAGCGCAATGCAGAACGTTGTACCTTCACATCTGAGCGATATCAATCTGTTCGATTTCAAAGGTATCAGGCACGGTTCAGAGGTTGTGGACGGCGGTGATTTAGCGTTCGATCGTGAAGAGATCCCGCTGCAGCCTGCGGGCTGGCAGCCAGAAGAAGATGATGCTCAACTGGATGAGCTGCGCCTGAACGTCGTGGAAGTGAAGTAAGTCGATAGTACCGGATAAGCGGAGCGCCATCAGGCGCTCCGACGAGTGGTTATTTCAATAACCGAACCCGGCAAGTCTTGCCTTTTATCTTACCGTTTTGCAATTGCTTCCATGCCTTATGCGCTACAGTCTGGCGAACAGCGACATAGACATGCGCCGGATGAACGGCAATTTTGCCGATATCGGCGCCTTCCAGACCAATATCACCGGTCAGCGCACCGAGAACATCGCCGGGACGCATTTTAGCCTTTTTACCGCCATCAATGCATAACGTCGCCATCTCAGCTTCCAGCGGCAGGATTGGGCCGTTAGCTGGAGCTGGCAGCCAGTTCAGCTTCAGTTGCAGCATTTCAGAAAGAATATTGGCCCGCTGCGCTTCTTCCGGTGCGCAGAAGCTAATCGCCAGACCACTGTTGCCGGCACGCGCGGTACGTCCGATACGATGGACGTGGACTTCCGGATCCCACGCCAGTTCGAAGTTAACCACCAGCTCAAGTGATTTAATATCCAGACCACGCGCGGCCACATCGGTAGCAACCAGAACGCGCGCGCTGCCGTTGGCAAAACGGACCAGCGTCTGATCGCGATCGCGCTGCTCAAGATCGCCATGCAGTGAGAGAGCGCTTTGCCCCGCCGCATTCAGTGCGTCACACACGGCCTGACAATCTTTTTTGGTATTACAAAAAACTACGCATGATGCAGGTTGATGCTGACTGAGCAATTTTTGCAGCAGCGCAATTTTGCCGTGGCTGGAAGTTTCGAAAAACTGCTGCTCAATCGCCGGCAGCGCGTCAACGGTATCAATTTCGATCGTTAATGGATTTTGTTGCACCCGGCCACTAATGGCGGCAATGGCTTCCGGCCAGGTCGCAGAAAACAGTAAGGTCTGACGCGAAGCCGGCGCAAAGCGAATGACATCATCAATCGCATCGCTAAAGCCCATATCCAGCATGCGATCGGCTTCATCCATCACCAGCGTATTCAGGGCATCCAGAGAAACAGTGCCTTTTTGCAGATGGTCGAGTAAACGCCCCGGCGTTGCGACAATAATATGTGGCGCATGCTGCAGGGAGTCACGCTGTGCGCCAAAGGGCTGCCCACCGCACAACGTTAAGATCTTGGTGTTAGGCAGAAAGCGCGCTAAGCGACGCAGCTCACCCGCCACCTGGTCAGCAAGCTCGCGCGTTGGGCACAGCACCAGGGACTGCGTCTGAAACAGCGCGACATCAACATGCTGTAATAATCCAAGACCAAAAGCCGCCGTTTTGCCACTGCCGGTTTTAGCCTGCACGCGAACATCTTTCCCCGCCAGAATTGCCGGTA
Source organism: Citrobacter sp. RHBSTW-00599 (assembly GCF_013784065.1). Classification (NCBI taxonomy): domain Bacteria; kingdom Pseudomonadati; phylum Pseudomonadota; class Gammaproteobacteria; order Enterobacterales; family Enterobacteriaceae; genus Citrobacter; species Citrobacter sp. RHBSTW-00599. Next base: position 2,502,231 of record NZ_CP056717.1, on the reverse strand, counting down.
ACGCAGCAGCCTGAACAGGCGTCATTTCAAGATAACCCAGCTCGTTAAGATTCTCGAGTTGGGCAGCAGGTAAAACATTCAGGGTTGAAAAAGCGGTCACAATTTAATCTCGCGGTAAAAACTCACAATCAGCAGGCGCGTATCCTCGCAGATCTGCGCCCGCGATGCGACAATTTAATCGGCTCTTCATCCGGTGGGGGATCCGGCATTGGCTGCGGACGAGGTATGGGATCGGGAATGGGAACCGGGTCGGTCGGTAGCGAATCAGTGTGCGGCGTTGCAATCAGACAGTTCATATACCCCTCCAGTTATTCAGGTTGGCTCTTTTAGGGTAGACGCTGATTTCCTGCAGGCAAAAAAAAGCCGACTAATCTAAGTCGGCGTCGTACGAATCAATTGTGCTATGCAGTAATTCAAAAAAGGAAGTAAGACAATATGGAGCGCAACGCCCATCGCTTGACGTTGCATTCACCTGCGAGAGAGATATTGCCCCGAATAGGTAGATGGTTTATTGACTTCGCTCAAAAACCAGGACGTTTTCATGCGCAAAAGTCACTAAAAAACGTTGTTGTTACAACCATTTACTACGATGCAACCATAAAGTAACACCACCAATCAGGACCACTAACAGAATACAAAAAAGTGAGAAGCCAAACTGCCAGCCACCGCCAGGGATACCGCCGAGGTTAACGCCAAACAGCCCGGTTAAAAATGTGCTGGGAAGAAAAACCATTGCCATCAATGACATTGTATACGTTCGGCGAGCCAGAGACTCCTGCATAACCTGCGCAATTTCATCCGCCATAATACCGGTCCTGGCAATACAGGCATCTATTTCATCCAGCCCTCTCCCTAGCCTGTCAGCGATATCCTGCATCCGCCGCCGATGGTCGTCGGTCATCCAGGAAAAACGTTCGCTCGCCAGCCGGGAATAGACATCGCGCTGAGGCGCCATATAGCGGCGCATCACAATTAACTGCTTACGCAGCAATGCCAGGAAACCACGCGGCGGAATCTGCTGATCGAGCAGGTTATCTTCCAGATCGATAATCTTATCGTGCAGTTGTTCGATAAACTCACTGGCATGATCGGTTAGTGCATCGCAAACATCCACCAGCCAACTACCACAATCAGCCGCTCCCGTGCCTTCCTGGAGATCGCTGACCACATCATCCAGCGCCAATACTTTACGCTGACGCGTTGAGACAATCAGACGTTCATCCATATATAAGCGCATCGCAACCAGTTGGTCAGGTCGCTCGTCGGTGCTGCCGTTAATACAGCGCAGCGTAATCAACGTACCTTCCCCTACCCGACTTACGCGTGGGCGCGTGCTTTCACCCGCCAGCGCATCACGCACGTTATTGGGAAGTAAAGGCGTTGTCGCCAGCCATTGCGCGCTTTCAGGATGGGTATAATTAAGATGCAGCCAGCAGGGATGTTGACTGTCGATAACATCGTTATCTTCCAGTGGTTTCACCCCACCACGGCCATCCAACAGCCAGGCAAACACGGCATCCGGCACATTAACATCCGTTCCCTTAATGGCTTCCACAGCGCCTCCACAAACATTCAGCTTTTTTCGTTAGTCTAGCTGTCAGAATATGTTAAGCAATATCTCATTGTCCCATTGTGCTGAAATGATTCATAAAAAGTATCTGATAATAAGAAAAGCGCCGACGAATGCGGCGCTGGTTACGAGATGACCGTCTCAGGCCCGCTGGCGTCTCTCTGATTCAAGCGCATGACTTAAGCGAAATTTATGCGTTCGCGATTGAAGGTCAATCACCTGGTTTTTCAGGATACCTGATGAGTCAGAAAGCTCATCAACCATAATGGCATTACTTTGGGTGACGTTCTCCAGTTCGGCCAGAGCATGGGTAATTCTGATAATTCCTTTCTCCTGCTCCTGCGTAGTGGTTAATATCTCGCCCATCAGTTGGTTTAATTGCCCGGCTCCCCCGACAATATCATGCATGTTTTTCTCAGCTTCACGCACAATAGCAGCGCCTTGCTGAACATTTTGATGGGTTTGGGCAATCAGTTGCTTAATATTCTTAGCAGCATCTGCACTGCGGTGTGCAAGCATTCTTACCTCACCGGCCACCACGGAAAACCCTTTGCCATGTTCACCGGCCCTTGCAGCTTCCACAGCAGCATTCAATGCCAGAATATTGGTCTGGAATGCAATACCATCTATCAGCGTAATAATTTCTGTCATTTGCTGTGCGCATTCGGTGATTGAACGCATATTTGTCGCAACCTGCACCATTAATTCGCCACCCTGACGGGCGCATTGCGTGGCAATTGTTGCCTGGGCGCTGGCTATTTGCGTGTTATCAGCATTATTTCGCGTATTAACCGCTATTTCATCCATGTTGGCAGCCGTCTGCATTAATGCTCCGGATTGCTGTTCTGTTTTCACTGAAAGCTCGGCGCTGCGTTCCGCCAGCTGTTCAGAAAGCGCCATCGCCGTTTGCGAGGATGTTCTGATCTCATTAACGAGTGCTGAAATATTACTTGATAAACTATTGATGCCAGGAATTAGTCTACCCGCACAGTTATTACCAAATTCGGGAATACTGATTGCCAGATTCCCGGATGTTACTTCTTCAATGCTTCTTTTAACCGTATTAATCGGCATGACCAGATATTTCGTCATGTACCACCACAAACATAATATAGAAATAATGCTTACCGCATTAGTGCCAATAATAATTTCTGGGGTAGCCGAAAAAATCATTTCAACAACATTGAGCACAACCGCCGTAATGAGCAGAAATAAAATAATAAAGGTTCTGACGCTAATATCATTTAACATTTTAACCCTGTGCACCAAGAAATAACGTGGATGTTATTTTTATAGCATCTGCAATACAGATTTCCATTGCTCTGTGACGAAAGCTGAACTTTCAATGAGAGCCAACAGACCTTTTACTTAAGTCAATAAATTACACTGGCCATTCATAATAGTTCAGCACTTTATCCCGCCAATGGCGGTAATGTTCCCCACCATCAGATTATTGTGATGGCGAGCACGTGACGAGCATAAAACACACAGAAACATAGTTTTTATGAATGTTTATATAAGTAAAGGCTTGTCATTTTCAATATCTTGCCCTTCGCTCTAATACTCATTGTAAAAACACAAGAACATTCCTGGTTTTATCAGGTTAACTGGACAAAACCTGCTAGATTTATCATCACGGCTTTTTTTCGATAGGTAGTAAGATGTTGCACGTGTCGTGGGACCCTGTATTGATTGGGATTTCCTTTGTTGTCGCGTTTATTGCCTCCTTTATTGCCCTCGACAGTGCGGGTAAGGTAGCAATCTCCAGCAAACGTGAATCTACCTTCTGGCGGCTATCTGGCGGCGCTACGCTGGGTATGGGGATCTGGTCGATGCATTTTATCGGTATGCTGGCCATGAAAATGACTATGCCGATCAATTATCACCTATCACTCACCGCGTTTTCGTTCTTTATTGCGCTCATTTCTGCAACCCTCGCCATCAATATCGCTATTTCCGGTAATACGTTATCAACAAAACGACTGGTCATTGCCACCAGCATATTGAGTGCCGGCGTTGTCACGATGCACTACGTTGGCATGTATGCCATTATCGAACATGTGGCCATCTCATGGGATCGCTCGCTGATTTTTCTCTCTGTAATTATTGCCGTCGTTGCGTCTGGCGTAGGTTTATGGCTGGCCTTCCATTTACGCCAAAACACCCGTCGCGTGCTGATTAACCGACTTATTGCTGCCCTTATTATGGCGCTGGCAATTGCTTCTATGCATTACACCGGTATGGGAGCGGCAACGTTCACCCATTTTGGACACACTGCGCACGATGGGCTCAGTACGCTGGAACTCTCTGTCTGGGTCTGCGCCGTCACGCTGATTATTTTGGGTATCATGCTGGTCGTCTCGATGGTGGATTCACAACTGCGCACTTCCCGACTGGCTGACAACCTGCATCAGTTGAACTGCCAGCTTGAACATCAGGTCCACTTCGACGCGCTGACCGGACTAGCTAATCGAACGCAAATAGATACCCGCTTACAGGCCTGCCTGCGGCATTCCAAATTGCATCAACAGCATTTCGCGTTGGTATTTATCGACCTCGATCGTTTTAAAGTCGTTAACGATACCTGGGGGCATCACATCGGCGATCAACTGCTGATTGCCAGTACACAGCGTATCTACAGTTGCCTTGATGATTCAATGACGCTGGCAAGACTGGGGGGAGATGAATTTATCCTGCTGGTTCCAGACTGCAACCAGCAGGCTATCTCCGCCTTGCTTGCGCAAATTTCAGATGCGATCGGTGACCCCTTTACCTTATTCGGTCATACCATTCGGGTTTCGTTAAGTGCGGGGAGCAGTATTTATCCCGAACATGGCTCGACACTGCATGAGCTAAAAGTGAAGGCCGATATGGCGATGTATCATGTCAAACAGGCGGGCAGAAACGGCTGGGCTATTTATAGTCCCCAGATGGAAGCTATCGCTGATACGCCGCCGACATTTCTACAGGAACTTTCACAAGCGCTTGAACGCAACCAGTTTGAGCTATGGTATCAGCCTAAATATACCGCCGGAGATCATTCCCTGACTGGTTTTGAAGCGTTATTACGCTGGCATCATCCGGAGCGCGGCATGCTGCTACCGGCTGAATTTCTGCCTGCGCTGGAAGAAACGGGCCTGATTATTCCCGTCGGCAGATGGGTTATCCAACAGGCATGTTTGCAGTTGCATCAGTGGACATTACAAGGGAATACAGAATGGACGCTCGCCGTTAACCTCTCCCCCGCCCAGTTTGAACAGCATGATATTATTGATGTTGTTTGCAACGCCCTGGCGCAATACCAACTTTCACCTGCCTGTCTCACGCTGGAGCTCACGGAGAGCACTGCACTTAAAAATTTAAAACGCAGTATTGAAATCCTGAATGCTTTCTCTGCTTTGGGGATCACCGTTTCTATTGATGATTTCGGCACTGGTTATTCAAATATACTGATGTTGAAGTCACTTCCGGCACGGGAATTAAAAATCGACAGGATATTTGTCAAAGATATTAGCGAGAACAGTAAAAATACAAAAATTGTGTCTACCATTATTGACATAGCTCACTCCATGAATATGCGCGTGGTGGCTGAAGGAATAGAAACCCAGGAGCAGGAATTACTTCTTACCCAGATGGGATGTAGCATGCTGCAAGGTTTCCTGTTTGCAAAACCGCTGCCAGCGCATAAGATTCATGAACTGATCCAATCAGAAAACAGCATCAAACAAAAGCCAGTCGTACAACCCTTGTCTCACCGACAATCAATAACTTTGTGAGACTGTAATATCTAAAATATTCGCCATTAAACGGGCAACACAGCAGATAAAGATAACGGGATTATCGATGAGCACAACCGAGCTGCATTCACTGGATTTGTTAACCTTTCCGGTGTGGATTGTTTCGCCACAAACCGAAGAACTGGTGTTCGCTAATATCGTTGCACGTGAGTTAATGCAGGATCTCTGTTTTTCCCCACTGCGCAAGGGCATATTCTCAACGCATTCTCAAAATGATTTAACCATGTATCTCAGTGACTTGAGCAATCATCATCACGTTGTTGAGATCCTCACGGTTTACCGCGATGGTGAGGAAATCGCGTTGGCCAGCCGCCTGTCCATTAAATCTCTGCCGGGCGTGGGGGATGTTATCCTTTTCGAAGGCATTGAAACGCCTACTGCGCAAGGTCTGAAAGCCAGCCGTTCAGCAACTTATCAACGAAAAAAACAGGGCTTTTATGCGCGTTTTTTCCAGACCAACTCCGCGCCAATGTTACTGATTGATCCGTCCCGCGATGGCCTGATCGTTGATGCAAACCTCAGTGCCCTGAATTTTTATGGTTACAACCTTGATGTGATGTGCCAGAAACATACCTGGGAGATCAACATGCTGGGCCGCCATATATTGCCGGTGATGCATGAAATCGCCCATCTGCCCGGCGGCCATAAGCCTTTGCACTTTGTCCATAAACTGGCAGACGGCACCTCACGTCATGTACAAACCTACGCCGGACCGATTGAAATTTACGGTAATAAACTCATGTTGTGCATTATTCATGACATTACCGAACAAAAACGGCTGGAACAGGAGCTTGAGCATGCCGCTCTGCGTGACCCTTTAACGGGATTACTTAATCGCCGACATTTTTATCAGGTAACCGAGCCGGAGCAGACGCATGCGGTATCATTGACGCAGGACTACAGTCTGTTGTTGATCGACATCGATCGTTTTAAAAGCATTAACGATCTCTTCGGTCATTTAAAAGGCGATGAAGTGCTTTGTGCTCTGGCCCGCACACTGGAATCCTGTGCACGAAAAGACGATCTTATTTTTCGCTGGGGTGGTGAAGAATTTGTGCTGCTGCTGCCGCGAACCTCGCTGGATGCCGCCCTCAATCTTGCAGAAGTGATCCGCGCGACGGTAGCCAAGGTTACTCTCCCTGGTCTTCCCCGCTTTACCGTCAGCATTGGCGTTGCGCGGCACGAAACGAACGAAAGTATTGATGAATTATTCAAACGCGTGGACGACGCGTTGTACAAAGCCAAGCACGAAGGCAGGAACAGAGTATTGGCCGCCTGATGAATACGTTGATCAGCGGCTGCGCTTAGCGTGACGCTCCCAGTTTTCCTGTTTTGCCTGCGCGGTTTTACGTAATGCAACATAGCATGCCCCGCTGCCGCCGTGATGCGGCAAAGCGGCGCAGTAGGCCTGGACGTCATCAAATTCTGTCAGCCAGCGCGCCACATAGCTGCGAACAATATTGGCATGAGCGTTATCGTCACGCCCCTTACCGTGTATCACTAGCACATTACGTAATCCATCTTGCTGTGCCTGCAGAATAAAACTGAATAGCATCTGGCGGCATGTTTCTACGGGCTGGCGGATGAGATTAAGGCTCGCCTGCTGCGGATATCTTCCGGTTCGCAGTTTGTCAGTCACGCCGTGCTGTAACCCTTCGCGACGAAACTCCAGCGGCTCGTTCAACGGGATAATATCGAGAAACCCCGTCGTGAGAAAGTTATCCAGTTGAAGCGTATCGATACGCGCCGGAGTGCGGATATTACGCGTTGGCTGCCAGTGTACATCGGCGCAGCCCTTCAGTGGTTGGACATCCCCCATAGCATCCAGAAACAGCGAAGCATCATCAAGATTCATGTTTCTTCCTCCAGCGAATTACGACGAGCATTATCATAACCGCGCACTATTATACCGACAACGGTTTACGATTATTTCCAATAATTCACCCGGCTCGCTCCGCTGAAAAGATCTACTCACGACATACAGATATCCGTTTTTAGGGGTATAGCTGCAACTGTTGCTGGCGTGATAATGTGTAACCTCGCCTGAACGCTGTAATGAGAGAAACGGATGCTGAACTTACTGGAAGATACCATCGACACGCCGCTGGGCCCGCTGTGGGTTATTTGTGATGAGCAATTTCGCCTGCGCGCGGTGGAATGGGATCAGCACCGCGATCGCATGGAACAATTGCTGGATATTCATTACCGCACAGAAGGTTATCAGCGTATTACAGCCAAAAACCCTGGCGGATTAAGCGATAAACTGTCGGAGTATTTTGCCGGGAATCTCAGCATTATTGACACGCTGGAAACGGCAACGGCTGGCACGCCTTTCCAGCGTGAAGTCTGGCAAGCATTACGCACTATCCCGTGTGGGCAAGTCATGCACTATGGTCAACTGGCCGAACAGTTAGGGCGCCCCTGTGCAGCAAGAGCCGTCGGTGCGGCCAATGGCGCCAACCCGGTAAGCATTGTGGTCCCCTGCCATCGCGTCATTGGGCGTAACGGCACCATGACTGGATATGCTGGCGGCGTGCAGCGAAAAGAGTGGTTATTGCGTCACGAAGGTTATTTGCTACTCTAGATTCCAGGCAATTAATGCCTTATTCGTCACACTTTCGTATAATGTGACCACAAATTTAATGCGGTTAATCAAGGAGTTACAAACATTCATTCCGGTTATACCTGAATTATTCTCTATTGGGAGTAGCTCAGGCTTACGTGCTCACCAAAAAGATGTTAAAATTGACAAATATCAATTACGGCTTGAGCAGACCTATGATCCCGGAAAAGCGAATTATACGGCGCATTCAGTCTGGCGGTTGTGCTATCCATTGCCAGGATTGCAGCATCAGCCAGCTTTGCATCCCGTTCACACTTAACGAGCATGAGCTTGACCAGCTCGATAACATCATCGAGCGCAAAAAGCCTATCCAAAAGGGGCAAACGCTCTTTAAAGCAGGTGATGAACTTAAATCACTCTACGCTATCCGCTCCGGAACGATTAAAAGCTATACCATTACCGAACAAGGCGATGAGCAAATTACCGGCTTCCATCTGGCGGGTGATCTGGTCGGTTTTGACGCGATTGGCAGCGGACATCACCCGAGCTTTGCCCAGGCGCTGGAAACCTCAATGGTTTGCGAAATTCCTTTCGAAACCCTTGATGACCTGTCCGGAAAAATGCCGAATCTGCGTCAGCAGATGATGCGTCTGATGAGTGGCGAAATCAAAGGCGACCAGGATATGATCCTGCTGTTGTCGAAGAAAAATGCAGAAGAGCGCCTGGCGGCCTTTATCTACAACTTGTCTCGCCGCTTTGCCCAGCGCGGATTCTCGCCTCGTGAGTTCCGCCTGACCATGACCCGCGGCGACATCGGTAACTACCTGGGCCTGACGGTTGAAACCATCAGCCGCCTGTTGGGTCGTTTCCAGAAAAGCGGTATGCTGGCAGTGAAAGGCAAGTACATAACTATTGAGAATAGCGACGCGCTGGCAGTTCTTGCTGGCCACACGCGTAACGTTGCGTAATCTTTCCGCAAGCATTTCTGTTATCCTTCTGTCAAATCGCTAAATTTTCCCGATTTATTGATCTGGCAGGAGGTTCTCCCCTGTTTCAATCCACATTATTGGGTTACTCTTTTAATTACAAACTGCGATGACAGTTGTAAGGAGACCCTGTATGGCTATGTATAAAAATATGCTGGTCGTCATCGATCCAAACCAGGACGATCAACCAGCATTACGGCGAGCTGTTTATTTGCATCAACGGATTGGTGGCAAAATTAAAGCCTTTTTGCCAATCTATGACTTTTCCTACGAGATGACTACCCTGCTGTCGCCCGATGAGCGTACGGCAATGCGTCAGGGGGTCATCAGCCAGCGAACAGCATGGATCCGTGAACAAGCAAAATACTACATCGAAGCAGGGATCCCTCTTGAAATAAAAGTGGTATGGCACAACCGTCCCTTTGAAGCCATCATCCAGGAAGTCATTAGCGCTCAGCATGACCTGGTCCTCAAAATGGCACACCAACACGACCGCCTCGAAGCCGTAATTTTCACCCCTACCGACTGGCATTTATTGCGCAAATGTCCAAGCCCGGTATGGATGGTTAAAGACCAGCCATGGCCTGAAGAGGGTAAAGCGCTGGTTGCCGTGAACCTCGCCAGTGAAGAGCCTTATCACAACGCTCTCAATGAAAAACTGGTCAAAGAGACGCTGCAACTAGCAGAACAGGTTAACCATACTGAAGTGCATCTGGTTGGCGCCTACCCTGTTACGCCAATCAATATCGCAATTGAACTACCTGAGTTTGACCCCAGCGTTTATAACGACGCGATCCGTGGACAGCATCTGCTGGCCATGAAGGCGTTGCGCCAGAAATTCAGTATCGATGAGAAAGTGACGCACGTTGAAAAAGGATTGCCTGAAGAGGTCATTCCTGATTTAGCCGAGCACTTGCAGGCGGGTATTGTGGTACTGGGTACCGTCGGTCGTACCGGTATTTCTGCCGCGTTCCTTGGTAACACCGCTGAACAGGTTATCGATCACCTACGCTGCGACCTGCTGGTCATCAAGCCGGATGAATATCAGACGCCAGTTGAACTGGATGATGAAGAAGACGATTAACCACACAACTCAATGCCGGATGGCGATCTCATCCGGCATAACAAACGCTTAGTGTTGCGCTTCGCCGCCGAGGAAATAGATTCCCAGCGGGATAGCCAACAGAATCGTAAACACCATGCTGTAGACACAAATCATTGCCGATTGAATGGCGTACATTGAAGCGGTCCAGTCGGATAGCGGAATGTCATACTGTTCAATCACACCACCGATCGTCGCTCGCGTCACGACCGACGCTGCGATAATAAACACCCCAAGCAGGCACAACAGAAACTTCCGTCCCTTCGCTGTCTTCAGCTTAGCCATGATCATAGTACTGTCCTTTTGCAGATGAAAACCTTGTTACTTTGCGCTAACAATACCATGACATCAACTGACTGTCTGCTACATAAACCGCTTTCAGGGTGGATACCAGCGCTATTTCGCCGAAAATAGCGCTAATTGCATTATATATCTCCCCTATGGATTAATGATCTGACCGCCAGAACTGAGTAAAATATTCGAGGATTAGGATATCAGAAGATATTTCACTACCACGGAGCTGTTGGAAGAATCATGATCGCTGAACTGTTTATAAATAATGCGTTTAATTTGACGGTAATTCTCAGCTGCTGTGCCGCGCTGGTTCTGATGAGCGTCTGGTATCATCGTGGAGAGCGTCGCTGCAAAGGATTCATATTTCATGCCGCGCAATTTCTTGTCTATGCCATTATCATCGGGACGTTAGGCAGTATTGCTAATAACGTTATCGAAAATTACAGCCTGAAATTTATCTCCTCCAGCGTGGTCGACTTTATCTGCACCTCGTTGATTGCGCTGATCCTTACCATCAAACTTTTTCTGGTAATTAATCAGTTTGAAAAGACGCAGATTAATAAAGGCAGAGATATCACCAGCGCGAGGATCCTGTCGCGAATCATCAAGATTACCATCGTGGTTGCCATCATTTTGCTGTATGGCGAACATTTCGGTATGAGCTTATCCGGCCTGTTAACCTTCGGCGGCATCGGCGGTATCGCTGTAGGTATGGCAGGCAAAGACATTCTGAGCAACTTTTTCTCAGGGATTATGCTCTACTTCGACAGACCCTTTAGCATCGGCGACTGGATCCGCTCCCCGGACCGCAATATTGAAGGTACAGTTACGGAAATCGGCTGGCGAATGACCAAAATAAACACCTTCGATCATCGTCCGTTATATGTCCCGAACTCGATTTTCTCCTCTATCAGCGTAGAAAACCCAGGAAGGATGACGAATCGCCGCATCAAAACGGTGATCGGGTTACGATATGAAGATGCTGATAAAGTCAGTGCCGTTGTCGAGTCGGTCAGAGAAATGCTGCAAAACCATCCGGGAATAGACCAGAAACAAACCCTGCTGGTTTATTTTAATGAATTCGCCGATTCATCGCTGAATATCATGGTGTATTGCTTCACGAAAACCACCGTGTGGCAGGAATGGCTTGCGGTACAGCAGGACGTTTATTTAAAGATTATTTCGATAGTCAAGGCACACGACGCCGACTTTGCGTTCCCCAGCCAGACGCTGTATATGGATAATCCTGAAGTATCGCCATCGACACACTAACAAAAGAAAAGGCGCGGAAATCCGCGTCTTTTTTCTGCACTTATTTCAATGAGGCAATATCAATGACAAAGCAGTACCAGCGTCAGCGTTGGAATATACGGATTCAGGTCATGTAGATACGGGACTGTATCAATAATCAGCTCAAACTGATTCACTTCGGGCATCGGATTCCTTACCTGCAGAACGCGTGCCCCGCACAGCTCAGGGAAGCAGGTTGTACTCAGCGTCGCTTACCGGTTCAAGCCACTCGTTCGATGCGCCAGCTACCGGGATTTCCACAGCGATATGGGCAAACCAGCTATCACGCGCGGCGCCGTGCCAGTGTTTCATTCCCGCCGGGATGTGTACGACATCACCAGTTTTCAGTTCACGCGCCGGTTGATTCCACGCCTGATACCAGCCTCTGCCGCCGGTCACCAGCAAGATTTGTCCCCCTTGATGATGGATATGCCAGAAGTTACGACAACCCGGCTCAAATGCTACGTTACCAATGACCACGCCTTCCATGGAGAGCATGGTCAGATAGCTGTCGCCAGTGAAATATTTCGCATACGCTTCATTTTTCTCTCCGCGAGGAAAGACACTGTTACCATCAAATTGTTGATTCATAATCTCCGCGCCGGCGCTGGAGACGGTATTCCGTTGATTTTGCATTTCGACTCTCCAAAACGGTGGCAGCACGCGCCACCGATGCTGAAAACTATAAAAATTATAGAGACTCGACAGGCGGGTGATTAGAGGTGAAAAGAAGGACAACCTTATGAATCATGCTCATCAATAGTCGGTAACAGGTACAACGTTTCTACTGAAGATGGCGTGAAGCCTTAGGCCACAATTTCAATCAAGTTGCCGTCAGGATCGCGTATCACCGCTTCGTAATAGCCATCACCGGTGGTGCGCGGACCAGAAACTAATATCCCCTGTTCTTTTGCACGCATCGCCATGGTATCAACGTTTTCACTGCCGCCAACTGAAATGGCGAGATGCACCCAGCCTGAGGTGTTATTGTCGGGAGCATGTTTTGTCAGTCCAGGCTTAGTCATTAACTCAATCGCGATATCCTCACCAATTTTGACAAAATAGGATTCAAATCCTGGATTGGATTTACTGCAGTATTTTTCGTTGATCTTTGCGTCAAAAAACGTGACCCAGAATTGAGCTTGTTGCTCAAGATCCCGTGTCCATAACGCCACATGCGCAACCTTCATAGCTAACCTCTTCTTGTTGTATCCAAACAATAGGTTCCCTAAAGGGATGTTGACATCGTGAACCATAATGCACAATTATGCTTGTTATTGCTCGATGTTTATTTCACTGGAGTATTGATGCTCGATTACGCAGCATTCCCTGAACAGCGCCAGGCGCTTATCTATCAGATCTTGCAGGAAAACGGCAGAGTCATCTGTTCCGAACTCGCCAGCAGGTTAGGCGTTTCGGAACATACAATCCGCCGCGATCTGCATGAACTGAGTAAAGATGGCGTGTGTAAAAAAGTCTATGGCGGCGCGGTCATTGCACTCCCTGAATCCGAAGACATCACCGTGCGCAAGAGTATTAATGTGGCGAAAAAGAGCAATATCGCGCAGAGATGCGCCCGGATGGTCAAATCCGGAAGCTGCATTTTTATCGACACAGGCAGTACTAATCTGGCGATGGCTGAAGCCCTACCCGCCGAGCTGGCGTTAACCGTGGTAACAAATTCCCCGGAGATTGCCGCCGTTTTACTAAAAAAACCACTGTTTGATGTCATTATGCTGGGCGGCACGGTGCAACGATCTTCTGGAGGGTGTGTGGGTGCCACCGCTATCTCGCAGGTGCAGGGCATTTTATTCGATCAGGGATTTATTGGCGGCTGCGCGATGTCGCCAGAATCCGGCTTAACCGGATTTGATTACGCGGATTGTGAGTTCAAAAAAGCGGTGATCAACCAGTGTAATGAAACTATTGTCGCGCTGACGGCTGAAAAGATCCCGGCCGTCGCCCGTTATGTTGTTACCGAAAGCAGCAATATCGATGTAATTGTCGTCGAGGAAAATATCAGCAAAGAGTATGCCACGGCGTTTCAGGCGCACGACATTCGTATTTATACAGTGTAACCCATTCTATTGGGTGATACTTTTCCATTGCTTTTATGAGCCACCTTCTCCACAGCCTTGTCTGTTCGGGAAATCGCCAATGCAACGTCCCGAACATGCCAGCGATATCAGTGCTTCACAATATACATTGTACGACTATAAGCCACATCTTCAGGGTTAGTAATCGGATACCCTTTCAGCCACGGTTTAATTAAACGCCCGTTGGTGTACTGATAAATCGGCGCAATGGGAGCCTGTTCCATCAGAATGTTCTCCGCAGCGTTATAATCAGCATTGCGTGCTTTCTGCGTATTCTCCAGGGTTGCCTGGGTCAACACTTTATCGTACGCCGGATTATTAAAGCGGGAGATATTGCCCGTATGGGTTGATGTTAATAGCGACAGGAACGTAGATGGCTCATTGTAATCGCCCACCCACGAGGCGCGGATCACATCAAAATTACCGGTATTGCGGCTATCGATATAAGTTTTCCACTCCTGGTTTTGCAGTTTCACGTCAACGCCGAGATTTTTCTTCCACATAGACGCGACAGCAATAGCAATCTTCTGATGATTTTCAGAGGTGTTATACAGAAGCGTCAGTTTAAGTGGTTTCTGTGGACCATAGCCCGCCGCACGCAGCAGCGTTTTCGCCTGAGCGTTCAGCTCTTCCTGACTCATTTGCTCAAACGGTGAAGGTTCCGGCACAAACCCTGCCGTTACATCCGGCGTAAAATGCCATGCGGGCTTTTCGCCGGTACCCAGAACTTTCTCCGCCATCAGGCGACGATCGATAGTCATGCTGAGCGCCAGGCGCACGCGTGAGTCGGCAGTCGGTCCCTTCTGGGTATTAAAGGCATAGTAGTAAGTGCCAAGCTGCGGCGGGGTATAAACCTGGCCCGGGATGTCCTTCAACAGTTTCTGATACATGTTTTTCGGGAACGACTCGGTAATATCGATATCACCAGCAAGATAGCGCTTGGTCGCTGCCGATTCCTGGTTAATAGGCAGGAAGGTGACTTTTTGCAGCACCGTTTTGGCGTTGTCCCAATAATGCGTGTTCGGCACAACGTCCAGTTTTTCGTTCACCACGCGATCTTTGAGCACATAAGCGCCGTTACCAATTAGATTGCCTGGTTTGGTCCAATCTTTACCGCTCTCAACGTTAGCTTTTTTTACCGGATAGAAAGCAAAACTCGCCGTCAGATTAGCAAACCAGGGCAGCGGTTTATCCAGTTGGACCTTCAATGTACGCGCATCGATCGCGCTAACGCCGAGCTTATCTGGCGAGGCTTTTCCATCGATGATCGCCTGTGCGTTGTTAATACCCGCCAGCGCAGCAAACCAGGCAAACGGCGACAGCGTTTTCGGGTCAACCAGACGCTGCCAGCTATAGACAAAATCCTGCGCCGTTACCGGCGTACCATCTGCCCATTGCGCATTATCGCGCAGCGTAAACGTCCAGATACGGTTATCGTTGCTTTTCCACTGAGTGGCAACACCGGGCACAATCTCGCCCTTCTCATTCTGGTTGACCAGCCCTTCAAATAAATCACGAATAACCTGAATTTCAGGAAGCCCGACGGCCTTTGCCGGATCCAATGACGCCGGTTCGTCTTTGATATGACGCACCAGTTCTTGTTTTTCTGCCAGTACCGTTCCGCTGGGAACATCAGCAGCCCAGGATAATGAAATGCTGCTTACCAATAGCGCACAACAGGTTACTGAAACAGAATGCTGCATAAAATACCCTCAATTCCGGCTACTAAGTGAATGTGTAATTATTTGTATCGCCAGCAGGAAATGCAATTAACTTTCGACAAGGAAATAATATTACATCTGAAAAGATAAGTGTGTGAAAACGATTTGATTATCCATACATTTTGCACAACACTGCGAGTAACAATCCACGCATTCAGAGATGACTATGACCGTTACCCGACCCCGTGCCGAGCGCGGCGCATTCCCACCTGGAACCGAACATTACGGACGTTCATTATTAGGCGCGCCGCTAATCTGGTTTCCCGCAATGGCGGCCGATCGCGAAAGCGGTCTGATACTGGCAGGAACGCACGGCGACGAAAACGCATCGGTCGTCACCCTTTCCTGCGCATTGCGTACGCTTAACCCTTCCTTACGTCGTCACCATGTGGTGCTGGCGGTTAACCCTGACGGTTGCCAGCTCGGGCTGCGCGCAAATGCGAACGGAGTGGATCTAAACCGTAACTTTCCCGCTGCCAACTGGAAAGCGGGTGAAACGGTGTATCGCTGGAACAGCAGCGCAGAAGAACGCGATGTGGTGTTGTTGACCGGCGAAAATCCGGGCTCAGAACCAGAAACCCAGGCGCTGTGCCAGCTTATTCACCGAATTCATCCTGCGTGGGTGGTCTCTTTTCACGATCCGCTGGCCTGTATTGAAGATCCCAGGCGCAGCGAATTAGGCGCATGGCTGGCGCAGTCGTTTGAATTACCTCTCGTCACCAGCGTAGGTTATGAAACGCCCGGCTCATTTGGAAGCTGGTGCGCAGACCTGAACTTACACTGTATAACCGCCGAATTTCCGCCCATCTCTTCAGATGAAGCGAGCGAGAAATACCTGCTGGCCATGTCCAATCTCCTGCGCTGGCACCCTAGAGATGAAGTTGTCCGGTCGTAAAATGCAGGGCCGGCTCCGCGTCGCTGGCAAGCCAGGTAGGGCCATCAAGATCGGCAAAGTTAACCTGCGGCGTAAGCGGTAACGCCGCCCCAATCGCCCGGGAAGTGCACAACATGCAGCCCAGCATTAGCGTAAATCCCTGCTCGCGGGCTTCGGTTGCCAGCGCCAGCGCCTCCGTCAAGCCGCCTGTTTTATCCAGTTTGATATTGACCATTTCATAGCGCCCGTGCAGCGCTTTCAGGCTGCTGCGGGTGTGGCAGCTTTCATCTGCGCAGATCGGCAGCGGATGCACAAAATTTTCCAATGCGGCATCGTCCTGCGCTGGCAGCGGCTGCTCCAGCATCGCCACCCCTAAATCAGCCAGAAGCTGGCAGCGCGCCGCCAGACCTTCTGCCCGCCAGGATTCATTGGCGTCGACAATAATCGTGGCATCAGGGACTGCTGCACGAATAGCAACCATCCGCTCGCTAATCAAGCGTGCATCCAGTTTAACTTTTAGCAGTTTCGCGCCATTTTCCCACAGTGCAGCCGCACTCACCGCCATTTGTTCCGGCGTGCCAATTACCACGGTTTGCGCCGTCGTCACCACTTCCGCCAGTTCACTTCCCACCAACTCTGCCAGTGACAGTTGCTGTTGACGCGCACTCAGATCCCACAACGCGCAGTCCACAGCATTACGCGCGGCTCCCGCTGGCAGCAGCTTTTGCAGCTCTTCACGCGTCAGTCCATTTTCCAGTTGTGGGGCAATGCTCATAATTTGCGCCAGCACTGAGGCATCGCTTTCACCATAGCGCGGATACGGTGTGCACTCGCCGATACCCGTGACGCCGTTTTCTGCCACTTCAACCACCACCACATGCGCTTCGGTTCTGCTCCCACGGGCAATAACAAAGGGAGTGTGCAGCGGCCAGGCTTCCTCATATACCTTAACTGTTCTCATTTGCTTTCCTTAATGCAGTCCCTGAAGCGGATATCCGCAAATAGCGTTTGCCGTGTTAACTGCTGATGGCATAAACTAGCCTCGACGTTAACTATATGTAAACAGGAAGATAACCATGTCACAAACCGTTCATTTCCAGGGCAACCCGGTTACAGTTGCCGGCTCAATTCCTCAGGCTGGAAGCAAAGCTCAGGCTTTTACCCTTGTGGCTAAAGACCTGTCTGACGTTACGCTGGGCCAGTTCGCAGGCAAGCGCAAAGTGCTGAATATTTTCCCAAGCATCGATACCGGCGTTTGTGCGGCATCGGTACGTAAGTTTAACCAACTGGCGACAGAAATCGACAATACCGTCGTACTGTGCATTTCGGCCGACCTGCCATTCGCCCATTCACGTTTTTGCGGCGCGGAAGGTCTGAGCAACGTTATCACGCTGTCCACCCTGCGCAACGCAGAATTTCTGAAAAACTACGGCGTAGAAATCGCTGAAGGCCCACTGAAAGGTCTGGCCGCACGTGCCGTGGTCGTTATTGATGAAAATGACAACGTCGTTTTCAGCCAACTGGTCAATGAAATCACCAACGAGCCAGACTACACTGCTGCGCTGGACGTACTGAAAGCTTAAGCCACGTCTGCATACAAAAATGCCTCCGCAGGGAGGCATTTTCATTTACCGTGTTACTCTTCGCTTTTTTTCTGCTGGCTCAGGCCGTATTCACGCAATTTGTTGGCAATCGCGGTGTGCGAAACGCCAAGGCGTTTGGCCAGTTTGCGCGTGCTGGGATAATTCATATAAAGCTGCGTCAGCACAGAGCGTTCAAAGCGGCTGGTAATTTCATCCAGCGATCCTTCCATCACCTCTTCTCCGACCGCAACCGTTGCCGCATCGTAATCCGGCAGTAAAATATCCTGCGGCCGCAGCTCATAGCCTTCAAGCTGGGTCAGCGCCCGGTAGATGGCATTTTTAAGCTGACGCACGTTGCCCGGCCAACCGTAGCGGGTTAACACCGTGCTGAGATCGGCAGATAGCTTCGGACGCGGCACGCCCTGCTCGTCGGCGAAGCGCGCCACAAACAGTTCGGTAAGCGGCATAATATCCTGCGGGCAATCGCGTAGCGGCGGCAGATTTAGCGTCAGTACATTCAGTCGATAATAGAGATCTTCACGGAAAAGCCCTTTCTGCACCATTTCCACAAGGTTCTTTTGCGTCGCGCAAATCACGCGGACATCAACATGAACTTCGTGATCTTCTCCCACGCGGCGGAACGTGCCGTCATTGAGAAAACGCAGCAATTTGGTCTGCATACGCGGCGACATTTCACCAATTTCATCTAACAGAACCGAGCCGCCATTCGCCTGCTCAAAGAAGCCTTTTTTGCCTTCCGGGGCATGGCCAAACAGCTCACTTTCGACCGCATCCTCAGGAATTGACGCGCAGTTCAGCGCCAGATACGGCTTCGACGCACGCGGGCTTGCCAGGTGGCAGGCATGGGCAAAGAGATCTTTGCCGGTGCCGGTATTACCAGTAATCAGCAGCGGCGCACTCAGTGTCGCCAGCTTACGCGCCTGTTCCACTACGTGTTTCATTTTGGCGCTGACGGCAATAATCTGGCTAAACGCGCTCAGATCCTGCGTAGTCATATTTTGCAGCTGACGCCCCATCCGGATGGTGGAGCGCAGCATGACAACAGCACCGGTCAGCATCTGCTCCTGATTTTCACCCTGCAAATGGACAGGCGTAATCTCCATCAGGAAGTTCTGTCCGTTAATTACGACATGCTCGCTATGAGAATCCTGTGGATTGCTTTCGAGCCAGCGCTGGAAGTTAAACCCATTGATTAACTGGGCGGCGGTATGATTGCGCATCCGATCCTGAGTGTGCGCGAAAAGCTGACAGCTCGCAGGGTTCGCCATCTCGATTTTGCTTTTCATATCCAGAGAAAGGACCGGTTCTGGTAACGCCTCAAGCAGCGCACTCAGCGCAAGATGTTCTCGTTCGGAAGGCATCCAGGGCACGGTACGCACATCCGTAACCCCTGAAATACGGCGGATTTCAGCCATCAGACTACTGAAGTTGGTGAACTCCAGTTCCGCAAAATTGAGGTAAATCCGCCCGATGGGGTCAATCTCGATACCGCGTAAATCAATGCTTCTCAGCACCAGTAAATCGAGCAATTCGCGGGTCAGACCAAGTCGGTCTTCACAAAAGACTTCCAAACGCATAGGAACCTTCACCTGGACAAGGGATTATGTATTAAATGATAAGACAGTATTGGGTTTGCAGGAAGAACTCTGTCAACAAATATTGACAGCTCGCTGGAAAATCAGGCGCCGGACGTAAAGTTAAACGACTGGCGCCCAATTTTTAGCTAACTTTCGCGCGGCGATTTGTTCTTTTGTAAGGTTTCTTTCACCTGACCAATCAGTTGACGGCGAAAATCGCCCAGTCGTGGCTTATCGTCATCGATCCACGGCAGCGGTCGGCAAAGTTCCATGGCTTTAATACCCAGACGCGCCGTTAATAATCCCGCGCCAATACCCTGCGCGGCACGCGTCGATAAGCGGGCGGCTAAATCCTGCGACATCCAGTCCATTCCCACTTCCCGCACCAGCTCACTGGCCCCGGCAAAAGCGATATTTAGCAGCACCAGGCGGAACAAACGCAGGCGGCTGTAATAACCGAGTTCAATGCCATACAGCGATGCGATGCGATTAATCAGCCGCAGGTTTCGCCAGGCAATAAACGCCATATCCACCAATGCCAGCGGACTGACGGCAATCATCAGCGTGGACTCCGCCGCTGAACGGCTAATCTCACGTCGGGCCTGCGCGTCCAGCACCGGCTGCACAAGATGGGCATACAGGCTGACGACTTCGCGATCGTTCTGCGTTTCATGAATTGAGGCATACCAGCGCTGTAGCGCCGGATGGGACTGATCGATACCCGCCTGCTGCGCCAGCTTTTCGCAAAATGCACGACCTTTTCCGGTTCCATGGCTGTGGAGCAGATCTCGCGCTTCATCACGCTCATGCGCACGCTGGCGCAAACGCCATAGCCGACGCCACTCGGTCGCAACCGATCCGACACCTGCGCCGATAATCAATGCGCCAGCGGCACATCCTCCCAGCGCGACCCAATCATGAGTCTGCCAGGCATTCATGGTCCATTGTACGCCCTGAGCGACAACGCTCGCGCCAAACAGCGCCAACCCGCCCATCACCATTTTGCGCCACAAACTGCGTTTGGGGCGTAGGGCCGCATCAATGACGGCCTCAGCCTGACCTTCGTCTTGCAGAGGTTCATCCACTGTCGCCGGAGAAAAAGTCTGCGCCTCCGTTTCGTTGAACATCTGCTGCGCTTTAAACGCCGCGTTTTGTTCCACGTCCAGCGGACCTGAGAAATCGATACGCGGTTTTAACGGCTCGCTCATCGCAATTTATCTCCTATTAAAAACTCCATCGCGGCATCAAGACGAATATGCGGTAAGGGTTTATCAACATCCATAACCTGCGGGCGAAACGCTTCAAACTGAAAGCCCTGGCTGTCCCAGAATGCTTGTCCAGGTAAACGCGCGGGCACTTCCCCCGGATAAACGGTTAGCGGTTCACCATCGCTCAGACGATGACCACGCAGCGCCGGGATCTTTTCGCCTTTCACATCGATCAGGCCGCTGGTGGTTGCCTGTACTGATGCCAGTCCCAGACAATCCATGCTGATACCTTCGAACGCAGCGTTTTGCCAGGCGTCCTGGATCAACTGCTGCAATAACGACACCATATTGGCGTGCTGATCGACCGTGACGTGGTCGGCTTTGGTGGCGGCAAACAGCAGTTTGTCGATCACCGGGGAAAACAGCCGACGAAACAGCGTACGCTGTCCGTAATGGAAGCTTTGCATCAGTTGGGTGAGTGCCAGACGCATGTCGTTAAACGCCTGTGGCCCGCTGTTGAGCGGTTGCAAACAATCGACCAGCACAATCTGACGGTCAAAGCGCAGGAAGTGATTCTTATAAAATCCCTTCACGACTTTTTCACAGTAATAATTAAACCTGTCGCGCAGCATGCCCGCATTGGTGTGTTTGTCTGCCTGCGCCAGCTTCGATTCCCCCCAGGCATCAACGTCCGGCCACGGGAAGAACTGCAGCGCAGGCGCCCCCGCCATATCTCCAGGCAGAACAAAACGGCCCGGCTGAATAAAATGCAGTCCCTGCTGCTTGCACTGGTGCAGATACTCCGTCCAGGCGGCAGCAATTTCCGCCAGACGGTTTTCATCAGCAGGCGCCAGCGGATCCAACCCCTGGCATAACTGCCGCCATCTTGCCGACCATTCGCCCCGCTGTCCCTGTAATAATCCGGTCATTTGCCGCGACCAGCTGAGATAATCCTGGGCCAGCATCGGTAAATCGAGCAGCCACTCCCCCGGATAATCGACGATTTCCAGGTACAGCGTGGAGGTGTCTTTAAAGTGGCGCAGTAAAGAATCATTGGATTTGTAGCGCAGCGCGAGGCGTATTTCACTCACACCGCGCGTAGGTGTCGGCCAGGTCGGTGGAGAGCCATACAACTGCGCCAGTCCCTCATCATAGGTAAAGCGCGGAATACCAAAATCGCGTTGTGGAACCCGTTTAACGCCGAGCAGACGCTCTTCGCGCACGCAACTGAGCAACGGCAGACGCGCACCGGCATGAATATTGAGTAACTGGTTTACCATCGCGGTGATAAACGCCGTCTTACCGCTACGGCTAAGTCCGGTGACAGCCAGGCGCAAATGCCGGTCTACGCCGCGATTAACCAGCGAATTGAGTTCATTTTTAAGTCGCTTCATCGCCATCCCGTTTTGCTGAAGGAACCGAAGAAATTATAACAAACAGGAAGTAAAGATAGGGGTCAATTCTTACTTATCAACTACCTGAGCCGTAACAGGCGGCATTATTCTTACCGCCTGTAGCAGAAGGAATGCGAGCGGTTTATTGATTCTCTACTTTAGGAAGCGCTATCTGATTGATGCCACCTTCGTTGGTCACCTGCGTGTAGCCCATTTCCGTCAACATATCCTTCGCCTGCCCCGATTGACGCCCGGAGTTGCAGTACAGCTTCACGGTGTCGGTCTTATCAGGAACTTCAGCAGCGATACGCGCCTTCATCTCTTTTAATGGAATGTTGACCGCCCCCTGAATATGCTGCTGTTGATACTGTTCAGGAACGCGAACATCAATCCAGTGCACGGCTGCAAAAACCGGCATGCCGATGACCAGTGCCAACGCTAATACGCCTTTTTTGAACATAATATCTTCCTGACTGATAGTTGGATTTAACCAACACACTATACGCCAGTTCTTAAGAAAATATTGCGATCGCATTATCACCCTCTGCACCCTTGGACGACTCTTCCTCTGGTTGCGCATACTGCGGTTAGTTTTTTGATTTTTCTGCCCGCATTCCGATATTGTTGTCATTCGCCAATTAACTCCATAATATGTTCGCCATTGACTCTCGGACGGAGCTTGGGATCTATGTCTCCTACCATTTATGATATTGCACGAGCCGCTGGCGTATCAAAATCCACGGTATCGCGCGTGCTTAATAAGCAAACCAATATCTCGCCGGAAGCGCTTGAAAAAGTGCTGCGTGCTATTGATGAGTTACAGTACCAGCCCAATAAACTTGCTCGCGCACTCACCTCTTCCGGGTTTGATGCAATAATGGTGATATCTACCCGTTCAGCAAAAACAACCGCCGGTAATCCGTTTTTCTCTGAAGTGCTGCATGCTATTACTGCCAAGGCTGAAGAGGTCGGTTTTGATGTCATATTACAGACGTCGCGAAGCACTGAAGATGATTTACAAAAATGTGAGAGCAAAATTAAGCAGAAATTGATCAAAGGTATCATTATGCTGAGCTCTCCCGCCGATGAATCTTTTTTTGCGAGGCTGGATAAATACAACGTACCGGTCGTGGTTATTGGAAAGGTTGAAGGCGACTACGCCAATGTCTATTCTGTAGACACAGATAATTATCGCGACAGCATTACGCTAACTGATGCGCTGATTGAGAGTGGACACCGTAATATAGCCTGTTTGCACGCGCCGCTTGATGTTCATGTTTCTATCGATCGCGTTAACGGATATAAAGCCAGCCTTCAGGCGCATAATATTAAAATGCGCGATGAATGGATTGTTGACGGGGGCTATACCCATGAAACAGCCCTGCTTGCTTCACGGAAATTACTGAGTCAGCAGCCGTTACCCGACGCCGTATTTGCCACCGACAGCTTGAAATTAATGAGCTTATATCGCGTGGCGGCTGAGAAAAATATAACCATCCCGCAACAACTTGCCGTTGTGGGCTACAGTAATGAGCTGTTGTCTTTTATGCTCACGCCCGTTCCTGGAGGAATTGATGTCCCTACCCAGCAGTTGGGTGAACAAAGCTGTAATTTATTATTTAACCTGATTGCGGGCGAGAAAGGATTACAAAATATCACAGTGAGCACGCAAATATCGCTGGCCGACTCACTGGTGTAAAAACTGGGGCATAAATGCCC
This sequence comes from Citrobacter sp. RHBSTW-00599, assembly GCF_013784065.1. Classification (NCBI taxonomy): domain Bacteria; kingdom Pseudomonadati; phylum Pseudomonadota; class Gammaproteobacteria; order Enterobacterales; family Enterobacteriaceae; genus Citrobacter; species Citrobacter sp. RHBSTW-00599. The sequence continues at coordinate 2,478,436 of NZ_CP056717.1, read as the reverse complement.
CAGTATATTTTAGAATGCGTAGTTCACGCCTATACCAGCATAATGGAATCTGTCGCTTTCGCCTTCGTCGTGATCTTCCCACTCATAGGCATACTCCAGTGACATTGATAAACCATTCTGGAAATCATATGCATACAGTAAACCGAGACGATTGAAATTATGGCCTTCACGTTCCGGATCATCTCGCCAGTCCCAGTTTGACCAGCGATCAAGCCCCAGACGGGTATACGGCGTCAGGGTGGTATTGCCTAAAGACAACGGTAAATATGCACGAATTTCCTGGGTAGAGAACTCACCATTATTGCGCGAATCAGCCAGGTTAAAGCCGCGCTCAAGGTAATAGTTGACCGTTAAGCCCACCGTTTCGTTAAACCTGTAATTCAGACCGGTCTCGCTTTCGACACGACTATCGGAGTAGCCAGTAGTATTCAAATCATTAACGAATTGATACATCGACAGCCAACCGCTAAAGCGCAGGTCGTCGGTCAGTTTAACATCCCAATCCGGCTGAACTTTCCAGCGCTGCATATTAGCGGTGTCGTTTCCTGGTTCATTGACATAGTGATAACCGTAATTACGGAAGCCACCGGTCAAACCGAAATTAACATCCTCACTTTCCAGAAATTGATAGCGAATTTCCAGTTCCGGACGATCAAACCAGGTACCACGCTTACCTTCGCTGTAATCAACCGGTCCTTCCTGATAATAGGCCAGCGATATTTTCCATGGCCCATTAGATGCGTTGAAATAGACGGACGGCTCAGCCAGTCCATCCATATCTTCGCCCTGACCTTCAACGTTTTCTATTTCGTACATAGCACCAATATTAAAGTGCCAGTCATTATTTTCAGCAGCCTGCGCGCAGGCCATTCCTGCGCTCATAATCAGCGCAGTAGCGGACAGTAGGGTTTTCATTATTATTCCTTGTTAAAATACTCGCAAAAATGCCCCAAGGCTTGGGGGGGATTTATTCCCCCCGGAATTTTATTGAATAGCCACTTCAGTTTCAGCATCAAAGAAATGGCATTTCGCCATATCAAAATGAATAGTGATATTTTCTCCTGCATGATAATCATTCACTGCCCCAGCACGGACCACCAACTCATGCCCCCCAACAATGGTATAAAGCATAAATTCAGCGCCGGTTAATTCTGCAACGCTAATTTTTGCCGATATACTATTTTCGTTATTAAGCTGCGGGTGTATATCTTCAGGACGAATTCCCAGAGTGACCGCCTGATGTTCATAACCCTGCGCTTTTAATTGTGCTAATTTATTTTGTGGAATCGTTAATTTCAGTGTTTCAGTAACAAACTTATCACCATCAATCGCGCCACGAATAAAGTTCATGGCCGGTGAGCCAATAAATCCGGCGACAAACATATTAGCCGGGTGGTTATAAACCGTTTTCGGCGCACCAACCTGCTGAACGATGCCATCTTTCATAATCACAATACGCGTCGCCATAGTCATGGCTTCGGTTTGGTCGTGGGTAACATAGATCATAGTGGTATTGAGTTTCTGATGCAGTTTGCTAATTTCAGCCCGCATCTGAACGCGAAGTTTGGCATCGAGATTCGATAAGGGTTCATCCATCAGGAAGACCCCCGCTTCACGTACAATCGCACGCCCCAGCGCCACACGCTGACGCTGACCACCGGATAACGCGCCGGGTTTACGCTGCAGATAATCGCGCAGACCAAGGATCTGCGCCGCCCAGTTGACGCGCTCCTCAATCACAGCAGGCGCTATTTTCTGCATTTTCAGACCAAACGCCATGTTGTCATAGACGGTCATGTGTGGGTACAACGCGTAGTTCTGAAAAACCATCGCAATGTTGCGTGATTTCGCCGGCACATCGTTCATCCGTTTACCGTCAATCAGCAGATCGCCGCCGCTGATCTCCTCCAGACCGGCGATCATGCGCAACGTAGTTGACTTCCCGCAGCCGGAAGGTCCAACAAAAACAATAAACTCTTTATCTTCAATTTCCAGATTGAAGTCTTTAACGACGTGTACCTGGTTGTCGTAAATTTTTTGAATGTGTTGCAACGAAAGCTGTGCCATGTTGAATCCTTTACTTGTCGTGTTGCCAGAAAGCCGATAAGCACGGCCACGTCAGAAATTCGGTTGCCGGAAGCAGCAAGTCTGCCCCATTCAGCCCTTTACCGATGCCGACAGAAAGCATGCCGCAGGCGTTGATTGCATCAATTCCCGCTTGTGCATCTTCTATGCCAATACATTGTTGCGGGTCAACGCCAAGACCCGCGCAGGCTGCCAGGAAAATTTCCGGATCCGGTTTCGAGCGGGTGAGCAATGCCGCATCCGCACAAAAATCAAAGCAAGAGCTAAGATTAAGCGCTTGTAAAATAGCCGGGGCATTGCGCGACACAGAGGCCACCCCCACCGGAATCCGTTCTTCCCGCAACGTCATCAACAGCTCACGTATTCCCGGTAATACCGAGTTAACCGTCAGTTGGCGCAAAGAATGGACATACAGTCTGTTTTTTCTCTCGGCCAATTGTGCGCAGGCCCCGGAAGAAAACGCCCCCGCCTTCCCACCATGGTGCAAAATACGCTGTAGTGATTCGCCGCGACTAATCCCTTTCAGGCTGTCATTAAATGCTTCGTCGATCACAATCCCTATTTCATCGGCTACCTGCCGCCAGGCCAGAAAATGCAGATGCGCGGTATCGGTAATCACGCCATCCAAATCAAAAATGATGGCCTGTGGTTTGAGTATCATTCATCGCCCCTTTTTGTGGTAGCGGTCCCATAAGTGGGCGAAATAATGGCGTCATTGCGGATTACGGTTTCCCCCTGCACGGAGACCTTTTCACCATTGACCCAAAGGACAATCTGCTCAGTGCTGTTAATACGGATTTCAGCCGCATTAATGATTACCTGCATATCGATGCCCTGCCAGCGCAGCGGGAAAGACAGCGTTTGCCAATGAGCCGGTAAGGCAGGAGCAAGGTGTAACTCCCCGTGGCGAATATTCACGCCAGCAAATCCCTGGATTGCGCCCAGCCAGATGGCGCCCGTTGCCGCAGCATGAATGCCGTCATCGCAGCTATGTGGGTCCTCCCCGAGATCGATAAGCGATCCTTCACGCCAGAACCGATAGCCCTGTGCCGGATCACCGCAACGCGCTGCCACAATCCCGTGGATCGCTTTACTCAACGAGGAGTCATGAATTGTGCGCGGCTCGTAAAAGCGCAGGTTTGCCAGACAGGTTTGCGGGCAAAATTGCTCCGGTAACATGTAGGTCAGCATCACCACATCGGCCTGTTTGAGAATTTGCATCTCATTGACTTCTGCACGGGAGTAATCGAGCAAAATCGTCTGCTTGCCCGCTTTGGCTTTGTACTGTGACAGATCGATAGTCGGTTTGCTCAGGAAGGTATCGTCCTGAGGTAGCACGCCATCGGGCTGAACTTCCGGTCGCCAGAGATGCTGTAAAAAATACTCTGCGCGGTGAATAAACGTCTCATCACCGCAGCCCAACCGACGGGCAAAACCCAGCGCCTGTTCCACGTTGTACCAGGCCATGTAGTTGGTGAACGCGTTGTTGTTCACATGCTCAGTGTATTCATCCGGGCCAATCACATCGTGGATCTCTAAACGATCATTAACCATGACCGCCCTGCTGATCCAGAACTTCGCCGTTTCCAGCAGCAACGTCATTCCCTCACGGGACATGAAGTTTAGATCCCCTGAGGCATGCCAGTAATTGATTACCGCCCAGGCAATATCCGCCACGAGGTGATGTTCAGCCTGCGCCGAGGCCACTTTCTGACGCAGTCCGGTACGGATGTTGATCGCCGCAAATTCAGGCGTTTCCTCATCACCGCTGCGAGCGCTTTCCCACGGGAAAAGCGCTCCCTGCCAACCGTTACGGCGAGCTTTCTCACGCGCCCCCGACAGATTATGCCAGCGGTAACGCAACAAACTTCTCGCGGTTTTCGGCTCGGTAAAGAGATGAAACGGTAACAGAAAGACCTCGGTATCCCAGAATATGTGGCCTTTATACCCTTCCCCCGTCAGACCTTTGGCCGCAATACTGCTGCGCTCATCATGGTCAGGAGTCATCACACGCAGATGATAGAGCGCATAGTCCAGCGCTCGCTGATCGCTGGCATCAGTGCTGGTGACCTGAACGCGACGATTTTGCCACCAGGCATGCCAGTTAGCAGTCGACTCCGCCAGCAGAGCGTCATAGCCCTGCTGCGCGCACGTTTCCAGGTTGCGCAGCGACTGGCGTCCCCAGGTCTCAAGCGACAGGCTGCGTTCGCTCGCCCAGTCTACCCAGCTAATTTTTGTCAGCGTGACACGCTGTCCGGCTTTCGCCTGCACGCTGTTGTGTTGTAACAGCCGACGTTCTTTCGCGGTGAAGCAGCGCTGCGCTGCACCGTCTACATCGCAATACGTGGTGATAGCGATATCATTACGATTGTCCTGGGTGGTGTAAATCCCTTGCATAAGATGCTGGCCAAAGACCCGGACCTGCGTTTCATCCAAATGCTGACGACCATGATTGGTCATCGTGGCGTCAATTCCGGTCGAGATACCAATGCTGGCATCGCCATCCAGTGGCGTGACGACAACTTCCATAGCAAACAGCGGCAGTTTTTGTGCCGAGACAAATCGCCGGCTCTCAATGGCAAAACGCGCCCCGCCAGACGCACGCCAGGTAAGCGTACGGCGTAATTCCCCACTGGCAAAATCCAGTTCACGTTGCCAGCTTTCGATAACGCCGCTGGTGAGCGAGAAAATCTCACCATTGAGTGAAATCTCCACCCCCACCACATCAGGCAGATTAACCAGTTCATTAATCTCGCCTTTCCCTGCCCGGTGATACAGTCCAGCAAGGTACATGCCGCGAGTTTGTAAGGTGTAGGCTTCCTCGTGGCTGGCGCGAATCCCCATATAACCGTTACCGGTCGTCATGAGTGACGCATATTTATTCAGGTTGTGTGGGCAAAAAGCCGGTTCAGTTAGCATTACTGGCCTCGTCATAAGTCTACGTAGGTCCCTGTTTCAGCCGATTGATACAGTGCGGCAACCAGTTGTTGAATAACGACGCCTTGCTCTGCGTCAGCAATAGTGACAGGCTCGCCCTGGACATGATTCACAAAAGCTTCCATGCTGCGATAATGACGATTGTCATCGGCCATTTCGCGTTGAAGCAGTACGTCAAGCGTCCCCTCACGATCGGTATAAACCTGGGCCGGGAATAACGTCGCCCCTGCCAGATCGCCGCAGAAATTAACGTTCATAATCGATTGTTCCGGGATATTCAGCGCGAAAGAGGTTTCCAGTCGCAGGATACCGCCGTTATGAAATTCAATCGTCCCGAACAGAGAATCCTCCACGGTATACGTCTCGGGATCCCATTTCCCAAACTGGCCGCTGTTTTTACGCGTGCCAATGCGTTGATAACTGTGTGCGTTAACACGCTTTACTGCCGGAAACCCCAGCACATACATGGCGGCATCAAGCATATGGATGCCGAGATCAATCAGCGGCCCGCCGCCCTGCAGTTCTTTGTTGGTAAATACCCCCCAGCCGGGCACGCCGCAGCGGCGCAAAGCGCGGACATTAGTGACATAGATTTCACCCAGCACGCCGGCCATCACCTGCTCACGAAGCAGCTGCGTATCCAGTGCGAAACGATGATGAAAATCATAAGCCAGAACTTTCCCCATTCGACGCGCCGTGTTACACATTTCCAGCGCCTCGGCTGGCGTCATCGCCGGAGGTTTCTCACACATCACATGGCATCCGGCGTTCAGCGCCAACATGGTGTGTTCATAATGAAAACGATTGGGTGAACAGATGCTGACGATATCTGGCTTAGCCTCGCGTAGCATCGTCTGAGGATCGTCCCAAACCTGCGGATTGCCGTATTTCTCTGCCAACGCCTGCGCCTGTGACAGGCGGCTGTCACAGACAGCCACCAGTTCCAGATCGTTGCGGGTGCAGTAGTACGAAGCATGAACTTTATCCGCCACCTGCCCGGCGCCGATAATGGCGATGCGTAGCGGAGAGCTTGTCAGTGCACTTTTCACAGAAATCCTCTTAGCAGGTACGCAGCCAGGCCAGTGACTGACGGTACGCTTCCGGCAGGTTCTCTGCCCGTACACGCCCTTCGTACACGACGTAACCCTGATAATTATCTTCACGCAACTGATCAAACAGCGCAGTGAAATCCAGCGTACCGCTCCCCGGCTGATAACGATGGTTATCCGCAATATGGACGTGTCCCAGCAGATCGCGATTGTCATGCAGCGCCTGAGCCATATCGTCTTCTTCGATATTCATATGGTAAAAATCACCAATGATTTGCACATGCTTCAGGTTGTTTTCCACGATATAGCGACGGGCATCCGCCAGGGTGTTGATCATATGATCCTGATAGCGATTGAGCGGCTCCAGATACACCACCGTCCCCGTACGCTCGGCAACTTTATCGAGATAAATCAATGAATCACTTACTGCTTTACGATCACCCGCCAGGCTGCGCGGAGAGGTCATCGGCGGTAAGCGGAAGGTAAACATGCCCCATGCAGCGGGTACAATAATGCCCTGCCCACCGACTTCGGCCAGCGCTTCGAGAATGCGGGTAATCTGCTGTAAGCCATTCAAACGACGCTCTTCGATAAAATCACCGATCCAACCGTCATATCCTCCACAGGCGGTGGTGACGGGCAGGCCTGTTTCTTTGATTGCCGCTTTCACTTCTGCCAGGTTGTTAACCAGCAGCTTGCCGTCAATTTCAAAACCGTCAAACCCCATCTCTTTGATGTAACGGAATTTCTCGAGAATATTTTCCGGGAAAAAAGCCTGGTTCTGTGTTCCAATTTTCATCTTCTGCATTCCTTAATTAAAACGTCACGCCCATTTTGATGCTCTTTTCCGGATGGCGATCGACATACTGCATATAGCTTTCCGGGCTGCTGGCAAATGTCACTACCGGGTCAATAAGTTCTTCACAGTTCAGGTAACCGTTCATCAACAGTTCCCAACAGGTCTCCTCAATACGCTTGCGGCTCCAGCGCGGATAATCCGGATTTGGCTCACTGCAGGCACGGGAGAAGACAATTTTGGCGTTGTTGAAGTGCGCTTCACGCCCCAGGTTGAAGCCTTCAGCAAAAGGTTTCGCGAAAGCGACATAGGAGATTGTTCCACCATAGGCCAGACCGCGTAACGCCGATTGCAACGCATCCGCATAGCCGCTGGTTTCGATAATCACATCCGCGCCCTGCTTGCCGGTCAGCTTCTTAATTTCCATGCCGACATCGGTGCCAATAGGATTCAGACAGAAATCCGCGCCATGACGACGCGCGATATCGCAACGATGGGCAATCGGATCCACACCAATGACCACCGAGGCTCCCGCTTTCTTAGCCAGTTGGACGGCAATCTGGCCAATCGCCCCTAAGCCGACGATGACAACAAAGTCGCCGACACGCACATTGGCGTCGCGCACGCCACTCATGGCGAACTGTGCCGGGTCATAGCACACGGCATTTTTCCACGAACTACCTTCCGGCATTTTGCGCAGTTTGTAGTTGTTTACCGCATTAAAGAAAACCGTTTCTGCCAGTGGGCCGTAGCCGCAAACTGAATCGCCAACGGCGTATTCGGTCACATCGCTGCCACACTCAATAACATCGCCCACCACCATGTTGCCAAGCTGGAACTTGCCGAATTCAATCCCGCGCGGCGCCCCTTCCGGACGCGGCATGAACATTTGCCATTCGCCGTTGAAATCTTCGTCAATAAACGGACTGGCAGCGCGAAAATCGACCACTTCCGTGCCATGTTTCGGCGCACCAAAGCGAACGCGAACTTTCACTTCATTGGCGGATACAGCTCTGTCTTCATATTCCACCAGCGCCGCAACACGCGGTTCTGTGGCAACTAACTTCTTCATTTACAACTCCTTAATTAAACTGGCCGCTTAGCCTTTCACGCCGCCTGCGGTCAAACCACTTTTAATAAAACGTTCGGAAAGCGCATACATAATGACGACCGGCAATGCGGTGACTAACGATGCCGCCATCATGCGTCCCCAGATATAGTCAGGCGTACTGAACAGCGCGTTCAGACCGACCGGTAAGGTAAAATTGCTGGCGCTGGAGAGGAAAATCGAGGCAAACAGATAGTCATTCCACGCCACCATAAAGCAGTACACAAAGACCGAAACCAGACCGGACATCGCCAACGGCACGGTAATGCGAAAGATGATCTGCAGACGGTTCAATCCATCCATCATCGCGGCTTCTTCTATTTCATCCGGAATGGTGTCGAAGTAGCTTTTCAGCATGAACACCGCGGTCGGCAGCGTCTGGGTGACCATGGTGATAATCAACGCCATTTCGGTGTCATAGATGCCAAGTGCCGTAATGATTTTGAATAGCGGCACCACCAGTAGAATCCCCGAAAACATGTACACCGTGTAAAAGCTGGCATTGATGGTCATTCGCCCCTTAAAACGCAGGCGGGAAAGCGCATACGCTCCGAGTACGCCGAGAAATACCGCCACCACCGAAGAAGTGACCGATACCACCAGGCTATTACGGAAGTAGTCAACAAACGGGAAAATCATCGGGTTGAAGATGTCGATGTAATGTTCCAGCGTCCATTGCTGCGGTAACAACGTCGGATGCAGCGAGATCGCCTCTTTGGCGCTTTTAAATGAGGTCATCAGCATCACAAAAAATGGGAATAGCGTGATGCCCAGGAAGACAATTAATCCACAGTAAAAGCCGATGCGGCCAAGCGTGCGCTTATTTGTTGCCATTGAGGTTCACCCGTTTTCTGGTCAGCAGGATAACAGCGAAAATAATGACGAAGAGGACGACAGAAATAGCGGCCGCTTTGCCTAAGTCGTTAAATGCAAATGCTGTTTTATAGAGATAGACCCCGAGAATATCGACTTTAGTGGTCAGCAGATAAACATCGGCGAACATGTAAAACATCCAGATCGTGCGCAGCGTGACCACGGTTGCCAGCACCGGCATAATCGCTGGCAGCGTGACGATACGAAACCGTTGCCAGGCGTTCGCGCCGTCCATTTCTGCCGCCTCATACAACGATTTATCAATCGTCTGTAAAATCGCCAGAAACGAGATAAAGGCATACGGGAAGTAGCGCCAGATGGCGAACAGCACGACCAGCGCGAAGCTACTGCCGGGATTGTCGAACCACAGCGGCGCCTGATCGTAGAGATGCAACAGATCCACGCCGAGGTAGTTCACAATGCCGTAGCCGTTGTTGAACATGTATTTCCAGGCAAACACCAGCGAAATTGATGGCGTCACGTAAGAGAGGATGACCAGTGAGCGCGCCGTTTTCCGCAGACGAAACTCACGGTTAAAAAACATCGCTACGCCCAGCCCCAGTACCGTGCTTCCTGCCACAACCAGCGCGGTATACCAGACCGTCATCCACAGCGAATGCCAGAATCCGGGATCGGATAAGATACGGATATAGTTGCTTAGCCCGACAAACGTAGACTCAATTTGCGGATTCAGCGGCAGTCGCATAAAGCTGATTTCGATGTTTGATATCATCGGCCACGCCACTAAACCGCCCAGCAACAGCAAGCTGGGCGCCAGCAGCAGCATGGCGAATGGCATATCAGATCGACCTGAAAAGAACTTATTCATCACGGCTTTCCATTTCCCCATTAGCGCTGTTCAACGAGGTCATCCAGTTTTTTCTGGCTCGCTTCAATCGTGGTGACGAGGTCGGCTTTGCCTACCGTCACGTTGTGCACCATTGAGCTCACAACACCGGAGCCTGTGACGTCACCCATGCGGGTGAAGTTCTTATCGCCGACGGCGCCAAACACCTGGATATTCGGCAGTTCGGCAATTAGCTGATCGGGTAATTCACCCAGCGCTTTGATGACAGTGTTATCTTTCCACGTCGGGGTATTCACCACCGCTTTGTTAACCGGCAGCGCCGCCCCTGGCGACATCATGACCCAGTCCGCGATGTTGTCGGCCTGCTCCATAAAGGTGACAAATTTCTCTGCCGCTTCTGTCTCTTCAGACTTTTGACCCGCGGTAATGGTTAACGACGTCAGCATGCCGTAAACAGCAGAGTTTTTTTCCGTCGGCACCATAAAGCCCACATTTTTAGGATCGCCCTCTTTAATCACCGCCGGGAGGAGATAGGTGGAATAAATCGCCATCGGCGCCGTGCCGTTCATGAACGCGTCTTTGACTTCCATGATGTCGTTTGAGCCCGGCATGGTGTTCATTGCCAATTGGCGGTAATACTGCAGCGCCTGCGCCATTTCAGGTGTGTTGAGCGTTATCTTTCCTTGCGCATCAAAAACGTTGGCCTGGTTTGAGAGCGCGAACTGGGAAAATGACTGTTCGGTCAAAACGCTTTCCGCCGTGGGTAGCGCAATACCATATTTCTTACTACCAGGATTGTTTAGCTTCTGCGCCACGCTCAGCAGTTGTTGCCAGTCTTTTGGCTCTTCCAGCCCAGCTTTTGCCAGCACATCTTTGCGATACCAGATCCCGCCAATCCAGGCGCTAACCGGAACCCCGGTCCAGGCGGTACCGTCTTCAGTACGCACAATACGCAGCACGCCATCATAAAAAGTACCTTCACCTACGGCGTTGATGACCTGCGCTACGGCTTTACGATCGATAAGTGATTCTTTATCCATAACTTTCGCGTAGTCATGGCTGGTTTCAATGACTTCAGGCAGTGAACCACTCCGCGCCAGGGTAATGACCTTGGTGTTGTACGCATCTTCTTCTACAGGAACCTGTTTGACACTGATCCCTGGGTTCTCTTTTTCAAAACGCTCAATCAGTTTTGCAATAACCGCCTGTCGCTCCTGTTCAACAGAAGAGTGCATAAATTCAATCGCAACAGAGGACGTTTTATCATCCTTACACCCGGAAACCAGGGCGCAGGAAACCAGTGCTGAAATCAGCACAATTTTAGTTTTAAGCATGAAATGTTCCTTTTTATTACTTAACCCACATGACCTGCCAGGCGTTCAACGTTAATTCTTTACCTGAAATAGTTTCACCGCTAATCAAATCAAATCCATTTTCAACATCAATACTAATGGTTTGCGTATGACCGCTGACATTAAATAATCCGGTAATTTTTTCGCCTGTTTCCGCCGTACGTTTAATTTGCATTACAGCCGGTGTAACACAGCTAATCTGAAAATCACTATCAGGGTGAAATGCTTTATTACTACGACGTATTACAATTAATCGGGATAATTCATGATAAATAGCGTGGCGCAAACTGGTTTCATCTGCCAGCTCCGTTTCGATTTGGCTTATTTGATATTTTTTGCGGTTGATCGCGCGGTTATAACCTAGCGCCTCGACACCTTTATAATCATTGCGTGACCCAAGAATGCTTTGAATGTAAACCGCAGGTACACCCGGAAAACTCAGCAAAATGGCATGTGCGAGAATAAAACGGGAAAAACGTTCGGCATCACTACAATTGCCTGGCGTCAGTGCGTCCATATATGTCACGTTAATTTCATACGGACTGCGACTACCATCAGGGTTATTTTTCCAGTTAACCAGCGCGCCTTCCTGTTGTAATTCCGTCACCAGGCGCACGATCTCGTCTTCAGGTAACAAACCACGTAATGGGTTGAGACCAATACCGTCATGCGATGCGAGGAAATTAAACCAGGTGGTCTCACTGGAGGGCAGTTCCAGTGATTGCGCCCACTGGCACAAGGTTGAGGTATCCTGGCGTTGTACCGCATGCAGCACCAGCGGCGGTAACGAGAACTGGTACACCATATGCGCTTCATCACGGCCATTTCCGTAGTAGGACACATTATCCTTATGCGGAACGTTTGTTTCAGTAATAATCGCCGTACCAGGCGCCGCGCAGTCAGCAATAGCGCGAAATAGTTTGATAAGCTGATGCGTTTTTTCCAGGTGAATACAGGTCGTTCCTGGCTCTTTCCACATAAAGCCAACCGCATCCAGGCGGACATAATCAGCGCCCTGCTCAAGATAACTCAATAGCACATCGACCATCGCCAGTAACACTATCGGGTTGGCATAGTTGAGATCGATCTGGTCGTCGCTGAACGTCGTCCATAAATAGCGTACGGTGTTATCTTTCAGCGTAAAAGGCGTCAGTAACGGTAATGCGCGTGGACGCGTTACGTTGCTCAGGTCCGTATCAGGATCCATCGCAATAAAGAAATCTTCATAACCGTCAAGCTGTTGCAAATAGTTATTAAACCATTCGCTTTTCGCTGACATATGGTTACAAACAAAATCAAACATCAGTCGACTGGATTTACCCAATTGCTTAATATCATTCCAGTCACCGGTTTCTTCGGCAACCTGATGGTAATTAATTACGGAAAAACCATCATCCGATGACCACGGATAAAACGGCAACAGATGCATATGAGAAAATGTCGACTTAAGCCATTCATTATAAAATTGATTAAACATCGGCAGTGGTTTTTTGCCTGCCCCGTGGAATTGATCGGCGTAGGTAATAAGAACCACATCGCCCTCGTCCCAATGCGCTTTACGGATTTTTTTAATTAATCCCTGTGATTTCTCTAAACGTGCAATCAGCGCTTCATAGTGGCATGAAGTAAACGTATCACCATAAACTTCTGCCAGGCATTTTTGGATTTTTTGGTTCACCTTCAATTCTCGTGGTAGCGGTCCCATGAATCAAGAGACTACTCTGCGGGAAATAAGCTGTCAATCGGCTGAGGTGGCCAGGAGGGGGATAATAAAAGAATTTTGGCAGCCAAAAAATCGTATTTGTGAGCTGCCGCAAATTAACAGTGGGAATGTTGATTAATTGTTGCTTGCTTTTGCTGATTCGGATATCAGCGTTGATTACCTGAATAGCGTTTCGATAATTTTGCCGCTGCCCGACTCAAAACCGGCTCCAGGACCAACGCCAGCAGCATTTTAAGCGGGCGTCGGGCGACGGACTTCACCGCCCACCCTGCTACCCCCGCCGGGCCGTAACGAAGCGCAGTTAAAAGCACCAGCTTACCTGCTATTTTAAAGCCCGGCTTAACCCTTTGCCCGGCACGTTGCCAGCGATTGTTCATTTCTATCCTCACAATTGGCGGAAACGGCTGCGCAATGAAAAGGTATCAGACGTGACATAACGCTCCATTTCACGCAAACGCTTTTCACTTGCCGCCAGCTCGCGATCGACGGCATCCAACAGCTCGCCGCTTGATGGCTGCTGCTCACCGGAAACCACATTGTCCGGCATCGGGTCCAACACAAACGTCAGCACGATGTAAGCGACGAAGGTGAAAAAGGCCAGACCAAAAAAGACGGACAACACCACCAGGATCCGTACCAGCTTCACAGGCACATCGAGGTAATGCGCAATACCTGCGCAAACCCCCTTCACCATGCCCTGTTGCGGAATACGCCACAGTTTTTTGTTCAGATTAACGCCTCCCATTAGCGGTCCCTCCAGTTTGGATGTTCAGCATCAAGGATGTCTTCCAGCGCCTGAATGCGCTCGCGCATCCGCTGTGCGTCATCGTTGAGTTCTACCAGACGTTGCTGTTCACTTTGCGCCAGTTCGCCACGACTGGAACGGTTGCTGTAATGCAGCCAGAGCCAAATCGGTAAAACGAACAGCACAAAGATGGTTAATGGGATAGCCAGAAATAGCGCGCTCATGAGTACTCCTTACAGGTTATGAGCGGCGGCGCGTTCGGGCGCCGCCAGATGTTATTATTGCTTATCTTGCTGCATTTTGGCTTTAAGTTGCGCCAGCTGCTCGCTGATTTCATCATCTGCTTTCAGGTCAGCAAATTGCTGATCCAGAGACTGCTGTTTACCGAAGTTATGGCTTTCAGCCTCAGCTTCCATCTGATCGATACGACGCTCGAAAGATTCAAAGCGTGCCATCGCTTCATCCAGCTTACCGCTGTCCAGTTGACGACGAACATCACGCGAAGAGCTCGCAGCCTGATGGCGCAGCATCAATGCCTGCTGACGAGCACGGGTTTCACTGAGTTTATTTTCCAGCTCACCGATCTCTTTTTTCATTCGCGCCAGCGTATCGTCAACCAGCGTCACCTCATGCTCCAGAGAAGCAATCAGATCAGTCAGTTTCTGTTTTTCGATTAAAGCAGAACGCGCCAAATCTTCTTTCTCTTTACGCAGCGCCAGCTCGGCTTTTTCTTGCCACTCTGCCTGTTGTGCGCTGGCCAGTTCGATACGGCGAGATAATTGTTTCTTTTCTGCCAGAGCGCGTGCGGAGTTTGAGCGCACCTCAACCAGCGTATCTTCCATTTCCTGGATCATTAACCGCACCAGCTTCTGCGGATCTTCAGCCTTTTCCAGCAACGCATTAATGTTGGCGTTCACGATGTCGGCAAAACGAGAAAAAATACCCATAATGTAATCCTCACTTACTGTTCTGATATCGGGCTATGCCCTGCTGTTTTCGTAATGCACTTGGCGTGCCAACTTTTTAACAAATTGATTTTAATATAAATACCTAATTTTACCTGACGGGAGAATTAGGGTAAATTGGTGAATAACACTAACAAGTGGTGAATTTCATCATGGCAGGATACAAAGACAATATTCTGGGCGAAGCGAACAGCTTTATTGAAGTGCTGGAACAGGTTTCTCATCTGGCGCCGCTGGATAAACCTGTACTGGTTATCGGTGAGCGAGGTACGGGGAAAGAGCTTATTGCCAACCGCCTGCACTACCTCTCCAGCCGTTGGCAGGGCCCATTTATTTCGCTTAACTGCGCAGCTCTCAACGAGAACTTACTTGATTCCGAACTGTTTGGTCACGAAGCCGGTGCGTTTACCGGTGCACAAAAACGCCATCCAGGACGTTTCGAACGCGCCGACGGCGGCACGCTGTTTCTTGATGAACTGGCGACCGCGCCAATGTTGGTACAGGAAAAACTGCTGCGCGTAATTGAGTATGGCGAGCTGGAACGCGTCGGCGGCAGCCAGCCATTGCAGGTTAACGTGCGACTGGTCTGCGCGACCAATGCCGACCTGCCACGTATGGTCAGCGAAGGCACTTTCCGCGCAGACCTGCTGGATCGTCTGGCCTTTGACGTGGTGCAACTTCCCCCACTACGCGAGCGTCAAAGCGACATCATGTTAATGGCCGAACACTTTGCCATTCAGATGTGCCGCGAGATCGGGTTACCGCTTTTTCCGGGATTTAGCGCCGAGGCCAGAGAAACCCTCCTCCATTACCGTTGGCCGGGTAATATTCGTGAACTGAAAAACGTCGTGGAGCGCTCCGTTTACCGGCACGGTACCAGCGATTACCCGCTGGATGAGATCATCATTGACCCCTTCCGCCGCCATGTTGCGCAGCCACAGGCAGCACCACCCAAGCAGACATCTGTAGCATTACCGCTGGATCTGCGTGAATTCCAGCAGCAACAAGAGAAAGACTTTCTACAAACCAGTTTGCAGCAGGCAAAATTTAATCAGAAAAAAGCCGCTGAATTACTGGGTCTGACTTACCATCAGCTACGCGCGTTGCTTAAGAAACACCAGATCTAATACGCATTTGCAGGTGTCATACTGGCGGGTTTGACGCATAACGTCATAAGGTTTACCATGGCGTCATTACTGTATAAAAAAACAGGTGTAGATATGACTCTGGCATTAGTTGGCGAAAAAATTGACAGAAATCGCTTCACCGGTGAGAAAGTTGAAAATAGTACATTTTTTAACTGCGATTTTTCAGGTGCCGACCTGAGCGGCACTGAATTTATCGGCTGCCAGTTCTATGATCGCGAAAGTCAAAAAGGATGCAATTTTAGTCGCGCAATGCTGAAAGATGCCATTTTCAAAAGCTGTGATTTATCAATGGCAGATTTCCGCAACGTCAGCGCATTGGGCATTGAAATTCGCCACTGCCGCGCACAAGGCGCAGATTTCCGCGGTGCAAGCTTTATGAATATGATCACCACGCGCACCTGGTTTTGCAGCGCATATATCACTAATACCAATCTAAGCTACGCCAATTTTTCGAAAGTCGTGTTGGAAAAGTGTGAGCTATGGGAAAACCGCTGGATGGGGACTCAGGTACTGGGTGCGACGTTCAGTGGTTCAGATCTCTCCGGCGGCGAGTTTTCGACTTTCGACTGGCGAGCAGCAAACTTCACACATTGCGATCTGACCAATTCGGAGTTAGGTGACTTAGATATTCGGGGTGTTGATTTACAAGGCGTTAAGTTAGACAACTACCAGGCATCGTTGCTCATGGAGCGGCTTGGCATCGCTGTGATTGGTTAGCTCAGCGTTTACACCGGGAGATGCGTTTGACGATTTACTTTTAACCAGTACGACTCCTGGCAAGCATTGTGAAATGTTTTCTCCAGTGGACGAATATCCTGACCTGCCGCATCAACGACATGCCATCTAATGCTGCATTCTGGACAGGAATTTGATGGATATATAACCAATTCATTTTCGCGAGAACAACGAATAACCACTCCCGAATCATGAAGCCATGTCTTATTTATAATCTCAACTTCAGCCATGTCATCCCGTTTACTGACATCCTCAATACAAATAACATTTTTGCCTATTTTTATAGCATTGACGTAATCCGCTAAGTTGCTCATTTATTAAATATTCCCTTTGATTCGTACACTAACGCATTGTAATCGCTTATGCATTTTGTCACAGCGAGGAAACCGTAACAAATTACGCCAACTGTCCACATCCTGCACCGCGTTTATAGCGAGTCAGATGGGTCATGAAAATGCTAAGATAGTTAACAGAGTAAATTCAAAGTGGATAGCGGGTATGAAGGGTGACCCTGTCGCGATGTTGAATTCGCGGTTATCACCTCTACGGCCCCAAACACAAACGGTAATGGCAAATGTCATTAAATATTAGTAAGATAGCCTCTTTATTTATAATCCTTTAAAATTATGCGCCTGGTTTTATCATCTCTGATCGTGATGGCTGGATTTCTGAGTGGTCAGGCTGCTGCCGCGCCTGAACAGGCTTCGCATGCTGATATTCGTGACAGCGGCTTTGTCTATTGCGTTAGCGGGCAGGTCAATACGTTCAACCCGCAAAAAGCGAGCAGCGGTCTTATCGTCGACACCCTGGCAGCCCAGCTGTATGACCGACTACTCGATGTCGATCCGTACACCTATCGACTGGTGCCTGAGCTGGCTGAAAGCTGGGAGGTGCTGGATAACGGCGCAACCTACCGCTTCCATCTGCGTCGTGACGTCCAGTTTCAGAAGACGGCCTGGTTCACCCCCACCCGCAAACTGAATGCAGACGACGTGGTGTTTACCTTCGAGCGCATCTTTGATCGCCAGCATCCGTGGCACAATGTAAACGGTAGCAGTTTCCCCTACTTCGACAGCCTACAGTTCGCCGATAACGTCCAAAGCGTACGCAAGCTGGACAACAACACCGTTGAGTTCCGCTTAACTCAGCCCGATGCCTCCTTCATGTGGCACCTTGCCACGCACTATGCCTCCGTGATGTCAGCAGAATATGCGGCTAAATTGGCAAAACAGGATCGTCAGGAGCTGCTCGACAGACAACCCGTCGGCACCGGACCGTACCAGCTTTCGGAGAATCGCGCAGGGCAATATGTTCGACTGCAGCGCCATGAAAAATTCTGGCGTGGTACTCCTCTGATGCCGCAGGTGGTTGTGGACCTCGGCTCTGGCGGCACCGGACGTCTATCGAAACTCCTGACCGGTGAGTGTGATGTTCTGGCCTGGCCTGCCGCCAGTCAGCTCAGCATTTTGCGTGATGACCCGCGCCTGCGTCTGACCCTGCGCCCGGGGATGAACATCGCCTATCTGGCATTCAACACCAATAAACCACCGATGGATAATCCCGCCGTGCGGCATGCGCTGGCGCTGGCCATCAATAACCAACGGCTGATGCAGTCCATCTACTACGGGACGGCGGAAACCGCAGCATCTATTTTGCCTCGCGCCTCGTGGGCTTATGACAACGAAGCTAAAATTACAGAGTACAATCCGGCAAAATCGCGCGAGCAGTTAAAAGCACTGGGGCTGGAGAACCTGACATTACAGCTTTGGGTACCCACCAGTTCTCAGGCCTGGAACCCCAGTCCACTGAAAACCGCCGAGCTGATTCAGGCTGACATGGCTCAGGTGGGTGTGAAAGTTAAAATCATTCCGGTAGAAGGTCGTTTTCAGGAGGCGCGATTAATGGATATGAACCATGATCTAACGTTATCCGGTTGGGCGACGGACAGTAACGATCCTGACAGTTTTTTCCGACCGTTGCTAAGCTGCGCCGCCATCAACTCGCAGACTAACTTCGCCCACTGGTGTAATCCGGAATTTGACAGTGTTCTGCGCAAAGCCCTCTCTTCGCAGCAACTCTCATCGCGAATTGATGCCTATGACGAAGCGCAAAATATTCTCGCGAAAGAGTTACCGATCCTGCCGTTGGCCTCTTCACTGCGTCTGCAGGCTTATCGTTACGATATCAAAGGACTGGTGCTGAGTCCGTTCGGCAATGCATCTTTTGCCGGGGTTTCCAGGGAAAAGAAAGATGAGGTGAAAAAGCCATGATTATCTTCACCCTGCGTCGTTTTTTATTGCTGCTGGTCACCCTTTTCTTTCTGACCTTTATTGGTTTCAGCCTGAGCTACTTCACGCCTCATGCGCCGTTACAGGGTGCATCGCTGTGGAACGCCTGGGTATTCTGGTTCAATGGCCTCATTCACTGGGATTTTGGTGTATCCAGTATTAACGGCCAGTTGATTTCAGAACAGTTGAAGGAGGTGTTCCCGGCGACGATGGAACTGTGCATTCTTGCCTTTGGTTTTGCGCTGATGGTTGGGATCCCCGTTGGTATGCTGGCAGGGATCACGCGGAACAAATGGCAGGACCGCTGCATCAGCGCCTTAGCGTTGATGGGCTTTTCCATTCCGGTTTTTTGGCTGGCGCTGTTGCTGACGTTGCTCTTTTCACTGACTCTCGGCTGGCTTCCCGTTTCGGGACGCTTTGATCTTCTCTATGAAGTGAAGCCCGTTACCGGATTTGCCATTATTGATGCGTGGATCTCCGACTCGCCCTGGCGCGATGAAATGCTGGTCAGCGCAATCCGTCACATGGTGCTTCCGGTGTTGACGCTTTCCGTCGCCCCTACCACGGAAGTTATTCGCCTGATGCGAATCAGCACCATTGAGGTCTTTGATCAAAACTATGTTAAAGCGGCCGCCACGCGCGGTCTGTCACGCTTAACCATTCTGCGCCGTCACGTTCTGCACAACGCCCTTCCGCCGGTGATCCCGCGTCTGGGCTTACAGTTTTCCACCATGCTGACGCTGGCGATGATCACCGAGATGGTCTTTAGCTGGCCAGGTCTTGGCCGTTGGCTGATTAACGCAATTCGCCAGCAGGATTACGCGGCAATTTCGGCGGGCGTCATGGTGATTGGCTCACTGGTTATCATCGTTAACGTCATCTCTGATATTTTGGGTGCTATGGCTAACCCTCTGAAACATAAGGAATGGTATGCCTTACGATAGCGTCTACAGCGAAAAGCGCCCGCCGGGTACGCTGCGCACCGCATGGCACAATTTTTACGGCGATGCGACTGCAATGATCGGCCTGTATGGCTGCGCAGGATTGGCGATTCTGTGTATTTTTGGCGGTTGGTTTGCCCCTTATGGCATCGACCAGCAATTTCTCGGCTATCAGCTTTTACCGCCGTCATGGTCGCGCTATGGCGAAGTCTCATTTTTCCTCGGAACTGACGATCTCGGGCGTGACGTGCTAAGTCGCCTGCTCAGCGGCGCGGCCCCGACCGTTGGCGGCGCGTTTGTCGTCACCCTCGCCGCCACACTATGTGGCCTGTTACTGGGCGTGGTTGCCGGCGCAACGCACGGTTTGCGCTCCGCGGTGCTGAACCACATTCTGGACACCCTGCTCTCGATCCCTTCGCTGCTGCTGGCGATTATTGTGGTGGCCTTTGCCGGACCGCATCTGACACACGCGATGTTTGCCGTCTGGCTGGCGCTGCTGCCGCGCATGGTACGCTCCGTCTACAGCATGGTGCATGACGAGCTGGAAAAAGAGTACGTTATCGCCGCTCGCCTGGACGGTGCAACCACGCTCAATATCCTGTGGTTTGCCGTTCTGCCCAATATTACCGCCGGACTTATCACTGAAATCACCCGTGCGCTGTCGATGGCGATTCTGGACATCGCTGCGCTGGGTTTTCTCGACCTTGGCGCACAGTTGCCGTCACCAGAATGGGGAGCCATGCTTGGCGACGCGCTGGAGCTGATTTATGTCGCACCCTGGACGGTTATGCTGCCAGGTGCGGCGATTATGATAAGCGTGCTGCTGGTTAACCTGCTGGGAGATGGCGTGCGCCGGGCAATTATTGCGGGGGTGGAATAATGCCATTACTGGATATCCGCAACCTGACCATTGAATTCAGAACCGGCGACGACTGGGTGAAGGCGGTTGACCGCGTCAGCATGACCCTCAATGAAGGTGAAATCCGCGGACTGGTTGGCGAGTCTGGATCGGGCAAGAGCCTGATCGCCAAGGCCATTTGCGGCGTCGCTAAAGATAACTGGCGCGTAACCGCAGACCGCATGCGCTTTGATGATATCGATCTGTTGCGCCTTTCCGCTCGTGAACGACGCAAGCTGGTCGGCCATAACGTTTCCATGATCTTTCAGGAACCGCAATCGTGTCTCGATCCGTCTGAGCGCATTGGACGACAACTGATGCAAAATATTCCGGCATGGACTTATAAAGGCCGCTGGTGGCAGCGTATCGGCTGGCGTAAACGCCGCGCGATTGAACTCCTGCACCGCGTCGGGATAAAAGATCATAAAGATGCGATGCGCAGCTTCCCGTATGAGCTGACCGACGGCGAATGCCAGAAGGTGATGATCGCAATCGCCTTGGCTAATCAGCCGCGTTTACTGATTGCCGACGAACCAACGAACGCGATGGAGCCAACCACTCAGGCGCAAATTTTCCGCCTGCTGACCCGTCTGAACCAAAACAGCAATACCACCATTTTGCTGATCAGCCATGACCTGCAAATGCTCAGCCAGTGGGCTGACAAAATTAACGTGATGTACTGTGGGCAAACGGTGGAAACTGCGCCCAGTAAAGAGCTGGTGACTATTCCGCATCATCCTTATACCCAAGCGTTGATTCGCGCCATTCCTGATTTTGGTAGCGCAATGCCGCACAAAAGCCGCCTGAATACCATGCCAGGAGCCATTCCATTGCTGGAACAATTACCTATCGGCTGTCGTCTGGGGCCGCGCTGCCCTTATGCTCAGCGCGAATGTATCGAAACCCCAAGACTGACCGGAGCAAAGAATCATCTCTACGCCTGTCATTTCCCGCTGAACATGGAGAGAGAGTGAGATGGTAGAAACCCTGCTCGAAGTTCGTAATCTGAGCAAAACCTTTCGCTACCGGACGGGCTTATTCCGCCGTCAGACCGTTGAGGCCGTTAAACCCCTGAGCTTTACCCTGCGCGAGCGTCAGACGCTCGCCGTTATAGGTGAAAATGGTTCCGGTAAATCTACGCTGGCGAAGATGCTGGCCGGTATGATTGAGCCTACCAGCGGTGAGCTGCTGATTGACGATCACCCGTTAAAATATGGTGATTATTCATTCCGTAGTCAGCGTATCCGTATGATTTTCCAGGATCCGTCAACGTCGCTTAACCCACGGCAACGTATTTCGCAGATCCTCGATTTTCCGCTACGTCTGAACACCGACCTCGAGCCTGAACAGCGCCGCAAACAGATCATCGAGACCATGCGCATGGTCGGTCTGTTGCCTGACCATGTGAGTTATTACCCGCATATGCTGGCTCCGGGACAAAAACAGCGTCTGGGCCTTGCCCGAGCGCTCATTTTGCGACCCAAAGTCATTATCGCCGACGAAGCCCTGGCCTCTCTGGACATGTCGATGCGTTCGCAGCTCATCAATCTGATGCTGGAATTACAGGAAAAACAGGGGATTTCATATATCTATGTGACTCAGCACATCGGCATGATGAAGCACATCAGCGATCAGGTATTAGTCATGCACCAGGGTGAAGTGGTTGAACGCGGCAGTACAGCAGATGTTCTGGCCTCGCCGTTGCATGAGCTGACCCGTCGCCTGATCGCCGGTCATTTCGGCGAAGCGCTTACCGCTGACGCGTGGCGTAAAGATCGCTAGCAGATGCAGCCCTCCTCAACCGGAGGGCAATTTTGCAATCAGTGACAAACATTTGGTAAGAGCAGTGTATCAACCTCGCTAAACGCGACCGAAGGGAAAAGAGATCCCTGCATCACCCAAACACCAGCCGCGCCTACTTCGTCGATAAGCTGTTTGGTTTCCACGCCCTCCACCGCAATGCGGTCGCAATATTCGCGGATGTTTTTAATTAGCACCGGGAACATCGGTTTTTCAGCCTGATCCAGGAAAAAACCACGATCCAACTTTACAACATCAAAACGACCGCAAACCAGCGGACTGGCCCCAATGTTGCCGGAGCCCAGATCGCCCAGCCATAATGCGTTTGGACCGTCGCAAAGTGAATTAATCAGCAGATTATTCAGACATACGGTATTCGTCAGAAAACGCTCTGAAAGTTCCAGGGCGACAAAAGGCATGGCATGTAGCGCCGATTTGACGCTCGGGTCGCCAATTGCCAGCAGCGCCATTTCATCAATGAGGTTCAGAGTACAGAAAAGGTTGTGGCTCTCAAACCAATTACGCTTTTCGGCAATTAATCGAATTTGCTCGAGCATGAAATTACGTTTTTGTTCGCTATTCCACGCTGAAATGATGAACTCTGGATGTATCGGCGAAACCGTATCTGAAGCAAACCGGACGCTCATCTCAACACCCAGTAACGTATCAGTTGTGTCTCTCATCGGTTCCGCGATGAAATGATAGTGCATAAGACCACTCCAATTGATCATAACTTCCTGATAATGCACTTTTAATCACAATCAATCAATAATAACGATCAATGTATCAATATCGATCGATAAAAACAATATATCATAACGAACTGAATACGGTCATATTTTTTGTTTTAAGAAAGTTCCTACATTGCTATGTTTTAAAACATAAGCTAGCAGTTAATAATACCATTGAGATGCCTTCAAAGCCTTGTATTTTCTCCATCCCCCCGCGCTTCGCAGAATGAATGAGACTTAACCAGGGAAAGTGTTATAACCCTCATGTGTAATGAAAAGTGATTATCAGTAAGGGATGATAACTATTCTACAAGGCACAAAGAGTGGGATATAATTGCTGCCCCATTTCGAAACACCTTCAAATTGTGATCATAACTCATTGATTGCTAAAAATAAGCAATGACCATAAGGATTAAAGCTATGGGTTTTCTTTCCGGTAAGCGCATTCTGGTAACGGGTCTTGCCAGCAAACTGTCCATCGCCTGGGGTATCGCTCAGGCCATGCATCGCGAAGGGGCTGAACTGGCGTTCACCTACCAGAATGACAAACTAAAAGGCCGCGTCGAAGAATTTGCAGCTCAACTGGGCTCCAGCATCGTACTACAGTGTGATGTGGCGGAAGACGCCAGCATTGATACACTGTTTACCGAACTGGGCAAAGCCTGGCCGAAATTCGACGGTTTCGTGCACTCCATTGGTTTTGCGCCCGCAGACCAACTGGATGGCGACTATGTGAATGCAGTCACCCGCGAAGGCTTCAAAATTGCTCATGACATCAGTGCTTACAGCTTTGTGGCGATGGCAAAAGCCTGCCGTTCCATGCTGAACCCAGGCTCAGCGCTGCTGACGCTATCCTATCTGGGCGCAGAGCGCGCCATCCCTAACTACAACGTGATGGGCCTGGCAAAAGCCTCACTGGAAGCGAACGTCCGCTATATGGCTAATGCGATGGGTCCTGAAGGCGTGCGTGTGAACGCTATTTCTGCCGGTCCAATCCGTACACTCGCCGCTTCCGGCATTAAAGATTTCCGTAAAATGCTGGCGCATTGTGAAGCGGTTACGCCGATTCGCCGCACTGTAACCATTGAAGATGTGGGCAACTCCGCAGCATTTTTGTGCTCCGATCTTGCTGCCGGCATCTCGGGTGAAGTCGTTCACGTCGATGGTGGCTTCAGTATCGCGGCAATGAACGAGCTGGAACTGAAATAATCGTAAGTCTTCTATGGGCGGTCTTGCCCCGCCCATGACTCTCCTCTGCCCGCTGCCATATATGCTTTTCTGATATTTATTATCACGGAACAATCTTTCATCCCCTCTTCTGCTTACGTCAGGATATTGCAGCGCAAACGATCCGGCGTAGTAGTAGACGACGTGTCCGGGTCGCCACTTTTTAGACCAAGGACCGCCCATGGAACAACGCCGAATTGAAGGCAAAAGCCACTGGTATCATGAGACGCAATCCAGCAAGCATCCGCAAGATATTCTGCCGCTGGTGCCGGAAGCCGCTCATGTCGACGACTGCTTTTTACTGGATCTGGCGATACCTGATGACGCCCTTTTGCCTTTTCAATCCTGGTTAACCCCTGCCCGTAAACTTGCCCAGGTTCTCTTCCCGGTTCACGTAAACCTGAATCAGATGCACACATTCAGCGCCTATGAGCGGATGAGTACGGCGCTAACCGTCGCTCAGGTGTATGGCGTCCAGCGATTGTGCAATCACTATGCCGCGCGGTTAACACCGCTTCCTGGTCCTGACTCGTCACGGGAAAGTAACCATCGGCTGGCGCAAATCACCCAATATGCTCGCCAACTTGCCAGCTCTCCTGACGTGATAGGCGCACGCGATCGCCAGCATCTGGATGCGGTCGGGCTGACTACCAGCGATAGTATTTTGATGAATCAGATCATCGGCTTCGTCGGTTTTCAGGCCCGGACCGTGGCCCTGTTTCAGGCCTGGTTTGGACATCCGGTACGCCGAATACCGGGGCTGGATATACAGCAATTCGCTCACGCTTCGCCATTTAGTGCAACAAACGCTACCTGGCACGCTGCGCCATTCCCAATCGAAAAATATCCTGCTCAGGACGAGACGACGGCCAGACATTTTCCCGATGAGCTGCAAGCGTTGGTGCCATTACTGATTCATTCACCGGTCATTTTAGATTTATTCACGACACTGATTTCCAGTACCCGGCGCAGCGCTGTGCCGGTGCGGGCATTTTCACTGGCGGCGCTAATGACGTCACGGATTAACGGCAGCGTGGCCTGCTTTAATGAACAGGCACATACAGCCAATGAATTAGCCAACGTTATCGCCCTGCTTCGCCAGGAGGAACGTGAATTACAGCGTTGGGAACAGCGACATCCGGTTGAGCGCGTCACCCTGCAGGCGGTACAATGGCTAACCCGAGCGCCCGACCGTTTTAGCGCCGCGCTGTTAACCCCTTTGTTCGATCAGGGCATCTCTTCTGAACAAGCGATTAACCTGCTGGCCTGGAGCGGATTGTGCGGATGGTTGAATCGCTTGAAAATCGCGCTGGGCGAGACTTATTAACCGATCCACTTACTGAAAGAGCGCTTGCCGCAACTGAGAGAATCGCGTAAAACTGTCAGCCGCTCTTTTAGCCACGAAAATAGACAATTATGCTTCAGGACAACCCGCTGCTAGCGCAGCTTAAACAGCAACTGCATTCCCAGACGCCACGTGCTGAAGGGGTGGTAAAAGCCACGGAAAAAGGCTTTGGCTTCCTGGAAGTCGATGCACAAAAAAGCTATTTCATTCCACCGCCGCAGATGAAAAAAGTGATGCATGGCGACCGCATTGTTGCGGTTATCCATACAGAAAAAGATCGTGAATCTGCCGAGCCGGAAGAACTGATCGAACCCTTCCTGACGCGCTTCGTGGGTAAAGTTCAGGGCAAAAATGATCGTCTGTCCATTGTGCCGGATCATCCGTTACTGAAAGAAGCGATCCCTTGTCGTGCCGCCCGCGGCGTTGAGCACGATTTTAAAGAAGGTGACTGGGCCGTCGCTGAAATGCGCCGCCACCCGCTGAAAGGCGATCGCACCTTCTATGCCGAATTAACCCAATTTATCACTTTTGCTGATGACCACTTTGTCCCGTGGTGGGTCACGCTGGCACGTCATAATCTCGAAAAAGAAGCGCCGGACGGTGTGGCAACTGAGATGCTGGATGAAGGTCTGGTTCGTCAGGATTTAACCGCCCTCAACTTTGTCACCATCGACAGCGCCAGCACCGAAGATATGGACGATGCGCTGTATGCTGAAGAGCTGGCCGACGGCAAACTGCAATTAACTGTCGCCATTGCTGACCCTACGGCCTGGATTGCAGAAGGCAGCAAGCTGGATAAAACGGCAAAAATTCGCGCGTTTACTAACTATCTGCCGGGGTTCAATATCCCGATGCTACCACGCGAGTTGTCTGACGATCTGTGCTCTTTACGCGCGAACGAAGTGCGTCCAGTTCTGGCTTGTCGTATGACCATCGCCGCGGATGGCGCGATTGAAGACAACATCACCTTCTTCGCAGCGACGATTGAGTCGAAAGCGAAGCTGGTCTACGACAACGTCTCCGACTGGCTGGAAGGCGCCGGCGACTGGCAGCCTGCAAATGACGCGATTGCTGAACAAATCCGTCTGCTACACCGTATTTGCCTGAGCCGCGGTGAATGGCGTCATAACCATGCTCTGGTATTTAAAGATCGCCCGGATTACCGTTTTGTTCTTGGTGAAAAAGGTGAAGTCCTGGACATCGTCGCTGAGCCACGCCGCATCGCAAACCGAATCGTGGAAGAATCCATGATTGCGGCAAACATTTGCGCCGCCCGCGTGCTTCGCGACAAGCTCGGCTTCGGTATTTATAACGTCCATATGGGATTCGACCCGGCCAACGCCGACGCTCTGGCCGCGCTGCTAAAAACCCATGGTATGCACGTTGATGCCGAGGAAGTCCTGACGCTGGAAGGTTTCTGCAAACTGCGCCGCGAGCTGGATGCGCAGCCTTCTGGTTTCCTCGACAGCCGAATTCGCCGCTTCCAGTCTTACGCTGAAATCAGTATCGAGCCAGGGCCGCACTTTGGGCTGGGTCTGGAGGCTTATGCCACCTGGACCTCTCCTATTCGTAAATATGGCGATATGATTAACCACCGTCTGCTTAAGGCCGTCATCAAAGGTGAAACCATCGCCCGCCCTGGGGATGATACCACGGTGCAAATGGCGGAACGTCGTCGCCTGAACCGGATGGCTGAGCGTGATGTGGGCGACTGGTTATACGCCCGTTTCCTGAGTGACAAAGCCGGGACCGATACCCGCTTTGCGGCCGAGATAATTGACGTCAGCCGCGGCGGTATGCGCGTACGTTTAGTTGATAATGGTGCAGTAGCATTTATTCCTGCCCCATTCCTGCACGCCGTTCGGGACGAGCTGGTATGCAGCCAGGAAAGCGGTACGGTGCAAATTAAAGGTGAAGTGGTTTACAAAGTCACGGATGTGATTGACGTAACCATCGCCGAAGTTCGCATGGAAACCCGCAGCGTTATCGCGCGTCCAGCCGCGTAACACGTATCAATCCAGCGACCTTTCTCATTTTGTGAAAGGTCGTTTCTTTTTCCCGCCCAAATTCCCACCACCGCACTACACTTCTTTCATTCGGTCAATTTTATTTTTTTACTTTTTTCAGTTCCGCTGGCTTTGCTTTTTACGGATTCTGGATTAAACATAAATATATAAAAAAAACAATACGTTCAGCCATAATCACCCCGAATGAATCATGGCTACCCATACTTTTGAGGCTCTATGCGCTTTAAACGGGATAGTACACATGATGAAAGACGTCCGGGAGCTGGTTACGTTGTATAGCTATGTGGGCACTCATAACCCCTACTGGCGTTTGTCAGAGGATTGCAACATCCTGCATTTCTCTATCGACGAAGCGTCAGAAGCTGATCAGACCATCGAATTATTACCTGAACAAGCCGATCGCATTCGTGAGATGACGGTGATCACATCAAGTCTGTTAATGACGTTGCCCATTGAAGATGACGACATTCCCGTGCATCTGGTCGGTCGAAAAATCAATAAGCGCGAATGGGCCGGTAGCGCATCAGCCTGGGATGACACCCCTTCCGTCGCCCGCGATCTGGCCCACGGCCTCTCTTTTGCCGAACAAGTCGTTTCCGAAGCCAATTCCGTTATTGTCATTCTTGACCGCATGGGCAACATTCAGCGGTTTAATCGCCTGTGCGAAGAGTACACCGGCCTCAAAGAACGTGAAGTCATTGGTCAAAGTGTATTCACATTATTTATGAGCCGTCGTGAAGCGGCGGCTTCACGGCGCAATATTGAGGTCTTTTTTCGCGAAGGTAACTCGTATGAGGTTGAACGCTGGGTCAAGACCTGCAAAGGCCAGCGTCTGTTTCTGTTTCGCAATAAATTTGTGCATAACGGTAGCGGAAAGAACGAAATTTTTCTGATCTGTTCCGGGACCGATATCACAGAAGAACGCCGCGCGCAGGAACGATTGCGGGTGTTGGCGAATACCGACTCCATCACTGGATTACCAAACCGCAACGCAATTCATGAACTGATCAGTAATGCGATTGAGAACGCGGGCGATACGCAGGTCGGTATTGCGTACCTCGATCTGGATAACTTCAAAAAGGTAAACGATGCCTACGGGCATATGTTTGGCGATCAGCTACTACAAAGCGTGTCGCTGGCAATCCTCAGTTGCCTCGAAGACAACCAGATCCTGGCGCGATTTGGCGGCGATGAATTCATTGTTCTTGCCACCGAAACATCCCAGGGCACACTGGAAGCCACCGCATCACGCATTCTGACGCGCCTGCGCCAGCCCTTCCGCATCGGTCTGATTGAAGTCTATACCGGATGCTCTATTGGTATATCCCTCGCACCTCAGCATGGCCAGGACTGCGAGAGCGTCATTCGTAACGCGGATACAGCCATGTACACCGCGAAAGAAGGTGGCCGTGGGCAGTTTTGTGTTTTTTCTCCGGAAATGAATCAGCGGGTATTTGAATATCTGTGGCTGGATACTAATCTGCGTAAGGCACTGGATAACGATCAACTGGTTATCCATTATCAGCCAAAGATAACCTGGCGCGGTGAAGTGCGCAGCCTGGAGGCGCTGGTTCGCTGGCAATCTCCGGAACGCGGCCTCATTCCACCGCTGGAGTTTATCTCCTACGCCGAAGAATCGGGGCTCATCGTCCCGCTGGGGCGTTGGGTTATTCTCGACGTTGTGCGCCAGGTCGCGAAATGGCGTGACAAGGGAATAAACCTGCGCGTGGCGGTAAACGTTTCTGCCCGCCAGCTCGCCGACCAGACGCTTTTTACCGCACTTAAGCAGGTGCTTCACGAGCTCAACTTTGAGTATTGCCCCATCGATGTTGAATTAACGGAAAGCAGTTTGATAGAAAATGAGCAACTGGCGTTGTCAGTCATTCAGCAGTTTAGCCAGTTAGGAGCGCAAATCCATTTGGATGATTTTGGTACCGGTTATTCGTCGCTGTCTCAACTGGCCCGCTTCCCGCTAGATGCCATTAAACTGGATCAGACCTTTGTCAGAGAGATCCACAAACAACCTATTTCACAATCGCTGGTACGGGCCATAGTTGCGGTAGCGCAGGCGCTCAACCTGCAGGTCATCGCCGAAGGCGTGGAAAGCGCGAAAGAGGATGCGTTTCTGACCAAAAATGGCGTCAATGAGCGTCAGGGGTTTTTATTCGCCAAACCAATGCCAGCCGCCGCATTTGAACGTTGGTATCGCCGCCATCTGAGTAAAAAAATGCGCTAATGCAGAGAGAATGAAGGTGATAAATAGCCATAAATGGACATTACATGACGACGCTATCCACATGTAATCACAGAATATATAATATTCTTCAATCGTTCAGGTTAATACTATTTTTCCCTTCTCTTTTGCCATGAAATTCTGCATCATGAAATTCAAACTCTATTGCCATTAGGATGACGACCATGTCTGATATCGACGCTCAGCGTCTGGCCGAACGTATTGATACCGTGCTGGATATCCTCGTTGCAGGTGATTACCACTCAGCCATCCACAATCTTGAAATTCTGAAAGCTGAACTGTTAAACACGGTCAAAGAAGATGCCGAATCTTTGGCGAAAAAGCAGAAGGTGCCATGGGAGATCTGATGACAGTGATCTTTTGATGTCGCTGCTATCAGCAAGTGCAGATAATGCAGTTTCCGTTTAATTTCCGATACGATATCGCAATAAAATTAATACTATGAATTCCCGACAACAATCTATTTTGCAGATGGTGACCGATAAAGGTCAGATGAGCGTCGCCGATCTGGCAAAAGTCACCGGTGTCTCCGAAGTGACGATTCGACAGGATCTGAACACGCTGGAAAAACAGAGTTACTTACGCCGAGCCCACGGTTTTGCTGTTTCATTGAACAGCGATGATGTTGAAACGCGCATGATGACCAATTTCACTCTGAAACGTGAACTGGCTGAATTCGCTGCATCTCTGGTCAGTCCAGGCGAATCCGTATTCATTGAGAATGGCAGCAGCAATGCACTTCTGGCCAGAACGCTGGCAGAGCAAAAAGATGTCACCATCATAACCGTGAGCAGCTACATTGCTCATCTGCTCAAAGAAACGCCCTGTGAAGTGATACTTCTCGGTGGAATTTACCAGAAAAAAAGTGAGAGCATGGTCGGCCCCTTAACTCGCCAGTTTATCCAGCAGGTACACTTCAGTAAGGCCTTTATCGGCATTGACGGCTGGCAGGCTGATACCGGTTTTACCGGACGCGATATGATGCGTTCTGACGTGGTTAACGCGGTGCTGGAAAAAGGCGCAGAAGTTATTGTGTTGACCGACAGCTCAAAATTCGACGCCATTCACCCTTACACGCTGGGTCCATTAGAGCGATTCAGCCGCGTAGTAACGGACTCCAGACTCAGCGCCAGCGTACAAATGCAGCTCGAACATTCAGGATTAATCGTCAATATCATTGATGCCCACGCATAAAATCTTCAGTAGATGGTTTGTCACCAGACAAATCATCTGCTCTCTGAGAGTTATCTGACAGTCCAATTAAGACTTTTTACCTGTCGTTAACAGGATAAAGTCGTAAAATTAATGTTAGCGATATAACAGGAACGAACCTCCAACTTCAGGATAGTGTTTGTAATGACTTCGCTAAACGGTTTCACGGAAATATCTTCGATAGTCTTAATTTGACGCTATCCTTAAAGAACACTGGATTCCGTGAATCAATAATTCAGGAGAAAGTATTATGTTAGTAACGAGCAAAAAAATGACCGCTGCCATTCTGGCGATTACTCTGGCAATGTCGCTGAGTGCCTGCTCTAACTGGTCCAAACGAGATCGTAACACCGCAATCGGTGCTGGTGCAGGTGCAATAGGTGGTGCAGTCCTGACTGACGGTAGCACGCTGGGTACGCTGGGTGGTGCTGCAGTAGGTGGTATTATTGGCCACCAGGTGGGTAAATAATCTACGGTTAAACGGCTCGATATAATAATACGTTTACTTTTTCAGGTCTGTATTATTAAAAAGCCACGGATATTTTCCGTGGCTTTTTTATTAACCGCCAGCCAGTTTAACTTTCATTCCTTTAGCTTCCAGCAGCGATTTAATCAGGTCGCGTTTATCCCCCTGAATTTCAATCACGCCATCTTTCACTGCTCCACCGCAACCACACTTTTTCTTCAGTTCTGCGGCTAATTTGGTCAGTTCGGCATCGTCTTGATCAATACCGGTAATCAGGCACACGCCCTTCCCTTTGCGACCACTGGTCTGGCGCTGGATACGAACAATGCCATCGCCTTTTGGACGCTCAGGCGCTGTTTTCGGTTCATCAATACGCCCGGAGTCGGTAGAGTAGACCAGACGAGAGTTTGAGTCGTTCATTTACGCACCTCGTTTCAGGGAAGCATTGATCATCTTCAGCGTCTGCGCGGGATCGGCCGACTGGGTGACCGGACGACCAATCACCATGTAATCCACACCTGCTAACTGCGCCTGTTCCGGTGTCATAATACGACGCTGATCGCCCGCCTCGCTGCCTTCTGGACGAATCCCCGGCGTCACCAGCTTAAATGCCTGGCCCAACGCCTGCTTGAATCGCACCGCTTCCTGAGCTGAGCATACGACACCATCCAGACCACAATTCTGGGTTAAGCGCGCCAGTCTTTCAGCATAATCTGCAGGTGACAACGTCACGCCGAGATCGGCGAGGTCGCTGGCTTCCATACTGGTCAGAACCGTCACGGCAATCAGCAGCGGCGCATCCTGGCCAAAAGGCACTAAGGCTTCACGGGCTGCAGTCATCATACGCGCCCCGCCAGAAGCGTGAACGTTAACCATCCAGACGCCAAGTTCGGCAGCAGCGGCAACTGCATGCGCGGTGGTATTGGGAATATCATGAAATTTCAAATCAAGAAAGATGTCAAAACCACGCTGTTGTAGATCGCGAACCAACTGAGGCCCAAAAAGCGTGAACATCTCTTTGCCCACTTTCAAACGGCAATCACGAGGATCAATTCTGTCGACAAAAGCTAATGCTTTATCACGATTAGAATAATCGAGAGCGACAACGACAGGAGAATCGGTAACAGCACGAGAAGAAGATGAAGCAGTAAACGTCATGACCAGACCTTCTTGAGGATGGGCGCCCACGGCGGCGCGAAATGGGTAAACGGCGTGCATTCTACCTGCGGTAATAGAAAATTAACAGGCGCGATTACATTTATGCCAGGCGAACCGGCAGCGGAGGTTGAGGATGGATCGATTACACACCAATAGTATGTTGTAACTAAAATGAGGTTTTTTTTAAAAATTACAGCCCATCAAGTCCGCGAATGGGCTTAATGGTTGACCATGAACGGCAGGATGGACAGTGCCAGTACAGCGTATACGCCGTAAAACCGCACTTCTGGCAGCGGTAACGCGGTTTACTACGTACCTGCTCTCCGACCATATCGCGCAGAACCATCAGGCTCTCTTTGGCACGCCCTTCTTCGGCTTCGTGGAGATGATAATCCATCAGCTTGTGGAACACGCGCATCGTAGGATGACGTTGCAGCTGACGAGTGATATAGACCTGAGCGGTATCAGCCCCCTCACGCGCCTCAAGAATATCCGCCAGCATCAGTTCGGCGGCGGCACCAGTATTTTCCTCGACGGCCCGACGTAAAAACTCCGCCCACTCATCGTTTTTCCCCAGATGCTGGTAGCAGCTTTGCAGCATTTCCAGCGTTTCGCTGACCAGCTCTTTGTCCTGGGAAATGACCCGTTGCAGGCTTTCAACCGCCTTCGCGTAATCACCTTTTTCCATGTACACGCGACCCATCATGATGGATACCCGTGCACTGTTTTTGTCTGCCGCGGCGCCTTTTTTCAACAGCGTCATGGCGCGATCCATATCGTCGCTACCCATTTGCTGTAAGGCCAGTTCGCAGTAGAAGTGGGCTATCTCATTACGCTGTTTGTCTTTGCCGAGTTTTACCAGACGCTCTGCTACATCAATGGCTTTTTGCCATTCGCTGGTGGCCTGATAAATTTGCAACAGTTGCTGTAATGCGCCAACCCGAAAATCAGTTTCATCGGTAAGCTGATTGAACATGTCTTCCGCGCGGTCGTACAGTCCCGCGGCCATGTAGTCGCGCCCCAGCTGTTGCACGGCCAGCAAACGCTGCTCGTAGGTCAGCGAGGCACTTTCCATTAACGTTTGATGGATGCGGATTGCGCGATCGACTTCACCGCGAGAGCGGAACAGGTTTCCGAGGGTGAGATGAGCCTCAACGGTGCCTGTGTCCTCTTTTAGCATATCAAGGAACAGATCCACCGCTTTATCTTGTTGATTGCTCAGAAGGAAGTTAACCCCGGCGACATAGTCACGAGAAAGACGGTTAGCTTCATCCTGCTTGGTTTGTTGCGCACTTCTGCGACCCATATACCACCCATAGGCAGCGGCTACAGGTAAAAGCAGAAACAACAACTCCAACATAAATAATTATTCCTTCACAACCGACGAATCGGCAGATACCGCAACGTCGGTCGTAGGCGCAAGCTGGTTTTCCAGTCGTTTGATTTTACGTTCGGCGCGCGCAAGAGACACACGAACCTTCAGCCAGAAAAGGCCGCAAATTAACCAACCAATCGCAAACCCTGCAGCAAACAATACAGCAAGCAGCGTAGAGATACGATACTCACCCTGAGCCAGCAGGTAATTAAACGTAACCTGTTGATCGTTTTGCGCACCCAATGTCACCGAAATAACAAAAATCGCCAACACCAGTAAGAAAATGAGTAAATATTTCACATTACTTCCCGTTATGTGGTTTGAGCGAATAAATCGTGTCCAACTTACCGCGTTGAGCCCTTTAAATTACCATTTTCACAACGAGTGCGAAACGGAAAAGCGCTTTCCACTTTCTGATTTAAGGGCAAAATTTGAAAAATCAATCATCGCTAGCTTTCTTGTTCTCGCTGCGCGATTTCTTTTTTCTCCTGCACTGGTGGGGTTAATGGTCCGCATACCCGCTGTGCAAGCCAGGTTGCCAGCGTCACCAACAGCCACGAAATCAGCGTTGCCACCACCAAATCACGGGGCCAGTGCATGCCTAACAGCAAGCGGCTGCCCATCACGCCGGTCGCCCAGATCAGCAAAAACACAATCGTCAGCGTACGTCTGCGCGGCCATAACAGCCCTACGCCCAGTAAAGCCCAACTGGCGGCAAACATCGTATGTCCGGACGGAAAGGCAAACCCCGTTTCTTTTTGCCAGTGCTTGCGTAAAAACGTTGGAATATCCTGCTGTTCAGCCAATTGTTCTTTGACTAAATGCCCACGATCTTTACGTTTTAAAGTGTAGAACTCATCAACCGGAATATGGTGCGTTTTTTCCAGCCACACGACAAAAGGTCGCGGTTCTTGCACCCTGTCTTTTACCCAGGACTTCACGCCCTGTCCCACTAAAATCGCTGCGGCCAGAATAGCAAACAACATTACCGCGGCTTTAAGACGAAAACGCAGGCACCACAGAAACCATGCACAAAGCGCAACGTGAGTGATAATTCCCCACGGCTGCGTCACCGTTTCCGTTACCCAGTACAAGGACTTTAACCACCAGACATTGTGCCCCGGCTGCCAGCTCCAGCCTGATACCCATACGGCAACCGGCATGATAAGTAGCAGTCCGGTCCCCACTGCGGTGCGCTTTGCAATAGACAGCATTGCCTCTCCTTTCGTCGATAAGTATCACAATCATAACTGAAAAATTCACACGTCGGGAAAATTGACAATTTTGTGCCATTCCAAAAGCGAATCCGTGGTCGCGATTAGGTGAACGTCGTTGCCTTATGGCAAAATAGTGTAATACAGAACAGAAGCCGACAGGCGAAGGCACGACGAGTGCCAGCATAATCTGGAGAATTACATGCAGCTTAAACGTGTGGCAGAAGCCAAACTGCCAACCCCCTGGGGTGATTTCCTGATGGTGGGATTTGAAGAACTGGCAACCGGACACGATCATGTCGCACTGGTTTTTGGTGATATCACAGGCCAAACACCTGTCCTGGCGCGCGTCCACTCCGAATGTTTGACTGGTGATGCGCTGTTTAGCCTGCGTTGCGATTGCGGTTTCCAGCTTGAAGCGGCCCTCACCCACATTGCTGAAGAAGGGCGTGGCATTCTGCTTTATCACCGTCAGGAAGGACGCAACATTGGCCTGCTCAACAAAATCCGCGCTTACGCGTTGCAGGACCAGGGTTATGATACCGTTGAAGCGAATCATCAGTTGGGATTTGCGGCAGACGAGCGCGATTTCACGCTGTGTGCCGATATGTTCAAGCTGCTGGGCGTGGATGCGGTACGTTTGCTGACCAATAACCCGAAGAAAGTAGAAATCCTGACCGAAGCGGGAATCAATATTGTTGAACGCGTGCCGCTGATCGTGGGCCGTAATCCAAAAAATGAACATTATCTGGACACCAAAGCCGCCAAGATGGGACATTTGCTGGGCAAATAATCGTTGTCACCGCCTATCAAAAAGCCTGCTCTCGCAGGCTTTTTTGCATTTTAATTCAACACATTACGAATCACGTAGTGCAGAATGCCGTCGTTTTGGTAATACGTTAGCTCCGTCGCGGTATCAATGCGACAGCGGCATAGAATTACCTCTTTACGCCCATCTGCGCATACCATACTCACCGGAACTGTCGCCCCTGGTTTAATGTTTTGTAGGTCCGTAATATCGATCGCCTCCTCACCGGTTAATCCCAGCGTTTTACGCGTGACGCCCTGCGGGAATTCCAGCGGTAAAATGCCCATGCCAATCAGGTTAGAACGGTGAATTCGCTCAAAAGACTCTGCGATAACCACGCGAACGCCCAGCAAACGTGGGCCTTTCGCCGCCCAGTCACGGCTGGAGCCGGATCCATACTCTTTCCCAGCAATCACCGCCAGAGGCACGTTCTCCTGCTGGTATTGCATGGCCGCATCATAAATAGCCACCACTTCGGTTCCCGGCAAATGACGCGTCATGCCACCTTCCACGCCAGGTACCATCTCATTGCGAATACGAATATTGGCGAAGGTACCACGCATCATCACTTCATGATTCCCGCGTCGCGAACCGTAGGAGTTAAAATCTTTACGCTCAACGCCATGGCTTTGCAGATAACGCCCCGCCGGACTGTCTGGTTTAATACTGCCGGCAGGAGAAATATGGTCGGTGGTAACAGAATCTCCGAGCATCGCCAGAATACGCGCACCGTGAATGTCCTGAACCGGATCCGGCGTAGCCTGCATACCATCGAAGAACGGTGACAAACGGATATAGGTCGAGTCAGCCTGCCAGCCATAGGTATCAGCGCGATCAACCTGGATTGCTTTCCATTCTGGCGTGCCTTCAAAGACTTCAGCATACTCTTTGTGGAACATGGCGGTAGAGACCTGCTCAACGGCGCGGGCAATTTCCTTGGCTGTCGGCCAAATATCTTTCAGATAAACAGGATCGCCTTTTCTGTCATGGCCTAACGGATCTTTCGTCAGGTTGATATTCATATTCCCCGCCAGGGCGTAGGCCACCACCAGCGGCGGAGATGCCAGCCAGTTGGTCTTCACGAGCGGATGGATACGACCTTCAAAGTTACGGTTTCCAGAAAGCACTGCCCCAACTGTAAGATCGCCTTTTTTGATGGCGGTTTCGATAGGATCGGGTAAGGGTCCAGAGTTGCCAATACAGGTGGTACAGCCATAACCCACAAGATTAAATCCCAGCTCATCAAGGTACGGAGTGAACCCAGCCTTTGCCAGATAATCGGAAACCACCTTCGATCCTGGCGCCAACGAGGCTTTCACCCATGGCTGACGTTTCAAACCAAGCGTTACGGCTTTTTTCGCCAGCAGCCCCGCCGCCATCAATACGCTTGGGTTTGAGGTGTTGGTACAAGAGGTGATAGCGGCTATCACCACCGCGCCGTCCGGCAGCTTATACTGCTGACCGCTCATGGTATAGTCCACTGGCTGGCGGTCTTTAAGCGAGCTATTCACCTCAAGTTCATTACTCGCCGAAAAGGCTTTCGGCACATCAGCCAGCGCCACCCGATCCTGCGGACGCTTCGGTCCAGCAAGGCTTGCCTCTACGCTGCCCATATCCAGCTCCAACGAACTGGTAAACACAGGTTCATCCCCTGGGTTACGCCACATTCCCTGCGCTTTGGCATAGGCATTGACCAACTCAACCTGTTCCTCACTGCGCCCGCTCAGACGCATATACTCAAGGGTAATGTCATCGATCGGGAAGAAACCGCAGGTTGCGCCGTATTCCGGTGCCATGTTCGCAATGGTTGCTCGATCGGCCAGAGGTAAGGTGTCCAGCCCATCACCGTAGAATTCAACGAATTTACCGACTACACCGTGCTTACGCAGCATCTGGGTGACGGTCAGAACCAGGTCGGTGGCAGTGATGCCTTCCCGCAGTTTACCCACCAGTTTAAAGCCCACAACATCCGGGATCAGCATTGAGACCGGTTGACCCAGCATTGCTGCTTCAGCTTCAATGCCTCCAACGCCCCAGCCCAGCACACCGAGACCATTAATCATCGTGGTATGGGAATCGGTACCGACCAGTGTATCGGGATAAGCCACCCACTCACCGTCCTGTAACTCGCTCCAGACAGCTTTGCCAAGATATTCAAGGTTAACCTGGTGGCAAATCCCCGTACCCGGCGGTACAACGCTGAAGCGACTAAATGCCTGCTGTCCCCATTTCAGGAACACATAACGTTCATGGTTACGTTCCATTTCCAGGCGCACGTTTTCTTCGAAAGCATCATCATCACCGAAACGATCCACCGTTACAGAGTGATCAATGACAAGATCCACTGGCGAAAGCGGATTCACTTTTGCCGTATCCCCACCCAGACGTTTCACCGCTTCGCGCATGGCGGCGAGATCGACCACCGCCGGCACGCCGGTAAAATCCTGCATCAGAACACGAGCAGGTCGATAGGCAATTTCTCGATCGGCATGAGCGGTCTTCAGCCAATGCGCAAGCGCATGAATATCATCTTCGGTAACGGAATTACCGTCCTGCCAGCGAAGCAGGTTTTCCAGCAAAACTTTTAGCGATTTCGGTAAACGGGTGATATCACCCAGTGATTTAGCGGCCAGCGGCAGACTGTAGTAACGGTAGGTTTTATCTTTAACCTGCAATGTGTCCTTACTGGCTTCTCGTAGGGTCGACGACATAGCTCCTCCTTAATGACAGGGTTGGATCCCCTGATTTTCCTCAGGGTTAGTATTAAAGATAACACAAACAAAATGTAACGCTTTGATAACAACTCAAATTGATAAAAGTGGAGGGCTACAAAAGGGGCAACTGAAGTATCTGGCGAGGAGAAAGGTTTAAGCGGTCAAGGTTAATACGGTGATAAGCATGGCTCATCACGATTGCCCGGAATAAAATATTTGCAGTACAAGACAACGGACTAATAATAATTATAAAATTCGTATCAATTATTGTTTCTGTTCATCATCATCCGCAAACAGATCGATAAACGCCCGTTGTTCAGGAGAGAGTTTCCAGGTCGCTGGAATATTCGGCTTATTCTCTGCGCTGCGTTGACTCTCTTGTTCATGGTCATCCGGAGATGGCATCACGGTGGAGCGTTGTTCCAGTGTGGACATGACCTACCCCCACACGTTCCAGGCCACGAGCGCGACAATAACCCAGAACACGGCAGAGCCAAGAAACACAGCGAACCAGGCTTTACGTTTCATCACGGGATCCCGGCGTGCTGGCTGGTTTCCTGAAGGCATCGCTAACCTCATACTATCGAAATCACTTATCATTTAAGCACCAAACAATCGGTACAATTAATCATCAGATAGGAGGAATCCTAATAAAAAAGGTCAAAAAAAGCCAGATAATTTTCATACTCGACCTGATAAATAAATTAATTATT
Organism: Citrobacter sp. RHBSTW-00599; assembly: GCF_013784065.1. Lineage (NCBI taxonomy): Bacteria > Pseudomonadati > Pseudomonadota > Gammaproteobacteria > Enterobacterales > Enterobacteriaceae > Citrobacter > Citrobacter sp. RHBSTW-00599. Next base: position 2,438,941 of record NZ_CP056717.1, on the reverse strand, counting down.
TGATCGGTTATAAATATTTGAGAGGGATTTTTGGCGACCTTACTAATTTGAAACTACTTTAGCAAGTGTTTACCATAAACAATATATGGTTAATATATAGAGGAAAAATATTGAATAGATTCAGACTCTGCCGTCGGTATCGCTTTATGTTTGAGGATACCGACGAGGTAACAGCCGTTATTATTTCTCAGGCAATTTAATATCTTTAAACATGGCTTCAATATCGTCGTTGGAACGTAGCGCCACCGCTGTATCCACCACATCACGCGTCAGATGCGGCGCGAAACGTTGAATAAAATCATACATGTAACTGCGTAAAAAAGTGCTGCGACGAAAACCAATCTTGGTGGTGCTATGGCTGAAGATATCATGGGCATCAACGCGCACCAGGTCAGGGTCGGAGACAGGATCAACCGCCATACTGGCAATTACCCCCACGCCGAGGCCCAGGCGTACATAGGTCTTAATGACATCGGCATCGGTCGCGGTAAAAACTATACGCGGCTCAAGCCCCGCACGGTTGAACGCGGTGTCCAGTTCCGAACGTCCGGTAAATCCAAACGTGTAGGTCACCAGCGGGTACTGCGCCAGTTCTTCAATGGATACGGCGGATTTGCCCGCCAACGGATGGTCCGGCGTAACGACAATCGAACGATTCCAGTGGTAGCAAGGCAGCATCACCAGATCGTCATACAGGTGCAGGGCTTCCGTCGCGATAGCAAAATCTGCATTCCCTTTCGAGACGGCTTCGGCGATTTGCGTCGGCGATCCCTGGTGCATATGCAATGAGACGCGTGGATAACGCTCAATAAAGCCTTTAATAACGTTCGGCAAAGCGTAACGCGCCTGAGTGTGCGTGGTGGCGATATACAGTGAGCCTTTGTCCGGCCAGGTATGTTCGCCAGCAACGGACTTAATGGCATCCACCTTCGACAAAACTTCTCGCGCGATTCGAATGACTTCCTGGCCCGCTGGCGTAACCTGGGTCAGGTGCTTACCGCTACGGGCAAAAATCTGGATGCCAAGTTCATCTTCCAGCATACGAACTTGCTTACTGATACCTGGCTGCGAGGTATAAAGCCCTTCCGCCGTTGAGGAGACATTAAGGTTGTGGTTCACCACCTCAACAATGTAGCGAAGCTGCTGTAATTTCATGTTAAGCCATCCCGATTTGCGCCATCAAATCATCGTTTCAGAGCAGGCTCGTTGGCGCTGCTAATACGATTTAATAATAAAAAGTGTGTTAACTATAACCACTATATCATTTCTATGTGAGCTGTATAGGGATGACAAAAAATAATACGCCAGAAACAAAAAGGGCCGCTTACGCGACCCTTTGAGGAGAAACTCAGCCGGAATGCTGTTATTTCTTCCCTTCTACCCATTTACCGTCAACGTAGAACGCGGACCAGCCGGTCGCCTTACCGTCTTTCTCCGCAGCAACGTATTGCTGCTTGGTTTTACGGCTGAAACGAACCATCGACTTGTTGCCGTCCGGGTCAGTCTGCGGCGCATCTGCCAGATAGCGCAGTTTTTCCGGCAGACGATCGCGGAAGCGGTACAACTCTTCAACCAGCGGCGCACGTGTCTCACGTGATTTCGGGAACGTATTTGCCGCCAGGAAGATACCTGCAGCACCATCACGTAACACGAAATACGCATCAGATTTTTCACACGGCAGTTCTGGCAACGGAACCGGATCCTCTTTAGGTGGAGCAACTTCACCGTTACGCAGGATCTTACGGGTATTTTTGCACTCGTCGTTGGTACACGCCATGTACTTGCCGAAACGTCCCATTTTCAGGTGCATTTCAGAGCCACATTTCTCGCACTCAACGATAGGACCGTCATAACCCTTGATGCGGAATTCGCCTTCTTCGATCTCATAGCCGTCGCAGGTAGGGTTATTACCACATACATGCAGCTTGCGCTTAGGATCGATAAGGTAGCTGTCCATCGCCGTGCCGCACTTCTGGCAGCGACGTTTGGCGCGCAGAGCGTTGGTTTCCGCATCGTCGCCTTCCAGCACGTTCAGCACTTCGTTTTCCGGCACCAGATTAATGGTGGTTTTGCAACGCTCTTTCGGGGAAAGCGCATAGCCAGAACAACCCAGGAAAACGCCGGTGCTGGCGGTACGAATACCCATCTTGCGACCGCAGGTTGGGCAATCAATGCTGGTCAGCACCATCTGGTTCGGACGCATACCGCCCTCTTCAGGATCTTTCTCGGCTTTATCCAGTTGCTGAGTAAAATCAGTGAAGAAGTTGTCGAGTACGCCCTTCCATTCGGCTTCGTGATTTGCCACCTGGTCGAGACTGTCTTCCATCTGCGCGGTAAAGTCGTAGTTCATCAGTTCGCGGAAGTTTTCTTCCAGACGATCGGTGACGATTTCACCCATTTTTTCAGCGTAGAAGCGACGGTTCTCAACGCGAACATAACCGCGATCCTGAATCGTAGAAATGATCGACGCATACGTGGATGGGCGACCAATCCCACGTTTTTCAAGCTCTTTAACCAGCGAAGCTTCACTGAAGCGCGCAGGCGGTTTGGTAAAGTGTTGCGCAGGTGTCAGTTCGATGAGCGTCAACGTATCGCCTTTATCCACCGCTGGTAAAATGCGGTCTTCATCGCCCTTACGCAGCGCAGGCATCACTTTCGTCCAGCCATCGAAGCGCAGAATACGACCACGCGCCTTCAGACGGAAATCACCCGCACCCACCGTCAGCGTGGTGGAATCATATTTAGCAGGCGTCATCTGACAGGCAACAAACTGGCGCCAGATCAGCTGATACAGTTTTTGCGCATCGGCTTCCATATCTTTCAGCGATTCCGCCTGCACGGCGACATCGGAAGGACGGATAGCTTCGTGCGCTTCCTGCGAGTTCTCTTTGCTGGCGTACTGGTTCGCGCTCTCCGGCAGATACTTTTTGCCGAAATTATCGCTGATGTAATCGCGAACCATGTTCACCGCATCCTGGCTCAGGTTGGTTGAGTCAGTACGCATATAAGTGATGTAGCCCGCTTCATACAAGCGCTGCGCCATCATCATGGTTTTCTTCACGCCGAAGCCCAGACGCGTGCTGGCGGCCTGCTGTAGCGTGGAGGTGATGAACGGCGCACCCGGCTTGCTGCTGGTCGGCTTATCTTCGCGTTCCAGAACGCTGTAGCGCGCATTTTCCAACAGGCTAACGGCGGCAAGCGTTTGTTCCCGGTTGACCGGACGGAACGGTTTATCATTCTGATGCGTCACCTCAAGCGGTAACGCGTCACCGCCTGGCGTGGTCGTGTTAGCATCAATTTCCCAGAACTCTTCAGGAATGAATGCTTTGATTTCGCGTTCACGCTCAACCACCAGACGCACGGCAACCGACTGTACGCGGCCTGCTGACAGGCCTCGCGCAATTTTTTTCCACAGCAGCGGCGACACCATATAGCCCACAACACGGTCCATAAAGCGGCGCGCCTGTTGCGCATTGACGCGGTCGATGTTCAGTTCGCCCGGTTTTTCAAACGCCTGACGAATAGCGTTTTTGGTAATTTCGTTAAACACCACGCGACTGTAGCGGGTGTCGTCGCCGCCGATCACTTCCCGCAGGTGCCACGCAATGGCTTCCCCTTCGCGGTCAAGGTCGGTTGCGAGATAGATGTGGTCGGCTTTTTCAGCCAGTTGCTTCAGTTCAGAAACAACTTTTTCTTTACCGGGCAGCACTTCATAGCGCGCATCCCAGTTGTGCCACGGGTCAACACCCATACGATTGACGAGAGCGCCACGTTCATCCTTTTTGGGCTTTTTAGCCGTTTTGGTGGAGGTTGAGTCGGCGCTCTTTTTAGTTGCTGAGCCACTGGTCGGCAAATCACGGATATGACCGACGCTGGATTTCACCACGTAGTCATTACCCAGATACTTGTTGATCGTTTTGGCTTTTGCCGGGGACTCAACGATGACAAGAGCTTTACCCATATTCACCTTTACCTAATTTGATTCTTCCAGAATGCGTCGCACGTTGATTCACCTTCCACTGGCGACGAGACATCGATATGGTCTCTGCGTCGGCGGATATCAACCCTTAAACTGATTCGCGCTTGTAATGTAACTCTCATGTAACTGAGTTAACAGGCTTTTTTGCTCACAAACGCTATAGCACGACGGAGTATTGGTCGAATGTCAAGCAAATCTGTTGCCAGATTGACGAAAGCGTCACACTGTACCTGATAAAATGCGTTACGCAACTTTATTAGCATGCAAAAACAAATCTCGCCACTTGCAACACCGTCGTAAGACCTTCATTTAAGTCAGGGAATATTTGCCCATAAGCCGGGCTCGGCGTAGACTAATGTCCTTGTTTAAGGAGTAAATAATGCATAAAGACACTCAACCCATCGATCGCGAAACACTGCTGATTGAAGCCAACAAAATCATTCGTGAGCATGAGGACACGCTGGCGGGGATTGTCGCCACCGGCGTAACGCAGCGAAATGGCGTGCTGGTTTTCAGCGGAGATTACTTTTTAGACGAGCAAGGGCTACCGACGCCCAAAAGTACGGCGGTGTTTAATATGTTTAAACATCTGGCGCACGTACTTTCTGAAAAGTATCACTTGATCGATTAACACGAGAAATGATTTGCCGGATGACGGCTGCGCCTCATCCGGCAATTACAATTTTACATCAGCGGTTTTTGTCCTCGCTGCCACCAACGCATCAGTAAACGATCGGCGCTCTCGGCGGCACTGCCGGTAAAACGGTCCATCAGTTTTTTACGCTGCAGATAACGTACGTTTAATACGTCACGACCGTCCATCAGCCCGAGGATCACCTCATCACTGGTATTGATCTCATCCACCAGCCCGTTGGCCAGCGCCTGTTGACCAAACCAGTGTTCACCCGTGGCAACCTGCTCAATGTCCAGAGCCGGACGCATGCGCTGTACAAAATCTTTAAACAGATGATGGGTTTCGTTCAGGTCTTCGCGGAATTTCTGCCGCCCTTCTTCCGTGTTTTCACCAAGTAAGGTCAGCGTACGCTTGTACTGTCCGGCGGTGTGCAGTTCGATATCAATATCTTTCCCTTTCAGGAAGCGGTGAAAGTTCGGGATCTGTGCCACAACGCCAATAGAGCCGACAATAGCAAACGGCGCCGAGACAATTTTATCCGCCACGCAGGCCATCATATATCCGCCGCTCGCAGCGACTTTATCTACCGTAACGGTCAGCGGGATCTGCTTATCGCGCAGACGTTGTAACTGGGACGCGGCCAGGCCATAGCCGTGTACTACGCCGCCCGGACTTTCCAGACGAACCACGACCTGATCCTGGGGTTTAACGACCGCCAGCACTGCCGTCACCTCTTCGCGTAATGCGCTGACCTCATGGGCATCCATACTGCCTTTAAAATCAAGTACCCATACCCGTGGTTTATCAGATGACGTACTGTCTCCCAGTTTCGCTTTTGCCTTAGCGGCCTTCGCCTCAAGCTTGTGTTTCTTTTTCTGCGCCTTATGCCAGAATTTTTGCTGATGCCCATCCAATAAGGCCAGCGACAGGTCTTCTTTCATCTCTTTATATTGATCGCTGAGATTAATAACCCGCAATTCCCCACGCTGACGTTTGCGTTGTGTCGCGTTTACGATCAGCATAACTACCACCGCAATAGCCACCACGACAGTGACAATTTTTGCCAAAAACAACCCATATTCAGACAACAATTCCACGTGACCCACCTTGGTTAAACAACGCTACTTTCGCTCAGTGTACAACAGCCTTGTTAACCCGTCTTGCTTCATCCATTCAGTAAAAAGCATGACAACGCGTTCATTTTGCGGTGTTATTGCCTTTGGCTGATTGAAAAAGAACAGGGTTTAAGGCATAAAGCCCAAAAGTTATCGCGAACGAGATGGCCAGGACGTCGCCGAGGAGTAGCCGTGCATTATCAACCGAAACAAGATCTTCTACAGGACCGCATTATTCTGGTCACCGGTGCCAGCGATGGTATCGGGCGTGAAGCCGCACAGACCTACGCGCGTTACGGCGCGACCGTTATTCTGTTAGGGCGTAACGAAGAAAAGTTGCGTCAGGTTGCCCGCTCCATCGCCGAAGAAAAAGGTACGCAACCACACTGGTTCACGCTGGATCTGCTCACCTGTACGTCTGACGAATGCCACCAGCTCGCACAGCGCATTGCCGCGCATTTCCCGCGTCTGGATGGAGTACTGCATAATGCCGGATTGCTCGGTGACATTTGCCCGATGAGCGAGCAAAACCCGCAGGTATGGCAGGACGTGATGCAGGTAAACGTGAACGCCACCTTTATGCTGACTCAGGCATTGCTGCCGTTGTTGCTCAAATCCGATGCCGGATCGCTGGTCTTTACCTCCTCCAGCGTCGGTCGCCAGGGGCGCGCCAACTGGGGGGCATACGCCACCTCCAAATTTGCTACCGAAGGAATGATGCAGGTTCTGGCTGATGAATATCAGAACCGCCACCTGCGCGTAAACTGTATCAATCCTGGTGGAACGCGTACCGGCATGCGAGCCAGCGCGTTCCCGACGGAAGATCCGCAAAAATTGAAAACCCCCGCCGATATTATGCCGCTCTACCTGTGGCTGATGGGCGATGACAGCCGCCGTAAAACCGGTATGACTTTCGATGCCCAGCCGGGCCGTAAACCAGGAATCGCCCAATGAGTGAAGAACGCTATCAGCAGCGCCAGCAGCGCGTAAAAGACCGGGTTGACGCCCGTGTTGCCGCCGCCAGAGACGAGCGCGGGATTATTATTGTGTTCACCGGAAATGGTAAGGGTAAAACCACCGCCGCGTTCGGTACCGCCACGCGCGCAGTAGGCCACGGTAAAAAAGTCGGCGTAGTGCAATTTATTAAGGGGACGTGGCCAAACGGTGAACGAAACTTACTCGAACCCCACGGCGTTGAGTTTCAGGTCATGGCGACAGGATTTACCTGGGAAACGCAGAACCGCGAGTCGGACACCGCAGCCTGTATGGCCGTATGGGAACACGGCAAGCGGATGCTGGCCGACGCTGAGCTGGATATGGTGATACTGGACGAGCTGACCTACATGGTTGCATACGACTATCTGCCGCTCGACGAGGTCATCAATGCCCTAAACGCGCGCCCTGCCCATCAAACGGTTATTATCACCGGTCGTGGATGTCATCGCGATATTCTGGAGTTAGCGGATACGGTCAGCGAACTGCGGCCAGTTAAGCACGCCTTTGAAGCGGGTGTGAAAGCCCAGATGGGGATCGATTACTGACAGTAGGCCGGATAAGGCGCTTACGCCGCATCCGGCTCCACGCTAACGCCTGATGGCGCGTTGCTTATCAGGCCTACTCATGATTAACCGTTGTTGCTGCGACCGCCCGGACGACGGCTGCCGCCAACCTGAGAGTGGCGCTTCACCGCACGGCGGATCTGGTTTGCCTTCATACGGCGACGATCTTTCTCGACGGCAACTTTAGAGGTGGTTTCCGGCTTCAGCTCCACCAGTTCACGCAAATAGTTGGTCTGCGCGAGGTCAAGTTCCGTCCAGCCGCCACGCGGCAGGCCCTTCGGCAGTGGGATATCACCGTAACGTACACGGATAAGACGACTTACCTGCACGCCCACGGCTTCCCACAGGCGACGGACTTCACGGTTACGCCCTTCGGTCAACGTGACGTTATACCACTGGTTGATCCCTTCACCGCCGCTGAACTTGATCGTTTTAAATGCGGCCGGACCATCTTCCAGCTGCACGCCACGACTCAGATCGCGCAGTTTTGCGTCATCAACCTGACCAAACACACGCACCGCATATTCACGTTCAACTTCGCGGCTTGGGTGCATCAGACGGTTCGCCAGTTCGCCATCGGTGGTAAACAGCAGTAAACCACAGGTATTCACGTCCAGACGTCCCACGGCAATCCAGCGCGCATCGCGCAGTTTTGGCAGACGATCAAACACGGTCGGACGACCTTCCGGGTCGTTACGGGTACACAGTTCACCTTCTGGCTTGTAATAAGCCAGAACACGGCAGATTTGCTCCGCAGATTCTTTAACCGAAATCAGATGACCGTCGATACGGATTTTCAGACCCGGCGTAACTTCAACGCGATCGCCGAGCGTGGCAATTTTGCCATCAACGCTCACGCGCCCCGCGGCAATTATGGATTCAATTTCACGGCGAGAACCGTGGCCAGCGCGCGCCAGCACTTTTTGTAACTTTTCGCTCATAGAGCTTCCTTTAGATGTCGCCTTCACAGGCGTCGAACAGGAGAATCAACGGCGCCAGTCAGCGCCATTTTAAGGCCGCGTAGTATAGCGGTTCGCGCCCTTATAAGAAAGGTTTAACGTCGCCGACGCCTTCGCGCAATACCACCGGGGAATCATCGGTTAAATCGATAACCGTGGTTGGCTGCTGGCCGAGATATCCACCGTGGATAATCAAATCCACCACTTTCTCCAGACGATCTTTGATTTCTTCCGGATCTGACTCGGTAAATTCGCTGCCCGGCAGCATCAGTGATGTAGAGAGCATAGGCTCGCCCAGCGCTTCCAGCAGCGCCAGCGCAATCGGATTCGAGGGTACACGCAAGCCGATGGTCTTACGTTTTTCCTGCAACAGTCGACGTGGTACTTCTTTCGTCCCCTTCAGGATGAACGTGTAGTTACCCGGCGTGTTGTTTTTAATTAAACGGAAGGCCACGTTGTCGACAAACGAATAGGTCGACAGTTCGGACAGGTCACGACACATCAGCGTAAAGTTGTGCCCGTCCGGCAGGTGACGGATGCGACAAATGCGCTCCATTGCGCCTTTATCTTCAATTTTGCAACCCAACGCATAGCCGGAATCAGTTGGATAGACGATCACCCCTCCTTTACGCACGATTTCAACGGCCTGATTGATCAGTCGCTGCTGTGGGTTTTCGGGATGAATATAAAAAAACTGGCTCATACTTTCCTCTCTGTGGTCTCGGGCTGTTCCCAAAGTTGCCAGACGCCTTCTACGCCTGCGGGCAACCAGAGTTTACGACCCAGCTCAATCCATGGGCAGGGTAGATGAAAATCAGACCCTTGCGATGCCCACAGTTGATGCTGACGCGCAAGCGTCGCCAGATGGGTGCGTTCATTGGGAGACTGCTGGCACTGTGCCACTTCCATCGCGTCGCCGTGATGTTCAGCAAAATGCGCAACCAGTCTTTTCAGCCACTTAGCGCTAAGATCGTACCGCCCAGGATGAGCCAGAACTGCCTTACCGCCAGAATGATGAATGACATCAATAGCTTGTTCTATTGTACACCACTGTGGCGGAACGTAACCGGTTTTCCCACGAGCAAGATATTTTTTAAAGACATCCGCCATGGTTGTGGCTTTTCCGCACTCCACCAGGAAACGCGCGAAATGCCCCCGAGTGATCGCCCCGCCATCAGCCAGGCGTAATGCCCCTTCCCACGTGCCGGGAATATGCGCTTTGTCGAGTCGTTCAGCAATCAGGCGCGCGCGCTGCTGACGACGTTCCGTTTGCTGCGCCAGAAATTCGCACATCATTGGATGGACGATATCAATGTTCAGACCCACGATATGGATCTCATGGTTTTCCCAGACTGTTGATATCTCGACGCCAGGGATCAAATTTAACGCTAAACCCGCACGTGAAATTTCTTCTCTTGCCGCCGCAATACCCGCTGTGGTGTCATGATCGGTGATCGCCAGTGTACCGACTCGCATCTCTACCGCACGGTGTACTAAGGCTTCTGGCGTTAATCGCCCATCGGAGGCTGTAGTATGACTGTGCAGGTCATAAATCACTGCGTAATTCGTGTCGCTCAATGCGGCTCCCGTTTCACTAAATGTCTTAACACGCTCATCATAGCGGTTTAGACAAATATACTGAAATCAGGTGTTGACTTTATTCCATCGAACTAGTTAACTAGTACGCAAGTTCACATGAAGAAGGTATCTGAGATGAAAGCAACATTTGTTCTGCACGGTTGGTGGCGCACTTCCTGATTTCGGGCAGTGTCTTACGTCTGCAATATGCAACCAGATACCCGGCCCGCCAAATGAGCGGGCTTTTTTTTGAACAAAATTAATGAGAATAACGATGCAAACACAAAAACCGACACTCGAACTGCTTGCCTGCGATGCCGCCTACCGTGAAAATCCGACGGCGCTGTTTCATCAGGTGTGTGGCGCACGTCCGGCAACGCTGCTGCTGGAATCTGCCGATATCGACAGCAAAGACGATCTGAAGAGCCTGCTGCTGGTCGACAGTGCATTACGCATTACCGCCATCGGTGACACTGTCACCATTCAGGCATTATCCGCTAACGGCGCATCGCTGCTGCCGCTGCTGGATGCTGCCCTGCCCGCGGGCGTTGAGAACAAACAACAGCCGAATGGTCGCCATCTGCGATTCCCTGCCGTTAGCCCGCTGCTGGATGAAGACGCCCGCTTATGTTCCCTGTCCGTATTTGATGCCTTCCGTTTATTGCAGGAGCTGGTTAATGTTCCTGCGCAAGAACGTGAAGCGATGTTCTTTGGCGGTCTGTTTTCCTACGACCTGGTTGCTGGTTTTGAAGATTTACCTCAGCTTGAAGCGGGCAACCGTTGCCCTGACTACTGCTTCTATCTGGCAGAAACGCTCATGGTCATCGACCATCAGAAGAAAAGCACCCGCATTCAGGCCAGCATATTTACCCCCAGCGATGCAGAAAAACAGCGTCTTAATGCCCGTCTGGCGCAACTGAGCCAGCAGCTTACCGAACCTGCGCCGCCGCTGCCCGTCACTGAAGTTCCGCACATGCGCTGCGAATGCAATCAGAGCGATGAAGAGTTTGCCGCCGTGGTTCGTGGTATGCAAAAGGCCATTCGCGCTGGCGAAATTTTCCAGGTTGTTCCATCCCGTCGTTTCTCGCTGCCCTGCCCATCACCGCTGGCGGCCTACTATGTGCTGAAGAAAAGTAACCCCAGCCCGTACATGTTTTTTATGCAGGACAACGATTTCACACTGTTCGGCGCTTCTCCGGAAAGCTCGCTGAAATACGATGCCACCAGCCGGCAGATTGAAATCTATCCGATTGCCGGGACCCGCCCACGCGGTCGTCGTGCGGACGGTTCGCTGGACCGCGATCTCGACAGCCGTATTGAGCTGGAGATGCGTACCGATCATAAAGAGCTTTCCGAGCACCTGATGCTGGTAGACCTGGCGCGTAACGACCTGGCGCGCATCTGCACACCCGGCAGCCGCTACGTTGCTGACCTCACCAAAGTGGATCGTTATTCCTTCGTTATGCACCTGGTTTCCCGCGTAGTCGGCGAGCTGCGTAGCGATCTGGATGTGCTGCATGCTTACCGCGCCTGTATGAACATGGGCACGCTAAGCGGCGCGCCGAAAGTTCGCGCCATGCAGCTTATCGCCGAGGCCGAAGGCCGTCGTCGCGGCAGCTATGGCGGTGCAGTAGGTTACTTCACGGCCCATGGCGATCTGGATACCTGTATTGTGATTCGTTCCGCCCTCGTGGAAGACGGTATTGCCACCGTACAGGCTGGCGCCGGAATTGTTCTGGATTCCGTTGGGCAGTCAGAAGCCGATGAAACCCGTAATAAAGCGCGTGCGGTTCTGCGTGCTATCGCCACCGCACACCACGCACAGGAGACCTTCTAATGGCTGACATTCTGCTGCTCGATAATATCGACTCTTTTACCTATAACCTGGCAGATCAGCTGCGTACTAACGGTCATAACGTGGTGATTTACCGCAACCATATTCCGGCCCAGACATTAATAGACCGCTTAGCGACCATGAAAAATCCGGTGCTGATGCTCTCTCCAGGTCCAGGTGCGCCAAGCGAAGCGGGCTGCATGCCGGAGCTGTTAACCCGCCTGCGCGGCAAGCTGCCGATCATCGGTATTTGTCTGGGGCATCAGGCCATTGTCGAGGCCTATGGTGGATACGTGGGACAGGCGGGGGAAATCCTGCACGGCAAAGCGTCCAGCATTGAACACGACGGTCAGGCAATGTTCGCCGGTCTGGCAAATCCGCTGCCGGTGGCGCGTTATCACTCGCTGGTTGGCAGCAACGTTCCGGCCGGATTGACCATCAACGCCCACTTTAACGGCATGGTGATGGCGGTACGTCACGATACCGATCGCGTATGTGGCTTCCAGTTCCATCCAGAATCCATTCTGACCACCCAGGGCGCACGTCTGCTGGAGCAAACGCTGGCCTGGGCGCAACAGAAACTCGAACAGACTAATACGCTGCAACCTATTCTGGAGAAACTGTATCAGGCCCAGACGCTGTCTCAGCAGGAAAGCCACCAGCTTTTCTCCGCCGTGGTACGCGGTGAACTGAAGCCGGAACAACTGGCTGCGGCGCTGGTGAGCATGAAAATTCGTGGCGAGCACCCGAATGAAATTGCCGGTGCGGCAACCGCGCTGCTGGAAAACGCCGCCCCGTTCCCGCGGCCTGATTATCTGTTTGCCGATATTGTCGGTACCGGCGGTGATGGCAGCAACAGTATCAATATTTCCACCGCCAGCGCCTTTGTGGCGGCCGCTTGCGGACTGAAAGTCGCCAAACACGGCAACCGCAGCGTCTCCAGCAAGTCGGGCTCTTCGGATCTGTTAGCGGCTTTTGGCATCAATCTGGATATGAACGCCGATAAATCCCGTCAGGCACTTGACGACCTCGGTGTGTGTTTCTTGTTTGCGCCGAAATACCACACCGGTTTTCGCCATGCTATGCCAGTACGCCAACAGTTGAAAACCCGTACGCTGTTTAACGTCCTCGGCCCGTTGATTAACCCGGCACATCCGCCGCTGGCGCTGATCGGCGTTTACAGTCCGGAACTGGTGCTGCCAATTGCCGAAACGCTGCGCGTGTTGGGGTATCAGCGGGCAGCCGTGGTGCACAGCGGCGGCATGGATGAAGTTTCGCTGCATGCACCGACCATTGTGGCGGAGCTGCATGATGGCGAAATCAAGAGCTATCAACTGACGGCAGAAGACTTTGGCCTGACGCCTTACCACCAGGAACAGCTGGCTGGCGGCACGCCGGAAGAAAACCGTGACATTCTTAGTCGCTTGTTACAAGGTAAAGGTGAAGCCGCTCATGAAGCTGCTGTTGCCGCGAATGTCGCCATGTTAATGCGCCTGCACGGTGAAGAAGATTTAAAAGCCAATGCGCAAACCGTGATTAATGTACTGCGCAGCGGCGCGGCCTATGACCGTGTCACTGCACTGGCAGCAAGAGGGTAAATGATGCAAACCGTTTTAGCGAAAATTGTCGCAGACAAGGCGATTTGGGTAGAAGCCCGCAAACAGCAACAACCGCTGGCCAGCTTTCAGAATGATGTTCAACCCAGCTCTCGTGATTTCTACGATGCGCTGCAAGGTGCACGCACCGCCTTTATTCTGGAGTGCAAAAAAGCGTCTCCGTCAAAAGGCGTGATCCGTGATGACTTCGACCCGGCACAGATTGCGGGCGTATATAAACAATATGCTTCTGCGATTTCCGTACTGACCGATGAGAAATATTTTCAGGGGAGCTTTGATTTCCTGCCCATCGTCAGCCGCATCGCACCGCAGCCGATTCTGTGTAAGGACTTTATTATCGATCCTTACCAGATTTACCTGGCGCGCTTCTATCAGGCGGACGCCTGTCTGCTGATGCTGTCGGTGCTTGATGATGAGCAATATCGTCAACTCGCCGCCGTCGCCCACAGTTTGAAAATGGGCGTACTGACCGAAGTCAGTAACGATGAAGAGCTGGAGCGAGCTATCGCACTGGGCGCCAAAGTCGTCGGTATCAACAACCGTGATTTACGCGACCTGTCGATTGATCTGAATCGCACCCGCCAACTTGCGCCGCGACTGGGTCATGGCGTAACCGTCATCAGCGAGTCCGGTATCAATACCTATGGTCAAGTGCGAGAACTCAGCCACTTCGCCAACGGTTTTCTGATTGGCTCTGCGTTGATGTCGCATGATGATCTGCATGCTGCCGTGCGTCGCGTTCTGCTCGGCGAAAATAAAGTCTGCGGTTTAACCCGGCCTCAGGATGCAAACGCGGCATACGAAGCGGGTGCCATATACGGCGGGTTGATTTTTGTGTCCACATCGCCACGCGCGGTCAGCGTTGAACACGCGCGCGAGGTCATGACCGGCGCACCGCTGCAATATGTCGGGGTGTTTCGCAACGCAGAGATCACCGACGTGCGCGAAACAGCGGCGGCTCTGGGGCTAACAGCCGTGCAATTGCATGGTAGCGAAGACCAGGCCTATGTTGACGCCCTGCGCGACGCGCTCCCCGAACAGGTGCAAATCTGGAAGGCGTTAAGCGTCAGTGAAACGTTGCCAGCCCGTGATTATCAGCACGTCGATAAATACATATTCGACAATGGCCAGGGAGGCAGCGGTCAACGCTTCGACTGGTCACTTTTAGGCGGACAATCGCTGGATAACGTTTTACTGGCTGGCGGACTCGGCGCTGATAACTGCGTTGACGCGGCAAAAACCGGCTGTGCCGGTCTCGATTTCAATTCTGGCGTAGAGTCACAGCCGGGCATCAAGGATGCACGTCTTTTGGCTTCGGTCTTTCAGACGCTGCGCGCATATTAAGGAAAAGGACATGACAACATTACTCAATCCGTATTTTGGTGAATTTGGCGGTATGTATGTGCCACAGATTCTGATGCCTGCCCTGCGCCAGCTGGAAGAAGCTTTTGTCAGCGCGCAAAAGGATCCTGAATTTCAGGCGCAGTTTACAGACCTGCTGAAAAACTATGCTGGTCGTCCAACTGCCCTGACCAAATGCCAGAACATTACTCAAGGCACCAACACTACGCTGTATCTCAAACGTGAAGATTTGCTGCACGGCGGCGCGCACAAAACCAACCAGGTATTGGGCCAGGCTTTGTTGGCGAAGCGTATGGGGAAAACGGAGATCATCGCCGAAACCGGCGCGGGCCAGCACGGTGTTGCATCAGCTCTCGCCAGCGCACTGCTGGGGCTGAAATGCCGTATTTATATGGGTGCAAAAGACGTTGAACGCCAGTCGCCAAACGTTTTCCGTATGCGTCTGATGGGGGCTGAAGTTATCCCGGTTCACAGCGGTTCTGCAACGCTGAAAGATGCCTGTAACGAAGCGCTGCGCGACTGGTCTGGCAGCTACGATACCGCGCACTATATGCTCGGTACGGCGGCAGGTCCACATCCCTTCCCGACCATTGTTCGTGAATTTCAGCGCATGATCGGCGAGGAAACTAAAGCGCAGATCCTTGAAAAAGAAGGTCGCCTGCCGGACGCGGTTATCGCCTGCGTGGGCGGCGGTTCTAACGCCATCGGTATGTTCGCGGACTTTATTAATGAAACCAGCGTCGGTCTGATTGGCGTCGAGCCTGGCGGCCATGGGATTGAATCAGGGGAACATGGCGCACCGTTGAAGCATGGTCGTGTCGGGATTTACTTCGGCATGAAGTCCCCGATGATGCAGACCGAAGAAGGACAGATTGAAGAGTCTTACTCTATTTCCGCGGGGCTGGATTTCCCGTCTGTCGGGCCGCAGCATGCGTATCTGAACAGCATTGGTCGCGCCGATTATGTTTCGATCACCGACGACGAAGCGCTTGAGGCCTTCAAAACGCTGTGTCTGCACGAGGGGATTATTCCGGCGCTGGAGTCCTCCCATGCCCTGGCACACGCATTGAAAATGATGCGTGAAAACCCGGAAAAAGAGCAGTTACTGGTGGTTAATCTCTCCGGTCGCGGCGACAAAGACATTTTCACCGTACACGATATTCTGAAAGCGCGAGGGGAAATCTGATGGAACGTTACGAAAACCTGTTTGCACAGCTGAAGGACCGCAAAGAAGGTGCTTTTGTCCCCTTCGTAACCCTGGGCGATCCGTCTGTTGAGCAGTCACTGAAAATCATTGATACGCTGATTGAAGCCGGTGCCGATGCCCTTGAGCTCGGTATTCCGTTCTCCGATCCGCTGGCTGACGGTCCAACCATTCAGGAAGCCACCTTGCGTGCGTTTGCCGCCGGCGTCACGCCGTCGCAATGCTTTGAAATGCTGGCGCTGATTCGCCAGAAGCACCCTACGATTCCCATTGGCTTGCTGATGTATGCCAACCTGGTGTTTAGCAAGGGCATTGACGAGTTTTACGCCCAGTGTGAAAAAGTTGGCGTGGATTCCGTGTTAGTAGCCGATGTTCCCGTTGAAGAGTCCGCGCCATTCAGAGCTGCGGCGCTCCGCCACAACATTGCGCCAATTTTTATCTGCCCACCGAACGCTGATGAAGAACTGCTGCGCCAGATAGCCTCTCATGGCCGCGGCTATACCTATTTGCTTTCGCGTGCGGGCGTGACCGGTGCAGAAAATCGAGCGGCATTACCGCTGCATCACCTGGTCGAAAAGTTGAAAGCATATGATGCTCCGCCTTCTTTACAGGGATTTGGTATCTCTGCGCCTGAACAGGTAACCGGCGCGATTGACGCTGGCGCTGCTGGCGCTATTTCCGGCTCGGCAATAGTGAAAATCATTGAGAAAAATGTTGCGATACCGGAACAGATGCTGGCTGAGCTGAAAGCTTTTGTCAGCGCGATGAAAGCCGCCACACGGCAGTAAGCTAAATCAACCGCCAGAGACTTCTGGCGGTTTTACGCTTCTTTCGTGTGCTTCATTTTATACATGGCGCTATCTGCATTCTGAATAGCCACATCCAGTTCACCGTTCACCTCTGCAATCCCCCACGATACTGACAATGGCACGGTATGACCGTCCACTACAAACACATGGCTGGTCACCTGCCCGCTGATACGTTGAGCGATTGCGATGGCATCAGTTGCCTGCGAGCGAAACAGCAGGATCATAAATTCATCCCCGCCGGTACGAATCACAATATCGTGACTGGTGCGGGTGTTTGATAACATCCTGTTGGCGATAATTTGCAACGCACGATCGCCTGCCGCGTGACCCCAGGTATCATTGACGGCCTTGAACTTATTGCAGTCCAGTAGCACCACCGAACAGTGGGATAAATCACGGCGCTTGATGATGTCGAGTATTCGGCGATTAAAGCAACCGGTCAGGGTGTCTATATAAACCTTCAGGTCGCTTTCGTTTAGCCATGATTTTAGCGAAAAACTAATCATGATGAAAAAGAACGGTGCCAGCAGGATCACGATCCCGGCATGGGTATCGCGCGTCATAAAACGGCCTAATGAAAGCGAATAGTGCAGCGCATATTTCTCCGAAAAATTGCGCACTAAAAAACGGGATTGACCTGTACATTTACCGGATAAACAGAGACTTTCATTGTTGGTCAAATTTACCAATTCCACATTCAGCTCTGGTGGGAGCTGGTAGTCAAATGCTTGAGCCAACGCTTCCTGCAATTCGGGCTTTGAATGGTCATAAACCAGATAGGCCACGATTTGGTCTGATATCTCTTTGCCAGACAGATCGTAGATATAGCTCACCACGCTGTAAGCTTTTTCACCGGTAATTTTATCGGTATAGAAGTTCGTTGAACTAAGGGCTTTGTTTTTGACGTTTTTTTGCAACAGTCGGGTATAGAAATCGACCGGCGGATAGAAAAAGTTGGTGAGATCCCGCGCCATTTCAGAATTTGAGAAACTGAAGTTGCGCGAATCGGAAGCCATAAACCAGTAAAAATAATCTGAATTTTTGGCGATAATATAACGATGTGCATCGAAGCTGCCCGGATTTAGCTCATTAACCATACCACGAATAAACTCCGCCGCCGTATACATACACAGCGCGTTGTGGCTGGCTTGCTGGGCAATAATTGTCCCCGTTTCCGAATGCAGACGCTTTGGGTCGGCGTTAATTCCCCATTCAATCTCATTGCGGGGAACAAATTGTGAAATATCGCCACATTGCTCACCCGATTTAATATGGTGATAGCGCTCACCAATCGCATCGGCGATCAGCTCATTATCGTTAAAAATGTCCATCATGCGCGCTTGCATGCGGTTAACACCGTCACTGACTGCAGCCATCCGCTGCTCATAAATTATAAACAGAAACAACGACGTAAATATCAACGTAATGAGCCCTGATACCAGCAGTGCCTGCCTGTTTCTGAGCTTGTCCTGCACAATCTTCACGAGTTCACCCTGATAGTTAACATATTGCCAAACCGGTTACCCGTTTCTGTCGTTGCATAACTGCGCTGTATGTTGATTGAGAATGTTAACCGTCCCTAAGCTGATGCCTTAGAAGCCCGCCATTGTGTGCGCTAAAGTTACAGACTTATACAATAAAAGCACATTTTTGTTAACATAAATGCAAACTAATCATCACCCTCAATCGGATACCCTGCCCGACGAATGGCCTCACGACAATCGCTCACGCCTGCGGCATAGCCCGCTTCAATCTCACAAACAGGACTGGCGCTGCAATAAGGTAGTTTAACCGGAGTCGCAATGCGTTTCTCCAGCACTTCAATTTTATCCATAAAATTCAATAAATCACGCGCGGCACTCACGGCGAACTCTGCCGTTTCATCTCCGGTGAAAGGTTCCAAAAGTGTGATTTTTTGTTGTAGCAGGTGGCGAGTCAACATCATCGTCAATACCCTCAAAGCCAGTTTGCTTAAAGAGTAGCATTACATCGACGGGGAGAAAGGCAGGAAGAAATAAACTGGTAATAAAAAAGCTGACCGTGGAACGATCAGCTTTTCCGTATTTTAATCACGGACTTAGAAGCGATAACCCGCGGAGAACATAAACACCCACGGATCGAGGCGGACGCTGTCATGCTGCTGGGCGCCAGCCAGTTTGTAGCTCGCGGTGGTGTCGATATCCATGTACCAGACCGACATGTTAATCAGCCAGTCGCGGTTAATCAGATAGTCCATACCCACTTGCCCTGCTGCGCCCCAAGAGTCTTTCAGGCTCAGGTCAGATAAACCGGTTTCTTTGCCGTTATTGTTAAAGCCTTCGTCAAAGAAGGTGGTGTAGTTCACACCGACACCAACGTACGGACGCAGTTTGCTGCTGGAATCGCCGAAATACCACTGCGCCATTAAGGTCGGCGGTAAATGGTGAACGGTCGCAATATCACCTGTTGTGGCAGTGCCAATTTTATGGCGGAACGGCGTGGCTGCCAGTAATTCAACACCGATATTGTCGGTTGCCATGTAGGTAAATGTCAGACCCAACTGCGTGTTATTGCTGACATCAAAGCCACCCAGGCTTCCCAGCGTACCACCCGCGCCTTCCGTCGGTCTGACGGTGGCAGAACCTGCACGAATAAAGAATTCTCCGGCCTCATGCGCAAATACGTTACCAGAGAGAAGAGTTGTTAAAGCCACTGCTGCAACTGTTAATTTTTTCATGTCCGCTCCATCGTTATGGTTATAAAAGCGGAACGAATATACCCACATTGGAGTAATAAGTGATCTAACCTGGATCACATTGACTTTGATAATTTAACATTTATTGATCCAGATTAAGTTAGAACTTGCATTCAAAATCCTGGTTAACCTAATTCAGATCAATTTTGATATATTTTCGCCACGCAAGTACCTGGCCTCCGTTGCAGAATGGCGATGGTTATTTGTTCGTGATGCGCAGAGAACAACCAACGTTCTTGCATGACGCTGAAGTCATAGTCAAAAATTACCGGGGCTTTACAAAGATATGCTTTTCCATACACCGCGCGATGCTGCCACTGTAGAGTTATCCAGGGTACAATTGCCCACAAATGAACACCTGCAAAACTCAAGGAGAGTGCATGTCTATCACGGCGAAATCCGTTTACCGTGACACGGGAAACTTTTTCCGTAATCAATTCATTACCATCTTGCTGGTATCGTTGTTGTGCGCGTTTATCACAGTGGTGTTAGGGCATGCCTTTTCTCCCACCGACGCACAAATTGCGCAACTCAGTGAAGGCGATCAGTTAACCAGCAGCGTGGGATTGTTCGATCTGGTGCAAAACATGACCCCGGAGCAACAGCAAATTTTGCTACGCGCTTCCGCGGCGTCGACGTTTTCCGGTCTGATTGGTAATGCCATCCTCGCCGGAGGCATTATCCTGATGATTCAGCTGATTTCAGCCGGTCATCGGGTCAGCGCGTTACGCGCCATCGGTGCCAGCGCGCCGGTTTTGCCGAAGCTGTTTATTCTGATTTTTCTGACTACTCTGCTGGTGCAAATCGGTATTATGCTGGTTGTGGTACCCGGTATTCTGCTGGCTATCCTGCTGGCACTTGCACCGGTGATGTTAGTACAGGACAAAATGGGTGTCTTTGCCGCGATGCGCAACAGTATGCGTCTGGCGTGGTCGAATATGCGTCTGGTTGCACCAGCAGTGATCGGTTGGCTGCTGGCAAAAACGTTGTTGTTGCTTTTTGCGCCAAGTTTTGCGGTACTTACGCCAAATGTAGGCGCGGTATTGGCGAATACGCTGAGCAATATGATCTCCGCCGTGTTGCTGATCTATTTGTTCCGCCTGTACATGCTAATTCGCCAATAAACCCTGAACGCATTCCGGGCTTGTACCCGGTGCTTTTGATGACGGAATCGAAGAATGAAGCAGTTTCTTGATTTTTTACCGCTGGTTGTCTTTTTTGCTTTTTATAAGCTCTATGACATCTATGCGGCGACCTCGGCGCTGATTGTTGCCACGGCTGTGGTTTTGATTTACAGCTGGGTCCGCTATCGCAAGGTCGAGAAGATGGCATTGATCACTTTTGTTCTGGTAGCCGTGTTCGGTGGCCTGACCATCTTCTTCCACAATGATGAATTCATTAAGTGGAAAGTAACGGTGATTTACGGGCTGTTTGCCGGTGCGCTGCTGGTTAGCCAATGGGTAATGAAAAAGCCGCTGATTCAGCGCATGTTAGGTAAAGAGCTGAGCTTGCCACAGCCGGTTTGGATAAAACTTAACTTCGCCTGGGCCGTCTTCTTTATCCTGTGCGGTCTGGCGAATATCTATATCGCGTTTTGGCTACCGCAGAATATTTGGGTCAACTTTAAAGTATTCGGCCTGACCGCCCTGACTTTACTATTTACGTTACTGAGCGGAGTCTATATTTACCGCCACCTTCCACAGGAAGATAAATCGTAATAAATGCTCGCCAGATCTCCGGATCTGGCGAATTTTTATCCCTTCGAGTTCCTTGTTGCCATCAACCTGGCTTACTTCCGCCCCGCAGGCCGCATCCCCTCTGTTCTCAGCGCGTAAATTCTAGTAGCATCGCGCCTGTAATCTTTCTCTATAGTCGGTTCTACAATGACAACAACGAATAACACTCCTCAGGGCGAACTGGTTTTACGCACTCTGGCTA
Organism: Citrobacter sp. RHBSTW-00599; assembly: GCF_013784065.1. Taxonomy (NCBI): domain Bacteria; kingdom Pseudomonadati; phylum Pseudomonadota; class Gammaproteobacteria; order Enterobacterales; family Enterobacteriaceae; genus Citrobacter; species Citrobacter sp. RHBSTW-00599. The sequence goes on along the minus strand of NZ_CP056717.1, from coordinate 2,417,620 downwards.
TGCCTGCCGATACCAACGCAAACGGTGATATTTTTGGCGGCTGGCTGATGTCACAAATGGATATAGGTGGCGCTATTCAGGCCAAAGAGATCGCACATGGTCGCGTGGTCACGGTGCGGGTTGAAGGAATGAGCTTTTTGCGCCCGGTTGCCGTGGGCGATGTGGTTTGTTGCTATGCACGCTGCGTGAAACGCGGGACGACCTCGATCAGCATTAATATTGAAGTCTGGGTGAAGAAAGTCGCTTCAGAACCTATCGGCCAGCGCTATAAAGCTACCGAAGCCCTGTTTATCTACGTTGCCGTTGATAAAGACGGTAAACCGCGGCCGATTCCCTCCCTGGCCTGATAGCACGCGCAAGCATCGCCATCCGGCAATCATTCTGCCGGATTTGGCGGCGTAACGCCAAATCCGGCCTGATGCTTACTCGATCTGTGTTGTGCCGTTCAGGCGGAAAACAATATTCACCACCAGCCCGGAGCCTGGCTTACCGGCTTCATAACGCCATCTGCGCATCGCATTTTTCACTTCACGCTCAAACATATTCGCAGGCTGTGCGGACAGAACTTCCACATTTTCAACCCGGCCATCCGAGGTCACGTCAAATTTGACCTTCACACGGCCTTCAATGCGCAACGCCTGTGCACGTGCCGGATATTGAGGCTGATTACGACTTAAGGCTCGCGGACCCGATGGTACGCTCACCGCCGGTTTAGTGGTTGCCGGAGCGGTACTGGTTGTTGGACGCGCAGGCGCCGTATTTTCAAACGGGGACGTCGGACGCGGCTCTGCTGGTTTAACATCACGCTTCGGCTGCTCTTCCACCTTTTTCACCGGTTTTGGCTTCGGTTTAGGCTTGGGCTTCGGTTTCTCAATCACTACCGGCGCTTCTTTTGGCGGTTCGGGGATCGGTTCTGGCTCCGGTTCAGGCTCGACGACGGGTTCCGGCGGCGGCTGAACGGCCTGAGGCGGTTCAAGATCGGCAGGCGCAACCATCGTAACGGAGATCGGCTGCGCTGGCGCAGGCAGTTCAATAACCTGATGTACCGAGGTATACAGCAAACCTGCCACTACAGCACCATGAATGCCGACAGAAAGTAACGTAGGCCAGGGAAAGCGACGAGGTAAATCAAGGGTCATTGAAGTCATAATCGTTTCAGTAAAAAAACCAGGCCCTGATTTTAAATGCAAATAGCAATCATATTCAATAAGACCGTGAAGCTAACTGGCATTTAAAACGCGATTTTATGATAAAAAACCATTTTCAAAGTATGGCCTTAACATATTAGTTATCTTTCCGTTGCAGTTACCAGGCCTTTCCAATAACGTAAATATGACCTTTTACCGTTCAAGGAGCTCTACCCGTGCTGTACGTTATTTACGCTCAAGATATCGCAGACTCTCTCGAAAAACGTCTTTCCGTACGCCCTGCTCATCTGGCTCGTCTGCAACTCCTTCATGACGAAGGCCGTTTGCTCACGGCGGGTCCCATGCCAGCGGTTGACAGTAACGATCCGGGCGCCGCAGGCTTTACCGGCTCAACGGTGATTGCAGAATTTGAATCTTTAGAAGCCGCGCAGGCGTGGGCGGAAGCCGATCCCTACGTGGCGGCAGGTGTTTACGCGCAGGTTTCAGTAAAACCGTACAAAAAGGTTTTCTGAATTTAAATAATTTCCTTTAAATTCAAATCAATAATAGAAAAAACTTATCCAAAATTCAAATAAAGGGCGCATTTAGGTACACATTAACCTACGCGTCCTCTTTTTTAGTTACCGCCTATACTTTCAGTCTGGCATATGGCTGGAGATTTCTATGTGTGGACGCTTTTCACAGTCAATGACGCGTGAAGATTATCTTGCCCTGCTCGCTGATGAATCAGAACGCGACATTCCATACGATCCAGAACCCATCGGAAGATTCAATGTAGCGCCAGTAACAAAAGTTCTGCTTCTGAGCGAACGTGACGAGAAACTCCATCTTGATCCAGTTATTTGGGGATACGCCCCCGGATGGTGAGATAAACCACCGCTAATTAACGCACGGTCTGAAACTGCGGCCACCAGCAGAATGTTTAAACTACTCTGGCAGCATGGGCGTGCTATTTGCTTAGCTGATGGCTGGTACGAATGGAAAAAGGAAGGTGACAAGAAACAGCCCTACTTCATTCATCGAGCCGATGGCCAGCCGATATTCATGGCTGCGATCTGCAGCACACCTTTCGAACGTGGAGATGAAGCAGAAGGTTTCCTGATAGTGACGACTGCTGCCGACAAACGACTGGTAGATATTCACGATAGGCGATCACTAGTACTGTCACCAGAAACAGCTCGCTAATGGCTGTACCGTATATGCCCCCTTACTTACACAACTTGCACATACGACTCCTCCCTGGATCTCGTGAAGTATTTCACACACCAGAGATTGTTATAATAGTAATCTCCATGCTTTCATTTCTGTGAAACAATTTTTAAACTAAAAGTGAATTAAGTGTATAATCTTATACTTGATATTAATACCTAGGGGCGTAGTTTGCCTTAAGGTGCTCTATGATTTTAGTTTTATATAGGATGAAACAGTTGATGGAAAAAGAAATAAAGCAATTATACTTATTAAGCATTATGTTCGCTCTTTTCGTAGCATTCATAGTCGGCATCTATATTTTTTATCTACACTCACTCCCTATATCTAAAAGCTCAAGTGATTGGGGAGCACTAGGGGATTATTTTGGTGGTATGTTAAACCCTATAATATCAGCTCTAACGCTTATTTTTGTTGGTAAAACGTATATTGCACAAAAAGTTGAACTGGAAAGGCTTTCGCAAACTGCAAAGGAGGCAGATGAACGGAATGAGAGAGCGACGATTGCTCAAACGGAAATGGCAAAAAATTATCTTGAACAAATCGAAGCAGTAAATAGAAATGCAAAGATTACTACCATAACAGCTAAAGTAGATTTTTCATTGAAATTAGTTGGTATATTCCAAGAGGAAATGACTCGTGCAACTAATGCTACTAATGGCTTTACAGTTTTCTACGCTATGGATGGCGATAGTTATACAGGAAATGAGTTAAAAAGATATAAGAAAAATCTAGGGGAACTGATAAAAAACGAGCAATATAAAATTAACAAACTTATAAAACAGGTTGACGAAATTAATAAATTCTAAAAGCTTTATTTAATTCAAATCCAATCTTTCGGGGGTTATCGTCTCTAGGCACAAAACGACTTTTAAGATAGTTGAGTCTGCATGAGATATTGGGGAACAGAGGTTCAATCCTCTCGTGACGACCCAAAATCCTCTAAGAACCAGCCTGTTACGGCTGGTTTTTTATGGCTATTTTCTGAACGGGGAATAATCGGGGAAAAACCCCCGACACAAGGCATCGACTTCACCGTAAAATTTCAGCTATTCACTTCACCGGACAATCATCAAACTCCGCGTTCCTGGCATCATTAATGATGTAAGTAATCACCCCGAATATAGCGGGTGCAGAACCGTAACCGTCATCATCTACTGGTAGCGCCTCCCTTCTCCCGCTCTCCAGATTAATCAGGTGGGGTTGAGGATGAGCCCGATATCGCTTGATCCTGAACTCCCCGTCGATTGCACATATCAGCAGTGAGCCATCGCAGGCAGTAAGTGACGCATCTACCACAAGCAGCGCCCCCTGGAGTATCCCTTCCCTGAAATGTGAACGCGATGCCCGCATGAAGTAAGTCGCTGCTGGCTGGCTGATAAGCTGCTGATCGAGTGAGATCCTCGTTTCAACGTAATCGCTGGCCGGTGAAGGGAACCCCATGGCTATAGTCCTCCGTTTGGATTGAACAGCTGAAAGGTTCGGTTCTCGCCTTCCTGCGTGGAGACATCGCGGAATGTTGTCACATAACATTCTATCCAATCGTTGGCCTGCTTCAGCGTCCAGTGCCAGTTAACCTTACCCAGTTCCTGGACAAACCGCTGTGTGGTGACAGTCTTCCGGCCATTCGGTTCTCGCTGTATCGAAGCATGCCAGGCTATTTCAATATCGCTACGTCGTGGCATCATTAGCCCCTCTTGAATACTGGATAAAAACACAGTATAAATACTGTATACCCATCCAGTAAAGAGGCATTAAGCAATGTACGTGGAACTCGTTTATGACAAAAGGAATTTTGATGGCCTGCCCGGTGCAAAAGATATCATTCTGGGCGAGTTGACCAAGAGGGTTCACCGGATTTTCCCCGATGCTGATGTCCGGGTTAAACCGATGATGACGCTGCCGGCGATCAACACTGACGCCAGCAAGCATGAGAAGGAACAGATAAGCCGTATTGTTCAGGAAATGTTTGAAGAGGCTGATATGTGGCTGGTTTCAGATTAAACGCCTTGAACCATCATATCGCTTGAGTAGTATTAGCTCAGACCTGAGCTGGCAGTCTTATGGCACAGAGCCAAACCTAACCTGACAGTCCACTCTGTGCCCAGGCTGTGTGAAAACTACTGATCACTTTTTGGTCTAAGTAGTGGTTTTATATGATCAACCATTCTTGATAAACCAATGCAGAAACTTACTTTATTTAATAAAATTAGAATCATACGATTAAATAAAGCGGGTGCAGGTATGACTCAACATATCAAAGGTCAAGGCAGACATCAGGTGACGTTGCTCCCTGAAGTGCTGGATGATTTTGTCACAGAAGACAACCCTGTCAGAGTTATTGACGTCTTTGTTGATGAACTACAGCTTGATACACTTGGCTTTGAGCGCGTTAATGCAAAGCAAACCGGGCGGCCTGGATATCATCCCGCAACCATGCTGAAGCTTTACATTTATGGATACCTGAACCGCATCCAGTCATCCCGCCGGTTAGAGAAAGAAGCCCATCGTAACGTTGAATTGATGTGGTTACTTGAACGATTAACACCTGATTTTAAAACCATTGCAGACTTCAGAAAAAACAATGGTAAAGGCATCAAAAATGCTTGCCGCACTTTCATTGATCTGTGTCGGCAGATGCAGATGTTCACCGATGTGGTGGTTGCCATTGATGGTAGTAAGTTCAAGGCGGTAAACAGCAAATCGAACAATTTCACGCCCCAGAAAACAAAAGGCCACATTGAAAGGGTTGAGCAAAGTATTGCTCTTTACCTGAATAAGCTCGATGAAGCTGACAAGGCTGCGGAGCCCGAAAAAAATGCATGTTTAACAACTGCGAAACTGGCATGGCTGCAAAAGCGTCTGAAAGAACTCAAGAAAATTCAGCAGGCCGTTGTGCAGCACCCTGATAAGCAGCTGTCACTGACAGATCCTGATTCCCGGTTAATGAAGATAAACAATGTTAACCGCCAGGTGAGCTATAACGTTCAGACTGCCGTTGATGCTAAATATCACCTGATTGTTGCGCATGAAGTAACGAATACACCAGACCGTGGTCAGCTAACAGCGGTGACCAAATTAGCGCAGGAAGCAGTTGGCAAAGCGGATATTACCGTACTGGCTGATAAAGGTTATTACAGCCGGGGAGATATTAAAGCAACGCAGGACTTAGGTGCCGTAGCCTTAGTACCAAAAGGCGATACCTCTGGCGCTGACCGTAAAGGTCTTTTCAATCGTTCATTGTTCAAATATGACCAGGAAAAAGATATTTATATTTGCCCGATGGGTGAAGAACTTCAGAACCGATTTACGATGGTTGAGGATGGTTTAGAACAGCAAATGTACTTTAACAATATTGCCTGTCGCGATTGCAGTCAGCGGTCAAGGTGCACCACATCAAAACGCGATCCGAGGCGTATAAGGCGCTGGGTTCATGAAGCAGAAATGGAAGACATGCAAGCCAGGCTTAATGCATCGCCACAAACAGCTGTCGTGCGAAAGCAAACGGTAGAGCATCCGTTCGGGACAATTAAGATGTGGATGGGAGCGACTCACTTCCTGACGCAACGGTTTAAAAACGTCAGCACAGAAATCAGTCTGCATGTACTGGCTTATAACCTGAAGAGGATGATGTCCATCTGGGGGGCCGAAGGATTGGCCATTAAGCTGCGAGAACGATGCAGCTAGCGGCAGTGGCCGCTTTAACTCCTAATAACTGGCCATTAGTACTCCATATCAAGCCACAAAGTCTCGTTTTGCCTCAACATACAAATCACTGCGAATACAGCCCATATCAGGAATATCTTGCATCCCTGCTGGTGTTAGTCCTCAGATACTGAAAAAACCGAGTTTTTACACAGCCTGTGCCAGAAGCGGAAGTTGCTCGTATATAATTGTATTAATCAACAGGGTGCAGATTGTAAATATTAATGATGCAATGGAGGGAATTGATTGAAATCTGAGGGAGTGCAGAACTGTAAAAGTAGCTCTGCACCTAAATAGACTCAAGACTAATTGGCGGATAAACTAAGTCGGTGAGGTAAATTCGTTTAGATTTGCCACAAAAGAAAATAAATATTCGCCTTCCTCGATATATTTTAATTTATCATTAAAAACATGGGCGTTAAAATCTCTTGTGTTACCCACTCCAGTGTTAACTCTTAAATCAGATATCTTTGTATTCTTTGCCGTTGTTTCAATTGGTGTGACACTTACATTTGGTATTGATTCTAATGCTGGAGTGAAATGGCCAGCGAAAGATGCGAAGTCATTAGTTCTTAATACCTGTATCTTTATGGTTCCCTCATATCTATCATTTGTTTTAACCGTATCAGTTTGACTAATAATCTTTGATACAGGGGATTTTTGCCTATTCAGTTTTATTTTTTCGTCTGTTCTAGATTTTAGTTCTTCTTTTAAACTTTTCATTTCCTCATTCTGAACTTCTATGAGTTTATCATATGCGCTCTTCATTTCCGCGAAATTGCTTTGATTTGCAGATAGACTTTTAATTTCAGCCTCAAGCCTTTCTTTCTCAGAATCATACGCTTGATCTTTTAAATCCCGCTCACTCTCTAGTTTATTATTTTTTTTGATTAACTCTACGAGTTCATTCACATAACTGCCCATTTCGTCAGCACTTCCCGCCAACCTATTAAATATGGTTAAATAGCTCATTAGGTTTTCATCATCGGAGTAATCAGGGTATCTTACCTGATGGTCTATTTCGCTCCAGCCCTCCTCAAAAATAGTTCTTGTCTGTATTTCACAATATACCTGAACAGATTCAATATTTGTTGCTGGCACAACATAGTGAATTGAGCGATAATTATGCTTGTGTATTTCTTGCTTGCATTCAGGATGACCTGCATAAATATCCATAATATCACCATCACGGTGATATATCATTACTGATTCGTCCTTTTTAGTTGTCCACCTTGATAAAATATGTTCGTGAACGTCTTTCCAGTCACTTTTGAAAAGATAAATTGCTCTGACACCGATAAGATCAGTAATTATAGATTTGTAGTTACCTGAGTTTATTCCTTTGTACTTTTCAGACGGTTCATCTTCTGTTAGTTTTCTGATGATTTTATTTAAAAGATGGGAAGTATCTTTGATACGCCAACGAACAGAATGTACAGAATCACAACGTTGGATTTTTTTTGCGATATACTCAGCCTCATCTAGCAATGTTAGCTGATTGCTTTTGTAGTCTTGTACGATAGACCTTAAAGTGTCTACTGATAAACCACTTTTTTCAACCAATGCTGAAGCAAGTCCCCATTCCTGTAAAAAAATCGAATCCTGATTTATTTTTTCCATCTTTGATTCCTAATAAGATTGTTATTTACTATTTATCATTCAAAATGACACTTACTTGCTGATTAGTAATGTTTTTATAACACGTATTGACCTTGTTGGCGAGCAAAGAGCTGATAGTTCGGATAGGATACAGTATAGACACGAATTAGCCATGCTTTACTAGAATATTTGCTGAAATACTTGTGGGATAACTTAAGATATTATGTTTTTTTCATTTAGTTAAGTTTGCGTAATAAGTTAGAGCATCAAGTTGCCAAGCATTGTGTTTTGGATACGACCACTTAGCACTTCACACTATTAACCAAACGTTATTTTGAAAGGTAAGTTTGATGGTTGCGACTACAGCAATTAACTTTTAGGTTAGCAGCAACATTCAACGTCCGCTCTTCGCTCAAAGCGGACTGGCAATCATTCAATACTCGCACTATCGAACGTTCGCCAGTTCGCCGCCGCCCGTTCTTGCATACGACGACGCGGTGGCGTCTTCTCAACACCGAGCAGGAAAATTTTTGTATAGCGTCGACACCCCTACATTGTAAATTATAGCCACACGTTTTCTTGACCCACCTGCAGCTATCAACCTTCCAGCCTGAGCCCACTCTTCTGCGGTTAACTTTGGCCGTCTGCCGCCGATCCGACCATCTTCGCGCGCAGCAGCTAAGCCAGCCCGTGTTCGCTCAACAATAAGCTCTCTCTCCATCTCCGCCAACGCACCCATGACATTAAAGAAGAATCTCCCCATGACTGTCCACGCGCGCCTATCCATCAGGGCGCACACCGTTTTTGCCCAGCACACTGCCAAGTGAGGCAGCGAACCCGGAATGTTGCTTAGAATGACGTGAATGTCATACATGCTGATGTGCCTCCTTATCAGAAGAGTAATCACGGAACACTCTGGCAACACGTATTCTGTAGAATGAAAAAATTGACTGTTTTCCTTCTTTCTGTGCTGCCAAGTGCATAACATTTTGCTTCCATCCTGCTACAGATTCCTCATCTTCCCACCATGACAAAGAAAGAATTTTTCCGGGCGCGCTCAGGCTCTGGTAGCGCTCAATAGAAATAAAACCCGGCGTGTCTGACAGTAAAGGCTTCAGTTCGGCAGCAAGCTGAAGATATCTTTCCTGTGCCTCTGGCAGGGCGTCAGCTTCAAAAAGTACCGCAATCATGATTTAGCTCCGTCGTTAATTTCCGATCAGTTTATTACCGACGAAAGTATGACGCTTCGGCCAGCACCGAAGTATGTATGCTGCGTAAGAAGTGGAGGGAACGGATAAAAGCTAACTGAGCGATGAACAGGAGATGAATCGCCACGGATTTAACAGACACCTCAGAGTCATTTTTGGACTGCCCCCACCCCGGTAGTGTCAAAGACATCCAGCAGATTGGCCCTGATATGTTCGTCGGAAAAGTGGAATAGATACTGATCGGGTTGGATTTTAGCTATCACTGTTCCCGCACCTGGCTGCGTAAGGTGCGGGAACAGATGGTCTTTTACTGATTTAAGGACGCCCTCCCTATCTCAAGCTCATCAAGGCGCGCCGCCAGCTTAGTGCTGACAGAGCGCTGATAAGCCGCTTCAAAAATAAGGCATTCTGTATAACGCAGCCCGAGGCGTATCCCGGCTGACTTTCGAACCGGAATCATCACTGTCTCTTCCACTTCTTCAATCTCGGGCACGAACTCATCATTAACAAGCTTGTACTGAAGCGCGTCTTCGACTCTACGCTCGACCGTAACTTCTTCGCCGTCAACAATACCGGTCTCCCTGATAACTCCCGGCCCACGCTTCTGACGTGAAACAGTCCTGATTTGAGGTTCGAATACTTCTTCGAATATTTCGTCTTCACAGAACAACGCGTAACGGCGCGGATCCAGCCCCTCAGATTCAAACGCCGTAGCAACATCCTGTGCAATCAGCCCTGCGTGTAGCCGCGCGTCCTCACCTTTTTCATTCAGTGATTCCAGTATCTGATAAATTGTCGGCGGCACTTTAGCCCATGCCCGTAATTCAGCATCGGTTAACACTCCACGTAATTTTTTCGTCGTTATATCAGAGGTGTTGATTGCAGCAGTACCCGCATAGATAACTGACGCGCGGGCGCCTGGCGTTCCAACAGAAAAAGCATTGTCTGTCCTGAAATCGATGTTACCTGAAAACAGAGCGCGCCCTGATTCAAAGACAGCAAAGCCGGTTTTAGGTAAGGTTTCCGATTTTCCTGTCCCCACTTGAAAACGCACTGGGTCTTCGAGTGAGGTTTTGTATTCAGAAAACGCCCCGAGAGCCGCGCAATACGGATCCGCTATAGTATGTCCCCGCCCAGCAGCAAAGGCATAAGGCGCATTAATCGTGTTGCCATATCCAAATGCAGATGAGTACTGCGCGACTGCACTGAACGTGTTCAGGCGTCCCCAGGAAACAGAATAATTAGCGCCAGTATCCATCATGTTCTGATAGCCGCCAGCCAAAGAATAGTTTGTCGCTTGACACTGGTATCCCCAGTGAATCGCGTGCGACGCAGCAGGGCCGTTCGCCGGAAAATCACCCGTCGTGGAGCCTGCACTTACCAGGCTCGAAAATTTTGCCAGCGCGATGGCCTCGCCACTCCACGGACCCGCCCCCCGGGCAGAGAACGCTGCAAGAGTATGGCGGTGTGTGACCCCGCGTTCATGCAGTGCTTGCCAGATTCGATAATAGCCATGTTCCCAAAGGGATGTACCCAGCCAGTGCGTGTAATCTCCTGCACCATCAACGTCGTATTGCGTCTTTAGTCCTGCAGAGTTCACATAAATGCAGTTGCGGTTGTGGTTTTCACAATAATCCAGTTGCGCCTGCCAGACCTGGTAACGCATGTGTAATCCGCTCATACCCATGATAAACATCGGTGTGGTATCAGACATCCAGCTTTCAGCACGAAACTGCCTGTCCAGCGTGGCAAGCTTGCTGCGGTAATCCGTAATGGTATCTGTCAGTCCGTTAGCTTCCCCTTGCGCAAAGACAACCATATCGACTCTCGTCTTCCCTGTGGCGACAATTTCCGGTGAGGCCAGCGCCGCTTCAACCTTGCCTTTTATCGCTGCGTAGCGGACTGAGTTAACCCCCTCCCCTGTCCAGTCCTCAATGGAACGCCCACCTGCCGCATCATAGATGATGAACACCTTTTCTGCCTTAAACTCATCCACAAGGCGATGTGCAAATGCCAGCGCAATATTGTTGTTGCCGCCGTTCCCGTTAGGACTGGAGCGTGACAGCGGTGGACGGGTATAATCACTGCTTCCCCAGTCGCCCGTTGCACCATCCCAGATAACGATTTTATCGCTTGCCGGATTAGGCCCTCCACTATTTGCACCGACTGCATTCGACTGTCCGGTAATGACAATAATGAAGATTTTCTGAGCCAGTATCTCACCCAGCGTCAAATCACCCAGTCCTACCAGCCAGGCTCCATCCGGTAGTGCCAGTTCCTGACGCAGCATGTCAGCGTCCATCAGGACCAGATGATTAACATCCTCTGCCCAGCTTATGGCATCCGTTCCGCGGGTCGTGAATGGAACATCCGTTGCTGTATTCAGTCTCCAGAACTGCCCCTGATACCGGATTGTCTGATTTCGTGCAGTGAAAGTAAGGGGACCGTCCTCGTAATCGCCGAGAAAGTCATATCCGGACTTAACAAGAAATTCCTGAAAGGCAGCAGAAAAGCGGGCAAGTTGTTCTTCATGAGCTGACTCCATGCCGTGCCAGGTTTTACGGGAATGTCCAAGACGATCATTGCGTCGATCATTCACCTGGTCATTCATCAGATAATCCATGTTTTGCGCGTTATCGTTAAGGTCTTTAGCAGCAGCAGATCCCAGCGGGTTGCCGGTGTTATAAGTCGTCATATGAGCCTCATAAACGAAAAAACCCGCCGAAGCGGGTGATAGTTAAGTAGGTGAAATCAGGCTGTATCGCCGGGATATGTTGCATTGTCGTAATCGTAGAAGCTGGGTTTATACTGTTTCGCCGTTATCTGACATGTGCCATCAGATTGCGGGGCTATCTCTGAGACAAGAGCGTTATAGCCCACTCGTGAAGAGTCGCAGAAAATCAGGCGTGGCGGTTCAATGCCGGGATCATCAAGAATCATGTCATCGAACGTCGCCAGGTAAGGTACGGAAACCCGGTAATCACCTGCACTGGTCGCCACCATTAGTGAGGAAGCCGAACCATCCTGATAACGAACCAGCACGCGAGGATTTGGAAACGACCAGTCAAGCCGCTCTGTCACCGTGAATGTCGTTGTGCCATCCACAGACGCCATCGACTCAATCAGTGTGCTGACCGTCTGGCTACCGGGTATATCGTCAGTCAGCACGATACGGTCGCCGATGTTATAGCAAAGTGCGTCCAGCTCAGTAGATGTCGTATGGGTCAGCCGCTGCTGCTGATACTTCATCAACCGGCGCATGCCGATTTGGTACGCGCGATCACGATCAAGCACACCATCAAGAGTGTAGTCTTCGATTTTGACAGGGGTTGGATTATCCGGGGTCCGGCACTGTACCGTCTCCTCAGCCCAGGTCGTTCCGTTGATATACGTGACATCAACGCCGTCATAATCGTCACCGGAGGGAGCAACGAATGCAGTTTGCAGGTCTTCAGTCATCTCATGCGGACTGATAACCCCGGACCATGGCTTTACGCCTTCACGCGCAACCGAAGCAAGCCCGTCCGTCAGCAGAAAATAACTTTTCCCGGCGTTGGCTATCTTCTGCAAAACCTCCAGCGCAGATGTGCTGTCAGTCGTCTCGAAATCGAAAAACTCATTGCCTGGCGTCCAGTACGCACTTTCCAGCGCATCAATGGCGTCGGTGTCCATGTCCAGCCCCAGCGAGTTACCAACGTGGTACAGGGCGCCAGAGATGCTTCTTGGTGCGCCAGTGTCGTAAATCCTTGTCGCTACCACGTTAACCCGGCGATCGGACTGAGCAGCCAGCTTGCCGCCTGTTTCCACCGTGACCCCCATCGTCGTTACGCCAGCGTACGATGACGGCCAGGTCAGAAGGCGGCCACGCAACGATTGCCAGTACATATTATCGCGGCTGTTATCCTGTCCCTGCTCGTTAGTGCGTCGACACCGCACTTCAACAAGGCCGGGAGAACTCAGCGTGATGCGCTCAGTAAAACCAAGACCATTTATATTTTTTGTATTATACGAGCCGGTTTTGCTCATCCATCCAGAACCAGAGCCATAGACGCGGTACTGAACTTCCCAGCGAACCGTTCTGTTTTGTTTTCTCCCTTTTTTGTCGTACCAGCAAATGCCATTCGGGAAGAAGAAATTCACTTCAAACATGTCGATGGTTTCATTATCCGGGCATGCCAGAAACGGCCCCATCCAGGAATCATTCTGGTTAACGCCAGATGCGTCAAAATCAAGCACGGTGCGCGCAACGAAACCCGGCCATGTGTTATTGACAACGCCGTCAATCAAGCGTTGAAGAGTCACACTTGTACCGTCAACGTCGAAAATTTTGTACTGATATCCGGCGTGAGAAACGGAAAGCCTGATATCCCCCTCTGGAATACCCGTAAAAGGCGTGCCGGTGTCACTCTCATAAGCCAGCGTTACCGAGGCGGGGACTTCCTCTTCTTCCTCTGTCGCGTCTGCATGCGGCGTATACGAAGCGATAAACAGGCTATAGTCGACGCTGTTGTACCAGAGCGTTACCGGCATGCCGACATAAGGGGCGAGTTCCGCCAGATTGTCACTGGTAATTCGGCTGTATGCGCCATCGTTGGTTACAACAAACTGATCGGGTACGATTAGCTCAACCGTTGCGCCAGCAATCCACGAATCAGGCAGCTCGTTTGTTGCAGTATCGTCGTCAGCGCTTAATCCGTTAAACGTGATTGTGCTTCCAGACACCGTCAGTGACTGCGCAACAACATCATCCTTGTCCGGCGCGGTCTGGGCCATATCCAGCCCGGCGCCAGAGCTGGTGCCTCCAACTTCAGTGGAGTTAAACCAGTTTTCGCTACGGCGATCACCAGCCACATTCTGGCCGGGCTGAAAAACGGTGTACGCGAAACTATCACCCAGCGATGAAACAGGCGTGGCACCAACACGCATATCCCCTTTGCCGAATGAAAATTGTCCGAATCCCAGCGCGACGAACATTTCAACGGTCATCACTGTCGGATCATCCTGGCTGAAGCGGGTTACCGGCTGTACTACGTAATCGGGGTAAATTCGGCGGCGTCCGAACAGCTCACGAATCGGCTCCCCAAGCTTAGCCTGGTTGGCTTTAGCCGGGTTTACATCGAGTGAATCGCCTGTTCCTGATGAATACCCTCCCGGATCGACCGCGCCTGGTGCAAAAAATAGCGCATATGCAACGGATGCGGCAGAAATAGCAACAGCTATCCACGCAATTGTCCCGGCCTCCAGCCCGTAAGGGATCGGATAGATACGTACTTCACTGGATGGGGCTATGACATAATCGAACCATTCCGTTGCGGGAATATTTTCGCCATCAACTTCAACCGCAATCGGGTGTTTAATATCTGAACGATAATTATCAACGTTGCTAGACAACCACTGATGAAGAGTCAGCGCGCCATGTTCATGTATTTCCAGCGGCTCGCCGGGTAACCGGGATGGATAAATTCTGATAGTCACTGCCAGAACTCCACTTTAACAAACCGACGCATAAAGCGCGGCAATGGAAGGATGGTCACGTTGGTCTTTGGGTTGCATTCCACAACATAAAGTTGCTCGTTGATATCCACCACGACTGCAACATGCGTTACTGTTGAACCGGAATAGCAATAAACCCCTGCACCAGCGCAAGGCTCGCATTGGGAAAGAGTCAGTGAAAAACTTTTTGCTTCTCGGTCAAGGCCACCATCGTCTTTAGTTACTCCGGCAAAATCCGGCCATTCATGAAGCCCCAGATCGCGACGAACTTCATTCACGATGCCGAAACAGTCAAGTTCAGGGTAAGCGCGTCCGCCCTTCAGCCATTTGACTGAAAGGTATTTATCTTGATTGAACATTGAAACTCCTTAGCTCATGTAACGAAGGCCAGGATAGAACGGGAGTGTGTAGCGATAGCGGGGCCAGCCTGTATCCAACACGTTCATGTACCCTGCGATAATCTGCGCCTGCGTCGCGGTCCAGTACCCGTTTTTAACCGTCATGGTATAAGGACGTTCGGCGGGAGCGGTTAAATCGTCAGAGGTAAACTGGCGGTAAGTTACTGTGGCGCCACGCAAGTTTTCCAGCGCGCTACGCACGGATGTCGATGCCTCGCCATTAATGTTAGAGACTGCAAACTGCAGATCCTGTGTACCGTCGCTGTTTCGCGCAGGTAACGCAACGTCGATGGTGCTTGCGATAAATGTCACTTCTTCTCCGGTTTCTGTTGTCGCGGTTATGTCGTCATAGCCATCACAGAGATACAGAGCATCATCACCGATGTTGATCTGCAGGGTTTTGATAATGACCTCTTCACCGGAAGAGGCGTACAGTCGTTTTAAAGTCGGGCTGGTCATGCTTCGGGCCACTCCCTGTTAATTGCAATATCAATGATGCTGCTGTTGATGATGTAATCCGGGAACTCAGCCCAGCCATCGCCAAGAACAGGACGTGTCCATAGCTCCAGCGTCGCGGAGAACTGCCAGTAAATCGGGGCGACCAGCGTCGGCCCCTGATAGATATCGGTGAACCGGCATTTATAGAACTCAACGCCAAGCGGGGTCTGTAGTCGCATAAAAAACCAGTCAGCACCGTCAGTGATCGTTTCGCGGTACCAGGCCTCAAATAGCTGGGCCTGAATGTCCGTTTCAAAAAGCCACTGCACATTTGCCTGTGTTGGCGTGGAAATGAATGCCCGGCGCTGGCGGGCACGGCCGGTTGTCATTGCGGTACGCTTTAACGGACTGACTGGCTGAAATGCATAGCCATCCTGAAGCGGCATCGGAAGGTAGTCGTGCGGGTAGAAAATGTCAGGCATACCCTCCCCCTAAAAAGCATGTAGAATAATTTTTCACCTTTAAACCCTGGAGGCCTCATGGATTTCTCAACCAATCACGACAATAGCGATCTCTTTGCCGATTATGGCTTGCGGATTTACGAAGATACCGAAACTGGCAGCAACTCAGCGGAGATTGCTGTTCGAATTGAAGAATTTATTGATTCAAGGAAAGAGCTGGACATGGAAATCCGTAAGCGCGCCCTCGAATTCTTGAAGAGAGCTGTAATCCAGTTAGAAGAAGAGCTTTCAGATAAGTGAATAAGGGGCCACGTCTGTCCCCTTATTCTTTATATCCGCGTACATAACGGCTTTTAAGTGCCTTCCCGAAGCTGCCCTGTGGATTGATAACATCGTTTGTCATCTCCCCCTTTAACTGCCGGGTAAGTTGCTTGTTGTTCTGGTTGAGCGTAGCGTTCAACTGTTCTGGGGTAACACCCTGCAAGTTAAACTCTTGTTTAATCGGTGCATGAACAGTAGTTCGCCTGCTGTTATCACTATTCACGTTCTGCACCCCGGTCCCAAAACCCGGTTTGCTGAGCGTTGCATCGAGTGGTTTACCATTCCGTAACGCCTCAAGTTGAGTGACGCCGATTCGGTTCGTTGCAGCCTGATCGAAGACAAACTCCCCTTTATGAACAACACCCGCGGGCTGATACTTACCGCCGGGGCCGGTATAACCGCCGGAGGCGAAGCCAACGGCAGCGGCACTGGTTATGCTGGAGGTAATCGAGGCCATAAGCCCAACAACCTGTGCAACGGCAGCAAGGTTGGCCGGGAACGGCAACCCCGCCAGCGCCTGCCCCATCGCCATAGGGAGTTGCAGGGCAGCCTGAGCAATAGCAAACCCTTTCTGTGTCACAAAAGCAGCTTTGTACATCGCGGATTGCTCACCAAACATCGCACCCATCGAATCGGTGATGCTGGAGAAGGAGTTTTGAGCGGATTGCATCTGCGCAACGTAGACAGCCGTGCTTAACGCCTCCTGGTTCTGACGTCCCTGTTGCTGCAAGGCCAGTAGCTGTTGCTGCTTCTGCTCCTCATTCCATACGGTACTCTGCGTTATCGCCTGCTGTTGCTGATTCAGCCAGGCTGCATAATCAGTCAGGGACTGTTTCAGCTTATCAATGATTTCAAGCTGCGGATCGATTTGCAGCCCTATCATGTTCAGGCCCTGCCCTGCGAGGTCGTTATTGGTCGCACTTGAGGTAAGCGTTCCACCTGCCTTGTTAACTCCTGATATGACTGAATCCGGCAGTATTGATTTACTAATCAGGTCAGTTGCCTGTTTTCCAGCATCCTCAGGTGACAGTTTTTTGAGATCGACCATCTTTTGCAGGATTTCGAGACGTTTTTGCAGCGCCTCATTTTGCCGTAACTCCTTCGGTGCGATTTGCTCCTGTATCTTCCGGTATTCGTCCAGGGTCTTAACAGAGTTCTGTAGCGCTTCCTGCTGTTTGTAGGCCTGCAATATTGCACCAGAACGGGAAAGAATCGACCGTTGATCGGCTGTAAGCTGCGTTTTTGACTTTAGGTCAGCAATCTGCTGTTCGAACTTAACCCGTGCCTGTGTCGAGCTATTCAGCCTGTCACTGGATTCCAGTTGAGACTGCATAGCGGCAGTCTGCTGATTGATTTGATCGAGTAGTCGGGTGGCTGCGTCCTCTGTGTAGGCCCTTCCTTTAGGTGTTTTTGGCGTTTTGGGTTCTTTGTATCGGTTGCGGATTTCAGATTCCAAAAAGGTGTAATCCAACTTCGCGCCCCTTGCTTTCAGGTCGTTTAAATCCTTAAGCTCTTTAGCCATCTGCTGTTGTCTGGTTTGATATTTCAAGGCAAAGGCATTCTGATCTTGCTGAAGTTTTATTCCATCCTGCTGTTTTTTAAGATACCCATCATAGGCTTCGTTAATAGCCTCCTGCGCAATTTTTTCTCCCTGAAGAGATGAAAGACGCTGTTTTAATAAGGCTACGCCCTTTTGTTGACGATCAAGATCATCAGACTTCCAAGGTCCGTATGGCCCTGCATTTGCGGACTGTCCTTTCTGAAAGTCAGATAACGCCCTTTGTGCACGTTCAAGCTCTCCGCTAGCATCCTGAATCTTCTGCTCAATAGACACTTCGCGACCAATATCAAGCATAGAGTTCCAAGCCCAACCAGCAGCTTTGGCTACAGAGTTCCATGCAGTTTCAAGATAGCCGAGATTTTCTTTAATTTGGTTTGAGCGCTGGATCATTGAGGATGAATAGGATTCACTGGCAACTCGCGCCGCCTCCCGCTGATTTCCCTCATCTTGCAATGCTTTAATCTGGTTATAGGTTGCCAGTGTCAGAAAGTGGTACTGGTCGTTAAGTTTGGTGATGGCTGCTACTGGATCGACAGCAATGTCGTTGAAGTTACCTACCAACTTTTCAGTGGCAATGCCTGTGGCGTCACTGGTTTTAACGATAGCGTTTGTAACGCGCTCCAGCAAATCGCCAGCCACCTTCCCAGAAGAAACAAGTTGATTAAGCGTGGATGCAGCTTTACCAGTGGTTGAATCCGCCGCAATGCCAGCACGGGCAGCTATATCAGCCAATTGGCCGGATGTTTTTCCGACCTGATTACCAGTTAGAACGAGGGATTTATAAAACTCGTCCTGCTCCTGCGAGCCTTTGTAATAAGCCAGGCCAAGGACACCGACTGCCGCAGCTGATAGAGTTAACGGATTTATAAGCCCAGTTACATACCTCCCTACACCTTTAATCGCTGGTCCGATACCGCCAAACATGTCCTTAAGCTGCCCGCCCTGTTGTAACAGTACGGTCATTGGAGCCTGGCCGGAAGCTAAACTCACTACAATGTCAGTCATCTGCGCAGGAATCATGCGCATCTGATAAGCCATAGCGCGGGAAGTGACACCAGTCTTTTTCATCGCGTCTTGGGTGATTTCGAGTTGCTTGCGGGTATTTGCAAGGCTGTAAGAAAGCACATCGTATCTTTCTGGCGACAACATGCCCGAAGCCTTCGCGTTGTCGAGCTGCTTCTGCTGATCTACCAGTTTCTTAAATGCAGTACCTATCGGGTCAAGCTGAGCTGAAAGGCGCTGAAGTGATGCGCTTTGCTCATCTCTGGCTTTTGCAGCTGCTCTTTCAGCCAGCGCCTCACCATTGATTGCCTTTTCCGTATCGCGGATTTTGGATACCAGGTAATCAAAATCATCATCTGGCAGAATCCCAGCCTTCTGGTATTTCTTGAGTTCCTGATATCTGTCATCCAGCTTATCCAAGGCCGCACTAACCGGGTCAATCTGGTCCCTTAGTTTTGCAAGCGCTTTTTGTTGCACACTCAGTTCTTGGCGATGGTTCCGCGTCTCTTTGGCTGCGGATTTTTGCACAACGTTGTAATCAATGAACTCATGCTTCAGTCTGTCTGTTGCCCTTTCCGCCTGCTCGCCAGCCTGGGTGATTCTAGCCAGCGCCGTCGCCAGATTATCGGCATTATTCTTTGCCCCGGAACTATCCAGAACAATAGCAAGGCGTGATGTTTGTTCGGTCATTTACCTTTCTCCGGGCGTAAAAAAACCCCGCCGAAGCGAGGTCGTTTGCATTGAGTGATTATTCTGAAAAACAGATAACTAGTTATTATCAAACTTCTTTAAATATCCAACTAAAGCCTTTGCATTATCACAATGTTTTTTATCTTTTGGTAAAACCTTAGTTTCCTCAAGGCAGCTTTGGGTATAGAAACCTGCATTGTACATCGCTAGGGAAGCGAGCGATAAAACCATTTGTTGGCATAAAGTCTCATCTTGATGATTTTTACATACCAACTCAGCTCCTTCTTTTATCTCTTCAACGGGTTTTTTTTCTTGTGCCAATGCGCTTGAAGACAATAAAAAATACAAAATTCCAGCAACAAATATTTTTCTCACATCCCCATCCCCCTAAATAAATGATGGGGCAATCGTAGCAGAGGCGAATGGATACGACAAAACCCGCAGTTAAGCGGGTTTTGTCGTATGTGAATGACAGCGCTCTTACATCACCACGTAGCCAACTTCTCAGCCAACAAATCCCGTTTAATGACAATCCAACCACTTTTACGCAGACCGCTTAGTATCTGCTCAACTTTACCGACAAACATGTCTGACCCGATGCGCTCGATGCTCTCAACCTGCCCATCGCGAATACGGAGATGGAGATCAATATTCATCATGTCGATTGCTGGCTCCACGATACGCGGATTCGTCACCTGCCCCTTCGTCCAATATTCGTAGAGAACATCGTCGCATTCTTCCTGGTAGCGGATTACGTTATCGCGGATCTCCGACTTAACCTTGTTCGGGCTGATGGTGTTCAGCCAGGCGGCAAGTTTGCGGAGAGCGAGGCAGATCATCGAGCGAGATTTGCCATCTGCAGCAACTATTGTGATTTCCACAATAGTTGATTTGAAGCGTTGTTTAAGCTTCGTAAACTGCGATGCCCAGTCCATGCCCATGCCATCAATGATCGGCTTCATCGGGGTGTACGGCTCGCCGTTGTGATTCACTATATACAGCTCATTGCCGTGGAATGGTACGTTGATGGTAGAAACTGCTGTTGATATACTGTTCATGTTGGTTTTTCTCTCAAGGATTTACTGACAATCGAAGCCCTGACTGTTACCGCAGTCGGGGCTTTGTTCATTCTCGACACTTAATTCCCTGTCGCTCCGCGTACTCACGCATGGCCCGCACCGCCTCTTTACTAAAAGATCGATCGGATTTTATAGCCAGTTCTTCGAACGCCTTTTCCAACCACTCAGGCATCCTCAATGTCTTAACTTTCATACTCCCTCCTTTTGTATGTGGTACGCATACATAGTATTTAGGTACGCATTGCTAGTCAATACATATGTACTTATCCTGATGATACATATTTGTATCATGGTGAAATCTCGTGAGTAGACCTTATAAAAATCCCCAAGTTAACCTGCGACTGCCTGAAGATCTTAAGCAGAAAATTGCTGCGCTTGCGGAAAAAAATGGTCGCTCTGCAAACGCAGAAATGGTCGCAGCCATCGAGGCTTGGGTTGAGATGCATGACATCCCGACAGAAAAGGCATTGACGCTTTCAGAAGTAGCTTTGGGCATAAAGAAACTACAACAGCAGTTGAATATTCTCGCAGAAGGTGCTCACCTCAGAATTGATGAACCAGATGCGTATCTGCATCCAGCAATTGAGGCTCAGATTGGCGCTCACATCAAAAAAAACACTGGTAAAAACTAAAGCGCTCTTTAGGAAGCGAGTTTAAAATCAGTCAAGGATAAGTGATGGATAAGTTCGACAGAGAATTACAGCTGCTTATACTTAAGGCCGCTGTGGATGCATACCCCAAAACAACTTCACATGAGCAATTTCGTAAGCATATAGAATTTTACTCTGAAGAACACTCGCAAAAAGTTCTGGCAAATATAAGCTACCTTGTTGAACATGGCTTAATTAGGATGTTTTCCCACAATCACTTGGCAACAACAAGCGTGGCGCTTGGAGGGATGCTCGCCACAAAAGATGGAATTGATTTCTTACTTCAGGATGGCGGATTAGGTGCGATTTTGAAAGTTCAAACCATCAAATTGCACCGAGAAACACTTACAGCCATTGAGGATTTTATCTCTCTGGCAAACATTCCCGAATCTGAGAAGCAGAGTATCGTTTCAAAGCTTCGGCAGCTTCCGGCAGACGCCATAGAACATTTGACGAAGGAATTAGTGGTGAAGGGGGCTCTGAGCCTGCCGGTAGCACTTCCACTAATTCAAAAATTCCTCCATCTGGGGTAAATTCATAAGATTCGCACACCAGCGAGAATCTGCCCCACCCCAACGTGCGGCTAAGCAGCACCCAGAAATCAGGCTGGTTCGGTGCATCAATAAAAAACCCATTAGGGTGAAATACAGCAGAATGAATTTTCATCATAGCCTCATAAGAAAAGCCCACCTGAGTGGGCTTAAACCATCGGGGAAATTAATAATTTTATCTAAAGTTACTAATTACTTTATATCGGATGCTCTGGTTTGTAGCTTCAAGCACTTCAATCTTGGCGCCTTTATAACCTATAACTTTAGATTCCGATAAGTCATATTCGACATCGTTATTGAAGGCAGGTCTTGCCATATCAGATGATGACTCACGATAGCCAATGTTGATTTTATTACCTACACGACCGTTATACAGCAATGTCTGCTGAAAATTATTAGAAGAACTAATGTTTAGGTTGGTTTTTTCAAAAGGCATATTGTCTTCGCAAGTTGATACTGAAAAGACAGTGATAA
This sequence comes from Citrobacter sp. RHBSTW-00599, assembly GCF_013784065.1. NCBI lineage: Bacteria > Pseudomonadati > Pseudomonadota > Gammaproteobacteria > Enterobacterales > Enterobacteriaceae > Citrobacter > Citrobacter sp. RHBSTW-00599. The sequence continues at coordinate 2,395,633 of NZ_CP056717.1, read as the reverse complement.
CACAGAGTGTCTTGGTACCTTCTTTGACCATCAATGCCTGCCACATATCAGCTAATGCAGCTTTCTGAACATTCGCAGAATCAGCCATTCCTGTAGGCATATAGAATTCGGACTTTCCATCCTGGCCGACTTTCTTCAGATTGCCGGGGGTCACTGTATAACCCCATGAAACTCTTGCTGGTGCAGTAACTTTTATCCCTTCGTATTTTGCTAAAATACCTTGAGATAACAGAGCGTCTCCTACATAGGACGTGTTAACGGAGCCTACAGGTGGTTCACTTAAACTTTGCGTTGTTGGCGCATAGTTGTACTTGGGCGATGTACACCCCACTAAAAGCACTGCTCCCAAGGCCACGGCCAGATTTTTTTTCATAATATAGTCCCTTTGATTGCAATCGGAAACATCCTATCACACAAAATTTGTAAGGCAATCAAGGCTTCTTGGGCAGCGAGGCAACAAATACAGCTCCGATTGGCTGATCGTTTATCAGGCTTTTAGATAGCGAGCTTCCGGGGTAGGTTAAATGGTAAACTCAAGCTAAGGAAACGACATGGAAAAGTATGACCGCGAATTACAACATTATATTCTTTCTTGCTGTATAAACTCCTACCCAGCTCACACCACATGGGATAGTTTTGATTCCGAAATAATGCAGGTTGACGATGTTAAACTCTCTGCAAATATGATTTATCTTGCTGAACACGGCCTACTCACAATCAGAGAGCAGAGGAGTGATGACCCTTACTCTTTTCTTGATAACATGCGCGCTACATGCAAAGGAGTAGATTTTATGCAAAACGATGGTGGGCTTAGTGCAATCCTCAACGTCCAGACCATCAAATTCCACCGAGAAGCAGTGGTCATCCTCGAAGATCTCATTGCCATATCCAACATGAACGACGAGCAGAAAGAAAAGGCTAAATCCACACTCGGCGAACTATCAACGGAAGCCCTTAAAATTGTGGTGCAAGCTGCAACTACAGCTGGGCTATCGAAGCTATTTGGACAATGAAGGCTGGCCAAAAGCAAAAACCCGCCGTCGCGGGTTTATTCTTTTTTCTTCGGAGCGAGAACAGACTCGGCAGCACGGCGAGTTGTACTTTGCCTTGAGGTATACCGTTTAACCATATCCGGACCAATCAAACTGTAGACAACTGTTATGAGCTGCCATAACGTCAGGAATACAAGAAGACCGTATGACAAACCTCTAAAAAAGACTTTATGAAGAATAATCCAGTCAAACTCTTTTAATAAAGGAGCAAACACTCCTATTATTAAGACACTTGCCAAAATTGCTGTCGAATGAACTATGGGGGTGAACAATCGATGTATACCGCTACCATTGGCATCCTCTTTCCCGCCCTTAAATGATTTTTTTAATCTTTCAGGATAGATAATAGCGAACCAAGCACCAACAACTGCAAAAATAATTGAAGCAGTAGTCCTAAGCGCTTCAAATAACGGCCATTGCTGGGAAAAAGAGATATGGCGTCCCAGATACCCAGCACCAATCACAGTACATGCGGTAATCAAAATAAACGCCACCTTTATCTTCATAACAAGCCAGCTCCTCTCAGTATTCGTTCTTTTTTACCTCCAAGCTCATCTAATAGAGACTGAAGATTAACTATCTCATCGTTTTCCCTCTCTAAGCGTAAATCAAATTGAGTGCGCGAAAGAGAATTACTCAACCAATAAGTTTTGTTCGGCTCACCCTGAAAAATGAAGCCATAATCATTGACCTCAGAAACATCTTCATCCCAATCTTCAATCATTTGATTCACGTCAGCTAAAGTTACATCAGGTGAAACAATATATTTAATTTTAGTAGATGCACCAGGAGCCTGGTTAGCACCAAGCTGAATGAAATCGAGCATTTTTTGCCAAAGCCCAAGTTGCTCTGGTTGAGCAAGATCGAGTTCAATCACTCGCTCAATTTTTTTGATTAAATTAGCTTTTTGCCTGATGACCTCATGGCGACCAGGATTTTTTATTAAAGAGGTTGAAAATCGTGGGTAGTAACGCTTCTTTTCCTCATCAACATCATCAACATTAGCCATGTAACCAGTAATTTTTACTTCATGTGCTCCCTCTTCTGTTTCAACAACTTCGGCTTTCACGTGCCTAGACGATTGTTTGAGGAAACATTGCAAATACTTTTGTAAAGTGCCTTGTGATGTAAGCTTGTTATGCAATCTCACCGTCGCCATGAGATTTCGTTCGGGAATGAACCAGAAATAAGTGGCGTACCCAGGAATACTGCCCTCTTGTATCGGATTCATTATCACCGCAGGCTCCTCACCAAACCTAGAATCCTCACTAAGAGAAGGCATCCTTTGTCCATTGCTGGGAACTTCATTCCAAAGAAGAAGAGCCCAATCACTGCCAGAGGAACGAGAATCAACAAGGTAAGCGGGATATCGTTCTTCGTCAGTCTCAAAAGTCTTTGTTTCTTTGAGTGTCTTCGGCTCAGCCCAAGCTTTCAAATCCTCCAACATCTCTGTCACGCTACCAAATTCAGCTTCCCTTGCCCCCGTTCGGTAGTATCCGGCCTTGTTAATTTTGTAAAATGTAAAAGTGGCCTGTTCAGTTACCATAAAGCTCAATCCCATAAGAAGTAAGATGAGATTACTTTAATAAATAATGGTCTAATTAGTTACATGGTTATTTGAACAGGTCGGCAACTGTATAAACATACAGTATTGTTTTGTAGCTCTGTAAACAACAAGTTTTTGTCTATCAATCATACGGTGATCCATCAGTATATAGTTGAATTTTACCTAAAACTAAAAACCTTCGAGCAATGCGGAGGCTCATTTCTTCTTGCTGCTTCCTTTCTGTTCCTTCGCCCACTCATCCCGCCAGGCATCGTCGAGGGCAAGTATCGAAGCATCAAACTCTGTACGGTCAATCAGGATAGAACGTGAGGCCAGATAGCGCTCGATATCGTGCAGGGACAACGGGAGCGGTACGCCAGCCATTCCGGTATACTGTCTGCCGCGAGAAATCATTGCGTAAGCGTTGAGTATCTCCCCCGTTACAGCATCAATCTCAGGCTCAGGAATTGGCGGGAGTTTTAATTTCTCCCTTCGCCACTTTGCCTTTTCACCCTGCTCCCCGCCGAATTCACTCAGCCACTTCTGCGCTTCGATGACTTTTTTACGGTTTCCTGCTTTTGCTGCTCTTTGCCCTGGGCGATGCTGGCTGCCTCCGCCAGAATTTGCCAGTAAATCGCTGGCTCCTGTTTCAGAAGTGCAGCTCCGCGTTCCGGCGTGTATTCAATCGGAACTTCTTCGCCATCAACAAGCTCACCAACGCCCTTCCAGTCTTTGAGCAGGTAATGCGCACAGTTGTCGATAAGCAGATCATCAGCAGAGTCTATTTCCCCGACCGCTGACAGGCTAAATTCGCTGGTTCCAACCTGGTAACTGGCGTCCATTTTTTCAATATGACGACGGATAAGAGCATTACGCGAGCGATACTGGTCGTTATCAATGCTGTTGACGAGCAGTTTCAGGCCTTCAATGGGTTTCAGACCTTTCAGTGGTGTGAACCAGCGCTCGCCACCAACATCAATTCGTGGGGCTAGGATAATCATTAAAAACTCCTGCATGAAAAAAGCCCGCGCCACCATGTAGAGCGGAACGGGCAAGGGAAATTTTATGGTTCAGTTACGGTAATCTCGGCGGTGGCGGTGAAGCCTCGCACTTTACCGGTTATCGTTGCGGTGCCGTCGCCGGCTCTGACTACCTGGCAGGTTTTTTGGCCTGTCGATACCACCGTTGCGACAGTCGGATCTGATGACTCCCACTGCACAGCATCAGTCGCACCAGCCGGGGCAAGGTTCGCTGTCAGCGTGACGGAAGTACCGACATTACCTGATGAAGTTTCTGGCGTTACGCTGATTGCCGTGGCAGGGACGGTAACAGCGCGGGTAATCGTCGGCGACTCGTCAGCTGCAGTGATATCCAGTTGAACCTGGATAATGTCGGTATTGCCGCCATCCGGCCAGTCGCCAGAGACCTGCACTTTTGGGAAGTTAAACGTGTACTGTCCTTCGTCGTTCGCCAGTGTGAAACTGAATGGCACGGTTGCGCCGGTAAGCGTTTTACTCCAGACCTCCCACGCTGCTTTTGACCACGACAAAGTGATCGAACCTGACGGCGTGAACGTAGTCGGGATATTGGCCCCGGCATACGGTGAGCCGGTACCGATACAACGCTGAGTCTGAACGTTGTTATCAAACTGGATGTTAAAGGTATCAATACAGAAACCATCACCACCATCGACGCCATTCAGGTTAATTGCCGTGACCTCTTTGAACGAGTAACGCAACTCGCCAGCATTATCAGCAGGGCTGCCTGTGATGTAACTCGTATCGTCTGCTTTTGAGTCCCAACCCAGCCCGGCGAATGTGACTGTCGCGGTAACGTCACCATCATTCGGAACTTCCAACTGGAACACGCTTACCTGCGCGCCACGAACAATAGAGGCAATGCCAACGTCCGAAGCATATGTCGCAAGAGAGAAGGAAATACGGTCATTCCCCATCGTCAGCACATTGCTTGCCCACTCTGCGCCAAAACACGAAGCAAGAAAGTCATCATGCTGGCCATAGCGGAATTTTGCCCCGACATCGCCGCCAACATCGACCGTCCCCAGCGTAGCGCCCTGCGCCATTCTGGTACCGCCGATTTCGTCGTTATCGTTGGTGTTCTGGGACGGGCCAACGCCCCAATTGGTACGTTTGAGAAGATTCCAGACGCCAGCAGGCGTAATTCCTGGTGTCGTCTCCCGGATAAAGGCCGAGAGTACCTTAGCGCCGCTCGACATGCGGTCACCTCCATCGAAGTTAAGCGCTACAGAGCGCGGTAAGGAATTTGTAGATTGAGCTGAGACCAGCCGTCGGCCTCGCCCGCCGGGACTGCCGATACAGCGAAGTAACTCAGTCGTCCGTCATTCTGGAATTCAAAATGCTCCGTTAGCTGGTCTGCTGTTTGAGTAAGCAGAATCGTGCCGGTGTAGACCGGTACAAATAGCTGAATGATAAGTACACCGGTTCGATGAACTACCGGCCCGTTCCCGGTTTCTTTGGCTCCCGCCTGCCCTGAAATATTGGTGAAGCGTGCCCAGATATCGCAGCCGCTCGGATCAAATAGCGGTCCGTTGGGATAGTCCACCGCATCAGAAGCAATAGCGGTCTGAGCCGTCATTCGGGAAATGACGGCGTTTCTGATTTCTGTAAGGGTCATTTGTAGGCCTGAACGACACCGTTAAATGAAACTGCATAGACGCCCGCTGGAGCCTGCGTTGAATGCCCGTTCTCCAGAGGTACGGAGTAAGGAAGGTTTGACTGGATATAAATCACTGAGTAGGCCGGAGCCTGATCGATGATGTTTTTACCGTTGAGAAATGTCGTCGTTCCGCGCGGGTCCTCCTCTGTTGGAACCGAGTAATCCGGTGATCCGATACTTACGAAATGCGAAGCCCTGAACGTACCCGCACGATAATCTGCCGGGCGTTTGATATCCATGCTGTCGTTAACACGTACTTTCTTCCTGAGTCGCCCGGTTTTGGTCAGATTATCCGGGTTGTCGTAGAGCGATTCGTTCCATTCTCCAACCGCTTTGGAGTACTCGACGGCGGTAGCGTTAATCGCCCATAACTCTGGATTGCCGACAGGAGACCGTTTCACGATTTCATTCAGCAACTGTGTAGCGATGGCTCGCTGCCGCAACCTCACGTCATCGGCCACCAGCCCGGCGAATGCTGCCGGGTCAATACTCCAGCCCTTAGCCATATCACGCCCTCCGTAACTGGATGGAATACGCAGCACCAGCGGAATCAACAGCGGCGGTTATGACCTCATAACGCTGAGGTACACAAGTTATCGGTTCCGGCGCCGTGACAAAGTGCCCGACTGCTGGCCTATCGGTCACCTCGTTAACCAGGGCGGTTAATTTCAGGTCACCGTGCAGGATATTAACGCCATCGATACGACGGAGTTTGTACCGCGCCATAACACCGCGCCCTGAATACATCACCTGCGTTTCACTGCCGGTTTCCGTTACCGGATCCCAGTCACCTCGATGGGTGTATGTTCCAGTGAAATCCTTAACAGCATCCTGCAGGTCGGTATCGAATGCTGCGGCGACTTCAGTTTGGAATTCATCACGTATTCCCATATCACGCCCTCACAAAGAACGTCTGAATCGGGTTAAGCATCCATGGCTTGAGCATGGCAAACGCCAGTTGCAGATCGGGATCGAGTAGCTCAGTACTGGAGGTTGAAAGCTCGGCAAATGTTTTTGAGACTTTCACATCATCGGCTTCAACGCTTTTGCTCGTCACCACGCCGGAATCCGTCTTTTGCTGATACAGATTGCCAGCAGCTGCTACGGAAGCGACAAACGCTCCGGCTTGCTTAACCTCTTCGGGAATATGTTCCAAGTCGATATCCTGAAGGTTTAGAGCCGTCATCCAGGTGTTTGCCTGGAGCAAGGCTTTAGCCTTTATGTCGGCTGCAGCCCAGGTATCACCCAGCAACTCGTCAACGTCCTGGATTGTTATATAAACGGTCATTGAGATCTCACCAAAAGAAACGGGGCTTACGCCCCGTCAGTTAACCACCCGCTGGAGCAGTGAACGCAATCGCTTCAGTTGTTTTCACCACATCATCGACGGTAGCCGTCACAGTAAAGGAGCCGGCCGTATCAGAGGTGAGTTTCACCGTCGAGCCGCCTGCAGACCCCGTCTGTGATGTCGAAGCGCTTAGCGTACCGCCAGTAGACGTCCACGCTACAGATGCCCCTGAGACTCCTGCACCATTTTTGGTGTACTTGAGCGAAACGGTCACCGCGTCGGTACTGTCAGCAGTTGCGGAAGTTTTATCCGCTGACAGGGTTACTCCCCCGTAGGGGCTTCCAGCTTGATCAGTACGCCTGCAGTGGATTTGTTACTGGTAAAATGTTTCTTCCAGTTCGCACCAGTGCCGATTTTGGTCAAGTCAGGGTTAGCGCCCTTCGTTTCATCCCAGCTGTAACCCAGAAGTTCAACGTTAACCGTACCCTCTGCGCGATAACCGATCGCAAGGTTTTCCTGGTCGTTAATGTTGTAGGAACGAAAACCCGGAGCCTGCGATTCCGTTACGGATACCGCGCCGGCCACCAGCCCCAGAATCGCATCAACAGGCATGGTGTCGGTTACCAGTACAGGCTTACCCAGTGTGCCTGGCTGTCCGCCATAAACCACCACCCCAGCTTCTTCGTAGATTTTGTTGTCGATAGACTGATCAACAATGTCGAAATAGGTCGTGGAATGCATTACGAACAGCGCAACACGGTTGAATTTATCGCCGTATTTACGCAGGCCTCGGGTCAGGGTTTTCTTACCATCAGTGGCTATATCCGCTGATACCGCCATATCAGCGTTAGCGCCAATGGCTGCGACAAGTCCCTGAAGGGCATATTTGATATAACCTTCAAGCGTTGCGTCAGCTACGTCTACGCCAATCACCTCTGAGAATTCGCTAACATCGCGGCCACGACGTTTAAACGCTTCTTCGGTGGTTTCATATGGGCCGTATTTCCACGGCGCTTTAACGCTGACAGACTCACCGGCACCGATTTTTTTACCCGTTACCGGGTCAGTGGAGTTAACGTCGCGCGACTCAATAGAACCGCCAACTTTATAGAAGGTACGCTTGCGGAAATCCCCCTCGATCAGCTCGTTATCAAGAATGATTGCGCCATTTGAGGCGGCATTGAAGACTTCCAGATTATCCTGGCGACGCTCAAGAAACGCAGTCTGCGCGAGGTCATCATAAATAATCAGATCGCTGTTTACGGTCGTAGGCATTGATTAGTCCTTACTTAGGCAATTTGAGATAGGCCTGCTGGCCATGTTTGCGGATGTAGTCCGCTTTATTGCTTGAGCTCATTTCTGAACGTTTGAGGCTTCCGCCGCCAACTGGTTTGTGACCACCAGCACCGGAGCCTTCAGCGCGCGGGAACAGGTGCGGGGCCGTCTCTTTCAGAGATTCAGCCCACTCGACAGGGGTTAACGGAGTCTTACCGTCTTTTCCGAACAGAACATCGCCATTTGCATCAACCGCTACGGCCTCGCCATCATCGTTGAGCTGGAAAGTGCCTTTGGCACGGAGAATGAGATCGTCGGACGCTTCCGGCAATGCTCCCGCCTTTAGCGCGGCACTGCGGATAGCATCACCGAGAACACGATCCCGGAATTTACTGGAGAACGCTTCAGCCTTTTCAGCGCGTTCATTCGCGGCTTTGATTTGCTTATCAACATCAGCGCGTAACCGTTCAGTGCGCTTATCCAGAACCTCATCAACTTTCCCGGCGGCGATCAGCTGCGCCTCTTCATCGTCGGAAAAACGCTGGAGAATGCCGCGCACAGCGTCCGGGTCGATACCATCAAAGCGGGAAAGGTTTTCTTTCTGCTGTTTAATGGTGCCCAGCAGTTCTCTGTTTTTCGTTTTCAGGCCCGTGACTTCGCTGGTCACGCGCTCATCAATCATCTTCTGGATTTCAGGGGTGATTTCGATACCACCGCCAGCACCCTCACCATTGCCTTCAGGCGCACAATATTTCAGAAGCATATTTCGGATTAACATATTTTCCCCTCGGGATTTTGCCGGGCCTCGCCCATAAAAAAGCCCCGGCAGATGCCAGGGCTATGTGTGTACGTTTAACGCTTAATCAGGGTTGTTTAACCGGGTGTAAACCGAGCCTATCAAGATGCCGATCATTCGGCCTTCCGGCGTGGTTTCTCCAGCCTCTTTGCAGATAGTGTCCAGTTGTTCAAGGATGTCATCAGGCAATGGGTCTGCGTGGGCCAGATCTGATGCTTTTTTCAGGAACGGGAATTTTGTTTCAGCCACTGGAGGATCTCGGGATTAATAATGTCAAGATTACCGCTCATATACGCCGACATAATTTCAGCGAAAAGCTCTTTCGGCGCTTCGGACGCATAGGCGCTGATGGAGCGCCACCAGCCTTCATCATATGCGCTTTCTACCATGCCACCAACATCAGTGCGTGAGTAATACAAATGATGACCTAACTCATGCCATACTGTCCCCTTTATTGATGGTGTGGCTACATAGGGAAGATCCGCAGGTGAAACATCCAGAACGTCCTGAGATACGGCCTTCACAAGATGCTCTCTCACCATCATCGTCATATCGACACCTTCGCTGTTCTTCCTGATGTAATCCCATTCACTGCTATCCAGTGCCCAACCGGCAACATGCACTGTTCGTGTTGACTGTTCATAAGCACCGGCGATAGATGCTGGTACTTCCAGCATGTCACCAAAAGCCGAAACGGGCTGTAGCCTGAATCGCTGTATAACATCAAATGCGGCCTGTGCCGCTTCTTTCGCTGAATCCAGGGAGACACCATCAGGAAATCTCACCTCCTGCGCCACGCGGCCAGTCATCCATTTAGCCACTTCTTCAACCGAATTCGCTGAATCTAGATTTGTTGCCAGTACTGACCTCTCACGCAACTGCTCTAGCGTCAGCCATTCCCCCTTGTCAGTGAAGAACTCATCATATTTTATGACGCCATCGCGCATCATTTTCGCACGAGTCTCGCCAAGTATTTCTTTCTGCCGTGAAAATGGCTGCCGTTGTAGCCACTCAGAATAAGTGGTATCACCTGCAACCTGTCCGTCCATTGAGGCACGAGTACCTTCCGGTAATTCACGGACATCAATACCAAGTTCTTCAGCGGATTTGAGGATGTAGGTTTCGGTACTGCGGCAACAGAAGTGTATGCGACCAGGCCCCTGTAGATAAGGCACCTTGTGACCTATCGGTTTGTTATCCAGCGTGTACTTAAGGCGGTCGCGGATCCGACAATCCTTTGATGTCCGGTTATCTAAAGTAGATAACCACTGCTTACCTTTCAGAATGTCGTCGTTCGCCGCCGCAAAGCTATGTCTGGCTGTCGATGCAAGATGCCCTACTGCTGTTTTCGCAATGCTGGCTGCATTGGCTCGGCTCATCTGCAGCGCACCATCCTGGTAACCACGGTTAGCATGTCCACGGACCTTTTTTGCGATTTGCTCCTGCGTATCGCCAAGCAAAAATCCCTGCCGCACCGTATTGGATATACGCGCCATCCGATCAGCTTCGAGGTTGCTGGCCCATTCGCTTAGCAAACGCCCCTGGAATGGACGTCCCATCGCCGCGGCATAAACCGCATCAGGGGAAATACCCACCAGCGGATGAAGAGCCAGAACAGCGTCGGGAATGGCAAACTGGAAGAGACTCATCTGAAAAGTGGCTTCGTGCTTCGCCAGTTCCTGTAGCTCGGTAGTAAGAGCAGCATACATCGACTGAATGGCATCCTTGTTTATCGCCCTGACGCTTACCAGTAACGCTTGCAGACGCGAAACGGTAAAGCTCTCAGCATCCAGCGTATCAATAGCCACCAGCAGCCTGGCGGTAAGTTCGGCGTCGCTGTCATTCAGAATTTTTATCATCCTGTTGGCAACGCCTGTGCTGTAGCGACTAACCCATATTGCGTGGGCTAAGGATTCATCCTGCAGTTTGTCATTCGCCGTTGCCATTATTGCCACCAATCAGGTTAGGCGCGCCGTTACGAATGGCGTCAATGACGGTTTCAGGGTTATCAGCTGGATCTATCAGGTCAAGCTTCTGCAACGCTCTGACCATATCCGTGTCGCGAATCGCGCCGGACTGCCATGCATTGACGATTGCCGTTACCATGCCGGATTCAGCGACTTTGGCGATGAACTCCTGATTGATGCTGTAACGGTATTCCTCGGCTTTAATACCGAGATATCTGGCGCACCAGCCGAGTACCAGCGTATAGGCCTCAGAAACATTGGAAACGCAAATGCCGAGCACCGAAGTAGATGCGGTTTGCTCACCGCTGGATTGCGTGGCGGTTTTAACCGCGCTGTTCTGCTCGATAAGCCTTGCGCCAAGCTGAACAGAATAATCACGCTTACTGTCCATCGCCTCTTTAGCCAGTGTATTTGGTTGCGCCTGGGCGTAGGTAAAACTCGCCTCCTTCGGCAACAGAAAAGGTGAACGAGAACCGACACGGATTCCCTTATCCTGCAACCAGTCACGCCAGGCTGTATCAAGCCCGGAAATCACCGGTTGAACCTGACCACAGAAAAATACGCTGTCTTCGTAATCCGCAGAATTACGATAATGCCCAAGGTTTATTTCAACGAGGGCAGCCAGAGGCGACTCGTCGATGCTGGGATCGTTATTCTGTGCACCGACAAAGGTAAAGGGGATCTCATCCCAGAACTCCTCACCTTTTGGCTTTGGCTGATACTCAGAACTGATAACATAAGAACCAACATCATCTGACTTCCGCCAGACTCTGCAGATAAACTTTCCGTCCTCCAGGGCAAGTTCGCGATACTGGATTTCATCCTCGTATGCATAACCATCTTCCTTTTCCATACATTCGCGTAAAACCACCAGCACCAGTTGATCGCGCCCATTAATGCGTTTGGTTCGCCAGTTAATGATACTATCCGCCTGATAGCGAAGGATGATCGCCTCGGCGGATTCAGCCGCATAATCCGTATACAGCCCCTCGCGCGCGGCTTCCAGAATATTTTCTGTAACCTGCTGGGACTGCTGATAAATGCTGGTGCCAGCACCATCAGCATTATCACTAAGGTAAATCAGCTTATCCGGCACGGTCATTGTCGGGTCTTTACGGAACGCCAGTCCCAATAAACCAACCTTTGTATTGCCCGTTATCGCGTAGAAAACTGCACGCTGAATGTAATCGGCATTGCGTTTTTTGTTGCGTGCAGACTTATCGGACGGGTCCAGAAAAGGGAGGTAATCATTTCCGGCGGCCTTTACAGCATCAGCCCCCTTGCACACGTCACGTATTTTTTTCCACACAGGCAGCGCCGCCCTGACCTCAGGGCGAACGTAAGTAATATCGTTATTGGCCATCAGAATGTCGTGTCCAGTGAAATAGAGAATGCAGGTCGAACGATTGGGAATTGCTTCACAATGAAGTAACCGGCGCCATCGTTGGGGTGATCGTTATCGCTCTTTTTATCCGGCTCGCCGTTTTTATCCCACACCTGTTGTTCCAGACAGTCGGCGTAGACCGGGCAGCGGGACACGTTCACCTTGTATCGGCGATCGCCATTACCATTGCAGAACATGGCGTTCATGGAGTTGATGCGGTCCTTTACTGGCGGGTTAGCATCATCAACGATGACGTTAAATCCAGCCTGTCGCAGTTGCTCAATATCTGTTTTGCTGGCGTTGTTTGACTTCCTGGAGTCGCCAGATGCATCAGGATAAATATATATTTCCCGGACCTTGCGATAGTCACCATCGGCATACAGCCAGAAACGCTCCTTGATGATGCGAATCATGTCGGGAGTATCGTAAGCGTTGATAATCTCTGTTACCGCGTGTGGTAAGCCGAGTCGTAATACGTGGACGATTCCGGCCATCTTCCCGACGTTGAAGTCCATCCCGATATAGAGCGATTCACCGGGCTGATCTTCTTCGCTGGAGTTATTCAGCACCCTGTCGAACTGGTGATAAATGGTGCCGCTGGTCAGGTTAGTAAACTGGCCGTTCAGATAGGCCTTGATCAACTCCGGCGGGTAACTCGCCAGGAGCGAAGGAATATAGTCATCCGGCAGGTTCTTTTCGTTGTCGAACGTCGAGGCCTGCACAAGACCATACATCGGCCTCAGCTCAGGTTTTTCCCTTACCGCCTTAACAAACTGGTTGTAGACGAACTTAAATCCTTCAGGTGTTGTGGTCACGTCAATGCCATTACGCAGACCATCAACCTTATAACGCATACGCGCGATTATTTTCCGCCACGCCTGACGCGCCTTATCCGCTTTCAGAACGTCGAACTCATCCACCAGCGCATTGCCGATTTTAAAGCCGACTATCGTGTCTGGCTTTTCCATCGACCGACAAATTGTCGTGCCGCGGTACCGCCGCCCTTCGTAGAAGTGAACCTCTTTGTTCCCCTCGTTGATTTTGACGTTCAGGCCCCAATCGAAGGCCACCTCTTCAATCGTTGGGTAAAAGATGTCACGTATCTGCGGGTAAGTCGGCGCGAAGTAACCCTGGTTAATCTTCGGATGCTCCCACATCCCTTTGCAGATGCCGCCGCAACCCACCCATGTCTTACCGGAACCGAACCCGGCAACGTAGGCTTTGAACTTGTGCTTCATCGCGAGGAAGCGCGCCTGCGGGATGTTAAGTGTCGGGCTGATCCCCATCGTCCGCCCTCGCATCTACTACGTTGATATTGATTTGAACAGGTGTAGGTTCATCATCCTCGCCATCGCCGGCCAATTCTTTACGGAGTTTTTCCACTTCCAGTTGTCGGCGCTCGATTTCAATCTGTTGAAGTCGCTGCGCAAATTCACTATCTGCCAGGCCGAGGCGCTTCATGACGGCTTCAAACATCCGTTCGCGGCTTATCGCGGTAATTTCAACGCCGTGCTTGCCGAGCTTCACGCCGGAATAAGCCAAGGCAGCATCAGGGGGAAGTTTTCGGGTATCAGCAAAGTATGGCTGTCCGATCCCATCACCATTGCAGCGCGGACAGGCAGGGTTTGGCTCCCGGTTGTGGTCGTAGCCATAACCTCCGACGTCTACCGGCTCTTTGCCCTTCCGCTCAAGGGCTTTAAGCCGTTGCTCCTCGAACTCCACCATGTCACGCCACTGATAGTGATGACTGAAGCCCCAGCAATAGCGGCAGGCACCGCGGCGATACTGTGATAACTGGTTTGCATCGAAAGTGGCGAGTTGCCACATCTGAGTAAGCACCTCGTCAGCGCTGCCAAGCGTACGCATTAACGACTCTTTCTGCTGCTGCGCAATTGCGTTCGCAACGTTAGGATTCATTATGAGCTGACGACCATAGTTTGGGTCACTATAGCCAGCTCGCTCAGCTGCTGCAGTGGCGTTCTGGTCATTCAGATATTCAGCAATGAAGCGCTTTACCTTCGGGCTGAGTTTGCTGTTAACCAGTTCCTCTGCACTTTTTCCTTTCTGCGCAGTGCGCAATTTCTTCTGCGCAGGTTTTTGCGCAGTCTGCGCAGTTGGCTTTTTAATGTAGCGCCGCGCAGATGTATAATTCAGTCCCTGCTCATCGCACCAGTCTTTCGGGGAAATACCGGATTTGGCATGTTCGGACAGGAACCGTTGCTGAAGCTCACCCCAGTCCGGTTTTGCCATTGCTTACTCCAATAAAAAAAACCGCCCTGAGGCGGTTAAACTTTGTTGAATGCTACGCACTGTATCCAGAGGTTTTCTCGCAGCCTCTGTTTTTCAGCCATTAAGGACTCGAATATTTCACCTGAGGATTGTCCACCATCGCAACTGTAGACTTCACCATACGAATACGCCGGTAAGTGCTCCCATGTGGTTGCATCGTAAGCATTCCATGAAAAAAACCACTGCTCTTTCTCTTCCATAACCCCTCCATATGACGAGGAGTTATTGTGCATTATCACAGGCACTCAGTGAATGCCTGCTGTAATGCCCGCTCAGTCAAGTTGAAGCACACCGTGTTCTTCTGAATCAGAGAATGCAACCAACCCAGTGTATTCGGGGATAGTGTTACCGTCATCAGCATCAAATGCTGAAATGGTTGCGTGAAAAATCAAAAATGCTCCAAATCCCGCGCCGCTGCTGCCCCGTGGCAGGGCACCCAGCCAGGAGGGACCGCACCAATGCAAAGCTGGTTCGATTGAATATCTCCATTTGCAACTATTTCGGTCCATATCTCCCTAATGGGGATAAAACTGATGTAGATAGCTAGCTGCAGGAAAATAGAAAACCGCCCGAAGGCGGTTTACGGCTATTTCGATGTTTGGAAAGATGCAACGATCAATGTGTAATCGTCTATAGGTCCGGACCGTTCAATCCTTCTCAGCAAACTTGCGGCAAACTTTGGTGCTTTCGAAATAGTTTCAAGTGAGAGCCTTGGTCTTTTTTCCCAGAAGTGATGTGCTCCATCAGACATGATATAAACAGTAATGAGCCCATTTTCATCAGCCAGCTCTGATAGCGGCAACTTGACACTTTGGAAGCGTAAAGCAATGTTTCTGGATATCGCCGATGTGAGAGTGTTTTTACCTGGCAGATCACGTAACTCTTTCTTTGTGTATATACCATCATCAAAAAGTTCTTGGTGTTGGGTGTGATCTTTGGTTATCAACTGAAGCTTTGCGCCTTTTTTAACATAGACGCGGGTATCACCAATATGTCCAACATACAAAGCTTCATGGTCAATGAAACAGAATGAAAGCGTGGTCGCTGCATTGATCCATTCGGATTTAGCATCTACAACCGCATCAACCTTCTCTTTGAGATCCAGAAATGTTTTTTGGATGTCCGTGATGCTTTCATTATTGGAAGACCTTAGAGCAGAAGTAGCAGCATCAGCTATCTCTTTGGCGCCCTCATAAGAACCAACGCCATCAGCGACCGCAAATACAAATCCGTTACCTGTCGGAGCTGGCAAAACATATGAGTCTTGATTGCCGCGATCGGAATCTTTTGGGCATGAGAAAAAGCCACAACTCAGAAGATTTATCATGCCTGCCTCCCTTCAATTATGGCGTTAAGATCGACAAGCATCTCACTGACCGAATCATATCTCGCAGTCGGTTTGTAAGCTGTAGCCTTGCCTATCAAAGCATCAATACCATCCACATGGCTTAAATTTAAAATATTCACTATGGCACCCGCTGCATAGATGTCAGTTTTAGGACTGTACAAACCCCTATTCACCTCTGGAGCTTTATAGCCATCTGTTCCCATGGTGACAGCTATATTCGTTAGCACTGCTGAAGCAGCGCTAGGGTCATCGTGCTTAACTAAACCAAAATCAGACACTTTGTACTGCCCATCAGAAAACTTTAGGATATTTTCAGGCTTGAGATCTCGATGAAGATACCCGCGACTGTGGATAAATTCGACGCCGAGTAACATCATTCTAATCGCCGATAGTTTTTCATCATCGCTTAATACGTTTCCTTCAATCTCCTTCATGAGATCCGTATCAGCTAGCGGCATAACAAACCACGGATTCTCAGCATAGAGATTATGTATTAAAACAGGGACAACGTTTGAATGCCGACAGCGAGATTGGTAAGTCACTTCTCTCTCAAATCTTCTTCTCCAGTCATCAGGGCTGAAGATTGAACCAACAATGTCGTGATTGACTGCGAGACTTTTGCGCGCGTAGTAGCCACAAAAATGCTCACTAGAATTGAATAGTTCGATTTTCTCTACACGTCCAAATGTCCCGCTTCCAAGTTCTGAAATTGGCCTTAAACGATAATTCCCTCTAACTTCCATTTCGGCTCTCTTTCGTACAAGTTAATGCCAGATAAATTACTACCATTTAAGAGAGTAAGCCATTGACTTTTTCTCTAGAAACCCGATTGTTATCAACTCGATTGCGAACTAAGGGTTAGCGCTGTTGCTCAATCTGACGAATACCAGCAAAGTTGTTGTTGCCTTTCTCAATAACGGCCAGCAGCGGCTTAATCCAGAGAACAGCCTGGCAGTAAGTCATTGCGTTGGTGGAAGCGGCACTATCATCGGCTGCGTTAGATTTGCCGGGATCGGCGTGCACTGCGCTGGAACGTAAACGGTACGCGTATTCGAGCAGCCCACCAGCAATGTCAGCAGGAACAGGCAGATCACAAGTTTTTTCACGGTGGAGAATCTCTCTGTATTCGATAACGGTCTCTTCAGCGCTCACATCAATCAAAGAATTCAGCTTATTAGCGTGCTCTGTAATCTGATTGAATCGGCTGAAGTTGAAAGCCTGAGTAGCAATTACCTGCCCCTGCAAAGTGTTGTCACTTCGCAGAACGTCGTTATCGCTCTGAAGGGTACTGGCGTTTGAGCAACTCTTTACGAGAGCGACCGAAAGGCCAGCAATAACGACAACGCCGATAAGACCCGGATTAATTTTCATTGGTCTATCCCCCAGCACGTCAGCGCGCTTTCCTGGTCTCGCCGCTCTACCTGCCCATAGCAGCCGTTTTTCTGGCCTTTAGTCAGGCGACAATCGCGGCCACCGTCTTTTATCCACCAGCGGATAGCTTCACAGGCTCCTTCACGGTCGCCTGCATTGATGCGCTTATAGAACGTAGAAGGGAAGCATTTTCCGGGGCCGATGTTATATGGGCAGAAAGACGCGATCCCGGCTTTCTGCGGTTCGGTCAGCGGTACTTTGATATTTCGCTCAACCCACGCCAGCGCCTTGTCGCGCTCTATGGCGTTCACCTGGGCGCATTTCTCAGCAGACAGCTTCATGCCCTGAACTACTGGCTTACCATCAACCATCGTGGCGCCACGACAAATCGTCCAGAGTCCGCCGCCGTCGCGATACGCCGTCAGGCTATTACCCTCTTTCTCATCCAGAAACTGATCGAGAATCACGGGCGCGGAAGCCCCGGCAAGAATCAAACCAACGACCGCTGCGCTCAGTTTATTCTTCAGCTTTGGTGACATTGCCATTAAGCCGGTCCTCCCTTTCCTTTTGCCTGTAGTACCAGTTCACTGCACAGGTGATAACGGTGCATGCGATACCGACAATAATTGCCCAGTCGCTCAGGCTTAATCCTGCAATCCTGTCGGCCAACATCCAGGACACCTCTTTTGCTGTTTTAGCTGTTTCGGCATATGCCTTCGCTGATACACCGCAGCCGGTCAGCGTGGTTCCTGTTCCATATGAAAGTCTGCTGTAAATGGTGCTCATTCTGGTCATAGCCTCACCTCCGATTTTTCGGATGGCGATGTGTGTGATGTAAGGGTCAGGCTTCACGGGCTGGATTTATCAACAAAGCACGTAGCGGATGATTCCCGTGAGCCTGAAATGAAAAATCCCCGACGAGAGCCAGGGATTGGATGTTTGGTGTTTTTTATTTCGGTGGCTGCAACGGCCCTTCGAGCACTTCAACTTCACCGTTGTGGCAAATATCATCGCCTCTGGTTAGATGCCAGACTCCAGTAATCGTTTTGCCTGTCTCCAGGTCTTCAAAAATCTCATTGGTAAAATATGCCACCTGAGCGGTCCCATTAAACTGGATCCAGTAAAACCCGTTATCCATATCGCCTCCTGTAAGTATGAGGGAATTATACGAGGCTGGTCTCAGAGTGGTTTTAGAAATTCTTAAATCGCTATAAAGCAAAAAGCCCAAGGCGTTAACCTCGGGCTTGAATACTCATTTACTGCCAGTGCATACAACAATGGCACAATATCAGATTTACACGAAATATATGCTAATTAGTTCATTTCTGCAATACCTTGCTGATAATTTGCTGTCTTTTGTTGTGAACGTGATCGCGAAACATGAAGTAGCGCTTGGGAATCGAGCCCCTTATACAGGCTGATCATCGCATCGTAATGTTCCACGTAATTCTGAGACCAGTTTGTTTTGTTAACCCCCACCAGCTCAGCCAGATCACCATACTGATAGACATCGCGCCCAGCCAATTCAGCCTTCACATCCTGTGCCGCTAGCCAGATAAGCTGTCGCAACCGTTCGACGGTCTTCTTCGCCACCCTCTTCCCGGCCAGATGTTCACAGAATTTCGACCACGCCCAATGAGTAATCAGCACCTGATTATCCCAGCGCACATTCTCACTGTAGTTCCACAGTAGCCAGGCCCTCTGGGGTTCTTCGAGTGACATCAGCGCGCGGCGCCACGATGCAGTGGAGTATTCAACTGGCTGCACCAGGGGAATGTGCGATCCCTTAGCATGCGACTGTTTGCCGGGTATTGGTGGGTTATCCAACGTAATCATTTTCCCGGTCACTTCATCCATCACTCGAGGCTTTTTACGTTTAAACGTTCCAGTATCGAACTGTGCGTTTTCAAGCCAGGCCATCAACAGCCCTTTCGTCGCACCACTTAAATCGGCGGTGGCCACCATCAGCTGCTGGCGCACGTATTCAAGAAATTGAGTGTTCATACAGCACCGCCTATGGTTTTGATGTAATTCTTCAGTATCCGGTAGTCCGTCAGCACAGAGCCCGGGAAATGATATAAGCGCAATCGCTGCCAGCGAACGCGAAGGACCTCATTCAGTTCTGGTGTCATGCTGCCTCCCTGCTCTTAATTAACTCGCGACGCAATGCGCTGTAATGCTTCCTGATGGCTTCGAGTTCTTCGATGGCATATCGGTGTGGGGCGTTGTTGTTTTCGAGAGCCTCAACGCGTTCAGACCCGATTTTCTCTATAAGCCCAAGCCGGTACTGCTGCTGATTACCCGACAGTTGCACGTTGCAGTGGTGACATTGTTTACTAATATTGTCCTCGTTATAGCGCAGGTGTGATGCCTTACCGCGTGACCGGTAGTGACCAGCTTCCCACTGGACGGTATCGAACGTACCGCAACTAATGCACGGCAGCTCATGGTCACGCTCGCGAATGTAGTCATTGACTACGCGCTGGGTTAAATCTTCCCAGTGCTTCAACGGCTTAACTGCAGCTTTACGCCGGAGCCAGGCGGCTCGCTCTTTTTTCTCAGTGGTGCGCTGTTTGGCAGACTCCTGGCGTTGGGCGGTCTCCCTGTCCTTTCTGGTCTGCTCTTTGCCATATGCGCTGGCACATTCGTACGAACAAACAATCTGCTCGTTTCGTACCGGATGGAACCACTGGCGGCATGCTTTGTTGGCGCACTTACGGCGCGGTAGCTTAGCCATACTCAACCCCACGCCCTGTTTTGCCAGACCTTACTCGGGCGCGGCGCTATCTCGCTTTCCGGCAGCTGCACACTGACAGTCCAGGTGATGTTGTCGCGATTAAGGCTGCGTTCTACCGTGGAGCCACGACGGCGGTAACTGGCCACCAGCTCGTCGGCCTGTTCGGTTGTGCATTCGTGATGGTGAAACCAACTTATTTTCATCGCCATCACCCCGCAAAGCTCATTAGCTGCGATGCGGCGTTTTCCGCTTCACGCTGGTCCTTGAATGCCCGGGACAATACCCAGCGCCACAGAACATCGAGCGCGGCTTTGTACAGTTGCTGGAACTCGGTTTCGTCCATGTTAGCGAAGGCAATACTGCGGGGATGTTTACGAAGGGTACCATCAGGCAGTTGAATGGCATCGTAGTGGCCGGCCTCGACAATTACCCATGCACGGTACGCGTCAAAGGATTTACACAGGCTGATCCCATTGGTAATTCGGCGACTGGCTACCTGCTCCAGATACTGCTCGGCAGCATCGAAAAGAGCTGTTTCGCTTCCCCCGAATGAGGCAAGGTATTTGGCGTACCCGGTCACCAATTTACGCTCGTTGGAAGATATTGCCCCGCCGGTAGGTTCCCAGTATTCGAAACCGAGATTGAGTAATGCGAAGAAACGACGGTGAAAGGCCGGGTTGCGTGCTTGCCGGAACTCAGCCACCAGCACAGCGCCGAGTTTGATTTTTGATTGCAGAATATCGCTGGTCTCCGGCGTCGCGGGGATCAGGATTCCTGAGGACTGCTTGATGAGTTGTAGTTCGTGCGCCATGGTTTCTCTCCGTGGCGCAGTAGGTTACGGTTGTTCAGACCGTTGATTTCATATTATCAGAAGGCGGAGTTACCCGGTAGCCGAGACGGCGGATAAATTGCACAAAACCATTGGGAGTAAAGACCTCTTCATCATCCAGCAAAGGCCGCATAGAAACCATGCCATTGACGCGATAAATTAGATGCCTGCCCGATGAAGGAAAGCTAAACACCACGCAGCCGTCAGACCTTCTTACAATGTCATACCAGTTGTCTTCTGACGTTTGCAAAGCTGAATCACTCACATTTATGTTCTCCCTTTGAGCGACTAACAGACGCGATTAAAGATTGTCGGCAGCAGCATCAGAGGGATACGCAAATTGCGGTATTCTGAAAAACGCGCGCCAGCCTTAAGCGCAATTCTAATAAAACCAGTCGTCAGCGCTTTCCCAGGTATCCTGGAGGATTGATTCAATTTTCTTTTTATCGTCCTTGTCACCGCCAAAAACACTTAACCCATCCGACCCGGCACGGCGGATTGTGAGCCTGCAATTGTCATAGTGATCATTCAGGCGCTTAAGCAATTCTTTCTCCAGTGCAGGAACCGCGCCTTTAGGAAGTTCTTTCATACGATCAATGGTTAATTCAACTTTCATAATGGCCTCCATTGCATGTACTGTGTTTTTATACAGTATACCTATGAGAAGAAATGATCAACGTTTTAAGAGCACAAATTGTTAATTTTCTGTCAGGCGTAAAAAAAGAAAACCCGCCGTAGCGGGTTGAATTCGTGATGGTTTATAAAGATGTAATTTCTTTCTACTGACAAATCTATGGCTACCCATTTACCCTCAAACTTGAATACAGCATACGCACCGACATACCGGTTATCAGCATGCGGATCCGGGTATGACTCACCTTCTGCCAGAGTGTAAAACTTGACGCCGCTAACGATGAGACAGCCAATTATTTCTTCTCGTTCTGGGCTGCCATATCCAGATAGCGAGGGTCGGATGCTTTTGGCAGTGTCAGGCTTTGCTCGCGATAGTATCGAACTCGTTCCATGAAGTATTCGCGAAGCTGCTCTGGCTGCTCGCGGGCCACCTGCTCAGCGATAACCGGCATGTTCATGCGCTCTTTGTACGCAACGCCGCTTGCAGCCAGATCAACGTTAACCTTGTCCTGCTCTTCTTTCGATTTTGCTGCGATGTTATGGCCTGACATGATGAATCCCCCTCGAGGCTTTGAGAGGGATTATACAAAGAAAAACCCGCCAGAGCGGGTTTAATAAGATAGAGTTACTAATGTGACGTTAACCTTGACGTTCTATTGCATTCTTTTAAATCACCCGAACCACAGCCTTTTCATTTCTCCACAGAATAAGAAGTAAAGAAAAAATAGTCATTTTGATAGCCACACCTAACGTGATGGGAAGAGCCAATTTTATGTTATATGACCCTGTTACTTCTAAGTTGTTCAAACCTGCCAACAGTTTATTGCAGCCAGTGAAACGAGAACTGCATAATATTTTGTAAGCCTACCTTTTTCCCAGCATCCTCTGGTTTTTGCCCAATCAATACAGCGTAAAACGCATGCAGATTGCATTGGCATCGATACCCTTGCCGTAAATGTAAACACTCAGGATGCCTGCAAGTACCAGCAATGTGATTAACGAGCCACATAAAGCCTTAATTAAGAGCGTCTTAATATTCATTTCCACCCGCTAACCAGCCAAAGTAAATCATTTAAAAAAACCATCATCCTTCACATCCAGGCTATTGAAGAATGCGAACAACGTCTTTGCCATCTTCATTTCGTCCATGTAGGTTCCGCCGTTTTTGAAGCGCAGGAGTCGTGCGAGGTCTGTTTCATTTGCTGGAGAGAATACGCCGCCCGGGTTTTAACCAGGTCGATTTGCATTTTTTTCTAACCCCCTATTGCATTCAAAATAAAAAAAGACTAATTTTACTCAAATCACTTAATATGAGTAGAAATAGAAAAATGGAAGTAAAAGATAAAATACTAAAAGCTAAGCATTTACTTGAGGATGCAGCATTTATCGTTTCCTCGGGGAAAGAGCTACCTAATGCTCACCGAAACATCATTAAAGCACTTGTATCTTTGGAAGAGATTGAATCAATGCTCTCAAATACTGACTCATCAGCAAGCGTAGAAATGAGCGAGGTATCTAAAGTCTCACGCCGGTTGAAGCTGTGGGCCAAACGGCCTGAGCAAATTAATGCCCGCATCCTTCGGGCTTTCCTGAACTTGTCATCGCAATCTGTATCACCTATAACTGAAAGTCAGTTACGGGATGCTGTTGGGGGGGTGAGTTTTGATACAAACTTTGCACAGATGAAAAATATCTCTGATAAAAACCATGGAAAGGTTTTTGATGTGATCGCTGATGTTGTTAGTATCTGGAAACCAGTAGCATCAGCTGTTAATGAGTTTGACGTTGCTACAAAGTAGTTTCGTCGGATAGTACAGGATGAACTCTTGTACTAGTTACCTCCTGCGCGGCTTTGCGCTCTGCTTCGGTAGGCTTTGTTGAGCGCATCCACTCCGGAATTATGTTCCTGCTCATAGCGCGGCTCCTTTGCGAAGTTGGGCGGCGAACTCGCGTAACTCTTTCAACTCTGCGCTCATTGCCGCAACGATTGAGCCAATGGCGTGGGTGTCGGGATGTAGTGACATCATTTCTCTGTGTTTGCGTTCGGCGAACATCTCCACACTCTGCGCCCGCACTTCAGCAAGGATCTCGTCAGTGGTCGGGGTTACTATCGGCATATAATGCGATGCATCTTTAAATTCATCAGGCATATCATCTTCATGGCCACCATCGAATACGTAGCAGCTACCGGATATGAAGCGGCTTAACCTTTTGCTCTCCGCTGCCAGCTCCCTGCACTTACTCTCGACGTTAGATAGCTGCTCTGCCTGCACGTTACCTCGCGCCAGTTGCACCTCAAGCTGCGAAGCCAGATCGCTAATCAGTTGCGCCACGCTGCGCACGTCGACTGCACCGCATGATGCTTTCAGTTCAGCCGCGCGCTCATGTCCCAACTTCGCTAACTCAATGATATTTTCTTGTACTATTTGTTTCATGCTGATGCTCTCCCGTAAAATTCCAGAACCCGCTTCATCGCCGGACTTGTACGGCATACTGAAGTAACCATGTTTTTTCTCATACTCGATTTGAGCTGCTTGATATTCAGTTCCCCGCCGGGTTGCAGCGAATAGACCGGGTGATGTGGCTCGCCAGCTCGTATAACTACTGCCCTACGTACCAGGTGAAGCAGCAGGTTGTGTGCCTTCTTACTGTCGCATCCCAGCAGATTCTTAACCTGTCGCGGCGTGATGGTCTGGTTAACCCGAAGAAAATCGACAATTGCCCACAGTGATTTGCTTGCCATAGTGATTTGCCCTCGAGGTTATTTAACGACCCGGAGATGGCTAACGTTTTTGCGGTAGCTACCCCAGTCAAAGTTCACCCACATCCCGCCATCCATTTGAAGACGGTCGATAACCCGCGCGCCCAACGCCACGAGAAGGTCATTGTGGTTTAGGTTCGTCAGGATCCCTACCGGACGCATTGACGACAGGCGACGGTCGATAACCTGATTCAGAATGACTTTCTCGCCGTTACTTCCACGCTGAATACCGACTTCATCCAGCACCAGCAGATCGACTTTGCAGAGGTCGTCCAGCAACGCAGCCTCTGATTGACCACCGTCGTAGCACTCGCGAACGCGCAGCATCAGGTCAGGGATAGTTACTACCAACACTGATTGGCCACCAGACAGGAGATGATTTCCGATCGCTGCCGCCAGATGGTTTTTCCCAGTACCAGGACCACCACTGAACACGAAGCTCGCAAATCCGACCCCAAAGTTCTGCGCGTAGCTCTTTGCCATCGTGAAGGTTTTACGCTGCCCTTCCCCGGATACCTGGTAATTCGCGAACGTGCAGCTGCGGTGCAGGCTTTGAATTCCTGAGCGACCGAAAATTTTCTCTGTCCGGGCTTTCTGATTCAGCCTGTCCAGTTCTTCACACCGCTTCAAGCCCTCTTCCCGTTGCCAGGCCAACAACTCTGCTGCACTGGTGAACTTCGGCTGAACGCCAGGTGGAATGAGTTTTCTGAGGCGCTCGAGAGCACTTCCGGTACCAACCATGTTTTTCATCGTCACCCCCTGAATCCGGTCGGAATCGCTTTATCTGGTTGAGAAATTTTGTTCGGATCCCGTTTTCCATCTGGCTTCGCTAAAGACCACGACTCTTCGTAGTGCTTTGAGGGGCCAAAAAACGTGGATGCCTGTTTCACATACTCGGTGTTAAGTTTTCCAGCGGCAGTTACGTAATCCGCGTATCGCCGAACACCATCGGTAAGCTCCTGAACTGTTGCTCCGGATTTAATACGTGCAGTCCAGGCTTTGAACGCATCAGCCTTGCTGTTACCACCGGCGCGTTTTGGGTATTCCTGCCACGCCAGTTCAAAATCATCCGGATAAGTATTTTTCCCTCGGGGTGTGGCGGCGCCATGCCCCAAAATATCTTTATCCTGATCTTGTTCCTGATCCTGTTCCTGATCTTGGCTTCGTAGCCCCTTCGAAGCCCCTTCGGAAATTTGGCGCGATTCACGTTTTAAATTAAGGTGAAAATCTGTTTTATAACGTTCATAAAATAATGATAAAAAAGGGTTTTCAGGTAATGACACATACTCATTCCTGACACCAGCACAACGGTTATCCCCTGGCTTCAGTGATCGACCAACCTGATAGGCGGCCATTTCATGCACCCAAACCATCTCAGTGTCCTCGTCATAGCTACAAAATCCCGCTTCAATGGAGCTTTTTAGCCCCTTCGAAGCCCCTTCCAAGCCCAGACCTGTTTCATGGGCTATGTACAGAATTGGCAGGTAATACAACCCGAGCATATTTGCGTGTGGCGAGGTCATCAGATAGAACGAAACCACCTGCGCCTCCGCGCCTTGTTTCCTCAGTTCACGGCCTGTTTTTCCAAGCCAGAACTGAGGCGCAACGGTTGCGTAATCACGCATAAAAACCTCTTAATCGCTAAAGTGGTGGCCCATCTATCTTTCTGAAGGCTGACTTTTCTGACATAATTTCCTCGCAATGAGTCCACAACGAATTGCACCTGAAAGCCGTTGGTGTTCGAGCACCACGGCTTTCGCCATTTTTGAACCGGTCATATAGCCCCCAGCATCATCTGCACCATTTCCATCAGCGGACCGGTTAACCCAGGGTCAACGCGGTACATCTCCACAATCCCCTCACTCAGCTCTTTCAACTTCTGATGACGTGGCGCATCCATCGCGACGGCAATCTTCGCTTCGCTGGTTTCTTTCTCCAGCCGAGCCAGACGGGCCATAACGTTGTCTTCTGGTAGCAGGCGATTGCGGAACTCGAGCGGCAGAACAGCAAGAATTGCCGGAGTCAACTGACGAACGTTCTCGCGGTACCGCTCGCTATTGAAATGGTTATCGAGAAAGCGGAAAAGCTTCTGACGCTGTCGGCTGAGATCGCCAGGGAAAGTAATCTCGTCCCCCCCCTGCGCCCGGTACTCTTCGACGATCAGAGCAGAAACGACATCCTGACCATCTACACCCGCCCACGCACGAACGGCATCGCGGATCTGGTCATGTTTATCTACCGAGACAGGTTGATTGCGATTTATCATCGCAGCCGGTTGATATCCGCTATTTTGATGAAGTGACAGTGACTGCATAGTTATGCCCTCGTTTTTTGCGCTGGTAAGGCATCGGTTGGATTGGGATATAAGTCAGGCCGCAACTCATGCGGAGTGACTCCCGTAAGCTCAAAAACAGAGCGAATGTGATCGGGCGGAATGCCTGTTTTCTTCCAGTTGGAAATTGTCATTTTTGAAAATCCAAGCGCTCTTCCAAGTGCCGCACCCGTTCCGAATTTTTGAATAGCTTTCTCAACACCAGTCATAGGGCCTCCTTAGATGGCAAAAGTAAAGCACCATTTTACTTTAAAAGTCAAATCATGAATGCCTACCTGACAGTAAAGCGATCATTTACACTAATGAAATGAGCGAAAAAACAATGACAAATGAGCTGATTTCCAGGCTTACAGAATTGAACAAGAAAGGTTTCTCTAAAACAGAGATGGCCAGGATTGCTGGTGTCAGCAAGCAAGCTGTTTCCAGTTGGTTCAAAACAGGAAGAATTAGCAAAGGTTCTGCATTGGCTATAGCTGATGCAGCTGGCGTCTCAGTGCCATGGCTACTTGGAGAGGATGTTGGAGAAAAGGATGGACTTAAGCCTGACGAACAACGCCTACTGGAGCTATACCGTCAGTTACCAGAAGAAGAGCAACGGAACATGATTCGGATTTTCTCTCTGCGCCTTAAGGAACTTGACGAGTTATATGCGAAATATATGAATCGCAGGATTAAAGAAGACTCTGAGTAATCTCAATAAAATCAGATTTATGAAAAAAAACACTAAGTTAGCTGAAAACCAACAAGTTCAAAGACTTAAAGAAATAATAGAAAGTAACCATCTTTCAAAGGCAGATCTTGCAAGAATTTGTGGTGTCACTTCCCAGTCTGTTAATAACTGGTTCTTGAGGGGGACAATAGGGAAAAATTCCGCGATTAAACTCGCTGATAGACTGGGAGTAAGCTTAGCTTGGGTTCTGGGCCAGGAAGTGGGACCAGATGATGGTCTAAAGAATAATGAACGCCAACTTTTAGATCTCTTCCGTCAACTACCAGAAGAAGACCAAAACGATGTGATTCAGGCAATATCAATACGTTTAAAAAAACTCGATGAACTATACGAAAGGTATATGAGCCGCAGGACAAGTGACAGTATCAAGAAATAAAAATCTTAAAATAAAAATATCTTTCAAGTAGTTAAGCACACCAACATCAGCAAACTGTAATCTCAATTCCGTTTTTCAATCACCAAGCCCAGCCTTTTTACATTCCATTTTCTTTTTTTGAAATTCCTCCTTCTGGAGCGATATCCCAACATTTTCAGCATTCTAAACCTCAGACTTCCGCACCTCTGTGAAAAAGCCACGCCTCCAGTAAAGCATCATTTTATTTTTCAATACCACTTTGCTTGACACAAAAGTAAAGCAGTGTTTTACTTACTCCATCAACACAACCACCTAGGCAGGACGCCCACGAAGTAGCCGTCCGGGGCATACGAAGACCGAAATGAGGTGGTGAGATTAACGCGCAGTAGGTTTGAAACGTTCCGCCAGCCTGGCGACAAGGGCAAAGCACAGAGTGAGCTTCGCGGTGGTGAACTGCAGAGTTAAAACGCTCAACCGTGAAGATCAGCGCCGCGGCACCACCAGCGAAGTTCACTGAGTTTCAGAAGCAAGGTATCGAGGGTGAGATGAGATATTTCATGGCGTTCCACGGTGAACATCAGGAGTTGATAGTTATTAAGGCTAAAAGCATGTTTGTCGCAAAAGCCTTACTCAATGACGATTGCGATTGCCTAAAGCGCATCACCGCAAAAGAAGCTAAGGAACTGCTTTCTCGTGGTTTTCAGCTGAAAAAATGAGATCAGCTAGAGGGGGGGTTATATGAAAGACTTTGCACGAGAACCAGCCCAGCAGCAGGCCGTAAGGCTGAATTACTTTGAGGTGCTTCTCCGCCGTCTCTGCTACCTGCTGGCACAGAAGGGGGATCCAGATGCTTGACAAGAAATGCGGTTATTGCAGGAAGCCGGTTAAACCGGAAGAAGTAATCAAAAGCACCCTTCTCTATCGCAACGGCTCACAGCTGGCGCGTAAAGAGAAAGAGTATTGCTCCAGACGTTGCGCTTCGCACGACCAGATGGCTCACGAAGGCTAACGTAAAACCCGCGCAAGGCGGGAGCTACGTCCGGTGCCACCGACCAAAGTTACACCGGAAACAACATTAAAACCAAAGTTAACCCAATGGGCGCTATCAATGGTCCGGGGATTCTAACACCCAAAAATGAGGATCTCACATGGAATTCTTTAATGTGGTTAAAGCCACTCAGAAATCCGGAAAGCAAGATGCAGTGGTCTGGTTCACTGCAAAAACTGAGGCTCGCGCCAACCTAATGCTGGATGTCGCACTGGAAGATGCAGGCATCGAAACGGGCCGTGGTAAGGACTACGCCAAACCAATTCGCACTGATTTCCCGGTTGTTGACGGTCTGCCAAAAGAAGGTGAAGTTGATTTCACCTGGTGTGATCGTTACGAACTGGCCGAAGACCAGCGCACCTGGAATGTGAAATTGAAAGCTGATGATGCGGCGCAGGAAGAAAACCACCAGACAGATAACAATGTCGTTGATGGTCAAGTCGGTACTGACGATCAATCTCAGCAGACAGACCAGCCTAACCTAATCGTCATTGCCACCCTGCCATTCCGCCAGCGCGTACTGGCTCAGTTCATTGGTGATGGTGAATATCTCTATCACGTCGACGCTGGGCAGAAAAACGAGATTGTACGCCTTGAGATGGACACCGATGACGCGTACGTCCAGAACCTGCTGCTGGCTGCTGAGAATGTGGAAGCATTCAAAAAAGCCATTGAGCACGATATTCATAAAGTTGTGAATGCAGTTAAGAAAGCATTCCCTGTCGACGGGAAAAAACCAGAACTGGCAACCGTTATTCAGTTCCTGACGGTATGGTTCAATACAGATTACATCGATCGCGGCCTACTGGTTAAAGAGTGGAGCAAAGGTAATCGTGTAACAACCATTAATCGCACACCTTCTGGTGCGAACGCCGGTGGCGGCATTGCCTCTGACCGCAAATTCCCGCAAACCATTCTCGGGCTGGAGCATGAAATTGCTCTGGCGTTACGTGCCCGTGACCGCGAATTTGATATTTACAACGTCCCTCTGGATATAGAACTACAGGCAAACTCCATCATGAATAAGATGGACGATCCTGAATGGCTGGCTACTCGAGAGAGATTCGTTTCAATGCCTGGTAGCCTGGACTACTCACGTGCCTGCATTATCGCAACAGTAAAAACTACACCAGAAGGACTTTATGAAGATCCCGTCAAACATCAGGAATATTTGAATAGAGTACTGACAGAAACTGACCACGCTAATCCAGATCCGCTGCTCGTTGATATAGCCTGCGGTCGTTCGTCTATGCCTGTACCGATGAAACAGGAAAAAGTAACGGCTGAAGAGGTAAACAAAATTCTTGCGGTTTCGCGCGGTGACTTCGTTGAAGGCATTAGTGACCCGAACGATCCGAAGTGGGTTCATGAAAGCTACAACGCCGCCTCAAATGAGGAAGATAAAACGGAAAATGAGGACGCCGCCGATGTGCAGATGGAAGAAACTGTCAGTGATGAAAAACAGGCTGGTACTGAAGTGCAGTCAGGCAAAAGCAGTCTGGAAACTGGTGAAGAGTCATATACCAGCCAGCAAGCCGATGTAAACCAGAATACGGATTCTGTCGCCCAAAATAGCGACTCTGTAAACCAAACCGAACCAGAAGCGCAAACTGACGAACCGGCTGTCATGTACCCCGCTTACTTCGAGCCAGGTCGCTATGAGGGTTTGCCGAACGAGGTTTATCACGCAGCGAACGGTATCAGCTCAACCCAGGTGAAAGACGCACGTGTTTCGCTGATGTACTTCAATGCGCGCCACGTAGAGAAAACCATTATCAAAGAACGCTCTTCTGTACTGGATATGGGTAACCTGGTGCATGCGCTGGCGTTGCAGCCAGAGCAGCTCGATGAAGAATTTAGCGTTGAACCCGTAATCCCGGAAGGCGCATTTACCACCACGGCAACGATCCGCGCGTTTATTGATGAGTACAACGCCAGCCTGCCAGCGCAACTGAGCGCAGACGATATCAAAGCTTTGCTAGAGGAATACAACGCCACTCTGCCTGCTCAGGTGCCGCTGGGTGGTTCAGCCGAGGAAACCGGTCAGAGCTATATGTCGCTGCCAGAAGAGTACCAGCGTATCGAAGCGGATCAGAAGCAGACCGCTGCGGCGATGAAAGCCTGCATCAAGGAATACAACGCC
This sequence comes from Citrobacter sp. RHBSTW-00599, assembly GCF_013784065.1. Lineage (NCBI taxonomy): Bacteria > Pseudomonadati > Pseudomonadota > Gammaproteobacteria > Enterobacterales > Enterobacteriaceae > Citrobacter > Citrobacter sp. RHBSTW-00599. Next base: position 2,365,052 of record NZ_CP056717.1, on the reverse strand, counting down.
ACTCTGCCTGCTCAGGTGAAAACCAGCGGTAGCCGTGATGCGTTACTCGAGCAACTGGCAATCATCAGTCCTGACCTGGTTGCACAGGAAGCGCAGAAACTGGCACCGCTGAAAGTGTCCGGTACCAAAGCAGATCTGATTCAGGCTGTGAAGTCTGTTAATCCGGAAGCCGTCTTCGCCGACGAGCTGTTGGATGCGTGGCGCGAGAATCCGCATGGGAAAGTGCTGGTCACCCGCCAGCAACTGAGCACTGCACTGAGCATTCAGAAAGCCCTGCTCCAGCACCCGACAGCTGGCAAGCTACTGACACACCCGAGCCGCGCAGTAGAAGTCAGCTACTTTGGCTTCGACGACGAAACCGGTCTGGAAGTCCGTGTGCGCCCGGATCTGGAAATCGACCTGGACGGCTTGCGCATCGGTGCCGACCTGAAAACCATCAGCATGTGGAACGTTAAGCAGGAAGGTCTTCGCGCCAAACTGCACCGAGAAATCATCGATCGTGACTACCACCTGAGCGCGGCTATGTATTGCGAGACCGCAACACTGGACCAGTTCTTCTGGATTTTCGTCAACAAAGACGAGAACTACCATTGGATTGCCATCATCGAGGCCTCCGCCGAACTGCTGGAACTGGGCATGCTCGAGTACCGCAAGGCGATGCGCGCTATCGCTACCGGCTTTGACACTGGCGAATGGCCAGCGCCGATCACCGCTGATTACACCGACGAACTGAACGACTTCGACCTGCGCCGCCTTGAAGCGCTGCGCACTCAGGCATAAGGGGAATGATGATGGAAAAGACCAACGTTGCAGTTGTTGAACATAACGAATCGAACACGATGAATAACACATCCCTGCTTCTGAATATCGACGTCATGGATCGCATGATGAAGCTAGCAGAGGTGATGTCTCAGGGCGTAGCGACAGTACCGAAACATCTACAGGGAAGACCTTCTGATTGCCTGGCAATAATCATGCAGGCCGCTCGTTGGGGTATGGACCCATTTGTTGTAGGACAGAAAACACACCTGGTTAACGGGGCTCTGGGTTATGAAGCACAGCTTTACAACGCTTTAATCACCAGCTCCAAAGTTGTACACGGGCGCTTTAAATACGAGTACGGCGGCGAGTGGGAAAAAATTGTTGGCAAAAAAGACGGGCGTGATGAATCAGGTTTGTTTGTTCGTGTCGGAGCAGTCCTTCGAGGCGAGACAGAGGTGACCTGGGGAGAGCCAATTTACCTTGCTGATATTACTACGCGAAATTCCCCTTTGTGGAAAACCGCACCTAAACAGCAAATAGGTTATTTGGCCGTCAAGTATTGGGCGAGGACTTACTGCCCTGAAGTCACAATGGGGGTTTATGACAGAGAAGATCTGGAACAACGAACAGAGCGCGAAATTAACCCTGCACCAATACAACGAATGAGCGCTGCTGAAATAGCAGGTGACACCGTCACAACCACGCAGAGCGCGCAGGAGTCGTCGGTAAATATCGACTCACTGGCTGATGATTTCCGCGAGCGTATAGATGCCGCACAGGATGTTGATAGCGCCAAAGCGCTGCGCGCTGATATCGAAAGCGCGAAGGTTACGCTGGGTTCAGCCCTGTTCACTGAGCTGAAGAACAAGGCGGTGAAACGTTATTACCTGGTTGATTCACGTAACAAGGTTGAGGCAGCGATCAACTCCCTACCGTCTCCGGACGAACCGGATGCAGCTGAAGGGTTTGGGGAAGTTGAGCGAGTTCTTGCAACGGCGAAACGTCATCTGGGCGACGAGCTGCACGATCAGTTCAGTATCACCCTGGCGGATATGAAACCGGAATACGTTGGCTAACTGAGTTGGGAGGGTCCGCCCTCCCACTGAGGAGATGTAATGCGACTAATTAACCGAGCCAATCAGCAGTCTCCGTTAGCGCGTCAGGCATGCGACATCGCGCTGGCCACTCATCACGAACGCTACGGCGACTACGGACGCAGCAAGATGAAGGAAACGTACACGGTGAGAGTTGAAGGTGTGAAGGTCTGGGTGGAGGTAGTGAACCGCAAGGCGAGCTACGTGGCCACGGCGATGACAGGCATGCGCAGATTGCGAGCGCTGCCGGGTCAGGTGAGTTGATATTACTTTTATAAATGGCCCAGTACGGGCCATTGGAGAAAAACGATGGATGATATTTTGCTGACGTCAGACCTGACCAGTCGATACAAAATCTCACGTAAAACCCTTTGGTCATGGCAAAGCACAGAAACTATGCCGCGGGGTTTTGCGAAGCCGTTCCCTGCTCCTGATTTTCCTGGTAACCCAAACCGCTGGAAGTCGGAGTCAGTCAAAGAGTGGGAAGGTGTGAAACAGCCAATTAACTGAATGGCTCACCAATGATACTTTCAAGATGGCTCTGCCAAACGTGGAGCCAGTGTTTTTGGTCATCGATGTAGTCGTGCAGATTGTAGTGAGCCATTACACCGACCATCTGATGACCAAGTAGTTTTTCAATCACATGCGGCGGACAGCCAAGTTCTGAAAGGTTTGTCGCGATCGTTCTTCTCATATCATGGAGAGACCAGGGTTCCATTCCCGCAGCAGACCAAATATACCTTGCGTAATTTGAAGCGACTGGCGGATGTACTGGGACGTCCTTGATTTCACCATCCAGTAAGCGCTGTGAGGTGACTAAGTGTTTTGTGTTAATCTTCTCAAGATGATTTTTGACCACCCCCACCGCAGCATCAGAAAGAGCCCTTCTCATGTGCACTCGCGTTTTGTAACTTCCAGCAGGAACTATCCACTCATTTTCATTCAGTCTAAACCACGACCTTTCGCTTAATCGAATTTCTGCCGTTCTACACCCGGTCAGCATAATAAACTTCACAAGAAATACGGACTCAATCGACATGCGATTTTGCAGCCAGCGATAAATTGCCACCAGTTCACTATCATCCAGACGCCGCGTTCTCTTTTTCGGCTTTTGCCCGACATCAGTGGGTAGCAACCCCTCAAGCGGGTTAGTCGATATAACGCCCCTGTTGATACAGAACCTGAATGAGCGCTTGCACAGTGAAAGCATATAGTGGGCCATTACCCTGCTTTCAATCTGATCAAATACATCTATCCAGTGCATTTTTGTCGAGTTATCGACTTTGACGTTCCGCATCGGTTCGGCGATATGTTTGGCGAATACCAGCTGATAATAATCCGTCTTTGTGAGTTGATTCGCGATGCAGTGTTTCTCGATCCAATAATTGAAGGCTTCAGCCACTGTCATAGAACCTTCGCGAGATAATTTTTCCAGCTTCACTTGCTCGCGAGGATCTAAACCTTCAGTTAGCCACGTTCTGAACTGCTGACGCCTTTCCCTTGCCTGAGCAATGCTCATTGCTGGATAATCACCGACATTGAGTTTTACAGCTTTACCAGCCCATCTGTATCGATAGAAGAAAGAAACTTTTCCAGCCTGGCTGATCCTTGCGTTGAGTCCGTGAGAATCTGAAATGGTTTCGATATCATCGCGCTTCTTGCCAAGGGCCTTCCTGAGCTTTGTGTCAGTGATCATTGAATGGGTACACATTTGGCTTTTGAGTACGCAAAAGTGTACACAAAACTCGTTGCTCTAAGCTACCCGCAATGTAACACTTGTACTCAAAGTGTGATGATTGGAAGGCCGAAAGGCAGGTAATAGAAGGCTTTAGCGTAACAGAACGTTTTTACGCGGAATTCTTCGAAATAGGCCGAATGACAATACAAAAAAGTATTTTAAAAACAAAACGAAAAGCAGACATTGGGCACCGCCAGCGGTGCCCTTTTGAGATCAGATGTTGTGGATCGCAAACAGCAACGAGTTACGTTGATGGTTGAGAATACACTTTCTGATGGTATGGATACGCATATTACGGCGCGATTGTCCTTCAAGCCAACGTGCTTTACGGCGGCTAGCCTGACGCAGCATCCGCCAGCGTCCCACTTCCGTTCTACTACGCTTCATGTTTACTACTCTTTCAGTCACTGAACGGCCATTATAACGCCACACCGAATGCTGACCAGTGGTTTTCCCGTGTTTTTATTTGCCAGATTAATCCTGATGCGTAAACTCTTAACAATACGCTTTCAAAAGGATTTTTAAATTTATGACAACCTTCTACACCGTGGTGAGTTGGCTGGTCATTCTGGGTTACTGGGTACTCATTGCTGGCGTAACATTACGCATTCTAATGAAACGACGCGCAGTGCCCTCCGCAATGGCCTGGCTTTTGATCATCTATATTCTGCCATTGGTAGGGATCATTGCTTATCTGTCCTTCGGTGAGCTCCACCTGGGTAAACGTCGCGCCGAACGCGCCCGGGCAATGTGGCCGTCAACGGCCAAGTGGCTGAACGATCTTAAAGCCTGTAAGCATATTTTTGCGCAGGAAAACAGCAGCGTCGCGTCATCCTTATTTAAGCTGTGCGAGCGTCGTCAGGGAATCGCTGGCGTTAAAGGGAATCAATTGCAGTTGCTCACCAGTTCAGAGGACGTGATGCAGGCATTGATCCGTGATATTCAACTGGCGCGTCACAACATCGAGATGGTGTTCTACATCTGGCAACCAGGCGGTATGGCCGATCAGGTCGCCGAGTCATTAATGGCTGCCGCAAGGCGTGGAATTCACTGCCGCCTGATGCTGGACTCCGCGGGTAGCGTGGCGTTCTTTCGCAGCCCATGGGCCGCGATGATGCGTAACGCGGGTATCGAGGTTGTTGAAGCGCTGAAAGTAAACCTGATGCGTGTATTTTTACGCCGTATGGACCTGCGTCAGCACCGCAAAATGATCATGATCGATAACTATATTGCTTATACCGGCAGCATGAACATGGTCGATCCGCGTTTCTTCAAACAAGATGCAGGCGTCGGGCAATGGGTGGATTTGATGGCGAGAATGGAAGGTCCGGTAGCCACCGCTATGGGCATCGTCTATTCCTGCGACTGGGAAATTGAGACCGGCAAGCGCATTCTGCCCCCGCCGCCAGACGTCAATATCATGCCGTTTGAGCAGGCCAGCGGCCACACCATTCACACAATCGCTTCGGGACCTGGTTTCCCTGAAGATTTGATTCATCAGGCGCTGTTAACCGCGGCTTATTCGGCGCGTGAATATTTAATTATGACCACGCCCTACTTCGTTCCCAGCGACGATCTGCTGCACGCGATCTGTACAGCGGCGCAGCGCGGGGTCGACGTCAGTATTATTCTTCCACGCAAGAATGATTCCCTGCTGGTTGGCTGGGCAAGCCGGGCCTTTTTCACTGAGCTGCTGGCGGCTGGCGTTAAAATCTATCAGTTCGAAGGTGGCTTACTGCACACCAAGAGCGTACTGGTCGATGGCGAGCTGAGTCTGGTCGGTACCGTTAACCTGGATATGCGAAGTCTGTGGCTCAATTTTGAAATCACGCTGGTCATTGATGATGCCGGATTCGGTGGTGATCTCGCGGCAGTACAGGATGATTATATTTCGCGTTCTCGTCTGCTTGATGCCCGTTTGTGGGTAAAACGACCACTCTGGCAGCGGATCGCTGAGCGACTGTTTTACTTCTTTAGTCCGTTGCTGTAAAACGTGCCCATCAGACAGTAAACAGGTAGTCATTATGGATATGGATTTGAACAATCGCCTGACTGAAGACGAAACGCTTGAGCAGGCTTACGATATTTTTCTTGAACTGGCTGCGGACAACCTGGATCCAGCCGACATCATTCTGTTCAATTTACAGTTTGAAGAGCGCGGTGGTGCCGAGTTATTCGACCCGGCAGAAGACTGGCAGGAGCATGTTGATTTTGACCTGAACCCTGACTTCTTTGCCGAAGTGGTGATTGGTCTGGCAGATACAGAAGACGGCGAGATTAACGATATTTTTGCGCGCGTTTTATTATGTCGCGAAAAAGATCACAAACTCTGCCATATTCTCTGGCGCGAGTAACAAACAAAAAAGCTGCTCTCGCAGCTTTTTTCATTTTTAGCCCGGCAGTTTACTTCCGCAGCGGTTACAAAACTGCGCACTATGTTCATGCTGCGCCTGCTGACACTGTGGGCATCTACGCTGATATCCGCGCTGTTGGAACGCACTGCTCATGTGTGTAGTTATCAATCCGGTCGGTATCGCAATCACAGAGTATCCAATCAGGATAAGCACTGACGCCACCATGCGTCCCAACGGCGTGTGCGGTGTAATGTCACCGTAGCCGACGGTGGTGACCGTAACAATAGCCCAATACACAGACGCATTCAGCGTAGTAAAGCCATATTTGGGCCCTTCTATCAGATACATCATCGCGCCGAAAACAACCATCAGAATGGCAATAAAGGAATAGAACAACATCAGTTGATGACGGGCGCTTTTTAACGCATTCCAGAACACTCGCAGAGAAGGCATAAAACGCAGCAGCTTGAGAATACGCAAGACGCGCAGGACACGCATCGCTCGCCAGGCGAAGACATAGCTCAGACTGATTTCAGGCCATAGCCACATCACGTACAGCGGTAAAATGGTGGCCAGATCGATAATCCCCCAGAAGCTAAACACATATTTTGCGGGATTGGCCCAGCTGCATAAGCGAAGAAAATATTCGAGGGTAAAGACCAGAGTAATAAAGATCTCCAGCCAGACAAAAATGCGCCATTCCTCAAAGGTTAAATGGTATTGCGTCCCGACCCCGGACTCAATGAAGATAACAATAACGCTGAGCAAGGCGAACAGCGCGCACATACCTTCAAAGCGACGCCCTGAACGGGTGTTTAAATCGAATAATTTGCGATAGAGCGCGCGGCGGACAGAAGAGACTAAACCTGACACATATACCTCACCAAAAAGAAGGGCTGACCTTTGTCAGCCCTCTGGATTATAGCGGGTCTACTTTCAGGCAGGAAACTGCGTGACGGAAACTTCCTTCGAGAACCGGGCGGGTTTTTGCGCATTCCGGTCCGGCAATCGGGCAGCGCGTACGGAACACGCAGCCGGAAGGAGGATTAATCGGCGACGGCAATTCGCCTTCCAGCAACTGGATAACCTTGTTCCTTTCCTGATCCGGGTCGGGAATCGGCACTGCAGACATCAACGCTTTGGTATAAGGGTGCAGCGGATTATGGTACACCTCATCATAAGTCCCTAATTCCACCGCGTGTCCGAGATACATGACCAGCACGCGATCGGAGATATGTTTCACCACCGCCAGGTCGTGAGCAATGAAGATTAACGATAATCCCATTTCACGCTGGAGCTGTTGTAACAGGTTCACCACCTGGGCCTGAATGGATACGTCCAGCGCCGAAACCGGTTCATCGCAAATAATCAGCTTCGGCTCGAGGATCAGCGCCCGGGCAATACCAATACGCTGACACTGACCGCCGGAAAACTCATGCGGGTAGCGGTTAATCAGATTTGGCAGCAACCCCACCTTCATCATCATCGCCTTCACACGGTCGCGGACTTCCTGACCAGACAGGTTCGGATGATAAGTCCGCAGCGGTTCGGCAATGATTTCACCGATGGTCATGCGCGGGTTCAATGATGCCAGCGGATCCTGGAAAATCATCTGAATATCGCTACGCACTTCCCGCCACTCATCGGGTTTCATGCCCAGCAAATCTTTACCCAGCCAGGCGACTTTTCCATCGGTGGCTTTCACCAGGCCAATAATCGCACGGGCAAAAGTCGATTTTCCACAGCCTGATTCGCCGACCACGCCCAGGGTTTCACCTTCATACAGTCGCAGAGTCACGCCATCAACCGCTTTCAGGGTTTTAGACGGCTGCCAGAACCACTGCTTGCCGTCTTTAATGTCGAAATGGACTTTAAGATCGGCAATTTCAAGGAGCACTTTTCGTTGTTCGGTGACCGCATTCATACCAGTTCCTCCACCGGTTTAAAGCAGGCGCGCAGGCGGCCCGGACTAAACTCTTCCAGTGGCGGAGCACTGCTACAGATTTCCATCGCATGCGGGCAACGCGGCTGGAATGGACAGCCTTTTGGTAGACGCAACAGGTTCGGCGGGTTGCCCGGAATAGTCAGCATCTCTTCCCCTTCGGCATCCAGACGAGGTACGGCATTCAGCAAACCAATCGAATACGGATGAACGGGCTTATAAAAGACATCCCGCGCACTGCCATATTCCATGGTACGTCCGGCGTACATCACCAAAACTTTATCGCAAATACCGGCAACTACTCCCAGATCGTGGGTGATCATGATAATCGCAGTGTTGAATTCGCTTTTCAGTTCATTCAGCAGGGTCATGATTTGCGCCTGTACCGTAACATCGAGCGCAGTAGTCGGCTCATCGGCTATCAGTAATTTAGGCCTGCACAACAGTGCCATGGCGATCATTACACGCTGACGCATCCCGCCGGAGAATTCATGCGGATACATTTTCATACGCTTACGCGCTTCCGGCATTTTCACCGCATCCAGCATTCTGACCGATTCTTCAAAGGCTTCCGCTTTGCTCATGCCTTTATGCAGCATGAGAACTTCCATCAACTGCTCGCCGACTCGCATGTACGGATTGAGAGAGGTCATCGGGTCCTGGAAAATCATCGAGATTTGCTCGGCGCGCAGTTTGTTCAACTCTCGTTCCGGTAAATTCAGAATTTCACGTCCGTTGAAGGTTGCGGAACCTCCGATACGGCCATTTGCCGCCAGCAGGCCCATCAGGGCAAAAGCCGTTTGCGATTTCCCTGAACCGGATTCCCCAACAATACCCAGCGTTTCTCCAGCTCGCAGAGAAAAGTTTAAATCGTTTACCGCAGTCACATCGCCGTCGGGGGTGGCAAACGTCACGCGCAGATCTTTAACGTTCAGCAGTGCGTTAGCCTGTTGTTGCGCGAGCGGCGCGGTTGAGGTTTCAATTACGCTCATGGCTGCACTCCTTAACGGTCTTTCGGGTCGAGGGCATCACGCAGGCCATCGCCAATAAAGTTAAAACAGAACAAAGTGACCACCAGGAAGCCTGCCGGGAACAGCAGCAGCCATGGTGAGACTTCCATCGAGTTGGCACCATCACTCAGCAACGCCCCCCAGCTACTTAATGGCTCCTGCGTCCCTAATCCCAAAAAGCTCAGGAAGGATTCAAACAGGATCATGCTGGGCACCAGCAACGAAGCGTACACCACCACCACGCCCAGCACGTTCGGCACAATATGACGGATAACGATGCGCACGGTAGATACCCCACCCACTTGCGCTGCTTCAATAAACTCTTTGCGCTTGAGACTCAGCGTTTGTCCACGCACGATACGCGCCATATCCAGCCAGGATACCATCCCAATAGCGACAAAAATCAGCAGGATATTTTGCCCAAAGAAAGTGACCAGCAGAATCACGAAGAACATGAACGGGAAGGAGTTGAGGATTTCCAGCAGACGCATCATCACGGAGTCGATTTTACCGCCGAGGTAGCCCGACAGAGAACCGTATAGCGTGCCGACAACTACCGCGACCAACGCCGCGGCAATGCCGACCATCAACGAGATGCGACCGCCAATCGCCACACGAACCAGCAGGTCTCGACCTGACGAGTCGGTGCCGAAATAGTGTCCAGATTCCGTATCCGGCGCGCTGGACATCATACCCCAGTCGGTATCGAAGTAGGTAAACTGCGACAGCATCGGCGCCAGCGTCACAAACAGCGCAATAATCACCAGCACTACCAGGCTTGCTACCGCCGCGCGGTTATGCATAAAGCGTCGACGCGCGTCCTGCCACAGACTGCGGCCCTCGACCTCCAGCTTTTCACTGAAATTCTCCAGCGCTTCGCTGTTTTTCTTACTTAACATCATAGCGAGCTCCAGTATCAGTAACGAATTTTCGGGTCGATAACGGCATACAGCACGTCAACAATCGCGTTAAACACGATGGTCAGCGTCCCTACCAGTATGGTGAGGCTCAGGACCAGCGAATAGTCGCGGTTTAACGCGCCATTGACGAACAGTTGGCCAATGCCCGGCAAACCATAGATGGTTTCAATAACCATCGAACCGGTAATAATGCCGACAAATGCTGGTCCCATATAGGACAGCACAGGCAACAGCGCAGGTTTTAACGCATGGCGGAAAATAATCCGCCGCATCGGCAACCCTTTAGCGCGCGCGGTACGAATAAAGTTAGAGTGCAGCACTTCAATCATCGAACCGCGGGTAATACGGGCGATACTGGCGATATAAGCCAGTGACAAGGCCACCATCGGCAGGATCATAAATTTCAACGCCCCGCCATTCCAGCCGCCTCCGGGCAGCCATTTCAAGGTTATGGCAAATATCATGACCAATAAGGGAGCGACCACGAAACTGGGGATAACCACCCCGGTCATTGCCACCCCCATCACCGTGTAGTCCCAGCGCGTATTCTGTTTCAGCGCGGCTATCACCCCAGCGCTAACGCCAACGAGGACCGCCAGAATAAAGGCCGCAGCTCCCAGCTTCGCAGAAACCGGAAAGCTCGATGCCACAAGGTCGTTTACCGTATAGTCTTTATATTTAAAAGATGGCCCAAAATCGCCATGCGCCAGCTGCTTGAGGTAGCTGAAGTACTGCGTCGAGATAGGATCGTTAAGATGATATTTCGCTTCGATATTAGCCAGTACCTCTGGCGGTAACGCACGTTCCCCGGTGAATGGACTTCCCGGCGCAAGGCGCATCATAAAGAATGAAATCGTAATAAGTATAAACAGCGTCGGAATCGCTTCCAGACAGCGACGTAATATAAATTTTAACATTGCCCGTACCTTCTGGCGTGTGCCTTTACACCTCTTCTACCCCGACGTTCAGGTAAAGCGGTGTTAATAGTTCGAAGAAAAAAGACACTGTGGGGCAAAATGATTGCCCCACGTCTTGCCATTAATGCTTGATAATATACAAGTCTTTAACGTGGATATTATCCATCGGGTCTTTACCGGAGTATCCGCCAACCCATGGTTTTACCAGGCGGGCGTTAACATAGTAATAAACCGGTACAATCGCAGAATCTTTATCCAGCTGCTGTTCCGCTTTCGAATACAGTTCGCTGCGCTGCGCTTCATCAGTCACTTTCAGCGTATCCGCAATCAGCTTATCAAACGCCGGGCTCTTATAGTGGACGGTGTTGTTGGAGCTGTCAGACAGCACCATATTCAGGAAGGATGTTGGTTCGTTGTAATCCGCACACCAGCCCGCACGCGAAACATCATAGTTACCCTGATGGCGCGTATCGAGGAACGTTTTCCATTCCTGGTTTTCCAGCTTCACGTTGGCGCCCAGATTTTTCTTCCAGATAGATGCCGCAGCGATGGCCAGCTTTTTATGCAGGTCTGAGGTGTTATACAGCAGGTCAAAGGTCAACGGTTTTTCAGCGGTATACCCGGCTTCAGCCAGCAGTTTTTTCGCTTCTTCATTACGTTTTTCCTGAGACCATTTGAACCACTCTGGTTCAACCAGTTTCGCGCCATCGGTGTAAGGAGGGGTAAAGCTATACGCCGGCAGGTCCCCCTGGTTTTTAACTTTGTTGACGATAATGTCACGATCCAACGCCAGTTTCAGGGCGGTACGAACACGAACATCGTTGAACGGTGCTTTCTGGTTGTTGATTTCGTAATAATAGGTGCACAGATACGGGTCAACGTGAACTTCGTTCGGGATCTCTTTTTTCAGTTTCTGGAATAACTCGATCGGCATGTTGTTATAGGTCATGTCGATTTCGCCGCTGCGATAGCGGTTAACGTCAGTCACTTCAGAAGAAATTGGCAGGTAGGTAACCTGGTTAATAACCGTTTTGGCGTTGTCCCAGTAGTTGGTGTTACGCTCAAGTACAATGCGCTCGTTGACCACCCAGTCTTTCAGCTTATAGGCGCCGTTGGTGACGATGTTAGAGGGCTGGGTCCATTTCTCACCGTATTTTTCAACCGCTGCTTTAGGAACCGGAGAAACGGATGAGTGCACAAGCAATTTGTAGAAATAAGGAACAGGCTCGCTCAGGGTGACTTCAAATGTATGATCGTCGAGAGCTTTGACACCGAGATCGGTGATCGGCTTTTTGCCGGCGATAATATCGTCAATATTTACAATGTGACCGTACTGTAAATAACTGGCGTACGGTGACGCGGTATTTGGATTAGCCAGGCGTTGCCAGCTATACACGAAATCTTGCGCGGTAACAGGCGTGCCGTCAGACCATTTAGCGTCTTTACGCAGATGGAATGTCCACACCTTAAAGTCTTTATTTTCCCACTTTTCAGCTACGCCAGGCGATGGTTTGCCATCGACATCGCTGATTAATAAACCTTCAAACAGGTCACGGTTGATATTGGATTCAGGTACACCTTCGATTTTATGTGGATCGAGTGACTGAACTTCCGAACCGTTATTACGCACCAGAGTCTGCTTTTCAGCAAGCTGCACACCTGCTGGCACAACTGCCGCCGTAGCAACATTCCCAGCGATTAGCGCAGTTAGGATCCCCGCAGCTACTAAACTTTTTTTAGTGATGTTAGTCATTGTGTTTGTACTCCCTCATTATTATGGCTGGTTTTTTAACCAGACTGTTAATCCTGTCAGGATCCCTGTACGGCACCGGAGATTTTCTGCCGTCAGGTAGTTTCTTGTTTTACTGCTTGCTATCACCGACTTTATTTATTTCTGGCGATTCGTATGATCGCCTTGCGTCGATTATCTACGTGCCTCCCCTGCCGGAAACACGCTATTACCCTGTTGAGAGAAACTAATTGAAAATGATTCTCATCAACGTGAATTCTTCTGCATAATACCTGGCCGGAAAGTATCAAATGCGTTTCTTAACCGCCAATACATTTTACAAATTTGTTAACCAATTCTCTTTTATTGGAAATAAATCTCACTAAAAAAGTCTTACGAATGAAAGATTATGACAATAAAACGATAAAAATCAATATATTGCATAACGCGCAGTGTTAACTCCCCAGTCCTGTGTCAACACCACGCCAAAATGCACATAAATTTAACAATTGGTTATTAATTAGCACATTCATCTAAAAAAAACGCTGAAATAACTAATAACATTTCGATAATCCTTCAGCAAGCCCCAGAGTATGATGTTAATAAAATAACAGTGACATCGGGATCCCTCTGGTGGACCATTGAGTGTTATATCCATAAAATCAATGAATAAATTAATGAATAACCATCAGATATTTTTATATTTCTATGCTGATTTTCAACTTTAGTGAGAAGTTTTACTAATAACGAATGGAAACGGAGCCGAAAGAGGCTCCGTTGATGCCGAAGAGGAATATCAGGCAAGTAAACCGGGGAAAATGGACTTGATTCCAGTCACAATGAATTCGATCCCTAAGGCCATTAACAACAACCCCATAATACGCGTAATGACGTTGATACCGGTTTGGCCCAGCAGCCGTACCAGCCACGGTGCCATGCGAAAAAGTCCCCAACAGCACAGGGCAAACAACGCAATCGCCACAAAAAAACCAAACAGGTTAATCGCACTGTGATAACGCGTACCCCAAACAATAGTTGAGCTTATCGCCCCTGGCCCCGCCATAAGCGGCAATGCCAGCGGCACTACGCCGATACTTTCGCGGATTGCTGTTTCTGATTTTTCCTGTTTGTTTTGCTTATCTTCGCCCAGTTTTCCGCTAATCATCGACATTGCGATAGTCACCACCAGAATGCCGCCGGCAATCCTGAACGAATCTATCGAGATACCGAAGAGCTGCAGAATACCGTCACCAAGGAACAGCGAAGTCCACAGGATGATGGCAACCGACAGGTTTGCCGTAAGGTTGGTTTTATTTCGCGCAGCAGCCGTTTGATAGCTGGTCATACTGATAAAGACAGGGATGATCCCGACCGGGTTAACCAATGCGAATAACCCAATGAAAAACTTAAAATAGACAGGAAAATCAAATAGCGTTTGGATCACGGTTAGCTCCGAAGCGTTAGCCGGATAAAATGAGTCATAAAAATTGATAAAATCCGCGCTGAAGATACGCCTTTTGTCAGCATACTTCACCTTCTATCTGTGTATATCTACGTAAATACACTTCCAATACTTAGTGTTATTAATATGTATTAAATATGCTAATGTTAATGACATTCACCCCATCAATTTATTAACACTTACCGATAAACGCTAAAAGGGCCTGCTGAAAGGTGTCAGCTTTGCGAAATTTTGATCCAGATCACGCAATTACTACTCAGAAGTGAGTAATCTTGCTTACGCCACCTGGAGGTAGCGCGTTAGAATTAAGTGGCGCTAGCGTATAAGCTCTTTTAGTAAATCAAGGTAAAGTGGACGTTAATTAACCGTTTGATTTTCAAAACGTTACACAAATTTTCGTCGATCTGTCTATACTCTCGTATCGAGCAGATGATTTACTAAAAAAGTTTAACATTATCAGGAGAGCATTATGGCTGTTACTAATGTCGCTGAACTTAACGCACTTGTAGAGCGCGTAAAAAAAGCCCAGCGTGAATATGCCAGTTTCACTCAAGAACAGGTTGACAAAATCTTCCGTGCCGCCGCTCTGGCTGCCGCAGACGCTCGAATCCCTCTCGCGAAAATGGCCGTTGCTGAATCTGGCATGGGCATCGTCGAAGATAAAGTGATTAAAAACCACTTTGCTTCCGAATACATTTATAACGCATATAAAGACGAAAAAACCTGTGGTGTGCTGGCTGAAGACCACACTTTCGGTACCATTACCATCGCTGAACCGATTGGTATCATCTGCGGTATCGTTCCAACCACTAACCCGACTTCTACTGCAATCTTCAAATCACTGATCAGCCTGAAGACGCGTAACGCCATCATCTTCTCTCCGCATCCGCGTGCTAAAGATGCCACTAACAAAGCTGCTGATATCGTTCTGCAGGCAGCAATTGCTGCTGGCGCACCGAAAGATCTGATCGGCTGGATCGATCAACCTTCCGTAGAACTGTCAAACGCACTGATGCACCACCCGGACATCAACCTGATCCTTGCGACCGGTGGTCCAGGCATGGTTAAAGCAGCATACAGCTCCGGTAAACCGGCAATCGGTGTAGGCGCAGGTAACACCCCTGTAGTTATCGATGAAACCGCTGATATCAAACGTGCTGTTGCATCTGTTCTGATGTCTAAAACTTTCGATAACGGCGTGATTTGTGCTTCTGAACAGTCCGTTGTCGTTGTTGATTCTGTATACGATGCAGTACGTGAGCGTTTCGCGACTCACGGCGGCTACATGCTGCAAGGCAAAGAGCTGAAAGCCGTTCAGGACGTTATCCTGAAAAATGGCGCGCTGAACGCGGCTATCGTTGGTCAGCCGGCATACAAAATTGCTGAACTGGCAGGCTTCTCCGTACCAGAAACCACTAAGATTTTGATCGGTGAAGTGACAGTTGTTGACGAAAGCGAACCGTTCGCTCACGAAAAATTGTCTCCGACGCTGGCAATGTACCGTGCGAAAGACTTCGAAGACGCCGTTATTAAAGCTGAAAAACTGGTTGCGATGGGCGGTATCGGTCATACCTCTTGCCTGTACACCGACCAAGACAACCAGCCAGAACGTGTTGCTTACTTCGGTCAGATGATGAAAACCGCACGTATCCTGATTAACACCCCAGCTTCTCAGGGTGGTATCGGTGACCTGTACAACTTTAAACTCGCGCCTTCCCTGACTCTGGGTTGTGGTTCCTGGGGTGGTAACTCCATCTCTGAAAACGTTGGTCCTAAGCACCTGATCAACAAGAAAACCGTTGCTAAACGAGCTGAAAACATGTTGTGGCACAAACTTCCGAAATCTATCTACTTCCGTCGTGGCTCTCTGCCAATCGCACTGGATGAAGTGATTACCGATGGTCACAAACGTGCGCTGATCGTGACCGACCGCTTCCTGTTTAACAATGGCTATGCTGACCAGATCACCTCCGTGCTGAAAGCTGCTGGCGTTGAAACCGAAGTGTTCTTTGAAGTTGAAGCTGACCCAACTCTGACCGTTGTACGCAAAGGTGCTGAGCTGGCTAACTCCTTTAAACCAGACGTGATCATCGCGCTGGGTGGCGGTTCCCCGATGGATGCCGCGAAAATCATGTGGGTTATGTACGAACACCCAGAAACCCACTTCGAAGAACTGGCACTGCGCTTTATGGACATCCGTAAACGTATCTACAAGTTCCCGAAAATGGGCGTAAAAGCGAAGATGGTTGCCGTCACCACCACTTCTGGTACCGGTTCTGAAGTTACTCCGTTTGCGGTTGTTACTGACGATGCAACTGGTCAGAAATATCCGCTGGCAGACTATGCGCTGACTCCGGACATGGCTATTGTTGACGCCAACCTGGTGATGGATATGCCTAAGTCCCTGTGTGCGTTCGGTGGCCTGGATGCCGTCACTCACGCTCTGGAAGCTTACGTATCCGTGCTGGCTTCTGAGTTCTCCGACGGTCAGGCTCTGCAAGCGCTGAAACTGCTGAAAGAAAACCTGCCAGCGTCCTACCACGAAGGTTCTAAGAACCCGGTAGCGCGTGAGCGTGTACACAGTGCAGCAACCATCGCCGGTATTGCGTTTGCTAACGCCTTCCTGGGTGTATGTCACTCAATGGCGCACAAGCTGGGTTCTCAGTTCCACATTCCTCACGGTCTGGCGAACGCCCTGCTGATCAGCAACGTTATTCGTTATAACGCAAACGACAACCCGACTAAACAGACTGCATTCAGCCAGTACGACCGTCCACAGGCTCGTCGTCGCTACGCTGAAATCGCAGACCATCTGGGTCTGAGCGCACCGGGCGACCGTACTGCTGCAAAAATCCAGAAACTGCTGGGCTGGCTGGAAGAAATCAAAGCTGAACTGGGTATTCCTAAGTCTATCCGTGAAGCTGGCGTTCAGGAAGCTGACTTCCTGGCACACGTGGACAAACTGTCTGAAGATGCGTTTGATGACCAGTGTACCGGTGCTAACCCGCGTTACCCGCTGATTTCTGAACTGAAACAGATCCTGATGGATACCTACTACGGTCGTGAATACAGCGAAGATCAAACCGCCGTTAAGACTGAAGCAGTAGCTGCTCCGAAAGCTGAGAAGAAAGCGAAGAAATCCGCTTAATTCATCCAGATAAGTTTTAGTTTCACCATAAACGGTCCCGAATTGGGGCCGTTTTTTTACATCTTACGTTATCAGAATCGATACATGACCAATTCAGCGACGTTTAAAGGGTGAACCTGTAAAAGGATGCTTAGGAGGATGCGAGAATAGCGTCAGGAGAGTGTCTTACAGGGTAGCGAACATTAGCGAATGCGCAGCCTACCCTGTGCTAATAAGCGCCCAGAAGCGCGTAGAGTTAATCGTGGTTGTGTCGTTCTTGTATCGCCGTCAGAGAGCCCTCAGACTGTGCTTGCTTATAATGCTTACGGCATACCGATACATAGCGTTCGTTCCCGCCAATCACCACCTGTTCGCCCTCGTTATAAGGTCGTCCTGCCTGATCAAGACGCAACACCATACTGGCCTTACGCCCACAGAAACAAATGGTTTTTAATTCAACCAGTTTATCTGACCACGCCAACAGGTATTCGCTGCCGCCAAATAACTCACCACGAAAATCGGTACGCAAGCCGTAGCACAACACGGGAATATCCAGCTGATCGACAACTTCAGATAATTCATAAACCTGCTGTCGAGTCAGAAACTGCGACTCATCAACCAGTACACAGTGAATTCTTTGCTGCTCATTCTCAGCCCGAATCTCTTCGAACAATGATGAATTTTGGTTAAACAATTTTGCAGGTGACGACAGACCTATACGTGAACTTACTTTTCCAGCACCAAAGCGGTCATCAATTTCCGCTGTATATACCACGGCACGCATCCCACGTTCCTGATAATTGTACGAAGATTGCAGCAATGCAGTCGACTTACCGGCATTCATTGCAGAATAGTAAAAATATAGCTGTGCCATTGACCGTAGGCCCTCACCCGGGGAAATAAATATGGGCAGGATTGTACCATATTTCACGAACGTGTCGGTGTAGCGTTGCCTGCATAGGCGTATAAATAGGCGTTCAGACTCGCTCAGTGTCGCCTAAATAACCGATCCTTTAAGTGACATGGGAGCGTGAGTACACTCCAGTCATAGCCCAGGTAGCCTGAAACTGGACGGGTATATACACACTCTTTCACAAATAGTGCTCATGAAATTTATCCATACCTCTTATCTTCTTACGGCAATAAAGAAACCCTTCCCTTATTGTTATTGAATCTACCCACTGTCGCCATGTATTAGCGAATTCATGTAAGCAAAACTAATACAAAAGGTTGAAATCACTGCAAAGAGATACTATTTGCACACCATAAAATGTGACCTGAATCTTGAATTTTTACTCTCAGCAGCTGAGAAGCCCCCTCACCAATAAGCCTTTTTTATGCCCAACGTCGCGGAGAATTTAAGACAGATGAATTAATTCTGATACTAAATAAAGCGCAATTTTGAATTCCTTACATTCCTGGCTATTGCACAACTGAATTTATCGCTCTATTATTAGCTCAACAAACCACCCCCAATATAAGTTTGAGATTACTACAATGAGCGAAGCACTTAAAATTCTGAACAACATCCGTACTCTTCGTGCGCAGGCAAGAGAATGTACTCTGGAAACGCTTGAAGAAATGCTGGAAAAATTAGAAGTTGTTGTTAGCGAGCGCCGTGAAGAAGAAAGCGCTGCAGCTGCTGAAGTTGAAGAACGTACTCGTAAACTGCAACAATATCGTGAAATGCTGATCGCTGACGGCATTGACCCGAACGAACTGCTGAATAGCATGGCTGCTGTTAAATCTGGCACCAAAGCTAAACGCGCTGCACGTCCGGCTAAATATAGCTATGTTGACGAAAACGGTGAAACTAAAACCTGGACTGGTCAGGGTCGTACACCGGCAGTGATCAAAAAAGCGATGGAAGAACAAGGTAAACAACTGGACGATTTCTTAATCAAAGAATAATTCAGAAATAGTTTGCTTAAAATCCCGCCAGTGGCGGGATTTTTTTTACCTGTACTTCGCACAGTCCCTACCCAGTTCAGGTATAAAAAAACGGTGCTGGATTAACAGCACCGTTCAGACCTGATAATACCAGCAGGTTACTTCTTAATACCCATCTCATCTTCCAGCCAGGCTTTAAATTCAGCGCCGAGAGTATTATGGCGAATACCATATTCAACGAACGCCTGCATATAGCCCAGCTTATTACCACAGTCATGGCTTTTGCCCTTCATGTGATAAGCTTCAACCGTTTCTTTTTCAATCAGCATATCGATAGCATCAGTCAGCTGAATTTCGTCACCGGCTCCCGGAGGCGTTTTTGCCAGCAGAGGCCAGATATCCGCGCTAAGGACGTAACGCCCCACGACGGCCAGATTAGATGGCGCCACATTCGCTTTCGGCTTTTCAACAACGCCAACCATCGGTACGCTTTCGCCCGGCGCTAATTCAACGCCTTTACAATCAACAACACCATAAGCGGTAACATCTTCTACCGGCTCAACCATAATCTGGCTGCTGCCTGTTTCATCGAAACGATGAATCATTTCGGCAAGGTTGTCGCGTGATAAATCAGATTCGTATTCGTCAAGAATGACATCCGGCAAGATAACCGCAACGGGCTCATCGCCAACCACCGGGTGCGCGCACAATACCGCGTGGCCCAGACCTTTGGCCAGTCCCTGACGCACCTGCATAATAGTGACATGTGGCGGACAAATAGATTGCACTTCTTCCAGAAGCTGGCGTTTTACACGTTTTTCCAGCATAGCTTCAAGTTCAAAGCTGGTATCGAAGTGGTTTTCAATCGAATTTTTAGACGAGTGAGTTACAAGTACAATTTCAGTGATGCCCGCAGCAATACATTCGTTTACGACGTACTGAATTAATGGCTTATCAACCAACGGTAGCATCTCTTTCGGGATTGCTTTCGTAGCCGGTAACATCCTGGTTCCTAATCCCGCAACCGGGATAACGGCCTTTTTGACTTTTGAATTAAGGGCAGCCATTTAAAACTCTCCTGGACTGTTCATGTATTGAACGTGTTCATCAATCTGTATCGCATCCAAGTATATCAGTACCGCGACAAGCTTCTGGTCTGAAAAGGACGCGCGTCGGTATAATTAAGATAAATACGAATAAATCTGGCGCTGATAGTAGCACTCACAGCATGAGGGGGGTGAGCCAATTTCATTCTCACGCCACTCGGTTGTTCATTCTGCAGACAACATCAGGCGCAGGCGACCACCTGCCCCCCAAATTTGGCATTGCCAGGATTCGCAACGTTGGCTCAGTTGATTAAGATACGCATTCCCTAAGGTTCCCAACGGAACGCCATTGCTGATTTGTACATTGTGGGAACCTGTATTTAATGTCGCATTCAGCCCTGCTGATACCAGAATCAGGTTTTTTAATCCGCTGTGGTAATAACCCACCAGCAAAGGGAATTGTCCGGGCAAATTAGCCTGGCGCAATAAATGGTTAACCTGTTTCAATAACGCACCGAGCTCCGGCAATCGTTGATTTTGATGCGCGAGCTGTTCCTGCAGCAAACCGTTAAATAGCGCCCGCAGTAACAATGCTGCCAGAACGCCATTATCCCCTGCCCGCGTCACATCCAGACAATAAAACGCAAGGTCATGGTCCGATAGCGGTGCAATATCCAGTACCAGCCCCGGTTGATCGGCGGCTACCAATTGACGATAGTTGATCCGACATCGTGAAATAACTTGCGACACAGGAGGCTGTAATTCTTGCAACAGCTTCGCTGCAGCGGCAGGATCACCAACCATCGCATCCCAGTCACGAAACAGCCGCTCTTCTTCTTCCACGCGTGAATTAAACATATTCGGATACAGACACGCAAAGACGGTTTCGCGCAGGCGGTTCAGGTCCTTGACCGGCTTTAGCAGCACATCATCCACACCCAATCGCAGTGCTTTGGCTATATCAGACATGTTTTCCGTCGCTGATATCACCAGGATTGGGGTCTGATCGCCACGATTACGCAGATACTCTACTAGCTTAAGTCCGTTCATACGTGGCATAGCCAGGTCGCAGATAATCAGGTCGGGGTTAAAGTGCCCGAGTAATTCAAGTGCTTCAAGTCCATCGCCAGCTACCGCCGTTGTCGCTCCCAAAGAGGAAAACCATGAGTCCATGAGTGAGCGAAATACCGGCTCATCCTCAACGATAAGAATCTGTTTTCCGACCAATGGCTGCGTCATATTCTCCCCCCTGACTGGCTTTAGTAAATAGTGGCATGCTATTGCTACTCACGCCTGTCAGAATTTGCTTAAGTGTTGATAAAAAATGCGTTAGATGTTGGTTTTCACCAGGGGTAGAAGCTCATCCATTTTCTTCTCGACCGCCAGTTGTCCAGCAGCAATTGCTGCGCTGGCGCGGTGAAAATCCAGCGTTGATATTTGCGGACAAAACGGCTGGATCAGGATATCTGGCGGGTCACCGGCCATGCGGTTACGTTTCAGACGGTTTTCCAGAACCTGAATAGAAGTCGTCATGATCTCCATCGCCGTCGGCGCGGTTACCGCACGCCTGGCAGTTATGTTGCTCAAGCGCTCTTTCAGTCGGGCACGCCATGAAAGCGCGTCGACATCATCACCCGTTTCGGCATCACTGCTGACGTTAAAGGAGAGTAAATCTTGCTGCATAAGATGCGCATCGTGTTGCAGATCGACGGCAATAACGATGTCAGCGCCCAGCGCGCGAGTTAAGGATACAGGAACGGGATTCACCACCGCGCCATCGACCAGCCAGTAACCATTATGCGCTACAGGGGACATCAGACCAGGAATACTGCAGGAGGCCCGAACAGCCAGGTGCAAATCACCTTCCGTGAACCAGAGCTCCCGACCCGTACTCAGATTAGTAGCCACAGTTGCGAAACGGCGAGTGCATTGCTCAATTGCTTCTACCGGCATGACATTACGGTACTGATTGAATACCCGTTCACCACGCAGTAAACCGCCCCTGCGCCACGAGAGATCCATCAGACGTAAGACATCCCAATAGCTGAAAGAACAAACCCATTGTTCGAGAGCAGGTAACTTATTGCATGCGTAGGCTGCACCAACCAGCGAACCAATGGAGCACCCTGCCACAATATCAACATCAATGCCCATATGCTTTAGGGCTTTAATAACGCCAATATGCGACCAACCTCGCGCCGCGCCGGAACCTAGCGCCAGCCCAATTTTTATTTTTCTCATTGTACGTACAAACTTCCCCTGGCTTGCAGACGTAGCAACATCGCTACCGCTCAGTTAACATAGTGCTACCCTGGCGTTTTTACGCCGTTTTTTTATTCCAGGGAGTACTTTGTGTCTCAGCTTTGTCCCTGTGGTAGCGCTGTCGAGTATAGCCTATGTTGCTACCGTTATGTGTCCGGCGCGCAAGTAGCACCTACGCCGTCACACCTCATGCGTTCTCGTTACTGTGCTTTTGTGATGAAAGACGCAGATTACCTTATCAAGACCTGGCATCCGGACTGTCATGCAGCCGCGTTTCGCGACGACATTATCGCAGGATTTAGCCACACTGAATGGCTCGGGCTGACCGTTTTTGAACAACAAACGGCAGACACAGAAAATATCGGCTATGTCAGCTTTGTTGCGCGATTTTCTGAACAAGGTAAAACAGGTGCAATTATCGAGCGCTCTCGTTTTTTAAAAGAAAACGGTCAGTGGTACTATATAGACGGTACACGCCCTCAAATTGGACGAAACGATACCTGCCCTTGTGGCTCCGGTAAAAAATTTAAAAAGTGCTGCGGCTAATCAACGCCCGACAGTATCAATTTTGCAAACATTCTCAACAGGATCACCGCTGCAAATGCATTCATTACAACGAAAAGTGCTGCGTACTATTTGTCCGGACCAAAAAGGTCTGATCGCGCGCATTACGAATATCTGTTACAAGCATGAACTGAACATCGTGCAGAACAATGAGTTCGTGGACCACCGGACCGGGCGCTTTTTTATGCGTACCGAACTGGAGGGTATTTTTAACGACGTCACGCTGCTTGCCGATCTGGATAGTGCCCTTCCAGATGGATCCATTCGTGAATTAACGCCAGCAGGACGCCGCCGTATCGTCATTTTGGTCACCAAGGAAGCACATTGTCTGGGTGACCTGTTAATGAAGGCCAATTATGGCGGGCTGGATGTTGAAATCGCCGCTGTGATCGGCAACCACGAGACGCTGCGACCTTTGGTTGAACGGTTTGATATCCCGTTTGAGCTGGTCAGCCACGAAGGTTTAACGCGTGACGAACATGACCTGAAAATGGCCGACGCTATCGACGCGCACCAACCTGACTATGTCGTGCTGGCAAAATACATGCGCGTTCTAACACCAACGTTTGTTTCACGCTTCCCGAATAAGATTATCAATATTCACCATTCATTCCTGCCAGCGTTTATTGGCGCTCGCCCTTACCATCAGGCTTATGAGCGCGGTGTGAAGATCATCGGTGCAACAGCCCACTACGTGAATGATAACCTCGATGAAGGCCCAATCATTATGCAGGACGTAATTCATGTGGATCACACCTACACCGCGGAAGACATGATGCGTGCGGGTCGCGACGTTGAGAAAAATGTATTAAGCCGCGCGCTGTATCAGGTTCTGGCTCAACGCGTCTTTGTTTACGGTAACCGAACGATTATTCTGTAATCGATTGATAATTGAATTGGTTACCTTTACATCTTTACGCGTAAAAATCAGGCAACCAGTTCTTTTTTATCAACGGAATACTTTACAGGGGCGCATCATTTGATATGATGCGCCCCGCTTCCAACGGAAGCAGGCCAGTAACTAGCATTACCCCGTGGTGGGGTTCCCGAGCGGCCAAAGGGAGCAGACTGTAAATCTGCCGTCATCGACTTCGAAGGTTCGAATCCTTCCCCCACCACCATTCATTCCGATAGATTCATAAAATTAGTATACCCCTGGTGGGGTTCCCGAGCGGCCAAAGGGAGCAGACTGTAAATCTGCCGTCATCGACTTCGAAGGTTCGAATCCTTCCCCCACCACCATCACCTCATAAAGCACCAGCATCCAATCCATCTGTAATGTCTCATATTCTGCCCAAGCGGGAAGGATGAGAAGCTTCGACTAAGGTTCGATTCGAGCGTTAGCGAGAAAGCGTTGCCGCAGGTAACGACCCGAAGGGCGAAGCGCACCGCGCTGAGTAATCCTTCCCCCACCACCATCACCTCATAAAGCACCTGTATCAAATCCATCTGTTATGCCTCATATTCTGCCCGGACGGGAAGGATGAGAAGCTTCGACTAAGGTTCGATTCGAGCGTTAGCGAGAAAGCGTTGCCGCAGGCAACGACCCGAAGGGCGAAGCGCACCGCGCTGAGTAATCCTTCCCCCACCACCATCACCTCATAAAGCACCAGCATCCAATCCATCTGTAATGTCTCATATTCTGCCCAAGCGGGAAGGATGAGAAGCTTCGACTAAGGTTCGATTCGAGCGTTAGCGAGAAAGCGTTGCCGCAGGTAACGACCCGAAGGGCGAAGCGCACCGCGTTGAGTAATCCTTCCCCCACCACCATCACTTCATAAAGCACCAGCATCCCATCCATCTGTAATGTCCCTCGATCAAGCCCAATTCGGGTCGGCAATTTGCCTGATGCACAATGCTTATCCGGCAATTAGTCGTAAAAAAACCCCGCCGGAGCGGGGTTTTGTCTTACACAGATAACCGATTAATGACGCGCACGAACAATCTGGTATTTGCGCGTCAGATATTCGACCGGAACGCTCCATATGTGCACCAGACGCGAGAACGGGAACAACAGGAACAGCGTCATACCCAGCACCAGGTGCATACGGAAAATGAACGCAACGCCATCCAGATATTGAGACGCACCACCCTGGAAGGTCACCACTGTCTGCGCCCAGTTCACCAGCTTCATCATCTCGCTGCCGTCCATATGCTGGGCGGAGAACGGAATGGTCAGCAGGCCCAGAGCGCACTGGATCACCAGCAGGGAGAGGATCAGAATGTCCGCTCCGGTAGTGGTCGCCCGCACACGTGGGCTGAACAGGCGGCGTTTCAGCAGCAGAACGCCGCCAATCAAACACATCACACCACTGGCACCACCCGCGAACATCGCCATCTTTTGTTTCACTTCAAGCGGCAGCCACGCTTCATACATCCAGTGTGGTGTCAGCATGCCAAGGAAGTGCCCGGCAAAAATCCCCAGGATCCCGATGTGGAACAGGTTTGACGCCAGGTTCATCCCTTTGCGATCCAGCATCTGACTGGAAGCCGCGCGCCAGGTATACTGCCCATAGTCATAACGCAGCCAACTGCCAATCAGAAAGACAGAACCCGCGATGTATGGATAGATGTCAAAGAAGAACGTATTCAGGAAGTGCATTATTGCTGTCCTCCGGTGGTGATATTCAGATACTGCGGCGCAACAGCCCCGGCAAAACGACGCTGGTGAGCGGAAATTTCCGACTCACCACACCCCTGATCGGCGAAGAATTTCACCTGCTCTTCTTCCCAGACCGCATCCAGCGCTTGTGGGGTATCGTCACGCGCTTCATCTGCAATTTTTTCAGCCACTTTATCGCTGTCGATAACGGTATTCGCCAGTTTTAACAGCAGATCGAACAGCACCGCATAACGGCTTTCACGCTGTTGCAAGCGAGCGCTGAGCAGCGCCAGAATCGGCGCAATATCCTGTAACCCCCCTAATGCTTCGCTTTTCGGCAACTGCGCAAGGTATTCCAGATACAGCGGCAGATGATCGGGAAGTTCGCGGCTGTCGAGCTGCAGACCGTGCTGTTCATACTGCGCCATCAGGTCAACCATAGCCTGACCACGATCGCGGGACTCGCCGTGTACATGTTCAAACAGCAACAACGAGGTGGCGCGGCCACGGTCAAACAGTTCGCTATAGCTTGCCTGCACATCCAGCATGTCCTGCGCGGTGAGATCGCGCAGGAAAATGCCCAGAGTCTGGGCATCCTCTTTATCCAGGTTCTCAGATGACGCGAGTGCATCGAAAAGTTCCTGCTGATGCTGCCACAAGGCAGCATCCGGGTACTCGAGCAGACGCGAAACAATGACAAGTTCAATCATTGGTGCGGCTCCGTTTTGCTGGTCACATCGACAGCGTCGATGCGGCGGCTGTTGAACAGATTGAATTTAGTATCAGAACCGTGGCAACCGTCACCGAAGGTAAAGCCACAACCGCTTTTCTCCGGGAACGCGTCACGCGCCAGTTCACGATGGCTGCTCGGTACCACGAAACGATCTTCGTAGTTAGCAATCGCCAGATAACGATACATTTCCTGTGCCTGCGCTTCGCTTAAGCCCACCTCTTCCAGCGCACGGGTATCAATTTTACCGTCAACGGTTTCCGCACGTTTGTAGTGACGCATCGCAAGCATACGTTTCAGCGCCAACAGTACCGGCTGAGTGTCGCCTGCGGTCAGCAGGTTCGCCAGGTACTGAACCGGGATACGCAGACTGTCAACGTCCGGCAGAATACCGTTGCTGCCCAGCTCACCCGCATCGGCGGCAGACTGGATCGGTGACAAAGGCGGCACGTACCAGACCATCGGTAGCGTGCGGTATTCCGGATGCAGCGGCAGCGCCAGCTTCCAGTCCATCGCCATTTTGTAAACCGGCGACTGCTGTGCAGCATCAATGACGCTCAACGGAATACCATCTTTCAGCGCTTGTTCAATAACAGCCGGATCGTTTGGATCGAGGAACACGTCCAGTTGACGCTGATACAGATCTTTCTCGTGCTCCGTGCTTGCCGCACTTTCAATCGCATCTGCGTCGTACAGCAGTACGCCGAGGTAACGAATACGGCCTACGCAGGTTTCGGAACAAACGGTCGGCTGACCGGCTTCGATACGCGGGTAGCAGAAAATGCACTTCTCAGATTTCCCGCTCTTCCAGTTGAAGTAGATCTTCTTATACGGGCAGCCAGTGATACACATACGCCAACCGCGGCATTTATCCTGGTCGATCAGCACGATGCCATCTTCTTCACGCTTGTAGATAGCGCCGCTTGGGCAGGTCGCCACGCACGCCGGGTTAAGGCAATGCTCACACAAACGCGGCAGATACATCATGAAGGTATTTTCGAACTGACCGTACATCGCCTTCTGCATGTTTTCGAAGTTCTGGTCTTTGGCGCGTTTTTCGAACTCGCCCCCCAGAATTTCTTCCCAGTTCGGACCGCTGGTGATTTTATCCATCCGCTGACCGGTGATCAGCGAACGCGGACGGGCAATCGGCTGCGCCTTACTGTCTGCTGGGGCGTTGTGCAACGTTTGGTAGTCAAAATCAAACGGCTCATAGTAATCATCCATGCCCGGCAGATGCGGGTTAGCAAAGATTTTACCCAGCAGCAGTGCTTTGTTACCCATGCGCGGCTGCAGTTTGCCGTTGATTTTACGGATCCAACCGCCCTTCCATTTTTCCTGGTTTTCCCAGTCGTTCGGGAAGCCAACGCCAGGCTTACTTTCGACGTTGTTGAACCAGGCGTACTCCATACCCTCACGGCTGGTCCAGACGTTTTTACAGGTCACTGAACAGGTGTGGCAGCCGATGCACTTATCGAGATTCAGCACCATGCCGACTTGTGAACGAATTTTCATTTTACGCTCTCCTGTACCTGGTCATTGCCTTCGCCATCCAACCAGTTAATGTTCTTCATCTTACGTACAACTACGAACTCATCGCGGTTTGAACCGACGGTACCGTAGTAGTTAAAGCCGTATGCCAGTTGCGCATAACCACCGATCATGTGAGTTGGTTTCGGCGTAATACGAGTTACCGAGTTGTGGATCCCGCCGCGCTGCTGGGTGATTTCAGAACCCGGCAGGTTAACAATACGTTCCTGCGCGTGGTACATCATGGTCATCCCGGCCGGCACACGCTGGCTGACAACTGCACGCGCCGTCAGCGCCCCGTTGCTGTTGAAGACTTCGATCCAGTCGTTATCTTCGATACCCAGATCCTTCGCATCAACTTCGCTCATCCACACAATCGGACCACCGCGAGACAGCGTCAGCATCAGCAGGTTGTCGCTGTAGGTGGAGTGGATACCCCATTTCTGGTGCGGCGTCAGGAAGTTGAGCGCTTTTTCCGGGTTACCGTTAGATTTCTCGCCGATCACCGCTTTCACCGAACGGGTGTCGATTGGCGGACGATACACCAGCAGGCTCTCACCGAAGTCACGCATCCACTGGTGATCCTGATACAACTGCTGGCGACCAGACAGCGTACGCCATGGGATCAGCTCATGAACGTTGGTATAACCGGCGTTATAAGACACATGTTCATCTTCCAGACCTGACCAGGTCGGACTGGAGATAATTTTGCGCGGCTGCGCCTGGATGTCACGGAAACGAATTTTTTCGTCTTCTTTATTCAGCGCCAGATGCGTATGGTCACGACCGGTAAATTCACTCAGCGCCGCCCAGGCTTTAACGGCAACCTGACCGTTAGTTTCCGGAGCCAGCGTCAGGATCATCTCAGCAGCATCAATTGCGGTATCCAGCATCGGTTGGCCTTTCGCCGGACCGTCAGCCTTGGTGTAGTTGAGCTTACGCAGCAGATCCATTTCGCTCTGGGTGTTCCAGGCAATCCCTTTACCGCCGTTACCGATTTTTTCCATCAGCGGACCGATGGAGGTGAAACGCTCGTACGTTGCCGGATAATCACGCTCAACGGTCATGATGTGCGGTGCCGTAACACCTGGAATCAGGTCGCATTCCCCTTTTTTCCAGTCCTTCACGTCCAGCGGCTGCGCCAGTTCAGCGGCGGAGTCGTGCTGAATCGGCAGCGTAACGACGTCGGTTTCTTTACCGAGGTGGCCCACACAAACTTCAGAGAATTTCTTGGCGATGGCTTTATAGATTTCCCAGTCGCTCTTCGATTCCCAGGCCGGGTCAACGGCCGCAGACAGAGGATGAATAAACGGATGCATATCCGAGGTATTCATGTCGTCTTTTTCATACCAGGTAGCGGTCGGCAGCACGATATCGGAATACAGACAGGTACTCGACAGGCGGAAGTCCAGCGTAACGACCAGATCCAGTTTGCCGTCCAGTCCGTTATCCTGCCATTCCACTTCTTCTGGCTTCACGCCGCTCTGCTGGCCGAGATCTTTGCCCTGAATACCATGTTCAGTACCCAGCAGATACTTGAGCATGTACTCGTGGCCTTTACCGGAAGAACCGAGTAGGTTTGAACGCCAGATAAACAGGTTACGCGGATGGTTTTTACCGTTTTCCGGCTGCTCTGCCGCAAAGCGAATAGAACCTTCTTTCAGGGATTTAACGGTGTAGTCCACCGGCGTCATACCTGCTTTCTGCGCTTCTTTCGCGATATACAGCGGGTTAGTCCCTAACTGCGGCGCCGACGGTAACCAGCCCATACGTTCAGCGCGAACGTTAAAGTCAATCAAATGACCGCTATAGCGGGATTTGTCTGCCATCGGGGACAGCAGTTCCTGCGCAGTCACCGTCTCATAGCGCCATTGGCTGGAGTGGTTATAGAAGTAGGAGGTGCTGTTCATATGACGAGGCGGACGCTGCCAGTCAAGAGCAAACGCAAGCGGCTGCCAGCCGGTTTGCGGACGCAGTTTTTCCTGCCCTACGTAGTGGGCCCAGCCGCCGCCGCTCTGGCCGATACAGCCACAGAACACCAGCATATTGATCAGGCCACGATAGTTCATATCGAGGTGGTACCAGTGGTTCAAACCGGCGCCGACGATAATCATCGAACGACCGTGCGTTTTATCTGCGTTATCCGCAAATTCACGGGCAATGCGCACAATCTGAGAACGTGATACGCCTGTAATTTTTTCTGCCCACGCTGGCGTGTACGCTTTCACGTCATCGTAGCTGGTCGCGCAGTTTTCATCGTTCAGACCACGTTCCAGGCCGTAGTTAGCCATAGTCAGATCGTAAACGGTGGTCACCAGCGCCGTAGAGCCATCGGCCAGTTGCAGGCGTTTAACGGGCAATTTATGCAGCAGAATGTTTTCCAGTTCGACTTTGCTGAAGTGCTCGGTGCCTTCGCCACCAAAGTACGGGAAGCCCACTTCAGCGATATCATCCTGGCTACCCAGCAGGCTGAGCTGCAGTTCAGTTTCATCACCGGACGTGCCGTCGCGCTGCTCAAGGTTCCATTTGCCTTTTTCGCCCCAACGGAAACCAATTGAACCGTTCGGCGCAACCATTTCGCCGTTGCTGTTGATAGCGACAGTTTTCCATTCCGGGTTATTTTCCTGGCCCAGAGAGTCAACCAGATCCGCAGCACGCAGCATACGACCAGCAGCATAGTAGCCGTCGCGCTCTTCGAGCATCACCAGCATTGGCATGTCGGTATAACGACGAACGTAGTCGGTGAAATATTGGCTCGGGTTATCGAGGTGGAACTCGCGCAGCATGACATGACCCATCGCCATTGCCATCGCCGCATCGGTTCCCTGCTTCGGAGCCAGCCACAGGTCGCACAGTTTGGCGATTTCTGCGTAGTCCGGGGTAATTGCTACTGTTTTGGTGCCTTTGTAACGAACTTCAGTAAAGAAGTGCGCATCCGGGGTACGGGTCTGCGGTACGTTAGAGCCCCATGCCAGAATGTAGCTGGAGTTATACCAGTCGGCAGATTCCGGTACGTCGGTCTGCTCGCCCCAGGTCTGCGGGGAAGCTGGCGGCAGGTCACAGTACCAGTCATAGAAGCTCAGGCAGGTCCCGCCAATCAGCGACATATAACGTGCGCCGGACGCATAAGAAACCATCGACATCGCGGGGATCGGCGAGAAGCCTGCGACGCGGTCAGGACCATAGGTTTTGATGGTGTAAACGTTAGATGCGGCAATCAGCTCATTCACTTCCTGCCAGGAAGAACGAACGAATCCACCACGACCACGCGCTTGTTTGAAGCTTTTTGCTTTATCGGCGTCTTCGATAATGGATGCCCATGCATCTACCGGATCGCTGTGCAGTCTTTTTGCTTCACGCCACATCTTCATCAGACGTTTACGCATCAGCGGGTATTTCAGACGGTTAGCGCTGTAGAGATACCATGAATAGCTTGCACCACGCGGGCAGCCGCGAGGCTCGTGGTTGGGCATATCTGGACGAGTGCGTGGGTAGTCAGTTTGCTGGGTTTCCCAGGTCACCAGACCATTTTTCACATAGATTTTCCAGCTGCATGAGCCAGTGCAGTTTACACCGTGGGTTGAACGCACGATTTTGTCATGCTGCCAACGCTGGCGGTATCCATCCTCCCAGTCCCTGTTGGTATTGAGAAGCTGGCCGTGCCCATCGGCAAAGGTTTCGCCCTTCTGCTTGAAGTAGCGAAACCGGTCCAGGAATTTACTCATCGGTTTTCTCCTGTAGGAGCCTGACGGCTCTCTGATAAATCGACATTGCTTGATTGAGAGCGAAGGTAACGCTCTGAAAGGGCGTGAGAATTGATAACGATCAAGGCAGGCAGGGATGAAAATTAAGGGTCGATTTTCACATACCCCCTTAGTGGGATATCGATAAATCAATCAACATATTGAATTTTATTGAGTTTTTTAAACTCACTTATCATACAAATGTTAAATTCTTTATAAGTGGGTATTAAGGGGTATCCCCCCTGTTTAGCATATTACGAGCACCGTTCTAACAGGCTGTTGTCGCGTCACAATATAAAAGTATGTTGTAACTAATGGCGGGCAAAAAAAAGCGCGGTCTAACACCGCGCAATGGATAATCAACAGTTACTACTTTTTTACTTTTTAGAATGACGTCCGTACACCGCCCAGGTGATAACCACACAGGCGACATAGAAGATCAGGAATACTTTCATCGCATCGACCGGAGAGCCAGTTAATGCCAGGGACGTACCGAATGCTTTCGGGATAAAGAAGCCACCGATCGCACCAATAGCTGAGATAAAACCCAGCGCCGCCGCGGTGTCGGTCGCCGCCTCGCGCATCGCTTTCTCTTCTGAACCGCCTTCAGCTTTCACTCTGTCCATCGTCAGCTTGCGAAAGATAACAGAGATCATCTGGAAGGTTGAACCACTCCCCAGACCAGCCGTCAGGAACAGCGCCAGGAACACCGCAAAGAAGGCGATAAAGTTGCCACCGACACCGTTTGATGGCAGCGTCAGGAACAGTAAGGCACTGAAAATAGCCATCAGCACGAAGTTCACCAGCGTTACGCGGGTCCCCCCCAGTCGGTCAGAGATTGCGCCGCCTGCTGAACGAGCCAGAGCGCCAATCAACGGTCCAAAGAAGGCGTAATGCAGGATCTGTACCTCAGGAAACTGCGTTTTTGACAGCATCGCGAAACCGGCAGAGAAACCGATAAATGAACCGAAGGTTGCCAGATACAGCAGGCTCATAATCCACAGGTGCCCGCGTTTCAGCACCGGCAGCTGCTCTTTCAGCGAAGCTTTTGAGGTTGCCAGTTCATTCATACCAAACCATGCGGCCAGAGTTAATACAGCCAGGAACGGGACCCAAATCCATGCAGCGTTTGCCAGATACAGCTGCGTACCATCCGGTTGTTCAACACCCTGGCTGCCAAATGCGGCAAAGATTGACAGTGAAACCACCAGCGGAGCGACCAACTGCATCACGCTGACGCCCATGTTACCCAAACCACCGTTCAGACCCAGCGCGCCGCCCTGTTTCTGTTTTGGAAAGAAGAAGCTGATGTTTGCCATGCTGGAGGCAAAGTTCGCACCGGCAAAACCGCACAACAGGGAGATAATGATAAAGGTACTAAATGGCGTGGAGGTATCCTGCACCGCAAAACCTAGCCATACGCAAGGAATGATCAGGATACCGGTGCTGAACGCCGTCCAGCGACGTCCACCAAACAGGGGGACCATAAAGGAGTACGGTACACGCAGCAGCGCGCCGGACACCGAAGGTAATGCCGTCAGCATGAACAGTTGTTCAGTGGTGAAATCAAATCCGACTTTCGGTAAGTTCACCGCCACGGCGCTAAATAACATCCACACGCAAAACGCCAGCAGCAAACAAGGGACGGAAATCCACAGGTTACGGCTGGCGATTCGATGACCACGCTGCTGCCAGAAGGCGGGATCTTCCGGCCGCCATTCAGTAATTACAGCTCCAGATGCCCTTTCCGGGGCAGATGAGTGACTCATAGACACCTCTGATACTTGTTTCGATGCCTGCCACATTAGGGTTTACAGCTGGAGGTAAGTTGATATAAATCAAAGGAAAAGGTGTCATTATTGATGCCTGAAATTTATCATCATCCTAAATGAGTACATAACTTCGGTAAAAAAGATGTGGTTTTTCACGCTTCTGTCGTCCCCTACTCCCCCTCGTTTAGGATCTCTCCCTCTGGCGGCAATTAAGGGGTAGCCCGTTTGAGGTATGGGTATACTCCAGTGTATCGCCGAGAATAACGCCACTGCCTGCAGCAGAATCGTCATTCAATAAGGTTTTCGGTTTTACGAAAACCCGAAGGAACAAGTCACCATGTTTAAACGTTGTCTTTCCCCGCTTACGCTGGTCAACCAGGTGGCGCTGATTGTTTTATTGTCTACTGCCATCGGCGTGGCGGGTATGGCAGTCTCTGGCTGGCTGGTTCAGGGCGTTCAGGGTAGCGCGCATGCAATCAACAAAGCGGGATCGCTACGCATGCAAAGCTATCGCCTGCTGGCGGCCATACCGCTGGACGCCAACGATCAACCACTGCTGGATGAAATGGAGCAAACGGCGTTTAGCCCGGAATTGACGCGTGCCGCGCAGCGTGACGGACAACAGGCGCAATTAAAAGCCTTACAGGATTACTGGCACACCAAACTGGCACCGGGGCTTGCGCATGCACAAACGCCTGATGCGGTAGCGCAGGATGTCAGGCGCTTTGTGGGCGGACTGGATAAGCTGGTCACCGCCTTTGACCATACCACCGAGTTACGCATTGAACGCGTCGTTCTGCTGCATCGCCTGATGGCCGTATTTATGGCATTGCTGCTGGTCTTCACCATTATCTGGCTACGCGTGCGCCTGTTACAGCCGTGGAAACAACTGCTGGCGATGGCGCGAGCCGTCAGTCAACGTGATTTTACCCAACGCGCACATATCAGTGGGCGTAATGAGATGGCAGCGCTGGGCTCGGCGCTGAATAATATGTCGGAAGAACTGGCCGAAAGTTACGCGGTGCTGGAACAGCGGGTACAGGAGAAAACGGCGGGTCTGGAGCACAAAAATCAGATCCTCTCTTTCCTGTGGCAAGCCAACCGCCGCCTGCACTCTCAGGTGCCGTTGTGCGAACGCCTCTCTCCGGTACTGAACGGTCTGCAAAATTTGACCCTGCTGCATGATATTGAACTGCGGGTCTATGACCTGGAAGATGAAGATAATCATCAGGAATTTACCTGCCAGTCCAATGTCAGCTGTGATGAGAAAGGCTGCCATTTGTGTCCGCGCGGTACGCTACCCGCCATTGACGGCGGTATCACACTGAAATGGCGGCTAACCGACGCCCATACTCAGTATGGTATCCTGCTCGCGACTTTGCCGTACGGACGCCATCTCAGCCACGATCAGCAGCAACTGGTTGATACCCTGGTTGAGCAACTGACCGCAACGCTTGCACTCGACAGGCATCAGGAGCGTCAGCAGCAGTTGATCGTGATGGAAGAGCGTGCCACCATTGCGCGCGAACTTCATGATTCTATTGCACAATCGCTCTCCTGTATGAAGATGCAGGTGAGCTGTTTGCAGATGCAGGGCGATGCGCTTTCAGATAACTGCCGCGAGCTGCTCAGTCAGATTCGTAACGAGCTAAACGCCTCCTGGGCGCAACTGCGCGAGCTGTTAACGACCTTCCGTTTACAGCTGACGGAACCTGGATTGAGACCGGCGCTGGAAGCCAGCTGTCAGGAATACAGCGCGCGTTTTGGCTTTACGGTTAAGCTGGATTATCAGCTGCCACCGCGTCTGGTCCCTTCGCATCAGGCGATTCACCTGCTACAAATTGCGCGCGAAGCCCTGAGCAACGCCCTCAAACACTCTCAGGCCGATGAAGTAGTCGTGACGGTGGTGCAAAATGGTAAGCAGATCAAACTTACAGTGCAAGATAACGGCTGCGGCGTACCGGAAAACGCCGAACGCAGTAACCACTACGGCATGATAATCATGCGCGACCGTGCGCAGAGCTTGCGCGGCGATTGCCGTGTACGCCGTCGCGAGACAGGCGGTACTGAAGTTGCTGTCACTTTTATTCCCGAAACAAACTTCACAGAAGTCCAAGGAGATACCCATGAGTAATCTGGAACCGGCAACCATCCTGTTGATCGACGATCATCCGATGCTGCGAACCGGTGTAAAACAGCTTGTCAGCATGGCGCCCGATATCACCGTTGTCGGCGAAGCCAGCAATGGTGAGCAGGGTATCGAGCTGGCAGAATCCCTTGATCCCGATCTGATCCTTCTTGATCTCAACATGCCCGGCATGAACGGTCTGGAAACACTCGACAAGCTGCGTGAGAAATCACTGTCAGGCCGTATCGTCGTGTTTAGCGTATCCAACCATGAAGAAGACGTGGTTACTGCACTGAAGCGCGGTGCCGACGGTTATCTACTGAAAGATATGGAGCCGGAAGATTTGCTGAAAGCATTGCAGCAAGCGGCTGCCGGTGAAATGGTGCTGAGCGAAGCCTTAACGCCGGTTCTGGCCGCCAGCCTACGCGCCAATCGTGCAACGTCCGACCGTGATGTTACTCAACTGACGCCGCGCGAACGCGATATTCTTAAGCTCATCGCCCAGGGCCTGCCTAACAAGATGATCGCCCGCCGCCTGGACATCACCGAAAGCACGGTAAAAGTTCACGTGAAGCATATGCTGAAGAAAATGAAGCTCAAATCACGTGTTGAAGCCGCGGTATGGGTGCACCAGGAACGTATTTTCTGATAACGCGCGCATGCGTCATTGTTAACGAGGATCATTTTCCGAAACGGTAGTAAACGGTTCGGTCAGTGATAGCGTGATCTCATTGGAAGAGACACGCTGGCCCTGCTCATCTTCTACCACCACAGACAACCGCCAGCGGTTCGTCGCACCTTCTCTGCTGTCCCACTTCGGCATAATAATCGTCCAGCCCTGCGCGCTTCGGTTATTGCTGCCAGCCGTTAAGCTCAACGCCTGAGTATCGCCCTGCCACGTCAGGTGGCGGATCCCATGCAAACTACGCACCTGCAGCTTCAACGCCACCGTCTCTCCCGGTTTGAGATCCCAGGGTGGCGTGGCCAAAAATACCGACAGCGTTTTACGCTGGCGATACTCCAGCGTCGGCAAATTGTTACGCTGCGGATCGTCATAACGACTGCCGCGCAGTGAACGGCTGTTCGCCACCTCACTGACCATCAACTGTTTTTTTAACGGCACGCCAAAACGGTAACTAAGGGTTAAGCCGAGGTTATTCTGGCTGATGCCGCTTTCCCCCTGCTTATGCTGCGCTGTCACCGTGATTAGCGGCACCGGTGTATAGCTCAGCCCGAGGTTCACCGCCACCGGATTGTGATACCCGGTTCCCGAATGAAATAGATCCACCCGGTCGCCAAAATACTGTTCCACGCTGACGCTGGTATTGAGGTGTTGATAGAACGGCATCCGCATTTGCGCGGTCAGATCGTAGCCGCGGGCCATCCGTTGTTGCTGGGTTGCAAAACGATCCTGCCAGGAAGACAACGGTTGATAATAGTTAGCGGATAAGCGCAAATATTCGCCCCACGCCTCTGCGCCGAGGCCTCCGCGGGGCAGATTTTCATCCAGTAAGTTGTCATAAAAGGTGTTGTAACCCAGTAACCAACCGTCGCGTACCCAACGTTGCCCAATCCCCGCATTACTGACTAAGCCGTCGTCCTGTTGCGTCACTCCTAGCTGGCTCCAGGTAAGATAACGTTGATTGTCCTGCCACGGCACAAACCAGCTTCCCCGACTCCCGGTAAAACTGCCTTCGTTATCAACCTGCAAACCGATGCTGGCGTTTCCCCAGGGAGAGAGCCAGGATTCCAGTTGCTGATTCACCTGTTCGCTGACCGTATCACGCACCTGGCCAAACGCGAACTGCTTCGCCTGTTCACCGGTATCAAGCCCGTTATCAGTCATGCTGGCTTCACCAAACGCTTTGACCATTTCGGCAAAATGCTTTTCGCCTGCCCGCGACTCCGGGGCCATGCCAAGATCGGGCAAGCCATCACTATTGTTATCGAAAGGGTTTTCAGCCTGGTGCACAAAGGACGACTGCGCGTTAGCAGTACCGCCTGCCAGCGGCAAGAGTGCGAATATAGCAAGAGAAGAACAGATAATACGGCTCAAATCGTTAGTGGTTTCTTACATCAATTAGCCACAGTGGCATACTTATCTTAAACCATAACGTTTTCAGCGTTGATTTTCAGCCCCTCCCCCTTTTTTCGGCATTATCCTGGCATTGAGAAATAGGTGTAACATACGTGTCGGTTATTAACGCTCACATGCAGTAACAGGAGTAAAAATGCAAAAGATAGTGATCGTCGCGAACGGAGCGGCTTATGGAAGCGAATCGTTATTTAACAGCCTGCGTCTGGCTATCGCCCTGCGCGAACAGGAAGCCGCTCTCGACCTGCGTCTGTTTTTAATGTCTGACGCCGTAACCGCAGGATTACGTGGTCAGAAACCCGCGGAGGGCTACAATATTCAGCAAATGCTGGAGATCCTGACAGCGCAAAATGTTCCGGTAAAACTATGCAAAACCTGCACCGATGGTCGTGGGATCACGGCGCTGCCGTTAATTGATGGAGTGGCCGTCGGCACGCTGGTAGAACTGGCTCAATGGACGCTGGCTGCAGATAAAGTGTTGACCTTCTGATACACCGTTTTCAGGCAAGCGCACTGAAAGTGTCGATAATTTCCGGATTTAATATTTGATGGGCGCGGTTTCGTTGAACGTTAGCACGCCCGTTCAACCCTTTTGAGGTGTTTTGTCACTTTTGTTTAATCGTTATGCCATTTTTTGATCAAAATCAGCATCCTGTTGCTCCCCCTTTGGTGTTATGCAATGAGTAAAATGTGAACAACATCACGCAGCACTTTCGACAGAAAGTACGTTGTTTTCAAGAACGGGGTGAAAAATGGCATTAGTGAAGGCAAGTTTAAAGTTATTTGGTGGCGATACGGTGGTTGTGCGCTGTTCCGAGCGCTGTCACATCCATCTGATGAGCGAAAAAAATCACGTCAAAGACACGCAGTCCGACATCTTAAGCGTGCAGGATCGTGATAACGCATGGTTGACCGTGCCCTATACCGGCGTCTGGAACGTGCTGATCGACAGCCACAGTCAGTCGCTTGAGCATTCGATAAGTTATATTGCAGCCTAAGCGTGACATGCCCGAAAAGCGCCTGGCTTTCGGGCATACAATTCCACGCCGGGTTCAGGCAAACCCAGGCCGCATAACGCCTTCTGGCAGGTTCTCTCCCAACAATCGTTTGACCGTGATCACCAGATCATTAAGACAATCATCCTGCATCCCCAGCTTGACCAGCTCTTGTTCCAGCGAGAACAGATACTGGGCATTGGTGCCTAAAGGTCCGCTGGCCGCGGCAATAAGCGGCGCGATCACCTGCGCGCGCGTGTCTGACTCAAACAGCGGATGGCGCGGATCCATAATAAACACCAGCGCGTTCACCGTACGGCCGTCATCAAGCGCCAGCTGGCACCAGGTCGGCAGATAGCATCCGGTGATCATTTCTCGCTTCCACAACAGAGAAAGCTCTTGTTCCAGCGACGCGTCCGGCAAGCGGTAGGCCACACCGGTGGTACGTCCGCCCTCTTTCAGGGCCAGCATGCGGCCTGGCTGACACGCCGTTCCTCGCCCCGCCGTCAGGCGCAGACAAAATGCACGGTGCCAGCCGACTAATGTGCCGGTACAGGACTCTTCAAACTCTAAGGCCGGGTTCCACATCAACGATCCATAACCGAAGATCCACACCGGTCCATCATCTGGTCGACAAGCGAGCGTAGCGGCCAGTGAGGCTGCACGTTGTTCCGCTGACCAGAGTAGTGATTCTTCAATAGCACCAAATGCCGTCTTACAGTCGGCATTCAATAAAAAATCACGCGTTAACACCTTACACCTCCGCCACTGCTGCTTCCCTGCGACAACTTTTTTGACGCCTTCCGGGCTTTTTTACTGCTCATTTTGAAACCAATAGCTGGACAATAGGCAATTCACCGCTCGCTTGCAAGCCAGTAACCGCGCGGCGTAGCACGATTCGCTAACGCCTGATGCAAGCGAGTTTATAAAGGCATTATAATTGATACTGTTACGTCTTTTTATGCCATTTACCATCATCACCTTTTTGGTAATCATTTTTAACCGCGGCCCACGCGACCTTATGTGCCGTCTCTTCTCGGGTGGCATCGTCACGGCGGTCAGATTTGTCTTTATACTGTTCCCAGGCGCTGTTGAAAGCTTCTTTATAAATGTCCTGAGCATGGGCTGGCAGAACGTGCTGCACGCTGTCAGGCAGATCGCTTTTAGATTTATAGGGCATTGTGAACTCCTCTTTTTAGGCTAAACCTTAAGTGTGGTTAACAATGCGGCGAGACGCCAATAATGGACATTTTTAGAAATTTTCTTTACCTAACCTTCTGTTAATTAAACAGTCTATAAACAAGAAATTGGTTTTTGGCCGCTTTGAGAGGGAAAACAGGTGATGTAGTAAAATTTCGTAAAATGTCACCTACAAAACCACGTTTTCTGTTATTTTTTACATTCTTTAATACTTTTTATAATTATAAATACCTGCAGAGATGGAGAATTAATGCAATGACACAAGCACATGAGGCGGTAAAAACCCGCCACAAGGAGACCTCTCTCGTCTTCCCGATTTTGGCGCTGGTAGTCCTGTTCTTCTGGGGGAGCAGTCAGTCACTACCAGTGGTCATCGGTATTAATGCGCTGGCCCTTATTGGTATATTAAGCAGCGCATTCAGCGTTGTCCGTCATGCGGACGTATTAGCGCATCGACTTGGCGAACCCTACGGGTCGCTGATCCTCAGTTTGTCCGTTGTTATTCTTGAAGTCAGCTTAATCTCCGCATTAATGGCAACCGGCGATGCCGCACCTACGCTCATGCGCGATACGCTGTATTCAATCATTATGATCGTAACCGGGGGTCTGGTCGGTTTTTCATTACTATTAGGTGGCCGTAAATTTGCCACTCAGTATATGAACCTATTTGGTATTAAGCAGTATTTAATCGCCCTGTTCCCACTGGCCATTATTGTACTGGTATTCCCGATGGCGTTGCCGGGGGCAAATTTCACTACCGCGCAGGCGCTGTTGGTGGCGTTAATTTCTGCGGCGATGTACGGCGTATTTTTGCTGATTCAAACTAAAACGCACCAAAGTCTGTTCATTTACGAGCATGAAGACGAGGGTGACGACGACGACCCGCATCACGGTAAGCCGTCAGCGCACAGCAATATGTGGCACGCCGCCTGGCTTATCATTCATCTGATCGCTGTTATCGCCGTGACCAAGATGAACGCCAGCCCGCTTGAGACCTTGCTGACTGAACTGAATGCGCCAGTCGCATTTACGGGTTTCCTGGTCGCGTTACTGATCCTCTCGCCTGAAGGACTGGGCGCACTGAAAGCGGTTCTGAGCAATCAGGTGCAGCGGGCAATGAATTTATTCTTCGGTTCGGTGTTAGCCACAATTTCGCTGACCGTACCGGTGGTGACGCTGATTGCATGGGCAACCGGGAATGATTTGATGTTTGCGCTGGGGGCGCCAGAGATGATTGTGATGGTTTCATCACTGGTTCTGTGTCAGATCTCTTTCTCCACCGGACGCACCAATGTGCTTAACGGTGCAGCGCATCTGGCACTGTTTATCGCCTATCTGATGACAATATTTGCCTGATTATTATTTTAGACGTACCCCACGGTCCGCTTCAGGGCCGTTTTCTTTTCTGTCGATATAACACAATCGATGGCACGTCTGGTGCCTGACGGCGACCTTTATACCCTTTTCAAATAGCAGGCCGGTGGGAAATTCCGGCCTGTCACATTCTCTTAGTTCTCGGTATCCAGCTCGTCGAAGCTTTTCACCAGGTCATCAATCGCTTTAATCTGCGTCAGGAACTGTTCCAGCTTCGCCAGCGGCAGCGCGGATGGACCATCGCATTTCGCATTGGCTGGATCCGGATGCGCTTCAATAAACAGACCTGCCAGACCAACCGCCATACCGGCACGCGCCAGTTCGGTAACCTGCGCACGACGACCGCCGCTTGCTGCGCCAAACGGATCGCGGCACTGCAGCGCATGGGTAACGTCAAAAATCACCGGTGAGTTGCCGGAGACTTTCTTCATCACGCTGAAGCCCAGCATGTCCACAACCAGGTTGTCATAACCAAAGTTCGCACCACGGTCGCACAGAATAACCTTATCGTTGCCGCCTTCATGGAATTTATCCACGATGTTGCCCATCTGAGCCGGGCTGATGAACTGCGGTTTCTTCACGTTGATAACGGCACCGGTTTTCGCCATCGCTTCCACCAGATCGGTCTGACGAGCAAGGAATGCCGGAAGCTGAATCACATCCACCACATCAGCAACAGGCTGTGCCTGGCTGGCTTCGTGAACGTCGGTGATCACTTTTACGCCAAAAGTCTGTTTCAGTTCCTGGAAGATTTTCATCCCTTCTTCAAGGCCCGGTCCACGGTAAGAGTGGATGGAAGAACGGTTGGCTTTATCAAAGGAGGCTTTAAACACGTAAGGGATACCCAGCTTTTGAGTAACGGTTACGTAGTGCTCACAAATGCGCATCGCCAGATCGCGGGATTCCAGCACGTTCATTCCGCCAAACAGCACGAACGGCAGGTCATTTGCCACGTTGATGTCGCCAATGCTAACCACTTTTTGTTTCATAGGATCGCCTTAAACGGTAGGTAAAGTGTGATTAATCAATGCAATACAATTTGTTTGTGCGAAATAGTATTAATTTGCGCACGAATCATTTCGCTGATCGGGTCTTCCGGACACTGTTCAACGAAATAACTTAAATCTGTCAGCGCAACATGTTCGCACTCGAGTTGCGCGTATATTAAACCACGATCGCGAATTTCATACGGATCTTCAGGATTAAACTGCAATAGTGCTTCACTGGCACGCAGCGCCAGCTCCATTTGCCGCTCTTCCATCAGTGATGATTTCAGCGTGTCGAGCAGTTTGCGGATCACTTCCGCGTTATCCGCCTCATCCAGGTCTTCGTTAAACAGCTCCGCGACCGGGCTGATATTCCCCTTCAACCACACTTCCAGCGTGTGCTCATTTAACGTTTCGCCATTGAATGGATTGATTAGCCACATTTCGCCATCGAGCGACTCAATACGAAGGATCAGTTGCGTCGGGAAAATCACCGGTACCAGCGGCAGCTCCAGTCTGTTGGCAATCCACAATAAGATTGCCCCCAGAGACACGGCGCTGCCCTGCCGATTTTTCAGTACCTGGTCAAGCCAGAGTGCATCAGAAAGACGATAGACGCCGTGGGTATCCGTAAATCCCCATTCGCCGTAAAAAAGTGCCAGCAGTTTTTCCAGTTGCTCATCCTGAGACAGGAGCTGGCTAATTTCTTCTTGCGCCAGACTGGCCAGACGTTCCAGTTCGTCGTAGACAGTTTGTGTTGGAAAATCCAGACGGATAGACTCCGACGCCAGGATCATCCCATCACACAATGGCGCTTTATTAAATTCGAAATCAGCTAACGACCTCATGCTTACCCCAGTAACGGTATTTTTGTGGTGGCGAGTTTAATGATGATGTACAGCACCACCAGCGCCAGCGGAAATGCGACTAATCGCGCCTGCTGACTGCGCGCCCGACGATTATCGAGCGCAATAAAACCCAAAACGATGTAAATGATAACCCCAAACAGCTTTTCAGTCAGCCATGTCCCGTGCTCAGTGAATGGCAGGATGTGCGCTTTAACCATTAGCGCCACGCCGCTGAGTAATAAAACGGTATCCACAACCGGTGGCACAATGCGCGTCCAGCGTGCGCAGGCAAGACGCGAGTCGGTGTAACGCCACCAAAAACGCAGCGTCAGCAAGCCAACGGAAAGCGCAATACTGATGAGATGAATGTTGAGTAACACACTGAAGGTACTCATGATGGGATGCGTCCAAGCGTAATTCGCTCGTTGCCGCCATAATCACGGCAGGTTTCAACCGCCTGGTAACCCGCACGAGTAAAGACGTCCCGGACGGCCTGCCCCTGCTGCCAGCCATGTTCCAGCAACAGATAGCCGCCGGGCGTTAACACGCGCTGAGACTGGTCAATGATATGCACAATATCCGCCAGTCCCCGATCGCCCGCCACCAGTGCCGACAGAGGTTCAAAGCGTACATCGCCTTGCGCCAGGTGCGGATCCTGTTCGTCGATATACGGCGGATTGCTGACAATCATGTCAAACTGCTGTCCCTGCAAAGCGCTGAACCAGTTGCTTTGCAGCACGCAAACATTGTCGATGCCCAGATGCTGTTTGTTGCGAGTGGCCAGCGCAACAGCATCCGGCATGCGGTCAACCGCCGTTACCGCGCAATCCGGACGTTCGGTTGCCAATGCCAGCGCAATGGCGCCCGTGCCGGTTCCCAAATCGAGAATGCGGCACGCTGACGCCGGCAGGCGAGCCAGCGCCTGTTCCACCAGACACTCAGTATCCGGACGAGGGATAAGCGTAGCCGGAGACACAAACAGCGGCAGCGACCAGAACTCCCGCACGCCGGTTAAATGCGCCACCGGCTCACCCCGCTGACGGCGCTCCAGTAATGTGCCGAGCTGTTGACGCTGCGCCTCGGTTAACACCGTTTCACCAAAAGCCAAAATAAAGGTGCGTCCCTTACCGGTAACAAACTCGAGCAAAATCTCGGCGTCACGGCGCGGGCTTTCACTTGCCTGTAATTGGCTTATCGCTTCACGCAGCCAGTGCTGATAATCCATTAATCCTGCTCGGACAACGCCGCCAGTTGGTCGGCCTGGTATTCCTGGACAATCGGCTCAATGAGCATATCCAGTTTGCCTTCCATCGCTTCATCCAGACGGTAGAGCGTCAGGTTAATGCGGTGATCGGTCACGCGACCCTGCGGGAAGTTATAGGTACGGTTGCGATCGCTGCGATCGCCACTGCCCAACAGATTGCGACGCTCAGAGGCTTCGGCCTGTTGACGTCTTGCCACTTCGGCGGCACGAATTCGCGC
Organism: Citrobacter sp. RHBSTW-00599; assembly: GCF_013784065.1. Classification (NCBI taxonomy): domain Bacteria; kingdom Pseudomonadati; phylum Pseudomonadota; class Gammaproteobacteria; order Enterobacterales; family Enterobacteriaceae; genus Citrobacter; species Citrobacter sp. RHBSTW-00599. The sequence continues at coordinate 2,320,750 of NZ_CP056717.1, read as the reverse complement.
CCCCAGCACCGACATCGCTTTCGCTTTGTTTTTATGCTGCGAACGTTCGTCCTGGCATTCCACTACGATACCGGTCGGCAAGTGGGTAATACGGATTGCGGAGTCGGTGGTGTTAACGTGCTGACCCCCTGCGCCTGATGAACGGAAGGTATCAATACGCAGATCGGCCGGGTTGATGTCCGGCAGTTCGGCATCCGGCAGTTCCGGCATGACCGCGACCGTACAGGCAGAAGTGTGAATACGGCCCTGTGACTCCGTCGCAGGTACGCGCTGCACACGATGCCCACCGGACTCAAATTTCAGTCGACCGTACACGCCTTCGCCGCTAATTTTGGCAATGACTTCTTTAAACCCGCCATGTTCGCCTTCGCTGGCGCTCATGATCTCTACCCGCCAGCGACGCGATTCAGCGTAACGACTGTACATGCGGAACAGATCGCCGGCAAACAGCGCGGCCTCATCACCACCGGTTCCCGCTCGCACTTCGAGGAAGGCGTTACGTTCGTCATCAGGATCTTTAGGCAACAGCAGAACCTGCAGATGTTGCTCCAGCTGCTCGCATTTATCTTTTGCTTCACGCAGTTCATCCTGCGCCATTTCACGCATTTCAGGATCGTCGAGCATCATCTGAGCCGTCTCGATATCTTCCTGAACCTGTTGCCAGTCCGTAAAACAGCGAGATACATCGCTTAATTGCGCATATTCGCGCGACAGTGCACGAAAGCGTTCCTGGTCTGCGATAGTACCCGCATCCCCGAGCAGCGCCTGAACTTCTTCATGGCGTTCATGCAGGGCTTCCAGTTTGGCAACGATAGAAGGCTTCATAGGCGTAAATGCACCCTGTAAAAAATAAGATTGGTGTGCTGCTACTCCAGCCCGAGGCTGTCGCGCAGAATATTCAGGCGTTCACTATCCCCGTCACGGGCAGCCTGTTGAAGTGATTTGGTTGGTGCATGGATCAAGCGGTTGGTCAGTTTCCAGGCCAGATCCTGCATAATGGCTTGCGCATCACCACCCTGTTGAAGAGCGGCCAACGCTTTGGCAGTCAGTTCATCACGAATCTGTTCTGACTGACTGCGATACTCGCGGATAGTTTCACTTGCGCCCTGAGCGCGCAGCCAGGCCATAAATTCGCTGGTTTCCTGCGCCACAATGGTTTCGGCTTCCACGGCCGCCGCTTTGCGCTGGGCCAGGTTATGCGAAATGATGCTTTGCAGGTCGTCAACGCTGTACAGATAGGCGTTGGACAACTTACCCACTTCCGGCTCGACATCGCGCGGTACGGCGATATCCACCAGCAGCATAGGTTGATTACGGCGATTTTTAAGCGCGCGCTCCACCATTCCTTTGCCGATAATTGGCAGCGGGCTGGCGGTAGAACTGATAATAATATCGGCATCCTGTAAACGCGCGTCGATATCACTCAGCGAAATCACTTCGGCGCCGACTTCATCCGCCAGCACTTGCGCCCGCTCGCGGGTACGGTTGGCGATGATCATCTTCTTCACTTGATGCTCACGCAGGTGTCGCGCCACCAGCTCAATGGTTTCGCCTGCGCCCACTAACAGCACGGTCACCGTGGAGAGCGATTCAAATATTTGCCGCGCCAGCGTACAGGCGGCAAAAGCCACGGACACGGCGCTGGCACCGATGTCTGTTTCTGTACGTACACGTTTAGCGACAGAGAATGATTTCTGGAACATGCGCTCCAGCGCACTGGCGTTCAGGTGACCTTTTTGCGAATCCGCAAAAGCTTTTTTCACCTGCCCCAGAATCTGCGGTTCACCAAGCACCAGCGAATCCAGACCGCTGGCAACACGCATCAAATGGCTGACGGCGTCGTTGTCCTGGTGCCAGTACAGGCTATTGCGCAAGTCTTCTTCATTAAGATTATGGTAATCGCACAGCCAGCGAACCAGCGCTTCTTGCAGGTTATCCTGCTCTTCAACGCTGAGATACAGTTCCGTACGGTTACACGTCGACAGCACCACCCCGCCCTGCACCATTGGCTGCGCAAGCAGGCTGTCCAGCGCCTGATCGAGCGTATCCGGCGAAAACGTTACGCGTTCTCGCAGCGATACAGGTGCCGTTTTATGGTTAATACCAAGCGCTAAAAGGGTCATGTGTGCGGGAATAGTACCAGCGTTGATAAGGTTAGACTGGGTGCATCATACAGGATGCGTGCGGTCAATAAAAGAGACTGCCCCCTTTTGGAGTAATAGCTTAGTGCACAAATTTGAGCGATTTAAGATAACTTGAACGTAGACGATGTATGATGGCGGCGCTAGCATTAAGAGTTATAACTGCAACGTATCTCAAGGATTTGTCATCATTATGACCCTGCCTGATTTTCGCCTGATTCGCCTGCTGCCGCTCGCGGCCCTGGCTCTTACCGCCTGTACGCTCAACGCGCCGAAAGGTCCCGGCAAAAGCCCTGACTCTCCACAATGGCGCCAGCACCAGCAGGAAGTACGCGCCCTGAACCAATATCAGACGCGCGGTGCGTTTGCGTATATTTCCGATCAACAGAAAGTCTATGCCCGCTTTTTCTGGCAACAAACCGGACAAGATCGCTACCGTCTCCTGCTGACCAATCCCCTGGGCAGCACTGAACTGGAACTCAATGCCCAGCCGGGCAACGTCGAACTTGTCGATAACAAAGGCAAGCACTACACCGCTGACGACGCCGAAGAGATGATTGGTAAGTTGACCGGCATGCCTATTCCATTGAACAGCCTGCGCCAGTGGATCCTTGGCCTGCCGGGAGACGCCAGCGATTACAAACTCGACGACCAGTATCGTCTGAGTGAAGTGAACTACAGCAAAGACGGTAAAAACTGGAAAGTGGTCTATAGCGCCTACGACAGCAAAATTCAGCCTGCGATGCCGGCAAACATGGAACTGTCTGACGGCGATCAGCGTATTAAGCTGAAAATGGATAACTGGATTGTGAAATGATGACCCACTGGCCCTCTCCGGCAAAACTGAATCTGTTTTTATACATCACCGGGCAGCGTGCGGACGGTTATCACACTTTGCAAACGCTATTCCAGTTTCTTGATTATGGCGACACGTTAGGTATTGCGCTGCGTGGCGACGGCGAAATCCGCCTGTTAACGCCGGTGGAAGGCGTTGCACATGAAGACAATCTCATTGTCCGTGCGGCGCGCTTGCTGATGAAGGCGGCGTCTGAAAGCGATCGCCTTCCCAAAGGGAGCGGCGCCGACATCAGTATCGAAAAACGCCTGCCGATGGGCGGCGGTCTTGGCGGAGGTTCGTCGAATGCGGCTACCGTCCTGGTGGCGCTGAATCACCTTTGGCAGTGCGGACTTTCGGTTGATGAACTGGCAGGACTCGGCTTAACGCTGGGGGCGGACGTTCCCGTATTCGTGCGCGGCCATGCGGCCTTTGCTGAAGGCGTAGGTGAAATTCTGACCCCGGTCGAGCCAGAGGAAAAATGGTATCTGGTCGCCCACCCGGGAGTCAGTATTCCGACGCCGGTGATTTTTAAAGATCCCGACCTCCCGCGCAACACGCCAAAAAGGTCAATAAAAACGTTACTAAAATGTGAATTCAGCAATGATTGCGAGGTTATCGCAAGAAAACGTTTTCGCGAGGTTGATGCGGCGCTTTCCTGGCTGTTAGAATACGCGCCGTCGCGCCTGACTGGTACAGGGGCTTGTGTCTTTGCTGAATTTGACACTGAGTCTCGTGCTCGCCAGGTGCTTGAGCAAGCCCCGGAATGGCTCAAAGGCTTTGTGGCGAAAGGTGTCAACCTCTCCCCATTGCACAGAGCGCTACTCTAAATCGTTCGGGTTTCAGGAAGATGGCAAAATATGCCAGCATACATGAAACGTGAAAGATGACGAGTAAGCCGGGCAAGCTGAGTTGCGGTGACAACGTCACCCTGTTCCAGACGTTGCATCGCGCTCTTTAATACACCGCATGGAGAGGATACTGCCTGGCCCGCACAGTTTTCGGCAGATTCTTTCCACCAATGGACGCATGCCTGAGGTTCTTCTCGTGCCTGATATGAAGCTTTTTGCTGGTAACGCCACCCCGGAACTAGCACAACGTATTGCCAACCGCCTGTACACTTCACTCGGCGACGCCGCTGTAGGTCGCTTTAGCGACGGCGAAGTCAGCGTACAAATTAATGAAAATGTACGCGGTGGTGATATTTTCATCATCCAGTCCACTTGTGCCCCTACTAACGACAACCTGATGGAATTGGTCGTTATGGTTGATGCGCTGCGCCGTGCTTCCGCAGGCCGTATCACCGCCGTTATTCCTTACTTCGGCTATGCACGTCAGGATCGTCGCGTACGTTCCGCTCGTGTACCGATTACTGCTAAAGTCGTCGCTGATTTCCTGTCCAGCGTTGGCGTTGACCGCGTCCTCACCGTTGACCTGCATGCTGAACAGATCCAGGGCTTCTTTGACGTACCGGTTGATAACGTATTCGGTAGCCCGATCCTGTTAGAAGACATGCTGCAGCTGAATCTGGACAACCCGATTGTGGTTTCTCCGGACATCGGTGGCGTCGTGCGTGCCCGCGCTATCGCTAAACTGCTGAACGATACCGACATGGCTATCATCGACAAACGACGCCCGCGCGCGAACGTTTCTCAGGTGATGCACATTATTGGTGACGTTGCAGGTCGTGACTGCGTGCTGGTTGATGATATGATCGATACCGGCGGTACGCTGTGTAAAGCAGCAGAAGCACTGAAAGAACGTGGTGCAAAACGCGTATTTGCTTACGCTACCCACCCGATCTTCTCAGGTAATGCGGCAAACAACCTGCGCAATTCAGTGATTGATGAAGTCGTTGTCTGTGACACTATTCCACTGACTGACGAAATCAAAGCACTGCCAAACGTGCGTACATTGACCCTGTCGGGTATGCTGGCCGAAGCGATTCGTCGTATCAGCAACGAAGAATCCATCTCTGCTATGTTCGAGCATTAATCGAGCCCGGCTCAAAAACCCGCTGCGGCGGGTTTTTTTATCTGCAACATCTATTTGTATGACTTATGCCTCCTTCACCTGCCATTTAGTTGACAGATGATGCGCTCATGGATGAAACATTATTGTGAACAGATTATTTTCCTCACATGTGATGCCTTTCCGCGCCCTCATCGACGCTTGTTGGAAAGAAAAATATACCGCTTCTCGCTTCACCCGCGACCTGATCGCCGGGATAACCGTTGGGATCATTGCCATTCCGCTGGCGATGGCCCTGGCAATAGGCAGTGGCGTGGCGCCGCAGTACGGCTTGTATACCTCAGCCGTGGCTGGGATTGTTATCGCCCTTACCGGGGGGTCACGTTTTAGCGTATCTGGACCAACTGCCGCCTTCGTGGTGATTCTGTATCCGGTGTCGCAACAGTTTGGGTTGGCAGGCCTGCTGGTCGCAACGCTAATGTCCGGGATATTCCTGATCCTTTTCGGCCTCGCCCGTTTTGGTCGCCTGATCGAATATATCCCGGTATCCGTTACGTTAGGTTTTACATCGGGTATTGGTATCACCATCGGTACCATGCAGATTAAAGATTTTCTCGGTCTGCAAATGGCCCATGTCCCGGAGCACTACCTGCAAAAGGTCGGCGCGCTGTTTATGGCCCTGCCAACCCTCAACGTTGGCGATGCAGCAATTGGCGTGGTGACGCTGGGGATCCTGATTTTCTGGCCGCGTCTGGGGATCCGACTGCCGGGCCACCTTCCTGCGCTGCTGGCAGGCTGTGCGGTAATGGGAATTGTGAACCTGACCGGCGGCCATGTCGCCACCATCGGTTCTCAGTTCCACTACATTCTGGCTGATGGCTCGCAGGGTAACGGTATCCCGCAGTTGCTCCCGCAACTGGTATTACCGTGGGACATGCCGGAGTCAAACTTTACCCTGAGCTGGAGTTCGTTACAGGCGCTGTTACCGGCCGCCTTCTCCATGGCGATGCTCGGGGCGATTGAATCTCTACTGTGCGCCGTCGTACTTGATGGGATGACTGGCACCAAGCATAAAGCCAACAGTGAGCTGATTGGCCAGGGCCTGGGTAACATCGTGGCACCGTTCTTCGGTGGTATCACCGCCACGGCGGCAATTGCCCGTTCTGCGGCAAACGTCCGCGCCGGGGCGACCTCACCAATTTCAGCGGTCATCCACGCGATTCTGGTGATCCTCGCCCTGCTGGTGCTTGCGCCGCTGCTTTCCTGGTTACCGCTTTCCGCCATGGCCGCCCTGCTGCTGATGGTGGCATGGAACATGAGTGAAGCGCATAAAGTGGTGGATCTGCTGCGTCATGCGCCAAAAGACGACATCATTGTCATGCTTATGTGTATGTCGCTGACGGTGCTATTCGACATGGTGATCGCCATCAGCGTCGGTATCGTTCTCGCCTCCCTGCTGTTTATGCGTCGTATCGCGCGCATGACTCGTCTGGCGCCGGTCAACGTAGACGTACCTGACGATGTGCTGGTGCTGCGCGTTATTGGCCCACTTTTCTTTGCCGCTGCGGAGGGATTATTTACCGATCTCGAATCGCGTATTGCAGGTAAACGTATTGTGGTCTTAAAGTGGGACGCGGTCCCGGTACTGGATGCCGGTGGTCTGGACGCTTTCCAGCGTTTTGTAAAACGCCTCCCGGAAGGATGTGAACTGCGGATCAGTAATCTGGAATTCCAGCCGTTACGTACCATGGCGCGCGCGGGCATTCAGCCGATTGCCGGACGCCTGACGTTCTTCCCGAATAAAGACGCCGCGCTGGCAGATATCAGCTGACGTGTAGCCCAGCCAGGCGAAGCGCCGCCGGACTACAAATGACAGGCAAAAAAATGGCTCCCGTGTGTGGGAGCCATTTTTATAACCAGCTTATTGCTTACGCGTTCAGCAGTTGCTCAGCTGTCGCTTTCACGCTTGCCAGCAGGACTTTGACATCCTCCAGACACACCGTTGGGTTCAGCAGCGTCAGCTTCAGGCAGGTTACGCCATCCGCTTCGGTCACGCCAACGTTGGCGCTACCAGAAGCCAGCAGAACGTCGCCAATACGCTGGTTCAACAGCGCAACGAACGCCATGTCGTCACTGTGCGGACGGAAACGGAACAGCACGCTTGCCAGCTGCGGCTCCATCACCAGTTCCAGGTGTGGCTGAGTTTTCACAAACGCAGCCACATCACGCGCCAGCGTTACGCCGTTATCAATGATTTCGGCATACTGCTTTTTGCCCAGCGCTTCGAGCCCCATCCACAGCTTCAGCGCGTCAAAACGGCGCGTGGTCTGCAGCGATTTAGACACCAGATTCGGTACGCCCGCCTCTTCATCAAAATCAGAGTTCAGGTACGCCGCCTGGTAACGCATCAGCTCGTAATGACGCGCGTCTTTCAGCAGGAACGCGCCGCAGCTGATGGTCTGGAAGAACTGTTTGTGGAAGTCCAGCGTCACGGAATCCGCCAGTTCAAGGCCGTTCAGGAAGTGACGATACTGCTCAGAAAGCAGTAACGCCCCGCCCCATGCTGCATCCACATGCATCCAGATCTGGTGTTCTGCCGCCAGCGCCGCAATGTCCGCTAACGGATCGATTGCGCCCGCATCGGTAGTACCAGCAGTGGCGACAATCGCCATCACCTGTTCGCCGTTGGCTTTCGCCTGGGCCAGCTTGTCTTTCAGGTCAGCCAGATCCATGCGTGAGAACGCATCGGTCTTCACCTGGGTGACGGAACGGTAACCCAGCCCCATCAGCGCCATGTTCTTCTGCACAGAGAAGTGCGCGCTTTCAGAGCAAAATACTTTGATTTTGCTCAGGTCGCCGGTCAGACCATTCTGCTGAATGGAATGCCCCTGGCGGGCAAAGAAGGCGTCGCGCGCCAGCATCAGGCCCATCAGGTTGCTTTGGGTGCCGCCGCTAGTGAACACGCCCGCGTCGCCTGCCGCATAGCCCACCTGCTCACGCAACCATTCGATCAGTTTGATCTCAATGATGGTCGCCGACGGGCTCTGATCCCAGGAGTCCATACTCTGGTTGGTGGCGTTGATCAACACTTCTGCCGCCTGGCTAATCACCAGGCTCGGGCAGTGCAGGTGCGCCACGCACTGCGCATGGTGAACCAACAAGCTGTCTTTCAGAAAGTATTCAACCGCACGCTCAATAGCGGCCTGGTTGCCCAGGCCCTGAGACGTAAAATTCAGGTTGATACGTTCGCGCAGTTGCTCAACGGTTTTGCCCTGATACATCTCAGGTTGCTTCAACCATTCAACGACCGCTTGCGTACTCTGCTCGATAGCGTCCTGGTAGGCAGCAATGCTTTGTGCCGAGCCGGACAGAATCGGATTTACGTCTGACATTCGATCCAACTCCGTTTAAACCGGCTTCACGCCAGCGCCCAGCAGGGCATTTTCGAATTTATCGAGGAAAATCTCCAACTCTGCGTTGGTGATCAACAGAGACGGCAGCAGACGCAGTACGCAACCGTTACGGCCGCCACGCTCAAGAATCAGGCCGTTTTCGAAACATTTTTTCTGCAGCAGCGCGGAAAGCTCGCCATCGGCCGGGTAGCAGCCCATGTGATCCTGCGCTTCGTTCGGCTTAACGATTTCCAGACCAATCATCAGGCCCAGACCACGTACCTGGCCGATAACCGGGTAACGTTTCTGCAGGTCAGTCAGTTTGCCTTTCAGCCACTCGCCCTGGGCAGCAACTTTATCGGCAATCTTGTCGTCTTTGAGGATTTTCAGCGTTGTCAGACCGGTCGCCATCGCCAGTTGGTTGCCGCGGAAGGTGCCAGTGTGATGGCCCGGAGCCCACGCATCGAACTGCTTTTTAATGCCCAGTACCGCCAGTGGCAGACCGCCGCCAACCGCTTTGGACATCACGATGATATCCGGCTCAATACCGGCGTGTTCGAAGGCGAACAGTTTACCCGTGCGCGCGAAGCCAGCCTGAACTTCATCGATAATCAGCAGAATGCCGTGTTCCTGGGTCACTTTACGAATACGCTGCAGCCACTCGATCGGAGCCGGGTTTACCCCGCCCTCGCCCTGCACCGCTTCGAGGATCACGGCAGCCGGTTTACGCACGCCGCTCTCAACGTCGTTGATCAGGTTTTCGAAGTAGTAGGTCAATGCTTTGACGCCAGCGTCGCCGCCGATACCCAGCGGGCAACGGTACTGATGCGGATACGGCATAAACTGCACTTCCGCCATCATGTTGCTGACGGCTTCTTTCGGCGACAGGTTGCCGGTCACGGACAGCGCGCCGTGGGTCATCCCGTGGTAGCCACCGGAGAAGCTGATGATGCTGGAACGGCCGGTAACTTTCTTCGCCAGCTTCAGCGCCGCTTCAACGGCATCAGCACCGGACGGCCCGGTGAACTGCAGGCAATACTCTTTGCCCTGGCCCGGTAATAAAGAAAGTAAATACGATGAGAATTCATCTTTTAACGGTGTGGTAAGGTCAAGCGTATGTAACGGTAAGCCGCTTGTGATGACACTTTGAATGCTCTGCAGCACTTCAGGATGATTATGACCAAGCGCCAGGGTTCCGGCACCTGCCAGGCAATCAAGATATTGATTATTTTCTACGTCAGTAATCCAGACGCCCTGCGCTTTAGCAATCGCTAATGGCAGTTTACGTGGATAGCTGCGGACATTAGATTCAAACTCAGCCTGTCTTGCTAAAAAGGTATCATTGCTCTGTGGTAATGAATTAGCACTTAAAGTATCAATACGGACTTTATCCGTCATCATATCACTCCTACAACCAGGTGTAGATTAACGCCTGATTGAATAAATGGTTATAAGGGTTACCTGTAAAAAAGCGCGGCTAATATATGTTGTTTTAGCCCTGGACTCAATCATTTATTTTTCAACACATTTAGCAGGTGTTTTTTCTTTATAATTCAAAGTGTAACAGCCACCCTTCATTACGAAATCCTAAAGAAATATATCTATTTAATTAACAATTACCGTAGCCAATTGCAACGCATACGATGTTATAAAAACCATGGAATTTTCATGCTTTTATTATTTTTTTACACGTTTTTACCATTAATAATGTACGCATTTTCTTGTTACGACATGATTTTTCACTTATTTGTCGATAAATCGAATAAAAAAGTCGATCCCTAAATATAAATCACTTAGTATGGCGCGCTTATTTGCAGGCTATGTAAATAAAATTAATGCGCAGCACCCGGTAACGCGTACAGGCGACACGCGTTTTCGACAACAGGAATTCCCTGGGTTGTCAGCAGAAATGTTCGCGGGCGGACATTTCGTAAGGCGAACACCGTTTCCCCTTATGCCGAGAATGAAAATTTTCTAGCCATACTTTTATGGCGCCCTGATATGAGATTGTTATGACTCGCATTTATCCACCATCCGTCGTTGCCAAATTTGGCGGCACCAGCGTCGCTGATTTTGATGCGATGAACCGAAGCGCCAGCATTGTCCTTGCTGATCAAGATGTCCGTTTAGTCGTACTGTCTGCTTCAGCAGGCGTTACAAACTTACTGGTCGAGCTTTCTGAAGGTCTGGAAACGCATCAACAATTAGATAAGCTTGAGACCTTACGCGCCATCCAATACAACATTATTTCCCGCCTGAAGCAGCCGTCCGTTATCAGCACGGAAATCGATAATCTTCTCAACAACATCCGCCATCTTGCACAAACGGCGACCGTTTCACCGTCTGATGCGCTAAGCGATGAATTGGTCAGTCACGGCGAGCTGATGTCCTCTTTACTGTTTACTGAAGTCTTACGTGAACGGCATGCCGAGGCCGGGTGGTTTGACGCCCGCAGCGTGATGCGTACCAACTCGAGTTTCGGCTGCGCCGAACCCGAACTCAGTACCCTGCACCACCTGGTGGAGACTCACCTGCGCCCTCGTCTTGAGCAAGCGATTATGGTGACCCAGGGGTTTATCGGCCGGGATGCCGCAGGGCATACCACTACGCTGGGACGCGGTGGTAGTGATTACACGGCGACGCTTCTCGGTGAGGCGCTTCACGCCGCACGCGTGGACATCTGGACCGATGTCGCAGGGATCTACACCACCGATCCGCGCATTGCGCCGCGGGCCAAACGGATTGACCACATCTCATTTTCCGAGGCCAGCGATATGGCCGCCTTCGGTGCGAAGGTCCTCCACCCGGCTACGCTGCTTCCGGCAATGCGCAAAAGCATTCCGGTTTTTGTTGGCTCAAGTAAGGATACGGCTGCCGGTGGTACGCTGGTGCATAACACCACCGACAACCCACCTCGCTATCGTGCGCTTGCTGTGCGCCGTAAACAGACGCTGTTGCGATTACATAATCTGGAGACACAACCGTCAGGTTCTTTCCTGGCGCAGTCCTTCGCCATTTTAGCTCGCCACGCGGTCACGGTGGATTTGGTTACAACCTCAGAGAACAGTATTGCGCTGGCGCTGGACGCGACTCACGCTACCTCAGGTGAAGATCATATACTGACCAGCGCATTGTTTACCGCATTGTCCTCCCACTGTCGTGTGGAAGTGGAAACCGGACTGGCATTAGTCACTTTGGTGGGGAATCGGCTGACTCAGGCGGCGGGGGTTTGCAAAGACGTTTTTGCCTGGCTTGAAGGGCAAACGGTGCGAATGATTTGCCACGGGGCGTCAAATGACAACCTGTGTTTCCTGTTGCCCGCTGAAGACGCGGATAGCGCGGTTAAAACGTTACATTATCGGTTATTCGAATAACGTTTCTTATATTCCGTAGCGAATATAAAAGTGCGTTCTATGCAAGGATAATGAACAAGCAGAGTCCTGGTTTTTCAACCAGGACTTTGTATTCAAACCGCAGCACTCTCTGCCGGGAAACGATTTAGTTATGACGATGAGTGGTATCACCGCGACGACAGCGTTTGTCATAATGGCGTACCCACCAGTAACGGTCACTGATTTGCTCGTGCCCGCCCACTCTGGCTCCCGCCAACCACAGAACACCACCTACAAAAATACTGAGCACGGCACCATGTGCGAAAAACTGTGGCAGATTAAATTGCGGCAATTGGTTTAAAATAGAGTAACCAACACCCCCCACCATCACCACCAACCCTAAAGCCATGAGCACGTTACCGAGTAACGAAGCGTTTTTGCGTTTCATGTGTCACCTCCGGAACTTTGGGTTGCTACAGGGAATACCCCTAATCCTTATGTGTAAAGTATAGACAACACTGCCGTTCGCAAGTGCGGGAGCGATCACAATTACAAACACTCGCGCAACAAAACTTTACAAATAAGCTACTGAACATACTCAATTTCTAATAGTCCATTTGTGCAATTATTCAGTTTTTGGCGATTAGAACGCAGTTTTTTGTCAAGAGCAGCGTCAGACAGTAAACTACACGTCGTTTATGGAAACACTCAGGACAAAACACGTGACGATTAAATTGATTGTCGGCCTGGCGAACCCCGGCGCAGAGTATGCGGCAACGCGACACAACGCAGGCGCATGGTATGTCGATTTACTGGCAGAGAGATTACGCGCGCCCCTGCGTGATGAGCCGAAATTCTTCGGCTACACCTCCAGAGTAACGCTCGAAGGGGAAGATGTCCGTTTGCTGGTACCGACCACATTTATGAATCTCAGCGGCAAGGCCGTGGGTGCGATGGCCAGTTTTTATCGTATCAACCCCGATGAAATTTTGGTCGCGCACGACGAATTAGACCTGCCGCCTGGCGTGGCAAAATTTAAGCTCGGTGGCGGTCATGGCGGACATAATGGTCTGAAAGACATCATCAGCAAGTTGGGCAATAACCCCAACTTTCATCGTTTACGCGTGGGAATTGGTCATCCGGGTGATAAAAACAAAGTTGTCGGATTTGTTTTAGGCAAACCGCCTGTTTCAGAACAGAAGTTAATTGATGAAGCAATTGACGAAGCGGCACGTTGTACCGAGATTTTATTCAAAGATGGCCTGACCAAGGCAACGAGCCGGTTACACACCTTTAAAGCGCAATAAGCAGCGATGTGCGGCATTTTTCTCGCGTGCTGTGTATAATAGGCAGAGTTATTTACTTTTCTACAATCTGTTTTCCATAACAGGTTGAATATCAAAAGATTAAGGTGATTTAAACATGGGATTCAAATGCGGTATCGTCGGTTTGCCAAACGTAGGCAAATCCACCCTGTTCAACGCGCTCACAAAAGCGGGTATTGAAGCGGCAAACTTCCCGTTCTGTACTATCGAGCCGAACACAGGTGTTGTCCCGATGCCCGATCCGCGTCTGGATCAGTTGGCCGAAATCGTCAAACCGCAGCGTATCCTGCCAACAACGATGGAATTCGTCGACATTGCCGGTCTGGTAAAAGGCGCGTCCAAAGGCGAAGGTCTGGGTAACCAGTTCCTGACGAACATCCGTGAAACCGAAGCTATCGGCCACGTGGTTCGCTGCTTTGAAAACGACAACATCATCCACGTTAATAACAAAGTGGATCCGGCTGACGACATTGAGGTTATCAATACCGAACTGGCGCTGTCTGACCTGGATACCTGTGAGCGCGCTATCCATCGCGTACAGAAGAAGGCCAAAGGCGGCGATAAAGACGCTAAAGCGGAACTGGCTGCACTGGAAAAATGCCTGCCACAGCTGGAAAACGCTGGCATGCTGCGTGCGTTGAAAACGCTGACCGATGAAGACAAAGCGGCTATCAAATACCTGAGCTTCCTGACGTTGAAGCCAACCATGTACATCGCCAACGTCAATGAAGACGGTTTTGAAAACAACCCATACCTCGATAAAGTGCGTGAAATCGCCGCAGCTGAAGGCTCCGTGGTTGTTGCAGTTTGCGCTGCCGTTGAAGCTGACATCGCAGAACTCGATGATGCTGACCGTGAAGAATTCATGGCTGAAATGGGTCTGGAAGAACCTGGTCTGAACCGCGTAATCCGCGCTGGTTACGAACTGCTGAACCTGCAGACCTACTTCACCGCTGGCGTGAAAGAAGTTCGTGCGTGGACCATTCCTGTTGGCGCAACGGCTCCACAGGCGGCGGGTAAAATTCATACTGACTTCGAGAAAGGCTTTATCCGCGCACAAACCATCGCGTTTGAAGATTTCATCACCTATAAAGGTGAACAAGGTGCGAAAGAAGCCGGTAAGATGCGTGCAGAAGGTAAAGATTACATCGTTAAAGATGGTGATGTGATGAACTTCCTGTTCAACGTCTAAATAAAACTTCTCGTCTCATGAGGTTTCATCAAATCTCATGAATATCGAAAAAGTCTATAAAATCCACGCAATTGCGTGGATTTTTTCATTTCATAGAGTGTAAATCCATCTCGTAACGAGACAGTACAAACAAGAGCTCGTTATGCTCACCGGAATTCAATGCCGTAATGCTAAACCTAAAGTTGGCCTGGACCACGAAGTAAAACCTTACAGGCAAAAAATAATCCTCAGATGTCCCTGCCGTTTTATGAATTTCATTCATAGCGGCTATTTAATGTGCGTAATTATCTTTCCTCCCGACTTCGTTAGTCTTGGTCACATGCGGACACACTCATTATGTCCTGATATGACCAGCCTGAGTGGCTGGCCAAAGGTATCGTCTGATAGGGGTTAAATACTCTTATCGAAGAAGACGTCCAGCTTTTGCAAAGCCTTGTCGACGTACTCAGGAACCCAATACGTCTCGATATGGGTAGCGCCATCGATCAGGAAGAGTTCTTTGTCTTTTGTACCGGTGGCTTTCGCAAACGCATCTTCCGTCATATAGAGCGTATCGGCTTTTGTACCAGCAATCATCAGCAGCGGTTTATTGATGAGATTGATATGGTCCGTAACGTCAAAACTCATCAAATCTAACAGGCTGCTTGTCGTGTATTTAAACGTAGAGTTCGGGTGCGCGTGAGTTTTCCAGTAGTACTCATAGCCCTGTCGATATAAGGCAAAAGGTAACTTAGCGATCTGTTCATCAGTCAGATTGGCATCACCGGAGTACAGGACTTCGCCTCCGGAAGCTTCCTGAGCACGTGCGTCAGAAGCCTGCTGAAGACGCTGCTGAATAGTATCCAGCTGTGAGTCCTGAAAACCGTTGCGGCGCACCAGGCCTGAATTAAACATGCTGATGGTTGCGATCGATTTAAACCGTTGATCCGTTTCGGCCGCAACAAGTGAATAACCGCCACCTCCGCAAATACCCAGCAGACCGAGGCGGGAAGTATCCACTCCCGGATACTGGCTGATGTAGTCAGCCATGCCGTGGATATCCTCGATGCGATTAGCGGGTTTATCCACGCTGCGAGGCATCCCACCGCTCGCGCCCTGATAAGCCGCGTCGGCAGTAATCGTGATGTAGCCCTGCTCGGCGAGACGCTGGGCATACAAGCCTGCGACCTGCTCTTTTACGCCGCCATTCGGATGTGCAACCACTACGGCAGGGTATTTTTTGGCGGGATCGTAGTTAGCAGGGGTATAGACATTCGCAGCTATCTGAATGCCATGCAGATCGTACTTCACCGGATGAATGTTGACCTTGCCTTTGACGTTCTCAGTGATGGCACCGTCATAGGCCAGGGTGAATGGATTTTTTTTGTAATCAGCCGCATTGACTGAGGTGGCCCCGGTTATTGCCGTGAGCAGTATTGCAGTTAACAGATTGAATTTCATGGTCTCTCCCGATGAGTTTCAGGCTTGCGGATTTAAATGTGCAGACTCAGGTTAGAGAGAGAGGCCTGTCAGCATCGTGACAGGTAAATAACATTTTTGTCAGCAAGCAGGCTGAGATGGCTTCATGTTTCTGACAATGCTGTCAGGTAAGCGTCAGCTTTATGTTGGCAATCAAGAGGCAGAATAAGCCCGATTGCACAGTTAAGAGGAAATCCCGTTATGCGCCTGTTGCTAGTCGAAGATGAAGAAAAAACGTCAACCTATCTCAACCGTGCGTTGAGTGAATCCGGATTTACGGTAGATGTCTCTGCAGATGGCGCAGAAGGTCTTCATTACGCGCTGGAGCTTGACTACGACGCGATAATCCTTGATGTGATGCTGCCGGGGATGGATGGCTACCGGGTACTCGAGGGGCTGCGAGCCGTCAAACAAACGCCGGTACTGATGCTCTCGGCCCGCGGTTCGGTCGACGAGCGCGTCAAAGGGCTTCGGCTTGGCGCGGATGATTATCTCCCTAAGCCCTTTTCGCTGATTGAACTGGTGGCGCGCATTCAGGCACTGGTGCGTCGCCGCGCTACGGATGGCGCAGACATCACCCAACTGCAAATTCACGATCTGCATCTCGACCTGCTGGCCCGCCGCGTATTTCGCGCCGGAACGCGACTGGAGTTGACCGCGAAAGAGTTTTCCCTGTTAAGTCTTCTGGCCCGGCATCAGGGGGAGATCCTGTCAAAAATGATGATTGCTGAGCAGATATGGGACATGAATTTTGACAGCGATGCCAATGTGGTTGAAGTCGCCATTAAACGTCTGCGAGCCAAAGTGGATACCCCGTTCGACGTCAAACTGTTACATACCGTTCGTGGCATGGGGTATGTCCTCGAAGTCCGGTCGGAATAAATGAAGAGGCTCAGCATGCCTAAACGTTCCATCTCCGTTCACCTGGCGCTGATGTTTGCCTTATCCGCGCTGCTGATTGTGTCTATTATCGGTATCCTGCTCAGAAGCTCCTTACATGACTCTTTGCAAAAGCAGATGCACAACGAACTGTTGTTCCGGGAATCATTAATGAGTCCGTGGATCGCCGCACGAACCTCGGCTGACGGCTGGTCGACGTTGGCTAATAAATTTACTCTGCTAACCAATTCTGAAGGTGAGCGCGTTCGCTACTGGATAGTGAGCGATAACCCGCGCTTTAGCATGGGGGGAATACCACCGGTGGGCGTTCAGTGGTCTTCTTTGCTGGAGGGATTTAATAAAGTGCCCGGCGCATCGGAAGGTGCATGCTCACTGTTCCTGTTAGTGAAAACCATCCCCGCCAACGGTGAAAGGCCTGAGCTGCGCTATGTGGTTGCCATCGACTCTACGCCGTATATGGGCACACTTGATGCGTTCACACGGACGC
The DNA here is from genome assembly GCF_013784065.1 of Citrobacter sp. RHBSTW-00599. Classification (NCBI taxonomy): domain Bacteria; kingdom Pseudomonadati; phylum Pseudomonadota; class Gammaproteobacteria; order Enterobacterales; family Enterobacteriaceae; genus Citrobacter; species Citrobacter sp. RHBSTW-00599. Next base: position 2,303,717 of record NZ_CP056717.1, on the reverse strand, counting down.
TGCTGATTATTGCCGCGCTGGGCGTACTGATTGTCGCCTTACTGGGATACGTTGTTTCACGGATTGGCCTGCGTCCGGTGGGCATGCTCAGTCAGCAGGCACAACACCTTGCACCAGGTGACCATGGCCAGCGCCTGAATACCTGCGCGTTGCCCGAAGAACTGCAGCAACTGGCATCATCATTTAACGGTGTGTTAGAGCGTCAGGAAATCGCCTGGCGACAGCTCGAGAGCTTTAATGCCGATGTTGCGCATGAACTTCGTACCCCGCTGACTAACCTGATCGGTCAGACGCAACTCGGGCTATCACGCCGACGTTCACAAGATGAACTGGAAGAGTTATTGGGTTCCAATCTGGAAGAGCTTGAACGCATGACGTCGATAGTTAACGACATGCTGTTCCTGTCTCATGCGCACGCGGGTGAACATGCTTCCCAGCTTACGCAGGTGTCCCTGCGAGAAGAAACCCTGAAAACAGCGGAATATGTTGAACCCTCTTTTGCTGAAAAACAGCTTTTGCTGGAGGTTCAGGGCGACGTCACGGCGCATATCGACAGGCGGCTGTTTCACCGTTCACTGGCTAATTTGCTGGAAAATAGCGCCAGGCATTCCCCCTCCAATAGCACGGTTACGGTGCGCTTAAGCGAAAAAGGCAATCAAGCTTGTGTAGACGTTTCTAACCCTGGCGATCCGATAGCGCCAGAGCACTTACACCGGCTTTTCGAACGGTTCTATCGTGTTGACACCTCCCGAGCCAGGAGTGATACCCATCATGGGCTGGGCCTGTCGATCGTCCGCGCCGTCGCCATTATGCACCGGGGAGATGTCTTTGCCCGTAGCGAGAACGGTATCAATACCTTTGGCCTGACGTTTGCTAAACAGCCTGACGCTATCCGAACCGGGAGACTGATTTCAGAGACAAAATCGGGATCTCCGCGCGCAAAGACTTCTGACAAAATTGTCAGAGAGTCGTCAGTCTGATGTCAGGCTATCTGCGCCAGAATCACTGCTGATACTCACCACGGCTGATTGAAGGAATGAAACAGTGAGAATGAAAAAGGTATTTAGCGGGTTTCTGGCGATGATGGTCATGGGGCTTCTGGGGCAGCCCGCGTTCGCATCAGAGGATTTATCCGCACACGCCCGCACGCTGATTATCTACTTTTCACAGCCAGAGGAGATGAAACCTGGTGCCGTGGATGGTTTTTCCGGGGCCAGCGTATTACAAAAAAATACGCCAGAGACCGGCAGCACGCAGTTTATTGCGCAACTGATTCAGAAGCAGACTCACGGCGACCTGTTTCGCATTGAAACCGCCACTCCCTACCCTCGCCAGCATGATGCACTTTTGCGCGTTGCCGAAAAGGAACAGCAAACGAAAGCCAGACCCTCGCTAAAAACGCCGCTCCCTGACCTGAGCGATTACGACACCATTTACGTCGGCTACCCCATCTGGTGGTATACCATGCCAATGGTGATATACAGCCTCTTTGAGCAAAATGACTTTGCAGGCAAAACGGTCGTTCCCTTTACCACCCATGGTGGCAGCAGGTTAGCCGACTCCCTGCGAGAAATTGCTCGCATGCAGCCACAGGCCAAATTAGTCACTCGTGCGCTCGCGATCTCGCGCAACGATATTTCAGCTCCTGACGTACCCGCGCAGGTTGAGCAATGGGTAAAACAAGTCCAGCCACAGCGTTAATCCCTCGACATGAAGAAAATTTATATTTTCCAGGTCATGCAGGATGCGCTGATGACGTTACTTCTGTTGGTATTGATGGGATTTCACCTTCACGGTGAAATCGTGCATGAATGGGCGGGTATTATTTTTACGCTGCTCATCATGCTGCATTTATATCTTAACCGGCATCGCTTGTGGTCACTGTCACCCAATATTCCGTTACCCATGCTGGTAGTTAACAGAATCATTAATGCAGTGACATTCGTTGTCATTCTGACCGCGATTGTCTCGGGCATGATGCTGTCCCGACATATCCTTCTGGACCAGGCGTTCCACAACCCGGCGAGCTGGGTCAGGAAAGTACACATGACGTCGGTCCACTGGGGAATGCTCATTCTGGCGCTGCATATCGGGTTGCACTGGAAAATGCTGGCGACTTTTTTCTGCCGGGTCCTGAACATCTCCAGCAATTCATTCTTTGCAAATGTCATGATGCCAGGAGTTTTTTCGCTAATCGCACTACTGGGATTGTACGAATTACTGAACCAGGACTATCTCGATTATTTGTTGATAAAGGTCGATTTCTCCTTTTTCGATTACGATGAATCTGCCCTACTTTTTTATCTACGCTACCTGGCCATTATTGTTTTATTTTCATTAATGACACGGTTTTCGCTTTGGTGCCTTATTTTTAGAAAAGACAAAGCAGCGTCACCATAATAAGGGTTAACTGACAGAATTGTCAGGCTGGCGTCAGTCTGACGACATCTCCCCCTGATTAGAATCATTGCAGACCCTCTCCATCATTGTAGATAAGGACGCTTTGCATGATCAGACATTTACGTTACCTCGGGCTGTTACTGCCCCTCTTTACGTTTTCATCCTGGGCGGCGGAGCAAAATCCCGCTGTCCATATCGCCACCGCCGGAAGCCAGAATGCGGTGTACGGGGCAGCAGAGAACTTTACCGGTCGCGTCCGGGTTGATCCTCTCTTCAAACCAGATAACGAAATTAGCGTTTCCGGGGCTTATGTCACCTTTGAGCCAGGTGCTCGTTCCGCCTGGCATACGCATCCGGCAGGCCAGCGGCTGATTGTGACCTCGGGAGTTGGGCTTACCCAACAAGAAGGCCAGCCGGTGCAGGTCATCCGCGCTGGCGACGTTGTCTCTTGCCCAGCGGGCGTCAAACACTGGCACGGGGCGGCACCCGGCAGCGCAATGACGCACCTGGCGATAACCGGGATTGTGGATGGCAAAAGCGTTAACTGGATGGAGAAAGTGACAGATGAACAATACCACGCCCATTAAGGCATTAACGGCAGCGGTACTGCTGACCTTTGGTTTGGGTCTCACGGCACATGCTGCGCCCGTCAATAAAGGAGCCTCAGAAATGAACCACGAACAAACGGTTTCAGATACGCTGTCAGCTCGCCAGCAAGCCATCCCGTTGATTGCGGCATCAATGGCCAGCAGTCAGATGGATAAGCTGAATGCGGCACTGAATCAGGGGCTTGATGCAGGACTCACGATAAACGAGACCAAAGAGATTCTCGTCCAGCTCTATGCCTATACGGCATTTCCCCGTAGCCTGAACGCGCTGAATGAACTGATGAAAGTCGTCGAAGCACGTAAACAACGTGGCGTTGAAGACGTTGAAGGTAAAGAGCCGGTCGCCGCCATCCCTGTCGGAGATGAGCTTCGCCGTGTCGGTACCGCAAACCAGACTAAAATCTCCGGCGCTCCCGTCCAGGGACCTCTGTTCGATTTTGCCCCGGTTATTAATCAATTCCTACAAACGCATCTGTTCGGCGACATTTTCGCCCGCGATAACCTCGACTGGCAAAGCCGCGAGTTGGCAACGGTTGGCGCATTAGCCGCCACGCCGGGCGTTGAAGCTCAGCTGTTATCGCATACGCGAGCCAGCATGCGAGTCGGCCTGACGGCAGCGCAACTGCGCCAACTGGCACAGGTTCTGCGTGAACATGGCGAAAGTGATGCAGCAACGCGGGCTGAAAAGGCGCTGCAACAGGCGTTAGCAAACAGTTAGGCGTTGGTTTGAGACGATACGGTGCTAATCCTCCGCATTCATGAGTCTGCCAAATAAGGGCAATCAAAGGTGCTAAATAATTCACGCTGACAACTCAGATATGATTGAACGGCAAACATAACAGAGGATGTAATCTTGAAAACTGTCTTAAAAACGCTGGCCATCTGCGCGATGGCGGGTGGCATGGTGGCTCAGTCGGTATACGCCGAGCCGCTGGTCATTCAGGAACAGGGAAGCTTTTCTGCTGGTGGCACAATCATCACCGCACCAGGGAAATTTGACGCGAAAACGCCGCTGGACTCTGCGGGTCAAACCTGGCATGGCGATCATGCGTCTGTGTTCTACCAAATTCCGGAAAATCCGCATAAATACCCTATCGTCATGCTGCACGGCGCAGGTCAGTTCTCCCGCACCTGGGAAACCACGCCGGATGGTCGCGAAGGGTTCCAGAACATATTCCTGCGTCGTGGATTCTCAACTTATCTGGTCGATCAGCCACGTCGGGGCAGCGCCGGGCGCACGACGGTAGAAGGTACTGTTACGCCTAAACCGGATGAACAGATGTGGTTTAACCAGTTCCGCGTTGGCGTGTGGCCGGAGTATTTTAAGGGCGTTCAGTTTTCTCACGACAAAGAAGCCCTGAATCAGTATTTCCGTCAGATGACCCCGAATACCGGGCCGTTTGATATCAATGTTATCTCTGATGCGATGTCCGCCGTCGTGGATAAATCTGGCCCGGCTATCCTTTTCACCCACTCCCAGGGTGGCGGACCAGGCTGGTACACGGCGATGAAAAATGACAAGGTCAAAGCCATCGTCGCCTTCGAGCCTGGTAGCAGCTTTGTCTTCCCGGAGAAAGAGCTCCCTGCCCCAATGCCAAGCGCGTTCGACACGCTGAAGGGTGAACCGGTGCCGATGGAGCAGTTTATGGCACTGACTAAAATTCCGATTCTGATTATTTACGGCGATAACATCCCTGATAAACCTGTCGCCATGCCCGCGCAGGACAGCTGGCGCGTACGTCTGGCAATGGCTCGCGAGTGGCGTGACGTGGTGAACAAGCATGGCGGGGATGTCACTGTGACGCATCTGCCTGAGGAAGGAATCAAAGGGAATACCCACTTCCCGTTCTCGGATCTGAATAACGTGCAGATTGCTGATATGGTGAGTAAATTCCTGGAGGAAAAAGATCTACAATAGGAAGAGCTAGTATTGAGCCTTCATTATTGAGGGCTCAATACAATCATCAGTTATATCAAAAAAAAATAAAATGGGGGAGCGAAAGTCTGCTATAAGGTTTGAGTTCAACGGGTCGATGCAACGCTATCCTTAATCAAGGGGACGTTAAGTTTGAGAACGTCTTTGATAATAAATTATTCATAATTGACAAAGTTAATCACAGTGATTCATACCTCTAGTCTTTCGGTAATATTTTACAGATCAATGGCATTACACTAACAAGAATGACGCTACAAGCCGGCTGATAACATTCGTGTTTTCATGACTGAACCCTTTTACTCTTTTTTAGAGTAAAAGGGTTATCTTAAAAGTAAGCTTTGGGTATGATTAGTGTGATAATAATCAAGAAGTTATATGTGACCGTCTATTATTTTATTCATTACTCCAGTTTGACCACCCAGCGGATTGTTCAAAGGCCAGTTTTATTGCAGCCGTAGCCAGTCCAACGGCAGTTAGTTCAGTAGCCTTACCGGACAGGCATCCAGTGAAAGTGGCAGATGCGCCTGCGTATGCCGCAGCAACTCGGGCAGTTGGCTCTGGTGATGGTGTAGCCCAAAGTGCGGCAACTGCAACGGCGGAGGAGAGACCAACGCACGTCGCTACTATATTTTCCACTACGCTGCGCGCGGCTTCTGAAAGATCTGTGGGCCCAATTCCATTCATATATACTTCTACCTGCATTGTCCGGTAATCTGTTGCCCACTGGTTACAGGTACGCCATTCACCTCCCCATGGCCAGTTACCCCATGCTTCACCAATACATCTTATTCTTGTTTGCGGTGGTGTCAGAGGATCTCCCCACTGTGCAATTTTTTCCTTCCATACTGACCACCAGAACTTAAAGCAGATCCAAGGTTTTTCTTATCAAAATTAGGGAATCCTTTTGAATCATATCCATCCACATGTAAATCATTATTAGGCACCTGTGCAGCAATACCAGATAATGGCATACTAATTAAAAATAGGAATGGTAATAATTTCATTATAATCACCCTTTTATTGAGCATACAGCAGGATCAAAAACAGCATTGGGGACTGGGCCATAAAGGCATGCAGAACCTATTTTATCTTTTTCTGTTAAATTAAGTGACCAGTCACCCAACCCATTACATTGAGGGTAATGCATTACTGAAAACCCATCATAGGAAGTTAAAGGTTTCCAGTCCTTGTCCTCGAAACACTTGCCTGCTTCAGGGCGGGTTTGCTCATGCCTAAATGAAAGCGTATGTCCTAGTTCATGTCTGAGTATGCCGGTCAAGGTTAATTTTCCAGGGGAAAGACTCAGCGCTGATTTGTCGATAAGAACATTTCGTTGCAATCTTTCGTATCTTGGGAAAAACGCACGTGCAAGGTATTGCCCATTGACATCTACAGGCCGAACATCAAATATGACATCAGTTGTATTCTCATTGCAAAGTGGGTCAAGCCATGAAGAATGTATAAATCTTACATCACTTGCCTCTGACCATGCTTTAGCTGCATCTTGCATTGCTGCTACGACGGAATCATATTTCTCTCCAAACGAGGTACTGACACAATATGTGATATTCCTTTTTGTTACGTTGTCCCATTTACTTATATTCCCTTGTGGGGCATCAACAATAAGCCATGTATTTTCATTTATATTCAAACCGAATAAAACACTTTTCCAACTGGCTGCAAGTTCTCTTTCATAAAACTCTCGCAAATCAGATTCATTAGCAATAGGTGTATCACCATTAACAATATAGACACCACTAGAAAATGGTTCTTTATAGACCGTTTTTTTAAACTCCTCAAAGCCATTTACTACTACCTTATGGCTAAGCTTTACATCATTAATATCACTTATAACCTTTGCCTGTTCAATCAGTTCATCAGTGGGTAGTGTTGACGCAGAGGTTACTGATGCAATAGGTATCACAGTTAAGTATATAGTTAAGAGAAAATTAAGTCTTTTCACCATTCCCTCCTTAATGTCAAGGGCATAATGATGTTAATGGGAAATTATGGCACAAATTATAAATTCATCATATGCCATTACCTAGAATAGATTATCTCAGCAGGTATTCAATGTTGAAATTATGATAAGGTATTAATTAAGATGGACTATTGCATAATTTGCAGGTAGATATATATTCAATGTACATGTCACCGTCAATAATACAGAAGTATTATTGTTGCTTTATCGAGTTTACAGATTGTTAAGTTGATACATTACAATGAATAATGTTATCCTGTCTCAAATCAGTATGATGCTAATTAAGGGGAAGAGGTTATATTGATTCTAATCATGAAAAATTAGTGAAGTTAGTTTTTAGAACTTCAGCTCATGGCACAGGGCGGACTCGCTAACTGATCTAAAGGTCCATTGTGAGCGAGGAGCAGACATTTTACTCATGGCATAGGTACGTTTCCGATTAATTAGACAGTATTTTCCAGTAAAATTTTTAATTTTTATTTATCGATCTCGGACAAGCAATACCAGTTGCAAATGATGCTCGATGAATTCTTTTTTGAGTGCCTGCAACGATGAACATTATTGGTAATCACGGAAAGCAAGATGTCTTAATTCTTGCATATCTCTAACAGCAAATGCACTTGATGACTACACTGGCCATCGCCTTTAATGAAATACCTACGCCCCAAAATCCCGTTCTAACCGCGATCAATATATCCGGCGTGGGCCAGCGAAAACGACTGAAATTATCCCACATTACGCTGGCGCCAGCTTAGCACTGACCACCAGCCTGAAGGGGAGTTCAGCTATTGGTTTCTGAAGAAATCGGTCCTGGAAAGGGTCATTTGCGTCTGGCAGTCGATCATTTTCTTGATTTCAGCATCTGTTCCCTGCATTGAAACTTTGCCGCACATAGCATCCTTAGTTTTGATCCACTGACGCTGAGAAGGCAGCAATTCTTTTTTCTTCGCCGGCGTTAACGTGCTCCAGGCGGTATTCAAATCAGAGTCGGCATTCGCAAACGCCATTCGGGACAGATCAAGGCTGTCAGCTTTTTGCTGCTGAACCTGCTGCTCCGCCTTTTCTTGCGCCTGAAGCTGTGTCTGCCTCTCTATTTGCTGAGCCGCCTCATACTTAGCCTGTTGCTGCGCTCTGAGTTGCGCCTGTTGTTCCGCTTCAATTTGGCTTTGCTGGGCATGCTTAGCCTGCTGGATTTTCTGCTGCTCAACGATCGGATTGATGATGGAAAGCGATGTCAGTGCAGCGGCACCCACTGATATCGGATTATCAGAAGAGGCTTTTACAAAAACGTTTTTCTGATCGTCGGTCGCCTGTGCGGTGTAGGAGATGCGTTTTGAAAAGGCGTTGGCGTTGTTATCCAAAGACAGGCTTTCCATTTGCTTGTCGAGATTACGGTTAAAGTTCTTTCTGTAAGCATCAGAAAGCTGGGCGTACTCGTTCGCAGGTAGGGTCATCGTCACGGTCCCTTCACAAGTTTTCATTGTGCTACCCGTGTCACTTGAGGTTGTGGAGATTTCAGAGATGGCCAGTTTGATCTTGTCCAAAGCACTTCGTTTGGTCTGATTAGTGACGTCAGGATATTTATCGACCTGTTCAGAGAGTCCTTCATAAGCAGACTTTTTTAATAAATCCATGAGGGCTGACTGGGTCATTTCAGAGGAACAACCGATCACGTCTTTTTTGTTATCACAGCCTGTTATGGCAACGGCGAGTAAGAGTGCTGAGTATTTTAATCTCATGAGTTCCCTTTAGAGTAAGGATTGGCTTTTAAGAGGCGGTCTGTAATCAGTCCGGAGGGCTACAGTAAACAGCGCTGAACACTGAACGCATCACAAGCAAGAACCAAGGTGATATCGGCAAAGGCTGTGAAATCTTTAATTCAACTGATGAGAACGGTATGCACAGGGTACTGTAGCGATGATCCCGAAGCCGGAAACATGCAATGCAGGTTTTCGCTGCTGACTTAATAAAGGCTAGGATAAAGCCAATGCTGGCGCACCGTTTATGACCTTTCACCTGCGCTAATCCGCACAGAAGTTCGGAACGGTGGTTTCTTCGCTGGTATATTTTTTACAGCGAGTCTCATTTGACCTGATTCTTCTTATCACCGTGGGGGATTACCCCCACTACCACGATGCAAGATAAGAATTTCACCGAAAGTCGTTCTTGGCTCATATGTCCTGATCCCTTCAAAGGGTAGAGGTCAACTAAAACAGGCCCGCCAACCGAGTGAAAGAGTGACTGCCCTGGGACGAAATCCTTCCTGTAAACTAAATTCTACCTCTACGTCCTTCACGGTGCGCTTATAACTGAGATAACAAGAGCAATACACCTGCAATCATTACATTGAATGAGATCACTACATGCCGGCAAGTGAGGGCTCCGCAGAAAATAGCGAAAGAACCAGCCATCAGCAGCATACCCGCCACACCGTAGAGAATATTACCAGTATGACTCCATCCCCGAAAACACAACAGACCTGGCGCGAGCATTGACCATCCTGTTCTTCGCCATGACAGGTGTGTACGTTCTGGTTGTAAGCCCGGATCTCTTTTCATAATGGTCTTCCCTGCCAGAGTAATATACCCAGCAATATTGCGAGAACCAGCATCAGTATTGACAGAACCACCAGCAAACGGGTGTAAGGTAAATCATTTTCAAGACGCATAGCATATTCATTCTTGCGCCAGCGTCGCCAGGCCATATATCCCATCGCTGATGCAGCGACCAGCAGCAGTGTTGAAATACCGATACGCAGTTCCGCAGAAGATAATTGGGGGGAAAACTGCTCGATTCCGACAGCACCGGCCATGAGTGCCAGCGCAGTACGGATCCAGGCAAGAAATGTACGCTCGTTGGCGAGCGTAAAACGATAATCGGGGGTTTTGCCCTCAAGCCACCACTTCCCCTTTGGGCGTATTGACGGAGTATTATCCTGTAGACTCACGTTTAATCCTTTCTTTTATCAACAATTCTTTAATAGACAGTCCGGTCGATTCGCTATCGCGCAGATTGTGGCGAGTGATTTCTGTGCACAGAAACTCAATCATGAACAGCTGTGACATACGGGTGGCGATCGAGTCTCCCTGGTAGGGGCCAGCACTACCGCTGGTTAGCAACCAGGTGTCTGCCAGTTCATTCAGCGGTGACTGCGGACTGTGCGTTATTGCCAGACAATGCGCGCCCGCTTTTTTGGCCAGCCGGAAGGCATTAACCACTTCCGGTGTTTCGCCTGAATGAGAAAATGCGACCACCAGATCTTCTGGTTTGAGGTTGGCGAGTTTCAACGTCATGGTAAAACGGTCGGTATAGGCTTCCGAATCAATGCCCTGACGGTTCATTTTGTCGCGGGCTTCCATTGCGGAAAGACCTGAGGCTCCAAACCCCACGAACAAAACGCGGTTCGCGGTCAAAAATCGCTCAACCACTGGATTGACCACTTTCATGTCCAGCAGACCGATGGTCTCATTCAGGGTGGTTTCAACCGTCATGGCTATTTTCTGCGCCACATCGTTGCGGGAATCATCCAGGAAGATGTCCGGGGACGATGGCAGCAGTTGCTCGCGATCGGCCAGAAGCTCACGTTTAAGCGCCGCTTTCAGCTCGAGCAGCCCGGTATAACCAATTTTTTTGCAAAAGCGCACGATCGTCGCTTCACTGACTGATATGGCTTCGGCCAGTTTACGTACCGGCATTTGCGCTACAGTAGCGGGCTGCTCAAGAATAAACCGGGCAATATGCTGGTCAGTTTCACCAAGTCCACCCAGCACATTACTGATATACACCCGCACATTTTCACGATTTACGCTCATCGCAACACCCGATCCTTTTGCATGAAAAATAACGGGTATTCTGTCAATCCCCTTCGCATGCGTCCACCGTAAAACGCAGTTTCACGGAGAATCTCTGACTCTGGTTCGGTGCAAGCAGTCGTATTCCGCGCTTCTTCTCCACCGTTCCGTCAAAATCTGGCGCATCGGTCGTCCCGGCGAGTGGCTCGATACAGAGCAAGTCAGCACCGGGAACGCCCCAGAGCGCAAGCCAGTCATATTCAGCCGTTTCAAGCGTCATGACGATTGTGCCGTCGGGTGAACAAACCCTGATCTGTTGCTGCTGGCAGTCACCGAAGTAAATGGCCCCCTCGCGAAAGGCTGCCTCTGTCAGTGCAAAGGACTGCGTTGTTCGAGTCAGGTCTTCCGTGACCAGTGTTCTGTTACGCGTCGGAAAAGGCCCTCTGACCGCCAGCTCACCAAACTTCACCTGCCATCCCGTTTGGCTGGATACAGGGAGCGCAAACCCGGGGTGCCAGCCAATGGAATACAAGAATGGCTGACGGTCATCATTAAAAACTCGCTGTGTCACACTGACCCCAAACTCATGCAACATGAGCCGTAACTGAATCCGCCAGCACCATGGCCATACGCCAAGGGTTTCAGAGGTGGAGCAGGCTTCCAGCAACAGATGGTTCACACCTTGTTCAAGGCAGGTAAACGTCTGATGTCGTAAAAAACCGTGTGCCGATAACGGCAGATGTCGATTGTTTACACGCAGTCCTTCATGGATGAGCGCCCCGACCACAGGAAACAGCTGCGTAGCCGAGTTATTCCAGACGCCTGGCTGCGGTTGCCACAACCATTCACGCCCCGTGGATTTATCGCGCAGAGAAGATAGCTCACCGCCCGCCGCGTTCACCACGACCAGAAAGCGGTTATTTTCAAGCAGCCAGACGTTCATGATTACTCTGTCCTCAGCAGCAATCGGCTCTGATAAACCAGCGCCTTATGCCGGTCTCCGGTGAAACAAGCATCAATCAGCGTGAAGATATCCCTTTCAGCCAGTGAATGTCCGGCCGGGAAATGCTTCAGCAACGCATCCTGCGTTATGCCCTGCTCTTTGGCTGCACTGAGGACAAAACGTAATGCCTCTTCCACGCCATGATGCGCACAGCGATAGGCTTTCCCGGTCCATGGACGCTGTCTGGCCCAGTGCTCAGCGAAGGCCATCTCGCGTTCCAGCGTTAGCATGTCCAGTTCAAAACGGACGTAGAGTTCTGGTGGTGCATCATGCCGTTCCATCAGCCCAGTTATTGCCTGTGCGTAGTGAAACGCACGTTCACTGTCGTGAAGAGGACGCATCTGCTGCGGTTCGGCGTTGAGGTCGAAGAGTTTATCCCCGAACCGCCACGGATTCAGATAACCAAAGGTTGCAGGAATTTGCATGACCTGCGCGCCCTGGGTGAAATCAAAGCCGGGATGGATAGTGATATTCTGCAGCTCATTCACCTTGAACATGCTGTCGATTCGGGCCGGCATCAGGGTATATTCATACAGCCCCCCCTTCCCTTCCTCCCGTGGGCAGCGCATATAGACGTACTCGCCGTCGGTGATATTGATGTGGCCGCCAAAGTAGCCAAACATCGCATAATCACGTACTGGGGTATCATTTTCCACAGCCGGACGCAGCGGCTTACCGGTCATGGATGGCGGACGTGGAACGTCGAAATACTCCAGCAGAGTTGCCGGAATATCGATAGTCTGTGCCAGCGCGCTGCGGCGTACGCCTTCTGCTTTACAACGTGGATCGCGGATAAAGAACGGTGTGTTTGCGATTTCGTTGTACACCGGCATGATGTTCTTGCCCCACCATTGATGCTCTCCCAACAGGAATCCGTGGTCGGTACAGACGATGAACAACGTGTCCTCCCACAGCTCCAGTGCTTTCAGCTTGTCCATCACCTGGCCAAGGTAGTCGTCACACATGGTGATGAGTGCCTGGTAGAATTTTCGGACTTTATCATCATCCCTGCCGCCTGGTGCGCCGCAGTAGTAAGGCACCCACCCGTCAAATTCATCAGGGGTGCAGCCATACTGCGCAAGGTATTTTTCCGGTACGAAGAACGGTTCATGGGGATCGAAACATTCGATCTGCAGGAACCAGTTATCCTGATCTTTATTGGTTTCCAGGAAATCTATACCGGCACTGATGGTACGGTGAGTAAAGTGATCGTCCTGGATGGGCATCGCCGCACGGTTAATCAGGTCCTGGATCATACGCCCGCTGCGACGGCGCAGGGTTTCTTCGTCTTCCATTCCCTGCCAGTTGATGGCTGGTTTTTCAACCTGCCCTTTCCAGCAATCCCCTTCCTGGCCGCGGATAAACTCAAAGGTGGAATAACGGGTATGGTAGGTCGCTCCGCCATCACGCCAGTAGTGTTTATGGTCGGTCACCATATGGGTATGAATGCCAGCCTGCTTCAGCGCCTGGAACGTTGAGAAATCGAACGGCTCCAATGGCCCCCAACTGCGGTGCAGAAAATTATAACGCCCAGTATGCAGTTCGCGTCGGGCTGGCATGCAGGGCATGCTGCCGACATAGAAGTTATCAAACTGCGCAGACTCACGGGCTAGCCGGGTAAAATTGGGAGTGATGGCATCGCCCCCATAAGGGGCGAGGTGGTTACGCGTCAGCGTATCAAACATCAGCATTACAGCTTTCATAAAACGTCTCTTCTTTATGAACCGATAAATTCTTCGACTTCGTTTTTAATCAGCGTCACGTGTGGGCCGTAGACTACCTGCACCCCCTCTCCACGGATAAACGCCCCACGGCTGCCGAGTAGTTTAAAGGCGTCCACAACAACGCTTTGTGGGTTTTTGACTGTGATACGAAGACGAGTGGCGCAGCAATCCACATCAACAATATTGTCCCGGCCCCCCAGTGCCTGCACGATCCCTGCAGCCCGTTCACTGCCACTGACAGATGCCGCTACCAGCGGTTCATCTTCTGCGTCATCTTCACGGCCCGGCGTGTTCAGTTGACGCCATTTGATAAGGAAGCGGAAGGAGAAGTAATACAGGCAGAACATGACCGCACCGAGAGGGAGCATCAGCAACCAGTTGGTTTTGGCATTACCCTGAAGAACACCAAACAGCAGAAAGTCGATAAGCCCACCGGAGAATGTCTGTCCAACCGTGATTTGCAGGATGTGTGTAAACATAAATGCAACGCCGGTCAGCACAATGTGCATGACATACAGCAACGGCGCGCAGAACATGAACGCAAATTCCAGCGGCTCAGTAATGCCGGTGACAAACGCAGTTAGCGCAGCGGAAAGCATCAGGCTGGCAACTTTTTTCTTGTTCTCAGGACGGGCAGAATGGTAGATAGCCAGCGCTGCACCCGGCAGGCCGAACATAAAGTCTGCGAAACGCCCGGCCATGAAACGGGATACCCCGATGTAGTACTGCGTCACAGAGGGATCGGCCAACTGGGCAAAGAAGATTTTTTGCGTTCCTTGTACCAGGTGTCCGTTCACCATTTGCTCCCCTCCCACACTGGTCAGCCAGAATGGCAGATAGAACAGATGATGAAGGCCCAAGGGAATGAGGCATTTGAGGATCATGCCGTAGAACAGGGTCCCAACATAACCGGTTTTTTCAACCAGCCCCCCCAGATGGGTAATGCCCGTCTGGATATGAGGCCAGACCCAGAACAGCGCCACCCCGAGGAAGATGGCAAAAAAGGAACTGACAATAGGCACGAAACGGGAGCCGCTGAAAAAGGCCAGCAGACTGGGTAGCTCGGTTTTGCCAAACCGCTTTTGAACCCAGAAGGCCAGCAGACCACTCATGATCCCGCCCATCACGCCGGTTTGTAGCGTAGTGATCCCCATTACACTCGCCTGCCCGGCTGCGGCCAGATTCTCTGAGGCCAGCGTTCCAGATAGCAATAGTGACGCGTTGATCGCCTTGTTCATGACGATAAAGCAAAGTACTGCAGCAAGACCGGCCGTTCCCTTGTCGCTTCGTGCCATACCTACAGCGATGCCCACGGCAAACAGCAGAGAGAGATTATCGAAGACCACGCTACCACACAGTTTCATGACGGTAAAAATCGCCTGAATCACTTCACTGTTGAGGGCTGGATAGGTGGAGATGGTAACCGGATTGGTGAACACGCCACCGAATCCCAGAAGCAGACCTGCGGCTGGCAGGACGGCAATCGGCAGCATAAACGATTTACCCAGATTTTGTGCTCCGGCAAACAGTTTGCTCATAAAGACCCCTAATGTTGGTGTTATGAAGTTTATATTTCATGTTATATTGATATCAATGAAAACTATGTTTCAGTCTTTTTTGGCCAAAGTCAAAACACAGTGATAAAAGAGTGAGCAATATCACTAAATTTCGTGTGTGATTTATTCAGGAGCGACCATGAGCAAACCATTCCATTTGATGGCCAAGCCCGTCAGCTATCAGTGCAATATCGCCTGCGATTACTGCTTCTATCTGGAAAAAGAACAGAGCACGCTGAAACCCCATAAACCCGCCCGGCATATGGATGATGTCACGCTTGAAGCCTATGTGCGGCAGTACATTGAGGCGAACCCTGGCCCAGAGGTGGAATTTACCTGGCAGGGAGGCGAACCAACGCTTGCCGGTATTGCTTTCTATGAAAAGGCGATGCAGTTGCAGAGCAAATATGCCGGGAAGAAGCGTATCAGTAACAGCATCCAGACCAATGGCGTGCTGATTGACGAGGCATGGGCTGCATTCCTGGCGAAAAATCAGTTTCTGGTCGGCCTGTCGATTGACGGTCCAGCCTGGTTGCACGACCGCTACAGGAAGACCCGGAGTAAGCAGTCTGTTTTTGACAACGTACTGCGGGCGATGGATTTGCTGAAGAAACACCATGTTGATGTGAATGTTCTGACTGTCGTCAATAATGTCACCGCTGAACATCCGCAAGAGATTTACGCGTATCTGACCCAGGAACTGAAGGCTGAGTTTGTTCAGTTTATCCCGGCGGTCGAGCAGCGCCCGGCTAACGAAAAGTATGGTGAATTACTCTACCCGCAGACACTCGCCGGTTCCGTCACGGAGTGGTCAGTATCCGGGGAACAATGGGGGAACTTCATGAAGGGGGTATTTGACCTGTGGATACGCAGGGACGTTGGCCGCGTGTATGTACAGATGTTTGATAGCGCGCTGGCGGCCTGGCTTGGTGAAAAGCCATCACTGTGCGTAATGCAGTCTTCCTGCGGTTTTGGTCTGATCGTGGAGCAAAACGGTGACGTCTACAGCTGCGACCATTACGTTTACCCTGAGCACCGGTTGGGAAATCTGCGCCGGGATAGCCTGGCGAAGATGGTCGCCAGCAAACAGCAACGCAAGTTTGGGTTTGCTAAAACAGAGGTGAGTTCAGAGTGCATGCGCTGTGAGTGGCGATTTGCCTGTCATGGCGGTTGCCCGAAGCACCGGATACATAAAATGGGCGAGCGCTGGCATAATCACCTGTGTGCGGGCTACAAGGCAATTTTCAGTCATGTTTCCCCTTACATGCATTATATGGCCAGACAAATCAGTATGCAGCGACCACCAGCAGAGGTGATGCAGGTGGCCGCGATTATTGCTAATCAGGAAAGCCATTCCCGGGGCTCATAGATAACGCATCAGCTATAAATCGCTGATGGATTCCAGTAATGGATATATTTTCGGCCACGCAAGAAAATAAGGCAGTGTGCTAAGTTCGTCAGACAAACCTTTGTTGAAGGTCTCAGGGTGTGAATGACGATATCTGGCACAACGCCGGTCATCAGCCCTCCTCAAAATTAATGAACACATCTAATAAACCCTAGCTAATTACCCCATCTAATCGAATAAATAACTTTGCGTTATGCTTTTCCTCGACAACAGCCAAAGGATAACGTCATGCAAACTGTAAAACTGAACAACGGTATTGAAATGCCCCTGCTGGGCTTTGGTGTGTTTCAAATGTCTGATGCCGCTGAATGCGAAAGAGCCGTTATTGATGCCATCGATACGGGATACCGCCTGATCGATACCGCCGCGTCTTACCAGAATGAAACCCAGGTCGGGAACGCTCTGAAACAAAGCGGTATCGACCGTAACGAACTCTTTGTAACGACCAAGCTGTGGCTGCAGGATACTCATTACGAAGGCGCTAAAGCCCAGTTCGAACGCTCCCTGAATCGTCTGCAACTTGATTATGTTGACCTGTATCTGATTCACCAGCCTTGCGGTGATGTCCATGGGGCATGGCGTGCCATGGAAGAATTACAACAGGCAGGAAAAATTCGCGCTATTGGCGTCAGCAACTTCCATCCTGACAGACTGGCCGACCTTATCGCCTTCAACAACGTTGCCCCTGCGGTAAACCAGATTGAAGTTAACCCCTTCAACCAGCAGCTGCATGCCGTTCCTTGGAATCAAAGCCGTGGCATTCAGCCGGAAGCCTGGGCTCCGTTTGCTGAAGGGAAAAATGGTCTGTTCCAGCATCCCGTATTAACGGCAATTGGTCAGAAGTACGGCAAAAGCGTGGGTCAGGTTGTTCTGCGTTGGATCTTCCAGCGAGGCATCGTTTCACTGGCGAAATCGGTGCGCAAAGAACGCATGGCAGAGAACATTAACATTCTCGATTTTGAACTCAGTTCTGAAGATATGCTGCAGATTGCTGCCCTCGACACTGCAACCAGCGCCTTCTTCTCTCACCGCGATCCGGCGATGGTGGAATGGCTGACCGGCCGCAAACTTGATGTTTAAGTCGCGATAAAAGAGGTATTCATTCAATGCAAAAACGTTATCTGGGTAAATCCCGACTCGAAGTATCCGCGCTTGGGCTCGGCTGCATGGGCTTAAGCCATGGCTACGGTCCGGCGACTGATACCCGTCAGGCTATCGAGCTCATTCGCGCTGCGGTTGAACGTGGCGTCACCTTCTTCGATACCGCTGAAGTGTATGGCCCCTTTCTTAATGAAGAGGTTGTAGGCGAAGCCTTAAAACCGTTTCGTGACCGTGTGGTTATTGCCACCAAGTTTGGTTTTACCTTCGGCACGGACAACAAGCAGCAGATTTTAAACAGCCGTCCGGAGCATATCCGTGAAGCCGTGGAAGGATCATTACGCCGCCTTAAGACTGATGTCATTGATCTGCTGTATCAACACCGTGTCGACCCGGATGTCCCCATTGAAGATGTCGCGGGAACTGTGAAAGACCTGATAGCGGAAGGCAAAGTCAAACATTTCGGTCTGTCCGAAGCGGGCGCACAAACCATTCGTCGTGCACATGCCGTACAACCGGTCACTGCGCTGCAAAGCGAATACTCTCTGTGGTGGCGCGAACCTGAGCAGGAAATCCTGCCGTTACTGGAGGAACTGGGTATTGGTTTCGTTCCCTTCAGCCCATTAGGCAAAGGCTTCCTGACGGGATCGATTAAGCCAGGAACCACTTTTGGCAAGGATGATTATCGCAGCACCGTGCCGCGTTTCGCCGAGCAGGCGATTGAAGCCAATGAAAAGCTGGTCACCTTGCTGGGTGAACTGGCGGCAGAGAAAGGTGTGACGTCTGCGCAAATCGCGCTGGCATGGCTGTTGGCACAAAAGCCGTGGATTGTTCCTATCCCTGGTACCGCCAAACTGCACCGGCTGGAGGAAAACCTGGGGGCTGCCGACATCATTCTTTCACAGAAGGATACGCAGCAGATAACCCAGGCGCTGGAAACGATTAACATCGTCGGTGAACGTTACTCTCCTGAGCACCAGGCCCGCGTAGGCCGTTAATATCCGAACGGGTCTACGGACCCGTTATTGGGCGTAGCGAAGTGCATCGATCATCAGCGCAAATGCGGGCGGGTGCTGCTTACGGCTCGGGTAGTAGAGATAATAGCCGGGAAAAGATGGACACCAGTCCTGCAGAACCTGAATAAGCTCTCCTGACTTTATATAATCCTGCACCCTGTCTTCAGGCATACAGGCAATGCCAAAACCGGATAAAGCAGCATCAATCCTTTCTGCCTGCTGATTAAACGTTACCTGCCCTTCCACTCTGACCCGTAACGGTTTCCCTTCCTTCTCAAACTCCCAGTGATAAAGCCCACCGGCAGTCGGCAGGCGCATATTGATGCACCGATGATTTTGTAGCTCGTGCGGCGTTTCAGGTGCAGGGTTTGCCGCGAAGTAAGACGGTGCTCCCACCACGGCCATGCGCATGTCCGGGCCAATTCTTACAGCAACCATATCCTTATCCACGCTTTCGCCCAGGCGGATCCCGGCATCAAAACGGCCCTCAACAATATCGACAAAGCCGTTATCAACCACCAGTTCGAGATTAATTTCCGGATATTCCCTGAGGAAAGGTTTTAACTTTGGCCATACCAAACTTCGCGCGGCATGCTCCCCAGCAGATAAGCGGATATTGCCGGAGGCAGTGCCGTTCAGTTGAACCAGCGATTCCAGCTCCTGCTCAAGATCGGCAATACGCGGTTCAAGGCAGGCAATAATTCTCTCACCGGCCTCTGTAGGGGCAACGCTTCGGGTCGTACGGGTCAGAAGGCGGATATTGAGCCTTTCCTCCAGCGCCTTCATCGCATGGCTGAGTGCAGACTGAGATACACCCAGTTTGCCCGCTGCTTTGGTAAAACTTCGCTCCCTTGCCACCACCAGAAAGATTTGCAGTTCGTTGAAGTTTTCTTTGAGCATCGGCGATTTCCTTATGGTGGCATTCCCTTCATCGCGCACTCATGAAGGGTGTTCATAGACACAATCATTTTAGCCCTATTACTGACAATAATGATAATTGATATTCTGGCTGTAGAGAAAATAAGTCTGAATTATCAGAAGGTTTATCATGAAAATACTCATTGCAGGCGCGACCGGAAGTATTGGTCTTCATGTCGTGAATACCGCTATCGAAATGGGCCATCAACCCGTGGCGCTGGTCAGAAATAAACGGAAAGTAAAATTACTTCCGCGTGGAACGGATGTTTTTTACGGCGATGTTTCAATGCCTGAAACACTTACCGATTTGCCGAAAGATATTGATGCCATCATCTTCACTCTCGGTTCCGATGGCCAGGGGCGTATTGGCGCCAGAGCGATAGATTACGGCGGTGTGCGTAACATTTTACGACTCTTCAGGGATACACCTGTACGCATCGGTTTAATGACCACGATTGGCGTGACTGAACGACTCAGTACCTGGAATCAACGCACTGAGGTTCATGACTGGAAAAGACGTGCCGAACGTCTGGTCAGAGCGAGTGGTCACCCCTATACCATCGTCAGACCCGGCTGGTTTGATTACAACAATGATGATGAACACAGAATCGTTTTGCTTCAGGGGGATCGTCGCCATGCAGGAACACCAGAAGATGGTGTGATATCAAGGCAGCAAATCGCCCAGGTTCTGGTCAGTGCCCTGACTAACGAGGCGGCAAAAAATAAAACGTTTGAGCTGGTGGCCGAACGAGGCGAAGCACAGCCGGATCTTACTCCACTGTTTGCAGACCTGCAGGCTGATGATCCACAAAAAAATGATGGCGTTTTAGATATAGACAATATGCCTCTGTGTGAAGAACCTGAGTGCATTATTAACGAGCTGAACCGCACGGGGTTGCTGAAATCTATAAATAAATCATAAGCATCTCGACAAGGCTGTATCATCGCCCTCTTATAATGAGCGTTAATTTATGTTCACAACAGAAGACATCATCGATAAGATAACCCGAGCGATTGATTTAAACGTACACAAATCGCTGAAGGTAAGTTTAGCGTATCGATGATCAGGCATGCTTCAGCCAGTTCCGGAATATTTGCGCTTGCAGTATTCCCTGAAAATCAATCAGCCCTGAGCAACCAAGTTTCTTGATCAGATTCTGCCTGGCCTGGTAAATGGTTTTTAAGTGTAGATTTAACATGGCAGATATCTCAAAAACAGTTCGCCCCTCCCCTAGCTGCGTTAAAATATATTTATCTCGCGCAGTCAAAGAGATATTGAGTTCCGATTGATGCTCGTGCTTTCCACCAGCACGAGTAATATCAATAATAAATTGCTTGATTGAGGCAACATCGCTATCTACTGGCAGTCTGTAAAGTGAGATGTCATTGAGATACTGATACAGATGGCCATCAATCAGCAGCACCAGACGATACGAATTCAGATCGTAATTTTGCTTTTTTACCGCGTCAAAGTGATTAGCGGTGAAGAAAACAAGTCGCGCCTTGTCATCTTCAAAAACGATATCTGTAAGGATATTCTTTAACCCTTGCCTGATAAAGATATCGTCAATCCATAAAACTGCGTTTCCAGCATGTTCCTGCACGATGTTCATCATTATGACCTCAACGAAAAATCACCATTGACCTCACCGGGCTGCGAAGTTTTATCAAGTTGAAGATGTGCCAGAATCTGTGAATAGAGATCGGTCAGTATCACATTCTTCTCATTCTTCAACTGCGTGCTAAATGCCTGAATAAGAACATCATTACTGATACAACCCTGTTTTAACATGACATTACGCTCTATATCCTTATACAAAGCGCAGCGGAAAATAAAATCTTCCGGAATTGAATTAGCCATATCAACTCCATAATATGCAGTCATAAAAATAAGAGGATGCTATGTATAGTCTTAATCCAAACAGCGAAGCGACAGAACTTACATCATACAATAATTGTGCTGTGTATTTATATTAATGTGCTATCTCATTAGACGTCATCAGCCGTATAACTTAACACTATTTCCAGGGTTTTTCTGATAATGTCTGCCTTGACAACGTCAGTTGTTGACTCCAGCGAACTAATCAGGCTTAAAATGATGTTTTTATTATTAACATTATCACCTGCCAGAATTACATTTGTTACCGCCTGCCCCAATACCACTGACTCATCTGCTAATAGTTCACCTGCATTATGGAAGTAACTTGATAAAGCTTTATCCGTCATTACACTGTGGACATTAATTTCATGAAACATGGTAACCTCGCTTGTATAGTCTGGAGAATTATCTTTAATGTAATTTAGGGTTTTTGCTGGCACTGAAAGCACTCTCATCTCTCGTTTTTTCCGGTTTTCTGTTTATCTTCCCCGGATTAACATTTGTAAAATCATTGATAACGCTGTCAATTAATTGTTTACGTGTACCATCCATTTCACTGGCATGCATAAGCCGCAATTGCTTAATCAGTGCAGCTAACGAAACGTCTTTATGCATTCGCAAAATTTCTAGCACAGCCAAACCTGTAATTTCATGTTTCAAGCGTTCACTGTCAGGTTTCTTCATAACTCCTTCACTACTTACCCATAATCATAGTAGGGCTTTATTTTATTCGAAAAGCAGGCCGATTAACGCATTGTAATGTTTCTGTTCATTCTCACCTGATGCATTTTCAAGACGGTGCAGAAGTTTGGTACACAGTGATTTGCGACTGAGATTGCGCCCATCTTTTAGTATCTCAGTCACGATTTCGCCCAACGTTTCCTGTTGGGTTGGCAGATGCGCTTTAGCAAAGTAACGAGAAATCGCGCTTGCAGAATCAGTGCGAACGGTATGCTGCTGCATGGAGTGCTCCTGTAACAAAATGCTGGTGAATATTAAGTTTTATAACAGTAGCAAAGCTGTACCGAAAATGTGTACAACATAGCACGCTAATTTTTAGCAAAAAATGCTAAATTAATTAAATCATGTAGTTACGATAGTTTAGATCTATATGAAATCCAATTTCTTTGTACAAATCACTTTGTGTTATCAATGAAATTGATCTGTATTAGCCCGCTTACTTGTAAAGACAAAGTTAGAATTATGTATTAAAATCAGGGCGTAACCTGGTTTGTCTGATACTGACCAGACCTCTTCTCCTTCCTTGATCCCGGACTGTCCATGCTCACGACCATTATTTACCGTAGCCATCTACGTGAAGACGCCCCTCTCAAAGCGCTTGAGGATATGGTGACAGCCGCAAATATCAAAAACAGGCGATCAGATGTTACGGGGATCTTACTCTTTAACGGCCATCACTTTTTCCAACTGCTTGAAGGCCCAGAGGAGCAGGTAAAAGAGATCTATCGTTGTATTTGTAACGACCCTCGGCACCACAATATCGTTGAACTGATGTGTGATTACGCGCCTGCGAGAAGATTCGGAAATGTAGGGATGGAGTTATTTGATTTACAAAAACATGAACGAAATGACGTCCTACAAGCTGTACTCAATAAGGGTACGTCCAAATTTCAGCTCACGTATGATGACAGAGCATTACAGTTTTTCCGCACATTTGTCCTCGCCACGGAAAAATCGAGCTATTTTGAAATACCTGCGCCTGATTACTGGAGTTTTATAACCGACAATACCTGTACCATCCTGGATGAAAGCACACTCCCGTCAGATACAGATTTCAGCTTTGCTTTTCAACCAATTATCGATCCTATGTCACAGCGCGTCATTGCGCTGGAAGCCCTTATTCGCGGTAAAGACGGTGAAACGCCCGCAACGTATTTTGACAAATTCAAACCTGAAGATGTGTATACCGCTGATCTGCAGAGCAAAAAGACTGCATTTGCAATGGCAAGCGCACTGGGACTTAATCACAAAATGCTGTCGGTTAATCTGTTACCCATGACCCTGGTAAACAGACCCGATGCAGTCAGCTTTCTTATAAACGAAATCGCGGCGCATGGACTGGTGCCTGAACAAATCATTGTTGAGTTTACCGAAAGTGAAGTTATTTCGCGTTTTGATACGTTCGCGCAGGCCGTGAAGTCACTCAAGGCAGCGGGAATATGTGTGGCGATAGATCATTTCGGGGCAGGTTTTGCCGGGCTTCAGCTTTTGTCTCGCTTTCAACCGGACCGAATTAAGATAAGCCGCGAACTCATCACTGATGTGCATAAAAGTGGACCACGGCAGGCCATCATTCAGGCCATAATCAAATGCTGCGCTTCACTGGAGATTATGATTTCTGCGGTCGGCGTCGAAAAACCTGAAGAGTGGATGTGGCTTGAATCCGCGGGTATTGAGATCTTCCAGGGTAACCTGTTTGCAAGAGCCTGCCTGAATGGTACTCCGTCTGTCGCGTGGCCAGAGAAAAAATGATTTCTCAGCGTTATAATAATTAACGTATTGTTATTACACAATAATCCCGCCACCTCTTTTATGCTGAACATAAAAATTCAGCATTTACTCCCTACGTGATAGTAAAGTAAATCTTAATTTTGCTAGAATCCTATGTATGTTTTGTACAATTTGATGCATGTTGTACAAAGTAGCAGGAACCGCATATCGGTGACGGAGAATCATGAGTGTCTGGGGGAATTATGGCTTATTACAGCATTGGGGATGTCGCAGAACGTTGCGGGATAAATCCTGTCACCCTTCGGGCATGGCAACGACGTTACGGTTTACTCAAACCTCAACGCAGCGAAGGTGGCCACCGACTCTTTGATGAAGAGGATATTCAACGTATTGAAGAAATAAAACGTTGGATTAGCAGTGGCACACCCGTTGGCAAAGTTAAAGCATTGCTGGAAACCAGTACTCGTGAAACTGACGACGACTGGAATCAATTGCAAGAAGAGATGATGGGCATTCTTCGTATGGCGTATCCCCCGAAGCTGCGAGCCAAAATTATCGCACTCGGTCGCGCCTACCCCGTAGATGCGTTGATTGATCGCGTTTATCTTCCTGTGCGTCAGCGGTTGATACTTGACCATAATACATCCCGCATCATGAACAGTATGCTTGATGGCGCATTGATTGAATATGTAGCAACCCTGCTGTCTGAAACGCGCCGCAAATCAGGGAAAGATGCCATCCTGATGGCTTGGGATGTTGAAGACCGAACCCGTTTATGGCTCGAAGCCTGGCGTTTATCGCAATCGGGCTGGCATATTGCCGTGCTTGCTGAACCCATTGAATCGCCAAGACCTGAACTTTTCCCCGGGCAAACGCTTTTTGTCTGGACTGGTATTACGCCAACCCGCAGACAAAATGAACTTCTACAACACTGGAACGAACAAGGTTATAAAGTCATTTTTCACAGCCCGTAACCAACATGTATCGCAGTAATGAGCTGAGTAAGATAAATCTTACTAATTCTCATTTTTTGGTGGTTATTTTGAATGCCATCCAATGAATCTGTGTTCCCTACCCGCCTGACTTAATACCCGCAGTAGCATAAAAAAAAACAATATACTCACCCGTGGGTATTATTTTTTTGCAAACGACATCACCTTTTTCCTAAGTAAAATTTATTAGATCAACTGGCGCACGCCTAATACTTATTCTAGGGTTAAACCATGTCTTCTTGTACCACATTATTGTTTTTCTAAAGTAATAAATGTGGTTATTTGAAAAAGGTAAAGGATATGGCTCTAGTCTTAGACAAACGCTTAATTCTTTGTTGCTGCGCCTTTTCCATTATTCCCGTGGCAAATGCAGCAACCGTTAACGGAACATTTCAGGTACTGATGACGATTCAAAAGGCCTGTACCGTGACTGCCGGTTCGGCTTCAAATATCACGCTTGGGCCGGTGAATACCACGGCAACAAATACCAATGCAAGCAACACGATTTCGATTAATTGCTCAAAAACCACGCCCTATTTTATCGGTCTGGCGCCGTCGGCCGCCAATGGGGGGACGACGACGGGCTCAGGCGCCATGTCCTCCGTGGCTAACGCAGCCACCAATACCGATAAAGTGCCCTACCAGCTAAATCGAACATCAGCAACAGGCCCGGTGTGGGGGAACACCGCCACCGACACCGCGCCTGGAAACGGCGTAGCGGCGACGGGGACCGGGCTGGTGCAAACGTTTACTGTTTATGCCACCGCACCGAGCGCCAACTTCACTCCTGACGACTATGCCGACACGGTAACGGTTAACGTTAACTACTAACTTCAGGAAGCCACATGAGAGTAAAACTGCCTGTTCAGCAGTGTGCATGCGCATGCCTGTTAGGGATGGTTGCGAGCCTCAACTCTGCCGCCGCCAGCGGGCTGCAAATCGCCCCGGTCACATTAACTTTGCTCGCGACGCAAAATGCCGATGGTATCTGGCTTAGTAATGCGGGTGAAAATGTGCTCAATGCCCAGGTTCGGGTTTTTCGCTGGAGCCAGAGCGCTTACGGCGACAAACTTTCCCCCTCTCAGGGGCTGGTCATTAGCCCGCCGATGCTGGCATTAGCCCCCGGAGAACGTCAGTTGATTCGCGTTATTCGGACCGGCCCACCTTCGGCACATGCTGAAGACGCTTATCGGTTATCGATAAATGAGTTACCGCCTGCAAAAGTAGAAAAAAATAAGCTTCAGTTTGTGCTGCATTATTCCGTCCCCGTTTTCATTCAACCAACATCAGCGGCGCAAACGCAGGCAAAATTGCAATGGAAATTACAACAGCTTGATGGCAAAAAATTTATTGAAGTGAGTAACCAGGGAAATGGGCATGCACAATTATCTGCTGCAACATTTATAAGCCCTGACGGTGCTAAAAAAGTTATTACGCCCGGACTGTTAGGCTACGTTTTACCCGGCTCAACAATGCGCTGGATAGTCTCTCCGTCGGCCAGTAATACTCATGATGGCGGGAAAGTTGAAGTCACAATCAATGGCCAAAAAACAGTACAAGATCTGTAACAGATCCTGGCTTCTGGTGAAATATTGCTTTCTCAATGGAGTATTAATATCGGGAATGGTTTGCGCACAAACGCTGAATAATAACCAGAACGAAGGTGGTGTTATTAATGGCGCAGCGCAGCTCGTGGGGGTCAATTTGTATCTCGACGTCACCTTAAATGGGAATCCCGTTGGGCTGGTGCATTTGGGTTACGATAATGGAAAGCTCTATGCTGGGGCAGATACCCTGCGAAAAATGGGCTTTCGCTTTGCGCCTGACGCCACTCACGCCGTCTGCCTGAACGATATCCCCGAGCTAACCATTGACTATAACGTTCAGTTGCAAACGCTTTCGCTTACTGCGCCACTCAGTTCACTCGATCTTGCGACCACGCAGCTTAACTCCCCCGTAGAGACCGCGCCGACGGCGACAACATCACGCGGAGCGCTGCTCAATTACGATATCTATACCCAACAGGGGGATGAAAGCGCAATAAATACCTTCAGCGAACTCCGCGCTTTCAATGCTGCAGGCGTGCTCAGCACCACCCAGTTGACGCAGTACTCCACCGAGGAAAATGCGGATAACAGCGTTGAGCGACTCGATACCAGCTGGCGTACGTCATTTCCCGAAACGATGCTGGCGGTAACCGTTGGCGATACCCTGACCAGTTCACTTATCTGGTCCCGACCGACGCGTATCGGCGGCATTCAGATAGGAACCGATTTTGGTTTGCGGCCCTATATGCCAACCACCCCGCTCCCTGCATATCTTGGCTCCGCGACGTTACCGTCAAACGTTGAGCTGTACGTCGACGGCGTCAGGTACTACAACGGAGAAGTCCCCGCGGGTAGCTTTCAGATCAACACAATGCCGAACATCAGCGGCGCGGGAACGGGTCAGGTAATGATGACGGATGCGCTGGGCAGAACGAGCGTACAAAATTTTTCGTTCTACAACGATCAGCAACTCCTGCGGGAAGGATTAACTGCCTGGTCTGCAGAACTGGGTACGGTACGCGAAAACTATGGTTACTCCTCTTTTGATTATGCCAGCGCACCGGTACTGAGCGGTACATGGCGTCGTGGGTTTAGCAATACGTTCACTGCCGGGACTCACGCTGAAACCAGCGATGGACTGATTAACGCAGGCTTCAGTAACGACTGGATCCCAGGCACCCGCAGCGGCACGTTTTCGACCTCAGTTGCCGCAAGCACCGACTCAGGAAAGAACGGTTTTCTGTACAGTTTTGGTTATCGTTGGTCCGGCGAACGGTTTAATTTCAGTACCAGTACGACGGCCACTTCCGGCGATTATCGTGATGTCGCCACCCATTATGGCGAGTCGCCACCGACGCTTAACAGCAATACGGTCATTGGCTATTCGCTGGAAGCTGCCGGTAATGTCAGCCTGAGTTACCTGCAGTTTCGTTATCCGCACGAAAATGCGGTGCGCTACGCCAACGCCAGCTGGTTCAAATCGATTACCGACAACATTTCACTGAATGCCGGATTCAACCAAAACATCGACGATAACCGCGATCGCAGTCTCTATTTGATGGTGACAATAACCACTGATAACAATCTCAGTGCCAGCAGCACCCTACAACGCACCAATGATGAGACCGGCTACCAGCTCAACGCCAGCCTGACGCCTCCTGCCGACGGCGGTTGGGGCTGGAATCTGGCCGCCAGTCAGCAGGCTTCCCGGCAAAGCGGTCAGGGAGAAGTGGGATATCTGGGTCGTTATGGTAAAGCGTACGCGGGATTCAGCCGTTTACCGGATAACCATTACGGCTACGCAGGTGCCACCGGATCGCTTGTTACCATGGGAGGCGGCCTGTTTGCAGCACGAGAAATCAACAATGGCTTTGCCGTCGTATCCACTGACGGCGTTCCTGACGTCCCGATTAAATTACAAAATAACCTGATTGGTCGCAGCGACGACCAGGGGCTATTGCTGGTCACGCCGCTGAACAGTTATCAAAAAAACCTGATCAGTATTGACCCAATGGATCTCCCCGCCAATATGCGGATCGCACGCGTTGAGACGAATGCAACGCCTGCCGATCGTTCCGGTACATTGGTTAGCTTTGGCATTACCCCGGTACGCGCTGCGCAGGTCATCCTCGTCGACAATCAGGGTAAACCCATTCCCGAAGGCAGCATGGCATACGCCATCAGCGGAGCAGGACAATCGTCTGTCGTTGGTTTTGATGGGATGACCTGGTTCGACACGCTGGAACAGCACAACGCGCTACGCGTTGAGACAGACACCGGCAGTTGTCGCGTGCAATTTGACTATCCGGCTTCCGCAAAGGGGATTGTGCAAATAGGTCCACTGGTTTGCCGGCCACACTAACAGGAGTGCGCTCATGAGGTTAAGGCATCTGTTACTCATCGCAACCGTACTCTTTTGTCCGGCGATTAGCCATGCCGTAACCTGTTCGGTGAGCAATGTACAACCCATAAATTTGGGCTCAGTCAATCCGCTGTCTGCGACAGGCGCAACGTCATCAATGACGTTCAACTACACCTGCACCAAAGAGCTTGGCGACGCGCTGGCAGGGATCAACCTCTGTTTTAATATTGGCGCCTCAGCCGTCAGTGGCCAGGTGACACCCCGAAATATGTCATTAAACGGAACACCTGCCAGAACGCTGGCATACCAGCTTTACCAGGATGCCGGGCACACTAAAGTCTGGGGGAGTCAGTATCAGTCGGGAACAACTTTTCCAATGGTACAGCTTAACCTGCTGAATCTGACGCCAGTGACGGGCTCACTCACGGTATCAGCACAGATTGTCACGCCACAAACCTCAGCGGTCCCCGGAAGCTATCAGGATAGCTATACGGCGGCGACAGCCCTTGTCACCCTCAATCCTGGATTGCTTTTCCCGCCGACCACCTGTGGCGATACCGTTGCCGCCAGGCTGCCCTTCACCGTATCGGCGACGGTCAGCAAACAGTGCAATATCACCTCTGCAACCAATATTAGCTTTGCGCCCGCCGGGGCGACCGGGCGTAACCTAACGGCTTCAAATACCGTGGGCGTAGCATGTTCCAATAACACGCCTTACACCATCGGACTTCAGCCCTCTAACGGCAATACGGCAGGCAGCGGCGTGATGGCCGGCACGGGGTCAAATACGGACAAGGTCCCCTACCAGCTTAGCTCGACGCCGGGGCCGTCCGGAACGGTTTGGGGCAATTCATCGCTCAATACTGTCGCGGGCAACGGTACAGGAACCACCACCACCTACCCGGTTTACGCCACCGTTCCCAGCGCGAACTACACGCCTGACAACTATGCTGATACCGTTACCATCGCCGTGACCTACTGACCCCAGCTTAATCGCAATAAAGCAAATACATTTTATTATCATATTATTTACTTTTAGAGGTGCGTCATAAATATGACAAATTGCGATTTTTATAAATCATGCATATTAAATTATCCAGCCAGCAAAATTACCGAAATATCAGCACAATCAAAGAATAACTATTCACTTCTCAGCTAAAGCCCACACGCTTCATGCCGATAAACCGTGTTAGCCGGACAGGCCATTCTATGAAATAAATGTTAAATTTAGGTTCATATGGTGTGATTCACTGTATACCACGGCCAAATTAAGAACATATTACTTTTATAACTAAGGTTTATCATGGATAAGTTATCTTACGCTTCAGATAGCAGCACATCTGCCTGGAATACCTACCTGCAACAAATCGAGCGTGTGGCCCCTTACCTGGGCGAACTTTCCCATTGGGTGGATACCCTGCGCCACCCAAAACGCGCGCTGATTGTCGATATCCCGGTGCAGATGGATGACGGTACTATCCGTCATTTTGAAGGGTATCGCGTGCAACATAACCTCTCCCGCGGGCCGGGCAAAGGCGGTGTGCGTTATCATCCTGATGTTGATCTTAATGAAGTGATGGCCCTGTCCGCATGGATGACCATCAAATGCGCAGCGTTGAACCTGCCGTACGGCGGTGCGAAAGGTGGCGTGCGCGTCGATCCGTTCTCGCTTTCCGAAGGTGAACTGGAGCGTTTAACCCGCCGTTATACCAGCGAAATCGGCATTATCATCGGGCCGCAGAAAGACATTCCTGCGCCGGATGTGGGGACTAACGGAAAAGTAATGGCCTGGATGATGGATACCTACTCCATGAACCACGGCACCACCGTGACCAGCGTGGTCACCGGTAAACCTATTCACCTCGGCGGCTCGTTAGGCCGTGATAAAGCCACCGGTCGTGGTGTTTTCGTCAGCGGTCTGGAAGTGGCGCGTCGTGCCAACATCGACGTTGAAGGCGCTCGCGTAGCGGTGCAAGGTTTTGGTAACGTCGGCAGCGAAGCCGCCCGCCTGTTCGCGGCAGCAGGAGCACGCGTGGTCGCGATTCAGGATCACACCGCAACGCTGTTTAACTCAACGGGTATCGACATGGCCGCGTTGTCTGCCTGGCAACTGGAGCACAAACAGATTGCCGGTTTCCCGGGCGCTGAAACCATTGCCAGCGAAGCCTTCTGGAGCCTGGAGATGGATATTCTGATCCCGGCCGCGCTCGAAGGCCAGATCACCCGTCACCGCGCGGAAACGCTGACCTGTAAACTGGTACTCGAAGGCGCTAACGGCCCAACCTATCCGGACGCCGACGATGTTCTGGCAAGCCGCGGTATCGTGGTTGTCCCAGACGTTGTTTGTAACGCCGGCGGCGTAACCGTCAGCTACTTCGAATGGGTTCAGGACATGGCTAGCTTCTTCTGGAGCGAAGAAGAGATTAACAATCGCATGGACAAAATCATGACCGATGCGATGGTACACGTGTGGGAAAAAGCGGCAGAGAAATCCTGCTCACTGCGTACGGCAGCCTACATTGTTGCCTGCGAACGCATTCTGCTGGCACGTAAAGATCGCGGAATTTATCCGGGCTAACGCCGAAATCGACCATGCCTACAAACCACCTGCTCTGCAGGTGGTTTGTTTTCCATAAACACCCGTGAATCAGCTTCCCGGCCAAATACGGCCCAACCTCTCATTTTCGCTGTTTTATGCACCATGACGTTCCAATCCGGAACATTATTATGTTGCTACGTTTCGTATTGAAACGCCCATTACAGCAATTTTCTTTTGCCAACCCGTGTGCAAAATTACCTTATCGGCAGCGAGCAGTCGCCGTGGCGTTGTATAACCCGATACCCTACATCAGATGCCTGCCCGAATCTGGCAGCCATCCAGGACTGTCTGCGGAGCATAAATAATGAAAAAATTGATTAACCGTGTTGAAGACGTACTGACTGAACAACTCGCCGGACTGGCGAAAGCGTATCCTTCCCTGGCACTGCATCAGGATCCGGTATATGTCACCCGCGCAGATGCGCCGGTAATGGGCAAAGTGGCGCTGCTTTCCGGCGGCGGCAGCGGACACGAGCCTATGCACTGCGGCTATATTGGTCAGGGCATGCTCTCTGGTGCCTGCCCGGGTGAAATTTTTACCTCACCCACGCCGGATAAAATGTTCGAATGCGCCATGCAAATTGATGGCGGCGAAGGCGTACTGCTGATCATCAAAAATTACACCGGCGATATTCTTAATTTCGAAACCGCCACCGAGCTGTTGCATGAAAGCGGCGTCAAAGTCACCACCATGGTAGTGGATGACGACGTGGCGGTGAAAGACAGTCTGTATACCGCCGGTCGTCGTGGTGTGGCGAATACCGTATTGATCGAAAAACTGGTCGGCGCGGCCGCCGAACGCGGTGACTCACTGGAAGTCTGTGCGGCGCTGGGTCGTAAACTGAATAACCAGGGCCACTCCATTGGGATAGCCATTGGCGCCTGTACCGTTCCGGCCGCCGGACAACCGTCGTTCACGTTGCAGGATAACGAAATGGAGTTTGGCGTGGGTATCCACGGGGAACCGGGCATTGACCGCCGCACCTTCACTTCCCTCGATCAGACCGTTGATGAAATGTTCGATACCCTGCTGGAAAACGGCAACTACAGCCGTACGCTCCGCCACTGGGACAACGTTCAGGGTGCGTGGCAGGAAGGCAAAGAAAGCAAACGCGCGTTGCAAAGCGGCGATCGCGTCATTGCGCTGGTCAATAATCTCGGTGCGACGCCGCTGTCAGAACTCTTCGGCGTGTATAACCGCCTCGAAAGCCGTTGCCAGGACGCCGGCATCGTCATTGAGCGTAACCTGATCGGTTCTTACTGTACCTCTCTGGATATGACCGGCTTCTCAATCACCCTGTTACAGGTGGATGACGACACGCTGAGCTTATGGGATGCACCGGTTCACACCCCTGCTCTCAACTGGGGTAAATAAGGAGATACATGATGTCCCTCAACAGAACACAAATTGTTAACTGGCTCTATCGCTGCGGTGAGATCTTCACCACCGAAAGTGATTTTCTCACCGGTCTTGATCGGGAAATTGGTGATGCCGACCACGGTCTGAACATGCACCGTGGCTTTAGCAAAGTCGTCGAAAAGCTGCCGTCCATCGCCGATAAAGACATTGGTTTTATTTTGAAAAACACCGGCATGGTACTGCTCTCAAGCGTCGGGGGGGCCAGCGGTCCACTGTTTGGTACCTTTTTTATCCGCGCCGCCCAGGTGACCCAGGCTCATCAAAGCCTGACGCTTGAGGAGTTGTATCAAATGATTCGTGATGGCGCAGAAGGTGTGATTAGCCGCGGTAAAGCTGAACCTGGCGACAAAACCATGTGCGATGTCTGGCTGCCGGTAGTGGAATCTTTACGCCAATCCTGCGAGCAAAAGCTGAGCGTACAGACGGCGCTGGAAGCGGCAAGCCAACAAGCGGAAGCAGCAGCGCAAAGCACCATCACCATGCAGGCCCGCAAAGGCCGCGCCAGCTATCTCGGTGAGCGCAGCATTGGGCATCAGGATCCCGGCGCAACGTCCGTAATGTTTATGATGCAAATGCTGGCTCAGGCGTCCAGAGAGTAAGGATAAAGCGATGGTAAACCTGGTTATTGTTTCTCACAGCGCCCAGTTGGGCGAAGGCGTCGGCGCGCTAGCCCGGCAGATGTTAATGGGTGATGGATGCAAAATCGCTATTGCCGCAGGCATTGACGATCCTGAGAATCCGATTGGTACCGATCCTATCAAGGTGATGGAAGCCATTGAGTCCGTGGCCGATACGGATCACGTGCTGGTGATGATGGATATCGGTAGTGCGCTACTGAGTGCGGAAACCGCGCTGGAACTGCTCGATCCGGCCATTGCCGTCAAAGTACGTTTGTGCGCCGCGCCGCTGGTCGAAGGCACGCTCGCCGCAACGGTTAGCGCTGCCGCAGGTGCTGACATTGAGCGGGTCATCTGTGATGCCATGAACGCCCTCGACGCCAAATGTGAGCAACTGGGTTTACCTTCGCCATCTGCAGCAAAGCCGACATCTGCCGAATTCGCGCCCGATGCAGATGCTCATTCAGTGGCCATTGTGGTGAAAAACCCAAACGGCATTCATGTGCGTCCGGCTTCCCGGCTGGTTTCCACGCTGTCTGGCTTTAACGCCGATATGTGGCTGGAGAAAAATGGCAAGTGCGTCGTCCCTGATAGCCTGAATCAGATTGCCCTGCTGCAGGTACGCTGTAACGACACGCTGCGCCTGATTGCCAAGGGCGAACAGGCAGAGGATGCGCTGGCCGCATTCAAACAGCTGGCGGCTGAGAATTTTGGTGAATCGCTCGAGCCCGCGCATGCTGATACCGTGGTGACGAAGGTTCCCTCACAGGTCACGGGGACGGCATTCTGTTACACACCGTTCTCACCGCAGGTAAGCCAACAGCCTGTAGCCTCACTCCAGATTGAGCAGCAACGGTTACGGGTCGCTATCCAAAGCACGCTGAGCGACTTAAGCGAGCTAACCGCGCTTGCAGAAGAGAGATATTCCGCAGATATCGCCGCTATTTTCTCCGGTCACCACACGCTGTTGGACGATCCGGATCTGTTCGATATGGCCTGTGATCTAATGCGTGAAACGCAGTGCAGCGCGGCCTGGGCCTGGCATCAGGTGCTGAGCGATCTCAGCCAGCAGTATTTACAGCTCGACGATCCTTACCTGCAGGCGCGATACATCGATATTGAAGATTTGTTGTCTCGTTCACTGCAGTATTTGACGGGAGAGACTGCACAAATTCCCGCGTTCATCCGCCCCACTATTTTGGTCGCGGAGGTCATCTATCCTTCTACGGTGCTGCAACTCGATCCGAAGACCATCAAAGGCATCTGCCTGCGGGACGGGAGCGAAGCGTCCCACCCGGCGATTATCGCCCGTGCAATGGGGTTATGTTGGTTGTGTCAGCAAGGCGAGGCCATCGAGAGTATCACGATGGGTGATACCCTGACCCTTGACAGCGTGGCCCAGCGGATAACCCGCGCGGGCTGATGTCGGTTGCACACCCTTTGCCGACAAAGGGTGTGCATCTTTTCGATTCGCGTCGGGAAATGTCTGTTTATTCGCAAAATGGGGCGTCGATCACGCGCAACGGTCGATCCTGAACTAAGGTTTTCTCATGGTAAATGCCGCTGCTTCGGCACACCCTAAGGAGATTAACCGATGATAACGCCTGCAACTCGCCATCCAGGCCTGCTCTCTGTTGCAATAAAACTGACGCTCGCAAGCACCTTTTTTGCCCTTTCCTCTTTTGCCGTCAACGCCGAGGACGCGCCAACCGCAACGCCTCAGCCGCCTGATATTTTGCTTGGCCCTCTGTTTAATGATGTACAAACGGCCAAACTGTTTCCTGACCAGAAAACCTTTGCTGACGCCGTCCCTAACAGCGATCCATTAATGATCCTTGCCGATTACCGGATGCAGAAAAATCAGTCCGGATTCGACTTACGTCATTTTGTGGAAGTGAATTTCACCTTGCCGAAAGCTGGCGAGAAATACGTCCCCCCAGCCGGGCAATCGCTGCGCGAGCATATTGACGGACTGTGGCCGGTACTCACCCGTTCGACAACCGACGCTGAAAAATGGGACTCTCTGCTGCCGCTCCCGGAACCGTATGTCGTGCCTGGCGGGCGTTTTCGCGAAATATATTATTGGGACAGCTATTTCACCATGCTGGGGCTTGCCGAGAGCAATCACTGGGATAAGGTCTCCGACATGGTGGCAAACTTCGCTTACGAGATTGATTCCTGGGGACACATTCCTAACGGCAACCGCACCTACTATCTGAGCCGTTCTCAACCGCCATTCTTTGCCTTTATGGTGGAACTGCTGGCGCAGCATGACGGGGATGACGCGCTGAAAAAATACCTCCCGCAGATGCTCAAAGAATACACCTACTGGATGGAAGGCGTCGAAACGCTCCAGCCCGGCCAGCAGAATAAGCGCGTGGTTAAGCTGGATGACGGCACCATTTTGAATCGCTACTGGGATGACCGCGATACGCCGCGGCCAGAGTCCTGGGTGGAGGATATCGCCACAGCGAAAAGCAATCCGAACCGACCGGCCACAGAAATCTACCGCGACCTGCGTTCTGCCGCCGCGTCGGGTTGGGACTTTAGTTCCCGCTGGATGGATAACCCCAATCAACTAGGCACCCTGCGCACCACCAGCATCGTTCCGGTCGATCTCAATGCGTTGATGTACAAAATGGAAAAGATGATCGCCCTCGCCAGCAAGGCCGCCGGGGATAATGCCAAAGCTGCACAATATGAAGGCTTCGCTAATGCCCGACAAAAAGGGATCGAAAAGCACCTGTGGAACGACAAAGAAGGCTGGTATGCCGATTACGATCTGAAGAGCCACAAAGTACGTAACCAACTGACGGCCGCTGCCCTGTTCCCGTTGTATGTCAATGCAGCGGCAAAAGATCGCGCCAGTAAAGTGGCCGCGGCAACCCAGGCGCATTTGCTGCAACCCGGCGGCCTGGCCACCACGTCGGTGAAAAGCGGCCAGCAGTGGGATGCTCCCAACGGCTGGGCCCCGCTCCAGTGGGTCGCCGCATCGGGATTACAGAATTACGGTCAGGATAACGTCGCCATGGACGTGACCTGGCGATTCCTCACCAACGTGCAGCACACCTACGATCGTGAGAAAAAGCTGGTTGAAAAGTATGACGTGAGTAGCACAGGCACTGGCGGAGGCGGCGGCGAATATCCGTTGCAGGATGGTTTTGGCTGGACCAACGGCGTAACGCTAAAAATGCTCGACCTGATCTGCGCCAAAGAAAAGCCCTGTGACAGCGTGCCCGCATCGCGCCCGGCCCCGGCAAGTACCACGCCAGTCGAGCCTAAAAAACAGGCTCAGCCGACGTCTTAATGCCGTCACCTGAAGCGTTTTACTCCCCGAATCCGCGCTGCGTCGCGGATTTTTTCTGGCTTATATTTCGCCATTCCTGTTGTCTCTACGCCATCTAGCCCTTATGGGGTATTCCGGGTTTTCATCCGTGAGAAATTGATTCTGAACATGTTTTTATTCGCTGTATATGTAAATATATAGCGATTTTATCACCTTCAGGATAACAATTATGCCACTGACAAGACGGATGTTTGCCCAGCTTGTGGCATCTGCACTGCTGCTACGCCATCTTCCCGCCTTGGCTCAAATGCCGCTAACCGTTGCCGTTGGAGGCCACCCAGCGCCAGAGACGACCCAACGCGTGGTCAGCGCAGGCGCACCCGCCGACATGCTGCTGCTGGCCGTCGCGCCGGAAAAACTGGTTGGTTTTTCATCCTTTGATTTTTCTCGTCAGACCGCCATCCCGTTTCACGAAGACATTCGGGCTTTACCGAAACTGGGCAAACTGGCGGGACGCGCCAGCACACTCTCGCTTGAAGCGCTACTGGCGCTTAAACCCGATCTGGTGATTGACTGCGGCAATGCCGATGAAACCTGGCTTTCTCAGGCCAGACAAGTGAATGCGCAAACGCAAATTCCCTGGCTGCTGATTAATGGCGAACTGCGGCTCAGCCCGCAACAGCTACTCGCGGCAGGTGAAGCGCTGGGAGTTGCAACACGGGCCAGGACTCAGGCCAAACTGGCCCAGCGTTTTATTGATGAAGCCCTCGCGTTTTCACACTCTCCCGCAGCAAAGCTGCGTTTTTATGCCGCGCGCGGCGCCCGCGGACTTGAAACAGGATTACAAGGTTCATTGCATACCGAAGCGGCAGAACTACTGGGATTACACAATGTGGCGCAAATTCCTGGGCGGCACGGGCTGGCGCAGGTTTCAATGGAAAACCTGTTGAGCTGGCAGCCCGATATTATTCTGGTACAGGATGCCATTACGGCACAGTACCTGCGGGAAGATCCCGTCTGGCAAGGAGTCAAAGCGGTTGCCGATCGGCGCATTCTGTTTCTCAGCGGCCTGCCGTTTGGCTGGCTGGACGCGCCTCCCGGCATCAATCGTTTGCTGGGGTTACGCCGTCTGCATGCCTGGCTTGATCCACAGGTTGAAGCGGGCTTTAAAACCGATATGCAGCGCTACAGTGAACTGTTCTGGCACACCACGTTAAGCGACGCACAGTATCAACAACTGGTGAGCGTCTGATGAAAACATCTACCCTCGGTTTTCTGATGATTACGACGGTGGTGCTTTGCGCGAGCATCGCCGCGGTGTCGGGTGCTTATCGCCTCGATGCACAACAGATCGTGGATCTTATTGCAGGCAGGGATGGCGTCCCGATGCAGGACAAAATCGTCTTCTGGCAAATCCGACTGCCACGCATTCTGGCTGCATTGTTACTCGGCGCAGCGCTGGCTGGCGCAGGAACCACCTATCAGGGAATGTTCCGTAACCCACTGGTTTCGCCGGATATCCTCGGCGTAGCGGCCGGTGCCGGTTTGGGCGCCTGTACGGCAATCCTGCTGGGGCTACCAATCCTGTTTATTCAGCTGTATGCGTTCACTGGCGGTTTGTTAGTGGTCGCCGGTGTCTGGCTGATCACCCGGCGAGTCAAGCGTCACGATCCAGTGTTAACGCTGGTGCTGGTCGGGATTGCGCTGGGTACGGTCTGCGGCGCGGGAATTTCGCTCATCAAAACGCTGGCCGACCCGTATACCCAACTCCCGTCGATCACCTTCTGGCTGCTCGGCGGTTTATCGACAATTACTCTGCACGATCTGTGGTTCTCAGCACCGCTGATCCTTGCTGGACTGGTCCCGTTATTGCTGTTGCGCTGGCGCATGAACCTGCTCACCCTGTCGGATGATGAAGCCCGATCGCTTGGGATCAACGTCTCCCGACTGCGGCTGGGACTGATCGTCTGCGCAACGTTAGTCACCGCCTGTACCGTCGCCATTGCCGGCATTATCGGCTGGATTGGACTGGTAGTGCCGCACATCGGCAGACTCCTCAGCGGGAATAACCACCAGCAGTTACTGCCGGTGTCCATGGGGATCGGCGCCATTTTACTCCTGCTCACCGACACCCTCGCCCGCACGCTGAGCCGCACGGAAATCCCGCTGGGGATCCTGACTGCATTTATTGGCGCACCATTCTTTTTGCTGCTTTTGCTGCGGGGAAACCGCCCATGACGCTATTACTCGTGCGCCACGCGTCGCTGGGATACCACAGTAAACAGCCCGTGTTACGCGATATCTCCTTTCAGGTTTCGCCCGGTTCTGTCTGTTGTCTGATTGGTGCTAACGGCAGCGGTAAAACCACCCTGATGCGCACCATTCTCGGCGTTCTTCCGCCGCTTCGCGGTGACATTCTGCTTGATGGCGTCGCGGTGAATCATCTCAGCGATCGGGAACGCGCCGCAGCCATCGCCTGGGTTCCTCAGGCGCACGACGGCGCGTTTGCCTTCACCGCGCTGGACATGGTGATGATGGGACTGGCCCCGCAACTGGCGGCATTTGCGGTTCCCGGCGCTAAAGAGCGTGAAATTGCGCATCAGCAACTGGCGATGCTGGAGATTTCTCACCTGGCACTTCGACGCTGGAACACCCTGAGCGGCGGCGAACGGCAACTGGTGTTGATCGCTCGCGCGCTGGCGCAACGTCCGCGTCTTTTATTGCTGGATGAACCCGCATCCAGCCTTGATTTTGGGCATCAAATCCGTCTGCTCGACACGCTGGTGACGCTGAAAAATTCCGGTATGGCCCTGCTGATGTCGACCCATCACCCGTTGCACGCCCGGGCAATCGCCGACAGCGTGGTACGGGTTGAACCAAACGGCGAGGTGTCGCAGGGTCTGCCTGAACATCAGCTCGCCGCCGACCGCCTGGCCGCGCTGTATCGCGTTACACCGTCACAAATTACCCACCATCTTTATGGTTCACTCAATTAAGGAATATTTATGCTCATTGACGACATTGATTTTGCCGATCTTTACCGTAAGCAATTACAGCTGGCGAACAGAACCGAGAAAAAGCCGGAGCACTGGGACAAACGTGCGGAAAAAATGGCGGAGAATTGCGCCTCATTAACCGACAGCTATCTGCTGCAACTGCTGGGGAAAATCGACCTGCAAGGTGCAGAGTCGCTGTTTGATATGGGTTGCGGCCCCGGTACAGTCTCGCTGGCGCTGGCTAAAAAAATGCCAATAATTTACGGCGTAGATTACAGCCAGGGAATGCTGAGTGTAGCTGCCCGCCGCGCCGCACAAATGAACGCCCGTCACGTTCAATGGGTGCAACGAGCCTGGGAAGAGCACTGGGATGATTTACCCCAGTGCGATATCGCCGTCGCCTCGCGTTCCACGCTTGTTGCCGATATGCGCCAGGCAATGAGCAAGCTGAATAATCAGGCCCGGCTGCGGGTTTATACCACCCACCTCGTCAGTTCATCTTTCGTTTCTCCCACCATTCAGCGCGCACTGGGCCGCGAAGTGATTGAACTGCCCAACTATATCTATGCGCTTAATGTTCTGTATCAGATGGGGATCCACGCGCACGTTGATTTTATCCGCGGTCCCAACTGTCAGCAGGACAACAGCACCTGGACGCGTTTTCTGGAAAACGTGCGCTGGAGTATGGGTGAACTGAGCGCCGACGAGGTCGAACGTCTGGAAAACTGGTATCAACAGCAGGATCCACGCGCTATTGCCCCCGCCAGCCGTGACTGGGCGCTTATCTGGTGGGACAGCATCCCGCGGGAGGCGCTGCGATGATCTATTTTTCGCAGGCGCAAACTGACGCGCTGCTGCTGGAAGATATTCAGGGCGGCGATCTGACCACCCGCGCGCTGGGTATCGGCGCCCAACCAGGCGTCATCGAGTTTAGCCATCGCCAGGGCGGATGCGTTAGCGGTACCGCTGTTGCCAGACAAATGCTGACGTCATTGGGATTAACCGTCACCGATATTTTGTCCGATGGCGAACGGGCGAGCGCCGGACAGCGACTGATTCGCGCACACGGACCAGCGGCGGTGCTGCACCAGGGCTGGAAAGCGGTACAAAATGTACTGGAGTGGAGCTGCGGCGTGTCGGGCTATCTCGTCGAGATGCTGAGCATGCTGCATCAATGCTATCCCGATGGGCAGATTGCCTGCACCCGCAAAGCCATTCCCGGTACGCGTTTACTGGCGACTCAGGCAATACTTGCCGCCGGGGGCATTGTCCATCGGGGAGGATGCGCCGAAACGGTACTGCTGTTTGCTAATCACCGCCGTTTTCTTACCAACCCAAACGACTGGACAGGCGCGATTGCTCGCTTACGCAGCCATGCGCCAGAAAAAAAGATCGTGGTCGAAGCGGATACGCCAGATGAGGCATTGGCCGCCCTACGCGCCGCCCCTGATGTCCTACAACTCGACAAATTTACCCCCGAGCAAGCGGCAGAAATTGCCCGTCAGGCCCCTGCTCTGGCCCCCCATTGCACGCTGGCGCTGACCGGCGGCATTACCCTCGCCTCGCTGGCGGGTTATCTCGACTGCGGTATCAGACTCTTTATCACTTCCGCGCCTTACTACGCTCCACCTGCGGATATCAAAGTGAGCCTGAGCCCGGACGCACGTGGCCTATAACATCAAAAAATGGACTAAAAATAATGAATTTCAACAAAAGTTGTCTTTACACAGCCCTGTCGTTTGCTTTCGCGCACAGTGCTTTTGCTGGGCAGGAAAGCGAAACCATGACCGTCTGGTCTAGTCCGGTCTCCGCGGCAACCACCACGGTTCTCGGCCAGGAAACGATACAACAGCTGGATAAACAGAACGTGGCGCAGGCGCTGAGCGTCGTCCCCGGCGTCGTGCTGCAAAAGTCAGGCAACCGCAACGAGCAACAGGTAAAAGTACGCGGATTTGACAGCCGTCAGGTTCCCGTCTTTTTCGACGGCGTGCCGGTATACATCCCCTATGACGGCAACCTCGATTTAGGCCGTTTTCTGACATCCGATATCGCTTCGGTTGAAGTCTCCAAAGGCTACTCGTCTC
Source organism: Citrobacter sp. RHBSTW-00599 (assembly GCF_013784065.1). Lineage (NCBI taxonomy): Bacteria > Pseudomonadati > Pseudomonadota > Gammaproteobacteria > Enterobacterales > Enterobacteriaceae > Citrobacter > Citrobacter sp. RHBSTW-00599. The sequence continues at coordinate 2,262,024 of NZ_CP056717.1, read as the reverse complement.
TGTTGCAGGGGCCAAACCAGATGGGCGGCGCCATCAATATCACTACAAAAAAACCGACCAAACCGCTTGAAGGCAGCATTGGTTATCGCCAGGGCTGGAGTCGCAGCAAAGACAACGCCCACGATATGCACGCTTCATTTGGCGCCAGTAACGATCTCGGCTATATCCAGCTCAGCGGCAGTCAGCTGAAGCAGGATTTCCTTGGGTTACCACATGGCGTGGACAACCCGGTTGCAGGCAGTCACGGCAAGATGATCAACTCTTCCGCTGATGACAAGCGTGGCATCGTGAAGCTGGGCTTTACCCCTCGTGGAGATGATGAATATGTGCTGACCTATATAAATCAGGACGGTGAAAAAGATAATCCACCGTACGCCGGAACCAGCAGCCAGAAATCACGCTATTGGCAATGGCCACAATACGATAAAGAGAGCTATTACTATCAGGGAACCACGCATCTGGGCGACCGTTTTACCCTGAAAAGCCGTCTGTATCGCGACACCTTTGAAAATACGTTGATGATGTACAACTCGCTGGCCGATCTGAAAAATAAGAAAGGCAGCTACAGCCATTATTCGGACTATAGCGATGGGGCTGGCCTGCAGCTCGCTGCGGATATACGAGAAAACGATCTGCTCTCTTTCGCCGTGAACTGGAAGGATGATGTTCACCGCGAGAAAGGCGCACCGAATGCGGCTTACGACCGCTACGAAGACCGCACCTGGTCCGTGGCCAGTGAATACCAGTGGGCTGCGGCGGATAATGTCGATGTGGTGGCGGGAATAAGCTATGACTGGCGAGACAGCCTGGAAGGTATGAAGCACGAGAAAAACGGCAGCGTCACGCACTACGATGACAACAATCAGTCGGCCTTTAACTGGCAGGTGATGACCAAATACCACTTTGAAAATTCAGACACATTAGCGCTGTCTTACTCTGACAGAACGCGTTTCCCAACGTTAAAAGAACGCTACACGACCTCGAAACCGGCCTATAACCAGGTGGCCCTGGTCAATCCACAGCTTAAACCGGAGCGCGCCCGCAGCGTGGACCTGACATGGAATGGTTCACTTAGCCCGAACTGGGGATTCGAAGCCAGCGTGTATTACAACCGCATCAGCGACGCGATTCTTTCGCACAATATTGATGCCGATACCATCCAGAATCAGAACAGTGGTCGGGTGGATTACACCGGCCTGGATGCAGGCGTTAAAGGTAAAGTTTTTGATATGCTGGACGTCGGGCTGAGCTACGGCCTTATTCATGCGGACGCCAAACGCAGCGATATCGGTAAGATTACCGATCTGCCGACGCAAACCCTGACCGCCTGGATGACGCTGAAACCGTGGGAGCCACTCAGCATTACGCTGTCCGAAGAGGCCCGTTCGTCAAGCTATAGCAATACCGACGGCTCGCAGAAAGCCGCTGGTTTCGCCATTACCCATTTGCGCGCTGATTACGCCATTGGTCACGGGTTTAGCGTTAACGCTTCGGTCAATAACCTGTTCGATACGCAGTACGTTTACAGTGAAGGATTTATTGAAGAGGGGCGTAATTACTGGGCGGGCATTGAGTATCAGTTCTGACTTAACAATGCAGAAAAACGGCCCCGTCAGGGGCCGTTCGATTAATCTCGTCGTACAAGCCGAAAGACACCCAGCACAACAATCGCGCCGACCACGGCCACCAGGAAGCTGTGGAGATTAAACCCGCTGATATCGCCGCCGATACCGAACATCGTAGCCAGCCATCCACCGACCACAGCACCGATAATACCGAGAATGCAGGTCAGGATAAATCCACCGCCATCGCGCCCCGGCATAATCAGTTTGGCGATAACCCCCGCAATCAGACCAAAAATAATCCAGGTAATAATTCCCATTTCCAGGCCCTCTTTCCAGTGAACGCACGCGCAAGACATTCTTGCGCCAGCACGTTAAGTATAGGCAAGCCATCGCTACGTGCTTTTTCCCTCAGACTTAATTCATTGGGTTTGGTAAAAAATTTCATCCATTTGTATTAAGTTCCGTTGATTGATGCCGATAATCCAACGATAAACCAGGCATCCAGGAGTCATTAGGTGTGAGTAACTACAATGAGCAGTTCCTGAAGCAAAATCCATTAGCGGTGTTAGGCGTACTCCGGGACTTAAATTCGCAGCAGGTTCCGCTGCGTATCTCCTGGTCAGGTGGCCAGTTCATCAGCAAAATACTGGCGGTCAGCCCGGACGAACTGATCATGGATTTTGGTAGTCAGGAATATGAAAACCAGGCCGTGCAGCGAGCCAATCAAATTACGATTATCGCCGAAACGCAGGGAGCCAAAGTGGAGTTCACCCTGCCACAGCTGAAAAAAGGCGAATACCAGCGGCTACCCGCATTTATCTCATCATTGCCGCCATCTCTGTGGTTCGTCCAGCGTCGGGAATATTTTCGTATCGGTGCTCCGCTGCATCCCCCCTATCGCTGCACGGTAAAGATGCCGGATAACAGCATGCTGTGTTTTCGCTTATTCGATTTGTCTCTTGGCGGCATGGGCGGGCTGTTAGAAACGGCTAAACCAGAGGGACTGGTAGAAGGCATGCGCTTTTCACAGGTTGAACTGAACATGGAGCAATGGGGAGTGTATCAGGTTGACGCCCAGCTAATTTCCATTAGCGAACGCAAAGTTATCGACGGGAAAAACGAAACAATTACCACTCCCCGCCTGAGCTTTCGTTTTCTCAACGTCGGCCCGGCGGTGGAGCGTAACCTACAGCGAATTATTTTTTCCCTCGAGCGCGAGGCCCGGGAAAAGTCGAATAAGGTGCGCGATTAGCATCACCTGAATTACATCACATCCAGCGCTTGTTGAAGCTTCCAGATATAGCGCGGAGCCTGCGGCGCCGGATGATTATCAGCAACATGTTCAATAAATTCATCCGGGCTGAGATCGTTTATCTTATTAATGGCTTTTTTCCTGTCGGAGGAGAACGTTCTCAGCAGCGCGCCCGCACCGTTGGCGTACGATACCACCAGCGCATATTGCATCACCTGCGGATCTTCGATCCCGGCCAGCGGCCCGGTCTCAAGAATGCTCAGGTATGCGGCCCCCATCGAGATATTGCGCTCAGGATTTTTCAGCTCGCTGGTCGACGGCTCGCCACTCCACCCCATGCGACGATAAACATCACGCCCTGACGTAGAGGCTTTTAACTGCATCAGGCCAATCGCATTAGACTTACTGACCGCATTCGGATTTCCACCTGATTCAATGGCGATGATAGCGGTAATCAATTGTGGACTGACACCCCAGGCCGCACCGGCTTTTTCGCTGATCGGCATCCATTGCATTGCGCGTTTAACCGGAACTTCAGCATTCCACGGCGGATTTTTGTAATCCTGTTTTGAACTACAGCCCGCAAGTAATACAACCAAAAAAGCAAACCATCTCAATTTCACGTCATCTATCCTTATAGCCGGAACCTGTCGCTGAGGTGACAACGACATACCTACGCGGCATGATATACATTTGGTTTTAGTTGTAGCAAGGAAATGCCATGTCCCGGTTTCACTTAATTGCCCCGTCGGGCTACTGTATCAACCAGCAGGCTGCCTTACGCGGGCTGGCGCGTCTTACTGAGGCCGGTCATCAGGTCGACAATTCAGCGGTCATTGCGCGCCGTTGCCAGCGTTTTGCGGGTACAGAAGCAGAACGGCTTGCTGATGTGAACGCGCTCGTAAATCTGAACACGCCCGATACCATTGTGATGGCAGTACGCGGCGGCTATGGCGCGAGCCGTTTACTGGCAGATATTGACTGGCAGGCGCTGGCGAACCGTCAGCAACACAACCCACTGCTGCTGTGCGGACACAGCGATTTTACCGCGATCCAGTGTGGTCTGCTGGCGCAGGGGAATGTGATTAGCTTCAGCGGCCCGATGCTGGCGGCTAACTTTGGTGCCGAGGAGATGAACGCATTTACCGAGCACCATTTCTGGCAGGCTGTTCGCAATGCCCAATTTACCCTCGAGTGGCAAGGTAACGGTCCGGCATGTGCGACCGAAGGTACACTATGGGGCGGAAATCTGGCGATGCTCATTTCTCTGATGGGCACGCCGTGGATGCCCGCTATCGAAAACGGCATTTTGGTGCTGGAAGACATTAACGAGCATCCTTTTCGCATTGAACGCATGCTGCTGCAACTGTATCACGCAGGAATACTGGCCCGACAAAACGCCATTATCCTCGGCAGTTTTAGCGGCAGCGCACCTAATGATTACGACGCGGGTTACAGTCTTGACTCAGTTTGTGATTTTCTACGCGCCAGGTTATCGGTTCCGGTGATCGCCGGCCTCGATTTTGGTCATGAACAACGCACCGTCACCTTGCCGTTAGGGGCAAGAGCGGTACTGAAAAATGATAAAAACGGCGCTCAGCTCACCTTAAGTGGGCATCCGGTACTTAAATCGTAAAAAAAGCGGTTAACAGGGCTAAGTAAAACGCTGTTTCTGTCGTTATTATGTTAGGGTTTATATATACGAAACAGCGTAATTCAGGAGTAACCGAACGTTGGATGCCGCAGCAATAATTAGCCTTTTTATTTTGGGTTCCGTACTCGTCACCTGCAGTATCTTACTCAGTTCATTCTCATCACGTCTTGGTATCCCTATTCTGGTGATATTTCTCGCTATCGGTATGTTAGCGGGAGTCGACGGCGTGGGCGGTATTCCTTTCGATAACTACCCTTTCGCCTATATGGTGAGTAACCTGGCGCTGGCGGTTATCCTGCTCGACGGCGGGATGCGCACCCAGGCCAGCTCATTTCGTGTCGCGTTAGGCCCGGCGCTGTCGCTGGCGACCGTCGGGGTGCTGATTACCTCCGGACTCACCGGCATGATGGCCGCGTGGCTGTTTCATCTGGATCTTATCGAAGGACTCCTGATTGGCGCGATTGTCGGTTCAACCGATGCCGCGGCGGTTTTTTCCCTGCTTGGCGGCAAGGGGCTTAACGAACGTGTTGGCTCTACGCTGGAAATTGAGTCCGGGAGTAATGACCCGATGGCGGTGTTTTTAACCATCACGCTTATCGCCATGATTCAAAATCACGAGACCGGTTTAAGCTGGATGTTTGCAGTGCATATTATCCAGCAGTTCGGCTTAGGGATCATACTGGGTCTCGGTGGTGGCTACCTGCTTCAGCAAATGATTAACCGCATTTCACTGCCTGCCGGGCTTTATCCGCTACTGGCCTTAAGCGGTGGGATCCTGATTTTTGCCCTGACCACTGCACTGGAAGGCAGCGGTATTCTGGCGGTCTATCTGTGTGGTTTCCTGCTGGGTAATCGCCCCATCCGCAACCGATTTGGCATTCTGCAAAACTTCGACGGTCTGGCCTGGCTGGCGCAAATCGCCATGTTCCTGGTGCTGGGACTGCTGGTTACGCCGTCCGACCTGCTGCCTATCGCGATCCCTGCGCTGATTTTGTCTGCATGGATGATATTCATTGCCCGTCCGCTGTCGGTCTTCGCCGGACTGCTGCCGTTTCGTGGCTTCAATCTGCGCGAGCGCATTTTCATCAGTTGGGTGGGCCTGCGCGGTGCAGTCCCCATTATCCTCGCCGTGTTCCCAATGATGGCGGGTCTGGAGAATGCGCGCCTGTTCTTTAACGTCGCGTTCTTCGTGGTTCTGATCTCGCTGCTGTTTCAGGGAACGTCGCTTTCCTGGGCCGCCAAAAAAGCCAAAGTGGTGGTTCCTCCCGTCGGCTGGCCCGTTTCGCGCATTGGTCTGGATATTCATCCGGAAAACCCCTGGGAGCAGTTCGTTTATCAGCTCAGCGCGGATAAGTGGTGTGTAGGAGCCGCACTGCGTGACCTGCATATGCCGGAAGAGACGCGAATTGCCGCCCTGTTTCGTGACAACGTGCTGTTTCACCCATCCGGCAGTACGCGGCTGCGTGAAGGCGATGTTCTGTGCGTCATTGGTCGTGAGCGCGATCTCCCTGCTCTCGGCAAGCTGTTTAGCCAGTCGCCGCCGGTATCGTTAGACCAGCGCTTCTTCGGTGATTTTATTCTCGAGGCCAGCGCAAAATATGCCGATGTGGCACTGATATATGGCCTGGAAGATGGCACAGAGTATCGTGATAAACAGCAAACGCTGGGTGAAATTGTCCAGCATCTGCTTGGCGCCGCGCCGGTCGTCGGTGACCAGGTTGAATTTGCTGGCATGATCTGGACGGTTGCTGAGAAAGAAGATAATGCGGTGCTGAAGGTCGGTGTTCGCGTTGCTGAAGATGAGGATGAGGCGCGTTGATGCTTTTTGCCGGGCGGCGGCAGCGCTTTGCCCGGTTTGCGCTCTGCGTCGCATAAACGGTGTAGCCGGATGAAACGCATCAGCGTCGACATCCGGTTTTAGATACGTTACACCGTCACAACCGGCACGCGCAGCGCCAGAGAACACATCAACTCGTAGCCCACCGTACCCGCTGCGCTGGCCACATCGTCAATTTTAATCTCTTTGCCCCACAGCTCTACCGGCGTCCCGATCCCCGCCTGCGGACACGGTGTCAGATCTACCGCCAGCATATCCATTGAGACCGTCCCCACCGTTGTAGTGCGTACGCCGTCCACCAGCACCGGCGTTCCGCTTGGCGCATGGCGCGGATAACCGTCTGCATACCCGGTCGCCACAATGCCAATGCGCTGCTCGCCGCTGGCGGTATAGCGTCCCCCGTAGCCCACCCGGTCTCCTGCTTTCAGCGTCTGTATGCCGATTATCTCGCTGCTCAGGGTCATGACCGGTTTCAGGCCGGTATTGGCGATGTCCCGCCACTGTCCCGAAGGTGATGCGCCATACAAAATAATGCCCGGGCGCACCCAGTCATAATGTGCTTCAGGGTGCCACAGCGTGGCGGCCGAATTGGACAGCGACCGTCTGCACTCCAGCCCTTCTGTCGCCTGTGCAATACGCGCCATGGCCTCCTGGATACCTTCCGGGTGCTCCGCATCTGCAAAGTGGGACATCAGCGTCATTTCACCGACGTTGGGCATTGCCCGCAGCTGTTGCCAGACCGTTGATACTCTTTCCGGTAAAAAACCCAGTCGGTTCATGCCGCTGTTCACCTTCAGGTAAACATCCAGCGGCGCGTTGAGGCGCGCATTCTGCAGCGCTTTTAATTGCCAGTTACTGTGTACACAGGTGGTTAGACGATATTTGTCATACACCATCAGGTCTTCGGCGTGGAAAAATCCCTCCAGCATGAGTATCGGGCCTTTCCACCCGCGCTCACGCAGGGTTATCGCTTCTTCAAGATTGAGCATGGCAAAACCGTCGGTTGTGCCCAGCGCATTCCAGACACGTTCAATGCCGTGTCCGTAGGCATTGGCTTTCACCACCGACCAGACGCGGGCGTCCGGCGCGGCCTGGCGGGTAATAGTCAGGTTTTGTTTCAACGCCTGCAGGTCAATGCTGGCCAGTATCGGGCGAGTCATCTCACGTCCTTATCAGTTATGTGCGCCATGTAAATGCCGTGGACGAGATGGGGTAAACCCCGGGCTGTAACGCGCCACGCTCAGATCGTCGTAAGGAATGGCTGGTGTGCGGCCAGACAGAATGTCGCTCAGCAACTGACCCGAACCGCAGGCCATGGTCCAGCCCAGCGTGCCGTGGCCGGTATTAAGCAGTAGATTCTTAAAGCGTGTTCGCCCGATCACTGGCGTACCGTCCGGCGTCATCGGACGCAGCCCGGTCCAGAAGGTTGCCTGCTCCACATGCCCACCGCGTGGGAAGAGATCGCGGACGACCATCTCCAGCGTCTCACGACGGGGTTGCAGCAATTCCGTATTGAAGCCGACAATCTCCGCCATGCCGCCAACGCGAATACGGTTATCAAAGCGGGTAATGGCGATTTTGTAGGTTTCATCAAGGATCGTTGAAACCGGCGCGCCGTCATCTTGCGCCACCGGAATGGTCAATGAATAGCCTTTGAGCGGATAGACCGGAATATCAACGATCCCTTTTAGCATCGCCGTAGAGTACGAGCCGAATGCCATCACATAGGCATCGGCTTTGACTATCTCCTCACCACACTGAACGCCATAAATCTGCTCACCATCGCTCAACAGCTTATCGACCGGAGTATTAAAGCGAAATTTCACACCCGCCTGCTCCGCCATCAGCGCCAGACGCTGGGTAAACAGCTGGCAGTCACCCGTTTCGTCATTCGGTAAACGCAGACCGCCGGTCAGCTTGTGTGCCACTTCCGCCAGCGCCGGTTCAACTTCCGCCAGGCGGCTTGCTTCCAGGAGCTGATACGGCACACCGGCGTCCTCGAGGACGGCGATGTCGCGGGTCGCGTTCTCATACTGTTGAGCGGTACGGAACAGTTGTAACGTTCCGCCCTGGCGTCCTTCGTACTCGATACCGGTAGAGGCGCGTAGCGCTTTCAGGCAATCACGGCTGTATTCCGCCAGTCGCACCATCCGGCCCTTGTTTTCCATGTAATGGCTGGTGTCGCAGTTGCGTAGCATCTGCCACATCCATTTCAACTGGAACTGCGTCCCGTCGAGGCGAACGGCCAGCGGCGCGTGGCGCTGAAACATCCATTTAATTGCTTTAAGCGGAACACCTGGCGCCGCCCAGGGTGCTGCATAACCTGGAGAGATTTGCCCCGCGTTCGCCGCACTGGTTTCCAGTGCCGGACCGGGCTCACGATCAATGACGGTGACATCGTGTCCAGCCTGACTTAAGTACCAGGCGCTGGTCACGCCAACGACACCACTTCCCAGTATGACAACTCGCATAGCCACTCCGTTAACAGTAAAAGAACAATCATCTAATTACATCTTGATAACTCAGTTGAAAATATTATTCAACATATGGCTTTTTTATGGTGACTTATCTCACATATGGCGGTGATGGCGGGGAACTCCCTGCTTTGGTATCTCCTGCTGTGCGTTATTTTTATCCAGCATAAAATTTTGCGGCCATACCGTTTTTCGACGCCTCGCTAACAAGAAATCGCAAAGAAAAAAATTCAGCCGCAGCACGTTTTTTAACACCATGATCTATGCTTGAAATGAGGTACTCCAGACAGAGAGTGCCGCCAACAATGAGGGTGCGCGAATGGCTACGATTGATTCCATGAACAAGGACAGCACACGGTTAAGCGATGGACCCGACTGGACGTTTGATCTGCTGGATGTCTATCTGGCGGAAATAGACCGCGTGGCGAAACTCTACAGACTGGATACCTACCCGCACCAAATCGAGGTGATCACCTCCGAACAAATGATGGACGCTTACTCCAGCGTCGGGATGCCAATCAACTATCCGCACTGGTCGTTTGGTAAAAAATTTATTGAAACCGAGCGTTTGTATAAGCATGGTCAGCAGGGGCTGGCCTATGAGATTGTTATCAACTCCAATCCGTGTATCGCGTATTTGATGGAGGAAAACACCATCACTATGCAGGCGTTGGTGATGGCGCATGCCTGCTACGGACATAACTCCTTCTTTAAAAACAACTATCTGTTCCGTAGCTGGACGGATGCCAGCTCCATCGTCGATTACCTGATCTTCGCGCGAAACTATATTACCCAGTGTGAAGAGCGTTACGGCGTGGATGAAGTCGAAAAGCTCCTCGACTCCTGTCACGCGCTGATGAACTACGGCGTGGATCGTTACAAACGCCCGCAAAAAATCTCCCTACAGGAAGAGAAAGCCCGACAGAAAAGCCGTGAAGAGTATCTGCAAAGCCAGGTAAATATGTTGTGGCGTACGCTGCCGAAGAAAGAGGAAGAGAAAACCGTTGCGGAAGCCCGACGTTATCCTTCTGAACCGCAGGAGAATCTGCTGTATTTCATGGAGAAGAACGCCCCGCTGCTGGAATCCTGGCAACGCGAAGTGCTGCGCATTGTGCGCAAGGTCAGCCAGTATTTTTATCCGCAGAAACAGACGCAGGTGATGAACGAAGGGTGGGCCACTTTCTGGCATTACACCATCCTTAATCACCTTTATGACGAAGGTAAAGTCACCGAGCGGTTTATGCTGGAGTTTTTACATAGCCATACCAACGTGGTATTCCAGCCGCCGTACAACAGCCCGTGGTATAGCGGGATAAATCCCTATGCTCTGGGTTTTGCCATGTTCCAGGATATTAAACGAATTTGTCAGTCGCCTACCGAAGAGGACAAATACTGGTTCCCGGATATAGCGGGTTCTGACTGGCTGGAAACCCTGCATTTCGCGATGCGCGATTTCAAAGATGAGAGCTTCATCAGCCAGTTCCTGTCACCGAAGGTTATGCGTGATTTCCGCCTGTTCACCGTGCTGGATGACGATCGTCATAATTATCTGGAGATTTCCGCGATTCACAACGAGGAAGGATATCGTGAGATCCGCAACAGGCTGTCGTCGCAATATAACCTGAGCAACCTTGAGCCGAATATTCAAATCTGGAATGTCGATCTGCGCGGCGACCGCTCGCTCACCTTGCGCTATATTCCGCATAACCGCGCTCCGCTGGATAAAGGACGCAAAGAGGTGCTCAAGCATGTGCACCGGCTCTGGGGTTTTGACGTGATGCTGGAGCAGCAGAATGAAGACGGCAGTGTGGAGCTGCTGGAGCGTTGCCCGCCGAGGATGAACGGTCTGTAAATCTTATTACCGGATGGCGACGCGAAAACCTCTTATCCGGCCTACAATGCATTTCGTAGGCCGGATAAGGTGCGATTAGCGCCCCTGAATAGCTAAATCGCCCGGCAGGTTTTTCTGCATACGATGCCAAATCTCGCCGCTGTCGTGACCATAGCGACGCACCGTTTCATATACCTGCTCATGAGCACCCTGATCACAAAGTTCTGACAGCTTACGGTAAAAGCTCAGCGCCAGCGCGCGGGCTTCCGGATTGGCGAAATAATGGCGGCCAATGCGGGTATATAATCCCTTCATTCCATTGAGGATCAAACCGTAAATCGGATTGCCAGAGGCAAATGCCAGACCGCGGAAAATGTTATAGTCCAGATCGGCGAACGCATCAGCATGGTCGGCCACCTGATTTGCCGTTGCCAGAACCTCCTGCGCTTTATCAGGATGCTGGCGAAACGCGGTACGAACAAAGATCGTCGAGATGTTGGTACGCACGGACAGCAGATTATCAATAAGCTGCGGCACGCTCTCGTGATCGAGACGCGCCAGCGTTTCAAGGATATTTAGCCCGGAGGTTTCCCAGAAGTTATTCACCTTCGTCGGCTTGCCGTGTTGAATGGTCAACCAGCCGTCCCGCGCCAGACGCTGTAATACCTCGCGTAACGTGGTACGTGTCACTCCAATCAGTTCAGAGAGTTCACGTTCAGCAGGCAAAATAGTGCCAGGTGGGAAGCGGTTATTCCAGATACTTTCAATGATGTACTCTTCCGCGAACCCAGCCGGGCTTTGCGCCTTAATGACCATAGTGATAATTCCATTACACAGCAAAACATAGTTACAGTTATCATACCAGACGGGCTACATGGCTGATAGCTGACGCAATGAAGAAAAAGTGGATCAAGGCTTCATTTTCCAGATTACGCTGAAGCACAGCCAGCCTTGTCCGTCGCGTGAATAGCTTGCCTGTACTCCCTCCTCCCGCTAAGCTTTGCGGTCAAACATAAAAACATGATTTCATTTTTAAAGGTAGGGAAATCACCATGGAGCTATCATGGGGCCGCGCTATGTGGCGCAATTTTTTAGGTCAATCACCTGACTGGTACAAACTTGCACTACTCGTATTCTTAGTCGTTAACCCGGTAATATTTTTCATCAATCCCTTTATTGCGGGCTGGCTGTTGGTGGCCGAGTTCATTTTTACGCTGGCGATGGCGTTAAAATGTTACCCGCTGCTACCAGGCGGGCTGCTAGCCATCGAGGCGGTCATCATCGGCATGACCAGCGCCACACATGTGCGTGAAGAGGTTGCCGCTAACCTTGAGGTGCTATTGCTGCTGATGTTTATGGTGGCTGGCATCTACTTTATGAAGCAGTTGCTGCTGTTTATTTTCACCCGCCTACTGCTTACGATTCGCTCCAAGATGCTGCTGTCGCTGGCATTTTGCGTTGCCGCTGCCTTCCTTTCTGCATTCCTGGATGCGCTGACCGTCGTTGCCGTGGTAATCAGCGTAGCGGTTGGTTTTTATGGTATCTACCATCGTTTCGCCTCTTCCCGCACGGAAGACAACAATATGCTCGATGATAGCCATATCGATCAGCACAATAAGGTCGTACTGGAGCAGTTCCGTGGTTTTCTGCGCAGCCTGATGATGCATGCGGGTGTCGGTACGGCGTTAGGCGGCGTAATGACTATGGTCGGCGAACCGCAAAACCTGATTATCGCCAAAGCGGCTGGCTGGCATTTTGGTGACTTTTTCCTGCGCATGTCGCCGGTCACCGTCCCGGTGCTGATTTGCGGCCTGTTAACCTGCATGCTGGTTGAGAAATTGCGCTGGTTTGGCTATGGCGAAACGCTGCCGGAGACCGTCCGCGATGTCCTGCAACAGTTTGACGATCAAAGCCGTCAGCAGCGTACTCGTCAGGAAAAAATCAAACTGATTGTTCAGGCGATTATCGGTATCTGGCTGGTGGTTGCCCTGGCCCTGCATCTGGCGGAAGTCGGATTAATCGGTCTGTCCGTCATTATCCTGGCCACGTCGTTGACCGGCGTTACTGACGAACACGCGATTGGTAAAGCGTTTACCGAGTCGCTGCCTTTCACTGCCCTGCTAACCGTGTTCTTCTCTATCGTTGCGGTGATTATCGATCAACAGCTCTTTTCACCGATTATTCAGTTTGTTTTGCAGTCCTCTGAACATGCTCAACTGACGCTGTTCTATCTCTTTAACGGCCTGCTGTCTTCTATCTCTGATAACGTGTTTGTCGGCACCATCTACATTAACGAAGCCAAAGCCGCGTTGGAACATGGGACCATCAGCCTTAACCAATTTGAGCTGTTAGCGGTGGCGATCAATACCGGGACTAACCTGCCTTCCGTTGCTACGCCAAACGGCCAGGCGGCATTCCTGTTCCTGCTGACCTCCGCGCTGGCACCATTGATTCGACTCTCTTATGGCCGCATGGTGTGGATGGCTCTGCCTTATACTCTCGTCCTGACGCTGGTTGGTCTGCTTTGCGTCGAGTTCACGCTTGTTCCGGTGACTGAGTGGATGACCCAGGCGGGCTGGTTAGCTACACTTTCATAACAATTTACCGGGCAAATCACTGCCCGGTTTGACTTTTTGCATGATAATTATCCGATTACTCAAATTTTCAATTCCTGCTAGTGGCGCATAAATTGAATTGGTTTAAACTGCGCTCTCTACGCATGTTGCAGGGAAATTATTATGTTGCGATTTTTAAACCAGTGCTCCCGAGGTCGTGGTGCATGGTTATTGTTGGCGTTAACCGCCTTTGCGCTGGAGCTTGTCGCGCTGTGGTTCCAGCACGTCATGCTGCTAAAACCTTGCGTGTTGTGTATTTACGAACGTAGCGCATTATTTGGCGTGATGGGCGCGGGGCTGGTGGGGGCTATCGCACCAAAAACGCCGCTACGCTATGTGGCGATGATTATCTGGATTTACAGTGCCTGGCGCGGACTGCAGTTAGCGTATGAGCACACCATGATTCAGTTGCACCCATCACCGTTTATGACCTGTGATTTTGCAGCACGCTTCCCGAGCTGGCTGCCGCTGGACAAATGGCTGCCGCAGGTGTTTTTAGCATCCGGTGACTGTGCTGAACGCCAGTGGTCTTTTTTAACCCTGGAAATGCCACAGTGGCTGTTGGGGATCTTCGCCGCTTACCTGGTGGTCGCCGTGCTGGTAGTCATAGCACAGCCGTTTAAACCGAAAAAACGTGACCTCTTCGGTCGCTAACAGAGACGCTCCTTCGGGAGCGTTTTTTTTGCCTTAAATTCATTGCCTGCTGGCATCTATAAAATGTATATTAAATGCATCTTATAGATGCCACACCAAGGAGATGTCTGATGTCCCATTTACGCATCCCGGCAAACTGGAAAGTAAAACGCTCTACTCCCTTCTTTACCAAAGACAACGTCCCGGCAGCACTTCTTTCTCACCATAACACCGCAGCAGGCGTGTTTGGACAGCTCTGCGTAATGGAAGGTACGGTAACGTATTATGGCTTTGCCAATGAAGACGCAAAAGAACCTGAAGTGAAAGTGGTGATTAATGCCGGTCAGTTCGCGACCAGCCCACCGCAGTACTGGCATCGCGTTGAATTAAGCGACGATGCGCAATTCAACATTAACTTCTGGGTGGAAGATGACAACCACTCCGATGAGATGTATCAGGCGAAAAAGTCTTAACCCTTAACGCCTGCTAATCGATGGGCGGGTCAGTCCGCCCATGAAGGTTTGTTCAGGATAGGCGGCACTATTAATTTATGGTGCGGCGAAGTGAACAGAAAGCAGTCATAAAGCAAAGCATTAGCGCAAGACGAATCGATACCTTTAGTGGTTTTGAGTTGTTTTGCGCTAATTTTTTGCCCCTTATATGCCCCACCATAGATCTGAGGATGATCAGATTCTTCTTGGGTGGTAAACTCCGCAACTACAAAAAACTACTCATACAGACAAATGCTTAAGCTATTTTCAAAATATTTTACTGTTGGCATTTTCAACACTGCGCTGCACTGGGTTGTTTTCGGCATGTGCTTGTACGCATTCAATACTAACCAGGCGCTGGCGAACTTTGCTGCTTTCTGCATTGCGGTAACGTTCTCATTCTTCGCCAACGCAAGATTCACATTTAAGGCGAAGACCACCACGCTGCGCTACATGCTTTATATCGGGTTTATGGGCACGCTCAGCGCCGCTACTGGATGGATGGCTGACCAATGCGCACTTCCTCCACTCTTTACCCTGATTGTGTTCTCTGCTCTTAGCCTGATTTGCGGCTTCTTCTATTCTAAATTCATCGTTTTCCGGAGTGAAAAGGCGTGAAAATATCCCTGGTTGTTCCTATCTTCAATGAAGAGGACACGATACCTATTTTTTACAAAACGGTTCGCGAATTCGACGAGCTGAAAGAGCATGACGTTGAAATCGTGTTCATAAATGATGGCAGCAAAGACTCTACTGAGTCTATTATCAATGCCCTGGCGTTATCTGACAGCAATGTTAAAGCTCTGTCGTTTACTCGTAACTTCGGCAAAGAGCCAGCATTATTCGCAGGCCTGGACCATGCGACTGGCGATGCAATCATTCCAATTGATGTTGATCTACAAGACCCAATTGAGGTTATTCCGCACCTAATAGAAAAGTGGCAAGCTGGCGCGGATATGGTTCTTGCAAAGCGTACAGACCGCTCAACAGATGGCAGGCTAAAGCGCAAGTCTGCTGAGATGTTCTATAAGCTACACAACAAAATCAGCAATCCGAAAATTGAAGAGAATGTGGGTGATTTCCGTCTGATGTCCCGCGACGTAGTTGAAAACATCAAACAGATGCCAGAGCGTAACCTGTTCATGAAGGGGATTTTAAGCTGGGTTGGCGGGAATGTAGATGTAGTTGAATATGCCCGCGCCGAGCGCGTTGCTGGCAGCACGAAGTTTAACGGCTGGAAATTATGGAACCTTGCTCTTGAGGGGATAACCAGCTTCTCCACATTCCCACTCCGCATATGGACCTACATCGGACTTGGTGTTTCTTTATTCGCATTTCTGTACGCAGCGTGGATGATTATCAACAAGCTAATCTGGGGAAACCCAGTACCTGGCTATCCATCGTTGATGACCGCTATCCTCTTCCTTGGCGGAGTGCAATTGATTGGGATTGGCGTTCTTGGTGAGTACATGGGGCGCATTTACATTGAAACAAAGCAAAGACCTAAGTACATATTAAAAAATAAGGGGCAATAAGTGCATTTTATTAAGCAGAGAACATCACAAGTGTTTATTGCGTCGCTTGCAGTATGTTTTGTATTAACACTTTTAGTGGCGCTAAAAACACCAATGCATTCAGATGACTATCTTTATGCACTAAAGGGATTGTCTTTTGAAAGTCATTACAAACATTATATAAAATGGAGTGGCAGGGTTGTTTCAGATTATATAAGCCCTGCGCTTCTACTTATGCCACATTGGCTGCGGGCTGCATTTAACTCATTGGCGCTAGTTGTTTTAATTGGTACAATAGTTATATTTGGAAAGCAAGAAAAAAACATTGACACAAAGGACTCTCTTTCTGTTCTGTTAATAACATTCCTATACTACATTTCTAATAGTAACTTAGGACAGACAACATTCTGGATTGTTGGATCTGCAAACTACTTATGGACAAATATGTTCATAGTTTGCTTCCTTTTATGCATCAAAAGAAACGTAAATATTTTAGCTACATCTTTGTTAGCATTCTTGGCTGGCTGTTCAAATGAAAACACATCTATCGTAGTTATCCTCCTGACCGCAACATATTTAGCTTATCAGCTCATCAGAAAAAACGGAGATTACAGAAAAACAATCTGGTACTTGCTGTTGAATATTTCTGGTTGCTTGTTGCTATTACTTTCCCCAGGAAATATGGAGCGAGCAAAGTTCTTTGAGGCATGGTATAGCAAGCCGCTTGCTAATAGGCTTTTCGAGCATGTGACATACAGAATACCAGCAATGGCAGAGCATTTCTGGGCTTTGCTGTTTGTTATGGCTGTTATTTCTGTACTGTTTTCGATGAGAAATAATTGCGATAAATCCCGCATAAATATTAACTCCACGCTATGCTTGGTTTTTGTGGTCGCAGCAATTGCATCCATGCTGGTCATGTTTGCCGCGCCATCGTACCCTCCGCGCTCAGGAAATGGTACTCTTGTGCTTTTGATGATTTCGCTTTCTTTGATGATCGGGCAAACAGTATCTGAAGATAATAAAAAAACAGTTGGTTATGGCCTTGCATTAATACTGTTATCAATAATGCCGTTCTTCGCACCTGCGTATTACCTAATGCACAAAGAGTATTCAAATGCGTTTGATCAAGATAAGATTAGAATGGCTCTAATTGAAAGGCTTAAGAATGAAGGCCGCCACGACTTTAAGATCCCAAATTTCTTCTTTGGCCAACTATCTAGCGACAGCTATAAATTCGATTTGTATCATAACAAATGGTCATACGGTGCTTTCTTTGGAGTTAACTCAATTGAGGGTGGATACTCTAACTTTGATTACTCATCAATCTTAAACAGCAAAGAGATAGATGTTAATAAAGAGTTGCTGCCTAAGCAAGCAATCCTGAAGAAGATTTATATATCAGATAAAGGATATCTGGTTTTCATCACAAACCGTAACATGTCGCTGCCCGACAATGGGAAGGAAAAACTATTCATCCATGCATATTATAATAACAAATCAGGATTCAAGAATTACGATTGTTACCCAAAATCAATGATGATTGATAAGGATTTTGTAACCGGGATAAAAATGGACACCACCAACCTAGATTATATCCAGGTTGGTGTGTTTAGCGGAACGACAAGAAAAACAGATCTAAAAATATACGTTCACTGATAGAATATGGCGGCCTTATAAATTAACAAGGTCGCCATTTATTATGCGGAAGCATTTATTTTAAGCCAGCTCGTACCATTCCACTGCCATGCTATTACTGGGTCGGAAGGAACTGATGCTGGCGATGTGCGGTAACACATAAACCCAATTGGCGTTGTTGTTACCAGATATGCGGTGCGCACCAGAAAAACAGGTCAGTGAAGAAAGGGAGGACGGTCAGGACAGTTAACGTCTATGTTACCTGCATGAAGGGAATGTTTGATTTTGCAGTGTTGAATGGGTACATAAGCAAATCACCATTTGCTGCAGTTACCCCGCTCAAAAAATCGAAGTCAGATCCGTCACTACTTACCCATGATGAGTATCATCGCTTCCTCGATAAATGCCCGTGCGAACAGATACGAAATCTCTGGAAACTTGCGTTTAATACAGGCATGCGACACGGTGAGATATGCGCACTGGCATGGGAGGACATCGACACGAAGAACTGGACCATTCGGATCAGCAGGAACCTTGCCATTTCAGATCACTTCACGCCGCCAAAGACAGAAAGTGGTAACCGGACAATCAATCTCACCACTCCGGCCATCGAGGCACTAAAAAGCCAGATGGCTTACACCAGGATGGGAAAACAACATCAGATAGACGTTCACCTCAGAGAGTTTGGCAGAACTCGCCGGGATGAATGTACTTTCGTTTTTGTTCCCAGGCTAACGGCAAGGAATGGTAAAGGAGGTGAATGGTACTCGCCCGGGTCATTCTCAGGAACGTGGAACAACATATTAAGAAGGAGCGGTATTCCGCACCGCAAGTCATATGAATCTCGACACACATATGCTTGCTGGGCATTAAGCGCCGGAGCCAACCCCAACTTCATTGCAGCTCAAATGGGGCATACGTCGGCACAGATGGTTTACAGCGTTTACGGAAAATGGATGTCCGACAACAATGACAACCAACTGGCAATATTGAACGCTAATTTTGGAGGCAATGCCCCACAGATGCCCCATGCTCAAAACGAGTAGAAACAAAATCCTTTAACCTCATGGAGTTAATCAGCCCATGAAGGTTTGTTCAGGATATGATCCTGCCAGTCACGCACTTCCGATTCTTTCACCGCAATATGACGAACTGAGATACGCTCACCGTGCATCGCCGCTTTTGATCCTGTCAGCAACGGGTGCCACTCCGGCAGCCCTTTTCCTTCTGCGAGCAGACGATAGGCGCAGGTCATAGGCAACCATTCAAAAGTCGGCAGATTATCACGCGTCAGTTTGATGCAGTCAGGCTCGTACTCGAATCGACGTTCGTAATTACGACACTGGCAGGTTTTAATGTTGAGCTGACGACAGGCGACATTGGTAAAGTAGATTTCGTCAGTGTCTTCATCCATCAGCTTATGCAGGCAGCATTGACCGCACCCGTCACATAATGACTCCCACTCGGCATCGGTCATTTCATCAAGGGTTTTACTTTGCCAGAAAGGTATGTCGCTCATCAGGGTTTCCGCTATTGCAATAAAGCTGCACCTTATAACCAGTCTGGCACGCTGATGCAAGTTTTGCCGCCCGAAAAGGCGGCAAGCAGAGATTACAGCACGCGGGTTGTTAGCGTTTGACCGTGAAAACTGATGGCCAGTTCGTCGCCGCTGCTTAAAGGTCCCACGCCTGCTGGCGTTCCCGTTAACACCACATCGCCCGCTTTGAGGGTAAAGAAACGGCTCATATAAGCAATCAAGGGAACGATGTGATGGATCATGTCCGCCGTGGAGCCGTGCTGGCGAGTTTCACCGTTGACCGTTAATCCAAGCATCGTATCCTGCGGGTCGCCATTAAATTCCGCCACCGGAATAAATCCAGACAGCGGGCAAGAGTTATCAAAACCCTTCGCTTTTTCCCATGGCTGCCCCGCCTTCTTCATTTTGCCCTGAATATCGCGCAGGGTCAGATCCAGCGCGACACCATAACCGGCGATGGCTTTGCGCACATGATCTTCTGTCGCTTGCCGCAGGGTCGCGCCAATCAGCACAGCCAGCTCAACTTCATGGTGGACAGACCCCATATCAGATGGGATCACCAGCGGTTGGCGCAAATCGCACAGCGCGGTTTCCGGTTTAATAAACAGAACCGGTTCTTCCGGGGTGGTTCCGCCCATCTCTTTAATATGGTTGGCATAGTTACTCCCTACGCAAACCACCTTACTCACCGGATAATCCAGCAGAGCACCATGCCAGTTGTGATGTTGATACATTACTTTCCCCTAACGTAGTCATAGATTTCAGGTACTGCATCGATGGAACGTGCTGCTGCCGGATGCAGTTTAACGTTTAGCGTCTGGTGTATTTTGTTTTGCCGCTGCCAGATGCTGTTTAAGTAAATCTTCTGGCGGCGGGGGTATTTGTAAATAATAGCCCTGCTCGGTCAGGGCCTGTTTTACTTTTTCAAGATCGGCATTAACTAATTTTTTTCGCCCATCAAGCGGTAACATCATTGCCAGCGTCGGCTGACCAAATCCTCTCATCAGTTCTTCAGGAACGCGCGAGAAATCGTCTTTTTTTTCGACATATAAATAGGTCTGGTCACGTTTGCTGCTTCGGTAGATCACACAAAACATATCTTTTACTCTGAATTCACGGAATGGTGGCTTGCCTCAATATAATACTGACTATAACATGCCTTATAGTCTTCGGAATATCACCCCGCGCTGGGGATGATAAATAGCAAATTGAGTAAGGCCAGGATGTCAAACACGCCAATCGAGCTTAAAGGCAGTAGCTTCACCTTATCAGTGGTTCATTTACATGAAGCAGAACCCGAGGTTATTCGTCAGGCGTTGGAAGACAAAATCGCGCAGGCACCGGCTTTTTTAAAACATGCTCCCGTGGTGGTTAACGTGAGTGGTCTTGAAAGCCCGGTAAACTGGTCAGCGCTGCAGAAAGTGGTCGCGTCTACCGGATTGCGCATTATTGGCGTTAGCGGATGCAAAGACGCCAGACTAAAGGCAGAAATCGACGAAATGGGTCTTCCTTTACTGACTGAAGGTAAAGAAAAAGCTATTCGTCCTGCGCCTGTTGAGGTCCCGGCTCCCGTCGCTCCGCCGCAAAACGTTACTCCCATCACAAAAACACGATTAATAAATGTGCCGGTTCGTTCCGGTCAGCGCATTTATGCTCCACAATGTGATCTGATTGTTACAAGCCACGTCAGTGCGGGCGCAGAGCTTATCGCTGATGGCAATATTCATGTTTATGGAATGATGAGAGGCCGTGCGTTGGCAGGTGCAAGCGGCGATCGTGAAGCGCAAATTTTTTGTACCCATCTGACGGCAGAACTGGTGTCTATCGCAGGTGTTTATTGGCTGAGTGATAAAATCCCAGCAGAATTTTATGGCAAAGCGGCCCGTCTGCAATTAGCAGAGAACGCTTTGACAGTTCAACCGTTGAATTGATCCCTTTTTAACAAGGAATTTCTATGGCACGCATTATTGTTGTTACTTCGGGTAAAGGGGGCGTTGGCAAAACCACCTCCAGCGCGGCCATCGCTACAGGTTTGGCCCAGAAGGGAAAGAAAACTGTCGTTATTGATTTTGATATCGGCCTGCGTAACCTCGATCTGATTATGGGTTGTGAACGCCGCGTCGTTTACGACTTCGTCAACGTTATTCAGGGCGATGCGTCGTTAAATCAGGCGTTAATCAAAGATAAGCGTACCGAAAATCTCTTTATTCTTCCGGCCTCACAGACTCGCGATAAAGACGCGCTGACGCGTGAAGGCGTCGCGAAAGTTCTGGACGACCTGAAAACGATGGAATTCGATTTCATCGTCTGCGACTCCCCGGCGGGTATTGAAACCGGCGCGCTGATGGCCCTGTATTTTGCCGATGAAGCGATTATCACCACTAACCCGGAAGTCTCCTCTGTACGTGACTCTGACCGTATTCTGGGTATTCTGGCGTCGAAATCTCGTCGTGCGGAAAACGGTGAAGATCCGATTAAAGAGCATTTGTTGCTGACGCGCTACAACCCTGGCCGCGTAAATAAAGGTGACATGCTGAGCATGGAAGACGTACTGGAAATTCTGCGAATCAAGCTGGTTGGCGTGATTCCTGAAGATCAGTCAGTCCTGCGCGCGTCTAACCAGGGTGAGCCGGTTATTCTCGACATCAATGCTGATGCCGGTAAAGCCTATGCTGATACCGTAGACCGTCTGTTGGGAGAAGAACGTCCTTTCCGCTTCATTGAAGAAGAGAAGAAAGGTTTCCTCAAACGCCTGTTCGGAGGATAAGTTATGGCATTACTGGATTTTTTTCTCTCGCGGAAAAAGAGCACAGCGAACATCGCTAAAGAGCGACTGCAGATTATTGTTGCGGAACGTCGTCGTAGTGACGCCGAGCCACATTATTTACCGCAACTGAGGAAAGATATTCTCGAGGTTATCTGCAAGTATGTACAAATTGATCCCGAAATGGTCACCGTACAGCTTGAACAAAAAGACGGCGATATTTCTATCCTCGAACTTAACGTGACATTACCTGAAGCTGAAGAGTCTAAATAACGGCTTTGCTCAGTGAGTTATAGTTGCAAAAAAAGGCAGATTATTCTGCCTTTTTTATTTTCAGTTTCTTGCCTGGCTGTTGCGGATTTATTCCAAAGTAAACTTTGGATAGTTTTCGGCAAAATAGCGGCGCAAATACTCAACCGTAATACGGATTTTTGCCGACGTCGCCAGCCGAGAAACATAAACCGCCCATATATTTGCTGGTTGATAATACTCGGGTAATACGTGTACCAGATGTCCACCGGCAATGTTGTCGCAAACGTCCCACCACGAACGCAGGGCAATTCCCTGCCCATCAAGACACCACTGATGTACCACTTCGCCATGATTAGACGACAGAGGCCCCGTAACTTTAATTGAGTGAGCGCCCTCTTTATTACGCATTTGCCAGATGCCAAACGGATGGTCGCGCTCTTTGATAACCAGACAAGGAAAAGTGGAGAGATCGTTCAGTTGCTTTGGCGTCCCATGCTGCGCCACAAATTCCGGCGAGGCGCACAGAATACGGTAGTTAGTCGCCAACTTGCGGGCAATCAGGTTTGGCGCGATATCATCCCCGATACGAATATCAAGATCGACGCCCTCATTCACCATATCCACCAGGCGGTCTTCAACATCGAACCTCAGTTCTAGCTGCGGGTACGCTTTTGCCAGCGCAGACAGCGCCGGAGCCACCACCCGACGGCCAAAACCAAAGCTACTAATAATACGTAGCATCCCCTGCGGGATCTGCCTGGCATCCGACAACTCGTCCATCATCTGATCGACATCCTGCAGGATCCGCTGCGCCCATTCGTAGATCCGCTCCCCCTCTTCCGTGATGGTTACACGCCGCGTTGTCCGGTGCAGCAGCACCACGTTCAGTGTCTGCTCCAGCAGGGCTACTCGCTTACTGATAAAAGCCGGTGATACACCCAGTTCCTCGGCAACGGCGGCAAATCCTGCCCGACGGGCAACCAGCATAAAGACGCGTAAATCATTTAGCAGCGGCAGATTATTCATGATCTGTGTTTTATGTTTCACCAGTTAGGGGGATTAACTCTTAATCAGTCAATTATAGGATAAGGGGAAAGTCAATTTTGATGGCGTACAAGTGAGAGCTGCTATGAAGAAAACCTGTCGTATTGCCGCTATCCCCGGAGATGGCATTGGTAAAGAAGTGCTGCCTGAAGGCATTCATGTGTTACAGGCAGCCGCCGAGCGTTGGGGGTTGTCGCTCAGCTTTGAGCAAATGGAATGGGCGAGCTGCGAGTACTACACCCATCACGGTAAAATGATGCCGGATGACTGGCATGAGCAGTTGCAATCCTTTGATGCTATCTATTTTGGCGCCGTTGGCTGGCCGGACACCGTACCGGACCACATCTCTTTATGGGGCTCGCTGCTTAAGTTTCGCCGCGAATTCGACCAGTACGTCAACCTGCGTCCGGTACGCCTGTTCCCGGGAGTCCCTTGCCCACTGGCGGGCAAGCAGCCAGGCGACATTGATTTCTACGTCGTACGCGAGAACACCGAGGGAGAATACTCTTCTCTCGGCGGACGCGTGAGTGAAGGGACGGAACACGAGGTGGTTATCCAGGAGTCGGTCTTCACCCGTCGCGGCGTGGATCGTATATTACGTTACGCCTTCGAGCTGGCGCAAAACCGCCCGCGCAAAACCCTGACCTCGGCGACCAAATCCAATGGTCTGGCCATCAGCATGCCTTACTGGGACGAGCGTGTTGAAGCAATGGCGGCTAACTATCCTGAGATCCGTTGGGATAAACAGCATATCGATATACTGTGCGCCCGCTTTGTGATGCAGCCGGAGCGCTTTGACGTTGTGGTTGCTTCCAACCTGTTCGGCGACATCCTCTCCGATCTGGGTCCGGCCTGTACCGGGACGATTGGCATCGCACCTTCTGCCAACTTAAACCCGGAACGCACCTTCCCGTCCCTGTTCGAGCCAGTACATGGTTCGGCTCCCGATATTTACGGAAAAAACATCGCCAACCCGATTGCCACTATCTGGGCTGGCGCCATGATGCTGGACTTCCTTGGCAACGGTGATGCCAACTATAAGGCTGCCCACGACGGTATTCTGGCGGCAATTGAGCACGTTATTGCCAGTGGCCCGAAAACGCCGGATATGAAAGGCAGCGCCACCACGCAACAGGTGGGAGAAGCCATCTGTCAGGCACTACGTTAGAGGTCAAACCACGAAATATGAGCCGCGTCACTGACGCGGCTTTTTTATGCGTTTTGTGGAGCCAATAACCTGCGCCAATTCACCTTTTATTATTTCCGTTCCGTGTTTTATTGCTTCACGCATCGGGCAATTGTTTAATTCATGTAAAGAACAAATAATAAAATTGTTAAATATAAAGTAACTCATTCTACCCCTACAGCATGATAACAACGACAGGCTAATGCCATACGCGGGCAACTGTGCCCAGGAGATCCCATGTTGAGCAACGTCAAGAAAAAAGACATGCCGCTGATAGCCATCAGCCTGGTGGCTATTCTTTTCATCGCCGCCACACTTAGTCTCTTCCCTCAGCAGTCTGCACAAGTCGCAAATACCCTTTTTAACGGCGTTACCCGGATGCTGGGTTCCGCCGTGCAGATCCTCGTTCTGATGGCTATGGGTCTGGTCGTCTGGCTGGCTACCAGCAAATACGGCAACATCCGTCTGGGAGAAGGTAAAGCGGAATACAGCACGCTCTCCTGGCTGTTTATGTTTATATGCGCCGGATTAGGCTCCTCCACGCTCTACTGGGGCGTTGCTGAGTGGGCCTATTATTACCAGACCCCGGGTCTGAATATCGCGCCGCACTCGCAAAAAGCGCTGGAATACAGCCTGCCCTATTCCTTTTTCCATTGGGGGATCAGCGCATGGGCGACCTACACGTTGGCCTCATTAACCATGGCCTACCACTTCCATGTGCGTAAAAACAAAGGACTGAGCCTGTCCGGGATTATCGCCGCCATTACCGGCGTGCATCCGCAGGGCGTCTGGGGTCGCCTGGTTGACCTGATGTTCCTGATCGCGACAGTTGGCGCGTTAACTATCTCTCTGGTCGTCACCGCCGCCACCTTTACCCGCGGTTTGTCTGCCCTGACGGGGTTACCGGATAACTTCACGGTGCAGGCGTTTGTGATCCTGTTCTCTGGCGGCATTTTCTGCCTGAGCTCCTGGATTGGCATCAATAACGGTTTGCAACGTCTGAGCAAAATGGTCGGCTGGGGGGCATTTTTACTGCCGCTGCTGGTGCTGATCGTCGGCCCGACCGAGTTCATCACCAACAACATCATCAACGCCATCGGCCTGACGACACAAAATTTTTTGCAAATGAGCCTCTTCACCGACCCGCTTGGCAACGGTGAGTTCACCCGTAACTGGACGGTGTTCTACTGGCTGTGGTGGATCTCCTACACGCCGGGCGTGGCAATGTTTGTCACTCGCGTATCCCGTGGTCGCAAAATCAAAGAGGTTATCTGGGCATTAATCCTCGGTAGCACTGTTGGTTGCTGGTTCTTCTTTGGCGTGATGGAAAGCTACTCCATTCACCAGTTTGTGAACGGCGTGATCGACGTACCGCAGGTTATGGCGACGCTGGGCGGTGAGACAGCCGTACAGCAAGTGTTGATGTCGTTGCCTGCCGGGAAACTGTTTCTGGTGGCGTATCTGGCGATCATGATTATATTCCTCGCCTCACACATGGATGCTGTGGCCTACACCATGGCGGCCACCAGCACGCGCAACCTACAGGAAGGGGAAGATCCGCAGCGCAGTCTTCGTCTGTTCTGGTGCGTGGTCATCACCCTGATCCCATTATCAATTTTGTTCACCGGCGCGTCCCTGGAAACCATGAAGACCACGGTGGTTCTGACCGCTCTTCCATTCCTCGCCATCCTGTTGGTGAAGGTTGGCGGTTTTCTGCGCTGGGTACGGCAGGACTATGCCCACGTTCCTGCGCATCAAATTGAAAGTCATCTTCCCGAAGCGCCAGTTGACGTCCCGGTCGCGCCACCGGCCGGGACACTACTCAAAGGCGACAATTAAGCGCCAGTACAAAAATCCTCTTACTCACAAATTAAAGGTATTCCAATGAGCAATCTGAGCCCTGAGTTTATTCTGCCGCATAATTTCTGTGCCAACCCGCAGGATGCCTGGACTATCCCGGCCCGGTTTTATACCGACCATCAGGCTTTCGAACACGAACAAGAAAAGGTGTTCGCTAAAAGCTGGATTTGCGTCGCTCACAGTAGCGAACTGGCGAAACCCAATGATTATGTTACCCGAGAAGTGATTGGCGAGAATATCGTGCTGGTACGTGGGCGCGATAACGTGCTGCGGGCCTTCTACAACGTCTGCCCGCATCGCGGTCATCAGTTGTTGAGCGGCGAGGGGAAAGCGAAAAATGTGATTACCTGCCCTTACCACGCATGGGCGTTCAAACTTGACGGCAATCTGGCGCATGCGCGTAACTGCGAAAACGTCGCCAACTTCGACAGCGAAAAAGCGCACCTTACACCGGTACGCCTGGAAGAATATGCCGGATTCGTGTTTATTAACATGGATCCGAATGCGGGCAGCGTGGAAGAACAACTCCCTGGTCTTGCAGACAAAGTTATCGAAGCCTGCCCAGACGTGCATGACCTGAAACTTGCTGCACGTTTTACTACCCGTACCCCAGCCAACTGGAAGAATATCGTCGATAACTATCTGGAGTGCTACCACTGCGGTCCGGCCCATCCAGGTTTTTCCGACTCGGTCCAGGTTGACCGTTACTGGCATACCATGCACGGCAACTGGACGCTGCAATACGGTTTCGCCAAACCTTCAGAGCAGTCATTTAAGTTCGAAGAAGGAGTTGATGCCGCCTTCCACGGTTTCTGGCTGTGGCCGTGCACCATGCTCAACGTGACGCCAATCAAAGGCATGATGACCGTTATCTACGAATTCCCGGTAGATGCGGAAACCACGCTGCAAAACTATGACATCTACTTCACCAACGAAGAGCTGACCGAAGAGCAGAAACAACTGATCGAATGGTATCGCAACGTCTTTCGTCCTGAAGATTTACGTCTGGTTGAAAGTGTACAAAAAGGGCTGAAATCACGTGGCTATCGCGGCCAGGGACGCATTATGGCGGACACCAGCGGCAGCGGCATCTCCGAGCATGGCATTGCCCATTTCCATAATCTGGTCGCCCAGGTTTTTCAGGAATAACCCGGGGCTGTTACGACAGGTTCCGGCGCGCCGCTGAGGCGCGTCGGACAGATTTTTTAGGGAGGCCGCAATGTCTGATTATCAAATGCAAGAAGTCCGGGTCAGCCGGATTGAGACGATTACCGCGCAGGTAAAATGCTTCACCTTAACGGCGACCACAGGCGAGTCGTTGCCTGCGTTTCAGGGTGGCAGCCATATTATCGTGCAGATGCGCGATGGCGAGAACCTGTACAGCAATGCGTACTCGCTGATGAGTTCACCACGCGATACGCGCGCCTATAAAATCGCCGTACGCCTGGAGGAGGCGTCCAAAGGCGGCTCACGATATCTGCATCAAAACGTGAAGCCCGGCGACACGCTCACGATCTCCACACCAAATAATCTCTTCGCCCTCGCCCCTCAGGCACAAAAACATCTGTTGATTGCCGGAGGCATCGGCATCACACCGTTTTTATCGCAACTCCCGGAGCTGGAACAATCTCAGACGCAATGGCAACTGCACTATTGCTCTCCCAGCCAGGAGACCTGCGCGTTTCATGACGAACTCATGCAACACCCCAGCGCCAATCGCATTCATCTGCACCTGTCGAACGCAGGCACCCGCCTCGATTTAGCCCGTCTGCTGGCAGATGTTGAACCCGGCACGCATATCTACACCTGTGGCCCTGCGGTGCTCAACGATGCTGTCAGAGAAGCGGCTTCCCGCCTTGGGCTGGACAGCAATACGCTACATTTCGAACAATTTGCCGTGGAAGAGAAAGGCGGCGACGCCTTCACCCTGGTGCTGGCGCGTTCCGGGCGCGAGTTTGCGGTCCCGGAAGAGATGACCATTTTGCAGGTTATCGAAAATAACAAAGCCGCCCGGGTTGAGTGCCTGTGCCGGGAAGGTGTTTGCGGCACCTGCGAAACGACGATTCTCGAAGGGGAAGCGGATCACCGCGATCAGTATTTCAGCGACGACGAAAAAGCCAGCCAACAAAGCATGCTCATCTGCTGCTCGCGCGCCAAAGGTAAGCGCCTGGTGCTCGATCTGTAGCGTTGCGCAGGCCGGGTCAGCAAACGCGCGACCCGGCGAGCCTGGTGACTTACTGCGGGTATTCCTGCAGCAGCGCGTTGAGGCGATCGGACATCAATTCGCCACGCCAGCCGGAAACCAGCTCTGGCAGGGATTGCTGCGGCTTTAATTTCCAGTGCCAGTTGAGCAACTGGTTGATCTGGCGACGCGAAGCAAGAAGTTCGACGCTGAGATTATGTTCCGCACTCACCTCGGCAACCAGCGCTTTGATGGCTTTGAACGCCTTGCGATACCCTGGCATATCCATCAAATTCAGCAGCGGCTGCGGTAGCGACTCTTCCGGTAAAGCCTGGGCCTTTTCCACCAGGGCGATCAGCGTTTTACCGTGGAAACGAATTTCGCTCCCGGAAAGACCCAGGCTATCCAGTTCACCCAGGCTGCCCGGCATATAACGCGCCACCGCCCACAGGTGCTCTTCACGCACCACGAAGTTTACCGCCAGATCGCGCTCGCGTGCTTTACGCAGTCGCCAGTCGGCAAGCAGTTGCAGGCAGGCTAGCTGACGGGTGCGCAGTTGCCATGCGTTGGTGATGTCACGCCAGGCGTCTTCCGGCGCCAGAATCTCCTGGCGACGCTGCTGCATTAAGCGGCATTCGTCCAGCGCGGCTGGCAGCCAGCCGCTGGCTTCGGTTTCAGCCATCAGTTTTGTGGTGATCGGTAACAGATACCAGACGTCAGCCGCCGCGTATTCGCACTGACGCTCGGTCAGCGGTCTGGCCAGCCAGTCGGTACGCGATTCACTTTTGTCGAGCGCCACCCCCGTAAACTCTTCCACCATCGAGGCGAAGCCCCACGACAGCGGACGACCGCAAAACGCAGCCAGGATTTGTGTGTCAATTAACGGCTGCGGAAGTTCGCCAAAAGCGTTGAGAAACACTTCCAGGTCTTCACTTCCCGCATGCAGGAATTTGGTGATGGCGGTATCACGCAGAATATCGCGCAGGGGCGACCAGTCGGTGATCCCTAGCGGATCAATCAGAGCAACGTGTTTGCCATCAAACAGCTGGATCAGCCCCAACTGCGGATAATAGGTACGTGTGCGAACAAATTCGGTATCCAGGGCTATCGCCGGAAATTCACGGACGGCTTCGCACAGCGTGGCTAACGCGTCGTCCGTGGTGATCATTTGATAATTCAAATCGTGCTCTCTTAGGTTTGCGCCAAAAAAAACGCCGGATTACCCGGCGTTTTCTGCTGGCTGACTTAACGCTCAGCCTTTATTGTCCACTTTGGCGCGCGCTTCGTCACGTAATTCTCGTCGCAAAATTTTACCGACGTTAGATTTCGGCAACTCGTCGCGAAACTCCACCAGCTTCGGTACTTTATAGCCCGTCAGGTGACGACGGCAGAAAGTGATAAGCGCCTCATCAGTTAACGAGGCATCTTTCTTCACCACGAAAATTTTCACCGCTTCACCGCTGCTGCCCGACGGAACACCAACCGCAGCCACTTCCTGTACGCCAGGATGTTGCATAACCACGTCTTCAATTTCATTTGGATAGACGTTAAAGCCGGACACCAGGATCATATCTTTCTTACGATCGACAATACGCAGGAAGCCTTCTTCATCCATCACCGCAATATCGCCGGTGTGCAGCCAGCCGTCTTTGACGATTTCGTCGGTGGCGTCTGGTCGCTGCCAGTAGCCCAGCATCACTTGCGGACCTTTCACGCACAGTTCGCCCGGTTCTCCCGGCGGCACTTCGTTATCGTCGTCATCCACCAGTTTGACCTCGGTGGAAGGAACCGGTAACCCGATACTGCCGCTGTGGTAGTCGATATCGTGAGGGTTGACGCTCACCAGAGGGGCACACTCCGTCAGGCCATAGCCTTCCAGCAGATACTGACCCGTCAGCTTCACCCAACGTTCAGCTACCGCCTGTTGAACCGGCATCCCGCCGCCTGCCGAAAGGTGCAGTGACGAGAAGTCCAGTTGTTGGAACTCTTTGTTATTCAGCAGCGCGTTAAACAGCGTGTTGACGCCGGTCATGGCGGTGAACGGATACTTCGCCAGCTCTTTTACCAGTCCCGGAATATCACGCGGGTTGGTAATCAGCAGGTTTTGACCGCCCAGCTCAATAAACAGCAGACAGTTCATCGTCAGCGCAAAAATGTGATACAGTGGTAGGGCCGTCACCACCAGTTCTTTACCCGGATGCAGCAACGGGCCATAAGTGGCGTTAACCTGCTCAAGGTTAGCCAGCATGTTACGGTGCGTAAGCATCGCGCCCTTCGCCACACCGGTAGTCCCCCCGGTATATTGCAGGAACGCCAGATCTTCCGACACCACTTCGGGTTTCACATACTGCATGCGATAACCGTTTTGCAGCGCACTACGAAATGAGATGGCATCCGGCAGGTGATATTTCGGCACCAGACGCTTGATATACTTGACGACAAAGTTAACCAACGTCCCTTTGGCGGTCGACAGCTGATCGCCCATACGCGTCAGGATCACGTGTTGCACCGACGTTTTGTCGACGACTTTTTCCAGCGTGTGGGCAAAGTTAGACACGATGACAATCGCCGACGCGCCGCTGTCGTTGAGCTGATGTTCCAGCTCGCGAGGCGTGTACAGCGGGTTCACGTTCACGACGATCATGCCGGCACGTAAAATCCCAAACAGTGCGACCGGATATTGCAGCAGGTTAGGCATCATCAGCGCGACGCGATCGCCCTTCTTCAGCCCGAGTCCCTGTTGCAAATAGGCCGCAAATGCCCGGCTACGCTCTTCAAGCTTGCGGAAGGTCATCACCTCCCCCATGTTTACAAACGCGGGCTGATCGGCATACCGTCTTACTGAGTGTTCAAAGAGTTCCACCAGGGATTGATAACGGTCAGGATTGATCTCCGCAGGAACACCAGCGGGATAACGGTTAAGCCAAACCTTTTTCAATACATCACCTCTAAAATGCGTATTCGTCGTCATCACAACCCCAGGCAATAAACAAACTGTTAACATAATATTAACTCAGCGTACCAGTTTGTTTATTACACAACGACAAGGTTGCGAAGCACGTCACTATTTATTTTTCTTATATCCACGTTAATGCAGAAACAGCGGACGAGCCGCTGTTTCTTTTACTCATAAAACAAAGAGTTACTCAGTTACTATGGTCTGAACCTGTGCCGGGCCGGGATTGTACCATCCCCATCCGCCGTAGCCACCGTAAGGCCAGCCACGCGCACCGTAGAACCAGGGGTCGATCGGCTGCGGCGGCATAACAATTTGCTGAGTAATATGCCAGCGTTTATAGCCAGTTACCTGCATCAGCATGAATTTATACGGCGTATTACCGATTTTTCCATCCACAGTACCGCTAATCGGACCGACGACGGTAACCAGTTGACCGCGGAAGTCCACCGGGTCGAGGAAGCCATTTACATCAGCATAAATTCGCCCGCGGGAGGCTTCGCCCAGCACCGGTCGCGCCCCACTATCAAGAGGAACAGTGGCAATTTCCAGACGGGATTTCCCCTGCTGGTTCTGAATATCCACCACTTTACCGCCGAAACGCGCTTCCTGTCCGACATACAGCTGCGGGGCATTCATAACCCGCACCAGATCCTGCTGCGGCGTAGGGCTCGAACCTTTAATCGCGTCCGGGATGGTGACACAACCGCTAAGCATTAACGCGAATGCGCCCGCCAACAGACCTTTCAATAACTGCTTTTGCACCGCCATATTGCGACTCCCTTTTCTTAGCTTCTGCCCCGACCAATTCACCATGCTGCGCACTGACGGCTGTGCGAATTGACCAGGGATGTACTACTAAGATTCATTCTTTACCGGGAAGTTTCTTCCATGCCACGGTGTTACGTAAATAAACCGGTTCCGCATGTTCAACCGCCACGGTCTTACCGGCAGCCAGCATTTGCGTGGCAACAGGCAGCATATCTTCAGCCGCCGGAAGCAAAACGTCGCCATCGCTCAGCGTCAGACCGCTGTCTTTACCGAGCTCAGGCCAGGCAGGCCAGCCCGTTCCGACCGTTACCCACTCGCCAGACAGTTGCAGTAAACGCGCATGCACCTGCTCGGGGGTTAGCACCGCTTCGGTTTCTTCACCGTGCCAGTTGCCGTTCTCATCACGCAGGTATTCGGCCCAATAGACTTCGCCCATTCGCGCGTCGATCGCGGCCAGTACGCGGGTCGCGCCCGACTTACGCCAGGCTCCCTGCGCCATTGTTGCCAGGGTGGAGACGCCGATCATCGGTAAATTCGCGCCTAACGCCAGCCCCTGAGCAATGCCAATACCAATACGTACAC
Source organism: Citrobacter sp. RHBSTW-00599 (assembly GCF_013784065.1). Taxonomy (NCBI): domain Bacteria; kingdom Pseudomonadati; phylum Pseudomonadota; class Gammaproteobacteria; order Enterobacterales; family Enterobacteriaceae; genus Citrobacter; species Citrobacter sp. RHBSTW-00599. Next base: position 2,229,386 of record NZ_CP056717.1, on the reverse strand, counting down.
CTGTGAAACTGCCAGGACCGCGACCAAACGCCAGAGCGTCGATATCGGTTAACGTGAGATCGCCAGCGGCCAGGATTTCCTCAACCATTGGTAAAATTCGTTGGGTGTGTTCTCGTGGGCAAAGCTCGAAATGAGCCTTGGTAGTACCGTCATTCCACAGGGCAACAGAGCACGCCTCTGTGGCGGTATCGATAGCCAGAATTCGCATGGGTGTTTGTGATCAGGTCAATAAATTTGGCGCGCATCTTACCACACTCCGTAACAAATTACTCAGTCGTTGGTATGGCAAGAAAACGAACAGCGCGAGCAATATCACGCGTCCGCGGCGCAGGCGGAAGACTTGCCAGGAAAGTGGCACCGTAAGGTCGCATCACCAGACGGTTGTCGCAAATCACCAGCACCCCGCGGTCGTCAGCGTCACGAATCAGACGCCCCACGCCCTGTTTCAGGGTGATTACCGCATCCGGCAACTGAACGTCTTCAAACGGATCGCCGCCGCGCAAACGGCAGTCCTCCATCCGCGCTTTTAACAGCGGATCGTCCGGCGAGGTGAACGGCAGTTTATCAATAATCACCAGCGACAACGTATCGCCACGCACGTCCACCCCTTCCCAGAAGCTGCTGGTGGCAACCAGTAACGCATTACCTGCGCTGACAAACTGCTGTAACAGTTGCCCTTTACTGGTTTCGCCCTGCAGCAGCACGGGAAGGGTCATGGTGGCGCGGAATTGTTCAGCCAGATCGCGCATCATCGCGTGCGAGGTACACAGCATAAAGCAGCGTCCGTTGTTCGCTTCGATAATAGGACGCAGCATGGATGCCAGCTGACGCGCCGCTCCCGGTTGGTTAGTTTGCGGGAGATTACGCGGCACGCACAGCAGCGCCTGGCGGGTGTAATCAAATGGGCTTGGCAGCAGCATCGACTCGGCATCTTCAATACCCAGCCGCGCGGTGAAATGATGAAGATCATCGTTTACCGACAGCGTCGCGGAGGTAAAAATCCAGCAGCCCGGCTTCTGTTCCATCACTTCTTTGAATTTATCCGCCACCGTGAGCGGCGTCAGCGCAAGGGTGAAATGGCGCGAGGTGCATTCATACCAGTAGCTGAAACCTGGCTGGTTGATCTCTTTCAGGCGCTTCAGACGAGCACGGTAAAGCGTGGCACGTTCAAACGCGGCATCCAGCAAGGCGGAACGTCCGAGAGACAGTTTCGCCACGTCGTAACACAGCTCCAGCGTGTCATCGAGCAACAAAAACGCGCGCTGTACGCGCGGGTCGGCCAGCAGTTCCCGCAAGTTTCCTCGATAGCCCGGCTCGCCCAGTTGCAGGCGGAAGTCCTGCGCGCTTTGCGCCAGTCGGTCGGCGCATTTTTGAAGCTGCTGAGTGTCTTTCAGCTCGGTGCGATAGGCAATGGTGATGTCTTTCGCCAGATCCAGCAGTTGGCGACTGGAGAGCGATTGACCAAAGTACTGGCTGGCGATATCCGGTAACTGATGCGCTTCATCGAAGATCATCACTTCAGCTTCCGGGATCAGCTCGCCAAACCCACTCTCTTTTACCACCATATCAGCGAGAAACAGATGGTGGTTTACCACGACGACATCTGCATCCATCGCCTTCTTGCGCGCTTTAACGACAAAGCACTCTTTGTACAGCGGGCAGTCGCTCCCAAGGCAATTATCGTTTGTGCTCGTCACCAGCGGCCAGGCCTGAGAGTCTTCCGCCACGCTGACGCAGGTGCTGATGTCACCATCAAGGGTTTGATTTGACCAGGAGCGTAGCAGAATGACGTCACTTAAAGTCTGTACCGGCAGGTCACCGCCCGCCAGCGCCTGTTGTTCGAGACGCTCAAGACACAGATAGTTTGAACGCCCTTTCAGCAGCGCCAGTTTACCCGTGAATTCCAGAGCCTTCGCTACTGTGGGTAAATCGCGGCTGTATAGCTGATCCTGCAACGCCTTCGAGCCCGTGGAGACAATTACTTTCTTTCCGGCACGCAGCGCAGGGGCAAGATAAGCGTAGGTTTTACCTGTTCCTGTTCCGGCTTCGACAACAAGCGGCTGTGATTTTTCGATAGCATGACTGACGGCGAAGGCCATCTGCCGCTGTGGTTCACGCGGTTTAAAACCGGGTATCGCTTTAGCCAACTGACCGTCTGCTGCAAAATCGTCCGTCACACTGCCCCCTGTTCATTTGAACAGGGATTATGTCAGGCCAGCGGCTCTTTCGCCAGTTGAAGAGGTGACGTGGACACAACATTATGGCAGTCTTGGCGCAACCCGAAGCCATTATGAAAAAACGTAAATGAGGAATGATTTATGACGATTGTGCGCATTGATGCCGAAGCGCGTTGGTCCGACGTGGTTATCCACAACAACACGTTGTATTACACCGGCGTACCGGAAAATCTGGATGCCGACGCCTTTGAGCAAACGGCAAATACGCTGGCGCAAATTGATGCGGTGCTGGAAAAACAGGGCAGCAGCAAGTCACGTATTCTTGATGCCACCCTGTTCCTGGCGGACAAAAATGATTTTGCCGCCATGAACAAAGCCTGGGACGCATGGGTTGTTGCTGGTCACGCGCCGGTACGTTGTACCGTTCAGGCCGGGTTAATGAACCCGAAATACAAAGTTGAAATTAAGATTATCGCTGCGGTATAAGCGGCGCTATTCGTCTTCATCTTCAAAACGCGCCACGATCCGCTCGCCGGTATGGCTGGCGCGTAATTCAGCAGCCACTTTCGTAATCGCCTCGCCACTGCTCATCCCCTGGGATATCAGTTCATGAATGCGTTCAACCGCCTGTTGCTGCTGATCGTGCGTGAGTGAAGGTAAACCTGCAATCATGGTGAACTCCTGCTAAATTATTAGCGCTAATTATTTCATGCTACCCGGCACATAGCCAGTGAAGTAGCAACGAGTCAGGACTGATGAAGACGTTATCTCCCGCTGTAATCACACTCCCCTGGCGTCTGGACGCCGCTGAGCACTATTTTGCCACATTAAGCCACCAGCCCTGGGCAATGCTTTTGCATTCAGGCCACGCCGACCATCCGCATAATCGCTTTGATATTCTGGTCGCCGACCCCATTACCACGCTGGTCACACATGCAGAAGAGACCGTTGTGCATGACCATCACGGCACTATGCAAACGGTTGATGATCCGATGACGGTTTTACGTTCGGCGCTGACATCGCTGACTATTCAGCCCGATTATAATCCCGATTTTCCCTTCCAGGGAGGCGCATTGGGTCTGTTCGGTTATGACTTAGGCCGTCGTTTTGAATCTCTGCCAACGGAAGCCGAACAGGATATCACGCTACCGGACATGGCGGTTGGCATTTACGATTGGGCGCTGATTGTCGATCATCAGTTGCAAAGGGTGTCGCTACTTAGCCACTCCGATGTACAGGCACGACGCCGTTGGCTGGAAAATCAACAGATACCCGTGCGCGAACCGTTTTCGTTAACATCTTCGTGGCAGTCCAACATGACCCGCGAGCAGTATGGTGAAAGGTTCCGTCAGGTGCAGCGTTATCTGCACAGCGGCGATTGCTATCAGGTCAATCTTGCCCAGCGTTTTCAGGCGCATTATCAAGGAGATGAGTGGTTGGCGTTTGTACGTCTCAACCATGCGAACCGCGCCCCGTTCAGTGCGTTTTTACGTCTTGAGGAAGGGGCGATTCTCAGCCTTTCACCTGAGCGTTTTATTCTGCTGGAAAACCAGCACATCCAGACGCGTCCGATTAAAGGCACGCTGCCCAGACTTGAAGATGCCGATGCCGATCGTCTACAGGCTCAATCACTGGCGAACTCCCCAAAGGATCAGGCGGAAAACCTGATGATCGTCGATTTAATGCGTAATGATATCGGCCGCGTTGCCGAACCCGGTTCGGTACAGGTTCCGGAACTGTTCGTTGTCGAACCGTTCCCTGCCGTTCATCATTTGGTCAGCACCATTACCGCGCGTCTGCCAGAGTCATTGCACGCCACTGACCTGCTGCGTGCCGCCTTCCCTGGCGGCTCTATTACCGGTGCGCCAAAAGTGCGGGCAATGGAAATTATTGACGAACTGGAACCGCAAAGACGCAACGCCTGGTGCGGTAGCATTGGCTATCTGAGCTTTTGCGGCAATATGGATACCAGCATCACCATTCGCACGCTGACAGCCACCAACGGACGCATTTATTGTTCCGCTGGCGGTGGCATTGTGGCGGACAGCCAGGAAGATGCGGAGTATCAGGAAACGTTTGATAAAGTGAATCGTATTTTGCACCAACTGGAGAACTGACACGTGGAATACAGCAGCCTGACGCTTGATGATTTTTTATCGCGCTTTCAACTCCTGCGCCCGCAGGTTAATCATACTGCGTTAAACCAGCGTCAGGCCGCCGTACTGATCCCCGTCGTGCGTCGTGCACAGCCGGGGTTACTGTTAACTCAGCGATCCGTTCATCTGCGCAAGCACGCCGGACAAGTCGCCTTTCCCGGCGGCGCGGTGGATAGCAGCGATGCCTCGTTAATTGCCGCCGCCCTTCGCGAAGCGCAGGAAGAAGTGGCGATCCCACCATCCTGCGTGGAGGTGATTGGCGTTCTGCCGCCGGTCGACAGTGTGACCGGTTTCCAGGTCACGCCGGTGGTAGGCATTATCCCGCCAAATTTGCCGTATCGCGCAAGTGTTGATGAAGTTTCCGCCGTGTTCGAAATGCCGCTGGCACAAGCCCTGCATTTAGGTCGTTATCATCCGCTGGATATCTACCGTCGCGGCGATTCACATCGTGTATGGCTTTCCTGGTATGAGCAATATTTCGTCTGGGGAATGACCGCCGGAATAATTCGTGAGCTGGCGCTGCAAATTGGCGTCAAGCCCTGACTATACTTATCTTTACGCACACCATAGACAACTTGAAACTCAGGTCACAACATTAGTAAAACCGCGGTTATCTATTAGTTTAATTCATGTGAATAGTTAAGCCGATCGCCGCGTTCCCTCTTACACTATGCGCAGTTATAACATCGTTACTGGAAACCCCAGTCGCCCTGTAGGAGTATTATCGTGATTAGTCTATTCGACATGTTTAAGGTGGGGATTGGTCCCTCATCTTCCCATACCGTAGGGCCTATGAAGGCGGGTAAACAGTTCGTCGATGACCTGGTCGAAAAAGGATTACTGGACAGCGTTACTCGTGTCGCCGTCGACGTGTATGGTTCACTGTCGCTCACGGGTAAAGGTCACCATACCGATATCGCCATTATTATGGGTCTGGCGGGCAATGAGCCTGCTACCGTGGATATTGACAGCATCCCCGGATTTATCCGCGACGTAGAAACGCGTGGACGCCTGCTGCTTGCGCAGGGCCAGCACGAAGTGGATTTCCCGCAGAATGACGGAATGCGTTTTCACAACGGCAACCTGCCGCTGCATGAAAACGGAATGCAGATCCACGCGTACAGTGGCGAAACCGTCATTTACAGCAAAACCTACTACTCCATCGGCGGTGGATTCATCGTTGATGAAGAACATTTTGGTCAGGATGCCGCGGGCGAGGTCAGTGTGCCTTATCCGTTCAAATCCGCCACCGAAATGCTGGAATACTGCAACAGCACCGGCCTGTCTCTCTCTGGCATGGCGATGCAGAACGAACTTGCTCTGCACAGTAAAAAAGAGATTGAAGAGTACTTTGGTAACGTCTGGCAAACCATGCAGGCTTGTATCGATCGTGGTATGAACACCGAAGGCGTGCTGCCGGGTCCGCTGCGCGTTCCTCGTCGTGCTTCAGCCCTGCGTCGTATGCTGGTTTCCAGCGATAAACTGTCCAACGATCCGATGAACGTGATCGACTGGGTGAACATGTTCGCGCTGGCCGTTAACGAAGAAAATGCCGCGGGTGGTCGCGTAGTCACTGCGCCAACCAACGGTGCCTGCGGTATCGTGCCTGCGGTACTGGCCTATTACGATCATTTCATCGAGTCCGTCAGCCCGGATATCTATACTCGTTATTTCCTGGCGGCCGGCGCGATTGGCGCGTTGTATAAAATGAACGCGTCTATCTCTGGTGCAGAAGTGGGTTGTCAGGGTGAAGTGGGCGTAGCCTGTTCCATGGCTGCCGCGGGTCTGGCTGAACTGTTAGGCGCAAGCCCTGAGCAGGTGTGTGTTGCTGCTGAAATCGGCATGGAACATAACCTCGGCTTAACCTGCGATCCGGTGGCGGGACAGGTACAGGTTCCGTGCATCGAACGTAATGCCATTGCGTCAGTGAAGGCGATCAACGCTGCGCGTATGGCAATGCGCCGTACCAGCGCTCCGCGCGTCTCGCTGGATAAAGTCATTGAGACCATGTACGAAACAGGTAAAGACATGAACGCCAAATACCGTGAAACGTCACGCGGTGGTCTGGCAATCAAAGTTCAATGTGACTAATACTTATTTTTCGCCCATCTGCGACGGATGGGCGAATTTGCCCCCTCTCCCTCGTCTGGCGTAATTTTCCCCACTACACTTGCTCTGTTGCTGTTGGCTACTGTGACCAACGGCTTATCGGGCGGCCCGCATGCAAACAGCGCAAAGGATCATCAAGAACTATCGCCGGAATCGCTTAATCGTCTGCACATTATGTGCACTACTGACGCTCATTCTCACATTAACTGTCCGATTTATTTCGGAGCGTAATTTAAATCATCGCAATACCGTTACCTTTGCCAACCACGCCGTTGAAGAGTTGGATGACGTGCTTTTGCCCCTACAGACCGGACGCGATGTACTGCTACCGCTGATTGGGCTTCCCTGCTCAGTCGCGCGTTTACCTCTGAGTAAGCATGCAGCCAGACTGCAAACGGTACGTTCTATCAGCCTGATTCAGAGCGGGATCCTTTATTGTTCCAGCATTTTTGGCTATCGCAATGTGCCTATTCGCCAACTGGAGCCTGAATTACCCAGTCGGGAGCCGCAATTGCTGCTGTCTACCGACCATTCGTTGATTAAGGGCAGTCCGATTCTGACGCAATGGTATCCAGCATCTGCCGATGGCTCAGATGGCGTGCTGGAAATCGTGAATATTGATTTATTATCGTCCATGTTGCTTGAACCCCAGCCACCGCAAATTACCCATGCCAGCTTAACCGTCGGTAATCGCCATTTGCTATATGGACAGGGTGTTGTCGATACGCTACCTGAACTGAATAATGAAAAACGCTACCAGCTCTCATCGCAACATTTCCCCTTTACTATCAGCGTCACCGGTCCGGGTGCCAGCGAACTGGCTATAAAACATTTGCCAACACAACTGCCGCTGGCGGTGATCCTAAGTTTTTTAGTGGGCTACCTGGCATGGCTGGCGACCGCCAGCAGAATGAGCTTCTCCTGGGAGATAAATCTGGCCCTTGCTGCACGGGAATTCGAGCTGTTTTGCCAGCCGCTACTTAATGCGCAAACCCAACAATGTATGGGAGTGGAAATCCTTTTACGCTGGAATAACCCGCGCCAGGGTTGGATCTCTCCCGAAGTGTTTATTCCCATCGCAGAGGAGCACAACCTGATTGTGCCGCTTACCCGTCATGTCATCGCAGAAACCATTCAGCAACGACACTTATTCCCGATGAGCAGCCAGTTTCATATTGGGATTAATGTTGCCGCCAGCCATTTTCGTAACGGTACGCTGCTAAAAGATCTCAACCAGTACTGGTTCAGCCAGCACCCTATTCAGCAGTTGGTTATCGAACTTACCGAGCGCGATGCGTTGCTGGATGTGGATTATCGGGTCGTGCGCGAGTTAAATCGGCTTGGCGTAAAGCTGGCAATTGACGATTTCGGCACCGGCAACAGCTCGCTCTCCTGGCTGGAAAAGCTTCGCCCGGATGTGCTGAAGATAGATAAATCATTTACCTCAGCAATCGGGACAGACGCCGTGAACTCAACCGTCACAGACATCATTATCGCTTTGGGGAAAAAACTGAATATAGAACTGGTGGCGGAAGGCGTTGAAACACAGGCGCAGGCACAGCATTTGCGCCGACACGGCGTACATTTATTGCAAGGCTTTTTGTATGCAAAGCCGATGCCGCTGCGCGATTTTCCCAAATGGCTGGCGGGCAGCACGCCGCCGCCCGCCCGGCATAACGGGCGACACAGTATGCACGTTATGCCGTTTCGCTAACCCCGCTTACTCGTCTTCGTCGTGAGCGGGTTGTTCTTTAACAATGCGAACTAAATCCACACGATAGTCATTGGCTTCGACAATCGTAATGCTCAACGGTGCAACATCGATAACATCACCTACGCGTGGAATATGGCCGTTAGCGGCAATGACTAAACCTGCCACCGTGGCGATGTCTTCATCTTCATTCACTAACGTATCCACGTCCAGCGCCTGTTGCAACGCATGCAGATCGGTACCACCTTTCACCAACCAACCGCCTGCATCAGCAATAATTTCAGGCGTTTCATCAGCATCCGGGAATTCACCGGCAATAGCTTCTAATACGTCCAACGGCGTGACCAGACCCTGGACTACACCAAACTCGTTAGTGACGATAACAAAGCTGCCGCGAGCGCGTCGCAGAACACCTAACAGATTGATAGGATCCAGCGTTTCCGGGACAATAATAGCCGGAGACGCAGAGGCAATGGCCGCCACATCCACACCGTCTTCCAGCGCGACCAGCAGCTCTTTAGCACGCACAATACCGATGATTTCATCCAGTTCGCCACGACACACCGGGAACAGGCTGTGTGGTGACGAGAGCAATTGCTCGCGAATTTCCTCCACGCTCAGGTCTGCATCAACCCAGCTAATTTCGCCACGAGGCGTCATAATGCCGCGTAATGAACGCGACGCCAGAGAAAGGACGCCGTTGATCATATAGCGTTCTTCTTCCACAAATGCGCCTTCCGGGACGGGAACCGGCACTGGGTTGTCGGATTCCATCTGCGCGCTGGCCTGACTTTTACCCCCCATCAGACGCAGGATTGCATCGGCAGTGCGCGCACGCAGCGGCAGCGTCGACTGGTGGCGAATAAAGTTCCGACGGGCAATCTGGTTAAACAACTCAATGATGATTGAGAAGCCAATCGCCGCATACAGATAGCCTTTCGGAATATGGAAGCCAAACCCTTCGGCAACCAGGCTCAGACCGATCATTAACAGGAAGCTCAGACACAGCACCACCACCGTCGGATGTTGGTTCACAAATCGTGTCAGCGGCTTAGAAGCCAGCAGCATCACGGCCATAGCAATCACGACCGCCGCCATCATCACTGGCAGATGGTTGACCATACCGACCGCCGTAATAACGGCATCCAGCGAGAACACCGCGTCGAGTATGACAATCTGCGTCACAACAACCCAAAAACTCGCATACCCTTTTGCCTGGCCGGTATCATGTTCACGGTTTTCCAGCCGCTCATGCAGCTCTGTCGTGGCCTTGAACAAGAGGAAAATCCCCCCCAGCAGCATGATCAGATCGCGCCCCGAGAACGAGTAGTCCATTACCGTAAATAGCGGCTTAGTTAGCGTCACCATCCACGAAATCACGGACAACAAGCCCAGGCGCATAACCAGTGCCAGTGACAAACCGATTAAACGCGCTTTATCTCGCTGTTTTGGCGGCAGCTTATCAGCCAGGATCGCAATGAAGACCAGGTTATCAATACCCAGAACAATTTCGAGAACGACAAGCGTGAGCAAACCCACCCAAATCTGCGGGTCCATTAATAATTCCATGACAAGCTCCTGCTTAAGGAATGACCAAACTGCGCGCTGAGGATCTCAGGCGTTGAAGCGATATGCAGAGAAAATTTGTGGCAAAAAGTGCCAATCTGACAGGCTTGATACGGCCTGATAGTGAAATGACGTCGGTGACGATCCATATGGTGAGCTACTGCCCTATACTCCTGAGTAATTAAACCGATGCTAAACATAACAGAGACAACCGTTTTTTAGCAAAGATTTACCTTCCTTTGCAATAAGTTGTTTCGGAGATATTTTACCCTTCGAAATTTCTTTTTATCGGAAGTTAAATTACGGATCTTCATCACATAAAATATTTTTTTCGATATCTAAAATAATTCACGAAAATCATAGGTTTTTCTTTGTAACCCTTATCTGAATCGATTCGATTGCGGACGACGATTCAAATACATCTTCACGTTGATGTGTTAACGATAATAAAGGAGGTAGCAAGTGACCATTGCTATTGTAATAGGCACACATGGTTGGGCTGCAGAGCAGTTACTTAAGACAGCAGAAATGCTGTTAGGCGAGCAGGAAAACGTCGGCTGGATCGATTTCGTTCCAGGCGAAAATGCCGAAACGCTGATTGAAAAGTACAACGCTCAGTTGGCAAAACTCGATACCAGTAAAGGCGTGCTGTTTCTCGTTGACACATGGGGAGGCAGCCCGTTTAACGCTGCGAGCCGCATTGTCGTCGATAAAGAGCATTACGAAGTCATCGCCGGTGTGAACATTCCCATGCTGGTTGAAACCTTCATGGCGCGTGATGACAACCCCAGCTTCGATGAATTAGTAGCACTGGCCGTTGAAACCGGTAGCGAAGGCGTGAAAGCGCTGAAAGCAAAACCGGTGGAGAAAGCCGCTCCAGCCCCAGTCGCGGCGCCAAAAGCAGCAGTTCCCGCCAAACCGATGGGTCCGAACGATTATATGCAGATCGGCCTGGCGCGTATTGATGACCGCTTAATCCATGGTCAGGTGGCAACTCGCTGGACCAAAGAAACCAACGTAACACGCATTATCGTCGTCAGTGATGAAGTTGCCGCCGATACCGTGCGTAAAACGCTGCTGACCCAGGTTGCACCTCCGGGTGTGACGGCGCATGTGGTTGATGTCGCGAAAATGATCCGCGTCTACAACAACCCAAAATATGCAGGTGAGCGTGTGATGCTGTTGTTTACCAACCCGACCGACGTAGAACGTATCGTTGAAGGTGGTGTGAAAATTACCTCTGTAAACATTGGCGGTATGGCTTTCCGTCAGGGTAAAACGCAGGTAAACAACGCAATTTCTGTCGATGAAAAAGACATCGAAGCCTTCAAGAAACTCAACGAACGCGGTATTGAGCTCGAGGCTCGTAAGGTTTCTACCGATCAGAAACTGAAAATGATGGATTTGATTGCCAAGGTGAAATAACGCCCTGGCATTTACTTAGTTTTCACACTTAAGTCTGTATAGCAATAGGAGAAGTACAATGGAGATTACCACTCTTCAGATTGTGCTGGTGTTCATCGTCGCATGTATCGCGGGTATGGAGTCGGTACTCGATGAATTTCAGTTCCACCGTCCGTTGGTGGCCTGTACGCTGATTGGTGCCGTTCTCGGTGATATGAAAACCGGTATCATCATCGGTGGTACCCTGGAAATGATCGCCCTGGGCTGGATGAACATCGGTGCTGCGGTTGCACCTGATGCCGCATTGGCCTCAATTATCTCTACCGTTCTGGTTATCGCGGGTCACCAAAGCATTGGTGCAGGTATCGCGCTGGCTATCCCACTGGCAGCAGCAGGCCAGGTACTGACCATCATCGTTCGTACTATCACCGTAGCATTCCAGCACGCAGCGGATAAGGCGGCAGAAAACGGTAACCTGACGGCGATCTCCTGGCTGCACGTATCCTCCCTGTTCCTGCAGGCTATGCGTATCGCTATCCCGGCGGTAATCGTGGCGATTTCTGTTGGTACCAGTGAAGTTCAGAGCATGCTTAATGCCATTCCGGAAGTTGTGACCGGTGGTCTGAACATCGCAGGGGGTATGATCGTAGTGGTTGGTTATGCGATGGTCATCAACATGATGCGCGCAGGCTACCTGATGCCATTCTTCTACCTCGGCTTCGTCACCGCGGCATTTACTAACTTCAACCTGGTTGCTCTGGGTGTGATTGGCGCAGTAATGGCTATCCTCTACATTCAGCTGAGCCCGAAATATAACCGCGTAGCCGGTGCACCTGCTGCTGCGGCTGGCAATAATGATCTCGATAACGAACTGGACTAGCAGGTGAGCGAAATGGTTGATATGACTAAAACTACCACCGAGAAAAAACTCACTCCGAGTGACATTCGTGGCGTGTTCCTTCGTTCTAACCTGTTTCAGGGTTCCTGGAACTTCGAACGTATGCAGGCGCTGGGTTTCTGTTTCTCCATGGTGCCGGCTATCCGCCGCTTGTACCCGGAAAACAACGACGCACGTAAGCAGGCTATTAAGCGTCACCTGGAATTCTTTAATACCCATCCGTACGTAGCGGCCCCCGTATTGGGCGTTACGCTGGCGATGGAAGAGCAGCGTGCAAACGGCGCAGAGATTGACGATGGTGCCATCAACGGTATCAAAGTTGGTCTGATGGGACCGCTTGCAGGCGTGGGCGACCCGATCTTCTGGGGTACCGTACGTCCGGTATTCGCCGCACTTGGCGCAGGTATCGCGATGAGCGGCAGTCTGCTTGGACCACTGCTGTTCTTCATCCTGTTTAACCTGGTTCGTCTGGCAACCCGTTACTACGGTGTGGCATACGGCTACCGTAAAGGTATCGATATCGTTAAAGATATGGGCGGCGGCTTCCTGCAGAAACTGACTGAGGGGGCGTCAATCCTCGGCCTGTTTGTCATGGGGGCATTGGTTAACAAGTGGACGCACGTAAACATCCCGCTGGTGGTTTCCACCATCACCGGTCAGGATGGTCAGACTCGCGTCACCACTGTGCAGACTATCCTTGACCAGCTGATGCCGGGTCTGGTTCCTCTGCTGTTAACTTTCGCCTGTATGTGGCTGCTGCGTAAAAAAGTGAACCCGCTGTGGATCATCGTTGGCTTCTTCGTCATCGGTATCGCGGGCTACGCTGTCGGACTGCTCGGCCTGTAAGACTGTTGTACACCGCCGGGGGCTTGCCCCCGGTTTTTCTATTTAGAGGGTTGAGGATTCATGACTATCACGGACCTGGTGCTGGTTCTTTTTATCTTTTCGCTGCTGGCGTATGCCATTTACGATCAGTTCATCATGCCCCGCCGTAATGGCCCTACTCTGCTGTCTGTCGCCCTGCTTCCTCGTAGCAGAGTCGACAGCGTTATCTTCCTTGGCTTGATTGCTATTCTTATCTACAACAACATCACCAGCCACGGCGCGCAATTTACTACATGGTTATTATGTGCACTGGTATTGATGGGACTGTATCTGTTTTGGATCCGTACGCCAAAAATCATCTTCAAACAGAAAGGCTTTTTTTTCGCCAATGTCTGGATTGAATATAACCGGATTAAAGAGATGAATTTATCTGAAGACGGTGTCCTGGTGATGCAATTAGAACATCGAAGATTACTGATTCGCGTACGGAATATAGACGATCTCGAAAACATATATAAACTTTTAATTTCAAATCAGTAAGTTACAAATATAGCCTGAACTATGTTTTTTATATATCCATTCAAAAATAAACATAGCTAAGGCTATATCCCACCGCTCATAATGTTATTTATTTTAACGTTTTATTTATAAACAAATCTAAATGAAAATCGTTTTCAATTAGAGGCCAAATATTATTTCTGCGTTTCTTGTTTTATATTCTCAAAATATGTTAAGGTTGCGCCCGTCGTTGGGGAGTAGCCGATTTCCAGACTCCGGAAATGTACGTGTCAACATACTCGTTGAAAAACGTGGCGCGTACGGACTGATCTTACAGGTTCAGTCAGGCGAGACCATAGGCACATCAACTGCAATGCATACCTGAATGGCGCTGTATTTACAGTGATTCCAGCCTGTATGCATGGTTACTGGGGGCAGTGATGTGTTTTATGGATACCCCGGTCAGGACGCTGTTATGAATCTCACCGCTACTGTTCTTCTTGCTTTCGGCATGTCGATGGATGCTTTCGCTGCATCAATTGGCAAAGGCGCCACCCTGCATAAACCCAAATTTTCTGAAGCACTGCGCACCGGCCTTATTTTCGGCGCCGTTGAAACGCTTACGCCGCTCATTGGCTGGGGCATGGGTATGCTCGCCAGCAAATTTGTACTGGAGTGGAACCATTGGATCGCCTTCATTCTGCTGATCTTTTTAGGCGGACGAATGATAATAGAAGGCTTTCGCGACGACGGGGATGAAGATGAAGAGCCACAGCGCCGCCATGGCTTCTGGCTGCTGGTCACCACCGCCATTGCAACCAGTCTCGACGCAATGGCCGTCGGGGTGGGTCTGGCTTTCCTGCAGGTCAACATTATTGCCACAGCGCTGGCCATCGGCTGCGCCACGTTGATTATGTCTACGCTCGGCATGATGATCGGTCGTTTCATTGGCCCGATGCTGGGCAAGCGAGCTGAAATTTTGGGCGGGGTGGTACTGATAGGTATTGGCGCCCAGATCCTCTGGGCACACTTCCACGGTTAATTCAGGCGCTGCCAGATATGAATACTAAAGTCTGTCTGGCAGCCAAACGTCGTTTTTCCGGCTAACGTTTCCCACACTTCCGGCTTTGCCCGCCAGGCGAACGGCGTCATTTGCAGTAACGCAACGGCCTCGCTACCTTTGAGCTGCATCTGATACCCCAGCGCAAGACTCTCTTGCAGAACAAAACCGTCCAGTTGCTCAGTGTGTGGCGCATGCAAACGCACCTCATCATAAATCAGCCCTTTCAGCTCCATTAAATGACGCGGACCCGGCGTGGCGGTAATAACCCAGCCACCCGGTTTGACCACGCGAGCCAGCTCCGGCGCTTTACAGGGCGCGTAGATCCGGATGATGGCATCCATTGACTCGTCGGCAAACGGCAGGCGATGGCTGGAGGCAACGCAAAAGGTCACCTGCGAATAACGTCGAGCTGCTGACTTAATCGCCACTTTAGAAACGTCAAGACCAAAGGTTGTACAGCCCCCCAACGCATCGGCAAACGCATGGGTGTAATACCCTTCCCCACAGCCAATATCCAGGATCGCCGCATCTTCTGAACTCAACCTCTGGGTGAGCGCATCCACAATTGCTTCGCGCAGCGGCTGATAGTGTCCGGCATCGAGAAATGCCCGGCGCGCCTGCATCATCTCCGCGCTATCACCCGGATCGCGCGACCGTTTGTGCTGAACCGGCAGTAAGTTGACATACCCTTCTTTCGCCACGTCAAACTGGTGCCGCCCAGGGCAGACAAAACTGTTATTCGCTTGAGTAAGAGGCTGGTGGCAAAGAGGACAGGAAAACGACATGACAACTCCGGCAGGTGACTTAAGGGCGCAAGTGTAACGCGAATTGCGCCCTGGGAAAATAACTTACAGCGACGGCGAGGATACGTTGCTGCCGTGCATTACCAGCAGATGATCGGAGCCAGGAGGCATACCGTCCGGCTTAACGTTTTCCAGACGCAGGACATCGCCCATTATCTGGCTGAATACCGGCGCAGAGACTGCCCCCCCATAATAAGCACCGTTTTGCGGGTTATTTATAACCACAACCAGCGCGAACTTTGGGTCGCTCGCTGGCGCAACGCCCGCCGTATAGGCCACATATTTATCGACATATTTGCCGTCATCGCCAATTTTCTTTGCCGTTCCGGTCTTAACCGCGACGCGATAATCTCTGACCGCGGCCTTGGTTCCCCCGCCGCCGGGTAGCGCGACGCTTTCCATCATATGTTCAACCTGGTGAACCAACGCCTCCGGCATCACCCGCGTACCGATTACCGGCGGATCGATACGCGTAATAGAAAGGGGT
The DNA here is from genome assembly GCF_013784065.1 of Citrobacter sp. RHBSTW-00599. Taxonomy (NCBI): domain Bacteria; kingdom Pseudomonadati; phylum Pseudomonadota; class Gammaproteobacteria; order Enterobacterales; family Enterobacteriaceae; genus Citrobacter; species Citrobacter sp. RHBSTW-00599. The sequence continues at coordinate 2,213,689 of NZ_CP056717.1, read as the reverse complement.
CGATAGATACCAAAACTGCCGATGGTGGCATATACATGCGCCAGCTGGAGCGGCGTCACCATTAATCCATAACCAAATGCGAAGGTTGCCCGGTCCAGATCGCTCCAGTAGCGGCGTTGAGGCATTAATCCGCGACTTTCCCCGGTTAAACCCAGTCCGGTTGGATCGCCAAAGCCAAAGCTTTTATAGGTATTCAGTAATTTCTGTACCGGCATCGCCAGCGAAAGGTGTGACACGCCGGTATCGCTCGATTTCTGCAAAATCCCGGTCAGCGATAGCTCCGGGTAAAATCCGACGTCGCGGATGCGATGCCCATCAACAATAAAAGGATGAGTATCAATCACGCTGTCAGGCTGTACTATCCCCTGCTGCAGAGCGGTCATAATCACCAGTGGTTTTACGGTTGAACCGGGTTCAAAGGTATCGCTAATTGCACGATTACGAAAATCATCCAGTACCGCGCCATCACGGTTATTGGGATTGAAATCGGGAAAGCTTGCCATGGAGAGTATTTCGCCGGTGGCAATGTTGACCAGCACTGCGGCCCCTGATTCCGCTTTATTCCATGTCACGGCATTGTCCAGCGCGTCTTCAGTAACCGTCTGCAAGCGCTCATCAATGCTGAGCTGTAATTCATGCGCAGGCACCGGCATCACTTCCGTGATATTTTCGATGACATGGCCAAATTTGTCTTTCCGTACCAGGCGGGAGCCGGGTTTGCCCATCAACTGGCTATTGAAGCTTTTCTCCAGCCCTTCAATCCCCTGACCGTCAATGTTGGTGAAACCAATCAGATTGGCCGCAACATGTCCGGCGGGATAAAAGCGGCGGGACTCTTCACGCAGGTTGATTCCCGGCAGATCCAGTTTATCGACCCATTCTGCCTGCTGAGGAGAGATCTGGCGCGCCAGATAGATAAACCGCCCGGCTGGATTGCTGTTAACGCGTTCAGCCAGCGTGCTGAGCGAAATATGCAGCGTCTTCGCTAACGCCTGCCAACGTTCGTTATAGCCAACGCCACCCTTGCTGATAATCGTCTTCGGATCGGCCCAGACGGCGTTAACCGGAACGCTTACCGCCAGCGGTCGCCCTTCTCTGTCGGTTATCATTCCGCGTGGCGAAGCGATGGACACCTCGCGTAAGGAACGCATGTCTTCCTGTTTTACCAGATTCGTCGGCGTGACAATTTGCAACCACGCAACCCGCCCCAGCAGCAATCCAAGGCTCAATAATATTGCCACGCAAAGCAGGGCAAAACGTACGGGAGTAAAATTGCGCGCATCGCCGTCGTTTTTCTTTTTCACCCGATCTCCAACAAGATAGTTTTTCAGGTGTCTGATTTAACGGGAAATGCCGCAAGAAAGCGGGGAAAACTATGCTACGAACATCACGCCTTTGCAACAAAGCGCTAATGGATGGGCATTCAGTAATATTTTGACGTAATTTGAATTAAAAAGCCCCGCATAAGCGAGGCTTTATATCTGAGATGGATGCGCAAAAGCGCTTCAAATCAGTGGTGTCGATCAGATAGCTGTTACGTTAACAGCAGCCGGACCTTTCTGGCCGTCCTGAATTTCGAACTCAACGTTCTGGCCTTCAGCCAGAGTTTTGAAGCCGTTACCCTGGATAGCGGAGAAGTGTACGAACACGTCTTTGCTGCCATCAGCCGGAGTAATGAAACCAAAACCTTTAGACTCGTTGAACCACTTAACTTGACCTTTAATCTTTGCCATTTGCAAAATTCCTTAGAGTATTTTCTTCGCCCGCGGGCATAACATAGATAAAACTGAGACATTACTGCTTGAGGCACTAATATAAGGTTCGGCAGAGAAGCGGTATTCAACGTCAACGTGTTTACTCAGGACTTCTTTACTGAAAATGCCACACATAAACAGAACTGTACCTCGTTTAACCCAAAACGTGTTATCACATACAACGTTAATAATGGCAAGCCATTTTTAAACGTGTCTCGATCGGTCGCACAAATCCCGTCGTCCATCAAACAGCAACTGCACAGTTATGCGCCAGATCGAGTAGAATTATATTCTCGCCTCTCTCCCCTATCCCCGCCTGACTTGCGCCATAGCCGGGATATTTCTACCATAGCTCAATAGTTTCAGTTGTTCCAGGTTATCTGTTACGGGTTCTGCCAGATATCATTTTTTATGCTTAGTAATGCATAAAATGTCACAAGCGTAAAAATGAGATCCGCCTTCTGGTTTTGCACCAAAATAATGAAAGAATGATGACAAGGCACAAAAAAAGTAAGAGAAACGTTTCGCTGTTAATAAAACGATCGTTATCACAAAAATGACATAATCATATTTTTTACGTATGGAAGATTATATTTATATCAGACTGGGGATAAGATATTAATTAGTCGGAGCATCTGAAAATACTGAGAATAGATGACTGCCCGGCCGCCAATTACACGACGGGGACAGAAGAAAATAATCTGACGCGCTGACGACAGGATGAAGCAACTGAGAACAACAACAGCCGTTCCTCATCCTGCCATACCTTTTTTACCGCTCAGCTACCAGGCGGATGATGTCATCGTCTTCATCCTTAATGGGCAGTGCAGTAGGCTCTGCTGCTTTCTCGGGTTCGTTAGCTTCGCAAAGGCGACGTAACAAAGCGTTCTGTCTTTTTTGCTGATCTAACAATGCCTCAAGCAGCTCAATCTGCTCGTTAGTACGCGAACTTGCCCGATTGATAAAAAACCAAAGAACAAGCCCAACAATCAGAACCACCACCGATACCGCTAAAGACGCAAAACTCAACGCGCCAGAATTCAAAACTTCGTTCATTTTACCACCTCAATGTAGACAGTGTAGTTTACCACTGCCGCACAAGAAGGTAATCAACTGTTGCGAAAATGCGCTTACCAGGGAATAAATTTATTGAAGGCACAAATACCGCTGAAAAATTGTACGTCCTGATCGCACATGATGTTGAACACCTGCGCCCACATCAGTATGCATACCAGTACAACAACAATCAGCACTACCCAGCGAATTTTTTTCACTCCAGCTCCACTCTTCAACTCCACATCTTATGTCTATAAATTATCATGCGTTACCTAAACCCAGCGTTAACTGTATAGGCATTCAATCTTTTTAGGAATGATTGACTTGTTTCATACCGTGTACAGGCTAATCTAATAATAATGAGAAAAGATAAGAGGTTGTAATGCGTCTGATTATCCGCGCTATTGTGTTGTTAGCTCTCGTTTGGATCGGTTTATTATTGAGCGGCTATGGAATTTTGATTGGAAGTAAGGAGAATGCTGCCGGTCTGGGTCTGCAATGCCAATATCTGACTGCCCGTGGAACCAGCACGGCACAGTACGTCCACACCAGTAGCGGTATCATTGGCCTGTCGGATTGTCCCCTGTTAAGGAAAAGCACGGTCATTATCGATAACGGCTAATAATGCAACATTACATTCGATACGTTATTTACGCCAGGTAACGTTATGACTGTTCATAAAAAACCCCAGGTACAAAATACCTGGGGTTTTTAACATTCGCGATTACGTCAGATTAGAACGGATAGTCGTTATAGCCCATTTGTTCTGAAATCTTGCGCGCTGCCGTATGCAGCATTGCCACATACTCGTGTAAACGCTCTTCTGAGAAACGCAGCGTTGGGAATGAAATACTCAACCCCGCAATAACCACGCCGAAACGGTCAAACACCGGTACGCCGATGCAGCGCAGGCCTTCTTCCTGTTCTTCGTTATCTTCGCCGTAACCCTGCTCACGTACTTTATCCAAGAGTACCAGTAATTCATCAGTATTCGTAATGGTACGATCGGTGCTGCGTTTGTACTCAATGCCATCCAGAATCTGCTTCACTTCATCGCGGTCACGCCATGCCAGCAGAACTTTACCGATAGCCGTACTGTACAGCGGATTACGACGACCAACGCGGGAATACATGCGCAGATTGTACATAGAGTCGATTTTGTGAATGTAGACGATGCTGTCTTCATCCAGCGCACCGAGGTGTACAGTCTCTTTGGTCAGGCGCGAAAGTTCGCGCATCTGAATGTCAGCGCTACGGATAAGATCGACGTTTTGCAACGCGCGCGCGCCCAGCTCGAATAATTTCAGGGTCAGTGAGTATTTCTCAGACTCCCCTTCCTGTGCCACATAACCCAGCGTTTTCATGGTCTGCAAAAAACGATAAACGGTGCTTTTCGACATCATGACGCGTTGCGACAACTCGGTAATACCAATTTCGCGCTCTTCACCCAGCGCCTGCAGAATGCCAAAAACTTTCAGCACGGAAGATACAGAATCGGGTTGCTTATCCAGATCTGCGATTGCCATTTATCACCCCTTTCGAGTGTTTTATAAAAATCAGAACCGGTTTTTATTATAATTTCACGTACCAACCCTCGCAATCGCTCTTTGCTCACTTAGTTACAAATCTGCGACCTAACACCTGAATATCAATGCTAAAATTATTACTCTCATCATAAATTCCACAAATATCGACTTTCTATGGAAAAAATTCAGGCCGATGGTCTGCCATTGCCCCAGCGATATGGCGCAATTTTAACCATTGTTATTGGCATTTCTATGGCAGTACTCGACGGTGCAATAGCGAACGTGGCCCTGCCAACTATCGCCGCCGATCTTCAGGCCTCACCTGCCAGCTCAATCTGGATTGTGAACGCCTATCAAATCGCGATCGTCGTTTCGCTCCTGTCCCTCTCTTTTTTAGGCGATATGTTCGGTTACCGGCGCATTTATAAGTGTGGCCTGGTCGTGTTCCTGCTTGCATCGCTATTTTGTGCCTTGTCAGATTCGTTGCACATGCTGACGCTGGCTCGCGTCGCCCAGGGTTTTGGCGGTGCGGCGCTAATGAGCGTGAATACGGCATTGATCCGACTTATTTATCCCCAGCGTCAGCTTGGGCGGGGGATGGGGATTAACTCTTTTATCGTCGCAGTCTCCTCGGCTGCGGGTCCGACCATTGCCGCAGCAATTCTTTCTATTGCCTCCTGGAAATGGCTGTTTCTGATTAACGTCCCGCTGGGAATAGTTGCCCTGTTGCTGGCGATGCGTTTTTTGCCAGCCAATGCGTCCCGCGGCACTAAACCACGCTTTGACCTGCCCAGTGCGGTAATGAATGCCTTAACGTTTGGCTTGTTAATTACGGCGCTCAGCGGCTTTGCACAAGGACAGTCGCTAAAACTGATTGGTGCCGAGCTTGTGGCGCTTATGGTGGTGGGTTTTTTCTTTATCCGACGCCAGCTCGCGCTGGAGGTGCCGTTACTGCCGGTTGACCTGTTACGCATTCCACTGTTTTCACTCTCGATTTGTACCTCGATATGTTCATTCTGCGCACAAATGCTGGCATTGGTTTCCCTGCCCTTCTTTATGCAAACGGTGCTCGGACGCAGCGAGGTCGAAACAGGCCTGCTGTTGACGCCATGGCCGCTGGCAACCATGGTGATGGCGCCGCTGGCGGGATATCTGATTGAACGCGTTCACGCCGGGCTGTTGGGCGCACTGGGCATGGCGTTGATGGCCAGCGGGTTGTTTTCGCTGGTGCTGCTGCCCGTTTCCCCCTCCGATTTTAATATCATCTGGCCGATGATTCTGTGCGGCGCGGGCTTTGGCTTGTTCCAGTCCCCAAATAATCACACCATCATCACCTCCGCGCCGCGTGAACGCAGCGGTGGGGCAAGCGGTATGCTGGGGACGGCGCGCTTACTGGGTCAGAGTACCGGGGCTGCACTAGTCGCGCTGATGCTAAACCAGTTTGGCGACAGTGGAACGCACGTCTCGCTGATAGCCGCAGGCATTCTGGCCTCGCTGGCAGCAATTGTGAGTGGATTACGCATTACGCAACCGCGAGTTCAGGCATAAAAAAACGGGAACCTCTCGGTTCCCGTTTTCACACAACCCAGTATCTGGATTACATGTTTTCGATGATTGCGTCACCAAACTCAGAACATTTCAGCAGCTTAGCGCCATCCATCAGACGTTCGAAGTCATAGGTTACGGTCTTGGCGTTGATTGCGCCTTCCATACCTTTAACAATCAGGTCAGCCGCTTCTACCCAACCCATGTGGCGCAGCATCATTTCAGCGGACAGAATAATGGAACCTGGGTTCACTTTATCCTGACCTGCATACTTCGGTGCAGTACCGTGGGTTGCTTCGAACAGCGCACATTCGTCACCGATGTTCGCGCCCGGCGCGATACCAATACCACCAACCTGTGCGGCCAGCGCATCGGAGATGTAGTCGCCGTTAAGGTTCATACAGGCAATCACATCATATTCAGCCGGACGCAGCAGGATCTGTTGCAGGAACGCATCGGCGATAACATCCTTAACCACGATCTCTTTACCGGTTTTCGGGTTCTTGATTTTCACCCATGGACCGCCGTCGATCAGTTCACCACCGAATTCTTCACGCGCTAACTGGTAACCCCAGTCTTTGAACGCGCCTTCGGTGAATTTCATGATGTTACCTTTGTGTACCAGGGTAACAGAATCACGATCGTTAGCGATGGCGTATTCGATCGCCGCACGAACCAGACGTTTAGTCCCTTCTTCAGAACACGGTTTGATACCAATACCGCAATGCTCCGGGAAGCGGATTTTCTTCACGCCCATCTCTTCGCGCAGGAATTTAATCACTTTCTCGGCATCTGCAGAGTCCGCTTTCCATTCGATACCTGCGTAGATATCTTCGGAGTTTTCACGGAAGATGACCATGTCGGTCAGTTCAGGGTGCTTAACCGGGCTAGGCGTGCCCTGGTAATAACGCACCGGGCGCAGGCAGACATACAGGTCAAGTTCCTGACGCAGGGCAACGTTCAGAGAGCGAATACCGCCGCCAACTGGGGTGGTCAGTGGGCCTTTGATGGCAACACGATATTCACGAATCAGATCAAGGGTTTCAGCAGGCAGCCAGACGTCCTGGCCATAAACCTGAGTGGATTTCTCGCCGGTGTAGATTTCCATCCAGGAGATTTTACGCTCGCCTTTATAGGCTTTCTCGACAGCAGCATCGACAACTTTGATCATCGGTGGGGTTACATCAACGCCGATACCGTCGCCTTCAATGAACGGGATAATCGGATTTTCAGGAACGTTGAGTTTGCCGTTTTGCAGGGTGATCTTCTTACCTTCCGCCGGAACAACTACTTTGCTTTCCATTCACCTCTCCTTCGAGCGCTTCTGGTTCTGCTCGTCTGTCATCGCGCTGCATGTGCGTTTGCGTCCTGCTGCACGAATGCGTTAGAGCAATTTTTTGTTAATGTTTTGTAATGAGCATGTCAATACTACCCTAATGTTCGTCGCCATGAAAGACACTCGTTCTTAGGCTATAATGCGGCAATTGATATAATCTGAAAATACCATGCAAAAAACTTCTTTTAGAAATCACTGGGTTGAGCGATTCAGCTCACGACAAGTCACCAAACAGCGTAAAGAAAACCAGCCAAAACGCGTGGTTTTGTTCAATAAACCCTACGATGTTTTGCCACAATTTACTGACGAGGCGGGCAGAAGCACGTTAAAAGATTTTATTCCCGTGCCGGGAATCTATGCTGCGGGCCGACTCGACCGGGACAGCGAAGGACTTTTGGTGCTGACCAATGACGGCGCGCTGCAGGCGCGGTTAACCCAACCCGGCAAGCGTACGGGAAAAATCTATTACGTCCAGGTCGAAGGCGAGCCGACAGCAGAAGCGCTGGATGCGCTACGTACCGGGGTGACGCTCAATGATGGTCCCACGCTACCCGCAGGTATTGAAATAGTAGAGGAACCCACCTGGCTGTGGCCGAGAAACCCGCCTATTCGGGAACGGAAAAATATCCCCACCAGTTGGCTGAAAGTTACTTTATATGAAGGCCGTAACCGCCAGGTTCGTCGTATGACAGCGCATGTTGGATTCCCGACGCTGCGCCTCATCCGCTATGCCATGGGAGATTACACGCTGGAAAATCTCGCCAACGGTCAATGGCGGGATGCAACTAACTGAATAAGGAACAGGTATGTTCAAACCGCACGTCACGGTCGCCTGCATTGTGCATGCAGAAGATAAGTTCTTAGTCGTTGAGGAAACAATCAATGGCAAAGCCCTGTGGAATCAACCTGCAGGACATCTGGAAGCGGATGAAACCCTGGTGCAAGCCGCCGCTCGCGAACTGTGGGAAGAGACGGGCATCAAAGCGCAGCCGCAGCACTTCATCCGGATGCATCAATGGATTGCGCCGGACAAAACGCCCTTTTTACGTTTTCTGTTTTCTATCGAGCTTGCCAATATGTGCGCTACTGAACCTCATGACAGCGATATAGATTGCTGTCGCTGGGTCAGCGCAGAAGAGGTTCTCTCAGCGCCAAATCTGCGTTCGCCGTTGGTTGCGGAGAGTATTCGTTGCTATCAGAGCGAACAGCGCTACCCGCTGGCGATGATCGGCGAATTTAACTGGCCGTTTACAGAGGGTGTCAAGTAAGGGGCTGCGTGCTAGAATATGCCGCCTTGAAGTTCAATGTCGTGAGTATTCCTATGTCTGAAAGCCCAAAAAAAGTGATCGTCGGCATGTCCGGCGGTGTCGATTCCTCCGTTTCTGCCTGGCTGTTGCAACAACAGGGTTATCAGGTAGAAGGCCTGTTCATGAAGAACTGGGAAGAGGACGATGGCGAGGAATATTGCACAGCGGCCGCCGATCTTGCAGATGCGCAGGCTGTCTGTGACAAACTCGGCATTGAACTGCATACCGTCAACTTTGCTGCAGAATACTGGGACAACGTCTTTGAACTGTTCCTTGAAGAGTACAAAGCGGGCCGTACGCCAAACCCCGATATTCTGTGCAATAAAGAAATCAAGTTTAAAGCCTTCCTCGAGTTTGCCGCCGAAGATTTAGGTGCCGATTATATCGCCACCGGTCACTATGTGCGCCGCGCCGACGTCGACGGCAAAAGCCGCCTGCTGCGTGGACTCGATGGCAATAAAGACCAGAGCTATTTCCTCTACACGCTCGGTCATGAACAAATCGCGCAAAGCCTGTTCCCGGTCGGCGAACTGGAAAAACCGCAGGTGCGTAAAATTGCCGAAGATCTCGGTCTGATCACGGCCAAGAAAAAAGACTCAACCGGTATCTGCTTCATCGGCGAACGTAAATTCCGCGAGTTTCTCGGTCGTTACCTGCCGGCTCAGCCTGGCAAAATCATCACCGTTGATGGCGAAGAGATTGGCCAACATCAGGGGCTGATGTACCACACGCTGGGTCAGCGTAAAGGTCTGGGCATTGGCGGGACGAAAGAAGGCACGGAAGATCCGTGGTACGTGGTGGATAAAGACGTCGAGAACAACATTCTGGTTGTTGCTCAGGGTCATGAACACCCGCGTCTGATGTCCGTTGGCCTGGTGGCGCAACAGCTGCACTGGGTCGATCGCGAACCGTTCACCGGCACAATGCGCTGCACGGTGAAAACCCGCTATCGTCAGACCGACATTCCGTGCACCGTTAAGGCGCTGGATGCTGAGCGTATTGAAGTCATTTTCGACGAGCCAGTCGCGGCGGTAACGCCGGGTCAGTCGGCTGTCTTTTACAATGGCGAAGTGTGCCTCGGCGGCGGCATTATCGAACAACGATTGCCTCTGCCGGTATAATTACTTACACATCTAATACAAGGAAGCAGTGAACGTGGCAAAGAATTATTATGACATCACCCTCGCTCTGGCAGGCATTTGTCAGTCGGCACGCCTGGTGCAGGAACTGGCGCACCAGGGGCATTGTGATGCCGATGCATTGCACGTTTCACTGAACAGTGTCATCGACATGAATCCCAGCTCTACGCTGGGCGTGTTTGGCGGTAGCGAGGCCAACCTGCGTTTAGGTCTGGAAACGATGCTCGGCGTGCTCAACGCCAGCAGTCGTCAGGGGCTGAACGCGGAACTCACCCGCTACACGTTAAGCCTGATGGTGCTGGAGCGTAAGCTGTCAGCCGCTAAAGGCGCGATGGACACGCTGGGAGACCGCATCAACGGCTTGCAGCGCCAACTGGACCATTTTGATTTGCAGTCAGAAACGTTGATGAGTGCGATGGCAGGCATTTATGTTGACGTCATCAGCCCACTCGGCCCACGTATTCAGGTTACGGGCTCCCCGGCCATCCTTCAGAGCCCACAGGTTCAGGCTAAAGTACGCGCTTCCCTGCTGGCTGGCATTCGCGCTGCTGTGCTCTGGCATCAGGTTGGTGGAGGCCGTCTGCAACTCATGTTTTCTCGTAATCGCCTGACGACTCAGGCTAAACAAATTCTTGCTCATTTAACCCCGGAGTTGTGATCTATGGAATTATCCTCACTGACCGCCGTTTCCCCTGTCGATGGACGCTACGGCGATAAAGTCAGCGCGCTGCGCGGGATTTTCAGCGAATACGGTTTGCTGAAATTCCGTGTACAAGTTGAAGTACGCTGGCTGCAAAAACTGGCCGCGCACGCAGCGATCAAGGAAGTTCCTGCTTTTGCTGCCGACGCAATCGGTTTCCTTGATGCGATTGTCGCTAACTTCAATGAAGAAGATGCTGCGCGTATTAAAACCATTGAGCGTACGACCAACCATGACGTGAAGGCAGTTGAGTATTTCCTGAAAGAGAAAGTGGCGGATATCCCGGAACTGCACGCTGTTTCCGAGTTCATCCACTTCGCGTGTACCTCAGAAGACATCAACAACCTGTCTCACGCGCTGATGCTGAAAACCGCCCGTGACGAAGTTGTTCTGCCGTACTGGCGCAAGCTTATCGACGCGGTGAAAGATTTGTCCGTACAGTATCGCGATATTCCTCTGCTCTCCCGTACCCACGGTCAGCCAGCAACCCCGTCTACGCTGGGCAAAGAAATGGCTAACGTGGCTTACCGTATGGAGCGTCAGTACCGCCAGCTCAATCAGGTCGAAATTCTCGGCAAAATCAACGGTGCAGTCGGTAACTATAACGCCCACATCGCCGCTTATCCGGAAGTGGACTGGCATCAGTTCAGCGAAGAATTTGTCACCTCGCTGGGCATCCAGTGGAATCCGTACACCACGCAGATTGAGCCGCACGACTACATTGCCGAGCTGTTTGATTGCATCGCCCGTTTCAACACTATCCTGATCGACTTCGACCGCGATGTCTGGGGTTACGTGGCGCTGAACCATTTCAAACAGAAAACCATCGCGGGTGAAATTGGCTCCTCCACCATGCCGCACAAGGTGAACCCAATCGATTTCGAAAACTCCGAGGGTAACCTGGGCCTGTCTAACGCGGTTCTGCAGCATCTGGCGAGCAAACTGCCGGTCTCCCGCTGGCAGCGCGATCTGACGGACTCTACCGTTCTGCGTAACCTGGGCGTGGGGATTGGCTATGCACTGATCGCTTATCAGTCCACGCTGAAAGGTGTGAGCAAACTGGAAGTGAACCGCGATCATCTGCTGGATGAACTGGATCATAACTGGGAAGTGCTGGCAGAGCCGATCCAGACCGTGATGCGTCGCTATGGCATTGAAAAACCATACGAGAAGCTGAAGGAACTGACCCGCGGCAAACGCGTTGACGCCGAAGGTATGAAGCAGTTTATCGACGGTCTGGCGCTGCCTGAAGACGAGAAAACACGCCTGAAAGCAATGACGCCGGCCAATTACATTGGTCGCGCCGTCACCATGGTTGATGAACTGAAGTAATCTGTTTTACGCCGGTCAGGCCTGCATCATATCGTAGGCCTGCCAGGCGTAGCGCCATTAGGGATTATTGGATCTTATGGCATTTCCGGCGGCGTAATGCCAAAGTGGTTCCACGCCCGCACCGTTGCCATACGTCCGCGCGGAGTTCGCTGCAGAAAACCTTGCTGAATCAGATACGGCTCCAGCACGTCCTCAATGGTTTCACGCTCTTCCCCAATCGCCGCCGCCAGGTTATCCAGTCCTACCGGTCCGCCGAAGAATTTATCGATAACCGCCAGCAGCAGCTTACGGTCCATATAATCGAATCCTTCCGCATCCACATTGAGCATATCCAGTGCCTGAGCGGCGATATCTGCTGAAATTGTGCCGTCATGCTTCACTTCGGAGAAGTCGCGTACCCGGCGTAATAAACGGTTGGCGATACGCGGCGTACCACGGGCGCGGCGTGCCACTTCCAATGCGCCTTCATCGCTCATTTCCAGTCCCATAAAGCGGGCGCTGCGTCCAACAATGTGCTGCAGGTCTGCCACCTGATAGAATTCCAGGCGCTGTACAATACCGAAGCGGTCACGCAGCGGAGACGTTAACGAACCGGCGCGCGTCGTCGCCCCGATCAGGGTAAACGGCGGCAGATCGATCTTAATCGAACGTGCGGCTGGTCCTTCGCCAATCATGATATCCAGCTGATAATCTTCCATCGCCGGATACAGCACCTCTTCCACCACCGGTGACAGGCGATGGATTTCATCGATAAACAGCACATCGTGCGGTTCAAGGTTGGTGAGCATTGCCGCCAGATCGCCCGCTTTTTCCAGTACCGGACCGGAAGTGGTGCGCAGATTAACGCCCATTTCATTGGCAACAATATTGGCAAGCGTGGTTTTACCGAGACCTGGAGGACCGAAAATCAGCAGGTGATCGAGGGCTTCACCGCGCAGCTTCGCCGCCTGGATAAAAATCTCCATTTGCGAACGCACCTGAGGCTGGCCAATATACTCTTCCAGCAATTTGGGGCGGATCGCGCGATCCACCAGATCTTCAGGGGTCGTGCTGACAGCCGAAATCAGGCGATCTGCTTCAATCATCCTTTACCTCACAATGCCGCGCGAAGCGCTTCACGAATCAGGGTTTCACTGCTGGCATCAGGGCGAGCAATTTTGCTCACCATGCGGCTGGCTTCCTGTGGTTTATAGCCTAACGCCACCAGCGCAGCAACCGCTTCCTGCTCGGCGTCATCCGTTGCAGGACTGGCCGGAGAGGTCAGGACCAGATCCGCCGCCGGCGTGAAGAGATCGCCATGCAGGCCTTTAAAGCGGTCTTTCATTTCCACAATCAACCGCTCTGCGGTTTTCTTACCTATGCCCGGTAATTTCACCAGCGCGCCAAGCTCTTCGCGCTCAACGGCATTAACGAACTGCTGTGCAGACATACCGGAGAGGATCGCCAGCGCCAGCTTCGGCCCGACGCCATTGGTTTTGATTAACTCTTTAAACAGCGTGCGTTCTTGTTTGTTGTTAAAACCATATAGCAGTTGAGCGTCTTCACGCACCACAAAATGGGTGAAGATAATCGCTTCCTGCCCGGCTTCCGGCAACTCGTAGAAACAGGTCATCGGCATATGGACTTCATAGCCTACTCCACCGGTTTCCAGAAGGACCAGCGGGGGTTGTTTTTCAAGAATGATGCCTCTGAGTCTGCCTATCACGTGACGCTCCTGCGTTAAGGGCTAAAAGGTAATGCGCTATCATAAAAAAAGGCTGGATAGATATCCAGCCTCATTTGTCACTAACGTAACCGACCTCGCGCCAGATTCAGCCGCGACTCGCTCATTTGCATGGCGTTCTGGCTGACGTGGCAATGGGTAATAGCAATCGCCAGCGCATCCGCGGCATCCGCCTGCGGATTTGCCGGGAGTTTTAGCAGCGTGCGCACCATATGCTGAACCTGGCTTTTTTCCGCGCTGCCGATACCTACCACGGTCTGTTTTACCTGGCGGGCCGCGTATTCAAAGACCGGAAGATCCTGATTGGTAGCCGCAACGATCGCCACGCCGCGCGCCTGCCCCAGCTTTAGCGCCGAGTCGGCATTCTTCGCCATAAAGACCTGCTCAATGGCAAAATAGTCGGGCTGGAACTGGGTGATGATTTCCGTCACGCCTGCATAAATCAACTTCAGACGTGATGGAAGATCGTCGACTTTGGTGCGAATGCAGCCGCTACCGAGGTAGGTCAGCTGTCTGCCGACCTGACGGATTACGCCATAACCGGTGATGCGCGACCCCGGGTCAATGCCGAGAATGATAGACATCACGCATCTCCTGTTAGTTTATGGCTTAACCACATCATTCGAGCGTTGCAGCAACCTCATCGGAGATTTCGCCGTTGTGGTAAACTTCCTGCACGTCGTCGCAGTCTTCCAGCATATCGATCAGACGCATCAGCTTCGGTGCCGTTTCTGCATCCATATCCGCTTTGGTGGAGGGGATCATAGACACTTCAGCCGCGTCCGCTTTCAGACCAGCCGCTTCCAGCGCATCACGCACTTTGCCCATCTCTTCCCACGCGGTGTAAACGTCAATCGCGCCGTCGTCGAAGGTCACAACGTCTTCAGCGCCCGCTTCCAGTGCCGCTTCCATAATGGCGTCTTCGTCGCCTTGTTCAAAAGAGATCACGCCTTTTTTGCTGAACAGGTAAGCTACGGAACCGTCGGTACCGAGGTTGCCGCCCGTTTTAGTGAATGCGTGACGCACCTCCGCAACGGTACGGTTACGGTTGTCAGACAGACACTCAATCATAACGGCTGTTCCGCCAGGACCGTAACCTTCATAGATGATGGTTTCCATGTTCGCATCATCGTCGCCACCAACACCACGCGCGATTGCACGGTTCAGGGTGTCACGGGTCATGTTGTTTGCCAGCGCTTTATCAACCGCGGCGCGCAGACGTGGGTTAGCATCCGGATCGCCGCCGCCCAGTTTGGCTGCCGTCACCAGCTCACGAATGATTTTGGTGAAAATTTTACCGCGTTTAGCATCCTGCGCTGCTTTACGATGTCTGGTGTTGGCCCATTTACTATGACCTGCCATAAATAATCTCTCCAAAAAGCGCGCCTTCTCAGGCGACGTTAATTACAAACTCTTCAATCGCCTGCCGGTTACTCCACGACTTGGTTAACTGCGCGGCTTCGTGCGCATTAACCCAACGGTAGGTCAGATGTTCGGTGAACACGATCTCTCGTTCAGAGGGAAGTGCCAGGCAAAACCAGGATTCAGTATTACGCTCAATTCCCGGCGCATAGCGATGACGTAAATGGCTAAAAATCTCAAATTCCACCGTGCGCTGACAGTCAATTAAGGTCAGTTGCTCAGTCGCAACATCAATGGCGACCTCTTCCTTTACTTCGCGCATCGCGGCTTGCGACGCGGTTTCACCCTCTTCAAGGCTGCCGGTGACCGACTGCCAGAAATCAGGATCGTCGCGTCGCTGTAACATCAGCACTCTCCCGGTGTCCTTTGCATAAATCACGACTAACACCGAGACAGGCTGTTTGTATCTCATATCAGTTATTCTCAGCCTTCTTAACAACCTGAATGCTCAGTTCCGCCAGCGCGGCTTCGTTGGCAAAGCTTGGCGCTTCAGTCATCAGACACGCTGCAGCGGTGGTTTTCGGGAAGGCAATAACGTCACGAATGTTGTCAGTACCGGTCAGCAGCATCGTCAAGCGATCCAGACCAAACGCCAGGCCCGCATGCGGCGGTGTACCGTATTTTAGCGCATCCAGCAGGAAGCCGAATTTCTCGCGCTGTTCTTGCTCGTTAATGCCCAGAATACCGAATACGGTCTGCTGCATATCACCGTTGTGAATACGCACGGAACCACCGCCCACTTCATAGCCGTTGATGACCATATCGTACGCGTTGGCAACCGCGTCTTCCGGCGCAGCTTTCAGCTCAGCGGCAGTCATGTCTTTTGGCGCGGTGAACGGGTGGTGCATCGCGGTCAGCCCGCCTTCACCATCGTCTTCAAACATCGGGAAGTCGATAACCCACAGCGGCGCCCATTTGGCTTCGTCGGTAATGTTCAGGTCTTTGCCCAGTTTCAGACGCAGCGCGCCCATCGCGTCGGCCACCACTTTCTTGTTGTCGGCACCGAAGAAAATCATGTCGCCGTCTTGCGCACCGGTACGCTCCAGAATCGCGTCTACGATTTCTGCGTTCAGGAACTTAGCAACCGGGCTGGTGATGCCTTCCAGGCCTTTCGCACGCTCGGTGACTTTGATGTAAGCCAGACCTTTCGCGCCGTAAATCTTAATAAAGTTACCGTAATCGTCGATCTGCTTACGGCTTAAGCTCGCACCGCCCGGTACACGCAGGGCAGCCACGCGGCCTTTCGCATCGTTCGCCGGACCAGAGAACACGGCGAACTCAACGCCTTTCACCAGATCGGCAACGTCAACCAGTTCCATCGGGTTACGCAGGTCTGGTTTATCAGAACCGTAACGACGCTCGGCTTCGGCAAAGGTCATGATCGGGAAATCACCCAGATCCACACCTTTAACTTCCAGCCACAGGTTACGCACCAGCGCTTCCATCACTTCACGCACCTGCGGCGCGGTCATGAAGGAAGTCTCAACGTCGATCTGAGTAAATTCAGGCTGACGGTCAGCACGTAAGTCTTCATCACGGAAGCATTTTACGATCTGATAGTAGCGGTCAAAACCGGACATCATCAGCAGCTGTTTAAACAGCTGAGGAGACTGCGGCAGCGCGTAGAACTTACCTTTATGAACACGAGAAGGAACCAGGTAATCGCGCGCGCCTTCCGGCGTAGCTTTGGTCAGCATCGGAGTTTCGATGTCGAGGAAGCCGTGATCGTCCATAAAACGACGCACCAGGCTGGTAATTTTGGCACGCGTTTTCAGGCGCTGCGCCATTTCAGGGCGACGCAGATCCAGGTAGCGATACTTCAGTCGCGCTTCTTCGGTGTTTACATGGTTAGAGTCCAGCGGCAGCGAGTCTGAACGGTTGATGATGGTCAGATCGGAGGCCAGCACTTCAATTTCGCCAGTCGCCATATCGGCGTTGACGTTTTTCGCGTCACGCGCACGCACGGTGCCCGTAACCTGGATACAGAACTCATTACGCAGTTCGGAGGCCAGCTTTAACGCATCCGCACGGTCCGGATCGAAAAATACCTGCACGATACCTTCGCGGTCGCGCATATCGATAAAGATCAGGCTACCAAGATCACGACGACGGTTGACCCAACCACACAGAGTCACCTGCTGCCCCTCGTGGGACAGACGTAGCTGTCCGCAATATTCTGTACGCATGAGATATCCCTTAACTTTGCCGCAGGCGGATTGTCACCTGTCTCGCAGGTGACGAAGTCGCAGCTTTAGCTGAATGTCACAACTGAATGAAAAAAGGCGGCTATTATACTGGAAATTCTGCCGCACGATAAGTCCGGTACTGACTGTACGCCTGTTTCCTGGACGGGCATTGCGTAATCTCACAAAAAATAACAAAAATTGTCGTCCCTTTCACACTGATTCGCGATTAAGGTGTAACGGAATTCTTTTTTTACTGGAGTGATCATGCTGGAACTGAACGCAAAAACAACCGCTCTTGTTGTTATTGATCTACAGGAAGGTATCCTGCCTTTCGCTGGCGGCCCATACTCGGCAAACGACGTGGTTGCCCGCGCCGCGCAGTTGGCGGAAAAATTCCGTGCCCACGGTTCCCCGGTGGTAATGGTGCGCGTCGGCTGGTCTGACGATTATGCCGAAGCGCTGAAACAGCCAGTTGATGCTCACGCTCCGGCCAAAGCGTTACCCGAAAACTGGTGGAATTACCCGAGCGCTCTGGGTAAATGCGCCAGCGACCTCGAAGTGACCAAACGCCAGTGGGGGGCTTTCTACGGCACCGATCTGGAATTACAACTGCGTCGTCGGGGCATCGAGACCATCGTCCTGTGCGGCATTTCCACAAATATTGGCGTGGAGTCAACGGCGCGAAATGCGTGGGAGCTGGGTTTTAATCTGATCGTTGCAGAAAACGCCTGTAGTGCCGCCAGCGCTGAGCAACATCAGGGCAGCATGACGCATATTTTCCCGCGTATCGCACGCGTACGCAGCGTGGACGAGATCCTGCAAGCGCTATGATTTATATCGGTTTACCCCAGTGGGCGCATCCCAAATGGGTGCGTCTGGGGATCACCAGCCTTGAAGAGTATGCCCGCCACTTTAACTGCGTGACGCGCGAATTTTAAAAATCACTAAAGAGCGCCCAAGAGCATGAGTTTTCTTTAGTTAAATCAATACACTATATTTAGTGTTCATATGAAATTCACCAAAGTTCACACAAGTCAAAACGTCCCATACATGCCCCAAAGTGTCCCAAAACAGATTTTTTTGCCCCATTGATGCCCCAGGAAATCTCTTCAAAACTGCCCCTACGAGCACCTTGACACTGTATAAACAACCAGTTAAAAATAACTGTATATTTACCCAGCAAAAGGATTGAAGCGATGTTTGTGGAACTGGTTTATGACAAGCGTAATTTTGAAGGTTTGAAAGGTGCGAACGATATTATTCTCGGTGAGTTGGCGAAGCGGATTCATCGTATCTTTCCTGATGCTGACGTTCGCGTTAAGCCGATGATGTCGTTGCCAGCAATCAATACTGACGCCAGCAAACACGAAAAAGAGCGCATCAGCTCGACAGTTCAGGAAATGTTTGAAGAGGCTGATATGTGGCTGGTTTCAGATTAAACGCCTTGAACCGTCATATTGCTTAAGTACAATCTGCCGTGGCTGGCAATCATTCAATACTCGCACTATCGAACGTTCGCCAGTCGGCCGCAATCATGCTCTTGCATACGGCATGGTTGCGGCAGCTGTCATTTTTACGACTGAGTATCCTGCTGATTTTGCTGGCGCTCGCGTTCAGCTTTTTCCATTGCCTCCCGCGCTTCCTCTTGCCTCTGATTCCAGAGACTATCAGACGGCATCTCCACACGAACTGAAACATACTGATCTGCCGGGATATCAATTGGATTTCCATTTTTTATGGTTTCGGTGAAACCGCCAGCCTCATCTTTTACACCAATCAGATTGCGGGCAAACTCCGGTGCATCGGGATAGGTTCGATGGAACGTTTTCACCAGAACAGAACCATCTGGATTTACCTTGTAATCCAGCCATATCAAAGGCTGTCTGTTTCGGTCTTTAGGTATATCAAAACCGCCATCTGTGCCGCCCCATGCGGGATCGGAGTTAAGACCAAGACACCCCTCAATAAGATACTCGCCTACGCCGATGCGGGATACTTTGCAGCCCTCAGACTCCATGTTATTTTCGCCAGTCCCATCACCAAATATCTTCACTACTGGTGAAGCTGCCTTGATTGTCCCGTCCGAAGCCGTTGTTGTATTTAGTGCAGTCCATATTTTATTCCAGTTTCCGTACCAGTAATTACTCGGAGAACTGGCGTTCGCGGCGCGAAAACCCTGAAAAGCGTTACTGAAGGATAGCTGGAAACACGCATCCCTCGCAGAGTTATCAGGCCACCCACGGCAGGTAATCACTCCAACAAGAGCATTAGTTAAACCCGAGCCAGGCATATTACTGCCAATATCAACCCCACCAACAATTCCCACTGGAGTTTTATTCATTAAGGCATGAGAAGCAATTCCTCTTAAATCATAAACATTCTGCAAGGCAATTCGTAGCGGGGCATTTACAAAGCTGTAATTTGCTGAATCATAGTTCTCCGTTGCGCAACTCCCTAAACCAAGGTTTACCCTGGCTACAGTCTTATCCGTAACATCCCCTAAGTTCGCGCCTTTTTCCATTTTCCCGGAGAGAGACGATGCTATTCCATTCCATGCTGGTCCTGTCCAGGTTGAACCATCAGGCAGTTTGACTGTGACATTCCCTGTGCCGCTGAAAATACTTTGCCAGTTCTGCTTGTCATAGTTCAGCCCGCGCAGGGCTTCAGCAGCTTGTGTTACTACAGCTGCGGTGACCAGGTTCATGGCGATACGAGGAACTGCATACCAGGCCGCACCAGATTGCGTTGGCCCGGTGAAATTACTCACCAGCGTCAGTGATGTGTTGCTGTTAATGGTCTTAACCGGGAGGGTGTATGGAATACCGCCGACCATAGCGACAATAAAATCACCGGCCGCCAGTTCTGTAGTGAATGCGGTTCCGCTGCCGGCTACAGCAGCAGAGTTATTCGTCAGGGTTAAGGTTCCTGCTGACATGGATATCTCCTGAATTCAGATAATAAAAAACCCACCGGAGCGGGTTATTTTTTGTAGGTTTAATTCGAACAGTTCGAACTGGTGAAATTATTCTTATTCACCCATCGCCAGTTAAATGGATAACCGGCCTGATATTGTGTCTGGTTTACAATTTTACGTATCCCGTAAATGAGCACGTCTGTTTCCTGATTGCCGATCATCGCCGTTGCTGTACATAAGGGTAATTTCTTTTCGAGAGTGCCGGAACATGCAGTTAATGATAAAAATGCAAGAACGATTAATATAATTTTCATATTGTTACTCGCTGTAGTTATTCATATTCAAAATATCAATAGCGGACAACAATAGATAATAGATTTAACAGATCATTTAAAATACATTGATCGTTTAAAACGATCGTACAGGCATTCAATATTTTGACACTTCAACTGCAATAACTGTATTACCTGCATTTACAGGGGCCATTGGCTGCGCGCTACCAGATGGAATTGCCTGAGTGGCAGCGGTATAAATTCGGGTGCTGGCCCCGTTATATACAGCTGTAAAAGTAACCGGAACAGGCCAGAGCTGACCGCCCGGTCCACCGCCAGATATTCGCCATACCTGCTGACCTGCAACATCCGGGATAATTGCCCATTTACCCGCTCTGCTCTCGTCAATATAAATGCCTCCATTTGCCCCGATTGTTCCGACAGTTACCACGTCCGTCAGGATTTTCGATTCATGAGTAATAACCAGATTCCCCGTCTGGTCGTCCCAGACAGCCAGCCCATACGGAGGATTTGGCATGGGCTGAGGGAATATAGTGAATAAATAGACTGTCAGGGTAAATGCGGTATTTAGTATCTCATAGGCCCGTACAGCCAGTTGTCCGTTTGATTCAATCCAGACAGCACACGCGGCCTGACGGGATGTCAGAACAAACGGGATAACAGGTTGTGTTGCATCAGGTATATTAACCAGTTGCTCAATATAATGTAGAGCACCATTCGATACTGACGAAAACGTCTGCTTTGAATACAGACAAACAGGTACTGACTGGGGGGTGATAAATGTTTCGCCGCTTTTCAACGATAATAACGCACCATATCTGTTAGCCATTATGCATTTTCCAGAAAAACAAAAACATAGCTCTCATTTGCCTGAGGCTGGTTCAGAGAGTTATCAGTGCCTGCGCCAATTACAATACTATTGCCTGAAACGGTTATTGTTCGGCGCCCCTCTACATACGCTATAGTTTTTGCCAGACCCAGCATATATCCGAGCCTCTTCCCTGCCGGCACGTTGAACGAATATGCACCTGACGTCTGGCCGGCACTCAGCTTTATCGTTCCAATGATTGATATTGGTTTAATACCAAAGTTTGCTGATGATCCGTCCTCATGCCAGCAATCAAAACCAAAATCAGACATTAGGCGCTACTCCGGTAATATGCCCCAGCTGTACCAGCAGTCGCCCGCTGGGCCCAGTAAATGACAGGTTGTTATCAGCCTTAGACAGACACCAACCGCCCTGATTTGCAATTTTATAGCCCGTAGACCAGAATGCGCCTGAGATTTTGCCGTTAGTAATCGCAGCATCCGCAATTTTCGCACTGGTGATACTGGCGTTCTGAATAAACGCATCGCTAATAAATACCTGACCATTAACAACAGCAAACGGAGAATACTGCGTATCACCACTGCCACTCATCAGGACAAACTGGTTGGCGTTAAACCCGACGCGGGTGACTACCGGCTTACCGGCCTCCGCCAGTACAGCAATGCTCATCCCGGCGTTGTACATCACGCCATTGATACGCACGCCCGTTTTAAGCGTGTAGATTGCCGATGCACCAGTGGCATCCACTACCGCCGTCAGCTTGTCTTCCAGCGCCGCCGTTACGTCGTTAAGCTGCGCCTGCACCTGCGTGGACATTTCTGCCATTGCCTGATTCACATCGGCGATCGTGGTCTTCACCACCAGAATGTCGGCCCTGACCTCGCCGTACTGCGCGAACTGATGTTCAACAGTTCCGTGGTTCGCCAGAGCATTCTGCAAGATGCCCTCTATGTTGGTATCAATGTCGCTCGTCAGCCGATCACCATCTTCTGAAGACAGAAAATCGTCCGTAATATCACCCAAATAATCATCGGCGTTATCGTTCGACATTCCCCGAATCCATTCGGTATACCCTGATTCGTTCCCACTTTTATCGACCAACTGCGCGCGGTACCAGAACTCCTGCCCCGCTTTCAGTCCGAGCTGCGTGTATTCCGATGACGGGTAAGGCACATCACTCAGCAGCAGCGGATTTGAGAAATCACTGTTTGCGGTGTACTGAATTTCCGTTTTCAGCGTGTCCCCGGTGTTAGCCGGGAATCCCCAGTTCAGGCGAATCCCCCAGTTGATCGGCGTTGTCGCAAAGCCGACAGGTTTCGGCGGATTTCCCACCTTGCCCGTAAGCGTTTTCTCTTCGGAGTAGCCCCAGCCAGAGGAAATTTCAGAGGCATTAATAGCGCGCACACGCACGAGGTAGCGCCCGGCATAAATACCCGATACATCAAATGACGTGGTGGAGCTGCGCGGCACGTTAACCCAGTTCCCGTCGTTGCGGCGCCATTGCGCTTCATAGGCGATAGCGTTCTGCGCCTGGTCCCAGCTCACGCGCATCGTTTCGACGCTGATATTTTGCTGAACCACGGAAAAGGAGCTGATCACGATGTTCGCAGGCGGCGACTGGTTACCCGGTGGGATCACACTCACCGGCCGCTGGTCAATGATGGCTCCGGTATCGATACGGGCATATTTATCCGGGTCGTGCCATGCGCCGGTAATCGAGAAGGTACCATCATTGTTATCGGAGACACTGACAACACGATACTGCTGGGCGTAGAGTTCATTTGACTCAACCACCCATACAGCTTCGGCCTGTGGTGTCTCACTGTATGCCGTGGTGACTGTGACTGATTCCCCGTTAACCGCCTGAATAGTCCTGCTCTGTGACACACCGGAGGGAAGATTGAGAATAAGGCGATCACCTGCTGCTGCATCAGCTACGCGGTCAAGTTTAATCACGCGACCGTTAACAGCACTGATGCGGCCGCCCATAACTTTGCCGGACAGAAGCTCGTCTGACACGGCGATGATGTATCCCGGCTGCGGAATGTTTCCGTCCAGGCCAACATCAAACGAAACAACGCGATCCTTGTTGTTGGTGAGAATACCCCAGCGCCCCTTTCGGTTCGCTTCTGATTGACGGGTACAGCCGATGGCTGTCATTTCCAGCTGATTAAATCCGTACCGGGCCACCAGCGCCTGCTCAAATACCGGCTCCATCGCGTCAGCATAGGCGTTACCTGGATCTGACCATGATACCAGCGCTGTGGTGTAGCGGCTTTTCGTGGTACTGCTCGAATAGGTGAATCGACCGCCAACAACATTAGCACGCGTGTAGCTGTAATCAACATCGCGCGGCATGTCAGCCAGGGCCACAATCTGATCCCCACCCCAGTAGGTCATGCCACGGAAGATAGCAGCAAAATCACGCAGGACTGTGTAGGCGTCGTTCCGGTCCTGAATGTACACGTTGCAGGTATAACGTGGTTCGGTACCGTTGCCCCCTTTGCCGTCTGGTACCATCTGATCACAATACTGGGCAACCTGATAAAGCGTCCATTTATCAATATTCGCAGCGGTCAAACGGTGCCCGAGGCCGAACCGGTCAGAAACAACCAGATCGTAAAAAATCCACGCAGGGTTATCCGTCCATGCCCACTTAAACGCACCGGTCCATGTACCGCTATAAGTGCGGGTTTCAGGGTCGTAGGTATCCGGAACGCGGATAACGCGGCCGCGGGGCTCGCAGGAGATCTGCGGGATAGAGCCGTTAAACTGGCTGGAATCGAATTCGATGTAGAGTAACGCTGTGTTTGGATAGCGTAATTTGGCGTCAATCACCTCAGTGAAGCTCTGCAGCGTCATCGTGTCGCCGATCTTCGCGCTGTTGGCATCAGGGGTAATCTTGCGCAGGCGGATTGTCCAGGTGCTTCCAGCCTGCGGTAAATCAATACGGTGGCTACGCTCGTAACCAGACGTCGTTTTTCCGGTCACGCTCGTATTGAGTACCGTCTGCCATGCGCCGCCGTCCGTCTGCAGGTCAATCGCATAATTGACCGAGTAACCGACCAGATCACCGTCGTCCTCCTGTTTGAAAAGCGATGGCCATTTCAGACGCAGGCGAACTGCTGAAAGCTGCGTATTGGTAAACGTTCGCGTCCAGGCTGTGGCGCTTGATACCTCAGTTCCCACGCTGATCTCGTTTTCGGTACCGGGAATACCCTGAATATACTTTTGCGCCTGCGTTCCCGCGCGAAACTCCCACGTCACTCCGCTGAAGTTTTGGGAGCCGTCGGCATTCTCCAGCGCCGTTCCGTCCAGGTAGATATCTTTGCCAGTTAGCTGTCCTGCAAACTCCCCCTCCCCAAGCGCAATGAGGATTTTTGCCTTCGCTACAGATTGCAGATCATCAGGCTGTTCGGTAGGGGTTCGGGAACTGGAGCTGCCGCCCTTGCGGCCCTTTAACACTTTATCTGTAGCCATATTGCGCCCATAAAAAAAGCCACCCGAGGATGGCCAGAAAAAAAAGGTTAGTTACCTACTGCTGATCTTCGACATAAATTCCCGCAGAAATAATCGCTCCGCCTATCCGCCGGCGGCCATACAGGAGCGGCACCGGGTAACCTTGCGCCGCGGTGTTTGTTACGCCACCAAACGCGTAGGATGCACGGTTATCTGCGCTTTGTTTGCTGGCCAGACCTGCAGGTTGAGGAGATAGCATTTGGACAACCCCCCCCAGCATCATGGCCGCACCGAATTTCGCAGCCCCGTACCCCACAGCTGATAGAGTGCCACCTGAGAAATAGCCAATGGCTACCCCAACAACGACGAGCACGGCGCCAAGAATTGTCTGTAATACCCCGGCTTTTTTACTTCCGATCACCACAGGGACAATTCGAATAACCTCCCCTGTTACCGGAAAACCAAAATCATCTTTTCCGATATTTTTTTTATCTTTAAAGACGGCGTAGGTCAGGCCCCTTGCTTTGCTGGTTATCAAAAATTTCTCCAGCCCGTCTATTGTTTTTGTAACAGAGTTGATCGCCTCTGCGGTTGTTCTTATTAAGCGATGGTGAACCTTCCCGTAGGTTTTGCCCAAAACACCGCCGAGCTCAATTCGGGTCATAACCTCTGACATTTTCATTCCCCATAAAAAAAGCCACCCGAAGATGGCTTAGATTATTTTTGGCTTTTTCAAAGACATGATCTGGCGGCAGTAGCCCAGTGGTCGTTCCATCCTTTCGCGACGGCATAAACCTGTATGTCACTTCCGCCTGTAGCTGATTTATCGATATTCACTACTGAAAGAGCACCGAATATATCGTCTGATGCTGTGATTTTGTATCCTGATTCAGTGGGTATGCTGGAGCTTGAAGAACGTAGCTCCACCCATTTAGGAGCAAGGCAACGGTTGACCTCATCAACAGTTTTTGTTGAATGCTCTGATAAAATAGGTTTTTGTTCTTCCAGTGAGGAAACAGAACACCCCATCAGCAAGAAGATAAAAATTGGGAGGATAATCTTTTTCATCGCACATCAGTCCTTTTGACAGATTGACTCATAGGAATCGATTTTCTTTTGGTCTTGGTCATTAATAATGATGATTGGTCCATGATTATTGACCTTCCCATCTTTGACCTCAATACGCACATAATATGGTTTTTTACCCGTATATGCGCCGTATGAATTTTTAGCATTCACATGACCGCAAACATATCCAGTATTTTCACCAAAATCACGGAAAAATGATTCAAACTTAGCGCTGTCCGGATCTTTAAGGGTGTCTTTGACTAAGGACTCCCCCATGTCAATAAAATCCTTTTCAGAAGGTGTGCAACCAATAATAATCAGGCTACACGCCAATATCGAAAGAAACTTCCTCATATCCCTAACCTCTTTTTTCATTTTGCAAAAGGTTAGCACAGAGATTTGTAACGTAGAATCTTCATCGTTCGTTCCTGCCAGTATCCACCATACGGCACGCGCTGGCTCAGATGTCCATACAGGTGGTGCAGCAGCATATTACCCTCCAGCAGGATTCCCGCGTGGTTCCACTTATCAGCCTGGACCTGCATGATCACCATATCGCCGGGTTTCGGTGGCCCGTCGAATTCACGGAATCCGCACTCATACCAGCAATCCTGATAGAAGTTGTCCGGATAGTCGTTTTCCCACCAGGGATAATCCACCCGGTAATCGTGGAGCTCTATACCATGCGTTTGCCGGAAATAGCTCATTACCAGCCCCCAGCAGTCGAAGTGACCAAGCACAAACGGACGCTCCAGCAGCGGCAATTCTCCGCGCGGTTGAATGGTGCGTAAATCTCCCTCCGGCCAGCTTACGATGTGCCAGGGTAAAAGCGTTGAATCGCATTGCGCTTTATCCAGTTCGCTAGGTTGCGTTGTGGCGTCCGGGTGACTGTGAGCGATGGCGATCACCGTTCCCCAGTCCTCAGCAGCTGCGTAGTCTTCGGGGCAAATGACAAAATTGTCCTCTGGCGCCGCGGCAAGATTCCGGCACGGGAAATAACGTTCAACGCGGCTTTTCTGCGCCACCACGCCGCAACACTCAAGAGGATATTCAGCTGCAGCATGCGCCATAATCGCATCGATGGTTTTCTGACGCATATCAGCTCCTGATCAAAGACGTGCCCGGGAAGCCACCAAACGAGAGTTCGTTATTTTCACCGAACCGAAGTTTGCAGGCCGTTAGCGTGCCGTTGCATTCATCGAGCGATGGATCATCAACCGGGTTATTGTTTTTGTCGAAATATCGGGTGCCAGCGTAATCACAGCCATCACCGGTACGGTATTTGTTGCGAATGCACCAGGTACACAGCGAATGCAGCTGGCGCGTCGGGATCATCAGCCCCTGCAAATCCATCGGGCTGGATAGCGTGAACTCGACTGTTTCATTCGTTTCGCTGCTTTTGGCATCGATATAGAACACCTTCAGCTTTTCCTGTGTCGGATCGGCTGAAGGGTTTCCGCCATCAAAGTTTTGCGCATCGAGATACTGCGCCAGCGTGTCATGTATGGTGACCTTCGCCTGCAACATATCGTCGTAGGCGAGGCATAACGCGGTGATCGAGCTGTCGAGGTTTGCTACAGACAGCTTTGGTTGCGCAGAGCTGCCATCTGTCGACGTCTCGATTTCTTCTATCTGGCAGGGCCAGGCCGAATATTCCGCCCCCTGCCACCAGATACTTTTAGCGGGCAGCTTCGACTCATCGCCGCTGGCCGCCAGAATTTCCTGTTCTGTGTGGGGAATGTTGTAAGCGTGGAAACGCAGAACCTCAGCCACGCCAAAGGCGCTGCCGTCCACTTCAAACAGTCGCACAGCATTACCGGGTTCAAGCTTCTGATAATCAGCGTTAATGCTCATGGTTTAAAGGCCTGTATGAATGTCGCAGTGAGCGACCAGTTGCCGCCGCCCATCGGCGAAGGTTTATATTCCTCGCAACGCCAGAGCGCCAAATCTTCCAGCGGTGGCTTCCAGAAAAAGGCTTTTGTGCCCTCGTGGCGATCGAGAAATTGCTTTATTGCCTGGATAGTGGACTCCAGGCCGATGAAGGTTAAATCCCACTGCTGGGAACGGGGGTTAATTCCATCCCCGGAAACCTGCATGTAACCGTCGCCGAACTGCGCCTTGCGGGTACGCATGGTCACGTCCTGAGACGGATTAACACGCGGGCTCCATTCAAACGTTTCAAGCGCCATTATCGCCTCCCGCTGGTGCTGTTCCAGATAGCGCCGCCCGGGCGCAAATCTGAATTAATGAGTTTCCGGTAGCGCTGATCCACAAATGCGCCGATCTCTTTGCCGAACTGCTCCCAGCCGCCGGTACTTTGCGTGCTGGTATTACCATCGCTTTGAATGACGATATGCACCTGCGGTGCCGCGCCGCTGGTTGCATTACCTCCTCCCCCCGTTGCCCGCACGCCCAGCGAACCATCCGACGCGCGGGTGAGCGGCATGATCGCCTCTGGTCCTGCTTCACCGAACACGCCAGCCCCTTTTGCAAAAGCAAACACCTGCGGCGAGTTGTAGACGCCGCCGCTGTAGGCACTGAGAGAAGGGGAATCGTAAACGCCGCCTTTGGCATTAAAATTGATACCAGACGCTGCATTGTCATACGCACCGGATGGCGTGCTTCCTCCTCCGGCGTAAGACGATGTAACAGCGCCAAAGATGCTTTGTAGCGCGCTGGACAACGCAATACGGGTAGCGATTTTCGCAAGGTCGGACAAAATAGAAACCGTAAAGCTTTTAAAATTAAGCTTTCCGGTCGTGGCGAACGCTGCAAGCGAATCAGTCATTCCGTCAAACAGGCTGCCTGCATAGCCCGCCATCTGGCTGTTTGCATCGCGGGCGCTGTCCACCCAGTTTTTCGCGCCGCGCCGGAAGCCGGCCGTGTAATCCTTCTCGGCGTCCAGCTTGTCATCAACGCTTTGCTGGGTGATCTGCAGTTCACGCTGCTTGGCCGATTCAAGGTCGGCCAGGCGGGCCTGATACTCAGCTGAGCTGTGATCGGTGAAATCATTTTCCAGCGCGGCGCGGCGTTGCTCAAAACGATTGGTAATAGCAAGCCTGGCTTCAGCGTCAGCGGACTCTCGATCAGACAGGCTGTATTTACCCAGCCCCTGATCCGCTTCCCGTTTCATAGCGTTGGCCTCTTCCCGCCATTTGCGGCTTTCCTGCTGGTACTTCTCCGATAATTTCCGGAGCGCGGCCTCCTTCTCCAGCAGCGCGTTCGCCTGCAACTGGGCCCGAATCTGACCCTGCATGTTGACCAGACTCTGCTGATCAGCGGTCAGATGCTGGCCTTTGAGCTGCGAAATCTTCTCATTGAATGCAGCAAGCTGACTGGCTGATGCAGTGAGTTTATCGCTGCTCTGTGCCTGCTCGCGCAACACGGCATTTTGCTGCTGAGCCTGCTCAAGTGCGCGCTGCCCTGCGCTCTCACTAACAGGTTTAGCCGCTTTCGGCTGTTCTTTTTTAGCAGCCTTGTCGTACTCGTCGTTAATGCCCTTCAGGATCCGCTTGTAATCATCTGACCCTGATGCATAAATGCTGTTGTTCAGCTTTTTGATAGCCTCGGCACGCTTATCAGCAGCACTTGTTCCGGCATCGATGTAATTTTTAAGATCGGCAGCATTTTTGATGCGGGTATTTTCAGCCTGAGCCCAGCCAGCTTTACTTGCAGCAATATATCTGGCGCTGGCCGAGTCAACATCATCCTGAAGCTTTTTCAAATACAGTGAGCTATCAATCAGGGCCTTCGATGCCTGGAGACCCATACCAGCGAAAGTATTTCCAAGGTTGTTAACGCTCCCTGCTGTTTTATCAACCTCAACGCCAAGTTCTTTTGCTCGCTCCCGGGATGCCTCCAGTGCAGCTTCAATAATGATTTGACTCGCCTGCGCTGCATCGCCACTTTTATTGAGAGCAATCACCTGCTGAATAGTGGCATCAGTCAACGCCACCCCTTGTGCGGTCAGTTTTTGCATGGCCGCAACAGGGTCACCACGAAGTGCCGTCAGACTATTCACCAGATCCTGAGCACTTCCGCCTGCTTCGGCGTAAGCATTTGCCAGAGTAGCAACATCCGTCAGCATTTGACCGCTGAATCCGCCCTTCGCTGCAGCCGTTACAGCATCAACCGAATTTTCAGTATCCCCAAGTTGCCCATTGAGCCGTTTCAAATCATCTGCAGAAACAAGAGAGGATGTATTCAGATCCAAAACAGCAGCATTAAGTTTTTTAGTCTGCTCTTCAGCCTTTTTGAACTCGCTGTAAAGGTACGTTCCACCAGCAGCAAGTACAGTCAGGCCAATGCCAACCGGCCCACCCAGCAGGCTCATAGCCGCACCCAGCGCCCGACTACTCGTCGCGGCAATGCGCTGTGACACTGTCAACTGGGTATTTGCTGCTGCGGCGGCTTCAGTCGCTGCTGTCAGTGCCGCTTTACCGCCTGTTTCCGCCAACTCAGCAGCGGCCACTCCAGCTTTTGCAGCCTTCAGTTTCTCCAGGCCGCTGGCTTCGAGCTTGTTGGCTTCGAGGATCGCCCGCTCATTCTTCAGGTGCTCATCCTGATAACTGACATTCAGACCGAACTGCTTATTCACTGCGGCCTGTTTGGCATAATACTCGTCAAGGGCGATCGCCTGGTCACGCTGTGCCTTTGCGGCTGCAATCGTTTTTTCGGCAATAGCCACTTTGTTGATGGCCGCCTGCCGTTCGGCCTGGGCGACGGCTATCTGACTTTGTGCCGCCGACGCCAGCTCTGCCGCAGCATTTTTGGCTGCTTCCAGCTGGGTTTTCCAGCCGCCGGCGCTGCCGTCCAGTTGCCCTTTCAGGGAGTGAACCGCGGGGATCAGCGCATTGATGATGCTGCTGCTGGCAACATTACTCCCGGCTGCCACCTCATGCAGCACGAAGTTCAGCTGCCCGGCACCGCGGGTGGCGCCAGAGAACTGATCGGCATTCGCCGCCGGGAAGCCAATAGACCGCGCTGCGCTGACCGTTTTTGAGATGGCATCCGCCAGCTCGTTTGCCTGCGCGGTCGCCTGCCCGTTGAATTTTTTGCTGGCCTGCCCAGCTTTCTGGTATGCGTCGGTGATCTGCGATTTAAACGCCGCAGAGTTCAGGTGCAGGGCAACCGACAGGCTTGCAACATCACTCATCGTCCGAGGATCCTCATTACGTCAGCGCACTGGCCTGCCATATCAGTAACAGGCGGGAGGGTTTCTGTTGGTGGTGGTGCTGGGTTGTTTTCGACGGCGTTCCCCGTCAGGGAAAGCCAGGCCTGCCAGTGAAGAAGAATTTCAGCTGGTAAGCTGGCAATTTTTCGTGGGTCCGGCTCCCCGAGGCGATCGGCAAGGCTGAAAATTGCCATCAACCAGGGGGAGTCCATCAGTTTTTTTTCGCGTCCTCCAGCGTACCCCAGCTGTGTCGGGTGATGACTTTCACCGCTTCAACCAGGGCCGCGTTGCTGCGCGATTTCAGAAGTTCATCCGGTGCGGGAAGATTTTCAGCCGGAACCGGAACCCCATTTTCGTCAACCAGCGCACTGAGGATGAACGCCGCCGTCTCGATAGCGATCCCCCGGGAATTGTTTTCGGCGCGCAGCTCCGTCTGTTTTTCGTCATACGCTTCTGCTTCAAAAGCAGTGATGCGGCGAATGAACACGTCCGCGCCCAGGATTTTCACCGGCTGAGCAGCATTCTCGGGAGCCAGCAAAAGCGATTTCAGGTCAGTCATCAAAATTCTCCATTAAAAAAGCCGCCAGAGAGGCGGCCTGAAAGGGTTGCATCAGCGAAACGGCGATCAGCTACCCGGTGTGTTATAACCCCAGGTGATGTTGTTCTGCTTGCCGTTCACAGTAACCTGAATAACTTCACTGGCCGGGGCCGTGATTTCATTCAGCTGCCAGCCGGACAGCGCCATGATCATGGTTGCCGTGCGACCGTTTGGCAGTTCGACGTAAAACTGAATCGTCTTACGCTGCTCAGCGGCATTCAGGAAGTCGGTGAAGCTGGTGTTTGACGGGTCATCAACAAAGCCAAGCGACTTTTCCGGGCCTTCTGGCAGGTCACTGATAAATTGCTTACTCTTATCGATGAGCGTGGTGCAGTCCACAAAGTTACCGGTTGCCCCGGTAGCCCCCAGAGCCTTACAGTTCACAAGCGGCTGGAAATCCGCAACATCTTCACCTGTCTGCCCCCATTTAACGACCGTACCCGCGGGGAGCATCGCGTATTCCGGTGAGCTCTTTTCAGTATCTGGCATTTTATTACCTCATTAGCGATTATTTTCGATTCCCTCACGGAGTCGGACCGCGAGAATACGCAAGACTTTTGCGCGGTTATAATCCAGCGCCGGGCGCATAAATGGATCGGCAACCTGCTTAACAGTGCCGAACTCCTGGGCCAGTGCTTTCATGGTGTGTTCTTTGGATGGGCCGACGCGAATGGTGACCACCGTCTGCCAGCGTTCGTCTTTCATGCGGTTACGGGAGCTGACTTTGATGCTGTCGCGCATGTGCGGGCCATTACTGCTTTCGTCATACCCCGCATGCTGCAGCATATCCTCCTGTACGATTTGCATCGCTTCTTTACCGGCGGCGGACATCACCTTACCTGCCACTTTTTCGCCCAGCGCCTGCAGCTGACGCTCAAGCTCCTGCAGGCCCTGCACCTCCATACGGATCATGAGGCCCCCTCCGGACAGTAGAAAATGTAATCCCGGGCGCGCCGGTATTTACCGCCATCATCATTGTCAAAGCTTTCTCTCACGCCTTCCCGCTCGACATACTGAACCGGATAACCGTCGATATAGCCGTGCCGGATAGGCTCCCAGGCATCCCACAACGCTTTGTCCATTTCTTCAGCCCTGCTGTACAGGGAAGAAACGAAGCTGATTTGATAGCGCACAGCGGCAAGCGTTGTCCGGATGGTGCCGGAGGTGATTGGCGGGTCGCTTATTAACTGAAGCGTGACAAACTCGCTTTCGGTTTGCGGGCCAATCAGGGGATAAACGTTCACTCCCAGCAACGCCTCGATAGCGCTTTTCAGGTCAGGAAACACGAGTGAAATCCTCCATACACAGAATTTCGATGTTTCGGCGGTCCCGGGTAGGAAGCGGAGCAGTTACCGTGAAAACCCGGCCTTCAGCACCCTTACGTATTTCTATCAGCCGCGTGGTGGTGGCTCTGATATCTTCCCTATACCGCATGAAAATCTTCGTGGTGACGTTCGAGCGCTCGGCATTGCCGCTGATGAAATCCCGCCCCGTGACGGAACGAATATCAGCAGAGAAGACGCCCAGACTTTTCCAGCCAATCGGCTGACCAAATTTGTCACGCTCATCTGTTTTAACTTCTATCCGGATACGGTGCCGGAGGCGGCCTGGCTCCATCAGGAACCCTCCTCTTCTTCAGCAACGCCACGCCAGTTTCGGCAGGAGAACATCAGATTTTCGGCCGCCACATTGGAATAAAGCTGTACCTCTGTCTGACTGGTGCGGTGCTCGAACAAATCACCGAAGACCAGCAGCATGGCGGAGACCACTGGCGCGGGAATATCTGCGGCCAGTTTCCAGCGTGGGTCATCACACCAGCGCAGGCAGTAATCGAGCGCCGACTGCGCGTATCGCTTAATCACCGCATCGCGATCGTCGGTATCCATCTCAACGTGCTGCCTGAGCTCTTCAATCGGCACGACGCTTAGTACATCTATGGTCATAGGCAAAAGAGCGGGTTTCCCCGCCCCCTCCATCAGCTGCCGGATTCTGCAAAGCTGCCCTTAATAAGCGCAGACGGTCGGTAGTGCGCCAGCGCCAGGCGTTCTTCGCACAGAATGGTCAGCATGTTTTTCACGAAGTTGTCGCGGTCCTCGCGGCTCACTTCAATGGTGGCATCCATGCGATCCCAGACCTGCGAGGCCATATCGAAACCGCCGACGGTGAAGGTGCCCTGCGCCTGCGCACGGGTCGGCACTACTGGCAGACCCCACATGATGTTGGTGGTGAACGCCTGCGGGCCGCCGAAGATGTAGCGACCTTCGTTATCCTTCAGCAAAGCAATGCCGTGCCAGTCTCGCGGGTTGAGGATGATGCCGGATGCACTGAACTCGGATTCGGTCACCTGGAAGATCGCATGCGCGATAATGTCCGCGCGGGTATCGCCGGTGGCATTCAGGCCGCTATCGTAGGCCGTGGCCACATGGTTGATACCTTCCAGATCATCACCAGAGCCATCACCGTTCAGCAGCTGACGCTCTTCTTCCAGCGCCAGGCCGTACAGCAGGCGGTTATTGACATAAGACTGAAGCATTGGCGCATCGTCCATTACCTGGCGGGATGCCTGGATCCAGTGGGCGATGGTTTTTACGTTGGCCGTCTGCTTGCTGAAGGTGATGTCGGATTCAGGCTTCAGCGCCTTTTCCGCCACGCTGGCGGCACTGTTGGTGAAAAGCTCTTCACGCACATACTCCAGCGAGTTACTGGAGATGCGCCCCTGCGCCAGCAGATCACGAATGGTCAGGCGGCGCAGGCCAGGCATCACAATACCCGGCACCTGCATCGGCTGAATGAGCGTACCGGCGGATTCAGCATCACTGCCGAGGGATTTGTTGAAGGATTTCGCCTCGAAACGAGATTTGCTGCCGTTCCAGGACTTGGTGAGCTCTTCAGCGGCACGTTCGGAGAAGGATTTTTTCTCACCCGGATTATCAGGGCCGGAGGAAAGTTTCTGTTCAAGATCAAACAGGCGCTGGCCGGTCTTTGTCATCTCGTCGTTAACCTTCGCCATATCATCCTGCAGCTGTTTGGAAACAGTGCCGTTCTGTTCAATTTGCTGCTTCTGTTCATCGAAGAGCCCCTTCAGTTTGGTCTGGGACTCTTCAAGGGCTTTCTGGATTTGTGCAAGTTCTGACATATTTATTTTCCTGCTGTCGGATTAAAGTCGGTGATGCTCTTTAGCAGAGCGCTGATGTCGAGTTTGGTTTGGTCGCCTTCAGACTCACTCCGAATAGCGGATTTGAAGCGGGCTATCAGCCCTACAGCCTGTGACTTACTGAGTCCGACTGAATCCCTCAGCCAGCTCTCCACATCACGAATGGTTTCGATCCCGTCGATGCTCTTCATCGAATCCACCCCCGCCAGCTCGTTCGCCGGGAAGGTGCAGACGCTGATTTCTCTCAGCCAGGAGATGTTGCTGAAAATACAGCCGCCGTTAGCGGCAATGCTGTAATCATCTTTATTCACCGAAAAACCGATGGACATGCCTTCAACGGTGCCATGAATCATGGCGGCCTTCAGGTCGGAGGCTCCGCTGTGCCCGGGCGTTAACTGGCCGCGCACCAGCAGGCCTTTGCTGTCTTCCTGGATGCTGTCCCACTTACCCACCGGGATTTCCCACTGGCGGTGATTGAAAAACATCGCCACTTTGCGGGTCTGGGTTTCCAGGGTTTTCTTGAAAGCTCCCGGCAGGATGATGTCGCCATCCGAATCGGTGTTGCCGAACACGGAGGCGTAACCCTCGAAAATGCCCTGCTTGCCGTCGCCGGCAAACTTGATTTCCGTTTCGTCGAAAGAAAGCGTTTTGATGATGTCAGGCATCGTGGCCCCCATAAAAATTAAGCCCCGTCATCGCGGGGCTCATTGTCATTACCGAGTTGAGTGATGGGCACGTACTGTGCCTGGCGCATGGCGACATCGCCGCCCGGCAATGGCGGGCAGTTATCCATTCGGCGCATTTCGTTGATTGTTCGCAGGCCCGCTTCGCCCATCGCTTTCATGAAGGCAGCGCGGGACGTTGAATCACCGCGCAGCAGACCGTCCAGATTGTGTTCTGCGTGATACACCCCAACCTGATCAGGCTTGAGTAGCCAGCGCTGGATGCTGTTTTCCCAACGGGAAATGTAGGGTTGCAGGGTGTACTGGAGAAAACCCAGATTCTGTTGCTCGATACCGGTACCCCAGCTGGTGCTCTTCTCGACATCACCAACAAGATGCGGCGGCACGCCAAAGAAGCGGGCCAGCTCACTGACCTGAAACTTGCGGGAAGCCATCGTCTCGGCGTCCTGCGGGCTGACGCCAATATCATGGGCCTGGAAGTTAGCCTCCAGGATCCAGAGGCGTTTTTTCACCGGACCGCCAGCAATCTCCTTAAAGTTCTCCTCCAGCTGTGCTCGCTGCTCTTTGGTCAGCACACGATCGCCTGTGGTGAGGATTTTGGGCGATTTGGCACCGTTGGCGTAAAATTCCCGCTGCTGGTCTTCCATCGCCACCGCTACACCCGCTGATTTACAGGCATGTGCTATGGGAGAAAGGCCGGTAAGGCCGTTAAAGCCAAACCCCTTGAGGTGGAAAATTTCACGTTGAGAAAAATTGGCGTATTCATTGTCACGCTGGTAGCGATAAACAATGCGCTTTCCTTCAAGCCGGACATCCATATTGGCGGACATCAGCGGCAGCAGGCTGACCACATCCCCAACGGAGTTTCGCTCAACCAGGGCGTACGCATTGCCGTAGAAGCACAGCTGCATCGTCATCGCCTCCCGGAACTCCTGCGCCGTCATGTACTGATTCGGGGAGTAACGCAGCAGGCGGGCCAGCGGATTACTCAGGCCAACCTTTTTCCGGTTGTCCTCTTTGTCGGTTTCAAATACGTCCAGCGGCAGGCAGGCGGTAAGAGTGGAAATCAAAGAGACACATCGCCAGACGGTTGATATCTGCAGGATGCGTTCATCCGTAATCTGAGAATCGCCCAGGGTGCCGCTGGCTGAAACAGGCCCGGTCTGGGATCCCTGTTCAGGTGTCACCAGCCGTCCCCCAACGAACCACGACGCCACCCGCGCCCACCAGCCGTTATTTGTGCGCAGATCAATGCTGTAATTTGTATCGTCCATCACATGCTCAACGGTTGTGAGAAGAAGTCGTCAATATCACCTTCGTCAGTGACATCGCCTTCAGATGCACCTATTGCCATTGCTGAAGCCACCACGCCATCAATACGACCGGTGCTTTTCTTCTTGGCAAAGATGCGGTTTTCCTTCTGATCCGCCTCAGTTACGGCAGATGCTGCGTTCCAGCGAAGGCAGGGATTGGTCTTAATAATGATTTCGCCATCATCCAGGCGCTGCTCGAACAGTTCGATCGAGTGAGGCATCCACAAGCCGGACTCCTGTGCCTTGTAATAACCCTGTCCGTGCGGGATAAGCGGTACTGAAACCGACGCTTCTTCCAGCTCAGGCTCAAGGTATTTGATACGGTACTGGTCAAACGCTATCGCCTTGATGAAAAACAGCTGCGAAAGGTCGGCGATACGCTCTGCAACAAAGCCATATTTCACAGCCTTGCCCGGCGTAGTGTGGATAAACCCTGCTCTTTCCCAGGCGTCATATGGCACACGGTCCGTTTTCGCTCTTTCCGCCAGCGTGTCTTTCGGAGTCCAGAATTCCACCAGCAATTTGCGCTTTTTGGGGAAATACAGCGCCAGCGACGTGAGGTCACGCGAACCGGACAAATCCAGACCGCCGTAACACTCTTCGCCCTGTAGTTCCTGGATATCGAAATCGTCTTCACACGCCATCCAGACATCACTGCTCATCCATGGATTATCGGCATCCACCCACTGACAGAAATTCAGGCGCCGCACGATGCTTTCTTTCGACGGCATGCCACGTGCCTGTGTCACCTGCTCACGCAGATAGCGATCGGTGAAGGTGTGTCCAAGCGAAGGATTAGCCTTTTTCCAGCAACTTTCATCCTTGAAAGGATCCTCACCCTCGTCGAGTGAGCAGATGAAGGAGAAGAAGCTGTCATCATCAATCGAGCCTTCGGCGACCTTACGACCGTACTCGTGATAGTCATAACAGACGCTGGTTTTATCGTGGCCGCTGTTGGTGATCATGAAAATCAGCGCCTGCCGCCGGCCTTTCGTCCCGGCGCGCATCATCTCAACCACCTGGTTGTTTTTGTGCTCGTGTATTTCGTCAATCAGCGCGCAGTGGGGGCGCGGGCCTGACTGACCGTCGTCAGAACTGATTGGCCTGAAGAATGATCCCGTTTGAAGGAACGCCAGGTTCCACTCTTTCCCGGCCCCGCCTGATTTGTTGATTCGCTGTGCCAGCGCCGGTGATTGATCCACCATCGCCACCGCATCACGAAACAGGATCATGGCCTGGTCTTTTTTCGTGGCGGCGGCATACACCTCTGCGCGCGGTTCTTTGTCGGCGACCAGACAATAAAGGGCGATGCCTGCGGCCAGCGGCGATTTGCCAGAACCTTTGCCGGACTCGACATACACCATGCGAAACCGTCGATAGTCGTCTGAATTTTTCCAGCCGAATATTGAGCCCACGATAAAGCACTGCCACGGCAGCAGGTTGAAGGGCTTACCTTCATGTTCCCCGCCGTTGAGCTTCAGCACTTTGGCGAAAAAGTCGATAGCACGCTGCGCCGCCGCAACATCCCACATCAGCCCGCGGGCGTGGCAGGACTCCAAATCCTTGAGGTGTCGTTTACAGGAGTTTCGAATATCAGGCCCGGCGATCTCCTTGCCTGAATCCACATCCATCGCGTACTGCGTGGCAAGGTCAACCGAAGAACTGGTTGAGCGGGTCTTCTTCTTTTTCTCCACCATCAACTTTCACCTTCGTCCTGGCGGCAGGGGTAAGGCCGAATTCAACCAGGTAACTTTTAAAGCGGCGATCCGCGTCGGCCAGCATCGATACTGCCGGGTTTGCCTTAATCAAAAATCCGCCGTCGGTCTGCACGGTATAGGTCCGGCCCTCGTCGGCGATAGTCAGACGCAACTGCAGAATATCGGCGTAAATATCGCAGAGTCGTTCGAGCGCCAGCGTATCGGCAACGGTCAAAATGCCCATGCCATCCAGCAGCACGGTGAGTTTGCCCCAGGCCATCTTTCCCCAGTCGGTAAGGTGCGCTGGCGGGCTCGGAATTTCCCGCGCCGGGGTCGGCTCTTTATCGTTGAGTTTGCGTTTGCCCGGGTTGCCGGTAACCACTTTGAGGTGGGTCGGTTTCGGGCGACGTCCTGCCATCGGAACCTCCCAGAAAAAAACTTTTCATTTCGCGGTTGTGCACAGAAAGGACGAGCGGCGGTCATTTGCGGTGGGGGAGTTGAAGTTTTACCCCCCCCCCCACCCCGTCCTTTCGTGTCAATGTTGAGAATTACTCTCGTTTGAACCAGTGCGATGAGGGATCGAGGGGCATGCCGCTCTCATCACACCCGATGAGCGTGCCACGCTTTTCGATACGTTGCTTTGTCGAGTCGTGGTGTAGCTTGCACAGCCCTTGCCAGTTACTTTGGCTCCAGAACAATTTCTGCGCCTTAGTGATGGCGTCACGATCACCAGACCG
Source organism: Citrobacter sp. RHBSTW-00599 (assembly GCF_013784065.1). NCBI lineage: Bacteria > Pseudomonadati > Pseudomonadota > Gammaproteobacteria > Enterobacterales > Enterobacteriaceae > Citrobacter > Citrobacter sp. RHBSTW-00599. The sequence continues at coordinate 2,174,745 of NZ_CP056717.1, read as the reverse complement.
CAACGCCTCCTTCAGCTTGTGGGGGATGATGTGGTCTACGACCGTTGCCGCTGTCACCCTGCCTTGCTCCTGGCACATCACACATAATGGGTGAGCTTTAAGAAAGACCAGACGTGCGCGGTCCCATTTGCTGCCATAGATGCGTGGTTCATTATTCACGCTAACCTCCAGGCCCGGCGGTGCTCTGTACGCGGTATTCTGTCTGGATGACGCTCTACCGGTTCACCGTCGGCATGATCAACCAGTGAATAGCACGGGTAGACCACTGCACCACCGTAGGCATCACCCACGGCATAGTCTGCTGCTTTACTGCTGTCCCATCGGGCCAGCACCTTCTCTATGTGTTGCTGCGGTACGCTGTAACATACGCCATGCAGCAGGCGCGGTAGCGTGATGTAATCGGCGCGGGTCTTGTCCGCTACAATCAGCCGCTCAGCTATCTGTATTTGATACTGCGGCGGTCGGCCGGTACCGAGATAAAAGCTCAGCATGTCGTCAGGGAAGCGTATCAGCCAGTCAGTTACTTTTTCGGTGAATCCATGCACCAGCTGCGCGTCGTCTTCCAGCACTACTACCCGGCAAGGTTGTTCAGCGGCCCATTCGATGGCGCGCCGGTGATTCCAGTTCGCACCGTGATTCCCTTCATCGATAAGCAGGTGTGCGCCAAGTTCGCCAGCCAGCAATGCAGCTGAGGCAAAACGGGAGTGGTGACCAACCACAACAAACTTCACTTGTGTTTCCACCACGCGTCCTCCTTACCGATCCCGTCTGTTTTGAAAACGGTGTGTACCAGAGGCCCGGTGACCAGGCGGTCAGCGAATGACTTCGCGACAATTCCAAACGCCAGCATGTCACCCACCGCGGCACCAGCCTGCTCTTTCTTCCAGAAACGATAACTCTCGATCCGGTAGTAAAGACGGACAATGCCGTGAGCGAACGCCATTACATCAGCGCGGGTGCCACCCAGCAGTCCAGCGTTAAGCATCACATCGTTGCGGTGCTCTTCGATGAACTCCTGATAGATACGCTCCGGATGATTCTGCTTTGCCCAAGCGTCGGCGTATGTCTTCGGTTCTGAACCGACGTATATCTTACCGGGCTCCATTTCCTCCCATGGCGCGCGAAGCATTTCGACATCGGTACCATCGGTACACCAGACGTAACGATACTCAGGATGATCGCGCAGGTGCTGCCAGATATGCAGCCAGCGCCGGAAGTAAACATTCATCTTCACGTCAGGAACGCGGTACAGCTCAACGTCTGCCGGGGCCGTCTGAAGTTCATCCACCAGCGCTATACGTCCACACTGGCGAAGCGAGGCCGCCCATTTGCTCAGCATGTCAGGCGAGGCCGCCATTTTCGTACCGCGCTGCGGGTCAGGCTGACTTGTGAGCAACGTAGTGATTACCACGTCGCGCTGCTTCCGGTATTCAACGTAACCGGTGTACCCGGTATCACGCCGTTCGTTGTGGATTTTCACATTACGTTCCACCAGCGCTTTCCGGTCTGCCGTTGGCACCGAACGGTCTACGGCTTCATGTTCATCGAGCGAATGAATCAACTTTTCGGAACCAGTTACATCGGCATAAGCCCAGGTAGTCAGGCCAACGTTATGGATACGCAGGGCAAGGTCGCTGTGCTCGTACATGCCCCGACCATAAACCCAGTCGAAGCCACCAACACGCTCGATAGCACTGCGATGGTAATACAGCATTACGCCGCGCTGCCCGGTGTACGCTACGTGCTCATCGTCGCGATACAGTACCGCGAGATCGTTAAGCTTGCGCGGCCCGGCAAGGTCGAGGAACTGATACGCCAGATGCGGCTCAGATGATTCGATATACGGAATATGCCAACCATCGGCAATCGGCCATGCGTCGTCGTCCCACAAAAACAGATGCTCGCACCCGGCATCCATCAACGCGCTCAGACTGGCGTTCTTCGAGGCGACAATGCCGAGTGATGTTTCATGGCGAAGCAGCTGCACGCCGTCAGACACTACCGCTGAAGGTTTTGAACCATCATCAATGACGACCACCAGCGCGCCGGGCGGTAAATATTGCTGATGCTGCGCCAGTGCCCGCTTCAATACGTCAGGGCGATTATGCGTTGTGATTGCTATTCCTATGCGTGACACCGAATTGCAGACAGGCGCGTATGGGACACCATCGATAGTGACCTGCATAATTTCTCCAAAATAAAATGGTTCAGGACTCCTATCTGGACATCACTTTTGCTGACACCAAAATGATATAATCGCAGCTCATTTACACAAACCTTTAGAGGTAATTTCATGACAGATCTGCAGAAACGCATTGATGAACTCGAAAAAACTATTGAAGAGCTACTTTTAGATCAGCATGCAGCAAGAATTGCTATTACCACGATATCCACAGCTTGGAACTCCCTTGCCAAACAGCCTGGTATGCTTGGCGATAGCTACGATAAAGCTATTAAATCAGCGCCGCCTGTGGAGTTTGAAAACCCAGTAAATGAAGGTTATGCAGAAGAGTTACATAAAAGAGTTGTAGCCCTACTTTCTAAATCTTAATCGAATCGTTTGGGCTACCTTTAAGTGGCCCTATTTCTAATGTCTCCCTTCCTCAATATCCCTAATCCCTGCCAGTTGGTTGTTACCCTTCTCTATCTCTGCAAGTAATGATTGAATCCAGAGAACGGCCTGACAATAGGTTATTGAGCTGGCGGCAGCGGTACTATCATCGGCTGCGTCAGTGTCCCCGGTATCGGGGTGCATTGCGCTGGCACGTAAACGGTTCGCGTAGTTGAGCAGCCCACCAGCGACATCAGCAGGAACAGGAAGATCACAGGTTTTTTCATAGCGAAGAATCTCCCGGTATTCGATAACGGTCTTTTCTGTTCCGGCATCAATCAGCGAGTTCAGGCGACTGGCGTTCTCCGCTACTTGGTTAAACCGGTTGAAGTTGAACGCCTGGGTAGTTATCACCGTTGCCTGCAGTGCGTTATCGTTGCGCAGTATCCGGTTGTCACTCTCTGACGTGGTCAGCGCTGCATTGCTGCGCGCCAGTAGTACACAGAGCACCGCGATGAAGATGATTGCTGCCATCCCAACAATAACGAGGCTTCTGTTCACTGGTCTATCCCCCAGCACGTCAGCGCGCTTTCCTGGTCTCGCCGTTCTACCTGCCCATAGCAACCGTTCTTCTGGCCTTTGGTCAGACGACAATCGCGGCCACCGTCTTTAATCCACCAGCGTATCGCTTCACAGGCACCTTTACGGTCGCCAGCATTGATGCGCTTATAGAACGTAGAAGGGAAGCATTTTCCGGGTCCGATGTTGTAGGGACAAAATGACGCAATGCCTGCTTTCTGCGGTTCGGTCAGTGGCACTTTGATATTTCGGTCAACCCACGCCAGCGATTTATCGCGTTCAATGGCGTTTACCTGGGCGCATTTCTCAGCTGACAGCTTCATGCCCTGTACTACCGGCTTACCATCAACCATCGTGGCGCCACGGCAAATGGTCCAGAGTCCGCCGCCGTCGCGATATGATGTCAGGATGTTACCCTCTTTCTCATCCAGAAACTGATCGAGAATAACGGACGCGGAAGCCCCCGCAAGAATCAAACCAACGACCGCTGCGCTCAGTTTATTCTTCAGCTTTGGTGGCATAGCCATTGCGCCGATCCTCCCGTTCTTTCCAGCGGAAATACCAGTTCACTGCACAGGTGATTACAGTGCATGCGATACCGACAATAATTGCCCAGTCGCTCAGGCTTAACCCTGCAATTCTGTCGGCCAACATCCAGGACACCTCTTTTGCTGTTTTAGCTGTTTCGGCGTATGCCTTCGCTGATACACCGCAGCCGGTCAGCGTGGTGCCTGTTCCATATGAAAGTCTGCTGTAAATGGTGCTCATTCTGGTCATAGCCTCACCTCCGATTTTTCGGATGGCGCTGTGTGTATGAAAAGGGTCAGGCTTCACGGGCTGGATTTATCAACAAAGCACGTAGCGGATGATTCCCGTGAGCCTGAAATAGAAAAGCCCCGCAAAAGCGAGGCTATAAATTCTTTGCCACCTCCCGGAGTGGCCACGCTCATGCCCTTGAGGTGCTGTCGCGTCATCACCACTTATTACCAGTGCGCGTCTGGCGTTCGCGCTGCTTTACCGGAGTTTATTTTGATATATGAACCTTAACCCATCACTACACAGGCTCGCTCAATAGCGACTCAGGGCAGCATCATGAATGCTGCTTTGCCTAACGGCTGCGGTCTGTCCGTTTTACTCGTGCATTTTCTTATCCTACAGAAACACAAAAGCCCAGGGCGTTAACCTCGGGCTTGATTTCGTGCAGGCGTAATATCCCACGATGGAAAGCATACAGGACAGTTTTATGCAAAGTCAACACCAACGTGCAAAAAAGAGTCGCCATTTGCTCCGATCGCATCAATAAGTTGTTGCTTTCTCAAATTCTGATGATGCATGACGCTCTCCTTTGTGCAGCACATCAATCAGCATTTCATAGAATGGCTTCCAGTTACGAGACCATGAGGACTGATGGAGATCCGGCAGACGTTTAAGGATAGCCCGGTGAACGGTCGCAGATGACACTCTGGAATACCCCTCGCCGCTGCAACGCTCACACGTTTTGAAAACCGGTGCGCCGCAGTCTTTTGTCGCGATGCGGTCCAGTACCTTGCCCTTTCCGCCACAACGGCAGCGGGCGCTGATTGTTCCCTTGCCTTCGCAACTATCACAGACGGCCGGTACAACCTCTGTTACCTCAGTCCAGTGCTCCCAGTCAGACGGACGAACGGCACGAGAGCGGTTAGCCCAATATGGTGCTTTACCCCATGGGTACGAAACTTTGCGGGTACTCTGCTCGCGGTTTGTTCGCCCGGTACCGCAGCAGATGTGACACGTCACGCTGGTTTCTGCTGAACGGGAGTATTCAGCAAAGGCAAATTGTGCCAGCATCTGCATACACCATCCGAACTCACCACCAGCAGCTTTGCGCACGTTCTTTGGAGCTGTCTCCATCGCATGTCGCGCCAGGGCCTGAACTGCGAGCTGTTCATCGCTTTTGCTGATCCCGGTCTTACCAAAGAAGGCTGCCAGACCAAACCGCGCACGGCTGCTGGTGGTACCAATGGCAGCCATTACATCTGTTCCTGTAAGGCGGTCCGGAGAGGTGCCTTTTACGCTGTCGCTGATGAGCATCCCCTGAGGGCTGAAATGTTTGAGTGATGATTCCAGTTTCATAGAATGGTATCTCCCTTCTCAGCGGTGCCAAACCAGCCAGGGTGTGCCCACTGGATATCGATAACTTTACCGCCGTTTCCCCATAGCGATAACGCGCGCATTGCAACGTAGTGCATAAATATTTTTTCACGCTCACGCCAATCATCCTCAGGCGTAGCTCCAAGGAACTCATCAATTGCATCAGCAATAAGACCAAAGCATTCGGGATAGTCGCTATGACTGATAGCTATGTCTCGTGCGGACTCCTGTAGCTCAATGAAGCGCTTTTTGGTGAACAAATAGGACATTTCATGAATTAGACGATCCATTGTTGGCTCCTTAAGCTTTTGCATACCGACGCGGTTGTGATTTTTGCTGCGATACTGATTTTGATTTCGCTTCTTCCTGGTCAATCGGCAGAAAATGCCCGTTATAGAAACGGCGATATACGGTCCCAAGAACGCCGTTACGCTGCTTGGTGATGTTAATTTCCGCGATCCCTTTTGCCGGTGATTCGGGGTTATAAACTTCATCGCGATAGAGCATCATGATGATGTCAGCATCTGCCTCAATTTCACCTGAGTTCTTCAGATCTGAGTTCATAGGGCGTTTGTTAAGTCGGGATTCCACGCCTCTCGAAAGCTGGCTCAGCGCCAGAACGGGAGTGCGGTTTGTTTTAGCGAGGCGCTTTAACCCCTTCGACAATTCACCCACTGCGAGGTCATAGCGTGCCGTGCTCTGGATCTTAATGAGTAACAGATAATCGATAACCACCAGCGCGGTTTCTGGATGAGAAATCTGATGACTGGTTGCCGTTTGCTCGATCTGCTCAAGCGTCAGATCTGTGGCATCGACCATCCAGATATTGCGCCCGGTAAGATGCCCGATACCTGTAGATAACCTTGCCCAGTCTTCATCTTCAAACTTCGCGGCTGCTTTGAGCCTGGACACTGACATACCACCAGCAGCAGATACCATTCGCTCGCCAATCTGGATGTTGGCCATCTCCATGCTGAAAAACAGTACGCCATGCCCCTGCTCTGATACCTTATCGATAATGTCCAGTGCCAGCTCGGTTTTCCCCATCGACGGACGAGCCGCGATGAAGACCAGATCTGTCGGTTCAATGCCGCCGGTTTTAGCGTCCAGTTCTTCAATGCCGGTCATCAGCGGTTTGGCCTCTTCCAGCCCCTGATTTCTTGCATCTACCCGGTCAATTACTGCAGGTAAGATTTCATCAATATGCACAGGTTGAACGGTATCAGGAGTGAGTGAAATTGAAGCCATGGCCTCCTGCGCGGCTTTCAACGCTTCGACTGCGTTTTCACCATTGGCAGCATTGCGAATGCCAGCCAACGCTGTCTCGATTACAGCCTCGGCGTCACGAACGGCAGCATTACGTTCCAGTGTGGAAACGTAATACGTCAGAGCTGATTTAGCCCATGCGATACGGCTTGACTCGAGTATCGTTGCGCTGTGTTCTGGCATGATCTCACACAGCAACAGCGGATCTATCACTCCGGTCCCCCGAGCCTGACGACAAATGCCGGAATATATTTCACGGTACTGACGGACAGAGAATGCGCTCGCCGGCATACGGGAAAGAATGCCCAGAACCTCAGGATCGGTATTGCGCAGAAAAATCGCGCCAATTACCGCACCTTCCAGATCATTATTTTTCCATACCGGAGTCATCATGCGGTTACCCCTGCAGCAATTGCGCGATAGCTTTCCCAGCCAAATGCCAGGCGGTTTCGTCCACCATCGGTAACCCTGTCCACGATGCGCTCACCAATGGACTCTTTCAGTTGCTCAAAGGTCAGGTTGCTGATCAGGATTGTCGGAAGTACGCTCTCGTAACGGGCATTAATAACCTCCTGCAGGATGGTCATTTCCGTCGGACTACCAAATTGCACGCCCACCTCGTCGATAATCAGCAGATCCAGTGATGCGAAACGCTCGATAACGTCTTCCTCGGTACTGTCAGCACCATGGCGCCACGTGTTTTTTACGGCACGGGTCAGGCGCATAACATCGGTGATTTGCACACTGGCCAGATACTCACGAACAATGCTCTTTGCCATCGATACCGCCAGATGGTTCTTTCCTGTCCCGCAGTTCCCGGTCATCACCAGCCCCGTTCCTGCGTTAAGACGCTCCGACCAGCTGTTGACGTAGCGCTGGCAGGCTGCAAGGTTTTTTGCGGCACCCTGATTAACCGCCTGATAATTACTAAACTCACAGCCCTCAAATCGGCGGGCGATCCCGACGTTGTCCAGCAGGTCAGATACCTGCAACGCACGCAGCCCGGAATCGACTGCCGCCAGCTCATCGCGCACGCACCCCGGGCACAGGGAATGTTTAACATTTTCGGTACCACGAAACGCTTTACCAGTGAGCGACATGCGCTCATAGTCGCCATGTTTTTCGCACACTACGGTGTGGACTTCGCCTGACTCCCAACTTCCCCACTGCCACGGTTTTTTATGTTCTACAGCGAACGCCAGTTCCTCGCGAAGTCCTTCGCGTTTCGCCAGTAGTGAATCCCTTTCTTCGCGTTGTTTGATGTTCAGCATTGTGTTTCCCCTTGTCACCAGTTGCAGTCTGTTTGTCCGTAATCCTGTTCACTGAAGCCAGATACCGGAAGCACATTGCGACGCCCACCTCCGGGAGCTGATGGAGTTTGCCAGGCTTCTTCGAAATGGCGATCGGGCCCAAAGAACGTTGCCGCCTGTTTGACGTATTCAGTACCAAGCTTGCCCGTCGTGCGGATGTAGGCCGCGTAGCGCTGCACGCCCGCCAGCAGCTCTGATGCCGTAGCGCCGTCGGCGATGCGAGCCTTCCAGTGTTTGTAAGCCGTTGCTTTCGGATTGCCACCAGCGCGTTTTGGGTATGCTTGCCAGGCGGCTTCGAACTCTGGAGAGTATTCCTGTCGCGCTGCTGGTTTCGTACCACTGGTTTTTCCAGATGATTTACCACTTCCGGAAATGGCTGTCGGTGTAGCGGCGCCAGCCGATGCACCAAGAGTGTTTTTAATCTCTGTAGTAGTCTTTGTTGTAGTAACCATTAGAGAGCGGGCGTTTTTCCCCTCATCCATCGGTGCATCCTGCACTTGTCGATCAGGGCAACTTGCCCCGTTCGATGAGGGCACCTGTTCCGCATCATTAAGCAACTCGCAATCATGATTGATGGTGTAGTAATTTGTCCGGTCATGTAGGGACTTATTGAGCTGCTCAACATCGAGACATCCCTGTTTGACGAGTGATGTAAAAGCGCGTTTAACTGTATCTGCTGACCAGAACGGGAATTGTTTTACCCACGACTCATAGCTGTTGAACACCCAGCGGCGACCGGCATGGATAACTCCCTGCTCTTTGTCGTTAATCCAGTAGTTAACCTGCTGCAATACGATCGCTTCGTTCAGACCGATGCGCATAGCAAGCTCAGGGTTGATGACCAGAGGGCGAAAATTAAAAAGCATGCTCATGCTGCACCCGCTAACTCAGTATCGTGAGTAAACTTGCCATCCCAGCGTTTCTTCATCGGAAGATGACCTTTGAGATAGTGTCGGTAAATCCACACCGCCCCTTTTCGCAGCAGGATCGGCTTGAATGTGTCGCGCATATCACCGTCGTCCTGCTCTACCTGCCCAGAACGCTCACTGAGGTACAGGTCGCGCGCATAATTATTTACCCGCCAGCGCGGATACTTAGCTTTTGGCTGGTCGTCATATAGCCAGTTATGTTCGAACAAAAACGCATTGACCTGCTGTACGTTGACGCCGTTCAGTTGCTTACAGAACTGGCAAGGAGACATACCCGGCTGAAAGAGGTTTTCGAGGTGCTCGATATACTTTGCCTGGCGCTCGACGTATCCAAGTGCTCGACGGGCAGCTTCTCGTTCATCAGCCCATGCGCGGGCAGCAGCTACCTCATCTGAAAAATCAGGGAGATCGTTGGACGGAGTAATGCTGTAGGAACCTGTCATGCGGATTGATGGCAACACTTCGGAAGTTACCCAACGCTTGAATCGCTTGGCCTGCTTTTTGCGACTACCCATGATCGCAGCATACAACCCAGATTCGTTGATAACTGATTGATTTGTATAGTTACATCCAATAAGGATGGTTTGAGTATCCTTATCCTCGTCATCAATCAACTTTGTCATCGCCTGCGTCTGGCTGTAACCAAGTGCAAAGGCAATATCCGCAGCCACAAACCACGGAACGTTGTTAATCAGCACGGTCCGAACTGAAGCCAGCAGCTCACCAGCATCAGACTTGAAGTCGAATGTTTTGATAGTGGTTTTCATTTTGAGCTTCCTGTTGTTCGTTGTGACATGTCACGCCTCATGGGCGATCTTGAAAACTAATTGCTCTTTTGTAATAACTGGTTTATCTGCAAATGATTTAGACGCAGTTTCGATCGCCAAGGCCAAACGTGGAGATGCATTGCGATGGCCATATGCAATGAGGTTCAAATACCCGGAAGATGTGCCTGATTTTTGAGCAAGCTCTGCCCATTGTTCTTTCGTTGAGGACTTACGCCAAATGAGTAACTGGTTGTTCATTACGCTCTCCTATTGCAATGAACCAACTTTAGCTTTTTGCTAAATTAAATGCAATAATCATTTAGCAGTTTGTGTATTTACCATGTTGCTAAATAATGAGAGTATTTTGATATGGACATAAAAAGCATACGTAAATCAAACCTTGAGCAACTCATTGTTGAGTTCCTCATGCGCGACAGACATACGACAAAAGCAGCCTTCGCGGACCTGTGTGGGATAAGCCCCGCCCAGCTAAGTCAATTGCTTGGGAGTAATAACAGTCGAAACATAGGCGATAAGATTGCCAGAAAGATAGAGCAAGCTATGGGGCGTCCATTTGGTTGGTTAGACATCCCGCATGATGCCCCCGAAAGCACTACAAATGAGCTGGAGTATGTCGGAACCGTTAGGTCAGGAGCTGTACCAGTTGTAGGGGAAGCGATTCTTGGAATTGATGGAATGATCGATATGCTAGAGAGCCGCGCTGGCTGGTTGCAAATGTACAGCGCGGACAGGGATGCCTATGGGCTGAAAGTAAAGGGAGATAGCATGTGGCCTCGCATACAATCAGGAGAGTACGTAGTCATAGAGCCAAACACTCAAGTTCATACAGGCGATGAGGTTTTTGTACGAACAAAAGATGGTCATAACATGATAAAAATCATGAGTAAAACTCGTGATGGTGACTTTCAGTTCTCAAGTGTAAATAGTGATCATAGGCCTATCACCTTAAGTCCTGACAATATTGAGAAAATGCATTATGTATCGGCTATTGTTAAACATACACGGTATGTTGACAATGATGAAATGCCCAACATATAGCCCCCCCCTTTTTTTTCCCCACTACAACCGACCATTAGGTCGGTTTTTTTTGCCCTCATCTAAAGAATAAAATAAATTCATCTCCATATTTATCAAATACATAAACAATAAAAGTAAATAATTTAGCTTTTCACTATTGCACCGCCTTTACCATTTTGCTAAATTCAATTTCATCGAAAACCTACGGAGTTAATGAGATGAGCACAGAACAAATTCTTTCCGAAAACGGTACCATCCACAAAGTTGCGATGGATATTGACCGTGTAATCAATGCACTCGAGTACGCAGAATCTGATGCAGATGTAGCATATAAACCGGCCGCGCTTATACAGATCTGCATCAACCAACTGAAAGAAAATCTTTCCACCTTAAACCATGAGCTTGGTCATGGCTGGCGGGAGAATCAATAAATGAAAACTCCCGTCGAAATACTCGAAAGTGTCGCAGCTGATATTGTGGAAAACACCTCGTTACTTGAGGTTATTTATCGTAACTACGAGCTTCCGCCAGAAGCCGATAACGCAATTGCATGCCTGATTCGTTCGATGCAGAAAACGCTGGATGGTGTTAATGAGTACGTCACTATGCTACCCACGGAAAGCATTACCCGGAACGCTTGCGCCAATAATTCATCCGCAGAGGCAAGCAAGAGATTAACATCTGGCGTGCTTAACAACTGGGCTACAGAAGCCGGAAACTGCAAAATGGCGGTTTGTAATGCGATGGACTGCATTCCGCAGGAATTATCTGCAATAGGAACTCTGACTATCGTTTTTGAAAAGCTCGACGAGCTACAAGAAGTAATCAGCAAGAAAGCTGAAAAAATAAACTCGTAATTAGCCAATAAATAATTAACACCTTAATCGGTGGGACATCACTCACCCTGAGGAAATGCAAATGAATATTATCGTCAGAAGTGAAGTCGTGAATAAAAAAGTCCAACCAGCCAATCAGGATGACGACATTCTTTACATAAACAAATCCCACAAAACAGCAGAGTGTGCCAATAAATATGCGCATGAGCTGCGTGCTGAATTTACCCAGTTACTTATGCCAGCAATCACACGCACTGATGTGAAGGTAGCAGGAAGATTCACCTCATTACTTAATGAGCTTTGCTTCATGACCCAAATGACCATGGAGAACACCTCAAAGGGGGGGGGGGCAATAATGACGTTTCTGAAAGATAAAGCAGCACACAATACTGCAAAACTTTTTGCCTCTTATGGAAATAGTTATCTGCATATTGCAAACCTTTTTCTGCGCAAGGCTTACGGGCGGTAATGACAATGAAAAACAATACCATTGAAATTTATCGCCGCCGCGTTGCTATTGCGACATTAAACCGAATGAAGCGCAAGACAGGAGGTTATTGCCTCTCCGTAAATATGCCCGATAACAATATCCAGGTTATCGAGATTAACGAAGAATCAATGATGAAACTTTTGCTGCGCTTCGAAAAACAGGCTCGGACTGAATTCAACACAGAAGCGGAAACATTTCTTCGCCAGACGTATATGAAAAGCGTCGATATCAATGGACACACCGAATATCTGACCGAAACCGGAAAGATGATTGTTGACGAGATTTTTGCGGAATTAATTAAACACGCGAAAGAGAAATACGTATGTGGAGGAATTAACTGATGGCCTCACAACAAACAATTATTCACGGAATGCAGATCCCCCCCCCCAGTCCTCAACGTGGATCTGCATGTGCTTCCGGATTTCACCGGACGCGTGGTTCTTTACATCGAAAAAGGGCGTGTGACATGCGACCGCCGTCTGCTCGACGACGAACATATTTGCGCACTGGACACTTTTATCGAAATGGCTCGCGAAATGGAGCTACGTCTTGAGGAAATATCGAATGACTGACAACCGTACCGTAAGCGCGATTGACCTCGCGTTACAGAAACACGATACGCCAGTTGGCCCTTTGTTCGTGGCAGTACGACACGGGCGCACTAAAAAATGTTTCACCCTCAACACTGCAATCCGTTATCTGGCGTTCTTCATGACTACCGAAGCTTTCAGTCGTTCCGGCTTCGAGCAGCGCTACCCGGATGTGCAGGCCGTCCACCCTCTCAATCCAGAACTGAATTGTTGGCAACGAGGAGGCACAACAGTTGAGTACATCGGAGCCCACCAGCGCTGTATTCGACGTCTTCGCCGCATTCTGGCCATTAAGCGTGACATGCAGAAGTGGTGTGAGAAGTGGGACGCCATGCATGACCGCTTCGTTAAAGAGGTTGACGCACTACAGGCCAGTAAACCGGAGGGTATTCGATGAGCAGCAATAACGAAGCGCCAGAAACTACGCCAAATGGGATCAAAATCGGAAGCCGCATAATTGGCTGGTCTGGTGCGGTTAAACAGTTTGATGGTTCACGCTTTGACTCCCGTAACTCAGAAGGACTGCGTTGGTTAGCCTGCATTATGGAAGCAGTGGCAGCTGGTTGGATTTCTTTAGGCGCAGAGAAAGAACTCATTCTGTGGCGCTGGCTGGTAGCAACGGTATTTATCAATGAAGAGAAGGATAAGAACGGCACTATCGAAATCCCGAACGAAGACGGCGGCGTTGATATCGCGGTCATTTACTCGGGTAAGAAAGGCGACCTGAGCATCTACCCCGGCCCGCTGCGCTTTTCTCTTGCTAACCATGTTGAAGGTATCGCGATCGAGAAATACGGCGCTGAGGAAGGTCCAGCGCTGGCGCTGCGCATGTACAAGGACATGGTGATTGCAGATCCCAGGTATGGATTCAGGATGTCCCCTTTTGGGCGCGAGGGGCTTGAGATGCTTCACGATGACTACATCGGAATGATCAACACCAACGGTATGCCAGAAGCTTCCGTGATTCACTAAGGAGAAAGCCATGTTTATTTATACCGATTTGCTACGTGCCGCTCTGTGCTGCGTTGCCAACTTGGAAGACAAACGAAAAATCATGAGAGGTGTACACATCACACCAACTCATATACAGGCAACGAATGGTATTGCGGCTGTTTCGATGAAGCATGACGGCAAACCTGAAATGGAGGGCGTATTTATCCTGCACGGTGATATCCCGACTAACGCAGAAGGAACCGTATTCCAGCAAATTGGTAGCCAGTGGATTGCTGCTCATATGGACGACTACGAGCGCCCGGTTGGGCATAACGAGCTTGAACTGGTTGAAGGCAAGTTTCCAGATCTTAGCAAGCTGCTGCCGACAGAGGAAGAACCGTGTGCTGAGTTCCCTCCGTTCGCTGCTGAATTGCTGGCTTTGCCTTATCGCATGTTTGGTAAGGAGTTCGCATCAACGCCCATTAAATTCAAATTCTTTGGGCCAGAACTGCCATGTCAGATCCTACTTGCCGACGCTATTAGCGGTTTCTTCGGAAATCCGGTGTTGGTAATCATGCCGATGAAATCGACCGTGTTCGAACTGCACCGTAAAGTGATGCAATCTAAGGGAGAGCCCACTGATGAAGCTTGAAATTCACGACAAAGGTGCGGTGGCCACACTAACCATTATTAGTACCGTCTTCGAGTTTCGAAAACACGTCCGGATAGTCGATACCGTCCTGATGCGTAATCCTGGTGTGGTAGCCAACCGCCGCGGTTTCTTCCTGATGAAAACAGTCATTTCTGGCCGTTCGAAGGAAATGCTTAGAGCCAATAAAACAGCGGTTCGGGAGGCGACACGATGAGCAAAATTCAGAACCCTGTCGTGCTTATCCATAAGCGCGAAAACTGTGATGCCTACGCCGTTGCGATCACCAGCGGCAGCCAGGACTATCACGACGCCATTCTGATGGCGACCATGGAACCGGATATGACCGGCGATGATGTGGATACCTGGAGCAAAACAGGTTACTACATGGCGGCAGAGATTGAGCGTTTACGTCAGCAACTTATCGCGCCTCTGAGCATTGGCGAATTATTGCAGCGACTGGAATCACAGACTGGAGAGAAATGGACGAATGAGGTTAACGATGTCACCAATGGTAAGCCGTTGACCATCACCCTGCCGGATATCAGCTCGAAGGCATTCTGGAGCGGTACGGGCAAAAACGAAGTATTCCATCCGGAAAGCTATAAGTGCTGGGTGAAAGAAGCTATCGAGCGAGCCTGTGTTATCGCCGGAATCGGCGTGGAGGTTAAGTGATGACCACCATTACGCCAATAATGACCGCCTCCGGATGTGTTCAGTTTCGCCACTACATGGTGACTGTTCACGCTATTGAACGCTATATCGAACGCATTGGTGGTGATGTGGGAAATTTGATCCTCGACCTCAAAAACGCCTGGGTATTTGATGCCAGCAAGAAAGGTATTCCCCGCTCTTTGTGTGCTTCTGTCGCGCGCTGTGAACGTGAAGGTGGATACGGTCTGAGGCATGAAAAGGCTGTTTTCCTGATAAAACCCAATGCGCGCCAGCATGTAATTGTAACGACGTTATCTGCGGAGGTGAAGTAATGCACAAGGCATTCGAAATATGGGTGCGCCAACGGTACGGGAGCCGTTACGACCTTACGCGGGATTGCGACGGTTTCTACTGTCGGGAAGTAGTAAAGCGGATGTTTGATGTGTGGCGCCACTGCCGTGGCCTTGACGTGGTGTGAGGCGGGTATATGAGCAATGTTATTCAGTTAGCTCCTAACGAGTGGGTTTGTGAAAGTGTTCTGATCGCGGTTACTGGGCTCAAGCCCGGCACCATCCTTCGGGCCAGAAAAGAGTGCTGGATGGTTGGTCGGGAATATATCCACGTTTCACCTGACGGTAACCCGAAGCCATCCAGTGAATGCATGTACAACCGGAAGGCGGTCGATGCATGGGTGGCTTCAATGAAAAACAAACAGCCAGGGTGATTTGATGCCATGAAAAAGGTAAGCTCATATCGCTCTTGGGCGTCTGGAGGTATCAATGGATAAAGTCACATATCCAACAGGCGTCGAAAACCACGGTGGCACTTTACGCATCTGGTTTAATTTTAAAGGTAAGCGTGTCAGGGAAAGCCTCGGTGTCCCTGACACCGCTAAGAACAGAAAGATAGCGGGAGAACTGCGGACATCGGTATGTTTTGCCATCCGCACAGGAACATTTGATTATGCAGCACAGTTTCCTGACTCCCCTAACCTCAAGGCTTTTGGTGTAAGTAAAAAAGAAATTACAGTGAAAGAACTTGAAGAGAAATGGCTGGATCTGAAACGGATGGAAATCTGTGCGAACGCATTCAATCGCTATGAATCTGTCGCACGGAATGTAGTTCCAAGGATCGGAGGTAACCGACTGGTGTCAACGGTAACCAAAGAGGAATTGCTGTACATCAGGAAGGAGTTGCTGACCGGTTATCAAAATCCGGGGAACGGCAAAAAGCCAGCAAAGGGGCGAAGCGTTGTTACTGTGAATTATTACATGACGACAATAGCCGGAATGTTTCAGTTTGCTGCGGATCACGGTTACTTAGAGGTGAACCCATTCGAAGGAATTAAGCCTCTGAAAAAAGCCAGGGCAGAACCAGATCCGCTGACTCGTGATGAATTTATTCGCCTGATAGATGCATGCCGGCATCAGCAGACGAAAAACCTGTGGTCATTAGCAGTGTACACAGGAATGCGTCACGGGGAACTGGTCTCCCTGGCCTGGGAAGATATCGACCTGAAGGCGGGAACAATTACCGTCAGGCGTAATTATACGAAACTTGGTGAGTTCACTCTACCGAAAACCGAGGCAAGCACAGATCGGGTGGTGCATCTTATCCAGCCCGCAATCAGCATCCTGAAAAATCAGGCTGAGATGACAAGGCTGGGCAGGCAACATCACATTGAAGTTCAGTTACGTGAGTACGGCCGTTCGGTGAACCATGAGTGTACATTCGTCTTTAACCCGCATGTGGTCAGACGCAGTAAGCAGGTCGGATTTATCTACCGGGTCGATTCAGTAGGCGACTCATGGGAAGCGGCACTTAAGCGCGCGGGGATCAGACACAGAAAGGCATACCAGTCACGACATACCTATGCGTGCTGGTCATTATCTGCTGGTGCAAACCCGAGTTTTATTGCCAGTCAGATGGGGCATGCGAGCGCGCAGATGGTGTTCAATGTTTACGGTGCATGGATGGCTGACAGCAGCGCAGAGCAGATCGCAATGCTGAATCAGAAGCTGGCAGATTTTGCCCCATTGATGCCCCATAGCCACGAGAGCAGTACGGGAGGATTATTAAAATCAGTAAGTTAACCCCTAACGCCCGTCATGTTAACTGTGTGGAGGGCAATACCACGCTGTACGCGCTGCCAAAAGCCGACATTGTGACCCGCTGGCATGCGCAGACTACCGATGCGTTTCGATTTTGTTTTAAGTTTCCGGCCACCATTTCGCATCAGGCCGCGCTGCGTAATTGCGATGACCTGGTGCATGAGTTTTTCACGCGCATGTCGCCACTTGAATCACGCATTGGACAATACTGGCTGCAATTACCCGCGACTTTTGGCCCGCACGACCTGCCTGCCTTGTGGCAGTTTCTTGATGCGCTCCCCAAATCCTTTACCTACGGTGTGGAAGTTCGCCATCCGGACTTTTTTGCCAAAGGCGAAACAGAGCAGCTATTCAATCGTGGCCTACATGAGCGCGGGGTAAATCGGGTGATTCTGGACAGTCGACCGGTACATGCCGCCATACCACATACTGAAGCGATACGCGACGCCCAGCGCAAGAAGCCAAAGGTTCCGGTGCATGCGGTGGTGACGGCAAACCATCCGATGGTACGCTTTATCGGCAGCGATAATATGGCACAAAACAGCGCGCTTTTTGCCGTCTGGCTGACCAAGCTGTCGCAATGGCAACAAACCACAACGCCGTATCTGTTTTTACATACCCCGGATATCGCGCAAGCCCCGGAGCTTGTCGATACGCTATGGGCAAATTTACGCAGCGCCCTGCCAGAGATCGGATCAGCTCCGTCTATTCCACAGCAATCTTCTCTTTTCTGAAAATGCCACCTATCATAGTCAATGCCATCAGCCATTTTAAAAGGGAGTTTGTATGGTAAGCGCGCTTTATGCCGTATTGGGTGCGTTATTGTTAATTAAGTTCTCCTTTGACGTCGTTCGCCTGCGCATGCAATACCGCGTTGCATATGGTGACGGAGGTTTTAGCGAACTACAAAGCGCTATCCGCATTCACGGTAATGCGGTGGAATATATTCCCGTCGCATTGGTGCTGCTGTTATTTATGGAAATGAACGGCGCAGAAACGTGGATGGTGCATATTTGCGGGCTGATTTTGATTGCCGGACGATTGATGCATTATTACGGATTCCATCACCGGCTTTTCCGCTGGCGCCGTTCAGGCATGAGCGCGACCTGGTGTTCGCTGTTGCTAATGGTGCTGGCGAATC
Organism: Citrobacter sp. RHBSTW-00599; assembly: GCF_013784065.1. NCBI lineage: Bacteria > Pseudomonadati > Pseudomonadota > Gammaproteobacteria > Enterobacterales > Enterobacteriaceae > Citrobacter > Citrobacter sp. RHBSTW-00599. Next base: position 2,156,771 of record NZ_CP056717.1, on the reverse strand, counting down.
TTTGGTATATGCCCTGGGAGTTGGTTTTCTCCCTGCATTAGCGCACAATACGCCACTTTATTTTTCCCGGATTTTTACGTTATGTCTCACCGCGACACGCTTTTTTCTGCGCCTATCGCCAGTCTGGGTGACTGGACCTTTGATGAACGGGTAGCTGAAGTCTTCCCGGATATGATCCAACGATCCGTTCCTGGCTATTCCAATATCATTTCTATGATTGGGATGTTGGCCGAACGTTTCGTACAGCCCAACACACAGGTCTACGATCTGGGCTGTTCTCTGGGCGCGGCGACGCTCTCGGTGCGTCGCAATATTCATCACGAGAATTGCAAAATTATTGCCGTTGATAACTCCCCGGCCATGGTTGAGCGCTGCCGCCGTCATATTGACGCCTATAAAGCGCCGACACCGGTTGACGTTGTCGAAGGCGATATTCGCAACATTACTATCGAAAACGCCTCGATGGTGGTGCTGAATTTTACCCTGCAATTCCTTGAGCCACCTGAGCGCCAGGCATTGTTGGATAAGATTTATCAGGGGCTGAACCCCGGCGGCGCGCTGGTACTGTCTGAAAAATTCAGTTTCGAAGACGCTAACGTTGGCGAACTGCTGTTCAACATGCACCACGATTTCAAACGGGCAAATGGCTATAGCGAGCTGGAAATCAGCCAAAAGCGCAGCATGCTGGAGAACGTGATGCTGACCGACTCGGTCGAAACGCACAAAGCGAGACTGCATCAGGCGGGCTTTGAACACAGCGAATTGTGGTTCCAGTGCTTTAACTTTGGTTCTCTGGTGGCACTGAAAGCTGAGGTTAGCGCATGATCGACTTTGGTAACTTTTATCAACTGATTGCCAAAAATCACCTTTCCCATTGGCTGGAAACGCTCCCGGCGCAAATCGCGACCTGGCAGCGCGATCAGCACGGCTTGTTTAAGCAGTGGTCAAATGCCGTCGAGTTTCTGCCCGAGCTAACGCCGCATCGCCTGGACTTACTGCATAGCGTTACCGCCGAAAGCGATGAGCCGCTCAGCGACGGTCAGCTCAAACGTATCGACACCCTGATGCGTAACCTGATGCCATGGCGTAAAGGGCCGTACTCGTTGTACGGCGTCAATATAGATACCGAGTGGCGCTCGGACTGGAAATGGGATCGCGTTCTGCCGCACTTGTCTGACCTCACCGGGCGCACCATTCTTGATGTCGGCTGCGGGAGTGGATATCACATGTGGCGCATGATTGGCGCGGGGGCGCATCTGGCGGTTGGCATCGATCCTACCCAGCTGTTTCTGTGCCAGTTCGAGGCAGTGCGTAAACTGCTGGGCAATGACCAACGCGCTCACCTGCTGCCGCTGGGTATTGAGCAGCTTCCGGCGCTCAACGCCTTTGATACCGTATTCTCCATGGGAGTGCTTTATCACCGCCGTTCACCGCTGGAACACCTGTGGCAGTTGAAGGATCAGTTGGTGAAAGATGGCGAACTGGTACTGGAAACGCTGGTCGTCGAAGGTGATGAAAATACCGTACTGGTGCCGGGCGATCGCTACGCGCAGATGCGTAACGTTTACTTTATTCCTTCTGCGCTGGCGTTAAAAAACTGGCTGGAAAAATGTGGGTTTGTTGATGTGCGCATTGCTGATGTCTGCGTCACCACCACCGAAGAGCAGCGCCGCACCGAGTGGATGATAACCGAATCACTGGCCGACTTCCTCGACCCGAACGATCACAGCAAAACGGTGGAAGGCTACCCGGCCCCATTACGCGCGGTATTGATTGCACGTAAGCCGTAATCATTTTTGCCTGATAGCACTCTTTCTGCAAAATAGTTCAACTTGCAGCAAGGCAGACAGCTCCGTTGCGGCTTGAAATATGCAGGATAAAAAAAGGCCCCTGTTGAAATTGCAGGGGCCTGGTACGAGCAAGCATCATATTGGGCGACATGATGCAACGGTAAAAATCAGCTGGCCTGGTGGTGTGCAATGATTGCTTTCATTTCCGCAACCGCCGCCCCGTCTACTGCATAGCGTGAATACTCATCCGCCTGTGCATCCGAAGACATCGACAACCCCGAATTGCGATAACGCATGGGGGAAGCCAGCCATACTCCGGCAGAACTGTGGACTTCCTGCACTCCAGCATCAAGGAACAGGGACAAATTCGAGGCGCGAACCCCCGCTCCGGCCATAATGATTGGAGCATCCCCCTGCGCAATAAGTTCCATAATTTTTGTTAAACCTTGCGCCGCATCTGATTTTTGCCCGGAAGTCAGCACTCTGGCGATGCCCAAATCAGCTAATTTTTTTAGCGCATTGAGTGGGTTAGCGCACATGTCAAAGGCCCGATGAAAAGTGACGTGCAGCGGTCCCGCCGCGATCATTATTTTCTCCATGCGCGGCATATCGACATCACCCTCTGCATCTAAAATGCCGGTTACCAACCCTGAGAACCCCAGATCTCTTACCATTGCAATATCATCCAGCATTGCAGCGAATTCACCGTCGGTGTAACAAAAGTCGCCCCCGCGCGGGCGAATAATGGGATTGACCGGAATCGAGATATACTGGCGAACCGAACGCAAGACGCCCAAGGACGGCGTTAAGCCCCCTTCTTTGGGCGCCGAGCAAAGCTCAATGCGATCCGCGCCGTTTTGCTGCGCCGTGCGCGCGCACTCCATGCTGTAACAGCAGATTTCCAGTAATGCCATACTCACTCCTGACGTTCGCTTGCCACAATGGCCTCAATCGACCACGGATGGAATTTTATCGTCACACTGCCATCGCTGACCGCCAGCGTTGGATTCGGTAAACGCTCGCGCTCGCCTTTTGGCGAACTGGTTTTTACAAATATGCCCGGCTGGCTCAGCCCGTGATCTGAAAGCAGCGCCAGCGCTCGTGCATTCAGCGTCTCCACCTCACCCGGCAGAACAATTTCAACATGCTCCCAACCTTCATGCGGATAACGCTTTTCGCCTGGCCACGGCAGTTCTACGATAGTAAATTGCCAGTGTTGCACACAAACTGGCTCATCGAGTTTGAACAAGCAAATCGGTCGGCCATTGATGATATTTTCTGACATCAATTCGCCGCACTGTTCAAACCCACGACGCCAGCGCTCTGCGGTGGTATTTTGATGACAACGCAGAGAAATGTGATCGGCTTCAAGCGATGAGATATCCAGCCCAAGGCGAGTGGAAAGATCCGTTAACGCCTGAATGAAATGCGGTAAATCTGCGGAAATATCATGCAGTTCTGCAACTGTTTGCCAGTTCGCCATAATGAAAGCTCATATCCATATTCAAAGCCGCTAATTTACCCTGTTGCGCAGCCCCAACCAACTGCTGATTTTCTTAAGCGCAATATGAATAATTATACGTAATGACAATGTTTATATTTCAGGCTGCTGGCGATACTCGCAATGCTGACGGCAACGGGCATTTGCAGTATACTCCCGCCCTTAATTCTTAAACTGGTGCGGTGCATTTTAAGCCGCTTCATAAATGTAAGGTATTCCGGTGAATATTCAGGCTCTTCTCTCAGAAAAAGTCAGTCAGGCCATGATTGCTGCAGGCGCGCCTGCAGATTGCGAACCGCAGGTTCGTCAGTCAGCAAAAGTACAGTTCGGCGACTATCAGGCTAACGGCATGATGGCTGTCGCTAAAAAACTGGGTATGGCGCCGCGACAACTGGCTGAGCAGGTGCTGACTCATTTGGATCTCAACGGGATCGCCAGCAAAGTTGAAATTGCAGGCCCGGGCTTTATCAATATTTTTCTCGATCCGGCATTTCTGGCGCAGCACGTTCAGCAGGCGCTGGCTTCCGATCGTCTGGGCGTCACCCAACCGGCTAAACAAACCGTTGTGGTTGATTACTCCGCACCTAACGTAGCGAAAGAGATGCACGTTGGTCACCTGCGTTCCACCATCATCGGTGACGCTGCGGTGCGTACGCTGGAGTTCCTCGGTCACAATGTTATCCGCGCCAACCACGTCGGCGACTGGGGTACTCAGTTCGGTATGCTCATCGCATGGCTGGAAAAACAGCAGCAGGAAAATGCTGGCGAGATGGCGCTGGCTGACCTTGAAGGTTTCTACCGTGATGCGAAAAAACATTACGACGAAGATGAAGCCTTCGCGGAACGTGCCCGGAGTTATGTCGTGAAGCTGCAAGGCGGCGACGAGTACTTCCGTGAGATGTGGCGCAAACTGGTCGACATCACCATGTCGCAAAACCAGTTAACCTACGATCGCCTGAACGTCACCCTGACCCGTGACGACGTCATGGGTGAAAGCCTGTACAACCCGATGCTGCCTGGCATCGTGGCCGATCTCAAAGCTAAAGGCCTGGCTGTTGAAAGCGAAGGCGCTACCGTCGTATTCCTTGATGAGTATAAGAACAAGGAAGGTGAACCGATGGGCGTAATCATTCAGAAGAAAGATGGCGGCTATCTCTACACCACGACCGATATCGCCTGCGCCAAGTACCGTTATGAAACGCTGCATGCCGACCGCGTACTTTATTACATCGACTCCCGTCAGCATCAGCACTTAATGCAGGCCTGGACCATCGTGCGTAAAGCCGGTTATGTGCCGGACTCTGTGCCGCTGGAACACCACATGTTCGGTATGATGCTGGGTAAAGACGGCAAGCCGTTCAAAACCCGTGCGGGTGGCACGGTTAAACTGGCCGATCTGCTGGATGAAGCGCTGGAACGCGCACGCCGTCTGGTAGCGGAGAAGAACCCGGACATGCCTGCCGACGAACTGGAAAAACTGGCTAATGCGGTCGGTATCGGCGCGGTGAAATATGCCGATCTGTCCAAAAACCGTACCACCGACTACATCTTCGACTGGGACAATATGCTGGCGTTCGAAGGGAACACTGCGCCGTATATGCAGTACGCCTACACCCGCGTACTGTCCGTGTTCCGTAAAGCGGATATCGACGAAAGCGCGCTGGCAAATGCGCAGGTGATTATCAGTGAAGATCGCGAGGCTCAGCTGGCAGCGCGTCTGCTGCAGTTTGAAGAAACGCTGACCGTTGTTGCACGTGAAGGTACGCCGCACGTGATGTGTGCTTACCTGTACGACGTTGCCGGTCTGTTCTCCGGCTTCTACGAGCACTGCCCAATCCTCAGCGCTGAAAACGAAGAGATTCGTAACAGCCGCCTGAAACTGGCACAGTTGACGGCGAAAACCCTGAAGCTGGGTCTGGATACGCTGGGTATCGAAACCGTAGAACGTATGTAAATCAGCTCACCTATCAGGCCTGACTCCGAAATTCGGACTCAGGCCTTTTTTATTTCTGTAACAGGCCATCTGTAACAACTCACAAGGAATGACACATTTCCGTAGAGATATGGAACATTTTTTGCCTGTCATCCCGTTTAAGCCTCCGTATCATGAGGCGGCGAATTAATCGGGTACGGGTCAATGACATTCAGAGATTTTGAGGCGGAGGAAAAACTCTTCCAGCGGCGTGTATTGGTGGCCTTTGGCCTGGTGGTCATCTGCTTTGGCATCCTGATTTACAATCTCTACAACTTACAAATCTGCCAGCACCAGTATTACACCACCCGCTCGAATGCAAACGACATCAAAATGCTGCCCGTGGCCCCGACGCGTGGCATGATTTACGATCGCAACGGCATCCCGCTGGTGCGCAACGTAACCTGGTACGACATTTCCGTTACACCTTATAAAATCAGTGATATGAATGCCCTGATCAGGCAGCTCACGCCTATCATTGACCTCACTCCTGATGACATTGACCAGTTTCGCCATGCGCTGAAAGCCAGCAGCCGCTATCGCCCGGTCGTGCTAAAAAATGCGCTGACCGATGTGGAAATCGCCCGCTTCTCGGTTAACCAGTTTCATTTCAGCGGCGTCAATATCAATAGCTATGAAGACCGCCAGTACCCTTATGGCGCAGCGCTGGCGCATGTCCTTGGCTATGTGTCAAAAATCAATGACAACGACCTGAAAGCGCTGGATCAAAAAGGCCTGACAGAGAACTACGCCGCCGATCACAATATCGGTAAGCAGGGTATCGAGCACTACTATGAAAATGAACTGCATGGGAAAACCGGTTATCAGGAGGTCGAAGTTGATAACCACGGACGCATCGTACGCCTGATCAAAGATGTGCCGCCCGTTGCCGGAAAAGATATCCATCTGACGCTGGACCTCCATTTACAGCAATATATTGAGAGTCTGTTGGTGGGCCAGCGGGCCGCCGTTTTGGTTGAGGATCCGCATGACGGTTCCGTGCTGGCAATGGTTTCGAACCCCAGCTATGACCCCAACCCGTTTGTCAAAGGTATCAGCTATCAGGACTATAACAAGCTGCTTCAGGATAAGGACCTGCCGTTAATCAACCGCGTCACGCAGGGGTTGTATCCTCCCGCCTCCACGGTCAAACCGTATATGGCGATGTCAGCATTACTGGACGGCGTGATCACGCCGCAGACCCGTTTCTTCGGCGCCCCCACCTGGACGCTCCCCGGCACGGAGCGACATTACCGTGACTGGAAAAAAACGGGCCACGGTATGCTGGATGTCACCAAAGCAATTGAAGAATCTGCCGACACGTTCTTTTATCAGGTGGCGTATATGATGGGGATCGACCGTATTAACAGCATGCTCAGCCAGTTTGGCTATGGCAAACCGACCGGCATCGATCTTGGTGAGGAGTATAACGGCCTGCTCCCGAGCCGCGAATGGAAGCAGAAAGTGCATAAAAAAGCCTGGTATCAGGGAGATACCATTTCGGTTGGCATCGGCCAGGGATACTGGATTGCCACGCCGATCCAGATGGTTAAAGCCATGGTCGCGCTGATTAACAACGGCAAGGTTATCGCCCCTCACCTGCTACGTGATGAAGAGAGCGGAAAAGTCATCACGCCGTATCAGGCTCCCGAAGCACCGTCACAAATTGCCTCTGCTTCGTCCCCTTACTGGGGACTGGTGCGTCAAGCGATGTTCGGCATGGCGAATGAGCCAAATGGTACCGGTTATAAGTTCTTTCACACCGCGCCTTACGGCATTGCAGCGAAAAGTGGCACATCACAGGTCTTTAGCCTGAAAGAAAATCAGACCTACGATGCGAAAATGATCCCCGTGCGTCTGCGCGACCACGTGTTCTATACCGCATTTGCGCCATATAAGAACCCAAAAGTCGCCATAGCGTTAATTCTGGAAAACGGCGGCAGCGATGGCGTCACCGCCGCACCAGTCATGCGTCAAATCATGGATCATCTGTTTGCTGCGCAGGACGACGACGCACAAGCGGGTCCGATAGCCGCAACGCCATCAGACACCGATATCAAAAATACTTACGCAAGTATTCGGTAAGGCACAGCATCGCCATCGCCTGACCGTAAGGCATGGAGGTCCGGGGGATGTTGCGGTAGAAATCGAGATTGTGGCCCATCCCGGTACCAAACGAGGTATGCAGCAATTCACCTTCCGGCGAAATATGTTGCACAATGCCTCTGATGGCTTTTTCAGCTACAGCCGCATAGTCTTGTCCGACATAGCGTTTACGTACCGCTTTGAGGATCCCATAGGCAAATCCGGCGGTTGCCGAGGCTTCCAGATACGACTGCGGGTCGTCCAGCAAGGTGTGCCACAGTCCGCTTTCATCCTGGCACTTCGCCAGCGCCGCGATTTGCGCGTTCAAAACTTGCACCAGATAGCGGTGCACTGCATTGCTTTCCGGCAAATCAAGTAATTCGAGGAAATCCGGGATGACTATAGTTAACCAGCTGTTGCCACGCGCCCAGCGAGCGTTGGCGAAGTTATGCTGTCCTTCATAGCTCCAGCCGTGGAACCACAGCCCCGTCTCTTTATCCATCAGGTTTTGCACGTGCAGCAGGAACTGATAGGTTGCCTCTTCAATATACTCGGGACGGTTGAGCAACTTGCCAATCTTCGCCAGCGGTAAGACCGTCATCATCAACGTGTCATCCCACATCTGCTGGTGATTTTCTTCCGCCAGCGTAATGTGTTGCATACCGCCGAATTGGGTACGCGGCATATCATGCATTGCCCACTCAGCCCAGCTGTCGAGCCACGGCAGATACGCGGGATTACGCGTCTCTTCATAGCGATATGCCAGCGTTAAAAACGGTGCCATGGTGTTAACGTTTTTGGTCGTTGCACCTTCCGCAAAGCGATCGGCAAACCAGTTGTCGATAATATCGCGCATCGTAGCATCGCCGGTTTGCTGATAATACTGATACATCCCGTACAAGCCGATGCCGTGCGTCCACTCCCATCCCGCCCAGCCTTTGGTATCAATAACGCGTCCGTCATCCAGACGTAGCAAGAACTCGCCGGTCTCGTCATGAATATTGACCAGGTTATGCGTCACCTTTTTGATCAACGCTTTTAATTCATCCCTGGCAATAAAATGTTCTGGCTGGCGCAACAATGGGCTGTGTTTAACCGGATAAACAATCATTTACTTAACCTCTGTCAATGTCGAATTCAATACAGCACCCTTTTCCAGTTTCGGTGCCGCTGGTTTATTACGATTCAGGTAACCAATATTGTTGTTACCCCAAAGTGATTCATAAGGCATGCCCGATAGCATCTCTACGGTCGCGCGTCCTTTAGCGGAAAGTCCTTCCAGCACGGGTTGCCCGGACTCGCGCATTTTTGCTGTCTCTTCGCGCAGGGTGCTGTGCGTTTGCAGGTTCAGTTTGAAGCGCAAGGAAACCAGAAAACCCATCGCCAGAACAATCAGCGTTCCGCAGCTCAGAATTAACAGGATGGTATGACTGACCGCCGCGGGCTGTGCGCTCTGACCGGAGACAAAACCAGACAACTGCATCACAATCCCCACCAGCATCACCGCTCCCGCCTGCGACGCTTTACGCGTTAACGTCATAATGCCGGCGAAGATCCCTTCCCGACGCTGACCGGTAATCACTTCGTCAACGTCGGCAATATAGGTGTAGATATTCCAGGGAACGTAGTTGATACCACCGCGTCCTAAACCCGCAACGGCGGAAACCAATAGCAACAGAGAATAAACATCGCTTAATCCGGCGTAATACAGCCCCGCATAGGAGAGTGAACTGAGGCCAAACAGGACGACCACCATGCGATAAGACGGCGCAGGTCCGAAACGGATGCACAATGGGATCATGGCGATAACAGCAATAAACTGGAAGATAGCCATCGTACCCAGCAGGTTTGACGCCATCGATGCTTCCTGCATCAGCACAAACACCACATAGTAAGTAAAGACGGCGTTAAAGACGTCCTGGGCAATATAGCCGCCAAGATACATTCCTAAATGCTGGCGAAAGATACGGATGCGCAGTGTTGAACTCAGTTCCACAAATAAACGGTTCATACTCTGACTCAAGGTCAGGCTTTTCTTCTCTTCTTCGGCTCGCAGCGCCGCCTCAGTCCACTCTTCCCGTGGGCGTTCCCAGGTAAAGAACCAGACGAAGGTCAGCATCAGTGCACACAGCACAGAAAACACCAGGCTGGCGTAGAAAAAAGAGACGGGGTTGTCCTTGCCAAACAGCGTCAGCAGAACGCCGGGTAAGAATGAGGCCAGAATGGCAGACATTTGCGCCATCGAAATGCGCGCGCCGGAGAATTTGGTTTTCTGTTTAAAGTCATCGGTCATTTCGGGTACCAGCGTTTCGTATGGCACCAGAATCATGGTGTAGACCACGTCAAAAATCAGATAGGTGAGCAGGTAGTACCAGAACCCCATATCACCCACCCACATTAGTGAGTAGCTAAAGACACAGGGTATCCCCAACAGAATAAAAAACTTGCGTCGCCCAAAGCGTTTTCCGAGCCAGGTGGAGCCAAAGTTATCGGTTAAAAAACCCATTAATGGGCTAACAACGGCATCCAACACCCTGGCGGTAGCGAAGATAAAGGTTGCTTCGATTGGCGTCAGGCCACAGAACGTCGTGTAAAAATAGAGTAGCCAGGCCGCGGTTAACGCCGTGGTGCCTGCGCCTAAAAAATCCCCCGAACCGTAGGCAAAATAGTTAACCAACCCAATTTTACGTGTATTCATTGCCGTTACCCCTGCACATTATTGGGAGGCCCCGCAATCCTCGCTTTGACATTGGGCCTCCTTACAGGGCCACAGTAAAAGCTAACAGCAAGTGAAACCTTTCTATTTTTGCCAGGGGTATTCGTGAAATGGCAACAGCACAAAGAGTCCGGCAACGTATGTCACCTATTTTATAAAACAGTGTTTCTATTTAATCAAAGAGGCGGACTAGAATTGCGAAGCAGCCAGCAGTTTCTGCTGCTGGCCGGAATGAAGGGAGGCGTTAACGATAGTTCACAATCACCTGATTGCTCTGAACTTGCAAGGCGGGGATCAGGCGACCGCCACCGGGTACTTCCCAGACAAAATGCATCGGTTCGATGGCGGGAACATTATTGAATCCGTTGGTGGTCCCGCTTTGCCCGTCCAGCTCAACACAGCGGGACTGGGAACATAAACGTACCCGTAAACCCGCAGGCGTTGGGCCATTGAGCTCATAGCGCCAGGCCACCAGCGTCATCAACCCCGAGACCGGCTGGCTGGGCGTCAGAGGTGAAGACGAGGCTGACTGGCCGCGGTGATTTAAAGTAATCCCCATACCGCTGGCCTGCCAGGCGCCTTCTCCGGCAGCCTGCGCTACCAGAGGAAAAAACAACAACCACAGTAATTTACGCATTACTTACCTCCAATAGTCGCCGTCATACGGATATGGCGGTTGTCAGACAGCTCCATGTTCGATAACACCACCAGTTGCGGAATGCTGCGACGTAAAAAGCGTGCCAGTAACGGACGCAACGCGTGGTTGACCAGCAAGACCGGCGGCGCACCCAACATTTCCTGACGGGACAGCGCTTCCTGAGTCTGGGCCAGCAGTCGGTCTGCAAGACCCGGTTCCAGACCGCCGCCGCCCTGCAGCGCCTGCAGAAGCAAACGTTCGAGCGGGGTATCAAGGCCGATAACCTGAACCTCTTCATTACCCGGGAACCACTGCTGAGTGATGGCGCGTCCCAACGCAACACGTACCACCGCGGTAAGCTCATGCGGATCGTTTTGCAGCGGTGCATGTTCAGCCAGCGTTTCGAGAATGGTGCGCATATCGCGAATCGGTACTTTCTCATCCAGTAAGTTCTGCAGTACTTTATGCAGCGTAGTGAGCGTCACGACGCCCGGGACCAGGTCTTCTGTCAGTTTTGGCATCTCCTGCGAGACGCGGTCCAGTAGCTGTTGCGCCTCCTGACGGCCAAACAGCTCAGCAGCGAACTGCCCAATCAGGTGATTAAGGTGCGTGGCGACAACGGTACTGGCTTCAACAACCGTAAAGCCCTGAATCTGCGCCTGTTCCTTCAATGCGCTTTCAATCCAGATAGCGTCCAGACCGAAAGCCGGATCGACCGTTTTCTCGCCCGGCAGTGACCCGGCGGCAGTACCAGGGTTAATGGCCAGCCAGCGTCCCGGATAGGCGTCACCGCTGCCAATTTCCACCCCTTTCATCAAAATACGATAGCGGGCCGGCTGCAGATCCATATTGTCGCGGATATGTACCACCGGCGGCAGAAAACCCATATCCTGGGCAAATTTCTTACGAATACTGCGAATTCGCCCCAGCAACTCGCCATCTTGCTGAAAGTCCACCATTGGGATCAGGCGGTAGCCTACCTCCATCCCCAGGGAATCCTCCAGCTGTACGTCATTCCATGTTGCTTCCACCACGGAGTTGTTTTCCGGCATTTTCACCGGCTGCGGCTCATCGGGAGCTTTTTGATCACGACCACGCATCCACCAGGCCAGACCCAGTAACGCGGCGGTAAACATCAAAAACACCAGGTTCGGCATGCCCGGAACCAGACCCAAAAGACCAAGCACCGCCGCACTAAGCAGCATGACACTAGGATTACTGAACAGTTGGGTCACCATCTGTTCGCCTACATCCTGGTCGGTACTCACGCGGGTCACGATAACCCCCGCCGCGGTGGAGATTACCAGCGCAGGAATTTGCGCCACCAGCCCGTCACCGATGGTCAGCAGGGTATAACTTTCCGCTGCGCTACCCATGCTCATACCATGCTGCAACACCCCGACTAACAGACCGCCGACCACGTTGATCACCATGATCAAAATACCGGCGATGGCATCTCCACGAACGAATTTACTCGCACCGTCCATAGAGCCGTAGAAATCCGCTTCCTGCGTCACCTCCGAGCGCCGTTTTTTGGCTTCATCTTCGCCAATCAGACCCGCATTCAAATCCGCATCAATCGCCATTTGCTTGCCGGGCATACCATCCAGCACGAAGCGCGCGCCAACCTCGGCGATACGTCCGGCACCTTTGGTGATAACCATAAAGTTGATAATGACGAGAATAACGAAGACCACGATACCGATCGCAAAGTTACCGCCCACCAGGAAGTGACCAAAAGCTTCAACCACCTTTCCCGCCGCCGCCGCGCCGGTATGTCCTTCCATTAAAATGATACGCGTCGACGCGACGTTCAGGGCGAGGCGTAATAATGTGGTAAACAACAAAATCGTCGGGAATGCGGCAAACTCCAGCGTACGCTGGGTGAACATCGCCACCAGCAGCACCATGATCGACAGCGCAATGTTAAACGTGAACAGCAAATCGAGGACGAAAGCCGGCAACGGCAATACCATCATCGACAGGATCAGCAGGATAAGGATCGGTCCGGCAAGGATTTGCAGTTGCGTGGATTTCAGGTTGCTGGGCAAACGCAACATCGCGACCAGATTAGCCATCAGTATTCTTCTCGTTCATGAAATCCAGTGCTTCAGGCACCGGAAGGTTTTCAGGTTGTGGTGGACGCTTGCCGCCGGCGAGACGCCAGCGTTTTAGCTGCCATACCCATGCCAGCACTTCGGCAACGGCGGCATATAATTGACCCGGTATTTGTTGCCCAATCTCAGCATGACGGTATAGCGCACGCGCCAGCGGCGGCGCTTCTAACGTAGGGACTCGATGTTCAGCGCCAATCTCACGAATGCGCAGCGCCACCAGCCCCGCGCCTTTGGCAACAACTTTCGGCGCGCTCATTTTGTTCTCGTCATACTTCAACGCCACCGAATAGTGCGTGGGGTTGGTAACAATCACGTCCGCTTTCGGCACATCCGCCATCATGCGACGCTGCGCGGCCGCGCGCTGCATTTGGCGTATTTTGCCCTTAACGTGCGGGTCGCCTTCGCTTTGCTTAAATTCGTCACGAATATCCTGACGCGACATGCGCAGCTTTTTCAGATGGCTGTAAATCTGGAAAAAAACGTCGAACCCCACCATCGGAATAACGCCAAGCACCACCAACAGTGCGCACATGCCAACTAAATCCAGGGCGTTGCCCATCGCCGTAATCGGAGATTCCGCCATCAAACGCATCATCGCCGGCCAGTTATGCCAGAGATAAAATCCGGCCACGCTCCCCACCAGCGTGGACTTCAGTATCGCTTTGAGCAGTTCCGCTCCGGTTTGCGCTGAAAACATGCGTTTAATGCCCGGCAACGGATTCAGCTTAGAGAACTTGGGCTGCAGAGATTTACCGCTGAAAATCAAGCCGCCAAGCATCACCGGGGAGATTAATGCCACCAGAACGACGCCGGTAATCAACGGTAACAGCGCAATCATCGCGTCTTTAATCAGCAGGATGATTTGGCTGAGGATCAGGTTAGGGTCATTGACCATACTGTGGTCAAAACGTAATCCGGCCGACAGCATACCGGCCAGTCTGCGGGCAAGCGACTCCCCGCCAATCCAGATAATGCACACACCCACCAGCAAAATAAGCAGTGAGGTCAGCTCTTTGGATCGGGGGACTTGCCCTTCTTCCCGTGCTTTTTCAAGTCGGTGGGGTGTGGGGGCTTCTGTTTTGTCGTCGTCGCTTTCTTCTGCCACGGCATTACTCTCGTCGTCACGGTCACGAGTATTATCGCGACCGCAACCATTGCCAATGCGTCGAATAGCGAAACGAAAACAGAGGAATTCGAGCGTTCGTTTGCCACGACAGCGCGAACGCTGCCGTGACAACCACGCGGTTAGCGCTGCCAGATAACGCGATAATGGCCCGATCCCACCTGCGCGCTATAGCCGCCGTCTACTGGCGCGAAGTCGAGGCCATCGGTATCGAGCAGCGTTTGTGCGCCATCAAGGATCACCATTGAGTGAGTATTCGGCGGAATATCTACCTCAAGGGTGATGGACTGTAAGCCATCGCGCGCCGGTTCCTGCGTCCAGTGGACGGCAATATCACCATATACCGAGCCGTATCGCGCTTTCAGCCATGTCAGGCCACCGCCCGGAATAGGCCGCAGTACCGAAGATTTAAATCCCGGCGCGTGTTCTTCGGTATTTATTCCCGCCGCCACGCGATACAGCCATTCACCGATCGCCCCGTAGGCATAATGGTTGAAGGAGTTCATGTCCGGGCTCCACATTGTGCCGTCCGGTTTCACGCCATCCCAGTGTTCCCAAATCGTCGTTGCCCCGGCTTTGACCTGATACAACCAGCTTGGGAAGTCCTCTTTCATCAGCAATTGCCACGCCGCGTCGGCCTGTCCGTTTTCGCTCAATGCGTGACAGAAATAGGGGGTGCCGACAAACCCCGTCACCAGATGACCGTCATTTTCCGCCAGCAGTTCCAGCAGCGTTTGCACGGTGCGCTCGCGGTGCGCGTCCGGCACTAACTGGAAGTAGAGCGCCAGAATATGCGCCGTTTGCGTGCGTGCCGCCAGCCGCCCGGTGGCGGTAAAAAACTCATTGCGGAAGCTTTCGACAATCGCGATATGCAGCGCCTGATAATGGGTGTGATCAACGTCATTTCCCAGTGCTTTGGCTGATTTCGCCAGCAGCAGCGTGGACAACGCATAGTAGGCCATGCAGGTCAGTTCATTCGGCGTTGCGCCAAAATAGCTGCCCTCTTTGGCATCCAGCGCAACCCAATCGCCAAACTGCAGTTTCCACGACCACTGGTTCTCAACAGCGTTGTCATGCATAAACTCCACCCAGGCTTTCATGCTGTCGTACTGGCGGGCCAGCGTCTGTTTATCGCCGTACATCAGGTACAGCGTCCACGGGTTAATCACCGCCGCATCGGCCCAGGCTGCGGCGGAATGGGTGCGCCCGTGGGATAAAAAGCGGTCGTTGTCGCATTTGCCGGTGAGGATATCGGGGATGACGTGCGGCACACCGCCCTCCGGCGTTTGGTCATGCTGAAGATCGGTCAGCCATTTGGCAAAAAAAGTGCGCGTCTGCATCAGATAACTGGCGGTGCGGCAGAAAATTTGCGCATCGCCCGTCCATCCCAGACGTTCATCGCGCTGCGGGCAGTCGGTTGGGATATCGACGAAATTGCCCTTAAGCCCCCACATGATGTTGTGATGCAGTTGGTTGAGATCCGCGTTTGAGGTTTCAATGTGACCCGTCGGCATCATCGCGGAATGCAGCACGACCGCGACAAAGTCATCCCGCGTCGGCGTGCCAGGCCAACGTTCAATCAGCACATAACGGAAACCCTGAAAGGTAAAATGCGGGTGAAAACATTCTTCGCCATCGCCGCGTAAGGTGTAATCAATGCACTGTTTGGCGGTGCGCAGGTTCGCCAGATAAACATTGCCTTCGGCATCCAGCACTTCAAAATGGCGCAGCACCACGCGCTCACCTGCCGCACCGCGCACCCGAAACTCCACCCAGCCGCTGAGGTTCTGGCCAAAATCAAGCACCGTCTCGCCTTTTGGCGTCGTGATGATTGAACACGGCGCAAGCCGTTCTATTTCTTGTACCGGGCAGGCCGTTTGCGGTTGCAGCACCGACGTCTCTGCCGCAAGCGTCGTCACCGCACGCCAATGCCCGGCGCTAAACGCAGGCTCGCTCCAGCCGCGCTGCTCCCGACGTGCGTCATACACTTCGCCATCATAAATTTCAGCAAACAAAATAGCGTCATCGCAGCCCTGCCAGTGTGCATCCGTGGCGATTATCCGCTGGCTACCATCGCGGAGCGTCACCACCATATGGCAAATAAACCCCGTCTGCTGGCCGTAATAGTTGCGATAGCGGTTGAAGCTCATATCCCCTTTATACCAACCCGCCCCCACCATCGCGCCAATCACGTTTTCGCCTTCTCGCAGGTGCTCGGTCACATCCCAGGTTTGATACAACAGATGGTGGTGGTAGCTCGTCCAGCCGGGCGATAACTCATCACGCCCGACTTTTTCGCCGTTGATCCACAGTTGGTACAGCCCCAGCGCGCTGGCATGTACCACCGCCGAAACAATGTCATCACCATCGGACAAACTGAACGCATGGCGCAACAACGTGCCTTTTGAGTTGTCTTTATCCTGCGGCGTTTCAGCCGAGATAAACACCCCTTGCCACGCTTGCGCTGGCAGGCCAGTAATAAACGTTGCCGCCGGGCTCCAGCCGCTCTCTTCACCGTGGTTGTCGGTAATATGCACCCGCACAAAATAGCGCGTCGAGTGCTGGCAGGCGACGTCGGGCAATTCGATATTACTGGAGCGGTCATCGTGCATTTCGCCGCTGTCAAACAGGCATTGGGCAAAATCTTCTTGCGCCGACAGCTGCAAACGCCAGCTACGCTGCTGTACATCGCGCAAGGAACTGGTGATTATCCAGCCGAAAACCGGCAGCGTTTCGCAGCCCGTCAGCGTGGTTTCATAGTTGAGCGTAATCTTTTCTACTGCCAACATAATTTTTCCCTCAGTGGCTCATATTCAGGCTTTGGCCCGCAAAGTATCGTGCGATGCCTGTCCGTTATCAGGCGTCGCCACCATTTCTGTTTCTGCATTAAATTCATTACGTTGCTTGCCGTGGAAGCACAGCCAGCCGATAACCATGCCTATCGCCACAATCGCCGTCAGCAGGCAATAAAGAACCACCGGCCCCGCGCTCAACAGCACAGGAGTGACGAACGCCAACAAGCCGCAGGTCAGACGGGCGACACCGACAATCACTCCTTGCGCGGTGGCGCGTAGCATGGTGGGGAATGACTCTTGCGCCCACACTTTCATGATGCCTTCGAAGGCAAATCCTGTGCCGATATTGGTAAACAGCAGGCAGCAGAACCAGGAGAGTGGCGAGAAATTAAACAGTACCGGCACGAAATAACCACCGGACATCATCACCGCGCCAAAAATAAAGAATGGAACCCGTTTTGAGGTATCAACGACGCGCATAAACATCAACCCAGACGCCACGCTCACTGGCAGAATCAACAGCCCCCACAGCGAGTGCGTGCTGACCGAAATGCCCACCACATTTACCGCTACATAAGCCCCAAACTGCCCGCCGGTATTGGCCGCCAGATTGGTGAAGGTATAAAAGATACACAGCGAGATAAACGGCCACAGGTATTTGCCTTCGAGCAGATCGCGCCAGCCGGTTTTCTGCGCCCGCACGGTGGCGATGCCACGACGCAGTTCATCCTTTGCCGCCAACCACAGCGGCGACTCAGGGATAGACCAACGCAGGATCATCAGCACAACCGCCACCAGCCCAACGTGCATATACATGATTTGCGCGCCAATCAGCCCCCAGTCGCCGACGATAGCGGAGATCCCCATCGTGGCGCCAATTCCCACCAGCCAGAGTAAATTGGACAAGCCGATAATCTTGCCGCGGTTTTCATCGTTCGCCGCTTCGGAGATAGTCGCCAGAGAGACGGGTAAATCAGCCCCTGTCGCCAGCCCCACCAAGAGTGTGCCCAGCACCAGGAACGGGAAGTTCAAACCAAAGGCCAGCGCCAGCGTGCCGATAAAAATCATCGCCATCGTAATAATAAAAACATTACGACGACCAATACGGTCTCCAAGACGACCGCCACCAAAAGCCCCAGCGGCAATACTCAGCGTTAATAATCCAGATAAAATGCCAATTTGTAGTGCAGTAATACCCATTGTTTTTTGATAAATGACTAAGGCTGTACCACTGGAAACAATAGCCGCCGAATCAATATATGATGCCATTCCAGACACCACCCCAATATACCAGGGGTTAGGTGTTTTATTTTTTGACATAACGATTCCCTTAAATTTACAGACAGTAAGGCGAGAAATAAGCGTATGGCCTACCCCCGTCATGATGGATAGTAGTAATAATTTTTTATTGTTATTAACCTAACAATTAAATCGCTATTAAAACTCGTGAATGAAGTTCACGTTCATGGCTTGGAGGATAATGAAAATACCGTCGATACGATTCAGTCAACCTGATCGCATTCATAAAACCACAACGTGCCGCAATTTCACTGATGGTTTTATCCGTAGTGCGCAGTAATTCTTGAGCTTTTAATACACGATACAACATCTGGAATTTAACCGGAGTATAACCGGTCACTCGCTTAATTAAGCGATACATCGTGCGCCTGGCGACACCGTTATCATCACTCAACACATTCCAGTCCAAATGACGCAAGCTACTGGTCTTGAGCATACGGATCAGGTTGGCTCGCCCTCGCTCATCAGGGCTAAGCGCCTCAGTTTGGCGGTCGCACTGGCAAAGCGTGTTGATGATGTTCAGCAAAGCGACTTCACACAATGAAAAATAGAGCACGTCATAGTTACTCTCGTTACGTGAGATTATCTCCTGGCTCAATACCTCAATACGCGCCAGCGCTCCCTGAGTTAGCGCCAGCGCGGTAGGCTGTAGAAGTTTTTCTTTTATACAATCGAGCAAATTATCAATGTGCTGTAAAAAATGAAAACTGCGCGGGCGACGAATCAATATATTAATAACCGACAGATTATTAGTTGAAACATAACTATGGGTATCGTTAGCGGTCACTAAAAAAAAGTCACCCTGGCAGATAAAACGAACCAGGTCATTAATAATATGAAACCCGCTACCGCTACGGACAATCACCAGTTCATCAAAATCATGCCCGTGCACACCTTCCATTAATTGGTTATTCATCGAAAAAAGACAAAACGCATGTTGCTCTGAATGAAAAAAATCATTCTCACGTAAAATTCGCATATCTCCCCCGCCGCTATTCGAGTAAAAACACTCGGGATATCGATAAATAACCTACTGACATAATATATTGCCTTGCACCGATAACCATTTAACTGCAATTATTATGACAAGTCTATATATCGCACTGTCACTCAGGCGTAACCTGCTGTGACCTCAGCATCATTTCGGCAAATAACCGCCAAGTTATGGCATAAAAAAGAGGATATACGCCGTGCAGATGAACCCACTTCATCCAGGCATTCAACCGGGTACGAATCATAGTGCAGGGCACATTGTCCCGACTGGCGGCCCAATAACCCTGCGGGATCCACAAAAGCGCAGCGCTCGGTATGCAGCGTTCGAACCCGTTCTGGCAACGTCACCGTAAAAATGGATAGTAAGTAAAGAGAACGATAGGTATCTGTAGGCCGGATAACGCGCAAGCCGTTATCGGTTAGAATGCCCGGCGGCGAGCGCCTGCCGGGCCAGCAAATAAAAACGCTACGGATCAGAACCCGAGGCTATCCAGCAGGTCGTCAACCTGATCCTGACTTGCCACCACGCCGGCTTTTGAGGTGTCAACCTGCGGGCCGTTAAGCAAGCTTTCGTTTTCACGTTTTGGACGAGCGCCCTGCTCTGGAATGTTTTCCAGCAGAACCATCAGCAACTGACGTTCAATCTCCTGGATAACATCCATCATGCGCTTGATGACCTGACCGGTGAGGTCCTGGAAATCCTGCGCCATCATGATGTCCAGCAGTTGAGCGTTAGTAAAGCTGGTATGCCCTGGCACATCACCCAGGAACTGGCGGGTATCGGTGACCAGTTCACGGGCGTCAGACAGCTCGATCGGATTTTCGAACCATTCATCCCAGCGTTTGGTCAGGTCTTTGGCCCCTTTTTCCATCGCGTCCTGGTGCGGCTGCGAAGCTTCCACACTGTTCAGCGCGCGCTCTGCCGCCTGTGCGGTCATCTGCACAACGTAATCGAGACGATCGCGGGCATCGGGAATCGCTTCTGCCGCTTCGGCAATAGCCTGATCCAGCCCCAGTTCACGCAGGCTGTCGCGCAGCATTCGGGTCAAACTGCCGATGCGCGCGATGATGTCCCCGGCTGAATGTTCGTCAGCAGGTTTAATTTGTGGTTGCATCATCATTATCACACCCTCACATGCCCAGTTTCTCAAAGATTTTATTGAGTTTCTCTTCTAGCGTCGCCGCCGTGAACGGTTTCACGACATAACCACTGGCGCCAGCCTGTGCCGCCGCAATGATATTCTCTTTCTTCGCTTCTGCCGTAACCATCAGCACCGGCAGGGCGGACATTCCGCCATCAGCACGAATGGTTTTCAGCAGTTCCAGGCCATCCATGTTCGGCATATTCCAGTCGGAAATGACAAAACCAAATCCCCCAGCCTGCAGCTTATTCAGCGCGTCCACGCCGTCTTCAGCCTCTTCAACATTGTTGAAACCCAGTTCTTTGAGCAGATTACGCACGATGCGACGCATGGTGGAAAAGTCATCCACAACCAAAAACTTAAGCTCTTTATCCGCCATAAAAAATAAACTCCTGATTCAAATACGTATTGCCTGTCCGGCACTGATTTTCGCCAGCATTTGCTGGCTTACCTGGCTAAGATCGACCACTTCGCTTACGCCACCCATATTGATGGCCTCGCGCGGCATGCCGAACACCACACAACTTGCTTCGTTTTGCGCAATGGTCCAGGCACCCGCCTGGTTCATCGCTAACATTCCGGCGGCGCCATCGTTGCCCATACCCGTCAGGATCACTCCCACGGCATTACGCCCCGCATGTTTTGCCACCGAATGGAACAGCACATCCACTGAAGGTCGATGCCGGTTAACCGGTGGACCATCATGAATTTTGATCTGGTAGTTCGCCCCGCTGCGCGCCAGTTCCATATGCTTGTCACCAGGGGCGATATACGCATGCCCTGGAAGCACGCGCTCCCCGTCTTCAGCCTCTTTCACGGTGATCTGACACAGTTTGTTCAGACGCTCGGCGAATGAGCGGGTAAATCCTGGCGGCATATGCTGGGTAATAAGAATACCGGGACTTGAAAGCGGCAATGGCTGGAGTACATGGCGAATTGCCTCTGTTCCTCCGGTTGAGGCGCCAATCGCCAGCAGTTTTTCAGAACTGAGTAACGGCCCCGCTTTCAAGGTCACCTGTGCCGTCATGGGTTTGTGGGCCGCCAGTTTTGCCCGCGACGCGGTGCGGATCTTCTCAGCGATCATTTCGCTGTAGGCCAACATCCCTTCACGGATCCCCAACTGTGGTTTGGTGACAAAATCAATCGCTCCCAACTCCAGCGCCCGCAGCGTGACCTCAGAACCTTTACCGGTCAGCGAAGAGACCATAACCACTGGCATCGGACGCAGACGCATCAGTTTCTCAAGAAAGTCGAGGCCGTCCATGCGCGGCATTTCCACATCCAGCGTCAGGACGTCGGGATTGAATTTTTTGATTAAATCCCGGGCAACCAACGGATCCGGCGCCGTCGCCACCATTTCCATATCACTGTGGCTGTTAATAATTTCGGTCATGATTTGACGCATCAGTGCAGAATCATCAACCGATAAAACCCTGATTTTACTCATGCTTTATCCTTACCTGGCGCATGCGCATACACCGTCTGTCCACGCAAGCTAAACTCGCGCACGAGGTTGCTAAAGTTTTCTGAATGACCTGCAAACAGCAGCCCATCTGGTTTAAGAAGTGGAACAAAACGCTGCAAAATGTCCTGCTGCGTCGTTTTATCAAAATAGATCATCACGTTACGGCAAAATATGGCATCGAAGGGGCCTGGCACGTTGTACTGCTTATCCAGTAAATTCACGCTGGAAAATTCAACATGCCCCGCCAGTTCCTGCCGAACGCGTACCAGTCCTTCATGCGGTCCGGTGCCACGCATGAAATAACGCTGTAGCTGCTGCGGTGACAGCGTCTTTAGCTCATCAAGGCGGTAGATGCCGCTTCTGGCTTTTTCCAGAACTTCGGTATCAATGTCGCTGGCAAAAACACGCCAGCGGCCCGGAGCCATACCTAAGGTATCGGCGAGCGTAATCGCAATGCTGTACGGCTCTTCTCCGGTTGACGCCGCCGCGCTCCAGACACGGTATTCACCGCTGCGCCGACGAGCATGATCTGACAGCACTGGAAAATGATGCCCTTCGCGAAAAAACGCGGTCAGATTGGTAGTCAGGGAGTTAATAAAAGCCTGCCACTCAGCACTGTTCTGGTTAGCTTCCAGCATGCTGAGATAGCGACCAAAGTCATCCAGTCCCAGGGTTCGCAGACGGCGGACCAGGCGGTTATAAACCATGTCCCGCTTATGGTCGGCCAGTACGATCCCCGCGCGCTGGTAGATTAATTGACATATCCGACGAAAATGCGCGTCAGACAGCGCGAGGCGCTGTGTCATCTGTAACAATAATGACGTTTGCCCAGGGGGCAGAGATGATGTCATAGCGCCTTCTCAATCACATTCAGGATACAACGGGCACAACCTGCGGCTGCGCCAATTCTTGTTTTGCTACGGTTTGCTCTTCAAGCTTAAAAAATGCGACACAGGCAGAAAGATTATCGGCCTGCATGGCAAGTTGTCCGGTGGCGGATGCGGCTTCTTCCACCAGCCCGGCGTTTTGCTGCGTCACGGAGTCCATCTGGCTGACGGCCTGCGCCACCTGCTCGATGCCTTTGCGCTGTTCATCAGACGCAGAGGCAATCTCGCCCATGATGTCGTTAACCCGGGTAACCGAGCTGACAATTTCCGTCATGGTGCGCGCTGCCATATCAACCAACTGCGAGCCCTGATGCACTCGGGTGACAGACTCCTCAATGAGACCCTTAATTTCTTTCGCCGCCTGTGCGCTACGGCTTGCCAGATTGCGCACTTCACCTGCAACCACGGCAAAACCACGCCCCTGCTCACCCGCGCGAGCGGCCTCAACCGCAGCATTCAGCGCGAGGATATTGGTCTGAAAGGCAATGCTGTCAATCACGCCGATGATGTCGCCAATTTTCTGCGAGCTCGCGGAAATCTCATGCATTGTGCTGGCGACCCGGGACGTCTGTTCGCCGCCTTTATGCGCTGTATCTGCCGCACTTTTGGCAATTCCTGACGCCTGGCGCGCGTTATCCGCATTCTGTCCTACGGTGGCGGTCAGTTGTTCCATGCTGGCTGCCGTTTGCGCCAGCGCGGCCGCCTGCTGTTCAGTGCGCGAAGACAAATCGTTATTGCCCATCGCGATTTCTGAAATACCGCTATGCATGGCTGAGCTGCCCTGGCGTACTTCGCTTACCGTTTCACGCAGTGCCTGCTGCATCTTCTTCAGACTGGCAAAAATGGCTGAGATCTCATTGCGCCCATAAACCGCTACCGGCCGGGCCAGATTACCCGCGGCAATGCTGTCGAAATGACTGCCCACGATAGCCAGCGGCTGGACAATCATCTTGCGCGACCAGTACAGCGCACCGCTGGTGAGCAGTGCCGCCAGTACCACCATGGTGGCGAAAATCACCCCCGACATATGGTAATTTCGCTGGCTCTGCTCTCCTGCCGTTTGCAACACGCGATCGATGTTGCTCTGCCACGCATTCACATTTGCATCAAAAGCATCCTGAGCAGCCTGCACCGGCGCGGTCAGAAAATCTGACAACTGATTGTTTTCAAGCCAGGTGGCCTGATGCGCGAGAGCGCTGTGCCATTGGCTGAAAGTTTTCTCCGTTGCGCCAAACAGCGCCTTTCCTTGTGCCGTCGTATCCGATGTCGCCATAAAGCGTTTAAACATCAATTCAGACTGCGCCAGGCTATCACGTGCGAGGGTCATCAGCGTGTTGATATCCTCTGGCGGATAGCTCAGGGCGGTCAGCGTCCCTGCCTTATTAAGGGCCGTACTGGCCTGTAATAACACAGCGCGGGTTTGGGCCAGCGCAGCGCGTTGCTGATTACTTCGTTCGACCTGATTCAGGTTCTGAAAACCGTCCCGAAATGCCCAGAAGGACAAGCCATTACTGCCAATCTGCAAAACACCGCAGAGGATTAAAATCAAAAACAGCGTGGTCGAAATTCGAATACGATTAAACATCAACGCTCCCATTGGGCGGCACTGGCCGCGGTTTAACTATCAGTCAAAATGTTTCCCAATTCGTATCTTGCTCATTGTTCTGGCGCGGATAGGATGCGGCCGCCGTTGCAGGTAATCGTGTATCGCGCGGCTTAGCCGACGCCGGACGTGACGCAAGGCGGAAAGTCGACACCGACTGCGTCAGGCGGCTGGCCTGTTCTTCAAGAGCAGCGGCAGCGGCAGCCGATTCCTGTACCAACGAGGCGTTCTGCTGCGTAACGCGATCCATCTCGGATACCGCGAGCGCCACCTGATCAATCCCCCGGCTTTGCTCGTCGGAGGCCGAGGCAATCTCGCCCATAATGTCGGTCACCCGCGTTACGGCATTTACGATGTCGTTCATCGTTTCGCCTGCGCTTTCTACCAATACGGACCCGGTATCCACTCGGGAAACCGAATCCTCAATCAACGCTTTGATCTCTTTCGCTGCCTGCGCACTGCGACTTGCCAGATTACGCACTTCGCCCGCCACCACGGCAAAGCCACGGCCTTGTTCACCGGCACGCGCCGCTTCAACCGCCGCGTTCAGTGCGAGAATGTTGGTCTGGAAAGCAATACCATCAATAACACTGATGATGTCGGCGATTTTCTTCGAGCTATCGGCGATTTCGTGCATGGTGTTCACCACGCTATCAACTACTTTGCCGCCATGCTGTGCGGTATCGGAGGCGCTTTTCGCCAGTTGCGAGGCCTGACGCGCGTTGTCCGCATTTTGCTTCACGGTTGCGGTCAACTGTTCCATGCTGGCTGCGGTCTCTTCCAGCGCAGAGGCCTGCTGTTCAGTACGAGATGAAAGGTCGGTGTTCCCGCTGGCAATTTCGCTGGTCCCGGAATAAATCGCATCAGAACCTTCACGCACCAAGGTGACGGTTTCCGTCAGCGAGCGCTGCATATGATCAACCGTACTGGCCAGCTCGCCGATTTCATTACGACCGCTGACGGCCAGGGTCGCGGTCAGGTTACCGCTGGCGATTTCCCGAATATGGGCAATGACGCGAGACAGAGGATTAAGCAGGGTATGGCGGATGCCGTACCACACCACCACCAGAATCAGCACCAGCACTACGGCCAGCACGCCAAGCTGCCATTGGGCGAAATGGTAATCCCGCGCGCTTTGATCGAATGCCTGAGCGTAAAGCTTTTCGCTAACGCTGGCGTACTTGCCCAGCGCCTCACCAAGCGCGTTTTGCATTCCCTGAGTCGGTTGCGCGAAATAGGCATCCATATTGCCGTTCTCCAGAAACTGAACCAGTTCTGTTAAGGCCGCATGGTACTGCTGATATTTCTCCTCAACGTTGCCGCTGGCTTCTGCCATCGCGGGTAACGGTGTGATGTTTTTAAATTTTGCGTAATGTGTTTCGGCCTGCGCCAACGATGCTTTCGCATTCTTCAGCAGATCGTTTTTCGCGCTGCTTTGCTGGTTGGACGCGTCCATCATCATGCGCGCAGAAGAACGGCTTAAATTGATACGTGTTTGCAGCATCAGATCCCATGTTGAGGTGAGTTCACTTTGCTGCTGTCGAAGATCGTTAGAAATAACAAAACTTTGCTGATTCTGCTGCAATGAAGAAAACAACAGACCACCGGAAACAAGCTGTAGCAGTGCGAAAACCCCCAGCACCATCATCAGCATTGTGACAACGCGGATACGGTTAAACATAAGGCACCTTCCTGAAAACGAGTTATCAACGTTATCGGCAGTCGCTGAGATAACTTTACGTTTGCGAAAAGGAAATCCTGAAGGGACGTGAAGCCTCGCGGAAGGAGGGGAAAACGGGTGTACGGCAACCACAAATCATTCACATAAAAACGTCACAATTATCATGTGAATAACATTCAAATTTATCTGTGGGCGCGGTCATATTGGATGAAATAGTCATTATTTCGTGACCAGGATCACAAATACATATCCTCTGCACCACAACAAAATGGATAAAAAATTAAAAAAAGTTGTATCAGCTGGCGCTTTAATTCAATTTATATGATGAATACTTAGTTACCAATTAATAAATATAAAAAATGAGTAACCGAACAATAAATGTTAAATCCTTACTGAGGGCTTTTTAGTGGCAAATGCAAACAAACTCACGTTGTTTATCGTGATCTTCATGTTGGCGGGGATCCTGTCAGGGGCGGTGATCCACTCGTATGCCGCCCCCGGCGTAGTGACCGCCTGGGCCGATAATATTACGCTTCTCACCGACATCTTTTTGCGCCTGATTAAAATGGTGATCGCACCTTTAGTATTCAGCACCCTGACCGTCGGTATTATGCGCCTGGGGGAAACGTCTACCATCGGGCGCGTAGGCGGCAAAGCGATGATCTGGTTTATTAGCTCTTCCATACTGTCTATTCTGGTCGGTCTGTTTGTGGTTTCTCTTGAGCAACCCGGCAGCGGCCTGAACCTGGCGATCCCGCTGGAAGCCACTGATACCGGCCTGGCCGTGAGCGGCATGAGCCTGAAAGGTTTCCTGACTCACACCATCCCAACCAGCATAGCCGAGGCGATGGCCAACAATGAGATCCTGCAAATTGTGGTGTTCTCGATGTTCTTCGGTATTGGTGGCGCATCCCTTGGTGAGAAGTTCAATGCCCCGCTGGTTGCCGCGCTGGATGTGGTCTCCCACATTATGCTTAAGGTGACTGGCTACGTGATGTACGTTGCGCCGCTGGCCATTTTCGCCGCCATTTCCTCCGTTATCTCCACCCAGGGTCTGGGGATCCTGCTTAACTATGCATCGTTCATCGGCGGCTACTATGTGGCTATTTTGCTGACCTGCCTGGTTCTGCTGGCGGTCGGTTATGTCATGCTGAAAAAAGAGGTTTTTCGTCTGGTAAGCATGCTGAAAGATCCGGTTCTGGTCGCATTTACTACCAGCAGCTCGGAAGCCGCCTATCCAAAAACGCTGGAGCAATTAACCAAATTTGGTTGCTCGCCTAACATCGTGTCATTTGTATTGCCTATCGGTTATTCATTTAACCTGGTCGGCTCGATGGTTTACTGTTCATTTGCCTCGATGTTTATCGCGCAGGCCTATAACATTCACCTCTCCTTTGCAGAAATCACCGTCCTGATGCTGACGCTGATGCTGGCGTCAAAAGGGATTGCCGGCGTGCCGCGTTCTGCGCTGGTGGTGCTGGCAGCAACCATTCCGAGCTTTAATATTCCGGTTGCCGGGATTCTGTTACTGATGGGTATTGACCACTTCCTGGATATGGGACGTTCAGCAATCAACGTATTAGGTAACGGGATTGCAACGGCGATGCTGGCACAAGATGAGGGTTTACTGGAAGAAGAACCGGAGCTGGTTGAGCGGGAAGCGTAAGGGGAAATCTGCCGGATGTGCTACGCGTATCCGGCCTACAACAGCAATCATTGTAGGCCGGATGTGCTACGCGTATCCGGCCTACAACAGCAATCATTGTAGGCCGGATACGATATGGCGGTTACGCGACGTGACTGGCGGCAATATCCAGCAGCGCCATTTCTTCGCTATTGAGCAGCTTCTCAATGTTAACCAGGATCAGCATCCGGTCACCCAGAGCCCCCAGTCCCGTCAAGTATTCCGTCGACAGCGTTACGGCAAATTCCGGTGCCGGACGGATTTGATCCGTTGTCAGCGACAGCACATCCGAGACGCCATCGACCACAATCCCGACCACCCGCTGGCCCAGATTCAGCACAATCACCACGGTGTTTTCGTTGTAATCCACATCGCTCTGGCTAAACTTCACGCGCAGGTCAACAATCGGCACAATCACACCGCGCAGATTGGTGACACCTTTGATAAACGCAGGCGTGTTAGCAATACGCGTCACCTGATCGTACCCTCGGATTTCCTGCACTTTCAGGATATCGATACCGTACTCTTCATCCCCCAGCGTAAACACGAGGAATTCCTGACCTGACGGTTCGCCGGCCAGTTTAGTTACATTACTCATACCGGTCATATTATTCCCTTCTCACTCAATCAGGCGGCTGTGATCGCCACACGTTGTTCGCGGTTTAATCCCTGCAATGCAGAGACATCGACAATCAGCGCGACGCTGCCGTCGCCGAGGATCGTTGCTGCAGAAATACCTGGCACTTTGCGGTAGTTGCTTTCCAGGTTTTTGACGACCACCTGGTGTTGACCAATTAACTGATCGACCAGCAGCGCGTAGCGACGCCCTGCACTTTGCAAAATCACCACAATACCTTGAGTCGCTTCGGTTTTTGCGCCTTCAACCTCAAAGACTTTCCACAGCTCAACCAGCGGTAAATATTCGCCACGCACTTCCAGCACGCGCTCTCCTCCGGCCAGCGGATGGAGATCTTCTTCGCGCGGTTGCAGTGATTCCATAACGGCATTCAGCGGCAGAATAAAGACTTCGTCGGCCACGCGCACGGACATGCCGTCGAGGATCGCCAGCGTCAGCGGCAGCAGAATTCGGATAGTCGTCCCCTGTCCCTGTTTGGACTGGATCTCAACATGGCCCCCCATCTCCTGGATATTTCGCTTCACCACATCCATACCCACGCCGCGGCCAGAGACATCCGTCACCTGTTCAGCGGTCGAGAAGCCCGGGGCGAAGATCAGCATACCGACTTCGTCATCGCTCATGTTTTCGTGGATCGGCATCCCCTGGGAGATAGCTTTGGCGAGGATTCGTTCACGGTTCAGACCGGCGCCATCATCGGTGACTTCAATACAGATATTCCCGCCCTGGTGCTCCGCGGAAAGCGTCAGATTACCGATTGGGCTTTTCCCGGCTTCAAGGCGTTTTTCCGGCAGTTCAATACCGTGATCGAGGCTGTTACGCACCAGGTGCGTCAACGGATCGATGATGCGTTCAATCAGGCTCTTGTCGAGTTCGGTTGAGCTTCCCACCTGTGTCAGTTCGACCTGTTTACCCAGCTTACCGGCTAGGTCACGCACCAGACGCGGAAAACGGCTGAACACATACTCCATGGGCATCATACGAATCGACATCACCGACTCTTGCAAGTCGCGGGCGTTACGTTGTAACTGACCCATACTGGTGATGAGATCGCCATGATTGACGGGATCCAGTTCGTTAGAACGTTGTGCCAGCATAGACTGGGTGATGACCAACTCACCGACCAGGTTAATGAGCTGATCGACCTTCTCAACCGCTACGCGGATGCTGGTCGACTCGCTGGCGCGGGCGGGTTTGTCGCGTTCCGCGCGTCCGTTTGGCGCTTCACTGGCGGCGGCTTTTGCCGCTGGCGCAACGGCAACCGGCTGCGGCTTCGAGACAACGGCTACCGTTTCTGCTTCAGCTTCTGCTTCAGTTTCAACGGCTACAGGCGCTGCGCTGACGGTTTCGAATTCAATCTGATCAGCTTCAATCACAAAGCACAGCACCGCGATGATGTCATCTTCTGCGAGGTTGCCATCAAGCGTTGCTGACAACGTGTCGCTCCCTTTCACCACATCGGTTAAGGTCGCCAGGTTCCCCAGCTCCTCTTCCAGTAAATCCACTTCATTGGCTTTCAGGCGCGTGAGAATAATGCGTTTCTTGCTCTCTTCACTTGCAGACTCAGGCTGTGCAACCGCCTCTTCCTGCATTGCAGCGCTGTCAACAACGCTCAGTTTTGCGGTGTTGACGACTGCCGGTGCGGTTTCACCTTTCGCTTCGAGCGCTAACTGTCGTAACGCATTACAAATGTACTCAAAGCTGGCGGCATCCGGCTCCTCTGAGTTTTTATAGGCGTCGAGCTGTTCCTGCATAATATCTTTCGTTTCCAAAAACAGGTTGATAATGTCGGCATTGAGCTGCATCTCGCCACGCCGCGCTTCATCCAGCAGGTTTTCCATCAGATGGGTCGTTTCCTGCAAAATGGTAAAGCCGAAGGTGCCCGCCCCGCCTTTTATCGAGTGCGCAGCACGAAAAATTGCATTCAGCTGTTCGGAATCCGGGGCTTCAGGAACCAAATCAAGCAGGTGTTGCTCCATGTCAGCCAACAGTTCGTCAGCTTCATCAAAAAATGTTTGATAAAAATCGCTTATATCCATGCTCACGCTATCACCTCGGATTGGCTGGTGGCGATGTGGGAACGCTTGCCGGCGGGAGTTCCGCTGGCTGTTGTAAGACACTTACCGGCTCATTCTGGCTTTCAGCGTTTTCATGCAAAATGGCCTCTTCCGCCTGCTTATTGAGAACCAGCAGGCTAATACGGCGGTTGATAGCGTCTTCAGGACCGCGATCGCTCAGACGCATCGTGGCGGCCATACCTACCACACGTAATACTTTTCCATCATCCAGACCGCCGCTAACCAGTTCGCGACGCGACGCGTTAGCGCGATCGGCGGACAACTCCCAGTTGCTATACCCTTTTTCACCATTGGCGTAAGGGTAATCATCCGTATGGCCGGAGAGGCTGATTCGATTAGGAATGCCGTTAAGCACTGGCGCTATGGCTCGCAGGATATCGCGCATATACGGTTCCACCTCAGCGCTACCGGTTTTAAACATCGGGCGATTCTGACTGTCGATAATCTGTATCCGCAGCCCTTCCTGAACTAAATCAATTTTCAAATGCGGGCGCAGCGCACGCAGTTTGGGGTCAGATTCAATCAACTGATCGAGATCGCCGCGAAGTTTGCTCAAGCGGCTTTGTTCCATGCGTTTTCTCAGATCATCGATATTCGGCTGCTTGTTCACCTCTCCCTGCTGCTGGGTGTAATCATCCCCGCCGCCAGGAATTGGACTTTGGCTATTCGAAATACGATTTCCCCCGGTTACCGCAGTAGCCAGCGGCGTACGGAAATATTCGGCAATCTGGATCAATTCTTTAGGGCTAGAGATGGAAATGAGCCACATCACCAGAAAGAAGGCCATCATCGCGGTCATAAAATCGGCGTAGGCGATTTTCCACGAACCATGCGCCCCACCACCGTGACCTTTATGCTTGCGTCGCTTTACAACGATAATGGGATGGGCCTGATTTTTCATGCGTCCTCGGTCGTCTGCTGCGCAGTTGGATTTCTCACCGCACGAACATGCTCTTCCAGTTCGATAAACGATGGACGTTCGCTGGAATACAGAGTCTTACGACCAAATTCGACGGCAATTGGCGGCGCGTAACCATTCAGATTGGAGAGCAGAGTTATCTTCACACACTGCATCATTTTGGTGGTTTCAGCGCTTTTCTGGCGCAGAACGCTGGCAAGCGGAGAAATAAATCCATAGGCCAGTAAAATACCGAGGAATGTCCCTACCATGGCATGTGCAATCAGCGAACCCAGTTCAGCCGCCGGACGATCGGCAGAAGCCAGCGCATGGACAACCCCCATGACCGCCGCCACGATCCCGAACGCCGGTAATGAATCCCCCACCATCGCCAGACTGTTGGCCGGGACTTCGGCCTCACTTTCGTGCGTCTCAATCTCTTCATCCATCAGCGCTTCAATTTCAAACGTGTTCATGTTGCCGCTGATGATCAGACGCAGATAATCGACAATGAAATCAAGCATCACGGCATCAGCAAGAATGCGCGGATAGCTGGCGAAAATTTCACTCTCTTTGGGGTTTTCGATATCGCGTTCAAGCGAGAACATGCCCTGCTGACGTGACTTGGCCATCAGGCGATACAACAGCGCCAGCAGATCCATATACATCGCTTTGGTGTATTTTGAACGACGAAAAAGCATCGGGATTGCTTTCATCGTCCCCTTAATGGCTTTCCCGTTATTGCCGACGATGAATGCCCCAATACCCGCGCCACCGATAATCACCAGCTCAGCCGGTTGATAGAGTGCCCCAAGGTGTCCGCCGGTCATCATGTAACCGCCGAAAACTGTACCAATAACAACCAGGTAACCTAATAAGATAAGCACGACATCATCCTTTCGCAATTGACTATGACAGGATGCGCAGTCGGGCAGTTAACTCGAGGTCAGGACAAAAAAAAGCAGCGGTAATCGCTTACCGCTGCTGGAGTGTTTGTCCACACCGTATCAGTTAAACAGCCTGTTCGATCTGTTCATCCAGCAGTTGTGGAATAATATCGGCAGCATTCTGGGAAAGTTTACGTCTTTTTACGGCGCGTGATGGCGGTTGGCATAAACTGCAGGCAAAGCTGCCTGCGGGTTGGTGAGCGTGGGTAATAAAATTCCCACCACAGCAATTGCATCGGGACAACTCCAGCAATCCGCTGTCGACAAAACGCACCAACGTCCATGCGCGAGTTAACGCCAGCAGTGGCCCTTCTTCTGGCTGCGGGCACTGCTCAAGATATAAACGATACGCTTTGATCACGGCATCCACGCCGCTGCACAAACCAGTTTTGAGCAGGAATTGCCATGCGTTGCAAAACATCGAAGCATGAATGTTTTGTTCCCACGTCATAAACCAGTCGGTGGAGAAAGGCAGCATCCCTTTTGGCGGAGGGCTGCCGCGTAATTCTTTATACAGCTTGATAAGTCGGCCACGGCTTAATTGCGTTTCGCTTTCCAGCATTTGCAAACGGGCGCCCAATGTGATTAATTCCATCGCTAGCTGGATATCACGCGCTTCCTGAACAATGCTTTTTTCGCTCATCATCAAGCCCTTTTCTTGCGCGCTGCTTCATCGATGTCGCTTAACAGTCGCGTTGAAAGCATGATACCGGTATGAATTTGCTGAAGATCGTCAACGCGGGAGTCTTGCGTCAGGCGAGTAACGGTCTGGTGATCGTCGAAACGGAAATGACAGACCAGTTGGTTTGTTTCAGCCAGCTTGACCATTTGTGGAAGTGTTAATGTTGCCAACGTGTCCGCCATTTCTTCGCTGATACCAAGGCGAAACATCGCAGATGCTTTGTCCTGAACGATCAAACGCTGTGCAAGCAATAAATATGACAAATTGATGTCATAGATGTGTTTCAGCAACTCGGATGTATGCATTATTTGCATCCATAATAACCAACATTGTTTTCATGCGGTGAAACCGCACCCCGTGATGTCGCCGGGAAGGCCCGGTAAAAAAAAGCAAAAGGTCAAATACATAGCAGCGTGACGGCACTTACGCGTTGTCTAAACATTCCCTTTTCAGAAAGCCGCGCCCCTTACAAGCTCACATCAATTCTTACAAATGTCTAAGATTTTTCCTAATTCGACGCAACTCTACCCGCCGCCCGTTACACATACAACGTAGCTATGCTGCGAATTTGAAGAATATGTGACATAGATCACATAAACCAGCTAAACACTTAACATAAATCCATCAGCACAGCTTTTACTTTGCTTATTTTTTAATCTCAAGTTCGCCATTTCAATTCCTGACATACGAATATTCTTGCAATAAAAGCGAATAGTATTTTGTTCACAAACGTTAATATCACCTTGTGAAATAGCGAGCTTGATCACATATTTAATGTAAAACACTATTTTAATTAAATCCTTTATAAACAATGACTTAAATATTAAGGGTGATTAATTAATACCGGGTAGTGATAACCCGTTAAATGTTAACTTATGTTAATTTTTAATTAACACATTGTTTTCATTAGCGGTGAGTTTTACTTAAGTAAGCTGAACGTATTTACAACTTATATGACGCAATTATTCTATTTATAAGAATAATTAATGAATAACCATGATGACATTCACACTATCCAGGAAGGAAACGTTGCAGTATGGAGTAAGCTGAGCAATGCTGAGAAACCCTCTCATAATTCTTGAAAAAAGGAGCGAGTTATGAGCTATACACACATTCTTGTGGCCGTTGCCGCCACCCCTGAAAGCCAGCAGTTGTTAGCCAAGGCGGTTTCAATCGCTCGCCCTGTCAACGCTCGTATTAGCCTGATAACCCTGGTCTCAGACCCTGAACTGTATAATCAGTTTGCAGCACCTATGCTGGAGGACCTGCGTGAAGTGATGCAAGAGGAGACTCAGGATTTTATCGACAAGCTCAGCAAAGAAGCACAGTACCCCATTGAGCATACCTTTATTACCTATGGGGCACTGAATGAACATATTCTGGATGTATGCCGTAAACACGCGGTCGATCTGGTCATTTATGGCAACCATAACCACAGCTTCTTTTCGCGCGCGTCCTGCTCAGCAAAAAGCGTGATCGGTGCCAGCCACGTGGATGTTCTGCTGGTTCCACTGGCTGGAGATTGACCTGCGTTTACTGAGCGTTACGCCAGTTTAGTGCAGGGAGAAACGTTGTCTGGCAATGGCTGTTTACTCTGACGTGGGATGACTTTTTCCAGATCGCAAATGAACCTCGCCTGCCAGTTATCGATATCGTTTTTAATGATAGTTTCGAGCATCTCAGCGTGGCGGGAGATACGCTCAGAAAGCGGCATCGTCAGAGCCTGGTTTAATGCGCCAGCCACTTCGTCGCGGTCATAAGGATTAACAATAAGCGCGGCAGTTAGCTCATTCGCGGCCCCGGCAAATTGCGATAACACCAGCACGCCGGGGTTGGCAGGATCCTGCGCGGCCACGAATTCTTTCGCGACCAGGTTCATACCATCTCGCAGAGGCGTCACCAGCCCTACATCAGAGTAGCGGAAGATTTTCATCAGCAATTTACGATCAAAGTACTGGTTCAGATAATAGAGCGGCGTCCAGCCCAACTGCCCATATTTACCGTTAATCCTCCCCGCTTCAGTCTCCAGTTGGTGCCGAATATCCTGGTAGGCCTGCACCTCTTCACGCGAAGTTGGCGCTATCTGGGTGTAGCGAATTTTACCATGGTGCTGCGGATAGTGTTCCAGCAGAGCCTCATAGGCCTGAAAGCGCTCCGGCAAACCTTTAGAATAATCCAGACGCTCAACGGAGAAGATATTCTGCACATTTTTAAGTTCTGCTTTCAGTTGCGCCAGCTTCGGCGGCAAAGGGCCGGAAGCCTGACGGGCGATCTCATCAGGCTCAATACCGATGGGATAGACCTGGGTACGAAACGCTTTTCCCCATGCACGGTGGTGCTGCTCGCTCTGAGTGGTTACCTGAGTCTGGGCTGCCAGACAATCCAGAAAAGCCTGACGATCGTTCTCGGTCTGGAAACCGAGTAAATCAAAATCACACATCTGCTCAAGTAGCATCTGATGTGGGGGTAAGGCATTAAAGATTTCCGGCGTCGGAAAAGGGATGTGCAGGAAAAAACCGATACGGTTATTCACGCCGCGTTTACGCAGCTCGCTGGCAAACGGCAACAGATGGTAATCATGAACCCAGATTATGTCGTCATCGCTGAGCAGCGGCAGCAGTTTATCTACCAGCAAGGCATTCACCCGCTGATAGCCCTCCCATGCAGGACGCTGAAACTGCACCAAATCGAGGCGATAATGAAATGCAGGCCATAAAACCGCATTAGAAAACTGGCAGTAATACTCTTCGTAATCCTGTTCACTCAAATTAAACGAAGCCCAGGTAATGTTGCCACGCGTGACTTTTTTTAATGGTTTGTCCTCATTACCCGTGTCGCCACTCCAGCCAAACCACAGGCCACCAGCAGCCTTCAACGCGCCAAGCACACCGACGGCAAGCCCACCTGCGCTTCCTTTGTCATCGGGTGAGGCGATACGATTAGATACTACGACTAAACGACTCATAGCCACCTCTTCTGTTATTCGTTGCTTTCGATTCTTGCTGCGAAGAGTTAATTTGTTCCAGCCAGTGCCAGACATCACTCACGCCATCCAGACGCCATGTCGCCTGCGTCGCTCCATTCCCCACCTTCACGGAAATGCCCCCTGCGCGATTAACCACGCCAAATCCTGTTTCGTCCGTCAGATCGTCACCAAAAAAAACGGGGACCCGTCCGGCAAAAGGTGCTTCCTGCATAAATGCGGCAATTGCGTCGCCTTTGTTCGTACCCTTTGGTTTTATCTCCACAACGCATTTTCCGTGCTGTAAAGCCAACTGCGGCCATCTGTGCGTGATGCGCTCAGCCAGATTAATTAGCGCCGCTTCATGTTCCGGGGCCTGGCGATAGTGCAGTGCGAACGCCATCCCTTTTGCTTCAAGCGTTGTACCCGGCATCGTCGCCAAGGCGGTACTTAATAGCTCTCCTGCTTCGCGTTCTATTGCCGCAGCCAGGCGCACTATATGAGTTTGACCATTGATGTCACGGCGCTCTGCCCCATGCACTCCGGCGAGCGGAAAACGAAAGGGAGTGGTAAGCGCGTCAAGCTCAGCCATCGAGCGCCCTGAAATCAATGCCAGCGCACCCGCATTATGCGTCGCCAACTGATGTAATAACTGCAGGATTGTCTGAGGGACAACGACCTGGTCAGGATAAGGTTTGATCTCAGCCAGTGTCCCATCGAGATCAAAAAAATAAGCACAGCTTGCAGATTGTTCAGGGGGTAAGATCAGTGATGCTGTCACCCGGTTATCCTCCTCATCATGGTCTGTACGCCGCGCGGATCGCGCCGTATATATGATGTATGACGGATATAAGTATAGACAGTGTGACCATGCTCGCCATTTGGAAAAACAATCGCCAGCCGGGTAGCGGCTGGCGATGAGCTAAAGCTAGACTAAAAAGTTGGGGTTAAAATCATCAAACAGTACGCTTCGCTTTTTGCTTGTAACGGTCGAAGATCACCGCCGCCAGCAGGATCAGACCACGTACGACATACTGTGCGAACGGAGAGATGTTCAGCAGGTTCATTGCATTCTCAACCGTTCCCAGAATCAACACCCCGGCTACCACATATGAGATTTTTCCGATGCCGCCTTTAAGCGAAACGCCCCCTAACACGCACGCGGAAATCACGATCAGCTCATAGCCGATTGAGGTCATTGGCTGGCCGCTGGTCATACGTGATGCGAGGATAATCCCGGCGATGGCGGATACCAGCCCGGACAGAATAAAGATAATAATTTTGGTACGAACGACCGGAACCCCAGCCAGACGTGCCGCCTCTTCATTCCCCCCAATGGCCAGCGTGTTACGACCAAACGTGGTTTTATTGAGCAGTAAGCCAAAAACGATGAAACAGACGACCGTGATCCAGATAGGTGCCGGCAGACCAAACCAGTTGGCGTAGCCGAGAGTGAAGAAGCGCTCGTCTTCAATCCCTACCGCCTTACCGTCGGAAATAATGTAGGCCAGACCACGCACAATCTGCATCGTCGCAAGGGTCGTGATTAGGGCGTTAATTTTCAGCCGCGCAATCACGAACCCATTCACCAGACCACATAGAATACCGAGCAGTAGCCCGGCAGCCACGCCAATCCACAGGCTTTCGGTCATATTAATGACCACGGCTGTAGTGACCCCGGCGCAGGCAATCACGGAGGCAACGGACAGGTCGAAGTCACCGGATGCCAGGCAAAACAGCATCCCACACGCGACCATACCCGACATCGATACCGCCAGCCCCAGCCCCTTCATGTTGATGAAAGTGGCAAAGTTAGGCACAAAGAGGGAACAAACCAGGAACAGCGCGGCGAACACGACCAGCATCCCGTATTGATCCCAAATGCGACCAAGATTTAGCGCCGACTTTGCAGCACCTGAACCCGATGTTGAAACGGAAGACATCATTCTCTCCTTATTCAGGCTACAGCCTGGCTAACTTTTGGCATAGCAAGGCTTAACGCCTGGCGCTCATCCGCCTGTTCATGAAGTAACTCACCGGCAATTTCGCCTTCTCTCATCACCACGATACGGTCGGCGACACCGAGCACTTCAGGCAGATCGCTGGAAGCAAACAGCACGGCCACGCCGCGCGCCG
The DNA here is from genome assembly GCF_013784065.1 of Citrobacter sp. RHBSTW-00599. Classification (NCBI taxonomy): domain Bacteria; kingdom Pseudomonadati; phylum Pseudomonadota; class Gammaproteobacteria; order Enterobacterales; family Enterobacteriaceae; genus Citrobacter; species Citrobacter sp. RHBSTW-00599. The sequence goes on along the minus strand of NZ_CP056717.1, from coordinate 2,118,941 downwards.
CGAGGGCATAAATCACGTTATAAATTTCATGCTTGGCACCCACATCAATACCGCGTGTAGGTTCGTCCAGCAAAATCACTTTCATCTCTTCCGATAACCAACGGCCGAGAATAGCCTTCTGTTGATTACCGCCGGAGAGGTTCATAATCAGTTGCTCCGCGCCCGGCGTTTTAATATTGAGTGAGCGAATATGGTGATCGGCATTGGTCTCTTCCCAGCCGTTGTTGATCACGCATCCGCCCAGAACATGTTTACGACGGGCACTGATGTTGATGTTGTTACGTACCGAATGGACCGGAATGATCCCTTCAGCCTTGCGATCTTCCGGGCACAGCATCATCCCCGCTTCAATGGCGTGGCTCGGTTTACGGATATCAATAGGCTGTTCATCGATAAACACCTGGCCTGCCGTGATACGCGTGCCGCCAAACAGACCTTTCATTAATTCGCTACGTCCGGCGCCCACCAGTCCAAACAATCCGACAATTTCACCACTGCGCACTGATAAACTGATCGGGGTACGCACGCCTGGGGCTTTGACTTCATGCAAACGCAGGCGCTCTGCACCATAAGGTCTGTATTTCCAGCCATAAATATCACCGAGGTCGCGCCCGACCATCGCCTGTACCAGCGCGTCGTGATCGACCTGCTGCATATCCGTGAACGTTTTGACGTAATGACCATCTTTAAACACGGTGATGGCATCGCTAAGGGCAAAGATCTCCTCCATACGGTGCGAAACGTACAGGATGATGCGCCCTTCGTTGCGTAGCTCACGGATGACGCGAAACAGATTCTCAATCTCGCGCGCTGAAAGGGAGCTGGTCGGTTCATCAAACGCGATAATTTTGGCGTTGCGCGCCAGCGCTTTCGCAATCTCCACCATCTGCCATTGACCAATGGAGAGGTATTTCAACGGCGTATCGGGATCGATATCCATGCCCAGATGCTTGAGCTGAAGCCCCGCTTCATAGTTCAGCAGCGAGCGGTTCACAATCCCGCCTTTGTGCGGCATCTGCCCTAAATAAATATTCTCGGCAACGGTCATTTCCGGGACGAGATGCAGCTCCTGGTAAATAATGGCAACACCGGCGTTCAGCGCGGCATTGGTGTCCGCAAACGAAACCTCTTGTCCACGGATCGCCAAAGATCCCGTCGTTGGCGCATAGTTGCCGCTGAGAATTTTTAATAGTGTTGATTTCCCGGCACCATTTTCGCCCATCAGCGCATGCACCTGACCGGCATAGCAGTCGAAACTGATATCCGTGAGCGCTTTAACGCCGGGGAACGTTTTGCCAATGCCGCGAAATGAGAGATACGGGGTAGACTGTTGCATAACGTCTCCGTGAGTCAGATCTTTATGCCGGATAGCGGCTTTGCCTTATCCGGCCTACTGAGTACGCAATTCGTAGGCCGGATAAGACGCGTTGGCGTCACATCCGGCATTTGTGTTACTTACCGCCTAAGCCTTTCTTCGCCAGTTCTTCTTTAAAGTTATCGCGGGTAATCAGCACCACATCCGTCACTTCAGTAAACGCCGGTGGCTCTGCACCTTTCGTTACCCAGTTGTAGAGCATCTCACTTGATTTGTAGCCGTGAACGTCCGGGCTTGGCAGGAGTGAACCGTAGAACCCGGTCGCTTCGCCTTTGGAGAGTTCGCTCACGGCATCAACGCCGTTGATGCCGATACCAATCACATTCGGCGCTTTGAAGCCCTGCCCTTCGGTCGCACGTACGCCGCCCAGCACGGTGTTGTCGTTCATGCCGACAATCAGCCAGTGTTTGACTTCAGGGTGCTGAACCAGCATGGAGTTAGCGGCATCGAATGCCCCGGGGATATCATTCGATTTAGTGGGGACCTGGTAGATCTGTTTTTCCGGGAAGCCAGCGGCTTTAAGCGCTTCCATTGAACCCGATGTACGGCGACGCGCGGTATCGAGTTCATTCGCGGTAATGGCCATTACCGCTGTGGATTTCACATCCCAACCGCGCTTTTGCATCTCCTTATACAGCTCCTGGCCCTGGCGCTCACCAATTTTGGTTGCAGCCATCATCACCAGCGGCACGGTATCCATCGGCTTACCTTTGGCGTTAGCAAACTGGTCATCGACGGCAATGACTTTCATATCGTAGCCACGCGCCTTGGCCATAATGGCAGGCCCGAGTTTGGGGTCCGGCGTACAAATCACAAACCCTTTTGCGCCACTTGCAGCCAGGCTGTCGATGGCGTTAAGGGTCTTCTCACCATCCGGGACGGCAATTTTAATCACCTCAAAGCCAAGGTCTTTACCGGCTTTATCGGCAAATTTCCATTCAGTCTGGAACCACGGTTCTTCCGGTTGTTTGACCAGGAAACCGAGCTTCATGGATTCAGCGATAGCGGATTGTGACATAATGGCAGCCAGACCGATGGCAGCCAGCGCTTTAGTGAATTTGTGCATGGTTAACTCCAGCTTTAACGTTCTTTTATGTAGGGTAAAATCAGACGATTTTTTGTAATTCGGACGTAAAACAAGGCATTACCTTTTAGTGATAAGATCAATGCCAGTGCTGAGAGTAGTTTTAGCGGGAAATTGATTCTCCATAAGAGAGCGGCATCACACCACAGAATTACAGTAATTGCGTACATAAATTCAGCGGGAAATGACATAAAAAAACGCGGTTTTGTCGACGGGAAAAAAGAGGGATAGCAGATTAATCCATAACATCAGCCAACGAATCCTTGTTCCCGAATACCGAAGCATTCGGGAACATGATTACCATCGGTAATAAATGTGGTCAGCGTGATCGCGAACCGGAATGTCATCTCCCAGCAGGCGCGCCGCAAGCGTCAACGCAAAATCGAAAATATGCCCTAATCCTTTGCCGCTAATCAGATTGCCATCTTCAACAACCGGCGCATCGATATATTCCCCTTCCGTGACGTTTTGCCACAGATCTCCTGAGCAAACATAGCGACGCCCCTTCAGCAGACCGTTGCCGCCCAACACGCGCGCGGCCGCAGAACATACCGGGCAAATGAGCTTTCCTGCCTGATCATGACGGGATACAAACTGGATGACCGCCTCACTGGCGGCAAGATTAACGCTGCCCTGCGGCCCGCCTGGCAATACGACGGCATCGTAGAGATATGTCTGGCGCGCGGCCAGCGTGCTATCCATCACCATCGGTACGTCATGATAACTCACCACCGCACGTGACTCTGCGCAGGCCAGGGTTTCGACTTCGATATTCAGGCGACGCAGAATATCAAGGGTAACAATCGCCTCCGCCTCTTCAAAACCGGGTGCCAGCAGCACCGCAACCTTCTTCATATGTAACTCCTTGCTTAATCCACATAAACGAAATAATTAATGACGACCAGTGCAGACTGTTAAATTTCTCAATTTGATTAAAACTGATCTGGCGCAAAAAATTAGCCATCAGATAATTTGTACTACTCCATCCCGATCGTGAAATTGCCTTTCAACTTGGGCAGATAATCATCAGATGCCAGACAATACCTTATTGTGGAATTTAATTTTGTGATATGAAACACCATTTCATTATCATAAAAATCATTTAATAACATAAATTTCAACCTCTTACATTCATGTCATCTATATACCAAAACAGAAGAAGCATGAATACTGTTATGACAATATGTAAAAAAACATAAATACGCAGATTTAAGGATTTTCTTATACCAGGGCAAGCGTTATGCTGAATCTCGAACGGAGCGAATATAATTCGTGATCACTAAAGGACCGGCGGAACGGATTTATTCTGCTAACAGCTTTAATTGTACGTAGAGGTGAAGTGCAGCGGCAGCCCGCTGTACTGGCGTGAGTAACGTACATCCCCCTTTCTGGAAATAAGGATATTGATATGGCTGCAGTTGGAATTGTTCATAAACTCAATACACAAATGAATCTCGAGTTTTACGCCTCGAATCTTTACCTGCATCTCAGCGAATGGTGCTACGAGCATAGCCTGACAGGTACAGCCACGTTTCTACGCACGCAGGCGCAAGGTAACGTGACTCAAATGATGCGTATGTTCAATTTTATGAAAAGTGCCGGGGCTAATCCCATCGTCAAGGCCATGGATGTGCCGGGTGATGAACTGAGTTCCCTTGAAGAATTGTTTCAGAAAACGTTGGATGAATATCAGCAGCGTTCGAGTAAGCTCTCGCGTTTAACCAATGAAGCTGAAGCATTAAACGATGCGCCAACCATTGATTTTCTTCACGATCTGGAAAAAGAGCAGCAGCAGGATGGCGTGCTGTTACAGACGATTCTTGATGAAGTCCGCAGCGCCAAACGCGCGGGGTTGTGCATGGCGCAAACCGATAAGCACTTGCTCAACGTCGTTAACTACCAGCATCACTAATCTTCAGTTTTCATCGCGTTAATGCCGGATAGCGATGCTGCGCACCTTATCCGGTCAACCTCTGATTTTCCCTGGCACGCGCCTCCCATTCTGCGAGGCGCAAAAAAACCTTTCTAAAACCTGAAACAACGGTTTATTTTAGTGGGATTCATTCTGCGGCGTGAATTTCAACTCGATCAAGGCAACCGCTTTTTGTATTGCGCGCATAGTGACCGGATCGGCCCCTGCAGGATGGCTGGAAAAATCGATGTTTTTCAGTTGGCTGGACATTTTTTCCCGAACTTCTACCGGGGCAATAACATCAAGAACATCCAGAATTTGCTTGATAACCAGCTGACAGGCAACAACGTCCGAGAGCAGTTCCTGATCGGCATTCAATGTTTGGGACATAGTGAGCTCCTTATAGAAAGGTCGTCATAGTACCTATTCAGCGATCGAAACGATAGCCGCGCACACATTACAAATGCGCTGAAAATAAAAAAGGTCCAGTCAGTTTCTTTTGAGATGGCAAGCACAACATGAGTGAACAGTTAGCGGTTGAGAACCAACGCGGTCTTTCCCCGGCAGCATTACTTGTTGCCGGGGCTTTCTTTATGGAATTTATTGACGGCACGGTGATTGCCACAGCCCTACCCGACATGGCCAAAAGCTTTGGCGTACAGGCGGTAGACCTGAACATTGGTATCAGCGCCTACTTGATCACCCTCGCGGTGCTTATCCCCGCCAGCGGCTGGATTGCGGATCGCTTCGGCGCCCGAAAAGTGTTTACCCTGGCGCTGGCGATTTTTACTCTCGCTTCAGTTTTATGCGGTTTGTCCGAAAGCCTTGAGAGCTTTGTAGCAATGCGAATTTTACAGGGTGTGGGTGGCGCGCTAATGGTTCCTGTTGGCCGTCTCGCGGTACTGCGCACCACGCCTAAACATCAGTTGATCACCGCCATAGCGACCCTGACCTGGCCCGCGTTAGTCGCGCCTATCATCGGACCACCGCTTGGAGGATTCATTACCAGCTATGCTAACTGGCGTTGGATCTTCTTTATTAACGTACCGCTGGGAGTTTTGGCGATCGCGCTGGCGCTACGTTTCATCCCGGATATTCATGACGACGAGCACCGTCCATTTGATATAGCGGGTTTTATCGCGACCTCTGTTGCGATGGTTAGCCTGGTGTATGCCATGGAGTTACTGGGAACCCAGCAGCCGCAGGGCTGGCTAACCGCCGGGCTTCTGGCGCTAGGAACCGCGACCTTTCTGTTTGCCCTGCATCATTTTCGTCGCACTACCTGGCCGATGATTCGTCTTGATGCCATGAGCGTCCCTACTTTTCGCGTCACCCTGTACGGCGGGTCGCTATTTCGTGCATCTATTAGCGCTGTACCATTTCTGCTGCCGTTAATGTTCCAGGTCGGTTTTGGCATGAACGCTTTTCACGCGGGTTCGCTGGTTCTGGCGGTGTTTGTGGGCAATCTGACGATAAAACCTGCCACCACGCCGTTGATACGCTGGCTGGGCTTTAAGAAACTGCTGTTAATCAACGGTGCGCTAAACGTCCTGGCGCTGTTGGCCTGCGCATTAATTACGCCGCAGACCCCGGTGTGGGTTATTTTGTTGGTGTTGTATCTGGGCGGCGTGTTCCGCTCAATTCAGTTTACCGGCATCAGCACGCTTGCCTTTGCGGACGTCCCCGGACCACAAATGAGCTACGCCAATACGCTGTTCAGTACGGCAACACAATTAGCGGTAGGCTTGGGCATTTCATTGGCCGCTATCGGAATTCGTATCGGCGATGAGGTGAGTGAATGGCTGGCGTTAGGCAATATTCCGGGGATCAGTTTCCGGCTGGCCTTTGTCGCTATTGCGATTATTTGTCTGGTAGGTATGGTTGATACGCTGCGGCTTGCCCATGATGCTGGAAGCGCGGTTTCTAACAAGAGCAAATAGCCCGGCAGGCGAACACCGCCGGGCCAACAGGATTTAGCCAACTATCTCGCGTACAAACGCTTCGATCGCTTTGTCCTGGCAGTTTTCAAAGAAGCACTGCTGGAAGCGCGGACCAGATACGGCGGTTTTTACCAGTTCAGGATCGATAGCGCGCAGAGTGTCCAGATAGTTTTCTTTTACCACCGCCGCTTTCACCTGGTTCAGAATACCCGCGTTACGCACCTGCGGCTCTTTACGCTCTGGTGGATACCCTTCGCCGTTACGACCAGTGAATGCTTTTTCAAACATATAGCGTACATTCAGCTCAGCACCCCAGCCAAAACCTTTGGCGAATGCCAGAGAAAGCGCATTCCCGTTGTTGATCTGAGAGAACAAGAATGCGTCTGCCGGATCGAGACAGTAACCACACACCACGCCCGGATGTATATTCAGTGACATCATTGCCCCCTGACCCGTACCGCAACCCGTAACCACAAAATCCACGGCTTTGGAATTGAGCAGGATGCTGGCCATAATCCCTAAATGGATGTAGGTCAGATGATGGTCATTTTCGTCGCTCATCCCGACGTTATACACTGGAAAACCTTTCTCATCCGCAACGGCTTTAAGCTCGTTATGAATGATGGCATTTTTGCTTGCCTGGCTGTTTTCCATCATCAATGCAATTTTCATTCTGTAATCTCCTGAATGCGCTGCGGAGGCCCGCTGAAAGTCATAACATTCAGGCCACATTACTATTTTGCAAACTCACTTTCAAATTTAATGAAATTTTGTTTTATAAAATAATGAGGTGCTCACATTTTTTCTGAGACAGCTCAGAATAGCCTCAATAAAATGACGTCGTTGCGATTAATCGCAGGTGATCTTCGGGCTATTCAAGCCATTGATGCGCCACCACATATGCCATGATAGCCTATCTCCGAACTTTCAGAGCGATCACATGAAGACCTTTATCCTTGCCCTTTTGCCGCTCGTGCTGACAGGATGCACTATTACTAAACAGGCGCAGGTCAGCGAAGCCAGTGCCATCACCGGCGTCGTTCGCCTGACCTACAACCAGGCCATGCTACAAACGGCGCGTACCGATGATTACGTGACCCAAGGCACAGCCACCAAAGAGTGTCAGCGCCTGGGTTATGCCAACGCAATGGCGTTTGGTCAGCCGGTATCAACCTGTAGCGTATATGCCGGTTCTCTGTGTTTAAATACCAAAATCACGCTCGCCTGGCAGTGTCACGGCGTTGCGGTATCCCAATCGCCTGCCTTCAATTATTAATATTTTCGACCAGCACATTATTGCTGGTCTTCTGCCTTTTCATTATTTATATTCTCCGCTTAATAGCGTTAATGCGTTTTATTCCCATTCGCATTTTTAATAAATAAATTTATTATTTTACCTTTTGCAAATAATTAAATAACAAATTATAGTGACGCCACGCTAATATATAATAACGTTTGTGGAGCACAACCATGCTGAAAACAGAAATGATCGACCAACTGAATGAGCAAATGAACCTTGAATTATATTCATCTCTGCTCTACCAACAGATGAGCGCGTGGTGCAGCTATCACAGCTTTGAAGGTGCCGCCGCGTTCCTGCGCCGTCACGCCCAGGAAGAGATGACGCATATGCAGCGTCTGTTTGACTACCTGACCGATACCGGCAGCTTGCCGTGTATTAACACCGTTCCTTCCCCCTTTGCTGAATATGCGTCTCTGGACGAACTGTTCCGTGTTACTTACGAACACGAGCAGTTGATCACCCAGAAAATTAATGAGCTGGCACACGCGGCAATGACCCATCAGGATTATCCGACGTTTAATTTCCTGCAATGGTATGTTGCCGAGCAGCATGAAGAAGAAAAATTATTTAAATCTGTCATTGATAAGTTATCGCTGGCAGGGAAAAGTGGCGAAGGTCTTTATTTCATCGATAAAGAACTGGCTACGCTTGATACACAGAATTAATGTTGTGGGGTAATGAAGGCAACCCGCCATCATTACCCGCTAAAATCAGTGACGGCAGATCTTGCTTTCGTGCGTAGAGAAGCCGTCTTCTTTTGCAATAAACTTTCCCTTCGCCGCTAAAAACGCCACCAGCTCAGCTGCCGACATATCCGCCGCAGAACAGGTGTGAAAACGAGCCTGCTCGCCAAACCGTGCCGTAATCGCCGCTTCAAGGCTGGCATTTGAATACTGCTCGCCAGATTCAATCATCATGTTGAGCACTTCGTGACCGTGAATAGATTCCATACTACCTCCTAAATAAAGTCCGTAGCCTAATGTGAACGGCACGGCCTTGCTTTGCGCTAACGCAGGTTTACCCGCAGATAAATATCATTTGTGATACATCTTAACGCGCCAAACATCGTAAAGATTAATGTACATTCATTGTAACGGTGATTTGACGAAAATAGCGTTTTGCCTTAACCTGCGCCGCAGATATAACCGTTGATTATCTCTGGGACAGAGGAAAGCGTGAAAAACAGAACCCTGGGTAGTATTTTTATCGTGGCGGGAACCACGATTGGTGCCGGTATGTTGGCAATGCCCCTGGCCGCGGCAGGCGTGGGGTTTAGCGTCACGCTGGTATTGTTAGTGAGTCTTTGGGCGCTAATGTGCTACACCGCGCTGTTGCTGCTTGAAGTGTATCAACACGTACCAGCAGACACAGGGTTGGGTACGCTGGCAAAACGTTATCTTGGTCGTTACGGACAATGGGTAACGGGCTTTAGCATGATGTTTTTAATGTACGCGCTGACGGCGGCGTATATCAGTGGCGCTGGTGAGTTGCTGGCTTCCAGCATCAGCGACTGGACCGGGACAACGCTCTCCCCGACAACAGGCGTACTGCTGTTCACCTTTGTTGCCGGTGGCGTGGTTTGCGTTGGCACATCTTTGGTCGATCTGTTCAACCGTCTGTTGTTCAGTGCCAAGATAATCTTCCTGGTGGTGATGCTGGCCCTGTTAATGCCGCATATCCATAAAGTAAACCTGCTTACGTTACCGCTTCAGCAGGGGCTGGCACTGTCTGCAATCCCGGTTATCTTCACTTCGTTCGGTTTTCACGGCAGCGTCCCCAGTATCGTCAGCTATATGAACGGTAACATCCGTAAACTGCGTTGGGTGTTTATCACCGGTAGTGCCATTCCGCTAGTCGCCTATATCTTCTGGCAACTGGCCACGCTTGGCAGTATTAACTCCTCAACGTTCATGGGGCTGTTAGCCAACCACGCTGGTTTAAACGGTTTATTACAAGCATTACGTGAAGTCGTGGCTTCGCCGCACGTCGAACTGGCGGTGCATCTGTTTGCCGACCTTGCGCTGGCAACCTCTTTCCTCGGCGTCGCATTGGGATTATTTGACTACCTGGCCGACCTCTTCCAGCGCCGCAATACCGTAGCAGGAAGAATGCAAACCGGCGTGGTGACCTTCCTGCCGCCGCTGGCATTCGCGCTGTTCTATCCGCGTGGTTTCGTCATGGCCCTGGGGTATGCGGGCGTTGCCCTGGCGGTGCTGGCGCTGCTCATTCCCTCGATGCTGGCATGGCAGAGCAGAAAACAGAATCCACAGGCTAAATATCGCGTGGCAGGGGGTGCTCCGGCGCTGGCGCTGGTATTTTTGTGCGGCATTGTGGTGATAGCCGTACAGTTTTCTATTGCAGCAGGATTACTACCGGAAGTGGGTTAAAACAAAAGGGGCTTAACGCCCCTTTTTCTTAATGCAAGCAGCACTGCTTATATTTTTTACCGCTACCGCACGGACAAGGGTCATTGCGCCCTACCTTGGCATCCACTTTGACCGGTACTTTAATCGGCGTTTCCTGGGGATGCGCCATCCAGTAAGCATGCAGATCCAGCGCCGCCAGGCGGATGGCATCCACGCTCTCTTCGAACGCTTCTGGCGTCATTTTCTCAACGACCGCAAAGTTTTCTTCCGTACCGTGCAGCGCAATAGCCTCGAGCGCCGGTTTTAACGAGTCTGGTAACGCGGACCAGTCCGACAGCGCGACGCCGCGCATATAACCAAAACACCACTCTTCAACGATGGTCAGTTCATGCTCGTCAATTTCACGCAAACCAAACAGCGGCTCAAACTGCTCAGGATATTCATCCAGGCGATCGGCCGTATCCGCCATATGTTGAAACGCCAGGTTCATGAAACGCGTCATTTCTTTTTCGGAGGACCAGCGAGGAACATACTGCGCGCCGCCCCAAATAGCGACCAGCCACTGCTCCGGTTCAATTTCATACGGTGAACTCAGTACCGCCGTCAGTAAACCATCCAGTTCTGACACATCCAGAATAGCCTTATCCGTATTGTACTTAGTCAGTACATCATCCAGCCATTCCAGTTCGCTCTCGTTTAATGGTCCCGTTTTCATAACGCTTTTCCTTAGTCAAAAAATCTTGCCTGTGATCATCCTACATGGCTGGAGGGATAACAGATATAAATGGGCATATGCGGCTTACAGCAGCCGCCTGTTCAGGTTAACAGGAAAAGAGGGGAATTCCGGTAGTTAACGCACAAAAGAGAACACTAAGCCGCCGGGCATCATACCGGGAAAACACAATAAAACCACCCGCAGGTGGTTTACTGTTGTTCAATACGGTTGAGCGTTGCGGTATAGCCCGTTTTCGCTACTGCGTTAAGTAGAGTATCGGTTGGGAAACCTTCTGGCACGATGGCTTCTGCCTGCCGGGTTTTGAGAGAGGATTTTGCTTTAATCACGCCGTCGGTTTCACGTAGCGCCTGATTGACCGAAATAACGCATAACGAGCAGGTCATATTTTGTATATCCAGCACCACTTTTTGATTGGCCGCCTGAGCCCACAGCGGCAACAGCAAGCATGCAACTAACGCGAAGATCTTCATTCAAATACCTCATAAAACCAGGCAACAAGCGTTGGGTAAAATAGCACCGGTAAAATCAATGCCAGCGCGCACCAGTAGAGAACGCGCGCTTGCTTCAGAGTTAACCACCCGGAGCACCACAACCGTTTGGAAAAATAGAGCCGCCAGAAGACACGCAGTAATAATCCCAGGGACAGCAGTACCAGAGGAGTTCGCAAAAACTCAAACCGGGTGAAAACGGCGAAGCTCGCCGCCGAAATACCAAACAGCAGGTAAAGTAGCGGTCCAACACAGCATAAGCCAGCGGTGACGGCGGCCGCAGCAGCCGTCAACAGGGTAAGCCCCGCACCTTTAGCGTTGTTCTGTGGCGACATAGCTGTAGGAGAACGCTTTAGGATCATAAAAATTGATCGGGTCGCCATCGACTTCAGCGTAAGGATAACCAAAGTTATTCATGGCCCCCTGCTCCGTTGCCGGATACAACTCGAAATCACGCCCGTAGTTGAATCCAACCCAGTTCATTTCCCAGTTACCAAACAGGTAAGCGTTAACCGCCTGGACATCGGCATCCTGATGCGTTTTTTTCTCTGCCAGACGCATTTTGGTCACGTCAGCAGGATCGCACGGTAACCAACCGTAACCTGCCAGATAGAACTCAGCACGGCAGTGTTGACCGCCGCTCACATTGGCAACGCCTGCACTGTCGGCTGTGCCAAAAGCACTTTTCGAGTAACGTTCGAGCTTATTGGCCTTGCCCAGACGGATGCCAAACAGTTCGCGCGCCGGAATACCGCTGGCCCGCGCCAGAGCAACAAAAACGGAGCTCATGTCGGTGCATTTTCCTTTGAGCTTACCGCTTTTTAATATCTCTGCCACATCCCCCGTGCCGCAGCCAATAACGTCATTGTCACGCTCCATATGGCTGCTGACCCATTCGTAAATCAGGCGCGCTTTTTTCAGCGGATCCTGCTCATTACCGGTGATTTTACGCGCGGTTTCCAGGACCAGTCCATCAACTGGGGTATGTGCCGTCGGCAACAGATACGGTTTTACATCCAGCGGATAAATAATCTGCTCAGGTGCCTGCCAGTTTTTCAGCGCGTCCTGCTTCAGCGGTTCCCAGTCGGCGGTTTCAATGTTGATATCAACGTTAACCAACAATTCACCCTGCGAGTCAGCCCAGGTGGCAAACAGCGTTTTCGCGCCGTAGGTATTATTGGTGGTGACGTACGCCTGCTTATAGTTTCCGCTAAAGGCAAGCGCTGTCATTTGTTGAAACGCGGTATCCACCGGTAGCGGGATCCACAGTTTCACCACGCCGCTCGATCCCTTAGGAGGATTAAGTTTATACGTTTGAGATAAGACAAAGCGTCGACGAGCTATTGGCGCAACGGATGGCTCAGCGGCACGTACCGTCTGGCTAATGACTGCAGGGCCGACTAATCCGGCGGCGGAAAGGAGAACGCTATTTTTGAGAAACTGACGACGTTGCATTGCTGTCTGTCCAGATTGTAAGAGTTGAGCTACGGCTAAAGGGGAAACCGTACGCGATCATCACAGCAGACAGAGGCTGGCATAAAAAGGCGAGTCGATGGAGATTATTCATCAATAACAGACCTGTTAACTGTGAATGAAGTGAGAAACTGCAAGGTCGCTATTAAGCCATTTACAAGCAAAAAAGTACAGCAGCGGAGATACGTTCAGACTATATACACAGTCGTTGCCAGTTTGCGGGCTAACCCTCTTGCCCCCTCGCGCATGACCGTATTGTGATTCCAGCGAAATACAGGTGCTGCCAGCGGGGCAAGATAATTCATCCAGCGGATCGTGGTACGCACATTCCAGTCATATCTGACAATAGTCGCTGTACCATTGGCAGTAAAAGACCATACCCCTCGCCCTTCCACCGCGCCGCTGGCTTGTCCTTCAAGCAATGTGCAAGGCCGTATTTTCAACACATTGATATCAAAGGTTAAGCGATAAGGAAGCGCCCCTTTCCAGGTATAACGATGCAACGCCCCAATACCCCGTAAATCCCCTTTCCTTATCTCAACGATGCGTTCCAGACTTCCCCACCATTCAGGCCAGCTATCCGGATGGGAAAAAACATCCCATACCTCCTGAATTGAAGCCTCAACCCGCCAGACTGTGGAAAACTGATAGTCAGCCATAGTGCAGGCTCCCTCAAGGCGTGAAAAAATTGACGGGGAAACGGGTGTTAATAACCATAGCATCCAGAAGAACAGTTTCTAATCGCTGCCCATCTGGCGCATAGCTGATCACTTTGGCAGGGAGTCCGTGATAATTATCCAGCCAGATGTCGTAGCGGTGAACGCCATCTACGGTCTGTTTTCCTGGCCCCATTACGGATATGTGTGTCGTCTCCCGTCCCGCAAGGCGCTCCTTAGCAACAATGGTAGTTGTTCCCCCGCGTTGCAGATGGCGAACATTGCCCAACAACACGCCGATATCAGAGCGATCCACCCGATGATCTCGCTCATCCTGGATCAATGAATTGGTGGGCGACAGGTGCAAAACGGGCAACGTACCCACACCAAATGGCCATAGAGTCACTTTCCCGCTGACAGGATTAAAAATAAGCACCGCGCCAGAATGCGGCTGGGTAAAATCCATTCGCACGTAGCCGGGTTTTTGATAACTGTAGCGAATGATTTTATTTTCATCATGCGCAGATGAGGATCGCATCATAACCTGGTAAGAGGTCATGTGATTGAATGACTGCTGCGACAATGCAACAGGATCCGCGCTCCTGGCGTACGGCGAAAATGGCCCTCCTTTTTCCGCCGGGGATACTGCAAAGCTAAAAATAAGCAATGCGGTGAACGCAACTCGCGGAGAAAATGAGACGCGCATAACCGCCCCCTGTATCGGTACTATCTGTAAACTGGAGTCATCATCTGTCGACTGTTTTTATTATAGTTCTTAATTGCGCGGCACTCCTCTCCCACCCCCTCAGACTCCGTACAGGCAACAGGCTTAAACTGTTCATTTTCTATTCAGATGAGATGACGACATAAGACTATACTTTAATAGCCATACTTTTAATGGGTATTAATCATGAAACTGCCACCGGTATTTTCATGCGCCGTCCTCGTATTGCTGCTGGCGTCATCGTCTGCCGCAGCCAGCGCGTTACAAAACCAGGCCGCAAGAGAGCAAGAGTTAAGCGCGGCACTTCTTGCAGGAAATGGCGTCATCATCATTGGCGGGACGGATGATTTCGCTTTCACATTCAGGGCACGTAACCGAATCCACAGACATTTGGCGATTCAGGATGGCATAGGCGATCCCATCATGATGAATGGTTTTCAGGACCACAACTATAATCCCGCCCGGGATGGCTTTATCAACAACCCTGCCCGGGGAAGGTTTATGTTTAATGCACCGATTCGTCGATAGATTGATTGGCAATGGGGAGTGTGTAGCGGGCGGCTTAACGTATCTGGCAGGCTTACTTGACGCAAAATATCTATGGTTCGTCAAAAGCCGGCACAAAAAAACCACCCGTAGGTGGTTTCGCGACACTGCTTATTGCTTTGATTGTTCTATGAGGGTTATCAGCCAAGAGCAGACCCCGGTATGAAGTTAAACAGGCTCCCGATAATATTAAGCGGAAAGATTACTTAACCCGTTTCCCTGTTTCGTCAATGACCTTTTCGCCATCCTCTTTGGTAAAAGAGCCTTTCTGACCTTCAGGTAAAATATCCAGCACAATTTCTGAGGGACGACAAAGACGCGTGCCAAGCGGCGTCACTACAATCGGCCGATTAATCAGGATCGGATGCTGAATCATAAAATCGATCAACTGCTCATCAGAAAACTTATCTTCATCAAGACCCAGCTGCTCATAAGGTTCAACGTTCTTACGCAGCAATGCGCGTACTGAAATGCCCATATCTGAAATCAGTTTGGTCAGTTCATCACGAGTCGGGGGCGTATCGAGATAATAAATAATAGTTGGTTCGTTACCGCTGTTACGGATCATCTCCAGCGTGTTACGTGAGGTGCCACAGGCCGGGTTGTGATAGATGGTAATGTTGCTCATATCAGTATCTCATTACAAAGTGACAGAGAGCCGCCACGCCAGCGCGGCCAGAGTGACGAACAGCACGGGCAGAGTCATGATAATGCCAGTGCGGAAGTAATATCCCCAGGTGATGGTCATATTTTTCTGTGCCAACACATGAAGCCACAGCAGAGTTGCCAGACTGCCTATCGGGGTGATTTTAGGACCTAAATCGCAGCCAATCACATTGGCATAAATCATCGCCTCTTTGACGACGCCGGTCGCAGCACTCCCGTCAATGGACAATGCACCAATCAGCACCGTCGGCATATTGTTCATCACAGACGACAGGAAGGCAGTCAGGAAGCCGGTACCGAACGTGGCAGCCCATAAACCTTTGTCTGCCAGCATATTGAGTACAGCAGAAAGATACTCGGTGAGTCCTGCATTACGCAGGCCGTAGACGACCATATACATACCCAGCGAGAAAATCACGATCTGCCAGGGCGCCCCGCGCAGCACTTTCCCGGTATTAATGGCGTGGCCACGCTTGGCTACCACGAACAGCACCGCAGCCCCAACTGCTGCTATCGCGCTTACTGGGATCCCCAGCGGCTCCAGAACAAAGAAACCGACCAGCAGGAACAGCAGAACAATCCAGCCCGCCCTGAACGTCGCCGGATCTTTAATCGCACTGGCAGGCATCTTGAGCAGTGAAACGTCATAACTGGCCGGGATATCGCGGCGGAAGAAGAGATGGAGCATGACCAGCGTGGCAGCAATGGCCGCCAGGTTTACAGGGACCATCACGGAGGCATACTGTGTAAAGCCCAGGCTGAAGAAATCCGCCGAGACAATATTGACCAGGTTAGAGACAATCAGCGGCAGGCTGGCAGTATCTGCGATAAATCCTGCAGCCATGACAAAGGCCAGCGTCGTCGCCTGGCTGAACCCCAGGGCGAGCAGCATCGCAATCACAATCGGCGTCAGTATCAGTGCTGCACCGTCGTTAGCAAACAGCGCAGCAACAGCAGCGCCAAGCAGTATTATCCAGGTAAACAGCAGGCGACCACGCCCGTTACCCCAGCGGGAGACATGCAGCGCGGCCCATTCAAAGAAACCGGACTCATCGAGGAGCAGGCTGATGATAATCACCGCGATGAATGCCGCTGTTGCGTTCCAGACGATATTCCAGACTACGGGAATATCATCAATGTGGATGACCCCCGTCCCCAGTGCCAGTAAGGCTCCGATACTTGCGCTCCAGCCAATGCTGAGACCTCTGGGCTGCCAGATGACCAGGACCAGCGTCAGTATAAAAATACTCCCTGCCAAAAGCATTTTAGATTCCTTTATATATGATTATATGTATGTGAAAAATTCTCTCAACAGGATGTGCAGGCTGATTTTTTCAGCCATTCACCCACATCTTTCCTCAGACACTGCCAGGACGTCGTGATCGTCTCAGCGGCCCACGCTGGCATGTGGGGAGACAGACGGTAGTGAATCCATTTGCCTTCCCGGCGGTCAAGCACCAGCTCTGCTTCACGCAGAATAGCCATGTGGCGAGAAATTTTAGGCTGTGATTCAGAGGTCGCCGCGCATATATCGCACACGCACAGTTCGCCGGATTCCCGGAGAAGCATAACAATGGCGAGACGGGTTTCATCCGACAGGATTTTAAAAAGCTGAACTGGCTGTAGCATTTTTTACTCCGTTCCCTTTAGAATACATATATGATAAATCATATGTGTTTATTTTGAAATCACAGAACTTCCCGAAGGAGTAAAAAATGGAACACTTTCCTGCACTGAATGCTGATTGCTTCGATCAGCAGATTGCTGAACGCCTGCAGCTCCAGGAGCCGCCACGCATACTGATCCTGTATGGCTCGGTAAGAGAGCGTTCTTACAGTCGCTTTGCCGCAGAAGAAGCGGGACGCCTGCTGACGGCAATGGGGGCGGAAGTAAGACTGTTTAATCCCTCAGGTTTACCCCTGCCGGATGATGCCCCAGATACGCACCCAAAAGTCACCGAGCTGCGCGAGCTGGTCAGATGGTGTGATGGGATGGTGTGGAGTTCCCCAGAGCGGCATGGGGCAATGAGTGCGGTGATGAAGGCACAGATCGACTGGATCCCCTTAAGCGAAGGGGCCGTTCGCCCTTCACAGGGAAAAACACTGGCGGTGATGCAGGTCTGCGGCGGGTCGCAGTCTTTTAACGCCGTGAACCAGATGCGTATCCTTGGGCGCTGGATGAGGATGTTCACGATCCCTAACCAGTCCTCAGTAGCCAAAGCCTGGCAAGAATTCGATGAGAACGGGCGAATGAAACCTTCGTCCTGGTATGATCGTATCGTCGATGTCGCCGAGGAGTTGTTTAAAATCACGCTGCTGCTCAAGGGGCAAACCGATTACCTTGCCGATCGCTACAGCGAACGAAAAGAGAGCCATCAGGAGCTTTCATCCCGCGTCAATCAGGCAAAAATATAGCGTCCTTTTTTCCTGAGCTCACAAACGTCCGCTTTTTGCTGGGCGTTCAACCACTGGATGCAACAATGTTAATTCTTTGCTGGCTGCGAACCGATAAGCCAGCTCCTTTTGGAAAATACTGTCTGAGCAATCTTTTCGTATTTTTATTTGAACCACGCAGCCAGGAAGATTGAGGATTACAGAATTAAATTTGGGAAGCCGCCCTTATCATCAGGCTCTTTGCGATACCTTTTCTTTATATTTACATATCCAAAACATCATAAAGTTAAGATTTTTTGGACGAATTAGGGTATGGTTGAAGTTCATCCACTCAAGGAAAAGCCTATGTCAGAACGTAAAGACTCTAAATCACGCCGCAACTATCTTGTCAAATGCACCTGCCCAAACTGTACCCAACAATCTGAACACAGTTTTTCAAGAGTACAAAAAGGTTCTCTTTTAATCTGTCCTCATTGCAATAAAGTATTCCAGACAAACCAAAAAGAAGCAGCCTGAATCCGTTTTAGACTCTATTTCTGGAACAGAATCACCACCTCTGTATTTTAATATTTATCAAGCTACAGATAACAGAAAACCCGCTGGCTGCGGGTTTAGTATTTTCATATTTAAAAAATAAAAATTATGGTGAGATCTGGGAAAAGCTATCCCCTTGCATACGTTGTCGTGCAAAGCAAGCGGTTAGACTTTTTGTGCAGCGAACCTACACGTACTCACAATGGTCAGCATACTTTCTCATGCAAAAGAGAGATGAAATATGCTGACCGTTGCCCTGAATGCCGGATCAGTAACATTTCATCTCTACTGACCCAACAATACATCCATTGCTTCTGTCAGTATGTCTACTCAGGCTTTAGCCTTCTTCGTTATCGCATACAGACAAAAAAAGGATTTACTCTGTAATAACTACATTGCCAGCAACCGGACCTTTAGTACCATTCTCAATGGAGTAAGAGACTTTTTGCCCTTCAAACAAGGTGCGGAAATTATCGCTCTGGATAGCAGAAAAATGTACAAATAAATCTTTACTACCGTCAACAGGAGAAATAAAACCGAATCCCTTATCGGCATTAAACCATTTTACTAAACCATTCATCTTTTTTGACATTTTGTATTCCTTAATTTGGCCTTCCGGCGAACATGGTTTTATTACAGAAACTACTTAGTGCTTAGTGGGGAGACTCAAAGAAGGGATAAATATAAAACACCTGAAATGAGAACTGCTTTAGTAAACTACTTTGTATTTTGTCTGTTCTTCAAACCGACGCGACCATTAACGCACGGGCGTATATAATAATCAATGTTTATTTTAGCTATCCAGATCTCACGATAGCTGAAAAATATTTCTGGCATTATCCAGGGGTATGTGTATAGTGCAACACGTTATTAGCTTTAAGGAATTTTTTTGTCTCGTAAAATGACAGGAATTGTCAAAGCCTTTGACTGCAAGAGCGGTAAAGGCCTTATCTCCCCCTCCGATGGTCGCAAAGATGTACAGCTTCACATTTCAGCCTTAAGTCTCCGTGACTCAGAAGTACTCATCCCCGGATTACGCGTTGAGTTTTGTCGAATAAATGGTCTTCGAGGCCCCTCGGCTGCGAACGTTTATCTCTCATGACCTGTAGCCGCCCCTCCTGACTTCTGGAATCATAAAAGAGAATTTCAAAACAGGGAGAGTTTCATATGTATCAGAAAATCTATCTCAACGACTGGCTGACAGGCCTTAAGAGTTCATGCTGCACGCTGATAGTGACTCTGCTTGTTTTCATCTAACCTGTAGTTCGCCGCATACTGATGGTGCAAATAGACCGGTAAGAGTTGCAATAGCGTTGGCGTATCTATGTTGAGCCCGTCAGGGTGATATGCTTGCGTTACACCCCAAATGCCTGTGATGTACATAGGATGAAAGCCAGGGGATTTCTGAGCTTGAAGGTTCGCTGAGCGAGAAGCGAGAAATTTCAGGCACAAAAAAACCACCCGTAGGTGGTTTCACGACACTGCTTATTGCTTTGATTATTCTTTTCTTTCCCATGGTACCCGGAGTGGGACTTGAACCCACACAGCGCGAACGCCGAGGGATTTTAAATCCCTTGTGTCTACCGATTCCACCATCCGGGCTCGGGAAGAAATTGGAGGCGCGTTCCGGAGTCGAACCGGACTAGACGGATTTGCAATCCGCTACATAACCGCTTTGCTAACGCGCCGAAATCTTCTGGCTTTTCAGCCGACATCCGCTATTGCCGATGTCTTTAATTTGGAGCGGGAAACGAGACTCGAACTCGCGACCCCGACCTTGGCAAGGTCGTGCTCTACCAACTGAGCTATTCCCGCATCACCAAGTAACTTTGTTAATCACTTGATTTTGTTATCGTCTGGCAATCAGTGCTGCCGTTCGATGCGTTGCATTCTACTTACCTGACGCAATGAGTCAACGATATTTTTCACCACTGACGATCGTTTGCTGAAATTTGCGCCGAAACGATCACTGTTCAAGCAAATCTCCCCACGCAGCGCTCAAATACTGGAACATTGACCACAACGTCAGTATCGCGGCGACGAAGAAAAGTGCGATCCCGGCGTACTCTACCCAAATATTTGGACGCCACAGCAGCCATGCGAGCGCGGCCATTTGCGAAGTGGTTTTCACTTTGCCGATCCAGGACACCGCCACACTGCTACGTTTACCCAGTTCAGCCATCCACTCACGCAGCGCAGAGATAATAATTTCACGCGCGATCATCGTGGCGGCAGGAAGCGTTACCCACCAACTGTGATAGTGCTCGGTCACCAGCACCATCGCGATAGCCACCAGTACCTTATCAGCGACCGGATCGAGGAAGGCGCCAAAACGCGTGCTTTGGTTCCAGCGACGCGCCAGATAGCCGTCAAACCAGTCGGTGACCGCCGCAATACAGAAGATCAGCGCACAAACGAAGGGAGCCCAGGTGAATGGCAGATAAAAAGCCAATACAAAGAATGGGATCAGGATGACGCGAAACAGCGTGAGCAACGTAGGGATATTAAATTGCATATGACGGATAACTATCTGTTGTCAGTAAAATTACCCCTATGTTGCTACAGAGGGCCTAATGTTTCAACGAGTAGAAGATCTTTTCTGCCAGAGCTTGCGAAATACCCGGCACTTTTGCAATTTCTTCAATACTCGCGTTACGAAGACCTTGCAAACCGCCCATATATTTCAACAACATCTGCCGACGCTTCGGCCCGACACCTTCAATAGTCTCCAGCGTGCTGGTACTTTTCACCTTCGCCCGTTTTTTACGGTGCCCGCTAATTGCATGATCGTGAGATTCATCGCGGATATGCTGGATAACGTGCAATGCAGGCGAATCCGGCGGAAGGCTAAAGCCCTCACCTTCCGGCTCAAAGAACAACGTTTCCAGACCAGCTTTACGATCGGCCCCTTTTGCCACGCCCAACAAAAGCGGGTGCTGTTTGTCCCAGGGAACGTCCAGCTCAGCAAACACGGCTTTCGCCTGCCCCAGTTGACCTTTCCCACCGTCGATCAATATGACGTCCGGAATCTTACTTTCTTCAATCGACTTACCGTAGCGCCGACGGAGAACCTGATTCATTGCCGCATAATCATCACCCGGCGTAATACCCGTGATGTTATAGCGGCGATACTCGGCGCGCAGTGGTCCATTGGCATCGAATACCACGCAGGAGGCTACCGTCTGCTCGCCCATCGTGTGGCTGATATCAAAGCACTCCATGCGTTTCACTGCGGGTAACTTGAGTACTGATGCCAGCGCCGTCAGGCGTTGAGTAATGGTCGACTGCTGGGAAAGTTTTGTGGTTAACGCCACCGCCGCGTTGGTACGCGCCAGCTTCAGATACCGCGCGCGATCGCCTCGCGGTTTCGTCTGAACGTTGATCTTCCGCCCGGCCAGCTCAGACAGAGAGTCTGCCAGCAGGGTTTTATCGCTAAGATTAAAATCGAGCAGGATCTCACCGGGTAAGGTGCGCATCTGACTTCCCTGCAGATAAAACTGTCCGACAAAGGTTTCAACGACCTCGCCGAGTTCTGTTCCACCTGGTACTTTCGGGAAATAGCTACGACTGCCTAACACTTTACCCTGGCGAATAAACAGCACGTGCACACAGGCCATGCCAGCGTCAAACGCCACGCCGATGACGTCCAGATCGTCTCCGGTATTAGAGACAAACTGTTTTTCGGTCACGCGGCGTACGGCCTGAATTTGGTCACGAATGCGGGCAGCCTCTTCAAACTCGAGATTCTGGCTGGCTTTTTCCATCCGGGCGATCAGTTGCGTTAATACCTGATCGTCTTTTCCGGACAGGAACAGACGAACGTAATCAACCTGCTGCGCATACTCTTCCTCACTCACCAGGCCCGCCACACACGGACCGAGGCAGCGGCCAATCTGATATTGCAGACAGGGCCGCGAGCGATTGCGATAAACACTATTTTCGCACTGACGAATAGGGAAGATTTTCTGCAGCAACGCCAACGTTTCGCGTACGGCGTAGCCGTTAGGAAACGGTCCAAAGTACTCGCCTTTGGCATGCTTGGCCCCACGATGCATTGCCAGACGAGGATGGGTATCGCCGCTGAGGAAAATAAAAGGATAGGATTTATCGTCGCGCAGCAAAACGTTATAACGCGGCTGATACAGCTTGATGTAGTTGTGCTCAAGCAATAACGCCTCGGTTTCGGTGTGCGTTACCGTAACATCAATCTGCTGTATTTGCGCGACCAGTGCTTCGGTCTTACGCGATGCGAGGTTGCTACGGAAGTAGCTGGAAAGCCTTTTTTTCAGGTCTTTCGCTTTCCCGACGTAGATGACCGTCCCGGCGTCATCATACATACGATAAACGCCGGGCTGACTGGTCACGGTTTTCAGGAACGCTTTGGCATCAAACTGATCGGTCACTGGCTTGTTAATGTCTCCGCATTACACAGGCCATGGCGAATTGCCAGGTGAGTCAGCTCAACATCGCCGTGAATGTTTAATTTACTGAACATTCGATAGCGATAGCTGTTCACCGTTTTAGGACTAAGATTCAGTTGCTCTGAGATCTCATTGACCTTCTGACCTTTGGTGATCATCAGCATAATCTGCAACTCACGTTCAGACAAACTGGCAAACGGGGTTTCCGTTTTCTCAGGCTCAATCTGGCTAAGCGCCATCTGCTGAGCGATATCGGAGGCAATATAACGTTGGCCAGAATAAACCGAACGAATCGCACTCACGACCTCCTGGGGCGCAGCCCCCTTACTGAGATAGCCCGCGGCTCCCGCCTGCATGACTTTTGCAGGTAACGGGTTTTCGGTATGGACAGTCAGCATGATCACTTTAATATCAGCCGTTGAACGCGCAATTTTACGCGTTGCCTCAAGGCCACCAATACCGGGCATATTCATGTCCATCAGCACAACATCAACGGAATTTGAGCGGCACCATTTTACCGCATCTTCACCGCAGCACGCCTCGCCGACAACTTTAATGCCTTTTATATCTTCAAGAATGCGTCGTATCCCTGCGCGCACCAGTTCGTGGTCATCAACAAGAAAAACGTTGATCAAAGGAATATCTCCAGAATAGGGATAACGCTACCGATAGTTAATCGGTCCTATGTTAACGGGTTTTATCTCAACTTTGAAATGTAAAAATCGCCGTCTTTCGATTTTGCTCTCGTTTTTGGAAATTAGAAGGTACGACGAGTGGAAACTTTCTGTTATGGCAACCTTTTGCCACGGTTATATCTGCATAGCTGTTTCAGAATAGTGACAAAAAAATCATATTCATCCGTTGAATGCAAAATAGTCAGCTAAAGTTGTAACAATAATTAACGAGTAAAATACTCGAAATAAACAACAGATGGAGAAAATATATGCAGTGCAACATGTTGTTTATTTTAATGTCCGCGGCTTATGTTTGCGCAGAAAACAACCGCTGATATTTTTAGCCTCGCTTATGGTATACTCCGGCGCCTTAAGATTTGACATCGCACTTTTTCATTGAAACATAACGAGGAAAATAAATGAGTACGCCTGACTTTTCCACTGCTGAGAATAACCAGGAACTGGCCAACGAAGTCACCTGCCTGAAAGCCATGTTAACGCTGATGCTGCAGGCAATGGGCCAAGCCGATGCAGGGCGCGTGATTCTTAAAATGGAAAAACAGATCGCGCTGATTGAAGATCAATCACAGGCTGCGGTATTTTCCAGCACTGTTAAGCAAATTAAACAGGCCTACCGCCAGTAATAAGAACCCGGCTGACAGCGATGCTCTCAGCCGGGTTTGCGTCTGACACTCAGAACGATGATTTACTCAGATCAGCCCGGTTGCCGCGGCATAACAGGCGATCTGCGTTTTGTTGGGTGCATTAAATTTCTTTTGCATATTTTTCTGGTGAAAGTTAACGGTATTTTCAGAAATCGACAGAATTATCGCTATCTCTGAAGAGGTTTTCCCCTCTGCCGTCCATTTCAATATCTCTTTTTCCCGCTTGCTAAAGCGCATCTCTGGCGCCATGACCATGTCATCTTGCAGCCGCGTCAGTACCGACAAGCTTTCCCGCACCAGCAGTTGCATCCTGAGCTCTACCTCATCGTTTGCAAAGCGACTATTACGGACACTCGCACGCGATACCGATAAAAAACCCAACGCCCGATTAGGCAACATTAAGCATTGCGTCATCCCTTTACGTAAACCGTGATTGCGCGCGGCATCCCACAGGGGCTGTGCATCGCGAAATAAGGTATCGTTCCAGGGTAAATGCCCCTGACTGAAGTTTTCAGGCTTCAGCACCGGATCAATAGCGAAATAATTCTCGGACTGATAATGCGCCACCCATGCTTTGGGATAGGTCGTGTGAAGCGACGTTTTAGGTCGGGTAAAAGGTACGGGATGACGAACACAGAGCGCGTAAAAATCGAACTCTAAATGCTGCGTCTGTTGTTGTAATTCATTATAGACATCCTCTGCCGTCGCCATTTCCTGAAAGCGTAACAGCATACTCCGTCGCCAGGTGAAGAAATCATGACCCTGCATACTAAGTGGTAATACCCCTGAGATTGATAATCATCCAAACATATGAAACAAGCTAACACATAAATGTATTTTATATATGCAAATTATCGGACAAATGGTCAATTACTTGAGCATTACTCAACGACGGCAGGAAGTAAAAGTATTGGGAGTTAATAATAAAGCAATAATTATAAATAGTTATGCGAACAGCACTCGCCAAAAAACAATTTCGACGAGTGCTGCATGCACTATTTATTGCATCAGAAACTTTTCAAGAAACTGACGGGTTCGCGGTTGCTGCGGATGCGTGAATAAGGATTTAGCTGGCCCCTGCTCCACTATCCGTCCTTGATCCATAAATATCGCCCGATCGGCAACGTCGCGCGCAAAGCTCATTTCATGCGTCACAATCACCATGGTGCGTTTTTCCTGCGCCAGTTGGCGGATGGTATTAAGTACCTCACCAACCAGTTCAGGATCAAGCGCGGAGGTCGGTTCATCAAAAAGAATAACCTCAGGTCGCATCGCCAACGCCCGGGCAATAGCCACGCGCTGCTGCTGCCCGCCGGACAAACGCCGCGGATAGCTGGTTTCTTTACCAGCTAACCCGACTTTCGCCAGCAGTTCGCGCGCTCGGGCTGTCGCTTCGGCTTTCGGTTCGCCTTTAACAATCACCGGACCTTCAATAATGTTTTCCAGCACCGTGCGATGCGGGAACAAATTAAAGTTCTGGAACACAAAGCCCACGTGCTGGCGCAACTGACGAATCAGACCTTTCTGCTGAGTTAACGAACGCGCGGTATCAATGGTAATCTCACCCACCTTAATGGTGCCCGCCTCCGGTTGCTCCAGCAAATTAATGCTGCGCAGCAGCGTCGTTTTGCCCGAACCGCTCGGCCCGATAATCGCCACAACTTCACCGGGTTTGACGTCAAGATCGATCCCATGCAGCACCGTTTGCCCATGGAATTTTTTGACCAGGTTTCTGACTTCGATAGCACTCATTTCGGCTCTCTCTCCTGGCGATTCAGTTGCTCTTCAAAATAGTTTTGCAGTGCAGAAAGCACCGTCGCCATCACCCAATAAATCAACGAGGCTGCAAGATACATCGTGAATACCTCCAGCGTACGCGAGGTAATCAACTGCGCCTGACGGAACAGTTCCGGTACCTGAATAGTCGCGGCCAGAGAGGTGTCCTTCACCAGGCTGATAAAGCTGTTACTCAGCGGCGGGAGCGCAACCCGCGCAGCCTGCGGCAGGATTGCCCGGCGCATGGTTTGCCACCGCGTCATACCAATACTGGCACCCGCTTCCCACTGCCCTTTGTCGATGGAGGAGATTGCCGCACGCAGCGTTTCCGCAGCGTAGGCCGCCGTATTAAGCGATAAGCCAATCATCGCCGCCGGAATCGGATCAAGCTCAATACCAAACTGCGGCAGACCGTAATAGATCATGAACAGCTGGGCAATCAACGGCGTTCCGCGAAAGATAGAGATATAAAAGCGCGCCAGCCAGCGCACAGGCAGCAGCGGCGACAGACGCATCAGCGCCAGGATAAACCCCAGCACGAGGCCAAAGAACATCCCACCGATACTCAGTTGCAGCGTAAAAACTGCGCCCTTGAGCAGATACGGCAGAGAATCAATCACCAGTTGGATACTTTCATGCATTAGCGTTTTTCTACCTGGTCGTTACACGTGAGGATGGTAGGCAAACAGCGCAGGTGCCCCACCAGTATGAATAAAGAGAATTGGCCCTTCATCCTTGAAGCGTTTCTGGCTGATGCCATCAATCAGACCCGCCATCGCCTTGCCGGTATACACCGGATCCAACAAAATACCTTCTAGGCGCGCCAGCAGTTTTACCGCCTCCATGCCCTCTTCGTTTGGCGTACCGTATCCCGGCGCATAATAATCGTCCCATAACAGGATTTCCGCTGAGGCCGTCAGTTCCAGCTCCCGAGCAATATCCTGCTGCAGAGCAACAACTTTGGGCTTTTGATCCGCCACGCTGCGTGAGACGGTCACGCCGATAAGTTCGACGTCAGGCATCAATTGCTCCAGGCCCACGGCCAGTCCGGCATGGGTTCCCGCACTGCCCGAGGCCACCACTACGGAAGAGAGCGAAACGGCCCCTTCACACTGTTGGGCAATTTCCAGCGCACTTTCCACATAGCCCAGCGCACCCAGTGCATTGGAACCCCCAACCGGGATCACATACGGGCGGAACCCTTGCGCTTCAATCCGCGTCGCCAGATCCTGCAGCTGTGCATTCGGATCGGTCAGCGCATCGCACATTTCAATCTGCGTATTAAACAGGTCCAACAGCAGACGGTTGCCATTGGTGAGATAGTTTTCGGCAGTGGTGCCTATCGGATTTTCCAACAGCGCCACGCAGTGCAGGCCAAGCTTAGCGGCGACCGCCGCCGTCTGACGAACGTGGTTAGACTGAATCGCACCCGCGGTTATCAGCGTATCCGCGCCTTCACGCAGCGCGTCTGCGGCCAGAAACTCCAGCTTACGCAGCTTATTGCCGCCCATAGCCATCGGCGTGACGTCATCGCGTTTAATGAAAATATCGCGCCCGAGGTAATCTGAGAGGCGCGGAAGATATTCGAGTGGCGTTGGCGCGCCAATAAATTCCAGACGTGGAAAGCGCGTTAAATTATGCAGCGGCATACAGCCTCCGGTATTCGTTGTTGTGATGTTCTTTTATTATGCACGTTCAGGCGCAATGAAATAAAAAAAGGCGCTGTTAAAGGCGCCTTTTTTCATCAGATGACGATTATTTCGTCACATCTGCTCCAAACCATTTTTCAGACAGGGCTTTCAGCGAACCGTCTTTCTGCATTTCAGCAATGGCTGCATCCACCGCTTTCAGCAGATCTTCATTGCCTTTACGCAGCGCCACGCCGGACTCCTGGCGGGAGAATGCTTCACCGGTAACGGCCAGCGTATCCTTGGTTTTTTTCACCAGATCCAGCGCGGCCAGACGGTCAACCAGGATGGCGTCGATACGACCTACGCGCAGATCCTGATATTTGGTCGGGTCATCATCATAGGTACGAATATCCACGCCCTGCACGTTCTGGCGCAACCACTCTTCATAGTTGGTTCCCAGACCCACGCCGACTTTTTTACCTTTCAGATCGGCAGCAGTCTTAATAACGCCTTCATTGCCTTTCTTCACCAGCGCCTGGATACCAGAGACCGTATACGGGGTAGAGAAATCGTATTTTTTCTTACGATCATCAGAGATAGTCACCTGGTTGATGACCACGTCAATGCGTTTGGAATCAAGAGAAGCCAGCATACCGTCCCATTTGGTCGGCTTCAGCGTGGCTTTCACTCCGAGATGCT
Organism: Citrobacter sp. RHBSTW-00599; assembly: GCF_013784065.1. NCBI lineage: Bacteria > Pseudomonadati > Pseudomonadota > Gammaproteobacteria > Enterobacterales > Enterobacteriaceae > Citrobacter > Citrobacter sp. RHBSTW-00599. Next base: position 2,090,879 of record NZ_CP056717.1, on the reverse strand, counting down.
TGGCCAGTTCCTCGGCAAACTCCACTTCGAAACCGGTCAGCTTGCCGTCATCGCCCTGAAAACTAAACGGGGGATAGGTCCCTTCCAGGCCCACCAGCAGCGTGCCGCGCTCTTTAACTTTATTTAACAGACCTTCATCTGCATAAGTCTTCACGCTCATTCCGGCGACAAGTGCAACAGCCATTACACCCATCAGAGCCTGACGTCCCAGAAGTGCTAATTTCATAGTTACCCCGAATATTGTCATTATTGACTATCATTTATGACTACAGTGTAAAGCGTTTGCCGTGATCCACAAACACGACTCTGTTACACCTTATTCGTTTTTAATATATATCAGAACTGGCTGTCCAGGAGGATTTCTGCATATGTCCCATATGCGTATGGGCTTTAAACTGCTCATACTTACGCAACGCGATGCGGTAATTGTTGGTGCTGGTTTCCGGTAGCCACGGGGCAAGGTTTTCGTCGAGAAACCCTTCCTGCAGCAGATCGTGAGAGATATTTTGTTCGGTCAGATGATTCCCGAGGCGACGCAGGCGCACAACGTATTCGCGTACCGTGCCGTGACTCATTTCGGTCTGCTCGAATAAAAATTGCTTGAAGCCGATAATGTCAAAAAAGTCGCTCTGCTCTTTGCAGTGCAAATCACCACAAAAGCGACACAGTGCCACCCACTCTTTTTTCTCCTGTTCCCACTCTGCTTCATTCAGCAACGTGTCCAGTCGGGCGATGGCGATTTTATTCACAATTTGCCCGCGGCGAACCAGCGTGATCCTGTCGAGCAACTTAAAGCAATGGGCGCAATGCGTCTGGCTGTGTTTGAAATCTTTGAGGTAGCGGCTTAGAGGCCGTCTTTTTGATTGCTGCACCGTCATGAGAACTCCTGGTAGTCAATTCGTAATGCGGCATTGTTCAGGGGTAATGATGTACCCCTATAGCTTACCCAGCTTGGTGCGTAGACGTTTGATGGCCTGACTGTGCAACTGGCTAACCCGTGACTCCCCCACTTCCAGTACCGCGCCAATCTCTTTCAGATTCAGCTCTTCCTGGTAGTACAGCGTTAACACCAGCTTTTCGCGTTCCGGCAACGCTTCGATCGCGTCCATCACGCGCTGGCGGAGGTTACCCTCAAGAAGCTGTTGTAACGGGTTTTCCTGCTGATGTTCTTCCGTCACCAGCTCAATACTATCGCCATGCTCTTCCCGCCACTCGTCGTAGGAGAAGAGTTGGCTATTATTGGTATCAAGCAACATCTGACGATACTCTTGCACAGGAATAGCCAGACGCTCCGCCACTTCGGTTTCCGTCGCGTTACGCCCTAATTCCTGCTCCAGTTGCCCCATCGCCTGTGCCACTTCGCGAGCATTGCGCCGAACGCTACGCGGCACCCAATCCCGGCTACGTAGTTCGTCCAGCATCGCTCCACGAATACGCTGCACTGCGTAAGTGGTAAATGCCGTTCCTTGCAAAGCGTCATATCGGTCGACTGCATTCAATAACCCGATGCCGCCCGCTTGTAGCAGGTCATCCAGTTCTACGCTCGCCGGCAAACGCACCTGAAGGCGCAATGCTTCGTGACGCACCAACGGTACATAACGCTGCCACAGCGAGTGTTTATCCATTACACCTTCAGCGGTATACAGTGAATTCACGATAAACAGCCCTGCGTTAAATGAGTTATCGGCATGATTATCCGTTTCTGCAGGGGTTTTAATCGGGTGAATAGTGGGTGAAATGAGGGGTTATTTGGGGGTTACGGGTAAAGCTAGATGTAAAAAACCCCGCCGGAGCGGGGTTTGCGCGATAAGTGTAAATTAACGCAGCAGAGACAGAACGTTCTGCGGAACCTGGTTGGCCTGTGCCAGTACAGAGGTACCTGCTTGCTGCAGGATCTGTGCTTTGGACATGTTAGACACTTCGGTCGCGTAGTCAGCATCTTCGATACGGCTACGAGCAGAAGTCAGGTTGTTAACGGTGTTACCCAGGTTGGTGATGGTAGAGTCGAAACGGTTCTGCACCGCACCGAGGTCACCACGTAAGGTATCAACCTGAGCCAGCGCGGTATCAATCAGTTTCAACTGGTTGCGCGTTGCTTCGCTTGCCTGGCTTTGTTTAACCAGAGAAGCATTTGCAGTACCTGCATTTTTAACGAAAGTTGTTTCACCGCCGTTGGTAACAACACCGTTAGCATCAACTGCGTAATTGGTAGCACCAATAGATAAAGCTCCACCCGTTTTAGATGCTTTAGCTGCAACCAGATCAGACTCTTTTGCTGCAACGTTGGTTGCATGGGTAGTCAGTTTGTTACTACCTGCGGCACCCTGCTCATAAATGCTGCCACCAGAAAGAGTCATGGTACCACCGGTACCGGTTGTCGCACCTGAGATGTCCATGGTAATGGTGGTGCCATCAATAGTTGTGGTGAATTTACCGTTACCGTCAGCATTTGCTGTGTTTGTTGCAGCAGCAGTCCATTCGGCACCTTTAAAGGTAAATTTAGCGTTAGCACCACCTGTGGTTACCGCAGCAGCAGCAGTTGCAGCTGCGTCAGCAGTTGCCCCTGCTCCTGAGGTAACTTGTACGTTTGCAGAACTAGCGGTTAATTTACCATCTGCTGCACCAACGAAAGCCGCAGCAAATGTACCAGTGGTACCAACATCAATTTTAACAGCACCCGATTTTACATCAACAGAATAGCTATCAGCAGCCAGTTTATAGTTCATGGTACCCGTTGCGCCGAAATCTTTAACCAACTGGTCAGCGGTAGCTGCTTTATCGCCAGTTACGCTGAAAGTATTCAGGCCCAACGTGCTGCTGGTGATTTCTTTCAGGTTAATGGAGATGGTTTCGTTATCGTTAGCACCAACCTGGATTTTCAGGGTGTTGTCACCCGCCAGTACTTTCACGCCGTTGAACTGAGTCTGGCCAGATACGCGGTCGATTTCGCTCAGACGCTGAGTGATTTCAGCCTGAATGGAGCTCAGATCGCTATCTGAGTTGGTGCCGTTAGATGCCTGAACGGACAGTTCACGTACACGCTGCAGGTTGTTGTTGATTTCGTTCAGCGCGCCTTCAGTGGTCTGCGCGATGGAGATACCGTCGTTGGCGTTACGGGAAGCCTGAGTCAGACCTTTAATATTAGAGGTGAAGCGGTTTGCGATCGCCTGACCAGCCGCATCATCTTTCGCGCTGTTGATACGCAGACCAGAGGACAGACGCTCGATAGCGGAGCTCAGAGTAGACTGAGATTTGTTCAGGTTGTTTTGGGTCAACAGCGACAGGCTGTTTGTATTGATGACTTGTGCCATGATCTTTTCCTTATCAATTACAACTTGATGTTATTGGGCTGTTGCCCACGGTTTCTCACCGTAACCCATGTATCGGCACCTTAATTTCGAACTTTAGAAAATTTTTACTTTTCGCTCTCTTTTTTCTTAGCCCCTGAAATACCCTCTTTATATGCCATTATTCTGCGCATTATTTTTACAAAACTATCATTAAACTTTGCGCGCAGATTGCCGATAACCCGCTTAACTACTGTTTGCAATCACAAGGAATTAGGCATGCCTTCATTTACTTCATTGGGCGTCGGCTCAAACTTACCACTGGATACATTGCTGACAAACCTGACTACTGCTGAAAAAAAACGCTTAAACCCAATTACCCAACAGCAGAGTACGAATACGGCAAGATTAACCGCCTACGGCACGCTAAAAAGCGCGCTGGAAAAATTCCAGACGGCAAACACAGCGCTAAACAGTGCCGATCTGTTTAAAAGCACCACCGTAACCAGCAGTACAGAAGACCTTAAGGTATCGACCTCTGCCGGCGCAGCCCCCGGGATCTATACCGTTAGTGTTACGCAACTGGCGCAGGCTCAATCATTAAGTACTAAAAGTGGAATCAGCTCAACGAAGGAAGCGTTAGGTGATACCTCCTCCGAAAGCCGCACTATTAAAATTGAGCAAAAAGGCCGTGAAAAACCGCTGGAAATAAAACTCAGCAAAGACCAAACATCGCTAGAAGGGATCCGTGATGCCATTAACGACGCCGACAGCGGTATTTCCGCCAGTATCGTTAAAGTTAAAGAAAATGATTATCAGCTGGTATTGACCGCCGAAAGCGGTGTTGATAATAAGATGACCATTTCCGTCAGCGGCGACAGTAAGCTCAATGATTTACTGGCCTACGACAGCACCGCCGGCAGCGGAAATATGAAACAGCTGGTGGAAGCAAAAAATGCGTTATTGAAAGTTAATGGTATTGATATTGAACGCCCAAGCAACACCATTACCGATGCCCCGCAGGGCGTAACGCTGAATCTGACTAAAGAAGTCACCGACGCGCGAATCACCGTCACCAAGAGCAATGATAAAGCAACCGAAGCAATCAAAGGTTGGGTGGATGCCTATAACTCGCTGCTGGATACGTTTTCAACGCTGACCAAATACACTGAAGTTGATCCGGGAGCCGAAGCACAAGATAAAAATAACGGTGCGCTGATCGGCGACAGCGCGGTACGCACCATCCAGATAGGCATTCGCGCCCAGTTTTCCAATGGTGCCAGCGATGGTGCATTCAAAACGTTGGGTGAAATCGGTATTACCACCGACGGTACCTCAGGCAAGCTGAAAATTGACGACACCAAGTTGGAAAAAGCGCTGAAAGATAACACCGCTGCGACTCGTCAATTACTGGTTGGTGATGGTAAAGAAACCGGTATTACCACCAAAATTGCAACAGAAGTAAAAGGTTACCTGGCCGATGACGGCATTATTGACGTTGCCCAGGACAATATTAACGCCACGCTGAAAAAACTGACCAAACAGTATCTGGCCGTCAGCAACAGCATCGACGATACCGTTGCTCGCTATAAAGCGCAGTTTACACAGCTGGACACCATGATGAGCAAGCTCAATAGCACCAGTACCTATCTGGGCCAGCAATTTACGGCGATGAGCAATTCCTGATAACACGAGGTAAGTATGTATACCGCGAGCGGTACCAAAGCCTATGCACAGGTCGGCATAGAGAGTGGCGTGATGAGCGCCAGTCCACATCAGCTGATTGAAATGTTGTTTGATGGCGCGAACAGCGCCCTGGTGCGCGCTCGCCTGTTTATGCAACAGGGTGATATCGTCGCCAAAGGTGAAGCGTTAAGTAAAGCCATTAATATTATCGACAATGGCCTGAAGGCAGGACTTGATCAAGAGAATGGCGGCGAAATCGCCACCAATCTGTCTTCACTGTACGACTATATGATTCGCCGTTTACTGCAAGCTAACTTGCGTAATGATTGTCAGGCCATTGAAGAAGTCGAAGGGTTACTCGGCAACATTGCAGATGCCTGGAAACAGATCTCACCGAAAGCATCTTCCCAGGAGTCTCGTTAATGACCTCAGCCGTGGAGTTTATCAACCGTTGGCAGCGCATCGCGCTGCTCAGTCACTCACTGCTGGAACTGGCGCAGCGCGGTGAATGGGACCTTTTACTGGAACAGGAAGTTACCTATCTGCAAAGTATTGAAGTGGTCATGGAAGAGCAAACTCCACCAGGCATTACGCGAAGTATTCAGGATTTAGTGGCCGGGTACATTAAACAGACGCTGGATAACGAACAACTGCTCAAAACATTGTTACAGCAGCGTCTGGATGAACTCAGCAATCTCATCGGTCAGTCGACGCGCCAAAAGACGCTAAATAACGCTTATGGCCGTCTTTCCGGCATGCTGTTAGTTCCCGACGCCCCCACTGCCCCACAATAATTTCCCGTCTCGTCTGAATAATCTTCCATACTCCAGAGGTCGGCCAAACGACTTCTGGAGCACGGAAGATGAAAAATCCCACGTTATTGCAGTATTTTCACTGGTATTACCCCGAGGGCGGTCAACTCTGGCCCGAACTTGCCGAACGCGCAGGTGGACTCAATGACATCGGCATCAATATGGTGTGGTTACCTCCCGCTTATAAAGGCGCATCCGGCGGCTATTCCGTTGGCTACGACTCCTACGATCTGTTTGATCTGGGCGAATTCGACCAAAAGGGAACCATCGCTACCAAATATGGCGATAAAAACCAGCTGCTGACGGCGATAGACGCGCTAAAACACAATGATATTGCCGTACTGCTCGACGTGGTGGTTAACCACAAGATGGGTGCAGATGAAAAAGAGCATATTCGTGTCCAGCGGGTTAACGCCGAGGACCGCACGCAAATAGACGATGAGATCGTCGAATGCGAAGGCTGGACGCGCTACACCTTCCCTGCCCGCGCGGGCCAGCACTCGCAATTCATTTGGGACTTTAAATGCTTCAGCGGTATTGACCATATCGAAAACCCAACCGAAGACGGCATTTTTAAAATCGTGAACGACTACACCGGCGAAGGCTGGAACGATCAGGTTGATGATGAGTTGGGTAATTTTGATTATCTGATGGGCGAAAACATCGATTTTCGCAATCACGCGGTCACCGAAGAGATCAAATACTGGGCGCGTTGGGTGATGGAGCAAACCCAGTGTGACGGCTTTCGTTTAGATGCCGTGAAACATATTCCGGCATGGTTTTATAAAGAGTGGATTGAGCATGTGCAGGAAGTCGCCCCCAAGCCGCTGTTTATCGTCGCGGAATACTGGTCGCATGAAGTCGACAAGCTGCAAACCTACATTAATCAGGTGGAGGGGAAAACCATGTTATTCGACGCCCCTTTGCAGATGAAATTCCACGAAGCCTCTCGTCAGGGACGCGATTACGACATGAGCCAGATTTTCACCGACACGTTAGTGGAGGCCGATCCATTTCATGCCGTCACGCTGGTGGCCAACCACGACACTCAGCCTTTACAGGCGCTCGAAGCCCCTGTCGAGCCGTGGTTTAAGCCGCTGGCCTATGCGCTGATCCTGTTGCGCGAAAACGGCGTACCGTCGGTGTTTTATCCTGACCTCTACGGAGCGCATTACGAAGACACCGGCGGCGATGGTGAAACCTATCCTATCGACATGCCGATCATTGAACAGCTTGATGAACTGATCCTCGCGCGCCAGCGCTTCGCGCACGGGGTACAGACGCTCTTTTTCGATCATCCTAACTGTATCGCTTTTAGCCGCAGCGGAACGGACGAGGATCCCGGCTGTGTGGTGGTTCTTTCTAACGGCGATGACGGGGAAAAGACCATCAATCTCGGTGCGAATTACGGGAATAAAACCTGGCGTGACTATCTGGGAAATCGCGAAGAAAGCGTGGTCACCGATGAGAACGGTGAAGCGACGTTTTATTGTAACGGCGGTAGCGTCAGCGTGTGGGTGATTGAAGACGTGTTGTAAAGCTCAACCCCGGTGGCCGTTGGCTACCGGGGCGTATAGCTTATGGCAGTGGCGTGGCCAGCGGCGTTTTCTTTAACGCGTCAGCACATTCCTGCGTCGGGCGGTCGACCCGCTGCAGCGTCATACCGTCATATTCCAGCGTATTGCCTTCACGCTCAATCTCATACAGCTCGCGTTTCACCGTCACGTTGGTGAGATCGCCAGAGATCATCGTCAGTTTCCCCGGCAGCGCGATCACTCGCTGCCACTGGCGACAATCCAGCGTGTCGCCCTCTTTTGTTACCACCAGGCTGGCAATCGCTTCCGGGCTCACCAGACTGCGTTGCGGACCTTTTGACTGCCAGTATCCTTCCAGACCGGCTGGCGCTGGCGTTTTCACCACGTCGTTATAATTTTCTACTTCGGCGCATCCGGTAAGCGCCAGAAATACAGCAACAATTGCTAATTTTTTCATCATTCATCCTGCATGCGAAGAAAATGGGATTGTGGCATTAAAGGCCTGATGTCGCCAGCCTTTCGGCAGGGTTGAGAAAGATTGATCCAGACGGTGTTACCTCTTATTACTCATAGTCAAAAATTCTGATCGGTGTAGTATCCACACTTCTTGTTACATACCTTCTGAGTTCAGAGGCACAACGCATGTCATGGCAACACTTCAAACAGGCCTGGTTAATTAAATTTTGGGCCCCCGCCCCTGCGGTCATCGCAGCGGGTATTCTCTCTACTTATTATTTCGGCATTACGGGAACCTTCTGGGCCGTTACCGGCGAATTCACTCGCTGGGGTGGTCAAATCCTGCAACTGTTTGGCGTTCACGCCGAAGAATGGGGATACTACAAGCTGATCCATCTCGAAGGCTCACCCCTGACCCGCATTGACGGCATGATGATCCTCGGTATGTTCGGGGGCTGTTTTGCTGCCGCATTGTGGGCAAACAACGTCAAATTACGCATGCCGCGCAGTCGGGTGCGCATTATGCAGGCGATCGTCGGCGGGATGATTGCCGGATTCGGTGCCCGGCTGGCAATGGGCTGTAACCTGGCCGCATTCTTCACCGGTATTCCACAGTTCTCGCTACACGCCTGGTTTTTCGCCCTGGCAACGGCTATTGGCTCATGGTTTGGCGCACGCTTTACCCTGCTGCCGATGTTTCGTATTCCGGTTAAAATGCAGAAAGTCTCCGCTGCTTCTCCGTTAACACAAAAGCCAGATCAGGCCCGTCGCCGTTTCCGCCTCGGCATGCTGGTGTTTATCGCCATGATCGGCTGGGCGCTACTCACTGCAATGGATAAACCCAAACTTGGTTTGGCCATGCTGTTCGGCGTTGGGTTCGGGCTGCTGATTGAACGGGCGCAAATCTGCTTCACCTCCGCCTTCCGCGATCTGTGGATTTCCGGTCGCACCCATATGGCGAAAGCGATCATCTTCGGGATGGCGGTCAGCGCCATTGGTATCTTTAGCTACGTGCAACTGGGCGTCGAGCCTAAAATCATGTGGGCAGGTCCGAATGCGGTGATCGGCGGCTTGCTGTTCGGCTTCGGCATTGTTCTGGCGGGCGGGTGTGAAACGGGCTGGATGTACCGCGCCGTTGAAGGCCAGGTGCATTACTGGTGGGTGGGTCTGGGCAACGTTATTGGCTCGACCATTCTGGCCTACTACTGGGATGATTTTGCTCCCGCGCTTGCCACCAGTTGGGACAAAGTGAATCTGCTCAACACCTTCGGCCCGCTCGGTGGCCTGCTGGTAACCTATCTGCTGTTATTTACCGCGCTGATGCTCATCATCGGCTGGGAAAAACGCTTCTTCCGTCGCGCTGGGCTGACGCCTGCCAAGGAGTCTGTATGAAAAATATCGTGCCTGATTATCGCCTCGATATGGTCGGCGAGCCGTGTCCGTACCCGGCTGTCGCCACACTGGAAGCGATGCCGCAATTGAAGAAAGGTGAGATTCTGGAAGTGGTGAGCGATTGCCCGCAGTCAATCAACAATATTCCACTGGATGCGCGTAATCACGGCTACACGGTGCTGGATATTCAGCAGGATGGTCCAACGATTCGTTATTTAATTCAGAAGTAATGCGATTCTCCCGTTGTCCGACGCAGCGGGAGAATGTTCGGCTTGCTACACCTGCATCGACATCACTTCCTGATACGCCGACACCAGTTTGTTGCGCACCTGGATCCCCATCTGCATCGATACCGACGCTTTTTGCATATCGGTCATCACATCGTTCAGCGCAATACCCGGTTCACCGAGGGTAAATTTCTCAGCCTGCACACGGGACGCGGTTTGTACATCGCTGATCCTGTCTAACGCCGCATGCAGTTGACCGGCAAAACTCACGGTCGGTTGTGGCTGCATATCCTGCATTTTTGCTGACATCGCCGTGGTCTGTAGCTGGCTGATGACCCCTTCAATCCCCTGTATTGCCGACATTCTGATCCCCTGGATAATTTTTTACGTAGTTGAGATTACCAGTTAGTCAATAAGATAAAGGCGTTAAATAACGATAAAAAACCACGGTTTTTAACGCATAGAAAAATTCGAAACCGCAAATAATGAGACCGTCAATTTTTCGAGTTTGCTGACCCGGGAGTGAGTCTTGTTCCACTTTGCAAAAAACGCCGTCCACGATAAGCCACGAGGTGCGAGATGAGTGCGACAGCATCGACTGCAACCCAGCTTAAACCTCTCGAGTGGTTAAACCGCCTGCGCGCGAATCCCAGAATTCCTCTGATTGTGGCGGGAGCCGCTGCCGTCGCGATCATCGTGGCGATGGTCCTGTGGGCCAAAGCGCCTGACTACCGCACGCTGTTCAGCAATCTTTCCGATCAGGATGGTGGCGCGATCGTCACCCAACTGACGCAGATGAACGTTCCCTACCGTTTTACTGAGGGAAGCGGCGCCATTGAAGTTCCTGCCGATAAAGTCCACGAACTGCGTTTACGTCTGGCGCAGCAAGGTCTGCCCAAAGGCGGCGCGGTGGGTTTTGAACTGCTGGATCAGGAAAAGTTTGGTATCAGCCAGTTTAGCGAGCAGGTCAACTACCAGCGCGCGCTGGAAGGTGAATTAGCCCGTACGATTGAAACGTTGGGACCGGTAAAACGCGCCCGCGTGCATCTGGCTATGCCGAAACCGTCGCTGTTTGTGCGTGAGCAAAAAGCGCCTTCAGCCTCCGTCACCGTCAACCTGGAGCCGGGTCGCGCGCTGGATGAAGGTCAGATCAGTGCGGTCACGCATCTGGTTTCCAGCGCTGTTGCAGGCTTGCCGCCGGGCAACGTTACGCTGGTCGACCAGGCGGGGCATCTGTTAACCCAGTCGAATACCAGTAGCCGCGATCTTAACGATGCGCAGCTGAAATACGCCAGCGACGTCGAAGGCCGCGTTCAGCGTCGTATCGAATCGATTCTGTCGCCGATTGTCGGCAACGGTAACGTACATGCGCAGGTTACCGCGCAGCTGGATTTTGCCAACAAAGAGCAAACCGAAGAACAGTACCGTCCAAACGGTGATGAGTCCCAGGCCGTGCTGCGTTCTCGTCAGTTGAACGTCAGTGAGCAGGTCGGTAGCGGAGCACCAGGCGGCGTCCCGGGCGCGTTGTCAAATCAGCCCGCTCCGGCAAATACTGCGCCAATCGCCAACCCACCCGCTAATCAGCAAAACGCGCAAAATACGCAAAACGCACAGACGGCGAATAACAGTAATAATGCCGGCCCGCGCAATACTCAGCGCAATGAAACCAGCAACTATGAAGTTGACCGCACCATTCGCCATACCAAAATGAACGTTGGCGATGTGCAGCGTCTCTCGGTGGCTGTCGTGGTCAACTACAAAACGTTACCAGACGGCAAACCGTTGCCGTTAACCGCCGAGCAGATGAAACAGATTGAGGATCTGACCCGCGAAGCGATGGGATTCTCCGACAAACGTGGCGATACCCTGAACGTGGTGAACTCTCCCTTCACGGCGACCGACGATTCCATGGGCGAGCTACCGTTCTGGAAACAGCCGTTCTTTATTGACCAGTTAATGTCCGCAGGTCGTTGGTTGCTGGTTCTGTTGGTGGCGTGGATCCTATGGCGGAAAGCCGTTCGTCCGCAGTTGGTCCGTCGCAGTGAAGAAGCGAAAGCCGTACAAGAACAAACGCGTGTCCGTCAGGAAACCGAAGAAGCGGTAGAAGTTCGCCTCAGCAAAGACGAACAAACCCAGCAGCGTCGTACTAATCAGCGTCTGGGAGCAGAAGTCATGAGTCAGCGTATTCGTGAAATGTCAGATAACGATCCGCGCGTCGTGGCGCTGGTCATTCGCCAGTGGATGAGTAACGATCATGAGTAATCTTACCGGTACCGATAAAAGCGTCATCCTGCTGATGACCATTGGCGAAGATCGCGCGGCGGAGGTGTTTAAGCACCTTTCCACGCGCGAAGTTCAGGCGCTCAGTACGGCGATGGCCAACGTTCGCCAGATTTCCAACAAGCAGTTGACGGAAGTGCTGGCCGAATTTGAACAAGAAGCCGAACAGTTTGCCGCGCTGAATATCAACGCCAACGAATATCTGCGCTCCGTGCTGGTGAAAGCGCTGGGCGAGGAACGTGCCTCCAGTCTGCTGGAAGATATTCTGGAAACCCGCGATACCACCAGCGGCATTGAAACGCTTAACTTTATGGAGCCGCAAAGCGCCGCCGACCTTATCCGCGACGAGCATCCGCAGATTATCGCCACCATTCTGGTGCACCTCAAGCGGGGCCAGGCTGCCGATATACTGGCGCTGTTCGACGAGCGTTTACGTCACGACGTGATGCTGCGTATCGCCACCTTTGGCGGCGTACAGCCTGCCGCGCTGGCAGAACTGACCGAGGTACTCAACGGCCTACTCGATGGCCAGAACCTCAAGCGCAGCAAAATGGGCGGCGTGAGAACGGCGGCAGAAATTATCAACCTGATGAAAACCCAGCAGGAAGAAGCGGTTATTACCGCCGTACGCGAATTCGACGGCGAGCTGGCGCAGAAAATTATCGACGAGATGTTCCTGTTCGAGAACCTGGTGGATGTCGACGATCGCAGTATCCAGCGCCTGCTGCAGGAAGTGGATTCCGAATCGTTGCTGATTGCCCTGAAAGGTGCCGAACAGCCGCTGCGCGAGAAGTTCCTGCGCAACATGTCGCAACGTGCTGCCGATATTCTGCGCGACGACCTCGCCAACCGCGGTCCGGTGCGTTTGTCGCAGGTGGAAAACGAACAGAAAGCCATTCTGCTTATTGTGCGTCGTCTGGCGGAAACCGGCGAGATGGTGATAGGCAGCGGCGAGGATACCTATGTCTAACGAACTGCCGTGGAAAGTCTGGACCCCGGACGACCTCGCCCCACCGATGGCGGAGTTCGTACTGGCTGAGCACAGCGAAAACCCGCTGTCAGAAGAAACAGCAGAACCAGAGCTTTCCGCAGAGCAACAGCTTGAACAGCAGCTCGCACAGCTGCAACTGCAGGCCCATGAGCAAGGTTATAACGCGGGTCTGGCGGAAGGTCGACAAAAAGGCCACGAACAAGGTTATCAGGAAGGCCTGAGTCAGGGGCTGGAGCAAGGCCAGAACCAGGCGCGCGCTCAGCATGCGCCGATCCACGCCCGCATGCAGCAACTGGTGAGCGAGTTTCAGAATACGCTGGACGCGCTGGACAGCGTCATTGCCTCGCGTCTGATGCAAATGGCGCTGGAAGCTGCGCGTCAGGTTATAGGTCAGACGCCTATTGTGGATAACGCTGCGCTGATTAAACAAATCCAACAGCTGTTGCAGCAAGAACCGCTGTTTAGCGGTAAACCGCAGCTACGCGTACATCCGGACGATCTCCAGCGTGTAGATGAGATGCTCGGTGCGACCCTCAGCCTGCACGGCTGGCGGCTGCGCGGCGATCCGACGCTGCATCACGGCGGCTGTAAAGTCTCTGCCGATGAAGGCGATCTGGATGCCAGCGTTGCCACGCGCTGGCAAGAACTCTGCCGTCTGGCAGCGCCGGGAGTCGTGTAATGACCACTCGCCTGACTCGCTGGCTCAACACGCTGGACAGCTTCGAAGAGAAAATGTCGCTACTGCCTGCGGTGCGCCGTTACGGTCGCCTGACCCGCGCCACCGGGCTGGTGCTGGAGGCCACGGGATTACAGTTGCCGCTGGGCGCCACCTGCGTTATTGAACGCCAGGACGGCAACGAAACCCAGGAGGTCGAAAGTGAAGTCGTGGGCTTTAACGGTCAGCGTCTGTTTCTGATGCCCCTCGAAGAGGTTGAAGGTGTTCTGCCCGGCGCGCGCGTTTACGCGAAGAACATTGCCGGTGAAGGTCTGCAAAGCGGGAAGCAATTACCGCTTGGCCCTGCATTGCTGGGTCGTGTGCTTGACGGTAGCGGAAAACCGCTCGACGGTCTGCCCGCCCCGGATACCACCGAAACCGGGGCGCTGATTACGCCGCCGTTTAACCCGCTACAACGCACCGCGATTGAACACGTCCTGGATACCGGCGTACGTCCCATCAACGCGTTGTTAACCGTCGGTCGCGGTCAGCGTATGGGACTTTTCGCGGGCTCCGGTGTCGGTAAAAGCGTTCTGCTCGGCATGATGGCGCGCTATACCCAGGCCGATGTTATCGTCGTGGGTCTGATTGGCGAACGTGGTCGCGAAGTTAAAGATTTTATTGAAAATATTCTCGGTACCGACGGTCGTGCACGCTCGGTGGTGATTGCCGCTCCCGCAGATGTCTCGCCGCTGTTACGTATGCAAGGCGCGGCCTATGCCACGCGTATCGCCGAAGATTTTCGCGATCGTGGACAGCACGTATTGCTGATTATGGATTCCCTCACCCGCTATGCGATGGCGCAACGTGAAATCGCCCTGGCGATCGGAGAGCCGCCGGCAACGAAAGGTTATCCCCCCTCAGTATTCGCCAAATTACCGGCACTGGTCGAACGTGCCGGGAACGGTATTCACGGCGGCGGTTCCGTTACCGCGTTTTACACGGTACTGACCGAAGGTGACGACCAGCAGGACCCCATTGCGGATTCCGCGCGCGCGATTCTGGACGGCCACATTGTGCTGTCCCGTCATCTGGCCGAAGCGGGTCACTATCCGGCCATCGATATTGAAGCCTCGATCAGCCGCGCCATGACCGCGCTTATTAGTGAACAACACTATGCGCGGGTACGAAACTTTAAACAGCTGCTATCCAGCTTCCAGCGCAACCGCGATCTGGTCAGCGTGGGGGCGTATGCCAAAGGCAGCGATCCCATGCTGGATAAAGCCATCGCCCTATGGCCACAACTGGAAGCATTCTTACAGCAAGGCATTTTTGAACGGGCGGACTGGGAAGATTCTCTGCACGCGTTAGAACTGATTTTCCCTGGTGTGTGAGTAAGCAGGAGAGCATAGGTCATGGCACAACATGGTGCATTAGCCACACTGAAAGACCTGGCTGAAAAAGAGGTAGATGACGCCGCTGTCTTATTGGGAGAGATGCGTCGTGGCTGTCAGCAGGCGGAAGAGCAGTTGAAAATGCTGATCGATTATCAGCATGAGTATCGCAACAATCTGAACAGTGACATGGGTCAGGGGATTACCAGTAATCGCTGGATCAATTACCAACAATTTATTCAGACGCTGGAAAAAGCGATTGAGCAACACCGCCAACAGCTCAATCAGTGGACGCAGAAAGTAGACCAGGCATTGAACAGTTGGCGCGACAAAAAACAACGTTTACAGGCGTGGCAGACTCTGCAGGACAGACAAACCTCGGCGGCGTTACTGGCCGAAAACCGCCTGGATCAGAAAAAAATGGATGAATTTGCTCAGCGTGCAGCTATGAGGAAACCCGAATGATTACTTTACCCCAACTGATTACCACCGACACCAACGTAGCCGCAGGTCTTCAGTCAGGCAAAGCGGTTGATTCACCCGAGGATTTTTTAGCGCTGCTGGCGGGTGCATTAGGTGCGGACAACGCGCAGGGTAAAGACGCCCCGCTGTCGTTTGCCGACTTACAGGCGGCCGGTAGCAAACTGCAAAAAGGGTTACTGCAAAAAAATGGCGATTCAGCACCGTCGCTCAAGTTGACCGAACTACTGGCGCAAAAAGAGATGCACACTGATGCTTCTCTTGTCGACATGACAGACGCTCAGCAACTTTTGTCTGCCCTCACGCCCTCACTGAAAGTTAATGCCCTGACGACACTGGGCAAAGTCGCTCAGCAGGATGAAAAAAACACCGCACTGAGCGATGAGGATCTCGCCAACCTGAGCGCGTTGTTCGCCATGCTGCCAGGACAACCGCAGACCACGCCGGCCGTCGACAGCGCGCCAGCCCCCGTTGATGCGACGCTTTCGGCGTTGTCACGAGGCTCGGTACACAGCGCTATCGCCGATAATGCTGGCGAATTGCTGCCAGGTGATGCCAAAAAAGGCAAAGCGGATATTGCAACGCCTGCCAGCAGCGTAGATCAGACAAACAATCCGACATTAACCCCGTTGACGGCAGCGGCGACGACCAGAGCGGAAATTGAAAGCGCCCCTTCGCCGACCAGCATTGGCATGACGACAGCGCCGTTAAGTGGCCCACAGTCCCACGCTCAGCCGTTACCGACCGCCGCACCTGTGCTAAGCGCGCCATTGGGTAGCCAGGAATGGCAGCAATCACTGAGCCAGCACGTCACTCTGTTTACTCGCCAGGGCCAGCAAAGCGCAGAACTGCGTCTGCATCCACAGGATCTGGGCCAGGTGCACATTTCCCTCAAGCTGGATGACAACCTCGCGCAGTTGCAAATGGTATCGCCACACAGTCACGTGCGCGCTGCGCTGGAAGCTGCGTTACCGATGCTGCGTACGCAGTTGGCTGAAAGCGGGATCCAGCTTGGACAAAGCAGTATCAGCAGTGAAAGCTTTGCCGGTAATCAGCAGTCTTCCGGGCAGCAACAGCAGGCGGGTCGCGCTCAGGGACAAGACATTTTTGCCGCTGAAGATGACGCCGTACTGGCAGCGCCAGCCTCACTGCAAGCTGCAGCACGCGGTGATGGAGCAGTAGACATCTTCGCCTAACGCCAGAGGTAGCATGATTATCCGCGTCTTTTCCACGCTTTGTCGTGGACAGGACACGGGATAATCAGCCCATAAGCTGTACCGAAACAGGAAGCCCGTATCTGATGACTGACTCCGCGATTAACAAAAAAAGTAAACGCGCTATTTGGATCCCTCTGCTGGTATTGATTACCCTCGCCGCCTGCGCAACTGCGGGTTATAGCTACTGGCGCATGCAGCAGCAGCCGTCCGCCAGCGTCAAAGCGGAACCGGCTCCACCGCCAGCCCCGGTATTCTTTGCGCTGGATACCTTTACCGTCAATCTGGGTGATGCGGACCGTGTACTGTATATCGGTATCACGCTGCGCATGAAAGACGAGGCAACGCGTTCACGTCTTAACGAATATCTGCCGGAAGTGCGCAGCCGCTTGCTGCTGCTGTTCTCTCGTCAGAACGCGGCTACGCTCGCCACCGAAGAAGGTAAGCAACAGCTCATTGCCGCCATCAAAGAGACGCTCGCGACTCCGCTCGTTGTTGGGCAACCCAAACAGGTTGTCACCGACGTTCTTTATACAGCTTTTATTCTGCGGTAAAGACATGGGCGACAGTATTCTTTCTCAGGCTGAAATCGACGCATTGCTTAATGGCGATAGCGAAACTAAAGACGAACCCATTTCCGGTATCGCAAAAGAAAGCGATATTCGTCCTTACGATCCCAACACCCAGCGCCGCGTGGTACGTGAGCGTTTACAGGCGCTGGAGATCATTAACGAACGCTTCGCGCGCCAGTTCCGTATGGGGTTATTTAACCTGTTGCGCCGTAGCCCGGATATTACCGTGGGTGCGATCCGTATCCAGCCATACCACGAGTTTGCGCGCAACTTACCGGTTCCGACCAACCTGAACTTAATCCACCTGAAGCCGCTGCGCGGTACGGGTCTGGTGGTGTTCTCACCGAGTCTGGTATTTATCGCCGTCGATAACCTGTTCGGCGGTGATGGTCGCTTCCCGACGAAAGTGGAAGGCCGCGAATTTACCCATACCGAACAGCGCGTTATCAACCGCATGCTGAAGCTGGCGCTGGAAAGTTACAGCGACGCGTGGAAGGCCATCAATCCGCTGGAAGTGGAATACGTTCGTTCCGAGATGCAGGTGAAATTTACCAATATCACCACGTCTCCTAACGACATCGTGGTCAATACCCCATTCCACGTTGAAATTGGCAACCTGACCGGTGAATTTAACATCTGTCTGCCATTCAGCATGATTGAACCGTTGCGTGAGCTGCTGGTGAACCCGCCGCTGGAAAACTCGCGTAATGAAGATCAGAACTGGCGCAATAATCTGGTGCGTCAGGTTCAGCATTCTGAGCTGGAGCTGGTGGCAAACTTTGCTGACATTCCGCTGCGGCTATCCCAGATTTTAAAACTGAAACCCGGCGATGTACTGCCGATTGAAAAACCCGACCGCATTATTGCTCATGTGGACGGCGTGCCTGTACTGACCAGCCAGTATGGCACGGTGAACGGTCAGTATGCGTTACGCGTAGAACATCTGATAAACCCGATTTTGAATTCGCTGAATGAGGAACAGCCCAAATGAGTGATATGAATAATCCGTCCGATGAGAACACTGGTGCATTGGACGATCTGTGGGCTGACGCGTTAAACGAGCAAAAAACCACCCCCACCAAAAGTGCGGCCGATGCGGTATTCCAGCAGTTAGGTGGCGGCGACGTCAGCGGTGCCTTGCAGGACATCGACCTGATCATGGACATTCCGGTCAAACTGACCGTCGAATTGGGCCGAACCCGCATGACCATCAAAGAGCTGCTGCGTCTGACGCAGGGTTCGGTCGTCGCGTTGGATGGTCTGGCGGGCGAGCCGCTGGATATCCTGATCAACGGTTACCTGATTGCCCAGGGTGAAGTGGTGGTTGTCGCAGACAAATACGGCGTACGTATCACCGACATTATTACCCCATCTGAACGCATGCGCCGTCTGAGCCGTTAATCATGAATACCCAGGCTACAGTTTCTCAGCCAGCCGCCGTACCCGGCTCACCGCTGGTTCAGGTAAGCGGCGCGCTGCTTGGGATCATCGTATTGATCCTGGCTGCAGCCTGGGTGATTAAGCGTATGGGGTTTGCCCCCAAAAGCGCCGGTACGCGCGGACTGAAAGTTGCGGCAAGTACCTCACTGGGTCCACGTGAGCGCGTGGTGATTGTTGAGGTTGAAGATGCGCGCCTGGTACTGGGCGTCACGGCCTCGCAAATTAACGTGTTGCACACCCTGCCCCCGGCGCCTGCTGATGCAGAAGAAAAACCGGCCTCCCCCGCGGATTTCCAGGCCATGATGAAGAGTTTGCTTAAGCGTCCCGGGAGATCCTGATGCGCCGTTTGTTATCCATCACGCTGGCAGGCTTATGGCTTTTCAGCCCAGTAGCCCTCGCCCAGCTCCCGGGTCTGGTTAGCCAGCCGCTGCCTGGCGGCGGACAAAGCTGGTCTTTACCCGTGCAAACGCTGGTGTTTATCACCTCGCTGACGTTCCTGCCCGCCATTTTATTGATGATGACCAGCTTCACCCGCATCATCATCGTTTTCGGTCTGTTACGAAATGCGCTGGGAACCCCTTCGGCCCCCCCGAACCAGGTGCTACTGGGCCTGGCGCTATTTTTGACCTTTTTCATCATGTCGCCGGTAATCGACAAAATCTACGTTGACGCATATCAGCCGTTCAGCGAAGAGAAAATCTCTATGCAGGAAGCCATGGAGAAAGGCGCACAGCCGCTGCGCGAGTTTATGTTGCGCCAGACCCGTGAAGCCGATCTGGCACTCTTCGCGCGCTTAGCAAACAGCGGTCCCCTACAGGGACCAGAAGCCGTACCGATGCGGATTTTGCTTCCAGCCTATGTCACCAGCGAGCTGAAGACGGCATTCCAGATAGGCTTTACCATTTTTATTCCGTTTCTGATTATCGACCTGGTCATCGCCAGCGTGCTGATGGCGCTCGGGATGATGATGGTCCCCCCGGCCACGATCGCGCTACCATTCAAGCTGATGCTGTTTGTGTTGGTAGACGGTTGGCAGTTGCTTGTCGGCTCGCTAGCTCAAAGCTTTTACAGTTAGAGGCGCGAAATGACACCTGAATCGGTCATGATGATGGGCACAGAGGCGATGAAAGTCGCCCTGGCCCTTGCCGCGCCTTTGCTGTTGGTCGCCCTCGTCACAGGTCTTATCATCAGTATTTTGCAGGCGGCGACCCAGATAAACGAAATGACGCTGTCCTTCATTCCCAAAATTGTCGCGGTTTTTATTGCCATCATTGTTGCCGGCCCGTGGATGCTTAACCTGCTGCTCGACTACGTACGTACGCTGTTCAGCAATATCCCCTACATCATCGGGTAGATGACATTATGCTGCAGGTGACCAGCGTTGAGTGGCTCCACTGGCTGAATCTTTACTTCTGGCCTTTGCTGCGCATCCTGGCGCTCATCTCAACGGCTCCAATTCTCAGCGAGCGCGCGATCCCCAAACGAGTAAAACTGGGGCTGGGGTTAATGATAACCGTCGTTATCGCTCCGTCGATTCCCCCGGTAGACGTCCCTATCTTTTCTATCGTGGCGCTATGGCAGGCAATGCAACAAATCCTGATCGGCATCGCTCTGGGCTTCACTATGCAGTTTGCGTTCGCGGCAGTACGTACCGCCGGGGAATTGATTGGTCTGCAAATGGGTCTCTCCTTCGCAACCTTCTTTGATCCCGGCAGCCGTCTGAATATGCCGGTACTGGCGAGACTGATCGACATGCTCGCCATGCTGTTATTCCTGACTTTTAACGGCCATTTGTGGCTTATTTCGCTGTTGGTGGATACATTTCATACCTTGCCAATCGGCGGCAATCCGGTGAACAGCAATGCGTTTCTCGCGCTGGCGCGGGCGGGTAGCCTGATTTTCCTCAACGGGCTAATGTTGGCCCTGCCGATAATGACGCTGCTACTCACCCTAAACCTCGCACTCGGTCTGTTGAATCGCATGGCTCCTCAGCTGTCGATTTTCGTCATCGGTTTTCCACTCACCCTCGCCGTGGGTATTTCATTAATGGCGGCCCTGATGCCATTAATTGCGCCATTCTGCGAGCGATTATTCAGCGAAATTTTTAATTTGTTGGCTGATATTGTCAGCGAAATGCCCGGAAAATAATAACCCTTAATTTTTATCCTGTTTTACTAAGGATTGTCCTAAATTTAAAAAGCGACAACATCCACCAGGATATCTCTGTCGCGGTTTATTTATTATTGACTCACTCACATAACGCAACATTTACTTTACTTTAAGATGTTTCCTGGCAAATTATACGCAACTTTACGGGATAGTAATTTCGCCTGAAAAACAGCGAAAGCGTCATCTTGGGTCGTTATTATTCCGTTTAGTTGTGATGAAAATAATCAGGTAAGGGGAATTATCGTTACGCATTGAGTGAGGGTATGCCATGTCAACGATTATTATGGATTTGTGCAGTTACACCCGGCTAGGGTTGACCGGATATCTGGTAAGTCGGGGGGTGAAGAAAAGGGAAATCAACAACATTTCCAACGTTGAGGAGCTCAGTCTCGCCTGTGTCTCTCAACAGCCCGCTGTGGTGTTTATTAATGAGGACTGCTTTATCCACGATCCTGCTAATAGCCAGCAAATAAAGCAAATCATTAATCAGCATCCCGGCACATTATTTATTGTGTTTATGGCAATTGCCAACGTGCATTTTGATGAGTATCTATTAGTCAGAAAAAATTTACTGATTAGTTCTAAGTCGATTAAACCAGATTCACTGGATGAACTCCTTGGCGATATTCTGAAAAAAGAAGTAGATTTTGTCATTGATGTGAATCTACCGACATTATCATTGAGCCGTACCGAGTCCAGCATGCTACGCATGTGGATGGAGGGTCAGGGAACAATACAGATATCCGACCAAATGAATATCAAGGCCAAGACCGTGTCATCCCATAAGGGGAATATAAAACGAAAGATAAAGACGCATAATAAGCAAGTTATCTATCACGTTGTGAGACTCACCGATAACGTTACCAATGGTATCTTTGTGAATACGCGCTAACACGTTCTGACTGGTGGCGAATCCACCAGTCAGGATCATGCAGCAAAACTCACCTTATTCTACTTTTTCCACGAAGATACCATCCTGATGACCTGTTTCATTAAAGAACCAGATACCGAGCGGGTAGTCTTCCAGCGAAACCAGGTACATGGTGCCTTCACTAAACTCTTCGATAGCCAGTACCACGCCCGGTCGACGAGGACCGCCGTCCGTTTTGACTGTGACCCGATCATTCACCTTCATAGTTTTCCTCCTGTGGCTTTGTGCCAGTGTAGAACAATTTCCTTTTTCTGGCAGCGCCCGCCTCGCGCGATTGCGGGTTTTATCGACGGTCTATACTTAAGTTGTGCGTATCTGATGTTTGGATGCGCTCCCCCGGTATCCTTAACGGTTGAGAGGTATGAGGATGAAAACCGCGAAAGAGTACAGCGATACGGCCAAACGTGAAGTCAGCGTCGATGTGGACGCGCTACTGAAGGCAATCAACGAAATCTGCGAGAGTGAAATTCATCGCAGTCAGGATAACCCGGAACGCGTCAGCGTCGACGGACGTGATTACCACACGTGGCATGAACTGGCCGACGCGTTCGAGCTTGATATCCATGATTTTAGCGTGTCGGAGATCAATCGCTGACTGAGGGCGAAAAAAATCCCGGCCCTTATCGGGTCGGGATCAAGCTTGCTTATGCAAGAAGCACTTGAAAATTCGTTACACCAGGAAATCTGATGTGAAACAAACCTTATCTGCAATTTTTTTGCCTGACAAGTAAATAATTCTCACTAAAATGATAAATATAACTAATGATTGAAAGATCACCCGGTTACGCGCCCCCCAGGTGTTCAGGCATCCTGGCAGAGCTTTCTTCGCTCGCCCGGCACCAGTTCATCTTCACGGAATGCTTCCCGTTTGACGCCAAAGCCGTCGTACCAGCGACACTCCACCATTCCGCTGGCATACCCGGTAACGATCATGCGTGGGCCACCCTCTTTGGAGGTGACTTCCTCACTGACAGAAAAGACCATACCTGCCTCCTGTATCAAGAGAAACCTTTACACCTTAGACGACAAAGAAGGGTTTTGCGTAATCAACCCTGCGACAATTAGTGCGAAACTCCGCGCACTCTGGCGACGGTTTTCACCAGCAGCACCACTATTGCGCCAATGATAAATCCGAGCACCAGATTCAGCAGGGTCGGAAGCATCAGCGCAATCAATGCACTTTGCTGTTGGGCAAAATGTTCAATCGCATGATGCAGCGGTGTTATTCCGTGCACCACAATTCCGCCGCCAACCAAAAACATCGCCAGCGTGCCGACCACGGAAAGTGTTTTCATAAGCCAGGGGGCAACAACCAGCAATCCTTTACCCAGCGACTGGGCCAGCGTACTGCGCTTTTCTGCCAACCAGTATCCGATATCATCGAGCTTAACGATAATCCCGACCAGGCCGTAGACCCCCACTGTCACCACTAACGCGATGCCAGATAACACCAACACCTGATTCAACAATGGCGCATCCGCTACGATCCCCAGCGTAATCGCGACAATCTCAGCAGATAAAATAAAGTCGGTACGTATCGCCCCTTTGATTTTATCTTTCTCAAAGGTGAGCGGATCCTGTGCTGCCAATGATGTCAGACGCTGCTGGCGCTCTTCCGGGGTTTCTTTGTGCTTACGCGCTTCCAGGGTATGGAGAACTTTTTCTACACCTTCAAAACAGAGGAACGCCCCGCCTACCATTAATAAGGGGGTGATCGCCCAGGGAATGAAGGCGCTTATCAATAGCGCCAACGGCACAAGGATAACTTTGTTAACAAACGATCCTTTCGCGACGCTCCAGACCACCGGGAGTTCGCGATTCGCCCGCACACCCGACACCTGCTGCGCGTTAAGCGACAGATCATCGCCCAGCACACCCGCGGTTTTTTTCGCGGCCAGTTTTCCCATGACAGAGATATCATCCAGCAAAGTGGCGATATCATCGAGTAAGGTCAATAAGCTACTTCCTGCCAAAATTTTTACCCTCAATATTATTTTTTTGCAGTCATAAGTATGAAGTAAAACACGCAATGCTGAAACTGACCTTTCTGGTCAACAAATTTTTAACATCAGCACGTAATTATAAATCTCGCCAGCAAGATAGTTTTGACGTTTACTATGTTGCACCTTTTTATTTCCACCGTGAGGGATTATGCGTTTCAGGCAATTGCTACCGCTTTTCAGTGCGCTTTTCGCGCTGTACATCATTTGGGGTTCCACGTACTTCGTTATTCGCATTGGCGTTGAAAGCTGGCCACCGTTGATGATGGCTGGCGTTCGTTTTCTCTCTGCGGGGATTTTATTAACAGCATTCTTACTTATCCGCGGACATAAGCTGCCGCCTCTGCGCGTGCTCCTGAACGCCGCGTTAATTGGTATCCTGCTGCTGGCTGTCGGTAACGGACTGGTCACCGTCGCAGAACATCAAAACGTGCCTTCCGGTATTGCCGCCGTGGTGGTCGCCACCGTTCCGCTGTTTACGCTGTGTTTTAGCCACTTTTTTGGCATCAAAACGCGCAAACTTGAATGGATGGGGATCGCAATTGGACTCGCGGGGATCATCATGCTGAACAGCGGTGGTAATTTGAGTGGTAATCCATGGGGAGCAATTTTAATCCTGATAGGTTCGATAAGCTGGGCGTTTGGCTCAGTGTACGGCTCGCGCATAACGTTACCCGTTGGCATGATGGCCGGAGCCATTGAAATGTTAGCCGCCGGTATTGTGCTGATGTGCGCCTCGCTGATTTCCGGGGAAAAGTTGACCACTATGCCGACGTTTTCAGGCTTTATGGCGGTCGCCTATCTGGCCGTATTTGGTTCTATTATTGCCATCAACGCGTACATGTACTTGATCCGCAACGTCAGCCCGGCATTAGCCACCAGCTATGCCTACGTTAATCCGGTTGTCGCCGTACTGTTAGGTACCGGCCTGGGAGGTGAAAGTCTGGCGCCCATCGAATGGCTGGCGCTTGGCGTGATTGTATTTGCGGTGGTACTGGTCACACTCGGTAAATACTTATTTCCCGTTAAAGCGGACGCCGTTGCGACCCCGTCGGAAAAGACGTTACAGTAAATGGATACCGAGGGTGTCGATCTGCGCGCTATCGCCACCGCCGCAGATCCACTCGATGACGCGTTCGGACAACGCGTCATCCCCCAGCTTTTCGCGCCCACGCAGGGCGCACTCCCAGACAATCAGAACGCGCCAGCCCAAAGCCTGCAATTTTTCACAATCCCGCGCGTCACGCTGGACATTTTTGCCTATTTTTTCCAGCCAGAACGCTGTTCGTGTGGCGGGGACTTTGAATAGATAGCAGTTGTGATGATGCCAGAAACAGCCGTGGGTAAAAATCACACAACGATAATCATCCACCACGAAATCGGGACGACCGGGTAACGTCGCATCCTACACGCGAAACGTTACCCCCTGCTCTGCCAGTACGCTGGCAAGGCGTTTTTCAATTGCGGTATCGCGGGTTGCTATCGCCCGCATATTTTTACTGCGCGTCGCTTTATCGTGAACGTCTGCCATGCAGTTTCTCTTTCTCGCGAATAGCAACCGCCTGTTTGATTTTTGGCTCCAGCAGTCTGGCTACCGCCGCAAATGCCGGGACGACCACCGAATTACCAAACTGACGATAAGCCTGTGTGTCCGACACCGGGATCCTGAACTGATAGCCCTGAGGTGATTCAAATCCCATCAGGCGCGCGCACTCTCTGGGCGTCAGCCTGCGCGGACGGTATCGTTGATTGTGCGGATCATCAAAATCCTTTTCACCCAGCGCCATATCCCAACCGCGGTCGATCAAGATCTCCGCCCCATCTTTATAGTAACGCGCCGATAATGTGCGCGTTACGCAATCGGGATTGCTGGGATACACCATGCCATAGCCAAATCCATTGCCCCGTGCCTGATGCTTTTTCGCATAACGATACAGATATTTCCACAGCACCGGCGTGAGCACATATTTGGCATCGACGGTCGGCTCAAGTAGCTCCGCCAGCGTCGTACGCCGCTGAGGATAGCGGGAGACAATATCGCGCAGCGTGAAGTCTGATTTCAGATCCAGATCGCGGCGAAAGCCGACGAGCACAATACGTTCGCGATGCTGGGGCAAAAAATGTTGCCCATCGATAATTTTCGGATCGCCCGGCCCGTTATCGTGTGCATCAGCCACGTCATAACCCAGCTCATCCAGCGTTTGCATAATGATGCGGAACGTTTTCCCCTGATCGTGACTCTTCAGGTTTTTGACGTTTTCGAGCACAAATATTGCCGGCCGACGCGCATCGATGATGCGCACCACGTCAAAAAAAAGTGTGCCTTGCGTATCGCAGGCGAAGCCATGAGCCCGCCCTAACGCGTTTTTCTTTGATACACCGGCCAGAGAGAATGGCTGACAAGGAAATCCCGCCAGCAGCACGTCATGCTGCGGAACATGCTGGCGGATATGTTCCGCCGCCTGCTGGTCACTCACCCCATCATGATGACTGAGGGTGATATCGCGAATATCTTCATTAAAATGGTGCTGGTGAGGATCACAGTAGTGATTCGCTTTGTAGGTGCGCACCGCATGCTTGTTCCACTCACTGGTAAACACGCACTGCCCGCCAATCGCCTCAAAGCCGCGACGAATGCCGCCAATACCGGCAAAAAGATCTATAAAGCGAAAAGCATAATGTGGATGATGCGCAGGCGGCCTCGGCAGCAAGTCGTTCAGATGAGCCAACTCACCGTCGCTGAGGCGATGCCACGTTTCATTGGCAACCACTCGCTTGAAGATGGCCGGACTCCAGCGGTTCTCGCCAACACCATTCAGATGAGCAACCAGCGTTTTCACGTCATATATTTCAAGCAACTTAGCCAAAATCACCTGTGCGGCGGCCTCGTTATCATCTGTCATCGGGTTCATGGAACCTGCTACTGAAAAATTATCCTGCATACATTTAACCGGCCGAAATGGATAGCTGACAGGTTAACATAAATTAGCGCGGTTGACGTTGCGGCTGTACTGGCGACTAACGCAGCTTAAAGGGTTGAATCGCGTCAAGATCCAGCATTTCATATTCTCCTTTTAACTCCGCACTCAGCTTCGCCATGTACGTCAGTAAGAAGTCAGCATTATGTTGCGCCAAATGCCGACCGTGTTCAGTTTGCATCGTCAGCGGCAGCGTCAACAATTTGGTCTGGAAGTGATCGAGTGCGTACTGTTTATCATCAAGGCTACGCTGTCGGGCAAACGGATCTTCCGCATCAAACAGCGCCACGCCTAACGCGCCGGACACAGCAAATACCCGTGCTAAACCAATTGCGCCCAACGCCTCAAGCCGGTCAGCATCCTGCACGATTTTGGCTTCAAGGGTTTCTGGTACGATTTTGGCGCTGAAACTGTGCGCCTCAATAGCATGGCACACGGCAGGTAATCGTTGTTGTGGGAAA
This sequence comes from Citrobacter sp. RHBSTW-00599, assembly GCF_013784065.1. Taxonomy (NCBI): domain Bacteria; kingdom Pseudomonadati; phylum Pseudomonadota; class Gammaproteobacteria; order Enterobacterales; family Enterobacteriaceae; genus Citrobacter; species Citrobacter sp. RHBSTW-00599. The sequence continues at coordinate 2,063,919 of NZ_CP056717.1, read as the reverse complement.
TCAGGGAAATCACGCTTCAAAACGCGACGCGTTTCCTGGGCTGCCAGTACCGACGAACGATGACGATCGGGATGGTTCTTCGGCAAACTGACGAGATCGTGAAAGTAGCACGCCGTCAGCACCACCAGCCAGTCTACGGTCACATCCATGCTCAACTTTTGTGATGTCATCCAGACGCGACGAAAATGAAAGATGTCATGGGCAGCGTCGTGCCCGGAATGATTGTCACGTAACCATGCTTCAAATTTCGACTGCCAGTACTGTAGTTCCATACTCTCGCTCTTCGCAGAAAGAAAACCACCTTAGCAACAATTCTCATGTCAGACTACCGTCGACGCTTTTTTATCATCAATACATATTACTCACTCAATAAGTATCACTATAATGGATATATAAATTCATTATTCAAAACAAGCAGATCAATTATAATCCCGCATGCAAAATAAATAACAAATATCAATAATATACATTTAACAAGATAAAATAAAAGAAATCATAACTATATGATAAAAAATACATTTATATGGATAATATTAATTCAAACGTCATGCAATTTTAATTATATAAAAGCAACAATGAAACATTTTGAAATATCTTAAATACATTTGTTACATGTTATATTTAAAATTAAATGAACTTCATAGATAGTATTCAAATGTAGTCTTTCAGATAGCGCTACATATTCATTTTAATTATTATATAAAGGGAATACATAATGAAAAGAAAAGTACTGGCACTGCTTCTCCCTGCCTTATTCGCTGCAAGCGCAGCAAATGCGGCTGAAATTTATAATAAGAACGGCAATAAAATTGATTTTTACGGCAAGATGGTAGGCGAACGCATCTGGTCGAATACGGATAGCAGTAACAGTGAAAATGCTGACACCTCTTACGCCCGTTTTGGGGTGAAAGGTGAAACCCAGATCAGCAACGAGTTGACAGGTTTTGGTCAGTTTGAACACAACCTCGACGCCAGCAATGCGGAAGGATCTCAGGGGCAAAAAACCCGTCTGGCCTTCGCGGGCCTGAAATATGCGGATTACGGCTCATTTGATTACGGTCGTAACTATGGCGTAGCCTACGATGCGGCAGCCTACACCGATATGCTGGTTGAATGGGGTGGCGATTCATGGGCTGCGACGGATAATTTCATGACCGGTCGTACCAACGGCGTGGCGACCTACCGCAACACAGACTTCTTCGGCATGGTTGAGGGTCTTGATTTCGCGCTACAGTACCAGGGCAAGAATCACGATGACGATTACGCTAAAGCAAATGGCGACGGCTACAGCATGTCGGTGGACTACAACGTAGATGGCTTTGGTTTCGTCGCGGTATATGGTAAATCCGACCGTACGGATAAACAATCCATCGATGGCTATGGCAGCAACGCTGAAGTCTGGTCTCTGGCAGCAAAATATGACGCCAACAGCGTTTATGCGGCAGCGATGTATGGCGAAACGCGTAATATGACCAAAACCGGAACCGATCGCGGTTTTGCAAACAAAACGCAAAACCTTGAAGCAGTCGTTCAATATCAGTTCGACTTTGGTCTGCGTCCATCTCTGGGTTACGTTTACTCGCAGGGTAAAGACCTGGCCGGCGGTGTTAACGCTGACCGCGTGAATTACGTCGAGCTTGGCACCTGGTACTACTTCAATAAAAATATGAACGTCTACACAGCGTATAAATTTAACCTGCTGGATAAAGAAGACGGCGCAATTACTGGCAACGCAGTTGATGATCAGTTTGCCATGGGTATTGTGTACCAGTTCTAATCTCCACAAACTCAAAAGCCCGCACTGCGGGCTTTTTTTTTGTTCAACGAAGCGTATTTTTTACCACACGGGCATTACAACGATAAACTTGTGAGGATACTCAAAGAAAAAGACATCCATGAGAACTGTCGTTGAAAGCAAGGCGTGCAAGTGCTTGAATAGTGGCGGAGAGAGGGGGATTTGAACCCCCGGTAGAGTTGCCCCTACTCCGGTTTTCGAGACCGGTCCATTCAGCCGCTCTGGCATCTCTCCGTTTTGGCGGTTGCCATGATGCCAGGTAATTTGGCATTTTAACAGACCCAGTTCCGTCAATTTCGTTCAAGTGACGAGTTTGCGAGCAAAACGATGATTAAGTGGCCCTGGAAAGAACAAGAAGCAACCCGGAGTGACGATTGGCCGTGGGACGACGCCCTGGCTATTCCCCTTTTGGTGAATCTCACCGAGCAAGAACAAGCCAGACTTATTGCCCTGGCCGAGCGCTTTTTACAACAAAAAAGAGTAGTCGCTCTTCAGGGGTTTGAGCTGGACCCGCTAAAAAGTGCGCGCATTGCTCTGCTATTCTGTTTACCTGTTCTGGAAATGGGGATTGAGTGGCTCGACGGGTTTCATGAAGTTCTCATCTACCCTGCCCCATTTGTCGTAGACGATGAATGGGAAGACGATATTGGACTGGTGCATAATCAACGCGTGGTACAGTCCGGGCAGAGTTGGCAGCAAGGCCCGATAATCCTCAACTGGCTTGATATTCAGGATTCCTTTGATGCCTCCGGCTTTAATCTGATCATCCATGAAGTGGCGCACAAGCTTGATATGCGTAATGGCGATCGTGCCAGCGGTATTCCGGCGATTCCCCTGCGCGATATCGCCGGTTGGGAACACGACCTGCATGCTGCAATGAACAATATTCAGGATGAGATCGATCTGGTTGGAGAAACTGCGTGCAGTATAGATGCCTACGCAGCGACCGATCCTGCTGAATGCTTTGCCGTGCTATCCGAGTATTTTTTCAGTGCTCCTGAATTATTTGCTCCGCGTTTTCCTGCCTTATGGCAGCGTTTCATCCAGTTTTATCGCCAGAACCCCATGGAGCGGTTACGTGATACCCGGGGAGACGACGATTATCGCTCACCAAACACGCATTAACACTGAATTTGAAGATTAATTAACCAATTGAAATGACGCGCTAATTTTACTGTTGACACCTCATGATGAGGTCAGTAATATGCGCCTCGTTCACACGATTCCTCTGTAGTTCAGTCGGTAGAACGGCGGACTGTTAATCCGTATGTCACTGGTTCGAGTCCAGTCAGAGGAGCCAATTTCCTGCTTTCATGCATCCTTGCGAATCATTATATGATGTTGGTTCAACAGGTTAGCGTGAAAACTCTTCCCGATGCATTTTGATTTTATCCTCCGCATCGGGAGAATTTGGTGGTCAGATTTGGGGTCAGTTTGGTTCGATTATGGAGTGACCCCCATATGTCTCTCAACGACACGAAAATCCGCAGTCTCAAACCTTCTGAAAAATCCTTCAAAGTCTCCGATTCACACGGTCTATACCTCTTGGTCAATCCAGGCGGCTCACGTCTCTGGTATCTTAAGTATCGAATTAACGGTAAAGAATCCCGCCTTGGCTTAGGCGCTTATCCCGATGTATCCCTTTCCGACGCCCGGCAACAACGAGACGGTATCCGCAAGTTGCTGGCGCAGAACATTAACCCCGCTCAGCAACGTATAGCCGAAAGAGCCGCCCGCTCACCGGAAAAGGTCTTTAAGACAGTGGCGCTGGCGTGGCATAAAAGCAATAAAAAATGGTCGCAGAATACCGCTGACCGTCTGCTTGCCAGCATGCACAATCATATTTTTCCGGTTATCGGACATCTGTCCGTCACGGAACTTAAACCCCGTCATTTCATTGACCTGCTGAAAAGCATTGAGAAAAAAGGTCTGCTGGAAGTCGCGTCCCGCACGCGGCAGCACCTCTGTAACATCATGCGTCATGCGGTTCATCAGGGATTCATTGACAGCAACCCGGCGGCAAACCTTGACGGCGTGACAGCGCCCCCCGTTAAGCGCCACTACCCCGCCCTGCCGCTGGAACGCCTGCCGGAATTGCTGGGGCGCATTGATGGTTATCAGCAGGGACGAGGGTTAACCCGTCAAGCGGTCCTTCTGACCCTTCACCTGTTTATCCGTTCCAGTGAACTGCGTTTCGCCCGATGGAGCGAGTTTGATTTCAGGAACTGTATCTGGACCATCCCCGCTACCCGCGAAGCTCTTCCCGGTGTTCGTTATTCCGGACGCGGAGCCAAAATGCGCACGCCCCACATTGTTCCATTATCCCGGCAAGCCATCGTTATCCTGAAACAAGTAGAGGAAATCTCAGGTCATCTGGAACTAGTGTTCCCCGGTGACCATAACCCTTACAGGCCAATGTGTGAAAATACAGTCAACAAGGCACTGCGACTGATGGGCTATGACACAAAAATGGACATTTGCGGCCATGGCTTTCGGGCAATGGCATGCAGCGCCTTAATGGAATCCGGACTCTGGTCGAAGGATGCTGTTGAACGCCAAATGAGTCATCAGGAACGCAACAGCGTGCGGATAGCTTATATCCACAAAGCTGAACATCTGGAAGCCCGTAAAGCGATGATGCAGTGGTGGTCTGATTATCTTTATACGTGCCGGGAAAACTATGTTCCCCCATATATATATAGTAAAAATATCAGTCATGAAGCTACCTGAGTCAGCAAAAAACTAATCAGGATTACGATAACAACAGCATCTGACAACGCAGATGCTGTTGTTATTTTTCTGTATCTTCTTCATGGTATTTCCCCTTCCATTTATCCTTGTCAGTTGGTATTAAAATCCGCCCTGTAATTTTAGAACAAAACAATGAGGGGTATGATATTCACAGAGGGTTATAACTCATCACGCTTTATACCAGAACTCTTTTTCAGAACAGGTTTATTCCTTCTGACAGCCCCTGGTGTATGATGCATTTCATTTCTCATCGCTCGGGTAAATACCTGCTGACTGGTAAACCCGAGCATAAAGCACACCTCTATGACGGGTATATCCGTATTCTCCAGTAAAAAATAAGCACGTCTTAGGGAAGGTGCGAATAAGTTCCTGATATGAGATCATCATATTCATCCGGAGCGCATCCCAGAGGGACATCATGAGCCATCAACTCACCTTCGCCGATAGTGAATTCAGCACTAAGCGCCGTCAGACCCGAAAAGAGATTTTCCTCTCCCGCATGGAGCAGATTCTGCCATGGCAGAATATGACCGCTGTCATCGAGCCGTTTTATCCCAAGGCGGGCAATGGCCGACGGCCCTATCCGCTGGAGACCATGCTGCGTATTCACTGCATGCAGCATTGGTACAACCTGAGCGACGGTGCCATGGAAGATGCCCTGTACGAAATCGCCTCCATGCGCCTGTTTGCCCGATTATCCCTGGATAGCGCCCTGCCGGATCGCACCACCATCATGAATTTCCGCCACCTGCTCGAGCAGCATCAACTGGCCCGTCAATTGTTCAAGACCATCAATCGCTGGCTGGCCGAAGCAGGCGTCATGATGACCCAAGGCACTTTGGTGGATGCCACCATCATTGAGGCACCCAGCTCGACCAAGAACAAAGAGCAGCAACGCGATCCGGAGATGCATCAGACCAAGAAAGGCAATCAGTGGCACTTTGGCATGAAGGCCCACATTGGTGTCGATGCCAAGAGTGGCCTGACCCACAGCCTGGTCACCACCGCGGCCAACGAGCATGACCTCAATCAGCTGGGTAATCTGCTTCATGGAGAGGAGCAATTTGTCTCAGCCGATGCCGGCTACCAAGGAGCGCCACAGCGCGAGGAGCTGGCCGAGGTGGATGTGGACTGGCTGATCGCCGAGCGTCCCGGCAAGGTAAAAACCTTGAAGCAGCATCCGCACAAGAACAAAACGGCCATCAACATCGAATACATGAAAGCCAGCATCCGTGCCAGGGTGGAGCACCCGTTTCGCATCATCAAGCGGCAGTTCGGCTTCGTGAAAGCCAGATACAAGGGGCTGCTGAAAAACGATAACCAACTGGCGATGTTATTCACCCTGGCCAACCTGTTTCGGGTGGACCAAATGATACGTCAGTGGGAGAGATCTCAGTAAAAACCGGAAATAACGCCAGAAATGGTGGAAAAAATAGCCTAAATAGGCTGATTCGATGTGTTTACGGGAAAAAAATCGGCCCAGATCCGCGAAATTTTAATCAGCGAGTCAATTTGGGAAGAAATGACCTGCTTATTCGCACCTTCCTTAGTTTTTCAAGCTTTATATATTTCCCTAGACTTATTCCTGCCACCTCCTTGAACATCCGTTGAAAATGCCATTTTGAATAACCAGCTTTTGCAGAAACATCCTCAACCTTCAGCGGCTCCTCCAGATGCTCATCAATCCATTGCATAATTTCATACACCACAAGTCGGTTTATCTTTTCCTTCCGTATTTTTTTTATGTCCATATATAGCCCCCCACAATGAGGCAGACAGGAATAACAGAAAGGCCAAAGCCCTGTTCACATCATCTGATGATTGAGATTCCACATGATCCACAACGACCCGGTAATAATGATAAAGATAATGACAGCGGAAAAGACAATGGTTACGAGGTTCCAGCGCATTTCAGAAGAAGCATTCAGGTGAAGAAAATACACCAGATGTACCAGCACCTGAACAACGGCACACGTCATGACCCCGCCTGCGATGATCCCTGCGGAAACACCACTGTCCATAACCAGCCAGAACGGGATCACCGTCAGAATGACCGACAGGAGAAAGCCGGTTATATAAGACATCGTATTGCCGTAAGCTACGCCCTGTGCGTCTGCAGAATGTCTCATGGCATTGCTCCCATCAGGTAAACAATACTGAACACGCAAATCCAGATGACATCGAGGAAATGCCAGAACAGACTCAGGCATATCAGACGGGGGCGACTGAATCCTGACAGACCTCGTCGGGCAACCTGATACATCAGGATCAGCATCCAGATCAGTCCACATGTCACATGCAGACCATGGGTGCCCACCAGAGTAAACAGCGCTGACAGGAAGCCACTGCGCTGTGGGCCGAAACCCTCAGCAGTCAGGTGACTGAACTCCCAGACTTCCATTCCGATAAAACCCAGACCACACAGAAATGTCAGGGTCAGCCATCCAAGTACACCGCCCTCGCGGTCTTTATCCATGCTGATAACAGCAAAACCATAGGTAATCGAGCTAAACAGAAGCAGCACAGTTTCCGCCAGTACAAACGGAGGTTCGAAAATATCCTTACCCGCCGGACCACCTGCAATGTTATGAACCATGACGCCGTAAGTCGCGAACTGGGTGGCGAAGATAATGCAGTCGCTCATCAGGTAGATCCAGAAGCCGAAGACCTTACTGGTACCTGTACCCTGATGCCCGTGCTCAGCACGGGTGCGGAAGGATGAATCCAGGGCTTCACTTACCATATGTCACACCGGCTTTGTTTATTTCTGCAAAGTGCTGATCCTCGATTTTTTTTATCTCGGCGACGGGTACGTAATAATCCACATCTTCATCGAAGCTTTTAATAACCCAGGTCAGGATAATCCCGAGGAATGACAATCCCGCCAGCCACCAGATATGCCAGATAGCCCCGAAGCCAAACCCGATGCAGAGCAGACCAATAATCAGCCCCGCCCCGCTGTTTTTCGGCATATGGATTTCGGCATAGTTAGCAGGTTGCTTGTATGCCTCCCCTCTTTCCTTCATTTCCCAGAACGCATCACGTTCGTGGACAAAAGGCACTTCAGCAAAGTTATAGAATGGCGGCGGGGAAGAGGTGGACCACTCCAGTGTCCGTCCGCCCCACGGGTCGCCGGTCATATCCCGGTTTTCGTGGCGGTCGCGCACCGACACCCAGAACATAATGACCTGGCACAGTATCCCGCAGGCTATCAGCGCAGCACCGCTGGCTGCCACGACCAGCAGGGGATGGAACTGGGGGTCAATATTCTGACTCAAGCGGCGGGTCATCCCCATGAACCCCAGCACATAGAGCGGCATAAACGCCACATAAAATCCGATGATCCAGAACCAGAACGCCCTCTTGTTCCATTTTTCATTCAGGGTGAACCCCATCGCTTTCGGGAACCAGTAGGACACACCAGCCATACTGCCGAACACCACTCCGCCGATAATGACATTATGGAAGTGGGCAATCAGGAACAGGCTGTTGTGCAGGACAAAGTCAGCTCCCGGCACGGCCAGCAGGACGCCGGTCATACCCCCTATAGAAAAGGTGACAATAAAACCTACCGTCCATAACATAGCGGAGTGCATCTGAATGCGCCCCTGATACATGGTGAACAACCAGTTGAAGATTTTCACACCAGTCGGGATAGCGATAATCATCGTCATGATCCCGAAGAAGGCGTTAACGTTCGCACCGGCTCCCATGGTGAAGAAGTGATGCAGCCATACCAGGAAGGAAAGCAAAGTGATGGCGACCGTTGCCCACACCAGCGAGGTATAACCGAACAGACGTTTCCTGGAAAAGGTTGCCACCACTTCCGAGTAGACCCCGAAGACCGGCAACACCAGTATATACACTTCCGGATGGCCCCACGCCCAAATCAGGTTGACGTACATCATCATGTTGCCGCCCATATCATTGGTGAAGAAATGGAAGCCCAGATAGCGGTCAAGGGTCAGCAATGTCAGCGTGACGGTCAGCACAGGGAAAGAAGCGATAATCAGCACGTTGGTACACAACGACGCCCAGGTGAACACCGGCATCTTAAACATCGTCATACCCGGTGCACGCATTTTCAGTATGGTGACGAAGAAGTTAATCCCGGTCAGTGTGGTCCCGATCCCCGACAGCTGGAGTGTCCATATCCAGTAATCCACCCCGACACCGGGACTGTACGCTAACTCCGAAAGCGGCGGATATGCCAGCCAGCCGGTGGTCGCAAACTCCCCCACTCCCAGGCAGAGATTAACCAGCACCACGCCTACCACCGTTAACCAGAAACTCAGGTTGTTCAGGAAAGGAAAAGCCACATCACGCGCGCCAATCTGCAGGGGCACCACAATATTCATCAGGCCGATAACGAAAGGCATCGCCACGAAAAAAATCATGATTACACCGTGACCCGTAAAAATTTGATCGTAGTGCCAGGGCGGCAGATACCCCGCCCCTTCCACTCCGGATGAGGCCAGTACCTGCTGGCTGCGCATCATGATTGCATCGGAAAAGCCGCGCAGTAACATCACGAACGCGACGATGATGTACATGATCCCGAGCTTTTTATGGTCAACGGAGGTCAGCCATTCGGACCATAAATATTTCCACTTACCGTAATATGTGATGGCGGCAACAATTGCCACACCAAGTATCAGAATAGCAACGATCGTTACCCTGACAATCGGGTCCTCAGGTATGGCATCCAGCGTCAGTTTTCCTGTGAGCATAATTAATTTCCCCGCGCTCTGTGTGAGAGGTGTTGTTCCGGCTCTGACCCAGTCATTCCCGTCTCCTTATCGTGATCGTGTGCTTTAAATTTTTCAGTCACGTATCTGAACAACGTCGGATCGATGACAGAGAAGAATTCAACCGGGTGGTTTTCGTCAGGCTCAGCCAGTTTTTCAAAATCAGCCGGACCGAGCAGCATATCCGGTGATTTCTTCACATCAGCGATCCACTGTTCAAACGCGGTATTATCCGGTACGGCAGTCGCTTTAAATTTCATGCCGGAAAAGCCCCTGCCGCTGTAACTGGACGAGATTCCGTTGAAGGTTCCCGTTTCACCGGCGATCAGATGCAGCCGGGTCTGCATGCCCGGCATCGCATAAATCTGGCTGCCGAGTGCCGGAATAAAAAAGCCATTCATCACGGAATTGGATGTAATACGCAAATTCAAGGGGGTATTTACCGGGAATACAATCTGATTGACGGTGGCAATGCCCTGTTGGGGATAAATAAACAACCATTTCCAGTCCAGGGAGATGACTTCGATATCGATGGGTTTCACCGCAGAGGTCAGTGGCCTGGATGGGTCAAGCGCATGGGTGGACTTCCATGTCAGCACGGCCAGAAACAGAATAATCAGGACGGGCACCGTCCAGACCACCGCCTCCACTTTATTGGAGTGGGACCAGTCAGGCGTATATTTCGCCGTGGTATTCGTGGTCCGGTATTTCCAGGTAAACACAACTGCCATCAGAACCACGGGAATAACGACCACTAACATCAGACAAAAAGCCGTAATGATTAGCGCCCGTTGTTCAATAGCGATTTGCCCTTTGGGATCAAGTAAAACAGCATGACATCCGCTTAGTAATAACGTCCCTGTTATTACCGGCAGGCATTTCACAATGGTCTTATATTTATGATATCGCATGGGACAACCTCATTTCACGGACTTGCAGACCGGCAATAAATAATGAAACCTTTTCACGGGGAGATACTCTGCCCTTCTCATTCCCGCTACCGCCATTCCTGTTATTTAATGGCCCGACATCTTCTGAAGCGGCCCTTTCGGTTTTTTGATTAGCCAGATAATGCCTATGGACCCCAGCATCAGAACGGTGGCCGACTGATAGAAATCGTTCGTTGCCAGCATGATGGCCTGACTGTCGATCATTCTCGAAAACAGAGCCGCTGACGTGTCTGTCGGAATACCGGCCGCGCCCAGCGTGTTGCTGACAATCCCTGGCACGTCAGGATTGATTGCCGTCACCAGCTCCGCTCGGTTAAATTTTGTCATATGTTCCCAGTAGGTCTGGGTCAGGGAAGAGCCTACCGCCATGCACATGACACGCAGGAAGTTCTGCAGCCCGGAACCGGCTGCCACTTTCTCCGGCGGCAGTTCGGACACGCCCAGCGAGGTGAGCGTGATAAGGCAGGCGGGAACTCCGGCCCCCAGAACGAACATGGGAACGGCAACTGACATAAAGTCAGCCTGCGACGTCAGCAGGGCACGCATCACAAAGGAGACCGCCAGTACCCCCATGCCATAGCTCACCAGCAGACGGGGATCGACCTTCGGCAGCAGACGACCAATTATGGGCGAGCTCAGGACGGCCAGGATCCCCATGGGGCCCGTCGCATACCCGGCCCAGGTTGCCGTGTATCCCATCCATTGCTGTAACCAGAGGGGGGTCAGCACGATATTCCCGAAGAAAATACCGAACATCAGACAGAGCGTGACGGTAGATACCACCCAGTTACGTGACTTAAATACGCTCAGATCCAGCACCGGTTGCTCAGCGGTGAGCTCCCAGATAATCAGCGAGATCAGGGCAATAGCGGCCACAATGGCGCAGACAATGATAATATCCGAGGAAAACCAGTCCAGTTCACGTCCTTTATCCAGCATGATCTGAAAGGCTGCCACAAAGATGACGAGCAGACCCAGCCCCACGCTGTCCAGCCGGGAACGGCTGATATGTGTTTCTTTCCCCTTCAGCACCCACCAGGTCCCAAACCCCACAATCAGACCAAAGCCGATATTGATGTAAAATACCCACTGCCAGCTCCAGTTATCCGAGATAAGCCCACCCAGTATCGGACCGAATATAGGCGCTACTACCGTCATCATTCCCCAGAGCGCCACGGCAATGTTGGCCTGTTTCTTCGGGAAGGCTGCAAGCAGCAACGTGGAAGAAAGCGGGATCAGCGGGCCACCGGCAAGCCCCTGCAGCACACGGAAAATGGCCAGGCTCGGTAGTGACCAGGAAAGACCGCAGCAGACAGAAAAAATCACAAATGCAACAACAGAAAAAAGGAATACGCGCACCTGACCGAACTGCATCGCCAGCCAGCCGGTCAGCGGCACCGTGATGGCTTCAGCCACCGCATAGGCGGTGATGATCCAGATTCCTTCTGTTGTCGACACGCCCAGGTAACCGGATATTGTGGGCATCGCGACGTTAGTAATGGTGGTATCGAGTACCACCATAAAATTCCCGAGCGAGAGCACGATTGCCGCAACAACCAGTTTGAATCCGGACAGAGGTGGAAATGCTGAACCAGACATACCTTATTTCTCCGTGTGGTCATCTCTGGCATTCGATGTCAGGTCCACCGTCACTTCCATGGACAGCCCGATGCGCAGAGGATTTTTACGCAGTTCTTCCCGCTCCAGACGAACACGCACCGGCAGTCGCTGCACGACCTTAATCCAGTTACCCGTGGCATTCTGCGCCGGTATCAGTGAAAGCGCGGAACCGGAGCCTCCGTCAAATCCCTGAACCACACCGTGATAAACAACACCGCTGCCGTACAGGTCTGAAGTCAGCTCTACCTTCTGGCCCGGTCTGACGTCGCTGAGCTGACCTTCCTTGAAATTCGCATCAACATAAATATCCTCGATGGGCACAACCCGCATCAGCCGGTTTCCAGCCTGAACATGCTGCCCGATATCCACTGAGCGCTGTGTTACCACTCCATCCACCGGGGCCCGGATAACCATACGCGCCAGGTTTATACGGGCCTGATCGAGACGGGTTCTGGCCGCCACCACAATGGGGTTAGTTTCAACGGTACTGTTCAGAAACAGGGCCTCGTTCGCCTGCCGGGATCCTTTTGCTTCGACACTGCCAGCGCGAGCAGCTTTCAGACTGGCTTCCGCTTCTCCCAGCGCGGCCGTTGCCTCCCGTAATTCTGTCTGCGCATCCGTAAAATCCTGCTCAGATACGGCCCCGGCTTTCACCAGATTCCGGCGACGTCGCTCATCAAGGGTGGCCTTATCAAACCGGGCTCGTGCCCTCGCCACATCATGTTCGGCGCTCTGAATACCTGCTTCACGCGAATCAAGCTGTCCGCTCAGAGCGGTGTCATTGGCCATAATCTGCATCACCTTCCGCCGGGCGCTGCCAAGCTCAGCTTCAGCCTGTGACACCGCAATTCTGGCGTCCGTCTCATCAAGCACGACCAGTACATCACCGGCATGCACAAGCTGCGTGTTGACCACATTTACTTTCTTCACCGGTCCGCCGACAAGCGGCGTGACGTCTGCGACTTCGGCAGCGGTATAGGCGTTATCCGTTGAGACGGATTTACCGGCAAAGAAAATCAGCCAGATGGCATAACCGATGGCGATAAGAATCAGGACGCCACCAAACAAAGCGAATAATTTACGGCGATGCTTTTTTTTATCACCGCTATCCGGTTTTGCATTCGTGTTATCCAGAGCCCTGTCCATATCCTGTGGGCCGTTTTTATCTTTATCTTCAGTCATTACGGTTTCACCTGCGCATCAAATGTTGAACTGGATTCAAATCCGCCCCCAAGGGCCTTGACGAGTGACACATCCAAGACATAACCCCGGGAATGCATGGCTGTATTCGCCAGCTCAGCCTGGAGTAACGCATCTTCAGAAATGAGAACTTCCTGATAATCGGCCAGCCCCCCCTGATACCGGGCTTTTGCCAGATGATAAGCTTCCTCGCTGTGGGACAAAGCAGATGCGGTTGCTTCTGACCTGCCCACCAGAGCAGCAAGGCTCCGTGTAACATCAGCAGTTTCACGTAATGCCTGTGTCAGCGCCTCGTTATACGACGCCACCGCATATTCATATTCCGCTCTCGCACCTTTATAGTTGGCGCGTAAACGCCCGCCTTCAAAAAGGGGTAAGCTGATGGCAGGTCCGACGCTCCCGATATCAGAGCCCGAGCTGAACAGGTTATTCAGCCCCAGTGACTGGTATCCGACGAAGGCCATCAGGTTCACGTTCGGGTAAAACTGCGCTCTGGCAACACCGATATTGCTGGCGGCGGCTTCAACCCGCCACCGTGCGGCCACCACTTCCGGATTGCGTCCGAGCAGGTTTGCGTTCAGCGCATCAGGTAACCCGACAGGGCGGCGCATCTGCAACCGGGGTCTGAGGATATCCAGCCCTCTGTCCGGCCCCCGGCCCAGTAAAGCCGCGATGCCGTTTTGGGTTAATTTGATTTGCTCATCGGCTTCAGCCAGCGCCGCTCTGGCGACATCCAGCCGGGCACCGCTTTCTTCCACGGAGACTCTGGAATCAAGTCCCTGAGCATGGCGTAACTGCACCAGCCTGACGGTATCCGTCCGGTTACGCAGTTGTCGGGCCGCAATGTCACGACTGTCATACTGGTACTGCAGACGGATATAAGCGTCCGCGAGCATCGTCGTCAGCATCAGTTTCGCGGCGGCGGCATCTGCCTCAGCAGCGCTGGCTTCGGATGTCGCGGCACGCAGCGCATCCCGGTTTTTACCCCAGAAATCCAGTTCCCAGCTAAAGTTGAGGCTGGCCTGCCCCATATCATTCCATCCGTGCGGCACGGCTGTTTTAGGGTAGATGTAGTTGTAGCTGAGCTTCTCTTTATCAATGGACGCGCTGGCGTCCATTGACGGGTATAACCGGGAACGGGCGACACCGGTTCTGGCCGTGGCTTCACGCACCCGGGCTTCTGCCTGTGCCAGAGAAGGTGAATGCGCGGTGGCTTCACTCATCAGCTGGTTAAGCTGCGTATCGCCGAAGGCCATCCACCATTTTTCCTGCGGCCAGTCAGCATGCGGAGCGGAAAAACTGCGTTGTGAAATCAGCGCCGCAGCCTGCTCCGGCTGAGGAGCAGTTCCCAGATCGGGGATCGCAGCACATGACCCCAAAGCAAGACTGAGCACGGAGATAACACATCCTTTCAGATAATGCGGACGGTACCTTACTGACTTCGTCCCATGTGCAAATCTGTAACCTGACACACACCTCATTCTTGATCGCCCTGTTTATTCTAGTTTACGGCGAACAAAGTAAACCGATCGGTTCGGTACAGTCAAGACCAAATTTCACTCAACTACGTCGCAAAAATACGTGAGTAGCACTCAGGCCTGAACGATATGATTTCGAGTTTCATCTTATGGTAAGATCAAGCTTTATTCCGGATAAGGAAGTGCAGATGTCGGTATCAACAAAGACCTCAATTGACACTAGAAGAAAAAATAAAATACTTTCTAATGATATAGTTAGTAACTTACCTGAAAAAGCACAACGCGTGCTTGAAGGAGCAAAAGCTATTTTTCTGGAAAGAGGCTATGCAGCAGCATCAACAGATATGATCCAACAGGCTGCTGGAGTCTCAAAATCAACCGTATATGCATATTATCCAAATAAAGAAGCATTATTTACAGCAGTGATTGAAATAGAATGTGAGCGTTTTCTTCAAAAAGTACATAAAATTAAAATTTCGGGAAAAGATATTTATGATAAATTATTTAAAATAGCCCGAACGTATCTGGATATTGTGCTTTCGGAAAATGGCCTCGCTCTCTACCGTGTTGTAGCTTCTGAAACACCGCGTTTTCCTGAATTAGGTAGACGTTTCTATTTAGCAGGTCCAGAAAAGATAAATAACATTGTTGAAGAAATACTACAACAAGCTGAATCTAAAGGAGAAATCTCGTTAGGTGGTATTGGGCGAAATGCAGTTGCTTCCTTATTCGTGAATATGGTACGCGGTGAGCCTCAAATACAGTGCTTAATGCATCCAAAATCTTCCACTTCTGCTGCACAGCGTGATCAATGGGCAAAGGATGCGGTCAATGCCTTTTTATTAGCCTTTCGTAAAGGATAATTATAATCTCCAGTTTTAAAGAAATTAGAAGATGCTCAGGAGTTTATAATATTATCAATTTGTTCCATATTATTATATGGAACACTACCATCAAGTGGATTACATTTTCCGAATCGTTCTTCTCTATAACTCCAGGCGACTAAATTTAGTTAGCGCCCTAACTTGCCTCTTGACAGAAATTTTGTCTATCCTGATCAAATCGAACCGTACCGTTCGTTTTAGTCAGGAGACGTTAGCATGATCGGAGTAGTAAGGTTTTCAGAACTAATGGAGCACTGGGAGGCAATTTCTCTACCAGCACCAGGAAGCATCTATGAGCCAAAGCAGCGCTCAAGCAACTGCCTCAAACATAACCCTTGCAACATAAAAGATTGGATTACTATTGAATTCTCTCAACAGGGATCCTACAAACGAAAATATGAAAATTTTCGCCATAAAGATCTTGTACTACTACTCTTTATTATTTCGGCTCGATATTTTATTCATAGAGTTTTATCTTCGTTAGTCTTAATATTATTCAGTTCATCCTTCATTATGCTCTCAGGAAATTGTCTCCTCATCCATAGTTACGAGAGAAAATTTCATAGCGAACTAAAAACTAGTTTAACAATTTTATTTTTAAACTCTTTACTTTATAAAATAGGGTTCATTTGTACATTATCGATAATATTCATGAATAATGAAACAGTGAATCGTAATTTAAGTTTTGCATAGAAAAATATGTAAAAGGAGTTTTTCATGTTGAAAAGCAGCGAGATCATAAACGGTTCGCTTCCGAAACCTGACTGGGTAACCATACAAGAAGCCGTTAACATAATTAATACAGAGAGCAACGAAAGAATCAAAGAGAGTGATATTTACCGTTATGCATTATATAATAAAATTAATCTCGCCATATACTTTCAATCTCCAATTATTCTGAGAAAAATAAAATATGCATTTCAAAAAGTAAAAATGCATCCAGCTAGAGGGACATTGATTCATCGTTTATGTCTGCTAGAAAAAAATAGCTTTATTAATGGATGGGACTCAATTTTCAGTACTGAGGGCAGATACGTCCACTCCACACAAAATATTATTGATACATCACTTATTGGGTTTGAATGTATTTTAATAAAGCAATTTCTCGCATGCTCATTGAATATACCATTACCAATTATTGGGAAAAACACGGTAAATTATGGCATCACTGTTACTATGTCCAATGAAGTTTTTCAGCTGTTTGAAAAAACAACCTGGAAGTGTAGAATTGAACATCAAATAAAAAACCTACCAACAGATCTGGCGTTTGATATTATGGAGAGAATTTCTTCAGAGGGAACGATAAATCAAAATACAAAGCAAGAATATTTCCCCCTCTATAATTTGCCTCAGGATTCCTGCTTTGTTATTCGTTACTCAGAGATTGAGAAACTAATTAGCACCCAGGTTACAGAGAAATCCCTCCCCTCTTCAACTAGAATATCCACACCCTTGTCAAGGTTATTTTGGCTCGCTTGTAGGCACAATGATGTTATCAGTCCATTAATAAAACAACCCTATAAATTATTGACAATTTTTGAAGAATGGGCGGCAGCTGATGGTATCACTGACCGTCTAAGCGGTGATACTTTAAAAACAGCACTAGAGCGTGGCTCCCCTCCGTCCTCATCCTTATTAAATTGATATTGTGTTTATCTGTCAACAATATGATCCCGTATTTAGTTTATTAAACCCCGTAATACGGGGTTTACCACTACCACTTCTCCTTCCGTTATGCTTTTTTATTATCTCCAGGCATACCAATGTTTGTTTTGCTACAGGAGACAATCATGACATCACATCAGTTATTACGCTTAAAAAAGGTTGAAGAAAAAACCGGCTTGAAACGTTCACAAATCTATCTGTATATGAAAGAGGGTACATTTCCTCGTTCAATAAAAATCGGACCAGCCAGTGTGGCCTGGCTGGAATCAGAAATTGACGAATGGATCAATATTAAATTGTCCCGGCGCTAAACGCGGTCAAGGGAAGGCGAATTAAAGCAACTGATTCAACTAAATACCCTCCAACAGGCTATATACCCAGATATTTCTGCATCTATCTTGCCTGTTGAACAAAATATACGGAATACATATTATGATCCCTTCACTAAATTACGCCGTACTCACCAATGCCCTGCAGGCGCTTAATGAAGGCAATATTCGTCACTGTGAAGATCTCGGTTTCACATTTGACGAAATGAATGCCCTCAGCCAGCTCTCGCCAGATGCACTCTTTACGCTGAGCCGAGCAGCCGCGCCTTTTATCGCAGTCTCGCTACGCCACGATGTTCTGCACCAGTTGCTGGCCCATTCTGGTCAGGAAGAACAGCGCCGACAACTAATTGACCGGGCCATACGACTGGGCGGCTCCATCGCACTGATGAACCACTATTTTGGTCTCACCTCCAATGAAGTCTGCCTTCGCCGTCGGTTGCTGGGTGTCAGCGTGCCGTATGGCCGAACGCCTGAACCGGATGAAAAGACAGATGTGGCTATCTGGTTGCAATGGCAGCAGCGCAGGGTAGAAAACCTTGAATCGCCCGATGCACTGATCACCATGATGCAGGTGACGGAAATCCTGCAGCCAGAGGCCGAAGCGCTGTCACTCACCACGGTCTGGAAACGTATCGCACTGTGCGAACAGGAAGCCGCTACTGGCAGGAGGACTCTCCATGCCGGATGAGATCGACCGCGATCAGGAATTTAATGAACAGCGACTGGAGGAGATGATTGAGCAGAACCGTTTTAAGCCGGGTTCAACACCATCATTATTTCACTGTCGTATATGTGGTAAACCTATTCCTGAAAAACGACGGCAGACTCTGCCGGGCATAACCACCTGTACAGAATGTCAGGAACAACTTGAGCATCGCAGACGCTAATAATAGCGATAAAGACGTTCGGGGATATTATTTCTCTGCACGTCTTTCTGTTTCCATTAAAATAGAATGCCTTCTTTATTATCTGTTCTGCATCCTTCTCCCTCTTTCCGCATCTGATAATCCTCGCCAGTTTATCTCTCTTATTTTTGTTTTGAATTTATCGTTTATATCCCGCACTGAATATCTGATTCTGAAAATGCCATAACAACATGGTTGCCCTGATGGACGTTCATTCGTCCAGGCCGGGGATTGTTCTTTAACAAATTGGATCGGGCTGTCACGTAACCACAATTCAGGGTGCCGCTGAATGTTCTCGCTGACCCGTTAAAACCGGAATGCAGAACCGGGATGTGACCTTTTTATTGCTTTCACGGCTATTTTATTAAAGGAAATACCATGAGAAAACCCAATTATCACGTCTTTATCACTCAGGAAAGTCAGCCCGATGCACAGGGCGAGAAAAACACGTACTGGACCAGGGTTGGTGTGGCCTTCGCACATAACGGTAAGCCTGGCCTGAATATCGTGCTGATCCCCGGTATTGCGGTTTCAGGCAGGCTGGTACTGCTTGAACCGAGAGAAGAGAGTGACATTTCACAGGATGCCGCAGCCGTTTAACCCGCTTTTGTCCTTCTCCCCGGTAACGTGTTTTTGTATACGCTGCCGGACCCACGGTTACGAGGCCACTATGCTTTCCACCACAGCCTTTCTGGCGCTGGCGACGCAGTGCGCCACCAGTGTTCACCCGTCCACGGCACTTGATGTGGCACGGGTCGAATCCGGTTTTCACCCTTACGCCATTGCTGAAATCGTGCCGGGCGGCAAAGGTGTGATTTCACATTTTCCCGCAAGCCATGATGAGGCGATGAGCCTCACCGGACGGCTGGCGGCGCAAGGCCGACGCTATTCGGTCGGCCTGATGCAAATCACCAGCACCAATTTCCGCCATTACGGCGTCACGGCCAGCGACTTACTTAACCCTTGCATCAATCTGTCGGTATTTGAGCGCATTCTCGCCGACTGTTACCGGCGCGGTAGCACTCTGAAACGAGCGCTCAGTTGTTACTACTCCGGCAACTTTGAAACCGGTCAGCGACCGGAATCCGCCTTTAACCAGACCAGCTACGTACAGCGCATTGGCTATGTCGTCCCGTCCACCCGGGAAGACCGGCAGCGAGCCCCTGACCCGAGCACACAACCGTCTGCCCGTTATCCCGCCGTTGTGCTGCGCGGCGAGCCTGCCGGTGCCACTGCGCCGATCCTGACTTCCCTGCATTATCCCGATTCCGTCATTCGCGGCGCTATCCCTGTTATCCCTGATGAGGAGAAATGATCATGCGTAAACGCCGTTACTCCGCTGTTGTTTCCGTGCTGCTGTCTGCCCCGGTGCTGGCGGCGAACAGTGGTTTTAACAAGGCCAATGAAACACTGAGCAATACCTCGACCGGCCTGCTGGGACTGGCCGCCGTCACCATCACACTGGCGACTATGTGGGTGGGCTACAAGGTGCTGTTCGACGGCAAGAGCCTGCATGACATGCGTAACATCATCATCGGCGCGATCCTGATCGTCGGCGCGTCCGGCTTCGGTGCCTACTGGGCGTCATAAGGGAGGCAACGATGGCTACGCTGAATAAAGCACTCACGCGGCCTGCCGCCATTATGGGTATTCCTCTGGTGCCGTTCGTTCTCGTCAGCGGGGCCATCGTCCTGCTGGCAGTCTATGTCAGCTATTACCTGGCGATTATGCTCATTCCTGCATGGGCGGAAATGAAAAATAAAACCCGAAAGGACATTCATTATTTCAGTCTGCTCTGGCTGGCGTTTAAAACCCGTGGGCGGCTTTTCACCAATACCCATTTTGGCGCGAATGCCCTGCTGGCAAACCAGTACGATAACGTTGATGTCTCGGAGTTTATTCAGAAAATGAAATTAAACGAGCGTATTACGCTGGATAAATATATTCCGTACTCCTCCCATATTCACCCTTACGTCATCAGAAACCGTCACCGTGATTTGGTTGCCACCTGGGAGCTGGACGGCACAGTCTTTGAATGTGAAGACGAACATCACCTGACCCTGATGGCCACGCACCTGAATAACGTTATTCGTTCGTATGAGGGTCTGCCGGTAACATTCTATATTCACCGGCTCCGTGAAAAATACCATGATGTTTTTGAAGCCTGTTCGGGTATTCCCTTTTCCGATGAGGTAACACGTCGGTATTACCAGCCGGTAAAAGACAAACCGTTATGGCGGCACCGGCTGTTTTTCACCGTCTGCTACGCGCCGTTCTCTCAGATTGAGAAGAAAACCATGAAAGCGCAGTCGCACAGTAAACGCCAGGCAGCACTGGATGACGCGCTCAAAATCATGCTGGAATACCGCGAAGCACTGGAATCTTCATTATCCCGCTATATGGCAACGCCGCTGGGGATATATGAAGAAAACGGGCGGGTGTATTCCTCACAACTGGCGTTCTTCCATCGTCTGCTTACCGGTCAGTGGCAGAAGGTGGCCGTAACGCGCTCACCATTTTATGAAACGCTCAGTACGCCAGACGTCTTTTTCACCACCGACACCGGTGAATGCCAGACGGTCAGCGGTTCCCGTTTCTTCCGCAGCCTGGAGATTAAGGATTATTCCCCGGAAACCCATACCGGTATGCTGGATGCGCTGCTGTACGCCGAAAGCGAGTATGTTCTGACGCAGTCCTTTACCTGCATGGCACGGGATGAGGCGCAGAATCATATCCGTCTGGCGGAAAAACGGCTTAACTCCACGGACGACGACGCGACTTCCCAGCGCGAAGAGCTGATTGTCCTGCGCGACCTGCTCCAGTCCGGACATGTGTCGTGCGGTAAATTCCACTTTTCCCTGCTGATCTCCTCAGACAGTGCCGGACAGGTGGTGAAGGACACTAACGTTCTGGCCCAGCCCTTCGCCGATCTTGGTATTATGACAACGCTCTCCACCCTGTCACTGCCCGCCGCGTATCTGGCGCAACTGCCGGGCGTGTATACGCTGCGACCCCGACTGGTGGCCGTCAGCAGCCAGAATTTTGCCGATATAGCCTGCCTGCATAACTTCCATCCCCACAAACGCAGCGGTAATCCGTGGGGGGAAGCCATCGCCATCCTCACATCTCCCGGCGGTGGCGGGTATTACCTGAACCTGCACGACAGCCAGGCCGGGCGGGATGACACCGGTGAGAAAACGCCGGGGAATACGGCGATTATCGGGAAAACCGGATCCGGCAAAACCCTGCTGATGACCATTATGCAACAACTGATGCAGAAGTACCGTAACCCGGCGTCGTTTGCGCCTTCTGCCACCATCAAACGGCTGACCACGGTGTATTTCGATAAGGACCGGGCGGCGGAGATGGCGATCCGCCAGGCGGGCGGGCGTTATTTCCGCATCCATACCGGCGAGCCCACCGGCTTCAACCCGTTTGCGCTGGAGCCAACCCGCCGGAACATCAGTTTCATCAAACGGCTGGTGCGCATGCTGTGCCGCCGCAACGGTAAGCCGCTCGATCCGCGCGATGAGGAGCGGATCAGTGCCGCCGTGGACACCATCATGCTGGACTATCCGCCGGAGTACCGCCGGTACGGGATCACCCGGCTGCTGGAAGTGCTGCCGGAGCCGCCGACCACAGACGCCCGCACCAACGGGCTGCGTATTCGCCTGAAACAGTGGGCGCAGAGGGGCGAGTTCGGCTGGGTGTTTGATAACGAGGCCGATACTTTCACCATCAGCGATGTCGATAACTTTGGTATCGACGGCACCGAATTTCTGGATGATGACGATATTCGCGGCCCCGTGACCTTTTACCTTCTGTACCGTGTGACCAGTCTTCTGGATGGTCGCCGCCTGGTGATGTTTATGGATGAGTTCTGGCGCTGGCTGGCCGATGTCGAATTTTCCCGCTTCTCCCTCAATATGCTGAAAGTCATCCGAAAGCTGAACGGTATCTTCGTTCCGGCAACACAGTCACCGGATGAAATCGTCAGACACCCCATCGCCCCGGCGATTATTGAGCAGTGCGGTACCCAGATTTTCCTCGCCAACCCGAAAGCCAGCCATGCGGATTACGTGGAGAAAATGAAAGTGCCGGAAAGTGTTTATGACACGGTCAGGAACCTGGATCCGGGCGAGCATTATATGGTCATCCTGAAAACACCGCTGCGGGCCGGGGAAACCCGCCCGTTTGTGGCGATGGCGAAAATGGATCTGTCCGGGATGGGTAAATTCACCCGGCTTCTCAGCGGCAGTGAGGACAACCTGAAAATATTCGATGCCATTTATCAGGATGGTATGCGACCTGATGAATGGAAAGATACTTTTTTTGACCGGGCAATCTGAAAGCCAACCTGAGGTACTATCAATGCGTTCCAGGAATCACCGTCTGGCATTATTGTTATTTTTCTCGGCGCAGGCGTTCAGCGCCGGAATACCGGTTTTCGACGCCGTGCAGAATACCGAATCCATTAACCAGTGGATGCAGAAACTACAGCAATGGGAGGGTACGGTTACCCATTATAAAAGCGAACTTAATGCGTATAAGAAACAACTGGCTACCGCAACCGGCGTGCGGGATATTCAGGGTTTTCTCAGTGATGCCCGAAGCCTGAAAACCGATATTGATAATCTCCGTAAGAACGGTATTTCACTGGATGATCTGCTGACCACGCAGAACAGTTCATATTCTTATGAACTGCAACACCTTTACAGTAAATACAAATCGTTCAGCGTATGCAGCGAGGAACAGGAAGGAATAAAATATCAGGCCCTGGCCGACAGTTGCAAACAGATAATCCTCAATCAAGCAATGGCGATTGAGAATACCACTGACGTTGAAAACAGGATTAACAGCACACTCAGCGATATATCAGACTTATCTGACCGTATATCGAATGCGCAGGACTCGAAAGAGTCTCAGGATCTGGCTAACGCCATCGCGGCGAAAAGCGTACAGTTAAATGCGCTGACGAATCAGTGGGAGATGTCTGTCAGGCAGGCTGAACAGCGAACGACATTGCTGGAACAGCAAAGACAGAAAGCCTTTGAACAGCAGCAGCTAACGGCACCTGTTGCTGACCTTAATAATTTATAAGGAGGTTATCCGTGCTCAGATCCTTATTCACCTTATGCACACTCTCAGGCGTGATATTACTGTCCGGCTGCAAGGAAACCAAATCCGAAGCCTGGTATAAGCAACATCCTGACGAAACTTATGCGGTTTATACGCAATGCCTGAAGGATGGCGAGGCAAGCGATAACTGCGAATTTGCCCACCGGGCAGCACTTATGTTTGCACAGGAAGGCCAGCCCGGGGTTAAGGAAAAATTCGAGGCGATATTTCAGCAGGAAGCTGCAAAACGAAATGCAGTGACATAGTAATAATATTTCCTCCAACAAAACAGGGAATTCTCCCTGTTTTTTTATTTCCTTTCTTTAAATATCAGGTGAGGCACCATGTCCGGTGGTATTTTTGTTGGTATGGACAAAAACATCATGGATGGACTGAATGCTGTACTGGAAGGTCAGTCTTCCACTTACGGCACGATGATCAGCGTCATCATTGTCAGCTCTTTTACCTTATTTATACTGTATCGCGGTTATCAGACACTGGCTGGCAAACTCCGGACCCCGGTTGAAGATGTCGTCTGGGATGTGGGGCGAATGTTGCTGATCACCACCTTTGTGTTAAACCGGGATGGCTGGCTTGATATGGCGGTAGCGGCTATCCAGGGACTCAAAGACGGTGTCAGCGGCGATGATAATATCTGGGCGCTGCTCGATACTGTCTGGGGAAAGGCACAGGCGCTGGGGCAAAAGTTATTTAATATGGACACATCAACTTACGTCAAACTGAATGGCGGCCTTGCCGAAGTGCTGGTATGGGGCGGCTCTATTGTCCTGCTGATGGCAGCCACCTTTGTCAACCTGCTCGCCGAAATCACCATCCTGTTAATGACCACCACCGCGCCGCTCTTTATTTTCTGCCTGCTGTACGGTTTTCTTAAACCGATGTTTGATAACTGGCTGAAAACGATTTTTGCGGCAATATTAACGATCATGTTTTCCGCCTTATCCATCCGTATCGCCATTAATTACCTGAATAAGATACTGGATGCTGCAACAAAAACATCCGCTGAAACCAATATGGTCACGCTGGCGGCGCAGTGCCTGCTGGCCGGGATAGCGGCAGGTGTGATGGTCTGGTTCTCCGCGAAGCTCGCCAGCGCACTCAGCGGGGCCGCCGTACAGGCGGTGCTGCAGGGGGCAGCCATGAGTGGCCTGAGCGGACTGGCGAACAAATCCGCCGACCTCGCCGGAGCGGGGGTAAAGGGCGGTGCCCGCCTGACTGCGAAAGGCGGCATGGCCGTCGCAGCGGCGACCGGCAGACTCACCGGCGCAGGCGCGGGTAAAACCGTGAGCGCCTGGCAGAAACGCGCCGCAGCCATCGAAAGCATGAAACGCCTGAACCGGCAGCGTCACCGTTAATCCTCCCGATCCTTAATTTCCTTTCCCCGTCACGCCGTGGCCTGCGCCACCGGTGCGGCATTCCTGCATCCATACGATAAGGGGCTTCCATGAAATTCAGCATCATCCTTCTGATGCTGTGCGCGCTCACGGGCTGCGCACGGCATCAGGGCGACCTCCCACCGGTATCCGGCGAACCCGAGCCAGTGAATTCCCCCGCCATCATTCAGGAGCTGACTCACCATGTCTGATATTCAGAACATTGTTAATGTTTCCCGCTCTTTTGAATCCATACTGCTGGAAAAGGAAGAACGTTCCCGAAAAACCGCCTGGCGGGTGGCCGCTGCCGGACTGGTTCTGGCCGCAATGGCGATTGCGGCCATTATTATTCTGCTGCCGCTGAAAACCTCCGACACTGAATTATGGTCAGTGGATAAACAGACCGGGCGCTATGAATATATGACCCGCGTGAAGGAGCGGGATATTGCTGCTGAAAAAGCGCTGGCACATTCACTGGCAGCACACTATGTCAGACTTCGCGAGGGATATAATTATTTCTCCCTCCAGCGTGATTATGACGACGTGCAGTTATTTAACAGCGACAGCGTGAACCGGGACTATCTGGACGGGTTTAACGGCGACCAGGCACCGGACGTGATTTTTAATAAGGCGGAATATGTCGTTTATATCGCCATTATTTCCAATGTGCATGCGCCTGCCACCGGGCCGGATAATCTGGCAACACTGCGTATTAAGCGCACAATCCGTCGTGTTGCTGATAATTCCGTGAAAACGGATGTGTGGAATATCCGCCTCACTTACCGCTACGTCCCGCACCGGCAACTGACCGACAGCCAGCGCGAAGTGAACCCGCTGGGCTTTATCGTCACCAGCTACCAGCGCGATAAAGAGCTGGGGGGGGAATGATGCTGAAACATCCCCTGCTCCTCTCTGGCTTAATGGTGTCATGCCTGGCATGGGGCGCAGCGACACCGCGCGGCAGCGCGTATGACAGCCGGATGCAGAACGTCACGTACAACAGCCAGAACGCCACGGTCGTCAGTACCCGCCCCGGCTACGTCACCATGCTGGTGTTTGATGACGGTGAAACCGTTATCGATGCGCAGGCGGGTTTCCCCAAAGGCTGGACCGTGACGAAAAGCGACAACCGGGTGGGCGTCAGCCCGAACCCGATTACCCAGCCGGTCACGGACGCCAGCGGCAACAACGTCAGCCAGGTGTTTCTGCCGACGGCAAAAGACTGGAAAACCAATCTGTTCGTGGTGACCTCGAAGCGCGATTACAGCCTGGAACTGAACGTGCTGGATAAAGACTCGCCCGCCCAGGCCTTTGTTATCCGCTACCGCTATCCCGACGAACTGCGAAAAAAGTCTGCCGCCGCCAGCGCCGCCCGTCAGCAACATCAGCAGGAAGCACTGGACCGGCAGCGGATAGCGGCGGCATTCGGGCAGGCCACCACGCCGCGCAACTGGCGCTATACAAAACGGGTGGCAGCTGGCTCAGCCTCCATCGCCCCGGACTTTACCTGGGATGACGGTCGTTTTGCGTATATCGGTTTTTCTCCTGCGAAAACCCTGCCATCCGTTTTCCGGGTGGTGAACGGCCTGGAGCAGGCGGTCACGCCCCGAACCATTAAACAGGGCAACTACACCGTGATGGCGGTTCCGGCATCGCCGCAACTGGTTCTGCGTTACGGCACCTCGGTGGTGGGGATCGAAAACGACGGATCCGGGCGTATCCCGCTGACCAACAGTGACACCGTTTCGCCGTCCGTTACGCTGGAGGCAAAATGACCGACAAATCTTTCCCGGACGAACCGGAAAAAACCACCGCAGAACGGGAAGCGGAAGCCCGTGAACGCGCCCACGCGGCAATGGCATATCAGGAGCCGGAGCAGAAAACGCCGCCCGGTCAGCCGGAAGTGACCCGTTTCCGTAAAGCTTCAGGTCGCCGCATGCTGATCGTCAGCCTGCTGAGTCTGGTCCTGGTCATCGCGCTGGCATCCGGTGGCGATCGTCTTCTCAGCGCCCTGAAAACGGGTGATGAGAAAGAATCTGGCACCGCGCCGCCCTCCTCCGGTACGGTGCAGCATGAGCGTAAGAATCTGGGTCTGGACAGTAACCCGTTTGGCCTGTTCGGGCCTGGGAGGCAGGAAAGCACAGACCCTGCCAGTCAGAGCGCCCCGGCCACTCCAGCTCTGCCGCCCGGGCCGCCCGCCCTGAACAAGGCGGCAGCACTGGCAGACGGGCTGAACAGCGACAGTACAGGGTCAGGCGACGATACACGCACGTCCCGAAGCGGATCGCGCAACAACGCGGGAACGTCGGGCAGCCCGTCAGCCTCCACGGCGTACACATCCTGTCAGTCTGTACTGGTCAGTGGCGAAGATGGACGTCTGCGCTGCCCGGATACGACAGCACCGGCAGGCAGCAATAACAACGACAATCCGGGCGTTGCCAGTGTCACTGGTGTCAGGCGGCTGGGCCTCGATCCCGATCTCTATATCCCGGTGGATCGTTATATTCCGTGTTCGATGATGCGGCGCTTCGTATCCGATGTTGGCGGTCATATCTCCTGCCTGATTGGGGAGGATGTCTGGAGCGCCAGCAACCATGTGAAGCTGATCCCGGCCGGAACAGTCGCCCGTGGCGTCTACCGCACCGGCGCACTGCAACACGGGCGCAGCCGGATGTTTGTGCTGTGGACGGAGCTGCGCACGCCGGAGCCCGGCAGCCTGCAAATCCCGCTCACCGATACGCAGGCCACCGGCCCGCTCGGCGAGGCAGGGATCGCGGGCTGGATCGACAGCCATTTCTGGGCGCGTTTCGGCAACGCCCTGATGCTCAGTACCGTGCAGGACGTGGCGGCAGCGGCATCAGATGCCGCGCCGGGTAAAGACCGCAATACCGACTATACCGAAAACACCCGCGCCGCCACGGCGGAAATGGCGAAAACGACGCTGGAAAACAGCATCAATATCCCGCCCACGATGTACCTGAACCAGGGCGATGTGATCGGCATCATGACCGGTACGGATATTGATTTTTCCTCTGTTTATCAACTACGGCTGAAAAAGAAATGGTATGAACGCTGAAAACCTGTCACTGGATTTTATGAAAAACCGGCTGTTTGGCGACTTTCTTGCTCAGGATGGCCTGACAGAAATTGCTGTTAACCGGCCGGGTGAGCTGCATACAAAAATTCGGGGAAAATGGCAAAAACAGGCATCCCCCATCACGTTGCGTCAGTGCCATGCTTTTGCCAGAGCGCTGGCGTCCTGGCATGACGATAATATTGACGATACATCACCCATCCTTTCTGCAACATTAGGATCTGGCGAACGTATTCAGGCGATTATTCCTCCGGCCTGTGAACGTAATACGGTGTCCATTACGCTGCGCAAACCCTCGTTTGAGCAGAAAACACATCAGTCATGGATTGATGCGGGATTTTATCAGCGCGTGGCCGGTCAGGAAAAAACGGAAAGTCAGGATAATGCACTAATCCGGTTATATCACAGCGGGGATATTCCCCACTTTATGGAAAAGGCGGTGGAATACGGCAAAACGATTTTTATTGTGGGTGAAACCGGCTCCGGCAAAACCACCTATATGAAAACGCTGCTGCATTATATTCCGCTGCATCTCCGTCTGGTAACGATTGAGGATAATCCCGAAATCCGTTTTTATCACCACAGCAATTATGTTCATCTTTTTTACCCGGCGGATGCCGGGGATAATGCTATTGTCACGCCCGGCAGGCTGATCCGTGCTAATTATCGTATGAACCCTGACCGGATATTACTGGCGGAAATTCGTGGGCGGGAAGCGTGGGACGCGCTGAAAATTGTCGGCTCCGGGCATGAGGGGTTAATCACCTCCCTGCATGCGGGCTGTCCGGCAGAATGTATTGAAGGGATCATTGACCGCTGCTATGAAAACCCCGACTGCCGGAACATTCCTTTTGATGTGTTGTTACGCAAGGTACTTAAAAGCATTGATGTCATCGTCAGCATTGATATACACGGCGATGTGCGCCGGATGAGTGATATTTACTTTAAGCCAGTTCATTTAAACAGCACGAAAGAGACATTCAGAAAATAACCCCGACAAATAACATTAGCCAAAAAACGCAACCTTTAATTAATCATAATGGTAACTGAAATGAAAAAAGCAATATCCTCCGTATTATTGTTCTGCGTTATTGCATCATGTTCAACATCTGTACTGGCTGCTGATGCCTGCGAGGTGGTGTTATGTATGTACGGTAAAGCAACCGGAAATGGCGGCGGCAGTGAATGTCATTCCGCTGAACGTGCATTCTTTAATATCGTGATAAAGAATAAACACGGCTTTCTTCCTGACCATACGGCCGATGCCAGACAATCATTTTTAAGTGAATGTGATTTGGCAGACCCTGCGGCTATCAGTCAGATCATCAGTAAATATGGCCGCATTCGTGGTTAATACTGGCGAGACGGGCACAGAGCATGACGGTTTTCAGGTTTTTACGGCTTCTATTTTTCGCGGATTAAGAAGCGAAGAAACAGGGGCCGTAAAAATGAGGCTGCGGACAGAAATATTTTCGCGGGTTAAGGAGCGAAAATAATTCAGGCACCGCACCTCACCTGCAAACAGCCGCGCCCACGCGGATTTTGCAGGCCGGGGGGAGCCGGATAAATTTCGCCGCCCCAGCGAGCGAAAAGCTGTCGCCCACGACAGCGGTTTACCCGGGGGGCGCAGCCCCGCACACCGTCGCAGCTAAGTCTCCGGCCCAAAGCCGGTAGCGTGGCGCGACCACCCTCTTTAAAGGTCAGCTTCCCTTTTATTCCCGCTGCGAGGAACGAGCAAAGGGAAGAAAAAGGCGAAAGCGACCGTCTTAAAGAGGGTGGTCGCGCGTAGCGGACGACGGTGTGCCGCCTTTGACCCTGGGGGTTTTGGCGTGGCGTCCAGCCGCGACATTACCCCCATGCACCGAGCAATAAGGGCGTCCAGCCCGCATGTACCGGCGCACGCCGTTTCGTGCAGGGAAGCATGCTTTCCTGCACATGGCCGCACAGCGGCCACCTTCTTTACCCCATACGCTCGCCCCGTCTTTTCGCCCGACACCGTGGGGCGAACTGATGGGGCGATGTCATGGGGCGAACTGCTGACGAAGGAGGCATCGTGATTTTGAATAAGCTGGCCGTTTCACTGTCGCCGATAGTGAATGGGATGCTGGCGGTGCTGGCTTTTGTGCAACAGCATCAGCTGATGCTGGCGCTGTTATCGGGGCTGACGATGCCGTTTTTCGCCTCGTTGAAAAGCGATGAACGGCAAAAAGCCCCGCTGTGGCAAAAGATGATTATTGCTTTTTCAATGCTGTGTTTTCTCTCCGGCACACTGGCCCCGATAGTTATCGGATCCTTCCAGTGGCTGTATAAGACCAGACTCACCAGTGATAATACGGTACTAGCCTGGTCAGCACGGATTGCTTTCACTGTGACCGGGATTATTTTTCATATTATACTTCGCCGGGTATTCACGCCGGAACTGGATAAAATAAAGAAACGCCTTGTTAAAAAAACCACCCTTGAACGGGAATTGCGCACCGATGTCCGCACCGTAAAGTCCCTGCTGCCGGAAACACTGCATTATGATCCGCTGGATTATATCGACCTGAATAAAGGCATTTTTACTGGCATGGACAGGGAGAACGAACCAATGTATCTCCCGTTAAATGACTGGCAGAAACAGCACGCGGATATTATCGGCACCACCGGAGCCGGTAAAGGGGTAGCTGCCGGGATATTGCTATATCAAAGTATTATTGCCGGTGAAGGAGTGTTTGTTATGGACCCCAAAGACGATGAATGGGCACCACACCTTTACCGGAAAGCCTGCGAGGATGCAGGAAAACCCTTTGCCTTAATTGACCTGCGAAAACAGCACTACCAGTTAAATCTGATTGAAGATATCACGCCCGATGAACTGGAAGAATTGTTCGTAGCAGGTTTCAGCCTGGCGGAAAAAGGGCAGGAATCGGATTTTTATCGCATTGATGACCGAAAAGCCGCGCGTATCGCCGCACAATTTGTCAGTGATAATCCATCGGCAACAATCCGTGATGTCTATAACGGTGATTACGTTCAGGGAGTTGCCGAAAAAATCAAAGCATTTTTCGGCAAGATTGAGGAACTGGCAATACTCAATGCCATTAACTCACCAGAAGGCTTTTCGCTTAAGCACATATTTGATGAGGGCGGCTGCTGTTATGTTGTCGGCTCCATGCGAAACAGCAAAATTATTACCGCCCAGCGCATGCTGCTGGTTCGCCTTTACCAACTGGCAGAAAAGCGCGATCGAGTAACAGACGTACCCCGCCCCATTGCTATTTATCTTTCCGAGCTGAAATACCATTTATCCAGACCAGCGCTGGAAGGTTTAGGTGCGGCGCGGGATAAAGGCGTACACATTATTATGGACCACCAGTCCATCGC
Source organism: Citrobacter sp. RHBSTW-00599 (assembly GCF_013784065.1). Lineage (NCBI taxonomy): Bacteria > Pseudomonadati > Pseudomonadota > Gammaproteobacteria > Enterobacterales > Enterobacteriaceae > Citrobacter > Citrobacter sp. RHBSTW-00599. The sequence continues at coordinate 2,032,619 of NZ_CP056717.1, read as the reverse complement.
CGATTTAAACGACTGCCCGGCAGATTTGAAAGGTGACGCCGTTGTCGGTGCGGTTGTTGAAAATGCAAAATTCAAGCTGGTATACCGGGTTATGGACCCGGATACAGCGGAATGGGTGGCGAGAATGTCAGGCACGATTCTGGTGGATGATGAACTCCGTAAAGCGAAAACGGATAATATGCTGACGGAAACGATCGACAGTGAGCGCACAATCCGCCAGGCCGAACGTTTCTTTATTGACAGCAATATGATCCTGAACCTGCCCGATTTTGTCAGCTTTATCTTTACGACAAAAACGCTACCTTCTGCTTCACTGATTTCACCGATAAAGGTCAGAAAGCGTCAGCTAAAAATCTTCTCGGTTTCCCCTGATATTGCCGCATCGGCGGCACCGGTGAAAATCGCACTGGATTTTGACGAGGATGATAAACCATCCATACAGGATGTAATGACAACGTACCCGGATCTTTTCTTCAACGGAAGCGAAGTCAAACCGGCAGAGCCCCAACCTGATGAGGGAGAACACCTGTCCCCGCTGGATTTTTAAGGAGCGGTTATGCTGATTTCGACATATCACGAGCGCCAGACACGCAACAGAGAAAAAATAAAACAACTGCTGAACTTCCTGAAAGAAGAAACCTACAGCGATTTCAAAACGCTGATGCTGCTATTTGGTTTCCGGGATCATAAATCGCTTTATTCGCTGCTGGCAAAAACTGAGAAAATGGGGTTAATCCAGAAGCATGTGCTTGAATCACGGACAATGAAGATTTCATTATGGGGGATCACCAGCGACGGGCTGGCGGTGGTGTTAACCCCGGATGATAAAATCTTTCCCGCGAGGTTTGAACCGTTCAGAATTACCGGCTGGACGCTGGAGCATCATCTTGATAATCAGGCCGCCAGACTTATTCTGGAGAAAAAAGGTGCTTCGGGATGGATTAACGGCGACCGGACCACTTTTATCAGCCAGTATCAGGTGAAACATCGCCCGGACGGGTTACTGACCCTGCCTGACGGTAACGTTATTGCCATTGAAACCGAGCGCCGCCTGAAAACCCGAGCTCGTTATCAGTCGATCATGGCAAGCCACCTGCTGGCCCGTACCCGCAAGCAGTGGATTTACGTTTTTTATGTTGTACCCGATCCACAGAAGAAGCGTGCACTTGAACTGCTGTTTGACAGCATCAGGCATGTCATCATCAACCATCAGCACGTCCCGCTGGAAGAACGCCACCGCCGGGTGTTTCGCATTTATACCCTTGATGAACTGAAACGCCTGTCATTAGACAGCTATACGTAAGCTTTTACACAGGCCAACATGGTGGCCTCACCGGCCTGGCGGCGATACCGCCAGGCCAGAAATTATTTATTCCACTGCGAGGCGCAGACTGTTCGGTACTCGCTGTGCTGCGTTCCGCCTCAGCCTGCGCCTTGCAGCGTTGCCGGTTAAAAACCATGTAACCGCATTCCCTTGCGGTTGTCCGGCTCCGGCCTCAGAGTTTATCCATCAGATAACGATGCGCTTTAGAGGCGGCGCTGGCCGCTTTGAAAATATAGCGCCTGTCGTTTTTCAGAGCTTTCAGCCAGGAAGCAATGTAGCTTTCATGTTGTACCTCTCCCTCAATCCCCAGGTCCGCCATCAGAAAAGCACTTCCCAGCTCCGCCACCAGTTCTTCCTCTGCATAATCCGCACTGCCAAACTTCCCTTTCATTTCACGGTTCAGGCGTTTTTTACCCCCACTCCAGTGGACAAGCTCATGCAGGCCGGTAGCATAGAAGTTAGCCGCATCAGCGAATAGATGGCGCTCCGGTAACCAGACTTCATCAGTTGATGGGCTGAAAAAGGCGTTTTGTCCTTTCTCAATGATGTTTGCGCCGCTCTTCCTGAACAGATTTTCAGCCTGCGGCAACGGGGCAAATGTCGCTTCCGGACTGACAGTTACCTTTGTCAGAGGCAAGCCGTCGATTTGCTGAACGTTAAACACGGTGAAAGTTTTCAGCATCGGGATATGGTCGATTTCTCCGGCGTCGTTTTCCTTCTCCAGCGTGGTGTAGAAAATGGCTGTAGTGCCACGTTCACGCGTGCGAACCTGTCCACCTACCGACTGGGCCTGTTTATAGGTCAACCAGCGTGAATCGCTGAACCCCTGTTTTGATGCACTGCTCCACAGCAACATGATATTCATGCCACTGTAGGCCACGCCGGTGGCGTAATTAGATGGCAATCCAGACATGCCGGATACACGCTGCCACGGGCAGGACCAGGGTTTAACACCGGCTTCCAGCGCTGCAATGATGTTGTCGGTAACGGTCTGATAAATATCCTTTCTGGTTTTAGAAAATTTCGTTTTTGAGGAGCCTGACGGGTCCAGCGGGGATACGCTGGTCGCCGCTGCGGTGTTAGGGGCGCTTGTCCGGGGGTAATGCAGGGAAATTGTCATGGTTTTTTCTCCGTCAGTGTGTGATTTTCGTCTTCGTATCGCCTGACGGTTCGCTTTCCCGGCATCGTTCTGTCCTGCAAGGGCGCAGCATGCGTGCCATTTACCCTTGCGGGACGGGTTGTGTTGGGAAACGATTAACCTGAAGTAGATACGGAGAACGAAAAGTGCACAGGAGAAAAAACTTGCCCCTGCATAGCGGGTGTAGCGCCCCTTAGTTCGCTGCGGTGAAATGTTGTTGGGAAAGGCAGTGTTTTGCATTAAAAATACGGTTCATGTTTTGCTTTCAGACTAGATGTTCACATGCCCTCTATTGATTATCGCACAGTGCTATATCTGCATATCTCTTAAGATCCGAGATACACGCTACCAGCTAAAGCTGAAGCAAAAAGAAGAAAATTAGTCCCAAAAAGTTCTCGATGACAGCTCGTAAAAGTGGTGCAATTATGTGCAGTAACGGTAAGATAATTCCTATCTACACACTAAAATTAAACTTAAGGAAGCGTTTACTGTGGCAATGCAACGAGCATACTACGGTCAGGATCGGGATCGAGAGTATTTTGAGCGTGTTTTTCAGTCAGCAAACATCAACTTTCTTATCGGCTCCGGAGCGTCACTACCAGCTATCCGCATACTAGGAGATATCGAAGCGCAACTAGAAGAGCACGTGCGTTCAGGAGATGACTTAGCCTATTTTCAGCAAGCAGGCGATTTTCTAACCTCAGTTTGGGAAGCTAATGACGTTCTACTCGATAGAACTCAGCAAGGTATACCGCATAGTCAACCCACGTTAGATAACGTAACTGTCACTCGCACCTATTACTCCAGTTTCCTACACTCTCTTGAAAAGATTCTTACCCAAAGAAGAACTGGCCTATTACCTAGGAGAATAAATCTCTTTACCACAAATTATGATCTGTTTATCGAAGATGCTGCCGTCAAAAGCTATAACGTTATCTTAAATGATGGGTTTAGTCGGCGAGGAAATTTGTATGGTGCACATTTATTTGATCCAGCCAGCTTCTACCATACGACTCATGCTACTGGAAACCTTTATAACTATAGCGTTGAGCTACCGACAATAAACCTGATTAAGCTTCATGGTTCTTTATCATGGCTTAAATATAAAAATGATTTTTACTACCAAGTACCCCCATTGAGACCTGTAGCTTTTGCTACCCATGAAGAACTAAGAAATTGGGTGCTATCACATGCACTCATTCTTCCCAGAAAGGATAAATTTCGCGAAACTCTTCTTGAAAATATCTATTACGATCTTCTTAGAAGTTATTCTAATGAATTAGACAAGGAAGGAGCATTGCTTATAGTTTTTGGTTTCTCATTTGCAGATGAACACATAGAGACGTTAACAAAAAAAGCGCTAAGAAACATGTCTCTTAAAGTTATAATATTTTCCTATAATGAAATTTCTCGAATCGCATTTATGGAAAAATTCAGAGACTACTCTAATGTGGAAATAGTTTACACTCCAGGTAAAGAATTAGATTTCACTAAGGTAAACGAAATTATAAATTGTTTTCTGAGGAGATAACTGTGGAACAAGAATTTATTCATGAAGAGGCAGTTCTCCGTGTCGGTGAAGTATGTGAGGTGTCAGGAAGAACAATAAGCATATTGGTCGATAAAAATAAAAACCTTAGCGATCTTTTTTTCCGTGGAAAAGTACTTAAGAACGTATCCGTTGGCGGATTTATCGAAATCAAGAAAGGATTCATGAGCCTAATCGGTAAAATAGAGGCAGAAAAGATACTTGAGGAGAAAAATCCATTAGGAAGCGGTGCTGAGTCCATACGTTTTCGCCGCTACCTGACTGTCTCTTTGTCGGGTTACGTTGATCGGAACGGTCATTTTACTGTCGGTACAAGGGAACTTCCCTTAATTGGAAACGAAGCATTTATAGTGACCGAAGAGATAATTCAGCTCATTCATCAGATAGTGAGAGCACAAACTTGTGCTATCACATTCGCCCGTACTGATCTTGAAGATATCGATATTACCCTACCTGTTAGCGGTTTATTAAATTCTCACATTGCTATTTTCGGTAATACCGGTAGTGGAAAGTCAAACACTCTGGCATCTCTGTACAAACACGGTTATGCCGCATTGTCTGAAATGCTAAAAGAGAGCTTTCAAAGCAAGTGTAAGTTTATATTGTTTGATTTCAATGGTGAATATGGTGCCGATGAATGCATAACCTCGGAGAAAATTGTCTATAACCTTAGCACTTATAATGATCAAGGGGATAAAATCCCTATGCCGGAAGGTGTATTACTTGAACATGAGATCCTTTCTGTCCTTACTGATGCAACAGACAAAACCCAGAAACCATTTTTAAGGCGAGTACTTGAACTCAAATCGGCAGTTCATCGCTCTGATGCCCCTATTGATTTTTTTAGAAATATACTCAAGAAAAAGATCAGGGAAACTTTGTGTGGTAGCGATAAGACACGTTGTGATGCCCTTCTTGATCTTTTTCGACCAATTTTTAACGATCATGAGCATATGACATCCGATCTAGAGTTTCATTTCGGTAGAAAAGTTTGGTTTAACAACACAGGTCGCTTTTTTGACTCTCCTGAAGATACGGAGCATTCAAACCTGTTCAGACTCGCAGAATCCTATGAATTTCCAAATGATGTTATAGAATCCTTGCTTGGATTCATGTATTTGCAGCTAATCCTCGAATTCTTATCCGGTCGCTCAAATCCTGAACACATAGCACCAGTAGTAAATAGAATGAGTGCAAACAGAAAAGATATTAGAAAAGTCTTTGATACCAATGGGAATAGAGATTTTTGGGGCAACAGTAATTTTGTAGTCATCAACCTGAATATGGTCAATCTGACCATGAAAAAAACACTTCCATTATTACTCGCTAAATGGGCCTATGCTGATAAAAAAGCAGGTGACCCCTACTCAACTCTCAGTCTCATCATTGATGAAGCACATAACATCCTGTCTAATACATCTTTTCGTGAAACCGAGAGCTGGAAAGATTATCGACTTGAAACTTTTGAAGAAATCATCAAGGAAGGGAGAAAATTCGGTGTATTTGTAACCCTATCGAGTCAAAGACCGAATGATATTTCCTCCACTATTATTTCTCAGGCGCATAATTATTTCATCCATAGGTTGATAAACCAGAATGATTTATACGCTATTGAGAAGTCAGTTTCTTATATTGACCGTCTCACCGAGGAATCAATTCCCACCCTTTCTACTGGCACCTGCATATTCAGCGGTGTGGTATGTCCAATGCCGCTGAAACTTCGCATCAATGAATTGGAGATACATCATAGCCCCCACAGCAGTACCATTACTTTTGAAGAAATTTCACTACTATGATCATGATTCAATATCAGAACAGTGCAAGATTAGAGATCTGCGTCTCTACTAGGGATAGCCCTATGATGTGCTCATTAATATTTTATTTGAATAAGATGAATAGCAACGACTATTAGGAAAAATAATGATTCTAACTGACAACGAAACAAAAATCGATCTGCTAAACAATGAGGCCATTGCCTCCACCATTATTGGATTGCTTCGAGAGCAGCTCAATCACCCAGTAACAATTGGTGTTCATGGTGATTGGGGTGCAGGTAAGTCGAGCGTACTCGAAATGATTGAGTCGGGCTTCTCCGACAAAGATGATGTTTTATGCTTAAAGTTCAATGGTTGGCGTTTCCAAGGATTTGAAGATGCAAAGATAGCCTTAATTGAAGGCATCGTCTCAGGTCTGGTAGAGAAACGTCCTGCATTGAAAAAAGTTGAAGGAGCTATTAAAGACGTATTCCGTAGTATCGACTGGCTAAAGGTTGCCAAGCGAGCCGGCGGTCTGGCATTAACCGCATTTACCGGTGTTCCGACACCTGAGCAAATTGGCTCCATCATCAACTCCCTGCAAGGTTTGGCTGAAGATCCCGTCAAACTTATGACGAAAGAAAATATCTCTAATACTATCAATGAAATAAAGGCGGTGACGAAAGAGGGAGAAACAAAAAATGTACCGATGGAAGTGGAAACATTTCGCAAAGCATTTGATCAACTACTGAAAGATGCTGGTATCAAGCAACTTGTGGTATTGGTTGATGATCTTGATCGTTGTCTACCTGATACGGCCATTGAAACTCTTGAAGCGATTCGTCTATTTGTATTTACCTCGCGGACAGCATTTGTTGTTGCTGCTGACGAGGCTATGATTGAGTACTCAGTGCGTAAGCACTTCCCTGACCTGCCTGACAGCACTGGGCCACGAGACTATGCCCGTAATTATCTTGAAAAACTCATTCAGGTCCCGTTCCGGATCCCTGCTTTAGGCGAAACAGAGACGAGAATTTATGTCACATTACTTCTTGCTGGTGCTGAAATAGGTGAGAATGACCCAGACTATGAAAAGTTAATCATCGTTGCGCGGGAAAAGTTGAAACGCCCGTGGACAAGTGGTGGATTGGACGCTGCCACGGTAAAAATAACTCTCGGCTCGCAAGCCGATAAAGCAAATAATGCACTAATTCTGAGTGATCAGATCGGACCAATTTTGGCTAGCGGAACAAAAGGTAATCCTCGCCAAATCAAGCGTTTTCTTAATACCCTCTTGCTACGTGACCGCACCGCAACAGCGCGAGGTTTTGGCGATGATATCAAACTGCCAGTACTAGCAAAACTCATGCTTGCTGAGCGATTTATTCCAAGATTGTTCGAACAGATCGCGTTTGTTGCGGCGATACATTCAGATGGACACTGCAAAGATCTTGAAGCATTAGAGACGTTTCTTACGATTTCCAATAAAAACGATGATAAACCAAAAGAAAAAAAAGCCGCAGAAGTATTATTGCCACCTGATAGTACGGTTTTGACTGAATGGAAATCTTCAGAAACGATAAGTGACTGGGCTCGGCTCCCACCGAAGTTATCAGGTCTCGACTTACGTCCCTACTTGTTTGTAACAAAAGATAAAAAAGATTATTTTGGTCCGGTATCAGTTTTGGGCCACTTAGCCGAGGTGGTCGAGAAATTGTTCGGCGGCAAAATGGCGGTTCAAAGTTACGAATCAGAGTTGAAGCAACTTGTGCAACCTGAAGCCGAAAAGGTCTTCGAGGCAGTTCGTAGCAAAATAATGAGCACAGCTACTTTTGATATCAAACCGGCAGGAATTGATGGTTTGAGCGTTCTTGTAAAGGCACAACCAAAATTACAGAGCCAGCTAATGGATTTTCTGGAGGCATTGCCAAATGATAAGTGTGGTCCTTGGGCTGTAAGTGGTTGGCAGAGTGCTATAAAGGATACCGAATGTTTAGCGCGTTTGACTGTACTATTGGGGAATTGGAGCAAACTAACTACTAATACCAGCCTCAAAGTCGCAGCCGAAGCAGCGCTTAAAAATCACAAAGGAATACATTAATGGGAACATCAACAGCTTATGGAGGGCCTGGCGGCGGGACTCCACTTATTCCATCATGGTTGGATAACGCCCCCCCGGCATCCCCGCAAGGCAATGGCCCAGGACAAGACGACCAGCAGCCAATAGATCGTCCTGAACCCCTGACTCCACCAAATCGCCCACCAATACCAGGTACAGCTGATCCGCAACGTTTCTCAAACGCGCGCAATAACTTCACACGATTTGCAGGGTCTGGTGGTTCAGATCGAGCAAGCCTCGGGCGGGCCATATCGAAGTATGTTTCAACGTCATCAGGTGGTGCTAGGCAGGCAGCACAACGTATGGGAGCTTCCAGAGGGGCGGGGGCACGGCTCCTCGGTTTCCTAGCGGAGGTACAAACAAGGGGTGTCAACGAAGCGCTACGCTCACTGAATTTAGAATCGCTAGCAGGCCGTCCAATCACTGAAATTTTCATTGGGCTAGCTGATTTCATCTGCCCAGGAGCAGGTACTGTTGATGAGGGCATTGCCCGTGAAGCATACATCGAGACTATCGTAGAACTTGCTAACGAAGGTCTCACTGATTTGAATACATTTACACCAGATCAAATGCAAACCGTTTTCGAACTATATGCTACTCACGCGATCGAAGCACGCATTTGTAATGACATTGGAACCAAAGCGGTGACGATGCCAATAAATGCGCATACAGCACATCTTGTTGAGCAGCAGGTGCGAGATTTCATCCGGGGTGGAGTAAGCGATGCACTCGCACGCGCTCAAATTGGGACAAATCATCTTACTCCAGAGCAAATTCAAGGATTCGTGGATACGATCTATGAGTCTGCGTTTAGAATTTTACAGGCTCTTGGCGATGCAGAGGCTAATAAACAATGATGCGACAACTCCTAGTTGGTCATTTCGGTTATGACGATTCATTTGACCCTGTAGCAGGCTTAGATGAACAGATAACTTCCCTACAGCTCGTCGCCAGCAAACAAACGTTGGATTATGGAATTGGTCATGCACTGTCCAGCCTTAACAATATCGGCATATTCCCAACAGAAATGGGCATTGACCTGTTGGTTTTAGCAGCCCATGTCCATGCTGCTGACACACGAATCTCGCGTGTTGAGCAATCGCAGGATTCGTGGACACGCGAGATAAGATTGATAGTACCTGTGAGTAATCCCTCTCGTTGGTATTCAGCAGCGCCAACCCTCAAAAATTCTCTTGATTTTTTAACCGGCGATCGCTGGACGGTCGATTTTAGGCCACGCCCCGAGCGATTTAATACTGTCGTCAAAGAAGCACCACCAACCCTGATTGCTCACCCATTTGATTCAGTCAGTTTATTCTCAGGTGGACTTGATAGTTTAATTGGAGCTATCGACTCGTTAGAGAGTGGAACTACACCGCTTCTGGTTAGTCATTTCGGAGAGGGGGCAACAAGTGATGCACAAACTAAGCTGTTTGCCGGTTTAAAAAAACATTACGTCAAATCATCTTTAGGGAGATTGCGAGTTGGTATGTCCTTTGAGGAAGGACTTGTGGAAGGCGTAAGTTCAGAGAATAGTACTCGAGGCAGATCTTTCTTGTTTTTTGCTCTCGGTGTTTTCGCAGGAACCGGACTAGGAAACCATTTCGTTTTGCGCGTCCCTGAAAATGGATTGATTGCTCTAAATGTACCGTTGGATCCACTACGATTGGGATCAAACAGTACTCGCACGACGCACCCATATTATATGGCGAGATGGAATGAACTACTTTCCATACTTGGCATCAATGGCGAAATTCAAAATCCGTATTGGAACAAAACTAAAGGGGAGATGGCTTCGTCTTGCCAAAATCCTTCTCTTTTAAAAAGCCTGATATCAGATTCACTATCGTGCTCATCACCGGCCAAGGCCCGTTGGTTGGGGCATGGCATTGAACAGTGTGGCTATTGTTTGCCATGCCTGATCCGCCGAGCAGCATTAATGGCAGCATGGGGACCTGATAGTGATCCAACGGTGTATACAGTGGCAGATCTTCATGCTCACCCCTTGGACACGCGCCAAGCAACTGGAGTACAGGTCAGATCATTTCAATATGCAATTGCTCGTCTGAAAGATAATCCGCAACTAGCAAGTATCTTGATTCACAAGCCTGGCTCGCTTGCGGATGAAGCAATGCATTTAGACCAGCTAGCTGGTGTATATCAGCGCGGACTTGCTGAAGTTGCGCGACTTATCGACGGTGTTTCGACAAGACCAGCTTGAAAAGGATATTTACATGAATGCAACTAAAGGGCTTGTCGATTTTCACTGTCACCTTGATCTCTACCCTGATCATTATTCAGCAGTCAGAGATGCAGAGAAAGCTGGAATATTTACATTGGCAGTTACGACAACACCGCGCGCATGGCCTCGCAATCACGAGATTGCAAAGCGTACGAAGTATGTCCGAGCAGCATTAGGGTTACATCCCCAATTGGTAGCCAACCATGAAAATGAACTAGAACTATGGGATCATTACCTATCGGAGACACGCTATGTTGGTGAAGTTGGACTGGATGCTGGTCCTCGCTTTTTCAAGTCACTCGATGCGCAAAAGCGAGTATTTCAACATATATTGCAACGTTGCGCTCAGGCTGGCGATAAGATCATTACAGTCCATAGCGTCAGAGCGGTCAAAATTGTACTAGACTTCATTGAAGCATATTTACCCTTAGGGCGTGGGAAAATTGTTCTCCACTGGTTCACTGGAACAAAGAACGAGGCGAAGCGAGCATTAGAGTTAGGATGCTATTTTTCTATTAATATGGAAATGATTAGCAATGCCAGACATATTCCTATGATACAGTCTATTCCAATTGAGCGAGTGCTAACAGAAACCGATGGTCCATTCACACGTATTGATAATAGGCCTTCACAACCAGCTGATATAGAAAATACTGTAGAAGAACTAGCCCATTTATATGGGCTATCCACGAGTGATATGGTCTACGTCATTCGGAATAATTTGCGGACCCTAATCAGTTATTGAAGGCAACCTTACTATGATTAAATGAAAAAGAGATTGGTGTTCATCTTGGTGGTCTTGACAGAGAAGTGACTCAAGTTTCGCTTATATATTAGCTTGTAACTGAATAAGGCAATCCCAATTACAGAGCCAAATTTGAACAGCCTGATTACTAGCAGGCTTTTTGCTTTTGTGCACCAATGGAAAAGAGTTCAGTCTCGGAACTGGGGGGCCTGTTAACGATTGTTGCAACCAGCTCTTCAGACGGAGATAAGACACACTATGTTACTTAAAAAAATAGATATCAGCAAATTAAGTCATATAAATAGATAGATGAAGGTTATTGAGAGATAATCATCAATTTAGAATTCGGATTGCTTTCTTATAATGATGGTACAGCAAGATCAACACTGTGTAGCTCATGCAACTCCACTATGGTGCCGCTATAGTTGTTTCTGCGTGCCATCCAGCTTGCGATGAATAAGCGAAACCAACGTAAGGATGTCCAGCGCATCCAGTTCAGACATGGGCCAATTCTTCTTAGGCGCATGGGCTAGTGGATTGCGCACAGCACCGAATAGACCAATCAGTAGATTCGCAAAACCTTTCTGTTCGCTCTTTTCTGAGTCGGTGGTGAGCGATCCCAAAGTCAGAACAGGTTGTTGTCCGGTAAATGCCTTGTTCACCAAGTCAGCACCATCACCGCTCAACCCGGACAACTGACGAATACGTTCCGCAACCCCCTTCGTCGCCTCGAAGACGGCATGAAAATAGTTTTCGTCCAGAAGTTCGGCACGGCAATAGTTCAAAACTTCCGCATGCACAGCACGGCTTTCGAGTGCAGCCTTAAGTCGCCCGGCGCGGGCTCGAGCAGAATCCAGAGTCGTTACTTTAGCAGCGCTCGCGACCTTACCATCCTCACGGATATAAAAACCGGAAAAAGCCAGGACAACATTGAGTTCATCACGTCGCCAGGCAAACACCGATGGATCACGGGCGTAATTAACCGGGTTCATCGCACGGTTAATGAACATAATAAGATGGTTGCCGACCTGATACTGGTTCTGCGCACCTGCGAGCGCATTAAACAGACGTTTCCACTTTGTCATTCCTGGCGATGTGTCCGCAACTTTAATTTCTTGTAGCAGTCGCTCGATCTGCGACCCACTCAAGCCACGTTCGGTATCAGCAAGGACGCGACAGGCGGCCTCAAGGTGCTGAGAGTTGAATGATGGAATACGTATCATGAATTATCTTTCTATCACCTCTCAGACCCACTCGAGCGCCGTGATGATCGATTGCCCTTCGGTGCCGACCTCCACAAACAGAGCGTGCTCGTAACCAAGCTGCTGCTTATAACCTCGAAGTTTTAGTAGATCGATCTCTCTATCGACGCGACTCGTTGATTTTTTGAACTCCAAGACCAAATGATTCTGTCGTGTACCTCGGCGATGCACGATCACATCTGGAAATACTGTCTTTGCCTCAACGTCTTCGCTGTCTGGATAAAGTTCCAAATGTCTGAGCCGTTTAGGTTCAATGCTGTCCCGGTTGTATTCGCAATCTACAGTCCAACCGGGGAAACATTGCTGGAGGTACATCGCAAAGCGAAAGGTAATCGACCGTTCGTTAGCATCGATACCGAGAAGATCATGATCAATGAATAGTAGCTCGGACAATGCATGTGACACAGCTTCGCCTGGTGCATATTGGTTGAGGTAGTGAATTTGTTCCGGGGTCAGTGCCATCATCACATTCGCATACTTAAGAAATTATATTGGGCTTTCAAGAAGAATGAGTACGCTGTAGGTTCCATTTTTCATTGCCTAACTAAGGCTCACACTGAAGGAAGTATACACTGATTGAAACGTCGTGAGGATTCTCTGTCTCGCGTCGTCTAGCTCGTCAGCCACGCGTTGCGTGAGCGTAAACGTGGGGCAATCGGGCTGACCACATCCACAAGGTCTGATTTCCCCTTCCTTAAGCCGAGTTACGAAGATGCGCCGCAGTTGGTCGACCTGACGAACCACTTTTCCCATCACTGTCTGGATGCGTTGATTTTTGAGATGGTGGATCGAAGGAATGCGCCTGATCTCGACGCCCTCACGCGTTCTCCACAAACCTGTATTTAGTGCGCCAATGGTATCTTCGATTGCCTTCTGAAAAGCAGGGAGAGAACTTTCTTGTTGAAACGGTGTGCGAAATGCTGGCCGGTCAAATACGGAAGCCATCAGTTGCAGAACATCGGCGTCGGAAAGGTCGGGAAAATCATCCGTGAATTTTTGAATATCAGCTTCAACATCAGGAAACTCGACGCCCTGGACAAAACGGTGCAGCAGATATTCAGCACGAAGACGCAAGTTTTCTTCGAACTCTACGCCCGACCATATCGTTACATGCCTGACGCCTAGGGAAGCTGCTGCTTGCTCGATGCGCGTTCTGCCAGCATCCGAGACCGCACCACGAGAGACGAACTTAAAGACGTCTGGGACACTGCCAGTTGCTTTAATCGACTTACTCATGTCGCTCTTGGCTTTTGCCAGTGTCAACGTGTCTCGGTTCGCGCATTGGATGATGGTCTTACGTGCTGGCTGGTCATCAAATGGTTCAATACCCGAGATATCTCGCCCTTGATCACCTCCTGATTGACCGTGCCAAATCAGATCATGCCAACCCGCGCGCAGGTGGTATGCAAAAACAAGGCGCTCGAACTGGATACCACTGTAGTCCTCAAAATGAACCGGAGAAACCGTTATCGTCGCCATACTCGCTCCTTTTCTGCTGCTATTAGTCTTCGGTAAACCTTACTACGTCCCTGTGAATTTCCGCCGTTACCCAATGAAAAGCACCAAATATTGGTGGCAAACCTTGCTTCACCAAATGCCCACGGAGTTTGAAATGCAGAATAACTTATTAGTAAACTGGACGCGACAGCAGCACTGTAGCTCGCGCACAAAACAAATCTCCGGATCGAGTGTCCTTAACGACCTGTCTCAATTAATCAAAAACGGAGTTCTGCTATTTCTTAACACAATCCGTCGCCAAGAGCTGAGGCAGATTGAGATTGGCCTTGTAGCCAAAACGACTATCTACGAGATGGGTGCGGGATCTGGCCGAGATGGAAGAATGACTCAAAGTGCTCAAGTAAGCCCCTCGTGTTAACATCTGAAAGCCAGAAGTCCGTCTACAAATATGTAGATGATGCTACCCACTGATTGACTGTGTTTACCAAACAAATTTAGGGAAGAGACAAAGTCTATTAATTAATTTGACTGCTCCGCGTTGAGTGACACATTACGCCGTTAGCAACGCCTACTGCGGGCACAAAGCGGCCAGTCCTGTTGGCTGTCAGATCCGCTATGAGCAAAAAGTGGAAGCTCATAATTGTTCTCACCTCCGATGGTGCAATACGTAACTTACAGCGCGATAATCTGCAACGAGCCGATCGCTTGGTTCTGCCCTTGGATTAATTCCTAATGATTGATATTCACTTTGAATTTTGAAGACATTATACCGCTTGTAATTTCATAGCATAGTTGATGACAAATGATATTCCTGGTGGTTTAATTAAGTGATTGCCAACAGTTTAAAAGAGGAATTATGGGCACGGAAATTTCACTTAAGGTTTCAGGTGCAACGCTAGATTGGAGTAAAAATAGCTTAGGTGTTGATCATGGTGCATTGTTCCAGTCAACCGACCACATAATGATACCTCAGCACGAACGCTATGATCTGGAAGAAACCGATGAAATTGATGAAGAAAGACGCCTTCAGTGGACCGTACTCAGGAAGCCTCTTGCAGCAGTAGCTGAACGGGTTGAGTTACTTGGTTTTTCTCTTACTGCTATTCGTGCGGAATATGAAAATCTTGTAAAGCATGAGGTTTATCAAAGAAACGAAATGATTGAAGCCTATCCCGATAATTGGGAACCTTTAGAAAATCTTTTTAGTTTTGATGAGTTTCTGGGCTTACTTAAGAGCTATGATCTGGGGGAGTTAAACGATAAAGATATCGACTTTGATAATTCAAAAAAAACAGAGAATGATAATTTCATTTTGAAGTTATTCCCTAACGACATTTTAAAAAGAATTCCTCTCTATGATCCTTATAACAACTTTTACTGGTCAGAAAAAACAGCGTTTTTCAGTGTCATAAACATACTTCATCCATACTCTATGATCAAACTTTTAAGTGAAAACAAACATAATCTTAGTGAGTATGTCGAGTGGGACTATGGGGAAATAGTCGCTAACGGATGGGTTCACATTAACCAAATAAAAACTGAAATTAACCGTGAAAATTCTTTTCTCATAGCAACTGAAGGTTCCTCGGACTCACATATATTACAAAAGGCATTTAAGCTAATTAAGCCTAGCGTTTGTGAATTTTTTCGTTTCATCGATGTAACATCTGGCCATCCATTCCCCGGCACTGGGGGATTATCAAAGTTTGCTGAGGGATTAGTAAAAATTGATGTACAGAACCAAATCATTTTTGTACTCGACAATGATAGTGAAGGGGTTGAAGCTTTCAAGAAAATCATAAAGATGAAGCTTCCTCATAATATGAGTTGCATATGTCTTCCGGATCTTAAGGAGTTTGAAAGTTTCCCTACTTGTGGCCCAGACGGCCTAACCTTATCCAATATTAATGGAACTGCTGCCGCTATAGAGTGTTACTTGGATTTAACATATAGTGAATATGACTCATACATTGTTAGATGGACTAACTATAAAAAAGAGACCGGGATGTATCAAGGCGCACTTGAGTTTAAAGAGTATTACGCAAAAAGATATCTTGATACATCAGAAGTTAAGCTTATCGAAAGTAAATATGACACCTCCAAACTTGAGGCTTTGCTTAATGCGATCATTGATGCTTGTTCCAAATTATCTGGAGCAATACGTATTGAAAAAATAAAGAGTCACTATCCAAATATATGGACTGAAGAAAAAGTTTAACTCCATTGAATTATTTTTAACAACCTGAAAATAATATTGTGTATCACGTCATTCAAATATTACAATACGGCATATTGGGTGTCCGTTTCTGGCACAGAACAGACAGCCCTTATAGATGTGACAATAGTAGCGATCACCAAATGCACGAGACCGCTCTAATCAGTTTTGATTGGTGGTCATTCTGGTGGTCTTGACAGGAAGAGTTTTCAGGTTTAGCTTATTTATTAGCCAGCTACTGGCAAAGGCGATCCCAGTCAGAGGAGCCAAATTTAAGAAGCCCGCTTAAGGAAATTTAAGCGGGCTTTTTGCTTTTCATGTCTGTGTAAAAGCTGCCTCTATAAGCGCTCAGTCTGCCATAACTCCCTATTCCATGCCGCATCACATCGTTGATTAAAGTTGTGTAAATGTAAATCGTTTAAACTTTGCAATTATTGTAAGTGCTAGTGATTATCATTTATTGTACGCGAGCCAAAAGAACGAGCCCCGACTCGGTTCACTGTATGTTCCAATTACTCTGGGATAAAAACGATGAATGCTCTGACTCGCACCGGATTGCGCCGTATCACGCTTGCCTCTGCCCTCCTCTTCTCTGTCAGCCTGCCGGCTTTCGCTCAGGAAACGTTAACGCTTTACACAACCCGTGAACCGGGCCTGATCCAGCCTTTACTTGATAGCTGGACTAAAACCAGCGGTATCAAAGTAAGTACGGTCTATATCAAAGACGGTATGCTTGAGCGTGTTAAGGCTGAAGGCAAAAACTCCCCTGCCGACCTGCTGATGACCGTCGATGCCGGAAATCTCATCGATTTAGTTGAAGCCGGCGTCACTCAGCCGGTAGAGTCAGAAGCGCTGAAAGCCGCCATTCCGGCGAATCTGCGCGGTGCGGATAATCAGTGGTTTGCGCTTTCAATGCGCGCCCGCGTACTGTATGCCGAGAAGTCGCTGCCAATCGATAACTGGCATTACGAACAGCTCGCCAGCCCAGAATACAAAGGTAAAGTTTGTATTCGTTCCGGTCAGCACCCCTACAACACGGCGCTGATCGCCGCGATGATTGCCCATCATGGTGAAGCCAAAACCGAAGAATGGCTGCGCGGCGTGAAGGCTAACCTGGCGCGTAAAGCCACCGGCGGCGATCGCGATGTTGCCCGCGATATCCTCGGTGGAATTTGTGATATTGGTCTGGCCAACTCCTATTATGTCGGCCATATGAAAAACGCCAAAGAAGGCAGCGATGCTCGTCAGTGGGGCGATGCCATTAAAGTCGTTAAACCAACCTTTGAAAATGGCGGTACGCACGTCAACATCAGCGGCGCTGCCGTTGCCCGCTATGCGCCAAATAAAGCCGATGCCGTTAAGCTGATGGAATATCTGGTTTCCGCGCCTGCCCAGCAGCAGTATGCGAAAGCGAACTTCGAATATCCGGTACTGAAAGGCGTAACGCTTGACCCGGTCATTAGCGCCACAATCGGTGAAATCGACGTCGATAAAACACCGCTCACAGAGATCGTGAAGTATCGTAAACAAGCTAGCCTGCTGGTAGATAAAGTTGGATTCGATCAATAAATCGCTGCAGTTTCCGACGTTACGCGGCCTGGTTTCCGGGCCGCAGTCATTATTAACGCCGTTGCATCTTGGCGCGTTGTGCGTCGCGCTTGGCGTCCTGACCCCCATCGTTGCGCTGATCTGGCAGGCCACGCAGGCTGATTTATCCCACTGGGATAATCTTATGACATATGTACTGCCTTCAGCGCTAAAAAACACCGTGCTGTTGCTAGCGGGTGTCGCGATAATGGTTGGCGTCATTGGCGTAGGCAGCGCATGGGCGGTAACGGCATGGGATTTCCCTGGGCGAAAAATTCTCAGTTGGGCGCTGCTGTTGCCGCTGGCAATGCCGACCTACATCGTTGCCTTTGCATGGCTCGATCTGCTGCATCCGATTGGCCCCCTGCAAACCTTTATCCGTTTCATACTGGGCTTTGACAACCCGCGACAGTTCCGCCTGCCCGATTTACGTTCCCTTTCCGGCGCAATAATCCTGCTCGGATTAGTACTTTATCCTTACGTGTACCTGACAACCCGCGCCATGTTTATCAGCCAGCCGGCCCATCTATTGGAAGCAGCGCGTACGCTGGGATGCAGCGCAACCGGGACCTTTTTTCGTGTTGCACTCCCCATGGCACGCCCGGCACTGGCCGTCGGGATCAGTCTGGCGCTGCTGGAGACGCTTAACGATATTGGCGCGTCGGAATTTCTCGGGGTACAAACGTTAACCGTTACCGTATACACCACGTGGATCTCTCGCTCTGATTTATCTGCCGCAGCGCAAATCGCCTGCATGATGCTGATGTTTATATTCTTTATTCTGACGCTGGAATTTTATGGCCGCAGAAAACAGGGATTCAGCAGTCGTAGCCTGCGGGAAATTCAACCCACCCGCGTGCAAGGCTGGCGTGGCTGGCTACTCGGTGTCGTTATTTCGCTGCCGGTTGTGCTGGGCTTTCTGGCCCCGGTGCTGTTTTTAATCTGGGAAAGCGCCAAACGTATAGGTGACGAGAGCCCTATATCCTCCTCGTTACTGGCTGCATTACAAAATACGTTATCACTGGCCGCGGGAACCACGTTGGTGGTGGTTTGCGTCAGTATGTTGGTGGCCTGGAGCGCGCGGCATAGCGCCACAGACAACGCGATGCCAGGATTTCGCCGTGGTGTGATGCGTCTGGCTTCTTTAGGCTACGCGGTTCCCGGTACAATTCTGGCGATTGGTTTTTTAACCCCCGCCATGGCAGTCGACCGCTGGCTGGCAGATTTACTGGATGTTCGCGGCCTGCCGCTGATGTCTGCCGGGATCCTGCTGGTAATTTGTTGTGCCATGCGTTTCCAGGCGATTGCTATCGGCGCACTGGATTCCGGCCTGGGCCGCATTCCGCCTTCGCTGGAGCAGGCTTCTCGTCTGTTGGGTGAGAATGGTGCGGGCACATTTGCACGGGTTCATTTCCCATTGCTGCGCCCGGCGTTAGTGAGTAGCGCCCTGCTGGTTTTTGCCGATGCCATGAAAGAACTGCCAACAACGTTGCTGTTGCGCCCGGTAAACTTCGAAACGCTGGCAACGTTGCTGTATGCAGAAGCCGCCCGTGGAACCTATGAAGAAGGTGCTATCGCCGCGCTAATGATTGTTTTAGCTGGCACGCTACCGGTTATTTTGTTGGTGCGTCACCAGATGACTCGCCGTGGTTAAGAGAGTAACAATGTCAGAAATTGCATTACGACTCCAGGATGTGCACGTTGCCTACGGCAACAGCCAGCAATCGGTGCTGAGCGGGTTTTCAATGTCGGTACGTAAAGGAGAGATCGCCTGTCTACTGGGCGCTTCAGGTTGCGGAAAAACCACCGTGTTACGCGCAGTTGCCGGATTTGAACAGCTGCGAAGCGGAGAGATCTATGTGTCGCAGCGCCGCGTTGCCGGTTCCGGTGTTCATCTGCCGCCGGAAAAACGGCATGTCGGCATGGTCTTTCAGGAATATGCGTTATTCCCTCACCTGACCGCGCAACAAAACGTGGCCTTTGGGTTACGACGTATGCCGCGTGAGCAGCAGCAGGTCCGGGTGGCGGAGCTGTTAAAAATGGTGGAGTTGCACAGTCATGCCAGCCGTTATCCGCATGAACTGTCCGGCGGTCAACAGCAGCGTATCGCTCTTGCGCGCGCGCTGGCGCCGCATCCGGAAATCCTGCTGCTCGATGAGCCTTTCTCCAGCCTTGATAAGCGCACGCGTGAGCGTCTTGGCAACGAGGTGCGGGATATTTTGCGTGCCGCCGGGCAAACGGCACTGCTGGTTACACACAGCGAACACGAGGCGCAGCTAATGGCAGACCATATTGGCGTGGTAAAAATGGGACAGTATCAAATTAAAAAAGCGACCCACTCAGGATAAGGGTCACAGGGGCGCCTTGAAAATTAGTAATGGGTCTGAATCAGACTGATATTCACCGGCATGCCGGAGCGTCTTTCCAGTGCCTGATTTCCGCGACTCACATCCACGTCATTCCCGCTGATGAAGGTGCGCAGCGCGGGGGTGACTGGCAAGGGAACTTTTCTGTCAGACTCGTATTCCGACCGGTTTCGTGACAGTGGTTCATGCACTTCCACCCAGCGACTACCGTCCGGCTCTACGCTGTATTTCACCGGTCGGTCTATCAGTTGCACACGCGTCCCTACCGGTACGGTATCAAACAGATATTTAATGTCGTCATTACGTAAACGGATACACCCCTGACTTACCCGCAGACCAATACCGAAATTCGCATTTGTGCCATGAATGGCATAAAGCCTGCCGATATAAATCGCATACAGTCCCATCGGGTTATCTGGCCCGGCAGGAACAAACGCCGGCAGGCTTTCCCCACGTGCTGCGTATTCGCGCCGGGTATTCGGCGTAGGCGTCCAGCTTGGTGCTTCCTGCTTACGTTCTACCGCCGTCACCCAGTTACGCGGCGTTTCTCTGCCCGCCTGGCCAATGCCAATGGGTAAAACCTCAACTGTATTGCTGCCAGCGGGATAATAGTAAAGGCGCATTTCTGCGACGTTGATTACGATCCCCTCGCGTACAGTATCCGGTAATATCAGTTGCTGTGGCACAACCAGCGTCGAGCCAGACTTAGGCAGAAAAACATCCACGCCGGGATTGGCCTCCAGCATATTGCTCAACCCCTGTCCGTACTGCGCGGCAAAAGCTTCCAACGGCTGAGTGTTTCCTGAAGGTACCGTAATGGTCAAAGGGCTCCCCACCAGGCGACTGCCTTCAGGCGGGAGCGGATAACTCACCGCCTGCGCGCTCTGACTCACGAGCAGCATAATGAGTGAACAAAGCAGTTTTACACGACGCATCTTTTTCCTTTCCTTCGCCGCAGCAGATATCCGTTAATTATAGCTTTTATTATCTGTTTTAGTGAGTTACGCCTAAAATCCGCATAAAAAAGCCGCCTGAGGCTAATGCAGTTCAGTTAACGCCTCTGTATCAGAAAGCATCACCTGTGTTGGCAGAAGTTATGAATATGCTATCTCACGGTAAGGGTTCCGTTCACCTCATGTGCATCGTTTCTCTGAAACACCGATTCCTGTGAACGTGTAAAGGGCGTTCTCCGCCACGCCCTTTACAATCCCGGCTCCCGGCGGGAAAATTGCCGCTCCGCGGTCCCCTCCGTTTATTCCTCCAGGCTACCGGGCCGGGCGCGAGGTAGCATCCCTGCAAAACGCGCCCTGAACCCGCATCCCTGCGGGTTCTCCCTGCCTTACGGAAACACGTCGGCAATTTTCAGCCGGACCAGCCCACACCTGACCACCTGCGTTTTTTATCTGAACAGCAAAACAGAGTTAACTGGAAGTCAGTGCGTTGCAGCGATGACCCCGTTCCGGCTGAAAATCGATGAGGCGTTGACGGCTGACCGGGTCTGCCCGCAGGGATGCGGGCAGAGGGGACGGCCTGCAGGGACGCAGGCCCGGCCCCGACCCGACAGGCAGACGGCATAAGACGAATGAATCGCGCAGCGACGATTTTCCCGCCGGGAGCCTGGGATGCAAGGGAGGCGGCGGTGAGCCTCCCTTGCGCGTTCACAGGTATAACGTTATCAGAGAAGCAACGCACATAAGGTGAACGAAACTGATTCAAAGCAAAACATTTCCATACAGGCTTAACTGAACGGTATTGCACCATGGGGCGAAGTTCAGCGTGGCCGAAAACTATGCTTCCTTACCATCCGGAAGCACAATGTTGCTGGCGGCAAGCTGCCCCATGTTGTTGTACATTGCACAGGCGGCTTCAACAATCGGCATCGCCAGCGCGGCCCCGCTGCCTTCGCCCAAACGCATCCCCATATTGAGATACGGCTCCAGTTCAAGATGCGCCAGCGCGGTGCGAGCCCCCTTCTCGGCGGAGAAATGTGACGGGATCAGGTAAGGTTTAATCTGCGGCGCAATCTGGCAGGCTGCCAGCGCAGCGGAATAAGAGAGAAAACCGTCCAGCACGACCGGCAGGCCGCAGGAGGCCGCCCCCAACATCACCCCCGCCATGCCGACCAGATCAAACCCGCCTACCTTAGCCAGCACATCAATACCGTCATTGCGATCCGGTTGATTGACGGCGATTGCTCGCCGCACAACATCGACTTTATTGCCTACTCTTGAAAGCGGCAGGTTAGCGCCGATACCAACCACATCCTCGGCATCGCTGCCGGTCAGCACGCTGACGATTGCCGCCGCTGGTGTCGTATTTGCCATACCAAGTTCACCGACGCCAAACAGCGTTACGCCATCTTTGGCCAGCTCATGGGTATAGCGGATAACCTCCAGCAGCAGCTCCTCGGACTGCGAACGACTCATCGCCGGGCCTTGTGCAATATTGCCGCAACCGCGCGCCACACGCATATTCACCACGCCAGGGATAAGCTCAGCGTCGATGCCGACATCAATCACATGTACCTTTGCCCCCGCCTGAGCGGCCAGCACACAAACGCCTGTCGTCCCACGCGTCATATTAGCAGCCTGAATAGCCGTGACGATTTTAGGCGAAACGGCAACCCCTTCATCCCATACACCGTGATCGGCGCACATCACCAGCATCGCTTTGCCATTCACATGCGGTACGCCCTTCAGACCCGGCATTCCGGCCAGTTGCACGGCGAGCGACTCGAGTCGACCAAGACTTCCTGGCGGTTTAAGCAAGCCATCGACATGCTGCTGTGCACGCAGCATCGCAGCACTATCAGGTGAAGGGATTGCGTGGAGTAAAGAGGTTAAAGTCTGCATAAGGGTTCCAGTATGTTGGCTGACTCAGAGCAGAGCCAGCAGGAAAATCAACTCGCCAAGTTCAATGGCCGCGCCCAGCGTATCGCCGGTCTGCCCACCCAACGTGCGTTTTAATAACTGCCCAAGAATAAAAATCGCTACTATCGTGATAACCAGCGCCGCCACGCCGCGCATGCCAGGAAGAAGCACGGCAGCCAGGATCGCCGCGAATCCCAACGTGACGCAGGTTTGACGCCCGGTGACTTTACCGATAAAGACGTTGCCCAGCCCTTCTTCGCGGGCGTAGCGATGTCGATACATCAGCAAAACAGCGGTACCCCGCCCGGCGACACAAGCGGCTGCAAGCGCCGCCAGCATCGGTGTACCCCGCAAAGCCAGTTCGCTCACCACCAGCACTTTTGCCAGCAACACGAAAATTAACGCCAGTCCACCGTGAGTCCCCAGGCGGCTGTCACGCATGATTTCCAGCATCCGCTCGCGTCGACGGGCCGAAAAAATACCGTCACAGGTATCCGCCAGACCGTCGAGATGAAATCCCCCGGTCAATAACGCCAGCGTGAGAACTGCAAACAGGGCCGCCAACGACACCCCACACCAGGGCTGCAGCGCCATAAAGACCAGCCCCGTCAGCCCTCCCAGCACCACGCCAATTAGCGGGAACATCACAATGCCACGTGAATAGTGCTCGAAATCCAGTCCTTGCGACCAGCGAGCAGGAACGGGCAAGCGACTAATAAAAGAGAGCATTGCCCAGAACAACTTACTCATTTAATTTTGACTCCAATTCCTGATACCACCAGCCAGACCTCATCAGCCGCCGCCGCCAGTCGCTGGTTCACGCGTCCTGCAATATCGCGAAAATGCCGTGCCAGACGGTTCTCCGGAACAATCCCCATTCCGACTTCGTTAGTGACCAGCACAACCTTCGCCGGACAACGCTGACAGGCCGCAATCAGCGAACGAATTTCATCCTCAATAGATTGCTCCATCGCCGCGTAATCCCAGCTATCCGGGTCGCTATCACCGCCCAGCGCAAACAGCAGGTTAGTCACCATCGTGGTGATGCACTCCAGCAGAATGGCTTCTTGTGGATCGTTTGCTGCCGTAATCAGTTCATCGAGATGTTGCCAGCGTTCGGCTGTCCGCCAGTGCGCAGGACGTCCGTCACGATGATGCTGAATTCGCGCAGCCATCTCCTCATCAAAAATCTGCGAAGTCGCGATATACAAAACGTTTGGAGAGTCTGAGATCAGCGCTTCCGCATGCCGACTCTTGCCGCTTCGCGCGCCGCCAGTCACCAGAATCATCATACTGGCTCCCGGTGTTGCTGCATGATGGTATAAATTTTCTCAATATCGATGTGTTGCCGCATCGCATCCGCCAGCAGATCAAACTGCTGCGATTTATATTGCGCGTAATGGAAGGTGGAATCCAGCGGCGCTAACCCTTTACGTTCTCGCAAGCCATTAACCAGCGCACGGGTAAATTCATCGCTGTCGAACAGACCGTGAAGATAGGTGCCGAACGCCAGGCCATCGGCAGTGACCGCGCCATCAGCCACGTTACCGCCGTCTTTACGCAGCGTCATCACCGACCGGCATTCCTCGGTTAATGCCGTTTCACCCATATGAATTTCATAACCGCGAACGGATAATCCCGCGGTACCCGCCAGCCAGTCCGGCAGCGAGGAGGACATTTGCCCCTCAACCAGGGTCGTGGTTTTGTGCTGGGCAAAATGCGTTACGGTATTGAGCAAGCCCAGACCCGGCAACGTACCGAGTCCTGACTCAACTTCATCAATGATGGTTTCGCCGAGCATTTGATAGCCACCGCAAATCCCCACTACGGGTACGTTATTACGATGTAATTGCACCACGCCATGCGCCATCCCGCTTTCACGCAGCCACACCAGATCGCCCAGGGTGTTTTTGCTGCCGGGCAGAATCACCAGATCGGCCCCCGCCAACTCTTCAGGCTGGCGAACATAGCGCACGCGCACATCCGGCTGTGCGGCAAGCGCATTGAAATCAGTAAAGTTAGAAATGTGTGGTATCTGAACAACGGCGATATCGATGTCGCGTTTGTCTGTGCGCAAATATTTGCCCTTTTGCAGCGCAACGCCATCTTCATCTTCCAGATCAACGTCCAGCCATGGCATGACGCCCAGGACCGGAACGCCGGTCAGCGCTTCAATTTGCTCAATCCCGGAATACAGCAACGCCACATCACCGCGAAACTTATTGATGATCACCCCTTTTACCCTGGCGCGTTCATGGTCGTGCAGTAGCGCCAGCGTGCCGTAAATGGAGGCAAACACCCCGCCGCGGTCGATATCCGCCACCAGAACGACAGGGCACTGCGCCATTTCAGCCATACCCATATTGACGATATCGCGATCGCGCAGGTTAATCTCAGCCGGGCTTCCCGCCCCTTCCAGTACCAGCACATCGAACTCCTGCGCCAGACTGTTATAAACAGACAGGATTTGATCCCGTAGTTTAGGTTTGTACTCGTGGTAGCTCACCGCATCCATATCGGTTGCCACTTTGCCCATCAGCACAACCTGCGCTTTACGATCGCTGGTCGGCTTAAGCAGCACCGGATTCATACGCACATCTGGCGTAATACCGGCGGCCTCAGCCTGAAAAATTTGCGCGCGGCCCATCTCTTTGCCCTCTGGCGTAATGCCAGAGTTCAGCGCCATGTTCTGCGATTTGAACGGTGCGGTACGCAGTCCATCCTGATAAAAAATTCGACACAGACCGGCGACCAACACGCTTTTACCTACATCAGATGCCGTTCCCTGCAACATTATTGCCTGCGTCATGACGCCTCCTTCAGTGCGTTCTCTCGCATACAGCTAAAAAATTCAGCCTCTGTTTTACACAGCGGGAAGCCCAGCTCGGTATGCAGCTTCACCAGCCAGGGCTGAGTTAATCCCGCTTGTTCAATAAGATCCGTCCGGGCAAACACATCACCCGGCGAGCCGTGCGTTAGCACTTCACCCCGGCGTAAAACGTACACTGCATCGCTGACTTCATAGATAAGATCGATATCATGGCTGGAGATAACCACGTGGTTTCCTTGCGCTACGATGCGTTTGATTATCTCAATCATCTGCGTGCGGCCTGATGGGTCAAGGCCCGCAGTAGGTTCATCCAGTAGCAAATACTGCGCCTGCAACACCAACGCCCCGGCAATCGCCACACGTTTTTTTTGCCCGTGACTTAAACACTGAATTGGCTGATGGCGAAAATGCTGGGCATCTACCAGCGTGAGCGCATCATCCACCCGGCGGGAGATTTCAGCTTCATCCACCCCAAGGTTGCGCAGGCTGAAGGCAATATCGCTGTCGATATCGGTATAAAAAATTTGCTGGTCGGGATCCTGAAATACGGTTGCCACCTGCTGACGCAGCGCCAGCAGGCCGCGCTTGCTGTAATCCAGCGGTTTGCCTTGCCACATCACCGCGCCTTCCTGCGGGCGCAGTAAACCACTCAGGTTCATAAACAGCGTGGATTTCCCGCAGCCATTAGCACCGACCAGCCCGGTGACGGCATGCGTTGAAAAGTCCAGCGTTAGCCCTTTGAGGATTGGGTCATCCTGATAGCGAAACCAAAGCGCTGAAGTGGCAAGCATACTTTTCCTTACAGGTGAAAATCACCCTGATACAGTTTGATATCCAGTGTGGTGGTCATTTGCTGGTAGCGGATCAACACGCGGGTAAACAGCAATCCCACCAGCATCGCCAGCGAGCGATAGCCCAACGGCAAGCTACGATAACCAAAACGTAGCGTTTGTGCGCGATGAATAGCCAGCGCCTCGTCTAACAGGATAAAAATAAAGCGCCAGGTTAGCAGGATCTGCTCAGTGAGCAGGCGAGGAACGTGCGCGCGTTTGAGTAAGATAATCAATTGCGGAAACGGCAGATTCAGTACCAGCCAGAACGTTGCCGCCAGCGCAGCCAGGCTGCGCCAGAAGGTCTCATTGGCGGTGACAAGCCCTGGCGCGCTAACGCCTAACCAATAGCTTCCAACGGGGATGCTGGCCAGCAGCGTCTGCGGATCGCGGCTAAAACTAAACAGAATGGTCACGACGCCGACCGTCAGAAAACCAAACGGTAATGCCATCCAGCGACACCAGCGCCAGAAGGAAATGCGCAGCAGCCAGCAGCTCAGCGCGGCAATCAGTAACAGCTCAATACCCTGCCCCAACGGGGGCAGAGTAAACGCCAGAATCATCATCATCAGCCAGAGCAGAAATTTCCGCACGGGTGAGACATGAAACCAGCGGCTTTGATAGCTAAGCCTGTCAAGCCCGGTCATCACGGCGTTGCCTGCCCTTGGTGTAACCCAGAATGTAGAAAATCACGGCTGCGCCCAGCGATCCCTGGAGCGTAAACAGCAGGCTTTCAATCTCACCGCTTGCCGGTTCATACAACGGCTGGAACCACGGCTCATAATGTGGGGCAATTGCCTGAATCTGACTCTCCGCCTCACCGTCTGAGCCGCCGTACTCTCCACCATGGTTGATAAAGAACGGCAGGATCACCAGCGCCACTACCATCCCTAACAAAATCAGCGTCTTTTTCATCGTTAATGTCCTTGAGCGGTAATCAACTGCCGTTTGGTTAACTGGTCATAAATCATTACGGTGAGCAGACCTTCCGCTATCGCAATTGGGATCTGCGTCAGGCAGAAAATCCCCATGAACTTGATGATTGAACCCGTAGCACCAGCGGATGGGTCCGGGAACGCCACGCCCAGTTGCACCGAGGTCACGAAATAGGTGACGAGATCCGCCAGCATCGCGCACAGGAAGACGCAAACATCACGACGCAACCCCGCACGGCAGGCCATTTTCCACACCATGTAACCCACCACCGGGCCAATCACCGCCATCGACATGCCGTTAGCGCCAAGCGTTGTCAAACCACCGTGCGCCAGTAACAGCGCCTGGAACAGCAGGACGATTGCCCCGAGGATTGCCACCACGCCCGGTCCAAACAGGATAACCGCCAGGCCTACCCCGGTAGGGTGCGAGCAACTTCCGGTAACAGAAGGAATTTTCAGCGCCGACAGCACAAAAATAAACGCGCCGCACAGAGCCAGTAACACTTTTTGGTGACTATCTTCCTGCACGATTTGGCGCAGCCGCACCAGCCCGTACCACAGGCACGGTAAAAACAGCAGCCACCAGGCCAGCGCCCACATCGGCGGCAAGAAACCTTCCATTATGTGCATGGCGAACGCTTGTTCAGGAACAACCATCAGTAATAGCGCCGCAGCCAACCCGCTGAAAGACAGCTGTTTTAGCTGTTGTTCAAGCTTCATTGTGCATACTCCCACTGTTTATTGACCAGAATGGTCGAGAAATAAGGCAGCGGCTGATCGTCGCTCACCTCATCGAGATGACGCCAGCACTGTTCACCCGGCAGCGTGGCTTCAGACATCATCAATGCACAGCCCAACAAACCCTCTTGTTGCAGCAGCGCTTTGATGCGCGCAAAACGACCGTATACCTTCATCAGCACCAGACTGTCATGCTGCTTTAACGCCTGCTGGATTTCCGCTTCCGGCGCGGTACAGGAGACCACGGCCAGTGACTGTTGCTCCATGGCGAGCGGCGTTTTTGAACGCGCGGCAATCGCAGCGAAAGAGGTCACGCCCGGGACGATTTCTAACCAGTCAGGACAGCCAATACGCTGGAGTAAAAAAACCCAGGTGCTGAACAGCATGGCGTCGCCGAGAGTAATAAAGCCCACCTGCTTACCCGCTTCGACTTCCTGAACCAGCGCGGCCGCAACGTCATCCCATACCGCCTCTTTTTCAGCGCTGTCAGCACTCATAGGAAAATGGCAGCAGCGAACTTCGGTCTGCTCACCGATATATTCACGTACGATCGACAGCGCCAGACTGTCGCCACCTTTACGCCCAGCGGGCGCATAGAGAATATCCAGCGTACCCAGCGTGCGTGCGGCCCGCACGGTGATAAGATCGGAAGCGCCAGGCCCGGTGCTTAATGCGTACAGTTTTCCGCTCATGCTGCTTCCTCCAGCGCCACATTAAGCGCCTGTTGTAAATGCGCCACGAACATAGCGCGAACCGCCGGATTCTCACCCAGACCACTGAGCCACGGCGTAGCCGGTATCCCGGCCGCATTGAACAATGTTTTCCACGAATCCTCTTCGTCAGAGGCCATATCATTGATGGCATGATCGCCAGCAACTAACATCAGCGGCATCAGATGCACCGCCGTCACCCCTTCCTGAGACAAACTTTCAATCAGCACATCGACTTCTGGGTAGCTTTCCACCGCTCCAACCCGCGCCGGGTAGCGCTGTGCCGTCATCATATGGTCGAGGCAGGCATAGGCGGCAAAGGCATGATGGCTGGCACCGTGTCCCATAAACACCACTTTTTCATTTTCGCCAAGCACCGGCATTTGCTGTTGCAGCGCCAGCATCAGCTGGGCGTAATCGTCATGGCTGCTCAGCAGCGGAACACCCAGCGTCAGGCGAGAAAAAAGCGGGCGCATGCTTTGCACTTCGCGGACAATTTTTTCGTATTCATCACCGTTGATAATGTGCAACGACTGAATAGCCACGTCCTGATACCCCTGCTCCGCCAGCTTTTGCAGCGCCTGCAGCGGCGTGTCGATCTCAATGCCGTCGCGCTGCTTGAGCTTGCGGATAATCATCCCGGAGGTAAACGCCCGAAACAGGTCGCGGTCAGGGCAACTGGCTGCGAGATCGCGCTCACAAGCCACAATATTTTTCTCACAGGTGTCGTGATAGCTGGTGCCAAAGCTGACCACCAGAAGCGCCTTTTTCATCTCTAACTCCTTAAGCAGCGGCCAGCCAGCGCGTTAAACGCGCCCCAAAGGCGGCCTGACTTTCCAGTAACTCTTCTCCCGTCACCAACGGTGCCGGACGTGTAATCACGATGCAGGGGATACCAGCATCCAGACAGGGTTGAACTTTTTCCTGATAACCACCTTCCGCACCGGATGCCTTAGTGATCACCACATCAGCCTGACACTGGCGATAAAACGCAGCGTTGAACTCGGCGCTAAACGGCCCGCACAATGCAAAAATCTCACCGACGCCAAATCCCAGGTCCGCGCATTGCTGAATAACCTCGGGTACAGGCAGGACGCGCGCCAGCAGCGTTTTTTCAGGCAACCCTTCGCGCCAGATAGCCAGATCTTTACTGCCGGTCGTCAGCAGCACGCGGTCACCGAAGCGGCGCGCAACCTCGCAGGCTTGCTGAATACTCTGTACGGTATAAAGCTGCGGATGGGTTAAACCGCTCAACTGCTCAGGACGTTGATAGCGGCTCAGCAGTACCCCCGCCGCTTCGCAGGCGTTCATGATGTTGCGGCTCACCACCTCGGCATACGGATGCGAGGCGTCTATCACCCAGCGCGTCTGATTTTCCTGTAGCCAGGCAATCATTTGTTCGCGTTCCAGACGTCCGCAGCGCACCTGACCTTTGATATCTCCCGCCAGCTGCTTCCCCGTAGGGGTCGCAACTGACAGGGTGTAGGCCACATTGGCTGCGTCCAGTTGCTGGCACAGCATGCGCGCATCGCTGGTACCGCCCATGACCAACACATCACCGTAATTCACAGCACATAACCTCGTGGCGTGATCATCAGGCCGTCCTGAACATAGGTTGTTTTGTTGCCAACGATCACAAGGCTGGTCATATCAACCGGTTCAAAGTCCATTTCACCCAGGGTGGTCAACCATTTTTCCTGTTTTTTACGTCCGGCTGACTTCACTATACCCACCGGCGTTTGCGCGCTCTTGCTGGTAGAAAGCAGCTCAAATGCGCGCGCCAGATGTCCTTCGCGACCCCGACTGCGCGGGTTGTAGAAACAGATTACAAAGTCTGCTTCGCCGGCAGCCACTATGCGTTTTTCGATAACTGGCCACGGTGTTAACAGATCGCTCAAGCTGATGTGGCAGAAGTCGTGCATCAACGGCGCGCCCAGCAAAGAGGCGGCGGCAATGCTGGCCGTCATTCCTGGGATCAGCCTGACCTCAACGTCCAGCTTTTGCTTGCTGACCAGCTCAAGCACCAGCCCGGCCATACCGTAAATCCCTGCATCACCGCTGCTGATCAGCGCCACGTTGTGACCCGCCTGCGCCAGTTCGATCGCCGCCTGGCAGCGTTCAATCTCTTTGCACATCCCGGTTTTGATCACCTGCTTGTCGCCAGTGAACGCTTTTACCAGGTGGGTGTAGGTTTTATAGCCAACGATGATTTCCGCTGCCTGCAATGCTTCAACGGCTTCCATGGTCATCATTGCCTGCGAGCCAGGGCCAATTCCAATTACGCTTAACATCAGTGTGAAACTCCCAAAGTGATAGTGACGCCCTGTTCTCGCAGGGTCTCGCCTAACAGTTTTCCGTGGCTCAGCAGCCAGGCTGCAGGACCGGAAACGCTTCCTGTACCCACCGTTTTGCGAACAAACGATGAGGCCGGGAAGCGGTGTTCATGCTCACGCAGCGCGTCAGCAGTAAAGGTTTCGAAAGGAACGCGACAGCACGAAGCCAGTTGGATAAGTCCCTGTTCATCTTTTTTCAGCGTGATACTGCCAATCGCTTTAAGCGCCAGCGGATCGAGTTGCTGGGCCTCGAGTTGCCTGGCAAGCAGCGCGGCCAGCAACGGGAACGGCGTGTCACGACGACAACCAATTCCGGCCACAACACGCTGCGGCACCAGCTTCCAGTGCGGAACAGGCAGATCGGGTAAGTTGGCGCGTAAGGTGATACACACCAGCGCATCCAGTTCAGGAAGCTGATTGAGATCGGTTACCGTGATAAAACCGCGCCGGTCGCAATGACTGACATCCTGCGTCAGTTCATCATCCCACCACAGCCCTACCCGCTTATTACTGACCAGCATCTGATTAACGATCTTCACCGCCGAACGGAAATCACTCATCCGGGCATTCAGTTGAAATGCCAGCGTATCCAGTGCCGCCATATCGTTGACATCCGTCGCAGTGGTGATCACCGGATCGGCGCCCAACATGCCCGCCAGATACCGCGCCAGCGCATTGGCACCGCCCGCGTGACCGGAGAGCAGGCTGATGACATGCTGGGCGCGTTCATCAATGACCACCACCGCCGGATCGCAAAATTTGTCGTTGACCAGCGGGGCCAGCACGCGCACCGCAATGCCGGTCGCACCGATAAAAATCAGCGCCGAGTAATTCGCAAACGCTTCGCGGGCGGTATTCGCAAAGCCGTTCTCGAAAGGAATGAATCCCTCCTCCAGCAGCTTTTCACTGGTAAAACAGGTGACCGGCAGCATGGCCGCCAGACGTTTTGCCAGCGCAACGCCTCCCGGGGTCAGGCAAAAAAGCGCAATTGACTCAGGCTTTACGGTATTCATGGCTAAAGTCCGCCGCATAGAGTTTGGAGTAGTGATACTCCGAGCCCAGGAAATTACCGACCAGAATAAGGGCCGTTTTACGGATGCCCGCATCACGAACCTTGTCGCCAATATCCGCCAGGGTACCGCGCACAGTCTGGCTTTCCGGCCAGGTTGCCTTGTAGATCACCGCCACGGGCGTGGTCGCCGGATAACCGCCTTCAATCAAACGCTCGGCCACACGATGAATACGCTGAACGGACAGATAAATCGCCATAGATGTCTGGTGACTGGCAAATGACTCCAGCTGTTCGCGCTCCGGCACCGGCGTGCGTCCTTCCAGGCGGGTAATAATCAGGCTCTGTGAGACCTCAGGCACGGTATACTCAACGCCCAACTCCGCCGCCGCGCCAAGGAATGCGCTGACGCCGGGCACCACCTGCCAGTCAATCCCGCGTTTGGTCAGTTCCTCGCCCTGCTCGCGCACGGAACCGTACAGCGAAACATCGCCGGTTTGCAGACGCACCACGGTCTTACCCGCTTTCACTCCGGCTTCCATCAGATCAAGGATCTGCTCCAGATGCAGTTCAGCGCTGTCGTGGCATTCAGCACCAGCAGGGCAATATTCCAGCAGTTCGATGTTAATCAGCGATCCGGCGTAGATAACAACCTGCGCCTGCTGTAGCAAC
This sequence comes from Citrobacter sp. RHBSTW-00599, assembly GCF_013784065.1. Taxonomy (NCBI): domain Bacteria; kingdom Pseudomonadati; phylum Pseudomonadota; class Gammaproteobacteria; order Enterobacterales; family Enterobacteriaceae; genus Citrobacter; species Citrobacter sp. RHBSTW-00599. Next base: position 1,999,933 of record NZ_CP056717.1, on the reverse strand, counting down.
CGGTAACCTTTGAGGGTAATCAGCTCGCGATCGCCAGGACCTGCGCCAACAAACCACACGCTACGGGGATCAAAAATCTCAGACATGGTTTCCTTCCTTCTGACAGGCGATAACAAATACGGGGTTATTCGGTTTGAAATAGTGACCACTGCCAAGCGTGGTAAGCGAGGAAACCTGTAGCTGCAGGCAATCCACTCCCGGTACGCCAAGATGGTCCAGATGTGCCAGCGCGGTGTTGAGGTTTTCCTGGAGGATGAATGTCATCACCAGCCGCCCTGCGGGATGCAATTGACGCATTGACCAGTCAATCAGTTCAGTCAAATGGCCACCGCTGCCGCCCATGAAAATGGCATCGGCTTTTTCAGCGATGGTCATCGGCGCAACACCGGGAAAAATGTCGATGTTTGCACAGGCAAAATGCTGGCGGTTTTCATCCAGCAACCTGAGCGCCGCTGGGTTACGCTCGATTGCCGTCACGCGCAATCCAGGGTATTGCAGCGCGGCTTCTATCGACACGCTGCCGGTTCCCGCGCCAATATCAATCAGGTGACTGGCGCGGTGTAATTCAAGTTTTGAGAGGGCAAGTGCACGTACCGCTTCTTTGGTCATCGGCACTTTCTCTCCACGTAAAAAAAGCTCATCTTTCATCAAGGATCACCACTGCATTCATGTCATAGTCGGCGTTAACTTCGCTCACAGGCAGGAAATGGATCCGTTCGTTTTCCATTGCCAGGTTTTCGCCAATCACCATCCAGCGATGTCCCTTGCCTCGTGCAATGAGCTGCTGCGCAATTTCACGCGGGCCGCACTGCGCATCTGTCACCATCGCCACCTTGTTATGTCGCGCCAGTTCATCGAAACAGACGCTGCGACCATGGCTACTGGTCAGCCACATATCGTTCATATCAATACCGGACTGCGCACACAGGTACTGCACCGCGCTAATACCGGGAATAATGCGCACATTTTCAATACCAAAATGCGCCACCATGCGCGTCCCGATGCCGTAAAACAGCGGATCGCCAGATGCCAGCACCACAACGCGTTGCTCCTGGTGCGCGCAAATCCAGTTCAAAAGTTCGAGAATATTGGCGCCGAGAACAAACAGTTCACCGGTAAAATCCGGGAATTGCTGCAAATGCCGCTTTCCACCGACCAGAACATCAGCCGTTGCGACCGCTTCACGCGCCGCAGGCGTCATCAAATGCAAACCGGCTGGTCCCATCCCTACAACGGTTAACATTGCATCTCCTCAGCAATCTCTGCGACCGGGCGATTACTTCCAAGCACCTGATTATCAAAAGAGAACATGATGGCGTCACAGGTCGGGGGATTTTTGGTAAAGCGCAACGTTTGCAGGACGCGCATACAGATGCGCTTAGCCAGATGGTTGTAAATGTGCTGAAAACCGTATGCTTCTATGTGTTCCATCGCCGCCTCGGTGGTATCGCAGTCGCTGACCAGCGTGAGCAGTTCCAGCGGCGCCCCCAGTAACGCGAGGTGGGCCACCAGCGTTTCCATGCGAGCATCGGCAATATGACTGTGGGTATGAAAGATCCCCGCCGCAATTTTGACGAGCTTACCAGGGTGTCCCACCAGCACAATTTGTCGGAACCCCAGACGTACGGCTTCTTCAATCATGTAGCCGACAAAATTGCTCATAGTGACCACAACCTGGGTGTCGATCCCCATCTGCTCACGCACAAAACGTTCGCCGTGGTTTCCTGGTACCAGTACGACACGCTCCAGCCCCGCCGCTCGCTTAATTTCCAGCTCCAGCGACAGTGAACGTTTCCAGCTTTCTTCTGACATCGGCGTGACGATCCCAGTCGTACCAATGATCGAAATGCCGCCCAGAATGCCAAGGCGGGAGTTGTAGGTTTTTTGTGCCCGCTCTTCGCCTTCCGGCGCGAAAATTTCAATTTGCGCCCCACGATTCGGACCAATCGCCTCACGAACCGCAGACTCAATGGTCTGGCGAGGTGTGCGATTAATCGCCGAACTGCCCACCGGCAGGCCGATCCCTTTGCGGGTTACCGTGCCAACGCCTTCCCCGCCCTGAAGGGTTATCTCTTTGCTATCGTTTAACGTCACGCGGGCAAAAATCAGCATGCCGTGGGTGGCATCCACATCATCGCCACCGTCTTTGCGGATGGCGGCTATCGCCTGCTGTCCTTCGATATGCGGTGACTCTACGTTCAGACACAGCGTCACACCTGATGGCGTCACGATAGAAACCTGATGGATCAGGTGCTGACGCAATACCATCAGCGCAGCCACTTTTGCCGCCGCCGTCGCGCACGATCCCGTGGTATATCCTTTACGCAGCGCTTTACCGTTGTGCCACACAGGCGTATCGAAGGACTCGCTCATCGCGCCCCCTGCATGTGATAAAGCATGGCGTTGACGATCGCGGCGGCGACGTTACTTCCCCCTTTACGACCTAACGCAGCAATGGCGGGTAGATTGCTTTGGGTCAGTGCATCTTTCGACTCTTCTGCACCGACGAACCCAACCGGTACGCCAACTACGCCACTCACGGCCACATCATGCTCAAGCAGGCGGAACAGCGCTGTCGGCGCGTTGCCAAACACAAACAGCTTTTCACCCTCTTCCTTCACCGCAATGTCAACGGCCGCCATTGACCGGGTAATGCCCTGCTCTTTTGCCGTCCGCACGACCCGCGGGTCGCTGATGTAGCAGCGGCATTCGCCACCGAATTTTGCCAGCAGCGTTTTATTAATCCCGGAAAGGGCCATAGTGGTATCGGTATAAATCACGCTCGAACGGCTAAGCGCCGCACAGAACTGCTCCAGCACATCACTGGAAAACCACAGAATGTCCAGCCAGTCGAAATCCGCTGTCGTGTGAATAACCCGCTTGATAATGGCTTCATGTAACGGGCTGGCAAACTGATAGTCCGGGCGGGTTTCACGGATGATCTCGCCAATAATGTCGAAACTTTTGGCCTCAATCGCCTGGGGTTGCTGGATATATTGCATTGTGTTGTCCTCAGGCCACACCGACCAGCAGCCACCGCAGCGCAATAAACAGCGCCAGTGCCAGCATCGATGCCACCCACATCAATCGAATCGTATGGGAAATGTCGTCTACCGAAATGTCGCGTTGTGCATCACCGATCCACGGTTTCTCAACGCGCTCGCCAAAGTAGTCATTAGGACCACCCAGACGAATTCCTAATGCCCCGGCAACGGACGCTTCTGACCACGCGCAGTTGGGGCTGCTGTGGTTGTAGCGATCGCGCCAGCCAATCTGCAAAGCACGCGCGCCGTCCTGGCGACATAAAAATGCCGCTGCGCCCAGCAGCAGCCAACTTAGTCTCGCGGGAATATAATTTGCGACATCGTCCAGACGAGCGCTGACCATACCGATAGCGCGGTATTTTTCATGTTTGTAACCCACCATGGAGTCAAGGGTGTTTACCGCTTTGTAGGCCATCGCCAGAGGCGCACCGCCGAAGAGCAAGAAGAACAGCGGCGCGATAATGCCATCAACGGTGTTCTCAGCCACAGTTTCCACTACGCCGCGATTGATCTGCTGTGGCTGTAATTGCGAGGTATCGCGTCCCACAATCCATGACAGCTTTTCCCGACTTGCAGCAAGGTTACCGGCACGTAGCGGACGCTCAACATCCTGCGCGGCATTTGCCAGGCAGCGCCCGGCCAGCACGGTAAAGATCATCCAGACCTCAACCACCCAACCAAGCCAGGGATGAATAGAGTGCGCCAGCGCCAGTACTCCCCAGGACACAACCCAGGTCAGCCCCACCACCACAATCCACATCACCCCGCCACCGATGCGTAGCGCACGGTCGCTATGGCAGTAACGCCGAACAACCCGTTGCACTGCAGAAATCAGATTGCCAATCCAGCGCACCGGATGCGGCCAGTTCTGCGGATCGCCGATGATAAAATCAAGCAGCCAGGCAACACACCACGCGAGGATGGTCATAGTGCGCTCCTCGCGGCTGCCAGCCAGTGGTTAAGCATCTGCGGACGTTGAGCAAAATGAACGTGTAGATAGCTGGCAAAGGTATTTCCCACCTGCCAACCGCCGGACCAGGCTTGCAGCGTTTTGCCATCGCGCACTTTGCGACAGTTCATCACCGCGGAGGTTTCAGGGGTAAAATCGGAGTAGTGGAATTCATGTCCGCGCAGCACTTCGCCTTCTGCAGCTAACAACGTTTGCTGCGCGGCCTGCGCTTCGCAGTAGCCAAATCGGGTCAGACGTTTTCCCATTTTGCTATGACCGGGAATGATATCCGCCATCAGCCAGGTATCACCCTGGCTGTCTTCCAGCGAACTGCCGAGATACATCAGCCCCCCGCACTCGGCATAAATCGCGACACCCTGCCGGTGCGCCGCCCGCAGTTGGTTAAGCATCGCAATATTACGGGCCAACGCCGCAGCATGTAACTCAGGATAGCCACCCCCTAGCCAGATCATCTGACAGTCGGGTAAACAGGTGTCGTGCAACGGGCTAAAACGGACAATCTTAAGCCCCGTGCGCTCCAGTAGCGCAATGTTGTCCGGGTAGTAGAAGTTGAACGCTTCGTCATCGGCGATGGCAAGCGTTAGCCCTGCCCCGGCGTCTGCGGCGGGCAACGCTGGCCATTCACCCGCAGGAAGCGTGTCTAACTGGCTTAATCTCAGCAGCGCGTCAATATCAAGGGTTTGCTCCAGCGTCGCGGCAAACGCCTGCCACGGCTGCTGGTTGATAACCGACTCACGCGCGGTAACTAACCCCAGATGACGCTCAGGAAGCGCAACGCCTTCCATACGGGGAACGTAGCCTAAGACGGGTACAGCGCAGTAACGCTCAATCGCCACTTTCAGGAGCTGGTAATGCGTTTCGCTGTTAACCCGGTTAACAATAACGCCGGCAATATTCAGGGTTGGATCAAAATGCTGAAACCCCATTACCGTCGCGGCGATCGAGGTGGAAACGGCTTTGCCATCAACCAGTAGGATAACCGGACAGCCTAACTGTTTGGCCATCGCGGCGGTGCTGCAGTAGTTTGGGTCGGTGCCGTATCCGTCATACAACCCCATAACGCCTTCAATAACGGCGATATCCGCATGTTGCATGTGCTCGCGAAATAAAGCATTCAGGGTGGGGACGGGAAGCATGAAGCTATCAAGATTGCGGGAAGCAGTGCCGCATACCGCGGTATGCCAGCCGGTATCAAGGTAATCGGGGCCTACTTTGCAGGGCTGGACGCGTAAACCGCGTTTTTTCAACAAGCTCAACAAGCCCAGCGTCACCGTGGTTTTACCACAGCCGCTTCCGGTACCTGCAAGAACAAAAGCGTGAAAATTGGCCGCCATACCCTGATCCTGTTCAGGGTGGTAGGGGTGTAAAGATACCCAGTCTCTCGACTGTATGCATCTGAACCACCCACTTCCCACCGAAGTTGTTGGTAGTCACTGACAGGCAGGTCTTCTGGCTTAGCGTCATCCTCACCCGTCCTTCCCAATCTTGCGATCAGTGGTCAATACGGGGTCGTCAGCATCACAGCAGCGGGGGCTGCGGGGGATTCTCACCCCCTTCCCTACCACAAATGTGGCAAACCTGTCAGTTCAAGAGCCTGATTAATTAAGCTCTCTGTTATGAGGTAAATTCACGACCTCATGACAATAATTCAATTTAATATCTTGCCGGGTTCATTCAACCAATTACCTGGCATAAACCCACTTATTCATATGCTCGCATTCTGAATGAAAGTGCCAACAAAGAATAAAGAAAGTCATTCACAGAGACACTGTATCTCATCACAAAAATAAAAACTGGTGCAGTTTATCCCTCTAATACTAATATTTTGTTGCGCTATGACAATTTATTGACTGCTGTCGCTACTTTTCATTTTATAATGACTGACATAGCGCCCTATATCAAAAATCGGCAATAGCAAAATATTGCCATTTAAGCGGATTCGCCACGTGAAATGACATTTATTTGCTGGCGAAATGCCTGCGGCGTGACCTGATACGTTTGACGAAAAACTTTGCAAAAATAACTGGTTTGCGAAAATCCTAAATTACGCGCAATGCTGGCTATGCTCCAGTCACTGTGGCAAAGCAGCTCTTTTGCACTGGCCATTCGCTGCTGGTTTACCCATGCGTTAAAACCGATACCATGATATTTTTTGAACAATTTGCTGAAATAGTAAGGGCTAAGGTAAACATGAGAGGCGACATCCTCCAGACGCAATTCGTCTGATAGATGCGCATCAATATAACGCAGTGCTTTTTTCATTTTGCTGTCATGAGGATTGGTACTGCGGTTAGCTCGTACCGGCTCTGACTGCTGCGGGTTATCTTTGATAACCACAAAATTAAGTTGTTTCTTAAGGCAATTTTCTACGATGAGCTTCAGCAGATCCGCTGAGGCGATGACTCGCGAATAATCCATTTCCGGTACATTACGAAACTCGTTGACCAGTTCGGGATCGGCTTGCCAGCGGTCATCTACATTCAGAATATCAACCAAACCAACATCGTTACTTAAGCGTACCTGGCCACAAAGCACAAACCCTACCAGGTGCCCCGCAATGACCAGCGGAATTGAGAAATCGGTAAGTCCGGCGTGGCAGCGATAGATGCAGGGTTGATCGGATTTAGAGGCTTCCAGCCCTCCACAGCGATCGCTCATACGACAACGGGTACTGTGCTGAGGATGCTGACGCATCAACTGGCAAAAAGGGGTGAAATTAAAAAGCTCAGAAATTTCATCACCGTGAATATTGACAACCACAACGGCCAGACTGGTGGCCTGCGCAAAATCCTGTGCGATTTTATTAATGAGTTCTGAGTTCAGGGCACTCGCAGAAATCATGATAAAACCTCTCAGTTAATTTATTGTTATAAATAAAACATATTATTCACATTCGTTTTCACCCTGCCATCCTGAGCATTGATGAAAGTCGTAATTGAACATAACAAAAGTCTCCCATTCTTGGGAGACTTTTTGGGCAGTTCAGGATACCGGATCACGAAAACAGTTTTTACTTTTCAAAAATAAACTTCTTCTGTGAAGCTAGCTCTCATTTTCGTCCAGCTTACACGTATTACACGGTAAATTTTTGCCAATCAAATAACGATAAATTGCTGCACCCGCGCACGCGCCGATGATAGGGGCCACAATCGGTACAATGAAATAAGGGATATCACGCCCGCCGGTCATCGCAACATCTCCCCATCCGGCCATCCAGGCAAACAATTTAGGACCAAAATCACGCGCCGGATTCATCGCAAATCCGGTGAGCGGACCGGTGGATGCGCCGATAACAGCAACCAGAATACCAATCAGCAATGGTGCCAACGGACCTTTAGGAACGCCGTTACCGTCGTCAGTCAGCGCCATGATCATCCCCATAAGAATGGAGGTAATCACCACTTCGACCAACGCTGCCTGCCAGACGCTGAGCGCCGCCGCAGGATAAGTACTAAAAATACTGGCAAGGTGCAGGCTTTCCAGACTGCCGCGCACCATCTGGTGGGCCGACTCATACTCGGTAAACAGACTGCCGTAGAGCAAATAAGCCAGCAAAGCGCCACCAAAGGCCCCCGCGACCTGCGCCACAGTGTAAGGTAAAACTTTGCGCCCCGGAAAACAGGCAAACAGCCACAGTGCGATGGTGATAGCAGGGTTGAGATGCGCGCCAGAAATCCCGGCCGTCAGGTAGACTGCAAGCGAGATCCCCAGCCCCCAAATGATGCAGATTTCCCACAATCCCAGGCTGGCACCTGCGACTTTCAGAGCGCTCAGGCAGCCAATACCAAAAAACAAAAATAGCCCGGTACCCAAAAACTCAGCAATGCATTGCGCTTTTAGTGAATCGTTCATTGTGACACCTTCTAAGCAGAGTTCGTGTCTTTACCAGCGGACTCCTTACTGGCAAGTAGAATACTTCGAGGCTTACTATAAAAGGCCGTATCAGCAAATTGTTGGCATTCTGCGGATAGCTTGCCCTTTAAAATCGTGGCGCAATAGCAAATTCTTGCTACGCACTTTATTAAAACATTAGAGACAATCGGGATTACGCGTATTACACGGACATTTTCAAAACAATAAAATATTGCTATTAGCAGAAATCCGTTTTCAAACCACCATCACAATTTCATTTTTTTCGCATAGCAAATTATATTTATAATGTCACCAGAAAAAGTGTAAATGTGGAACTAACATAACTAAATAATCATATTAATGAAATTTAATATACCCATTAAAAACAACAATTTAAAATAATTAATAGCAATTTTATATCACCTTACCTCTATTATTTTTTCACTCTCAATTTCAAGTCAGCCATTCTTTTTCCTCGCTTCTTTTTATAGTCATGAACATCGGGACAACCCAGGCGAGGTCTTTATGCAACAAGAAGCGTTAGGAATGGTAGAAACCAAAGGCTTGACTGCAGCCATAGAGGCCGCAGATGCAATGGTGAAGTCAGCCAATGTAATGCTGGTCGGCTACGAAAAAATTGGTTCGGGGCTGGTAACAGTCATTGTCCGCGGCGATGTTGGCGCAGTCAAAGCAGCAACAGATGCAGGTGCCGCCGCAGCACGTAATGTGGGAGAAGTGAAAGCCGTACACGTCATCCCGCGCCCTCACACCGATGTAGAAAAAATCTTACCGAAGGGAATTAGCTAATGAGCAGCAATGAGCTGGTTGATCAGATCATGGCGCAGGTGATTGCTCGCGTGGCAACGCCGGAACAGCAGGCTATCCCTGAAAATAATCCTCCAACACGAGAAACGGCTATGGCAGAGAAAAGCTGCAGTTTAACGGAGTTTGTCGGTACTGCGATTGGCGACACCGTCGGTCTGGTAATCGCCAACGTGGACAGCGCCCTACTGGACGCAATGAAACTTGAAAAACGGTATCGCTCCATTGGCATCCTTGGCGCGCGTACTGGTGCAGGCCCGCACATCATGGCCGCAGATGAAGCGGTAAAAGCCACCAATACTGAAGTCGTCAGTATTGAGTTGCCACGTGATACCAAAGGCGGCGCGGGTCACGGTTCGCTGATTATTCTCGGCGGCAACGATGTTTCCGACGTGAAACGCGGAATTGAGGTTGCGCTGAAAGAACTGGATCGCACCTTTGGCGATGTGTATGCCAACGAAGCCGGTCACATCGAGATGCAATACACCGCACGCGCCAGCTACGCGCTGGAAAAAGCCTTTGGTGCACCGATTGGCCGTGCCTGTGGCGTGATCGTCGGCGCCCCGGCATCCGTTGGTGTCCTGATGGCTGATACTGCGCTGAAATCCGCCAACGTCGAAGTTGTGGCCTACAGCTCCCCTGCCCATGGCACCAGCTTCAGTAACGAAGCCATTCTGGTCATTTCAGGCGATTCCGGCGCTGTGCGTCAGGCCGTTATCTCCGCCCGCGAAATCGGTAAAACCGTACTCGGGACCCTCGGCTCAGAACCGAAAAACGATCGTCCGTCCTACATCTGATATCAGTGAGGCTGATTCATGAGATCGAAAAGATTTGAAGCACTGGCGAAGCGCCCTGTGAATCAGGATGGCTTCGTTAAGGAGTGGATCGAAGAAGGCTTCATTGCGATGGAAAGCCCGAACGACCCTAAACCGTCGATTAAAATTGTCAACGGTACAGTCACAGAACTGGACGGCAAATCCGCCAGTGAATTTGACTTAATTGACCATTTCATTGCCCGCTATGGCATTAACCTGGCGCGCGCTGAAGAAGTCATGGCGATGGACTCAGTAAAACTTGCCAATATGCTTTGCGACCCTAACGTGAAGCGCAAAGACATTGTGCCGCTGACCACCGCAATGACCCCGGCAAAAATTGTCGAAGTGGTGTCCCATATGAACGTCGTTGAGATGATGATGGCCATGCAGAAAATGCGTGCTCGTCGTACACCGTCTCAGCAGGCGCACGTCACTAACGTTAAAGATAATCCGGTGCAGATTGCCGCTGATGCGGCTGAAGGCGCCTGGCGCGGATTTGACGAACAGGAAACGACGGTTGCCGTTGCGCGTTATGCACCCTTTAACGCCATTGCGCTGTTAGTCGGCTCACAGGTTGGGCGCCCTGGCGTATTAACCCAGTGCTCGCTGGAAGAGGCGACCGAACTTAAACTCGGTATGTTAGGCCACACCTGTTACGCGGAAACCATCTCTGTCTATGGTACTGAACCCGTCTTTACCGACGGCGATGACACGCCATGGTCGAAAGGTTTCCTCGCCTCTTCCTACGCCTCACGCGGTCTGAAAATGCGCTTTACCTCCGGTTCTGGCTCAGAAGTTCAGATGGGTTACGCCGAAGGTAAATCGATGCTTTACCTCGAAGCCCGCTGTATTTACATCACCAAAGCCGCTGGCGTACAGGGTTTACAAAATGGCTCAGTAAGCTGCATCGGCGTGCCTTCCGCTGTGCCGTCAGGCATTCGTGCGGTGTTAGCTGAAAACCTGATCTGTTCCTCCCTGGATCTGGAGTGTGCCTCCAGCAACGACCAAACCTTTACCCACTCGGATATGCGTCGTACTGCCCGCCTGCTGATGCAGTTCCTGCCGGGTACTGACTTCATCTCTTCCGGTTATTCCGCTGTGCCGAACTACGACAACATGTTTGCGGGTTCGAACGAGGATGCCGAAGATTTTGACGACTACAACGTCCTCCAGCGAGACCTCAAGGTAGATGGGGGTCTGCGTCCGGTTCGTGAAGAAGACGTTATCGCCATTCGTAATAAAGCGGCGCGCGCACTGCAGGCCGTCTTTGCCGGGATGGGATTACCGCCAATCACTGATGAAGAAGTGGAAGCGGCGACTTACGCCCACGGTTCGAAAGATATGCCGGAGCGAAACATCGTTGAAGACATTAAGTTTGCGCAAGAGATCATCAATAAAAACCGTAACGGTCTGGAAGTGGTGAAAGCCCTTGCTCAGGGCGGGTTTACCGATGTCGCTCAGGACATGCTCAACATCCAGAAAGCCAAGTTAACCGGGGATTATCTGCATACCTCCGCCATTATCGTTGGCGACGGACAGGTGCTATCCGCAGTAAATGACGTCAATGACTATGCCGGTCCGGCAACAGGTTATCGCCTACAAGGCGAACGCTGGGAAGAGATCAAAAACATCCCTGGCGCACTTGATCCCAACGAACTTGGCTAAGGGGTGAAAAATGGAAATCAATGAAAAGCTGCTGCGCCAGATAATTGAAGACGTACTGTCTGAAATGCAAACCAGCGACAAACCCGTCTCATTCCGCGCATCGACAGCGGCTAGCGCGCCACAGGCTGCAGCGGCGCAGGGCGACAGCTTTCTGACCGAGATTGGCGAAGCCAAACAAGGCCAGCAGCAGGACGAAGTGATTATTGCCGTAGGTCCCGCGTTTGGACTGTCGCAAACCGTCAATATCGTAGGGATCCCGCATAAGAACATCTTGCGCGAAGTGATTGCGGGTATTGAAGAAGAAGGCATTAAAGCGCGCGTTATCCGCTGCTTTAAATCCTCCGATGTGGCATTTGTCGCCGTGGAAGGTAACCGTCTGAGCGGTTCCGGGATCTCTATCGGCATCCAGTCAAAAGGCACCACGGTAATCCACCAGCAGGGGTTACCGCCGCTTTCTAACCTGGAGCTGTTCCCTCAGGCACCACTTCTGACGCTGGAAACCTATCGTCAGATCGGTAAAAACGCCGCGCGTTATGCCAAGCGTGAATCTCCGCAACCGGTCCCTACTCTGAATGACCAGATGGCTCGTCCTAAGTACCAGGCGAAATCGGCCATTCTGCACATTAAAGAGACCAAATACGTCGTGACGGGCAAAAACCCGCAGGAACTGCGCGTGGCGCTTTGATAAAGGATAACTCCATGAATACCGACGCAATTGAATCGATGGTTCGGGATGTGCTAAGCCGGATGAACAGCCTGCAAGGCGAGTCCGCGACGCCGGTCGCGGCGAGTTCATCAGCACATACCGCGAAAGTCACGGATTACCCTCTCGCGAATAAACATCCTGAGTGGGTAAAAACCGCAACCAACAAAACTCTGGATGACTTCACGCTCGAAAATGTTCTGAGCAACAAAGTGACGGCGCAGGACATGCGCATCACCCCTGAAACGCTGCGCCTTCAGGCGGAAATCGCCAAAGATGCCGGACGTGACAGACTGGCGATGAACTTCGAGCGTGCAGCTGAGCTAACCGCTGTACCTGACGATCGCATTCTTGAGATCTACAACGCGCTGCGCCCATACCGCTCAACGAAAGACGAGCTGATGGCCATCGCCGACGATCTCGAAAATCGTTATCAGGCAAAGATCTGTGCAGCTTTCGTTCGTGAAGCGGCAGCGCTGTACGTTGAGCGTAAAAAACTCAAAGGCGACGACTAACTCAGGGACAGGATCATGCGATATATAGCTGGCATTGACATAGGCAACTCATCAACGGAAGTCGCTCTGGCTACCCTCGATGAGTCTGGCGCACTGAGCATCACCGGCAGCGCGCTGGCAGAAACCACCGGAATTAAAGGCACATTACGTAATGTGTTTGGTATTCAGGAGGCACTTTCGCTGGCAGCAAAAAACGCCGGTATCAATGTCAGCGATATTTCGCTCATCCGTATCAATGAAGCCACCCCGGTCATTGGTGACGTCGCGATGGAAACGATAACCGAAACCATCATCACTGAATCCACCATGATCGGCCATAACCCTAAAACGCCGGGCGGCGTCGGATTAGGCGTTGGCGTCACTATTACGCCGGAAGACCTGCTCAGCCGTCCGGCGGATACGCCCTATATTCTGGTGGTGTCATCGGCCTTTGATTTCGCCGATGTCGCCACGATGATTAATGCCTCCGTCCGCGCCGGATACCAGTTAACTGGCGTTATTTTGCAGCAGGACGATGGCGTATTGGTCAGTAATCGTCTGACTCACCCCCTGCCTATCGTCGATGAAGTCCTTCATATCGACCGCATCCCGTTAGGGATGCTGGCTGCCATTGAGGTCGCAATTCCAGGAAAAGTCATTGAAACGCTTTCTAACCCTTACGGGATTGCGACCGTCTTTGGCCTCAACGCCGACGAGACTAAAAACATTGTCCCGATGGCGCGGGCGCTGATCGGCAACCGTTCTGCCGTGGTCGTGAAAACGCCATCAGGTGATGTGAAAGCACGAGCCATTCCTGCCGGAAATCTGGAGCTACAGTCGCAGGGTCGTACCGTACGGGTCGACGTTGCAGCTGGCGCTGAAGCGATTATGAAAGCGGTTGGTGAATGCCCGAAACTGGATAACGTCACCGGAGAGGCTGGGACCAATATTGGCGGCATGCTGGAGCATGTGCGCCAGACAATGGCTGAATTAACTAACAAACCCAGCCACGAAATTTTTATTCAGGACCTGCTGGCAGTCGATACCTCGGTTCCCGTCAGCGTGACCGGCGGGCTAGCCGGTGAGTTCTCGCTGGAACAAGCTGTCGGCATTGCTTCCATGGTGAAATCAGACCGCCTGCAAATGGCGATGATTGCTCAGGAAATCACGCAAAAGCTCAACATTGACGTCCAGGTTGGCGGCGCCGAAGCCGAAGCTGCCATTCTGGGGGCCTTAACCACCCCCGGCACGACGCGGCCACTGGCTATTCTGGACCTCGGAGCAGGATCGACCGATGCCTCCATCATCAACCCGAAAGGCGAAATTATTGCCACGCACCTGGCGGGTGCGGGCGATATGGTCACGATGATTATTGCCCGTGAACTGGGGCTGGAAGACCGTTATCTCGCTGAAGAGATCAAAAAGTACCCGCTGGCTAAAGTCGAGAGCTTGTTCCATCTTCGCCACGAAGATGGCAGCGTCCAGTTCTTCCCTACACCTCTCCCACCAACGGTTTTTGCCCGCGTATGCGTAGTAAAACCCGATGAACTGGTGCCACTGCCAGGCGAACTGGCGCTGGAGAAAGTCCGGGCCATTCGCCGCAGCGCTAAGGAACGCGTTTTCGTCACCAACGCACTCAGAGCGCTACGTCAGGTGAGTCCGACCGGGAACATTCGGGATATTCCCTTTGTGGTGCTGGTTGGCGGCTCATCCCTGGACTTTGAAGTTCCGCAACTGGTCACCGATGCGCTGGCACACTATCGCCTGGTTGCCGGGCGCGGCAACATTCGAGGCACCGAAGGTCCGCGCAACGCGGTCGCGACAGGGCTGATTCTCTCCTGGTACAAGGCATTCGCTCATGGAAAGTAATCTCACCACGCCAGCCATCGTTATCTTCGCCACTGCTGACTGCACTGACGTCTGGAGTGATGTGCTGCTGGGTATTGAAGAAGAAGGGATCCCCTTTGTGATTCAGGAGAGCCCGTCAACTGACGTTATCCACAACGCATGGCTGGCGGCTTGCCAATCGCCACTGCTGGTTGGCATTGGCTGCAGTCGCGAAAAACTGGTCGTGCACTATAAAAACTTACCCACATCAGCGCCACTATTTACGCTGACGTATCAACAAGATAACCATGCCCGACGCAGCATTGGTAATAACGCTGCGCGGCTGGTTAAAGGCATTCCGTTTCGGGAATGCCACTCATAACCCACAGGAGAAAAGCAGTATGAATAACGCACTGGGACTGGTTGAAACAAAAGGGCTTGTCGGCGCTATTGAAGCCGCTGATGCCATGGTGAAATCCGCAAACGTGCAGTTGGTTGGTTACGAAAAAATCGGCTCAGGCCTTATCACCGTTATGGTTCGCGGCGATGTCGGCGCAGTGAAAGCTGCCGTAGATGCAGGCTGCGCTGCAGCAAGCGCCGTTGGCGAGGTGAAATCCTGCCACGTTATCCCGCGTCCGCACAGCGACGTTGAAGCCATTTTACCTAAATCCGCATAAGTCGTTGCAACCAAGGAGCACAGCGTGAAGCAATCACTGGGATTACTTGAAGTTAGTGGTCTGGCATTAGCCATCAGTTGCGCGGACGTCATGGCGAAAGCCGCCTCCATCACGCTGGTGGGCCTCGAAAAAACCAACGGTTCAGGCTGGATGGTGATCAAGATAATCGGGGATGTGGCCTCCGTCCAGGCGGCCATTTCCACCGGTGTCAGTTTCGCTGACCAGCGAGATGGACTGGTGGCTCACAAAGTCATATCCAGACCAGGGGATGGCATTCTGTCACATAGCATCACCCCGGAGTCTGAGTCTGAGTCTGAGCCAGCGCCCGCCCCGACACCGGTCGTACCACATGAAGAGATCCCTGAGGACCATGCAGCGCCCGAAGCGCCACAAGATGCAGAGTTGATTAGCTGCAATCTGTGTCTTGACCCTGCCTGCCCCCGTCAAAAGGGCGAGCCGCGCTCTCTTTGTCTGCACTCAGGCAAACGAGGTGAAGCGTGATGGATAAACAGCAACTGGAGACAACGGTCACCAAAGTTCTGGATGAAATGCGTGAGCGCCCTATTCCGCTAGGGATCTCTAATCGTCATATCCATCTATGCGCTGAAGATTACGACCGCTTGTTTCCCAATCACCCTATTAGTGAGAAAAAAGAGCTGCTGCAGCCCGGACAATATGCAGCAGACCAGACCGTCACGCTGGTGGGACCAAAAGGTCAGTTAAAAAATGTGCGCTTACTCGGCCCACTGCGTAACACCAGTCAGGTCGAAATTTCTCGTACCGACGCTCGTACGTTGGGAATTGCTGCTCCACTCCGGATGTCAGGCAGTATCGAGGGCACGCCAGGCGTTCGCCTTATCAGTCCATTTGCTGAACTGGACTTAGCATCCGGGGTAATCGTCGCCCAACGCCATATCCATATGTCGCCGCTCGATGCCCTAATCCTGCGCGTTTCCCATGGCGATAAAGTCTCTGTTGCCATTAATGGCGATGAACGTCGACTGATTTTCGATAACGTCGCCGTACGCGTTTCGCCGGATATGCGCCTTGAGATGCATATCGATACCGACGAAGCCAATGCTGCGGGCGCAGATAATCCGCAGGCATTTGCCACACTGGTGAGCCCACGATGAACAACGAACTGCTGCAACGCATTATCGAGGAGGTTGTTTCCCGATTAAAAAAACGCGCGGAAAGCACGCTCTCGCTTAGCGTCGCGCAGTTACGAGAAATCGAACCACGGACATTGTGCTGCCAGTACTCGTCGCTCCACCTCCTGCAGGCGGACCTGCCATTGCTGGAGCAAATTGCCGAGGGCTGCGCGGACAACATGTCGGTGGTAACGATCCACGAAGCGCTGGCATGCGGAGTCCGCGTGAAAATTTCACTACAACACCGATTGTTACCCGCAATCCCCGTTAGAAAACTCGCGCGTCTGCCTCTGGAGTTCAGTGACGAGCTGGGGCGAATCATCGTTTTGCATCCTGACAAACTTCTCAGCTATGCCGACGTCGCCCAACTGAAGGGGGGCGTTCTGGTGCTACGTCGTCGATGTGTCGTGACGGCTCTGGCTCAGGACGCCGTCGGTACGCGAAATGTCCAATTAATTAAGCAGGAGTGAGCTATGCATCTGGCACGGGTTACAGGCGTTGTGGTTTCCACGCAAAAATCCCCATCACTGGTGGGGAAGAAACTGTTGCTGGTACGTCGGGTGAGTGCGGACGGAGAACTTCCCGCGTCCCCTGTGAGTGGAGATGAAGTCGCGGTTGATTCTGTCGGCGCTGGAACTGGAGAACTGGTATTACTCAGCAGTGGCTCCAGCGCCAGACACGTTTTTTCCGGCCCTAATGAGGCCATCGATCTGGCTATCGTCGGCATTGTCGACACGCTTTCTCGTTAGGAGGAACTATGGCGATTTATACCCGCACTGGCGATGCCGGCACAACGGCCCTCTTTACCGGGCAACGCGTGAGCAAAACGCACCCGCGCGTCGAGGCTTACGGTACGCTGGACGAACTTAATGCGGCGCTTAGCCTGTGTGTTTGCGCAGCGAAAAACCCGCAGCACCGCCAGTTACTCGAAAACATTCAACTGCAGCTTTTTTGGTTCAGCGCCGAGCTGGCAAGCGAAAGCGAACAGCCAGCGCCAGAGCAGCGCTACATCAGCTCAGAAGAAATTGCCGCGCTGGAAGCCGCCATCGATACCGCGATGCGGAGAGTGCCCCCCCTACGCAGCTTTATTTTACCTGGCCGCAGCGAAGCCGCCAGCCGTCTGCACTTTGCCCGCACGCTGGCCCGCCGCGCAGAGAGGCGACTGGTCGAACTCTCCACCGAGATTTCCGTCAGACACGTGCTGATGCGTTATATCAATCGCCTCTCCGACTGCTTATATGCGCTTGCACGAGCAGAAGATCATGACGCCCATCAAAACAACATTATTCAGAAAGTGGCGGAGCGTTATCTCGCAGCCATCCGTACATCAGCCACCAGGGAGCCGGCTATGTCTCTGTCTTTTCAGGAACTCCACCAACTCACTCGCGCTGCGGTAACGAGAGCAGAAGAACTTCAGGTTCCGGTCGTCATCAGCATTGTTGATGCGAATGGGACCCAAACGGTGACCTGGCGCATGCCTGACGCATTACTCGTCAGTAGCGAACTGGCACCGAAAAAAGCCTGGACCGCCGTGGCAATGAAAACCGCCACGCATGAGCTGACATCAGCAGTGCAGCCAGGCGCCGCGCTTTACGGTCTGGAAAGCCATATGCAGGGAAAAGTCGTCACCTTCGGTGGCGGGTACGCATTATGGCGTGAGGGGTTACTCCTTGGGGGTCTTGGCATCAGCGGGGGAAGCGTTGAGCAGGATATGGACATTGCAGAAACGGCCATTGCGGCAATTAACGTGAGAACACATCAATGAACACTTCAGAACTTGAAACCCTTATTCGTAACATTTTGAGTGAGCAACTTGCCCCGGCCAAAGCAGAAGTTAAGGGTAATGGAATTTTTCCGTCCGTTAGCGAAGCGATCGATGCCGCTCATCAGGCTTTTCTGCGTTATCAGCAATGTCCATTGAAAACCCGCAGCGCCATCATTAACGCCCTGCGAGAAGAGCTGACGCCTCACCTTGCTTCATTGGCTGCTGAAAGCGCTGCCGAAACGGGAATGGGCAACAAAGAGGATAAGTTCCTTAAAAATAAAGCTGCGTTGGATAATACCCCGGGTATCGAAGATCTCACCACTACGGCGCTTACCGGTGACGGCGGCATGGTGTTATTCGAGTATTCACCCTTTGGCGTGATTGGTTCCGTCGCCCCCAGCACCAACCCGACGGAAACCATTATTAACAACAGCATCAGTATGCTGGCTGCGGGAAATAGCGTTTATTTTAGCCCACATCCAGGTGCAAAAGCGGTCTCACTGAAGCTGATTACCATGATTGAAGATATTGCTTTTCGCTGCTGCGGGATTCGGAATCTTGTCGTCACGGTCACAGAACCCACTTTTGAGGCTACCCAGCAGATGATGGCGCACCCTAAAATCGCAGTTCTGGCGATTACCGGTGGTCCAGGCATTGTTGCTATGGGCATGAAAAGCGGGAAAAAAGTCATTGGCGCAGGCGCAGGCAATCCCCCCTGCATTGTTGATGAAACAGCCGACCTGGTTAAGGCGGCGGAAGATATCATCAATGGCGCATCCTTTGATTACAACCTCCCCTGCATTGCTGAGAAGAGCCTGATTGTTGTTGATGCCGTTGCCGAACGACTGGTTCAACAAATGCAGTCTTTTGGCGCGATGCGACTCAATAGCGAAGAGGTAGACAAACTGCGCGCAGTTTGTCTACCAGAAGGAATAGCCAATAAACAACTGGTAGGGAAAAGCCCGGCAACCTTACTGGAAGCCGCGGGAATACCGGTTCCGGCAAAAGCACCTCGATTACTGATAGGTATCGTCAAGGCTGACGACCCATGGGTTACCAGCGAGCAACTGATGCCAATGCTCCCCATCGTAACGGTGAGCGATTTTGACAGCGCGTTAACGTTGGCCCTGAAGGTTGAAGAGGGATTGCATCACACCGCCATTATGCATTCGCAAAATGTGTCACGTCTGAACCTTGCCGCGCGCACGCTTCAGACCTCCATTTTTGTGAAAAATGGCCCCTCTTATGCTGGGATTGGCGTTGGTGGTGAAGGCTTTACCACCTTCACCATCGCAACGCCGACCGGCGAAGGAACGACATCTGCGCGCACTTTCGCACGCTCTCGTCGTTGCGTGCTGACAAACGGTTTTTCTATTCGCTAATGGGGCCGTTATGAAAAGCTTTTCACTGCAAACTCGATTGTACAGCGGCCAGGGAAGCCTGGATGTGCTTAAGCGCTTCACGAATAAGCATATCTGGATTATCTGCGATGGTTTTCTCGCGCGTTCTCCCCTGATTGAAAAGCTGCGCGACGCGCTGCCAGCGGATAACCGCATCAGCATTTTCAGCGATATCACCCCCGATCCCACCATTAACACGGTAGTACAAGGGATTGCGCAAATGCAGTCCCTACGACCGGACGTCGTAATTGGTTTTGGCGGTGGCTCTGCACTGGACGCCGCAAAAGCCATCGTCTGGTTCAGCCGACAGTTCGGTATTGAGATTGAAACCTGCGTTGCAATTCCCACCACCAGCGGCACGGGATCGGAGGTGACCAGCGCCTGCGTGATTAGCGATCCGGATAAAGGCATTAAGTATCCATTATTTAATAATGCGCTTTATCCGGACATGGCCATCCTTGATCCGACGCTGGTCGTCAGCGTTCCACCAGCCATAACAGCGAATACCGGCATGGACGTATTAACGCATGCGCTGGAGGCTTACGTGTCCACGAAAGCCAGCGACTTCACCGATGCGCTGGCTGAAAAAGCGGCACAAATTGTCTTCCAGTACCTGCCTGTCGCCGTCAGCAAAGGCGACTGCCTGGCAACCAGAGGAAAAATGCACAACGCGTCAACGCTCGCGGGAATGGCATTCAGTCAGGCTGGTCTGGGTATCAATCATGCGATTGCCCATCAGTTGGGCGGCCAGTTTCATCTGCCCCACGGACTTGCCAATGCGCTGCTGCTGACCCATGTCATTCATTTTAATGCCCGCGATCCGCGGGCTGCGAAGCGCTATGCCCGTTTCGCTAAAGCCTGCCACCTATGCCCGGATAACGCGAACGATACGGCGGCACTGAATGCGCTAATTCGTCATATAGAGCTACTCAAAAAACAGTGTGCGTTACCTTCTTTTGCTGACGCGCTTAAAGACGGAAAGCAAGCCTGGTCACAACGTATACCGTCGATGGTTCAGGCCGCGCTGGCTGATGTCACGCTGCAAACCAATCCTCGTGTTGCCGACGCCAGCGCCATGCAGGAACTGCTTGAGGAATTATTATGAAGACAGCCATGACGGCAGAGTCCACGCTTTATGATGCGCAGACAATTCGCGAACGCGTTCGCGCAGCGGGTGTTGTCGGGGCCGGAGGCGCAGGCTTTCCTGCTCACGTAAAATTACAGGCGCAGGTCGATACGTTTCTGGTCAATGCGGCAGAATGTGAACCGATGCTGAAAGTTGACCAGCAATTGATGGCCGTTCAGGCTGAGCGACTTATCCGTGGCGTTCAATATGCCATGACGGCTACCCGGGCCAGGGCCGGTATTATTGCGCTCAAAGAGAAATATCAAAAGGCTATCAATGCGCTAACGCCCCTTCTGCCTGCCGGGATCCGCTTACATATTTTGCCTGATGTCTACCCGGCTGGTGACGAGGTTTTGACCATCTGGATGGCAACGGGCCGGAGAGTTCCGCCTGCCGCGCTGCCGGTCAGCGTCGGCGTGGTGGTCAATAACGTCCAGACTGTACTCAACATCGCCAGAGCCGTTGAGCAGCAATATCCGGTTACGCGCCGTACCCTGACCGTTAACGGCGCGGTCGCCAGACCAATCACTCTTACCGTCCCTATCGGAATGTCTTTACGTGAGGTTCTGGCACTGGCCGGTGGTGCTACCGTTGACGATCCCGGTTTTATTAACGGTGGTCCGATGATGGGCGGCCTGATTACCTCACTGGATACCCCAGTCAGCAAGACCACCGGGGGACTGTTGGTTTTACCAAAGTCTCATGCGTTGATTCAGCGGCGGATGCAGGATGAACGCACCGTGCTTTCCGTCGCAAAAACCGTTTGCGAGCAGTGTCGTTTGTGTACGGATTTGTGCCCAAGGCATTTGATCGGCCATGAATTATCGCCGCACCTGCTGGTTCGCGCGGTTAATTATCAGCAGGCGGCCACACCGCAGTTACTGCTCACGGCCCTGACCTGTTCAGAATGCAATGTATGTGAAAGCGTAGCCTGTCCGGTTGGGATTTCACCGATGCGAATTAACCGCATGCTTAAACGCGAGCTACGGGCGCTCAACCATCGTTATGAAGGGCCGTTAAATCCTGAGGATGAAATGGCGAAGTATCGGCTTATTCCGGTGAAGCGCCTTATTACCAAACTGGGCCTTAGCGACTGGTATCACGATGCGCCACTGACTGAGACTGATTATCCCACGGATAAAACGACGCTGTTGCTACGCCAGCATATTGGTGCCAGCGCCATCCCATGTGTACAGCAGGGCGAACACGTTGTTCGCGGTCAATGCGTTGCCGATGTGCCGTCCGGTGCATTAGGCGCACCTGTCCACGCCAGTATTGACGGTATTGTCAGCGAAATTACTGAGCAATCCATCACGGTAATAAGAGGTTAATCATGTCTCAGGCTATAGGGATTTTAGAACTCACCAGCATTGCCAAAGGAATGGAAGCGGGCGATGCCATGTTAAAAAGCGCGAATGTGAATTTACTTGTCAGCAAGACCATCTGCCCGGGTAAATTTCTGCTCATGCTCGGTGGTGACGTAGGCGCAGTACAACAGGCGATCGCCACCGGAACTTCTCTTGCTGGCGATATGCTCGTTGATAGTCTGGTACTACCCAACATTCACGCCAGCGTACTTCCTGCGATCAGCGGACTAAACAGCGTGGATAAGCGTCAGGCCGTTGGCATTGTTGAAACATGGAGCGTTGCGGCCTGCATCTGCGCCGCCGACCGTGCGGTTAAAGCCTCCAATGTCACGCTGGTACGCGTCCATATGGCATTTGGTATTGGCGGCAAGTGCTACATGGTTGTCGCTGGCGATGTGTCTGATGTGAATAACGCAGTGACAGTTGCCAGTGAAAGTGCAGGTGAAAAAGGTCTGTTGGTTTACCGTTCAGTCATCCCTCGTCCGCATGAAAGCATGTGGCGACAGATGGTGGAGGGATAATGGAAAGACAACCCACCACGGATCGTATGATTCAGGAATATGTTCCTGGCAAGCAGGTTACGCTGGCGCATCTTATCGCTAATCCGGGTAAAGATTTGTTCAAGAAACTGGGATTACCAGAGTCGGTTTCTGCAATCGGTATTCTGACGATTACCCCCAGCGAAGCCTCAATCATCGCCTGTGATATCGCCACGAAATCCGGGGCGGTAGAGATTGGTTTTCTCGACCGTTTTACCGGCGCTGTGGTACTGACGGGCGATGTTTCCGCCGTTGAGTACGCGCTGAAACAGGTAACCCGGACGCTGGGCGAAATGATGCGTTTTACCGCCTGTCCCATCACCCGGACATAATCTCATGAAACGCATAATGCTAATTGGCCCCAGCCAGTGCGGTAAAACGTCACTCACGCAGTGCATGCGGGGAGAGGCGCTTCACTATCAGAAGACCCAGGCCATTGTCTGGTCTCCCACAACGATAGACACACCGGGTGAATATCTCGAAAACCGCTGCCTGTACAGCGCGCTGCTGGCCAGCGCCTGTGAAGCAGACATCATCGCGCTGGTTCTCAATGCTGACGCGCCGTGGTCACCTTTTTCTCCAGGTTTTACTGGCCCGATGAACCGACCCGTTATCGGCCTCGTCACCAAAGCCGATTTAGCCAGCCCGCAGCGTATTTCTCTCGTAGAGAGTTGGTTAGTTCAGGCTGGCGCGCAAAAAGTATTTGTCACCAGCGCACTGGAGAATACCGGGGTCGATGAGATGTTCATTTTTCTGAATGCAAAGGAACCTTCATGTCTCACAAAATAATGGCCATTAATGCAGGTAGTTCCTCGCTTAAGTTTCAGCTCCTGGCGATGCCGCAGGGTGAAATGATTTGCCAGGGACTGATCGAGCGTATCGGTATGTCTGATGCGCAGGTCACCCTAAAAGCACCAGCGCAAAAATGGCAGGAGACTTTGCCCGTAGCCGATCACCGTGAAGCAGTAACGCTGCTACTGGAAAAACTGCTCAGCCACAATATTATCAGCAGTCTGGAAGAGATCGACGGCGTTGGCCATCGCGTCGCACACGGTGGAGAATCCTTCAAAGATTCCGCGCGGGTAACTGATGAAACACTGGCGGAAATCGAACGCCTTGCGGAACTGGCACCGCTTCATAACCCGGTTAATGCCTTGGGGATTGCGATATTTCGCCAGCTAATGCCGAAAACGCCAGCCGTTGCGGTTTTTGACACGGCTTTTCATCAGACCCTTGATGAGCCTTCTTTCATCTATCCCCTGCCCTGGCGCTACTACTCAGAACTCGGTATTCGTCGTTATGGTTTTCATGGTACCAGCCACAAGTATGTCAGCGCTCAGCTTGCTGAAAAGCTGGGCGTGCCGCTCAGCGCCCTGCGGGTTGTTTGTTGTCATCTGGGCAACGGCAGCAGCATCTGCGCTATCAAAGGCGGACACTCGGTGAATACCTCCATGGGTTTTACGCCGCAGTCTGGCGTAATGATGGGCACGCGAAGTGGCGATATTGATCCATCCATTCTGCCGTGGATTGCCCTGCGTGAAGGCAAAACCCCGCAGCAGCTCAACCAATTGCTCAACAATGAGTCCGGATTACTCGGAGTTTCTGGTGTTTCACCCGACTACCGGGACGTTGAACATGCCGCAGATACGGGCAATCACCAGGCAGCACTGGCGTTGACGCTTTTTGCCGAGCGGATTCGCGCCACTATTGGCAGCTATATTATGCAGATGGGCGGTCTGGATGCGCTGGTGTTTACCGGGGGAATTGGTGAAAATTCAGCGCGTGCTCGCGCCGCGATTTGCCACAACCTGAATTTCTTAGGTCTGGCCGTTGATGAAGAAAAAAATCAGCGTAACGCCACCTTTATTCAAACGGAAAATGCGGTGGTTAAAGTGGCGGTGATTAATACCAATGAAGAGCTGATGATAGCCCAGGACGTTATGCGTTTAGCGATATCAGAAACTGTGACATTGGGCATTCCCGCCTGATATTGCCGCACCGCAAATTGCGGCAAATCATGGTAATAGCGCGATCGCCATGACACTATGCGCCGAGGATTGCTGAACACAAAGGTGAAGACGTGGCTGTTGCGCAATGTCCCGCATCGTGCGGAGAACTTATCCAGGGCTGGATTCTGGGCAGTGAGAAACTGGTCTCCTGCCCGGTCGAATGGTATAGCACCGTTGAGGTCACTTCAGGCTCACCGCTGACAGATGAACGTCCACTTTCTCGGGCAATGGTTGACAGGTTATTACAGCACTGGCAGTACCCGGCGCATCTCAGTCAGGATATCCGGATAGATGTTCAGTCAACCATTCCCATCGCGAAAGGAATGGCCAGCAGCACTGCGGATATTGCCGCCACGGCCATCGCCGCAGCGCATTATCTGGGTCATCAACTGGACGAGCCAACACTGGCACAGCTTTGCGTTTCTCTGGAGCCAACCGACAGCACCG
Source organism: Citrobacter sp. RHBSTW-00599 (assembly GCF_013784065.1). Classification (NCBI taxonomy): domain Bacteria; kingdom Pseudomonadati; phylum Pseudomonadota; class Gammaproteobacteria; order Enterobacterales; family Enterobacteriaceae; genus Citrobacter; species Citrobacter sp. RHBSTW-00599. The sequence goes on along the minus strand of NZ_CP056717.1, from coordinate 1,975,260 downwards.
TTTTTCGTAAGCTAACCCTTTTCGATCATAACAACGCTTCCACGCAAATTGGTTGTGAAGCTCAGCCTCAACTCGATCTGCTGGTTCTCGAAAGCCCTGAAACATTGCGTACCGCGGATTATCACCGTATTCCACGTCATTCCGGCTTGCAGGCGGGAGCTGCGGCCCTCCAACGGGCATGGGAAAAAGTACAGGAAGCCTGTATTAGTCAAAATCCTTACCGGTTGGGAGAAGCGGCTACGCTTAGCGCAATCGCCAGCCAATTGCTGTTACCAAAGCCGGATTTTGATTCACTATTAGCACTGGTGGAAGAATGTGATTTATACGGCGTCAACGTCGCGCACAGCGGCAGCGTAGTCGGACTGATGCTGGACAGAAATCGTCATGATGTGGATTACATTAAATGGATGCTGACGCAGAAAAAACTTACGATTCACTGGCCAGAACAGCATTTGTTACGCATGGTAACGGGCGGGGTCGAACTGCAATAAGGGTCGCCGCACGGCAGCGACCCGGACAAGCATAAAATCGTTACTCGGCTTTCGCTTCGCCGTTTTTCACTTCGCCCATGGCTTTAAGCTTTTTAGAGATATCGCGGCGTTCTTTAGAGATCTCGGCGTTTTTGATGATGTAGTCATCAACACGATCTTCATAATCGCTTTTCATGCTGGCAATGATGCCCTGAATCGCTTCCACGCTCATACCAGGCTTGATGTAGTCGCTCAGGTTGTCCAACAGCAGAACGCGTTTCTGGTTGTCACGGATCTTTTTCTCAACGTCCTGGATTTCACGTTGCAGTTTGTTTTTACGACGGAACAGACGAACAAATTCCAGCACGTCCTGGAAAGAAGGCTTGGTAGTTTCCATTTTTACACCCCTGATAATGTGAGATTCGGATTCGTTAAAACAACGGCTAAAGTGGGTCAACATTACTTTCATGCCCGCCATACTTCAAGTTGCATCTGCATCGACAATGCATGGTTGAAACCTGAGTTATCGAGGGTAAAGCCATTGCAGTTACCAATGGTTTTAGCCTTTTTCAGTATCATACCTCTAATCTTTGCTGAATCGAAGCAGCAGTAGAACCAATCCCCTCATCTGCTCTTTATTTGCGCAGTGCGCGACAGATTAAATGTGAGAGTAACTCCAGCTGTCGAGCCATCTCCATGTTCAACCAAACGTAGCCGTGAATGGGCGTTTCTGCGACATTATCGCCTTTATGCTCAGCAATAAGCTGACGCAGCTCTGCCACGGTGTCATTGAGCTTTTCCGTATTGGCAAGCACCGGCTGCGGATTACCTTCATACAAGGCGTGGGTTATTGTCAGTAGTGCCTGCTGGGTCCTGAGCTGAGTTTCACGTAGCGTATGCGCATTCAACATGACAAAGTGGCTGGTACGGCTGGCCCACAGCGCATTAATTTGCAGCTCGAGCATGCAGACCAGATTGCGATTCACCGTCTGAATAGCCTCAAAGATCGATTTTTGAATGCGGGTTTCCTTGCTGGCAGGAGCGATGAGCCCACGCATTTTGACAACGTCGCTCAACAGTTGTTGTAAATGCTTCTCCAGCCGCGGTTGCTCGAGCAGATTGGGGGATAGCGCGGCCTGATACACCCGATTGTACCCCGTGACGCAATGCGCCAGTTGGATACGCCAGTGTATAAAGGCCCGCTGCGGCCAGATGCCGGTAAACAGCATCGCCAGTAACGACCCCAGAATAACATCACCACCGCGCCATAACGCGGTATTCATATCTCCGGCAGGCGCACCCACGACCACGGCAAGCGTTATGCCAATCAGTAGCGCCTGATACGGCCTTTTCCCCAGCGCCAGCCAGCCGCAGAGAAACATCGCTACCGCGCACCATATCAGCATTAACGGCAGCGAGAAGAGTTCCAGACGCAGGGCAACCAGTCCCAGGACCGAGCCCAGGATCGTGCCGCCTATACGTTCAAAGGCCCTGGGAACAACGTTACCCCAAAAAGATATTGGCCCCATGATCACCACCAGCGTGATCAGAGGCCATGTACCTTCGGGAATGTTTAACAGGCGTACCAACAGAAAAGTAAGGAGAAACGCCAGCGCAATGCGAATACCATGCACCACACGATAATGACGATACAAACGAATTTCAAAAGGACTCAGCGATTTGTCTGCACGCACTCATGCACTCCGTCAGGGAATAGCAAAGAAGCGAATTGTACCTGTTTTTAGCGTGAAAAGATCATCCTGATTTACACCCCAAACAGTTACTTCGTCTGCACTGGCACGTACATTTCAATGTCCCAGTAACCGTCCTCCATGCCATTGTTCATATAAACTTCAAAGCAGGGTTTAGCGGCTATCGTATAAGTTGTATCCTGCAACAGGCGCTCGAAGAACTGATACCAAGGCGTCGCAAAATCGTGATTCTCAACGCGCGCAACGGCGACAGCATAGTCGCCACCCGCCAGTTCTGTGAGGATCACCCCTTCGCTGTTTTCCGGGATTTCAAAACCTTCAGGCACAGAAACCACGGTATCACAGCGCAGTTTTTCCGCAGGAACAACATCAGGGTTGTCGTAATAAACAGCAATCCATTCCAACGGCACAATCTGTTTACCGTCGACCCACTTCATTAATTGCTCAAACCCCTGCTTCACCGTTTGTTCCCACGGTCCAACCATATGGAAACCGGCAATCATGCGTTTTTCGACCAGCTTTATCTCGTACTCCATACAACCTCCACTGTTACACTGTATTTATATACAGTGTAATTTCTGGCTATGTCGGCCACAAGGAAATAGTGATTATTATGTGAGCAGATTCGCACTCTTGCCAGTCAGACGCATCAGGAAAAACTACGCCTTGTGGTGGAAATAATCGCTCAGGCGCGAGAAAACGCCGCCTTCGCCGACGGATTCCAGCGTAACCAGAGGCCAATGTGCCACCAGCTTATCCCGATCGTAGAGTTCAATTTCCCCCACACGTTGATGCGCAGCGATGGGAGCAACCAGCTCTTTCTTATCAAGGACATATTTTGCTTTGATGTTAGGGACTTCTGCTTTAGGCAGGGCCATCCAGAAATCCTGCTCGGTTCCGAGGCTGATTTTTTCTTTATCGCCATACCAGATCCGTTCAGTGCCAACCTGCTTACCGCTACGCAAAACCTGCACTGTATCGAAGTTGTGTTGCCCCCATTGCAGCAGTTTACGCGCCTGATCTTCGCGCCCTTTCGCACTCTCCGCACCCATCACCACTGCAATCAGACGGCGCTGACCATCGACGGCGGAAGCAATCAGGTTAAACCCGGCACCGGACGTATGCCCTGTCTTCAGGCCATCAACGTTCATGGTTTTATCCCACAACAAGCCGTTACGGTTTTGCTGTGTGATGCCGTTCCAGGTAAGGCTTTTCTCACTGTACATATGGTAGAAATCCGGTTCTCCGTGGATGATAGCGCGGGACAGCACGGCCAGGTCGTACGCCGAGCTATGCTGACCCGGCGCATCCAGACCATGTACCGTTTCAAAATGGGTGTCCTGCAGGTTCAGTTTTTGCGCATAGTTGTTCATCATCGCGACAAACTGCGGCTGCCCTCCGGCGATGTAATCCGCCAGTGCCACGCAGGCATCATTACCGGAATCAACAATTAACCCACGGCTGAGGTCGCGTACCGAAACGCGATCCCCTTCTTTCAGGAACATCAAGGATGAACCGACAAATACCGGATTATCTTTTGCCCATGCATCGCGCCCGACGGTGACAATATCTGTCGGACTAATACGCTTGCTGTCAATTGCGCGATCGACAACATAGCCAGTCATCAGTTTCGTCAGGCTGGCAGGATTGCGCTGCTGGTGTTCATTACCGGCTGTCAGGATTTGGCCCGTGGTGTAATCCATTAACACCCATGCCCCGGCAGTAATCGCAGGAGGTTGTGGGGCGAAGCTCACGGCATCGCTCGCCCAGGCGGGCGAAAAACTCATCGTTAATAGTGAAGCGGCAATAAACAAACGGCGTTTCAACAGCATGTCCTCAGGAAAGGGAGAAATAGCCGTTCTTTTTACGGAAGTTCTGTCGAACAAACATGGATAAATTGCAAGAAAATGTGACATAAGGCACATTTTCTTGCTATCAGGAAAGGGTTTCAGAGACAAATCTCGCCGGAACTACCCTTTACGCGGCACGGTCTCTGCGTGATGACTGCGATGGCGGTGATAACCATCGATCATACTGCGAAAAATTTGCCCCGGTGTGTCACCCAGCGTGCACAGGTAAATATGCGCGCAGATGAACAGTAAGCCCACAATCGCTAACGCCATATGCAGCACCAGCATCACCGGCCCCGCCCCTACCACCTGCGGGTAGAGACATAGCAACCCGGTGATGATCAGTAGTGGAACCAGTGCGTACATGATGGCCAGGTAGGCCAGCTGTTGCAGCGGGTTAAATTTGTCCTCTGCCGTTGCGGCAAACGGGTGCGGCTCACCTTTCATAATGCCATACAGATAAAAGCGCGTTTGCAGTAGGCAGCGTGATATCAACCCGCTAAATTTCACGCGATAATGGCAGCCGTTGCCGCTGGTTGCGTTTATTAACACAAAGCCAACCCAGAAGGCCAGCAATGCGAAGCCACACCAGGTATGTACCTGCACCATTAAGGCCACCGGTCCGACAGAAAAGTGGCCAAACAGGCCGCTCAGCAGAAGCAGGATAAAGAGCAGCGCATTACCCCAGTGCCAGCGGCGGACCGCCAGCGAATAGAGGTAGTCCCGATGCTCTTCCCCGGTTGCCGTTTTGGGTGCCAGCATCCGACGTAACAGCGCGTGTGTGACCAGACCCGCAATCATCAGCACAATAATAACGCCTGCATAAATGAGCCACAGCGGCCAGTAGTCCGGCGCATAGTTAAGCTCTGCTCCCCAGATAGAATTCATACATTACCCTCCTGATGGATCTCTTTACGCCGATAGACACTTACCGGGCCGCTACGCGTATCTTGCTGGCGATAAACCTCTTTTTGATTAATCCAGTGCTGAATTTCCGGGTCATCACGACGACCAAATTTCAGCGCATCCGTCGGACAAACGGAAACGCAGGCTGGCGATTGTCCGACCTCCAGGCGAGTATCGGCGCAGAAGTTACATTTGTCGGCAATCCCCGTTTGTGGGTTGAGGTAGCGGACATGGAACGGGCAAGCGGCAACGCAGTAGTCACAGCCAATACAGCGAGACTTATCCACTTGCACAATGCCATTTTCGTCACGAAATGAAGCGCCAGTAGGACAGACGCTGACGCACGGCGCATCTTCACAATGCTGACAGGAAACGCGAACAAACTGGAAGTGGGACAGCACTTCGGGTTCATGTTCGGGTGAACGGATCTGCACTTGTAGGCGACTAAATCCCTCCGGCACGTCATTCAGTACCTTGCAGGCAACCGTACACGCCTGACAGCCAATACAGCGTTTCTCGTCATGCAGCATGACATAAGGGTTTGTTGATTGATTCATGATGTTCTCCTTTCTCATGCCCGACGAAGCGTGACGCCAGCGGTGTGCACCACCGTACCGGAAACCGGACTGGTAACATGCGGAAGCAAATTACCGCAGTGAATACCGTGCGTCGTCGCCGCGGTTTTAGCTCCCGCCTTGGCGCCAAATCCCATATAAACGAACAGCGTATCGGGTCGTATTCCGGCAGTAACCAGCGCTTTGCCTTTTTCCTTACCGGTCGCATTTTCCAGCCAAATCTCATCGCCGTTTTTGATGCCTTTTTCACGGGCCGTTTGCGGGTGGATCCACACCGCGTTATCCCACATCAGCTCACTCAGCAGTGGTACATATTGCGTCGCGCCGTTGGTATGCACCGCAACTTTTCCCTGAATAAAATAGAGTTCATTGTCGCCTTTGAGGGCAAAATTGCGGGCGCGCGGAATACCGTAGCCAGGCAAAAGTGCTTCCAGCTCTTCAGAGTAGAGTTCAATTTTTCCAGACGGGGATTTAAAGCGCAGTTGCTCGCCATAGGTACCGTCGCCGTCAACCGCCACCGCGCCCGGATAACGCGCCACAAACTGACGCACTGCTTCAGGTTCCCGCAGCAGCAGCGGAACACCCCACTCCCGATATCCTTTCTGACGCAGTTCAGCGGAAAGCGCATGATCGCCATTAAGCTGGTACAACTGCCGCGTCTGCATATCCTGCCAGGGGTAGAACTGCCCAAGGCCTAACTGCACGGCCAGCTCTTTCCAGATTTGCCAGCTCGGACGCGCATCCCCAATCGGCTCTACAACCTGCTGGCGCAGGGCATAGGCCGGATTCAGGCCCGACATGTCAGAGACTTCTTCATCGCGTTCAAGGTAGGTGCATTCGGGTAACAGATAATCGGCATATGCCGCGCTTTCGCTTAAATAGACATCGCAACTGACCACCAGATCGAGTTGTTCGACGGTTTTGACCAGATCAGGCCTACAGGTCACTGTTTGGAAAGGATTGTGGCGGGACATAATCCATCCCTTCACCGGATACGGCGTCTGGTTTAACACGGCATCGATGATGCTTTGCACCACGCCGCCGCCCGCCGCGATGTACTTGAATTGTGGGGCAACCAAATCGATGCGCTGCGCCGTTGGCTTGGGCAATTTGGCATCAGGTTTTGCCAGCACCGGAGCGACCTTCTCTCCGGCCAGCTTATTGTAGGTTGCCGCGGCTTTTTTCTGGTACAAGCCGCCTTCACGCTCAATATTTCCCAGCAGCGCATTGAGGGTGAAAATCATACGCCGCATATCAATTTCTTCTTGCGAAAACGTCGCGCGATGGCCAGGGCTGACGATAGCATGAGGCGCACAGGCGGCCATTTCGCGGGTGACACGAACAATAACATCAGCAGGCACATCAGCTTGATTTTGCGCCCATTCCGGCGTGGTCTCTTGTACCGCTTCGGCCAGTTGGTCAAACCCTGTGGTGTAGCGCGCTACGAAGTCCGCGTCATACAGATGTTCATTAATCATGACGTGACACATGGCCATTAACACCGGCAAGTCGCCGCCCGGCTTGAGCGCATGCCATTCATCCGCCTTGCTGGAGAAAACTGACAAACGGGGATCGAAGCTGACCATTTTTGCGCCCTTTTCCTGCGCGGTCATCAGTTCATGCGTTTCGGCAACCTCAATACCTTCATAGAGATTGTGGCCAAAAGAGACCATATAACGGGTATTGGCGATATCCATAGCCAAATCGCCGCCCATCATCACTTTGGCGGCAATCGATTTTCCGGCAGGGCATGTCGACGCATGCGTAAAGGTGTTTGGCGATCCAAATGCCGTTGCCAGCTGAAATAAATGACCCGAAAGCGAACCAGATTTGGAAGAGAATACGACCCCCTGAGGACCATGCTGCGCTTTTATTGCCGTCATTTTTTCGGCAATTTCTTTGTAAGCCTGTTCCCAACTAATAACCTGCCATTCTCCGCTGCCGCGAGGCCCTGTGCGTTTCATGGGTTTGACAATACGGTGCGGGTCGTTGACCAGGCTAACACCACTGCCTCCTCGCGCGCAGACACGCGTGCCTTGTTGAGGCGCATTAGGGTTCCCCTGAATAAAAACCGTCTTGTTATTAATTACCTGTGCCTGTATTGGGCAACGATAAGAACACATTTCGCACAAGCTTGGCGTCAGAGATGTTTTCCCCTTAATGCTCTCTGGAGAATTTCGCGCCAGTGCGCCTGGCGGAAAACTGCCTATCGCGCAGGCTGAGCAACCGATACCCACTCCTCGCAAAAAATTACGCCGACTAATGCTCATATAACCTCCTGTTATTAGATATATCCAATTATTATATGGTGTTTAAATTATTAATTTTTAACCTCACTCACATTTCATTAGAATATAGAGCAGCTAACCGCCAAAATAAAAACCCATTGTTTATAAAAGAATTTTAAAATTTCCAGAACACAACAAATCAGCACCAAATAACAATAATGGTTCTCATTTATATTATTTATCAGCTCATAGATTTCAGACAATTTATTCCAGTAATTTCCCTTAACAGTGCAAAATTTATTAATCAATTCTATTAAAGCCTGTTCATCTCAATTTTATTGCGTACATCATTCAGCATTGATAATCGCTTTGCTGATTACCTCGCTATTTTTTGGTATTCTTGGACGAGCGCTAAATTGATCCCGGACATAACTGAACAATGAATGACGGCAAGCAGCAACCTGGTTTTCTCTTTCACGATTACGAGACCTTTGGTACCCATCCGGCGCTGGACAGACCCGCGCAATTTGCGGCTATCCGCACAGATAGCGATTTCAACATCATCGGTGAACCTGAAGTCTTTTATTGCAAACCCGCAGACGACTATCTGCCGCAGCCTGAGGCGGTGCTGATAACCGGTATCACACCGCAGGAAGCGCGTGAAAAAGGAGAAAATGAAGCCGCCTTTGCTGCGCGCATCCACGCCCTGTTCACCGTGCCGAAAACCTGTATCCTGGGCTATAACAACGTGCGCTTCGATGATGAAGTGACGCGCAACATCCTGTATCGCAATTTCTACGATCCCTACGCCTGGAGCTGGCAGAACGATAATTCACGCTGGGATCTGCTGGATGTGATGCGCGCCTGCTATGCCTTGCGTCCTGAAGGAATTAACTGGCCGGAAAACGACGACGGCTTACCCAGCTTTCGCCTGGAGCATTTGACCAAAGCCAACGGTATTGAACATGCCAATGCCCACGATGCGATGGCCGACGTATACGCCACAATTGCGATGGCGCAATTAGTGAAGTCGCGCCAGCCGCGCCTGTTTGATTATCTCTACAGCCATCGCAATAAGCACAAACTGGCCGCACTGATTGATGTCCCGCAAATGAAGCCGCTGGTCCATGTTTCGGGGATGTTCGGCGCATGGCGCGGCAACACCAGTTGGGTGGCGCCTTTAGCCTGGCATCCTGAGAATCGCAACGCGGTGATTATGGTCGACTTAGCCGGTGATATTTCACCGCTGCTCGAACTGGACAGCGACGCGCTGCGTGAGCGGCTCTACACTGCTAAAGCTGATCTGGGAGATAACCCAGCCGTGCCGGTTAAACTGGTGCACATCAACAAATGCCCGGTACTGGCACAGGCGAATACCTTGCGCCCGGAAGATGCCGATCGCCTTGGCATTAACCGCCAGCATTGTCTGGATAATCTCAAAATACTGCGCGAAAACCCGCAGGTTCGCGACAAAGTGGTGGCCATCTTCGCCGATGCGGAACCCTTTACGCCATCAGATAACGTAGACGCACAGTTGTATAATGGTTTTTTCAGCGATGCCGACCGTGCCGCGATGAAAATCGTCCTGGAAACTGAGCCGCGCAATTTACCGGCGCTGGATATCTCCTTTGTCGATAAGCGCATTGAAAAGCTGCTGTTTAACTACCGCGCACGTAACTTCCCCGGAACGCTGGATGAAGCCGAACAGCAGCGCTGGCTGGACCATCGTCGTCAAATATTCACGCCAGAGTTTTTGCAAAATTACGCCAATGAATTGCAGATGCTGAGCCAGCAATATGCAGATAACAAAGGGAAACTGATGCTGCTGAAGTCACTCTGGCAGTATGCGCAAGAGATTGTATAACTCCCACGTATAAAAAAACCGGAGAACATGTCTCCGGTTTTTTTTATCTAAATACAGTTATTACGCGATATCTTCGTCGTACTGTGGCACCGGGTTACGGAAGCTTTTGGTCACGCAAGCCAGGTAAATCAGACCAATAGCGGCCCAGATCAGACCCAGAACCATTGAGCTCTCTTCCAGGTTCACCCACAGCGCACCAACGGTCAGCGCACCGCACATTGGCAGGAACAGATACTGGAAGTGGTCTTTCAGCGTCTTGTTACGCTTCTCACGGATCCAGAACTGGGAGATCACCGACAGGTTAACGAAGGTAAACGCCACCAGCGCACCGAAGTTAATCAGCGCCGTCGCCATCACCAGGTCGAAGTTAATTGCCAGCAGAGCAATCGCACCAACCAGAATGATGTTCATGGACGGAGTACGCCATTTCGGGTGGACATAACCGAAGAAACTTTTCGGGAACACACCGTCACGCCCCATCACATACATCAGACGCGCTACGCCTGCATGCGCCGCCATACCTGACGCCAGTACGGTAATGGTAGAGAAAATCAGCGCGCCGACCTGGAAGAACTTACCAGCGACATACAGCATGATTTCCGGCTGCGAAGCGTCCGGATCCTTGAAGCGTGAGATATCCGGGAAGTACAGCTGCAACAGATAGGTGGAGACGATAAAGATCAGGCCACCAATCAGCGCGGTCAGGAAAATCGCCCGCGGGATCACACGTTCAGCGTCTTTGGTTTCTTCAGACAGGTTGCTGATACCGTCAAAACCGGTGAACGAGAAGCACAGAATAGTCGCTCCCGTGATCATCGGGATCACATGCGCATCACCTGACCAGAACGGACGGCTGCTCGCCAGCGTACCGGCACCTTCCCCTTCGAACACGCCATAAACGACCATGCCGAGGATCACTGCAATCAGCACCACCTGCAACAACACGATTACGGTGTTGAAATTCGCAACAGATTTCAGGCTGCGCAGGTTAAAGGCGGTCATAAAGGCCACCAGCGCCACCACGAATATCCATGACGGTATCGACGGCACCAGAGCTTCAAAATAAATTTTCGCCAACAGAATGTTGATCATCGGTGCGAACAGGTAGTCCAGCAGTGACGACCAACCCACCATAAAGCCAACGGTCGGGCTAATGGATTTCTGGGCGTAAGTGTAGGCAGAGCCTGCAGACGGATAGCGACGCACCAGTTTACCGTAGCTCAGTGCGGTAAAGAGGATGGCGATCAGTGCAAAGGCGTAAGCTGTCGGGACGTGACCATCGGTCATTCCTGATACGATACCGAATGTATCGAACAGCGTCATCGGCTGCATATAGGCAAGGCCCATCATGACAACCGGAACCAGCGTAAGCGTTTTACGTAATTCCACGCGAGAGGTGTTTGGAGTAGCGTTATGCGACATGGTTATCCCCCATTACGGCGAAAACCGTCGCGTAAGCAAAAAATTGCCCCATTTTTTGTTAATCCTCAGCGACAACAACTGTCGATTTTTAAGTAAGTATCTATCCGGTACGAAGCCCGGCCTCTTTTATGAATGATTGGTTTGATGCAAAAAAATAACCGACGCGTATTAAAACGTCGGTTAATGTCATTTTTTGCAAGCGGCGTATTTTGCACTAATTTGGAGAGAAATAACAAGAGATTGAAGCTACTACAAAAGAATATTTTTTCTTAACTGATTGATTTATCAGCAGCCGTTTTAACGTACACCCCCGCAATAGCACTATTTGCTAAAATCTCATCCCGCCACCAGGCACTGGCCAACCCGGCAGTCTGTTCATTCCAACCTATCCACACGGGTTCAAAGATAATTTGTGCGACTACCTTTTTCTCAATCAGAGCGCCGCTCTCCAGAAATCGCTGCGCCAGATAGCGCGGAATATAGCCGCATCCCAGACCACTGATTTGCAGTTCCAGCTTGGTTTTGAAGTCAAAAACGGTGATGGCTTCCTGATCGTCAAGCACCTGAGAGCCGGAGACGTTAGCATGCTGTGCATTGTCGCCCACCACAATCGCGCGAAAACGCCGAATAGTGCGACGATTCAACGGCTCCTGTTCCTGCGCCAGCGGATGATGCGACGCAACCACAAACACCTGCTCCAGAACTCCTAGCTGCGCAAAGCCAAATTCGCTCGCGGCAGGCGGCTCATGCGTGGCGCCGACAATAATATCCGCCCGCCCCTGAGTGAGGGCATCCCAGGAGCCGCCCAGCACGCCATTGATAAATTTCAGGCGCGTCACACTGTGGTGTTGATAGAAAGATTCGATGAGTGGGGCCAGCAGCGAAAAGGGAAACGTATCATCTACGCCAATAACCAGTTCATTCTCCCAACCTTCATGAAGTTTAATCGCCTGCTTTTCGAGTTCGCGGACGGTGTGCAACACCTCCCGCCCCTTTTCCAGCAGCATCTGTCCGGTACGGGTAAACTTAGCCCGATGTCCGCTGCGATCGAGTAGCTGAATATTAAGATCGCTTTCCAGCTTATGGACGGTGTAGCTAAGCGCAGACGGCGTCTTAAACAATTTTGCCGACGCCGCAGCGAAACTGCCCTCTTTTTCCAACGCATCGAGGATGATAAGAACGTCCAGCAGTGGTTTCATACTCGCCCCCTGGCGGTATCAGCGGCACTCTGCTGGTCTGTCACTCCATCGGCATCACCAGCGGGTCAGGATACTGGTACTCAAACCCAAGCTCGTTACAAATACGGTTGCCATCAATGACTTTACCTTTACCGTTATCCTCATTGCCACGAAATTCCGGCGGCTCCATCCCCAACTGGCGGGCCATCTGTGGATAGAACACATTGCGCGCCGGATGCATAGGCGCACATATATTATAGATGTGTCCCCCTTTTGGCGCTTGCAGCAGCAAAGAGATGGCGGAAACCACATCATCCAGATGCACCAGATTGACGCCATGGTGTCCATCTGGCGCCTTCTTGCCAGCGAAAAAACGACCGGGATGTCTTCCCGGGCCGACAAGTCCGGCCAGGCGCAAAATATCCACCGAAGTGCCGGGTAAATTGTGCAACCAGTCTTCAAGTTCTTTCAAAACGCGACCACTTGCCGTGACCGGGTTACGCGGAGTCCCTTCTTTCACGATGCCTTGTGCATCGCCATAGACCGACGTCGAACTGGTAAAAATAATCCGCGGGATACGGTACGCCAGCGCACTGTCGACCAGCTCCTGCATAGCCTGCAGGTAAAATGTCTCCCCCGGACCGCTACGGCGCGCAGGTAGCGTAATAACCAGCGCGTCGGCGTCCATCAGTGCGTCGAGATCGTCTGTCTCACAGACCAGTTCAGGCTCCAGGCGCAGCGAGTAGCTCTCTATACCACTCATGCGGGCCGCTTCCACCCCATCCAATGTGGTTTTGCTGCCGGTAACCTGCCAGCCTCTCGCCGCCAGCGACATAGCTAACGGCATGCCTAACCAACCTAAACCGACAATTGCGACCTTTTTCATGCCTTCTCTCCTGACTTTTGGCCTATAACGCAAGGCTACGCTAGCCCACAGTGGCTGACAATTCATAGTATCAATATGAAATGAATTAATGATCAAAAAAAGCCCTTGCTTTCCGTAGCTAAAGTGGTTTAGGTTAAAAGACATCAAATGAATAAACATTCATCGAGAAAATTTATGACACGCGCTCAATTCAAACACCATCATCACCATCATCCTGACTAGTCTTTCAGGCGATGTGTGCTGGGAGACATTTAAATCTTCCAGCGGTGCATGAGCGTATGAGAAAGCCCCCGGAAGATTTCTTCCGGGGGCTTTTTTTTGTGCGTGACCCAAACTGATTCAGACAGGATAACGAGGAATAAAGAATGTTAGATAACACCCGTTTACGCATAGCTATGCAGAAATCAGGTCGTTTAAGCGATGATTCACGCGAATTGCTGGCCCGTTGCGGCATTAAAATTAATCTTCACACCCAGCGCCTGATCGCGATGGCTGAGAATATGCCGATCGATATTCTGCGCGTGCGTGATGACGATATCCCGGGTCTGGTGATGGACGGCGTCGTTGATCTCGGCATCATCGGGGAAAACGTTCTCGAAGAGGAACTGCTCAACCGCCGGGCACAGGGTGAAGATCCACGCTATTTTACCCTGCGTCGTCTGGACTTCGGCGGCTGCCGTCTTTCGCTGGCTACCCCGGTTGATGAAGCCTGGGATGGCCCGGCAGCGCTGAACGGTAAGCGTATCGCTACCTCTTACCCACACCTGCTTAAACGTTATCTTGACCAAAAAGGGGTGTCGTTTAAATCCTGTCTGTTAAACGGCTCTGTAGAAGTCGCTCCCCGCGCAGGTCTGGCTGATGCGATTTGCGATCTGGTGTCAACCGGAGCCACACTTGAAGCCAACGGTCTACGTGAAGTGGAAGTGATTTACCGCTCTAAAGCCTGCCTGATTCAGCGCGACGGCGAAATGGCCGAAGCCAAGCAACAACTGATCGACAAACTGCTGACCCGTATTCAGGGGGTCATTCAGGCACGTGAATCAAAATACATCATGATGCACGCACCGAGCGAACGTCTGGACGAAGTCATCGCCCTACTGCCAGGCGCTGAGCGCCCTACCATTCTGCCACTGGCGGGTGACCAGCAGCGCGTAGCCATGCACATGGTCAGCAGCGAAACCCTGTTCTGGGAAACGATGGAAAAACTGAAAGCGCTCGGCGCCAGCTCAATTCTGGTGCTGCCGATTGAGAAGATGATGGAGTGATAGCCATGAGCTTCAATACCCTGATCGACTGGAATAGCTGTAGCCCCGAGCAGCAGCGCGAACTGCTGATGCGCCCGGCGATATCCGCCTCTGAAAGCATCAGCCGCACGGTGGCCGAGATTCTTGAGAACGTCAAAAATAACGGCGACCGGGCGCTGCGTGAATACAGTGCGAAGTTTGACAAAACCGAGGTCGGCGCGCTGCGCGTCACCGAAGAAGAAATTCAGCAAGCCAGTAGCCGCCTGAGCGAAGAGCTGAAACAAGCCATGCAGGCGGCGGTGCGTAATATTGATGCGTTCCACACCGCGCAAATTCTGCCGCCGGTGGATATTGAAACTCAGCCAGGCGTGCGCTGCCAGCAGGTTACTCGCCCTATCGCCTCCGTGGGGCTGTATATTCCTGGGGGATCGGCACCGCTATTCTCGACCGTATTAATGCTGGCGACCCCGGCGCGTATCGCCGGCTGCAAAAAAGTGGTGCTCTGCTCACCGCCGCCGATTGCCGATGAAATCCTCTACGCCGCGCAACTGTGTGGTGTAAAAGAGGTGTTCAACGTGGGCGGCGCGCAGGCCATTGCCGCGCTGGCGCTGGGTACCGAATCTATTCCTAAGGTCGATAAAATCTTCGGGCCAGGCAATGCGTATGTGACCGAAGCCAAACGTCAGGTCAGCCAACGTCTTGACGGCGCGGCTATCGACATGCCTGCGGGCCCGTCTGAAGTGCTGGTTATTGCCGACAGCGGCGCGACGCCTGACTTTGTTGCTTCCGACCTGCTTTCTCAGGCCGAGCACGGCCCCGACTCGCAGGTTATCCTGCTGACGCCAGACGCTACGCTTGCCGAAGGCGTGGCCAAAGCCGTTGAACGCCAGCTTGCCGAGCTTTCCCGCGCCGACACCGCACGTCAGGCGCTCGCCGCCAGTCGACTGATCGTCGCCAGAGATCTTGAGCAATGCGTGGCCATCTCTAACGCCTACGGCCCAGAGCACCTGATTATTCAGACCCGTAACGCGCGTGAACTGGTTGACGATATCACCAGCGCTGGTTCGGTATTCCTGGGTGACTGGTCTCCTGAGTCGGCTGGCGACTATGCTTCCGGCACCAACCACGTTCTTCCGACCTACGGCTATACCGCAACCAGCTCAAGCCTTGGGCTGGCTGATTTTCAGAAACGGATGACGGTACAGGAATTAACTCCCCAAGGTTTCTCTGCCCTGGCCTCCACCATTGAAACACTGGCCGCTGCTGAACGACTGACTGCCCACAAAAATGCCGTCACCCTGCGCGTTAACGCCCTGAAGGAGCAAGCATGAGCACTGACAACTTTCTCAGCGTCACTGATTTAGCCCGTAAGAATGTTCGCGAGTTAACGCCCTATCAGTCTGCCCGTCGTCTTGGCGGTAACGGGGACGTGTGGCTCAACGCGAATGAGTACCCAACCGCCGTTGAGTTCCAGCTACGCCAGCAGACGCTGAACCGCTATCCGGAGTGTCAGCCGAAAGCCGTAATTGAGAATTACGCACAATATGCTGGCGTCAAACCAGAACAGGTGCTGGTCAGCCGCGGCGCAGATGAAGGGATCGAACTGCTGGTGCGCGCTTTTTGCGAACCCGGTAAAGATGCCATTCTCTACTGTCCGCCGACTTACGGCATGTACAGCGTCAGCGCCGAAACGATTGGCGTTGAATGCCGCACCGTCCCGACCCTGGATAACTGGCAGCTGGATTTACAAGGCATCGCGGACAAGCTTGATGGCGTGAAGGTGGTCTACGTATGCAGCCCCAATAACCCAACCTGCCAGCTGATAAATCCGCAGGACCTACGTTCACTGCTCGAAATGACGCAGGGTAAAGCCATCGTGGTCGCTGATGAGGCCTATATTGAGTTTTGTCCGCAGGCTACGCTGGCAGGCTGGCTGTCTGAGTATCCGCATCTGGCAGTATTACGTACGCTGTCTAAAGCATTTGCTCTCGCCGGTTTACGCTGCGGATTTACGCTGGCGAATGAAGAGGTTATCAATCTGCTGTTAAAGGTGATTGCTCCCTACCCGCTTTCTACCCCGGTAGCGGATATCGCCGCCCAGGCGCTGACGCCACAAGGGATTTCCGCCATGCGCCAACGCGTAGAGCAGATCCTGCAAGAGCGTCAGTATCTGGTGGAGAACCTGAAAACCATTCGCTGTGTAGAGCAGGTTTTCGACTCTGAAACCAACTATGTTCTGGCGCGCTTCACCGCATCAAGCAGCGTATTTAAATCTTTGTGGGATCAGGGCATTATCTTACGAGATCAGAATAAACAACCTTCATTAAGCGGCTGCCTGCGAATTACTGTCGGAACCCGCGAAGAGAGCCAGCGCGTCATTGACGCCTTACGTGCGGAGCAAGTATGAGCCAGAAGTATCTTTTTATTGACCGTGATGGAACCCTGATTTCCGAACCGCCAAGTGACTTTCAGGTCGATCGCTTTGACAAACTCGCCTTCGAGCCGGACGTCGTTCCCGTTTTGCTGAAGCTGCAAAAAGCCGGCTTTAAGCTGGTGATGATTACTAACCAGGATGGACTCGGTACGCAGAGCTTCCCGCAGGCCGATTTTGACGGTCCGCATAACCTGATGATGCAAATTTTCACCTCTCAGGGCGTCGCGTTTGATGAGGTGCTGATCTGCCCGCACCTGCCAGCGGACGCGTGTGATTGCCGTAAGCCAAAAATGAAACTGGTTGAGCAGTATCTGGTTGAACAGGCCATGGATGTGGCAAACAGCTACGTCATTGGTGATCGGGCGACCGATATTCAGCTCGCAGAAAACATGGGCATTAGCGGATTACGCTACCACCGCGACACCCTGAACTGGGTGATGATCGGCGAGCAGTTGACCAAGCGAGACCGCTACGCGCACGTTGAGCGTAATACCAAAGAGACGCAGATTGACGTCAAAGTCTGGCTGGACCGCGAAGGCCGTAGCAAAATCAATACCGGCGTTGGCTTCTTTGACCACATGCTGGATCAAATCGCCACCCACGGCGGTTTTCGCATGGAAATAGCCGTCAAAGGCGATCTGTATATTGACGATCACCACACCGTTGAAGATACCGGTCTGGCGCTGGGTGAAGCCTTAAAGCTGGCATTAGGCGATAAACGCGGTATCAACCGTTTTGGTTTTGTGCTGCCGATGGACGAGTGCCTGGCACGTTGCGCGCTGGATATCTCGGGGCGTCCGCACCTGGAATACCGCGCGGAGTTTACCTACCAGCGCGTTGGCGATCTGAGCACAGAGATGATTGAACACTTCTTCCGTTCACTCTCTTACACCATGGGTGTCACCTTGCACCTGAAAACCAAAGGGAAAAATGACCACCACCGTGTGGAGAGCCTGTTTAAAGCCTTTGGTCGTACGCTGCGTCAGGCTATTCGCGTAGAAGGTGATACGCTGCCCTCCTCGAAAGGAGTGCTGTAATGAACGTGGTGATCCTTGATACCGGCTGCGCCAATCTGCACTCGGTGAAATCCGCCGTCGCGCGCCATGGATACGACCCGGTTGTCAGCCGTGACCCGGACGTGGTGCTGCGTGCCGATAAACTGTTTCTGCCGGGCGTCGGTACCGCCCAGGCGGCTATGGACCAGTTGCACGAGCGTGAACTGATTGAACTGATTAAAGCTTGTACGCAACCGGTACTGGGGATCTGTTTAGGCATGCAACTGCTTGGCCGCCGCAGCGAAGAGAGTAACGGTGTCTCTCTGCTGGGCATTATTGAGCAGGACGTTCCGAAGATGACCGATTTCGGTCTGCCGCTGCCGCATATGGGCTGGAATCGCGTCTATCCGCAGGCAGGAAATCGTCTGTTCCAGGGCATTGAAGATGGCGCATATTTCTACTTTGTACACAGCTATGCTATGCCGGTGAACCCGTGGACCATTGCCCAGTGCCATTACGGCGAACCGTTTACCGCGGCAGTACAAAAGGACAATTTCTTTGGCGTGCAGTTTCACCCTGAACGCTCGGGCGCGGCTGGGGCGCAGTTGCTGAAAAACTTTCTGGAGATGTAATGATTATTCCGGCATTAGATTTAATCGACGGCACGGTGGTGCGTCTTCATCAGGGCGATTACGCAACGCAACGTGATTATGGCAACGATCCTCTCCCCCGTTTACAGGATTACGCAGCTCAGGGTGCCGAGGTACTGCACCTGGTTGATTTAACTGGCGCGAAAGACCCGGCGCAGCGGCAGATCCCGCTGATTAAAACGCTGGTCGCTGGTGTCAATGTTCCGGTACAGGTTGGCGGTGGCGTGCGTACTGAAGCGGACGTTGCGGCGCTGCTTGACGCAGGCGTGGCGCGCGTGGTGGTAGGTTCGACGGCAGTAAAATCCCCCGAGGTAGTCAAGGGCTGGTTTGCCCGTTTTGGCGCCGACGCGCTGGTGCTGGCGCTGGACGTTCGTATTGACGAGCGCGGTAATAAACAGGTAGCGGTTAGCGGCTGGCAGGAAGATTCCGGGGTTTCTCTGGAAGAACTGGTTGAGACCTATTTACCCGTCGGCCTGAAGCACGTGCTGTGCACCGATATCTCCCGCGACGGCACGCTGGCTGGCTCAAACGTCGCGCTTTATGAAGAAGTGTGCGCCAAATATCCGCAGGTAGCATTCCAGTCATCTGGCGGCATTGGCGGGATCGAGGACGTAGCAGCCCTGCGTGGAACCGGCGTACGCGGCGTGATCGTCGGACGCGCCCTGCTGGAAGGTAAGTTCACCGTTGAGGAGGCCATTCAATGCTGGCAAAACGCATAATTCCTTGTCTGGACGTTCGTGATGGACAGGTGGTAAAAGGCGTCCAGTTTCGCAATCACGAGATTATTGGTGACATTGTCCCGCTGGCAAAACGCTATGCCGATGAAGGCGCAGATGAACTGGTGTTCTACGATATCACCGCCTCCAGCGATGGCCGCGTAGTGGATAAAAGCTGGGTATCTCGCGTGGCGGAAGTGATCGATATTCCGTTCTGCGTTGCCGGTGGCATTAAATCCATCGACGATGCGGCGCGCATCCTCTCCTTCGGGGCGGATAAAATCTCTATCAACTCCCCGGCGCTGGCCGAACCGGAGCTTATCACTCGTCTGGCTGACCGCTTTGGCGTGCAGTGTATCGTGGTAGGCATTGATACCTGGTATGACGCCGAAACCGGCAAATATCATGTTAATCAATATACCGGGGATGAAAGCCGTACCCGCGTCACGCAGTGGGAAACGCTGGACTGGGTGCAGGAAGTACAAAAACGCGGCGCAGGCGAAATCGTCCTGAACATGATGAACCAGGACGGCGTACGCAACGGCTACGATCTGGAACAGCTGATAAAAGTGCGCGACGTTTGCCACGTACCGCTGATTGCCTCCGGCGGCGCGGGCACCATGGAACACTTCCTTGAAGCCTTCCGGGATGCCGACGTTGACGGCGCGCTTGCCGCTTCCGTCTTTCACAAGCAAATTATTAATATTGGCGAATTAAAAGCGTACCTGGCAACACAGGGCGTGGAGATCAGGATATGTTAACGAAGCAACAATGCCGCGAGCTGGACTGGGAAAAAACCGACGGACTGATGCCAGTCATCGTGCAGCATGCGGTTTCCGGTGAGGTACTAATGCTGGGTTATATGAACCCGGAAGCACTGGATAAAACGCTTGAAAGCGGCAAAGTGACCTTTTTCTCGCGGACCAAACAGCGCCTGTGGACCAAGGGTGAAACCTCCGGTCACTTCCTGAACGTGGTGAGCATCGCGCCCGACTGCGACAACGACACCCTGCTGGTACTGGTTAACCCGATTGGCCCGACCTGCCATAAAGGCACCTCAAGCTGCTTTGGCGATGCCAGCCACCAGTGGCTGTTCCTGTATCAACTGGAGCAACTACTGGCCGAACGTAAAACCGCTGATCCGGCAAGCTCCTACACTGCGAAGCTGTATGCCAGCGGCACCAAACGCATTGCGCAAAAAGTGGGTGAAGAAGGCGTAGAGACCGCGCTGGCCGCAACCGTGAACGATCGTTTCGAACTGACCAATGAAGCCTCTGATCTGATGTATCACCTGCTGGTTCTGCTGCAGGATCAGGACCTCGACCTGACGACGGTGATTGAGAATTTACGCAAAAGACATCAGTAATCTGTAGACGTAAAAAAAACCGGGCGAGCCCGGTTTTTTTTGTTATTGAGATGAGCGCTTATTCGGCTTTGTCTTTATAGTTGCGCAGCGCATTTCGCCCCAGCACGATCCCGGCACCAATCATCCCGCCGAGCAGAACCGCCAACACCAAAGTTATTGATTTTTTGGGGCTATCACGACGAATCGGTAACGTTGGTTTCATCACATAGCGGTAGGAGTGCAGTTTTGCCTTTTCAAGATTTAACGCCTCAATATCCAGCAGGTTTTGCTTGGTCTGGTAGTAATTACCAGAGAAGATCAAGGGACGAGTCGCTTCGTGTTCAATCATTGATTTCAGTGCATCACTGCCCAGCAATAGCATACTGTCCTGCGTGACATCCTGAGTTTGCTGAATTTGTGGCTTAATTACCCCAGCCTGTTCTGCATAACGCAAAGCTTCCTGAATTTGCCTAATTCGCAGATCTTTTTGTTCCTGAGCAACCGCTTCCTGAGTTTTCAGAGAATCTTGCAGCGTAGCTGTTTGCAACTTGACATTATCAGCAAGATCAAGCTCCAGTTCTTTGGCAACCTTTTCATCTATTTGTTGAATATATTCAGCAAGTTGACGCTGAGCTTCTTCTGGGGAAGCACCAACATAAGAAACCGCTAACGGCAGTTGTTGGCCTTTTACAGACTGCTCAATCGACAGTTTTTCCGGTTTTTCCTGATTATCCAGCGTTTCCGCCAATGCAGAGAAAGAGGTACTGAAACGACCAATAACGTTTGTCTGAAGTTCAGTCACCTTAGGCGCGCTGGCACCATACAACACATTGAGTGCGTTGTTATACGTGGCAATCTGTCCAACATCCGGTTGAGTGATAATCGCTGTAGAGGTCCATTTCTCTTTAGCAACCGCTAAATAACCGACAGCACAGGCAATAGCAATAACGATAGCAACAATAATCGTCAATTTCCCACGCCACAGCTGCATCAATAAATCAATCAGATCAATCTGCTCCGGATCGTTACTGCGCCCGGATACGTTGTTATCACTCACAGACATAGATATCCTAAATGAGGAAAGACTAAAACTGGCATTAGTTTAGTCATAAATATGTTTAATGCCATAGGATTATTGATAAAAAAAACAGATTATTTAAGTGATTTTAATTGGTATTTTAATCACTACTGAAAAAAGAAGTGGTTTACTAAAAGTGTCAATACTCTGGGTTCCGACTCTGAGCAAAATATCGAACGAAAGGTTAAATAGTAGTCAACGGGCATGCCTAACGCTTCCGTACGTTAAATTCACTATGTGAATATATAATAGCTGACCAGTAAAAATGGCAAGCATGAAAAAAGATAACGATTAGCTTTTTTGTCATCTAACGGTATCATTCCATTTTTCGTCGCACCTACTGGTGCCTGGCTCCCCTTTAGCCAAAAGAGGAACGAACATGAAATACCTGGTTACGGGCGCCGCTGGTTTCATCGGCTTCCACGTTAGCAAACGCCTCCTTGAGGCAGGCCATCAAGTCGTCGGTATTGATAATCTGAACGATTACTACGACGTCAGTCTTAAACAGGCTCGTCTGGCGTTACTGGTACATCCCGGTTTCCATTTTCATAAGATTGATTTAGCCGACCGGGAAAGCATGGCTGAGCTCTTCATATCCGGGCATTTCGAACGTGTGATTCATCTTGCCGCCCAGGCTGGCGTACGTTATTCGCTCGAAAATCCACATGCCTACGCAGACTCAAATCTCACAGGTTTTCTGAACATACTGGAAGGGTGTCGCCATAATAAAATTCAACATTTACTCTATGCCTCCTCCAGTTCGGTTTACGGTCTGAATCGCAAAATGCCTTTCTCAACGGATGATTCCGTCGATCACCCCGTATCTCTGTATGCGGCAACCAAAAAAGCCAATGAACTGATGGCCCATACTTATTCCCATCTGTATGGATTGCCCACCACCGGGCTACGTTTCTTTACCGTGTACGGCCCTTGGGGTCGCCCGGATATGGCGCTGTTCAAGTTCACCAAAGCGATACTGGAACGAAAAAGTATTGACGTCTATAACTACGGCAAAATGAAGCGTGACTTTACCTATATTGATGATATCGCCGAAGCAATCATTCGCCTGCAGGATGTCATTCCGCAATCAGACGATCAGTGGACCGTTGAAACAGGAACACCAGCGGCCAGCATTGCGCCGTATCGGGTTTATAATATCGGTAATAGCTCACCAGTTGAGTTAATGGACTACATCCGAGCCCTTGAAGATGCACTGGGCATTGAAGCTACGAAAAATATGCTACCGCTACAGCCTGGCGATGTACTGGAAACCAGCGCAGATACTAAAGCACTGTATGATGTTATTGGTTTTAAACCTCAAACAACGGTTAAAGATGGGGTGAAGAACTTTGTTGACTGGTACCGTGATTTCTACAAAGAATAATTACTGATCGATTTAGAATAAAAAGGCCTTTAATAAGGCCTTTTTTGTGGGGAGGAGGATTAATCGCTACCGAACAGATCGCGTGTATACACTTTTTCTGCAACATCAGCCAACTCTGACGTCATACGATTAGAAATAATAATATCTGCTTCATTTTTGAACGCATTAAGATCACGAACTACCCGAGAGTGGAAAAATTCATCTTCCTCCATCACGGGCTCATAAATAATAACCGGTACGCCTTTAGCTTTAATGCGTTTCATGATTCCCTGAATAGAGGATGCCCTGAAATTATCAGAGCCACTTTTCATGATCAAACGATACACGCCGACCACCTTAGGCTTACGCGCAAGAATAGAATCTGCAATGAAGTCCTTACGCGTACGGTTCGCATCAACGATCGCGCCAATAATGTTATTCGGTACAGACGCGTAGTTAGCCAGCAACTGCTTAGTATCTTTCGGCAGACAGTAGCCACCATAGCCGAATGACGGATTATTGTAGTGATTACCGATACGCGGATCCAGACACACCCCTTCGATAATCTGGCGTGAGTTCAGACCAAGGCTTTCTGCATAGCTATCCAACTCATTAAAATAGGCCACGCGTAACGCCAGATAAGTATTAGCAAAAAGTTTGATGGCTTCTGCTTCAGTCGAGTCAGTAAACAGCGTTGGAATATCTTTCTTCACCGCACCTTCCTGCAGCAACGCAGCAAAGCGCTCCGCGCGCTCAGAACGTTCGCCAATAACAATACGCGACGGATGAAGGTTATCGTACAACGCACGGCCTTCACGCAGGAACTCCGGCGAGAAGAAGATATTGTCGGTACCCAACTGTTCTTTAATGGAGTTCGTAAAACCAACGGGGATGGTGGACTTAATGACCATTACCGCATTTGGATTAATTGCAACCACGTCGCGGATCACAGACTCGACGCTGGAGGTGTTGAAATAGTTGGTCTTCGGATCGTAGTCAGTTGGTGTCGCGATGATAACGTAGTCCGCGTCGCGGTAAGCATCATACTTATCGGTCGTTGCACGGAAATTTAGCTGCTTTGTCGCCAGGTACTCTTCGATTTCTTTATCAACAATCGGCGATTTTTTCTGATTCAGCATCTCGACTTTGGCCTGGACGATATCCAGAGCGACCACTTCATGGTGCTGGGCAATCAGAATACCGTTCGATAGACCTACGTAACCTGTTCCTGAGATAGTTATCTTCATTCGCTCTGTAACTTCTTCCGGTTAAACATTTGAGGGTGAACACACCGCCAGCATTATGGCGTATCGGCTCCGCATAACGTCAGTATATCGTGATTTGCTACAACACCGGCTATCAGACCTGACTGAATCCCATTTTTTGGCAATAAAAAAGCCCGGAGGAGCGCTCCGGGCCTGTATTTACAGTTGGGTTAAATCAGATTAATCCAGCCATTCAGTGTGGAACACACCTTCTTTATCGGTGCGTTTATACGTGTGCGCACCGAAGTAGTCACGCTGGGCCTGAATCAGGTTAGCCGGCAGCACCGCGGAACGGTAGCTGTCGTAGTACGCCACTGCAGCGGAGAAGGTCGGTACAGGAATACCGTTCTGCACAGCGTAAGCCACTACATCACGCAACGCTTGCTGATATTCATCAGCGATATTTTTGAAGTACGGGGCCAACAGCAGGTTCGCGATACCCTTGTTTTCAGCATAGGCGTCGGTGATTTTCTGCAGGAACTGTGCACGAATAATGCAGCCCGCGCGGAAGATCTTGGCGATTTCGCCGTAGTTCAGATCCCAGTTGTATTCATCAGACGCGGCACGCAGTTGAGAGAAGCCCTGCGCGTAGGAGACTATTTTGCCCAGGTACAGTGCGCGACGGACTTTCTCAACGAATTCTGCTTTATCCCCAGCCAGTTTAGCCTGCGGTCCGGAAAGCACTTTGGATGCCGCAACGCGCTGATCTTTCAGAGAAGATATATAGCGAGCGAATACGGATTCGGTGATCAGCGACAGTGGTTCCCCCAGATCCAGTGAACTCTGGCTGGTCCATTTTCCGGTACCTTTGTTCGCTGCTTCATCCAGGATCACATCAACCAGGTATTTACCCTCTTCATCTTTTTTGGTGAAGATATCTTTGGTGATGTCAATCAGGTAGCTGCTCAGCTCGCCTTCGTTCCACTCGGTGAAAGTAGTGGCCAGCTCTTCGTTAGACAGGTTCAGACCGCCTTTTAACAGAGAATAGGCTTCAGCAATCAGCTGCATGTCGCCGTATTCAATACCATTGTGCACCATTTTCACGTAATGACCCGCACCGTCAGCACCGATGTAGGTCACGCACGGTTCGCCATCTTCAGCAACAGCGGCGATTTTAGTTAAAATTGGTGCAACCAGCTCATACGCTTCTTTCTGGCCGCCAGGCATGATAGAAGGACCTTTCAAGGCACCCTCTTCACCGCCGGAAACACCAGTACCGATGAAGTTAAAGCCTTCGGCGGACAGTTCACGGTTACGACGGATAGTGTCCTGGAAGAAGGTGTTACCGCCATCAATGATGATGTCGCCTTTATCAAGATACGGCTTCAGGGAGTCAATAGCAGCATCAGTGCCTGCACCTGCTTTCACCATTAACAGGATACGACGTGGGGTTTCAAGAGACTCGACGAACTCCTTGACCGTGTAGTGAGGAACCAGTTTTTTACCTGGGTTCTCGGCAACAACTTCTTCAGTTTTTTCGCGGGAGCGGTTGAAGATGGAGACGGTATAACCACGGCTTTCGATGTTGAGCGCCAGGTTGCGCCCCATCACTGCCATACCGACGACGCCGATCTGTTGCTTAGACATTACATACTCCTGTCAGGTGTGGTCACCACACGACTTGTGTGCGGCTTGAATGTGGTTTAGATGTTAACTCATAAATTATATCGTCGGGTAGCAGAAGATGCACTTTAACTATAGCCATGCCATTGAAGATAATTATATGAAGTATTTTTGTTACCGCGAAAAACTATTTTATGTAATTTTTAATTTTTTTTATGATTCTCTCCGGCACTGAAAGCTTCCAGCTTTTAGCCCAGTGATGAATAGCATAGCAATCCTGAGTTATATAAATCAAAAGAAGTTGCTCACGTTTATTTTTACCGTAAGGATTAAATGGATAAAAATAATCCGCATTATAAATGGTTACATCTTTAACTGTGCTAAATGGCTGAGCTAAGTCACGCTCGATCCCCTGAGACATTAATAACTTCTTCAATAAAACAGGAATGGTAATAAGTCCCTTAGCCTCTGCCACATGATCTTTTAACTGTTCAAAGAGCCAAAAACCCGGTTCACAGCCCAATATTCCGCAACTGGGTGTTGCAATATCTTCTTCACCCAAGAAAGCAACGTTGTTAACCAATGGAGTTATGTCTTTAATAAGTTCCATATCAGTATCAAGGTAAATACCACCGAACCTTGCAAGTATTTGACAACGAATATAGTCAGTAGCAAAAGCATATTTCTTTTTTTTTAGCATTTCATCAACGTATTTATTCGTGCCAAAAACTTCAAAATATTTTTCTTCATCCCATAAATTAACTTCAAAACCTTTTGCATAAACTGACCATGTGCTCATGCAATCAGAATACATTTTAGGGAGAGGATTCCCTCCCAGCCAAATATAATGGATTATTTTAGGAATCAATTTTTCAATACCTTTAATAAGTTTTTCTTGAAAGAGGAAAACACTAACAACATTCTAAATATATAATATCTAATTAATGAAACCTTACTTTTAATAAAGTTTAAATTTTCACTATTCATCACCGGAGAAAAATGATATATCGCTTGCTTATAAATATTTAAATTGATATTTTTTAATAAAAGATTGGAAGTAACAAAAGCCAAGGTTCCCCGTTTGTTTTTCTTTAAAAGACTGTAGTAATTATGTGTCAAGCCATCTTCTAAATACTCACACAAATAAATAACTTTATTATTTGCAAGAAGATAATGTTCATCTAATATTTTATTCCAGCAATATGCTTCTGTTATAAATTTTTCATTATCAAAAATAGGGAATGGATTTTTTTTCAGCAAATCTCTCTTGAATACTAAAGCTTTATCTCCTTTTACCCCTGAAAAACATTTATAATCAAGGGTATTGCTTCTAAATTTTTCGCCAACAATATTACCAGAATCAGAAAAAGCTTTCAAATAAACCATTCCCGCACAGTACGGGTCAACTGCTTTTATAACATCATGCAATATTACAGAGATAGCATCTTGTGGAATAAAATCGTCACTATCAACAATATAAATCCAATCAAAACTTGCTTCTTTCACTCCTTTATTTACAGCTGAAGGTTTGCCTCCATTTTCTTTTTGGTGAAACTTTATAGTAAAGGGAGATGACAATTGAAATTCATGCATGACATCTTTAATATTATCCGTTGACCCATCATCTATTACGATCCATTCAAAATCATAGATATCTTGCTTGAGCAATGATTGAAATAAGTTGCCAATAAGAGTGGCTCTGTTGTACACAGGAGTGACTATTGAAACAGGCATTTTATTCTCGGATAGTTAGTAATAACTCGCCATGGTGTAAAAATATAGGCCAAGCTTTTTAGTTGCATGAAAAATAATGGCTTTGTTTTTTTTATGAAAAGGAAAAATACAAAGTTAGCTACGCAATAGGAGATCATCGATACAATAGCTGCACCAATCGCCCCATATATAGGAATAAAAATAATATTCAATATCACATTCAAAATCGCAGCTACCACAGTTTTATATATATCCAAATTAATCCAATTCTTGGCATATAACCATTTTGATGAGAACGTACCAAGGAATATAAATAAACTTGTCCATATATGAATAGACAGGATATGAGAGGATAGTAACATTCCCTCGCCATATAAAATTTTCATAATGAACGGTGCGAGAAAAGTTACAACGATTGATGCAATCACAGTTAACAAACTTACCGCACCACAAATCCATTCAAGAAACAGGAACGCGTCATTTTCATTTCTATTAGCCAGTTGAACAATTTTTGGGAAAAAAGCATTCCCTATGATCCCGGCACACATAAACCAAATCGCTGAAATACGCAACGCTGCGCTAAAAGCGCCAGTTTCATTCGTTCCAACCAGGTGCTCAAGAAGTAAAACATCACATTGCGCAAATAATGAAACACTTACAGTTGAGATAATTAATTTCATTCCTAATGAAAAATAAATCTTTACAGTATTTCTGTCTACCCCCCATTTACACCCTGGCTTAAACCAATAAAAATAAATGATTACACTCAATACTCCCTGAAATACATAGAAAAGTAGATAAGCATAAAAAACATACCACTCAAAATATATACACATCCATAAATAAATATATGATAAAGTAATGCTAAAAATAATAGTGAAAGCCCGATACTTTGACTCAACTAAGGCACTGTAATGAAAATAAATAACTTTAGAAAACAAGCTCAATAAATTCGATATCAGGATTATTGACAAAAAGAATATAGCATACTCCATATGTGAATACGCAAAATATACAATTGCAATCATCGACAACATGTAGGCTACAATGCCTAAAAATTGCAGAAAAAGGGCAGAGCCAATTTCATTACCAGCCTTGTTTGGATTCTCAACAATTCGTTTGACAACGATAACATCTATGCCCAATAAGAAAAAAGATAATAATAGTTGAGAAAGATTGGTTATTGTTGCCCACTCCCCCAACGTATCCAGTCCATATAATCTTTTTATTGCGGAAAAAAGTGAAAGCTGAAAAACAAGCATAAACACTCTATCACTTAATAGCCAAAAAAGATTACTAAGATATTTTTTCATTATTCGTTACCCTGATTTATATATTCAAGGCCATTGCTAAATGTGTGCATTAGGTAACTTATTATATTATACACATTTTCATTTAAAGGGCGCGACTCAAGGAATGTGTAAGAATTATTTCCTGCAGTAACATTAAGCATTAAGTACAGGAAAGGGATCAAGTTTATTCCTAACAATAAGCAACCGTAAAAATATTTTTGCTTAAATTTCATACCGGAATTAAACAAGTAATTTTTCAAAAAGAATGGATAAAGTGCAAATAAAATCATGCCTAATCTATTTGACAAGGCAGGGAAAGGTAAAAGTGTATAAAAAAGTACAACTTCTTTAATTAATAGGAATGAAATCAAGCGTTCCTTATTTCCTGACAGAAATCGTAACCGGCATATTATTAATAAATTAACGGTAGTAATTATTATGTAATTTACAGGTAATGTGCTGAATTTGTCATTTGAGGACACATCACTAAATCGCTGTAGAAGAAAATCGAAAAGCGGAGATAAAAAAAGAAATGAAGCTCCTAAAAATGAAAAAACAATAACAATCGGCAACGAAACCTTTTGCTTTCTAGTTAAACGATATGCAATATAGATGAGAATATTAATAGCAGCAGAAATATGAAAGAAAAAGCTAACCAGGAATAATGCCCATCGATATCTGGTCGTAGATTTTATTGCATAAAGAAAAATCAAGGTCGAGATAATCTGACGTAAAAAATATGAAGTAACTTCAATAAATCCCAAATTAAGGAAAAATAGGCCTAACAACATTACTCGGAATTTATTATCGATATCCTTTGTTATCGACGTCAACAACGCAACTATTAAGCAGTAACTTACTAACAATAAAGCCTGTTCATTAGCACCTGTAATATATCCAACAAATTTCATAAAAGCCAAGAACATAAATTCAAGACCTTTACCAAAACGCGGATAGTTGAAAACCTCGACACTTCCATCATATATGCCATTATAAATAGACATATATTCGGCAATATCACTAAACGGTTTCTGCGTTGCAAAAAAGACAATTATTGTTGTGGCAACAAATATCAGGGATAATCTTCGGGCCAGAGGACTTAAAAGTGGAGATAAGAAAACCAAAATTATTACAGATAATAGAGGGTAGTAAAATATTAATAAGGAAAAAAATGCACTTAAAATCACCGGAAGATATTGCGTCATCAAAATGTTTGGGATTTTATTACTCAATCCGCTTGTTCCTTTAAACATTTTTAAAGCACCCTCTTATGAGAATACACAACGCTCTAATTTTTGGTATTTTATTATCAATTTTTTTCTTTTCCAAGATGAACTTTTTAAACCAAAAAGCAGTCACAAAAAGAATTCCTGTGACATTCCCCAGGCATCGTTTAAATATAGCACCTCGAGCTGCTAATGTGTTCTCATCAGTATAAATTCTAATACCTGAACTTTCTAATGGATGTATAGTAACAGTAATTGGCAGAAATCGTATATGATGATTATGACTAAGGGCATCCGATAAGAATATCGGTTCTTCACCAGCAGAATAAACACTGCCCAAACCAAAGCGTTCATCAAACCTTATATTACTTTCTTTAACCAGAAAAATATTTATGCACATTTCAATTGAGGATACGCTAAAGACATCAAGCCTTTTGAGTTCATAACTTTCTGGTTTATATTTCTTACGAAGGTGATTTGCTTCATCACAGCTTTGAAACTGATAGTGAGATGAATGTTCTTCTTTAATCAGGTACTGGCTTAACAGTTCTAAACCATCATTTCTATAGTAAACATCGTCATCACTGATAATTAAATAGTCTATGCCCAACGTTATTGCTTTGTCTAAAAGAACATTCCGACTTTTACTTAAACCTCGTTCATTCTTGGTTATAATATATACATTTGATAGTTGCGTAAGCATTTTATCTATTTTTGTATCAAAATTATCCTGATGTGATATTATAACAACAACATTGGAGCTTATGTTTTTAACTTTGTCATAAAGATCATTTATACTCTTACCAACTGTCGAAATTCCAATTGCTAATTTCATGTTGCATCATTTCCCTGTTTATTTAGAAATTTATTATTTGAGTCACATCATTAACGGTAACATTCATACTCGTTTTGCAAGCCCTAAATAAACATAACAAAGGAAGTAATATATCGACTTTATTACAGGAAGATGTAACACCTTTCGGTAAATAGTCCACTGCCATGTCATTACGATTAATTTATTAGCCGAAACAGAATTTTTAGAAAGTCTATAGTATGCGAGAT
Organism: Citrobacter sp. RHBSTW-00599; assembly: GCF_013784065.1. NCBI lineage: Bacteria > Pseudomonadati > Pseudomonadota > Gammaproteobacteria > Enterobacterales > Enterobacteriaceae > Citrobacter > Citrobacter sp. RHBSTW-00599. The sequence goes on along the minus strand of NZ_CP056717.1, from coordinate 1,944,223 downwards.
TCTCCTGAATACAATAAGCCTGCCTACTTTTTGCGAAGATCTCTAGCCACATGACATAATCTTCGTGGCCAATTGTTTTTTGATAAAACTTACCTAATTTCTTCGCATTATATATACCGGTAAGATTACCAATATAATTACTTTTTAACATATCATCGAAATTTATTATTTCCGGAGAAATTCGTTTGTTAACTACATTTGAAATATCATCTTTAAAGGTGGAGTAATTATTTGCAACAACATCCCAGCCTTTATTTAATATACTTAATTGCTTTTCAAGTTTTTGAGGGTGCCATAAATCATCGCTATCTAGAAAGCATATATATATTCCATTACATGCCTCTATCGCTTTATTTCTGGTTTCAGCCACCCCCATGTTAGCTTCATTCTCTAAATATGTGATTCTCTTGTCAGAAAATGACAAGATTATTTCCTTAGTGCGGTCTGTTGAGTAATCATTAACTATATATAATTTAAAGTCACTCTCACTTTGCATTAACACAGAATTGATACTTGCTGCGATAGTTTTCTCTGCATTATATGCAGGCATAATAATTGAAAAAATTTCATCTACCATTTCTAATTCCAACACTATGATATTTAAAGCTTGCAGATTGCAAATTTATTATAAATATTTTCTAGTGCCGAAGTATTGTCTCCACAATAAAATTTGTAATCGATATTTTTACATCTGCCATTACGTGATTCCAGCAGAGTATTTTTCAACATTTGAATATCACGAGGTTGCCCAGAATAAAAATGCTCTACATTAATATAAGCTTCTCGTTTATTAAAATAATCGATTAGATCTGGCACATAAAAAATACATGGTTTTTGCTGTGGGAAAAATTCAAAACACACACTAGAATAATCAGTTATCAAACAATCAAAACCTGATAATAACTTAACAATGTCTTCTGATTGCTCCAGGAGATAAATATTACCATTCACAGGAATTTCTTTTGTTTTGTTATATTTAATGTCTAAAGGATGCAATTTACAGAAAATCTCAATATTATTTTCCTTAAAGAACGCATGTTCACTGATAAAGCTATCAATAATCTCTGAGACTGTACTACTGCCATCTCTCCACGTTGGCATATACAACACTTTGTAGACAGAGCTGGTGCCAGCGGGATTTCCTTTATTTAAGGCATAATATTCGTATGATTTTGCAATAGATGGCGTGCCTAATTTTAGCACTCTTTGCGATGGCAAAGCCATCGACTGAGATAAATGTTTACCAAGCTCACTATCTGAAGTAACAAGATAATTATAAAATAAATTTATTCTAGCTTTGAGTATTTTTTTTAAAAGCACATTTATGAAACAATATTTGCTTTTTTGATAATCACCACGATAATCTAGCAAGATTTTTTTTATTGGTAATCCATGCCATAGCTGTACACGTTGATTAAGAAAAAAAAGAAAAGGAAGCCGACCAACGCCATGCGTGAGGAAAATATAACGTCCTTGGATCAATTTTAATAACGTAGAAAAATATGATTTTTTTAGATGATCATTAGTTATAAATAATACACATTCACCTTTCTTTTCAAAATATTCAAAAACATACCTAACATTGCCTACATAGCCAAGTGGAGAATAAAATATGTAATATTTTTTTGAAATCAAACGATTGAAAGGAAGTAGCACCATAAGAGTTATTAACTCTAGTATAATCCTGATATATTTCATTAATATTTCTCTTTCCTACCTTTTACTACATATCTCAATTATTTCTGTAGTAGAAACTGAAGGTGTCCTTGGTAAATAAATCACTTCACATGCAGGTTTAACCCAATCAAATCGCCCTTCCCAATCATCCCCCATCACCAAAATATCCGCATTATATCTTTTTATATATTCTAGTTTCAGTTCTAATGATTCTTCTATAAATACCTCATTGACCACTCTCAGTGAAGAGATAATTTTCACCCTTTCCTTTTCATTATAGACTGGATATCGTTGTTTTTTAGAGAAATTGAGTTCATCCGAAGATACACCCACAATAAGATAATCACCAAACTCCGCAGCTCTTTCTAAAATATTAATGTGGCCTATATGAAATATATCAAATGTCCCAAAAGTAATAACTTTCTTCATTTTTTAATCCTCTAAAATTGCTACACCACATTTAAACACGCTACCGCCCCAGGCTTAACAGCTACCCGTGCACTATTTGACAAATTATCCACGTCGCCAACTATTCCCTCAACAAAACGAGTGATTCAGGCGCTGTTACTTATCACTACAACAGTCTACCGATAACTTTCAAAGGTTATAACGCCCAAGATTACTGCATTTTCTCACGGGCAAAAACATAAAAGGTAGCATGCACTCCATAAATAGAAGATGTGGAGTACAAGGCTACCGCATTTCAATGAAATGATTAGGTAATACTTAGGAGAGCAAGGATTTGATGCTTTCCCTGAACTTCGCCCCTTCCTTCAAGTTCCGTAGCCCATACTTCACGAACGCCTGCATATAGCCCATTTTTTTACCGCAGTCGTAGCTGTCGCCCGTCATCAACATCGCATCGACAGATTGTTTTTTCGCCAGCTCAGCAATAGCATCCGTCAACTGAATACGCCCCCAGGCACCTGGCTGGGTATGCTCCAGTTCTGCCCAGATATCAGCAGAAAGCACGTAGCGCCCTACAGCCATCAGATCGGAATCCAGAGTCTGCGGCTGGTCTGGTTTTTCAATGAATTCAACAATACGGCTGACTTTGCCTTCATTATCTAAAGGCTCTTTGGTCTGAATAACAGAGTACTCAGACAGATCGCCTTCCATACGTTTAGCCAGCACCTGACTACGCCCTGTCTCATTAAAACGAGCAACCATGGCAGCCAGGTTGTAGCGCAGCGGATCTGCACTTGCAGTATCCAGAACGACGTCTGGTAATACCACAACAAACGGGTTATCCCCGATAATCGGGCGAGCACAAAGAATTGAATGACCCAGCCCCAGCAGCTGAGCCTGACGAACGTTCATGATAGTCACGCCAGGCGGACAGATCGACTGCACCTCAGCTAATAACTGGCGCTTAACACGCTGCTCAAGCAATGACTCGAGTTCATAAGAGGTGTCGAAATGGTTCTCAACCGCGTTCTTAGAAGCGTGAGTCACCAGAACGATTTCTTTGATACCTGCAGCTACAATTTCGTCGACAATGTATTGAATCATCGGCTTGTCAACGATCGGTAGCATCTCTTTCGGGATTGCCTTCGTGGCCGGCAACATGTGCATCCCAAGGCCCGCTACCGGGATAACTGCTTTCAAATTAGTCATTCTCTCTCCTACCTCATAACGGCTGATAAAGTATAGACTTTAGCCGTACGTTAGCCAGTATTGCTGGCTCCATCCTCAACACGAAATAACCGGGTTAAGGTCAACCGAATGCAAACACTACACTTTACCAGCACCGAGATGAACTCAGATTCCTCGGAAACGTACCGATAGAGTCGTATTTTTAACATTCCGAAAAGTCATAGTTAACTGAGCCCCTGATACTCTACAAACAACAATCACTCTGAGACAAATGTGATGTCATCTTTCTTATCGTGTAAAAATTCGTATTTTAAAGTGCGATCCAGTCCCTGGGACAATGTGTAAGGAGCGACAAAACCAGAGGAATGGACTTTTGTTGCATCAAACTGTGTTGTGGCACAGAACTTCTTCACGCGCACAGAGCTGACGGCATATTTTTTGCCTGTCACTTTTCCCAAAATATCAAAGCAATAGCCACCAAACATGCCCAAAGCGTAAGGTAAGTGCGCTGAGGGGATTTTTTTACTTAAGCTCTGTTCCACTTCAGTAACCAGTTGATTCATATTGAGATCAGGTTTATCAACGTAGTTATAAACCTCGTAACCAGCTGTCACATTTTTCAGTTTATACTTGATAAACTCAACAATATTCCCGACATAAGCCATTGATTTATAATTAGTACCAGCCCCAACCATCATAAATTTACCGCCCGCGATCTGCTTCAGCAGGTTATAAACGTTGCCGCGGTTGCGTTCGCCAAAGATAACCGTCGGGCGGATAATGGTCAGCGAACGTTCATTTGGAGCCTTAGCATGCCATTCACGAAGGACCTCTTCCGCTTGCCACTTACTTTTGCCGTAGTGGTTGAAGGGATCGTGAGGATGATTTTCATCAGGGTTGATCTTGTTCAGGCCATAAACCGCGACAGAACTGGTGAAAATGATGTTCTTTACATCATTTTTCTCCATAGCGGCCAATACATTGCGCGTCCCCTGAACATTCACATCATAGTAGAGTGAAGTAGGACTGACATCATCACGGTGTTCAGCCGCTAGCAACACTACTGTGTCATAGCCTGACAGCGCCTGATCCAGGGCTTGTTGGTCGCGAACATCGCCAATCTGCGTAATTTGTGGGTAGAAGTGGCTCTGTTGTTTATCAAGATTCTTGATTTCAAAATCTGTAATTGCCGTTTCCAGGAGTCTGGTACCCACGAATCCGGATGCACCGATGAGCAAAACTTTATCGTTCATAAATCACTTTGTCTGTTCGTAACACAAGAAACATATGATAAAGATGAGCGTCTCCCCTGAGTAGTCAATGCTGCCCAGCCCCAGCTTTAACAGTAATTGAGTGATTATAATCTTTTAGCCAATGATATCCAGTAAGATTATAGTGAGGTTATCCCCCACGTCCCGGGAGTCGAAAATTCACCGCTTCGACATTCACCACCTGATGGTTTACCCGGTCGATGTCAACTGAGCTTTGCCCGGTTTCGTTTACCGCATGGACATTCGCCAGCGAGAGTAATGTGTCCTGTTTTGCCATAAACTTGCCGCGCACATCCTGACGGAGATCGAAGTGCATCTTAAGTGCGGGTCCCGTTACAGATTGCTGCATCACTTTGATGTTACGTAAGAAAAGATGCTGCGGTTGGTTGTGTAACTCGAGCGTGGCACGCTTCATTTCTACATTGGTAATCGCCACAAATGAAGTCGCATTACCCGAGGAGATCTGAATACCGCGCAATTTGTATTCACGTTTCGTATTATCCAGATGGATATTATTTAACTTAAAGTTTTGTGGAATGGATAAATAACGCCCTTTGATTACGCCGTAACCAATGAGCATACCTGCACTATCCTCCATATTGATATTATCAATTACGAAATTATCACATCCGTAAATAGCGACCGTCGCATTATCAATGCCCGCTTTCTTACTATAATCCGGAGTGATATTTCGCGCGGTAATATTACGAATAATAAAGTGTTTGCCGTTCTCCACATGCACTAGCTGTCGACAGTCGCTACCGGTTATGTTCGCTACCACAAAGTTTTTTACCGCCAGTTCATCGGGATAGGTATTGTCATAGGTACTCCCCGCCAGACCGATGCCGATGCCCCAGTTCACGTTGCCGTTGGTACAGTTGATACGTTCAATGACATGGTCAGAAATGAGGATGTTGCTGTCATTTATCGCTACATTCCACTCGATAGCATCACCCTGTAAATCGCTAAAACGGCTGTTCGTGATCTTTACGCCGTCCATTCGATTATGAAAACCCTGACGCAAAATGCCATAGTTAGCGCGCGTGACGGTAATATCATCGATAGTCAGATTACGCATCAGCCTCGAGGTTTTACCGCCGATATAGATTTGCGTCACCGGACCGAAACCGCTCATGGCAATCCCTTTTATCACACAGTCCGACCCCCGCACATCGAGGGTAACGTTCCTCAGGCTCCCGCCCTGCTCGCCCATCACCTTGCATCCATCCTGCAGAACAAAGCGCCCACGGCCATTGCCACTTATTCGCCCTTGCAGGAATAGCGTTTTGCCTGGCGGGATAACGATGGCGGTATTGATATCCTTACATTCCAGCCCTGTTGGTACGACGACCGTTTGTCCTTCTTTGAACGCCTGCCTGAAAGAGGCCACCCAATCCTGTGGGTTGTAATCCTGAATGTTGACGCTGCCCGGTGATTCTAGCGCCCGAACAACGGGAGAATGCAGCACGACAAGCGCAGAGCCTGCCGTCAGAAAAGTACGGCGTGAGAGTTTTTTCTCTGACATACAACCTCGATTTACATCGTTTGCAGCAGACTGGCTAACTGTTTATTGATCGCTAACTGATTAAATTCAGTTGCAATTTTTTCTCGCGCGCACTGCACAATCGGCTGCACCTGCTCACTGTCGAGCAGGCTAAATGCCGCTAATCGCTCTGCCAGCGCCTGCGCATCGTTTTCCGGTGCCAGCCAGCCAGACTTGCCCGACTCGACCAGTTCAGGGATCCCACTATGGACGGTGGAAATCACCGGGATCCCCACTGCCATCGCCTCCATCAGCGCCACCGGGATCCCCTCCATATCGCCATCCCTTCCGGTGATCGACGGCAGCAAAAAGACATCCGCCTGCTCAAGCATTTCCTTCACCTGATGGCTGGGTTTAAAGCCAGGCATCTCAATCACATCATCAAGTTGATATTGCTCAATTAGCGTACGCAGACGACGCTCCCAGGGGCCAATGCCAAGGATGCGATAACGGAATGCAACGCCCTGCTCTTTCAACTGACGACAGGCTTCGATGGCGACGTGCAGTCCTTTTTTCTCAGTTAACCTGGCGACAGAGATAATCTCCAGCGGTGCGGCTGGCGATTTCAACTGGCGGGGCGTAAAGCGCGTCATATCGATTCCCATGCGCGAGACCGCGATTTTCTGCGGCGGGCACCCCATATTTTTTAAACGTCCGGCCCAGAGGTTGCTGATAGGTAACATCAAATCCCCACGTTCAAACAGTTGCTGATATTCAGGGGTGTAGTGGGCAAGCACATCCCGATGCGAAACATCAATGCCGTGAAATACCGTGGCGATTTTGCCGCGAATCATCCCAAGCTCACGCAGTTTGGCGGCCGTTACGCCTGCGGGTCCAAAATGAGCGATAAAGACATCCGCTTCAAACGCCCGCGGGTTCGCGCCACAAATGGCCGCCAAAATCAGATTGCGCGCCTCATCGCCATAGCGTGAAACATTCAGCGCTTTCCAGGTGGCTGCGTGGGTAATACCGCGCAGGGCCGCCACTGCCCTATACTTAAGCTTCGCCAGTTTGCTGTTCGGCTCATTCAGTAACCAGCACGTTTTTTCACCCAGACGGTAGGTATTAAATGAAGCATGGGTATTTTCAAGATCGCCCTTGTGCAACGCGACAATTTCCACGTCGTAGCCCATGTCGATAAATGCGGTAATCTGATTGAGTACAAAGGTCTCGGATGAGAGCGGAAATTTAAGCAGGAAAAAGCCAACCTTCATTTTTCCCCCTCAATACGCGTTAAAACCGATTGCACCATGTTCACCCCACGTTCACGCTCACGCTTAACCGCGTCGCCGAGACGTATGTTCAGCTCAGGTAGCTGTCCGAGAGCATCGGTGACCTTCCCTTCCAGGCTGCCATCGAGCAGATGGCGAATATCGACGGCCATCTCTGCTAACCCCAGTTGTTGCATGATCCCTGCCGATTTATGCTCATAATTAATGGCGATGGCTGGCGTCATAAAATTCATCGAGATGATGGCCGAGTGTAAACGAGTCCCCACAGTCAGATCGCATGCAGCCAAAATTTTCCCCATCTCCAGGTCGTTGAGTTCATCCATCACCACGTGATAACGGCCCGGGTCGTTAATATACTGGCGCAGGTTCAACGCCACCATGCGGTCATCTTTGTTGTAACTATCAATACCGGTACAGGTTGACAGCGCTATCACCTGGTAACCTTCATCAAGGATGCGGTTCACTACCCCGGCAAAGGCTTGCTCATAGGCCTGCTGCGTTGTCCCCAGACGCTTATCAAAAGGAGCCAGCTCACGCAGAGTAATGGCAACGGTCTTCTGTTTTGCCGCCATGTGTAACCAGTGCTGTACGGCATAATCAGGCTCATAATCCTCATCATGGTTGTTTACCAGCCAGGCGGTATCTACTCCGGTTTCGACTTTATCCGTGTTTATTGCACTGCGCTTCATCAGATCCAGACTGACGGATTCACGCAAAATCAATGCATTACAGTGTCCAAAAACGTAGTTCGCCAGTTGATTAAACTGTTCATCCTGGAATGGCCCCACGCTGTGGCCAATCATGTACAGCGGTTTTTTCGCCATAAACGTACACAGGGCATGTTCAAACTGCGGTACGCCATACAGATCGACAAAAAACGATCCGCCGACCTGGATAATGGCGTCGTAGCGCGACAGCAGACGAACAAAATCGGTAAACCCCTGGGCGATCGCGATATTGCGCAGATTACCGGAATCGGTGACACGCGAGAGCAGCACCTGATGCTGATAGCGACGACGCAGCACTTTCTTCACGCGTCCCATAACGCCCGCAGCATTATTGTGTTGCTTCATCTGCGAATACAGCGGATCGCCCATCACCGGGCGGTTCAGCAACCACGAAGAACTCACCGGATAACGGCTCATAACATCCACTTCAGTCTCAGGACGCAACGCGTTAATGGCATCCAGCAAACCGCGCAGTATCGCGCTATCCCCACGGTTCCCACAGGTATGGTTACCTAAAATTAATAGTTTCATTATGACCTCTTAAAGCGTTGTTCTTATCCTGCACGAAGCAAGGTTTTCATTTTTTCACTGCGGCAGAGCTGGCGTTTTATTTCCACCACTAACGGATGGCGCGACACCACAATCATCGCCGCGAACGCCAGCGCTCCTGCCGCTACCTGGATCCCCAGCAACGCGCCTGGCGACAGTTGGCTGCGCAGCATTACGTCCAGCGCATAGCTCACCACAAGGGTAGGTAAAGAGAGATATAACGGCAGCCACAGACTGAGCATGTACTGGCGGTAGCTGGAGCCAAGAACAGGTTTGATCATCACGAAGTAACTGAGGATCGTGTTAATCACCTGGACCAGCAAAAAGCCCAGCGTCACGCCAATCGCCCCGGCCTGATGACCACCGATGAAAATGGCGGGAATAAACAGAAAGGTTTTGAACACATTGAATTTGAAGCTGATGTCGACCCGTGCTTTCGCCATCAGCAGTGAACCGATCGGATTCCCCACAGAGCGCAGCAGTCCAACAATGCACAGCAGTTGCAAGACGGGAATAATACCGTTCCACTTCTCGCCAAATACCAGCGGCACCACATTGTTCGACACCACCATCAATCCCAGGAGTACCGGGAAATTGATGATCCCAACCACCGACAGCAGCTTGTAAAAATTCACCCGTAGCTTTTCACTGTCGTCCTGAATTTTGGCAAACGCCGGAAACAGGACACGGGTAATAATCGGGTTCAGTTTGATCGGGGGAACAACCGCCACGTTCCAGGCGAGATTGAATCCGCCCGCCACACCTGCGCCCAACGTTCTGGCTAAAACCAACGTGGAAAGGTTGGTATTGAGGTAATTGATAATGCTGTCTGCCGTCAGCCACGCACCAAAACGCAGGTTCGACGAAACGGATGCCAGCGAAAAATGCAGCCCCGGACGGTAAATCCGGCGACCAAAATAGCCGAACAGCAGCGTTCGTAGCGTACTGTTCACCAGATACCCGAGAATGGCCGTCAGCGCGAGCGGCCAGAAATGGGCGCTGACCACGGTAAAGGTAAAACCGGCCAACACCGAACTGGTTTCAATCATGCCAATTTTGTTGAAGGCCAGCTCTTTTTGCATCAGCGCGCGAAACTGCTGCCCGTGCGGTATCACCACAAACGCCAGCGATAAGGTTTTGATGAGTGGCGCCAGTTCGGGATTATTGAGCACGCTGGCAATCGTCCCGCTAAGCAGAAACATCGCCACACATACCACCATACCCAGCCCAACGTTGAGCCAGTACAGCGTTGTCAGCTCAAGATAACCGATGTCTTTGCGCTGAATAATTGAATTGGCGATACCGAAATCCGACAGCGTATCGGCCAGCGCAATGATCACCAGCGACACGGTTAACAACCCAAACTGGTGGTTATCAATAATCCGCGCCAGGACGGTCATCTGGATAAGTCCCAGACCAATAATGATCACCGTAGCAATCGCCGACCACTTTGCGCCATTAAGCGTTTTTTCTCGTAAGCTCATGTTAATACGCCGCTTTGTTCACAAAGCCTTTGAATACCGTCAGAAAAACAATTTTGATATCGAACCACACGCTCCACTCGCGAATGTATTCGAGGTCAAACTCCACACGTTTTTCCATTTTTTCCAGCGTATCGGTTTCACCGCGCCAGCCGTTGATTTGCGCCCAGCCGGTAATGCCCGGTTTTACCTTATGGCGTAACATGTACCCCTCGATCAGTTGGCGGTACTGTTCGTTGTGCGCTACCGCATGCGGACGTGGGCCGACGATAGACATCCCCCCGGTCAGGACGTTAATAAACTGCGGCAGTTCATCGAGCGACGTCCGGCGCAGGAAATTTCCCACAGGAGTAACGCGCGGATCGTTTTGCGTCGCCTGCGTTACCACCGCGTCGTTCTCCATCACTTTCATCGAGCGAAACTTCCAGACTTTGATCGGCTTCCCGTCCATGCCATAGCGGGTCTGGCGGAAAATCACCGGACCTTTGGAGGTCAGTTTTACCAGCAGCGCAATACCACACAGCACCGGGGAAATAAGCAGCAGGATCAGTGAAGCCAGCACGATATCTTCCGCGCGCTTTAACAGACGATTAATCCCCGAGAGCGGCGTGTCATACAGCGGCACTACCGGAACGCCGTTCATCTCTTCAATCCGTGAATGCAGGATGTTGAAGGTAAAGACATCAGGAATGAGGATCACCGAGCAGGTGGTGTCGGCCAACTCACGCACCAGTTTTTTTACGCTGGCGCCATCGCTCATCGACATGGCGATATAAACGTTATGAATGCGTGAAGCTTTGGCGTCGTCCACCAGTTGTTGCAGATTACCGGCCCAGTCGCGGGAGTTTTTTCCAGGGATTGGGTCGTGATAGACCCCCGCCACTTCAAATCCCAGCCACGGTTCATGGCGAAAACTGTCCAGCAGCATTTGTCCGGCGGGCAGGTCGCCAGCCACCGCCACCCGGCGGGTGTTGTAACCACGATTACGCAGCCACCCCGCACCGTAGCGAATAAACGAACGACTCAACACCAGGCCGACGCTTGAAAGCAGATACCATGCCAGCCAGACGGCGAGACGGTTATCGAAATCGTTATTAAAGGCGATCAGACCTGCGCTAAAAATCAGACTCAGCGTCCAGTTTTGTAGTAACAGCACCAGCTCAGTGGAAATTTTGACGCCGCGCCAGGAGCGATAAAAATCCGTTATGCCACCGAGCATCTGAAAAACGACCAGCGTGATCAGCGCCACCAGCAGGTGCATATACAGGAAAGGCAAACCGCTTAATTCGCAGATCACCCACAACCCGCCAAACATGATGGTGATATCTGAAAAGCGTTGCACCATCGAAATTAACGACGCATTGGTTTTGGCGCGTTCGCGCTTTTTTAGATGTGTCATCGTGGTTCCTGTTAGTCACCCTTTGCCCATAAGCGGGCAAAGGAAGCACCGGCATTACTGATTCAGTAACGCCAGAAGAGTGCGCGTTCGCGCTTCCATCAACGGAATATCTCCGCGCGATTCCACGTTCAGGCGCACCACCGGTTCGGTATTGGAAGAGCGTAAATTGAAGCGCCAGTCGACAAACGCCATGCTGATACCGTCCGTTCTGTCCACCGTCAGCGCCTCACGGGAAAAGTGCTGCTCCACACGCGCAATCGCTGCCGCCGGCTCTGCCAGCGTGCTGTTGATTTCCCCACTCGCCGGATAGGCCACCATCCGGTCACGGACCAGTTCACCCAGCGACTGTCCTTTCAGACTCAGCAGTTCCGCCACCAGCAGCCACGGGATCATTCCGCTGTCGCAGTAAGCAAAATCACGGAAATAGTGATGCGCGCTCATTTCACCGCCATAAATGGCATCTTCATGGCGCATGCGCTCTTTGATAAACGCGTGCCCGGTTTTTGACATCACCGGTTTACCGCCTGCTGCCGTCACCACGTCCACGGTATTCCAGGACAGGCGCGGGTCGTGGATAATTTTCGCCCCCGGATTCTTCTCCAGAAACGCTTCCGCCAGCAGGCCGACAATGTAATAGCCCTCAATGAACTGACCTTTTTCATCGAACAGGAAGCAGCGGTCAAAATCACCGTCGAAGGCAATCCCCATATCCGCACCGTGTTCAATCACCGCATTGCGCGTGTCGGCCCGGCATTCCGGCAGCAGAGGATTAGGAATACCGTTGGGAAAATTGCCATCCGGCGTATTGTGAATTTTGATGAACTCGACCGGCACCCCCAGCGCCTTAAAACGGGCTTCAATGGCGTCAACCACCGGACCTGCCGCACCGTTGCCGGAGTTAAGCACCAGCTTCATCGGTCTCAGGCTGCCGGGATTGATGTAACCCAGCAGGTGGTCGATGTAGGCATCGCGGGTAGTAATACGCTGGTAGTGGCCACGTTTTGTCACATCAACCGCCGGGAAGTCGTTGGCTTCCGCCAGGCGCTGCACGTCGCGCAGACCGGTATCACCGCTGATGGGCCGCGCCCCTTCCCGCACCAGCTTCATACCGTTGTAATCCATCGGATTATGGCTGGCGGTCACTTCAATACCGCCGTCAATGCCAAGGTGGAAGGTGGCGAAGTAAATCTCTTCGGTGCCCGACATGCCAATATCCAGCACATTTACCCCCGCATCCTGCAGCCCTTTCGCCAGCGCCAGCTTTAGCGTCTCGCTGGTCAGACGCACATCGCCGCCCAGAACGATAGATTTTGGCTTCAGGAACTCGCCGTAAGCGCGGCCAATGCGCCACGCAATCTCTTCATTCAGCTCTTCGCCCAGCCTGCCGCGAATATCGTAGGCTTTGAAACAGGTTAATTTCGTCATGATTTACCCTTCTTCAGGCAACAGTTAGCCCTCTCCTTACTGGAGATATTTTTCACAAAATGACTAGCCGTTAGTTTTTAGGCCGGATAAGGTGTTCACGCCGCCATCCGGCAACGATGATGTTGTGTTACGCGCGCCCGTAGCGATCCGCAAACCGCACCACATCATCCTCATCGAGGTAAGATCCGGAGCGCACTTCAATCAGATCGAGCGGGATTTTCCCGGGGTTCTCCAGACAATGGGTCGCCCCCAGCGGAATATAGACAGACTCGTTTTCAGCAAGCAGTTTGATATCATCATTGATTGTCACCTTCGCGGTACCGGCAACCACAACCCAGTGTTCAGCCCGGTGATGATGCATCTGCACAGACAATCCCTCACCAGGCTTGACGGTAATTCGCTTCACCTGATAACGCTCTCCGGCATCAATTGAGTCGTACTTGCCCCACGGACGATAAACTTCGCGGTGAATATGATGCTCATGACGCCCGTCAGCCTTAATTTGCTCTACCACTTTTTTGACGTCCTGCACCGCATTACGATCGGCTATCAGCACCGCGTCTTTGGTCTGCACCACCACCAGATCTTTCACCCCGACGGTCGTCACCAGGCCGGATTCAGCATACACGTAACTGTTTTCCGTTTTGTGGCTTATGACATCGCCGTGATGCACATTGCCTTCAGCGGTATGGGCACTGATTTCCCACAGCGATGACCAGGAGCCAACATCGCTCCAGCCTGCGTTCATTGGCATCACCACCGCATCGGCGGTACGTTCCATTACCGCATAGTCCACAGACTCTTCCGGGCAGGCGAGAAACGCCTGTTCATCAACGCGGATAAAATCGAGATCGGGGTCGACCGTGCTCATGGCGTTCTCACAGGCTTCAAGAATATCGGGACGATACTTTTTCAGTTCTTCCAGGTAACGTCCGGCCCGGAACAAGAACATGCCGCTGTTCCAGTAGTAGTCGCCGCTCGTCACGTAAGCCTGCGCGGTTTCCAGATTGGGCTTTTCAACAAACTGTGCCACTTCAAAAGCCACAGCGTCGGTATTCGTCGGCGAGACTTCCCCCCGGCGGATATAGCCATAGCCGGTTTCCGGCTGGTCCGGCACGATACCGAACGTCACCAGCTTACCCGCTCCGGCATAGGGCATCGCATTGCGAACCGCCTCGCGGAATGCCTCTTCGTTGGCAATCATGTGATCGGCCGCCAAGACCAGCAGCAGCGGATCCTCACCCGGACTTTGACGTTTTGCCGCCAGCGCGGCCAGCGCTATCGCCGGTGCCGTGTTACGCCCGGCAGGTTCGAGAATGATGTTCTCAGTCAGCTTGTGCAGCTGTCGTAACTGTTCCGCTACGATAAAACGGTGTTGTTCATTACAGATAACCACCGGGCTTTCGCACTCCACGCCGTTCAGACGGCAAATCGTCGTCTGCAGCATGGTGAGATCGCCTTTCAGGCACAGGAACTGCTTTGGGTACAGCACGCGGGACAGTGGCCATAAACGGCTACCCGAGCCACCGGCCATCACCACCGGAAAGAGTTTGCTTTGACTCATCATGTACCCCGTATATCTGCAAGAAATTGACTCAGCACGTTTTCTTTATCCAGCGTGCGTTCGGCATAATCACGTGCCACCGTGTTTACTTTTGGCATCATCAATGCCCGTTTAATACCGCAAACCAGCGCGTTTACCGACTCCGGCTCCACGCACACCGCAATGCCAGGGTGAGCGTCACAAAGCTGACCCAGCTCGGTTTCAGGTTCGGCAGTAATAACTGCGTTACCACCAACAGCGAGGATATTGGTCAATTTGGAGGGCAGTACGGCATCAGCCGCACCACGCTTTTGCACGACCAGATGACAATCCGCAATCTTGAGCAACGCTGGCAGCGCGTCATATGATTGCAGCGGAAAGAACATCACGTTATTCAGGCCGCGCTCGCAGGCCATGCTCTCCAGCCGCGCTTTACCACCGCCCTGCCCGACAATCACAAACAGCCAGGGGTGTTCGCTCAACTCGACCGCTGCGTCTATCACGCTCTCCAGCCCCTGCTTTTCACCGATATTGCCTGAGTAAAGAACGATCTTTTGATCGGCAGGCAATCCCAGTTGCTGGGACAACGCCAGGGCATCGGCGTCGCTCACATCACGAAAGCGCGTCACTTCCGACCAGTTCGGAAAGAAAATAACCTTGTGCGGCGCAACGCCTTTTTCCATGGCTTTGTGCATCATGGAACGGGAAATCGTCGAAATATGGTCCATATTCAACAGCCCACTGCGCTCAAAGGCGCTGGCCAGTTTTGCCACCATACCGCGCGTGCCTTTGCCCGCCATTCCTAGCCCCAACATGGCATCGACTTCGTAATCCTGAACGTGCAATAGCGTACGTGCGCCACAAAGCTTTGCCAGCAGGCGCATGCCCGGCGTGCAAAACAGCGTCGGCACTACGCCGATAATGCGATCCGGCTTCCAGCGACGTTGCGCCAGTAGCGGGAAAAAACTGCTCAGGGCGAAACTGCCCAAATGCAGCAGGCGCTTGAGCGTTGAGGGTTGCTCAGGCACATACAGCGGACAACGCCAGACGAGGGCGTCGCCCTCTTCGCGACGGTAGCGCCAGGATGAATAACTGCCGTTTACCTTCCACTGGGGATAATAAGGCGGCGCGGTGATCACCCGAACGTCATGCCCCTGCTGCGCCATCCACTCCACCATTTCACCGGTGTATTTGCCGATACCGGTCAACTCCGGCGAATAGTTGATGCCATACACGAGGATCTTCATAGCCCGGGTACTCCGGCCTGACTTGTTTTACAGAAGTAAGCCCGACTGTTGTCGTGCACGTGGTCACTGGCCAGAATCTGTGTAGACGCCATCCATCGGTACGCATCATGTTGGACATTGGGCAGTTGCAAGTCGTTTTCCGACACCCGCAGACGAAATCCCAGCACGATGTAATGCGTTGAGAAATCATCCCCAGAAAAGTTGTCGTCATAGAAGTGCTGCCAGACACCGTAAAACTCCGCAGCGGACAGCGGTAAACGTAACCCCAGCTCCGCTTCAGTAAGCCGCTCAAAGGCCACGTGCAGCGGTTCATCTTTTTGCACCCGACCGCCGGGCACGAACCAGTAACCCTGCGCCGGACGATTGAGACGCTTACCGAGCAGAAATTCACCGTGGGTGTTTTCCACGATCAAATCGATGGAAATCAGCGGAGTTGAACGTACTACGGTGGCAAAATCCTCATGACGTAAAAACATGCTTACCCCCGGTAGCGCTGCTGGTTTTCAAGGAACCACTGCCAGGTACTGGCAAGCCCCGCTTCCAGTGATATCTCGTGATACCAGCCCAACTGATGCAGACGCGTAACATCGAGCAATTTGCGCGGCGTTCCATCCGGTTTGCTGGCGTCGAACACCACGCGCCCCTTGTAACCCACGACCTGCGCGATGGTTTGCGCCAGTTCGCGGATAGTGCAGTCCACGCCGGTCCCCACATTGATATGCGACAGCATCGGCTGGGTATATTCCTGCAAGACTTCCTGAGCCAGCTCCATCACGTGGATACTGGCCGCTGCCATATCGTCAACATGCAGAAATTCACGCATTGGCGTCCCGCTTCCCCACACCACCACATCCGGCGTATTGTGCTCGCGAGCGTCATGAAAGCGGCGCAGCAGCGCCGGGATCACATGCGAATTACTCGGGTGGAAGTTGTCATGCGGCCCATACAGATTGGTTGGCATCACCGAGCGATAATCGCGGCCATACTGGCGGTTATACGATTCGCACAGCTTGATCCCGGCAATTTTGGCAATCGCATACGGCTCATTGGTCGGTTCCAGCTGCCCCTGCAACAGCTCGCTTTCGGCTATTGGCTGGGTGGCTTGCTTTGGATAAATACAGGATGATCCGAGGAACAGCAGTTTATTCACGTTATGCAAATGCGCAGCATGAATAATGTTGCTCTCAATCATCATGTTTTCATAAATAAAATCAGCAGGATAAGTATTATTCGCCACGATCCCGCCAACTTTAGCCGCCGCCAGATAAACCTGGTCAATACGTTCAGTGGCAAAGAACGCCTGCACCGCACTGGCGTCCAGCAGGTTAAGTTGGTCGCGGGTACGCAGCACCAGCTCGACATTATCTCGCTGCGACAATTGTCTGACGATGGCGGACCCCACCATCCCGCGATGGCCCGCCACAAAAATACGTTGTGTCTTCATCCTCAGTACTCCAGCGCGATGGCGACCTCGTAACCGTGCGACTTCAGCAGGGAATGCTTCTTCGCTGCTTCCAGATCGTTGGCAACCATTTCCGAGATCATCTGGCGCAACGTGATTTCCGGCTTCCAGCCCAGTTTTTCATGTGCTTTGGCCGGATCGCCCAGCAGCGTTTCCACCTCTGCCGGACGGAAATAGCGCGGATCGACGGCAATCATGACATCCCCAGGTTTCACACCCGGCGCGTCGTGTCCGGTTACGGAAACCACAATGCCTTTCTCATTCACGCCCTCGCCTTCAAAGCGCAATTTAATCCCCAACTGAGCGGCGGCCATTTCCACAAACTGGCGCACGGAATACTGCACGCCGGTGGCAATCACGAAATCTTCCGGCTTGTCCTGCTGCAGCATCATCCACTGCATCCTGACGTAATCTTTGGCATGCCCCCAGTCACGCAGCGAATCCATATTGCCCAGGTACAGGCAAGACTCCAGCCCCTGCGCGATGTTGGCGATCGCACGCGTAATTTTGCGCGTGACAAAGGTTTCGCCGCGGCGCGGAGATTCGTGGTTAAACAGAATGCCGTTACAGGCATACATACCGTAAGATTCGCGGTAGTTGACGGTTATCCAGTAGGCGTACAGCTTGGCAACGGCATACGGCGAGCGCGGGTAGAACGGCGTGCTCTCTTTCTGCGGGATTTCCTGTACCAGGCCGTAAAGTTCAGAGGTGGAAGCCTGATAAAAACGGGTCTTCTTTTCCAGCCCGAGGAAGCGGATAGCTTCCAGCAAACGCAAGGTGCCGATAGCATCGACATCCGCGGTGTATTCCGGTGAATCAAACGACACCGCGACATGACTCATGGCGCCCAGGTTATAGACCTCATCCGGTTGCACTTCCTGTAAAATACGGGTCAGGTTGGAGGAGTCCGTCAAATCGCCATAGTGCAGATGGAATTTGGGATTGCCCGAATGCGGATCCTGATAGATGTGGTCCACTCGTTCGGTGTTGAATGATGAAGCGCGGCGCTTAATACCGTGCACTTCATACCCTTTTTCCAGCAGGAACTCTGCCAGGTAAGAACCATCCTGCCCGGTTACGCCAGTGATGAGAGCGACTTTTGACATGTTATTACCTCTTAAATGATCCCCTCAGGGAGTAACTTTCTCGACGCGTTCGCGTGTGACTATTGCGGGATTTCCCCGACAAACGACATTGGCTGGCAGCGATTTAAATACACTGCTGCGTGCTCCGACGACGGTGCCATCGCCAATCGTCACGCCAGGCGCGACAAAGACATCTGTCGCCAGCCAGCATTTATCACCAACTACAATTGGTGTGGCGTTAATATCAAAATGTTGACTGGCATAATCATGACTCCCGGTGCATAAATAACTTTTTTGCGAAATAACCGCGTGCGCACCAATCGTAATATCACCCAGCGTATATAAAACCGCGTCATCACCCACCCAGGAATAATCTCCCAGGGTTAATTTCCATGGATAAGTAATTTTTACTGAAGGTCGAATAACTACGTTTTTTCCTATTTTTGCGCCAAACATTCGCAATAAAAACGCACGCCAGCGATACATTACCTGTGGGGACCAGCGAAATAATGTGGCTTGCACTGCCCACCATAATTGCACTTTAATGGCACCGCCGCCGCGAAAACCTCCCGGCACGTTGAAGCCGCTTAAATCCTGCATAATGTACCCTTACGCTTTTCCATATAAGGTTTTTGTTTTACCGGTTGTGCGCAGACGTAAATATTCTGACAACCCGGTCCAAAAACCTGGCATGTGTAATATCTGGCGCTGTACCTTTTTTGCATCCCGGCACAATTCCAGATTATTCGTCGTTGACACCCCACCCATGGAAAACTCTGACACCAGCCCGCTCAGCTTTTTAAACGCGTAACCTGACTTGTATAATTTGGCTGCCAGCGCGTAATCAGACGATATCTTATATTGCAAATCATAGCGCCAGACATTCAGTCCAGAGAGAGGAAAGAAGATTGCCTGATGGCTGGCGGGAAGGCTGTGATAAATATACCAACCCGGCTTGGCCCGCCGCTTAATTTTGTTACCATTACCGAAATCCAGCAACGCATCGCCAATGACCATCGCTTTATCGCTCTGCGTTTTTAGCTGGCGGATAAAATGAGCCGCATCTGCATGCAGAATATCCCCGGAGTTGAGGAACAGCGCAAACCGCCCGCGCGCCATAGCGATACCTTTGTTCATTGCATCATAGATGCCCTTATCCGGCTCGCTGACAAACCGTAACCGGTGCTCTCCACTGAGCCCTTCAAGAAAGGCCGAGGTACCGTCAGAGGAGCCGCCATCAACAACAATCCACTCAAAACTGATATCACCCGCCTGAGCCAGATGAGCTAACGACGCGTGAGTTTTGACGATCCCTTCCAGATTACGAAAGGCGACGGTAATAATACTGAGCAGCATGCGTTCTACCTCGCTATATTCAGCGCCTTGCGCAAAATAAACGGACATACAATTAAAAATGCGTATTCCGGACTAAATACTGAACCTGTAAAAAACAGCGACAGCGGCGTAAAAAGATAAAGCTGCACCCGATAATTCTGATTATCACCAAACGCATTTATCATCATCTTCATGACTTTCCCCATGTACCACAGGGCTAATATCACCGCGAACCATGAGAAATAAATAATCAGCAGATACAAGCCATTGTCTATCGTTTTACCAACATCTGCACCGTTAAAAATTCCGAATGACGCAACATATTCATAAAGTGAGCCGAATCTCACTACCCCATCAACGTTAAGTAACGAATAACCGACCATTACTAATGGTCCCACGATACGATAATACGATGATGAGCCTTCAGTTCCTAAATCTCCAAGCCGTGTCGCGATGTACGGAAACGCAAATATCACACCAACAACAAACACGCTTAATGAGATTATCGCCAGCGGCAACTTCTTTTTTATCGCATCTTTATTCAGATACTGGAACGCCCACTCCAGGAGGTAAAACAAAATAAATGTCATTACCCCTGAAAACGATCCTGATAATATTATCCCTGCCAGAATCATAGCATCGGACTTAGGCGTTTTGATACCAAACTGTTTGATACTGAGCCAAATTGAGATTAACGCCAGAGCGAAGAATGCCGGTTCGAAATAGAGTGCAGTGGTACGCTTCCCGCCAAACTTAATAAAGTTCAGAACATAGCTATTGCTGTAAATAAGATATTTCGAAATAACTTCCATTAAACTGCTGCCGCCACTAAGAATTATCTGCGCCATTTCCATCGCAGCTAACCCCACTACCAGGCCCACAACCAGCCAGAAAAAACGCAAGATCTTAATGTAGTTATGCGGCGAAATGGTTTTGAAGCGAATACTCCACACCATACCGATAATCACCACGGTATAGACAAACAGCATTGCGGACGTCACGTACTTGCTAGCATCCAGTGATTGTCCGAACAGATAGTTAAACGCCGTCAGTCCGCCCCCCACGCCCAGCGCAATCATTAATTTTTTAATATTGATGCGCTCGACAAACAGCAACAGCAGAACGGGCAAAAACGTGACGATAGTTATCGGGAAGCTCTCGCCAAGCTGGGCGAGTTTGACGTTAACCAGCAGATAAAGCAGCGGTAGCACCAGATAGCTACAGATTCTGATAGAACGAGACATACTCCTCCAGCATCTGTTGTCCACTGTATGCCACCCGGCTGCGCTGGCTGAACGCGGCAAGCGACGTGTCAAATACCGCCTGCGCAATGTCTGATCTTTTCAGTTGCACCAGGTGCAAAACGTCCGCTTCGCTGAACGTTTTGCCGCCCGATTTCGCCAGCACTTCCTGCGCGGCATCGCTATGCGTAGCAATAACCGGTACGCCGATGGAAAGCGCTTCACACAGAATCAGCGGGTAGTTATCAACGCGCGAGCTGAACACCAGCCCATCCATCTCGTTAAGCGCGCTCATCAACGTGCGCTTATCGCTCTCAAACCCGTGATTGATGACGTTATCCCCGACAAACGGGGAAAATTTGCCGAAGGTATGCAGCTCAATTTTGTCTCCGAGCGCAATCATCGCTCGCACCAGTTGCTGACTGGTTTTACCGTCATAGCGCAGGTCATGGGCCACCACGGCGATTTTCGGTCTGCCGCTTTCCTCATGCTTAGCGGGAAGTTCGGCAAGTATGGCTTCCGTTGCCACATCGATGCCGTTGTTAATAATGCGGCAACGACCGGCGCCATACAGACTGTTGAATGCATCGGCCACATGCTGACTGGGCGAGATGAACTGGCAGCCCAGTGCCAGCATGGCGCGAAACATCTGCCGTTTACCAGGCAACTGTTGATGGGCTTTATCGATTTTTACCGGCGGATAGTTACTAAGCGTTGGACATTTCTGACAGCCCGTTTTCCAGCTTTCGCAGCCATCGGTAAAGGCACAGCGCCCGGTCACGCTCCAGTGATCGTGCAGCGTCCAGACGAAGGTGATATCCGGTTTATGCGCCTTCACTTTTTGGCAAAAGGTGACCACCTCTTCCAGATTCAACCAGTAGCTGTGCAACACATGAAAATGCAGTACCAGCGGGCCGGAAGTGCGGGTTACCGTACGGTACAACTTGTCGAGATTGCCAAACATGTCGCGGTTCGCGAAACGAAACAGCGCAATGTTCGCCGCCGACGTCAGACGCGGCGTATGTTTGATAACCTGCGGGTAATTCTCGTGGCTGACGCTTTTCTTACCGCCTTTGCCATAGCCGTAGACAAAACGCGATGACAGCCCTTTCTCCAGCGCCCTCAGATGCAAATCTAACGCCACGCCTGCCGCCCCGCCTTCTGCGAGTCGCACATTAAACTGTAATATCTTCATTTTATTACCTTCACCCGTGCCTTCTCGCCCACGACCAACGTATTGTCCGGGATGCTATCCACGACGACGCTCCCGGCGCCAATCGTCACGTTATCGCCAATGGCAACGCCGCCAAGCAGAGTGACATTGGCCCCCAGCTCAACGCCGTTACCGATGACCGGACAGGACAGATCGTTGCCGCCAAGATTGCCGATGGTGACGCCGTGGCGCAGGGTGAAATCATCCCCCGCCACCACGTGTTTATTGATCACCACCCCATAGCCATGATGGATGGTGAAACGACGACCAATAGATGCAGCGGCCTGGATTTCATAGCCAAACACGCATTCAGTGATAAGGCGATACATCACCAGCACCGGCGCCGCCCACAGGTTGTTCAAGACATTTTTTTTACGCCAGACGGAGCAAAAATGGGCAATCCGATAGGCCACCACCATGCAGCAGGGTCGCAGACTCCAGCCGTTCGCGCGTAAATCTTCCAGCATACTTAGCGTCCTCGCAGTCCGTCGGCCAGGCGCTTACTATTGCGAACAGAAAGCAGCGTCAGCAACGTGCGCCAGTTCATCCGTTTATTGCGGATTTGGTAGAGGGTAAACAGCTGATATTTCTTGCTGGCCCGGTCAAATTTGCCTTTGTGCTTACGGTAGAACTGAAAGTAGCCGGAGAATTTATGCGGGGATGAGGTAATACGCATTTCACCGTGATTCACATGCAGGATCTGCGTTGCCTCTTTTACCTTCCACGGTTTGCCATACGCCACCACCATGCGCAGGAAAATGTCATAATCCTGCGCCGCTTTCAGCGTGGTATCGAACAGGCATGCTTTAAACCGCCAGGCCCAGGTAAACACCTGATTACCAATAATATTGCGCTTATAAAATTTACGGCGTGAATAAACGGCCTTCGGATAGAGCGGCAAACTGGTCGGCTGCGAATATACTTCGCCTTCGCAGACATAGTCATTGGCATACAGAAACGCCCGCGTCACCAGATGATGGCGATAATTGAGAAATACGCTCAGGCGGTTCGGCGTCCATTCATCATCATCATCAATACCCGTAATATATTGCCCACTGGCCTGCATGATGGCCTGATTACGCACCGCACAGGCTCCGGAGTTAGTGGGATTACGCGTATACGACACACGCGGATCGTTAAGTTCTTCAACAAATTGCTGCAGTTGCTCATACGAGGAAGAGCAATCATCCACAATGATCATCTCCCAGTGAGGATAGTCCTGGCGCAGTACCGATTTAATCGCCCGGATGGCCAGTTGCTGACGGTTCCAGGTGGGCATGTAAATTGAAATTAGCGGGTTGTCTGTCGTCATTTTCGTTTCCCAGATATCCCCGTCATACTTCAAGTTGCATCTGCGTTGGCTTTCCTGCAACTCGAGTTATTTAGGGTATAAATATGTTTTTGTGGGCCGCTATCCGGCAATGTTCGTTACCTATTTCGAATCCGAGGTGTACTCGTATTCGTAGTACCCGTAATCCTGATACCCGCTGGCGCGGCGGAAGATCGAGTTCAGGATCACCCCTTTCACCTGAATGCCGTTTTGCTCAAAGCGACTCAGGCTGGTTTCCACCTCTTTCAGCGTGTTGACCGCGTAACGCGCCACCATCAGCGTGGTTCCAGCGTGACGACCCACGATAGCCGCGTCGGTCACCGCCAGTATTGGCGGGGTATCGATCAGCACCAGGTCATAGTGCGAGCTGGCCCATGCAATCAGTTCGCCAAAGCGTTCACTCATCAGCAGCTCGGAGGGGTTGGGGGGAATTTGTCCGCGAGGGATCAGATCGAAATGTGGAATCGATGTCGGTTTCGCGCTGGATGAGATATCCCCCTTGCCGATGAGGATCTCAGACAGACCGTTAACGTTATTGGTCCCCAGCAGCTCGTGGGTATAACCTTTGCGCATGTCGCAGTCGATCAACAGCACGCGTTTGTTGGTCTGACTAACGACCGCCGCCAGGTTGGCGCAGACAAACGTTTTACCAATTGACGGGCTGACGCCGGTCAGCATCAAGACGTTGTTGCGCGCCTGCATCATGGCAAAGTGCAGGCTGGTACGCAGGCTGCGGACCGCTTCTATCGCAAGATCCGTCGGATTCCCCACTGCCAGCAACTGGCTTTGCTTGTAGCGTTTCACGCCTTTAATGGTCTGCACGTTATCGCGTGCTTTTTGCCATTCTGATAGCGGAATGCTGGCATACACGCTGATGCCATGCTCTTCCAGCGCCTGTGGACTTTCAATGCCGCGATTAAACAGGGAACGCAGCAGTACGCCCACCACTGAAAGCATCAAACCAAGAATGATGCTGCCGAGAATAATCAGCGTCGTTTTCGGCTTCAGTACGCCTGGCTGGGCAATCGCGGGATCGACGATGCGCACATCTCCGACCGTACTGGCCTCGGTAATCTTCAGCTCCTGTTGCTTGTTCAGCAGCTGCATATAGACCTGCTGGCCGGACTCCACGTCACGCGTCAGACGGACAATTTCCTGCTGCGTTTTCGGCATCGCCGTTACGCGCCCGTTCAGCTTGCTTTTCTCATCTTCCAGCGCCTGGCGTTTTTCCAACAAGGTGCGGTACGCAGGGTGCGCTTTGGTGAACAGCTTGGAAATCTCCGCTTCTTTGAAGGTCAGCTCATTAAGCTGCGCATCAATATTCACCATGGAATCCAGCACCGCTTTGGCTTCCAGCGGCAAATCCACGGAGTCTTTGTCCTGACGAAAGGCATTCAGCTTGTTTTCGGCAACGTCCAGCCGGTTACGTACCTCGGGCAACTGCTTTGCCAGAAACGCCAGACTTTTGGCGGCCTCTTCAGATTTACGCTCCACGTTTTGTTGCAGATAGTTGCGGGTAATACTGTCAAGGATCTGGCGGATTTGCTCACGGTCTTCGCCGGTAAAGGTCAGGCTCAGTACGCCAGTGTCTTTGCCGGTTTCCGTCACCATCAGATTATTTTGCAGGGTGTTGATCATGCCCAGCGTGGAGAATTTGCTGACGGTAAATTGGCTCTCAGGGCTGGCATGTGTCGCCTCGACCAGCATCGTCACGCCGTCATGTTTCAGCACCTGCCCAACCTGCCCCTGGGCGCTAAAACCTCCGTCACTCACCAACTGATAGCTTTTGTCATTCAGCACGCTTAGCGTGAAGGTCTGTTCATTCATTGCCTTTGGCAGCGTGAAAGTCGTCACGTTAACCGTTTCGTTCTGGCGACCCATCAACCGATCCCACCCCGCGCCAAAAATGGGGAACGTATCTTTGGTAACCGCGATATCCAGATTGAGATCGTCTACCGTTTTCCCCAATACCAGCCGTGACTGGATGAGCTGAATTTCCGCTTCAGAGGCCGGAGGTTTGTTCGACAACGCCGAGCCAATATCCTGCACCAGTGAATTTCCGGTATTTTGCTCAATTTGCACCAGCGCGTCCGCACTGTAGATGGGAGTGGCAAATAGCGTGTAGACCGCTGCGCATAATGCAAATGCCGCAGTAATACCAAGCACCCACCAGCGGGCTTCCACCACCGTTGCCACCAGACGACCAATATCGATTTCATCATTGCCCGTTACCGGCGCAGCAGACTGTTTTACTTTTTCTGTCATTGTTTTCCCTGCTCTGCGTTCAGTGCCTGAGCCCATTGGCGGGCAGACCGTTCAAGTAATGCGTACACCGCGTCAAACGCATCACGGCTTTTACGATACGGATCGGGAATTTCGCGCTCGCTGTCCCAGTGACCAAACAGCATCACTTTGCCGCGCATCTCCGGCACCATTTCACACAGGGCAGAGATATGGCGTTTTTCCATGGTCAGGATCAGGTCATACTCCCGGCACATTCGTCCCGAGATCTGCCGGGCACAATGATTCTCCAGTGACAGGTTGTGCGCCTGCGCCACGCTGATGGCGCACGGGTCCGCGCCTTTGCCTACCAACGCCCCGAGACCGGCAGAAGAGACCGTCAGCGCCGGGTGAAATTGCCTTAACAAGCGCTCTGCCGTCGGAGAGCGGCAAATGTTCCCCACACAGACAACTAAGATTTTGTTAAACATGACGATTACCAGTTGTGAAGGTCGCTGGCCGTGTCCGTCATATAGCGAACACCGCTAATAGTCGGCAGCAACTGATTGATCAAACGGTTCCAGCGAGCAACCGGCGCGGTAGTGACGTACACCACATCGTATGGCTGGAGTCGGAATGACGTCGCCATCACCAGCGATGTCGCATCGGACATATCAAGCTGATAGATATTGGCAATCTTGCCGTTGTTCCCGCCCTCGCCTTTCAATGGACGAATAACGAAAATGCCGCTGGCGTTGGAGGTGGTCAGGTCGATACCTTCCGCGTTGCCGAGTGCTTCGGTGAGCGTCATGCCGCTGAAGTCCATTTTGAGGGTGCTCTGTTTTTTCACTTCCCCCATCACGAAGACTTTCAAATCGTCATTACGCGGAACAAACAGGATGTCGCCAGGATAGAGCAGACGGTTCTGGCTCAGGTCGCCATTTTGCATTAGCGCTTGCAGTGAAATGCGTTGCTCCTGCCCTTTATGAGTCAGTACAACGTTGCGCCAGTCTGCCGCCTCGGTGAGACCGCCTGCGGCGTTAATGGCATCGAGAATGGTAAGCGGCACGTTGGTGATGGCCTGCTGGCCGGATTTGTTCACCTGCCCGGAGACATAGGCCTTCTGCGAACGGAAAGCGGCGATATTAACGTCCACCTGCGGGTCAGCAATGTACTTCGCTAAGCGCCCGGTAATATCACTACGAATTTCGGCCAACGTTTTCCCTGACACGCTAACTTTGCCGATGTAGGGGTAAAACATGGTGCCATCAGGCTGCACCCAGTTGCCGGCATCACTTGAGCTACGATACTGCCCGGCCGGCGTGGTGAGTTCAGGATGATCCCAGACGGTGACATTCAGGACATCGCCCGGGCCGACCCGGTACTGATACCCGGAAATCTCCTGGTCGAGAGACATATTAGGCTGCGCAACATTTGGTCGGGGACGTAATTGTTCGACCAGCCGTGGGGTGAGTGGATAAACATTCACCATGCGATCGATATCAAAATCAGCGTCCTGCTGTTTAATCACATCTTTGCCCATCGTAGACATATTGCTGCCCGGAAGCACGGTACAACCGTTTATCAAGATTACCGATACCAATACAGGCATCAATTTAAGTTTGGATTTCATCATTGATTATTTATCACTTTGGCAGAGTAATTATCACGTGCGATCTAAATAGCGACTTCGCCTGTACGCATTTACCTTGCCGTTAATTGAAAAGGAATTTAACTGGCATCTGTCCTAAAAAAAATGAATTCATCTGCGGTCTCTTGACAGAATAATTTAGGCTCGTCTCAGGCGACCAGACACGCTACCGCCCCTGGCTTCATTAGCTACCAATGCACTGATTAATTTAAATTTTTATCTTCCCCTTTATTTTCATCACATTCACAGCGGGAACGCATCAGGAATAGCGCCGCTGGTTGATAAGGAAATATTTATCTTTTGATTATTACCGGAGGAATTGTTGCAGCTAAGCGAATATCAGGCAAGGTAACAAGTTACCGACAACTTGCTTTTAAGATTAATATTAAGCATTGAATTTGTATATTTTTAGGATTTTATTGATATTGACAAAGTCAATATAGAAATACTCCACCTGCGATATTTCTTAAATAGCTTTGGATTAATAATATTATTTCCTGTAGTTACATTAAGGCTAATATCTCGTACCGGGTTGTAATAGGCTACAGAGAAATCCCTCCTCGCCATTGCATTTTTCGCCAGTTTTACCCATGATCGAATTGTGACAATTGTCATACAACTATGGGTATAGCATTTACTATGGAATGGATTGCCGATCCGTCAATCTGGGCCGGACTCGTCACGCTAATCGTGATCGAACTTGTTCTTGGCATTGATAATCTTGTTTTTATTGCCATCCTCGCGGAGAAACTGCCTCCTGCCCAGCGGGATAAGGCGCGTATTACCGGGCTACTGCTGGCGATGGTCATGCGCCTGCTGCTGTTGGCATCAATATCATGGCTGGTAACGCTGACCACGCCGCTGTTCAGCATTCGCGGCCTGAGCTTCAGCGCGCGCGATCTGATCATGCTGTTCGGCGGTTTCTTCCTGCTGTTTAAAGCCACCATGGAGCTAAACGAACGGCTGGAAGGCAAAGACAGCGAGAACCCGACCCAGCGTAAAGGCGCTAAGTTTTGGGGCGTCGTCGCGCAAATAGTCGTGCTGGACGCTATCTTCTCCCTGGATTCCGTCATTACCGCCGTAGGGATGGTCGATCACCTGGCAGTAATGATGGCTGCGGTGATTATTGCCATCAGCCTGATGGTGCTTGCCAGCAAGTCGCTGACGCGCTTTGTCAACAGCCATCCAACTATCGTCATTCTGTGCCTGAGCTTCTTGCTGATGATTGGTTTCAGCCTGGTTGCCGATGGGTTTGGTTTCCATATTCCGAAAGGTTACCTGTACGCCGCCATCGGCTTCTCGGTCATGATAGAAGCATTGAACCAGTTAGCTATCTTTAACCGCCGTCGCTTCCTGTCAGCCAACCATACCCTGCGCCAGCGCACCGCCGAGGCGGTAATGCGACTGCTGAGCGGGCAAAAAGAAGACGCCGAACTGGATGCCGAAACCGCGGCCATGCTGGCAGACCATCATGAAGGACAAATTTTTGCCCCTCAGGAACGGCGGATGATTGAACGTGTGCTGAACCTTAATCAGCGTACGGTCAGCAGTATCATGACCTCGCGCCATGATATTGAACACATCGACCTCAATGCGCCGGAAACAGAAATCCGCGCTTTGCTGGAAAAAAACCAGCATACGCGTCTGGTGGTCACCGGCGAAGATGAGCAGGAAGACCTGCTGGGCGTGGTGCATGTCATCGACCTGCTGCAGCAATCTCTTCGCGGCGAGCCGCTCGACTTACGCGTCTTGATTCGCCAGCCGTTGGTGTTCCCGGAAACTCTGCCGCTGCTTCCGGCGCTTGAGCAGTTCCGTAACGCCCGGACGCACTTCGCTTTTGTGGCGGATGAATTTGGGTCAGTTGAAGGGATTGTTACGCTCAGTGACGTGATGGAAACCATCGCCGGTAACCTGCCAAATGAGGTAGAGGAGATTGACGCCCGCCATGACATTCAGAAAAACGCGGATGGTTCATGGACCGCAAACGGACACATGCCGCTGGAAGATCTGGTGCAGTATGTGCCTATCCCGTTAGATGATAAGCGTGAATATCACACCATTGCCGGACTGTTAATGGAGTATTTGCAGCGCATCCCGAAAACCGGGGAGGAAGTTCAGGTCGGCGACTATCGACTAAAAACCCTGCAGGTGGAAAATCATCGCGTGCAAAAAGTCCAACTGATACCGCTGCACAGTGAAGAAGAGATGGATTACGAGGTGTAAATCACGAGCCGGAGGCGGCATCAACCGCCATCCGGCAATATGAATCAGAGTTTATCCAGCAACTTTTTAACATCTTTACCGTTGCGGGAGTCTTTATTGCGATCGGCCCAGTCGTTAAGGCGACGTTTCGCTTCATCCTGCAAATGCTTACGCAAAATCTGATCGACCTGCAGACTGTAGTTTAGCGCCTGCCACTGACCGTAGACTCTGAGAGGAACCGGGGTAGCCTTCAGGAAGTTAATCAGCTTACTTTCGCCATCCCAGCCGCCCAGCACGCGAATGTTAAACAGCGTGTCGCAATTCAGCTTCACCAGATCCAGCGTTCCCTTGCCGGTCAGCGCCAGCATCGCCGACTCACCCGCCATGTTATCCAGCGTAACCTCGCCGTTATCCAGCGTCATATCGGTTACAAAATGATCCAACCGGGTCACGTTATCCAGGTTTTGCTGAGCTTTAACATCCCCACCGCTACGTTCGACGGCCTGTTGTATCATCTGCTGGAAGTTCATTCCTTCCATTCGCGTATCGCTCATTTCGACATGGGCCTGCCCTTGCCAGCTATGACGAAACGCCTGGGCATCAATATCTGAGCCAGAGAAATCCCCTGCCAGTGACAGCTTACCGGTGAGGGCGATGGGGTAGTCGAAGGCTTTCAGGATAGTACCAATTTCTACGCCTTCCAGGCGCGGATGGAAGACCGCTCGCGGCTGTCCTTTTCTGGCATCCAGCATACCAGGAAGCGACACCAGCCCACCGTCACTTTTCCCCTGCAACTGCGTAACATTCAACAAGCCGAACTGGTTGTCAATTTTTGCCGAGACATTGTCAAACGCCATTTTCCGCCACAGCACTTTGTCAGCTTGCAAAGCGATGTCTGCCGAAAATCCCTTCAGTCCCTGATACGAAACGGCATCAACTTGAGAAGCAATAACGGGGCGCGCCAGCGTTGACTGACTCTGACCTTGCTGAACCTCACCGTTCGTCGTCACAGCCTCACGCTGTACGAGCAGATTGTCCAGATTGAGCTGACCAAACTTCAGGTCGACGGCCCATTCTGGTTTATCCAACAATGTCACATGAGCTTGCCCGGCGAGAGAGCTGTCGTTAGCGGTCAAATGAATCTGGCTAAACGCGAGCTGTTTTTTCTCTTCCAGCCACTGCGCCTGAAACTGTCCCTGACCTTTGATCCCCTGCGCCGGTAGATCGGCCCCCTGCAATTGCCAGCTTAGCTGCTCAATATTCGCGGATAAGTTATGCGGATAGTCGGAGGCATCAACGCTGCCGTTGAAGGATAATGCGAGGTCACGCTGATCGCGGTTAACGCGCCCGGAGAAATCAAACGTGCCGCGGTGCTGGTTATCCTGTTCCATCTCCAGACGAATATCGCGAACCGTGATCTGTTCATCGTCTTCATGCTGGAATACCAGAACGCTATCGGCAACACGCAGGCGGGCAATATCAAACGACCATCCTCTGTCTTCAGCCAGGTCGGGCAACGTATTGTCTTTTGGGGCAACGGGCGCATCTTCGCCGCGCACCGCTTCAGTTTGCGGGGTCAGTTGAATCACCGCGCCTTTGAGCATCACCTGCTTCACGCTGAGCTGGTGACTCAACAGCGGCCACAACGCGACGTCAAGACGCATATTGTCGGCACGAATCAGGGGTTCGCTGGCGCCTTCAGCCGTTAACACCATGCGCCCCGAGAGGATACTCAGCTGTGGCCATACGTGCCAACGCAGCGGGCCATCCAACTGCAGCTGATATCCGCTACGCGCAGCAACCTGCTTGACCATATATGCGCGGAAATCATTCGGATTAACCAACAGTACTAACGCAGAAAAACCGGCCACCAGCACGACCAGTAGAATCATCAGCGTCGTCAGAAATCGTCTCATGCTATCCCCAATGGACTGAAAATACTCAGTCTTTATCGATCCGGCTGGCAACGGCGCCCTGCTGATCGCGATACTTTGCATCCTGACGACGGTTGTAAGGTCGCGCCGCCGGACCGGAAAGCGGTTCGAAGCTTAATGCGCCAATCGGCATGCCAGGACGCAGGGCCAGCGGTAGTTTTCCGGAGTTGTAAAACTCCAGTACGATGCAGCCAGACCAGCCCGGATCGATACGGTGTGCGGTGACGTGTACCATCAGTCCCAGACGCGCCAGCGAAGAGCGGCCATCTAACCAACCCACAAGATCGGAAGGCAGCGTCACGGATTCGAACGTCACTGCCAGCGCCAGTTCGCCCGGATGCAGGAAAAATGCCTCGCCGTCTTTGAGGACGATTTCATCACTCATCACGCGATCCAGCGCGGCGCTGACTTCATCTTTCGGTCCGCTCAGATCGATATACGCCGCCGTATGCCCGCGGAACGTACGGAATTTGTTGCCAAGGCGCACATCTACCGTGGCGCCGTTGATTCGCTCGACAGGAGGGCGTGGATTGATCGACAGACGACCTTGATCCAACCAGGCTTCAATATCTCGGTCACATAAACGCATGGCACTTTCTCCTTTCGTGCTTCAACCCCTTAATGCCAGGTGCATTAAGGGTGAACCAGGTTATCACTGAACGGTACACAATTCGCTGAACTTATTCAAAGAACTGACTGATTTTAGCCTTCAGAATATCGATGGCGATGCGGTTTTTACCCCCGCGCGGCACAATGATGTCGGCGTATTGTTTTGAAGGCTCAATAAATTGCAGGAACATTGGACGGACGGTTTTCTGATATTGCGCCATCACTGAATCCATTGAACGACCACGTTCGTTCACATCGCGCTTGATACGGCGCATCAGGCAAATATCCAGCGGGGTATCAACAAAAATAGAGAAGTTCATCTCATCACGCAAACGCGCATCCGTCAGCAGCAAAATGCCTTCCAGGATGATGACTTTCTTGGGTTCGATATGAATAGTGTCTTGCGTGCGCGTGTGCTCAACGTAGCTGTACACCGGCAGCTCAATGGCACTACCGCGTTTCAGCGTTTGCAGATGTTGGAACAGCAGGCTGTGATCCATCGCGTTCGGATGGTCGTAGTTGGTTTTTACACGCTCTTCCATCGATAGATGGCTTTGATCTTTGTAATAGCTGTCTTCGGGAATAACGCCAATATGTTCGTCACCGACTTGTTCACGCAATTCGCGATAAAGAGTACTGGCAATAAGACTCTTGCCGGAAGCCGATGCGCCGGCAATGCCGATAATGACGCACTGATGGGACTGATCAGTCATAAATTTAGCGACCTGATTAACCTGGATGTTAGGAAGGGCGGCGCCGAAACGCCAAACGCGGCAATTATAGGGATTTCAGCGGCGCGACGCCAGCCCAGGCTGCACCAATGCCTTCCCTGTCGCAAATTAAAACGGTCATATTTAAAGCATGCGCTACATTTATTCGCCAGCCTTAGTAATTAATAGCTTGAGAGTGTTAATTTATGAGCAGCTGGCGTATAAATTGTAAATTATTTGTACTAGCATAAACCCAGATTAAATGTGATGCGTCCGGCATCTCTACTGGGCGACAACGGCTATTTGGGTAGAGTGGTAATGAGTAAACAATCCCAACATGTTTTAGTTACCTTACCTCATCCTCTACTGCGCCTGGCCAGTTTAGGTCTGGTGGCTTTCATCTTTACGCTGTTCTCGCTGGAACTGTCTCGTTTCGGGGCGCAGCTGGCGCCGCTGTGGTTTCCGACCTCAATCATGATGGTGGCTTTTTACCGTCATGCGGGAAAAATGTGGCCGGGGATCGCGCTGGCGTGCTCATTGGGTAACATCGCGGGTTCTTTGCTCTTCTTCCCCGGCGAGTCGCTTAGCTTTACCTACACGGCCATCAACATTATTGAGGCTGTCGTGGGGGCAATGTTATTGCGCAAACTGCTGCCCTGGTACAATCCTTTACAAAATCTCAACGACTGGGCGCGCCTGGCATTCGGCAGCGCAGTGGTCCCTCCGCTGCTGGGCGGCGTATTACTCTGGTTATTATTACCGCAAGAAACGTCGTTAAATACCTTCCTCATTTGGGTGCTGTCAGAATCCATCGGCGCGCTGGCGCTGGTACCATTAGGTTTACTGTTTAAGCCACATTATCTGCTGCGCCACCGCAATCCGCGATTACTGCTTGAAACTCTGATTACGCTTCTGGTGACGTTAACTTTCAGTTGGCTGTCGATGATGTTCATTCCATGGCCGTTTACCTGCGTTATTGTCCTGTTGATGTGGAGCGCTGTCCGTCTGCCGCGTATGGAGGCGTTTTTAATTTTCCTCAGCACCGTGATGATGGTTTCGCTGATGTTGGCCGCTGACCCTTCGCTGCTCTACACCCCCAAACAGAACATGATGACCAGCATACCGTGGCTGCCGTTTTTGATGATCCTGTTGCCAGCCAATATGATGACCATGGTGATGTACGCGTTTCGGGCTGAACGCAAGCACATCTCAGAAAGCGAAGCGCGCTTTCGCAATGCTATGGAGTATTCCGCAATTGGCATGGCGCTGGTCGGGACCGAGGGGCAATGGCTACAGGCCAATAAAGCCTTGTGCCAGTTTCTGGGCTATAGCCAGGAGGAGCTACGTTCGCTCACCTTCCAGCAATTAACCTGGCCGGAAGATTTGAACAATGACCTCGAACAGTTAAACATGCTGGCGCGCGGGGAAATTAACAGCTATTCCATGGAGAAACGCTATTACACGCGCGCAGGCGAGGTGGTATGGGCTTTGCTGGCCGTTTCGCTGGTGCGCCATAGCGACAACACCCCACTCTACTTTATTGCGCAGATTGAGGACATTAACGATCTGAAGCACACCGAGTGGATGAACAAACGGCTGATGGAGCGCATTACGCTCGCTAATGAAGCCGGGGGGATCGGCATTTGGGAATGGGAACTGCAGCCTGATGTGATCAGTTGGGATAAGCGTATGTTCGATCTCTACGAAGTCCCGGCACATATCAAGCCCAGCTGGCAAGTCTGGTATGAATGCGTTGTGCCTGAAGATCGCGAACACGCCGAAAATGTGATTCGCGATTCGCTGGCCGCACGAGCCCCGTTTAAGCTTGAGTTTCGTATCGCAGTAAAAGGTGGCATACGGCATATCCGCTCGTTGGCCAACCGGGTACTGAATAAAGACGGTGAAGTTGAACGCTTACTTGGCATCAATATGGATATGACCGAGGTGAAGCTGCTCAACGAAGCGCTGTTCCAAGAAAAAGAGCGTTTGCATATTACGCTGGACTCCATCGGCGAGGCGGTGATTTGTATTGATGTCGACATGAATGTGACCTTTATGAATCCGGTCGCTGAGAAAATGAGCGGCTGGCAGCAGGAAAACGCAATTGGCATTCCGCTCCTGACGGTACTGCGTATTACTTTCGGCGATAACGGTCCGCTGATGGAAAATATCTACAGTGCCGACATGTCGCGTAAGGCAATGGAACAAGAAGTCGTCCTGCATTGTCGCAACGGCAACAGTTATGACATTCAGTACAGCATCACGCCCCTCAGCACCCTTGATGGCGGCAGCATTGGCTCGGTGCTGGTTATTCAGGATGTCACCGAGTCACGTAAGATGCTGCGCCAGCTTAGCTACAGCGCTTCGCATGACGACCTGACGCAGTTGGCCAATCGGGTCAGCTTTGAAAACCATCTCAAACAGTTGCTGCATACGGTACACGACGCGCACCAGAGTCATGTGCTGGTTTTTATCGATCTTGATCGTTTTAAAGCGGTGAACGATAGCGCAGGGCATGCCGCTGGCGATGCCCTGCTGCGCGAACTCTCTTCACTGATGCTAAGCATGCTGCGGTCCAGCGATATGCTGGCGCGCCTTGGCGGCGACGAGTTTGGTCTGTTGCTGCCGGATTGTAATATCGAAAGCGCCCGCTTCATCTCAGGTCGCATCATCAGTGCTATTAACGATTACCACTTCATGTGGGATGGCCGCTTGCACCGCATTGGCGCCAGTGCGGGAATTACGCTGATTGATGACAAAAACCATATCGCGACTGACGTCATGTCTCAGGCGGATATCGCCTGCTACGCGGCGAAAAACAGCGGACGTGGGCGTGTCTGCGTCTATGAACCCCAGCAAAGCCAGGCGCATGCCGCGCGTAGCCAACTGTCATTGGACGAACAAAAGCATACCATTACGCACAGCCCCATGCTGATGATCGCCAGAGGCGTGGCTTCTCCACGTATACCTGAGACGTTTAGCTTCTGGCTTATATCGCTACGCTTAGGGACCGCTGAAGGCGAAGTGATTGAAGAGCAAACATTCCGTACCGGGCTGGTCGATCCCACATTGAATCAAGCGCTCGACCGTCGGGTATTCAGCGAATTCTTCCAGAATGCTGCCCCGGCAGTCGCCAGCAAGGGCCTCAGTGTTGCGCTCCCCCTTTCCGCCGCCGGGCTGCTCAATTCAGAACTTGTTGATGAGCTGCTGGAACAATTGCAACATAGCCCGTTACCGCCACGCCTGCTGCACCTGACCGTTCCGGCCAGCGTCATCAAAACGAATCCAACGCAGGCGATATCCGCCCTGCATCGGCTACGTCAGTTCGGTTGTCGAATTGTGTTAAGTCAGGTCGGTCGTGATTTAGAGCTTTTTGACAATCTGAAATACCACATTGTCGATTACCTGTTGCTTGACAGCGAGCTAAGCGCCAGCGCTCACGGAGACCTGATTGACGAGATGTGGGTGTCCATTATCCAGGGCCATGCTCAGCGTCTGGACATTAAAAGCATCGCCGGTCCGGTGCAGTTGCCGCTTATTATGGATGCGCTTTCCGGCATCGGTATTGACATGATTTATGGCGACATTATTGCCAACGCCCAACCGTTGGATCTGCTACTGAATACCAGTAATTTCGCCATCAACTGACGGTTGCCAGCCATCCGTGTACCAGATATGCAAGAGTGCATAGGAGCGCCAGGGTTTCCAACGCTCTGCATACCGCCGGATCTGGGCTGGCGTCATGCCGGGAAAACGCTGTTTAATCAGATAATCATCCGGCAGAAAAACATCCTTCGCCTGCCAACCACGCAGCGCAAAATAGTTGGCGGTCCAGCGCCCTATTCCGGGAAACGTTTGTAGTTGCTTAACGCCTTGCTCAATATCGTCAGGCGCTTCTGTCGCAAGCGTTCCTTCAAGCGTTGCACGCGCCAGGTGAATCAACGCTTCAGCGCGTTTGAGCGGCATCCCTAACGCTTTCAGGTGCAGAGGTTCGGCGTCAGCAAGCGCTTCAGGCGTGGGAAAAGAAACATACCCTGGCGCATCCCCCAGCGTGTCGCCATAAGCATGCGCGACTTTCGCCGTCAGTTTTGCCGCCATAGCCACGCTGACTAACTGCCCTAAAATCGCCCGTACCCCTTGCTCAAAAGCATCGACACATCCCGGCAGGCGCAGTCCCGGACGCGCCGCACCAAGGCTTCCCAGCGCGCTGACAATTTGCTGCGGGCAGCAGGTAAGATCAAACAAACGGGTTATTTTCGCCAGGCACTCGGGGGCGGCGAGTTGTAATCCCGAACTTAACGTCACCTGTAGCACATTGGCGTGCAAATCCGGTACGACGCGCACCAGACCCCGATGCTCCCCTACGGACAGGCTTCTGGTATAACTCAGTTCCTCCACCGTTTCGACACCGTCAACCGCACGGGCGGCAAGAAATCCCAGCATCCAGGGCCAGTCATAAGGCGGTTGCCAGCTCAGCGTGAACATTCAGTTTTCCTTTTTATGCAAACCTACAGCATAAACGGTATTCAATCGATGCGCCTTGCTTTCATATTCCAGTTGTCGGAGCGTCAACATTTCGTTAAAGTCACGCCCCTTCTTCACTGGCATGGGGATTTTTACGGTGTTTATTGGTTTTGACTACGGTACGGCAAACTGTTCAGTGGCCGTTATGCGTGACGGGCAGCCCCACCTGCTCAAAATGGAAAATAACAGCACGCTTCTGCCTTCAATGCTGTGCGCGCCAACGCGCGAAGCGGTCAGCGAGTGGCTGTATCGCCATCACGACATCCCAACCACGGACGACGAAACGCAGGCGCTGCTTCGCCGCGCGATGCGCTATAACCGCGAAGAAGACATCGACGTTAACGCCAACAGCGTGCAGTTCGGTCTGGCATCGCTGGGTCAATATATTGAAGACCCGGAAGAGGTGTACTTTGTTAAATCGCCAAAATCATTTTTGGGTGCCAGCGGTCTGAAGCCGCAGCAGGTTGCGCTGTTTGAAGATCTGGTCTGCGCGATGATGCTGCACATACGCAACCAGGCACAAAATCAGTTGCCGGAAGCCATCAGCCAGGCCGTTATTGGTCGTCCCATTAACTTCCAGGGGTTAGGGGGCGATGACGCCAACGCCCAGGCGCAGGGTATTCTTGAACGTGCGGCCAAACGCGCCGGTTTTCAGGATGTCGTCTTCCAGTACGAGCCGGTAGCGGCGGGTCTGGATTACGAAGCCACGCTGCAGGAAGAAAAACGCGTGCTGGTGGTGGATATTGGCGGGGGTACAACCGACTGTTCACTGCTGCTGATGGGGCCGCAATGGCATCAGCGCGCCGATCGCGAAAACAGCCTGCTGGGGCACAGCGGCTGCCGCGTTGGCGGGAACGATCTGGATATTGCGCTGGCGTTTAAACATCTGATGCCGCTGCTCGGTATGGGGGGAGAAACGGAAAAAGGGATCGCCTTACCTATTCTGCCCTGGTGGAACGCGGTCGCGATCAACGATGTTCCCGCGCAAAGTGACTTCTACAGTAGCGCCAACGGTCGCTTGCTCAACGATCTTGTCCGCGACGCGAAAGAAGCCGATAAAGTCGCCCTACTGCTTAAAGTCTGGCGCGAGCGTCTGAGCTATCGCCTGGTGCGCAGCGCAGAAGAGAGCAAAATCGCGCTTTCCGATCAGACCATTGTGACGGCGGCGATACCGTTTATCAGCGACACGCTGGCAACCGATATCAGTCAACACGGGCTGGAAGCTGCGCTCAATCAGCCCCTGGCGCGCATTCTGGAGCAGGTTCAACTGGCGCTGGAAAACGCGCAGGAAAAACCGGACGTGATTTACCTGACCGGCGGTAGCGCGCGTTCGCCGCTGATTAAAAAAGCCCTCGCCCAGCAACTTCCCGGGATTCCGATCGCGGGGGGCGATGATTTCGGTTCCGTTACTGCCGGACTGGCCCGCTGGGCTGACGTTGTTTTCCGCTAAGCGGCTCGCATGCTGAAAAGTACGCGTATTGACATCACCATTGCTGTGGCTTATTTTCAGGAGTGAGGGTTAGGGAGGGCTTCCCCTCCCCCTGGTGTCTTAGTAAGCCGGTAAGCTAATCACTAAGAGTATCACCAGTATGATGACCTGCTTCATCATAACCCTTTCCTTATTTTGGCCCCTTCCTCGGGAGGGGCTTTCCCGTTCCAGCGTCCCGCTGAAATCTCTGGCTCTCCTCCTTTTTGCCTTATCAGCACTCTAACGCACAATCACGTATTCGCTATCTTCACCACCGATTGTTGCGTAACGCTTCGCAAAGCCGCATTAGCATTCAGACGAATCCCGACAGTGTTTCATAATTCCTCCATTTTTCTCCCTTGTTCGCTGGCTAAACTAGTATCATTCCGCGAATCGTTTCAGGATGAGAAACTTATAACAATGAAAGGCAGTAAAAAATCCCGCTGGGTGATAGCAATCGCGATCGTTGTGGCCACCGTCGCCGCCATCTGGTTCTGGCAAAGCCGTAACGACGCCCAGGAAAACGCACCGGGCGCTACCAAACCAGCACAGCACACGCCAGGTTCGGGACGGCGTGGAATGCGCTCCGGGCCGTTGGCTCCCGTTCAGGCTGCCACCGCCGCCATGGAAGCCGTTCCGCGTTACCTGACAGGACTGGGTACCATTACTGCCGCAAATACCGCCACGGTACGTAGCCGGGTGGATGGTCAGCTCATTGCCTTACACTTCGAGGAAGGACAGCAGGTAAAAGCCGGCGACCTGCTGGCAGAGATAGATCCCAGCCAGTTCAAAGTTGCTCTGGCTCAGGCGCAAGGCCAGCTGGCAAAAGATAAAGCCACGCTGGCAAATGCCCGTCGCGACCTTGCCCGCTATCAACAGTTGGTGAAAACTAATCTGGTCTCCCGCCAGGAGCTGGATGCCCAGCAGGCGCTGGTAAATGAAACGTTAGGGACAATCAAAGCCGATGAAGCCAGCGTCGCCAGCGCCCAATTGCAGCTTGACTGGAGCCGGATAACCGCGCCTGTAGAGGGGCGTGTCGGTCTGAAGCAGGTCGACGTCGGTAACCAAATTTCCAGCGGCGATACCACCGGAATCGTCGTCATTACGCAAACCCATCCTATCGACCTGATATTCACCTTGCCTGAAAACGACATTGCCACCGTGTTGCGGGCGCAAAAATCG
Source organism: Citrobacter sp. RHBSTW-00599 (assembly GCF_013784065.1). NCBI lineage: Bacteria > Pseudomonadati > Pseudomonadota > Gammaproteobacteria > Enterobacterales > Enterobacteriaceae > Citrobacter > Citrobacter sp. RHBSTW-00599. The sequence continues at coordinate 1,904,366 of NZ_CP056717.1, read as the reverse complement.
GGGACTCCGTTAAAGGTCGAAGCCTGGGACCGAACCAATTCGCAAAAACTGAGCGAAGGCGTCCTGCTCAGTCTCGACAATCAGATTGATGCCACGACCGGAACCATCAAAGTTAAAGCCCGTTTTAACAATCAGGATGATGCTTTATTCCCTAACCAGTTCGTTAACGCCCGCATGCTGGTCGACACGGAACAAAACGCCGTGGTGATCCCAACGGCCGCCCTGCAAATGGGCAATGAGGGCCATTTTGTCTGGGTGCTGAACAGCGATAATAAAGTGAGCAAACATCTGGTTAAACCAGGTATTCAGGATAGCCAAAAAGTAGTGATCGCCGCCGGGTTGTCCGCAGGTGATCGGGTCGTAACCGACGGTATTGACCGCCTGACAGAAGGCGCAAAAGTAGAAGTTGTAGAGGCGCATGACGCCTCAGCTCAGGACCAGAAAACTGCGCCCCGCGGATACGGCAAAAAAGGAGCTAACTCCTGATGCAGGTGTTACCTCCGCACAACACAGGCGGGCCATCACGCCTGTTTATTCTGCGACCTGTCGCCACCACGCTGCTGATGGTCGCGATTTTGCTTGCCGGTATTATCGGTTATCGTTTCCTACCGATCGCCGCCTTACCGGAAGTCGATTACCCCACGATTCAGGTCGTTACGCTGTACCCTGGCGCCAGCCCGGACGTCATGACCTCGGCGGTAACCGCGCCGCTTGAGCGTCAGTTCGGACAGATGTCCGGCTTAAAACAGATGTCCTCGCAAAGTTCCGGCGGCGCATCGGTCGTCACGTTGCAGTTTCAACTGACACTCCCGCTGGATGTTGCCGAGCAGGAAGTTCAGGCTGCGATTAACGCCGCCACCAATTTATTACCGGGCGATCTGCCCAACCCGCCGGTCTACAGCAAGGTAAACCCGGCAGATCCACCGATCATGACGCTGGCGGTCACGTCCAGCGCCATGCCTATGACGCAGGTGGAAGATATGGTCGAAACCCGCGTCGCGCAGAAAATCTCTCAGGTTTCCGGTGTCGGTCTGGTAACACTTTCCGGCGGGCAACGACCGGCGGTCCGCGTGAAGCTTAACGCACAGGCTATTGCCGCACTCGGTCTGACCAGCGAAACCATCCGTACAGCCATTACCGGGGCTAACGTCAATTCGGCAAAAGGGAGTCTTGATGGCCCAACGCGTGCTGTCACCCTTTCCGCCAACGACCAGATGCAGTCCGCAGACGAATATCGCCAGCTCATCGTGGCCTATAAAAACGGTGCGCCGGTTCGTCTGGGCGATGTCGCCACCGTCGAACAAGGGGCAGAAAATAGCTGGCTGGGCGCATGGGCCAATAAGCAACAAGCCATTGTGATGAATGTTCAGCGCCAGCCTGGGGCGAACATCATCTCCACGGCAGACAGTATCCGTCAAATGCTGCCGCAGCTCACCGAAAGCCTGCCCAAATCAGTTAAGGTCAGCGTGCTTTCGGATCGTACGACCAATATTCGTGCCTCCGTTGCAGACACCCAGTTTGAGCTAATGCTGGCGATTGCGCTGGTGGTGATGATCATCTACCTGTTCCTGCGCAATATTCCGGCGACGATTATTCCTGCGGTCGCCGTTCCGCTGTCGCTCATCGGCACCTTCGCGGTGATGGTATTTCTTGATTTCTCCATCAATAACCTGACCCTAATGGCGCTAACCATCGCGACAGGATTCGTAGTGGATGACGCTATCGTGGTTATCGAGAATATTTCTCGCTATATCGAAAAAGGCGAAAAACCGCTGACTGCCGCCCTGAAGGGGGCTGGTGAGATTGGTTTTACCATCATCTCTCTGACATTTTCGCTAATCGCCGTGCTGATCCCGCTGTTGTTTATGGGTGATATCGTTGGCCGATTATTCCGCGAGTTTGCCGTTACGCTGGCCGTGGCAATTCTGATTTCCGCCGTCGTCTCGCTCACCCTCACGCCGATGATGTGCGCGCGCATGCTTAATCAGGCCTCGTTGCGTAAGCAAAACCGCTTCTCCCGCGCCTCGGAGCGTATGTTCGATCGCGTCATTGCCGGGTACGGTCACTGGCTGGCAAAAGTGCTGAACCATCCGTGGCTCACGCTGGGCGTGGCGTTCGGCACGCTGGCACTGAGCGTTATGTTATGGGTCTTTATCCCCAAAGGGTTCTTCCCAATCCAGGACAACGGCATCATCCAGGGTACGCTGCAGGCGCCGCAGTCCAGTTCATTTGCCAGCATGGCCCAGCGCCAGCGCCAGGTTTCCGATGTCATCCTTCAAGATCCGGCGGTCGAGAGCCTGACAGCTTTTGTCGGCGTGGATGGTACTAATCCGGCATTGAACAGCGCGCGTCTGCAAATCAACCTTAAGCCGCTGGACGATCGCGACGATCGCGTGCAGAAAGTGATCGCACGCCTACAGGACGCGGTTGACAGAGTACCCGGCGTTGATCTCTATCTTCAGCCCACCCAGGACCTGACGATTGATACCCAGGTCAGCCGGACGCAATATCAGTTTACGCTGCAAGCAACGTCCCTTGACGCCCTCAGCACCTGGGTTCCACAGCTGTTAGAAAAACTTCACCAGCTACCGCAACTGTCCGATGTCAGTAGCGACTGGCAGGACAAAGGGCTGGTGGCGTATGTGAACGTCAATCGCGATAGCGCCAGCCGTTTAGGCATCAGCATGGCGGATGTCGATAACGCCCTGTACAACGCCTTCGGCCAGCGACTGATTTCAACCATCTACACCCAGGCCAACCAGTATCGCGTCGTATTGGAACATGACACCAACAGTACGCCGGGGCTTGCTGCACTGGACACTATCCGTCTGACCAGCAGCGACGGCGGCGTGGTTCCACTTAGCGCAATCGCCAGCATTGAACAGCGTTTCGCTCCGCTGTCGATTAACCACCTCGATCAGTTCCCGGTCACCACCATCTCGTTCAACGTACCGGACGGTCATTCGCTGGGCGATGCGGTGCAGGCAATTCTGGATGCCGAAAAAACGCTCAATCTGCCAGCAAATATTACCACCCAGTTCCAGGGCAGTACGCTCGCTTTCCAGGCCGCGCTGGGTAATACCATCTGGTTGATTGTGGCTGCGGTTGTCGCGATGTATATCGTTCTCGGCGTGCTGTATGAGAGCTTTATTCACCCGATTACCATTCTCTCCACGCTACCCACGGCGGGCGTTGGCGCCCTCCTGGCGTTAATGATTGCCGGCAGTGAACTGGACGTCATCGCGATTATCGGCATTATTTTGCTCATCGGTATCGTCAAGAAAAACGCCATCATGATGATCGACTTCGCCCTTGCCGCGGAGCGCGAACAGGGCATGACCCCACGCGACGCTATTTTCCAGGCCTGTCTGCTGCGTTTTCGCCCGATTCTGATGACTACGCTGGCAGCACTGCTCGGCGCGTTGCCGCTGATGTTAAGTACCGGCGTGGGGGCCGAATTACGTCGTCCATTAGGAATTGGTATGGTCGGCGGTCTGCTGGTAAGCCAGGTATTAACCCTGTTTACCACCCCGGTGATTTATCTGCTGTTTGACCGTCTGTCGCTGTACGTGAAAAGCCGCTTCCCGCGCCAGGAAGAGGAAGCGTAAATGAAATTTTTCGCGCTTTTCATTCATCGTCCGGTGGCGACCATTCTCATTTCGGTGGCCATCACCCTGTGCGGGATACTGGGCTTTCGTCTGCTGCCGGTAGCTCCGCTGCCGCAGGTGGATTTCCCGGTGATCATGGTCAGCGCATCATTACCCGGCGCTTCCCCTGAAACGATGGCGTCTTCGGTAGCCACCCCGCTGGAGCGCTCACTGGGGCGCATCGCGGGCGTGAACGAAATGACCTCGAGCAGTTCCCTTGGCAGTACGCGCATTATTCTTGAATTCAAATTCGACCGTGACATCAATGGCGCGGCGCGGGATGTTCAGGCCGCGATTAACGCAGCGCAAAGCCTGCTACCCAGCGGTATGCCAAGCCGTCCCACGTACCGCAAAGCCAACCCTTCCGATGCGCCAATCATGATCCTGACGCTCACGTCGGACACTTACTCGCAGGGTGAGCTGTACGATTTCGCATCAACCCAATTAGCACAGACCATCGCGCAAATCGACGGCGTGGGTGACGTCGACGTTGGGGGCAGCTCTCTGCCTGCCGTGCGCGTAGGGCTTAATCCGCAAGCGCTGTTTAATCAGGGCGTGTCGCTGGACGACGTGCGTAGCGCGATTGCTAACGCCAATGTGCGTAAGCCGCAGGGAGCTATCGAGAATGATACCCACCGCTGGCAGGTACAAACCAACGATGAGCTGAAAACCGCCGCCGAGTACCAGCCGATTATCATCCACTACAATAACGGCGCTGCGGTGCGGCTGGGCGATGTTGCGTCTGTGAGCGACTCAGTGCAGGACGTACGTAACGCGGGGATGACCAACGCTAAACCGGCTATCCTGCTGATGATCCGCAAGCTGCCAGAAGCCAATATTATTCAGACGGTAGACAGCATTCGGGCCAAATTACCGGAGTTACAAACGCTGGTCCCGGCCGCCATCGATCTACAAATTGCCCAGGATCGTTCACCGACCATTCGCGCCTCGCTGGAGGAAGTCGAACAGACGCTGATTATCTCCGTTGCGCTGGTTATTCTGGTGGTCTTTGTTTTCCTGCGCTCCGGGCGCGCGACCCTGATCCCTGCGGTAGCGGTTCCGGTCTCGCTGATCGGTACCTTTGCCGCCATGTATCTGTGCGGATTCAGCCTGAACAACCTGTCATTAATGGCGTTGACCATTGCCACGGGATTTGTCGTTGATGACGCGATCGTGGTGCTGGAAAATATTGCCCGCCACCTGGAAGCGGGAATGAAGCCACTGCAGGCGGCGCTACAAGGTACGCGCGAAGTGGGATTCACGGTGCTCTCAATGAGCCTGTCGCTGGTAGCGGTGTTCCTCCCGCTGCTGTTAATGGGCGGATTGCCTGGGCGCTTGCTGCGCGAATTTGCCGTCACGCTGTCAGTTGCTATCGGTATCTCGCTGCTGGTGTCGCTGACATTAACGCCAATGATGTGTGGCTGGATGCTCAAATCCAGCGCCCCGCGTGAACAGTCTCGTAAACGAGGTTTTGGTCGTGTGCTGGTGGCACTGCAACAGAGTTACGGCACTTCGCTTAAATGGGTGCTGCGCCATACGCGACTGGTAGGCGTGGTGTTACTTGGCACCATTGCGCTGAATATCTGGCTTTATATTTCCATCCCCAAAACCTTCTTCCCGGAGCAGGATACGGGCGTGTTGATGGGGGGGATTCAGGCCGACCAGAGCATCTCTTTCCAGGCGATGCGCGGCAAACTGCAGGACTTTATGAAGATCATCCGCGACGACCCGGCGGTGAATAACGTCACCGGTTTTACCGGCGGTTCCCGGGTTAACAGCGGGATGATGTTTATCACCCTCAAGCCACGCGATGAGCGCGGTGAAACCGCTCAGCAGGTGATCGACCGCCTGCGCGTCGCGCTTGCAAAAGAGCCTGGCGCGAATCTGTTTCTGATGGCGGTGCAGGATATTCGCGTCGGCGGCCGCCAGGCCAATGCCAGCTATCAATACACATTGCTTTCCGACGATCTGGCGGCGCTGCGCGAGTGGGAACCGAAGATCCGTAAAGCGCTTGCCGCCCTGCCCCAACTGGCGGATGTCAACTCAGATCAGCAGGACAATGGCGCGGAAATGAACCTGGTCTACGATCGCGACACCATGTCTCGTCTGGGGATCGACGTTGCAGCCGCTAACAGCCTGTTGAACAACGCTTTTGGACAACGGCAAATTTCAACTATTTATCAACCGATGAACCAGTACAAAGTGGTGATGGAGGTCGATCGACGTTACACCCAGGATATCAGTGCGCTGGATAAAATGTTCGTCATCAACAATGACGGTAAGGCAATCCCGCTATCGTACTTTGCCAAATGGCAACCGGCGAATGCCCCGCTGTCGGTAAACCATCAGGGCTTGTCCGCTGCCTCAACCGTGTCGTTTAACCTGCCAACAGGTTCTTCACTGTCTGAGGCGACAGAGGCTATCAACAGAACCATGACCCAGCTCGGCGTGCCCTCCACGGTTCGCGGTAGCTTTGCCGGCACGGCACAGGTATTTCAGGACACCATGAACTCACAGGTGATCCTGATTATCGCCGCCATCGCCACGGTCTACATCGTTCTGGGTATGCTGTATGAAAGCTATGTTCATCCCCTGACCATTCTCTCCACGCTACCTTCAGCTGGCGTCGGGGCTTTGCTGGCGCTGGAGCTGTTCAATGCCCCGTTCAGCCTAATCGCCCTGATAGGGATAATGCTATTAATTGGCATTGTGAAGAAAAATGCCATCATGATGGTCGATTTTGCGCTGGAAGCACAGAGAAACGGCAAGCTGCAGCCAGAAGAAGCCATTTTCCAGGCCTGCCTGCTGCGCTTTCGCCCAATCATGATGACCACGCTGGCGGCGTTGTTTGGCGCGCTGCCGCTGGTGTTATCCGCCGGGGATGGCTCCGAACTACGTCAACCTTTGGGGATAACCATTGTCGGCGGGCTGGTCGTGAGTCAACTCCTGACGCTGTACACCACGCCTGTGGTCTATCTCTTTTTCGACCGTCTGCGTCTGCGTTTTTCGCGTAAAAACAGCAAACCGGTAGCAGAGTTATGACAGAACTTCCCGACAGCACCCGCTGGCAGCTTTGGATTGTGGCATTCGGCTTTTTTATGCAGTCGCTGGATACCACCATCGTGAATACTGCGCTTCCCTCGATGGCGGCAAGCCTCGGGGAAAGCCCGTTACACATGCATATGGTCATTGTGTCATATGTTTTAACCGTTGCCGTGATGCTGCCCGCCAGCGGATGGCTGGCGGACAAAGTTGGCGTGCGTAATATCTTCTTCACCGCCATCATCCTGTTTACGCTTGGCTCGCTGTTTTGCGCCGGGTCCAGCACACTCAACGAGCTGGTGATGGCGCGCGTCTTACAAGGCGTTGGCGGTGCGATGATGGTGCCGGTCGGCAGGCTAACGGTGATGAAAATCGTCCCGCGTGAGCAATATATGGCGGCGATGACCTTTGTCACATTGCCCGGTCAGATTGGCCCGCTACTGGGACCGGCATTAGGCGGTATTCTGGTTGAGTACGCCTCCTGGCACTGGATATTTTTGATTAACATTCCGGTTGGTATTGTCGGCGCGATAGCGACGTTAATGCTGATGCCCAACTACACCATGCAAACCCGACGCTTCGATCTCTCCGGATTTGCGATGCTGGCAGTCGGCATGGCAGTACTGACGCTGGCGCTTGATGGCAGTAAAGGAACCGGCATCTCCAGTATCTCGCTGGCAGCGTTGGTTATCTGCGGAGTGCTGGCTATTGCGCTGTATCTGAAACACGCCCATCGTAATCCACGCGCGCTGTTCAGCCTGAATCTGTTTCGCACACCGACCTTCTCGCTGGGTCTTTTCGGCAGTTTTGCCGGACGCATCGGTAGCGGTATGCTGCCGTTTATGACGCCGGTGTTTTTACAAATAGGCCTCGGTTTTTCCCCCTTTCATGCCGGGCTGATGATGATCCCGATGGTGCTCGGCAGTATGGGCATGAAGCGCATTGTGGTGCAGGTCGTTAACCGCTTTGGCTACCGTCGCGTACTGGTCGCTACAACGCTTGGCCTGTCGCTGGTCAGTCTGCTGCTGATGACCACCGCGCTGCTCGGCTGGTATTACGCCCTGCCCTTCGTACTGTTCTTACAGGGAATGGTCAACTCAACGCGCTTTTCATCCATGAACACCCTGACGTTAAAAGACCTGCCTGACGATCTCGCCAGCAGTGGTAACAGCCTGCTGTCAATGATCATGCAGCTGTCGATGAGTATCGGGGTGACCATCGCGGGGCTGCTGCTAGGTATGTTCGGTCAGCAGCATAGCGTCATCGACAGCGGAAGTACGCATACCGTCTTTATGTATACCTGGCTGTGCATCGCATTCATTATCGCGCTGCCCGCCATTATTTTTGCCCGCGTGCCGAACGACACGCAAACCAACGCGGTGATTTCACGGCGCAAGAGGAGCACCTGATGAAGTTCTGGCGGCCCGGTATCACCGGCAAACTGTTTCTGGCGATTTTCGCCACCTGCATCGTATTGCTGATCAGCATGCACTGGGCCGTACGCATAAGCTTCGAACGCGGTTTTATTGACTATATCAAGCACGGTAACGAACAGCGGCTGCAAATGCTCAGCGACGCATTAAGCGAGCAGTATGAGCAGCACGGCAACTGGCGATTCTTACGCAATAACGATCGGTTTGTTTTTCAGATCCTGCGCTCTTTTGAACACGACAACGACGATGATAAACCCGGCCCCGGCATGCCGCCGCACGGCTGGCGTACGCAGTTTTGGGTTGTCGACCAAAATGCCCGCGTGCTGGTCGGTCCGCGTGCTCCGGTCCCCCGTGACGGTATGCGCCATCCGATCCGCGTCAACGGTAGCGAAGTCGGTGCCGTGATTGCCTCTCCCGTGGAACGCTTAACGCGCAATACGGATATCAATTTCGACATGCAGCAAAGACGTTCCAGTTGGCTCATCGTCGCGCTCTCCACGATCCTGGCGGCGCTGGCAACGTTTACGCTGGCGCGCAGCCTGCTGGCCCCGGTCAAGCGGTTAGTGGAAGGCACGCACAAACTGGCGGCTGGCGATTTCACCACTCGCGTTGCGCCGACTAGTACGGATGAGCTGGGCAAGCTGGCGCAGGACTTCAACCAGCTTGCCAGTACGCTGGAAAAAAACCAGCAGATGCGTCGTGACTTTATGGCCGATATTTCTCACGAACTGCGTACGCCGTTAGCGGTGTTGCGCGGTGAACTGGAGGCCATTCAGGATGGCGTACGCCAGTTCACCCCTGACTCCGTTGCCTCTTTGCAAGCTGAAGTGGGTACGCTCACCAAGCTGGTGGACGATCTGCATCAGCTCTCCATGTCCGATGAAGGCGCGCTGGCCTACCAGAAAACATCGCTGGATCTCATCCCGCTGTTGGAAGTGGCAAGTGGCGCATTTCGTGAACGCTTTGCCAGCCGCGGACTGACGATACAACTTTCACTCCCGGACAGCATGACGGTATTTGGCGACAGGGATCGTCTGATGCAGTTGTTCAACAATCTGCTGGAAAACAGTCTGCGCTACACCGACAGCGGCGGCGGGCTGCACATCAGCGCCGAACAACGCGAGCGTATGGTTTTATTAACCTTCGCTGATTCCGCTCCCGGCGTAAGTGACGACCAGTTACAGAAGCTGTTTGAACGCTTTTATCGCACCGAAGGCTCGCGTAACCGTGCCAGCGGTGGTTCCGGGCTGGGGCTGGCAATTTGCGTCAATATCGTACAGGCGCATAATGGTCTGATCCGCGCCGCCCATTCGCCTTTTGGCGGGGTTAGCATTACAGTAACATTACCGCTGGAACGCGATTTACAGAGAGATGTATGACTGAGTTACCCATTGATGAAAACACGCCGCGTATTCTGATCGTAGAAGACGAGCCCAAACTGGGGCAACTGCTTATCGACTATCTGCGCGCGGCAAGCTATGCTCCTACGCTCATCAGCCACGGCGATCTGGTTCTTCCTTACGTGCGTCAGACGCCGCCCGACCTGATCTTGTTGGACCTGATGCTGCCTGGTACCGACGGCCTGACTCTGTGCCGGGAAATCCGCCGATTCTCTGAAGTCCCCATCATGATGGTAACCGCCAAGATAGAAGAAATTGATCGCCTGCTGGGGCTGGAGATCGGTGCGGATGATTATATTTGCAAACCCTACAGCCCGCGTGAAGTTGTTGCTCGCGTGAAGACGATTCTGCGCCGTTGCAAGCCGCAGCGCGAACTGCAACAGATGGATGCTGACAGCCCGTTGATCGTCGATGAAGGTCGTTTTCAGGCGTCCTGGCGTGGGAAAATGCTCGACTTAACGCCTGCTGAATTTCGCTTACTCAAAACGCTGTCGCATGAACCGGGAAAAGTGTTCTCCCGTGAACAGTTGCTCAATCATCTCTATGACGATTACCGTGTCGTTACCGACCGAACCATCGACAGCCATATTAAGAACCTGCGACGCAAGCTGGAATCGCTGGATGCGGAGCAGTCGTTTATCCGCGCGGTCTATGGCGTAGGGTATCGCTGGGAAGCCGACGCCTGTCGGATTGCGTAAACACTCCCGTCCTGCAGGACTCCGCGGCTTCGTGGAGTTCTGTTGACTAGCAACTCTCCAAATATCGCTCATACTCTTTGTGGCAACACTGTCGTCAATAACTGTTTGATATAAAACTTTAATCAAGGAGTTCATATGGCTGGTTGGTTTGAATTAAGCAAGAGTAGCGATGATCAGTACCGCTTTGTTCTTAAGGCTGGAAACGGGGAAACTATCCTTACCAGTGAGCTTTACACGACAAAAGGCGCGGCAGAAAAAGGGATCGCATCTGTCCAGGCTAACAGCCCTCTGGCCGAGCGTTACGAGAAAAAAACGGCAGCTAATGGCAAATTGCATTTCAATCTGAAAGCAGCAAACCACCAGATTATTGGTAGCAGTCAACTGTATGCGAATGAACAGTCGCGCGAGACCGGTATTGCTTCAGTTAAGACCAATGGTGTAAGTCAGACGATAAAAGATAAAACCTGATAATGACTCGCTCAGCCGGGTAACGCCACGCTGTCGCCCGGCGTTTTTCTTTACCTGTCTTCCCCACAGCGCTACAATGCCCGCCCTTAATATGGGGGCACTCCCCTAACCGCCTCATTGAGTGAGGCGAGTCTGACCTGTCATCAGAACGAGAAAATTATGTTTAAACCGGAACTCCTTTCCCCGGCGGGAACGCTGAAAAACATGCGTTACGCTTTCGCCTATGGCGCAGACGCTGTATATGCGGGCCAACCGCGTTACTCACTGCGCGTACGCAACAACGAATTCAATCACGAAAACCTGCAGCTAGGCATTAATGAAGCCCATGAACTGGGTAAAAAATTCTATGTGGTGGTTAATATTGCCCCGCATAACGCCAAGCTGAAGACCTTCATTCGTGACCTGAAACCGGTGGTGGAAATGGGACCGGATGCACTGATCATGTCCGACCCCGGTCTGATTATGCTGGTGCGCGAAAACTTCCCTGACATGGACATTCACCTTTCAGTACAGGCTAACGCCGTAAACTGGGCAACGGTGAAATTCTGGAAGCAGATGGGATTGACCCGTGTGATCCTGTCCCGCGAACTGTCGTTGGAAGAAATTGAAGAGATCCGCACCCAGGTGCCGGATATGGAAATTGAGATCTTTGTTCACGGCGCGCTGTGCATGGCTTACTCCGGCCGCTGCCTGCTCTCTGGCTACATCAACAAGCGTGACCCAAATCAGGGTACCTGTACCAATGCCTGCCGCTGGGAATACAACGTGCAGGAAGGCAAAGAAGACGTGGTGGGCAATATCGTGCATAAGTACGAGCCTATCCCGGTACAAAATGTTGAGCCGACGCTGGGTATTGGCGCGCCGACTGACAAAGTCTTTATGATCGAAGAAGCCCAGCGTCCGGGTGAGTACATGACCGCGTTTGAAGACGAACACGGCACTTACATCATGAACTCGAAGGATTTACGTGCCATTGCCCACGTTGAGCGCCTGACTCAGATGGGCGTGCATTCGCTGAAAATTGAAGGCCGTACTAAATCATACTATTACTGTGCACGTACCGCGCAGGTTTATCGCAAGGCCATTGATGATGCCGCTGCCGGTAAACCGTTCGACCCGCAACTGCTGGAAACGCTGGAAGGTCTGGCGCATCGCGGTTACACCGAGGGGTTCCTGCGCCGCCATACGCATGACGACTATCAGAACTACGAATACGGCTTCTCTGTTTCCGAGCGTCAGCAGTTTGTCGGCGAATTCACTGGCGAACGTAAAGGTGAACTGGCGGCTGTGCTGGTGAAAAATAAATTCACCGTCGGCGACAGCCTGGAGCTGATGACCCCACAGGGCAACATCAACTTTACCCTCGAACAGATGGAAAACGCGAAAGGCGAAGCGATGCCGGTTGCGCCGGGCGATGGTTACACCGTGTGGATGCCTGTACCGGAGGATATCGATCTGAATTATGCATTGTTGATGCGTAATTTTGCCGGTGAGTCCACGCGCAACCCACATGCTAAGTAGTTAATTACGGTTATTTTTCAGCGTTCGGAAGATTCTTAGAAATCGATCACATACCGCTTCGTTCATTAAGGGTATTATCCCATCCGCTGAAAAACATAACCCATAAATGCTAGCTGTACCAGGAACCACCTCCTTAGCCTGCGTAATCTCCCTTACGCAGGCTTATTTTTTGCCTGCCGTTTAAACTCTGCGAATCCCCCCTATTCAAATCACGACTTTCAGGCGAAAAAAAAACCGGGCATTACGCCCGGTTCATTAGGTGATTAGATATTAATGTGCTGCTTCTGGCTTGTGCTTTTGCGCACTCTGGAAACCATAAGTCAGCTCGTTTTTCTCTTTATCCAGCGCAACGGTCACCTGACCGCCATCCACAAGCGAGCCGAACAGCAGTTCGTTAGCCAATGGTTTTTTCAGGTTATCCTGGACAACGCGCGTCATCGGGCGTGCGCCCATTGCGCGGTCATAGCCCTTCTCAGCCAGCCAGTCGCGGGCTTCCTGACTCACTTCCAGAGAGACACCTTTCTGATCCAACTGAACCTGAAGTTCGACGATAAACTTATCAACAACCTGATGAATCACCTCAGTAGAGAGATGATCGAACCAGATAATGTTGTCGAGACGGTTACGGAATTCCGGCGTAAACACTTTTTTGATTTCGCCCATCGCATCAGTACTGTTGTCCTGATGAATCAGCCCAATCGATTTACGCTCGGTTTCACGCACGCCGGCGTTAGTGGTCATGACCAGCACCACGTTGCGGAAATCCGCTTTACGCCCGTTATTGTCGGTCAGCGTACCGTTATCCATCACCTGCAGCAGCAGGTTAAAGACGTCCGGATGCGCTTTTTCGATTTCATCCAGCAGCAGTACCGCATGCGGATGCTTAATGACAGCATCCGTCAGCAAACCGCCCTGGTCGAAACCGACATATCCCGGAGGCGCACCAATCAGGCGGCTGACGGTGTGACGTTCCATATACTCGGACATGTCAAACCGCAGCAGCTCAATACCCAGTGCTTTGGACAACTGCACCGTGACTTCGGTCTTACCGACGCCAGTCGGTCCGGCAAACAGGAACGAACCGACAGGTTTATGCTCGTGTCCCAGACCAGCACGGCTCATTTTGATCGCTTCAGTCAGCGCCTCAATGGCTTTATCCTGTCCGAATACCAGCATTTTCAGACGGTTGCCCAGGTTTTTCAGCGTATCGCGATCGCTCTGCGAAACGCTCTTCTCCGGGATCCGCGCAATGCGGGCCACGACGGACTCGATATCCGCCACGTTGACGGTTTTCTTGCGCTTGCTGACCGGCATCAGACGCGCCCGCGCGCCCGCCTCATCGATCACGTCAATCGCTTTGTCCGGCAGATGACGATCGTTAATGTATTTCACCGCCAGTTCGACCGCTGCACGCACCGCTTTGGCGGTGTAGCGAACGTCATGGTGCGCTTCGTATTTCGGCTTCAGACCGTTGATGATCTGCACGGTCTCTTCTACCGACGGCTCAGTGATATCGATTTTCTGGAAACGGCGTGCTAGCGCGCGGTCCTTTTCAAAGATATTGCTGAATTCCTGATAGGTTGTGGAGCCTATCACACGGATTTTACCGCTGGAGAGCAACGGTTTGATCAGGTTAGCCGCATCCACCTGGCCGCCCGATGCCGCACCCGCGCCGATAATGGTGTGGATCTCATCGATAAACAGAATGCTGTTAGTATCCTGTTCCAGTTGTTTCAGCAGCGCCTTAAAGCGTTTTTCAAAATCGCCACGGTATTTGGTACCCGCCAGCAGCGAGCCGATATCCAGAGAGTAAAGGGTACAATCAGCCATCACTTCCGGCACGTCGCCCTGGACGATACGCCAGGCGAGGCCTTCCGCAATAGCGGTTTTCCCGACGCCAGACTCACCCACCAGCAGCGGGTTATTTTTTCGACGACGGCACAGTACCTGAATGGCGCGTTCCAGCTCTTTGTCCCGGCCAATGAGCGGATCAATTCCGCCCACACGGGCAAGCTGGTTAAGGTTAGTCGTGAAGTTCTCCATACGGTCCTCCCCGCCAGCTTGCTCTTCGTTATTCGGCTGATTACCAGAGTCAGAGGACTGACTTGGTTCGTCTTTGCGCGTGCCATGAGAAATAAAATTCACCACATCAAGGCGACTCACTTCATGCTTACGCAGCAGATAAGCCGCCTGAGATTCCTGCTCGCTGAAGATGGCGACCAGCACATTAGCACCGGTAACTTCATTGCGCCCGGAGGACTGAACATGAAAGACCGCGCGTTGCAACACACGCTGAAAACTCAACGTGGGCTGCGTGTCGCGCTCTTCTTCACTGGCAGGCAATACGGGTGTGGTTTGTTCAATGAAGGCTTCGAGTTCCTGACGCAGCGCCACCAGATCCACAGAACACGCTTCCAGCGCTTCGCGGGCCGATGGGTTACTGAGCAATGCCAGTAGCAAGTGCTCGACGGTCATAAACTCATGTCGGTGCTCGCGCGCTCTGGCGAAAGCCATGTTTAAACTGAGCTCCAGTTCTTGATTGAGCATAGGCACCTCCCCCAATATTTATGCCTGCATTTAGGCTTTTTCTAGCGTACACAGCAACGGATGCTCGTTCTCCCTCGCATACTTGTTCACCATCGCAACTTTGGTTTCAGCCACTTCGGCAGTGAATACGCCGCAAATCGCTTTACCTTGATAGTGAACGGCAAGCATCAGTTGCGTTGCACGTTCTACATCATAAGAAAAGAATTTTTGTAACACGTCAATAACAAACTCCATCGGAGTGTAATCATCATTGACTAATATCACTTTATACATAGATGGCGGTTTTAGCGCGTCGCGCAATTTATCTTCCGCCAGCAGATCGAAATCCAGCCAGTCGTTAGTCTTACCCATTGTCAGTCGTCATCTTCAGTTACGGTTTCCGGCAGAAAATCTTGCCGCTGACAAGCAGCCTATGCGCACAATCAATCTACCTCAAGTATTAGATAACTATCATCTATTAGTGCCATCCGCGACATCTGTCACATAACCGACAATAGCGTTAACTGCTTCAAATTTTGATGCATTTTTACCCTATTCCGTCAGCCTGGCGCTTGACGCCTCGCCTGATTTCTCTAAATTGTAGTTTCGAGAGTTGGCGAGGTTTTGAACAGCCCCCACTCCGCCACCGGTTCATTCCATCTTACTTATATAAGATTTACGAAGGATGTCGAAGCATGGAAACGGGTACTGTTAAGTGGTTCAACAACGCCAAAGGGTTTGGTTTCATCTGCCCCGAAGGCGGCGGCGAAGATATTTTCGCCCATTACTCCACCATTCAGATGGATGGTTACAGAACGCTAAAAGCCGGGCAGTCTGTCCAGTTTGATGTCCACCAGGGGCCAAAAGGCAATCATGCCAGCGTCATCGTGCCTGTCATTGAAGCAGAAGCTGTCGCATAGCTCTTCTGTTTCATTGTGTACATCCCGCAGTCAAAATGCCAGCCTTTGCGGCTGGCATTTTTATCTCGATAGTATTATTCCCGCGCCAGAGCATCTACCGGATCCAGCCGCGCCGCATTTCGCGCCGGTAGCCAGCCAAACAAAATCCCGGTCGCAGTCGAACACAGAAACGCCGTCAATAAGGCTACGGGTGAGAAACCTATTTCCCAGCCAGGCAGGAATAGCTGAAGCGTAAAGGCGATCAGCATCGACAAGCTAATGCCCAACGCGCCGCCAACCAGACACACCAGCACCGCTTCGATTAAGAACTGCTGCAGTACGTCACTGGCGCGGGCGCCAACCGCCATACGAATGCCAATCTCGCGCGTTCGTTCGGTTACCGAAACCAGCATAATATTCATCACACCAATTCCACCGACCACCAGCGAAATCACGGCCACCAGCGTCAGGAAGAGTTGTAATGTACGTGTGGTCTTTTCGGCGGTTTTCAAGACACCGTCCATATTCCAGGTGAAGAAATCCTTCTTACCGTGGCGTAACGTCAGTAGTCGAGTGAGCTGCTGCTCAGCCTGGGCACTATCAAAACCGTCTTTCACCCGCACGGTGATCGAGTTCAGCCACGACTGCCCCATAATTCGCCCGGACATGGTGCTGTAAGGCAGCCAGACCCGCAGGATCTTGCTACTGCCAAACATCGACTGTTTCTCTTCTGCAACACCAATCACCGTGGCAGGCATATTCCCCACCAGCACGACTTCGCCGACAACTTTCGCTTTGTTGGGGAACAATTGACGCCGGGTATTGCTGTCGAGCACCACCACCTGAGCGCGACCCGCCAGTTGTTCAGCGTTAAAAGTGGTCCCTTCGCTAAACGTCATGCCATAGACGTTGAAATAGTCGCCGCTAACGCCATTAGCACTGGCTGCCACGTCGATATTGCCATAGCGTAGCCGCAGGTTTTTCGACACCGCAGGCGTCACCGAACTGACCCAGGGCTGCTTCTGTAACGCCGTTAAATCGTCATACTTCAGCGCCTGTTGATATTGTGGGTCGTCGTCGCCGAAATCTTTGCCAGGATAGATATCGATGGTATTGGTGCCGATAGCGCGAATATCTGCCAGCACCAGCTGTTTAGCCGCATCGCCTACCACCACAATCGACACCACCGAAGCAATACCGATGATGATCCCAAGCATGGTCAGTAGCGTTCGCATTTTATTCGCAGCCATTGCCAGCCAGGCCATGGTGAGCGCTTCGCGAAAACCGCTGGCAAACTGCCCCCAGCCGGACGCCGTTTTCACCGTCGGCTCCACGATATCGCGCCCGGTAGAGGGTTTATGCGACGGCGGATTGCGCACAATCTCGCCGTCACGAATTTCAATGACGCGTTCGGCCTGTGCGGCGACCTGGCTGTCGTGAGTGACGATAATCACCGTATGCCCGCGATCGCGCAGCTGATGCAAAATCGCCATCACCTCTTCGCCTGAATGGCTGTCCAGCGCGCCGGTGGGTTCGTCGGCGAGGATAACCTGTCCCCCGTTCATCAGCGCACGCGCAATACTGACCCGCTGCTGCTGACCACCGGAAAGCTGGGAAGGCTGATAGTCGACTCTGTCGCCTAGACCCAGTCGCTGCAGGAGTTCTTGGGCACGGGCCAGGCGCTGCTTACGTTCGGTGCCAGCGTAGACCGCAGGCATCTCAACGTTTTGCGCGGCGGTTAAATGCGACAACAAATGATAACGCTGGAAGATAAAACCGAAATGTTCGCGACGCAGCTGGGCTAACGCATCGCTATCCAGCGTGGAGACATCGCGCCCGGCAACCCGATACGTACCGCTGGTGGGTTTGTCCAGACAGCCGAGAATATTCATCAGCGTCGATTTACCCGAGCCAGACGCCCCGACAATCGCTACCATTTCCCCGGCCTGAATGCTCAAGGATACGTCCTTCAATACCTCGACCTGACCTTCGCCTGACGGATAGCTGCGGCGGATATTGCTCAGTTCAAGCAATGCCGTCATTTTGGCGCTCCAGCGTTGCCCTCACCGGTGATGACTTCATCCCCCTCTTCCAGCCCTTTAACGATTTCCACATCGGTGTCATTACGCGCGCCGATAACCACTTCACGTTCACGGGTTTCACCGTTACGCAGCAGCCTGACGTTATAACGATTGTTGCCAATAGGATCGCCCAGCGCCGACAGCGGGATCGTCAGGACATTTTTCACATCGGTGAGCTGGATATGGACCTGCGCGGTCATATCCAGACGCAGGATCCCTTTCGGGTTGGGAACTTCGAAGCGAGCATAGTAGAAAATCGCATCATTCACTTTCTCTGGCGTCGGAAGAACATCTTTGAGCTTACCTTCGTAGCGCGTCTGAGGATCGCCCAGTACGGTAAACCAGGCCTTTTGCCCGGGATGCAGGTGAATCACATCCGCCTCGGAAACCTGCGCTTTCACCAGCATGGTGCTCATATCTGCCAATGTCAGAATGTTAGGTGCCTGCTGGGCAGCAATAACGGTTTGCCCCTGAAGGGTAGTAATTTGCGTGACTTCGCCTGCCATTGGCGCGACGATGCGGGTGTAATCAAGGTTGGTTTTTGCCGTATCGAGAGAGGCCTGATTACGCTTAATTTGCGCATCAATTGTGCCGATTTGCGCCTGTTTGACCGCCATCTGAGTAGCCGCCGTGTCGAGATCCTGCTGCGAGACAGCCTGGGTTTTCGCCAGCTGTTGCTGACGGGAAAGCGTTACCCGCGCCAGTTTCCACTCGGCTTCAGCCTGTAAACGCTGAGCGCGTAATTCCATCAGCGTCGCTTCAACCTCTTTAATCTGGTTTTGCGCCTGTTCAGGATCGATAACGCCAAGCAGTTGATCTTTTTTTACTTTGTCGCCAATCGCGACCGACAGCGTTTTTAACTGCCCGCTTACCTGCGCCCCGACGTCAACTTTCCGCAACGCATCCAGTTTGCCGGTTGCCAGTACGCTTTGCTGCAGATCGCCCGGACGCACAATTAACGTTTGATACTGAGGTAAAGGCGCATTAAGCGTTCGCCAAAGTGCAATTATCGCCACAATAATGATGATGGCGAAGAGAAAATAGCGCTTTTTGATTTTTCCCTTGAGCTTCATAAATGTCCCAATTTCCCCCAATACGTCCACCAGAGTGGAGTGGTAAACATCAACGTTAAATAAATAGCCGTTGAAAAACGCAAGAATAACAGAGTTATTGATGAATGGTTAAGATCCGCTGTGTTGAAATTAGTACCAGAGTATCAATCGGATTTAAATTATGAGTCAACTAACTGAAAGCACTTTTCTTTCCACTAAACCCATTACCAGCTTTGGCCTTTTTTACGGCCTGAGCAGCGGTCATATACGACCCGCACATTGCTGGGATAAACGGAGCTTTCGTCGTAAGTTTATCTGGCGCTCACTGTTGATACCCCGTCTGACTCAGGAATGGATGAGTGAACTCGCCCAATGGCCGGACCTTGAAAGCCTGCTCTCCCGCCAACCCCGGCTGCCGGTGCGTATGCACCGTCCTTACCTCGCGGCAAATTTCACTCGTAAAATGCGTTTAGACGCGGTGCGTTTTCATTACCATGTTATCCGCCACGCATTCTTACCCGCAGAGTTTAACGCCTTATTAACCAATGACGGTTTACAGCTGGCGCAAATTGAAGGCAAAGATGGCGATATATTTACCGTAACCATGATGATGTTCCCGGTACTGGATAAAGAGGGAGAAAGTACCATTCAGGTGCAAAATGGCGACGGGGACGTGCTGACCAAAATGACGTTTACGTTCTGCGAATATAATGGGAAAAGTACATTATTCATTGGCGGCGTACAGGGCAATTCGCAACTTCCACATGAAGCAATACAAAAAGCGACGAAGTCCTGCCACGGTATTTTCCCAAAACGTATAATTATGGAAGCCATTTGCCGTTTAGCAGAACAGTTGAATATCGAAAAGGTCATGGCGGTCAGCAATGAACAGCATATCTTTCGCAGCCCGCGTTACCACGATAAAAACAAGGTGATACTTTCCGACTACAACGCATTTTGGGAGTCGGTTGGCGGTGAGTGCGACAGTCACGGCTATTACCATATCCCACGCACAATGGCGCGAAAAAGCGAAGCGGACATTGCCAGCAAAAAACGCGCGGAATACCGCCGTCGCTACCAGTTACTGGACAGCATCCACTCGCAGCTGTCGTCGATGTTTCGCCGCTAATCCGCTCTGCCGCGTGCCAACCACAGCACGCGGGAAAACATTTTTCGCAGCAGCGTTGGCACCGCGTCAACGCCGCGCCGCCCGGCTTCCATCGCCACCTCAATGGCTAAATCTGGTTTTGACGACCGGTGAATCGCCTTCGAGATAATTTTGCGCATATTCATGGGCACGTTTTCGGGGATTTGCGCCACCCTGTGAAAAACGTCAGCGAACCCCTGGCGATACATAAAGTGTTCCATGTCCAGCGCGGGAAGCATGGTTAAATGATCGCGCTCTTCTTCTCTGTCGTTATTCAACAAACTCCGCACCGTAGCGGCATACTTTTTCCCGGCTTCATCACCATCAACCAGCACATGCCACTCGATACCCATCCGGCGGGCGAACTTAACCAGCGGCTTAAGGCCGGACTGGGCAAATTCAATGACTTTGATACCTTCCGCATCAAAGTGGTGCCCACACTGGCGGGCCAGTTCGTTAATGACCCAGGTTTCCGTTTCGCCTTCCACCAGCAGCCAACAGCGGGCAAACAACGACGATGCACGGTTAAAACGAATATGAAAGGCAATACGCCGACCATCTTCTGCGCTGATCCCACCTGGCCCAAGCCGCCAGGCGGCGACGCGGGAAGACTCACGCACCAGGCGGACAACGTGTTCCACGGGGGTGAGGGACAGTAACTCACCTGAGTTGGTGGTCGCCACCCGTTGCAGTGGAAGCAAATTCAGCAGGTGCCAGGCAACCGACAGCATAATCGGATGTAAACGCGTTTCAGGATCTTCTACCAACAGTAACGGCCGGGCGTCTTTATCCAGCCTCAGCGTACCTTTGGCCTGTAACAGCGTCGAAAACAATCCCAACAAGATCACGCGGTGCGTGCGTCCGCCCGGTCTATCAATCATACGGTTGATAATATCCAGATAGCGCCAGCTACGTTGTTCGTTATTGGAACGTCGACGCATCAGACGATAGCGGGACTGACTGGAACCCTGCTCAGAAAAATAGTGTTCCAATAGCTGTACCATGGCCGATAACCCCTGACGTATCTGCCCATCTGTCAGGTTTTGCGGTCGGGTAGCCAGTTCACGTGCCAGAAAATCCAGTTGCCGCGCGGTCACTTCGACATCCGCCGAATCCGGCACCGTACCGTTACGGATCCGTCGCATAAAACGCGCGTCGCGCAGGCGCAGTACTGGCATCAAACGCACGAGGTGCCGCGCCTGATCGTTAATGTCGTCGAGGGGAAGCTGATGGCCCTCGCCATCCAGAAAACTGCGTAACGTCAGAACGCTACCGTCGTCCGCACATTCACCTTCCAGCCGATAGAAAATGCGGTGATAGCCATCCTGACACAGCGTCCAGCTGGCTTCCAGAGGACGATACCTGCGCACGCGGTGGCGACCTGGTTGAGACTCACGAAACGTCAGGATGATATGCAGATGATGTTCCCGGCCTTGTATATCACCCGGCGGGAACCAGAAATCTTCGCGGTCAAAGTGGTACAAATCAGTTTCCGGCGACAGCAACAGGGTTAAAGCATCCAGCAGACTGGACTTACCCCACGCGTTCTCCCCAATCAGCACGTTGCTTTGCTCCAGCATCAACGACAGACGGTTAATACCACGAAATCCAACAATCTCAACGCGTTCGAGAATCATATAGCCTCCGGAAATGCTAACTTTTTCCTTCAAGTTATCAGGAGTATAACGGCAAGCGGGCGCTCAAGACACCCGATATGATCAGGAGGTTAGTCGCAGAAATCAAAAAATATAAGAATATTCTTCTTATGTTTTCCCTGGAATATTATTTCAGAACTCAATCATCGCCGTTTTGCTAATTGAACTATGCTTCATTCATCCAATATTCAAAAAGGAATCACAACATATTGCCTTAAATCAAATTTTTTCATCAATTTAACTGGCGAAGGGATGATGTTTTTTTCTAAAATACCGGCTCTTTCATCATCGTCCCTTTTAGCGATGAATTACCGGGTAAGGAACACGAACCCGGAACTTTTAATTGAGGTGGTTATGTTCAGGAAATTAGCAGCCGAATTCTTCGGTACGTTTTGGCTCGTCTTTGGTGGGTGCGGTAGCGCAGTTCTGGCCGCAGCATTCCCGGAGTTGGGTATTGGATTTGCCGGTGTCGCGCTGGCGTTTGGTTTGACCGTATTAACCATGGCATTCGCCGTAGGTCATATTTCCGGCGGACACTTTAACCCGGCGGTGACCTTCGGTTTATGGGCGGGCGGTCGCTTCCCGGCAAAAGACGTTATTGGTTATGTTATCGCTCAGGTTGTGGGCGGTATTGTTGCAGCAGCGGCACTGTATCTTATTGCCAGCGGTAAAGCTGGTTTTGACGCAACTGCCAGTGGTTTTGCCTCGAACGGCTTTGGTGAACATTCACCTGGCGGCTATTCAATGCTGTCTGCCGTCGTAATTGAAATTATTTTGACCGCTGGTTTCTTATTAGTGATCCACGGTGCGACCGATAAACATGCTCCGGCAGGTTTTGCACCTATTGCGATTGGTCTGGCGTTAACCCTGATCCACTTGATCAGTATTCCGGTTACCAACACCTCCGTTAACCCGGCACGTAGTACCGCCGTAGCCATCTTCCAGGGCGGCTGGGCATTGCAACAATTGTGGTTCTTCTGGGTTATGCCGATTATCGGTGGGGTCCTCGGCGGTCTTATTTACCGCACTCTGCTGGAAAAACGCGATTAATCGATAACAAAAAAGGCCTGGCGCAAGTCAGGTCTTTTTTTTCCCGCTATATTTCCTTTTATTTGCAACTTTACTCCCTTCTTTGCATTGAGTAGTGTGTGCTGGCGCATTTCGTCTTACTCTCAGCAAGGATCTGGTTTTCATGTTTTCAGGGCTGTTAATCATTCTGGTTCCCCTTATTGTGGGCTACCTTATTCCGCTTCGGTACAGGGCTGCATTAAAACTCATCAATCGCCTGTTGAGCTGGATCGTCTACCTTATTCTCTTTTTTATGGGTATCAGCCTGGCGTTTCTGGATAATCTCGCCAGCAACCTGTTAGCCATTCTTCATTATTCTGCGGTCAGCGTGACGGTCATTTTGTTGTGTAATATTGCGGCGCTGTTCTGGCTGGAGCGTTCACTGCCCTGGCGACATAACCACAAGCAAGAAAAGCTACCCTCGCGAATTGCGATGGCACTTGAGTCGCTTCAGCTTTGTGGCGTCGTCGTCGTGGGTTTTCTGCTCGGCCTCACCGGTCTTCCTATTCTGCAGCACGCCACCGAAGCCAGCGAATATACGTTAATCTTTTTACTGTTCCTGGTCGGGATTCAACTGCGCAACAGCGGTATGACCTTAAAGCAAATTGTGCTGAATCGCCGGGGGATGATTGTTGCGGTGGTCGTCGTCGCCAGTTCGATGCTGGCGGGGGTTATCAATGCGTTGATCCTCGGCCTGCCGCTGAAAACCGCGCTGGCGATGGCGTCTGGTTTTGGCTGGTACTCCCTGTCCGGTATTCTGTTAACCGAATCGTTCGGGCCGGTGATTGGTAGCGCCGCCTTCTTTAATGACCTGGCCCGCGAATTGATTGCCATTATGTTGATTCCTGGAATGGTGGGCCGCAGCCGCTCAACCGCGCTGGGGCTATGTGGCGCGACATCAATGGATTTCACCTTACCGGTGCTACAACGCAGCGGCGGTCTGGAGATGGTTCCGGCAGCCATCGTCCACGGCTTTATTCTGAGTCTGTTAGTGCCTTTGCTGATGGCGTTTTTCTCCGCCTGACATCAGGACAAATACCTCTCTGGCGGTAGTCATCTACCGCCAAAATTGCGCTAAATCAATCTCCCTGCAAGTTGTAGCAGAAATCCCTTTTATCCCTTCGCGCACAGGCATAACCTTAAACATGTATATTAAATATAACTTTAAAAGGTGTGACCATGTTTTGTGTGCAATGTGAACAAACCATCCGTACTCCGGCAGGAAACGGCTGCTCTTACGCGCAGGGTATGTGCGGTAAAACGGCTGAAACCTCCGATTTGCAGGATCTGCTGATTGCTTCCCTACAAGGTCTGTCTGCATGGGCTGTTAAGGCACGTGAATACGGCATCATCGACCATGAGGTTGATAACTTTGCGCCGCGTGCATTCTTCTCCACGCTGACCAACGTTAACTTCGATTCCCCGCGTATTGTTGGCTATGCCCGTGAAGCTATCGCCATGCGCGACGCCCTGAAAGCGCAATGCCTGAACATCGACGCGAACGCAGCGGTCGCTAACCCGATGGCCGATCTGCAACTGGTCAGCGACGATCTGGGCGACCTGCAACGTCAGGCCGCTGAATTTACCCCGAACAAAGACAAAGCAGCCATCGGCGAGAACATTCTCGGCCTGCGTCTGCTGTGCCTGTACGGCCTGAAAGGTGCGGCAGCTTACATGGAGCACGCGCACGTTCTCGGTCAGTACGACAACGACATCTACGCTCAGTACCACAAAATCATGGCATGGCTGGGAACCTGGCCTTCCGATATGAACGCTCTGCTGGAGTGCTCAATGGAAATCGGCCAGATGAACTTCAAAGTGATGAGCATTCTGGATGCTGGCGAAACCACTAAATACGGCCACCCGACGCCAACTCAGGTCAACGTCAAAGCAACCGAAGGTAAGTGCATCCTGATCTCCGGTCACGACCTGAAAGATCTGTACAACCTGCTGGAGCAGACCGAAGGTACCGGCGTTAACGTCTATACCCACGGTGAAATGCTGCCGGCGCACGGCTACCCGGAACTGCGTAAGTTCAAACACCTGATCGGTAACTACGGCAGCGGCTGGCAGAATCAGCAGGTTGAATTTGCCCGCTTCCCGGGCCCAATCGTAATGACCTCTAACTGCATCATCGACCCAACCGTTGGTGCCTACGATGACCGTATCTGGACTCGTAGCATCGTCGGTTGGCCGGGTGTAAGCCACCTCGAAGGCGACAACTTCGCTCCGGTAATTGCTCAGGCTCAGCAGATGGCGGGCTTCCCGTACAGCGAAATTCCGCACCTGATCACCGTTGGTTTCGGTCGTCAGACTCTACTGGGCGCTGCTGATACCCTGATCGACCTGGTAAGCCGCGAAAAACTGCGTCACATCTTCCTGGTTGGCGGTTGTGATGGCGCGCGTGGCGAACGTAACTACTTCACCGACTTCGCCACCAGCGTGCCGGACGACTGCCTGATCCTGACTCTGGCGTGCGGTAAATACCGTTTCAACAAACTGGAGTTCGGCGATATCGAAGGTCTGCCGCGTCTGGTCGATGCAGGTCAGTGTAACGATGCATACTCTGCCATCATCCTGGCGGTAACCCTGGCTGAGAAACTGGGCTGTGGCGTGAACGATCTGCCGCTGTCTCTGGTGCTCTCCTGGTTCGAACAGAAAGCGATTGTCATTCTGCTGACCCTGCTGTCTCTGGGTGTGAAAAACATCGTCACTGGCCCGACTGCGCCTGGCTTCTTCACGCCGGACCTGCTGGCAGTTCTCAACGAGAAGTTCGGTCTGCGTTCCGTGACCACCGTTGAAGAAGACATGAAGCAACTGCTGAGCGCGTAAGGAGTAAAGAATGACAATGCCAACTCATCAGTGCCCATGGCGGATGCAGGTTCATCACATCCATCAGGAAACGCCGGATGTATGGACAATTTCGTTGCTGTGCCACGACTATTATCCGTACCGCGCCGGGCAGTATGCACTGGTCAGCGTGCGTAATTCAGCGGACACGCTGCGTGCTTACACCCTCTCTTCAACGCCTGGCGTTAGCGAATACATCACGCTGACCATCCGCCGCATTGACGATGGCGCAGGCTCACAGTGGTTAACCCGCGACGTGAAGCGCGGCGACTATATCTGGCTGTCCGATGCAATGGGTGAATTCACCTGTGAAGATAAAGCGGAAGACAGGTTCCTGATGCTGGCCGCTGGCTGTGGCGTCACGCCAATCATGTCAATGCGTCGCTGGTTGGCAAAATACCGCCCACAGGCAGATGTGCAGGTGATCTTTAACGTCCGTTCACCGCAAGATGTCATTTTTGCCGACGAATGGCGCGAGTATCCGGTGACCTTAGTTGCTGAAAACAATGCCACTGACGGTTTTGTTTCCGGCCGACTGACCACCGAACTGCTGCAAAGCGTACCGGACCTGGCTTCGCGCACCGTGATGACCTGCGGCCCGGCGCCGTATATGGATCTGGTCGAGAAAGAAGTCAACGCGCTGGGCGTGACACGCTTCTTTAAAGAGCAGTTCTTCACCCCAGTAGCTGAAGCCGCCACCAGCGGTCTGAAGTTCACCAAACTGCAGCCGGCAAAAGAGTTTTATGCGCCGGTAGGCAGTACGCTGCTGGAAGCGCTGGAAAGCAATAAAGTGCCGGTTGTCGCCGCATGCCGTGCGGGCGTTTGCGGCTGCTGCAAAACCAAAGTGGTTGACGGTAACTACACGGTCAGCAGCACCATGACGCTGACCGACGCAGAAATTGCTGAAGGTTATGTGCTGGCTTGCTCCTGTCATCCGCAGGGTGATTTAGTGCTGGCGTAATTGGCCGATATCTGATGTACAAAAGGCTACCCGGTTATATCGGGTGGCCTTTTTTTATGCTGTCAGACGCTGCAAAATTCCTATTTTTTCCCCCTCCCAGGCAAAATACCGTCTTCCTCTCGCGAATTATCGACCACACTTACCTGGCACAGGTTAAGCAAAACCCCGACTACCACGTCGAACTTTCTACAAAGGATCCCCATGAAAAAAGTGGCCATCGTCGGCGTAGGTCCCACCGGAATTTATACGTTTCATGCCCTCGTTGAGCGCGGTGAACCGCTGGAGATACAGCTTTATGAGCAAGCTGAGGAAGCTGGCGTAGGCATGCCTTATAACAGCGACAACAACGCAGACCACATGCTGGCCAATATAGCCAGCATTGAGATCCCGCCGATTTATATCAGTTATCTGACGTGGCTACAGAATCAAAGCGATGAATACCTGGCGCAGTTTCGGCTTGAACGTACATCGTTGCATGAGCGGCAATTTTTGCCCCGCGTGATCCTCGGCGACTATTATCGCGATCGTTTTTTAGCCATTGTCGATAAAGCGCAAAGATCCGGGTTCACAATTCGCGTATTTGAATCAAGTAAAGTCACCGACCTGCAAGCAAACCCGACTGGGGTCTCCCTGTGGATCAATCACGCGTCACAGCCCGTCGAAGTGGATTTCGCCGCTATCGCCAGCGGTCATCTGTGGCCAGAAACTGATGCTCAAGCACGCAAGTTTTTCCCCAGTCCGTGGACCGGCCTGATGGAGGCGCAGATTAGCGCTTGCAGGGTGGGTATTCTGGGCACCTCGCTAAGCGCTATCGACGCGGCGATGGCCGTGGTCAGTCAGCATGGTACCTTCACCACCAATACCGACCGTTCACTGCAGTTCACGCGTAAACCCGACAGCCAAAACCTGAAGCTGACCCTGATGTCGCGCAGCGGTGTGCTGCCTGAAGCGGATTTTTACTGCCCTCTTCCCTATGAACCGCTGAATATCGCGACGCAAGAAGCGATTGAAAACGCCATTGCCGAGGGCCAAAACGGATTACTGGACCGCATCTTCCGGCTTATTGTGCAACAACTGCAAGACGCGGCCCCTGGGTGGTGCCAACAGGTTGCACTTGCAACGCTTAACGCTGACACATTCCCCGAGGTCTATTTTGCCGACAGGCTCAAGCATGACCCTTTTGACTGGGCGAGGCGTAACCTGGTGGAGGTTGAACGCAACAAGCAGGAACAACATACCGTCGCCTGGCGCTATACCTTATTGCGCCTACACGAGATTATTGAAGAGATCGTTCCTCATCTTGATGCTCGCGACGAAAAACGTTTCAGGCACGGACTGGCGCGCGTCTTTATTGATAACTATGCGGCAATCCCGTCTGAATCTATCCGCCGATTGCTGGCTCTGCACGATGCCGGACTGATTGAGATCCTCGCACTCGGCAAAGATTATGAGCGTACGAATGAGCAGGAAAGGACGGTCATTTACCACCACGGTCAGCGCAGTGAATTTGATGTATTTATTGACGCCCGAGGACAACGGGCATTGCAGAGCAAAGATATTCCGTTCCCAACGCTACGCGATCAACTGCTGGCCTGTGGCGATGAGATCCCGGATATCGGCGAAGATTACACGCTGCAAGCGCCGGAAAACGCCCGCAACCGCATCGCCTTTGGCGGATTGCCGTGGTTGATGCACGACCGTCCCTTTATTCAGGGGCTGGTGGTTAGCGCTGAAATAGGCGCCGCGATGGCAAAGGCATTGACGCAACGAGCACTGAAACGTCGGCACAAACTGTGGAGCAGTGACGAGATGGATTAGCGGCCAGACTTAATGGCGAGGCGGAGATAGGTTATCGCGTCCCCGCCTCTGTCTTGATTCTCGGATGGCAAACTATCGCCAGGCCGAGTTTCCGGCAACGGAGAAACGCCCCGCGCCCAAAAATGCCACGGCCAGAGCGCCGATGAAGAAATACACCAGACTTTCAATTGCCCATGCGCCGGTTTTATCCAGTGACCAGGTTTCACCCATCCCGACCATCAGCCATGCCACCACCATCGTAAACGCCAGCCCCAACGCCGCCGGACGCGTCAGGATCCCAAGAATAATCAGGCACGGTGCCACAACCTCTCCCAGCAGAACGCCATACGCAATAAAGCCAGGGAAACCTTTCGCTATCAGCATGCCACTGATGCCATCAATACCCGCGAACAGTTTATGCAGCCCATGAAACAGCATTAATCCCCCCACGGCAATACGTAACAAAAACTTGCCAAAATCTTCATGAGTCAGTACCCGGTTAACTGTATTTAATAGTTTTATAACCATTTGAATTTATTCCTTGTTTCACCATGTCCAATAACAAACTACGCTTAATACAGGCTTAATGAAACCTGCCGGAAATAAGAGGTAATGATAAGCATAACTATTATCTTCATCTAAACTTGTAACCGGTATCACATTAAAGGAGAAGGAAAACCATGAAACAAACGGTTGCCGCTTTTATTGCTAAAACACTCGAACAAGCTGGCGTTAAACGCATTTGGGGTGTGACGGGTGACTCGCTAAATGGCCTTAGTGACAGTCTGAATCGTATGGGAACGATTGACTGGATGCCAACCCGTCATGAAGAGGTTGCGGCCTTCGCCGCGGGCGCTGAAGCGCAGTTGACGGGAGAACTGGCCGTCTGCGCAGGCTCGTGTGGACCAGGCAACCTGCACCTGATTAACGGCCTGTTTGATTGCCACCGCAACCACGTCCCGGTGCTGGCAATTGCTGCACACATTCCATCCAGTGAGATAGGCAGCGGTTATTTTCAGGAGACCCACCCGCAAGAGTTGTTTCGCGAATGTAGCCACTATTGCGAGCTGGTTTCCAGCCCTGAACAGATCCCACAGGTGCTGGCAATTGCCATGCGTAAAGCGGTGCTCAACCGCGGCGTCTCCGTGGTGGTATTACCCGGCGACGTTGCGCTGAAGCCAGCACCTGAAAGCGCCAGCACTCACTGGTATCATGCGCCGCTCCCGGTGGTCACTCCGGAAGAAGAAGAGCTCAGAAAACTAGCGCAACTGCTACGCTACTCCAGCAATATCGCCCTGATGTGTGGCAGTGGCTGCGCCGGTGCGCATAAAGAACTGGTTGAGTTTGCTGCTAAAATAAAAGCGCCGATTGTGCACGCCCTGCGTGGTAAAGAGCATGTGGAGTACGACAACCCTTACGACGTGGGCATGACCGGGCTGATCGGCTTTTCATCCGGCTTCCATACCATGATGAATGCCGACACGCTGATCCTGCTCGGTACCCAATTCCCCTATCGCCCGTTCTACCCCACCGACGCCAAGATTATTCAGATTGATATCAATCCGGCGAGCATTGGCGCGCACAGTAAAGTTGATATGGCGCTGGTAGGCGATATTAAATCCACACTCCGCGCCCTGCTGCCGCTGGTGGAAGAAAAAACCGATCGGCAGTTCCTGGATAAAGCGCTGGAACACTATCGTGAGGCGCGTAAAGGGCTGGATGATTTAGCCAAACCCAGCGATAAAGCCATTCATCCGCAGTATCTGGCGCAGCAGATCAGCCATTTTGCCGCTGACGACGCCATCTTCACCTGCGACGTTGGCACACCAACGGTGTGGGCGGCACGTTATCTGAAAATGAACGGTAAACGCCGTCTGATCGGTTCGTTTAACCACGGGTCGATGGCCAATGCCATGCCGCAGGCGCTCGGCGCACAAGCAACCGAACCGGGACGCCAGGTTGTCGCAATGTGCGGTGACGGCGGTTTTAGCATGCTGATGGGCGACTTTCTGTCGGTCGTGCAAATGAAGCTGCCGGTGAAGATTATTGTCTTCAACAACAGCGTGTTGGGGTTTGTGGCGATGGAGATGAAAGCTGGCGGTTATCTGACCGACGGCACCGAACTGCACGATACAAATTTCGCACGGATTGCCGAGGCTTGCGGCATCACGGGCATTCGCGTGGAGAAATCCTCAGAGGTTGATGAAGCGCTGCAAAGGGCGATGTCGATTGACGGTCCGGTGCTGGTCGATGTGGTCGTCGCGAAAGAAGAACTGGCGATCCCGCCGCAGATCAAACTCGAACAAGCTAAAGGTTTTAGCCTGTATATGCTGCGCGCAATCATCAGCGGGCGCGGTGATGAAGTGATCGAACTGGCGAAAACTAACTGGCTCAGGTAAAACAGAGGGCATTACCTCACTTAAAAAGGAATGCCCGTGATTGATTTACGCAGTGATACCGTCACCCGACCAAGTCGCGCCATGCTCGAAGAGATGATGGCCGCCCCGGTCGGGGACGACGTCTACGGTGATGACCCTACCGTTAACGCCCTCCAGCAATACGCAGCCGAGCTTGCTGGCAAAGAAGCCGCAATTTTCTTACCCACAGGCACTCAGGCGAACCTGGTGGCTCTCCTCAGCCATTGTCAGCGCGGCGAAGAGTATATCGCCGGTCAGGGCGCGCATAACTATCTCTACGAAGCGGGTGGCGCAGCGGTACTCGGCAGCATTCAACCGCAACCTATCGACGCCATGCCGGATGGCTCTTTGCCGCTGGACAAAGTGGCGGCAAAAATCAAAGCGGACGATATCCATTTTGCCCGCACGCGTCTGCTCAGCCTGGAAAACACCCACAACGGCAAAGTGCTACCACGCGAGTATCTGAAAGAGGCCTGGGAATTCACCCGTGAGCGCAATCTTGCGCTGCATGTCGACGGCGCGCGTATTTTTAACGCCATCGTCGCCTATGGCTGTGAGTTAAAAGATGTCACGCAATACTGCGATTCGTTCACCATTTGTCTTTCCAAAGGTTTAGGAACGCCGGTAGGCTCACTGCTGGTCGGCAGCCACGAGTACATCAAGCGCGCCATTCGCTGGCGTAAAATGACCGGTGGCGGAATGCGTCAGGCCGGTATTCTGGCGGCGGCTGGACTGTATGCGCTGAAAAATAACGTGTCGCGCTTACAAGAAGACCATGACAACGCCGCCTGGATGGCGGAACAACTGCGCGAAGCAGGAGCGGACGTCATGCGCCACGACACCAACATGCTGTTTGTCCGCGTTGGCGAAGAACACGCTGCGGCACTGGGCGAGTACATGAAAGCGCAAGGCGTGCTGATTAACGCCTCGCCGATTGTGCGTCTGGTGATGCATCTGGACGTATCGCGTGAACAGCTTGCTGAAGTCGTCGCCCACTGGCGCGCTTTTTTAACCCGCTAAGGAGATGGGCGTGCCGCAACGGATTTTGGTTCTTGGCGCCAGTGGCTACATTGGTCAGCATCTGGTACAGGCGCTCAGTCAGCAAGGGCATCAGGTGCTGGCTGCGGCACGCCGCATCGAGCGGCTGGAAAAGCAGCAGTTGGCCAACGTCAGTTGCCATAAGGTCGATTTGAATTGGCCAGATAACCTAACGCCGCTGCTGACCGGCGTTGATACGGTCTATTACCTGGTCCATGGCATGGGAGAAGGCGGTGATTTTATCGCCCATGAGCGCCAGGTAGCAATGAACGTGCGCGATGCGCTACGTGATACGCCAGTCAAACAGCTTATTTTCCTGAGCTCATTACAGGCTCCCCGGCATGAACAATCCGATCATCTGCGTGCGCGACAGATAACCGCGGACACCCTGCGCGAATCAGGCGTGCCGATGACCGAATTGCGCGCTGGTATTATCGTAGGGGCAGGTTCTGCCGCCTTTGAAGTGATGCGCGACATGGTCTACAACCTGCCGGTACTCACCCCTCCGCGCTGGGTGCGCTCGCGTACCACGCCTATCGCGCTGGAGAATTTAATGTACTACCTGGTGGCGTTGTTGGATCATCCTACACGCCAACACCGCGTACTCGAAGCCGCCGGGCCGCAGGTATTGAGCTATCAGGAGCAGTTCGAGCATTTTATGGCGGTCAGCGGTAAACATCGCCTGCTCATCCCTGTCCCCTTTCCTACCCGCTGGATTTCGGTCTGGTTTTTGAACGTCATAACGTCAGTGCCGCCGACCACGGCAAAAGCGCTGATACAGGGGTTAAAACACGACCTGCTGGCCGATGACACTGAATTACGCACGCTGATCCCGCAAAAGCTGATTGCCTTTGATGACGCGGTGCGCAGCACGTTGAAAGAAGAAGAGAAGCTGGTTAATTCCAGCGACTGGGGTTACGACGCGCAGGCATTTGCCCGCTGGCACCCCGAATATGGCTATTTCGCTAAACAAGCTGGCTTTAGCGTTGAAACCTCCGCCAGTCGGCAGGCGCTGTGGCAAGTGGTGAATCGCCTCGGCGGCAAAGAAGGCTATTTCTTTGGCAATATTTTATGGAAAACGCGCGCGGCGTTGGACCTGCTGGTCGGCCATAAGCTGGCGAAAGGCAGACCGCAACACTCTCTGTTGCAGGTTGGCGATACCGTTGATAGCTGGAAAGTTATCATCGTTGAGCCAGAAAAACAGCTGACGCTGCTGTTTGGGATGAAAGCGCCAGGATTGGGTCGTCTGAGCTTCACGTTGGAAGATAAAGGCGACCACCGACGCATTGATGTCCGCGCCTGGTGGCATCCGCATGGCATGCCAGGCCTCTTCTATTGGCTGCTGATGATCCCGGCGCATCTGTTCATTTTCAGAGGGATGGCGAAGCGTATTGCTAAACTTGCAGAACAAATCACAGACTCATGATAAAAAGAGCCTGTATTCTTTCATGTTTCCCATTGCATACAGACGAAATTCACGGAAGAATGCGCACGACGTTTTTTAAACACAGTGGATTGATATGAAGGTACTGGTTACCGGAGCCACCAGCGGCTTAGGCCGAAACGCGGTTGAGTTTTTATGCAGCAAAGGCGTCAGCGTCAGAGCTACCGGTCGCAACGAAGCGATGGGCAAGCTGCTGGAGAAAATGGGCGCAGAGTTTGTGCATGCCGATTTGACCGAGCTGGTCTCTTCGCAGGCAAAAGTGATGCTCGCCGGTATCGATACGCTGTGGCACTGCTCCAGTTTTACCTCACCATGGGGAACTCAGGAAGCCTTCGATCTGGCCAACGTTCGCGCAACCCGCCGTCTGGGCGAGTGGGCCGTGGCCTGGGGCGTTCGTAACTTCATTCATATCTCATCACCGTCGCTCTATTTTGATTATCACCACCATCGCGATATCAAAGAGGACTTCCGCCCCCAACGCTTCGCCAATGAATTCGCCCGCAGTAAAGCGGCTGGCGAAGATGTGATTGCGTTGCTGACACAGGCCAACCCGCAGACCCGTTTTACGGTATTGCGTCCGCAAAGCTTGTTCGGACCACACGATAAAGTTTTTATCCCGCGCCTGGCCCATATGATGTACCACTACGGCAGCATTCTGTTGCCGCACGGCGGAAGTGCGCTGGTGGATATGACCTACTACGAGAATGCGGTGCACGCGATGTGGCTGGCAAGTCAGCAAGCCTGCGATAATCTGCCGTCGGGTCGTGCGTACAACATTACCAACGGCGAGCATCGCACCCTGCGCAGTATTGTGCAGAAACTCATCGACGAGCTAAATATTGATTGTCGTATCCGATCCGTGCCCTACCCGATGCTGGATATGATTGCCCGCAGCATGGAGCGGTTAGGCAATAAATCGGCGAAAGAGCCAAAGCTTACGCATTACGGCGTCTCGAAGCTGAATTTTGACTTTACGCTGGATACCACCCGCGCTCAGGAAGAATTAGGTTATCAGCCCGTTGTGACGCTGGATGAAGGGATTGAGCGTACCGCGGCCTGGCTGCGTGACCACGGCAAGCTGCCGCGTTAACCCTGCCCGTATTTCTCCAGTAACGCTTCGGCAATCGCCTGAGTTTCTGCATCCGCCACGCCGTTCCACAACGTCGGGCGGAAGTGCATCTGGAAGGCCATAATCACCCGCCGCTGTTCACGCGGCGTCATTTCAGGTTTTACCTCATAACCATAGCGCGACAGCAGATCGAGCAATGATGAGGTTTCTACCGGTGTATCGGGCGCTCGCCCGGCAAGATAAAACGCCACCCGCTGAGCATCCGGCCACGCGCCAATTCCCTGAGCGGCCAGTTCTTCCCATGGAAACAGCGGACCTGGATCGTCCTTGCGCTGCGGTGCGACATCCGCATGGGCCACCACGTTCTGTGGTTTTATGTCATAACGGGCAATAATATCTTTCGCCAAGGGGATTAACGCCTGAATTTGCGCGGGTTCAAACGGCGCAAAATACTTGCTGCCCGCCGATTTTTGCCAGCCGCGGTTTTCCAGCTCAATGCCGATCGAGGTATCGTTAATTCGCGTAGCGCCGCGCCAGAAGCTAATCCCCGCATGCCAGGCCAGATCTTTTTCCGGCACCAGTTGCCAGATACGCGGTTTGCCGTGGTAGAGCGGCGGCACTGCCGGGATCAGATAGTGCGAGCTGACGTTTTTATCGGTCAGCGTAGCCAGAGAAGAGTCGAAATCATCGGCCGTGTAATGGATAACCAGCACTTTAATGCGCGGGTAAGCAGCCTGCGCCTGACGACGGGTATCTAACTGATACCCATCTTTGTCGACAATCCCTTTTTCGCCAGCACATCCTACCAGCAGCAGCGTTAATGCCAGGAGAGACAGCAGACGCTTCATCGGCGAGTTTTCACCGCGGTGCCGCTGACGCTCACCATCAGCATGCTACCGTCTTTGCCTACGGTTTCGTAATCGATATCGATACCGACAACCGCATCAGCACCGAGCGCTTTTGCCTGTTCACCAAGCTCCTGAAAAGCAATCTCACGCGCTTTACGCAGTTCTTTTTCATACGCGCCGGAGCGACCGCCGACGATATCGCGAATGCCGGCGAAGAAATCGCGGAAGATATTCGCGCCTAAAATGGCTTCGCCAGTCACAACACCGCAGTATTCCACGATGCTCTGCCCTTCCAGCGTAGGGGTAGTCGAAAACTGCATGGTAAATCTCCTTTTTGCGCTAAGAGCACGATCTCAAAAGCATTATCGAACCGATCCACTATCATTGAAAGGATATATTCTTTACACAAAATAATTCGAGTTGCAGGAAGGCGGCAAGAGAGTGAATCCCCAGGAGCATAGATAACTATGTGACTGGGGTGAACGCACGTAGCCAACGCACAAGCAACTTGAAGTATGACATGTAAATCAACGTAGAACACTAATAGTAGAAAGCTAATAAGGAAATCATTATGCGCTACTCGAAACTCTCTCTGCTGGTTCCATGTGCACTACTTCTCAGCGCCTGTACTACCGTAACGCCGGCCTACAAAGATAACGGCACGCGTAGCGGCTCATGCGTAGAAGGCGGGCCAGACAGCGTGGCTCAACAATTCTATGATTACCGTATTCAGCACCGAAACAATGACATTACCCCCCTTCGTCCGTACCTCAGCGACAACCTGGCGAAACTGCTGAACGATGCCAGCCGTGATAACGCGTATCGCGATCTGTTTAACAGCGATCCGTTCTCTAGTCGCGCTACGTTACCGGACAGTGCCAGCGTCGCCAGCGCATCGACCATTCCGAATAGTGATGCACGCAACATTCCGCTGCGCGTAGAGCTTAAACAGGGTGACCAAAGCTGGCGTGATGAAGTGCTGATGATCCGCGAAGGCCAGTGCTGGGTAGTTGACGATGTCCGCTATCTGGGCGGCAGCGTACACGCGCCAGCCGGGACGCTGCGCCAGTCTGTCGAAAACCGCTAACCGCCCCATTCACCCGCCTGAATCATAACCCCCATAAATTGTCTGGCATTCTGCATAGAATGCCGACAATTATTCTTGCCCACTGGTGGCCCCGCTATTTTGTGCTATGTTTAGATAAGAATGCGGTTTGCATTTAACTTTTAACGCATAAATATTGCATAACTATTCTGTCAAAGGTAGTATCTGCGGCTTCAATAGCTATCAGACTGCCAGTATCGAGTGTCAATGAGTATTCAATTAAACGGCATTAACTGCTTCTACGGCGCACATCAGGCGCTGTTCGATATCACGCTGGATTGCCCTCAGGGTGAAACACTGGTGTTACTTGGCCCAAGTGGAGCCGGGAAAAGCTCGCTGCTGCGCGTACTCAACCTGCTTGAGATGCCGCGCTCGGGCACACTCTCTATTGCGGGTAACCGTTTCGACTTCACGAAGACCCCGTCAGACAAAGCCATTCGGGAGCTGCGTCAGAACGTGGGCATGGTCTTCCAGCAATACAACCTTTGGCCGCATCTCACGGTTGTGCAGAATCTGATTGAAGCGCCCTGCCGCGTACTGGGTCTGACAAAAGATCAAGCGCTGGCGCGTGCCGAAAAATTGCTGGAACGTCTGCGCCTGAAGCCGTACAGCGATCGCTACCCACTGCATCTCTCCGGTGGCCAGCAACAGCGTGTGGCCATTGCCCGCGCGTTGATGATGGAGCCGCAGGTGCTGCTGTTTGATGAACCTACCGCAGCGCTTGATCCGGAAATTACTGCCCAAATCGTCAGCATCATTCGTGAACTGGCGGAAACCAACATTACTCAGGTGATCGTCACCCACGAAGTGGAAGTTGCACGTAAAACGGCCAGCCGTGTGGTGTATATGGAAAACGGTCATATCGTCGAGTTTGGGGATGCGAGCTGCTTTGCCAACCCGCAAACCGAAGCGTTTAAAAACTATCTCTCTCACTAAGATTCGGGACAATACAATGAAAAAAGTTCTGATTGCCGCGCTAATCGCAGGTTTTAGCCTTTCCGCTACCGCAGCCCAAACCATTCGTTTCGCCACCGAAGCGTCTTATCCTCCGTTTGAATCTATTGATGCGAATAACAAAATCGTAGGGTTTGACGTTGATCTGGCGAATGCGCTGTGTAAAGAGATTGACGCGACCTGTACCTTCACCAATCAGGCCTTCGACAGCCTGATCCCGAGCCTGAAATTCCGTCGTTTTGACGCGGTGATGGCCGGTATGGACATCACGCCAGAGCGTGAAAAACAGGTTCTGTTCACCACCCCGTATTACGACAACTCTGCCCTGTTTGTTGGCCAACAGGGTAAATACACCGGCATTGACCAGCTGAAAGGCAAAAAAGTCGGTGTACAAAACGGTACTACGCACCAGAAATTCATCATGGATAAACATCCGGAAGTGACCACCGTACCGTATGACAGCTACCAGAATGCCAAACTCGATCTGCAAAATGGTCGTATTGACGGCGTATTTGGTGATACCGCAGTGGTGACCGAATGGCTGAAAGACAATCCAAAGCTGGCCGCAGTTGGCGACAAAGTGACGGATAAAGATTACTTCGGTACGGGTCTGGGCATCGCTGTGCGCCAGGGCAATACCGAGCTGCAGCAGAAATTTAACGCTGCGCTGGAAAAAGTGAAGAAAGATGGGACTTACGAGACCATCTACAACAAATGGTTCCAGAAGTAATACTTGATGAATGAATTTTTTCCTTTAGCAAGCGCCGCCGGGATGACCGTCGGCCTTGCCGTTTGTGCGCTGATTATTGGCCTCGCGCTCGCCATGTTTTTTGCCGTCTGGGAGTCAGTAAAATGGCGTCCAGTGGCATGGACGGGTTCAGCCCTGGTCACCATCCTGCGTGGTCTGCCGGAAATTCTGGTGGTTCTGTTCATCTATTTCGGCTCTTCACAGCTGCTGCTGACGCTGGCCGATGGCTTTACGATCAATCTCGGGTTTGTACAAATCCCGGTTCAGATGCAGATCGAAAACTTCGACGTCAGCCCGTTCCTGTGCGGTGTAATTGCGCTGTCATTGCTGTATGCGGCTTACGCGTCGCAAACGCTGCGTGGCGCGCTGAAGGCCGTACCACTCGGACAATGGGAATCAGGTCAGGCGTTGGGTTTGTCTAAAGCCGCGATCTTCTTTCGCCTGGTGATGCCGCAGATGTGGCGTCACGCTCTGCCGGGACTGGGTAACCAGTGGCTGGTATTGCTGAAAGATACCGCGCTGGTCAGCCTTATCAGCGTGAACGATCTGATGCTGCAAACCAAGAGCATTGCCACCCGTACCCAGGAGCCGTTTACCTGGTACATTGTGGCGGCGGCTATTTACCTGGTGATTACGCTGGTGAGTCAGTACATTCTCAAACGCATTGACCTGCGCGCGACACGATTTGAGCGGAGACCAGGCTGATGCTTGAGTATTTACCTGAATTGTTAAAAGGGCTGCATACCAGCCTGACGCTGACGGTCGCCTCCATCGTGGTTGCTCTGGTGCTGGCGCTGGTTTTCACCGTCATCCTGACGCTAAAAACGCCGATTGTGGTCTGGTTGGTTCGCGCCTATATCACGTTGTTTACCGGTACTCCGCTGCTGGTGCAAATCTTCCTGATCTACTACGGGCCAGGGCAGTTCCCGACGCTACAGGAGTATCCGGTACTGTGGCACCTGCTCTCTGAACCGTGGCTGTGCGCCTTAATTGCGCTATCGTTAAACAGTGCGGCTTATACCACTCAACTGTTCTACGGTGCTATCCGCGCAATCCCGGAAGGCCAGTGGCAGTCCTGTGGAGCGTTGGGGATGAGTAAGAAGGATACGCTGGCGATTCTGTTGCCGTACGCCTTTAAACGCGCCCTCTCCTCGTATTCCAACGAAGTGGTGCTGGTGTTTAAAAGTACCTCACTGGCATACACCATCACGCTGATGGAAGTCATGGGCTATAGTCAGCTGCTGTACGGTCGCACTTATGACGTCATGGTTTTCGGCGCGGCGGGTGTGATTTACCTGATCGTCAACGGTTTGCTGACGCTGATGATGCGCTTGATCGAACGTAAAGCGCTGGCGTTTGAACACCGGAATTAAATCGGTTTTTATGTCTGATGGCGCTACGCTTATCAGGCTACGATTCATCTTCCGTTGTACACTCTCCGGTGAATATGCATAAAGCCAAAATAAAAAAGACGGACAACAACCTAAATTGTCCGTCTTTTTTTATATCAGAAAAAATAGTTAATCATTTTTATTGCATATAAATTCATTAAATGGCATTGTTAATTCACGCCGCAGACACGGTAAATAATCATAAGATTGACAGACGGGAGTTCCACCATGAAAAAGTTAGTACTGGCCGCATTACTTGCTACTTTCGCCGCAGGCACCTCAGCTGCTGATAAAATTAGTTTCGGTGTATCAGCGACTTATCCGCCATTTGAGTCACTGGATGCAAGCAATAAAATTGTCGGTTTTGACATCGACCTGGCAACGGCACTGTGCAAACAAATGCAGGCTGACTGTACTTTCACCAATCATGCTTTTGATAGCTTGATTCCCGCGCTGAAATTCAAAAAATATGATGCGGTGATTTCCGGAATGGACATCACGCCTGAGCGTAGCAAGCAGGTGGCATTTACTCAGCCTTACTATGCAAACTCCGCGCTGGTGATTGCGAAAAAAGACACCTATAAAACCTTTGCCGACCTAAAAGGGAAACGCATTGGCATGGAAAACGGTACCACGCACCAGAAATACCTGCAGGACAAACACCCTGAAGTGAAAACCGTGGCCTACGACAGCTATCAGAATGCGATTATCGACCTGAAAAATGGTCGTATTGATGGCGTATTTGGCGATACCGCCGTGGTTAACGAGTGGCTGAAAACCAACCCACAGTTAGGTGTAGCCACTGACAAAGTGACCGACCCACAATACTTCGGTACTGGTCTTGGCATTGCGGTTCGCCCGGATAACAAAGCCCTGCTGGAAAAACTGAATAGCGCGCTGGCCGCAATCAAAGCTGACGGCACGTACCAAAAAATCAGCGATCAGTGGTTCCCACAGTAACGTCCACCCAATCTGAAAAGCCGCATCCTGCGGCTTTTTTTATCTCTTCGCCTTCGCTTTCAGTCAGTTCTTACGCCATAAACCCATTCCTGGCGTACACTTGTTAAAACGAAAAAAAGTGAGGCAAACGGATGATAGCGTTCCCTGCCAGTTTACTGATCCTCAACGGAAAAAGTGCTGATAATCTCCCCCTGCGTGATGTCATTGCAGAGCTACGCGATGAAGGCGTGGAAATCCATGTTCGCGTTACCTGGGAAAAAGGCGACGCACAACGCTACGTTGATGAAGCTCGCCAGTTAGGTGTTGCAACGGTGATTGCCGGCGGCGGCGACGGCACAATTAACGAAGTCTCGACGGCGCTGATCCAGTCGCAGGGCGGCAATATCCCGGCGCTAGGTATTTTACCGTTGGGAACGGCGAATGATTTTGCAACCAGCGTAGGCATACCCGACGCCCTTGATAAGGCGTTAAAACTGGCTATCGCCGGAAATGCGACTGATATCGATATGGTTCAGGTCAATGATAAAACCTGTTTTATCAATATGGCGACCGGCGGCTTCGGTACACGCATCACCAGCGAGACGCCAGAAAAACTCAAGGCCGCATTAGGTGGCGTATCGTACTTTATTCACGGATTAATGCGCATGGATACGCTCAAACCCGACATCTGCGACATTCGTGGGGAAGATTTTCACTGGCAGGGTAAGGCGCTGGTCATTGGTATCGGTAATGGTCGTCAGGCCGGTGGTGGGCAACAGCTTTGCCCGACGGCGCTGATCAACGATGGTCTGCTGCAACTGCGTATTTTTACCGGCGAAGAGCTGCTGCCAGGGCTGCTTTCGGCGTTAACGCAATCCGAAGACAACCCTAACATCATCGAAGGCGCATCATCGTGGTTTGATATCCGCGCCCCGCACGAAATTACGTTTAATCTCGATGGCGAACCGCTTAGCGGACAAGAATTTCATATTGAAATCCTGCCCGCAGCGCTACGTTGCAGACTGCCGCCGGGTTGTCCACTACTGCGTTAACACGACGACACCCCAACTGGAATCAGGCAATGGTGACTTTGCTGTCCAGATAAACATCCTGCACGGCGTTAATCAGCTTAACGCCGTCAGCCATGGTTTTCTTGAATGCTTTTCGTCCAAGAATCAGCCCCATGCCGCCAGCACGTTTGTTAATCACCGCCGTACGTACCGCATCGCTCAGATCGGTTTCGCCGCCAGCCGCACCGCCAGAGTTAATTAATCCGGCGCGCCCCATATAGCAGTTCGCCAGTTGATAACGCACCAGGTCAATTGGGTTGTCGCTGGTCAGCTTGCTGTAAACGCGATCGTCGGTGTAGCCAAAGTTGACTGCTTTATACCCGCCGTTATTTTCCGCCATTTTCTGCTTAACGATATCCGCCCCGATAGTGGCTGCCAGATGGTTAGCCTGCCCGGTGAGATCGGCGGAAACATGGTAATCCACGCCATCTTTTTTAAACGCGGAGTTACGCAGATACGCCCACAGCACGGTGACCATGCCCAGTTCATGAGCACGCTCGAACGCCGCAGAAATCTCTTCAATCTGGCGACGGGACTCCTCTGAACCGAAATAGATGGTTGCCCCTACCGCAACCGCGCCCATATTGAATGC
The DNA here is from genome assembly GCF_013784065.1 of Citrobacter sp. RHBSTW-00599. Lineage (NCBI taxonomy): Bacteria > Pseudomonadati > Pseudomonadota > Gammaproteobacteria > Enterobacterales > Enterobacteriaceae > Citrobacter > Citrobacter sp. RHBSTW-00599. The sequence continues at coordinate 1,862,506 of NZ_CP056717.1, read as the reverse complement.
CTGTTCTACGCTGGCATACAGCGTCTGGTCAAACGTATTGGGGTAGCTCAGCGTTTCGTTGTGGTTAATTTTTACAAGAAACGGAATGCGGTGCGCGTAGCGACGGGAGACGGAAGCCAGCACGCCATAGGTCGATGCCACGCAGTTACACCCTGCTTCGATAGCCAGTTCCACAATATTCTTCGGATCAAAGTACAGCGGGTTAGCCGCGAACGATGCCCCCGCGGAGTGTTCCACGCCCTGATCCACCGGTAGAATCGACAGATAACCTGTCCCGGCCAGTCGGCCCGTGTTATACAGCGTTTGCATATTACGCAGCACCGCTGGCGGACGGTTGTTATCCACCATCACGCGATCGACGTAATCATGTCCAGGCAGGTAAAGTTGGTCAGAAGGAATGGTCATACAACGATGCTGTAAAAGGTTGTCGGCATCTTTGCCAAGCAACTGCGCAATATCAGTCATAGCTATGCTCCCGTAAGTTCCGATTTGAAACCGGAATGTGGATTGTCCTGACCCGCTTTGTTGCGGGCAGCAATAAGCCTGGTACCGACTGCGTTTTTTTTCCATCTTTAGCGCACTTTTCAGCAACTTCTGCTGGCTCGATTCAGGAAGAAATAATGTTAAGGCGGTCAAATTTAGACCTCAAAGGTATTTTAAAGGTATTATCGAATGGTACTATCAGTGCGTACCTTACCTGTCATGAAGGATTTAAAGATGAAAACTACAGTTAAGCTGTCGTTCATGATGTTTGTAGAGTGGTTTATCTGGGGCGCCTGGTTTGTACCGCTGTGGCTGTGGCTGAGTAAAAGTGGCTTTAGCGCCGGGGAGATCGGCTGGTCCTACGCCTGTACCGCGATTGCTGCGATCCTGTCGCCCATCCTGGTCGGTTCTGTCACTGACCGTTTTTTCTCCGCGCAAAAAGTGCTGGCGGTGCTGATGTTCGTCGGCGCTATTTTGATGTACTTCGCCGCCCAGCAAACCACCTTCAGCGGATTTTTCCCGCTGTTACTGGCCTATTCGTTGACCTATATGCCGACGATTGCGCTGACCAACAGTATCGCTTTTGCCAACGTCAGTGACGTTGAACGTGATTTCCCGCGCATCCGTGTGATGGGGACCATTGGCTGGATCGCCTCTGGTTTGGCCTGCGGTTTCTTACCGCAAATGCTTGGCTATAGTGACATCTCCCCTACCAATATTCCTCTGCTTATCACTGCCGGAAGCTCCGCTCTGTTAGGCGTCTTTGCGTTCTTTTTACCGGATACGCCGCCGAAAAGTACCGGCAAAATGGATTTCAAGGTCATGCTGGGTCTGGATGCGCTGATCCTGCTGCGGGATAAGAACTTCCTCGTCTTTTTCTTTTGCTCTTTTCTGTTCGCGATGCCGCTGGCGTTCTATTACATCTTCGCCAACGGTTATCTGACAGAAGTCGGGATGAAAAACGCCACCGGCTGGATGACGCTGGGCCAGTTCTCTGAAATCTTCTTTATGCTGGCGCTACCGTTTTTCACCAAACGCTTTGGCATTAAAAAGGTATTGCTGCTTGGTCTTATTACTGCGGCTATCCGCTACGGATTTTTTGTTTACGGCGGCGCGGAAGAATATTTCACTTACGCCCTGCTGTTTCTCGGCATTCTGCTGCACGGCGTCAGTTACGACTTCTACTACGTCACAGCCTACATTTATGTCGATAAAAAAGCGCCCGTACATATGCGCACCGCGGCGCAAGGGCTTATCACCCTCTGCTGTCAGGGATTCGGTAGCCTGCTCGGTTATCGTCTGGGCGGCGTGATGATGGAAAAAATGTTTGCTTATCAGGAACCGGTGAATGGTCTTACCTTTAACTGGGCTGGCATGTGGGGATTTGGCGCGGTCATGATCGCCGTCATTGCCGTAATGTTTATGATTTTCTTTCGCGAGTCAGATAAAGAAATCACCGCCATTAAGGTGGACGATCGCGATGTAGCGTTGAAACAAGGGGAAGTAAAATGAAAGCAGAACGTATTCTCGGTGCTCTTTATGGGCAGGCGTTAGGGGATGCGATGGGTATGCCGTCGGAACTGTGGCCAAGAACCCGGGTTAAAGCCCATTTCGGTTGGATCGACCGTTTTTTACCCGGCCCTGCGGAGAATAATGCCGCCTGCTATTTTAACCAGGCGGAGTTCACTGATGACACCTCCATGGCGCTGTGTCTGGCTGATGCCCTGCTTGAGTGCGACGGAGAGATTGTACCCGACGTTATTGGCCGCAATATTCTGGCCTGGGCCGAACGTTTTGATGCTTTTAATAAAAACGTGCTCGGCCCGACCTCAAAAATTGCCCTAAAAGCCATTCGCGACGGCAAACCTGTCGCCGAACTGGAAAATAGCGGCGTTACCAACGGAGCGGCAATGCGCGTTTCACCGCTGGGATGTCTGCTCCCCGCGCGCGATCTCGATGCCTTTATCGATGATGTGGCATTAGCCTCCAGCCCGACGCATAAATCGGATTTGGCTATCGCTGGCGCAGTGGTGGTCGCATGGGCGGTATCACGCGCTATCGACGGCGGAAAATGGTCAGAGATTGTCGACGCGCTGCCAGCCATTGCCCGGCATGCGCAGCAAAAAAGGATCACTACCTTTAGCGCATCGCTCTCTGCACGCCTTGAACTGGCGCTGAAAATTGTCCGTAACGCTGACGGCATTGAGTCTGCCTGCGAGCAGTTGTATCAGGTTGTAGGGGCCGGAACCAGCACCATTGAATCCGTGCCTTGCGCCATCGCTATGGTTGAGCTGGCGCAGACCGATCCTAACCGCTGCGCCATTCTGTGTGCGAACCTCGGGGGCGATACCGACACCATCGGGGCGATGGCAACCGCCATTTGTGGCGCGCTCCACGGCGTAAGTGCGATTAATCCGGCATTGAAACATGAGCTCGATGCGGTAAATCAGCTGGACTTTATCCGCTACGCCAGTGGATTGATGCGACTGCGCGAGCAGCGGGAGGCACTATGAGCACCACGCGTCTGCAACAACTTCTCCCGCAGTTACGCACACAGCGACCCGTTACGGTGGTGGGTGCGGCGGTGATTGATGTCATTGCCGATGCGTATGCCCTTCCCTGGCGCGGATGTGACATTGAACTCAAACAGCAAGGGGTGAACGTTGGCGGCTGCGCGCTCAATATTGCCGTAGCACTCAAGCGGTTAGGTATCGACGCCAGTAATGCTTTACCGCTGGGTCAGGGGGTGTGGGCCGATATTATCCGCAACCGGATGGCAAAAGAGGGACTGCACAGCCTGATCGATAACGCCGCAGGCGATAACGGCTGGTGCCTGGCTCTGGTCGAGCCGGATGGCGAACGTACCTTTATGTCCTTTAGTGGCGTCGAAAATCAGTGGAACGCTGACTGGCTGGCACAGCTGGAGATCCCACGTCACAGCCTGGTTTATCTCTCGGGCTATCAGTTAGCCTCTCCGTGTGGTGAGTTGCTGGTGCATTGGCTGGAAGAGCTGGAGGAAGTGACGCCGTTTATCGATTTTGGCCCACGCATCGGCGACATTCCCGAGCCCTTACTGGCAAGAATTATGGCCTGCCGTCCACTGGTATCGCTCAATCGGCAGGAGGCGGAAATTGCCGCCGAGCGGTTTGCATTAAGCCAGGATATAGAAGGTTTTGGCGCACAATGGGTGCAACGTTTTGCCACACCGGTGGTGGTACGCCACGATAAAGACGGTGCGTGGTATTTCAGCACGCAAACTTCCGGTTGCATACCGGCATTTGCGACAGCGGTCGTTGATACCATTGGCGCTGGTGACAGCCACGCTGGCGGCATGCTGGCGGGACTGGCGTCTGGCTGGTCGCTGGCTGACGCGGTACTGCTTGGAAACGCCGTGGCGTCCTGGGTGGTAGGGCATCGCGGGGGCGATTGCGCCCCTACGCGCGAGGCGTTACTCCTCGCACACAAACACGTATAGATCGCTTCGACAATAGCTGATGCTGTATTCAATAGGCCGTTGCTGCTGGTCAAGCGCTACCTGCTTGATCACCAGCACCGGCACTTTGCTGTCCATTTGAATGTGCGCCTGGAATTCTGCGTCAGGCATTCGGGCACTGACACGTGAGCGCGTGCGCTGCGGGAAAATATACTGGCTGCGAAAATAGTCATACAGTGAAACGCCGATGGCATCCACGTCATGGATTAGATGGGCAGGAACCCATGACTCTTCAATAGAAACCGCATCTTCATCTACGTAGCGAATGCGCTTGAGCAAGAAGACGTCACTCCCCGTGGCAACAGCCAGCTGCTGCGCTACCTCTTCCGGGCAAGGCACAATCCGCTTGTTAACCCACAGCGTATCTGGTTTTTTACCGCGCAACACCACCTGCTGTGAAAAACCACGCGCTTCTTTTAGCGAATACTCGAAGATGTTATTGATCTGCGTCCCGTAACCGCGGGCGCGCGTCACGACGCCTTCTTCTTCCAGGGCCTGCATCGCCTTACGAACCGTAATTCGCGAAACGCCAGTCAACTGGCTGAGATCGCGCTCGCCGGGCAGGATGTTTCCATGCTCCAGAATCCCGCTACGCACAGCGTTTTTCACCGTTTGCGCAAATTTCATATACAGCGGCGTGTTATCTGCCGCGGAAATACGTTCATTCAGTTGCGCGATAAGCTGGGTATGCGCTTGTTCCATTTATCTTTTTCCTGCAGCCGTTTCTGCAGCCAGTATACTCATTACCACCACGCGTGGAAATGATGCACCGGACCAATTCCCTCACCGACTTCCAGGGTGTCGGCCTGCGCCAATGCCGCTGAAAGCCACAACTTAGCTTCCTGCACTGTCTGTGCCCAGTTGTCATGGCGCGGACGCAGCGCCGCCAGTGCCGCCGATAGCGTACAGCCAGTACCGTGGGTATTTTTGGTCATCACCCTTGGCGCGGTAAAACGCTGCTCGCCATCACGGGTAAAGAGCCAGTCGGGGCTTTGCGCATCCTCCAGATGACCGCCTTTCATCAACACCGCCTCGCAACCCAGCGCCCGCAGCGCCCTTCCCTGCTCTAACATCTCCTGCTCAGTCTGCGCATGGGGAGCCCCGAGCAGCGCCGCAGCTTCGGGTAAATTTGGGGTGATAATCGAAACCTGCGGCAGCAAATGGGTACGCAGAGTTTCAACCGCCGAAGGAGACAGCAACGGATCGCCGCTTTTCGCCAGCATCACGGTATCCAGCACGACATTTTGCACCCGATGGCGACGCAAACGTTCGGCGACCGCTTCAACAATATCCGTTTCCGCCAGCATACCGATTTTAGTGGTGTCGATACGCACATCACTGAACACCGAATCCAGCTGCGCGGCGACAAAGTCAGGTTCAATGCGATACACCGACTGCACCCCGCGCGTATTTTGCGCCACCAACGCCGTGATAACCGAGCAGCCATAAGCGCCAAGCGCCGAGAACGTTTTTAAATCGGCCTGAATACCTGCGCCACCGCTTGGATCGGTTCCGGCAATCGTTAATGCGTTAATCCGTTTCATAGTTGCTCCTGCGCGTTCAGGTTATAGAGGGCGTCGATAAATGCCGGGACAAAACTGCCCGGTCCGGTTGATTGTTGAGTGGCTATTTGTCCAGCCTGTTTCATCCAGCTACAGGCGGAGGCGACGTTATCAAGCCGGTCACCGTGCAGGGCGCAACTGGCTGCAACGACTGCCGACAGCGCGCATCCGGTGCCCACCGCGCGCGTCATCAACGGGTCACCCCCGTTCACGCAGACGGTACGCTGACCATCGGTGATATAGTCAATTTCGCCGGTAACCACGACAATGGTCCCAACCTGACGAGCCAGTGCCTGCGCTGCGGGAAGCGCAGCGGCTGCCGTATCGGTCGTATCCACGCCGCGTCCCCCGCCGTTAATACCCGCCAGAGCCAGTATTTCCGAAGCGTTGCCGCGGATAGCTGCAGGCTGTAGCGCCAACAAATCCAGACAGAAGCGACGACGAAACTCCAGCGCCCCCACGGCAACGGGATCGAGCGTCCACGGGGTTTTAGCAAGTTGTGCCCGCTCAACTGCGGCGCGCATCGCCGTAGCCCGTTCCCGGGTTAAGGTGCCGACGTTAACCAGTAATGCACTGGCAATAGCCGCGAACTGACTGGCTTCCTCGGGCTCGATTACCATTGCAGGTGATGCGCCCAGCGCCAGCAGCGTATTGGCCGTAAAGCTTTGCACGACCTCGTTGGTCATGCAGTGTGTGAGAGGGGAAAGCGTTCTAAATTGGTGTAAGGTGTGAGCCGCGAGTGTGCGGCTGTGCAGGTCAGGCTGCATGGTTCAGCTCCTGCCCGCGCGAAGAAGGGACACGAGCAGTGTCAGACTTCCCTACGCTGGCATTATCCAGATCAGGTGGTACGGGTATTTCTCAGCCCATCAGCGATGGGGCACCCCGAGTCATGTAGATTGAATCTCTATACTTTTTGCCAGCTTAGGGGAAGTGGCTTGCTGTTGCAAGCTCGCCCTTCCGGTTATCGCCTCTTCGCGCTGTACCCCACCTTGTACCTCAGTTTGTACCCCACTAAATTCACAACCATTGATCAAATGCCGACCAACAAAACCAGTGTTATCACCTATGAATCCCGTAAAAGAAGTCACTTGAGCAGCATAAAATACCGCACAATTTACCAACTGTGAATTTAACCAGTAAACTGCGTTTTCATTGTTGCAAAGCGAAGCGGTGAGAATTACCATTAACACTACATGTTGTGTTTATTCATAAATCAGATACAACATGTGTAAAAATTCACTTCCTGAATAGGTGTTGAGAATGGCTAATAATTCAAAGCAAACATCAAGCAAAGTCGCATCAGTAGCAGCACAAACCTTGAACAACCCTAACGCATCTGGAATCCAAAAGAGCCTTGCTGGTTCAGCACTGTCTCAAAAGGGTTCTTCGAACCAAACAAGCGGTGCAATGGAACACAAAGCATCTGCTGCCCTCAACAACCCTCGCTCAAGTGAATTGACCAAAGAACTTGCCGCCTCTGTTCTGGCTCAGTCCAACAAAGGGCGTAAATGAAAAAAGGGGCTTGCGCCCCTTTTTAATCTTCTTGTTTGTCGAGGAGATGTATTGCTTTCCAACATAAAAACATTGTGGCAATACTTGCCCCCTCGCCAATACTTTTTCCACATGCCACAGCAAATGCTTTATTCTGGATTTCTTCCCAATCAAATTTGAAAGCATTCAATTCTTCAAGAGTGACCTTGTAATCATGCTTATGCGCATAGTTATTTCTAACTTTGTTAATCGCTTTGAATGCAGAATAGTATTTATTATTGAGCAAGCCCATAGCAAAGGCCAAATCTACTTTTAAATCATAAGAACGGGTAGACCTGAAAAATGCCTTAGGCTCAACAAGGTTTCTTGAAATTAATGTTTCAAGAACTTTCTCAATAAATAGATGCCCCTTTAAGATGGGAGATAATTCCTCTTCTTCAAATACGAGGCGATCCATAACATGCTGATCAAGTTCTTCGGAAGACAAATCATCAAAGTTCAATTTAGATTCCTTCAATTTAAATTCAGCACGGGCATTTTAGCATAGCCTCCATGCTATAACACAAGTTAGCCACCCGTTGATGATTGACCGCTTAACGCTGACAACGTGAGCGATTGCATGAAGCTGGCTTGTGAGGCTCTCGCCTGGAAATCGACATAATCAGCAAGGCGCGAAGCGTCACTCTGAATTGTTAGCGGTACTTGTGGCGCTACTGTCAGATTAAACACTGGTGCAAGGTTGTACGCTGGCGCGTTACCGCTGGTTAGTGACATTGCAGAACCACGAAGAGAATCACCATTTAGGCTGTATTGATTTGCCGCTGTTCCAGCGTTAGCACCACCAACGCCTAACCAATCCATGATAGCTGGCCCCACTGAGCGAGTATCAAAGCCTGTCTTATTCTGAATCCAATCTGCTGTAGCATCCGCAGAACCACCCACAGCACCATCGTAGAGAGCCTGGGCCGCTGGCTTATCGCTATCAGTGAACCACTGAGGGAAACGAGAACGAAGCCCTGCATTCAGATCAGACACTACGCCGGAAATCTCACCAACAAAGCCCGTCACCTGTTTAGCCAGATCTCCTAAGCCCTCTCCAAGCATTCCAGCCGATTCAGTGATAACTTGAGTGTTTTTGACAAGCTCGTCGCCACCGTCAGCGAAGCCTTTCATAAAGCCAGTGAATAGACTGTTATCAACACCATTCATCAGATTACCCATTGCAACGGTGAGATCGCCGTAAGCGTAGGCTTGTTTGATCTGCTCGTCGTTCAGCGTCTGACCGGAATCAACCAGCTTTTTCAGAGTCGAAATAAATTGTTCACCGTTATTTTTGAAAAGATCGAGGTAGTGCATCCCATCATCAAAAGTATTTTCGAGAAGATGCCCGATCTCACCGTCTTTCATCCCACGACGCTGGCCTTCATTGACTATTGCTTGTAGGTAATCAAGCGGATTATCTTCATACTGTGATAGCTGCGATTTGTTCCAACCAAACTTATTTAACACTTCGTCAACGGCGCTATTTCCACCAGACCATTTACCGCCTTTGAACTGGCTGTTTAATACCGTTTCGCTGATTCTCTCGCGGGTATCTTTACCGAAGCCATCCGTTACTTTGTCCACAGATGTGGAATCAACACCGTGTTGCTGTCCCCAAGTGACTATCGCCTTAACAGCGTTGGGATTCAGTTTGGTACGTTCGGACATTCGGACAAGCTCCAGATTTTCATCTCCTTGCTGCTTGATACGAGACAAGACTCCTGCCCCACCCGCTAATGCAGCAGTAGCACCAATAAAACCAGCACCGCCGCCGATCACATTCAGCCCCTTCTCTTTGATACCAGCCGCCGCGCCTTTATAATCCATTCTCTTCGCTTGACGCTGTGCAATCGCTTGTTGCTGTGTGCTGGCAGTGATACGGGCTTGTAATGCAGCCTCACGGCGTAAATCGGTGATACGTTCACGAATGGTAAAGTTCATTCGTTGGCTTGAAATTAGCCCATTTTTAAAGGCTTCTGTTTGTTCCTGTACGAATTTAAGAGCCTCGTATTGTTTTGCAGGGTCTACGCCGTATTTCCCAGCAATGCCGCGAAGCTGTAAGCCCGCACTTTTAAATTTAAGATCAGCCGTTTCCTCTCTACGTTGCACTTGTTGACGTAGTTTAAGATTGGCTTTTTCTTCCCTGGCTTTCTGCTTCTCTGCTGCACGTTGGGCTTTCATTTCCTTAGTGTCACGAGGGTTATCGTTAAAACGTGCATCATCGGCTTGTTTACGGGCTTTCTGTCTGTTTTTCTTTTGTGTCTGAAAACGAATCTTTGGATCAGCAATCGATTGAAAATACTTCTGTAAATCCTTCCCCGCTTTCTTAGCCTCTCTAAGACTATTCTGATCAACCGTAAATGAAACCACGTTGTTTATACGTGAGGTTTGAATTTCTAACATTATTCACACCCTCTCTGATCTAAATAGTGGTGGAGGGCTTGCTCTACCGTTTCACCACGAAAAATACGTTGTCTCACGCCGTTATAGTCAACATCTAATAATCTGCACATTGCAGCAACATTCAATAGCCCTTCGGCATCAGAGGCCGATAATTGAACATGCAGCCCTCTGTTAGATTTTAAAATTAATAACATACTCTTTCCTCATGCTAAAAATAAAAAAGGGGCAAGGGCTGGCGCATTTGCTTTGCGTGTTCCAGTTCCCTACGCCCCCTGATTAAAAGCTCTTCTTTATTTCCAGACGGGAAGAACTACCGTCTATCGCTCGTTATTCCGAGACAGTACCGAAAATGATCGCTTGAGGCACATTAACAATCGGCAGATAGCTACACTCTGTAGCCACTTCTGGGAAGCCCCAACGCTGATCAACAATTACATACTGGTGATACAATTCCGCGCCTTTTCCTTGTGTGGCGTGGCGAACACCAACACCGCTATGAAGCACGTAGGCATTAGACTGTTCAGACATAACAGGAATGCTAACAAAGCCATCAACACCGATTTTGTCAGTGATGAGGCTATAGCCTGTCACGTCGATCACGGTTACACCGTTTAGCGTCCAGGTTTCGAAAGCAGGGTTTGCACCTTTTGTGCGGGTGTAGAAGTTATCACCAGATTCCAGCGGCAGCGTATACACCATGAAGTCTTTCACGGACGGGTGATAGCGTAACGCTACGGCTGCTTTGCCGGATGCCAAGATCACCGCCCCTTGTTTAGCCTGTGCCAACCCTGATCCAAGTTTCACATTCTGAATGCGTCCGATCTCGCTAAGTTGCTGGAACACGTTTGCGTCTGCGCTAATGTCCATCGTGTATGTGGTTTTGCTACCGCCAGCAAGGAAATCAAGATCGCCCTGTCCGGCGAATTGAGAATTAACACGAAGCCCTAACAGCGCCTCAACAAGGTCAACCTCTACCGTGTTACTCACCTGTGCATACTGTGCATCGCTGAAATCGTTGATAGCGAGGGTAATTTGGTCAGCAGTGTCAACCGTTCCACGCGCTTTATACTGCTCAAGGTCACGAGAGGTGACGGAGTTAAGGGAGTTAGTGTATTTAAGCTGATACAGCACATTGCTGAATTCTGGACGTTCTGCACTGTTCCAATCGCTTTGAGCGTAGGGCATTTTCTCTGGTGCAACGAGATTTTTCACATCGGTGATTTTCTCAAGAGCGATAGAGTTTACATCGTGATGTTCAACACGGAATAACCCAAGATTAGTTACAATCTGGTTTAGTTGAGTAGAGAATGTAAACGGGCTGGCAAAATCGTACATGTTGCCAGAAAATAGATCTGAATAAGCCATTCTTATTATTATCCTTGATTAGGTTGTGCGTAGGGCTACGGTGTCGTAGTCAGTGAAAGTAAAGCCAAGAGTCGCTAATTGCGCTTGAGCCAGAGATTTATTCAGGCTTCCAAATTCAACGCCAACCAGGGCTAAAATAGTATGCTCTGGAGAAGCTACAATAAACGCCTTATCACCAGCGCTTGCAGGTTCTACGACAACATACGCAATGTCACCAGGGGCGGCAGCTTTCGCGCCTGTAGCGTCTACAAGGTCGCCAACAATAAGATCGGCAGGAATACCGGATTCCAGACGGATTAGCTTATCCTGCATAATTGCATCAGAAGCATGGGCGATAATTTTATAACGGGCGTGGCTGTTATTCCCGTTCAGAGTTTGAAATGTTCCAAATTGCATTGGTTATTTTCCTTTTGCTAATAGTTTTAATCGTTCCTCAAGCCCTGATGATGGGTGAGGGGTATGTGATTTTGTGATCGTGGCTGTAGGCCAGAATTTTTCTGTAACCTCTCGAATCTCTCCAACACTTACGCCTAATACATGCGCCACCTGTTTCATCATCTTTTCAGTGAGTACAAGTGAAGAGGATTTGTGTGTGATCACACGGTCATAGTTCATCAAGAACATTAGGTGTCCTTATTTAACTTTTTTGTTTACAGCTGATAAAGAAAAGGCGACCGAAGTCGCCAAGAGAGAATGCCCCTTGCTAAAGAAAGCATTGTTTAACGTCATAGAAGAGGCCATGAAGTTAAAGAGTGATTTCTTAAATAAATGAAGGGCGCAATGTAAATACAGATGTAAACACAAAGTAGGGTCGCCCGTCATTGCTCCTCATTTAAAAGCGTGTTGCAGCGCCCTGGAATAAATGAGGCTTTCATTATCTATTAGCTGACACTTTCGGGAGTGTAATTAATAGAAGATTTGCCAGCCTTAACGTAATTCCTGAATCTCTCACAATTCAAGGTAGTTAAGTCTGACTACATTCATCCTAACGGAATGAATGAGGGATAAAGAGCGAATGCTCTTTTTGAAAAGGTCGGAGATGCGCGGGTGATTGCATGTAATGCCAACACAACGAGACATTACATCCCGCGCATTCCTTCGGAACTAAACAAAAAAGAAGAAAGAAGAAAGAAGAAAGAAGAAAGAACCAACACTTTCAAAAAAAGCATTCAAAAGAGAGTGCCGCTATGGGAAACGGCATTCAGGAGGGAGAAGTGATTCGAATACTCAGCCCTTATCTTATAGTAACATTTTCGTTACGAACTGTCAAGCTATTTATTCACTTTAACTGCATTTTTATTCAATTTCACTGGCGACGTGTTTGTCTGAAATGGCTAAGGCAAGCTCTCCCAGCTCAAGCGTGATGTACTGGAGGCTGCAAGCAAGCTCCTCAAGGTCATTCGCTGCTCTCCAGGCTTCCTCTGCTGTTATGGTGCTACCGTCACGCTCTATCAAACGAGCTACAGAGGTTTGAAGATGCTCAAGGGCTGTGATGGCTTGCTCTGTATGTTTAACAGCGTTCAGGAGGCTCTCAGGCGTTGCTGTGATGTATGTTTTATTCACTTCCTGTAGTAGCGGGAGATGATAATTATCTTCGAAACTAAGGAGTAGAGATTGTATTGTGTCGTTAGTCATTATAATTTTCCTTGTCGTCATTAAATAAAAAATCCAAATCGGCAGTGTGACCGCCCAAGCCGTTAGTCTGGGAATAGCCTATGAAATCGGCGTATTGCTCAAACCCGATAATTTGCCAGGGTTTAAGCTGGCTGCTGTCAATAATGTATTCTTTTCTACGTCGCGGTTTGTAATAAACGTTGTCCGTTGACGATAGAACATCCTGCAATAGTTCAAACTCTGATCCGGTTGGAACCGTTGGAGGGTGTTCTATAATCGTAGTTACCATCTCGCCAGGAATAGATTCTCTTGAATAATCTTTTAGCTTATGGCTGTATTTACGTTTTGTTGCTTTCACTGCCTTTTCAATTCTGACAATGTTACTACGTTCTTTTCGTCCCATTAATTCCTCGTAAAGGGAAACTTCCGTATTTCCTCGTTATGCTCCATACTGCGTAAAATGCAAATAGCCAATAGATAGCGATGATCATAAAGTTTCCTGATTGTTTGTTAGTGTTGCTTATCAGTGGGGTGTAGTGATAAAACTCACCGCATCATTGACGGTAATGTCGTAATACTTGCCGTGACGCTCCATAGTAATAACGGCTGCATCGTGCATTAATAACATCCAATACCGCGCCCCGCTTTCACTTATTCCAACCCCATCAGCAATGTGTTTCACGGTGGTTTTTATTGCTCCGCTTTCACGTTTGAGAGATGCAAGGTGAAAATAAAGACGTTGGCAAACGGTGTTACATTCGATTTGATGGTTTGTGCATTCATTCAATAGGTATAATTTGTTCATTGTTCCTCTTGGTTAAAATGGTGTTCCGAATCGTTCATGAAAGTGTGGATAACGATTTTCAAATCTCATCTCTAACTCTTCTTCGAATCTGGAAGGTAGTTTCTTATGATTACTTTGCATTACACGACGAGCATAATTTATAAATGTATCTCCCCTGTTTTGCTGTCGTAAACTATCAGGCTTTGACAGCAGTTCGCACACTGAATCAATAATCACATCATCATCCGGCTTTTCCTCTGCGGTCTTTATTGGTTCAGGGGCTGGCGTAGTTGCTGGAGCACTTTCATGAACTTCAAGGGGAGTAGGCTGTATTTCTGGAGATTCTTCTCGTGGAATTTCTAATACTTGATAAAGGTTAGAAGTCCCAGGGCGCAGATCTTTAATAATCAATCCCATTTCAAGCAGTTTCTTAACTCGTTCCTCTGCGGCTCTTGGCGTTATTCCAAACACATCACCTATTTTTGCGTAAGAAGGAAATGCACGGTCAAATCCCCTTAAATAGCAATAGAGATTTTTAGAACCATCAGTAAATTTATGCCCGTTGACGTGGCTTATTTTCAGAATCCACATAGGAACCCTGACAAATTGATCATCATTTGTTGTCATTTGAAATTTTATCCTTAATTGTAATCGCGCTCACGGCGCTACTATGGTGATAATGGGATCACTTGCCCTTGTTAAGATTGGTTGCCTCTTTATTCAGAACATTGAGGATGTATTCTGTAACTGTCACTCTTTGATTTCTCGCCTCCTTAAATAAGGCCTGGAACGTTTCATCAGGAATGTGTAAGCAAGTGCGCGGTTCTTTCTTCGAATTTATAATGTCGCTCATGTGGTTTTCTCCTTCTGGCTTAATTGTTGGTAGTGGTTTCAGCCTGTTCAGCTTTCCACTGATCGTAAAGTTCGATTCCTTTGCGTAATCGTTCAGCGTGTTCGAAATAACCTTGACGCTTTGCTGCTGCTCGCTGGCTGTTAATTGCCTTACGTGTTTGGCTTCCGGCTTTTAAAGCCTCGAAGACAACTTCTGGACTAAAATACTTAATGTGGGTTCTCCTTGCGTGAGATACACGGAAACACCATCCAGGGGAGAACGTTAATAACGTTGCCTGATAGTGCGGTGTAATTTGGATTTTGTGGTTAGGCAGAATGCCTAAGAAGATGACAGGATGAATGCTTTCATCACCCTACTTAGTTACTTTAACATGAAATGATTTCAAAGTCAATAGATTTTTGATATAATTCCCCATTAAAGATAATAGCATACCCACCAATTGTGATCAATCTCTATCAATCATCACAAAACGCTCTGTATCGCGTTACAGGAGGTTTGCATACACATGCACTACATCGGTATTCCCTGCCCTTTTTAAAGCGCTCTATGAGGCTCCTGTGAAGCCTAACGGCATACGGGCGCACCTCTGGCACTTACTCCCGAAACCAATAGCACATCTACAGAGGGATAACGGTAGTTATCAGGATGGTAGTTAGTTGGTATTGGATTGAGGCTTAGTGAATTTGCACGAGGTACGAGGGTAAGTGAACTTTAGCCACTGGCGAAGCACACGACTATTCCGCGCACAGCGCAACGGTACTTTGCCTACGGCATAAAATCATTCGTGCCTGACGTTCGTCAGAAACGAAGTTTGCACGAGTCAAGAAGGTACAGAGTTACGCTTGTGCTTGTTCCTGAGCGGTACGGGGTCGAACCGTCAGCCCGTCAAGGGTGGCGTAGGTGAGATTTCCCGTAGAGTACCGACCAGGGACAGCGTAAAAAGATAATAAGTTCTGATCTAATAAAGTAATTTAATAAGTGATCTAATAGCTAACAGAATTCTGTTACCCCCTCCCCCAAAATTCTGTGGGGGTGTCTAACAGTTTTCTGTGGGGGTAGGGTCACAGTATTTTGTAGGGGTACTGGTGCATAGAAAGTCCAAAGGGTAACAGAATTCTGTAGGGGTGCTCGTTTCTCACTTTACCCAACGGTAGATCGTCGCCCTGCTCACTACGAATCGCCCATGCAACAACCCTAAGAACAGCCAGAGGAAAATCTTAGATTATCCCTATCAAACCCCTGCATTAATAACGTCAAAACCTATGTTAAATGACAGGTAAAGAATTGGTGTAGATGTAGGTCAAAGGAGATTGTTCACTTTCATTGTCAGAATGATCAGTTTAGCTAAACCGTTGTGTAGTGCGTGATCAGTGCTGTTTGTCATGAAAACCACTTTGCACTTGTGCCGGATTTGCTTAACGACTTTTCGTTATGAAGTAACAACTCTGTTTTTTCATGCTAAAACCCGCCAATTAGTTAGGATTCTAATCATTCCACTTTGCGATCAGTTTCAAGTGAATAAACTCTGCATACTCCGTGCATACTGGCAGGTTAGCGCCACCCTCGCCTAATACCCTCACATTTTCCAACATAAAATCAATGAAATAGACAACAACCACACACAACCATCTGTAGTGTGACGTTCCGGTGTTACCGCTGTTCTTCTTGCCGATCTGATGATTTGGCAACGTCCAAACACATGTTTATAAATGACAATAAATTGATTTTGTTGAAGATATTTTGAAATTGTGCAGATTTCGATCTGGGTGTGCCTGATCTTCGCGTTCAGCACTGGACACAACCGCGCCATTTACCACACACATCACAGATCAATCTTTGATCATTTTTCTTGCAACCAACTGAAAATGATCATAATGTTTATTTCATCAGTTTAGATGTGTGTCCTTAATGGAGGATAAATTGAACAGAGCAGTGGTGTTAGACGAACAGCAAGCTAAAGCGATCAGGGAATGGCTAAACGCTCATAACAAGAGCCTGATAGCTGACGTTACGTTAATGATGCAAGCCGCCGTATTGCGTGTGGGGGATGCCGTAGCGTTACGCTTTGACGACGTGATCAACGGTGAGATTGACATAGAAGAACAGAAGACAGGGAAGCGTAAAGCCCTCACCCTTCCGGCTCCAGTGGTGCAGATGATCACACGTCGCCGCGCTGAGTTTCCCAATGATGTGCATGTGTTCAGAAGCCAGCGTAACCGATCAATGAACAAGCAAGCGCCTGTACGACGCGAGGAAGTGAGCAAGCAGATCGCAGAAGCCGCTAAAGCTATCGGGATTCATGGCACTGTATCGGCGCACAGCTTCCGCAAAGCTGGCGGGAATGCCATCTACAAACGTTCTGCAAACAACATCGCGTTAGCTATGACCGTGCTTAATCACAGCAACATCACCGACACCAGGCGCTATCTGGATTTAGATAAAGAAGCCGTTAGTCGTGTGATCAATGAGATGGACTTATAAGGGGGTACACATGAAAAACAGTTTACTGGTGCTGACACTGGCGTTACTGCCAGCCCTGGCAAATGCCGGACAAATTACGATGACCCACCCACAGGAGGAACAGACGAAGAGCGGGAAAACGCTACGCACGTATCAGAACAGCAATTACCTGTTCACTTAGGTAACTAAGGGGAAATGTCCGTATGCAAAGACATTTGACACTTCCGCCAAAGAATGACGATTTTAGCGGGATTTTGGATAAATGCTGTTTCTGCAATTATTGCAATACCAACTTGCGGAGTATTGACCAACGGCACGCGAAAAAATCATGTGTGTTTGCACCTTATCAACTTCAAAGCATTTGGGACAATAGGCTGTTTCATCGCCTTCTTTCCAGTAAAGTCCATCATTGAAAATGAAGGTGTGCTTATCCTTAAGCTGCTCTTCAAGCTGTTTGTTTTTTTGTTCAGCCTCGAAAAGAAGAGCTTGGGTTGTGATCACTTCCATCTTAACGCTGGCAAGCTCTGTCATGAGGTTAGCAAGCTCAAGTTTAAGCGTGGCCTTATCAAGCTCACCGCCATCATCCGCAAGTTTCTTTGCGATGCCGACAGCCTTATCAATGATCCCTACAGCCGCCGCTGTACTTGCAAGCATTCCAGACATTAATCATTCCTCTCGAATAAATAATCTATCGTAATCTTTATCGTTGTTAATTTTATTTTTATTAAGTGTATCTATGATGATTGAATCCTCAGGGAGCGGTAGTCCTGCCAACGTCCGTAAGCTGAATGATACGTTATAAAAATAAATCGCGAGGTCTGTCAATTCCTTGGCGCGTTTTGTTGTAGGATAATCATCGTTTAAATGATCATCAAATTCGTTCCATTCCTTGACGAATCGCTGCTTTGCATTGTCAACTTTTGTAGGAAGTGTAAAAATTTCGTGCATTAAATTCACAGGTAACAACTTCCAATCGATATCTTCGAATTTTCCCAGCTTAAAATCAGGAAATTCAATGACATAACCTCTAAACACCGATCCAGAGCATCTACCTTCATCTTCATAATAATACTCGCGCCCATCATCTTCTGAACACTCAAGGCACAGTGCAACATACCGATCTAGTTTATAAGTCAGTTTTAGGGCTAACACTTCTAAATCTTTTTCATTCTTCGAACGGTTCTTACGCCAATCAGTAAACCAGGCGAAGCCTCCTGTAATGATTGCACCCACAACTGTCCCAATAAGACCAGCATAATTATCTGACATACACGCTCCTGTTTTCTCCCATAGTACATCATGAACCCGTTGGTGGTAAGGCAACAAGCGGGGCCGTTAGGCGACAGCATCAGGGTATGTCAGACAGTGAAGTTTATCAGAATGACCGTACACCCGAGGGGCGAGTCTAGAACGTTGACAGAGCCTGCTCTTTTATCTACAGCTTTAATAATGTCAATCAGATCATAGATAGAATTATCTTTTTTTTGCATTAGATAACTACCTTTCTCTGACATCACCCTAACTAATTTGCAATGTAGCAGGAATAAAGATCTTAACCCTATGACCGCTAATGTTTTTCAAAACCTTCCATTTATTCTTCACTTCTGAATTAGCCATTCATTACTCTTCCTCAGGAGTAATGAATTCAATCTGATAATACATGCTAATAATGTTTGTAATAATAAAAATCAATTTCACGGCATCAACTCGAGTTGCATAGTATTGCTGTCTCCCATGAGCAAATGCGTGTCTATTCAACGAATCAAAACTTTCAAAATCAATCTTCGTAAAATACTTATCTAAGAATTGTTTAATTAAATAGCAACTCTGCACAAACTGATAAGGAATTTCACCATCAGTTTCAATAAATTGACCGTTCTTATCTTTTTCAATCCAAACTTTTCGAGCCAAACCCATACCATACTTCACATTACTTAAGTCACCATCATTTGAAAGATCAGCCAAATACCTTTCAAGTATTGCAAACAATGAAGGAATACAGATTTGATAAAATCCTTGCCTGTATGCTTGAATTACCTCTAATAACATCTTGTGGATAAAAGGATTTTGTTCCTCTTCAAGATTTATTATTTTTAAAAATACGCTTTCAAAATTAAGTTCAAAAAAATTCATGAACCCTAATTCAATTTCTTTATCTGATAATTCTGATGACGGGCATTGAAAGTAGTCATAACAATCAAAAGCTAATGGGGGAACCCATCCATTTTTAGATAACCGATTGATAAAATCCCATGAGAGATAGTCATCTTTCTCTAATCGGTCAAGAATACTTTCCATTATCGAATGGAATTTTTCAACAGTTAATTTATTTAGTAACACCTCAAACCTCATAAATTAGAAGTCTACAGATAAATCATCATCCATGAAAAAACAAATAAATACAAGAACATAACCAAAATTTATCATTCCCAATTTAAACCATCGATCACATAGCAAATGCTTTGCAGTGGGAATGTATGTAAATAGCGTTTAGTAATCCCGCCACTTTTCTCGTGACCAACCGTTTGTTGTAGATGCAGAATGTTCTTTACCCATCCAGCCATCGCAGTAGAGCAAACAGAATGACGAATACTGTGCAAAAGCCGTCTTTGCCCGTAATCATCGAGATACGCAATACCAAGCTGATCACGGAGATCTGAAAACATTTTTCCTATCTTCGTCATGTTCGTTCCTGCAACTTCTGAGAAAATCCGCTCCTTCCATTGGCGATCAACGTAGTCCATAAATCCCCATTCGATCAATTTCGAGTGGATCACTACTTGTCTGGTAGCATTTTCAGTTTTCCCCTGCCCTCCCTCTGCAATAAGGAAGTAATGCCGTTGGCTGTCTTCATCGAATTTTATCTGTGACTTCTCCAGTTTGGCAATCTCGCCTCTTCTGGCTCCGGTGTATGCCAGCAGCAATGTGATCCACTTTTGCCAGTTGTCAGGCTGTTTTAGCGCCCACCCCACAAACTTTTTCATCTCTGCTGTGCTGTAAGCACCGAACCTCGCTTTTGAAGGTGCTGCCACTACTCCATCAGTTGGGGACTTCTGCAAAACGTCTTTGCTTTCAGTGAGAAAAGTTTTAAACAAGGATTTGTAGATTTTGAGGTGCTTATGAATAGCTTCAACACCCACGAGATCATCCGGTGGCACATCATCACATTCTATCAGTTGCTGGATGGTCATTGATCGATAAGGCTGTACAACGCGCTTAGGGAGGTTCTCAACAACTTCCATCACCTGCTTAATGTCCTGCTTTGTGATCATCGTTACATCAGTTTCGCCTCCCAAGACAGTTAGCAACACTTCCATGTAACGCTCATTTGCCATTGAGATCGATTTCGTCCAGTTGCGCCCTTTTTCATCTTTGTACATCGCCCATGTATCGGAAAGGGTTAGCACCCTTTCCGATACAACTTGTGCCACTGGCTCAACGATTTCAGTAGGTACAACAATCGGCTGACTGAGTAACTGCGGAACTTTCACTGTCTTACGTTCTGACACAATCAGGTTTGATACAAAAGCATCAAACATCGGGATCGGTGTAGCTAATGATTTAACAAAAGGAATGTGCGGAATAATACCAACCATCAAAGCAGATGCTTCACGATAACTATCAGTGAGAAGGGATTTTTTATACATCCTGCCATTTGAAAGCCGGATTTGCAGATAGTAATTGCCGTTTCGTTGAAACGTGTATGGAAGAGTTCTGTACCTCATGATTAAGCCCTTTTTGTACCTCAAGTGCATTCAGCACGGACAAAAAGAGATGCAATCTCATGATAAGTAGGCCAAATTTTGGCCCCCTACGCTGGCATTATCCAGATCAGGTGGTACGGGTATTTCTCAGCCTTCACCAGGAAGGGCACCCCGAGTCGTTGAAACACAAGTTTCGGTAACAGAATACTGCCTACGCTTGATGATGTAAATTAGCGCAGCACCATGGCCCTCCACGAAATTACGGGGTAAGGTTGCAGCTATTCTGTACATTCATTTACACTTTTTACGAAATGACTGGCGTGATAACAAAAAAGTTCTTGTCAGATGCCCTATAAGCCAGGAATGATACACGACTGATGTTGATGACCCGAACAGGTAAAGAGGATGGGTATGAAGAATAAAATGTTGCTGGGTGCACTCCTGCTTGCAAGCAGCGTCGTCTGGGCCGCGCCGGCCGCAACAGCTGCTCCCACCGGAATTGATAAGTATGAGTTGAGCGGTTTCATTGCCGATTTTACCCATTTTAAACCTGGTGACACGGTCCCACCGCTGTACCGTACTGACGAATATGCGATTAAGCAATGGAACCAACGCAACCTGCCAGCACCTACCGCCGGTACCCACTGGACCTACATGGGTGGTGCGTACGTGCTGATCAACGATGCTGACGGTAAGATCATTAAAGCCTACGACGGCGAGATTTTTTATCATCGTTAATAGAAAAAACACGTACTTTCAGCAAGAAAGTACGTGAAATACCCGCAAATCAATTAGTCATAAGATACTGCAAATATCACTTTACTTTGTATTTCACCAGGCAGTAATGATTCCCCTGTCACGCGAACATATTTCGCAGTGATAGGGAAAGTGTACTGATTACTGATTGCTTCCAGTTTGGTCATTCTGTTCATCAGATTATCCCCCTGTTTTAGAGGAGAAGTCGCGGTGCCATTATATATCTGGAACCCCACCCCTTTGGCGCCATTCGCTATCGTGTTTTTTAGTATTTTCCCGCTTTCATCCCAGTCACCGCGCACCACTTTAAAAGTGACGGGATTGGTAGTAACGTTATATATACTTTCGCAATTCAATACCAGATTTGTGGAACCCGATTTGGTATTATTAACCGTGAGCATTTCATTTAATGTGGTATCTGGCATTTTAATTTCGTATCGAGGTAATGAAAACTGACACGTGGTGGGTTTATGCGTTACTGTAAAGCTTAAATTCTGTGTAAAAGCTGAATTACTCGATAAACGTCCGGTAACCCAGCAATAAAGATAAGCTAACCAGTTTGAAGTACAAGAATTATCAGAGGTAATACTTACTGCCGGGTCGCTCAGACTAAACGCATCACCGGATACTGTCTGCTTAATAGTCCCTGAATTTACATATCTTGCTGAGATGGTGAAACTTTTGGTATCCAGCACTTCGCCGGCACTAACCGTTTTCTTACCAACACTTACTGGAAAATCATTGCTGGTCAGATTGATATTAATTAAAACCTTCTTGCCGCTGCCCCCCTGAATTGCAACAATGTAATCCTTAAGCGGTGTTGTATAATATAAGCTATCACTGTTGGCTGTACACACTATGTTACCACTGGAACTGAGATTAATTTGATTTATTGCCGTTCCAGATGTCATATCCAGATTAATTGTCGCTAACCCGCCATTTTTCGTCTGAAATGTACACCCGGCATCAGCGCCAAAGGATGACAGCAGCAAAAATATCAAAAATACGTATCCTTTCATATCTTGCATCCTTATCGGCAAATATAGACTTTATTCTCATCAATCGCCCTATCGAAGGTAATTGTACAGAACTGTCCCTGCTGTTTATTAACTGCAACACGTACCGACGCGGGAATGTCGTTGGTGCGAATAAATAACCGACTACCCTGCCCCACCAGACCAACATTATTACCGATATCATCTTCCACTTCATAACCGAAAGATAACGGAGAGCCGTCCGGACGCTCGGCCAGGAAGTACCAGGGTTTGCGCCGATCGGTTTCAAACTCCGTCATCACGACCGCACCGCGATAGGGTACTGTACCTTTTCGATTGCCCATTAATGCCACATCGCTATTAGTGTCGGAAAGATCCAGCATCAGCATATTTTCACGGTACGGCGTCAGACTGTCGTAAACCGCGTAACCTTTACTGTTGGTCGTTAGGTAACGATGCCCTTGCACAGCCGCACCCTGTAACCCAGGCGCTTTAACAATGGCGAATGTATCTGAAAGCCGGGGAGTCAAAGCGACGCCCTCAGACCACACCACGATCCCCCCCTGAATATTGCCGCTGGCCTGTTGATACTTATTCGATTGGCTGTAACTACTGCCTACAGTCGCCACTGGCGCGCGCCAGACCATACTAACGCCCGCCGTTGTCTCGTTCCCCTGTCGTTGCTGACTGATGTTGGCACCATAGCTGAATTGATCGCGATGACCCGTCACCCCGCTTAAGCTGGTGTTATTCGACTGAAAGCCGTCATTATCAAACGTCGTGGAATTAGAGACGAACAGATCGCGTCGAGGAGTGGAAATACCGTCCCCCCACGAGAACGGGATGGAGATATACAGGTTAAAACGCTTATCCTCGTGGTTGTCCTCATCGTACGTTTGACTCACGGCAACGGTATAGCTAACTCGCTGCCAGGCGTTAGAGTAGCTAAGCTGATAATCTTTGCCGTTTCCACTGCGTTGCCAATAGTCGCGCCACAGGCCACTGACCGCCAGGGATCCCCAGTTTTCGGGTAACGCTTGATTTATATTCAGTGAAAAACTGTTCTTGCGGCCAAAGTCGTTTTGATAGTAGTCCGCAATGTCATAAACATCGTTTTTATCGCGATTATAGTTATTTTTATTATTCGCCCACACGTAGTCATTAAAGGTACGATAATCCCGCGAGGAATAACGATAAGCTGCCAGTGCAAACTGCGTACCGGTCTGCGTGACATATTTGTTCCATGCAACCTGATAGCTCTGACCATCAAAAACATCACCATTATCCTGCTCGCTATGCGATCGCGTGGCGTCTACCGATACTGCGCCAATGGGGGTATTCCAGCCAGTCCCAAGCACAAATGAAGAATAGTTTTGCGACAGCATTGTACCGCCATAGACTGTTAGCAGATTGTTCAGACCATACTGATAACTCCCTTGCAGGAAATCATACTGATTGCCAGCCCCTTCAATATGGCTACGCCCTGCAGCGAAATCATATTTCGATACGCCAGACTGCAGCATATTTGGCACAGATGAAAAAGGCACCAGATAATGAGATATCGAACCGTTAGCCTCTTTCACACTGACATCTAAATCCGAACCGCCACCAGCGAGTTGTAGATCATCAATAGCAAATGGGCCTGGTGGCACTTCTTTCTGGTAAATAACAAAACCATTTTGTTCGATGGTTACCAGGGCGTTGCTCTGAGCAATCCCACGAACTACAGGGGTAAAATTCTGTTTTGAGTTTGGTAACATTTGCATATCGCGCCAGATACGCACACCACGAAAACGTACGGCATCAAAAATATCTGCCCCGGTATACATGTCACCAGCGCGCAATGTACCAAGAATCGACGGCACACCACGTTCCACATATAACGTGTTGCTCTTCCATTTGCCGTTGCCCTCGTTACCTTTCGTATAGTTGTCACTTGAATGCAACTGCCACCCCAGCAGGTTCAACCCGCTATTCAGGTTCACATAGCTGCTTTTATCATCACCACCGTGTTTATAATTACTGTAATACTGGCTGGCGTAATAAGAGGTATAAAAAGCGTTTACCCCACGGTCCCAGGTTTCAGGCGGCATATATCCTGGTTCATATTCAACCACATACGCCTGAGGTACGCTTAAATTTAGAATAAACTCCCCAATGTCATAACTAACACTGCCGCCCTGCACTGCTGCACGCAGCGGCACGCAGCCTTCTTGTTTATCCGTTTTAATATTCCCGGTGCGAATACCAATTTGCTGCAATTGTGCCCAGGACAGACATGTCAGTTCGGGATCGTCTTTAATATCAATATCGTACCGACCACGCCACTTATTATTAAGATAAACATCCATTTCATATATACCGGGCATTGGCTTATCGCCATCAATTTGATAGCGAGAGATTTTCTCACCATTCAAACCGCCGATCATAAAGTGGGTATCAAACGTGTCTTCTTCAGCCCATGTGGATGAAGCGGCCAACACCGACAGGATTGACAGTGTAATAGAATTTATCTTTGACATAATCAATCCTTGACTATCTTTCCGTCTTTATTTTTTCAGTTAAGTAGTTTCCGTGATCATCAATAAGAGTAACCTTGTAATGATTAACGACAGCAGTGGTGACGACCTTTTTATCTGACCACGGAGCAAGTAACACTGTCTCGCTGTTTATTTTTGAATTACCCACTAGTTCAGGAATAGTAATCCAGTTAGCAGAATTATTTTTGATATTAATGCCACCGCTGATATCTCTGACGCTTAAGCGAGAAAAGCTTTTTTCATCTACACCGGCGATACCCTGCGGGCGATATATAAATTTGATGCGATTCTGCATAGCAAATTTAATCATGTTCTTGCCTTCTGATTCCGCAGAATTAGGAGGAATATCTAACACATTCAGGAAAAAAAGACTTTCACGATCTTCCGGTAGCGTATTTGCCAATTGCTTAATTTTCAGTTGTTGACCAGAGCCTCCGCTGACCTTTGCCACCGGAGGGCTCATTACAAATGGCACGTGGATTTTTTCGGGTGGCAGACTGGTATCTCCGTCATCTATCCAGGATTGAACCAGCGAGCTGCGACTGCCTTCATTCATTAATTGCACGGTAATTTCTTTTTTCTGTGCCGGATAAATGACACGGGTGCCGTAAATGTATATGCCGCCCCACGCAGGCATTACTGTACCGGCCAGTAAAAACACGAGTATTTTTTTCATTATAATTATCCTTACTGCGGAAATAATCGGCGGCCGGAGCCGCCGACAAACAGGATAGTCATCTTAATCAGTAACAACAGTCATCGTCAGCGAAGAGGCCACATCACCAGCGGAGACATCGGCAGAACCAATTTTCGCGTAGCGTGCGCTAAAGTTCAGAGTATATTTATTGTCCGCAGTTTTAG
This sequence comes from Citrobacter sp. RHBSTW-00599, assembly GCF_013784065.1. NCBI lineage: Bacteria > Pseudomonadati > Pseudomonadota > Gammaproteobacteria > Enterobacterales > Enterobacteriaceae > Citrobacter > Citrobacter sp. RHBSTW-00599. The sequence goes on along the minus strand of NZ_CP056717.1, from coordinate 1,837,100 downwards.
TTAACTCAATACCTGTATCGGGGTTAACCTGTTTAGTAAAATCATCACCATAGTAAACGGTGAAGCCAGCACCATTATTTGCTGCGGTATTTCGTGTAATATATTTATTATTGCTGTCAAATTGAGAACTGGAGAAAGTAATTTTTGGTGCTTTACTTCCTGTACATTCAACCGTCAATGGCACGGTGGTTTTATTTGAGTATCCTTCATAAACACCACCAGCACTTAAGGCATTTAATCTGTCAGCACCAATTTGGTTCATACCAATGGTCGCAGTGGTATCCCCTGTAAATTTACAGGTGGTCCCTACTACTTTACCAGTAATAATCAGTTCACCCTGATCAGAATCAGCAGCAAAAGCCCCAGCGCTCATAACTACAGCGGACAGAACAGCAGCGGAAATAATTGAACGTTTCATCGTATATTCCTTAATAAATTAACTTCTATTGGTTAAGAGGACTTAACCTGTGAAATTAAATTCGCACACCAGAAACGTTACCGCAATGTAAACGCGTTGTTTTATTGATTTAAAACAAATTGCAAAGCGCAATATAATAGAAACAAATCAGTCGATTTTTTTATTCTTTTAAATTAATAAATTTACGAGATTAACTGTCGGAATGAAATTCTTCAGAGAAATGGTCAGCCACTTATTATTCACAATAATAATGCATGGCTGATAAAAGACGTTTAATCGTAACGCGTCATCACAATTTGTCGTGTAGCGTCACCGGTGATAGTAACAATTTCAGTTACCGCACCTTTTGTTGGATTGTAAACACCCGCTCTGACGTTTGAAAAGGAAATGGCATTGCCACAGCGTTGCTGCACTTCGTTATTTACAACATCAGCGCTACAGGTGGGTTCAGTTACCCGACCATTGATATTCAGGGTGGCAGTATCTGTGGCGAAAGCAGAAGCGCTCATTCCATAAGCCAAAGTAATAACTCCCAAGAATAAATTTTTTTTCATTACGTTCATTATTCCTGTATCGGTTGGGAAACAGCACACAAGCCGTCTTTCCAGTAGATTATGGATTAACTGCCTCGCTAAGACTAATTGAGATTGTAGATTAATTCGACCAATTTGATCAATTTAAATGATGCATTGAGGGTGTTTATTCAGAAAAAGACATGAATTATACAGTCCGGATAAATAATTGAGTGCGATTTTTCATCCAATATATTCACTGCATCAATGAATTATTGATACAGTGAATATTTGTAACGCTATTAATTACACCGCGCGGAAGGCAATTTCACCTGGGATCACTTCCCCTTGCCAGTAGAGCTGGGCAGCGACACGTCCTGCAAGGTCGCGGTAAATGGCGGTAAATTCGCTGTCAGGACGGCTGATGACCGTCGGCGTACCACGATCCAGGTCTTCACGCAGAGAAATATGCAGCGGCATCTGTCCCAGCAGTTGGGTGTGATACTGCTCAGCCAGTTTCTGCGCGCCACCGGTGCCGAAGATTGGCTCGTGATGACCGCAGTTGCTGCAAATATGCATACTCATATTCTCAACAATACCCAGCACTGGCACTTCGACTTTTTCGAACATCACGATGCCTTTTTTCGCATCGATCAGCGCGATGTCCTGCGGAGTGGTCACCACAACAGCACCCGTGACCGGAATGTTTTGCGCCAGCGTCAACTGGATATCACCCGTACCCGGCGGCATATCCAGTACCAGGTAATCAAGATCCGGCCATAAGGTTTCTTGCAGCATCTGCAGCAGGGCTTTGCTGGCCATCGGGCCACGCCACACCATCGCATTATCGTCAGTAACCAGATAACCAATAGAGTTTGTCGCCAGGCCGTGAGACATGATCGGCGCCATATGGGTACCGTCTGGAGAGGTTGGACGCTGGTTTTCCGCACCGAGCATCGTCGGGATTGACGGGCCATAAATATCGGCGTCCAGTATCCCTACCTTCGCCCCTTCCGCAGCCAGCGCCAGCGCCAGGTTCACGGCAGTAGAGGATTTACCTACGCCACCTTTACCCGAACTGACGGCGATGATGTTTTTTACACCATTAATGCCCGGCTGGTTTTTCACGCGTTTCAGCGTCGCAATGTTATGCGACAGTTTCCAGTCGATCGCTTTCGCACCAGTAATACGCAGCAGATCGGCGCTACATTGCTCTTTTAAGTCCTCAAACGCGCTCTGCCAGACAAACGGCATGACCAGCTCAACGTGCAACGTGTCATCCATCCAGGCGACGTGATGCAACGCTTTAAGCGTCGTCAGATTATGCTTCAGGGTTGAATGCTGAAAATTCGCCAGCGTCCCGGCAACCATCGCGCGCAGGGTCTCTGGTGATTTGGCCTGGGATTGTGCGTTCATCCCGACTCCTTTTTGTTGTTCTGAAAATACAATAGTCACCAGGTAGTTTACTCCAACCGCAACAATTATTCATTTACGGATAAATGCCCTTATCGCTTGGCGCAGTAATTACCATTTTGGTACTATCAAAGCCCTTTTCACTACAAAAGAAGTAATTGCCCACTATGACTCAAGTCGCGAAGAAAATTCTGGTAACGTGCGCGCTGCCGTACGCCAACGGCTCTATCCACCTCGGCCATATGCTGGAGCACATCCAGGCTGATGTCTGGGTCCGTTACCAGCGAATGCGCGGCCACCAGGTTAACTTCATCTGCGCGGACGACGCACACGGTACGCCAATCATGCTGAAAGCACAGCAGCTTGGGATCACGCCAGAGCAGATGATCGGTGAAATGAGTCAGGAGCATCAGACTGATTTTGCGGGTTTTGACATCAGCTATGACAACTACCACTCTACGCACAGCGAAGAGAACCGTGAGCTGTCTGAGCTGATTTATACGCGCCTGAAGGAGAACGGTTTTATTAAGAACCGTACTATCTCCCAGCTTTACGATCCGGAAAAAGGCATGTTCCTGCCGGACCGTTTCGTTAAAGGCACCTGCCCGAAATGTAAATCTCCGGATCAGTATGGCGATAACTGTGAAGTCTGCGGCGCAACCTACAGCCCGACCGAACTTATCGAGCCGAAATCCGTCGTTTCTGGCGCGACGCCGGTAATGCGCGACTCCGAACACTTCTTCTTTGACCTGCCGTCATTCAGCGAGATGCTGCAGGCCTGGACACGCAGCGGCGCGTTGCAGGAGCAGGTCGCCAACAAAATGCAGGAATGGTTCGAATCCGGCCTGCAGCAGTGGGATATTTCCCGCGATGCCCCATACTTCGGTTTTGAAATCCCGGATGCGCCAGGCAAGTACTTCTATGTCTGGCTGGATGCACCAATTGGCTATATGGGTTCGTTCAAAAACCTGTGCGATAAGCGCGGCGACACGACCAGTTTTGATGAGTATTGGAAGAAAGATTCCGACGCCGAGCTGTATCACTTCATCGGTAAAGACATCGTCTACTTCCATAGCCTGTTCTGGCCGGCGATGCTGGAAGGCAGCAACTTCCGTAAGCCGACCAACCTGTTCGTACACGGTTATGTGACTGTAAACGGTGCGAAGATGTCCAAATCTCGCGGTACCTTCATTAAGGCCAGCACCTGGCTGAAGCACTTTGACGCCGACAGCCTGCGTTACTACTACACAGCGAAGCTTTCTTCACGCATTGATGATATCGACCTGAACCTGGAAGACTTCGTTCAGCGTGTAAACGCCGATATCGTCAACAAAGTAGTCAACCTGGCATCACGTAACGCAGGCTTTATCAGCAAGCGTTTTGACGGCGTACTGGCGGCTGAACTGGCCGACCCGGCGTTGTATAAAACCTTCACTGACGCTGCTGCGGTGATTGGCGAAGCATGGGAAAGCCGTGAATTTGGTAAAGCTATCCGTGAAATCATGGCGCTGGCCGATGTGGCAAACCGCTACGTTGACGAACAGGCTCCGTGGGTCGTTGCTAAACAGGAAGGCCGTGATGCCGACCTGCAAGCGATCTGCTCCATGGGTATCAACCTGTTCCGCGTCCTGATGACTTACCTGAAACCGGTTCTGCCAACGCTTGCTGAACGTGTAGAAGCTTTCCTGAACAGCGAGCTGAGCTGGGATGCCATTAAGCAACCGCTGCTCGGTCACAAGGTCAACACCTTTAAGGCGCTCTACAATCGCATCGACATGAAACAAGTTGAAGCGCTGGTGGAAGCGTCGAAAGAAGAAGTGAAGGCCGCTGCCGCACCGGTAACCGGCCCGCTGGCGGATGACCCGATTCAGGAAACCATTACCTTTGACGATTTCGCCAAAGTTGACCTGCGCGTGGCATTGATTGAAAACGCCGAGTTTGTGGAAGGTTCTGACAAACTGCTGCGTCTGACGCTGGATCTCGGTGGCGAGAAGCGTAACGTCTTCTCTGGTATTCGTTCTGCCTATCCGGATCCGCAGACCCTGGTTGGACGTCAGACAATTATGGTTGCTAACCTGGCACCTCGTAAGATGCGCTTCGGCATTTCTGAAGGGATGGTCATGGCGGCAGGTCCTGGCGGGAAAGATATCTTCCTGTTAAGCCCGGACGAAGGCGCAAAACCTGGCCAACAGGTGAAATAAATCAGACATCTCGAGCGCTGCAACTGCAGCGCTTTTTTTGCTGAGTGATTTACCTTTAATCTTAAACACACTCCCCCACTCCATTTTCGGACTGCTTAGCCATCGCTATTAGATTTATTCTATACTGCTCTGCTATTAAGGCCGCCCGGCCCTCATATTCATTGGCGTTATTATTTAGCATTCGATATTCATAAAATGGAGTTTTACATGACAGCGTTACAAAAATTAGTTTCTCTCGCCGTGGCATCGGTTGTGGTTTTTTCTCTGGCGGGTTGTGGTGATAAAGAAGAGACGAAAACATTCAATGCCAATCTTAACGGTTCGGATATCACCGTCTCTTACACCTATAAAGGTGACAAAGTTCTGAAACAAAGCTCCGAAAGTAAAATCAGCTATGCCTCTATCGGTGCCAGCAATAAAGAGGAAGCCGCAAAAGTATTCGATGCGTTAAGCGCCAAATATCAAAATATTGCAGGCGTAGAAGAAAAGCTCACCTATACAGATACCTACGCGCAGGAAAATGTCACTATCGATATGGAAAAAGTCGATATAAAAGCGTTGCAGGCAATTTCCGGGATGAAGCTTTCTGAGAAAGCCGATAAAAATATCAGCATGAAGCAAATGCAAACGGTAATGGAATCGGCGGGTTTTAAAGAGGTGAAATAACATCCTGGCGACCCGATATTCATCGTGGTCGCCAGCGTCGTTTTACGCTTTCGTTTTGTGCACTCGCGACGTCAAACCCCGCAGGAAATAACGCAGAAACTGATCGCCGCATTCGCGATAGTTCTTATGGTCCGGCGCGCGCATCATGGCGGTAATTTCCGGCATCGACACACGAAACTTCTGCTCGGTCATAATGGCCAGAATATCATCGGTTTTCAGCGAAAAGGCGATACGCAGCTTTTTCAGCACCGTATTGTTGTTAACACGACGCTCAAGCGCCAGTTCCGGCGCAGAATCGTCTTTTCCACGCAGATGATAAATCAGACCGTTTAAAAATCCGGAGAGAATGATATCCGGGCAGCGAATAAACCCGGCTTCATCTTCTTTTGTCATCCAGGTATCAAAACCTGCGGAGGTGGATTCCATGTCAGCAAGCGCAAGAATACGCACCATGTCGTTATTGTTCGCTTTCAGGGTGTAGCGCAGGCTACGAAGAATATCGTTACTTAGCATAGAGCCTTCAACTGTCGGTGATGCAATGGCGCGCAGTGTATCAGTTTTACAGTCCAATCGCCTCTTTTAGACTTTTAAGATAGCGGCGACTTACCGGAACTGTCAGCCCGTTGCGTAAAATCAGTTCGGCCTGACCGTTTTCTTCCAGACGGATCTCCCGCAATTGCGCCATATTCACCAGATACTGCCGATGGCAGCGCAGCAAAGGTGTACGGCTTTCCAGCGTTCTGAGCGTCAGTTCGGTGAAACCTTCTTTACCATCGCTGCTGGTCACATACACGCCGCTCATGCGGCTGCTGATAAACGCCACGTCATCCATTTGCAGCAGATAGATTCGGCTGTGGCCGCTGCACGGAATAAACTTCAGCGCCTGCTGATTCTCCGGCAGTAGCGATACATCCTGCTTCGTGCGCTCCTGACGCAAACGGCTCAGCGTTTTTTCCAGTCGCGCCTCTTCAATCGGTTTGAGAAGATAATCAAACGCGTGTTCTTCAAAAGCTTTCACCGCATATTCATCAAACGCAGTAAGGAAAACAATATACGGACGATGCTCAGGATCAAGCATGCCAACCATTTCCAGACCGCTGATACGCGGCATCTGAATATCAAGGAACAGGACATCCGGACGCAGTTTATGTACCGCGCCGATGGCTTCCACCGCATTCGAACATTCGCCGACGATCTCGATGTCGCTTTGCGCCTGCAACAGGATCCGCAGATTCTCCCGCGCTAACGGTTCGTCATCGACAATCAGCACTTTGATCATGCCAGTTCCTCCAGAGGAAGTCGTAAAGTGATTCGGGTAAAGCGGTCAGGTTCACACGCTACGCTGATGCCAAAATCGTCGCCAAACCGCTCGCGCAGTCGTTTATCAACCAGATTCATACCCAATCCGCTGGCCTCAGACGTTGGCTGATACAACCCGGCGTTATCTTCAATATCCAGCATCAGATACTGCCCTTCACGGCGGGCGGTAATCGACACTTCGCCGGTATCCAGTAGCTGAGAGGTACCGTGCTTAATGGCATTCTCCACAATAGGTTGTAGGGTAAAGGCAGGTAATTGCTGATACGAAAGCGCATCTGGCACCGTCAAAGTCACCTGCAGGCGCGACTGAAATCGCGCCTTTTCAATTTGCAGATAGGCATTAACGTGCTCAATTTCATCAGCCAGCGTCACAATCTCCGACGGACGTTTTAAGTTTTTGCGAAAGAACGTCGACAGATACTGCACCAGTTGGCTGGCCTGCTCGCTATCACGTCGGATCACGGCTTTGATGGTGTTGAGCGCATTAAACAAAAAATGGGGGTTCACCTGTGCATGCAGGAGTTTGATTTCCGACTGCGTGAGCATCGCTTTTTGCCGCTCATACTGCCCGGCCAGAATCTGCGCCGAAAGCAGTTGAGCGATCCCTTCCCCCAGCGTGCGGTTGATCGAGCTAAAGAGGCGGTTTTTGGCTTCATACAGTTTGATGGTCCCCATCACTCGCTGGTTTTCACCCCGCAAAGGGATCACCAGCGTCGAGCCTAATTTGCATTGCGGGTGCAAAGAGCAGCGGTAAGGGACTTCATTCCCATCGGCATACACCACCTCTCCGGTTTCTATCGCCCGTTGGGTGTACGACGACGAAATAGGTTTTCCGGGTAGATGGTGATCGTCACCAATGCCGGTAAATGCCAGCAGCTTCTCACGGTCGGTAATTGCCACAGCACCGATATCCAGCTCTTCATACAGCACCTGAGCGACCTTCATGCTGTTAACCTCGTTGAATCCCTGGCGCAAAATACCCTCTGTTGAGGCGGCAACTTTGAGCGCAGTGGCGGAAAAAGCAGAGGTATATTTTTCAAACATCGCCCGTTTATCGAGCAAAATACGCATAAATAAGGCTGCACCCACGGTATTCGTCACCATCATCGGCGCGGCGATATTACTGACCAGCCGAAACGCATCGTCAAACGGCCGGGCGATTAACAAGATGATCAGCATCTGCACCAGTTCGGCGACAAAAGTAATGGCACCCGCGGTCAGTGGACTAAAGACTTTATCGGTACGGCCACGACGGGTGAGCACGCTGTGCACCAGCCCGCCGAGCAAACCTTCGACAATGGTCGAAATCATGCAACTGAGCGCCGTCATTCCGCCCATTGAATAACGATGTAAGCCACCGGTTAGGCCGACCAAACCGCCGACCACCGGGCCGCCAAGCAGCCCGCCCATCACCGCGCCGATAGCACGGGTATTAGCAATAGAATCATCAATGTGCAGCCCGAAATAGGTGCCCAAAATGCAGAAAATGGAAAAGGTAACGTAGCAAAGCAGCTTGTGCGGGAGCCGGATCGTGACCTGCATCAGCGGGATAAACAAACGCGTTTTGCTCATGAGCCACGCGATAACGAGAAACACACACATCTGCTGAAGCAGCAGCAACACCAGATTAAACTCGTACATACCTGCCAACCACACATCACTTAAAAGCGCGTAACATACATGGGCTGCGCGTAACTTTCTTTGAAGTGTTGCAAAAAAAAAGGAATTTGTGAGAACGATCACTCGAAAGCGCGAGCATGACTACAAATTCACCCATTTGTTGATCAAAAAACAGACAAAACTACCTGGTTCGCAAAAGAGCGTCTAAAGTAAAACTGGGACCTCGCGAGCATAAGTGAGACGACGATGGCGCTTTACACAATAGGTGAAGTGGCTTTGCTTTGTGATATCAACCCTGTCACTTTACGCGCGTGGCAGAGGCGTTACGGATTACTGAAACCGCAGCGAACAGACGGCGGGCATCGCCTGTTTAACGACGCGGATATCGACCGGATCCGTGAGATAAAACGCTGGATAAATAACGGCGTTCAGGTCAGTAAGGTAAAAATGTTGCTCAGCAATGAGAACATTGATGTGCATAACGGCTGGCGCGAACAGCAAGAGACGCTGTTGAGCTATTTGCAAAGTAATAATCTGCATAGCCTCAGGATGTGGATCAAAGAGCGCGGTCAGGATTATCCCGCACAAACGCTCAACACCCATTTGTTCATTCCGTTACGCCGCCGCCTGCAATGTCAGCAGCCGATCCTGCAGGCGTTACTGGGGATCCTCGACGGTGTCCTCATCAACTACATCGCGATTTGTCTGGCCTCGGCGCGCAAGAAACAGGGTAAAGATGCCCTGGTTGTCGGCTGGAACATTCATGATACCACTCGCTTATGGCTGGAGGGTTGGGTAGCCAGCCAGCAGGGATGGCGCGTTGACGTCCTCGCCCACTCGCTAAACCAATTGCGACCGGAACTGTTTGAAGGGCGAACCTTACTGGTCTGGTGCGGCGAAAGCCAAACGCCCACTCAGCAGCAACAACTGAACGAATGGCGCGCGTTAGGTCACGATATTTATCCACTCGGTATTTAAAGCCAACCAGGATCGGCTCTTAATATTCTGTTAACAAACGTGTACAATCCTTAGATTCACATAAGGAGTGCATAATGAGCGCAGCTAAAATCGGTGTCATCACCCTCTTCCTGCTGATGGCCATCGGCGGTATCGGCGGCGTCATGCTGGCAGGCTACACATTCATTTTACGTGCCGGGTAAGGTGGCTCGCTAATCGCTCAAACCCGCGGTCAACTATCACCGCAGCCAGCGCGACCAGCAGCGCCCCCTGAATCACATAGGCGGTATTGAACCCGCTCAGCCCGATGATAATCGGCGTGCCCAACGTGTTCGCCCCGACGGTTGAGGCTATCGTAGCGGTGCCGATATTAATAATCACCGACGTGCGAATTCCCGCCAGAATAACCGGTGCCGCCAGCGGCAACTCCACTTTCCGCAGCCGCTGGCCCTGACTCATGCCCATTCCGCTGGCAATATCCATCACGCTGGGAGAAATTCCGCCGAGTCCTGCCAGAGTTGCCTGCAAGATTGGTAACACGCCATACAAAATCAGCGCGATAATCGCGGGTTCAAGCCCAAACCCCATCACCGGTACGGCGATCGCCAGCACGGCGACCGGAGGAAATGTCTGCCCCACGGCGGCAATCGTTTCCACCATCGGCCTGAATTCCGCGCCCCAGGGCCGGGTTACCGCTATTCCCGCTCCGGTGCCAATGATGACGGCAATAAGGCTTGAAATCCCCACCAACGCAAAATGACTCAACGCCAGCGCCGTAAAACTTTCCTGCTGATACACGGGACGCGGCAGCGCCGGAAATAGCGAGCTAAACAGGGCCTGACTGTGGGGCAATCCCACCAACAGGATCAGAAACAGCGCAACAAGCCATAGCAATGGATCAGCAAGACGTTTCACGGGTCGGCGTCTCCGAAAGCAAATCGCGAAAATGAAGCGTCCCGCAGGGCAACCCCTGCGGCGTCACGACCGGCAAGACGTCGCAGCCACGCGCCACGAACACCGACAATGCATCACGTAGCGTCATCTCATCCACCAGCGGCTCGCCGTCTGAGTGTTCGCCGCGACGGATAAAATCCCCTACCGTACGCAGCGACAACAGCCTTACGCCCAGTTCACTGCGGCCAAAAAAAGTTTGCACGAAATCATTCGCTGGCGCAGTGAGCATCGACAACGGCGTGCCTTGCTTCACAACTTTTCCCGCATCCATCAAAATCAGATGCTCCGCCAGTCTCAGCGCCTCGTCGATATCATGCGTCACCAGCACAATGGTACGTCCCAACAAGCGGTGGATACGCGTCATCTCCTGCTGCAGCGCGCCGCGGGTGACCGGGTCCAGCGCGCCAAAAGGCTCATCCATCAGTAGCACCTGCGGATCTGCCGCCAACGCTCGCGCAACCCCAACCCGCTGCTGTTGTCCACCGGAAAGCTGATGCGGATAACGGTGACGCAAACTCGCCTCGAGGCCCAGCAGCGCCATTAGTTCATCTGTTCGGTCATCAATACGTGAACGTGACCACTTTTGCAGCTGCGGTACGGTGGCAATATTCTGCGCGACAGTCCAGTGGGGAAATAAACCAATAGACTGAATCGCGTACCCCATGCGCCGTCGTAACTCCAGCACCGGCAGGCTGCGGATCTCCTCCCCGGCGAAACGGATCTGCCCGCTGTCATGTTCAACCAGCCGGTTGATCATCTTTAGCGTGGTAGACTTGCCCGAACCTGACGTGCCAATTAATACCGAAAAGCTGCCCTCTCCTAACTGGAGGTTCAGGTCATCGACGGCTTTTTGCTGGCCATAGGTTTTACTGACATGGCGAAATTCAATCATTATTCGATACCTTTAGCAGCGCGATCCCTAAATCAAACAGCGCATCAATCAACACAGCCAGCACAACGACCGGGATCACACCCAACAGCACTAAATCAACGGCGCTACTGAGCAATCCCTGAAAGACCAGCGCGCCAAATCCCCCTGCACCAATCAGCGCGGCTATCACCGCCATTCCCACCGTCTGGACCATCACCACTCGCAAACTGCGCAAGAAGACCGGCAACGCCAGTGGAAACTGCACCGAGATAAATCGCTGACGCGCGCTCATCCCCATCGCCCGGGCGCTTTCAAGTACATCGCGTGGAACCTGATTCAATCCAGCCACTACGCCGCGAACCAGCGGTAAGAGCGCATACAGCACTAACGCAATAAGCGCAGGCGTCAGACCGGTTCCCGCTACGCCAAGCGAACCCAGCAAGGGAAAGTGCTTCACCAGTCCGGCAAGCGGCGCAATTAACAGGCCAAACAGCGCGACGGAGGGAATAGTCTGGATAATGTTCAGTACCGCGAATACTGGCCCCTGACGGGAGACAGAAAAAGTACACCAGACACCCAGCGGCACGCTAATGAGCAGCGCGGGCACCACGGTAGCGAACAGAATCGTCAGATGCTGCGCCAGAGCGTCGTTAAAGACATCCTGGCGATTGGCATATTCTTTAAGCAGAGAAAGATCGTTAAACGTACCGGAGAGCAGTAACACCAGCGGCAAAATGAATATTTGTGCGTGCAATAACCAACGCCACGACGCCCGTTCGGTGATGCGACGAATGGCGTCACTGGCTGCCAGCAGCATCAATCCCAGCCCTAACCAGAACCCGCTGCCCAGGCTGGTTCTGGCCAGCGGGCTACCCGTCTGAGCCAGATACGTTGCCGTTGTGCCGGCGATGACCAGCGCCGCAATCACCAACAGTTGGCTAACGATAAGCGTCAATATATTGCCGGATTTTCCCGGTACAAAGCACAGAAGAAACAGCAGCACACAGGCCGCCGCTAATCCCCACGCCATGTCGGGTTGGATATCCCAGAGTTGACGCCCTTCACCGGAAACCAGGCGATTGGGAGCATAGCTAATGAAAGGAAGCGCTGCCGCCGCGATGGTAAGAAACACCAGCAGCAACAGCACCCGATTTACTGAAATATTCGACAAAACACCCACCTGCTGCAAACTCCGTTACTTCACCCATCCTTTTTGCTTCAGGTAGTCTGCTGCGACTTTTTTCGCATCCAGCCCCTCCACGGCGATACTGGCATTCAGCCGTTGCAGCGTTTTTTCATCCAGGCTGGCAAATACCGGTTGTAGCCATTCTGCCATTTGCGGGTAGTCCTGCAGCACCGATTCACGCACAACGGGCGCTGGCGCATAAATGGGCTGTACGCCTTGCGGATCGCTTAATGTTTGCAGACCGAGCGCCGCAACCGGACCATCGGTACCGTAGGCCATCGCTGCATTGACCCCTGAGGTCTGCTGCGCCGCCGCTTTAATCGTCACCGCGGTATCCCCCCCCGCCAGCGACAACAGCTGATTCTGATTCAGTTTGAAACCATAGGTTTTTTCAAAGGCAGGCAGCGCGTCAGCCCGTTCGATAAATTCCGCAGAGGCGGCAAGTTTGAACGTCCCCCCGTCTTTCAGGTAACGGCCTAAATCGGCAAGGGACTCAAGCTTATTCTTTTGCGCGACATCCTGGCGAACCGCAATGGTCCAGGTGTTGTTGGCGGGCGCAGGCGTTAGCCAGATCAGCTTATTTTGCTCTGCGTCCAGCTTTTTCACTTTGTCATAACCGGCCTGCGCATTTTTCCATGCAGGATCATTCTCATCTTTAAAAAAGAATGCGCCATTGCCGGTATATTCCGGATAAATATCCAGTTCACCAGAGGTGATTGCCCCACGCACCACCGGAGTGGTACCCAGCTGTACTTTATTAACGGTTTTCACGCCGTGACTTTCGAGCACCTGCAAAATAATGTTGCCGAGCAGCGCCCCTTCGGTATCTATTTTTGAACCGACCGTGACGGGTGACGCGGCCTGTAAGGGCAAGCTGATCGCGGCTAATAACGCCAGCGAACCCACCCAAACTTTTGAAATTATCATGCTGCACTCCTCATTCTTTTACGGCCCTTTTCAGAGACTTGAGGAAAAAGCATAGTCGAAAAATCAAGCCTTAACCTGGCAATTGGGTAGTAACACTGAGAGTTACTCGCGGTAAGGCGATAATACAATAAAAAAAATCCGGCAAACCCAAAGTGAGTTTACCGGATGGTACGATTTCGCGGGCCTGATAAGCGTCACGCTATCAGGCATGATATCAATTACAGCAGTTCAAATTCGCCCTGCTTCACTCTGGCAGAATCCACGCCGATAAAGACGTTGAATTTGCCCGGTTCGGCATCGTATTGCATACGCTGGTTCCAGAATTTCAGCGCTTCAACATCAATTGGGAAGCTAACGGTTTGGGTTTCACCCGGCTTAAGATTCACCTTCTCAAAACCTTTCAGCTGCTTTACCGGACGACTCATTGAAGCGGTAACATCCTGCAAATACAGCTGAATCACCGTCGCACCTTCGCGTTTGCCGGTATTGGTCACCTGCACGCTGGCCGTCACGGTCCCGTCACGCTTCATCGTCGGAGAAGAGAGTTTCACATCAGAAACCGTGAATGTGGTGTAGCTCAGGCCATAGCCAAAGGGATACAACGGACCGTTCGCTTCGTCAAAGTAGCGCGACGTGTACTTATTCGGCTTATCGGCATTATACGGGCGACCGGTATTAAGATGGCTGTAATAGACCGGGATCTGTCCGACAGAGCGCGGGAAAGACATCGGCAACTTGCCTGACGGGTTGTAATCGCCAAACAGCACGTCGGCGATGGCGTTACCGCCTTCCGTCCCGGCAAACCAGGTTTCGAGGATCGCATCGGCCTGTTGATCTTCCTTAACCAGAGCCAGCGGACGACCGTTCATCAGTACCAGAACCAGCGGTTTACCCGTGGCTTTCAGCGCGGTAATCAGGTCACGCTGACTCTGCGGAATGGTGATATCGGTGCGGCTGGAGGCTTCATGCGCCATTCCCTGCGCTTCACCAACTACCGCGACGACCACGTCAGACTGCTTCGCGGCGTTAACGGCTTCATCAATCATCGCCTGCGGCGAACGCGGGTCAACCTTCACCGCCTCTTCATACTGGTTGAGGAAGTCGACAATGCCTTTGTCGTTGGTGATGTTCGCCCCTTTGGCGTATACCACTTTGCCCTGCTCGCCGATGGCATTTTTAATCCCCGTCAGCACCGTTACTGACTGATCGGCAACCCCGGCAGCAGACCAACTGCCCATCACATCACGCTTGCTGTCGGCCAGCGGGCCGACAACCGCTACGGTAGCGGATTTTTTCAGCGGCAATGTTTCCAGACGGTTTTTCAGCAGCACCAGGCTTTCACGTGCCACTTCACGCGCCTCTTTGCGGTGCAAACGGCTTTCCGCGTTGGTGTCCTGCGGGTCAGATTCTTTGGCCCCCAGATGGCTGTACGGATCGTTAAACAGCCCCATATCATATTTCACGTTCAGCACATGACGCGCAGCGTCGTCCAGCTCCGCCATCGTCACCTTACCTGACTTAATCAACCCCGGCAGGTATTTGCTGTAATACTCATCGCTCATGCTCATGTTGATGCCGGACTTGATCGCCACACGCACCGCATCTTCAGGATCGGCGGCGGTACCGTGCTTAATCAGTTCCTTAATCGCGCCGTGATCGGAAACGGTAATGCCCTTAAAGCCCCACTCATCGCGCAGCACGTCTTTTAACAGCCATGCATCCGAAGTCGCCGGCGTGCCGTTCAGCGAATTAAGCCCCACCATCACCGCACCGCTACCGGCGTCCAGTCCGGCTTTGTACGGTGGCATATAGTCGTTGAACAAACGCTGCGGGCTCATATCGACAGTGTTGTATTCCTTGCCGCCTTCAACCGCGCCATAGGCGGCATAGTGCTTGACGCTGGTCATCACCGAATAGCGATCGGCCGGGCTTTTACCCTGCATCGCTTCCACCATGGTTTTGCCCATCGTGGCGGTCAAATACGTATCTTCGCCAAACCCTTCCGAGGCGCGGCCCCAGCGCGGATCGCGCGAGACATCGACCATCGGTGCCCAGGTCATATTCAGACCATCATCGGCAGCTTCATACGCAGACACTCGACCAACGGTTCTGACCGCATCAAGATTAAAGGAGGACGCCAGACCGAGGCTTATCGGGAATACGGTACGCTGACCGTGCAATACGTCGTAGGCAAAAAAGAGAGGGATTTTCAGGCGGCTGAGATCCATCACCTGATCCTGCATTTTGCGGATATCCTGGCGCGTGACGGTGTTAAAAATTGCCCCAACCTGCCCGTCTTTGATCATCTCGCGGATGGCTTCTTTCGGGTTATCAGGCCCGACGCTTATCAAACGCAGTTGCCCAATCTTCTCATCTACGGTCATCTGCTTGAGTAAATCGGTAACGAAGGCATCCCGCGCCTCTGGCGTCAGTGGATGGTTACCAAACAGAGTGTCCGCCAACGCTGGTTGCAATGCCAGACTCACCGCGACACCTACAGAACATAGCCATTTCATGTTGATTCTCTCTTTATTTTTTCCCGACGAGGCAGCGAAAATATAACAAAAACCGCAGTTTGCCGTAAGACTAAACGGGAGCGATAAAGAAAGCTAAGGTTATTCTCCTAATTTTCGAAACCAGCGCGAATCAGTAAAAGACGAACCAGAGACAATATGAATGAGAAAGCGTATTGTCATACAAAGCGCTATGCTTGTTCCTGATATTGAGTCCCACCACAAGGAGTGGAGAATGTCTTCCATTACAACAGATAATAAAGCTTTCCTGAATGAACTGACCCGTCTGGTGGGTCATTCACACCTGCTGACAGAACCTGCTAAAACCGCCCGCTATCGCAAGGGATTCCGCTCCGGCCAGGGCGATGCGCTTGCCGTCGTGTTCCCCGGGTCGCTTTTAGAACTGTGGCGCGTTTTGAGCGCCTGCGTCGCCGCGGATAAAATTATCCTGATGCAGGCCGCTAACACCGGCTTGACCGAAGGGTCTACGCCGAGCGGTAATGATTACGACCGCGAGATTGTCATTATCAGCACCCTGCGTCTTGATAAGCTGCACGTCATCGGCAAAGGTGAACAGGTGCTGGCCTATCCAGGAACCACGCTCTATTCGCTGGAAAAAGCGCTCAAACCGTTTGGCCGTGAACCGCATTCGGTAATCGGATCTTCCTGTATCGGCGCTTCGGTTATCGGTGGCATTTGCAACAACTCCGGCGGCTCGCTGGTACAGCGCGGCCCGGCATACACGGAGATGTCGCTGTTTGCGCGTATTGATGAACAGGGAAAATTACAGCTGGTTAACCATCTGGGTATCGAGCTGGGCCAGACCCCGGAGCAGATCCTGAGCAAACTGGATGACGAGCGTATTAGAGATGACGATGTTCGCCACGACGGACGTCACGCGCACGATCATGACTACGTTACCCGCGTCAGAGATATCGACGCGGACACGCCCGCACGCTATAACGCCGACCCGGATCGCTTGTTTGAATCGTCCGGTTGTGCAGGCAAGCTCGCGGTCTTTGCCGTGCGTCTGGACACCTTCGAAGCCGAAAAAAACCAGCAGGTCTTTTACATCGGCACCAACCAGCCAGAGGTGCTGACGGAGATCCGCCGTCATATTCTGGCAAAATTCGAGCATCTGCCGGTCGCCGGTGAATATATGCACCGCGATATTTACGATATCGCTGAGCAATACGGCAAAGATACGTTTCTGATGATCGACAAGCTCGGCACCGACAAAATGCCGTTCTTCTTCACCCTGAAAGGCCGCACCGATGCGATGCTGGAAAAAGTGAAAATTTTCCGTCCTCACTTCACCGACCGGGCAATGCAGAAATTTGGTCATTTGTTCCCCAGCCACTTACCGGCGCGCATGAAAAGCTGGCGCGATAAATACGAGCATCACCTGCTGTTAAAAATGGCCGGTGGCGGCGTGGCTGAAGCCCAAAACTGGCTAAGCGAGTATTTCAAAACCGCTGAAGGCGACTTCTTTGCCTGTACGGCGGAAGAAGGCAGCAAGGCGTTCTTGCATCGCTTTGCGGCGGCTGGCGCGGCTATTCGTTATCAGGCCGTGCATGCGGATGAGGTGGAAGATATTCTGGCGCTGGATATCGCGCTGCGCCGTAACGACACCGAATGGTACGAGCATCTGCCTCCAGAGATCGACAGTCAACTGGTGCACAAACTCTATTACGGTCACTTTATGTGTTACGTTTTCCATCAGGATTACATCGTGAAAAAAGGCGTGGATGCGCATGCGCTCAAAGAGCAGATGCTGGAACTCCTGCGCGAGCGTGGGGCGCAGTATCCGGCAGAGCATAACGTCGGGCATCTGTATCAGGCGCCGGAAACCTTGACCCGTTTTTACCGTGAGAATGACCCCACCAACAGTATGAATCCGGGTATTGGGAAAACGAGTAAGCAGAAGTTCTGGAAAGAATCGTAAACCTGAAAAAGATAAGCGCTACCGGGCATGTTGCCGGGGCGCTTCGCTTGCCCGGCCTACTGCTACATTCGCTATGCGTAGGCCGGATAAGACATCTTATTTAATCGTTCTGTGCGGTTTGCTCGCCCTTCGCCGAACCTGCCGCCGCCATCTGCGCAGCTTTTTGCTTTTTATAGCTCAGCGCCGCCGCCGGAACCGGCATCACCTTGCCCGTTTCAATCCAGGTACGTAAACGGCTGGCATCGGCAAAGTGAGTATATTTGCCAAAGGCATCCATCACCACCAGCGCCACCGGTTTGTTGTTAATCACCGTGCGCATCACCAGACAGTGGCCTGCCGCATTGGTAAACCCGGTTTTCGTTAACTGAATATTCCAGTTATCGCGGTATACCAGATGGTTGGTGTTACGAAACGGCAGCGTATACGCAGGGTTGGCAAACGTCGCCATATCTTCACGCGTAGTACTTAACTGGCCGATCAGCGGATACTGTTTGCTGGCGATCAGCAGCTTGGTTAAGTCACGGGCGGTCGAGACATTGTGAATCGACAAGCCAGTGGGTTCCACAAAGCGTGTCTGAGTCATGCCGAGCGCTTTCGCTTTGGCATTCATGGCTTTGATAAACGCGTTGTATCCGCCCGGGTAATGATGCGCCAGGCTCGCCGCCGCGCGGTTTTCTGATGACATCAGCGCCAACAGTAACATGTCTTTACGGCTGATTTCGCTGTTCAGTCGTACGCGAGAGTAAATGCCTTTCATCTCCGGCGTCTGGCTAATATCGACTTTCAGCTTTTCATTCAGCGGCAGTCGTGCATCAAGCACCACCATCGCCGTCATTAATTTGGTAATCGACGCAATCGGACGCACAAGGTCCGGGTGGTTCGAATAGATAACTTTGTTGGTATTCAGATCAACGATCATCGCGCTACCGGACGCTATCTCAGGTTGAGAAGCCGCTGCGGTAGTTGCCGTTTTCGCCACGGCTTGGGGTGCAAAAGGAACGGCCAGCACCAGGGCAAGGCTTAATAATGAAACTCGGAATTTCAGCATGATGAGATTTCTGATAATGGTTCACGCACGTCACAACGCACACCGCCAGAGATTAAGTATTATCTCAAGCTAGCTCAGGCATCATAGCGATCCGGCAGGTTTGCTGCCACAGGAGAATCGTCTCGAAATGCTGCGTTGCTGACTTTTACGTCAACAACGCAGCGTAGACAGGTTTATCCGTCAGAATAACCGATAGCCGTAACCCCACAGGATTACCGTAATAGCCAGCAGAACCTCCAGTACCAGCACACCGATTGCCAGCGTCGAACTGGAAAAACTCAACCCTTCCTCACGAGTGATATTCAGGAACGTCGGAATACCGAGATAAAGTAAATAACCGGTGTAAAACAGCGCGAGAGTCCCGACTAATGCGCACAGCCAGACCAGCGGATAAAGTGCGACCAGCCCGCTTAAAAACAGCGGCGTCGCGACATATCCGGCAAAGACCATACAATGCGCCAGCGACGGACGCTGCGGGTAGTTACGCGCCATCCACCAGATAACCCGGCCCATGACGGCAACGCCCGCCAGCATCACCCCGTAAAACAGAATCGCCATTGCAAATCCAGTCAACAGGGATAATTTCAGGATATTGCCATCGCCAAAATCCCAGCCGATTTGTGTGGTACCGATGAACGCACAAACAACCGGGATTGCCGCCATCAGCAGTACATGGTGGGTATAGTGATGCGAAACGCTTTCGTTTTCGCTGTTGATCACATGCATTTCACGATCGGGATGGGAAAACAGCCCCCAGACATGGTTCATACCGCCCCCTTCTTGTCAGCTCCGGACCTCAACAGTTCAAGTATAATTCAGCTTTGGATTAATTTTTGTACAACAACAAAAATGACGAACCGCTAATTCAGCGCTTTTAAACCCCACGATGATTCACAGGGTGTATGCTTAACGTGGGGAGGTCATCCAGACATATGGATATAAACAGTCTTATTGCACATTACGGTTACGCCGCATTGGTCATTGGCAGTTTGGCCGAAGGTGAAACCATTACCCTGCTGGGCGGCGTGGCGGCACATCAGGGATTACTTAAATTTCCTCTGGTGGTTATCTCTGTGGCCCTGGGCGGGATGATTGGCGATCAATTGCTGTATCTGCTTGGGCGTCGTTACGGTGGAAAAATTTTGCGTCGTTTCTCAAAACATCGCGACAAAATCCGCCGGGCGCAGAAAATGATCCAGCGCCGTCCTTATCTGTTCGTGATTGGCACCCGTTTTATGTATGGTTTTCGCGTGATCGGCCCGTTGCTGATTGGCGCAAGCCATTTGCCGCCTAAAATTTTCCTGCCGTTGAATATTCTGGGGGCGCTGGCGTGGGCGCTGATATTTACCACTCTGGGTTACGTGGGGGGAGAAGTCATTGCGCCGTGGCTACACAATCTCGACCAGCATATTAAGCACTGGATATGGCTGGCTCTGGTGATTGTGCTGGTGCCAGGCGTTCGGTGGTGGTTAAAAAAACGTAGCAGCAAAAGTACGGCCCGGTAGCGCGATGTCTACCGGGCGGGTGCGTTACGAAGCGCGGTAGCCGCCCCCCAGCGCACGGTTCAACTGGATTGAGGCATCCAGCCATTGTCCTTGTAAAAGCAGAGCGTTGCACCGTTCACGTAATGCCGGGATCTTTGCCTCACTGACCCGGGAGCCCGCAATAATTCCGGCATTGAAGCGCGCCTGCGCCAGACCCACTACGCGCAGTGCATCATGCTCAATCTGCTGCTGATGCTGATTCTTCTGCGCCAGGGTTTCTACCTGCGATGCTGCACGCGCCACGTCATTCACCGCATCCACCACGGCTTTGTTGTAATTCGCCACCGTCAGGTTGCTTTGCGCTTGAGTAATGTCGAGATTCGCGTTCAGCCTGCCGCTATCAAAGATAGGTAGCGTCAGCCCGGCCGTTACGCCCATTTGCTGCGCGGAATGGCGAAACAAGTCGCTCAGATGTAACGCATCCTGTTGTAAAAATGCCATCAGATTTACATCGGGATAAAACGCCGCTTTCGCCGCATCAATACTGCTCAGCGATGACTCAATGTACCAGTGCGCCGCCTGCAAATCCGGTCGGCGGGCCAGCAGCGAATAACCTAGCTGGGACGGGAGCTGGCTTTCCACCGCGGGCAGCGGGGTCGAATGGAGTTTCAGGGCTGTGGACTGCGAGTTGGTCAGCGCGCTCAACCGCGCTTCAATTACCTTCATTTTACCGCTGACATCGTTCAACTGCTGCTCTGTTTTGCTGGAATCGATATCGGTTTCAACGCCTTCCACCGAAGAAGTAAGACCATTTTGATATAGTTGACGATCAACGTTAATGACGTTCTGCTGCTCGGTTTCGATTTGCGTCAACACGGTTTTCAGCCCGGCCTGCGTTTGCCATTCCCAGTATAGACGAGCCACACCACTCGCCAGCACCTGTCGCGTTTGCTCGCGCTCGGCTTCACGCGCCTTAACGGCCCCAATACGTGCCGTCACTTCGGCCCGATTTTTACCCCACAGATCCAGATTCCAGCCAGCAGTTAAACCAAAGGTGCCGTTGGTGTACCACGGCCCGGTCGTCCCGGCGGCCGGATCGGTAATGGCAAACGGACCCATCAGCCCTTCGGCTGACATTCTCTGACGCTCCACATCTGCTGAGAAATCGATCTCAGGGCCATCCTGCGCCTCCACAGCCTTAGCCTGCGCCTCCGCCAGTTGAATGCGCTGTTCCGCGACCTGCATATCAGGGGAGTTTCGTAACGTGCTGTCAATCAGCGCATTAAGCTGGGGGTCATGGTATGCCTTCCACCATTGGCTGTCCGGCCAGCCATTTTTTAACGCCGCAGGCAATGTGGTATCGACATTCGCAGCGGGGGTCTGCTGTGACAGAGACTGGCGGTCATCATGCATCGGCGCGCAACCTGACATCAAAATAAAAAGCGGCAACAATGCCGTCGTGACAAAAGCAGAATTACGATTCATGGAGAGACACAGGTAAGAAAAGATGTGCTGAGATTACGACTTGTCGCGTTTCCTTTTTTAGTTACGCGTGGCAATACACCTTTGGCAATAAAAATATATAATCGGAAAAATATACACCCAACAAATAATTTAGATTAATTAATTTTAATAATTTATGGATGGAGATATTATGTCACAGAATATCTATGACGATCCCGAGTTCTTTGCCGGATATGCCACACTGGACCGTTCAGTAAAAGGGCTCGACGGTGCGCCAGAATGGCCGACAATTCAAGCGATGCTCCCCGCTCTACAGGGAAAAAATATCCTCGATTTGGGTTGCGGATATGGCTGGTTTTGCCGCTACGCGCGCGATAACCAGGCGGCCAGCGTAGTGGGACTGGATATTTCACAAAAGATGTTAACTCAGGCGCACAGCATGACGCAGGGTAATGGCATCGTTTATCTCCGTGAAGATCTCGAAACGCTTTCCCTGTCGCCAAATTCCTTTGACCTGGTTTACAGCTCACTTGCCCTGCACTATTTGCGCGATATCGCGCGATTATTCGTAACGATTTACCAGTCGTTAACACCGGGAGGCATGTTGGTATTCTCTGCCGAGCATCCCATTTATACTGCACCGCTTAACCAGGGTTGGATAAAAGATAAAACCGGGCAACAGTCCTGGCCGGTCAATCATTATCAGCAGGAAGGCACACGCATCAGTAACTGGTTCGCGGAGGGTGTCAAAAAACAGCACCGTAAGCTGGCGACCTGGATTAATGCGCTGATAGCCGCCGGATTCGAAATCGTTTGTGTCGATGAATGGGGACCGTCCGCTGAACAGATTGCTGAAAACCCGGCGCTGGATGAAGAAAAAGAGCGGCCAATGGTGTTTCTGCTCAGCGCACGTAAACCGGAGTAAGGTCATTACAGGAAGATTTTCAGAGGCTTTCCTATACTTAACCTGAACTCACCAAAAAAGGAACGCTGATGAAAATCTTACTGTGGATTATTTTAGTTATTTTTCTGATTGGGTTATTGGTGGTGACTGGCGTGTTTAAGATGATTTTTTGAAAAAAAGGCCACTCCGGTGGCCGATTAATGTGTTAATGCAATTTAGCGATATCAATGGCCTGAATCGCGCGCGCGATATCCGGTGAATTGTTTAATGCGCGGATTTCCTGAAACAGCGCGGTTGCCTCTGAGTATTCTTTACGCAAATACCCTAACCATTGTTTAATCCGCGCCACGTGATACAGCCCGGTATCACCCTGCTTTTCAAGACGGGTATATTTTTGCAATAGCATCACGACATCAGGCCACGGCATACGTGGCTCGTTGTACTTCACCACACGACTCAGGTTCGGAATATTTAATGCCCCACGGCCAATCATCACCGCATCGCATCCGCTGATAGCCATACAATCCTGGGCGCTTTGCCAGTCCCAGATTTCGCCATTTGCGATAACCGGAATGGTAAGCCGCTGGCGGATCTCACCGATCGCCTGCCAGTTGATATGCTCGGCCTTATAGCCCTGCTCCTTGGTTCGGCCATGCACCGCCAGCTCGCTGGCGCCAGCCTGCTGAACGGCATCAGCAATTTCAAACTGCCTGTCGCTGTTGTCCCAGCCCAGACGCACTTTCACCGTCACGGGCAGATGCGCAGGCACCGCCTCGCGCATGGCTTTTGCGCCCCGGTAGATGAGTTCAGGATCTTTTAATAACGTTGCGCCACCGCCGCTGCCGTTGACCAGCTTCGACGGGCAGCCACAGTTCAGATCGACACCAAACGAGCCCAGTTCTACCGCGCGCGCCGCGTTCTCCGCCAGCCACTGCGGATACTGCCCCAGCAACTGTATGCGCACCCGCGTGCCGGATGGCGTCCGGCTATTGTTATGCAGTTCCGGGCAGAGCCGATGGAATACTTTTGCCGGCAGGAGCTGATCCACCACGCGCACAAACTCGGTGATGCACAGATCGTAATCATTCACTTCAGTCAGCAGCTCGCGCACCAGTGAGTCGAGCACGCCTTCCATCGGCGCCAGTAAAACACGCATATCGTCACCCGCAAAAAAAGAGGCGCTATGGTAGCGCCTCCGTTCGGGAGATTAAAGAGGCTCAGCGCGGCAACAGGCAGTTATCTTCTTTCCAGCCGTACAGCCATTCCATACCACGATAAAATTCCGCCTGAGATTTGCCTTTCCACAGCAGATTACGCACCTGGCGCTCGACGCCTGCGGCGTGGTACACACGTCCCATTTCGCGCGTCGACCAGACGATGCGCGCAGTACGCGGAATACGCACCGACTCATACAAGGCAAAGGCATCAGCCGCATCGCCGTCACACTGCTGTAACGCCTTACCGAGAGTGACGGCATCTTCAAGCGCCATACAGGCGCCCTGCGCCATATATTGTGCCACCGGATGCGCAGCATCACCCACCAGCGTAATGCGGTCGGTCCCCCATTTCTCTACCGGTTCGCGGTCAGCGGTGGACCAGCGACGCCATGAGGTCGGCTTATCCAGCATCTGACGCGGACGCGCATGAATACCGGCAAAATAGGAGAGCACTTCCTCTTTACTGCCATCCTTCACCCCCCACTCCTCCTGCTGACGACTGTGGAAGGTCACCACCAGGTTATACTGCTTGCCGCCGCGCAGTGGATAGTGCACCAGGTGGCAGTGCGGTCCGGCCCATAGCACCGGCGCGTTAATGCGCAAATCTTCCGGCATATCATCGCAATCAATCACCGCGCGATAGACCACGTGCCCGGTCACGCGTGGCGCATCGCCAATCAGAGACTGACGCACAACCGACTTCACACCG
Organism: Citrobacter sp. RHBSTW-00599; assembly: GCF_013784065.1. Lineage (NCBI taxonomy): Bacteria > Pseudomonadati > Pseudomonadota > Gammaproteobacteria > Enterobacterales > Enterobacteriaceae > Citrobacter > Citrobacter sp. RHBSTW-00599. Next base: position 1,812,771 of record NZ_CP056717.1, on the reverse strand, counting down.
TCACAGCCCACCAAAATATCCGCTGTCCAGCTGTTACCGTGCTCATCAAATACCGTCACATCATCTTCTGTCTGGCGAATATCAACCACGTTAGTTGAAGTGCGATACTCAACGTTGGGATGAACCAGTGCCGCTTCCCAGACAGAAGCATGAATATCAACCCGATGGATAACCGCATAAGGACCGCCAAAGTGATCGCGGAACGCCTGCCCGGTTTCAATGCGTATAACCTCTTTCGCGTTTACCGCATCCATCATGGTGATGTGATCGGTAAAAACGGCGCGCTTGCGAGCGACGTCACCCACGCCAAGGCTGTCCAGAGCAGAAAACGCGTTCGGCCCGAGCTGAATGCCCGCACCAATCTCACCAATCTCGTGCGCTTTCTCCAGCAACATCACTTTAATGCCTTGACGGGCCAGCGACAGCGCGGTCGCCGCGCCGCCAATCCCGCCACCCACGATAATTGCGCGTGTCACTTTAGCCATTGTCGTTCTCCTTATCAGGCTGGAATTTTGTCTTGTTGATTCTCGGGCGCGGCGGCGATAAACGCCGGAAGCTGGGTACAGGCATCGTATACCGCCTTACAGCGCGGATACCCGCTCAGATCACAGCCCATACGTAACGCGTTCGCCCACTGCGGGATCAGACAGCAATCCGCCAGCGTCGGCGCATCCCCCACGCAGAACGTCCCCGAGTGACTCTGGCGCAGCATCTGTTCAACCGCGCTTAACCCTTGCTGGATCCAGTGCGCATACCAGCGTTTTTTATCCTCTTCACTGACCTTTAGCTCTTCGCTCAGGTAGCGCAGTACCCGCATGTTATTCACGGGATGGATATCACAAGCGATGGCATAAACAATTTCCAGCACCCGGCTGCGCGTCGGGAAGTCGGCTGGCAGCAGCGGCGACTGCGGAAAGTGACCATCCAGCCAGTCGGTTATCGCCAGCGACTGCCCGAGTGATTCTCCCTCATCAGTGACCAGCGTCGGTACAAGCCCTACCGGGTTCATCCGCCGGTAGGCCAGCTCGTTCTGCTGACCGATGCGAATGTTGACACCCACCGTCTGGTAATCAAGCCCCTTCAGCGCCAGCGCAATACGTACGCGATATGACGCGGAGCTGTTAAAGAAACTGTACAGCTTCATCATCCACCTCAGACAATCTTCACAGCGATGGGGGTTAAACCGTCTACATTGCCGGTGATCACATCTCCTTTCACCACTGCGCCCACGCCCTCTGGCGTGCCTGTGTAGATCAAATCACCCGGCTGTAGTTCGAAAAAGCCGGACAGATAGCTAATCGTTTCATTAACGGACCAGATGAGGTGGCGAATATCGCTACGCTGATGATCGTCGCCGTTGACCTGCAACCAGATAGGCGCGTTGTTAACATCCGCACTTTCGCTGGCTTTATGCAGCGGCGCGATGGGGGCTGAGAGATCAAATGCTTTGCCGATTTCCCACGGACGCCCCATCTGGCGCATCTCCATCTGCCTGTCGCGGCGGGTCATATCCAGACCAGTGGCATAGCCCCAGATATATTCGTGCGCTTTTTCCAGCGGTATATCGCTGCCCTTTTTACCGATCGCCACCACCAGCTCTATCTCATAGTGATAGTTATCGGTCTGCGACGGGTATGGCAGCTCGAGGGTTTGACCGGCCGCCACCGGAACCACCGCATCGGCAGGTTTACAGAAGAAGAACGGCGGTTCGCGATCCGGATCAAAACCCATTTCACGCGCATGAGCGGCATAGTTGCGGCCCACGCAGTAAACGCGACGCACGGGAAACTGTTCATTACTGCCAACGACCGGAACGGTAACAGGCGCTTGTGGTTCGAATACGTATTGCGTCATTTTCTCTCTCCCAAATTAATAACGTGCTTCACGGAACAACCCCAGCGCTTCCTGAACCGGTCTGTCCGAAAAACTAAATAAGACGGCATCTTCGTGGGCCTGGAATGACACGCCGTGCCAGGTTGGCACCACGAAGATATCTTTTGGCGAAAAATTGAAGATCTCGGTGCCGATGGTGACCTGCCCGCTTCCTTCCACCACGTGATAGATAGTGCTGTCGGTGGTACGCGCCATCCGCGAGGAAAAGCCCTTCGGCAACAGTTGTAAAAAGGTCCCCATTGAAGGCATGGGATAACCACCGGTTACCGGGTTGACGTAACGCATCTTGTAACCGTCCCACTCATCGGCGTCACCCATGCGGGTCAGGTCATGCAGCGCTTCACGGCTGCGATCGTAGCGATAGTTGAAAATTGGCGATGAGTTACCCTTCTGATGACGCAGCGGCAGCATATTGGCCGCGTAGCGTGGTAAGTAATCCCCTTCCTTGCGCGTGACTGGTTGCTGATCCTCCGGGTAATCTTCCGCAAAGCCGCAACCCAGCAGATTCACCAGTGGCAGATCCAGACCGTCCAGCCACACCACCGGTTCACTGCCTGGGTTGCAGTGGTCGTGCCAGCGCCACTGTGGCGTCAGAATAAAATCGCCTTCATGCATTTGGGTGCGCTCGCCATCCACCGCAGTAAATGCCCCTTTCCCTTCGACAATAAAGCGCAGCGCAGACTGATTATGCCGGTGACTCGGGGCAACCTCGCCCGGCATGATTAACTGCAATCCGGCGTACAGCGTTGGGGTGATTGAAGACTGTCCGCGCAGCATGGGGTTTTCCAGCACCAGTACGCGACGAATCGCCTCTTTCGCGCCAATCAGATCGCCGCTTTCCAGCAGCAACGGGCGGATCTCCTGATAGTTCCAGTACGCAGGAGCACAATGTGCGTTCGGCGTTGGCGGTACCAGGCGGTGCAGCGACTCCCACAGCGGGGTCAGATTCTGCCCGGAAATATGCTGGTAAAACTGCTGACGGCTGTTCTTAACATCCTGATTAAGTTCTGACATAGAGATTCTCCTTATTTGTTCACGATGCCTACGCGTGACAACGCGTCAGGGACAGAGGCCGACTGGCGGATAACAACCGTCAGCAGCATAAGCATCACCGCGCTGATGGCCGCCGGAACGGCAATAATGAAAAACAGGTTATCGAATGAGAAATTCATCGCCATCATCACGCCGCCGGAGAGCGAGCCGACAATCGCGCCGCAGCGGCCAATCGCATTAGACCAGCTGACGCCCGTGGCCCGGCTCTGCGTCGGATAAAGCGTGGCGGTTAAGGCATTCAGGCCCACCTGCGAACCGCTGATGCCGATGCCGGTGCCAAAAATGGCCAGCGCCATCAGCCACAGGCCGTTCTCGCTCAGGCCAATCATGACAATACACACCGCACCCAGCGCATAGCTCACTGCCAGCACGCGGAAAGGGTTGTATTTATCCATCAGCACTCCCAGCACCAGCGCACCGAGCGTACCGCCAATCTGAAAGGCGGCGGTCACCCATGAGGCATGCTGCAGGTCAATTCCACGATGGTTAAGCAGCGTTGGCATCCAGCTTGAGAGCAGATAAATAATCAGCAGGCTCATAAAGAACACCACCCATAACATCAGGGTAATGGGCAACTGTTGCCCGACGAACAGCTGGCGAATGCTGCCTTTGGCAATCGCGGTGCCCTCGTTGAGATAAAATTGGGTATTGTCATAACGTTCCCGGGTGATGGCGCTGACGGTTCTGGCAATCACGTTTTGCGGCAACTGACGACGAACCTGCCAGCGCGGGGATTCCGGCAGCGCAAAAAGCAGAGCCACAAACAGCATCAGCGGTAGCACGCCTCCCAGCACCAGGATGCCGTGCCAGCCAATAACCGGCACCAGCTGTGCGCTGACAATCCCGCCCATCGCCGAGCCCAGGGTAAAACCGCAGAACATCATGGTGACCAGTGCACCACGCCGACGCGCTGGCAGGTATTCTGAGGTCATAGTGATAGTATTTGGCATCGCGCCGCCCAGGCCTAACCCGGTAAGGAAGCGCAAAAAAACTAGCGTTTGCAGATCGGGGGAAAAAGCCGAAATCAGGCTCAGTGCGCCGAACAGCGCCACGCAGAGTTCAATCACCCGTTTGCGGCCAAAACGATCCGATAGCGGACCGCAGAGCAGTGCGCCAGCGGTCAGACCCAGCAGGCCTGCGCCAAACAACGGCGCCAGATCTCCGGCCGTCAGTTGCCAGTGGGTGCGAATATCAGGCGCGATAAAACCAATAGCTGCGGTATCAAAACCGTCGAGCATGACGACCAAAAAACAGCAAATGATAACGCGCCACTGGGTCTTACCGACGGGGGCGGAATCGATCAGTGCTTGTAGATCACGTTGTTGAGTCATAGTGAATGCCTCAGTGCAGGTAGAGTAGATGTCTGTTTTGTTTTAGGTATGTTGCGACTTTGTATGTTTGGAGATGAAATGTACAATGGCTTTTCATGCAGAGGCATAACCTGGAGGTTATAGCAAATGGCTAACTGGGCGCAGAAACTTAAGTTACACCACCTGCAAACGCTTATTGCGCTGGGCGAACAGGGGAATTTGACTCACGTCGCCCGAATGATGAATATCACCCAGCCAGCGTTGTCAAAATGGTTATCACAGCTCGAAGATGAGATGGGTATCACACTCTTTGAACGTCATAGCAAAGGCTTACGCCCTTCAGAAGGCGGCAAGCTGCTACTGCAGCATGCCCAACGCCTGATCAATGATATGGAACGTTCACAGTATGAAATCGCCCGTTTTAAGCAGGGCGGCCTGGTAGGGAGTCTGAAGATTGGCTGCTCGCCGGTGGCGACGGACTGCGTTTCACAGGCGATACTGGGTTTGCTCACAGAGCTGCCGACCTTGCATCTTAATATTGAAGAGAAGGTGATGACCCCGCTGCTGCACGATCTGCTCGCGGGTTCGGTGGATGTGGTGGTCGGACGCGTCGGTGGCCGGGCGCTTCAGTTGCCGCTCAATTACCAGGTGCTGTATACCGAGCCGGTCTGTTTCGTCGCGCGCCCCGACCATCCACTGGCAAAATATCCCCTGCTCACCTGGCATGATCTGGCTAACTGGCGCTGGATTGTCTGGCCGACGGGAACGCCCATCCGGATAAGCATTGACAACGCGCTGGTAGATAACGGCGTCATGCTACCGGAAAACATCATTGAGTCGGCGTCGATAAACGTCAGCACCAACCTGCTGCAAAGTAGCGACATGATCTCTATTCTTTCTCTACGCCTGGCGCAGCGTTATGCCGCCCAGGGACAGCTGGCTATCCTGAATCTGCCGAAGATTGAACAAAAAGGCAGCGTAGGCGTGTTCTGGCGCAACAATGAAACGCCCACGACCGCCCTGAATCGTTTTCTGTATTACCTGGCACAGGTTTAACGTGAACAGTTAGGGCCATCGCCCAATGTTCCAGATATCTATTTCTTCTATGCTTAGAATTCATGATGTGATCGGTAGCACGTTTTGAAGTTTAATTGTATGATGAATCAGTCTCGTCAAGGGTTTCAACTATGAGCAAAGCACTGAACATTATCTGGCAATATTTGCGCGCATTCGTCCTGATTTATGCCTGCCTCTATGCAGGTATTTTTCTTGCATCGCTACTCCCCATCACCATTCCGGGCAGCATTATCGGCATGCTGATTCTGTTTGTCTTACTGGCTTTGCAGGTGTTACCGGCAAAATGGGTTAACCCCGGCTGCTATGTGCTGATTCGCTATATGGCCCTGCTGTTTGTCCCGATTGGCGTGGGGATCATGCAGTACTTTGATCTGCTCCGTGCGCAATTTGGTCCGGTGGTGGTGTCCTGTACCATCAGTACGCTGGTCGTTTTCCTGGTGGTGAGCTGGAGTTCTCACATTGTGCACGGTGAGCGCAAAATCGTTGGGCAAAAAGGGTCTAAAGAATGATGTCGTATATCTGGTGGTCGTTACCCCTTACGCTAGCGGTATTTTTTGGCGCACGTAAGCTGGCTGCACGATTTAAAATGCCGCTATTGAACCCGCTACTGGTCGCCATGGTGGTGATCATTCCCATTCTGATGCTGACCGGAATTCCCTACGATCACTATTTCAAAGGCAGTGAGGTGCTGAACGATTTGCTGCAACCTGCCGTGGTCGCGCTGGCCTATCCGTTATACGAACAGCTGCACCAGATTCGCGCTCGCTGGAAATCAATTATTGCCATCTGCTTTGCGGGGAGCGTTGTGGCGATGGTTACAGGTACAACAATCGCCTTGTTGATGGGCGCATCGCCGCAAATTGCTGCGTCAATCATGCCGAAATCGGTAACCACGCCTATCGCTATGGCAGTGGGAGGCAGTATTGGTGGTATTCCGGCCATCAGCGCCGTGTGCGTCATTTTTGTTGGTATCCTCGGGGCTGTGTTTGGTCATACTTTGCTCAATGCGATGCGTATTCGCACCAAAGCCGCACGTGGACTGGCCATGGGTACCGCTTCGCACGCCCTGGGTACCGCACGCTGTGCAGAGCTGGACTATCAGGAAGGCGCGTTTAGCTCTCTGGCGCTGGTTATTTGCGGCATTATCACCTCGTTGGTCGCCCCATTCCTGTTCCCGATTATTCTGGCCCTGGTCGGTTAACCTTCAATTTTTGGCTAATTATTTGCGATGCGTTGCACATTTTTAATTTAAGTTTCATAAGTTGCATACACAATGAGATTTGGATCACATATAAAGCCGTAGCAGGCCCGTAAACTACGATTCCATTACATTGTTATGAGGCATCGCCATGCATCCACGTTTTCAAACTGCTTTTGCCCAACTCGCGGATAACTTGCAATCAGCCCTGGCGCCTGTTCTGGCGGATGCGCATTTCCCCGCCATGCTGACTGCTGAGCAGGTCTCTTTGCTGAAACGCGAATCGGGACTGGACGAAGACGCGCTGGCATTCGCTCTATTGCCGCTGGCTGCGGCCTGCGCGCGTACTCCGCTGTCCAACTTCAACGTTGGGGCAATTTCTCGCGGCATCAGCGGCACCTGGTACTTCGGTGGGAACATGGAGTTCCTGGGGGCGACCATGCAGCAAACCGTTCATGCCGAGCAAAGCGCCATTAGCCATGCCTGGCTGCGCGGTGAAAAAGGGCTCGCCGCCATCACCGTCAACTACACGCCGTGCGGCCACTGTCGCCAGTTTATGAACGAACTGAACAGCGGACTGGATTTACGTATTCATCTGCCGGGACGTGCGCCACACGTGCTGCGCGATTACCTGCCAGATGCCTTCGGACCGAAAGATCTGGAGATTAAAACACTGCTGATGGACGATCAGGATCACGGCTTCGCGCTGCAGGGCGATGCGTTGACCCAAGCGGCTATCACCGCCGCCAACAGATGTCATATGCCGTACAGCAACTCCCCAAGCGGCGTGGCGCTGGAATGTAAAGATGGTCGAATTTTTAGCGGTAGCTATGCGGAAAATGCCGCCTTCAACCCGACCCTGCCGCCGCTGCAAGGCGCGTTAAACCTGTTGAACCTTAACGGTTATGACTACCCGGATATCCAGCGTGCTGTGCTGGCTGAAAAAGCCGATGCGCCGTTGATTCAGTGGGATGCGACCTCCGCTACCCTGAAAGCGCTGGGCTGCAATAATATTGAGCGCGTGCTGCTCGGTTAATTGCCTGGCGCTACACTTATCTGGCCTGCAATCGCTCCAGGTTGTCGGCCAGGTTTGCTGTTGCTACCATCCAACAGGGCCGTTTTGCTGAAAATCCCCTCAATCAGATTGCTGTTTCTTGCGCTACGTCTTCCGGTACAGTAGCCTGATTGAAATTCCATCCAAATAACGAGTTTTCTGCATGTTAAAGCGCGTGTTTTACAGCCTGTTAGTCCTGGTAGGCTTGCTGCTTTTGACTGTGCTTGGGCTCGACAGGTGGATGAGCTGGAAGACCGCTCCCTACATCTACGACGAATTGCAGGATTTACCCTACCGCCAGGTCGGTGTGGTCCTGGGCACGGCGAAATACTATCGCACCGGCGTCATCAACCAGTATTACCGCTACCGCATTCAGGGCGCATTGAACGCCTACAACAGCGGAAAGGTAAACTATCTGCTGCTGAGCGGCGACAACGCACAACAAAGCTACAACGAACCCATGACAATGCGTAAAGATCTGATTGCCGCCGGTGTCGATCCCGCTGACATCGTGCTTGATTACGCCGGGTTCCGGACGCTCGATTCAATTGTACGAACCCGCAAGGTGTTCGATACCAACGATTTCATCATTATTACTCAGCGATTCCACTGTGAGCGCGCCTTGTTTATTGCGCTGCATATGGGCATCCAGGCCCAGTGCTATGCGGTGCCCTCACCAAAAGATATGCTCACCGTGCGGGTACGTGAATTTGGCGCCCGCTTTGGCGCACTGGCCGATCTCTATATTTTCAAACGTGAACCCCGATTTTTAGGCCCGCTGGTGCCCATCCCTACCATGCATCAGGTACCGGACGATGCACAGGGATATCCGGCGGTCACGCCTGAACAACTACTCGAATTACAAAAGAAACAAGGAAAATAAGCATGGATGTACAAACCCTTTTCGTCGTGTTGGCCTTTCTGCTCATTCCCGTATTTTGTTTTCGCGAAGCATGGAAAGGCTGGCGTTCTGGGGCCGTAGATAAAATTAAAAAGAATGCGCGCGAACCGGTTTACGCTTATCGCAATCAAGAGCCCCTGCAATTTTGGTCTTATGTGCTGGTTTATGCCGGGTGCGGATGTTTATCCTTCGGGATGGTTATTTACTTAGTCTTTTATCGCTAAAGAATTTTCCTTTATATTAGCATTTGAGAATAGCTAATATTTTGATAATAGTTACCATTTCAATGTAAGGGATTAATGCTGCCCGCCAGCATTTCCCTCAGACTATCTTCTATTTGTGAATCCTTTCACAGAATACTCTTCCTGCAGTGCTTAGCCTTAAGAATAGCCTTCACTTTTTATATTTTGTTATTAACGGTTTGCCTTAATTTACTCAAGCATTAAGGAAGAAAATATGCCACAACAAAATTATCTGGATGAGCTCACGCCTGCTTTTACCCCATTATTAGCAATAAAAGAGGCTTCCCGCTGTTTATTATGTCACGACGCCCCCTGTAGTCATGATTGCCCGGCGCAAACAGACCCAGGGAAATTTATTCGCTCTATTTATTTTCGTAATTTTAAAGGCGCTGCCGAAACTATCCGCGAAAATAATGCGCTCGGTGCGGTGTGCGCCCGGGTTTGCCCAACCGAAAAATTATGCCAGCGCGGATGTACGCGCTCAGGAATTGATAAACCTATCGATATTGCACGTCTGCAACGCTTTATTACCGATTTTGAACAGCAGACCGCAATGAAAATCTATCAGCCGGCAACAAAAACGCTCGGCAAGGTAGCTATCATCGGGGCGGGTCCGGCAGGATTACAGGCCAGCGTAACGCTAAGTAATCTTGGTTATGATGTGACAATCTTCGAAAAACAGGCCCAGCCAGGTGGCTGGTTGCGTTATGGCATTCCAGAGTTTCGTCTGCCGCAAGCAGTTTTGGATCTTGAAATTGCCCGTATCGTTGAAATGGGCGTGACCATCAAGTGCAATTGTGAAGTCGGCAATGCCCTTTCCGTTGAGCAACTCAAAGCAGAATACCGCGCCGTACTGGTTACCGTTGGGATGTCTTACGGCTCAACATTACCTCTGTTTGAGAGGGCGAATCACGTCGAAATCGCCGTCGATTTTCTGCAACGAACCCGGCAATCCAACGGCGATATTACCGTCGCACAAAGTGCATTAATCATCGGCGGTGGCGACGTGGCGATGGATGTCGCCAGTACGTTGAAGCTGCTGGGCTGCCCGTCAGTCACCTGTGTCGCGCGTGAAGAACTCGCCGACTTCCCGGCCAGCGACAAAGAATTCAGCAGCACACAGGCTTTAGGGGTGTCGATAATTGACGGCTTCACGCCCGTGGCGGTTAGCGGAAATCGAATCACCTTTAAGCACGTACGTCAGCCTGGAGAACTCACGCTTGAAGCTGAACAGATTATTCTCGCCGTCGGCCAACATGCTCAACTTGATAATTTCGTCGCGTTAAAGCCACAGCGCAATCTTATCGATACGCACAATTATCAAACCGCCGATCCGGCTCTGTTTGCTGCGGGCGATATTGTTAAAGGCGATAAAACCGTTGTTTACGCCGTGAAAACGGGAAAAGAAGCCGCTCAGGCCATTCATCACTATTTAGAGGGAGCTTGCTCATGTTAACGAAAGATCTTTCTATTACTTTTTGCGGCGTCAAATTCCCCAACCCGTTCTGCCTCTCTTCCTCTCCGGTGGGCAACTGCTATGAAATGTGCGCCAAAGCCTATGATAGCGGCTGGGGTGGCATTGTTTTTAAAACGATCGGGTTCTTTATTGCTAATGAAGTCTCCCCACGCTTTGACCATCTCACCAAAGAAGATACCGGCTTTATTGGCTTCAAAAACATGGAACAAATTGCCGAGCATCCGCTGGAGGAGAATCTGGCCGCAATTCGTCGACTGAAACAGGACTACCCGGACAAAGTCCTGATTGCGTCGATTATGGGGGAAAATGAGCAGCAATGGCAGGAACTGGCCCGCCTGGTTGAAGACGCGGGTGCCGACATGATCGAGTGTAACTTCTCGTGCCCGCAAATGACCTCACATGCCATGGGTAGCGATGTCGGGCAAAGCCCTGAGCTGGTTGAAAAGTATTGTCGGGCCGTTAAACGCGGCTCGTCCCTGCCGATGCTGGCGAAAATGACACCGAACATTGGTGATATGTGTGAGGTGGCTCTGGCAGCAAAACACGGAGGTGCCGACGGTATCGCGACCATCAATACGGTTAAATCCATCACGAATATCGATCTGAACCGAAAAATCGGGATGCCGATCGTCAACGGTAAATCCAGTATTTCCGGCTACTCCGGCAAGGCCGTTAAACCTATTGCTTTGCGATTTATCCAACAACTGCGCATGCACCCTGACCTGCGCGATTTCCCGATTAGCGGCATCGGGGGAATTGAGACCTGGGAAGATGCCGCCGAGTTTTTACTGTTAGGCGCGGCCACGCTGCAGGTGACCACCGGGATCATGCAGTATGGCTACCGGATTGTGGAGGACATGACCAGCGGGCTGTCACATTACCTCGCCGATCAAGGGTTTGACTCACTGGAGGAGATGGTTGGTCTTGCCAATGCCAATATCATCCCCGCGGAGGATCTTGACCGAAGCTACATCGTCTACCCGAACATCCATCTTGATAAATGCGTTGGCTGTGGCCGCTGCTACATCTCCTGTTATGACGGTGGACATCAGGCGATGGAATGGAATGAGGAAACCCGCACACCGTACTGCAACACAGAAAAATGTGTGGGATGCCTGCTGTGTGGTCACGTTTGCCCGGTAGCCTGTATTGAGCTGGGTGAGGTGAAATTTAAATCTGGTGAGAAAGAGCATGCGTTAACGTTGTAACGCTGACAAAAAAGCCCGGTACAGATTACGCTGCACCGGGCTTTTTGCAGTATACGATTACTTCTTACGCGCGTACTTCAGTGAGTCCAGCGCGACCGCGAAGATGATAATGCCGCCCTTGATAATGTACTGCCAGTAAGGGTTCACGCCAATGTAGGTCAGACCGTAGTTGATGACGGTGAAGATAATCACACCGGTCACCACGCCAAACACGGTCCCTACCCCGCCGCTGAACGACACGCCGCCAACCACGCACGCCGCAATCGCATCCAGCTCATACATAAAGCCGAGGTTGTTAGTCGCCGAGCCGATACGCCCGGCTTCGAGCAAACCACCGAAGGCATAAAACACGCCAGACAACGCATAGATGATCAGCAGGTTCAGCGCAACGTTGACCCCGGACACTTTCGCGGCTTCAGGGTTTCCGCCGATGGCGAAAATGTTTTTACCGAAGCGGGTCTTGTTCCACAGCACCCAGACAAACGCCACCGCAATCAGCGCATAGAAGGTGATGTAGGAGAGGCGGAAACTACCCAGCGCAATAAAGCCCTGCGCGAAGGTGGAGAATCCGCTGTCAAAGCCAGAAATTGGCGATGCGCCGACAAAGTCGTAGTACAGGGAGTTGATCCCGTAAACGATGATCATCGTACCCAGGGTAGTAATAAACGGCGTCACATTCAGATAAGCAATGATAATACCGTTCACCAGACCGATAATGGCGCCAATCACGCAAACAATCAGCACGACTACGATGATTGGCATTGTAGCCATTTCCGGGAACACCTTGTTGGCGTTCTCCATCGACTGTAGCAAGGTTGCCGCCACGACTGCCGCCAGGCCAACCTGACGTCCCGCCGACAGGTCTGTCCCTTGGGTAACAATCAGCCCGGCCACACCCAATGCGATAATAATACGCACCGAGGATTGCGTCAGAATATTACTCAGGTTCAGTAAGCTTAAGAAAGTGGGATCCTGGAAAATAATAATCGCCAGCAAAACCAAAAGAACAACGTAAATTCCGCCTTCTTTCAGATAAGTAAGAAAACTTTTCTTATTTAACGCACTCATGAGGAGCCCCTAATCTTAAAGGTGCAAAGACGCAAGACGGAGGATTTCGTTTTGCGTTGTTGTTTTAGTGTCAACAATTCCGGCAACGAGACCATTGCTCATCACCAGAATACGATCGGTAATACCTAGCAGCTCCGGCATTTCAGAGGAAATAATAATAATCCCCTTATCCTTTTTCGCGAGTTCGGCAATCAGCTGATAAATTTCAAATTTCGCGCCAACATCGATACCACGCGTGGGTTCATCTAACATCAGGATTTCTGGCTGCGTTAATAACCAGCGACCAATAACCACCTTTTGCTGATTACCACCGGACAGTGAACCGATTTGTGTACGATGGCCCGGCGTTTTCACCCTCATTGAGTCAATTACCCACTGGGTATCACTCTTCATGCGGGAATTATCCAGCAGACCAACTTTATTTTTATAGTTTTGGATATTGGAGATTAACGAGTTAAAACCAATATCCAGATACGCGTAAATACCGGTTGAGCGGCGCTCTTCCGTGACCAGCGCAAAACCATGGTTAATGGCCTCATTTGCGCTATGGTTATTAATCTTTTTGCCGTGTAGCGTAATCGTACCCGATGACTTCTCACGAATACCAAAAAGCGTTTCAACGATATCAGTACGTTTTGCGCCGACCAGACCGGCAATCCCGAGAATTTCCCCTTTGTGCAAATCAAACGAGATATCACGAATCGATGGCTGACGCAGCGAGGTCAGGTTACGCACTTGCAGAATGACTTCACCGGGTTTGTTTTCTTTATCCGGAAAACGTTGGTTCAGTGAACGGCCGACCATCATGGAGATGATCTTATCCATATCCAGCCCTTCCAGCGGCTGGGTCGCAATCCACTGGCCATCGCGCAGCACGGTAATTTCATCGCATAGCTGGAAGATTTCTTCCATCTTGTGAGAAATATAAACAATACCGCATCCACGCTCTTTCAGCTTACGGATAATGGTAAACAGATGATTAACTTCTTTCTCGGTTAACGATGACGTTGGCTCATCCATGATGACGATTTTTGCGTCATAGGAGAACGCTTTCGCAATTTCAATCATCTGCATTTGCGAAACGGATAATGTACCAACGCGCGCACGCGGATCGATATCAATATCCAGCTCATCAAATATCGCTTTGGTATCGCGGTACATTTTGTCCTGATCAACAAACATGCCTTTGGTGGGATAGCGTCCCAGCCACATGTTATCCATCACAGAACGTTGTAATACCAGGTTTAATTCCTGGTGTACCATCGAAATACCATTTTCAAGCGCTTCTTTAGCAGAATGAAAATCGATTTCTTTACCCTGAAATAAAATACTACCGGAATCTTTTTGATAGATACCGAAAAGACATTTCAATAATGTTGATTTCCCCGCGCCATTCTCCCCCATTAAGGCATGAATGGAATGTGGGCGGACTTTTAAATTGACATTATCAAGAGCCTTAACGCCGGGGAAGGACTTGTTGATGCCGGTCATTTCCAACAAGTATTCGCCTGACGACTGAGTATGTGTGCTGACCATAATTATACCTTGTTGGCCTTGCAGAGTGCGTTATTAAGGGCGCAATGACATTGCGCCCAAAGACGGAATATTTACTTATTGGTAAACTCTGCCAGATTATCTTTATCGACACCTACGTACGGAACGCGAACAATTTTGTTCTCAATTTTCCAGTTAGTGCCATCTGCCGCACCTTTACCGTCAGCCAGGTTTTTCGCCAGATCGAAGGTGGCTTTCGCCTGGTTGTTGGCGTCGTTCAGCACGGTACCAGCCATTGCGCCAGATTTCACCAGAGCCAGCGCTTCAGGCAGCGCATCCACACCAAATACCGGTACGCTGGTTTTGTTGTGCGCTTTCAGTGCTTCAACTGCGCCCATTGCCATCGCATCGTTGTTTGCGATAACCACTTCGATTTTGTTGGCGTTCGGACCGGACATCCACGCATCCATTTTATCTTTTGCCTGAGCGGTATCCCACATTGCAGTATCTAACTGCAGTTGCTCAGTTTTAATGCCTTTATCGTTCAGCTCTTTAATCACGTAAGTGGTACGTGCTTCAGCGTCCGGGTGTCCCGGTTCACCTTTCAGCAGAACAAACTGAATTTTGCCGTCTTTGTTCAGGTCCCAGTTAGGGTTCGCTGCCCAGTGTTTGGCGATCAAATCACCCTGAATAATACCGGACTCTTTAGAGTCGGTACCGACGTAAAACGCTTTGTCATAGCTGTCCAGCGCCTTACGAGAAGGTTCTTTGTTAAAGAACACGATCGGTACGTTCTGCCCGCGTGCCTTTTCAATGACCGTGCCTGCCGCTGCCGGGTCAACCAGGTTAATCGCCAGTGCCTTAACGCCTTTTGCCAGCAGCACGTCGATCTGGTCGTTTTGTTTGGACTGGTCGTTCTGCGAGTCATTCATCAGCAGCTGTACATCTGGCGCCGCTTTGGCATCTTTTTCAATAGCCTTACGTACTACAGACATAAAGTTATCGTCATACTTATAGATAGTCACACCAATGCGGGTATCAGCAGCGTGCGCAGCCGCGCCGAATAACATGCTTGCCATTACAGCAGACAGGGTCAACACCTTCTTATTCATGGTATCTCCGGTTTTATTATGCAGGGTAGTACTTGAGATAAATGCTCGGCAGGCAGAACGTTACTGAAGTGTTACTGAACGCCGAAGCTCACTTTTAAAAAATATTTCTTCCGTGTCTGGCAACGCTCCAAAAACAGGCTTTAATTTTTGTTTAAGGCACCTATACCTCGGTGAAAGTGATTATTCACCGTTACATAGTAGTTACAGCGCAACAAACAGTGTCATCATAGCTATCGCATTGTTAATATACTGTGAATTTACTCACATATTGAAAGCGGTTACATCGCGCAACGTTATGAGTTAGTGATCGGTGCCGCATTCTGCCGAAGCGCCACAGAATGGCGACGCACCAGCGTCGGCATAAAGCAATGCGTCGCCTCCGGGTCTAACGTGCCTGCAGCCCCCTGTAGCGCAAGCTCCGTCGCCATTTTTGCCATGGAGGCAATGGGATAGCGTACGGTGGTCAGTTGCGGATCGGTGTAACGCGCGATAGGAATATCATCAAAGCCAATGATAGAAAGGTGTAATGGAATAGCGATGCCGTTGTCTTTTAGCGCGGTCAGCGCGCCGGCAGCCATATTGTCGTTATAGGCGAAAACCGCCGTCAGTTGTAAGTTACGTCCCAGCAGTTCTACCATCGCAGACTCTCCGCCTTGCATATCGGGCGAACCGGTGCCGACCCAACTTTCTGCCGCAACAATCCCCTGCTCTTTCAGGGCTGTTAACCACCCTTCTTTGCGCATGGTGTCATCTTCAATGCGATGGCTTGACGCCAGATAACCGATGCGTTGATGACCATTATTCAGCAGCATTCGGGTCGCCATTTTGGCACCGCTGATGTTATCCAGGCAGACGCAGCGGTGGGCGTAACCCGGCACCAGACGGTTGATCAGCACCATGCCGGGGATCTGATCCATAAACTCGGCGAGTTCCCGATCGCTCAGTGCTTTAGAGTGTACAATCAGTGCGTTACAGCGCTGACGAATCAACACCTCAATGGCATGACGTTCTTTTTCAGCCTCATGATAGCTGTTGCCAATCAGGACATACTTCTGATGCTGCTGGGCAACCATATCCACGGCTTTTACCAGCGCGCCAAAAAAGGCGTCTGATACATCCATGACCACAACACCAATCGTGTCGCTCACCTGCGTCGCCAGCGCTTGCGCGTTGGCATTAGGTCGATAGCCCAGCAGAGTAACTGCCTTCATTACCGCTTCACGCGTATCGGGACTCACCAGCGCACTGTTGTTCAGTACGCGGGAAACGGTCGCTACAGAAACGCCAGACTGTCGTGCCACATCACGTATGGTGATCATATTCACTGCCCTGTTTTAGATTGCGGTTGCCCGCAGACACCCCAGGCTGGGTATTTTGTCAGCACAATGAAACGCACTGCGTGAGAGATGTCACAGGAATGAAAGCGCTTACATCCGTTTTGTTAATGAATGTGATCCAGATCGTTATCTGGATGTACGCGGCAATGATGTCCCCGCAGCACGCAGGGTTAATTGACGCCACAGCCATTCCACCGGGCCCTGGCGGTAAAAACGTAGCCATATGACGGAGAAAAGTAGGTTAACGGCCCAAACCGGAATGACGAAATACAGCAGCTCCAGTCGGTCAAATTTCATAAATAAGCCGACCTGGTAAAACAGCGTGGTGCAGATTAAGGTTTGTAACAGATAGTTAGTTAATGCCATGCGCCCCACACAGGCGATGGCAATGACCCATTTTAAGCGGCTAAGCTGCGGCCAGAAGCCGAACATCAGCGCGGCATAACCGATGGTTTGCAACGGCGCGCCCAGCTCTCGCGGGGCTTGTAGCAAGAAGGCACACCAGCGATATGCCCAGCCCAGATGCCACTGAGCGACGATAGCAGGCAGGTTAATCGCCATCCCGAGAATGACCAGCAGTACACCGGTGCGTCGGTAATGCTGTAAGCTGTACTGCCCTTTTAACCAACCGCTGCGCATCAATGCCGCGCCGAGCAGCATCATCCCCGCCAGTTGCCAGCCGTACTGTGCGCCCAGCGCCAGCAAGCTATTGGACATCATATCCACGCGATTGCTGACGGCTTCCATTCCACCGTTTATTTTCCAGTATTTTTCATACAGCAACGCTGAGGCATCCGGCGTCCAGGCACGACTGGTCTCACTCCCGGAGATTACCCCCAGCAGCAGCAATACGCCAACGCCCACCAGATAAAGCAGTACGCCGGTGTTAAATAAGCTTTTTACCGACGGCGCATCACGGATCAACCGCCAACAAATCAGGCCGATTAAGCCATATGCCAGCAGGATATCGCCATCCCAGAAGAGTAAACCGTGAATAAAACCCAATAGAACCAGCAGCGTAAGCCGCGACTGGATCCAGCGTTTACCGCGCGGGAGCAGCATTTGCAGACCGGCACCGAACAGCAGCGCAAACAGCGTGAGGAATTTTACCTGCGCAAAGAGATCGAGCAGCGCCCAGGTCCAGGCGTCGGATAAGGTGATGTTGCCATACCACGCGGGATTGAGGTATGCCGCCTTTGGCAAGCCAAAGGCGCTAATATTGAGAAGCAGGATACCAAGAATGGCGACGCCACGAATAAAATCCAGCGTGACATTACGCTCCATGGTCCCTGCCCTAATCAGTTGTGATGACGTACTGCGCGCAGGAATTCCTGACGCGTATTCTGGCTGGACTTAAACAATCCGCCAAGAGAAGTGGTCGTGGTCGCACTGGTCGCATCGCGAATGCCGCGCGCTTTCACACAGTAATGTACCGCATCAATCGACACAGCCACATTATTCGTCCCGAGCAGAGTTTGCAGCGCGGTGAGAATTTGCTGGGTGAGACGTTCCTGAACCTGCGGACGCTGTGCGAAAAACTGCACAATGCGGTTAATCTTCGACAGACCAATGACCGAATCTTTTGGGATATACGCCACCGTCGCTTTGCCATCGATAGTAACAAAGTGGTGTTCGCAGGTGCTGGTCAGCGTGATATCGCGAACCGTGACCATCTCGTCCACCTTCATTTTGTTTTCAATGACGGTAATTTTCGGGAAGTTGGCGTAGTCGAGGCCGGAGAAAATCTCATCGACATACATTTTCGCAATGCGATGCGGAGTTTCCATCAAACTGTCATCGCTCAAATCGAGATTGAGCAACTGCATAATCTCGGTCATATGGCCCGAAATAAGACGTTTGCGCGTTTCGTTATCCATCTCTTGCACGGGCGGGCGTAGTGGCGTTTCAAGACCACGCGCGACCAGCGCTTCATGAACCAGGGCCGCTTCTTTACTGAGTGATGACATTTCTTCTTCTCCTGCAGGTGGGGCGCCTCTGCCCTGCATGGGGCAAAGTTTTTAGGCTGTGTCACAGCCAGAACATTGTGCGTGAGGCGGCGCACATAATCCAGTATTCACCGCGATAATTATTGAAATTGGCACAGCCTTTCAGCGTAGCGATTTCACTTGTCGTTCTACCCGGTGGCGTCGAGTGTTAACGTAAAGTTATATAGATGATGAAGTATGTTTGCTCAATGCGGAAGTGAAAGTTGCTCACAGTGCCATGAATAATCTGTATTATGGTGAGTTCGCAAACATATTCAGGTTCAACACAACAAGGAGCCCCGCATGGAAATGCTTGAAGAGCACCGCTGTTTTGAAGGCTGGCAGCAACGCTGGCGTCACGACTCCGCCACGTTAAATTGCACCATGACCTTCAGTATTTTTCTTCCTCCCCCGCGCGATAACACCCCGCCTCCGGTGCTGTACTGGCTGTCGGGTCTGACATGCAATGATGAAAACTTCACGACTAAAGCCGGCGCACAACGCATCGCGGCTGAGCTGGGCATTGTACTGGTGATGCCGGACACCAGTCCGCGCGGCGAGCAGGTTGCCAATGATGATGGCTACGATTTAGGCCAGGGGGCGGCATTTTACCTCAATGCCACCCAACAGCCGTGGGCAACGCATTTTCGCATGTATGACTATCTGCGTGATGAGCTGCCGGCACTGATTCAATCGCAGTTTAACGTCAGCGATCGCTGCGCCATCAGTGGACACTCCATGGGCGGTCACGGCGCATTGATTATGGCGCTGAAAAATCCCGGGAAATACACCAGCATTTCCGCCTTTGCGCCGATCGTAAATCCTTGCCGCGTTCCGTGGGGGGAGAAGGCTTTTAGCGCGTATCTGGGTGAAGATAAATCACAGTGGGCCGAGTGGGACAGCTGCGAGTTAATGTTGGCCAGCAAGCCCGCAGACGCGATTCCGACGCTTATTGATCAGGGAGACAGCGATCAGTTTCTCGCCGATCAGCTGCAACCCGCGGTGCTGGCCGAAACGGCCCGTCAAACCGCATGGCCAATGACGCTACGCATCCAGCCCGGTTACGACCATAGCTATTATTTTATTGCGTCGTTTATTGAGGATCATCTGCGCTTCCACGCCCAGTATTTGTTGAAGTAACGCCTGAGTGAGGGCGACAGCCCTCTTCATTTCTCCATCATTCCTTCACTTTTTCTCCTTTTTTCTTTTTCCACTATCCTATTGATTTAAAAAGCATTACCCTCAAAACAAGATCAAACACAAATGATTCCGATTATCATTTGTGTTTACAAACATTCATACTTTTGTACAATCCATTCGCTTCTTTACTGAAAAGAGTCCTTAAAAGACAAATACATACAATTGTCATGGCCTTTCACATGACGCGCTGATCGTTACCCTAAATAATTCGAGTTGTATGAACGCGCGTAGCCACGCATCTGCAACTTGAAGTATGCCGGGTAAATTCATTTAAATGGAATGATACAAATGACTATACCTCACGTTAAGGCTGTAGCTGCCGCAGTATGCGTCGCCAGTCTCCCATCACTCGGGCATGCCGCTGAACAAGACACCGTGGTGGTTACCGCCACCGGCTTCGAACAGAAAATTCAGGACGCCCCCGCTTCGATATCTGTTATTACCAAGCAGCAGATTGAGGACAAAGCCTATCGCGATGTTACCGATGCGCTAAAAGATGTCCCTGGCGTCGTCGTCACCGGCGGGGGTAGCAGCAGCGATATCAGTATTCGTGGTATGGCTTCGCAATACACGCTCTTCCTGGTCAACGGTAAACGCATCAGCACACGCGGCACACGTCCTAACAGCGACAACTCAGGTATTGAGCAAGGTTGGCTGCCGCCACTGGAATCCATCGAGCGTATCGAGGTAATCCGTGGCCCAATGTCATCTCTGTACGGCTCCGATGCGATGGGCGGCGTCATTAACGTCATCACCAAGAAAGTGTCGAATACCAAAGCCTGGACCGGCTCTCTGCACGGCGATGCCACTTTCCAGGAAGACAGAGACTCCGGCGATATTTATCAGACCAACGCCTATGCGTCTGGGCCACTGATTGACGGATTACTCGGCGCAAAAGTGACCGGATTATTCTCTCATCGGGCAGAGGACAAAATCCTCAATGGCTACAATGAACAGCGTATGCGTAACGGGGGCTTAACCCTGAACTTTACGCCAGATGATAAAAATGATATCGACTTCGATTACGCACGTGAACTGCAGGATCGCGACAGTACGCCAGGCAAATCCATGGCCGAGGAAAGCTGCCGCAACGGAAGCTGCAAGCCCAACAGTAAAAGCGAAAACAAGTATGTGCACACAACGTATTCACTAACCCACAGCGGTTATTACGACGACTTCAACTCCACCAGCTATGTCCAGCAGGAAGAGACCGAAAACCCAGGTCGCCAGATGAAGTCCTACAACACGATTTTCAATAACCAGAACCAGGTCTTCCTTGGTGCGCACACCCTGACGTTGGGCGGGCAATACCGTTATGAAAAACTGAGTGATAACGGCAACCAGCTGCAAGCTGCTGATGGACTGAACAAACTGACCCGCTGGAGCTGGGCGCTGTTTGCTGAAGATGAGTGGGCCGTTACCGATACCTTCACGCTGACTGGCGGTCTGCGTATGGATAAAGATGAAAACTACGGCGACAACTGGACACCGCGCGGTTATGGCGTATGGCATCTGAGCGATCAATGGACCTTAAAAGGCGGCGTTTCAGCGGGCTATCGCGCACCGGATCTGCGCCAGTCGTCTGCCAGTTGGGGACAGGTCACCGGCGGCGGTAGACTGAACGGCATCATTGTCGGCAACCCGGACCTGAAGCCGGAGAAAAGCCTCAGCGAAGAGATCGGTTTACTGTGGGATAACGGCAACGATCTCAACGCGGGCGTCACGCTGTTCAATACTGACTTCAAAGACAAAATCACCGAAGTGCGCCGCTGTAACAGCAGCTCCGATCCGGCCTGTACCATCGGCAATACCCACTATGACTTCGTCAGCGATCGCGTTAACGTCGATAAAGCCAATATGCGCGGCGTAGAATCCACTTTCGGCTGGAAGATGACTTCCGACATCAACTGGACGGCGAACTACACTTACACGGAATCTGAACAGAAAAGCGGTCAGTTCTCCGGTCAGCCATTGAACAAAATGCCAAAGCATATGTTCAACACCACGCTGGACTGGCAGGCCACGCAGGATCTCGGTTTCTGGAGCCGTCTGAATCTGCGCGGGAAAACGTCTGAATACCTGAGCCGTACCTCCATGGCGCAGGGCACCCCGTCCTATACTCAGGTCGATGTTGGTTTACGCTATTATGCTAACAAAGATCTGCTGATGACCGCTGGCGTGTATAACGTGCTGGATAAGCAAATCGATTACGATACCTACGACACTGTTCTCGATGGTCGTCGTTACACGGTTGGCCTGACTTACAGCTTCTAAGTCTGGCGCAATAAAAAAACCCCGGCACTCATCATGCCGGGGTTTTTGTTATGCTTTTTATACTGTTATTTCTTCACGCGATCCGGGAATTTCATTTCGCTGTAGCGAACAAAATGAGTTCCTTTCGCCAGCTTATAGCCAAACCAGATAATCAGGAACAGCGGGATACCGATATAGGTTGCCATCACGCCGCCCCAGTCAATGCTATCTTTCAGGAACGCTTCGTAGTTCTGGCCCAGAGTGATAATCAGGCACAGCACAAAGGCGAAGATCGGACCCAGCGGGAAGAAGCCAGAACGGTACGGCAGATCCTTCACATCGTGACCCTGCAACACATAACCGCGACGGAAACGATAGTGGCTAATAGCGATCCCCAGCCAGGCGATAAAGCCCGTCATCCCGGAGGTGTTCAGCAGCCAGAGGTACACGGTCTGGTTACCAAACATCGAGGTCAGGAAACACAGCCCCGCCACCACGGTCGTCGCATACAGCGCGTTACGCGGTACGCCGCCACGAGACAGTTTGCCGAAAATACGCGGCGCTTTACCGTCGCATGCCAGGGTGTAAAGCATACGCGTGGAGGCATACATCCCGGAGTTACCCGCTGACAGTACCGCCGTCAGGATAACCGCGTTCATTACTGCTGCGGCTGACAGCAGACCCGCATGCTGGAATACCAACGTGAACGGGCTAACGCTGATGTCTTTCACATCGTTGCGCAGCAGGCTCGGATCGGTGTACGGGATAATCAGGCTGATAATCAAAATCGCGAACACATAGAACAGCAGGATTCGCCAGAACACCTGACGCACCGCACGTGGAATGTTCTTTTCAGGATCTTCAGATTCGCCTGCCGCGATACCAATCAGCTCAGTTCCCTGGAAGGAGAAGCCGACGATCATCGCCACGCCAATCATAGCGGCAAAACCCCCGGCAAACGGTGCATCACCGGTCGTCCAGTTGCTCCAGCCCACCGGCTGAGTACCTTTGAAGATACCGAAAATCATCATCACGCCAACCACGATGAAGATAATTACAGTGGTGACTTTGATCAGCGAGAACCAGTATTCCGCTTCACCAAATCCGCGAACGGAAATGTAGTTCAGCAGGAAGATAACGCCGAGGAACAGTGCGCTCCAGATCCAGCCCGGCGTGTCCGGGAACCACCAGCTCATCACCAACTGTGCGGCCACCAGGTCAACGGCAATCGTTACCGCCCAGTTGTACCAGTAGTTCCAGCCCAGCGCGAAGCCAAAGCCTTCTTCTACGTAGTTTTGACCGTAAGTGGAGAACGAGCCGGAAACCGGCATATAGGCAGCCAGTTCACCGAGGCTGGTCATCAGGAAGTACACCATCAGACCGATCAGGATATAAGAGAACAACGCGCCGCCAGGACCCGCCGCAGAAATAGTTGCACCAGATGCAACGAAAAGACCTGTACCGATGGAGCCTCCAATGGCAATCATCGTCAGGTGACGCGCCTTCAGTTCACGACGTAGCGTGGGCGCTTCTGTGGTTTTAGTTTCGGAAACCATGTGAAAATGCTATCCATCCAAAAAATGAGGCGCGATTGTAGCAGACGAAATGGCATTCTTCCGGCACAAATGCGCTGTTATAAGAGACCTTCATGACTGGCCGCGGATTATAAGTAAAGCAGAAAACGGGCGGCACAAGGCGGTTAAGACGTAACAGCCATTATGGATAGGGTGGCCTGACGAGAGTTAGCGCGCTATTCGCCCTACTCAACCTGGTCGCTGTAATATAAAAAACGCGTAATGGCATTGGAGATATGTTTTTGCCGGTGATGAACGCGCCAGAGAGTGCGCACTAAACGCGGCAGTGGCACGGTAACTTCGCTCAGCGTCCCTGCCTGTAACTGCTCCGCAATGACCCGACGCGACAAACAGCTGATCCCGAGACCATGGCGCACCGCATGCTTAATGGCCTCGGAGTTCCCCAACTCCATCGCCATCTGAAATCTTGGCAGATGAGACAACAGCAGGTAATCCACCAGTTCACGCGTACCCGATCCTCGCTCACGCAGGATCCACGGCGAAGCAGCCAGCTGTTCCAGCGTAACGGGCCCCTTTGTGAGCGGTGACGACGGTGCGGCAAACACCACCAGTTCGTCCTCCAGCCACGGTTCAGAGATGATTTCCGTACTGTGACACGGCCCTTCAATCAGCCCGATGTCTACCCGAAAATCCAGCACCGCATTGATCACGTCCTGGCTGTTGCCCACGCTAAGTTCCAGCGGCAAATCGGGGAAGTCCTGGCGATAACGGGCGATCATGGCGGGCAGAATATAATTACCGATGGTGCTACTGGCATAGACCCGAATGGCGCCATTATCTTTGCGAAAAAGCTGTTCGATTTCGGTCGTTTGCTCAAGTAACGCCAGCGCGCGCGGATAAAGCAAGCGTCCGTGTTCGTTAACCACCAGCCGTTTGCCGACACGGTCAAACAGTTGCACGCCAAGTTGCCCTTCCAGATCGGTAAGCGCCGCACTCACCGCCGACTGCGACAATGCCAGCATGACAGATGCCTGGGTTGTTGAGCCGCTTTTTAGTACCTCAGCAAACACTTCAAGTTGTCGCAGGGTGATATGCATAGTCGTTTTCCACCGGATAGCCGTTACTTATACCCTAAATAATTCGAGTTGCAGGAAGGCGGCAAGAGAGAGCATCCCCCGGAGCGTACTTAAGTACGTGACTGGGGTGAACGAGCGCAGCCAACGCACATGCAACTTGAAGTATGACGGGTATACCACTTATATAGATTAATTATAAATATATAATCAATTTTATTTTTAAACCACTTCGCCTTACTCTTTTACCCAGATAAAGGAGAAGGATATGACAGAACTCACCTTACAGACTCATCGTCGTACAGCGTGGCATTTTATTCCGGGGCTTGCCCTGAGTGCAGTTATCACTGGGGTCGCCTTATGGGGAGGATCCATTCCCGCCGTCGCAGGTGCCGGGTTCAGCGCCCTCACCTTAGCCATCTTATTGGGGATGATTCTCGGCAACACCGTCTATCCGCACATCTGGAAAAGCTGTGACGGCGGCGTGCTGTTCGCGAAACAACATTTATTACGTCTGGGGATTATCCTCTACGGTTTCCGCCTCACCTTCGCGCAAATTGCTGACGTCGGCGTCAGCGGTATCGTGATTGATGTGTTAACGCTAAGCAGTACCTTTATGATTGCCTGTTTCCTGGGGCAGAAAGTATTTGGTCTGGACCGTCACACCAGCTGGCTGATTGGCGCGGGTAGCAGCATTTGTGGTGCCGCCGCCGTGCTGGCAACCGAACCAGTGGTGAAAGCAGAAGCCAGTAAAGTGACCGTCGCTGTCGCCACCGTGGTTATCTTCGGTACTATCGCTATC
Organism: Citrobacter sp. RHBSTW-00599; assembly: GCF_013784065.1. NCBI lineage: Bacteria > Pseudomonadati > Pseudomonadota > Gammaproteobacteria > Enterobacterales > Enterobacteriaceae > Citrobacter > Citrobacter sp. RHBSTW-00599. The sequence continues at coordinate 1,787,499 of NZ_CP056717.1, read as the reverse complement.
TTCCTGTATCCGGCGATGTATCCGTTGCTTTCACACTGGTTTAGCCCAGAAACCTACGGCATTTACATTGGCTCCACCATGCATGAAGTTGCACAGGTTGTGGCTGCCGGGCACGCCATTAGCCCGGATGCGGAAAACGCCGCGGTTATTGCCAAAATGCTGCGCGTCATGATGCTGGCACCGTTCCTTATCCTCCTGGCCGCACGCGTTAAACAACTGTCTCCGGCCACGGGCGGTGAGAAGAGCAAAATAACCATTCCATGGTTTGCCATCCTGTTCATTGTGGTCGCAATTTTTAACTCGTTCCACCTGCTGCCACAGTCAGTAGTGAACATGCTGGTAACGCTGGATACCATTTTGCTGGCAATGGCGATGGCGGCCCTGGGGTTGACCACGCACGTTAGCGCGCTGAAAAAAGCTGGTGCCAAACCGTTACTGATGGCCCTGCTGCTGTTTGTCTGGCTGATTGTGGGTGGCGGTGCGATTAACGTCGCTATCCACGCGCTGATGGCATAAACGATCACGACTCACCTCTATTAACCCGCTATACTCTCCCTTTTTGTATTTGAGTATGGCGGATTAAATTTATGAAATATATCGGAGCGCACGTAAGCGCCGCTGGCGGTCTGGCTAACGCCGCTATTCGAGCCGCAGAAATCGAAGCGACCGCATTCGCCCTGTTCACCAAAAATCAGCGCCAGTGGCGTGCCGCGCCGCTGACCACCGAAATCATTGATGATTTTAAATCTGCCTGCGAGAAGTATCATTATACTGCCGCCCAGATCCTGCCTCACGACAGTTACCTGATTAACCTCGGTCATCCGGTTAGCGATGCGCTGGAAAAATCACGTGATGCGTTTATAGATGAAATGCAGCGCTGTGAACTGCTGGGCTTATCCTTGCTGAACTTTCACCCGGGCAGCCATTTGATGCAGATCCCGGAAGATGAGTGTCTGGCGCGCATTGCCGAATCCATCAACATCGCCCTTGCTCAGACCCAGGGCGTTACGGCAGTTATCGAAAATACCGCCGGACAAGGCAGCAACCTTGGATTTAAGTTTGAGCACCTTGCCGCAATTATCGACGGCGTCGAAGATAAGTCCCGCGTCGGCGTCTGTATTGATACCTGCCATGCCTTCGCGGCCGGTTACGATTTGCGCTCCGTCGAGGAATGCGAAAAGACGTTTGCGGAATTTGAGCGTATTGTCGGCTTCAGGTACCTACGCGGTATGCACCTGAACGACGCCAAGAGCGCATTTGGCAGTCGCGTTGACCGTCACCACAGCTTAGGTGAAGGCAATATTGGCCACGAAGCCTTCCGTTGGATCATGCAGGACAATCGTTTTGACGGCATTCCGCTGGTGCTCGAAACGATTAATCCGGATATCTGGGCAGAAGAGATTGCCTGGCTGAAAGCCCAGCAAACAGAAAAAGCGGTGGCATAATCATGAACGACAGGGAAAAGCAGATCCTTAAGATCCTGCGTCGCAATCCGTTGATTCAGCAGAATGAAATCGCCGATATTTTGCAGATCAGCCGTTCGCGCGTCGCTGCGCATATTATGGATTTGATGCGTAAAGGCATGATCAAAGGTAAAGGTTATATCCTTACCGAACAGGATTATTGCGTGGTTGTCGGGGCGATCAATATGGATATTCGTGGTGTTGCTGACATCCACTATCCTCAGGCTGCCTCTAACCCTGGTAACATTCACTGCTCGGCAGGCGGCGTGGGACGCAACATCGCCCACAACCTGGCGCTGCTGGGCCGTGACGTCCACTTAATTTCCGCTGTTGGCAGTGATTTCTATGGCGAAACATTGCTGGAACAAACGCGTCAGGCCGGTGTTAACGTTTCCAGTTGCATACGCCTGCATGGACATAACACCTCAACTTACCTGTCGATCGCTAATCAGCAGGAAGAGACCGTACTGGCAATTAACGATACCCATATCCTGCAACAATTGACGCCGCAGTTACTGAACAGTTCGCGAGATTTGATCCGCCATTCCGGTGTCGTACTGGCAGATTGCAATCTGACTGCCGAAGCCATTGAGTGGGTCTTTACTATTGCTGATGATATTCCGGTATTCATTGACACCGTTTCAGAGTTCAAAGCGGCAAAAATGAAGACCTGGTTTACGCGTATTCATACGCTAAAACCAACGCAGAAAGAGCTGGCGATTTTGTGGGGTCAACCTATTCATTCAGATGCCGATCGCGTACTGGCCGTTAATAGTCTCCATCAGCAAGGGGTAAAACGAATCTTTGTTTGCCTGGAAGATGAATCCGTTTTTTGCAGCGAAAAGGACGGAGAACAGTTTTTACTGACGCCTCCTGAGCATACGGTTGTAGACAGTTTTGGCGCCGACGATGCTTTTATGGCGGGATTGCTGTACAGCTTTCTGGAAGGTAGTGAATTTCATGAAAGCGCTCACTTTGCCATGGCCTGCGCGGCATTATCGCGAGCCAGCGTCAGCATCAACAACCCAACCCTCTCAGCAGATAACGCCTTGTATTTGCTGCAAACTGCTTAAATGTAATGCCGGATGGCGCTACGCGTATCCGGCATTATTTTCGCTATGCCAGCCCAATAAAGAAACCGGCTATAGTGGCGCTCATCAGGTTTGACAGCGTTGCTGCTGCCAGCGCGCGCATGCCAAGCTGCGCGATTTCCGGGGCACGCTGTGGCGCTATCGCCGAAAATGCCCCGACGACAACGCCAATCGAACCAAAGTTAGCGAAACCGCACAGCGCAAACGAGATAATCGCAATGGTCTTCACATCCAGCGTTCCACCCGTTTGCAGATATGGCGAGAAGTTGAGATAAGCGACAAACTCATTAATCGCCAGCTTCTGTCCGATCAAGCTGCCTGCCAGCGTCGCATCGCTCCAGTCCACACCCATAATCCACGCCAGCGGGGCTAGCGCATAGCCAAAGATCCCTTCCAGAGTGGCGTGACCAAAGCCAAACCACCCACCAATTCCGCCAATAATGCCGTTAATCAGCGCGATAATGGCGACAAATGCCATTACGACTGTCGCCACGCCAGCAGCAATTTTCAGCCCGGTCATCGCTCCGCTCGCCGCTGCTTCGATGATGCTTTTCGGTGGCGTTTCAGTAAATGACAGGTTCTCAAAGGTGACGCGAGATTCTTCAGTTGCCGGACTCAGCATACGCGCGAACAAAATACCGCCAGGGATTGCCATCAACGATGCCGCCAGCAAATAGTCAATCGGAACGCCCATTCCGGCGTAACCAATCATCATTGAGCCAGCAATCGAGGCCATCCCGCTACAAATAGCGGTAAACAGCTCATTGCGATTCAGGCGGTCAATAAACGGCTTCACGATCGCCGGGATCTCGTTTTGCCCGAGGAAAATCGTCGTTACGGCGACAAATGACTCGATCTTACTGATGTTCAGCGCTTTCTGGAAAATACCGCCGAGGATGCGGATCAACAGCCCCATCACGCCAATGTAGTAGAGAAGACTGATCAGTGCGGTCACAAAAATGATGGCCGGTAGCACCCGAAAAGCGAAGATAAACCCGGCTCCGTCAAACAGCACATCCATTTTTGGCCCAACCAGGGAGCCAAAGATAAATGCGCTTCCCGCGTCACTATATGACATCACCTTGTGGACACCGAGCGCAGCCTGTTCAACCAGCCATTTTCCCGGCGGGAAGTACAGCATAATGCCGCCGATTGCGATTTGCAGTACCAGTGCAGCCCCGACCGTGCGCAGACTTATACGTTTTTTATTTACTGACAGCAGAAACGCGATGGCCAGTAATACCACCATACCCACAACACTTCTCATTATATCCATAATGAAATTCCCTTCATGCCAGGAAACCCGGCGTTATCGCCAGGTTTTGGTAGGTTTGATATTCGCGGGCGACCGCATTCTGCCCGGGAAATTCTGTCAGACGAGGCGCTGATACTCCTTCGCAATTTCACAGGCCAGTACCGCATTGTTGAACACCAGCTGAATATTTGATTTCAGGCTGTCACCACCGGTCAGCTCTGCAACCCGCGCTAACAGGAACGGCGTACTCTCTTTGCCCACGATGCCCTGATCTTCCGCTTCTTTTACCGCCCGATCGATTGCCGCATTAATTTTCTCTTCGGCCATCGCAAACTGCTCTGGGATGGGGTTCGCAACAACCAGACCGCCGTCGAGACCCGTTTGCCATTTCACCGCCATGGCACGGGCAATCTCTTTCGCACTGTCCAGACGGATGCTGACCTCAAACGGACTGGTACGGCAGAAAAATGCTGGCAACGCGTTGGTTTGATAACCAATTAACGGCACACCAAAGGTTTCTAAATATTCAGTAGTTAAGCCGAGATCAAGAATAGATTTCGCCCCGGCACAAATTACCGTGACATTGGTATGCGCCAGTTCTTGCAGATCCGCGGAAATATCAAAGGTATGTTCAGCACCACGATGAACCCCACCTATTCCCCCTGTCGCAAATACTTTAATTCCCGCCAGTGCGGCAATAATCATGGTTGAGGCAACAGTCGTTGCACCATTTTTTCCTGCCGCGACCACAAACGGCAAATCACGACGACTTACTTTCGTAACGCTATGACCTTCTCGCCCAAGCAGCTCAATTTCATCTTTGCTTAAACCAACTTTCATTATTCCGCCAATAATGGCAATGGTCGCAGGAACCGCACCGTGTTTACGAATAGTTTCTTCTACTTCAATCGCTGTCTGGGCATTCTGCGGAAATGGCATACCATGAGAAATAATGGTTGATTCAAGTGCAACAATCGGCTTCTTACTGTTTAATGCTTCCTGTACTTCTGGAGATATTTGTAATAATTCAGAGGAAAGAGTTAATTCAGACATTCTGTGTTCTCCACTAATGAGCTTACATTCGCAACAGACAAATCAGGGTTATTGGTATATTCACAGGCTAACGCCATTGATGAACAACCCTGCGCAAATCGAACCGAATCAATAAAGGGCATGCCGTCTACCCAGCAGGAAGCCAGTCCAGCCATCATTGCATCGCCAGCCCCGGTAACATTAATGACGTGAGTTTTAATCGGCAGCGACCAACCACGACTCCCCGCAATATCACTGTAATAAACACCGTCACCGCCCATGCTGAGCACCAGCCTATTTAAGCCGCGATCATGAAACCAGGCGGCGACTTTACCCACGTCATCACGCCCGGAAAGCGCAATACCGCTTAGCGTTTCGGCTTCAAGCCGGTTGGGTTTAAGAGTGTGAATTTGTCCAAGCCGCTCGCGAATTTTGACGCATTTCCATGCCGATACCGGGTCAACAAACACCGGAACCTCTCCGGCATTTTCCAGCACCCATGCCAGGGCATCTTCGCTGATATTACAATCGGCGACGATGACTTTCGCCTGCCGAATAAAATCATGATGCTGTGATAAAAAATCTGCTGAAATATGTTCGGTAATGCTCATATCATTAATGGCAACCAACATTTCACCGGTGTTATCAAGCAATGATAAATAACTGGACGTATTCTCTCCGGGAACGATAAGACACTTATCAACATGAACTCCGGATTGATTGGTTTGCGCCAATAACGATTGTCCATAAAAATCATTACCAACCGCCGTCAGTAACCATGAATTTTTCCCCAGCAGCGCGAGATTATGTGCAATGTTACGTCCAACTCCGCCGGGGGTGAATTTTATCTTTCCTGGATTCGAATCCGCATAATTTAGAGAAGCATGCGAATACCCAGCAACATCCATATTGGCCGAGCCAATAGTTACTATGTATTCCTTTTCACGCATAGCACGTCCCCTGGCAATTAACTTGCCACAAATGAGTTCGTTAAAAATAACCAACGCCACACATCAGGTTATTAGAGCACATGTTCACTATCAAACACATGTTCATAGTAAGCGTGTTTTTGACAAAGTAAATCCATATTCAAGATCTAAACTCAATAGATATGAACAGAATCACAATTTTTTATAGATACAGTCTGTAAAGGAAAGAGAAAATGAGAGGTAGTACACAATTCAAGCAGTCTAAAGAGTTTAACTCCGGCATAACCGGAGATTTTTCAGATGCGCCAGACGATCCGGTTCGTATCAACTGAGCGAAACAAGGTCCTCTGGCATATGGTTGTACAAAATCCGCCAGAAGTGCTCAGCCGTTTTATTCAACCGGGTATCCATTCGGTAAATATAAGCCTGAATAGGCACCATCAGTTCCGGCGTCTGCAGACAAACCAGCCGCTTTTCGCGCAGTTCGTTTACGATAGTCCACGCCGGCAGCCAGGCGATACCATGCCCATCCAATGCCATATTTTTTAATAACTCACTCATCGAAGACATAAACAGCGTTCGGGCTGAAATGCCGCCTACTTCCGCCAGATGACGGTTTACCAATCTTCCCATGTAGGATGTGCTGGTATAGTTCAGAATCGGTGCCTGCGACTGATAGATATCAAACAACGCCTTACCCTGCGCATCAGCAGCACACACGGGGTACAGTTCAGACTCAAAAACCTTCAAGCCGCAGAAAGGTGACTGCATTAAATCTTCATCCCGAAAGGAGATAATAAAATCGCTTTTCCCCTCGCGCAGAGTATTCACCGCCTGAACAACATCAATAGCTTCAACATGATAGACAAACTCCTCACCCCAGGCCGCCATTGAGTGCACCAATCTGGGCAACATCGTCAGCGACAGAGAATGTGCCGCCGCTATTTTGATATTGGGTACACCCAGTAAATTGTGGCCGCTTAGCTCATCCAGATTACATTCCAGCTGTTGCAACAAACTACGGGTTTGCGAATGAAATAGCTTGCCCTCCTCCGTGAGTTGCAGTGGGCTCGTTGTGCGATCAAAAAGCAGCACACCCACGGCTGATTCGAGCGCCTTGATCCGCCGGCTAAATGCCGGTTGGGATATGTTGCGCTCCTCAGCCGCCTGGGAAAAATGACGGCATGCCTCCAACGTCAGAAAGTCATATAACCATTTTGTCTCAATATTTTTCATGCTTATCACGCGGATATTTAAATATGCCTATTAGCCTTAAAGCATCATGCCTGAATAGTTCCGAAGATGACATTCATCATTAGCGCCTGGTGATTCGTTTTTTGCATCAAGGCTTCATCTTTAACATTAACATACTTCTCTCCCTATCGGTTACGACCGCTTGTCCGCCGTGTAACGCGGAGTCTCTGGCCGAATACCGGCCTGCTGAGGTTACACAATAAACCACAGTCATGCGGTTTTTGCATTGAACCATACATTATTGCATTTCTCCTCAAGTCTCACTGCTGTTAAACATTATCAGCAGACACACCCCGGCTCTGAATATTAATTATCGGTGAATTGAGGTATATATCGTGAAAGGTTTAATTGGCGTGCTTGGTGGTATGGGACCTGCTGCAACGGTCGATCTGTTTAATAAATTCGTCACTTTTACCGCTGCGCAACGTGACCAGGAACATATCCCCTTAATTATTTCATCTATTCCTGACATTCCTGACAGAACCGACGCGTTAATGCATCATGGCCATTCCCCACTTCCGGCAATGCGCGATTATATGCATAAACTCGAAGATGCTGGCGCCGAGTGTATTGTGATCCCCTGTAACACCGCCCACTTTTGGTTTAATGAATTAAAAGCGTGCTGCCATACAGAGCTGCTCAGTATCGTTGAAACGACCATCAATGAGGTTAAAAACTGCGGGAAATCGCAAATCGGATTACTCGCCACCAACGCCACTTTATACATGGGCCTCTATCAAAAAGGCATAGAATCTCTTGGGTTAACCTGCATCAGCCCTGACTCATCCAGTCAGGAAAAAGTGATGGAAAGCATCTATTGCTTAAAAGCTGGTGATGCTAAGCGGGCGCAAACGCTGATGAATGAACAAGCTGAAGCACTCTTCTCACGCGGGGCACAAGTCATCGTGCTCGGATGTACTGAAGTTCCTGTCATTCTTGCCGAAGCAGTCAACAAGTCACCTGAGAAATATATTGATTCAACCGGTTCGTTGGTTCGTGCCGGTATTAAATGGTACGAGAAACGCGTGGGTAAAAATCACCTTTTGGCACAATGAATGTCCATACCTGTTTAATTGTTGCATTAAATAAAAATCCATTTTAATTACAAATTACTCTCTGGCGGAGGCCATTATGATTTGGCTAGAAATTATCGTAGTGTTGGGCGCAATATTTTTCGGTATCCGCCTTGGCGGAATTGGTATTGGTTTATGCGGCGGGCTGGGGCTGGCTATTTTAACGCTGGGGTTTGGGCTGCAAATTGGTTCACCACCCGTTGACGTTATTCTTATTATTATGACGGTGGTGGTGGCGGCATCGGCGCTACAGGCCGCCGGAGGCATGGATTATCTGGTTCGCATTGCCGGTAATTTTATGCGCCGTAACCCTAAATATATCAATATTATTGCGCCGATTATCACCTGGTCGATGACGATTATGGCGGGAACAGGGTTCATCGTCTTTTCTACTCTGCCGGTGATTGCCGAAGTTGCCAAAGAGTCAGGTATTCGCCCTTCCCGTACGCTCGCAGGGTCCGTAGTCGCTTCTCAGGTGGCGATATCCGGTTCACCGATCAGTGCCGCAATGGCCGCTATGCTGACTATTATGGAAGGCAACGGTATCAGCTTTATTCAGGTTATGGCGGTATGTCTGCCTGCCTCATTTGTCGCTGCGATGGTCGCTGCTTTTATCGCCTCACGTCAGGGATGTGAGCTACAGGATGATGAAGTCTATCTGGAACGCCTGCAAAAAGGACTGGTGCGTAAATATACAGGGCAAAACAGCACAACGCCAGGTGCCAGACTGTCAGTCGCCCTGTTTATGCTGGCAACGGTGGTCATCGTTATTCTTGCCGCATGCCCTCAATTGCGCCCTGGATTCGATGCAGGTAACGCAATGAATACCCGGGATATTATCATTATCTGCATGCTAGCTGCCGCGTGTCTGATGGTGGTGCTATGCAAAACATCAACAGACGCGATTGTCCTGACATCCACGTTTCGCGCGGGTATGAGTTCGTTGGCTGTGATTCTGGGGATTGTTACGCTGGGCACAACCTTCATTGATGCCCACTTAACGGGGATAAAGGATATCGCGGGCGATATTCTACGGGCTTATCCGATGCTGTTGGCGCTGGTGCTGTTTGGTACCTGCGCGCTTCTCTATTCGCAGGGAGCCACCACGCCGCTGATTATCCCTCTTGCCGTCGCGCTCGGCGTACCTACATGGGCCATTCTGGCTTCCTATGTCGCAGTGACCGGCGTGTTTGTTCTGCCAACTTATCCGACTTCGCTGGCGGCAATGGAGTTCGACACCACCGGGACAACGCGCGTGGGTAAGTATGTCTTAAACCATCCGTTTATGTTGCCAGGGCTTGGCGGGATCATTGCTGGCGTTGCCTTTGGTTTTATCATCGCGCCAATGATTGCCTGAACCGGTTAACACTACCGGGCAGATTTAATGGATAAAAAAAGGGGCAGAGAAATCTCTGCCCCGGATGTCAGCGTTAAATCAGGCCGCCTTTGCCACAACCTCTGCTTCCGGGCGTTTCAGCACCGCGTAGGAGAGACCGGCTACCAGCGTACCGGCAATAATGGCCAGCAGGTATCCAACCACCGGAGTGATTGCGCCAGGGATTAACAGCACGAACAGACCGCCGTGCGGCGCCATCAGCTTAGCCCCCACCGCCATCGAGATAGCCCCGGTAATCGCGCCGCCAACGATACAGCAAGGCAGAACGCGCATCGGGTCACGGGCAGCGAATGGGATAGCCCCTTCGGTAATAAAGCACAGGCCCAATACCAGCGCAGCTTTACCGCCTTCCTGCTGCGCTTTGTCGAACTTACGACGCGCCACCAGCGTTGCCAGGCCCAGGGCCAGCGGAGGCACCATACCCGCCGCCATAATCGCCGCCATCGGCGCATAGGTTTGCGTACTAAGCAGCCCCACACCGAAAGCATACGCCGCTTTGTTAACCGGACCGCCCATATCGGTACACATCATGCCGCCCAGAATCGCTCCAAGCAGCACCGCGTTCGCGGTTCCCATGGTTTGCAGCCAGTGGGTCAGACCTTCCAGAATGCCCGCCACTGGTTTACCGATCAGGTAGATCATGGCCAGACCAACCACCAGGCTTGAGAGCAGCGGAATGATCAGGATCGGTTTCAGCGCTTCCATACTCTGCGGGAGTTTCAGCTTCGTGCTGATGAGCTTCGCCACATAACCGGCAAGGAAACCGGCAATAATCCCGCCAATAAAGCCGGAACCGGTGCTCACCGCCAGCATACCGCCGATAAGACCAGGCGTCAGACCCGGACGGTCAGCGATGGAAAACGCGATGTAGCCCGCCAGAACCGGCACCATCAGCGCGAAAGCTGAACCACCGCCAATCTGCATCAGCGCCGCCGCCAGCGTACCCTGCTCCTTGAACGCTTCGATACCAAAAGCGAATGAGAGTGCAATACACAGACCGCCAGCAACCACCATCGGCAGCATGTAGGATACGCCCGTCAGCAGGTGACGATACGCGCCAGCGCTCTCTTTCTTACCTTCAGTGGTTGCAGACTGCGCTTTGCCGGCTGGCTGGTACGGCGTTGCTTCTTCCAGCGCTTTGTCCAGTTCCTGCTTCGTTTTCTTCAGCGCAAGGCCAGTAGAAGTACGGTACATTGGTTTTCCGGCAAACTTCGCCAGATCAACTTCAATGTCAGCCGCCACAATCACCAGATCCGCCTGAGCCACCTCTTCCGGCGTAATGGCATTGCCTGCGCCAACAGAACCACGGGTTTCAACCTTCACCCACCAGCCACGTTTTTTCGCTTCCGTTTCAATAGCTTCAGCGGCCATAAACGTATGGGCTACGCCAGTTGGACAAGCCGTCACCGCCACCACGCGTTTTGGACCACTACTGGCCACGGACGCTGTCGCAACCGGAGCGCTATAAGGTTTTGCGTGGCCTTTCGCTTCACTGAGGAAAAGTTCAGGATGCGCAACCGCACGACCAATATCGCCCAGCCAGACTTTTTTGCCGTTCAGCGAACTGTCGGCAGGAAGCGTGTCGCCCAGAACAATTGCCAGTTCGGCATCATTAGGATTATCAATAATTTCCAGATGTGCTTTCTGCGCCGCCGCTCCAAGCAGGGTTTTCGCCATATAAGCGCGAGCCTGGCCGAGATTAGCGTCAATAATCAGCAGCGTTTTCATTATGCCTCTCCTGCTGTCAGTTAAACGGTTTTAAGTCGACACGCGCCATCATTGCGGCCAACTGAGGACGATCGGTAATGCCCACATTGCTTTGGCTTACCGCCAGGGCGGCAACAGCGGTTGCCAGACGCAGGGTGTGTTCACTGGATTCACGCATCAGCAGGCCGTAAATCAGGCCGCCAACCATTGAATCACCCGCGCCTACGGTGCTTACCACCTCGACTGACGGCGGTTTAGCAATCCACTCACCCGAAGCGTTAACCCACAGCGCACCTTCCGCGCCAAGTGAAATCACCACGTGAGCAATACCCTGCTCGCGCAACGCATGTGCAGCTTCAATCACATCTTTCATTTCTGGCAGCTTACGGCCTGCCCAGATTTCCAGTTCACGACGGTTTGGTTTCACCAGCCATGGTGCCGCTTTCAGACCGGCGACCAGTGCTTCACGACTACTATCAAAGATAATGCAAGGACACTGACTGCGCAGGCGCGTCATCCAGTCGGTGAATGCTTCCGGGCTAACGCCGGTCGGCAAACTGCCGCTGACGCACACCATGTCGAACTGGCCCAGCCAGCTCAGCGAGTCATTCACAAAGCGTTCCCAGTCAGCCGGGGTGACTTCAAAGCCGGAGAAATTGAAATCGGACACTTCGCCGTCTTTTTCGGTCAGCTTGACGTTGATACGCGTACGCCCCTGTACAACCTGAAAACGGTTGGCGATACCCAGCTCGCTGAACAACTGCTGAAAACCATCCTGGTTGTCTTTACCGAGGAAACCGCCCACCGTTACATCGATACCTAAATCTTTCAAAACCTTAGCGACGTTAATCCCTTTACCTGCCGCGTGCAGACCGGTCGTTTTAACCAGGTTCACTTCACCGCGTTCAATTTCCGGGCAGAAACCTACCAGATCGTAGGCTGGGTTAAGGGTGATAGTAGCAACACGTCTGCTCATTACGCGCCCTCCCCAAGACCCGCCGCGATGGCTTCGCCAATCGCTTTCAGCGCCTGTTCAGCATCTTCACCCTGGGCGGTAAAGCGCAGGTGATGTCCTTTCTTCACGCCTAATGCCACAACTTTCATCAGACTGCGTCCATTCGCCGGCTTGCCGGTTCCATCAAGATTTGTCACGGTAATTTCACTGTTAAATTGTTTAATCGTATTCACCAGCATGGTGCCCGGGCGGGCGTGTAAACCATGCTCATTGCGCACAATAAATTCGGCGCTCAATACATCATCAGTTAAGGCATCATCGCTGGTCAGCAGCGCCAGCACCGTTGCCGCATCGGCTTTCAACAAACGGTCAGCTTTATTATTCAGCAGCAGATCGCCAAGGCGCTTCAGCACCGCAACCGGTTGTTCGTCATTCATGGCGACGGTCACCAGCAGGGCTGCCGCTTCACCTTGTACATCGAACGCTGTTGCTGCGCGGCTGACCGCAACGGCGCTGCGCACATTGCCTTCAGCACAGTCATTCAGCCAGATCCCCTGACCGAGATTCATCGGTTGCTCATTAATGGCTCTGGCCACAAAGGTGGCGTCAACCGCGCCGACCTCTTTCAGCCGTGCGGCGTTGAGCGCCTGCAGCGTGACCAGCGAGTTGGCAACGACGTCCAGCGACAGCGTTTCGTTATCAAGCTTCAGCTGTTCGCTTTGCTTTTCCCCCATCAGCAACGCGCGCAACTCTTCCGCCGTGGTCGCAGATTTCAGCTGTTCAGCGACGGAGTCATCGCTCAGCACGTGCGTCAGCTGACGCAATAAACCGAGGTGCTCATCAGAGCTGGCGGCGATGCCGATTGCCACATAAGCAACCTGCCCTTCACCCCAGATCACACCCTGCGGAAACTGAAACACCTGCACGCCGGTTTTCAGCACCCGATCGCGGGTGTCCGTCGTACCGTGAGGAATAGCAATACCGTTGCCGAGGAACGTGGACGTCTGTTGTTCACGCGCCAGCATGCCATCGACGTAGCCTTCCGCTACGTTACCTGCCAGCACTAAGGCAGCGGCAACCTGGCGAATAGCCTCTTCTTTATTCCCGGCCTGTTCGCCCGGGTGAATATCCTGAACAGATAACTGGAACATGGTTCTCCTCTCCCGCTGATTTGAAACGATTCAGCTAACATGAGAAAAAAGGCGTCACCTGACTCCATCAGTTATGGCAAGATGACGCTGAAACGTTTCAAGAAGTCTTGCTCTTTTTTCTTCAGCACACAAGTAAAGTTGACAAATTACTTGCTGAATTTAGAGATAACGCACATTTTCTCCGCGGAGGAGAAAAAATTGCTGACGCAAAAACGGCGTCAGCTTGTCAGATTCAGCAGCGTCAGCAAGCAGCATTCTCTGACTGAAATGCTATTTTGATTTTTGATGCCGATTTTGATTTGGCTCCCTGTTTATTTTCTGACAAGCAGCGTAAACTCCGCGTCTCTTCACATTATTGATATCAAAACATGCACAACACCCCCGTAGCCGCCACACCCAAGGCGTTTGATTTAACGTCTTCGGCGTTCCTGCTTGTCGCATTTCTGACGGGTATCGCCGGTGCGTTGCAGACGCCAACGCTCAGCCTTTTTCTGACGGATGAAGTCCATGCCCGTCCCGGCATGGTCGGGTTCTTTTTTACCGGTAGCGCCGTAATCGGCATTTTGGTGAGTCAGTTTCTGGCCGGACGTTCGGATAAAAAAGGCGATCGCAAAAACCTGATTGTGTTTTGCTGCGTGCTGGGGATGTTGGCCTGCGTGCTGTTCGCCTGGAACCGTAACTATTTTATTCTGCTGTTTGTCGGGGTATTCCTCAGCAGTTTTGGTTCGACCGCCAACCCGCAAATGTTTGCTCTCGCCCGCGAGCACGCCGACCGTACGGGTCGGGAAGCCGTCATGTTCAGTTCAATATTACGTGCGCAGGTTTCGCTGGCTTGGGTGATTGGCCCGCCGCTGGCCTACGCGCTGGCCATGGGGTTTAGCTTTACGGTGATGTACCTCAGCGCGGCGGTGGCGTTTGTTGTCTGCGGCGTAATGGTCTGGCTGTTCTTACCCTCGATGAGTAAAAATGTGCCTCTCGCGACAGGCGCGGTAGAAGCCCCGCGCCGCAATCGACGCGACACGCTGCTGCTGTTTGTTATCTGCACATTAATGTGGGGGACTAACAGTCTCTATATCATTAATATGCCGTTGTTTATTATCAACGAACTGCATCTGCCGGAAAAGCTGGCGGGCATCATGATGGGAACTGCCGCGGGGTTGGAAATCCCAACCATGTTGATTGCCGGATACTTCGCGAAGCGTCTGGGCAAACGCCTGTTGATGAGAATCGCCGTTGTCGCCGGATTTTTCTTTTATGCCGGCATGCTGTTGGCCCACTCTCCGGCGATATTGCTTGGCTTACAGCTGCTGAACGCGATTTACATCGGCATCCTCGGCGGGATTGGCATGCTCTATTTCCAGGATCTGATGCCGGGACAAGCGGGTTCAGCCACAACTCTCTATACAAATACCATTCGCGTGGGCTGGATTATTGCCGGATCGTTGGCGGGTATTGCCGCTGAAATCTGGAACTATCACGCGGTATTCTGGTTTGCGTTGGTGATGATCGTCGCCACCGTCGCGTGTCTGACGCGCATCAAAGACGTTTAAGGTGCGGTCAGCGCCTCGAGCTCGATGAGATAGACCATGGCCTGGTGCGTCGTCTGTCCGCACATTTCCGCACTGGGCTGTAAACCGGCGCACACTTTTGGCCGCAGAGGCGAAGCAAAAATTTTACAGCGCAGGGATTCATCCAGTTGAACGCATGGTGTGTTAGCGGGCTTGCCATCAGGCATGCCGGGGATGGGACTGGAAATTGAAGGCGCGGTGCAACATGCACCACAATCCGGACGGCATTCCATACAGTACTCTCTTTATCGTAAACCATCGGATTGTGCAGGAAGCGCACAGTAACACCTTTTGGGCACCAGCAAAAGCATCAATTCCGCTTGCCTGAATGCCCCGGCGCGAGTAGTTTTACGCGATATTTTAGACACTCCTCATTACAGGATTTTTTCGATGCCAAGAGCGAACGAAATTAAAAAAGGTATGGTACTGAATTACAACGGCAAACTGCTGATTGTAAAAGATATTGATATTCAATCACCAACCGCACGTGGCGCCGCCACGCTGTACAAAATGCGTTTTTCTGATGTTCGTACCGGTCTGAAAGTTGAAGAGCGCTTCAAAGGTGATGACATCGTTGATACCGTCACCCTGAGCCGTCGTGGCGTTGATTTCTCCTATGTCGATGGCAACGAATACGTCTTCATGGATAAAGAAGACTATACCCCGTATACCTTCACCAAAGACCAGATCGAAGAAGAATTGCTGTTCATCCCGGAAGGCGGAATGCCGGATATGCAGGTACTGACCTGGGACGGCCAGCTGCTGGCGCTTGAACTGCCGCAAACGGTAGACCTGGAAATCGTTGAAACGGCTCCGGGCATTAAAGGCGCGTCAGCAAGTGCACGTAACAAACCAGCGACCATGAGCACCGGTCTGGTTATCCTGGTTCCTGAATATCTGAGTGCAGGTGAAAAAATCCGTATTCATATCGAAGAACGTCGCTACATGGGCCGCGCAGACTAACTTTTCTGCTGCGACAGCGGTGAAAAGGGACAGCATTTGCTGTCCCTTTGTTCTTTTCAGCCCTGGCTGCTGAGGTAAAAATCATCCACCAACAGAGATTCCAGATACAGCTCATCCTCACGCATAAAATGCGTTATGACGTTAACCGCCTGAGGATAAACCCCCTCTTCGTCCCGGTGTAAACAACTTTCCCGTAGCAGGGGTGCCCAGCACATAATGTGATGATGCAAAAAGTAATATTGCGCCGATAACGTCTCCTTTTTGGTAACCATTCTCGCCATCAGTGCCAGCTGTACAGCAATATGGTCGGCAGGCTCGTTGTCCTGCGGTGTCAGCCCATACTCGACTAACAGCACATTCATTTCCTTGCGTTCTTCAGGCGCGGTCGTATGCGGATAATGCCCCGCATAGGGAGAAACGCCGCCGGGAGGTGCCAGTAAAAACAACGAGGCATAGTCCGCCGCCAGCTCCAGCTGTCGGCTTTCCCGGCGCAGCGCCCGAACGAGACTACGTTCCAGGTTTTTAACATCAACGGATAACCCAGGGATAGCCGTCAACGACGCCAGCCACTTTCGGCTTTCCCCACTTTCCAGACGGATGAGTTGCTCCTCGTCCAGCTCGCGGAACAGCAGTTGCGAAAACCACTGGTACACCGCCGCCCGCTGTCGATGAATGTGATTATGCTGCACTTGCCCCCTCCTCTTTCACAACCTCCGGCCCGCCAAAGCCCGTGACCTGCGGGGCATTCTCCTGGTACCGCTCCACCTCGACCAGCACCGTATGCGCCGAAGGCCCCTGCGCCAGTTGTGATGTACCGATATCCGCACTCAGCACATTCGGATCGCCATAAGTGCATAGTGTGCCCGCTTTCCCACCTTCCTGCGGCGAATACCACGCGCCTTCGTGAATCCGGACGACGCCAGGCGCGTAATCCGGACTGATCACCACCCCGGCCAGTACCTGGCCTCTGGCGTTAAACACGCGCGCAATATCCCCGGCTTTCAGGCCACGTGCGCGGGCATCCGACTGGCTCATGTACAGCGGCTCTCTTCCTGCCACCGCATAGGTGTTGCGAAACGCCTCGCTTGAGCACAGCTGAGAGTGCAGACGTTTATCCGGATGGCAGGACTGCAGATGCAGCGGATATTTATCTGTTTTGCTGCCATGGGTACGCTCAAAAGGTTCCATCCACACCGGATGCCCCGGGCAGTCATCGTAGGCAAAGCCCGCGATGGTTTTGCTGTAAATTTCAATCAGACCAGAGGGTGTTCCTAACGGGTTGATATCCGGCTGTTCGCGAAATTCTCCATGACGCACCCACGGCTTCCCGGCAGGATATTCAATGTATCCTTCGCCCTGCCAGAAGCTCTCGAAGTTCGGCATACTCACGCCAAGGGACGCTCCCGTTTTCGCGCCCTCATCATAAATGGCTTTTATCCACTGCATTTCATCCCGCTTTTCGCGGTATGTCTCTTCCTGACCAAAGCGTTTGCACAGACCGGCAAAGACATCAAAGTCATGTCGCGCTTCAAACTGCGGTTTAACCACCTGATGTATCGCCATCAGCCCTTTATTCGAGTGTGTACCGAACTGCTCAATGTCATTACGCTCATAGCGCGTGGTCACAGGCAGGACGATATCGGCAAAACGACAGGATGCTGTCCACTGATGATCCAGAACGACCACGGTTTCCAGCTTCTTCCACGCTTCGATCATGCGGTTACGATCCTGCTGCGCATGGAACGGATTGGCAGCGCTGAAAATCGCCATTTTGATATCAGGGAAAGTTAATGTTTCACCGTTGAAAGCGATCTTTTTGCCTGGCGCCAGCAGACAATCGATCATTCGCGAGGTAGGAATATGCTCTGAAGCGCCGCGGAAATCCGCTTTGTATTTCGCGGCCGGGGGATTATTGATGCTCCCGAGGCCGGACAGGACAGGACCGGCAGAAGTGACCGTCCCGCCGCCGTTATAGTGCCAGCCAAACCCTACTCCGCCGCCCGGCAAGCCAATTTGTCCAACCATGCTGGCCAGCACCACCAGCATCCACGGATACTGCTCGCCATGGTGCATACGCTGCACGCACCAGCCGCCCATAAACTGTGTCCGGCCTTTGACCAGCAGGCGGGCGAAGTCGCGGATCTGCTCCGCCGTCAGGCCGCATATTTCCGCCGCCCATTCGGCGTTTTTCGGCTGCTTGTCGCTTTCCCCAAGCAGATACGGCAAGAACTGTTCAAAGCCCACGGTATAATCGTTAATGAACGCCACGTCATACAGTTTTTCTTCGTACAGGGTATGCGCCAGCGCCAGCAATAACGCGACATCCGTTTGCGGTCGTAGCGCCAACTGCTCACAGCCTAGATAGTTTTGCGACTTGCTACGCACCGGATCAACGCTGATAACGCGCATCTTACCCTGCGCAACCGCTTCTTTAATCTGCTGCCAATAGCCAAACGCATCGTGATCGGGAACCAGGAACTCGATCTGCAGATTCTTGATAGGATCGCAGCCCCACAGCACGATGGTTTGGGTATTTTCGATAACCATCGGGAGTGACGTTTGCTGCTCATAAACTTCCAGCGAACCAATCACATGCGGCAAAATCACCTGCGCTGCGGCTGCCGAGTAGTCGCCGACGGTCGTTACATAGCTACCGTGCAAGCCGAGTCCCCGATCCATCGCGCCGCCGGCCTTATGAAATTTGCCAACAATTTGCCAGTCCGCCAGCCCGGTAAAGACACCAGAAGATCCGTAGGTCTTTTGTACTCGTTCAAGCTCTTCATAGAACAGATCCAACGCCTGATCCCAGCTCACACGGACAAAGCGATTATCGCCGCGCTGGTTGCGATCTGACTTTTCACGCTTGCGCAGCCAGTCCAGCCGCACCATCGGGTAGCGCACACGCGATGGGTTGTAGACCACTTCACGCACCGCATTCAGCATATCGCAGGGGTATTTGTCATGTTTGAAGGGGCGGGTATCGACCCATTCACCGTTCACGACTTTGGCTTCAAAAGCGCCAAAGTGCGAGCCAGACTGGATCCATTGCTCCGGGTTTTCACCCGCTGCCCAGACCTTTGAGATCAGTGGATTTGGCCCTAAAGCGCTGACGGCACCGACTGCCAGCATTCCACTTAAAAACCGTCGACGTGACGGATTAAAATCATGAATATCCATAAATTATCCTTTTGAATTGTTAGGTTGAGGTATATCGCTGGCGTGAGTCTGGAGATATTTCAACAACGTACGGTCTTCCACCGGATTAAGCCGGTAGTAGGTGGACATGGATTTCAGTCCGGCGATCCAGCCATTCGCGGAATAACGGGTCGGCGGCGGCGTGCTGTGGCAAGCGCTACAGGTGGATTGCAACATCTGATCGGCGTATTGCCAGAGGGGGTCAATATTGTCGGTAAAACCCTCCGCCGAACTCCAGGCCATCACGCTTACCTGCTGCCACTCCTGATGTGACTCCGGCTCAACCTGTGTTTGCTCAACCTTCACATTGCTCATCAGCGAGGCATCTAATACGGCAGCAAAAACGCGTTTACCCATATACTGGGTAATCACCCGTCCCCGTCCTTTGCTTTCCCGCCAGCCGGTCAGCTCTATCTGAACGTTTTTCCCTTCTCTTTTCAGCACACGCACTTGCGTTGCCGGGTACAGCATGGCTTTACCTGCCGGACTCTCTGCTGTCGCAGTCAGTGATTTTTCGCCTAACGAATACAGCTTCGTCGCCGTGGGTAACTGCTCTCCCTGACGCTGCAGCTGCTTGTAACGATCGCGAAAACCGCTGCTCATATCGGGTTTGTGATGGGCAATGCCTTTGTGACAATCGATACAGTTACTGTCTTTTGCCGCCGCCGCGGTCATTTGCGCCGCTGCATTTGCCGATTGCTTGCCGTGATCCATCGCCTCATAGCTATGGCAGGATTTACACGCCGCTGAATTATTCGCGCTCATGCGCGCCCATTCTCGCTGGGCCAACTCCGCCCGCTTTGCGGCAAATTTTTCCGGGGTATCGATCGAAGGAGAGATAAAGGTGTGGTAGAGGTCGTTTAAGGCTTGCGTTTTACGAACCAGCGTTGGGACGATGCCTGGCGGAATATGACAATCCTTACACTCCGCACGCACACCTGAAGCATTACGAAAATGCACGCTGGTTTTATACTCCTCGCCAGATGTGCGCATCGAGTGACACGATAAACAAAACTCGGTAGAACTGGTGTAATGAACGCCTTGCCACGTTCCCCAAATAGCCAGGGCCATTGCTACCGCCCCGGCGAATGCGCACCATAGTGCGTTTTTTCTTATCCACGACATGCTTGCCTCCATTTTTTTAATAGCGACACGCTAAGGGATAATAAAAATCAAAAATAGAGACAGCGAAGGCAGATTATAGGAACAGCATCCACTCTATGAGGTTCGTCAAATAGTAAAGAGCAGAAGTCCGTAATATAATTACCATCTATAAATAAGGAATTTCTCATGCTCAAACTGACTCTCGATAGAGAAAGCCGGACTCCGCTGCAGTTGCAGATATTTCAATTTTATTTACAGGCCATTCAGCGGGGTGATTTGCTGTGTGGAGATAAACTCCCCTCTATTCGCGAGCAGGCTCAGGCATTGAACATTGCCAAAATAACGGTGGTGATGGCCTATGATAAGCTGGTGGCGGCTGGATTAATTAAGAGCCGACACGGCATTGGCTATGAGGTGATATTCACCACGCCTGTACGTGTAACCCCAGCGCATGTGTCCGTACCCCAGGGCTCTCCGCCAGTAACACCAAAAGCGGCCGGGGTCTCTACCGATGTTTACGCAGAGCCTGGGCGGGAGTGCTACTGCCGGATGGGCGTCCCCGATCCCAATGCTTTTCCCTGGGCAAGCTGGCGAAAATGGAATAACGCGCCAAGCGTACTTAAAGAGCAATTGTTTACCCGATATCATTCATCAAATGGATTATTTTCACTGCGTGAGCAACTAGCCAGGTACCTTAATTTATCTCGCGGCATTAATACCCGGGCGGAGAACATCATCATTACCAATGGGATTCAGGAAGGATTGTCGCTGCTCAGTCAAATATTTATTGTTCATCATGCCGTCAGTCAGCAAAAAAGGTGCCACGTTGTGGCCGAATCCCCTTGCTATTCTGGCGCATGGCATCTGTTTAATTATTACGGTGCAGACATTACGTCAATTGCTGTAGATAACCACGGGCTGCAAACAGATAAATTACCCGAATATGAAACCCAGCTTTGCTATGTGACTCCGGCTCACCAGTATCCAATGGGAAGCGTCCTTTCGCTGGAGCGCCGTCAGTCATTATTGACGTGGGCGCAGCGCGTCGGCGCTTATATCCTTGAAGACGACTACGATGCTGTTTTTACCTATGGCGAGAACCCCCTTCCTGCACTGAAAGCTATGGATTATCACAACCGGGTTATCTACATGGGGACATTTTCCAAAACGCTGGGGCCGGGAACGCGTCTTGGCTATCTCATTTGTCCTGATGAACTGCTCCCGGCAGTAAAGAATATGAAAGCGCTCAACAACAACGGCAGTCAGTGGCTATTGCAGCAATTTTTAGCCGAATTAATGCAAAATCAGGTGTTTTACTCGCACATCAGCAAGCTGGCCTGCAACTATGCGGCGCGCCTCAATCTGTTACGCGATGGCCTTTCTGTTCTGTTTCCGTCAGGGAAAATCGCTGGCGCAACGGCGGGTCTGCACCTCTCGTTACGCGTTGACAGACACCCAGATATGATAGCCAGGCTGCAACAGCGCTGCCTGCTGGCAGGGATCCGCTTTGACACTCTGCCAGATATAGAAAATGGCTCAGGTGCCGCATGGCGTAGGGAGAATAGCGATGCTGTTATGTTTTTCGGGTTTGGCGGATTGCAGATACAGCAGATCAAAAAGGTGCTGTCGGTACTGGAGCAGGCGCTAGCGCAGCCTTGATGAATTTCAGGGATCGCGCCTGCGGCACAATCCCTGTTGTTAACCTTACAGCAGATCGCGGAACTGCGTTTGTTTTAACGCCAGCTCAACGCCGCGAACTTCCGCCAGCCCTTTCAGGCGACCAATCGCGGAGTAGCCTGGGTTGGTTTTCTTGTGCAGGTCGTCAAGCATCTGGTGTCCGTGATCCGGACGCATCGGGATAGGACGCAAATCGCCCGCCTTTTTACGGCGCTGTTCTTCGCTCAGGATGGCAGCAACCACCGATACCATATCCACATCGCCTTGCAGGTGCGCACCTTCGTGGAAGGTTTTCGGGTTATCTTCACGGCAGGTGGAGCGCAGATGCGTGAAGTGGATTCGATCGCCAAAGGTTTCGATCATTTTCACCAGATCGTTATCGGCGCGCACGCCGTAGGAACCGGTGCACATGGTGAAACCGTTATTGATGCTGTCGACGGTTTCTTTCAGCCACTGCATATCTTCGATAGTCGAAACAATGCGCGGCAGGCCGAGGATCGGACGCGGCGGATCGTCAGGGTGGACAGCCAGACGCACGCCGACTTCTTCCGCCACAGGCACAATCGCCCGCAGGAATACCGCCATATTATCGCGCAGATCGTCTTTGCTGATGCCGTCATATTCAGCGAGGCGCGCACGGAACTGATCCAGCGTATAGCCCTCTTCCGCACCGGGCAGGCCGGCAATGATATTGCGGGTCAGCTTTTCGATATCGGCATCGCTCATAGCATTGAAGTAATTCAGCGCCTGCCGTTGTTCTTCTGCGGTGTAATCCGCTGCGGCGCCTGGGCGCTGAAGAATATGCAGTTCGAAGGCCGCAAAAGCAATCTGGTCAAAACGTAGCGCTTTGGAACCGTCCGGCAGCTGATATTCGAGATCGGTACGTGTCCAGTCGAGGATCGGCATGAAGTTATAGCACACGGTATCGATGCCGCAGGTCGCCAGATTACGGATACTCTGCTGATAATTGGCAATCCACGTTTGGTACTGGCCTGAACGCGTTTTGATATCTTCGTGGACAGGAATACTTTCCACCACCGACCAGGTCAGCCCTTTTTCAGCCAGAATAGCCTGACGCTGTTGAATCTCTTCTACCGGCCACACTTCACCGTTGGGAATGTGGTGCAAGGCGGTCACAACACCCGTTGCGCCAGCCTGACGCACATCATCAAGCGATACCGGATCGTTAGGTCCGTACCAACGCCAGGTTTGTTCCATTGTTTCACCCCACAAGTTGTTATACCAAATTAAACTATCTGAATGACGACTACCATACAGCCATCCCGGAGATGTTCAACAGATGGCCTATCATTGATTGATCCAGCTCACATTCCCCGGATAAATGAGGCACACCAATTCAATTTGCTGTCATATAACTTTATACTGCCATTGTTAATTAATGGTTAATCAGGTGTATTTAATGAAAACTATTGCCTCAGCGCCACTGGCGGAAAATGTCATGATGCCGCAGTACGACCGCCAACAATTAAAAACGCGGATTGTACATTTTGGTTTCGGTGCTTTTCACCGCGCCCATCAGGCGTTATTAACCGACAGGGTGCTGAACGCGCAGGGCGGAGACTGGGGGATTTGCGAGATTAGCCTGTTCAGTGGCGATCGGCTGATGCGTCAGCTTCGCGAACAGGATCATTTATTTACCGTGTTAGAAAAAGGGGCTAACGGCAACCAGCCTATTGTTATCGGTGCCGTTAACGAATGCCTGAACGCCACGCTGGATTCGCTGGCGGCCATTATTGAAAAATTCTGCGAGCCTCAGGTCGCGATTGTCTCGTTAACCATCACGGAAAAAGGCTACTGCATCGATCCGGCGACGGGTTCGTTAGATCTCTCTAATGCGCGTATTATTCACGATCTGCAGACACCGGCTGAACCGCACTCCGCCCCCGGTATAATCGTAGAAGCGCTGCACCGCCGACGTGAACGTGGACTGCAGCCGTTTACCGTCCTTTCCTGCGATAACATCCCGGACAATGGTCATGTGGTAAAAAATGCCGTATTGGGGATGGCGGAAAAACGCTCTCCTGAGCTGGCGCACTGGATCCAGGAACACGTCAGTTTCCCGGGTACTATGGTGGATCGGATTGTTCCCGCCGCCACCGAAGAGTCGCTGGCTGAAATCGCCCACGAGCTTGGCGTTGCCGATCCTTGCGCAATCAGCTGCGAGCCGTTTATTCAGTGGGTGATTGAAGACAACTTTGTCTGTGGTCGTCCGCAATGGGAAACCGCGGGTGTCCAGATGGTTGAAAACGTCTTGCCGTGGGAACAAATGAAACTGCGGATGCTGAACGGCAGCCATTCGTTTCTCGCTTATCTCGGCTATCTGGCCGGATTCCAGCACATCAGCGACTGTATGCAGGATAGCGCATTTCGTGAAGCCGCTTACCGGCTAATGCTCACCGAACAGGCCCCCACGCTGCAAATTACCGATGTTGATTTAAACCAGTATGCCTTAAGCCTGCTGGACCGCTTTGCCAACCCGGCGCTGAAACACAAAACCTGGCAAATCGCGATGGATGGTAGCCAGAAATTACCCCAGCGAATGCTGGAAGGGATCCGCGTGCATTTAGCACGTCAAAGCGAGTGGCCGCTGTTGGCGCTCGGCATCGCAGGCTGGATGCGCTACGTGAGCGGTGTGGATGATTCAGGCGCTACGATTGATATTCGTGACCCGCTCAGTGAGAAAATTGCCGCTCTGGTGGCACAGAGCACTGAATCAGAACGCGTCAGCGCCCTGCTTTCGCTGCATGAGATTTTCTCCGCCGATCTCGTACAGAATCCGCAGTTTGTCGCGGTCATTCAGCAGGCCTGGCAACGTATTGCCCAATACGGTGCACATCAGGCTGTCATTGAAACGTTAAAAAATTAACGATTTCTGCCATTAAACAGGACGAAGCACGTCTTCGTCCCCTCACCCCTTCTCTTTTTCCCCATTTTTCGCCAGGATTGTTAAATGCCATTACGGTAATTTATGATTCTGGAGTAATTGTGACTAAAACCAATCTCATCACTGGTTTTCTCGGCAGTGGCAAAACCACCTCTATTCTTCATCTATTGGCGAACAAGGATCCCGCAGAGAAGTGGGCCGTGCTGGTCAATGAGTTTGGTGAAGTAGGTATTGATGGCGCCCTGTTAGCCGACAGCGGCGCATTACTAAAAGAGATCCCCGGCGGCTGTATGTGCTGCGTTAACGGTCTACCGATGCAGGTTGGCCTCAATACGCTGCTGCGTCAGGGAAAACCCGATCGATTGCTGATTGAACCCACCGGCCTCGGACACCCCAAACAAATTCTGGATTTACTCACCGCACCGGTTTACGAACCGTGGATCGATCTGCGCGCGACCCTCTGTATTCTTGACCCCCGGCTGTTACTGGATGAAAAAAGCGTCGCCAATGACAATTTCCGCGATCAGCTGGCCGCCGCAGATATCATTGTTGCCAATAAAGCCGACCGCGCCACAGCGGAAAGCGAAAACGCCTTGCAAACATGGTGGCAACACTACGGCGGTAATCGCCAGTTGGTTCATGCCGACCATGGGCAAATTGACGGGCAGTTACTGGATTTACCCCGACTAAACCTGGCAGAGCTTCCTGCAAGCGCAGAGCACGCCCATAGCCATGCAGACAAAAAGGGACTGGCGGCATTGAGTCTGCCGTCACAGCAGCGCTGGCGGCGCAGCCTGAACAGCGGCCAGGGCCATCAGGCCTGCGGTTGGATTTTTGACGCCGATACGGTGTTCGATACCATCGGTCTGCTGGAATGGTCTCGTCTTGCCCCCGTGGGGCGCGTGAAAGGTGTCATGCGTATAAAGGAAGGGCTGGTGCGCATTAACCGCCAGGGAGACGACTGGCATATTGAGACGCAAAACGTCGCGCCACCGGATAGCCGTATTGAACTCATCGCCGATACTGAGACCGACTGGAATACGCTACAGAGTGCATTGTTGAGACTTCGTTTAGACGCTAACGCGTAAGGTTGCCTTCGTTTTTATAGCAATGGTAAACGATGATGAAAACCCGATACCCTCTTATTCTCCTACTCAATATTGCGGGACTGGCGCTGTTTCTGTCCTGGTATCTTCCTGCCGGACATGGGATCTGGTCTTCATTGGATACGGGCGTTTTCCGCTTCTTTAACCAGAAACTGGTGGAAAGCCCGCTGTTCTTGTGGATTGTTGCTATCACCAATAACCGGGCATTTGATGGTTGCTCATTGCTGGCAATGGGCGCCTTGATGCTGCATTTTTGGCTGAAAGAAACGTCGGAAGGTCGCCGACGCATTGTCGCTATTGGCCTGGTTATGCTGCTCACCGCAGTGGTATTAAATCAGTTAGGCCAGGCGCTTATTCCCGTTAAACGCGCCAGCCCTACTCTGATGCTGGATAATATTTATCGCGTCAGCGAACTGCTGCATATTCCGACTAAAGATGCGTCCAGAGACAGTTTCCCCGGCGATCACGGTATGATGCTGCTTATTTTTTCCGCATTTATGCTGCGTTATTTCGGAAAAGTAGCCGGAATAATCGGCCTTATTATCGCTGTGGTTTTTGCCTTTCCACGCATAATGATTGGCGCTCACTGGCTCACCGATATCGTGATCGGTTCCATGACTGTCGTCTTGATTGGTCTGCCCTGGTGGCTAATGACACCGTTAAGCGACCGATTAGTCACTCTGTTTGCGAATTATCTGCCCGGTAAAAATAAACATTTTTTAAACAAATAACGCACAGTAATTAACATCATCAGGGAAAACTCTGATTCCCTGATGATGCTTGTCGATATTTCATCATTCTGGCTGTCATTCTCCCGTCATCTTATTCATCTTTAAAATGATTGGGTTGCGTCTTTTTTATCCCGATTGTTCTTAATTTAGGCAATGCCGGTTATTCACTTTCTGTATCAATTTTTCTTATAAGAAATCACGTAAATTCACTCGCAATGACCGGACCGATCGGGTAATCTCGAACTCGTTTTGCCTCGCGGGATAATTATTCTCTTCAGGAATAAATTTGTGCGTTCTGCCACAGATTTGACCTTAAAGAATTGTCTCATCGTGCGATGGTAATTAGTCTCGTCACGTTTGGCATTTTTTATAACGATATTTATCGTTAAGGACTTCAAGGGAAAACAAACAAAATGGTCAAATCTCAACCGATTTTGAGATATATCTTGCGGGGCATACCCGCGATAGCAGTTGCGGTTCTGCTTTCTGCATGTAGCACAACGAACACCGCCAGGAATATGCATTCTGAGACGCATGCTGTGGGCAATGGAGATAACTCTTCACTGCAAGCCTCTCAGGATGAATTTGAAAATATGGTCCGTAATATCGATGTTAAATCACGTATTATGGACCAGTATGCTGACTGGAAAGGCGTGCGTTACCGCCTTGGCGGCAGCACCAAAAAAGGTATTGATTGTTCAAGCTTCGTACAACGTACGTTCCGCGAGCAATTTGGTTTAGAGCTTCCTCGCTCAACCTACGAACAACAGGAAACGGGTAAATCCGTTTCGCGCACTAACCTGCGCACAGGCGATCTGGTTCTGTTCCGTGCTGGCTCCACTGGCCGTCACGTCGGTATTTATATCGGCAACAACCAGTTTGTACACGCCTCGACCAGCAGCGGCGTTATCATTTCCAGCATGAACGAACCTTACTGGAAAAAACGTTACAACGAAGCTCGCCGGGTCCTGAGCCGCAGTTAATTTCGTTTGGCAGCTATCCCTTGGCTATCCTGATGAGACATTTTGAAAAGCACTGCTTCGGCGGTGCTTTTTTTTTGCTTTGTCTTGTGACTAAGAAAAATCTCACAAGGTGAGTCATTTCAGGTTATATTCATACAGAATAAGCGGTTAACTCAGGTAAACATAAGGAACTATGTTTAAACGCTCCTCTTCATCCAATCAGAAAATCCTGCTTTCCTGTATGTTAACGGGGCTTATCGTCGCGCTCCTGGTGAGTACCCTGCAATTTTTCGTGACCTGGCATAAACGAGACATTAAGTACGACACGCTCCTTTCCGATATCCAGAATTATGTCAGCAGCTACTTCGCCGATCTCAAATCCACCACAGATGACCTTCAACCACTGGTCGCCAACAGTTGCCAACAAGTCGCTGCTCAACTGACCTCCAGCGCGGCCTTTAGCCTCAACGTTCGCGCATTTTTACTGGTCAAAAACGGCATTGCTTTCTGCTCCTCCGCAACGGGCGCAATGTTCACCCCGATTTTAGATCTGGTCCCAAGCCTCGATATCAGCAGAAATATTGATGTGGAATTACTCCCCGGTACGCCCATGATGCCGAACAAGCCGGCGATAATGATTTGGCACCGGAACCCATCGTTCACTGATAGCGGCGTGTTTACCTCACTGAATATTAATCTGGCCCCTTATCTGCTTTACACCGCCCGACAGGATGATTTTAACGGTATTGCCATAGTCGTCGGTGATAACGCGATTTCAACATTTTCATCACGGATTATTGATGCCTCCGCTCTGCCCCACTCTCACTGGCGGCAGGCGACCGTGGAAGGTATTCCGCTACAGATTCGTTTATATGCCGATGAGTGGACCTATACCGATGTCTGGTATTCGATTATGTTGGGATGCATGGCAGGGATTATTGCTGCGCTTCTTCTCTGGTACTACATCTACACCATCCGTTTACGTCCGGGCAAAGATATCCTCAACGCTATCAAAC
Organism: Citrobacter sp. RHBSTW-00599; assembly: GCF_013784065.1. Lineage (NCBI taxonomy): Bacteria > Pseudomonadati > Pseudomonadota > Gammaproteobacteria > Enterobacterales > Enterobacteriaceae > Citrobacter > Citrobacter sp. RHBSTW-00599. Next base: position 1,758,966 of record NZ_CP056717.1, on the reverse strand, counting down.
ATAACCAGTTTTATGTGGTGTACCAGCCCGTCGTAGAGGTGCAGACACTGGAGGTGAAAGGTGTAGAGGTGTTATTACGCTGGAATCATCCAACAACGGGTGAGATCCCTCCGGATGCTTTTATTCACTACGCCGAATCCCAGAAAATGATTGTCCCGCTGACCCAGCATCTCTTTAAGTTGATAGCCCAGGACGCACCGATGCTGCAAAAAGTGTTACCCGCTGGAGCAAAATTGGGGATCAATATCGCGCCAACGCATCTGCACGGCGAGACGTTTAAAGACGACATTCATCACCTGCAGGCCTCGCTTCCCGCAAACCATTTCCAGATGGTGCTGGAAATCACCGAACGGGATATGCTTAATCAACACGAGGCCACAAAGCTTTTTGAATGGCTTCATTCCGCAGGTTTTGAAATTGCCATTGATGATTTTGGCACCGGTCATAGCGCGCTGATTTATCTGGAACGCTTTACCGTTGACTACCTGAAAATCGATCGCGGCTTTATTAACGCCATTGGAACAGAGACCCTGACCTCTCCGGTTCTGGACGCCGTGTTGACACTCTCTAAGCGTCTTAATATGCTGACGGTGGCTGAAGGGGTTGAAACGCCTGAGCAAGCCCGTTGGCTGCGCGATCGTGGGGTGCATTTTTTCCAGGGATACTGGATTAGCCGACCATTAAAACTTGCTGATTTCGTGCGTTGGATGGCGCAGCCCAATAAGCCGACGTGGTGATCGCAGTATGCGAATCATATACTCTCACTCGCCGCCACATCCCTTATCTTTCAGGCATGATGCCCGTCGGGTTGTGGCAGGAAAAGGAAATCGCTTTTAATGATCCCTCGCGTATTGCTGCTGTTTATCGCCCTCATCGGGTTTAGCGCCGAGGCGCAGTCCATCAAAGAAAGCTATGCTTTTGCCGTACTGGGCGAACCAAAGTACGCGTTTAACTTTAATCACTTTGATTACGTCAACCCTGCGGCCCCCAAAGGCGGGCAAATCACCCTCTCCGCCATCGGCACATTCGATAACTTCAACCGCTATGCGATGCGCGGTAATCCCGGAGCACGTACCGAAACGCTTTACGATACGCTGTTTACTACCTCTGACGATGAACCTGGCAGCTATTATCCGCTCATCGCCGACAGCGCACGCTATGCTGATGACTATTCCTGGGTAGAAATCGCCATCAATCCGCGAGCGCGTTTTCACGATGGCTCCCCCATTACCGCCAGCGATGTCGCATTCACCTTCCACAAATTTATGACTGAAGGCGTGCCGCAATTTCGCCTGGTCTACAAGGGAACAACGGTAAAAGCGATCGCGCCATTAACTGTACGTATTGAATTAGCCAAACCGGGTAAAGAGGACATGCTCAGCCTGTTTTCATTACCCGTGATGCCAGAGAAGTACTGGAAAGATCATAAGCTCAGCGCTCCCTTATCATCGCCTCCGCTCGCCAGCGGTCCTTATCGCATCACGAAATGGAAGATGGGTCAGTACATTGTCTATTCTCGCGTCAAAGATTATTGGGCCGCTAATCTGCCCGTCAACCGTGGCCGCTGGAACTTTGATACCATCCGCTACGACTACTATCTGGATGACAACGTCGCCTTTGAAGCGTTTAAGGCCGGAGCGTTTGACCTGCGTCTTGAAAACGATGCCAAAAACTGGGCGACACGTTATACCGGTAAAAATTTTGCGAATCATTACATCATCAAAGATGAGCAAAAAAACGAATCCGCCCAGGATACGCGTTGGCTGGCGTTTAATATTCAGCGCCCGGTGTTCAGCGACCGACGGGTGCGAGAAGCCATCACCCTGGCCTTTGATTTTGAATGGATGAATAAAGCTCTGTTCTATAACGCCTGGAGCCGGACCAACAGCTATTTTCAGAATACCGAGTATGCCGCTAAAAATTACCCCGATGCGGATGAACTGGTGATACTTGCGCCCTTAAAAAAAGATCTCCCTCCTGAGGTCTTCAGCCAAATTTATCAGCCGCCGAAATCAAAAGGCGATGGCTACGATCGTGACAACCTGTTGAAAGCCGATGCCTTACTGGAGCAGGCCGGATGGGTACTTAAGGGACAACAGCGCGTAAACAGCGCCAACGGTAACCCCCTGAGCTTTGAACTGTTGCTCCCGGCGGGCAGTAACAGCCAGTGGGTGCTGCCGTTCCAGCACAACCTGCAGCGCTTAGGCATTACAATGAACATCCGCCAGGTTGATAACTCACAAATCACAAACCGGCTGCGCAGTCGTGACTATGACATGATGCCGAGATTGTATCGCGCAATGCCGTGGCCAAGTTCGGACCTGCAAATTCTCTGGGCCTCTGAATATATTGACTCCAGCTATAACGCCCCGGGCGTGCAAAGCCCGGTGATTGATAAACTGATCAACCAAATCATCGCGGCGCAGGGTGATAAAGCCAAACTAATCCCACTCGGTCGGGCACTGGACAGGGTATTAACCTGGAACTACTACATGTTGCCGATGTGGTTTATGGCAGAGGATCGCATCGCCTGGTGGGATAAGTTTTCGCATCCAGCTATTCGCCCCATTTATACCATTGGTCTCGACAACTGGTGGTACGACGTTAACAAAGCGGCGAAACTGCCAGCAGCCAGACGGCAGGGAGACTAAATGGGCGCTTATCTGATTCGACGTCTGCTACTGGTGATCCCAACGCTTTGGGCCATCATCACCATCAACTTTTTTATCGTGCAGATTGCCCCCGGTGGTCCGGTTGAGCAGGCCGTCGCCGCTATTGAGTTCGGACAAAGCGGGGCATTACCCGGCGCGGGTAGTGAAGGCATTCGCGCCAGCCACGCGCAAACCGGCGTCGGCAATATCAGCGACAGTAATTACCGAGGCGGCCGTGGTCTTGACCCGGAAGTGATCGCCGAAATCACTCGCCGTTACGGGTTCGATAAGCCCATTCATGAGCGTTATTTCAAAATGCTCTGGGACTATATTCGTTTCGATTTCGGCGACAGTCTGTTTCGTAGCGCCTCAGTGCTGACGCTTATCAAAGATAGCCTGCCTGTTTCCGTCACGCTGGGGCTATGGAGTACGCTCATTATCTATCTGGTGTCGATACCGCTTGGGATCCGCAAAGCCGTTCACAACGGCAGCCGATTTGATGTCTGGAGCAGCGCATTCATTATTATTGGCTATGCCATACCGGCCTTTTTGTTTGCGATTTTACTGATCGTCTTTTTTGCCGGGGGCAGCTATTACGACCTGTTCCCACTTCGCGGACTGGTTTCCGCCAATTTTGATTCCCTGCCCTGGTATCAGAAAGTGACCGACTACCTTTGGCATATTACCCTGCCAGTGCTGGCGACGGTGGTTGGGGGTTTTGCCGCGCTAACCATGCTGACCAAAAACTCATTTCTGGATGAGGTACGCAAACAGTATGTCGTCACCGCGCGCGCCAAAGGGGTCAGCGAGAAAAACATTCTGTGGAAACATGTGTTTCGCAATGCCATGTTGCTGGTAATCGCTGGCTTCCCGGCAACGTTTATCAGCATGTTTTTTACCGGTTCGCTGCTGATTGAAGTGATGTTTTCACTTAACGGTCTGGGACTACTGGGTTATGAATCCACCGTATCACGTGACTACCCGGTAATGTTTGGCACGCTCTATATCTTCACCCTGATCGGTCTGCTGCTGAATATCCTCAGCGACATCAGCTACACGCTGGTCGATCCCCGTATTGATTTTGAGGGACGCTAATGTCGCGATTAAGCCCCGTCAATCAGGCCCGCTGGGCGCGTTTTCGCCATAACCGTCGCGGCTATTGGTCGCTGTGGATTTTTCTACTGCTCTTCGGCCTTAGCCTGTGTTCAGAACTGATTGCCAATGATAAGCCGCTACTGGTGCGCTACGACAATAGCTGGTATTTCCCCCTGTTCAAAAACTACAGTGAAAGCGACTTCGGCGGACCATTGGCAACCCAGGCTGATTATCAGGATCCGTGGTTACAGCAGCGCCTGGAAAACCGGGGCTGGATCCTGTGGGCGCCGATACGCTTTGGAGCCACCAGCATTAACTTTGCCACCGATAAGCCCTTCCCTTCCCCGCCTTCTGCACAAAACTGGCTGGGAACGGACGCCAACGGTGGTGATGTGCTGGCACGGATCCTCTACGGCACACGTATTTCTGTCCTGTTCGGATTAATGCTAACCCTGTGCTCCAGCGTGATGGGGATCATGGCTGGCGCAATCCAGGGCTATTATGGCGGTAAGGTGGATCTGTGGGGGCAACGATTCATTGAGGTTTGGTCAGGTATGCCAACGCTGTTTTTGATCATACTGCTGTCGAGCGTGGTCCAGCCAAACTTCTGGTGGCTACTGGGCATTACCGTGCTGTTTGGCTGGATGAGCCTGGTTGGCGTGGTACGCGCGGAATTTTTACGTACCCGAAACTTTGATTACATTCGTGCCGCTCAGGCGCTCGGCGTGAGCGATCGCAGTATTATTCTGCGCCATATGCTGCCCAATGCGATGGTCGCCGCCCTGACCTTTTTACCGTTTATATTATGCGCCTCGATCACCACTCTGACCTCGCTGGATTTTCTTGGCTTCGGCTTACCGCTTGGATCGCCATCGCTGGGAGAACTCCTGTTACAGGGTAAAAACAACCTGCAGGCACCGTGGCTTGGCATCACCGCGTTCATCTCCGTTGCCCTGCTATTATCGCTACTGATATTTATTGGTGAAGCGGTACGCGACGCGTTCGATCCCAACAAGGCGATTTAAGATGACACAACCGCTGTTAGCTATTGAAAATTTATCGGTAGGTTTTCGCCAACAGGAGACCGTGCGCACCGTGGTCAATACCCTCTCACTGAGGGTTGATGCCGGGCAAACTCTGGCGCTGGTGGGCGAGTCCGGTTCAGGTAAAAGCGTGACCGCGCTTTCTATTCTACGGTTATTACCGACCCCACCCGCAGTCTACCTTTCCGGCGACATCCGTTTTCATGGCGAATCATTGCTTCATGCCGACGAACAGACGCTTCGCGGCGTTCGTGGGAATAAAATCGCCATGATTTTCCAGGAACCAATGGTGTCGCTAAACCCGCTTCACAACCTTGAAACACAGCTGTATGAAGTGCTGTCGCTGCATCGGGGAATGCGTCGGGAGGCTGCGCGGGCAGAAATACTGACCTGCCTGGATCGGGTCGGCATCCGTCAGGCGGCCAAACGTCTCGCAGACTATCCGCACCAGCTATCCGGCGGTGAACGCCAGCGCGTGATGATCGCCATGGCGCTGCTTACGCGACCGGAGCTGCTTATTGCCGATGAACCGACCACCGCGCTGGATGTCTCCGTACAGGCGCAAATCCTGCAGCTGCTGCGGGAGTTACAGCGCGAGCTGAACATGGGATTACTGTTTATCACCCACAACCTCAGCATTGTGAAAAAACTGGCCGATACTGTTGCGGTGATGCAAAACGGCCAGTGCGTTGAGCAAAATCGAGCAGCGCAGCTGCTCACTGCGCCAACGCATCCCTACACGCAGAAATTGTTAAACAGCGAACCTTCCGGCGATCCGGTGCCTGTACCTGCCGGGCAAGCGCCATTGCTGGAAGTGGAAAAACTCTGCGTTGCCTTCCCCATCCGTAAAGGTATCCTGAAGCGCGTGGTGGACCATAACGTTGTGGTTAACAACGTCAGTTTTTCCCTCCGGCCCGGTGAAACGCTGGGGCTGGTCGGGGAGTCAGGATCGGGGAAAAGCACTACCGGGCTGGCGCTACTGAGGTTAATCACCTCGCAGGGAAGCATTGTGTTCGATGGCCTGGCGCTGCATACCTTAAATCGCCGCCAGCTGTTACCGGTACGTCACCGCATTCAGGTTGTTTTTCAGGATCCCAACTCCTCGCTGAACCCGCGCCTGAGCGTGCTACAGATTATTGAGGAGGGACTGCGCGTTCATCAGCCAACCCTGTCAGCCGAACAGCGCGAAGCGCAGGTGAAAGCGGTAATGGCGGAAGTGGGACTGGATAGCGAAACGCGGCATCGTTACCCGGCGGAGTTTTCCGGCGGTCAACGTCAACGCATAGCCATTGCCAGAGCCTTGATTCTCAAGCCTTCCCTGATCATTCTGGATGAACCAACATCGTCGCTCGACAGAACCGTACAGGCGCAAATCCTGACGTTATTAAAGTCTTTACAGGAAAAGCATCGCCTGACTTATATCTTTATCAGCCATGATTTGCACGTAGTACGCGCGTTATGCCATCAGGTTATTGTGCTAAGGCAGGGAGAGGTCGTGGAGCAAGGACAATGCGAGCACGTATTTAACGCGCCACAGCAGGCATATACGCGTCAGCTGCTCGCGCTAAGCTGACGCTCAAAACGGATTGTTATTTGAAAACGGCTCTGCGATGGCCACGCCGAAATTTTTCAGTCTGCAGGTCGCGGCAAATTCATCCTGGCGATTAACAAACAGGCACGGCTCTCCTTCGCATTCCAACACGGAACAAGGTACCTCAATGTCGCTGAGGGCCTGGCTGAGTTTATGCATGACTGACCACGCGCTGTCACCATCAGGGCTAAGCAATTTGAGCGCCACCAGGCTGTTCTCATTGCTCTGACCGTTTTGCGGAATCGGTTCAACCTTTGAACCTGCGAAACCCACCGACCAACGATAGCACTGTGGCAGACGATGAACGATTGAGAGTTGTAATGTCATCACTTTCTTTCCCTGGAAGTACAATCACTTCACAATTATTTTACATCAATATTAACACATCATTGACAATACGTCTTTAAACAGTTCGTAAACGTTTACACCCTGACTTTATGCCACTTTCCGAACCAAATATTTAAATTTATTCAACGGTTCTGGCATATTTCCGCGCTATATGTACTCGTTTCTGCGATCTAACTCAACCTTTTTAACTACAATGATGTGACTTTTTACATAAATTGATTTTACATAAAATAAACATAAGCGGGGAAATTGATAGATTTGCGGTTGATGTACATCAACTCTGGAGGCCATATCGCCCCCAGGTTGTGTAATAGATCACCGTTTTTTGGCGCGACTGGCGTAGAGATAGAAGAGAATTGAGCAGGTAGCGCAAAACGCTATCGACCAGATCATCGGCCAGGCCGAGTTAAAGGTCGCCAGTGACAGCAGCGCCCCAACGATGGCGCCAATGCCAAAACGGAACGTCCCTGCCAGCGATGACGCCGTTCCCGCCATATGCGGAAATTCATCCAGAATGACTGCCATGGCGTTGGAAGACACCATCGACACGCAGCCAACAAACGCCGCAACGCCCACCACCAGCGCCCAGAAACCAACCCCGAACAGCGCGCTAAAGACCATCCAGCCCGCCATCACGAATTGGATCCACAGGCCAGTACGGAACATATTCAATGCCCCAACCCGACGAACAAAGCGGCTGTTGATGATGGTCATCACGAACAGGAAAACAATGTTCAGCGCGAAGTAATAGCCGAAATGCTGCGGTGAAACGTGGTTGATCTCAATGTAAACAAAAGGTCCGGCGCTCAGGAACGAGAACATCCCGGCAAAACTAAACCCACTGGCCAGCATATAGCTCAGTACACGCTTGTGGCGAAACAGCGAGGCAAAGTTGCCGAGAGTAGTACGCAAGCGAAACGGCTGACGGCGCTCAACTGGCAAGGTCTCTTTGATCAGCGTAAAGATCATCACCGACGCCAGAATAGCCGCCACAGCGAGGATCCAAAAGATGTAGTGCCAGCTCAGCCATACCAATACCCAGCCGCCCACGATGGGTGCCAGTAAGGGTGCAATTGTCGTGACCAGCATGACAAAGGACATCATGCGCGAAAACTCTTCCTTCGGATAGATATCGCGCATCAGGGCGTTGATAACCACGCTCGCCGCAGCCGCAGCCAGACCATGGAAGAAACGCATCACGATCAGTTGATCGATAGTTTGTGCCAGCGCACAGGCAACTGCCGCCGCCGCAAACACCAGCGTCCCGCCCAGAATCACCGGCTTGCGCCCAATGCTGTCAGCCATTGGACCATAGAGTAACTGCCCCACCGCGAACCCAAGAATATAGGTACTGAGGGTCATCTGCGCGCTACCTGCAGGCACACCAAACTGTTCAGAGATAACAGGTAGTGCCGGAAGATACATATCAATCGACAACGGCATCAGCATGGCTAACAAGCCAAGGATAAAGACAATGGCAATTGACGAGTTCTGCCGGGTGGTCACATTTAGCTCCTGAAATTAACGCGGGGTTAAGTTAACGCTGGCGATTTCTTCTTCGGTCAATGGACGGTATTCACCCGGCTCCAGATCCTCATCAAGCTTGATGTCACCAATCCGTTCACGGTGCAGTTCCACAACGTGGTTACCGACGGCGGCAAACATACGTTTAACCTGATGATAGCGCCCTTCGCTGATGGTCAATCGCACCTGAGTTGGCGTAATGACGTCCAGCACGGCCGGTTTGGTCAGGTCTTTCTCATTATGCAGTTGTACGCCATGGGCAAACTGTTCGGCGGTGTCATCTGCCACCGGCGACTCCAGCGTTACCAGATAGGTTTTCTCACAATGGTGACGTGGCGAAGTGATGCGATGCGACCACTGTCCGTCATCGGTCATCAGCACCAGTCCGGTGGTGTCGATATCCAGGCGCCCTGCCGCATGCAGTTTGTAGGCAACCGGCTCATCAAGGAAATAGAGCACTGTCGGGTGATCCGGGTCATCCGTTGAGCAAACATAGCCCTGAGGTTTATTCAGCATAAAATAGCGCGGGCCATTTTGTTGAATCAGGGAATTGCCGTCATATTCTACGTCGTGTTCTGGCAGCAGCTTAAAGGCACTGTTTTTGACGATTTCACCGTCGACGGTAACGCGGTTAGCACGGATCTCACGCCCGGCAATAGCGCGGCTGACGCCGAGTTGCTGAGCGATAAATTTATCAAGTCGCATGAGTGTGATTTTTGCCTGTAAAAAACAAGAAGCGGGATTGCGCCCGAAAAGTGGGACGATTATCCGCCCAGTATAGCGGCGTTACACCATCCCTCAAGGGAAATGATTCATGGCATACTATACATTGTTGCTGCTTACCTTAATGAGCCCATGATTTTTACTCTTCGCCCGTACCAAAAAGAAGCCGTGGATGCCACGCTCAACCATTTCCGCCACCACCGCACGCCAGCGGTTATCGTCCTGCCAACCGGTGCAGGAAAAAGCCTGGTGATTGCTGAACTGGCCCGCGTGGCGCGTGGTCGCGTGCTGATACTGGCGCACGTTAAAGAACTGGTCGCGCAAAACCATGCCAAATATCGCGCGTTGGGGCTGGAAGCCGATATTTTTGCCGCAGGACTGAAGCGTAAAGAGAGCCACGGGAAAGTGGTATTTGGCAGCGTACAGTCGGTGGCGCGTAATCTTGACGCCTTTCAGGGAGAATTCTCGCTGCTTATCGTCGATGAATGTCACCGTATTGGTGATGACGACGAGAGTCAATATCAGCAAATCCTCACTCACCTGACCAAAGTAAATCCCCACTTACGCCTGCTCGGGCTTACTGCCACTCCTTTTCGTTTGGGCAAAGGCTGGATTTATCACTTTCATTATCACGGTATGGTGCGCGGCGATGAAAAAGCGCTGTTTCGTGACTGCATTTATGAATTACCGTTGCGTTACATGATTAAACACGGCTACCTGACGCCGCCAGAACGCCTCGACATGCCGGTAGTGCAGTATGACTTCAGCCGCCTGCAGGCGCAGAGTAACGGCCTGTTTAGCGAAACGGATCTGAATCAGGAACTGAAAAAGCAGCAGCGAATAACGCCGCATATCATCAGCCAGATTGTCGAGTTTGCCCAGACGCGCAAAGGGGTGATGATTTTCGCCGCCACAGTGGAGCACGCCAAAGAAATTCTGGGCCTGCTGCCTGCTGACGATGCCGCGCTAATCACCGGAGACACGCCTGGCGCAGAGCGTGATATGCTGATTGAAGAGTTCAAAGCCCAGCGCTTTCGCTATCTGGTGAATGTGTCGGTCCTGACCACTGGCTTCGATGCCCCGCACGTCGACCTTATCGCCATTCTGCGCCCGACGGAGTCAGTTAGCCTTTACCAACAAATTGTCGGTCGCGGCCTGCGCCTGGCACCGGGTAAAACCGACTGTCTGATCCTCGATTATGCCGGTAACCCGCACGATCTTTACGCGCCGGAAGTGGGGGCGCCGAAAGGGAAAAGCGATAACGTTCCGGTGCAGGTGTTCTGTCCCACCTGCGGGTTTGCAAACACCTTCTGGGGCAAAACAACGGCAGACGGCACGCTGATTGAACACTTTGGCCGCCGCTGTCAGGGGTGGTTTGAAGATGATGACGGCCATCGCGAACAGTGCGATTTTCGTTTTCGTTTTAAAAACTGCCCACAATGCAACGCGGAAAATGATATCGCCGCCCGCCGTTGTCGGGAGTGCGACACGGTGCTGGTTGATCCAGATGACATGCTGAAAGCCGCGCTCAGGCTCAAAGATGCGCTGGTCCTGCGCTGTAGCGGCATGGTGTTACAAAACGGCCAGGATGAAAAAGGCGAATGGCTAAAAATCACCTATTACGATGAAGATGGTGCCGACGTTAGCGAACGCTTTCGCCTGCATACTCCCGCGCAACGTACGGCTTTCGAGCAACTGTTTATTCGCCCGCACACCCGAACGCCCGGCATTCCCTTACGCTGGATAACCGCCGCCGATATCCTCGCCCAGCAGGCGCTGTTACGTCATCCTGATTTCGTGGTGGCGCGTATGAAAGGTCAGTACTGGCAGGTCCGTGAAAAGGTCTTCGATTATGAAGGACGCTATCGTCGGGCACATGAATTACGCGGTTAATCGTACTTTTGATTGATGTACCAGCCGTTTAAGTATAGAATCTCGCCCGCTTTTGCATACGCAAAGCAGATCACTTACCTGTTGCTGGGTCGCCTGTAGCAGGAATTATTAAAGAGAGATTTAAATGTTTACTATCAACGCTGAAGTACGTAAAGAGCAGGGTAAGGGTGCGAGCCGCCGCCTGCGTGCCGCTAACAAGTTCCCGGCAATCATCTATGGTGGCGCAGAAGCCCCGGTTGCTATCGAACTGGATCACGATGCAGTTATGAACATGCAAGCTAAAGCTGAATTCTACAGCGAAGTTCTGACCATCGTTGTTGACGGTAAAGAAGTGAAAGTTAAAGCTCAGGCAGTACAGCGTCACCCGTTCAAGCCGAAGCTGGCACACATCGACTTCGTTCGCGCGTAATCGCTTACAAGTTGAAGAAAAACCCCGCCTCGGCGGGGTTTTTTTATGGGATTTTGTTGGCGGTAAAGATGAATCACACAGGCCGGATGGGGGCGTTAACGCCCCCATCCGGCAAACGGTTTTATTTCCCGCCCGAAGTACGACGCTGTAGCTGATCTCGCAGGTTCGGCGGCGTACCTTTGATGGTCAAAGTATCTGTGGCTGGATCCCAGAAAATACGCTCACCCAGTAACATGGCGTCGAAGTTGATGGTTAACCCGCCGCCGCTTCCGGCAAATTTGGTTAACTGACGCAGCGTGCTGCGATCCGCCGGGAAGCTCTCTTCCAGCTCGTAGCCTTTATCAGCGGTAAATTCGCTGAAGCTGACTTCACTGACGCCGGAAAGCTCTTTGGACAGCGACTCCAACTCGATCTCTTCACCGGCCTGCAGTTGCTCGTTACAGTAGCTGTACACCTGCTGACGCACGTTCTGGCGTTCTGCTTTATCGAGTTGCGCCTCGGCGGTAAAGTCATCGACCGCCTGCAACAGGCCGCGGTTTTGCGCTTTGGCGTTAAGCCCCTCGCTGGCACCCAGGAAGTCCATAAAGAAATCGGCGACTTTGCGCCCTACCCGCCCTTTCAGGAACGTCAGATAGCGCGTGGACTCCGGGTTGGTTTCCCACTCGGTTAAATCAATACGCGCCACGATATCCGCATGATTGATATCCAGATAGTGCGTCGGGTTGATATCCAGATGTTCATTGACGCGCATACTGCTTAAATTGTTCAGCACGGCGACCAGCAGATACTCTACCGCCAGATAGCGGTAATGGCAGAACAGGACAATGCCGCCATCAGCAAAAGGATATTTCGCCAGTTCGTCTCGCAAGCGCCCAGTCGCTGCACGACTAAAGGCCAGAAAATCCTCTTCGCCCTGACGCTGTAAACGCAGCGTTTGCGCCAGTTCACTCTCTGCGCTAAACAGGCCATAAGCTTTATTCTTGGCGCTGTACACCCGATGCAACTCAGCCATCATATCGACAACGGTCGCTGTCGGTTCCAGTAATGAATCGCGCAAGACCAGCTCAAGGTTCTGCTCGTCACGTTTGATAAGCTGGTGCAGGGCAATCTGGTTGATATCCAGACTCATGATAAACTCTCCTTTTAGACCGGGCGGTATTCAACCACCTGCCGGGCAGTGACGCAATAGAAGATAAAAAAGCAGAAAAAAAACTGTCTGTACGGTAATATGTTGCCCTTTCATGAACAGACTGATTTCGATTTATGCCACAAATTTCCCGCTATAGTGACGAACACGTTGAACAACTGCTGAATGAGATGCTCAACGTACTGGAAAAACATAAGGCGCCGACCGACCTTTCCCTGATGGTACTGGGAAATATGGTGACTAACCTTATCAATACAAGCATCGCACCGGCCCAGCGCCAGGCGATTGCCAATTCTTTTGCCCGCGCATTGCAGTCTTCGGTAAACGACGACCAAGCGCATTAAGAGCCTGCTCCGGGGAAACGAACAACAGTTTATGGTAACTCATCGTCAACGCTACCGTGAGAAAGTCTCCCAGATGGTTAGCTGGGGGCACTGGTTTGCCTTGTTCAACATTCTGTTGGCCATGGTGCTCGGTAGCCGTTACCTGTTTGTCGCCGACTGGCCGACAACCCTTGCAGGTCGTGTTTATTCCTACCTGAGCGTTGTCGGGCATTTTAGCTTTCTGGTGTTCGCCACCTATCTGCTGATCCTGTTTCCCCTGACGTTTATCGTCATGTCCCAGAGGCTGATGCGATTCTTATCAGCTATTCTGGCGACGGCTGGCATGACGCTGTTGCTAATCGACAGCGAAGTTTTTACCCGCTTCCACCTGCATCTCAATCCGATCGTCTGGGAACTGGTCATCAACCCAGACCAGAATGAAGCGGCGCGTGACTGGCAGCTGATGTTTATCAGCGTACCGGTTATTCTGTTAATTGAAATGCTGTTTGCGACCTGGAGCTGGCAAAAGCTGCGCAGCCTGACGCGTCGTCGCCATTTTGCCAAACCGTTAGCAGCATTCTTCTTCGTTTCCTTTATCGCCTCGCACGTGGTGTATATCTGGGCGGATGCCAATTTTTATCGCCCGATTACCATGCAGCGTGCGAATCTGCCGCTCTCCTACCCGATGACGGCACGTAAATTCCTGGAAAAACATGGCCTGCTGGATGCGCAAGAGTATCAGCGACGCCTGATCGAACAGGGCAATCCGGAAGCGGTTTCCGTGCAGTACCCGCTCAGCGAACTGCGCTATCGCGATATGGGCACCGGTCAGAACGTGCTGCTGATTACCGTCGACGGTCTGAACTACTCACGCTTTGAAAAACAGATGCCTGCGCTGGCTGAATTCGCCGGGCAGAATATCTCGTTTACGCGTCACATGAGCTCAGGCAACACCACGGATAACGGGGTCTTTGGCCTGTTCTATGGTGTCTCGCCAAGCTACATGGACGGCATTTTGTCGACCCGTACGCCTGCGGCGCTGATTACTGCACTGAACCAGCAGGGTTACCAGTTAGGGCTATTCTCCTCGGATGGCTTTACCAGCCCGCTGTATCGCCAGGCGCTGCTGTCAGACTTCTCCATGCCAAGCGTACAAACGCAATCTGACGAACAAACCGCAAGCCAGTGGATTAACTGGCTGGGACGCTACGCGCAGGAAGATAACCGCTGGTTCTCGTGGGTCTCCTTTAACGGGACGAACCTTGATAACAGCAACCAGAAGAACTTTGCCAAACGCTATGCCAGCGCCGCTCAGGATGTGGATGCCAATATTAACCGTGTTCTTAGTGCCCTGCGCGACTCCGGTAAACTGAACAACACGGTGGTGATTATTACCGCAGGTCGGGGCGTGCCGCTGACTCAAGAAGAGAACAATTTTGCCTGGTCGCGCGGTCATCTGCAGGTTCCGCTGGTTATTCACTGGCCGGGAACGCCTGCCCAACGCATCAATAGCCTGACCGATCATACAGACCTGATGACAACGCTCATGCAGCGCCTGCTGCACGTCAGCACGCCTGCTAACGAATACTCGCAGGGGCAGGATCTGTTCAATGCAAACCGCCGCCATTACTGGGTTACCGCCGCCGACGGCAGCACGATGGCAGTTACGACGCCAGAGATGACGCTGGTGCTGAACAACAACGGTAATTATCAGACCTATGATTTACGCGGCGAAAAAATAAAAGATCAGAAACCGCAGCTAAGCCTGCTGCTACAGGTTCTGACGGATGAGAAACGATTTATTGCTAACTGATTAATTATAAATCACTTAGCGATGCTTCCCCTTGCATTCGCAGCGGAAAGCAGTAGTATTAGCAGCCATAGCGTCGGCACGTAGCGCAGCCTGGTAGCGCACCGTCATGGGGTGTCGGGGGTCGGAGGTTCAAATCCTCTCGTGCCGACCAAAAATCCCAGAAAAACCAACCTTCATGGTTGGTTTTTTTATTCCCGCGATTCCACGTTCCTTATTATTACCCCGGCCTTTAGCACAGGTTTTACTACTTACCCATGCACAAATTGGGGTAAAATTTACCCTCTCATCAGCGCGATGAAACTAGACGAGTGATGCGCTGAAAACAATAATGATACTAATAAAAACTCAGGAGAATAGTATGCCTGAAGCAACGCCTTTTCGGGTGCTGATTGTCGACGACCACCCACTAATGCGGCGAGGAATTAGTCAATTATTGCAACTGGATCCCGCATTTAACGTAGTCGCGGAAGCAGGTGACGGTGCCAGCGCTATCGATCTGGCTAACCGTCTGGACCTGGATGTGATCCTGCTGGATCTCAATATGAAAGGCATGAGCGGACTGGACACCCTGAATGCGCTGCGCCGGGATGGCGTCACCGCGCAAATTATTATTCTTACCGTCTCGGATGCCGCCAGCGATGTGTACGCCTTAATTGATGCCGGCGCGGATGGTTATTTACTCAAAGACAGCGATCCTGAAGTCTTGCTGGAGGCCATTCGCAGTGGCGCCAAAGGCGGTAAAGCTTTTAGCACACGCGTCAGCGAATATCTGCGCGAACGCGATCTGTTCGGCGCACAAGAAGATCCCTTCAGCATTCTCACCGAACGTGAACTGGATGTATTGCATGAACTGGCTCAGGGGCTGTCGAACAAACAGATTGCGTCAGTGCTGAATATTTCCGAACAGACCGTGAAAGTGCATATTCGCAACCTGCTGCGCAAACTCAATGTGCGCTCTCGCGTTGCTGCCACTATCCTGTTTTTACAAACGCGTGGAATGCAGTAATCCATGAAGAGGCCGGATAGCCCCGATATGCGAAGCGCTATCGGGGCTATTCTGGATACTTATTTCTCCTGCGGCGTTAGCTGCTCCATCGCCTGCTTAATACTCCGTTCTATTACCGCCCGACGGGTATCGTTGGCAGGTAATAGTTTCAGCATCATCTCCCACGCCGCAACCGCCTCGCCGAAGCGCTGCTGTTCAAAGGCGTTGAAAGCGTACATGCTGAGAACTCGCACGTTGGCATGTTCGCCACGCACCAGTTGGCGTAACAGCTCCCCTCCCCGACGGTTATCATCAGGATCGGAAGAACGGGTCAGCGCTTCCGCATAGCCCAGCGCCGCATCGCTGTTTTTAGGATCCAGTCGATAGGCATTGGCATAGGCTTCAGTGGCCGTACTGGCGTTACCGAGAACCATGCCAATGCGTCCAAGCATGATCCAGCCTTCAACATTTGCGGGATCGGCTTGTAAACGTGTGCGCAGCCCCAGCGCCAGACGCGCCATATCTTCTTCATTGAGCGGTTCCGCTTTCGGATCCAATGCCCGCTCCAGCAACGCCGGAGCCTGAGCAGTGGCCTGCTGCCAGACCTGAACCTGCTTATAGCTGCCGGTTTGGTAATAGCTTACTGCGCCAACCACCAGCGCCACCACGATACCAGGCACAAACAACCCGAATCCACCGCGCTTGCCATTCGGAATAACATCGTCAGGAAACGCTTCCTGTTTCACACGGACGCGTCGGCGAGTACGGGCGAAAATAATCCAGCCCCCCAGACCAATCGCTACCACCGGCATCACCCACAGCAGCACGGTAAGCGGCGTTAACGGCGGATCGTACGTGACGAAGTTGCCGTAGCGCGCCACCATGTAATCGACAATTTCTTTCTGGCTTTTTCCTTCCTGCATCAGTTCGTACACTTTCTGACGCAGGTCGGTGGCAATCATCGAGTTAGAATCGGCAATGCTGTTGTTCTGGCATTTAGGACAACGCAGTTGTTCAGTAAGCTGGCGGAACTGCTGCTCCTGCGCTTCGTCCTTAAACTGCATCACGTCGATAGTCGCAAGCGCGGATCCCGAGATAACCAGCATTAGCAGGCCCAGTAAAAATCTCATTGCGCAGCCTCCTTACTGTACTTGTCCCATAACGGTTTGATCTCGCTCTCCCACACCCGGGCGTTCAGATCGCCGGCATGGCGATAGCGAATAATGCCTTTGCCGTCGATCAGGAACGTCTCCGGAGCACCGTACACGCCAAGATCCAGACCGAGCATACCGTCGCCGTCAAACAGACTTAATGAGTAAGGATTACCCAGCTCTTTCAGCCAGACAATGGCTTTCTGACGATCATCTTTATAGTTCAGACCCACTACCCGCACGCCTTGCGCAGACAGCTGATTCAGATACTGATGCTCGGCGCGACAGGTCGGGCACCAGGTCGCCCAGACGTTCAGCAATACCGGTTTGCCCTGCGTCAGCACATCGGCCTGATAGTGCTGACCCGGATTTTCCAGTGACTCCAGGCGGAATGTCGGAACAGGTTTGCCGATCAGCGCCGATTCCAGATTAGTGGGATCGTCGCCCTGAGCGTTACGCGCGAGCTGCCACAACAGCGCCGCCGCAATGATGAGAAAAATAATAAACGGAATTAACAGTGCGTTGCGCTTCATACAGCCTCCGACGCATTTTTTTGCACCGCGGCGCGAGGTCGCGTCCGCTGGCGATAGCGTGGATCAAACAGGCAGAACAACCCGCCCAGCGCCATCAGCAATCCTCCGGCCCAAATCCAGCGAATAAACGGTTTGTAGTACAGGCGTACAGCCCATGCGCCATTATCCAGTTCTTCACCCAGCGCAGCGTACAGATCGCGCGTGAATCCACCGTCAATTGCCGCTTCGGTCATCATCGAACTGGTGCTGTTATAGAAGCGTTTTTCCGCATGCAGCGTGGCTTCCGGCTTACCGTCTCGGGTAACGCCAATAATGGCAACGCCGCCCCGGTAGTTTGGCCCGGTAATATCTTTCACTTCGCGGAAAGTGAACTGATAGTTATGGATACTAACGCTATCACCCGCTTTCATGCGCACATCGCGTTCAACGCTGTAGTTCTGGCTAAAGGCAATACCAACAATGGTAATCGCCAGCCCAACGTGACCCGATACCATGCCCCAGTAGCTTGGCGTCAGCTTTGTCCCACGGGAAATACGCAGGAACGCTTCGGACATCGCCAGTACGAATATCCAGCACGCCATCGCCAGCCCCACCACTGTCATGGCGGCAATGCGATCCTCAAGCAGCCACGGCAGCAGCAGCGACAGAACAAGGGTGGTGACAAACGCGATAAGCAATAACGTTTTCAGTTTACGCGGTCGGTCACGGCCCCAGCGCACTAATGGCCCAATCCCCAACAACAGTGCGAACGGCGCCATCAGCCAGGTGAACATGGTGTTGAAAAACGGCTCGCCAATCGAAATGCTGCCCAGTCCCAGCTGTTTGTGCACCAGCGGCAGCAGCGTGCCCAGTAGCACCACCAGCATGGCGGCAATCAGCAGGACGTTATTCCCCAGCAGCAGCGATTCACGCGACCACAGCGCGTTGTTTACCCGTGAGCGAACCTTGTGACCGCGCACTGCAAACAGCAGCAGGGAGCCGCCAATTACCAGCACCATAAAGGCCAGAATAAACATCCCGCGCGACGGATCGGAGGCGAAAGCATGTACCGACACCAGTACGCCGGAGCGCACCAGGAAAGTACCTAACAGACAAAGTGAGAATGCGCAGATTGACAGCAACAGCGTCCAGGCTTTAAAGCTGGCGCGCTGTTCGGTTACCGACAACGAGTGCATCAGCGCCGTTCCCACCAGCCATGGCATAAACGAGGCGTTTTCAACCGGATCCCAGAACCACCAGCCGCCCCAGCCCAGCTCGTAATAGGCCCAGGCCGAACCGAGCACAATGCCCAGCGTCAGAAACACCCACGCCGCCAGCGTCCACGGACGCGAAAAACGGGCGAATGTGCTGTCCAGTCGACCGCTCATCAGCGCAGCAATCGCAAATGCAAAGGCGACCGAGAAGCCGACATACCCCATGTACAGCAGCGGCGGATGGAAAATCAGCCCCGGATCCTGCAACAGCGGGTTCAGGTCACGTCCTTCAATCGGGAAGTTCGGCAACGTGCGGGCAAACGGGTTGGAGGTAAACAGAATAAATAGCAGGAAACCGACGCTGACCATTCCCATGACTGCCAGCACGCGGGCGACGATATCCAGCGGCATGCGCTGGCTGAACGCCGCAACGGCGAACGTCCAGCCGCTCATCAGCAGCACCCACAGCAGCAACGAGCCTTCATGCGCCCCCCACGTCGCCGCCACCCGATACCAGACCGGAAGCTGGGTGTTGGAGTTGCTGGCGACGTAGGTCACGGTAAAGTCATTAACCACGAAGGCGTTGACCAGAATCAGGAACGCCCCCATCACACAGATAAACAGTACCCAGGCAAAGGGACGCGCGGAGGCCATCATCCGCACGTCGCCGCGCGCTACGCCCCACAGCGGATAGACCGACAGCAGTAATGCAACGCCAAGCGCAAGGCACAACAGCGCATTGCCAATTTCAGGCATCATGACGTTTTATCCTTATAAACACTTTCCGGGCGACGGTGGTTTTCCTGCATCGCTTTTTCGACTTCCGGCGGGGTGTAATTTTCATCATGTTTAGCAAGCACTTCTTTGGCCTGCACATGATTTCCCCCGTCCAGTTCGCCCTGAACGACGACGCCCTGCCCTTCGCGGAACAGATCCGGCAGAATGCCTTCATAGGTGACATCCACCACACCTTCGGCGTCATAGATGCTGAAATTCACCTTCAGCGACTGCGGATCGCGCTTTACGCTGCCAGGCATAACCATACCGCCCACGCGCAGGCGCTGGCCGACTTCAGGCATTTGCTGCGTTTCGCGCTTACCGTAGAGTATTTCTCCCGGCGTATAGAACAGGTCGATATTGGAACGCAGCGCGTAGAGCACCAGCGAAATGGTTAAAGCCAGACCTGCCAGGACCGCGCAGGCTATCCATAACCGATTTTTACGTCGAATATTCACGCCGCCTCCCGTTGCACTTGCGCCGCGCGCATGCGCGCTTCTCTCGCCCGCTGCTGCGCGACACCGCGTAAGATTGCACGATGCTGTAACGCAGAATGCAGCACCAGCGCCACCAGCGGGACAATGCTCATCGCCACAGCCAGCCAGACATACAAGGCGTAACCGCCCATCGCGAAAAAATCACTCCATGATGCAAATGCAGGGGTCATTGGCGGCCTCTTTTTAAGATCAGTTCGCTCACCCACGGGCGGCGTTTTTCCATCATCAAAATCAGGTTACGCATGCGCATCAGCGCCAGCGTGACAAACAGTAACAGGTAGCCGACGATCGCCAGACGCAGCGGCGCGCGCATTGCCGGATCGATACTCTGCTGCATACGGGTCGACCCCTGATGCAGCGTATTCCACCACTCGACCGAGTAGTGAATAATCGGCAAGTTGACCACGCCAATCAGCACCAGAATGCCGGCAGCGCGACCAGCCAGACGGCGGTCGTCAAAGGCATGCCACAGCGCAATGGCGCCAACGTAGAGAAACAGCAGCACCAGTTCAGAGGTGAGTCGGGCATCCCAGACCCACCAGGTGCCCCACATCGGTTTGCCCCATGCAGAGCCCGTCACCAGCGCAATAAAGGTAAACACGGCACCAATGGGCGCCATCGCGGCCAGCGCCAGATTGGCCATTTTCATCTGCCAGACCAGGCCAATAAACGCGGCAACGGCCATCGATGCATAAATACCCATCGACCAGATTGCTGCCGGAACGTGCAGATAAATAATGCGATAGCTCTGCCCCTGCTGATAATCCGCAGGCGCGAAGCCAAAGCCCCAGATCAATCCGGTTATCAGTACCACCGCGCTGGCAATCGCCAGCCACGGGATAAACCAGCCGCAGATCTGATAGAGCCGAGGAGGCATCGCCAATTGATGAAGTGTTTTCCACATAGTTCAGTCACCAGACTCCGTAAATTAATATCCATTGTGCCGGAGCACCTTGCCCGGCCTGCATATCTCAACTGCGCTACTGCACGCTTATCCGTAACGCCGCAGCTGTGGCAAACGGGCTTAGCGTGGCGCTGCCGACCAGCAACGCACCCAGAATCGCCATGTACCCTTCAACCGGTAAGTGCATGGAAGCCGCATCCATCGCCGCGGTCGCAAAAATCAGTAAGGGTATGGTGAGCGGGAGTACCAGCACGCTTAACAGTACGCCGCCGCGCTTTAAGCCCACCGTCAACCCCACGCCCGGCGCGCCGAGGAAGCCCAGCGTCGGCGTCCCGAGTAACAAGGTCAGCGCCATAATTTTCCAGCCGTACATATCCATGCCCAGCAGCAACGCCACCAGCGGCGAGAGGATCAGCAGCGGCAGGCCGGTTACGACCCAGTGCGCCATCACTTTCGCCAGCACCACTGCCGGCAGCGGCAACGGCAGCAGCATCAGTTGCTCAAGGCTGCCGTCCTGCAGATCATCACGAAACAGGCGCTCCAGCGCCAGCAACGACGCCAGCAGCGCCGCAACCCAGATGATGCCCGGTGCAATACGTGCCAGCAGTTGCGGCTCCGGCCCAATGCTCAGCGGGAACAGCGTAATAACAATCAGGAAGAACCATAAAGGATTGGCGATTTCCGCACTATGACGAAACGCAACTCGTAGTTCTAAACGGAAGATTCGCCACATCATTGCGTTGCCCTCTCGCTGGTCAGCGCAATACGTCGCACTTTATCGGTCTCGACATTGAGCGGTTGGTGGGTGGTGAGAATAACAATACCGCCCTGCTCCGTATGCTGCGCCATACGCTGAGTCAGTCGCTCAACGCCGTTCACATCAATGGCGGTAAAGGGTTCGTCGAGGATCCACAGCCGGGCGCGGGTCAGCCACAAACGGGCCAGCGCCACGCGCCGCTGTTGTCCGGCGGAGAGTTGATTCACCGGGATGTCTTCATATCCGGCAAGCCCCGCCTGCGCCAGCGCAGCCAGACACTGTGCGACGTCGCCGTCATGGTGGAAGAAACGCAGGTTTTCCAACGCCGAAAGCCGGGTTTTTATCCCCGGCTGATGTCCGATCCACAGCAGTTGTTGATGGTAGCTGTCCCGCACGTGATGCAGCGGTTGCTCTTGCCAGCAAACCTCCCCTGCGTCGGGACGCGCCAGCCCGGTAAGTAACCGCAGCAAAGTGGTTTTCCCTGCGCCGTTGCTGCCGGTAATTTGTACCCATTCCCCTGCGTTGACGCGAAATGACAAATCGCTGAACAGTATTCTGTCATCCCGCTCGCAAAGTAATTCTCTGGCTTCAAGCATACCTGGTTATCTACATCCTGTTAAAATCCCGGTTTGACTTCGCGCATATCAGGCAGTTTGTGCGCTATCCCTTTATGACAGTCAATACAGGTTTGCCCGTCTTTCACGGCCTGGTCGTGCATTTTGGCCGCAACGCCTTTCTGGGCGGTTAAATCCATAAACTCGAAGTTGTGACAGTTTCGACACTCTTGCGAATTGTTATCTTTCATACGCCGCCACTCATTTTGCGCCATCGTTAAACGATGGTCTTCAAATTTCTGCGGTGTATCTATCAGCCCCAGTGCTTTCGCGTACAGCTCTTTACTGGCCTTGATCTTACGAATCATTTTCGGACCCCACTCATGTGGGACGTGGCAATCAGGGCAAGTCGCTCGCACACCACTACGGTTGTTGTAGTGTACGGTTTCCATGTATTCCTGGTACACCGTATTGCGCATTTCGTGACAGCTAATGCAGAACTCTTCTGTATTGGCCTTTTCCATACCGGTATTAAAGCCGCCCCAGAAAATAATGCCGCCCACAAAGCCGATTAACAACAGCGTGCCGAGCGCCAGACGGCTGGGGCGACGCCACCATTGCCAGACGCGCTTAATCCAGCCTGGTTTACGGTTAGAATTTTCCATAATGACCTCTTATTTCCCGTAACCTTTCGAGGGGGTGAAGGTATTTTCAACAATCGGCGCGGCGTCAGCCTGCGGCACGTGACATTGCAGGCAGAAATAACGACGCGGCGCGACTTCAGCCAATACCTTACCGTCGCTGTCCATAAAGTGCGTCGGACTGATACGTGGCGCACCGGTGGTGCGATAGCTTTCCACACCGTGACATTGCAGGCAGCGGTTAGTGTTAGTCGTCACCTGATACCCTTCAACGCTGTGCGGAACCATCGGCGGCTGATTCACATAGTTCAGCGGCATACGCACTTGCTCTTTCGGCATGCGAATCGCCCCTTCTTGTGTTCCTGAGACTTCCGGTGACTGGCTCAGATCCACTCCGTTTGCAGCCCAAACGGCCCCACTGACTACCAGGGCCAGCGCAGCCGTCCATTGACTCAGCGCTTTAATCAGGTCATGGCTTTTCATGATTTCGCTCCCGAACTCCATCGTGTTGTTATTGTAAAAACATCCTCAGAACAGACATCCACACAGCGACCGCAGGCCATGCAATCGCGGCTGGTTACCTGCACCGGACTTTGCTCATCCAGCACCGGCGCACGTAGCACATGCGGTTCCGGGCAAACATGAAAACAATCCATACAGCGGTTACATCTGTTACGTTCTTTTGCCGAAACGGTTAATGCACCTTTACTCCCCACCACGCTATACAGCGCACCCAGTGGGCAAAGATGCCCGCACCAGCCATGCTCAACGACCAGTAGATCAAATAAAAACAGCGCGAGGATCAGCAGCGCCCCGCTGCCAAATCCCATGACCAGACTCCGTCCGAGCAGGGAGACTGGGTTTATCCACTCCCACAGCAGCGTACCGGTCACGGCGGAACCGACCAGGATAACCACCAGCAGGACGTACCGTATATGGCGCGGCAGGGTTGCAGACTGATTCAGGTCAAACCTTCTGCGCAACCAGCTGGCTAAATCGGTGACAGGGTTCATGGGACAAACCCAACTGCAAAACAGTCGCTTACCCGCCAGGGCATACAGCACCGTGATGATGACCGCCCCCGTTAACGCAACCGTCGCCGGCAGGTGTCCGCTGGCCAGGCTTTGCAGGGTAATCAGCGGATCGGTGAACGGGATGGAGTCCAGCAACAGGCTGCTACTGTAATTGCCATGCAGGATCCAGACGCCAAGCCACGGGCCGCTAAGGAACATCGCCAGTATCAGAAACTGGCTCAGACGACGCAGCACCAGCCAGCGATGACTCTTCCACCATCCTTTTTTTGCCTGCGCTTCACGCCCGGCGTCACGTTTACGATTTGCCATTGTTCCCCTCCAGCCAACCGAAGCGGTAATGGTGTCCTAACTCCCCTTTCGCCAGCGACAGGGGCAGCACTTTTATTGCTGGCTGCTCCAGGACGCACACTTTTTCGCATTTCCCGCAGCCGGTACAGGCGTCGCTGTGTACGGTCGGAATAAACCGCGCATGCTTGCCGGTACGCATGTTGCGGTCCAGCTCCAGGGTGATAGCCTCATCGATTTTCGGGCATTCGCGATAGCAAACGTCGCAGCGTAATCCCTGATAGTTGAGGCAGTTTTCGTGATCCAGCAGTACCGCCAGCCCCATGCGTGAATCGTCAATAGA
The DNA here is from genome assembly GCF_013784065.1 of Citrobacter sp. RHBSTW-00599. Classification (NCBI taxonomy): domain Bacteria; kingdom Pseudomonadati; phylum Pseudomonadota; class Gammaproteobacteria; order Enterobacterales; family Enterobacteriaceae; genus Citrobacter; species Citrobacter sp. RHBSTW-00599. The sequence goes on along the minus strand of NZ_CP056717.1, from coordinate 1,734,752 downwards.
TTCAATGTCCCTGTCCAACGCACCGCTGGGGCAAACTTTGGCGCACGGAATGTCTTCACACATTTCGCAGGGAATATCACGCGCGACAAAATACGGCGTACCAGCAGCCAGCCCTGAGGCAAGCGTCGCCAGCTTCAGCGTGTCATACGGGCAGGCCTGAACGCACTGACCACAGCGCACGCAGGCACTGGCGAATGCCTCCTCACTCAGTGCGCCTGGCGGGCGTAGCCGCACGCCGGTTGCACGTGCGGTTTGCTGTTGCAACCCCAGCGCCACGCCAACGACGGCCAGTCCGCCCGCTGCGCGAACCATATCGCGCAGAAAGCGGCGGCGGCCATTTTGGGGTTTTGCTGACCGGGACATAACGCGTTACACCTTCGCCAGTTTCACAGCGCACTTCTTGAAATCCGTCTCTTTGGAGAGCGGATCCGTCGCATCCAGCGTCAGGTTGTTCACCAGCTGTGCGGCGTCGAAGAACGGCATGTAGACCAGCCCCTGCGGTGGACGGTTACGCCCGCGCGTTTCAACTATCGAGATAACTTCACCACGACGGGAAACCACTTTGACTTTGTCGCCACGGCGCAGATCGCGTGCTTTTGCATCCAGCGGATGGATAAACAGCACAGCTTCCGGGAAAGCACGGTGCAGCTCAGGTACGCGACGCGTCATGCTGCCGGTATGCCAGTGCTCCAGCACACGTCCGGTAGACAGCCACAGGTCGTACTCTTTATCCGGCGCTTCTGCGGCAGGTTCAAATGGCAGCGCGAAGATGACCGCTTTGCCGTCCGGCTTACCGTAGAACTTGTAGCTTTCACCCGCTTTCACGTAAGGGTCGTTGCCTTCGCTGTAGCGCCACTGGGTCTCTTTGCCCTCAACGACCGGCCAGCGTAAACCGCGCGCTTTGTGGTAATCGTCAAATGGCGCAAGGTCATGCCCGTGACCGCGGCCAAACCAGGCGTACTCTTCGAACAGTCCTTTTTGCAGATAGAAGCCCAGCTCGCGGGATTCATCGTTCAGCTGATCTTCAGCCAGTTCAGCCACCGGGAATTTCGTCACTGCAGGCGTGGCAAACAGTACGTCATACAGCGTTTTTCCGCGCAGTTCCGGTTTCTGTGCCAACAGCGCTTCCGGCCACACTTCTTCTGTTTTGAAGCGACGAGAGAACTGCACCAGTTGCCACAGATCCGATTTCGATTCACCCGGCGCTTTAATCTGCTGACGCCAGAACTGTGTACGGCGTTCCGCGTTACCGTAAGCACCTTCTTTCTCTACCCACATCGCGGTCGGCAGGATCAGGTCGGCCGACAGAGCGCTGACCGTCGGGTACGGATCGGAGACGATGATGAAGTTGCGCGGATCGCGCCAGCCCGGCATACGCTCTTCGTTGATGTTCGGACCGGCCTGCATGTTGTTGGTACACATCGCCCAGTAGACATTGAGCTTGCCATCTTTCAGCGCACGGTCTTGCGCCACGGCATGCAGACCGATTTTTGCCGGAATGGTCCCCGCCGGAATATTCCAGTGCTTCTCGCAGATATCGCGGTGTTTTTCGTTCGTAACCACCATGTCCGCAGGCAGACGATGGGAGAACGTACCGACTTCACGCGCGGTACCGCAGGCGGAAGGCTGACCGGTCAAAGAGAACGGACCGCAGCCTGGCTGGGAGATTTTACCGGTCAACAGGTGCAGGTTATAGACCAGGTTGTTGGCCCACACGCCGCGGGTATGCTGGTTGAAGCCCATCGTCCAGTAGGAGATGACTTTTTTCTTCGGATCGGCATACAGCTGCGCCAGCTGTTCCAGCTGATCTTTCGGTACGCCGGTCATTTCGGCGGTTTTATCCAGCGTGTACTCGGCAACAAAGGCTTTGTAGTCCTCAAAGCTCATCGGCTCAGAGGCATCGGATCCCGGGTTTTTCGCCGCTTTTTCCAGCGGATGGGTTGGACGCAGACCGTAGCCGATGTCCGTCACGCCTTTACGCAGATTAACGTGCTTGCTAAAGAAATCCTGGTTGATCGCATTGTTTTGAATGATGTAGTTAGCGATGTAGTTGAGGATCACCAGATCGGTTTGCGGCGTAAAGACCATGCCGTTATCCGCCAGCTCAAAGCTGCGGTGCTGGAAGGTGGAGAGCACTGCGACATTAACATTGGGATCGGACAGACGACGGTTGGTGATGCGCGACCACAGGATCGGGTGCATCTCCGCCATATTCGCGCCCCACAGGACGAAAGCATCTGCATGCTCGATATCGTCATAGCAGCCCATCGGTTCATCCATACCGAAGGTACGCATAAAGCCGACTACCGCTGACGCCATGCAGTGACGCGCGTTCGGGTCGATGTTATTCGAACGGAAACCCGCTTTAAACAATTTGGCAGCGGCATAACCTTCCCAAATCGTCCACTGACCCGAGCCGAACATACCGATAGACTCCGGGCCTTTCTCTTTCAGGGACGTTTTGAATTTCTCTTCCATCACGTCAAAGGCCTGATCCCAGCTAATCGGGGTGAACTCGCCTTCTTTGTGATACTTACCGTCCTTCATGCGCAGCATCGGCTGCGTTAAACGGTCTTTTCCGTACATGATTTTCGGCAGGAAGTAACCTTTGATGCAGTTAAGCCCACGGTTAACCGGCGCATCCGGATCGCCCTGGCATGCCACAACACGCCCTTGCTGCGTCCCGACCAATACGCCACAGCCCGTCCCGCAAAAACGGCACGGGGCTTTGTCCCATTTGATGGCTTCTTGCTGACCGACTACCGCACGGGCTACGCCCGGCACGCTTAACCCGGCAGCCGCCGCAGCGGCCGCAACGGCGTTAGCTTTCATAAAGCTACGACGACTGAGTTTCATGGTGTTTCCTCACCTTGCTCATCCTGCTGGTGATAAACCAGCGACACCGCCAGCACGCCCGCAACGTTGCGCACTGACTCAATAGTTTTCATTAACGTTTCGCTGTGCTCAGCTTCCACCACCACGATCAGTTGACCGCTTTCCACATCGCTGAGTGCAACTTCGCAACCTGGGAATGAACGCAACTGCGTGGCGATATCATTGATATGCTGACTTTTGGCCTGAACGACCAGGCTGCAGACCTGCCAGTTATTGTCCATGGTTGTACTCCGCGTTAATGGCTGATACCGGGCAGATAGCGACACATGCGCCACATCCGTTACAGTCCTGATTGTCGAGCTGCGGCTGATAAATGCCGGACAGCGTGGGACGAAAGGTTATAGCCATGGGTTCACAGCTATCCTGACAGCGATGGCATTCAACGGACTGATGTGCGAGACAGTTTTCCCCAATCGTAAAATTCAGATCCCATGCCCTGGTGTGGCGCGGAAGAAAAAGGGATTCAGAACAGGCCTCTGCGCAGGCATAGCAAAAGCTACACTCGCCGTGTTTGAAATTTACGCTAGGGTAACCGCCCTGGCCTCGCTGCAGGATGTCGGTTTCACACGCCTGGATGCAGGCGTCACAACGAAGGCAATGGGCCAGAAAGTGAGAGTCTTCCTTGCTCCAGGGCGGACGGATCCCTGAGTTGGCGTTTCGCCAACTGCCTGTCAACATGCCTCGACGGGATAAATCAACCATGACATTGTCCTTCCATAATGACGCCCTTCCCTGGCGGGTTGAACGACATAAAAAACTGCACTATTTATGAGTAGTTATTTTTAGTCGTAAGATATTTCAGGATGTGTTAGAGGTGCATACCCCAATCGGGGTAAATGCTGTTGCCGGATCAAAGGAGTGTTGAGTTGGCGGGAAAAAATGCGCTTTTGCTCACATTTCAATGAGTTATATAAAACCGTATATAACGAACCACTCAAAAAGAGAATGATTTTATAATTAAGATTATTCTTAGAATATATCGCTAGTCTGAAAGCAGACATATACCAAATACACTTAAAATATAAGTAAATCCAGCTTAATCGATTATGTAAATATGTTAACCTGCCCCAGACTCGTTCATAAGACAGAAGAAAGGAAACACTGTGAACAATAAGATGAAAACAATTGTCCCTGCCGTACTTTTCGCCGCCTTTGCCAGCGCCTCTGCATGGGCTGCCAGTAACGATGCCGGCGCTCAGCCGCTGGAAAAAGTCGCCCCTTATCCTAAGGCGGAAAAGGGTATGAAGCGCCAGGTTATCCAGCTTACTCCTGAGAAAGATGAATCTACTCTGAAAGTAGAACTGCTAATCGGACAAACGCTGGAAGTTGACTGCAACCAACACCGCCTGGGCGGAGAACTGGACAGCAAAACGCTGGAAGGTTGGGGATATGACTACTATGTCTTCGACAAAGTGACGTCTCCGGTTTCAACCATGATGGCCTGCCCGGACGGTAAGAAAGAGAAGAAATTTATTACCGCGTATCTGGGTGATGACGGCATGCTGCGCTACAACAGCAAGTTACCGATTGTGGTCTATACGCCGGAGAACGTGGAAGTGAAATACCGTATCTGGAAAGCGGAAGAGAAGATTCAGGACGCAGTCGCGCGATAAGTAAGAATGTGCCGGAGGGCGGCGTACCGCCTTATCCGGCATTTTATTTTACAGTGCGATATCCGCTACAGCTTTCTGCTCAGGCTGCGGTTGCGCCTGAGGTTTCAGCTGAGGTTTCGGCGCTTCATCAGCAGCCTGCGGCTTGTCATATTTCAGCCCCAGAACGTCACTGGTGTATTGCAGCTCTTGTTCCGTAGCCTCAACGTTACCGTTCAGCTTGGTACCATAAGACGGAATAATGGTTTTCAGTTTCGCCTGCCATTCAGGGCTGGCCACTTTATCTTTAAACACTTTTTCCATCAGATGCAGCATAATCGGCGCCGCGGTTGATGCACCCGGAGAAGCGCCCAGCAGCGCGGCAATGGTGCCCTCTTTATCGCTGACGACTTCGGTACCCAGACGCAACACACCGCCCTTCTCCGCATCACTTTTAATGATCTGCACACGCTGGCCCGCCTGCCATAAACGCCAGTCTTCTTTTTTCGCCTGCGGATAGTACTCTTGCAGCGCGGCAAAACGGTCGTCATCGCTGAGCATCACCTGGCTTACCAGATATTTCACCAGATCGAAGTTATCCAGACCCACGTTGACCATCGGCATAAAGTTCGAGGTGGTGGTCGAGCTGAGCAGATCCCACAATGAACCGTTTTTCAGGAACTTGGTGGAGAATGTCGCGAATGGCCCAAACAGTACGACGCGTTTGCCATCAAGGATACGGGTATCGATGTGCGGCACGGACATCGGCGGCGCGCCAACGGAGGCCTGACCGTACACTTTCGCCAGGTGGCGATTCACCACGTCCGGATTATCCGCAACCAGGAACTGCCCGCCAACCGGGAATCCGGCATAACCTTTCGCTTCCGGAATGTCGGTTTCCTGCAACAGCTTCAGCGCAGCGCCACCGGCACCGATAAAGACAAACTTCGCCTTGATATCGTGTTCCGCTTCGTTATTTTTCAGATCGGCGACCGTGACGGTCCAGCTATTGTCGGCATTGCGTTTAAAGCCACGCACTTCGGTACTCAGTTGCAGCGCAAAGTTGGGCTTTTTCTGCAACGAGGCAATCAGCTGGCGCGTGATTTCGCCGTAGTTTACGTCAGTACCAATCTCGGTACGCGTTGCCGCGACTTTCTGCTTCGGATCGCGGCCTTCCATGACCAGCGGCGCCCACTCTTTAATCTGCGCGTGATCTTCGGAATAACGCATGCCACGGAATAACGTGCTCTGCTGCAGTGCGGTGTAACGGGCACGCAGGAAGTTCACGTTCTCGTCACCCCAGACAAAACTCATGTGCGGAACGGTGGTGATAAATGAGCGTGGTTCATGCATTACGCCATTATTGACCTGATAGGCCCAAAACTGGCGGGAGATCTGGAAGGCTTCGTTGATTTCGACTGCCTTTTCAATGCTGATGCTACCGTCGGCCTTTTTAGGCGTGTAGTTCAGCTCCATCAGTGCGGAGTGGCCTGTTCCGGCGTTATTCCAGCCGTTTGAGCTTTCCTGCGCTACACCATCCAGTCGCTCAACCATGGTCATTGACCATTGCGGTTCCAGCTCCTGTAAATAGGTTCCCAGCGTGGCGCTCATGATGCCGCCGCCAATCAACAGTACATCCGTTTCCTGCTCTTCCGCCGCTTTCGCTTTTGCCGCCATCGAGACAACATTCAGCCCAACGGCCATGGTGAAGAGCATGGCAGTCACTTTTTTCATAATGTTAATGCCTTACTTTTAGTATCGCTTTTTGCTTTTAATACAGGTGAAAATCGAGCGGTATCAACGGTAACACTTAAGTAAAAATATTTAAATATTGTTTATAAATTATATTTAATTTTTAAAAATGTTATTAATACGTTGATAATTTATACGGTTATTGACAATCATTTCTGGAAACCGATCCGTCAGACAGGTACTATGCTGCGCTTTGCTATTCACCGCACGGATGCCTGTCGGTCTGCTGTATCGGGCCATTTTTGACCTAAGAGTAACGATGTCTGCAACTCAACCCACCTCTGTCGCAGTAGCGGAGCACGCGACGCGCGCAGTGCTGCGCCAACCCCGTTTACTGGTTCGCGAAACGCTGGCCGGTGTGGTAACCGCCCTGGCGCTGATCCCGGAAGTGATCTCTTTTTCCGTTATCGCCGGCGTCGATCCTAAAGTCAGCCTGATAGCCTCAGTCGTACTGTGCCTGGCAATGTCATTTTTAGGTGGCCGTCCGGCAATGGTTACCGCAGCGGCAGGATCGGTCGCGCTGGTGATTGGCCCGATGGTGCATCAACACGGCGTCCAGTACATCCTGCCTGCGGTGGTGCTGGCCGGGATTATTCAGATCATGTTTGGCGTATTGGGGATGGCGCGTCTGATGCGATTCATTCCTACAGCCGTCATGACCGGTTTTGTGAACGCGCTGGGTATTTTGATTTTCTTTGCCCAGGTCCCGCATTTCTGGGGAAAAAGCCCGCTAATCTGGGGGCTGTTTGTCCTGACCCTGCTGATTGTGCTGTGGGTTCCGCGGTTTATTAAAGCGATCCCCGCGCCGCTTATCGCCATCGTGCTGCTGACGGTGTTCACTGTCACCAGCGGACAACTATTACCGACCGTCGGTGACGAAGGTTCAATGCGCGGCGGCCTGCCGGGATTCACGCAGTTATTGGTACCGCTCAACCTGCAAACGCTGGCGATTATCTGGCCCTGCGCGCTGAGCATCGCTTTTGTCGGATTAATGGAGTCGTTGTTAACCGCCCGTCTGGTGGATGACCTGACGGTTACGCCGTCGAATAAGAATCGCGAGAGCGCCGGGCTGGGGATAGCCAATATTCTGGCCGGTTTTTATGGCGGAATCGCCGGGTGTGCGATGATTGGTCAAACCATCGTTAACGTCGAGATGGGCAAAGGACGCAGCCGCATCTCGACGGTCGCCGCCGGGCTGGTGCTGTTGTTGCTGGTCACTGGGTTAAGCGAAGTAATGGCGAAAATCCCCATGTCGGTGCTGGCGGGAATTATGGTGATTGTGGCGGTGAAAACCTTCAGTTGGCACAGCATCCAGCCCGCTACGCTGCGGCAACTCCCCGTTACTGAAACGCTGGTGATGCTGATGACCGTCGCGGCAACGGTGTCAACCGGCAACCTGGCGCTTGGCGTGGTTGCCGGGGTGATGACGATGCTCATTCTGCCGCGTATCGTCAGAGGCAAACGTGCGGCTACATCAGAAACAGCGTTGCCAGACCGAGAAAAATAAAGAAACCACCGGTATCGGTGATTGCCGTAATCATGACGCTCGAGCCGACCGCCGGGTCGCGCCCGAGCTTCACCATCGTCATCGGAATAATAACGCCCATCAACGCCGCCATCAGCAAATTGAGCATCATCGCCAGGGTCATCACGCCGCCGAGCGCCATGTCATCGTACAGCCACCAGGTAATGCCGCCCATAATTCCGCCCCACACGAGGCCATTAATCAACGCCACGCCCATTTCGCGCAGGATCAAAAACGTCAGGTTTCCCGGCTGAATATTTTGTAGCGCCAGCGCGCGAACAATCATGGTGATGGTTTGATTCCCGGTGTTGCCGCCGATCCCCGCCACAATCGGCATCAGCGAGGCCAGCGCGACCAGTTGCGAAATTGTATGTTCAAAGCCGTCGATCACTCGCGAAGCGATAAAGGCGGTACAAAGGTTAACGGCCAACCACGCCCAGCGGGTTTTTACCGCTTTCGTGACGGGGGCAAACACATCCTCTCCGGCGCTTAAGCCGCCCATTCGACGCAGATCGGTATCGGTTTCTTCATAGACCACATCGACGATCTCATCGATGGTTAAACGGCCCATCAGTTTACCTGAAGAGTCAACGACCGCGGCACTGACCAGGTCGTCACGTTCAAAGGTTCGCGCGGCGTGTTCGGCGATATCTTCCGGAGAAAAGGTGAGCGGATCATCTTCCATCACCTCGCTGACTTTTCGCTGCACGTCATTGAGCAGAATACAGGTGAGCGTCAGTTCCCCGACCAGCACTTTATTGCGGTCGGTCACGAAGAGTTTATCGGTGTTCTCCGGCATTTTTCCCAGCCGCCGCAGGTAGCGTTGCACCACTTCCAGCGTCACGTCCGGACGCACGGTGATAACTTCGAACTCCATAATCGCACCGACGCGATTCTTCTCGTAGTGCAGCACCTGGCGGACGCGCGCCCGCTCCTCGGCCGGTAACGTCGCCAGCAGTCGACCCGTGAGGTTACGAGGGAGGTGCTGAACCAGATAAATCTGTTCGTCGATATCAAGGTATTGCAACGCATCCAGCAGCTCACGGTCGCTCATCTCATCGATCAGGTCGTCCCAGACGTTTTCTGACGCCTCAAGCAGGACGTTACCGCGCTTTTCACTTTCGACCAGCCGCCACAGGGCGTGACGCTCTTCAGAAGGTAATGCTTCGAGGGTATCCGCCAGATCGGGCGGCGGCAGGTGGGCGACCAGCGCCCCTACCTCAGCAATATCGTCGGCTAACGTGCCGACGTCATATTGCTCAGCCAGGGTAAGCTTGCCCAATAGCGTTGAAACAACGGCTTTATCAGTGGTCAGCAGCCAGATAAGACGCGCACGCTCTTCATCACGCAGTCTGGCGCTGTTTTTGTTTGTTACAGGCATTAATCATAAATCCATGATATGAAATATCATTAATCATGATGCCGATTTATGTAAATAACAATAAACAGTGCCGCCGGGTGGATAAAAAACCGGCGGCATGTGGGATCACGCAGTGCGAGCCACCGCGTCACGCGAGGCGGCATCACGCTCATCGCCCAGCAGTTCACTCAACTGTCCGTTACGCATTTCCAGCAGACGATCGGCGTGAATAAAATAGTGATCGTCATGGCTAATGGCGAAGATAGTTTTACCCATTTCTTGCATCAGCGGTAACAGGACCTGATAGAACTCACGACGGAAATGGGGATCCTGATCGGCAGCCCATTCATCCAGCAGAATGATGTCGCGCTCCTCCGCCAGAGCCAGCAGCAGCGCCACGCGTTTCTTCTGCCCTTTCGACAGCTTCAGATTGAGGATGCGGCCATCGTTCATCTCCAGCTTGTGACCCATCTTAAGATGTTCCAGCCACTTCGCTACCAGCTGCGGATTGGCTTCTTTACCTTCCGGCCCCAGCAATTTGTCGAACAGCCAGACGTCGGTAAACACGGCGGAAAACAGCTTGCGATAATCTTCCGGCTTTTCAACGGCCACGGCCTTACCATCAAGCAAAATTTCACCTGACTGCGGCTGGTATAGCCCGGTCAGTAACATCGCCAGCGTAGATTTCCCGCTGCCGTTGCCGCCAATCAGGAAGATCAGTTCACCGCGATGAATCGTCAGATTGACCGGCCCTACGGAAAAGGCATTATCCTGATAGTGGAAAACCACGTTACGCAGTTCCAGCGTTTGCCAGTTTGGAAAAGCGGTTGGGCGCGGGAATTCGGCCTTAAAAGGTGCCAGTGCGAATTTATTCAGCTTGTTGAAAGCCACCTGCGCAGTGAGCAGGGTTGGTAGCGCGCCAACGGCAGAGAGCAGCGGTGTACGCAGGAATAACAGCGTCAGTGAGTAAGTCGCCGCCACGGCGGTATCCGCCCAGCCCAGACTATTTGCCATCCAGAACACCAGACCAATGGCGCCCAGCATCATAATGTTTGACCAGTTGACCGCGCTCAGGTGGAAGGTATCGGCGCGAATAATATGGTGACGGTACTCTTTGGCATCCGGGACGTACATCTGATTAAAGATATGCTCGGCGCGCTCGCGGTTGAGCGTCAGCTCTTTGCGCCCTTCCAGCACTGTCTGATAATCGTTGTACAACTTGTCTTCGGTTTCGCGCAGGGTAGCCATGTGCTTATACACCCGCGCCACCAGCACAAATCCCCCCCAGATGGTGATTGCCATCCAGATAGCCGTCACCAGCAGCATTTTGGTCGACAGCATCGCCAGATACGCCGCCGATCCGATGGTCAGGATAATCCCCTGCACCAGCTCAGGCAGACGAACAAAGGCGATGGTGATGTTGCGAATGTCGCTGGTTAAACCGGCCAGCAACGAGGCGCTGCCAAGCTGTTCAATACGCTCGACGTGGGTATCCAGAATACGTTTGATAAATTCGCTACGCAGGCGGTAGACAAAGTGGTGGCCGAGCGTGGTCAACGCCAGCTGAGAGCCGAGAGTGACAACCATCAATAGCAGCAACAGGCCAAGAAACTCCGGCAGCACCATCAGCGTGGTGTCGACCGTTTCAATCAGACGCTGGTTGATAAACGCAATCAGCCCAATCCCCAACGCAGCGCTGGCGAGGCTGAGCGCCATGACGCTGATAAATGGCCAGCGATACTGCCGCCAGACAAGAAGTAAAAGTTCCATGTGAACAACCCGGACAAGTAATAACAGCCCGCAGTTTAAACATCTCTTCGCTGACAGCAATAATAATTCTTATTTTTATTCTTTTTTACCCGCCTGACGAAACGTCAGATTGTAGCGACAGTCTCCGGTCAACGGATGATACCCCGTCTTAAGCGGCTGGATCCCATGATAAAACAGCCGCGAAGTACCGCCCCACACCACCACATCGCCATGTTCCAGCAGCAAACGCTTTAAGGGATCATTACGGCGCAAGCCGCCAAATTGAAAGATGGCCGGCAATCCTAGCGACACCGAGACAATCGGCGCCCGCAGGTCGGGTTCGTCTTTATCCTGATGTAAGGACAGCTTTGCCCCTGGCGTGTAGCGGTTAATCAGACAGGCATCGGGTTGAAAATCAGCATAGCCCGCCGCCGTCGCTGCCTGTTGGCACAGGTCAGCGAATGCATCCGGCAGCGGCGGCCAGTGCGCGCCGGTTAGCGGATCAAAAGGAGAATAAAGGTAACCATGTTGATCGGTCGTCCAGCCCAGACGACCGCAGTTGGTCATTGCCACCGACATCGTGTAGCCGCCGGGCGTCACCATCTGGCGAAACGGCGACTGTCTGGCGATAGCCGCTATCGCCTGCAGCAGAGACGGTGCGCAGTCAAAAGCGAAGCGTCGCAGAATAACCGCGCCTGACGCCAGCGGCTCCTGCCAGGGTTTCGCATCCGCAAAGAGATCGAGCATTATGTTTCCTCGCCAGTCGTTTCACGTTGCAGTAACTGTGCTTTGCGCGCAATGCCCCACCGGTAGCCAGAAAGCGCGCCATCGCCGCGGATCACCCGGTGACACGGGATGACGATTGCCAGTTTATTCGCCCCACAGGCGCTGGCCACCGCACGCACCGCCTTCGGTTTGCCAATGGCGCTGGCCAGTTGCTGGTAGCTCATCGTTTCGCCGCACGGAATTGCGCGCAACGCCTGCCACACCTGCTGCTGAAATGCGGTTCCCCGGATATCCAGCGGCAGCGATAACGGCGCGTCACGCGCATTGATTGCGGCGATCACTTCGCGCACGCGCTGCTGAAAATCGGCATCTGCTGGCACATCCTGAGCGGCGGGGAACAGCTCATGCAGATCCGCAACCAACGTAGCGTCATCATCACCTAGTAAGATCGCGCAGATACCACGTTCGCTTTCCGCCACCAGACAGCGACCCAGAGTGCAATCTGCCAGGGTATAGCGTACAGAAACGTTGTCACCACCTTTACGAAATTGCTTTGCGGTCATGCCTAACGTCTGATCCGCTTTTCGGTAGTAGCTGCTGCTGTCGGGAAATCCGGCGTTGAGAATTGCCTGCGTTACCGGAACGCCTTTCGCCAGCGCATCGCGCAGACGGCGGGCGCGCCAGGACTGCTGCCACGCTTTAGGGGTCATGCCCGTTGTGGCTTTGAACAGGCGATGTAAGTGATACGGGCTCATCGCCACCTGCTGCGCCAGCTCGTCCAGCGTGAGGGGAGATTCCTGCTCCAGTAACTGGCAGGCGTGGGCTATTTTCTCCAGCCGATGCTGGTGGGCGCTGTCTTTATCCGGCTGACAACGTTTACAGGGACGAAAACCGGCGGCCAGCGCCTGCCGGGCATCGGCAAAGAAACTGACATTTTTGCGCAGCGCATGTTTCGCCCGACAGGACGGACGGCAGAAAATGCCGGTAGTCTGGACGGCGAAAACAAACTGACCGTCAGCGTCGGCGTCACGATCCACAACGGACTGCCAGCGGTCATCATCAGTTATGCGTATACGATTTTTCATTATGGACTCCTTTGTTAAGCATAGCGCTTAGCCTCAGTGTGTCCCCATAGCCGGATACAAAAACCCGCAATCTTGCTTTTTAATTTTTTTCGCTGAGCAGGAAGCTTTTAAACTGCGGCGACATCCAGGTTTTAAACCCCTCGCCCTCTTTTATAATCATATAGACCGCGAGTCCTTCACGACGCACCACCTCTTTGGCCTTTTCCGGGCCGAGAACCATCAATCCGGTATCCCAACCGTCAGCCTCCAGCGCCGTTGGTGCGATTACCGTTACAGACACCAGGTTGTGTTCAATCGGACGACCGGTTTGCGGATCAATAACATGGGAAAGGCGCTTACCATCCAGCTCATAATAGTTACGGTAGCTGCCGGAGGTGCTAATGCCATGCCCGTTAATGTCGACAATCGCCTGCACCGCGTTTTCGCGATCGGTCGGTTTCTGAATCGCGACTCGCCACGAAAGCCCGTCTGCATTCATACCGCGGCTGTTCAATGCTCCACCAACGGATACCAGATAACGGGCGATCCCTTCCTGCTCCATTAATCGTGCCAGATGATCGGCGGCATAACCTTCGCCAACGGTCGAGAGATCCACGTACAGCTCGGGCAAATCTTTTTGCAGGTAGTTCCGATGCGCCTCATTAACAACCTTCAGATGTGAAAGCCCGGTTTGCGCTTTTGCGGCGTCAATTTGCGCCTGCGTAGGAATATGCACCGGTTGCTGATCCGGGCCAAAGCCCCACAGATTGACCAACGGACCCACGGTAATATCCATGGCCCCACCGGTTTTTGCGCCAATGCGTAGCGCCGAAGTCACGATATCGGCCATAGCATCATTAACCGGCCATGGCGACAGGCTTTTCGACAGGTTAAAGCGCATTAACGCAGAATCATTTTTATAGGTAGAGAGAAGCTGATCGTCGGCATCCAGCTGAGCCTGGATCTTCGCCTGCAGTTCCCCGGCGCGTTTGGCATCTACGCCCACCGCACTAACCCGCCAGAAAGTGCCCATGGTTTTACCTTCCAGAACGGTGGCAGGTTGTGTGGTTTGGGCAGGTTTCGGGGCTTCATCGCACCCGACAAAAAAGATCGTCACAGCCAGTAGTGCTGCGCGATAGAAATTCACTTCCATACGTAATTATCCTCATGCGAACGGGCGCAAGAGTACACCAAAAATCGTTGTTTGTACGACGAAAAAACGGCATTAAAAAAGGCCCCGCAGGGCCTTTTAACGACATGAGCGCAGATTAGAACTGGTAAACCAGACCCAGCGCTACGATATCATCGGTAGCAATACCTGCTGCCTGGGTAAACGCATTGTCATCCAGCAGGTTGATTTTGTAATCAACATAGGTAGACATGTTTTTGTTGAAGTAGTAAGTCGCGCCAACATCAACATATTTCACGATATCCTGGTCACCGTAGTTGGTGAAGCCATTGCTGATGTCTTTGCCTTTTGACTGCAGGTAAGCCACGGAAGGACGCAGACCGAAATCGAACTGGTACTGTGCCACAACTTCAAAGTTCTGTGCTTTATCTGCGAAGCCATATGCAGCAGTCCGGTTGCTACCGTTAGAGGTACCGAAACGGGTTGCGTTATAGGACTGGGAGTACTGTGCAGCCAGGTAAACGTTGTTAGCGTCGTATTTCAGACCACCGGTATAAACCGTTGCACGGTCACCGTTACCGTACACGCCAAGAGCATTCTGATCAGCGGTACGTTTAGAGGTAGTGATCGCACCACCGATACCAAAGCCAGAGCCGAGATCGTAAGTCAGAGAGCCGCCGTAACCATCGCCATTCTGGGTCAGCAGGCTACGACCACCTTCGTTTTCACCGCTTACGCTGCCGTTTTTACCCTGGTACTGCAGGGCAAAGTTCAGACCATCAACCAGGCCAAAGAAATCTGTATTACGGTAGGTCGCATAACCGTTACCACGCTGCTGCATGAAGTTGTCCGCACCGTAGGTGTCACCGCCGAATTCTGGCAGGACGTCGGTCCAGGACGTTACATCATAAGTTACACCGTAGTTACGACCGTAGTCGAAAGAACCTGCATCAGCGAATTTCAGGCCTGCGAATGCCACACGCGTCCAGGCGTCGTTGCTGGATTCACTCTGGTTGCCTTGAATCTGGTATTCCCACTGGCCGTAACCGGTCAGTTGGTCGTTAACCTGGGTTTCGCCTTTGAAGCCGATACGCATGTAAGTCTTATCACCATCATCACCTTTGTTATCGGAGAAATAGTGCAGACCGTCGACTTTGCCGTACAGGTCTAATTTGTTGCCGTCTTTGTTATAAATTTCAGCCGCATTTGCTGCGCCTGCTACCAGCAGTGCTGGTACCAGGAGGGACAGTACTTTAACTTTCATGTTATTAACCCTCTGTTATATGCCTTTATTGCTTTTTTATGCCACTGCATACTGATTAAGGTCATTAACCAGTCGGCAACTTCATTCTCCGCAAAAACACAGAATAATCCAACACGAATATGATACTAAAACTTTTAAGGTGTTTCATTTATCGGCATAGGTGTTTCAAAATATTAATAAGAGGGAACTTTTTTAAAATCAAAAAACAGGCAAAATAAGCACAAATAATCAAGAACTATTTTAATTAAATTTAAAATCAATAGGTTACATCAAAAATAGTTATAGCACTGAATGACAAAACAAAATCTTCACTCGCAACTAAAATAGACCCGCTATCATCATTAACTTTATTTATTACCGTCATTCATTCATGAATGTCTGTTTACCCCTATTTCAACCGAATGCTTCGCGTTCGGTTTTTTTTTACCCTTCTTTACACAAAACTTACCGTTCTGTGCTACCGATGCAAAACTATAACAACTATTAACTATCTCATTGCGTCGTATTCAGATATAAATCTGATTAATAATTTCTTGTTATTTAATGCTAAATGTATACATTCCGTACAAATATTTGTACCCGCCTTTATCCACTGTACACCTTTGCATTGTCATAGCTGCAACAGAATGGAGCGTAAAAAATGCGGGCCATCCGGCGTGGTGTAAGTGTGGCAATTCATATATTACCCTTTATACTGCCCCATCATCTTTCGCGTCGTTTAACAGGTCATAAACACGAATGAGTCAGTCTGACACAACGGCTTCTACCCGATTCTCCCTGCTACCGGGAAGTATTACCCGTTTCTTCTTATTACTGATCGTTGTGCTGTTGGTGATGATGGGCGTTATGGTCCAGAGCGCCGTCAACACCTGGTTAAAGGATAAGAGCTATCAGATTGTCGATATCACCCATGCCATTCATAAAAGGGTCGATACCTGGCGATACGTGACCTGGCAAATCTATGACAATATTGCCGCCACGGCCAGTTCACCTGGTGCAGAAGGACTGCAGGAAACGCGTCTGAAACAAGACGTCTATTATCTTGAGAAACCGCGCAGAAAGACCGAGGCGCTGATTTTCGGTTCCCATGACAGTTCTACGCTGGAGATGACCCAACGCATCTCAACCTATCTTGATACGCTGTGGGGCGCGGAAAATGTTCCGTGGTCTATGTATTACCTGAATGGTCAGGACAATAGCCTGATCCTTATCTCAACGTTGCCGCTAAAAGATCTGACTTCCGGTTTTAAAGAGTCGACGATTGGTAATATTGTCGATTCACGGCGCGCGGAAATGTTACAACAGGCCAATGCGCTGGATGAACGTGAAAGCTTCTCTTCACTGCGCCGTCTGGCGTGGCAGAACGGGCATTACTTCACGCTACGCACGACCTTTAATCAGCCTGGACATCTGGCAACGGTTGTCGCCTTTGACCTGCCGATTAATGACTTGATCCCACCCGGCATGCCGCTGGACAGCTTCCATCTGGTTCCAGATGCCACGTCAACAACCGAGCATCTGAATGAAAAAGAGTCGCCTGACAGCGTCAGCATTAATTTCAACAACAGTAAAATTGAGATCTCTTCGGCGCTAAACTCAACGGATATGCGGCTGGTGTGGCAGGTTCCGTTTGGCTCATTGCTGCTCGACACCTTACAAAGCATTCTGCTGCCGCTGTTACTCAACATTGCTTTGTTGGCCCTGGCGCTGTTTGGCTATACCACCTTTCGCCACCTCCCTGCCCGTTCCACCGAAGTGGCACCAAACCTTGCGGCAAATAATGAACTGCGTGTTCTGCGCGCCATCAATGAAGAGATAGTGTCTTTGCTGCCTCTGGGCTTGCTGGTGCACGATCAAGAAGCAAACCGCACGGTTATCAGCAATAAAATTGCCGACCACCTGTTACCGCATTTAAATTTGCAAAACATTACCAGTATGGCGGAGCAGCATCAGGGGGTGATTCAGGCCACCATCAATAATGAGCTGTATGAGATCCGGCTGTTCCGCAGCCAGATCTCATCGAGAACGCAGATCTTTATTATTCGTGACCAGGACCGCGAAGTGCTGGTTAATAAGAAGCTGAAGCAAGCGCAGCGACTGTATGAGAAAAACCAGCAGGCCCGGGCGGCCTTTATGCAGAATATCGGCAGCGCACTGAAAGACCCGGCGAAAACACTTGCCGCTAATGCTGCCGCACTGAATAGCCCGGACAGCCAGAAACTGGCCAATCAGGCAGACGTTCTGGTGCGTATGGTAGATGAAATCCAGTTGGCCAACCTGCTGGAAAGCGACGCCTGGAAAAGTGAATCGACGCTGTTTTCCGTGCAGTCGTTAATTGATGACGTGGTTCCGGAGGTTCTGCCAGCCATTAAACGTAAAGGGCTGCAGCTACTGATTAAAAATCACCTTAGCGCCCATGATGAACGCCGCGGCGACCGCGATGCCCTGCGCCGTATTTTGCTGTTGCTGATCCAATATGCGGTAACCACCACGCAAATTGGCAAAATCACGCTGGAAGTCGACCAGGATGAGTCGGAGACTGAACGCCTGACCTTCCGCATTCTGGATACCGGGCAAGGTGTCACGTTGAATGAAGTTGATAACCTGCACTTCCCGTTCATCAATGACACCCAGGGCGATCGGTATAGCAAGGCCAACCCGCTGACCTTCTGGTTATGCGATCAGCTCGCCCGCAAGCTAGGTGGACACCTGAACATTAAAGCGCGGGAAGAACTTGGAACACGTTATATAGTCCATGTTAAAATGCCGCTGCACGATCAACATGCTGAAAGTGAAGAGCGTTTGTTAGATGACGTCTGCATAATGGTTGATGTCACCTCTAATGACGTACGCAGCATCGTATTACGCCAACTGGAGAACTGGGGAGCAACCTGCATCACGCCTGATGAGCGGTTGAATAGTCAAGAATATGATCTCTTTTTAACAGATAATCCGTCTAATCTTACTGCCTCAGGCCTTCTTTTAAGCGATGATGAGTCTGGCGTGCGGAAAATTGGCCCTGGTCAGCTGCGCGTCAACTTTAATATGAGCAATGCTATGCAGGAAGCTGTCCTCGAGCTGATAGAAGAGCAGCTGGCACAAGAAGAGATCCAGGAACTCCCCCTCGGCGGAGATGAAAACGCCGAACTTCATGCCAGTGGTTACTATGCACTCTTTGTAGACACAGTACCGGATGATGTTAAGAGGTTGTATACTGAGGCAGCAACCAGCGATTTCGCTGCGTTAGCCCAAACGGCCCATCGCCTGAAAGGCGTGTTTGCCATGCTTAATCTGGTACCCGGCAAGCAGTTATGTGAAGCGCTGGAACATCTTATTCAAGAGAAAGATGCTCCAGGTATAGAAAAATACATCAGCGACATTGACGATTACGTCAAGAGCTTGCTGTAGCAAGGTAGCCCAATACATGAACACTATGAACGTAATTATTGCCGATGACCACCCGATTGTACTGTTCGGTATTCGTAAATCACTTGAGCAAATCGAGTGGGTAAACGTTGTCGGCGAATTTGAAGACTCCACTGCACTGATCAACAATTTGCCTAAGTTAGATGCTCATGTGTTGATTACCGACCTCTCCATGCCGGGAGATAAATACGGTGACGGGATCACGTTAATTAAGTATATCAAGCGCCATTTCCCGAGCCTGTCGATTATTGTTCTCACCATGAACAACAACCCGGCAATCCTGAGCGCGGTACTGGATCTCGATATTGAAGGAATTGTCCTGAAGCAAGGCGCGCCAACAGATCTGCCGAAAGCGCTTGCCGCGCTGCAGAAGGGTAAGAAATTCACCCCGGAAAGCGTTTCTCGTCTGCTGGAAAAAATCAGCGCCAGCGGTTACGGCGACAAACGTCTGTCACCGAAAGAGAGCGAAGTTCTGCGCCTGTTTGCCGAAGGTTTCCTGGTTACTGAAATCGCGAAAAAACTCAACCGCAGTATTAAAACCATCAGCAGCCAGAAAAAGTCGGCAATGATGAAACTCGGTGTGGAAAACGATATCGCCCTGTTGAATTACCTTTCTTCCGTCACGCTGAGTCCTTCAGACAAAGAGTAATTCTATTAACATCGACGTGCCTGATGGCACGGCGTTTATCAGGCCTACGAATGACACGATATTGTGCGTGTTACGTAGGCCGGATAAGGCTAACGCCCCATCCGACCTCTTTTATTCCCGCGCCTTTCTCACTCTTTCCGCATAGACCGTCAGCGTCTGCTTCAATACATCTAACGTCACCGGCTTAGACAGACAGCTATCCATACCTGACTCCAGACAACGCTGCTTCTCTTCAGCCAGCGCGTTGGCCGTCACGCCGACAACCGGCAGGGTTAATCCTAACTGGCGAATACGCTGGGTCAGGCGATAACCATCCATGTTCGGCATGTTAACGTCGCTCAGCACGATGTCGATATGGTTTTTACTCAGTACATTGAGTGCGTCCACGCCGTCATTCGCGGTTTTACACTGATACCCCAACGATCCCAACTGATCGGCCAGTAAACGCCTGTTGATAGGATGATCGTCGACCACCAGAATCATCATGTCATCGTTAGTTGCAGCAACTTTATCCGGGGCTGGCAACGCCGTTGAAAGCTCTTCACTGCTCAGCTCAAGGCTGTAGATATGCGCCAACAGCGCGGGCAATTCGTGAGGCGATGCCACGCTGTGCACCCATTCCCCAGGCCCCCTTTCCAGCGGAATACCGATATGACGACGGCAGAAAATAACCGCGGCGCGTCCCTGCCACGCCTGGTCCAGCACATCGTCGGCAATCAGCAGGTCATCCGCATCCGGTTGCTGTCCCTCATAGCACTGCACCGTCATCCCGTTACGCGCCAGACTGGATTCAATAAACTGGTACAGCGACGCGTTACGCACCGCCAGCCAGCAACGTTTACCGACAAGCCCTTCGATACCTTTTTTCAGCGGGTACTGCGCGCCATAAAGCGGAATACGCAGCATAAACTGGCTACCCATTCCCGGTTCAGAATCGACGGAAATATCCCCATCCATCATGCTGATCAGTTTTTCACAGATAGCCAAACCAAGCCCGGTTCCCTGGAAATTACGCTGTACGCCGGTTCCCACCTGGAAGAAAGGATCAAACAAGCGGACGACCTCTTTGGCTGGGATCCCAACCCCGGTATCACGCACGCGAATACTGAGATAGTCTTCGTTACACTGCACGTGCAGCACAATGCAGCCGGTATCGGTAAACTTGATAGCATTACTCAGCAGATTGGAAATCACCTGCTGCAAACGCATCGGATCACCATTGAGCGCCACCGGTACATTCGGGTCGATAAAGCAGTACAACCCCAGCTGTTTGCGAACCACCAGCGGCAGATAGTTAGCCGTAATATGATTCATTACTTCACGCGGTGAAAACTCGCGCGGTTCAATCTTCAGCTGTTCAGATTCAATTTTCGAGAAATCGAGAATATCGCTGATAATCTTCAACAGCAGGCTGGAAGAGTTGTTCATCGCCGTCACCAGGCGATCCACTCCGTTGGGTAACTCTTTGGTTTGCAACAAATCAAGGTTACCGATAATGCCATACAGCGGCGTACGCAGCTCGTGGCTTACCGTCGCAAGGAACATCGATTTGGACTGGCTCGCCTGCTCCGCCGCCTGCGCCATCTCCTGCAACGACTCTTCCATTTTAACGCGCGCGCTGATGTCAACCAGCACGCAAATTGCCACGTTTTCATTACGATAGCGCGAGTGCACAAAGCTGATTTGCAGATTGGTATTGTTGCTGGTCAGCACATCAACAAAATTGACCTGCTGGCCGCAGATAATTTGCGTTAACCGTTGCCGGTCTTCATGCGTCAGCATGTTGAGATAGGTGTGCGCCAGCTCATTACTCAGGATGTTAATGCCATCTATCGTACGCAGAATACAAATCCCAACCGGCGCAGAAGCCACGATTTTACGGTTAAACTGCTCGTGCTCTTCCAGACGCTGGGCATCGCTTTCCGCAGGAATAAAAATGCGCCGCTCATACATGCGCGTGAGCATAAATAACGCCGCGCCAACCAGCACATTCAGCAGAATAGCGTTCAGGATCATCATGCGGATCCGCTCCAGCACCAGGTCGACCGGTACTGAATAAACAATGCTTAGCGATGACGGGGGCAGGTTTTTCTTCAGCACCAGTTCGTGAAAACCCGACGTATAGCCAAACCAGGAGCGCTCCTGCATCCAGCGAGGTTCAGCCTTAATATTCCCCTCGGGGCCTGTGAGCGAAATCAGCGCATGACCATTTTCATCAAGGATGGTCACTCCCATCGGCAAACTGCCCGGCGTGAAAAAGTTCTCCATGCGGATAGGCTGTTCCACACCCAACAGCGCCTGCAGGCGATTAGCGAGATAAACCGGCGTCAGCGCATAGAAATAGCCTATCCCCGGCCGCGGCCCCTGGCTAATCCAGAACAGGTTATTACCGTTTTCGTCCTGCGGTGCATTGCGATACTTAATAATGCGCTCATGCAGCGCCTTCAACGCCCCGTCACGTTCGACAGGCATATCACGCAGACCGAAATTGGCCATGCAAAGGTTGTCGCTGCCGATCAGGAACACACGATTCAAATCATAGGCCGCGGAAAAGTTATCCCGCCAGTAGCGCATAAACCACGCCAGCGATTCCAGAGAACCTCGCCAGGCGTTGCCCATCACCGAGCAGTCGGAGTCGGCAAACAGCGGCTCGAAGTTTGGCACGGCAGTTTTATCATCTCGCGCGCGCAACGACATCACGCCGTTTTCCGCCGTTAAGCGATTCTCCGCGATATATTTCAGCTCTTTAATCACATCAGAGGTGCGCTGAATGTAACGTTGGGCCTGATCGGAACTGAGGTTAAGCTCCTGGTGAATCTCGGACTCTCTCTGGTGCAGCGCATTCACGATGTAGAAAACAGAGGCAAATGCGATTAGCCCCCAGATCAGGAGCGCCAACGCCCTGAACAGATAGCGTGAGACTTTTAGCGTTGAATGAACGGAAGCAAGGTATTTCAAAGGGGCGAAGCTCCGCCTCAGGGCATTAATAGAGTGTGGTTAAGGTAGCGGTAAATGTCCGGCGTCGCAATGCCCTCTCTTTACGGGAATATGATACACCGCTCTGAAACCATTGTCTTAACCCGTGATAATCGTCGTTTGCCTGAAAAACACTGCACGGATGTCAGAATGCGCGACCTGAGATGGCTGGCTCGTCGGTTATACCCACGACGATTACGCAACCAAATGATCATGATGGCCATCCTGATGGTCATCATTCCGACGATATCTATAGGTTATATCGTAGAAACTGAAGGCCGTTCAGCAGTCTTATCTGAAAAAGAGAAAAAACTGTCATCGGTGATAACCCTGCTAAACGATGCGCTGGGCGACCGCTTTAGTCACTACCCAAATTTGCCGCGTGAAGCACGCATTCGCGCGCTTAATCAAGAGCTGGCCCCCATCACCGAGCGCATTACGCAAGCGTTTCCCGGCATTGGCGCCGGGTATTATCACAAAGCGCTGGATGCCATTATCACCTACGCCCCCTCCGCGCTTTACCAAGGCAACGTAGGTATCACCATCACCGAGGATCATCCCGGACGCGAAGTGATGAGTAGCAACGCGCCTGTGGTCTATTCCGGGCGACAGGTTCGCGGCGACATACTCAACTCGATGATCCCAATAGCGCGCCAGGGAGAGGTTATTGGGTATATCTGGGCCAATGAGCTCACCGAAGATATCCGCCAGCAGGCCTGGAGAATGGACGTCAGGATTATTGCCGTACTGGTTGCCGGGCTCATCTGTAGCCTGCTGCTCATCGTGCACTTCTCACGTCGACTCAGTGCGAATATCGACATCATCACTGATGGGCTTTCCACGCTGGCACAAAAAACCCCTACCCGACTGCCTGAACTCCCCGGCGAGTTAGGACAAATCAGCCGTAGCGTCAATGCGCTGGCACAAACGCTACGGGAAACCAAAACCCTTAACGATCTGATCATTGAAAATGCCGCAGATGGCGTGATCGCCATCGACAGGCAAGGCGACGTTACCACCATGAACCCGGCGGCAGAACAGATAACAGGCTACACGCTGCATGAGCTGGTCGGACAGCCCTATGCGACGCTCTTTGCCAATACGCAGTTTTATAGCCCGGTACTGGACACCCTTGAGCACGGTACTGAACATGTGGCCCAGGAGATTAGCTTTCCAGGACGAGAACGCACCATTGAGATCAGTGTAACCACCAGTCGGATCCATAACGCACACGGCGAGCTGATTGGCGCGCTGGTTATTTTCTCCGATTTAACCGCCCGTAAAGAGACCCAGCGTCGGCTGGCGCAAACCGAAAGGCTTGCCACCCTGGGTGAGCTGATGGCCGGCGTCGCGCATGAAGTGCGAAACCCGCTGACTGCAATTCGTGGCTACGTCCAGATCATCCGCCAGCAAACCTCGCTGCCGGAACATCAGGAATATTTATCTGTTGTGCTGAATGAAATTGATTCCATCAATAAAGTTATTCAGCAACTGTTAGATTTCTCACGCCCACGACAAAGCCAGTGGCAACAGATTCGGCTCAATGCGCTCATTGAAGAGACGCTAATCCTGGTGCAAACCGCTGGCCTACAGGCACGGATCGCCTTTACAACGGAATTAGATCCCAGCCTGCCGCCGATCGTCGCCGATCGCGAGCTTCTCAAACAGGTGATCCTCAATATTTTAATCAATGCGGTGCAGGCGATCGCTGCGCGAGGCGAAATTCGCATCCGTACCTGGCAATACTCGGCCTCGCAACAGGCCGTGATGATTGAAGATAATGGCAACGGTATCGATCTCGCCATACAGAAGAAAATATTCGATCCCTTTTTTACGACAAAAGCATCAGGCACCGGTCTTGGACTGGCGCTGAGCCAGCGCATCATTAACGCGCATCAGGGGGATATCCACGTAACCAGCCAGCCTGGCTGCGGGGCGATATTCACTCTGATTTTACCTCTTAACCCGCAGGGAAATCCGTCAGAATGAAAACGACCTATCGTATTCTCATCGTTGATGATGAAGAAAATGTTCGCCGTATGCTTGCCACCGCATTTTCCCTGCAAGGGCATGAGACACATTGCGCCAGCGACGGGAAAGCCGCGCTGAGCCTGTTTAGCGAAACGCAGCCAGACGTGGTGCTGATGGACATTCGCATGCCGGAGATGGACGGTATCGACGCGCTGAAAGTTATGCGCACGCAGCAACCACGGATCCCCGTCATTCTGATGACCGCTTACGCTGAAGTAGAAACCGCAGTAGAAGCTTTACGTAGCGGCGCATTCGACTACGTGATTAAGCCCTTTGATCTCGACGAGCTAAGCATGGTGATTCAACGCGCATTGCAACTGCAGGAGATGAAACAGGAAATCCGCAATCTGCATAAAGCGTTGACCACCAGCTGGCAGTGGGGACACATTCTGACCACCAGCCCGCGTATGATGGATATCTGTAAAGACACGGCGAAAATCGCCCTCTCCCAGGCAAACGTGTTGATTAGCGGTGAAAGCGGCACAGGAAAAGAGCTGATCGCCCGCGCCATTCACTACAACAGCAAACGCGCCAATGGCCCTTTTATCAAAATTAACTGCGCGGCCCTGCCGGAGTCGTTGTTGGAAAGCGAGCTATTTGGTCACGAAAAAGGCGCGTTTACCGGGGCACAGACATTACGCCAGGGATTGTTCGAACGCGCTCATCAGGGAACTTTATTGCTTGATGAAATTGGCGAGATGCCGCTGGTGCTGCAGGCCAAGCTGCTGCGCATTTTGCAGGAGAGAGAGTTTGAACGCATCGGCGGGCACCAGACCATTCGCGTTGACATTCGAATCGTCGCCGCCACCAACCGCTGTCTGCAAACGATGGTGAAGGAAGGAACGTTTCGCGAAGACCTGTTTTACCGGCTCAACGTTATCCATCTGACTTTGCCGCCCTTACGCGAGCGTCGTGAAGATATTGCCTTATTAGCAAACCACTTTTTACAAAAATTCAGCTCTGAAAATCAGCGGGATATTATCGAGATCGACCCGACGGCGATGTCGATCCTCACCGCCTGGCCCTGGCCCGGTAACATTCGCGAACTGTCAAACGTCATCGAACGTGCAGTCGTTATGAATACCGGTGCGGTGATCTTTGCCGACGATCTCCCCGACCCGTTGCGCAACCCGGTTAGCGCCACAACAGAGGCAAAACCGACTTACTCCGGGGAACGCAATCTGAAAGAAGAGATTAAGCGTGAGGAAAAACGAATTATCCTCGAAGTCCTCGACAATCAGGACGGCAATCGCACCCGCACGGCGCTGATGCTGGGAATTAGCCGTCGCGCTTTAATGTATAAATTACAAGAGTACGGCATCGACCCATC
Organism: Citrobacter sp. RHBSTW-00599; assembly: GCF_013784065.1. Classification (NCBI taxonomy): domain Bacteria; kingdom Pseudomonadati; phylum Pseudomonadota; class Gammaproteobacteria; order Enterobacterales; family Enterobacteriaceae; genus Citrobacter; species Citrobacter sp. RHBSTW-00599. The sequence continues at coordinate 1,709,287 of NZ_CP056717.1, read as the reverse complement.
GGGTTCCTGATACGCAAATTTGCTATGCAGAATTTTGCACACTGCGCAAAATTCTGCATAACCCCTCGTGGTCTCCTTTCACCAAGACAACAAAAATAAACCAATAAATTCAATCAACTAAACATTAATACGTTTCTTTAGTCATTCTGGCACCCTGCTTGCAATTCCCTGAGCGTACCCAAAATGGAGTATGCAAAAAGGGAAACATAATGAAAACAAAACTGATTACCTTACAAGACGCTGCAGGCTTCTTTCGTGACGGCATGACCATCATGGTCGGTGGTTTTATGGGCGTTGGCACACCACCTCGTCTGGTTGAAGCCCTGCTGGAATCCGGCGTCAGAGATCTGACACTGATTGCTAACGATACCGCCTTTGTCGATACCGGTATCGGCCCCCTGATCGTCAATGGGCGGGTGAGCAAAGTGATTGCCTCGCACATTGGTACAAACCCGGAAACCGGTCGTCGCATGATTGCCGGCGAGATGGATGTACAGCTGGTTCCGCAAGGTACCCTGATCGAGCAGATTCGTTGCGGCGGCGCGGGTCTTGGCGGCTTTCTGACCCCCACTGGCGTTGGCACCATCGTGGAAGAAGGCAAGCAAACCATGACGCTTGAGGGTAAAACCTGGCTGCTTGAACGCCCATTACGCGCCGATTTAGCGCTTATTCGCGCCCACCGCTCTGACATGCTTGGCAACCTCACCTACCAGCTCAGCGCCCGTAACTTTAACCCTCTGATTGCCCTCGCCGCTGATATCACGCTGGTCGAACCGGACGAAATGGTTGAAACAGGGGAGCTGCAGCCTGACCAGATTGTGACCCCCGCCGCCGTTATCGACCATATCGTCATTCCACAGGAGAGCTAATCATGGATGCTAAACAACGTATTGCGCGCCGGGTGGCGCAAGAACTTCGCGATGGCGATATCGTCAACTTAGGTATCGGCCTGCCAACGATGGTAGCTAACTACTTACCTGCTGATATTCACATTACGCTGCAATCTGAGAACGGTTTTCTGGGACTGGGCCCAGTCACCACCGCCCATCCTGACCTGGTGAACGCGGGCGGCCAACCGTGCGGTATTTTGCCGGGCGCGGCGATGTTTGATAGCGCCATGTCGTTCGCGTTGATTCGCGGCGGTCATGTTGATGCCTGTGTGCTTGGCGGGTTGCAGGTCGACGAGCAGGCAAACCTCGCCAACTGGGTGGTTCCCGGCAAGATGGTGCCCGGCATGGGTGGCGCAATGGATCTGGTGACCGGTGCGCGTAAAGTCATTATCGCCATGGAGCATTGCGCAAAAGACGGCTCCGCAAAAATCCTGCGTCAATGCACCATGCCGCTCACTGCACAGCATGCTGTGCATATGCTGGTCACCGAGCTGGCTGTATTCCGCTTTATAGATGGCAAGATGTGGCTGACTGAAATCATCGAAGGATGCGACATCGCCACGCTATGTGAAAAAACCGAAGCACAGTTTGAAATTGCCGACGATCTGCGCATCCTGCGAGGTGACGCATGATTGGCCGCATCGCTCGCTTTATGACACGGGTAGTCAGCCGCTGGCTGCCCGACCCACTGATTTTCGCCATGTTATTAACGTTGCTGACCTTTGGCATCGCGCTGTGGTTAACGCCGCAGACCCCCATCAGCATGGTGAAATTCTGGGGTGACGGTTTCTGGAACCTGCTGGCGTTTGGTATGCAGATGGCGCTGATCATCGTAACCGGCCATGCGTTAGCCAGTTCCGGGCCGGTGAAAAGCCTGCTGCGTACGGCGGCATCCGCCGCCAAAACCCCCGCTCAGGGCGTCATGCTGGTGACTTTTTTTGGTTCAGTTGCCTGCGTTATTAACTGGGGATTTGGTCTGGTGGTCGGGGCGATGTTCGCCCGCGAAGTTGCTCGTCGGGTACCGGGTTCCGATTATCCGTTACTGATTGCCTGCGCCTACATCGGGTTCCTGACCTGGGGCGGCGGCTTCTCCGGCTCAATGCCTTTGCTGGCGGCAACGCCTGGCAACCCGGTCGAGCACGTAGCGGGCCTCATTCCTGTCGCGGATACCCTGTTCACCGGCTTCAATATTTTCATCACGCTCGGCCTGATTGTGGTGATGCCGTTTATCACCCGGATGATGACGCCAAAACCTTCAGATGTGGTGAGCATCGATCCGAAACTGTTACTGGAAGAAGCTGATTTTCAAAAGAAACTGCCGCCAGATGCGCCGCCATCTGAAAAACTGGAAGAGAGCCGCATTCTGGCGCTGATCATCGGTGCATTAGGGATTGCCTATCTGGGTATCTATTTTGCCGAGAAAGGTTTCAACATCACCATCAATACCGTCAACCTGATGTTTATGATTGCCGGTCTGCTGCTGCACAAAACGCCGATGGCCTATATGCGTGCCGTTAGTGCTGCCGCACGGAGTACCGCCGGGATTCTGGTGCAATTCCCCTTCTATGCCGGCATTCAGTTGATGATGGAGCACTCCGGCCTCGGTGGGCTCATTACTGAATTTTTCATCAACGTTGCCAACAAAGATACCTTCCCACTGATGACTTTCTTCAGTTCAGCACTGATTAACTTTGCCGTGCCATCCGGCGGTGGCCATTGGGTTATTCAGGGACCGTTCGTCATGCCTGCCGCTCAGGCGCTGGGTGCCGATCTTGGCAAATCAGTCATGGCCATCGCCTACGGTGAGCAGTGGATGAACATGGCACAACCGTTCTGGGCGCTACCCGCGCTGGCCATCGCCGGTCTCGGAGTACGCGACATTATGGGCTACTGCATCACCGCCCTGCTCTTCTCCGGCGTCATTTTTGTTATTGGATTGACCTTGTTCTGACGGCAACAACTTAATTAAAGGAACTGAAAAATGAAAAACTGTGTCATCGTCAGCGCGGCACGTACCGCAATCGGCAGTTTTAACGGCGCACTGGCAACTACGGGTGCCGTCGAGCTTGGATCAATCGTCATTAGAGCCGCTCTTGAACGCGCGCACCTTGACCCACAGCGCGTGGACGAGGTGATTATGGGCAACGTGCTGCAGTCAGGACTCGGGCAAAACCCAGCGCGTCAGGCATTATTAAAAAGCGGCCTGTCCGACACCGTTTGCGGCTTTACAGTCAACAAAGTGTGCGGCTCTGGCCTGAAAAGCGTGGCGCTTGCCGCCCTCGCTATCAAGGCCGGACAAGCCCAGGCGATCGTCGCGGGAGGGATGGAAAACATGAGCCTTGCCCCCTACCTGTTAGATGCAAAAGCCCGCTGGGGCTATCGCCTCGGTGACGGGCAATTGTCCGACGTGATTCTGCGCGACGGCCTGATCTGCGCCGAGCATGGTTACCACATGGGGATCACTGCAGAAAATGTTGCCAAAGAGTATGGCATCAGCCGCGAAATGCAGGATGAACTGGCTCTGCAGTCACAGCGTAAAGCCGTTGCCGCAATCGAGTCTGGCGCATTTGAGGCTGAAATCGTGCCCGTCAGCGTGTCATCACGGAAGAAAACCATCATCGTTGAGCGTGACGAATTCCCCAAAGCTGACTCGACGGCAGAAGGCCTCGCCGCATTGCGTCCAGCCTTTGATAAAGCAGGAACCGTCACCGCAGGTAACGCCTCGGGGATCAACGACGGTGCAGCGGCATTAGTGATAATGGAAGAGTCCGCAGCACTGGAGGCTGGGCTGAAGCCACTGGCGCGAATCAAATCTTGGGCCAGTGGCGGCGTAGCACCGGCTATGATGGGCATGGGGCCGGTTCCCGCCACGCTGAAGGCACTGCAACTGAGCGGCTTACAGCTTTCTGATATCGATCTGATCGAAGCTAACGAGGCATTTGCTGCTCAGTTTCTTGCCGTTGGTAAAACGCTGGGGTTTGATCCGCAAAAGGTTAACGTCAACGGTGGGGCAATTGCGCTGGGACACCCTATCGGCGCCAGCGGCGCGCGAATACTGGTGACGCTGCTGCATGCGCTACAGGCACGGGATCAAACGCTTGGACTGGCCACGCTGTGCATCGGCGGCGGTCAGGGCATTGCGATGATAGTGGAGCGAATGAATTAAAAAAAAGGGCCGGATATTTCCGGCCCTTTTTATCACGTCTTAATTACTCTTCAGCGTCGTCCGCTGCATCGTCATCGCTTTCCGCTTCAGGCGCGATATCCTCGTCCCCTTCAGCAGCGCTACCGTCGATGGAGTCGAGCTCTTCATCATCAACCGGTTCAGCAACGCGTTGCAGACCCACAACGTTTTCATCTTCCGCAGTACGGATGAGGATAACGCCCTGGGTGTTACGCCCTACCACGCTGATTTCCGACACGCGAGTACGCACCAGCGTACCTGCATCGGTGATCATCATGATCTGGTCGGTATCTTCAACCTGCACTGCGCCGACAACGGAACCGTTGCGCTCGGTGACTTTGATGGAGATAACGCCCTGGGTCGCACGAGACTTGGTCGGATACTCTTCCGCCGCCGTACGTTTACCGTAGCCGTTCTGGGTAACGGTGAGGATAGCACCTTCACCGCGCGGAACGATCAGCGATACCACGCTGTCGCTTTCCGCCAGTTTGATACCGCGTACGCCGGTCGCGGTACGTCCCATCGGACGAACAGCCCCTTCTTTGAAGCGCACCACTTTACCGGCAGCAGAGAACAGCATAACTTCGTCACTACCAGACGTCAGGTCAACGCCAATCAGCTCATCGCCTTCGTTCAGGTTAACCGCAATGATACCGGCTGAACGCGGACGGCTGAACTCGGTCAGCGCTGTTTTCTTCACGGTACCGCTGGCGGTTGCCATGAAGACGTTGACGCCTTCTTCGTACTCACGTACTGGCAGAATTGCGGTGATACGTTCGTTAGCTTCCAGTGGCAGCAGGTTGACGATAGGACGTCCACGCGCACCACGGCTTGCTTCCGGCAACTGATAAACCTTCATCCAGTACAAACGACCGCGGCTGGAGAAGCAGAGGATCGTGTCATGGGTGTTGGCCACCAGCAGGCGGTCGATAAAGTCTTCTTCTTTAATTCGTGCTGCAGATTTGCCTTTACCGCCACGACGCTGCGCTTCGTAATCGGTTAACGGCTGATATTTCACGTAGCCCTGATGAGACAAGGTCACGACAACATCTTCCTGGCTAATCAGATCTTCGATGTTGATGTCAGCACTGTTCGCGGTGATTTCGGTCCGACGTGCGTCGCCGAACTGTTCACGAATCAGCTCCATCTCTTCACGGATGACTTCCATCAGACGATCGGCGCTGCCCAGAATGTGCAGCAGTTCAGCGATCTGCTCCAGCAGCTCTTTGTATTCGTCGAGCAGTTTTTCGTGCTCAAGGCCGGTCAGTTTCTGCAAACGCAGATCCAGAATGGCCTGGGCCTGCTGTTCAGTCAGGTAGTACTGACCGTCACGCACGCCAAATTCCGGCTCCAGCCATTCAGGACGCGCGGCATCATCGCCGGCACGTTCCAACATGGCAGAAACGTTACCCAGCTCCCACGAACGCGCGACCAGCGCTGCTTTCGCTTCTGCCGGGGTTGGCGCACGGCGGATCAGTTCGATGATCGGATCGATGTTCGCCAGCGCAATCGCCAGCGCTTCAAGGATGTGCGCACGGTCGCGGGCTTTACGCAGTTCAAAGATAGTACGGCGGGTTACGACTTCACGGCGGTGACGTACAAACGCAGCAATAATATCTTTCAGGTTCATGATTTTCGGCTGTCCATGGTGCAACGCAACCATGTTGATACCGAAAGAAACCTGCAGTTGGGTCTGGGAGTAGAGGTTGTTCAGAACCACTTCCCCGACTGCGTCGCGTTTCACTTCAATCACGATGCGCATACCGTCTTTGTCAGACTCGTCACGCAGCGCGCTGATACCTTCAACGCGTTTGTCTTTTACCAGCTCGGCGATTTTCTCGATCAGGCGCGCTTTGTTCACCTGATACGGAATTTCATGGACGATGATGGTTTCACGGCCAGTTTTGGCATCCGCTTCGACTTCCGCGCGTGCGCGAATGTACACCTTGCCACGGCCGGTACGGTAGGCTTCTTCAATGCCACGACGACCGTTGATGATCGCGGCGGTCGGGAAGTCCGGACCCGGAATATGTTCCATCAGCCCTTCAATGCTGATGTCTTCATCGTCAATGTATGCCAGGCAGCCGTTGATCACTTCCGTCAGGTTGTGCGGCGGAATGTTGGTCGCCATACCTACCGCGATACCGGACGAACCGTTCACCAGCAGGTTAGGAATTTTGGTTGGCATGACGTCAGGAATTTGTTCGGTGCCGTCGTAGTTATCGACGAAATCCACCGTTTCTTTTTCCAGGTCAGCCATCAGCTCATGGGCGATTTTCGACATACGGATTTCCGTATAACGCATCGCCGCTGCGGAGTCGCCATCGACAGAACCAAAGTTACCCTGACCATCTACCAGCATGTAACGCAAGGAGAATGGCTGCGCCATACGAACAATGGTGTCGTAAACGGCGGTATCACCATGAGGGTGGTATTTACCGATTACGTCACCAACGACACGGGCAGATTTTTTATAGGCTTTATTCCAGTCGTTGCCCAATACGTTCATGGCGTAAAGTACGCGACGGTGAACCGGCTTCAGGCCATCTCGGACGTCCGGCAGCGCACGGCCAACAATGACCGACATCGCATAATCCAGATAGGAGCTCTTCAGCTCTTCCTCAATGTTGACCGGTGTAATTTCTCTCGCAAGGTCGCTCATCTAACCGCTATCCCTCTACTGTATCCCGGATTCAAAGGTCGCAAATTATAACACATCCGTGCAGATTCAGGTAAATGGATTCCCCCTGACAGAGGCTTTATTCATCCCGTCAGGCTGATATACTCATTTGCATCGCAAATTTAGGAGTAGAAGCCCCAATGAATGCCGAAAAACCTCCGGTAACTCACAACGTTGATCAGGAAGAAATTGCCAAGTTTGAAGCAGTCGCGTCACGCTGGTGGGATCTTGAGGGTGAATTTAAGCCACTGCACCGTATTAACCCACTGCGCCTGGGCTATATCACGGAGCGCTCAGGCGGCCTGTTTGGTAAAAAGGTACTCGACGTCGGCTGCGGCGGCGGCATTCTGGCGGAAAGCATGGCGCGCGAGGGCGCAACCGTCACCGGGCTGGACATGGGCTTTGAACCGTTACAGGTAGCAAAACTGCATGCGCTGGAGAGTGGCATCCAGGTGGAATACGTCCAAGAAACGGTTGAAGAACATGCGGAAAAACATGCGCATCAGTATGACGTTGTGACCTGCATGGAAATGCTGGAGCACGTACCGGACCCGCAGTCGGTGGTCAGGGCCTGCGCCAGACTGGTCAAACCGGGCGGCGAAGTGTTTTTCTCCACGCTTAATCGCAACGGCAAATCCTGGCTAATGGCGGTGGTCGGCGCGGAATATATTTTGCGTATGGTGCCAAAAGGCACGCATGATGTGAAAAAATTCATTAAGCCGGCTGAACTGTTAGAGTGGGTTGACCAGACCGTGCTGAAAGAGCGTCATATGACCGGCCTGCACTACAACCCGATCACCAACAGTTTTAAACTCGGACCCGGCGTTGATGTGAACTATATGCTACACACTACCGCGCAAGCAGATTAACCTCCTCCACCCGGCCGGATAAGGCGTGCAACGCCGCAATCCGGCACCGTACCTGATAGTGCGCAGCTTTCGGGCCTGCGCATCGCCTACCAATCCTGAGTAGGATCGTCAGGGCAATTTTTGCGCCAGGTCATAAGAACTTACCTTGCCTTAGATGAAGAAATCAGCACTCGATCAAATTTTCTATTTTTTTTCTCAATTATTGACATCCTCGCCAGGCCTTATAAGACGTGCACTTAGCGATTATTACCCTTTTGCAACCTCAATTTAACCTCAAAATCAACTCTTGTACTGAAAAGAATCCCTACTAGAATACTCACCATATAGCGTCTACTTTATCAAACAACCCCTACATATAGTATTTATCCACAGACTTAGTCACAACATGACTTTGTGGATAATATGGGGGATATTTTTTCTTTCACGGACAGGTAAAAAACCACATGAATCAGAGTCTGCTGGTGACAAAGCGTGATGGTAGTACAGAGCGCATCAATCTCGACAAAATCCACCGAGTTCTGGATTGGGCGGCAGAAGGACTGAATAACGTATCGATTTCTCAGGTCGAGTTGCGCTCCCACATTCAGTTTTATGACGGTATCAAGACATCCGATATCCATGAAACAATCATCAAAGCTGCCGCCGACCTGATCTCCCGCGAGGCACCGGATTATCAGTACCTGGCTGCTCGCCTGGCGATTTTCCATCTGCGCAAAAAAGCCTACGGCGAGTTTGAACCGCCGAAACTGTTCGACCATGTCGTGAAAATGGTTGAAATGGGCAAATACGACAATCATCTGCTGGAAGACTACACGGAAGAAGAGTTCAAGCAGATGGACTCGTTCATCGTACACGACCGTGATATGACCTTCTCCTACGCTGCGGTGAAGCAGTTAGAAGGTAAATACCTGGTACAAAACCGTGTTACCGGTGAGATTTATGAAAGCGCGCAGTTCCTCTACATTCTGGTAGCGGCCTGCCTGTTCTCTAACTATCCGCGTGAAACGCGTCTGCAATACGTAAAACGTTTCTACGACGCCGTTTCTACGTTTAAAATTTCGCTGCCGACGCCGATTATGTCCGGCGTGCGCACCCCTACCCGTCAGTTCAGCTCCTGCGTACTGATCGAGTGCGGCGACAGCCTGGACTCCATCAACGCCACCTCCAGCGCGATTGTGAAATACGTTTCCCAGCGCGCCGGCATCGGTATCAACGCCGGTCGCATCCGTGCGCTGGGTAGCCCGATCCGCGGCGGTGAAGCGTTCCACACCGGTTGTATTCCGTTCTACAAGCACTTCCAGACCGCGGTAAAATCCTGCTCCCAGGGCGGCGTACGCGGCGGTGCTGCAACGCTGTTCTACCCAATGTGGCACCTGGAAGTTGAAAGCCTGCTGGTCCTGAAAAACAACCGTGGCGTCGAAGGCAACCGCGTGCGTCACATGGACTACGGCGTACAGATCAACAAACTGATGTACACCCGTCTGCTGAAGGGCGGCGACATCACGCTGTTCAGCCCGTCCGACGTTCCAGGCCTGTATGATGCGTTCTTCGCTGACCAGGACGAATTCGAACGTCTGTACACCAAATATGAAAACGACGACAGTATCCGCAAGCAACGCGTGAAAGCCGTTGAGCTGTTCTCACTGATGATGCAGGAACGTGCCTCTACCGGGCGTATCTATATTCAGAACGTTGACCACTGCAACACCCATAGCCCGTTTGATCCAATTGTCGCTCCGGTGCGCCAGTCTAACCTGTGCCTGGAAATCGCCCTGCCGACCAAACCGCTGACCGACGTTAACGACGAAAACGGCGAAATTGCGCTGTGTACGCTGTCCGCATTTAACCTCGGTGCTATCAACAGCCTGGACGAGCTGGAAGAGCTGGCCGAATTGGCGGTGCGCGCGCTGGATGCGCTGCTCGATTATCAGGATTATCCGATTCCTGCCGCCAAACGCGGCGCGATGGGTCGCCGTACGCTGGGTATTGGCGTGATCAACTACGCCTACTGGCTGGCGAAAAACGGTAAGCGTTATTCTGACGGCAGCGCGAACAACCTGACTCACAAAACCTTTGAAGCCATTCAGTATTACCTGATGAAAGCCTCTAACGAGCTGGCGAAAGAGCAAGGCGCGTGCCCGTGGTTTAACGAAACGACCTACTCCAAAGGTATTCTGCCGATCGATACCTATAAAAAAGATCTCGATGCTATTGTCAACGAGCCGCTGCATCTGGACTGGGAACAACTGCGCGAATCCATCAAAACGCACGGTCTGCGTAACTCCACGCTGTCAGCCCTGATGCCATCGGAGACCTCTTCGCAGATCTCTAACGCCACCAACGGTATTGAACCACCGCGCGGCTATGTGAGCATCAAAGCGTCGAAAGACGGTATTCTGCGCCAGGTCGTGCCGGACTACGAACACCTGCACGACGCGTACGAACTGCTGTGGGAAATGCCGAACAACGATGGCTATCTGCAACTGGTAGGTATCATGCAGAAATTTATCGATCAGTCGATTTCCGCCAACACCAACTATGATCCGTCGCGCTTCCCATCCGGAAAAGTACCGATGCAGCAGTTGCTGAAAGACCTGCTCACCGCCTACAAATTTGGTGTCAAAACGCTGTATTATCAAAACACCCGTGACGGTGCGGAAGATTCTCAGGACGATCTGGTGCCGTCCATTCAGGACGACGGCTGCGAAAGCGGCGCATGTAAGATCTGATGAACGATGCCGGGTGGCACCAGGCTCACCCGGCCTACAGTAGCTTGGTTTGTAGGCCGGAAAGGGTGCTTGTAACGCCATCCGGCACTCATCCCACAAAGGATTCACATCAATGGCATACACCACTTTTTCACAGACGAAAAATAACCAACTTCTGGAACCGATGTTCTTCGGCCAGCCGGTGAACGTCGCCCGCTACGATCAGCAAAAATATGACATCTTCGAAAAACTGATCGAAAAGCAGCTCTCTTTCTTCTGGCGTCCGGAAGAAGTTGATGTTTCTCGCGATCGCATCGACTTCCAGGCGCTGCCGGAACATGAAAAGCATATCTTCATCAGCAACCTGAAATATCAGACGCTGCTGGACTCCATTCAGGGACGTAGCCCGAACGTGGCGCTGCTGCCGTTAATCTCGATCCCTGAGCTGGAAACCTGGGTGGAAACATGGGCGTTTTCAGAAACGATCCACTCCCGTTCCTACACCCACATCATTCGTAACATCGTGAACGATCCGGCGGTGGTGTTTGATGACATCGTCACCAACGAGCAGATCCAGAAACGCGCGGAAGGCATTTCCAGCTATTACGACGAATTGATTGAGATGACCAGCTACTGGCATTTGCTGGGCGAAGGCACGCATACCGTTAACGGTAAAACGGTTGTCGTAAGCCTGCGTGAACTGAAGAAGAAGCTGTATCTGTGCCTGATGAGCGTGAACGCGCTGGAAGCGATCCGCTTCTACGTCAGCTTCGCCTGCTCCTTCGCCTTCGCCGAACGCGAACTGATGGAAGGCAACGCGAAAATTATTCGCCTGATCGCCCGCGATGAAGCCCTGCATTTGACCGGGACCCAGCATATGCTGAACCTGCTGCGCAGCGGCGTGGACGATCCGGAAATGGCGGAAATCGCCGAAGAGTGTAAACAAGAATGCTACGACCTGTTCGTACAGGCCGCGCTGCAGGAAAAAGAGTGGGCGGATTATCTGTTCCGTGACGGCTCAATGATTGGCCTGAATAAAGACATTCTGTGCCAGTACGTTGAGTACATCACCAACATCCGTATGCAGGCTGTCGGACTCGACTTGCCGTTCCAGACCCGCTCTAACCCAATCCCATGGATCAACACCTGGCTGGTGTCTGATAACGTGCAGGTTGCGCCGCAGGAAGTGGAAGTCAGCTCTTACCTGGTCGGCCAGATCGATTCGGAAGTCGATACCGACGACCTGAGTAACTTCCAGCTCTGATGGGCCGCGTTACTCTGCGCATCTCTGGCACACAACTGCTGTGCCAGGATGAACACCCTTCCCTGCTTGCCGCGCTCGAATCGCACAATGTTGAAGTTGAATACCAGTGCCGCGCAGGTTATTGCGGCTCCTGCCGTACTCGTCTGGTAGCGGGACAGGTCGACTGGATTGCCGAACCTCTGGCCTTCATTCAGCCAGGTGAAATTTTGCCCTGCTGCTGTCGGGCAAAAGGCGATATTGAAATAGAGCTGTAACGCGTGGCGGGATAAAAATTACGACTAAAAAAGAGCCGCCGATGGACGGCAGCTCTTTATTTCTCCTGGAGGCAGGTATGGCCACGTTGACGGCAGACGGCCTTATCTAGCCGTTAATAACGTTTGATCCAACCAGGCCTGTGACCGGAGGTGCATCACAGACCTTGTGCCATTACTCTTTATTCAGGAATGTCACTGCTTTGTCGGGGAAGTCGGTGAACAGCCCGTCAACGCCCGCCTTGCTATACAGAATGTCATACAGCTGGTTTACGTCAGTGGTGTAATCCGGCAGTTGATCGGCACGAACGGTATAAGGATGCACCACCATCTTATTCTGATGCGCGTCCTGTACCATACCTGTTAACGAGATATTGCCTTTCTTCGACTTCTCATCAATCAGCATGTGGTAGTCCGGCCCAATGCCGTCCGCATACTGCGCAACCTGCTTCATGGCACCCGGTTTAAACATCCAGTCGTAGTTGTAATTAACCCAACTACCGTCCGGCTTTTTCTCCTGAGTTTCATTCCAGTCAGTGTACGCAATCAACTGTACCAGATTGAGATCCATCCCCATCTTCGGTTCCAGTTCATTCTTAATGCGCTTTAACTCTGCGACATCAAAACACTGTAGATAAACCTTGTCGTTCTTGTCGGTGTACCCGTACTTTTTCAGCACTTCCAGCGTCTTAGCCGCAATGTCCTTCCCTTCCTGATGATGGAACCACGGCGCTTTCATTTCCGGGTAAATGCCAATGTTTTTACCGGTTGAATGATTTAATCCCTGAACGAACTCAATCTCTTCTTCGAAAGTGTGCACACGGAAATCAGATTTACCCATCGGGAAACGCCCTGGGTAGGTCTGGACCTTTTTGCCATTTTCGATATCAAAGCCTTCGGTAAATTTCAGCGATTTAATCTCATCCAGCGTAAAGTCGATAGCGTAGTAGCGCCCATCTTTACGCGCACGATCCGGGAAACTCTCGGCAACATCGGTGACGCGGTCAAGGTAGTGGTCATGCAGGACAACCAGATGGTCGTCCTTGGTCATCACCAAATCCTGTTCCAGGTAATCAGCCCCCTGAGCATAAGCCATCGCTTTTGCTGGCAGCGTATGCTCCGGTAGATAACCGCTGGCGCCACGGTGCGCAATCACGATTTTTTCTGCGGCAACCGCCGCGCTGCTCACCACAATACCTGTCAGCATTAGCGCCACGCTGAGACTTTTCAATGTGGTTTTCATCTATTAGCCCCCGTTACGCTTCAGTGCGATCTCTTCGTGATGGCGTTTTTCGCCAATCATGACGACCACCAGCAGAATAACCGCCAGCACGCTACCGCCAATCATCACCATAAAGCCGCCGTCCCAACCGAAGAAGTCAACGGTATAGCCAACAATGGCGCTCGCCGCTACGGAACCGCCGAGATAACCGAACAGACCGGTAAAGCCAGCCGCCGTACCCGCCGCTTTTTTCGGTGCCAGTTCCAGCGCATGCAGACCAATCAACATTACCGGACCGTAGATCAGGAAGCCGATGATGATCATACAAGCCATATCCACGTTCGGGTTGCCTGCCGGGTTCATCCAGTAGACGATAGTCGCGATAGTCACCAGCGTCATAAAGAACACGCCGGTCGCACCACGGTTGCCACGGAAGACTTTATCCGACATCCAGCCGCACAGCAGCGTGCCCGGAATACCCGCATACTCATACAGGAAGTAGGCCCAGGATGATTTATCCAGCGCGAAATGTTTCACTTCTTTCAGATAGGTCGGGGACCAGTCCAGGATGCCGTAGCGCAGCAGATAAACAAACACGTTGGCGATAGCGATGTACCACAACAGTTTGTTCGGCAGTACGTATTGCATGAAGATCTGCTTCGCAGTCAGCTCTTCTTCCGCTTTCTCGTTGTAATCGTCCGGATAGTCGTTCTTGTACTCTTCGATAGGCGGCAGGCCACAAGACTGCGGCGTATCACGCATCAGAGCAAAAGCAAACAGCGCGACGACGATCGCACCGAAAGCAGGCATGTACAGCGCCGCTTTCCAGTCATTGAACCAGGCCATACCCAGCAGGAACAACAGAGGAGGCAGACCACCGCCCACGTTGTGCGCACAGTTCCAGACGGAGACAATGCCCCCACGCTCTTTCTGCGACCACCAGTGCACCATGGTACGACCACACGGCGGCCAACCCATTCCCTGGAACCATCCGCAGAGGAACAGCAGCACAAACATAACCGCAATGCTCGAAGTCGCCCACGGCACAAAGCCCATGAACAACATGACAGCGGCGGCCAGAATCAGACCCGCTGGCAGGAAAACGCGCGGATTCGAGCGATCCGAAACGGACCCCATGATGAATTTCGAAAATCCGTAAGCAATGGAGATACCGGATAACGCAAAACCCAGATCGCCACGCGAGAAACCTTGCTCAACCAGATACGGCATCGCAAGGGCAAAGTTCTTACGTACCAGATAGTACGCGGCATAGCCAAAGAAAATCCCCAGAAAGATCTGCCAACGTAATCGACGATATGTCGGGTCGATCTCCGCTGCAGGCAAACGCGCCGTGTGTGACGCTGGTTTAAAAATGCTCAACATAGTGTAGCCTCCGTGGCCGTCTTTCATTCGAAGTAAACACTGCAGTTCGTCATTACTACCCTACCGCTCCCAGTGTGGCCGCGATGTTAAGGAAAGATACATAACAAAAATGTGAAACGCTGCACATATTGTTACAGATTTATGACAAATGTTCATAAAGGCGCACGAAATCACGTTTCATTTTCGAATAATGAGCGATTATGCGCGAAATCAAACAATCCATGTTTTTTATGTGGCTAAATGATAAAAAACGAACTGTGAGGAAAAACAATGAAAATTCGCGACTCGCAAACAAGTGACGTGATTATCATTGGTGGAGGAGCAACAGGTGCAGGGATCGCACGCGATTGTGCGCTGCGCGGGTTGCGCGTCATCTTAGTGGAACGCCACGATATTGCCACAGGGGCGACCGGACGTAACCACGGTCTGCTGCACAGCGGTGCACGCTACGCCGTCACCGACGCTGAATCTGCCCGGGAATGCATCAGCGAAAACCAAATTCTCAAACGTATCGCCCGTCATTGCGTTGAGCCGACGGACGGTCTGTTTATTACCCTGCCGGAAGATGAACTCTCCTTCCAGGCAACCTTTATTCGCGCCTGTGAAGAGGCCGGTATTCGCGCAGAAGCCATTGACCCTAAGCAGGCGCGCATTATCGAACCTTCCGTCAACCCACAGCTGATTGGCGCGGTAAAAGTGCCGGACGGCACGGTTGATCCTTTCCGCTTAACCGCCGCCAACATGCTGGATGCGCGTGAGCATGGCGCAGTAATCTTAACGGCGCATGAAGTGACGGGACTGATTCGTGAAGGGGCAACGGTTTGCGGCGTGAACGTACGCAATCATCTGACGGGTGAGATGCAGTCTCTGCATGCGCCGGTAGTCGTCAACGCCGCCGGGATCTGGGGCCAGCGCATTGCGGAATATGCCGACCTGAGCATCCGTATGTTCCCGGCCAAAGGTTCGCTGCTGATTATGGATCACCGCATTAACCAGCATGTCATCAACCGCTGTCGTAAGCCATCTGACGCCGATATCCTGGTGCCCGGTGATACCATTTCGCTGATTGGCACCACCTCACAGCACATTGATTACGATGATATCGACAGTAACCGCGTCACCGCAGAAGAGGTCGATATACTGCTGCGTGAAGGCGAAAAACTGGCGCCGATTATGGCGAAAACGCGCATTTTACGCGCCTACTCCGGCGTGCGTCCTCTGGTAGCCAGCGACGACGATCCAAGTGGACGTAACGTCAGCCGTGGGATTGTACTGTTCGATCACGCCCAGCGTGACGGACTGGACGGGTTTATCACCATTACCGGCGGCAAATTGATGACCTACCGCCTGATGGCAGAGTGGGCCACCGATGCCGTTTGCCGTAAGCTGGGCAATACCCAACCTTGCACAACGGCAGACACGGCGCTGCCTGGCTCACAAGAATCGACCGAGCATACGCTCAAACGCGTGATCTCGTTGCCCGCGCCACTGCGCGGCTCAGCGGTCTACCGTCACGGCGATCGCACCCCTGCGTGGCTTAGCGAAGGTCGTCAGCACCGCAGCCTGGTCTGTGAATGCGAAGCGGTCACTGCAGGTGAAGTGCAGTACGCCGTCGAGAATTTGACCGTCAACAGCCTGCTGGATTTGCGTCGCCGTACCCGTGTTGGAATGGGGACCTGCCAGGGCGAATTGTGTGCCTGCCGCGCCGCAGGTTTGCTGCAACGTTTTAATGTCACCACCGCCGCGCAATCTATCACCCAGCTTTCCGATTTTCTCAATGAACGCTGGAAAGGCGTGCAGCCTATCGCCTGGGGAGATGCGCTGCGCGAAAGCGAATTCACACGCTGGGTCTATCAGGGATTGTGCGGTCTGGAAAAGGAGCACCAGGATGAAATTTGATACCGTCATTATCGGCGGCGGTCTGGCCGGACTGCTGTGCGGCCTGCAACTGCAAAAAAGCGGTTTACGCTGCACGATTGTCACTCGCGGCCAAAGCGCCCTGCATTTCTCCTCCGGCTCACTGGATTTACTCAGCAACTTACCCGATGGCCAACCGGTGACGGATATAGAAGCAGGCCTGAATGCGCTGCGCACTCAGGCACCCGCGCACCCGTACAGCACCATCGGAACGCACAACGTCCTGGAGCTGGCCCAGCAGGCGCAAAATCTGCTGGAAGAATGCGGAACGCATTTGCAAGGCAAGGTACATCAGTCACATCAACGCATCACCCCGCTGGGAACGCTGCGCTCAACCTGGTTAAGTTCCCCGGAAGTTCCGGTCTGGCCGCTGTCCGCGCAGCGTATCTGCGTTGTAGGTATTAGCGGTTTACTGGATTTTCAGGCACATCTCGCCGCGGCGTCGCTGCGTCAACGCAATCTCAGCGTCGAGACGGCAGAAATCGAGCTGCCTGAGCTGGATGTCCTGCGTGATAACCCGACCGAGTTTCGCGCCGTCAATATTGCGCGCCTGCTGGATAACGAAGATAAATGGTCGCTGCTCTATGACGCTTTACTGCCAGTAGCAAAAACCTGCGACATGATAATTATGCCGGCCTGCTTCGGTCTGGCGGATGAACAGCTCTGGCAATGGCTTAACGAGCGCCTCCCCTGCTCGCTGACGCTGTTACCGACCCTACCGCCTTCGGTACTGGGTATGCGTTTGCATAACAAATTGCAGCGCCAGTTTGTGCGCCAGGGCGGCGTCTGGATGCCGGGTGATGAAGTGAAGAAAATCACCTGTCAGGACGGCGTAGTCAGCGAAATCTGGACCCGTAATCATGCCGATATTCCTTTGCGGCCACGTTTCGCCGTGCTCGCCAGCGGCAGCTTCTTCAGCAGCGGGCTGGTCGCCACGCGTGAGGCCATCTACGAACCTATCCTGGGGCTGGATGTACAGCAAACCGCCACGCGCGCCGAGTGGTATGAGCGTGACGTCTTCGACCCACAACCGTGGCAGCAGTTTGGCGTTACGACCGATGCCGGGCTGCGCCCGTCGCTGGCGGGACAAACGATAGAGAACATGTATGCCATCGGTTCCGTTCTCGGCGGATTCGACCCTATCGCCCAGGGTTGCGGAGGCGGCGTGTGCGCTGTTAGCGCCTTACACGCCGCACATCATATTGCGAAACGTGCAGGAGGCCAGCAATGAGCGACACACGTTTTGAAAGTTGTATCAAATGCACGGTGTGCACCACGGCCTGCCCGGTAAGTCGCGTCAATCCGAACTACCCTGGTCCTAAACAGGCCGGACCGGACGGTGAGCGTCTGCGCCTGAAAGATGGCGCGTTATATGACGATGCGCTGAAATACTGCATCAACTGTAAGCGTTGCGAAGTAGCCTGTCCGTCAGATGTGAAGATTGGCGATATCATCCAACGCGCGCGCGCCAAATACGACACAACGCGTCCGTCGCTGCGTAACTTTGTCTTAAGCCATACCGATTTGATGGGTAGCGTGTCCACACCGTTCGCCCCGATAGTGAATACTGCCACCTCACTCAAACCGGTGCGTCAGTTGCTGGATTACGCGCTAAAAATCGACCATCGCCGTACGCTGCCGAAGTACTCTTTCGGCACCTTCCGCCGCTGGTATCGCAGCGTTGCCGCACAGCAAGCGCAATATCAGGATCAGGTTGCCTTTTTCCACGGCTGTTTTGTGAATTACAACCATCCGCAGCTCGGCAAAGATCTGATCAAAGTATTGAATGCGATGGGAACCGGGGTGCAACTGCTGAGCAAAGAGAAATGCTGCGGCGTACCGCTGATTGCCAACGGCTTTACCGATAAAGCGCGTAAGCAGGCGGTGAGCAACGTGGCCTCGCTCAGAGAAGCAATTGACGGTAAAGGCATTCCGGTGATCGCCACCTCATCAACCTGCACCTTTGCGCTGCGTGATGAATATCCGGAAGTGCTGGACGTCGACAACTCAGGTCTACGCGAACACATTGAACTTGCAACCCGCTGGCTGTGGCGCAAGCTGGATGAAGGCAAAACGCTGCCGTTGAAAACGCTGCCGCTGAAAGTGGTCTACCACACGCCATGCCACATGGAGAAAATGGGCTGGACGCTCTACACGCTGGAACTGCTACGACAAATTCCAGGGCTGGAGCTAACGGTGCTGGACTCGCAATGCTGCGGGATTGCCGGGACATACGGCTTTAAAAAGGAAAACTACCCGACATCGCAGTCCATTGGCGCACCGCTGTTCCGCCAGATTGAAGACAGCGGCGCTGATATCGTCGTCACCGACTGTGAAACCTGTAAATGGCAGATTGAGATGTCTACCAGTAAGCGCTGCGAACACCCCATCACCCTGCTTGCCAAAGCGTTAGGTTAATTCTGTTGCCCGGTGGCATTTGCTACCGGGCATTTTTGCGAATGCCGTTGTACATAACTGAATACGTTGCAACCGGACGTATTTACCTCTGACTCCTCCACGCAAAAAATCAATTCCTCAAATGCACCCCGCGTCATTCGTAGGTATCGTCACACCATCTTCTCCCTCTGGTGACGGACTACCATGGCTAAATCAGCAACATCAACACCGCATGATGCGGTTTTTAAAAGATGGTTTCTTATCCTGAGAATAATTATGTGAAGCACACAAAACCAATACTGACAGGCTGTAACCAGATTGCTGCGGCAATCGTCAAATAAATTAGCCTTCAGGTTAATTTTAAATGGTTATGAATTAGCCTATGAGCTAACATTTATTTGGAGTGGGCAGCCATATGTTTAGCGTTGTTTATCACCCTGAGGCCAGGGCAGAAGCAACTGCATTACCCGTAAAAATTCGGGTTAAGTTTGACCGGCTCATTGGTAAGCTGGAACATAACGCCCAGTTGTTGCGGGAGCCGGATACGAAACCCCTTGGCGATGGACTTTTTGAGATCCGCACGATGGGTACTGATATAGCCAGAGGTATCTGGCTATACCATAAAGGCAACACTATCATCATGCTCCGCGTTTTCATCAAGAAATCACAGAAAACGTCAGCAAAAGAAATCGAACTCGCCAAAAATCGGTTAGCGGAGGTGCTTAATGAAACTGGTAAGCCATAAAGAACTGCATAACGAATGGATGCAGAATGATGAGTTTCGTGCTGCATGGCGGGAAGAAGAACGTAAAGAGATGCTTAGAGAACTGCTTGCAGAATGGCGGAGGCATAACAACCTGACGAAAGCCCAGGTTGCCGAACGTATGGGGGTGACGCCTCCGGTTATTTCCCGCCTTGAAAATAACATTACCAAAGCCAGTATTGAGACATTGACTCGCTACGCCTACGCCTGCGGCATCAAAAAACCAGTCATCGCCCTGTATTGATTAACCCGTTACTCCGGAGCCGGTCTGTTGGAGAAAATCATCTCCGTGCATATTTCGTGGTAAGTATATTATGTGAGTCAATAAAAATCAGACGGCGCACGGGAACTCAAGCTTCATCTGTCAACTTCATATCAGTTTCCGCTGGTGGATATCACGATGGTATCTGACGACGTGACAGAACATCACCATTAGGAGCTATTTCAGGCCCGATGGCGCTACACCATCGGGCCCGATATTAATAACTGCTTTTCAACTTTTGCGTACTCTGGTCTGGCTTAAACATTGCCAGCCTGCGATCCAGCGCTTCGGTATAAAGCATGGTATCCACGCCTACCGCGACAAAATTTGCTCCCCATTGCAGACATTTCTGCGCCATTGCTGGGTCAACAGCGAGGAAACCGGCTGCTTTTCCGGCTGCGCGGATACGGCGAATGCTTTGCTCAATGATCCGCTGCACCTCCGGGTGTCCGGCATTATCCGGGTAGCCTAACGACGCAGAAAGATCCGCCGGGCCAATAAAGACACCGTCAATACCGTCAACGTCCAGAATGGCATCCAGATTATCCAGTGCCGCTTTGCTTTCGACCTGTACCAGCAGGCAGAGTGATTCATTAGCCTGGGCCATATAATTGTCGATACGCCCCCAGCGCGCCGCCCGTGCCACGCTGGCGCCGACACCACGCTCGCCGAGCGGTGGATAACGAGTCGCGGAAACCACCTGAAGCGCCTGCTCTGCGCTGTCGACCATCGGGACAAGCAGCGTCTGCGCGCCAATATCCAGCACCTGCTTGATCAACGCTTTACTGCCCTCCACCGGGCGAACCACAGGCTGGCTGGCATAAGGCGCTATCGCCTGCAGCTGATGGTAAAGATCCTGCACCGTGTTCGGCGCGTGTTCTCCATCAATCAGCAGCCAGTCATAGCCCGACGTCGCGGCAATCTCCGCCATGTAAGAGGTGGTCGAACTAAGCCACAGGCCGACCTGGACTTCCCCTTTGCGTAATCCTTCTTTGAAGGGATTTGATAACAATGCGTTCATAACGATCCTTACAACGTAGATAAGATTAATGATGCTCAGCGCCTGTTTGTGAAACTGAACGGTTCACACTCAGCGTAAAGATGATTAGCGAGCCAATAATCGCGACGCCCGCGAGGACCAGCAGGCCCGCCGCATCGCTGGCAAACACCGTTTCGGCTTTGACGCGCAGAATGGGAGCAATAAAGCCGCCAACGGCCCCAAACAGGTTGACGAAGCCGATCCCCGCCGCCAGAGCCGTCCCGGAAAGAAGTTGCGTTGGCATCGTCCAGAACACTGGCTGTACCGCAATGAAACCGACCGCCGCGACGCAGAGCGCCACAATCGCCAGTACCGGTGAAACCAGCCCGGAAAGGCCAATGCCGATTCCTGCCGCCAGCAGCGTCAGCGCGGCAACATTACGCCGGTCGCCGGTGCGATCGGAGTAGCGAGGAATAAGCCAGGTACCAAACAGCGCCGCCACCCACGGTATTGCCGCCACGACCGAAGCCGTAAAGCCCACTTTTGTCCCTAACAACGCAGCAACCTGAGTTGGCAGGAAGAAGATCAGGCCATACACCGCCACCTGGATCGTCAGATAGATAATTGCCAGTTGCCAGACACGGCCATTACGCAGCGCATCCGACAGGCGTGAAGTGACCTTTTTCTCCTCTTCACTTGTCAGTTGGCTAATAAGTAACGACTTTTCCTCCGCGCTCAGGAAACGCGCCTGCTGCGGGGTATCATCCAGCCAGAAGAAGGTGAAAACACCCGCGCCTACCGCCAGTAAACCTTCGATAACGAACATCCAGAACCATCCCGGATGCCCCATAAACCCGTGCATCTCCAGCAGCGCGCCAGAAAGCGGCGATCCCAGGGTTAATGCCAGCGGCGCCCCCATGTAGAACAGCCCCATGATGCTGGCGCGGTTACGCTGGGGGAACCACTGGGACGTCAGGTAGATCATACCGGGGAAGAAGCCCGCCTCTGCCGCCCCCAGCAGAGTACGGATAATCAGAAATTTCGATTCAGTATCCGCCCATGCCATCGCCGCAGAGAGGAATCCCCACAGCAACGTGGTGGTACCAATCCAGGTTCTGGCACCAAATTTACGCATCAACAGGTTGGCAGGAACCCCCAGAAAGGCGTAAACCACAAAGAAAATCCCCGCGCCCAACGCATAAGCTTCGTTGCTCAGACCGGTATCAATCTGATAGGTCTCTTTGGCAAAACCGATGTTCGAGCGGTCAAGAAACGCCAGCACATACAGCGCCAGCATAAAGGGAATCAAACGGGCGCGGTTTTTCTTCACCACACCATCAAGTAACGTGGTACTCATAGCAAGATCCTCAAAGAAATGAGGGCGTTGCCGTGGCATTGGCAACGCACTGGTCATTAGTGGCTATAAGGGCGCTTCAGATTGCAGTCGCGGTTAAGCTCGACGCCAAATCCTGGTTTGTCGAGCACCGACTTATGAATGCGGCCATTGACGGGTACCGGTTCGTCCAGAAGGATCGGATCAAACTGTGGACGCATCGTTGAACAATCCGGGCTGGTCATCAAAAACTCGCTGAACGGGGTATTGGTGAACGTGATCACCGCGTGGTGCGAGTAAACCGAGGAACCATGCGGCACCACCAGCTGTCCGCGCGATTTAGCAATAGCGGCAATTTCCACCAGCGTGGTTAACCCACCGCACCAGCCCACATCAGGCTGCATGATATCGATGCCGGTTTCTGAGAGTGTGCGGAAGGACTGCAGCGTCCCATGGTGTTCACCGCTGGTGACCATCATCCCCGCCGGGGCGTTACGTTTCAGCTCGCGATAGCCTTCATACTGCTGCGGCGGCAGACACTCTTCGATCCACTTCAGATTAGACGGTGCGCAGGCATGGGCCAGTTTGGTGGCATAGTTCACGTCCTGACTCATCCAGCAATCGAGCATCAACCAGAAATCCGGACCGCATTTCTCACGCATGTCGGCTACCATTGCCGCATCTTTGCGGATCCCTGCATCCCCGTCGTGCGGCCCCCAATGGGTTGGCATTTTGCCGCCAATAAAGCCCATCTCTTTCGCCAGATCAGGGCGCGCACCGGTCGCGTAGAATTGAATTTCGTCGCGTACCGCGCCACCCAATAGTTTGTAGACCGGTAAACCCACCACCTTGCCAAACAGATCCCACAGCGCCAGATCCACGCACGAGATGGTGTTCATCACCAGACCGCCGGAGCCGGAGTAGTACATCGTTGCGCCCAGCATCTGATCGTGAATGAGTTTGATATCACTGACGCATTTCCCTTCAATAAAACGATTGAGATGCTTTTCCACAATAAAGCACCCCATCTCCCCTGCTGTGGAAACAGCAAAACCGGTCTGTCCGTTTTCAGCTTCCACTTCAACAATCAGTGTTCCTAATACGTTGATGCCAAAGGACTGGCGCGATTGCTCATATTCACGATATTTGCTCATTGGCGTGGCGATATGATCGTCAATCCAGTGGTTAGCCCCCTGATCGTGATAGTCGCCGCCGCCAGCGCCTTTATCCGCCGTAGCGCCACCGGTAAACCAGGCACGAACGTGTTTAATTTTAGGTAGGGTCATGGTGTTCTCCTTTTTATGAAGCGAGTGAGTCGAAGGGACTTTTCCATCCCAACAGGCGTGAAATATCCCTGGCGCAGGCAATCGCTTTACCGGCCAGATAATCACGGTTCTCTTCGTTAATTTGCAGACGAGTGCCGACCACTGAAATCGCGGCGGTCAGTTCATTGTTAGCGTTAAAAACAGGCGCTGCGACGCAGCGAACATCGGGATAATCTTCGCCATTATCAAAGCTCCATCCACGCTGTCGAATACGCTCCAGCTCGTCATTCAACTGCTGTGGCCTGGTGATAGTGGTCGGCGTTGCCTGTTCCCATATCAGCTGTTCAATAATGGCTTTTCGTGCGGCTGCCGGTTGCCAGGCCAGCAGGCATTTGCCGATACCCGAGCGATAGAGCGAAAGACTTTTCCCTTCGTGGGAGCGCACGCTGATAGTGGATGACGATTCCACTTTCAGAATGTAATACGCGCTTTCGTGGTCGATGATCCCGAGATGGCAAAGTAACCCTGTCTCATCCATCAGCTGTGTCAGCCGTGGACGCGCCAGTTCACGTAAATCCATCTTGCTCAGCGCATGCCCGGACAGCTCAACCAGCTTGGTCCACAGGCAGTAATTTTCCTGATGATCAATGCTGATAAAGCGCTGACGCTTCAGTTCGTTAAGTAACAGGTACGCGGTGCTTTTTGGAATACCCAGCGCCTCTATGATGGTGGCGGCGCTACATGGGCCGATACGCGCAATGAGATTGAGTATTTCGATCGCCCTGGTGAGCGCGGGAACTTTGCTTGATTCCAACATACTGGACTCCAGTCTGAGATACTGGAATCAGTGTGGTAGGTTAAGGGGGTTAAAATTGTGAAGCGCATCAAATCCTCTCGTTCTTCCAGCTGGCTGGAGAAAAAACGAGCATAATTGTGAACTAACGCACGGATTTTTTTACAGAGAGTACAACAGGTTGGACTGATAACGGGAAGGCCAGTATGCCTTCCCATAACAAGCGCGTGAGAGAGTGCAAGTCAGGAAGGCAGCGTCAGGGATTCAACCACTTCTATCCAACCGTGTTCGCTGGCAATATCCTGCCCGTTGAGCCAACGGCGCAGCATATTGAGCGCCATCATTGCACACACTTCCTGACGCACCGACAAACTATAACGATTAGCGTTCAGCCGTACGCGTAAGGCATGCGTTCCATCAGGCGTTGCCAGCGCAAAGTTAATATGTTCGTTTTCGAAAGCCGATACCGCCAACGCCAGCCCGGCATAATGGTTGCCGCGTCGTTCGGTTATCCAGTGTGCCGTTTGCGCCAGCGTTTCTTCCTGGGGCGGAACCACTTCGCTCGCCAACAGCGGAGCATTCACGCGCGAAAGCTGCAGCGCCACCAGACCGCCGGTGAATTGTTCGCTTAGCGTCAGGCTGTATTGCCGTTCCTGCAACGTGCGGGCGATTTGCGCGGGTAAACCTTCCGTACCTTCGAAAATCATATTCTGCCCGGCAACCCGCTTAACTTCTGGCCACAGCGCCAGCATCGCTTCCCGTTGGGAATCCGGCCCGGTCAGCTTCAGTTCGATAATCGGCATTGACGAGCGGTAGCCCATTGTCACTCCCGGAGGCAATTGCAGCGGATCCAGGCTCTGCGCCAGCTCGCTTTCAGAACGACCAAAGGTGGTTAATCGCAGGCATAGCGGGGGTTGAGACAGCGAAAAACGCTCACGCAAACGCGGCAGGATCTCATGCTCAACCATAACTTTAAATTCTGATGGCACTCCTGGGGTAAAGAACATCAGGCAGCGGTTAAGCTTCAGGGCAAACCCACACGCGGTTCCTACCGGATTATTGATGAATTCCGCGCTGGCAGGTAGCTCAGCCTGTTTGCGGTTACTCGGTGCCATCACGCGTCCACGATCGCGGAAATAACGCGCCATCTCGGCGAGCCATGCTTCATGCAGCACCAGCCCTTCACCTTTTGCCGTGGCCGCCGCCAGCGCGCTCAAATCATCGCTGGTTGGTCCCAGACCGCCGTTAACGATCAGTACATCGGCATGTTCGCTACGCTCACGCAAAACGGCGACCAAATCATCAAGATTGTCGCCTACCGTGTTGCGACGGGTTAGCGGTAACCCCTGATTAAAGAAAAAATCGGCCAGCCAGGCGGCATTCGTGTCGACGATTTGTCCGTGCAACACTTCATCCCCGGTGGATAGCATCTCCACGTTTAACATCGTGTTCTCCTGCTTTTATGATGAAAACACTATAACGCATGGAGGGGGGAAGGCGCGACTGAACGCCGCGCCGGAAAAATCAGAAACTCGCGTTAACCCCAACGTACGGGCCGTCAGCAATCGCGTTATCGCGGTTACCGTCTTTGCCTGCCAGGTTCAGGTAGCGATAACCGGCTTCAATGCTCAGCGGACGCATAATGGTCAGACGCGCACCTGCATTCGCTTCTTCATAGCTGTCGATACCGCTGGAAAGAGAATCGGGAGAGTAATAATACTCACCAAACAGGCGGAGGCTGTCGCCAATCGGCCACTGCAAACCGCCACCGACCGCCGCCGCGTAACCCTCGTCACCATCATTCGGGTTAGTATAAATGCCTTTCCCACCGACCGTTGCCAGCAGCGGACCGAGAGGAATATTCAGACCCAGTCCCAGACCGGCCGCATCGCCGTCGTCATCGTTATGCATCCAGTTACCGCTGACGGCCAGACCGGTGGTCTCAGTACCCATACCGAACCCCAGGTTGGTGTAGTCTTCGCCAGCCTGGCCGCTGATGCTAATCGCGCTCGCCGACGCGGAAACAAACAGCATTCCGGCAAAACCCAACATTAAACTTTTTTTCATTTTCTATCCTTTCCAGCAAGAATCAAAACATAGCCCCAAAACCGGTGAATTGTACTGTCAGATCACGAGGAATCAATGCACTAAAAAAGCGATGCAATAACATATTGTAAGCAAATACTACTCACAAGATTTAGATAAGGTTAAATTCTTGTAGCAATTACGCCACTGAGGGCAGCAGAACGCCATTTTCAACAAACATCCTGTTTTCCCTGCCAAAGCGGCGTTATTCGTCGATGAAGCGTTTTTTCTACCGCCAGCAAAAGGTAAGATGCGTGCACGATGGAATTTTCTATACCTCCCCCTACAAGGATTCGACTTATGCGCCAAAGAACAATTGTTTGCCCATTAATTCAAAACGATGGCTGTTATTTACTGTGCAAAATGGCTGACGACCGCGGTGTGTTCCCCGGTCAGTGGGCGCTTTCTGGCGGCGGCGTTGAACCGGGTGAACGTATTGAAGAAGCTTTGCGCCGTGAAGTAAGAGAAGAGCTGGGCGAACAACTGGTGTTATCAGATATTACGCCATGGACCTTCAGTGACGATGTTCGCACCAAAACGTACGCCGATGGCAGTCAGGAAGAGATTTATATGATTTATCTCATCTTCGATTGTGTGGCGGCTAATCGTGAAGTGAAGATTAATGAAGAATTCCAGGCATTCGCCTGGGTTAAAGCGGAAGATCTCGGCTCTTACGATTTAAATATCGCCACGCGTAAAACGTTAACCTTGAAAGGGTTACTGTAAGTTATCATTTTAATAGCGACATTGCGCTCATCAGTCTGCAGATAACAGCAATGTCGCCAAAACCACTCAAACCTACATGATCTTTTTTCATTAAGATAAATTAAAAACACGCTATTCCTCTATCTGTCCCAAACCTTAAACTCTTAAGGATAAATTAACCTTCCGTCATTACCCTTTGAAGCCTGATGAAATAATTAACGACGCCCCTGTTTATCACTAAAAATAAAACGTCGGTGGCGTTAAATGGCTTGAAGGAATAATGATGTCTGACTTTTTGCCTTTCTCTCGCCCGGCAATGGGGGCTGAAGAACTTGCTGCTGTGAAGACGGTTCTGGACTCTGGATGGATAACCACCGGCCCGAAAAATCAACAGCTGGAAGAAGCCTTCTGCCAGCTCACGGGAAATCAACACGCCGTCGCCGTCTGCTCCGCTACGGCAGGAATGCACATCACGCTGATGGCGCTGGACATCGGTGCAGGCGATGAGATTATTACACCGTCAATGACGTGGGTTTCTACCCTCAACATGATTGTCCTGCTGGGTGCGACGCCAGTCATGATCGACGTTGACCGCGATACGCTCATGGTCACACCGGAGCAAATTGAGGCCGCCATCACCCCGCGAACCAAAGCCATTATTCCGGTACATTACGCAGGCGCCCCCGCCGACCTGGACGCGATTTATGCCATTGGCGAACGCTATGGCATTCCGATTATAGAAGATGCGGCCCACGCCGTAGGGACGTTGTATAAAGGTCGTCATGTCGGCGCGCGCGGCACGGCAATATTCTCGTTTCACGCCATCAAAAATATTACCTGCGCCGAAGGCGGGTTGATCGTTACCGACGACAGCCAGCTTGCCCAACGGCTTCGCAGCCTGAAGTTTCACGGTCTGGGCGTTGATGCCTTTGATCGACAAACCTATGGCCGGGCGCCGCAGGCCGAAGTGCTTGCGCCAGGGTACAAGTACAACCTCACGGATATCAACGCCGCCATTGCGTTGGTACAGCTAAATAAACTGGAACACCTGAACTCACGCCGGGCGCAAATTGCCCGCGAGTATCAACAGGCGCTGGCCGATACGCCATTTCAACCACTGAGTCTGCCCCAGTGGGCGCACGTTCACGCCTGGCACCTGTTCATCATTCGCGTTGACGAAGCCCGCTGCGGTCTGAGCAGAGATGCCTTAATGGAGGCGTTAAAGGCCAAAAATATCGGCACCGGTCTGCATTTTCGTGCGGCCCATACGCAAAAATATTACCGCGAACGCTTCACTACCCTTTCGCTCCCCAATACAGAATGGAATAGCGCGCGCATTTGCTCACTGCCGTTATTCCCCGACATGACCGCCGATGACACCCAGCGGGTAATTACGGCACTTCGCGAGATTGCAGGACAATAACCATGTTTGAAGCAGCACCGATCAAAAAAGTCTCTGTGGTCATTCCCGTTTTTAATGAACAGGAAAGCTTGCCAGAGTTAATCAGACGTACCAGCGCTGCCTGCGAAAAATTGGGCAAAGACTATGAAATTCTGCTAATTGATGACGGCAGCAGCGACCATTCCGCACAGCTGATGATGGACGCTTCCCAGGCACCGAACAGCCATATTGTTTCTATTTTATTGAATCGCAATTACGGGCAACACTCGGCGATTATGGCCGGTTTCAGTCATGTCACCGGCGACGTGATCATCACACTGGATGCCGATTTGCAAAACCCGCCGGAGGAGATCCCACGGCTGGTCGCCACCGCAGATGAAGGCTTCGATGTGGTCGGCACGGTACGTCAGAACCGTCAGGACAGCGTATTTCGTAAGACCGCATCGCGAATGATTAACCATCTGATTCAGCGCACCACCGGTAAAGCGATGGGCGACTACGGTTGCATGTTACGCGCTTATCGCCGCCATATCGTCGATGCCATGCTGCATTGCCAGGAGCGCAGCACCTTTATCCCGATTCTGGCCAACATTTTTGCCCGGCGTGCTACGGAAATCCCGGTACACCATGCAGAGCGTGAATTTGGTGACTCCAAATACAGCTTTATGCGTCTGATCAACCTGATGTATGACCTGGTGACCTGTCTGACCACAACGCCACTTCGTATGTTGAGCCTGTTGGGCAGCGTAATCGCCGCCACTGGCTTTACCTTGTCTATCCTGCTTGTGGTTCTGCGTCTGACGCTCGGTCCACAGTGGGCCGCGGAAGGGGTATTCATGCTGTTTGCCGTCCTGTTTACCTTTATCGGCGCACAGTTTATTGGCATGGGTTTACTCGGCGAATATATCGGTCGCATCTATAACGATGTCCGCGCCCGCCCCCGCTATTTTGTTCAACACGTTATCCGCCCACAAACCACACAGTCAACCGAGGAAAACCGCGCATGAAAGCCATCGTATTTGCCTATCACGATATGGGATGTCAGGGTGTCCAGGCTTTGTTGGATGCAGGTTATGAAATCGCTGCCATTTTCACGCACACCGATAATCCGGGCGAAAAAGCATTTTTTGGATCGGTTTCCCGCCTTGCCGCCAGCGCCGGAATTCCGGTTTACGCCCCGGACGAGGTCAATCATCCCTTGTGGATTGAACGCATTAGCCAACTGGCACCGGATGTTATCTTCTCGTTCTACTATCGTCATTTACTGAGTGATGAGATCCTCAGTCTTGCGCCTGCGGGGGCTTTTAATCTGCACGGTTCGTTGCTGCCGAAATACCGTGGTCGCGCGCCGCTGAACTGGGTATTGGTCAATGGCGAAACCGAAACCGGCGTCACGCTTCACCGCATGGTCAAACGCGCGGATGCTGGCGCCATTATTGCCCAGCAGCGCGTCGCTATTTCGCCGGATGACGTGGCGTTAACGCTGCACCATAAATTGTGCCAGGCTGCGCGTCACCTGCTGGAACAGGCACTGCCCGCGATTAAAACCGGGGATTATGCAGAACGCCCCCAACAGGAAGCAGATGCTACCTGTTTTGGTCGCCGTACACCGGAAGATAGCTTCCTCGACTGGAACACACCTGCCGCGGAGTTGCATAACCAGGTCCGCGCCGTCAGCGAACCGTGGCCGGGCGCATATAGCTATGTCGGCACACAAAAGTTCACCGTCTGGTCATCGCGCGTTTGCGTAAATAACTCAGCGGCCCAACCGGGTACCGTCATCTCCGTTTCTCCTTTGCTGATCGCCTGTGGCGATGGCGCCCTGGAAATTATTACCGGACAAGCTGGCGATGGTATTGCAATGCAAGGGTCGCAACTGGCGCAGGTTCTGGGCCTGGTTCCAGGCTCCCGCCTGAACAGTCAATCAGTTACCACCACTAAACGTCGTACACGCGTGCTGATCCTCGGCGTCAATGGCTTCATTGGTAACCATCTGACCGAACGCCTGCTGCAAGAAGATCATTACGAAGTGTATGGGCTCGATATTGGCAGTGACGCCATTGGACGTTTTCTGCAGCATCCGCGATTCCACTTCGTCGAAGGCGACATCAGCATTCACTCCGAATGGATTGAATACCATGTTAAAAAATGCGACGTCGTGCTGCCGCTGGTGGCGATCGCAACGCCAATCGAATATACCCGCAACCCGCTGCGCGTATTTGAGCTCGATTTTGAAGAGAACCTGAAAATCATTCGCTACTGCGTGAAATACCGTAAGCGCATCATTTTCCCGTCAACGTCCGAAGTCTACGGCATGTGTACCGACAAAGTCTTCGATGAGGACAGCTCGAATCTGATCGTCGGTCCGGTGAATAAACCACGCTGGATCTACTCCGTTTCCAAGCAGTTGTTGGACCGCGTAATCTGGGCGTACGGCGAAAAAGAGGGATTGCGCTTCACCCTGTTCCGCCCGTTTAACTGGATGGGGCCGCGTCTGGACAGCCTAAACGCCGCGCGTATCGGCAGCTCACGCGCCATTACCCAACTGATCCTCAATCTGGTGGAGGGTTCACCGATTAAGCTGATTGAAGGCGGCAAGCAAAAACGCTGCTTTACCGACATTCGGGATGGTATCGAAGCCCTGTATCGCATTATTGAAAACGAAGGCGGACGCTGCGACGGTGAGATTATCAACATCGGTAATCCGCAGAACGAAGCGAGTATTCAGGAACTGGCAGAAATGCTGCTTACCTGCTTTGAAAAACATCCATTGCGTAACCACTTCCCGCCGTTTGCCGGTTTCCGTGACGTCGAAAGCAGCAGCTACTATGGTAAAGGTTATCAAGACGTTGAACATCGTAAGCCCAACATCCGCAATGCGAAACGCTGCCTGAACTGGGAGCCCACCATTGAGATGCAGGAAACGGTAGAAGAGACGCTGGACTTCTTCTTACGCAGTGTGAATATCACGGAACACACATCATGACCCAAGTCGGCTTGCGCATAGATGTCGATACTTTCAGGGGGACGCGCGAAGGCGTACCCCGCCTGCTGGAGACATTGAACCGACATAACGTGCGGGCAAGTTTTTTCTTTAGCGTTGGACCGGACAACATGGGACGCCACCTCTGGCGTCTTGTGAAACCACAATTTCTGTGGAAGATGCTGCGCTCAAACGCCGCATCACTTTACGGATGGGATATATTGCTGGCGGGAACCGCCTGGCCGGGAAAAGAGATCGGCCAGGCCAACGCGGCGATCATTGCGCAAACCGCCCTGCTTCATGAAACCGGTCTGCATGCCTGGGATCACCATGCCTGGCAGGCGCGAAGCGGAAACTGGAATGATAAACAGCTGATTGATGATATTTCACGAGGCATCACGGCCCTTGAAACTCTTATCGGACAACCCGTCACTTGTTCTGCCGTTGCCGGATGGCGTGCCGACGATCGCGTCGTCCACGCCAAAGAAACGTTCCATCTGCGTTATAACAGCGACTGTCGGGGAACGTCGTTATTCCGTCCGGTGCTGACATCCGGGAAAACAGGTACGCCACAAATTCCCGTCACGCTACCCACCTGGGATGAAGTGGTTGGTCAGGAAGTCCAGGCGGTGGACTTCAACGCTTACATTCTCTCCCACATCCAGATGAGCAGAGGAACACCGGTGTATACCATTCATGCGGAAGTTGAAGGCATCGCCTTTCAACAGAATTTTGACGAGCTGCTTACTCGCGCCGCAGACATGGGGATAACATTTTGCCCACTCGGCGACCTGTTACCGGACGATGTCAGTTCGCTGCCAACAGGGCAGATCGTGCGTGGCAAAATACCCGGCAGAGAGGGATGGGTCGGCCGCCAACAACCAGTGAGTGTGACAAGATGAAACTTACTGTCCGCTACACCCTGGCATTTATCGCTTTTATTGCGCTGTATTTTATTCTCCCCATCAACAGTCGCCTGCTGTGGCAACCTGATGAAACGCGCTATGCCGAAATCAGTCGGGAAATGCTGACCTCTGGCGATGGGATCGTTCCGCACTTTTTAGGGCTGCGGTATTTTGAAAAACCGATTGCCGGATACTGGTTAAACAGCATCGGGCAATGGCTGTTTGGCGCCAATAATTTCGGCGTCAGAGCAGGAGCCATCTTTGCCACTTTGCTGACGGCGCTAATGGTAGCCTGGCTTGCCATGCGGTTGTGGCGGGATAAGCGCACCGCTGTACTCTCTTCGGTTATCTTTTTAACGTTTTTTTCGGTTTACAGCATCGGCACCTACGCGGTACTTGATCCCATCGTTGCGCTCTGGCTAATGGCGGGCATGTGCTGCTTTTGGGAGGGGATGCAAGCCACCAGCAGAATGCGCAAAATTACCGCCTTTCTGCTGTTAGGGTTAACCTGCGGCATGGGCGTGATGACCAAGGGTTTCCTGGCACTCGCCATTCCTGTGCTCAGCGTACTGCCGTGGGTTTTCGTACAAAAGCGCTGGAAAGATCTCATTATCTACGGTCTGCTGGCAGTAGTCGGTTGCATCGTGACTGTGCTGCCTTGGGGAATAGCGATTGCCCGGCGTGAGCCGGATTTCTGGTATTACTTCTTCTGGGTTGAGCATATTCAACGCTTCGCGCAGGAGGATGCCCAACATAAGGCCCCCGTCTGGTACTACATTCCGGTATTGGTGGCAGGCGCATTACCGTGGCTCGGGCTGCTCCCCGGCGCGCTGCGTACGGGCTGGCGTGAACGGGATGTTCCGCGCAGCGCACTGTACCTGCTGAGCTGGATTATCATGCCAATCCTGTTTTTCAGCATCGCGAAAGGAAAACTGCCGACCTATATTCTTTCCTGCTTCGCGCCGCTGGCAATATTGACGGCGCGTTTCGGCCTGCAGGCCGCGCAAAAAGGCGCAACCGCGCTGCGCGTGAATGGCTGGATCAACGTTCTGTTCGGTGTAACCGGCATTGTCGCCACGTTTATTGTTTCTACACTGGGTCCATTAAAGACGCCGGTCTGGTCGCATATCGAAACGTATAAGGTGTTTTGTGCGTGGGGCATTTTTATCATCTGGACGCTCTTTGGCTGGTATACGCTAAATAACCGCGAGAAGAACTGGACGTTCGCAGCGTTGTGTCCATTAGGCCTGGCACTGTTGTTTGGCTTCTCCATTCCTGACCGGGTGATGGAATCTAAACAGCCACAATTTTTTGTCGAGATGACCAAAGAGTCGCTGGAGTCGAGCCGTTATATTCTCACCGACAGCGTTGGCGTCGCCGCGGGGCTGGCCTGGAGCCTGAAGCGTGACGACATCATAATGTACGGACAAACGGGCGAGTTAAAATATGGCCTTAACTACCCGGATGCCCAGGGGCGTTTTGTCGGTCGGGGGAACTTTGCCGAGTGGTTAGCGCAACATCGTCAGCAAGGAAACATTACGCTCGTGCTTTCAGTCGATAAGGATGAAGATATTAATCGACTTGCTATCCCTCCCGCTGACTATATCGATAATCAGGGGCGTCTGGTCCTGATTCAGTATCGGCCGAAATGATCTGGATAGCCTTAGTTCTCGCCAGCCTGCTCAGCGTCTGCGGTCAGTTATGTCAGAAGCAGGCGTCGCGACCCGTTCCCGTTCGAGCGCGAAAGCGCCACATTACGCTATGGATTGGGCTTGCTCTGGCAAGTCTCGGTCTGGCCATGCTGCTATGGCTGGCGGTGCTGCAGAACATTCCGGTCGGCATCGCCTACCCCATGCTGAGTCTTAATTTTGTATGGGTGACTCTGGCTGCCTGGAAAATCTGGCGCGAACCCGTCACCCCGCGCCACTGGCTGGGAGTGGGGTTAATCATCACCGGCATCTTTATTCTTGGGAGTGCGGTGTAATGGGCATCTTTTGGGGATTATGCAGCGTTATTATCACTTCAGCCGCCCAGTTGAGTCTCGGCTTTGCGATGGATAATCTGCCGCCAATGCTGCAGCCGCAGCAATTCATTTCTGCCGTATTCTCTCTTAGCGTTGGCGCGTTTGCTCTGTATGCCGGACTGGCAGGGTATTTACTGTCGGTGATTTGCTGGCATAAAGCGCTGCACCAGCTCGCACTGAGCAAAGCGTATGCCCTGCTCAGCCTGAGCTATGTACTGGTGTGGGTTGCATCAATGATCCTGCCCGGCTGGCAGGGAATATTTTCAGCAAAAGCGCTCGCCGGAGTGCTGTGCATCATGGCAGGGCTACTGACGATTTTTTTACCTTCACACCAGCGCCAACCCTGAGATTATTTATCTTCAGACAGTCGTAACAGGCGTTCCCATTCGTCGCACATGTACTGTCTGGCATCAACTATTTTGATTAACCGTGAGGTATCGCGATTAATGCAATACAGTGCATCTTTCAGCGGTGAAAGGAGGTCTCCGGGCTTAACCCACTCGGAAGATTGCGCCTCAGCCAGCATCTTTAGCGAACCGCCGCTATCACAAAGTACGATATAGAGCCTGCCTGCTTTTTTGTGACAGCAAGACTTCTTCACATGCCATTCCATAGCGCACCTTTTGTTAAAAAATTTCACAACAGGTTACACTTTAGCAGATAAACAAAATGACAATAGCGACTCAATGGCGAAAGTGAGAAATGTAATTACTGTTTGCTTAATTTTAACAATGAAGCACTTACCCAATCTGACAGCGCACGACGAGAAATTTTAATCCCTCCGGATTTTAGTTCAGGTGGCAATGTCAGCCAGCATACCGGTTGCTGAAAGCGGGCCAGCTTATCTTTCACCCACTCTGCCAGATTTGTGTCACCCGCATTGGTGTCATACTCAACGACCGCCACCGGGCGATGACCAAACTCTTTGTCTTCTATCGGCACAATGAAAGCTTGCAGAACATGCGGATGCGCAGCAATCACGCGTTCCACCTCTTCCGGCTGTATGCCTTCCCCGCCGCTAAAGAACAGATTGTCCATCCGACCGACAATAGTTAACTTGCCGTCCTTCAACACCCCGCGATCGCGGGTGGCAAACCAGCCTTCCGCATTTACTAAAGGAATCAGCTGCCCGTTACGCCAGTAACCTTGTGCCATGCTGGCGGCACGCAGCCAGACTTCACCATCAACGATTCTGACTTCTCTGCCTGCCAGGGGCGACCCCACATCCGCCAGGCCATCCGCTTCTTTCGCACAGACCGTAGAAGCAAACTCCGTTAAACCGTAACCGCACCAGCAGCGAATCCTTTGCTCGCGCGCCTGTTCCGTCAATTCAACAGGAATTGCCGCGCCACCCAGGAGCACTGCTTTGAGCGTTACCGCCGTTTTGTTGACCAGCAGGCGCCACAGCTGCGTGGGCACCAGCGAAGCATGAGTGCATCCAGCCAGCATTTGCTCCAATGGTTGCTTGTCGCGCACGGTCATTCGTGCCCCGGCAAACAACCAACGCCACAAAATACCCTGGCCGGAAACATGAAACAGCGGCAGCGAGAGCAGCCAGTCATCTTCAGCGTCAAACGGCATTAATGACAACACGCCCTGCGCGCTTGCCAGATGAGCCTGACAGGTATGCACCGCTGCCTTTGGCAATCCGGTAGAACCTGAGGTTAACGTCATCGTGCTCAACCGCTGGGGTAACCACGCGGCGGCATGCTTGCCTGGCACTGCCTGCATCTGCAACGGATGGAGTCCCGTGAGAACATTAGCTGCCTCAAGATCCAGTGCAAAACGCAGCGTTAAGCCCGGGACCAGCGCGTCAAGCAGCGATTGAGGCAGCTGTGGGTTCACAGGTAAAACCCGCGCCCCACATTGCAACAATGCCAGCCAGGCCAGCAAAGCACGCGGATGATTCCAGGCGCGAAGCAGGAC
This sequence comes from Citrobacter sp. RHBSTW-00599, assembly GCF_013784065.1. Classification (NCBI taxonomy): domain Bacteria; kingdom Pseudomonadati; phylum Pseudomonadota; class Gammaproteobacteria; order Enterobacterales; family Enterobacteriaceae; genus Citrobacter; species Citrobacter sp. RHBSTW-00599. Next base: position 1,673,098 of record NZ_CP056717.1, on the reverse strand, counting down.
GCCATCGCCCTCTTCCACGCCCTGAGCGGCAAAACCGCTGGCCAGATGGTCAACGCGCGTGCAGAGCTCGCTCCAGCTTAATACTTCATCGTTGAGGCGTAGAGCAGGCACCTCTGCACGAACCTGTCGCCAGTGACGCCACGGCCAGTCATCGGGTTGTACCAGGCCCGATATGCTTACGCTATCGGGCATTTCCCGCTGGGTCATAGCAGGCGTTCCAGCGCATCAACATCGATACACGGCAATGCGCTACCCGGCCAGGTGCGTACCTGCTGGCACTGCATCAGGCTCAGGGTATCCAGCCCCGGAATGGTCTGCGGCGTCAGCCAGGCGGCAATTCGCGCCAGTTGGGTTAAGCCCAGGCTCGACTCGATCGACGAACTAATAACAGCGGTGAGACCAAGCGCATGCGCCGCTGCCACCTGTTCGCGCACTTTATCGAGACTGCCCGTCAGCGTAGGTTTGATAACCACTGCCTTGACGCCCTCTTCGGCTTCGAAGATGAAATCCGCTTCACGCAGGCTTTCATCCCAGGCAATGGCAATGCCGGTTTCACGCGCAAAAGCACGAGAGTCATCGCGAGTTTTGCATGGCTCTTCGAGAAAAGCGATGCGCCCGCGGTGCTCTGGATTAACGTACTTCGCGAACTGCTGGGCTTTCAACGGCGTCCAGGCTCGGTTGGCGTCAAGTCGCAAATGCAGCTCCGGGATAGCCTCAAGCAGCAGGTTGGCGACCATACCGTCACGAACCGCTTCATACAGTCCGACCTTGATCTTCGCTACTTTTTCACCCGGCATGTCCGCCAGTTGCAGTACCAGATCATCAGGATCGCCCGTACACAGCGGCGCTGCACGGTAGTCTGCGTCCTCTGGCAATACGCCAGCCAGTTCGGCCAGCGCACAGCTTGCGCCAAAGGCGACCGAAGGAAGCTGCGGTAAGGAAGAATCCCCCTGTAGCCAGCCGTTGACCCAGGCCAGCAGCTCGGTTTGCGCCTCTTCCCAGCTCTCCTGACTGAAGCCCGGCAGCGGGGAGATCTCTCCCCACCCTTCGCGCTCGCCGTCACAAAGGCGAACGTACAGCCCGTCACGCGTTTTTAACCGCCTGTCGCGCAGAATCACCCCCGCGTCCATGGGGATCTGCCAGCGGTATACCTGCGCGCTACGCATTACGGATTCCGTTTAAATTTGCTGAAATCCGGCTGACGTTTCTGGTTAAAGGCGTTACGGCCTTCCTGACCTTCTTCCGTCATGTAGAACAGCATGGTGGCGTTACCCGCCAGCTCTTGCAGACCAGCCTGACCATCGCAGTCGGCGTTCAGTGCAGCTTTCAGGCAGCGCAACGCCATCGGGCTGTTTTGCAGCATTTCACGACACCAGCGTACGGTCTCTTTTTCCAGATCGACCAGCGGAACCACGGTGTTTACCAGGCCCATATCCAGCGCTTGCTTCGCATCGTACTGACGGCACAGGAACCAGATTTCACGCGCTTTTTTCTGACCGACAATACGCGCCATGTAAGAGGCACCCCAACCGCCATCGAAGGAACCGACTTTCGGACCGGTCTGGCCGAAGATGGCGTTTTCAGCCGCAATGGTCAGGTCACACATCATGTGCAGCACATGGCCGCCGCCGATGGAAAAGCCTGCAACCATCGCCACTACCGGCTTCGGACAGGTACGAATCTGGCGCTGGAAGTCCAGTACGTTCAGGTGATGCACACCGGAATCATCCTGGTATCCGCCGTAGTCACCGCGCACTTTCTGATCGCCACCTGCGCAGAACGCTTTGTCGCCAGCACCGGTCAGAATAATCACGCCAATGTTGTCATCATAGCGAGCATCCGCCAGCGCCTGGATCATCTCTTTCACGGTGACCGGACGGAAGGCATTGCGTACCTGCGGACGATTAATGGTGATCTTTGCGATACCGTCGGTGGATTTCTCGTAGAGAATGTCGGTGTAGCCTTCAGAGCAATCGTGCCATTCTACCGGTGCGTAAAGCATTGTTTCATCAGGATAGATCATAAAATGTCCTATAGTCAGCGATGCAGAATCTGAGCCAGACAGTCCACCACGCCAGCGGGATTGTCCCGATGCGCGTTGTGTCCGGCATTACGAATCACATGGCTTGGTACGGATATTTCCGCCGCCAGAGCGCGGAATTTATCGTCACGTTCACCACATAAATAATAAAACGGAAATGTGCGCGCAGTGAGTTGCGCACGTAAATCAGGTTGTACGGCTAGCGAGGTGGCCTCCAGCATCGCTGCCAGCGTATGCCCGTTATTCTGGCTACGCAGTGCGACCAGCGCTTCTCTTTGCGCCGCATTCAGCGAGGAAAACACTGGCTGTTGATACCAGTCAATAAACACCTCGCACAACGGCTCAGCGCGAAAACGCGCAGCCCAGCGACCATCAGAGAGGTGACGCTGAACGCGCGCCTCCTCACTTTGCAAGCCTGGATGTCCACCTTCAACCACCAGACCGCACAGTCCTGGCATCTCCTGACAAGCCGCCATCATCGCGACTCTGCCGCCAAGAGAGTAACCTACCAACCAGTATTTAAGTATGTTGTAACTAATCAGCGTGTTACGCAGCAAAGCGCTTACGTCGTCGAATCCGCTCACGCTGATGTCAGCGGAGCCACCGTGTCCCGGCAGGTCGATATACAGCCGCGAATAATTCTTAAACGCTTCGCCAACCGTCTGCCATTCCCGACAATCACCGGAAAAACCGTGCAGGAAAACCAGCCAGGGAAATCCCGTCTGGCCCACTTTCGCCTGCGCGTGCAGGATCATAGATGGCTTACCTGCGCCAGCAGTTGCTGCAGGGTTTGCGCCCCATCAGTTTCGTTTACCACCAGCTCAATCACCGTTGCCGCCGGAGTACGCCAGGCGTTAGTCAGCGCGCGCTCCAGTTGCTCCCAGTTTTCCGGGCGCTGGTATTTAAGGTTAAACATGGCGGCAGCATGCTCAAAATGCACGTTCTGCGGCATCAGGTAGAACCGTTCGCGTTCGCTTGCTGGCGTCGGCAACAGGGAAAAAATTTGCCCGCCGTTATTATTGACCACTATCAGGACAAACGGCGCGGAAACCTGGCGCAATAACGCCAGCGCATTGAGGTCATACAGCGCAGATAAATCGCCGACGATAGCCAGCGTCGATTTCGCGCTGGCGCGCTGTACGCCTGCTGCCGTTGACAGCAGGCCGTCAATGCCGCTCGCGCCACGGTTGCTATAGACCGGGTAACCCGCCGGAAGCTGCGACAGCGCATCAATCAGGCGCACCACCAGACTGTTGCCCACGAACAGTTGCCCCTGCTCCGGTAAGTATTCGCGGATACGGTGGGCTAATTGCGCTTCACCAAACGCGTCGCGACGGGCTTCTACCGCCTGCCAGGCCAGTTGCGCCAGGCGTGGGATCTCCACGCACCAGGGCTGACGTTTCTCCGCCGGATGCAACTCCAGCCAGTCGCCAACCGTCGCTACCAGTCTGCGCCCACGATGGTGAGCCGGATCGAGGCGGCCTTCGATATTATCGACAATCCAGTATTCCTGCGGATCACAGCTGGCCTGCCATTGCAGGAGCCGTTTTCCGGTCAGGCTACTGCCAAGCTGCACCACAATCTGCGCCTGCTGTAATTCAGTGACCGCTTTCGCATTTCCCAGCCACAGGTCGGCGCACGGCAAAGGTTGTCCAGTTTGCGACAGAACATCGCCAATCAGCGGCCAGCCTAGCATCTGCGCCCACTGCGCAACCTTTTTGCCCTCTTCCGCGCTCATGCGGCCTGCAACAACAACGCCGCGTTTTTGTCGCCAGAAAAACCAGTCACGCTGTTTGTCGCTTTCCAGTCGACGCGACTCACGCAGCCAGGGTTTATCATCCTGCCACCAGTCGCCAAGGCGCTGCTGCCAGTCAATCCCCGTTTCGTCCATGTCGCCATACAGCGGTTCCGCAAATGGGCAATTGATATGAACCGCCCCGCTATGCAGCGCAGCTAAGGCGTTATCAATGGTGGATACCAGCCAACTAGCCGGAATGTTCTGGGTCGGGCGCGGTAAAGAGAGCGTTTGCGATGGATGCGAGGCAAACATTCCGGCCTGACGAATCGCCTGGTTAGCGCCGCAGTCGATAAGCTCAGGAGGTCTGTCAGCCGTGAGTAGAATCAGCTTTTCACCGGTCAGGCCCGCTTCAATCAACGCGGGATACAAATTTGCCACCGCCGTACCGGACGTCACAATCACAGCGACAGGCTGCCGGCTGACTTTTGCCAGACCTAAGGCCAGATGCCCAAGGCCACGCTCATCAAAATGAGTATGGTGAATAAAAGCCGGGTTTTCCGCAGCCGCCAGAGTCAACGGTGTAGAACGAGAGCCAGGGGCAATGCAGACATGCCTGACGCCGTGGCGAGTGAGTGCTTCCAGAATGACCGCCGCCCAGCGTCGGTTAAATGCGCTTACTGACATGAGATTGTCCGGTATCAATATTGCGACACAGTATAAAGAATCGAATAAATGGATTTTTGATATGAGTCGGTAATATACAACTCATTACCCTTCCATCTGTAATAAAGTGCGCAGTCCTGCCGCTTTATTGTCTATTTCTTGCCATTCCTGTTCAGGATCTGAACCACGCACGATCCCTGCCCCGGCATACAGGCGTATCACATTTTCACTAATTTTCGCCGACCGTAATGACACGCAAAACTCGCTTTGGCGCAGAGAAAGGTAACCCGCAGAACCGGCATACCATTCGCGTTCAAACGGTTCATTTTGTTGGATAAATTCACGCGCCAGCTCACGCGGAATACCTGCGACTGCCGCCGTGGGCTGGAGTTGCATCAGACAAAGCGTATCATCAGCCTGATTCAGTTCCGTCCAGATACAGCGGCGCAGGTGCTGCACTTTGCGCAGTCTGAGCACCTGCGGCGGCAGCACATCAAGAGTTTGCGTACAGCCTTGCAGACGCTGGCAAATATCTTCGACCACCAGCATATTCTCGCGCTGGTTTTTATCATCTTTCATTAGCCATTCCCCCAACTGCCAGGCCCGATGATCCTCAGGGTGGTTGGCAACGGTTCCCGCCAGCGCCTCGGTGCGCAGCGCCGTGTCACGCCGCCGATACAGACGTTCAGGGGAAGAACCAAGAAACGCACACTTTGCGGAGAACGCCATAAAGAAATGGTAGCAGTTCAGGTTTAGACGACGACTGGAAGCCATCACGGCCGCGGCGTTAACCGACTGAGAAAACTGTAAATCGGTCGCCCGCGCCAGCACGACCTTATCGAGTTGTTCCCCATTGATCGTTTGCGTGGCGAGTTTTATCAGGTCTGTCCAGCCAGTTTTATCCGGCCAGTTCTGTTCTCCCGTCAAACGCAGACGCAATGCGGGCAGCGGCTTTACGTTAGCGAGCGATGAGATAAACGCCAGCGCCTGCGCGGCGTCTTCACGCAGCGACACGTCGCTAAAGAGATGTAAGCGTAAGCTCGCCACCCCGGCGCAACGTCGCCACTCCAGCCGTGGCAATAACAAATGGCCGCGCTGAGGCTCAAAGGCATTCAGGCCCCAGATACGCAGGTCAGGATTATCATCATGCTGGTGTAAAAAATGCTGGGCTAATTCGAGCGAGGAAAATGTAGCAACAGCGCCCAGTACGGCGGCTTCTTCATCGCCATTACGCTGTTGCCAGTAAAACTGGGGCCAGACAGGTTGACTGGCCAGCCATCCTAAAGCGTCAAACGCATCATTCAGTGGGAAAGGGATATCGTAAATACGAATTCCAGGTGCTGCTGGTATCTCTTGCGACAAATGACGCATCAGACTTTCCAGCGCAGTAGTGATTGAATGCACGCGGACCTCTCCCTGTTAAAAACCTCACATTATACGGGGTACTGAGCAGAAAAAGCAGTACCCCCAGTTAGGGAGTACGTACAAATGCGCTGACGGAATGGAATTTATCGCCGTGCTAACAATAATCCCATCACTAAACCGACCGTGGCGCCAACGCCGATTCCGCGCCAGGGTTTTTCATGCACATAATCATCCGCCCGGCAAACGGCTTTCTTTGCGCGGTAATAGTAGCTGTCAGAGGCGTGGCTGACACGATTTCTCACCTCTTCTAACGCCCGCTCTGCCCGCGCTTTTAACTCAAGGTATTTTTGATCGGCTGGATCGCCGGAAGAACGCAGCACCTCCTCCAGCGTTTCACTCAATAATTCCAGATCGTCATCGATACGTGATTCATAAGAATGAAAAGACATTTTATTCTCCCTTTCTATTGACGTACCCGCTAACTATAGACAATCAGGCGTGTTTGCGCCTGTTTACGCCTGATGTGCTTCCCGCGCCATTCCGACGTGTGGAATACCGTCTTCGTCATAGATATCCGTGACCGGCACAAAGCCAAAGCGCGCATAGAATGATTGCAAATGTGCCTGCGCCCCCAGATACAGCGCCTTGTGCGGCCAATGCTGCGTACAGGAGGCCAGCGTCTGAGTCATTAGCTGTTGCCCCAATTTTTCACCCCGCAGCGCTTCGCTTACGATCACCCGCCCAATGACGACCGGCTCAAGCTCATCATCGCTTTTCAGAATCCTCGCATACGCCACCAGTTCATCGTTATGCCAACCCAGAATGTGCCGATTTTCACCACTCAGGTCATCACCATCCACATCCTGATACGGACACCGTTGCTCAACAACAAATACCGCACAGCGAAGCTCAAGAATGGCGTACAGCTGCTGTGTATTGAGCTTTGCATGGTGGAGATCTTGCCAGTGAATCATAGTCTGCCCCTTTGTTGTGATAACCTGAACACCCTGCCTTATTGATGGCGAAAAGTGTAACGCGAAGATGGAATTACTATTTTTAGGCACGTCTGCGGGAGTCCCCACGCGCTCACGCAATGTAACGGCAATTTTACTGAATCTGCAACACCCGACTCAGGCGGGGCTGTGGCTTTTCGATTGTGGTGAAGGAACGCAGCATCAGATGCTGACCACGCCATTTAACCCAGGAAAACTCGAACGTATTTTTATCAGCCATCTACACGGCGATCACCTGTTTGGTTTACCGGGGCTGCTGTGCAGTCGCTCAATGGCCGGGAACGTCCAGCCACTGACGCTTTACGGACCAAAGGGATTGCGAGAGTTTACCGAAACGGCTTTGCGTTTGAGCGGCTCCTGGACCGATTATCCGCTGGATATTGTCGAAATCACCGCGGGTGAAATTGTTGATGACGGCCTGCGTAAAGTAACGGCGTACCCGCTGGAGCATCCGCTGGAGTGCTACGGTTTTCGTGTTGAAGAACACGACAAACCGGGGGCACTTGACGCCAGCGCCTTGAAGGCGGCTGGTGTTAAAGCGGGCCCGTGGTTCCAGGATTTGAAAGCCGGGAAAACCATCGTGCTGGAGGATGGTCGAGCGATTAACGGTGCCGATTTTCTCGCCCCTGCCACCAGAGGAAAATCTGTGGCTATTTTCGGCGACACAGGACCTTGCGCGTCCGCCATTGAACTGGCACGCGGTGTGGATGTGATGGTACATGAAACCACACTGGACTCCTCAATGGAGGAAAAAGCCAACAGCCGCGGTCACAGCTCGACCCGACAAGCCGCCCATTTGGCGCTTGAGGCCGGAGTGGGACGCCTGATCATGACCCACGTTAGTTCACGCTACGATGAAAAAGGCTGTCAGCGGTTACTCGAAGAGTGCAAAGCAATATTTCCAGACACTGAACTGGCTCACGATTTCGCCATTTTCACCGTTTAATGCTCCATTTTTCCGCCTCAGTGCCGATAACAGTGGAAAGGCTGGCTTTCACACTGAGGACAGGATGAACAATTTCCAGAAAGATATTGATGACAGGACAAACCTAACCCTGTCTAACCGTTTTGAACTGCTGCTGTTTCGCCTTGGCAAATCCGTCGAGGAGCAGAAATCAGAACTGTTTGGCATCAACGTATTCAAACTGCGTGAAATCGTACCGATGCCGACCTTTACGCGTCCCGCAGGTATGAAAGCCCCGTTGCTGGGTATGGTTAACATTCGCGATCAGGTGATCCCGGTGATTGATCTGCCTGCCGTCGCGGGCTGTAAGCCAGAGACCGGACTCAACATCCTGTTGATCACGGAATATGCCCGCAGCGTTCAGGCGTTTGCGGTGGAGTCGGTAGAAAACATTATGCGTCTGGACTGGCAACAGGTGCATACCGCCGAGAAAGCCGTCAATGGTCGCTACATTACCAGTATCGCCTGTCTGGACGACAACAAAGAGACTAACAATCTGGCGCTGGTGCTCGATGTCGAACAGATCCTGTACGACATCGTACCGTCGAACCACGACCTGCGCGCAACAGAGCTGAAAACCAATAAGTTCAACATTACGCCGGGTGCGGTGGCGATTGTGGCTGATGATTCCAAAGTGGCTCGCGCGATGCTGGAAAAAGGGCTTAACGCCATGGAGATCCCACACTTGATGCATGTGACGGGCCAGGATGCGTGGGAAAAGATACAACAGCTATCTGAAGAAGCAGAAGCGGAAGGTAAACCAATCAGCGAGAAGATTGCGCTGGTGCTCACCGATCTGGAAATGCCGGAGATGGACGGTTTTACGCTTACCCGTAAGATAAAAACCGACGAACGCCTGAAGAAGATCCCGGTCGTTATCCACTCCTCACTTTCCGGTAGCGCCAATGAAGATCACGTACGCCGAGTGAAAGCAGATGGTTACGTGGCCAAATTCGAAGTCAATGAGCTGTCTTCAGTAATTCAGGAAGTGATGGATCGCACAGCGAAAGGCATCAGCGGCCCGCTGGTGAGCCGTCAACTTTCGGCCTGACGCCCCAGCAACTTGAAGTATGACGAGTATAGACAGGTAAAAAAAAGAGTCTGGACATTGTCCAGACTCTTTTTCGATCACAGCATGATGAATTACATCAGCGGAGCCGCTAACTGCACGATGCTGATCAACGGTTGCGGGTAGATACCCAGCACCAGTACCAGCAGGGCAGAAATCAGCACCACAATACCGCCCGCGCTGTACTGCCAGTTGGACGGCGCATCGCGATTCAGCTGCTGCGGTGCGCTCAGGTACAGGCTCACGGCAACGCGCAGGTAGTAGTACAAACCAATCGCGGAACCCACCACCACGGCGGCAACCAACCACCACAGATTAGCCTGCACACCCACCGCCAGTACGTAGAACTTACCGATAAAGCCCAGCGTCATCGGAATACCCGCCAGAGACAGCATCATCACCGTCATCACCGCCGCGAGGATCGGACGATGCCAGAACAGACCACGGTAGGAGAACAGAGAGTCTGCATCCGGACCGCGGTACGGGCTGGACATCAGGCTGACCACACCGAATGCGCCGAGGCTGCTGAACAGATAACCGGCCAGGTAAACGCCAACCGCTTCCATCGACATCTCGCCGCTCTGCAGGGCAATCAGCGCCACCAGCAGGTAACCGAGGTGAGAGATAGAAGAGTAACCAAGCAGACGTTTGATGTTGGTCTGGCTCAGCGCCATCAGGTTACCGAAGATAATAGAAGCAAAGGCAATCACACCCAGCACGATACGTACCGCTTCGCTATCACCTACCGGTGCGTACAGGAACAGACGCATCACCACGCCGAAGATAGCGATTTTGCTCGCCGTCGCCAGGAAGGTGGAAACCGGAGCCGGAGCGCCCTGGTATACGTCTGGCGTCCACAGGTGGAATGGAACCAGTGAGAGTTTAAAGCCGAGGCCAACAATCATCAGACCGAAGCCCGCCAGCAGCAGCGGTTCTTGCAGCATACCGTCGCCGAGGCTCTTACCGAGCGCGACAAACGACAGGTTGCCAGACTGCGCGTACACCAGCGCCATACCAAACAGCAGGAAGGAAGACGCTGCGGCAGACAGAATGGTGTATTTGATACTGGCTTCCAGCGAACGTTTCTGACGGAACGCATAGCCAACCAGACCAAACAGCGGCAGAGAGATAAGCTCAATACCAAGGAACAGCGCCGCCAGATGGTTAGCGTTAGCCAGCAGAATACCGCCGAGCGCGGCAATCAGCACCAGCAGATAGAACTCTTCCCGGTTGTCGTCGTAGCCTTCCAGCCACGGGTAAGCGAAGGTACAGGTGGCAAGACTCGCCAGCAGCACCAGCCCGGTGTAGAGCATGGCGAAACCGTCAACCCGCATCAGCGGGGTGACGTCCATAGCGCCCGCCTGGCCAACAAACCAGAGCGAAACCAGTGCGGCGTTAAGCCCAATGACCGACAGCGTGGCATTGAGGAAGTGATTGCGTCGCCACGCAATGGAGAGCATCACAACCACCACCGTCAAGCCGACGATCAGCAGCGGTAGCAGCGCAATCAGGTGTTGTGGAGTTATTGTCATGGCGATTTACGGCCTTGTAGTAGTAACGGAATTAACAAACCACTGCTGGATGTTGCTCATCGCAGAATGCGAGGTATCCAGAATCGGCTGCGGATAGAAGCCAAGCAGTACCAGAAGCACGACCAGCAACAGGATGATAAACAGCTCACGCAGCGACATCCCTGGCAGTTCAACACTGGCAATCTGGCTCTTCGCCTTACCAAAGTAAGCGCGATGCAGCATCGCCAGCGAGTAAACAGAAGCAAACACCAGACCAAATGTCGAGATCACGGTAATAACCGGAACCACCTGGTAGCTGCCGAACAGAATCATAAATTCGCCAACGAAGTTACCTGTACCCGGCATACCCAGCGTACACACTGCAAAGAACATTGACAGTGCAGGCAACCATTTCATTTTGCCCCACAGGCCGCCCATCATACGCATATCACGCGTGTGCAGACGTTCGTACAGCTGACCACACAGGATGAACAGACCGGCTGCGGACAGGCCGTGCGCGATCATCTGAATCACCGCACCCTGGTATGCCAGCTGGCTGCCGGTGTAGATAGCAATCAGTACGAAGCCCATGTGGGATACGGAGGTGTAAGCAATCAGACGTTTGATGTCGTACTGATTAAAGGCCATCCACGCGCCGTAGAAGATGCCGATGACGCCAAGCCACATTGCGATAGGTGCAAACTCCGCTGACGCATTCGGGAACAGCGGCAGGGAGAAGCGCAGCAGACCGTAGGCTGCGGTTTTCAGCAAGATACCAGCCAGGTCAACGGAACCTGCGGTCGGTGCCTGGGAGTGAGCATCCGGCAACCAGCCGTGCAGCGGAACCACCGGCATTTTCACCGCGAAAGCGATGAAGAAGCCCAGCATCAGCAGGTATTCCACGCCGTGGGACATCGGAGTATTCAGCAATTCTTCATAGTTGAAAGTCCACACGCCGGTCGCTTTGTAGTGCACAAACACCAGCGCCAGGATGGCAATCAACATCACCAGACCACTCGCCTGGGTATAAATGAAGAACTTGGTTGCTGCCGTGATACGCGTTTTACCGTCAGAGGCTTTATGCCCCCATAGCGCGATCAGGAAGTACATCGGCACCAGCATCATTTCCCAGAAGAAGAAGAACAGGAACATGTCGATGGCAAGGAACACGCCGATTACGCCGCCTAAGATCCACATCAGGTTCAGGTGGAAAAAGCCCTGGTATTTTTCGATTTCATTCCAGGAGCAAAGTACCGCCAGAACACCGAGCAGGCCGGTCAGCACCACCATCAGCAGCGACAGACCGTCGATAGCAAGATGAATCGAGATGCCAAAGCGTGGGATCCACGGCAGGACAAACTCAGACTGCCACTGCGGAATGCCAGTGGATTGCGTCAGTGAATAGCCGCCCTGCAACCAAAGTTGCAGGCCAAGCGCCAGCGTCAGTCCCATGGTAATCAGCGCGATCCAACGCGGCACCTTCACGCCAAAGCGTTCGGTCTGCCAGCACAGGAAGCCACCGATAAAGGGAATCAATATTAGCCAGGGTAGTAACATGGCGATTTTTATTCCTTTTTAAGGCCCCTAATAGAGGCCTGATTTTCAACGAATTTGGATAAAATTCACTTTACGATCAACGCAGTACCATCAACAGAGCCAGCACAACGACGGCACCGATGCTCATTGATGCTACATACCAACGCAGATAACCGTTCTCGCTTAACAACAGGCCTTTACCTGCAAAGCGGGAAAGGATCGCCGGAATGTTCATCATTGCGTTCAGCGGATCGCGTTTCAGCAGCCATGCAACGCCCAGGAACGGCTTGACGAACACTTTGTCGTACAGCCAGTCGAAGCCCCAGGCGTTATACCACCAGGTACCCAGCAGACGGCCTGGCGCACTGTTGGCAATCGACGTCACCAGAGTACGTTTACCCAGCCACAGCCATGCAGCGATCAGAATGCCTGCAATCGCGACGATACCGGAGGTAATTTCCAGGGTCATCACGCGACCATGCTCAAGCTCGGTCGTCGCAGGCAGTACACCCTGCAGCGGTGGCACAATCAGTGCGCCAACGAAGGTGGACAGGATCATCAGCACAATCAGCGGCAGATGATGTGTAATCCCCTTCCCTGCGTGAGCGTGAATTTGCTCTTTACCGTGGAACACGATGAAAATCATACGGAAGGTGTACAGAGAGGTCATGAACGCACCGACCAGACCTGCAACCATCAGATTAATATGACCGTTCGCCATCGCACCGGCCAGAATCTCATCCTTACTGAAGAAGCCTGCGGTAATCAGCGGCAGAGCCGACAGCGCCGCGCCACCGATCAGGAAGCAGAGATACACCAGCGGAATAGACTTACGCAGACCGCCCATCTTGAAGATGTTCTGTTCGTGGTGACAGGCCAGGATAACCGAGCCGGATGCCAGGAACAGCAGCGCTTTAAAGAAGGCGTGCGTCATCAGGTGGAAAATCGCCGCGTCCCACGCCTGAACCCCGAGAGCCAGGAACATATAACCAATCTGGCTCATGGTGGAGTATGCGAGAACGCGTTTGATGTCGGTCTGTACCAGCGCGGCGAAACCAGCCAGTACCAGAGTGATAGCCCCGATAATCCCCACCAGATGCAGGATTTCCGGCGTCATCAGGAACAGGCCGTGAGTACGTGCAATCAGGTAGACACCGGCGGTAACCATCGTCGCGGCGTGGATCAGCGCGGAGACAGGCGTCGGACCTGCCATCGCGTCAGCAAGCCATGTCTGCAACGGCAGCTGCGCGGATTTACCCACCGCACCGCCCAGCAGCATCAGGGTTGCCCACATCAGCATGTTGTTACCATCTGCAAAGTGAGCAGGTGCCAGTTCCACCATTTCGCGGAAGTTCAGCGTGCCCAGCTCGTTGTAGAGGATAAACAATGCGAAGGCGAGGAACACGTCACCCACACGGGTCACCACGAAGGCTTTCATTGCCGCAGCGCCATTCTTCGGATCGGTGTAATAGAAACCGATCAGCAGATAGGAGCACAGGCCCACGCCTTCCCAGCCGAGGTACATCAGCAGCAGGTTATCCGCCAGTACCAGAACCACCATGCTGGCGATAAACAGGTTGGTGTAGGCGAAGAAACGGGAGTATCCCTCTTCACCGCGCATATACCAGGAGGCGAACATGTGGATCAGGAAACCCACACCGGTCACCACACTGAGCATGGTCAGCGACAGGCCGTCCAGCACCAGGTTAAAACCGATATTGAAGTCACCGACAGACATCCACGTCCACAGCGGCTGGCTGTAGGCCTGTTGACCATTAGCAAAGAAGTCAACGCCAACAAACGCGGTCACCAGCGCCGCCAGGCCAATCGACCCGACGCCCACGGTCGCGGACAGATTTTCTGACCAACGACCACGAGAGAACGCCAGTAATACAAAGCCAATAAATGGCAGAATAATGGTTAAGGCAAGCATGTTCATCCACGCATCTCACTTACTGAATCGATGTTCAGGTTCTGGCGACGGCGATGAAGTTGCAGCAACAGCGCAAGTCCAATGCTCGCTTCCGCAGCCGCAAGGCTGATGGCGAGAATATACATCACCTGACCATCGGTCTGGCCCCAGTAGCTTCCGGCGACCACGAAGGCCAGCGCGGAGGCGTTAATCATGATTTCCAGCCCGATCAGCATAAACAGCAGATTGCGGCGGATAACCAGACCGGTTAAGCCCAGTACGAATAAGACAGCCGCGAGGATCAGTCCATGTTGTAAGGGGATCATGCGTGCTCCTCCGTTTTTCTTTTCGCGCGGTCATCGGTGCGATTGCTCAGCACTTCACCAGAACGCTCTTCGCGCCCTACGTGGAAGGCTACAACCAGACCTGCCAGCAGCAGCATCGAAGCCAGCTCGACCGCCAGTACATACGGTCCGAACAGGGAAATACCGACAGCTTTCGCGCTAATTGGCGTCCCGTCGATGCCCTGATCGTTAACACCCAGAATGGCATAAACAATAACCGCCAGCATGATGGCCGACAGAATCGCCGGTCCAATCCACACCTGCGGTTTCAGCCACTGGCGTTCCTGTTCAATTTCAGAACCACCGAGGTTGAGCATCATGACCACGAACACGAACAACACCATGATGGCGCCCGCGTAGACGATTATTTCCAGCGCCCCCGCGAAGTAAGCACCTAACGAGAAGAACACCCCGGAAATCGCCAGCAGCGAAATAATCAGGTACAGCAGTGCGTGTACCGGATTGGTGTGGGTGATCACCCGCAAGGTTGCGAGAATGGCTATCAGGCCACAGATATAAAAAGCGAACTCCATTGCCCCTCTCCTTACGGTAACAGGCTCTTGACGTCGATAGGCTTGGCTTCGTTCTCTGCTTCGCCCTTATCTTTGCCGTCGATTGCCATACCTGCCATCCGGTAGAAGTTATATTCCGGGTATTTACCCGGACCGGAGATCAGCAGATCCTCTTTCTCGTAAACCAGGTCCTGGCGCTTGTACTCACCCAGCTCGAAATCTGGAGTCAGCTGAATAGCCGTTGTCGGACAGGCTTCTTCGCACAGGCCGCAGAAAATGCAGCGTGAGAAGTTAATGCGGAAAAACTCCGGATACCAGCGGCCGTCTTTGGTCTCTGCTTTTTGCAAAGAGATACAGCCTACCGGACACGCTACCGCACACAGGTTACAGGCAACGCAGCGCTCTTCGCCGTCCGGGTCACGGGTCAGAACGATACGACCACGAAAACGGGGCGGTAGATAGACCGGCTCTTCCGGGTACATCTGCGTTTCGCGTTTCGCGAACGCATGCAGGCCGATCATCCAGATACTGCGTACCTGGGTGCCGAAACCTACTAACAATTCTTTTAAGGTCATGGTCTTTGTGTCCCTTATTGCGCCTGCCAGAGAATGACAGCCGCCGTTACCAGCAAGTTGACGAGCGTCAGCGGCAGACAGACTTTCCAGCCGAAGGACATTACCTGGTCATAACGAGGACGCGGTAACGACGCACGAATCAAAATGAACATCATCATGAAGAACGCGGTTTTCAGCGCGAACCAGACGAATGGCGGTAAGAACGGACCATGCCAGCCACCAAAGAACAGGGTAACCATCAGTGCAGAAATGGTGACGATGCCGATGTACTCACCCACGAAGAACAGACCGAATTTCATACCGGAGTATTCAATGTGGTAACCGTCGGCCAGTTCCTGCTCGGCTTCTGGCTGGTCAAACGGGTGACGGTGACACACCGCCACGCCCGCGATGGCAAAGGTGACAAAACCAAAGAACTGCGGAATAACGTTCCAGATATCAGCCTGGTTGTTGACGATGTCGGTCATGTTAAATGAACCGGCCTGCGCCACCACGCCCATCAGGGAAAGTCCGAGGAATACTTCGTAGCTCAGCGTCTGCGCAGACGCACGCATCGCACCGAGCAGCGAGTATTTGTTGTTACTGGACCAGCCTGCGAACAGCACCGCGTATACCGCGAGGCCTGCCATCATCAGGAAGAACAGGATCCCGATGTTCAGGTCAGCAACCACCCAGTTCGGGCTCACCGGCACGATGGCGAAAGCCAGCAGCAGCGAGGTGAAGGCGATCATCGGTGCCAGGGTAAAGATGACGCGATCCGAGAATTTCGGGATCCAGTCTTCTTTAAAGAACATCTTGATCATGTCCGCAACCAGCTGGAGCGAACCGCCCCAGCCAACACGGTTCGGTCCGTAACGGTTCTGGAACAGACCGAGCAGACGACGTTCGCCAAAGCTCATGAATGCCCCGCAGGTGACCACCACCAGCAGAATCACGACCGCTTTGAGAACGCTCAGCAGGATCTCAATCAGATCGGGTGTAATCCAACTCATTGTTGTGCCTCCTGCAGATCCTCAAGACGTGCACCAGCCAGAACCGGCGCGATGCCAGGCATACCCATTGGCAAACCAACCTGCCCTGCCGTTAATCCTTCAGCGATTTCAACCGGCAGCGTAACCGTGTTGCCATCGTAGCTAAAAGATACGCGCGTACCGGCATTCACACCCAACTTCGCGGCATCAGCCGGGTTGAGTTTGATGTACGGTTGCGGCATACGGGTCTGGAAGACAGGCGCACGCTGGGACATTTCGTCACTACCAAACAGATGATAGTAAGGCGCGACACGCCACTGACCATCCTGAGCCTGGAAGCTCGCCGGAACGGTTGTGAAGTAATCCAGACCATCTGCAGAAGCTTCGATCAGACGCACGCCCGGATCGCCATGACGCAGTTTACCGCCCACTTCATCCTGGAACTTGTTCCACGCCTGTGGGGAGTTCCAGCCCGGAGCCCAGGCAAACGGAATTTGTGAACGCGGCGCAGACGGCTGGTTGTTCCCTTCCATGGAGAAAGCGAACATGGTGTCTTTGTCCTGCGGCTGACGCGGTTCGTGGACGCTGATGTTGGCGCGCATTGCGGTACGGCCACTGTAGCGGTGCGGTTCACGTGCCAGTTTCTGTCCACGGATACGGAAGCTTGCATCCGGCGCGGCATCTTTAATACCCGCCAACTGCGGTAACTTCTCAACGACCGCGTCGATAACATGGTCGAGCTGCGTCCAGTCCACTTCACGACTCTGCACGGTACTGTGCAGCGAGTGCAGCCAGCGCCAGCTTTCCAGCATTACGGTGTTGCTGTCGTAGTAGGATGGGTCATAGACCTGGAAGAAACGCTGGGCGCGCCCTTCGTTGTTAATTACCGTACCATCGCTTTCAGCGAAGCTAGCGGCGGAAAGCACCAGATGGGCGTTTTCCATAATAGCCGTGCGCTGATGGTCAACGACCAGTACCAGCGGCGCTTTCGCCAGCGCGGCGTTCACACGCGTTGCTGAAGCATGGCGATGCAGGTCATTTTCCAACACCACAACGGCGTCAGCACGACCTGTTTCCAGTTCGGTCAGCGCGTCGTCGAGGGAACCACCGCCAATCATACCCAGCCCCATACTGTTGACAGAGCGAGCAATCATGGTGATCCCGACGTCTGCGCCACGGCCTTTCAGCGCCTTCGCCACGTTGGCAGCAGCCTGAATCACGTCGGCGCTACCGGCGTTGGTACCGGAAATAATCAGTGGTTTCTTCGCCCCGGCCAGAGCCTGAACGATGACGTCAATTTTGTTCTGCAGGTCACGGTCGATACCGTCAACCGCCGGTGCGTTGTTATCCAGCGCATGGGCGATCGCGAAACCTAAACGCGCCTGATCTTCAACCGGCGCACGGTAGGTCCATGCCGCGATATCATCCAGACGGGTGTTATCGACGTTGGTAACGAACAGCGGATGCTTGGCGCGCTGGCCAATGTTGAGGATTGCCGCAATCTGCCAGTCGGCCACTTTCTGCGCCGCCGCCATTTCACGCGCTTTACCTTTCACCGCCTGACGCACTGCCAGCGCAACGCGCGCGCCGGTTTGGGTGACATCTTCGCCCAGGACCAGAACCGCATCGAATGACTCGATTTCGCGCAGTGCCGGGGTATGAATACCGCCGTCACGCAGCACGCTCAGAGCCAGTTGCAGACGTTCCTGCTCGCCCTGGGCAATACCGGTATAGAAGTTATCCGCACCGACCAGTTCACGCAGCGCGAAGTTACTTTCAACGCTGGCACGCGGGGAGCCGATACCAATCACTTTCTTCGACTGACGCAGAATATCTGCCGCGCCCTGCATCGCCTGTTCGGCGTTCAGCGTGATCAGGTCATCGCCACGACGCTGTACCGGCTGACGCGGACGGTCTTTCAGGTTCACGTAACCATAGCCAAAACGACCACGGTCGCAGAGGAAGTAGTGGTTAACGGTACCGTTGTAGCGGTTTTCGATACGACGCAGTTCACCGTAGCGCTCGCCCGGGCTGATGTTACAACCGATAGAACACTGCTGGCAGATGCTCGGCGCAAACTGCATGTCCCATTTACGGTTATAACGCTCGGAGTGCGTTTTATCGGTGAAGACGCCGGTCGGGCAAATTTCCACCAGGTTACCGGAGAATTCGCTTTCGAGCGTACCGTCTTCCGGACGACCAAAGTAGACGTTGTCATGTGCGCCATAGACGCCCAGATCCGCACCATCGGCGTAATCTTTGTAGTAACGTACGCAGCGATAGCAGGCGATGCAGCGGTTCATTTCGTGAGAGATGAACGGCCCCAGATCCTGGTTGCGGTGAGTACGCTTCGTGAAGCGGTAGCGACGGAAGCTATGACCGGTCATGACGGTCATATCCTGAAGGTGGCAGTTACCGCCCTCTTCACAGACCGGACAGTCGTGCGGGTGGTTAGTCATCAACCACTCCACTACGCTTTCGCGAAACTGCTTCGCTTCTTCGTCATCAATTGAAATAAAGGTGCCTTCGGTGGCCGGTGTCATACAAGACATCACCAGGCGACCACGCGTGTCTTCCGCGTTTTGATATTGCTTCACCGCACACTGGCGGCAAGCACCGACGCTTCCCAGCGCCGGGTGCCAGCAAAAGTACGGAATATCAAGGCCGAGAGACAGACAAGCTTCCAGCAGGTTGTCCGCTCCGTTGACCTCATATTCTTTGCCGTCTACATGAATCGTAGCCATAGTCAGCATGCTTCCAGTTGGCTCGGTCTAAAACCGAGCGTTAATCGAATTTCTGATCGCGATTCAGGGTTACCCTGCTATTACCAGCGCTCTTTCAGCAGGTTCGGCTGAATACCACCAATCTGATGGGTATTGCTGAAGGACTGCTTGATGCCAGCTTCGAATTCTTCGCGGAAATATTTAATGGCGCTCTGCAGCGGCTCCACCGCACCCGGTGCGTGTGCACAGAAGGTTTTACCCGGGCCGAGGAAACGACACAGTTGCTCAAGCGTCTCGATATCCCCAGGCTGGCCTTCGCCACGCTCCAGCGCGCGCAGAATTTTCACACTCCACGGCAGACCGTCACGGCACGGCGTACACCAGCCGCAGGACTCGCGGGCAAAGAACTCTTCCAGGTTACGCACCAGAGGAACCATGCCAATCTCGTGATCGACGGCCATTGCCAGCGCGGTGCCCAAACGGCTACCGGCTTTACCAATGCTTTCGAATTCCATCGGCAGATCGAGGTGCGCTTCAGTCAGGAAGTCAGTACCCGCGCCGCCCGGCTGCCAGGCTTTGAATTTCAGGCCATCACGCATGCCGCCCGCGTAATCTTCGAGGATCTCGCGCGCGGTAGTACCGAAAGGCAGTTCCCACAGGCCAGGGTTCTTCACGCGACCTGAGAAGCCCATCAGCTTGGTGCCCGCGTCTTTGCTCTGCGAAATGTTCTGGTACCACTCCACGCCGTTCGCGAGGATAGCTGGTACGTTACACAGGGTTTCGACGTTGTTAACGCAGGTCGGCTTACCCCAAGCGCCAGAGCTTGCCGGGAACGGCGGCTTGGAACGTGGGTTAGCACGACGACCTTCAAGGGAGTTAATTAGCGCCGTCTCTTCACCGCAGATATAGCGCCCTGCCCCGGTGTGGACAAACAGTTCGAAGTCGAAACCGGTGCCCATGATGTTTTTGCCAAGCAAGCCGGCTTCGGTTGCTTCGGCAATCGCGCGACGCAGATGCACAGCCGCTTCGATATATTCACCACGCAGGAAGATGTAACCACGGTACGCTTTCAGCGCAAACGCGGAGATCAGCATGCCTTCTACCAGCAGGTGCGGCAGCTGTTCCATCAGCAGACGGTCTTTATAGGTACCCGGCTCCATTTCATCGGCGTTACACAGCAGGTAACGGATGTTCATGGATTCGTCTTTCGGCATCAGGCTCCACTTCAGACCGGTGGAAAAGCCCGCACCGCCGCGCCCTTTCAGGCCAGCGTCTTTTACCTGATTAACGATTTCGTCCGGTGACAGCCCGGTCAGGGCCTTACGCGCACCTTCGTAGCCGTTCTTGCTACGGTATTCGTCCAGCCAGACCGGCTGTTTGTCATCACGCAGACGCCAGGTCAGCGGATGCGTTTCGGGAGTACGGATAATGTCTTTCATTTATACCGCTCCAGCAGTTCGGGAATGCCTTCCGGGGTCAGGTGAGCATGAGTATCCTCATCGATCATCATGTTCGGCCCTTTATCGCAGTTCCCCAGGCAACAGGTCGGGAGCAGCGTAAAACGACCGTCAAAGGTCGTCTGCCCCGGCTTGATGTTGAGTTTTTTCTCAAGCGCAGCCTGGATCCCCTGATAGCCGTTGATATGGCACACCACGCTGTCGCAGTAGCGGATCACGTGGCGACCTACCGGCTGGCGGAAGATCTGGCTATAGAACGTGGCAACACCTTCTACGTCGCTTGCCGGGATCCCCAGCACATCAGCGATCGCATAGATCGCCCCATCCGGCACCCAGCCACGCTGTTTCTGAACAATTTTCAGCGCTTCAATGGACGCCGCACGCGGGTCTTCGTAGTGGTGCTTCTCGTGCTCAATCGCTTCACGCTCAGCCGCACTCAGCTCAAAAGCCTCGGTTTGTGGTTGTTGATTCTCGTGCATAATTAGCGGTCCACATCTGACATAACAAAATCGATACTACCCAGGTGGACGATAAGGTCGGACACCAGGCTGCCACGTACCGCTACCGGGATCTGCTGCAGGTGCGCATAGCTCGGGGTACGGATACGGGTACGGTAACTCATGGTGCTGCCATCGCTGGTCAGGTAGTAACTGTTAATACCCTTGGTCGCTTCCACCATCTGGAAGGACTCGTTTGCCGGCATAACCGGTCCCCACGAAACTTGCAGGAAGTGGGTGATCAGGGTTTCGATATGTTGCAACGTGCGCTCTTTCGGCGGCGGCGTAGTCAGCGGGTGATCCGCTTTGAACGGGCCTTCCGGCATGTTGTTGAGGCACTGCTCAAGGATGCGCAGACTCTGGCGCAGCTCTTCAACTTTCAGCATCACGCGGGTATAGCAGTCGGACACGCCGCCGCCAACCGGGACTTCAAAGTCAAAGTTTTCGTAGCCAGAGTATGGACGCGCTTTACGCACGTCAAAATCAATACCGGTCGCACGCAGCGCAGCACCGGTACAACCCCAGTCCAGCGCTTCTTTCTTACCGTAAGCGGCAACGCCTTGCGAACGGCCTTTCAGGATGGTGTTACGCAGTGCGGCTTTCTCGTAGGAATCCAGACGTTTTGGCATCCAGTCGAGGAAGTCACGCAGCAGTTTGTCCCAACCGCGCGGCAGATCGTGTGCCACACCGCCGATACGGAACCAGGCCGGGTGCATACGGAAACCGGTGATCGCTTCCACTACGTCATAGATTTTCTGACGGTCGGTAAAGGCGAAGAAGACCGGCGTCATCGCGCCGACGTCCTGGATGAACGTGGAGATGTACAGCAGGTGGCTGTTGATACGGAACAGTTCAGACAACATAACGCGAATCACGTTGACGCGATCCGGCGTGGTGATGCCAGCCAGTTTCTCAACGGCCAGTACGTAAGGCATTTCGTTAACACAGCCGCCGAGGTACTCGATACGGTCGGTGTACGGAATGTAGCTGTGCCAGGACTGACGTTCACCCATCTTTTCAGCGCCACGGTGGTGGTAGCCGATGTCAGGCACGCAGTCGACGATTTCTTCGCCATCAAGCTGCAGCACAATACGGAACGCACCGTGAGAAGACGGGTGGTTAGGACCGAGGTTGAGGAACATGAAGTCCTCGTTTTCGGAACTACGCTTCATGCCCCATTCTTCTGGTTTGAAGGTCAGTGATTCCATTTCCAGATCCTGTTTGGCTTTAGTCAGCTCAAACGGATCGAATTCGGTCGCACGCGCCGGGTAGTCTTTACGCAGCGGATGACCTTCCCAGGTATGCGGCATCAGCAGACGCGTCAGGTGCGGGTGACCTTCGATGTCGATGCCAAACATTTCCCAGGTTTCACGCTCATACCAGTTGGCGTTCGGAAACAGTTTGGTGAACGTCGGTACACGCAGGTCGTTTTCAGACAATGCCACCTTGAGCATGATATCGCGATTGCGTTCAATGGAGATCAGGTGATAGAAAACGGAAAAATCCGCGGCAGGTAACCCTTCGCGGTGCGTACGCAGACGTTCGTCCATGCCGTGTAAGTCAAACAGCATGACGTAAGGTTTCGGCAGTCTCTTTAAGAAATCGCCAACTTCCAGTAATTGTTCACGCTTGACCCAAACAACAGGTACCCCGGTGCGAGTCGCCTGAACGGTAAAGGCATCCGGCCCAAAACGGTTGCGCAGTTCGCCAATGACCGGGTCATCAAGGTGATCCCGTGTTTGCCATACAGCGTCTTGCGCGGTTAAGTCGGTCATATTGTTCACCATTGCAAATGGTCCGTGGTGGTCGGCAGTGCTTCGCGCTATTTATGTAGTGATAAGCGAAGGAAGTGCTGCTGCCGACAGGCGCAAATTAAATCTCGTCTGGTGTACGAAGATTCGTTACAGCAATACGTTCGCCGCGTTTACGCTCGCGTTCTGACTGCATATTGGCGCGATAAACGCCCTGATCGCCAACCACCCAGGAGAGCGGACGGCGTTCTTTGCCAATGGAATCTTGCAGCAGCATCAGAGCCTGCATATACGCTTCCGGACGCGGCGGGCATCCCGGGATGTACACATCGACCGGAATAAATTTATCAACGCCCTGCACCACAGAATAGATGTCGTACATACCGCCGGAGTTGGCGCATGCGCCCATGGAAATAACCCATTTCGGTTCCAGCATCTGATCGTAGAGGCGCTGAATAACCGGCGCCATTTTAGTAAAGCAGGTTCCGGCTACGACCATCAAGTCAGCCTGACGCGGCGATGCACGCAGTACTTCCGCACCAAAACGGGCCACATCGTGCACGGCGGTAAACGAGGTCACCATCTCAACGTAGCAGCAGGAAAGGCCAAAGTTATATGGCCAAATTGAGTTTTTACGGCCCCAGTTAACCATGTCATGCAGCTTGCCCATGAACACGTTTTTGTTAACTTCTTGCTCCAGGGGGTCGGTTACGATCTCCTGTTTTTGCAGGGGGTAACGGTCGTTCTCACCGTTAGGATCTATGCGGGTGAGCGTATAATCCATCTTAATGCCTCGCGGTTAGCGTTGACGATTAGCGATACTGTTCGTTTCCGGGTTCATACGCTCGCGGCGTGAACGCGCGGGCGTCCAGTCCAGCGCGCCAATACGCACCAGATAAACCAGACCTGCCAGTAACACAAAAATAAAAATTGCAGCTTCCACAAAGCCAATCCAGCCGCTTTCACGGATAGAAGTTGACCATGCGAACAGATACAGCGCTTCAACGTCGAAGATAACGAAGAACATGGCTACCAGATAAAACTTGGCAGACAGGCGCAAGCGGGCGGTGCCGACCGAGTCGATACCTGATTCAAACGGCACGTTTTTAGATCTCGCGCGCGCGCGACCACCTAAAAACCAGCCGCCGACGAGCATCAGGCAGCACAGGCCAATGGCAACAATAAGAAAGATAGCGAATGCCCAGTGATGAGCGATGATTTCAGTGGATGTTGACATACTCATTGCTTACTCATCAAAAGTAGCGCCAAATTCTCTGCTCTTTTCGGCAGATGAACGCCACATCGATTCATGGGGAGGAATAAAAAAAACCTTACAATCACTGTGAAAAACCATTTTATACAGCTAATTGATGGGGTTTTTTACTCCTTTCTATAACCTTTTGTCAACTTTAACAAAAGTTTCCTCACATTATTTTACACCGCTCCAACTTCATTAACATAAAGTGCTATTTAGACCAATTTCGATCGCATCATCGGTCATTTTTAATGTTGTTGAATCGTGTCCGTAGTGAAGTAAAAAAGATAATACTCACCTATTTTGACAGGAATTCACCCAGATGCCTCCCCCTAAATGGGAGTATTTTCTTGATCTGTGACACGCTTTTGTTAATTCACCATAAAAAACAGCAACAATTTCTCTAGTTTTTTAACATGGAAACAATTAGTAACGCTGCTGCTTATTTTTCAGCCAGGTGTCAGGCCGTTTTTTTACCTTCTGATTTTGTTAAGTTTTAGTATAGCAAATGACATAAAGCGGCAATATTTACATAAAAAAGAGCCGCTGGATGTTTTTTCATCACCAGAGGCTCTTTTTTACACTAACATTTTAAAACGATTTTTTGTGACGGATTACTCAAAGTCGCCTTCAACAATCAGCGAGTCATCTCCCCCTTCCGGGGTAAACTGATTGTATTGCCAAGGATTTTGATACGTTTGCATCGACTTAAAGATAACTTCTGCCAACTCATTTTGCGTGGACGGATCGCAGCACAACAGATACTCAGTATCAGGCAATGGCGGTAATCCGTCGGCGGCACCCAGTACGCGTAAATCCGGACTCATCATTTCAACAGGTCGCGCAGTGACGCCGAGCCCTGCTTTTACCGCCGCGCGAACCGCAGGTAATGTTGAAGCGACATAAGCCAGACGCCACGGGATCTGAGCAGCATTTAATGTCGCCAGCACGATATCGCGAAACGGGCTCGGATCGTCCAGCAGAACCAACGGTACCGGCTCACCTTTTTGCAGAATATATTCGGCAGCACAGTACCAATGCGTTGGCGAGGTACGCAGATTCAGACATTCAAAATCGCCAGGACGGTTGGTAGTCACAACCAAGTCCACTTCTTGCGACTTCAGCATATCCACCATGTAGGCGTTACGCTTGACCCTCACATCCAGCGCAAGCTTCGGATAAACCGAACTTATCCGGTTGAGCAGGAAAGGCAGTATGGTATCGGCTGATTCATCAGAAGCACCGATAGTTAACACTCCCTGAAGATTATTAAACATTAATGATGAGCATGCCTCATCATTAAAGCGCAGTATTTTTCTGGCGTAACCCAACAGTTGTATACCATGTTCGGTCAGTAGTTTGTTGCGTCCATGGCGCGCGAACAACTCTTTCCCCACGAGTTGCTCAAGACGCTGCATTTGCTGACTCACCGCAGACTGAGTTCGACATACCGCAGCTGCCGCAGCCGCAAAGGTATTCAGGTCGGCAACAGCAACGAAGGTTCTCAGCAGATCGAGGTCGAGGTTAATTATCGGACGATTTGCATTTATCATAGTTTTTCACTTACTCGCGGGTCATACCGGGTTAATGCTGTGCATTTGGAATCAAACAACTCCATTTGTAATGTGCCTCCCTCGCAGTTTCGCTTAGTGTAACCAAGTGAAAATAAGGATGTATTTGGTTTAACAAACGAAACAATTCTCTTTCCTGGCTATTTTAATTCCCGTGATATTCATCGGAATATAGCAACGAGAAAGAGCCGAATTTTTAGCTGCTGGATGATTCTGACTTAGGGAAAACATGTAAATTTTGTAAATTTAAAAAAAAGTTAACGAACAATAATTTACACATTAAAAACTAACTTTTCAGTGTGTTAGGAACAACCAACAAACATTTGAATTATCTTAAAATTCAGACTACTTACCATTTCATGAGACTTATCTTAACCTAAAACCACTATATTTATAAGTGTTATCGTGAATAATTCCAGGCTACCAGGTGTTATGTCAGAGCAGCGGTTTTGCTATTATTGGCCCATTCAATTTAATGTCGTTTAAATATTAAATAATAATTAATTAAGAATTCTTCAATTCATTAATTATGCTTAACAATGAATTCACACCGTATCATGTACGGATCAGGCCGATAACAGGCCCCGCAGTTAAAACCTCAGTATTTTCGAATTACCTCATCCAGCTTAGACACCCGTGACATTTCGCTTTACAGGCTTAACTTTTTTTGACCAAACAATTCACCACAACCAAACCAATAAAACAAAATATACTACCAACAAAACACATATAGATAGATTATTATCTCATAATATTTACATTATTTAGTTGTTAACAGTTAATTATCACTTCATAGCTTTTCAAAATCTTCTACTAAAGACCCTTCAAAACTCACCGCCGTGGGAGTACATTGTGCTGGGCTGACTTCCATGGCAGGGAGTGGCATTCACAGCTAAAAAGGTCAACGTTCATGTCCCCCATTGAAAAATCCAGCAAATTAGAAAACGTCTGTTATGACATTCGCGGCCCGGTTCTGAAGGAAGCAAAGCGCCTGGAAGAAGAAGGCAATAAGGTTCTGAAACTGAACATCGGCAACCCGGCGCCATTCGGGTTTGAAGCGCCAGATGAAATACTGGTGGATGTGATCCGCAATTTGCCAACAGCGCAAGGATATTGCGACTCCAAAGGCCTTTATTCCGCCCGGAAAGCGATTATGCAGCATTACCAGGCCCGTGGTATGCGCGACGTAACCGTGGAAGATATTTATATCGGCAACGGCGTTTCTGAATTAATTGTGCAGGCTATGCAGGCATTGCTGAACAGTGGGGACGAAATGCTGGTTCCTGCTCCTGATTATCCGCTGTGGACGGCGGCGGTATCGCTCTCCGGCGGTAATGCCGTGCACTACCTGTGTGACGAATCATCAGACTGGTTCCCGGACCTGGATGATATCCGCGCCAAAATCACGCCGCGTACGCGTGGGATCGTCATCATCAACCCAAACAACCCAACCGGCGCTGTTTACTCCAAAGAGCTGCTGATGGAGATTGTTGAGATTGCTCGCCAGAACAACCTCATCATCTTTGCGGATGAGATTTACGACAAAATTCTCTACGACGACGCTGAACACCACTCCATTGCTGCAATGGCGCCGGATCTGCTGACCATCACCTTCAATGGCCTGTCAAAAACCTATCGCGTTGCCGGTTTCCGTCAGGGCTGGATGGTGCTGAACGGGCCGAAGAAACATGCTAAAGGATATATTGAAGGTCTTGAGATGCTGGCCTCTATGCGCCTGTGTGCCAACGTTCCGGCGCAACATGCCATTCAGACCGCACTGGGCGGATACCAGAGCATCAGCGAATTTATCATGCCTGGTGGGCGTCTGTATGAACAACGCAACCGCGCCTGGGAACTGCTCAATGACATTCCTGGTGTCTCCTGCGTAAAACCACGCGGCGCGCTGTATATGTTCCCGAAAATTGACGCTAAACGCTTCAACATTCATGACGACCAGAAGATGGTGCTCGACTTCCTGCTGCAGGAAAAAGTACTGCTGGTTCAGGGAACAGCGTTCAACTGGCCGTGGCCGGATCATTTCCGCATCGTCACGCTGCCGCGTATTGACGATATTGAAATGTCGCTGAGTAAATTTGAGCGTTTCCTGTCAGGGTATCACCAGCTGTAATTAAACAAAGGCTGTCGGATGGATGACGAGTATTTGCATCTGACAGCCTTCTCTGCGCAAAATGACTCTTAGGTTGCCATCATATAAGGGTCGTTATGAAGCAGAGCCATTTTTTTGCCCACCTCTCCCGTCTGAAGCTCATTAATCGCTGGCCGCTGATGCGCAACGTGCGCACCGAAAACGTGTCTGAACACAGTCTGCAAGTTGCCATGGTTGCCCATGCGCTGGCCGCGATCAAAAACCGCAAATTTGGTGGTCAGGTTAATGCTGAGCGTATTGCTCTGTTGGCGATGTATCACGATGCGTCAGAAGTGCTGACCGGTGATCTCCCTACCCCGGTGAAATATTTCAACTCGCAGATTGCGCAGGAATATAAAGCGATAGAGAAAATTGCCCAGCAAAAACTGGTCGATATGGTACCTGATGAACTGCGCGATATTTTTGCGCCGCTCATTGATGAACATGCCTTAAGTGAAGAAGAGAGATCGATTGTTAAACAGGCCGATGCCCTGTGCGCGTATCTGAAGTGTCTGGAGGAACTCTCTGCCGGTAACAACGAATTTCTGCTTGCCAAGACGCGTCTGGAAAAAACGCTCGAGTCGCGACGCAGCGAAGAGATGGACTACTTTATGGACGTGTTTGTCCCGAGTTTTCACCTCTCATTAGATGAAATCAGCCAGGATTCTCCGCTATAAACGCATGACCCGGTGGCGGCGAAGACATCCCCGTCGCCATCAGACAACAACATCAAAACGGAAACAGCATCGGGATCATCACCACGCACACCGCCATCACAATGATGGTAAACGGTACGCCAATCTTCACGAAATCGCTAAAGCTGTAGTTGCCAGGTCCGAGCACCAGAGTGTTTACCGGGGAAGAGACAGGTGTCATAAAGGCTGCGGATGCCGCCATCGCAATCCCCATCGCAAAAGGATACGGTGAAACGCCCATCGACTTTGCAGCCGCCAGCGCGATTGGCGCCATCAGCACCGCCGTCGCGGTGTTGGAGATAAATAACCCGATAGTCGCACACAGCACGAACAGGCAGCCCAACATCATATACGGGCCATACCCGCCGCCGACATCCATCAGCCCTTTCACCACCAAATCGACACCGCCGGTTTTTTGTAAAGCCAGCGCGAAGGGCATCATCCCGACAATCAAAATAATGCTTGGCCAGTGAATCGCTTTATAGGCACTTTCGGCATCAATACAGCGAAATTTCCCCATCAGCAGACAGGCGATGATCGCAGCCACCGTATTGGGAATTTCATCAGTGAGCATCAGAGCGACCATCAGCACCAGACAGAAAATCGCATGCGGTGCCTGGCTGTGCGCCGGAGAAGCTTCACTGACTTCCTCGGGCATATTCAGCACGACAAAATCACGCCCTTTTTGTCCCAACAGTGTGATGAGCTTCCAGTTGCCCACCACTAATATGATATCGCCCATCAGCAATGGCTCATCCACCACCGCTCCAGCCAGAGCCGTGCCATCGCGCTTCAGCCCAACGACATTCAGCCCGTAGCGGGTACGAAAAGCGATTTCCCGTACCGTTTTGCCGATCAATTCCGATTCAGGGATCAGAGAGATCTCGGCCATCCCCACATCAAGCGCCTGCTCGGAGAAGTATTCGCCGCGCAGTACCATTGGTTCCAGAAACTGTTCACTGCAAAATTCACGCAGGTCAACATCGGCCGCGGACATATCAATCAGCAATACGTCACGGGCGCGAAACTCAGAAACCCCGTTAACGTCGACTATTACGCGACGAAAGCGACGCCAGCGTTCCACGCCAATCACGTTTGCTCCGTAGCGCTCACGCAGCTTCAGATCATCCAGACGCTGGCCAATCATAGGAGAACCGGGACGAATCGCCAGCCGACGCGCGCGCCCGGTCAGGCGATATTCTTTAATCAGATCGCGAAAGGTCCGGCGTTTCCAGCCGTCTCCCGGCTGTCTGGAATCTTCTCCCTTGAGCATAAAGCGCATCAGCAGCATATAAATTATGCCGAGAACCAGAACCACCAGCCCCAGCGGGGTAACGCTAAAAAAGCTGAACCCGTTAAGTCCTTCACGTAACAGTTCACTGTTGACAACCAGGTTAGGCGGCGTCGCCACCAGCGTCATCATGCCGCTTATCAGGCCGGCAAAGCTCAGCGGCATCATCAGGCGTGAAGGGGAAATTTCCATGCGCATGGAAACGCTTAAGACCACCGGGATAAAGATGGCGACCACGCCGGTCGAACTCATAAACGCCCCGAGCCCGGCAACGGTAATCATCAGCAACACCAGCATTTTGACTTCACTGCTGCCAGCCACCTTCACCAGCCAGGCACCCATTACCGTCGCCACCCCGGTACGCACCAGGCCGTCGCCGATAATGAATAATGCCGCTATCAAAATAACGTTAGGATCGCTGAATCCGGAAAAGGCTTCTGTGATGCTCAATGTTCCGCTCAGAACAAAGGCAATGATGACCAGCAAAGCGACCGCGTCCATACGCACTCTGCCAGTAACAAACAAGACGACGGCAATCGCCAGCAATGAGAGAACCCATATCAATTCACCGTTCACAACATATCCTTGTTAAATGAGAGGGATGGATCGATTCTGCCATAAAAAAGCCCCAACAATCTGGGGCTAAATCATGTTCAGGTATTTCTTATTACGACCACATTTCCGTTAGGCTGTTTGGTCACAGAAATATGTTCCAGACTGGTCAGCGAAAAATCGACCTCATCCAGACGCGGCGTGTCCACAGGCGCGTTGACCGCTATCACATGACACCCTGCCGCCAGTCCTGAAAGCACCCCAGCGGGCGCATCTTCCACCACCGCGCATTCCTGTGGCGCAAGACCCAGAAGCTGGGCGCCTAACAGATAGGCGTCAGGCTCGGGCTTGCCTCTTTTTACCCGCTCGGCGGTGACAAACACTTCAGGAGCAGGCAGCCCCGCGACACGATGACGCGCTCGTGCGACCGGCATGGACCCGGAGGTCACAATCGCCCATGGAATACCCGCTTTATTGAGGTGGTTGAGCAAATCAACCGCTCCCGGCAGCGCAGTGATCCCCGCGGTTTCCGTCGCTTCGATCTGCTCCAGGCGGGTGAATTCCGCGGCGATCTCAGCCTCAGATTTGCCCACCATAAAGTGTCGCAGGGAGGTAATGGCCTGCTTGCCATGAATAAAGCCGAGCACCTCGGCGTGATCGAGGCCAAAACGATCGGCCCAGTTGCACCACGCGCGTTCTACTGCGGGTAAGGAATCGACCAGCGTTCCATCCAGATCAAACAGAAAACCTTTGCACTGCACGCTCGCCCCCTCAGGCATTAATGATTTGGTTAATTTCATTCGCACTCAGGTGATACTGGCGCGGGCAAGAGTGCCAGACATTTAGCATACGCTGATATTTTTCCCACATCGGGGTCTGGGCGTTGAAGCCATGCGTACCCGCATCAAAGTGGGTATAACGACCTTCGACATTAACCATAAAACGTACGTACCCGAGGTAACGGGCTTCCGTTGCGGCGTCAAAGCCAAGGAAGGTCACGCGGCGCTCATCAATAGCCTGCGCGTCCTTAAGATTAGTCCAGGACACATGTAATGCGTGATACATCTCCATAATATCGATAATCGTACGACAGGTTTCTTCCGTCAGCTCACCGAACTCACGATCCAGCTCGCGCATCTGCAAGCCGTAACCGCGTTCAATAATCGTCTGCAAACGACGATAACGCTCGGCGTTAGTGGGATCGAGCATAGTCATCATTTTGTACTGATTAGACAAAATCAGACGTTGAGCGTTGGTCATTTCCATTTGTGACTCCTGTATCACTACTACTGCGATGAAAAAAAAGAAGGCATCTTGTGCCTTCTTTTATATGCGTAATCAGGGGTCAATTACAAATCATCAAGGAAAGTTTTATCCAGTTGTTTGAAGGCGCGCTTAAGCGTGTCAGCCAGCGCCTGATAATCAGGCTTTCCTTCTACCGGAGTGAGCGCCTGCCCGGCTTCTTGCAATTTACCCCGAACTTCGTAGAACCAGTTGAGTATTGAAGGCGGCAGCGGCGTTACAGAACGTTTACCCAGCCACCACATGCCCTGCATCGGCAGGCTGAGCGCAAACAGCGCAGTCGCCACGGCCGGTCCCAACTGCCCCCCTAACGCAATTTGCCAGCATAAGGTGAAGACGGCGATAGGCGGCATAAAACGGATCGCGTAACGCGTCATGCGGATCACGCGGTTCTCTACAAACACAGGCGCGAGGCGCTTTTCCATTGGCCACGTCTTCGCATAGTGCTGCCCCCGGCGAAACAAGCTAAAAAAATTGACGGAACGATTATCCGGTGTCGACATGGCGGTTACCTCAACTTCACATATAAAAATTAAAAAATTTGTGCAAAACAACAACTACAAAGGACATCGTTCAAAACATTTTGTCTTTAATACCCACATTCAGGTATCCTGTGCCGGCCTGTAAGGCCTTTAGTCCAAAATCATTGAGTCGTCAAATTGACACATAGTATGCCATTGGCTGAAAAATACGCAAAATGACATAGACTCAAAGGTATTTATTCCATCGTGCCCAAAAAGACTATGGCGCATGATGTTAATCATAAACGTCGGTGTCATCATGCGCTACGCTCTATGACTTCCTGACGTTTTTTTAGCCACGTATCATAAATAGGTACTTCCATGTCGAGTAAGTTAGTACTGGTTCTGAACTGCGGTAGCTCCTCACTGAAATTTGCCATCATCGATGCAGTAAACGGTGAAGAATACCTCTCTGGTTTAGCCGAATGTTTCCATCTCCCAGAAGCACGTATCAAGTGGAAAATGGACGGCGGTAAACAAGAAGCGGCTTTAGGTGCAGGCGCCGCTCACAGTGAAGCGCTGAATTTTATCGTTAATACTATTCTGGCACAAAAACCAGAACTGTCTGCTCAGCTGACTGCGATTGGTCACCGTGTTGTTCACGGCGGCGAGAAATACACCGGCTCTGTGGTTATCGACGATTCCGTTATTCAGGGTATCAAAGACGCAGCATCTTTTGCACCGCTGCATAACCCTGCACACCTGATCGGTATCGCAGAAGCGCTGAAATCCTTCCCGAATCTGAAAGACAAAAACGTGGCTGTGTTCGACACCGCGTTCCATCAGACCATGCCGGAAGAGTCTTACCTCTATGCTCTGCCATACAGCCTGTACAAAGAACACGGTGTTCGTCGTTACGGCGCGCACGGTACCAGCCACTTCTTCGTGACTCAGGAAGCGGCAAAAATTCTGAACAAACCGGTTGATGAGTTGAACATCATCACTTGCCACCTGGGCAACGGCGGTTCTGTTTCTGCTATCCGTAACGGTAAATGTGTTGATACCTCCATGGGTCTGACCCCGCTGGAAGGTCTGGTGATGGGTACGCGTTCCGGTGACATCGACCCGGCGATCATCTTCCACCTGCACGACACCCTGGGCATGAGCGTTGACCAGATCAACAAAATGCTGACCAAAGAGTCCGGCCTGCTGGGTCTGACCGAAGTCACCAGCGACTGCCGTTATGTTGAAGATAACTACGCGACTAAAGAAGACGCTAAACGTGCAATGGACGTTTACTGTCACCGTCTGGCGAAATACATCGGTTCTTACACTGCGCTGATGGATGGTCGTCTGGATGCAGTTGTCTTCACCGGTGGTATCGGTGAAAACGCAGCGATGGTTCGTGAACTGTCTCTGGGCAAACTGGGCGTTCTGGGCTTTGAAGTTGACCACGAACGTAACCTGGCCGCACGTTTCGGCAAATCTGGTTTCATCAACAAAGAAGGTACCCGTCCTGCGGTGGTTATCCCAACCAACGAAGAACTGGTTATCGCGCAAGACGCGAGCCGTCTGACTGCCTGATTTCACACCGCCAGCCTAGCTGGCGGTGCTGTTTTGTAACCCGTCTACATCGACGGTAACGAAAGAGGATAAACCGTGTCCCGTATTATTATGCTGATCCCTACCGGAACCAGCGTCGGTCTGACCAGCGTCAGCCTTGGCGTAATCCGCGCAATGGAACGCAAAGGCGTTCGTCTGAGCGTCTTCAAGCCGATCTCTCAACCGCGTGCCGGTGGCGATGCGCCAGACCAGACTACCAGCATCGTCCGTGCTAACTCTTCTCTGCCAGCCGCTGAGCCGCTGAAGATGAGCCACGTTGAATCTCTGTTGTCCAGCAATCAGAAAGATGTGCTGATGGAAGAGATCATCGCGAACTACCACGCGAACACTAAAGACGCTGAAGTTGTACTGGTTGAAGGCCTGGTCCCAACCCGTAAACATCAGTTCGCGCAGTCTCTGAACTACGAAATCGCGAAAACGCTGAACGCAGAAATCGTCTTCGTAATGTCTCAGGGTACCGATACCCCGGAACAGCTGAACGAGCGTATTGAACTGACTCGCAGCAGCTTCGGCGGCGCGAAAAACACCAACATCACCGGCGTAATCGTTAACAAACTGAACGCACCGGTTGATGAGCAGGGCCGTACTCGCCCGGATCTGTCCGAGATTTTCGACGACTCTTCCAAAGCGAAAGTGATCAAAGTTGATCCGGCTAAACTGCAAGAATCCAGCCCGCTGCCGGTTCTGGGCGCGGTGCCATGGAGCTTCGATCTGATCGCAACGCGTGCAATCGATATGGCGCGTCATCTGAACGCCACTATCGTTAACGAAGGTGATATCAATACCCGTCGCGTGAAGTCTGTGACTTTCTGCGCACGCAGCATTCCGCACATGCTGGAGCACTTCCGTGCCGGTTCTCTGCTGGTGACTTCCGCCGATCGTCCTGACGTGCTGGTTGCAGCATGCCTGGCAGCCATGAACGGCGTGGAAATCGGTGCCCTGCTGCTGACTGGCGGCTACGAAATGGACGCGCGTATCACTAAACTGTGCGAACGTGCATTTGAAACCGGCCTGCCGGTATTCATGGTGAACACCAACACCTGGCAGACCTCTCTGAGCCTGCAGAGCTTCAACCTGGAAGTTCCGGTTGACGATCACGAACGTATTGAGAAAGTTCAGGAATACGTTGCTAACTACATCAACGCTGACTGGATTGAATCCCTGACCGCGACCTCTGAGCGCAGCCGTCGTCTGTCTCCGCCAGCGTTCCGTTATCAGCTGACCGAGCTGGCACGTAAAGCCGGCAAGCGCGTTGTTCTGCCGGAAGGTGACGAGCCGCGTACCGTTAAAGCGGCAGCTATCTGTGCTGAACGCGGTATCGCAACCTGCGTACTGCTGGGCAACCCGGATGAGATCACCCGCGTTGCGGCCTCTCAGGGCGTTGAGCTGGGCGCTGGCGTAGAAATCGTTGATCCAGATGTGGTTCGCGAAAGCTACGTTGCTCGCCTGGTCGAACTGCGTAAAAACAAAGGTATGACCGAAACCGTTGCCCGCGAACAGCTGGAAGACAACGTGGTTCTCGGTACCCTGATGCTGGAACAGGACGACGTTGACGGTCTGGTTTCTGGTGCAGTTCATACCACCGCGAACACCATCCGTCCGCCGCTGCAGCTGATTAAAACTGCACCGGGTAGTTCCCTGGTGTCTTCCGTGTTCTTCATGCTGCTGCCGGATCAGGTTTACGTATACGGCGACTGCGCGATCAACCCGGATCCGACTGCAGAGCAACTGGCAGAAATCGCGATTCAGTCCGCTGAATCCGCCATTGCCTTCGGTATCGAACCGCGCGTAGCAATGCTCTCCTACTCCACCGGTACTTCTGGTGCAGGTAGCGACGTAGAAAAAGTTCGTGAAGCCACGCGTCTGGCGCAGGAAAAACGTCCTGACCTGATGATCGACGGTCCGCTGCAGTATGACGCCGCCGTTATGGCTGACGTAGCAAAATCCAAAGCGCCGAACTCTCCGGTTGCAGGTCGCGCTACCGTGTTCATCTTCCCGGATCTGAACACCGGTAACACCACCTACAAAGCGGTACAGCGTTCTGCCGACCTGATCTCCATCGGGCCAATGCTGCAGGGTATGCGCAAGCCTGTGAACGACCTGTCTCGTGGCGCGCTGGTTGACGACATCGTCTACACCATCG
Organism: Citrobacter sp. RHBSTW-00599; assembly: GCF_013784065.1. Taxonomy (NCBI): domain Bacteria; kingdom Pseudomonadati; phylum Pseudomonadota; class Gammaproteobacteria; order Enterobacterales; family Enterobacteriaceae; genus Citrobacter; species Citrobacter sp. RHBSTW-00599. Next base: position 1,637,417 of record NZ_CP056717.1, on the reverse strand, counting down.
CTCTGACCGCGATCCAGTCTTCCCAACAGCAGCAGTAATCTGTCGAGTGTGCCGGATGTCTTATCCGGCAACACTTCTGCTTATTAAACCGGAAATAGCTTATATTTCCGGTTTTTTTATACCTGTTTTTCCCGTTGGCATATTCTGAAACATTTGCCAGGATGCGCTGCATCAATGAATAACTATTCTCCTGTTTGCATACTTATCCTCTTTTGCATTGCAACAGGGATAGTCTTTCATGTCAGCAGTAACAGAAACACAGCCAGCTAAAAAATGGGCGATGCCCGATACGTTGGTGATTATTTTTTTCGTTGCCATTTTAACCAGTCTGGCGACATGGGTTGTTCCCGTCGGGATGTTCGACAGTCAGGAAGTGCAGTATCAGGTTGATGGACAAACCAAAACCCGTAAGGTGGTCGACCCCCATTCTTTTCGAATTCTGACCAACGACGCGGGCGAAGAGCAGTATCACCGGGTGCAGTTTTTCACCACCGGTGATGAGCGCCCGGGCCTGATGAATTTTCCGTTTGAAGGGTTAACCTCCGGCTCTAAATTCGGCACTGCCGTCGGCATTATTATGTTTATGCTGGTGATTGGCGGCGCATTCGGCATCGTTATGCGTACCGGTACCATCGATAACGGCATCCTGGCGCTCATCCGCCATACACGAGGAAACGAAGTCCTGTTTATCCCGGTGCTGTTTGTTCTCTTCTCATTAGGCGGCGCGGTGTTTGGCATGGGGGAAGAGGCGGTCGCCTTTGCCATTATCATCGCACCGTTAATGGTACGGTTAGGTTACGACAGTATCACCACCGTTCTGGTCACCTATATTGCGACTCAAATTGGATTCGCCAGCTCATGGATGAACCCGTTCTGCGTGGTCGTCGCGCAGGGGATTGCGGGCGTGCCGGTGCTCTCTGGTTCCGGTCTGCGTATCATTGTGTGGGTGGTTGCGACCCTGATAGGTCTGACCTTCACGCTGGCCTATGCGGCGCGCATCAAAAAGAATCCGCTTTTGTCCCGGGTACATGAATCCGACCGTTTCTTTCGCGAACAGCAGGACGACGTTGTGGAACGACGCTTCACGCTGGGCGACTGGCTGGTGCTGCTGGTGCTGACTGCGGTAATGATTTGGGTTGTCTGGGGCGTGATCGTCAACGCGTGGTTTATTCCTGAGATCGCCAGTCAGTTCTTCACCATGGGCCTGGTAATTGGCATCATCGGCGTGGTCTTTCGTCTCAACGGCATGACGGTCAACATCATGGCCTCCTCATTCACTGAAGGCGCGCGAATGATGATTGCCCCTGCCCTGCTGGTCGGTTTTGCCAAAGGCATATTACTGCTGGTCGGTAATGGAGAGGCGGGTGAAGCCAGCGTGTTGAACACGCTGCTGCACAGCATTGCCAACGGCATCAGCGGGCTGGATAACGCCATCGCGGCGTGGTTTATGCTGCTGTTCCAGGCGGTGTTTAATTTCTTCGTTACTTCCGGCTCTGGTCAGGCTGCATTGACCATGCCGTTATTAGCACCCTTAGGCGATCTGGTTGGCGTAAACCGTCAGGTCACCGTACTGGCCTTCCAGTTTGGCGACGGATTCAGTCATATTATCTATCCTACGTCTGCATCGCTGATGGCAACGTTAGGCGTGTGTCGGGTGGATTTTCGTAACTGGCTGAAGGTAGGCGCCACGCTGTTGGGACTGCTGTTTATTATGTCCAGCGTGGTGGTAATTGGCGCGCAGATAATGGGTTACCATTAAAAAACGATTGCCCGGCCTACACGATTTCTCGACGCTGTAGGCCGGATGAGCAGATTTTACTCAGCCTCTTCCTGCTTTTCGGCTTTCGCCCCTTCATTCTTAGCGTTGCGGGTCATCCACAGCGCCAGGGCTTTCAGTGAGTCCGGCGTAAATTCGTCGCAGCGCGCGGTAATTTCTTCCGGCGTCAGCCAGCAAACTTCACTAACCTCTTCTTCCTGAAGCGCAAACGGTCCGTGGGAAACACAGCTAAACAGCCCACCCCATACGCGACAGTTCTGGTCTTCAAAATAAAACTGCCCATGCTCGGCAAACGGCACGCCCGCAATCCCCAGTTCCTCTTCCGCTTCACGGCGCGCTGAGTCCAGTAGTTGCTCGTCAGCCTGCACAACACCGCCAGCGGTGGCATCCAGCATGCCGGGCAAAAAATCTTTTGTCTCAGTACGACGCTGAACCAGAATTTTGCCCATACCATCATGCACGACGATATACGTTGCACGATGGCGTAAGCGTTGCGCCCGCATTTGTTCCCGGCTGGATTGTGCAATGACTTCGTTGTCTTCATTCACAATATCCACCCATTCCGTACTTGCCAAACGACGCTGTTCCACCATCAGGAAACCTTCTTTTTTCTTGCGCTCTTACGGCGCGTTTATGTTTGTGGGGTAAATTACGGATTAATCTCGACCTGTGCAATAACACTTTGATCATTGAGTGCCATTACGCTGAGAACATTATCATCCAGAATCCCGTAACTTGCCGCAAAGCCCCCTTTCGGGATGCTTACCGAGCCGGGATTGAAGTGGTAAACATCCCCTTGACGCTCAGCGACGGGCAAATGTGTATGCCCATAAACCAGCACATCTCCAACGTTGAGTGCCGGCATATTTTGCGGACCAAAAAGATGCCCGTGCGTCAAAAAGAGTCGCTGGTTTTCTGTCAGAATTTGCTGCCACGGCGCGGTCATCGGAAAATGCAGGAGCATCTGATCCACTTCGCTGTCACAATTGCCACGCACCGCGATAATGCGCGCAGCGAGGGCATTCAACCGCTCAGCAACCTGCGCAGGCGCATAGCCTTCCGGGAGCGCATTACGCGGTCCGTGGTTTAAAACATCACCCAATATCACCAGCCATTGCGCACCGCTTGCGGCAAACCGTTCAAGTACGCGTTCCGTGGCTGGCAACGAACCATGAATGTCCGATGCGAACATCAGTTTCATCACTCACTCCTCGTTGAAAAGTACCTTGTAATGATACTGGATTACGCCCCGTTTTTCAGCAGGAACGCTTCGCTGAAAGCGCGATAAAACGCTGGACTGAAGCGCGCTGCCACTGGAAGGCGGCATATTCTGCAAGCGCTTCGGGAACCTCATCGCCGTTAAGGACCAGACGATTCAGCATTAGCGCTAAATCGCAGTCGGCAATACACCATTCGCCAAATAAATTCTGCTTCCCGTGGCTCAATAAATGGCTCGCAGTGGCGAACAATTTCTCCGCACTGACTTTTCCCGCTTCGCTTAACGGACCTTTCTTCACGCCAGCAAAAACTACGTCCGTTGAGCGTTCTTCACGGATAGGCATCAGATCGCTGCGGATCCACGCCTGAACCTGGCGCGCCCGCGCGCGCTTTTGCACATCGTGTGGGTAGATTCGCTCCCACTGCGGCGGCGCAAAACTCTCTTCCAGGAACTCAGTAATCGCTGATGATTCGCTCAGCTCGAAACCGTCGATTTCAAGCACCGGCACGCGCCGCGTTAACGCATACCCTTGCCATGAAGGTTGCAAGTGTTCGCCGCTGTTGAGATCAACGGTTTTCAGCGTAAAAGGCAGTCCTTTCTCTTGCAGAGCGACATAAACAGACAGCACGTAAGGGGAGAAAAAATTGGCATCTGACCACAGCGTAATTGCAGATTTGCTCATAATGTCCTCTGAAATGTATTGGCTTGCCTTCAAAATATAGAGTCTTTCTCTCACTGTCACTTGATGAAAACTCACGCACGCCAACAGGCTCTATACTTGTTATGACCCGGTTCATGACAAAACGGACGCTGAAAATGATCGATCTCTATTACACTCCATCGCCAAACGGTCACAAAATCACGCTGTTTCTTGAAGAGGCGCAGCTGCAATACCGTCTGATTCATGTCGATATCAGCAAAGGTAGCCAGTTTCACCCTGATTTTCTGCAAATCTCACCAAACAATAAAATCCCGGCCATTATCGACAGTGCCCCGGTAGACGGCGGAAAGCCCATCAGCCTGTTTGAGTCCGGAGAAATTTTACTCTATCTGGCAGAAAAGAGCGGTAAGCTGCTGAGCGGTGAGTTACGTGAACGCCACACTACGCTGCAGTGGTTGTTCTGGCAGGTCAGCGGCCTCGGACCCATGCTGGGTCAGAATCATCATTTTAGCCACTACGCCCCACAAACGATTCCCTACGCCATTGAAAGATACCAGGTTGAAACCCAGCGCCTGTACAACGTGATGAATAAACGTCTGGAAACGTCCCCCTGGCTGGGAGGCGATCACTACAGCATTGCCGACATTGCCTGCTGGCCGTGGATCCACGCCCATCAGCGTCAGCGCATCGACCTCGACAACTACCCGGCGGTCAATAACTGGCATGAACGCATCCGTACGCGTCCCGCAACGGAACGCGCCATGCAACAAGCACAAAGTGAGAAGCGGTGACGCGATTCGGTTCTCGTGTATCATGCAAAGGTTCATACATGGAGGAAACCTGCAATGTCACAACCTGACGCAATTATTCGTATAAAAAACCTTCGTCTGCGCACTTTTATCGGCATCAAAGAAGAGGAGATCCTTAACCGCCAGGATATCGTCATCAACATTGCCATTCACTATCCGGCAGACAAAGCCCGTACCAGCGAAGATATCAACGACGCGCTGAATTATCGCACTATCACCAAGAGCATCATTGCCCACGTGGAGGGTAACCGCTTCTCATTGTTAGAAAAATTAACTCAAGATGTGCTCGATATCGCACGCGAACATCACTGGGTCACTTATGCTCAAGTAGAGATAGATAAACTTCACGCATTACGTTACGCCGACTCAGTCTCTATGACGCTGAGCTGGCAGCGCTAAAACATAACCCGGGAGGCGACATGCAGATTCTGATTACCGGCGGTACTGGCCTGATTGGACGTCATCTGATCCCCCGCTTGCTGGAGCTGGGGCATCAGATAACCGTAGTGACCCGTTCTCCTGATAAGGCCCGTCAGATTCTCGACTCCCGGGTTACGCTGTCCAAAGGGCTGGAAGAGCGGCAAAATCTCAATGACATTGATGCCGTCATTAACCTTGCCGGAGAGCCGATTGCGGACAAGCGCTGGAGTGCCCAGCAAAAGGAACGCCTGTGTCAGAGCCGCTGGGTCATCACGCAGAAGCTGGTCGATTTAATCAATGCCAGCGAGACACCGCCCGCAGTGCTAATCTCCGGTTCCGCTACCGGTTACTACGGCGATTTAGGCGAAGTGGTGGTCACAGAAGAAGAGCCGCCGCATAACGAATTTACCCATAAGCTGTGCGCCCGCTGGGAGCAAATTGCCAGCACTGCGCAAAGCGATAAAACCCGCGTGTGTATGCTGCGCACCGGCGTGGTACTGGCCTCTGCTGGCGGCATTCTGGCGAAAATGGTTCCGCCGTTTCGTCTTGGCTTAGGCGGACCAATTGGCAACGGACGCCAGTATATGGCCTGGATCCATATTGATGATATGGTCAACGGAATTCTCTGGCTGCTGGATAACGATCTGCGCGGTCCCTTCAATATGGTTTCACCGTACCCGGTGCACAATGAGCAGTTTGCCCACGCGCTGGGCCACGCCCTGAACCGTCCTGCCATTCTGCGCGTTCCCGCCACCGCAATGCGGTTGCTGATGGGCGAATCTTCAGTGCTGGTTCTCGGCGGGCAGCGAGCGTTGCCAAAACGCCTGGAAGCGTCCGGTTTCGCGTTTCGCTGGTACGATTTAGAAGAAGCGCTGGCGGATGTCATCCGATAACCCCTAAGCGCTATTCACGGTCGCCGTTGTGGTGGTAAGGTTATAGGCCAGATTTCTGCAATGGCGACGTTATGGCGATAATTTCGACTCCCCGACTTACCCTCTCTTTGTTTCAGTTTTCTGACTGGTCATTTTTCCAGAAACTACGTGAATGTCCTGAAGTCATGCGCTATATGGGCAACATCGCCCCGGTGAAAGATACGCGTCTGTTATTCGCCAGACGCCTTGCCGCACAGCACACTTTTGTCATCCGCGAGCACAACAACCCGACGCCGCTCGGCGATATTGGTCTACAAATCAGCCATCTCTACCCGCACGAAGCCGACCTCGGCTACGCCATCATGCCACAGGCGCAGGGGAAAGGTATTGCCAGCGAAGCCGTACGCGCGGTGTGCCAGTACGCCTTCGAGCACGCGGCGGTCACGGCGATAAATGCTTACGTACTGGCGGATAATAAGGGCTCAATACGGATTCTGGAAAAAACGGGGTTCGTGCGTACGCAGGTGCTGGAAAAGGCGTATGAGATTGATGGTATCGCCTACGACGACTGGGTTTATCGTCTGGAGTGCGACGCGCTAAAATCCCAGGCCCGGAAAGCGTAGCGCCTCCGGGCAGGTGACTTACTTCAACGAACCTTTGAGGAACTGCTGCAAACGCGGACTTTGCGGATTACCAAATACCTGCTCCGGATCGCCCTCTTCTTCAATCTTCCCCTGATGCAGGAAAATCACGTGCGTGGAGACATGACGGGCAAACCCCATTTCGTGGGTCACGACCACCATGGTTTTTCCCTCTTCGGCCAGTTGTTGCATAATGCGCAGCACTTCGCCCACCAGCTCCGGGTCAAGCGCCGACGTGGGTTCATCAAACAGCAACACTTCTGGTTCCATCGCCAGCGCACGAGCAATGGAGACACGCTGCTGCTGACCACCGGACAGATGCACCGGATATTTGCCCTGAGCGCGCTCATCAATACCCACTTTCGCCAGATACTTCACCGCACGTTCGCGAGCTTCCTGCTTGCTCAGCCCCAACACCTGGATCGGCGCTTCCATCACGTTTTCCAGCACCGTCATGTGGCTCCACAGATTAAAGTGCTGAAAGACCATCGTCAGTCGCGTGCGCAGCAAGCGCAGCTGATTTTTGTCTGCAACCTTAAGCTGGCCGTCTTTGTCGCGTACCAGACCAATGTTCTGACCACTGACGACAATCGACCCGGCGCTCGGTTTCTCGAGAAAGTTAATGCAGCGCAGGAAGGTACTTTTACCGGAACCTGACGAGCCAATAATACTGATAACATCACCCGCATTGGCCTGCAGCGATACCCCTTTCAGCACTTCATGTTCACCGTAGTGCTTATGTAAATCGATAACGTTTAATTTATTTTCAGACATCGTGTTACTCGAATCATTTAGAGGATACATGCTGCAACCAGCGTTTTTCCGCTTTACGGAACAGACTGATCAGGACATACGAAATAATCAAATACAGAACAGCGGCAATACCGAAGGCGGTAAACGGCTGATACGTTGCCGAGTTGATATCGCGGGCGATTTTCAACAAATCAGGCACCGTTGCGGTAAATGCCAGCGCCGTGGAGTGCAGCATTAAAATAACTTCATTGCTGTAAGCCGGCAGCGCAATACGCAGCGCGGAAGGCAAAATAATGCAGCGATACAGTTTAAACGACGAGAAACCGTAAGCGCGCGCGGCTTCAATCTCACCATGGGGTACGGAACGAATAGCCCCGGCGAAAATCTCCGTGGTATAGGCGCAGGTATTCAGCGTCAGCGCCAGCACGGTGCAATTTAGCCCACTGCGGAAAAACGCGTTGAGGAAGTCCGTGCCTTTGACTATCTCCAGCGTATACATCCCGGAATAAAACACCAGCAACTGGACGTACAGCGGCGTCCCACGAAAAATATAGGTGAACAGCCAGATAGGAAACTGGATAAATTTATTACTGGAAACACGACCAATTGCCAAAAACAGCGCCAGTATCCCGCCCATCACCACCGACGAAATCAGAAGCCACAGGGTGATAGCCACGCCGGTGTAGCGATATCCGTCGGTCCACAGCAGGGACTTCCAGTATTCCTGAATAATCTCAATCACAGGTCAGCCCTCTTCACACCCGCAGAATAGCGGCGCTCAAGGTACAGCAGCACACCATTAGAAACAGTGGTAAACACCAGATAGATGACCCCGCACACTACGGCAAAATAGAACGGCTCCCAGGTACTTTTTCCGGCAAGCTGAGTGGCTTTCACCACGTCTTCCAGGCCGAGCAACGATACCAGCGCCGTGGCCTTAAGAATGACCTGCCAGTTGTTGCCAATTCCCGGTAAGGCATAGCGCATCATCGCCGGGAACATAATGCGGCGAAATATTTGTGAACTGGTAAAACCGAATGCCGTCGCGGCTTCAATATGGCCTTTTGGCACGGCCATAAATGCGCCACGAAATGTTTCGGTAAAATAGGCTCCGTAGATAAACCCGAGCGTAATAATACCCGCGACCATCGGATCGATATCAATCTGGCTGATACCAATTGCATCGGTAAGGGTATTCAGCGCGATTTGTAATCCGTAAAAGATGAGCAGCATTAAGACCAGATCGGGCACGCCGCGGATAAGCGTTGTGTACCCTTCGAAAATAAGCGCCAGCGCCCGGCTTTGCGACAGCTTTGCTGCCGCGCCGACAAGGCCTATCAGAACCGCCAGTACCACCGAGCTAAGTGCCAGCTCCAGCGTAACAATTGCGCCCTGTAAAATAACACCTGAAAAGCCATACAACATGCTGCCTGTCCTGTCGTGTGTGGTGGAGTAATAAGCCTCTTTTGATTTCAGACAAACTGTTAAATGCGGGATGGCGGCTTTGCCTTATCCGGCCTACAAAATCACTGTAGACCGGATACGCGCAGCGCCATCAGGCATAAATTCAACACGTCAAAAATCTACGGGCTTTATCAGCACCTGCGGTGATTAACCGCCATAAACATCAAAATCGAAGTACTTTTTCGCCAGCTTCTCGTAAGTACCGTCAGCTCGCATCTCGGCAAAGGCTTTGTTCAGTGCTTCGCGCAGTTCGTTATCATCTTTGCGCAGCCCCATACCGGTACCCACGCCGAATAACTTCTCATCTTTTACAGATGGGCCGCCGAATTTGTAATCTTTACCGACCGGCTGTTTCAGGAAGCCTTCGCTGGCCGCGACTTCATCCTGGAAAGCAGCATCAATACGCCCGGCAGTCAGGTCAGAATAGATATTGTCTTGCCCCTGATAAGAGACAATTTCAATGCCTTTTGGCGCCCAGTGCTCGTTGCCGAAGGTTTCCTGAGTCGTGCCCTGCAGCACGCCAACACGTTTACCTTTCAGCGACTCAATGGTTGGCTGAATAGCAGAATCTTTAGCGACAACCAGACGCGAGTCGGCTGCATAAAGCTTGTCGGTAAAGGCGATTTCCTGCTGACGTTTTTCAGTGATGGAAAGCGAGGACATAATCGCATCGATTTTCTTCGCTTTTAACGAAGGGATAAGCGCGTCCAGCGGGTTTTCCACGAAGGTACATTGTGTATTGATACGTTTGCACAGCTCTTTAGCCAGATCGATATCAAAACCGACTAATTCACCCTGTGCATTTTTCGATTCGAACGGCGCATAAGTAGGATCGGTACCGATACGAATTTTTTGCGGAATGGCTGCAAATGCTGCGGTAGCACTGGAGAAAGCCAGGACCAGAGAAAGAGACAACACCAGTTTTTTCATAACTATCCTCAACAGACTGTCTTTTATAGGGGATCTTTACAGGACCAGGTGCAGTTATCGTGCCATTAATCGGGCCGACAAGGCAAAGCATTCTACCCTGTCGACGGTATTTATTTGCATGAAAAGCGCTTAAGTATGCACTCATGCTTATTAAGACAGCGACAAAAGCACCAAAACAGTGCACTGAATTTATTATGCACCGTAATGGTTACCCGCAATGGTGCAGTCCATTCCCCGTTGCGGCGTATTAATCGCCGTAGACATTGAAGTTAAAATACTTGCTCGCCATTTTGTCGTAGGTGCCGTCTTTGCGCAGTTCGCCCAGCGCTTTATCGAAAGCAGCTTTCAGCTCTGCATCATCTTTGCGCAAGCCAATCCCGGTGCCGTCACCAAAGTATTTTTTATCTTTCACCGATGGACCAGCAAAAGCGTAGTCCTTACCGGCAGGCTGCTTCAGGAAGCCTTCGCTGGCCGCGACTTCATCCTGCAACGCCGCGTCCAGACGACCCGCTGTCAGGTCAGAATAGATAAGGTCCTGGTTCGCATAGGCCACCACATCTACGCCTTTGCTGCGCCAGTTGTCATTAGCATAGGCTTCCTGAGTCGAGCCTTGCAGTACGCCAACATGTTTACCTTTGAGGGAATCCAGAGTTGGTTGAATTGGGGAACCTTTCGCGGCGATCAGACGTGAGTCTGCTGCGTAAAGCTTGTCTGAGAACGCAATCTCTTGCTGACGCTTCTCAGTGATTGAAAGCGAGGAGATGATGGCATCAATCTTTTTCGCTTTCAGCGACGGGATCAGCGCGTCAAAGTCGCTGGCTACCCAGGTACATTTGATCTGCATGCGCTTACACATCTCATTTCCCAGATCGATATCAAAGCCGACAAAGTCGCCTTTGGCATCTTTAGAGGAAAAAGGTGCGTACGTTGTATCTGTACCAATACGAACCGTCTGCGGAAGTGCTGCGTAGCTGGCCGCGGTGGCGGAGAGTCCTACCAGCAAAGACAAAGCAAGAACCGTCTTCTTCATACATAACCCTCAAGTGGCGTAATTTTATTATGTTTTACGTTGTGTTGTGTGTTTGCAGACTTTTTCATGCAGGTCTTATGCCATTTTCGCGTCGATGAGGATATTCGACGTTAAATATGTTAATAAAACGTTGCAATAATGTCCTGATTTTGAAGATAGCAGGTCTGACGGTTGAACCGCAGCGTTTCGTTGAGTTTTAACGAATTAAATGTTGAGGATATGATCGCGGTTACAAAATTGCCCTGAAACAGGGCAACGGATGTTTCTTTGCACGCTGATGGAACGGTTTTACGCCCCTTGCCAGCGGGTGAACAGATCCTGTGGAAGGGAGATATCAAACTGGTCGAGTACGCGGTTAACTGTTTGATTAATCACATCATCTAGCGTTTGCGGGCGATGATAGAATGCCGGGACTGGCGGCATAATCACCGCGCCAATTTCTGCCGCCTGCGTCATCAGCCGCAGATGCCCCAGATGCAGGGGCGTTTCACGCACGCACAGCACCAGCGGGCGGCGTTCTTTCAACACCACGTCTGCCGCACGGGTAAGCAGCCCATCGGTGTAACTGTGGACGATGCCTGAAAGCGTTTTGATTGAACAAGGTAATATTACCATTCCGGCGGTCTGAAAAGAGCCGGAAGAGATACTGGCGGCGATATCGCGCGTATCGTGATTTACATTCGCCAGTGCCTGCACGTCGCGTACAGAGAGGTCAGTTTCCAGCGCCAGCGTCTGTCGGGCAGCAGCACTCATCACCAGATGGGTTTCCACATCAGTAACGTCACGCAAAACCTGCAGCAGGCGCACGCCATAAATCGCGCCACTGGCACCGCTAATCCCTACAATGAGTCGTTTCATTTTTTCGCCCTTACTTGCTTCAGGGCTGACTTTGCAGGTTTTTATGCGCAGTTGCAAGTCAGTCCACTCTATGTGTCCTGACCTGCAACAGAACATTACCCTTCGTTATGCATCTCGAGGTTTTCCGCTTCGTTCTGACGCAAAATTGCTTTGGCATCGTCATTACGCAGGGAGTCAAGGAAATCGAGATATTGCTGGTCGACGTCTTTGGTGACGTACACGCCGTTAAACACTGAACATTCAAACTGCTGAATATCCGGGTTCTCAGCGCGGACCGCTTCAATCAGATCGTTTAAATCCTGGAAGATAAGACCGTCTGCACCGATTATCTGGCGAATCTCGTCCACTTCGCGACCATGAGCAATCAGCTCCGTCGCCGTAGGCATATCGATACCATAAACGTTCGGGAAGCGAATTTCCGGGGCCGCAGAGGCCAGATACACTTTCTTCGCTCCGGCTTCACGCGCCATCTCGATAATCTGTTCCGAGGTGGTACCGCGCACGATGGAGTCATCCACCAGCAGCACGTTTTTATCACGGAATTCCGCACGGTTGGCGTTCAGCTTACGGCGCACGGATTTACGGCGCAGCTGCTGGCCGGGCATGATAAAGGTACGGCCCACGTAGCGGTTTTTCACAAAACCCTGACGGTACGGCTTACCGAGAATACGGGCAATTTCCAGCGCGATATCGCAGGAGGTTTCCGGAATCGGAATCACCACGTCAATGTCCAGATCTTCCCACTCGCGAGCAATTTTTTCGCCAAGCTTGGTCCCCATATTTACACGGGCGCTGTAAACGGAAATCTTGTCGATAAAGGAGTCAGGACGTGCGAAGTAAACGTATTCAAACAGGCACGGATTGCTAACCGGGTTATCGGCACACTGGCGAGTAAACAGCTGACCTTTTTCGGTGATATACACCGCTTCGCCAGGTGCCACATCGCGCAGGAATTCAAAGCCCAGCGTATCCAGCGCCACGCTCTCGGAGGCCACCATATACTCGGTACGACCATCCCCGATATCGCGTTTACCCAGTACCAGCGGACGGATACCGTTAGGATCGCGGAAGGCAACCATACCGTGGCCAATAATCATCGCCACGCAGGCATAGGCGCCGCGGATCTGGCGGTTGGTTGCCGCAATAGCAGCAAAAATATTATCGGCTTCCAGCGGATAATGTCGGAAGTTATCCAGCTCGCTGGCGAAAATATTCAGCAAAATTTCAGAGTCTGAAGTGGTATTGATGTGGCGGCGCTTTTCTTCAAACAGCTTTTTACGCAGCTCATGCGCATTGGTCAGGTTGCCATTATGGGCAAGCGTGATGCCATACGGTGAGTTGACGTAAAAAGGTTGAGCTTCGGAGGCGCTGGAGCTGCCAGCCGTTGGGTAACGCACATGACCGATGCCCATATTGCCCTGCAAACGCTGCATATGGCGCGCTTCAAAAATATCGCTCACCATTCCGTTTGCTTTACGCAAGCGGAAGCAGTTGTTGGCATCAATGGTGATGATGCCTGCGGCATCCTGACCACGATGCTGGAGCACCGTTAACGCGTCATAAATCGACTGGTTTACCGGCATAACACCGGCGATACCGACAATACCGCACATACGTCTTTTCCTCGTTCAGCAACAACCCAAAGTTTATACTTTGGGCAAGAAACTTGACGAGCTTTGCAGATAGTCAAAGAACCATCTGATGATGAAACTGAACTGCGGGATCAGCTGCGACTTGCTCCAGTCTTCACTTTTCGACAGACCGGTAAAGGTATCGAGAAAGAACAGTATGGCGGCGACGATCAGCGCTCCTCGCAGAGCACCAAAGCAGATCCCCAACACCCTGTCAGTACCCGACAGGCCTGTTTTCTCTACCAGTTGGCCTATCACAAAGTTAACGATAGCGCCGACGATAAGTGTCGCGATAAACAGTATCGCGATAGCAATCCCATTTCGAACGAGTTCGTCTTCAAAGCCCGTAAACCAGACAGACAGGTAAGTGTAGTAATGGCTGGCGACAAAGAAAGCACAACCCCAAGTCACCAACGATAATGCTTCACGAACAAAGCCACGGATCAGGCTAACCAGACAGGAAAAACCAATCACCGCGATAATGGCGTAATCAATCCAGACCATAAGTGTCCCACGATTTAACGCCCTGTCGTCCTGTTCGGGGCGCATTCTAACAGAAAAAGAAAACGTTTGCGTAGGGATTTCCTTTCCACGCGTAAATAAAAATGGCGCTGAAAAAATCTTCAACGCCATACCGTTTTATGCCTCTTCGGGCACTGCCGGATAGCGGTAAAAACGCCCTATCCGGCCTGAATTAAGAGCAGCGCCGTGAACAGCGCAATCCCTTAATTAGGGGTGTACCCCATCACTACGCCACTCAGACCGGAGATCTTCTGCAGCTCGCCCAGCGAGCTCTTCAGCTTATCTTTGGAGGCATCAGGTCCTACGAGAATACGGGTTATTTTACCCTGCACCGGCGTTGACGGGGAAGTATATACCCGAAAGCCCGCGCCACGAAGTTTACCCACGATCTCATTGACCTTATCCGCATTTTTCAGCGCACCGAGCTGTACAACGTACGCTTTGCCGGTTGGAGCTGGCGGTTCCACCGCGGCCGGTTTCGGCGCTGGAGCCGGTGCTGGCGTCGGAGCGACGGCAACCGGCTGCGGCTTCGGTTTGGGTTTCGGCTGTTCTACAGGCGCGGGGACAGGATCTAACTCCGCGCTGTTTGCCGTCGTCAAACGTGACGGATCCAACGATGGCGCGGCAGCATCGCCCGCGCGCACCTCTTCAGCCGCCCCTTCCGGTGGCTGCGTCGGCAGCGCCTGCGTGGCTGCAGGCATCATGTCTGGTTCATCGCGATCGCCGGGTTTCGGCACCAGCGGGATCGCCGCAAACTCATCCTGATAATGCTTTTTCTGCCCGTCAAGCAGCCCGGGGAGCACAATCACCCCCAGCGCGACCAGCACAATTGTGCCGACTAATCGATTCTGAAACTTACTCGCCACCGCTTCTCCCCACGTCTATCACTTCCATGACATGTGCGACAGTGTGAAACGATCCACACACCAACACGGTATCTTCTGGCTTCGCCTCAGCTAGCGCCGCAGACCATGCCTGCGCCACGCTGTCATAGGCGTAGCCTTTACCCAGATGCTCCAGCAGTTGTTCTGCAGTAGCACCACGCGGCCCTTCCAGGGGCGCACAGTACCAGGCGTCAACCACGCTTTTTAACCAGGCTAACGTACCGGCAATATCTTTATCATGTAGCATACCGATAACCGCAAGTACACGCCCGCTTTTCACTAATTTTTTCAGACGGCCGGTCAGATACTCCGCCGCATGCGGGTTATGGGCAACATCAAAAATCACCCGCGGCGACTCGCTCACAATCTGGAAGCGCCCCGGTAAAATCGCCTGTTCAATACCGTCACGAATGGCCTGCTCGCTGACGTTCAGCCCGCTTGCGCGCAGTGCTGCCAGTGCGGTCGCGGCGTTAGGTTGTGGGACCTGCGGCAACGGCAGGTGCGCCAACGTGCCGTGATCGTCCGTAAAGGACCAGTCGTTCTCCGTGACCACATAGCGCCAGTCCACGCCGCAGCGTTGCAAAATCGCCCCGCTCTCTTGCGCAACATCGGCGATGGTGTAAGGCATTTCCGGTTCACCGACGATAGCCGGTTTCTCTGCACGGAAAATTCCCGCCTTCTCACGACCAATGCTTTCGCGATCCGGGCCCAGCCAGTCAGTATGGTCAAGCGCAATGCTGGTGACCACCGCAACATCGGCATCCACGATATTGGTCGCGTCAAGGCGACCGCCTAACCCAACTTCCAGGATGACGACATCCAGTTGGGCCTGTTTAAACAGCCAGAGTGCCGATAACGTGCCGTATTCAAAGTAAGTCAGGGAAATGTCGCCACGCGCGTCTTCAATCTCAGCAAACGAGGCGGTATGCGCTGATTCCGGCAGTTCACGTCCCTGCACGCGTACGCGTTCCGTGTAGCGCACCAGATGCGGCGAACTGTAAACGCCAACTTTATAACCTGCTGCGGTCAGCACAGATTCCAGCGTACGGCAGGTTGTGCCTTTCCCGTTGGTTCCCGCGACCGTAAAAACAAATGGCGCGGGTTTCAACACACCCAGTTTGCGCGCCACCTGACTTACGCGTTCCAGGCCGAGATCGATGGTTTTACTGTGCAGGTTTTCCAGATAAGAAAGCCACGATGCCAGGGGCGACGCGGCTTGAGGAATACGTTTATTGTCCATGATGGCTGTAGATTCTTTACGTTGAGAAAAGCAAAAGGGCAGCACCAACCGGCCTGCCCTTTTTTACACGTTGTTTTTCACGTTGCAGATGCGTTGGCTGTGCTCGCTCACCCGAATCACTTACCTGTGTAAGCTCATCGGGATCAACTCTCTTATCGCCTGCCTGCAACCCGAAACCCATAGAGTAAACTATCAGGCCTCTGATTCCTGATCGGGAACCGGAGGTACCACCTCGCCTTCACGCGGCTCATCCGGATTCGGCGTAGGAAGATTCATCAGCTTCGCCAGAATGCTTGCCAGTTTCAGGCGCATTTCCGGACGACGAACGATCATATCGATAGCGCCTTTTTCAATCAGGAACTCGCTACGCTGGAATCCCGGCGGCAGTTTCTCACGTACGGTTTGCTCGATAACACGCGGACCAGCAAAGCCGATCAGTGCTTTCGGTTCTGCAATGTTGAGATCGCCCAGCATCGCGAAGCTAGCAGAAACACCGCCCATTGTTGGGTCGGTCAGTACAGAAATATACGGTAAACCGCGTTCCTGCATTTTCGCCAGCGCAGCAGAGGTTTTCGCCATCTGCATCAGAGACATCAGCGCTTCCTGCATACGCGCCCCGCCAGAGGCGGAGAAACAGATCAGCGGACAGTTATCTTCCAGCGCCTGCTCAACGGCACGGACAAAACGCGCGCCGACCACAGAGCCCATGGAGCCGCCCATAAACGCGAACTCGAATGCAGCAGCAACGACCGGCATACCGTGCAGCGTGCCTTTCATTACCACCAGCGCATCTTTCTCGCCAGTTTCTTTCTGCGCAGAAGCCAGTCTGTCTTTGTACTTTTTGGAGTCACGAAACTTCAGCACATCTTTCGGCTCAAGCTCGCTACCCAGTTCCACAAGAGAACCTTCATCTAACAGGCTATGCAGGCGATTGCGCGCCGACATGCGCATATGATGGTCACACTTCGGACAGACCTCAAGATTACGTTCCAGCTCAGCACGGTATAAAACCTGACCGCAGCTATCACACTTGGTCCACACCCCTTCAGGAATGCTTGCCTTGCGGGTGGGAGTAATGTTGCTTTTAATTCGTTCAATCCAGCTCATTGGTGACCTTTCTGCCTGAACCCTAGTCAGCTTTGTTATAAGGGGCGCATAATGCCATTTTTGCCCCTAACAGACCATGAATGTTGCACATTAAAACATAACAGCCCGAAACTTTGGATAAAAAAGTGGTCGAACCGCTGAGTTACTTTCTATTTTGCAGCCCGTGACGCAGCGCGTTTATGGCGAATCACTTCAATTATGCCCGGCAATACGGAAAGGACGATGATCGCCACAATCAGTAATTTCAGGTTTTCCTGAACGATCGGCAGATCGCCGAACAGATAGCCTGCATAGGTGAACAGCAATACCCACAGCAGCGCGCCTGCGACGTTATACATCGCAAAGTGACGGTAGGACATGTGCCCCATACCGGCAACAAACGGTGCAAATGTACGCACAATAGGTACGAAACGCGCGAGGATAATCGTTTTGCCGCCATGACGCTCGTAGAACGCATGGGTTTTATCCAGGTAACTGCGACGGAAAATTTTAGAGTTCGGGTTACTGAAGAGTTTTTCACCGAACAAACGGCCAATCGTGTAGTTCACCGCATCGCCGATAATCGCCGCCACAATCATCAACATCACCATCAGATGAACATTGAGATCGTTAGTTGGCAGCGCAGAAAGCGCGCCAGCGACAAACAGCAGCGAGTCTCCCGGCAGGAACGGCGTCACCACCAGCCCGGTTTCGCAGAACAGGATCAGAAACAGAATCGCGTATACCCAGATACCGTATTCCGCAACCAGCTCCGCCAGATGCACATCAATGTGCAGGATAAAATCGATAAGAAAGTAAATCAGGTCCATAGTTTTGCCTTTATACGACTCAAATTAGTCCGCCAGAAATAGCGGGCCCATAGGCGGTTTTGGCAGGTCGAACCGTTCCGGGTAATCTACTGCAACCAGATACAGTCCTTCCGCTTTCGCCGTTGCCGCTGCCAGCGTTCTGTCCTTCGCCGCTAGCAGTTCTGCTATCCAGCTCTCCGGCTGGTTGTTGGCGCCTACTTCCATCAGGCTGCCGACAATATTCCTGACCATATGATGTACAAAGGCATTCGCTTTAATATCCACCACCACATATGCACCAAAACGTTCAACGTTAATGTGCATCACGTTACGCCACGGTGTGCGCGACTGACACTGCACCGCCCGAAACGAAGTAAAATCATTTTCGCCAATCAAACACTGGGCCGCACGATGCATACGCTCAGCGTCCAGCGGTTCATAGTAATGGGTTACCCCTTTACCTAAAACCGCAGGGCGCAACCGATGATTGTAGATGATGTAGCGATAACGGCGAGCCGTAGCGCTAAATCGGGCATGGAAATCATCGGGTACAGCTTTCACCCAGCGCACAGCAATGTCACCAGGTAAATTCGCATTTACCCCCAGTGTCCAGGCTGCATCTTTACGCTGGGCAGTCGTTTCAAAGTGCACGACCTGCCCTGTGCCATGAACGCCCGCATCCGTGCGTCCCGCACAAAAGACAGTGATGCGTTCATTCGCCACCTGAGAGAGCGCTTTTTCCAGTTTTTCCTGAACGCTACGCACTTCGTTCTGGCGCTGCCAGCCATAATATTTGCTGCCGTCATACTCAATGCCCAGCGCAATTTTATGGGTTGACGGCTGTTGCAGGTCAGACATTAGTACAGGTACTCCTGCACCAGTTTTTCCGCAATTTTTACCGCCATCAACGCACCGCCAAAGCGTACGTTGTCTGCCACAGACCAGAACTGAACCTGTTCCGGCATCCCATAATCGTTATGCACACAGCCAACTGAAAGGTGCGGAGTACCTGACGCATCGCCAACCTGCGTCGGGATATAGGTCTCTTCTGACAACACTACGTCCTCACCGCGTGAAAACGCATCGCGTGCTTCTTCCGCCGCCAACGGACGCAGAGCTTCAAAATTCACCATCTGTGCGTGGCCATAAAATACCGGCGACTGCACGATGCTGGCGGAGATAAGTAGCCCGTCGTCCTGCATAATTTTGCGCACTTCATCGACGATACGGCGCTCTTCGCGCACGCTACCTTCGCGATCCGGCAGCAGCGGCAGCATGTTGAACGCCAGCTGACGGCCAAAGAAATCGTCATCGTCAATCGGGATGCCGTTCAGTAGTTTCGCGCTCTGTCCGGCAAGCGCATCTACGGCTTTTTTACCGTGAGCGGAAGCGGAAATAATATTGGTCACCGTAATACGTGACAGCCCGCCGTCATCAATTAGCGGCTTCAGCGCAGACAGCAGTTGGCTGGTCAGGCTGGAAGGGACCGCAATCACATTGCGGTTGCGGTAATCCGCCAGTACGAACGGGTTAACGTCCGGAACCACCAGCGGAACGTCCGGCTCAAGCGCGAACAGGCCACTGCTGTCGATAACCAGGCAACCGGCATTGGTCGCTTCTTCCACCCATGCGGCGGTGGCTTCAGCGCCCGCAACAAAAAATGCCAGTTGCGCCTGCGTCCAGTCAAAGTCTACAACGTCCTGAACAAGGACCGATTTACCGTTAAAACGCAGATGCTCACCTGCGCTTTCATTACGCGCCAGCGCATAAATTTCACCGACCGGGAACTGGCGTTCAGCCAGCGTATCGAGCAGGGCTTCGCCTACGGCGCCCGTTGCGCCCAGAATGGCAATATTCCAGCCTTCAGACATGGTGATTTACTCCAGAAATACGTAAGCGTCCCTGTCGCATTATTCGACAGGGAGCATTAAGAAGACATTAATGTGCCGGGTGATAAACAGCGTTAAAACCCAGCTTACACAGCAAGGCAGCAGCCGTTGCGTCGTCACACATCACGTATAAAGACGACCATTCACGGCGCTCAAGATAATTTTTACGCAGCTTATCAAACTCACCCGGAATTCCAGCGACTTTACGCAGCGGCGCATCATCGCGGCGCACATCATACACTAAATGCACCAG
Source organism: Citrobacter sp. RHBSTW-00599 (assembly GCF_013784065.1). NCBI lineage: Bacteria > Pseudomonadati > Pseudomonadota > Gammaproteobacteria > Enterobacterales > Enterobacteriaceae > Citrobacter > Citrobacter sp. RHBSTW-00599. The sequence goes on along the minus strand of NZ_CP056717.1, from coordinate 1,617,669 downwards.
CCTTTTCAGCGTTGGCTGATCTAACGGGCCATGCAGAGTGATACGACCAAATTCCGGCGCAGGTAACAGGGTATTGAGCGCAACGTGTTGTTCGCGACCAATAAACTTGCTAAAAGCCTCAAAGACCTGCGTGGTGCCGCGCGCTTTTCCTTCCAGGGTATACCCGGCAATGTGCGCCGTGCCGATATCGGCTTTCTCCAGCAATGCCACATTGAGATCCGGCTCCCCTTCCCAGACATCCAGCACGACGCTCAGCGACTGCCCGGCATTCAATCGGTTCAGCAATGCCGTATTGTCGATGACCGGCCCGCGGCAGGCGTTGATCACAATGGTGCCCGGCTTCAGCCGGCTAATCAGCGCATCATCTGCCAGGTGCAGCGTTTTGTACGGTCCGTCTTTAAACAGCGGCGTATGGAAAGTCAACACATCGGCTTGCTCTACCAGTTCGTCGAGCGAGCGGAAATCTCCCTCGTCACCGCGATCGGCTCGCGGCGGATCGCACAGCAGCGTGCGGATCCCCAGTGCTTCCAGACGTGCCTGCAAACGTCCGCCCACATTGCCCACGCCTACGATGCCTACAGTACGATCGCGTAACGCAAACCCGTCGCGCTCCGCCAGCATCAGCAACGCTGAAAAAACATATTCTACGACCGCAATCGCGTTACAGCCGGGCGCTGCGGAAAAGCCGATCTTCGACTGCGCAAGCCAGGCTTCATCCACATGGTCCGTGCCTGCGGTTGCCGTGCCGACAAATTGAACCGGTTTTCCGCTAAGCAGTGATTCATTTACTTTCGTCACCGAGCGCACCATTAAGGCATCCGCATCATCCAGTTCGGCAACGGGAATCGGGCGACCGGGAACCGCTTTGACCTCCCCCAAACGACTGAACAGTTCGCGGGCATAGGGCATATTTTCATCAACGAGGATTTTCACGTCTTTCGCACCTGTTTGAGAACGAGAGTTAACCGGGCAAGTGTGCCATAATCTCGCCGCCAGGCATACTGCGAGACCTGGTCAGCACAGATTTAAGGAACAGAGATGATGCAGCCCATTTCAGGTACACCCGCACGCCCTCCCGGCGAAGGCCAAAATGCCCCTTCTGCTGCGGGTGAACAACCGTTATCCACACAACAACGTACCGTGCTGGAACGACTGATTACCCGTCTGATTTCACTCACCCAACAGCAAAGCGCCGAGGTGTGGGCCGGAATGAAGCACGATCTGGGCGTCAAAAGTGATACGCCGCTGCAATCACGTCACTTTCCTGCCGCGGAGCAAAACCTGAATCAGCGGCTGGGTGTTGCTCAGCAAAATCATGCTAATCGTCAGGTTCTCTCACAGCTCACTGAATTACTGAGTCAGGGAAATAACCGCCAGGCGGTAAGTGATTTTATCCGTCAGCAGTATGGGCAAACGGCGCTCAGCCAGCTCACGCCTGAGCAGTTGAAGAACGTGCTCACGCTGCTGCAACAAGGGCAGCTTTCTATACCGCAACCGCAACAGCGCCCGGCCACCGATCGTCCGTTATTACCCGCAGAGCACAATACGCTGAACCAGTTGGTTACCAAACTGGCGGCGGCTACGGGAGAGTCAGGTAAGATGATCTGGCAGTCAATGTTAGAGCTGTCTGGCGTAAAAAGCGGTGAGCTGATCCCCGCCAAACAGTTTACTCATCTGGTCACCTGGCTGCAGGCGCGCCAGACGCTCAGCCTGCAAAGCGCCCCGACGCTACAAACGCTCCAGGCGGCCCTGAAGCTGCCATTAGAGCCGAATGAGCTGACGGCAATAAAAGAGTACGCGCAGCAGACGTATCAGATCCAACCGCAAACGATTCTGACCACAGTGCAAGTGCAGGACTTGCTGAATCAAATCTTCCTGCGCCGCGTAGAACGGGAACGCGAGCTTAACGATCCGCGCCATCTTCAGCCTATTTACAGCCCGTTCGCGCCGATGATTGAAACGGTAAAATCTCTGTCGGCACGACCGGGACTGCTGTTTGTCGCGTTAATGATCGCATTAGCCATTTTCTGGCTGGCCGCTTAACCTTTGCGCAGCGTAAGCAGCGTCACGACAATCCCCACCACGGCGGATATCGCTCCGGCAAGGAATACCGAGGGATAACCGTACGCGGTGGCCAGCACCCCGGCGACCGGGCCGCTTATGCCGTAGGAGATATCCTGAAACGCGGCGTAACCGCCCAGCGCCGTACCGCGAACCTGCGCGGGCACTCGCTTCACAACCTCTACGCCCAATGCCGGGAAGATAAGCGAACACCCTGCCCCGGTTAGTGCCGCCCCGAGCAGCGCAATCCATGCTGATGGGGCCTGCCACAGCAGAATCAGTCCCGCGGTTTCAACCAGTAAGGAGACAACGGCTACCTTCACGCCTCCGAACCGATCCGGCATCCAGCCAAACAGAATGCGCATCAACACAAACGCCCCGCCAAACGCGGTCAGGGTGAACCCCGCCATCGTCCAGCCGTTGCTGACAAAATAGAGTGAAATAAACGTACCGATCACCGCAAAGCCAACGCCCTGCAGCGCCAGGCCCAGGCCCGGTTTCCAGATAAGCCCTACCACGCTCCATAACGAAGGGCGTTCTCCTGCATGAGCAGGCACTTTGCGAACGGTGCCGTTGAATGCCCATGCCAGCAGCGGTAATACCATTGTCGTTCCCGCCAGCGCCGCGAAGCCAAAGTGGCTATGGATCAGCAAGCCCAGCGGCGCACCGGCGGCCAGCGCACCGTAAATCGCCATCCCGTTCCACGACATCACCTTACCCGAGCGTGTTGGACCGACCAGCCCAAGCCCCCAGGTCAGCGTTCCGGTGAGCAGTTGGCTTTCGCCAAAACCAAGGATCAAACGCCCGACGATTAACAATGCAAATTTTACAGGGACAGAAACAGGCAATAGCGCGGCTAACAGCCACGCCGCGCCCGCCAACCCACAGGCAAACATCCCCTGTAGCGCCGAACGTTTGGCGCCATATTGATCGGCTAAGCGCCCAGCGTAGCCGCGCGTTAATACCGTTGCCAGAAACTGTACGCCTACGGCGATACCAACCATGGTGTTGCCATAGCCCAGCTCCTGATGCACAAACAGAGGAATAACGGGCAAAGGTAGACCGACCGTCATATAGGTCAGGAAAACTGCAAAAGCGATACGAAACAGCGAAAAGTTCGCCGAAGGTGTTTTTTCTTGTTGGGTTACAGCTGTCATGCGTTACTCCAAAATGCAGAGTAAGGCGAGGAATGTCCACGCCCCCTCTACCTGACTTTCAGGATTAAGGTGCGTTGGATAACGTTAAACGCTTACGCATTATCAGATAGATAATGTTGAGTGCGAAGTCTGCCTGTGAGCCACTAAATTTGTCAACCCTGAAATCTCACCAGGTTGGTTCATGGTAAAGACGACTTTTCGTCGAATAAAAAAGGAAATACCGCATCAATTCCTTTTGTGCCAAACAGTCCGGTCACCTGCTTGCGCTGCCCCGGCGTCAGCAGTCTGAACATCATATCCCAGATCTCTTTCGGTTCCGCTTCCTGTACGGAACGGCTCTCTAAGGCCAGCACCTTTTCAGTTTCTTTCAGGTAAGGACGGAGATACAAAGGGAAAATGGAGATATGAAACTCCTCAGCCTTTGATTTAACACGTTTGCGCTTCACGCCCTCTTTGCCTTCACTGTACATGTTTAAACGGGAACGAACCGCAGGCGCGCTTCCTGGAAACCCCGGCAATTCAAGACATTCCTTTACCGTGAACCACTCTTTTGCCATTAGTTTCTTTCCTTTCTGCCTGTGGAATAAAAAATATTTTTTCTTTTGCGCGAAATTTCAGTTTTATTCTGGCAATATTCCAGTGACCAAAAAGAAAGTTACATTCTTTTGTTTCTCTGGTTTATACCCTGAAAAATATCGGCGCCGATAACACATTTCCTTAGGATTACAGAATGGAACACAAAAGCCAAGACTGGCATCGTGCAGATATTAAAAGTGCACTGGAAAAAAAAGGAATCACGCTCAGAGATCTTTCTCGTGCGGCTGGATTATCGCCCGATTCACTGCGCAATGTATTTACCCGAAGCTGGCCCAGAGCGGAGCAGATCATTGCGCAGGCGCTCGAAACCTCGCCAGACGTGATTTGGCCGTCACGCTATCCACGCCAGCAGCCAGAGGATAAAACAAGTAATACTGAATATTAAATAGATCACTCGTAATTTATCGAGCATATAAATTAATAAATATCCCAGCTTAATATATTGAGAATATTAATAGCACTATTTGCCATTTCCAATTGCGTAAATACTGTTAAAGCATCACGTAATTGCTATTACGTATGTTATTAACAGGAGTCGTTATGAGTTGGGATAAAAAGGTGGCGGTCAATTACGCCAAATCGCACGCGAGTTCACATTCACAAGGGCGCTGTGCGGAATATACCCGCAAAGCTGTTCAGGCAGGCGGCGTTACTCTTGGGCGCACTTACCATGCTAAAGATTATGGTCCGATGCTGAAAAACGCCGGTTTCAGCGCCATTGGCGCGCTTGAAGAGCCGCGCGAAGGGGATGTCATCATCATTCAACCTTATGCTAATGGAAACCCGAGCGGTCACATGGCGATATATGACGGTCATGACTGGTATTCCGACTTCAAACAGCGAGACATGTGGGCCGGTCCGGGTTATCGGACCGCAAAGCCGTCATACACCATTTACAGGAAGAAGTAATGAAAGCCTTTCCACTGATTGTTCTCATCCTGCTGATTTGTGGCTGTACCCCTTCTCACCGTGACAGCACGCAGGATGTGAAACAGTTCTATCTTTCGTGGATGAAGAACTACACTCAGGATCCGGATGCGCCCCGCGAAACATCAGCATTACTGCAACGCTATGTCGCCAAAGAGGTTATCGGGCGTCTGGCGCTGATTGATACGCTTTATGAGCAGGAGATCGTGCAAGCGGACTACTTTATGTATGTGCAGGATTACGCACCTGCATGGATCCCGCTGTTGCGGGTTGGACAGGCGCAGCCATTCCTCGGCGGTGAAAAACTGAACCTGCAGTTAGGCACTGAGTCAGCCCCTATTCAACTGGAGGTATATACCCGTTGGGAGGAAGGACGGTGGAAAATTTATCGTGTCCGGGACGCGGGTCGTCATTACGAGCAGCCCATTTACAATGCCGGAGAGATTACGCGAGCCAGAGCATGGTCCGCTGAGATCGCGCCGGAATACGAAAAAATGCCGAAGTAAACACAGTAAAAAGGGAGCCTGTTAGCTCCCTTTTTTCGTATTCAAGCTGAGACTTACGCCTTCAGCTTACGCATAACCAGCGTAGCGTTGGTGCCGCCAAAGCCGAAGCTGTTGGACATCACGGTGGTCAGCGCCTGCTCGGTCGGTTTGGTCACGATGTTCAGACCTGCCGCCTGCTCATCCAGCTCTTCAATGTTGATGCTTGGCGCGATAAAGCCATGTTCCAGCATCAGCAGAGAGTAGATAGCTTCCTGCACGCCAGCCGCGCCCAGTGAGTGACCAGTCATCGCTTTGGTTGCGGAGATTGCCGGGCTGTTGTTGCCAAACACTTCGCGGATTGCGCCCAGTTCTTTCACGTCACCAACCGGAGTCGAGGTACCGTGAGAGTTCAGGTAGTCGATCGGCGTGTCTACACCGTGCATCGCCATCTGCATGCAACGTACTGCGCCTTCGCCAGACGGAGCAACCATGTCTGCGCCATCGGACGTTGCGCCGTAACCGACGATTTCCGCATAGATGTGCGCGCCACGCGCCAGAGCGTGCTCCAGTTCTTCAACCACGACCATACCGCCGCCGCCAGCAATAACGAAACCGTCGCGGTTTGCGTCATAGGTACGGGAAGCTTTTGACGGATCGTCGTTGTATTTGGTAGACAGCGCGCCCATTGCATCGAATTCACACGCCATTTCCCAGCACAGCTCTTCGCCGCCGCCAGCAAAAACGATGTCCTGTTTGCCCAGCTGAATTTGTTCTACCGCGTTGCCGATGCAGTGCGCAGATGTCGCACAGGCAGAACTGATGGAGTAGTTTACGCCGTGGATTTTGAACGGCGTTGCGAGGCAGGCAGAAACGCCGGACGCCATCGCTTTGGTGACCACATACGGGCCAACCGCTTTCAGACCACGTGGGCTACGCATTGCGTCAGCGCCGAACACCTGAAAACGTGGGGAGCCGCCGCCAGAACCTGCAATCAGGCCAACGCGCGGGTTGTTCTGGTAATCTTCTGCAGCCAGGCCGGCATCAGCCACTGCCTGCTCCATTGATAGGAATGCATAGATGGATGCGTCGCTCATGAAGCGCACTACTTTGCGGTCAATGAGGCCAGTGGTATCCAGTTTTACGTTGCCCCAAACGTGGCTACGCATGCCGGAGTCCTTCAGCTCCTGAGAGAAAGTGATCCCTGAACGTCCTTCACGCAGAGATGCCAGGACTTCCTGCTGGTTATTACCGATGCTGGAAACGATGCCCAAGCCAGTAATCACTGCACGTTTCATTCAATACCTCTGTAAGTCGCACTATTTTAAAGTTTCGAGTGGCACAATAGCGTACACTTGTACGCCGAACAAGTCCGATCAGCCATTTTATGTGGAAATTTGCGCAGCCAGGCACTCATCGCTAAGATCGGGGCACAGCCTGTCAGACGAGTAACTTACGTGAAACAATACGCTATACAACCTGCCAACCTTGAATTCAACGCTGAGGGTACACCTGTTTCCCGAGATTTTGACGATGTCTATTTTTCTAATGATAACGGGCTGGAAGAGACACGTTACGTCTTTCTCGGCGGTAACCATCTCGCACAACGATTCCCTGCGCATTCACGTCCTCTCTTCGTGGTGGCAGAAAGCGGGTTTGGCACCGGACTTAACTTCCTCACGCTCTGGCAGGCATTTGCCGATTTTCGCGATACCCACCCAGAAGCTACCCTGGAAAGATTACATTTCATCAGCTTTGAAAAATATCCGCTGACGCGTGAAGATCTCACCTTAGCCCACCAGCACTGGCCAGAACTTGCCCCGTGGGCCACGGCACTGCAAGAACAATGGCCGCTGCCGCTGGCGGGATGTCATCGCCTGCTGCTTGATGATGGGCGCGTCACGCTGGATCTGTGGTTTGGCGATATTAACGAACTGACCAGTACGCTGGATGACTCTCTGAATCAAAAGGTGGACGCCTGGTTCCTGGACGGTTTCGCACCGGCAAAAAACCCGGATATGTGGACGCCAACGCTGTTTAACGCGATGGCCCGACTGGCTCGTCCCGGCGGGACGCTGGCAACCTTTACATCGGCAGGCTTTGTACGTCGGGGGTTGCAGGAAGCCGGATTTACAATGCAAAAATGCAAAGGCTTTGGGCGCAAACGCGAAATGCTCTGTGGCGTGATGGAACAGACTCAGGCGCTCACGTCCTCGGCGCCATGGTTTGCGCGTACGGGAACAGATAAGCGCGAAGCCGCCATTATTGGTGGAGGAATTGCCAGCGCATTGCTGTCACTGGCGTTATTGCGCCGCGGCTGGCAGGTCACGCTGTATTGCGCCGACGATAAACCTGCCGGGGGCGCATCCGGTAATCGCCAGGGGGCGCTCTACCCCCTACTTAGCAAACATGACGCAGCCATTAATCTCTTTTTCCCCACTGCGTTTACCTTCGCCCGACGACTGTATGACGCCCTCCCCGTTGAGTTCGCGCATGACTGGTGCGGCGTGACGCAACTCGCGTGGGATGAGAAAAGCCAGCAAAAAATCACCCAGATGCTGTCCCTTGAACTGCCCACTGCGCTCGCCGTCGGGGTTGACGCACAGCAGGTTTTACAAACGACAGGGGTGGAAACCGGATGCGGCGGGATTCAGTATCCGGCCGGAGGATGGCTGTACCCGGCGCAGTTAACCGCCGCGGTACTGGAGTATGCAACAACCCTGGGATTACGCACCCGCTACCAACATACGCTGGCCTCACTGACTCGCCAGACAGCAAGCTGGCAATTGCAGTTTTCCAGTGGAGAAACCGCCTCTCACGCAGCAGTCGTTCTGGCTAACGGTCATCGCATTAGCGGCTTTGAGCAAACGCAGCCGCTACCGGTGTACTCCGTGGGCGGTCAGGTGAGTCATATTCCCACCACACCTGCACTTTCAGCGCTGCGTCAGGTGCTGTGCTATGACGGCTACCTCACGCCGCACAACCCGCAAAATCAGCAGCACTGCATTGGCGCCAGCTATCATCGAGGGAGTGAAGAGACAGCGTATCGCGAGGACGATCAGCAACAAAACCGTCAACGCTTAATCGACTGCTTCCCGAACGCTGTGTGGGCAAAAGAGGTAGACGTTAGTGACAATGCCGCCCGCTGTGGAGTGCGCTGCGCCACGCGCGATCACATGCCAATGGTCGGCAACGTCGCGGACTATGACGCCACGCTCAGCCAGTACACCACACTTGCTGCAGACAAAGAACACGCCGTAAGCGCGCCGGTTTATTCCGATTTATTTATGCTGGGCGCGCTGGGATCGCGCGGGCTGTGTACTGCCCCGCTGTGTGCAGAAATTCTGGCTTCGCAAATGAGCAATGAACCGATTCCCATGGATGCCAGCACGCTGGCGGCACTAAATCCAAATCGTCTGTGGGTCAGGAAGTTATTGAAGGGTAAAGCGGTGAAATAAAAGGATGGAGTGCCCTCTCGTCATGGCCTGATGACGCTACGCTTATCAGGCCTACAACCCCCCAACAAGGTAGGCCGGATAAGACACCAGAGCGTCGCCATCCGGCACAATTTACCGCAATTATTGTGCAGTAGCCTTCTGGAACAGAGTGTCCCACATTTCTTTCACTAACGCCTGGTCACGCGGCGATAGTTCGCCTGCGCTGATGGCTTTTTCCAGGCTGCTGGTCACATTGGCGTACAATGCCTCAGCGGAATGGTCCTCGCCAGCGTCCAGTTCGGCCACGGCCAGCGTCAGGTGTCCACGCAAATAGCCACTGGCAAACAACTCATCATCGCTGGCGTGCTCTACCATATCGTCGATTAATGCCAGAATGCGTGATTCAAACTCCGCGATCATCTTCTTTCCTCATTGTAAACGTGGCAGCGACTTCAGTTGAGCGCCTCGGGCCACGGGAATTGTTCCGCCTTAAGTTCAGGCGTGTGATAATAATTCTGTAACGCGTTAATGAAGCGCGCCGGACGTTCAGGGATCCCCTTTTCCAGGTACTCCATCACCTGAGCATGGACACGGCGCTGGAATACCACGCGATCCGGTTCAAAGTCCCCTTCAAGGTTGTCGCAACTGACGTTAAACGGGTAGCCCGCCGCCATGCAAAACAGCCAGTCAAACGCCTGCGGCTTCACTTCCACATCTTCAAACTGGCATTGCGTCTTCGCGTCGCGTCCGTCCGGACAGTACCAGTAACCGAAGTCGACCAGTTCACGCCGCGCCTTACCGGCGATGCACCAGTGTGAAATTTCGTGTAACGCGCTGGCATAATAGCCATGCGCAAAAACGATACGGTGATATGGTAATTCCGCATCCGCAGGAAGATAGATCGGTTCGTCATCGCCTTTAATCAGACGGGTATTAAATTCATCGGCAAAGCAGCCGTTAAAAATCTCAATTAACTGTTCGTAGTGATGGGTATTATTCATTAGTTCATCCCCAGCCAGTGGAGAATCTCCTGTCCATGATTATCATAAAGTAGCTTGGCGCTCATCACGGCGGAGACAATGACGATCATTGGCCGAATGAGTTTTTGTCCTTTACTGAGCACCAGCCGTGAGCCCATCCGTGCGCCAATAAACTGGCCAATGAGCATCACAAATCCGGTCGCCCAAATCACTTTGCCGCCGAGGGCAAACAGCAACAGCCCGCCGATATTCGATGTGGCATTTAATACTTTGGCGTGGGCCGTCGATTTCGCCAGGTTGTAGCCGCACAGCATGACAAAAGCCAGCGCGTAGAACGACCCCGCAGCCGGACCAAAAAAGCCATCGTAAAAGCCGACGCAGCCCCCGGCCACCAGCGCGAAAGGCAACCCATGCAACCGACGCTGTCGGTCCTCCTCCCCCACTTTCGGCATCAACAGAAAGTAAAGGCCAATACAGATAACCAGAACCGGCAGGATCTGGCGCAGAATATCTGACTGCACGTGCTGAACCAACAGCGCGCCGCTCATTGAGCCGATAAAAGTCATGAAGATATTGAGCTTCTGATCCGCCAGATTAACCACGCCCCGGCGAATAAAATAGAGGGAGGAAGAGATAGATCCTCCGCAGGCCTGTAGCTTATTGGTGGCCAGCGCTTGCGCGGGTGGCATCCCGGCCGCCATCAATGCCGGGATAGTGAGTAAACCACCGCCTCCGGCCAGAGAATCAATAAAACCTGCCAGCATCGCCACGAAAAAAAGCACCCCTAACAGCAGTGGCGACACCATAAACAGAGAGGCAAAATGATCCATTAGAGTACATGCTCGTCCAGTAGCGCCTGGCAGGAAGGCGGCAACGGCGGCGGTGTCTTCTTCTCAGGCTTGGTGGTTCCAGGTTTCGGAGGTTCGAACCAGCTTTGCAGCTCCGCGCCGCAGCCGTCACCCGGTGGTGGTAACGGTTGATCTTCGCACTCAAGACTGTCGGCAGGACAACGCAACCGTACGTGCATATGCGCACGATGCTGGAACCATGGCCGCACTTTACGCAACCAGTCCCTGTCGGTCCCTGCATCCAGACAAAGTTGCTGCTTAATCGCCGGATTCACGAAAATACGCGTGACTTCATTATCTTTTGCCGCCAGCCTGATCAGGCTGAAAATCTCCGGCTTCCAGAGTGACGGCACGACACGTTTGCCATCCTGTGAGACCAGATCTAACGCCTGCGGCCGCAGCAGTTGCGACTGGGTCCAGCGGGTTTTCGGCAATTGCAGGAAAATATCTACATCCAGTCCCGTCTGGTGGCTGGCGTGACCGCCATTGAATCGCCCACCGGCCGGCATGCCCATATCGCCGATTAACACCGTACCCAGCCCCAGATTGTTGGCCTGATTACTCAGACGCTGGATAAACATCACCAGATCCGGATGGCCAAAGTAACGGCGCTGATCGGTGCGCATCACCTGATAGTGTTCTGACTGTACAGGCAGCGTATCTGCGCCAACAATACAGCCATTGGAGAACGCGCCGATAGACTGCGCGCTGCCTGCAACCGGATGGGTAATTTTCTGCCAGGGCGTCGCCGCCAGACAGGCGGTGCTGACAAACAGAGCCAGCGCCGCAAGTGCCGTTTTTTTCATCTCTTACCAGCGTGGAATATCGGTCTTCACGTCCGCATTTTGCGCCCGCTGACGCAGCAGGTGATCCATCAACACGATCGCCAGCATCGCTTCGGCGATTGGCACGGCGCGGATCCCAACACACGGATCGTGACGACCTTTGGTGATCATTTCGACTTCTTCACCAAAGCGATTAATAGTGCGCCCTGGAACGGTAATACTCGAGGTCGGTTTCAGCGCCATATGAGCAATGATTTGTTGCCCACTGCTGATCCCACCAAGAATGCCGCCCGCATGATTACTCTGGAAACCTTCTTTGGTGATTTCATCACGGTTCTGGCTGCCGCGCAGTGCAACAACGTCAAAACCGTCGCCAATCTCAACGCCTTTAACGGCGTTAATGCTCATCAGCGCGTGAGCGATATCAGCATCCAGGCGGTCAAATACAGGTTCGCCGAGACCCGCTGGTACGCCGCTTGCAACTACGGTCACCTTCGCCCCGATGGAGTCGCCCTCTTTCTTCAGCCCACGCATCAGTTCGTCCAGCGCCTCGAGTTTATCCGGATCTGGACAAAAGAACGGGTTAAGTTCCACCTGGGACCAGTCTTTGATCTCCAGCGGAATATCACCCATCTGCGTCAGACAGCCGCGAATTTCAACGCCGAACTTTTCCGCCAGATATTTTTTGGCAATCGCTCCGGCCGCAACGCGCATCGCCGTTTCACGTGCGGATGAGCGTCCGCCGCCACGGTAGTCACGCAGGCCATATTTCTGCTCATAGGTATAGTCGGCGTGTCCTGGACGAAAAACGTCCTTAATCGCGCCGTAATCCTGTGAACGCTGATCGGTATTTTCGATCAACAGGCCAATACTGGTGCCGGTGGTAACGCCCTCGAACACACCGGAGAGGATTTTCACCTGATCCGGCTCACGACGCTGCGTAGTGTAGCGCGATGTGCCCGGACGGCGTCTGTCGAGATCGTGCTGCAGGTCAGCTTCTGTCAGAGAAATGCCCGGCGGAACACCATCGACAATACAACCGAGCGCCAGCCCGTGTGATTCACCGAAAGTGGTTACGCGAAAGAGTTGCCCAATTGTGTTTCCTGCCATCACGGCTCCGTTATGAGTGTTGTGTATGTGCGCGTGTATTTAGTCTTTATAAATGCTGAAGTGCTCGCGAGCAGCAACTAACTGCTCTTTGGTCAGCATGAATACACCTTCACCGCCGTTGTCGAACTCCAGCCAGGTGAACGGTACATCCGGGTATTGCTCTATCAGATGTACCATGCTGTTTCCGACTTCACAAATCAGAATACCGTTATCCGACAGGTAGTCCGGAGCGTTACCCAGAATGCGGCGGGTAAGTTTTAGTCCATCGCTGCCGGACGCCAGACCCAGCTCAGGTTCATGACGATATTCGTTTGGCAGATCGGACATATCTTCCGCATCGACATACGGCGGATTGGTCACAATCAGGTCATACTGGACTTTCAGCAGATCGCGGAACAGATCGGAACGGATCGGCGTAACATGATGGATCAGGCCGTGCTCTTCAATATTGTGTTCGGTCACCGCCAGCGCGTCGGTGGAAATATCCACCGCATCCACTTCAGCCTCCGGGAAAGCATAGGCGCAGGCAATGGCAATACAGCCGCTGCCGGTACACATATCCAGGATATGCTGCGGCTGCTCATTAATAAGGCCCGCAAAGCGGTTATTAATAAGCTCGCCAATCGGCGAACGTGGTACCAACACGCGCTCATCAACATAAAACTCATGCCCGCAGAACCAGGCTTTGTTGGTCAAATAAGCGACCGGAATGCGCTCGTTGACGCGGCGAATCACGCGTTCAACAATGCGATGGCGCTCGCTGGAAGTCAGACGCGCGGTACGCATATCTTCTGGAATATCCAGCGGCAGATAAAGTGACGGCAGCACCAGTTGTACGGCCTCGTCCCATGGGTTATCCGTGCCATGGCCATACCAGATGTTCGCCGCGCTAAAACGGCTGACCGCCCAACGCAACATGTCCTGAATGGTATGCAGTTCACTCACTGCTTCATCGACGAAAATTTTATCCACGTATTCCTCCAGGGCATGCTCGTATTAATTTCGGCGGCTAGTTTGCCACGAAGACGGCGATAAATCAGCATTCACACAGGGCCTGAGCGCGAAAATTGCGTTTTAAGCGATCGGATGCCCGCCGAGTCGGGTTAAACTAACGAAAAATAAAAGATGAGACTCTCGAATGAAAAAGAAAACATCGCTCAGCGAGGAGGATCAGACGCTGTTTCGCCAGCTGATGACCGGCACGCGTAAAATGAAACAGGACACCATTGTTCACCGACCGCTACGTAAAAAAATTACCGAGGTTCCGGTTAAAAGGCTGCTGCAGGAACAAGCTGATGCCAGTCACTATTTCTCGGACGAGTTTCAGCCGCTGCTGAATACGGACGGCCCGGTAAGATATCTGCGTGCCGACGTCAGCCATTTCGAACTGAAGAAAATGCGCCGTGGCGATTACTCCCCGGAGCTGTTTCTCGATCTGCACGGGCTGACCCAGCAGCAGGCCAAACAGGAGTTAGGCGCGCTGATTGCCGCCTGTCGTCGTGAGCATGTGTTTTGCGCCTGCGTAATGCATGGTCACGGAAAACATATTCTTAAGCAGCAAACGCCGCTCTGGCTGGCGCAGCATCCGCACGTGATGGCCTTTCATCAAGCGCCAAAAGAGTACGGTGGCGACGCCGCGCTGCTGCTGCTGATTGAAGTGGAAGAGTGGCAACCGCCCGAACTTCCCTGATCCAGAAAAACAGAAAGAGCCGCATTTGCGGCCCTTTGATTTTCCGGATGACGGCTGTGCCTTATCCGATTCCAGGCTTTTTAAATCGCTTTTGCCATTTTTAGGTTACACGGGCTCATCTGCCAGTTAAAAGTACCCTTCCCGCTCTCATCAAGCGTTACGCTGGCAATCGCTGATGTGGTAAACATCGGCGGTGTTTCGCCTGGGCAAAGTTCAGACACCAGATACCCCACTAAAGGTAAGTGAGAGATGACCAGCGCCGTGGCGATACCTTCATTGGCCAGAGCCTGTAAATAGGCGCTGACCAGACCGACATCGCCGCAGGGAGTCAACTCCGGCAAAACATCCACACCGGTTGGCAGGTTCATACACTCCCCCACCACATCCAGCGTTTGTTCGGCTCGTAGGAACGGGCTCACCAGAACACGTTCGATATCCACTTTTTGACCTTTCAGCCAGTTCGCCATCAGGCGAGATTCGTCACAACCACAGGAGGTTAAGGGACGAACCGAATCACTGGCGGCATCGAGGGCTGCGTCGCCGTGACGCATGATAAAAACTTGCATATTGCACCGCTTTTGTTAACCAGAATCACCGACACCTTTATCCACAGCCCCTATTGACCGTGGTAACGATGTGGTGGCCGGCATTGTGCCTTATCCATTCACCGAATGAAACGCTGTTTTTTACCTCAACGGCGTAAGTATAGTCAATCTCTGTTTACATTTTGAGCGCGACCCATACATTCAGTGCGGATTCATCCTACCTTTGACCTCATGAATTCAGGTCAGTTTCCCCATTACTCCAGAATCTTTCACCGCGTTCCGCCATCTGCAATAACTGCTCACACGGCGTAAACCGCGAGCCGTATTGCGTGGTCAGTCGTTGCAGAGCAGCAACCACTTCACCCGCGCCGAGCGAATCCATATACCGGAACGGGCCGCCGAGGAAGGGCGGAAAACCAATACCAAATACAGCGCCGATATCGCCATCACGCGCGCTGCGGATAATCTTCTCATCGAAACAGCGTGCTGCTTCATTGAGCATTAACATGACGCACCGCTCGGCGATCTGCGCGGCGGTGAGTCGGCCCTGACCCTGGACGCCAATAAGCGTATAAATTGCAGGGTCGACCTGTTTTTTGCTTTTACGCCCTTTCGCTCCATAAAGATAGAAACCCCGACCATTTTTTCTACCTTTGCGATCGTCATTCAAAATTGAAGCAACAACATTTGCAGGCGCGCTAAAACGTTCTCCATATGCAGCCTCAAGCACTGGTATAATTTTAGTGCCCGTGTCAATTCCGACCTCATCCAAAAGTTGGATTGGCCCGACCGGAAAACCAAACTTAACCAGCGCGGCGTCAATGGCTTCAACCCGCTCGCCTTCGGTCAGCATACGAATAGCTTCGTTAATGTATGGCGCTAAAATGCGGTTAACATAAAATCCGGCCTTATCTCTGACCACTATCGGCGTTTTGCCCTGCTTTTTCGCCAGTTTAACGGTTGTGGCAATTGTCTGCTCAGAGGTCGTGGCATGCGGGATAACCTCGACCAGCGGCATTTTTTCCACCGGGCTAAAGAAGTGCAAACCAATTACTTGTTGAGGCCTGGCAGCTTTCGCCGCAATATCGCCAATTGGCAAAGATGAGGTGTTAGAGGCAAAAATGGTATGAGATGCGCAATTTTGCTCAACTTCTGCCACCATCTGTTGTTTTAACGCCAGATCTTCAAATACGGCTTCAATAACCAGATCGCGATGAGCGAAGCCACGGTAATCGGTTGATCCCGAAATCAGCGCCAGCTGTTTATCACGCTCGCTGGCTTTGATATGACGGCGGCGAACCTTCGTTTCAAGCTGATCCCAGCTGTACTTCAGCGCGTGGTTGATTCCCTTGGCATTTATATCTTTGATACGCACTGGCAAGCCGCCTTTACAGGCCGTCACATAGGCAATACCGCCCCCCATCAGACCGCCGCCCAAAATGCCTACACTGTTTAGCGGGCCGGGCTTCACATCACTTCCGGGATCCTTTTTCACATCGGTATTGGCAAAAAAGATGTGCCGCAGCGCCTGAGACTGAGATGTCATCGCCAGTTCGCCAAACGCGCGGGCTTCGGCGTCGTAACCGCTGCTGCTGCCTTGCGCCAGGCCGGTTTCGATGACCTCAAGGATACGTTCTGTTGCAGGGTAGTTGCCCTGCGTTTTTTGCGCCGTCTTTTTACTGGCCATGCGGAATAACAGCGCCCGCCCCAGCGGCCCCGCTAGCACACGCTCTCGCACCGGCAGAGTACGGTGTGCGGGACTATCCTTTTTGGCCAGTTCTACGGCCGCTTCCAGCAAAATGGTATGCGGTACAACTTCATCCACTAAACCCACTTTCAGCGCCTGTTTTGCGCGTAGTTGTTTTCCGGTGAGGATCATATCCAGCGCGGTACTGACGCCAATCAGACGGGGCAACCGCTGGGTACCGCCAGAGCCGGGCAGCAGACCAAGCTGCACTTCCGGTAAACCCAGTACGGTTTTAGCATCATCGGTACAAATACGATTGTGGCACGCCAGCGCCATCTCCAGGCCACCGCCGAGACAGGCGCCATGAATTGCGGCGATAACGGGGATCGGCAAGGCATTAATTTCCGCCATAATCTGCTGCCCCTGGCGTGCCAGCGTTTCAGCTTCCTGCGCGCTGCGACAGCGACCAATCATGTTGATATCCGCCCCGGCAATGAAGTTATCGGGTTTCGCCGAAATGAACACCACGCCGCGTAATGCTTTGTTATCGCGAATTTGTTTCAGAATGACCCGAACCTGAGAGGCAAATTCCGCCTTCAGGGTATTCATTTTCTCTCCGGGCACATCAATGGTAACAACAGCGACGTTATCCAGACGTACGTTTAGCGTAAAAGCCGATGTCATTTCCATTATTCCGCCTCCAGAACCATTGCCGCACCCAGACCACCTGCTGCACAGGCTGTCACTAAACCAAAACCACCACCACGACGTCGTAACTCATGGAGAGTTTGGGTGATCATGCGAGCACCGGTGGCGGCGAAGGGGTGTCCATAGGCAATCGATCCGCCCAGCACGTTAAATTTACTGTCATCAACCTCGCCCGTGGCATGCGCCCTGCCGAGCACTTCGCGGGCAAAACGTTCGCTACCCAGCAGTTGAAGATTCGCCAGCGTTTGTGCGGCAAATGCTTCATGCATATCGATCAGGGTTAAATCAGCCATGGTCAGACCCGCTCTCTCCAGGGCAAGCGGCGTTGACCACGCCGGCCCCAACAGCATGTCCTGCCAGACATCGATGGCGGTAAAGGCAAAACTACGCAGGTATCCCAGCGGCACCAGCCCCAACTCTTTCGCACGCGATTCCGTCATCATAATCACGGCGGCTGCGCCGTCCGTTAGCGGGGTACTGTTCGCCGCGGTAACGGTGCCGTGCTTTCGGTCAAAGGCCGGACGCAGTTTGGCGTAATCGGCCAGCGTAGAGTTACCGCGAATATTGTTATCTTCTGAAAAAGGATCTTTGAAAGGTGGCGCGTAGGTGGTCATCACCTCATCTGCCAGTTTTCCTTCAGACCACGCCTGAGCGGCGCGCTGATGAGAACGGTGCGCCAGGGCATCCTGTTGCTCTCGCGTAATCCCATAAGTTTTGGCCATTTGCTCGGCCGTATCCCCCATGCGTAAACCGGTGGAATACTCGGCGACGGCTGGCGGTACGGGCATCAGGTCACGTAAGCGCAGTCGGGAGAAAAGCTTAAGACGCTGACCGGTGGTCCGGGCCTTATTGACATCCACCAGCACCCGCGCCAGCTTTTTGCTAACGCCAATAGGCAGAACTGACGAGGAGTCCGCACCGCCGGCAATTCCTGCGCGGATAGTCCCCGCCATCAGGCTTTCCGCAACATTCGCCACCGCCTGGAAGCTGGTGGCGCAGGCTCGGCTTACGCTGTAGGCATCGGTGTGCACATTCATCCCGGTTCCCAGCACGATTTCACGAGCAATATTTGGGGCTTCGGGCATTTGCACCACCTGGCCAAAGACCAGTTGCTCAATGACATCAGCAGAAATTTCGCTGCGCGCCAGCAGCTCGCCAACGACCATTTTCCCCAAATCTACGGCGGGAATGCCATGAAACGCGGTTGCCTGGCGGGCAAATGGCGTACGCAATCCGCTTACGATGGCGATGCGATCGCCCTGGCGGGTAACCAGCGGTAAAGCCTGACTCATAACACTCCCCTGTAAAAAATAAAAATAAGTGGTCTGACCTGATCACAGTCTTAACCAATTTTTTACATTTAGCCAAGCAGGGAGAAAAGAAAGTGGGAGCTAAGACACAGTGAATAATCACTGACAGTGACGAAAAAGCCCTTGCTACCGGGTAACAAGGGCTTTTAAAGAAGGGATTAACGCAGACCCAGTTGGAAGATCAGCGTTTCAGCTTCACAGGCAAAAACAAAGTCGATATCCAGACGCACACCTTCAGACTCTTCAGTAAAGGTCGAGGTGATTTGGCAAGGCTCAGATTCCACGCCACGCGCCTTCTCAGTCAGAGCAGCCAGCGTTTCTTCTGCCTCTGCACGATTCGCGAACACACGGCTGTATGACGCGGTGCAATCGGAGTTGTCCATGATGGTGCCAACATCCATACAGCAGCAAACCGGGGTTTCATCAGCACTGCATTTACTCATTGTAGATTTCCTCTGTATTCGCACCTGTGGTGCCAGATAAACGATGGGGATATTTTACGCTCCCATTATTCGCCTCTCCAGTCGTTAATTGTATGAAATGGGATAAGTGACCGAAATCACACTTAAAAATGATCTAAAACAAAAATCACCCAAACAGGTGAGTGTGCATACCCGCAATTTTGCCAGCTGGATCGCGTTTCCGAGATCAGAATTGAAAATATTTATAAACATACTTGCAACATTTCAGCTGGTCAGACCTATACTCTCGGCACTGGTCTGATTTCTAAGTTGTACCTCAGACCCTACACTTCGCGCTCCTGTTACGGTATGTAACATTGTTTGTATAAAAATAAATCAATGAGGTTATGGTCATGAGCCAGAAAACCCTGTTTACAAAGTCTGCTCTCGCAGTCGCAGTGGCAATTATCTCCACACAGGCCTGGTCTGCAGGCTTTCAGTTAAACGAATTTTCTTCCTCTGGCCTTGGCCGGGCATATTCGGGTGAAGGCGCTATTGCAGATGATGCAGGTAACGCCAGTCGTAACCCGGCGCTGATTATGATGTTTGACCGCCCTACTTTTTCAGCGGGTGCGGTGTATATCGATCCAGACGTGAATATTTCCGGTAAATCGCCATATACAGGACGCAGCACCGATGCGGACAACATCGCGCCTACGGCGTGGGTTCCCAATGCTCACTTCGTGATGCCGATCAATGAACAGTTTGGTTGGGGGGCTTCTGTCACGTCAAACTATGGCCTGGCAACCGAATTTAACGACAGCTACATCGTCGGCGAATACGGCGGGAAGACCGATCTTAAAACGGTCAACCTGAACCTGAGCGGTGCCTACCGTCTGAATGATAGCTGGAGCTTTGGCGTTGGTTTTAATGCCGTCTATGCCGATGCAAAAATTGAGCGTTATTCCGGTGAACAAACTGCTGCATTGCCAAAAGTCAGCCAGAAAATTGCCAGCCTGAAAGGTGACGAATGGGGTTACGGCTGGAACGCCGGTATTTTGTACGAGCTGGATAAAAATAACCGCTACGGTTTAACGTATCGGTCTGAAGTCAAAATCGACTTCGATGGCGATTACAAGAGCGGCATCCGCACCCAGGCCAACGCGTTACCTGGCGCAGGCACGGTGTTCCCTTGGGGAACCACCAACGCCACCGTCCCAGGTTCTCTGACGCTTAACCTGCCGGAAATGTGGGAACTGTCGGGTTACAACCGCGTTGCACCACAGTGGGCTATTCACTACAGCATGGCTTACACCAGTTGGAGTCAGTTCCAGGAGCTGAAAGCAACCGGCACCAACGGGCAGACGCTGTTCTATAAAGAAGAAGGGTTCAAAGATTCTTACCGCATCGCGCTGGGTACGACTTATTACATGGATAAAAGCTGGACCTTCCGTACCGGTATCGCCTATGACGATAGCCCGGTTCCTGCGAGCAAGCGTTCCATCTCCATTCCGGACCAGGACCGTCTGTGGCTGAGTGCGGGTACCACTTACGCCTTCAATGATGACGCGTCCATTGACGTAGGCGTTTCTTATATGCACGGCCAGAAAGTGACCGTCAAAGAAGGCCCGTATACTTTCGATTCTGAAGGTAAAGCCTGGCTGTTCGGTACCAACTTCAACTACGCATTCTGATTTTCTTCAGATATAAAAAAGGTGAGCTTTTTAGCTCACCTTTTTATTTTCATCCTTCCTTACTCAGAATCGATCTCTTTTAAATCGTCCTGAATATCTTTCGCGTTCGGGTTTTCTTCTGGTTTGAGTTTCCCACCGTTCGCAATAAAGTCATGACGCTGGAAGTAAGCTTCTCGCACCATGATGTAAGGGTCGGAAGATTGACGCAGCAGACCGTCGGAATCAAGCAGTTGCGCGCGGGTTTCAATCCCTTCAACCGTCCATTTACCTATCGACAACGGCCAGGTCAGCCAGGACAGTACCGGATACAGCGTATCCACCATGTCGCCGCCATCATCACGCAACGTGAAGCTGCCGTAGAATGGAAGCTGCATATACGGTCCGTAACCAACGTCATAGTGGCCTAACGTACTACCAAAACGATGTGGTTCAACGCGCTGTAACTTCGGATTAGCCATACCCGCCACGTCGATAAATCCGCCCATACCTAACAGGGTGTTCAGGAAGAAACGGGTGAAGTGCACCATACCCTGATAGGGGTCGCCTTGCAGGAAGTAGTTGACCATAACGGCCGGCTCTTCAAGGTTGCCGGTAAAATTGCTCAAACCGTTACGCGCCGGCTGCGGGACATAATCACGCCAGGCAACTGCCACCGGTCGAACAACGTATGGATCTAAAACATTAAAGTTGAAGTTGTACATGGTGCGGTTGAACCCTTCAAATGGGTCCGAACGCCCCTGCTGTTCAGTACCAGAGCTCGCACACCCCACCAAAAGTGTGGTTCCCAGCGCAAGCGCCGACAGGCGAAGCTTCATAAGTGTCTCCCTGTGTATTATGGCTATCGCTGATTGCCATCCATGACGGAACGATGACGTATCCGCCTGTTTAGATGTGAGCGATTGTAACAGCACGTCAAATGATGTCTATATACCCTGTGTTACTGATTTGATCATAGCCTGGTAATGCGCACTCCGCGGCGGCTCTATTCTAGCTACCCCAATAAAAACAAACGTTACCATTTTTGCTATCTCAGACTTTCTCCCGCTGATTTTCGGGCAAAAGCCGCTACGCTTTAGCAATACGTGCTAATTCAGGATTCGGCTATGAATGACATTGAGAACGAAAAGATTGATCGGCACAGCGACGAACTTCAGGTCGACAGTGACGAAAAGCTAGAGGGTAAAAAGATTGAGGTCGATGAGGACAGACTCCCCTCCCGCGCCATGGCGATCCATGAACATATCCGCCAGGATGGGGAGAAAGAAATGGAGCGCGACGCGATGGCGCTACTGTGGTCAGCCATCGCTGCGGGACTCTCGATGGGCGCCTCGCTACTGGCTAAAGGAATTTTTCATGTGCAACTGGAAGGTGTGCCTGGGGGATTTTTGCTGGAGAACCTCGGTTATACCTTCGGCTTTATAATTGTCATTATGGCCCGCCAGCAACTGTTTACCGAAAATACCGTCACCGCCGTCCTGCCAGTAATGCAAAACCCTACGCTCGGCAATTTTGGCCTGCTGATGCGCCTGTGGAGCGTGGTTCTGCTGGGTAATATTATTGGCACCGGGGTTGCCGCATGGGCGTTTGAGCATATGCCGATTTTTGATGAAGAAACCCGCGATGCTTTTGTCAAAATCGGCATGGATGTGATGAAAAACACGCCAACGGAGATGTTTTCCAACGCCATCATTTCTGGCTGGTTAATTGCCACAATGGTATGGATGTTTCCCGCCGCCGGGGCAGCAAAAATTGTGGTCATTATTCTGATGACCTGGCTGATTGCGCTGGGCGATACCACGCACATCGTCGTCGGCTCGGTGGAAATTCTCTATCTGGTCTTTAATGGCACGCTGCACTGGAGTGATTTCTTCTGGCCCTTTGCGCTACCAACGCTCGCCGGAAATATCTGTGGCGGAACGTTTATCTTCGCGCTGATGAGCCACGCGCAAATCCGCAATGATATGAGCAATAAACGCAAAGAAGAAGCCAGGTTGCAAGCCAGGCGGGATGAGCAAAAGCAGAAAAACCAGAAAAAACAGGCTTGAATGGTGACGGTTTGAGCAGTTGGGCGGCCTGAGGCTTACCGTTGTGAGTAAAAAACGCTATACTCGTGCCGCTTCGTCCCCTTAGTTAAATGGATATAACGAGCCCCTCCTAAGGGCTAGTTGCAGGTTCGATTCCTGCAGGGGACACCATTTCTTCGTTACCAGCCATTTCCTCTCATTACCAAAAACCCTGATATTCCTGCCACACAAACATTTCGACGTTACCGCACATTACTCAACATGAATTGACTGCGCCAAACTTTTGCGGGCATATTGTGGGCATACTGAAAAATGACCATGGATTTATGCCCACATGCTTACGGTAAAGCAAATCGACGCAGCAAAGCCTGCGGAAAAATCATATCGCCTGGCAGATGCAGGAGGACTTTTCCTGTTCGTTCC
Source organism: Citrobacter sp. RHBSTW-00599 (assembly GCF_013784065.1). NCBI lineage: Bacteria > Pseudomonadati > Pseudomonadota > Gammaproteobacteria > Enterobacterales > Enterobacteriaceae > Citrobacter > Citrobacter sp. RHBSTW-00599. The sequence goes on along the minus strand of NZ_CP056717.1, from coordinate 1,594,803 downwards.
GCCATCAGGGAAAAAGGTGTGGCGCATGCGGTACCGGTTCGACGGGAAAGAAAAGACGCTGGTTATCGGCCCGTACCCTCAAATATCTCTCACAGAGGCCAGGTCAAAACAGTCAGAAGCAAAAATGAAGTTGCTGGCAGGTGTTGACCCGGCAGGGCAAAAGCAAGCCATTAAGAAGAAGGAGAAAGAAGCTGTAGCTGATTCTTTCGGTGACATTTTCCATGAATGGCACGCTCATAAATCAAAGGTGTGGTCGAAAGGATATGCTGACGAGATGATGAGCATGTTCACGGATGACATACTTCCGATCATCGGCCATTTACGCATGGAAGAAGTAGAGCCAATGACTCTGCTGAAGGTCATCAGGCTATTCGAGGACAGGGGCGCAATGGAACGCGCTGATAAATCGAGACGCAGATGTGGTGAAGTTTTCAGTTATGCGATAGTAACTGGAAGGGCAAAATACAATCCGTCTCCTGACCTTGCTGGGGCCATGAAAGGATATCGCAAGAATAACTACCCTTTCCTTCCCATGCATCGCATACATGAATTTCAGCGCGCATTGAACGCGTACGGTGGCTGGATAGTAATGAAGATTGCAGCGCAGGTATTGCACTATACAGCCATGAGAACCGTCGAGATGAGATCGCTGGTATGGTCAGGAATAGATTATGAGAACAGGATTATCAGCATAGACCCATCTGTAATGAAAGGCAGGAAGCTTCATATCGTCCCTATGTCAGATCAGGTCGTTGAGTTGTTTAAAGTATTGCAGCATATAACCGGTCAGTATTCGCTTTGCTTCCCAGGAAGAAACGACAGGAAGAAGCCAATCAGCGAGAACGCTGTTCTTGGCGTGATTCGTAGCATTGGCTATGAAGGGCAGACAAGCGGCCACGGGTTCAGGCACCAGTTCAGTACCGTACTAAACGAGAAACACTGGAACAGTGACGCGATAGAGATGCAACTGGCACACGTAAGCGGAGGAACCCGCTCAGTATACAACCACGCAGCTTATCTTGATACGCGCCGGGAAATGATGCAGTGGTGGGCAGACTGGCTTGATGAGAAAGTATCATAGGAAAGCAGCACAAAGCCTTGCAAACTGATGCAAAGCTTTGTGTGCCTCACTTTTGTCTCACCAACCAACATCACTAGTCGATCGATGCACTTTCAAATGCTAAACTTTCGACCTCTAAGAATTCACTGATTTTTATAATGTTAAAGCTATTCGCCAGGTACACAACAATAGGTGTTATCAACACACTCATTCACTGGGAGTGTTCGCCATTTGCATATACGCACTTCATACTGGACAGGCTCTCGGTAACTTTGCAGGATTCGTTGTTGCTGTGTCGTTCAGTTTCTTTGCTAATGCAAAATTCACCTTCAAGGCATCAACATCAACTATGCGCTACATGCTCTACGTCGGATTCATGGGGACGCTGAGCGCAATTGTGGGCTGGGCTGCCGATAAATCAGGAATGGCACCCATCGTCACGCTAATCGTATTCTCTGCCATCAGCCTGATATGCGGATTTATCTATTCAAAATTCATTGTCTTTAGGGATGCGAAATGAAAATTTCTTTAGTCGTTCCGGTCTTTAATGAAGAGGCCACGATATCTATATTTTATAAAACGGTTCGGGAATATGAAGGTCTTCAGCAGCATGAAGTTGAGATAGTATTTATCAATGACGGCAGCAAAGACGCGACAGAATCAATTATTAACTCTCTGGCTGTATCCGATCCGCTTGTGGTTCCGCTGTCATTCACCCGTAATTTCGGCAAAGAGCCAGCACTTTTTGCCGGGCTGGACCATGCAACTGGTGACGCAGTAATTCCAATTGACGTCGACTTGCAGGATCCTATTGAGGTCATCCCCCATTTGATCGAAAAATGGCAGGCTGGTGCTGATATGGTACTTGCAAAGCGCTCTGACCGTTCTACTGATAGCCGACTGAAGAGAAAATCTGCTGAATGGTTCTATAAACTTCACAACAAGATTAGCTCACCTAAAATTGAAGAGAATGTTGGTGACTTTCGCATTATGTCCCGCGATGTCGTTGAGAGCATAAAGCAACTCCCAGAAAGGAACCTATTCATGAAAGGTATCCTTAGTTGGGTTGGCGGAAGAACAGAAGTAGTAGAATATGTTCGAGCTGAGCGTGTCGCAGGTGATTCAAAATTTAATGGCTGGAAGTTATGGAATCTTGCTCTTGAGGGCATTACCAGCTTCTCAACATTTCCTCTTCGCATTTGGACATACATTGGGTTGGGCGTTTCATTATTCGCATTCCTATACGCCGCATGGATGGTTATCGACAAGCTAATCTGGGGTAATCCAGTACCCGGATATCCATCATTGATGGCTGCAATCCTCTTCCTTGGAGGTGTGCAACTTATTGGGATTGGCGTTCTTGGTGAGTACATGGGCCGCATTTACATTGAAACTAAAAATCGCCCTAAGTATATAATAAAATCTGTTAATAAATAGACAAAGCTAGCAGGGACACAAAATGAATTTTCAGTTAAAAAAGAAAGATACAAGATACATAACTTGGTATTGTATATTGTCTTTATTGTTTATATCTCCTTTTATCATCAATGGAGTATATTTTAGGGATGATCTGGATAGGTCCGTCACTGGATTCTATGGCTGGAGCGGACTTGCCAGGCCTTTATCAGATTTAGTCATGTCTTTTTTTTCAGTAAGCGGAGATAAACTCCTAGATTATTACCCGTTCACATTAATATTATCAACCGTATTTATTGGATTATCAGCATATTTGGTGAAGAGATTAATGGATTCTTATAGATGTCAAGGTGCGTTTTTATGCGCATCGTTGATAATGTTTAATCCATTTATGCTCCAAAATATTGCATACAGGTTTGACTCTCTCCCAATGTCACTTGCAGTGTTACTCACTTCTTTGTCATATACATATGATAACAAATTAGAAATTAAATCATTAGCAATAAAAGTTGTTGCTGGAGTAGCTGCTCTTTCCCTTTACCAATCTTCTACAAACCTATTTTTGGGATTGCTTTCAATTGAGTTGATAGCAATTTTCTCAATCAAAAACATTTCTTTAAAAGATACAATATCCATAATATTTAAAAGAATGGTCGTGTACATTCTTAGCTATTCATTATATATGCTAACGATTGTTAAAATTTGGGGTGGCAGTAACAAAAGATCTGAGCTGATAGATTTTAATATTGAAGGCATTGAAAGAATAAAAACATCTTTAAGAATTCTAAATGAAATAATTGGAACATATATTAGAGGAAGTTCTGAGTGGTACTTTATTGCAACTCTCTCTGTTTTTTTAATCTGTGTAATTGTTATCACGTATAAAAACAATAAAGATATCGCAATTAGACTTTCAATTTTGATTCTATCTATTTTTGTATTTTACATGTCTTTATTAGGCCCAACGATTCTACTTAAGCAAACCCCAGTTTATGCAAGGACACTGGTTAGCTTCTCTTGCATATTTGTTATTTTATCGTTAGTTATTTTGCAAGTTAGCAAAAAAATGGCAGTGATAGCTATTCTTCCTGCCGTTGTTGCATTTTCATTCAGCGCGCAATCATCAATCGCCATGAAAGAACAAGCAAAATTCGAAGATAGTATTTTAAACATGGTATCTTATGATCTTTTACATAAAGATGGCATCAATAAAATATTAACAGTTGGTACAATGAAGGTAAGTGAAAGAACTAAATTAATTTTAGAAAATAAACCATCCGTCAAATACCTGGTTATGGGTTCAACTGAATTCCTAATAACATTCCAACTAAAAAACAAGGGGCTGGATGGAGTTGAAAACGGCTATGGAATAGAACGCAGCAATAAAGAACTGCTATCAACTTTCATTAGTGAAGGAATAAGTCCTTTTATTTCAAATGAAATGTATTCTATTTATCTTAAAGATGGAGTAGCGATTATTGCATTTAACGAAGGCCGCTAAGCGGCCTTTTATTCAGCTAACCACATTTATTGCTCCGTATACCCCTCCACCCCTATGCACCCATGCATATGTTGGATCGGATGGGTATGCCGTGGCAGTATTTCTATAAAATATAAACCCTATCGGTGCTCCATTATAATTTGGCATCACATTATGCCTTCCTGATGATTTGCTCCATCCGCAAAATGTTGGTAGTACAGTGGCATTGTATGAACTAAAGTAACTCCCTCCTATCAATCCTGATTTTCCAGCATCGACTGTAATTCGTAAGCGATATGCCTTTGAAATATCAAGTGTTGGAGCTGCTATTTTATAAAGCTTCCAGTTATTTTGCATTGAATAATACTTGGAAGGATCTTGATAGAAAGTGTTGGATTCAAGTCCATCCGTACTTTCTATTGTTATTTCAACAGGAATATCACCTCTAAAAAAAAATGCTCCCCTAATATATCCTGTTAAGGTCCTGGTAAGGTTCACATAAATCCTTGCTCTTGCACTTGCATTAGATACTCCATAGCATCTACCAGAACCAGACGGTTCATTTACATCATTAAACAAAACGAATTCAGAAGGAATTACATTGTTATTACCATAATCAATTGGGAAGCCAGAGTTATTTATAATGCTCCAATCACCGCTAGGGCAAAGATTAACACCTGACATTGATATAAAATCACCGCCCTGCTGATTAGATTTATGTTCTGATCCAACAACTGAGTTCATATGGCTTAAAGTAGATGCCATATTTCCATATTGAACCCTATATGATGATATGTTCCAATTTCCTCTAACCTGTCCATTACCAGTAACTTCACAATGCAAACCAATTACGTTATTCTTCTGATTTAACGTTGTTTGATTATCAAGAATATAATCTGATGTTCCTGCTGTATCTATGTTAATAAATGTATTTTCGTAACATTCAGCACCATCTCTTGACCCAAGAATTTTAACTCCAGCACAACTAGTCTGTATAAAGGTGTTGTGATTAACAGATCCTTCATATATATTTAGCGATACAGAGCCGCCACCTGATGTATTCCCTGATTTAATATTTGAAAATTCATTCCAATATGAACCACCACCCCATGTTGCCAATCCAGGAATGTTCATCGGCGTGGTAGAACCTTTTAGAGTAATATCTCCGGTTGTATCAAGCCTAACAACTATACAATGTTGTATGCCTTGCGCTATAAAGTTTTTGCACGATACCCCACTTACTGTTACCCCTTTAACGTGCAGAAGTGAAAACTCTCCATTTGGTACTCTTCCATCCAATACCATGTCGCATCGAATGATCATCCTTCCAAGCAATGCATGGTTACCTGTAAGATTTGTTGATGAAACAACGTAATCACCTGGTGGTAAATAACCTCGATTACGATATCGACCGTATTGAACTAACTTAGAGTAATCACCATTAACAGCATCAAGCCATGCACACATCTTGGCTGTTACGTCCGTTCCGTCAGGAAACACCCCCCAACCTCGTGCATCTCCATCATCACGCCATCTGGCAACTTGTAATTCTGGATAGTAAACGGAACCGTTTGGGTCAGTAATTTGTGACCTTAATGTCGCATCGCCAACACTTAACCATTTCCTTTGACCTACACCTCCAGATGTTTCTGGCGTTGATCCAGCAGGCACTGTCTTTGGAAAATCACCATCCCAGCGGTAATACTCTCCTGTTGCTTCGTAACGAAGAACCTGATTTGGCAATGTCAACGTATTACCGTCTTCGAAACTATCCATGGTGATATAGCCAAACGCGGCAATGGCCTGTTGAGCCACCCAGCTAATTCCCTCAATTGTATAATGTTCATGACCAAAACGGTCAATATATTGTCGAGCCATGGAGGTTACAAACTCGTCAATTTTTCCAGCGTTAAATTTCAGGTCTTGCGGCTTTTCACTTGGTACTGGCTGATTGGTTGGTGTAGTGCTCATAATTTTTCCATTAAAAAACCCGGCGCGGTGGCCGGGTTGTGGTATTTGGATAAGGTATTATTCGTAGACTGAGTCGCTATACTCTGAGACGGTCAGAGATACCGTGTTATCTGTGTTGGGTTTGATGCTGTTGACTGTCCATAGCTGACTGTCCAGTTCCTCCACAGTGGCTATTAGATATCGCGATGGGAGCTGTACGGTGTCTCCGTTCCATATATTGAGCTGAATGGATGGTATTGTTGCAGTGAAGCCGTATTTCGTGTCGCTGCGTGCCGTTGCTGGGTAGCGTAGGGTCGGGTTACCCAAGCTGTCAGTAACCAGAACATACATAGAACCGGTAAACATGATCGGCTCACTGGTGTCGAAGTCATTACCAGTTCGCCCGGTGATGTAACCCTGCTGTTGGTTACTGTCGTAGATATCCGGCATCTGAATAACACTGCCAACCTGTATGATGCCGTCCTCAAATACTTTGGCATTCATCTTAACCCGCGAGTAAATAAGACGCTTTGTTTCGCGCAGCGCTCTCTCCCGAGCCTGGTACTCGTTACGGAATCCAACTATCTCAAGCTTGCTCGGGTTCTCCGCTTCCTGCTCGACAATAGTTCCGTTCAGCACGCGGTAGTTGATGTACGTCTTGTTATTCGTTGTCGGGTGAACGTAGGAGACCTGAACGCCGTCGTAACCGCCAGGCAGCGTGGCCTCATACGTCATTTTGTACTCATCAGTCTTCATGTTCGCCCGGTTGAACACTGCCGCCGGGTAATCGACTTTCTGATCGCGGGTGAACGTCAGTACACCGTCATCCCAGTACGCCATGACAGACGCCGCATTGCAGATCGCCTGCACTCGGTCACCAAGAGAGTCGTTTTCATCATCGAAGGTGTAATCGAAGTATCCGAGTCGCTCATCAGTCAGGCTCTCAGCGATGGAGTACAGCCCGTACAGGTCAATGCTGTTTTCCGGTTGTTTCCCCATTACAAGCCACGTATGAGCCACAGCATCAGCAAACGACCGCGACGGACGCAATGTGTAATCGACGGTCTGTGTCATCAGGTCGTAACTGATAGTCTGGCGAGTCACCAGAGCATTGTATTTGCGGTCACGGCTTCCTAATGCGTTCTCTGTTGCCCTTACCTTTACGCGAACCAGCGTATCAGTCGGATGAACAACATTGCTTCGGATGTTGACGGCGTGAATTTCCTCTAATTTAAGAATGGACGCATCATTAGAGTTGTTCGTCCGCTGGAAGTTGATGGCGTATTTACCAAACCCTCCTGCTGGAGTTATTTTATCTGTGCGATAAAACACTTCGCTGGTCGATTTATGAGGCGTTCCCTGATGATAGGTGAAGGTCTGTTGTGTGCCTGGGATCTGATTGTAATCGTCATCGATTTTCCAGATTGTCACCGTCCAGTCAGTCAAGTTTCCCCCACCAAGTGATGACTGTGTATGCAGCCACAGCTCAGTTGACTCAACCGGCGAGAAGAAGGGCCCAACAACAAGAGCCTCATTATCATTGAGAATAAATTTCGTCGTGTTAATGGTGGCTGTAGATGGAACGGTGGGCGGCCCCTGTAAATCTGTCATGGTGAACGTGTACCACTGAACAGGGTCTATCAAGGAGCCATCATCACTCTCCACAGCAGAAATCAGTGTGCCTGAAAAAAGCACATCTTCAGTAACGCTGCCTGATGTCGTGTTGTAGGTGACGTTAATAGTGAATGTGACGGAGTGTGGTAACACCAGCCCCATGAAGTAGTCGAATTCAGCCTGCTTGACGATTTTCATCGCTATCTGGCCGCCTGCATAATCCCCGCTGACTACGGTATTGGCCGTCGCAGATTCTACCGGGAAATTGTCGCTTTCGTTGGGACCTGGCATCTCCTGCCCATCGACATCGTCGAACGAATATCCCTCGTTAATAGTCAGTATTACTTCACCCGGCTGATAAAACTGGTACTCAGCACCGGCCATCGATCCAAGACTCGACTCTGAATAACGAAAAGACTCATAGTTATACTTACCGATACCAATACACATCCACTCAGTGACATATTTCAGTCCACCATCGTTCTCACTCTGGCGCACATATTCAAACATCGATTCCTGAATCAAATCAGGAAACGATCTGACCTGACCATAAATGTCAGGCTTCGCTTTGTATACTCTGGCGGTATTTGTCTGACCGGTCAGGCTGTTATTCGGTGAGTCGACGGTGTTGCCACCGTTGTTAGCAATTGCAGGCTTCGGAGCCAGGAAGGAAAACACAGCTCCAACAACTTTGAAGATCGGGCTGAGAATATCGCTGATAATGCCTTTTGGCTGGTCGAAAATCTGGATGTTGTCCAGTTCGCTTAATTCAAACGCCAGCTCATCATCATCACTTAACCTCACGCCGTTGCGGACGATCAGTAGGTCACGATGAAAGGTGGCATCATTTGCCGCAAGCCAGTCATAAAAAAGGGTGCCGTTTGGCACCCTGCAACGCAGCTTAGGCGTTCCTGGAAAATTCGATATCTCAACCAGCGCCATAAGAAAAATACTCCACTTTAGTGAAAGCCCGCTGAATAACCAGTAACGAGTCCATGCGCACGCTGCCGTTCTCGCCTCGCGAGTGCAGCGCCTGCCGATTAAGCACCAGGCCCACGTGCGCCGGTTGAGCGCCGCGGTATCCGACAAATATCCCGCCTTCGACAGGTTTATCGGTCTGGAACCAGAAAACGACGTCACCCTGATAACAGGTGAAGAAGTCCTCACCGGCTTCGTAGTCCGGAGTCTGGTGCAGCTCAATGCCGAGAACGTGACGGTAATACAGCACTACCAAACCCCAGCAATCCACCTTATCGAACGAGCAGGCACGATTAGCCCACTGCACGCCGATCGCCTTGCTGATGAAATCAGAGGTACTGCAGACCGGTGTATTCCTGCGGATCATAAAGTCGACCTATGTTGTTGTTCAGCGGGTTGGTGACAGACAAAGTGACCGACGCGGCGTCGGCATCAATATCGACCGTCTTGACGTATAACTGCCACGACTTAATCGGCACTGACACGTCTCCGCTGTCAAAGATTTGCCGGGTGGCCGTGATGGCCGTCAGCCGGGTCGCGCCCTTCCACTGCTTCATCAGCGTTTTGATATCCGACGACAGGCGCCCTAACTTAACCGTAGCGTCGATCACCGGCGTACCGCTCTGCTGACTCTCTTCAATTTCAAAGCGCGCTGGCGTGTACACCTGGCCGCCGAGCGTCTTCGGGAAGAACTGTTTGTCGACCAGGCGAACATAGCCAAATGATGGATGGTAGAACGTAATGGTGTCGTACAGTCCGCGCGTCGGGCGTTGCTGCTTGTAAGCTCTGAAAGTAGGCATTACGGCACTCTCGGTAATGACTCTGGGTCTCTGTTGTCTGGGTAACCCGTCACCACAATATCCAGCCACGAATCCCACGGCGGCGGCAGTTCAACAATGATGTCGTCGAACTCGTCGTCGGCGTTGTAGAGGTGGTTTGCAATCACGGTTCCAGTCCATGTAACAACGCCATTTGTGATGTTTGTCTGAACAGGCATCTGCGTGAAGTGGAGTTCCTGCAACTGCACCCCACTGCCGCCGAGATTCACCTTCATACGGAACCAATTTAGCCCACGGTTTAGGTAGTTTGGGCTGCGCAGCCACTGCTGGAATGCGCGCTCCTCTGCAGACGTAAAGATCCACGTCAGTGACCAGGTCACTTTCAGGTCGTCGGTTTGATTCTGAAAGATAGCCGGACCGACCGCTGGCTGATCGGTCTGAAACCCGGTATCGAGCGTCATATTTTTGCTGGCCTTCTGCGCCAGCGGCAGCCAGTCGGGATAGTCGATAATTGGCATCTAAACTCCAGGCATTAAAAAACCCGCCGAAGCGGGTTTAATCTATGGCAGTTGGTCGTCTCGGAGCTTCAAAAATTTTAATGTTAAATTCTTGAATAGAGCCGTTACTCTTAAACTCAAGTGTCTCACCAGCAGGAATAACACCGGTAATATAAGTGCCATCTGTCAGCAAAAACTCAAAATTGACAGCCCGGTTAGCTGAGTATTTGACAACCTTCCCGCTTTCAAGTGGCATGCTTTTTGATTCGCCCGGCAAAATACTATCCATGTTCCCTCTCAATTTTGACCACGTGGTGTTCTTTTGGCATTGAAATTACTTGTTATGCCCTGAGAAATTGGACCACCATTATTTAGATCAGCAATGATGGCATCCACGGTTATTGTACCATCTCCACTACTCGTAGCCTGAGCATCAAATGTGGCTCCCGTCATATTCTGAACGTTGATTATGACGTTCACACCGCCCCCTGAGGTCATATCCTTGTTGCTGATCACCTTGCCGTTATCGCCCGGTATCATGTATTGCTTACCGGTACTAGCCTGGTAAATCTCAGGCATACCGCCTTCGCCGACCTGATACATCCCGCCAGCCGATACTGGACCTCCGTTCTTGCGCTTACCAGACAGCGCCAAGATGCCAGCCATAGCGCCGATACCGATCGCCACCGCACCACCGAACGAGGCAATGGAGGACATGATGGCCGCAGGAGTCCATGCCGCCGTGGTAGCTGCTGCCGCTGCCGTAGACGTCGCCGTCGTGGTGGCAATACCAGCAGCCTGCGCCGTGGTGGATGCCGCAACCGCTGCAGTGGTGGCTGTCTGTCCCATGATTGCCGACTTCACCCACTCAACGCCCATCTGGACGAAAGTATTGATGAGGCTGTTCAGGACGGTATTGCCGATCGATCGCAAAGCGTCAGATGCTGACATGCTCCCGGTGATGATACCGGTTAAAGCATTGGACGCATTACCAGCCAGCGCATCAAAAGATGCTGCCAGCGCAGCGTTGCCTGCGCTCTGGTTACGGAAAATCTCCCATTGCGCTGCTATACGTGCCTGCTCATACTCCTTGTCAGCTGTAGCACGCAGCATAAGTGCGTTCTGATGAGTGATAAGCCCCTGCTGTTCGAATGCCTGAATGAGCGCTAACTTGCGGGCATTCTCGTTCGCCAGTTGCTGAACAGGGTCAACGCCACCGACCGCATCCTGCTGTGGTGTTACCGCCTGCTGAGACTGGATTTTTGCGAGGTTAGCCTGATGAGTAGCTGCCAGCCGCTCAGAGGTCTGGTTAAACTGTTCCTGGCTGATCTTCTTCGCAGCCAGAGCAGTATTCAGATCCTCGACATCTTGCTTGTAACTGGCGTTTTCGCGCGCCTCGGGTAGAAGTTTCTCAGCTGCCGCTTGCGCCTTTATGGCGTTGGCTGTATCCCATTTCGCAGCGGCATACTGTCGAGCCTCTGCGATCTGAGACTGAGTGGCTCCCTTTCCAAGAGACTGCTCAGCATTGAGCATCGCTTGTTCACGACTGAGCTTATTCGTTGATTCAGCGGCAAGCTCTGATTGCTGCTTTAGATTAGCCAGTTTCTGAGCGATAGAATCAGCCTGTGATGCGCCTTTCTTATGCTCTGACTGGAGCGTCTTCTGCGCCTGCGTATTTTTGTACGTAGCTGCAGCATCATCTTCCATCTGCTTGGCATGCGGATCATCCTTCGCAAACCCGGCATCTTCGGCAGCGTATTGCGCCTGCAACCGCGCTCGGGCCTCACCCTGTAATTTGGATAAAGCGAGAGTTCGCTCGGACTGTTTGATGAGGTTTTGCTGCCCTGAAGTGAGGTTGTCGGTTGCCTTGGCGAGGCTGTCGACACCTTGTTTTGCATTAAGAGCCTCCACCCATAAATCTTTTAATGACCCGGTCAGTCCTGCAATTGCCCCTTGACCATCTTTTGACGAAGATGTCATGCCTTGCAGGCTTTTGATTACTTCCTCTAGTGCTTCAGGAGAAGGATTGTTACTTAGGTCAGATAATTGCTTGGCCAGTTCAAATGCAGCTTGCTTGCTTATCCCCATACGAGAGGAAAGCGTACTGACCGTCGTGGATAAGGAGCTGACAACACCGGTTGCATACTGCCCTTGGGCGTTTGCCTGCTGAATAGCCTGGTACCAATCAGCAGACGTAGCGCCAAGCCTGGTAAGTTCTTCGTTGAATTTTTTTATGCTTGGCGAAGATCCACCGAAAGCTGCGATGGCCCGATCGCCCAAGGTAATAAAAGAGTCAGAGGCGTCACTAATCGCTTTCGGTATCTTAGCAATGGCCTGGTTGTATTCCAGCAAAGCCTGGTTGCGGAGGATTGTCGCTACGTTCGCGTTTGTACGCGCCAATGCAGCGTATTTATCTGAAAGAGCTGCAACACCCTGGTTGGATATCGTTATTACCTTATCCATCGACTCAGCGGCATCTTTCAACGCATCCATGGCATTCTTTCCGCCGTTTAGCGAGGTTATTAAGGTGCCAGCGATAACTGAACCCAGAGCGATGACGGCACCAATTACAGCGCCGCTGGGTCCAAATGCGCCAGCAAGCTGTGAACCCTGCTGAGCAAACGCCACAAGAGCAGACTGTCCGCCCTGAACCTGAATAATGAAATCCTGAACCTGGTAGCCAGCCTGTTGCATGCTGTTTTTCCAGGATCCTGTTCCTTTTGCTCCGGTCTCCACACCCGTCTTCATGTCATACAGGCGACCAGTCAGATCGCCGATCTTCTGCTTTTCCTCATCGCTCGCTTTTGACCCGGCCCGAAGCTGTGCCGCCAGAACAGCGGCGCTGCGTGCGCCATTCTCCTGCGCTTCGTCCAGCACAGCCAACTGGTTACCCAGCGCCTCGATGATGGATTCTGCACGGCTGAATTCACTGCTAGCGCCCCCGGTACCACTGCGGGCCTCTTCCATAGCGCGGGCAATGCCGCTGACGTTGGTATTCAGCTTACGCAGCTGGTTATCCATAGAGTTGGCATAACCTGCCAGTTCAGTAAACGCGGATCCGGTTTGTGAGGTACTCTGGTCGAGGATATCCATTCCCTTACCGGATTGCTGGGCTGCAGCATCCAGTTTATCCAGAGCATCAATGGCCTGTTTCCCGCCCTGCAGCAGCGGCTCAACGTCGGCGCTGATTTCATAAACGATGCTACCGGCGTTCTTCTCACCTGCCATGTCATTCTCCGGTTATTGCTTTTCTTTTGCCCTGCGTGCGGCCTGTTTAGCCAGGTATTTGTCGGCGATGCTCTCGTACTCATCGCGTGTGAAGCCTTTCTGGTCCTGGTATTTCGCCGCCAGCAGCATCTGAAATTCAGTCATAGTTAACTGGGCGGATTCGGCGCGGTTCATGCCGAAGTGGCTACGTGCAGCGCTGATGTAATCGAAGGCTTTAAACTCTGTTGTGCGCTCGCCAGTCTCATGGCGCTGCAACTGGCGAACCTTTGCCTTTCCGACGACACCGTGCTGCATGAGATGCTGAGCCAGTACGATGATGTCGTTCTTCGGCATCTGGCCCGGGCGGTAGACGACGCAGTGCCGCCACCCTTTCCACTCGCCGATCATTGGTGTCATGTCGTCATCGCAGCACGCCTGAAGTACCAGCATGCACGTTGATAAAAGCTTCTCCGCAGCGCGATTGAATGATGGAGATAGCCATTCAGGAAAACGTCCCAGCGTGCCAGCGCAAACCTCAATCAACTGAGCGACATCATTGCCGTGGATGGTGGCGTAGGCCTTCACAATCTCTTCCGGAGTGCCGATCCTGGCCATGGCCTCGAATGAAGGTCGCAGCAGGTAATCTTTCCCGCCTTCGCGGCTGTCGCTGATAGAGAGTTCGCCAATATCGGTTAAAGCGGTCATAGGCCTTCCAGTAAACGGTCATTATCAAGGGCGGCACGCCGCCCTTTGGAATGTCCGTTATGTAACGGTAACCGTATGCGCGGCCACAAAGTTTCCGTCATCGGTGTTGATGATGATCTGCGCGCTGCCGGTGGCGACGCGGTTCACCGTGACAGTGGTACCGGATGCTGTGGCAGTGGCTTTGGTTGGATCGGTTGATGCGACGGTGAAGTCTTTGTTGGTTGCTCCGGTTGGTGCGATATTCACCGTGAATGTGCTGGTACCTCCCGCCGCGCCAGTACTGGTTGCCGGAGTTACCGTCACGCCAGTCACCGCTACCGCAGTGATTTCGTTCACCTCGATAGTGCTTGCATCGCCGACTTTGAACTCGGTAGAGAACGTGACGATGTCGTTGGTTCCGCCGTCAGAGCTCAGAGCCGTGATGTTCATGTAACCGATGAATTCGACCGGGCCGTAGTCCATACGTACCCAGATACCGGGCTGGCGCTTGGCCTTAAGTTCGTCAGCGAAATACTTGATGAACTTGCCAACACCGTACTGATCCAGTTTGTCCTTCTTGCGCACTTCACCTTCAAAGCTCAGGGTAAAGTCACTGTTAGTGATGATGGTCTCGACATAGCCGCCGCCGTCATCCGCATCAGAGGTAACCGAGTTAGGGTTGAAGTCGAAGCCCTTCGACGTACCAGCGGCCAGCGCCATCCACTCAGACTCAAGTGGCTTGACGTCCGGGCAGCCATCGGCGACTTCCAGCACGACCGCACCGCCGAACAGGCGCTCGTTCGAGTTCTGGCAATTAGCCATGTGAAACTCCTCTTTGACGTATAAAAGAAAACCCGCCGGAGCGGGTTATTTGGTTGAGATGGCTATTCGCCGTAAGTGCAGGCGAACTGGAGTCGGAAGACTATTCGCCCTTCTTCTGTGAGCACAGGCGCGGGGATTGCGCCCATGTTCTGGATGTAACCTACGCACTCGTTAACCATGGGGTTGGCCTGGACATAATCGACAATACGCTGCACGGCGTTGAGTGCGTCTTTGCGCTTATCTTTCGCGCCGACGACGTCGACAAGGACGTGATACTCCGATCCGAGATCGTTTCGGATATTCGAGCCGCCGTTTGGCCTGAACACCATGATCGCCTTCGACTGGTCACCCGGGTCGTCGTACATCAGCTGCTGCACCGTAAATCCGGTCGTTAGCCCGGCGTCACCGAACATGTTGCGCACCCGCTCGTGCATCATGGGTGTCATAGCGAAAGCTCCTTGCGCATCACTGCGGCAACGTTATCACGCTCATCATTCGCGCCTTTGGTCAGGAATTGCGGTTCACCATGCGGATCCCAGTAGTTCCCCGTCCCGCTACCGCCGCCAAATTCTTTCGGTTTCTGCGGGCCGAACTCAGACCGGTTACTGGTCACGCCGAAGTGCGCGCGCGGCTGGCCTTTCAGCTTGCCTGAGGCTTCGTGCACGTATGCGGCATAGTTGGCTGAGTAACCGATGCGCCCGGTGATGAGAACCCCGCCAGTGTCGATTTCTCGGAACTGGCTGTTAATCAGCGTAGAGGTGTCGATCGGGGTGTAATAAGCTGCCCGGGCACCGATAAGAATCATCGCCGACTGCAACGCGCGAATTACCTTGCGGCCCTTAACGTCGTTGATGACATCGTTCAGGTGCTTCTTCGCCTGGCTGATGCCCTTCACTTTGATGCCCATGGCTACACCCCCGTCAGGATGGCGTAATCATCCGCCAGGCGCTCGAACGTGTCGGCGTAGCGGATAACCTGCCGCACCTCGTCGGCACCGGCCACAACAGGGTCCGCTTCGGTCGATACGCCAATCAGCAGATAATCACCAGCGGCCGCGAGAGCGAACTCCGTCCAGACGGTATTCTTCACGACGATTTCGGCGCCCAGGCTGGCTAACTTCTTGCTGAGCCCGCCCTCGTAATCACAGAGGATTTGCTCGGGTTCGGCATAGCCCATCGAGTCGCCGTATTCGTCATTGCCTTCCAGCTTTCGCCAGATGGTCGCCGTCGCGGTATAGCTCCAGTTCGCTACCGATGACATCAGCCCTCCTTCCAGCGCAGCACCTTCGCGCCAGTCGCCCGGATGCGCGGGCAGTTGATGAACCACTCGCCGTCCGATTTAACGTAGCCGGTAGTCTCCCGCCCGGTATCGGTCATCACCCAGACGCGGACGAATGAACGAGGCAGACCGTGCTTTACTGATTTGTAAGTCATCACTTATCCACGCACATGCAGCCGCCCTTCCCGATCCAGATGCCAGCAAAAGCCGGTGTTGCTGTCGGGTCGGCAGGGATCAGGGAGTTAGCACAGCCATACTTATCCAGCCCGCGGAGCAGGTTTAGCGAACCCTTCCAACGATCTGAGAACGACTGAAAGCGGAATGATTCTGACGCCCCGCTCGGCGCGGTGTGACTGGATACGTACTTGTCGCCCTGCCCCAGAGCCATCATGCCCAACAGGTAGGACTGAATCAGTAGCGCTGTAGCTGGTGAGTAGTGCGCATCGAGGCATTCCTGAATGCTGTTGGCCTGCTCTACGAGCGCCTCTAAGATAAAATCAGGCAGAGTGATACCGACTGACTTCAGATATTCTTTGGCCTGGTCTGTGGTAATCATGCGGGCCTCTGATAAGCCCTCCGAAGAGGGCATAAAAAAACCGCCTTAGCGGCGGCTGTTATTCAGCAGGGAAAAGCTTTTCGAGTTCGCCATCTGGCAACAGCTCACTGAGCTTTTCCGCGCCCAGGGTGCCCTTGAACTCAATGCCCAGTTCAGTAAGGCGGTCCTGAATAATCTCTTTGCGAGATTTCTCACCAGTACCGGCATCAGGTGTTGCTGGTTTCAGCTCGCCACCAGCTTCGCCTTTCATCAGCCGAACGTTAGACTTCAACGCCGGATGAAGCTCTTTCAACTCCACCACGTCGCCAACCTTCACGCCGAACCATGGGCGCACAACTTCGTATTTAGCCATGCTGTTTCCTTACGCCAGGTTAGCGCCGTAGACAACGCCAGACAGGCCCTGATCGTCTGCGGTGATTTGCAGACCTTCAGCAGACATGATCTGGAAGTTGTAGTTAACGTTAGGCAGTGGGCGCGGCAGCGGAACAACACCTACGGCCATGCCCACCAGTGGAGAGATCACGTCACGGCGACGAACGTACGCGATAAACTCGTTACCGGTCAGCGCGAAGCTCATGCGGATTTCCTTCACCGGCGCGAACGGCAGAACCGCCTGCAATACAGTGCCGCTTACAACGCCATTCACCACGTACGGCTGCGCCAGGTTTGCCCAGATTTCCGGGGAAACCCACATTACATCGTATGCGGCGACTTTGTTCGTGCGGGCGGTAGTACCGAATGCGCCTTTACCGAAGAACGCAAAGATCGCAGTCATGTCAGCGGTGGTCAGGTCGATGTTCGCGCCACCAGCACCAGATCCGAGGTTAATCTTCTTGGTGTTGCGGTGGTTCTTGATGCCCTGCGCAGGATAGGACTGAACCTGAATTTTTGAATTGCCGTTCAGGTAGTAGTTGACGCGCTTCTGGTTGAACTTGCGCATCTTCGCCATCTGCGAGTCCAGCACCAGGTCGATGCCCACAGAGTTCAGGCCAGCAGCATGACGCCAGTTAACACCGTAACCAGCAGTGAACACCGGAATCGGGTCGCCGTCGCTCGCGTAGTCAGTGTGGTCGAAGGAGAACGGCGCCTGGCCATCGATGCTTACTGACACGTCATCAGCGATATCGCCTACCACGTTATACAGCTTGGCGGTTTTACCTACCGGCAGCACCGTCTGAACTCCGATCAGGTCGTTCACGATTTCCATGCCAACTTCCTGATCCCGAAGTTGCAGCACCTGGTTGTCAATCTCAGCCCAGAAGTCACGGGAGAAACCGCCAACGGCGTTACAGGCCAGCATGTCAGGCGTCATGATTGCGCGGTTAGCTGCAATGATGGAATCGTTCTGTAGGTTCCACATGTTGCGGTTTGCCCACAGCTCACTCCAGTGCCCGCCAAGGCGGGAGTTAGTCGCCAGCGTCTCTTTTGAGAAGTACATATGTTTTTGTCCTTTTGTTACGCGCCAGCAGCGGCGGCAGTGCCAACGCGCATGCGCACGCGGATGAAGTCGGTGGTGCTGGCCGCGATGGTGTATTCATCCTGGCTGTATCCGATCACTGAATCAGTGTCATCGGTTGCCAGGGTAAACTGACCGGCAGTGCCCAGCTTGATCGGGCTGTCTTTTTTATACGCACCAGGCAGGCAACGCAGCGCCAGCTCACGACCTTCTTCGACGTAGTTACCTACTGCCGAATCCCCGGCAGGGATTTCTTCGGTGATTGTCAGGCCCTGGTGGTAACCAACATCGATGATGTACAGGCGGCCGGTTAGCGCAGTAGCCTGAGCGAATTCATCGGATGAGTTGATGGTTGCGGCGGTGCCCGGTAGCAGCGCAGCGGCCGTAGTGCGGGTTTCGGTCTTGTACAGAGACTGACCGTCGATATTAACGCGACGATAACGTGGCATTATTCCGGCTCCTTACTTGAAGTGTTCGTCTGCGGCAGGTGCGCCGGTTTCTTTGTGCTGTTGAGCATTGTTGGTGCCCAGCGGAGCAGCTTCGCCCAGCGACTTGAACATTGCATCCAGCGCATCGCCAGAAAGCGCGTTGGCCACGATGTCGCCATGGACCTTAGCAACCGCATCGCGCTTGGATTTCTCTTCAGCGCGTGAATTGGCGGTCAGGGTGTCAGCGAGTTGCTTCTGGTTGGCCTGTAGCGCATCAACCTTTTCCGCAAGAGGCTTAATAGCCGCTTCAGTATTGGTCGCAACAGCCTGGCCGATCATGCTGCCGATTTGTTCCAGTTCTTCTTTGGTTAAAGGCATGTCGCCCTCCGTTTTGTGGTTTGGCGCAGGCTGTTCCTGCGGTGTGAATAGAGCTTTGAATTTGTTAGCGACGACCGCCACCCACGACTCCTGGCGCGCTACTGCGGTGCCGGTATCGTCGAAGGCGATAACGCCGCCCTCAGACTTGTAGCCAAACACCTCAGCGGTTCCGCCGTTACGGATGATTACCGCTTGCGAGTCAGTGAAGTCAGCTACCCAGGCGTATTCATCCGGTCCCGATGCAAACTTTGCTTTGGCTGCGCGGTCAAGACGCTGTTCGCGCTCACGGTAGGATTCACCCACCAACGCGCCTGAATTAGCCTTGAGCGGTTGGGCCAGATCGGCATTGACCATCAGGCCAACGCCCTGCTCAGGGGTGGCGGCTCCGACTTCGTGCAGCAGGATTGCGTCGTGGTCCATGCTGTGAATCTTCGCCACCCAGTCAGCACCGGTAGCGCGTTGTTGCTCGTTCGGTTCAAGCTGGTCGAGGAATGCGGCAACACTGGTATGAATCGGCGGAACGTCTTCACCGCGCTCAATGGCAGCGACACGCTCAAGAAGCTCCCTTCCACCTTCCGACTCGCTGGCACGGGCCACATCAACCCACTTTTCGAGGTAGATGCGATTACCGGACTTCTTAACGTTGCGGTTCCACGCGCCGATATGGCCCGCGTTAATCCCCTCCGGGGAGAAAGCAGACACGAACTGACCGTTAACCTGAGGGTGCCCAAGCGGTGCCAGGGTACCCTCCAGCCCCTTATAGTGGGCGTCGATTTGCTCTTGCGTGTACAAGCCGCCATTCATGACGACGTTCGCCGGCAGCGTGTAGCTCGGCAGCACCAGATGCTCACGCCCGTTGTATGTTTCGCGCCGGATAGACTGGCTGTTCACCTTCGTGGTGATATTGACCTGAATATGCTCACCATGTTTCGGCGCCGGGATTGGACGCTTTGCTTCGTGGTTTACCTGGAATTTCATGAGTTATTTCTCCGCCCAGGCGTAACCGCGCGCCTGCATCGATTTATATTCCTGTTTGAGTTTCGTGATAGTGTCCGGGTACTCTGGTTTACCGTCCGCATCCACCAGCACCGATTGCTGGCTGCATTTGCAGTTGATGGAGTTGCCATCTTTGCTGTACCAGTCACGCACTTCTTCATTGGTGTAGAGGTGGGCATGGCGCACTGCATGCGTATGCCGGGTTGTCGGTGAAAGCGCCGAGATATGGACCAGTAACGTTTTCAGGCCGAAGAGGTCATTCGCCTCCTGGTCCTCATCCCACTTAGCCCGGCGCAGAGCTGTAGTAACTTCAGTTCGCGCTATACGGTTAGCCCGGCGTTTCTCGATGCCGGTCTGGTCAGTCAGGTTGCGGGCAATATCCAGCGGATTAAGCCCGCGCCCCACTCCATCTGTCAGCACTCGGGCCATGTCTCGCTTAACGTCAGCCGTCAGCCCCTTCATTTCCTCAAATACACGCGCATGCACCAGCGCCATTCGTTGCTGATATGGGTCGCTTGCGAGGATGGACGCTAACGACTCACGACCAGCAGCGTACACCGGCGACTGCTGGCTGAGGTTGTAGAACGACTGCCCGGTCCCTTTCTCCGAAGCCAGATCGATATACTCGTAAAACCACAGGTCGTAATCGCCACCTTCAAGCAGCACCTGATCAACCAGGTAACTGGCATCGTTCAGGATGATGGAAAGTAGCGTTGGGTTTAGCTGGTATTCGTATCTGGCGTTTACTGCGAGGGAGGAAGGTATTTTGTCGAGTGCTGATTTGTACGCTTTGCCAATCTTATTCATCCGCCTGGCGAAATCTTTCATTGCCCGGCGTTCCAGCGCATCGGCCCCTGTCGGATCCTGATAATTACGCGGCAGAATCGGTGGCTTCGTCTTCTTCGTCGCCATCCTCTTCTCCTAAAGGCTCTTCGTCATCATTGTCATAGCCCGCAGCCGTGCGAATCTCTTCACGGGTGAACGCGGGTTCATCGCCGCTGCCCTGCATGGTCTGGTTAATCTCGCCCATGGCCTTGGCGTTAGTGAGCTTCTCAGTACCGGTCTGTTCGTTAAGGTCATCCCAGATAACTGCTTTCTGGCTGACGGCGTCGATGATTTGCAGGTCAATAAGCTTGTCGCAGAAGTCCTCTATCTCGAAAGCGAGGTCTATGCGGCGCGACTGACAACGAGCATTAAAGTATTTCTGGTCTTCGGTGCTGGAGCGTTCGGCCTGCTGGTTACCAACCAGGATGCGCGTGGGGATATCAACACCGGCGGCAGCGGTTTGCAGGTTGACGTTATAGGTCGCTGAAGGATCAGCTACAGCAGTCACCAGCGGTGTGACCGTGGCCCCTTGGGTTGTCATCAAAACATCGTTGCCACGGTTCATTTCCCCGGCAACTTCGTTAAACTTATCCTGCAACTCGTCAATGCTCACGCCATAAAGTGACGCAAGATTTTTGAAGTCGATTTCCTTCTCAAAGTTGACATTAAGCTGGCGAGCGGCGTTCTTCAGGAATGACTCACCAGACCCGCCCTCTACCTTCTCCAGGCTCACAAAGGCGTTATAAGCTGGCTCAAGGAAGCCAATAGCATCGTCTGAGTAATCACCAAGGATGAAAACGCGATCGGGGTGGATATTGACGCGGCGACTTGAACCATTCGGCAAGCGTTCGGCGTACTGCCACATTTTCGGCTGACCGTAAGTCTTCGAGTTCAGCCCAGTGTCCCACTCGCTCACCGTTAGCGATCCGGCCCACGCCACGGAAACCTTCTGCAACCCTCGCCCTTTGGTAACCGGAAGGTTCCAGTCTTTTTCATCGCGGACGTGCAGGAGGATGCCTGCATAACGACCGACAAGGCGACGGCGATCCGCCTCAGCGAATGAGCGCCAGAACCGGTTGGTGAATACCTGTTTGGACTTCTTCTCCCAAGCTGTCTCATCCTTGCTCTCGTCGGCATCGTCACCCTCGATGATTTCCGGGTTATTCTGCCAGCATTTGCCCACCAGCTTCTCAACGGCACCGTGAGCGATACCACCGCGACGGTACAGGGCATAAAGGTTTTCGTAGGTTACCTGCTCAGGGAAGCCATACTCGCACCATGCAGAATGGCGCTTATTGTCCAGCCCCATTGTTGGTGCCATCAGCCCCATTCGGGCGCGCGCCATCCGCGCATCGTTCAACGCATGGTTGACGGCGAGAGTTAATTGGTCAGTCATGGTTTGTCCGTTAGCGATTTTTAGGTGGCGGCAATACTTTTCCTGATTTGGCTGTTCGTGTTGGCTGATATCCGCTCAAAGGTTTAGGCTTGCGCCTGGGAGGAATAGGAGCAGCATGACCTGTCCAGCTCATCACAATCACAAACGCCACTATAAGAAGCGCAACGAGCGACGCTATTAAGGTCATGTTGCATCCTTTACTTGGATTTATGGCAATAAAAAAGGCCGCCTAGGCGACCTATCTTTGTTTGGTTTTGTTATTCGACCTCACACTCTTCCATGTATGCGTAGTTGAGAGAGTCATTCTTGAGCGTTGAAAGCTTTTCTTCTGCTTTTTCTTCAGAGGAGTAGACACCTTCGATAGCTTCCGACGATTCGTACGGAGTGCCTGAGATTACAACCCATACTTTCATGTGAAGATCCTACTTTCCAAAGCAGTCCATCATCACAGCAGCTTCGTGAAACTTTTGCGCCTCAGTCTGCGCAACGTCAGGAAGAACAGGGAAACTCGCCTGCTTAATTTTCTCAAACGGCAGAAAGTAATCGCGATTTAAAGTTTCTTCACCATTTTCATCAATCACGGTGAATGAGATGCGAACAGTATTGTTAATCTTTGCTTTGCTCATACACAACCTCGTCTTAGTTGCTCGTCAATGTAGGAGTGGCAGGCGGTGACGATGCCGCTCTTCGGGAGCTACCCTAGCCACCTATTACTCAGTTTAACGCCCTTGCAGGCGCTTTGGAATCATCATCCCTGCCATCTTGCCCTTGCGCTTAATGTGACCGTCGAGGCTGTAGCGGATACCGTCCCAGCAGTGCTCATAGCCATCGGCTAGCTTAGGTAACACCTCGCCGGTGATGCGGTCCGTTTTGTACGACCACATGCGAGCCTCACGCGCCACGTTCTTGCAACGCGGGTGGATAATGATTTCGTCGAAACCGCGAAGATGGGCGATACCGTCCTCAACGCTCCCCTGCCATTTCTCGGCAGCTGAGATGTTGAATCCCTGCCGCTTGAGATAGCTAATCGTCTCGGGTCGAGCGGAGTCAGCCTTGATGGGCCAGTCACGCGATCCGGGAATTGTGTCGTATAGCTCTGGCATGTGGTCGAGCTCTGTCTGCTGACCGTATGCCTCGTATTCGATGTACAGCCGGTTGTGCAGGATGAACGAACGCACCAGTGCGTTAGGGTCTTTGGCGAAACCGAAGTCAGCACCGAAGAACAATCGTTCGGCCTCTTTCCATAGTTGGTCCGAGAACTCAGCGATCCGGTATTTACCGGCCAACACCTGCTTATCAGAGTTTTCGAGGTAAGCGCCTTCCCACACCCACGCGTATGTTGCCGGGTCAAGACGGCGCTGATCGTTCTGTCGCTCACCTTCCAGCACGTCAGGGAACCACGGATTATCCGTATAGTTCATCTCAACGGTGATGCAGTCGTCGCCAACTTCTTTGCGGAAACGCTTGTCCGTGGCGCTACCGTCGCGCTCCGGGTTCCACGTTACCCAAATCTCTGATCCTTCTTCACGAACGGTCGGGTTCAGCTTCTGCCAGGCTATTTCGCTGACTGATTCAGCCTCGTCCACCCAGCAGAGTAGGATGCGCGCTTTCGATTTGATGCTGTCGAGGTTATGCCGCAGACCGCAAAAGACATAGTTAACGCTCTTGTCAATGGTGCGGATGTATTTCTCGCCGATGTCAAAGTTGGAAGCCAGCCATGGAACAGACAGGATCGCCTGCTTCACTTCCTGCATGCTCGACTCTTCCAGCGAGTTCATGAACTCACGTGCGCAGAGCACTACGCCGCTCTCACCGTTCATCATCGACTGATACGCCTTTACGGCAGTCATCAGTGCGAAGGTGCGCGTCTTGGCGCTGCCACGTCCACCGTGCGAGCACCGGTAACGCTTATTCACGGCAGTGAACAATGGCGCAAGCTTAGCGGGGATCGGCAGTTGAACGGCTTCACTCATGCTTTCGGCTCAACGGGGAGTAGCTGGATGATGGTCGGCTTCGGAGTCATTGTCCCGTCCGGGCTGGTGTGCTCGACCTTCTGTTTGTTGCTGTACGCATCCCCGCACTCTTTGGCGGCCTGCTCCATAATGGAGGCCGCCAGCGCCATGTTTCGCATGCTCTCGGCTTTGGTCATCATCCGGTCAAGCGCACGGAGACGATAGGCTTTGTTGGCGATCGGGATGTCGCTTAATTCGGTCTGAAAGCGCTTACGGGTTTCGTGAAATAACTCAACCCACTTCTGAGCCAGCCCCCTGCCGTTCGCTTTCGTCGGGTCGTGGGATTCGACCTGCTGACGAGTGATGCTCAGGCCAAATTCTTTTTTGACCGACTCAACCACCTGGGATGGAGTATCGAAGCAGGCAAGAGACTGAACGATGAAGGCTTTGACCTCACCTTTCAGTGTCGCCATAGATTACCTGCCTGTCATAATCAGTCATATTGTTAGGCCAGCTTTAACATGCATGTACCGCATGACCTGGCTATATCGATGTGAGCCACTTCTGCAGGCGCATTGGCCGCATCAACGAGCTCCTGTACTTCTTTGCTGGCACCGTATCGACGTACGACACCAGTGAATTCTTCGACGTCGTGGCCGCGCAGTGTTAGCACTGGTTGACCGGTCTCTTTGTTGAATTTAGGCGCGCCGAAGTCATCTGTGGCCTGGGCAATATGGTAAAGCTCATGCTCTACCAGAGCGCAGAATTCGAGGTCACTGCATTGTGAGCAGTAATCGGCTGCCAGCGTAATGATGAACTTCGGGATGCGCCCGAACCATTCATACATCTGTTGTTCCATTCTGGCTTTCTGCCAACCACCGGCGCGGAGCATTACCTGTTCGGCCTGACCGAGAACGTAGCGCCCCTTCTTAGCGAACGAGTCAGATGCCCACATGAAGCAGAGATCAGCATCAAGAAGGTGTCCATGGTCGGGGTTATGGATGCTGCCGGTATCGCTTAGGATTTGCAGGTTTATCCACTCGTGAACCTCATTGGCGGGGATAAGCCTGGTGTATGGCTGCCAGTTTTCGGAGTCGATGAAGTTAACTGGCGGATATGGCCTGCGATCGTCATCATTAGCCATGTGCAACTCCGTTTATTCGAACACTATTTAATGTGATTTACTCCTCATGATTTGCTCAAAATCACTAAATAATTCCTACTTTTAGTCGATTATTAAAGAGTTTTCATAAGGAGGATCCATGGGTATTGAAGAGAATTTGCTCGAGACACTGTTAAAGAATGATGTTTTCCATAACGAGGACGGAAAAGTATCAGGCATTGCCAAGCTTGCTATCGACAAAGGATATGCAACTTTATCACCGGCACAAAAGAGAGTATTACAACCGTTTATGAGTCATGGTTGTGAGGGTTATACCGATCCTGGTGGACATCACAACGGTTGCGGAAAAGTTCTGGAAGGTGCAGAGCTTGATGAGGCTTATGAACACACATGGGAGCATGGCGGCTTACTCTGCGAAGACTGTCGCGAACAAAGTGGTTATGACGATTACCGTCGTGAGAAATTTATGAAAGACTAAGATTTCGGCCTATCTCACGGTAGGCCTTTTAACTTCTTGCCGTTCTTTACTCATTTTATTCTTCTAATGACTGTTCGGCCTGCTCTGCCGGTACTGGCGTGAACTGCACGCGCTTCACATCGGCAGGTGCGAAATACAGCCACTCTCCCGTCTCGGTCGCCAGCGGCATAAAACCATTCACCAGCTCAGGCTGACGTCGTGACATCTTGCCCGTGAAGGTTTCGCCTGTTTGGGTGGTTAACGTGATTTGGTAGATGTCGGACATTGAGGGCCTCTTTATCCGCTCTTGAGGATATTTGGTTGATTATCCGTTGCAGGGGATATTGCCATTACGATGAGTCTGCCCATGGTAATGGTAACAAAAAACCGCCCTTAGGCGGTTAATCTGAAAGACCAAATTTCTTTTTTGCGTAGGATTTTAGAAGCTCGACACCTACTTCCTTCATGACAGCAAGCGGTTCGTTACTTATCTCTTTCAATCGTGCAAAAACATCTTTACTGTCAAGCGCTGTAGCAAAATCTTGACCGTCTGTAGTTAGTCTAATGTCCACGTCAATCGCTGCCATACCACCTAAGTGATACATGTACCCCAAACGTCTAGGATCACGTGTTTCCATATTCCTGTTGCTTATAAAACCCTGCTCAATCAATTGCATGTAGTGAAACATCCCCTTCTCAGAACCAATGTCATATCCAGCTTCGTTAAGCTGAATGGTGGTAATGAATGTGCTTTCTGAGTTGAGGAATACAGAGAGCATTCCTTTTAAGTATTCAAGATCTGTTCGCATTATTATCTCCTTATCCGAAAATAATAATGTACTAAACTTTGAGAAGATTTTATGGCGATCATATCAATTTAATGGATATGTCATACATTGCGTCTTGAGGTAGTCCTGCAAATAGCCGACCTGCTTCGTCACTGTGACGATTCGCTCTCTGAGGGTGAAATAATCCCGTTGAGCGGCGTCTGTAAGTCGGGGGCCGGAAGCATCGCCCAGGCTGCCGGTGCTGGCCGTTCCGTTCGCGGGACATCTGGCGTTGACGCGCAACCCACACTTGCCATCACTAACGCAACGCTGCAAATCATCAAGCTGCTTTTTCGCATCAGCTAAGTCCTGAGTGTATTTGGCATCCAGTGCTGCGACATCACGCTGGCGGGTCTGCATGTCTTTGATGGTGGATTTCGCTAGGCTGAGCTGCTCAGTGGCTTTATCGCGTTGGTCTTTATAGGTAATGGCGTTGTCGCGATAGTGGTTCATAAAGAACGCCAACACGCTGATTACCGCCACCACAAGCAGTTGCAACCAGTAACTCCTTACCAGTGTGCCAATCACGATAGAAACAGAGCGCGCTCCGCCTCACGCCGACGGGTAAGCCCATTCAGGACTTTTCCACCAGCTTTATTCCAGCGCAGAAATTCATCTGCAGCTCCCTTCATATCTCCATCATTCAGCTTTCTCAGAAGAGTAGATGTTGATAGTGCTCGTGACCCGACGTTATAAGCGAATGAAACCAGGGCATCGAACTGTCCCTGAGTTAATTTAACCTTTGTCATTTTGAGAACGTCATTCTCATAGCTCACCAGGCCAGTTTTTAACAGACGATCAGCAGTTTCCTGCTTAATAGTCATTCCAGGCTTAATTGGCTTTCCATCTACATGATGAGTCCACCCATAGCCAATGGTCCATGGAGCACCACCAGTTCCAGGATCTGGATATGCAGTAAGACTGCACCCCTCGAAATCCTTAATATTTTTTATTCCTTTCTCACTGGTTTGCATTTTTCATCCCCGTCAGACGTTCCCAGAAGTACGTCAGTGCAACGGAGCCCATTGCCCCGCTAATTCCTGACGTAACCAGAATCATGTAAAGGCTAAGCCCGCTTTCAACGCTGATCAGGCCACCAATGAGACCGGTAAAGCCGGATACTGCGATTTGCGCCAGCGCGTTGATCCAGCTCCAGGTGGCTTTGTTCTGCTTCACGTCAATAAGGTATCGGACCAGTCCGCCCCAGCATGACAGAGCAAGGACAATCAGCCATGACACTCCGGCAATGCTTTCTTTATCTTGCATACGTTTAGCCATATCACCTCCGAAGTAACGGGGTGCTGTGTGTTTGTAGGAAAAAGGCCGTCAGACTCTGATAGCTACGTGGCATCTGAAAGTGATATCTGCGACCTGCAATAAAAAAGCCAGCGGCGCGGCTGGCAAGATGAGGGTAGTGCGTTGAGCTTTCGCTCTTATGGTCCTGGTAGGAATTTGGCGGCAGATGACGGAATTGAACCAACAAACTAGAGCCCCAGAAGCACTAGCCACCACCTGGTGAATCTGCCAAACGGAAAGAGCACTCCCAGCTTAAGGGTGAATTCAAGAGCGGCTGCGCAACCACTTGGAATGCTCTTACCTGTTATGCAGATACAAAAAAAGCCACCGTAGCAACTTAAGAGTCACTAACGGCAGCTTACCTACTAATTATGGCTAAATGGATAATGCAATGTCAAGACTTTTAAATGCAATATGTTTAACTTTATCTACACGTTTGCGGTTTTTAAAAGCATCTTGCATTGGCTGATACAGAACAAAGAGCGATGCACGGAGGATTTCATCAATCTCATTTCTGCAAGTTGACAGAGACGGACGACGCCAACTTTCCCCGCTTCTGCCAGCCATTTTGCGAGGCTTTGCGGTAGCGTGATAGTAAGATGCAATGGCTCTCTTGGACGACCCGTGAGAGTAGTAGCTAAGCAGAATGCCAAAGGCCTTTGTGTCGATGCGCATAACGGAATCTACGACCTGAGAAATCAACATTCCGTCATCGTCATTACACATTGGCCTGGTCATTACCCGAGATGGTTCGACTCTTTCCATGAATTGAGCTATTACGCTGCTCATTCGCTTTTCCAGTCGGCCTGAATATACCCATGCCCCCCACAATTCAAGATGCCCATTAAGCCAGTCATGCTGATCCTTGGTTAAATTCAGCTCTCTTACTGCCATTCTGGCCTCCTGTATAACCGGTAAAATTGACGAAGAATGATGTAGTTGTCTGGAAAGGTTCTGCCGCGCGGTAATAGCTGAAGTCGAACCCACCTGATGCGGAGCGCTTCGATGATTTCCTGCTTCATGCCGCTTCACCTCTTACTCTCTGCAGGTCTTTCAGCTTATGCTGATATTCAGACTTGATCGCCTTGCACTCTTCTACAGTCCAGCGATGGCGATGATGGTCAGACTCGATTTCATCTACATCCGCCTGCCCTATACGGTCGATGAGCGTCACGCGATAAGGAACGAGGTTCCCGCTCTTGTGCTGATTGCACACGACACATTGTTTATGGATATTGCGTTCATCAAATCGGAGTTGAGGTGCCGCAGCAGTCGTCCGGTAGTGACCGGCATCCCACTGAGCAGACGTGAACGTTCCGCACGAGATACAGGGTAAGTCGCGGTCTCTTTCTCTGATGAAGGCGTTTACTGCTTGTTGGGCTTGTTTAATCCAGTAACTGCGGGGCTTTAAGGCGAGCTTTCGAATCTTGAGTTTGTCTTTCTGCTGTTGTTCCTCTCGTCGTCGTTTCTTGTCTGCGGTTTTCTCTGCTTTTTCACGCTCTTTGCTTCGTCGTTCGAGCGCTATCTTCGTTCCACAATCTGCGCAGCACCACCACTGATTGGCAAATGCTGGATGGAAC
Source organism: Citrobacter sp. RHBSTW-00599 (assembly GCF_013784065.1). Lineage (NCBI taxonomy): Bacteria > Pseudomonadati > Pseudomonadota > Gammaproteobacteria > Enterobacterales > Enterobacteriaceae > Citrobacter > Citrobacter sp. RHBSTW-00599. Next base: position 1,565,768 of record NZ_CP056717.1, on the reverse strand, counting down.
CACTCACGGCACTCTTCGTTTTTGCACCGTCGCCTCGGTTGCTTAGCCATTTTCTTCTCCCTGAACCTGTACCAGCGTTAGGTTTCCGCAGAACACTGCGCCAGTGTCGATGTACATCTGGTTGGCGTATTTCAGTGGCTGGCGGGCTGGAGTGTGACCGAAGATAAACAGATCGGCGCCGGTTATTTCGTGGTGATTCCCATCCTGAGAACTGGAGATCCGCTCCCTGTTCCAGATTACCTGATGAGCATCAATATCCTTGCCGAACTCATAAACTCCGGAAGGATAGTCTGCATGGCAGACAACCACCTTCTTATCACCGGTAATCAGTTCGATTACGAGTGGCAACTCTGCGGCTTTATGTACCAGAGCTTTCGCCAGCACCTCCTTGTCATAGTCAAGGTTGAAGAACCAACCACCACCATTCATCAGCCAGTGATTGACGTTGCCAAACTCAGACAGGCCGTCGATCATCATCTGCTCGTGATTGCCACGTACAGCGCGGAACCATGGCATCATGATCAACTCAAGGCATTCGACGTTTTCAGCTCCGCGGTCGACCAGGTCACCAACGGAGATCAGCAGGTCTTTCGCCGTGTCGAATTTCAGCTCATCAAGCCGGTTCATCAGATTGGTGTAGCAACCATGCAGATCGCCAGCTACCCATATGTTTCGCCAGTTTGAACCGTCTATTTTTTCATAAACATTCACGCAGTTCTCCTCCTCGCCTTAACGCGTAACCAGCGCTTGGCTATAAGTGGATAGGTCGGGTCGTAGCTTTTTACTTCGGATGCCGTGGGGATCGGCTTGGGTTTGTTTCGACTTCGTTTGGTGGGAGTGAATATCAGATTATCCAGTGCAATTTGAGTTGTGCTTTTTAGCTTCACTCGTTCTGCCTCCGTTGTAATTCCCGGTACTCGCAACTTTCAGGGATGGTCAGTCGCAATCCCTTCTGGTTAGCCCACTGGTCAATGTCGGTTAGGTATTTGTGCATCTCTCCGATATCCAGTCTCCGGGTTGATTTAACGTACCTGGTCATTCCTGAAATGGTTACCGGCTTAGCTGGGCAATACATATCCTTGAGCCACTCGTGAACCTCCTCATCGGAAAAGCGCTCTGAGCCGACAGCAGTTAGTTGCTCTGCTATTTCAGAGTTCCATTTCCAGAGGAGGCTATTTTGTGATAGTGAACGACGTTCGCGATACTCAGATATTTTTATGCGCCAGCGTTTGCCGGTAGAGAGGATTTCTTTGAGAAGTGACCAGAGTTGAGCTTTATTTGTTTCGTGCAGGATAAACTCTTGCACTCATTACCTCCTGCGCGGCTTTGCGTTCTGCTGCGGATTTAGGCATTACTGTTTAACTCCCTGCTCAGTATTCTTCAGGTCGTTTTCGGCAAAGAGGATTGACGTTCTGGCGGAGCGTAACCGAGCTTTGGCGTTCTTCTCTTCGCGCTCGAGATTGGCTACGGACTCGCGCAACTCATCGCGCTTTGCGTAGAGTGATTTAATCTCAAATACAATGTTTTCAGCGTTCCGCGCGCGGTCAAGAATCACCTCGAACGGATCAAGCATTGACCCGCACTGGCGGCAAACAAGCGTGCGATTGGCTTCAGATATTTGCGTCTGGCTATGTTTGCAGTATTTCTGACCGGTACTTTTTCTATCAGTCACAACGACGTTTAGAAGTTTTTCCTCTTCCGATTTTGGTTGTACCAGTTGGATGACGTTATCGCTGTTATCGTCCATCATTCCTCCTGCTGCGGTGCTGCTGGATATGCGCTACCAATCTGTCCTGGCTCGTTACTTCCTGTGCAAACATTCCTGTGGTCATTGGCGCGAGGGCAGCGTTTGTTTCCACAGTCAGGGCAAACGACAAATCGCATGTCACTCATCGTTACGGGGCGGCAAGTGCGACACCAACCATCCGGAGTTGCCGGAGAGTTGCCAGCCTGAAGCATGGCGGCGCGGCATGCGTTCCATCCTCCTCGATAAGTGTCATCGAAGTTGTCTTCCATCATGAATCTACGCCTGTACTCTTCTCGGGTTAGTTCGGCTGGAATAAATCTAGGCGCTGGCTGTGCGGTGTAGAGTGGCTGTCGTTCAAAACAATCAGACGGGTTACACTCATCCTCGCTATCGAAAAGTTTCCACTCTGTGGTGAATGGATAGCCATTTTCTTCTGTCTTTGGCGTATGCACATAACGATAACGCCACGCCACAGGCTCAGCACTAAACGCTGCAATCGCCCCATTAATCACCTTCACAGCGTCAGCCATTGCGTAGCCGAGATTACCGCCGTCGCTTTGTGCTGCTGCTTTGCTGAGTATTTCGCTTATCTGGTGCAGGCGATCGAGTGATACATGACCGTGCGCCGGGTGGTTGTTAGTTGTCATGGGTTAGTCCTCAAGATTACGCGGTGCTCCGCGATATTGTGGTGCTGGAGTATGCTTCGGAACAGCAATGGCATGCTTCATAAGTTCTTTCCAGGTCTCTGCGTTATTGCGAAGCCATCTACCATCGTTATCGTCAAAGAATCCTTTAGCGACAGAGTGAGATAATGGCTCTGCGACATCACACGGAACCGCCATCGTCTGTACGCCATTGTTGTAGTATCCGAGGTTAGATAGCACATGACTTTCAGCGTAACGACCTGCCGTGTGGCAACGGCACCGGTATCCGCTATCGTCTGCTGCCCACAGCGTGATATACGGGTCACCGCGCTGGGTGTGTACTGTGCTTAGAATGAAATATTCACGCTCCATGCTCACTCCCCCTTCACGCCAATGCCAGCGGTGCTTGCTGATTCTTCATATGCGCGTTTAGCAGCGTTAAGTATTGCTGCCAGTGGCGTATATCCGCCGTCCATTCGAATTGTGTTGTGGATGGCGGCTATCGTGTCACGCAGTTTGCTGTGGCTCGCAGAAAGTTCATCTATGCGCTTCTCTGCGGCCTCCAGTGCTTTCTCTGCTCTGTCTGCACGCTCGCCTTCCGATTCAGCTAATCCGTGGTAATGCCACTTTTCAGCCTCGTATGTGCTGGCGTAACCTTTTTCTTTCTCCAGATCATCCAGCAGCTCCAGCACGGTGGCAGGATTTGCCACCTGCACAAACTCTCTGTTTTCCTTCGCGTCTGGACCTTCAAAGTGCGCGATGATAAATCCGGCGTTAGCCTGGTCGTCAGAACTGCAAATAGCCTCCCAACCATCACCAGACTCTTTAATCCATTCGCCTGCGCTTGCTGACCGCGCCTTACTCCGCAACGCCTGCTTGTTGAGTGCTGTCATTGGGCTGCTCCTTTTACTCGTTGATTCCACTCATCCCTAACCTCTGAATAAAAAATATGACAGTCATTACCAGGCCCGGCATATTTGCTACCGGATTGAGCGCGGCATGAACCGCAGCGGACGAAATAGAATCGACCGCCAGAGCCATATTCTGGATGATCTGCTTCACTGGCTACATGCGCTACGCCGCCACAAAATGGGCATGGGAGTAGATTGCTCATAGCGCGGCTCCTTTGCGAATGCATTCTTGTAAATATTTGACATGGTTTAGCCAGTAACCTCCGGCATCATTCCAGCCGTTGCAGTATTGAGTCGCACTTGCACCGGGATTTCCTGAGAAGTCATATGGTAAATATTGCGGAACCGGCCTTCCCCACGCATCAAGTGAGTTAGGGATAAAAGCACCTGGAGATGTGTCAACATGGCATGACGTTGACTTAATTTTTTCCAGGATATTTTTGCATTCGTTTAACTCACTCACTTCAGACGCCAGCTCCCTGCACTTGCTCTCGGCGTTAGCGAGCTGTACTTCAATGTCTGTTTCTGCTGCTTGCCATGCCCACCATGCAACCTGCATATCCCAGGCCATGTACTCGCCGTCAGAGTTTTTGCATACCCGGTAATCAATCAAGTCGCCGAAGCGAGCCTTAATGGCTTGCTCAAATTTTTCTCTGCTAGTCATAATCCTACCCTCATAAAAAAGGCCCGCATTCGGGCCTGTTAAATTAATCTGCATTCATACGGGTAAATTTCCAGAATGGAGTCACCCCATGCACACTCGTAATACTCAACTTCACCATCTGAATAAACGATATCGCTCACTTCAAGCTGAGCACCTTTTTGTGGGTGATCTCTTCTGTCGCTGAAATCATCGGTCATCTCTACTTTCACAATTTCCTCCAGCCATAAAAAAGGCCGACTATCACGGCCACGCTTGCAGATAGCTCTGCTATGTAAGGTTCAGTCATGTCATGCTTTCCCTAACTTTTCCCATGTCTTCAAGGCGTCACCGGATTCTCCATTAATCAACGCTATGATTTCCTCCGGATTCTCCTTCACCTGAATTCGCTCACCAGATCGCATTTTCACGTAAGTTATTCCTGCTGGAGTAAGGCTTTCGATGTGCTCTACAAAAATGTAAATGGGCTCATAAACAGTTTCTGGCTCCCATCCATACTTGCCTTGCTTCTCTATCGTGCACTGCTGGCTTAATTTGATGATGTTCATGCTCGCTTCACTCCGAATGTCTTAACCAATGCCGACTCCATGCGACCTACACAGGAGCGTATACGGGCTATCTCTGTCTCTGGAAACATGCTGGAGGCCATCTGTTCAAGTGCGCCTTTAAGTGGCTTGCTATCAACCTTTTCGATACGCGCCAGAGCAAAGGCTTTGAGCGACTGCTTGATGCTGCGACCGTCTACGCGAGCACATGCCCGCCATAATTCGGCGTGGAGAATGGTTTCAGGGAATTCCGGATATTCAGCTTCGATGATTTCCCGGGTATTACGTGCTTCTTTGAAGCTCATACGTCTGCTCCTTTGGCATAACGTTTTCCAGTTGAAGGCTTGCTGGTTGAAATCATGCGAGCCTCATCCTGATCACATGGCATGAAGTGACCGTTAACGAATCGCTGGTAAACAGTACCAAGCGAACCAAACCGGTTTTTGGTAACGATGATTTCTGCAAATTTCGCCGCGGGGCTGTGCTCGTCATACACCGCTTCTCGATAGAGCATGATGATGCTGTCTGCGTCCTGCTCAATGCTGCCGGAGTCGCGCAGGTCAGCGTTGGTTGGACGCTTGTTTGGGCGCTTCTCAACGTCACGTGACAGCTGGCTCAATGAGATGACCGGGCTCTTCAAATCCTTCGCCATGGCTTTCAGGCTGCCGGAGATATGCGCGATCGCCAGGTCGTTACGGTCTGCTTTCGGCTTGGATATCAGGCCGAGGTAGTCAACCAGGATAAGCGACAGTGACGGGTGCTCCTGCTTGTGGCGTTCGGCGATGCTGCGGATCTCTTCGACGGTCAACTTCGACGCATCAACCATCCACACATCCAGGTCTTTCAAGTGGCAAATAGCGCTGAACACCCGCGCCCAACCCTCGTCGTCCATGTTGGCCGGATTACGCAGAACGCTGACGGACATGTTTTCTCGACCGGCAATGCTGCGCTCGGCGATTTGGAGGTTGCTCATCTCCATGCTGAAAATCAGCACACCGCGCAAGCTGTCAGTGCCGGGCATTGGTCGACTGGCCACACCCTCTGCAATCTTCAACGCCAGCTCTGTCTTGCCCATACCAGGCCGCGCCGCGATAATCACCAGGTCTTCCGCGTTCATGCCGCCGGTAATGGCGTCCAGTTCGTCGATACCGGTCTTCATGGTGTCTGACTCGTCGCCATTTTTAAGCCGGCTCTCCAGCGTATCGGCGTAATCATTCAGCACTTCGCCGAGCCTTACCGGGCGAACTTCTGTTTTTGGCTTCCTGATGGTACTCAGGCGACGCATTAGCTCGTCCATTGCTGATGCTGCACCGTCCAGAGTTCCGTTGCTCACGTCGCCGCGTAGCTCGTCTATGGCATGCAGGAACAATCGTCGCTGATACTGGTCAGCAAGCATATCGGCGTAACCAGAGAGGTTTGCAGCGCTTGGGCATGCTCTGGCGGTCATCATCACATCGGTAGCATGTTCATCGCCGCACTCCTCAGCGACCATCAGAGCGTCAATCAGGTTGCGATTTCTGGCTTGTTTGCGGATCACCTCAAAGGCTTTCCGGTAGAGCGGGATGGTGAATGCGTCAGCTTCCATCCGGGCTAGAACGTCACTTGCCGCCGGGGTCAGTCCGCCGAGAAGTAAACCGCCAATCACGCTGGCCTCGATATCCTGTCTCATAGTGTTCCCTCACGAATTGCCACCAGAACTTTCGGGCGTAGCAGGTAATCAAAATTTGCTACCCAGTCACGATCGTTATCACCGAAATGGAATGGTCTGGCAGCTGCCATGAACGCTTTCACATAGGCGCGGAATCCGTCGATGTTTTTGGTAGCAAGAGAGTTAACCAGTTTGCGAATTTTTCGCTTCCGCTCTTCGTTGGCTTCCACTGCGTGAGGCAATCTCTCCCCTGCAATCTCGTTGTAGGCGGACAGGTATTCGTCGTAATCGAAATTAACTGGTTTTCGCTTTTCAGGTTTAACCGGTCCGCGGTCATCGCAAGATGACTGTGTGTTTTCTTTCTTTTCTTTCTTTTGAATAGTTTCTTTTGTGTTTAGCTGAGTTGGCTTATGGGCATTAGCTAAGTTGGCTAATGTTTTATTAGCTGTTTTGGCTAATGATTCGCTAACTTGGCTAATCTCAAAATTCCACTCAGAAATCACCTTATTTACGCCAATTGCCTGACCGTTTGTCACGATGATGTTCATGGCGATCATCTCGTTCTTGGCCTTACAAACATGCGTGTGGTGAATGCCGGTCATCATCGCTATCTGAGTATTGGTAATGCGGTCGAACTTTTTACCGAACCCGTAAGTTTTTCGAATCACCGCCAGAACAACCTTCAGCTGGCGAGCCGTTAAATCGGCAGCCATTACCGCTTCCAGCAGCTCATTAGCGATGCGGGTATACCCATCATCGAGATCTGCCACCTGACGCTCCACGGCCGCCAGAATCGGCCTGATTGGTGTAACTGTTGCTAGGTTACTCATGACCGTTCTCCTTACGCTTTAATTCTTCCAGAATGGCTCTCAGCTTTACGCCGACAGCCGGGTTACATGATTTGATGAACCGGTCACGAGTAATATTTTTGTGTACTGACACCTGGTAAAAACGAGTTTTCTTAGGCATAATTACTCCTGTGAATTGATCCAGTTAATTCCAATTGAAGGCCGCTTCTGTTCCAGCAGAGCGGCTTTCGTCATTTTTAAATGACATCATCACGCCTCCAGGTATTCGCCTTTAGCTTCCATCCGGCGCTTAAACACGATGGCGAGCAGAATTGACATGTTCGGCAGCAAGTTTTCACGCCAGCGGCTTACCGTTGATTTGTTAACTCCAGCTTCATGAGCAATATCGGTGATACCAATATCTGCCATCTCTCTCTGTAGCCACGACTCTATGCGTCGGGCTTCTACATTGTTGCGTGCTGTTAAGGTTTCCATTTGGTAAATTCCTTTGGTGTTGAAATAGTTAAATACGTGCGCACCATGCGATGCGCTTTTGTAGTTTTCCTCAGCTTCTGAGGGGCTGATTTTTAAAGAGCGGTGATCCTTAGGCAGTAAAAATGCCCGGGTACAGCACTTCCTTTGACAGACCGGTTACTTCTTCATACTTACGCATTTTGGTAACCGGGAGGCTTCCGCCTCGCTTTTTAAGCATGTTGATGGCCTGAGGAGTGACCCCCACCTTTTCGGCGAGGATTTTCTGGGAACCACCTACAGCACTGATAGCCATGTCAAGAGGAGTAACAGTCTTCGCTTTGTTGATCATGTCTTACTCCAGTTAACGTTAATCAACACCATGTTAATTCATGTCGTGGATTAAATCAACATCATGGTGATGGAAAAAATACACATCATGTTTACCATGGGGAGTAAGCGGAGGTTTTTATGAGTGGCATAGCAGAAAGAATCAGGTATTTACTTACCAGAGAAGGAATGAAACAAAAGGATTTGGCTGAGCAGCTTTCTGCGAGTGCGCAGACTGTTAACAACTGGATTAAGCGCGACTCAATTAGCCGTGAGGCTGCTCAGCAAATTTCAGAAAAGTATGGATATTCTTTGGATTGGCTTCTAAATGGTAAAGGCGCTCCAAAAATATCTGATGATCCCGGGATTCCGCCTGAGTCTGAATGGGGAACCGTGGATGCATGGGACAAGAACACGCCACTACCAGATGATGAGGTCGAAGTGCCGTTCCTTAAGGATATCGAGTTTGCATGTGGTGATGGGCGTGTACATAGCGAAGATCACAACGGGTTTAAGCTGAGATTTTCAAAAGCGACATTGCGTCGCGTTGGAGCCAATAGTGATGGTTCTGGCGTCTTATGCTTCCCAGCAACGGGTGACAGCATGGAACCAGTGATACCAGATGGTACTACCGTTGCTGTAGACACAAACAACAAACGCATAGTTGATGGAAAGTTGTATGCTATCGCTCAGCCAGGCGGCGGAGACGACAAGTTGAAGCGCATAAAACAGCTATATCGCAATCCCGGCGGCATGTTAACTATACGCAGCTTTAACCGTGAAGATGAGACGGCGAACGAGGCCGATGTGGAAATCATTGGTCGCGTGTTTTGGTACTCGGTGTTGCTGTAGTGTCCTGATGAGATGTTTTGGGGATTCCAGAAAATATCAAAATGCGAGCTTAAGCCTTTACTATTTTTGTAAATTAAACACAGCAAGGATGTTCCATGAAAAAAATATTAGCAATATTCCTCGTTTCCATCGGCTTATCAGGGTGCGCTCAGAAGGTTGACCCACAAATTGCAGCTCAAGCGCAGCAACCAGTTTACTGCCAGGGCAAAGATCAGTGCGACGCATACTGGTCAAGAGCAAAAGCATGGATAGCCATGAACTCTGGGTGGAAAATTCAAATGGCTGACGAAACGGTTATCTCAACATATAGCCCAGTCGGTAACAGTGCAGTCCTCGGCTATCAGGTAGTTAAGACACCACTTGGTGGTGATAAAAGCGAAATAGTAGTTCAAACGGCATGTGCGAATATGTTTGGGTGCATCCCGGGCGCAGCTGAGCAGACAGCAAAACTGAAGAACTACATTAAAGCGCAATAGCTCCTGGCATCTACAAGTCAGAAAAAAATTATATTTTATCCGGCCATAGAGCCGGGTTTTTATTGACTGCCGATCCCCATGATCACCACCATACCATCAAGTGCAACTTACTGATTATTATAGTAACGCGTTATTGGCGCGACCATTTGCCAGCCAGATGGTCACCACCCGATCCCTACTCCTTCGGTAGACTCAGAACATCAATAGCCAGCTCTACAGCAAGGTCCACATTCTCCTCCTGCCATAGCACCTGAATCATTTCGATCAGCGCCTCTCTGGTTGGCTCACGCTGCTCAACCAGCACCTGCATCACCGCTATACCCAGCACCTCAACCACCTGTGGGTGTAGTTCAGCAAAAAACTCATCCTGTTTTTTCATGCCCACCTCGCTGATGTTTTTTCTAACTTACTCCTCATTTGATAAAAAATAAATCAACATAAAAATCAACAGAAAGGAATAAAATACACAGAAATAATCCACACGGTGTTGACTAACAAATCCACATGATGTTTAATTAACCCATCGAAACGAAACATCGATGCGGCAACAAGAGTTACTCGCCGCGCCAGACAGGAAGTCAGGCTGCTCATTAAAAATTTAGTCCTCAGAATCTGAGGCCAAAGAGAGTTCTTTGGGGTGTGGTGAAGTGCAGTCCATCGAGACAAGTCGAAGATAAGCATCGACCGCCACAACACCAAAGAACTCACAAGGGGAACCATCATGAACAGAAATCAGGCGCGTCGCCTTGCGGCGTTCAATGCAAAGAAAGCAGCTGAGAAACATTTCGCTAATCGCATTGGTGAAATTCTTAGCGGATGTCCTTCACGAGTAGACCGCGCCACTTCGCTCGGTAGTCTGCGTGACAGCAATACAGGCGGATCTGCATGTTTGCCAGATGTGGCTTTGTACGCAGCGGGTCATCGTAAATCCGGGCAGATTACAGCGCGGTAAATCTACTCCACTTATTTAGAGGTGAGGCAATGGCTATTAAAGAAGCTAGGACTATCGAATGGCTGGATTGCGCTCGGTGTGGCACTTCGCCGGTTAATGTGACAACTTCCGCTCCGGTTGGAATGATTCACTTTAACGACGCGGCAGAATGTCCAGCATGCGGACTTAAAGGTCACGCCGAGGTTGACGGTCCTGAAGAAGCTTATGTTGTTTGGGATGATTTTTAATCATGTTCAGAAATCAGACGGGTCGCTTAGGCGGCCTTTTTATTAGCTCAAGAGGGTAAGGCGATGGAAACTAAGCAGGTTCAGCTATCTGGTAAATGTGTTCTGAAGATAGACACCATCAAAGGCAGCAGCTCTATCGAAATACCAAAAGTTAATCTCAGCGGCGTAAACAACGCCGACGCTTTGCTTAACGAAGTGTTCCATTTCGGAATCATGCGGCATGGCAAAAACAAGCTCCGAGAGATGTTTGAAGAGAAGCTCGATGGCTACGGTGAAGAATACGAAAACCAAGGCCTCACCTACGAATAGACCCGCTCCGGCGGGTTTTCATATCTCTCCGCATTCAATGAGTGTGGGTAGATATGAAAGCAGTATTTAACGTTCTGGAGATGATTATGAGCAACAAAGAATGTGAATCAGCCTTCCCGACAAGTGAAGAGAATCACGAAAAATTATGGTCGTCACCCGGCATGACGTTGCGTGACTACTTCGCTGCGAAAGCGATGCAGGCAATGATTAGTAATTCGTCGATTATCGATAATGATTCTGATGGTGCTGTTAATTATGCAGCAAGCGCTGCATATAAGTTTGCAGACGAAATGCTCCGCGCCCGGGAGGAATCATGACAGTCACCCATAACGGCAAGCAGTACCACGCATCAAAACTCAACGACAACGAGTGGCAACTCTCATCCGTCGATAAACCTCGCGAGAAAATCACAATGACCCGCTGGCAGATGCACATTGCCGGGTTATTGCAGCAGGTGGAGGGTAAATCATGAGCCTACATCATTACGGAACACAGGAAGTTAACCGTGGCGCTGTTCAGCCCGGAATGCTGGTTAAGCACAAAGATGCGACGTGGACAGCATCAGCACATAAGCGCGGGAAGCTGTACCTTCACCGCGGCTGTGAGCGCACTTATACGAAAGAATTGCTCGTTGAGGTTTACCTTAGCGGGCTCGGTGGTGGATTGAGTCACTGAGGGATAGGTATGTGTAATTGCATGAAAGATATTGGTGAAAAACTTCATGAAAGGTTAATGGAAAAGGTTCCTGACGGATCTGAGGTGAGCAAGGGATTTGACACCGGATGGGAGAATTCATGGCTTAACTTTTTATCTGGGAAAGTGGTTGTGATGATGAAATATAAATTGGCTTATCGCATTAAAAAGAAAAACGGAGAAATGGCTAAAAACCTAACCCGCAGTGAAGCCGCAATTTCCATGAATTTCTGCCCTTTCTGCGGCGAAAAGCAAGACTCCAAATAACCACTCTAACACTCACTACCCATACTCGTCCGGCTATCGCAGACGGACAGCGCACAACCAAATTTCAGGAGAGACCATGAGCGAAGTAACGGATTTAGTCGTTATCGAAAAATCGAGCGCAATGGCTGTATTCACCAATAACGAGCAGCTCGATCCCATCATTGAAAAAATTGAGAAAGAAGCTCGCAGCCTGGTTCCGGATGTATCAACCAAGAAAGGTCGTGATGCTATCGCGTCAATGGCTCACAAGGTCGCGCGTTCAAAAACATACATCGACAACGCCGGTAAGGACCTTGTAGCAGAGCTGAAAGCACTGCCAAAGCAGATTGATGAGAGTCGCCGCATTGTTCGTGAGCGTCTGGACGCGCTGAAAGATGAAGTACGCCGTCCACTAACAGAGTGGGAGGCAGAACAGGAACGAATTAAGGCAGAGGAAGCCGCCAAGATTAAAGCTGAGGAAGACCGGAAGAAATTGGAATCCGATCATGAAATTGCTTTGCTGATGAACGACGCATTCGACCGTGAATTGGCAGAGAAGAAAGCGGAAGAAGAGCGCCAGCGAATTGCTCATGAAGAAGAGTTAAAGCGTCAGGCAGCAGAACAGGCCAAGCGCGAAGCCGAAGAGAAAGCTGCGGCTGAACTGGCGGCAGCGAAGAAACGCGAAGAGGATGCGATTGCAGCAAAAGCTCAGGCTGAATTACTGGCTAAGCAAGCACAAGAACGCGCAGAGCAGGAAGCTAAAGACGCCGCGGCGAAAGCTGAAGCAGAGAAGAAAGCCGCCATCGCTGCCGAACAGCGCAAAGCTCAGGAAGAAGCTGATCGCATTAAGCGTGAAGCTGAGCAGAAAGAAGCGGCGCGACTGGCTGAAGAGAAACGCATCGCTGATGAGAAGGCAGCGCGTGAAGCAGATGTTAAGCACCGCAAGGCCGTTGGCACTGAAATCGTTAACGCACTCACCGCTAACACCAGTATCTCACGCGACCAGTCTATCGAAGTCCTGAAGGCGCTTATGGATGGCCTGGTACCGAGAACACAAATTAACTACTGAGGTGCATATGAAACTGAAACTTAAATATGACCACGCTCATGGATATCTAGACAGCCAGCGCAATCAGGTATTGGAGCTTGATGGTGTGACGCTTGATGGGACAGTAGACACACGAGAAGTTCTCCCACAACTGGACGGCGCTGTGGTACTCGAATGGCTTACTGAGCAGGGTTATGTAATCACACATCAGGAGCAAGCGGCATGAGCGTTGCAGAGCGATGGGATGATGATGCTTTCATCCGGCTGATGGCTGATGTGATCGGCGACGTGGAATCAGAAGACGACGAGCCGGTCAACCTGGATGCTGAGCGACAGAATCCGATTATCAGCATGCCAGAATTTGCGGGGGATTTTACATGAATCTGGATCAGTTAGATGCGCCATTTGCCAGTGAAGATATTGAATGGCGCATTCAGCAGGCGGGGAAAAATAATAACGGAATCTGGGCAAAAGTGCTGGCCTACGTAACCAACAGAGCAATCATGAAGCGCCTGGATGAGGTGTGTGGGAAGGCTGGCTGGCGTAACGAGTATCGCGATATTCCAAACAATGGCGGAGTTGAGTGCGGTATTTCCATCAAAGTTGATGGCGAGTGGATCACCAAGTGGGACGCAGCCGAAAACACGCAGGTAGAAGCAGTTAAGGGTGGGCGCTCAGGAGCTATGAAGCGGGCAGCTGTCCAGTGGGGTATCGGGCGTTACCTCTACAACCTGGAGGAAGGCTTCGCTATTGTATCGGCACAGCGGGCACCAGGATTCCATTACGCCAAGTCAAAAGAGGATGGCGTGTTTTACTGGAAACCGCCTGCCCTTCCAGCCTGGGCATTACCTGACGGATCAGTTGTTCATCAGCCAGAACCGCAGTCACCAGAGCAAATCAACGAGTCAGAACCACCTCAAGACGTGGATGCTGACAAGGTGCTCGCCGATTTCTCCCAATATGCCAGCAAAGAAAACGACGGCGTGAAATTGAAAGCTCGTTATGAAGAAACGTGGAAGTTGTTAAGCGGATTTGCTGAGCATCAGGCTAAATGCAAAGACGTTACCGGCATTCGAATCAGAGAACTAAAACAGGCGGCATAACCGCCTCTCCTATCTAACAGCGGGCGGCATCGCCGTTATCGATATGACTCCTGAAACTATCCTCAGCATTCTGCGCAAGGACGCGCGGAACAATATCACTGCGTTCCACAGATGGCAGACAGCAAAAGGCGCTCTTGGTCATACGGCGGGAATCACCCTCAATTACCACGAGCCATATTACGAGGGGTGGGCTCCTAACTTAGAGATGCAACAAACATTTATCTCTGGTCCAGCGCTGGCACAAATACAGCAACACCTGAGCGCTGAGGAATGGGGAAACGGAACGATCGGCGGCTGTGTGTATCGCCTTAAGGAGAACCAATGAGCGAACTTTGGCAACCTTTTGAAAACCTGTTCCTACATGAAGTTGGGATGAAGATGTCCCGATCAGAAATAGCAGAAAAGCTTGAGCGTTCCGAATCGGCAGTCACTCGCCAGGCATCACGTATCGGCGCGCCACTTATCAGCAGGATGACCGGCAAGACATGGACGGCAGCTGAGCTATATCTGTTCGGTCGATTCTCAGTGGAAGAGATAGCAACGGCAACCGGTCGTTCCATTTACTCAGTCAGAAGCAAGCGTAACTCACTGGCCCGCTCCGGAGGATTAACTATGCGTGAATGGACTGCATGTGAACTGGCAGCACTCATGCGCTACACCAACGTAGAAGTCGCAGAGATTACCGGTCGGAGTATCGAAGAGGTCGGAGATAAGCGGCTGGCTGTGAATATTGAGCGGAATGGATGGGATAAGCATAAACCGGAGGACGCATGACCTATCAACTTCACGTCGGGCGTTGTGAGGACGTTCTGAAAACTCTGCCTGATAACTCCGTTGACGCCATCGTGACGGATCCGCCGTACGGGCTGAGCTTCATGAACCATAAGTGGGATTACGACGTTCCCACCGTTGAGCAGTGGCAGGAATGCCTACGCGTCCTTAAGCCAGGCGGTCATCTTCTGGCATTTGGCGGTTCACGCACTTATCACCGCCTTGTTGTTAATGCAGAGGATGCCGGTTTCGAAATCCGTGACCAAATTCTCTGGATTTACGGAAGCGGTTTTCCGAAGTCGCATAACCTCGATGGCGATTTTGATGGATGGGGTACCGCATTGAAACCAGCCCATGAGCCAATCGTCATGGCTCGAAAGCCATTCAAAAAGACGGTGTCAGCCAACATGACCGAGCATGGTACCGGCGCAATCAATATCGACGCCTGCAGGATAACAACTGATGAGTCGCTTAGCGGTGGCGCTGGATTCCTGCTTTCACATCAACGTGACGGAACCGAGCCGGTTAGTGATTACGAACAGGCACCAGAGGGACGTTGGCCAGCAAACATCATTCATGACGGTAGCGAAGTAGTCGTGTCGGCATTTCCGGATGCGAAAGGACAGCAAGGGGATTTAAAGGAAACCGGACGCGCACGACCATCACAGGGTCGATATGGTGATATGGCAGCGCCAAAGGCACATGCTGCCAGAGTGGAAAGTGAAAAAAGCGCCGCCCGATTCTTCTACTGCGCTAAGGTCAAACCGAAGGAGCGAGACGAAGGCCTAGAGCGATTCATAGCGACATCAGCCTGCGACATGACCGGCGGACGTAAAGAGGGCAGCGTCGGCATTAATGACCCGCGCGCCGGTGCTGGTCGCACCAATGGCGCGAAGAACAATCATCCTACCGTTAAGCCGATCGCTCTAATGAGCTATCTCTGCAGGTTGATTACTCCGCCTGGCGGTACCGTGCTTGATCCGTGGATGGGGAGCGGGAGCACTGGTCGGGCAGCTATCGAGGAAGGATTTAACTTCATCGGCATCGACCTGAACCCGGATTACGTAACCATTGCTTCTGCGCGAATTGCTCACTCCTTCAAAAAGACGACGGAGGCCGCATGACGCCAGAAACTGACAACACCATCCGCTCCGCCTGCCGCCGATGCACCGAGGAAATCCAGCAGGCCATGCGCAAAAAGCCAAAGCCTAACTGGAACGAAACGGTGCCTCCCATCATCAACAAGCATCACAAGAAAATTGAAGCTCTGGGAGTTAGCCTCCTGAAGTTCGTCGTATACACAGGGCGGCTTAATCGCCGCTTCGGAGCAGAACAATGAATATGAAAACTGAAAAAATCGTGATGATGGATAGCGATGAAGCGGCCAGCATCCAGACTGTAACTGGTTGGGTAGACCGCCAAGGTCGTTTCTGGGGCGGTGACGAGCACCAGGCGCGTTGGTGCGGCGCCACTCATCGTAAGTGCAAAAACAAACCTGAAGAGCACCCCATTCATAGCACTAATGGCTATTGCGAAGTATGCCACCGCGAAAGCCGCCAGGCTAAGCTCGCCACCTTTGAGCGCGTGGTATGGGCGGGAGAGCCGCTCGTTATCTTTGATGATGACCAGTACTTTTTCGACGCTGAATCGCTGGCTGATTATTGCTGTGAGCACTCCCTGCTGCCTAGCGAGTTGCAGTTGATGATTTGCGAACCTAATTACCCTCCGGAGTTCGACCTGGAACAGCACTGCGAAGAGATAATGCCTGATGGTGATGACTATTACTGCTTGCCGCAAGCTGTGCGTGATGCCGCCGAGGCGCTGAATAAGGCGCTGAAAGAAAGCGCTCCAGTATCGTGGAGCGCCAGCAACAGAGTGGCGATCGTCTCAGACGACATGCTCAACGACGAGCAAAAGGCCGAAATTATGGCGAAGCGCGCCGCATGATGGCACTAATCACCAGGTCGCTAAAGCGGCCTTTTTTATTGCTGGCGTTCACCTTCAACCGAATTAACCGACAGTTACTGGAGCATTGATGAAGCATTTATCAACCGTAATAGCATTGATTGGCGATTCCATGCCATCAATTAAATCATGGAGTTTCGCTGAAATATCACCTGCTTTACGCATGGATGCCAGTTATCCAGTTGGTGGCGGGAAAACGGGCATTGCCGCAGCGCGCCGAGCAGCCCAAAAGCGTAGGAGAAGTCGCAAATGACATCAGAAATCATCGACCAAGCCAGCGCTCTCGAAGAGATGATGCGCGAAAACGCTATTCAGGCTCACAGACTCAACCACTCAGCAGTATCATCAACGCACTGTGAGGAATGCGGAGATCCGCTAATTCCTGAGCGTCGAGATGCGTTTCCTGGCTGCAAGAAGTGCGTGAGCTGTCAGCAGGATGAAGAAAAGCGGAATCGGAGGATGTGATGGGAAAAATGACTTTTGTTGTCGAGTTTGAGGATGGAAAGGAACCACCATTCCAGTTCACTGATGACTTTATGGGGATAGGCGGGAAACTCTGCTCGGTAGCAGCATTTGATTATAAAGACGACCTTTTAACTGGAGATGAAGTTTCCGCTGTTATTGGTCTCTTTAATGAGCATCGAAGGGATTTCGAAGTGTGGTGTGATGAGTTCGGTGTCGATGCTGAAGATATTGAGCGAAAAATTAACCTGATGGAGTGATGTGATGGATTACAGCAAGCTGAGTGACCACGAAATAAACGTAAAAGTTGGAACAGTTATAGGATTCGTAGCCAAATTGATGGCAGTGAACAAGCAGACTGACTACTGCAACAACCCAGTAGACGCGTGGCCGATTATCGTTGGTAAGAAGTTGAGCATCATTAACGCCGATAATAAATGGCTTTGCGTTCCAGAAGATGAACCAGTTAATGGTGTAACTGGAGATGCTGTCCACATGATTTATTCCGGAGATGGTGTTGAGCATGAAAACCCGCTCCGAGCCGCGATGATTGTATTCCTCATGATGCAGGACTCAGCCAATGTTCCAGCTAATTCAACTGGGTCAGATTTACGCTGACCATTCAGGTTGGCCCGTCATAATCCACGGTTGCACATCACAGATAGTCCGCTACTGGCGACAGGGCCGGATCGACACCGCTTCAATCGACCGATTTAATTCAGACTTCGAGCCTTTAGACCATCAAGAGGCGGCACAGATACGCGCCGAACTTGAAACAGCAGAGCACTTAAAACGCCTCCGCGCTATGCGGGCGGCATGAGGAATAGCAATGTCAGATCAAAGCAAATTTTACGATTACTACATGGTGGAAGGTGATGATGTTAAATCGCTGATTGATGGATATGAGGAAATCAGCAAACAAAGAAACTCAATTCTTCCGGATGCTGTAGCAAAAGTTGGAGCAATTGCCTGGACCACATCAAGCGGCTGGGGAGGTGGAGGTGGCTTGCTTAGTGGGTTTGCTTGGGAAAATGGATATGAATTCCCATGCCCAATGACTATTAAGCGAGAAGAAATGTTTGATGGGAAGGGAGTGGTACTTGGAAGGGGGAAAGGAAATACAAAGGAAGGCCGAGCTTACAATAAAGTTCTCGATGCTGTGAAAGAAGAAGCAAACAAAAAGCTGAAATCACTGCCTGAGTGGAATGACTACATCGTTAACCACTACGGCATCATGCGAACCGGCATTGGTGGTCAGTCTGGCCGTGGATTCGGATTCGCAATGCTTTCGACGTATGGAGGCAAGCACCCTGGGCGTGATGACTGCTTGGTATTCGCCATCCCTAACAACAAAGAAGAACGCCACGGGGAGATAGTAATTCCAGATAGCTTCAAGAAGATTACCTACGGTCAATTCTACGACATCGTTAATCAGCCGCAAGAATGACGCAACTGATAGCCAGTTATGAGCTGGCTATTGGGTGCGAATGCACTGCCACGTTATCCCCCATTTGCCCGGCCAATAGTGCCGGGTTCTTTTTACCTGGCTTCCAGGTTCGATTTCCAAACCGGAGATGAAACCTATGCGCGAACTACGCGACGACTCTCTTATTGACATGAAGTTCATGATCGAAGATGCTGGCTATACGGCGAAGTACTTCTATTCGCAGATTAATGCCGGAAAACTCCCCAAGCCAATCAAACTTGGTCGCACATCACGATGGATGTACAGCGACTACCAGAACTGGAAACGCAGCTTCCTCTCCCCTTTGAAAAATGCATCATGATTTTCCTTTGTGGGCATAAATGCGGGCATAAAATTCTTCACTTCTACAAATCCTCTTATTTCCCCTGTGGTTACGTCTATTATGTGATGTCTGCAGGGGACACTTTTAATTAAATGCATCCGGCTAAATCCTTTCATTTACCTGTCAGTTCATCCCTAAGCCAGGCGATAAAACGACACATTCCTCACCGTTGCAGTAAGATTGTCGGACACCATTGTCTGCTCAGTAGCTATCCGCATCCCTGATTTTCTCAGCCTCAGTACGTCAGCAGCAATACGTTGACTGCCAAACCAGAAAAGCCCGTCCAAAGCAGTGACATCAAGGCCTGATTCCAGTGCCAGCTTCAGACGCTCACGCGGTGCTTTCACCGTTTTAGCAATTTGCTGATATGGCGCTTCGCTTGAACCTGCACGATTAATGCGTCGAATACGATGCGACAGGCGGTACTGAAATTCATCCGGTATCCCGCCGAGACTCGCTTTCAGGCTGTAAACACAACCAAAGCGTTTGCCGTTAAAGATTACGTTTTTCTGACTAAGCTGTAGCTCTTCACGAACGCTGGCAATCAGTTGCGGGGTACGGAGTAATAACAAACGGAAAGGCAGCTCAAAGCTGGTCACATAGTCCACATTCAATAAAGCAATACGCAGACGCTCTTCCGGACCCGCCTTCATTTCCCGACATTCAGCAATAACATCAGCCCACTGGCCAGCCAGACGGGAACTTTCAGTCGCCTCAGTAAAGCTGTATTTTTCAGTCTGATAATCAATACGTTCGGTCACTCGGAATTCCCTTCTGGCCACATCTCGGTATTGGTTGCTCACTTTACCAGCGACAGACTGCAACCGGAAGCCCGCAGGTATAGGCAGTGGAATTATCGCTACTTTGCCCCTTAGTAACTTACTGACTGCTCTTGCATGGTGAGAGACGCGGCCGTCGATAGGGCTGGTGATCCAGGGTAACGCAGAAATTATGCCAACAATGAAACCGTGGCGGTATACGCAACCGGCTCCGGAGAAATGTTTACCCGCACGCTGACCGCATACAACATTATCTTATCAACAAGCATCCCTCTAAAAATACCTGCTGGTAGAAGTCACCAGGGGGCCCGGCATCCGCAGTTACTTCAACCTTGGCAACATAATGAATATTGATTGAACTCATATACTTGAAGGCTTCCACACTGATAATCTCGCAAGATTCATTTGTTGGCAGACAGGATCACTGTGTTAGAAATCTTTTCTTAACCCGCTGAAAAATATCTAACAAATATTTTTCTCACATAAAAACGATGGTTCGTTCAAAACGGATCCGAATTTATTTGGGTTAAAAAAGGTACAGTATGAAAGTCACATGGACTGTCACCCCTGTCGGTTACCAGCGCATTGCTAAGCGCTGCCCATCATGTAATGTAAAACGCGAATTCGCACCTTCCGGCGCATTCAGAGTCAATTCGCAAAAGAAAGTGCTCGATATCTGGAGCATTTATAAATGCACCCACTGCGAATATACATGGAATATCTCGCTGTATTCACGACTTCACATCAGCAAAATAAATCGCGAGCTGTATCATCGATTTATCACCAACGATGCCAGTACGGTTCACTATTTTGCCAATGATAAAGCCACCCTGAGCCGTAACAAGGCTGAACTTGCAGGTAAACCTGATTTTCGTATTCAGGAGCAGTGGCAGGTCAGCATCAAAACCGGCCAGAACGTCACCGTAAGCATCAGACTTTCCCATTCTTTTCAGATTAGTGTGCTATCGATCTTGAAGCGCCAGCTTTTCCTCAGCACCGCGGAGATAAAGAAACTGATAGATGAAGGCCATATTAGTGGTATTACGATGAAAGAACTCAAATCCCGAAAACTAATGACAGGATATTTGGATTTTCAGCTGTCAGCAGTCACATTATATGCTCGGCGAAAAGTTGTTATGACCCAACGTTAACAGTATGAAGCTCACGATAAGATGGTGAGGCTTAACCGACCCGGTATGTTGTCCGGGTCGGTTAAACGGCGTCAGGTCAGACAACAAAACGATTGACCAGATCCTTCATGGTGACTGACAGATTGTCCAGGCGCTGGCTGTCGCTCGCGGCCTGAGAAACCAACGCCGCGTTTTGCTGCGTGACCTGCTCCATAGGTCGCAGTGCCAGGTTAATCTGAGTTACCCCTTGCGATTGTTCCGTCGCTACACGAGCGATATCCGCAATATATTGCTTCATGCTGGTGGTATTGTCCGCCGCGGCTTCTAGCGCGGTAGCGGACGCCGTAACCCGCTCAACACCCTCACTAATTTTTACCATATTCTGCGCGACCAGCTCGCGGATCTGATTAGCTTCTTTGGCACAACGCTGCGAAAGATTCCGCACTTCACTGGCGACAACCGCAAACCCCCTGCCCATCTCTCCTGCCCGTGCAGCTTCCACTGCCGCATTCAGCGCCAGCAAGTTAGTCTGAAACGAAATATCGTCTATCGAGGTCACAATATTCGAGATTTTCTCACTGGAAGAGCGAATATCCCCCATGCTTTGATTTGCCGCACTGGCGACGTTACTGGCCTGGCGGACCTCTTTTTCCAGCCTGATTGTCAGATGCTCCGCTTCGCGGGCATTGTCCGCCGTTTGCGTAATCGTCGTGGAGAGCTGTTCCATACTGGCCACAGCTTGTACTATTGATGCTGCCTGTTCATCCGTGCGTTGGGCCAGGTCCTGATTACCCGCCGTAATGCTGCTGCTGGCATCGGATAAAACCACGGAGCCTTGTTTAATCTCCTGGACGATATGCTGAATACTTTCCAGCATCGTGTTATAGGCGCGATTAAGTGAGGAAAGCTCATCTTTCCCCGGGGTCGCCAATCGTTGAGTCAGATCGCCGTTCATACCCGCAATCTTGCGGAGCGTGTCGCTAAATTGACGATGCATATTGATAGCGATTGCCCCTGCGAACGCCAATGATGCCAGGAGCGCTAACAAGCTGACAATCATATATATTTGCCAGTTTTTTCGTGCATCCTGCGCGAGTTTTTCCGCATTCGCTAACAGAAGATTCGCCGTCACATCTTCTATCTGCCGCATCACTTCAATACGCTGGGTTTGAACCTTGAACCAGACAGTAGGATCGACATCAAATCCACCGTTCGCGGCATGACTAAACGCGGTTTCGCGTAATGAGAGGGCTTTTGACGCTTCTGTGGACTGTAAGCGGCTTTCCAGCATGGCCGCCTGTTCCGGTGGGCTCAGACGCAACGATTGTGCCAGCCAAACGTTCTGTTTACTGACGACATCACTGAGTTGATGTAACTGCCCCTCGGCGAAATGACCGGAGGAAAAGATATTTGACAGCAGCGCGCGTTCAATACCTGCTTGTTCTTTCAAATTCAGCAAGTTGTAGTAGGCGGCGAATGCGTTCGCCATCTCGCCTGAATCCGTCAACTGTCCCAACCTGCCCACAAAACTCAGCACATCAGCAATGACATTAGTATAAAACTTAACGACATCAGAGGCCGGAAGCCCCAATCGCGTGACGTTTTCCCGGATGGTGGCAAGCGACAGAATGTTTTTCTTGAACGTGGTGACAGAATTGGCGGCATCCCCTTCTGGCAATGCAGTATCGGACAGTGAACGCACAAAGACCTCGATCTCGCGATCGGTTAAAGCCCGCTGTGCGGTTAACTCATCTTTGAACGTCTTCCCTTCAGCCCCCAGAAATCCGACGCTCATTCCCCGTTCTTTTTGCAGCTCATGCACCACATTTCCGGCACTACGCGCGAGCGCTGTCAGTTGAGCAATATTTTCCATCTGCCGTTCTGTCTCAATGCGCGTCAATATTCCTGAACCAGCAAACCAACATAACGCCAATAATAGTGGTTGTAGCGCGATTATTAACTTCATTTTCATCGGCATTCGATAAACCCACCACATGCCACTTCCCTCCATTGTCCATATTTTCATTATGGTTATCGGCGCAATGAGGTTGCACTTTAAATTTGATCAAGAGACAACTGATTGTTTTTTAGATTAAATACCTGCCAAAATAACTCTATTTGATTATGAAAATCAGGATAAATCACTGGAATATTTATATTTATGATATCTATTATCAAGTTAGTTAAATTATTCAGCATATTATTTCTTATTAAAAAACGAGTTAACTATCAACACGATTCGGAAAGGGAGTAAGACACAGAACAGTGACGCCTACTGGAGATAACCGTCGTGGCACGGCCATTTTCTGGCATCCCGTCGAACGTTAAGGTTATAATCCTGACAACGATTTTATTGGATTAGAAGCGACGATGACAAAACTTACCCTACAAGAACAGATGCTTAAGGCAGGTCTGGTCAGCAGCAAAAAAGTGGCCAAAGTGCAAAGAACGGCGAAGAAATCGCGCGTTCAGGCTCGCGAAGCCAGAGAAGCGGTTGAAGAGAATAAAAAAGCGCAAATTGAGCGCGACAAGCAGCTCAGCGAACAGCAGAAACAGGCCGCGCTGTCTAAAGAATATAAAGCCCAGATCAAGCAACTGATTGAAATGAATAAAATCACCATTACCCGTGGCGATATTGGTTACAACTTTACTGATAATAACCTGATCAAAAAAGTCTATGTTGATAAGGTGACTCAGTCTCAGTTGATCAAGGGCCGTCTGGCCATTGCCCGACTCACGGCTGAAAGCGGCAACGATAGCGAATACGCCATTATCCCGGCTGTCGTCGCCGACAAGATTGCGCAGCGCGATGCAAGTTATATTGTTTTAAATTGCGAGCTGAGCCAGGAAGCGAAGGACGAAGACGATCCGTATGCTGATTTTGTCATCCCTGATGATTTGATGTGGTAAGAAAAACAACCAGATAATCACCCGGACTTCCGTTGCCTATTTCGGTGAACGCCAACGCCGCCACCGAAATACTTCGACGTCCCTTCGCCCCCAATTCTGTCGACTAAAACTTATAGTGTTCTTTGCTCAGCCCGTATTTTCTCATGCGTAAATACAATTTTTTACGCGGGATTTGTAAATACTCCGCCACTTCATTAATGCGCCCCTGATGAATATTTAGCGCTTCAGTAATGATCTGTCGCTCGTACTCTTCAACCCGCCGATCGAGCGGTGTTGGTTCAGGCAGATGCAGCTGCGGATTCGCGGTTTCAGCCAGCGGGAGTAGCCCAACGGCAAAAAGCTCGGCGGCATTCGCCAGTTCCCGGACATTACTTAACCACACGCGACGCCGCATGCCTTTCAGTAACTCCCCTTCAACCTCGGGCACGGGATGGTTCAGGCGCAGACAGGCTTTCTGCAGGTAATGACGAAACAGCGGCTCAATATCATCCGGACGCTGTGACAACGGCTGGCAACCGATTTGCGTCATCGCAAAACAGTAGTAGAGTTCAGCCACAATCTGGTTGGTTGCCGCCAGTTCCACTAACGATGTGTCACCAATGCCTATCAGACGAAACGGACGCCGCTCCTGGCTTTGCAGATGCACCAGATGGTGCTGCTGTTCACGTGTCAGGCACTCAATATGGCTCAGGACCAGCGTTCCTCCTTGCGCCTGTGCAATAAGGTCATTGAGTAGTCCCGCGTTCCCGGGCGTTAGTTCACCGCGGATAAACGGCCCATCAGCGCTGCGCCCAAGCTGATGCAAATACCGGGCTCCGGTCATACGTCCTGTCCCCGGCTCGCCATAAAACCAGACGGCAATATCCGTTTCCGCCAGGTGTTGCAGACGTTGACGATACTGATTGACCCAGTCACTGTAGCCGAGCAGTTCAACCTGAAGCTTTTGCTGGCAATAATGGCGACGGGCAATCACGGATTGTCTCTGACGCAGCGCATCCTCTACCAGCGACAGCAGTTTGCCGGGGTCGACCGGTTTTTGCAGAAAGTCCCATGCGCCTTTCTTTACTGCCTCCACAGCCATCGGGACATCGCCATGCCCGGTGATAAGCAGAATAGGGAGCTGATTATCATCCTGATGAAACAACGTCATCAGGTCTATTCCATTGCAGCCAGGCATACACACATCGCTCAGAACAATCCCCGGCCAGTCGGCTTGCAGCCAGTTTCGGGCATCAAAAGGGTTATTGCATGCATAGACACGGTACCCCTCTTGTTCAAGCAACAGAGTGTAAGCGTCGAGAACATCGGCATCATCATCAATCAGCAGAACAGAATAGTCATCACACAACATCGTTTACATCCGTCAGATTAAATTGCAGAACGACGCAGGCATTACGCCCCGGTGTCGACGCCAGGCGCAGCTCGCCGTTCATTTGCCCCATTAACGATACACAAATCGATAAGCCAATACCGAGCCCCACATCCTTACTGGTGGTAAACGGCTTTAATAGTGATGGCAATAACGCCTCAGGCCAGCCGGGGCCGTTATCGCAGACAAAGACGCACAATCGGCTGCCCTCAGCCTGCCAGTGAACCTCTATTTGCGCGCCAGTCGGACTGGCATCCAGCGCATTTGCCAGTACGTTTACCAGCACCTGCTGAATACGCACTTCATCACCTGTCACCCATACACTCTGGGCTGGAAGCGTCAGCGTACCCTGCTGTGGCTTATGCCGCATGGCCAACAGTTCCCAGGCGGCGCTGAATGTTTGTCGCAGATCGACCGGATGCAAAGGCGCGCCCGGCTCAGCCCGACGTGCAAACTGACGCAGCGAACGGATAATGGCATCAATACGGGTAATCAGCCCCTCCGCTTTGGTTAACGTACTTCTGGCCTGAGCGGATTGTCCTTGTTCAATTGCCCTTCCCGCCGTAAACAGGTACATCGACAACGCATTCAGCGGTTGGTTAATCTCGTGCGCCAGCGTGGTCATGGTCTGTCCAACCACTGCCAGTTTTGCCGTCTGGATCAGTTCATCCTGCGTTGCCCGGAGATCGGACTCTATCTCCTTGCGCTCTGTCACTTCCTGCTCCAGCTGATTTTTTTGCGCACTCAACTGGCCCAGAGTATGGCGCAGCAATCCTGCGATGCGCCCGAGCTCATCGCGCCCATAAACCGGGATGGTGGCATCCGTTCTGCCAAGACCAATTTGCACCACGGCCTGGTTGAGTGCGGTAAAACGCTTCACCAGACGCGAACGAATAAAGTAATGGTTGAGCCCCCAGGCGAGAAGTAGCGCCAGCAGCGTCGCCAGCAGAATAAGTCCACCGCTGACGCGAACAATTTGTTCCAGCCGCTGGTTAAACATCTGCATTTGCTGATGGCTACTCCCCAACTGCGCCTCAAGTAGTGTTCGAAAGCGCCCGAGCGTTGCCTCTCTGGCATGGTTGGCATCAACGAGCGCTTTTTGCGCGGCGACATAATCGCGCATGGTATCGGGCATTTTATTTTTCATCATCCCGATTTCCAGTAACTCATCAATGGTTTGCCGCAGGGTGATAGTACTGGGCCAGTCATCGAGGGTACGGATATTTTCATCCGCCGTTTTCTTCAGATTCTCCAGATAGCGGATATGATTCTCCACCAGCATTCCGTCGTCGCTACCCGACTTCAGTTCATTGAGCCTGTCGCGTAAATCATCCACGATCTGATTTTCAATTCTTGCCAGGGTGTAAACCTGCTGCTGCTCGTTTTGTACCTCTCTGGCACGTTTGAGATACTGCGCCGCATCGCCGTTTTTGGCCTCAATTTGATCCAGCAACGTCCCCTGCTGCCAGGTAAAATCCTGCACCAGCGAATTCAGCTCGGTTGTAAAATCATCATGTAGCCAGTCGATGCGCGCGGAGAGTTCACTCACCTTTTCGCGCACGAGGAACATGTTGTAGAGCACCCGGTCCAGCTCCGCCATCAGCGCCCGGCTGTCTTGCAAAATCACCGCCAACTGCTGTTGTTCTGCCGATTGTAATCCCCGGCTAAGCACCTCAATTTTGTCCAGATGAGAAATAATCTGATTGCGCAGTTGCAGCCTTACCGTGGTGTTGGGGGCCAACAGGAATTCATTAAGCTGATCCACAACCAGGTTGAGATTTCCTTCTATCAAAAAAGCGGAATGTACGCGCGGGAAGTAATCATCAAGTGAATAGCGTATCTGCGAGCTCTGCTCATGCCAGGAGTACAAACTGACGCAGCTTACGCTCAACGTCAGTAATGCGCCCGTCAGAAACGCTCCCCGCAGGCTGCTGCTGATGCTGAGCTGGCGCAGGCGTTGCAGTATCGAACCACCTTTCATTTTAACTCTTCCAGTTTGGATATCGCCTGACGCTGATTTTTAAGAAACCAGAGCTGCCACTCCATCATCTGCTGTTCGGCTACGCTTTTATTCTCAAATTGCGCAAGCCAGGCCTCATCTTCACTACTTCTGGCGTCTATCGGGACGCTGGTCAGTAATGCTCTGATTTCGGGTAGCGGGCGTTTCAGGCGCGCTTCCGCACTGTATAGCGCCCGCCAGGCATCTTTCAGCTGCGCGAGTCGAAAACTGATGGCGGTATCAAACATCCGCTGCACCAGCTGTTGCCGCTTAAGGATCAGTCGATAATTAAGCGCGGGCTGGCTCATCAAAATAGCCTGCTGAGCGGCGCGCGGGTTATCAGGCGCGAGCTGCGTGACCGGATATTTCCCCGTGTTCGCATCCGCAAGGATCCGCTGTCCTTCCGGGCTTAACAGATAGCGGATAAAGCGACGCGCTTCGTTGGGGTGCTGGCTATTCTTGAGTACGGCAACATAGGTGGGTGACACCGCCGAGCGAGGGAAATAGGTAAAAGTAAGGTGCGGATCGTTAAGCAACAGGTTGGCATAGTTATCAATAACCGGCCCCGCCACGCCCAGACCGCTCTTAATTTTGTCGGCCACGCCAAAACTGCGTGATGAAATCGTTACCAGATTACCGGCGCTGGCCAACAGCGTCGCCCAGCCCTCTTCCCACCCTTTCTGTTGCAGCAGCGACTCAACCATCAGGTGGTTGGTATCGGAACGCGACGGGCTACTCATCAACAGCGCGTTCTGATATTTAGGCTGCGTTAAATCCCCCCAGTCGTCAGGCGGCGGAAGATGCCGCGCCGCCAGCGCAGAACGATTAATCAACAGGCCAAACCCTGATATCGCCACAGCCACGGAGGTCGAGCGAATCGAGTCTGGCACCAGCCGCTGGCTTTCAGGCAGCGCATTATCGAAAGGCGCCAGCTTCTGGTGCTCCTGAAGATGCTGCAACAGCATGGGTGATGAGGTCAAAATCAGATCGACGTTTTCTGCATTCGCAGTATCCAGCAACTGTTCCAGCGAACCGCTGGTCCGGTTTAACGTGCGAATCATCACTGACCCTGGCTCCGTCTGCCAGCGCTGGATAATCCAGGCCGTGGCCCCTGGGGAAAAGGTGGTCGCCATCACCAGCTCTTTACCCAGGACCTGGCAGCTCACCGACAGCGACATAAAACAGAGCAAGAATGCCCAAAAACGCCCCCGGCCCAACAGTCTGTTTGTGATCCCGTTCATAAATACCAACATGTACTAAAAATAATATTGAGACAAAACTTACCCGTTTATCACCGCTGGGGGGAAGAATAAGGTTATTCGTAGAATAACCAAACGGAAAGTGACGACATCAGTAAAGAATACCCGAAAATGCAGCCTGAATTTGTTAATACCCGCACACGCCGATGATAAAAATTCCCGTGAAAGAATAGAATTGAAAATCCATTATTAAAAAAGAGTCAAAATCTGCCACGCCGCCCGCAAATTGAGTCAATAGTGACACATTTCATCAACTTGAGTTTCTTCGCCGTCTATTTCACTCTTCACTGCGAAAAATCCTGATATTCACATCAATAAAAAATTAGGTGATGATATGTTATCAATATTTAAGGCAGGACCAGCGGCGAATAAAGTCCCGGCGGAGAAAGTCCAGGCAACTTATGGCCGATACCGCATTCAGGCATTACTCAGCGTATTTCTTGGCTATCTTGCGTACTATATTGTGCGCAATAACTTCACGCTTTCGACTCCATACCTGAAGGAGCATCTGGATCTCAGCGCTACGCAGATTGGTTTACTCAGCAGCTGCATGCTTATTGCCTATGGGATCAGTAAAGGCATTATGAGCAGTCTGGCAGACAAGGCCAGCCCGAAAGTCTTCATGGCATGCGGCCTGATCCTGTGCGCTATCGTCAACGTAGGCCTAGGGTTCAGTACCGGATTCTGGATATTTGCCGCGCTGGTCGTTTTCAACGGTTTGTTTCAGGGGATGGGCGTTGGCCCTTCATTTATTACCATCGCTAACTGGTTTCCACGTAAAGAACGTGGACGCGTTGGCGCATTCTGGAATATCTCACACAACGTTGGCGGTGGTATTGTCGCCCCGATTGTTGGCGCCGCTTTTGCCATTTTGGGGAGCGAACACTGGCAAAGCGCCAGCTATATTGTTCCGGCCTGTGTTGCCGTACTGTTTGCTTTTATTGTGCTGATGCTGGGGAAAGGTTCACCGCGTCAGGAGGGCTTACCGGCTCTGGAACAAATGATGCCGGAAGAAAAAGTCGTATTAAATTCCCGACACGCTGTCCAGGCGCCAGAAAATATGAGTGCCTTCAAGATCTTCTGCACCTATGTATTGCGTAATAAGAATGCCTGGTATGTTTCACTGGTAGACGTCTTTGTCTATATGGTGCGTTTTGGTATGAT
This sequence comes from Citrobacter sp. RHBSTW-00599, assembly GCF_013784065.1. Taxonomy (NCBI): domain Bacteria; kingdom Pseudomonadati; phylum Pseudomonadota; class Gammaproteobacteria; order Enterobacterales; family Enterobacteriaceae; genus Citrobacter; species Citrobacter sp. RHBSTW-00599. The sequence continues at coordinate 1,536,501 of NZ_CP056717.1, read as the reverse complement.
TAGCTGGCTGCCAATTTATTTATTAACCGAAAAACATTTCTCGAAAGAGCAAATGAGCATAGCTTTTCTGTTTTTTGAATGGGCGGCAATTCCTTCCACATTACTGGCGGGTTGGCTCACCGATAAACTGTTTAAAGGCCGTCGCATGCCGCTGGCCATGATCTGTATGGCGCTGATTTTCGTCTGCCTGATCGGTTACTGGAAAAGTGAATCGCTGCTGATGGTCACTATTTTTGCCGCCATCGTGGGCTGCCTGATTTATGTTCCGCAGTTCCTGGCCTCCGTTCAGACCATGGAAATCGTCCCCAGCTTCGCAGTAGGTTCTGCGGTAGGGTTACGCGGATTCATGAGCTACATTTTTGGCGCATCGCTGGGAACCAGCCTGTTTGGCGTGATGGTCGATAAAATGGGATGGCATGGCGGCTTCTATCTGTTGATGGGTGGGATTGTCTGCTGCATCCTGTTCTGCTACCTCTCCCATCGCGGCGCGCTGGAACTCGAACAACAACGGAAAAACGCTCAGCAAGAGGAAGCGTCACTCCAGTTGGCTGATGCCCGGTAACCGATTTGAGTCTCGCAAAAAGTGCCAGCGATGCTGGCACTTCAATACATTCAGATAAAGAATAAATAGCTCAACGTGATAATTTATTGCTTACCGTAACCCACCATAAAGCGGATGATCAAACCGCATGCTGGGGCAAGAAAAAGGAATAATCCGGTAACCATCTCGTTACCATTGGTCAACTGCATAGTAAAAACGTAAATTAATGCCGTGAGTATGGCCATGCCGATAAAAGCACTTATTGACGCCGCAGCCCCCATAACCTGCCAGATATAGCAACTGACGCTCAGAATGCTCAACGCGAGAAAGATCCAAAAATAGAACATAGCGATACCTCCTGTTTGCCGTAAAAATTTACGTAAGTCCTTACACTTCCTTGAGTTTATATTCTAAGACAATTCCCAATAGTTCGCAATTTAAGCAACATTTTCGTTACAAAAATCACTCAATCGCTGACTAATAATTTATTCGACTGCCGTTTATTTAATCGTCATAAAAACAACGCATTATATATCGACTCATTTTTGACCTTAATCGCCGTAAAAACATTTACGCATCTTGAGTAATTATTTCTGGCTGACATTAATATTCGGGTGTACATTGAGCGTCCGATCATTCATGCCCCTTCCTGGTTTTGTCCTGACTCAGTTTTACACTCTTTACAGGAACCAATGTCGTTCATGGCGGCCTAACGATCAGTACAGACTGTAAAGCGGCAGACTAAAGAATCTTCGCGATACACCTATTTCGTATCAACAACAGGTGCTTATGTTCCCCCAATGTAAATTTTCACGCGCGTTTTTGCATCCGCGCTACTGGCTCACATGGTTTGGCGTCGGTGTGCTCTGGTTACTGGTACAGCTTCCCTATCCGGTATTGTGTTTTCTTGGTACCCGTACAGGAACGCTGGCTCGTCCATTTTTAAAGCGCCGTGAATCTATTGCTCATAAAAATCTCGAACTCTGTTTCCCAAATCTGTCGCAAGAAGAAAGAGACAAACTGGTCGATGAGAACTTCCGTTCACTCGGCATGGCCCTGCTTGAAACGGGTATGGCCTGGTTCTGGCCGGATCGCCGGGTACGCAAATGGTTTGATGTAGAAGGGCTGGACAACCTGCAACGCGCACAGATGCAAAACCGTGGCGTGATGGTGGTAGGCGTACACTTTATGTCACTCGAGTTGGGTGGTCGCGTAATGGGACTTTGCCAACCGATGATGGCAACCTATCGCCCGCACAACAATAAGTTGATGGAGTGGATCCAAACCCGCGGTCGTATGCGCTCCAACAAGGCCATGATCGGCAGAAATAATCTGCGCGGTATTGTCGGCGCCCTGAAAAAAGGGGAAGCGGTATGGTTTGCCCCCGATCAGGACTACGGTCGTAAAGGGAGTTCATTCGCCCCCTTCTTTGCAGTCAAAAACGTCGCGACCACCAACGGTACTTACGTGCTGTCACGCTTATCGGGCGCAGCGATGCTGACCGTAACCATGGTGAGAAAAGCAGATAACTCTGGTTACCGCCTGTACATCACGCCAGAAATGGAAGGTTATCCAACAGATGAAAGCCAGGCAGCGGCGTATATGAACAAAATTATCGAAAAAGAGATCATGCGCGCACCCGAGCAGTATCTCTGGATCCACCGTCGCTTCAAAACTCGCCCGATGGGTGAAGCCTCGTTGTACATCTAAAAAGAAAGGCCGAAAGGCCTTTCTTTTTTTCTGCGCCTGAATTACTTCACGCCCCACTTGTTCTGTAATTCAGCCATTCGCTCATTGTAGTTACGGGCTATACACGCTGGCTTATCCTGATCTTTCCAGCATTCGTTACGCCCTTTCACCCAGCCGCGTTGCTCTGCTTTGAGCGTCGGGTTATTACTCGATTTTACCAGCGCCTGCTTGTAGGCCCCGTTCAATGCCAAATCCATGGCTGAGAGCGCAGGACTTTGACAGATAACCTCTTCGATACTGCCCTTTGCTACCGCAGAACAGGAAAAAGAAGGCCCGTTGCTGGTCGATTTCTTTGCCCCTGAAAAGTCGATATTGTCTTCAGGCAGGCAAATCCCGTGCTTACGATTAGGCCCGGTCCAGGAAACGTCCGGATTCCCGTCATCTTTACGGGAGATAGACACGGTATTGTTACCGCTTTTTGCTTCCCAGTAATTTTCATTGAAGGCCTTTACCGTCGCCTTAGTGCCATCAATCCAGATATTGCCTTTACCATCACTATTCACACCACCAATACTTGCGCAGCTGAAATTGAATGCCATCGGCGAGGCCGCCATCGACGTCACTGGCGTAAGAACGAGTGCTAACATCATTAATCTGGTCATTTTTAACCTTTTCATAATCTCATTCCGCGAAAAATTAACCGCATTAACATCATGGAGATGTGAGAATTCTCCGAGTAAACATTTCGTCGCTCAATAGCAATTTATTACCGACAGAAATTAAACTGTCGCCGAATCACGACACTTGTAAGTTATTAAAATTAAATAAAAAAATGCCTCTTGTTTCACCTCATTTTTAGGCGTACATTAGCGCCGTCTGGAGCATAAAAGCTCAGAATTCTGAGGTGATGCAGACAAGCAAACGAAGGGAATTCTCCATTTCGTTTACGCGTGCATCAGCTCTCTGTCAGGTTAGCATATGTTCATTTAGACGTACCTCAGGTACGCGGAGAGATGAAAAGTGAAATATTTCTTTATGGGCATTTCTTTTATGGTCATCGTTTGGGCCGGTACTTTCGCCCTGATGATCTAAATTAAAAGACGCAGCAAAAAAACAGGAGCCTGATGGCTCCTGTTTGCTTTTGGGGAAACGTGTTGTTAGTCGGTACTTTCAGTGGCCGATTTTGCACTGGCAGGCAGTAAGCCATCGGCGCGGAACATTGCTTTGATGCCACGGATCGCCTGGCGGGTACGGTCGCGGTTTTCAATTAACGCAAAGCGCACGTGCGTATCGCCATAATCACCAAAACCAATCCCCGGCGAAACGCATACCTTCGCCTCGTTCAGCAGTTTCTTGGCAAATTCAAGTGAGCCCATCGCGGCGTATTGCTCTGGGATTTTCGCCCAAACGTACATCGAGGCCTTGGGCATCTCGACCATCCACCCGGCTTCATGCAGCCCCTTAACCAGCACATCTCGACGACGTTTATATTGCTCAGCAATATCCCGCACGCACTGCTGATCGCCTTCCAGCGCGGCGATTGCTGCAACCTGCAACGGAGTAAAGGTTCCGTAATCGTGATAGCTCTTAATTCGAGCCAGCGCGTTCACTAGCGTTTTGTTACCTACCATAAAACCGATACGCCAGCCCGCCATGTTGTAGCTTTTCGATAGGGTGAAAAACTCCACCGCGACATCACGAGCGCCCGGTACCTCCATAATCGACGGCGCTTTCCAGCCATCGTAGACGATATCGGCATAGGCCAGGTCATGAACCACCAGCACGTCATAGCGTTTAGCCAGGGCCACAACTTTTTCGAAGAACTCCAGCTCGACGCACTGCGCAGTCGGGTTGGAGGGAAAACCTAAGATCATCATCTTCGGTTTCGGGTAGCTTTCGCGAATCGCGCGCTCCAGCTCATTAAAGAAATCAACGCCTTCGACCAGCGGCACTGAACGTACCTGCGCGCCGGCAATCACCGCGCCATAAATATGGATCGGATAGCTCGGGTTCGGTACGAGGACCGTATCGCCGTGATCCAGCGTGGCCAGCATCAGGTGCGCCAATCCTTCTTTCGAGCCAATCGTCACAATCGCTTCGGATTCCGGATCGATCTCAACGTCATAGCGTTCCTGGTACCAACGGGAAATCGCCCGACGCAGACGCGGAATGCCGCGCGAGGTGGAGTAACCGTGCGTATCCGGGCGCTGCGCCACGGTACAGAGTTTTTCGACAATGTGAGGAGGCGTGGCCCCATCCGGGTTCCCCATGCTGAAATCGATAATATCTTCGCCGCGCCGACGCGCAGCCATCTTCAGTTCAGCAGTAATGTTAAAAACGTAAGGGGGAAGACGATCAATACGCGTAAAGCGACGTTCAGGGCGGGAGTCAGCCATAATATCCTCAGATTAACGTTAGCGCCCGGACCGTCCGAGCGACGCTGCCACGATGGTGGCACGTTTAGAAAATAGCCTGAATAATTTCCTTCTGTCGAGAGGCAAAACAAAATATTTTTTATTGAGATAAAAGAGGAATAGCCAGAAAAAATGAGGAAATAAAATTTTTCACACCCCGCTTAAAATTACCACTATTTAACATTTTATTTTTAAACATATTACTTTGCGCGCTCCGTTGACAGGACAGGCATTGTAAATACAACAATCATGCAACAATCCCCTTTTAATATTAAGGTTTTTCCCCATTAGCTACAGGCTGCGGGTGTGCTGGTCATCCAGCCTCAGGTTACCTATCATAGAGGTTTAACCCTTGCGCAAGAGTCACCCGTGCACGAAATATTCAATATGCTGCTGGCGGTATTCGACCGGGCAGCACTGATGCTGTTCTGTCTGTTTTTCCTGATTCGTATCCGCCTGTTTCGCGAACTGTTGCACAAGTCAGCCCACTCCCCGAAAGAGCTGCTCGCCGTTACCGCGATTTTCTCAATGTTTGCCCTGTTCAGTACCTGGTCCGGCGTACCGGTTGAAGGCTCACTGGTTAACGTACGTATTATCGCCGTCATGTCAGGGGGAATTCTGTTCGGTCCCTGGGTCGGTATCATTACAGGCCTGATCGCGGGCACCCACCGCTACCTGATCGACATCGGCGGCGTAACCGCCCTGCCCTGCTTTATCACCAGCATTCTGGCAGGCTGCATTGCCGGCTGGATCAACCGTAGGATCCCCAAAGCGCAGCACTGGCGTGCGGGTATTTTAGGCGGAATGCTGTGCGAATCTCTGACCATGATCCTCGTCGTCGCCTGGGCGCCCACCACCGAACTGGGGCTGGATATCGTCTCGAAGATCGGCATCCCAATGATTCTTGGTAGTGTCTGCATTGGTTTTATCGTCATGCTGGTGCAAAGCGTGGAAGGCGAGAAAGAAGCCAGCGCCGCGAAGCAGGCTAAGCTGGCTCTGGATATCGCCAACAAAACTCTGCCGCTTTTTCGCCAGGTCAATAGCGAATCGCTTCGCCAGGTGTGCGAAATTATTCGCCATGATATCCATGCTGATGCCGTCGCTATTACCAACACCCAGCACGTGCTGGCCTACGTTGGCGTGGGTGAACTTAACTACCGCGATAATGATGATTTCGTCAGTCCGACTACGCAACAGGCGATCAATTACGGAAAAATCATCATTAAAAACAATGATGAAGCGCACCGTACGCCGGAAATACACTCCATGCTGGTGATTCCGCTTTGGGAGAAAGGTGTTGTCACCGGTACGCTAAAAATCTACTACTGTCACGCCCATCAGATAACCTCCTCACTACAAGAAATGGCCATCGGCCTGTCGCAAATTATCTCGACTCAGCTGGAAGTCTCCCGGGCGGAGCAGCTACGCGAAATGGCAAATAAGGCAGAGCTGCGTGCGCTACAAAGTAAAATAAATCCCCATTTCCTGTTTAACGCCCTGAACGCAATTTCATCGTCGGTGCGACTGAATCCAGACACAGCGCGCCAGCTGATTTTTAATTTATCGCGCTATCTTCGCTATAATATTGAATTAAAAGACGATGAGCAGATCGACATCAAAAAAGAGCTGTATCAAATCAAGGATTACATCGCCATCGAACAGGCCCGTTTTGGCGACAAGCTGACGGTTATTTATGATATCGATGAAGAGGTAAGCTGTTATATTCCCAGCCTGCTGATTCAGCCGCTGGTAGAGAACGCTATCGTCCATGGGATTCAGCCCTGCAAAGGAAAAGGGGTGGTCACCATCAGCGTTGCGGAGTGCGGTAATCGGGTACGGATTGCCGTGCGGGATACGGGCCACGGTATCGATCCAAAAGTGATTGAACGGGTCGAATCCAATGAAATGCCGGGCAATAAAATTGGTCTGTTGAATGTGCATCATCGCGTTAAGCTGCTCTACGGCGAGGGCCTCCATATCCGCCGTCTGGAGCCAGGCACTGAGATTGCCTTTTATGTGCCTAATCAGCACTCGCCCGCAGCCGCACCGGCCACATTGTTGCTTTAACCAGGAGTGAAGTCGTGAAAGTCATCATTGTTGAAGATGAGTTCCTGGCCCAACAGGAACTTAGCTGGCTGATAAAAGAGCACAGCCAGATGGAGATTGTCGGCACATTTGACGACGGTCTGGACGTGCTGAAATACCTCCAGCACAACCGCGTTGACGCCATTTTTCTGGATATCAATATTCCCTCGCTGGATGGCGTCCTGTTGGCGCAAAACATCAGCCAGTTCGCGCACAAGCCCTTTATTGTCTTTATTACCGCGTGGAAAGAGCACGCTGTTGAAGCCTTTGAACTGGAGGCCTTTGACTACATCCTGAAGCCGTATCAGGAATCACGCATCGTCGGCATGCTGCAAAAGCTGGAAGCAGCCTGGCAGCAACAGCAAACGGGAACCTCGCCTGCCAGTCCGGTGACCCGCGAAAACGATACGATCAATCTGATCAAAGATGAGCGGATCATCGTGACCCCGATCAACGACATCTACTACGCAGAAGCCCATGAAAAGATGACGTTTGTCTACACCCGGCGCGAATCGTACGTGATGCCGATGAACATCACTGAATTTTGCAGCAAATTGCCTGCTTCGCATTTCTTCCGCTGCCACCGCTCGTTCTGTGTGAATCTGAATAAAATCCGCGAGATCGAACCCTGGTTTAACAACACCTACATTTTGCGCTTAAAAGATCTGGAATTTGAAATCCCGGTGAGTCGGAGTAAAGTGAAAGAGTTCAGGCAGTTAATGCACTTATAGCGCAGAGAAAGAGCGATGAAAGAGCCAGGCCTCCCCGCAGACCAACAGTTTTTCGCCGATCTGTTCAGCGGCCTGGTATTGAACCCGCAGCGTCTTGGCCGCGTGTGGTTCGCGACCCAGCCCAGCACGTTACCGTCCGGCAGTTTGTGTATTGACCTTCCGCGCCTCGATATCGTGCTGCGTGGCGAATACAGTAATCAACTGGAAAAACAGCAGCATAGTCTGCCTGAAGGCGACATGCTGTTTATCCCGGCGAAAGCGGCGAATTTGCCCGGCAGCGATAAACCCGTGATGCTATTGAGTCTGGTGTTTTCTCCGGCCTGGCTGGGGCTCTCTTTTTACGATAATCGAACGGCATCTCTGTTACGTCCGATCCGCCGTATTGAGTTACCACATCCGCAGCGCGGCGAAGGCGAGGCGATGCTCACCGCATTAACCCATTTAAGCCGCTCTCCTCAGGCCCAGGATATTATTCAGCCGCTGGTGCTTAGCCTGCTGCATCTGTGTCGTAGCGTGGTGAATACCCGCCCTGACACAGAGCGTCCGCGCGCTGAATTTCTCTATCACAGTATGTGTAACTGGGTGCAGGATAACTATGCCCAACCGCTGACCCGGGAAAGCGTAGCGCAGTTTTTTAATATCACGCCCAACCACCTGTCAAAAGTGTTTGCCCAGCACGGCACCATGGGGTTCATCGAGTACCTGCGGTGGGTCAGAATGGCGAAGGCGCGCATCATCTTACAGAAATACCATCTGTCGATTAGCGAAGTCGCACAGCGGTGCGGGTATCAGGACAGTAATTATTTCTGCCGCCTGTTCCGGCGTCAGTTTGGCCTGACGCCGGGAGAGTACAGCGTACGTTTTCAGTCAGCACGTTAAGTGAGACAACACCAACAGGTTAGTAATATCCGTTTGCATCGTTGTAAAATAACGGCATGTAGCTCCCCCTGCAGGCTTACTCAATAAAGTGAATATGCGATGAAAAACAGACGTGCGCTCTCCCTGATGTGTTTTCAGATGCTGGAATCAGGTGCGGATCGTCAGACCGTGAAAAGAGCCCTTACCTCCCGCCGTGTTAAAGCTCGCCAGGCGGTGGTTCTGCTCTGCAAGCAAGAAATGACGCTCTTAAGAGCCGGGAAACTGCCGGTGCCAAACGCGCCGCATTGATGATGTCGCTTTCCGGTCGCGTTCATCCAGCCTGCAACCAGATCGTCGCAGGCTGGAGAGCGCTCTTTCAGTGAAGCTTAAAACGTCAGTTCCGCCTCCAGCAACGCGAGAATACTGTCGGCATTTTCAGCAGCAAACAATGACTGGCGGAACGGCTTGTTCACCAGCTTACGCGCCAGCTGCGAGAAGACCTTCACGTGGTTAATGCCTTCATCAGCCCCCAGCGTCAGCATGATAACCAGTTCCACTTCGCCCATCTCTGACTGCCAGTCAACGGGATGAGCAAGCCGGGCAATACTGATGCTGGAATGGCGGATCCACTGGGACTTAGTGTGCGGAATAGCCACACCAAAACCGACAGCAGTGGTGACTATCTCTTCGCGCTGCCAGATATCTTCCTCCAGCTCAAACGGATGTTCAGTTCGCCCATTAACGCCCAGATTGCCGCACAGAAACTGAATCACCTGCTCTTTGTTACTCAGAGATTCACCAACAAAGATGTTCTCCCGCGCCAGCAGCGGACGCACGTCTTTCTGCGGTGCAAACTGGTTGAGCAGATCTTCTATCTCCTGAGCGCTACGGCACTCACAGGCCCGTATGGCGAGTTCACGGCATGCCTGGCCCTCCAGTTGACGAAGCTGACTTTTCACCGCCGGAATACGTGGACTGCTCATGCTCAGCTCGTCGAGTCCTAAGCCCAGTAGCAGCGGTAAATAGCGTCCTTCGCCCCCCAGTTCACCGCAAATGCCCACCCATTTACCGCGTTCGTGCGCCACACGGACAATCTGCTGCAACATTCGCAGGAACGACGGCGTAATCGGGTTGTACAACGGCGAAACGCGCGGGTTATTACGATCGACGGCGTACAGGTACTGGGTCATGTCGTTTGAACCAATACTGAAGAAATCCACCTCATCGCAGAAATGGTCGATGATGTAACACACCGACGGCACTTCAACCATAATCCCCAATGAAATTGTCGGAGCATGGCGTAAACCGTCGGCTTTCAGTGCCACCAGCGCTTTTTGCAGTTCGCTTTTTACCCACAAAATCTGGTCAAGGCTGTGCACCATTGGGATCATCAGCTGCGCATTGCCGAAGGTTGCCGCACGTAAGATGGCGCGCAGCTGCGTGCGAAACAGTCCGGCAAACTCTGGATAAATTCGCACCGCGCGGTAGCCCAGGAACGGATTCTCTTCCTGCGGAATATTGAGGTAACGGATATTTTTATCCCCCCCAATATCCATGGTGCGAAAGATAACCGGCTTGTCGCCCGCGGCCAATAAGACCTGCTGGTAGGCTTCAAACTGTTCCTGCTCGTCGGGAGCGCTGTCGCGGTCCATAAACAGCATTTCAGTACGAAACAGCCCAATCCCTTCCGCGCCATTGGCAAACGCCCCCGGCGCTTCCAGCGCGGTACCGATATTCGCTGCAACGTCAATACGCTGATTATCTTTGGTCAGCGCGGGCTGGGCGGCATCAAGCGCCTGCCGCCGCTGGCATTCATCGGCCAGCTTCTGCGCAATCGCGTAATAACCGCGAACCGCATCGTCTGGATTGATGGCCAGTACCCCACAGCGGGCATCCAGTACCGCATGCTGCCCTGCATAGCGGCTAATGGCCTCCAGCGGCAAGCCGCTAAGCACCGGTATAGCCGACGCGCGAGCGAGGATCAGGGTATGCGATGTACGCCCTGTTTTCTCCAGGATCATGCCTGACAGATGCTGCAAATTGAGGCTTAAAAACTGGCTGGGCGTCAAATCCTCAGCGACCAGAATCGTCGGCTTATTCAGCACCAGCGCATTGCGCGGACGTCTTTCAGGCCAGGTAATATGCAGCAGTTGTTCGCTGATATCACGGATATCGCTAACGCGCTCGCGCAGGTAATCGCTACCGGAGGCCGACAGCTTGTCGCACACCTGCTCCATATTGGCGATAATCGCCGCCCCTAACCCCAGATGCTGCTCCAGCATTAAGCGACGAATATTCCCGGCAAACTCGTCGTCCTGAATCAGAGACAGATGGGCGCTGAGGATGGTTTTACTCTCACCCTCACGTTCGCGCAGTTGCTGATTGAGCTGTTCGGCAAGCGTCGCCAGACTATGCTCCAGCCGGGTATTGTCTTCCGCACTCGGCGCAATCGCGCGATAGCTTTCCAGATTATCGCTCTGCCAAAGCGTGAGCGAACCCGCCCCTACGCCCCCTGCAAGCACGGTGCCATAAAGAAGGTCTGGGTTGAGGCGAATCAGCGAACGCGGCAACGGATGCGCCGCCAGTTCCGCCGGCGTCGGCTGAACGCTGTCGCTGTCAATAAACCGGTGCAGGAGGTACTCCTCTAGCGCTCGTCGGGCCTGTTCTTCATCGCGACCGGTGATGGTTAAGCTACAACTGTCATTAAACAGCGTCCCGGTGCCAATCAGCGCCAGCGAGCTTTTCGCATCAGCCCTGGCGTTCTGGCGATGGTTAAGAAATATCACCTCACTTTGCCACTGGCTGCACTGCTCTTTCAGCTCCCACGCCGGACGCGCATGCAGGCCATTGGGTAGCGGGCAAAGAAATTGAATCGTTAGCATAACAACTCCTGATTAGCGCGAAATCAGCACCTGAAATCCGTCAGATGAACCACGGTTTCGCACGTAAGATGTGAAAGAAGAGCCGACAACAACTGCTGCGTCTGGATGATGTCACGGCAGTCGGCAATCGACGCCGCGCAGTGTCCATGCCGCGTAGCTGGCCCCATGACAACCGTGGGGATCCCCGTGCCGCTTACGTGCACCGCCCCGCCGTCAGTGCCGCCGTTACTGAACATGTCAAGCTGCAGGGTAATGCCCGCATCGGTGGCCACGCTTTCAACCCACGCCGTCAGCTTTGGCGAGGCAATCAGCGATTTATCGCTTAACACCAGCATCGGGCCATTACCAATCTGTCGATGGTTGGCCGCACCATGATCAAAGTTTTTGGCCCAGCAGGCGGTATCCAGCACGATCGCCACATCCGGGGCGACCGCGCGTGCTGCCGTTTGTCCTCCGCGCAGTCCCACTTCTTCACTGGAACTGGCCACCAGCCAGACCTCGCATGGGAGAATGGCGTTATGCCATTCGCGCAGCAGCGCCACCAGCAAATAACATCCAAGTCGATCATCAAAGGCTTTGCCCATGACTCGCTGGTGCGGCAAAACCTGAAACGTCGTGTCAAAGGTGACGCGATCGCCAGGGCGTACGCCGGCCTGAAGTACCTCGTCATAAGACCGCGCGCCAATGTCCACCTGCAGCGCACTGACGTCATTACCGCTGCGCACTCCGTCGAGCAGACCGGGAATTTTGCTCTCTTCACGGGTAGTGATCCGCACCGGCTGCAATTGCCTGGCCGCCATACGCACATTTCCCACCGGCAATACATCGATCGCTCCTTCGCTGGAAATACTGCGCACGATAAATCCCACTTCATCCATATGCGCGCAGATCATTACCTTCGGACCGGTTGATTCATTCAGACGGATCAGCACCGATCCCAGGCCGTCAAAGCGCACCTCTTTATGCAGACGATCCGCCTCTTCAAGCAGGATCTGCCGCACTTCCTGTTCTGAAGAGGCGATCGCGTCCGCCTCACTCAGCGCCTTCAGTAGCGATAAGTCCATTACGCTTCTCCCGTGTGTAACAATGTCTTCGCCATGGTGTAGAGCACCTCGCCGCCGTCTGGCGTAACCAGCACCACATCCTCAATACGCACGCCTCCCTGCCCCGGCAGATAAATACCCGGCTCAACGGTGAGCAGCATGCCAACCGCCAGAGGCGTCGCGTCGGTGGGGGAAAAACGGGGATTTTCATGCACCTCAATGCCGATAGCGTGTCCGGTATTGTGACCAAACTCATCACCATAGCCCGCCTGCGTAATGACCTGCCTGGCTGCGGCGTCAACCTCATGGCAACGCCGACCTGGTCGAATTGCTGCCACCGCCGCACGCTGCGCCGCCAGAACAATCTGATACACGGAAAACAGCGGGCTTTCTTGCGCTGGCTGGTTTGCGTCTGGGATGCGAAAGGTTCTCGTCATATCCGAACAATAGCCCTGATACTGCGCGCCAAAATCCAGCGTGATGAACTCACCCGCCTCGACACGCTTGTCGCTGGCTTTACCGTGCGGCAGCGCGCCGCGCCAGCCGCTGGCGACAATGGTGTCAAAAGAGGGTTTGTCTGCACCGAGCGTGCGCATGTACCACTCCAGTTCAGCGGCGATTTCGCGCTCACTGAGGCCAGGTTGAATAAAGCGGCGAATATGTTCAGCACTAAGGTCAGCTATCCGGCAGGCTTCGCGAATGCAGGCTATCTCCTGCGCCGTTTTTACCTGCCGGAGCACATCCGGCACGGCACTCACTAGTCGGGCACGCAGTTTGCCCGACCATCCATTCACCGTATTCCAGCTTACCTGCTCGCCTTCAAATCCCACCGTCTGCAGCTTTTCGTCAGCAATAATGTGATTCACCCGTGAATACAGCGTCTGCGCGCCATCAAGTAGATGGATCTGATAGCCCTGAGTACGCGTGGCAACATCGGTGTAGTAACGGGCGTCGACCAGGATATGCGCGCTTTGATGGCTGATAAACACAAACCCTGAACCGCTGGAGATCCCCATATGCGGCTGTTTATTCTGCCGCGATGACAGCAGCATCGCATCGAGATGTTGCGCCGTTAGCCAGTCACGCAGCGAGGCAAGTAAGCTCATGGTCACAATCCTTCTAATCAGAGGCTTTCAATCAGCAATTTGCCTTTGCGGTACATCATGTTGCGCAGGAACACCACCATCAGCGCCGTAATCACCGCACCTAACAGGATCCCCGCCATATAGACGCCGAGGTTAGTGACCAGCGGCCATGCCCAGATAGCCGATTCCGGGAACCACTGCACCGCCCCCAGCCAGACGGCAGCCGTCGATCCGACAATAGCGCCAACCATATAGGATGGAATTGCCGTGATGGGGCTTTCCAGCGCAAACGGGATTGCCCCTTCGCTGATGCCCATAAATGCGAGGAACATTGCCGTTTTCCCTTGCGGGTAGAGCTGTGCGCTGAACAGGCGTTTGCCGGTTAAGCGCCGATCGAGAAGCGTAGCCAACCCGAGGCCAATTGGAGGAATCACGATGGCAATAGAGCGTGCGGTTACCGGCAGAACGTGATCGGTAGTAAAGCTGAAGGCGACAAATCCTGCGGCTTTATTAATCGGACCGCCGAGGTCAATCGCCGTTGCCGCAGAAATCCCCATCGCGTACATCAGCGTGCCTTTCTCTCCAGCCGCCGTCAGCAGAGAACGAATTCCGCCGTTGATCCACCCGCCAAACGGCGTTATCACGTAATACATCGCCAACATGACGAAGATCGCGGAAAGAATGGGCAGTAAAAAGGTGGTTTTGAATGCCAGCAGGAAATCAGGCAACTGGATTTTTTGGTTCATCCACTTCACCAGATACCCGGCGACAATCGAGATAATCAGCGCGCCAATAAAGGTTGACGGGACGGGAGCACTGGTTGCCCATTGCAGCGTCGCTGGGTCAAAATTCAGTATCTGCGTGGGCTGAGTGGACATCAGTCCACCAATGAACCCCGCCGGAAACGCCAGCTTACCGCCGATAGAGTTGGCGACAAACGCGGCAAACATCGGAATAGCAAAACCAAACAGCACGCCGCCAAAAGATTGCGACAGCCAGGCAAACTTCAGTAATGAGAGATTAAAACCGCTGAATTTTCCGCTGTTCAGTGCATCCATGATGCCGGTGTCAGCAGGTATATCGAGCCAGCTATAGGCGATCAGTTGCGAGAAGGCGAGAATTACCCCGCCCATAATTAACGTCGGTACCATGCGCGAAATACCCGACATCACATGCTGCGGAAGTTCGCCCCAGAAGCTATTGCGGGAGGCCGGTGGATTTTTTATTGCCGCTGCCGCACCAGATGCGCCAGGCACAACGGTTGCACTGCGTTTCTTAATGGCCATACGTAATTCCCTGTCGATGATTATTGTTGTTCAGCGGCAACCATCTCTTCGATCTCTTTGATGATGCCAGCTGCATTTTTTATCGCGTCCTGTAACGTAATTTCGTAGACATCACGCGACTCAAAACGCTCGTTATCTTCCGGAGTAACGGCAACAGAATGGATGATCAACGTTGCCTCAGCGATATCCTGCGCCGTCAGGCGATTTTGAATTCCGTCCGCACCCTGGGTTTCAATTTTCACTTCATAACCCGCTTCAACCGCGGCTTCTTCCAGCGCCTGAGCCGCCATAAAGGTATGGGCCAGCCCCATTGGGCACGCGCAAACGGCAATCAGTTTTTTGCTCATAATCATTTCCTCGTAATAGTTAACGAGTGAAATTATGGTCCGGGGAAAGTAACGACCGTTATCAGACAAATAATGCTTTTACTGGACAAATAATCCCGCCATTCGGAAATGTGACGAAGGTCGGAAAGGCGGGCGGCAGGCATAAAAAAACCGCGTAATAAACGCGGTTTTGCGGGATATATGTAAGCCGGATAAGCGCTGTGCACCGTCCGGCATTGGTCTTACAAAATATGGCCCAGCGTCTGGCGCAGATGCGCACCGGAACCAAGCAGGCCCGGGTTATCATGCACGATCAGATATACCGGAATATCCTGTACGTAGGCTTTAAAACGCCCCTTATCCTCAAAACCACCACGGAAACCCGAAGCTTTAAAGAAGTCGAGGAAGCGCGGTACGATGCCGCCAGCGATGTACACACCGCCAAACGTGCCCAGCGTTAACGCCAGATCGCCGCCAAAACGCCCCATGATGACGCAGAACAGCGACAGCGCGCGACGACAGTCGATACAGGAATCAGCCAGCGCACGCCCGGTGATATCCTTCGGCTGCAGATTTTCCGGCAGGCGCCCGTCTGATTTGACGATGGCGCGATACAGATTAACCAGCCCCGGACCTGACAGTACGCGCTCTGCGGAAACGTGACCAATTTCCGCACGCAGGACCTCAAGGATAATCCCTTCTTCTTCGCTGTTAGGCGCAAAATCCACGTGACCGCCTTCACCAGGCAAGCTCACCCAGCGTTTATCTACATGCACCAAATGCGCCACGCCGAGTCCGGTACCTGCGCCATAGACAGCAATCGGTTTACCTTCAACAGGTTCCGCACCGCCAAACTGGATCAAATGCTCTTTCTTCAGCATCGGGATCGCCATCGACACGGCGGTGAAATCATTGATGATTTCCAGATGGCTGAAGCCCAGATTTTTTTTCATCTCAGCAATAGAGAATGCCCAGGTATGGTTGGTCATTGCCACCCAGTCACCGGTTATCGGACAGGCAATGGCAATACAACCATCCTCGACGCTGACGCTATGCTCATCCAGGTATACGCGTACTACCGCCTCGAGGCTTGGGTAATCCAGCCCGGAATAGGTTTTTGCCTGCGAAATCTCGCCGCTGGCAATGTCGCACAGAGCAAGACGCGCGTTGGTGCCGCCAACATCACCTACTAAAGCATATTTTGTCATTCTTCCACTGCTCCGCTAAAGTCAGAATAAATCTTTGCCACACTGTAAATTCATGGGGGCATAACAACAACGCCCTGAAGGCTGATGCCCGTGGAAAATCGATCCAGATCACATAATTACTTTATCGTTTCAGCACCATTTGCAGCGATGCGGTTGCGCAGGCTGTGCAAACTATGTCTATGACTCTGTTTTAAGGAATAGAATATGCTTCATCCACGAGCCAGAACGATGCTCTTGCTATCAACTCCTGCGCTAATTATTGGTATTGCCTCCAGCCTGGTGTTGATCGTTGTGATGAAAGTGGCGTCCGTTTTACAGCAATTTTTGTGGGAACGCCT
Source organism: Citrobacter sp. RHBSTW-00599 (assembly GCF_013784065.1). Lineage (NCBI taxonomy): Bacteria > Pseudomonadati > Pseudomonadota > Gammaproteobacteria > Enterobacterales > Enterobacteriaceae > Citrobacter > Citrobacter sp. RHBSTW-00599. Next base: position 1,520,015 of record NZ_CP056717.1, on the reverse strand, counting down.
GCCCGTTAGCATCGGTATTGCCCAGGACTCTCCGCTGTGGATTATCGGCATGCTGACGCTCACGGGGATTATGGTCGGGTTAGTTATTCGCTACAGCCAGGGTCACGCGGGACCGGATCCTGCCTGTGAGCCGTTAATTGGAATGCCGGTCCCCACCTCAGCAATTCCGGGCTTGCTGGCAGCGCTCATCCTCGGCCTGGCGGGTGGCGTCAGTTTGGGTCCGGAACACCCGATCATGACCGTGAATATCGCACTGGCTGTGGCGCTCGGCAGCCGTATGTTTCCCCGCATTGCTAAGCTGGACTGGACCATCCTCGCCTCTGCCGGCACCATCGGCGCGCTATTTGGCACCCCCGTTGCCGCCGCGCTGGTCTTTTCACAAACGCTGAATAGCTCGGACAATGTTCCTTTGTGGGATCGCCTGTTTGCACCGTTAATGGCCGCCGCCGCGGGCTCGCTGACCACCAGTCTGTTTTTTCACCCCCATTTTTCACTGCCCATCGCGCACTACACGCAGATGCACGTGATCGATATCCTCAGCGGTGCGGTCGTTGCCGCCATCGCCATTGCCGCCGGGATGGTGGCTGTCTGGTGTCTGCCGCGTTTACACCATTTAATGCATCGATTGAAACACCCGGTCCTGATTCTTGGGGCTGGCGGCTTAATCCTCGGCATTTTAGGCGTTATCGGCGGACCGCTTACCTTGTTTAAAGGACTGGACGAAATGCAGCAAATGGCATTTAGCCAGACGCTGGGAGCATCGGATTATTTCATGCTCGCCGTGATCAAATTGGCGGCATTAGTGGTTGCAGCTGCGAGTGGTTTTCGCGGCGGGCGAATTTTCCCGGCAGTATTCGTTGGGGTCGCGCTTGGCCTGATGCTGCACGCCCACGTTGAAGCGGTGCCAGCGGCCATTACCGTCTCCTGCGCGATTCTTGGACTGGTGCTGGTCGTCACCCGTGACGCCTGGCTGAGCCTGTTTATGGCAGCAGTGGTGGTGCCAGATTCCACCCTGCTGCCGCTGCTGTGCATCGTCATGCTGCCCGCCTGGCTGCTGCTGGCGGGCAAACCGATGATGATCGCCGAGCGTACCGATAAGTAGTTAGCCTCCGTTACGCGTTTCCAGCGCACGGGTCACCGTGCGCAATAGCTCAGGAAGATCGGCTTTCGGTAGCACCACCTCAATTAACGACAATCGTTGCGGATGGGACAAACGGGCCAGCACTTCTTCCAGTTGTACCGCCTGCTCCACACGCCAGCACTCCGCCTGACATTCACGACGAAACGCCTGCGGCACCTGCGTCCAGTTCCAGGCGGCGATATCGTTATAGCGCTGATTTGCGCCATGTATGGCCCGCTCCACGGTATAGCCGTCATTATTTAGCAGCAAAATAACGGGAGATTGCCCGTCTCTGAGCATAGAGCCCAGTTCCTGAATGGTGAGCTGCGCCGCACCATCGCCAATAATCAGGATCACCCGGCGGTCCGGGCAGGCGGTTTGCGCGCCAAATGCAGCCGGGAGCGCGTAGCCGATAGACCCCCACAGTGGCTGAACCAGCACCTCCGCTCCACCGGGTAGCGTGAGCGCAGCCGCACCAAATGCAGCGGTCCCCTGGTCGACGAGGATAATGTCATTGGGCGCCAGATACTGCTGCACCGTATGCCAGAAATTTTCCTGCGTCAGAGGTCCCTTCTCAACCTGAATACGTCTAACTGGCGGGCGTTCTGGCGGCAGTGAAAAGGACATCTCCAGACACAGTTCCCGCAAGGTGGTTACCGCCTGCTCCATCGGGACGTTAAACCAACGGTTTCCAATCCGTGAGGCATGTGGCTGCACCTCAATCGTGCGCTCCTGTGGTAGCTGTTGCGTAAACCCGGCGGTCAAAGTGTCAACAAATTGTGTGCCAACACACACTATCGTGTCGGCATCTTCTATCGCCTGACGTACATAGTCGCTGCTGGCTCCAGCGCTGTAGGTGCCGACAAACGCCGGATGACGCTCATCGAATAGCCCTTTGCCCATCAACAACGTGGCGTGGGCCATCGGCGTTTCCGCCATCCAGCGTTGCAATACCGGCTGCAGGCCAAAGCGTTGCGCGAGAACGTCTGCCAGAAGCGCTACGCGCGGGCTGTCCAGTAACCGCTCGCGGGCATGGTAGCGAAACGCTTCTGCCACGCTGCTTTCTGGCTCGCTCAGAGGAACAATCAGGATGTCATTCGGCGGCGTGGTGCGCTGTTTTGCCACATCAGTAGGTAACATCAGATAGCCCGGTCTGCGTTCGATGAGCATTGTTCGCAGCACGCGGTCAATTTCATAACAGGCGTTTTGTTCATCCAGCACTGCGCTGGCCGTCGTCACCGCCTGCTGTATACGATAAAAATGCTGAAAATCACCGTCCCCAAGGGTGTGATGCATCAACTCCCCGCGACGTTGGGCACCACGACAGGGCGCGCCAACAATATGCAAAACAGGAACATATTCCGCATAGCTTCCCGCGATACCGTTAATCGCGCTTAACTCACCTACGCCAAACGTGGTGAGCAGCGCCCCCACCCCGGATACCCGGGCATAGCCATCCGCAGCATAAGCCGCATTCAACTCGTTCGCACACCCGACCCAACGTACGCTGGGATGTTCAATCACGTGATCAAGAAACTGCAAATTATAATCGCCAGGCACACCAAAGAGATGGCCAACACCACAGCCTGCCAGCCTGTCCAGCAGATAATCAGCAACGGAATACGGGGTTTGCATGACAGCTTTCCTTCTGACGGTAACCTCATGTTGAGTATCGAAGAACTGTGATGACTGTCCAGGAAAGTCGCTGTGAAGGGGGTGGAAAGCAAGATGTACAGTTTTCATCCCTAAATTTAATTGCAGCTGGCCTTGTGTAAACGTATACACTCAAAGTCACACTTTATCTGACAGGAGGCTATATGGCTTATCAGGCTGCTGAAAATCGTTATCAGACAATGGAGTACCGCCGCTGCGGTCAGAGCGGCCTCAAGCTCCCGATTGTATCACTGGGGTTGTGGCACAATTTTGGTGATACCACGCAGGTCGAGAACAGTCGGGCGCTGTTACAGCGTGCATTCGATCTGGGGATCACCCATTTTGATCTGGCGAATAACTATGGTCCACCGCCGGGTTCAGCGGAGCGAAATTTTGGTCGCATCCTGCAGGAAGATTTTTTACCGTGGCGAGATGAGCTGATCATATCCACCAAAGCGGGTTATACCATGTGGGAAGGCCCTTACGGGGACTGGGGTTCACGCAAATACCTGATTGCCAGCCTCGATCAAAGCCTGAAGCGTCTGGGGCTGGAGTATGTCGATATCTTCTACCACCATCGCCCCGACCCTGAAACACCGCTCAGAGAAACCATGCGTGCACTGGATCATATCGTCCGTCAGGGCAAAGCGCTGTACGTAGGCCTCTCTAACTATCCGGCTGAACTTGCCAGACAAGCGATTGAAATACTCGACGATTTAGGTACGCCATGCCTTATTCATCAGCCCAAATATTCTATGTTTGAGCGTTGGGTCGAAGAGAGCCTGCTGTCACTTTTACAGGAAAAAGGCGTCGGTAGTATCGCCTTCTCACCGCTGGCTGGCGGGCAGTTAACCGACCGCTATCTGAACGGTATTCCGGCGGATTCTCGCGCCGCAAGCACCAGCCGTTTTCTGAATCCGGACCAGATCACCCCACAAAAACTGGAAAAAGTTCGAGCGCTGAACGCACTGGCAGAGCGACGGGGACAAAAGCTTTCTCAGATGGCGCTCGCGTGGGTTCTCCGGGAAGACAAAGTTACGTCTGTGCTGATTGGTGCCAGTAAACCGGCGCAAATTGAAGATGCCGTCGGCATGCTGGCAAACCGTCACTTTACGCCTGAAGAGTGCGCGGAGATTGATGCCATTCTGAGTCGGTTGAAATAAAGACACATTTATTAACAAAAAGTGCTCTCACTTGCGATTTAAGAGTTGTGGCGATGAAACGGGGCTTTACTGCCCCGTAATATTACGTTAACAGGCCGGCTACGGCTCGATCGTGAAGGAGAGAAAACATGTTCAGGTCACTGATTCTGGCGGCAGTCTTAATGGCTTTTACACCGCTGGCCGCGAACGCTGGCGAAATCACCCTGCTGCCATCAATAAAATTGCAAATTGGCGATCGCGATAATTACGGTAACTACTGGGATGGCGGCCGCTGGCGCGACCGGGATTACTGGCACCATAACTATGAGTGGCGCAAAAATCGCTGGTGGCGTCATGACAACGGCTACCATCGTGGCTGGGATAAACGCAAAGCTTATGAACGCGGCTATCGAGAAGGCTGGAATGACCGTGACGACCATCGCGGTCGTGGGCGCGGCGGTCACGGGCATCATCATTAAGAAAAGGAACCTGCGGTAACAGAGAATTTTTAACAATGGCAAAGGGTTCCGTTCATCGTATGATCATTGTTTCTCTGAAACCCTCATTCCCGTAACGGGCAAGGGAGGCTCACCGTCTCCCTTGCCACCCAGACTTCCGGCAGGAAAAATCGTCACTTCGTGATCCATTCGCCTTATGTCGTCTTCCTTCGGATCGCTTCGGTACGCTGACTTTCAGTTCAATCCGTTTCGCTTTAATAAAAAATACCTTTGCAGCTAATCAATCCTTAAGTGACCAGCATTAGCCTGCAGGCTGCTTTTTTATGGTCAAATCCTGCGCTTTTTATTTTTCACTATTTGCCCTTGAGCAAAAATCTCCTGAACGTATCTTATCCTCAAGAGAATTCACGTCAGGATTAACTTATGAATGCTAATTTTAAGAATGAAATTCAGACATTCGGTCGATCGCTATTATTACCGATCGCCGTACTGGCGCCTGTGGGGATGGTCATGGGAATTAGCGCTGCGTTAGGGCAGAGCTATATGATTGATAAACTCCCCTTTCTGGGCAATGAAATTTTCAGAGCAATTCTCTCTTCTCTGGGATTAATCAGCAGCGTCGTTTTTAATAATATTCCTTTACTGTTCGCGATGGGTGTCGCCTACGGTATGTCTAAAAAAGAAAAAGGGATTGCTGTATTTGCGTCCGTCGTGGCTTACCTGACTCTGCTTATCGCCATGCATGTGCATCTTAAGCTGGCGGGTACGCTGGCGAAAGAGGATATGGCTTTGGTCGGACAGGGAATGGTATTAGGTATTCAGACGCTGAAAATCGAAGCGCTGGGCGGCATTATTGCCGGGCTGCTGGCAGCTAAAATAACCGACCGTTTTTACCGGCTGCAATTACCTCTCGCTTTCGCCTTTTTCAGCGGTAAAAAATCCGTCGCGATCTTAGCCATTGCTTTTTCCATTCCCGTCGGCTTGATCATTCCTTTTATCTGGGATCTGTTTACCGCAGGTATGCGCGCCATATCAACCATAATGATGGCGCCCAACATTGGTGCAGGTATTTATATGACGCTCAATCGCCTGCTAATCCCGTTTGGCCTGCATCACGTCCTCAGTTCCACCGTGCGTTTCACCGCGGCAGGTGGTACGTACCTGATTGACGGGCAGACCTATGTTGGTATTTTGCCCGCTATCAATAAAATCCTGTTTGAGCTTGGTCCCACCCATCCGGCCTGGAAAGAGTATATGCCGACGCTCACCAGCTATCTTGCCTCATCACAAATGCTCACGACGCTTTTCCGCGTTCCGGCGATTGGTCTGGCGATGTACCACATGGCCTATTTCAAGAATAAGAAATTTGCCAAAGGGATGATCCTGACCGTGGTGCTGACCGCCATGCTGGGGAATATTACCGAACCGCTGGAGTTCTCCTTCCTGTTTATCGCACCAAAACTCTTTATTGTCTATGCGGTACTCTGTGGCTTATTGACCATTCCACTGCAATTACTGGAAGTCTCCATCGGCTATATTCGCGGCACTATTTTTGATTTTGGTATTTTCGGTTTGATGTATGAACACACCCAATGGATTAATTTAATTATCCTCGGCGTGATTAACTTTGTTGTCTTCTATTTCGTCTTCCGCTTCGCGATCGGTAAATTTGATATTAAGACCCCAGGCCGCGAGAGTGAAATCGCTGACAGCACCTTACTGAACAATAAAGAGTACGACAAAGTCGCCGAACTGGTGATTCAGGGGCTGGGCGGGACAGACAATATCAAGCGCGTTGAAAACTGCGTTTCACGGTTACGTATTGATTTGAAAGATCAGAAAAAAATGGACATGGCCATTCTTAAAGAATCTGGCTCGCTGGGAACCTTTATCCCCTCCAGCAACCATGTTCATGTGGTATTCGGCCCACACGTAGAATTTGTCCGTAACGCGGTAGACGACCGCCTCGTCGGTGCGAAATAAATTCAAGGAGATAGTAATGCGTGCACTGTATGATTCAAAAAGCAAAACGATCGACGATCGAGGAATGAAATCTCTGCTCGCGCAGCCAGCGCGGGTACAGTCATGGCTCGATGTTGAAGCCGCCCTGGCTCAGGCTCAGGCCGGACACGGCATGATCCCCGCCAGCGCCGCAGTCAATATTACCGCTAACTGCCACGTGGATAAGATTGACCTGACGGAAATGGAACGCCTGCTGCGCGAGATTGGTCACGGCTTCGTTCCGGTCATCAAAGTGCTGGTCAAAGCCTGTGACAGTGAAAGCGGAAAATACGTGCATTACGGCGTCACCACGCAGAATATTCAGCAAACAGCACAGCTTTATCTGGCAAAGCAGTTCGATACCATCATGCAGGGTTTTGTGGACGATATTCTGCGTAACCTGGCAAAGATGGCATCTGACCATAAAGCAACGATTATGGCCGGACGTACCCACGGTAAGCACGCGCTACCCATAACCTGGGGCTATAAAGCCGCCGTGTGGATTGATGAGTTACTGAGCGCCCAGCAGCGCATGCGGGAAGCGGAAAAACGCGTCTTTACCGTGATGATGGGGGGAGCCGTGGGCGCCTTCCACGCAACCGGTGAAACCGGCCGCCGGGTTCAGGATAGCGTTGCCCAAAAGCTGGGAATGCATTCAATGGCGATTCCCTCCCGCAACTCGCGCATTTACCGCACTGAATACATCAGTAATTTGTGCCTGCTGGCGACGACGTTACACAAAATAGCCGAAGAGGTTTATCAGACCTCAAGCGAAGAGTTTGCCGAAGTTTCAGAAGCCTTCACTAAAGGCACCGTTGGCAGCAGCACCATGCCGCAAAAAGTGAATCCTAAACTGGCGAAGGGGATCATCGCCAACGCGCAGAAATTGTACTCAGTAATGACCTCCTGCCTGTATGTCAGCCCACGTCCCTTCGAAGCAGACAGCTCCGCTTACTTTATCTTTGACGGTAATATTCAGGAGAGTATGGAGTTAATGGCTGAGATTGTGATGCGAGCCGAAGAGTTGACGCGAACGCTGGTCATCAATCCTGGTCGTATGCGCCAGAATGTGCAGTTAACGCATGGTCTTATTAATAGCGAAAAAATCATGATGCAGCTGGTGGAAAGGCTGGGCAAAGATGCCGCACATGAACGCGTCTACCAACTGGCAATGCGCAGCACGCATGAAGGCATCCCCTACGCTGATGTGCTGCGTGATGACCCTCTTATTCGCCAGCACTTTAGCGACTCAGAAATTAATACGCTGCTGGATCCTGCTCACTACATCGGCCTTTGCGCAGAAATCGCCGAGGAAACGGCCGCTCGCGTATGGGAGAAAGACAATGGCTGATCCCCTGCTTTCTCTGGCAAGTGAACGCATTGTCACCCCGAATGGAATCGAAAGCGGCTATCTGCATATTGAAAGCGGACGTATTTCTGGCCTCGACAGTACACCGCGAGGAAAAATCGTCGATTATCGCGATGCCATGCTGATGCCCGGTTTTGTGGATATTCACGTTCACGGCTGGGGGAGAGGGTCGTTTGCCTGGAGAGGTGAACGCCGTTCTTTGCAGGCGATGAGCCGGGATCTGGTTAACGCCGGGGTTACCGCGTGGCTTGCAACATCAGCCACCCAGTCGGAAACGTTCTTGCTGGAGAGTCTTTCCACCGCCGCAGACTGGATTGCAGACGCAAAAGCGGAAGATGGTGCCGAAGCGGTGGGTATTCATATGGAAGGCCCCTTTATTAACCCTGCATACAGCGGAATGCAGAGCAAGGACGCGATTCAACCACCCGGTATCGAAGGATTCAAACGCTATCAGCACGCCGCGAGGGGAAATATCCGTCTGATGACGCTCGCACCTGAACTGCCGGGCGCCCTGGCGCTAATCCGCTATTTACGCCAGTCTGGCGTCACCGTGTCAGCCGGTCATACCGACGCCACCTTTGATGAAACCACTCTCGCTATTGAAGCCGGTTTAACCCACTTTACCCATGCCTTTAGCGCCATGCGCGGGCTGCATCACCGAGAGCCTGGCGTGGTGGGGGCGCTGATGTACCATCAGAATACGTATGCCGAAGTGGCAAAGCAGAGCGGGATTACGTTGCGACCAGAAGTGTTCGACATTCTTTATCGGTTGAAAAAAGATCGCCGGTTGGTCATGGTCAGCGATTGTCTGGGATATGTGGATTTTCCCGAAGGATCAGAATTCCACCATTACCTGCGCCAGGAGAAGTTTCGTATTCACAATCATTGTCTTGAAATCACCGACCACAGCGGAAAGACCCGAACGGTTTCACCCACGGAGTGGTCCGAAGTGTGCAAACTGGAGATGAGCTTTCTGGACTCCGTGAAAAATGTGGTCGACAGGCTGGAAAACGGCTGGGTTTCAGCCGCGCAGATTGCCTGCCTTAATCCGGCAATCCTGGCTGGTGTTGACGCGAGAAAAGGCAGCCTGACGTCAGGAAAAGATGCCGATATTCTCGTGTTGGGTGCAGAGTTAAACCTGGAAGCCGTCTGGTGTCGCGGCGTTTCGCAACCTCTGGCTAAATAAAAATATCACTGTAATGCGTATCAAGAAAAATTTTTAACGCCTCCTGGCTCATTCCCTGAACCTGCTGAATAAAGTCCTCAGCAGGTATTTTTTTGCGCGCGGAGGGAAGTCCATTTTCGCGTAATAACAGGAGATCGTCCTGCGTGAGCCAGAAATTCACTTTGACATAATCCAGCCCGGCGTAGCGGAGATGACTCGATATCTTGTTTGTAAAGGTAATCAGCAGGTCGAATTCGAGCTGCTGAAGCCGCGCAATCTCATTGATGTTGATGCAGGCGGGGATTTCAATATGGAAGCGGGAGAAAAGCATCTCTTTAAAATAGCCGACCTTACTCTCTGACGAGTTCGTCACAATAATGACCCGCTTTTTCTTATCGCCAACAACCCGATTTTTGAGCGCATACTTTTTGATAATCAGCACCAGGGTTGCCAGGTGAATAGCAGAAAAGGTCGTTTGCCAGTGATGTTCAATCTCTTTCACCGCATACTGGACATGTTCCCATAGCTCAGGATAGCGTCGCTGGACATCATGGAGCTTTTTATCATCGAACCAGAGATGAAATTTATTCTGGATGATGGCGGCATAGATAAAATTATAAATCTCCGCAAACCAGGCGTGCTGATTGTGAATGGTGTTTTCCAGACATCCGGCTAAAGCGTGACAGGTGCGCTTAACGTAAGAGACCAGCCGGGCGTCGTATAATGTGAAGGGGCGATGAGTAAAAGTCAGTGAAGCAATCAGCAGATCCAGACAGATATTTTCATCCGCATCAGGCAATACGCCATAAGGAAAGGTGGTCAAAAACTTAGCCGCCGAACTCTCCGTAATTCTGTGTCCCCTGCGGATACGGTGCAGGGCAAGGCTAAGATAGACCAGTAAGTATTTTCTGCCGTTATATCCCAGGGCGATGACCGGACTGATTTTATCTTCGTAATAGTCTGCCGCATGGTTTATCTCTGCAGCACACTCATGAAGAAACTGTTCGGCAATTGAACGGCCTGTCGGCTCATTGGCCTGGTGGGCGATAAGTCGGTGATCCTCACCAATTTCGACCGTTTTTAGTATCGTCATGCACGCCGCCAGCCGCAGCTGGAACTCATCCCCCGCAAGCCGGGAGCCCTTACGCGGGATACTTTGCACAATCAGATCGCGTTCCTGCACCAGGCTCATCATGACGGGATTATCATTTTTTACCGTTCCCGCACTGACATAAAATTTTTTGTAATAATCATTTTTATTCACCACATCGTGCAAACAGAGCGCCACAAAGAGATCCTTCACCCTCTCTTCTGCCGTAGTGATATAGCGATTAAACTGGACGCGCGCTAAAAACTGTCGGTATTCGCTGTAGCCAATCCGGGTGGTAATAAACTGATTATCCTGATGTAGCTGGACATTTTCTGGCAGAAGTTCATTGAGCTCTTTCATTGTCCGTTTTAGCGTGGAGAGCGTTTTACCGAAACGCTCGACGGCCTCTTCAACGGGGAGCGGACTGTTGTCCTGGAGATATTTCAGGAAAGAGAGATCAAAATGATTCATGAACGCCTGCCAGTTAATTATGCAGGGCACATAATAGAGGAAAACCTCAATTAAAACCGTGACCCGTCGCGAGTCACGGTTGATTATAGCCCCATCGCCGTGCCTGCCAGTAGCCAGAGATTGAGCGCCACGACCAGTATCACAATGACCCAGCCAATCTGTTTAACGCAACGACGATTGACCAGATCCCCCATCAGCTTACTGTCGCTGGTGAAGATCAGCAGCGGCACCAGCGCCAGCGCGATACCAAAACTGAGCAACACCTGACTCATCACCAGAATACGGGTCGGATCCAATCCCATCAGAATCACAATAAATGATGGCATCATGGTGACGGTACGGCGTACCCATAGCGGAATGTGAAAACGGATAAACCCTTGCATCACCACCTGCCCCGCCAGCGTACCGACCACGGTAGAAGAGAGTCCCGCAGCCACCAGGCTTAAACCAAACACCGTCGCTGCAGCGTGACTCAACAACGGTTCAAGGGTCAGATACGCCTGATCGAGATCGGCAATACCGGTATGCCCGCTAAAATGAAATGCGGCGGCAGCCGTCGCCATCATCGCCAGATTGACAAATCCGGCAATCGTCATGGCGATAGCCACATCCCATTTAGTGGCCGCATAGCGCTGTTGGCGTGTTCCGCCGTGCAAATGCTGAGTTAAGGAAGAGTGCAGATAAATGACGTGCGGCATGATAGTCGCACCGAGCACCCCAGCGGCCAGGAACACCGCTTCGGAATTAGGCAGGCTTGGGATCACCATTCCCTTACTAAGCTGCGCGAAGTTCGGTTGGGAAAAAACCAGCTCCACAATGTAAGCCGCGGCCACAAACAGCAGCAGGCCGCCAATCACCTTTTCCAGCGGTTTTTGACCGCGACGCTGCAGCATCAGAATTAAGAACGTCGCGATACCGGTGAGTACGGCCCCTTGCAATAAGGAAACGCCGAGGATCAGTTTGAAGCCAATCGCAGCGCCAATAAATTCAGCAAGGTCTGTTGCCATAGCGATAATTTCTGCCTGCACCCAGTAGAACCACACCACCGGGCGAGGATAATGATCGCGAATTTGCTCCGCCAGGTTTTTCCCCGTAGCAATGCCGAGTTTTGCCGACAGCACCTGAATCAGCATCGCCATCAGGTTTGCCCAGACCACCACCCACAGCAATTGATAACCAAAGCTGGCCCCTGCCTGGATATTGGTGGCGAAGTTACCCGGATCGATATAACCGATCGCCGCGATGAACGCAGGTCCCATTAATGCGAGCTTCAACTTGCGCGCTGCCCGCCCACTGCTACTCTCAACGCGATCGTTAGTCATTTTAATGCCTCAGAAACATAGCCTTTGCTATATTTCAAGCTACGCCTACTGAGAATGATTATCAAATTCATTTTAATGGGTGACGTTGATTTCTCTGATAGCGTTTGTCTATGGATCGATAAGGATTCTGGAAATACCGGCGAGATGTTTAATTATTGTTATGAGAATAGCACAATGACATAACTTTTCACTTCCATACTAAACATAACGGAAGTGTATCACCGATCACTAATTTTGAATCTCGTCACAGGTCCTTATTATAGTGTGTGTTTGATCTCGTTTTCTTTATGGTTGTTACATAGAATGTGCACGAAAACTAAACCTGCCTCATATTTGGAGCAAATATGGACCGCGTTCTTCATTTTGTCCTGGCCCTTGCCGTGGTTGCGGTACTCGCACTGCTGGTAAGCAGTGACCGTAAAAAAATCCGCATTCGTTATGTTATTCAATTGCTTGTTATCGAAGTGTTACTGGCATGGTTCTTCCTGAACTCTGATGTCGGTCTGGGCTTCGTGAGAGGCTTCTCCGAGATGTTTGAGAAACTGCTCGGGTTTGCTAATGAAGGGACTAACTTTGTCTTCGGTAGCATGAACGATAAAGGCCTGGCATTCTTCTTCCTGAAAGTGCTTTGCCCGATCGTCTTCATCTCCGCCCTGATCGGTATTTTGCAGCATATCCGCGTACTGCCGGTAATCATCCGCGCGATTGGTTTCCTGTTATCCAAAGTAAACGGTATGGGCAAACTGGAATCCTTCAACGCCGTCAGCTCTCTGATCCTGGGTCAGTCTGAGAACTTTATCGCCTATAAAGATATTCTCGGCAAAATGTCTCGCAACCGTATGTACACCATGGCAGCAACGGCGATGTCGACCGTTTCCATGTCTATCGTCGGCGCGTACATGACCATGCTTGAGCCGAAATACGTGGTTGCGGCGCTGGTTCTGAACATGTTCAGCACCTTTATCGTGCTGTCGCTGATCAACCCTTACCGCGTTGATGCCAGCGAAGAAAATATCCAGATGTCTAACCTGCACGAAGGCCAGAGTTTCTTCGAAATGCTGGGTGAATACATTCTGGCTGGTTTCAAAGTGGCAATTATCGTTGCGGCGATGCTGATTGGTTTCATCGCGCTGATCGCTGCCCTGAACGCCCTGTTCGCCACCGTGACCGGTTGGTTTGGCTACAGCATCTCCTTCCAGGGCATCCTGGGTTACATCTTCTACCCGGTTGCATGGGTAATGGGTGTGCCGTCCAGCGAAGCGCTGCAGGTGGGCAGTATCATGGCGACTAAACTGGTTTCCAACGAGTTCGTTGCGATGATGGATCTGCAGAAAATCGCCGCTACGCTCTCCCCGCGCGCAGAAGGCATCCTGTCCGTGTTCCTGGTTTCCTTCGCTAACTTCTCTTCCATCGGTATTATCGCCGGTGCGATTAAAGGCCTGAACGAAGAGCAAGGTAACGTGGTTTCTCGCTTTGGTCTGAAGCTGGTGTACGGCTCTACGCTGGTGAGCGTACTGTCCGCATCTATCGCCGCACTGGTGCTGTAAGCGTAAGACAACGTCGCAGTAATAAGACCGGGGAGATTCATATTCTCCCCGGTTTTTTTATGCCTGCGATTCAGCAAACCGAAGAGATAAAGAATAAGAACTGGCAGGATGCAGAAACAAAAAACCCCCGCTTTTCAGCGAGGGTTTAAATTTTGGTGGAGCTAAGCGGGATCGAACCGCTGACCTCTTGCATGCCATGCAAGCGCTCTCCCAGCTGAGCTATAGCCCCACGATGCTTTTACGTACGTACCAAATTCATTGGGATTAAATTTGGTGGAGCTAAGCGGGATCGAACCGCTGACCTCTTGCATGCCATGCAAGCGCTCTCCCAGCTGAGCTATAGCCCCATTACGTAAAGCTTGTCGAGTTGACGGGCGGCATCATATGAATTCCCTTCGCGTGTGTCAACGGCAAAATTAACTCATAGAATTCAATCGCTGAAAAAGCAGTCAAATGAAGAACATTGCGTAACAACTCGCATTCAGTAGTTAAACGCGTCACGGTTTCTACTAAAATGGTGCTATAAAATGAACCACTAATTAACCCCACGACTATTCAGGGAATCGTTATGTTCAAGGAACGGATGACGCCAGAAGAACTTGCTAATCTGACCGGATACAGCCGACAGACCATCAATAAATGGGTGCGCAAAGAAGGTTGGGCGACATCACCAAAACCAGGCGTTCAGGGCGGTAAAGCCCGACTGGTTCACGTCACCGAACAAGTTCGTGAATACATTCGCAGCGCTGAGCGTTCAGCCGAAGGTTTATCAGATAACTTATCGTTATCCGGCGATACCTCTGTTGAAGCGCTGCTGATTAGGCTCGCCAAAGAAATGACACCGACAGAACAGAAAATGTTTACCTCACTGATCCTGCGTGAAGGCATTACGGGTTTATTACAGCGTTTAGGGATCCGCGAAAACAAATAATATGAAAAAATTACGCAGCAAAATGACGACCGAAGAGCTGGCGGAATGTCTCGGGGTTGCCAAACAAACCGTCAATCGTTGGATCAGAGAACAAAACTGGACTACCGAAAAGTTTCCCGGCGTTAAAGGTGGTCGTGCCAGACTGATTCATATTGACTCCAGCGTCCGCGCGTTTCTGCTCAATATTCCCGCTTTTCGCAAAGTTCCTGAAGTTTATCAGGCTGAAGAACCGCTGGCAGAATACACCCACGTAGTACGCAGCCACGCGTGTCGCCAGATAATTAGCGCACTGGACAACATGTCCCCAACGGAACAAGAAAAGCTGGCGATGTATATTTCGCGCGAAGGTATTCGCACTTTTCTTACTCGTTTGGGTATTGATGAGTCTGAATAACAGGCAAAAAAAACGGCAGGATACGCTCCTGCCGTTATTTCATCGGTCAATCAGTCTTATTGCTGGCTTTCACGCTCAGCAATAAACGCCAGCGCTTTATTAATACGCTCAATGCTGCGGGATTTACCAATCGCATGCACCGTAACGTCTAGCGCCGGGGACTGACCCGCGCCGGTAACGGCTACGCGCAGCGGCATCCCGACTTTACCCATACCAACTTCCAGCTCATCAGCCGTTGCCTGAATCGCATGGTGCACGTTTTCTGCCGTCCACTCGCTAATCGCAGCCAGCTTGTCACGAACCACTTCCAGCGGCTGACGCGCAACCGGACGCAGGTGTTTCTTCGCTGCATCAGCGTCGAACTCGGCAAAGTCTTCGTAGAAGTAGCGGCAGCTCTGCGCCATCTCTTTCAGCGTTTTGCAGCGCTCACCGAGCAGTTTAACCAGCTCTGACAGCTGCGGGCCTACGCGAGTATCGATATTTTCCTGCTCAATGTGCCACTGCAGATGGGTTGCTACATATTCCGGCGCCAGCGCATTAATATAGTGATGGTTCAGCCACTGCAGTTTTTCAGTGTTAAACGCACTCGCAGACTTGCTCACCGCACCGAGGGAGAACAGTTTGATCATCTCTTCACGGGTGAAAATTTCCTGATCGCCACTGGACCAACCCAGACGCACCAGATAGTTCAGCAGCGCTTCCGGCAGGTAACCGTCGTCGCGGTATTGCATAACGCTGACCGCACCGTGACGTTTGGAGAGTTTTTTACCATCGTCACCGTTGATCATTGAAACGTGTGCGTAAACTGGCACCGGCGCGTTCAGCGCTTTCAGGATATTGATCTGACGCGGAGTGTTGTTGATATGGTCTTCCCCACGAATAACGTGGGTGATTTCCATATCCCAGTCGTCGACAACAACGCAGAAGTTGTAGGTCGGGGAACCGTCGGTACGGCGAATGATCAAATCATCCAGCTCCTGGTTGCTGAATTCGATCGGCCCACGGATCTGGTCGTCAAAAATAACGGAACCGTCCTGCGGGTTGGCAAAACGTACCACGCAAGGTTCATCAGCAGCATGATGCTCGTGGCCGTGGCGGCATCGGCCGTCGTAACGCGGCTTCTCACCGTTCGCCATCTGCTCTTCGCGCAGCGCGTCCAGACGCTCTTTAGAGCAGTAGCATTTATATGCGGTGCCTGCTTCCAGCATTTCATCAATCACCGCATTGTAGCGATCAAAACGTTTGGTCTGGAAGTACGGGCCTTCATCCCATTCCAGATTCAGCCAGTTCATGCCATCCATAATGGCTTCAATAGCTTCCGGAGTGGAGCGTTCGAGATCGGTGTCTTCAATACGCAGCACAAACTCACCGCCATGGTTGCGTGCAAAAAGCCAGGAATAAAGAGCAGTACGCGCACCGCCGACGTGCAGGTAGCCTGTCGGGCTTGGCGCGAAGCGAGTTTTGATTTTCATGAAATGGCCTTACGTTTATAAAGATGCCGACAACCGGCAAATCCAGGGAAGATTATCAGGCTCGTATTCTATCACCGTGGTCTGATTCCTCAATGTTGTTCAGGTTGGAACATTACGCTTTGCCATTTTCGTATACAAATCATGCCGCACGGATTGTTTTGCGATCGTTTTGTTTAAATTTACGACGAACGAACAATTTCTTTAGAAAATGCGTTGACTCATTTTCAACTCTCCCTATAATGCGACTCCACACAGCGGGGGTGATTAGCTCAGCTGGGAGAGCACCTCCCTTACAAGGAGGGGGTCGGCGGTTCGAACCCGTCATCACCCACCAACTACTTTATGTAGTCTCCGCCGTGTAAAACAAGAAATTGAGAAGTGGGTGATTAGCTCAGCTGGGAGAGCACCTCCCTTACAAGGAGGGGGTCGGCGGTTCGATCCCGTCATCACCCACCACTTTCTCGCCAGCTGGATTTCTTGTTAAAATGTGAAGTACCGAAGTGGGTGATTAGCTCAGCTGGGAGAGCACCTCCCTTACAAGGAGGGGGTCGGCGGTTCGATCCCGTCATCACCCACCACTTCGGGTCGTTAGCTCAGTTGGTAGAGCAGTTGACTTTTAATCAATTGGTCGCAGGTTCGAATCCTGCACGACCCACCAATGTAAAAAGGCGCCCTAAAGGCGCCTTTTTGCTATCTGCAATTTATAAGATTCGAACCTGCAGCAGGTCGAGTCGGACGCAGTGAGACAACGGAGCCGTTTACGGCGACGGCCCGAAGGGCGAGCGAAGCGAGTCATCCTGCACGACCCACCAATGTAAAAAGGCGCCCTAAAGGCGCCTTTTTGCTATGCAGAGAAGAACCATTTCCCCTCTGATAACCATCAGCGTGAGCGTTATAACTGATACAACGGATCGCGGGCGCGGGCTGCGGTTAATTCACTGGCCTGCATACGCACCACATCCCACAGCGCCTGAGCAGCGGTTGATAAAGAGCGGTTTTTACGTCGGGCCAGCATCAGTTGCCGTTCAACAACCGGTGTCAGGCGCTTAACCTGCAAGTGACTGCCCTGCGGTAAGGGGAGCGCCAGCGCGGGCAGCACGCTGATGCCAATCCCCGCCTCAACCATCGGAAACAGCGTGGCGGGATGGCCTATCTCCTGAACGATATTGGCATCAATGGAAAAATGGGCCAGCGCAGCGTCGATCAGCGGTCGACTACCGGAAGCATAATCCTGTAGCACCAGGCGTTCGTGATACAAATCCTGCCAGTTCACCCACTCTCGTTGGGCTAACGGATGATCCTGGCGACACAGCAGCAGGAACGGTTCGGACAGCACGGCTTCACACTGCAAATCGGTGACTGCGCCGGGATCAATCACAATGCCAAAATCCACTTCTCCCTGGCGAATACTCTCCAGCACCCATTGCTGTGGCCGGTCGTGCAGCACAAAATCGATAGCCGGATAAAGCTGATTACTCTGGGCAATACACTGCGGAATAAGATGAGCAGAGATCGTCTGGCTGGCGGCAACCCGCACCGTGCCGGTTAACTGCGTACCTACCTGTCCGGCTTCGCGCAGCGTGCTGTGCAATTCATCCAGAATACGTTCCAGCCGCGCCGCCAACTGGTGTCCGGCCTCCGTCAGCACCACTTCCCGCGTCGTTCTGTCCAATAACCGCACACCTGTCTGCCCTTCCAGCTCTTTGACACTATGGCTGACCGCCGACTGGCTTAAGCCGATGATATCCCCCGCCCGGCTAAAGCTTTTGGCCTGAGCGACGGTGACAAAGATACGCAACTGACGCAAAGAGTAATTCATCTATTCGATTCATATATGGATGCAATAAATCAATTTTATTTCTCAAACGGAAAAAAGCAAAATGTTACTACCGAATTTCAGGAGTCTTTATGAAACTTTTTCGTATTCTTGATCCGTTCACGATAACACTGATTACCGTTGTTTTGCTGGCGTCCTTTTTCCCGGCCGAAGGTAGTTTTGTGCCTTTCTTTGAAGGCTTAACCACCGCCGCCATTGCCCTGCTGTTTTTTATGCACGGAGCGAAACTCTCGCGTGAAGCCATTATTGCCGGTGGTAGCCACTGGCGTTTGCATCTGTGGGTGATGTGCAGCACGTTTGTTGTCTTCCCGGTTCTGGGCGTTCTGTTCGCCTGGTGGGCGCCGGTCAACGTTGACTCGATGCTGTACACCGGTTTCCTGTACCTGTGTATTTTGCCTGCCACTGTGCAGTCAGCCATCGCTTTTACGTCGCTGGCGGGCGGTAACGTTGCCGCCGCCGTTTGTTCTGCTTCGGCCTCCAGTCTGCTGGGTATTTTTCTCTCGCCACTGCTGGTAGGGCTGGTGATGAATATGCACGGCGCAGAAGGCAGCCTGGAGCAGGTGGGAAAAATCATGTTGCAGCTGCTGCTGCCGTTCGTGCTGGGTCACCTTTCACGTCCGTGGATTGGAAACTGGGTTTCTCGACATAAAAAATGGATCGCGAAAACGGATCAATCCTCTATTTTGCTGGTGGTGTACTCCGCCTTCAGTGAAGCCGTCGTTAACGGGATCTGGCACAAAGTGGGGGTGGGTTCACTGCTGTTTATCGTGGTGGTCAGCATCATACTGCTGGCAATCGTGATTGGCATAAATGTCTTTGTTGCGCGCAAATGCGGCTTTAACAAAGCTGATGAAATCACCATTGTATTCTGCGGTTCGAAAAAGAGCTTGGCGAACG
Source organism: Citrobacter sp. RHBSTW-00599 (assembly GCF_013784065.1). NCBI lineage: Bacteria > Pseudomonadati > Pseudomonadota > Gammaproteobacteria > Enterobacterales > Enterobacteriaceae > Citrobacter > Citrobacter sp. RHBSTW-00599. Next base: position 1,501,146 of record NZ_CP056717.1, on the reverse strand, counting down.
GGATCCCAATGGCAAATATTTTGTTCCCGACTTCGGTGATTGGGATGATGGTGCTGCCGTTGATGATCTTCCATCAAATACAGCTAATGGTGTGCGCCGTGCTGGCGCGTCGCTACAAGCAACAGACGGACGCATTGCAGGCGCAACAGAAAAGCCGCGCCGCGAAGGCTTAAAGAGGACGTTTCAGGGGCTGCACCAGTTGCGTCAGCCCCTCAGTTTTAATCAGCAGCGTGATTTGCATCAGCTCACCAAGCTTGCCCGGCGGGAATTCATCCTTACGGGCAAACCACAGCAGATACTCTTCCGGGACATCAATCAACCGACGCCCTTTATATTTGCCAAAGGGCATCACAGTATTAGCGATGTCAACCAGCTGCTCTTTTTCCATCTCAGGCACCCAGTAAGCGGATCATTTCAGCTTCATCGATCACGGCAATACCCAGTTCCTGTGCTTTTGCCAGTTTCGAACCCGCCGCTTCACCGGCAATCACCAGATCGGTTTTCTTCGACACGCTACCGGCCACTTTTGCACCTAACTCGGTCAGTCTCGCTTTGGCGTCATCGCGCGACATCAGGCTCAGGCTCCCGGTCAGCACCACCGTTTTACCTGCGAAGGGGCTGTCGATTTCTTCAGCGTTGATGACCACCGGCGCTGGCCAGTGGATCCCCTGCGCCAGCAGTTGAACAATTACCTCGCGGTTGCTCTCTTCGGCGAAGAAATTAAACACGTGCGTCGCCACCACAATGCCGACATCCGGCACTTTTTGCAGCTCTTCAATAGAAGCGGCTTCCAGCGCGTCGAGCGTGCCAAAATACGCCGCCAGACCTGCAGCCGTGGCTTCGCCGACTTCACGAATACCTAGCGCATAGAGGAAACGGGCAAACGTGGTTTCTTTCGCTTTTTCCAGCGCATTGACCACGTTTTGCGCCGACTTCGGCCCCATACGATCAAGCCCCGTCAGTTTACCGGCGGTCAGGGTGAAAAGATCCGCCGGCGTGTGGACATACTCTTTCTCGACCAGTTGATCGATAATTTTGTCGCCCATGCCGTCGACGTCGAGCGCGCGGCGGGAAACAAAGTGTTTCAGCGATTCCTTCCGCTGTGCCCCGCAGATTAAACCGCCGGTACAACGAGTAACCGCTTCGCCTTCCACACGTTCAACGTCAGAGTTACAAACCGGACAATGCGCTGGAAACACAATTTCGCGGGTATCTTCCGGGCGTTCAGAAAGCACGACGTTCACCACCTGCGGGATGACATCGCCCGCACGGCGAATGACGACTTTATCGCCAATACGCAACCCCAGACGCTCGATTTCATCAGCGTTATGCAGCGTTGCGTTACTGACCAGCACCCCGGCAACCTGGACCGGCTCAAGGCGGGCGACGGGCGTAATCGCCCCGGTACGTCCAACCTGAAACTCAACATCGCGTACGAAAGTCATCTGCTCCTGCGCCGGGAACTTAAAGGCCACAGCCCAGCGCGGCGCGCGGGCAACAAAGCCCAGTTGCTCCTGCAACGCCATAGAGTTGACTTTGATCACCACGCCATCGATATCAAATCCCAGCGTTGGTCGGTCTTCTTCAACCTTGTGATAGTAAGCAAGTACTTCCTCCGGGGAGTCGCAAAGCGCCACTCTGTCGCTTACCGGCAGGCCCCACTCTTTAAATTGCAGCAGGCGGCCCAGGTGGGTATCTGGCAGCACGCCGCCTTCCAACACACCAACGCCATAGCAGAAGAAAGTAAGCGGTCGCTTCGCTGTGATACGCGGATCAAGCTGGCGCAATGAACCGGCCGCCGCGTTACGCGGGTTAGCAAACACTTTGTTGCCAGTGCGGCGGGCCTCTTCGTTAATTTTTTCAAATCCGGCCTGCGGCAGGAACACTTCACCGCGCACTTCCAGACGTGAAGGGATGTTTTCGCCACGCAGTTTTAACGGGATTGCGCGAATGGTGCGCACGTTAGAGGTAATATCCTCACCCGTGGTGCCATCACCACGCGTTGCGGCGCTGACCAGCACACCGTTTTCATACAGGATACTGACTGCCAGGCCGTCCAGTTTCAGTTCACAGCACCAGGTCAGTTTATCGGTACTCTTTAGTCTGTCCTGCACGCGCTTGTTGAAAGCGAGAAAACTCTCTTCATCAAACACGTTATCCAGCGACAGCATCGGCACTTCATGGCGAATCTGGCTGAACGCGGTTAACGGCGCGGCGCCAACGCGTTGGGTTGGCGAGTCGGGGGTAACAAGGTCCGGATGCTGCGCTTCCAGCTCGCGCAGTTCGCGCATCAGGCGATCGTATTCCGCATCGGGAATTTCCGGCGCGTCCATCACATGGTAGAGATACTCATGATGGCGAAGCGTGGTTCGCAGTTCTGTCAGTTGTTGTTCGATTGATTCCATATCGCACCATCAATGATAAAAAACCCCCGACAGGCGGGGGTTTAGAAAGGAAATGTCACGCCAGAGGAAAATCAGGCGCGAGATTCTTTAACTTCGCGGATGCGGTCCTGATACTCGCGCAGTTTCTGCGGCGTCATCATGCGACGTTGATCGTCGAGCACCACACCACCCACTTCATCGGCAATGTGCTGTGCAGACTGCAGCATCAGCTTAAAGTTTTGCAGCTCGTCCCCGTAGGACGGAACCTGCATAAAAATAGTCACGCCAGGGGTGCTGAAGTCGCCCGTCATTTCTGGGTCAAACGTTCCCGGATTAACCATATTAGCGAGGCTGAACAGCGACGGACCGCTGCCATCCGGGCTCAAATGACGATGGAAAATATTCATATCGCCAAATTTGAAACCGGCCTGCTGAATGCTGTTGAGCAGCACTTCCCCGTTGAGCTCGCTACCATGATGAGCCGCAACGTTCATAATGATGACCGCTTCTTTACGCTGCGGTTTTTCAGCAACAGGCGCTTCTTCTACTACCGGCTCGGGCTGCGGTTGATGTTCAACAACAGGCTCTGCTGGCTGGAAGGTCTGCGGCGCAGGTTGCGGTGCTTGCTGAGCAGGTTGCTGAACCTGCGGGGCAACAGGTTGCTGCACAGGTGGCTGCTGAACAGGCTGATGTTGCACCGGCTGCTGCGGTTGTACAGGCTGCTGCTGCTGAACATGCGGCGGCGGTACCGGCGCTTGTGCAGGCTGCTGCGCAGGCTGACGCGGCTGAGCAGACGCATAAGGCGGCTGGTACTGGTGTTGCGGCGACTGAGGAGGAACACCATGTTCCTGTGCATTACCGGGAGCATGATTCACACGATGAACGCGAACTTCACCCACGCCTTCGTCTTCCTCGACGTTGTCGTCGAACGAATCCTCGTCTTCACGTTTAGACTTCATGCGTTTCAGTGGGCGATCGCGGAATATAGAAGACCGCTCTTTACGGCTAGTCCAAAAACCATGTACCAGTAAAGCGATTATGGCGATCGCGCCAACAATGATTAATATCAGACGCAAATCCTGCATCATTATATTCTCTGTTGTTCTAACACCTTGCCACCACGGCAAACATTTACTCACTAAGAGTATTTGTCGATTACGCCAAGTGCAAGTGTACTCTTGGCTTTCACGGCATAAAGATGAACAAAATTGTGCTTTTTGCTGTTTTTTCGAACATTTCCGAACAGCTTAACGCTCAACAACCCGGTAAGATACGCACAGTTTACCAGAGCTTATATAACAAGGAGTACGTCCTGACCATGGTTTCATCATCTGCAGTTGTACCTCGCAGCGGCCTTTATTACTTTTCTCAGGGATGGAAGCTCATCACCCAACCGGGCATTCGTCGTTTTGTTATTCTGCCTTTGCTGGTGAATATCCTGCTGATGGGCGGCGCATTCTGGTGGTTATTTACACAACTCGGTAACTGGGTTCCCGCGCTGATGAGTCACGTCCCTGACTGGCTTCAGTGGCTCAGCTATTTACTGTGGCCGATTGTGACCATTTCCGTGCTGTTGGTGTTCGGCTACCTGTTCTCCACTATCGCCAACTGGATCGCCGCACCGTTTAACGGTCTGCTGGCTGAACAGCTGGAAGCGCGCTTAACGGGCGCAACACCGCCCGACACCGGCATTCTCGGCATTATGAAAGACGTTCCGCGCATTATGAAACGCGAATGGCAAAAGCTGGCGTGGTATCTCCCGCGCGCCTTCGTATTGCTGATTCTCTATTTTATTCCTGGCATTGGGCAGACCGTCGCCCCGGTCCTGTGGTTCCTGTTCAGCGCGTGGATGCTGGCTATTCAGTACTGCGATTATCCTTTTGATAACCATAAGGTCCCTTTTAAGGAGATGCGCGTCGCGCTGCGCACGCGCAAGGTGACCAATATGCAGTTTGGCGCATTGACCAGCCTGTTCACCATGATTCCGGCGCTCAATCTGTTCATCATGCCGGTAGCGGTTTGTGGTGCCACGGCGATGTGGGTAGACTGCTATCGTGCTAAGCATGCGTTATGGAAGTAATGCAAAAATGTGTAAAAGCGGGCTGGCTTATGCCCGCTCTTATTCCATACTGCTACGCATTATTTCTCATCAGCATATAGATATGCGAATTCCTTACTTCCCCATACTTTCTCAACAGGTATGCTGAAGCGGTATCCCAATTTCATACAGTTAAGGACAGGCCATGAGTAAGATTTTTGAAGATAACTCGCTGACTATCGGTCATACGCCGCTGGTTCGACTGAACCGTATCGGTAACGGACGCATTCTGGCGAAGGTGGAATCACGCAACCCAAGCTTTAGCGTCAAATGCCGTATCGGTGCCAATATGATTTGGGATGCCGAAAAACGTGGTGTACTGAAACCGGGCGTTGAGCTGGTAGAACCGACCAGCGGCAACACGGGGATTGCGCTGGCCTACGTTGCCGCCGCCCGTGGTTACAAACTGACTCTGACCATGCCGGAAACCATGAGTATTGAGCGCCGCAAGCTTTTAAAAGCGCTGGGCGCGAACCTGGTGCTGACTGAAGGCGCAAAAGGTATGAAGGGCGCAATTCAGAAAGCGGAAGAAATCGTAGCCAGCGATCCGGAAAAATTCCTGCTGCTGCAGCAGTTCAGCAACCCGGCGAACCCGGAAATTCACGAAAAAACCACCGGCCCGGAAATCTGGGAAGATACCGATGGCCAGGTTGATGTCTTTATTTCCGGTGTCGGCACCGGCGGTACGCTAACTGGCGTGACCCGTTACATTAAAGGCACTAAAGGCAAAACCGATCTGATTACCGTCGCGGTAGAACCTACTGACTCCCCTGTTATCGCCCAGGCATTGGCGGGTGAAGAACTCAAACCTGGCCCGCATAAAATTCAGGGTATTGGCGCGGGCTTCATTCCTGGCAACCTTGATCTGAAGCTTATCGATAAAGTCGTGGCCATCACCAATGATGAAGCTATTTCTACCGCGCGCCGCCTGATGGAAGAAGAAGGTATTCTGGCAGGGATCTCTTCTGGCGCAGCCGTGGCTGCCGCGCTTAAGCTCCAGGAAGATGAATCCTTTACCAACAAGAATATTGTGGTTATCCTACCGTCATCGGGTGAGCGTTATCTGAGCACTGCACTGTTTGCCGATCTCTTCACAGAGAAAGAACTGCAACAGTAATGCCAGCATGTTAAAAACGCGTAAAAAAGCACCCTTTGGGGTGCTTTTTTGTGGCCTGCTTCAAATTTTCAACTCTCCTGGCATTGATTCAACCCGCCGGAACTGGTATTTAACCAAACTAATTATTTTGATGCGCGAAATTAATCGTTACAGGAAAAGCGCTAGCTGAATCGATTTTATGATTTGGTTCAACTCTTCCTTTCGCGGCATAATGTTTAATGACGAACGAAACGTCAGCGGCAAGAAGTTGCCAGCAACGGATTGCACCGAACTCCTTTTGTGTCGCGTCCAGTTTACGCCGATGCTAACAATACAGGCTAAAGTTGAACCGCCAGGCTAGACTTTAGTTCCACAACACTAAACCTATAAGTTGGGGAAATATAATGTTCCAGCAAGAAGTTACCATTACCGCTCCGAACGGTCTGCATACTCGCCCTGCTGCTCAGTTTGTTAAAGAAGCAAAAGGCTTTACTTCTGAAATTACTGTGACTTCCAACGGCAAAAGCGCTAGCGCCAAAAGCCTGTTTAAACTGCAGACTCTGGGCCTGACTCAGGGTACCGTTGTCACCCTGTCCGCAGAAGGTGAAGACGAGCAGAAAGCAGTTGAGCATCTGGTTAAACTGATGGCTGAACTCGAGTAAGTTCAACGAGTTCTTTTAAATATCAGTCACAAGTAAGGTAGGGTTATGATTTCAGGCATTTTAGCATCCCCGGGTATCGCTTTCGGTAAAGCATTGCTGCTGAAAGAAGACGAGATCGTCATTGACCGGAAAAAAATTTCTGCCGACAAGGTTGATCAGGAAGTTGAACGTTTTCTGAGCGGTCGTGCCAAGGCATCTGCGCAACTGGAAGCGATCAAAACCAAAGCTGGTGAAACGTTCGGTGAAGAAAAAGAAGCCATCTTTGAAGGGCATATCATGCTGCTCGAAGATGAGGAGCTGGAGCAGGAAATCATAGCCCTGATTAAAGATAAGCACATGACGGCTGATGCAGCTGCGCATGAAGTTATCGAAGGTCAGGCCACAGCCCTTGAAGAGCTGGATGATGAATACCTGAAAGAACGTGCGGCTGACGTACGTGACATCGGTAAACGCCTGCTGCGTAACATCCTGGGTCTGGCTATTATCGACCTGAGCGCTATTCAGGAAGAAGTTATCCTGGTAGCCGCAGACCTGACCCCGTCAGAAACCGCACAGCTGAACCTGAACAAGGTGCTGGGTTTCATCACCGACGCGGGCGGACGGACTTCCCATACTTCTATCATGGCGCGTTCTCTGGAACTGCCTGCCATCGTAGGTACGGGTAGCGTCACCTCTCAGGTTAAAAACGACGACTATCTGATTCTGGATGCCGTAAACAACCAGGTTTACGTCAATCCGACCAATGAAGTTATTGAGCAACTGCGCGCCGTTCAGGAGCAGGTTGCTACCGAAAAAGCGGAACTCGCTAAGCTGAAAGATCTCCCGGCTATCACGCTGGACGGACATCAGGTAGAAGTTTGCGCCAACATCGGTACCGTTCGTGACGTTGAAGGCGCTGAGCGTAATGGCGCCGAAGGTGTTGGTCTGTACCGCACCGAATTCCTGTTCATGGACCGTGAATCGCTGCCGACTGAAGAAGAACAGTTTGCTGCGTATAAAGCCGTTGCTGAAGCCTGTGGCTCTCAGGCGGTCATCGTCCGTACCATGGACATCGGCGGCGATAAAGAGCTGCCGTACATGAACTTCCCGAAAGAAGAGAACCCGTTCCTGGGCTGGCGTGCCGTACGTATCGCCATGGATCGTAAAGAGATCCTGCGGGATCAGGTTCGCGCAATCCTGCGCGCCTCTGCTTTCGGCAAACTGCGCATCATGTTCCCAATGATCATCTCTGTTGAAGAAGTGCGCGCACTACGCAAAGAGATCGAAATCTACAAACAGGAACTGCGCGACGAAGGTAAAGCATTTGACGAAAGCATTGAGATTGGCGTGATGGTGGAAACACCAGCAGCGGCAACAATTGCGCGTCATTTAGCCAAAGAAGTTGATTTCTTTAGTATCGGCACCAATGATTTAACGCAGTACACCCTGGCAGTTGACCGTGGTAATGATATGATTTCACACCTTTACCAACCGATGTCGCCATCTGTGCTGACGCTGATCAAGCAAGTTATTGATGCTTCTCATGCGGAAGGCAAATGGACTGGCATGTGTGGTGAGCTTGCAGGCGACGAACGTGCTACACTTCTGTTGCTGGGGATGGGTCTGGACGAATTCTCTATGAGCGCCATTTCTATCCCGCGCATTAAGAAGATTATCCGTAACACGAACTTCGAAGATGCGAAGGTGTTAGCAGAGCAGGCTCTTGCTCAACCGACAACGGACGAGTTAATGACGCTGGTTAACAAGTTCATTGAAGAAAAAACAATCTGCTAATCCACGAGATGCGGCCCAATTTACTGCTTAGGAGAAGATCATGGGTTTGTTCGATAAACTGAAATCTCTGGTTTCTGATGATAAGAAAGACACCGGAACTATTGAGATTGTTGCTCCGCTCTCTGGCGAGATCGTCAACATCGAAGACGTGCCGGATGTAGTTTTTGCTGAAAAAATCGTTGGTGATGGCATCGCTATCAAACCAACCGGTAACAAAATGGTCGCCCCTGTTGATGGCACCATCGGCAAAATCTTTGAAACCAACCACGCTTTCTCTATCGAATCCGACAGCGGCATTGAGCTGTTTGTTCACTTCGGTATTGATACCGTTGAACTGAAAGGCGAAGGCTTTAAGCGCATCGCTGAAGAAGGTCAGCGCGTTAAAGTGGGCGACCCGGTTATTGAATTCGATCTGCCGCTGCTGGAAGAAAAAGCCAAGTCTACCCTGACTCCGGTTGTTATCTCCAACATGGACGAAATCAAAGAGCTGATCAAACTGTCCGGTAGCGTGACAGTGGGTGAAACTCCGGTTATCCGCATCAAGAAGTAATTCTTGCTGCAGAGAAGAATGGCGCCTGATGGCGCCATTTTTTTATCTGGCAGACCTCAAAATCTGCCGGATAACGCTAAATTTGTGAGGTGACCGGTCGGTAACACGCCTCGCGCATCAGGATTTTCATCCCTTCCGGCCCGCTTTCCAGCATCCGTCGCTCCGAATCCGCCACTAACAGTTCACAATTGTAGCCACCCGCGATGCCAAACATGGCCCGCGCCACACAGATATCTTCCAGCGCCGTTGCCCCGCTGGTGTCAAAATGTCCAACCATACGCCCATTCTGGCGAACCACCAGCCGGTAACTCTTCATCGCGCCTCCCCTGCCGGTGGCAGAATTAACTCATCACAACCGCACAGATTGGTCCATTTCATCACTTCCAGTACGCGCTGAGCTGCATCGTGCGTCGCGGTTGTCAGCGCTTTACCCAGCACAATACCGCTCACCAGCTCAGCACAAAACAGATCGCCAGTTCCCTTCAGGTCCGTTTTAACCCGTGGATGAGCGAACACCTCAACCGTTTCAGCCGTCACTACCGCCACGTTAATAATATCTTCGCTATCCCCCGGCGCGCTGGTGATCACCACCCATTTCAGCGTTTCGGTAAGCAGCGATTGCGCCGCCGTGATGGCTTCATCAAGCGTACGACACGGCTTTCCGCTCAGCATTTGCAGTTCAAACACGTTCGGCGTCAGTCCCTGAGCCAGCGGCAGCAGGTGCTGACGGTAGGCCTGCGGAATTTCAGCTTTTACATACATACCGCTGTCCGTATCGCCAATCACCGGGTCAACCAAAATGCACACTGTCGGATGCGTAGCCCGCACCGTTTCCAGCCACTGTGCTAACAGAGCGATTTGCTCTGCACTGCCCATATAGCCTGTCGTCACCGCCTTCAGCTCGCGTAAAGCATCACGCTCATTCAAGGCGCGGAGATACCCGCTAAACCAGTCGGCCGGAATAACGCCGCCGTAAAATGTTTCATAATGCGGGGTATTACTGAACAGCACCGTTGGCACTGCCGTCACGCGTAATCCCTGCGCTTTAATGGCCGGAACGGCGATGCTGTTGCCTACGCTGCCATAAACCACCTGTGACTGGACGGCGACGATATCGGTCTGTAACGCCCGATGCTTGTCGTCGAAGAGCACTGACTGAATATCACTCCCCTGCTCCATAAATTTCTCCTCTCGCTGGACAGCGGGCTTACGCCTCACTATTATCGTCATATGCTAAAATTCATTTTGTCATAGGTCAATAATGATCGACGGAAAAACCGCTAACGAAATTTTTGACAGTATTCGTCAACATGTCGCTACAGGCACGTTGGCAGCAGGAGAAACGTTGCCGCCGGTGCGTGAACTGGCAACAGCATTGAACGTTAACCGTAATACTGTCGCGGCGGCTTATAAACGCCTGGTCACCTCCGGGCTGGCACAAAGCCAGGGACGTAACGGCACGGTAATCAAGGGGATTTCAGCCCCCGTTGCGCTGGAAGGCGGCAATCCGGATACCGCGCTTATCGATCTTTCCGGCGGTAATCCAGCCCCCGCGCGTCTTCCCGATCTCAGCCGTTATTTCGCGCAAATAAATAAGAATCCTCGTTTGTACGGTGATGCCGCTGTATCACCCGGCCTTAAGGCGTGGGCCGCGCAATGGATGCAAGATGCGATGCCAGCCAAGGGAGAAATTGATATCACCAGCGGCGCCATTGATGCCATTGAGCGCCTACTGTGCGCCCATTTACTGCCTGGCGACAGCGTTGTGGTAGAAGATCCATGCTTTTTGAGCAGCATCAACATGCTGCGTTATGCCGGATTCTCCGCCAGTCCGGTCAACGTTGACAGCGAAGGCATGCAGCCAGACATGCTGGAAATCGCGCTACAGAAAGGCGCGCGGGCGGTGATTCTGACGCCGCGCGCCCATAACCCGACAGGATGCAGTCTGAGCGCATCCCGCGCGGCGCAATTGCAGGAAATCCTGGCCCGCTATCCGCAGACGCTGGTGATCGTCGACGACCACTTTGCGCTGCTGTCCGCATGCCGTTGGTATCCGGTGATTGCGAAGGAAACAACGCACTGGGCGATTGTCCGCTCAATGTCGAAAACATTAGGCCCGGATTTACGCCTGGCCATCGTCGCCAGCGATCCACTCACTTCCGCGAAACTGCGTTTACGGCTCAACGCCGGCAGTCAGTGGGTCAGCCATCTGCTGCAGGATCTGGCCTGCGCCTGCCTGAGTGACGAGACTTATCAACACACGCTGGCGCAAACTCAGCAGTTTTACGCCGCCCAGCAGCAAAAGCTGGCAGCGGCTCTGCGGCTTCATGGCATTACGCTGCCCGACAGCGACGGTCTTAATCTGTGGCTGCCGCTAGAAGATAACAGCCAGGCGATCGCTTTTGCGCTGGCAAAGTCCGGCTGGCTGGTACGTGAAGGCGAAGTGTTTGGCGTCAATACGCCCGCGCATGGCCTGCGCATTACGCTGTCAACATTAGCAGACAGCGACATTGATAAGCTGGCGACTGATATACATCAGGCGCTAAAGCGCTAACAGGAGAGGAAAAGTGCGAGTTCATTTTGTTATTCATGAGTCTTTCGAATCTGCTGGCGCGTACCTGCCGTGGGCCGAATCACGCGGCTATACCATCAGTTGGTCGCGCGTTTACGCCGGAGAAACTGTTCCCGCTAATGCCGATGGCTTCGATATGCTGGTGGTATTTGGTGGGCCGCAGTCACCCCGCACCACGCTCGCAGAGTGCCCATACTTTGACTCTCAGGCAGAGCAACATCTGATAAACCAGGCGATTGCGGCACGTAAAATCGTGGTGGGGATCTGTTTGGGGTCGCAGTTAATCGGCGAAGCACTGGGCGCGAAGGTGTGCCAAAGCCCGGAAAAAGAGATTGGTCACTATCCGATCGCCCTGACCGAGGCAGGCCAACAGCATCCGTTGTTCAGCCATTTCGGCTCACCGCTCAACGTGGGTCACTGGCACAATGACATGCCGGGATTAACCGACCAGGCGACAATTCTTGCCACAAGCGAGGGATGTCCGCGACAAATAGTGCAATACGGTAATTTCGTCTATGGTTTTCAGTGCCATATGGAGTTTACCGCCGAAGCGGTCGAAGGATTAATTCAGCACTCTGAGCAAGAACTGGCCGAAGCGAAAGGGAAGCGCTTTATTCGTGCTGTTGAAGAGATGCGCACCTGGGATTACCAGCAGATGAATGAGACGCTGTGGCAATTCCTTGATAAGTTGGTAAACGTAACGATTGAACAGTGCGGGCCGGAGAAGACGCTTTGCGTCGTCATCCGGCGATCCTGCCGTACGGTTGCCTGCTAGCGCTACGCTTATCAGGCCGACAAATTAAATACCTAATCCCTGGCTGAAATGCTCTTCGCCAAAGACCCCGGTGGAAAGGTAGCGATCGCCGCGATCGCAGATGATCGCCACCACCACCGCCCCCGGTGTCGCGCGCGCCACGCGTAACGCGCCCGCAACCGCGCCGCCAGAACTCACCCCGCAAAAAATCCCTTCACGAACGGCCAGTTCACGCATGGTGTTTTCCGCATCGTTCTGATGAATATCCAGCACCTCATCCACCAGCGAGGCGTTGAAAATGCCCGGCATATATTCCGCTGGCCAGCGACGAATGCCCGGAATACTACTGCCTTCTTCCGGCTGCAGGCCAACGATGGTGACGGGTTTGTCCTGTTCACGCAGAAAACGCGATACGCCGGTAATGGTGCCTGTCGTCCCCATGCTGGAGACGAAATGGGTAATACGGCCTGACGTCTGCTGCCAGATTTCGGGTCCGGTAGTCGTGTAGTGCGCATACGGGTTATCAGGATTATTAAACTGATCGAGAAGTTTACCTTCTCCGCGCTGCGCCATCTCAAGGGCTAAATCACGCGCCCCTTCCATCCCCTGCTCTTTGGTCACCAGAACCAGTTCAGCCCCGTAAGCACGCATCGCCGCACGTCGTTCCTGGCTCATGTTGTCTGGCATCAGGAGCTTCATGCGGTAGCCTTTCAGCGCGGCAATCATCGCCAGCGCAATACCCGTATTACCGCTGGTAGCCTCAATCAGCACGTCGCCTGGCTGAATTTCCCCGCGCTTTTCCGCTTCAACGATCATCGACAACGCCGCGCGGTCTTTCACTGAACCTGCGGGATTATTGCCTTCCAGCTTGACCCAAATTTCACTGCCGTTATCCGCCGTCAGACGTTGTAATTTCACCAGAGGCGTATTGCCAATTGTTTGTTCTAATGTGTTCACGTTTTCAGCTCAATAAAATGCCGGGTGGCGCTGCGCTTACCCGGCTTACAGGTCATGCACCACCCGTTAAGCCCGGTAAGCGCAGCGCCACCGGATGATAACTATACGAATTAACCTATCAGGCACTTTGCGCCAGGGCAAGTTCCTCTTCACGCGTTTCAATACGCTGGTCGCCATTATACAAACGCGCATTTTGCAGCCCAACAAACAGACGTTCGCCGCGGTTCGGAGAATCATCGCCCTGCATAACCACCGTCAGCGGTTCGTTATACCACCCCAAGGGTTGCACAACTAATTGGGTGTAGTGTCCTTTCGGGCTGGCTTCCAGCACCTGTACTGGCAACGGTGAATCCAGACTGGTACGGCGGCTGACGTCCACTTCCCACGGACGCAGGAACAGATCCACCGGGCCCTGATAGCCAGGCGTATAGCCCAGCGGCCAGCGATGTGCGCCCACGTGGAATTGTCCACCGCGAATCGTCCCTTGCAGGCGGTTAACTTCACCCATAAATTCCAGGACAAAACGGGTAGCCGGTTCGCGCCATACCTGATCGGGCGCATCGGCCTGCTCGATATGACCCTGGCTCATTACCACCACGCGGTCTGCGACTTCCGTCGCTTCTTCCTGATCGTGGGTAACAAACACGCTGGTGAACTTCAGCTCTTCATGCAACTGACGTAGCCAGCGACGCAGTTCTTTACGCACCTGAGCATCGAGCGCGCCAAACGGCTCGTCGAGCAACAAGATCTGCGGCTCTACCGCCAGCGCACGCGCCAACGCCACGCGCTGCTTTTGCCCACCGGAGAGCTGTGCCGGGAAACGGTCCGCCAGATGAGCCAGTTGAACCATCTCCAGCAGTTTGGTCACTTTTGCTTTGATCGTCGCCGCATTCGGGCGCTCACGCCGTGGCAGAACAGTCAGACCAAAAGCGATATTGTCGAAAACGGTCATATGACGAAACAGCGCATAGTGCTGAAACACGAACCCCACCTTACGGTCGCGGGCGTGCAAACGGCTGACGTCAGTGCCGTGGAAACGGATATGCCCGCTGGACTGATGCTCCAGCCCGGCGATGATGCGCAGCAGCGTGGTTTTGCCCGATCCAGAAGGCCCCAACAGGGCGACCATCTGACCTGAAGGAATATCCAGCGAGATATCGTTCAGCACCTGGGTGCGACCAAAAGACTTCTTAATATTGGCAATCTCAATGCTCATGATTTTCCTCCTGCTGCGCGCGTTTCTCCTGGTTTTCCAGGCGCCATTGCAACATGCTCTTCAAAAACAAGGTAATAATCGCCATCAGCGTTAATAGCGCCGCGGCGGTAAAGGAGCCGACTGTGTTGTAGTCCTGCTCCAGTAATTCAATCTGTAGCGGCAAAGACAAGGTTTCACCGCGAATCGAGCCAGAAACCACCGATACCGCGCCGAACTCGCCAATCGCACGGGCGTTGGTCAGCACCACACCGTACAGCAATGCCCAACGGATATTCGGCAGCGTAACGCGACGGAACATTTGCCAGCCGGATGCGCCAAGCAGAACCGCCGCCTCATCTTCATGGCTGCCCTGGCTTAACATCACCGGCACCAGTTCGCGCACCACAAACGGACAGGTCACGAACACCGTCACCAGCACCATTCCCGGCCAGGCAAACATAATTTGCAGGTTGTGTTCATCCAGCCATCCGCCAAGCGGGCCGTTAGAGCCGTAAAACAGCAGATAGACCAGGCCAGCGACCACCGGTGAAACGGCAAATGGAATATCCAGTAATGTGAGCAACAACTGGCGTCCAGGGAAGTTAAAGCGGGTCACCAGCCAGGCCAGTAACACGCCAAACACCAGGTTCACCGGCACCGCAATCAGCGCAATCAGCACCGTCAGCCAGATGGCGTGCAGCATGTCCGGATCAGCCAGGTTCTGTAATACCGGCATCAACCCCTTGCTGAACGCCTGCACGAAGATGTAAACCATCGGCACCAGCAAAATAAAGGCGGATACCAGCATGCCCGTGCCGATCAGAAACCATTTCCCCCAGTTGATGCGGGGTGCGCCATAACGTTTCAATTGGGTAATGTCTGCCATCAGTGACCTACCACGCGTCGACCAAAGCGACTTTGCAGGGTGTTAATTGAAAACAGCAGCAGCAACGAAGCCCCGAGGATCACAGATGCAATCGCGCTGGCGGCCGGGTAGTCAAACTCCTGCAAACGAACAAAAATCATCAGCGAGGTCACTTCCGTTTTCCATGCGATGTTTCCGGCGATAAAGATAACCGCGCCAAACTCACCGAGGCTGCGGGTAAACGAGAGCGCAACGCCCGCGACTAGCGCGGGAGACAGCTCCGGCAGTACCACTTTACGAAAGCTCTGCCAGCGCGTAGCGCCGAGCGTTTCCGCCGCTTCTTCATACTCCGGACCTAACTCTTCCAGCACCGGCTGCACGGTACGCACCACGAATGGAATGCTGGTAAAAGCCATCGCCACCGCAATGCCAAGCCAGGTGTAGGTCACTTTAATATCCAGCTTCGCCAGCCACTCGCCGTAGAAACCGTTGACCGAAAACAGCGATGCCAGCGTCAGACCTGCTACCGCCGTAGGCAGCGCAAACGGCAGATCCATCAGCGCATCCAGCAGCGTACGGCCCGGAAAGCGATAGCGGGTTAAGATCCACGCCATCAGCAAACCAAACACGCCGTTAAAAATCGACGCCACAAACGCCGACAGCAGCGTCACTTTATAAGCCGCCACCACCTGCGGGTTGGTAATCACATCCCAGTATTGCGCCCAGCTCATTTGCGCCAATTGCATCACCAGCGCGCTAAGCGGCAGCAGCAAAATCAGGCAGACAAACAGTAAGCTGGTGCCCAAACTTAAGGTAAAGCCGGGCAGCACGCGTCGGGAAGAAACAGCAAACATTTACTTACGCCCCGCCGCCAACAGTTTGTCCAACTCACCGCCGCTGACAAAGTGCGTTTTCATTACCTCAGGCCACGAGCCAAACCTGTCTTCCACGCGGAAAAGTTCGGTCTGCGGGAATTTATCCTGCAGTTTGTCCATCACCTGCGGGTTATTCACGCGGTAGTAGAAATCGGTAATGATGGTTTGCGCCTGCGGGCTGTACAGCCAGTTCAGGTACGCTTTTGCCGCTTTTTCAGTACCGTTAGCCTGCACATTTTTATCTACCCAGGCCACCGGGAACTCCGCCAGAATGTTGACCTTCGGCACCACCACTTCGAAGCCCTGGTCTTCATACTGTTTACGGATGTTGTTTACTTCTGATTCAAAGGTGATCAGCACATCGCCCAGGCCGCGTTCCACGAATGTGGTGGTTGCCCCGCGACCGCCGGTATCAAACACTTCCACGTTTTTCAGAAACTGGGTCATGAACTGTTCAGTTTTGGCTTTATCCCCACCATCCGCTTTATCTGCCGCACCCCACGCAGCCAGATAGGTATAACGCGCGTTACCGGAGGTTTTCGGATTCGGGAAAATCAGTTTCACGTCCGGGCGAACCAGGTCGTTCCATTCGTGGATATTCTTCGGATTACCCTTACGCACCAAAAACGCCATGGTGGAATAGAATGGCGAACTGTTATTCGGCAGACGGCTTTGCCAGTCGGCCGGGATCAGCTTGCCTTTGTCATGCAGGATCTGCACATCGGTCACCTGGTTATAGGTCACCACATCGGCTTTCAGCCCCTGCAGAATCGCCAGCGCCTGTTTTGATGACCCGGCATGAGATTGTTTAATCGTCAGTTTGTCACCGCCGTTATCCTTCGCCCATTGCTGTTCAAACGGCGGGTTAAGGGCGGCAAACAGCTCGCGAGAGACATCGTATGAACTGTTCAGCAGCTCCGTTGCCTGCGCCTGACCCACCAGCAGCAGCATTGCTGCCAGCGTCAGGGTTCTTTTTTTCAGTAAGTTAACGGCCATTGCGCACCCTTATAAATTTAATGACTTTCTTATGGTCATCATATTTATAACCAGTGCTAAAGGAGTAACGGTTTTATATACCGTTTGATGATTTGAAAGTTGAAAAGAGAATAAGGGTACCTCCTCCCCAGCGCACGGGGAGGAGACCGGCATCAATCAGACGCCGACGCTAACGCTTTCAGGCAGGGTGCTGCCGCCATCAATCACGTTTTGCGTGCCAGTCAAGTAACTGGACTCATCCGACGCCAGGAATGCCGCCAGTTCACCAACCTCAAGTGGGCAGGCCAAGCGGCGCATCGGGATCGCTTTTGCCATTTCGACTAATACGGATTCAGGATCCTCCGGATTAGACTGACGAGCGATATTTTCCGCCATCGGCGTACGAACGTAGCCCGGGCAAATAGCATTAACGCGAATGCCGGACTGCGCGTATTCCACCGCCAGAGATTTGGTCAAACCAATGATTGCGGCTTTCGACAGCGCGTAGGCCGTTTCGCCCGGATCGGCAACCATATCGCCGGTCACAGATGACATCATCACAATGCGCCCGTCTTTGCGCGCAATCATCTCCGGCAGAACGGCTTTCGTCACGTTCCAGACACCTTTAATGTTGATATCAATGTGGAAATCGCGATCTTCATCGCTCATATCAAGGAAGTTGCCGAGGCGACATACGCCCGCATTGTTGACCAGAATATCGATTTTGCCTTCAATCTTCTTCGCGCGTTTTACCGCTTCCGTGACCGACGCAAAATCTCTGACGTCAGCGTGTACGGCGGTGCAACGGTGCCCGCGCCCAGCCAACTCATCCGCCAGTTTTTCAATCTCATCGGAGATATCCAGCAGGATTAGGTTCGCGCCATGGCGGGCAAATGTTCTGGCGATCCCTTCGCCAATACCCTGAGATGCGCCCGTAATCAATGCTGTTTTGCCCGTGAGTTTTCCCATTTCAATATTCTCCTTTTGAATATGAAGCATTCGCTTCATTCACGCAGAAGATACAGCAATAACAAATAAGTGCTGAGGAATAGCTCACTAAATCAGGTTAATCTCAGGTAAAAAAAATCCCCGGCGTTGCGGGGACCCAACAGTAAACATACTCTGACCTGGTTAACAGAAGACTTACAGCCGTTTTTCCAGCAAATGTGCTCTCATCAACTCCGATGCCATCTGCGCATCCCCTTTTTTAATATGAAGCAGTATTTCCCTCTGTTTTGCCGCCGTATCAAGAAAATACTGACGATCGTTCGCAGGTAACGACTCCCTTGTTTTCTCAAAATAAGTAATGAGGACATCAGAGAAAACCTGCAGCACCCGGTTGCCACTCGCCTGTAGCAAGAGCAAATGAAAATCTCTATCGTGACGATCGGCCACCTGGGGGTTATCCGCATTCTCTTCAATAAGCCTTAGCTCATTTTCAAGTTTGGAGAGCATCGCCGGAAAAATTCTACGCGTTGCCAGAGGGATAATCGCGCACTCAATCAGGATCCTTGCCTCTGTAAATTCCGTGATATCAAACCCAGACAAATCAAACTGCATTAACAACTGGTGATTTATGTTGTGCTGTTCCAAATTCTTCAAGACGCTGCCACGACGAGGAGATCGTTCCAACATTCCCATCTGTACCAGTGTGCTGAGCGCCTGACGAACTTTATATCTTGATGTATTAAAACGAACGGCAAGCTCAGTTTCAGTTTCAATGCGACCATCAGCATTGCGGTTAGCATCATCAAGCAGATAATTTTTAATACTTTCAAACAGTTCGTTTTTGTTATCCATAAACACTCTCGGATTAAAGTGCTGCAAAACTGATGAGTATAAATAATCTAATAAGTTAGATTGCTTAATATACTGTTATGGTAAGATTATAGCCCCTATTATTCAAATTATACCAAGCCATTTGTTAATAAAAAGGAATTAATTATGGTGTTATTCGTAACTCAGTTTGCGATAGTACTTATATGTATCGGTATAGGTGGGCGTTTTGGTGGGATTGGCCTGGGGGCTGCTGGCGGGTTAGGACTCGCTATCCTGACTTTTGGTTTTGGACTCCCTCCCGACTCACCTCCTTTCACTGTTATTTCTATTATCCTTGCGGTTATCACTTGCATCACAATCCTCCAGGCGGCTGGCGGGCTTGATTTATTCGTTACGATGGCAGAACGGATCCTCAGAAAGTGGCCGGGCGCGATCACTTTCCTCGGCCCCGCAGTCGCTTACCTTTTTACTGCTATCTGCGGAACAGGATATGTTGCCTTTTCGGTTTATCCAGTCATTGCTGAAATTGCAGCAGATGCCAGGGTACGGCCAGAGAGAGCCATGTCGATGTCAGTAATCGCTGCCAATTTTGGGCTTATTGCCAGCCCGGTCAGTGCGGTCGTAACAGGGACAATTGCTGTCCTTGCTGGATTACATGTCTCTGCTTTAGATATCTTGTTAGTCACCGTTCCCGGAACGTTCCTTGGCTGCGTTGTCGGCTGCCTGTTCGTCTTTAAAAGAGGTCATGAGCTTAAAAATGATCCGGAATTCCAACGCAGGGTTGCTGAAGGTGAGTTTGAATCAGTAAAAGCTGAAGAGCGAACAGCCAATATAGTGACAAAAGAGGCGAAGAGAGGATTGCTGATTTTCCTTACCGGTATCATTCTGGTCGTTCTTATGGGTTCAATTCCTGAATTACGTCCTGAGTGGAATAACGGTACCGGAATGGAACGTATGAGTATCCCTACCACGCTGCAAATAGTTATGCTGACAACAGCATGTATTATTATGATGGTATGTCGAATTTCTCCGTCAAAACTCGATTCAGGTTCTGTCTTTAAAGCAGGTCTTGTGGGTGTTGTCGCCATATTTGGTCTGTCATGGATGATGAACTCCTTTTTTGAGGCATGGCACGAATTATTTAACACGGCTTTCCACGGTTTCCAGAATCCAGTCTTGTTCGGCATTATTGTTTTTGGTCTTTCAGCCGTAATTTATAGCCCCGCAGCGACTGCTGTAGCGCTACTCCCCGCTGGCGTGTTAATGGGATATCCGGCAGAAACCCTGGTCGCCCTGCTCCCGCTGACTTGTGGATCATTCATTATTCCAGGGGGGGCACAGATTGGCTGTGTGGCGTTTGATCGTACCGGGACAACTCGAATTGGCAAGTATGTGGTTAATCACAGCTACATGCTACCTGGTCTTGTCACCGTTGTAGCATCAACCCTTTTTTGCTTCCTTTTTTCCAAAATGCTGATGTAGTGAGAGAGCAATTTAATTGTGGTAAACCTTTTCTTTATGGCATCCCCCCTGAATGAATTCAGAGAGGATGCCTGGTACTCACTTCTGAATAGCACCACTGCAATTTTCCATAGAATGTACTTTACAGAACAACCTGAGCAATGAGATAAGCAAAAATTACCTGAGAGATAACCATCACAAAGCCCGGACGAATGTAGCTATGGTTGACAACAAAGCGTCCAATCTTTGTGGTACCTGTTCGATCAAATGCAACACAGCCGATTTGATTTGCTCCAGGTATAATAAAGTCACCACAGGTACAAGCAAAAATAGCGATAAGAAACGGGGCGGGAATACCTAAGGTAACACCGAGTGGCATGATGGCAGCTACCGTCGCCGCCGGGCTCATAATGACCAGCGAGAACAAGAATACAACCACACCAAATAGCATTGGTGCATCATTGACAATGCCACCAAAAACCTTAATCAGTTCTGGCTGATAGGCATCAAAAAACGTCGCCGTCATCCATGAAACACCGAGTATTGCTACCACTCCCATCAAACCTGCACGGAAGACTGAGCCGCTATTCAAGGTACTACTTGGTACTTTACTGACAATCATAATAAACAAAGCGGCTGTCAACATGACCATCTGAATAACCATTGGGGTTGACAGTCTTTTTCCATCCCAGGAAGGGAGTAACTCAGTAAAAGAACCTAAAATAAGTACCAGTACCACACCAATCGCAAAGATAACGACACCTTTTTTAGCGCCAGCTGAAGCAACAAATTCTTTTTTCTGCTCAGTATGCATGAACTCATATTCGCCAGCAGCAACTCTCCTCTGGAATTCCGGATCATCCTCCAGCTCTTTTCCACGTTTATAAACTGAAAAGCTGGTAACAATAGCTGCCATAAAGAATGATGGGAGAGCAATCGTCAGTATTTGCCCAAGGCTAATCCCGGCATATTCATGCAGAATAGCCAGCATCCCCGCGGTTGCCGCACTCATCGGACTGGCAGCAACTGCGACACTGGCCGCAATAACCGTTGCGGACAACGCTCGCTCCGGACGGACCTTTGCTTCAGCAGCTACTTCAGCGACAACCGGATACAAAGAGAAAGCAACGTAAGTAGTCCCACAGAATAACGTAAATATGGAAGTTAATATGGGGGCAACAAAAGTAATTGCCTGTGGTTTTTTACGGAGTAATTTTTCAGCCACGCGCACCAGGTAATCAAGCCCACCAGCGGCCTGTAATACGCTGACAGCGCCAATCACACAAATAATAATTAGCATTGCAGTAATAGATGGTGCGGAGGGTTTTAGTCCAAAACCCAGAACTAATATTGCAACACCAAGTCCTCCACCAGCACCCAGCCCCATTCCTCCATAACGTCCGCCTATACCAATACAGGCGAGTACAATAAATAATTGTATAAAAAATAAAGCATCCATTTTTCACCTCAAAGCGTCTCCCGGATATTGCATCCGGGAGATATTAATTACTATGCTCGGGATTAGTTTAAATATGATTTAGCAATTTCGATCTGTTTTTTAACAGCATCAGTCCCTGTGCCACCATAAGACATTCTTGATTTAATACATGCTTCGAGAGATATACTCTCATATATATCATTTTCGATTTTATCATCAAATGTGTGGAATTCATTCAGAGTAAGCTCTTCCAACATTTTTCTATGTTTTATACAGTAATTAACAGCGCTGCCAACAATATGGTGAGCTTCTCTAAAAGGAATGCCTTTACGAACCAGGTAGTCAGCCATATCGGTTGCGTTTGAAAATCCTCTTGCCGCTGCGCTGCGAGTATTATCTGAAAGAATAACCATTTTTTCGAGCATCGGCGCCATAATTTTCAGACTGGTCTGTAAGGTATCCATAGAGTCATAGACCTGCTCTTTATCCTCACTCATATCAGTATTATAGGCCAGAGGGATACCTTTCATAATGGTCAACATCGCCATTAGATTTCCGTACATACGCCCCCCTTTGCCGCGCATTTTTTCAGCCACGTCGGGGTTTTTCTTCTGTGGCATGATGCTGGAACCGGTACAGAAATCATCTGAAAGCTCAATAAACTTAAAATCCTGACTTGAGAATAAAACCAGTTCTTCTGACAAACGGGTAAGATGCATAAAGCACATAGCAGCGGCGGCAGTGAATTCAACCATATGGTCACGATCGCTGACAGAATCAATACTGTTTTCAGTCGGTTTGTCAAAGCCAAGCTCTTTAGCCGTGAAATCACGATCAATGGGGAAAGTAGTACCGGCAAGGGCTGCTGAACCTAAAGGGCATTCCCCCATGCGTTGATAAAGGTCTGCAAAACGAGTCCAGTCACGGCGTAACATCCAATAATATGCCATTATCCAGTGCGACAGCAGAATAGGCTGACCGGTCTGTAAATGAGTATAGCCAGGCATGATCGCATTAATGTTATTTTCAGCCTTGCTGATAATAACTTTTTGTAGATGAACGATATCCTGCTGAATTTCACGAATAGTCGATCTCATGTGCATTTTCGAATCGACAGTCGTCTGGTCATTACGACTGCGGCCGGTATGTAGCTTCCCGCCTACAGGACCAATTATTTCTGTCATACGTCTTTCTATCGCCATATGAATATCTTCATCAACGGTATCAAAAACGAATTGCCCTTCCTCAATCTCTTTATTGACCTGCCTTAACCCGCCAATAATCGCATTCGCTTCATCCTGCGTGATAATCCCCTGACGGCCCAGCATAGTGGCGTGAGCAATACTCCCCTGAATATCAAAAGGGCAGAGACGTTGTTCCAGCATAATGGTCGCATTATAAGATTCGACCAGTTTATTTGTAGGCATATCAAAACGCCCACCCCATAATTTTGTAGACATAAAACCTCCAATGACCCTTTGTTGCAAAATAGTTAAATATGAATTCCGTTATTTTTCGGTCATTTTCAGATTACAAGACAGTCATTTTAATTGTCAACAAATGAAGGCATTAAATCAATTTATAGCGAAATTAATTACACTTATTATTTATTTTGTTTTCATAAATTGCATTAAAAAACCTGATCT
Source organism: Citrobacter sp. RHBSTW-00599 (assembly GCF_013784065.1). NCBI lineage: Bacteria > Pseudomonadati > Pseudomonadota > Gammaproteobacteria > Enterobacterales > Enterobacteriaceae > Citrobacter > Citrobacter sp. RHBSTW-00599. Next base: position 1,478,066 of record NZ_CP056717.1, on the reverse strand, counting down.
TCCTCACATTTAAATTGTGATTTAATTCAGATATATTCAGAATTTTTAAAGTAATAAATTGGTATTAATAGTTTATTAATTCTAAATAATTCCATTTAATACCGTTGTCATAACCGAGAAACTGGCAGGTAAATAATAATGAACGTGGGAGGTGATTTTTCAGGATAAGCGTCAACGCGAGTGCATTATCAGCATAGCGGACGTTGGGTGATTCGGGGGAGAGCTATATTGTGCCAGATGGCGGCATCAGCGCCATCTGGCATAAAAAAATTACAGGGCCAGCAAACGATCCAGCGATGGCGCGAAATAATAGCCGCCGGTCACCGGTTTAGTGAAGCGCAGCATCGCATCGCGCTTGCCGTCAGTGTCGCCAAACATGCTCAGCAGTTGCTGCTCGATGTTGTGCAAACGGGCGCAATAGGCACAGAAATAGAGGCCGTGTGTACCGCTGGCGGTACCGTATGGCAGGCTCTGGCGCACAATTTTCAGTCCTTTACCGTCTTCTTTGAGATCGACGCGGCTCAGGTGAGAAGTAACCGGACGGTCATCACCGTCGATCTCTTCGTTGGCTTCCTTGGTACGCCCAATCATCATTTCCTGGTCATGAATGCTCATGCGGTTAAGCTGCTTCAGGTTATGTTCCCAACGCTGCACAAACACATAGCTGCCACCAGCATCCACGCCATCTTTAATAACCGCGACTTCACGGCGCGTTTCAACGCCTGCCGGGTTTTCCGTTCCGTCAACAAAGCCGCTGAGATCGCGCTCTTCAACCCAACGGAAACCGTGGATCTCTTCTTTGACTTCAATACTGTCGCCAAAGGCTTCCATTGCCGCCTGTGCAACGGAGAAATTCACGTCATGACGCAAAGAGAGAATATGAATCAGCACATCATACTGGGTGGCTGGCGCAAGACCTTTACCGTAAGGGATAAAGTCTTTTAACTCTTCTGCGCCAACGCCGCCGCTCAGTGTACGCCAGGTGTTGTTGCCAAAAGCAACAACCGCGCCCAGATGCGCATCCGGGAACTTCGCTTCAAAGGTCGCCAGCTTATCGGCGAAGGTTTTGCTGGCCCCACGCAGGGCCTCAACGTCGCCTTTAACATTGGCTTCAATCCAAATCGCCGCACGGCAATGTTCTGGCAAAATGCCACTCTGAACCTGAGACATTGTTCCTCCTGAAAAAAAAGATGCCACGACATCGTGGCATTGATGGGCGCTATTCTACCTGTTTTTTTAACAAGCCGATTTGTTCAGACGCAAATTAACGCCGCCAGATAATTTTGCTTACTTTCCATGCTTTCAACGTATCGTCAGACGGCATTAAGCCCTCAGGCCCGCTCCACTCACCGGAAAAGATGTAGCTAATATGTTGACTTCCCTCAGCTTTGCATTCAACGCCCGCGCTGTCATCGCCAGTCGCCTTCTGACAATTACCAAAGGCTTTAGTGTAAAGGTCGCTAAACGGTGTACCGATTTCGACACCCGCAGAAGAGGGAATATCGCTGTCGACTACATCAATACGGCTAATCGTTCCCTGATTGCCATTGATAACCATCGCCAGCTTGTCATCTTTCATCGCTTCATAAAAGCGCACCACATTACCGTTATCGGTCTTCATCCCGCTACGCAGGCGGTAATCACCGTCCAGCGCATCAGCAATGGTTTTTTCATCCAGCGGGGTTGCGCCAGTTAACGCTCCGACGCCCTGCTCAGTGACCTGCGTTGAAGAACCAAACCAGTTCCACGGATTGGCGGCAGACCAGTTCACCGATGACAACGTTGAACACCCGGTCAATAGCAGCGGCATCGCGCATAAAGTCAAACGCAGTGATTTCATTTCACTTCCTTCCTTATTTATCAACGTTGCTTGGAGTCCGGTTTCGCCAAAAAGTGCCGTTATTCTTTCTCGAGGGAAAAACAGGCGCGCAGACGTTGATTAGTTAACAGCCAGATCAGCGCAACGACATCCGCCACCAGCAGCGCCAGCCCGACACCGTTGACCGGATCGCCTGCCAGCCACATCACCGGCTGCCAGCACAGTAGCACCAGTTGAGCGAGGATCAGTAATCCTCGCAGCCAGCGCCATACCACCGGAAACGCAAAGCGTCGCCCGCTGAGTAAAAATGCCAATACCGCGGGAACGCCTGGAAGCAAACCCAGCCAGAAAGCGTCGTGATCGGGATAAAACAGATTCAGCAGCGTGTTGCCCTGCTCGCGGGAAGAACCGGCAATCACAAACAGAACCCAAGTGCGCGCCTGCAGCAGCAGCACGCACCAGAAGAGAAAAGGCAGGCGCAGACGCCCATGAGCGTCATAGTCGGCCGGATGAAACTCAGTACTCTTCATCTTCGATCAAACGCTTGCCCAGATTGAGTACATCCGCATGTTCATAACCCAGACGTTCATACATACCCTGTACGACGTCATTATCGTCACGCACCATGATTTGAATCTTCGGACAACCGCGGGCAATGAGCTTTTTCTCCAGCCGGTTGAGCAGCGCATTGGCAATGCCGCGACCGCGAAACTCAGGATGCACGCCCAGGTAATAGGCCGAGCCGCGATGCCCGTCATATCCGCCCATCACCGTACCGACCACCTCGCCATTCACTTCAGCGACCAGGAACAAGCTGACGTCATGATTGACTTTACGCTCAATGTCCATTTCAGGGTCGTTCCATGGACGCAGCAAATCACAGCGCTCCCAGAGGGTGATCACCTCTTCGAAATCTTCCTGGCGAAAAACGCGTATTTCCATGGTATTGGTTACCTTTTCAGGACGTTAAAAAGCGATTATGGCGCGAACGGCTGATTTAGCCAATATCTGACGCGAAGCGGCGGAAAAAATGGCATAATACGGAATTGTCACGTATTGAAATGAAAAGTAAAACAATTCTTATCCCGATCCGTCGCAACGGACAACGCGATACGATATAACGTTTAGAACCTTTTTTTACAACTCAGGCCGTATGAGCACTTTTAAACCACTAAAAACACTCACATCGCGCCGCCAGGTGTTGAAAGCCGGGCTGGCCGCCCTAACGCTGTCAGGCATGTCGCAAGCCATCGCTAAAGAAGAAGCGCTTAAGACCAGCAATGGGCACAGCAAACCGAAAGCGAAAAAAGCCGGCACTAAGCGCGTTGTTGTCCTTGATCCGGGTCACGGAGGGATTGATACCGGCGCAATTGGTCGCAATGGGTCGAAGGAAAAGCACGTGGTACTGGCGATTGCCAAAAACGTGCGCTCGATTCTACGCAACCAGGGGATTGATGCGCGCCTGACGCGCTCCGGCGATACATTTATTCCGCTTTACGATCGCGTCGAGATCGCACATAAGCATGGCGCCGACCTGTTCATGTCGATCCACGCCGACGGTTTTACCAATCCGAGCGCTGCAGGTGCGTCGGTCTTTGCGTTATCCAATCGCGGTGCCAGTAGCGCCATGGCGAAGTATCTGTCCGATCGTGAAAACCGGGCCGATGAAGTGGCCGGGAAGAAGACCACCGATAAAGACCATTTGCTGCAGCAGGTGCTGTTCGATCTGGTGCAAACGGATACCATTAAAAACAGCCTGACGTTAGGCTCGCATATTCTCAAGAAGATCAAGCCGGTACACCGTCTTCACAGTCGCAGCACGGAACAAGCCGCCTTCGTGGTGCTAAAATCACCATCAATTCCATCGGTACTGGTCGAAACCTCGTTCATTACCAACCCGGAAGAAGAACGGCTGCTGGGCACGGCGGCATTTCGCCAGAAAATCGCCACCGCTATAGCCAATGGCATCATCAGCTATTTCCACTGGTTTGATAACCAGAAAGCACACTCGAAGAAACGTTAACCATGAAGCCCGATGCACAGCGCGTAAAACAGTTCCTGCTCAGCCTGCAAGATGATATTTGCCAGCAGTTATCCGCCGTAGACGGCGTCGAGTTTGTTGAGGATAACTGGCAACGTGAAGCAGGCGGTGGCGGGCGCAGCCGGGTGCTGCGTAACGGCGGTATTTTCGAGCAAGCGGGCGTCAACTTCTCCCACGTTCACGGCGAGGCAATGCCGGCCTCGGCAACCGCACATCGCCCGGAGCTTGCGGGACGCAGCTTTGAGGCCATGGGCGTCTCGCTGGTGGTACATCCGCAGAATCCCTACATTCCGACCAGTCATGCCAACGTGCGATTTTTTATTGCGGAAAAACCGGGCACTGACCCGGTCTGGTGGTTTGGCGGCGGCTTTGACTTAACGCCCTACTACGGCTTTGATGAGGATGCGATTCACTGGCACCGCACGGCGCAAGATCTGTGCCAGCCGTTCGGCGAAGACGTTTATCCCCGTTACAAAAAGTGGTGCGATGACTACTTCTTCCTCAAGCATCGCAACGAAAAGCGCGGCATTGGCGGGCTGTTTTTCGATGATTTGAATACGCCGGATTTCGACCACAGCTTCGCCTTTATGCAGGCGGTAGGTCAAGGCTATACCGAAGCGTATCTGCCCATCGTTGAGCGCCGCAAAGCAATGAGCTGGGGCGAACGTGAACGCAATTTTCAGCTTTACCGTCGCGGACGCTATGTGGAATTTAACCTGGTGTGGGATCGCGGCACGTTATTCGGTCTGCAGACCGGCGGCCGTACGGAATCGATTCTGATGTCGATGCCGCCGCTGGTGCGCTGGGAGTATGACTGGCAGCCGGAAGCGAACAGCCCGGAAGCCGCCCTTAGCGCGTTTATTCAGGTTCGCGACTGGGTGTAACCCCAGACAATACCAGCCCCCAGGCCGGATAAAACGCCTTTGCGTCGCATCCGGCACATTCATCGCATCATGCCCACTGGCGCATGCGCTGATGCAGCGTCAATGAAGGTTTTTCCGCAAACAGCTGCTGGTAGTCGGTGGCAAATTGCCCTAAATGCCAGAATCCCCACTGCATGGCGGCGTCTTTCACCGTCGTACTCTGCGACCACGGGCTTATCAGCTCGCGACGTACAGCGTTCAGGCGAATGCGTTTTAACCAGGCATTCGGACCGATACCAAGGATCGCGTGAAAGGCGTTTTGCAACGTCCGACGGCTGACGTGCAGTTGATTACACAGATCGAGCACGGTCAGCGGTTCTGACATATTTTCCAGCACATATTCCCGCGCACGCGACAGCAGGCGACGATAGCTCTGATGGCTGATGCTCTCAGCCGTGATAATCGGCTGCGCTTCTTCCAGCATAGTGCCCATCGCCAGCAGCAGGTTATCGCCCAGCACTTTGCGTACCGCAGGTTGATGGAGGTTTTCCGGATTTTCGCTAAACGTCGCCAGCGCCTGCTGCACAAAGCCCCATAACGCGGCTTTGTGTTGTTCTTTCACTTCCAGCGCCGACTGGTTGCGCAGCATATGCAGCACTCTTTCCGGGTTATGCAGGAAGTTGGCCTGACGGGCAATCGCCTCTTCCGAAATGACGACACCCAGAATGGTGTAATCATCCGGCGTACTCAGTTCAAACTCTGTCCCGCCAGGGCGGGTGGCAATTTCAGCGTTCCCCAGACACTGGGTGCCAATAAATCCCTGTTCGCCGCGCGTGGCCGGAATACCAAACCAGAAAGAGTTCGGCCAGACAAGACACGACTGACGCAACGCCAGTCCGGTGTATTCACGGAACACCTGAATATCATCGAGCAGGATTTCCGTGAACTCGCCATGAAATTTTCCCGGATGTAACTGGTCGTAGATCTGCTGCCATGCGGTAATCGTCAGCGCATGCTCATACACATCCGTTGTTCGCCGCTGGTGAACGTTGTCCACCTCCACTTTCGGCGTAAGTTTAACGTCTTCGGGTAATGCTTCATGATAAAGATGGTGCAGGTTTGCAGTACGGTTCTTTTTCATGATCTTTTAAGCCGGAAGCTTCAACGAAGCCCCCGGCCCTCCGACAGGTTAATTTTTTAAGCGATAGCGACTACTGCGTTTACGCAACGCTCCGTCAGAAAAGAGCTGTTCCAGCGCCTTTCTGGCTTCATCAAGTGACCAGCCAAAGTGGGCAGCCACTTCCCCTGCCGTCATTCCTTGACGGACCGATGCCAACAGCGTCAGAAGTTGATCAGAGGATTCAGGCGTCAACGGGGCGTCCTGCGTCTTCTGCGTTTTTACATCTGTTTTCACTTCTGGCTTCTGTTCTGGTTTCTTCGGCTGGCGCTTAAAACCGCCGATCAGCCACTGGGTATCATCGTCCGGTCGGCCGATTTCCTTACGGCTGATAACACGGCCTGTACGCGCAGCAGCGGCGCTGCCGGCATCCAGCGCTGCGCGGCACGCCGCCAGATCGCCTTCCACCACCAGCGTCAACCGGCCAGGATCGAGCACTTCGTGGCTAAGCAGGCGTACGTTCGCGGCTTTCAGCATGGCATCCGCCGCATCCACGGCAGCGACCATGCCATCCACTTCCAGTAATCCCAGTGCATTGATCATCACAACCTCTCTTACGCGCGCTGGATTGGGTTACGGGCAATATCCAGAACGGCATCGGCAAAGGCGTTACATGCAGCTTTACAAGCGGCCTGGCTACCGGTCATAAACGCAGCCGAATAGTTGGTTTCTGACGGCGGCGGAACGTAAGTCACCAGTTGTACATCAGCCGATTTCAGCGCAGCATCAATACCAAATGTCGCTTCCAGCGGCGGCGCCACCAGATACGCCATCGGATCGCCAAGCCGGCATCCTGCGGTCGCCGAGAGATACGAGCCGGTACGCGAAACCACATGCGCCAGGAAGGCGGTATCTTCTGCGTCATTCGCCCACTGAAACGCCGCGCCGCTTTCAATATTGGCTACCATCGCGTCCAGACCTGCGCGAACTTCTGCCGGGTTGGGTCCACCGAGCATAATCAGCACTTCACCCGAGGTTGGAGAGGGACTGTGCGCCGCGCCGGCATACAGCGAGCGGCCATAAACCACTTCCACCATTGCCTGTTTTGTCGCTTCGTCTGCGGCAATATACGCCACGTCATCAGAATCTGCTGTGATGAGTCCGAGGCTACGTATATGTGGCGGTAATTTAAGTTCACGGGCAAAACCGTCATTTACCGAGGCAATCACGCGCATTGCGGTGACTGAAGGTCTAATCAAATCTAATGCTGGCATGATGCCTCCTTAACGGGTCATATTGATGCCGGATGCTTTTTGCTCCAGCATGCGCTTGGCCAAATCCACAATGACCGCCGCCGCTTCAACCGGTGGCGTACCGCCCTGGTGAATGTTCGAGATACAGGTACGGTCAGCTTCAACGGTCGTCGCCACACGCGGCGAATAGACGGCGTAGCAAGAAAGGCTTTCCGACTGGCCCAGGCCCGGACGTTCCCCAACCAGCAGAATCACCGCTTTCGCGCCCAGCAGTTCGCCGATCTGATCTTCGATTTTCACGCGACCATAGCGAACAAAGAACGGCGTCCCAACCTTCAATCCGGCCTGTTTTAAGCCAGACAACAGCGGCGGCAGGATCTCTTCGTAGTTAGCGGTGATAGCGTCCGTAGACAGGCCATCAGAGATAATCACCTGCACATCCGGGTTCATTACACACTGTGATTTCAGCGCTTCAATGGCTTCAGCACTCAGACGACGCCCCAGATCCGGACGCGTCAGATACAGGTTTTTGTCACTGATTTCCGAGCGCACTTCCAGCAGCCCCTGGGCTTTTACCCACTCTTCCGGCACTTCTTTCAATACCGTATCTTTCGAACGCGAGTGGTCGGCCAGGAAGCGCAGCAGCGCCTGGGTACGCGGACGTGGACCGGCTCGACCGGTACATACACGCGCCGCAGTGCTACGACGCAGTTCAGTCAACACCTCTGCGCGGTGCGGATTCTCAACACCAATCCACGCTTTAGCCTCGGCTGAGCCTAAATCCATCGCACAGCTTTCACCGGTCGGCGCGGCGCACTGGGTGGTGCTGCATTGCGCTTGTACTGCCGGCGCTTGCGCCTGCGGCTGCGACTCACCCATTGACGCCATCACGCTGCGTACAATTTCTTCAATCTGTTTTTGATCCATCGTGTGTCATCCCCGCGTCATCAGAAGAACAGTGACGGATCGCCCGCCCGTTTGGTCAGGCGACCGTTTGCCATAATGCCCATGGTTTCCAGCCAGCGTTCAAACTCCGGCGACGGACGCAGGTTCAGCAACTGGCGCACGGTCGCGGTGTCGTGGAAGGCGGTGGTCTGATAGTTGAGCATGATGTCGTCACCGAGCGGCATGCCCATGATGTAGTTGCAGCCAGCGGTGGCGAGCAGAATCATCAGGTTTTCGTTGAGGTTCTGGTCAGCATCAGCATGGTTGGTATAGCAGCAGTCGCAGCCCATTGAGATGCCGCTCAGCTTGCCCATAAAGTGATCTTCCAGACCCGCGCGAATAATCTGACGGTCGTTGTAGAGATACTCCGGCCCGATAAAGCCGACAACGGTGTTCACCAGGAACGGATCGTAGTGACGCGCCAGACCGTAGTTACGTGCTTCCATCGTCACCTGATCGGCGCCGAAGTTAGCGCCAGCAGAAAGCGCAGACCCTTGTCCAGTTTCGAAGTACAGGCAGTTTTCCCCAGCGATACGGTTAAACTCAGCGCCCACTGCACGCGCTTCATCCAGCATGGCCAGCTCAACGCCAAACTCTTTTAAGCCTTTCTCGCTGCCGCAGATACTCTGGAAAATCAGCCCGCCCGGCGCGCCGCGACGAATGGCTTCGATCTGGGTAGTAACGTGCGCCAGGACGCAGCCCTGGGTCGGGATATTGAATTTGTCGATGACGCCGTACACGGTATCAAGTACGCGGCTTAAGTTTTCCACATCATCTGTTACCGGGTTAACGCCAATCACCGCATCGCCCGCCCCGAAGGACAGCCCTTCGTAGATTTGTGCCGCAATACTCTGCACGTCATCACGGGTGTCGTTCGGCTGTAAACGACAGCTGAAGGTGCCCGGCAGACCAATGGTGGTGTTGGCCTTTTTGATCACCGGCATTTTCTTACCGCCGTAGATCAGGTCCGCGTTAGAGCAGATTTTTGCAACCGCTGCGACCACTTCCGACGTTAATCCTTTGCGCGTAAACGCAATGTCATCAACGGAGGTTTCATCGCTCAGCACGTACTCGCGCAGCTCGCTGATACTCCAGTTTTTGATGCGGTTATAAGCCGTTTCGTTGACGTCGTCCTGAATCAGACGCGTCACGCAGTCCTCTTCATAGGAAATCACCGGGTTGTTGCGGATATCCGCTACCGTCATTTCCGACAGCACCTGTTTGGCCGCCACTCGCTCTTGCGAACTGGTTGCAGCTACCCCTGCCAGCACATCCCCCGAACGCAGTTCGTTGGCTTTTGCCAGCACCTCTTTAACATCCTTAAACTGATAAACATTGCCGAACAATGTGGTCTTTAGTTTCATAAGTCGTTCCCTCAGGAAGGAAATGCGAGTGATTTCACCGTCACCGGCACAACCGATCCGCCAAAAAGAGGCGTACCAATGTCGATATAGTCCCCCGCCCGGACAACCACCTCATCGATGACTGCCAGCGGGTGTTGCTGTAACTGTGGGCGTAACAGCATGCCCAGGGCTTTACCAAAATCCTGCTCGGCTACCACCAGCAGGGGATGCGGATTCGGATGGCGCGCGACAAAGGCCAGTAGCGCATCAATAACCGTTAACAGCGCGGCGTAGCGCACCGGCAGCGAACCGGGCAGCGCCAGCACGTAAGCGTCTGTTTGCGGGTCCAGATCGAGCTGCATCAGCGCTTGTTGCCAGGCGGCCACCAAATCAGCCTCATCAACCGGAATCGCCACCGGCAGATTGCGCAGCGGAAGCGCCACACCTTCCAGCCAGATGGTGCTGCCCGAAAGCGACAGCGTATGCGCACCAGCGCCAATCACTGTGGCACGCACGGTTTGCGCCGGGAACTGCACGTTCATCTCACGCAGGCGCGGATGTTCATGCAGCGCCGTCGCTAACAGCGGCCCAATATCGGAAAAACAGAATGGATCGGCAGGCTGGTTGCGGTAGCACTCGCCCACCCCGCCGGACAACGTAATCACTTCCGGCTTCACACCCGTCGGCAACAGACCGGTTTGCATCAGCGCCTGCGCCAGCGGTGACAGCGTGCCGTCAATCACCTCTACGATCAGCGCCGCCATCCGTCGGGCCACCTGAACAAGCTGCGCCGCATTAAGGGTTCGGGCGTCGGTGCCAGGGCCAAATACGTCATCAACAACCATCTGTCCTGGCTGATGCGCATGCACCACCCGCCCCTGACCGTCCGTTTCCAGCAGCCGTCCGCCGACGTTCAGGCAGGCCGAACCGCTGACTTTTCCGGCATCGAACAGGACGTAGTTCGACGTCCCGCCACCGATGTCGATATTCAGTACGCGGCACAACTTCTGCTCTGACAGGGTTTGAGCCCCTGCGCCGTGACCGGCAATCACTGATTCCAGATGCGGGCCGGCGCTGGCAACCACAAAGTCTCCCAGCGACTGAGAGAGCGTCATCACCGCTGGTCGCGCGTTGCGGGTTTTGGCACTTTCTCCGGTAATGATGATCGCGCCGGAATCGACGGTCTCAGGCGCAATCCCCGCCGCCTGATACTGGGCGAGGATCAGCGCCTTAAGTTCGGCCTCTTTCAGCCCGCCCTGCTTATCAACGGGGGTAAAGAACACCGGGCTTTGCCAGCTAATTTCGCGTTTGATGAATTCGTAACGCGGCACCTGCGACACTGCCGCACGGTTGACCAGCTCAAGGCGTGAGAAGATCACCTGAGTGGTGGTGGTGCCGATATCGATACCGACGCTGAGTAGCTGGCGAGTATTCACGATTGCGCCTCCGGGTTGGTTTCTGCTGGTGCCGGAACATCTTCGTCTTTCGGTACCAACAGCATAGCCACACCAATCGCCGTCACGCCGCCAATCAGCTTGCCGACAATCATTGGGAAGATCATCGCGTTCATGTTGGCCGCGGCGAAACCTAAGTGGTCACCCAGAGCGAAGGCTGCGGAGACCGCAAAAGCGCAGTTGATCACTTTGCCGCGGGTATCCATATTCTTCATCATGCCGAACATTGGGATGTTGTTCGCCAGCGTCGCCACCATGCCCGCAGCCGCAATATTATTGATTTTTAACAGGTTACCAACGCTCATCAGCGGCTTTTCAAACCAGCGGGTCAGCAGCAGTACCATTGGGTACGCACCCAGCAGCACGCAGGAGATAGAACCGATAACTTCGATGGCGCGCATCACTTCACCCGGCTTGTCACCTGGTGCCATGAAGATAGGATCAAGACCCGGAATCAGTTCCCAGCCGAGCAGAAATTTGATCACCGCTGCCGCCAGACCGATGGTGATCAGCGCCACCAGGAATTTCGCGAAGATCTGGAAGCCGTTGATCATTTTTTCCGGGATGAATTTCAGTCCCAGCGCCACCAGCACGGCAACGATCAGCACCGGGATCATGTTCATCAGGATCAGCGCGAAGGTGAACTCCACCGGCTGCCCGTTGATTTCGACACCGGAGTACATCGCGATCAAACCACCCGCAATACAGCCAATCGGAATGGTGACGATCCCAGCCAGCACGCCCAGCGCCAGATAACGACGGTCGGACGGCTCAATAATCCCCAGCGCAACCGGAATAGAGAAGACCAGCGTCGGCCCCATCATCGCCCCGAGGATCAGGCCGGAGTACAGCCACGCCGCAACGTCGCCGCCCGCCAGTTCTTTCGCCAGGAAGAAGCCGCCCATATCGCACGCCAGCAGCGTTCCGGCAAACATCGACGGGTTCGCGCCCAACATTTCGTACAGTGGAATAATCACCGGCCCGAGCACATGCGCCAGTACCGGTGCCAGCGCGGTCATACCAACCATCGCCAGACCCAGCGCGCCCATCGCCATAAAACCTTCTTCAAACTGGCCGCCCGATCCCTCAATACTCTTCCCGAACTTACCGAGGAAGCGTGCCGAACCGCCGAACTGCGACAGGATCCTGTCCACGGCGGCAATCAGCATAAAGAACATCATGATGTACATGATGATTTCGTTAATTCCCATAACCTTCACTCCCTGTCATATGTGTATTTATTGTGCCGCCGCATACAACGCGATAATGTCGGCCTGCGTGGCGGTGCGTGGGTTACTGCGAATACAAATATCCTCCAGCGCGGCGTGAGCCCATGCGCTGTAATGCTCGGGCTTTGCCCCAACCTCAGAGAGTCGTTTGGTCTGGCCCACTTCGCTAATCAGCTCGCTGACGGCGTTGATGGCATCGCGATCGTCCGACTTCTTGTTGGTTAGCGCCCGTCCGATATGGCTGAAACGCTCACGACACACCATGCGGTTGAAACCCATTACTGTGGGCAGCAGCATGGCGTTAGCCTGTCCATGTGGAATGTGCAGCGTCGCACCCGGCTGGTGCGCCATCGCGTGACACAGGCCCAGTCCCGCGCTGGAAAACGCCATCCCGGCCATACAGGAGGCCAGTAGCATGCTTTCTCGCGCCGCCAGATCCTGACCATAGCCAACGGCCTTCGGCAGCGATTTACCTATCATCGCAATCGCGCCAATCGCCAGACTGTCGGTAAACGGCGTCGCGTTCAGAGCGCTATACGCTTCAACGGCGTGCGTCAGCGCATCGATCCCGGTCATCGCCGTTACGTGTGCGGGCACACCTTCCGTCAGCGCGGCGTCAAGAATCGCCACATCCGGCATCAGGGTTGCGTGGGCCAGCACTTTTTTAAGCCCGGTCGCGGCGTCGATAATCACCGTGACATTAGTGGTTTCTGAACCCGTTCCGGCGGTAGTCGGTACGGCAATCAACGGCAGACGCGGGCGTAACGCGCTGCTCTCGTCCATGTCTGCCAGCGTCTGGGTGGGATTGGTCACCAGCAACGCCACAGCCTTTGCGGCATCCAATACGGAACCGCCACCAAAGGCCACTACGCCATCGCACTTCGATTCACGCAGTTGCGCGACCGCCGCGCAGACGTCCGTAATGCACGGTTCGCCCACCGGACATGGCCACAGCGTCATCGCCACGCCTTTCATCGCCAGGCTGCGTTCCAGTGCGGCGGTCATCCCCGCCTGGTGCAGGAAACTGTCGACCATGACGAACATATGCGTCAGGCCGCGCGTTTGTGCTTCCTGTCCGCAGGTACTGAGCGCTCCCAGTCCACACAACGTAACCGGTGGAACGCTAAACGTTTTTACGCGTTGCAGATTCAGGGTATCGAATGCCTGAAAGAGCGCGGTCTGCAATTCAGCTTGCATAGATTCCTTCCGCTTTTTCTTTTCCGCTATTTGCAATCGCCAGCGGGGTCATAAACAGGCTGTGCTGGGGTAAATGCACCTGCAGTTCCGGGAAACGCTTACGAAACAGTTCATCAACGCCCGGCTGCATACAGGAACCACCGGCCAGCCATAAATCTGCCACGCCCTGTCCGGCAATATGGTGAGCCACAATTTCCGCCATTTTTTCGTAGACCGGCTTAACCACCGGCCAAATTTCTTTACCGTTGCTGCGTTTGTACTGCTCCGCCTCTTCCAACTGGATGCGACGGTTCCCGGCAAGCGTCAGAGAAATGTGGTGCCCGCCGGTCGCTTCATCGGCGGAGTAAGTCACTTTGCCTCGCTTCACAATCGCAATCCCGGTGGTACCGCCACCGATATCCACCACGCCAGCGTTATCAAGCTGCAACAGGTCCGCCACCGCGGTCGGTTCGTCGAGCACATGACTGACTTCAAGCCCGGCAGATTCCAGCACGTTGATCGAGATCCGTGGGTCAGTTCCCGGTGGAAACGAGGTTGCCGCGTGGGTAAAGCGGCAACCCAACTGTTGTTCGAGCGTATCGAGATGGCGACGAACGATAGTCACCGCACCGAAGAAATCCCAGACGATGCCATCGCGCACGACGTCGGCCCAGTCCAGGCAAACCGCAACCGGCTGTCCGTCACTGTCGACAACCATCGACACCACATCACACGTCCCCAAATCCACGCCCAGCCACAGCGGTGAATCGCTCTTTACGGGCGTCTGGTTACATAGCGTTGCCGCTTTTAGCAATCTGGGTGTCAGCCAACGTTGTTCGTCGTGCGCCATGTCGTTTACTCCTTATACAATTCTGAACGCGTCCACCAACACACAGCGACGCAGACGCACAAACGTGCGTGCGCTGGTCACCCCTTCCCCGGTTGGCGTGGTAATGGTCATCGTGGTCCAGCCTTCGCCGCCGAGTCCAAGACCGGCAATGCACGGTCCGTTCTTAACGAAAATGCTGGTATCAATGGCGTTTGCCATGCGGTTCATGTTGTCGATATTGCGCGAGTGCATCGCCGCCGTATGGTGACAGCCGCCTTCAAGCTTGACCGCCAGTTCAATGGCCTCATCGACGTTGGCGACCCGCACGACCGGCAGAACCGGCATCATCAGTTCGGTTACGGCAAACGGGTGAGTCGCAGAGGTTTCGACGAACAACAGCCGGGTTTGCTCCGGTACGTTCAGACCAATCGCCGCAGCGATTTTTCCTGCGTCGCGGCCTACCCAGTCACGACTGACCGTACCTTTACCGCGTTCATCGACATTTTTCAGCAGCACCGGTTGCAGCTGTTCGGCCTGAGCTGTGGTCAGCTTGACTGCATGCTGGCTTTCCATCAGACGCATCAGCTCATCAGCGACGCTATCGACCACGATCAGCACTTTTTCGTCGGCGCAGATAATGTTGTTGTCAAACGAAGCGCCTTTGACGATCGACTGCGCTGCGCGTGCCAGATCAGCCGTTTCATCAACCACCACCGGCGGATTTCCCGCACCGGCGGCAATCAGACGTTTGTTGGTGTGCTTACGCGCGGCGTCCACTACGGCTTCACCGCCGGTCACCACCAGCAGGCCGATGCCTGGGTACTTAAACAGACGCTGGGCGGTTTCGATATCCGGATTGGCCACGGTAACCAGCAGGTTTGCCGGTCCGCCTGCAGCAACTACCGCCTGGTTAAGCAGAGTGATAGCGCGCTGAGACACGCCCTTGGCAGCCGGATGCGGTGCGAAAACCACGCTGTTGCCAGCCGCAATCAGGCTGATGGCGTTGTTAATAACGGTCGCAGCCGGGTTGGTGGACGGTGTCACCGAGGCCACCACGCCCCACGGCGCGTTTTCAATCAGCGTCAGGCCGTTATCACCGGTCAGAACCTGTGGAGACAGGCATTCCACGCCCGGCGTGGCGCGTGCCTGCGCCACATTTTTGGCAAATTTATCTTCAACGCGTCCCATGCCGGTTTCTGTGACGGCAAGTTCCGCTAATTCTCGGGCATGTTTTTCGCCCGCCTCACGTAGAGCCGTGATAGCCAGTTGGCGCATGGCAACGCTTTTCAGCCCTTGCTGGGCCAGTTTTGCTGCCGCCACTGCGTCATCCAGGGAGGCAAAAACGCCCATTTCTTGAACGGCACTGACGGGTTGGCTGCTGTCTTTCATTTTCAGCAGCACCGCTTTCACGACCTGTTCAATATCCTGTTGATTCATGATTTTCTGCCTTATTTATGGAAGATCACCTGACCACCTGCCACCACTTCATCAACAATGCCAATCACGCACAGATCGACAGGTGATGATTCGTTACGGTGCGCCTGACGGGCTGAGCTTCCGCTGACCAGCAGCACCCACTCTCCGGTTCCCGCCCCAATGCTGTCGATAGCAACAGCACATTGCCCGTCGGGATTTCCGCAGGCATCAATCATTTCCACCATCAGCAACTTGTCGTGCGCGAGCCCCTGATGGCGTACGGTACAAACAATTTGTCCTGTGACGATTGCCAGTTTCATACGCGCCTCCGTGGCATATTTCAGGTAAAACCTCCCCCTACCCTCCGCAGAAGGTAATGTGAAAAGGAGAGAGGGTGACGCCAGCAATGAAGTTTGTGGCGTCACATGGACGACTTACATGTCGTTGCTGTCGCCTTTAAAGCTGATCGGGAACACTTCTTCCAGATCGCCATGCGGACGCGGGATCACGTGTACGGAAACCAGCTCACCAATACGCTGTGCAGCCGCAGCACCAGCATCCGTTGCGGCTTTACATGCCGCTACGTCGCCACGGACCATTGCAGTAACCAGACCGCCGCCGATCTGCTTCACGCCGACCAGTTTCACGCGTGCCGCTTTAACCATTGCGTCAGAAGCCTCAATCAGTGCAACCAGGCCCCGGGTTTCAATCATTCCTAATGCTTCCATTGTGTTTTCCTCTCATTAAGGGGTCCAGAACGGGACCTAAACAACCAGTGTGTGTGAGGCGTTTTCACGACTCATGTCAGTCTGACGCGGCACTGCTGCCACCAACGCCAGTTCAATAATTTCCTGTACGCTACAGCCGCGAGAGAGGTCATGAAGCGGTGCGGCAAGCCCTTGGATCAACGGACCTACGGCACGATACCCTCCCAGACGCTGGGCGATTTTGTAGCCAATATTGCCTGCCTCCAGCGATGGGAAGACCATCACATTGGCATTGCCCTTTAACGGACTGGCGGGCGCTTTTTGCGCGGCGACATCCGGAACAAAGGCGGCATCAAATTGCAGTTCCCCATCCACGGTAAGCTGCGGGGCACGCTCACGAACGATCTCCGTAGCCTGCTGCACGTTAGCGACGTTGGGATGACGAGCGCTGCCTTGACTTGAAAACGACAGCATGGCCACGCGCGGTTCTTCACCGGTGATCGCCTGCCATGTCTGCGCGCTGGCAATCGCAATATCCGCCAGCTGTGCGGCTGTGGGCTGCGGCACGACGCTGCAATCGGCAAACCCTAATGCCGGCCCGAGGTACTGCGGCAGCATCAGGAAAATTGACGACAACGTTTTACAGCCTGGCTGTAGCCCAATAATGCGTAACCCAGCGCGCAGCACGTTTGATGTCGACGACAAATTGCCCGCAATACAGACGTCAGCTTTACCCGCGCTAACCATGGCGGCGGCGAACATCAGCGGATCGTTGAGTTTTTCCAGCGCATCTGCAGGCGTTTTATCTCCCGCGCGGGCCAGCCAGCGCAGCGCAAACTCTTCACGCATGGACTGGTTGCTTTGCGGGTCGATAACCTGAATGCCATCCATCGCCACCCGATGGCTGAGGGCAAACTGGCGCAGCGCAAACGGACTGGCGACGAGAACAGGATGTGCCAGACCGTGCTGATGCAGGTAATTTGCCGCTTTCAACACCCGAACATCCAGCGCATCCGGGAACACCACCCGTGCAGGTGAGCGCTGGGCGAGTTGACGAGCACGTTCAATGATCATTGCTTCTCCCCCAGTCGCTGTTGAATTTGGCTAACCGTCAGTGGATGCTTCGCTACGCTCAGAATCATCATCACGTAAACCGTACTGGAAAGGCGATTGAGCGCCTGCATGATGTCCGGTCGCATTACGTCAAAACTACGGGTGATGAATACCTGGGCCGCCACCGTCTCCGTTTCACGAACTTTGGTACGCAGCAGATTAAGCAACGCGCAATCACGGCCATGACTGGCTTCAGGCACCAGATGGTCGTGGTCCAGATAGCGCAGCGGCTGATGCGAAAGCCGGTGTAAATCTTCGTCGCTTAAACCGACGATAGCTTGTGCTGCCAGCGGCTCGTCGATAGCGTCGGCGCGCATAATGTTGCCCAGACGCGAACGGATATCCGCCAGCCACGGCTGCCACGGTTCCGCCAGCTCTATCTGCAACCACACGGCCAGGGCGATGGTGCTGTCCAGCGCGGCGCGAAATCCCAGGCGCGGGTCACTTTTAGCGACCATCTTGTCCGCTGTCAGATGCGTCAGCGTGTCTGCTTTCTTCACCACCGGTTGATGACACAGTTCGCAACTGGCCTGTGGATGCGTATCGCTGCTGGTTAAACCATGCACCTGCTGCGGCTGCTGTTCTTCGTCATCAATAAACAGGCTGCCCTGCTCGTCGATATACTTAATGCGCAGATGTCGGCTTTCCAGTAATTCCCGGGCAGATGGCGTCAGGCGAGCATCAGCGGGGAGATGAATTTCAGCCCCTTCGCTGAGCGTATGATTCGCTCTGAGCCATGCTTCGGTAATGAAATCCTTCATACATCCGCCTTAGCAGGACTGCCAGTTCGCAGGCCAGGCCACATACAGAAATTTCACCGTCGATGGCGTACCAAATTCGATGCTGGAGCCTTTCGGGATAAACATCACGTCCCCGGCTTTAGCAATCATGGTTTCACCTTCGTGGCGAACGTGCAGCTCGCCTTCCAGAATCATGTCGATTTCGTCGTAGTTCAGCGTCCATGGGAAAAAAGCGTTATCCCACTGCATGAACCCGGCGGCCATGCTGCTACCGTCCTGGTCGGTCACCAGATCGGTTAAACCCACGCAGTGCGGTTGTGCGCCGTCAAAACGACCAAACTTCACGCTGCTGCCGTCGATGACTTTGACGCCGCCTTTGCCGGTCACCGAGTTAAAGCTCGGCTGCATTCCGCCCTGCTCCAGCGACTGTTTCTCCTTCATGACTTTGTCCATCAGTTGGGCGACCAGGCTTTCGGTAAACTGCCCTTCCGGTAACTGCGCAATGATGGTTTCGCGAATGCGCTGGCTTTCCGTTTTGCCATCATCCACCGCAACCGGTGCAGCAGCAGCGGTTGGCGCGGATTCATCGCATTCACTGATGGTGACGCCCAGCAGCTCCGCAACTTCGCGCGCCTCCGGGGTGATGATGCTGGCGCGCAGAACAACCGACACTTCCTGTTCGCCGCGTGCGTGGGCCGCACGAATATCGTTAGCTGTGATGAGTTTTTTCACCTGCCCTTTCCTCCTTTTGGCTGAGCTCAGTCAGATAATCCACCAGGTGCTGCACGCTGCGCGGGTCATGGCTGTTGAGTTCGAAAATCGGCTCCTGGAACCCTATCCCGCGAAGTAGTTGTCGCGTTGCGGCGACGTCGGCATCCGGCATGTCCGTTTTGCTGATAACGGCGATTTGTCGTTTACTGGCGCCGATATCCAACAGCCCGGCAGGTAAGCGACTTTCTTTATCATTTGCCGCGTGTATATAAATCAACGTATCAACATCCTGCAGCGTGGTAATTAAGGCGTGATACCAGCGCGGATGGCTAAAATATTCTCCTGGCGTGTCGATATCGCCATTTTCATTAAACTCCACGGCCTGTGTTTTTCTGGCGAGGGAATAATTTCCCTGTAGCGCATTAAAGAGCGTTGTTTTCCCCGCCCCCACCGTACCGACAAACGCAATACGTTTCATCGCCGCCTCTGATTAACTTTTTGTCAGGTTGCACAAAGTGAAATTTAATAACCGACCCAGACCGCTTACCGTCTGTAATAACGCTTCTTCTACCGCGCCTACCGAGCCGTAGATGACCAGCGCACCGCTGAATCGATCGAGAAAGCCGATATGTACATCTGCCGCCTTCATAGCTAAGTCACCGGCAATCATCGCGGTTTCGCCTGGCGTCAGCGTCATGATGCCGATGGCGCCCGCTTCGGGAACGCCGATCTTTTTCGCCAGTTCCTCACCAGGGTGCGCAATGAGATGCGCCAGCGTAACCTGTTTCCCCGGCACAAATTCCTGAATAATGCGTTCTTTTTCCATTGCTCACCGCCTCCGCTAAAACTGCCCTCATCGTGGCAATTTTTTGTCAGAGTAAATAACAAAATTCGGCAACCATGTTTAAAAGGTGAAGTGGATCACTAAGAAAGGGGAAATAAAAAGGCGCGGGAGAAACCCGCGCCGGAAATAAATTAAAGTGAAATTACAGCGGCTGAGTTTGGGCTTCTACGACCGCCAGCGCCACCATATTAACGATACGACGAACAGATGCGATCGGCGTTAATACGTGAACCGGTTTCGCAACCCCCATCAGCACCGGGCCGACCGTTACGCCTTCAGAGCTGGAAACACGTAGTAAGTTGTAACTAATACGGGCAGCTTCCATATTCGGCATCACCAGAATATTCGCTGAGCCTTTCAGCGGACTGTCCGGCATGCGGTCATGACGGATGCTTTCCACCAGCGCGGCATCGCCGTGCATTTCGCCATCAATCATCAATTCTGGCGCACGCGCCTTAATCAGCTCCAGCGCTTCGCGCATTTTGCTGGCCGACGGACAGTTAGATGAGCCAAAGTTGGAGTGCGACAGCAGCGCTACCTTCGGTTCGATACCAAAGCGACGCACGGTTTCTGCCGCCATCACGGCGATTTCCGCCAGTTGCTCCGGCGTAGGATCGTCGTTAACGTAGGTATCGGCGATAAAGGTGTTACCGCTTGGCAGCAGCAAGGCGTTCATCGCCCCGGCAGTATGCACGCCATCGCGGTGACCAAACACCTCTTTCACCACGCTGAAGTGCTCATGGTAGTCGCCAATCGTACCGCAGATCATTGCATCCGCTTCGCCGCGCTGCACCATGATCGCGCCGATCACCGTGGTGTTGGCAATTACCGCACGCTGCGCCTGCTCCTGGGTAATACCACGACGTTTCATAATCTGGTAGTACTCGCTCCAGTACTCTTTAAAGCGCGGATCTGACTCATTGTTGACGATCTCAAAATCGACGCCCGCTTTGATCTGCAGACCCAGTTTCTGGATACGCATTTCGATAACGCTCGGACGACCGATCAGGATCGGTTTCGCCAGACCTAAAGTGATCAGCTCCTGCGTGGCATGCAGTACACGCGCCTCTTCCCCTTCAGTCAGCACCACGCGCTTCGGCGCTTTGCGTGCCAGAGAGAAAATCGGCTTCATGAACAGGTTGGTTTTGTAGACGAATTCGGTCAGCTTATCGATGTAAGCGTCAAAGTCGGCAATTGGACGCGTTGCCACACCGGAATCCATCGCCGCCTTCGCCACCGCAGGGGCGATTTTGACGATCAGACGCGGGTCGAACGGTTTCGGAATAATGTATTCCGGCCCGAAGCTCAGGTCCTGGTCGCCATAGGCGGAGGCCACCACTTCGCTCTGCTCGGCGTGCGCCAGCTCAGCAATGGCGTGTACCGCGGCCAGTTTCATCTCTTCGTTGATGGCAGTAGCGCCAACGTCCAGCGCGCCGCGGAAGATGAACGGGAAGCACAGGACGTTATTAACCTGGTTCGGGTAGTCGGAACGGCCGGTGCAAATGATGGCGTCGGAACGCACCTCTTTCGCCAGCGGCGGCAGGATTTCCGGTTCCGGGTTGGCGAGGGCCAGGATCATTGGCGCACGCGCCATCTTCTTAACCATTTCCTGCGTCAGCACTTTCGGGCCAGAGCAACCGAGGAAAATGTCTGCGCCGTCAATGACATCATCCAGCGTACGTTTACCGTCATCCACCACTGCGTAAGCCGCTTTGGTTTCCGCCATGTTTGGTTCACGATCTTTGTAAATCACCCCTTTGGAGTCGCAGACCACAATGTTGTGTTTCTGCATACCCAGCGCCACCAGCAGGTTCATACAGGCAATCGCCGCCGCACCTGCGCCTGACACCACCATGCGCACATCAGAGATATTTTTCTCAACCACCCGCAGACCGTTAAGGATTGCGGCAGTACTGATGATTGCCGTACCGTGCTGGTCATCGTGGAATACCGGAATATTCATGCGCTCACGGAGTTTTTGCTCAATGTAGAAGCACTCCGGCGCTTTGATATCTTCGAGGTTAATGCCGCCAAACGTTGGTTCAAGCGCCGCTACCACGTTGATAAATTTATCCGGATCGAGTTCATCAACTTCGATGTCGAACACGTCAATCCCGGCGAATTTCTTAAACAGAACGCCTTTACCTTCCATCACTGGTTTACCGGCCAGCGCGCCAATATTACCCAGGCCCAGAACCGCAGTACCGTTGGAAATAACCGCAACCAGGTTGCCGCGTGCGGTGTATTTGTAGGCTGCCAGCGGGTCCTTTTCAATTTCAAGACACGGTGCAGCCACGCCAGGCGAGTAGGCCAGCGCGAGGTCGCGCTGGGTTGCCAGAGGCTTGGTCGGAGAAACCTGGATTTTACCGGGTACCGGAAATTCGTGGAAATCGAGGGCGCTTTGTTTTAACTGGTCATCCATCTTGTTGTTCCTTTCACGTATCTATCAAAAAAGTGGCGCGGGTAACCATTCTACTGAGCCGCACATTATCACCTCAGTCAACGGCACAAACTTTGAAGGTCCCCATACTCTCACCATTCAAAGAAAGAATTTGTTATCAATTTATAACATCTATGTTACCTGCTTAAGCCAGCAATACCATGCTTGTCTGCTATGCTTTTTGCTGACAACGCCCGCAATTATCTCAAAAGTGTGAATCACAACACGCATCTAACACTTTACTTTTCAAGGAGTATTTCCTATGACCCGTAAAGAGCTTGCCAATGCCATTCGTGCGCTAAGTATGGATGCCGTCCAAAAAGCTAACTCTGGCCACCCTGGCGCACCAATGGGGATGGCCGATATCGCCGAAGTACTGTGGAACGATTTCCTGCGCCATAACCCGTCCGATCCCACCTGGTACGATCGTGACCGGTTTATTTTATCCAATGGCCACGCCTCAATGCTGCTTTACAGCCTGCTGCATCTTTCCGGCTACAACCTGCCGCTCGAAGAGTTAAAGAACTTCCGCCAGCTCCATTCGAAGACGCCAGGACACCCGGAAATTGGCTATACGCCGGGCGTGGAAACCACCACCGGACCGTTGGGTCAGGGTTTAGCCAACGCTGTCGGAATGGCGATTGCAGAACGCACGCTGGCCGCGCAGTTTAACCAGCCAGACCACGAGATTGTTAATCACTATACCTGGGTCTTTATGGGCGACGGCTGTCTGATGGAGGGCATTTCTCACGAAGTGTGCTCGCTGGCGGGCACCCTGGGACTTGGCAAACTCATCGGCTTTTACGATCACAACGGCATCTCAATTGATGGCGAAACCGACGGCTGGTTTACCGACGATACCGCGAAACGCTTTGAGGCCTATCACTGGCATGTAGTGCACGAGATTGACGGTCATGACCCTGAGGCGGTGAAAAAAGCGATTCAGGAAGCACAGGCCGTTACCGATAAACCGTCGCTGATTATCTGCCGCACGGTGATTGGTTTTGGTTCACCGAATAAAGCCGGGAAAGAGGAAGCGCACGGCGCTGCGCTGGGTGAAGAAGAAGTGGCGCTGACCCGGCAGAAGTTGGGGTGGCATCATCCTGCCTTTGAAATCCCCAAAGAGATTTACCGGGCGTGGGACGCTCGTGAAAAAGGCGAGAAAGCCCAACAGAGCTGGAATGAGAAATTTGCCGCTTATCGACATGCGCATCCGGACCTGGCGGCAGAGTTTACCCGCAGGATGAGCGGTGGACTGCCGGAAGAGTGGGAAGAAACGACCCAGAAATATATCACCGAGCTGCAGGCCAATCCGGCCAAAATCGCCACCCGTAAGGCCTCGCAAAATACCCTGAACGCCTACGGGCCGATACTGCCTGAGCTGCTTGGCGGTTCGGCGGATCTGGCGCCCAGCAACCTGACCATCTGGAAAGGCTCCACTTCTCTTAAAGAGGATCATGCAGGAAACTACATCCACTACGGCGTGCGGGAATTTGGCATGACCGCGATTGCCAACGGTATCGCTCACCACGGGGGCTTCGTACCGTACACCGCAACGTTCCTGATGTTTGTCGAATATGCCCGTAATGCCGCACGCATGGCGGCGCTGATGAAAGCCCGACAAATCATGGTTTATACCCACGACTCGATTGGCCTTGGGGAAGATGGTCCCACGCACCAGGCCGTCGAACAGCTCGCCAGCCTGCGTCTGACGCCTAATTTCAGCACCTGGCGACCCTGCGATCAGGTTGAAGCGGCGGTAGGCTGGAAGCTGGCGGTCGAACGCCATGACGGGCCAACGGCGCTGATCCTCTCGCGGCAAAATCTGGCGCAGGTTGAGCGGACGCCTGAGCAAGTGCAGCAGATTGCCCGCGGCGGCTATGTGCTGAAGGATGGCGGCGGTAAGCCGGATGTTATCCTGATTGCTACCGGTTCAGAAATGGAAATCACGCTGCTGGCGGCGGAAAAACTGACCGGTGAAGGTCGTAACGTGCGAGTGGTTTCTCTGCCCTCAACCGATATTTTCGACGCCCAGGATGAGGCGTATAGGGAATCGGTCCTCCCCTCAAACGTCAGCGCGCGCGTGGCGGTAGAAGCAGGAATTGCCGACTACTGGTACAAATATGTTGGGCTGAAAGGGGCGATTGTCGGTATGACGGGTTATGGGGAGTCGGCTCCGGCAGACAAGCTGTTCCCGTTCTTCGGCTTTACGGTGGATAACATTGTCGACAAAGCGCATAAGGTGCTTAACGTGTGATCCACAGCGTGGGCCAGGCATCTGGCCCATGCCAGTTATCGCAGCTTGGCTCTTGGGCATAGCGCACCAGACGAAAACGCTGGCCGTCGTAGCGCCAGCGGGTCTGGATACCGCAATCTGCCAACCCTCGTCCTTTAGCGAGGGTTACCAGCTCGCGCGACTTCTCATCAAACGTGGCGTTGGTCAGCTCCATATCGCGACTTTCCGCATCCGTTTTAAAAGGCAGGCTTAGCCGTACCGCCCGTGACGTCAACGGGGTAGTACGTGAAACCACCCACGCCAGATCGATGGTGTTATATGCCCCGGCTTCACAGCCGATCATCAGCAGCGCTTTATCATCCGTTAAGGCCGTGACGCGCATCTCGCGACGCAGCGGATCGATCGAACAGCGAATACCGTTGATCCGCCAGTTACCGTAATCCAGCAATTCACTGCGCTCTTGTTGCGTGAGAGGCGTTGGCGTTGGGTTAATCACAGCCACGCCTTTTAAAGCGGGAGCGGGAGGCACGCTGAGCGGAGGCTCGTCGCCTTTTTCGATCCATGCGGTTTCGCTGCCGACCCGTTTTTGCTGGGCGTCGATAAAAAGCAGCGCGGCTTTTAGCCCGACCAGGGACAGGTTTTGCGCCCCTTTTTGCAGGGTTATCGCCTTCGCGTCCTGTACGGTTGTTAAAAATGCGCTGATGGTGGCCGGATCATCGGTCATCAGTTGCCAGGGGGTAATACGCCAGTGTTCACCGCGAAGCGGGAGCGGCGCGCCATCCAGTAGCAGACGTGGCGCAATATCGCTCTCTTTGGCTGTGGGCGATTCCAGCCCACCCAGTTCAATACGCAACACGGCGTCGGTATGTGCCCCGGCACTGCGGCTCAAGGTCATGACCAGGCCGTGATGTTCTCCGGTATTGCGCGCCACGCAAAAGTTTTGGTTATTGCACGTCACCTGCCAGTCAGAAAACGTCTGTTGCGCGGGCGCGGCCCACAGCAAACGGACGGGTAACAACCCGAGCAGGAAAAGTAAAATAACGCGATAGCGCATGGACGGTACAACCCCGAAGTCAAAACACACAGCCTAAGCGGTATCTTCCTTGCGCGACTGATGTGGCTCAATAAGAATCGTCGGATTGGCCGAAAATTTGTAAAGAAATATAAATCCCGCGCATTAGTCCATGAGATGCGACGACTGCAAATAGTTCAGCAATAGCACCGTCTTACCGTCACGGATTTCACCTGTTTTAATCATTTCCAGCGCCTGGGTGAACGGCAGCTCCAGAACCTCAATATCTTCATCTTCCACCCCTCCGCCGGCATTTGCCCGCTGGCTGTCGCTGTATTGCGCAATAAAGAAATGAATTATCTCCGTCACGCCGCCCGGCGACATATAGAGTTCAAACAGCTTACGCACTTCACCCACTTCAAAGCCGGTCTCTTCAATGGCCTCTTTCCGAATGCACGCTTCCGGTTCGTCGTTATCCAGCAGCCCGGCGCAGGTTTCAATCAGTTGACCGCTTTCATTACCATTGACCCAGGTGGCGACGCGAAACTGGCGGATGAGCACCACCGTTTTCTTCTCCGGGTTATACAGCAGGATAGTGGCGCCGTTGCCGCGATCGTAAACCTCGCGTTTGTGGCGAATCACCTCACCATTGCTACGGGTCAGGTCATAGGTAATATTGCGCAGGATGAAGTAGTTATCGGAAAGGACTTTATCTTTGATGAGGGTAATTTTTTGCGACATACCGGCTCCACAGCAAGAAGTGAGAAATAATACTACGCCGTGAAACCGGGTTTGTCTTGGTGCAATGTCTGCCTGATAAGCGAAGCACCATCAGGCAATTATGCGGCACAGAGCCGGATAGCAACGCTAACGCGCCTTATCCGGCCTTCTTAGCGACTTAGTGAGATTTGACTGATTTTACGCCCAGCCAGTCGACGATCCCCTGGGCGGCATGCCGTCCTTCCGCCATGGCCGTAACCACCAGATCCGCACCGCGTACCGCATCACCACCGGCGAAGATTTTCGGGTTACTGGTTTGATAACGGTATGCGCTTTCAACATTGGCGGCTATGCGCCCCCAGTTATCGACCTTAACCCCATGCGTCTCCAGCCACGGCATGCCATGTGGGTGAAAACCAAACGCCATGATCACCGCATCTGCGGGCATGACAAACTCACTCCCGGCGAGGGGAACCGGGCGACGACGCCCCTGCGCGTCCGGCTCGCCAAGCTGGGTACGTAAAAAACGCACGCCGCTGACTCGCCCATCATCATGTAACACCAGCTCAACCGGCTGGACGTTAAACTCGAAGTTCGCCCCCTCTTCCCGGGCGTTCTTCACCTCTTTTTTCGAACCGGGCATGTTGGCTTCATCACGACGATAAGCGCAGGTCACCTGGCGTGCGCCATGACGCAGCGCGGTACGCACGCAGTCCATTGCCGTATCGCCTCCGCCCAGTACAACCACGTTCAGTCCGGCGGTATCGATGAACGACTCTTCAGGCAGTTCATCCAGCCCCATCACCTGCTTGGTGTTGGCAATCAGGAACGGTAACGCGTCATAAACGCCAGGCGCGTCTTCATTCGGCAGATCCGCCTTCATGGAACGATAGGTTCCTACGCCCACGAACACGGCATCGTAATCCTCCAGCAGCGCCGACAGCGCCACATCCTTACCCACTTCACAGTTAAGTTCGAAATGAATACCCATGGCGCTGAAGATTTCACGGCGGCGGGCCAGCAGCGATTTGTCCAGCTTGAAGGCCGGAATGCCGAACGTCAGCAAACCGCCGATTTCAGGGTGGCGATCGTATACGGTGGTGCTGACTCCGCTGCGCGCCAGCACATCCGCGCAGGCCAGACCCGCCGGACCCGCGCCGATGATAGCAACGCGCTTATCCACTTTCTGCACGTGGCTTAAGTCCGGTCGCCATCCTTTGCTCAGGGCCCGATCAGAGATGTAACGCTCAATATTTCCGATAGTGACCGCCCCATGCTCGCTACGCACCGTACATGCCCCTTCGCAAAGTCGGTCCTGCGGACATACGCGCCCGGTCACTTCCGGCAGGCAGTTGGTCTGGTGAGAAAGCTCAACCGCCGCGTCGATATTCCCGGCTTTGACCAGTTCAATCCACTGCGGAATATGGTTATGCAATGGGCAGGTCCATTCGCAAATACTGTGGTCGCCGCATTTCAGGCAGCGGGACGCTTCCCGTTCCGCTTGCGCCGTACGAAACGGCAGATAGATCTCCTCAAAGCTGGTTTTACGGGCCTCAATTGCCAGCTTATCCGGCTCACCACGCGCAGGCGTCGCCTGCATTTGCTCACGTTTGGTAATTGCATGCGAAACGAAATCGGTGGCGTTGGCGTGCCAGGGCTGGCTTTCCAGACTGGCGGTGCGTAGCCTGCGCGCTTTTGACAGACCAGTAAGCGAATTTTCCGTCACCAGTTGTAACGCTTGCGCCGGACAGTTCTCTACGCAGGCAGGTCCCTGTTCGCGTCCCTGACACAAATCGCATTTGTGCGCAGTGGCTTTCACCTTCCCTTTAGCGACTGGAGTGAGTACGATCTGCATCGTGCCGAAAGGACAAGCAACGACGCACGATTTACAGCCAATACACTTTTTCGGGTTCACCTGAACGCTGTCGTTATCATGGCTGATTGCCCCGTTCGGGCAACTTCTGGCGCAGGGCGCATCTTCACAGTGATGGCAGGTTACCGCACTGCGCTGCTGCTGATGCTTGATGACGGTAATTCGGGGCTGGAAATGCCGTTGACTCAGGACATGCTGCTCGCCATTGTGAGCCATGACGCAGGCGACCTCACAGGCATGGCATCCCAGGCACTGCTGGCTATTAACCATAATAAAACGATTCATGGCTTCCTTCTTTTTTGGTTGCAAAAACCTTATTCTTTATATGAGTGTTGTTATTAACCGACACGGAAGGAAGCGGCAATGTTCATTTGCCCAGGAAGCACAACTATTTATCCAGAACCTGTGGCAGATCAATTTATTTCATCGCATATGAAATTGCGTTTCAGTTACCATCCAGTTTCATGGCGTTTTATTAACATTTATCAAATACACCGCATCGTTCGGGCTGTTTTAAGGCGCGACGTGTATTGTGTGAGGATGCACAAGTGACGGTAAAGCGTCCGGTCTCGGCCAGTCTGGCTAAAGCTTTTTTCTACATAGTGCTGTTGTCGATTCTCTCAACGGGTATTGCTCTGCTCACGCTGACCAGCAGCTTACGAGATGCCGAAGCCATCAACGTGGCTGGCTCATTGCGCATGCAAAGTTACCGTCTGGGTTACGATCTGCAAAGCCAAAGTCCGCAGCTTAACGCTCACCGCCAGCTTTTCCAGCAGGCGCTAAACTCGCCAGCACTACAGAACCTGAACGCGTGGTATGTGCCTCAAGCGGTAAAAAGTCGCTATGGACGTCTACATGCAAACTGGCTGGAAATGAACGCCCGTCTGATCGATGGCGATTTAAATTGGTACCAGAGCAATATCAATAACTATGTCGATCAAATCGATCTCTTCGTGCTGGCGCTGCAACATTATGCCGAACGCAAAGTGATGCTGGTTTTTGGTATTTCACTGGCGGGCGGGATCGGCATATTCACCCTCGTTTTCTTTACCTTGCGGCGTATTCGCCAGCAGGTGGTGCGTCCGCTGAATAAGCTGGTGGTGGCCAGCCAGCACATTGAACACGGTCAGTTTGATATCCCGTCGCTGGATACTGATTTGCCCAACGAACTCGGGTTGTTGGGCAAGACCTTCAGCCAGATGTCGAGTGAATTACACAAGCTGTACCGCTCGCTGGAAGCGTCTGTCGCTGAGAAGACCCACGATCTCCACGAAGCTAATCGTCGTCTGGAAGTGTTGTATCAGTGCTCTCAGGCGTTAAATACCAGTCAGATTGATGTGTACTGCTTCCGCCATATTTTACAGATCGTCCGCGAGCATGACGCCGCCTATTTCCTGGAACTCACCGTCGGAGATAACTGGCGAATTAGCGAAGGCGCAAAAAGCCCCGAGCTGCCGATGCAGATCCTGCCGGTCACCATGCAGGAAACCGTCTACGGTGAACTGCACTGGCAAAGCCCGAACGTCAATGCTTCTACCCCGCTGCTTAACAGCGTCTCCTCGATGCTGGGTCGCGGGTTGTACTTCAACCAGGCGCAAAAACATTTTCAGCAGCTGTTGTTAATGGAGGAACGGGCGACGATTGCGCGCGAGCTGCACGACTCGCTGGCGCAAGTGCTCTCTTATTTACGCATTCAGCTCACGCTGCTGAAGCGTTCGATTCCCGAAGATAACGCCCCAGCGCAAAGCATTATGGCGGATTTCTCTCAGGCGCTGAACGATGCCTACCGCCAGCTACGCGAACTGCTCACCACCTTCCGCCTGACTTTACAGCAGGCCGATCTCCCCTCCGCCCTGCATGAAATGCTGGAAACGCTGCAAAATCAGACATCGGCTAAACTGACGCTTGATTGCCGGTTACCGACGCTGGCGCTGGACGCGCAAATGCAGGTGCATCTGCTGCAGATCGTCCGTGAAGCAGTGCTGAACGCGATTAAACATGCCAGCGCAACCGAAATTGCCGTCAGTTGCGTGACCGCGCCGGATGGTAATCACACGGTTTATATTCGCGATAACGGCATCGGCATTGGCGAGCCGCATGAGCCTTCGGGGCACTATGGGTTAAATATTATGCGCGAGCGGGCGGAAAGGCTGAGCGGCACGCTGACTTTCTCTCAACCCTCCGGAGGGGGAACGCTGGTGAGTATCAGTTTTCGTTCGGCAGAATCCGACGGAGAGCTAACGTAAAGAACCGCAAAGCGCCGTCGGTTCTCGATCCAGGCCTGACGGCGTTGGCACGAAAGGTATGCTGTAAACGGGCATGATAATTTACATTATCTTCTTTTTTTCTCCACGTTTGCCCCGTACCTTGCCGCTAAAGTGAAGCAATTCACACCCATAACGATACGCAGAAACACGAGGTCCCCTTTTAATGGCGAATTTTTTCATCGATCGCCCCATTTTTGCCTGGGTGTTAGCAATCCTGTTGTGCCTGACAGGAGCCCTGGCTATTTTTTCGCTGCCCGTTGAGCAATATCCCGATCTGGCACCGCCAAACGTGCGGGTAACCGCGAACTACCCTGGCGCGTCCGCACAAACCCTGGAAAATACCGTCACCCAGGTTATCGAGCAGAACATGACCGGTCTCGATAATCTGATGTACATGTCGTCGCAGAGCAGCGGGACAGGCCAGGCGTCGGTTACGCTGAGCTTCCTCGCGGGAACCGATCCTGATGAGGCCGTCCAGCAGGTGCAAAACCAGCTGCAATCGGCAATGCGTAAGCTGCCGCAGGCGGTACAGAATCAAGGGGTCACGGTGCGAAAGACCGGGGACACCAATATTCTGACCATCGCCTTCGTCTCCACCGATGGCTCAATGGATAAGCAGGACATCGCCGACTACGTCGCCAGTAATATCCAGGATCCGCTCAGTCGTATAAACGGCGTGGGCGATATTGACGCCTACGGTTCACAATATTCCATGCGTATCTGGCTCGACCCGGTCAAACTTAACAGCTTCCAGATGACTGCCAAAGATGTGACCGATGCTATCGAATCACAGAATGCGCAGATTGCCGTCGGGCAACTTGGCGGCACGCCTTCGGTAGACAAACAAGCGCTGAATGCGACAATCAACGCCCAGTCGCTGCTGCAGACTCCGGATGAATTCCGCGCGATTACGCTACGCGTCAACCAGGA
This sequence comes from Citrobacter sp. RHBSTW-00599, assembly GCF_013784065.1. NCBI lineage: Bacteria > Pseudomonadati > Pseudomonadota > Gammaproteobacteria > Enterobacterales > Enterobacteriaceae > Citrobacter > Citrobacter sp. RHBSTW-00599. The sequence continues at coordinate 1,446,988 of NZ_CP056717.1, read as the reverse complement.
CGGCTCAGAAGTTAAACTGGGTGATGTGGCGACGGTCGAAATGGGTGCGGAAAAGTACGACTATCTCAGCCGCTTCAACGGCCACCCGGCTTCCGGTCTGGGGGTAAAACTGGCCTCCGGTGCTAATGAAATGGCAACTGCGGAGCTGGTTATCGACCGTCTGAATGAGCTCTCACAGTATTTTCCGCATGGGCTGGAATACAAGGTGGCGTATGAAACTACCTCCTTTGTCAAAGCCTCAATTATCGACGTGGTGAAAACGCTGCTGGAAGCGATCGCGCTGGTATTTCTTGTGATGTACCTGTTCCTGCAAAACTTCCGCGCCACGCTGATCCCTACAATCGCCGTTCCCGTCGTCCTGATGGGTACTTTTTCCGTGCTCTACGCCTTTGGCTACAGCGTTAACACCCTGACGATGTTTGCGATGGTGCTGGCGATCGGCCTGCTGGTCGATGATGCTATTGTGGTGGTGGAAAACGTCGAGCGAATTATGAGTGAGGAAGGCCTCTCGCCGCGGGAAGCGACGCGGAAATCGATGGGGCAAATCCAGGGCGCGCTGGTCGGTATCGCCATGGTGCTGTCGGCGGTGTTTATCCCGATGGCCTTCTTCGGCGGCACTACCGGGGCTATCTACCGCCAGTTCTCGATTACCATCGTCTCCGCAATGGTTCTTTCAGTTCTGGTGGCGATGATCCTCACCCCTGCCCTGTGCGCCACTCTGCTCAAACCGCTACATAAAGGCGAGCATCACGGGCAAACCGGTTTCTTTGGCTGGTTTAACCGGATGTTTAACCGCAACGCCGAACGCTATGAAAAAGGCGTCGCCAGGATCCTGCACCGCAGCCTGCGCTGGATACTGATTTACGGCCTGCTGCTCGGTGGTATGGTTTTCCTGTTCCTGCGCCTGCCAACCTCCTTCCTGCCGCTCGAAGACCGCGGCATGTTTACCACCTCGATACAGTTGCCCAGCGGCTCGACCCAGCAGCAAACATTGAAAGTAGTTGAGGAAGTGGAGAAGTATTACTTCACTCATGAGAAAGACAACATTACGTCGGTCTTTTCCACGGTCGGTTCCGGCCCTGGCGGGAACGGTCAAAACGTGGCGCGGATGTTTGTCCGCTTAAAAGACTGGGATGATCGCGACACCACCACCGGAACCTCTTTCGCCATCATCGAACGCGCGACCAAAGCCTTTAATAAGATTAAGGAAGCCCGCGTCTTCGCCAGCAGCCCTCCGGCGATTAGCGGTCTCGGGAGCTCTGCCGGTTTCGATATGGAGCTGCAAGATCACGCCGGTGCGGGCCATGATGCGTTAATGGCCGCGCGCGACAAGCTGATTGAGCTGGCCGGGAAAGACGCGTCTCTGACACGTGTTCGTCATAATGGTCTGGACGACAGCCCGCAGTTGCAAATTGATATCGATCAGCGCAAAGCCCAGGCACTGGGCGTTTCCATTGATGACATCAACGACACCTTGCAAACGGCCTGGGGCTCCAGCTACGTCAATGACTTTATGGACCGGGGTCGCGTGAAGAAGGTTTACGTGCAGGCGGCGGCAAAATATCGCATGCTCCCGGACGACATCAATCTGTGGTACGTCCGCAATAATAGCGGCGGCATGGTGCCTTTCTCGGCCTTTGCCACGTCGCGCTGGGAAACGGGTTCACCGCGTCTGGAACGCTATAACGGCTACTCCGCCGTCGAGATTGTTGGCGAAGCCGCCCCAGGCGTCAGTACCGGTACGGCGATGGACATTATGGAATCGCTGGTCCACCAGTTGCCGACCGGATTCGGCCTCGAATGGACCGCAATGTCTTACCAGGAACGGCTGTCGGGCTCTCAGGCGCCAGCCCTGTACGCCATTTCTTTGCTGGTGGTGTTCCTGTGTCTGGCGGCTCTGTACGAAAGCTGGTCGGTTCCCTTCTCCGTCATGCTGGTTGTACCGCTGGGGGTCATTGGCGCGCTGCTCGCTACCTGGATGCGCGGCCTGGAAAACGACGTGTACTTTCAGGTCGGGTTACTCACCGTTATCGGGCTTTCGGCGAAGAACGCAATATTGATTGTTGAATTCGCCAATGAGATGAACGAGAAAGGTCACGACTTGCTCGACGCCACGCTGCATGCCTGTCGCCAACGCTTACGCCCAATTCTGATGACGTCACTGGCGTTTATCTTTGGGGTGTTGCCGATGACCATCAGCAGTGGCGCAGGTTCCGGCGGTCAGCATGCGGTGGGGACTGGTGTAATGGGCGGGATGATTTCAGCCACTGTCCTGGCGATTTACTTCGTTCCTCTGTTCTTTGTGCTGGTACGCAGACGTTTCCCGTTGAAGCCACGCCCAGAATAATCGGACACAAAAAAGGCGACTTACGTTGAGTCGCCTTTTATTATCCTTTGCAGGATATGAATTTCTTCCAGAAAATTATTTACGAAGCATCACTTCGATAAAGTCTTTCCAGTTCCCCAGTTCACGTTCAATCATAACAACCTCTCTTATTATTATGGGCATTCTACGAAATCATCATCATAAAAAGAAGATCATTTAACCAATGGTTGCGATTACATCCTCCAGTGTTCGGGGGTATATGTAATCACTATGCGCTAACCCCATAAATTTTATGTGACTTACTGCAATATTTTGAAATATTCATACATCATCTACGACTTTGGCAATTCTGATGGAAAAACAGGCTGATGCAAACAGGCAAAATCTGATTTTCAGTTCCCCGTGAATTTTGGAACTTTCAGGAATCATTATTCACCATTCAACAACAATGTTATATTTTTCTATAACGGTTCGATGACAATATGTATTATTCATGTTTATAGAACACGAGAATAAATATTCAAATTACGTCAATAAGGATTCAAATGATCACCCTCTACGGCATTAAGAATTGCGATACGATTAAAAAAGCCAGACGCTGGCTGGAAGACAATGGGGTCGACTACCGCTTCCATGATTATCGCGTCGACGGCCTGGACAACGCGTTATTACACGCCTTTATCAGCGAATTAGGTTGGGAGGCGCTGCTCAATACACGTGGAACCACCTGGCGCAAACTGGATGAAGCCACACGTAACCAAATCACCGATGCGTCCTCTGCTGCTGCATTGATGATTGAAATGCCTGCAATTATCAAACGCCCATTGCTCTGCGCGCCGGGTAAGCCTATGCTGCTTGGCTTTAGTGAATCCAGTTATACGCAGTTTTTTAATGAGGTATAGTCTATGTCGTGCCCGGTTATTGAGCTGACACAGCAGCTTATTCGCCGTCCTTCCCTGAGCCCGGATGATGCCGGGTGCCAGGCGTTAATGATTGAACGCCTGCGCGCGGTAGGTTTTACCGTTGAGCGTATGGATTTTGGTGACACACAGAATTTTTGGGCATGGCGCGGCAAAGGTGAGACTCTGGCATTTGCCGGTCACACTGACGTAGTGCCTGTCGGCGATGTCGATCGTTGGATTAATCCACCGTTCGAACCGACCATTCGCGATGGCATGTTGTTCGGGCGTGGCGCAGCCGATATGAAAGGCTCACTGGCGGCAATGGTCGTGGCCGCAGAACGTTTTGTCGCCCAGCATCCGAACCATCAGGGTCGTCTGGCGTTTTTGATAACCTCTGACGAAGAGGCCAGCGCCCAAAACGGCACCGTAAAAGTGGTTGAAGCACTTATGGCGCGCAATGAACGACTGGATTATTGTCTGGTTGGCGAGCCGTCCAGCACGGAAATCGTTGGCGACGTGGTGAAAAATGGGCGTCGTGGTTCACTGACCTGCAATCTGACCATTCACGGCGTGCAGGGCCACGTAGCCTACCCGCATCTGGCCGATAACCCGGTACACCGCGCAGCGCCAATGCTCAATGAACTGGTGGCGATTGAGTGGGATCAGGGCAACGAATTCTTCCCGGCGACCAGCATGCAGATTGCCAATATTCAGGCAGGAACCGGCAGCAACAATGTTATTCCCGGCGAACTGTTTATCCAGTTCAACTTCCGTTTCAGCACCGAATTAAACGATGAAATGATTAAGTCCCGGGTGCTGGAGCTGCTGGAGAAACATCAGCTGCGTTATACCGTCGACTGGTGGCTTTCCGGTCAGCCGTTCCTGACCGCACGCGGTAAACTGGTGGATGCGGTGGTGAACGCCATTGAGCACTATAATGAGATTAAACCGCAGTTACTGACTACAGGCGGGACGTCCGACGGGCGTTTTATTGCCCGCATGGGGGCACAGGTAGTAGAACTTGGGCCGGTCAACGCCACCATTCATAAAATTAATGAATGTGTTAATGCCGCCGACCTGCAACTGCTTGCCCGTATGTATCAACGTATCATGGAGCAACTCGTCGCCTGATGAGTGTTCCTGTAAGAGGAAATGAGCATGGACTGGCTGGCAAAATACTGGTGGATTCTGGTGTTGGTGTTTCTGGTAGGCGTATTGCTGAACGTGATTAAAGATCTCAAGCGCGTCGACCACAAGAAATTTCTTGCCAATAAGCCGGAGCTTCCCCCGCATCGTGATTTTAACGATAAATGGGATGACGACGACGATTGGCCAAACAAGGATCAACCGAAGAAATAAGCCAACGTAGGCCGAATGGCGGTTACACATCGCCATCCGGCCTGCGGGTTAAATCATCTCAATCACATCATCATCGTGAGGCTTACCACCGCTCAGCGCTTCATCAAAGTAGTGCTTCGGTACGGTAAAACGCAAGTGGTCGAGCGCAAACTGCATACTGCGTTCATCAATAGCGTGCCCCAGATTTTCGACGATATCCAGCGTCACATCCCCACCGGCGCGAATTAACGCCTCCTGCGCGGCAACGGCATGAGATAACTCAATCACCCGGTCTTCACCGCCGTGAATCAAATGCACCGTCGTCGCGGTAGTTGCAACCTCCGGCAACGTGGCATAACGACCATTAAAGGCGATGACCCGCGACGCCAGCCCTGGCTCGGCTTTAATACTCTCAAGCGACATAATCGAGCCCTGAGAAAAACCAATCAGCGCGGTCGCCTGAGGCGAAACGCCGCTTTGCTTCTGCCAGTAGCGAACGGTTTCGATAAAGACCGGCATAATCGCGTCAATACGCGCCTGGCGGTTCTCTTCCGTTACCCCCTGTACCGAAAACCACTGACGCCCGGAAGTCGTACCATAAGGCTCTGCCCCGCCAATGCTGACGATTAGCGCATCCGGAAACAGCGGCGCAAACCAGGAGCCAATTTCGCCCATGGCAACCGGGTTATCGCCGACGCCATGAAACAGCAACAAGAGCTGTTGAGCGGGTTTATCGGGACTTTGAACAACAAAATGGTCATGTTTCATGGCGATCTCCTTAACTGATGAGAATCATTCTACGCCGCTTAACCGCAATGACCATGCCAGGAAATTGAAGAAGTTAGTGAAAAAATTGCCATTGCATAATGCGATTATGTAGCCGTTGTTCACGTTCAGCATCCAGCTGTTTTAAGGCCTGCGCCGCCTCGGCGCGCTGAACTGCCAACAGCGCTTTGCGACCCGATATTTTCAGCTGTTGGCACAATTCAGCATCGCTGCGTTGAGCCTGTATACGCCCGCGTAATGCCGGAAGAGGCAACTCGCTGTGCTCAAGCAAACGACTCAGACAGCCTAATGATGTCAGTAATGGTCGATGCGCGAAGGCAAACCCAGCCAGCTCACCCCAGTCATCCTCATTAAGCGTAGTCTCTTTCAGTGGTACCAGCGGAATGCGCTCTGCGTTCCACTGAGCAAGAATCTCCGCATCCCGTCGCAGGCGCTGGTGCGCCCGCCAGGCAAGGCGTTTTCCTGCTTCGCTGATGGGCAGCACCGCCATAGCGGTATAACAGCCGCTGCTGGCTTCCCGATGATTGCCCATTCGTACCAGGACAAAACCGCAACGCTGCCAGAAACGCCATAATTCAGCCGTATAACCAAAGCTGACGGACAGATAGTCGCACTGTGTGCAATAGTGCCGGGCCTGCAGAATCAGCTGTTGCCCAATACCTTCCCTTTGACGCGCGGGATGAACCGCAATTCGACTGACCCGCCGCCCGACGAGCGTCGCTGCCAATGGGTCTCCGCCGTGCGCCGCCAGTGACTGCGCAACCAAATTTCCTCTTGGTCGGCGATATCCGGCCCAGACGGCCTGGCTTAATTCTGCGGATAATCCCCCCTCGTCGACCAGCCAGACGGCGCCCGCCACCGAGTCAGCAGCCGAAGCCTGAAGAAAATGCTGACCCGGCGCGTCCATCATTCGCCGCAGATCCAGTGGCGAGGTGCGATAATGCGCGCCGGAAAGCAGCTGATATACCGCTAACGGCAGCGCCGGGTTTGTCTGCCATGAGAGTTGCTCAAATGCCGAGAAGCTAAGCTCCCCCAAGGGGGCATGCGCAAAGGTTTCGTCGTCAAACACCAGCGCATCGCTGACGATTTTCTCCAGCGGACATCCCTGCGCCCAGCGTACGGGTTGTTGCAACTCATAGCGTCGAAGATGGGGAAAGCGGGCGCAGAATTTCAGCAAAAAGCCTCTGCCGGTTCCCTCGTAGCCCTGTACGGTGGTGGTTAACAGCGTACGAGGGAAACGCGCAACCAGTTGGTGTAGCAGCGGCGCGGGGATCGCGGCGGCTTCATCCACAATCAGCCAGTCTGCGGTTGCAGAGCTGCTTAACAGCGCATCCGGGGCCATAAAGCGGTATCGCTCTGCGGCAAATTGCGCCAGCACATCCGTTGCCGCTTTAGCAGGCGCGGTGACAATCGCGGTCCCGTTGATACGTGCTATCAGTTGCCCTGCCAGAGCCGATTTACCCCGGCCACGTGCAGCTGTGACCGCAGCCACGCCGGGAGGCATATCCAGCAACTGGGTTAAAATCATCGCCTGTTCAGGCTGAGGATCACCGGTTGCCGCGTGCCAGACTGCACGAACAGGAAAACGCGGGCTGGAAACTGCGTGATGCTGCTGCCAGTGCAGAGCCTGTCCGTCACGGGAAATCACCCGTTTGACATGTTCAACAAAGTGCGGCGTTGGGATAGGTTCAGCACAGTCGCTCCAGCGCAGTGAATCCACGTCCGGATGCGTGTGCCAGGTATGCCAGGGGGGAGTCAGCAAAACCAGCCAGCTCCCGGCGATCAGCGTTCCGCTTAAGGCGGCAAATGCCGCAGCGTCAAATCCCTGCCCGGCGTCAAAAACCGCATGACGAAACTCGCGGCCTAATAATGTTTGCAGCGCCTGTGGCGTACAGTTCGGCTCAGCAGGGGCTTGTGCGCCCACCCATAACCAGTCGCCGGGTAACGTGTCGCGTAGCGCTAAAGCCCGCTCCTGACACCAGTTCCCCTCACCACTGATAATCAGCAGACGACGGATCCCTTCGCGGGCCATCTGTTCGGTTAACGCGCTCAACGCCGTATTATCAGACATCCCTGCCTCAGTAGCTTAAATGCCTTTACCAAAAGTATTACATTGTCCCGGATCGCCGCTGTCAAAACCGCGTTTGAACCAGCTAAGCCGCTGCTCAGAAGTGCCGTGGGTAAAGCTGTCCGGCACAACGCGTCCTTGTCCCTGCTGCTGCAGGCGATCGTCGCCAATAGCCTGAGCGGCGTTCAGCGCTTCAGCCAGGTCGCCGGACTCCAGCACGCCCTGCTGCTGCATACTGTTGCCCCAGACGCCGGCAAAGCAGTCCGCCTGCAGTTCCATACGTACGGAAAGACGGTTCACCTCAGCCTGTGAGGCATTCTGCTGCATCTGGCGAACTTTCGGTTCAATACCCAGCAGTTTCTGCACGTGGTGGCCCACTTCATGGGCGATAACATAGCCCTGAGCAAAATCACCATCGGCGCCCAGCTTGTTTTTCATGTCATCATAAAATGAGAGGTCGATATACACCGTACCATCCGCCGGGCAGTAAAACGGCCCCATCACGGACTGACCCGCGCCACAGCCGGTACGCGTCGCTCCGCGATACATTACCAGCTTCGGCTGTTGGTAGGTCCGGCCCATTTTTTCAAACTGCTGCCCCCAGGTATCTTCCGTGGTGGCCAGAATCACCGAGGTAAATTTTGCTGCTTCATCATCATTTGGGCTGATGGAGTGTGATGATTGCTGTTGGGAAACTGGCTGGCCGGTCATTAATCCGGTGAGATCCACGCCATAATATCCCGCCACCAGCACCACAATCAGCAGGATGATGCCGCCTTTACCACTGGGCAAACGAAAACCAGGGCCGCCTATAGAAGGGCCGCCACCGGAGCTATTTCGTCTGTCTTCCACATTGTCACTTTCACGACGCCCTTGCCAGCGCATAATCACCTCAACTTTTTATTCATTATGATGATGATCGTAGGCGGTTCGGAACAGGATTACCATAAGAAACAGTAATCAAAATCGGCGGGATTGATGAGCCGGAGAGCGATCGCCGGCTCAGGGGAGGATTAGTCTAACTTCACACCCAGACGATGCGCGACGGCTTCATAGGCTTCGATCAGGCCACCCAGGCTCTGGCGGAAGCGATCTTTGTCCATTTTATCCAGCGTTTCTTTGTCCCACAGACGGCTACCGTCCGGTGAGAACTCATCGCCCAGGACCACTTCACCTTTATACAAACCAAACTCAAGTTTGAAGTCGACCAGAATCAGACCGGCATCATCAAACATCTTTTTCAGCACGTCGTTGGCTTTGTAGGTCAGCTCTTTCATACGCGCCAGATTCTCTTTGCTCACCCAACCAAAAGTTTCACAATAGGAATCGTTAATCATTGGATCGTGCATAGCATCGTTTTTCAGGAACAGATCAAACAGCGGCGGATTCAGTTCAATACCTTCCTCAACGCCTAAACGCTTAACCAGGGAGCCTGCTGCGCGGTTACGAACCACACATTCAACCGGTACCATCTCCAGTTTTTTCACCAGACATTCAGTATCGGAAAGCAGTCGCTCCATCTGGGTAGGAATGCCCGCTTCTTGCAGTTTAGTCATAATGAAATGGTTGAACTTGTTGTTCACCATGCCTTTACGATCAAACTGTTCAATGCGCGCGCCATCCCCTGCTGACGTATCATTGCGGAATTCGAGCACCAACAGGTCCGGGTTTTCCGTGCTGTATACGGTCTTCGCTTTACCACGATACAACTCAGCTTGCTTTTGCATCTTTATTACTCCTGGGTGTGAATTAACGATAAATATTGCGTTTTTCTGCCGACGCACACGTTTGCGTATCATATCAGAAAAAAAGGGCTGGAGTTATCCAGCCCTTTATTTTTACTTACTGAACGCTGCCTGGAAGACGGCGACCAGCGCGTCGTTCTGGCTTTGCGTCAGGGTATGCCCCTTCGGATCGATAAACTGCAAGCTACTGCGGTTGTCTAAATCACCGACCTGCAGTTTATAGTCGCCGGATACCAGACCCGGATCGCTTGCGCCCAGCTCCTGCCAGTTGCTATCAGACAGTGGTTTGTAGGTCACGGCGATGCTGCCCTGAGAACGGGTGCTGTCGGTCACTTTCATCCCCACTTTCTCAAGCGCTGCCGGCAGACGCTGCCATACCACGTTGAACGGTCCACGTACCACCAGCATCGGTAAACCGGTGTCATCGGCAGCACTCTGAACATCCATGGTGGCGGCAGAGCGGTTCTGCGCGGCATTCGCGGCATCAGTGGCGTTCTTATCCAGACCTGCGGAGATAACGTTCATCATCTCAGCGCTGTAACGCTGCATTGATGCTGGATCAGCTACGGGTTTACCCGCCTGCTCGAGGTTAATCAGTTTCACCGTTACCGCTTGCTGATAACCCTGCGGTTTAACCGAGATTTGATAACGTCCACGGTACTGCTCGTCTTCATCCAGACGGTTCCAGTTAACCCAGTCGGTGGTCAACGTCTGGCTGGCATCATCACGTTTGGTGATCGTGTAGTTTTTAGACTGAATGACGCTAACGACCTGTGGCCACAGCGTGTTGCCACGACCATTTTCCACCAGCAATGTCGACGTATCACCCGCGATCTGAGTGCGAGCGCCGGTGACTAATGCTAACGGCTGAGCCGGCGGGCGAATGTCCAGCGCTTTACCAACGGCACCGCTGCCGTTGGTGACCGGGATATTATAGTCACCCGACATAACCGGCAGAATCATCCCAGCTGGAGCGTGAAGCTCAGCAAGCGGTGCGGCCTCCAGATAGGATTCATCACCGCTCACCTGGCGCTTATAACGCGAGTCAGAACTACAGGCCGCGAGCAACATAACAAGCGAAACACCCGCAACCTTGGCCAGGCGCGACTTTTGTACTGAGTAAGCCATCAAATCTCCCTAAACTTTACAGCAAACCGGCATGCTTAAGCGCCGCTTTGACGATTTCACGAGCATTATCCGTGATTGGCGTCATCGGCAGACGTAGCGTATCGGTCGCCACAAGTCCCAACTCCTTACACGCCCATTTCACTGGGATAGGATTGGGTTCGACAAATAGTTTGTTGTGTAACGGCATCAGACGCTGGTTAATCACCCGCGCCTCGGCAAAGTTCCCGGCTGCCGCCAGTTTGCACATTTCGGCCATATCGCGTGCCGCAACGTTAGACGTCACGGAAATCACGCCATGACCACCGAGCTGCATAAAATCCAGTCCGGTCGCGTCATCACCGCTGAGCAGAATAAAGTCGTCTGAAACCAGCTCTTTGATCTGGTGAACGCGACTTAAGTTCCCCGTGGCCTCTTTAATAGCGATAATATTTTTTACTTTCGCCAGGCGACCAACGGTTTCCGGCAACATATCGCAGCCGGTACGGGACGGTACATTATACAGAATTTGCGGCAGGTCAGTATGTTCAGCGATGGCTTTGAAATGCTGGAACAAACCTTCCTGGGTTGGGCGGTTGTAGTAAGGCGTCACCGTCAGGCAGCCGACAACACCACTGTCGTTGAAACGCTGCGTCAGACTAATGGCTTCCGCGGTCGCATTAGCGCCGGTTCCGGCAATCACCGGAATACGCCCGTCGGCCAGCTCCAGGGTCATCATCACCACATCGCCATGCTCATCATGACTCAGGGTGGCAGACTCACCGGTGGTGCCAACCGAAACGATCGCCGAGGTGCCGCTGGCGACATGATAATCAATCAGTTTTTTCAGGCTCGACCGGCAGACTTTACCTTTCTCATCCATCGGCGTAACAAGCGCGACAATACTTCCCGTGAACATGGGCCATCCTCTGTGCAAACAAGTGTCTCAATGGTACGTTTGGTACGACAATAAAAGCAAGCGACCAGAGCCGTTCTGATTGTTGTATGCATGTTTTTTTTATGCTTTCCTTATGATTACCTCACCGCTCAAAGGAAGAACAGGTTTGACATCGTCATCGCAACACTATCTGGTCATTACTGCGCTGGGTGCTGACCGCCCGGGAATTGTGAACACCATCACACGTCATGTCAGCAGTTGCGGCTGTAATATCGAAGACAGCCGACTGGCCATGCTGGGTGACGAGTTCACGTTTATCATGTTGCTGTCGGGCACCTGGAATGCCATAACCCTAATTGAATCAACCTTGCCGTTGAAAGGTGCAGAGCTGGATTTACTGATTGTGATGAAGCGCACGACCGCACGCCCCCGTCCGGCGATGCCCGCTACGGTATGGGTGCAGGTCGATGTTCCTGATTCTCCGCATTTGATTGAACGCTTTACCGCCCTGTTTGACAGCCACCAAATGAATATTGCGGAACTGGTTTCACGCACGCAACCGGCTGAGAACGAAAAGGCGGCACAGCTGTTTATTCAAATTACCGCACATAGTCCTGCGTCACATGATTCGGCAAATATTGAAGATGCGTTTAAAGCACTCTGTACAGAACTCAATGCGCAAGGCAGTATTAACGTCGTCAATTACTCACAGCATGATGAACAGGATGGAGTTAAGTAATGAACCCACTGAAAGCCGGTGATATCGCACCGAAATTTAGCTTGCCGGATCAAGACGGAGAACAAGTAAATTTAACCGACTTCCAGGGACAGCGTGTTCTGGTTTATTTTTACCCGAAAGCCATGACACCCGGCTGTACCGTACAGGCCTGCGGCCTGCGCGATAACATGGATGAGTTAAAAAAAGCAGGTGTTGAAGTGCTGGGAATCAGCACCGATAAACCAGAGAAGCTTTCCCGATTCGCGGAGAAAGAAGTCCTTAACTTCACGCTCCTGTCCGACGAAGATCACCAGGTTTGCGAGCAGTTCGGCGTCTGGGGTGAGAAGTCATTTATGGGCAAAACCTATGATGGCATCCACCGCATCAGCTTCCTGATTGATGCTGAAGGGAAAATTGAGCATGTGTTTGATGACTTCAAAACCAGCAACCACCACGACGTGGTAATGAACTGGCTGAAAGAGAACGCCTGATTTACATTTTGCCGGATAGCGCCTGATGGTGACGCCACGCGTCTTATCAGGCCACCATCCGCATAATTCCGTAGCCGGATAAGGCGTTTACGCCGCCATCCGGCATCAACGTCGTTTATTCAAATGTCCCTTTTATACAGGCTTTTTTCTCTCTGACGACAGCTTTGCCCTTCGCCCACAGGTGATGAACTTCAAGCGCATCATTGAGCACCAGAATGTCGGCATCGCATCCCACCGCCAGACGCCCTTTATGTTCCAGTCCCAAAAATTCTGCGACCGTTCGCGTCAGCGGACACAGCGCCAGTTCCAGCGGTATGGCATGAACCTTCACCAACTGGCGCACTGTTTCAGCCAGTGATTCAAACCCTGCGACACCGATGCCGGTAAGATTACCGTAGTCATCAAATTCCGGCTGACTACCGTTGCCATCTGAACTCAAGGTAATACGCGACAGCGGCACGTTCTGGCGTAGCGCCGTGGCGATAGCCGTGGCCGGGTCGACGGGTTCATCAATGCTGCTGGTAATGTCGATATAACCGCCTTTGCGGGCATACTCCAGCGCCGACTGAAACAACGGTTCCGCACGATTGACGTGTGTGGGCAGCAGCTTGGTAATCGGTACATCGCAGCTGTCGAGGATCTGGTACAACGGCTCCAGCATGCGCGGGCTGTCGCCCATATGGAAGACGCTAATCCCCGGCTTGCGCCCTAACAATCCGCCAACGCGCGACTGCGCCGCCATGTTTGCCAGCGCCGAGGTGTCCGGGGCTGAAGAACGATGGTCCGAAACAGCACATTTCACGCCAATGATTTTATCGATCAGCGCCACATCGCGATCGATACTGCCGGTGATGGTCGGGGAAGGCAGAGAATACGCCCCGGTCAGCATCCATGCGCTGATGCCTTCAAATTCCAGCGCGCGGGTTTTCGCCAGCAGCGATTCAGGGTGACGGGTAATACCATCTGTCCCCAGCAATCCCACCACCGAGGTGACGCCAGCTTCAACCAGCCGCGACAAGCGCACTTCCGGCGTGCGGGTGTGCGGCCCCGCTTCTCCGCCGCCGCCAATCAGATGGACGTGTTGATCGATAAATCCTGGGCACACAATCGCACCGTCAAGATTGATACACTCGCAGCCAGGAAAATCGTCAGGGGAAATCGACGGCGCGATGGCAACAATTTTGCTGTCAGACACCAGTATATCCTGGCGTCCTAAGTCTTCCGGCGCGTACACGTGTCCCTGCTGGAACAACGTCAAATTAAGAATGGAACAGTTCATAACCTTCCTTGTCAGGCAATAACCTGCATAACCCAAATAGAGAGCAGCGCATTAATTACGCATACCGCAATAATAAGCGGGTAATAACGGGGATGGACCCCCGCGGTACCCAGACAGCGTCCCACATTTTGCACCGGATTGCCCATCAGGTAGATAGCCGGTAACAGCACCGTAGCATCATGTCCCGAAAGCGTACCGGCGACAACCAGGCTGGCGCAAACACCGACGCCGCCTCCCATACTCATCACCGCCGCCAGCAGTACGGTAGCAGATTCCCCCGGCAGTCCCCACAGAGCCATTACCGGCTCACATACCCGCCCGACAATCTCGAGCAGTCCCGTCACCTTCAGCGCCTGAATAATCACAAACGCCATTACCACGTTAGGCAACAGGCTGGTTGTTGCAATAGTGAATCCGCGCCGTGCGCCATCGATAAACATATCCATGACGTTTTTACGTACTTGCGTTGTCATCTCACGCCTCCTGCTGCGTACGGCGATTTTCCAGCTGCGCAATCCACAAACGCAGCAGGTTCGCACCCACAAATTTGAAGACAAGGATCACCGCCAGCGGCGTAATCACCGGAACGGTAACCATCGTAAACAACGCGGCACCCGAGGAAAAATAGTTGGTAATACACGCACTGCCGCTGGTTTGCCAGCAGGCAAAAATGGCACGTTCCTGTTCAGTGATAATGCCCTCTTCCGCCATTTCTTTAGTCATCCCTGCCGCAGCATCGGTATTTTGCAAATTCGCAATCAGCGCCAGCGAGCAAATACCCGGAATACCGAGTAACGGGCGCAGGACTGGCGTCATCAGTTGCTGTGCCGCACGCAACCCTCCCAGCCCTTCGGTGACGGAAATTATCCCGAGTGAAAGAATGACGGAAGGCGCCAGCTCAAGCGCGAATAAGAAGCCGTCTTTTGCGCCCATACCGCCCGTGCCGCGAAAAGAGACCGCCGTGTCCCCCGCCGCATTAATCTGCCCAAACGCACCGTTGAGAACGGTGAAATCAAAGACTCGCCACCATTCGGTACTTTTCGCAAACATGCCGGAAAAAAGAATAATCGTAATAAAAAAAGCGAGATAACCGCCCCATCCCACCTTCTGCTGCGTGTGTGTGTTGTGACCCATTTTGTTCTCCTGTTGGCCTTATTCCTTGCGTGACTTAAAGACATCACGCGGGTCAAGTTAAAGACAAACGCAGAGAAAAACGACACCAGAAGAGATTATTCAGAATGTGTGGATAGAGGTCAGACAAGTTCGGCTCCGGCGACATTGCATCGCCGGAGCAAACAGATTAGGGTTCATCAACGACCTGACCATCCGGCCAGGCATGCATTACCGCTTTGATTAACGTCGCCAGAGGAATCGCAAAGAATACGCCCCAGAATCCCCACAGGCCGCCGAATATCACCACTGAGAGAATAATCACCAGCGGATGCAGATTTACCGCCTCGGAGAACAGCACCGGCACCAGCAAATTACCGTCCAGCGCCTGGATTATCAGGTATACGGCAAAACAGCTCCAGAACTCGGTGCCAAGCCCGAACTGGAACAATGCCACACCGACCACCGGAATAGTGACCACGAAAGCGCCGATATACGGGATCAGCACGGAGAAGCCTACCAGCACCGCCAGCAGCAGCGAATAGTTGAGGCCAAACAGCAGGAAGCCGAGCCAGGTCGCCACGCCAACCACCACCATTTCCAGCACCTTGCCGCGGATATAGTTGGTGATTTGCTGGTTCATCTCTTTCCACACCTGCCCCGCCAGTCCGCGATTACGCGGCAGCACCCGACGCACTGCGTTCAGCATTTGTCCTTTATCTTTGATCAGGAAGAACACCATCAACGGGACGAGAATCAGATACACCGCCAGCGTCAGCAATCCGACCAGTGAAGCCAGCGAATATTTCACCACCGAATCGCCCATGGTGAGCATTCGCGAGCGCATATTCTCCGCCATCGCATCAATAATGCCCGCATCCATCAGCGCCGGATAACGCCGCGGTAAGGTGGCGGCAAAATCAGACAATTTATTGAGCATGCCGGGCATATCGCGGATCAGGTAGATCCCCTGTTGCCATGCAACGGGCATTACCACAAACGCCATCAGCAGCAAAATACCGACAAACACCACCAACACAATCGATGTCGCCCAACGCCGTGAACAACCAATATGTTCCAGCCGTACTGTCGGCCATTCGAGCAGGTACGCCAGCACAATGGCGACCAGCAGCGGCGCCAGAAGACCGCTAAAAAAGAACAGGATGCCAAAACCGGCAACCAGAATAATCAGCAAGGCGATGGCTTCGGGGTCGCTAAAGCGGCGGCGATACCATTGCATCAACATTTCGAGCATAAAACCCTTCCATGAATCCAATAGCGGGATTGCGATCCCGAATTGTATCGAAATGTCACAAAAAAGACTTCGCTTTTTATAGCGGATTACGCAAAGTGAAAAGACATTTTTCCTGGGTGTTCATCGTCAGGTTTCGCAGTTACACTCCCTAAGCTTGCGGAGTGTGAACGATACTTCACGGCATTGGTCAAATGGCTATCTCAAAAAAGAATACAGGACAGAGGTTATGTTCAGGCAGTTGAAAAAAAACCTGGTTGCTACCCTCATTGCTGCACTGACCATCGGTCAGGTTGCGCCCGCATTTGCAGAAACCGCGGACACCCTGCCTGATATGGGAACCTCGGCAGGGAGTACGCTTTCCATAGGACAGGAAATGCAGATGGGCGATTATTATGTACGCCAACTGCGCGGCAGTGCGCCATTAATTAACGATCCGTTGCTGACGCAATACATTAATGCGCTGGGGATGCGTCTGGTCTCGCACGCCGACTCGGTAAAAACGCCCTTCACCTTCTTTTTGATTAACAACGATGAAATCAACGCCTTTGCTTTCTTTGGCGGCAACGTTGTTTTGCACTCCGCACTGTTCCGCTATTCCGATAACGAAAGCCAACTGGCATCGGTTATGGCGCACGAAATTTCCCACGTTACGCAGCGTCACCTGGCGCGCGCAATGGAAGACCAGAAACGCAGCGCGCCGCTAACGTGGGTGGGTGCGTTAGGGTCAATTTTATTGGCGATGGCCAGCCCGCAAGCAGGTATGGCGGCGCTGACCGGTACGCTGGCGGGTACACGTCAGGGGATGATTAGCTTTACGCAACAAAACGAACAGGAAGCAGACCGCATCGGTATTCAGGTACTGCAACGCTCGGGATTCGATCCCCAGGCTATGCCGACGTTTCTGGAAAAATTGCTCGATCAGGCCCGTTACTCTTCGCGTCCACCAGAAATTTTGCTGACTCACCCCCTGCCAGAAAGCCGTCTGTCGGATGCCCGTAACCGCGCCAACCAAATGCGTCCGGCTGTCGTCCAGTCTTCAGAAGATTTTTATCTGGCCAAGGCACGCACCTTAGGCATGTACAACTCTGGTCGCAACCAGCTGACCGATGACCTGCTGAGTAACTGGTCGAAAGGCAACATACGTGAGCAACGTGCGGCGCAGTATGGCCGGGCATTGCAGGCAATGGAGGCCAGTAAATATGACGAGGCACGTAAAGCACTGCAACCGCTGCTGGCGGCAGATGCTAACAATGCCTGGTATCTCGACCTGGCAACGGATATCGATCTCGGCCAGAAGAAAACCAGCGATGCCATTAATCGGTTGAAAAACGCCCGCGACCTGCGCACCAACCCGGTACTGCAGCTCAACCTGGCAAATGCGTATTTACAGGCCGGGCAAGCCAAAGAGGCAGCGACCATCCTGAATCGCTATACGTTTAACCATAAGGACGACCCTAACGGCTGGGATCTGTTAGCGCAAACGGAAGCCAACCTGAACAACCGTGATCAGGAACTGGCAGCCCGCGCGGAAGGGTATGCCCTCGCAGGACGTCTGGATCAGGCGATTTCGATGCTCAGCAGCGCAAGCTCACAGGTCAAGCTGGGTAGCCAGCAGCAGGCCAGATACGATGCCCGTATCGACCAGCTACGCCAACTGCAAGAGCGCTTTAAACCATATACGAAAATGTAATTATCGAACCCTTGCCGGATGGCGATATACAGGCCGGATAAGGCCTTTGGTCGCCATCCGGCAGGATTGTTATGCAAGGAGAAGTCATGTCAGACGCGATTAAAATCTACCATAACCCACGCTGCTCCAAGAGCCGTGAAACGCTGGAGTTACTGAAGTCCAACGGCGTGGACCCGGAAGTGGTGTTGTATCTGGAAACCCCGGCTGACGCCACAACCCTGCGTGAATTGTTGCAGATGCTGGGCATGTCCAGCGCGCGCGAGCTGATGCGCCAGAAAGAAGATCTCTATAAGTCACTTAATCTGGCGGACGTAAATCTGAGTGAAGATGCGCTGATTCAGGCAATGGTGGAAAACCCGAAATTGATGGAGCGCCCGATTGTGGTTGCCAAAGGCCAGGCGAGAATTGGACGCCCGCCGGAGCAGGTACTGGAAATCATCGGTTAACCTGAAACCTGCCGCAGTTTTTTCGGCTGCGGCGCTTACAGCTTCAGTATCTCTTTTACGAATGGAATGGTCAGCTTACGCTGGGCGGTGATCGATGCGTGATCAAGCTGATCCAACGTCATAAACAGCGTACGCATTTCTCGATCCAGACGCTTGAGCAGGAAGCGTCCCACATCTTCCGGCAGTTCAAACCCACGAAGTCTGGCGCGTAATTGCAACGCCTGCAGCTTATCTTCATCGGAAAGCGGCTGCAGCTTGTAGATTTGTCCCCAGTCCAGGCGCGAGGCGAGATCCGGCAACCCCAGATTCAGCTGTCTTGGCGGGCGATCGCCGGTGATCAGCAGACGCGTTTTCCCCGACTCCAGGATGCGGTTGTAGAGATCAAAGATCGCCATTTCCCACAGCGAATCCCCGGCCACACATTCGATGTTATCGATGCATACCAGCGATAAATGCTCCATACCGTCGAGCACCTCGGGGACGAACCAGGTACGCTTGTCGAGCGGCACATAGCCTACCGCATCGCCGCGCGCGGACAGTTCCGCACAGGCTGCATGCAGCAAATGACTACGGCCAGCGCCTTCACGCGACCAGAGATAAATATACCCGCTATGGTCCTGACGCAGCACGTTTTGCAGTGCAGCCAGTAAAGAGGAGTTATCCCCCGGCCAGAAACTTGCGAAAGTTTCGTCGTCAGGAAGATAAAGTGGCAAAGAGAGCTGTGCCGGTGTGTTCAGAGATACCTCAACCCAGGATTTCATAAAATCGCGTTGAGTTTAACACAGAAATACGTCGTGATAGAACCGGGCAGCATCGCCGCCCGGTAAGAGATTTACTGTTGCGGACTGTCGGCATCTTCCGCGTCAAGCACGACTTCTTCCGGACGCAGCAGGCTGATAACTTTGAAAATCAGGCTCAGACAAACGCCAACAATGGTCGCCAGCGCCATGCCTTTCAGCTCAGCGGCGCCAATGTGAACTTTCGCGCCACTCACGCCGATGATCAAAATAACCGAGGTCAGGATCAGGTTTTGCGCTTTGTTGTAGTCAACTTTTGACTCGATCAGTACGCGAATACCGGAAGCACCAATCACGCCGTACAGCAGCAGCGATACGCCACCCATGACCGGCAGTGGAATGATTTGGATCGCCGCCGCCAGCTTGCCCACACAGGAGAGCAGAATGGCAAAAATTGCCGCGCCGCCGATAACCCAGGTACTGTAAACACGAGTAATCGCCATTACGCCAATATTTTCACCGTACGTGGTGTTCGGCGTAGAGCCGAAGAAACCAGAGATAACCGTAGACAGGCCGTTGGCAAACATTGAACGATGCAGGCCAGGATCGCGAATCAAATCTTTTTTCACGATATTCGCCGTTACCACCAGGTGTCCAACGTGTTCAGCGATGACCACCAGCGCCGCCGGCAGAATGGTCAGAATGGCAACCCATTCAAAGCGCGGCGTGTAGAACGTTGGCAGAGCAAACCAGTGGGCCTGCGCAATCGGCGTGGTGTCCACGACCCCCATCACGAAGGAGAGCGCGTAGCCGGCCAGCACCCCAATCAGAATCGGGATAATCGCCATAAAACCGCGGAACAGTACAGAGCCAAATACCGTAACCGCCAGCGTCATCATTGAGATGATGATGGTTTTTGAATCCGGTAATTGTCCCTCTGCTGGCAGTAACCCCGCCATGCCCGCAGCGACGCCAGCCAGCTCCAGACCGATGACGGCAACGATTGCGCCCATCGCCGCAGGAGGGAACATGACATCCAGCCAGCCGGTTCCTGCTTTCTTAACGATGAAAGAAACCAGGCAGAACAGAACGCCGCACATAATGAAACCACCCAGCGCCACTTCATACCCTAACGGCAGCAACAGCAGTACTGGGGAAATAAATGCGAAGCTGGAACCCAGATACGCAGGAATTTTACCTTTACAGATAAAGAGATACAGCAACGTACCAATGCCGTTAAACAGCAGAACGGTAGCCGGGTTGATGTGGAACAGGACTGGCACCAGTACCGTTGCGCCAAACATGGCGAACAGGTGCTGCAAACTAAGCGGGATTGTCTGTAAAAGCGGCGGTCTTTCACTCACCCCGATAGCACGGCGCGTCATAGTGTTTTCCTCTGAGTGTTGTTTGTTATTAGCCTTGGGTTGTTATATTCAAAAAAAAGCCGACTCTTAAAGTCGGCTTCTTTTCACTTATTCGTTTACTTGGTACCAAAAATCTTATCGCCGGCATCGCCGAGTCCCGGAATAATGTATCCGTGCTCGTTCAACCCCTGATCGATGGAGGCCGTGTACAGCTCAACATCCGGGTGCGCTTTTTCCAGTGCCGCGATACCTTCCGGTGCCGCAACCAGGACCAGCACTTTAATGCTGGTGCAGCCTGCATTTTTCAGCAGGTCGATGGTGGCGATAACGGAACCGCCGGTTGCCAGCATCGGGTCAACGATCAGCGCCATACGCTCATCGATGTTAGATACCAGCTTCTGGAAGTACGGAACCGGCTCCAGCGTTTCTTCGTTACGGTACATACCAACCACGCTGATACGCGCGCTCGGAACGTTTTCCAGTACGCCTTCCATCATGCCCAGGCCCGCACGCAGGATTGGCACAACGGTGATTTTTTTACCTTTGATTTGGTCAACTTCAACCGGACCATTCCAGCCTTCAATGGTCACCTTTTCGGTTTCCAGACCAGCGGTTGCTTCATAAGTCAGCAGGCTGCCAACTTCCGAGGCGAGTTCACGAAAGCGTTTAGTGCTGATGTCGTTTTCACGCATCAGTCCCAGCTTGTGTTTGACGAGTGGGTGTTTGACTTCCACGATCTTCATACTCTTCTCCTTTCCTCAGACGAGTGGCAACCACAAAAAAAATCGCCGGATTATACCGCTTTTCGTCTCTGGCGCAACACTGGATACGCTTGATATGGATCAACCAAAGTCGTTTGCGTCTGGATGATGAGTATAAAACAAGCCCCGCATTATTGGCGGGGCTGGCTGTCAATGCTATGAATTTTATAGATATTCAGCATTGGTCTGGATAACGTTTTGATACCATGAAAAAGATTTCTTCGGCGAGCGTGCTAACGTTCCGCTTCCGTCATTATTTTTATCAACATAGATAAAGCCGTAGCGTTTTTTCATCTCCCCCGTCCCGGCTGAGACTAAGTCAATACAACCCCACGGGGTATAACCCATCAGGTCCACACCATCTTCCACTACCGCTTTTTTCATTTCACTGATATGTGCGGCCATATAGTCAATACGATAGGAATCATCTACCGATCCGTCGGCCTGCTGCACGTCAATCGCACCAAAGCCGTTTTCGACGATAAACAGCGGCAGTTGGTAATGATCCCAGAACCAGTTCAGCGAATAGCGCAGACCGACGGGATCAATCTGCCAGCCCCAGTCCGATTTCTGCACGTACGGGTTGGAAACCAGACTTTTCGACTCGTCATAATCCAGCTGTGGGTTGTCTGCCGTGGCCTGCGTTGCGAAAGACATATAGTAGCTAAAGCCGATGTAATCGACACAACCCTCAGTCAGCGCCTGACGGTCTTCCTCGGTGATATCAAGAGCAAAGCCACGCCGGGCAAAGTAGTTGAGAAGATGCTGCGGGTATTTGCCGCGCACATGGACATCGGTAAACCAGTAACGCCGGTGCATGGCGTTCATCGCCATCATCATATCGTCCGGCGCGCAGGTCAGTGGATAGATAGGACACATGGCAATCATGCACCCTATCTGCAATGCCGGGTTAATCTCACGCGCAGCCTTTACCGCCAGCGCGCTTGCCACCAGTTCATAGTGCGCCGCCTGGTACATAACCGGCTCGCGGTCTTCACCGGGCTGATATTTCAGGCCAGAGTTAGTAAAAGGCGCGAAGTCTTCGTGATAATTTGCCTGGTTGTTAATTTCATTAAACGTCATCCAGTACTTCACTTTGTGCTGGTAACGGGTAAAAACCACTGCGGCAAAACGGACAAAGAAATCGATAAGTTTGCGGTTGCGCCAGCCGCCATATTCCGTCACCAGATGGTATGGCATCTCGAAATGCGACAACGTAATCACCGGTTCAATGCCATATTTCAGGCATTCGTCAAACAGGTCATCATAGAACTGCAGGCCAGCCTCATTGGGTTGCGCTTCGTCGCCTAAGGGGAAAATACGCGTCCAGGCAATCGAAGTGCGAAAACATTTAAACCCCATTTCGGCAAACAGTTTAATGTCGTCTTTATAGCGGTGATAAAAATCGATGGCGTCGTGGTTAGGGTAGTTTTTACCGGCAATCACACCGTCAGTGATTTCACGCGCCACGCCATGCGCCCCCGCCGTCATGACATCGGCAACGCTAATTCCTTTTCCACCTTCCTGCCAGCCACCTTCCAGTTGATGAGCGGCTACGGCACCACCCCACATGAAATCTGCTTTAAATCCTGACATACCCTTCCCCTATCGTGATTACTCTGCGCAAAACGCTGTTGATGAGGTCCGCAACAGAAAACAGAAACCGGTTTCAGTATGATACTGTGTATTCAGCAGGCAGGTTTCAAGCACAAGACTGTACCCGGTTTCATTTTCGTGGCGCAGTTCAAACAAATAGATAAATGATTGTAAAATGCTGAAAAAATCAGCACATAAAACTTGATGCAGAGCAGGCTCGCAAACGTTTGCTTTCCCTGTTAGAATTGCGCCGAATTTAACTTTTACTGCAAGTAAACATGTGGGGAAGCAGGCAGTGACCGATAAAACCTCTCTTAGCTACAAAGATGCCGGTGTTGATATTGATGCAGGTAATGCTCTGGTTGATCGAATCAAAGGCGTAGTAAAGAAAACTCGTCGTCCGGAAGTTATGGGTGGTCTGGGTGGCTTCGGTGCGCTGTGCGCATTGCCGCAAAAATATCGTGAACCGGTACTGGTTTCCGGCACTGATGGCGTCGGCACAAAACTGCGTCTGGCGATGGATCTGAAACGCCACGACACTATCGGCATTGACCTCGTCGCAATGTGCGTCAACGACCTCGTGGTTCAGGGCGCTGAGCCGCTGTTTTTCCTCGACTACTATGCTACCGGCAAACTGGATGTGGATACCGCAGCCAGCGTCATTAACGGTATTGCCGAAGGCTGTCTGCAGTCTGGCTGTGCGCTTGTCGGCGGTGAAACGGCTGAAATGCCGGGGATGTACCACGGCGAAGATTACGACGTGGCAGGCTTCTGCGTTGGCGTCGTCGAAAAATCTGAGATCATCGACGGTTCAAAAGTGGCTGACGGCGACGTACTGATTGCACTCGGCTCCAGCGGTCCGCACTCCAACGGCTACTCTCTGGTGCGCAAAATTGTTGAAGTCAGCGGTTGTGACCCGGAAACCACCGAGCTTGAAGGCAAGCCGCTGGCCGATCACTTACTGGCCCCGACCCGCATTTATGTCAAATCCATTCTGGAACTGATTGAGAAGGTTGATGTGCATGCCATTGCCCACCTGACCGGCGGTGGCTTCTGGGAAAATATTCCACGCGTTCTGCCAGACAACACGCAGGCTGTGATCGACGAATCTTCATGGCAGTGGCCAGCCGTCTTCAACTGGCTGCAAACGGCGGGTAACGTCAGCCAGCATGAGATGTATCGCACCTTTAACTGCGGCGTAGGCATGGTTATCGCCCTGCCAGCTTCTGAAGTGGACAAAGCCCTTGCTTTGCTCAATGAGAAAGGTGAAAACGCATGGAAAATCGGTATCATCAAAGCTTCTGATTCCGAACAGCGTGTGGTCATTGAATGAAAAACATTGTGGTGCTCATTTCCGGCAACGGAAGCAATTTGCAGGCGATAATCGATGCCTGCGAACAGAATAAAATCAATGGCACCATACGTGCAGTATTCAGTAACAAGGCCGATGCGTTCGGCCTTGAGCGCGCACGCGAAGCGAATATTCCTGCACACTCGCTGGAAGCCGCCCAGTTTGCCAGTCGCGAAGCATTCGACCAGCAACTGATACAAGAGATCGACGCTTATGCCCCCGATGTCGTGGTGCTGGCCGGTTATATGCGCATTCTAAGTCCGACGTTTGTTGCTCACTATTCTGAACGATTGCTGAATATCCACCCGTCATTATTGCCGAAGTATCCTGGCCTGCACACGCACCGTCAGGTTCTGGAAAACGGCGATGAAGAGCATGGCACCTCCGTCCATTTCGTCACCGATGAACTGGACGGCGGACCGGTTATTCTCCAGGCCAAGGTTCCGGTATTTGAAGGCGACAGCGAAGATGATGTCACGGCACGAGTCCAGGCCCAGGAACATACCATTTACCCGCTGGTGGTAAGCTGGTTTACTGATGGTCGCCTGAAAATGCGTGATAACGCAGCATGGCTGGACGGCGTTCGTCTGCCGCCACAAGGCTACGCCGCCGACGAAGAATAAAATCAACCTGTAAACCGGATCTCATCATCCGGTTTACAGGCATAAATACCTTTTCCGGTTAACATCTCCGGTATTCATCTACGCTCCCCCTTTCTCTTTGCTATCAGACGGTTTATTGTCATATTTTTCTGGCACTGTTGGACATCTGAGAGCAATGCTCGCCATAATAAATCGGTAGTGTCCCGTGAATGAAACGGAGTAAAAGTGGTAATGGGTCAGGAAAAGCTATACATCGAGAAAGAACTCAGCTGGTTAGCGTTCAACGAACGTGTACTCCAGGAAGCTGCTGATAAGTCAAACCCGTTGATCGAACGGATGCGTTTCTTAGGCATCTATTCCAATAATCTCGACGAGTTTTATAAGGTTCGTTTCGCCGAACTGAAGCGCCGAATCATTATTAGCGAAGAACAGGGTTCAAACTCTCACTCCCGCCATCTGTTAGGTAAAATCCAGGCCCGCGTATTAAAAGCCGATCAGGAATTTGACGGCCTGTACAACGAGTTGCTGCTGGAGATGGCGCGCAACCAGATTTTCCTTATCAATGAACGTCAGTTGTCGGTCAATCAACAGAGCTGGTTACGCCACTACTTCAAACAATATCTTCGCCAGCACATTACACCGATCCTGATCAACCGCGAGACGGATTTAGTTCAGTTTCTGAAAGATGACTACACCTATCTGGCGGTGGAAATTATCCGCGGCGATACGATCCGCTACGCGCTGCTGGAAATCCCTTCCGACAAGGTTCCCCGTTTTGTGAATCTACCGCCGGAAACCCCGCGCCGTCGCAAACCGATGATCCTGCTGGACAACATCTTACGCTACTGCCTTGACGACATTTTCAAAGGGTTCTTTGATTACGATGCGCTGAACGCCTATTCGATGAAAATGACTCGCGACGCCGAATACGATTTGGTGCACGAGATGGAATCGAGCCTGATGGAGCTGATGTCGTCCAGTCTGAAACAGCGTCTGACCGCAGAGCCTGTACGTTTTGTCTATCAGCGCGACATGCCCAATGCGCTGGTCGAGGTACTGCGTGAAAAGCTGACGATTTCTCGCTACGACTCGATTGTTCCCGGTGGGCGTTACCATAACTTCAAAGACTTTATTAATTTCCCCAACGTTGGCAAAGCTAACCTGGTGAACAAACCGCTGCCGCGTTTGCGCCATATCTGGTTCGATAACGAGAAGTTTCGTAACGGCTTTGACGCCGTTCGCGAACGCGACGTGCTGCTATATTATCCGTATCACACTTTTGAGCACGTTCTTGAACTGTTGCGCCAGGCCTCTTTCGACCCGAGCGTGCTGGCGATTAAAATCAACATCTACCGTGTGGCCAAAGACTCGCGCATCATTGATTCGATGATCCATGCCGCGCACAACGGTAAGAAAGTCACCGTGGTGGTGGAGTTGCAGGCTCGCTTTGATGAAGAAGCCAACATTCATTGGGCCAAGCGTCTTACCGAGGCTGGCGTTCACGTCATCTTCTCCGCGCCGGGCCTGAAAATTCACGCCAAATTGTTCCTTATCTCGCGTAAAGAAGGTGATGAAGTTGTGCGCTATGCGCATATCGGGACGGGGAACTTCAACGAAAAAACGGCGCGTCTCTATACCGACTACTCGTTACTTACCGCCGACTCACGCATTACCAACGAGGTTCGTCGGGTGTTCAACTTCATCGAGAACCCGTATCGTCCGGTGACGTTCGATTATCTGCTGGTTTCTCCGCAGAACTCGCGCCGTTTGCTGTACGCGATGATTGACAAAGAAATCGCCAACGCGCAGCAAGGACAGCCTTCCGGTATCACCCTAAAACTGAATAACCTGGTCGATAAAGGCCTGGTTGATCGTCTCTATGCGGCCTCAAGCTCAGGCGTGCCAGTCAATTTATTGATTCGCGGTATGTGCTCTTTGATTCCGAATCTGGAAGGCATTAGCGACAATATTCGCGTGATAAGCATAGTTGACCGCTACCTTGAACACGACCGGGTTTATATCTTCGAAAACGGTGGCGACAAGCAGGTATACCTCTCCTCCGCAGACTGGATGACCAGGAATATCGACTATCGCATCGAAGTCGCCACACCGCTGCTGGACCCGCGTCTTAAGCAACGGGTGCTGGATATTATCGATATCCTGTTCAGCGACACGGTGAAGGCTCGCTTCATCGATAAAGAACTCAGTAATCGCTACGTACCACGCGGAAACCGCCGTAAGGTTCAGTCACAATTGGCGATATACGACTACATCAAATCACTCGAGCAACCTGACTAACGCTATGCCAATACACGACAAGACTCCACGACCGCAGGAATTTGCTGCGGTCGACCTTGGTTCAAACAGTTTCCATATGGTCATTGCCCGCGTGGTTGATGGCGCAATGCAGATTATCGGGCGACTGAAACAGCGCGTTCATCTGGCGGATGGCCTCGGCGAAGATAACAAGCTGAGCGAAGAGGCAATGGAGCGCGGATTAAGCTGCCTGTCGCTGTTCGCCGAACGTCTGCAGGGCTTTCCCCCATCAAGCGTATGCATCGTGGGAACCCATACTTTGCGTCAGGCGCTAAATGCGACCGAGTTTCTCAAGCGAGCAGAAAAAGTTATCCCCTACCCGATTGAGATTATTTCCGGTAATGAAGAAGCCCGACTGATTTTTATGGGCGTGGAGCACACCCAGCCGGAAAAGGGTCGTAAGCTGGTTATTGATATCGGCGGTGGTTCAACAGAACTGGTGATCGGCGAAGATTTCGAGCCCAAATTGGTGGAAAGTCGTCGTATGGGCTGCGTCAGTTTTGCTCAGATGTATTTCCCGGGCGGCGCTATTAGTCGGGAAAACTTCCAGCGTGCGCGCATGGCGGCAGCGCAAAAGCTTGAAACCTTAACCTGGCAGTTTCGCATTCAGGGCTGGAACGTTGCGCTGGGCGCGTCGGGCACGATTAAAGCGGCACACGAAGTGCTGCTGGAGATGGGTGAGAAAGATGGTTTTATCACCCCCGAACGCCTGGACAAACTGCGAACCGAAGTGCTGAAGCATGCGTCATTCGATGCGCTCAGCCTGCCGGGGCTGTCTGAAGAACGAAAAGCGGTGTTTGTGCCGGGACTCGCGATTCTGTGCGGCGTTTTTGACGCACTGGCTATCCGCGAACTCCGCCTTTCTGATGGTGCACTACGCGAAGGCGTGCTGTATGAGATGGAAGGTCGTTTTCGCCACCAGGACGTTCGCAGCCGTACTGCGAGCAGCCTGGCGAACCAGTACAACATCGACAGCGAACAGGCCCGGCGCGTACTGGAAACGACGATGCAAATGTACGATCAGTGGCATACGCAGCAGCCAAAGCTGGCCAATCCACAACTGGAAGCGTTGCTGCGCTGGGCGGCGATGCTGCATGAGGTTGGGCTGAACATCAACCACAGCGGTTTACATCGCCACTCGGCGTATATCCTCCAAAACAGCGATTTACCGGGTTTCAATCAGGAACAACAGCTGATGATGGCAACCCTGGTTCGATATCATCGCAAAGCGGTGAAACTGGATGATTTGCCCCGCTTTACGCTGTTCAAGAAAAAACAGTTTTTGCCGTTAATTCAGCTGTTGCGCCTGGGCGTGCTGCTGAATAATCAGCGACAGGCGACCACCACGCCACCGACGCTGACCCTAATTACCGACGACAACCACTGGACCTTACGCTTTCCGCATGACTGGTTTAGCCAGAATGCGCTGGTGCTGCTCGATCTGGAAAAAGAGCAGCAATACTGGGAAGCCGTTACCGGCTGGCGTCTCAAAATTGAAGAAGAGAGTTCACCCGATATCGCCGCATAAGCTCTCAGCAGGTGCCAGTTCTTCTGGCACCTGTTCTTCCAGCATTTCATGCAACGGCTGCGGTTTACCAATCAGATACCCCTGCATGTAATCAATCCCCAGCGAAATTACCGCACTGCGTATTTCTTCGCTTTCGACGTACTCCGCGACCACCAGCATTCTTTTCATCCGCGCCAGATGGCAAATAGAGGCCACGATTTGATAGTCGAGGCTATTCGAAACGATGTTGCGAATAAAGCTGCCATCAATTTTCAGGATATCGGCATTCACATTCTTCAGCCGCGCATAGCTGGCATATCCGGTACCAAAATCATCAATCGCAATCTGACAGCCCAATGATTGCAGCTGCAGTAACGTTGCCTGCGCCTGTTCCGCATTGGTTAAGGCATTACTTTCCGTTACTTCAAAAATCAGCTGCCACGGTTCAACTTTGTACTTAATCAGTAGCTGGTTGATGTCATGCGGAAGCCGGGCCCGGCATACCGATGTGGGAGATAAGTTAATAGCAAACCGACGGGCGGGCATTTTTTCCCGATTCTGCGCCATAAACTTCATCGTATTTTCAATCACCCACAGATCGATGCTGGATGACAATCCAAACTCATGCGCTACCGGTAAGAAGCTGTCAGGACCGATGGTTTTACCATCATCTCCCTCTAGCCGCAGCAGAATTTCGTGATAAACATCGCCGCGCACACCTGAAATCGGCTGCGCCATCAGGAAAAAGCGATTGTGCTCCAGCGCCAGTTGCAGACGATTCATCATCGCAACCTTATCTTTCAGGTCACGTTGCAGGTGCATCACGCCTCGGCGCTGCAAATTCTCTGGCGCATTGGTCGCCAGAGAAAGCTCGGCGATGGTGCTTAACTCCCCCAGTAACAAGTAGATGTGATTAACCGGAGAACGGACATAGCAAAAACTAATCCCCACCTGCGGCTGTAAAGGCATGCCATCCCAGATAAAACGAAACTGCTTGATATGCCTGTCCAGCGCTTCAATACGCTCCTGATGCGACTCGGTGTTAAAACGCAGAACTAAATCATTACCCGATAACTGATAGACATGCTCATCTTGTTTCAGCAATGGCTTTACCCACTGGGCAAGTTTTTGCTTGTACTGGATACGCAGCATAATGCCGTAATTTTTCACCAGCAGTTCCATACCCGGAACACTCAAAAAGCAAAGCACTGACCATGGCGCCTTTCTCAAATCCCGGTTCAAAGCGCGCAAATTCGGAATATGCACCATGGGGTCAAAGAAGGCCAGACGATGAGAATGTCTGGCGACAATTCTCTGGCGCGTTGCCAGTACGGCAATAAAATTCACGATGAAGGAGAAAACCAGGTAACTCGATGAGGTAATGGCAAGTTGCACATCGTAACCCGAATACCAAGGCATATAGCGTTGATAATAATGAATTGCTGTAATGAGTACGAGCATCCATATTAACGAAATAAATTTATAACCGTAACGCATAGCTCCCCATAGCATGACGGGCAGCATCAGTGACAAGGTATAATTCGTGCTAAATATCGAGCTTTTCTCATCTAGCGGCATACACAACAATGTCATTAGTATGGTCAATATAATCAACCAGACCGCAAACTCTGTTTTGGTAACTTTGGTATCAAACTGCTGCTTTAACTGAGATAAATAACCTCTGATATACAAAGGATTACGAATCGTGCGAATTATTAAGTAGCACAGTGGAACCCCAACCAGATTCCCGGCCAGCATGGCCTGATAGTTGATCAACGTGCCGGTATTAAGGGGCATAACGCCCACCATGCCGGATTTGCTCTCATAGACGCCCACAAACGCGGCGAAATGGAAGAATAGCAGAAACAGCGTTGCCGGGCAGAAAACCTGCCAAAACATGTGCTGAAACATCAGGTGGGAGTCACCGTAAGAAACGTTATTCCGCCGGGGAGCAAAAACTTTATACCCTCCCCAACTGAGCACTATCGTAACTATAAAGTGCGAAATTATTGAGAGCATTTCAAATAACCCAACCTGCGGATATTTGTACCAGATGATGGAAATGATAATTCCTGGTAATGCCGCCCAGCCAAAAAACAACATCAGGCTAATCATCAGCGCTAAAGGCAGGTAGAAAAGAATTACGTTCCCGGTACTAATATGGGCATAAGTGTTAGCAGTGCTCAATATAGGCAACAGCAAGGAAGGCAAGATGAGAGGTAACGCCCACCATCTATCTCTAATACCAATATAATTTTTATTGAGTTTCATAGATGCTCAGTAGAATCCCGCACATCCTGCAGGGGGTATTCGGACAGGCATCCCACCTGACGTTAAAACGATAAAGTTAAATACATTAAAATGACTCATCAATTTTAGTTGTCAGCAAAGGGTGATGCTTGATACACATCAATAAATAAGTCCCTCATTAATCAATTATTACTCTTTTCATGGTTTTTTATCGTTATCTCATTATTAATGCAAATAATAATATTAATTTCCATAACATAAATAGATAAAACAACTGAAGCAATTTTACATAACGAAAAATTGACCATTCCCTCACAGTATGCCTTAATGTGACTATCGCCCTCAGTTGGGTACACTACAAGGAACCTTTTGTGAGCCAGGTTACCAGCCTACGCAAACGACACCGATTTAACAGTCGCATGATCCGGATCGTACTGCTTATCAGCTTTCTTTTCTTCTTCGGACGCTTCGTCTACTCCGCCATAGGTGCGTGGCACCACCACCAGAACAAAAAAGAAACTCAGCAGATCACCCTGCCGCAACAGGCATCTCCTGCACAAACTGACGTACGCTGATCGCTCGCGCCGAGGATACCCCCAGCATTAAGATTCCTTACCGGATGGCTAATCGCCTGACATTTAACCATCCGGTAAGGGATTTGAGTGATGAAACTTCACGTAGTCTTGCCCGCCCACACGTGCTGATATATCGGATAATCAACCGTGTTTTTCGCACAAATACACCATCTTTTAATCCCACTTCACCGCGCCATTCGCGCTGATTTTTTTACGTTCCAGTGTACTGGATATAAAAAAGATACACTGCGCTCAAATAGACGCTAATTAATATCGCTAGAAAATATCACTGACCAAAACATTCATATTTAGCATGAAATTAAATGCTTATCTGAATTGTTACCATTATTAAATTCCACAGGGTAATACCATGAGTACTTTTCATTATTTCCGTAAATAAGAAGCGGTGTTGAATGGATCGCAGACGTTAAGTGTGTGATTAACCCTACTATCGAGCAGGACTGTCGCATCGATAAAATTCGCGCAATAAAAAGCCCTCTGTAAACAGAGGGCTTTTACATACTACCGGTTCAGAAACCGCTAAACGGGAGAAATA
Organism: Citrobacter sp. RHBSTW-00599; assembly: GCF_013784065.1. Classification (NCBI taxonomy): domain Bacteria; kingdom Pseudomonadati; phylum Pseudomonadota; class Gammaproteobacteria; order Enterobacterales; family Enterobacteriaceae; genus Citrobacter; species Citrobacter sp. RHBSTW-00599. The sequence goes on along the minus strand of NZ_CP056717.1, from coordinate 1,415,217 downwards.
TTATTCCCACTCAATCGTAGCTGGCGGCTTACCGCTGATGTCATACACCACGCGGGAAATACCGTTAACTTCGTTGATAATGCGGTTAGAGACGCGGCCTAAGAAGTCATACGGCAGGTGCGCCCAGTGCGCGGTCATAAAGTCGATGGTTTCAACAGCACGCAGGGAAACAACCCAGTCGTACTTACGGCCATCGCCCATGACGCCAACGGAACGTACGGGCAGGAACACGGTGAACGCCTGGCTCACTTTGTTGTACAGGTCAGCGTTGTGCAGTTCCTCAATGAAGATAGCATCCGCACGGCGCAGCAGGTCGCAGTACTCTTTCTTCACTTCGCCCAGGACGCGTACGCCCAGACCCGGCCCCGGGAATGGGTGACGGTACAGCATGTCGTACGGCAGACCAAGCTCCAGACCAATCTTACGCACTTCGTCTTTGAACAGCTCACGCAGCGGTTCAACCAGACCCATCTTCATCTCTTTCGGCAAACCGCCCACGTTGTGGTGAGATTTGATGACGTGCGCTTTACCGGTGGCAGAAGCCGCGGATTCGATCACGTCCGGATAGATGGTTCCCTGCGCCAGCCACTTAACGTCTTCCAGCTTCAGCGCTTCTTCGTCGAAGACTTCCACGAACACGCGGCCAATGATTTTACGTTTAGCTTCCGGATCGTTCTCGCCTTTCAGCGCGTCCAGGAAACGCTTTTCACCTTCAACATGAATGATGTTCAGGCCGAAATGGTCGCCGAACATATCCATCACCTGCTGAGCTTCGTTGAGACGCAGCAGACCGTTGTCGACGAACACACAGGTCAGGTTTTTGCCAATCGCACGGTGCAGTAGCATCGCGGTGACGGAGGAGTCAACGCCGCCGGAGAGGCCGAGGATCACTTTATCAGTGCCAACCTGCTCACGAATGCGGGCAACGGCGTCATCGATAATTTTTGCCGGGGTCCACAGCGCTTCACACTGGCAGATGTCGCGCACAAAACGCTCCAGCATGCGCATCCCCTGACGGGTGTGGGTAACTTCCGGATGGAACTGCACACCGTAGAAACGTTTTTCCTCGTGCGCCATGATGGCAAACGGGCAGTTGTCGGTGCTGGCAACGGTCACGAAACCTTCCGGAATAGCGGTCACTTTGTCGCCGTGGCTCATCCACACGTCCAGCAGTGGTTTGCCGTCTGCGGTCAGAGAGTCTTCAATACCGCGGATCAGCGCGCTGTCGGTCTGAACTTCAACCTGCGCATAGCCGAATTCACGTTCGTTAGAACCTTCAACATGACCACCGAGCTGCATTGCCATAGTCTGCATGCCGTAGCACACGCCGAACACAGGCACGCCCGCAGTGAAAACGTATTCCGGCGCACGCGGGCTGTTTTCTTCAGTGGTGCTTTCCGGACCACCGGAAAGAATGATACCGCTTGGGTTGAATTCGCGAATTTGTGCTTCCGTAACATCCCACGCCCACAGTTCACAATAGACGCCCAGTTCACGTACGCGACGAGCAACCAGCTGAGTGTACTGAGATCCGAAATCAAGGATGAGAATGCGATGTTTATGAATATTGTCTGTCATTGACGCTAATTCCGAGGCAAGTGAAACAAATTCGCCCGGCATATAGCCGGGCGCGGAAACTTATCAGGAGCCCATGCGATAGTTAGGGGACTCTTTGGTGATGGTCACATCGTGAACGTGACTTTCCTGAATACCCGCACCGCTGATACGTACAAACTCTGCTTTTGTTCGCAGCGCGTCGATAGTACCACAGCCGGTCAGACCCATACAGGAGCGCAGGCCCCCCATCTGCTGGTGAATGATCTCTTTCAGGCGACCTTTATACGCAACGCGACCTTCAATACCTTCCGGGACCAGTTTGTCAGCGGCGTTATCGCTTTGGAAATAACGGTCGGAAGAACCTTTGGACATCGCGCCCAAAGAGCCCATACCACGGTATGATTTGTAAGAACGGCCCTGATACAGTTCGATTTCGCCCGGAGATTCTTCAGTCCCCGCCAGCATAGAGCCAACCATCACTGCAGAAGCACCCGCAGCGATCGCTTTTGCGATGTCGCCGGAAAAACGAATACCGCCATCGGCAATAACCGGAATACCTGTGCCTTCCAGCGCTTCAACGGCGTCAGAAACGGCGGTGATCTGCGGTACACCGACGCCGGTAACGATACGGGTAGTACAGATGGAGCCTGGGCCGATACCGACTTTAACAGCGCTGCAGCCGGCTTCCGCCAGCGCGCGAGCGCCTGCACCAGTCGCAACGTTCCCCCCGATGATCTGCAGATCCGGGTATTTAGCACGAGTTTCACGGATACGCTGCAGTACGCCTTCTGAGTGACCGTGAGAGGAGTCAATCAGCAGAACATCCACGCCAGCGGCAACCAGCGCGTCAACACGCTCTTCGTTACCCGCACCTGCGCCTACAGCAGCCCCAACGCGCAGACGACCATGCTCGTCTTTACAAGCGTTAGGTTTACGTTCCGCTTTCTGGAAATCTTTCACGGTGATCATGCCGAGCAGATGGAAGCTGTCGTCAACAACCAGCGCTTTTTCGACGCGTTTTTCGTGCATTTTGGAAAAGACAACATCGCGTGCTTCGCCTTCACGAACTGTCACCAGACGCTCTTTCGGCGTCATGTAGACGCTAACCGGCTGATTCAGATCAGTCACAAACCGTACGTCACGACCGGTGATGATGCCGACCAGTTCGTTATCTTCAGTCACTACCGGGTAGCCTGCGAAACCGTTACGCTCGGTCAGTTCTTTTACTTCGCGCAGAGTGGTGGTTGGCAGTACGGTTTGTGGGTCGGTCACGACGCCAGATTCATGTTTCTTCACGCGACGAACTTCTTCCGCCTGGCGCTCAATAGACATGTTTTTGTGGATAAAACCGATGCCGCCTTCCTGAGCCAGGGCAATTGCCAGGCGCGCTTCCGTCACGGTGTCCATTGCTGCGGAGAGCATAGGAATGTTCAGGCGAATGGTTTTCGTCAACTGGGTGCTGAGATCAGCAGTATTCGGCAGAACGGTAGAATGAGCGGGAACGAGGAGGACGTCGTCAAACGTCAGGGCTTCTTTTGCGATACGTAGCATGGGCAATATCTCACCTGGGAGGTTATTAAATATTGCCGCGGCATTATACAGAGCGTAACCGATTGCATCCACACTTTTTTGCAAAAAAACCTTGCGCTCCTCTGTGAGCATGTTACTTTCGACTGAATAACTTGCTGATTTAGAATTTGATCCCGCTCACATGTTATCCTCTCAGACCACCTCAATTTTTACCGTAAGCCGCCTGAATCAGACGGTTCGTTTGCTGCTTGAGCAGGAAATGGGACAAGTGTGGATCAGCGGTGAAATTTCGAATTTCACTCAGCCGTCCTCCGGTCACTGGTATTTCACGCTCAAAGATGACACCGCTCAGGTACGCTGCGCGATGTTTCGCAACAGCAATCGCCGGGTAACGTTCCGACCACAGCACGGTCAGCAGGTACTGGTACGCGCCAACATTACATTGTACGAGCCGCGCGGCGACTATCAGATAATTGTTGAGAGCATGCAGCCAGCGGGCGAAGGTTTGCTGCAGCAAAAATATGAACAACTCAAGGCCAAACTGAAGGCTGAAGGGCTATTCGATCAGCAGTTCAAAAAAACGCTGCCTTCACCGGCCCACTGCGTCGGGGTAATCACCTCTAAAACCGGCGCCGCGCTGCACGATATTCTCCACGTCCTGAAGCGTCGCGACCCTTCCCTGCCCGTTATTATCTACCCGACCGCAGTCCAGGGCGATGATGCGCCAGGGCAGATCGTTCGGGCCATTGAACTGGCGAACGCGCGGGGCGAGTGCGATGTGCTGCTCGTCGGGCGCGGCGGCGGCTCGCTGGAAGATTTGTGGAGCTTTAACGACGAACGTGTAGCACGGGCGATCTTTGCCAGCCGCATTCCAGTCGTCAGCGCCGTCGGCCATGAAACCGATGTCACTATTGCCGATTTTATTGCAGATTTACGGGCACCTACGCCGTCGGCGGCAGCAGAAATTGTCAGCCGTAATCAGCTTGAACTGCTGCGTCAAATACAGCATGGTCAGCAGCGTCTGGAGATGGCGATGGACTACTACCTCGCCAATCGTACTCGTCGGTTTACCCAGCTTCATCACCGCTTGCAACAGCAGCATCCGCAACTGCGTCTGGCCCGTCAGCAGACCGTGCTGGAACGACTGCGTCAGAGAATGAACTTCGCACTTGAGAATAAGATTAAACAGGCAAATCAGCGTCAGCAGCGCATGCTGCAGCGTCTGAATCAGCAAAACCCGCAGCCGCGTATTTACCGTGCGCAAACACGCATTCAGCAGCTGGAATACCGCCTGGCGGAAAATATCCGTGCGCGTTTAAGCGAACAGCGCGAGCGTTTTGGCAACGCGGTTACCCATCTTGAGGCAGTCAGCCCACTGGCTACACTGGCGCGCGGTTATAGCGTGACGACCGCAAAAGAGGGTGAAGTGCTGAAACAGACTAAACAGGTTACAGCAGGTGATGTGCTCACCACCCGCCTGTCTGACGGATGGGTGGAAAGCGAAGTGAGAGCTGTCACGAAGACAAAGAAAACACGCAGGAAAAAACAGGATTAAAGCGGCACAAACGCCACGCGTTTCTTCGAGATAAGGCCATGACCGTTCTGGCAGAAATAATCCACCGCACCACAGGCTTTAAGCACCTGCAGCGGCTGATTGCACTCCGGGCAGTGCGCTTCTAACTGAATATCTTTATTACAGTTATCACAGTGCGCCATACCGTTTTGCGGCTCCAGCTCTGCATGACAATCCGGGCAAATAATAGACATAGCGACTCCAGTACAGGGATCCATTACTGCGCTGAGTTTAACACGATGCGTTTAATGCCGCCCGCGTAACTGCTGCTGTAACGTTAACAGGCACTCCACTTCCTCCAGCCTGCGCTGCGTCGTGCGGCTCACTTCCTGTGGACTGCGTTCAAACAGACTTTGCGCGCCCAGAATATGCTCCGCCAGACAATGGGCATATACACTACCAGGCAGACTCCAGCGTTGTACAACATCACCGTCAATCAATTCGAGCACATCCTCGACACCACGGCGATCATGGCTAATGACACGACCATCGCGCAGACAAAGGCGCAAGCCTTTTTGTCCGCCAGCCGGCCCCGCGTATTTATTCAGCCAGATGTCCAGCGGAATGCCGCTAATCTGTCCCTGCAGATGCGCCTCTCCTTCTGCTGTGGTCAGGTCGCCCTCTACAATATTACGTCCCAGACGGTCTTTAGAGCTTTTCACCTGCAAGGTCATACTGTCATTACCGCCCAGGTAACGCACTGTTTCACGCAGCATTGCCAGTACATGTGTGCCAATGTCCAGAATCACACCGTCCGGATGACGAAGCTCACGGGTATCCGGCTCACCGGTGGCAAAGTTTAGCGCAATAGGTTCTCCAACAGCATTAAACCCGCTCGGTTCCTGCAAAAAACCGTCGATTTTAGCAATGTGTGAAAAGTGAGAGACAAGTGCCTGTTGTGGAATATCGCCCTGCCACTGCGCTCCGAGTTTGCCCAACGCCAGCTGCATTGCACCATTGCGTGCCATCCAATGGTCGAGTGCCAGCACGCGGTTGGCAGCATCCGGTTGAGTCAGCAGCGTTTTCAGTTTTTCAATTTGGGAAAGCGTGGCGACAATAGGCTTTTCGACCACAATACGAGCGATGGGAGCCGCCAGCGCCTGTTCAAGCACATCGAGGTGATGCAGGGATGCGGTGGTAATAAACAGGGTATCAAGCGGCATTGCAAGAAGTTCAGCGAGCGACGCACAGCGTGTCACGTCTGCGGGCTGCTTTGCGGATTGAACATCAAATCCCACACAGCGTAGTGCATCACCGAACATATTACGTAATGCGGGCAAGTATGCCGTTTCAACGACTGCACCAAGCCCAACAAATCCTAACAGCATGCTCTTACCTCGTTAATTGAATAGCCGGGACATAACGTCTGCCCCGGCACAATCGAGGTGTTATCAGGCGCTAGTTGCCGGTTTAGTTTGCGTATTCTCCAGCATGCGACGAATCGGAACAATGAGGATGATCAGTACCGCAGCGCAGATCAGCAGCGCAATCGAGCAGCGTGCGAAGAGATCCGGCAGCATATCCAGTTGGTCAGCCTTCACATGACCGCCAATCAAACCTGCGGCCAGGTTGCCCAGCGCACTGGCGCAGAACCACAGGCCCATCATCTGCCCGCGCATTCTTTCCGGCGCCAGCAGCGTCATTGTCGCCAGACCGATCGGACTCAGGCACAGCTCGCCAAGCGTCAGCATCAGGATACTGCCCACCAGCCAGAATGGAGAAACGCCTGCCCCGCCGTTACTGAGAACGTTTTGCGCCGCCATCATCATCAGACCGAAGCCTGCCGCCGCAAAGAGGATACCGATAACAAACTTGGTGATGCTACTCGGGCGAATATTCATGCTTGCCAGCTTCGGCCATGCCCAACTGAATACCGGTGCCAGCAGGATAATAAACAGCGCGTTTATCGACTGGAACCAGACCGCCGGGATTTCAAAATCACCGATCATACGGTTAGTGTAGTCGTTGGCGAACAGGTTGAATGAGGTTGGCTTCTGCTCAAACGCGGACCAGAAGAACGCGGCGGAAACCAGCAGGATAAAGCAGACCAGCAGTCTGGCGCGCTCTTTACGGTTCAGACCGGCAAAGATGAACAGGTAGATAAAGTAGAGCGCAACGGAGGCTGCAATCACGTACACCAGCATGCTGGCAACCGCGACCGGATTAATTACAATCACGCCTTGCGCTATCAGCGTAACGATAACCGCCGCACCGACAGCCAGCGCCAACAGCCACGCGCCCACGCCGTTACGTTTCACTACCGGGCTATTCCAGGTGGAGTCGAGCCCCACTTCGCTGTCGTAGCGTTTCATTGATGGAACGGCAAATACACGGAAAATGATCAACGCCACCAACATCCCGATACCACCGATGCCAAAGCCCCAGTGCCAGCCATGGGTTTTAATCAGCCAGCCGGAAATCAGCGGCGCGATAAACGACCCCATGTTGATGCCCATGTAGAACAGCGAGAAACCGCCGTCGCGACGCGCATCGCCTTTTTTATACAGCGTGCCAACCATGACCGAAATACAGGTCTTAAACAGACCGGAGCCGAGCACGATAAACATCAGACCAATAAAGAACAGGTTGTTCCCCATAATGGCGGAGAGCGCAATTGACAGATGGCCGAGGGCAATCAGGATGGAACCGTACCACACCGCTTTCTGTTGGCCGAGCCAGTTATCAGCCAGCCAGCCACCCGGCAGCGCAGCGAGGTACATCGTACCGGCAAAGATACCCACAATCGCCGAGGCATTTTCACGTGCCAGCCCCATGCCGCCGTCATAAACGGTAGCAGCCATAAACAGGATCAGTAACGGGCGAATGCCATAAAACGAGAAGCGCTCCCACATCTCTGTGAAGAACAGCGAGCCGAGCGGATAAGGATGGCCGAAGAAAGTTCGGCTTTCTTTTTGATTAACAGAGGATTGCATAATTCTCCCGAAAGTTATGTCGTCGTGTGTGTAAACACCGCGATGTACGCCAGCCAGTTACGTATCTGACCGATTTTTTACATGCGGCGAAAATTTATTTAACCATTTGATAACCTAAGGCTAGTTTTGTCTAGTACCAGCCCCCGGACTTTAAGACGAAAACTCGACAAATGTCTACTTTCTTAGATTTAAACTTGGTAAAAAATGAATAGTGATTGACATCGCACGGGCTGAGGCTGGCGATGAAACTTCGAAAAAAAACCCGCGACAAGCACGGGTTTTTATCAGCATCAGCAACGGTTACTTGCTTTTTTTGATGTGTTTTATCAAACGCTTACGTTTGCGCATCTGCGTCGGCGTCAGCGTATTACGCTTGTTCGCAAACGGGTTTTCCCCTTCTTTGAACTGAATGCGGATCGGCGTCCCCATTACATCCAAAGACTTACGGAAATAGTTCATCAGATAGCGCTTGTAGGAATCCGGCAGGTCTTTGACCTGGTTGCCGTGAATCACCACGATTGGTGGGTTATAACCACCGGCGTGGGCATATTTCAGCTTCACACGACGACCACGCACCAGCGGCGGCTGATGATCTTCTGCCGCCATAGTCATAATGCGCGTCAGCATCGCGGTGCTAACGCGACGGGTAGAGCTGTCATACGCTTCGCGGACCGATTCAAACAGATTACCCACGCCGCTGCCGTGCAGCGCAGAGATGAAGTGTACACGCGCAAAATCAATAAAGCCCAGACGGAAGTCCAAAGTCTCTTTGACCTGCTCTTTCACTTCCTGCGTCAGGCCATCCCACTTGTTGACCACAATTACAAGTGAACGCCCACTATTGAGGATAAAGCCCAGCAGCGACAGGTCCTGATCGGAAATACCTTCGCGCGCATCAATCACCAGCATCACCACGTTGGCATCTTCAATCGCCTGCAGCGTTTTGATAACTGAGAATTTTTCTACTGCTTCGGTAATTTTGCCGCGCTTACGCACGCCCGCGGTATCGATGAGCACATATTCGCGCTCATCGCGTTGCATCGGGATATAAATACTGTCACGCGTGGTCCCCGGCATGTCGTAAACCACTACGCGGTCTTCGCCGAGAATACGGTTAGTAAGCGTGGACTTACCTACGTTCGGGCGACCAACAATCGCCAGTTTGATCGGCAGGTCCTGCGGATTGAAGTCGTCTTCAGGCTCCTCTTCACCGTTCTCTTCGGCTTCCAGTTGCGCCCAATATTCTGCATCTTCATCCACTTCTTCCTGAGGAGCAACGTCATCCATCCACGGCAGCAGAACATGCTCCAGCAGGCTGAGAACACCACGACCATGGGATGCCGCGATCGGATAAATTTCACCCAGACCCAGCGAGTAGAAATCGACGACCGCCTGATCAGGATCGAGTCCGTCAGTTTTGTTGGCTACCAGGAACGTCGGTTTCTGGCGCGAACGCAGATGTTTCGCAATGGCTTCATCCGCAGGCATCAGGCCAGCACGCGCATCTACCATGAACAGCACAACGTCCGCTTCTTCGATCGCCAACAGCGACTGTTCCGCCATGCGGGTTTCTACACCGTCTTCGGTGCCATCAATACCGCCGGTATCAATACAGATAAACTCGCGGCCTTCAATTTCCGCACGACCGTACTTACGGTCACGAGTCAGACCCGGGAAATCCGCAACCAGCGCATCTCGGGTGCGAGTTAGACGGTTAAATAACGTGGATTTGCCAACGTTAGGGCGCCCGACAAGCGCGACCACAGGTACCATGTTTAAAGCCTCATTTAATAAATCATCAGACAACGGGCACATTTTTTGCGCCGTTGTTAAAAACAGTAAAACGGCCCCTGCACCAGGAGCCGTTTTTCAAAGCGAGCGGCCGGGACGATTAACGCGTAATAGAGTACAGCGTACCGTCTTTCGCCTGGATCAGCAGTTTACCATCAGCAGAGACCGGCTCGGTCAGGAAACCAGAGCTGTCAACTTTCTGCTGGGCGACAAAGCGGCCATCGTCAACGTTAATCCAGTGCAGGTAGCCTTCGCTATCACCCACGACCAGATTGCCGTTATACAATACCGGGGACGTCAGCAGACGGTGCAGCAGATCGCTTTGCGTCCACAGCGTCACACCGCCGTCGGTGGTCAGCGCCAGTACACGGTCGTTCTGGTCAACCAGGTAGATACGGTTACCGTCGACGATGAAATCATTCACTGAGCCCAGTTCACGTTTCCACATGATCTGACCGCTGCGCAGATCCAGCGCCGTCAGGTTACCATTATAAGCCAGCGCGTAGACAACGCCATTGACGATAACCGGCGTGGTATCAACGTCGCTCAGACGATCGATTTCCGTTGGACCTGTCGCCTGAGAAATACGCTGCTGCCAAATCATCTGGCCCTGCTGCATCAGCACGGCGCTTACGCGGCCGTTATCACCGCCAACGATAGCTGCGCCAAAGGCGGTCGCTGGGGCAGATTCGCCGCGCAGAGACAGAGAAGGCATGTCGAGGTTAACGGTCCATTTGATAGCGCCGTCAGCTTCGTTCAAGGCCTGCAACTGACCGTTACTGGTGTGGATTAATACCACGCCATCGCTCACAACAGGACGAGACAGCGCTTCACCGGCAACTTTCGTCTGCCATGCGGTGGTACCATCGCTGGTGTTCAGCGCATAAACCTGCGCTTTTTCGCTGCCAATGTAAACATGGCCACCGGACACGGTTACACCGCCAGAAAGCTGTGCAGATGCGCGGGAGAACCAGCCGTCTTTCTCACCCAGATTAACAGACCAGACTTCTTTGCCGTCGTCCGCATTTAACGCCTTAACGACGCCGGCGCGATCGGCTGCATAGACAACGTTATCCGCCAGCGCAGGATGAAGATTGGAATAGAAATCACCAATACCGTTACCTACAGAGGTGCTCCAGTCCGTAGACGGAGTAAACTGGTTTTCAACCACCGGTAATGGGGACATCTTAACGACATCTTCTTCGCCACTAAACAGTGAACAGCCGCTCAATAGGGTAACGGAAAGCAGCCCTGGCAGAAGTAATTTACGCAATTGCATCGGGTCCCTCTCAGATGGACAAATTATTGATTTTCATCTGCATCATTTCGCTCAGAGCAGGAGAGGCATCGCTTTTCACGCCCGCTTCCCATGCGCTACGCGCACCTTGTTTATCGCCTTTGCTCAGCAATGCTTCACCGCGCAGGTCGGCAACAATGGCCGTCCACCCTTCACCTTTAATGGTGTCGAGTGTTTTCAGCGCGGTATCAGCCTGTTTAAGCTGAACCTGAACACGAGCCAGACGCAGGTTAATCACCGCTTTGAGATTCTCATCGCTGGTCGCTGCTAAGCCTTGTTGCAGCTGGCTTGCGGCTTTCTCAAGTTCATTTTGGTCAACAAACTGCTGCGCCAGTTCCAGTGAAGCTAACGCGCCGTAGGTATTTTTGTTTTCTGCGGCAAATTTCTCTGCAGCAGGAAGACTATCCGGTTTACCCGCGCTAACCGCAGTCACCGTATTTTGATATGCCAGAGAAGCAGAGCGTGCGGACTCCGTCTGATGGCTGGTCCAGTAACGCCAGCCAACCAGCGCGCCAACCCCTAAAATGACCCCAACAGCCAGCGCTTTGCCGTTTTCAGCAAAGAAGCGTTTTACTGCATCAATCTGGTCGTTTTCGTTCTCGTAAATTTCCACGCTGTCCTTCTCCTTAGCCCAGTAGAGTGCGCAAATGCGCGGCAACGCTATCCTGCGCTACTGCCGTTTGCTCACCAGAGCGCAAATCCTTCACTACAACAGTACCGTCAGCCACTTCGGACTCGCCCAGTACCAGTGCAACGCGGGCGCCCCACTTGTCGGCGCGGGCGAACTGTTTCTTAAAGTTGCCGCCACCGTGGTTTGTCATCAGTTTCACACCAGGAACTTCATCGCGCAGACGTTCTGCAAGCCGCATTGCCGCCGACTGCGTATCCGCCCCCGAAGCGACCAGGTATATATCGACAACAGGATCTGCGTTAAATTCCGGATTAACTGCCTGAACCAACAAAACAAGTCGTTCCAGACCCATGGCAAAGCCTACGGCCGGCGTTGCGCGACCGCCAAGTTGCTCTACCAGACCGTCGTAACGCCCACCGGCACACACTGTACCCTGAGAGCCCAGGCTGCTGGTGACCCACTCAAATACGGTGCGGTTGTAATAATCAAGACCACGAACCAGACGCTGATTGACGGTGTAGGCAATACCTGCGGATTCCAGCAGTTTGCACAGGCCCGCAAAGTGCTCGCGAGAGTCGTCATCAAGATAGTCGCCCAGCGCAGGTGCGTCGTTGAGCAGCGCCTGTACTTCCGGGTTTTTGGAGTCGAGAACGCGCAGCGGGTTAGTGTACATACGGCGCTTGCAGTCTTCGTCCAGTTTCTCTTTGTGCTGTTCCAGGTAGGCGACCAGCGCATCACGGTAGTTAGCGCGGGCTTCAAGCGAACCAATTGAGTTCAGCTCAAGGCTGACATGCTGAGAAATACCCAGCGCGCGCCACCAGCGAGCGGTCAGCATAATCAGTTCAGCATCGATGTCCGGGCCTTGCAGGCCAAACACTTCAACACCCAGCTGATGGAATTGACGATAGCGCCCTTTTTGCGGACGTTCGTGGCGGAACATCGGCCCGATATACCACAGACGCTGTTCCTGATTGTACAGGAGACCATGTTCGATGCCGGCGCGTACGCAGCCCGCAGTCCCTTCAGGACGCAACGTCAGGCTGTCGCCATTACGGTCTTCAAAGGTATACATCTCTTTTTCAACCACGTCGGTGACTTCACCGATCGCGCGTTTGAATAACGGGGTCTGCTCTACAATCGGCAAGCGGATTTCACTGTAACCGTAGCTACCGAGCACGTTTTTGAGAGTGCCTTCAATGCGCTGCCAGATGGCGGTTTCGCCAGGCAGATAATCGTTCATGCCGCGAATGGCTTGAATGTTTTTTGCCACGTTTATTCTCTTTATGAATATAAAAATGAACCCTCAGCGCTAACCCGAACAATGCGGGCGCCATGCGGGTTCAATCATACACGGGAAGCACGCCGCTTCCCATCACGTTGTTATTTTTCAAGCTGCTGCACGTCGATACGACGCGCTTCGTCCAGGATACTCGCTTTGGCGCGAATGCGGGCTTCAAGCTGCGTAATCATATCGTCGTTATCGAGTCGATCCTTACGCACGCCGTCTTCATACAGACCGCTTTTCTTGTTACCACCCGTCACGCCCAGCGTAGAAACCAGCGCTTCGCCAGGACCGTTCACCACGCAGCCGATGATCGAAACATCCATTGGCGTAATGATATCTTCCAGACGTTGTTCCAGCGCGTTAACCGTACCGATAACGTCGAACTCCTGACGCGAGCAGGTTGGGCAGGCGATAAAGTTGATCCCGCGCGCACGAATGCGCAGCGATTTCAGTATATCGAAGCCAACCTTGATCTCTTCCACCGGATCCGCTGCCAGAGAGACACGCAGCGTATCGCCGATCCCTTCGGACAACAGCAATCCTAAACCGATCGCTGATTTTACCGCCCCACTGCGTGCACCACCGGCTTCGGTGATCCCCAAATGCAGCGGTTGATCGATCTGTTTCGCCAGCAGGCGATAGGATTCTACGGCGAGGAAAACGTCAGACGCTTTAACGCTGACTTTGAATTGATCGAAGTTCAGACGATCGAGGTGATCCACATGGCGCATAGCGGATTCCAGCAGCGCCTGCGGCGTCGGTTCACCGTATTTTTCCTGCAGATCTTTTTCCAGCGATCCGGCGTTGACGCCGATACGGATAGGAATATTTTTATCACGAGCGCAGTCCACTACCATGCGGATACGCTCTTCATTACCGATATTGCCTGGGTTGATACGCAGGCAATCGACGCCGTATTCCGCCACCTTCAGCGCGATACGATAGTCGAAGTGAATATCGGCAACCAGCGGGACATTAACCTGCTGTTTGATAAGCTTGAACGCTTCTGCGGCATCCATTGTCGGTACAGAGACACGAACAATATCTGCGCCGACGCGTTCCAGCGCTTTGATCTGATTAACCGTCGCATCCACATCTGTGGTACGCGTATTGGTCATAGACTGTACGGCGATGGGCGCGCCATCGCCGATCGGCACGTTCCCAACGTAAATGCGTGTCGATTTTCTACGTTGAATTGGAGCCTGGTTATGCATTAAAAAATCTCCCGCATTGCCGTCTGTTACTGAGCCGGTGATTGTTCGGCATTAACGGTCAGACGCGCAACCTGGTTAGTTCTGATAAAACGACTCAGATCGACAGGTTTACCCTGGAACTGAATCTGCACTGCCGCCGGAGCGCCAATTTTCAGTTTGTACGGCGCCTGACCCGTCAGATTCAGATTGCCGTCCTTACGCTGCATACCACTGAACAGTTTTTTTCCGGTCGCATCGGTCACTTCCAGCCAGCAATCGGCGGTAAAGTTCATTACCAGTGCGTTAGGATCGGCGGCTGGGGTAGTGACACCCGCCTGGTCAGTCGGCAGCGGCGCCGCGGTAGCTGGCGCAGCAGTTGCTGTATCGACGTTAGCCTGAGAAGGTGCCACAACGGCATTCTGCTGCGCATCAGCGGCAGGTGCCGGGGTCGCAGCAACATCTGGCGTAGGCGCTGCGTCCGCCACCGCGCCATCGTCTGGAGCCGGGGTAGTATCCTGGCCCGCTGCGGCGCTGGTATCTAACGGTACGTTCTGCGCACCATCTTTACCGGCATTCAGCTCAGCGGAGGATTGATCGGCCATGGTGGTGATCTCTTCCTGCTGCGCTTTATGGTTCTGCCACCACCAGGCTCCCGTCAGTCCGACAACGACAAACAGCACCAGCCAGGTAAAGGTCATTAACCAGCCGTCGCGTTTTTTACGACGCTTACCGAGCGAGAAGCTCTGCATCGGTGCGACTTTGGCTGGGCGAATCGGAGCCTGTTTTTCCAGCCCTGGCAACAGTTCTTCTTCAGGAATATGCACCAGACGCGCATAAGAACGGATATAACCGCGCAGGAATGTTGAAGCGAGATCGGCTGGTGCCTTATCTTCTTCAATATCACGTACCGTGGAGACCTTCAGGCAAAGTCGCTCCGCGACTGCCTGCTGGCTGAATCCGAGTTGTTCACGGGCATTGCGCAGACGAACGCCGGTGGATAGTGCTTCATTTTTGTCGTGCGTGGCTTCAGTATTCATTCGCTACAGCTGCGTAAATTTGGGTTCTGATGCCGGCGAGCCACAATGCTCACCCACACCGCGAAACATCTGGTCAGTTAACCTTCGTCAGACAGTATAAAACGGTCAGACTATCAAAGACAAAACAACGTAAACCTGAGGGCTAAAGGCTTGTTGCGCCGTTACATACTGCCTTAAAGTCGACAAAAACGCACCGTTATTATTGACCTCACGAAAACAACAAAGAACCTCATTTGGCTTACGTTGCACTACGGTACATGAATTATACCGTAGTGCACTCAACATCAAACGGTCTTGATATCGATAGCGTCGCCCTGCATACGCTTACGCAGAGTACGCTTGGTACGGTCGATAACGTCACCCGCCAGCTGACCGCAGGCTGCATCGATGTCATCTCCACGTGTTTTACGCACGATGGTAGTGAAACCATAGCTCATCAACACTTTGGAGAAACGATCGATACGGCTGTTAGAGCTACGGCCATATGGCGCGCCTGGGAACGGGTTCCACGGGATCAGGTTAATCTTACACGGCGTATCTTTCAGCAGCTCTGCCAACTGATGCGCGTGTTCAGTACCATCATTGATGTGATCTAACATCACATACTCAATGGTCACACGACCCTGGTTAGCGTTGGACTTCTCCAGATAACGACGAACCGCGCCAAGGAATGTTTCGATATTGTACTTTTTGTTGATAGGTACAATTTCGTCACGAATTTCATCGTTCGGCGCATGCAGAGAAATCGCCAGCGCGACATCAATCATATCGCCCAGCTTATCCAGCGCAGGGACAACGCCTGAGGTGGAGAGCGTGACGCGACGCTTGGACAGCCCAAAACCGAAGTCATCCAGCATGATTTCCATCGCTGGCACCACGTTGGTCAGGTTGAGCAGCGGCTCGCCCATCCCCATCATCACCACGTTAGTGATAGGACGCACGCCCGTTGCTTTCACCGCACCGACGATTTTCGCCGCACGCCAGACCTGACCAATGATTTCCGACACCCGCAGGTTACGGTTAAAGCCCTGTTGCGCCGTAGAGCAGAATTTACACTCTAATGCGCAACCGACCTGTGAAGAAACACACAGGGTCGCGCGATCGTCTTCCGGGATATACACGGTTTCTACGCGCTGATCGCCAACCGCGATGGCCCATTTGATCGTACCGTCAGAGGAACGCTGCTCTTCCACCACTTCCGGGGCGCGAATTTCAGCCACTTCTTTCAGCTTGTTACGCAGCACTTTATTGATGTCAGTCATGTCATCAAAGTTGTCGCTGCAATAGTGGTACATCCACTTCATGACCTGATCGGCACGAAACGGTTTTTCACCCATATCTTTGAAGAATTCGCGCATTTGCTGACGGTTCAGATCCAGCAGGTTAATTTTTCCATTTTTATTTGGAACCGCAGGAATGACGACTTCAGAGGTGTTAACTAATTCAGACATAATTTTTTCCGGCCTCGTTGTTACACGTTGTGGCCCGTGGAGGGTTAAAAAGAAACGCCCCGGCAAGCGTTCTGCTCTTCCGGGGCGTTGCATTGTACAAAGTCTGGCGCAGGGATGCCACGTTTGCACGAAGCATTAGCGAAAATAATATGTAAATCGCTAATTCCTCTCCAAAGGATTTCGCATCGCAGGAAAGCTACACGTTCGAGCCTCCCCGAAAGCATAGAAAACGATGCGATGTGAAAGACGCAGGAGATTAGCGCCTGCGCGGGCAAACCTCGCCTTCACCGAAGAAATAGGCGATTTCACGCGCGGCAGATTCAACGGAGTCGGAACCGTGAGTACCGTTCTCAGTGAAGCTATCAGCGTAGTCTGCACGCAGAGTACCCGCCAGCGCATTCGCCGGGTTGGTTGCACCCAGCAGATCACGGTGACGCTGTACGGCATTTTCGCTTTCCAGAACAGAAACAACGATTGGACCGGAGGTCATGAATTCAACCAGACCGTCAAAGAACGGCTTACCATCATGCTCAGCATAGAAGCCACGCGCCTGCTCAACGGTCAGGTGCAGCATTTTAGTACCGACAATTTTGAACCCTGCTGCTTCAAAGCGCGCAAAGATGCTCCCAATAACGTTTTTTGCCACCGCGTTTGGTTTGATGATGGAAAAAGTACGTTCAATAGCCATGATTACCTCTGAAAAAGATGTTTTGTTGTTGTTTACCTGGCGCGGATTATAAAGAGCATCCCGGCAATTGACTATTGACGAAGATAACATTTCTTTAAAATAAGATGAATTTTAGCAACAAAAGTCACCTGGTGGTCTACTGCAACGAAAATCTCACCGTCGCCACCTGTCCGGCGTCATCCATCACCAGCAGTTGATAATCCCCTTTGGTCGCCAGCCGTAGCGTAAGACGGCGTCCGCGTTCATCCAGCCGTTCACCGTTAAGAAACCACCAGCGATCGCCAGTCCCACCGCTGGTTTGTACCGGCAATGAGGCCAGCGCAGAACCGGGTAAACGCTTCACAATCGCGCCATCACGAACCCCTGTCAACTGCAACGGCAGCGAAGCATCCTGCCCCAGCGGCGGACACGTGGCAGAAACCGGCGGTAATCTCGCCCCACGGCGCTCTGACTCCGGCAGCCATGGCTCCAGCGGTAAAGGCCAGACGATTAACGTTTGTTCGCGCGCCTGCGGGCAATCCGCCGCCACACGTTTGCCTTCATCATCCAGCCAGACGGGGAAACGAATGCCACTCACCCCCTCCTGTTCGGGCAATAACAACGTGGGCGGCTGGCTGCCCTCCAGCAGCCAGGTTGCCAGACGGCGTCGACAGTTGCTGTCTCCCGGAGCAAGTGACTGCCCGCCCGGCCAGCACACTACGCCGCGGCTAACAGATTCAGGGCGCGGATCCTCCGGCTGATTTGTCCCGCGAGAGAGCAAAAGATTGTTGACCTGATTGAGCAGCGGCACGGCGCTGGCAAAACCAAACTGGCCCACCACCGGCGTACCGTCGGGTCTGCCGGTCCAGATCCCCATCACATAACGGGCGTTAACGCCAATCGCCCACGCATCGCGATAGCCATAACTGGTACCCGTTTTCCACGCCAGCGGAACCACTCTGCTCAGCGCGTTATCCGGCAGCGGTTGCGCTTCGTCAGCCATAATGCGGCGAATAATCCACGCCGCGCCTACCGACATCAACGGACGCTCCAGCAGTGGATCGTCTGGCTGCAGGCGCAGTTTTCCCGCTTTTCCCTGACGGGCAAAGGCACTGTACGCCGCCGCCATGTCTTCCAGTCTGGCCCCTGCCCCGCCCAAAATCAGCGACAGATTCGGTGCGGCACCTGCGGGCAGATACAGCGGTAAGCCAACGTTACGTAACGATGCGGCAAAACGCTTCGGGCCATAGGCTTCAAGTACCTGCACGGCGGGTAAATTTAGCGAGCGCACCAGCGCTTCGCTCATACTCACCGGACCATGAAAACCACTGTCAAAATTCCCTGGTCGATAATCTCCGGTTCGACGCGGCACATCCTGCAACAATGAAGCAGGATGAATTAATCCGTCATCCAGCGCCAGACCATAGATAAACGGCTTCAGCACCGAGCCCGGCGAGCGGATCGCATTCACCATATCCACATGGCCAAAGCGGGAGTCGTCATTCATATCTACCGACCCCACCCAGCCACGCACGCTCATATCAGTGTGATCGACCACAATCATCGCCAGCGAACTGCGCGCAGGTAAGCGGCCCTTCCAGTTTTGCGCCAGCTCTTCCAGTTGGCGCTGCAATCCGGCGTCAAGGGTGGTCACGATTTTATCGCTCCGGCTTTTTCCCAGCATCATGCGCGAGAATAACGGCGCTAACTGCGGCATTTGTCTGGGCGCCAGCCAGACCGGTTCTTCGCATGACTCCTGCACCTGTCTGGCAGGCCAAACGCCCTGCGTCGCCATGCGCTCAAGCACTTTATTGCGCGCCGCTTCAGCGCGGTCCGGCCAGCGGTCCGGGCGCAGACGGCTCGGTGCCTGCGGCAACACGGCCAGCAGCGCGGCATCGGAATAACTCAACTGTGTGGGAGATTTACCAAGGTAGGCCCAGCTCGCAGCACCCACGCCCTGCAGCGTGCCGCCAAACGGCGCACGGTTAAGATATAGCGTCAGGATGTCGCGCTTAGAAAGATGCCATTCCAGCTGCAATGCGCGCCAGAGCTGGCGGAACTTGCCGCCGAAAGTTCGCGGGTGGGGATCGAGCAATCGTGCGACCTGCATGGTGAGCGTACTGCCGCCTGAAACGACGCGACCTGAGGAGAGGTCCTGCCATGCCGCGCGCAGCACTGAAAACGGATTGACGCCGGGATGTTTCCAGAACCAGCGGTCTTCGTAGTTGATTAACGCCTCAAGGTAACGGGGGGACACCTCATCAATAGTCACCGGATAACGCCAGATGCCGTCCGCGTCGGCGAAGCGCCATAGCGGCGTACCATCGTAAGCCACCACGACACGTGCCGGATCGACTTCGTGAAGCGGCAGCGGCCAGATTTTATCTGCCGCCCAAACCCACGCTACCAGCAATAGCGCAACGGCTGCCAGCCAGAGCCAGCAGCCGCGTTTCCCCAACCCGCGCATCATTTACGGTCTGACAATCAAAAGCCCCTCTGTCGCACCGGTCGCGCGCCACTGCGGAACATACATTGACTCCACCTGCGGCACAGGAACCTGATAGGTCCCCGGCGTTACCGCCCGCGCCAGATAGACCAGCGTCACCGGCTGCCCTTCGTTGACCGCTACCGCGGCGACAAAGCGATCGTCACGGAACTCAACGTGCTGGATATCCGCCTGCTGCATCTGATTGAGCAAATTCGCTACCTCGCTGCCGCTGTCCTGCAGGCTGGCGCTGCCGTTGGCCAGATTCTGGTTTTCCAGCTCCAGGCCGGCTGGCAGTAAGTCAACCACCAGCGCATCCGGTACGTTCTGGCTGGCTTTCACCTCCAGCCAGACCAGTACCAGCTCGCCGCTGCGCAGAGAATCCAGCGCTTTGCTGTTCCCGTCGAGCCCCAGGATCTGACGCTCGATGTGCAGGACGTTGCTGGCAGGCGTCGGCGAGGTTTGCGGGTAACCGCTCACATCCAGACGCAGCCACAGCGGCAGATTACCGGTATTGGTGACGTTCAGCGTAGACAGCGCGTCAGCATCCAGATTACGCGTTTGTGATTTCTCCCCGGCTAGCGGCTGTTCAGAGAGTGACGTTTGCGCCTGCCACGAGCCAGGCAAGTCCTGCAACGTACGCGCGGCAAGGAACAGCGCATTGTTTTCCTGAGTAGAGAGCCAGCGCTGCCCAAAGGCCTGTTCTGACAAGGTGTTCAGCAGCGTATTCTGCACTTCAGGTTTAAGCTTGTTCTCTTCCAACAATGCCAGCATCAGCGCGTTGTCACGTAGCTGACTGCCGTAATCCGCCATCCACTGCTGCGCATCGCGACGTGGCGTATTCAGCGCCAGCGTCAACGCTTGTTCACTGCGGTTGGCGTCGCCCATGTTTTTCAGCGCTATCCCCAGTTGCATCAGCGGTAAACCGGAAGCCGCCTGTGCACGACGCTCCCAGATCTCACGCAGCGCGCCGAGCGGGGCTTTCTGCTGACGAGCCAGCACCAGCGCGGCGTAGGCCTGTACGGCAAACCGGCTTGCTGATGCGTCGTCGGTATAGCGAATCGACATCATGCCCGGATCCTGCAAATAGCGCAGCAGCCGCTCGTTACCCCGGTTAATCACCTCTGCCGGAACGCTATAGCCCTGTTCATTCGCGCGAACGAGGAAATCCATCACATACGCGGTCAGCCAGTACTCTTCCGACCCGTTCTTATCCCACAGCGCAAAACCGCCGTTATCACGCTGCATTTGCAGTAAACGAGAGATGCCAATCTCTACTGCCGCACGGCGTTTTTCATCGCTGTCGCCCGCGATACCTAACGCCTTCAACTGCGCGGCATTGGTGTATAAGGATGGGAACAACCCGCTCGCCGTTTGCTCGAGGCAACCGTAAGGGTAAGCTTTCAGTTCACGGATATAGCGCGCCAGATTCAGCGGTGGTTTACCGCTGAACAGCAGTTGTCCCTGCATCGTCACAGGAGAGAAATTCGTCAGTTCTTCGCCCGGAAGCTGCCAGGTTGCGCCCGGCTGAAGTGCGACGCCGTAATTAACAGTTTGCGCCGGGAACGCCGGTCGCACGCCAATTTTCCACTGTTTATGCTGAACAGGCAGCGTTTCACCCGGTAGATTCAGACCGCTAATTTGCGCCTGAATTTCGCCATCGCCAAAGCCCTCCCGCGCACGCACCGGAATAAACAGCGTAGTCCGTACGCCTGGCGCCAGATTCACCGGGGCGGGATCTTGCCCCATCAGCTCCAGTAAACCGCTGGCCGCGAGATTAATAATCAGCGTTTGCGGTTTGTCAGTCAGGTTGGTCACGTCCAGCGTCAGGCGCGAGGTATCGCCCCCCGCCAGAAAGCGCGGCATGTTCAGTTCAGTAATTACCGGCGCGGCGACAATCACTTTGCTTTCGCTACTGCCAAAGTCATCCGCCGTCCAGGCTTGCGCCATTACCCGCAGCTCGCCGTTGAAATCACCAATTGGTAACGTCACCGTACCTTCGCCCTGCTCGTTAAGCGTCACCGGCAGCGCCTGTTGCGCCACGATATTGACGTGATTAACCGGTGGCTTGCCGCCGCGTTTTAACTCATCGCCATCACCACCAAAGCGCAGCGCCGCCAGACGTCCTTGCCCTTCGATCACCTGGCCGTAAATATCATAAATATCCGCGCCATAGCGTTTTTGCCCGAAAAACGCCTGCCACGGATCCGGCGTGGCGTAATCGGTAATGTTCAACACCCCGCTGTCAACGGCTGAGACCAGCACGTTAACCTGTTTTGGCACGTCGCCATTTTTAACGCTGGCTTTAATCTTGACGGTCAACGGCTGATTTGGACGCATTTTCGCCGGGCTTTCCAGCGCCAGCGCCAGACGACGGTTTTCATCGCCTAACGGCAAATGCAGTAAGCCGACTGCCCGCTTTGGCGTTGCCGAACGAGACTTGTCGCCAGGACGAACCACCAGCGCGCTGAGATACAAGTCATGGCGATTCCAGGTTTTATCGACCGGGATGGAGATATCAAGACCATCCGTCGGTACGTCTATCTCTTGCCACCACAGCGGGCCTTCGCTGGACTCCACCATCGCGTAACCTTTGCCTGCAGCGGGTGCGGCAATGTGTAGCTTCATGGTATCGCCGGGACGATAGCCGGGTTTATCCAGTTTCAGGGTCACGCGATCGGGACGCACTGCCCCGCTGCCGTCGCTGTTATCCTGCCAGCTATAACCAGCCCAGAAGCGCACGCTGCTCACCGCATCATTCGGAGCTTTCACTTCCAGGCGATAGGCACCCCACTCGACAGGGAAGCTGACTTTACCGGTCTCATCGGCCTTAAGATCCAGGGTCTGCTCACCCTCAACCAGATCTTTTTGATCGAACTGCGATTGCCAGCCCTCGCCTTCAGACCAGTTCCAGTAATAATCACGGCGTTCACGAATCAAACGCACCTGTAAACCGGACACCGCTTTTTTCTCGCCTTGCGCATCGGCATACACAATATCAAAAGCAGCATTGCTGTTTTCATCAACGCCAGGCTGATTGACGGTGGTATCGGTGCGGTAGTCATAAACGGCTTTCGCCGCAAACTGCGGACGAATACCTGGCAGCGTATCCGCAGGCCAGATGGCTTGTTCAACCCGACGCGTCACCGGACGGCCACCCGACTCCAGCAGGCTGGCTTGCAGAATCACCTGTAACGGAGAATGCGTCTCCTGCCATTGGCTGTTGGTAGTCACTTCGCCGCGACCGTGGTCATCCAGCGTCAACTGAACCTCATCGAGGCTGCGAGAAAGATTTTCTTCGGCAATATTACCAAACTGGAACCCCGGTAATGCCTGCACCGCTTCCCGCAGCGGGCGCAGGAAAAGCTGCCCTTGCAGAGCATTGCCGTTGGCGGGCGCGCCGTACAGGTAGTAGCCCACCACCGAGAACTTCACTTCATCAGTTGGAGCCACCGGCATTTTATTGGCGGTGAGATTGAGCGCCATCCGCTCAGGCATGAAATCTTCGACGTGGAAATCCCACATCCGCGACTGGTTGTCGCCAGTATTGGCACGAATATGCCACATGCCGGTTGACGCGCTGCTGTCCAGCGGCCAGCTAAAGCGATACAGACCGTTTTCCGGCTGGCTCACTACCGAGCGTAACACCTGTCCGTCGGGCTTAACGACCTCCAGCTTCACCGGCTGGTCAGGCAGCGTTTTGCCGTCGCTATCTCGCAGTAATCCGTTGAGGATCACCGTTTCGCCAGGGCGATAGAGGTCACGGGGGCCAAACATAAAGAACTGCTTGCTGTATCCCGGCGCGCCGGCAATATCAAATTCAGCCAGATCCAACGCCGGGATCTTCAGGTCCAGCAGCGTGGTTTGCCCGTCTTTGCGGGCCAGCAATAAGGCCGCGTCTTTATCGGTTTCCAGCTTGACGTGACCCTGCGCGTCGCTGGTAGCCTGCGCCAGCGTCTGCCCTTTTTCGTTGAGTAACGTGACCTCAATACCCTGCTGCGCAGCGCCGTTTTCCAGACTCTGCGTAAAGACATCCAGTTGATTGTGGTAACGGTGCGCAGAGACACCAATGTCACTGAGCGTAAACAGCGTAGCAGCATTGCTGTAGTTATAGTGTCCGGCCTGATTCATCACCGCAATGTAAACGCCTGCTTGCTGCAACGGCTTGATATCGCTCAGTGGCAGTAGCAGCCTCTCTCGGGTGTTACGCTCAGGATTAAGGTCAAAGCGTCCGGTATAAACCAGCTCCGCCATTTTCAGCAGATTGTCTGACTCCCAGTTTGACAACGAATTACGGTATTCCCACTGGCTGACAAACGCACCGAGCGACTCAGGCTTTACGCGAAAGAAGTTCACATCCACGCTATTAACGTTAAGGGCCATCACAGGTAACCCTTCAATCACTTTTCCCGGCAGCAGCGAGCCGCGACTAGCGAACCCTACGCTTGGCTGGACGTCGCGGGTGGTAATGTTTTTTTCATAATCGATAGCGAACGTCGCTTTATTCAGCGCCAGCAAATCACGCTCAATGGTAACCACCAGTTCCCGGTTAGGTTCGAGATGGCGTAAGCGTAGCTCTTTTAGATTTGGCGCCAGCTCCCAGGCACCATCCACTTTGCCGCTTTTTTTATCAACAACGTGCACTACGCGAGAAAAATCTTGTTCCGGATCGAGGGGAATGGAAAAGGTCAAAACGAGCGTTGCCGCGCCGTCGAGTTGGACCTCGGAGGCATCAAGCAGCGTCAGCGACTTACCCTGACTTTGCTGAATCAGCTTTTGTAATTGGGCCTTATCTTTTGCTGGCGCAGTCTGCGGTGCAGGCGCATCAGGCTTCGCAGCCGTCGGTGATTTTTCGTTATTATTATCGCACCCAACCAGTGCCAGCATCAGCATACAGGCCGCTACGCGTAAATGTTTCATTTTTCATCCCTGGCCGTAGTGGCCCGTTAGCTACGTAGAACAACTATTATGCGTCAGATTTTCGGCTGTGGAAGCCAGTAACTGTTCCAGGTTGTCCTATTTTTTCGTGATTAATGTGGATTCGCCTGACAAATCAGCCTCTTTTACTTGTCGCATTGCACTAAACATCCGACAATTTGCCAAAACCTGGTAAAAATGGAGATGCCTATGACCACCGCCTTTTTTGTCGCTGCCGACTGGCTTGCCGAACACATTGACGACCCGGAAATACAAATTCTTGATGCCCGGATGGCACCTCCAGGACAGGAAGATCGCGATGTTGGCGAGGAGTATCGCGCGGGCCATATTCCTGGCGCAGTCTTTTTTGATATTGAAGCGCTTTCCGACCATACGTCACCGCTACCGCATATGATGCCGCGACCGGAAGCCTTTGCCGTAGCGATGCGCGAATTGGGCGTTCATCAGGATAAACACCTGGTTGTCTACGATGACGGCAATCTGTTTTCCGCGCCACGCGCATGGTGGATGCTGCGGACATTTGGTGTCGAGAATGTCTCCATTCTGGCGGGCGGTCTGGCTGGCTGGCAGCGCGATGAGCTAATGCTCAAAGAAGGAAATGAGGATTTACCGGAAGGTGAATTTAACGTGGCATTTACGCCTGAAGCGGTTGTGCGCGTTACCGACGTACTGCTGGCCAGTCATGAAAAAACGGCGCAGATCGTCGATGCCCGACCGGCTGCACGTTTTAATGCCGAAGTTGACGAGCCGCGTCCGGGCCTCAAGCGTGGCCATGTGCCTGGTGCGCTTAACGTACCGTGGACAGAACTGGTTCGTGACGGTGAACTGAAAACTACCGACGAACTGGATGCTATTTTCTTCAGCCATGGCGTAAGCTTTGACCGCCCCATTATCGCCAGCTGCGGCTCAGGCGTCACGGCAGCGGTGGTTGTGCTGGCGCTTGCCACGCTGGGCGTTTCTAACGTCGCATTGTATGACGGCGCATGGAGCGAATGGGGCGCGCGTAACGATTTACCGGTAGAACCGGCTGAGACTCAATAAAATCTGATTTACTCATCTTTTTCACCCACAAAAAAACCGCTCAATGAGCGGTTTTTTGTGCCAGTCCGGTTCGCGGCCTTTCCAGCAGGCTGTGCTGCTTTAGCAACGCAGGCTCATCGTAGCGAACTAATACTCCCTTTTGAGGGAGAAAAAGCCAACTGAGTTAGCGGCAAAATTATTCAGTGCGCGAGGTATTATCCTTCGTGGCGGCTTTCCTTCACTCAGATAATCCGGTTCTGTTTGAAATCGCGCAGGAAACCGCCCCAGCGGCGTTCGTAGAACGGTGCGATGTGCTCAGTGATAAAGTGACTCACGCCCTTCTCACCTTTCTTCACCTGGCAGATATCAATGGGTTCATCACCCGGCAACGTATCGGTCGCGACGCTACCCGCAGCATGGATGATCTCTTCAATATCACCTTCAGCTTCAATACCAATCAGCAGATTCGGCTGGGCTTCCGCACTTTCTTTGATTGAGCAGAGAAATGCGCGTTTTACCGGCTTAATGGTTTTAAACAGCGTGGTCAGTGAGTCAATCATCTGCGCCGGAGGTTCGGCGACTTCAGAAAGGATCAGCGATTCACCACCTTCCAGTACTTCCTGGGTGCTTAGCGGATTACCCTCTTCCCCCATCAGCAGGCTGATTTCACGCGGCATAAACTCTTTGCCGGTCGGCAGTTTAGCGTTGAGAAAGAGCGTTTCGCCAAGCGTCATTTCAAATAGCGTACGCACCGGCATAACGACAAATGCTTGCTCATCTTCAACCGCCTGTTGCAGGGCTTCCAGGGAGGTGAAGAACGGGATCACGGTCGTGCCGTCTTCTTTTTCCCAGTGTTGAAGGTCGAGGGCACTGTCTTCTACTACCGCCTCGCCTTCTGCGGCAGTACCCGGCACCCAGACGGTGGATTCCAGTAAAGTACGGAAAAATGCCGGACGATGCGCAGGCTCTGTCGCTGCTTGCTCCAGCAACGTTTCTAATTCATTTTTTGTTTCGGACATAAGTATCACAAATTGGATGAATACATGTAAGCCGGATAAGCTTAGCGCCATCCGGCAATACAGTCGTGAATTATGCGGTCAGCAGATTCGCGATGGTGCGCACACCCAGACCGGTTGCGCCCGCAGACCACTGCTCAACCGGCGCTTTGCGATAGGTTGCAGAGCAATCGATGTGCAGCCAGCCTTGCTGGTAATTTTCCACGAAATGGGACAGGAAGCCCGCCGCGGTGCTTGCACCCGCTGGGTAGGCCGCACTGCCGGTATTATTCAGCTCAGCAAAATTTGACGGCAGTTGGCTACGGTGGAACTCTGCCAACGGCAAACGCCAGAACGGCTCGTTTTCTTGCGCCGCACTTGCCAACAAACGCGCGGCCAGTTGGTCATCAAAGCTAAACAGCGCGTGGTAATCGTTGCCCAGTGCGGTTTTCGCCGCGCCGGTCAGCGTGGCAGCATCAATGATCAATTCAGGTTTTTGCGCGCTGGCATCGATCAGGCCATCGGCCAGCACCAGACGCCCTTCAGCATCGGTATTCATCACTTCAACTTTTTTACCGTTGCGATAGTGAATGATATCGCCAAGCTTAAAGGCGTTGCCGCTGATCAGGTTATCCGCGCAGCACAGATACAGCTTCACACGCTTGTTCAGGCCACGGGTGATGGCAAACGCCAGCGCGCCGGTGACCGTTGCCGCACCGCCCATATCGGACTTCATTGAGTCCATAAATGCGCTTTGCTTGATGCTGTATCCGCCGGAGTCAAAGGTAATTCCCTTGCCAACCAGGCAGGCATAAACTGGAGCTTCTTTGTCGCCAGTCGGGTTGTAATCCAGCGCCAGCAGCACCGGCGGACGTTCAGAGCCTCGACCCACGGTATGCAGCCCCATGTAGTTCTGCTCGCGCAGATCTTCACCTTTGGTGATACGGTACGAGACGTTGTCGCAGGCCACGCCACACAGCAGGTCTACCGCGCGTTGCGCCAGCTGTTCCGGGCCCAGCTCTTCTGCAGGTGCGTTAATGGTATCGCGCACCCAGTCAATAATCTTCAGACGGTTATCCAGCTCTTTGCGCTGCGCCTCGTCCAGAGCGGCCCACTCAACTTTGCGGGTGCCTTTTGGTCCTTTGTAACCCTGCCAGAACGCCCAGCTACGTTCGGTATCCCAGCCTTCACCATCCAGTTGGACATGTTTAATACCCAGGCCGTCAATTTTACGCGCGGCGCGTTGGATAAGGCTGAGATCATCTTTTCCGTTCAGGTGCAGGGTAATACCGTCATTATTAATGCTGTATGTCGCCTTTTCACCCCAGCGAGCGTCAGCGGGTTGCGTGGAAAGCGTAATTTTCATGGCTTCTGTCATTTTATTTATCCTTATTTCGCGCATACAGGAAAACGGGCCACCCGTGGGCAGCCCGTTGACTTATTCGGCTTCGTCCAGCCAGACCAGTAAAATGGCCTCAAGGATTTTTTCGTTCGATGCCTGTGGATCATCATCGAACTCTTCCAGGTCACAGATCCATTGGTGCAGATCGGTGAAACGAACGGTCTTGGGATCGAGATCGGGGAACGCGTCGTACAACGCCTCGCCGATTTCGCGGCTATCGGTCCACTTCAGTCCCATACTACCCTCTGTTAATGCTCACGTGCATGATTGATTGTGTAACGTGGGATTTCGACCACTAAATCGTCCTCGGTTACCCGTGCCTGACAGCTTAAACGGCTCTCCGGCTCCAGTCCCCAGGCTTTATCCAGCATGTCGTCTTCTTCTTCTGTGCTTTCCGGCAAAGAATCAAAACCTTCACGTACGATGCAGTGGCAGGTCGTGCAGGCACAGGATTTTTCACAGGCGTGTTCAATCTCGATACCGTTACGCAGGGCAACGTCGAGAATGGTTTCGCCGGTCTCAGCTTCCAGAACTGCGCCATCGGGACAGAGATCCTGATGAGGCAAAATAACAATCTTTGGCATATTAAACCTCGTCCACGGAATGGCCTTTCAGCGCGCTACGGACGGATTTGTCCATACGGCGAGCGGCGAATTCCTGGGTTTGTTTGTCTACGTTTTTAATGGCTTGTTCTATCGCGTCAACATCGTCACCCTGTGCTACCTCGCTCAAGTGCGCGGCGGCGGTGTCGATAGCCTGACGTTCTGCGGCGCTTAACAGCGCGGCATCAGCGTTCAGCGCACCGGATAAACTCTCCAGTACGCGTGCCGCTTCGACTTTCTGTTCTGCCAGCATACGAGCTTTAACGTCCTGCTCGGCAAAACTCATCGAATCCTGAATCATGGAGGCGATTTCACTGTCGGTCAGACCGTAGGACGGTTTGACCTGAATCGAGGACTCAACGCCGGTGGATTTCTCCATAGCGGTGACGCTCAGCAGCCCATCAGCATCGACCTGGAAGGTCACGCGGATATGCGCGCCGCCTGCCGGCAACGCCGGGATACCGCGCAGCGCAAAACGCGCCAGTGAACGACAGTCCTGCACCAGCTCACGCTCGCCTTGCATCACGTGAATGGACATCGCGGTTTGGCCATCTTTAAACGTGGTGAAGTCCTGCGCACGCGCCACCGGGATAGTGGTGTTACGCGGGATCACTTTCTCCACCAGACCGCCCATGGTTTCCAGTCCCAGAGACAGCGGGATAACGTCCAGCAGCAGCATTTCGCTGTCCGGTTTATTCCCGACTAGAATATCCGCCTGGATTGCCGCACCGATAGCGACCACTTTGTCCGGGTCGATAGAGGTCAGCGGCGTACGGCCAAAGAATTCACCGACGCGTTCACGTACCAGCGGCACGCGCGTCGAACCACCGACCATTACCACTTCCAGCACATCCTGCGGCTCAACGCCCGCATCTTTCAGCGCACGGCGGCAGGCCAGCAGCGTACGTTTAACCAGTGCGGAAATGAGTTCATTAAAGGTTTCACGGGTGATTTCACCCTGCCATCCAGCCACGTTAACTGTCACAGAATCGGCGTCGCTGAGTGCGATTTTCGCTGCAATCGCGGCATCCAGCAGTTCGCGCTGTACGCGGTTATCGCTGCGATCGGCAACACCCGCCTGCTCGCGAATGTAATCGGCCAGCAGATGGTCAAAATCGTCGCCGCCGAGCGCGGAATCACCGCCGGTCGCCAGCACTTCAAACACGCCGCGACTCAGGCGCAGAATAGAAATATCAAAAGTACCGCCGCCAAGGTCATAGACCGCGATCACGCCTTCCTGACCGGAATCCAGGCCATAAGCGATCGCCGCAGCGGTCGGTTCGTTCAGCAGACGCAATACGTGCAGGCCCGCCAGACGCGCGGCGTCTTTCGTCCCCTGACGCTGTGCATCGTCAAAGTAAGCCGGAACGGTGATCACTACGCCATCCAGTTCGCCGGACAACGATTCGGTTGCCCGCGCGGCCAGCGCTTTCAGAATGTCAGCGGATACGCGCACCGGATTAAGCAAACCGGCAGCGGTTTCAATCATCGGCAGGCCGTTTTCGCTCGCCTGGAATGAATAAGGCAGATGTGGGTAACGCGCCTGGATATCCGCCAGAGAGCGGCCCATCATGCGTTTTACCGAGCTGACGGTGTTTGCCGTATCCAGCGCAGCATTGGCGCGGGCATCGTAACCGACCGAGTAGCCCTGTTGCTGATAGTGAACCACTGACGGCAACAGGTGGCGACCTTCATGATCTGCCAGCGTTTCGGCCTGGCCGCTGCGTACGGTCGCAACCAGGGAGTTGGTGGTGCCTAAATCGATACCGACCGCCAGACGACGCTGGTGCGGCGCGGCGCTCAGACCAGGCTCACTAATTTGTAATAAGGCCATTTTCGCTTCCGGAAATTAAAAATCGAGCAGTTTTTCTTCGAGTTGTTCTGCACTGCTTCGCAGTTTATCGAGAAAACGCAGCTTACGCACGGTATCTGCCGCTGCGTCCCACGTCTCGCTATCCAGCTGTTCCACCATCAGTTGATGGCGAACGTTGTACATTTCGCTGACGCGTTGCATAAACGCATCCAGCCGTTGATTGTCTTTTGCCTGTTCAATCTCGTCCAGCTCTTCGCGCAGCTCCAGCTGTTCCATCAGAAACGCGGTATCGCGCACCGTGTGCTGCTCGCTGCGGATATCAAAGCCGTGTAAAGACAACAAGTATTCGGCGCGCATCAAAGGATGACGCAGCGTTTGCCAGGCCTGGTTGATAGTGGCGGACTGCGAAACCGCAGCAAGTTGTTCCGCCTGAGAACCGCTGGCGAATTTATCAGGATGATACTGACGTTGCAGATCCTGAAAACGTAGGCTCAGCGCCTGAGTATCGAGCTGATAACGGGCCGGTAAGCCAAAGAGGGTGAAGTAGTCCATAACATTCTCAGGGCATCGATTCTCTGTTGTTCGATGAGGCAAAACCAGAGAGTCAGGTAAAACAAACCCCACGCGCAGGCGACCACGGTGGGGTTATCAGTAAGCGCGTTACACGTGGAAGCTTTCGCCGCATCCACATTCGTCTTTCACGTTCGGGTTAGTGAACTTAAACCCTTCGTTCAGACCTTCTTTGACGAAGTCTAACTGCGTACCGTCGAGGAATTGCAGGCTCTTACCGTCGATCACGACTTTTACGCCTTTGTCTTCAAACACGGTATCTTCAGCCGCCGGCTCGTCAACAAATTCCAGTACATAAGCCATACCTGAGCAGCCGGAGGTTCTCACGCCCAGACGCAGACCAAACCCTTTACCGCGGTTTGCCAGGAAGGTATTTACACGCGCTGCTGCACTGTCGCTTAAGGTAATCGACATAATAAAACCTCAACTCTTAATTATTTTGCTTCACGTTTGCTTTTGTAATCCGCAATCGCGGCTTTAATCGCGTCTTCAGCCAGAATAGAGCAGTGAATTTTCACCGGTGGCAGTTCAAGCTCGTCGGCGATATCGGTATTTTTGATCGCCTGTGCTTCGTCCAGAGATTTCCCTTTTACCCATTCGGTAACCAGAGAGCTGGAGGCAATAGCGGAACCGCAGCCGTAAGTCTTGAAACGCGCGTCTTCAATGATACCCTCATTGTTGACTTTGATCTGCAACTTCATCACGTCGCCACAGGCCGGTGCACCCACCATGCCGCTGCCCACGTTCTCGTCGCTGTTGTCAAAAGAGCCCACGTTACGTGGATTCTCATAATGATCGATTACTTTTTCGCTGTAAGCCATGTTGAATTCTCCTTATGTGCGCCGAATTAGTGATGAGACCATTCAATACTGTTCAAATCCACGCCCTGTTTGAACATTTCCCACAGCGGGGAAAGGTCGCGCAGGCGGCCAATGGAGTTGCGAACCAGATTGATGGCGTAGTCAATCTCTTCTTCGGTAGTAAAACGACCTAAAGAGAAACGAATTGAGCTATGTGCCAGCTCGTCGGTCATCCCCAGCGCACGCAGCACGTAGGATGGCTCCAGGCTTGCAGAGGTACATGCAGAACCGGAGGACACAGCCAGGTCTTTCAGCGCCATAATCAGCGACTCGCCTTCAACAAAGTTGAAGCTAACGTTGAGAATGTTCGGTGCGCCCTGCTCGAGGTCACCATTGAGGTACACCTCTTCCATATCTTTCACGCCGTTCCACAGACGGTTACGCAGAGTGCGCAGGCGCGCCATCTCGGTTTCCATCTCTTCTTTGGCGATACGGTAAGCTTCACCCATCCCGACTATCTGGTGCACAGGCAGCGTACCGGAACGCATACCGCGCTCGTGACCGCCGCCGTGCATCTGCGCTTCAATACGAATACGCGGTTTACGACGAACGTACAGCGCGCCGATACCTTTCGGGCCATAAATTTTGTGGCCGGAGAAGGACATCAGGTCAACTTTCAGTTGGCTCAGATCGATAGGCAGTTTGCCCACGCTCTGAGTCGCATCAACGTGATAGATGATACCGCGGGCACGGCACATTTCGCCGATGGTTGCGATATCCTGTACCACGCCGATTTCGTTGTTAACGTGCATGATGGAGACCAGAATGGTGTCGTCACGCATTGCGGCTTCGAGTTCTTTCAGGTCGATAATGCCGTTACGCTGCGGGGCGAGGTAGGTCACTTCAAACCCTTCGCGCTCCAGCTGACGGCAGGTGTCCAGCACGGCTTTGTGTTCGGTTTTGCTGGTGATGATGTGCTTGCCTTTTTTCTGATAAAAGTTGGCTGCACCTTTAATCGCCAGGTTATCGGATTCCGTCGCACCGGAAGTAAAGACGATTTCACGCGGGTCAGCGCCCACGAGGTCGGCAATCTGGTTACGGGCGATATCTACCGCCTCTTCAGCTTGCCAGCCGAAACGGTGTGAACGGGAAGCTGGGTTACCAAAGTTTCCGTCCAGGGTCAGACACTGCATCATTTTCTCGGCAACACGCGGGTCCACCGGCGTGGTTGCGGAGTAGTCGAGATAGATCGGTAATTTCATTGCTCTATAAACTCCGTACATCGCTTCAATGCAAGGAACCAGGCAACCGGCTGGATGTACGACCGAGTTAACGGGGCGTCTGGCACCCCGGCCTGATTCTGAAATAATTTTTTACGCTTCATCTTTCTGGCTGCCTTGATGCAACCAGAAGATATTGCGTAATTTTTATTAGGCACGCAGTTTGACGTCGATAGCGTCTTGCGTGCGAGTGCTGCGTGGAGCGTCATGTGTGTGCTGGCGACCAGACACATCCAGGACTTCCTGATTATTCACCAGTTCGCCCAACGTAATGTTGTTGAGGAAACCGGTCAGACGATCGCTCAGATCGCGCCACAGCGCGTGGGTCAGGCATTTATCGCCGCCCTGACAACCGCCTTTGCCCTGGCAACGGGTCGCGTCTACAGACTCGTCAACAGCGCTAATCACTTCACCTACTGCGATGCTGCCGGCATCTTTACCCAGCAGATACCCGCCGCCTGGTCCACGTACGCTGGAAACCAGACCGTTTTTACGCAAACGGGAAAACAGCTGCTCCAGATATGACAGGGAAATTCCCTGACGTTCAGAAATATCAGCCAACGGTACCGGGCCCGTTTCGGAGTTGAGCGCAACGTCCAACATTGCGGTCACGGCATAACGCCCTTTTGATGTCAGTCTCATGTCTTACTTAGCCTCAAACTCGCCCCTGCCCGGGGTTTTTTATTGTAAAATGGGGGTATTGCATAGCAGGGGCAAGTCTGACATTCCCGACTAAATCAGTCAACTATTTACTTGACTAATTTAGTCAGGTATTTAACCTTCAGTGCCATTTTCATTTACCGGATGGCGCTTCGCTAATCCGGCCTGGAAATCGTGCAGCCATCCGGCATCAAGACGCTTACTTGCCTTTATTCTGCTGCTCTATAGAAGCTAAAATTCCGCGCAAAATGTTCAGCTCCTGGCTCTCAGGACGCGCACGAGTGAACAGACGGCGCAGCTTGTTCATCACCTGCCCCGGATGTCCTTCGCGGATAAACCCGGTCGACAGCAGCGTTTGTTCCAGATGACCGTAAAAACGCTCTAAATCATCAACCAGCGGATACTCAGCTTCTTCGTATTCTGCGGTCTTGTCGCTTTCCTGCGTTGCCAGCCAGGCCATGCGAACTTCATAAGAGATGACCTGCACCGCCATCGCCAGGTTGAGCGAGCTGTATTCTGGGTTTGCGGCAATGGCGACGTGATAATGGCACTTCTGCAGCTCTTCGTTGGTCAGGCCAACGCGTTCACGTCCAAACACCAGCGCCACCGGCGAGTTCGTTGCTTCAGAGACGCTTTTTAAACCGCATTCACGCGGATCCAGCATCGGCCACGGCAGCGTACGGGAGCGCGCGCTGGTACCCACCACCAGGCTGCAACCCGCCAGCGCTTCATCGAGAGTATCGACGATCTGCGCGCTGCCGATCACATCGCTGGCACCAGCCGCCAGGGCGATGGCCTGGGAGTCCGGTTTGACCAGTGGATTTACCAGCCACAGATTAGTTAAACCCATGGTTTTCATTGCGCGGGCCACAGAGCCCATGTTGCCAGTGTGAGAGGTTTCCACCAGCACGATTCGAATATTTTGCAGCATTGTATTTCTTCGGCTAAAGATTATTCGGGCATATTATCATAAAACGAAGACATATTCCGAACTCGCTGCTATACTCTGCGCCGTTTTCCCGTTCTTTAACATCCAGTGAGAGAGACCGATGCATCCGATGCTGACCATCGCCGTGCGCGCAGCGCGCAAGGCGGGTAATGTAATTGCCAAACACTACGAAACGCCAGACTCTGTAGAAACCAGCCAGAAAGGCAGCAATGATTTCGTGACTAACGTCGATAAAGCCGCCGAAGCGATTATTATCGAAACAATTCGCAAATCTTACCCACAGCACACAATCATCACCGAAGAAAGCGGTGAGCATGTTGGTGAAGATCAGGATGTTCAATGGGTTATCGATCCACTGGATGGCACCACCAACTTCGTAAAACGTCTGCCGCACTTCGCGGTTTCCATCGCAGTACGCATTAAAGGCCGTACTGAAGTCGCCGTTGTTTACGATCCAATGCGTAACGAACTGTTCACCGCAACCCGCGGCCAGGGCGCACAGCTGAACGGCTACCGTCTGCGTGGCAGCACCGCACGCGATCTGGACGGCACCATCATCGCCACCGGTTTCCCGTTCAAAGCGAAACAGCACGCCGCGTCTTACATGAAAATTCTTGGCAAGATGTTTACCGAGTGCGCTGACTTCCGCCGCACAGGTTCTGCTGCGCTGGATCTGGCTTACGTTGCCGCTGCACGTGTTGACGGTTACTTCGAAATCGGTCTGAAACCATGGGATTTCGCCGCAGGTGAGCTGATTGCTCGTGAAGCAGGCGCACTGGTTTGCGACTTCACCGGCGGTCATAACTATATGGCGACTGGCAACATCGTTGCAGGTAATCCGCGCGTAGTGAAAGCCATGCTGGCTAACATGCGTGACGAACTGAGCGACGCGTTGAAGCGTTAATTCAGTACAGCCCGGTGGTGTCATGCTTACCGGGCTTACGTGTTGATACAGGCCGGATAAGGCGAAGCCGCCATCCGGCTTTGATTAAAACGGTCTAATCCCTCGCCCCACCGGCACCGCGCTCACCCACATCACTACCGCAGCAGCAATCAGCACCGCACCACCGGCTAATGCCAGCGTCGTCCAGCCAATCTGTCGCCACAGCACCGGCGCTTTATGTCCGCTAAGTCTCACCGCCAGCGAGCGGAAACTGTGTACCAGCAAAGCCAGTGACGTAATCGTCAAAGAGGTTCCGGCCGCCATCGCCAGCGCCGACGCCATGCCCCAGCTAAAAACGCCAACCACTTTGCTAAACAGTAAAACCATAATTGCCCCGGAGCATGGCCGCATTCCCATAGACAAAACGATCATCAGCCGGGCGCGCCAGTCATCACCGCTTTGCAGCTGTTCAGGATCAGGCAAATGCTGATGCCCACAGCCACATCCCTCGTGATGCACATGGTGCGGCGTGAAGGCGATAAATTTCGGGCGACGCAGTAACTGGCGCAATTTCTTCAGCGCACGGACGCACAATAAAACGCCCAACACGCCAACCAGCGCATAACTCCCTTTCTCCAGCCAGAAACTACTCATATGTAGCTGTCGTGCAGGCAACTGCAAAATGGTGAGCACCACAACCACCAGCCCAATGGCGACCAGTCCCTGTAATAAAGATGAGGCCAGCGTCAGGCCAATACTCGACCTCAGCTTCGAGGGATGCGTTGCCAGCCAGGTGGTAATGACGACTTTTCCATGTCCTGGTCCCAACGCATGCAGCACGCCATAGAGAAAACTAAACAGCAGCAGCGATCCCCCGGCCTGGGCCGGATTGGCGGCAACGGCTTTCAGCAAACCGCTCATCTGCTGGTTAACGTCACGTTGCCAGACGACACTCTTCATCATCACCTGCGGCCAGGCCTGCCATAGCCACAGTATGCCGGCTGCAGCCAGCAGTAAAAACACCGCCAGCGGCCATAGCGTGAGCCAGCGGCGTCTGGCGGCGCGTTGTTGATAAACTACGGACATTGCAGCGTCACCGTCTGTGCAAACTGTTTACCCAATTCCATATCCTCCGGCGGTGCGTCTTCTTTATCCAGCGACTGCGCAAAGCTCAGCATTTGTTCATTCGGCGTCGGCGTATGTACTGAAATACGGCATTGCTGACTTATGGCCTGCGCCAGCCAGGCATCGCTGTCTTTGTCATAGCTCATATCAACGTAGTAGGTGGGGTCGAAGGTTGAAATGGTATATTTTTGACCGCTCAGCGGCTGAGCTTCCGCCAGCGGCAACACGAACGTCAGCACTGCCTGATGTTCTTCACGCTCCATGCCATATTCCGTCGGCCTGTTTTTAAACTTTACCTTTTTCCCGTCGTGCCACACTTCGGTGAAATAGTGCTGCCCGAGGACGTTGGCCATCACTTCTGCCGCCAGTTTTTTCCAGGTCTCATCACCAGGCTTGGCATTTCCCGCATCGTAAAGCAGATCTGCCGAGGTGATTTCATCCATCGTCCAGCGCATTTTTAGCGCGACGAACTGGTCATTCTCGCTCACTATCTCGGTTTTCAAATGGATAAAGCTGTGGGGATGCGCACCTGCGCCAAAGGACAGGATCGCGAGAAACAACGTCATAATGATACGTTTAACGCCTTGCATGAGTTCTCCACGAGAAAAATCTACACCGCCACAAATAATGATGCCGTGTTTGGCGAAAGTGTGCTGAGGATACCATTGAACGAAAAAATGTTGAGCCCCCTTTTCCGGTATCGATTCAGTTCTCAATTTCAACAATTTCTTCTTCAGCAACATCCTCCCAAATACCTTTTCGTCGCCACAACTTAAGTAAAATGATAACAATTTGTTAATTTATGGTTTCATTTTAATGTTTTGTTAACACTGAATTTAAATCCCTGAGTGTATTTCCGTGCAAATTTAACTAATATTTAACCGTTTATTTTCCATAAAATTACAATAATGGGCATAGATCACATTCACCAAACTTGTGATTCATTCCCTCTTCCATTCGTTGTTAACTTCACGCCGTGACATGTCCTGCCCCCTACGAAAGGTACAACTATGAAATTCAAACTCGCATTACTCAGTGCAACCCTGGTTTCTGCATGCATGTTGTCCGGCACGTCCTTTGCGGCGGAAAAATATGAAATTGCTGTGGTTGCCAAAGTCACCGGGATTCCGTGGTTTAACCGGATGGAAACCGGTGTTAATGAAGCAGCAAAAAAACTGGATGTGAATGCTTACCAGACCGGGCCTTCCACGCCGGATCCGGCACAGCAGGTCAAAGTGATTGAGGATCTGATCGCCAAAAACGTCAACGCCATCATCGTGGTACCGAATGATGCCAAGGTCCTTGA
Source organism: Citrobacter sp. RHBSTW-00599 (assembly GCF_013784065.1). NCBI lineage: Bacteria > Pseudomonadati > Pseudomonadota > Gammaproteobacteria > Enterobacterales > Enterobacteriaceae > Citrobacter > Citrobacter sp. RHBSTW-00599. The sequence goes on along the minus strand of NZ_CP056717.1, from coordinate 1,377,444 downwards.
GCCAGTACTGAAAAAAGCGCGCGATAAAGGCATTGTCGTTCTGACGCACGAATCCCCGGATGAGCAAATTGGCCAATGGGATATCGAAACCATCGATAGTGAAAAATACGCGCAGGCCAACGTCGATGAGTTAGCAAAAAACATGGGCGGCAAAGGGGGTTACGCCATCTATGTCGGTTCACTGACGGTGCCGCTGCATAACGCGTGGGCGGATTATGCAATTAAGTACCAGAAAGAAAAATATCCGGAAATGTTTGAGGTCACTTCACGTCTGCCGGTCGCGGAAAGCATCGATAAATCCTACGCCACGACGCTGGACCTGATGAAAACCTATCCACAGATGAAGGGCATTATCGGTTTCGGCTCGCTGGGTCCAATCGGGGCGGGTCAGGCTGTGCAGAAAAAACGCGCCAAAGATAAAATCGCCGTTGTCGGGATTGCAATGCCAGCACAGGCTGCACCTTACCTGATGCGCGGTGATATCAAAAAAGCGCTGCTGTGGGATCCAAAAGACGCGGGCTACGCGCTGGTAACGGTTGCCGATCAGCTGTTGCAGGGCAAAGAAGTTAACGCCGACCTGAGTATCGATGGTTTAGGGAAAGCCGATATCGACACGGAGAAGAAAGTGATCCGCTTTAACAAGATCCTCGAAGTCACCAAAGACAACGCACAATCACTTGGTTTCTAAGGCTTTAGCCAACACCAGGGAACCTTAACGCCGGCCGTCTGGCCGGCGCTATCAACCAAACTAACACTCAGCGTCCATCCGGGCGCTCGCAGGGGTATTGTCCATGGCAGACACCACCGCATTTATCACTCTTGAGAATATCAGCAAACAATTCCCGGGCGTGCTGGCGCTGGATAACGTGAATCTGACGCTGAGAAAAGGCGAAGTTCACTGTCTGGCGGGTCAAAACGGCTGTGGTAAAAGTACCATTATTAAAGTGATCTCCGGAGTTTATCATCCGGAAAAAGGCGCGCAGATTTTACTCGATGGCAAATTGTTCCATCACCTGACGCCGCAGCTCTCTTCCCATTATGGCATTCAGGTTATTTATCAGGACCTGTCGTTGTTCCCTAACTTTAGCGTCGCGGAGAATATCGCGGTCAACCGCTATCTGCCCGGTGGCGATATCTGGGTACGTCGTGGCGCCATGAAGCAGCAGGCGCTGGCAGCCATGAAGCGCATCGGTGTGAACATCGATCCCGATAAAAAGGTTGAAAAACTCTCGATTGCCGACCGACAACTGGTCGCCATTTGCCGGGCGATTGCCGCCGATGCGCGTCTGGTGATTATGGACGAGCCCACCGCCTCACTAACCCGTCAGGAGGTTAATGGCCTGCTACGGGTCGTTAACGAACTAAAAGCTGCCGGAATTTGTGTAGTGTTTGTCAGCCACCGTCTGGATGAAGTGATGGAAGTGGCTGACCGCATCAGCGTGATGCGCGACGGCAAACTGGTGGGCACTTATCCTGCCAGCGAACTCGACAGCCACGAGCTGGCTTTCCTGATGACCGGACAACGCTTCCACTATAGCCCGCTGCCGGAAAGACCCGCTATTGAGCAAGAGCCCCTGCTGGAGCTGCGCAACCTCAGCCGCAGAGGCAAATACCAAAACATTAATCTGTCGCTGCACGGCGGCGAGATTGTCTCCATTGTGGGCCTGCTGGGCGCCGGACGCACCGAACTTTGTCTGAGCCTGTTTGGCATGACGCACCCAGAAAGCGGTGAGATTCGCATTAACGGCCAGCCGGTCACTCTTCGCAATAACCATGATGCCATCAAACATGGGATCGGCTACGTCTCAGAAGATCGCCTGACGCAGGGGCTGATCATGGAGCAGTCGATCTACGACAACACCATCGTCACGGTGTTTGATCAACTGCATACCGGCAGCGGCCTGCTCGATCACCGTAAAGCGCAAAAGCTGGTCGCCGACTTGATCCGCGAGCTGAATATCAAAGTGTCCGATCCACACCTGCCGGTTAAAACCCTTTCCGGCGGTAATGCCCAGCGTATCGCCATTGCCAAATGGGTGGCGACTAATCCCCGCATCCTGATCCTCGACTCCCCTACCGTGGGCGTAGATATCGCCAACAAAGAGGGTATTTACCAGATAGCCCGCGATCTGGCGGAACAGGGTATGGCGGTGCTGATGATTTGCGATGAAATCCCGGAAGCGTATTACAACAGCCACCGCGTGCTGGTGATGCGTCGCGGCAGGCTGGTGGCGGAATTTAATCCTCATCAGTGCCGTGAAGAGGAGATTGCTGAAGTGGTCGAGGTAATCAATGAATAAGATGCATCTCTCCCGTTTAATCGGGCAACATGAGTTTTGGCTGGGCCTGCTGGTTGTGGCCCTTGCCGTTGGGCTGAGCATCAGCACCGATGAGTTCTTGTCTTTGGGGAACCTGACGGATGTGGCTACCAGCTATGCGATTCTCGGCATCCTTGCCTGCGGGCTGTTTGTGGTGCTGATTTCCGGTGGGATCGACATCTCATTTCCGGCGATGACCGCGATAGCCCAGTATGCGATGGCCAGTTGGGTTATTGGCCACGGCGGCAACTTCGCGCTGGCGTTAATCATCGCGATTGCGGTGGGTCTGCTGCTGGGACTTATTAATGGCTTCCTGGTCTACTGGCTGCGCGTTCCGGCCATCATCATTACCATCGCCACGTTGAACGTTTACTACGGTCTGCTGGTGTACGCCACCAAAGGCACCTGGCTGTACGGCTTTCCGGACTGGTTTATGAACGGCATCAATTGGTTCTCGTTCACCGCGGCGGATGGCTACGACTACGGCTTGACACTGCCTCTGCTGTGCCTGGCGGCTGTGATCATCTTTACCGCCGTGCTGATGAACTATACCCGTCTTGGCCGTCAGGTTTACGCCATGGGCGGTAATCGTGATGCGGCTTCGCGCCTGGGGCTGAATCTGCTGAAGCTGCATTTCTACGTGTATGGCTACATGGGCATTCTGGCAGGCGTTGCCGCCGTGGTTCAGGCGCAAATCACCCAGTCAGTTGCGCCCAATTCGCTGCTCGGCTTTGAGTTGACGGTACTGGCGGCGGTCGTGCTCGGCGGAACCAGCATGAGCGGCGGACGCGGCACATTAACCGGAACCCTGCTCGGCGTGGTCCTGCTGGCCTTCTTACAAAATGGCCTGACGCTGCTCAGCGTCTCCTCTTACTGGCACACCGTGTTCAGCGGCGCCATTATCCTGGTCAGCATTAGCGCCACGGCCTGGAACGAAAAACGCAAACTGTCAAGGGAGCTTTGAGATGAAAACAATCGCCAGATTTTTACCCGGTGATGCCATCATTCGTCTGCAATGCGTCATTATTGTGGTCGTCGCCCTGGTCTTCTCGGCCCTGCTCGGCAGCCGTTTTTTCAGCGTCGCTAACTTCCAGTCGATTGGCTCGCAGCTGCCGATCCTTGGCATGCTGGCCCTCGGGATGGGCATGACCATGCTGACCGGCGGCATAAACCTGTCGATAATTGCAGGAGCGAATTCCTGCTCGCTGGTAATGGCGGCGATTATCGTCACCCATCCGGATAACCCGCTGTTTCTGGTGCTGGCGCTGCTGGCAGGCGCTGCCGTGGCGGTCGCAATCGGTACGCTCAACGGCGCGCTGATTGCCTGGGTCGGGGTTTCGCCGATTCTCGCCACGCTCGGCACGATGACGCTTATCTCCGGGCTGAATATTCTGCTTTCCAATGGGACAGTGATTTCCGGTTTCCCGACCGCCATTCAATATCTTGGTAACGCCACGATTGCCGGTATTCCGGTAGCGCTGCTGCTCTTTTTCCTGGTGGCAATCCTGCTGTGGGTACTGCTGGAGCACACCACGCTTGGGCGCAGTCTGTATCTCGTTGGTTCCAATGAACAGGCTACCCGCTACAGCGGCGTAAATACCGTCCGGGTACAAATTTCCGTGTACGTGATTTCTGCCCTGCTCGGCTGGGTCGCCGCCATTCTGATGATGGCGAAATTCAACTCGGCAAAAGCCGGATACGGTGAGTCCTACCTGCTGGTCACCATCCTTGCCTCCGTCCTCGGCGGCATCAACCCGGATGGCGGTTTCGGGCGCATTATCGGCCTGGTACTGGCGCTGATTGTGCTGCAAATGCTGGAAAGCGGCCTTAACTTGCTGGGGGTCAGCAGCTATCTGACGATGGCGCTGTGGGGCGCGGTGCTGATCCTCTTTATCGCATTACAGAATCGTAAAGCCTGATTTCAGGAGAAAAAATTATGGCAAGTTACTTTATTGGTGTGGATGTCGGAACCGGAAGCGCCCGTGCTGGCGTGTTTGATCTCAACGGCAGAATGGTCGGCCAGGCCAGTCGGGCTATCGAGATTTACCGCCCGCAGGCCGATTTTGTTGAGCAGTCTTCCGATAACATCTGGCAGGCGGTGTGTAACGCGGTTCGCGATGCGATTAACCAGTCAGATATCAACCCAATCCAGGTGAAAGGTCTGGGCTTTGACGCTACCTGCTCACTGGTGGTGCTGGATAAAGAAGGTAAACCGCTGACCATCAGCCCGTCCGGGCGCAGCGAACAGAACATCATTGTGTGGATGGATCACCGCGCCATTACCCAGGCTGAACGCATTAACGCCCTGCATCATCGGATGCTGGACTACGTTGGCGGCATTATCTCCCCGGAAATGCAAACGCCAAAGCTGCTGTGGCTGAAGCAGCATATGCCCAATACCTGGGCCAATGCGGGTTACTACTTTGACCTGCCCGATTTTCTGACCTGGCGCGCAACAGGCGATGACACACGCTCATTGTGTTCGACAGTGTGTAAATGGACCTATATGGGCCATGAAGACAAATGGGATGCCAGCTACTTCCGCCAGATTGGTCTGGAAGACCTGCTGGAACATGATGCTGCCAAAATTGGTCGCTACGTGAAAACCATGGGCGAACCACTCGGTCACGGGCTGTCCGCGCGCGCCGCCAGCGAAATGGGACTGATTCCGGGGACCGCGGTCAGCGTCTCGATAATCGATGCCCACGCCGGCACACTCGGTACGCTCGGCGCAAGCGGAGTTTCCGGCGAGGTGGCGGATTTTGACCGTCGTGTCGCGCTAATTGGTGGCACCTCCACCGGACACATGGCGATTTCCAAAGAGCCGCGTTTTATCGGCGGCGTCTGGGGCCCTTACTACTCAGCCGTACTGCCGGAATACTGGCTCAATGAAGGCGGGCAGTCAGCAACCGGGGCGTTAATCGACCACGTTATTCAGTCGCACCCGTGTTACGAAACCCTGCTGACGCAGGCTAAGTCTCAGGGGCAAACCATTTATGAAGTGCTGAATGCGCTACTGCGCAAAATGGCTGGTGAGCCGGAAGATATCGCCTTTTTGACCCGTGACATGCACATCCTGCCCTATTTCCACGGCAACCGCTCGCCGCGCGCTAACCCCACGCTCACGGGAGCAATCACCGGACTGAAGCTGTCCCGCACGCCGGAAGATATGGCGCTCCAGTACCTCGCAACCATCCAGGCCATTGCGCTGGGAACGCGCCATATCATTGAAACGATGAACCAAAGCGGCTACACCATCGATACAATCATGGCCAGCGGCGGCGGGACGAAAAACCCGATCTTCGTTCAGGAGCATGCCAACGCCACCGGTTGCGCCATGCTGCTGCCTGAAGAGAGCGAAGCCATGCTGCTGGGCGGCGCGATGATGGGGACTATCGCCGCAGGCGTGTTCGACACGTTCCCGGAAGCGATGTCGGCGATGAGCCGGATTGGTAAAACGGTCACCCCGCAGACCAATCGCATTAAGCAGTACTACGATCGCAAATATCGGGTATTCCACGAGATGTATCAGGATCATATGAAATACCGCCAACTGATGCAGGAGGACGCATGAGTAACTCCTGGTCTCAGGCCATCGGCGTATTTCAGCTCTATAGCGATGCCCTCGCAGGTCTGGGACAGCATCTGACTGAACCGGTCTGGCAGTCGCTAATGGCGGAGCTGCGCGGTTGCCAGGGGAAAATCGTCGTCACTGGCGTCGGTACATCCGGTATTGCGGCGCGTAAAGTCGCGCACATGCTCGCCTGCGTGGAACGTCCGGCGATTTACCTCAACGCGACGGATGCGGCGCATGGCGATCTCGGTTTTTTACGCGCCGACGACCTGGTCATTATGCTATCACGCGGGGGAAATTCGGATGAACTCACCCGACTGCTGCCCGGACTGGCTGCGAGAAATGTGCCCATCCTGAGCGTGACTGAAAACGCCGACTCAGCCATTGCTAAAGCGTCAAGGCTGGTGATTTCCACCGGCGTCCAGCGTGAGGCCGACCCGTTGAACATGTTGGCCACCACCTCAATTTTACTGGTCCTGGCTATCTTTGACGCCGCCTGCGCCTGTCTGATGAGCGAAAGCGGTTACTCAAAAGAGACGCTATTGTCTGTACATCCTGGCGGTGATGTGGGATTAACGCTGAGCCGCGAGCAGTAACACCAGACCGCGCATTTCCACTCATCTTCTCAACCCGTCACCCTCAGGCGGGTTTTTTTATGTCTCAATAGAAGATAAAACAGTGAAAAAGCCAGTTAACGCGCTGCGTTCCACTCCCGCTATCTGTTCCGCACGTTAAAAATTCTGTGACGCTCTCCAGCATTCCTGGTGGAAAGCATTCCATTCTCCAAATCTATGAGCAAACTTTAGCTATTCTTATCAAACATACTTACGGGAGATCCTACAGATGATGTCAACGCTTGCTCCACCATCTGTACTTTCCGCTCCCCAGCGCCGTTGCCAGGTGCTGCTGACGCTTTTCCTGCCAGGGCAAATCGCTACAGCTCAAACCTTCAGTCGCCTCAATGGCGTTGATGATGCCACTGTTGAGGAAGATATTATTGGCGCAGGACTCGAAATCCAGCGCTATCACCGGCTCGCGATTACCACCGCGCTGAATGGCGGCTATACGATCGAAGGGACCCCGCTAAATCAGCGCCTGTGTCTGTTGCAGTGGCTGCGCCGCGGTCTGCGGATCTGCCCGACTTTCATCGCCCAGCATTTCACACCCGCATTAAAAATGTCGCTGAAACAACAAGGTATCGCGCGTACGCTGTATGACGACACCAATCTGCATGCGCTCATTAATCTGTGCTCCCGGCGCTTGCAGAAACCGTTTGAGTACCGTGACATCCAGTTCCTGCGCCTGTATTTACAGTATTGTCTGCTACAGCATCACGCGGGAATCACCCCGGAATTTAATCCGCTCCAGCAACGCTGGGCGCAATCCTGCGCAGAGTATCCGCTCGCGGAGGAAATTGGCCGCCACTGGCAGCGCCACGTCATGCAGAGTGCGCCGCCGGGCGAATCGCTGTTTATGGCGTTGCTGTTCTCAATGCTCCGTATCCCCGACCCAGTGCGCGATAACCACCAGCAGGATCGTCGCCTGCGCCTTGCTATTGCACGGCTGGTGCTGCGTTTTCGCGAGTATGGCAATGTGCGCTTCAGCGATGAGCAAGGACTGAACGATCAGCTGTATATTCACCTTGCCCAGGCGCTTAACCGCAGCGTGTTTGCCATTGGCATAGATAACACGCTGCCGGAGGAGTTCAGCCGACTTTATCCCCGTCTGGTTCGTACTACCCGCGAGGCGATACATGGCTTCGAAGCGGAGTACGATGTGCAGTTTTCAGAAGAAGAGATCGGGCTGGTCGCCGTTATTTTCGGTGCCTGGCTGATGCAGGAGAAGGATTTGCACGAGAAGCAGATTATCCTGCTGACCGGCAACAATGAACAACTTGAAACGCATATTGAGCAACAGCTGCGCGAACTGACGCTGCTGCCGCTCAACGTAAAACATATGCCGATGCAGGACTTTCAAAAACAGGGTACGCCGCGCGGAGTCACGTTGATTATTACGCCGTATACCACGCCGCTGCCGCTGTTTTCACCGCCGTTGATTCATGCGGATCTGGCACTTACGCCGCATCAGCAGCAGCAGATCCGCAAAATCCTCGAATCATAACGTTGCAGGCTGCGCCACCACCTTCGGGCGCAGAAAGATTGCCGGTAGCGCCACCAGCGCCATCACCCAGAATACGCCGTTGCCCAGATTCTGGTACAGGTAGCCTGCGAATACGGTCATGATGGCGATGCTGCCGCCCATCGCCACCGCAGAATATACCGCCTGCAGACGTATCACTTCGCTGCCCTGGCGCGTCGCGATATAGCGCATTGCCGCCAGGTGGCAGACGGTAAAGGTTCCGCAATGGAGGATTTGCACCACGATCAGCCACGGTAGCTCAGTGCTCCAGCCCATCAACCCCCAACGTGCCACGCCGCAAACAGCGGAAAGCAGCAGCAAATCGCGCGCGCTAAAGCGGCGGAATAGCTTGTGACTGAGCGCAAAAATAATCACTTCCGCCACCACGCCTAATGACCACAAATAGCCCACCGCCGAAGCGGAATATCCGGCAGACTGCCAGTAGATGGCGCTGAACCCGTAATAAGCGGCATGCGCACCTTGCAACAAACTCACACAGGCCAGAAAACGCCAGCTTTGGGTTATCAACGCACGCCAGGCGGGCCATCCCGCGCTCTCCTGTTGACGGTTTTCCCCCGCTGGCTGCACGCTCGGGCGGATCATCATCCCCAATAGCATCGACGCAACGCCAAGCGACAGCAGGACCAGGATCACCCGATAGTCAAACAGGCTCACCAGCTTGCCGGTCAGCGCGGAGCCAATCACAAAGGCAACGGATCCCCATAGTCTTACCCGACCGTAGTCCATGGTTATCTGTTTTTGCCAGGTGTTGGCCAGCGCGTCGGTCAACGGCACCAGCGGCGAGAAAAACAGGTTAAAGCCGACCATCACCACCATCAGCCACGCCACGTTGGTGCCCGCCCAGAAGGCCAGCGCAAACACCAGCGTCAACAAGGCCAGAATACGTAAAGCGGAGATCAGACGAGAGGGATCGCTTACGCGCGGCGCAATCAGCAAACTGCCGAGAAAACGGGCAATCAGCCCCGCGCCCAGCAGTAAACCGATGGTTTCCGGCGTCAGCCCCAGCCCTTCGAGCCAGACGCTCCAGAAAGGCAGAAAAATACCGTAGCTAAAGAAGTAGGTGAAATAACCGAGCGCCAGCCAGCGCGTGGAATGCAAAGCCATGAATCCCTCCCGTTTGGAGGCGATAGTCTGGCGACAAACGCAGGCTGGCGCAAGAGAGCATTAACAGGCAGATAACATGATTTTTGCCCTATTCGACGCAAATCTGCATCGCAAAATGGCAGCGTTCTCCCTGCGCTAAAACCTGCAATCCCGGCTGCCCCTGCATGTGGTGGGCATTCACCGGATGCGTTTGCGGCTCCAGGCACAAGAACTCCTCACCCGACATTCTGAACAGCATCAACCATGGAGTTTGCGCTAAAATCGTGACTTTCATCACATCTCGCTGAATAACGGCCCGCCCGCTCCAGCCAGAATATCCAACGTTCAGCCAGCTATCCTCGCCATATTGCGCGTACATGAAATCCGCCGCTGGAGGGATTTCACGTTGCCATTCCAGCGGCAGATGCTGCTCCCCCTCCGGCCAGTAGCCGCTGGTGGTGAATTGCGCCGTGCTGTGCTTATCAAAAGCGAAAAACGGATGGAACCCACAGCCATAAATCATCGGCTGTTCACCGCAATGGGTGAGCGTCAACGAGACGTGCAGGCTTGAGGTTTCCAGTTGATAGCAAAGTTGCGCCGTATAGTCATAGCCACAGGGATGCCAACTGCGCAACTGCAGCAAACAACCGCTTTGGGTCACGGTGATAACCTGCCAGCGTTGCAGCCAGCCGTCACCGTGCAGGAAAAAGGTGTCATCTGCGCCATGTTGAGGTAACACCACCTCTTCACCGCGCAGCATAAAACGATTTCCCGCCACCCGATTCGCGACCGGCAGCATCGGGAACAGGCCGCAATCACCGGGCTGCTGACCATGACCTTCGCGTAAAATTGCCTGTTGATGTTGTAACGAAACCAGACTTAATAGCGAACCGCCCTGCGGATCTACGCACATCCGCAGATGTGCGTTTTGTAGCATCAGCAGACCATCCATTAGCGAGCGCTTCGTTGTTGGGCTGATGCGCCAACTTTCGTATGCTGCGCCGCCAGCTGCTCTTCCAGCGCTTCCAGCGTCACGCCTTTGGTTTCCGGAACATTACGCAGAACATACATGAATCCCATCGCGCAAATCACACCGTACAACAGGAAGCTTCCCGACGCGCCCAGACTCGCATTGAGCAGCGGGAAAGTATAGGTCAGCAGGAAGCAGGCAATCCACAGCGCTAGCGTACCGAGCGACATCGCCAGCCCGCGGACGCGGTTAGGGAAAATTTCAGACAGCAGCACCCAGGTCACCGGGGCCAGCGTCAGGGCATAAATAGCGATCGCCGCCAGCACCAGAACCAGAACCGGCCAGCCCATAATGCCCAACCCGTACGCCCCGGCAATCAGCATATAGATAACCGTTAATCCTGACGCCCCGAACAACATCAGTTTACGGCGACCAATTTTGTCTACTAACGGCAGAGCGGCAAGGGTAAAGACCAGATTGATGATCCCTGTCGCCACGATCGATTTTAACGTACCGTTGATGTCGAATCCGGCAGAGGCGAAGATCTCCTGCGCATAGTTGAAAATAACGTTGATCCCACACCACTGCTGGAACACTGCCAGCACCATTCCAATAATCACGATCGGTTTGATCTGCGGTTGTAACAGCGTTGACCACGCGACCTTGTGATTATCTTTTTGCAACGTATGTTCAATCTCTTTCAGCGTTTGACCAGCATATTCCGCCGAACCAATGCGCTGCAGCATGGTACGCGCACGATCGGCTTTGCCTGCTTTCATCAGCCAGCGCGGCGATTCAGGTACAAAGAACATCAGCACCAGGAAAATTATCGCGGGCACTAATTCAGCGCCAAACATCCAACGCCAGCCCGTCTGACCGTTCCAGCTTTCCACAATCGCCTGCTGCGTAGCGTCTGAGGCTACAGGTTCGGCAATCATCAGGTTGATAAGCTGCGCCGCCAGTACGCCAATCACGATAGTGAGCTGGTTAACGGCAACAAAGCGCCCACGCTTTTCAGCCGGGCTAACCTCGGCGATATACAACGGGCTTAGCGCAGACGCCAGACCAATCCCCACGCCTCCAACGATGCGATAAACAATAAACATGTCGAAATTACTGGCGACGGCAGTTCCCCAGGCGGAAGCGCTAAAGAGGATCGCCGAGAGAATCAGCGGCATCTTTCGGCCAAACTTATCGGCGCACCATCCGGAAATCAGCGCGCCAAAGATACAACCGACCAAAGCCGAACTCATCGCCCAGCCGGATTGCGCCGGATCGGTAATCGAGAAATAGGCTTCATAGAAGGGTTTTGCCCCACCGATCACCACCCAGTCATAGCCAAACAGTAAACCACCGCAGGCCGCAACCAGGCAGATAGTCCAGACGTAACCAATCTTTAAATGTGTCTGCGCGTTATTCATTATGATTCCTCTTTCAGGGAAACGCAGGGGACAGTAGGTTTCGGGTGAGGTTGCCCCCACCCATTTCGGGTGTTACTGGAAAAGCCTTACGTTAATGGCGTGACGTAGCAGTAATGCCTTGTCATGCGCCGGATTGAGTTGCAGGAGTGCGTCAAGATCGCGCTGGCAAGCAGCACTATTTCCCAACCCCAGATGCCCGAGCACACTGATAAACAGGCAGTGTTGCTGGTGTTTTGCTTGTGCTGAGGTATCCAGCACCACCAGATCGGGTAGCGATACGGCAAAGAAATCGACATCCGGGACATTGTCGCGATGCGATTCAACCCATTGCAGGAAGCTATTAAACAGAGCGTTCGCCTGAGCATCATCGCCAAGTTTTCTCTGCGCCATACCCTGCCAGAAGAGATAATCCACAGGCTGGTCGTTGTAGTAACGGCCGGCATCCAGTGTGCTACCGCCGCGCGTCGCACGGGAGAAGTAACGCTGGGATTCATCAAAACACCCCTGCTGCTGCGCGCAATGTCCCAGTAAATACCAGATATCGTTATCCGTTTGTCCGGGTAAACGCCCCTCCCCGAGGTTTTGCGGGTAGTGCAACGCCTGTTGCAACTGCGCGATGGCGGTTTGCGGGTCGCCGGACTGAATGGCAGCCAGCGCACGATGCATCTGATTCAGCAGATATTGCCCGGTGGCTTTGCCTTCACCACCTTCCCACGGATGGAACACGCGCTCACGTAATACTGCTGCGGCATCGTCGTAACGCCCTAATCCATTCCACAGACTGAGCAGTTCCACCGTCAGATCGTCACGATGGAAGACAATCTCTTTGCTGGCTTCCAGTCGCTGCAGGCGCAGTTCAGCCGGTTGCGCCATCAGCTTCTTGAGATAGTCGAGTTCAAACAGGAAACGGGCATTTTGCGGCTCCAGTGCCACGGCCTGCGACAGATACTGCATCGCCTGCTGCGCATCATGCAGTTTGTTCCAGGCATAGATCCCCAGTAAGCGGTGTACAGGAGCGAAATCCGCTTCCTGCGCAAGGGTAAACTGCCAGCAGGATACCGCTTCGGCATAACGCCGTTTGCTGTACCAGAAACAGCCAAGTAAATAGCGGGCAAAAGCGCTCTGTTCGAGGGTTTGCAGCATCTGCACTTCATCCAGCGTATTGGGGAAACGAACGCGGTTTTGCAGACATTCGCGGGCACGTTCGATGAAGGGTTGTGGATTGTCACTTAGCGAGGCGCGCCACAGCATAGGCAGCGTTTCCTGGCTGTCGAGCAGTTCCAGCACGCCACGGGCAGCATCCTTTTGCCCCAATGAGATCAACCAGCCTGCCAGTTCACACGCGTTGGTACCGCGCCGCCCGGTAATCGAGATCAGCGCTTGCGCCGTCGCCTCGTCCTGACAGATGGCCCAGCGCGCATAGTGCAGGGTGTAGCTCAGAGGATAATCAACCAGCTGTTGGCGAATGTAGTCCAGGGCTTGCGGAATGCGATCAAGTTTTGCCAGCGCCAGCGCTTTCAGTCCCATCGCCAGGTTATTACTGCCGTTAAAGCGCAGGCTCTGCTCGACCTTTTCCAACGCGCCAACGTAGTCCTGACGCTTCATCGCCAGACGCGCTAACGACCAGAAAGCCGCATCCCGACAGTTGCCGCTCCAACTGGCCTTATAATAATTATCCCAAGCACTGTCATCGTCGCCCTGACGTTCCTGTGCGGCGGCCAGCAGCATGCTCGCCTCGCCATCACGCGGATTTTTATTGAGCTTATGCGCCCGTTCCAGCGCCTTACTCGCACAATGCGCCGTCAGCGCCCAGTCCGCGCGGTTTAGCGCCAGCGTCCCCAGGGCCACATTATTGCGGTAATCCAGCGGATCAACATCCAGCGCGCGGCGATAATAATCTTCAGCATAGCGGCTGGCATGGTTGTACTGCTCCAGATGCTGACCAATAAAATAGAGTTCATCGGTATTAGAGAGTGCTTCTGGCTGTGCTGGCGCGACGGCCGCCGAAGGCAGCGGTAACTCTTGCGCGATGTGCTCTTCGTACTGCAAAAGCGTAGCGCCATCGGCATTAGTGACGGTCATTGTCACCCGGGTATGGCCATTGTCTGACACATCAGTCAGCCAGCTCTGTCCCGGCTCCAGAGTGAGTGTATTTTCATAGAATGGCTGCCCGTGTGCGGCAAGCGTAACCTGAACATCGCGTAACGGCGCAATCGCATAAATGCCCACAGAAAGCTGGCGACTCTCACGCACCAGACGAAGCGCCAACTGCGTGCTGGCGTTTTGCACCATACCCAGTTCGCTGTAAGGCAGGAAGTTTTGCACGAAGACTTTCTCTTCGTACGGCGCAAGCCAGGTGAAATCCGGCTGGTTATCGGTAAAGACCCCGGTCATAAGTTCGATATACGGACCGTTGTCATCAGTGAGATTACGATCCCAGGCAACGCCAAAGTCGCCATAACCCCAAGTCCACTGTTTTTTCCCTGGCGAAACGTGGTGATCGGCCACATGCAGCAACCCCCCGCGCTCGCCGTGATGCCAGGCACCAACAAAATCATAATCAGATTTTTCAGCCATATAGGAGGTCGGCACTGGTACGTTTTTGTAGCGCGAGATATCCACGCCAGCCGAATAGTCCACTTTGTAGTATGTGCCGGTGGCGATGGGAAACGCAGAGACATCGCGCTTACCGTGGTCGAATACCGCCGTCACATCCGGTGGAAACACGCTTTGGTGATCGTCGCCGCCCTTCACCGCCGGATTCGCCCACCATAAGAAGTGGCGCGGGGTAGCGTTACCGTTAAAAACCTTCCCGGTTATCTCGATCAACGCGCGATCCGGATACAGCGTGAATCCGGTCATGACCTGTAAACCACGCATGGGCTCTACTTCGCCCATCCAGACGGTGTATTCGCCCTGCTCACCCTGCTGTTGCGTAAAATCCACCGGCATAAAGGTGGTCGGGCGATGATGTTGCGGCCAGTTAAACTCAATGCCGCCAGAGATCCACGGCCCAAGCAGACCGACCAGCGCAGGTTTTACCACTTCGTTGTAGTAGACGAAGTCGCGCTGCTGCACTTTGTCATACGCTCGATGAATGCGTCCGCCCAACTCCGGCAGCAGCATGATGCGAATGAAGTCATTCTCCATCCATACCGCCTGATAGTCGCGCATTTCACGTTTGCCGGTCAGCGTATCAATCACGCCATAGGGATAAACCGCTCCTGAAGACCCCTGATAAACTCGCTTTTCCAGAAACATTGGGTTGGCGTCTTCTTCACCCGCTGTCCACGTGGGGAGGGTGATCGTTTCCTGCCAAACTTTTACTGAACCGTACATGCCGCGCTCCACTTAATAAACAAAAGTAAAAATTCAACTTGATGCTATTCTGCGGCAGTTAAGTGGCGTTAAAATGCGCAATGCTCACGCAATATAGTTAAGGGAGTTAAGTGAATGCAGCGTTCGGGGTTCAACAACGCCAGGGTACGTCAGGCGAATAAACAGATTTTTTTGTCACATCTGTGGCGAGAAAAGCAGCTCAGCAAGTCACAGCTGGCGCAGCTCACCAGCCTGTCGATCCCGGCGGTTAGCAATATCCTCGAAGAACTGATGGATGAAGGAAGAATCAGCCATTCGCGAGAAACTTTAAGCCAGCGCGGTTTGAGCAGTGGCAGCTATCATTTGCCAGAAAAAGGTGCCTGGACGCTGTGTATCAACGTCACCCCCACCAGCATCACCAGTCAACTGGCGGATGCTCGGCTGGTTGCCGTCGGCGACTGGCAGCATGAAGTCATCAACCCCGAATCGCCAAAAGCGCTGCTGACAGCATTGGCGGCGCACTGGCGGGAATACCGTCGACAATTTCCCGAGGTCACAATTAATCTGGCGCTTGGCGTTCACGGTCAGGTTGATCCGATAACCGGCGCATCAAAAACCATGCCTCAGGCGCCGTGGAAAACACCGGTGGAAATAAAATATCTGCTGGAGGAGATGCTCGGCGTACAGGTCCGGCTGGATAATGACTGCGTGATGCTGGCGCTGGCGGAAAAATGGCAAAACCCGGCGGCTAACGGTGATTTTTGCGTGATTAACGTTGATTACGGTATTGGCTCATCGTTTGTGATTAACGATAACATCTGGCGCGGGAGTCTGTATGGCAGCGGTCAGATTGGACATACCATCATTCATCCCGATGGGATCGCCTGTGACTGTGGCCGTTATGGCTGTCTGGAAACAGTGGCGTCATTGAGCGCGTTGAAAAAGCAGGCCCGCGTGTGGATGAAATCGCAGCCGACATCCCTTTACGACCCGGAAACGCTCACCACCGACCAACTTATTACTGCCTGGCAACACGGAGATGTTCGCATTCAGGCCTGGGCCGAACATGCCGCCAGCGCCATCGGCCTGAGTCTTTATAATTTTTTGAATATACTGAACATTAATCAAATATGGTTGTATGGTCGTAGCTGTGCATTTGGCGATAGCTGGCTCAATACGCTGGTACAGCAAACCGGGTTTAATCCGTTCGATCACGGCGATAACCCGCGTGCCAGAGCAACTCAGATAAGTTTCGGTCAGCTTAATCGCCCTCAGCAACTCATGGGAATTGGCTATCTTTATGTCGAATCACAGCTTAGTGAGCTGTAGTCATTACTCCGCCAGGCTCACGGCTAAACGTTCATGCACAGTGGCGATAAAATCGGTCAATGCCGGTTTGATTGGCCCTTTTTTCCACGCCATCAGCAGGGCAATGGTCGGAACATCGCCAACAATAGGCCGAAAAACCACCTGCCCGGTATTAAAATTATTCATATAACCGGGTATCAAAGTCACCCCCAGCCCCATGCCGACCAGATTCATGGTCACCAGAATATTGGTCGCTACCTGCACAATATTGGGCTGGCTTTCCTGCTGCTGAAACCAGTTTTTGACAATCATCGCTAGCGCCCCGGAATAAGCGGGATCGGTACTGACAAAATTTACGCCGTGTAACTGTTCTGCGGAGATCGCTTGCTCATTGGCTAACGGATGATTCACCGGTAACACCACGACCAGCGGCTCATGAATCAGCTCCAGATAATCCAGCTCCGGGCTGTACACCGGGTGACGCATTAAGCCCACGTCCAGTTCTCCGTTGAGGATCCTTTCTTCCTGTTCGGTGGTTATCAGGCTTACCAGCTCAATGTGCGTATCCGGTTGTTTTAAACGAAATAAGGGTAGCACCTTCGGGAGCAAATTCACCTCAGCGGAAGGGACAAAACCAATAGCGAAATGATTATCTTCCTGCCCCGTTTTACGGGCGCGAACTTTGGCATTTTCCGCCTGCTCAAGGATCGCCAGCGCGTCCTGTAAAAAGCACTCCCCCGCCGCCGTCAGCGCAACTTTTCGCTTGTCCCGCACCAGTAACGGAACGCCCACGCAGGTTTCCAGATCGCGGATCTGGCTGCTTAACGACGGCTGAGAGGTATGCAGCTTTTCTGCCGCCCGGGTGAAATTCAGCGCCTGCGCCACCGCCACAAAATAGCGTAAGTGCCTCAGTTCCATGCCCTTCTCCTTGTTATCGAAAAAATGTCTCAACTGGTAGAAATTTACTATTTCACAGATTGATAACTAACCAGCAACATCCTTATGGCACAAAAATAGAAGGTCAATACATCTTATCTTTCAGGATTAAAAAATATGACCACACCCTCAAATTTAGACATCTACCAACTGATCGACACGCAAAACGGTCGTGTAACCCCACGGATTTATACTGACCCAGAAATTTACCAACTGGAGCTGGAACGCATCTTCGGGCGCTGCTGGCTATTTCTCGCCCACGAAAGCCAAATCCCCAAAGCCGGTGATTTTTTTAACACCTACATGGGCGAGGATGCAGTCGTGGTGGTTCGCCAGAAAGACGGCAGCATCAAAGCGTTTCTCAACCAGTGCCGCCACCGGGCGATGCGCGTCAGCTACGCCGACTGCGGGAACACTCGCGCCTTTACCTGCCCGTATCACGGCTGGTCGTACGGTATCAATGGCGAGCTGATCGACGTCCCGCTGGAGCCTCGCGCTTACCCGCAAGGGCTATGCAAATCGCACTGGGGACTGAACGAAGTTCCTGGCGTAGAGAGCTATAAAGGGCTGATTTTCGGCAACTGGGACACCACCGCGCCCACGCTACGCGATTATCTCGGCGACATTGCGTGGTATCTCGACGGCGTGCTTGACCGCCGCGAAGGCGGCACAGAAATCGTCGGCGGCATACAGAAGTGGACCATCGACTGTAACTGGAAATTCCCCGCCGAACAGTTTGCCAGCGATCAGTATCACGCATTGTTCAGCCATGCCTCCGCTGTGCAGGTGTTGGGGGCAAAAGACGACGGTAGCGATAAACGCCTCGGTGACGGACAAACCGCTCGCCCGGTGTGGGAAACCGCCAAAGATGCACTACAGTTCGGCCAGGACGGGCACGGCAGCGGCTTCTTCTTTACCGAAAAGCCGGATGCCAACGTGTGGGTCGACGGCGAAGTCTCCAGCTACTACCGCGACACCTACGCGGAAGCTGAACAGCGTCTGGGTAAGGTTCGTGCCCTGCGTCTGGCCGGTCACAACAACATTTTTCCAACGCTTTCCTGGCTCAACGGTACCGCTACGTTGCGCGTCTGGCATCCGCGCGGTCCTGATCAGGTTGAAGTGTGGGCGTTCTGTATTACCGATAAAGCCGCCTCTGATGAAGTGAAAGCCGCATTTGAAAACAGCGCTACGCGCGCTTTTGGCCCCGCCGGATTCCTTGAGCAGGACGACTCGGAAAACTGGTGTGAAATTCAAAAACTGCTGAAGGGGCATCGGGCGCGTAATAGCAAACTGTGCTTGGAAATGGGGTTAGGTCAGGAGAGACGTCGTGAAGACGGCATTCCGGGGATCACCAACTACATCTTCTCAGAAACCGCCGCCCGTGGCATGTATCAGCGCTGGGCTGATTTACTCAGCAGCGAAAGCTGGCAGGAAGTGCAGGAAAAAACCGCCGCTTACCAGCAGGAGGTGATGAAATGAGTGCTTTAGTTTCCCTGGAACTGCATCACCGCATTACGCAGTTTCTCTACCATGAAGCCAGCCTGCTGGATGACTGGCAGTTTCGCGACTGGCTGGCACAGCTGGATGACGACATTCGCTATACCATGCGCACAACAGTCAATGCCCAGACGCGCGACCGTCGCAAAGGCGTGCAGCCGCCAACCACCTGGATTTTTAACGACAACAAAGATCAGCTTGAACGCCGTATTGCGCGACTGGAAACCGGAATGGCCTGGGCAGAGGAGCCGCCGTCGCGTACCCGGCACCTGATCAGCAACTGTCAGGTCAGTGAAACCGAAGTGCCGGATGTGTTCGCCGTGCGCCTTAACTATCTGCTGTATCGCGCGCAAAAAGAGCGCGATGAAACCTTTTACGTCGGCATGCGCATGGACAAAGTGCGCCGTTTACCGGGCGATGAGTGGCGCTTACTGGAGCGTGAGATCGTGCTGGATCAAGCGGTGATCACCTCCCATAACCTGAGTGTATTGTTCTGATGAGTCGTATTTATGCCTGCCCCGTAGGGGATTTGCCGGAGGGTGAAGCGCTCCGGCTCGACACCTCGCCCGTCATCGCGCTGTTCAACGTTGGCGGCGAGTTTTATGCCATTAACGATCGCTGTAGCCACGGTAATGCCTCGATGTCGGAAGGTTATCTGGAAGACGATGCGACGGTGGAATGCCCGCTACATGCCGCCAGTTTCTGCCTGAAAACCGGTAAGGCGTTGTGTTTACCTGCCACCGATCCGCTGACCACCTACGCGGTGTACGTGGAAGGTAGTGATGTGTTCGTTGATATTCCAGAGGACGCGAGATGAGCGATTTACGCGATAACGTGGTCTTTATCACCGGCGGCGGCTCCGGTCTTGGCCTGGCGCTGGTCGAGCGTTTCATTGAGGAAGGCGCGCGGGTCGCCACGCTGGAACTTTCGCCAGCCAAAGTCGCCAGCCTGCGCCAACGTTTTGGCGAACATGTGCTGGCAGTAGAAGGCAACGTCACCTGCTACGCCGACTATCAGCGCGCGGTGGATCAAATTCTGGCGCGCTACGGCACGCTGGACTGTTTGATCGGCAATGCCGGGATATGGGATCACAACGCCTCGCTGGTCAATACGCCAGCAGACGCGCTGGAGAGCGGCTTTCATGAGCTGTTTAACGTCAACGTGCTGGGTTATCTGCTGGGCGCAAAAGCCTGCGCCCCTGCGCTTATCGCCAGCGAAGGCAACATCATCTTTACCCTTTCCAACGCGGCGTGGTATCCCGGCGGCGGCGGTCCGTTGTATACCGCCTCTAAACATGCCGCCACCGGGTTGATTCGCCAGTTAGCCTACGAGCTGGCGCCAAAGGTGCGCGTCAACGGCGTCGGTCCGTGCGGCATGGCGACCGATCTGCGCGGCCCACAGGCGCTGGGCCAGGGCGATACGTCGATTATGCAGTCGCTGACGCCGGAAAAAATCGCCGCCATTTTGCCGTTGCAGTTTTTTCCTGAGCCAGCGGATTTTACCGGCCCGTATGTGATGCTGGCGTCAAAGCGCAACAATCGCACATTGAGTGGCGTGATGATCAATGCCGATGCCGGTTTGGGTATTCGCGGTATTCGTCACGTTGCCGCCGGACTGGATCTCTGAGGAGGTGTTATGAGCCATAAAATTATCGCTATCGTCGGCGGTGGTCAGGCTGCGGCAATGGCCGCCGTCGCACTGCGTCAGCAAGGATTTAACGGCGAATTGCATCTGTTTTCCGATGAGCCGTATCTGCCCTATGAACGCCCTCCGCTCTCCAAAGCGATGCTGCTGGACGAAAATCCACAGCGACAGCCGATCCTGAACGCTGACTGGTGGCGGGAGAACAACGTACAGCTGCATCTCGGCGTCACGCTGCATCAGATTGACCGCACCTCGCGCATGCTGATGCTCGCCGATGGTCAGTCATACCGCTGGTCGCAGTTGCTGTTGGCGACCGGGGCCGCCGCCAGACCGCTGCCGCTGCTGGATAAACTGGGCGAACGTTGCTTTACCCTGCGTCACGCCACAGATGCCGAGCGTCTGCGCGGTACCTTGCTGCCGGGCAAGTCGATTGTGATTGTCGGTGCGGGCACCATTGGCCTGGAATTAGCGGCCAGCGCAATCCTACGCGGCTGTCGGGTGACGTTAGTGGAGCTGGCCTCAACGGTAATGGGCCGCAACGCCCCTGCTCCGGTGCGCGACTATCTGCTAAACCGCCACCGACAGGCAGGGGTGCGGGTGCTGCTCAACAGCGCCATTGAGCACGCTGAAGCGGGAGAGTTTCTCTCGCTTACCCTGCAAAACGGCGAGACGCTACAGGCCGATGCGCTGGTTTATGGCATCGGCATCGTGGCGAATGATGCGCTGGCTCGCGAAGCGGGGCTGGAGACGGCTAACGGTATTATCGTTGACTCCGCCTGCATCACCTCCGAACCCGCGATTTTTGCCGCTGGTGATGTGGCGATAACGCGCCAGCCCGACGGTTCGTTAGAACGGGTAGAAAGTTGGGAAAATGCCAATAACCAGGCACAGATTGCCGCTGCCGCAATGCTCAACCTGCCGTTGCCGGAGAAGACGCCAGGCTGGTTCTGGACTGACCAATTTAATGACAATCTGCAATTTGTTGGCGATATGCAAGGGCAAACATGGTTATGTCGTGGCAATCCGGATGACGGCAAGGCTATCTGGTTCCAACTGCATGATGGGAAGCTAATTGGCGCAGTAGCGCTCAACAATGGACGCGAAGTGCGCGCACTGCGTAAGTTAATTCATTCAGGACGAGTGGTAAGCGAGGAAGCGCTATGCGATGAAAGCGTGCCGCTGAAGTCGTTGTGATAGCAGCCTGATAAGCGCAGCGCTATCAGGCATTAAAAAAGGCCGCATCAGCGGCCTTTCGTTTTGCGTTAAGCAGAATTACGCGTAAACCGGGAAGCGTGCGCAGATATCCAGAACTTTACCTTTGACGCGCTCGATAACGGCTTCGTCATTGATGTTGTCCAGAACGTCACACATCCAGCCAGCCAGCTCTTTCACTTCCGCTTCTTTAAAGCCACGGCGAGTTACAGCCGGAGAACCGATACGGATACCGGAAGTCACAAACGGGCTCTTCGGATCGTTCGGCACGCTGTTTTTGTTAACAGTGATGTTAGCGCGGCCCAGTGCGGCGTCAGCTTCTTTACCGGTCAGGTTTTTATCAACCAGATCCAGCAGGAACAGGTGGTTTTCAGTACCGCCAGAAACCACTTTGTAGCCACGGTTCAGGAACACTTCCACCATCGCTTTGGCGTTTTTGGCAACCTGCTGCTGGTAAACCTTAAACTCAGGCTCCATCGCTTCTTTCAGCGCCACGGCTTTCGCCGCGATCACGTGCATCAGCGGGCCGCCCTGTGCGCTTGGGAACACCGCGGAGTTCAGCTTTTTGTACAGCTCTTCGTCACCGCCTTTCGCCAGGATCAGGCCGCCGCGCGGACCCGCCAGGGTTTTGTGGGTGGTGGTGGTCACTACGTGTGCGTGTGGAACCGGGTTCGGGTAAACGCCTGCGGCGATCAGGCCCGCAACGTGCGCCATGTCAACGAACAGGTATGCGCCAATGCTGTCGGCGATTTCACGCATTTTTGCCCAGTCAACAACGCCGGAGTAAGCAGAGAAGCCGCCGATGATCATCTTCGGCTTGTGCTCTTTGGCCTGCTTAGCCATATCTTCGTAGTCAATTTTACCGGACTCATCAATACCGTAAGGGATGATGTTGTACAGCTTGCCAGAGAAGTTAACCGGGGAACCGTGAGTCAGGTGGCCGCCTTGCGCCAGGTTCATACCCAGAACGGTATCACCCGGTTGCAGCAGAGCGGTGTAAACAGCGAAGTTAGCCTGAGAGCCGGAGTGCGGCTGTACGTTAGCGTAGTCAGCGCCAAACAGCTCTTTTGCACGATCGATAGCCAATTGCTCAACGATATCAACGTACTCACAACCGCCGTAGTAGCGCTTGCCCGGATAACCTTCAGCGTATTTGTTGGTCAGCTGAGAACCCTGCGCCTGCATAACACGCGGGCTGGTGTAGTTTTCGGAGGCGATCAGTTCGATGTGCTCTTCCTGACGTACTTTTTCCTGCTCCATAGCCTGCCACAGTTCGGCATCATAATCGGCAATGTTCATTTCACGCTTTAACATCCGCATCTCCTGACTCAGCTAACAATAGAATTTCGGCCTAAAAAGGCAGTCCCGTTGGACGACGGCGAACAGTATAACCGAATCATTCTTCGATAACAGGTCTTGACAAAGGATTTTACGCAAACGATTACCTTCACGGCACGCAAGGCTTTGGAGAACAAAGGTCTGCTGAATTTCAACGGATTTCTTTTCAGGTTTGTGATGCAGATTTTTCACGATGTAACCTTTACAACGCAAAGTGACAAAGAACCATTTACAATGCAGGGGTATTTTTTATAAGATGCATTTGACATACATCATTAAAATTTCAGATAAAGGAAGACCGTATGCTTGACGCACAAACCATCGCTACAGTGAAAGCCACCATTCCCCTGCTGGTTGAAACAGGCCCGAAGCTGACCGCCCATTTCTACGATCGCATGTTTACGCATAACCCAGAGTTGAAAGAAATCTTCAACATGAGTAACCAGCGTAATGGCGATCAGCGGGAAGCGCTGTTTAACGCTATTGCCGCGTATGCCAGCAATATCGAGAACCTGGCGGCGCTGTTGCCTGCCGTTGAGAAAATCGCGCAGAAGCATACCAGCTTCCAGATTAAACCGGAGCAGTACAACATCGTAGGTGGCCATTTGCTGGCAACGCTGGACGAAATGTTCAGTCCGGGCCAGGAAGTTCTGGATGCTTGGGGCAAAGCATACGGCGTGCTGGCGAACGTTTTCATCAACCGTGAAGCGCAGATCTACAGCGAAAATGCCAATAAAAATGGCGGCTGGGAAGGTACCCGTCCTTTCCGCATCGTGGCAAAAACCCCACGCAGTGCGCTTATCACCAGCTTTGAATTTGAACCTGTCGACGGTGGCGCAGTGGCTGAATATCATCCGGGGCAATACCTGGGCGTCTGGCTGAAGCCGGAAGGTTTCCCGCATCAGGAAATTCGTCAGTACTCACTGACCCGTAAACCCGATGGCAAAGGCTACCGTATTGCTGTGAAGCGTGAAGACGGTGGTCAGGTTTCCACCTGGCTGCACAACCATGCGAATGTTGGCGACATCGTTCACTTAGCCGCACCTGCGGGCGATTTCTTTATGGACGTCGCGACCGATACCCCAGTGTCTCTGATTTCAGCAGGCGTGGGTCAAACCCCGATGCTGGCGATGCTGGATACGCTGGCAAAAGCGAATCATACGGCGCAGGTTAACTGGTTCCACGCGGCAGAAAATGGCGATGTACATGCCTTTGCCGATGAAGTGAATGAACTGGGCAAAACGCTGCCACGCTTTAGCGCACACACCTGGTATCGTGAGCCAACCGAAGCCGATCGCGCGAAAGGTGCGTTTGATAGCGTTGGTCTGATGGATTTGAACAAACTGGAAGGCGCAATCAGCGATCCGGCGATGCAGTTTTATCTGTGCGGTCCGGTTGGCTTTATGCAGTTTGCCGCGAAGCAGCTGGTCGATCTGGGCGTGAAAAACGAGAACATTCATTACGAATGCTTCGGCCCGCATAAAGTCTTGTAATTACTCATGCCGGATGGCGCTGCGCTTATCAGGCCTACGGGATATTGTAGGCCTGATAAGGTGTTTACACCGCCATCCGGCAAGCACGGCGCGGCTTAGATTGCCGCGTCGTCTTCTTCACCGGTGCGAATACGAATCACGCGTGCCACGTCGAAGACAAAAATCTTACCGTCACCGATTTTACCGGTCTGGGCAGTACGAATAATGGTGTCGACGCAGGTATCGACGATGTCGTCGGTGACCACAATTTCAATTTTTACCTTCGGCAGAAAATCCACCATATATTCCGCACCACGGTACAGCTCAGTATGGCCTTTCTGACGGCCAAACCCTTTCACTTCTGTTACAGTCATACCGGTAATGCCGACTTCAGCCAGCGCTTCGCGGACGTCGTCCAGCTTGAAGGGTTTAATAATCGCATCAATCTTTTTCATGCTATTCCTTGAAAAGGTCGCCTGTCTTTTGATCGAATAAAACTAACATAATCCGCAGATTTATTCTTTGAAATCGTTTGCATCCAGCTCATGGCGAGAGAGCAACTTGTAGAATTCGGTGCGGTTGCGCCCCGCCATTCGCGCCGCATGGGTCACATTGCCCTTGGTGATTTGCAACAGCTTACGCAAGTAGTTGAGTTCAAACTGGTTACGCGCTTCAACAAAGGTCGGCAGCGCGGTGTTCTCCCCTTCCAGCGCCTGCTCCACCAGCGCGTCGCTGATCACCGGCGAAGAGGTCAACGCCACGCACTGCTCAATCACGTTAACCAATTGACGCACGTTACCAGGCCAACTGGCGGTCATTAACCGTTTCATGGCATCGGTCGAAAAGGCGCGCACGAACGGTTTGTGTCGTTCAGCAGACTGGCGCAGCAGATGGTTTGCCAGCAGCGGAATATCTTCCGTACGCTCGGCCAGCGCCGGGATCTTCAGGCTCACCACGTTGAGGCGATAGTACAAATCTTCGCGAAATTCCCCCCGAGCCATCGCTTTGGGTAAATCACGGTGGGTCGCGGAAACGATCCGCACATCAATATCGATATCGCGGTTACTACCCAGCGGCCTGACTTTTCGCTCCTGCAATACACGTAGCAATTTAACCTGCAACGGCGCGGGCATATCGCCAATCTCATCGAGAAACAGCGTCCCGCCTTCCGCGGCCTGAAATAGCCCTTCACGATTGCTCACCGCGCCGGTAAAGGCGCCGCGCGCATGACCAAACAGCTCAGACTCCAGCAGTTGTTCCGGCAATGCGCCACAGTTAATGGCAATAAAAGGCTTGTGGCTGCGCGGGCTGGCGTTGTGAATGGCCTGGGCAAAAACTTCTTTCCCGGTTCCGCTTTGGCCGTTGATCAATACGCTTACGTCCGATTGCGCCACCATGCGCGCCTGTTCCAGCAGGCGCAGCATCAGTGGGCTGCGGGTGACGATGGACTCACGCCAGCTGTCATCAGCGGCAGGTGCAGACTGTTCCAACGCCCCGTCGATCGCATGGTATAACGCGTCTTTATCGACTGGCTTAGTGAGAAAGCTGAACACCCCTTGCTGGGTCGCCGCAACGGCGTCGGGGATGGAACCGTGAGCGGTGAGGATAATAACCGGCATTCCCGGCTGCACTTTCTGGATTTCAGTAAACAGCTGCATGCCGTCCATTTCATCCATGCGCAGATCGCTAATAACCAGATCCACTTTTTCACGGTTCAGCACTCGTAGCCCTTCCTGCCCGCTTTCTGCGGTTACGACGCTGTAGCCTTCGCTGGTCAGGCGCATTCCAAGTAATTTCAACAGGCCGGGATCGTCATCCACCAGCAGCAGATGCGCGGGCTTACGGCTTATCATGGCGTGACCTCATCGGCAGACGGCGCTGCGCCTTCCTCGTTATCAGGTGGGGTGAGTTTATCGTTCCCGTGCGGCGCATCAGGGTTGTAACTACCGGCAGGTTTGCGCGTAGAAAGCTGGCGTTCAATATCGGTTAGATTCTCCAGCTTGCGGGTCGTAAGATCGAGCTGAGACTGCAAATGTTGCTGCTGCTGACGTAGCGTATCAAGATCGCTGTCTGACGTCTGCTGAAGCTTGCTGTAGCGCATACGCTCTTCGGCCAGTTGCAACTGCAACGTCTGACTGCTGCGCCAGACCTGATACAGCGGGCGTACCTGTGGCGGAATTTGCGGGCTTAATGCGTCGAGGCGCGTAACCGTCTCCCGCCTTTCAGGCGGCGTAATGTTGGCGTTATCAAGCAGGATCCCGCGCCTGAAAGCCCCCTGCCAGGTATCAGGCATCATCGTGCTGGCTTCACTACGCGCCTGTACCGGCATCAGGCGATTGGCGCAATCCATCGCCCGCAGCCAGTACAGCGGATTGGTCTCTGTGGGCTGACCAGACAGCGACCAGATATCGCTACAGTCGGTTGCAAGGTAGTCCGCCAGTTGATGAGGCGGAATTTTCTCCTGCGAGGGGTCGCCGATAATATGATTCACCGCGTTCGGGACGCAGCCTACCAGCGCCAGACACGGCAGGCTTGCGAGGATGACGCGACGGAAAAAATGTCGTTTAAGCATTCGGACAACAACGTATGGCATACTCACCAGACTTAGGTTTATTTTAGTGATTTTTCGCTGCAGATAGCGGCAGTTCTATGCGAAAACAAACGTTTTGCGCATGCTCATCAACCAGATACAGTTTGCCCCGCATACGGCGGATGCAATCTCTGGCAATGCTCAGCCCCAACCCGCTTCCTTTTACCGCCCCTTTTCGCTGATGGCTACCCTGGAAAAAAGGCTCGAAGATCATGGTCTGTTCTGCTTCTGGAATCGGTGTGCCGGTATTCATTACATCAATGTATACCATTGAGCCATGCAAACTGCTGCGGATCCAAATGTTACCGGATTCAGCGCCATAGTGCACCGCATTGGAATAAAGATTGTCCAGCACGCTCATCAATAGCATCGGTTCTGCCAGGCAGGCGTTCACCGCAAGCGCAACATCAGTATGTATCATTTTGGCGCGAGCCGGCAGGCTATGTGCAGAAACAACGCTTTCCACCAACGGCGCGATTTCCACACGTTCAAGCTCAACCTCGTCATCCGCCAGCTTGCGGTTGTAATCGAGCAGTTGCTCAATCAGTTTTTGCAGGTTGCGGCTACTGTCATCGAGAATTCCGACCACCTCTTTTTGCTCTGGCGTTAACGGCCCAACGACCTGATCGGCTAACAGCTCGGTACCTTCGCGCATACTCGCCAGAGGCGTTTTCAGCTCATGAGACAGATGGCGTAAAAACTGATGTCGTTGTGACTCCAGCCAGGAGAGACGTTCGCTCAGCCAGATAATGCGCTGGCCCACGGACCGCAGCTCCCGGGGTCCCGTAAATAATACGCTATCGCCCAGCGAGCGCCCTTCCCCCAGACGATTGATCATTTTTTCTATGCCCTTCACCGGACCGATTATCATGCGGGTAAACAGCAACACCATCGCCAGGCTGACAAGAAACAGCACCAGCGCCTGCCAGCCAAAGAACTGCCCACGTTCGGCTATTTCCTGCTGTAGCTGCTGCCCGCGAGAAAAGACGACCGTGCGCGTCGCTTGTACCATTTCAGTATTGGCACTGGCGAAAGCGTCCAGCCGCGCCGCCGCCACGCTATCAGGACCACTGTTGGTGCACTGTAACTGCGCGAGATCGTTGAGGTCCTGACGCAGTGCCTGATAAAGCTTGGTATCCGGCAACACGCCCGCATGCGCATCCAGCATGTCGCTGTAGCGTTTACGTTGGCTCTGGTAAACCTTAGCCAGCGTTGGGTCATCAAGCACACAGTATTGCCGGTAGCTACGCTCCATCTCCAGCGCGGCATTGGTCATCGCTTCGCTGCGTCTGGCGTCAATCAGCGTGGTTTGGTTCGTCAGCGCCGCCTGCGCGCTCAGGGCATTCAGACTTTGCCACGCCTGCCAGGCCAAAACTAACAACGGCAGCAGGATAAGCAAAAATGCCAACGTAACCAATTGACGTAAAGATCGGGGGAAAACAGACCAGCGCTTCAAGGCGTTACTCTCAATGGACAGGAATAGGTTGATGCTAACTGAGGGGAACGTCAGATACAACAAAGCCGGGATTAACCCGGCTTTGTTGTGGAATAAGGCGGTGCCTAACTCGACGTTTCGCCCGAAGGTTGATATGAGCGATGCTAATATCAGATGTTGGACGGCAGGCACCTTGTTGTGCGTCATTCGAAGTTTATGTAGCACGTCCCGAAGGGGCTGACATAAGAAGGTGAATGAGCCACTGGGTTATATTATGCAGCATCTGTGCCAATATTCAAAACACTTTATTAACACAATGATAAATATAGAAAATGTTCTTATTCATATGAAAAATGATTTTGGCTATTTTTCACCCTTACCGTCTCCAATCAGCAACACTTGCAGCACTTAAAAATAAAGTCATTGCAAATCATATGATTAAGTGTCTCTTTTTGACGACAACGTCACCCCACCTATGTCGGGATTTCCCGACACTTAAACGCATTGTCGGATAGCGGCATACAAAATGACAGACAAAAAAAAGCCCCTCACGCAGAGGGGCTTAAAGGTTATCGAGCTGATTACCCGAGCTGTTTACGCGCGTTGCGGAAGATACGCATCCACGGGCTGTCCTCGCCCCAGTTTTCCGGGTGCCAGGAGTTGCTCACGGTACGGAATACGCGTTCCGGGTGCGGCATCATAATGGTGACGCGACCATTTTCAGTAGTAACGGCAGTAATTCCGTTCGGCGAACCGTTCGGGTTAGCCGGGTAGGTCTCGGTCACCTTACCGAAGTTATCAACGTAGCGCAGCGCCACCAGTCCCTTACTCTCCAGCGCGGCCAGATGCGCGCCGTCACGCACTTCCACACGGCCTTCACCGTGAGAAACGGCAATCGGCATCATCGAACCAACCATATCGGCAAGCAGTAAAGACGGGCTTTGCGTCACTTCGACCAGGCTGAAGCGGGCTTCAAAACGATCGGAGTGGTTACGCACAAAGCGTGGCCACAGCTCGCTTCCCGGGATCAGTTCACGCAGGTTAGACATCATCTGGCAACCGTTACACACCCCGAGCGCCAGCGTTTGCGGGCGATGGAAGAAGGTTTCGAACTCATCACGGACGCGGTTGTTGAACAGAATCGACTTCGCCCAGCCTTCCCCTGCGCCGAGCACATCGCCGTAAGAGAAACCGCCACAGGCTACCAGCGCCTGGAAGTTACCCAGACCGATGCGTCCGCCCAGCAGGTCGCTCATATGCACATCGATGGCGTCAAAGCCCGCACGGTGGAAGGCAGCCGCCATTTCGACGTGGGAGTTCACGCCCTGCTCGCGCAGCACGGCCACTTTTGGACGCGCGCCGGTAGCGATGTACGGGGCGGCAACATCTTCGTTGATATCAAACGACAGTTTAACGTTGAGGCCAGGATCGGCATCGTTGGTTTTCGCGTCGTGTTCCTGATCGGCACACTCCGGGTTGTCGCGCAGACGCTGCATCTGCCAGGTGGTTTCCGCCCACCACATGCGCAGCGTGGTGCGGCTTTCGCTGAACACCGGCTGACCGTTGGCGCTCAGGGTGAAACGGTCACCCGTTACCGCCTGGCCGAGATAGTGCACGCAATCTGCCAGGCCATGTTGTGCCAGCAACACCTCAACCGCTTCACGGTCAGCAGCGCGAACCTGGATCACTGCGCCCAGCTCTTCATTAAACAGCGCCGCCAGACGATCGTCACCCAGAGAGTGGATATCAGCGTCAATACCGCAGTGACCGGTGAAGGCCATTTCCGCCAGCGTAACCAGCAGTCCGCCGTCGGAACGGTCATGGTAGGCCAGCAGCTTACGCTGCGCGACCAGCGCCTGAATGGCGTCGTAGAAGCCTTTCAGTTGCTCAACGTTACGCACGTCGGCAGGCTTATCGCCCAGTTGACGATAAACCTGTGCCAGCGCCGTCGCGCCCAGCGCGTTGTGACCAAGACCGAGGTCAATCAGCAGCAGGGCGTTGTCTTCAGTAGAGAGCTGTGGGGTTATCGTGTGGCGCACGTCTTCCACGCGGGCAAAGGCGGTGATCACCAGTGACAGCGGCGAAGTCATTTCACGCTGCTCATTACCTTCCTGCCAGCGGGTTTTCATCGACATAGAGTCTTTGCCCACCGGAATAGTCAGGCCAAGCGCCGGACATAATTCTTCCCCAACGGCTTTTACCGCTTCGTACAGCCCGGCATCTTCACCGGGGTGACCCGCAGCCGCCATCCAGTTAGCCGACAGTTTAATGCGTTTGATATCGCCAATCTGCGTTGCCGCAATGTTAGTCAGCGCTTCACCTACCGCCAGACGCGCAGAGGCCGAGAAATCCAGTAGCGCAACTGGCGCACGCTCACCGATAGACATCGCTTCACCGTAGTAGCTATCCAGGCTTGCGGTGGTGACCGCGCAGTTGGCTACCGGGATCTGCCACGGACCAACCATCTGGTCACGCGCCACCATGCCGGTAACGGTACGGTCGCCGATCGTCACGAGGAACGTTTTCTCAGCGACAGTCGGCAGATGCAGCACGCGGTTAACCGCATCTGCAATCGAGATTTCGCCACGATTCAGGGCGTCGCCTTTGGCTTTCAGCGTCTGCACATCGCGGGTCATTTTCGGGGTTTTACCCAGCAGCACATCCAGCGGCATGTCGATCGGCTGGTTATCGAAGTGGCTGTCGCTCAGTGTGAGATGCTGTTCTTCAGTGGCCTCACCGATCACCGCATACGGCGCGCGCTCGCGCTTACACAGTTCGTCAAACAGCGGTAGCTGGTCAGCGGCAACCGCCAGCACATAGCGCTCCTGGGATTCGTTACACCAGATTTCCAGCGGGCTCATACCCGGCTCGTCGCTAAGAATATCGCGCAGCTGGAACTTACCGCCGCGACCGCCATCGCTTACCAACTCCGGCATGGCGTTAGACAGACCGCCCGCGCCAACGTCATGGATAAACAGGATCGGGTTCGCATCGCCCATCTGCCAGCAGCGGTCGATAACTTCCTGGCAACGACGTTCCATTTCCGGGTTGTCGCGCTGTACCGAAGCGAAATCAAGATCGGCATCAGACTGGCCGGAAGCCATAGAGGAGGCCGCCCCGCCGCCAAGCCCGATGTTCATCGCCGGGCCGCCGAGGACGATCAGCTTGGCGCCAACGACGATCTCACCTTTTTGCACGTGATCGGCACGGATGTTACCGATCCCGCCCGCCAGCATGATCGGTTTATGGTAACCGCGTAGCTCTTCGCCGTTGTGGCTGTTGACCTTTTCTTCGTAGGTGCGGAAGTAGCCGGTCAGCGCCGGACGACCGAATTCGTTGTTAAATGCCGCGCCGCCCAACGGACCTTCGGTCATGATATCGAGCGCAGTAACAATACGGTCCGGCTTACCAAAGTCTTCTTCCCACGGCTGTTCAAAGCCAGGAATACGCAGGTTGGAAACGGAGAAGCCCACCAGCCCGGCTTTCGGTTTTGCACCGCGACCGGTTGCACCCTCGTCGCGGATTTCGCCGCCGGAGCCGGTAGCCGCGCCCGGCCACGGAGAGATAGCCGTCGGGTGGTTGTGGGTTTCAACCTTCATCAGAATGTGGGCTGGCTCCTGATGGAAATCGTAGCGGCCGGTTTTGTGGTCGGCAAAGTAGCGGCCCACTTCAGAACCTTCCATGACCGCGGCGTTGTCTTTATAGGCAGACAGCACGTGGTCCGGCGTGGTTTCGAAAGTGTTTTTGATCATCTTGAACAGCGACTTCGGCTGCTGTTTACCGTCGATAACCCAGTCAGCGTTAAAAATTTTGTGGCGGCAGTGCTCGGAGTTAGCCTGCGCAAACATGTACAGTTCAATGTCGTTCGGGTTGCGTCCCAGTTTGGTAAACGCATCCTGCAGATAGTCGATTTCGTCTTCCGCCAGCGCCAGACCGAGACGCAGGTTAGCGTCGATCAGCGCCTGGCGTCCCTCACCAAGCAGATCAACACTGGAGACCGGCGCAGGCTGGTGATGGACAAACAGTTTTTCGGCATCGTTCAGCGCAGAGAAAACCGTTTCCATCATGCGGTCGTGCAGTTCGTCGGCAACCATCTGCCACTGCTCAGCGGTCAGCGTAGAGGCTTCTACATACCAGGCAATGCCACGTTCCAGACGGCTAATCTGTTGCAGGCCGCAGTTGTGGGCAATATCAGTCGCTTTAGAAGACCACGGGGAGATGGTGCCAGGGCGAGGCGTAACCAGCAGCAGTTTGCCTTCAGGGGCATGGCTGTGAAGAGCAGGACCATATTTCAGCAGGCGTACAAGCTGGGCGTGCCCATCCTCATTCAACGGTGCATTCAGATCGGCAAAATGGACGTACTCGGCGTAAATATTGTGGACCTGGAGGTTGGCAGCCTGAAAACGTGCCAGCAGTTTGTTAATACGGAATGCAGACAGTGCAGGTGAACCACGCAGAATTTCCATCATAAGTCTCTCGTCTTCTAAGCTTTCGGTGTGCCCAAGTGGGGGAAACGGGCGTCATTATAAAGAATCTACCGCGCCGACGAAACCGTTTGCGTCGAAATAAAATCACGACCTTCTCTTATCATCAAATGCGGTCTGGTTTCTGAATAAGTTGCCAACTGACGCAAGTTTAAGCAAAATGCCGCTCATTAATGACGACTTCACTTCTTAATCATCACCACAGCAGGCAGAGACAACGTACGGTTCAGAGAATTAACTAATTGAAAAAATTAAAGATTAATTATCTGTTCATCGGCATATTAACGCTGTTGTTGGCAGCGGCCCTCTGGCCATCTATTCCCTGGTTCGGTAAAGCCGAAAATCGTATCGCCGCCATTCAGTCGCGGGGAGAACTGCGCGTCAGTACCCTCGACTCGCCGTTAACTTACGCGACCCTCAACGGCAAGAAATTCGGCCTGGATTATGAACTGACTCAGGCGTTCGCCAACTACCTGGGCGTGAAGTTAAAAGTCACCGTGCGCCAGAACATCAGCCAGCTCTTTGACGACCTGGATAACGGCCATGCCGATCTGTTAGCCGCAGGCCTGGTATATAACAGCGAGCGGGTGAAAAATTACCAGCCCGGCCCAACCTACTATTCGGTTTCACAACAGTTGGTGTATCGGGTTGGGCAATACCGCCCGCGCACTCTTGCCACTGTGAACGAAAATCAGCTGACCATCGCCCCGGGACACGTGGTGGTTAACGATCTCCAGTTACTTAAAGAGAATAAATTTCCCGATCTGAGCTGGAAGGTGGATGACAAAAAGGGCACCACTGAACTGCTTGATGATGTTATCGCCGGGAAGCTGGATTACACCATTGCCGATTCCGTCGCCATCAGCTTATACCAACGCGTACATCCTGAGCTGGCCGTAGCGCTGGACGTATCTGACGAACAGCCGGTGACCTGGTTTAGTCGCCTGGACGATGACAACACGCTGTCTGCCGCCCTGTTGGATTTTTTTAACACCATGAATGAAGACGGCTCTCTGGCGCGACTAGAAGAAAAGTATCTCGGACATGGCGATGATTTTGACTATGTTGATACCCGCACCTTTTTACGCGCCGTAGACAGCGTATTGCCGGACCTTAAGCCGCTGTTTGAGAAATATGCTCAGGAGATAGACTGGCGACTGCTCGCCGCAATCTCTTATCAGGAGTCACACTGGGACGCGCAGGCCACTTCCCCGACCGGCGTACGCGGGTTGATGATGCTGACCAAAAATACCGCTCAAAGTCTCGGACTTACCGACCGTACCGATGCCGAACAAAGCATCAGCGGCGGCGCGCGGTATTTGCAGGATATGATGAGTAAAGTGCCCGATACCGTCCCCGAAGGGGAACGCATCTGGTTTGCGCTCGCAGCCTACAACATGGGTTATGCGCACATGCTGGATGCACGGGCGCTGACCGTGAAAACCAAAGGCAATCCGAACAGCTGGTCCGACGTAAAACAGCGTCTGCCACTGCTCAGCCAAAAGCCGTATTACAACAAGCTGACCTATGGTTATGCGCGAGGCCACGAAGCCTACGCTTATGTAGAAAATATCCGTAAGTACCAGATTAGTCTGGTGGGGTATCTGCAGGAGAAAGAAAAACGGGCGCTTGAAACGCAGCAACTGGCGCAGGATTACCCGGCGGTGACGCCGGCAGAGCTAATAGGTAAAGATGAATTGCCGCTTTCGGCGTTTTTGTCTCAGACGTCGTCAAATTACCTGTCGCACTCCCCTTCCCTGCTGTTTTCACCGCAGAAAAAAGAGGGCAAGTAGCCTCGTAGGCCTGATAAGCGCAGCGTCATCAGGCAATCAGACCGGCATTTACAAATTGGCGTTTTTTTTCAGCGCTTTGATTTCCTGACGACGCATGCGGAAGAAATCACTGAGCAACGTGGCGCATTCATCCCGTAGCACCCCTTCGGTCACCTCCACCCGATGATTCATTCCAGGGTGATGCAGTACATCCATTAATGACCCGGCAGCCCCCGTTTTCGCATCGCGCGCGCCAAAAACGACATGGCCGATACGGCTGTGCACCATCGCGCCTGCGCACATCACGCACGGCTCCAGAGTGACATACAGCGTGGTATCCAACAGACGGTAGTTTTGCAGCACCAGGCCGCCCTGACGCAGCGCCATAATTTCAGCGTGGGCAGTCGGATCATGGTGACCAATCGGACGGTTCCAGCCTTCTCCAATCACGCGGTTGTTATGTACCAATACCGCGCCCACCGGGACTTCACGCTCATCCCAGGCGCGCTTAGCCAGCGTTAAAGCATGACGCATCCAGTATTCGTGGCTAAATTCAACTTCAGACAAAGGGGGTAACTCCAGTAATCAAAGCGGGCGCATTATACACAGACGCTATCGTTTACTCTATTCGAGTTGTTGCAGCTCTCCGCGCGGCGTGACGCGCCAGCGATGCTGGCAAAAAGAGAGCAGAGGATTGTCCTGATTACTGTCGCTGTAGCCACTATAAAGCTGAAGCGGCGCACCAATGTGGCGTTCCAGTTGCGTCACTTTCTCATGGCCCAAACAGCGCAGAGGCAGCACCCACCCGCCGAATCCCCGCGCCATTTTACTGGCGATCAGATTGACACGCGGTAGCCACGGCGTGTCGAAGTACACCTGCTCGACCAGCGACTGCGGGGAGCCAGTGATAAGCCAGATTTCGGCGTCAGAGCTTAACAGGTAGGTTGTCAGCCGCTGCTGCACGAGCGGAAAGGCCGTCACGTTACTGCGAAACCAGCGCACAAAGTCTGCCTGATGCCCTTTCAGACGCGCCTCGCTACGACCAAAAGTGCATCCCCATAACAGCAGGCTCATTGGCCAGCGGGCGGCGCGCCCTTGTATCAGCAGCGCCAGCGCAATCACCGGTAGCAGAGGCAGCACAAGCAACGCATTCAGCGGCTGGCGACGCAGCAGATAACGTATAAAGCTACCGAACATATCCTGCTGATGTAACGTGCCATCCAAATCAAAAAAAACAACGCGGCGCTGGTGATTGGTCAAACCTTATTCCTCTGGATCGTTGAACCCCAATAGCCAGGTAAACAGGAACCCGGCGATAACTGCTACCAGATAGCCTAACAGATAGAACATCACTTTTCCGGCAACAATCGTCAGTGCCAGCGGCAAACCGGAGATGCCAAAGGTGATAACCGTCGCCACCTTCCAGTAGCTAATCAGCGCCCCGCCTACCGCTCCGCCAAGACAGGCACCGATAAACGGTTTACCCAACGGCAGCGTGACGCCAAAAATAAGCGGCTCGCCAATACCCAGCAGCCCGACCGGCAGCGCTCCTTTGATCACTTTCTTAAGCCGCGCATTGCGGGTTTTCATCAACACCGCTATCGCAGCCCCTACTTGTCCAACGCCTGCCATCGCCAGGATAGGAAAGAGCGCGTT
The DNA here is from genome assembly GCF_013784065.1 of Citrobacter sp. RHBSTW-00599. Taxonomy (NCBI): domain Bacteria; kingdom Pseudomonadati; phylum Pseudomonadota; class Gammaproteobacteria; order Enterobacterales; family Enterobacteriaceae; genus Citrobacter; species Citrobacter sp. RHBSTW-00599. The sequence goes on along the minus strand of NZ_CP056717.1, from coordinate 1,341,256 downwards.
ATAACCGTGTGCCTGTACCAGCTCAACGTGGATGGGCACCAACCCTTGATGAAGTCCGGTGAGCACCAATGGCAGGAAAGTTCCCGCCAGTATCGCACCAACCAGGAACCCGCCGCGGTCGATAGCCCAGGATGCGCCGTGAGCGATAGATTCAGAAATCCAGCCTCCAAGCGGTTGTAGCGCCACAATCGCGATGGCCCCGGTAATGATGGTGGTCAGCAGCGGGTTAAGAATAAGCTCCAGCGATTCCGGCAACAGCTCGCGGAATTTGCGCTCGATCCAACACATCAGCGCAACCACCAGCAGCACTGCGATCACCCCGCCGCGCCCCGGCTGCAACGCTTCGCCAAACAGGGTAATCTGCGCCAGCTGCGGACTGGAGAGGATCCCCGCCATCACCCCGCCCATCGCCAGAGAGCCGCCGAAGACTTTGGCGGTATTCACCCCAACCAGAATATTCATGATGGCAAACACGGCACTACCAAATATGCCCATCAGCCCCAGCATATTCGGATAATGGGTCGCAAAATCCCCCACGATATCCGGTCGCTTAAGGATGTTAATAATGCCGGTGATCAAACCGGAGGCGATAAACGCCGGAATAAGAGGGATAAAGACGTTCGCCAGCTTGCGCAGCGCATCGCTCATTGGCGCTTTGTACTTCGCTTTGGCCTCTGATTTGGTGCGCTCGATATTATTCACATCTGCACGCTCGCCGCCACTGGCAATCAGGGAGCGCATGGCATCCACCACCTTGGCAGCTTTACCGGGGCCGACGATTATCTGATGCTGCGCGCCCTGCTTCACGTAACCGCTAACACCGGGCAGTTGCCTGAGACGGGGAATATCAATCTGATCGTCATCCTGAACTTCCACCCTGACGCGGGTCATACAGTTTTCCAGGCGCAGAATATTTTGCTCTCCGCCTACGCCCAGCAGAATGTCGCTGGCCAGCACCGCCGTCTTATCCATATACACCTCTTAGTGTTCTAACGCCGCGCGTAAAAAACCCTGGTGAGCGGCAAGCTTTTCACGGGCGGTAGCGGCATCCAGGCCGGTGAGCGCCATTAAAATCGCTGGCTTAACGTCAAAATCAGTCTGCTTTAACAGCGCTTGCGCCTGTTCACGCGCAATGCCGGTGGCTTCAACCACCATACGGCACGCTCGATCGACCAGTTTGACGTTGGTTGCCTGCATATCCACCATCAGGTTCTGGTACACCTTGCCAAATTTCACCATCGCACCGGTGGAGATCATATTGAGCACCAATTTTTGCGCGGTGCCGGATTTCAGCCGTGTTGACCCGGTCAACGCCTCCGGTCCCACCACCGGGGAGATCGCAATATCCGCTTCATGCGCGACAGGAGAATCCGGATTGCAGGAAATAGCCGCCGTCGTACAACCCACCGAACGCGCATATTTCAGCCCGCCAATCACATACGGCGTGCGACCTGAAGCCGCCAGACCAACCACCAGATCCTGTGCGGTAAGGTTGAGTGCGCGCAGATCATCCTCGCCTAACTGCGGGTTATCTTCCGCGCCTTCTACCGCCTTGAGCAGCGCGCCCGGCCCCCCGGCAATCAGCCCAACCACCAGACCATGCGGTACACCGAAGGTCGGTGGGCACTCAGACGCGTCCAGCACTCCAAGACGTCCGCTGGTACCTGCGCCCATGTAAATAATGCGTCCACCGGCTTTTAACGCGTTAGCTGCCGCATCGACCGCGCACGCAACTTGAGGCAGAGTTGCTTTTACTGCTTCCGCTACCAGCGTATCCTGTTGATTAAATCGATGAACCAACTCCAACGTTGAGAGCGCATCCAGATCCATGGTCTGTGGATTGCGGGTTTCTGAAACTAATGCACCGAGATTCATTTTTTGTTCCTTAGGAATTTTTAATTCATAATAATCTGTCATAATGGAATATTATATTCATCCAGGCGAGTGAAATTTTGTTTTGCAATCGCCATCACGTTTTCGCCAGGAGACAGCATGAACTGTTTAATTCGCATTCGTCAGCGTTACCCGGACCTCGCGCAAAGCGATAAAAAACTTGCGGATTATCTTCTTGCTCAGCCGGATACCGCGCGTCATCTCAGCTCACAGCAGCTGGCCTTTGAAGCAGGCGTCAGCCAGTCCAGCGTGGTGAAGTTCGCGCAAAAGATGGGCTTTAAAGGGTTTCCGGCGCTGAAACTGGCGATTAGCGAAGCGTTGGCCAGCAATCCCAACCCTCATTCCATTCCGGTGCATAATCAGATTCGCGGTGACGACCCCATGCGTATGGTGGGCGAAAAGCTGATTAAAGAGAACGTGGCGGCGATGCATGCGACGCTGGACGTCAACAGCGAAGAGAAACTGATAGAGAGCGTCACAATGCTGCGCTCAGCCCGGCGCATTATCCTGACCGGGATTGGCGCATCGGGTCTGGTAGCGCAGAATTTTGCCTGGAAACTGCTAAAGATTGGTTTTAACGCGGTGGTTGAACGCGATATGCACGCCCTGCTGGCGGCGGTGCAGGCGCTTTCACCCAACGATCTGCTGCTGGCCATTTCGTATACCGGAGAACGCCGCGAACTCAACCTGGCTGCGGATGAAACGTTGCGCGCCGGAGCCAAAATTCTCGCCATCACCGGATTTACCCCTAACGCCCTGCAACAGCGCGCAACTCATTGTCTGTACACGATTGCTGAAGAACAGGCCACGCGCAGCGCAGCGATTTCCTCTACCCATGCGCAAATGATGCTCACTGATTTACTGTTTATGGCGCTGGTGCAGCAAGATCTGGAGCATGCTCCGGAACGCATTCGCCACAGCGAAGCACTGGTAAAAAAACTGGTCTGAGCAAAGAATGCGCGTATAATGCCCGCCCGATTTGTGATGTTTTGAGAGTTTCCTGATGGCCCTGTTAATCACTAAAAAGTGTATCAATTGCGATATGTGCGAGCCCGAATGCCCGAATGAGGCGATTTCGATGGGTGACAGCATTTACGAGATTAACAGCGACAAGTGTACGGAATGCGTAGGCCATTACGACACACCAACCTGTCAGAAGGTGTGCCCGATCCCCAATACTATTTTGAAAGATCCGGCACATGTCGAAACGGAAGAGCAGCTATGGGATAAGTTTGTACTGATGCACCACGCCGATAAGCTGTAACGTTGCCTGATGACGCTATGCTTATCAGGCCGATGAAACGTTAGCTCTCGATAATCACCGTGGCGCAGGCGTAGTGACGCTCATCGGCCAGCGTCACATGCATATGTGCGACACCGAGTTTTTCCGCCAGTTTTAACGCCTCCCCCCATAACCGCAGACGCGGCTTACCGAGTTCGTCGTTAAAGACTTCAAACTGATTAAACGCCAGACCGTTGCGAATACCGGTACCAAAGGCTTTTGCTGCCGCCTCTTTGACCGCAAAACGCTTCGCCAGAAAGCGCACCGGTTGCTGATGCGTCTCCCAGATTGCCCATTCGTTGTCGCTGAGCACGCGTCTTGCCAGACGGTCGCCGGAACGGGAGATCACCGCTTCGATGCGGGCAATCTCCACGATATCCGTACCTAATCCCAGAATCGCCATTAGCCACGCGCTTCCAGCATCAGGCGCTTCATTTCGACTACTGCATCTTTCAGACCGCTCATCACCGCGCGGCCGATAATGGCATGGCCAATGTTCAACTCGTGCATTTCCGGGATCCGCGCGATGGCTTTAACGTTATGGTACGTCAGGCCGTGACCCGCATTAACCTTCAGGCCAAGGCTGGCAGCAAAGGTCGCCGCTTTGGCGATACGCGCCAGTTCGCTGGCCTGTTCAGCGTCGGTTTTCGCATCGGCGTAACAGCCGGTGTGAATTTCGATGTACGGCGCGCCGACTTCAGCAGCGGCCTTAATCTGTTCGTCATCAGCATCGATAAACAGCGAAACCAGAATGCCTGCATCCGCCAGGCGTTTGCAGGCATCACGCATCTTGTCACGCTGACCAGCGACATCCAGGCCACCTTCAGTCGTCACTTCCTGACGTTTTTCCGGCACCAGGCAGCAAAAATGCGGCTTAGTCTCAACGGCAATCGCCAGCATCTCTTCGGTTACCGCCATTTCCAGATTCATACGCGTATCCAGCGTCTGGCGCAAAATGCGCACGTCGCGATCGGTAATATGGCGACGGTCTTCACGCAGGTGTACGGTAATGCCGTCTGCGCCCGCCTGCTCAACGATAAACGCCGCCTGAACCGGGTCAGGGTATGCGGTGCCGCGTGCATTACGTAAAGTGGCAATGTGGTCAATGTTGACGCCTAACAGTAATTCGGCCATGGCAATCCATCCTCGTTAATCATTTTTTGTTTTTACTGCGCGTTTTGGCATAAATTGCCGGAACAGTTCCCGGCTTTTTAACGGCTTACCACCAAGATACGGCTTTAACGCCATGCGGGTAAAGCGTTTCGCGGCGCGAAGCGTATCAGCATCCGGAAATTCACGCGATTCGAGTGCTTTCAGATGGCGTCCGGTAAAGGTAGCGTTATCAATCACTACGCTTGCGATAAACCCTTTTTCTTCCCGGTAACGATAGGTCATGGTGTCGTCCACCGGCTCGCCACTACCCGCACAGTGGGTAAAATCGACGCCGTACCCCAGATGTCCAAGTAAGGCCAGCTCAAAGCGACGCAGCGCAGGCTCTGGCGAACCCGTCGCGCCAGCCAGCGCCTGAATACAGTTGAGGTAGTCGAAAAAGAGTTCAGAAAAGCGGGTCTCATACTCAAGTACGCGAGAGATAAGCTCGTTGATATACAAGCCGCTGTACAGTGTGATACCGCTAAGGGGGAGAGCCAGAGAAACGGCTTCGGCACTGCGTAAGGTTTTGACCTCACCACGTCCACCAAAGCGAAGCAACAACGGAGTAAAAGGCTGGAGCGCGCCTTTGAGATTAGAACGTTTGGAGCGCGCGCCTTTAGCCACCAGGCGCACACGACCCGATTCTTCCGTGAAGACGTCCAGCACGAGACTGGTTTCGCTCCACGGGCGGCTATGCAGGACAAAAGCGCGTTGCCATCCTTCCATCATACCCGCCGCCTTTCAAGCTGCAGGTGTGTTGGCTGCGCCCACTCACCCCAGTCACTCACTTGAGTAAGCTCCCGAGGATCTGCGGTCTTGCCGCCTTCCTGCACCTCGAAAGCCATAACCTATGAAAAATTAGACGTCGTCGCCGTAACCGAGGCTACGCAGCGCGCGCTCGTCATCGGCCCAGCCGGATTTCACTTTCACCCACAGCTCGAGGTGAACGGGCGCTTCGAACATCTCCTGCATGTCTTTACGCGCTTCGATGCCGATGGTTTTAATTTTGGCCCCTTTGTTGCCAATAACCATCTTCTTCTGCCCTTCACGTTCAACGAGGATCAGCCCGTTAATATCGTAACCACCGCGTTCGTTAGAGATAAAACGTTCAATCTCCACGGTAACGGAGTACGGCAGTTCAGCCCCCAGAAAACGCATCAGCTTTTCACGGATGATTTCAGACGCCATAAAGCGCTGAGAACGGTCGGTGATGTAATCTTCCGGGAAGTGATGAATGGCTTCCGGCAGGTGCTTACGCACGATGCCCGCAACGGTATCAACATTCAGGCCGGTTTCGGCAGAAATCGGGACAATATCAAGGAAGTTCATCTGGCTTGCCAGAAACTGCAGGTGCGGCAGTAAATCGGCTTTTTCCTGAACGTTGTCAACTTTGTTCACAGCCAGAATAACCGGGGCTTTACCGTCGCGCAGCTTGTTGAGCACCATTTCGTCGTCCGGCGTCCAGCGGGTGCCTTCCACAACGAAAATAACCAGTTCAACATCACCAATCGAGCTGCTTGCCGCTTTGTTCATCAGGCGGTTGATCGCCCGTTTTTCTTCCATATGCAGGCCCGGGGTATCAACATAAATCGCCTGATACGCACCTTCGGTATGGATGCCAACAATACGGTGACGTGTTGTCTGAGCCTTACGTGAGGTAATGGAAATCTTCTGCCCAAGCAGATTATTCAACAGGGTGGATTTGCCGACGTTCGGGCGACCGACGATGGCAATAAATCCGCAGTAAGTTTTCTCTTCGCTCATTCCAGCTCCAGTTTTTTCAACGCCTGTTCGGCGGCAGCCTGCTCAGCCTTACGACGGCTCGAACCTGTGCCAACCACCGGTTCACTCAGGCCGCTGACCTGGCAGTGGATAGTAAATTCTTGATCGTGTGCTTCACCACGAACCTGCACCACCAGATAGGACGGTAGCGGCAGGTGGCGACCCTGCAAATATTCCTGCAGGCGCGTTTTCGGATCTTTTTGTTTATCGCCTGGGCTAATTTCATCCAGACGAGTCTGATACCAGTTCAGGATCAGTTGTTCAACAGTTTGAATATCGCTGTCGAGGAAGACGCCGCCGATCAAAGCTTCAACGGTATCTGCCAGGATCGATTCACGACGGAAACCGCCGCTTTTCAGCTCGCCTGGCCCCAAACGTAAACATTCACCGAGGTCAAACTCACGGGCTAATTCAGCCAGCGTATTGCCGCGAACCAGCGTCGCGCGCATGCGACTCATATCACCTTCATCCACACGCGGAAAACGGTGATACAGCGCATTAGCGATAACAAAGCTCAGAATAGAGTCGCCTAAAAATTCTAAACGCTCGTTATGTTTGCTGCTGGCGCTACGGTGAGTTAATGCCTGCTGCAACAGCTCCTGATGATTAAAAGTGTAGCCCAGCTTCCGTTGAAGCCGATTAATTACGATGGGGTTCATGCGATACCAATAAATGAATGCGTCAACAATTCAGCACACGAAACAGACCTGATATACGCATTTCGCTTAGCTATCCCGCTTCGGCTGAATGCATTTATACACAAACCAACGCTGTTTCGTGTGCCGTGGCAACCTGTCGGTGCCAACCTCAAACTTCGGGGGAATATTCTATACACAACGACAAGGGATGTCGTTAGTCTGCGGGAATTTATCCGAGAAATAATTCACGCTGTCGCCATAATGACGACAACGTGAACGATTATCAGCGATTAGTGAATGCCACCAATACGGCTTAAGCGCACACCGGTCGGCCATTCGCCTTCTTGCTTATCGAAACTCATCCAGATAGCGGTTGCTTTACCAACCAGATTCGCTTCCGGCACAAATCCCCAGTAACGGCTGTCCGCGCTGTTGTCACGGTTATCACCCATCATGAAGTAGTGTCCCGGCGGGACGATCCAGGTTGCCAACTGCTGGCCTGGCTGGCGGTAATACATCCCCACCTGATCCTGCGCGATTGGCACGGTCAGAATGCGGTGCGTTACCTCACCCAGCGTTTCTTTACGCTCGGAGAGGCGAATACCGTTATCTTTCGTTTCATTCAGCGGAACCTCAAAGAAGCCGCTGGTCGCTTCACCGCCGTTACGACGCGCAAATGTCTGCACAAAATCACTTGGCTGAACATCAGAGTACGTTACCGGCAGCGCGTTTTCACACGCCTGACCAGAACTGCATCCTGGCTGAATAGTTACCTCTTTCGCCACCGGATCGTACGTCACTTTGTCTCCCGGTAAACCGACAGCACGTTTGATGTAGTCCAGACGCGGATCTTCCGGGTATTTAAACACCACGATATCACCACGTTTCGGATGGCCGGTTTCGATCAGCGTTTTCTGGTAAATCGGATCTTTAATCCCGTAGGCAAATTTCTCCACCAGGATAAAGTCACCGATAAGCAGTGTCGGCATCATCGAACCAGACGGGATCTGGAACGGCTCATAAATAAATGAACGCACCACCAGCACAATAGCTAAAACCGGGAAAACGGATGCCCCGGTTTCCAGCCAGCCTGGCTTAGGGGCCACTTTTTTCAGCGTTGCTTTATCCAGTGAATCACCTGCAGCAGCTTGCGCTGCTGCCTGACGCTCCCGGCGTTTAGGCGCGAAGATGAATTTATCTACGCACCATAAAATGCCCGTCACCAGTGTGGCAATCACCAGAATCAGGGCAAACATGTTCGCCATGCCAACTCCTTAAGATTATTTGCTGTCTTTACCGACATGCAGAATGGCGAGGAAGGCTTCCTGTGGCAGTTCGACGTTACCGATCTGCTTCATGCGCTTTTTACCCTCTTTCTGTTTTTGCAGCAGCTTTTTCTTACGGCTGATATCGCCACCGTAGCATTTCGCCAGAACGTTTTTACGCAGCTGCTTAACCGTTGAACGCGCGATGATGTGCGTACCAATGGCCGCCTGGATCGCGATATCAAACTGCTGGCGAGGGATCAGATCTTTCATCTTCTCGACCAGTTCACGACCACGGCTCTGGGAGTTGTCGCGGTGGGTAATCAGCGCCAGCGCATCGACACGTTCGTTGTTGATGAGAACATCAACGCGCACCATGTCAGACGCCTGGAAACGTTTGAAGTTATAGTCCAGCGACGCATAGCCGCGAGAAGTTGACTTCAGACGGTCGAAGAAGTCGAGTACCACTTCCGCCATCGGAATTTCATAGGTCAGCGCCACCTGGTTACCGTGGTAAACCATGTTGGTCTGTACGCCGCGCTTCTCGATACACAGCGTGATGACGTTACCGAGGTAAGCCTGCGGCAGCAGCATGTGACACTCAGCAATCGGCTCACGCAGTTCGTAAATGTTGTTCAACGGCGGCAGCTTGGACGGGCTATCGACGTAGATCGTCTCTTTCGCCGTGGTTTCGACTTCGTAGACTACGGTCGGCGCGGTAGTGATCAGATCCAGATCGTATTCACGTTCCAGACGTTCCTGAATGATCTCCATGTGCAGCAGACCGAGGAAGCCACAGCGGAAGCCGAAGCCCAGCGCGGTTGAGCTTTCCGGTTCATAGAACAGGGAGGCATCGTTGAGGCTCAGCTTGCCGAGCGCGTCACGGAAGTTTTCGTAGTCGTCAGAGCTCACCGGGAACAGACCGGCGTAAACCTGCGGCTTCACTTTTTTAAAGCCTGGCAGCGGCTTGTCCGCCGGGTTACGCGCCTGCGTCAGGGTATCGCCAACCGGTGCGCCCAGGATGTCTTTAATCGCACAAACCAACCAACCCACCTCGCCGCATTTCAGCTCGGTACGGTCAACCTGTTTTGGCGTGAAGATACCCAGACGGTCAGCGTTATAGACCTGACCGGTGCTCATCACTTTAATTTTGTCGCCTTTACGCATGGTGCCGTTTTTAATACGCACCAGTGACACGACGCCCAGGTAGTTATCGAACCAGGAGTCGATGATTAGCGCCTGTAACGGACCTTCCGGGTCGCCTTCCGGCGGCGGGATGTCGCGCACCAGACGTTCAAGAACGTCAGTGACGCCTACGCCGGTTTTCGCCGAACAGCGAACGGCATCCGTCGCATCAATACCGACGATATCTTCGATCTCTTCCGCCACACGCTCAGGATCGGCGGCTGGCAGGTCAATTTTGTTCAGTACCGGCACCACTTCCAGATCCATTTCCATGGCGGTATAGCAGTTAGCCAGGGTCTGTGCTTCGACGCCCTGTCCGGCATCAACCACCAGCAGTGCGCCTTCACAGGCAGCAAGCGAGCGGGAAACTTCATACGAGAAGTCAACGTGGCCCGGGGTGTCGATAAAGTTAAGCTGATAGGTTTCACCATCAGATGCTTTGAAATCGAGCGTCACGCTCTGCGCTTTGATAGTAATACCGCGCTCACGCTCAAGATCCATCGAGTCGAGAACCTGCGCTTCCATTTCACGGTCAGACAGGCCACCGCAGATCTGGATAATACGGTCAGACAGCGTCGATTTACCGTGGTCGATGTGAGCTATGATTGAAAAGTTACGTATGTTCTTCATATAGTGTAATTATTGTGCCTTACGCCCGCCTGAGCAGGCTCTGAGAAGTCGCTGATCTGAGCTTAACGTCTGTTTAAGTGAAACGCCGCATTCTACACTACAACGCTGAGGCGAGGAAATGTTCATAGAGCAAGGATAGCGGGAACTGGAAACAACTTTGCAAAGTCGGTGAAACTTTTGCCGGATGGCGACACAAGCGCCATCAGGCAAAGCTATCACTGTGGGGTTTCGACGCGAATGAGATCGGGTGGGAGAGCAACGTTCAGAATGACCGGCTGCCAGGCTTCGCGCTCAGCAAGCTTACGAGAGTATCCACGGGCAATCAGGAATCCGCCCACGCCCCCCAGCACGGCACCACTTAATGCCGCAAGGTCGGAACCAAACAGCACCTGGAATAGCGCCGCGAAGAGAAAGAGCCCCGCCAACGGAGACATGTAGACCAACATCGCTGAACCCAGCAGGCTACCCTCGGCAATACCCAGTTCAACTTTTTGACCGGGCGCTAAGGGTTCGTCGCTGGGCACCACGATGATATGCGTGGTCTGCGGCCCAAGTTTGTTCAGCACGCGGCTCCCGCATCCGGCCCGCGAAGCACAGCTGCTACATGATGCTTTAACATCACAGCTGACCGTCGCCAGACCATTTTGCCAGGAGACGACTGTCGCCCACTCTTTAATCATTGTGCAGCCCTGAACTTAATATTGTCCGCGATACGCTTCGCCGTTTGCGGTGGAAGCTCGCCCACAATCGTAATTTCTGCGTTATCACGCACGCTGGTGCTAACCGTTCTACGCCCGGTTCGCAACAGCTGATCGGCGCTGTTTTGCATCGCACGGTTTACGTTCACGGAGAAACTGAACAGGCCATCAGAATATAGGCGCGATTCGATCGGCATGTTATCCATCGTCGGCAGCGGACGTCGACTGCTGGAAACTTCGCTGAAGCCTTGCGGCAACCACGACGGACTCCAGTTGAAGTTGGTTTTCTCACCCGCAGGAACTGACAGCAACGGCGGTAGATTGGCTTTCGCCAGCGCCTGCATGCTATCGCTAACGCCGTTGTTTACGGTAAACGCGATAACACGGAACTGTTCCAGCGTCTCACCATCACGGTCGAGAAGATCGACGCGCATCGGCAGCTTAGTCTCCGTGTCCATCCAGACGATATAGCTGTAACGCGTACCGTCACGGGCGACTACGCGGATCACTTCACAGAGCCGATCGGCAATGCGGGTGCGACCTACTGAGATAAAGTCATAGTAGGGAGCAAGACGTTTGAAGTCGGTGTAAATCAGAGAGGGCAGAGAGTCAACGATATAGTCGCCGTTCAGCGTGAACGGTTCGAGACCAGGCTCAAAATAGCTAATTTCATTGCCACGCTGCACCACTTCCCGGCGCGGTCCATCCATTTGCAACAGTTGCGCTAGCGGACGGTTATCCAAGCGGGCATGGCGATAACGTAGGGATTCAACACCCTGCTTATTGATGCTGACAAATGACAGCTCATAGGTTAGCGACTGGCTGGCCAGATTCATCTGCTGCAACAACGCCCCGGACGCAGGATTGGCCGAGGCGTTTACAGAGAAAAACAGGCTACCAGCCACAAGTGACATGGCAAACCAAAGTTGCTTCATTACTGCGATTGCGTTCCTAAAGTTTGAATTCCTGGCACCTGCACAGCGGCTTGCTGTGTTTGGGCCTGCTCAAACTGAAGCTGTTCAGAGTGCAGTCGACGTTGCAGTTCGTAGTCCTGCAACATGGCATTAATACGACGACGCTGCTCCTGTACCTGCTGTTGCTGACCGCCGCTGGCCGTCGCGTCAGAGGGTACACCCAAGCTTACCGGACTGGCTTTACCCATCATCGGTAATGTATTAAATACCGGCGTTTCGGGCTGCTGGGACGTTTCAGATTGCCCATTATAGTGCTGGACGCCAACAATAACTGCAAGTGATACACACGCGGCCACACCCATTTGGGTAAGCTGCGCGGCCCATGGACGCATTTTTTTCCAGAATGGCATTTTCTGCCACTGGTGCGGTGCTGGCTGGGCCTCAGGAATCAATGGCACCGTCTGACGTACTGGCTCATCCTGGATGGCAGCCATTACGCGGGCGGAAATATCGAAATGGAGAACGTCGGCGGTATCACCTCGCATGGAATCGCGAATCAGGTGATAACTCTCCCAGGTTTTTTGCATTTCCGGGTCCTGAGTCAGCTCTTTGAGTAACTCAGTATCCAGCGTTTCGCCATCCATTAAAGCGGAAAGTTTTTCTTTCTGCATGCCTAATACCTTTTCCAGTATCCCGCTATCGTCAACGCCTGATAAGCGGTTGAACTTTATTATCAATAGCTTCCCTCGCTCGGAAGATACGTGAACGCACCGTACCTACCGGACAATCCATGATAGCGGCTATCTCTTCATAGCTCAGGCCATCCAGCTCCCGCAAGGTTATTGCCATGCGTAAATCTTCCGGGAGGGACTCAATAGTCCGGAAAACTATCTGTCTCAGTTCTTCTGACAACATTAAGTTCTCAGGGTTCGAAATTTCTTTCAGCGCACCGCCACTTTCGTAATTTTCTGCTTCAATCGCATCAATATCACTGGAAGGTGGACGACGCCCCTGAGCGACCAGGTAATTCTTCGCTGTATTGACTGCAATACGATACAGCCAGGTATAAAAAGCACTATCTCCCCGGAACGAGTCCAGCGCACGATAGGCCTTGATAAATGCTTCTTGTACTACATCGGGTACATCGCCCGACGGTACATAGCGAGAAACCAGACTCGCCACCTTATGCTGATAGCGCACTACCAGTAGGTTAAAGGCTTTCTGATCTCCCTTCTGGACCCGTTCTACCAGGACCTGGTCCGTTAACTGCTCGCTCATCCGAGGTAAAGTCTCCCCAAACCAAATTTCCACGCGCCTTCGAAACGCCACTCCATCAGCTTCACTATGAGCAAGCAAATGCTTAGAGTGCTCAAGTTTCGTAAAGTTCCGTTACGCATTGTTTTTTGTTTGTCATGTTGTAGACAGGTCTTATCTCTCATTATAAGTCTACATAATCCGATCGACGCACTATCTGTTTAGAAATGCCCATTTCACCGCTTGCAGAGTAACCCAACGGCCACTTAATTTCATCACATAATCTGGTGCTAACGGCCTGCTTCACAAAATATTTTTGCTCATTTCGTCCTCGTCATGCTTTTTTTTCATGTTTAGTCACTGCAACACATTTAAAAATAAAACGTGCAGTATCGCGCAATGTGGTGCTATGGTGACCAAACAATGTTTAGTAAATTAAACAAAAATCATGAATACGACTCCTGAATTATCCTGTGACGTGCTGATCATTGGCAGCGGGGCTGCCGGACTCTCACTGGCGCTGCGCCTGGCCGAAAAACATCAGGTTATTGTCCTGAGCAAAGGTCCGGTAAGCGAAGGCTCGACATTTTATGCCCAGGGCGGTATTGCCGCGGTGTTTGATGAAACCGACAGCATCGACTCCCACGTTGAAGATACTCTGATTGCCGGGGCCGGCCTGTGCGATCGCCATGCGGTTGAATTTGTCGCCAGCAATGCCCGCACCTGCGTTCAGTGGCTTATCGATCAGGGTGTCTTATTTGATACGCAGGTTCAGCCCAACGGTGAGGAGAGCTATCACCTGACCCGTGAAGGTGGTCATAGCCATCGACGCATTCTGCACTCTGCGGATGCCACCGGTAAAGAAGTCGAAACCACCCTCGTCAGCCAGGCACAAAATCACCCCAACATACGGGTTCTTGAGCGCAGTAATGCCGTCGATCTGATTGTCTCCGATAAAATCGGTCTGCCGGGAACGCGTCGGGTTGTCGGAGCCTGGATCTGGAACCGTAATAAAGAAGCCGTAGAAACCTGCCATGCCAAGTCAGTAGTGTTGGCCACCGGCGGCGCGTCAAAGGTGTACCAATACACCACCAATCCAGATATTTCCTCGGGTGATGGGATTGCGATGGCCTGGCGCGCGGGATGCCGTGTCGCCAATCTGGAATTTAACCAGTTTCACCCGACGGCGCTGTATCATCCGCAGGCGCGCAACTTTCTGCTAACCGAGGCGCTGCGTGGCGAAGGCGCACATCTGAAGCGCCCGGACGGTTCGCGCTTTATGCCCGATTTTGACGAGCGTGGCGAACTGGCTCCCCGCGATATTGTTGCCCGCGCCATTGACCACGAAATGAAGCGCCTGGGCGCTGACTGCATGTTTCTCGACATCAGCCATAAACCGGAAGAATTTGTTCGTCAGCATTTCCCGATGATTTATGAAAAATTGCTGGGACTGGGCATCGATTTGACCAAAGAGCCGGTTCCCATCGTTCCTGCCGCGCACTATACCTGCGGCGGCGTGATGGTGGATGACTTTGGCCGTACGGATGTCGACGGGCTGTATGCGATCGGCGAAGTGAGTTACACCGGCCTGCATGGAGCCAACCGGATGGCGTCAAACTCATTACTGGAGTGCCTGGTTTACGGCTGGTCCGCGGCTGAAGATATCGACAGGCGAATGCCTTATGCTCGCAGCGTCAGCACCCTCCCGGATTGGGATGAAAGCCGGGTAGAAAACCCGGATGAACTGGTTGTGATTCAGCATAACTGGCATGAGCTGCGGCTATTTATGTGGGATTACGTCGGTATCGTGCGCACAACTAAACGTCTGGAGCGCGCCCTACGCCGTATCACCATGTTGCAACAGGAAATCGACGAGTATTACGCTCATTTCCGCGTGTCGAACAACTTGCTGGAACTGCGCAATCTGGTGCAGGTTGCTGAGCTGATTGTCCGCTGCGCGATGATGCGTAAAGAGAGTCGGGGCCTGCACTATACGCTGGATTATCCTGAACAGCTTCCAGAGGCAGGCCCGTCCATTCTCTCGCCGCTAAGTCATCACATGAACAGATAAAACGCCTGGGTCAGCGCCGTGTAACCTTCAGAGTAACGTTGGTCTGGCCCACGGATCACCAGCCTGTCACTAAAGCACTCCCCGGCCTGCGGGGAGAATGCCAGCAGTACCCGATTCGGTAGTCGGGCCTCGGTTTCTGCTACATCCGTGCGCAATCGCAGATGCCAGCCCATGCCCAGTGCCTGCTGGGAAAATGCGTTACCAATCTGTTCGGGCAGCACCACACAGAAAAAACCTTCTTCCGTAATGCTGTCTGCCGCCAGCGTCAGCAATACTTGATGATCGAGCGTGGTGGTGTAGCGAGCCTGCTCGCGCTGCGGCGTGGCACATTCCACTCCCTGTTCATAATAGGGAGGGTTGCTGATGATCAAATCAAAGCGCACGGTCTGGCGCGGTACCCACTGCTGCACATCTTCCGTATGAACGTTCACGCGATGCATCCACGGGGATTGCGCGATGTTCTCCTGCGCCTGCTGCGCGGCATCAACATCAAGCTCCACAGCGTCAATGATGACGTTTTCATCTGTGCGCTGGGCCAGCATCAGCGCCAACAGGCCGCTCCCGGTACCAATATCCAGGATCCGCTTTACGCCAGCAACAGGGGCCCAGGCCCCCAATAAAATGCCGTCCGTTCCGACTTTCATTGCACAACGATCGTGTGCCACAAAAAACTGCTTAAAAGTAAATCCATTACGTCTAAGTACGGATGTAGACTGGGGCATGAAGAACAACCTTCCTGGAAAAAAAACGATAACATAGGATAAAAACAATACCTGAGAAGGTATATCCATACAAACAGATGAAGATTGCAGCCGTAACGTCTATAATCAGCGCCCCACTCAGAGGTAGAACATGACTGTAACGACTTTTTCCGAACTTGAACTCGATGAAAGCCTTCTGGATGCCCTCCAGGAAAAAGGTTTCACTCGCCCGACCGCCATTCAGGCTGCCGCCATTCCGCCTGCGCTCGATGGCCGTGATGTACTCGGTTCTGCGCCGACAGGCACCGGTAAAACGGCGGCATATTTGCTGCCAGCGTTGCAGCACCTGCTCGACTTCCCGCGCAAGAAATCTGGCCCGCCGCGCATTTTGATTTTGACACCGACGCGCGAACTGGCGATGCAGGTTGCCGAACACGCCCGTGAACTGGCGAAGAATACGCATCTGGATATCGCCACGATTACCGGCGGCGTGGCTTACATGAACCACATGGAAGTCTTTAGCGAAAACCAGGACATCGTGGTCGCCACTACCGGTCGTCTGCTGCAGTACATTAAAGAAGAAAACTTCGACTGTCATGCGGTTGAGACACTAATCCTCGATGAAGCAGACCGCATGTTGGACATGGGCTTTGCCCAGGACATCGAGCATATCGCTGGAGAAACCCGCTGGCGTAAGCAAACTATGCTGTTCTCCGCCACGCTGGAAGGCGATGCGATCAAAGATTTTGCTGAGCGTCTGCTGGAGGATCCGGTCGAAGTTTCGGCGGATCCGTCTACCCGCGAACGCAAGAAGATTCATCAGTTTTACTACCGTGCCGATGACATCGAGCACAAAACTGCCCTGCTGATCCATTTGTTAAAACAGCCGGAAGCGACCCGCTCGATTGTCTTCGTACGTAAACGCGAGCGTGTGCACGAGCTGGCAGGCTGGCTGCGCCAGGCGGGCATTAATAACTGCTATCTCGAAGGCGAGATGGTGCAGAACAAACGTAATGAAGCGATCAAACGCCTGACCGATGGTCGTGTGAACGTACTGGTAGCAACCGACGTTGCCGCTCGTGGGATCGATATTCCTGACGTCAGCCACGTGTTTAACTTCGACATGCCGCGCAGTGGCGATGCCTATCTGCACCGCATTGGCCGTACCGGTCGTGCAGGCCGTAAAGGTACTGCGATCTCTTTGGTTGAAGCCCACGACCATCTGCTGCTCGGCAAAGCGAGCCGCTATATTGACGAGCCACTGAAAGCACGCGTCATCGACGAACTGCGTCCAACCACGCGCGCGCCAAGTGAGAAATCTAACGGTAAGCCATCCAAGAAAGTGCTGGCGAAGCGCGCCGAGCAAAAAGCAAAAGAGAAAGAGAAACCGCGGGTGAAAAAACGTCACCGCGACGCCAAAAATGTCGGCAAACGCCGTAAGCCGAGCGGAGCTGCTACCCAGCAGTCCGACAAAGAGTAAACCGAATGCCGGGCCGTTTAGCCCGGCATTTTTTGTGCACAAAAAAGCGGAAGATACGTTGGCATCTTCCGCTTTCAGATTCTCTGCCAGACGGGGTTATTCCCCGTGAACCTTACAGGCTCTCAGTAAAGGTACGAGCAATAACGTCGCGCTGCTGTTCTGGCGTCAGAGAGTTGAAACGCACGGCATAACCAGAAACACGGATGGTCAGCTGCGGATATTTTTCCGGATGCTTAACCGCATCTTCCAGAGTTTCGCGGCGCAGAACGTTCACGTTCAGGTGCTGACCACCTTCCACACGGACTTCCGGCTGTACGTCTACCGGTACTTCACGGTATTCGATTTCACCCAGTTTGCTGACAGCAACGACTTCATCAGCATTGAAACCTGCTTTCGCAACGATGCAGCGTGCTTCGCCTTTTTCGCTGTCCAGCAGCCAGAAAGAGTTCAGCAGGTCGTCATTTGCAGCTTTAGTAATCTGGATACCTGTAATCATTTGATGCCTCCCCGGCAAAATTATTTGATCTCGGTTGGCCGTCATCCGGCCAATTGGTAAAACCATTGTTGCTTGAGTGTATATATACCCCTCACACACCCTTGAATCTTTGATTTAAATCAATAAAAACCACACACGAAAAGTGGTGATAGGTGGATTTTATTGTTTTACATCAACTTACGCCACATGCACAGCTAAACTTTTTACATAAATTTTCAACTATCTTTAAGGGATAGACCCTTGAGAAACGTTCAGAATTTTGCGACGCCGAAAGAAGCAGTTAAGCTAGGGGGATTGAAAATTCGCAGGAGAGCGAGATGGCCACCGAATTAACCTGGCACGATGTGCTGGCAGAAGAGAAACAGCAGCCTTATTTTGTTAACACGCTGCATACTGTGGCGGGCGAGCGTCAGTCAGGTATGACAATTTATCCGCCACAAAAAGATGTATTCAACGCTTTTCGCTTTACCGAACTTGGCGACGTGAAAGTCGTCATCCTGGGGCAGGATCCATACCACGGTCCGGGCCAGGCACACGGTCTCGCGTTTTCTGTCCGCCCCGGTATTGCCACCCCGCCCTCGTTGCTGAACATGTACAAAGAGCTGGAAGCAACGATTCCAGGCTTCACACGCCCAACGCACGGATATCTGGAAAGCTGGGCACGCCAGGGTGTGCTGTTACTCAACACCGTGCTTACCGTCCGTGCCGGGCAGGCACATTCGCACGCCAGTCTGGGATGGGAAACATTTACCGATAAAGTCATCAGCCTGATTAACCAACATCGGGAAGGCGTGGTATTCCTGCTCTGGGGTTCACACGCACAAAAGAAAGGTGCGATTATTGATGCGCAGCGTCACCATGTATTGAAAGCGCCGCACCCATCACCGCTCTCTGCGCATCGCGGTTTCTTTGGCTGCAATCATTTTGTACTGGCTAATGAGTGGCTGGAACAGCGAGGTGAAAAGCCGATTGACTGGACGCCGGTATTACCAGCAGAAAGCGAGTAAAAAAATGCCAGCGAATCGCTGGCATTTTTATTATCAGGCTTTGTTCTGACGCCACCACTCCGCGAGCAGCACGCCGGTCGCGACAGAAACGTTGAGCGTTTCTACGTTGCCCGTACCGTCTATCGCCACGCACAGGTCGTCGGCTGAGCATGCTGCTTCTGGCAGAGCCTCACGCTCACGCCCTAATACCAGCACCATTTTTTCCGGCAACGTGGTAGTAAACAGCGGCTTGCCTTTCACGCTTGAGGTCATCACTACCGTGTAACCCGCATTACGGAAGTCGTCCAGCACATCGACAATACTGTCACCGGTGATCGGCTGAACGTGCTCAGCTCCGCCTTCAGCGGTGCGGATAGCCGCACCTGATTCCAACAGCGCCGCATCCTGTACCACCACGCCTTTCACACCGAAGTGCGCGCAGCTACGCATCATGCCGCCCAGATTGTGCGGGTTAGCAATGTCTTCCAGGGCCAGCACGCAATCCTGCGCCCCGGCCTGACCAACCCACTGCTTAACAGTGGTACCGTTACGTTTTTTGATCAGGAAACAAACGCCGCCATGGTGTTCAGTGCCGGAGGCTTTCGCCAGCTCGGCTTCGTCAACCACGTGGTAGGCTTTGCGGTTCGCCGCCATCCAGCGTAATGCTTCTTTAAAGCGCGGGGTTACGCTCTGAACAAACCAGGCGCGAACAATAGCGTCCGGACGACTCTGGAACAGAGCCTGACAGGCATTCTCACCGTAAACGCGGGTTTCTTCCGCGCGCTGACGACGTAATACTTCAGGATCGATAAAGCTTTTGCCGCTGATACCACCGTGATCGGCTTTGTCTGCTGCATCATCATTCGGTGCGCGGGACACGGTACGCCATGGTGAATCTTCACGTCCACGGTCGCGTTCTACATCGCGGCCACGACCACGTTCGCGACCACGTTCGCTGTTCGGACCCTTTCTGTCATCACGGGCAGGGCGACGACCGCCTTCGGCTCGGGAAGTACCGGGGCGACCGCCGCCTTTACCAGTACGTGGATTTTGGGTGCGTTTATCCGAGTCATCGTCACTGCGGACGTACATCACTTTGACCTTGCCGTTTTTATTCTTCAGTTCGTCGCTCATGTTTTTCTCCACCTGCTCTGCGCGAAGCGCGAAGATTACCCGATGTGCACGTCGTTAGCCATTATTTCATTTAAAAGCTAAGGACTATTGTACTCATTGAATAAAACGCATTGTTGTTTAGAACAGACTCCCCGATAATATGTAACATAATAGAAACATACTGGCGTTACTGCCGTGAAGTCCACTCCACTCATCCAGAGGTTAGTTATGAATACCGTTTGTACCAGCTGCCAGGCTATCAACCGCATCCCCGACGATCGTGTCCAGGAAGCGGCTAAATGCGGACGCTGTGGTCACGACCTGTTTGATGGGGAGGTGATCAATGCGACCGGTGAAACACTGGATAAACTGTTAAAAGACGATCTCCCGGTGGTGGTTGATTTTTGGGCCCCCTGGTGTGGTCCATGCCGTAACTTCGCCCCGATTTTTGAAGATGTCGCGGAAGAGCGTAGCGGTAAAGTGCGTTTTGTTAAAGTGAATACAGAAGCCGAGCGTGAACTCAGCGCCCGTTTCGGTATCCGCAGCATCCCGACCATTATGATCTTCAGAAAAGGTGAAATCGTCGACATGCTTAATGGCGCTGTACCTAAAGCCCCGTTTGATAGCTGGCTTAACGAATCATTATAATCTCTACGGGGCGCATCTTGTGCCCCGTTTTCACCTCTGCGACAATAGCGTTTTTCAACGTGTTCTCCCATGACCGATAACGCTGTTCTTCAGTTACGCGCTGAGCGCCTCGCGCGCGCCACGCGCCCTTTCCTTGCCCGAGGTAATCGCATTCGCCGCTGTCAGCGCTGCCTGCTGCCACTGAAGCTCTGCTTGTGCGCAACGCTGGTGCCGTCTGAGGCCAAAAGCCGCTTTTGTCTGGTGATGTTTGATACCGAGCCGATGAAGCCCAGCAATACGGGACGTTTGATTGCCGATATTTTGCCCGATACCACGGCTTTTCAGTGGTCACGCACCGAACCGCCGCAGGCGTTGCTCGAACTGGTGAAAAATCCGGATTACCAGCCGATGGTTGTATTCCCGGCATCCTATGCGGGCGAAGAGCGTGAAGTGATTTTCGCTCCACCAGCCGGTAAACCGCCGTTGTTTATCATGCTTGATGGTACCTGGCCTGAAGCGCGTAAAATGTTCCGCAAAAGCCCGTACCTTGATAACCTGCCGGTGATCTCCGTTGATTTATCGCGACTTTCCGCTTACCACCTGCGTGGCATTCACGCCGAAGGGCAATACTGTACTGCCGAAGTGGCCATCGCGTTGTTGGATCTGGCGGGCGATACGCAAGCCGCGGAGGGATTGAGCGAACATTTCACTCGCTTTAAAACCCGCTACCTGGCAGGAAAAACTCAACATCAGGGAAGCGTCACAGCAGACTCGCCAGAAAGCGTTTAAAATCATTCGGTCACTGGTGTCATTAAGGAAGCCGATATGAGTCAGCGTGGTCTGGAAGCACTACTGCGACCGAAATCCATTGCGGTGATTGGGGCGTCAATGAAGCCTAATCGCGCAGGTTACCTGATGATGCGTAACCTGCTTGCCGGCGGTTTCAATGGACCTGTTTTACCAGTGACGCCAGCATGGAAAGCGGTGTTGGGCGTCCTGGCCTGGCCCAATATCAACAGCCTGCCTTTTAGCCCAGACCTTGCCGTGTTGTGCACCAATGCCAGCCGCAACCTGGCATTACTCGAAGCGCTTGGCGAGAAAGGCTGTAAAACCTGCATTATTCTTTCAGCTCCCGCATCGCAGCACCTGGAATTGTTGGCCTGCGCCGCACGCTACAACATACGTCTCCTCGGCCCCAACAGCCTGGGACTTCTCGCGCCCTGGCAGGGGCTTAACGCCAGCTTTTCCCCCGTCCCCATCAAGCGCGGTAAGTTGGCATTTATTTCCCAGTCAGCGGCGATTTCCAACACCATTCTGGACTGGGCGCAGCAGCGCGACATGGGTTTTTCCTGGTTTATCGCGCTGGGCGACAGCCTGGATATCGACGTTGATGAACTACTGGATTACCTGGCGCGCGACAGTAAAACCAGCGCGATATTACTGTATCTCGAACATTTAAGTGATGCCCGGCGCTTTGTCTCCGCCGCCCGTAGCGCCTCGCGCAATAAACCCATTCTGGTGATTAAGAGCGGTCGCAGCCCGGCGGCGCAGCGTTTATTGCATACCAGCGCAGGGATGGACCCAGCGTGGGACGCGGCTATCCAGCGCGCCGGTTTATTACGCGTACAAGACACTCACGAGCTGTTCTCTGCGGTAGAAACCCTGAGCCACATGCGTCCACT
The DNA here is from genome assembly GCF_013784065.1 of Citrobacter sp. RHBSTW-00599. Classification (NCBI taxonomy): domain Bacteria; kingdom Pseudomonadati; phylum Pseudomonadota; class Gammaproteobacteria; order Enterobacterales; family Enterobacteriaceae; genus Citrobacter; species Citrobacter sp. RHBSTW-00599. The sequence goes on along the minus strand of NZ_CP056717.1, from coordinate 1,319,407 downwards.
GCGCGGCGACAGGCTGATGATCATCAGCAATGGGGCCGCGCCTGCCGCACTGGCATTAGATGAGCTGTGGTCAAAAAATGGCAAGTTGGCGACATTGAGTGAAGATACCTGCCAGAAATTACGCGATGCGTTACCTGAACATATTGATATCGCCAACCCGCTGGATCTGCGTGACGACGCCAGCAGCGAACACTACGTTAAGACGCTGGATATCTTGCTCGCCAGCCAGGATTTCGACGCCCTGATGGTGATTCACTCACCCAGCGCAGCCGCCCCGGGAACAGAAAGCGCACAAGCGTTAATCGAGGCGGTAAAACGTCATCCCCGCGGTAAGTTCGTCTCGTTGCTGACCAACTGGTGCGGAGAGTTTTCCTCCCAGGAAGCCCGTAGACTGTTTAGCGAAGCCGGATTACCTACCTACCGCACGCCAGAAGGCACCATCACCGCGTTTATGCATATGGTGGAGTACCGGCGTAACCAGAAGCAACTGCGGGAAACCCCTGCGCTGCCCGATTACCTGACCACCAACACCGCCGAGGCGCATAATCTGTTACAGCAGGCGATTGCTGAAGGAGCAACGTCGCTGGATACCCATGAAGTGCAGCCGATTTTACAAGCCTATGGCTTACACACGCTGCCGACGTGGATCGCCAGCGACAGCGCTGAAGCCGTACACATCGCGGAGCAAATCGGTTACCCGGTGGCGCTAAAGCTGCGTTCTCCTGATATCCCGCATAAATCAGAAGTTCAGGGGGTAATGCTCTACCTGCGAACGGCAACAGAGGTGCAGCAGGCAGCCAATGCGATTTTTGATCGGGTAAAAATGGCCTGGCCGCAGGCGCGCATTCACGGTTTATTAGTACAAAGTATGGCGAATCGCGCTGGCGCTCAGGAGCTGCGCGTCGTCGTTGAACATGACCCGGTATTTGGCCCGTTGATTATGCTTGGTGAAGGCGGAGTTGAGTGGCGACCAGAAGAGCAGGCCGTGGTGGCGTTGCCGCCATTGAACATGAATCTGGCGCGTTATCTGGTGATCCAGGGGATCAAAAATAAAAAGATCCGCGCTCGCAGCGCATTACGCCCATTGGATATCGCCGGGTTAAGTCAGCTTCTGGTGCAGGTCTCCAATCTGATCGTCGATTGCCCGGAAATTCAGCGTCTGGATATTCATCCGCTGTTGGCCTCCGCCGGTGAATTTACCGCGCTGGATGTCACGCTGGACATTGCCCCTTTCACGGGCGATAACGAAAGCAGACTGGCTATACGTCCCTACCCCCATCAGCTTGAAGAATGGGTGGAGTTGAAGAACGGCGAGCGTTGCTTGTTCCGCCCTATTTTGCCCGAGGATGAACCTCATCTACAGCAGTTCATTTCTCAGGTAACAAAAGAAGATCTTTATTATCGCTATTTCAGTGAGATCAACGAATTTACCCACGAAGATTTAGCCAATATGACGCAGATCGACTACGATCGGGAAATGGCCTTTGTTGCGGTACGCTGTAAAAACAATCAGCAAGAGATCCTCGGCGTAACGCGAGCAATCTCGGATCCTGATAACATTGACGCCGAGTTCGCCGTGCTGGTTCGTTCAGATCTCAAAGGGCTTGGACTGGGTCGCCGGTTGATGGAAAAATTAATTGCATATACCCGAGATCACGGACTTAGACGTTTGAATGGTATTACGATGCCAAACAATCGTGGGATGGTCGCCCTGGCCCGGAAACTCGGGTTCGCTGTTGACGTCCAACTCGAAGAGGGAATTGTTGGGCTAACGCTTAATCTGGCCCAATTTGAGGAATCGTGAGTAAGGTACTGGAAATGTTGACCACATTAATAGGTACTGGTGGTATCATTACCCGCTTATGTCGTCTGCATAGCACAGAGGACCCTTCAATGAACAGAGAAGAAATGCACTGTGATGTTGTCAAAATTTAAGCGTAATAAACATCAACAACACCTTGCCCAACTACCCAAGATTTCTCAGTCAGTTGATGATGTAGATTTCTTTTATGCTCCCGCTAATTTCAGGGAGACTCTGCTGGAAAAAATAGCCAGCGCGACGCGACGGATCTGCATTATTGCGCTGTACCTGGAACAGGATGACGGTGGCAAAGGCATACTCGACGCGCTCTATGCGGCAAAACGGCAGCGTCCTGAACTGGATGTCCGGGTGCTTGTCGACTGGCACCGAGCCCAGCGCGGACGTATTGGTGCTGCGGCATCGAATACCAACGCTGACTGGTATTGCCGAATGGCACAAGAAAACCCAGGTATTGATATTCCTGTCTACGGTGTTCCGATTAACACCCGAGAAGCGCTTGGCGTCCTGCATTTTAAAGGCTTTATCATCGATGACAGCGTCCTGTATAGCGGGGCCAGCCTGAATGATGTTTATCTGCATCAGCATGATAAATATCGCTATGACCGTTATCAGTTGATTCGCAACGCGCAAATGGCCGATATTATGTTCGATTGGGTCACGCAGAACCTGATGAACGGTCGCGGCGTTAATCGCCTTGATGATATTAATCGCCCTAAAAGCCCGGAAATTAAAAACGACATCCGCCTGTACCGTCAGGAACTGCGCGATGCGTCATTCCATTTTCAGGGTGATGCGGATAATGAACAGCTTTCGGTAACGCCTCTGGTAGGCCTTGGAAAATCCAGTCTGTTAAATAAGACCATTTTCCACCTTATGCCCTGCGCGGAGCACAAGCTCACAATCTGTACCCCTTATTTCAACCTGCCCGCTATACTGGTGCGCAATATCATTCAGCTGCTGCGTGAAGGCAAAAAGGTCGAGATCATTGTCGGTGATAAAACCGCCAACGACTTTTTCATTCCAGAAGATGAGCCATTTAAAATCATCGGCGCGCTGCCCTACCTGTATGAAATTAACCTGCGCCGTTTCCTGAGCAGACTGCAATATTACGTGAATACCGACCAACTGGTCGTGCGCTTATGGAAAGATGATGACAACACCTATCATCTGAAAGGCATGTGGGTTGATGATAAATGGATGCTGCTCACCGGCAACAACCTTAACCCTCGCGCCTGGCGTCTGGATCTGGAAAACGCCATCCTTATCCACGATCCGAAGCAAGAGCTGACTCCCCAGCGCGATAAAGAACTGGAGCTTATTCGCACGCATACCACCGTCGTTAAGCACTATCGCGACCTGCAAAGCATTGCCGACTATCCAGTCAAAGTGCGTAAGCTCATCCGTCGACTACGCCGTATCCGTATCGACAGACTAATTAGCCGTATTCTGTAACCAAGACCCCGTCAACTGACGGGGTTTTTCCTATGGAGGCAACGGTGCGCTTGTTTATTCTTTTCAGTATCCTGGCTATTTCTGGCTGCAGCCACATGGCAAACGACCGCTGGAGCGGACAAGACAAGGCTCAACACTTTATCGCCTCCGCTATGCTCTCCGCAGCTGGAAACGAATATGCTCAACATCAGGGCAACAGCCGCGATCGCAGCGCGGCTATCGGCCTGATGTTCTCTGTCAGCCTGGGCGCATCAAAAGAGTTATGGGACAGCCGTCCCGCTGGGAGCGGCTGGAGCTGGAAAGACTTCGCCTGGGATGTTGCAGGTGCGTCTACCGGCTATGCGGTCTGGCAACTGGCACATCACTAGAGGCGCAGACCTTTCCCCTTCCCATGCAGCATCAGCGATACCAAAAATGCGACTATTGCCAGTGCTGTAACGTACCAGAAGAATGTTGTTTCCATACCGACAGACTTCAGGGATAACGCAACATATTCGGCTGAGCCACCAAACAGAGCATTGGCCACCGCATAAGATAATCCAACCCCCAGAGCGCGCACCTGTGCCGGGAACATCTCGGCCTTCAGAATACCGCTGATTGACGTATAGAAACTCACAATTAGCAAGGCACACATCACCAGAGCAAACGCCATATACGGAGACGTCACGCTTTGCAACGCTGTCAGAATGGGGACGGTGAAAATCGCGGCCAACGCGCCAAAACACAGCATTGAAGTACGTCGGCCAATTTTATCTGACAAGGCACCGAACAACGGTTGCACCAGCATAAACACACACAGTGCCGCCGTCATAATCCCACTGGCTACGTTGGCATGCATACCGGCAGTGTTAACCAGGTATTTCTGCATGTAAGTTGTGAACGTGTAAAAACACAGCGAGCCAGCAGCGGTAAAGCCAAGCACCATGATGAAGGCTTTGCGATTACGCCACAGACCTTTCAGAGAGCCAGCTTCTTTCAGCGCACGAACGTCCTGTTTCGAGGTTTCATCCAACTGTCGACGCAGCCATAACGCAACAATAGCCAGTACGGCACCCAACGCAAATGGAATACGCCAACCCCACGATCTTAGCGCTGAGTCTTCTAACGTTTGCTGTAATATGACCACAACCAGCAGTGCCAGTAATTGCCCGCCGATTAACGTCACGTACTGGAAGGAAGCATAAAAACCTTTCTTACCTTCAACGGCTACTTCACTCATATAGGTAGCGCTGGTCCCGTATTCACCACCCACAGACAGCCCCTGAAATAACCTAGCCAGCAGCAATAGAGCAGGAGCCCAGGTACCGATGGTTTCATATCCCGGAAGACAAGCGATCACCAGCGATCCCATACACATCATACAAACTGACAGCAGCATCGACTTTTTACGCCCGTGCTTATCCGCGATGCGACCAAACAGCCAGCCGCCAATCGGTCGCATCAGAAAGCCTGCAGCAAAAACTCCGGCTGTTTGTAAGAGTTGCGTGGTGGTGTTTCCTGATGGAAAAAAGATATGAGCAAAATAGAGAGAGCAGAAAGAATAGATATAGAAATCAAACCATTCGACCAGATTCCCTGATGATGCTCCGACAATCGCCCATATACGACGCCGAGTATCGCCGTCTGCCAGCGCCCCGTTCTCAGTTACACTGCTATCAGCCATTAGAATTGTACCCCTGCCAACGATTGCATTAATTTATCAATGGTGGTTGTGTCTTTTTTGGTGAAATAAATGTTATATAATTGTTATAACTTATTATGAGAGAAAGATCACGGTTTTCATTAGCAGAGAAAGGATTCAGATATGTTCGAGAAAGAGAAAAATCGGTTTGAAATAGAGTGGGCTTTTATGGGCTGGATAAAATGGTACGCTGCATCCGGCAGTTCTCATTCCCTGCAGACGCAAAAAAGCCCATCCGGCAGGATGGGCTTCTTCACTTGTTTGATGCCTGGCAGTTCCCTACTCTCGCATGGGGAGACCCCACACTACCATCGGCGCTACGGCGTTTCACTTCTGAGTTCGGCATGGGGTCAGGTGGGACCACCGCGCTACAGCCGCCAGGCAAATTCTGTTTATCAACACGCTTTTCGCATGTCGATGTAATCTGTAATCAAGCTGAATTTCGATGTCTCATCCGCCAAAACATCTTCGGCGTTGTAAGGTTAAGCCTCACGGTTCATTAGTATCGGTTAGCTCAACGTATCGCTACGCTTACACACCCGACCTATCAACGTCGTCGTCTTCAACGTTCCTTCAGGACCCTTAAAGGGTCAGGGAGAACTCATCTCGGGGCAAGTTTCGTGCTTAGATGCTTTCAGCACTTATCTCTTCCGCATTTAGCTACCGGGCAATGCCATTGGCATGACAACCCGAACACCAGTGATGCGTCCACTCCGGTCCTCTCGTACTAGGAGCAGCCCCCCTCAATTCTCCAGCGCCCACGGCAGATAGGGACCGAACTGTCTCACGACGTTCTAAACCCAGCTCGCGTACCACTTTAAATGGCGAACAGCCATACCCTTGGGACCTACTTCAGCCCCAGGATGTGATGAGCCGACATCGAGGTGCCAAACACCGCCGTCGATATGAACTCTTGGGCGGTATCAGCCTGTTATCCCCGGAGTACCTTTTATCCGTTGAGCGATGGCCCTTCCATTCAGAACCACCGGATCACTAAGACCTGCTTTCGCACCTGCTCGAGCCGTCACTCTCGCAGTCAAGCTAGCTTATGCCTTTGCACTAACCTCCTGATGTCCGACCAGGATTAGCTAACCTTCGTGCTCCTCCGTTACTCTTTAGGAGGAGACCGCCCCAGTCAAACTACCCACCAGACACTGTCCGCAACCCGGATCACGGGTCTACGTTAGAACACCAGCCATTAAAGGGTGGTATTTCAAGGTTGGCTCCATGCAGACTGGCGTCCACACTTCAAAGCCTCCCACCTATCCTACACATCAAGGACCAGTGTTCAGTGTCAAGCTATAGTAAAGGTTCACGGGGTCTTTCCGTCTTGCCGCGGGTACACTGCATCTTCACAGCGAGTTCAATTTCACTGAGTCTCGGGTGGAGACAGCCTGGCCATCATTACGCCATTCGTGCAGGTCGGAACTTACCCGACAAGGAATTTCGCTACCTTAGGACCGTTATAGTTACGGCCGCCGTTTACCGGGGCTTCGATCAAGAGCTTCTCCTTACGGATAACCCCATCAATTAACCTTCCGGCACCGGGCAGGCGTCACACCGTATACGTCCACTTTCGTGTTTGCACAGTGCTGTGTTTTTAATAAACAGTTGCAGCCAGCTGGTATCTTCGACTGATTTCAGCTCCATGAGTAAATCACTTCACCTACATATCAGCGTGCCTTCTCCCGAAGTTACGGCACCATTTTGCCTAGTTCCTTCACCCGAGTTCTCTCAAGCGCCTTGGTATTCTCTACCTGACCACCTGTGTCGGTTTGGGGTACGATTTTGTGTTACCTGATGCTTAGAGGCTTTTCCTGGAAGCAGGGCATTTGTTACTTCAGCACCGTAGTGCCTCGTCATCACACCTCAGCGTTAACAAGACTCCGGATTTACCTGGAATCTCCGCCTACATGCTTAAACCGGGACAACCGTCGCCCGGCTAACATAGCCTTCTCCGTCCCCCCCTCGCAGTAACACCAAGTACAGGAATATTAACCTGTTTCCCATCGACTACGCCTTTCGGCCTCGCCTTAGGGGTCGACTCACCCTGCCCCGATTAACGTTGGACAGGAACCCTTGGTCTTCCGGCGTGCGGGTTTTTCACCCGCATTATCGTTACTTATGTCAGCATTCGCACTTCTGATACCTCCAGCATGCCTCACAGCACACCTTCAACGGCTTACAGAACGCTCCCCTACCCAACAACACATAGTGTCGCTGCCGCAGCTTCGGTGCATGGTTTAGCCCCGTTACATCTTCCGCGCAGGCCGACTCGACCAGTGAGCTATTACGCTTTCTTTAAATGATGGCTGCTTCTAAGCCAACATCCTGGCTGTCTGTGCCTTCCCACATCGTTTCCCACTTAACCATGACTTTGGGACCTTAGCTGGCGGTCTGGGTTGTTTCCCTCTTCACGACGGACGTTAGCACCCGCCGTGTGTCTCCCGTGATAACATTCTTCGGTATTCGCAGTTTGCATCGGGTTGGTAAGTCGGGATGACCCCCTAGCCGAAACAGTGCTCTACCCCCGAAGATGAGTTCACGAGGCGCTACCTAAATAGCTTTCGGGGAGAACCAGCTATCTCCCGGTTTGATTGGCCTTTCACCCCCAGCCACAAGTCATCCGCTAATTTTTCAACATTAGTCGGTTCGGTCCTCCAGTTAGTGTTACCCAACCTTCAACCTGCCCATGGCTAGATCACCGGGTTTCGGGTCTATACCCTGCAACTTAACGCCCAGTTAAGACTCGGTTTCCCTTCGGCTCCCCTATTCGGTTAACCTTGCTACAGAATATAAGTCGCTGACCCATTATACAAAAGGTACGCAGTCACCCCATAAAGAGGCTCCCACTGCTTGTACGTACACGGTTTCAGGTTCTTTTTCACTCCCCTCGCCGGGGTTCTTTTCGCCTTTCCCTCACGGTACTGGTTCACTATCGGTCAGTCAGGAGTATTTAGCCTTGGAGGATGGTCCCCCCATATTCAGACAGGATACCACGTGTCCCGCCCTACTCTTCGAGTTCACAACACATGCACTTTTGTGTACGGGGCTATCACCCTGTATCGCCGGACTTTCCAGACCGTTCCACTACCACACATGCTGATTCAGACTCTGGGCTGCTCCCCGTTCGCTCGCCGCTACTGGGGGAATCTCGGTTGATTTCTTTTCCTCGGGGTACTTAGATGTTTCAGTTCCCCCGGTTCGCTTCATTACGCTATGTATTCACGTAATGATAGTGTGACGAATCACACTGGGTTTCCCCATTCGGAAATCGCCGGTTATAACGGTTCATATCACCTTACCGACGCTTATCGCAGATTAGCACGTCCTTCATCGCCTCTGACTGCCAGGGCATCCACCGTGTACGCTTAGTCGCTTAACCTCACAACCCGAAGATGTTTCGTAAAACATTTCAGTGTTGCGAAAATTTGAGAGACTCGAACACACCGCTTTTCATTTCTTGTTTACGGAGAAATGAAACAGTGTGTCGTTTCAATTTTCAGCTTGATCCAGATTTTTAAAGAGCAAATATCTCAAACGAGACTCGAAAGTCTGTTTTGAGATACTTCGGTCGGCGACTTTCACTCACACATACCAGCAAGTGGCGTCCCCTAGGGGATTCGAACCCCTGTTACCGCCGTGAAAGGGCGGTGTCCTGGGCCTCTAGACGAAGGGGACACTGAAGTCTCAACGCAAGACGCCTTGCTATTTACTTTTCATCAGACAATCTGTGTGAGCACTACAAAGAACGTTTCTTTAAGGTAAGGAGGTGATCCAACCGCAGGTTCCCCTACGGTTACCTTGTTACGACTTCACCCCAGTCATGAATCACAAAGTGGTAAGCGCCCTCCCGAAGGTTAAGCTACCTACTTCTTTTGCAACCCACTCCCATGGTGTGACGGGCGGTGTGTACAAGGCCCGGGAACGTATTCACCGTGGCATTCTGATCCACGATTACTAGCGATTCCGACTTCATGGAGTCGAGTTGCAGACTCCAATCCGGACTACGACATACTTTATGAGGTCCGCTTGCTCTCGCGAGGTCGCTTCTCTTTGTATATGCCATTGTAGCACGTGTGTAGCCCTACTCGTAAGGGCCATGATGACTTGACGTCATCCCCACCTTCCTCCAGTTTATCACTGGCAGTCTCCTTTGAGTTCCCGGCCGGACCGCTGGCAACAAAGGATAAGGGTTGCGCTCGTTGCGGGACTTAACCCAACATTTCACAACACGAGCTGACGACAGCCATGCAGCACCTGTCTCACGGTTCCCGAAGGCACCAAGGCATCTCTGCCAAGTTCCGTGGATGTCAAGAGTAGGTAAGGTTCTTCGCGTTGCATCGAATTAAACCACATGCTCCACCGCTTGTGCGGGCCCCCGTCAATTCATTTGAGTTTTAACCTTGCGGCCGTACTCCCCAGGCGGTCGACTTAACGCGTTAGCTCCGGAAGCCACGCCTCAAGGGCACAACCTCCAAGTCGACATCGTTTACGGCGTGGACTACCAGGGTATCTAATCCTGTTTGCTCCCCACGCTTTCGCACCTGAGCGTCAGTCTTTGTCCAGGGGGCCGCCTTCGCCACCGGTATTCCTCCAGATCTCTACGCATTTCACCGCTACACCTGGAATTCTACCCCCCTCTACAAGACTCTAGCCTGCCAGTTTCGGATGCAGTTCCCAGGTTGAGCCCGGGGATTTCACATCCGACTTGACAGACCGCCTGCGTGCGCTTTACGCCCAGTAATTCCGATTAACGCTTGCACCCTCCGTATTACCGCGGCTGCTGGCACGGAGTTAGCCGGTGCTTCTTCTGCGAGTAACGTCAATTGCTGCGGTTATTAACCACAACACCTTCCTCCTCGCTGAAAGTACTTTACAACCCGAAGGCCTTCTTCATACACGCGGCATGGCTGCATCAGGCTTGCGCCCATTGTGCAATATTCCCCACTGCTGCCTCCCGTAGGAGTCTGGACCGTGTCTCAGTTCCAGTGTGGCTGGTCATCCTCTCAGACCAGCTAGGGATCGTCGCCTAGGTGAGCCGTTACCCCACCTACTAGCTAATCCCATCTGGGCACATCCGATGGCAAGAGGCCCGAAGGTCCCCCTCTTTGGTCTTGCGACGTTATGCGGTATTAGCTACCGTTTCCAGTAGTTATCCCCCTCCATCGGGCAGTTTCCCAGACATTACTCACCCGTCCGCCACTCGTCACCCAAGGAGCAAGCTCCTCTGTGCTACCGTTCGACTTGCATGTGTTAGGCCTGCCGCCAGCGTTCAATCTGAGCCATGATCAAACTCTTCAATTTAAGTTTGATGCTCGTGAATTAAACTTCGTAATGAATTACGTGTTCACTCAGAGACTTGGTATTCATTTTTCGTCTTGCGACGTTAAGAATCCGTATCTTCGAGTGCCCACACAGATTGTCTGATAAATTGTTAAAGAGCAGTGCCGCTTCGCTTTTTCTCAGCGGCGCGGGGTGTGCATATTACGCCATCCCGCTACAGAGTCAAGCGTTTATTTTCGCTTTTCTCCGCTGACCCGGCGGTTTGTAATCCGTTGTTCCGTGTCAGTGGAGGCGCATTATAGGGAGTTATTTCAGGCTGACAAGTTAAAAATACAAAAAACTTATCAAGCGACTACTTTTCAACCATTACATTGATTTTTGCTTTGTTTTTAAACAAAAACGAGCCCCGCAGGGCTCGTTTATTGTCGTTTTGTGACTTACTGCACTGCCACAATGCGATCGTCATTCACTTCCAGCCGAATCGTTTTGCCAGGAATCAGCTCACCAGACAGAATTTGCTGCGCCAGCGGGTTTTCGATCTGTTGCTGGATAGCACGTTTGAGTGGACGTGCGCCATACACCGGATCGTAACCATTCGCACTCAGCAGTTTAAGCGCCTCGTCAGAGATATGGATTTCATAGCCACGCTCTTCCAGACGTTTATACAGACGTTGCAGTTGGATCTGTGCAATAGAAGCAATGTGCTGCTCACCCAACGGATGGAATACAACAACTTCATCTATACGATTGATGAATTCCGGGCGGAAATTATGGCTCACGACGCCCAGGACCATATCCTTCATGTGGCCGTAGTCCAGCTCACCGAAGCGTTCCTGAATCAGATCGGACCCCAGGTTCGAGGTCATGATGACAACCGTATTACGGAAGTCGACCGTTCTCCCCTGCCCGTCAGTCAGACGACCATCGTCAAGCACCTGCAACAGAATATTGAACACATCCGGGTGCGCTTTCTCCACTTCATCCAGCAGGATGACAGAGTAAGGACGACGACGTACCGCTTCTGTCAGATATCCACCTTCCTCATAGCCGACATATCCCGGAGGCGCCCCGACCAGACGAGACACCGAGTGTTTCTCCATAAACTCGGACATATCGATACGCACCATGGCATCATCACTGTCGAACATAAAGTTTGCCAGCGCTTTGCACAGTTCAGTTTTACCGACACCGGTTGGGCCGAGGAACAAGAACGAACCAATCGGGCGATTTGGATCGGACAAGCCAGCACGGCTACGACGGATGGCGTTAGAAACGGCTTCCACCGCTTCGTTCTGGCCAATCACGCGGCTGTGCAACTGCTGCTCCATACGCAACAGTTTTTCCCGTTCGCCTTCCAGCATGCGAGCAACCGGGATCCCGGTCCAGCGCGCCAGCACTTCTGCAATTTCTGCATCCGTGACTTTATTACGCAGCAGACGCATGGTTTTGCCTTCAGACTGGGTGGCTGCTTCCAGCTGTTTTTCCAGTTCAGGAATTTTGCCGTACTGCAGTTCAGACATCCGCGCCAGGTCGCCGACACGACGCGCCTGTTCGATGGCGATTTTCGCCTGCTCCAGCTCAGCCTTGATAGTTTGCGTTCCCGAAAGGGATGCTTTTTCAGCTTTCCACTCTTCTTCTAATTCAGAATACTGGCGCTCTTTATCGTCCAGCTCTTCGTTGAGCATATCGAGACGTTTTTTACTCGCCTCATCAGACTCTTTCATTAATGCCTGCTGTTCCAGTTTGAGCTGGATAATACGGCGGTCGAGTCTGTCGAGTTCCTCCGGCTTGGAGTCAATCTGCATACGAATGCTGGATGCCGCCTCATCGATAAGGTCGATAGCTTTGTCCGGCAACTGACGATCGGCAATATAGCGGTGAGACAGCGTAGCTGCCGCAACAATCGCCGGGTCAGTGATCTGCACATGGTGGTGCAGCTCATAACGTTCTTTCAGGCCACGCAGAATCGCGATGGTGTCTTCTACTGAAGGTTCGGCTACAAATACTTTCTGGAAACGACGTTCCAGTGCCGCATCTTTTTCGATGTACTGGCGATATTCATCAAGCGTTGTTGCGCCTACACAGTGCAGTTCCCCGCGTGCCAGCGCAGGTTTCAGCATGTTCCCGGCGTCCATTGCGCCATCGGCTTTACCCGCCCCAACCATGGTATGCAGCTCATCAATAAACAGGATGACATTGCCTTCCTGTTTCGAGAGATCGTTCAGCACGCCTTTTAAGCGTTCTTCAAACTCACCACGATATTTGGCCCCAGCCACCAGCGCGCCCATATCCAGCGCCAGCACACGGCGACCTTTTAAGCCTTCCGGCACTTCACCATTGATAATTCGTTGGGCCAGCCCTTCAACGATGGCCGTTTTACCAACACCTGGTTCGCCGATTAACACCGGGTTATTTTTAGTACGACGCTGCAGTACCTGAATGGTACGGCGAATTTCTTCATCACGCCCGATAACCGGATCGAGTTTGCCCTGCTCGGCACGTTCGGTCAGGTCGACGGTATATTTTTTCAAGGCCTGACGTTGGTCTTCTGCCCCCTGGTCATTCACGCTTTCACCTCCACGCATTTGTTCAATTGCCTGAGTGATATTCGCGGTCGTCGCACCTGCTGATTTTAGTAAATCGGTCAGCGTACCGCGTGACTCAAGCGCCGCCAGTACGAACAGTTCTGACGAAATAAAGTTGTCCCCACGTTTTTGCGCCAGCTTGTCGCAAAGATTCAGTACACGCACCAGATCCTGAGAAGGTTGCACATCACCGCCGGTACCTTCTACCTGCGGCAACCGGCTCAACGCCTGGTCAATGGCTGTACGTAACTGGCCAGCATTAATGCCAGCAGACGTTAATAAAGGACGTACCGATCCCCCTTCCTGATTCAGCAAGGCGCTCATTAGATGAAGTGGTTCGATGAATTGATTGTCGTGCCCCAATGCGAGTGACTGGGCATCGGCAAGAGCAAGCTGGAATTTATTAGTAAGACGATCCAGACGCATAACTCCTCCCATAACAGGTCAAAATTGCTACTGGAGATTAAATGAGGTCATCCCTCAATTATTCAAGGTGAATGACCTGAATTATGTGAAAAGAAAATTACACGTACCGGATCGTCTTGATTCTTTAGGTTATATCAGCCAAATAAAACTTGCCATACGACCCGTGGTATTGTCGCGACGATAAGAGAAGAACGTCTCACTTTCGCTGAAGGTGCAACGGTCGCCACCGTAGATGTTCTCTACTCCGATATTTGCCAGACGCTGACGCGCAAGCTGGTAAATATTCGCCAGATATTTATCACCATGCGGTACAAATGCGAGGTCCGCTTGCGGATCTTTCGCCATGAACGCTGCGCGAACTTCTGCTCCCACTTCAAACGCGTTCGGGCCAATCGCCGGGCCTAGCCAGGCAATAATGTTTTCAGGTTTGTCGGCAAAACACGCCACCGTCTCTTCCAGCACGCCGGCGCATAATCCGCGCCAACCCGCATGTGCCGCCGCGACTTCCGTTCCTGCGCGATTGCAAAACAGCACCGGCAGACAGTCGGCCGTCATCACTGCACACACGGTGCCCGGCGTGTTGCTGTAAGAAGCATCCGCACGTTTGGAGGCGTAAGGCTCGCCGGTCAGTTTCAGGACATCCTTACCGTGGACCTGCTCCAGCCAGACTGGCTTTGACGGCAGATTGCCCGCAGCAAACAGCCGCTTGCGGTTCTCTTCAACATGCTCCGGGTTGTCGCCGCAATGGGCGCCCAGATTCAGCGAATCATAAGGCGGCATGCTAACACCGCCAATACGGGTAGAACTACACGCCACAACACCTTGCGGTATCGGCCACTGCGGGACAATTAGCTTACTCATAGCCAGGCAATATCATCCTTATGTTCTTCGAAATCAGCGCGCATCACTTCAATCAATTGCACCATATCTTGTGGAATCGGTGCGTGCCATTCCATTTCGATACCTGAAATTGGGTGATATAAACGCAGCATAGTCGCGTGAAGCGCCTGACGATCGAACTTACGCAGAACGGAGATAAATTCGTCAGAAGCGCCTTTCGGTGGACGCGGACGACCGCCGTAGACCTGATCGCCCACCAGCGGATGGGTGATATGCGCCATGTGCACGCGGATCTGGTGCGTACGTCCGGTTTCCAGACGCAGCCGCAGACGCGTGTGCACACGGAAGTGTTCCATAATGCGATAGTGCGTCACCGCCGGTTTCCCCATCGGGTGTACCGCCATGTGCGTACGCTTGGTCGGGTGGCGGCTAATCGGTTCCTCAACGGTTCCGCCTGCCGTCATATGACCAATCGCCACGGCTTCGTACTCACGGGTAATTTCACGCAGCTGCAGCGACTCCACCAGACGCGTTTGCGCCGGAACGGTTTTTGCCACCACCATTAATCCGGTCGTGTCTTTATCCAGACGGTGCACGATACCAGCACGTGGAACATCCGCGATTGGCGGGTAGTAATGCAGTAATGCATTCAATACCGTGCCATCAGGATTACCGGCCCCCGGATGCACTACGAGGTCACGGGGTTTGTTGATGACAAGAATATCGTCATCTTCATAAACGATATCCAGTGGGATATCCTGAGGTTCAAAACGAACCTCTTCATCAATTTCTGCAGTGATGGAGACGCGCTCTCCACCCAACACTTTTTCTTTCGGTTTATCGCAAAGATTGCCATTTACCAGTACGCGCTGGTCAAGGATCCATTCTTTTATGCGCGATCGCGAATAATCAGGGAACAATTCGGCCAAAGCCTGATCTAAGCGTTGACCGAGCTGATTTTCGGAGACTGTTGCGGTGAGTTCTACTCGTTGTGCCATAAACTGCTTCTTCGTTTAACGTTGGGTTTTACGGCTTTGCCGTTTAATATAGTGTGCTATTGTAGCTGGTCTTAACCGGGAGCAGGAACAGAGAATCTCCCGTAAAACATTTTGAGGAAAGTCAAAACGTCATGACGCGCATGAAATATCTGGTGGCAGCAGCCACGTTGAGCCTGTTTTTGGCGGGTTGCTCTGGTTCAAAGGAAGAGGTGCCCGATAATCCGCCAAATGAAATCTACGCGACTGCTCAGCAAAAGCTGCAGGACGGTAACTGGAAACAGGCAATAACGCAATTAGAAGCGTTGGATAACCGTTATCCATTTGGACCGTATTCTCAGCAGGTGCAATTAGATCTCATCTACGCCTACTACAAAAACGCCGATCTGCCACTTGCTCAGGCTGCCATCGATCGTTTTATTCGTCTTAACCCGACACACCCTAACATTGATTATGTCATGTATATGCGTGGCCTGACCAATATGGCGTTGGATGATAGCGCACTGCAAGGATTCTTTGGTGTTGATCGCAGCGATCGCGATCCGCAACATGCCCGAGCTGCGTTTAATGACTTTTCCAAACTGGTACGTGGCTATCCGAACAGCCAGTACACCACTGACGCCACCAAACGTCTGGTATTCCTGAAAGACCGTCTGGCGAAGTATGAATATTCCGTTGTGGAATACTACACTGCCCGCGGTGCATGGGTTGCCGTGGTAAACCGTGTAGAAGGCATGCTGCGCGACTTCCCGGATACTCAGGCAACACGCAATGCCCTGCCGTTGATGGAAAATGCTTATCGCCAGATGCAGATGAATGCGCAGGCAGAAAAAGTAGCGAAAATCATTGCCGCCAACAGCAGCAATACCTGATTTATCTCAGAATGCAAACGGCAGCCCAAAGGCTGCCGTTTTTTTATCCGTAAACGCCACAACTGAAGCGGTTTAGCTGCAACGCATCTCATCAAATATGGCCTGCTTTCAGGTATTCCTCAAGTAAAAAATCGCTTGTTCCTGCGGTGCCTCACAAAAAGGTTTTCTTGACAAAAAGCGACAAAAAAATGTGATTAACATCACACATTTTGACATTAGGAACGGTATGCTGGAATCACCAAGACGGGAAAGACAAGAGGTAAAATTTATGACAATGAACATTACCAGTAAACAAATGGAAATTACTCCGGCAATTCGCCAGCATGTCGCAGACCGTCTCGCCAAACTCGAAAAATGGCAAACTCATCTGATTAATCCACATATCATTCTGTCTAAGGAGCCGCAGGGTTTCATTGCTGATGCCACCATCAATACACCGAACGGACATCTGGTCGCCAGCGCAAAACACGAGGATATGTACACCGCAATTAACGATTTGATCAACAAGCTGGAACGGCAGCTCAATAAAGTGCAGCACAAAGGCGAAGCCCGTCGTGCAACAACTTCAGTCAAAGACGCCAACTTCGTCGAAGCAGAAGAAGAGTAGTCCCTTACATTGAGTGTATCGCCAACGCGCCTCCGGGCGCGTTTTTTGTTGACAGGGTGAAAACAGTACGGGTACTTTACTGACGTAGCCAAAGGAAAATTACATGAAACTTGTCCCGTTCTTCTTCGCATTCTTTTTTACCTTCCCCTGAATGGGAGGCGTTTCGTCGTGTGATAAAGAATGCGAAGACGAACAATAAGGCCTCCCACAACGGGGGGCCTTTTTTATTGATAACAAGAAAGGCAACACTATGACATCGGAAAACCCATTGCTGGCGCTGCGCGATAAGATCAGCACGCTGGATGAAAAATTACTGGCCCTGCTGGCTGAGCGACGTGGACTGGCCGTAGAAGTTGGCAAAGCTAAGCTCCTTTCACATCGTCCAGTTCGTGATATCGACCGTGAGCGCGATCTGTTGGACCGACTGATTCAGCTTGGCAAAGCACATCATCTTGATGCTCACTACATCACTCGCCTGTTCCAGCTCATAATCGAAGACTCCGTCCTGACTCAGCAGGCACTGCTCCAGCAGCATCTGAACAAAATTAACCCGCACTCAGCACGCGTTGCTTTCCTTGGGCCAAAAGGGTCATATTCTCATCTTGCCGCACGTCAGTATGCTGCCCGCCATTTTGAACAATTTATAGAAAGCGGCTGCGCGAAATTTGCCGATATCTTTAATCAGGTCGAAACCGGACAAGCTGACTACGCAGTGGTTCCGATTGAAAACACCAGTTCCGGTGGGATTAACGACGTTTACGACCTGCTACAGCACACCAGCCTGTCTATCGTTGGCGAGATGACTATCACGATTGACCACTGCCTACTGGTGTCCGGCACGACAGATCTCGAGACCATTGAAACGGTATATAGCCATCCGCAGCCATTCCAGCAGTGCAGCAAATTCCTGAGTCGTTACCCGCACTGGAAGATTGAGTACACCGAAAGCACCTCGGCGGCAATGGAAAAAGTTGCGCAGGCTAACTCACCGCGCGTGGCGGCTCTGGGGAGCGAAGCCGGAGGCGTACTATACGGTTTGCAGGTTCTCGAGCATATCGAAGCTAATCAGACGCAAAACATCACCCGCTTCGTGGTACTGGCGCGCAAGGCAATCAATGTTTCCGATCAGGTGCCAGCAAAAACCACGTTGCTGATGGCGACAGGACAACAAGCCGGTGCGCTGGTAGAAGCCCTGCTGGTACTGCGCAACCATAATCTGATTATGACTAAACTGGAGTCACGCCCGATTCACGGCAATCCCTGGGAGGAAATGTTTTATCTTGATATCCAGGCCAACCTGGAATCACCCCAGATGCAAAAAGCATTGAAGGAGTTAGGTGAGATTACGCGCTCGATGAAAGTACTTGGCTGCTATCCAAGTGAGAATGTGGTGCCGGTCGATCCAAGCTAACGTTTGACAATGCCGGATGGCGCTACGCTTATCCGGCATTCTATTTAGCCGATCCTTGTATGACTGATACAACGCATCAGCGTTGCCATCAAGCATCGTATTTATTGGCGACTATCGTTAGCCTGGCGCAACAAAGTACGGCTTTCGTTCTGGAAGCGTTTCGCATAATCACCAAACCAGTGCTCCACCTTACGGAAGCTGTCGATGAACGCTTGCTTATCGCCCTGCTCCAGTAAACCGATCGCCTCACCAAAACGTTGGTAGTAGCGTTTGATCAGCGCAAGGTTACTCTCAGACGACATAATGATATCGGCATAGAGCTGCGGATCCTGGGCAAACAGACGTCCGACCATCGCCAGTTCAAGGCGATAAATTGGCGAAGAGAGTGCCAGTAACTGCTCCAGTTGAACATTCTCTTCCGCTAAATGCAGACCGTAAGCAAAGGTCGCAAAGTGACGCAATGCCTGAATAAATGCCATGTTCTGGTCGTGCTCAGCAGCACTGATCCGATGCAGTCGCGCACCCCACACCTGAATTTGTTCCAGAAACCACTGATAAGCTTCCGGCTGACGTCCGTCACACCAGACGACGACCTGCTTTGCCAGACTGCCGCTGTCCGGGCCAAACATGGGGTGTAATCCCACCACCGGGCCGTCGTGCGCCGCCAGCATCGCCTGCAAAGGACCATTTTTCACCGAAGCCAGATCCACCAGGATGCAGTCGGACGGCAGACGCGGTAATTTGGCGATCACCTGCTCAGTGACGTGGATCGGCACGCTGACGATCACCATGCCCGCATCAGAGACGATCTCCGGCGCACGATCCCAGTCCTGCTGTTCCAGGATCCGTACCTGATAACCTGACAGGGTGAGCATTTTTTCGAAAAGACGTCCCATCTGACCGCCGCCGCCGACAATCACCACCGGTCGCAGAGAAGGACAAAGCGTTTTAAATCCTTTGTCGTTCTCACTGGAGTAAGACTCGCGCATAACCCGGCGCAGCACATCTTCAATCAGGTCCGGCGGCACGCCAAGGGCTTCCGCTTCCGCCCGGCGGGAGGCCAGCATAGAGGCTTCCCGTTCCGGCACGTAGATAGGCAGCCCAAAGCGGCTTTTTACTTCACCGACTTCGGCCACCAGCTCCAGGCGACGTGCCAGTAAACCCAGCAGTGCCTTGTCGACTTCATCAATTTGATCGCGTAATACGGTCAATTCAGCAACCATAACCAACCTCTTATGCTACACGCGCCGACAGCTGGCCGTTTAAATCCTGGCTAATTTCACGCAGTAGCGCATCCGTCATTTCCCAGCTAATGCAGGCATCAGTTACAGACACGCCGTATTTCATTTCGCTACGCGGCTGTTCAGAAGACTGGTTGCCTTCGTGAATATTACTTTCAATCATCAAGCCAATGATCGAGCGATTGCCATCTTTGATTTGTGCAATCACGGATTCAGCCACGGCAGGCTGGCGGCGGTAATCTTTATTGGAGTTACCATGACTGCAATCTACCATCAGAGAAGGTCGTAGTCCCGCCTGCTCCATTTCTTTTTCGCACTGGGCGACATCCGCCGGGCTGTAGTTCGGCGCTTTACCACCGCGCAGGATCACGTGACCGTCCGGGTTACCCTGAGTTTGCAGCAGTGCAACCTGTCCAGCCTGGTTAATACCAACAAAGCGGTGCGACTGTGCCGCCGCGCGCATCGCGTTAATGGCGGTCGCCAGGCTACCGTCAGTACCGTTCTTAAAGCCGACCGGCATCGAAAGACCGGAAGCCATTTCGCGGTGAGTCTGCGATTCCGTGGTACGCGCACCGATTGCAGACCAGCTAAACAGATCGCCCAGGTATTGCGGGCTATTGGGATCCAGCGCTTCAGTTGCCAGCGGAAGTCCCATATTCACCAGTTCAAGCAGCAGCTGACGCGCAATTTTCAGGCCGGCTTCAACATCAAAAGAGCCATCCATATGAGGATCGTTAATTAACCCTTTCCAGCCGACGGTGGTACGGGGTTTTTCAAAATAGACGCGCATCACCAGGTAGAGGCTATCGCTGACCTCTGCAGCAAGGGCTTTAAACCGACGAGCGTACTCAATAGCCATTTCAGGATCGTGAATGGAACACGGGCCACATACCACCAGCAGGCGCGGATCGCGACCAGAGATAATATCTGAAATGGTTTTACGCGACTGGGAGATTTGCGCTTCTTGCGCCTGGCTCAGCGGGAATTCAGCTTTCAGCTGCTCCGGAGTCATCAGAACCTGTTCGTCGGTAATATGTACGTTGTTCAGCGCGTCTTTTTGCATGGTGGTGATCCTGTTTAGCTCGTTTGCGATAGTTGATCCTCAGCGAGGAGGAGATAACGATAACACAACAGGTAAAGATTTCAATCCACAAACCGTAAATTTTAATTTACAACATGCACTTTAATGACAGAATACGCCCTCCACTGCGTACATTAAAATTTACACCATCCGGTATTAAGATCCACTATGCTTAAAAAAACGAGGGAGTACAGGCAATGAAGCAACTCATCAGCACCCTATTTCTATTACTTCTTAGCGGATGTCAGATAGATCCTTATACCCACGCCCCCACATGGACGGGAACCGCCTGGTACGACGCCGGAATACAAGATGCCATTTCGGGGTATGCCGTTAAAGATAATGAAACTCTTGCCGACAACTACAATGACCCCGAAGTCGATCGTACGGAATATCTTAAGGGTTATGCCGAGGGACAACGTAAAATCTGCCAGCCGGATTTTGTTTACGCCAGAGGTTTGACCGGGAAAACCTTTCCCTCAAGTTGTGATACGGTCGAAAATATTGACCAGTTACACAGTGCCTGGAAAAAAGGAGCAAACGAAGGTGCCACCTCAATAAGATTAAATTAAACAATAGCTTATATTTTATAAATTACTAAGATTTAACTTAAATCACTAATAGCTTTCCACCTGGCATAATGACGGCTTAGGAAAATAATGTTATTTTGTCCTAAATAATCTTGAATGTATTTCGACGTTTTACGGCAAACGCTGGTAGGTAACTATTCATGAGCTATTCTTACCGACTCATACTTCTACTGGCACTGCTCCTGACCGGATTACCGCTGTACGCCCAAAGCGTTACGGAAGAAGCAAAATCTGTACGCGCTATGGTTTCCGGCATCGTCAGTTATACGCGCTGGCCTGCACTGTCCGGGCCCCCCAAACTGTGTATTTTCTCTTCATCGCGTTTTTCCAGTGTCCTGGGAGATACCAGTGCCGGAGCATTACCCTATCTTCCCGTCATCATTCGTACGGAACAAGAAATATTAGTTTCGCAGTGTGACGGTTTTTATTTTGGAAAAGAATCCCCTACTTATCAGGTGGAATTAAAGAATAAATATCCGTCTAAGGCATTGCTATTAATTGCCGAACAGAACCCCGAATGCGTTATTGGCAGCGCCTTTTGCCTCATAATTAAAGATGAAGATGTGAGATTTTCCGTAAATATGGATTCCCTTTCACGAAGTGGCGTAAGGGTCAGTCCGGACGTATTAATGCTTGCACGGAATCAGAAGCATGGATAAGGGCCATTCTCCCATAACACGCCCGACGTTTAAGCGGACATTACGGCGTATCAGCATAATCAGCGTTCTGGTAACTATGACGCTGATCTGGCTGCTGCTCAGCATTTCTTCGGTGCTGGCATTGAGACAGTATGCGCAAAAGAACCTGGATCTGACCGCTGCAACCATGACCCGCACGCTTGAAGCAGCATTAGTTTTTTCTGATGGCGTCGCAGCAACTGAAACGCTGGCAGCACTGGGCCAGCAGGGGCAATTTTCCGTTGCAGAAGTTCGTAATAAAAACCAGAAGGTGATCGCCACCTGGCGCTATAACGCGCAGGATACCACTGAAAAAATCAGCGGACTTATCAGCCACTGGCTGTTCCCACAACCAGTCACTCAACCTATTTTGCATAATGGCAACGTCATCGGCGAAGTGCGATTGACTGCGCGCGATAGCGTTATCAGCCATTTCATCTATTTGTCGCTGGCCGTCCTTACCGGGTGCATTCTGTTGGCCTCTGGCATTGCATTAATGCTCACTCGTTATTTACATAATGGCGTCGTGGAAGCCCTGCAAAATATAACCGAGGTGGTACATGATGTTCGTACCAACCGTAACTTTTCACGGCGCGTTTCAGAAGAGCGCATTGAAGAGTTTCACCTTTTTGCCCAGGATTTTAATAGTCTGCTGGACGAGATGGAGGAGTGGCAACTTAAACTGCAGGCAAAGAACGCCCAGCTTTTGCGTACGGCGCTACACGATCCGCTGACCGGCCTGGCGAATCGCGCCGCATTTCGCAGCAGCATTAACGCCCTGATGAATGACCATGCCGCCCACAGCAGCTCCGCACTGTTATTCCTTGATGGTGATAATTTTAAATTTATTAATGATACCTGGGGCCACGCAGCGGGGGATCGGGTCCTGATTGAAGTTGCAAACAGGCTGTCCGAGTTTGGTGGTAATCGACATCACCCCTACAGACTTGGCGGCGATGAGTTCGCTATGGTGCTGTACAGCGTTCACTCTGAATACGAAGTTCAGCGGATCTGCGCGGCACTGTCACACGAGTTTAACCGACCTTTTGACCTGCATAACGGTCATCAGGCAAGCATGACACTCAGCATTGGTTTTGCGCTGACGTGGGAACATGCCTCTGCCGAGAAATTACAAGAACTTGCCGATAAAAATATGTATCAGGCCAAAAATTTGCGTTCTGAACGCATTATTAAAAAATAAGGACTTACACATGCTAAAACGTCTATCATCCCCGTTTCTTCTGCTTTTACTGATTTTGGCAGGCTGTCAGGCACCTCAGGGAAAATTTACCCCGGAGCAAATTGCAGCCATGAAATCGTACGGATTTACCGAAGCTTCCGGAGACTGGTCTCTTGGTCTGTCTGACAACATTCTGTTTGACAAAAATGACTATAAGCTCCGCCCTGAAAGTGAAAAGCAGATCCAGGAAATGGCATCCAAACTGGCAGCTACCGGGTTAAACCATGCGCGTATGGATGGTCATACCGATAACTACGGCGAAGACAGCTACAACGAAGCGCTGTCGCTCAAACGCGCGAATGTGGTCGCCGATGCGTGGGCACAGGGCGCCAACATTCCCCGCACTAATCTGACAACGCAGGGACTCGGGAAGAAATACCCGATCGCCAGTAATCAGACGTCAAAAGGTCGTGCTGAAAACCGCCGGGTTGCAGTCGTGATCGCTACGCCGTAAAAGTCCTCAACTGGCTGCGCGCCGCGCAGCCATCCAATTGCAATAAAACAAAAGAGTAAGGTCGGAATAAAAAAAGGGCCAGCCTTTCGGCCAGCCCTTTTCTAACAGGATGTCGCTTGCGCGAATCTTAGTTAAGACGCTCTTTGATACGAGCAGACTTACCAGTGCGCTCACGCAGGTAGTACAGTTTAGCTTTACGAACAGCACCACGACGTTTAACAGCAATGCTGTCAACTACCGGAGAGTGAGTCTGGAAGACACGCTCAACGCCTTCGCCGTTGGAAATTTTACGAACAGTGAATGCAGAGTGCAGACCGCGGTTACGAATAGCGATAACCACGCCCTCGAATGCCTGCAGACGTTTTTTGGAACCTTCAACAACCCATACTTTCACTTCCACGGTATCACCCGGACGGAAGGAAGGTACGTCCTGCTTCATCTGCTCTTGTTCAAGTTGCTTAATAATGTTGCTCATAATTTAATCTCTTATCCTGGGTAAACTGATATTTGGGGGTCTCAGACCAGCCCATCATGTTTATGCTGCTGTTGTGCGTGTTCCGTTTTGAACTCCGCCAGCAACCTTGCTTGCTCTTCAGTCAGAGCCAGGTTTTCCAGAAGTTCAGGTCTTCTAAGCCAGGTCCGGCCCAGCGACTGTTTTAAACGCCAGCGACGTATCTCAGCGTGGTTCCCCGACAGTAACACTGCCGGTACTTCCATCTGTTCTAACACTTCAGGTCGGGTATAGTGCGGACAATCCAGCAACCCATCAGCAAACGAATCTTCGATTGCCGAAGCTTCATGACCCAGAACTCCCGGAATAAACCGAGAAACGGAGTCGATCAGCGTCATTGCCGGTAACTCACCACCGCTGAGAACGTAATCGCCGATTGACCATTCTTCGTCAATTTCGGTTTGAATCACGCGCTCATCTATTCCTTCATAGCGACCACACACCAGAATCAGCTTTTGATTCGTGGCCAGTTCGCTAACGCCCGCTTGATCAAGCTTGCGTCCCTGAGGTGACAGATAAATCACCTTTGCGCCTTCACCAGCCGCAGCTTTTGCAGCATGAATGGCGTCCCGTAAAGGTTGCACCATCATTAACATCCCCGGTCCGCCGCCGTAAGGACGATCGTCCACGGTACGGTGCCGGTCATGAGTAAAGTCACGAGGACTCCAGCTCTGGATGTTCAGCAGGCCATTTTTTACTGCCCGGCCAGTTACCCCGTAATCGGTAATTGCGCGGAACATTTCTGGAAACAGGCTAACGATACCTATAAACACAAGCCAATCCCCATAACGCCGACTTTTACCGTTTATCCGGTGGTTTAAAAACCAGGATCCCAATCTACTTCGATAGTACGAGTAGCGAGATCGACTTTCTTGATAACCTGCCCATCGAGGAACGGTACAAGACGTTCCTTGATACCAAACGCATCTTTCAGGTTTGCCTTAATGACAATGACGTCATTCGAACCGGTTTCCATCATATCGACGACTTTACCGAGATCGTAACCTTCAGTGGTCACTACCTGGCAGCCCATAAGGTCTTTCCAGTAGTAGGAACCATCTTCCAGCGCTGGCAACTGCGAGGAATCCACGACAATTTCGCAATTAGTCAGTAGATTCGCCGAATCACGATCGTCAACGCCTTTCAGCTTGATGATCAGATCCTGATTGTGGTGCTTCCAGCTTTCCAGCTGTACTTGCTGCCACTGACCCGCCTTCTGGATAAACCAGGGCTGATAGTCAAAAATGCTTTCGGCGTCTTCAGTGGAAGAAAACACTCTGAGCCAACCACGGATACCGTAAGAAGACCCCATTTTCCCCAAAACGATGGGTTCCACAGGAGCCTGCGCGGCGAGTTGCTTGCTCATCATGACCACCGTGACAGATTAAGCTGCTTTGTTTGCTGCTTTGATCAGCGTAGCTACGCGATCAGAAATAGTCGCGCCCTGGCCAACCCAGTGAGCGATGCGATCCAGATCCAGGCGAGTGCCTTCTTCTTTTTCGCTAGCGATTGGGTTAAAGAAGCCAACGCGCTCGATGAAGCGACCGTTGCGTGCATTACGGCTGTCGGTAACAACAACCTGGTAGAACGGACGCTTTTTAGCGCCGTGACGAGCTAAACGAATAGTAACCATAACATCCTCTTGTGTGAATAAAACACCCAGGCCCCATCGAGGAACGGAGCCCGGGTGTCATATTAAAAGCCCGAAAATTTTACTGATTTCTGGGAAAAAAGCAATCAACATGTGATGAGGCTTTATACCAGGGCGTTACCATTGCAGCCAGTTTGGCGTCGGCGTGCGCGCAGAAAGCGGAACGTACATGCAGTACGTGAGCATTTCGAGCCCACCCCGACGTCAAAAAGGCAAATTAGGTAGCCCGATATATTTATCTACCAGGGAAGCCTGGCGGCATCATACCCTTCATGCCACGCATCATCTTCGCCATACCGCCTTTCTTCATTTTCTTCATCATGCGCTGCATGTCGTCGAACTGTTTCAGAAGGCGGTTTACGTCCTGTACCTGCATACCGCAGCCGGCAGCAATACGGCGTTTACGGGAACCTTTGATGATTTCCGGCTTAGCGCGTTCTTTCATCGTCATCGAGTTGATGATGGCTTCCATACGCACCAGCACTTTATCGTCCATCTGCGATTTCACGTTGTCTGGGATCTGCCCCATGCCCGGCAGCTTGCCCATCAGGCTTGCCATGCCGCCCATGTTTTTCATCTGGTTGAGCTGCTCAAGGAAATCGTTGAGATCGAAGCCGTCGCCTTTTTTCAGCTTGCTGGCTAATTTCTCTGCCTGCGCGCGGTCGACCTTGCTTTCGATATCTTCGATCAGCGACAGCACGTCACCCATGCCGAGAATACGCGAAGCAATACGATCCGGGTGGAACGGCTCCAGCGCTTCGGTTTTCTCGCCAACGCCGAGGAATTTAATCGGCTTGCCGGTGATATGACGAATAGAGAGCGCCGCACCACCACGAGCATCACCATCAACTTTGGTCAGCACGACACCGGTTAACGGCAGCGCTTCGTTGAAGGCTTTTGCGGTATTCGCGGCATCCTGACCGGTCATGGCATCGACCACAAACAGCGTTTCAACCGGCTTAATAGAAGCGTGGACCTGTTTGATTTCGTCCATCATCGCTTCATCAACGTGCAGGCGACCGGCGGTATCCACCAGCAGCACGTCGTAGAATTTGAGTTTGGCTTCTTTCAGCGCGGCGTTAACGATATCGACCGGCTTCTGGCCGACATCCGACGGGAAGAAGTCCACACCGACCTGCTCGGCCAGCGTTTCCAGCTGTTTTATCGCCGCCGGGCGATAAACGTCCGCGGAGACCACCAGCACTTTCTTCTTGTGCTTCTCACGCAGGAATTTCCCCAGCTTACCGACGCTGGTCGTTTTACCCGCCCCCTGCAGACCAGCCATCAGCACAACGGCTGGCGGCTGTGCAGCCAGATTCAGGGTCTGGTTTTCTTCGCCCATTGCCGCAACCAGTTCGTTACGGACAATCTTGACGAACTCCTGACCCGGCGTCAGGCTTTTGTTAACTTCATGACCAACCGCTTTCTCTTTTACGCGATTGATAAACTCACGCACTACCGGCAGCGCTACGTCAGCCTCCAGCAGCGCCATGCGCACTTCGCGCAGCGTCTCTTTAACGTTGTCTTCAGTAAGGCGTCCACGGCCACTGATATTGCGCAGCGTGCGCGACAAACGATCGGTTAAATTATCAAACATTGTCTCTCGCCTGGGGTGGAAACGGTCGGTCGCGACAGCGACACATCAACAGAAATTTGTCGCAGTATAACATGAAGCCGCCTTTGTTGTTATGCAACGGTTGGAGCAGCGGTCACGTAACGCTATACTGCTTTTCTTTATCACTGGCCAACTGTCGACACCTATATGCCCGTTTTTGCTCTGCTCGCCCTTGTCGCCTACTCAGTCAGCCTTGCGCTGATTATTCCCGCTCTGCTGCAAAAAAACAGCGGCTGGCGGCGTATGGCTATTCTCTCTGCGGTCGTCGCGCTGGTAAGTCATGCTATCGCCCTGGAAGCGCGAATTCTGCCCGGCGGTGAAAGCGGACAAAACCTGAGTCTGTTGAACGTCGGCTCACTGGTTAGCCTGATGATCTGTACGGTAATGACTATCGTCGCTTCCCGCAATCGTGGCTGGCTATTGCTGCCCATTGTCTACGCCTTTGCGCTAATCAACCTGGCCTTCGCCACGTTTATGCCGAACGAGTTCATCACCCATCTCGAAGCTACGCCGGGCATGATGATTCACATCGGGCTATCGCTATTCGCTTACGCCACGCTGATTATCGCCGCACTGTATGCGCTGCAACTGGCATGGATCGACTACCAGCTGAAAAACAAAAAACTGGCCTTCAGCAATGAGATGCCGCCGCTAATGAGTATTGAGCGGAAAATGTTTCATATCACCCAAATTGGCGTGGTTCTGCTGACGCTCACCCTGTGCACTGGCCTGTTTTACATGCATAACCTGTTCAGTACCGAGAACATTGATAAAGCCGTTCTCTCTATCGTGGCATGGTTTGTCTATATCGTTCTGTTGTGGGGGCATTACCATGAAGGCTGGCGCGGACGTCGCGTCGTATGGTTTAACGTCGCAGGCGCAGGCATTCTAACGCTGGCCTATTTCGGCAGTCGTATCCTGCAGCAGTTCGTGAGTTAAATCTTTAAGGAACCCTACGTGGAACACATCTCCACCACCACGCTCATTGTCACACTTCTCATCATGGTGGTCATTTCCGCCTATTTTTCCGGTTCTGAAACCGGAATGATGACCCTGAATCGCTATCGTCTACGTCATCGGGCCAAGCAGGGGAATCGTCAGGCAAAACGCGTTGAAAAGCTACTTCGTAAGCCGGACCGCCTGATAAGCCTGGTGCTCATCGGTAATAATCTGGTGAATATTCTGGCCTCCGCGCTCGGCACCATTGTCGGTATGCGCCTGTATGGCGATGCGGGTGTCGCTATTGCCACTGGGGTACTGACGTTTGTCGTGCTGGTTTTTGCCGAAGTACTGCCCAAGACTATTGCCGCGCTGTATCCAGAAAAAGTCGCCTATCCGAGCAGTGTACTGCTGGCTCCACTGCAGATTCTGATGATGCCGTTGGTGTGGCTACTCAACACCATCACGCGGCTACTTATGCGCATGATGGGCATCAAAACGGATATCGTGGTGAGCGGTTCGCTGAGTAAAGATGAACTGCGAACGCTGGTGAATGAATCGCGCTCGCAAATTTCACGCCGTAACCAGGATATGCTTCTGTCAGTGCTGGATCTGGAAAAAGTCAGCGTCGATGACATCATGATCCCGCGTAACGAAATCATCGGCATTGATATTAACGATGACTGGAAGTCAATCGTGCGTCAGCTTTCGCACTCTCCACACGGCCGTATTGTGCTGTACCGCGACTCGCTGGACGACGCCATCAGTATGCTGCGCGTACGTGAAGCCTGGCGATTGATGGCAGAGAAAAAAGAGTTCACCAAAGAGACCATGTTACGTGCCGCCGACGAAATTTATTACGTCCCGGAAGGTACACCTCTCAGCACCCAGCTCATTAAGTTTCAGCGAAACAAGAAGAAAGTGGGTCTGGTTGTTAATGAATATGGCGATATTCAGGGGCTGGTCACGGTCGAAGATATTCTGGAAGAGATTGTCGGCGACTTCACCACTTCAATGTCACCCACGCTTGCCGAAGAGGTAACGCCGCAGAATGATGGCTCGGTGATCATTGACGGCAGCGCCAACGTTCGTGAAATCAATAAGGCGTTTAACTGGCACCTGCCGGAAGATGACGCACGTACCGTGAATGGTATTATTCTTGAAGCGCTGGAAGAGATCCCGGTTGCCGGCACGCGTGTGCGCATTGGACAGTACGATATCGATATTCTCGACGTGCAGGACAATATGATTAAACAGGTGCAGGTATTGCCGGTCAAACCGCTACGGGAAAGCGTGTCGGACCAGTGAGAGTAATTCAGGCCGGGTAGCGCGTGAGCATTACCCGGCCTGAAGGCTGATTAGCCTTTGGCTTTCGCCACAGAGACCATCGCGGCGCGGATGGTACGTCCGTTCAGGGTATAGCCTTTTTGCATTACCATCAGCACATTACCGGCAGCAACGTCGTCGGACTCTACCATTGCAATTGCCTGGTGCACGTTCGGGTCCATCGGCACATCGATATCCGCAACCACCTGTACACCAAACTTCGCCACGACATCCAGCATTGACTTACGGGTCAGCTCAATACCTTCAACCATCGCCGCCATAGCGTCATTATCTTTGTCCGCCACTTCCAGCGCGCGGTCCAGGCTATCCAGCACCGGCAGCAGTTCGTTGACGAATTTTTCCAGCGCAAACTTATGCGCTTTTTCTACGTCCAGTTCGGTACGACGACGCAGGTTTTCCATTTCCGCTTTGATACGCAACACGCTGTCGCGCTCGCGAGTTTCGGCTTCAGCAAGCTGAGCTTCCAGATTCGCAATTTTTTCATCGCGCGGATCCACCTGCTCAGCAGAAGCGTCTGATTCAACCGCCTCAACTTCTTCGTGCTGATCCATGATAATTTCTTCCGGGGCTTGCCCCTCAGGCGTTTTCTGTTCTTTACTACTCATGAATTTCTCCGCGTTTTTTTCGCATTCATCTCGCTAACTTGGCTTATTATGGGGATCAGATTCAGGGATTCAAGGGAAGTACTCACATTGTCACTAATCTTCGTTACAAGGACCTCGAGAAAATGAACAAACATTTCAAGTGTATTGGCATTGTGGGGCATCCACGTCACCCCACTGCACTGACCACACATGAAATGCTCTACCGTTGGCTGTGCACCAAAGGTTATGAGGTTATCGTTGAGCAACAAATCGCCCACGAACTGCAGCTGAAAAATGTGAAAACCGGCACGCTCGCAGAAATTGGCCAACAGGCAGACCTCGCCGTGGTAGTCGGCGGCGACGGCAATATGCTGGGCGCCGCACGCACCCTGGCACGTTATGACATCAAGGTTATTGGCATTAACCGCGGCAACCTCGGTTTTTTGACCGACCTTGACCCAGACAATGCCCAGCAACAGTTAGCTGACGTGCTGGAAGGCCACTACATCAGCGAAAAGCGCTTTTTACTCGAAGCTCAGGTGTGTCAACAGGATTGCCAGAAGCGCATTAGCACTGCCATCAATGAAGTTGTGCTGCACCCCGGGAAAGTGGCGCACATGATTGAATTTGAAGTCTATATCGATGAAATTTTTGCCTTCTCCCAACGTTCAGATGGGCTGATTATCTCGACGCCGACCGGCTCTACCGCCTACTCGCTCTCTGCCGGAGGCCCAATTCTGACGCCTTCTCTGGATGCCATTACGCTGGTCCCCATGTTTCCGCATACGCTTTCCGCGCGGCCGCTGGTGATCAACAGTAGCAGCACCATTCGCCTGCGCTTTTCTCATCGCCGTAACGATCTGGAGATCAGCTGTGACAGCCAAATCGCCCTGCCTATACAGGAAGGTGAAGACGTATTGATTCGCCGCTGTGATTATCATCTGAACCTGATACATCCAAAAGATTACAGCTATTTCAACACATTAAGCACTAAGCTTGGTTGGTCAAAAAAATTATTCTAATTTAACGCGAACCTCTTTACTGTATAAAAAACCAGTTTATACTGTATGAAATCACAGTTATGGTTTTTCATACAGGAAAACAGCTATGTTGGCACAACTGACCATCAGCAATTTTGCTATCGTTCGTGAACTTGAGATCGATTTCCAGAACGGAATGACCGTTATCACCGGTGAGACCGGTGCGGGTAAGTCCATTGCCATTGATGCTCTCGGTTTGTGTCTGGGCGGACGCGCAGACGCAGACATGGTGCGTGCAGGTGCCATGCGAGCCGACCTCTGCGCCCGTTTTGCCTTAAAAGATACCCCCGCAGCCCTGCGCTGGCTGGAAGAGAACCAGCTTGAGGAAGGCCGTGAGTGTTTGCTGCGTCGCGTTATCAGCAGCGATGGCCGCTCCCGTGGGTTTATTAACGGAACCGCCGTTCCGTTATCGCAGTTGCGCGAGCTGGGTCAGTTACTTATTCAAATCCATGGCCAGCATGCGCATCAGCTCCTGACAAAATCAGAACACCAAAAATCCCTGCTTGATGGTTACGCCAATGAAGCGTCCCTGACCCAGGAAATGGCTGCGCGCTACCAACTATGGCACCAAAGTTGCCGTGACCTGGCGCATCATCAGCAACAAAGCCTGGAACGCGCAGCCTGGGCGGAATTGTTGCAATACCAGTTAAAGGAACTGAACGAATTCAATCCGCAGCCGGGTGAGTTTGAGCAAATTGATGAAGAGTACAAGCGCCTGGCTAACAGTGGGCAATTACTCACCACCAGCCAACAGGCGCTGGCTATCCTGGCAGATGGTGAAGACATCAATCTGCAAAGCCAACTGTACACCGCAAAACACCTGGTCACTGAACTGGCAGGCATGGACGGCAAACTTTCAGGTATTCTGGATATGCTGGAAGAGGCCACCATCCAGCTCAGCGAAGCCAGCGACGAGCTGCGCCACTATTGCGATCGTCTGGATTTAGACCCTAACCGCTTGTTCGAACTCGAACAGCGTATCTCCAGGCAAATCTCGTTGGCACGTAAGCATCATGTTGCCCCTGAAGTGCTGCCACAGTTCTATCAGTCGTTGCTGGATGAACAACAGCAACTGGACGATCAGGCCGACTCGCTCGAAACCTTAACCCTGGCGGTGAACAATCACCACCAGCAGGCGCTGGAAACGGCAAAAATGCTGCACCAACAGCGTCAGCATTATGCGCAGGAACTGGGGCAACTTATTACAGAGAGCATGCATGCTCTCTCGATGCCGCACGGTGTCTTTTGCATTGATGTGAAATTTGAGGAGCATCATCTGAGCGCAGACGGTGCCGATCGCGTGGAGTTTAAAGTAACCACTAACCCAGGTCAGCCGTTACAACCAATTGCGAAAGTCGCTTCCGGCGGGGAACTGTCACGTATTGCGCTGGCTATTCAGGTCATTACAGCACGTAAGATGGAAACGCCTGCGCTAATTTTCGATGAGGTGGATGTTGGTATCAGCGGCCCGACGGCTGCGGTAGTGGGTAAAATGTTGCGACAGTTGGGCGAGTCAACGCAGGTAATGTGTGTTACTCACCTGCCGCAGGTTGCGGGCTGTGGTCATCAACATTTCTATGTCAGCAAAGAAACAGATGGCGCGATGACGGAAACACACATGCAGCCGCTTGATAAACGCGCTCGCCTGCAGGAATTAGCCCGTCTACTTGGCGGTAGCGAAGTGACGCGCAATACCCTCGCAAATGCAAAAGAACTGCTGGCGGCATAAACTTTTTTACCTTGTGAAGGTCTGAGTTCAACATAAAATCGCCGACCGACCCGACAGCAAAAGGTTTTAAAGTGGTGAAAGGTCTATTATCATCGGCATATTACATATGAGCCGCGTACTGCTCGGGCCCGAAAAGGAATCAAATCACTATGCGCTGTAAAACGCTGACTGCTGCTGCAGCAGTACTACTGATGTTGACTGCAGGCTGTTCCACTCTGGAGCGAGTGGTTTACCGCCCTGACATCAACCAGGGAAATTATCTGACACCTACCGATGTCGCTAAAGTGCGCACGGGTATGACGCAACAGCAGGTTGCTTATGCTCTGGGTACACCAATGATGTCCGATCCTTTTGGCACTAATACCTGGTTTTATGTGTTCCGTCAGCAACCTGGACATGAAGGCGTAACCCAGCAAACGCTGACGCTGACCTTTAACAGCAGCGGCGTATTGACCAACATTGATAACAAACCCGCTTTGACCGATAACAAGTAGGTTTGAGAGATCAAAAAAAGGTGCTCAATGAGCACCTTTTTTATTGTCTGTTACTTTTTAGCGGATTTCTCTGCTCGCTGTCTGCGCAGCTCTTTTGGGTCAGCAATCAGTGGCCGGTAAATTTCCACCCGATCGCCGTCATGCAGAACATCAGCAAGCTTTACCGGACGGCTGTAGATACCCACTTTATTTTTACTGAGATCGATATCGGTACGTAATTCCAGCAGCCCGGAAGCGCGGATAGCCTCTTCCACCGTTGCGCCCTGCTGCAGCGTTACGCGCTGTAAATACTGTTTCTCGGGTAGCGCGTACGCCACTTCAACGACAATTTTAGCCGACGCTGACACTGTAAACCTCTTTCGCGCGAACCGTGAAGGCCTGCACCATATTTGAAGCCAGTTCTTTAAAGATACGGCCAAACGCCAGCTCGATTAACTTATTGGTGAACTCAAAATCGAGGTGAAATTCAATACGACACGCTTCATGACTCAGTGGCGTAAACTTCCAGCCGCCAATCAGCTTCTTGAACGGCCCATCGACCAGATGCATCAGAATGCTCTGATTACTGGTCAGTTGATTGCGCGTGGTGAACGTTTTACTGATCCCTGCTTTCGAGACATCCACAGCGGCCGTCATTTGTCCCGGAGTCGACTCCAGTACGCGGCTACCGGTGCAACCCGGCAAAAACTGAGGATAGGACTTAACGTCATTCACTAGCTGATACATCTGTTCCGCACTGTAGGGTACTAAAGCGGTCCGGCTAATCTGAGGCATAACAATTCCCATCAATATCAATCACACAAATAATACCATTTATCACCCGCTAAAAAAAACGCTATAGCCTAACTCGTGCTAAGATAGCGCCTTGCGCCCCGCTGGATGAAATGGGGTGTTTTTCGATTCCAGATTACCTATACTGAGCGGCATTATGACGAAGAAAAAAGCACACAAACCTGGCTCAGCCACAATCGCGCTAAACAAGCGCGCACGACACGAATACTTTATTGAAGAAGAGTTCGAAGCAGGACTCGCCCTGCAAGGTTGGGAAGTCAAATCCCTGCGCGCGGGTAAAGCCAACATCGGCGACAGCTATGTCATACTCAAAGACGGCGAAGCGTTCCTGTTTGGCGCCAACTTCACGCCGATGGCGGTGGCCTCAACACACGTGGTATGCGACCCCACCCGAACCCGTAAACTGTTGTTAAACCAGCGTGAACTCGACTCCCTGTATGGTCGTATGAATCGTGATGGTTATACCGTCGTTGCGCTTTCGTTGTACTGGAAGAATGCCTGGTGCAAAGTGAAAATTGGCGTTGCGAAAGGTAAGAAACAGCACGACAAGCGCTCTGATGTGAAAGAACGCGAATGGCAGTTAGATAAAGCGCGTATCATGAAAAATGCTGGCCGCTAAATGCTACTCCCCTGTGACCAGTCTCTCCTCCTGAGACTGGTTCTTATTTTTTAGTTATCGAAACCCACAAAATACATTCACCGAGTTTATAGTTTATTTATGCTGAATCGTTCAGATATGAAATAAACCCCCTGTCATTACCGTTGCGGTCTATAGTCCAATAATATAAAAGTTCAAGACCATAGCATTCATATTTCCATTTATTTAATAACACTATTATTACTATTGTTTATTATATTGACATTCATTTCAATAAAAACAAAATCATTTAAATACAATTAGTTGCCATGAAAACAACCGTTAAAAGCAAACTGGAAAGTATCCTTTTCAAATGACTAATTACTTTTTTAATATGGATAAGTTGCAGAATACTTTCTTTCTGACTATATCATCTAATACGAAAGAACTATTCAGCCGAAAGGGCCAGACGTATTTAATCAATAAACTAACATCTATGTGACCTAATCAATGAAATTACATGTGTAAATTCATCTTTATGATGAACGGAGCCCCTGTCTGCTCATTTTCCCAACGCGCTGTTGCGGATTAATACTCCCGGCATGCCATCAGGAGTGAACATATGCGTCTACTCGCCGTTGTATCAAAATTAACTGGCGTTTCCACAAATGTTGAAGCCTCTGAAGTTACGCTCAGTTCACCTTCTATCGTGAAACTGTCTGTGTCGCGTGAGGAGGTGAGTCAACTCACGCGCGTTAATCAGGATCTGGTTGTCACACTCCGCTCAGGTGAAACCATCACCATTAAAAATTTCTACCTCGGAAAAGGCGAAGCGCAAAACCAACTTGTTCTGGAGGACAGTAATGGCGCACTGTGGTGGGTTCAGGATACTGACGGAGCATTCCATTTCCAGCACCTGGACGATCTCACACCGCTGATGACGGCCGAAGGCAGTCATGAAGGCGGCGCCGTCTGGCCGTGGGTTCTTGGCGGGATCGCTGTCGCTGGCGGGATTGGCCTCGCTGCGGGTGGTGGTGGCGGCGGTGGCGGTGGCGGTGGGAGTGATAATAACGCTGGAAACGGTAATACCGGGAACGGCAATGGTAGCGGCGGCAATGGCAACGGCGAAGGTAACGGTAACGGTAACGGTAATGGCGACGGTGACGGTGACGGTGACGGTGACGGTGACGGTGATGGCGGCACACCGCCAACAACAACTCCTAACAGGCCAGACGTCCCCGTTATCACCAGCATAATCGATAACCAGGACCTGATTACTGGCCCTGTCAATCAGCAGGAATCCACCAACGATAATACGCCGACACTCCAGGGCACCGGCCCCGCGAATGCCACATTACATATTTTTGATAACGGCGTCGAAATAGGCCAGGCCACAATCGATGCCAACGGCAACTGGTCGTTTACGCCATCCTCTCCTCTGGCGGACGGCACACACCAGTTTACCGTCAGCGCTTCAAACGGTGCTGGCAGCAGCGGCATGTCGGACAGTTGGGAAATTATTGTCGATTCGCTTGCCCCCGACGCCCCCGTGGTCACTCAGGAAACCGACAATGTCGGTTCCATTACCGGCTTTATCGCCAATAACGGCGTAACCGACGATGCCACGCCGACGCTCACTGGCACAGGCGAAGTAGGTAGTACCATCAACATCTATGACAATGGCATCCTGATTGGTATGCAAACTGTAGATAGCAATGGTAACTGGACATTTACACCGGACATTCCGCTCAGCGATGGTGTTCACAATCTGACGCTGACGCAAACTGACGCCACAGGTAACGTGAGCGCGGAAACGCGCGTGCCGACATTCACCGTTGATACCACCCCGCCTGCAGCCGCAGTCATTTCCTCCGTTAATCCGGAAGGTACAACGGTAACCGGTAGCGCTGAGGCGGGAAGCCTGGTCATTATCATCGGCAGTAATAATCAGGTTTTAGGTTCAACAACGGTCGGTCAAACCGGCAATTTCGTCATCGCGATTTCGCCCTCACAGACGCACGGTGAAGCGCTGATCGCGAAAATTCAGGACCAGGCAGGCAACATCGGGCCAGATACCTCTTTCAATGCCACCAACTCTGGCTACCCGGGCGTGCCTGTTATCGTCAGCATAATGGATGATTTTGCCCCCTCAACCGGACCATTGAGCAATAATCAGGCCACCAACGATAATACCCCCACGCTCTCTGGCACTGCCGACGCCAACAGCACGGTGACTATTTACGACAACGGCACAATTATCGACAGCGTACTGGCTGACGGTAACGGTAACTGGACATGGACTTCCAGCTCCCCGTTATCAGATGAGCTACACGCCTTCACCGCCACCGCGACAAACCAGTCAGGTACAGGAGGCATGTCACCAGCGTTCAATATCAGCATCGACACCCAGCCACCGTCGCCACCTGATGATCTCAACGTATCTGCGGATGGGACTGTCGTCACCGGAACGACCGATCCAGGTAATACCGTGGTTATCACCGGCAGTGGCGGAACTCAGATCGGCAGCGGCGTCGCCGGAACGGACGGCTCATTTACCATCACCATTAACCCACCACAGACCAATGGCGAAACCATTGAAGCCATCGCAACCGATCCGGCAGGAAACCCAAGCCTGCCTGAAACAGCGCTTGCACCAGACATTACCGCGCCACAGCCCCCAACAAACCTGCTAGTTAATGGCACTGGCGACCAGGTCACCGGCAAGGCCGAACCCAACAGTACGGTCAATATTCTGGATCCAGATGGCAATATCATTGGTACGGCAACTGCCGATACGGATGGGGATTTCACCGCAACGCTGGTTCCGCCGCAAACCAACGGCGAGCCCCTTACGGCAAATGCGACCGACACCGCAGGTAACAAGGGCGACAACGCCTCTGTCACCGCACCGGACACCACCGCACCTGATGCGCCAACCGGCGTCACCGTCGCCGGAGACGGCGGTTCTGTAAGCGGACATGCTGAAGCGGGAAGCACCGTCACCGTTAAAGACAGCAACGGTAACCCGATTGGCATAGGCCAGGCTGACAGCGGCGGCAATTTCACCGTGTCTATAGCGCCGTCGCAAAAGAACGGCGAAACGGTAAAAGTCACCGCAACGGACAGCAGCAATAACGAGAGTCAGCCTACCTCCGCGTTGGCTCCGGATATCACTGCACCAAACCAGCCAGTTATTATTGCCGTTACTGATGATGTTGACGATTTCACTGGCCCCATCAATAACAATGGGTTAACCAACGACGATAAACCGAAAATTGAAGGCATCGCCGAAGCAGGTTCGCGGGTCAAAATTTATGATAATGGCACCCTGCTTGCGACCGTTAACGCTGATAACAACGGTAACTGGAACTATACGCCCACCGCAGCACTAAGCCAGGGCGCGCACGTATTTACGGTGACGTCAACAGACGCTGCCAACAACACCAGCAGCGCCGCCAGTTGGAAAATTATTGTCGATAGCATCGCCCCAACCGTTCCAGTAATAACGTTGGTTAACGATGATGTTGGCAGCATTACGGGCAACGTTGCAAATAACGGTTGGGTCACCAACGATAACACGCCAACCCTCTCGGGTACCGGTGAACCAGGTTCACTGGTGAGCCTGTACGATGGCAGTCTGTTGATGACGGTTATTCTTGTCGACAGTTCAGGCACCTGGAGCTATACCGTTCCGGGAAATCAGGTGCTCAGCGATCGCACTCATCAGTTTACGGTATCGGCAACCGATGCCGCCGGTAATGTCATCACCTCACCCACTGTGGTCAGCGTTACCGTAGATACTCAACCGCCAGGCGATCCTGTCATTTTGGCTGCCACCGACGACGTTGGGAATGCGCCGATCGATCTGCTTTCCGGAAGCCGTTCAAACGATACCTTACCAGAGCTGAAAGGAACCGGAATAGCCGGTTCTACAATCACCCTCTATGAGGGTTCCACGCCAATTGGCAGCACAACGGTTTTACCCGCCGGCACCTGGAGTATTCAACTCAGCCAACCGCTCAGTGAAGGCGCACACAATTTATCCGCTATCGCCACGGACGCTGCAGGCAACGCCAGCAATGCCGGGAACTTTACGCTGACGATTGATACCACCCCACCAGTTGCCCCGGTTATCAGCTCTGCAGAAGGTCTGATTGGGACAAATCTACAAACGCTGAATAACGGCAGCAGTACCAAGAGCTCGAATCCCGAACTCTCCGGAATCGGCGAGCCCGGCGCGAAGATTACGATTTATGATAATGGCGGTTCTATTGGCACCGTCACCGTACAGCCAGACGGCACCTGGACATTTACCCCAACCTCACTCGCCGACGGACCGCATAAATTTACCGCCACGGCGACTGACGTCGCGGGCAACACGGGGATCCCATCGGCAAGCTTTACTCTGACAGTAGACAATACGCCTCCCGCACAACCAGCCGCGCCAATCATTACCGACGATGTGGCTCCGGTAACGGGTGTGGTCACTAATGGCAACACCAATGACACCACGCCAACCTTTAGCGGCACGGGGAACGTCGGGGATCTGATTACCCTCTATCTTGCTGGTACTCCCCCATTGCAGGGAACAGCAACAGTAGGTGCAGACGGTACCTGGAGCTTCACTCCGTCAGCACCGGTTGCTCCTGGTAGTTATCAGGTAACTCTCACCGCAACCGATCCAGCAGGCAACGTCAGCCTGCCATCTAACGCCATAACACTGAACATCGACACGACGCCGTCTGCACCTCCGGTGATTAGCGCCGCCAACGATAATGTCGGTGACGCCACGGGCGACCTTGCGCCAGATGCCGTGACTGATGACACCACGCCAACCATTCGCGGTACTGGCACAGACGGGGATACCATCACCCTGTATAACGGGGGGACGGTAATCGGTACTACAACGGTGGCTGGCGGAACCTGGAGTATTACGCCAGGGACTGCGCTGGCGAACGGAAGCTACACGTTAAGCGCTACCGCAACCGATCCGGCAGGTAACATCAGCAGCAATTCAAACAGTATTTCGTTTACGGTTAACAACACGAAGCTGACGTTACCGCAGGTAACGGATATCCAGGATAACGTTGGAATCTTTACCGGTTCGCTAACCAGTGGCAGCGTCACGGACGATACCTCCCCGACCATTAGCGGGACCGGCACACCTGGCAGTACCGTGCTTATTTATGAGGGTAGTAATCCTGTTGCTACTGCCACCGTGGCCGCGAACGGCACCTGGAGTGTGGATGTTCCCCTCACGCCGAACGTCACTCACACACTGACGTTCGGCGCAGTGGATGCCGCAGGTAACTCACTGGCTGCAGATAACCCGCTGACGTTGATTGTCGATACCCAGCCGCCTGCAACGCCTACGGTTACCAGCGTAGATCCTAACGGGACGCTGGTAAGCGGTACGGCCGATGCCGGCAGCACCGTGATTATTCGCAGCGGTAACACCATTCTCGGCCAGGGGGTGGCAGACGGTTCTGGTAACTTCTCTGTCACCATTTCGCCAGCGCAAACAACCGGTCAGGCGCTCAACGCCATCGCTCAGGATACCGCCGGAAATCAAAGCGATCCGACAACGTTTAACGCCGCTACCTCCAGCGTTCCGCATCCACCGACTCTTGAGATCGTTGATGACATCGCGCCCATCATGGGGGTGATTGGCAACGGTAAAACCACCAACGACACCTTACCGCTGCTGCAAGGGACGGCCACTGCTGGGGCATCGGTGACTATCTATCAAAATGGCGCATTCATCGCCACGGTAACCGCCGATGCCGTGTCTGGCGCATGGAGTTATCAGCTACCCACTGCGCTGACTAACGGCATTACCTATAACTTCACGGTTTCACAAACGGTGGACGGTACCCCAAGTGGTCTGTCGCCCAACTACGCAATCACCATCGACACCACGCCCCCGCAGGTGCCAACTATCACCAGCATTATTGACGATATTGCCCCCGGCACCGGATCGTTGGATAAAGGGCAAATTACCAACGATTCACGCCCGACGTTTAACGGAACCGGCGAAGCGGGGGCAACCATCACCCTTTACGATAATGGCATCGCTTATGCCACTACCACGGTAAACAGCAACGGATTCTGGAGTTTTACCCCGACCGCTCCGCTGGGAGAAGGCGACCATATCTTTACCGCTCGCGCAACAGATGCCGCAGGCAACCAGGGAGATCCATCCGGTGATTTCCAGATCATTGTCGATACCCTGGTGCCGAATGCCCCCTCTATTGTGACAGTCACAGACAACGTTGGTACAACCCAAATCCTAACCTCCGGGCAGTTGACCAACGATAATACCCCAACGCTTGCTGGCGTTACCGAGGCGGATTCGCTTGTTACCATCCGCGATAACGGGGCGGTCATCGGCACAACCATCAGCGATGAAAACGGCAACTGGAGCTTTACGCCTGCGCCTGCTCTCGGTGAAGGCAGCCACTCGCTGACTGCCACCGTCACAGATGGCGCGGGCAATATCAGCCCGGCAACGCCGCCGTTTGTGGTTGTCGTCGACACGCTGTCGCCAGCGGCACCGACCATTACCTCCGTAATTGACGATCAGCCTGGCAATACAGCGCTGACCAACGGACAACTGACAAACGATGCGCAGCCTACGCTGAACGGCAAAGGCGAGATCGGTACCATCATCACGATCCGTGATAATGGCGTCGCCATCGGTACAGCGCAGGTGGACGAGTCAGGCAACTGGCGCTTCACACCGGATGCACCGCTGGGACAGGGACAACATATATTCACCACCTTTGCCACTGATCGGGCAGGTAA
The DNA here is from genome assembly GCF_013784065.1 of Citrobacter sp. RHBSTW-00599. Classification (NCBI taxonomy): domain Bacteria; kingdom Pseudomonadati; phylum Pseudomonadota; class Gammaproteobacteria; order Enterobacterales; family Enterobacteriaceae; genus Citrobacter; species Citrobacter sp. RHBSTW-00599. The sequence goes on along the minus strand of NZ_CP056717.1, from coordinate 1,278,064 downwards.
CTCCGGCGGAGTATCATCATCGTTTACTATTGAGCTGGACTCAGTTGCCCCGTCAATCCCAGTCATCAGCTCAGTTCAGGACAGCACCGCACCGACAACAGGCCCGATAACCAACGGGCAGACCACGAATGAATCCCGTCCGGCCCTGAGCGGCACCGGTGAAATTGGCGCGACCATAACCGTCCTGAGCGATGGTCAGCCCATCGGCACCACCACCGTTGGGGCTAACGGCACCTGGAGCTTAACCCCAACGGATGCACTCAGTAACGGCTCGCATACGCTGACCGTCACCGCCACCGACAGCGCCGGTAATACCAGCCAGCCATCCAATGGCTTCGCGCTTATCGTGGATACCGTGTTGCCTGGTACGCCAGCGATTACTCAGGTTGCAGATGATGTCGGCCCGCTGATCGGTAATCTGAACAACGGTCAGGCCACGAACGACCCACTCCCGACGCTTAGCGGCACGGCTGAAGCCAATTCCACGGTAAGAGTTTACGATAACGGATCGTTTATCGGCTTTACCTCAGCGGATGGCACGGGCGCCTGGAGCTTCACGCCAGGAACCGAGCTCGGCAACGGTAACCACGCGCTGACGGTGACAGCCACCGACGCTGCCGGAAACGTCAGCCTCACGTCCGCTGGATTTAACATCGTTGTTGATACCGTCGCCCCGCTTGCGCCAACGATTATCCAGGCTTTTGATGACGTGCTACCGGGAACCGGAACGCTGTCGAGCGGGGCCTTTACCAACGACACCCGTCCCGTACTCAACGGCTCGGCGGAAGCCGGTGCCCGGGTAGCCATCTACGATAATGGCACGCTGCTGGCAACGGTAACTGCGGCGATAGACGGCACCTGGGAATATCTGCCTGCCGCGCTGGGTAACGGTCAGCATGTGTTTACCGCTATCGCCACCGATGCCGCCGGAAACGTAAGTCCCACCTCCGGCGGGTTTATTATTAATGTCGACACCATTGCGCCATCCGCCCCGCTGCTGGTCTCAGTGGTGGATGATATCGCAGGCGGCGTGTTCAATGCGGCGCTCAACAACGGACAACTGACCAACGATGCGCGCCCGACGCTGAACGGTACCGCCGAGGCAGGCAGCACCGTCAGCATCTATGATGGAAGCACCCTGCTGGGTACGGCGCTGGTGCAAAGTAATAACAGTTGGTCGTTTACCCCAACTACGCCGCTGACGAATGGATCGCACACCTTCACCGTCACCGTGACTGATGCGGCGGGCAACACCAGCAGTGCGACGGCAGGCTTTAGCGTGGTGGTCGACACCACGGCGCCGACGCAGCCTTCAATCAGCAGCATTATTGACGACGTCGGGCCAAACACCGGGGCGATTGGCGCTAATCAGCCAACCAACGATGCACGCCCAACGTTAAACGGCACCACAGAAGCCAACGCGCGGGTCGATATTTACGATAACGGCAGCTTTGTCATCAGCGTGACGGCGGACGGCAGCGGTAACTGGAGTTACACCCCAACCACCGCGCTGGCACAAGGTACCCACTCCTTTACCATCACCGCAACGGACAGTGCGGGTAATACCAGTGGCATATCGTCTGCGGCAGCGATCGTGGTCGATACCGTCGCCCCGGGCATTCCTACAGGGCTGGCGGTAAACGCCAACGGTACCACGCTCACCGGCGTTGCCGAGCCAAACAGCACGGTCATTATTACCTCCAGCGGTGGAACGGTGCTCGGCACGGCAACCGCCAACGCCTCCGGTAATTTCACCTTCACGCTGAACCCACCGCAAATCAGTGGGCAAACGCTGCAGGTCAGCGCCCAGGATGCCGCAGGCAACATCGGCACGGCGGGTAATGTTCTGGCACCGTTTACTGGCGTACCGCCTGCGCCGGTTATTGCCAGCGTTCTCGATGACGTCGGTACGATCACGGGGTCCGTCGCCCCCGGTAAAACCACCAATGATACGCTGCCAACGCTCAGCGGAACGGCGCAGGCTAACGCCATCGTCAGCCTGTACAACAACGGCGTGCTAATGGGCACCACGACCGCAGACGGTAACGGGATCTGGAGCTTTACCCCATCCGGGGCGCTCAGCGAAGGTAACCACGCGTTTACCGCCACTGCAACAAACGCCAACGGCGCAAGCGGGTTGTCCAGTTCGTTCAGCGTGATTGTGGACACCACGCCACCGACCGCGCCAACGATACTGATCAGCGCCGATGGCGCCACCGTCAGCGGCGTCGCCGAAGCGGGAAGCACGGTCACTATCTCCTTGCCCGGCGGCACCAGCGTGACGGCAATCGCCAACAGCAGCGGTGTCTACAGCGTCAACCTGCCGGTTCGCCAAATTGAAGGCCAGTCGCTGTCCGCCACGGCGACCGATGCGGCGGGCAATACCTCATCGCCGACAAGCGCTATCGCACCGGTATTGCCACTGCTGGCTGAAGACAACGTCACCAGCCTGCCGCTGCAAACCGATGTTATCGTCAGCACCGAGCATCAAAGCGATTATGGTTTCCTGCTGGTTAATGCGTTGGGGAATGTCGCCAACGTGCTGGGGAACGATACGGCAAGCGTTAATTTCAGCATCGCTTCTGGCGACAGCGGGTCCATTACGATCAATGCCGCCGCGACCGGCGTGGTGCTGTCGCTGTTAAACACGCTTGAAGTCGTTATCCAGCGCTTTGACACCGGGCTGAATGCCTGGGTAACGGTGGTGGATACCGGGAAACCAGACTTCGCCAGCCTGCTCACCCTGGGTGCCTCGGGCGTAACGCTCAATTACAGCGGGCTGACTGGTGGTGATTACCGCGTGGTCAGCTACAACACCAACCTGCTGGCGACCGGCGCATACACCAGCCTTGATGTCTCGGTGGTGAAAGCCAGCGCAGGGACCATCATCGGCGGTACCACGGAATCCGGGAACATCATTACGGATACCGATCCCGCCAACGGGCAGGATAATGCGCCTTCCGGCACGTTGGTCACCTCCATCACCGACGGTAACGGCAACGTCGTGAATATCCCGGCGGGCGGCATTGATGTGCAGGGGAAATACGGCATCCTGCATATCAATCAGAACGGTAGCTACACCTATACCCTGACCAATACGTCAATCTCGGTGTATGGGCGCTCCGAAAGCTTCACCTACACGCTGACGCATGGCAGCGATCACTCCTCGGCAAAACTGGTGGTAACGCTCGGTCAGGCCCCAACCACCAGCACGGTAACCGCGGCAGACGATGCAGCAGTGCTGACTTACGGAACGCAGGTCATCGCGGTTGACCACTTGCCTTCACAACAAACCGGCTTCACGCTCGCCAGCGTCGGACTCGGCAATGTGCTGGACGTCAATCTGGTCAACGGTCTGACTGACCCGATTAAGTTCAACGTTGACGATGGCGCAACCCGCACGCTGACCGTACAGGCGAATGTTCTCGGCGTGACGCTTGGCGGCTTCGATCTCTATGTTTATCGCTTCAACGAGTCAATTCAGCAGTATGAGCAGTACCGGGTACAGCCAAACTGGGTCACCGCCCTACTGGGCGGAAGTTCGTCAGCGTATACCATTACGCTACCGGGTGGCGATTATCTGTTCTTGCTTAACGCTTCCGGCGGCCTGACGCTGCTGACCAGCTATACCCTGAATATTCAGGCCGATCACACCTACGCCGTCGACAGCCTGAGTGCGACAACCAATGGCAATCTGCTGGTCAACGACTCGGCTCCGACCAATACCGTTATCACCGAAGTAAACGGTATTGTCGTTAACGGGACGGGCACTACCACTATTAATGGGCTGTACGGCACGCTGACTATCGATGCGAAGGGGAACTACACCTACACGCTAAGAAGCGGACTGGGTGCAGACGGTATCAACACCCCGGACAGCTTCGTGTATAAGGTCAGAGCACCAAACGGCGATACCGGCAGCGCCTCGCTGAATATCAAACCAACGCCGCAGCCGCTGGACGCCGTAAATGACATCAGTAGCACGATGGCGGTCACCACGCAGGCGGACACCTCCAGATTGTTTGCTGACAACAGCGTCGGGAACGCCAGTTGGAACGCCCAACTCCTTTCTCCCACCTCACAAAATGGCACTGGCGTCATTGAGGTCGCGACGGGAACGGCGGTGCAAAACGCCATACTGCATTTTAACGTTGCTTCAGGTCTGACGCTGGGCGGACTGACCGTCACCTGGGCGCTGTATGACAGCAACAACGTCAAGGTTGCCAGTAACTCATTCAACGGTGGATTGCTTATTGGCGGCAATATCGATATTGCCCTGGGGATCATGTTGCACCCCGGTAACTATCGACTCGACTACACCGGCAGCGTCGGGGCTTTAGGGCTGGGGAATATCACCATCACCCCTAGCGTGAAAGGCACGATAATCGACCTGCAGAACGTCGAAACGTCCGCGGCAAACAGCGTCGCCGGCAACATTTATGACGGGGACCATATTGCCAGCGTGCATACCTTGCTGACGGTGAGCGGCACGGGCGGTAGCACCGCCACGCTGGATCCGCTGAGCAGCACGACCAGCGCCATCATTAACGGGCTGTACGGCAAACTGACCATTGGCATTGATGGTCATTACACCTACGCCCTCAACAGCGATGTCTCACTTTCCACCATCCTCACCAAAGAGACATTTACTTACACCCTAAACGATCAGAATGGGCATACCGATACCGCTACGTTGACCATCAACATGAATCCGCAGGTTGTAAGCACCGTAGATGCCGATCGTTTTACCGGCAGTATCTACGGCGATACGCTGATTTATCACCTGCTCAACGCCAACGACGCTACCGGTGGTAACGTTGGCAATGTTGGCGTTGGACCTACCGATACCTGGACCAACTTCTCGCTGGCCCAGGGCGACAAAATCGATATCGGCGACCTGCTGGTGGGCTGGAACGGGCAGAACGCTACGCTCGGCAACTACCTCACCGTGACCACCAACGGTAACAACACGGTGATTGCTATCGACCGCGACGGTACGGGCAACACTTATCACTCAACCAATCTCATAACGCTGGAGAACGTACACACCACGCTCGATGAGCTGGTGCAACAAAATCACATTGTGCCCTGAAGCTAACGCATAACGTTAAAGCGCCATAACTACAGCCCCGGATGCCATGACGTCCGGGGCAATAACAGTCGTCGCTGCCGTATTTTGTAAGGGATAAACTATGAGAAATGTCGCGCCTGTTGCCTTACTGCTGGCATTAACGCTCTGTACCCTGCGGGTGAATGCCGAAGATGAACCGCAAATTATTACGCCGGAAGGCCTGGCCACCAGCCAGATGCTGCCCTCGCTGGACGGCGCGGTTGCCGATCTGCCGCTGAGCGCCGCCGCCCCCGGCAGCCTGACGCTCAACGACGCAGTGAGTCGCGCCGTGAGCTGGCATCCTTCTATTCGTGAATCCATCGGCAAACTGCTCTCACAAAATGAGCAGATCGACGTGGCGAAATCAAAATATTACCCGCAGGTTTCTGCCGGGATGAACAACGGTTACAGCAATACTTACACCGATCACGGCTTTAGCCCGGCCCTGGTTATTTCAGTGTCGCAAATGCTGTACGACTTCGGCAAAGTGGCAAGCCAGGTCCGTGCTGAAACCGCCGGATCCGCACAACAGCAGGCGAATGTATTACTCAGTATTGATACCATCGCCCATGCAACTGCCAACGCGATAGTCCAGGTGCAGACGTGGCAGCAAATGGTGGACGCCGCCGAAGAGCAGCTCAGCGCCTTGAACGGTATTGGTCGGCTGATCCGTCAACGCAATGATGAAGGGGCAACTTCGCTATCCGACGTGGTGCAAACCGATGCGCGTATCGAGTCTGCACGTTCTCAGTTGGCGCAGTATCAGGCCAATCTCGACAGCAGCAAGGCAACGCTGATGAGCTTCCTCGGCTGGAACGCGCTTAACGGCATCAGCAACGAATTTCCGGTCAAACTGGACAGCAGTTGTGATGTGGTCAAACCGGACGATAAGCTGGTTCCCGCGGTGCTGGCGGCATGGGCGCAGGCGAATGTGGCACAGGCAAATCTCGATTACGCCAACGCGCAGATGACGCCCACTATCTCCCTGGAGCCGTCGGTTCAGCACTATCTCAACGACAAATACCCCAGCCATGAGGTGCTCGACAAAACCCAGTACTCCACGTGGGTAAAAGTCGAGATGCCGCTGTATCAGGGGGGCGGACTCACCGCCAGACGCAACGCCGCCAGTCACGCGGTAGAGTCTGCACAGTACTCCATCCAGCGTACCCGACTTGAAGTGCGGCAGAAATTACTGGAATCCCGCAGCCAGGCGATGAGCCTCGCCACTGCCCTGCAGATCCTGCGTCGCCAGCAACGGCTGAGTGAACAAACGCGCGAGCTTTATCAACAGCAGTATCTGGACCTCGGGTCACGCCCACTGCTCGATGTGCTTAACGCCGAGCAGGAAGTATATCAGGCCCGTTTTGCTGAACTCCAGACTCAAAACCAGCTGCGCCAGCTCCAGTTGAACTGCCTCTATAACACCGGATCGCTTCGCCAGGCGTTCGCCTTAAATAACCGCAGTATTCAATCGGTGGAGATAAAGCTATGAGCGACGTCGATACACATGCGGAAGATGCGATTGGCGAACACGCCCTGAGCCAGTGGGCGCTGGCGATGACGCATATTGCCAGCCACTATCGCGTTACCTGTTCGCCCGGCGCAATCCAGGCCAACGCCCCGTGGTTTGCGGGAAAAAGCCGAGTCATGGCCCTGTCGCAGCTGGCGCGTCAGGCAGGGCTGTCATTTCATGCGCTGGATACCGCCACGCAGGCGTTCGGCCAGTGGCGTCTGCCGGTGGTGGCGGAACTGCTCGACGGCCAACTGATGGTGATAGAACATTTCAACGGTGAAGATGCGTTGGATGTTTTTATCATCGCCGAAGAGGGCCAGCGTAACCGACTCACAGTTGCAGAACTACTGCCGGAGATCGTGAGCATTACCGCGCTGCGCCCGCTGTCGGCGCTGAAGGACAGTCGGGTAGACCGCTATATTTCGCGCTTCAAGCCCGACTGGATGCGCGAACTGGTATTACAGGACATCCGCCCTTACCTGCCGGTCATGATTGCCGCCTTTCTGATTAACGTCCTGTCGCTCGCCGGGATTATCTTTTCGATGCAGGTCTATGATCGGGTGATCCCCGCCCAGTCTTATCCAACGCTGTATGTTCTCTCCACCGGCGTTCTGGTGGCGGTGCTGTTTGGCTTTTTGCTGCGCGAAGCGCGTACCCACATAATGGACCTGCTCGGCAAACGCGCTGATATGCGCATTTCCGATCGCGTGTTCAGCCACGCATTGCGGCTGCGCAACAGCGCCGTTCCCCGCTCGACGGGGAGCTTTATTTCTCAACTGCGCGAGCTGGAACAGGTTCGCGAGATGATCACCTCCTCAACCCTGTCGACCCTTGTCGATCTGCCGTTTTTCTTTTTGTTTATCGTGGTGCTGGCCTTTATCGCCCCGCCGCTGGCGTGGATAGCCCCCGTCGCGGCCCTGCTGATGATGCTGCCTGGTTTGCTGTTACAGAAGAAACTGGCGGTGCTCGCCAACCAGGCAGCGCATGAATCCACCCTGCGCAACGCGGTGCTGGTCGAGAGCGTTCAGGGGCTGGAAGATATCAAGCTGATGCAGGCGGAAAACCGCTTTTTACAACAGTGGAACAGCTATATCCGTATTACCGGAGAGTCCGGACTGCGCACGCGCAAGCTGACTCAGGGGCTGATTGGCTGGGGCATGTCGGTACAAAGCCTGGTCTACGCCGCCATCATTATGTTCGGCGCGCCGATGGTCATTGAAGGCACAATGACCACCGGGGCCGTGGTGGCCGCGTCGATGCTCGGTTCCAGAATGATTGCCCCGATGGCGAACCTGTGCGGCGTGCTGGCCCGCTGGCAGCAGGTCAAGGCGGCGAAGATGGGGTTAGACAGCATCATGCAGCTTCCCACCGAAACGCAGTACGATGAAGACCGTGTGCATCAGGAGATTTTTCACGGCCATTATCTGTTTGAAAACGCGCACTTTCGCTACCACAGCGACGATCAACGCGTTCCGCTGCGCATCTCGCGTCTGGAGGTCATGCCCGGCGAACGGGTGGCGATCCTCGGGCGTAACGGCGCCGGGAAATCAACACTGCTACAGGCCATGGCGGGTGGCGTAGAGATTATCCAGGGCGATGTCCGACTCGATAACCTGAGTCTGGCGCAGATCGATATGGCCGATTTACGCCGCAATATCGGTTTTCTCAGTCAGAATGCGCGGCTGTTTTTTGGCACCCTGCGCGAGAACCTGACCCTCGGCGCACCGCATGCCAGTGACGCGCAGATCTTCGAAGCGCTGGAGGTCAGCGGCGCGGCAGCTTTCGTTAAACAACTCGCCAAAGGGCTGGCGCACCCCATTATGGAGGGCGGCAACGGTCTGTCCGGTGGACAACGGCAGTCGATCCTGCTGGCAAGAATGCTGCTGCGATCGCCCAATATCGTGCTGCTCGACGAACCCAGCGCCTCGCTGGATGAACATACCGAACGAGAGTTTATTCAGCGCCTGAACCAGTGGCTGGGCAACCGAACATTGATTGTCGCCACCCATCGCGTGCCGGTTCTGGAGCTGGTCGAGCGCGTAGTGGTGTTAAAAGAAGGTCAACTGGTCATGGATGCCCCGAAAGCGCAGGCGCTGAATGCGAGCCGGGCACCAGCCCCTACTCACGGTCGGGAGTGGAAAAATGAAAACCAATCCGCATGACGCTGCCATGGACGACCTCGATATCCGCCGCGAGCACCGTTTCTCCGGGGCCAGCCGCATTATTCTGCTCAGCACGCTGCTGTTTGCCGTCCTGGGTATCTGGGCGTATTTCGGCAAGCTGGATGAAGTCTCGACCGGCAGCGGGAAGGTAATCCCCAGCTCGCGCGAGCAGGTTTTGCAGTCGCTGGATGGCGGCATTCTCGCCGAGCTCACGGTACGCGAAGGAGATAAAGTACAGGCTAATCAGATTGTCGCGCGCCTCGACCCCACTCGCTCTGAGTCCAACGTTGGGGAGAGCGCCGCCCGCTATCGCGCCTCACTGGCTTCCAGCGCAAGGCTCAATGCCGAAGTTAACGATCTGCCGCTCGTGTTTCCCGCTTCACTACGCGCCTGGCCGGATCTCATCGCCTCCGAAACGCGCTTGTATAAAAGTCGCCGCGCGCAGCTCGCTGATTCTATGGCAGAACTGCAGGATGCGCTGGTCTCGGTAAATAAAGAGCTGGCCATAACCCAACGGCTGGAAAAAAGTGGTGCCGCCAGCCACGTTGAAGTGCTGCGCCTGCAACGACAAAAAAGCGATTTGGGATTAAAAATCACCGATCTGCGCTCACAATACTTCGTGCAGGCGCGGGAAGCGCTGTCAAAAGCCAATGCCGAAGTGGATATGCTGGCGGCTATTTTGAAAGGACGCGAGGATTCCGTCACCCGCCTGACCGTGCGCGCGCCGATGCGCGGTATTGTGAAAAACATCCAGGTCACTACCATTGGCGGCGTTATCCCGCCCAATGGCGAGATGATGGAGATTGTACCGCTGGACGATCATCTGCTGATTGAAACCCGCCTGTCTCCGCGCGATATCGCGTTCATCCACCCCGGCCAACGGGCGCTGGTGAAAATAACCGCTTATGACTACGCGATTTACGGCGGTCTGGAAGGCGTAGTCGAAACTATTTCCCCGGACACTATTCAAGACAAAGTGAAACCGGAAATATTCTACTACCGCGTGTTTATCCGCACCCATCAGGACTTCTTACAGAACAAACTGGGACGCCATTTCTCCATCGTACCGGGAATGATTGCCACAGTGGATATAAAAACAGGTGAAAAAACCATCGTCGACTATTTAATCAAACCGTTTAATCGCGCAAAAGAAGCGCTGCGCGAGCGGTAAATCCTTGAGGATTAGGGGTTGCGGGGGCTGGTCACGCGTGTCACAAGTCTGTTATACTTGCTCTAACACATTGGGGCTGATTCTGGATTCGACGGGATTCGCGAAACCCAAGGTGCATGCCGAGGGGCGGTTGGCCTCGTAAAAAGCCGCAAAAAAATAGTCGCAAACGACGAAAACTACGCTTTAGCAGCTTAATAACCTGCTCTGAGCCCTCTCTCCCTAGCTTCCGCTCTTAAGACGGGGATCAAAGAGAGGTCAAACCCAAAAGAGATCGCGTGGAGGCCCTGCCTGGGGTTGAAGCGTTAAATCTAATCAGGCTAGTCTGGTAGTGGCGTGTCTGTCCGCAGGTGCCAGGCGAATGTAAAGACTGACTAAGCATGTAGTACCGAGGATGTAGGAATTTCGGACGCGGGTTCAACTCCCGCCAGCTCCACCAAAATTCTCCATCGGTGATTACCAGAGTCATCCGATGAAGTCCTAAGAGCCCGCACGGCGCAAGCCCTGCGGGCTTTTTTGTCCCCTCAATTTGTCCCGCTAAGTCCGAAGAGAACTAATTAAATCCGAACCTTTTAGGCCCATTGATAGGCCCAACGAAAAGCTCTATTGTTTTCGTTGGGCCTAAACGCATGGAGACTCCCCATGGCAAGAAAAACCAAGCCGTTAACCGATACGGAAATCAAAGCCGCCAAACCTAAAGATGCCGATTACCAGCTGTATGATGGTGATGGGCTTACTCTGCTAATCAAGTCCAGCGGTAGTAAGCTCTGGCAATTCCGTTACTATCGGCCTCTAACCAAGCAGAGAACCAAACAGAGCTTCGGTGCCTACCCTGCCGTCTCGCTTTCTGATGCACGTAAACTCAGAGCCGAATCTAAAGTTTTATTGGCGAAAGACATTGATCCGCAGGAGCATCAGAAAGAACAGGTCAGAAATTCACAAGAGGCCAAAACCAACACTTTCTTGTTAGTCGCCGAACGTTGGTGGAATGTGAAGAAAGCCAGCGTAACAGAGGACTATGCCGACGATATCTGGCGCTCGCTTGAGAGAGATGTTTTCCCGGAAATCGGTGATATCAGTGTCACTGAGATTAAGGCTCATACTCTGGTTAAAGCAGTTCAGCCGGTTCAGGCAAGAGGTGCATTAGAGACTGTTCGCCGCCTTTGTCAGCGTATTAACGAAGTCATGATTTATGCGCAGAACACAGGCTTGATTGATGCAGTTCCCAGCGTAAACATAGGGAAAGCGTTCGAGAAACCGCAGAAGAAAAACATGCCTAGTATCCGCCCGGATCAACTACCACAACTAATGCAGACTATGCGCACGGCTAGTATCAGCCTGTCCACACGATGCCTGTTCATGTGGCAGCTTCTCACCATTACCCGCCCTGCCGAAGCTGCCGAAGCTCGATGGGATGAGATCGATTTTGATGCTAACGAATGGAAAATTCCAGCAGCTTGAATGAAGATGAATCGGGACCATACAGTTCCATTATCTGATGGAGCTCTCACTATTCTGGAATTGATGAAGTCACTCAGTGGTGGCCGGGAGTTTATCTTTCCCAGTCGCATCAAACCAACCCAGCCGATGAATAGCCAAACAGTGAATGCAGCGCTCAAACGTGCTGGCTTAGGAGGCGTACTCGTATCACACGGTTTACGTTCTATCGCTAGTACGGCACTCAATGAGGAAGGATTTCCGCCTGATGTCATTGAAGCAGCACTGGCTCATGTAGACAAAAATGAGGTACGTCGAGCTTACAACCGCAGTGACTATCTTGAGCAACGGCGACCTATGATGCAGTGGTGGGCTGATTTTGTTAGCAAGGCCGACAGAGGGAGCATTGTTGAAACAGGGAAAACGGGGTTAAAACTTGTGGGCTGAATTTTGAGCTCGACTGGTATTTTCCCGACAAAGGTGCATTGACTCAAACCTGTCCTGGAGGAATCGTAGATAGATCGCAATCGAATCTGACAGTCTGGCTTGGGCCAAAAGCGGACCTTTTAATCTCTACCAATTGTGATCCCCCTCTGAAAAACTGTGACAGTTAAACAACACCCAACTCTGGAAAATCATCATGAATAGTGAGGTTATTCGCGTCTAATGCTCCTCGGTGTTTCAAATTGATGTAAGGATCCAAAAGACTTGGCTGTTATGCCAAGTGTTTATTATCAGCAATCTGTAAAATTCTCAGAACCTGCGCTGTTGAGAATATACTCAATCTCGAAAATATGAGGGCACTGCTGATCAATCGAATTTATTTTCATCAAGGCATATTTATTATGGATATTTTTCAAAATAACCACTCGCTCAACAGGTGTACTATTCATATCAAGATTATTTATTGGAAATGCTCCAGCATCGCCAATCTCATGGAAATTATATATTCCTGAGGCAGGAGCCCCACCCAAAAGATATGTTGAAAATCTTGTTATAACATGAAGGCTTTTGTTTGACGAAGTGGCAAAATAAGGGTCGAATTTGTAATCGCCATCACCAAATAGAACATGGTCCGTGATATTTAAATCAACAGATAATGTATTTCGCATTCGTTTGGATATGTACTTAGGTTTAAATGGCCACCACAAAGAAAAAATTGGTATTGCACTCGAGAGCGAAACTACTAAGGGGCCAAAGCTTTTTATTTCATGCTCAATCAACATAGACAAAAACCAAAGGACTGCCACTACTGCAGTTAAAGTCGCTAGCGTAATGAGCGTAATTCTTTGTTCCTTAGACATATTCTGTGCCATATATCCTCACAATCAACGAAAAGAACAGTATACTTAACCAAGGAAGACTAAGTCATCACAATTTCAGTCTTCGCTCGAATATACAGACGGTTACATCACCTATCCTAAATTTTAGGCACGGGCTTCAGCGGATCTAGCGATCTTGCTTTCCGTCTGCTCCGCGCCAACAGCGGACGATTGTGATTCTGGAAGCACATCTAATGATGTGGCCACTTTATACCAGCCGCGCAGGTGCAGAGAAGAGTGACGACTTTGAACGCCTGCCGGAACTGGTGGAGAAATACCTTCAAGGCTATAGAAAGGGAGCGCGGCCGCATGCTGGTAGCCATGGTCCGCGCCGAGCAAAACGCACAAACGATTAAGAGAGGGGCCGCCTGATGGAAAACGTATTGCCTAATGAGGGGATTATCGCCATCCCGAAAGACAAATTGCCTCCAGAGTTCGTTGAATGGATCCGCACCATGCAAGAAACGGCACACGAGAAGCTGCAAAAGGCTGATAGAACTCTACGCAAGATCCATGGGCTGATTAAAGCTATGCAGACCGCTGTACAGCTGACGTATGACCACCAGCAACTGGGGAAAGTTGAGTTTGAGGCGACCACCGAGTGGTACCTGGAAAACTCATCCAGAACCACGGCTTTTATCGTGACCTATGGGCGACTATTCACCGAGAGCAAGGGCACGTACAAGATTGAACGAAGCAAGGTCCCGGATGAACTGGGCGATATTCATGATGAAGTCATGAGAATGCGTAACAAGCTCTATGCCCACAATGGTGACCACGAATCCATTAACACATATCCGGAGATTGGATTTGATGGTACTGAGTTTGAGATCAGGCTCGGAATGACTATTGATGTGCATGTTGGTGGGAATAATCACTGGGAAGCGCTGGTTAAGTTTGTTAATGAGCACATTAACGACCAGCTTTATAAAAACATAGAGCGTCTCAAGGAGGAAACCGGCACCGTGTGGCGCACTAGTGAAGAGGGGTGAAATTTATGATGAATATTACACCGCCTGCGAACTGTTGCTAATGTAGACAGAAACAGTGTGCTGGTGTGGTCATTCAGACCGCTGGCCAAAGAGAAAAGTGTATACGATGACGACGATTTCACAAAGCCGCCCGAGAAATGCTTTGCACCCCTGAGTAATTCAGAGGTGAGGTCTACATAACCAAAAATGGCACTACAGAGCTGTTTGTTCAGACCGCCGACGAACGTGAAGCTGAACTGGCCGAACGCCATCTGCACATGGAAACCGCAGCCGTGCTGAAGCTGGTGGGTCGTCCCAGCGCGATTATGAGGAAGTCCGTTTTAGTTCTGGTCGTGATACCTTTGCCCGCAGGAAAGCGGCTAGGTAACAGTTGGGCCTAGAGGACAACGTGACGGTCGTATACATCACCAATACAGAAGAGCAAACCCTCGAGTTATTCAAGCGTACTAGGTGGCACGGATGCCGCTGGAAGAGGCTCAGGATTTTACTGATGACCTACTGGAGCGGGCGCTCGATGCGGTTGAAACCAATCCGGCGCGGTACCCGCCCGATCCTGGTGCCCTGCAAATGGGCGTGACACTGCAACGTTGGTTGGTTGTAGATTCGCAGTACCTCTGCCTGTACTGGTATTTTCACAAAGAAGATATAGCGCTACTGGATATTTTCGCCAGTACCCGCCAGAACTTTCTCTCTTTGCTCTACATGGCCCAACTTTCCCGGCAATAAGCGCAGTGACTCCAATTTTGGGGCCGCTATAGACAGCTAAACCGCCTCACGGCGGTTCTTTACCTTCTTACGCTGAATGAGACGACCGCTTTTCGCTCATAGCGACCAATCAGGTCAGGTATATATCATCGGTGCGTCAGATCAAATTTGATTTGAAAACAGAGTTAAAGGGGCAATGAGCCCTTTTCGTTATCAAATAATCAAGCTATAAGCTGACTTGTACCGAAGTTACGATAACCGTCATGGAAATCTTTACTGTACTCTTTTGCCATGTAAGTAACCCGCAGCAGGAAATCATAATAATTAGGGCTTAAAGTTAAGGCATCATCCCGAGTGAACCAAGCGGTATGATTCTTCGGGAAATGCGGGAGATAAGCATATTCAGGATAATCAAGCCCAATGGCGCTGCACCAGGCTTTTTGTATCCTGATTCCCATATTATCAGCATCAGATTCAGTATAATTCCCCAGATAAGCATAAACCTCTTTGTCAAACAGCAGAACCAGATGGTAGTGATGATGTTCCCCGGTAACACGCTCTCTGGCCCAGATATAGCCGAGTGGCGTAGGCTCACCGGCCCTGCCAGAACGCTTGTGCTCTTCACGTAACTGGCTTTTAAGGGATTCTATAGCCCGAGTTATGGCTTTCTCATCATCCTTCTGAAAGCAGAGCGGCAGGTCTGGTTCTCCAGGCACATGGGACTGAGCAAATCTCAGGTCAACGCGTAATGCAAATACCCGGCTATAGTTTTCCAGATAGTTAGATATCACAGCAAGCGATCGACGAAGCATATAGCTTGATATTCTGGAATCATATTTGTTTTCAGCTTCCTGCTGCAGGAACTTAAACTGCTTTTCAGTTAATCTGTAAGGTGATTTCATAATATAAGTTCACTGGATAATGGGTAGCAAGTAGCTACCCAGGTTATTGCGGGGGATGGTTAAGTAATGGTTACGGTGCCCTATTGCAGTAGGATCACATTGGCTCACTGGCATGTATTACTGTGTTTTATATGCTTATTGCTATTTGACATAGATACCTATATAACGCAGACATATATTACATATACCGGACTTTCCAAGTGACTTAGGCAGCTGCTTGATGATGAGAAAAGCCGCAGTATTCCTGGGCAAGAAACACCCCTAACAAACTGATATATAATCAAAATAACTCTGAAGTTATTCTGGTCGAGCTAACTTACTCAGCGTCAGCGCACCAGCCTGGTATATTGGCATATTGTTCTTAGCTGCCAGTTCGACAGGGTTCATTGTTGAACCTATAAATTTCACATAATTGATACCTGCCTCTTCGAATAGCTGCACCATTCCTTTTGATTCAAGCTTTTCCAATGCTGGCATAAGCCGCTCAGAGCATCTTATGGATCTTGGGCCCTTTTTTATAATGTCGTTTCTTCTGAAATCGTAGGAACCATTTTCGACAAGTTGCGATTCCAGCCAGAATAATATTTTTTCTTCATCACTAAGCTCTCTTGTAGAATCAATTTTTGTGATAGCGTGATTGACAAACCAATCCATCAAATTCAAAGCTGATAACAAATTTTCCTTTGATATTATTGTCGAATCGGGTTCACCTGAAACCTGAAAAATACCTGCTATTCTGAGACCCTGCTCGATAATACGGGCACCTACATCATCGTAGGGAAACAAGGAACCTCCAGGTTTCATCTTTTGCTGCAAACTTAACGATGTTGTATCCAATAGTTCCTGGGCATCTGGTGCCAGAGAAAGTTTTATTAGTTCATCATCATTTTCTCTTCGCTTCACACCCGCTTTTATATGCCGCGTTATCACTGAGTACAATTCAGAAAGCACCGCCTCACTATGAGTGTAATCACCGTTGATGATGCATGGTTCTATAATTTGCTCCATATCTATCATCTGTGTACGTGCCTGTAATCCAGTCTCTCTGATGTTTGCTTTTTTCTGTCTGCTGGTATTGTCATAGGGTTGAGGCTGCATCGCTAAAAAATATGAAAACACATAATTTTCAATGACAAAGCTTTCAGTGGCAGCCCTATCTATTGTAACTTTGTCTCCACACCAGTATGTATTGAGTAGCGCGGGATTGTTGAACACACTCCCCTTGTACACTGCGGTTGCCTCGTCATTAAAAAGCGCCTTATTTTGATACCCCAGTCCAATTGATTTTGCGAGTGCTTCGCTTGTCGGATTCGTTGTAATAATGACCTTTCTTACTGGCACTTTCGGCTGTCGGCCAATACATTCTTCGAGTTTCTTACTCGTTTCGGTAGTATCCTCTCCCTTGCTCAGAGTCTTTTTATAAAGTCTTTTTAATACGTTAAACTCTGCCTCCCAAAGAATATTTATTCGCTCATATGCTTTAAGCTCTTCACGATAAACATCTTCAAACTCCCGCTCTTGTTCTGCAAAGGGGGTCCTCAACAATCTGAATATTGTTGATTTTCCACTGCCAGATCTTGAAAGCAGCAACAGGTACAAGGCCAGAAGGGAGCGCTGCTTGTTCTTTAACTGAACACAGTACAAATCCTGACAGGCCAGCCCTAAAAAGGCTAATAACGTAACAACGATTATCTCGATAGCCACTCCAGTTATGTAGTGCAAATGCGAAGCCCAATGCCTGATGTGACGTGGCAGAATATCAAACTTCAGGTTAAGTTCATGATTAATTTTGTTTTTATTGCTCATTGCAACATCCTTTATTTTTTTGCAAAAAAATTAAACGGTTCGGGAAGCGATCCACTCGTCAATAGCAGTAGATCGCCATCCTACGGATGCAGCCCCTAGCCGGACCGGTTTAGGAAACTCGGCATCGTAATATCTGGATTTAGGATTCAGTTTTTCGTAGATGCTTGAGCGGGATATCCCCAGTATCACTGTCAACTCTGCCATGCGCAGGATGCGTAGCGGGTGTGCTTTTTGTTCACTAATGTTCGGCATTTTCACTTCTCCTATTGGACCTCTTTAGCTGGATTCGACTTTCTCACACCATCTGAGATACTGTCCCCGTCAAAAAACGGAAACCAACCGGAGGGAACGTGGGGACTCATGCTTTTGCTGATATGATGTATCGTCTTTACCAGTGTTTTGGCCTGTTTGAAAAAGATGACGAACGGCGTGAAGTGCGTGGAAACGGCAGTTTTTCCTTTCATCAGAATTTTTTCGATCAAGGCTATAACGATTTAATAAGAATAATTGACAGCAATGAAGTCTTCAGCCTCGAAGAAAGACGCGAAGTTTTTTACAAATACGAGCAACTATATAACGCGCTAATGCATATTCCGGTCTTTTCTCACCTAGATAATCGACAAATCACAAAGCGATACCTTCAGGTCGCATTGCCCCCCATAGTTGCATTAGACGTCTATAATTCTTTTCCCCCCGATGATGAAATGCATTTCTATTACCATATTCATCGTTTTTTAATCAGCATACACTGCCCACACGAAAGCGCTGATAAAAGAAAGATTTATTCAGGAGTGAAGGAATATCTTCGAGAATATATTCGCACACTTGAGTTTCACTACACGGATCATCTGGCATCACTAATTAGCTTCATTAATGACATTAAAGCAAGTAGTGGACAGAAGGAAGCGACTATAAAGAGAATAATAAAAGATTGCCGTTTAGAGTATGATGAAAGTTACATCTCTGAAAAGAACATCAAACTCAATTTTCTGAATTTAAATAAAATTGAAAGAGCTTATCTTTCACTTAACGTGTTACTTGCATTTGAACGCAAGACCTCTGCTGTCACAGCAATATCTATGCATTACCGACATACAGTGAGCAATGGCGTTAATTACAACACTAGCTTTGGCATTCTATGTCGATATCTTTATTCCAGAGGGTATGATGAACGACTGTTACACTATATTACACTCCCATTTTATAACGAAGCAGTCCGTCCGATTTCGGTAATGATAGAGGAGAAACCGTATCGCTACGTTCACGAATTAAAATGGCTTATTTTCAACATTAGTGAAGGCAACAAATACTCTAAGTGGGATTTAGCCGAAATGGAATCCAGTCTCAATGCCGCCACTAACTCAGATGTATTAAAGCCTTACTCCCAACTTTTGCAAATCATCACTTTTCTCAGTCAAAATAAAATAGACGAAGCCTTCTGTCTTGTAAACAAAATCCCATTAGATAGCTTACCTATTGGTTACCTGCCTTCAGCCTTTTCAGTTATCAAAATGGCATTAAAAGTAAAACTGGAAAGAAAAAAATAAGAAACAAAACATTACTATCCGCGATAAACAGTACTTTGAGTAATCAAGGCACCATTACTGAGTTTATACCTGTAACCATAGGAGAAACTGATAGTAGTGTTGTACTATCTGCAGATAACATGACGATCATGCGTGCAATAAAAATGTACAACCACATGATAAGAAAGGTAAGTTACTTATCTGAGGATTCACCGTCTGATATCTGTCCGCAATCTATATTCGGGCTTCTTAATGAAATAGAGTTTGCGCTGGGTAAACTAAATGCCCTGGTTTGCGAAACAGGTGATAGTATTGATAGTAATGAACTGGCCGGGTTTATAGTAAAAAATAAAACACTAACAGCTCGCGAATTGAATGAAAACCTGGTTGGCATACTTGATAAATGCACACTTTATAATTTCCTGAGTAGCATCAATGTTTTTATTAGTTATTTGAGATGCCCTGGAGAAGAACTAGGACACATCAGGATATTTGCCGGAGTAACAGAGAAGCCAAAACGTCTTCGGGAAAAGGTATGTGAGGCTTTGAGGATTGTATCAGAAAAACGTAGATAGGGAAAATTAAGGAAAAGGGAAACGTATCCATACGTCAACAGAGAAGTACTGGTTCAGTCAGAAAAAGTAAATAACGCTTTATGTTTCCCCTGCTACAGCTGCTACGTGTAGCAGGGGTCAGAGATAGATGAGTATGTTATTTATTTCAGCTCACGGGTCGATCATATTTCATGCCTACTGGCGTTTCCTGATTCGACTGGCGTATCTGGCGAAAACCAGTACCAAGAATATTTACAGCAGTTACCGTAACTTTGGCACAAGTCAGTGTCCACGCTTAGGTGGATTAGCCTGTTAATAGCACTCTGGGTGGGGTATTTATCCTCACCCTGTCAATTAACATAGTTGACACATTTCTCGGGAAAAATTCGATAATGTATCTCGGTACCCTGCTACAACCTGATACATGTCGCAACTGTAGCAGCCCTCAGAGAGCAGGACATACATTTTTGGGCTAGTAGCTACGGGTATACCATTGTCTGAGAGCTAAGTTCCTTATTGATGATTGCAGCATTTAAGTTGACAAAGTCCCCTCTTGAGTAGGGACAGCGTTGCATCGACCTGTTGAACTCACGGCACGGAGCGGTCTACTGGAAAGTCGAGAGGTCTGCTAAGAGCGAGGAGCGACCATTGAACCTACAATTTACCTGTGTGGCTTAGTCGAACCATTTGTGACGGCCTTTTATACCAATTCCATCAACGTCAATATAAAAATCATCATTTTCTTGATTTTCAATACTCATGTTTTCCATTGATGTCAGCCATTCAGCGCCCATGAATTTTCGCTCTGCTATCCATTTATTTACTAAGAATTGACGGAAGGGAAGAAATGGATGTGATATATTATAAGCATAGTAATCAGGTAATTCGCTCTGCGTCCTTGAATCAGAGATGGTTTCGATGAAGTTTATGGCATCGCGATAATAAAAATATCGCAAACGCGAGTTAAGAACATGATCATATGGTTCATCACTCCCTATAGGATCATAAAACTTAATTTTGGGTTTCTTGTAGAGATTGTATGCAACGCTAGCCACAGAGAAGTTGATAGATAGAGGCCCCGTTCCAGATTGTTTTTTATGTTTTATCATATCAAAATCAGAAACACTTTGAGCAGAATATCCTTTTGCCTCAACTGCAAATTGCGCAGTAAGTGTATCACAATAAAAATCAGGTCTATCTCCTTTTATAGGAAGTTTTTTCAGTGCCATTGCGCATTCATAGCTATGTGTATATTTTGCACCATATATTTTTTTTGAGAAAAAGTCAGCAAACGCCCTGCCTATTCTGTTAGACGTATAGGCAGTTTCTGTTGGATCTTTTTCTAGACCAGGATACTTACGAAAATGATTTGAACCAAAAAAGGATGGGGCGAACTCACAAAAAAAACTTGTGTATCTTAATGGGTGTAGTAGAACATGCGAACTTTCTAATCCAGCAAAGGTTGCATGTTTTATGAAGGCAAGGAAAGAGATATCTCCATGTGAAGTTTTAATTAAACCTTTATTATTCAAATGAATAAGCTCATATTCCACTTTCAATCCTTAAAATTCATATTATTAAAACATAACATTCTTTGTTAAATAAACTCCACTCTTACATCCATAAATTTTCTTTCATAAGTATCAACGTTAATCTAGCAATTTACAATAACTTATGCAGAGCTAACCTAACCACATCCGCTTTAGGCACGAAACTGCCCATCAAGAAGTTAGGTAGGGCAGCTGGCCCTGCCCCCAAATTCTGCTCCATTAAGAAACAGAATTCTGGCATGATATTCACTTCCTCCACCGTTCGATGACCTTTTCGAAAGCCACATCGCGCCATAGCGATTGCCACTCATTATGAACTTTAACGCTTTGGGAGTGAGGTTCTGGCACCGGCAGTGGCATTTTGATAACTGCTGGCAGTAATACCGCATCACCCACTACCACGCACTCACCGGGAGCCAGGTTTGGTAAAATCTCGGTGATACCATTGGAATTGTCAGGAAATAGTCGTCGCACATAGGACTGATCGGCATCATTTGTCAGACGTAGAGAGATGAAGTTGTTGCATTGAGCAAAAATGGTTTCTGAGACCTCTGAGGGACGCTGGCTTACTACCATCAGGCTCAAGCCATATTTTCTGCCTTCTTTTGCTATACGTTCAATAGATTTCCTTGATGCCCGATAAGATGCGTGTCCGTCCCTAGGTACATAGTTGTGTGCCTCTTCACAAACTAACATCACCGGGATGTCATTAAGCTTGCCGATGGCATGCTGCAGCTTTGAATAATGGAAGCAAAAGTCGAAAATCAGGCGAGAGATAAGACTGACTGTAACGCTGAGAACTTCAAATGGCACCCCGCTTAAATCGATAACAGTGACGTTTGATTTATCCAGATAGCCAATGAATTGTTTCATCAACGTCTCAAAGTCGTCTGTAACATGTGCATTTCCGTCAACTTTCTTGGCATTCAACAGAAACCGCAGCCGTTTATCTGTAAGTTTCGACTCCAGCCGCGAAGCAAACCTGTTGAACTCACCACTGAAAGGACCGACGGTTGCCTTAGTTGCTCCCGCAGACGAGGTAGCGATAAAGTCTTGAATTTTTTCAAAATAAATCGTTCTATCAGTGACTAGTTCTCCACTAGCCAGCTTTGGTTTATCTTCCCCCACCAGCCGACCAATCACTTCTCGATTCAGGTTTTCTATGTAGTTGTAGACTTCCTTAATCGAGAAATATACAGGCGTGTCATACGTAACTTCCGTAATGGTCGGATTATGCTTTTCTTTGTTCAATACAACGGCATGCTTGAACTGGCTAACCTGATTATGAGAGTTGTTCTCATTACTTTCGATGAACATGCTTTCAAGTTCTTCAGAGTTCATTAGCCAGTAGGGCAGTTGTAAGGTATCAATATCCAGCCGGGTGAGAGTGAACGATTCCTGTTCTGGCAAATTGAATGCGGCAGAATATTCATCATGAATATCGAAAATCACCACATGCGAGTTATTTTGCCGATCTTTATTGCCGTTTTTACACTCAGCAATTCCAACAATCCTCTGCAAAACGCTCGCAACTGTGCATGACTTACCAGAGCCCGTGGAACCTACGATAGCAATGTGTTTACTGAAGAATCTGTTACCGCTGATCATGAGGTCGGTATCTTTATTCATGGAAAGCTTGCCGAGAGGGAAGTCGTGCTCACTATCAGCTGAAAAGATTTTGTCTAAGGTGTCATTTTCAGCAATGAATGCATGCTCAGTTGGGACCGGCAGCAGCAGACTACTGCGGTCAAAATTTCTATCATCCAGCAGCGTTCCGATAGCCTGGCACTCAATCTGGAAGCTCCAGGCTGGCTTGCCTTCTGGATCAGTGGTGTTAGTACCTTTGATATTACGGATGGTGGCAATTGTAAAATCGTGATTACCTTGGGCAATTTTCAGAAAGCGCCCAACCTGAAGGTTTTCTTTATTTGTTTCAAATGTCTCAAGACAATCTACTGCAACGATTACAGCCTCTGGCGAACACGACAGTACAGCTCCAATTTTAGTAGCCATTGCTGATCCCCATCATATATTTAATTTCATCAAATTTTTCGGCACCCAAAGCTTCAAGATTTACATCCCGAAGATCCAGCTCTGTCACATCTCCATCTCCGATTACAAAAAAATCATCCGCCTTAACTTTGGGATGAAGGTTTTTGTAATCATCCCAGCGAATAAAGCGAAGAACAAATTCTTTTTTATCTCGGGTAACAATAGGCTCACTAAAAAATTTTTTCTCGGAGAAGGCTTTTACATGACGACCGATGTTCGGGATTACATCCTTTTCGTATAAACGCTCTGCAATGTCATCAAAGTGGGACTGAGAGACATCCAATATAAAAATGGGAGTGTGTGTATGAGCTTGTTTAAAATGATACTTATCAATAAATGATTTTATAAATAGGACTATCTGTTTGTCGAACTCTTCAAGGATACACGGGAAAACTAATAAGAAACGTAAGCGGGCGTTTAAACTTAGATTTTCTTTCAATTGCTTTCGTCGGGAATCCAAAACTTTTTTTCGCGTTTTTAATGCAAGTGTCCATTGTGAAACAGCTGTAGATCTAATACGACGCAATTCTTCAAGAAACAACTTTCTAGTGATTTTTCTAGATTTTTCGTCATGTTTGATGCTTCTGTCACCGATTATCTGAATAGCATTCGGATAAAATAACGTTTCGACCTCGCTCTCACTGAACCCCAGACCAACAAGGAGTTTTGTGTTCTCTTCCATCAAATCGTCATACTTTGGTGTAATCGTGATGGAGAATACGTCAAGAAACTTTTTAATATCAACACCTTTTGCATCAGCTATAAGTGTTTTTAAGTTTTGATTACTTGAATTCAGAGCACTTTTAAGCTCAACATTGGTTATAGTCACAGTGGGGTTGTTTGGGAAGTGCGCGAAGAGATGATATTTTATTTTTGCAGTTGGATTTGACTTAAAGTGTTTCATCATCTGAAGCAAAGGATCATAAAGTATGCTTATGGAATACTTAGACTGCGCCTCATGGTATTTACATTGTATGGCTTTAGTACCTGAAAATGTAGCCACCTCAATATCTTCCACAATTCCTTCAATTGTAATTTCCGCCTCGTCTGCCGCTTTAAGCAGTTCAGAGAGCGTCATATTGAACTGATACAGAAACCCTTGGATGGTGTAATCGGCCGAACGTCCCATTTTGACCTCAGTATGTAACAACGTCAGATGCTGGCTGCACTTTCACATTGCGTAACACTATAATCTGACAACTCAGATTACGCTAGATTGACTTTAAGAATATCCATGAACTGTCAGATCTGGTGCTCTGAGTAATGGGAACTTCAGCACTGTCGTTTAAGACTCCATCGTCCTCAGGGCCTGCCACAGCGGGTACCACCATAGCAATAGATAAAGACAAGCTTCAGCGCGACTGCTCCCAGTTAATCAAAAAAGTTGATGTCAGCAGCGTCTGCTACTGGCACAAAACTGCCCTAACGCAGGGCTTAAAGGGCAACTATGAGCGAAGAGCGTGTAAATAGACCCGTTTTAGTTCCATGCATTTTTTGAGTTCCCGGCCAAATAATAGTGCTGTCGGTATTCCTCCGGCGTCATATTGTCCAGTGATTCATGCGGGCGTTCACAGTTATATTCTGACAACCATTTTTCCGTGATTTCCCGCACTTCATTCAGCGTTCTGAACAGATAAAAATCGAGTATTTCTGTACGGTATGTCCGGTTAAAGCGCTCAATGAAAGCGTTCTGCGTCGGCTTACCTGGCTGGATAAACTCCAGTTTTACTGCATGTTTCTCTGCCCATTCGGCCAGTGCCAGAGAGATAAATTCCGGACCATTATCCATGCGCAGCATGACCGGATACCCGCGATTTGCCGCGATCCTGTCGAGTACACGGACCACTCGCTGAGCTGGCAGATTCAGATCGATTTCAATCGACAACGCCTCACGGTTAAAGTCATCAACGACATTGAACGTGCGAAAACGACGGCCACAGACCAGGGCATCAAGCATAAAATCGACAGACCAGCTCTGGTTCAGCGCTTAAGGCGTGGCCAGTGGCGAAGGATTACGCACCGGCAACCGCTGTTTGCCCTTACGGCGAAAATTCAGTTTCAGCAGACAGTAAATACGGTGGATCCTTTTGTGATTCCACGGGTATCCCTGCCGCCGCAAAACCTGAAAAAGTTTCGGAAAACCGTATCGTGGGTATCGCTCGGCCACTGCCTGCAACGCGACAATAACGGGTTCGTCACGCGTGGTATCCGGACGGTAATGGTAAACCGTTCTGCTCAGGTTCAGACTCCGGCAGGCCTGACGGATACTGAGTCCAAATGTCGTTATCAGATGAGTGACCAGCTCACGCTTAAAGGCTGGTTTTAAAGCTTTTTTTCGATAACGTCTTTCAGCGCCCGGTTCTCAAGGCTCAGGTCGGCAAACATCTGTTTGAGACGCCGATTCTCGTCCTCAAGATCCTTGATCTTTTTAATATCAGAAGCCTCCATGCCGCCGTATCTGGACTTCCAGTTATAGTAGGTGGCTTCAGAGATACCGGCCTCCCGGCAGACATCTTTAACGGTTCGTCCAGCTTCAACCGACTTAATCACAGCGATGATCTG
The DNA here is from genome assembly GCF_013784065.1 of Citrobacter sp. RHBSTW-00599. Classification (NCBI taxonomy): domain Bacteria; kingdom Pseudomonadati; phylum Pseudomonadota; class Gammaproteobacteria; order Enterobacterales; family Enterobacteriaceae; genus Citrobacter; species Citrobacter sp. RHBSTW-00599. Next base: position 1,252,703 of record NZ_CP056717.1, on the reverse strand, counting down.
ATGCTCAGTAAAACGGGCTTTACGCATAGCGATCTCCTTCGTTGGCAGATTGATTATGCCGGATGATCTCTAAATGTGAATGGCACGATTATGCGGGATACTTACATATACTTAATATATCCATGCTTAATAACGACAACTAATTATTATTTAACCTAACACTGAATGCGGCTTTTTGACCCACAACAAAATTACCGTATTGATCGCTCACAGCTGCACAAAATGGATAAATACCGTCATCAGCACTTACAGTTTTTTCCTAAAGCCAGCGCTTCGTTCGTGTGCCATGCTTAATCACGCTAATAACTTATAACGCTAAGCGAGGATATTATGAAAAAGACAATTATCGCATTATCTGCAATTCTGCTGGCTTCTCCCGTTATTGCCGCGACGACACACGCAACTGATAATGATGTAGCTGCCGCACACGAAAATGCTAATACCGCAAAAGAAAAACTGCATCAGGCGCAGAATCAGGGCGAAGAGCAAAAGTTAAAAGCAAAACATGCTGCTGAAGGTAAACAAGATGACCTGAGCAGTAAAGTGAGTGAAAGCTCACAAAAAGCCTGGAATACAACCAAAGAAGGTACTGAAAAAGGTTGGAATGCAACAAAAGAAGGTACCGAGAAAGGCTGGAATAAGACCAGAGAAGGTGCTGCCTCCGTTGAGAAAAAAGTCAGCGAGTAATCTTCCAGCCATTCAATAATAAAAAGCCGCTTTCGCGGTTTTTTTTATAAGTAATAAGCCGTAATCCAGGATTGCCTACCCGCCTGGCTAAACCAGGGCACGGTAACGCATTGGACCTGACTCCACGTGTGGCGACAGTAAATCGCTTTCCCTGTCGCCACACACTTTCGCCCTATCCAGCGACCAGATAAAATACAGCCTGTTATTACCATAAGCTACAATAATATTAATTTTAGATAATCAACGGCACGTTTGCTGACAATAATGAGCAAAGGGTTACTATAGGCCTGTCTTTTTTTTAGCAGGAAAGTAAAATGAAAAAAACAAAAGGGTTGATAATTGTTGCCCTTGCTTTCACCCTAGCGTCATGTGCTTCAATTCCTGAGAATATCAAAGGTAATAATCAACCAGATATACAAAAAAACTTTATCTCCGTGCATAACCAACCGGGATTATATACCGGTCAGCAGGCCCGCTTTGGGGGTAAAGTCATCAATGTGATTAACACCAAAACGGATACATTACTGGAAATCGCCGTTCTGCCACTGAACAACTATGCTAAACCGCAAATAGACGCGAGCTATCAGGGGCGTATTCTTGCCCAGCAGAAAGGTTTTCTCGATCCGGTAAACTACAGAAACCATTTCGTTACTATTTTGGGGTCAATTCAAGGAGATGAACCAGGATTCATCAACAAAGTCCCGTACAACTTTGTTAAAGTTGATTTACAAGGTATTCAGGTTTGGCATTTAACGGAGTCAGTCAACACCACCTATAATATGTGGGATTACGGCTATGGCGCGTTCTGGCCTGAACCCATGTGGGGTGCCCCCTACTACGCTAATACAGTAACTCAGGTAACTCCGGTGCTAGTGAAATAATCTCTGTAGTAAGATGGCGCGAATATATTCCGGAGTCGGGTACTGACAAACGCCCAGCACATCACCCCGCGTTGACCTTATTGCGCCATCCTGCTTTATGAGATCCTTCGCTTAGCACGCATTCTTCCTGTTACATATAATTTTACCCGCTAACACTTGAGCGAAAAAATGGGCTTTAGCCATCTCATGCCTGAGCATCTTTTGTTATTTACCGATAACTCTTCCACCCTGCCTGTAATAAAAGAACATTGGTGTTTACGATTTATTCAGGGATTACTATGAACAGAAAATGCTTACTGTTGATACCATTATTTTTTAGTAGCGTCATCATCACCGCCTGCGATAATAAACCTGCAGTAAAAACCACCGCGATGGAGCCCGAGGTCGGCGTTGTTACCTTAGCGCCCTCTTCAGTGAATATTAAAAGTGAACTTCCAGGTCGCGCGGTTTCATTCGAGATCGCCGAAATCCGCCCTCAGGTTGGTGGGATCATCATAAAACGCAACTTTATTGAAGGTGATAAAGTCAGCAAAGGAGAGTCACTGTATCAAATTGATCCAGCCCCGCTGCAGGCACGACTGGATTCAGCCAAAGGCGCGCTGGCAAAGGCACTGGCGACGGCCAATAATGTGCGTCTGACATTAAATCGGCAGTCAGCGTTAATAAAATCCAATTACGTCAGCCGCCAGGACTACGACACGACACGCTCACAGCTTAATGAAGCAGAAGCCAATGTCGCCGTCGCCAAAGCGGATCTTGAGCAGGCCACCATCAACCTTCGTTACGCTAATGTCACCTCACCGATTGATGGCATCAGCGGTAAATCCTCCGTAACCGTGGGTGCCCTGGTCACCGCAAATCAGGAAAACGCGCTGGTCACCGTTCAGCGGCTGGATCCGATTTATGTTGATTTAACACAGTCAGTACAAGATTTCTTACGCCTGAAAGAAGAGAAAGCCAACGGCAAAATTGCCCAGCAACAAGGCAAAATTCCTGTTGAGCTGATGCTGGAAAACGGCAAACCCTATCGCCATACCGGTACGCTTGAGTTTTCCGATCCCGCCGTCGATGAGACCACCGGATCGGTGACTTTGCGCGCCGTGTTCCCCAATCCTGAAGGTGAAATTTTACCCGGCATGTATGTCACGGCGTTGCTGGACGAAGGCAGCCAGCAGAACGTTTTGATGGTCCCCCAACAAGGGATTACGCATAACGAACAAGGAAAAGCCACCGCGCTGATCCTTGACCAGCAAAACGTGGTGCAACTGCGCGAAATAAACGCCGTGAAGGCCGTTGGCAATCAATGGCTGGTGACCGCAGGATTACGCCCCGGCGATCGGGTCATTGTGTCCGGATTACAAAGAATTCGTCCGGGAATCAAAGCCCGGGTCCTCCCTTCAAAACTGACCACTCCTGACGCGGGAACTGAACAGTAATATTTCAGGTATTAAGGACACTTTCTTCATGGCCAACTTTTTTATTGAGCGCCCGGTTTTCGCCTGGGTGCTCGCCATTATCATGATGTTTACGGGCGGTATCGCGATAATGAACCTGCCGATCGCCCAGTATCCACAAATTGCTCCCCCAACCATTACCATCAGCGCTGCCTACCCAGGGGCAGACGCAAAGACCGTTGAAGACTCCGTGACTCAGGTGATTGAACAGAACATGAATGGTCTTGATGGCCTGATGTATATGTCATCCACCAGCGATGCGGCAGGTAATGCGTCGATTATCCTGACTTTCAAAACGGGCACGTCACCCGATATTGCGCAGGTTCAGGTACAGAATAAACTGCAGCTGGCAATGCCTTCTTTACCGCAGGAAGTACAGCAGCAAGGGATCAGTGTTGATAAATCCAGCAGCAATATTTTGATGGTCGCCGGCTTTATCTCTGATAATAACAGCCTGAGCCAATATGATATTGCCGACTATGTGGCTTCAAACATCAAAGACCCAATAAGCCGCACTGCCGGGGTGGGGAGCGTACAGTTATTCGGTTCGCAATACGCCATGCGTATCTGGCTGGATCCGCAAAAGCTCGACAAGTATAACCTCACACCTCAGGACGTCATTACCCAGCTCAAAGTTCAGAACAATCAGATATCGGGTGGGCAGTTGGGAGGCATGCCTCAGTCAGCCGATCAGCAGCTAAATGCGTCGATAATCGTCCAGACGCGCCTGCAAACTACCGATGAATTTGGCAAGATCTTCCTTAAAGTTCAGCAAGATGGTTCCCAGGTTCTGCTGCGCGATGTCGCGCGAATTGAGCTGGGTGCGGAAAATTATGCAACGGTTGCACGCTACAACGGAAAACCCGCCGCCGGGATTGCAATTAAACTTGCCGCTGGCGCGAATGCCCTGGAAACATCCCAGGCAGTCAAACAGGAGCTGAACAGATTATCGGCCTGGTTTCCGGCCAGCATGAAAACCGTTTATCCCTATGACACCACTCCGTTTATCGAAATTTCGATTCAGGGGGTTTTTCATACTTTGATCGAGGCAATCATTCTGGTATTCCTCGTCATGTATCTGTTTTTGCAAAGTTTCCGCGCAACGCTTATTCCCACAATCGCCGTTCCGGTAGTGATCCTTGGCACCTTTGCGATACTCGACATCGCGGGTTTTTCGATTAATACGCTCACGATGTTTGGCATGGTGCTGGCGATAGGGTTGCTAGTCGATGATGCCATTGTGGTGGTTGAGAACGTAGAACGCATTATTGCCGAAGAACATTTGTCACCAAAAGCGGCGACCCACAAAGCGATGGGCCAGTTGCAGAGAGCGCTGGTCGGTATTGCCGTTGTGTTATCCGCCGTATTTATGCCTATGGCATTTATGAGTGGAGCAACCGGTGAAATTTTCCGTCAATTTTCTATCACTTTAATCTCCTCCATGCTGCTGTCGGTGTTTGTGGCGATGAGCCTGACGCCAGCACTCTGCGCCATGCTGTTGAAATCCCACGAGGGAGAAAAAGCAAACACACATTTTCTGTTTACCCGTTTCAATCACTTCATGGAGAAATGTACTCAGCACTACACGGACAGCACCCGTAAACTGCTACGTTGCACAGGCCGTTATATGGTCGTGTACTTAGTGATTGGCGCGGGCATGATTGTGCTGTTTCTACGTACCCCGACCTCCTTTTTGCCTGAAGAAGACCAGGGGGTATTCATGACCACCGCGCAATTGCCTTCGGGCTCAACGATGGTGAACACCAGCAAAGTGCTCGGGGAAATAACGGATTACTACCTGACGAAAGAACAGAAAAATGTCGCTTCGGTTTTCACCGTAGGCGGATTTGGTTTCAGCGGCCAGGGGCAAAACAACGGTCTGGCGTTTATCAGCCTGAAACCGTGGTCAGAACGCGTTGGTGAAGAAAACTCAGTTACCGCCATTATTCGACGGGCGATGATGGCCTTAAGCACCATCAATAATGCCGTCGTTTATCCGTTTAATTTACCCGCTGTTGCAGAACTGGGAACGGCTTCAGGTTTTGACATGGAGCTGCTGGATAACGGTAACCTTGGGCATGAAAAAATGATGCAGGCCCGAAACGAGCTTCTGGCGCTGGCCAACCAGTCGTCCGGTGAGGTCGACGGGGTGCGCCCGAATGGTCTGGAAGATACACCGATGTTCCGCATTCATGTTAACGCCACGAAGGCGGAAGCCATGGGCGTTGCATTATCGGATATCAATCAGACCATCTCCACGGCGTTCGGTAGTCGCTATGTCAATGATTTCCTGAATCAGGGACGCGTTAAAAAAGTGTATGTCCAGGCCGATACGCCGTTCCGTATGTTGCCGGATAATATCAATCACTGGTACGTACGTAATGCCTCCGGCGCCATGACGCCGCTTTCGGCCTACTCATCCACCGAGTGGACCTACGGTTCTCCCCGCCTTGAACGCTACAACGGTCAGCCTGCAATGGAAATTCTGGGCCAGCCGGTCGAAGGGAAAAGCAGCGGCGATGCGATGAAATTTATGGCATCGCTGATAAATAAACTGCCCGCGGGCGTCGGCTATGCCTGGACCGGTCTGTCTTATCAGGAGGCGCTGTCCACAAACCAGGCACCAATGCTGTACGGCATTTCGCTGATCGTCGTATTTCTGGCACTGGCGGCACTGTATGAAAGCTGGTCGATACCGTTCTCGGTAATGCTGGTTGTGCCAATCGGGGTGGTCGGCGCTTTGCTGGCGACCGACTTGCGCGGCCTGAGCAATGATGTTTACTTCCAGGTAGGCCTGCTCACCACCATGGGGCTCTCGGCTAAAAACGCCATTCTGATCGTCGAGTTCGCTGTCGAGATCATGCAAAAGGAAGGAAAAACGCCGCTTGAAGCCGCAGTAGAGGCCGCGCAAATGCGCTTACGCCCTATTTTGATGACGTCACTGGCCTTTATCTTAGGGGTTATCCCTCTGGCAATAAGCAACGGCGCGGGCTCTGGCGCGCAAAATGCCGTCGGTACGGGTGTTATTGGTGGGATGCTGGCCGCAACAGTGCTGGCGATCTACTTTGTTCCGCTGTTCTTTGTTCTCGTAGAAAACATGCTGGCGCGATTCAAAACACGGCGCTGATTCCCTGCCCTCGTACGTGATTATCCCTGGGATAAGTTTATTAAATCCCAGGGATTCTCAATGCTCTCTCAGAGAAAGGGTTCCGTTCACCTTTAGTTCTTCATTTCATTACAGCGACGATACTGTGACTACGTTAAGAGTGGCATTCTCCACCACACTTGAGTCCCTCTGCTCTGCGGGTAATCAATGCCCGGTGGCGCTTCGCTTATCAGGTCTACGGTTGTTAGCGGGCCCTGTTATCCAGCGAATTTCTCGTGGATAGCAGGGTAAACATTACGGGGATTTTTTCTTGTAGGGTAACAACTAAGGTAGGTACAGAGGTTGTCAATTCTGACTCATGCCAGGTTATCAAAACGGGTAATCAATAGTGCAGACCGGAACCCTTCAGATTTACGGCCAGCTCGCCCAATTTAGTATCAGGGTGTCGATGACACATTTTAATCATCTTCGGTACAGCGACAGTTTCCACCTCATGCAGGGGAACATAATCATCGCCTTTAAAGTCCGAATTTTTATTAACAATCACAAAGGCAATTGCTGTCATGTATTGCCGACTCATATCAACGAATTCTTTACAGGTCATATCTTGTGGCGCCGCTTCCGTTGCCTGTGTAGCAAAAGCACGACTCATCGGCGCCATAACAGAGGTCATAAGAATAGCTGTAGAGACAATCAATTTAATATTCACAATGCGCTCCAGAAGTAGCATTAATTTTTATCGGCGAGTTTTTCAGTTTGTACCAACGACGCATTTCTGCGCAGGCTGATAAAAGCCAAAGAGCTAAAAATCATCTCAACGCCTATAAAGATGGAGGTAAACACATAAGAACGGTCGGGATCCATATTCAGCCATACGGCTGCAATAAGCAGGTCAAAAATACCGATAAAAATATTCCATCCATAGCCCGGACTGCGGAACATTTTGACGCCGGAAGCAACACGAAAAATCCCGCCAAGAATAAACAGGCAGCAAAAAACCATTGCCAATGAATTCATACCTATCACAGGATTTTCGAGGAAACAGTATCCCAGCAGCAACCATGCGATAGCAAAAAAGGCATAGGTAAATTTGGCTTTCAACTGCTTTTTACCCGAGGAAAACAGGCTGTAAATAGAATAGAAGCCGCACACCAGGAACATAAAACCTGTTGCATAGCTTAAGTAAACACCTGCAGCGATTGGATAGATTAAGCAGCAGATGCCGCAAACCAACAACAGCACGGCCATGATTGTGGCGTGTCTTTTATAATGAAATAGTGTTTTTTCATTAAATGCTTTCAGGCTTTGCTGATTAAAAACAAACATACATCCTCCGTTACATAGAAACGCAATGTAACCTACTAATAAAAGAGTAATATTCACTTAACACATATCACTTACAATGGAATGATAAGACTTTCCCTCCAAATTCGTATATAAGAATAAAGGAATGTCATTATCCGTATAATCCTACACGCGTCAGACGTCTGACACCTGTAAGATTAAACGCTCATTATTCTATCCTGGCTCTGATTCCACTCTTCGAAGTTATTTAATATGCTTATTTCGTTTGGTGAGATATACCAAATTTATTCAGGAGAAAGTAATGAAAAAGATTATTCTTGCAGGTCTACTTGCAACCATGATGGGCTCAGCCCCGGTACTGGCAGCAACCACTACCACACCGGCACAAACTGCTACCGCCAATGTACAAAAAGAAGCTGCCGATATTATGCAGGTCGCAGTACAAGGTGCAAACGCGATGCGTGATATTCAGCTTGCCCGTCTGGCCCTGTTTCATGGACAGCCTGACAGTGCTAAAAAATTAACCGATGACGCCGCTTCCCTGCTTGCAGGTGACAGCCACGACTGGGCGAAATTTGTAAAAGCTGCGCCTAAAGCCAAGATGATTGACGATCAGTACGTGATTATTAACGCTACGATTGCGCTGTCAGAAGACTATATTGCCACCCCAGCTAAAGAATCTGCTATCAATACAGCGAATGGCAAAATGGCTAAAGGCGACTGGAAAGGTGCTGTGGATACCTTGCAACTGGCGGGTATCAGCGTGCTTCAGACCCAATACCTGATGCCCCTGAATCAGACGCGTAAAGCCGTTGCCAGCGCTCAAAAACTGCTGTCTTCAGGTAAATACTATGAAGCAAACCTTGTGTTAAAGGGTGCTGAAGAAGGCATTGTGATCGATAGCGAGATGCTGGGCGCAGGCCAGTAATACTCAGCACTACGGAGTGTTGAACCAGGACTTTCTCTCCTGATCGGGTTGCTACGGCAACCCGATCAGGGGGGTTAATGGCTAATCAGACTGTTAATCTCAATCTCAATTTCCCGCATGACGGCAACAATCTTCTGTAATGCTTCCTGGCGTACTGCCAGAGGAAGATCGTCATGTCGCATCGATTCAAAAGGTTCGCATAGCGTCTGAAGAGCAGTAATGCCCAGAATTTGCGCCGAACCATGCAACCGGTGAAGGGCTCGCAAAAACAGCTGGGGTTCGTCTTGCTCAACGGCTTTCTCGGCTGCCTGTAAATCGCTAAACGTTGCCTCGCGGAATGTTTCGAGTATCTCGTTCATTAATGCGCGATCGCCGCCAGTATTTTCCGTCAAGACATTGAATTTGAGATGCCGAATTGCACAAGGAGACGAATAACCGGTTTCGATTTTGCTTAATTCATGCGTCAGTGTCTGAATCGACACGGGCTTAAACAGACACAAATTCATGCCGTTTTGCAGACACCTGTCACGTGACTGTGGGAGCGCGCTGGCCGTCAGTCCCCATATTTGTAAATGAGGCTGCTGACGACGTAACGAAGCCGCAAGATCAAACCCGTCCTTCTTCGGCATATTCACATCGGTTATCAACAGGTCGTATGATTTTTTAGCCAGTTTGGCTTCGGCTTCCTCACCATCACACGCTTCATCCACGCTGTAACCAATGGCGTTCAACTGTCGCTTAAGCAGCAGGCGATTGGTCGGGTTGTCATCTGCTATCAAAATAGACAGACACGGCAGCGGCAACAGCGCCCCCGGCGTGTTGCTATCCGGTACAATTGACTGGCGAGCAGTCTCAACCGGCAGCGTTATGGTAAACGTGGTTCCTTGCGCCGGGACGCTCATCAACTCCAGCGTACCACCCATCAGCGTCACCAGCTCTTTGCAGATAAATAATCCCAGACCAGACCCCGTTTGTTGACGCCCACAGCGCCCCTGAGCGTAGCGACGAAACAGCCCGGCCTGCTCCTCTTCGCTAATCCCGCAACCGGTATCGCTAATGGCGATGGTCAGGGTACCGTGATTCTCCCCGTCAGGTGTTAAACGGGCTGTCACATGAATGCTACCCTGCTCGGTAAACTTGAGCGCATTGCCCACCAGGTTGGTGAGAATTTGCCGCAAAGCTTGTTGATCGACAAACACCCGCTCGTTTGCCGGCAACTGGCTTACGCAAGCAAGCGTAACGCCTTTCTGTCTGGCTAAGGCATCAAAAGAGTGACACTGCAATTCAATGAGCTGCGAGAGATCCGTCCATTGAGGAACAACCTGATATTTACCAGACTCAATCTTATCAACGTCCAGAATCTTACCGATCAGCCCAAGCAGTGACTGGGCTGTCGCTGCGGTAAGAGCAATCGCCTCTTTTCGTTGTGCCGGGCTGAGTTCTGAGCTCGACAGTAATTCCAGAAAGCCCACAATCGAGCTGACAGGGGTACGTAATTCATGGCTCATGCTCGCAAGAAAGCGACTTTTGGCCTTGGTTGCTTCAATCGCTTTATTTTTTTCGGTTTCCAGTTCTTGAGATAATGCCTCTTTGAGATGAAGCTGCTCTTCCAGCTGCCGCTGCGATTGTTTTCTTTTATTGACCTCACGGGAGAGTGAGATCCCCCAGATCAGGCTAATTGCTATCAGCAACAGCGCAAACACCACCAGTTGATAGAACTGTTTGCTATACCGACTCCAGAGATCGACCTGCGTATTAGAAATTTTCGACCACTTCTCCGTCATCTGCAAAATCTCACGCGGCGGTATCGCCTGCAGCGCTTTATCCATTACTGACTTCAACATGGGCTCGTGGGGAGAAACCGCAAAGCTCACCGACGCGCCAGGCATATCCGGTAGCCTAAAAAAGTGCATGTTTTTCTGGTAGTCATGATCGACCATGAACCTTGCCGACAATTCGGTAGCAATTGCCGCGTCAACCTTGCCATCCCTGAGCATAGTCATCGCGACGCTGCCAGTATCAGCATCCACCCAGGTGGCCTGCGGGTAGCGTTGTTTCAGATCACTTTCCAAAACATGTCCGGCGGGCAACGCAATACGGATCGGCGTATTCAGTAACGAGTCGGCCGTTTCATCGCGGGAAGTGATAATCACAAATGCCACATTCATCAGCGGATCGCTAAAGGTCGAATTGTGCTGATTTTGATTTGTCAGGGTGATAGTGGGATACATATCCCATCGTTCGCCGCTTATTTGTTTGGTCTGTTCACTTTTGGTGTTGGCCAAAACCGGCTCAAAATCAATCCCCGTTTGCAGATGAATAATATTCAGCAAATCGCCAAGAATTCCACGTAACTCACCGCTGCGATCGACAAGCGTGTAAGGCGGATAATCTGGATTGATAAGAATGCGAATAGTATGTTTCTTCTTCAGCCACGCTTTTTCCTGATCGGTAAAAGGAATAGGCGCATTCAGAAAAGCAAGGTTACCGCGGTTCAGCCAGTTCTGCATGACCTGCATATGAATTTCATTACTGATTGACGTAATGAAACCATCAAGAATATTTCTTAATACCGGCTGGTCGTCCTTCACCACAAAATAATTATATTGCTCTTGTTTATCAAAGTAGTGCGTAATAACCAGTGATTGCGAAAAATATCGGGATACACAATGACTGCTGGTGATGTTGTTCCCAATATAATATTGGTTATCACCGTTCACTACCGATGCCATGGCCTGATACTCGTCGTCGTAAAATGAGACTTTAGCTTCAGGAAAAGCATCCTGGATAACATCAAGAAAAGGACAATCTCGCACACACGCGACGCTAACCGGATGCTCCGAGGTCAGCGGCAGCATAGTGTTTTTTAGCGAGGTCACAAGCGTCGGCCACGTCGTCAGTAATGCCGAAGTGCGCAATAAATGGCCGCCGACATCTTGTCGCCGGAACAGCTGAGTTATCAATGTATCTACATCGTTACTAGCAAGTGCGTTCAGCGCTTCATGCTCATTATCATACTGCTTTATAACAATTTTTACATTGAGATTCTTTTGCATTAGCGCAAGATAATCCGCGTTGACGCCCCGATAATATTCACCGCTATTTTGATAAACAATGGGGGAGACTTCCGGTAACCAGGTGCCAACAACCAAGGTTTTTTTATGCGCTAACCAGTTTGTTTCTTCCCTGTTCAAGCCGATATGTTGTACTGAGGTATTATAGTTACTTTTTAGCTCAACTTGCCGGGCTGAGCTTACACCCGTAGAAAACCCGATGGTAAATATGACCATCAAAAAAATAAACAAGCGTTCCAGCATTACTCTATCCTATTTTATTTCTTTGCGCATAATCATAAATTTCCATTAATGACGAGCAATCTAACTTCTCCATCAAACGGCTTTTATAGGTGCTTACCGTTTTATTACTGATGTTCATTTTGCTGGCAATAGTGCTGTAATCCATACCGTTAAGAATATAACGCAACACTCTCATTTCCTGAGTCGACAACGTATCAAGCTTATCCTGTTCGCTGACAGATGAGCCAGTAAAATGCTCAAGGGAAAAGGGAAAATAGCTATACCCATTTTTTGCAGCTTCGATTGCGGCAAGAATATTATTCATACCCTCTTTTTTACTCACAAATCCGTTGGCACCGTATTCGGCGCTACGTTTGCCGTAAAAAAATTCATTTTTGGCTGAAATGATAATAATTACACCAGCATAGTGCCGCTTTCGCAGTTGCTCCAGCACTTCGATGCCGCTGATGCCCGGAATATCCACATCAATAATCAGTAGCTCCGGCTTAGTTTTTTCAACGGTTTGGACCACATGCTCTCCGCTGTCGAGCTCGGTGGTTACGGTAATACCATTAGTATCGAGTAAGTTGCGGATGGCTATGCGAGCTAATGGGTGATCATCAACGATTATCGCGTTCATTGCGTATAAGAATCCCGATAAATAAAGAGAGGCGATGGCTATCGAGCAGGTGAGCCTTAAGCATTATAATTTATAAAAATAAGGCGTTATCAGGTAAATCCTAACACATTCACACGTATATTTATTAGTTTTTTATAAAAACGAAGAATAAGGCATAAATGCAACACTGTATTTTACAAATTTTAAACCTTGAGCCTATCTAAATATCAAACCATTAACACAACCAAAAGGAATATTCCTACATGCGTAGGATAAATCCCTCATTTATTATGATTCATTCTTAATGGCCGGGGTCATATAACCAGGGGGAGTTTTCATCACAACGGCAAAGGTGTATATGCAGAATAGCTATCTAAGAATCATTTTTATACCAGGTCAAATCTGGAGAAAAAGATAATAAACCTGCTGATTTGATAGTAAAACGCCCTGTGGCTCAGGAAACAGCAGAGCCACAGGAGTCAGTCATGAATCAGGCTTTACTGGGCAACGCCCCAATAGCATGGGAGCTTTTCACGGTCAGCGTAACGACGGCAGAACATAACAGCGCGGCAATCATAAAGATAGATGAGTCCGGTAGAGTACCGGACTCTGACAGAGTAACAATGAAATTACAGTGTCCAGGTATAGGGGTTCAGTGCACGGTGAGCCTCTCTTGCACGTTCACGGGTATCTGAGCCTCAGAGAATTGATATCGCTGAGGTGAACGGAACCCTGAGCCGGAATCACATGTTCTCCATACATGCTTAACTGAACGGTATTGCGCGTAGCGCGGGCTTGTGGTGGTTAAGTACGGAGATACTTAATCAAACACACCATTGATAACCGCGGTGACAATTGCCGTGCTCAGTGCAATCAACACCAGATTGTCGCCAACAACCTGCCATTCATAACCCGGGTAATATGGCAGTTGATTCAGCATCGAGGATGGGACACTTTTCTTAGCGATCCCCGGAGGAAGTGGTTTTCCTCGCGCCAGATTTTTGGCGATGCCCGGAGGCAGTGACTTATATCCCGTCAAACCATATCTGACGGCATACTGCCTGGCCATGTTATAGCTAATATCACTATCAACATGGTCCGGCTTGCCATAATTTTTACGCTGTTCCGATTGCGAGTTGTTTTTTGGGCCTGGGTTTCCTTTCTGGCTATGACTGCTATTACCCTTATTCCCACTATTACCATGGTTGCCGCTATTACCATTTCCGTTGCCATTACCGGGGTTAGCCGAAACGGGGATAGCGCACATCGACATCGCGGCAACGGCAACTAAAGCCGTTGCTAAAGTACGGAGCCTGGACATGATGATTCCTTAAGATATGGATACATACAAAATGTATGGTATTGCGTGAATATTGGCTATCGCTATGAATCCGATTTATTGGCAGAAAAACGCTGTCGCTTTGCAAAGTGAGCAGCTTTGATTGACCGTTTTTAAAATTAAAAACCGCCATTCCCGTTAACTCAGATCGGCAAGCGACAGGCACAGGATCTGAGTTTTTGGGAATAACTTCGCGAAAATGGAGAGAAAACGGCGTTTTTTTTCGGTTAAGCTATGTTCATGCTTTGGCGCTACCCATGGTCAGATTCACTATTCAGGAACCCACCCATAATGGCAAAAAGTACCCCGCAGCTGCCGCTCGACCCACATATGTGTCGCAGCTATGAAAAAAAGTCGCGAAGTCCGCTGGCGCTCTACTCAGAGTATCAGCGGATGGACGTCGAGCTGCGGGCTCCGCTGGCCATGACCTACAGCCACTGGCACGGTCAGGTTGAAGTGAATGTGCCGTTTGATGGCGATGTGGAGTACCTTTTCAATGACGAAGTGGTGAAAAGCAAACAGGGCTTTATCACGCTGTTCTGGGCCTGCACACCCCATCAGCTGACGGATGCCGGGCACTGTAAACAGATGGCCATCTTCAACTTACCGATGCATCTGTTTTTGTCCTGGCCGCTGGACAGGGAACTGATTAACCACGTGACGCATGGGATGGTGATTACGTCGCTTGCCTCGCAGCAGTTGAGCGCTTTTGAAGTGCAGCGTTGGCAGATTGAACTCAACAGCGACAATGAGCAAATTCGTCAATTAGCCATTGATGAGATTGCCCTGATGCTCAAGCGATTTAGCCTCGCTGGCTGGCGGCCAGTGCTGGGTAACAAAACATCGCGCACCCAGAAAAACAGTATTTCACGGCATTCACAGTTTTACGTCAGCCAGATGCTGGAGTTTATTGCCGCAAACTGCGACAAACAGCTTACGGTCGATGCTATTGCCGAACACGTTAAGCTCAACCCAAATTATGCGATGGGCATTTTTCATCGCGTGATGCAACTAACCATGAAACAGTATATTACCGCAATGCGCATCAACCATGTGCGGGCTTTGCTCAGCGATACGGATAAAACAATTCTGGATATCGCTACAATTGCAGGTTTCCGATCCAGCAGCCGTTTTTATAGCTCATTTCATAAATACGTCGGCATGCCGCCGCAGCAGTATCGCAAACTGAGCCAACAGCGCCGAAATCATTCACCTTATGCCGAGGGGTAATTTATTCGTCAAACTCACTCTTACCTTACAACCAAAATATAAGCATCAGAATAGCAGGTCAAAATAGATAATTTGCAGCAGTTAATAAAATAGGGTTCAGACATGAACTCTGGCAACTATGTTACTCAGTTATGGGTGACCTGTAGCAGGTATTTATTTGACGTGTTCAACCATTAACGATTGGGATGTAATTATGGAATTAAATAGCTGCACCGCCAACAACAGAAAGCCATTGTCTTTCTTTTGGTCAGTTTTACCCATGATAGTCATGCTGGGTGGCATTAGCATCGGATATTTTATCTTCAATATTCGAGCTGAACCCATGATCCTCGTGGGAACCGCAACCGCCTCGTTTATCGCCATCGCTCACGGCTACACATGGGATGACATTCTACAATCTATTTGCAATAAAATATCTGAAGCGCTTCCTGTCATATTAATCGTCGCCAGTATCGGTTTCTTAATTGGCGCATGGATGGTGTCAGGCACTATTCCAATGATGATTTATTATGGTCTGAAGTGGATTAACCCGCAGTATTTCTATATTTCAGCATTTATGCTGGGAGCGCTGATCTCAGTCTGTACCGGCACCTCCTGGGGATCCATCGGAACCGTCGGGATCGCCATGATTGGCGTAGCGATTGGTCTGAATGTTTCGCTGCCCATTGCTGCTGGCGCTATTGTCTCCGGCTGCTGGTTTGGTGATAAGCTTTCTCCGGTTTCTGACTCAACCAACATGGCGGCGCTGGCTGCCGGTGTAAACCTGTACTCGCATATCGGCCATCTGCTGTGGACCACCGGCCCGGGATTTATTATTTGCTGCGTCGTATACAGCTATATGGGCATGGGCATTGATGCCTCATCCAGCGCGCCTGCCAATATCACCAACTTGATGAACGCTATCGGCCAGATTTATCACTTTAACATTCTTCTACTGTTGCCACCGATCATCGTTTTGTATGGCTCACTGTCAAAAAGACCGCCAATCCCGATGCTCTTTTTATCCACAATAGTCTCGATGATTCTGGCATTAGCCTTTCAGCAATTTACCGCATCATCGGTTGGCGAATCCGTGGTTAGCGGTTTTAAGCTCGCGATGCTCACCGGAGATAACCTGCCAACACTGTCATCAGATGTTTCCCGCTTACTGGAACGAGGCGGCGCCATTTCAATGTTTAGCAGCTTCGTCACCGTCTTCAGCGCCTTCAGCTTTGCCGGCGCAATGAGTGCGACAGGCTCTTTGCACACCGTCATAAACGCGCTCACGAAAGGCGTTAAATCCACATTCCGCCTGGTGGCCACCACGATTGTGACGACGTTTACCATCTGTGCCTGTACGGCAAATGGAACCTTGCCACTGCTGCTGTGCGGCGATGCCTTTAAAGAAGAATATAAAAAACGAGGGCTTGCGACAAAGAACCTCTCGCGTACTACCGAAGATGCCGGAACCGTTGTCGAACCGATTATCCCCTGGTCTGCCTCAGGCGTTTATTGCGCCACGATGCTGGGCGTGGCGACGCTTGATTATTTGCCATGGGCAATCCTCTGCTACAGCGGCATCATCTTTGCCCTGCTGTGGGCGGCCACCGGTATTGGTATTGCTAAATATGAACCAAATGAAGCTACAGAGCATATGGTTGAGCAAAAATCATAGGCTAATAAATAGCTAAATATTGGCTACCACCAGGGTAAATTTAATATATCAATTAGATATACAGAAATATTCTTCACTGTTGCGTTGCTTAAACTATTTTTCAGAGACTGTCCAGGAGTCAGCAATGTCTTTGTTTGATGATATTGTCATAAGGGATGTTAATTGCCGTAAATACGGTCAATTACAACAGATGTACGGCACCACCGATGTATTACCGCTGTGGATTGCAGATATGGATTTTGTGACGCCAGAGCCAATCATGAGCACACTGCGTTCAGTGGTGTCGCAGCCGGTACAAGGCTACAACCTGGATTATCCGCAATGGAAAGAGTCCGTTATTCATTGGTATGCGCAACAGTATGATGTCGACATAAAGCCACACTGGTTGCATTTTATTCCCGGCGTCATAAAAACTATCGTGCTCTCTCTGATGGTGTTTACCCGACCAGGTGATAATATTTTAACCTGTACGCCAATATATGACCCCTACCCTAATCTGGTAAATACCAGCGGCAGGAATTTGATTCAAACGCGCCTCATTGAGAAAGATGGTCATTACGAATTTGACTGGCATGATTTCAGCGAAAAACTCAAGCAGTGCAAAATGTTTCTTTTCCCTTCGCCGCATAATCCGGGCGGTATGGTGTGGTCGCGGGAAACGCTGGAAAAAGTAAGTCACTATTGTCAGCAAGCTGGCGTCATTATTCTCTCCGATGAAGTGCATAGTGATTTAACCCTGCCAGGCAAGCGCCATCTGCCGTTTTTTACTTTAGACGAAGCGACAGGGAGTCAGTCAATCGTGCTGACCTCAATCAGTAAAACCTTCAATACGGCGGCGATCCAGGGCGGAATTGCCATTATTAAAAATGATGAATTACGCCATCAGTTCTATGGTTTCCTGGATAACTGCTACCTGGCCGAGACACATTCATTACAGCAGGCGGCCATTTACAGCGCCTTTACCCATTGTGGCGACTGGCACCAAAAATTATTAGCCTACCTGGCCGACAATGTGGCGTTTGTTAAAAGTGAAATTGAAAAGCACTGTCCCTTAATCTCCATTGTGTATGGCGGCGCATCGTATCTTCTGTTCCTGAACGCGGAAAAAATGAATCTTAGCGATGAACAGCTAAGCGCATTTTTTGTGCAGGAAGCAAAACTGGGTCTGTCACCAGGCGCACAATATGGCCCCGGCGGAGAGGGTCACATGAGACTCAACGTTGGGTGCCCGCGCTCGGTACTGGTAGAAGCGATGAACCGACTGAAAGCGGCGTACCAAAAACGACAGAACGCGTAGCGCGCATCACACTCTTTGCCCCGCCACGGTGGGGCAAAACTATACAAAGATGTTGCAGAACTGCTATAAAGTTTTTCCGTTCTGTCGGCTGGTGTTAAACTGGAAAGTGTGATCTTCATCATAACCTGCTTAAACAGAGAAAAGAGACACTGCTATGCAACATATCATTGAGGGCTTCCTCAACTTCCAAAAAGAGATTTTCCCTCAACGTAAGGAACTCTTTCGCAGCCTGGCATCCAGCCAGAATCCCAAAGCGCTTTTCATCTCCTGTTCCGATAGCCGCCTGGTGCCAGAACTCGTTACTCAGCAAGAGCCCGGACAGCTTTTCGTTATCCGCAACGCCGGTAATATCGTTCCGTCTTTTGGACCGGAACCCGGTGGCGTATCTGCTACGATTGAATACGCGGTTGTCGCACTTGGTGTGACGGATATCGTCATCTGCGGACACTCCAACTGCGGCGCGATGAAAGCCATTGCTGATAGCCAGCCTCTGGATCCGATGCCCGCTGTGGCTCACTGGTTGCACTATGCCGATGCCGCGAAAGCCGTGGTTGAGAAGAAAACCTGGGATAACCCAATCGATAAAGTTAACGCCATGGTGGAAGAAAACGTTATCGCACAGCTCAATAATATTAAAACGCATCCTTGCGTCGCGGTTGGGCTGCGAAATAATGCGCTTCGTCTGCACGGCTGGGTATATGACATCGAAAGCGGTGAAATCCGTACCCTTGATAAAAACAGCAAAACCTATGTTTCCCTTGCAGATAACCCGCAGGTGCATTTCGAGTAAATTTTCCCCTGGAGCAAGGATGCTCTGGAGAGCTTTTACCTACTTTTGTGCTATAGACAAAAAACGCACTTGCAGCTAGTTTTTTAAATAGCCGTTGATGTTTTGCTTTTGCATTGGCCTTAGCTCATCCATTCAGTATTGCAACAGATTGCATGTATTTAGAGTTAAAACAGCTGTTCACCTGAGTGTTTTATCAAAATTATCTAGCAGCGATATCAATTCTGATAATGGTGCAGGCGATAAAAAGGAGCTGACGCAAATGCTAGCGAAATTAAAACGAATAATAAATATGTTATTCTATCATGAATCATGGGATATCATGATTATTAAGGATCATGGTACACACCAATTCCCAGATAACACACTGGATATATTAAATAAATCCGCTGCACAGCAGTTAAAAAAGGAATATACGTTTCAAGCCGATCCTTTTCTTATTGAAAAAGATGATAAACTGTATGTTTTTTATGAAGCTTTTAGCTTTCGCAACTCGAAAGGCACGCTCCGATGCCGTATTCTTGATCGTGAACTGGTTGAAATTGATGACGTGAAACTTGAAGGTTTTGACGACCTGATGTGTCATTTGTCATTTCCGTTCCTGATTAATATTAACGATCAGCTCTTCATGATTCCTGAATCATCAGAAAGAAAAGAAGTGATACTGTTTCAGTCAGTAGAGTTTCCTACACGCTGGAAGAAAATTAAAGTTCTAATCTCTGACACCGAAGTGACAGATAACATTTTTCTTTCAATGAATGAGACCTGCTATCTTATGTCGACCACCATGGATAATAAAATAATTATTCATTCGGCAGAGCATCTTCACGGACAGTGGCAGAGAATTACTCCTGCATTGAAGGTGAGCAATCATCATCATCGGGGAGCGGGTGCGCCTTATCTTGTCGATAACAAAATGTATTTCTTAACCCAGGAATGCACACCTGAAACATATGGAAAATCTATCTACATCAAAGAATTAGTCACACTGAATGACGCTACTTTTGATGAGAATCTGATCGAACAAATCAATTCGTCGATCAACCACAGTGACGGCGTTCACACGCTAAATTTTTCAAGTAACTATATTGCCTATGATACAAAAATAAATAAGTTCAGTCTGTTGGCAATCTTTAAAAAAATATCCTATAAGTGTATGATAAAATATAGAAACGTATACCTTTCCCGGCAAAATAACTGATCCCCTGGATCCTTGGGTGGTATTGGTGGAAAATCGCTCGGGTTTTTAGCATTTTTCTGGAGTCCATATGGCTATTCTTGTCACTGGTGGTGCAGGTTATATTGGTTCACATACTGTTTTAACGCTACTGGAAAGAGGCGATGATGTCGTTGTCATCGATAATCTGGCAAACGCCAGCCGAATCTCGCTGGACAGGGTCGCGGAACTCACAGGAAGGGAACCCATTGTCTATATCGCTGATGTTCTCGACAGGCAGGCATTAAAAAACATTTTCGCCAACCATAACATCACCGATGTCATTCATTTTGCGGGCCTCAAATCGGTTTCCGAGTCGATAAAAGAACCCCTTGCTTACTACGAAAACAACGTCACTGGAACGCTGGTTTTACTGGATGAGATGCTGGCCGCAGGCGTTAATCGATTCATTTTTAGCTCATCAGCTACGGTATACGGTAATCCGGAAAGCGTGCCGCTGAGCGAGCAATCGCGTACGGGGGGAACCACCAATCCGTACGGTACCTCTAAATTAATGGTCGAACAGATTCTGGCCGATTTCTCCCGCGCGCAGCCCGACTTCCGCATTACCTGCCTGCGCTATTTCAACCCGGTAGGCGCCCATCCATCGGGTCGGATTGGTGAGGATCCCAACGGTATCCCCAATAACCTGGTGCCGTACATCTCCCAGGTTGCGATTGGTAAGCTGAAAACCGTGTCGGTGTACGGTAATGACTATCCAACCCCCGACGGCACCGGCGTTCGTGATTATATCCACGTCATGGATTTGGCGACCGGCCATTTAGCCGCGCTGGATAGCCAGAATAAAGGCGCTGCCTATAAGGTGATTAATCTCGGTACCGGGGTCGGTTATTCTGTGATTAATCTGATTGAGGCGTTTGAAAAAGCGGCGCAGAAAAAAATAAGCTATCAGTTTGTCGACAGAAGGCCCGGCGACATTGCCGAATGTTGGTCTGACCCGTCACTGGCATACAAAGAGTTAGGTTGGAAGGCCATCTACAACCTTGATGAAATGATGCGTGACACCTGGAACTGGCAAAAAAACAACCCGAATGGTTATAACATCTGATGTACCCGGCAACGAGCCTTAGCCTCAGGCTCGTTGCCATGACGGGTTAGCGTGCCGTTATCGTTGATACGCGATACCAGCCGCTGCTCTGCTTTCCTTCGTTGGCAAAGTTAATTCTTGCCGCCCCGGATTTATCCAGCATCGAAACCTCAATGGCGTATTGCCCTTTCGCCAGTCGGCCCGGCATGGGCAATGCGTAGCTAACCTGATAAACGCCCGGGAGCCAACGTCGTATATCATCCGCCGCATTCCCCTGCGCCACCACCTTATTGGCGCTATCCACCACACGAAATGCCAGCGTGTAGGGCAGATAAATCGGTGCGATACCTTCGTTATACCAGGTACTGTTCAACCTCAACGTTTGTCCGCCGTCCCACACAGACTCATGGCTCAGAGACGCTAAGCGAAACCGATAGCCCAGTTTGGTCAGCGCATCATCAACAATCGGTCGATAATCGCTGGGTATCGCTCTCGATTTCAGGTTGATCGTGCTGGCGTGCTGCTTGACCGCCCAGTCAAAAATGCCCTGCACTTCGGCACGCGTATAGTGGAAGGTGTTCTTCCAGTCCTGCATATATGAACAGATTTCCAGACTGACCGGCGCACGTTTCCAGGCATCGTTAAACCCCGAATAGCTCTGCTGTGCTGCCAGTAATCGCTGCGGGTAATCATCGGCCATATGGCTCCAGGAGTCCGAAAATACGCGCAGGTCACCCCAGCAATCCGCCCGCCATCCAGCCCCTCGCGCCACCGCATTCGCCAGACTTTGCCCACCGCTCATCAACATTATTTTCGGCGTCGAAGGGAAGGCAGAAAAGTGCATTGCGACGTAGCGGTCTAACTGCGCGGTGGAGTACTGCTCCAACAGTGGTTTCAGCTCAGGGAAATTGCTGTTATGCCATTCCCCCCAGGCCCCCACCATGCCGATATCCACAAAAGCGAGATTCGCATTACCGTCGTAGCGTTTTCCGAATGCGTTCAGCAGACGCTGGCTGTACTCAATAAACAGCGGGTCGCTTAAATCCGGAATAAATGTTTTATTATCGGGCGTCCAGCGGCCTTTCACGCCTTTTTTAATCAGCCAATCGGGAATTTTGGTGCCATCCCCCGGATCGGCAAGCACCATAAACCGCAGCCCGACATTCATCGCGGGACGATGCGCTGCCGCGTATTTGAAGGCATCATCCACCAGCGCAAAATTATACTGACTTTCAACAGGCTCCAGCTCTCGCCAGTAAAATCGCTCGTATTCAAATCCGGTATTGGGATAATCCGCCAGACCCAGCGTTTCACCGTACCCCTGATGAAAACTTGCCACGCCAATCCCCGGATTGGTTAGCGGGCCCGTTAATGCTTTGGGGGTTACGGTCGTTAATGCGGACATAACCGCCAACGGAAAAGACATCAACAACAGCGCAGAAACCCATTTACACTTCATCGCAGTGACGCCCTCCACAGGTTTGTTTACGCTAGCGGTTTTTCAGACTTAACCACCAGTCCCATATACCCACATGAAAATTTTGGAACACATCAATACCTAATGCTGATTTGATCATATACAGCGTCAGCAATACGCAGCAGGTAACGAACAACACGGCTATCAGCAGCAAAAAAGTGAGCAATATTCTCGACAGGGTCGATTCCTGACGATGCTGCCGACGCAAATCTCTGCCAAACAAAAAAACCAGATAATAGCGTTTACTGAAAAAGGGAAAGCTTCGGCGAATATCGATCTGATGCCGCGAAGTCAGAGTCGAGGCCAGGATCGCTTTTTCCACCCCTTCTTTTTGTTCAGGGGTCAACCCTTGCGCAATCGGCTCGTCAAGATGAGCATAAAATCGTTCGATGACGGGAGGACGATTTTGAGGACTGGTCAAAATTAACCTATATCTTTATCAATTGAGTGATAGACGTTAATCGTCTTTTTGGCGATTTCATGCCAGTTATAGTTTTGCAAATATACACGATAGTCCACGCTATTGGTTGCCGCCCACTCGGTTAGTTTTTCGGCCAGGCTGGTCACATCCCCCACCTTAAAATAGGCCTCGGACGGCAGTTGAACTTCGAGGTTAGCCGGAATATCACTGACGACGGCAGGAAGAGAAAATGACATCGCTTCCAGCAGCGCAATGGGCAATCCTTCATGGTATGAAGGCATCACAAACAGCTGGGCCTGCGAAAACACCGCCTGAAGCTCATCACCACGCAAGAACCCCGTCATCACAACGCCAGGCGTGTCCGCGGCAAGCTTTTTGAGGCAAATGCTGTATTCGGTCGGATGATCCGCATCGCCAATTAACACTAACGGCATAGTTAAACCGCTGCGCTGATAGGCGGCGATGGCATCATGCATCCCTTTTTCTTCCACAAATCGCCCAACCACCACGAGGTAGTTTTTCGGCTGCAGCCCAAAGCGGGAGAGCGTATTGTCGATGGTCAGCGCAGATAACGACCGCGGCTCGTTGACGCCATTGTGAATTAAATGCGCATCATAGCGAGCGTGTTTTTTCTGGATCAGTTGATTAATAACCTCAGAAATCACAATCACTTCGTTGGCATATCTCACTGCCCAACGCTCACCCAGCAGCAATATTTTTTTAGCAACAAATCCCCATTTTTGACGATCGTAATCAGGTCCATGGTGGGTGAACACCACCTTCTTCCCTAACATGCGTAATAATGGGATCACAAGCCCAGGCCCGATAGCATGGACATGCACAATATCTGAATGGTCGATACTTGTCCTAAATGCCGCTAAAACGGAATGGACAATCGCTTCCAGCGAGCGCTTTTTGGGTGCCCACAGCGCGTAGGTTTCAACTTTCTTATATAACGATCGTTTGTAATTTACATACGGCGAGCGTGCAATCACGCAAATATCAACGTCCAACTGCTGCTTAATGGCAGGATATAGATTCTGACAGTGTGTCTCCACCCCGCCCAATACATCGGGAATACCACGCGTACCAAAAACCGTTATTTTTTTACTCATACTATGGCCTGCTCAGCAGTTCTTTATAGAGCGCCAGTAGAGTATCCATATGTTTACTCAGCGCATATTTTTCACTCAATCGCGCACGACCCTGTAAGCCCATGACCCGCGCCTTCTCTGGCGAGTCGGCCAGTGCATCCATCGCATTTGCTAACTCCTGCGCATTGCCAGGTTCGAATAAAATCCCTTCGATGCCGTCACGAATTTGTTCCGGGATGCCACCGATGCGCGATCCGATCACCGGCTTGCCTAAGGACATCGCCTCTAATATCGCCATAGAACAGTTTTCATAGCATTCTGAAGGAAGGATCACTGCCCGCGCATGCTTAATAAGGTTATCGAGAGCTTCCCCTTGTTGCACATAACCTAAAAACTCAACGCCCGGGTATTGGGCGACTAATTCATCGTGCAGTGGACCGTGCCCTACAATTTTCAGCGGCGCTTTGTTCTGCATTTTCTCATGCGCCGCCAATAACGTTGCCACACCCTTTTCACGGCTCAGGCGACCGAAGTACAGCATATAGCCCGCATCGCTTACCTCACCCAGAGGACGGCTGTCATCAACGCCATTGACGATGACATCAATGCGCGAATTCGGCAGCGTACGCAACAATACGCCACGTAAAAAGACGCTCGGCGAAACGATCACATCCAGCGCCTGGTAATTTTGCGCAATATATTGCCAGGTCGCCTCTAAAGAGAGCAGGAGGCTTTTTGAAGCAGAGCCTTCCTGGCAACGATACCTGAAGGCATTGAAAACCGTCCCGGTAATACAGGAATCACACACTTTACCGTCGCGCAGCATGGAATAGGCAGGACAGACGATTTTATAGTCATGCGCGGTCAACACCGTTTTGCAGCCAAAATTGCGGGCCACTTTAATCAACGCCGGCGTCAACTGATGGTAAATGTTATGGAAGTGGACGATATCCGGACGCTCTTTTTGTAGTAGCGCCAGCATCTTTTTGCAGGCCTGCGAATTATGAATAAAGTTAACCGCCGTTTTGAGCCCGCCCAGCAGATTGCTCTCCTGGTGGTAGTCCACATTGCTGACGAAATAATCCGCATAGTCCGAAGGGAAATTGTTCTCATGCTGCATCGAGAAATCAATAACCTGTACTCCGGCCTGTTTCAGCATCTCGCGCTCTTGAAAATAAACGGTTTCCGCGCCGCCCTTAATGAAAAAAAACTTATTCACTAATAAAACTTTCATTGCGCCAGCCTTAGTTATTCATGAATGATTTTACTGTCAGGCGGAGTCAACGGATCGCGTACTGGTTTAGTCAACCCTTTAACAAGTCCCGCAGAAAGCACGGCCAGGTTCATTACGCTCTGCAATCCGTTCAATAACGATCGATTCTGCACGGTTTTCAAGATAATAAAGGCAAGCAAGGGTAGAAATGCAATATCGAAAAGTTCGAGATTGAAGGTCACCGCCGCAATAAACAAGGCAATCAGATACACAGAAAAAATCGCCTCGTTCTTAACCATTTTTAACGCTTTGCCGAAATAAGGTTTTCCCCACGCACAACGTAAAAGCTCGCCCGGTGCCTGATAGTATCCACTTTTCCAGCGGTGCTTCAGCATCTGAAAGGTCGGCATGGTATGCGAAGTATGAATAAAATACGGAATATTCAGACGGCGTAGTTTATAACCCGCATCGAGCAAACGCAGGCCAAGTTCAGCTTCTTCATAAGCGTGCAAATTACGGTTGGTGAGATAACCAATTTTCTCAATCGCAGAGCGGCGATATAACCCACCACCGCCTAAATGGTCGCTATCTCCAAGCGGATAGATTTTACTAATACGCTGCTTACGCGATTTAAATTCATAGTTAACGGCATCGTCCATTTCAACGGTTCCCGCGACACCTGCATATTCCGGCTCAGCCTGCAAAAAAGCGACAGCCTGATCCACAAAGCCCTCTTCCAGCTCCATGTCGCCGTCCATCAGCAACAGATATTCCCCTTCACTATACAGATAACCTAACTGATGCCCGACGCCGCAGCAGCGATCGCCTGGGTCAGTTAAAGAGATCACGGTCACCCCTTTATCGATCGCAAGCTGTTGGGTGTTATCCGTTGACAGGCTATCTGCCACTATAATTTTATGTGGATAATCAACAAGCTGCCTGCGGATACTGTCTATCGTTTTCTCAATACATTCAGATTCATTGAGTGTTTTAATACTCACTGAAATAAACGGTTTTTGGTCCATACAATTACCCTACACAGCGAAGGACGGTTCGACGAATCACTAAACTTGATCCTAGTGATAAATAGAACAGGAATTGTAACATCGGTGTAATCATCAGTATCTGGCTGTAAGGTAAGCTAATTAAGCAACTGATAGCAAAAGCGTTAAACGCCGGTGCAAAGCTCAGCAACTGAAGATCCTGCTGGTCCAGTTGTTCAAGCGTCAGTAATGGCTTTGGCTGACAAACTTTCAGGATATAAATGAATAAGCTAATAAAAAGTAACGTGCCGATCACCCCGACTTCCCACAGCAGCATACTCAGGGAAGTCGAGTCGAGAATTAAGTTATAAATGATATTCAAAAAGCCCGGCGACACCGTACTCCCGCTGTTTGTGGCGTTGAGCCCATAACCAAATAACGTTCCTGAAAGCCCCCACAGATCGTTATTTTTCAACCAGAACAGGAACGTCGTAAAGCGCCCTAACTCCCCGGTAGACATGATGTAGTTCGGGTCAAAGATATAGCTTAAGGAGTCGATGAAAATGCTTAACGAGCTTTTCGACGGATCGCCGCCAAACGCGGAAGAATAATAGTACGCGAGGATCACTATCGACAGGCTAATAAGCAGCAGCATGCCCGCCACAATAACCAACAGCGTCTTCAGATTAACCTTACTGACGTCTTTGACGTAGCTCGGTGAGATCCACACCCACGCGAGGAACAGAGGTGACAGCAGAATGACGAACTTCACTTCACCAATAATACATAGCCCGATCCCAAGAACAATGTGCAACGCCATGGACTTGAACGTGGTCAACCCGTGCTTATACTCAGAGACTTTTAACAACATAATCAACAAGCAAAACAGGCCCATTGCAGCAGTGTTACCGCCCCCCATGGGGTCACCGCCAAACGTACCAACCACGGAGTCCCATTTCTCATCTTCGCCACGCACTGCAACGCGCTGGGGAACGACCAGCAAAACCTGATAAATCATTACCGGGATTTGCGCGTAAAACACCCAGTACAGATAGCGCGTTGCACGGTAAATCTGCGACTCCCGGCAAAATCCCAGCAGCAAACAGATCATCACCAGTGACAATGCGATTTCATTTTTAAATGCCACAATCGCGACGGTGATCCCACCCTGAATCAGCGTCGATGTTCCGGCCAGTATCAGGAACGAAAAATACAATGCCAGGACAATCGTCTCCTGCGCATCCAGCTGCAGCGAGCCATCACGCGTCTGCATCACCAATAATCCCACCATCAACAGGGTCAGGAAAAAGGGGATCCAGAGCACCGACTGCATGCCGGTAAAGTATTGCACCAGGCCACACAGGATCAGCGTGACAAAGCTAAAAACCTGTAAATAGTATCCGCTATTCAGCGTCATAGTATCACCGGCTTATCTTTCAGAAGATTGGCTCGCTTATTCATTTTCAGATAAATGAAGGCGTAGCGAATAAATGTCAGTGAAGAAAACAGGATAACCGACGTGGCATAATCTTTATGAAAATAGGGAATGACGACAAATGCGAATAACACAATCGCCAGCTGTTCCAGTTGGATACGCAGAAAATAGCGGTGGGAACCAAAAATAAGCTCAATCACCGTCAGAGGGCTTATCGCCAGCGCCGGGAATAAATAGGGCAACATGTAGCGCGACGTTTCAATGGAGTTAATCCAGTCTTCGCTAAAGCCCAGACGCATCACTATTGGATAGAAAATAAACACCCCGAGAGTACAGATAACCCCCAGAACCAACAGTAGCATCCGTACCCTGGTATATTCATGAAAATTAAAGGTATTATTTCTGAAGTCGATAGACCACTTGGAAAAAATAGTATTGCGCACTGCGTTGCCGATGATCACCACCGGCGCCAGGCAAAAGCGGCTAACCACGGAAAAATAACCTGCCGTCAGCGCCGAGAACCAAAAGTTAATCAACATAATCGGCAAATTGCTGCTGGCCATCGCCAGCACTTCCGCACTACCGACTTTGGTAATGTGATGGATATTTTGTTTGAAAAAATGCCAGTTACTGGCAGGTCGCAAATGTCTGGCCGCCACGGAACGAATATCAAA
Source organism: Citrobacter sp. RHBSTW-00599 (assembly GCF_013784065.1). NCBI lineage: Bacteria > Pseudomonadati > Pseudomonadota > Gammaproteobacteria > Enterobacterales > Enterobacteriaceae > Citrobacter > Citrobacter sp. RHBSTW-00599. The sequence goes on along the minus strand of NZ_CP056717.1, from coordinate 1,224,559 downwards.
CGAATGCAAAATACAGCTTATGGTCAGCACCATCGTCGCGCAGGCCCATGACCAATAAAACAGTTGCACCTGATGCGTAACCAGAACCGAAAGTAATACCACCACAGAGACAGAGATGCGCTGGAAAATCAGAAAACGAAAATTGGCCGTGCGCAGCGACAGGTTTTCCGAGATTAAAACCCACGCCGTCGCCAGCGTCAGCAAATAGAGGAACAGGATGTTCTGGTGAAACAGCCACGCTGTCAGTACGGCGTACGGTAAGGCAATGATCGTGCTTTGGATCAGGCAAAATACGACGTTCTGTACCAGTTCGTCGTCGTGCTGTTTTGGAATTAAAAGCTGCGATGCAAAGGTACACACCTGCGCGCCCACCACGGCGATGCTGTAATTGAGCGCGTAAAGCCCCACCTCAGCCATATCATACTTGTGCGAAATCAACCAGATAGACAGCGCACCAATCAACTGCGAGATGACTGATGAACCGGCTATCGTGGAAGCGCTCTTCAGTAGACTCATACCCGGCCTGGCGTCGTCATCAGTTGATCGGTACTGAAGTTAAGTGAACGCAGACCCTCCTGGGTTTCAAGATCTTTTTCTTCAACCGCATTGAGTACCGCGCCAATCACCACGCCGTTATTTTCCTCAATCTTATCCAGTGCGCTGGCGATGTGTACCGCCGACCCCACCCCGGCTTTCACAATGAAAACAACCCCATCGACGGCACGTTTGATCAGTTGAACATCCTGACTCTGATTCACAGCAGCAACATCAATAATGATGCGCTGATAATGCGATTTCAGTTCGCGCATTAAGGGTTCAACGTGCTCCGACGACAACATCAGTAAAGAAGAGATGGTGCTCTTGCCGTGCGCAATAAAGTCGAGATTATCACTGAGCGTGATCCGCGCATGTTCAAGCTGAGTCTCTCCGCGCAGCAGCTCAGCCAGGCCTACGGATGTAGCTGATGCCAGTTCAGAAGAAAGCCCGCCCGTATTAAAGAAATCTGCATCAATAAGCAGCGTTTTCTGGTCAAAACTAAAGGAGTTCGCTAACAGATTCGCCAACAAAGAACGCCCATCACCGTGTTCCGTCGATGCCACGGCGAGCGTCTGTAATGGACGATTATCCAGCATAATCCGGGTACGGATACCGTGCACAATATCGGCATTCAGCGGGTTCTTCAGGATCATGTCCCGCACTTGCGCACGCCCTGAGGTTCCACTAAAACGACGGATTTCGCCCAGCGGGGTAACGTTGAGGCGCTTTTTCATGCGACTCAGGCTAGCGATTGAGTTATCCATCGCCGCTTTGACAATGAAATACATGATGCTGAACACAACCACCAGCATGACCACCATCACCAACAGCAGTGATTTATTCGGCTTCGCCGGTTTTAATGCAGGAACTGCGGGATCGTATAACACCGCATCGGCATTCACGCCGGACAGCGACAACTCCTGAGTACGCTGATAGAGCGATTTATACAGGTCTTCCATTTTATCTAACGACAGTTTTTGGCCGTTCCAGGCATCCCGTTTTGACGCCATTTTCTGGAAGATCTCTTTCTGCTGTTCCACCTGTTGCTGATAGTTCTTTTCATCCGCCAGCGCCGCCAGATATTGCTGACGTAAGCCGACTTTCAGCTCACCCAACACCCGTCCGGTTTGGCTTTGGATCGACTGAACATCGGCCTCTGCTTTTAAAATGGCGGGGTTTTTTGGCCCATAAACTTTGCGCAGTTCAGACAACGTACGCTGCGCCTGAATCAACGCAATGCGCAGATCCTGAATCTGAGCATGGTTAGAGACCGAAGGCAGCGAGATAACGCTCTCGGCGGACTTCCCTGCTCCATTCACCTCGTTATAAACGGATTCAGCGGCAACACGACGTTGGGTCGCGTCGGCCAGACGATTGGTCACGATACTTAACTGCTCGGTTTCAAAACCATCGATACCGCGAAAGGTCAACAACCCGGCATTTTTCAGATAGCTTTCCATCTCTTCTTTTTGCTTCGCTATCGACTTCTGAATCTCTTCCATTTTTTCATAATTCAGTTCGCGGGCTTTCTCTATTTTCTGACGCTTTTGCTCCAGCGTATAGTTGATGAAAGCCTGCGCGACGCCGTTGGCGATATCAGCCGCAACCTGGGGCGAAGTCGATTCATAGGTAATAGAGGCGAGGTTCGTTGTCCGAATACCGATGACATTCAGGTTTTTCGACAACGTTTTCAGCGCCAGCTCCATTCTCAGTTGCCGACTTTCACTGCTATCAGCGCCCTGAGCATCGGCTTTTTCCCCGGTAAATGCCGGATTTTCATCCAGCTTCATATCGCGAACGGCTTGCTCGAGCACAATTCGTGAATGCATCAACGCATATTGCGTTTCGTAGTAACCACTGCGCGTTGAATCGAAACCATCAACCTGTGGGAACGGAGAAATGTTATCGGCCTGCGCCTTAATCAGCACCGTCGCCGTTGATACATACTTTGAGGACATCATGCTTATTAACGGATAAGCCACGACCCCGGCAACGATACCGGCCAGCGCGATTTTCCAGGCGTTCTTTTTCAGCGCTTTGGCAAAGCGGGAGAATTCAACAGTGCTTTCTCGTTTTTTGCCGTTTTCCACTATTGATAGTTTCATCGTCAGAAGAACCCCATGCCAATAATCACGACATCCCCAGGATGAACAGAGTGCGTTAAATCAACATTCTCAAGCAGCTGATTGCTACCTGACAGGCGAATGTTGATATCTTGACGGTCAGCACGATCTGTAAATCCCCCCGCCTGCGCAATAGATTTCTCGACGGTAAGTCCTGGCTCATAAGCGAATCCATTCGGACTTTTCACCTCGCCAGAAACATAGTATTTACGGAACTCGGCAATACTCACCGTCACCATCGGAGTAGTAAAATAATCTCCGGTCAGGCGTTGAGTTAATTCGTTAGTCACCTGTTCAACAGTTTTATCTTTTAATATAAGAGCACCAACAAACGGGAAATTAATCTCCCCACTCTTATCCAAAATAAACCGCATCGTCATATCGGGTTGACCATGAACAGCGATATTGACAGTATCCCCTGCCCCAAGTCGGTAATCCTGCTGAACAGTAGCAGGATCGTCCATTAATCTCGGGCTGGACGTTGTGCATCCGACCATCAGGATACTGAATAGCAAAACCGCGCACAGTTCTATTATTTTCATTTTAGATCTGAACCTTAGCTTTAAGCATAATCATAGAATTATCATAACCCAACGTTCTGATGACTTCCTGATTGTCGTTGGGACCGATATAAAACGAATCAGTATCCTTATTCGAATTCAACGTATCTATTTGATATTTAATCTCAAAATTGACCGACGGTGTGTAGTCATAGCTCATGGTTACGCTAAATACCCCATCTTTATCATGCCGATCTTTATTCTGTTTTTTATAGTCTTCTGAAGTGTATGAGTAATCCAGCAAGGTAGAGAAACGGTTGCCTAACCAGAAGTGCTGGTAAGAAAGACCATACTGGGTGACTAAAATATATCCCCCAACTTCCGATGGGTCTTTAATGCTTTGCGCTGAGTGCACCGTGAAAACAGACTGTTGTAACGGCTTCCACTCCCCTTTTACATCCCAGTTTAGACCATTAAAATCATGCGAGTTTGCGTTGTTTTCAAATGTCTTGTACAACCATGAAATATTCATGTCGACATTGGTTTTTCCCGTCAACTGCGACTTCAGGCCATACAGCAAATAATACTCATTAGTGTCTTTTTCTGAGTTGTTATCATAGTGACGCTGGTTAGTAATAAAGCTATAGCGAAAACGCGTTCTGGATGTGTATTGGTCAAAAATTTCTGCCACCAGGCTATTTTCGTGCCATTCCTGTTCCTGAATATAATTGTAGAAATCTTCACTACTCTCCTGGGCGTCGGACGTATTGCCGAACGTCAGTTTTTTGTATAACAACGCCAGTTCCGCTTTCCCGCGCCCATCCGGCGCGCCATAGCTATAGCGCAATTCACTGTTAATAAAATTCGTCGTCAGCGGAGATTTAATCCCATACTGCTCGAATTGACCCGGTAGAAACCCCTCAGTGATCCCTCGACCGCGGGATTCGTGCCCAAGCGTATCCTCCAGATTGAGTGTTAAGCCGTGCTTGAGCCCATAGCGCCAGGCACCGTTAAAACGGAAAAAATGATCGTTATAGTTATCAGCGGAATCGCTTGAGTAGTTACGATAATCACCGGAGTACATCAGTAAATACTTATCCTGACCGCGCTCTCCGATCATACTCAAAACGGGCGCTGCGCTCTGAAACGAGGAACCGATAGCATCTCTGCTATGTGGCTGATAAGACACGTTATCATTATAACCATAGTCCACAGCGACCTTGCCCTGGAAGTCGATCCCCGCAAAGCCAATGTGTGATTTCGGTGTTAAATCAGCCCATACGGGCTGCGATATCACGATTCCGGTAATAACGAGTAATTTAGTATGCATTCTTACCGATAAATCCTTTAAAAATAGTTTTAATAATAATTTTTATATCCAGCCATAAAGACCAGTTTTGAATGTACTCAATATCGTACTGAACCCTTTTTTCCATCTTATAAAGCGCATCGATTTCCCCGCGGAAACCGTTGATTTGCGCAAGCCCGGTGATCCCAGGCTTAACTTTATGGCGGATCATGTAATTTTCGACCTGTTTACGGTACTGCTCATTATGCGTAACCGCATGAGGTCTGGGACCGACAATCGACATACTTCCCTGCAATACATTGATAAATTGCGGTAGTTCATCCAGTGAGGTGCGGCGTAAGAAACTACCGAATTTGGTTACCCGCGGATCGTTTTTAGTGGCCTGAATAACCGTATCGGCGTTCTCCATAACGCGCATCGAGCGAAACTTCCAGACCTTAATTTTTTGCCCGCTAAGACCATACCGATCTTGTTTGAAAAAGACTGGCCCGCGGGAAGTGAGTTTGATTCCAATGGCAATGGCCAACATCAGCGAAGAAATCATCACCATAATGATGCTACCAAGTACCAAATCTTCCGCCCGCTTGATAAACGACCCCGCCCCTTCAAACGGCGAACTAAAAATTCCAATAGTTTGCAGGTTGTGAATGGAGCGTAGCTTGGACATGTTGTTACTGTAGGTGTAGAAGTCAGGAACAATATACGTATCTACGGTGGTGTCTGACATCATCGCCAAAAAATGACGAATGCGTTGTAAAGCTACCATCGGTAAAGCGATGTAGATTTCGTCTATATTTCCCTGCCGGGCTTCCTCAACCAGATTGATCACCGGCCCACGAAAGGGGCTTTTTACCTTATCGACGATATCGCCACAGCGGGATAAGGCGCGCTCATCATAAAAAGCCAGATCTAATGTGATATTAGCGTATTCATCCATTAACGCGTTTTCTGCAGCCAGACCATTGTCGGTCAGACCAATAATCGCCACGCGCATACTCTTTTTCGTTGAATATTTAAAAATGAAAAAGCGAATGTAATAAAGAAAAGGTAATGGGATGAAGTACCAGTAAATAATCGCTGAATAAAAGGGGGAAGGCAGTTTGTCTAAGTAGCCGAGAGACTCGGGTTCAGCCACCGTCATGCTGACCAGTTCGTTAAAAAAAATCGCCAGTAGCGTACAAAAAACCAACCGTTTTTGATTACGTAAACCGATCGTCTTAATCTTTTGTTGATACATTTTAATGTATTCAGCAAACAGTAAGAAAAAGACTGAGAAGAGAATACTCAGAATGGCAATGGTGTTAAATGGTGCCAGACCTAACAGATGGGCGCTAAAAATTAACGTCGGATTGATTACAATGAAATCGACCAGCTTTAAAAAGACTGGATATCCGTGGCTGCTAATCTTTAGCGATTTTTTAAGCATATCTCAGCCCATTATTTATTGATTTTTAATTGTTTTTTTCCTCATTTATGTTGCTAATTATATCACAAGTCTTAAAAACGCAATGGCACACAGTCATTAAATGTAAAAAACAATGTAATACAATGTGATGGGTTTCGCACCATACAAATGCAACCCAATGATTTAGATGATTATTTATTGGTAATATTTTTTAATTTCATCCTTAAAAAACATGATTAATTGCAACATAAACGTCATTGACAGTTCACAATTCATAAGCTACCACGGGTAGAATCACATGATGATCGCCTGACAACGCGTTAACCTTACAAAAAGCAATACTTTGTCCAAACCTCGTTGCGCTATGGTCAGTGATGAGAGTCCTGGAGAGCGACAAGAAGAAATCAATAAGTCTATTTATAATTCCCACCATAAAAATAACTTAGTAACACATTTACAAAGCAATGATTAGCAACCTTATTATAAATAAGGTATTTTACGAAGAGTCTGCGATTGCTTTCATTTTCACGCTCAAAATTCAAAAAAAAACGAATAGTAAAAAAATTTAGTTTAAATAATTGTAGCAACTCCGATGAGTAGAAGTGGCAAGCATGGCTTAAATTAAAACGATAGCCAATCATTGAGAAAATGCGTGTTACATATTACTAATGTCAACATTCTGCATGAACACACCTTTAACATCAGAATTTTCAGCGCTTACCAACACATCGATTTAAAATAAAGAGAAGAGAATAAATGACAGCATTAAAATTTTGTTAAAAGCAGCGTAAATCGCCCCAACGAATTATTGATAACAATGTATACACTTTTGTTAAGATATATATAAAAACACCTTCCAAAGCCATTCAATCATGCCAAAAAATTTTGTTTACTTATTTTTCGCAAATAAATAATATCCGCACCGGATTACTTGTTGAGCAATTTACGCACGTTAATCATTTCTTTCAAATGAAGTCCTACATCATTTTTTGACGTTGATGAACTCCAGCTGAATCTGTGCCTCTGACAAGTACTTTTCTGGGTAAATAATAAATTTAACGGAGTTATGATGATGAAAACTGCACTTACCAGCAGTGTACTGGTCGCTTTGTTTGCCGCTAATGCTGGCGCAGCAGCGAATTACGTTACCACTGCCGCAACAGGTTCTAAAGCCACCGCGACGGTCCATTTTACCGGTGAAATTGTTGCCAGTACCTGCGTGGTGAGCACAGCAAACCAGCCAGGTAAAACAGTGGCATTGCCACAAGTTACCAACCAGCTATTTAGCGGCGCGGGCTCTAGCACCGGTGATACTCCGTTTACGTTGCAATTTAGCGGCTGTAGTGGGGTAACTGGAGGAAGCGGCTATGTGGTGGTCTTTACTGGTAAAACCCCTGGCAGTAACACAGCACTTCTGGAAGCGAAACGTGGCTCGGCTTCTGCCACCGATGTTGGCATCGAAGTGGATCAAGCGGGTCATGCCCTCGATTTCGCTTCCGGTAGTAATGAGGTGAGCTTAACAGCAGATCAAAATGGCGATGCACAAATCGATCTGGTCGCCAAATATCAGCAAATTGGCGCAACGCTGCCTGCAGCTGGCACGATCACTGCGGATATGAATTACACCGTCATTTATAAATAACGGACGTTGATTGCTATGGATGGCACTCTTCCCTGAACCTGGAAAGTGCACCTGATGAATAAAATATTCTTTTACCTGTTGCTGTGTGTGGTTAGCACCGCTCACAGCGCAATTAATTTGGGTCAAACGCGCGTTATTTATAATGAGAACGATAAAGCGGCGATGTTTGACGTCAACAATAATACAGACAAGCCATATATGGTACAGACGTGGCTGGATAATGGTAATCCGGATGAGACACCAGCCAATCTGCCAATGTTAATTACGCCCCCGATCCTGAAACTTGATGGCCATAAATCAGCCGTGTTGCGAGCTATTTATCAGGGCAATGGCTTTCCTGAGGATGTTGAATCTGTAGTGTGGATTAATGTGCAGGAAATCCCCACCATCGAGAATGAAGAAAATACCTTACAGCTGGCGCAGCGTATTCGCATCAAACTATTTTATCGCCCTGTTGGGCTGAATATGACGCTACCTGAAGCCGTTGAGAAATTACAGTGGCAGTGCCACGGTCATACTCTGCGGGCAGTCAATGCGACGCCGTTACATATCTCCCTGACGCAATTACATATTAACGGCCAAAACATCGATGCCGACATGGTTAATCCGCATGGCGAACGCACGTTTGCGTTGTCACAGCAAAAAGTCAGCCATATCGGTTTTAGCTGGGTAGATGATTACGGCGGCACTAACGCGGTTAATAACGTCCCGGTATCTTGCAATTAAGTTAGGGTTGCACATGATGAAAAAAAATAAGCAGCCGCAACGGTACACCCTCTTTACGCTGTCAACGCTGGCCGTGTGCATACCTGCATACGCCAGCAGCACGCCGCAGTTTAATACCCGTTTTGTACATGGTACGCAAAATATTACCTCCGTAGTGCAAATAGCCCGTAATGACGGACTTAGCGAAGGCACGTTTGAATACGATATATATCTAGACCATAGCTTCGTCGAAACGCGCAATGTTGACTTTAAAAGACGTCAACCACAAGGCAAGCCGCAACCTTGCCTGAGCGCGGACGATCTGCGCAAATACGGGATTAAAATCCCTGAAGGTAACGCCGATACCTGCGTGGAGCTCACGGCTCTGATCGCAAACAGTCGCCTGACGGCAGATGCAAACTACCAGCGCATTGATATTTCAGTACCAGAAGCGTTTCTGCTTTCGACTGCGCATGACGCCGTGCCTGAATCGGCCTATGACGATGGGATTAATGCCGCTTTTGTCGGCTACAACGCCAATACGACGCACCTGATTGAACAGGGTCAGGATCATGACTCTGTTTTTGCCAGTTTTGCCAACGGTATAAACCTGGCGGGATGGCATTTTCGCAACCAGTCTACTTTCAACTATGCCAGCGGTTCAGGCCGTCAATGGCAGGCGGTTTCCACGTGGGTGGAACGTAATATTATTGCGCTGCGTAGCCGCTTGCGCTTCGGGCAAACCTATACGGACGACGATGTGTTTGACAGCATCCAGTTTACCGGGGCACAGCTCACCAGCGATGAAAACATGTTGCCTGATAGCCAACGCGATTTTGCGCCAGTCGTTCGCGGCGTCGCCAATAGCAATGCCACAATAGAAATCCGTCAAAATGGCTATCTGATTTACAGTAAAAACGTCGCGCCAGGCGCGTTTGACATTGACGATATCAACCCCAGCAACCAAAGCGGCGACCTGAACGTCAGCGTTATTGAAGCCGATGGCAGTCGGCGTAATTTCAGTGTGCCTTATTCAGCGGTCCCGAACATGCTGCGTGCAGGTAACAACCGCTTTCAGTTTACGGCAGGGGAATACCGCGACGGTTACAGCGGCGGCTGGCGGCCCCGCTTTGTTCAAGGCACATTGAGTTATGGTCTCAGCTTTGGCTCCACGTTGTACGGTGGTTTCCTGACCGCAGAAAGCTATAATGCGATTGCCACCGGGATCGCTCAGGATCTGCACCAGTTCGGCGCGATCTCTTTCGATATCACTACCGCCAGAGCGCAGCTTGCCAGTGGAGATGCGTCCACAGGACAAAGTTACCGTTTCTTATACTCCAAATCGCTGAACCAGTACGGTACGGATTTCCGTCTGGTAGGCTACCGCTACAATACCTCCGGTTATTACAGCTTTAGCGACACCATTAACGAGCATAACAGCTGGTCCTCGGGCTATTACGACATCGCCTATGACGACCCGAATCAACAACTGCGTTTTCCTGGCGAAGAGCACAACAAAAAGCATTACTACACCACTAACTACAATAATCGCCGCCAACGTTTTGAGGTCTCTGTTAACCAGCGTTTGTGGGATAACGCCTCTCTTTATGTCAGCGCCAGCCAGCAAAACTACTGGCACAACGGGAGTCACGACCGCACGATACAGCTGGGTTACAACGATACACTGGGGAAAATCAACTGGAGCGTTTATGTACAGGATACCCGTAACCAGTACGACTACCAGGACCGCAGTATCAACCTGACGCTTTCCATTCCATTCGATTTCATGGATAGCCGCGGCTTTGTCTCCACCAACATCATGCATAGCCAGCAGAATGGCGACAGCTACTCCACCAGCTACAGCAATACAGCATTTGACGATCGTCTGAGCTGGGGCGTTCAGGGCAGTACCACCGATCGACAGGATTCCTCTGCCGGGGTTAACGCCGCCTGGCAAGGCGACAAGATGAATGTTCAGGGGGGCTACAGCGCAGGACGCAACTACCAGAATATGAATATGGGCATCAGCGGCGGGGCAATGCTGCACGCAGGCGGCGTGACGCTCATGCACTCTCCTGGCGATACCATGGTGTTGGTCGAGGCCAAAAATGCCGACGGTGTCCATATCCAGCAACAAAATGGCGTGGCAATTGACGGTAACGGCTATGCGGTCCTTACCGCCGCAGACGCATGGCATTACAACGTGGTGAGTCTGAATACCGCTGATATTGGTGCCGGGCTGGATATTCCGCAGGCACAGAAAAAAATTGTTCCAACAGAGAAAGCCATCGGCAAAGTGGTGTTTGAAACCTTCAGCGGCCGCAACTATCTGGTCAATGCCGTCATGCCCGGCAATATTGCCCCCCCGGTCGGCGCGAACGTACGAGATACCAAAGGTCGTAGCCACGGTCTGGTCGGTATGCATGGCGCACTGTATGCCAGCGGTGTGGAAGACAATTCTCGCCTGGAAGTGCGCTGGGGCTCCCATGCAAATGAACACTGCTTTATTCAAATGCCGGATAACCATAACCAGCCGGTGAAGAAAATCGGATATACACAAATTACCGCCCAGTGCGTCGGCTCGTAAGGTGCAATCAATGAATCCGTTAAAAATAGTTAAACTTGTGGTGCTACTTTGTTTGCCGATATTCAGTAGTGCAAGCTATGCGGTTACCTGTACAGCAAACAGCGTCTCCGTACACGTTGATCCCATTAAAATCAGCCACAGTACCACCGCTGGGGACACCGTTTGGGTGTCCAATCCGCAAACCGTTAGCGTCACTTGCCGCGACACAGACTATATGCCCCACGGCGAAGCCGCCAGAATCTACATCGACCCTGATCATGAATTTGCGCATTTTCTGCAGGGAACCAATATGAAACTGGTGGTGAGCATTGATGGTCGCCCCTACGATCAAAGCGCCCAGGCCGTCACCACCCAATATAAGGCAACGTTGCCCCGAACAGGTTCAGACAACTACTGCAGGAGTAATAACCACAGCCATACCAGTGACTGCCAGGCGCGCCCACAAACATTTTCTTTCACCTTTAACCTCAGTCTGGTCGCTACCGGAAAACTCCCGGATCCTTTGCCTGCGCTGGCCGGTCGCACCATCAACAAAGTTTTCGTCGTCGACGGTATTGGCAGCATTAACGCCTGCGGTTCGCATTGCTCCACCAGCAATCCGGCAAAAAACTTTGGCCCCGCGCTTAATGGCCTGAATAACATCAGTTATATCAACTGCGAACCGATCGTCTCTATCAGCTCTGACAAAGGAACGGATACCGTCGAGTTTGGCAGGATCAGCATTACCGAAGCAAAAGTGGGAAAAGATAACAGCCACAGTAAACAGTTTGCCGTTATTGCCGCAGAAGCCGCCGGGAAGCATGAATGTCGCGGCATCAACTACGCGGTAACGTTTACCGGCACCACGAGCAACAGCGGCGCAGTTTTTACCGGTCAGGGGACGCCAGATATCGGCGTTACGCTCCAGGATGCTGCACACCCCGGCTCCGGGGACATTATCAGCGGCAACCGTATCGATTTTGCCAGCAGCGCATTTACCAACCAGAGCGACAGCCGACGCAAAGAGTTCATGGCAACCCTGTTCTGGCTGAAGAATCCTCCCCAACCCGGCACATTTAGTATTCCTGTCAATGCGACGGTGACCTTTAAATAACAGGCGCAGGACGATGCTGATCGTCCTGCGCGTCTCGCACCAGGCATAAAAACCGCAGTCGTACGCTCAACCCGCCTAATGTTTCACTCCGTGATAGCTGAGGGTGCGTGCGGTGCAGACGAGCAATGTCGTTGACCAGCGCCAGGCCTATCCCGGCGCCAGGGACATTACCGACGTTATCAAGGCGATGAAACGGTAGCAGCGCCTGGTGCACCATCTGCTCATCGATACCCGGCCCGCTATCTTCAACCACCAGCACCACTGCCTCTCCGTTTCGCAGCAGACGGGCGGTTACCACACCATGCGGCGGCGTGTATTTCAGTGCGTTATCCAGCAGATTCCCGCACAGTTCGCCAAGCAGGACTTCATCGCCCTCAATCCACACCGCATCCTGTTCCCCTTCATAGCCCAGATCGATCCCTTTACTGCGCGCCTGCGCCAGTCGCGTGAAACAACTGCTTTGCACCACCTCATACAAATTAACCGGCGAGAAGTGCCTTTCTCCTTGCTCTTTGCGCTTCACAGCCGACAACTGTAACAGCCTTTCCGTCAGTTGAATGGTGTTGTCCAGCGTGGAGCTCATGGCTTGCAGACTCTCATACCATTGCTGCGGCTGCTGGCTGGCGAGGGCCACCGCCGCCTGAGTTTTTAGCACCGCCAGCGGCGTTTTAAGCTGATGAGAAGCATCCGCGCTGAAGCGTTCCTGGCGAGAGATCAGGCCGCGAAGTCTGTCCAGATAACGGTTGAATGCCACAATCAACAGACGGGTTTCCGACCACGGCAGCAGCTCCGGCAGCGGCGTCAGCAGCCCAGGCTCGCGACGCACCATCAGCGATGACAGCTGGCGCATCGGGCGTAACACCCGACGCAGCAGCCAGCCGACCAGCACCAGCGTGAGCAGCACCAGCAGCCCTTGCGAAACCCACGAGGAAAACAGCAGCTGTCGCGCTAGGTAACGTCGCGATTGCAGCGTTTCGGCGACATAAATCTCGGCCATGCCGATAATGCCGCCCTCGTTGACGGGCTGCAGCAGACGCGCCACGCGAATTGCCTCCCCGCGATATTCAGTGTGATAAAACCACGCCAGCGCCGGATAAAGCCGCGTACGCGATGTCGCAGGCGGCATCGCAGGTAAATCGTCATAACCTGAGATAACCTTCCCCGCCGGATCGACCACCTTGTAATACAACCTGTCGTTCATATTCAGCTCAAAGCTGTCCAGCACCACCCACGGCACATTCACTTCCAGCTGTTTGTTGTGCACCACCAGTCGCTCGGAGACGGTTCTGGCAGACGAGAGCAGCGTCCGGTCATACGCCTGCGTCGCCGCCTGTAGCGCGCTGACATAGCTGTTAAATGCCGACAGCCCCCACAACAACATGAGCGGCAAACCCAGAAACATCAGCAGTTGCAGGTACAACGATTGGGGTTTAACCCACTTCATCGCTACGCTCCAGCACATAGCCCAGCCCGCGTAGCGTGGCGATGCGCACATCGCTTCCCTGTAGCTTTTTACGCAGACGATGGATGTACAATTCAATGCTTTCGGGGCTGACCTCATCGTTTAGACTGAAGACCTGTTCAAACAACTGCTGACGCGAAACCGGTCGCAATCGACGGTACATCAGCACCGTCAGCAATGCCTGTTCGCGCGGCGTGAGCGCCAGCGGCTGCCCCTGCAACAGAAAATAGCCCTCATCGTGAAACGCCAGTTCGCCCAGTTGCTGTATGCCCTGCACCTGCCCCGCGCTGCGGCGTAGCAAAGCCCTCAGCCGGGCATCCAGCTCCTCGATTTCAAACGGTTTTGCCAGATAATCATCGGCCCCGACGTTCAATCCTTTCACCCGATCGGCCACCGCGCTGCGCGCCGTCAGCAGCAGCACAGGAAGCGCCTGCCCGCGTTTGCGCAGGCGCTGAACGACGTCAAGACCATCCAGTCCCGGCATATTGATGTCCAGCACCGCCAGCGCGTACGTTTCGCTCTGTAAAAGATGGTCGGCCGCCAGGCCATCAAAAACGCAGTCGACGGCAAAACCGTTTTGCACCAGCGCTTTCTCCAGCCAGTGAGCTAACTCACGGTTATCTTCCGCTAATAAGAGACGCATATCACATCCTGTAAAGTTTCTGCCGCATTGAAAGGGAATTGAAAGGTTAATGTTTTAACAATCATGCAACCGAACTGCTACACATCGGCTCACATAATCACAAAAATCTTCTTCCGTACCCGAAAATCCGGTTTTCCGGCGTGAGGATAAACAATGAAAAAACAGTTACTTCGTACCCTTACTGCAAGCATTTTACTGATGAGTACCTCTGTTCTGGCGGAACAAGCGCCATCGCGCACAGAATGTATCGCCCCTGCTAAACCTGGCGGTGGTTTCGATCTCACCTGTAAGTTGATTCAAGTGAGCATGATGGAAACCGGCGCTATCGAAAAACCAATGCGCGTAACCTACATGCCCGGTGGCGTTGGCGCCGTGGCCTATAACGCGATCGTCGCGCAACGTCCGGCTGAAGCGGGTACCGTAGTGGCATTCTCCGGCGGCTCGCTGCTGAACCTGTCACAAGGGAAGTTTGGTCGCTACGGCGTTGATGATGTCCGCTGGCTGGCAAGCGTGGGCACTGACTACGGCATGATTGCCGTACGCCAGGACTCACCATGGAAAACGCTGAAAGATCTGCTGACGGCTATGGAGAAAGATCCTAACAGCGTGGTCATTGGCGCAGGCGCCTCTATCGGTAGTCAGGACTGGATGAAGTCGGCGCTGCTGGCGCAAAAAGCCAACGTCGATCCACACAAGATGCGCTATGTGGCCTTTGAGGGCGGCGGCGAACCGGTCACCGCGCTGATGGGGAATCACGTCCAGGTGGTTTCCGGCGATCTCAGCGAGATGGTGCCTTATCTTAGCGGCGACAAAATCCGCGTGCTCGCCGTGTTCTCTGATGAACGTCTGCCAGGCCAGTTAGCTAACGTGCCAACCGCCAAAGAGCAGGGTTATGACCTCGTGTGGCCCATCATTCGTGGCTTCTACGTTGGACCAAAAGTCAGCGACGCCGAGTATCAGTGGTGGGTTGATGCCTTTAACAAACTCCAGCAGACCGATGAGTTTAAAAAGCAGCGCGATCTGCGCGGCCTGTTTGAATTCAACATGAGCGGTAAGCAGCTCGACGAATACGTGAAAAAGCAGGTCATGGATTACCGTGAGCAGGCGAAAGCCTTCGGTCTGGCGAAATAAGCGCAGAGGCAAAGATGATGAGCGATCGTATTTTTGCAGGTATCTGGCTGTTGCTCTGTATAGCCGGGCTGTTCGTGGCCTGGCAAATCACCAGCGAATACAGCTATGAGCCGGTTGGGCCGCGTCCCTTTCCACTTGGCATTATCAGCCTGATGCTGGTATGCGCCGTGGCGCTGCTGTTGCGCCATCCCGACACCATCAGTTGGCCCCGCCGTCACGTTCTGCAAAAGCTGCTGACGATGGTGATTGTTCTGTTGATGTACGCCTGGGGTTTCGAATGGCTCGGTTTTCCCATCTCCACCGCCATTCTCACCGTGGTGATTGGCATGCTGTTCGGCGCAACCATTCCGGCTGCGGGTATTTCCGGCGCGGTACTCGGCATTCTGCTGTGGTATGCCTTTGACCGACTGCTTGACGTCACCTTACCACTCGGCGCCTGGCTGGGTTAACGGAGAAACGATGGATACCTGGATTTATCTTTCTCAGGGTTTCGCGGTGGCCATGACGCCGGAAAACCTGGTCATCGCCCTGATTGGCTGTTTTGTCGGTACCATTGTCGGGCTGTTGCCTGGTCTTGGACCCATTAACGGCGTGGCGATCCTCCTGCCTCTGGCTTTCGCTTTGCATCTGCCTGCAGAATCTGCGCTGATCCTGCTGGCTACGGTCTACATAGGTTGTGAATACGGCGGACGTATCTCCTCCATCCTGCTGAATGTTCCCGGCGATGCGGCGGCGATTATGACCGCGCTGGATGGCTACCCGATGGCGCAGCAAGGCCGTGGTGGCGTTGCGCTCTCTATCTCGGCGGTCAGCTCTTTCATTGGTTCGCTTATCGCTATCGGCGGCATCATTCTGTTTGCCCCGGCGTTAGCCCAATGGTCGCTGGCCTTCGGTCCGGCGGAATACTTTGCCTTAATGGTTTTCGCCATTGCCTGCCTCGGCAGCATGATGGCGCAAAACCCGCTGAAATCATTTCTGGCAGCGCTTATCGGTCTCGGCCTTGCGACCGTCGGCGTTGACGCCAATACCGGGGTTTATCGCTTTACCTTTGACAGCGTTCATCTCTCCGACGGTGTGCAGTTTATCGTGGTAGTGATTGGGCTGTTCTCAGTCTCTGAAATACTGTTAATGCTGGAACATACCAGCAGTGGCCAGACGCTGGTGCGTAAAACGGGCCGCATGTTATTTAACGCCAAAGAAGGTGCGCAGTGCGTTGGCGCAACCCTGCGTTCATCGGTGATTGGCTTTTTCGTCGGCGTCCTGCCCGGCGCGGGCGCAACCATTGCCAGCGCTATCACCTATATGACCGAGAAAAAGCTCAGCGGCAATAGCGACAGCTTCGGCAAAGGGGATATACGCGGCGTGGCGGCCCCCGAAGCCGCCAACAACGCCTCGGCCTGTGGCTCCTTTATCCCGATGCTGACGCTCGGCGTACCGGGCTCCGGCACCACGGCGGTGATGATGGGCGCGCTGACGCTGTACAATATCACCCCGGGTCCGGCCATGTTCACCGAACAGCCGGACATCGTCTGGGGGCTGATTGCGGCGCTGCTGATTGCTAACGTAATGCTGCTGGTGATGAACATCCCGTTGATCGGCCTGTTTACCCGTATGCTGACCATCCCCTTGTGGTTTTTGGTACCGGCTATCGCGGCAGTCTCCGCGGTGGGCGTGTATGCCGTCCACAGTACCACTTTCGATCTGGTGCTGATGGTTGCCCTCGGCGTGCTGGGCTACATATTGCGCAAAATGCACTTCCCGATGTCGCCGTTGATTTTAGGCTTCGTTCTCGGGGAAATGCTGGAGCAGAACCTGCGTCGGGCGCTGTCTATCAGTAACGGTAATATGGATATTCTGTGGGCCAGCGGCGTGGCGAAAGTGCTGCTGGTGATGGCGGTACTGGTTATCGTCGTCCCACCAGTGCTACGCCTGATTCGTAAACGTAACAGCAAACCGCAGGTGGATATCAGCTAATAATATGCCGGATAGCGGCGCTGACGCGTCTTATCCGGCATTTTCATCTTAATTCCTGAACGGCACTGAGTACGTGCTCAACAAACCGCGTCAGCTTGGGCAGCGGACGCAAATCTTGTCGCCACAGTAGATGAATCGGCCGCGGCTGCGGCGTAAACTTCTCCAGTATCCGAATCAGTTTCCCGGTAGCCAACTCTTGCGCCAGCAGCACCTCCGGTTGCAATAACAGTCCGGCCCCCGCTACCGCCGCCATACGCAGGCCATGACCATCGTTACAGCGCAGGATCGCATCACGCTTCCATCTGACTTCGCCCGTCACGCCAGGCAGTATCCATTCGTTGCGAGCCGTCCACACGGTATGGGACAGGCACAGATGATCCACCAGATCCGCTGGCGTAAGGGGCGTGCCATGACGGGCAAGATAATCCTTTGACGCACAGATCGCCATACGGTAAGGGCACAGGTATTTCGCCACCACATCAGTCTGATGGATATCGCCAATACGGATCGCCAGGTCGACGCCTTCATTCACCAGATCAACCATCCGGTTGGTCAGATCCAGCTCAATGCGCACCTCTGGCCAGGCCTGTAAAAACGCAGCGGCCAACGGCGAGATAACGCAAGCGCCAAAAGAAGTAGGCGCGCTAATGCGCAGCGTCCCCGCAGGGGCCAGCCGCAGACGCTCTACCGAACGCTCAGCTATCGACACCTGCTCCAGCACGCGGCGGGCTTCTTCAAAATAGACACGCCCGGCATCGGTCAGGCTCTGGCGGCGAGTATTGCGCTCCAGCAGACGCGTGCCGAGCTGTGCTTCCAGTTGGGTGATATATTTTCCCACCATCACCGCAGACATCTCGAGTCTAGTTGCCGCGGAGGTAAAGCTTCCGCTCTCCACCACGGCGATAAACGTTTCCATGCCGCGCAGCTTATCCATATTACAAACTCCTGGTTAGTAATCATCTAACTTATAGCCAGTTTATCCGATTTCATTTTCATTAAAGAATAGTGGCTCACACTATTCTGGAGGTGGTTATGAAAATCGTCATTATTGGTGCCAGCGGTACAGTGGGGCGCGCAGTCACAGAAACGTTAAGCCGTAAACATGAGGTGATCCGCGTAGGTCGCACGCAGGGAGATTACCAGGTCGATATCACCTCGCAGGAGAGTGTCGAGGCATTGTTTGAAAAAGTCGGTCGGGTAGATGCGATCGTTTCCGCCACCGGCAACCTGTTCTTTGGCCCGCTGTCGACAATGACCGACGAGGACTTTAATCAGGGATTACAGGATAAGCTGTTAGGCCAGATACGTCTGGCATTAACCGGACAACATTTCCTCAATGATGGCGGCTCTATTACGCTAATTAGCGGCATTATCGCCGATGAACCCATCGCACAAGGGGCGAATGCGGCAACGATCAATGCCGGGCTGGAAGGATTTGTGCGCGCTGCTGCCTGTGAGCTAGGTCGTGGTCAGCGCATTAACCTGATAAGCCCAACCGTACTCAGTGAATCCGCCGAAGCATACGATGGTTTCTTCCCAGGCTTTGAAAGCGTCCCCGCCGCTACCGTTGCCAATGCCTATCGCCGCAGCGTGGAAGGCATCCAAACCGGGCGCATTTATAAAGTCGGTTACTGACTTTGCTGCTGCCGTTGAGTTACCCTCAGCGGCAGCATAATTAACTCTTTGTTTTAAAATAACATTACCTGTCCTCCCTTCTCATCCCCGCACTTAACCTCACTTTTTATAATGTTAAATAATTGTTGTTTTTGATCACAAATAATAAACAAACAAGCTCATTCTGTGCGCGTTTTTCAAAAATGTAGATATTTTTAATTTATGGCTACGAAACGAGCTGCGCCATATCTCCCTGACAATCTACTGAGAGGAACGATTTGATGAACGCACTGACTGCCGTAAAACCGAACGCTGATGATCCAGCCCAGCACTACAGCGGTTTCACGTTGAAACCATCAGCCCAGTCCCCACGCCTGCTGGAGCTGACTTTTTCCGCTGAGACCACTGAGCAATTTCTGAAAGCCGTAGCGCAGTGGCCGGTGCAGGCACTGGAATACAAATCCTTCCTGCGCTTCAAAGTGGGCAAGATCCTCGACGACCTGTGCGGCAATCAGTTGCAGCCTTTGCTGCTGAAAACGTTGCTCGATCGTGCCGAAGGCGCACTGCTGATCAACGCCGTCGGCGTGGATGATGTGGCACAGGCTGAAGAGATGGTCAAGCTGTCGACGGCGGTAGCGCATCTTATCGGGCGCTCCAATTTTGATGCGATGAGCGGTCAATACTATGCCCGTTTTGTGGTGAAAAACGTTGATAACTCAGACAGCTATCTGCGCCAGCCGCACCGTGTAATGGAGCTGCATAACGACGGAACCTACCTCGAAGAAATCACCGACTATGTGCTGATGATGAAGATTGACGAGCAGAACATGACCGGCGGTAACTCGCTGCTGCTGCACCTCGACGACTGGGAACATCTGGATCAGTACTTTACCCACCCGCTGGCGCGTCGCGCCATGCGCTTTGCCGCACCGCCAAGCAAAAACGTCAGCCAGGAAGTGTTCCATCCGGTGTTTGACGTTGACCAGCAAGGCCGTCCGGTGATGCGCTACATCGACCAGTTCGTCCAGCCAAAAGATTATGAAGAAGGCGTCTGGCTGAGCGATTTGTCCGATGCGTTGGAAACCAGCAAGGCCATTATTTCAGTTCCGGTTTCAGTCGGTAAATTCCTGTTAATCAACAACCTGTTCTGGTTGCACGGTCGCGATCGCTTTACCTCGCATCCTGACCTGCGCCGCGAACTGATGCGCCAGCGTGGTTATTTCGCTTACGCGACAAACCACTACCAGACCCATCAGTAAGCGCGAAGGAATAAAGCGGATGTATGATTTTGTGATTATTGGCGGCGGCATTATCGGCATGTCGACCGCCATGCAGCTGATTGATGTCTATCCGGACGCCAGAATCGCGCTGCTGGAAAAAGAGTCCGGCCCGGCCTGTCACCAGACGGGCCACAACAGCGGCGTAATTCATGCCGGGGTCTATTACACCCCCGGCAGCCTGAAGGCGCAGTTTTGCCTGGCCGGAAATCGCGCCACAAAAGCCTTTTGCGACCAAAACGGCATCCGCTACGACGTCTGCGGAAAAATGCTGGTTGCCACCTCCGAACTGGAAATGGAGCGCATGCGCGCGCTGTGGGATCGCACCGCCGCTAACGGCCTTGAGCGCGAATGGCTGAATGCGCAGGAGCTTCGCGAGCGTGAACCCAACATCACCGGGCTGGGCGGTATTTTTGTTCCGTCGAGCGGGATCGTCAGCTACCGCGAAGTCACCGCCGCGATGGCGAAAATATTTCAGGCCAAAGGCGGTGAGATTATCTACAACGCTGAGGTCAGCGCGCTAAAAGAGCACGCTGCGGGCGTTGTCGTACATACCCGTCAGGGTCAGGAATTTGAGGGAGCGACGCTGATTAGCTGCTCTGGCCTGATGGCGGACCGACTAGTGAAAATGCTCGGCGTTGAACCCGGCTTTATCATCTGTCCGTTCCGTGGCGAATATTTCCGTCTGGCGTCAGAACATAACCAGATAGTCAACCATCTGATCTACCCCATCCCCGACCCGGCGATGCCGTTTCTCGGCGTTCATCTGACCCGGATGATTGACGGCAGCGTCACCGTGGGCCCCAACGCGGTACTGGCATTTAAACGTGAAGGCTACCGTAAACGCGACTTCTCGCTCAGCGATACGCTGGAGATCCTCAGCTCTTCCGGCATTCGTCGCGTGCTGCAAAACAACCTGCGCTCAGGACTTGGCGAAATGAAGAATTCGCTGTGCAAAAGCGGTTATCTGCGGCTGGTACAAAAGTACTGCCCGAGTCTGACGCTCAAGGATCTGCAGCCCTGGCCTGCTGGCGTGCGGGCACAGGCTGTATCACCGGACGGCAAGCTAATCGACGATTTCCTGTTTGTCACCACACCACGCTCAATTCACACCTGTAACGCGCCTTCTCCGGCAGCAACGTCGGCGATCCCTATCGGCGCGCATATTGTCAGCAAAGTTCATGCGCTGCTGGAGAACCAGAGTAATCCCGGACGCACGCTGCGTGCGGCACGTAGCGTGGAAACATTACACGCCGCATTCACCCGTTAAAACGATTAAGACAGGACGCAATTATGCAACTTAACGATCCAACCTTATTTCGCCAGCAGGCACTGATCGACGGCAACTGGCGTGACGCCAACAGCGGCGAGACCATCGCGGTGACCAACCCCGCCAACGGTCAGCAATTAGGTAGCGTACCGAAAATGGGGGCGGATGAAACCCGCGAAGCAATTAACGCCGCTAACCGCGCTCTGCCCGCCTGGCGTGCGCTGACCGCCAAAGAGCGGGCCAACATCCTGCGCCGCTGGTTCAACCTGATGATTGAGCATCAGGACGATCTCGCCCGTCTGATGACCCTGGAACAGGGTAAACCGCTGGCAGAAGCCAAAGGTGAAATCACCTATGCCGCTTCCTTTATTGAGTGGTTTGCCGAAGAGGGCAAACGTATCTATGGCGATACGATCCCCGGCCACCAGGCCGACAAACGCCTAATCGTCATCAAACAGCCGATCGGCGTTACCGCCGCGATTACGCCGTGGAACTTCCCCGCGGCGATGATTACCCGCAAAGCCGGTCCGGCGCTGGCGGCTGGTTGCACAATGGTGCTTAAACCGGCCAGCCAGACCCCCTACTCCGCACTGGCGCTGGCAGAGCTTGCCAATCGCGCCGGGATCCCGGCAGGCGTTTTCAGTGTGGTGACCGGTTCAGCGAGCGCGGTCGGCAACGAGCTGACCGGCAACCCGCTGGTACGCAAGCTGTCATTTACCGGCTCAACCGAAATTGGCCGTCAGTTAATGCAGCAGTGCGCCAAAGACATCAAAAAAGTGTCGCTGGAGCTGGGCGGCAATGCGCCGTTTATCGTCTTTGACGATGCCGATCTTGATAAAGCCGTGGAAGGCGCACTGGCATCGAAGTTCCGTAACGCTGGCCAAACCTGTGTCTGCGCCAACCGCCTGTACGTGCAGGACGGCGTGTATGACCGTTTTGCCGAAAAACTCCAGCAGGCAGTAAGCAAACTGCACCTCGGCGATGGTCTGCAACCTGACGTCACCACCGGGCCGCTGATCGACGAGAAAGCGGTAGCCAAAGTGCAGGAACACATCGCCGATGCTCTGGATAAAGGCGCGCGCATTATCGCGGGCGGCAAACCTCACGCACTCGGCGGCAACTTCTTCCAGCCCACCATTTTGGTGGATGTGCCTGACAACGCGAAGGCCGCCAAAGAAGAGACGTTCGGCCCGCTGGCTCCGCTGTTCCGGTTTAAGGACGAGGCTGACGTCATCGCTCAGGCCAATGACACCGAGTTTGGTCTGGCCGCCTATTTCTACGCCCGTGATTTGAGCCGCGTCTTTCGCGTTGGCGAAGCGCTGGAATACGGCATTGTCGGGATTAACACCGGCATTATCTCCAACGAAGTCGCCCCGTTTGGGGGAATTAAAGCCTCCGGTCTTGGCCGTGAAGGATCGAAATACGGCATCGAAGACTACTTAGAAATCAAATATATGTGCATCGGCCTTTAATAAAATAAATACTGGAGAACACCTGATGAGCACCAACAAAGAACTTATGCAACGTCGCAGCAACGCCGTTCCCCGTGGCGTAGGACAAATCCACCCTATTTTTGCCGAGCGTGCAGAAAACTGTCGAGTCTGGGACGTTGAAGGCCGTGAATTCCTCGATTTTGCTGGCGGTATTGCGGTGCTGAACACCGGCCACCTGCACCCGCAGATCGTCTCTGCGGTAGAAGCACAGTTGAAAAAGCTGTCCCATACCTGTTTTCAGGTGCTGGCCTATGAGCCGTACCTGGAGCTGTGCGAAATCATGAATAAGAAAGTGCCGGGCGATTTCGCTAAAAAAACCCTGCTGGTGACAACCGGCTCGGAAGCGGTGGAAAACGCGGTGAAAATCGCCCGCGCCGCCACCAAACGAACCGGCACTATCGCCTTCAGCGGCGCTTACCACGGTCGAACCCACTACACCCTGTCGCTGACCGGGAAAGTAAATCCGTACTCTGCAGGAATGGGGTTAATGCCGGGCCACGTGTATCGTGCGCTTTATCCTTGCCCGCTGCACGGCATCAGTGAAGACGATGCTATCGCCAGCATTCACCGTATCTTCAAAAATGATGCCGCTCCGGAAGACGTTGCCGCCATCGTGATTGAGCCAGTCCAGGGCGAAGGTGGTTTTTACGCCGCCTCTCCTGCTTTTATGCAACGTCTGCGCGCCATTTGTGACGAGCACGGCATCATGCTGATTGCCGATGAAGTACAGAGCGGCGCGGGCCGTACCGGTACGCTGTTCGCTATGGAGCAGATGGGCGTTGCGCCCGATCTCACCACCTTTGCCAAATCTATTGCTGGTGGCTTCCCGCTGGCGGGAGTGACCGGGCGCGCCGAAGTCATGGACGCTATCCCACCGGGCGGTCTGGGCGGTACCTATGCCGGTAACCCGATTGCCTGTGCCGCCGCCCTGGCGGTACTGAATATTTTCGAACAGGAAAATCTGCTGCAAAAAGCCAACGACCTGGGGCAAACCCTGCGCGAAGGCCTGCTGGCTATCGCGGAAACCCACCGCGAGATTGGCGATGTACGCGGGCTGGGAGCGATGATCGCAATCGAACTGTTTGAAGACGGCGATCACACGAAACCAGACGCCAAACTGACCGCGGAAATCGTCGCGCGTGCGCGCGATAAAGGGCTGATCCTGCTCTCCTGCGGACCTTACTACAACGTACTGCGCATTCTTGTCCCACTGACCATTGAAGATGCCCAAATCCGCCAGGGGCTGGACATTATCGCTCAGTGTTTTGCCGAAGCGAAGCAGGGTTAACACCGCATTCGACCAATAAAAAACGCAATCCTCAGGCCGGATAAGGCGGAGCCGCCATCCGGCAGACAGGGTCAATAACAATAAATACGCGTGCCCCGGCGCGGGAATGCCGGGGTGCTCTCCCAAGTGAAATACTTTCGAGAGGTTTAAAAGATGGGGCAAGTGTCACAATCACATGATTTAGGGGGCGGGCTGAAATCACGCCACGTCACCATGCTGTCTATTGCCGGGGTTATTGGCGCAAGTTTGTTTGTGGGTTCAAGCGTGGCGATTGCAGAAGCCGGTCCCGCAGTATTACTGGCCTATCTGTTCGCCGGATTGCTGGTGGTGATGATTATGCGCATGCTGGCCGAAATGGCCGTTGCCACCCCGGATACCGGTTCCTTTTCCACCTACGCCGATAAGGCCATTGGCCCGTGGGCGGGTTATACCATCGGCTGGCTGTACTGGTGGTTCTGGGTGTTGGTTATCCCGCTGGAAGCGAATATCGCCGCCATCATTCTGCACTCCTGGGTTCCAGGCATTCCTATCTGGCTGTTTTCTCTGGTTATCACGTTGGCATTAACCGGCAGTAATTTGCTGAGCGTCAAAAATTACGGTGAGTTCGAGTTCTGGCTGGCGCTGTGCAAAGTGATTGCCATTCTGGCGTTTATCACTCTCGGCGCGGTGGCGATTAGCGGTTTCTACCCCTATGCCGAGGTCAGCGGAGTTTCGCGTCTGTGGGATCAGGGCGGCTTCATGCCCAACGGTTTTGGCGCGGTGATCAGCGCGATGCTAATCACCATGTTCTCCTTTATGGGCGCAGAGATTGTTACCATCGCCGCCGCCGAGTCCGATACCCCGGATAAGCACATCGTCCGCGCCACCAACTCGGTTATCTGGCGTATCTCCATCTTCTATCTGTGCTCTATTTTCGTGGTCGTCGCGCTGATTCCGTGGAACATGCCGGGACTGAAAGAGGTGGGCTCTTACCGCTCGGTGCTGGAGTTACTGCATATCCCACACGCGAAGCTGATCATGGACTGTGTCATATTGCTGTCAGTAACCAGTTGTCTGAACTCCGCGCTGTATACGTCGTCGCGTATGCTTTACTCCCTGAGCCGTCGTGGCGATGCTCCCGCCTTTATGGGTAAAACGAACCGGAGTAAAACGCCTTATGTGGCGGTGTTGCTGTCTACGGGGGCCGCGTTCCTCACCGTGGTGGTCAACTATTACGCCCCGGCCAAGGTGTTCAAATTCCTGATCGACAGCTCTGGCGCCATCGCCCTGCT
The DNA here is from genome assembly GCF_013784065.1 of Citrobacter sp. RHBSTW-00599. Taxonomy (NCBI): domain Bacteria; kingdom Pseudomonadati; phylum Pseudomonadota; class Gammaproteobacteria; order Enterobacterales; family Enterobacteriaceae; genus Citrobacter; species Citrobacter sp. RHBSTW-00599. The sequence continues at coordinate 1,199,235 of NZ_CP056717.1, read as the reverse complement.
GGTTTATCTGGTGATTGCAATTTCCCAACTGCGGATGCGCAAAATCCTGCTGGCGCGAGGCGGTGAAATTAAACTGAAAATGTGGCTCTATCCGTGGCTTACCTGGCTGGTAATCGCCTTTATTATCTTTGTGCTGGTGGTGATGCTCTTTCGCCCAGCTCAACAACTGGAAGTTATCTCTACCGGGTTATTAGCCATAGGAATTATTTGCACCGTGCCTATTATGTCACGCTGGAAAAAACTGCTATCGTGGCAAAAAGCACCGTTGCAAAATACGCATTAAACCTTTTCCCGGCGCAGGCCGGGAAAACCGTTCAGGAGTAAGACCATGACCGCCATTCCCCAACCGACGGCCATTGATGGATACCGCTGGCTGAAAAACGACATCATCCGCGGTGTGTATCAGCCTGATGAAAAACTGCGTATGAGCCTGCTGACCTCACGCTATGAGCTTGGCGTGGGACCGCTACGCGAAGCGCTTTCGCAGTTGGTTGCCGAGCGGCTGGTCACGGTGGTCAATCAGAAAGGGTATCGTGTCGCCCCAATGTCCGAACAGGAGTTGCTCGATATTTTCGATGCCCGCGCCAATATGGAAGCCATGCTGGTCGCGCTGGCCATTGAACGCGGCGGCGACGCCTGGGAAGCTGAAATTCTGGCGCGGGCGCATATGCTCGGCAAGCTTGAAGCCGTTGACGCCAGTGAACAGATGCTCGACGAGTGGGATCAGCGCCATCAGGCTTTTCATTCGGCAATTGTCGCTGGCTGCGGTTCACAGTATCTGCTGCAAATGCGCGAACGGCTATTCGATTTGGCGGCGCGCTACCGGTTTATCTGGCTGCGAAAGACGGTGCTGTCGGTGGAGATGTTGGAAGATAAACACGATCAGCACCAAACGCTGACCGAAGCAATTCTGGCACGCGATGCTGCACGTGCCAGCGAATTAATGCGCCAGCACCTGCTGACGCCCATTCCGATTATTCAACAAGCGATGTCCGGCAAATTGCTGACGCAATAAGCCTGAACTTTCTTATTGTTCTGGAATACGCAAAACCTGCCCTGGATAAATTTTATCCGGGCTTTTCAGCATCGGTTTATTCGCTTCAAATATCTGGTTATACAGGTTGGCGTTACCGTATACCTGTTTGGCAATAGCGCTCAGGGTATCTCCTGATTTTACGGTATAAAACTGGCTTTCACTCGCCGGCGCAGAAGTTTTTACCTGATCGTCGACGCTGGCAATACCAGAGATATTACCAATCGCAATCAGGATTTTTTCTTTCGCTTCCTGACTTAATCCATCGCCAGAAACGGTGGCTTTACCTTCGTTAATTTGGACGTTCACTTTATCCGCATCCGGGATGCCCGTTTTGTTCAGGTGTTCCTGTACCTTTTTTGCCAGATCGGCAGTGTCATGGTTGCCAGTAACCGCATCCCACAGTTTTTCACCCGCATCTTTTACAAAATTAAAGAGTCCCATATCCACCTCGGTAGTTAACAATCAACACCAGGAAGTGTAGCAGAGGAGAAAGAAGCGCAAAGAAAACGGCGCCAGAGCGCCGTAGTAGAAAAGTAATTAGTTACGCGTTTGTATCCAGAAGGCGTGGATCAGACCCGGGATGTAGCCCAGCAGCGTCAGAACAATATTGAGGATAAATGCCCAGCCGAACCCCTTCCCCAGCAGCACGCCAAGCGGGGGCAGAATAATAGTAAAAACGATTCTCCAGAAACCCATACACACTCCATACAAGCAAAAAGTTACTCATTGTTTAAAAAGAGATTTTATCTCTAAGCATAGTCAGTGTACCTAACTCTGCCAGCCTTCCCCTGCTGTTTTACCCTCCTTTACGCTCTTTACGCTGGCGTACGTTGACCATTTATTTTAGAATAATCTTAATTTAGAACATGCTTAAATACATATGACTGAACTTGAACAACTCCAGGCCAGCGCTGAGCAGGCTGCCGCCCTGCTAAAAGCGATGAGTAACCCGAAAAGGTTGCTGATTTTGTGCATGCTCTGCGGCTCACCCGGTACCAGCGCGGGCGAATTAGCCCGTGTTACCGGCCTGAGTCCTTCCGCCACTTCGCAGCATCTGGCGCGTATGCGTGAAGAGGGCCTGATAGACAGCCAACGCGATGCCCAGCGCATCCTGTACTCCATCAAAAATGCGGCCGTGAATTCACTGATCGCCACATTAAAAACACTGTATTGCCCATAAGGAGCCATCATGACCATTGGGACGATTTCCCCACGCGAGGCGCAGACGCTGGTCGCACAAGGCGCAAAACTGATTGATATCCGCGATGCTGACGAGTATCTGTACGAGCATATTCCGGAGGCGCATCTGGCGCCATTACCTACGCTTGAGCAGGGATCGCTGCCTGCAAATTTACGCGCCGGGCAGGTGATTTTTCACTGCCAGTCAGGCAAACGTACACAAAACGCGGCGACAAAACTGAACGCTATTGCCGCGCCTGCGCAGGTCTGGTTGTTGGAAGGTGGCATTGACGGCTGGAAAGCCGCAGGTTTTCCGGTGGCAAAAGATCGTTCACAACCGTTACCGCTGATGCGCCAGGTGCAGATAGCCGCAGGCAGCCTTGCCTTACTCGGCGTCATTCTGGGCTACACCGTTAGCAGCGCCTTCTTCCTGCTGAGCGGTTTTGTGGGCGCCGGGCTAATACTCGCTGGCTTGACCGGCTTTTGCGGCATGGCGCGATTGCTGGATATCATGCCCTGGAACCGACGTACTCATTAAGCGGTAATCATTGAAACTGCACTGTACCCGCTGATTGACGTGATCTATGGTGAGTTCTGCGATAAATAAAGGAGAGCAATATGTTTAAACCTGGCGATCTGGTTCAACCACGCATGGGTGGACCTAAACTGAAAGTTGTCGAAGTCAATGGCGATCACATTGTGGCGGTACACGCCAGTAATGAAAGCGGCGAAAAATTCACGCTGAAAGCAGCTGACGTGACGCGATATACCGAAGAGGGTGATTTTGGCGTTTGCTGAAAATAAGCGGTGAGGTCGCCCTCACCGCATTAATAATCAGATCAAAAAGTCATCAAGAGATTTACCGGCAGCCAGTGCCTGGGCAATTGGCTTCGGTGTGCGACCTTGTCCGGTCCATGTTTTTGTTTCACCATTGAGATCGGTAAAACGATATTTCGCCGGGCGCGGCTGACGTTTTTTAACTGAACCTGCCGTCGCAGGCGTCATGCTCAGCAGCTCTTCCGGATTGATCCCGTCTGCCTGCATCATCGCCAGCAAAGTATTAATTTTTTCCTGCTGTTCTGCACGTTGGCGCTGTAGTTGTTCTTCTTCATCACGGCGTTCTTTGGTCACTACCCTGAATTTTTCAAGCATATCTTCCAGCACGTCAACGGAAAATTCACGAGCCATTGCACGCAGCGAGCGGATATTATTTAAGTTTTTTAACATTGAACTCATATTAACAAAACCTCTTTAACGTAAAACATAAAAACGGTATTACCCTAAATATTGTATGCAACTGCTTATTATATTTCCAGTCTAATTTATTCGCATATTACTAATCAAAAAAGCTAATTCGTGTATTTATAGCATCCATTTTGACATCGCCTATGCGATATATTCTATTCCTCTGCTAGTCGCTATAAATATACCTGCAAGGAGTCTCAGGGTATCAGTCGAGAAACAGGCCACAACATCGCGCGGAGCCGGTGCGTATACATATTGCACATTAGTCAACATTGAGAAAAGGAGCGCAAAAAATTCAGAAAAACAAATTTCCATAACCCATTGATCTAAAATGCCTTTAATTAAATCAGCAACGAAAATACCAAAACGAACAAAAAACAAACCATTACAGAGCATTTTATCGACAAAAAGGTAATAAATAAAAATTTTAAGCTAGTTGCTAGTTATTATCCAGGCAGATATCCTATTCAAACGCGAAAGTAGCAAGACAAATCACTAGCAAGAAGGTATTCAAAACCTTTTTTTCCCTTTTTACAAGGAGCATTAACATGTTCTCTCCGCAGTCACGCTTGCGTCATGCAGTAGCAGACACGTTCGCGATGGTTGTTTATTGTTCTGTCGTGAACATGTTGATCGAAATATTCCTTTCAGGAATGAGCTTCGAACAGTCTCTGTACTCCAGACTGGTGGCTATCCCCGTCAACATACTGATCGCGTGGCCATACGGCATGTATCGCGATTTGTTTATGCGCGCGGCGCGTAAAGCCACGCAAGCAGGATGGGGGAAAAACCTGGCGGACGTGCTGGCTTATGTCACCTTCCAGTCACCAGTGTATGTGATTATTCTATTGACGGTTGGCGCCGACTGGCACCAGATTACGGCTGCAGTAAGTTCGAACATCGTGGTATCAATGCTGATGGGCGCGGTCTATGGCTACTTTCTTGATTATTGCCGCCGCCTGTTTAAGGTCAGCAGCTATCATCAGGCTAAAGCCTGACAGATCTCTTCGCGACTGGCCCTGCCAGTCGCATTATTAGTTTGAACTAACGTCGCCAAACAACCCACTCAGATAACGCTCAAGCGCAATTCGCGAACTGAAGCCGTGCGGAATACCATAATGTTCGTGAGTCTCTCCGGCTAAATATAGCGGGAATTGCTGGTAGTGATCGCAGGTTTTAATATCCGTCGCAGGTTCCGCCAGCGAAGAGCTGCGCTCTTTTAGCGTGGGATGGATAACTAATGCGGTACGTCCCATACGTGCTTCACGGTTAACGTACACATAATTTTCGCCACGACGATAGCCGTACGTTTTTTGCGTCACTACATCGACGATAAAGCCCACTTTTTCAAGTACGCGCGCCACCTCATCAGGTCGTAAATACATATATTTTCCTCGTTATCTTTTTTACTGCGGGCTTACCTTACCTGATTCAGCATTAGCAACGCTTTCAGAAAAGTCCATAAACGAGTGGCGATGGTGGGACTAATATCTTAAGAACCGCGCAGAATTATGTCAGCGACATCCGCAGTTGATACGCCGCCTGCTGCGCCATTTCCACCGAGCTGATGTTGGTAAACGACAGCAATATTCCCCCCTTTCCTGCTGAAGTTATTCGCCAGCGGCTTAACGCCTGAACCGCCAGCCCGGCCTGATTCGCTTTGCGCACTAGCGCAACATCATCTCCGTCGACAGTTATCACCAGCTGAATCCCTCCTTCCTGAGGAATGACGTTAAACCCTTGTTCGCTCAACGCGTTTTCCATCCATTGACGTCGCAGGGCATAATTCTGGCGCATACGTTTTAAGTGCCGCCAGAAGTGGCCATCTTGCATAAAATCCGCCAGCGTTTGCTGCCATAAAACCGGAACGCTACAGGCCGTTAGCGCCGCCTGCTGACGAAAATGTTCGACCTGAGTCAGGGGTACCACCAGCCATGCCGTGCGCAAAGCCGGAAACATCGATTTGCTGAACGTTCCGGCATAAATCACCCGCTGGGGCGCATCCAGACTTTTTAGCGGCGGCAACGGTTTGCCGTGGTAGCGAAATTCACTGTCGTAATCATCTTCAATGATCCACGCCTGCGCCCGAGTCGCCCATTCAAGCAGTTGGTGGCGACGGTCTAATGACAGGGCGACGCCCAGCGGACTTTGGTGTGCGGGTGTGAGCAGCACAAAACGCGCCTGCGGGTAGTCACGGATCCCAGCGCAGACATCCAGGCCATCGGCATCAACTGCCACCGGCATCAGCTCAATGCGCTCCTGAGCCACCACGGGGTGAATCAACGGAAAGCCAGGATCTTCGACCCACATCCCCTCACCGGGTTGAGACAGAGCGCGCAGGATTAACGTCATTGATGCCGCGTAGCCTGAAGTAATAAAAATCTGCTCCGGCTGGCACTCAATACTGCGTGAGACGCGCAGGTAATCGACAATCGCCTGACGTAACACCCGTTCGCCGCAAACATCGCCCACGGCCAGGTCAAAACGCGTTTGGGTGCGTAAACGCCGCCCCATCACCCGCGCCCAGACGTCCCGCGGGAAGAGATCGAGTGCGGGTAATCCCATCTGAAAAGGCTGCGGCCTGGGGTTTTCTCCGGCGAAGATGGCGGGAGACACAGGTGCGTTTTCCGGTCGCAGTTGCTCACTGACAAATGTTCCTGCCTGCCCGCGTCGCGCGAGCCAGCCCTGCGCCACCAGTTCTGCATAGGCATTTTCCACCGTCGAACGTGATACCCCCAGCTCCTGGGCCCAGGTCCGACTGGAGGGCAATCTTGTGCCTGGCTTTAGTTCACCTTTCTCAATGGCGTTTTTTAACTGACGGGCGATTTGCTGATAGCGTGGCATTTATGGTCTGCTTTTTTGGCAACAATATGGCTCTCTGTAGCAGTCCATTATAGTGCTACATTGCGGGTCATCCAAACGAGGAGAAATACCATGACAATGTTACGCCAGCCCTATTATGAACTCAGTCCTGAAATCTATAACGCTTTGGTTCAGGCCAGCAAAGCGCTGGAAAACTGCGCGCTGGAACCTACGCTGACGGAACTGATTTACCTGCGAGTCTCGCAAATCAACGGCTGCGCCTTTTGCCTGGAAATGCACAGTAAGGCGCTGCGCAAATCCGGTGTTGCGCAGGCCAAACTGGACGCGCTGGCAGGCTGGCGGGTGAGTCATCACTTCAGCGAGCAGGAGCGTGCGGCGCTGGCGTGGGCCGAATCCGTCACCCATATAGCCAGCACCCATGCCGAAGATGACGTTTATCTGCCGCTGCTCGACCATTTTAGCGCGAAAGAGATTAGCGATCTGACGTTTGCTATTAGCCTGATGAACTGCTTTAACCGTCTGGCGGTAGGGATGCGCATGTGATTCTGCGCTGCCGGATGGCGACATAAACGCCATCCGGCAACCTGCCATAGTTTCTATCACTTCCTCCGTCACGCTCATCACCCATGCCCTCATCAATCTAAAATTACCATATCTTGTATGGTTGAATCTTTTTAAAACTACATCTAGTATCTCCTCTATCAAGACACACACAACCTGACGCCCTCTATCGCGTCATTCTTTTACTTTTAGATGGAAATACGAATCATGCGCATTGTTATTTACACTCGTAACAACTGTGTTCAGTGCCACGCCACTAAGCGGGCGATGGAAAGCCGCGGGTTTGACTTTGAGATGGTAAACGTCGATTTACACCCTGATATGGCGGATCGCCTGCGCGATCAAGGCTTTCGTCAGTTACCGGTCGTGGTCGCAGGGGAAACCAGTTGGTCAGGATTTCGCCCGGACATGATCAACCGTCTGCGCCCGGCTCCTCAAGTGGCCAGCGCATGAGTCAGCTCGTCTACTTCTCCAGCAGCTCCGAAAATACGCACCGCTTCATGCAGCGTCTGGGGCTGCCTGCCATCCGCATTCCGCTTAACGAACGCGAGCGGATCCGGGTAGACGAACCTTACATTTTAATCGTGCCCTCCTACGGTGGCGGCGGTACAGCTGGCGCGGTCCCGAGACAGGTGATCCGCTTTTTAAACGATACGCACAACCGGGCGTTAATCCGTGGAGTGATCGCCTCCGGCAATCGCAATTTCGGGGACGCCTACGGTCGCGCGGGTGATGTCATCTCACAAAAATGCGGCGTGCCGTGGCTCTATCGCTTTGAGCTGATGGGCACCCAAAGCGATATCGACAACGTGCAAAAAGGAGTGAGCGAATTTTGGCAACGACAACCGCAGAACGTGTAGAACAGCAGACGCTGGATTATCACGCCCTGAACGCCATGCTGAATCTGTACGATAAGGCCGGGCGCATTCAGTTCGACAAAGACCATCAGGCGGTGGAGGCATTCTTTACCGCCCACGTTCGCCCCAACTCGGTGGCGTTTGCCAGCCAGCAGGCGCGTCTGGACACGTTGGTGGATGAAGGCTATTACGATGCCAGCGTGTTAGCCCGCTACGATCGCGCGTTTGTGCTGAAGCTATTCGCCCACGCCCACGCCAGCGGATTCCGTTTCCAGACGTTCCTCGGCGCATGGAAGTTCTACACCAGCTATACGCTGAAAACGTTCGACGGGAAGCGCTATCTCGAAGACTTTGAGGATCGCGTAACGATGGTGGCGCTCACGCTGGCGCAGGGCGATGAAGCGCTCGCTCTGCAACTGACCGATGAAATGCTCTCCGGGCGTTTTCAACCCGCCACGCCAACCTTTTTAAACTGCGGTAAACAGCAACGCGGCGAGCTGGTTTCCTGCTTCCTGTTACGCATTGAAGACAACATGGAGTCAATTGGACGGGCGGTCAACTCGGCGCTGCAACTCTCCAAACGCGGCGGCGGTGTGGCATTTTTGCTCTCTAACCTGCGTGAGGCGGGTGCGCCCATTAAGCGCATTGAGAACCAGTCCTCAGGGGTGATCCCGGTAATGAAAATGCTGGAGGATGCGTTTTCTTATGCGAATCAATTAGGGGCGCGTCAGGGTGCGGGCGCGGTGTATCTGCACGCGCATCATCCGGATATTTTGCGTTTTCTCGATACCAAACGTGAAAACGCCGACGAGAAAATCCGTATCAAAACGCTCTCGCTTGGTGTGGTGATCCCGGATGTCACCTTCCAGTTAGCCAAAGAAAATGCCCAAATGGCGCTGTTTTCACCGTATGACGTGGAACGCATTTACGGCAAACCATTCGGTGATATCGCCGTAACTGAACGGTATGACGAACTGGTTGCCGACAAACGAGTGCGCAAAAAATACATTAACGCCCGCGATTTCTTCCAGCGGCTGGCCGAGATCCAGTTCGAGTCCGGCTACCCTTACATCATGTTTGAAGACACGGTGAATCGCGCTAATCCAATTGCCGGTCGTATCAATATGAGCAACCTGTGCTCAGAGATTTTGCAGGTTAACAGCGCTTCCACCTACGATGAAAACCTCAATTACGCACAAACAGGGCACGATATCTCCTGCAACCTCGGCTCGTTGAATATCGCTCATACCATGGATTCGCCAGACTTTGGGCGGACCGTGGAAACGGCGGTTCGCGGTTTAACGGCCGTTTCGGACATGAGCCATATCCGCAGCGTACCCTCAATTGAGGCCGGGAACAGCGCATCGCACGCTATCGGTCTTGGGCAGATGAACCTGCACGGGTATCTGGCACGGGAAGGTATCGCCTACGGCTCACCTGAAGGGCTGGATTTCACCAATCTCTATTTCTACACCATCACCTGGCATGCGCTGAATACGTCGATGAAGCTCGCCCGGGAACGCGGCAAAACCTTTGCCGGATTCAGGCAGTCCCGCTACGCCAGCGGTGAGTATTTTAACCAGTATCTGCAGGGCGACTGGCAGCCAAAAACCGCCAAGGTTCGCACACTGTTTGCCGCCAGCGGCATTACGCTGCCAACGCGTGAAATGTGGTCGCAGTTGCGTGAAGATGTCATGCGCTACGGCATTTATAACCAGAATTTACAAGCGGTTCCGCCAACGGGTTCTATCTCCTACATCAACCATGCGACATCAAGCATTCACCCGATCGTGTCAAAAGTGGAGATTCGCAAAGAGGGCAAAACCGGGCGCGTTTACTACCCTGCCCCGTTTATGACCAATGAGAATCTGGCCTTGTATCAGGATGCCTACGAGATTGGTCCACAAAAAATCATTGATACCTACGCTGAAGCAACGCGGCATGTCGATCAGGGGCTTTCACTGACGCTCTTTTTCCCCGATACCGCCACCACTCGCGATATCAACAAAGCGCAAATTTACGCCTGGCGTAAAGGCATCAAATCGCTGTATTACATCCGACTACGCCAGTTGGCGCTGGAAGGAACCGAAATCGAAGGTTGCGTGTCATGCGCGCTGTAAGGAGGACAACATGACATTATCCCGCGTGAGTGCCATCAACTGGAACAAGATTGAGGATGATAAAGATCTCGAGGTTTGGAATCGCCTGACCAGTAACTTCTGGTTACCGGAAAAGGTCCCGCTCTCCAACGATATCCCGGCCTGGCAAACGTTGAACGCCGCCGAACAGCAGCTGACTATCCGCGTTTTTACCGGGCTGACGCTGCTCGACACCATTCAGAACATAGCCGGTGCGCCAGCATTGATGGCCGATTCGTTAACGCCGCATGAAGAGGCGGTGCTATCGAATATCAGCTTTATGGAAGCGGTGCACGCCCGTTCGTACAGCTCAATTTTCTCCACTCTTTGCCAGACCAAAGACGTGGATGCGGCTTACGCGTGGAGTGAAGAAAATACCCCACTCCAGCGCAAGGCGCAGATCGTTTTGACACATTACGCCAGCGACGAACCGTTGAAGAAAAAAATTGCCAGCGTGTTTCTGGAATCCTTCCTGTTCTATTCCGGCTTCTGGTTGCCAATGTATTTCTCCAGCCGCGGAAAACTGACCAATACCGCCGATCTCATTCGTCTGATCATTCGTGATGAAGCCGTTCACGGGTATTACATTGGTTATAAATATCAAAAAGGTCTGGAGCACATTTCTGAATCCGCACGCGAGGAGTTAAAGAATTTTGCCCTCGACCTGCTGATGGAATTGTATGATAACGAAGCGCGTTATACGGAAGAATTGTATGCAGAAACCGGCTGGGTGGATGACGTCAAAGCCTTCCTTTGCTACAACGCCAATAAGGCATTAATGAATTTGGGGTATGAGGCATTATTTCCGCCAGAAATGGCGGAGGTTAACCCGGCAATCCTTGCTGCGCTGTCGCCCAACGCTGACGAAAACCACGATTTCTTCTCGGGTTCCGGTTCATCATACGTGATGGGAAAAGCTGTCGAAACCGAAGACGACGACTGGAATTTCTAGCACTCATTTCCGCGGGAAATACCGTACATTTTTCGCGGAAATATTTTAACAGGATCACACTTTTGTCGTGCAAATATAATTGTGTGATCTACACTCAATATCAGCCGCATTATTCGCCTGCATTTCAGCAATTCAGGCGACTTTTCATTGCCATTTACAAAAAATATTACCCCATTCACATTCGCGCTCAGCCCTTATATCACGGGAAGTCCCGCCACATGGCCTTCAGCAATATTCGTGCCACAAACAAATTCAGGGTTGTCTCAGATTCTCAGTATGTTAGGGTAGAAAAAGGTCACTATTTCCATCAGGTAATATATCGATATAAACAAATAACAGGAATCATTCTATTGCATGGCAATTAAATTAGAAGTTAAAAATCTCTATAAGATATTTGGAGAGCATCCGCAGAGAGCCTTCAAATATATTGAAAAAGGACTTTCAAAAGAGCAGATTCTGGATAAAACAGGGCTATCGCTTGGCGTTAAGAACGCCAGTCTGGCCATTGAAGAAGGCGAGATATTTGTCATCATGGGATTATCCGGTTCGGGTAAATCCACAATGGTACGCCTTCTCAATCGCCTGATTGAACCCACCCGCGGGCAAGTATTGATTGACGGCGTAGACATCGCCCGGATATCCGATGCTGAGCTTCGCGAGGTGCGCAGAAAAAAGATTGCGATGGTTTTCCAGTCCTTTGCCCTGATGCCGCACATGACGGTCCTGGACAATACGGCATTCGGCATGGAATTAGCCGGTGTTGGCGCGGATGAACGTCGTGAAAAAGCGTTAGATGCGCTACGCCAGGTTGGTCTGGAGAATTATGCTCACGGATACCCGGATGAACTTTCCGGAGGGATGCGCCAGCGTGTGGGCCTCGCCCGTGCATTAGCCATTAACCCTGACATCTTATTAATGGATGAGGCCTTTTCTGCCCTCGATCCGTTAATTCGTACCGAGATGCAGGATGAACTGGTAAAACTACAGGCGAAACATCAACGTACCGTGGTCTTTATTTCCCACGATCTCGACGAAGCTATGCGTATTGGCGACAGAATTGCCATTATGCAAAACGGTGAAGTGGTCCAGGTCGGCACGCCAGATGAAATCCTGAATAATCCGGCCAATGATTATGTACGCACCTTCTTCCGCGGCGTTGATATTAGCCAGGTCTTTAGTGCCAAGGATATTTCACGTCGTAGCCCTGAAGGTTTAATTCGTAAAACGCCCGGGGTCGGTCCACGTTCAGCGCTGCAATTATTGCAGGACAAAGATCGCGAATATGGTTACGTGATCGAGCGCGGCAATAAATTCGTCGGCGTTGTCTCTATCGACTCTTTAAAAACAGCATTAAGTCAGGCGCAAGGTATTGAAGCGGCATTGATCGATGAGCCGCTAGCCGTGGATGCACAAACTCCTCTCAGCGAGTTGCTTTCTCATGTCGGCCAGGCCCCGTGCGCGGTGCCGGTTGTTGATGAGGAACAACAGTATGTGGGCATCATTTCAAAACGCATGCTGTTACAGGCTTTAGATCGTGAGGGGGCAAACAATGGCTGATCAAACCAATCCGTGGGATACCACACCAGCGGCCGACAGTGCCGCACAAACCGCCGATGCCTGGAGTACGCCATCAGGCGCGCCAGCTGACGGCGGTGGCGCAGACTGGCTGACCAGCGCACCCGCGCCGGCGCCAGAGCATTTCAATATTATGGATCCGTTCCATAAAACGCTGATCCCGCTGGATAGCTGGGTCACAGAAGGGATCGACTGGGTCGTTACCCATTTCCGTCCGGTCTTCCAGGGCATTCGAGTCCCGGTGGATTATATTCTCAACGGCTTCCAGCAGCTTCTGTTGGGTATGCCAGCCCCGGTGGCGATTATCCTGTTCGCTCTGATTGCCTGGCAGATTTCCGGCGTTGGAATGGGCGTTGCTACGCTGATTTCATTGATTGCAATCGGGGCCATCGGCGCGTGGTCGCAGGCCATGATCACCCTGGCGCTGGTACTAACCGCTCTGCTGTTCTGCGTGGTGATCGGTCTACCGATGGGGATCTGGTTGGCGCGCAGTCCACGGGCGGCAAAAATTGTTCGTCCGCTGCTGGACGCCATGCAAACCACACCGGCGTTCGTCTATCTGGTGCCGATCGTCATGCTGTTTGGTATCGGCAACGTCCCGGGCGTGGTGGTGACGATTATCTTCGCCCTGCCGCCAATCGTGCGTCTGACCATTCTGGGGATTAACCAGGTGCCAGCCGACTTGATTGAAGCCTCGCGCTCATTTGGCGCCAGCCCGCGTCAGATGCTGTTTAAAGTGCAGCTCCCGCTGGCGATGCCTACCATTATGGCCGGGGTCAACCAGACGCTGATGCTGGCGCTCTCAATGGTCGTCATCGCGTCGATGATCGCCGTCGGCGGACTGGGTCAGATGGTTCTGCGCGGAATCGGTCGTCTGGATATGGGGCTTGCCACCGTCGGCGGGGTTGGGATCGTGATCCTCGCCATCATTCTCGACCGCCTGACGCAGGCTGTCGGTCGCGACGCCCGTAGCCGTGGCAACCGTCGCTGGTACACCACCGGTCCCGTTGGGCTTATCACTCGCCCATTCACGAAGTAATTCACCCGTTGCCCGGTGGCGTATTGCTTACCGGGCCTATACGTCCCTCCAATAATTAAGGAACAACGATGCGACAGAACGTCATTATTGCCACAGCGTTTGCCACCCTTGTCTCCACCAGCACTTTCGCTGCCGATCTGCCAGGCAAAGGCATCACTGTACAGCCAATCCAGAGCACTATCTCTGAAGAATCCTTCCAGACGCAACTGGTCGCCCGTGCGCTGGAGAAACTGGGTTATACCGTTAACAAAACAAGCGAAGTTGACTACAACGTCGGCTATACCTCCATTGCCTCTGGCGATGCAACTTTTACCGCTGTGAACTGGCAGCCGCTGCATGATGATATGTATGCCGCAGCGGGCGGAGACAAAAAGTTCTATCGCGAGGGGGTATTCGTTACGGGTGCCGCGCAAGGTTATCTGATCGATAAAAAAACCGCTGAGCAGTATAAAATCACCAATATTGCCCAGTTAAAAGATCCGAAGATCGCCAAAATCTTTGACACCAACGGCGACGGAAAAGCAGACATGATGGGCTGCTCGCCGGGCTGGGGCTGCGAAGCGGTGATCAACCACCAGAACAAAGCCTTCGATCTGGAAAAAACCGTCGAGGTCAGCCACGGTAACTATGCGGCGATGATGGCTGACACTATTACCCGCTTTAAAGAAGGCAAACCCATTCTTTACTACACCTGGACACCGTACTGGGTGAGCGACGTTATGAAACCGGGTAAAGATGTGGTCTGGCTGCAGGTGCCGTTCTCTTCCCTGCCAGGCGAGCAGAAAGACATTGATACCAAGCTGCCAAACGGCGCCAACTACGGCTTCCCGGTGAACACTATGCATATCGTCGCCAACAAAGCCTGGGCGGAGAAAAACCCGGCTGCGGCGAAACTGTTTGCCGTCATGAAGCTGCCGCTGGCGGATATCAACGCGCAGAACGCGATGATGCACGACGGGAAGGCATCTGAAGCCGACGTGCAAGGTCACGTTGACGGCTGGATCAAAGCCCACCAGCAACAGTTTGATGGCTGGGTGAAAGAAGCGCTGGCTGCGCAGAAATAACCCCCTCGTAGGTCTGATAAGCGTAGCGCCATCACACCAATGCCTGATGGTAGCGCGATGCACCTTATCCGGCCTACACGCCCTCCCCCCAACCGCACAATCCATCACCCAACAAATCAGCAACATTTAATCACTTACGTTATGATTGTTTTCTGCAACCCATTTTTCAGTTGAAAACCATGACGAAAACCACTCAGGGACTTAGCCCTTCGCTGATCCTGTTAATGTCTATCGCCACCGGCCTCGCCGTCGCCAGTAACTATTACGCGCAGCCGCTGCTCGACACCATCGCACGTAACTTTTCGCTATCGGCCAGCACCGCTGGCTTTATCGTCACCGCGGCCCAGCTAGGCTATGCCGCCGGCCTGCTGCTTTTAGTACCGCTTGGCGATATGTTTGAACGTCGGATGCTGATCGTCTCCATGACGCTGTTAGCAGCAGGCGGCATGCTTATTACCGCCAGCAGCCAGTCGCTGGGCATGCTGATCCTCGGCACCGCCCTGACCGGGTTGTTCTCGGTAGTGGCACAGATTCTGGTTCCGCTGGCGGCGACGCTTGCCACGCCGGATAAGCGCGGTAAAGTTGTCGGCACCATTATGAGCGGCCTGCTGCTGGGTATCCTGCTGGCGCGCACCGTGGCGGGATTACTGGCCAATCTTGGCGGCTGGCGCACCGTATTTTGGGTCGCATCGATATTAATGGCACTGATGGCGATTGCGCTGTGGCGCGGTCTGCCGAAGATGAAATCAGATACTCATCTCAACTATCCGCAACTGTTAAGCTCCGTATTCAGCCTGTTTATCCATGATAAATTGCTGCGTACCCGCGCGATGTTGGGCTGCCTGACCTTTGCCAATTTCAGTATTCTCTGGACCTCTATGGCGTTTTTGCTCGCCGCGCCGCCGTTTAACTACTCTGAAGGAACGATCGGGCTGTTTGGCCTGGCAGGGGCCGCAGGGGCGTTAGGCGCGCGTCCGGCAGGTGGTTTTGCCGATAAGGGAAAATCACATCTCACCACGACCACAGGTCTGTTATTACTGCTGCTCTCCTGGTGGGCTATCTGGTTAGGGCATAGTTCCGTACCAATGCTGATTATCGGTATCCTGGTCCTGGACCTCACCGTTCAGGGTGTGCATATCACCAACCAGACGGTTATCTATCGCATTCATCCGAACGCGCGTAATCGCCTGACCGCCGGATACATGACCAGCTATTTTATTGGCGGGGCGGCAGGTTCGCTGATTTCGGCCTCCGCCTGGCAGCATGCCGGTTGGGCTGGCGTTTGTCTGGCCGGTACGACCGTTGCCCTACTCAACCTGTTGGTCTGGTGGCGAGGATATCACCGTCAGGAAGCCGTAAATTAAGCATATAGCGTATGTTTACCGCTGATTGGGCTCCGCAGGGTGTTAAGGAGCCCATCAGTCTGCTAAGGTTATAACTCATTGAACCAAGTTATATTAATTTCGGTAATGAAACCTATAACCCTATGGAAAGCCCGATATCCCAGTCTGAACCCAGTTCTGCGACGCTAACTGAAGGATTCAAAGACAGCCTGCCAATAGTCATCAGCTATATTCCGGTCGCTTTTGCATTTGGTCTCAATGCCACTCGCCTTGGCTTTACTCCGGTTGAAAGCGTGTTTTTCTCCTGCATTATCTATGCGGGAGCCAGCCAGTTTGTCATCACCACAATGCTC
This sequence comes from Citrobacter sp. RHBSTW-00599, assembly GCF_013784065.1. NCBI lineage: Bacteria > Pseudomonadati > Pseudomonadota > Gammaproteobacteria > Enterobacterales > Enterobacteriaceae > Citrobacter > Citrobacter sp. RHBSTW-00599. The sequence continues at coordinate 1,183,070 of NZ_CP056717.1, read as the reverse complement.
GCCGCAGGCAGTTCTTTGTGGGTCGCCGCACTGACCGTCATGGCCATGGATGTACGCCATGTTTTGTACGGACCTTCCCTGCGTAGCCGAATCGCCCAGCGACTGAGCAAACCCAAAAGCGCGCTGTGGGCCTTTGGCCTCACCGATGAAGTCTTTGCCGCCGCCACGGCGAAGCTGGTACGGGATAACCGGCGCTGGAGTGAAAACTGGATGATCGGCATTGCGCTATGCTCCTGGGCCTCCTGGGTGTTTGGCACGGTGATCGGCGCGTTTTCCGGTAGTGGTTTACTCAAGGATTACCCGGCAGTTGAAGCCGCGTTGGGCTTCATGCTCCCGGCGCTGTTCATGAGCTTCCTGCTCGCCTCTTTCCAGCGTCAACAAGCACTTTGTGTGACTGCAGCACTGGCCGGCGCGCTGGCTGGCGTCATGCTGTTTTCCATTCCTGCCGCCATCCTTGCAGGCATTGTCTGCGGATGCCTGACGGCTCTTATCCAGTCATTTTGGCAGGGAGGTCCCGATGAGCTATGAGGTCTTGCTGCTTGGCCTGTTGGTCGGCTGCGTTAACTACTGTTTTCGTTATTTGCCGCTCCGTCTTGGAGTGGGGAATGTTCGCCCGACGAAGCGCGGCGCGACGGGCATATTACTCGACACCATTGGCATTGCATCAATTTGCGCCCTGTTGGTGGTGTCTACCGCGCCAGAAGTGATGCACGATTCTCGTCGGTTCGTGCCTACGCTGGTGGGGTTTGTCATACTGGGCGCAAGCTTCTATAAGACCCGCAGCATCATCATTCCAACCTTACTGAGTGCTCTGGGCTATGGATTAGCCTGGAAAATGCTGATTGTCTTATAGATAAAAACAATCATTTTAAATAAATAATACATTTACTTTATTTGTCACTGTCGTTACTATATCGGCTGAAATTAATGAGGTTATACCCAAATGGATAGTTCGTTTACGCCCATTGAACAAATGCTAAAATTTCGCGCCAGCCGCTACGAAGAGTTCCCTTATCAGGAAGTGCTTCTGACTCGTCTATGCATGCACATGCAGGGCAAGCTGCTGGAAAACCGCAATAAGATGCTGAAAGCTCAAGGGATTAACGAGACATTGTTTATGGCGTTGATTACGCTGGAGTCTCAGGAAAACCACAGTATTCAGCCTTCTGAACTGAGTTGCGCGCTTGGCTCGTCACGCACTAACGCAACCCGCATTGCGGATGAGTTAGAAAAACGTGGCTGGATCGAACGTCGCGAAAGCGATAACGATCGCCGCTGTCTGCATCTGCAATTGACCGAGAAAGGCCACGCATTTTTGCAAGAGGTGTTACCGCCTCAGCATAACTGCCTGCATCAGCTTTGGTCATCTCTCAGCACCACCGAAAAAGATCAGCTTGAGCAAATTACCCGTAAACTTCTGACCCGTCTTGACCAGATGGAACAGGATGGCGCGGTATTAGAAGCGTTGCGCTAACGCGCCGACTCGCTCAGAAATCCAGATTTATAAATGAAAAAACCGACAGGCCAGCACGCATACTGCTGGCCTGTCTGATAAACAGGTCGGCTCAGCCGATGTGAAAAAAAAAGAAGATCGTGGAGAACAACATGAGCGCAAATGCGGAGACTCAAACCCCGCAGCAACCGGTCAAGAAGAATGGCAAACGTAAAAGTATGCTGCTCCTTCTGACCTTGCTCTTTATTATCATTGCCGTGGCATATGGGATTTATTGGTTTTTAGTACTGCGTCATGCCGAAGAGACAGACGATGCGTACGTGGCAGGGAACCAGGTTCAAATCATGGCGCAGGTATCAGGCAGCGTGACGAAAGTCTGGGCTGATAACACTGACTTTGTAAAAGAAGGCGATGTGCTGGTCACCCTCGACCAGACGGACGCAAAGCAGGCATTTGAAAAAGCCAAAACTGCGCTGGCTTCCAGCGTGCGTCAGACGCACCAGTTGATGATCAACAGCAAGCAGTTACAGGCAAGCATTGAAGTGCAGAGAACCGCGCTGGCGCAGGCACAAAGCGACTTTAATCGCCGTGTCCCGCTGGGCAATGCCAACCTGATTGGCCGCGAAGAGCTGCAACATGCGCGTGATGCCGTCGCCAGCGCTCAGGCTCAGCTTGATGTTGCTATCCAACAATATAATGCCAACCAGGCGATGATTCTCGGCAGTAAGCTGGAAGACCAGCCCGCCGTGCAACAGGCTGCCACTGAAGTGCGCAATGCCTGGCTGGCGCTGGAACGAACCCGAATCGTCAGCCCAATGACTGGCTATGTTTCCCGTCGTTCCGTGCAGCCGGGAGCGCAAATTAGCCCGACCACGCCGCTGATGGCGGTCGTTCCAGCCACTAACCTGTGGGTGGATGCCAACTTCAAAGAAACACAGCTCGCGCACATGCGTATCGGTCAACCGGCGACCGTGATCAGCGATATTTACGGCGATGACGTGAAATATACCGGTAAGGTTGTCGGCCTGGATATGGGTACGGGCAGCGCCTTTTCCCTGCTGCCAGCACAAAACGCAACGGGTAACTGGATCAAAGTCGTCCAGCGTCTGCCGGTGCGTATTGAACTGGATGCACAGCAGCTGGCGCAGCATCCGCTGCGTATCGGTTTATCTACGCTGGTTAAGGTAGATACCTCAAATCGTGACGGACAAATTCTGGCAAGCCAGGTTCGCACCACGCCGGTATCAGAAAGTAATGCACGGGAAATCAACCTTGCTCCGGTCAATAAGATGATCGAAGAGATCGTGCAGGCCAACGCGGGCTAATTCAAAGGTGCGTGTGATGCAACAGCAAAAACCGCTGGAAGGCGCGCAGCTCGTCATTATGACGATCGCGCTGTCCCTGGCGACATTCATGCAGGTGCTGGACTCCACCATTGCTAACGTGGCGATCCCCACTATCGCCGGGAACCTCGGCTCTTCACTGAGCCAGGGAACCTGGGTGATCACCTCATTCGGGGTGGCGAACGCTATCTCGATTCCGATCACCGGCTGGCTGGCAAAGCGCTTTGGCGAAGTAAGGCTATTCATGTGGTCAACTATCGCCTTCGTCATTGCGTCATGGGCATGCGGGATGTCCACCAGCCTGAACATGCTGATTTTCTTCCGCGTAATCCAGGGGATTGTCGCCGGACCATTAATTCCGCTGTCACAAAGCTTGTTGCTGAATAACTATCCTCCCGCCAAACGTTCTATCGCTCTGGCGCTATGGTCGATGACGGTGATTGTTGCCCCGATATGCGGCCCTATTCTTGGGGGCTATATCAGCGACAACTATCACTGGGGCTGGATATTTTTCATCAACGTGCCAATCGGTGCTGCGGTGGTATTGATGACTCTGCAAACCCTGCGCGGTCGGGAAACCAAAACCGAGCAGCGGCGCATCGATGCCATTGGTCTGGCCCTGCTGGTCATTGGTATCGGCAGCTTGCAGATTATGCTCGACCGCGGCAAAGAGCTGGACTGGTTCGCCTCTCAGGAGATTATCATCCTGACGGTGGTCGCCGTGGTCGCCATCAGCTTCCTGATCGTCTGGGAGCTTACCGACGAGCACCCCATTGTCGACCTCTCGCTGTTTAAGTCGCGCAACTTTACCATCGGCTGTCTGTGTATCAGTCTGGCCTATATGCTCTACTTCGGCGCAATCGTCCTGCTGCCGCAGCTGTTGCAGGAGGTATACGGCTATACGGCAACCTGGGCCGGTCTGGCGTCAGCGCCGGTTGGGGTGATTCCGGTGATCTTATCGCCAATTATCGGCCGCTTCGCGCACAAGCTTGATATGCGTCGGTTAGTTACGTTCAGTTTTATTATGTACGCCGTCTGTTTCTACTGGCGTGCGTGGACGTTCGAACCGGGTATGGACTTTGGCGCATCGGCCTGGCCACAGTTTATTCAGGGTTTCGCGGTAGCCTGCTTCTTTATGCCGCTGACGACTATCACGCTGTCCGGCTTACCGCCTGAGCGTCTGGCCGCGGCATCAAGTTTGTCGAACTTTACGCGAACGCTGGCCGGCTCTATTGGCACATCAATTACGACGACGATGTGGACTAACCGCGAGTCACTTCACCATGCGCAGTTAACGGAATCCGTTAATCCTTACAATCCAAATGCGCAGGCAATGTACGATAAGCTGCAGGATTTAGGGATGACGCATCAGCAAGCGTCAGGCTGGATAGCCCAGCAGATCACCAATCAGGGGCTGATTATTTCCGCCAACGAAATCTTCTGGATGTCGGCGGGGATCTTCCTGGTCTTGCTTGGCCTGGTGTGGTTTGCCAAGCCACCCTTCGGTGCGGGCGGCGGCGGCGGTGGCGCGCACTAAATATCTGATAAAAGGGATCTGCGGATCCCTTTTTTATTGCCCCGTAAACCACCTCCCAGGGATATGGTTGAGGGGAGGCAATAAAAAACCCCGGTTATAAGCCGGGGTTAATTTAAATACTGGAACAACTAATCAGTATGACTAAATATGCAGTTCCTGCAGTTTCTCTTTCGGCAGCGCCAGCTCTTCATTGTTGTTAACGCGTACATCATGCTCCAGAATATGACGTGCGATATCCTGTGCTTCGCTAAGAGAGTGCATCTGATACGTACCACACTGGTAAACGTTCAGCTCCGGGATCTGGTTTTGATCCTGCACTTTCAGCACGTCCGCCATCGCCGCTTTCCACGCGTCGGCAACACGCTGCTCGTCTGGCGTACCAATCAGGCTCATGTAAAAGCCAGTGCGGCATCCCATCGGAGAGATATCGATAATCTCCACGCCGTTGCCGTTGAGATGGTTACGCATAAAACCTGCAAACAGATGTTCCAGCGTGTGGATACCTTTCTCAGGCATCACTTCTTTGTTCGGAATGCAGAAACGCAGATCAAACACGGTGATCGCGTCGCCATGCGGGGTGTTCATCGTTTTTGCAACCCGGACCGCGGGAGCTTCCATCCGGGTGTGATCGACAGTAAAACTATCTAACAACGGCATTTAGCCACCTCCGATAAATTTTTTGAAAATAATCTGAACTCTTTGTTCCGGGGCGAGTCTGAGTATATGAAAGACGCGCATTTGTTATCATCATCCCTGTTTTCAGAGATGAAATTTTGGCCACTCCCGAGTGGCCTTTTTCTTTTGTATCAAGCGTGCTTTTCCAGCCACACGCTAAACGGCTCAGTATCAGCCGCTTCGATCTCCTGCTGACGACGCTTTGAAGCCTCGGTTTCAGCAATAAATTCCGCTTCCTGCAATATTTCTAACGGCTCTTCACGCAGCAGATTTCGGTAAGCCTCACCCAGCGCTTTACCCGTGCCGCCAATGCCTTCATCAATCATAGACCGTAGGATGCGGGCAGAGAAAGTCAGTTCTGGGTTGTCAAAACAGGCAACCAGTTCATCACAGACCTTTTGATACTCCTCTCCCCCATCGATGCTGTCCAGCGTTTGTGCCACGCGTTTCAGATCACGGAACAGATCTTTCCCTACCTTAGGCAGCGGGAACTGGGCTGTTTCACAGCCAATACCTAACGTCAGCCCAGGCTTACGACCTTCAAGAATCACCCGATTCCAGTTTTTACGCGTACACAGCAATTCATCGCTGCTCATTTCCGGGGCATCGGCCAGCGCACACCAGACCATAAACAGATCGAGGAAACGCACCTGCTGCTCGTCCACACCGATCGGTGAGAACGGGTTGATATCCAGTGAGCGAACTTCAATGTACTCAATACCGCCACGCAAAAGCGCGTCAGAAGGCGTTTCGCCACGACGAGTGACGCGTTTCGGGCGAATAGGTGCATACAGCTCATTTTCAATCTGCAGAACGTTGCTGTTGATTTGCAGACGCTTACCGTCCTTCTCCAGACCGATCGCCGCGTACTCCTCGGAAGGGGTTTTAATCGCGCGCTTTAATCCTGCCACATACTCATGCAAATCGTTAAACGTAATTCCGAGATTGCTTTGCGACTTATTGGTATAGCCCAAATCACTCAGGCGCAGCGACGTCGCATACGGCAGGTAATACATCCCACAGTCGGTTTTTTCAAACGGCAGGGTTGTCGGTTTTCCTTGCAGGAAAGAGGAACAAATGGCCGGAGAGGCGCCAAACAGATACGGGATCACCCAACCAAAACGGTAGTAGTTGCGGATCAGACGGAAGTAACCCGCGGAGATCTTCTCTTTAGCATCTTCGCCGTCCGTTACGCCACATTTCGCCTGCCAGAAAGCCATCGGCAATGAGAAATTGTAGTGTACGCCGGAGATAGTCTGCATCAACGCGCCGTAACGGTTTTTGAGGCCTTCACGGTACAGCGTTTTCAGACGACCAGTATTCGACGTACCGTACTGCGCCAGTTCGATATCCTGACCTTCGGCAATATAGCAAGGCATGCTCAACGGCCACATACGTTCGTCGCCCAGGTTCCTGGCGGTATACCGATGCAGGTCGCGCATGAACGTGAGCATTTTCTCAATGTCGTCGCCTGGAGGCGTAATAAACTCCAGTAGTGCTTCGGCAAAGTCAGTGGTTATCCATTTATGCGTTAGCGCTGAGCCTAACACCTCAGGATGGCCTGTCGTTGCTAATGACCCATCTGCATTAACGCGCAGCGTTTCGCGCTCCAGCCCACGTTGAATCCCCTTTAACGCCTGAGGATGGTTTTCCAGCCAGGCCAGCGCCTGTGATACGTCCGGGATCAAATTGACCTCCCGCCTGTCAAAATCGTTTTAATTAGCATAATGGTATTGGTTACCCTGAAGGCTATCTCACAACACAATTAGTGCCACCACATAATGCCTTGCGTCGTTACCGCTGCGACAACTACATAGCGCAGCGCCTTGCCAAGGCATAAGAAAAAAAGTACTGGACCCCACGAGATGCGCATCCATCCAGCTAACAGGCACAGTAAATCACCCACAACCGGCATCCAGCTTAATAATAGTGTGACAGCGCCATAGCGCCGCAGCCAGCCAGTGGCTTTTTCTTGCCAGCGCGATGTTTTACGCAATGGAAAGAAACGCCCAAGGATAACGTTAGTTAACCCTCCAAGGCTATTACCCATTGTTGCTGTTAAGACTAAGACCCAGGGATGACTTACCCCAGAGACCAGCAAAGCAACTAAAACAACTTCAGAATTGCCGGGTAATAGCGTAGCGCTGAGAAAACTGCTGGCAAACAGTGACAGGAGCGATAGTCCATCACTCACAATAACCGGACATCCACCGCGTCCATTCCTGCGGCACGCGCCGCCTGCAGTCCAAAATCGGCATCTTCAAACACGACACAGCGTGCCGGAGCAACACCCATACGTTCGGCACAGAGCAAAAACGTATCAGGAGCAGGTTTATGGTGTTGTACGTGATCGGCTGCGACTACAGCATCAAAATAGCGACGCAGCCCAAGGTGTGCGAGCAGAGCTTCCGCAATCGCGCTTTCACTCCCCGTACCTACCGACATAGGACGACGACCATGCCAGGCTTTCACGACGTCAACCAATGGCAAAGGCTGGACGCTATCCAGCAGCATGCTTCTCACCTTGTCGGTTTTTTCACGCGCCAATGCATGAGGGTCAAGATCGGCATGATTCAATTCAATTACCGACTGGGCAATACGCCACGTTGGGGAGCCATTGAGGGCGACCATGGCTTGTTCATCAAAACGTAATCCATAATGCCCCAATACCTCATGCCACGCCTTACGGTGCGTTGGCTCGGTATCCAGGATGGTGCCATCCATATCAAAAATCAAACCCGCATAACGTTCGTACATCGTCTTCTCACAAGCCGAATGACCAGACGTTATTTTATCGTAATTGATTGATTTTGTCGCTGACAGCGAATTAAGGGGTGTTCCGGGAGTATGTGGAAATGATTCAAAGGAGAGAAGATGGTGCATCCGGGAGGATTACTCGGCTGCGCCTCGCCCTGGGACCGTTGCTGAAGCAACGTTATCCTCCCTGGTGCTCACGATTATCTCGCAGACCATGAAACAACAGTGTTGCTGTTATCTCGGAGAAGATGGTGCATCCGGGAGGATTCGAACCTCCGACCGCTCGGTTCGTAGCCGAGTACTCTATCCAGCTGAGCTACGGATGCATCAGGCAAACTTGCTTTACTGCAGACTTGATGTCGCTGCTAAAGCGCTATCAAGTAAGATGGTGCATCCGGGAGGATTACTCGGCTGCGCCTCGCCCTGCGGGCCGTTGCTGAAGCAACGTTATCCTCCCTGGTGCTCGCGATTATCTCGCAGACCATGAAACAACAGTTTTGCTGTTATCTCGGAGAAGATGGTGCATCCGGGAGGATTCGAACCTCCGACCGCTCGGTTCGTAGCCGAGTACTCTATCCAGCTGAGCTACGGATGCATCGGGAAACTTGCTTTACTGCCGATATTGATATCGTAATGAGCGATATCAAGTAAGAGATGGTGCATCCGGGAGGATTACTCGGCTGCGCCTCGCCCTGTGGGCCGTTGCTGAAGCAACGTTATCCTCCCTGGTACTCACGATTATCTCGCAGACCATGAAACAACAGTTTTGCTGTTATCTCGGAGAAGATGGTGCATCCGGGAGGATTCGAACCTCCGACCGCTCGGTTCGTAGCCGAGTACTCTATCCAGCTGAGCTACGGATGCATCAGGGAAACTTACTTTACTGCAGATTTGATGCCGCTGCTAAAGCGCTATCAAATAATATGGTGCATCCGGGAGGATTCGAACCTCCGACCGCTCGGTTCGTAGCCGAGTACTCTATCCAGCTGAGCTACGGATGCAAATGGCGGTGAGGCGGGGATTCGAACCCCGGATGCAGCTTTTGACCGCATACTCCCTTAGCAGGGGAGCGCCTTCAGCCTCTCGGCCACCTCACCAACACGCCTCTTGCGAGTGCTTCGAAGAACTTGTTTCTGCTCATCGTCGCTGCGTGGCGCACATATTACTTTCTGGGACTTATAAGTCAAACAATTTTTCCAGCGCTTTTATCGTTTGCACATTTCACGCGCAATTAGTCTGCAAAAACGGCAAAAAGAGTGTTTTATCAACAGATAAATTGGCAATTTCCTGAGGCAATGAACAAACGGAAAAATCGCAGGGAAAGGCAATGCGCGGATGGGAATCGAAAAAATGAGGAAGACGAAGAAGAAAAGAGAAGAAAAGGGATAATTCAATCAGGTTGCGCCTCACCAGAAAGGTGAGACGCGAAAACCTTAGTAACTGGACTGCTGGGATTTTTCAGCCTGGATACGCTGGTAGATCTCTTCACGATGGACAGAAACTTCTTTCGGGGCGTTTACGCCAATGCGCACCTGGTTGCCCTTCACCCCTAAAACTGTCACGGTGACCTCATCGCCTATCATGAGGGTCTCACCAACTCGACGAGTCAGAATCAGCATTCTTTGCTCCTTGAAAGATTAAAAGAGTCGGGTCTCTCTGTATCCCGGCATTATCCATCATATAACGCCAAAAAGTAAGCGATGACAAACACCTAAGTGTAAGCAGTCACGGCATCACATTCTGTTAAACCTAAGTTTAGCCGATATACACAACTTCAACCTGACTTTATCGTTGTCGATAGCGTTGATACAAACGCTGCGGATTGAAGTCCGCAGCGTCGACTTACGCTTATAATTATTACAGTTTTGCGCTGACCCAGCCTTTCACACTGGCTAACGCTGCTGGCAGAGCCGCAGCATCCGTACCACCGGCTTGCGCCATGTCCGGACGACCACCACCCTTACCGCCTACCTGCTGAGCGACCATTCCAACCAGCTCCCCTGCTTTCACGCGATCTGTCACGTCCTTAGACACACCCGCAATCAGAGAAACCTTACCTTCCACTACCGTTGCCAGAACGATAACGGTAGACCCCAGTTGATTTTTCAGATCATCAACCATGGTACGCAACATTTTCGGCTCAACGTCCGCGAGTTCGCTGACCAGCAGCTTCACGCCATTGATATCAACCGCTTTGCTGGAGAGATTTGCACTCTCCTGCGCCGCAGCCTGTTCCTTCAATTGCTGCAATTCTTTTTCGAGTTGACGCGTACGCTCCAGCACGGAACGAACTTTGTCACCAATATTCTGGCTATCGCCTTTCAGCAGCTGCGCAATATCGCTTAAGCGATCGCTCTCAGCATGCACGGTTTGGATAGCGCCTTCACCGGTCACAGCTTCGATACGACGAACGCCCGCCGCAGTGCCTGACTCAGACACAATACGGAACAGACCGATATCACCCGTACGGCTGGCATGAGTACCACCACACAGTTCGGTAGAGAAATCACCCATGCTCAGAACACGCACGTGGTCGTCATATTTCTCGCCAAACAGCGCCATTGCGCCTTTGGCTTTCGCCGCTTCGAGATCCATGATGTTCGTTTCAATCGGCAGATTGCGACGAATTTGCGCATTCACCAGATCTTCAACGGCACGGATTTCAGCAGGCTTCATAGCTTCAGTATGAGAGAAGTCGAAGCGCAGCACTTTATCGTTAACCAACGAGCCTTTCTGTGCCACATGCGTGCCCAGTACCTGGCGCAGCGCCGCGTGCATCAGGTGCGTTGCGGAGTGGTTCAAGCGAATGCGCGCACGACGAGTGTCATCAACATCAGCCTGTACTGCATCGCCAATTTTCAGAGAACCCGTAGACAGCTTACCGATGTGACCAATGGCCTGGCCATATTTCTGCGTGTCGCTCACGGCAAACGCGAAGCCTGCGCCTTTCAGTTCACCCTTGTCGCCAACCTGACCACCAGATTCCGCATAGAACGGAGTCTGATCCAGTACGACAACTGCGTCCTGACCTGCGTTAATTGCGTCTACCGCTTTACCATCAACAAACAGCGCGGTCACTTTGCCGTTCAATTCCAGGTGTTCGTAGCCTTTAAATTCAGAGGCACCATCAACACGAATCATCGCATTGTAGTCTGCGCCAAAGCCGCTGGCTTCACGCGCGCGACGGCGCTGTTCTTCCATTGCAGCTTCAAAGCCCGCTTCGTCAACCTTAATGTTGCGCTCGCGGCAAACGTCCGCCGTCAGGTCAACCGGGAAACCGTAGGTATCATACAGACGGAATGCGGTTTCACCATCCAGTGTATCGCCGGACAGTTTTGCCAGTTCTTCATCCAGCAGCGCCAGACCACGCTCCAGTGTACGCGCAAACTGCTCTTCTTCGGTTTTCAGAACCTGCTCAACCATAGCCTGCTGACGCTTCAGTTCTTCACCTGCGGAGCCCATGACGTCCACCAGCGGACCAACCAGCTTGTAGAAGAAGGTATCCTTCGCGCCCAGCATGTTGCCATGACGTACCGCGCGACGAATGATACGACGCAGCACATAACCACGGTTTTCATTCGACGGGACAACGCCATCGGCAATCAGGAATGCACAGGAGCGGATATGGTCAGCGATAACGCGCAGCGACTTGTTGCTCAGATCGGTCGCGCCGGTGACTTTCGCCACGGACTCAATCAGTGAACGGAACAGGTCGATTTCATAGTTGGAATTAACGTGTTGCAGCACGGCCGCAATACGCTCAAGGCCCATACCGGTATCCACGGACGGCTTCGGCAGCGGTTCCATGGTACCGTCAGCCTGACGGTTGAACTGCATGAAGACGATGTTCCAGATCTCAATGTAGCGATCGCCATCTTCTTCTGCGCTTCCCGGAGGGCCACCCCAAATATGGTCGCCGTGGTCGTAGAAAATTTCGGTGCACGGACCGCAAGGGCCGGTATCACCCATCTGCCAGAAGTTGTCGGAAGCATAAGCCGCGCCTTTGTTATCACCGATACGGATGATACGTTCGCGCGGAATGCCGACTTCTTTTTCCCAGATTTCATAGGCTTCATCGTCAGTTTCATAGACGGTGACCCACAGACGCTCTTTTGGCAGGGCAAACCAGTTTTCACCGGTCAGCAGTTCCCATGCGTATTGAATAGCATCATGTTTGAAATAATCGCCGAAGCTGAAGTTGCCCAGCATTTCGAAGAAAGTATGGTGACGTGCAGTGTAACCGACGTTTTCCAGGTCGTTGTGCTTACCGCCCGCACGCACGCAACGCTGCGAGGTGGTTGCGCGGGAATAATTACGCTTGTCGAGGCCAAGGAACACATCCTTGAACTGGTTCATCCCGGCGTTGGTAAACAACAAAGTAGGGTCATTGTTCGGTACCAGGGAGCTGCTGGCAACTACCTGATGTCCTTTACTATGGAAAAAATCGAGAAACGCCTGACGGATCTCAGCGGTGCTCTTGCTCATAATTATCCTGAAGAAATCAAGCTAACGAAATGTCATTACCAGCATCGGCACGTAAACTGCGCCTCTGGCAATCGAAAAGTGGGAATAAGATAAGTTTTCTTTACTGGGAAGTAAAATCCCGTATGCGCTCAATCGTCAAAATTTCGCCATATTGCCTGAATATCTTCCATCAGATAGCCACGGTAGAGCAAAAAGCGCTGGACCTTTACCTTATCTGAGAAATCTACAGGTAAAGGTTCTCCGTATTTACGAATGGCCTGCGCGCGCGCAAGTGCTGCCCAGTCAATTTCACACTCGCGCATGGCTCGTTCAACGGCTTCCCGCGAAATCCCTTTTTGGTTTAATTCCTGACGCACACGCGCGGGTCCATAACCTTTACGGCTACGGCTGGAGATAAACTGCTGAACGAAGCGGTCATCATCCAGATAACGACTTTCAATACACCAGGCGATGACCTTGTCGTAATCCTCCGGCGTTGCATCAATGTCTTCCGGTCCATTTTTTCCCATCACCGGAGCGGCCAGCTTACGCCGCAGTTCCTGCTCGCTGTGATCGCGCATCGCCAGTATACGTACAGCGCGGTCAAGAAGTCGGGAATAAGCGGAGCGGCGGGAAGTTGCTTCTGTCATAGTGAGCCTTCAGAAATGGAAAAGGGCTGCATGGTATGCAGCCCTTCTATGTGCGATAACGTCAGATTATCAGAAATCTTCGTTCGTTTCTTTTACATCTTCACCGCTGTCATCAACAGAGAAGTCTGGTTTTGAATCCGGGTTATTGAGCAGTAACTCGCGTACTTTCTTCTCAATTTCCTTCGCCGTTGCCGGGTTTTCCTTCAGCCAGTTAGTAGCATTCGCTTTACCCTGACCAATTTTCTCACCGTTGTAGCTGTACCATGCACCGGCTTTTTCAATCAGCTTCTCTTTCACGCCCAAATCAACCAGTTCGCCGTAGAAGTTGATACCTTCACCGTAAAGAATCTGGAATTCAGCCTGTTTGAACGGCGCGGCAATTTTGTTTTTCACGACCTTAACACGGGTTTCGCTACCAACCACGTTGTCGCCTTCTTTCACCGCGCCAATACGACGGATATCCAGGCGAACAGAAGCATAGAATTTCAGGGCGTTACCACCGGTGGTGGTTTCCGGGTTACCGAACATAACACCAATCTTCATACGGATCTGGTTGATGAAAATCAGTAGCGTGTTGGACTGCTTCAGGTTACCGGCCAGCTTACGCATGGCCTGGCTCATCATACGTGCCGCAAGGCCCATGTGAGAGTCACCAATCTCGCCTTCGATTTCTGCCTTCGGCGTCAATGCGGCAACGGAGTCGACAACAATAACGTCAACCGCACCGGAGCGCGCCAGCGCATCACAGATTTCCAGCGCTTGTTCACCGGTATCAGGCTGAGAGCACAGCAGGTTGTCGATATCAACGCCAAGCTTGCGCGCATAGACGGGATCCAGCGCGTGTTCAGCATCGATGAACGCACAGGTTTTACCTTCGCGCTGTGCGGCAGCAATAACCTGCAGGGTCAGCGTCGTTTTACCGGAAGATTCAGGCCCGTAGATTTCAACGATACGGCCCATTGGCAAACCGCCCGCGCCCAATGCGATATCCAGAGAAAGCGAACCAGTGGAGATGGTTTCCACATCCATGGAACGGTCTTCACCCAAGCGCATGATGGAGCCTTTACCGAATTGCTTTTCGATCTGACCCAGCGCTGCCGCCAACGCTTTCTGTTTGTTTTCGTCGATAGCCATTAATTACTCCTGTCATGCCGCTTTCGGGTTAAACCGCTAAACGTGATAGATAATGTTCTGTTGGGGTAATTATACTGTATGCTCATACAGTATCAAGTGTTTTGTAGAAATTGTTGCCACAGGGTTTGTAACGCGTAGGCGGTAGCCTGTCGACGTACCGCATCGCGATCGCCGCTGAAGCATTCCCGGCGAGTAATCCCCTCGCCGCTCGCGCTGGCAAAAGCGAACCATACCGTCCCCACGGGCTTTTCTTCACTGCCGCCATCTGGCCCCGCAATACCGCTAATCGAAACAGCGAAATGCGCGCGGGCCGCTTTTAGCGCGCCAATCGCCATCTCCACCACCACAGGTTCGCTCACCGCCCCATGCTGGACCAGCGTCTCTTCGCGCACGCCAATCATCTGCGCTTTGGCTTCATTGCTGTAGGTCACAAACCCGCGTTCAAACCAGGCGGAGCTGCCGGCAATATCCGTAATTGCTTTAGCTACCCAGCCGCCGGTGCAGGATTCCGCCGTCGTCACGGTTGCCCCGCGCGCTTTCAACGCCAGACCAACCTGCTCGCTTAACTGCATCAGTTCACTGTCGGTCATTTCAGCCTCTGTCAGTTAAAAAATATGCCGGACAAGATAGCACTTTCATAACCAAAATGGGGATGAGGAGACAATTTTACGAGGGGTATTCAGAAAATAGATAAACCGCATTCAAAAGAGTACCGGATAACGCACCAGGATAGCGTATTCGGTCTACAAGGAATTGCCCCTGTAGACCGATAACAAATGATTACTGCACGCGCGCCAGCGCGACCGCCTGACCCAATTGCCACACGGCCATGGCATAGTGGGTACTGTGGTTATAGCGGGTGATGGTGTAGAAGTTCGGCAGTCCATACCAATACTGATAACCGGTACCGATATCCAGTCGCAGCAGGCTGGCCTGCTGATGATTACCCAGAGACTGCTGCGGCGTCAGGCCTGCGGCGGCAAGCTGAGAAATGCTGTACTGGGTTTTAAAGCCGTTCGCCAGCCCAGGCGCCTGGCCATTCGCCGGAACCGCAACCATATCGCCTTTCACCCAGCCGTGGCCTTTGAAATAGTTCGCCACGCTACCGATAGCATCAACCGGATCCCACAGGTTAATGTGACCATCGCCATTGAAATCAACGGCATATTGTTTATAGGAAGATGGCATAAATTGGCCGTAGCCCATCGCCCCTGCGAAAGAACCTTTCAAATCGAGCGGATCGTCGCTTTCATCTCGCGCCATCAGCAGGAAGGTTTCCAGTTCACCAGAGAAATATTCTGCACGACGAGGATAGTTAAACGACAACGTCGCCAGCGCATCCAGAATCCGCGTTTTACCCATCACGCGGCCCCAGCGAGTCTCTACGCCAATAATGCCAACGATAATTTCCGGCGGTACGCCGTAGACCTGCCATGCACGGTTCAGCGCATCTTCATATTGGTTCCAGAAGGCCACACCGTTTTGCACGTTATCCGGAGTGATGAACTGTTTACGATACCGCAGCCATGCACCGTTAGGTCCGGCTGGCGGTTGAGTCGTCGGCGCCTGGCGGTCCATCAAACGCAGTACCGAGTCCAGACGCTTGGCCTGCGACAGGATCTCCTGCAGCTGCTGGCGGTCAAAGCCGTGCTTGTTCACCATTTTCTCGATGAACTGCTGCGCGTTCGGATTATTGGCAAAATCGCCGCCCGTTTGCATGACATTGTGCTGTGGCTCAAGCAGGAAGCCGCCGGATGGCGTACCCGTAGTCGTTTGAGTCTCTGAAGGTTTAGGTTTGCTGCTACAAGCAGCAAGCAATACGAAAAGGGGAAGTAACGCTACATAGCGACGCTTGAACATGAGACATCCATTAAACAAATTCAGCCTGGGAGAAGTATGGTAAAGCATCCTCCGCCACACAAGGAAGCAGTAGTCGCTCTCCTTCACAGAATTTCCCCCCTCTTGCACTCCTGACCGGCACATTTGCGCGTTCTCACGCACAATCTTTCAAATTAAAATATTTATCTTTCATTTTGCGATCAAAATAACACTTTTAAATCTTTCGATCTGATTAAAATTAGTTACCGTTTGGCAAGATAACTAAAACCCCTACAGGAGAGAATAATGATCGACACCATCACACTCGGTGCTGAGTGGTTTATCGGATTGTTCCAGAAAGGCGGAGAGGTGTTTACCGGCATGGTGACCGGTATTCTGCCTCTGCTAATCAGTCTGCTGGTCATCATGAATGCGCTGATTAACTTTATCGGTCAGCAACGTATTGAACGTTTTGCCCAGCGCTGCGCCGGAAACCCGCTGTCCCGCTATCTACTGCTGCCGTGCATCGGCACATTTGTGTTTTGTAATCCTATGACGCTGAGCCTGGGCCGCTTTATGCCGGAAAAGTTCAAGCCCAGCTACTACGCAGCCGCCTCTTACAGCTGCCATTCAATGAACGGCTTATTTCCCCACATCAACCCCGGTGAGCTGTTCGTCTATCTGGGGATCGCCAGCGGACTGACCACGCTGGGTCTTCCGCTCGGCCCGCTGGCGGTGAGCTATTTGCTGGTCGGCCTGGTGACCAACTTCTTCCGCGGCTGGGTGACCGATTTCACCACCACCATCTTTGAGAAAAAAATGGGCATTCAACTTGAGCAGAAAGTACATCTGGCGGGAGCAGCATCATGACGCGTATTCGTATTGAAAAAGGCACCGGCGGCTGGGGCGGCCCGCTTGAACTGGATGCCGAGCCAGGCAAGAAAATTGTCTATATCACCGCCGGGACTCGCCCCGCAATTGTCGACAGGATAGCCAGCCTGACAGGTTGGCAGGCCGTTGATGGCTTCAAAGAAGGCGAGCCGCCAGAGAACGAAATTGGCGTGGCGATCATCGACTGCGGCGGCACGCTGCGCTGCGGGATCTATCCAAAACGCCGTATACCAACAGTGAATATTCACGCGACGGGTAAATCCGGTCCGCTGGCCCAATATATTATCGAAGATATCTATGTCTCTGGCGTGAAAGAAGAAAACATTACCGTTATCGGTGAAGCATCCGCTGCGCCAACGCCTGCAAACAGCACGATGGGTCGCGAGTACGACACCAGCAAGAAAATTACCGAACAAAGCGACGGTCTGTTGGCAAAAGTCGGCATGGGAATGGGTTCAGCCGTTGCGGTTCTGTTTCAGGCCGGGCGAGACACTATCGATACCGTCCTGAAAACCATTCTGCCGTTTATGGCGTTCGTCTCGGCGCTGATCGGCATCATTATGGCGTCTGGTCTGGGGGACTGGATTGCCCATGGACTCGCACCGCTGGCCAGCCATCCGCTGGGGCTGGTAACCCTGGCGCTGATCTGCTCTTTCCCGCTGCTGTCCCCTTTCCTCGGCCCTGGTGCGGTCATCGCCCAGGTTATCGGCGTCCTGATCGGCGTACAGATTGGTTTGGGCAACATTCCTCCGCATCTGGCGCTACCTGCCTTGTTCGCCATTAACGCTCAGGCGGCATGCGACTTTATTCCAGTCGGATTGTCGCTAGCCGAAGCGCGCCAGGACACGGTCCGCGTCGGTGTGCCATCCGTACTAGTGAGTCGTTTTCTGACCGGCGCACCGACCGTTCTCATCGCCTGGTTTGTTTCCGGCTTTATTTACCAATAAGAGGCACTCAAAAATGACCGTGATTTATGAAACCACCATCACCCGCATCGGCCAGAGCGCCCCGGATGCACTCTGCGACCAGATGCTAATTACCTTTCGTGAAGGCGCGCCTGCGGATATCGAAGAATTTTGCTTCATCCATTGCCATGGGGAGCTGAACGGCTCTTTGCAGGCTGGGATCCAATTTGAGCTAAGCCAGCATCGCTACCCGGTCACAGCCGTTGGCAGCGTGGCGGAACAAAACTTACGTGAACTGGGGCATATCACTCTGCGTTTTGACGGACTGAGTGAAGCGGAATTTCCCGGCACCGTGCACGTTGCGGGCCCCGTACCGGACGGTATCGCACCGGGCTGTATTTTGAAGTTTATTGCTTAAGATTTAAGGAGATAAAGATGAATCAGGTTGCCGTTGTCATTGGTGGAGGCCAGACCCTGGGGGCATTTCTTTGCCGTGGGCTTGCGACAGAAGGGTACCGCGTCGCGGTGGTGGATATCCAAAGCGATAAAGCCGCCAACGTCGCGCAGGAAATTAACGCCGAGTTTGGCGAAGGCACCGCCTACGGTTTTGGCGCTGATGCCACCAGCGAACAAAGTGTGCTGGCGCTGTCGCGCGGAGTGGATGAAATATTTGGCCGCGTCGATCTGCTGGTTTACAGCGCGGGTATCGCAAAAGCCGCGTTTATCAGCGACTTTCAGCTTGGGGATTTTGACCGCTCGCTGCAGGTGAATCTGGTCGGCTACTTCCTCTGCGCACGTGAATTTTCACGCCTGATGATCCGCGATGGCGTCCAGGGACGCATTATCCAGATCAACTCCAAATCAGGGAAAGTGGGCAGTAAACACAACTCAGGCTATAGCGCGGCAAAATTTGGCGGCGTAGGTTTAACCCAGTCGCTGGCGCTGGATCTGGCAGAGTACGGGATCACCGTGCATTCACTGATGCTCGGCAATCTGCTGAAATCACCGATGTTCCAGTCATTATTACCGCAATATGCGACCAAGCTTGGCCTTAAGCCAGACGAAGTCGAGCAGTACTACATTGATAAGGTTCCACTTAAGCGCGGCTGCGATTATCAGGACGTGCTGAACATGCTGCTGTTTTACGCCAGCCCGAAAGCCTCTTACTGCACCGGTCAGTCCATTAACGTGACCGGTGGTCAGGTGATGTTCTAAGAAACATGATTGCCCGGTGGCGCTGCGCTTACCGGGCCTACACACACCTGGTCGGATAAGGCACAGCCGCCATCCGGCAAAATCAAAGGAGCACATTATGGTTTCCGCACTGATTACCGTCGCCGCTATCGCCTGGTGCCTGCAACTGGCGCTCGGTGGCTGGCAAATATCCCGCTTTAACCGGGCGTTTGATCAACTCTGCCAGCGGGGTCGGGTTGGCGTAGGTCGTTCCGGTGGACGGTTTAAACCCCGCGTGGTGGTCGCCATCGCGCTGGATGAACAGCAGCGGGTTACCGATTCGTTATTTATGAAAGGTCTTACTGTATTTGCCAGGCCCGGTAAAATTGCCACGATAATGGGCAAACATCTTGATGATTTACAGCCTGATGTGATCTTTCCCCATGATCCGTTAGCGCAGAATGCACTATCATTGGCGCTTAAACTGAAACATGGGTAATTTCGTTGTGAATGCTAATAGCTTGCGAAATTATCATTTTGCAACCTAATAAGTCAGGGTAATCACGCCTATGAAACCTCGTCAGCGACAGGCGGCCATACTGGAGCACCTGCAAAAGCAGGGAAAATGCTCGGTTGAAGAACTGGCCCACTACTTTGACACAACCGGTACGACCATTCGCAAAGACCTGGTCATTCTGGAGAATGCCGGAACCGTCATTCGTACCTATGGCGGCGTGGTATTAAATAAAGACGAATCCGACCCGCCAATCGATCACAAAACGCTAATCAATACGCATAAAAAAGAGCAGATTGCCGAAGCCGCCGTCCGTTTTATTCACGATGGCGACTCGATTATTCTGGATGCGGGCAGCACCGTATTGCAGATGGTGCCGATGCTCACCCGCTTTAGCAACATCACCGTCATGACCAACAGTCTGCACATTGTTAACGCCCTTTCAGAGCTGGACAACGAGCAAACTATCCTGATGCCCGGCGGGACCTTTCGCAAAAAATCTGCGTCATTTCACGGTCAGCTGGCAGAAAACGCCTTTGAGCAGTTCAGCTTTGATAAACTCTTCATGGGTACCGACGGCATTGACCTCAATGCCGGCGTGACCACCTTTAATGAGGTGTTTAGCGTCAGTAAAGCGATGTGCAATGCCGCTCGCGAAGTGATTCTGATGGCTGACTCGTCAAAATTTGGGCGCAAAAGCCCCAATGTTGTGTGCAGTCTGGAAAGCGTCGACAAGCTGATTACCGATGCGGGTATCGACCCTGCGTTTCGTCAGGCGCTGGAAGCAAAAGGGATTGAAGTGATCATAACCGGAGAAACCAATGAGTGATGCACTACTGAACGCGGGCCGTCAGACGTTAATGCTGGAGCTACAGGAAGCCAGCCGACTGCCTGAACGACTGGGCGATGATTTTGTCCGCGCCGCCAATACTATCATCCACTGCGAAGGCAAAGTGATTGTCTCCGGGATTGGCAAATCAGGCCATATTGGCAAAAAAATAGCGGCGACCCTCGCCAGTACCGGCACGCCCGCTTTTTTTGTGCATCCGGCTGAAGCGCTGCACGGCGACTTAGGGATGATTGAAAGCCGTGATGTCATGCTGTTTATTTCCTACTCCGGCGGCGCAAAAGAACTGGATCTCATCATTCCGCGCCTGGAAGACAAATCCGTCGCTCTGCTGGCAATGACCGGAAAACCGACCTCACCGCTGGGTCTGGCAGCCAAAGCCGTGCTGGATATTTCCGTTGAGCGCGAAGCCTGTCCGATGCGCCTGGCACCGACTTCCAGTACCGTGAACACTCTGATGATGGGCGACGCGTTGGCAATCGCCGTGATGCAGGCGCGCGGCTTTAACGAAGAAGATTTTGCCCGCTCGCATCCGGCGGGTGCGCTGGGCGCTCGTCTGTTAAATAAAGTGCATCATCTGATGCGCCGTGACGATGCCATTCCGCAGGTGACGCTCACCACCTGCGTCATGGACGCGATGCTGGAACTAAGCCGTACGGGTCTTGGCCTGGTAGCAGTCTGCGACGACGAGTCGCTGGTGAAAGGCGTCTTTACCGACGGCGACCTGCGACGCTGGCTGGTTGGCGGCGGAGCGCTCACCACTCAGGTTAGCGAAGCAATGACCCATAATGGCATTACGCTGCAGGCGCAGAGCCGCGCCATTGACGCCAAAGAGATCCTGATGAAGCGCAAAATCACTGCCGCACCGGTGGTAGATGAAAACGGTAAACTCACCGGTGCTATCAACCTGCAGGATTTCTATCAGGCAGGTATTATCTAATCCTTCAGCCCCAGACGTTTCGCCAGCCGGTGCAGGTTGGCGACGTCTGTTTCCAGCACCCGCGCACTTGCCGCCCAACTGTGATTATTTTGCGCCAACGCCCGGCGGATCATCTCCCGCTGGAATGACTCCGTTGCCTCACGCAGGTTGCGATGCAGCGGGCTCTCCGCAACAACCTCCGCCTGCGGAGCCGGGGTTTCATCCTGCAGGGCAAAATGCTGCGCCTCAAGCACCACTTCATCCCCTGCCCTGGTGGCCCTTGCCAGAACAACCGCCCGGTGAATGGCATGTTCCAGCTCACGCACGTTCCCGGGCCAGCCATAATTCAACAGATGGCTACGCGCGCCGGGACTTAACACCACGCGGGAAAGTCCCAGCCGCAGCCGACATTGTTCGCAAAAATAACCGGCCAGCAGTACCACATCTTCGCCGCGTTCACGAAGGGGCGGTACGGAAAGGGGAAAGACGCTCAGACGGTGGAACAAATCCGCACGGAAATTCCCGGCCAGCACCTCTTCCCGTAAATCACGGTTCGTTGCCGCCAGCACCCGAACATCCACGCGCAGGCTGCGATCGTCACCCACACGCTGAATATCGCCGTACTGCAACACACGTAGCAACTTAGCCTGTAACGCCAGCGAGAGCTCGCCAATCTCATCGAGAAACAGCGTCCCATTGTCAGCCATTTCAAACTTACCGCTACGATTGCTGATAGCCCCGGTAAAGGCGCCTTTTACGTGACCAAACAGCTCACTTTCCGCTACGGTTTCCGGCAACGCCGCGCAGTTCAGATACACCAGCGGATTCACCGCGCGCGGCGAACCTTCATGGATAGCCTTAGCTACCAGCTCCTTCCCGGTCCCCGTTTCGCCGCTAATCAGTACGTTGAGATCGGATCCCGCCACAATCTCAATCTCTTTTTTCAACTGCAGCATATTGGGCGACAGGCCAATCATTTGGGTTTCAGTCACCTGCTCGAAGGCCGTCGACGGGCCCGGCAACATATTCTGGCTTTCCAGTTGTTCAATCAGCAGCGCATTGCTCAGCGCGCCCGCCGCCAGCGCGGCAATCAGCCTAAGCTCTTCATCGCTGAAAACGTCGAATTGATCGGGCTCCATGCCATCCAGCGTTAACGCGCCAATCAGATTTTGACCGGCGAACAGCGGTAAGCCAATGCAGGCGTGTACCTTCAGGCTCTCCTGGCCCGGAATAAGCCCATCGTAAGGGTCTGGCAAATCGCTGTCGGCAGGGAAACGAACCACGTCCCCGGCGCGGGCAATCGCCTCCAGACGAGGATGCCCTTCCAGGGTAAAGCGCCTGCCGAGAACGTCCTGCGCCAGCCCATCGATCGCCAGCGGAATAAACTGTCGCGACTCATAGCGCAGCAATGCCGACGCGTCGCACTCCAGCACCTGACGCAAGGTGGTTATCAGGCGTTGAAAACGGTCCTGATGTCCAATACCGCTTTGTAATTCAATGGCGATACCCGCCAGCACGTCTACGGAAAAACTCATGACGACCTCATTGTCATTTTGACAATTCATATTGTCATATTGACAATAAAATGAATAGTCATTTTGACTACCACCTTATAGGCATTAAAAAACAACCCCTTTAAAATCAATAAATAAAAAGTTGGCACGCAACCTGCAATAAGCAAAACATCTTTTTTAGAAAAACGCTGAATTAATTACTGAGGTTGCTATGTCTATTCTGGTTAAAAATAACATTCATTGGGTTGGCCAACGTGACTGGGAAGTTCGTGATTTCCACGGGACTGAATATAAAACGCTGCGCGGTAGCAGCTACAACAGCTATCTCATCCGTGAAGAAAAAAATGTCCTGATCGATACAGTAGACCACAAGTTTAGCCGTGAATTCGTGCAGAACCTGCGCAGTGAAATTGACCTGGCAGATATCGACTACATCATCATTAACCACGCGGAAGAGGACCATGCCGGTGCGCTGACTGAGCTGATGTCCTGCATCCCTGACACGCCAATTTACTGCACAGCCAACGCTATTGACTCTATCAACGGGCACCACCACCACCCGGAGTGGAACTTCAACGTGGTGAAAACCGGCGACTCGCTGGACATTGGCAACGGTAAACAACTGATCTTCGTTGAAACACCGATGCTGCACTGGCCTGACAGCATGATGACCTACATGACCGGCGATGCGGTGCTGTTCAGTAACGACGCCTTCGGCCAGCACTACTGTGATGAACGTCTGTTTAACGACGAAGTTGACCAGACCGAACTGTTCGAACAGTGCCAGCGTTACTACGCCAACATCCTGACGCCGTTCAGCCGTCTGGTGACACCGAAAATCACTGAGATTCTCGGCTTCAACCTGCCGGTGGATATGATTGCCACTTCCCACGGCGTGGTATGGCGCGACAACCCGACACAAATCGTTGAAATGTATCTGAAATGGGCGGCTGACTATCAGGAAGACCGTATCACCATTTTCTACGATACCATGTCCAACAACACCCGCATGATGGCGGACGCCATTGCCCAGGGCATTAACGAAGTTGACCCGAACGTGGCGGTGAAAATCTTTAACGTCGCCCGTAGCGACAAAAACGAAGTCCTGACTAACGTCTTCCGCTCTAAAGGCGTGCTGGTTGGTACTTCAACGATGAATAACGTAATGATGCCAAAAATCGCTGGTCTGGTAGAAGAGATGACCGGCCTGCGTTTTCGTAACAAACGCGCCAGCGCCTTTGGTTCACACGGCTGGAGCGGCGGCGCGGTAGACCGTTTGTCCACACGCTTGCAGGATGCCGGTTTCGAGATGTCGCTGAGTCTGAAAGCGAAATGGCGTCCGGATCTGGACGCGCTGGAACTGTGTCGCCAGCATGGCCGTGAAATCGCACGTCAGTGGGCGCTTGCTCCGCTGCCGGAAACAATCGTCAAAACGGCAACCAAAGAGGAAGAGTGCGCCTGTGCCG
Source organism: Citrobacter sp. RHBSTW-00599 (assembly GCF_013784065.1). Taxonomy (NCBI): domain Bacteria; kingdom Pseudomonadati; phylum Pseudomonadota; class Gammaproteobacteria; order Enterobacterales; family Enterobacteriaceae; genus Citrobacter; species Citrobacter sp. RHBSTW-00599. The sequence goes on along the minus strand of NZ_CP056717.1, from coordinate 1,159,010 downwards.
CGGCGGTTGCCGCTGATCTTGGTCCAAGCATGCAGTGCAGCGTATGCCAGTGGATTTACGACCCGGCAAAAGGTGAACCGCTGCAGGATGTCGCGCCGGGAACACCGTGGAGCGACGTTCCGGATAACTTCCTGTGCCCGGAATGTTCATTAGGTAAAGACGTCTTTGACGTACTGGCAACGGAGGCAAAATGAGCCGCGGAATTGTCATTATTGGTTCAGGCTTCGCCGCCCGCCAGTTAGTCAAAAATATCCGTAAGCAGGATGCAAATGTCCCGCTGACCCTGGTTGCTGCAGACAGTATGGATGAGTACAACAAGCCCGATCTCAGCCATGTTATTAGTCAGTCGCAACGTGCAGACGACCTCACCCGCCAGTCGGCGGGGGAGTTTGCCGAACAGTTTAATTTGCGCCTCTTTCCGCACACCTGGGTAACCGACATCGATGCCGATGCTCACGTAGTGAAAAGCCAGGAGCAACAGTGGCCATACGACAAACTGGTGCTGGCGACGGGAGCATCTGCCTTCGTACCGCCGATTACCGGACGTGAGTTAATGTTCACATTGAACAGCCAACAAGAGTATCGCGCCTGTGAAACACAACTGCGTGACGCCCAACGGGTGCTGATTGTCGGCGGCGGCTTGATTGGCAGCGAACTGGCGATGGATTTTTGTCGTGCTGGTAAAGCGGTGACGCTTATCGACAACGCCGCCAGCATTCTGGCTTCGCTGATGCCGCCAGAAGTAAGCAGTCGCTTACAGCATCGTCTGACCGATATGGGCGTACACCTGCTGCTGAAATCGCAGCTTCAAGGGCTGGAGAAAACGGAGTCGGGGATTCGCGCCACGCTCGATCGTAGCCGCAGCGTAGAAGTCGATGCGGTGATCGCCGCTACGGGTCTGCGCCCTGAAACCGCGCTGGCGCGTCGCGCCGGATTGAACATCAATCGTGGCGTCTGCGTCGACAGCTACCTGCAAACCAGCCACCCGGACATTTATGCCCTCGGCGACTGTGCAGAAATTAACGGTCAGGTACTCCCATTCCTGCAACCGATTCAGCTGAGCGCCATGTATCTGGCGAAAAACCTGCTCGGCGGTAATGCGCCATTGAAGTTGCCTGCCATGCTGGTAAAAGTCAAAACGCCGGAATTACCCTTGCATCTGGCTGGGGAAACCCAGCGCCGCGATCTGAACTGGCATATTGCCGCCAAAGCGCAAGGGATGGTGGCCAGAGGGATGAACGATGCAGGCCAGCTATGTGCCTTTGTCGTCAGTGAAGACCGCATGAAAGAGGCCTTTGCGCTGCTGAAAACGCTGCCCGTGTAAGTACAGGATACCGTTGCTTGATTTATTAACCTCACGCACATGGATGTGCGTTGCCACTTGTCGGTATGCCCCGACCTGTAGTTCTTGCCCCGCCAGTCCCGGGGCTTTTTTTATGTTTGCGCCAACGCCCGCGCCGCGGCAATCACGCCCTGCCCCAACGACAACCCGCCGTCGCCCGCCGGTAAACGCTGCGGGAACAGTAAGGTAAAATCATGCAGATAAAACGCCAGCCGGGCTGACAATAAGCGGTTATGCATCACACCTCCGCTGAATACCAGCGTCTTAATCCCCCGCTCTTCGGCCTGCAAACGCATCAGGGTAGCAAACCCACGCGCCAGCGCGTCGTGAAACGCCCACGCTCTTTCGGCAGGTTTGACCTGCCAGGTCAGCCATTGCTGCCAAAAAACCGCTAAGTCCAGCTGATTGCCATCAAGCGGCACCGTGACAGGGTGCTCAACGCCAGCACATTGCGATGCCATCGCCTCCATCGCGCAGGCCGCCTCACCTTCATAACTCAGCGATTCCGGCGCACATTGAAGCGCGGCGGCAACGGCATCAAACAGCCGTCCGCACGATGACGCCAGCGGCGCGTTAATCCCCCGCTCAATGGCGCGCGCCAGCACGTTCCAGTTTTGATGTTGCAGCACCGATGTTTCCGGGTAGCGCTGCCAGTCAGGAACAAAACGCAGGCACTGCGCGAGCAAATTGCGCCACGGCTGTTTTGCCGCCAGATCGCCCCCCGCCAGCGCTACCGCTGGCAAGCCGCCAAGGTGTTCGCATTCACGATAGTTGACCCGCAAACACTCCCCCCCCCACAGCGCGCCATTTTCCCCCATGCCGATACCGTCTAACGTCAGGGCAATCACGTCACCACCATCGAGCGACCAGCCGTGCTCGGCCAGACACGCAGCGGCATGCGCATGGTGATGCAGCACCGTTTCGGTTGGCAGATTCATTTCGCTGGCCCACTGGCTGGAAACATAACCAGGGTGTGCATCATGCACGATACGCTGCGGCGTAAAGTCATAAATGTTCTGGATCAGGCGCAGCGCATCACGCCACTGCTGCTGAATGCCGTCATCGCTGAGATCGCCCAAATGCTGGCTGATAACCGCCTGTTCACCACGCACCAGGCAGAAGGTATTTTTCAGATCTGCGCCCAGGCAAAGCATCGGCGGCACGTCGTGAAATCCTGGCGGCAGCGCCACCGCATCCGGCACGTAACCCCGTGAACGACGCAGCATCTCCCCACTGTCGCGTACCACAGAGTCATCCATCCGCTGCACAATTTCGCGGTTATGCAGCAGGAAACCATCGGCAATTTCGTGTAAATCTTCCAGCGCCTGCGCGTTGGTAATAGCGGGCGGTCTGCCGCTGAGATTGCCGGAGGTCATTACCAACGGACAATTCATCTCTTGTAAGAGCAAATGCTGCAACGGATTCGCTGGCAGCATGACGCCCACTTCCGTTAACCCTGGCGCAATGCCCTCGCTCAATGCTGCGACATAGCGTTTCTGCACCAACACAATCGGCGCGGCTGGGGTTGTCAGCAAACGACGAGCGGGTTCAGGCAGTCCGTCATCACCGGGCAGCATCACTGCCAGAGGTTTTGCTGGACGGTGTTTGCGCAGCCTGAGCAGCGCTACGGCGTCATCATTTCGTGCATCGCACACCAGATGAAACCCACCAATCCCTTTAACGGCCACAATACCGCCCGCTTTCAGGCGCGATACTGCCGCCTGCAACGCCTCTTCTTTCTCCGCCCGCTCACCCGCGCTAAACCATTCGAGGTGGGGACCGCATGCCGGACAGGCAACGGGCTGGGCATGGAAGCGACGGTCGTATGGATCACGATACTCTTTATCGCATTGCGCACAGAGTGGGAATGACGCCATCACGGTAAACGGGCGATCGTAAGGCATGGCGCGGATAATCGTAAACCGCGGGCCACAGTGGGTGCAGTTGATAAAGGGATAACGATAGCGGCGTTCGCCGGGGGTGTTCATTTCAACCAGACATTCTGGACAGGTCGCGGCATCCGGAACGATTTGCGTATTCATCGTTCCGCCAGCACTTTGCCGAATCGAGAAATCGGCAGGCGGCTGCGTCCAGGCGAACGGTTCGCTCTCAACGCTGTCAATGCGCGCCAGCGGCGGGCAGTGTTGATGCAATTGCGCAATAAACTCTGCCGGATCTTCCTGTATACGCACAACCACACCGTCACCGTCGTTACACACATCGCCATGTAGCTGTAACCGCTGCGCCAGTTGCCAGACGTAGGGGCGAAATCCGACGCCCTGTACCTTACCGCGAATACGCAGCTGTACGCCGGAGTGGTTGTTTATTGTCATGATGAATTCCCGCGGTATTGTATCCCTGAAATGTCCGTTTGCCGGATGGCGGCTTCGCCTTATCCGGCACGTATTTTACGCGGATTTTCAGATATCAGAACAGCAAAGATGCCGTGGAATCCAGCGCCGCGCGACGGCGTTTTTCAGCGCTTAGTTGCTCAAGCTTATTGCGATCCACATAAATCAGCGCGTGAGTCGGGCAGACTTCCATACAGGCAGGACCGGCCTCACGATGGTGGCACAGGTCGCACTTATTGGCTTCGGCTTTTTCTGCCCGGACGTTCAGACCTGCCCCGCTGTTACGAACAACCGGACGCACGACCACTTCCATTGCGCCATAAGGGCAAGCCACAACGCAGGTTTTACACCCAATACAGCGCTCCTGCATCACGTGAACAAAGCCTTTATCACGGCTGATTGCACCGTTCGGACAGACGTTAGCGCACGGCGCGTCTTCACACTGGCGACACAGCGTCGCCGTGGAGACATTAACGCCTTTGATGACGTGAATGCGGGGTAAAAAGGTTTCAGGGGTCAGCGATGCGCAGTCCTGGTTATCCTGATGGGATACCACGCAGGCCACTTCACAGGTACGGCAACCAATGCATTTATTGGCGTCTGCAATGATGAAACGGTTCATCAATTTCTCCAGCAATGACAGATTATCTGCCGAAGCATTCATAAATCGTGCCAGAATTTAATTGACTGTTATTAAAGGTTTTTTATTTTGATGAATGCAGAGAAGCCGTGTCATCGTCACTAGTGACGATGACAAATGACAGCCGTCAGCGCAAAACGAGCGGCGCAACAGAGTCGCGTTGAATGAGTTCACCGGTGAAGGTTTTTGGCGGCGTAAACGCCCCGTCATCCAGCATAAAGATCAGGCGGCCTATCGTTTCCTGAATCATTTCCGTTACCGGGATTTTGACGCTGGAAAGCGCCGGAATAGTGTATGGCGCGATAGCGATATCATCGAAGCCAATCACCGACACCTGAGCAGGGACGCTCACGCCATGCGCGTGCAACTGCTTCATCGCACCGATCGCCATATCATCATTGCTGGCCACCAGCGCGGTAAAATTGACCTGACGCGAAAGCAAAGTATCGACCCCCGCTGCGCCGCAGGCTGGCGTCCATTTCCCTTTAACAATCAAATCATTATTAAGCGGAATGCCATGATGTGCCAGCGCGTCTTTATAGCCTGAAAGTCGCTCCACGCCGGTAGGCGAATCCATCGAGCCGGTAATAAATCCAATCTCTTTGTGCCCGCTGGCAATGAGTTGAGTAACGGCGTTAAAACTGGTTTGCTTTTGATCGCACCACACGCAGTGGCTGGTATTTTTCCGCAGCCGCCGATTAAGCACCATAATCGGCTGGGCGTGGGCGTCGATGATATCGTCTATCTCATCCACGCTAAGAAAACGCGGATAGATCATAATCGCGTCACAGCGCAGGTCGAGCAGGTACTGGATCGCCTGACGCTCTTCCTCTGCGCTGTGCTTACCGTCAGCCAGCAACAACTGGCGTCCCTTATCTTCCGCCATCCGCGCGGTATGAAACAGCAGTTCGCTGAAATAGACGCCGTGATAAAGGGTGTTAGTTACCACCAGACCCAGCGTCTGCGTGGTTTTCGCTGCCAGACTGCGTGCCAGCAAGTTAGGGCGGTAACCACTCTCTTCAATGGCCTGAAACACGCGGTCTTTGGTTTCCTGGCTGACATAGCCATTCCCGGAAAGCACCCGGGAAACCGTCGCTTTTGACACCCCGGCACGCTTCGCCACCTCCAGCATCGTGGTCATATTACTCATCCCTTTTCTCTCAATGTGACGCAGTGTACTGCACCGTTTCGCCGCTGTCCTTGCTGCTCAATTGCAAACGCTGACATCTGGTGATCGGAGTCACAATTATAAAAAATGATCAAAATTAAACCTTGCACATTACGTGTAATTTAAACATGATTTTGTGGAACCGGTTTCCTATCTGCGTTTCATCAACCCAGAAAAGCGACCAACGTAAACGGATAAAACATAACGTACTCTACTGATAAAACAGGATTAAATCCGATGTCCAAAAATTATGCAGCGCTGGCGCGCTCGGTTGTGACGGCTCTGGGAGGCGTGGACAACATCACAGCAGTGACCCACTGTATGACCCGTTTGCGTTTCGTTATCAAAGATGACTCGCAGGTCGACAGCACGACGCTGAAGACGCTCCCTGGCGTGCTCGGCGTGGTGCGCAGCGATAACCAGTGCCAGGTGATCATCGGCAACACCGTTTCGCAGGCGTATCGCGAGGTAGTCAACCTGTTACCTACCAATATGCAACCTGCAGAGCCGCAAACCAAACCTCGGCTGACGCTGAAGCGGATTGGCGCTGGGATCCTCGACGCGCTGATCGGCACAATGTCCCCGTTGATCCCGGCTATTATCGGCGGATCAATGCTCAAGCTGCTGGCAATGATCCTCGAAATGACCGGCGTGCTGGTGAAAGGATCGTCCACGCTCACTATTCTGACCGTAATCGGCGACGGCGCCTTCTTCTTCCTGCCACTGATGGTCGCCGCCTCAGCAGCCATAAAATTCAAAACCAACATGTCGCTGGCAATCGCCATCGCAGGCGTACTGGTGCATCCCAGCTTCATCGAACTGATGGCGAAGGCCGCGCAGGGTGAGCACGTTGAGTTTGCCCTGATCCCGGTGACGGCGGTGAAATACACCTACACGGTGATCCCGGCGCTGGTCATGACCTGGTGTCTGTCCTACATCGAACGCTGGGTCGATCGCATCACTCCGGCGGTAACCAAAAACTTCCTTAAACCGATGCTAATCGTGCTGATCGCCGCCCCACTCGCCATCGTCATCATTGGCCCGATCGGTATCTGGATCGGTAGTGCAATTTCTGCGTTGGTTTATACCATTCACGGCTATCTCGGCTGGCTGTCGGTGGCCATTATGGGCGCATTGTGGCCGTTGCTGGTGATGACCGGTATGCACCGCGTCTTCACGCCAACCATTATTCAGACCATTGCCGAAACCGGAAAAGAAGGCATGGTGATGCCGTCAGAAATTGGCGCCAATTTGTCGCTGGGCGGTTCATCGCTGGCAGTGGCATGGAAAACCAAAAACCCGGAACTGCGTCAGACGGCGTTAGCGGCAGCCGCCTCGGCCATCATGGCAGGCATTTCCGAACCCGCGCTGTATGGCGTGGCGATCCGCCTGAAACGCCCACTGATTGCGAGTCTTATCAGCGGCTTTATCTGCGGTGCCGTTGCCGGAATGGCCGGACTGGCGAGCCACTCCATGGCGGCTCCAGGCTTGTTCACCAGCGTACAGTTTTTCGATCCAGCCAATCCGATGACCATCGTTTGGGTGTTTGGCGTGATGGCGCTGGCGGTCGTGCTTTCCTTTGTATTAACACTGCTCCTCGGCTTTGAAGATATTCCTGTCGAAGATGCAGCCGCGCAGGCCAGAAAAAACCAGGCCGCGCAACCAGGCAATATCAATAGAGCCAGCATTTGACTGGTATGAACTGAGGTTAACTATGTCTGTTTTTCCGCAAGGATTTTTATGGGGCGGCGCACTGGCCGCCAACCAGTCTGAAGGGGCATACCGGGAAGGCGGCAAAGGGCTGACCACCGTCGATATGATCCCCCACGGCACAAACCGCATGGCCGTCAAACTGGGTCAGGAAAAACGCTTTACGCTGCGGGATGACGAACTTTATCCCAGCCATCAGGCAATCGACTTTTATCATCGCTATAAAGAAGATATCGCGCTGATGGCGGAAATGGGGTTTACGGTTTTTCGTACTTCCATTGCCTGGAGCCGTCTCTACCCCAAAGGCGACGAGCTGACGCCTAATGAAGAGGGTATCGCGTTTTACCGGGCCGTGTTTGCCGAGTGTAAAAAATACGGTATTGAGCCGTTAGTTACGCTGTGTCACTTCGATGTGCCGATGCATCTGGTCAGCGAGTATGGCTCCTGGCGTAACCGCAAAATGGTGGAGTTCTTTACCCGCTATGCCCGTACCTGCTTCGAGGCCTTTGACGGTCTGGTGAAGTACTGGCTAACGTTCAACGAAATCAACATTATGCTGCACAGCCCTTTTTCTGGCGCCGGACTGGTATTTGAAGAAGGTGAGAATCAGGATCAGGTGAAATATCAGTCCGCCCACCACGAACTGATTGCCAGCGCCCTGGCAACTAAAATTGCCCATGAAATTAATCCGCAAAACCAGGTCGGCTGTATGCTGGCGGGCGGTAATTTTTATCCTTATTCCTGTAAACCGGAAGATGTGTGGACCGCGCTGGAAAAAGACCGCGAAAACCTGTTCTTTATTGATGTGCAGGCGCGCGGGGCTTACCCCGCTTACTCTGCCCGTGTGTTTCGCGAAAAAGGCGTGGTGATAGAAAAAGCGGCGGGAGATGACGATATCCTGAAAAACACCGTCGATTTCGTCTCGTTTAGCTATTACGCATCGCGCTGCGCCTCCGCTGAAATGAATACTGGCAATACCAGCGCCGCTAACGTGGTGAAGTCGCTGCGTAATCCGTACATTGCCGCCAGCGAATGGGGCTGGGGTATCGATCCGCTCGGCCTGCGCATCACCATGAATATGATGTATGACCGCTACCAGAAGCCGTTGTTTCTGGTGGAAAACGGGCTGGGGGCGAAAGATGAGATCGATGCTAACGGCGAAATCAATGACGACTATCGCATTAGCTATTTACGCGAGCACATTCGCGCTATGGCAGATGCTATTGAGGATGGCGTGCCGCTGCTGGGCTACACCACCTGGGGCTGTATCGATCTGGTTTCAGCCTCAACCGGTGAGATGAGCAAACGCTACGGTTTTGTGTATGTGGACCGCGATGACGCGGGCAACGGCACGTTAGCGCGTAAACGCAAAAAATCGTTCTGGTGGTATAAGAAAGTGATTGCGAGCAACGGGACCGATCTGGAATAACAATGTTGCCGGATAACGGATGACGCCGCCATCCGGCAACACGTATTATTCAGAATATATATACCCGCTGTCTGTTATCATTTTTATTGTACAACTTTAGGATTTTGCAGCAGCGGCAAAGGCGCTTCGCCCAACGCGTGGACCTGACCAATAATTGTCGCGCTCCGGCCAATCTGTAATGACTCAACATTCGTACTATTATGGGAACCAAACTGGAACTGAATCACGTTGTTCGTTTTATTATTTTCGTCTTTCAGGCTGACAAGATAAGAATAAGCATTGGAAATACCATTAACCTTACGAATATCAATGACCACGCCCCGCAGCTTCACCCATTCACCAAGATAGTCCTTATTGGCTTTAACAGGATTTAAGGTATAGGGCGCGACAAAATCAGCGACGGACAAGGTTGGCATTGACGCAGTTGATGACTCCCCCGGTTGAAATAATCGGTCTCCCGCAGAGAAGAACGCGTCAGCCGCCGTCTCGCACCCGCTAAGAAGAGAGGAAATAATAATTAAATTTACCAAACGAATACCTGAACGCATAAATAACTCCTGTATATTAATTCCCCATATATTCAAATTCTAAATAATTCGAGTATATAAGCTCCCTGAACAACGCCGAAATATAATATAACTCCCGTATTAGTAAAAGAAGAGAATATTCCCCCCCAGCTATTATCAACTTCTCATCTTTTTCATTATTTGCATTCTATTTTCTGGATCTGCCTTCCAGTTTCGGGTTTGCCCTCCCGCCTTTTTACTGGCATTTTATTCAGTAGTTTTCCATCGCTTTATTTGTAACAAGGGAGTGTTTATGTCTGGTAAAAATGGTAATGCCGAAGCGGTTATCAACAAGCCATTACGTCATTTTAAAGTCAGCTATGTCAGAGTACGGCATGAAGATCGCAAGACCGGTTTTACACGACGTATAAGCCGTCATGCTTCACTTACGATGAACGGAGACTGGCTGGAACAGGCGGGGTTCCCAACGGGCACGTCAGTAAAAGTATCGGTTACGCAGGGGAAATTAATTATTGAACAAGCGGGTGAATAGTCTGTTTCGAGGGTCTCGACGTTATCCGGATGGTGGTAATGCGACACACCATCCGGTATTCAGTGCCCTCAGGCTCAGGCTTCCGGTGCCTCTAATTCAGCGAACCCACCGTGTCCTTCCCACCCGGCTAATCGCTGATAGACGGTATCTACCGCATCTTTGATCGGCTGTGTCATCGGGTAGTAAAAACCGACAATATCCGGCTGAATGCCAAGGAAAATCACCTCGCCAACGTCGTCTTTCAGCTGATCGACCAGGTAGTTCAGCGGCATGTTGTGGGTGGTCATCATGAACATCTCGGCAATATCATCAGGATCGATAATGCGGATTTCACCAGGATTTAGCCCCATATCGGTGGCATCCACAATCAACAGACGCTGCGGGCGCAACTCACGGATGGCGACGATGTCGTTTTCCGGCGCGCTTCCGCCGTCGATGACAACCCATTGACCTTGAGGATTTGCATCACACATTTCGGCCAACAGCGGCCCCGCGCCGTCATCGCCCATCATGCTGTTACCCACACATAATAAAACGTCAGTCACGATGTCTCCTCACCATCAGATAGATGGCGCTTTCCTGGTGGATATCGTGAAGCATGCTAAGCATCAGCTTGCTCCACTCCTGCTGCTGCGGGGTCTGCACGGCACGCGCATCATCGAACGCGCGCGCCAGCATCTGCACATGGTTGAAATCGATGATGATCTCGCCGTACTTCGGCACGCCTTCCATTTTCCGGCGTGCTTCACTGCCTTCGGCAAGCGTGGCAATCCACGCCAGATATTCATCCCACGGACAGGTTAACGCCGCTTCCAGGCAATCGATGATCCCAAGGTGGTGACCAATCGCCAGGCTGTAATAGACAACCTGCTGCGCCTCAGCGGGCGTTGCATCGTTCTCATCAATAAACTTACGGCTCAGTTGACTGAACACCACCGTTTCACTCATCGGATACGCGCCTCTTCGACAACATGATTAAGATGCGTGACGATCTCGGTCAGACGCGGATCGTTTTCCGCTTCCAGCCAGCGCGCCACCTGATGCTCGCCCTGCCCTAACTGTGTCATATAGTCATCAGCAATCTGGCGACCGTAGCGGTAGCCCGCCAGACGGCGTGCTTCACGATCCACCTTCACGCGCAGCGGCTGAACCATGTCCGGATGCAGAATTTCAGCCGGTTGTTCGTCCAGTTCACCTGGCGCACGCGCGTGAATTTTTTGTTCCAGCAGACCCAGCGCCATTGCAAAACCGTACAGCGTAGCCGCAGGCGTTGGCGGACAGCCAGGAATATACACATCCACCGGTACGATTTTATCCGTGCCGCCCCATACGCAGTATAAGTCGTGGAAGATACCGCCGCTGTTACCGCAGGCACCGTAAGAGATACAAATTTTCGGATCTGGCGCAGACTGCCAGGCGCGCAGCGCCGGAGAGCGCATGGCACGCGTTACCGCGCCGGTAAACAGCAGGATATCCGCATGGCGCGGTGATGGTACAACTTTGATACCAAAACGTTCGGCATCAAACAGCGGAGAAAGCGTAGCGAAGATTTCGATTTCACAGCCGTTGCAGCCGCCGCAGTCCACACGGTAAACGTACGCTGAACGCTTGATGCTTTTAAGCAGCGACGCTTTCATGCTGGCAATGGATTCATCCACCGTCATCGGTACCGGAATACCGTTGGCGTCACGTGGGCCTAATAAATTGCTCATCAGCTGGCCTCTTTCATATGGCGAGTCAGTTCAATACGGTCAGACGGCACCAGGCATTTCTGGCGCTTACAATCCGGGCAGGTCTCAAAGCTTTCACGGTGGTTTTCCGCACGGCTGTCACCGTTGTGCTTAAGCAGCGCAATGGCGTAATCAATCTCTTTTTGTACCGCAAACGGGCGGTTACATACGCGGCAATTACACAGCGCAAAGCGGGACTGCTGCAGGAAATCCTCTTTCTTCCACACCGCCAGTTCATACTCCTGCGACAGCTTGATTGCCGCCGTCGGGCAGACTTCTTCGCAGCGGGCGCAGAAGATGCAACGGCCGAGATTGAACTGCCACGCCAGCTCATGGGTGACCAGATCGGTTTCTACCGTCAGCGCGTTCGACGGGCACGCATTCACACAGGCCGCACAGCCAATGCACTGCTGCGGATTGTGTTCCGGTTTGCCACGGAAGTTTTTATCGACCGCAATCGGCTCCAGCGGATACGACGATGTCGGCGCCCCGGTTTTGATGACTTTTTTGATAAAGGTAAACATGGCGATTCCTTATTTCAGCGGCGAGTTTTTACGCTCGATGCTGTAGCGCTCAAGTTCTTTGTACGGCACGACTTTGCTCTTCTTCTTACGCACATCGACCACAGTCATACGGTCGGTACAGGAATAGCAAGGATCGAGGCTACCGATAATCAGCGGGGCATCGGAAACGGTGTTGCCACGCAGCATGTAGCGCAGCGTCGGCCAGTTGGCGTAAGTCGCCGCGCGACAGCGCCAGCGATACAGTTTCTGGTTGTCGCCAGTCATACTCCAGTGGATGTCATCCCCGCGCGGCGCTTCAGCAAAGCCCAGCGCAAAGCGGTGTGGAATGTAGGTAAAACCTTCCACAGCCAGCGGGCCGCCTGGCAGGTTGTCCAGACCAAAGTCGATCATATTCAGTGCGGTGTAGACTTCATTGATACGGACTTTCAGACGAGAAATAACGTCGCAACCCTGCTCACTGTGAACTTCCATCGGCAGCAGACCATAGCCCACAAACGGGTGATCGGCGCGGGTGTCACGCGCATGGCCGCTGGCGCGCACCATCGGGCCGACGTTACTGAAGTCACGGGCAATTTCCGGATCCAGACGACCAATACCTACGGTACGCTGTTCCATGTTCGGCGTGCTGAGCAGCATATCGACCAGTTCCTGCACGTCACGACGCATCTGCTGCGCCAGTTGACGGGTCTGGATCATATCCTCTTTCAGCAGATCACGACGAATACCGCCGATCAGGTTCAGACCGTAAGTTTTACGTGCCCCGGTGAGGATCTCCGCCATCTTCATGGAAGTTTCACGCACGCGGAAGAACTGCATAAAGCCGGAGTCAAAACCGGTAAAGTGACAGGCCAGGCCGAGGTTCAGCAGGTGCGAGTGCAGGCGTTCAACTTCCAGCAGAATGGCGCGGATCATCTGCGCACGTTCCGGCACGACGATGCCCATCGCGTTCTCGACGGAGGTGGTATAGGCGGTGCTGTGCGCAAAGCCGCAAATGCCGCACACGCGGTCGGACAAGAAGGTCACTTCGTTGTAACCCATGCGGGTTTCCGCCAGCTTCTCCATGCCGCGGTGGACATAGAACAGACGGTAGTCGGCGTCGATGATGTTCTCGCCGTCAACAAACAGACGGAAGTGACCGGGTTCATCAGAGGTGACGTGCAATGGGCCAATCGGCACTACATTATTTTTCTTGTCTCCCAGTTCGTTGATGAACTCGTAGGTTTCAGCATCGGTAGTCGGCGCGGGGCGCTGGCGATAATCCATGCTGTCTTTACGCAGCGGGTAGAGTTCGTCCGGCCAGTCATCCGGCAGTACCAGACGACGCTCATCGGGCAAACCAACCGGGATCAAACCGTACATATCGCGCACTTCGCGCTCGCCCCAGACCGCAGCAGGCACGCGCGGCGTGACGGACGGGAACTCCAGCTTATTGGCATCGACCTCAACGCGCACGGTAATCCAGCACTTGGTTCCCTGCTCCATCGACAGCACGTAGTAAACGGCATAATGACCGCACAGCTGACGTTCGTCGTTACCAAACAGCACGGACAACCAGCCGCCCTGTTTGTAGTACAGGAACTCCACCACTTCCGGCAGGTAGTTCACCTTGACAGTGATCGTCAGTTGATCTTTGGTCTGCCAGGCTTCATCCAGCACGACGCCCGGGAAGGCCTGGTGCAGCGCCGCGAGATATTGTTGACCTAATTTTTCTTCAGACATGCTCAAACTCTCTTAAATCACGCCACCAGCAAGGAGACGAACGCTAAAAACGCAAACCCAAAACCGGCCCAGGTCACGCGTGAAGTGGCGCAAAAACGCAGACGCGCCATGCTGTTTTCGAACAGGGCGATGACCAGCACGCCGAGAACCAGTTTGACGACGGCAATCACCAGCGCCAGCAGCAGCCCACCCGAGGTGAAGGTTTCCATCTGTCCCCACGGCAGGAACACGCCAACGAACATTTGCAGAACGACCAGTTGCTTAAGGCTAATGCCCCATTTCAGCACCGCAAAACCGCTGCCGCTGTATTCGGTCAATGGACCTTCCTGCAGCTCCTGCTCTGCCTCTGCCAGATCGAACGGCAGTTTGCCCATTTCGATAAAGGTGGCGAAAGCACAGGCGCACAGCGCCAGAATCAACGGAATGCTGCGTGCAGCTGGCCAGTGATAAATGGTATCGGCGATATTGCTGATATGCGTTGAGCCAGCAACCTGCGCCGCAACCCACAGACCCAACAGCAGGATAGGTTCAACCAGCACGCCGAGCATCGCTTCGCGGCTGGCGCCAATAGCGGTAAACGGGCTACCGGTATCCAGGCCCGCGATAGAGAAGAAGAAGCGGGCGATGGCGAACAGGTAAATTAAGGTGATCAGATCGCCCAGTTGCGGCAGTGGTGAGCCAACGGTCACTACCGGCAACGCGGTGGCGATAGTCAGCATCACACCCACCATCACAAACGGCGTCAGGCGGAAAACCCAACTGGAATCCGCAGGCGCAATGCTCTGACGGCCCAGCAGTTTGATGATGTCGCGGTATTCCTGCAAAACGCCCGGACCGCGGCGATTGTGCAAACGCGCACGTGCCACGCGGGTAAAACCGGACAGCAGCGGCGCAACGGCAAACAGCACCAGCGCCTGAATTAACGGATATAAAACACTCATTCTCAGGCTCCTCGTGAAACCACAATCACCACCAGTACCGCCAGCTCAATCATCGCCAGGCGACGGAACAGCACCGGTGCAGCCGCATTCTGCCAGCCCGGAACCAGTGATACCGGATTCAGCCATTTGCGCAGTTTGAGTACCGGCGCAAAGGCTTCTTTCACCGGCATGGCAAAACCGTGTGCGGTAATGACCATTGACTGCTCGTGATCGTAACCACACACCCATGCCGCACCGCGTGAACGCGATGGCAGACGGTTGCCTTTGAAAATCGCCATGATGATGAACGGCAGCAGCGGACATGCGATCAGCAGCAGCGTGATCATTGGCTGAGAAACGGTGGTTTTCGCGGTTTCCAGCGGCAGCGGAACGGCAGCGGAGATCATCGGCAGCAGCCACGGCGCAGCAACGCCCCCAATCACGCAGCAGATAGCCAACGCGACTACGCTAACACCCATCAGAATTGGCGCGCAGCAGGCATTTTCAGCTTCCTTCGTGCGCGGTGCGCCAAGGAACGTAACGCCATAGACTTTCGCCATACACATCACCGCCAGCGCGCCGGTAATCGCCAGTCCCACCGCCAGCAACGGTCCTAAAAGACGACCGACAAACGCGCCGCTGTTGCCAAGCTTAAAGAAGGACTGGTAGATAACCCACTCACCGGCAAAACCGTTCAGCGGCGGCAGTGCGGCCATCGCCATCAGGCCAACCAGCATCGCCAGAGAGATAACCGGCATACGTTTACCGATACCGCCCAGTTTTTCGATATCACGATGACCGGTACGGAACCAGATGCTGCCTGCGCCCAGGAACAGAACGCTTTTGAACAGGCTGTGGTTTACCAGGTGGTACAGACCGCCGGTCAAACCCAGGGCAATCAGCGCAGGTTGATTCAGGGAAATTCCGGTTACGCCAGCGCCCAGACCCAGCAGAATAATGCCGATGTTTTCCAGCGTGTGGTATGCCAGCAGACGCTGAATGTTGTGTTCCATCAGTGCATACAGACCGCCGACAAACGCGGTGATCATTCCCAGCACCAGCAGCGTAATGCCCCACCACAGCGGCGCGTTACCGCCCAGCAGCGACAGGGAGAGAATACCCAGCAGCCCCACCTTCATGACGACGGTAGAGAACAGAGCCGCAGCCGGTGCGCTGGCGTTGGCGTGTGCCTGTGGCACCCATCCGTGCAGCGGAATAATCCCGGCCAGCAGGCCAAAACCCGCCACGCCCAGCAGCCAGATATCAGAGCCGAGCGGCAGCTCCTGTGCGCGCAGGTCAAGCAGGCGCAGCTCCAGGGTGCCGTAGCGTTGCCACACCAGGTAGCAGGCAATAGCCAGCAGCAGTGTGCCGACGCGGCCCAGCGCAAACCACAGTTTGCCCTCTTTGCTGCAGCCGGTGAGGAACACGGCACACAGCGCCATGATTTCCGCCATCACCACCAGCGTTCCGAGGTTGCTGGCAACCACCGCACATACCGCCGCGGCCATCAGCAGATTCACCAGCAGCCCGTTGGCTTTTACCTGCGAATGACGATGCCAGTCAATGTTGTACAGGCTGACAAACAGGCCGCACAGGCCCAGCGTAATCAGCCAGATAGCGTTCAACGGGGTAATTTGCACACTGTGACCAATAAACGGCATCACACCGCTTAAAGCCAGCGCATTAGTCAGTACGGTGAAACCCGCAGCCGCCGTACACAGGCTGCCAACCGCACCGCCAACCCCGGCAATCCAGCCGCTCAGCGGTTTATGAAATGAAAACAGAAATGCCAGAACCGCAGCCGCCGTAAACCAGGCTACGCCGCTGTTAATCAGTGAAATTGCGCTCATTTTGCATCCCCACTCTGAGCCTGCTGAAACAAGGTGAGATCGCCGAAGTCGGTATTGAAAGTCAGCTCACGCTTACGTTTGCTGGCGCGGGCAATATCCACGTTACTCACCAGGTGCAGGGCTTTGGTCGGGCACATGCGTACGCAGGCCGGACCAAGCTCGTCAAAACTGCACAGATCGCATTTCACCGCGATGGCACGAATACCCGGAACCCAGTCCAGCAACGTGCTCACGCGGGCAGGCGCTGGCGGAGCCGGAGGCGCTTTTGGCGTATTGGCGTTTGCCGGGATATGCAGCGGACGGCTACCGGAAAACTCAATCGCGCCAAACGGACAGGCGATCCCGCACAGTTTGCAGCTTACACACAGGCTTTCATTCAGCTGCACGGCACCATCAACGCGATTAATCGCATTAACCGGACAAACGGTGGCGCAAGGCGCATCTTCGCAATGGTGGCAAAGCTGCGGGGCGGATTCTTTTTCATTTAACATCACTTTCAGGCGCGGCATTGACTGCAGGCCATGCTGGCGATGTGTCTCTGAGCAGGCGGCTTCACAGGTGTGGCAGCCGATGCAAAGAGTGGAGTCAGCAATTACAAAACGATTCACCAGGCATTCCTCAGGTGATAGTCATTTTTGACGAAAACATGTCTGGAAAATGTCATTTCGACATTTTTCGACATGCCCATTCCCTAAACGTCGTGACGCAGTATGAAAGTGCATCATGACAAAAGTGGGCACACCCAAGGCTTAAGCCGGGCTATGTCCCTCAATCAGCTGGCTTAAATTCACCGGCATATTGTTTTCAACCGCGGTATAGAGGCTGTCGTAGACGGTGGCGATTTTTTCGAGATAGTGCTCCAGCACCTGCTCGCGATCGCGGTTGCTGATACGCTCATCAACCTTACCGTCGATGGTCAACTCAGCCTGTGCAATCAGTTGCTTATCATCACCGTCTTTCGTTTCAACGTAGTACTCGATGGTGTGGCTGTTAAAGCCGTCCGCCAGCGTGACGTAGATAGTGAAGTGTTCAAAAAGGACGAAGCAGAGATCCTTGTCCGGTGCGCAGCTCATTGCATGATGCAAACGCGCTTTTGACAGGGTGATCCCCTGAACCAGCGAGTTGCAGTAAATACGCCACTGGTCCTGTAGGCGACGATGCCGTTCAGCGATGTAATCGGCTTTTTCGCTTATTTCCCAAATAGTCATGTCAGGTTACCCGTTTATCAGAGATGAACAGCTTTAAGCACATTTCATGCCAAAATTAAAAACCTTAATTTTCATATAGATAAAAAATCAAAGAGCGGTGACGACATGTCATTTCGTCATCGTCGTCATTGTCACGATAGAAAAAATTCAAGCTGGCATGTTTATTGCTTTTAATACGGCAACTTCATAGGAGGCGGTATGCACGAAATAACCCTCTGCCAACGGGCACTGGAATTGATTGAACAACAGGCCACGCAATACGGTGCACAGCGAGTAACTGGGGTCTGGCTCAAAATTGGCGCATTTTCTTGCGTAGAAACCAGCGCTCTCGCCTTTTGTTTTGATCTGGTATGCCGCGGGACCCTTGCAGAAGGTTGTAAACTCCACCTCGAAGAACAAGAAGCCGAATGTTGGTGCGAATCTTGTCAGCAATACGTCACCTTACTGACGCAACGCGTGCGCAGATGTCCGCAATGCAACAGCGATATGCTGAGAATTGTGGCCGATGACGGCTTACAGATTCGACGTATTGAAATAGATGAAACTCCAGCGCCGGATGCCGACGCCTAAGCGTCATCATCCGGCAACTGAAGTATCGCAAGTAATAAGATCAGGAGTGAGCGATGTGTACGACATGTGGTTGCGCTGAAGGCAACCTTTATATAGAGGGTGATGAGCATAATCCCCACTCGGCGTTTCGCAGCGCGCCATTTGCCCCGGCGGCTCGTCCGGCGCTGAATATTACCGGGGTGAAGACCTCCAGTTTCACACCGAGCCAGACCGAAGAAGGCGATTTGCATTACGGTCACGGTGAAGCAGGCACCCACGCGCCTGGCATGAGTCAGCGCCGGATGCTGGAAGTGGAAATTGACGTGCTGGATAAAAACAACCGTCTGGCCGAGCGCAACCGCGCACGCTTTGCTACCCGTCAACATCTGGTATTAAACCTTGTCTCAAGCCCAGGCTCCGGTAAAACCACGCTGCTGACCGAAACGCTGATGAAGCTCAAAGACAGCGTGCCTTGCGCCGTCATTGAAGGCGACCAGCAGACAGTTAACGATGCCGCCCGTATTCGCGCCACAGGTACGCCCGCCATCCAGGTCAACACCGGTAAAGGTTGCCACCTTGACGCACAAATGATTGCTGACGCCGCGCCACGTTTGCCGCTTGAAGACAACGGCATCCTGTTCATTGAAAACGTCGGGAACCTGGTTTGCCCGGCTAGCTTCGATCTCGGCGAACGCCATAAAGTGGCGGTGCTTTCCGTCACCGAAGGCGAAGACAAGCCGCTGAAATACCCGCATATGTTTGCCGCCGCGTCGCTGATGCTGCTCAACAAAGTAGACCTGTTGCCGTACCTCAATTTTGACGTAGAAAAGTGCATCGCCAGCGCCCGGGAAGTGAACCCGGAAATTGAGATTATCCTGATTTCCGCCACCAGTGGCGAAGGCATGGACCAATGGCTCTCCTGGCTGGAGACGCAGCGATGTGCATAGGTGTTCCGGGTCAAATCCGCACCATTGATGGCAACCAGGCCAAAGTCGACGTTTGCGGTATTCAGCGCGACGTCGACCTGACACTGGTCGGAAGCTGCGATGAACACGGTCAACCCCGTCTGGGCCAGTGGGTACTGGTCCACGTCGGCTTTGCCATGAGCATCATTAATGAAGCTGAAGCGCGCGACACGCTCGACGCGCTGCAAAACATGTTTGACGTTGAGCCGGATGTCGGCGCGTTGCTGTATGGCGAGGAAAAATAATGCGTTTTGTTGACGAATACCGCGCACCAGAACAGGTGATGCAGTTGATAGAGCACCTGTGTGAACGTGCCGCACACCTCCCCTACACTGCTGAACGTCCGCTGCGCATCATGGAAGTGTGTGGTGGTCATACCCACGCTATCTTCAAGTTCGGTCTCGACCAATTGTTGCCCGACAACGTCGAGTTTATACATGGCCCGGGCTGCCCGGTTTGCGTTCTGCCGATGGGCAGAATCGACAGCTGTGTGGAAATCGCCAGCCATCCGGAAGTGATTTTTTGCACCTTTGGCGATGCGATGCGCGTTCCGGGTAAACAAGGTTCTTTGCTACAAGCCAAAGCGCGCGGCGCGGATATCCGCATCGTCTATTCACCGATGGATGCGCTGAAGCTGGCGCAGGAAAACCCAACGCGTAAGGTTGTGTTCTTTGGCCTGGGTTTTGAAACCACAATGCCAACCACCGCCATCACCCTTCAGCAGGCAAAACAGCGTGACGTGCAGAACTTTTACTTTTTCTGCCAGCACATCACGCTTATCCCTACGCTGCGCAGCCTGCTGGAACAGCCGGACAACGGCATCGACGCCTTCTTAGCGCCGGGCCATGTCAGCATGGTGATTGGCACCGATGCCTATAATTTCATTGCTTCAGATTTCCATCGTCCGTTGGTGGTCGCCGGTTTCGAACCGCTCGATCTGTTGCAGGGCGTGGTGATGTTGATTGAACAGAAGATTGCCGCGCATAGCCAGGTTGAAAACCAGTATCGCCGCGTGGTGCCGGACGCCGGTAACCTGTTAGCGCAACAGGCCATCGCTGAAGTGTTCTGCGTCAATGGCGATAGCGAATGGCGAGGTCTGGGCGTCATTGAATCCTCTGGCGTTCACCTGACGCCAGACTATCAGCGCTTTGATGCCGAAGCGCATTTCCAGCCAACGCCGCAGCAGGTGTATGACGATCCGCGCGCGCGTTGCGGCGAGGTATTGACCGGCAGATGCAAACCGCATCAGTGCCCGCTATTTGGCAAAACCTGTAACCCGGAGACCGCGTTTGGCGCCCTGATGGTCTCCTCAGAAGGCGCATGTGCCGCCTGGTATCAGTATCGTCAGCAGGAGTGTGAAGCATGAACAGCGTACAACTCGCCCACGGTAGCGGCGGTCAGGCTATGCAGCAGTTGATCAACAGTCTGTTTATGGAGGCTTTTGCTAATCCGTGGCTGGCGGAACAAGAAGATCAGGCCCGTCTGGACCTGGCACAACTGGTTGCAGAAGGCGATCGTCTGGCGTTTTCAACCGACAGCTATGTTATCGATCCGTTGTTCTTCCCGGGTGGCAATATCGGCAAGCTGGCCATCTGCGGTACGGCTAACGACGTGGCGGTCAGCGGCGCGATCCCTCGCTACCTCTCCTGCGGTTTTATCCTCGAAGAGGGTTTGCCGATGGAGACGTTGAAAACCGTCGTCAACAGTATGGCGGCGACCGCGCGTGAAGCAGGCATCGCCATCGTGACCGGCGATACCAAAGTCGTGCAGCGCGGCGCTGCAGACAAGCTGTTCATCAACACGGCCGGAATGGGGGCGATCCCCGCCAACATTCACTGGGGCGCACAGACCCTCGGCCCAGGCGATGTGCTGCTGGTCAGCGGTACGCTTGGCGATCACGGCGCAACTATCCTTAACCTGCGCGAACAGCTGGGTCTTGATGGCGAACTGGTCAGCGACTGCGCGGTATTGACACCGCTTATCCAGACGCTGCGTGATATTCCCGGCGTGAAGGCGCTGCGTGACGCGACCCGTGGCGGCGTGAATGCGGTAACGCATGAGTTTGCCGCCTCATGCGGGTTTGGTATTGAGCTGTCTGAAGCGGCCCTGCCCGTGAAGCCCGCGGTGCGTGGCGTTTGCGAACTGCTGGGTCTGGATGCGCTTAACTTTGCTAACGAAGGCAAGCTGGTGATTGCCGTTGAGCGTCAGGCTGCTGAAACGGTGCTTGCCGCGCTGCGCGCACATCCGTTAGGACGCGATGCCGCAATGATTGGTGAAGTGGTAGAACGCAAAGGTGTGCGTCTTGCCGGACTCTACGGCGTGAAACGCACTCTCGATTTACCACACGCCGAACCATTACCTCGTATATGCTAACAGCCGGTTGGCAGCAAGCTGTAGGCCGGGTAAGACGCATTTGCGTCGACATCCGGCCTTAACGCTGCAATATCACCTGATGGCGTTTTGCCGATCGGGTCTACGGTTCGTGTAGCTGGACCAGTCCGGCAATAATTTACGACTTATACCTATAATTCATTTACCGTTTTCGCACCGTTCTGCGGTGCTTTTCCTGGAAAAGCAATATGTCGTATACACCGATGAGTGACCTCGGACAGCAAGGCCTGTTCGATATTACTCGTACATTATTACAGCAGCCCGACCTGCCGTCTCTCAGCGAGGCGCTTTCGCAACTGGTCAAGCGTTCAGCGCTGGCCGACTGCGCGGCTATTGTCTTATGGCAGGCACAAACGCAGCGTGCGCGTTATTTTGCGACGCGTGAAAATGGTAACCCCATCGATTATGAAGACGAAACGGTGCTGGCGCATGGCCCGGTACGCCGTATTTTGTCTCGCCCCGATGCGCTACACTGCAACTATCACGAGTTTAGCGAAACCTGGCCACAGTTGGCCTCTGGCGGGCTGTATTCTAAATTTGGTCACTACTGCCTGCTACCGCTGGCAGCAGATGGGCGAATCTTTGGCGGTTGCGAATTTATCCGTAACGAAGACCAACCGTGGAGTGAAAAAGAGTACAACCGGCTGCAGACCTTCACCCAAATAGTCGGCGTCGTTGCTGAACAAATTCAAAGCCGGGTCAGCAACAATGTCGATTACGATCTCCTGTGCCGTGAGCGTGATAACTTTCGCATCCTGGTCGCCATCACCAATGCTGTGCTCTCACGTCTGGATATTGATGAGCTGGTCAGCGAAGTCGCCAAAGAGATCCATCACTACTTCGACATTGATGCCATCAGCATCGTGTTACGCAGCGATCGCAAAAACAAGCTCAGCATTTATTCCACTCACTATCTGGATGAACATCATCCGGCACACGAACAAAGTGAAGTGGACGAAGCCGGCACGCTCTCTGAACGGGTCTTCAAAAGTAAAGAGATGCTGCTGATTAACCTGAGCGAACGCGATACCCTGGCCCCTTACGAAAGAATGTTGTTCGAAACCTGGGGCAACCAGCTACAGACTCTGTGCCTGCTGCCGCTGATGTCCGGCAATAATATGCTCGGCGTACTTAAGCTGGCGCAATGCGAAGAGAAAGTATTCACCACCGCCAATCTCAAACTGCTGCGCCAAATCGCAGAACGCGTGGCGATCGCCGTGGATAACGCCCTCGCCTACCAGGAGATCCACCGCCTGAAGGAGCGGCTGGTCGATGAAAACCTGGCGCTGACTGAACAACTCAACAACGTGGAGAGTGAGTTCGGAGAAATCATTGGCCGCAGCGAAGCGATGTACAGCGTACTCAAACAGGTCGAAATGGTGGCGCAAAGCGACAGCACTGTCCTGATTCTTGGTGAAACCGGGACGGGTAAGGAGCTGATTGCACGAGCAATTCACAACCTGAGCGGACGTAACGCCCGTCGGATGGTGAAAATGAACTGCGCGGCAATGCCTGCCGGATTGCTGGAAAGCGATCTGTTTGGCCATGAACGTGGCGCATTTACCGGGGCCAGCACGCAGCGGATTGGACGCTTTGAACTGGCGGACAAAAGTTCGTTATTTCTCGATGAAGTTGGCGACATGCCGCTGGAGCTTCAGCCCAAGCTGCTGCGCGTTCTGCAGGAGCAGGAGTTTGAACGTCTGGGCAGCAATAAACTGATCCAGACCGACGTTCGCTTGATCGCTGCCACTAACCGCGATCTGAAAAAGATGGTCGCCGATCGCGAGTTTCGTAACGATCTCTACTATCGACTGAACGTCTTCCCGATCCATCTGCCGCCGCTGCGCGAGCGCCCGGAAGATATTCCGCTGCTGGTGAAAGCCTTCACCTTCAAAATTGCCCGCCGGATGGGGCGCAATATCGACAGCATTCCCGCCGAAGCCCTGCGTACGCTGAGCAACATGGAATGGCCGGGTAACGTGCGCGAGCTGGAAAACGTCGTAGAACGCGCGGTTCTGCTCACCCGGGGCAACGTGCTGCAACTGTCCTTGCCGGATGTAATCGCTATGGCGCCGTCTACGCCGCCGGTGGCGACCGAAGTCGCGCAGGATGGCGAAGATGAATACCAGCTGATAATGCGCGTTCTGAAAGAAACCAATGGCGTTGTCGCCGGTCCTAAAGGCGCGGCACAAAGACTGGGGTTGAAACGCACAACGTTACTCTCGCGCATGAAGCGCCTGGGCATTGATAAGGACGCACTGGTTTAACGGATTATTGCCCGATAGCGCTACGCTTATCGGGCCTACGCCACTGGTGCGTTTGTCTTTGTCGGCCGGATAAGGCGCAGCCGCCATCCGGCATAGAATTGCTAAATCACTTCTTCCGCTGGTATTTCTCGGGTAACTCCGGCACCGGACGTTTGTCATCAATCAGATGACGCACGGTCAGGATCGGATGACGCCAGAGCATTCTGGGTCCAGCCCAACGCATAATTTGCTTCATCTCTTCGCGTTTAGCGGGCTGGTAACAGTGCACCGGACACTGTTTGCAGGCCGGTTTTTCCTCACCAAATACGCATTTATCCAGGCGCTTTTGCGCATAGGCAAACAACGCATCGTAATGCCCCGGTTCATCTGAAGCCTGCGGACACTGGCTCTCATACAGCGAGATCATTCTCTGGATCGTCATTTTCTCACGTGCAATACGTTTGCCGGACATGATGCCTCCATAATTAAGTTGCATAAATAATACACCTTAACTAAGCGCAGGACTATTACCTGGCGGTGATACATTCCTTAGCACCCTACGCAAATAAGAATTATTTTCATTTGTTTATGCCATGTGCTATATAACATAGCAAAGGCTATATTCGATGATAAATTAACCACTTTGTTGTGAGGGATACTATGCCGCATCTGCCCCATCTGAAGTCATTTCTCCTTGCCTGCGTGTTCACGGCGCTTACGCTGTCACCTGCCTGGGCGAAAGAAAAGTTCAAAGTGATAACCACCTTTACGGTGATTGCCGATATGGCAAGCAACGTGGCAGGTGACGCGGCGGACGTCAGTTCCATCACCAAACCCGGGGCAGAAATTCACGAATATCAACCCACACCGGGGGATATTAAACGGGCACAAGGCGCACAGCTTATTCTCTCCAACGGCCTTAACCTCGAACTATGGTTTGCCCGCTTCTATCAAAATTTGTCCGGCGTACCGGAGGTCATGGTCTCAAATGGCGTGCAGCCAATGGGTATCAGCGAAGGGCCATACAACGGCAAACCGAATCCGCATGCCTGGATGTCAGCGGAGAACGCGCTTATCTACGTGGATAACATTCGCGATGCGTTGATGAAATACGATCCCGACCATGCCGCAACCTACCAGAAAAATGCGGAGAATTATAAAGCGAAAATCCAGCAGACTCTGGCGCCACTGCATGCAGAACTGGCGAAGCTCCCTGCTGATAAACGCTGGCTGGTCACCAGCGAAGGCGCATTCTCTTACCTCGCGCGTGATAACGGCCTGAAAGAGCTGTATCTATGGCCGATCAATGCCGATCAGCAAGGCACGCCCAAGCAGGTACGCAAAGTGATCGATGCGATCAGAAAACATCAAATCCCTACCGTATTTAGCGAAAGCACCGTGTCCGACAAACCTGCGCGTCAGGTCGCCCGCGAGTCTGGCGCGTATTACGGCGGCGTGCTGTATGTCGATTCGCTCAGCGCTGCCGATGGTCCGGTACCGACCTATCTGGATTTACTGCGCGTGACGACAGAAACCATCGTCAGCGGCATCAACGACGGGTTAAGGAGCCAAAAATGAGTCAATCTGCGATTACCGTGAATCAGGTTACGGTGACGTATCGCAACGGCCACACCGCGCTGCGGGATGCCACTTTTCAGGTTCCGGGCGGCTCAATTGCCGCTCTGGTCGGCGTAAACGGTTCGGGAAAATCAACGCTTTTTAAAGCGCTGATGGGTTTTGTCCGGTTGGCGAAAGGGAAAATATCTATTCTGCAACAACCGGTTAATAAGGCGCTCAAACAGAATCTGATCGCCTATGTCCCCCAGTCAGAAGAGGTGGACTGGTCGTTTCCGGTACTGGTGGAAGATGTTGTGATGATGGGCCGCTTTGGCCATATGGGGTGGCTGCGTCGACCAAAACAGATCGACCACGACTGCGTGGATGCGGCGCTGGCGCGGGTAGATATGCTGGACTATCGCCATCGCCAGATAGGTGAACTGTCCGGCGGGCAGAAAAAACGCGTTTTTCTGGCAAGAGCCATCGCACAGGACGGGCAGGTTATTTTACTGGATGAACCCTTCACCGGCGTGGATGTGAAAACCGAGGCCCGGATCATCGATCTGCTGCGTGAACTGCGTGATGAAGGCCGGACTATGCTGGTCTCTACCCATAATCTGGGATCCGTCACCGAATTTTGCGATTACACGGTGATGATTAAGGGCACGGTGCTGGCAAGTGGGCCAACCGAAACCACCTTTACCCACGAGAATCTCGAGCTGGCATTCAGCGGCGTTCTGCGTCACGTCGCGCTGAGCGGCGGTGAACAACACGTGATTACCGATGATGAACGTCCGTTTATTTCGCGACGCGCGGCAAGCGAGGGGGAGTAATCATGAACTGGCTGACGGAGCCGTTTGGCTACCAGTACATGCTCAACGCCATGTGGGTTTCGGCGATGGTCGGCGGCCTGTGCGCATTTCTCTCCTGCTATCTGATGCTCAAAGGCTGGTCGCTGATTGGCGATGCGCTGTCGCACTCGATCGTTCCAGGCGTAGCCGGAGCCTATATGTTAGGGCTTCCCTTCGCGCTGGGCGCATTTCTTTCCGGTGGACTGGCGGCGGGCAGCATGCTGTTTCTCAATCAGCGTTCACGCCTGAAGGAAGATGCCATTATCGGGCTGATTTTTTCGTCCTTTTTCGGTATCGGGCTATTTATGGTGTCGCTTAATCCGATGTCGGTGAACATTCAGACCATTATTCTGGGTAACATCCTGGCGATTGCGCCGGAAGATATTCTGCAACTGGCGATCATCGGCGTGGTTTCGCTGACCATTTTGTTTTTGAAGTGGAAAGATCTGATGGTGGTCTTTTTTGATGAAAACCACGCGCGGTCTATCGGTCTGAATCCGGGTCGGCTGAGACTGTTGTTTTTTACGTTGCTCTCCGTTTCCACGATCGCCGCACTGCAAACCGTCGGCGCCTTTCTGGTGATTTGCCTGGTGGTTACGCCCGGTGCGACGGCCTGGCTGCTGACCGATCGTTTTCCTCGCCTGCTCACCATCGCCGTGGCGCTCGGCAGCCTGACCAGCTTTTTCGGCGCCTGGCTAAGCTACTGGCTGGACGGTGCAACCGGCGGAATTATCGTCGTTCTGCAAACGCTGCTGTTCCTGCTGGCATTTGTCTTCGCACCAAAACACGGTCTGCTGGCAAATCGCCGCCGCGCCCGTCTGGTGAACAAGGAGCAAGTATGATCTTAACAACGCTGCTGGAACCTTTTCAGTTTAGCTTTATGGTTAATGCGCTGGTCATCTCTACCATCGTCGCTGTGCCCTGCGCGCTGTTGTCGGTATTTTTAGTACTCAAAGGCTGGGCGTTGATGGGCGATGCCATGAGTCATGCGGTTTTCCCAGGGATTGTACTGGCGTGGATTGCGGGCATCCCGCTGGCAATTGGCGCGTTTATCGCCGGTCTGTTCTGCGCGGTGGCGACCGGATACCTCGACGACAACAGCCGCATCAAGCGCGACACCATCATGGGTATTGTTTTCTCCGGGATGTTTGGTGCGGGTCTGGTGCTGTACGTCTCTATCCAGTCAGAAGTCCATCTCGATCATATTCTGTTCGGCGACATGCTGGGCGTATCGTTAAGCGATATCATGCAAACCGCGGTTATTACTCTGGGGATCGCGCTTATCATCGGACTTAAATGGAAAGATTTGCTACTGCATGCGTTCGACCCACATCAGGCAAAGGCCAGTGGGCTTAACACCGCACTGCTACATTACGGCCTGTTGTGCATGATCGCCCTGACGATTGTCGCCACGCTAAAATCGGTAGGGATTATTTTGTCAATTTCATTACTGATTGCACCTGGCGCCATCGCGATTTTAATGACGCGGAAATTTTCCCACGCCTTATGGCTGGCGGTGGCGATGTCGGTCATTACCTCATTTATGGGCGTGTACCTGTCATTTTTCATCGACAGCGCACCGGCTCCCACCATAGTCGTACTATTTTCTCTGCTGTTTGTGATTACCTTTATTTATGCAACCCTGCGCGATCGGCGTTTAGAGAATCAGCTTCAGCTGCAGGATCCGTAAATTATTGGTCAGCTAATGTTCTTGATATTAATATAGCCTCCGCCAAGAGGTTATATTATCGGCAGATTAAAGCATCGTGATAATACGTTTAAATAAACGGATTATAGATTACTCTAACGTGAACAACGGTTGTGGCTTGCCAATGTGGTATCCCTGTAACCACCCGACATTCATGTGTTCCAGGTGCATCTGGATTTCGGCACTTTCAACAAACTCGGCGACAACCTGCATACCTTTCATTGCCGCAACCCGGCAGAAAGATTCGATGATATAGCGACTAACCTCACATTTTATAATCCCACGAACGAAAGACCCATCAATCTTCAAAATATCTGCTTCAATGTTCATCAGGCGTTCATAGCTTGCAAACCCGGCACCGAAGTCATCAATCGCGATCCGACATCCCAATTGACGTAGTAAGCGTAGTGTATCTGCCGTGTGTTCTTTATCTGACAGGGTATCAGCCTCGGTTATCTCAAAAATAATCCGTTGCGGTATCACCACATATTCCTGCAACAACGCAGTTATCTTTGCAACGATACCTGAACGACATAGCGTCACTGGCGCCAGGTTAATGGAAAAACAACTCAGCGGATGGTAGCGCATGTACTTCAGGGTGTTCTCAATAACCCAAAGATCGATATCGGGTGCTAACCCTGTGTCGCGTGCAACCGACAGAAAATTGTCAGGGGAAAGAAATTCCCCGTGCTCATTGAGCATGCGGATCAGTATCTCATGATAGGATTCATCACCACGAGTACTGACGATAGGCTGGGCCAGCAGGACAAAGGTATTGTGATCCAACGCGTTTTGCAGTGCAGCGCGAACATCCGTTGTATCGGTAGTAGGGTTGCCAAACAGTCGGCTATGCTGTGCCTCAAGGTTTTCCGGCCTGCCGTTGGTCATTGGCGATATGACTTTTGTTATTATTGGAGGGAACATCATATTCATATCAAATTAATAAATAAATACTAATTTATAGATAAAAATGGACATTCCGCGTAGCTGGCATCAGCGGTGAAGAAAAAGACAAAAACCAACATACTGATAATTAACAAAAATCACAAACCCAGTTTTTGCATTATCATTCCAGCTGAGTGCAAAAAACACGTCAGATGCTTTTAATGTTAACTTTAACATACAAAAAAAGAGAGTTTCCCTCGCTTCATAATTATTTTTCCGTCATTCACTAACTCCTGCAATACTTTGTGGATAGCACTGCGTGAGATATGATTTCGAGCGAGAATGAATGTATACACAGATGTGTTTTCACGCATCTCTGGCTCCATCGACCAAATATATTTCAGGTGTTCAATAATCAATTCACGGATAGTGCGATGCGATTGCAATTTTTCTCGTTGAAAATAGCGTTGCAGATGTAGCGTTAAAATATCAAATGCATGTTTCCAAAGATTCTTTGCAGTGAACAAAAGTTCGGCATTGGGTGCACTCATCGCCCACATTTCACAATCGGTATCACAACGTAAATAGTGTCCGGCAACTTCCGTACGCATTTGGGGCAAGCCGAGGATGGCCGGTGCAGATATACTTACCATCACTAAATCATTTTCCACACGATGAACAGAGACGGCCCCTTTCTCCAGAAACAAGATATTTCCATCACTCTTCAGATCTATACGCTGGCGTTTTTTGCGTAAGGACAGCCAGGCATTATCTGACTTTTTCATTTCATCACCAACAAGCACTACAGCATTTTCAATATCTTTCTGAAACATGGGACTCTCTACCGCAAATTATGGCTTTGTCAAAACGAGGGTGGAATTTTACTCAACACGAAAAATAAATGTCAGCTCACCAACAAGCTGACATTTATTCCCATCTACATCTACCACCGGCATTCCCTGGTGCCGTTGACGCGTTCAGACTCATGCTGTTTTCGCGTGGTGGCGCCAGGCAGTATATGACGCTGTCCATAAAGAATTAATGGCAATCATCTTTGTCGTTGTTATTTCATCTTTCTGTTCTTTGCAATGTAGCCAAAAAGATACAATACATTGATTTATATATAGTTTATTTTCATTAAAAAGTTATCATTGTTGTTATATTATGATACGAAATTGAAACACTTCGCGGTTCTCGCTGCAGGGTCGGGTCCATACTGGTGGTCTTTATGGACTAAGTGGTATCATGACTCGCCAACCGCCTGGCGCACCAGCAAGAGTAGAAACATCATGTCTGAGACTGGCAATGTCAGTTATCTGATTGAAAAAATAATAATATTTACGCCAGCTACACAATCTCTGGCGCGGATAGATCAACCCAATCAGCGGATAAAACTCAAACACTCGGCGTCATTATGTCTTTTATTACTTATTCAACATCGCGGGCAAGTGGTTTCCCAAAACGAACTACTGGAATTCGGCTGGGGTAAAAATCACCGCCAGGTGAGCTTCAACGCCTTTTATCAAAGCATTCTCTCTTTGCGCAAAAGTTTGCTGCAGCTGGAACTGGAGCAACCGCTTATCACCACGATCCCCCGCAAAGGGCTGATCATCCAGGAAGAATTCAATATTCAGGTGATTGAAACTCCGGAGGAGAGCGTATCTTTTACAGCAGAACCTTTAGTGCCGGATGTCGCCATAGAAGAACTGTCAGATGACACAGCGCGCCAACCTTTGATAACCACTGCTGAAATGGTCATACTTGCCATTACCCTGATAATTTGTGTGCTTATAATGTATCCGTGGCAAACCAGTGATAACTATTTCTCCGGCTATATCACCGCAGACAAAGCCCCCACTGACTGTCAGTATTATTTTAATAATGATGCCAGTAATTTCTCCCGACATACGGCATTTATCAACAAAAATCCTGGGCTGTGTCAGAGCCATAAATTTATCTATATCACCACCTACCCTGAATCCAAGAAATTATCCGTGCTTGTATGTCGCTCACCGATGAAAAACAGGCAGGAAAACGCCTGTCAGTCGGTTTATTACCCACGGTATGATAGCTAATGAATTTTTATTCCCGAACGCCCCGCATCCAGACAGGTATTATCCTGTTGCTTTGTTTTGCTGCGCTAATTGTTACCGCCGTCTACCGGTACAGTAAAAACAATGGTCAGTTACATAATCTGACCTGTCGGTCTGCCATCGAGATTGTACGCAATACAAGCTCATTCCGAGGGATCATTGATATCAAAACCGGCGGCAGCAAAGGTATTGTGAATATTGATGGCATTATCAAAGATGCCGAAAATAATGAGCAGACCGTGCAACGCATGGTACTTTTTACACAATCCAGCTACGGCTCAAGCCCGGTTTGGATTTCGCAGAAAATCCAAATCTCCAATCGCGAAACAGCACCCGCCAGTCTCATTCAGGAACTCCTCCCCGACTTCTTCCTGACCAACACCAGCGTATCCAACGTCGATTTTTTTGCGCTGAATAGAGAGACGTATTTGATTACCAAAGAGGGGATCCCCTATCTGTACTGCCAGAATTATGCGTTGCCGGAAAATGAATAATCAATAAGCGAAGATTAAATAAGAGCAAAAACGATTTGAAAGAGTCACTTGATACGGACTTCGCGAACCACACGCCAGTGATGCCTTGGTGTGTTAATGCTGATTAATAAAGATTATTTTCTCTCATAATATAAAAACCCTATTCTAACCTACACTACCATAACTCACTGATTATGCGAACATTGTTACCCTGCTCGTCCAGCGTTATAACTTTCTGGTTTTCCAATAATCCCTTCCCCTCATCAATGCAGGATGTCAGCGACGAAGGACGGGCTGACCTGTGAAAAAACGTATATGCTCGACACCTGTATCTGAGCGTTCATCCTGCACGGGCAGCTGTAATTCGTACTGAAGCGCCTGGAGCAGGCGGTGTTGGCCAGCGATCGGACGTGGTCTCGGCTATCAACTGGGCCGAACGACACGGCGATTGCCGGCATGCTATCGCCGCCGGCGTGTGCTGGTGACCATTAATGTGAGGGAGTTTGAGCGGGTGCCGGGGCTCACGCTGGAAGACTGGGCAAAATAAGCCGTAGTCTCCTGGAGTATCCTCTGAGCATACCCGGTATGGTTTTTGAGCATGTTGGGTATGCTGTCTTTATCGCTACCTGTCCTTATTCACGCAAAGCGCAAACGGCGACTGCAGATTTTCAATCAACCAGCCATTTAACAACGGATTGATCCTGATCTGACGGACTGTGCCTTCCGGAACATAAAAGAAGCTGTGTTTGAATATTTCATCACTGGCGGTGTCCTGTGATTTTTTGACATAGTGCATATTGCTCACTGAAATTTCGCCTGGCCTGTTCACCTCGTAACCGAAATGAATCGTCCTGGAAACCGTTTCATGGTCACCTTCAGAATTGATATATCCGGACAACACAACCTGACCAGAGAATTGTTTATCGAGACGAAAGATGAGGTTCAGTGTGGCAGTAAAATCAGGGTTAAGATGGTTATAACGAATGATCGTGCTGCAGTCGATGTCCATGCCATTCTGTCGCTTAAGCATATACATATAGAACCCGATGGACGATGCCATGACCAGTAGCAGACTGACAGCTGCACAGAGGCGACTTATCTTAATTGCTTTCATAGCCATTCCAGTAGTTATTAAGGCAGGATATATACTGCTTGTCTTTCGTTGTACATCTGCTGATAAATACCCGGCCTTTACTGCCATAAATATAAGCGTCTGACGCCTGATAAAGAAATACAGCCCCGTCCAGGCAGTCAATATTATTCTGCCGGGCCAGGGTGACAAATACGTCCTTCTTTTTTTCGAGGAATGAAGCGGAGTTTTTCTGAATGGTGTACACCTGGCAGTTCTGATAGTTAAACAGAAAATGGGTCTGTATATCTTTCAGGGTCGATGTGGTTGTTGTAGGGATCTGACTGCCCGCAATAAAAATGACGGCGCTGGCGACAAACAAAGCTAAAAGCAGAATATTAAAGGTAAGTCTGTGTTTTAACGAAAATGCAGAAAACCGCCGTTTTATTCCGGCTCCGGTACAGTCCGTCGTGGTAACCGACTCATGCACCGGGAATGTATCTGTCATCACCACGACCTCTATATCCTGATTAAACATAAAACCGATTCGTGGCACAGTGGTAATACATTCTGCCTGAATCCCTGTGCTGACAAAGTACTTCCTGATTTCGGAAATATATTTATTAAGGGTGTGGTTTGACGAACGCAGACCATGTAAATCCCAGACATTATCCAGCAGCTCATCCCGGTTAATCACCTGCCCCTGTCTTTCCAGCAGATAGGCTAAAAGTCTGTTCATGGTTGCTGTCAGAATAATGACAGAATCTTCATCCGAGACCGGCCAGATTGTGCCATCATCTGAACGATACCTGGCCAGAGAACTGATTAAATAATCCACATGAACACTCCAATATCCTGAACGTAAGGCGATAAAAAACGCCTGTTCCACCTCATTATCACTACGTCTGACTTTTGCAAAGCATACCATACGCAGCCAGGATATCTTAATTACCAGGTTAATTGATTGTAAATCACTTATATTTTAGCATTTTAATCCGCAAAATAACTTAACGACGATACATGTACTTATTTGCCACTCTTCTCAGTTAAGATTGTTCGCAGAATGAGCAGGTTCTTATCATCTAATAGTCATCAGCATTACTGCCATTCACCATCCGGGATATGAAGAGTTCCCAGGTTAACGGATCCACCATGGTTCAGGAGCAACTCCATGATAAGCACCAACATGCTCAGGAAGGCAGAACGTTTCTTCAGTAAGGCCGGAACACGGATAAGAGAGTCGATCCTGTCAGCAGAACTGGCTGGAGCTGAGTTTGTGCCTTATGTGCAACCGGTTTACAGGGCTTACAAGGTTGCAGGCGGAGAAGTGTTATTGAGGATCCGAAAAGATGGAGTCCTTCACTCTCCGGAGAAATACATCTCTGCAATGGAGTCATGCGAGGTGATTAATGATGTGACATGCTCTTTGCTGTCTGATGTTAAAACCTTTTTCAACGGCTATGAAGGAGCCCTTCCCGATGACTTCTATCTTTCCTTCAATATCTGTGCGAGACAACTGAATTCCCCGGACGTTATTGAAGCAGTGACCGATTTTAATAAAACATTTGAAGGACGCATTGCTGTATTACTTGAAATTGTCGAACGTGGCACGATGCATCTCGATGACTTTGCGCTTGACGCAATGCAACAACTTACCGATGCAGGTGTGCGATTTGCGATTGATGACTTCGGAAACGGAAGTTCGTGTCTTAAATATATTGAGCATTCGGGTTTTTCAACCATCAAGATTGATAAATGCCTTACAGTGGCCAGCAACGGTTCATTAATTTATTCCGCGGTAATTGATTCAATCGTAACCCTCTCTGAACGATTGCAAATCCAGCTTGTGGCAGAGGGAGTGGAAAATAAAGAACAATTATCTCTTTTGAAAGATAAAGGTGTGAATGTTTTTCAGGGTTATCTTTTTTCAAAACCCGTCAGCATGCACGAGTTCTGCAAACATATTTAACACCCTTACCCCTGTAAACAGACCGGACATGACTGACTGAGTGGAAAATAAAAATCACGCCCTCAGCTACAGGGTAATTTAAATACATTTACAGTCGCAAAACATTTAATCCGGAACTGCTTATGGGCCTGAGTTAAAAACGGCTCACAGCCCGTCACGGAAAATATTACAGATATAAACCAGTGCAATTGACTGACCCCTTATCGACTGCACATGAACACCAGGGATATATAAGATATGTCAGCTAACTTTGCAACACCTCCTGAATTTCCGACCTGTGCCGGACCGGAAGGTATTCTGTTTGACTTTAATTACGGCGCGCGTGTTTACCTTCCGGAAGGGAAATGGCATGTCATTTTAATGGATGATGATTCCGGCAATATCCTTTTCAGCTGTGATTCTGACGGCGGGTGGGTCGCCAGTACCAAAAAATATTACATCCGTTTCCGCATTCAGGTATTCCACCAGGGAGAAGCGCATCCGGTCCTGGATGAAACACTGGACATGAAGGATAAGCCGGTCGTCATCTTTTTCCCGACCGGAACACTGGGCGATATGCTTGGCTGGTTCCATTACGCCGAGCGATTTCGTCAGCTGCACAGGTGCCAGCTTGAATGCGTCATGGGGCAGGAAATCATTGACCTGCTCAGCGCACAATATCCGGAGATAACCTTCTCCACAAAAGAATCCCACCGGACAATCAATCCCTACGCGTCCTGGTACGTCGGTCTTTTCTTCAAGGCGGACACACTTCATCAGCCCGTTGATTTCAGGAAAGTCGGCTTTCACCGCAATGCCGGTTACATCCTCGGGGTTGACCCGCGGGAGTGCCCGCCTCGCCTGAAGCTTGATGCAGAGCGAAAAATTGCGGAGCCCTACGTCTGCATCGCCGCGCAGTCAACCAACCAGGCTAAATACTGGAACAACGGTCACGGCTGGGCAGAGGTGGTAGCCCACCTAAAATCACTGGGATACCGGGTGCTGTGCATTGACCGCCAGGCCCATCACGGTCAGGGCTTCGTCTGGAACCACATCCCCTATGGTGCCGAAGACTTCACGGGCGACATTCCGCTTCAGGAGCGGGTGGACCTGTTAAGGCATGCGAGTTTCTTTATCGGTCTGGCCAGCGGGCTGTCATGGCTTGCCTGGGCAACTGACATACCTGTGGTGTTGATCAGCGGATTCAGCCTTCCGAATAGCGAATTTTACACCCCCTGGCGGGTGTTCAGCAGTCATGGCTGTAACGGCTGCTGGGATGACACGTCGGTTGATTTTGACCACCAGGATTTTTTGTGGTGCCCGCATCACAGGGATACCCCAAGACAGTATGAGTGCACGCGGCTGATAACCGGACGACAGGTTACAGGGATGGTGGACCGTCTGCATGCAGGATTAGTTGATAATTAAGGAGCGTTACTATGAACAAGATATATACCACCGTCTGGTGCGAGTCGCGCCAGCAGTGGGTGGTCACATCTGAACTGGCATCCGGCTCTGGTCGCCCGAAACTGGCACCAAAGAAAAGCGGCCTGGCACTGCTGCTGGGGGCAATGCTGCTGCCCTCAGCGCCGGTCATGGCCGTGGATTATGTGGACGTGACGCTAACGGGTGAACAGACTATTTCTTCAGGAGATACGGCCACCTCTACTACTATCAACGGTGGCAGTCAGTACATCTACAATGGGGGCTCAGCCACTGAGACCGTCATCAACTATGGGGGCATGCAGGACGTCTACGTTGGGGGCTCGGCCACTGAGACCACCATCAACAACGGTGGCGACCAGTACATCTTAGGTGGCACAGCCACTGACACTTCCATCAACAATGGTGGCAAGCAGGAGATCGTTAGCGGCGGCACAGCCACTGACACCACTATTAGCGGTGGCAGTCAGAATGTCTACAATAGGGGCACAGCCACTGACACCACCATTAACGGTGGTAGTCAAAGCGTCTTCAGTGGCGGCTCTGTCACTGCCACCACCATTAACAGCGGTGGTTATCAGTATGTCAACAGTGGTGGCACAGCCATTGGGACCACCATCAACACAGATGGCGAGCAGCGAGTCTCCAGCGGTGGTGCTGCCACTGAGACCGTCATCAACTATGGGGGCATACAGGACGTCAATGGTGGCACAGCCACTGAGACCACCATTAACCATAATGGTCAGCAGTATGTCAACAGTGGTGGCACAGCCATTGATACCACCATTAACAGAGGTTTCCAATGGGTCTCCCATGACAGCACGGCCACTGGCACCACAATCAACGGTGGCTGGCAGGACGTCAGCAATAGGGGCACAGCCACTGACACCACCATCAACAGTGGAGAGCAGTACATCCACATTGGGGGCACAGCCAATGAGACTACCATTAACGGCAGTGGTGAACAGGCCATTTATGGTGGCACAGCCACTGACACCACCATCAATAGCGGTGGTGCCCAAGGCATTTTCAGTGGGGGCTCGGCCACAGACACCACCATTAACAGCGGGGGCGGACAGTACATATCCGTATCCGGTGGCGGGACAGCCACAAACACCACTATCAACGGTGGCGAACAGTACGTCTCCAGTGGCGGCACAGCCAATGAGACCGCTATCAACAGCGATGGCAGGCAGTACATCCGCGGCGGTGGCACTGCAACTGGCACCACTATCAACGGTGGTGGCCGACAGAACGTCTCCAGTGACGGTACGGCTACTGGCACTACCATTAATAGCGGGGGCATGCAGTTCGTCTACAGTGGCGGCACAGCCATTGACACCACTAT
This sequence comes from Citrobacter sp. RHBSTW-00599, assembly GCF_013784065.1. NCBI lineage: Bacteria > Pseudomonadati > Pseudomonadota > Gammaproteobacteria > Enterobacterales > Enterobacteriaceae > Citrobacter > Citrobacter sp. RHBSTW-00599. The sequence continues at coordinate 1,121,834 of NZ_CP056717.1, read as the reverse complement.
CAATAGCGGTCAGTCGTGGCTGCAGACGGGGGCACTGGCTGACGGCGAAACCAAAGTGAACGCCGGTGGTGAACTGCTGATGGACGCTGGCTCTGTCGCAACGGACGTGCGCATCACGGGGGGCACCCTCTCTGTCGCCGACCTTACCAATACCACCGCCAGTTATACCCCGGCTCAGGTCGATAAGCTCACCATGAACGGCGGTAACGTCAACTTCCTGCGCAACAGCAAAGGTGAATTCGCGAAACTGACTATTACGGAACTGAACGGAACCGGAAACTTCCTTTTCAATACCTCGCTGGCCGACCGCAAAGCCAACTTTGTCACCATCGAGCAGGGTTCAGGCCAGTTTGGCATTGCCGTTAATGACTCCGGTAAAGAAATCTCAGACCACACCGACCTCACAGTGAACCTCATCCATGAGAAGGGTGGTGACATTGATTTTGAAATGGTCACGGCTAACGGGCGAAGCACCAGCATGGTTGACGGCGGGACCTACATGTACACCCTGTTCAGCGAGCAGAATAAAGACGGTCTCAACGGCGGTAACGTCTGGTACCTGGGCGCGATGACGGAAGAACCTGGCGGTGGTGAGAATCCGGGTGGCGGTGAAAACCCTGGCGGCGGCGAGAACCCTGGCGGTGGCGAAAACCCTGGCGGCGGCGAGAACCCTGGCGGCGGTGAAAACCCGGGCGGTGGTGAAAACCCGGGCGGTGGTGAAAACCCGGGCGGTGGTGAAAACCCGGGCGGTGGTGAAAACCCTGGCGGTGGTGAAAACCCTGGCGGCGGCGAGAATCCGGACGGCGGCGAGAATCCGGACGGCGGTGACAACGGCAATACCGGCGGTAGCGGAAGCGGCGACAAGAAGCCGATGACCACCCCGGCAACGGACGCCATCCTGGCCATGTCGAATGCCGGCCTGAATGTCATCCACTCCGAGCTGGAAGGCCTGCGCATGTACCGGACAAATCTGGATAAAACCGGACCGGAAAGTAACGTGTGGGGTCACTACCTTGGCAGCAAAAACCATACGGATACCAGCAACGGCGCGGCGTATCAGCTTAATCAGAACGGCATTGAAATCGGTGCCGACACGCGGACGGATTTTGCGCGCGGCAGCCTCGTCACGGGGGCATTCATGTCTTACAGCGACAACACTGTTAAGCATGCTCGCGGTGGAAAAAGCAAAATCGACAGCTACGGTATCGGCCTGTATGCAACATGGTTTGATGTCAGCGGCTTCTACGCTGACGGTGTGGTGAAAGGTAACCGCCTGAATAACAAACTGAGAGCCGTGATGACCAACGGCGGCAGAACCGGCGGTGACTGGACGCAGTATGGTCTCAGCACAGCCGTTGAAGGTGGCTATCAGTTTGATGTGAGGGACGACCTGAGCCTCACGCCTTATGCCCGCCTGGCGTTTGTTCAGATGAGCAGTGAGGACGTAAAGCTGAGCAACGGCATGAAGGGTAACACCGGCACGCCGCGCTCGGTAACGGGTGAGGCCGGCGCGAAGCTTACCGGCAAGTTCAGCCTCGGTGCGGCAGAATTTAAACCTTACCTGTCAGCGGCGATCGTGCAGGAGTATGCAGACTCAAATGAAGTCACCATCAATGCGCGCAACCGCTTTGACAACAACGTCAAAGGCACGTCAGGCAAGTACGGTCTGGGCGCATCGGTCAGTGTCGGCAAGGACGTAACGCTGTACAGCGAGGCTAATTATCGTCAGGGCAGCCATACGGAGACGCCGGTTCAGGGTGTGGCCGGTATCCGTATCGGATTCTGATGTTATCTCAGGGGCCTCAGGGCCCTTATTCATTGCGCTATGAAATATCCGGATATGTTTATGTCTCACATGATTTTGACAAAAGATGTTTATTTAAAGAAAGCGTTGTCTGTCATCCTTGAACAGGTGTCTCCCGCCAGGAAGCTCTGCATTGTTGATATTGAATCGTACAGAAGCCTGGGCGCGATTTTCAGACTGCTAAAAAGAAAGAAACTGACTGATAAGCACGGGTTAATCTTCATCGGTGGCAAAGATGTCAGTTCAAGGGTTCTTGAGCCGCTTGTGACGATATACAGAAAATCGTGCTTTATGGACTTTCGAAAACAACTCAATGACGGCAGGACGCATTCACCTCAATATGCGTTAAATCATATTGCATGCTGCAGGGATCTCAGCTTGCTTTCAGGCCAGGAAAAAAAGACACTTTTTGCCCTGCGTGATACTGACGACACCTTGGCGATTGCCAGGAACATTCATCTGTCGCCAAAAACTGTTTATACCTATACCAGCAAGATCAGGCAAAAGTTTAACCTCAGTTCGATACTGCAGGTCAGACAATTTATTTTCTCGGAGTTTGTCCTTGATGCTGAAACCGGAGAAGGGCTTTTCCCCTGAACCTCCGAGATTTTTAATATCAACAGACCATTAAAGACTGCAGGCAGAAAATGATGGTTTCAGGGGGTATTTGATAATGGACTGGATGAAATGACAACCACCAACTGGTCTTTTCGAACATTGTTACTTATAGCAGGGGGAAGCACAGGAACGGGTACATTTAACCGCATTGTTGATGCCACGATCAGTTGCCCGTGTTCAGTATTTGAGGGTGGGCTGTTTTAGCTGACATTAGCTAAAATCCCGACTGGAAAGACGAAGAGATAATAATCAACAGGAGTGTACAGGATAAACTGGCACGTTCTCTTGCCGCTGAAACAACTGATGCTATCCCATTTATTCCGTACATGCTGCAGGATCTCTGGGCACCTGGTATCAATCCTGAAATTGTCCTGGCACTACTTTAAAGGTATTGAACATGTTCATAACCCGATTGATTGCCCTGCCCGGGAGTCAACTTTAGCCCAGAACCGACACGGCAATTGTATCTAACACGTTTATTTTATTAAGTTTTTGATAACAATTAGTTAATTAATTTATTCATTCGCCTATTCCGCTGTTCTGCAAAAACGTCATTTGCAGCTTTTGTCCATCATCTAACCAGTAATTACTTTCTTAACGCTAGCCTCTTCATCCCCTCGCTCATGATATAAATTTATAAAAATCATTAAAAATAGCGTTTTAATCTTAAAAAAATAATTTAATCGATATTTACATTTACCAAATATGTAAACAATGGTCTTATATTCCAACCTTACAGCGTGACGCGAAATGTTGTTCTGCAACCGAATGCGCCACTCCAGAGAAGGTGAAATGAATCATCAACATCTGTTCAGATGCCAGGGATGATGTAGCGCGAACCAGGGAGCAGGGAAAAAGTTTCACGCTACTGACAAAAGTAAATTTGATTATGAAAATGGGATATACACAAATGTTTAACAAAACATTCATCGTAGCGGCATTGATGGTTTCCGGCTCTGCATTTGCAGCTGAATCAACCGGCGTAGCGGGTGGCACTATTACCTTTAACGGTTCAGTGTCCGATACCACCTGTAACGTGGTGACCAATAACGGTTCAGACTTCACGGTAAACCTTTCCCCTATTGCTGTGGGTGATATGGGCACCACCGCCGGTGTTGTTAAAACCAACGCCAAAGACTTCACCATGAATCTGAAAAACTGCTCTGCGGCATCGGACGAAGCTAAAACGCTTAAAATCACTTTCAGCAGCAGCAACCTGTCGGATGACGCTAAATACCTGAAAAACTACAGCGACAATGGTGCCGAGGGTGTGGGTATTGCGCTAACCAAAGACGGTAACACTGCCGTACCGTTTGATACCGCTTTCGATACTGGTCTGAGTTCCGCTGACGCTGCCACCGAAGATGGCGTCACACTGACCATGTATGCCAACTACTACAACTACGGTGGCGCGGCCGTAACAACCGGTAAAGTAGTTACTGACGCAACTTATTCCTTCAGCTACGACTAACTCATTCAGCCGGGGTCTCCCCGGCTCTCCTCTACGACATTATGAAAACTCTGATATTTTTTCTTGCGGCTACGTTCATTTCCATGAATGCCAGCGCAAGCGTTGTGATCAACGAAACGCGTGTTATTTATCCGGCCAGCGCCAAATTTGTGTCGGTGCAACTGGTAAACGACAGCGAACAAACCCATCTGGTGCAGTCCTGGATTGACGAGGGCGATGCTTCCGCCGCGCCGGAGAAAGTCAAAGTGCCGTTTTCTCTGCTGCCTCCGGTCGTAAAAATGAGCGGACACGCCGGACAGGCTCTGAAAATCTCGGCGATGAACACCCATTCGCTGCCAAAAGACCGCGAAAGTGTGTTCTGGCTTAACGTTCTGGATGTCCCTCCCGTCCCTGAAGGGAGTGGAGATAGCTACCTACAAGTGGCCATTCGCAATCGTATAAAACTGTTCTATCGTCCGGATGTACTGAGCGATCTCGACAGCAGCGTGGCGGAGAAAATTACCGTTTCAACTTCTGGCGGTCACACCTGCCTGAAGAATAATTCGCCATATTACATGACCATCCCTCAGGTCGTGACCTGGCAGGGTGGCGAGCTAAAGCAAAGCCGAAAAGATAATTTACTGGCTGAGACTGCGTTTATTCCGCCGTTTGGCTGCGCGCTGGTGTCCAGCAAAATTCAGTCCGGTGGGCAATATCGCCTTACCTGGCTTGATGATTATGGCGCAAAGAGATTCAGCACTATCCACTGATATCCCAGATAAATGACTCCAGGTTCAATTCTGATGAAAAACAGTTCTCTGTTTCGTATAAGTTTGCTAGTTCACTCTGTCAGCCTCGCGATATTTTCATACGGCGCGTTGGCAGAGGATTTTAATAGCAGCCTGCTGGTAGGTAATTCAGCAGATATGGACTGGAGTAATTCTCGGCTGGTTATGACGCCGGGGGCTTATGATTTGGATGTTTATGTGAATAACGTCTGGCGCGGGAAATTTAATATTTCCGTCGCTAATGACGATAAAGGTACTCTGCTTATTAATAAAGACGACGTATCTCTACTGGATATTCAGGGGCTGGATGACATTGTAAATAAAAGCACCGCTGAAAAGCTCGACGTTAATACCCTGCTACACGGAGGGAAAAGCGCCCTGATACCTGGCACACTGCGTCTGGATTTAGAAGTACCTCAGGCTTTCGTAAAAGAATATAGCCGTAACTGGGTGTCACCGCAAAAATGGGATCAGGGAATTAATGGCCTGTATACCAATTACAATTTCAACTATTACAATTTTCACGGCCTGCAGAATGGCTATAGTGACAGCGATAATCTGTATTTATCGCTGAACAGCGGACTAAACATGTATGGCTGGCATTTTCTCGATAGCTCATCGTGGATGCGCTACAGCGCAATGAACAAAGGTAGCTGGATAAATACCACGCGTTTTGTTGAAAAACCAATTGCGGCAATCGATTCGGTACTGCGCATTGGTCGAAGCTATACGACGTCTGATTATTTTGACACGGTCCGTTTTCGTGGGGTGACACTGAATAAAAGTCGTCAGATGTTACCGGACAGCGAAAACGTTTATATGCCGGTGATCGAAGGTGTTGCAACCAGTTCAGCGGTGGTCAGTATCTCCCAGGATGGTCATATCATCCACCAGATCAATGTCCCGCCAGGTCCCTTTGCCATCCGCGATCTGATGCCTACCGGCTCACGCAGCGATTTATCCGTCGAGGTAAAAAACACTGGCGGCAACATTGAGCACTTCATTGTGCCATTCTCCTCGATCCCGGATATGCAGCGCCCCGGCAGCAGCGACTATCAGATTAACGTCGGGGCGGTGGACATGCGCAACGTCGACGATAGCAGCCATTTTACCCAGGTGAGCTATTCACGTGGGGTGAATAACTACCTCACCGCGTCAGCGGGCGGGATCTGGAGCCAGAATTATCAATCTCTGCTTCTGGGAGGAGCGGTTTCCATCCCCTACGCTGGGTCACTCTCGGCTTCCGTGGAGGAGTCGCAGTATCGTCTGCCTGCCGATAGCCGTCGCCACGGAGAAAAATACGCGCTGTCCTGGAGTAAATACTTCCCGACCCGCACCAATATTTCGCTGGCTTCGTATTATTACCGTACTCAGGATTACGCTTCTTTTAGCGATTATATCCTGACCAAATCCAATATTAAGGATTATGGCGGAACGGGCACCTCAACGATCAACAGCAAACAAGCCTTTAGCGCCAATATTAATCAGCCGCTGGGGGAACAATTTGGAAGACTGTCGCTTTCAGCCTACTGGCGCGATTACTGGCGCGGTCAGAAAAGTAGCCGTCAGTACAACCTGACCTGGAGCAATGCCAGTCACGGCGTCAACTACTCGGTTTCGCTGCGCCGCTCGGAGGTTACGCAGTCCTATTACGACTATGAAACCAATTATGAAGGCGACCTGGTGAGCGCGTTGCGTTCACGCGGTAAGACGGAAAACAACCTCTATTTTTCTGTCACGATACCGATGTCGATATTCGGCAGCGGCGACAGCCTGTCTTCTCATGCCAGCGTGCAGAACGGCAAATATTCCTCTTCTGACGTCAGCATGAGCGGGAATATGCATGATGTTGACTACAGCCTGATGCTGAGCCACGACAGTGACAACGATTCGCGGGCAGCCGATCTCTACACCAGCTGGAAAAATGACTATACCAGCATGAACAGCGGCGCGACGCTGGCCCGTGAATATCGCCAGCTAAGCCTGGGTGCCAGCGGCAATCTGCTGGCATGGAAAGGTGGGCTGCTGGCGTCTCCTCATAACGGACGTAATTTTGTCATTATTGAAGCGCCAGGAGTGGTGAACGCGGTCGTTAACGGCGATACCTCCGCACACACCAACAGCAAAGGTATCGCCCTCATCACCAGCGCGACACCGTACCGACAGAATAATTTCCATCTGGAGCAGGATGGAACCCAAAAAAGCGACGTCGACCTTGAAGGTAATTTACTCAATGTGGCGCCGTACGAAGGCAGTATCAGCTGGCTGAAGTACAAAACTGACACGCGCAGACTCTTCACTTTTGATGTGCAAACCGCTGAAGGGGGTCAGTTGCCGTTTGGCGCAGTTGTCAGCGGTGCCGGGAATGAAGAGGTCGGCTATGTCGCACAGGGGAGTCAGATTTTTATTAAGTCAGAGACGCTTCCCGCCAGCCTGAAAGTGAATATCAGCAAAGGCAAGACTAAAAAATTCTGCACTATTTCCCAGCCTGCAGAGCATGCTGAAAATATTTGTCGCTAACTCAGTTTACTCAGCTAACAGAATCAATCATGAAAAAATTATTTTATCTTATGGTTACGGCCATAATACTGACCGCAATCCCAATATTATCTGCACAAGCACAGTCGCAGGCTCAGTCTCGCGGTGTAACAGGCGATACCTGCCGTAATTCCGGCATACTTTTTTCCAGCGTCGCAGAATCGGATAAGTCGCTAAATCTTTCATCGGCTTTCGTGAATTCAAACGTCGTTGAATATTCCTATACCACCAGTTGGTCGGGTAGTATGACCTGTACTTACGGAAATATCGGGATCGGTGGTCTGGCGCAAGACCACTTATATTATTTTACCGGTTTCAACGGTTCTCCTGTTTATTTGAATTTCAACAGTGCGGATGGTGAAAGTAGCTACTGGATAAAATTAACGGCCACCATTAGTGGCGATACTAAAGTGACTGTCAGCGGTATCGTGGGCATTCACTCTCTGTCATATCAGACACAATATACGCTGCGGGCGGAATTAATGTCGGCTCCACCTGTGGGAATGGAAAGCTATACCAAAACCACAACCAGCGGCGCACTGTCGGTCATCCCTGCGGTGATGAGCGGTACCGGAAGCGGCTCCAGCTCACCGTTCCTTTCCAGCAAAACATATGCTTATCGCGCCTGGTCAAATATGATGTCTGAAACCGCACGCAAAAGCTGGAATACCGATTATTTTATTGCTTATGAGAAGCTAACGATTCAGTTTGAGCCAAAAGAAACAACCTGCAATATGACGCGAGACATGAGCGTGAAATTACCCCCCGCTCCGTTTAGCGTCCTGAAAAAAAATGGAAAGGCAGATGGTGCCGATTTCACCATCCCGCTGAAATGCGGCAACCTGGCCGGAATTAAAACGTCTACCCGCAATGTTAAGGCCTGGTTATCCAGCAATGATTTAGTCAGTTCGGATACCAACTACCAGATAATGGTCAACGATGAAACCACAGCGGGAGGGGTAGGTATTGCCATTCGTAGCCGGATGTTTATGGGTGACTATGATGAGGTGCAAATATCCAGTAGCAATAATATGGAACATGCCTCGCAAATATTAGATATCGCTAAAGATGATGATATAAGCAATACGCAATACATTTATCTTCATGCTTATTACAAAGTTTATAACGCCTCAGCATTATCAACCGGTAGCGTGGTGGCAACTGCGCAGATAATGTTTGGCTACGATTAACCCACCTATTTTACTGTGGCCCAGACGGGCTACAGGAAGTTTTTAATTTAATTCTCATAAAGGATTTTATGAAAATATCTGTTCAAACCGTACTTGATCTTCTGCACAGCATTATGCACCCGCTTTCTCCTGAACTGGTGCATCATTTGCAACGCACGGGTCTCATTTGCTGGTATCTCGGAAATCGAGCCGGTTTTGACAGTGCAGCCATCAATAACGCCTGGCTTGCGGGTATGTTGCACAATATCGGGGCGCTGAGCAAAGTGTATCCCTTCAGTGGCCCCCATGGTAAAGCCTTTATTGAAGAGCATGGACAGCTTGGCGCCTCAATGATGTCCGGCGTACGTTTTTTACAGCCAGTGACCGCAATTCTTGAAACGCGCCACGCGGATGCCTTGGGTTACACGCAGAATACAATGCTGAATACCTGGCATCTGGTGCATCTTGCCGATGAGTTTGAGCTGTGGCTGCGCGGGATTGAAGGTGACTATGTGGCCCAACGGAATAATATTGTTTCCGGTTTTCTGGCCAGTAGCCCACTATGGCCATCGTGCCTGGTCGAGGCGCTACAGGATGCCAGCCATGAGGATGGTTTCTGGTTTCGCCTGAGTTCACCCTCATTACAACCCGTGCTGCGCGTTATCAGCCCGCTCAATGATGTGGTGCTGGATCACCATGATTTTCTGGAGGTCTGCCTGCTGATTTCGAATATCGTCGATAAATACAGCAGCTTTACGCAGACTCACAGTACCAGCGTGGCTCACGTGGCGGCGAAGCTTGCGGAGCTGTACGGCTGCGATCGCTACACCCAGGATAAAATCCGCATCGCGGGGTACCTGCACGATATTGGCAAGCTGGGTATTCCACTGGAAATCCTCGAGAAGCAGGGAAAGCTGGAGCCGGACGAGTATGCGCAAATGAAGCGCCACAGCTATAAGACGCTGGAGATGCTACATCCCATTGAAGAGCTGGGTGAAATCGTACACTGGGCGGCAAGACATCATGAACGCCTCGACGGCAGCGGCTACCCTTTTCGTCTGGGTGCGGCTGCGCTGGATATCCCTTCGCGTATTATTGCTGTGGCTGATGTTTTCACCGCGATGACCGAGAATCGCCCTTATCGTCAGGGGATGTCCAGCGAAAAAGCATTGATTATTCTGGAGGAAGAGGCGTCAAATTTTCGTCTGGATCGGGACATTGTCGATCTGCTAAGCCATAATATTGCAGTGCTCAGACCTTTGGTTACGATGTACTAAGCCAGGCATAACCTGAAATCGCAGCCGCGCAGAATGCATATTGTATAAATTTACCGAAAGAAAACGCGAATGAAATATTTGATAGCCAATAGAGTCATTTACGATAGCGAGAGCGGGGAACTTGTGGTCAAGGAACCCGGAAACGAGCAAAGTAAAAGGCTAACAAATACCGCTAACCGTATTCTTTCGTTACTGATTGCGTCGCCAGGCCGGGTACTTGAACGTGATTATCTTCTGGATAAAGTCTGGGAGGAAGCGGGCCATCCGGGTTCCAGTTCATCGCTGAGCCAGTACATTAGTATCCTCAGAAAAACATTAACGTCCTTAATATTCATTGAGGAAATTATTGTAGCCGTACCCAAGGTGGGCTTTTACTTCTCACCGGAAATCGCCGTCGAACTGCAGAATGATGAGGAAAGGGTGAGTACCACACCTCTTCCGGTATCCCTGCGTAAGGCGGCAACGAAGGATAAAAAAAATCTCTGGCTGATCGCGGCTATCGCGTTTTTGCTGCTGGCCAATCTGTGGATACTCAGCCAGAAACAGGAATCACCGCGTTTTGCAGCGGAATACAGCATTGGTGAAATCGGGAGCTGCAAATTTACTGCCTATGAAGATTTATCGGAGGAAGTTGACCCTCAGGTCATGAATATTATCCGTCAGCTACAGCCTGAACTTGAGCAAAAGTGTGCCCGGAAACCCGCGCAGATTATGGTGTATTTTCAACCCAGCGTTCTTTACGGTAGTCATGGTCGGTTTTTCTACTCTTATTGTCCAACAGATAAGGCAACAGCAAAAATTGTCTATTGTGAGAACCATTACGCTTTTAACTGGAAATTAAAATGAAGCTGATGACAACCTTAGTGCTGGCAGCGGTCGCGTTGATTTGTCTGTTAACATGGCAACTAAACCTGCGATCGGGTGTTTATTTTGACGAACGCTGCTTTGCTAATGCCACCTATGTTGACGCTTCGGATAACGCTCTCTTATTCAAAGGGAATATCACGTTTGAATTTAACAAGAACGAAACGGGCGTATTTAATCTTTCGGGCAATATTGACTATCAGGGGCGTCAATATCGATTGTCGCGTTATATAACATTTACCTATCATAACGTCAGCGGCAACCAGTATCGCATGAATACGACAACAAAAGATATCATGGCTCACGATAATGTGCCGGAAGACATTACCCTGCTGACAACAAAAATATTTGGGATGGAAGGGGAATACGTTATCTCCTTAGACAAAAAAGACAATAACTATATTACGATTGCAAATACCTTATCACCCTTAATGAACTGTGTGATTCAATAACAGGGATAGTGTTATACATTCACTATGAAAAGAAATAATTGTGTCAATTGTGAAGAGTGCGGTTTTGCAGAACTGTGCTCTGCCTATCTTTTCAGGCAGAAAGATCCATTGTTTATCCGCAATCTGGAGACAAAAAAGAAGATTGCCAGAGGTGAATATATTTATCGTCGGGGAGAGAAAATAGACGAGCTGTATGCCCTACGTAGCGGGGCCGCTAAGGTTTACGATGCGCGCGGGCAACTGATGGGGATCGTTTTGCCAGGACAGGTGATGGGCGTGGAGGAGCTGCACATCGGGTACAGTCAGCAGGATATTCAAGCCGCAACGGAAATAGAAGTTTGCGTACTGAGAAGCGATCATTTCTACGAAATGAGCCAGCTGATGCCAGGGTTTACAGATTTTATTGTCAGGATCCTGTCACGTTCGGCGCAGGAAAAACAGCAATTTATTTCAGTATTGACCAAAAGTGATACCTTGCAGAAGGTTCAATATTTCCTGCAACTGTTGTCTCGCACTTATAAAGAGTATGGCTTTGAGCATCTCAACCTTGAGTTACCGATCAGTAAGAAAGAACTGGCCCAGGTTCTGGGCATTTCGATATCCACCTTGTCGCGTGCCCTGGATAGCCTGAAGGATCAGGGAATTATTTCCGTGCTAAATAAAAAAGAGATAACGCTAATGATGTCAGACAAAAAATAGCGTCTGAATGAGGATGTTCTTGTCATTTCTTAGTTTCATCTCAAAAAAAACAGTAAATCATTTATTGTCCAGTGTATCCCTTTGAGGAAAGCACCGGACTCATTTTTCTTAAAAACAAAGAGTTAAGGTTTTTCCCAATGTCGTTTGTCGTATTCTCTGATGATATTTTTTTTACCCGGTCTGCGGGAGGGCTGATGCCAATAGATAGCCTGCGCGAAGAGAACTTATGTATTATTGATATTGAATCTTTCTTCAGCTTGCATGATATTAAACATCGTGTTTGCAATGAACTGACCGACGGCTATTCTATCATTTTTGTAAAAGGCCGGGGGATGTTATCAAAGGTGCTCTCATCACTGGAGGGTATCTCCAGAACCGCCTCTGTAACGGAGTTTATCCGGTATATTAATGAAGGCCGAAGATATACTTTCTATCATATACTCACCATACTTGATTCTTTGCGGGAGCTACGTAACCTTACCCATACCGAGATTTCCGTAGCCTGTGCGTTACGCCGACAAATAAATATTAATGCCACATCCCAACTTCTGCACTGCTCAACGAAAGCAGTGTATCAGCGGGTATCAGCCTTGGCTCAGAAAATGAACCTCAGATACGGTACCCAAATCCAGTATTTCTTGTACCGCGAATATACCATTGAGGAACTCCAGCAGATAGATTGCATGAAACATCGTCCTGATACCGGTTTATTCCAGAATAATGGACCGACCCCACATCTGTAAGCAGATTCGCTCCTCACGACGAGGCCTGTCTAATGGCCTCCTTACTGAGATATCGCCCCCGGTTGTCGTACAGGTTGAATCACCACGGATTTAACAGACACCTCAGAGTCATTTATGGACTTATCTTTGTCGCCAGGCTTCATCATTTCTACCGCTTTAAACGAAAGTAGCTTTCCCTCTTGTTTTCCTGCCATAAAGACTCCGTTATCATGCACCTTATGCAGTCATGAACATCAAGGTAGGTTACTCTGTATATGCCCATATTTTACCCAGGTATAGGTTGGCAAGGCACACTTTAACCCACCTTTAAATGTAGGATTTCATGATATTCGATGAGACAACGTGAAACTTAATGATAACCACAAAAATCACTAACTCATTAAAAATTAAGAAAATGGACATCATAAACCAATGAGTACAATAGAAAACTTAGACTCCCACACCCCCATGATGCAGCAGTATCTCAAGCTGAAGGCTCAGCACCCGGAAATACTGCTGTTTTACCGCATGGGCGACTTTTACGAACTGTTTTATGACGATGCGAAACGCGCGTCTCAACTGCTTGATATCTCCCTGACCAAACGCGGCGCATCTGCAGGCGAGCCAATCCCAATGGCAGGCATTCCTCATCATGCGGTAGAAAACTACCTCGCCAAGCTGGTCAATCAGGGTGAGTCCGTTGCTATTTGTGAACAGATTGGCGATCCGGCGACCAGCAAAGGCCCGGTTGAGCGCAAAGTGGTACGTATTGTCACACCAGGCACCATCAGTGATGAAGCGTTGTTGCAGGAACGCCAGGACAACCTGCTGGCCGCCATCTGGCAAGACAGTAAAGGGTACGGCTACGCTACGCTGGATATCAGCTCCGGGCGTTTTCGTGTCAGTGAACCCGCTGACCGCGAAACCATGGCCGCGGAATTGCAGCGCACCAACCCCGCTGAATTGCTGTATGCCGAGGATTTTGCCGAAACCTCACTGATAGAAGGACGTCGCGGCCTGCGCCGTCGTCCGCTGTGGGAATTTGAAATTGATACCGCCCGTCAGCAGTTAAATCTGCAGTTCGGCACGCGGGATCTGATTGGCTTTGGCGTGGAAAACGCCCCACGCGGATTATGCGCTGCCGGCTGTCTGCTGCAATACGTAAAAGATACCCAACGCACCTCGCTGCCGCATATTCGTTCCATCACCATGGAGCGTCAGCAGGACAGCATCATTATGGACGCCGCCACACGCCGCAATCTGGAAATCACCCAGAACCTGGCGGGCGGGGTGGAAAACACGCTGGCTTCAGTACTCGACTGCACCGTGACACCGATGGGTAGCCGTATGCTCAAGCGCTGGCTGCATATGCCGGTCCGCGACACCAAAATCCTCATCGAGCGCCAACAGACCATCGGCGCGCTGCAGGATACCACCAGCGAATTACAACCCGTGCTGCGTCAGGTAGGCGATCTGGAACGTATTCTGGCGCGTCTGGCCCTGCGTACTGCGCGCCCGCGCGATCTGGCCCGTATGCGTCATGCCTTCCAGCAATTACCCGAACTGCGCGCACAACTGGAAAACGTAGACAGTGCCCCCGTGCAGATGCTGCGCGAGAAAATGGGTGAGTTTACTGAGCTGCGTGAACTGTTGGAACGTGCCGTCGTGGAAGCTCCGCCGGTGCTCGTACGTGACGGCGGCGTCATTGCCCCAGGCTACAATGAAGAGCTTGATGAGTGGCGAGCGCTGGCTGATGGCGCCACGGACTACCTCGATAGACTGGAAATCCGCGAACGCGAACGCACCGGTCTGGACACGCTGAAAGTAGGATTTAACGCCGTGCACGGCTACTACATTCAGATCAGCCGTGGGCAAAGTCATCTGGCGCCAATTAACTACGTACGCCGCCAGACATTGAAAAACGCCGAACGCTACATTATTCCGGAACTGAAAGAGTACGAAGACAAAGTTCTGACCTCAAAAGGCAAAGCGCTGGCGCTGGAAAAACAGCTGTATGACGAACTGTTCGACATGCTGCTGCCACACCTGGCTGATTTGCAACAGAGCGCCAGCGCGCTGGCGGAGTTGGACGTGCTGGTCAACCTCGCGGAGCGTGCTTATACCCTGAATTACACCTGTCCGATCTTCACCGATAAACCCGGCATTCGTATTACCGAGGGACGTCATCCGGTGGTTGAACAGGTGCTGACCGAGCCGTTTATCGCCAACCCGCTTAACCTCTCGCCTCAGCGACGGATGCTGATCATCACCGGCCCAAACATGGGGGGTAAAAGTACCTATATGCGCCAGACTGCGTTGATTGCGCTACTGGCCTATATCGGCAGCTACGTTCCGGCACAGAAAGTCGAGATCGGGCCTATCGATCGTATCTTTACCCGCGTGGGCGCGGCGGATGATCTGGCATCGGGTCGTTCCACCTTCATGGTAGAAATGACCGAAACCGCCAACATTCTGCATAACGCCACCGAGAACAGTCTGGTGCTGATGGATGAGATTGGACGCGGCACCTCCACCTACGACGGCCTGTCGCTGGCATGGGCATGCGCAGAAAATCTGGCGAATAAAATCAAAGCATTAACTTTATTTGCGACCCACTACTTCGAACTGACGCAGTTACCGGAGAAGATGGAGGGCGTCGCTAATGTGCATCTGGATGCGTTAGAGCACGGCGATACCATCGCCTTCATGCACAGCGTGCAGGATGGCGCGGCGAGCAAGAGCTATGGTCTGGCAGTCGCTGCCCTGGCTGGCGTACCGAAAGAGGTGATCAAACGCGCGCGGCAAAAACTGCGCGAACTGGAAAGCATTGCGCCAAATGTTGCCGCAACCCAGGTCGACGGTACGCAGATGTCGCTGCTGTCAGTACCGGAAGAAACGTCACCCGCCGTTGATGCGCTGGAAAACCTCGACCCGGATTCGCTAACGCCTCGCCAGGCGCTGGAGTGGATCTACCGGTTGAAAAGTCTGGTATAGCAATAAGAGCCCGATAGCAGTAACCCTAAAGAAAAAGGCCAGTCTCAATGAGACGGGCCTTTCTTGATAGAACTTGTGCTTACTCGCGGAAAAGCGCTTCGATATTCAGTCCCTGAGTCTGCAGAATTTCACGCAGACGACGCAGACCTTCAACCTGAATCTGGCGAACACGTTCACGAGTGAGACCAATTTCACGGCCCACATCTTCCAGTGTCGCAGCTTCGTACCCCAGCAGACCAAAACGACGTGCCAGCACTTCACGCTGTTTGGCGTTCAGTTCGAACAGCCATTTGACGATGCTCTGTTTCATATCATCGTCTTGCGTGGTGTCTTCCGGACCGTTTTCCTTTTCATCGGCCAGAATATCCAGCAACGCTTTTTCGGAATCGCCACCCAGGGGGGTGTCTACCGAGGTAATACGCTCGTTGAGTCGGAGCATACGGCTGACGTCATCAACCGGTTTATCCAGTTGTTCAGCAATCTCTTCTGCACTCGGTTCGTGGTCCAGTTTATGCGACAACTCACGCGCGGTACGCAGATAGACGTTCAGCTCTTTTACAATGTGAATCGGCAGTCGGATCGTACGGGTTTGGTTCATAATCGCCCGTTCGATCGTCTGGCGGATCCACCAGGTTGCGTATGTTGAGAAGCGGAACCCACGTTCCGGGTCAAACTTCTCGACGGCACGGATAAGCCCTAAATTGCCCTCTTCAATCAGGTCCAGCAAAGCCAGACCACGATTGCCATAACGACGAGCAATTTTCACCACCAGACGCAGGTTACTTTCAATCATGCGACGGCGAGATGCGACATCTCCACGCAGTGCGCGACGCGCAAAATAAACTTCTTCTTCGGCTGTTAACAGTGGTGAATAACCAATCTCACCAAGGTAAAGCTGAGTCGCGTCCAACACACGCTGTGTGGCCCCCTGCGATAACAGCTCTTCTTCAGCCAGGTCGTTATCACTGGGTTCCTCTTCACTCAAGGCTTTTTCATCAAAAGCCTCTACTCCGTTCTCATCAAATTCCGCATCTTCATTTAAATCATGAACTTTCAGCGTATTCTGACTCATAAAGGTGGCTCCTACCCGTGATCCCTAACGGAACTAGCACGTGAAAGCCTGGTTCCGCCTAATTATCGCTGCGGTAAATAGCGCAGCGGGTTTACGGATTTCCCCTTGTAACGAATTTCAAAATGCAAGCGTGTTGAACTGGTTCCGGTGCTACCCATGGTAGCTATTTTCTGCCCCGCCTTGATTTCTTGTTGTTCCCGGACCAGCATTGTATCGTTATGGGCGTAGGCGCTCAGGTAATCATCGTTATGTTTGATGATAATAAGATTACCGTAACCACGCAGCGCATTACCGGCATAGACGACGCGTCCATCTGCGGTCGCGACAATAGCCTGTCCTTTGCTGCCTGCAATGTCGATCCCTTTATTGCCACCTTCGGTAGCTGCAAAGTTTTCGATCACTTTGCCGTCAGTCGGCCAGCGCCATGTAGAGATTGGCGAGCTAGTCGACGTTGAGCTTGCAGTTGATTCGGTTGTGCTAACTGCTGGAGCCGTTACAGGCGCTGTGACCACAGTCCCAGCAGGCTTGTTGTTCGGCAACATTTTGTTAGCACTTTGTTCACCTGAATCCTCAGAATACGTAATTGTTGGTTTCGAAGCAACAGCAACGGTGGAATTTTGTGCAGGGTTGGTCACAACTCCTTGCTGTGCTGCATCCGCCTGGGTGATGGCATTGCCACCGGTAATCGGTGCGCCAGACGCGTTGCCCACTTGCAGAGTTTGACCGACATTCAGGCCATACGGGGCCGGAACGTTATTGCGTTGTGCGAGGTCACGGAAATCGTTCCCGGTGATCCAGGCAATATAGAAAAGGGTATCGCCTTTCTTAACAGTATAGGTACTGCCGCCCGTGTAGCTACCTTTCGGAATATTCCCATACTTACGATTGTATACAATACGACCGTTTTCCATCTGCACAGGCTGTTGAGCAACAGGCTGGATTTGCGTTGGCTGTGTGGTTGGTTGCTGCACCGACTGGATCTGTGGCGTCTGCTGTACCGTCGACGTCGAGCCCATTTTGGGTGGAGGCGTAATCAGCATGCCAGAACTGGTGTTCGTTGATGCACTACCGTTAACCGAGCTGACCGGCGCTGGTGGATTCGAGGTGTTTGAACAACCTGCCAACCATAGTGAAACCAGTGACAATGCCGCAATGCGGCGAACGGTAAATTTGTGGCTTCCCGCGCTCATTTATCCCCCAGGAAAATTGGTTAAAACCAGTGACGTAATCACCGTGCAAGGCACCGTCACAATACGCTTACTCTTTCGAGAATAACCAGGAAAACTCCAGGTATTCAGCAGCGCTATCTACGCAAGCTCCCCTTTCACTAAGGGAACGAAACGTACGGCCTCCACGGTATCGATAATAAATTCGCCTCCCCGACGACGCACCCGCTTCAGAAACTGGTGCTCATCGCCCACGGGTAAGACGAGAATGCCGCCCTCATCCAGTTGCATCATCAATGCGGTCGGGATCTCGGGCGGCGCTGCCGTTACAATGATAGCGTCAAACGGAGCTCGTGCCTGCCAGCCTTGCCATCCATCACCATGACGGGTCGAAACATTATGTAAATCAAGCTGCTTCAGGCGGCGACGCGCCTGCCATTGCAAACCTTTAATGCGCTCAACGGAGCACACATGATGCACCAGGTGCGCCAGAATCGCCGTCTGGTAGCCAGAGCCAGTACCAATTTCCAGCACCCGAGACTGCGGCGTTAGCTCAAGCAGTTCGGTCATTCGCGCAACCATATAAGGCTGCGAAATCGTCTGCCCCTGACCAATCGGCAGGGCAATATTGTCCCAGGCCTTATGTTCAAACGCCTCATCAATGAATTTTTCACGCGGCACGGCGGCGAGCGCATCGAGGACAAGCTCATCTCTGATGCCTTGCGCACGTAATTGTTCAAGAAGAGTGTGTACGCGTCTGCTTACCATTGCGTGTCGACTCCCACGCTGTCTAACCAGTCAGAAACCACTTCATGCGCGCCGTATGCGGTTAAATCGACATGCAGCGGCGTGATGGAAACATAGCCTTCATCGACGGCGGCAAAATCCGTATCCGGCCCGGCGTCGCACTTTTCGCCCGGTGGCCCGATCCAGTACAGGGTATTACCGCGTGGGTCCTGCTGTGGAATAACCTGATCCGCCGGATGGCGACTGCCGCAGCGCGTGACGCGAATACCTTTAATCTGATCCAGCGGTAAATCCGGCACGTTGATATTCAAAATGCGACCGGTGCGCAGCGGTTCACGACTCAGCGCCCGTAAGATACGACAGGTTACTGCGGCAGCAGTATCGTAGTGTTTATGGCCATCAAGTGAGACAGCCAGCGCCGGGAATCCCAGATGACGGCCT
Source organism: Citrobacter sp. RHBSTW-00599 (assembly GCF_013784065.1). Taxonomy (NCBI): domain Bacteria; kingdom Pseudomonadati; phylum Pseudomonadota; class Gammaproteobacteria; order Enterobacterales; family Enterobacteriaceae; genus Citrobacter; species Citrobacter sp. RHBSTW-00599. The sequence goes on along the minus strand of NZ_CP056717.1, from coordinate 1,103,033 downwards.
TCCATTGCCGCCGCAACGGTACCGGAATAGATAACATCATCACCCAGATTAGGACCCGCATTAATACCAGAAACGACAATGTCCGGACGCGGACGCATTAATGCGTTCACGCCCAGATAAACGCAGTCGGTGGGCGTACCCATTTGTACGGCGATATCGCCGTTATCATAGGTAAAGGTGCGAAGTGAGGATTCCAGCGTCAGCGAGTTAGACGCGCCACTGCGGTTACGATCCGGGGCAACCACCTGTACGTCAGCAAACTCACGCAGCGCTTTCGCCAGCGTTTGTATACCGGGTGCGTGGACCCCATCATCGTTACTCAGCAATATACGCATAATCACCCATTGTGTTAATAAGTTCCCTTACAACACTGGTGGCGAAGCTACCTGCCGGTAGCCAGAAGCGTAACTCGACGGTTACGTCATCCCACCAGTTCCAGCTTAATTGTTGTGGATACAGCAACATAGCGCGACGCGACGCGTCGACTTTCTCGCGCAATAACAGAGACTGCAGCGCGGTTTCATCAGCAACAGCGGCTTTTTCAAACGCCAGTGCGTCGCGCTGAGTTCCCCACTCACCGCTGCCCGGTAATGCCGCTGTGATCATCAATTCTTTCTCATCGACGCGACGCTGTAATTCAGTGTGTTCTTCCTGTGTGGCGACAAACCAGCTTCCGCGTCCGGATAATTGTAGCGCATCGCCGTCAACAACTTGATTAAAGTCTGTTTTTTTCAAGCGTTCACTGACTATCTGATTAAACAACGCGCTACGGGCCGCCGACAACCAAAAACTGCGTTTATTGCGATCGCGCACCGGCGCATCGCTTTGTGCCCAGCGCAGCGCCCCTTGCAGGTTGCTACCGCCAATACCAAAACGCTGAGCGCCAAAATAGTTCGGTACGCCGCGTTCGCTAATCGCCTGCAAACGCGCTTCAACGTCATTTCGCTCGCTCACTTCACGCAACACCAGCGTAAATTCGTTGCCTTTCAGCGCCCCTAAACGCAGCTTACGCTTGTGGCGCGCGTACTCCAGAACTTTACAGCCTTCGAGCTCAAATTTGCTTAGATCAGGCATTGCATTGCCCGGTACACGCGCGCACAGCCACTGTTCCGTGACCGCATGCTTATCTTTCTGCCCAGCAAAGCTCACTTCACGGGCGTGAATTTTCAGGAATTTCGCCAGCGCGTCAGCCACAAAACGGGTGTTACAACCGTTTTTCAGGATGCGCACCAAAACATGCTCGCCTTCGCCATCCGGTTCGAAGCCTAAATCTTCGACGACAACAAAGTCTTCCGGATTCGCTTTCAGGACGCCATGGCCCAGTGGTTTGCCATGGAGATACGTCAGATCGTCAAACACAGTCATTTCGGTGCCTTAATGAGTAACGCCACTGCTTCACAGGCAATCCCTTCCCCACGCCCGGTAAAACCGAGTTTTTCCGTGGTGGTCGCTTTCACGTTAACATCATCCATATGGCAGCCGAGATCTTCGGCAATAAACACGCGCATTTGCGGAATGTGCGGCAGCATCTTCGGTGCCTGAGCAATAATTGTCACATCCACATTACCAAGCGTATAGCCTTTGGCCTGAATACGCCGCCAGGCTTCTCGCAATAATTCACGACTATCGGCACCTTTAAAGGTCGGGTCGGTGTCAGGGAAGAGTTTACCGATATCCCCCAGCGCAGCCGCGCCCAGCAGAGCATCGGTTAGCGCGTGTAACGCCACATCGCCATCAGAATGCGCCAGCAATCCTTTTTCATACGGGATGCGCACACCACCAATGATAATTGGGCCTTCTCCGCCAAAAGCGTGTACGTCGAAACCGTGTCCAATTCGCATTATGTCTTCTCCTGGTGGGTAGTCCGGGTCAGATAAAATTCGGCCAACGCCAAATCCTCTGGACGCGTTACTTTAATATTATCAGCCCGTCCTTCAACGAGCTGAGGATGTAAGCCGCAATATTCCAGCGCCGAGGCCTCATCCGTAATGGTTGCGCCTTCGAGGAGCGCACGGGTCAGGCAGTCGTGCAACAGCTCGCGAGGGAAAAACTGCGGCGTCAACGCGTGCCATAAATCGGTGCGATCGACCGTATGGGCAATGTCTGTTCGGCCCGGCTCCGCGCGCTTCATCGTGTCGCGTACTGGTGCCGCCAGGATCCCGCCGGTGCGGCTGGTCTCACTGATTGCCAGCAAACGGGCTAAATCATCCTGGTGCAGACACGGACGCGCGGCGTCATGCACCAGTACCCAACTGGCCTCACCTGCGGCTTGCAAACCGGCAAGGACAGAATCGGCACGCTCGTTGCCGCCATCCACTACGGTAATTTGCGGATGCGCGGCGAGTGGAAGTTGGGCAAAGCGGCTGTCGCCTGGGCTGATAGCGATAACGACTCGCGTCACCCGGGGATGAGCCAGCAGCGCATCAACCGAGTGTTCAAGAATGGTTTTATTGCCAATAGAGAGGTACTGCTTAGGACACTCTGTTTGCATTCGGCGGCCAAACCCGGCAGCCGGCACCACGGCGCAAACGTCCAATAAAGTGGCTGCCATGTTAAATCCCTGGACGGTTTATCGATTATTTTGCCCTGCAGTCTGAGCGCGTTTAGACGCGTCAGGCACCAGACGATAAAAGGTTTCGCCCGGCTTAGTCATGCTGAGTTCGTTGCGCGCGCGCTCCTCAATAGCCTCTTGTCCGCCATTGAGATCGTCAATTTCGGCAAAGAGCTGATCGTTACGTGCTTTTAGTTTCGCGTTCGTAGCTTGCTGCGCAGCAACATCATCGTTGACGCGACTATAGTCATGTATGCCGTTCTTACCGAACCACAGCGAATACTGCAGCCAGACCAATAAAGCCAGCAACAGCAGCGTTAGTTTACCCATCCTGCCCCCTGAAAAACGGCATTAACATCCCATAACTTCCGCAGACAACTTTACATCAACGGTCGGGAATGCCGCGACAACGCGGGCAAATGTACCACATTTGCCCGTTGTTACGTATACCCCGTGTAAGGAGAACATAATCTCATTGTTGGTTACGGTTTGAATTATGACCAGAGAGTGAGCAACATCAGCGATTGTTAAAAAAAGGCGTTTGCCTAACCCAACAACCACAGAAATAGCGCGCCAAACATCGCCCCAACCACCAGCAGGGTGCAGGTAATGCTCAACAGCAACAGCCCCTTCAATAGGGAGTGCAGCGCAATACCCGCGACAATCGCCACGGGCAGCAATGCGAGGAAAAAGGGCCAGGTATAAATGAAGAAAAAGAGTGTGTTAGGGCCATAAATCAGAAACGGAATCCCCAGCGCCAACAGCCACGCGATAAAACCGACCACGGCACCCGGTAGTGACCAGGTGGTTTCATCGTCGGCGGCGAAGGTATCTGACTCTGTAATAGTAATGTTATGGCTGTTACGCATATCTAATCCTGTGACCGTGACTGACCGGGCATACAAGCTCGGGTGTCTCAGGATCTGATAATATCTTCCTGCCTCAGCAGGTCTAATAATTGGGGTACCAAATTTGTTACCAATTGTTCACCATCAAGGTGAATCTCTGGCGATTCAGGCGCTTCGTATACCGAATCAATTCCGGTGAAATTACGCAACTCACCCGCCCGCGCTTTTTTATACAGCCCTTTTGGATCGCGTAATTCGCACGTTGCCAGCGGCGTATCGACAAAAACCTCAATAAAACGCCCTTCGCCAACGCGTTCACGGACCATTTTGCGTTCGGCGCGATGTGGAGAGATAAAGGCGGTCAACACCACAAGACCCGCATCCACCATCAGGTTAGCCACCTCGCCAACCCGACGAATATTCTCCTTACGATCGGCATCGCTAAACCCAAGATCGCTGCACAGGCCGTGGCGCACGTTATCGCCATCCAACAAATAGGTACTCACTCCCAGCTTGTGCAACGCCTCTTCCAGCGCCCCTGCTACCGTGGATTTACCGGAACCAGACAGCCCGGTAAACCACAGCACAACACCACGATGACCGTGGCGTTGTTCCCGCTGTTGCGGTGTAACAGGATGGGCATGCCAGACGACGTTTTCGTCATGCAGCGCCATTATTTTCCTCCCAGCAGATCGCGCGCGCCCCAGTGCGGGAAATGGCGACGCACTAACGCATTAAGCTCCAGCTCAAACGCGCTGAACTGAGAAGCCGCGGTGTGCTCCTGGACGATTGGCTCACGTACCAGCCCCGCGCCAACGGTAACGTTGGTCAGGCGGTCAATGATAATCAGCCCGCCCGTAACCGGGTTCTGCTGATAGGTATCCAGCACCAGCGGCTCATCAAAGGTCAGATTAACCAGACCGATGCCGTTTAGCGGCAACGCTTCAACATCACGTTGGGTCAGGTTATTAATATCAATCTGGTACTGCACGTTATCAACGCGTGCGCGGGTCTTCTTACCGGCGACTTTGATGTCGTAGCTCTGTCCAGGCGACAACGGTTGTTCCGCCATCCACACCACATCAACGGCAGCGCGTTGTACCGCAGGTAACGCTTCACCGGCATCAAGCAGCAGGTCGCCCCGGCTGATATCGATCTCATCTTTCAATACCAGGGTGATCGCTTCACCCGCATGTGCTTCCTGTAAATCACCATCAAAGGTTACGATCCGTGCCACGCTCGACTCAACGCCGGATGGCAGCACTTTGACGCGTTGCCCTACCTTCACACTACCGGAGGCCAGCGTCCCGGCATAACCACGAAAATCCAGATTCGGTCGGTTCACATACTGCACCGGGAAGCGCATCGGCTGAGTATCAACTATGCGTTGGATCTCAACGGTTTCCAGTACTTCCAGTAGCGTCGGACCGCTGTACCACGACATGCTGGCGCTTTGTGAAGCCACGTTGTCGCCTTCCAGCGCAGAGAGCGGCACAAACCGGATATCCAGGTTGCCCGGCAACTGTTCAGCAAAAGTAAGATAGTCTTCGCGAATGCGGTTAAATGTCTCTTCGCTAAAGTTCACCAGATCCATTTTGTTGATCGCCACCACCAGGTGTTTGATCCCAAGTAGCGTGGAGATAAAGCTGTGACGACGGGTCTGATCCAGCACGCCTTTACGCGCATCGATCAGCAGGATCGCCAGGTCGCAGGTCGACGCACCGGTCGCCATGTTGCGGGTGTATTGCTCATGACCGGGAGTATCCGCAATAATAAATTTACGCTTCTCGGTAGAGAAATAACGGTAAGCCACGTCGATGGTGATGCCCTGCTCGCGCTCGGCTTGCAAGCCGTCAACCAATAACGCCAGATCGAGCTTTTCGCCCTGAGTACCGTGACGTTTACTGTCGTTGTGCAGCGATGAAAGCTGGTCTTCATAAATCTGACGCGTGTCGTGCAGCAGGCGACCAATCAGGGTGCTTTTCCCGTCATCCACGCTACCGCAGGTTAAAAAACGCAGCAGGCTTTTGTGTTGCTGGGCGACCATCCAGGCTTCAACGCCGCCTTCATTAGCAATTTGTTGTGCAAGTGTCGTGTTCATGGCGGCTCCTTAGAAATACCCCTGACGTTTCTTCAGCTCCATGGAGCCCGCCTGGTCGCGGTCAATCACGCGGCCCTGACGTTCACTGGTGGTTGAGACCAGCATCTCTTCGATGATTTCAGGCAGCGTCTGCGCATTCGACTCCACCGCGCCTGTTAACGGCCAGCAGCCGAGCGTACGGAAACGCACCATGCGTTTTTTAATCACTTCGCCCGGTTGCAGATTGATTCTGTCGTCATCAATCATCATCAGCATGCCGTCGCGTTCCAGCACCGGACGCTCCGCCGCCAGGTACAGCGGCACGATGTCGATATTTTCCAGCCAGATGTACTGCCAGATATCCTGTTCAGTCCAGTTGGAGAGCGGGAATACGCGAATGCTTTCGCCTTTGTTAATCTGTCCGTTGTAGTTATGCCACAGTTCCGGACGCTGATTTTTAGGGTCCCAGCGATGAAAACGATCGCGGAAAGAATAAATGCGCTCCTTGGCACGGGATTTCTCTTCGTCACGACGAGCGCCACCGAACGCGGCGTCGAAACCGTATTTGTTCAACGCCTGCTTCAACCCTTCGGTTTTCATAATATCGGTATGCTTGGCGCTACCGTGAACAAACGGGTTGATGCCCATCGCCACCCCTTCCGGGTTTTTATGCACCAGCAGTTCACAACCGTAGGCTTTCGCCGTGCGGTCACGAAACTCGTACATCTCGCTGAATTTCCAGCCGGTATCAACGTGCAGCAGAGGGAACGGCAACGTGCCAGGATAAAATGCTTTACGCGCCAGATGCAGCATTACGCTGGAATCTTTGCCGATGGAATACATCATCACCGGATTCGAAAACTCGGCGGCCACCTCACGAATAATATGGATGCTTTCCGCTTCCAGTTGCCGCAGGTGGGTAAGTCGTTTTTGATCCATAACCGTTCCTATGTAATGCCGTTATTTTGCTAACGATGCTCAGATAACCTGACTATAGGGAGGGCAAGAGGGCGAATGAAATTACGAATTGGAATGAGTAGTTCCTCAAAGGAATAACGATCCGGAAAAGCAAATATCAAAAAGTGCTTAAGCTACCGAATTTAGGGCATTTAGGAGCAAATGAAATTGTTTTACCTCGATCACGGTTTCATACTAGCGGCTAAAAATTTCTGCTTGGTATTTAAGGACTCATTATGTTTTCCGCAACGCGCCCCCTTCTTGCAATCCTGGCGCTCGGCGCGTGCTTTATCCTTCCCGCACAGGCAACATCTTCCAAACCTGGAGATATCGCAAATACCCAGGCTCGATATATCGCAACGTTTTTCCCAGGCCGAGTAACGGGCTCTCCGGCAGAAATGTTGTCTGCTGATTATATTCGTCAGCAATTTCAGCAGATGGGCTACAGCAGTGATATTCGAACATTTAATAGCCGTTATGTTTATACCGCCAAAAATAACCGTAAAAACTGGCATAACGTCACGGGAAGTACCGTTATTGCCGCACATGAGGGTAAAGCGCCACAGCAGATTATTATCATGGCGCACCTCGACACCTACGCCGCGCAGAGCGACGCCGATTCCGATGCCAATCTGGGTGGATTGACCCTGCAAGGTATTGATGACAACGCCGCAGGACTTGGCGTGATGCTGGAACTGGCGGAAAAACTCAAAGACGTGCCGACGCAGTACGGCATTCGATTTATCGCCACCAGCGGCGAGGAAGAAGGCAAACTGGGCGCGGAGAACATCCTGAAACGAATGAGCGCCGCCGAGAAGAAAAATACGCTGCTGGTTATCAACCTCGATAACCTGATCGTCGGCGATAAGCTCTATTTCAATAGCGGTAAGAAAACCCCGGAAGCGGTGCGAAAATTGACGCGTGACCGGGCGCTGGCCATCGCGCACAGCCGCGGTATCGTAGCCAGCACCAATCCGGGACTGAACAAAAACTATCCGAAAGGTACTGGATGTTGTAACGATGCAGAGGTCTTTGACAACGCGGGCATTGCCGTGCTCTCCGTTGAAGCAACCAACTGGAGTCTGGGCAAGAAAGATGGCTATCAACAGCGCGCCAAAAGCGCCTCGTTCCCGGCAGGCAACAGCTGGCACGATGTGCGACTGGATAACCAGCAGCATATCGATAAAGCCTTACCGGGCAGGATAGAGCACCGTAGCCGCGACGTGGTACGCATTATGCTCCCGCTGGTGAAAGAACTGGCAAAGGCGGGTAAATCCTGACGAAGAAGCCCGGTAATATGTAATCATTACCGGGCTTTTATCTTTTACCCTTCGTGCAATCCGCACTCGCGCTTCAATCCGAAGAACCGCGTCTCTTCTTCCGCCATACCCGGCTCCCATTTGCGGGTGGTATGGGTATCACCAACTGACAGATAGCCCTGATCCCACAGTGGATGGTATTTCAGGCCGTGCTTTTGCAGGTACTGGTAAACGGTACGGTTGTCCCAGTCGATGATCGGCAGCACTTTAAACACGCCGCGCTGGATAGCCAACACCGGCAAATGCGCCCGGCTGCCCGACTGCTCGCGGCGCAGACCGGCAAACCAGGTTTGCGCATTGAGTTCTTTAAGCGCGCGGTTCATCGGCTCGACTTTGTTGATCTCATTGTATTTCTCAATGCCTTCAACGCCCTGCTCCCACAGTTTGCCGTAGCGCGCTTCCTGCCAGGCCGCGCTCTCCTTCGCCCGGTAGACTTGCAGATTAAGCTTGAGCTTGTCCGTTAACTCATCAATAAACTGGTAGGTTTCCGGGAACAAATAGCCGGTATCGGTGAGGATCACCGGGATATCCGGGTGAACCTGATTCACCAGGTGCAGGCTTACTGCCGCCTGGATACCAAAGCTTGATGACAGTACATATTCACCAGGCAGGTTTTCCAGCGCCCACGCCACGCGATCCTCTGCGCTCAATTTTTCCAGTTGGTCGTTGGTTTGTGCCAACGCCATAACGCGTTCAACTTTCGGCAGCGCGTTCAACGCGTTGAGATCGAGTTTGGACATAAATTCCTCGCTGTTTACCTTGCCTGATGGCGCTGCGCTTATCAGGCCTACAGATTCAGCAGACCCGATAAGTCAATTTCACTTTATTCCCAGAAATCCCGGGCGGGATCGAGCACCGGGCGAATGATGCCCGCACGCACCGTAAAATCACCGAAGCCTTCACCCGCTTCGCGCTCTTTCGCCCAGCGCCCAACCAGTTCGTCAACGGAGTCGAGAATTTCCGATTCCGTAATATTTTCGCGATACATACGCGGAATGCGCGTGCCCATGCGGTTACCGCCAAGGTGTACGTTGTAGCGCCCCGGGGCTTTACCCACCAGGCCCAGTTCCGCCAGCATCGCGCGGCCGCAGCCGTTCGGGCAGCCTGTAACGCGCATCACGATATGCTCGTCAGGAATGCCGTGTTTTTCGAGAATAGCTTCCACTTTATCAGTGAACGATGGCAGGAAACGTTCGGCCTCCGCCATCGCCAGCGGACAGGTCGGGAACGACACGCAGGCCATCGAGTTTTCACGCTGCGGCTTCACCGCATTCATCAATCCGTGATCGCGCGCCAGCTTCTCGATCTTCGCTTTTTGGCTTTCCGGCACACCAGCAATGATCAGGTTCTGGTTGGCGGTGATGCGGAAATCCCCTTTGTGGATCTTCGCGATCTCCAGCAGGCCGGTTTTCAGCGGACGGCCCGGATAATCCAGGATACGGCCGTTTTCAATAAACAGCGTCAGGTGCCAGTTATTGTCGATCCCTTTTACCCAACCAATACGATCGCCGCGACCGGTGAACTCGTACGGGCGGATCGGCTCAAATTTGATGCCCGCGCGACGCTCCACTTCCTCTTTGAACGTGTCGATACCAACGCGTTCAAGCGTGTATTTGGTTTTGGCGTTTTTACGATCGGTACGATTGCCCCAGTCGCGCTGCGTTGTCACCACAGCTTCTGCTACCGCCAGGGTGTGCTCCAGCGGCAGATAGCCGAACTCGCTCGCGGTGCGGGCGTAGGTTTTCTTATTGCCGTGCTCAATCGACAAACCACCGCCGACCAGCAGGTTAAAGCCCACCAGCTTGCCGTTTTCGGCAATCGCTACGAAGTTCATGTCGTTGGCGTGCAGATCGATGTCGTTCTGCGGCGGGATTACAACCGTGGTTTTAAACTTACGCGGCAGATAGGTTTGACCGAGGATCGGCTCTTCGTCGGTGGTCGCTACCTTCTCCTGATCCAGCCAAATTTCTGCATAGGCGCGAGTACGCGGCAGCAGATGTTCGGAGATCTTCTTCGCCCATTCATAGGCTTGGGCGTGCAGCTCGGACTCGTACGGGTTAGAGGTACACAGAACGTTACGGTTCATGTCGTTGGCGGTCGCCAGCGCGTCCAGCCCGACCGAATGCAGCATCTGGTGTACCGGCTTAACGTTCTTCTTCAGAATGCCGTGAAACTGGAAGGTCTGACGGTTGGTCAGACGAATGCTGCCGTAAATCGTGTTGTCATGGGCGAACGTGTCGATCGCCTGCCACTGTTTGGTGGTGATCACCCCACCCGGCAGACGGCAGCGCAGCAGCATCGCGTGACGCGGCTCCAGCTTTTGCTCAGCTCGTTCGGCGCGGATATCGCGGTCATCCTGCTGGTACATACCGTGAAAACGGATCAGCAGGAAGTTATCGCCTTTGAAGCCGCCGGTCAGGCCGTCGTTTAAATCTTCGGCAATCGTACCGCGCAGATAGTTGCTTTCCAGCTTCATACGCTCAGCGTCGGACAGCTTGCCTTCGACCACCAATGGTCCTGGGTATTTTTCGCTCATTAGTAGACATCTCGCTGATAACGGCGCTCAATGCGCAGCTCACTTAAAAATTCATCCGCCGCTTCGATATCCATAGAACCGAATTCGGCAATCACTTCCAACAAAGCCTGCTCAACGTCTTTCGCCATGCGATTGGCGTCGCCGCAGACATAAATGTGGGCACCGTCGTTTATCCAGCGCCACAGTTCCGCACCCTGTTGGCGCAGTTTGTCTTGTACGTATATTTTTTCTTTCTGGTCACGGGACCAGGCCAGATCGATACGGCTCAGCACGCCCTCTTTGACGTAACGCTGCCATTCCACCTGGTACAGGAAATCTTCGGTAAAGTGTGGGTTGCCAAAAAACAGCCAGTTTTTGCCTTCGGCTCCGTCAGCCGCACGCTGCTGCATGAATGCACGGAACGGCGCAATCCCCGTGCCTGGTCCAATCATAATCACCGGTGTCTGCGGGTTAGCCGGCAGGCGGAAGTTATCGTTGTGTTCGATGAACACGCGCACTTCACCCTCTTCTTCCACGCGATCGGCGAGGAAACTGGACGCACCGCCAGCACGGGCCCGACCTTCAATGTCATAACGCACCACGCCCACGGTGACGTGCACTTCGCTTTCCACTTCCGCCTGGGAAGAGGCAATAGAATACAAACGCGGCGTCAGCGGGCGCAGAAGTTCAACCAACGTTTGGGCGTCCAGTTGCGCTGGGGAGAAACGCACCATATCGACGATTGGCGTGGTTGCGGCGTAATGCTGCAATTGCGCTTTGTCGCCCACCAGCGGCAGCAGAGAGTCGCTACGGGTTAAAGTGGCATAGTTCTCGACGATATTGCCGGTGTTAACCGTCAGCTCGAAATGCCACTGCAGCGCTTCGGTGAGCGACAGGGTTTTGCCGTCAACCGTGACCGGCTCATCTCCTTTCAGCCACAGCAATTCAACCAGCTCTTTGACCAGCTCAGGATCGTTCTGATACCAGACTCCTAAGGCATCGCCCGGCTGGTAGCGCAGGCCGGAATCGCCGAGATCGATTTCGATATGGCGCACATCTTTTTCCGAGTCGCGACCGGTGATTTTCTGATTCACCGCAAGCGACGCCGTCAGCGGCGCTTCTTTGGTGTACGGGCTGGTGTGTACTTCGTTTACCGCACCGCTCGCAGCAATTTGCACAGACGATGCCGCAGGGGCACGCGCTTTCAGGACATCAACCAGACGGGCACGCCATTCGGCTGCCGCGCCCTGGTATTCGACGTCGGCATCCACGCGGTCAAGCAAGCGTTCACCGCCCAGCTCAGCCAGTTTTGCATCGAAGTCTTTTCCTGACTGACAGAAAAACTCGTAAGAAGTGTCACCAAGACCAAACACGGCAAAAGCGGTGTTATCGAGCTTCGGCGCTTTTTTCGAGAACAGGAATTTATGCAACGCTACGGCTTCTTCCGCCGGTTCACCTTCCCCTTGCGTCGACGCCACTACGATCAGCAATTTCTCATTGGCGATTTGTTTGAATTTATAGTCGCCAGCATTGGTGAGAGTGACGTTGAGCTTTGCAGCGATCAGATCATCGCGCAGGGCTTCCGCCACACGACGCGCATTACCGGTTTGCGAGGCGGAGATAAGCGTAATGCCAGGCATTTCAGCAGCAGGCGCAGGAGTCGCCGCATTGCTGCCTGGCTGCTGATTCAGCACGCCCCAAAAATAGCCAGAAACCCACGCAAGCTGTGCGGGAGTGAAATCGGTCGTGGCCGCCTGAAGGCGTGCCAGTTGCTCCGGGTTTAGCGGTAGCAGAGCGGAAGGTGGGGCCTGTGTCGTCATGCGTTGTCATGTTCCAGTAAGCAAAGCGGATTTCAGCAATAAAACCCAAACTGAAGATAAGGTTAACGGCGGGGATAGTAACAATTAAAGAAGGGATAGAAATAACAAATAACCAAATGAACTAACCTGTTTTAGTTATAGTTATTAACAGCAAAACAGATTGGATAACTATATGATATATCAATAATTATTAAATATTACCATCATGAATCGGTCGTTCTGATACTCAGCGCCCTTTTAACTAATGATAAAATTCGCTCTTTACGGTACCCTACGGCGGTTTTTCGCATTCTTGAGAGTAAAAAATGTCCACCACCTTGTTTAAAGATTTCACCTTCGAAGCCGCTCACCGCCTGCCGCATGTACCGGAAGGGCATAAGTGTGGCCGCCTGCATGGTCACTCATTTATGGTGCGTCTTGAAATTACCGGTGAAGTCGATCCGCATACCGGTTGGATCATGGATTTTTCTGAGTTAAAAGCCGCGTTTAAGCCAACTTACAACAGACTCGATCACTACTATCTGAACGATATTCCCGGCTTAGAAAACCCAACCAGTGAAGTTCTGGCCAAATGGATTTGGGATCAGGTTAAACCGGTTGTCCCTCTGCTGAGTGCCGTAATGGTGAAAGAGACCTGCACAGCAGGCTGCGTGTATCGCGGGGAATGATTGTATCGTCTGTGGCGACGGTCAATTTTCCTTAACTAACACTCTGTTAGGGTTATGTGCTCTGGATATCTGGAGCACAACATGTCTGACGATTTCGATATTATTATTATCGGTGCAGGGATAGCGGGCACCGCTTGTGCTTTACGCTGCGTGCGAGCAGGACTGTCAGTTTTGCTTATTGAACGCGGCGAGCTTCCCGGCAGTAAAAACCTTTCCGGCGGGCGTCTGTATACTCACGCGCTCGGTGAACTTCTTCCCCACTTCCAACATTCAGCCCCACTTGAACGCCGAATTACCCAGGAAAATCTCTCGCTGTTAACTCGCGATGGCGCAACAACGTACTCCAGCCTGCAACCGGAGGGAAACTCATGGAGCCTGCTGCGCGCCCGCTTCGACCCGTGGTTTGTCGCCCAGGCCGAGGACGAAGGCGTACAGTTTATCAGCGGTGTGACGGTCGAGGCGCTCCATATCGAAGAGGGCAGAGTCTGCGGCGTTATTGCCGATAACGAGACGCTGCGCGCCCGTTATGTGGTACTGGCGGAAGGGGCAAACAGCGTACTGGCCGAGCGCTACGGATTCCTGCCGCGTCCCTCGACAACCGCAATGGCATTAGGCATTAAAGAGACTTTGGCGCTGGATAAATCGTTACTTGAGGAACGTTTCCGCTTATCCAATGACGAAGGCGCGGCAATGCTGTTCAGTGGCAATATTTGTGGCGAACTTCCCGGCGGCGCGTTTCTCTATACCAATCAGGAGACGCTCTCTCTGGGCGTGGTTTGTCCGCTCTCCTCTTTGGCACAAAGCGATGTCCCGGCGGCTGAACTGCTGGAGCGGCTCAAGACGCATCCGGCGTTACATCCGCTGCTCAGAGGCAGCGAAACGCTGGAATATGGTGCGCATCTGGTTCCAGAAGGCGGGTTGCACAGCCTGCCCGTACAATATGCAGGAGAAGGCTGGCTGCTGGTGGGCGATGCGCTGCGCAGCTGTGTGAATACCGGTTTGTCCGTTCGCGGCATGGATATGGCGCTCATTGGTGCTCAGGCTGCGGCGCAAACATTGATTAACGCCTGCCGGAAACGCGAGCCGCAAAATCTGTTTCCGGCTTATCACCACGACATCCAGCACAGCCTGCTGTGGGACGTTCTGCAACGTTACCGGGATGTTCCGGCGTTGCTCCAGCGCCCCGGATGGTATCGCCAATGGCCCATGCTGATGGAGGCTATTTCCCGTGAAATCTGGCATCAGGGCGACCGCCCGGTAGCCCCGCTGCGCCAGATTGTCTGGCGTCAGTTTCGTCGTCACGGCCTGCGTCATCTGGCAGGCGATATCATCAGGAGCTTACGATGTCTGTAGCCCGTAACGTCTGGCGTCCCGCCGACATTTCACATATTGTTCCTGCGACCGTTATTGACAGCAAAACGGCAGAACGGTTGATTACGTCCTGCCCCGCCGGACTGTTTTCTCTTACGGCGGAAGGTGAGCTACGGGTCAACTTTCGCGGCTGCCTGGAGTGCGGCACCTGTCGACTGCTGTGTGATGAAAAAACGCTGCAACAGTGGCGCTACCCCGCGTCCGGCTTTGGCATCACTTACCGATTTGGATAATTTAATAGGATAATTTATGCCCCTGTTACACCTGCTTCGCCAGAATCCGGTTATTGCCGCGGTGAAAGACAACGCCAGCCTACAATTAGCCATCGATTCCGAATGCCAGTTCATCTCTGTTTTGTACGGCAATATCTGCACCATCAGCCATATCGTGAAGAAGATTAAAACTGCCGGTAAATACGCATTTATCCACGTTGATCTGCTGGAGGGCGCGTCTAATAAAGAGGTGGTGATCCAGTTTCTGAAGTTGGTCACCGAGGCCGACGGCATCATCAGTACCAAAGCGTCGATGCTGAAAGCGGCGCGGGCAGAGGGCTTTTTCTGTATTCATCGCCTGTTTATCGTCGACTCCATCTCCTTTCACAACATTGATAAGCAGGTCGCACAGTCAAACCCGGACTGTATTGAGATACTACCGGGATGCATGCCGAAAGTGCTGGGATGGGTGACGGAAAAAATACGCCAGCCGTTGATTGCCGGTGGTCTGGTTTGCGATGAAGAGGACGCCCGCAATGCGATGAAAGCCGGTGTGGCGGCGCTTTCAACTACCAACACCGACGTCTGGACGTTAGCGAAAAAGCTGCATTAACCCGAGCCGCCGGATAGCGGTGTAAACACCTGATCCGGCCTCCCCCTGGATTAATTTTCTGCGATGGCTGCCAACGCCTCCAGCACCGGCAGCCAGTCATCCACAATGCCGACATCCGCCTGTGAGAAGACCGGCGCTCTGGCGTCACTGTTTATCGCCACGACGAACCGGCTCTGACGAACCCCGGCCATTAGCGCCGCCGCGCCGGATGCCCCCGCGACAATGCAGACATCCGGCGCAAGCAGATGACCTGAGATGCCAATCACGCGCTCAGCGTCAAAGCCGCCATTCATCACCCGTGCACGGCTGTATCCCACTTCGGCACCAAACTCCTTACCAAGAGCGGTAATTTTTTCGGCATCGGCGTCACTTCTTCCCTGCCCGACCACCAGCACACGCCGGGCCTGCAACAAAGGATGAGCTGTAACACGGTCGATGCTTTCTACGCTATCCAGCCAGCCCGGAGGTGTCGTGGGGGCAATTCGGCGTTCAACCATCACGGGAAGAACGTTGCCCGACGCGCTCGTTTCCGGTTGTCGTGCCAGTGACAGGCACCAGGGGCGCGCGGTGATTTGTAGCCTGGCCGTCAGCGCATTCCCCCAGTGGAATTTCGTCACCAGCCCCTGTTGCGCATCCAGCGTCTGCACCTGGCAAACGCTGCCGCCATGCAGACGCCAGGCCAGCCGCGTCGCAAGCTCATCCCCCAGCGCACCCGCCGGGAAAATCAGGATGTCGGCTGGCGTCAGCAACCACTGCGCCGCCAGCGCGTCCAGCACCTGCTCCGCCACGTCCGGCATCGGGTCGAGAGTCCAGCGTTCCAGTTCTGCTGCATTAAACGCGTTTTCTGCAATCCAGCCTGCCAGTGCAGCGCATTCACCCGATTCCGTAATCACAACGATCTTCATGGCTGCATCCTCTGGCGCAAATAATCATTCCACAATATCCGCGCTTTTTCCTGCGCCGTCGCGCCGTCGATAATCGTGGCGCTGCGCCGCTGCGCCGGTCGCACCAGCTTCTGACATTGCACGTTCGGGGGTTCATCACTGGACGCTGGCTGACGTAAAATCTCCGCTTTTGCCGCCGCCAGACGCTGACGCATTCCGGGGACGGGAAGCGCCACTTCACCACACTGCCTGACGGCAATCACTGCCGGAAGCCGCACCCGGCAGCGGCGTAACCCGGTTGTCGTTCGCTGTTCGACAACAATAAAAGGCGGCGTCAGCGTAAAACGCTCCACCTGGGTAAAGCAGGGCCAGGCCAGCATTTCAGCCATCAGAAATGGCGTTTGCCCGTTCTGCCCTTCGCTACTCTGACAGCCAGTGATAATCAAATCCGCGCCGTGATGACGCTGCCAGTCAGTTATTTGCCGGGCAATGAATTCCGGCGCAAAGCGCAGATCCGCCGTCGTTTCCAGCAACACCGGCTTATCAAAACCCAGCGCAGCAAAATAGCGCAACCAATGAATCGCACGCTCATCGCTAATGCTTAGCGCGGTTAACGTCATATCACAACCTTCACGACGTTGCGCCAGCAGTAATGCTGCAGCCGCCTGCTCATCGGCACCAGGAGAACAGCGCAGCAGCGCGGTGTCCGGGCCACGGTTATCTTCCGTCGCCGCCAGCCAGTCTTTTTCCGCCAACATGCCGGAGTCTGGTTCGGCCTTAAACGCGAACAGAATGTTCATTTGCTCCTCCCTGTATTTTCTCCACGCTTCCGGCCGCCACCAGCGGCAATGCCTTCGTTTCCGGTGCCCATAGCCAGGTCACCACAAATCCAATGAGGAGCACGCCAGCCAGCAGCAGCAGCGTGACCTGCATCCCCCATTGCGCCAGCGTCCAGGGCAGCAGGCCGGTGCTGATTGCTGCGCCCAATCTGCTCATCGACGTCGCAAAACCCACGCCCAGCGAACGGATATCCGTCGGGAAGCTTTCAGCAGGCAGGATCCCTACCAGATTACTGACCGCAGAAATTGTGGTGCTGAACAGGACAAAAAGCAGCAGCGTCAACGAGCTACCAGATGGCAGAAAAGCCATCACCACCAGCGTGGCAGCCAACAGAAAAAAACTCCCAAGCAGAAACCGTCGGTGCGCCAGCAGATGTGTTAATACCAGCCCCAGCAGTGCGCCAACGATTAACAACGCATTCAGCAGCAGGCTGGCGGTGAGCGCATCCTCCAGGCCGAGGGTCCCGGCAATGGTAGGCAGCCAGGTGTAGATAACAAACCAGGGGATCACCAGACAAACAAAAAACACGCTGTTAAACGCGGTTCGCCGCCAGTAGAGAGGGGAAAAGAGCGTTTTGATGTGTTTCCCGGACGCCGCAGAAACCTCGTCGCCGAGCAATACGTGCGGCCCAAGATAGCGGTGAACAATAGCGTGGGCTTCCGCGAAACGCCCCTGGCGCAGCAGCCAGCGAGGCGATTCCGGCGTCCCCCAGCGAAGCAGGGTAATCAATAGTGCGGGCAGCGCCGCCGACGCCAGCAGCCAGCGCCAGGCATCCGGGCTTTCGGTAATAAAGTGGTGTCCCGCCAGGCTTGCCAGCACATAGCCGATGGTCCATACCACGCTAAAAGCCCCCAGTAACACTCCCCGATGTCGTCGTGGTGAAAATTCGGCCAGCAGGGTGTGTCCCACGGAATAATCGCCTCCCAGCCCAATCCCAATCAGGATGCGTAAACCAATAAGCTGTTCCGGCGAGGTGGCGAAAAGCTGTAAAAAAGAGGCGATAGTGATCAGCACAAAGCTGAAAGTGAAGATCTTCTGTCGACCAATGTGGTCTGAAATCCAGCCCAACACCAGACTACCGAGAAACAACCCGAGCAGCGCCGAGCCGCCAATCATCCCGGCCATAAACGGCGTGAGCTGCATGGCAGGTGTTAACTGAATAATGGCATAGCCGACAACGCCAAGAACATAGCCGTCGGTAAGGTGAGCACCAAAGGTCAAGGCGGCAATACGACAGTGAAAACCGTTAAGCGGTAAATCGTCCATTCGCACCGGTGAAGTGTTCATTTCTACCCCTGTCCGGTAAAATTGTGGCTTCCCGATCAGGAAGCCAGCTGATGTTTATTTCTCAATCGGGTAGATCGTTCCCGTGTTCATAATGCCGTTTGGATCAAACTGACGTTTCAGACCTTCCAGCAGCGGCCACGCGCTGCCATGTTCCAGCTTGCTCCAGTGAACACGATGCTTGCCGATGCCGTGGTGATGCACCATTGAGCCGCCAAGACGGATCGTCTCTTCGCAAATAATCTTGTTAAGCGGGTTGTGGTACTTATCAATCTCCTCTTCCGGCTTGCAGTCCACTACGTTGTAGTCATACACAAAGTACATGTTGGTACCGTTGATATAACTATGGGAAGAGTGACCGCCCAGCATGGTGATGTCATCCGCGTGCGGGAATTCAGTACGAATACGATGGATCACGTTTTCGTAAATTTGATGGATGCAGCTCCAGCTGCCGGAAACTTCCGTCGTAAAGCCCATATTGCCGGTTTTCAGGATCTGTACGCGTTCGGCAGCCACTTTTTCCGGGCCCCAGTTCAGATGGTTAAACCAGTTCTCAATTAGCTTGCTGTCCACACGCTTACACTGTGGATAACGCGCGACGATCTCCGCAATGCCCTCGCCAGTGGCTTGCGCCATTCGCGGATTGCCCTCAGCCATGAAGATCAACACGCATTTCCCGTCAGCGAAGTGCGTGAAATGCTGGGTACCATCCTCGGCGTCATACAGGCGTGCAATCGAAGGACGGTAGCCTTCCACCATCACCTCACGCAGGATGTCGAAACCGATTTTCATGTCGTCCAGAATGTAGCCGTAAAACAGGTTATTTTCCGGCGTGAACTTGAATATTTTCACTGTTACTTCAGTGATATAGCACAGCGCGCCTTCGTTCCCAATGATGATGTGGCGAATGTCCGGCCCGGCAGCCCGGCGTGGCACGTTCTTGATGCGGGTTACCGTGCCGTCCGGCAGCACCGCCTCCAGCCCCACGACCATATCTTCAATGGCACCGTAAAGAGTGGAGAACTGCCCGATGCTGCGGGTTGCAACCAGGCCGCCCATCTGCGCCAGCGGCTTAGACTGCGGCGAATGCCCGGTGGTATATCCTTTTTCGCGCAATGCATTTTCCAGAATCTCAAGCGGCACGCCGCATTGAGCGGTCGCCTGCATATTTTCGATATCCATGCTCAGGATCTGGTTCATCCCTGCCCCGTCCAGCACCACGGAGTCTTTAACCACCGTTTCCAGCCCCCCTTCCGTCGCGGATGCGCCGGTACGCGGAACTCCATTGATTTTATGCTGATTCATAAACGCCAGAACGCGGGAAACCTGCTCTGTCGAACCGAGTTTTACCACTGCCGCCGGAATGGGTAGTGTATAAATACCGTGAATGTCGGCATATTTACGAAAGCGGTCAATACTGTTTTTCTTTAATACCGTTTCATCGGTAATTACGCGTTCGGACCCAACAATTTCTTTTAACTGGTCAACAATCGCTTCGCGAGATAAAGGCATAGCTATTCCTTCCTGATAATTAGCAGAACAATTAATAATACAGAAACTATAGGTAGATATTAGCGAACTAAATAACCGCCATCGACGACCAGTAAATGACCGTTAACATAATTAGAAGCCTGACTGGCAAGGAATATCGCAGCCCCCATTAAATCCTGGGTATCGCCCCAACGATTAGCTGGGATATGATCCAATACGCGCTGATTCGTTTCCGGATTGCTGCGCGTAGCCAGCGTAATATCCGTTGCATAATATCCCGGTGCGATACCGTTAACCTGAATATTATATTGCCCCAATTCATCGCAATACGCCTTGGTAAAACCGGCAAGCGCATGTTTTGTCGCTGAATAAGCCGGAGACCACTGTCCGCCAAGATAAGAGAACAAAGAACAGATATTTATAATTTTACCGCTGTTTTGCGGAATCATAATTTTTGCCGCTTCGTAGCTCAGTTCAAACGCCGCCGTCAGGTTGACGTCAATCATCGGATCCCAGTCCGCACGACCAAAGTCCAGTACCTTATTCAGCTTACAAATTCCGGCGTTGTTCACCAGAATATCAACGGTGCCAAAACGCTCGCAGCAGGCGGCGATAATCTTCTGCGGTGCCCCTTTTTCGGTGATATCCACCTGTATAAACTCGACTTCAACACCCTGTTTTTCAATAATTTCCTTCGTTTCGCCGTTATCTTTTACAAAACTTGGGATAAACAGATTCGCCCCGGCTTTCGCCAGCGCCATCGCAAAAGCCTGACCCAGACCGCTGTTGCCGCCCGTTACGATCGCCGTTTTCCCTTTCAGGGAGAAAAAATTCATTGAGAATGCATTGAGAGATTCGATTGACATAGCTGGCTCCAAATTCCTTTAGGCAAAAAAAAAGAAAGGCAACTTCCCCCGCTAGAGGGAAGTCACCTTTCTCATTATCTCTGGTAACTGGAATGAATTTTTAGCATAACGAGAAAATATCTAACGTGATCAAAATCACAGATGCTTTGTTCATTCTGTATTGATGACTAAAAACAAGAAGCGTGATTATTCTCACACTATAACCCACACTTCCATGTTATTTCTAAGCGCAATTACTAGAGACCTGAGAAAAGTAATCCACCTGAAAGGGCGGTTTACTTTTCTCTTTTTTTTGTCTGCATAAAATGAGAGCCCGATATGCAACAATCCTCATATCGCCGTTGGATAACACTCGCCATTATTAGTTTCAGTGGTGGCGTTAGTTTTGATTTAGCCTATTTACGTTATATCTATCAAATTCCCATGGCAAAATTCATGGGATTTAGCAATACCGAAATTGGATTAATAATGAGTACCTTTGGCGTTGCCGCTATTATTCTGTATGCACCCAGCGGGGTTATTGCCGATAAATTCTCCCATCGAAAAATGATTACCTCAGCCATGATAATTACCGGCTTGCTCGGTCTGCTGATGATGACCTATCCACCGTTGTGGGTCATGCTCTGTATTCAGGTCGCCTTTGCCATCACGACAATCCTGATGCTGTGGTCGGTATCAATTAAAGCCGCCTCGCTGCTGGGGGATCACAGTGAACAAGGGAAAATCATGGGCTGGATGGAAGGCCTGCGCGGCGTCGGCGTCATGTCGCTGGCGGTATTTACCATGTGGGTCTTTTCTCGCTTCGCACCGGACGACAGCAACAGCCTGAAGGCCGTGATCCTGATTTATAGCGTGGTTTACATCCTGTTGGGAATTTTGTGCTGGTTCTTCGTGAACGATGGCAACAGCCGCAGCCACGGTGCGAAAGAGGATAAGCAGGCGTTTCAGCTCAAAGATATCATCGCCGTGCTGCGTATCAGCACCACCTGGTATTGCAGCATGGTTATTTTTGGCGTCTTTACGATCTACGCCATTCTCAGCTACTCCACCAACTATCTGACTGAAATGTACGGCATGTCGCTGGTCGCGGCGAGCTACATGGGGATCGTCATCAACAAGATCTTCCGGGCTATCTGTGGGCCGTTGGGCGGCATCATCACCACCTACAGCAAAATTAAGTCGCCAACGCGCGTGGTGCAACTGCTTTCAATTGTCGGTGCCGCTGCGCTGATTGCCCTGCTGGTGACGAACTCAAATCCGCAGTCCGTGGTTATGGGGATCGGCCTGATTCTGCTGCTGGGCTTCACCTGCTACGCCTCGCGCGGGCTTTACTGGGCCTGTCCCGGCGAGGCCAGAACACCTTCTTACATCATGGGAACCACCGTAGGGATCTGCTCGGTGATCGGTTTTCTGCCCGACGTGTTCGTCTATCCGATTGTCGGCCACTGGCAGGATACGCTCCCGGCGGCACAAGCCTATCGCAATATGTGGCTGATGGGACTGGCGGCGCTGTGCATGGTCATCCTCTTCACGTTCTTATTGTTTCGCAAAATTCGCACCAACAACGCCGCACCGGAAAAGATAACCTCACTGGCCGCAGAAACCTCCGACGAGTGAAGATGGAAAATTAAAGGAGAATGACAATGTCAAAGAAATACATCATTGGAATTGATGGTGGAAGTCAGAGTACCAAGGTTGTGATGTACGATCTGGAAGGGAACGTGGTGTGTGAAGGAAAAGGGCTCCTGCAACCCATGTTTACCCCTGACGCCGATACGGCGGAACATCCCGATGACGATTTATGGACGTCGTTGTGTTTTGCCGCCAGGGATTTAATGAGCCAGTTCGCAGGAGACAAAAAAGACATTGTCGGGATTGGTCTGGGCTCCATTCGCTGCTGTCGCGCATTGCTCAAAGCAGACGGCACGCCCGCTGCGCCATTGATAAGCTGGCAGGACGCGCGCGTCACCCGCCCCTATGAGCACGCCAATCCTGATGTGGCTTACGTCACCTCATTTTCAGGTTATTTGTCACATCGCTTAACCGGTGAATTTAAAGACAATATCGCCAACTACTTTGGTCAGTGGCCGGTGGATTACAAAACCTGGACATGGAGCGACGACCCGGAGGTGGTGAAGAAATTCAATATCCCGCGCAGGATGCTGTTCGAGGTGCAGATGCCGGGAACCGTGCTCGGGCATCTGACGGATGCAGCGGCGAAAGCGACCAGCTTCCCGGCAGGATTACCGGTGGTTTGCACCACCAGCGACAAACCGGTAGAGGCCCTGGGCGCAGGATTGCTGGACGACGAAACCGCGGTTATCTCATTAGGCACCTATATCGCCCTGATGATGAACGGCAAAGCGCTGCCCAAAGATCCCGTCGCTTATTGGCCAATTATGTCTTCGATTCCGCAAACGCTACTCTACGAAGGCTATGGCATTCGCAAAGGAATGTGGACGGTCAGTTGGCTGCGGGATATGTTGGGGGAATCACTAATCCAGGATGCGAAAGCGCAGGATCTGTCGCCGGAAGATTTGCTGAACAAGAAAGCGGCCAGCGTACCACCCGGTTGTAATGGCCTGATGACCGTCCTGGACTGGCTGACCAACCCGTGGGAACCGTTCAAACGTGGGATCATGATTGGCTTTGACTCCAGCATGGACTACGCCTGGATTTACCGCTCTATTCTGGAGAGCGTTGCGCTGACGCTGAAAAACAATTACGACAATATGTGTAACGAAATGAACCACTTTGCTAAACAGGTGATCATCACTGGCGGCGGTTCAAACAGCGATCTATTCATGCAAATCTTTGCCGACGTGTTCAATCTTCCCGCAAGACGGAATGCCATTAACGGTTGCGCCAGCCTGGGCGCGGCAATTAACACGGCGGTAGGGCTTGGTCTCTATCCGAACTATGAGACCGCGATAGAAAAAATGGTTCGGGTGAAAGATGTATTCACACCAATAGAAAGCAATGCCAGACGCTATGACGCGCTGAACAAAGGGATTTTCCGCGATTTAACCCAGCACACCGATGTGATCCTGAAAAAGTCGTATGAAGTGTTGCATGGCGGCCTGGATAACGTTAATTCGATTCAGAGCTGGTCTAACGCATAAGGTTGTCCGGCCTGCATGTAGCACTCAATGCAGGCCGATAAACCCATTATCATCAGGCAATATTCAGATATTTATGGGTCTGCATCGACAGACGCCAGTTCCGCGCGATACAGGTATCAATACACAAACGCGTGGCATCTTCTTTCTGGCTGATTGGCTGTAAGGCGATGATACGCGGTTTGTCGTCGCTCAACGTAGCCAGCAGTTCATCCAGCGCTTCAATATCGCGAACGCGACCAACCGGATGTTTGATTTCATTCGCACGCTCCAGCGCCTGCGACAGCACATCATAACCGCCGCGCATATTCACCTTCGGCGATACGGTCACCCAGGTATTCGGCGTACAGCGCACTTCGTGGGTACCGCTAGTTTCAATCTGGCAGCTAAAGCCGTTCTTTTCCAGCAGGTCTGTCAGCGGCATCAGGTCATGAATGCAGGGCTCGCCACCGGTTATCACCACGTGACGGGCGGTATAGCCCTGACGCACAATGACCGCCAGCAGATCCTCGCTGCTCGCCGCGCCCCATTTATCGCTCTCTTTGGTCTTAGCCAGGATGCTGTACAGGGAAACTTCCCGATCCTCAAGCTTATCCCAGGTGTGTTTGGTATCGCACCAGGCACAGCCAACCGGGCATCCCTGTAAACGAATAAAAATGGCGGGGACGCCGGTAAAGTAACCCTCACCTTGCAGGGTCTGGAACATCTCGTTAATCGGGTACTGCATAGTCATCTCTGTGAGGGGGATAAAGCATAAGTATCGCAGATTTCGGTCATCAGGTCATGTACGGGAGCCGCCGCGCCTCTGTGGCTTCAGGTGCTGTCGCCAGCGGTGATGATTTAATATTTTGAAGGTATGTTATTTATCGCTCTGAGCAGGCCTTTTTCAGTCTCGATATAATTTCCGGTCTTCAGCTGAGCCAGTATCTTCATGATGCTGCTGCGTGACAGAAAGGTACGGCTTAAAATATAAGAAACAATGCTGACATTATTTCTCACCTCTTCTGTTTCATCCATCAGTTCATAGAGCTGATAGCATATAATCTCATAAGAAGATAATGCCGAGATCTTCGTGCAGTGATCGAACATTCTTGTCGCACTATAAATTAATAGCGCGGCTACGCCTTTCCACAGGTTACTCCTGTCGATAATCCGGTTAGCATCGGCAATAGAAAGAACGCTAATATCAGAAGTCTCATTCGTTCTGATATAGAAATAATCATGCTCCAGCAACTGCGTACTTAAGCCAAATATGTAGGGAGCTGATTCTGAATTTAAGGCAATACCGTCGGCATGGCGATAAAGCGTAATGTTACCGTGATGAAGTAAAAAACATTTATGTTCCCCTTCCACTCTAAAGTTAAGTGACTGCTTATTGGCGAGCGTCAACTTATTGGCTGAAGGTGTAAGGATACTTATCAGTTGATTGATATCAGCCAGAGGCTTTTTGTGTCTGATGCTGTAACTTATTGAGGTAGCTCTTTTTTTATTATTCACAAATAAATCCCTCCATAGGCTTATGAACATCCCCCTAACGCACTCCCCTCACATAAACGATAATTATGATAATTGTTTTAGATTTTTAAAAGTTGTTTATGGGTGTAAAATTACACCCATAAACAACTTGCATAAATATCCATAATACTATTATGGGTACTGAATTCATTCTTCTTAAAAATCATCCAGTTTGATATTACAGCCATTTTAGTAAAAGGAAATAAGTAATAAAACCATAAATTACTTATCAGAATTATTTTGTTATATAAACAAGATTAAATATTACTTTGAAGATATTGATTTAAAAAGAAATAAGATTAAGATCTATCGGATAATTCTGAGTCCAATTTTAAGTGAGCGTCAATCAACATGAGGAGTATGTTATGGATACCGAACATCCGGATCGCAGTCTGAACCTCTCCGCTACCGCCGAACTGCTGGAAAGCCTGGCTCCTCTGGCGACTTTTGCTATGTATCCTCCCAACACCCGGTTATATCTTTATAATAATGGCGTTGCGTACTGCTATCTGGTACGAAGCGGCGTGTGCAACGTCTATCATCAGACGAGTGAAATTCTGCTGGGCACGCTGTATGTGCCAGGGATCATGGGTCTCAGTGGAACACTTTACGCCGAGGCGGGGATGTTTATTCAGACCCACAGTACCTCTGAGATCGCCGTTACCCGTACCGATAAGGTCAACCAGTTCGTCACCGAACACAATCTCTGGAGGCTGCTGGCCTGCCATAGCCTCAGAGTCACCTCACGACTTTATACGATAAATACCAGGCTCATGGCCACCTGTGCCTATGAAATTGTCCGCGTTCAGTTACAGGAGTTAATGAGTGAACCAGCGGAATACAGACATGATGTTTCTGCCGCGCAGTATATCCAGCAGAAAACCAGCCTTTCACGTAGCAGCATTATGAAAATCCTCGCCCAGCTTAAAAAGGGGGGCTATATCAGCATTGAAAACGGCATCCTTTTGACAATCGAGCATCTTCCGTTAAAGTACTAACCTATTGTATCAACGAAGAAAAATAACGTACTCTCTTCGATGAAATGTTTTCCCTTATAATATATTCTGGTTTTGTTAACTTGCAGTCGCTATTTTCCCAAGACTTACCGTCCCCTCTGGCATAACCCTTTTATCGCGGAAAACACACAGGGTGTAAAATTACACCCAAAAAAGTGTTGCCGGATATTTTGAAATGTACAAGAATAATCTCATACAAATTATAACGTTTGACAAACCCGTTTTAAATATAAAAGCAGGGAACTGTCATTCTTATTAATATTATCATTAGAGATCTGTGAGCCTGGAAACGGGACGATATTCTATTGATAAATTTCAAAAAGCTGCCGTTTGCCTGGCAATACATTAATACTAATAAATTGAATATACTCAAGGAATAGATCATGAAAAGCAAATTACTGCCACTGGGAGTGCTGATTTCGTCTCTGGCTGGAGTTTCAGCGATGGCAGCTGACGGAGAGGTGAATTTTAACGGCGAGATTATTGATGCTGCCTGTAAAGTCACCAATAGTCCGGCCAGTCCGCTGACGGTGACATTAGGTCAGGTCAGTAAGAGCGCCTTTACCAACGCAGGCTCTACTGCTGCACCGACCAAATTCACGTTGCAGCTCACGGATTGCCCGGTAAGCGCAACCAAGGCGGCCGTGAAGTTTGACGGCTCCCCGGTAGCAGGGAGTCCTGGGGTGCTGGCCCTGACCGCAGAAACTGGCGTGGCAGGCGGCGTGGGGATTCAATTATACGACGATGCCAATACCGCGATTCCGCTGTATAACGCATCCAAACAATACCCTCTGACGTCAGGTACCGGCGTGGTGAATAATCTGGATTTTATTGCGCGCTATATCGCCACATCGACAACAGTTACCGCAGGCAAGGCTAATTCAATGGCAAGTTTCACCATTGTTTATAATTAATAGCCCGTCATTCCTGCATAGCGAAATTGTTATTCGGGCCGATGGATTATTGTCGGTCCGTCCTTACTCTTTTAATTAATGATTAATGATGAAACTTATTCCTCTCACCTTGCTGACTGCAATAATAATAACCTCAGGTTTAGCCCAGGCTGGCCTGATTGTGGGTGGCACCCGCTTAATTTACGATGGGAGTAAGAAAGAGTCTTCAATTAATGTAAGCAACCCGGACCAGGCACCTTATCTGGTGCAAAGCTGGGTCGAGCCCGAAATTAATCGCGCAGAGAAAACGCCGTTTGTGATCACCCCGCCGTTATTTCGTCTGGACGGCGGGCAGGAAAATGTCTTGCGCGTCGTGCGGGCGGGTGGGAATCTACCGCAGGATAGGGAATCGCTGTACTGGCTGAATATTAAGAGTATCCCCTCGATAGAAAAAGATCAGGGCAAAAACCTGCTGCAGATCGCGGTCAAGATGCGCATCAAACTGATCTATCGCCCTGAAGGTTTAACAGGCTCCGCGGAAGTGTTAACCCATAAACTTTCCTGGCAGCGCCGCGGCAACCGGCTGGAGGTGAGTAACCCGACCTCATTTTATATGAATTTCCAGAGCGTTACCGTTGCAGGTAAAGAGCTGGAAGATGCCCGGTATATTGCGCCGCAGAGTAGCGCCATTTTTGAATTACCCAGCGGTGCGGGTAATAGCGTAAGCTGGAAAATAATTAATGATTACGGCGGAATCGGCGAGCTTCATCGTGCTTCATACTGATAAATAACAGCACAGGAATCCGGCGTTAATTATTTACCCTTCAGGGAAGGACTACACAGATGGGGAGCCCAAAATACCTGCGCAAATATCCACAAACCAATAATATCCGCAGGCTGATTTATCTTTTTTCGACACCCTTTTTACTATTAAATTTAACGACTTTTGCCTCACACGCCAGGGAATATTTTAATCCGCTGATGCTGGAAATTGACAACCCGCATCAGGAAAAGACCGATCTTAGCGTATTTGAAGAGGAAAACGGCCAGGCGCCGGGCGTTTACCGGGTCGATATCTCTGTCAACAACCAGTTTCAGGAAACCCGGGAAGTGGAATTCAGCATGCAGCCCGGCCCGGACGGGAAAGCGCTTCTGTCGCCATGCCTGAGCGTGAGCCAGCTTAACGCGATGGGAGTCAAAACCGACCTGTTCCCGGATCTGGGCGATGCCGCCGCGCCGTGTGCCAGGCTGGACGCGATCCCCCAGGCTCGCGCAGAGTTTCGCTTTAGCGCGCAGCAACTGCTGTTGAGCATTCCGCAGGCCGCCATTGTGATGAATCCACGCGATTACGTTCCTGAAACGCAGTGGGATGATGGGATCACCGCCCTGCTGCTTAATTACAGCGTGAACGGTGCCAGTACCCGGGCGCGGGATCGTAGCGGCACGGACAGTACGACCCAGTACGCCAACCTGCGTCCCGGCATGAATATCGGTCCCTGGCGGCTGCGTAATTACACGACTTTTCAGCGGGATAATAACGGTCGCGACAGCTGGGACACCGTCTATACCTATTTGTCCCGTGATATTCGTGTCCTGAAGAGCCAGCTGGTGCTGGGAGACAGCGCCTCCCCGTCCGATATTTTTGACAGCGTTCCTTTTCGCGGCGCGCAGTTGGCGTCCGACGAGGAGATGATCCCCGACAGCATGAAGGGCTATGCGCCGGCGATCAAAGGCATCGCGCGAACCAATGCGCAGGTGATTATCCGGCAGAACGGGTATGTTATTTATCAGAGCTATGTGGCGCCGGGCGCATTTGAAATCAACGACATGTACGCCACCGGTGGCAGCGGGGATCTCTATGTGACGATTAAAGAAGATAACGGCAGCGAGCAGAATCTCGTCGTACCGTTTGCCTCACTGCCGGTGCTCCAGCGTGAACAGCGGCTGAAATATTCATTGACCAGCGGCCAGTATCGTTCGTATGACCGCAGCGTGGAAAAGACGCCGTTTAGCCAGGCGACGCTGATCTACGGCCTGCCCCGGGGTTTTACCCTCTATGGCGGCGGCCAGTTCTCGGATCACTATCAGTCGCTGGCGCTGGGCGTCGGTAAAAATCTGGGGGAAATTGGCGCGCTTTCGCTGGATGTCACCCAGGGCTGGTCGAAGATACAGAACCAGCCGAAGGAGAAAGGCCAGTCATGGCGGATCCGCTACAGCAAAAATATTGTCGAAACCGGGACTAACTTCGCCATTGCCGGTTATCGCTACTCGACCGATGGCTATTACACGCTGGCAGAAGTCATGGATACCTGGCGAGGCGGGAACACCCCGACGTTTTTCGAGCGCAGGCGTAACCGTACTGAACTGTCGCTGAGCCAGAATTTGTGGGAAAGAGCGGGATCGCTGTCGCTGAGCCTGATAAACGAAGACTACTGGAACAGCGGCCGGACCCTGCGGTCGATTGGTGCCGGTTACAACAATAGCTGGAACGGCATCAGTTACGGGTTTAATTACAGCTATAACATTAACTCGACGTCGCGCAGCGGGGGCTCCGGCAAAGAAAAGGTCTATGAGCGCGACCAGGTGTTCTCACTGAATATCAGCATTCCACTGAATCGCTGGTTGAGTAATACCCACGCGTCGTGGAACGTCAGTAGCAGCCAGAAAGGGAGCACCAATCACACCGTGGGTCTCAATGGTACGACGCTTGAGGGCAATAACCTGAGCTGGAGCATCCAGCAGAGTTACGGCAGCCAGGGAACGGGCAGCGGCGGCAATCTGAACGCCGACTATCGCGGAACTTATGCTGAAGTCACTGCGGGATATGCTTACGACAAAAACAGCCAACGGCTGAACTACGGGCTACAGGGCGGGATAGTCGCGCACGCCAGCGGCGTCACCTTCGGCCAACCGCTGGGTGAAACCATGGCGCTGGTTCAGGCACCGGGAGCCTCCGGGGTTGGCGTGAGCAATCAGAGCGGGGTGAAAACCGACTGGCGCGGCTATGCCATCGTGCCTTATACCTCGCCCTACCGTAAAAACCAGGTGCAGCTGAATACGCTGACGCTGCCCGATAACGTAGAGCTGATGCAGACCACCCGCAACGTGGTGCCGACGCGGGGAGCCGTGGTGCAGGCCAGCTTTAACGCCAGCGTGGGCCAGCGCGTGATGATGACGCTATTGCTGCAAGGTGGAATGCCAGTGCCATTTGGCGCGACGGTCAGCGATACCGCGCAGAAAAGCGCCCAGGCGTTTATCGTTGGCGATGGCGGACAGGTGTATCTGACCGGTCTGGCCGACAGCGGTGAACTAAGAGTGAAATGGGGGAACGGCGCAGAGCAGCAGTGTCAGGTGAATTATTCCCTGGCTAAAGCGCCGCCGGAAAATAGCGGCATTCAGATCATTAGCGAGCGGTGTCATTAAGTAAATAACTTAGCCGTTCAAAAAAATAATTTTTTATCTGATACCTGTTGCGTATTGAGGTATACCAATGAACAAAATGAAATTTCAGAAAATTATCTGGAGCGCTGCTTTTCTAATATGCAGCTCATTTTCTGCGCTTGCCGCCTGCAATATCGAACAACAAAAGGGGGGTATGGCATGGGATAATTTTCAGACGAAAGACAACGTGACCGCGGGCAGCGCTAACACCACCGCGACGCTCAATATTACTTATCAGTAGACGGCTCCGCCATCTGAGTTATAAAAAGGAGGGGACTAAATGAATATTCATAAAAGATTCATTCATCTGGCGCTGGCGGGGCTATATCTGGGAGCGGCAGTAAATATTGCCGAAGCAGAACCGGTCAATATTAATATTACCGGCAAAGTCGTCGCCTCACCTTGTACTGTTGACACCACCCAATCACAGCTCAATGTTAATTTGGGTGATAATATTCAGGCCACCGCCCTGGCACAGCCTGGTAACGTCACAACATTCAAAATCTTTTATTTAATCTTAAAAGATTGTCCTTTTGGCACAACATCGGTAACGGCTGCCTTTTCCGGAACGCCAGCAGCAAACAGCCCCGGGGATTATGCCAATACCGGGACGGCAACCAATGTTAACGTACAGCTTAAAGAGAGTCTGGGTTCCGGTAACGGTAAGTTTTTAGGTCCGGGAACCACATTAAAGCGTAATGTTGCAACCGACCGCACTGTCTCCTTCCCGATAGGCGCACGCGCCATTGCTGCAGCGGCAGACGTCATGCCCGGCACGATAGTGAGCGTTTCACAAGTCACCTTCACCTATCAGTAAACCTGACTTCTCTGCTTAACGGGTGTTTATCATGCAGCAACAAATGAAATATGTTCTCCCGGCGCTTTGTCTGGCGTGCCCTGCATATGCTGCGGAGATCAATATCGGTGGTCATGTTGTGGCTTCTCCCTGCGTGGTCGATATCGCCTCGCAAAACCAGAGCGTTAATTTCGGCCAACTCCGCTTAAATGAAATGCGCGCCGACGGAAATGCGTCCGCGTGGAAATCCTTCGAGGTGAGGCTTTTCAAATGCCCGGCAGGAACGACATCGGTGGACGTGACGTTCAACGGACAGCCGGCCGTAGAAGATCCCACGCTGTATGCCAGTACGGGGACCGCCGCCAACGCCGCCGTGCAAATGGCCCAGGACACAAACAAGGCGCAGGTGCAGGGAAACGGCAGCAGCATGAACGTCCTGGTTGACGCTCAGCGCAAGGCGACCTTTTTACTGGCTGGTCGGGTGATTGTCTCTGACACTACCCTCCCCGGTACGTTTAATTCCCTGGTACAAATGAATTTTACTTACCGATAAACAAAACCACCCTGCTTAGAGCCAGGCTCTGAATGGGTTGCTGAGAATAGTCACCTGAAATAGCGGCGAGGGTATGCGTTATGTTACAGAAAAAGAAAAATTATATATTCCCCCTGGTACTTGGGTTAACCGGTGCGTTTACAGCCTCTGTTGAAGCGGCCAGCTGTGTAAATTCCGGCGGGTATTATACGTTCTCAGGAGCGTTAAATTATCAACGTGACGACGCCACCATGAATGTTTTCAGTAATAAATTTGGATCTATTGGCAGCGAAGTATGGGGGCTGGGTTGCTTCGGGGATCCTGACGCCGACAGAGATGTGTACTTGCGTTTACATGTTAATTCAGCCCCCGTTGCAGGTTATACCGATGTCTATCCCACGAATGTTGACGGAATTGGCGTTCGTTATAATTTTGCCCTGAATACAGGCTCATTGTCTTTTTGCCCGGTGCAGTTTGACGATCATATTTCAAACTCAACCCGGACTTATACCTGCCATATACTTAAAAAGGACACGCAGGGTTTATCCATGGGTGCATCATTGCAATTTGTGAAAACCAGGCCCAATGTCTCCTCAGGAGCAATAACGACAATACCGTCTGTAACCTCAAGCTATTCGTTAAATAATCAAAGCGGACAGTGGGATTTAAATCCCATCTGGTCAGGTGCGGGGTCAGTGGTGGTGACGGTCCAGGCATGCGCAATAAATAACGCGAGTATCGCTGTCCCCCTGGATCCGGTATTAGCGGATAGTTTTAGCGGTGCAGGATCCACCAAAGGCGATCGGACTTTCACAATAGACCTTAACTGTGATGCGGGCACCCGGATTAACGCATCGTTAAGCGGGACGCAAAGTACTGAAACCGCCAATGACAGTATCCTGGCATTATCAGGAGCTGGGATGTCAGGGGTTGCGAGCGGAATCGGGATCCAGCTGCTTTATGGGGGCGCGCCCCTGAAGCTGAATAACAACATCGTGCTGAAAACCTCAGCAGGCGGGCAGGAATTCCCTCCGGGAGCCTTCACCGCACGCTATTTTCAGACGAAAGACAACGTGACCGCAGGCAGCGCTAACGCCACTGCGACGCTCAATATTACTTATCAGTAGGCGACTCGGCCATCAGAATTATACAAGGAGAGGCATAAAATGAATATTCAAAAAAGATTCATTCATCTGGCGCTGGCGGGGCTGTATCTGGGAGCGACAATCCATATTGCCGGGGCCGAACCGGTCAATATTAATATTACCGGGAAAGTTATTGCGTCCCCGTGTGTCGTAGCCAGTGGCAGCAATATCAATGTTAATTTGGGAGACATCCCGGCTGCAGATATTGCAGCGGCAGGTACAACCTCTACCCCGGTAAATTTTACCATTAACCTTGCCAGTTGCCCGGTGGGAACCACCAGCGTGGTCGTGACATTTACCGGAACGGAAGATCCCGACTTTCCGGTACGCTATAAAAATACCGGAACGGCGAACGTTGCGATAGAACTGATCCAGGTCAGCACCGGTTACCTGAAAGGAAATAATACGAATATTACTCAATCAGTCCTGGCCGATCGTACCGTTACATACAATTTACGTGCCCGGGCCTATTCCAAAGGCAATGTGATGCCGGGGACGATCGCTGGTATCGTTCAGGCCAACTTTACTTACAATTAAGTTACTATTTTGCAATTCACAATGACTTATCAGTAAACCGAACTATTTCTGTGTAAAGGATATTTATCATGGTGCAACAAATGAATTATTCTATCCTGGCGCTTTGTCCCCTGTATCCAGCGATCTTTTTACTGACTGGTATCTGCCCCCTTCCCAATACGTTTAATTCTTTGGTGCAAATGAATTTGAATTACTAAAAAAACCACCCTAATTATTATTAATAAATGCCTCTACTGGCTCTGGTATATTTAATATGAAAATACTCATACAGGACCCTTACGAATTTTATCGCGAAGGATTGAAACATTTTTTTATAGAGATATTCCTTGGAAGAACCGCCAATAAAATTGGCTTTTTAACATCCTACTCCCAACAAAACTTTGATAAGGCAGATATCGTCGTTATTTCTCTGGCTCCGGGAGAGCATCTCATGTGTTTTCCTGAACTACAGAACAGGACAACAGGCATTATTATTGGCTTAACTGATGAGGTGATTGACTCCCCTTCCGATCTGCCCTTTTGCATTGCCCGGATCATTTTTATTCACCGACAGGACTCACTGTCGACAGTCAAAAAGAAAGTATTAACTGCCTGGCGGGAATCAAGAAAAAAGCAAATACAGCCAGGGAAAACATTATGTTTTCATTGTCCACATAAAGTCCTGACCAGACAGCAAAGGCGCATTATGTCCTTTATCTGTCAGGGGATAACGACATCTGAGATTGCCAGCAACATGTCAATCTCAGAGAAAACGCTCTATGTGCATAAATACATCATCCGCAAAAAGTTTAATCTGCGAACGAATCATGCGCTATTTTGCTTCCTTCAGAAACTTGCCGGTAAAAACAGCCAGCAGATTTATCTGCGTCAAATTCCGCTGAACGCATAAAAAAACCCGCCGCAGCGGGTTTTTACGTTAAGAGTTAAAGAACAGGATTACGCCTGACCTTTGATCTCTTTGCGACCGTTATACGGCGCTTGTTCACCCAGAGCTTCTTCGATACGAATCAGCTGGTTGTACTTAGCAACGCGGTCAGAACGGCTCATAGAACCGGTTTTGATCTGGCCTGCAGCGGTACCAACAGCCAGGTCAGCGATGGTAGCGTCTTCAGTTTCGCCAGAACGGTGAGAGATGACAGCGGTGTAGCCAGCGTCTTTCGCCATTTTGATCGCAGCCAGAGTTTCGGTCAGAGAACCGATCTGGTTGAATTTGATCAGGATGGAGTTAACGATGCCTTTTTCGATACCTTCTTTCAGGATCTTGGTGTTGGTTACGAACAGATCGTCACCAACCAGCTGGATTTTGTCGCCCAGAACTTTAGTCTGGTATGCGAAACCGTCCCAGTCAGACTCGTCCAGACCATCTTCGATGGACACGATCGGGTACTGTTTGGTCAGTTCTTCCAGGAAGTGAGTGAATTCTTCGGAGGTGAATGCTTTGTTGCCTTCGCCAGCCAGAACGTATTTACCGTCTTTGTAGAATTCAGAAGCTGCACAGTCCATCGCCAGGGTGATGTCTTTGCCCAGCTCGTAGCCAGCTGCTTTAACCGCTTCAGCGATTACAGCCAGAGCTTCAGCGTTGGAACCCAGGTTCGGCGCGTAGCCGCCTTCGTCACCCACTGCAGTGTTCATACCTTTAGCTTTCAGAACTTTAGCCAGGTTATGGAACACTTCAGAACCCATCCGTACGGCTTCTTTCAGGGTTTTAGCGCCAACCGGCTGAATCATGAACTCCTGGATGTCAACGTTGTTGTCAGCGTGCTCACCACCGTTGATGATGTTCATCATCGGAACCGGCATGGAGTATTTGCCCGGAGTACCGTTCAGTTCAGCGATGTGTGCATACAGCGGCAGGCCTTTAGCAGCAGCTGCTGCTTTGGCGTTCGCCAGGGACACAGCCAGGATGGCGTTTGCACCGAAGTTGGATTTGTTTTCAGTACCGTCCAGATCGATCATGATCTTGTCGATGCCAGCCTGATCTTTAGCATCTTTACCCAGCAGAGCCTGAGCAATTGGGCCGTTAACAGCTGCAACAGCTTTCAGTACGCCTTTACCCATGAAACGGGATTTGTCGCCGTCGCGCAGTTCCAGTGCTTCGCGGGAACCAGTAGAAGCACCTGACGGAGCTGCTGCCATACCAACGAAACCACCTTCCAGGTGTACTTCGGCTTCAACAGTCGGGTTACCACGGGAGTCGATGATTTCACGACCGATGATTTTAACGATTTTGGACATTAGATTTTCCTCAGTACAAGTTAAACTAAAACTCCAGACAAACAATGCACCCGGATGGGTGCATTGCCGTTCTAACTTTTTTACTTCTTACTTCGCCTGACGCTTCTGATGTTCACTGGCGGCTTTCACAAAGCCGGCAAACAGCGGGTGCCCATCACGTGGCGTGGAAGTAAATTCCGGGTGGAACTGACAGGCCACGAACCACGGATGATTCGGTACCTCAATGATCTCGACCAACTGATCATCACCGGAACGGCCTGCAATACGCAGACCCGCAGCTTCAATCTGTTTCAACAGCATATTGTTGACTTCGTAACGGTGGCGATGGCGTTCAACAATTGTCGGCGCGCCGTACAGCTGACGAACCAGGCTATCGTCGCTCAACTGACACTGCTGGGCGCCAAGGCGCATTGTGCCGCCCAGATCGCTCTTCTCGGTACGGACTTCAACGTTGCCGTCTTCATCGCGCCATTCGGTAATCAGGGCCACCACCGGGTACTTACAGTCTGGCACAAATTCCGTGGAGTTGGCGTTATCCATACCCACTACGTTACGTGCAAACTCAATCAACGCAACCTGCATACCCAGGCAAATACCCAGATAAGGAACATTGTTTTCACGCGCAAAGCGCGCTGTCGCGATCTTACCTTCAACACCACGGTAGCCGAAGCCGCCAGGGATCAGGATTGCATCAAGACCTTTCAGGATCTCAACGCCGCGCGTTTCGACATCTTGCGAATCGATCAGCTTAATGTTGACGGTGACACGATTCTTCAGACCACCGTGCTTCAATGCTTCGATAACTGACTTATAGGCATCCGGCAGTTCAATATACTTGCCGACCATACCGATAGTCACTTCGCCTGCCGGATTCGCTTCTTCGTAGATAACCTGTTCCCATTCTGACAGATTAGCTTCCGGACAGTTCAAGCTGAATCGTTTACAAATATAATCGTCAAGGCCCTGGGATTTCAACAGGCCTGGAATTTTATAGATGGAATCGACATCTTTCATTGAAATAACGGCTTTTTCTGGCACGTTACAGAACAATGCAATTTTTGCACGTTCGTTGGCCGGAACCGCGCGATCGGAACGACAGATCAGAATGTCAGGCTGAATACCGATAGACAGCAACTCTTTTACCGAGTGCTGAGTCGGTTTAGTTTTGACTTCACCGGCAGCGGCCAGGTAAGGAACCAGAGTCAGGTGCATGAACAGCGCGTGTTCACGACCGATATCCACCGCTAATTGGCGAATCGCTTCCAGGAATGGCAGGGATTCGATATCACCGACCGTACCGCCGATTTCAACCAGAACGACATCATGACCTTCGCCACCGGCAAGGACACGCTCTTTAATCGCGTTGGTGATGTGCGGGATAACCTGTACGGTTGCACCCAGATAGTCGCCACGGCGCTCTTTGCGCAGGACATCGGAGTAAATTCGACCGGTAGTGAAGTTATTGCGGCGAGTCATTTTGGTACGAATGAAACGCTCATAGTGACCCAGGTCCAGGTCGGTTTCAGCGCCGTCTTCAGTAACGAACACTTCCCCGTGTTGGATTGGACTCATAGTACCTGGATCGACGTTGATATACGGATCCAGTTTCATCATGGTCACGTTGAGGCCACGAGCCTCAAGAATGGCTGCCAGGGAGGCTGCGGCAATGCCTTTACCCAGAGAGGATACGACCCCGCCGGTCACAAAAATATAGTTCGTTGTCATGCTGGACCTGAGAAGTTAGGGTGAAACGATGGAATTACCAAGACGGGAAAGTAGTATACCCGAACATGACGAGCGCCACAAACTTTCATTATTCCTCCTCTTCACCAGGCTCACATAAACATCGGGAGTGAGAAAATAGCCCCTTTGGGGTAAATGTTTTTGACGTAAATCAAGCGCTTGTTATTTAAAAAATCACACAAATCGCCCTTGACCGACGAAATCCCTTAGAGATCAATTTCCTGCCGTTTTACCTGTTGCCAGACTTCTTCCATAGTTTCCAGATCAACACCTGTCATTTCCAGACCCCGGGCCGCTACAATTCGCTCAACCTCACGAAAACGGCGCTCAAATTTCTCGTTCGCTTTTTGCAATGCGGTCTCTGCTTTAGTGCCTAAATGCCGAGCCATATTGACCGTAGCAAACAGCAGGTCGCCCATTTCCTCCTCCAGTTTAGCCTGGTCGACAACAGCCTGCTTCGCCTCAAACATGACTTCATCGATCTCTTCGTAAACCTTGTCGACAACCGGTCCTAATGTTTTCCAGTCGAAGCCAACATTAGAGCAGCGTTTCTGGATTTTTTGGGCGCGCATTAACGCCGGTAAACTACGGGGAATATCGTCGAGTGCGGAATGCTGCGCCTTCTGGGCGCGTTCTTCGCTTTTGATTTGCTCCCAGCGGGTCAACACCTCAGTGCTGTTACTGGCAGAAACATCAGCAAAAACATGTGGGTGGCGACGCTCAAGCTTATCGCTGATGGCGGCGCAAATATCATTGAAATCGAAACGTCCTTCTTCCTGCGCCATCTGGGCATAAAACACCACCTGGAACAGCAAGTCACCCAGCTCTCCACGCAGGTCATCGAAGTCTTCCCGCGCAATTGCGTCCAGCACTTCATAGGTTTCTTCGAGGGTGTAAGGGGCAATAGTGGCGAATGTCTGCTCTTTGTCCCAGGGACAACCGTTTTCCGGGTCGCGCAGGCGCTGCATAATACCGAGCAGTCGGTCGATTTGATTCATTGGAATATCCTGAAATTTCAATACGCGAGG
Organism: Citrobacter sp. RHBSTW-00599; assembly: GCF_013784065.1. Lineage (NCBI taxonomy): Bacteria > Pseudomonadati > Pseudomonadota > Gammaproteobacteria > Enterobacterales > Enterobacteriaceae > Citrobacter > Citrobacter sp. RHBSTW-00599. The sequence goes on along the minus strand of NZ_CP056717.1, from coordinate 1,064,714 downwards.
CCAGATAAGACGACAGCCGATATCCGGCAACATGGCAATGCCTGATGGCAACGCTAACGCGCCTCACCAGGCATGCAAACTTATCTGGCCTAATAAATAATTAATTACCGTGCAGACGACGTGCGTCGATCACATCCGGCACCTGGTTCAGCTTGCCAAGCACGCGCCCGAGCACCTGCAGGTTATAGATTTCGATGGTCATATCGATGGTAGCCAGCTGCTGTTTGGTATCACTCCGGCTGGCAACCCCCAGCACGTTCACCTTTTCGTTGGCAAGAATCGTGGTGATATCACGTAATAAGCCGCTGCGATCGTTAGCCTGGACGCGAACCACCAGCGAATATCCTGCCGAGTAGCTTTCGCCCCAAACCGCATCAACAATACGTTCCGGCGCATGGGAGCGCAGCTCGGTCAACTGTTCGCAATCCGCCCGGTGCACGGAAATACCGCGGCCCTGAGTGATAAACCCGACAATTTCATCGCCTGGAATCGGCTGGCAGCAGCGCGCGATGTGGTGCATCAGGTTACCCACCCCTTCCACCACCACGCGACCGTCGTCTTTACGGCGACTCTGCGGCGCCTGCGTTTTCTGCTGAAGCTGTTTCAGCGCGGCGGCATCCTGTTCGGCTGCGCTTGGCTTATTAAACTGCGCCTGCAGGAAGTTCACCATCTGGTTGAGGCGAATGTCCCCCCCACCAATCGCCGCCAGCAGCTCATCCAGCTCATTGAAGCTGTAGCGCGGCAGCAGGTGCTTTTCCGCTTCTTTCAGGCTAATGCCTAAATGCGCCAGCTCATCGTCGAGGATCTGGCGGCCAGCAAGGATGTTTTTGTCGCGGTCCTGTTTACGGAACCAGGCGTGGATCTTCGAACGCCCTCGACTGGTGGTGACATAGCCGAGGTTAGGGTTCAGCCAGTCGCGGCTTGGGTTAGGCTGTTTCTGGGTAATAATTTCAATTTGATCGCCCATTTGCAGCTGGTAGGTAAACGGTACGATGCGCCCGCCAATTTTCGCGCCAATGCAACGATGCCCCACATCACTGTGAATATGATAAGCAAAATCGAGCGGTGTGGAGCCCGCAGGTAAGTCCACAACGTCGCCTTTTGGCGTAAAGACGTACACTCGGTCATCAAAGACCTGGCTACGGACTTCATCCAGCATTTCGCCAGAGTCCGCCATCTCTTCCTGCCAGGCGATCAGCTTACGCAGCCATGCAATACGATCTTCATGACCAGAACGCGCCACGCCGGAAGCAGTGCCCTCTTTGTACTTCCAGTGTGCCGCAACGCCCAGTTCGGCATCTTCGTGCATCTGTTTCGTACGGATCTGAATTTCAATGGTTTTCCCGCCCGGTCCCAGCACAACCGTATGAATTGACTGATAGCCGTTGGGTTTCGGGTTAGCGACATAGTCATCGAACTCATCCGGCAGATGGCGATAGTGAGTATGCACTATCCCGAGCGCGGCATAGCAGTCCTGTAAACGCTCCGCCACGATACGCACCGCGCGCACGTCGAAAAGTTCATCGAAGGCCAGCTGCTTTTTCTGCATTTTGCGCCAGATGCTGTAGATGTGTTTCGGACGTCCGTACACTTCGGCTTTGACGCCTTCCGTTTTCATCTCTGAGCGCAAATGACCGACGAACTCATCAATGTAATGCTCGCGATCGATGCGACGTTCGTGCAGCAGCTTGGCAATACGTTTGTATTCAGCCGGGTGCAGGTAACGGAAGCAGTAATCTTCCAGTTCCCATTTTAATTGCCCGATACCCAAACGGTTGGCCAGCGGCGCATAGATATTGGTGCACTCTTTTGCCGCCAGAACGCGTTCATCTTCTGGAGCGTCCTTCACTTCACGCAGATGTGCAATCCGCTCTGCCAGCTTGATGACCACACAGCGGAAATCATCCACCATAGCCAGCAGCATGCGGCGAACGTTATCGACCTGTTCGGAAGAGACTGAATCGGTATGAGTGGCCTTAAGCTGGCGTATTGCCGCCATATCCCGCACGCCGTGGATAAGATGAACAATGGATTTGCCCACGCTCTCGCGCAGGATGTCTTCACTGACCACGTTGGCATCTGCCAGAGGGAACAGCATTGCTGCGCGCAGCGTGTCGATATCCATGCTCAACATGGAGAGTATTTCAACCATCTCCACGCCACGCCATAACAGCAGATCCGCATCCGGATGCCCCTGTGTCTGCTGCTGGCAGTACGCCCAGGTTTCGGCTAAGCGTTCACACGACTGCTGGCTGGAGATCCCCAGACTCGCGATCCATTTCTTTGGATCAAACTCACCAGCTTTATTTATATGTGCACTTCTTACCGCAACCATTGTCCTCTCCTTAAGGGGCCTGGCCTGTCGAAGTCGACAAGCCATACCCATTGTCTTTCACGCTGCATTACCACCCGAAATCCAATGGGTACAAAATTTATTACATACGCTCAAACAGGACCATTGATTCCAGGTGTCCAGTGTGCGGGAACATATCAAGCATCGCCAGTCGCCGTATGGCATATCCCGCGTTGAGCAAAGCGTCGCTGTCACGAGCCAGCGTTGCCGGGTTACAGGATACATAAACAACGCGTATAGGTTCTAATTTTATAATATGTTGCATCACACCTGCAGCCCCCGCACGCGCAGGATCGAGCAATACTTTGTCGAATCCGTTTTTCGCCCACGGCTGCCGGGTAACATCTTCCTCAAGGTTTTCATGAAAGAATGTCACATTGTGTAATCCGTTATTCAGCGCGTTTTCCCGGCCTTTTTCCACCAGCGCCGGTACCCCTTCCACCCCCACCACGTTTGCAGCCCGGGTTGCCAACGGCAGGGTAAAATTACCCATTCCACAGAACAGATCGAGAACGCGATCTTCAGGTTGCACATCCAGCCATTCGAGCGCACGGGCCACCATTTGTTGGTTTACCCCTTCATTGACCTGAATAAAATCACGCGGGCTGAAGGTTAACCGTAGTCCATTTGAGTCATACCAGGGCGACTCTTCTGATATTGATTCCAGTATCTCGCTTTGCGGGGCCAGAAACAAAGACAGCCCCTGAGAATGCGAAAAGCATTCCAGTTTTTCTTTATCCTGAACACTTAATGGCGCCGTGTGGCGCAAAATCATCAGGGTTCCGCTCCCCGCCTGCACCAGCTCGACATGACCAAGATGGCGTAACCCTTGCAGACTTTCCAGACACGCCCGGATGTGGGGCAAGAGCGCTTCAAGCTGGGGCACCAAAATAGGGCATTGTTTGACATCGATAATGTCGCTGGATGCGGATTTGCGAAACCCCATCTGCAATTTTTGTTCTTTTGGCCGATAGTTCAGGCTCAACCTGGCGCGACGACGATAGCCCCACGGGGTATCAGCTATAACATCCGACACTTCACATTTCATTAAACGCGACAACGCCGCGCTTTTGCTACGCTGCTGCAACGAGATGCTGGCATGCTGCTGCTGGCAGCCGCCGCACACGCCAAAATGCGGGCAACGTGGCACTTCACGCTGCGGACTGTCGTTTAAACGTCGTTTTACTTGCGCGCGGGCGAACTGTTTTTTATCTTCGGTAATCACCACCTCGGCGCTTTCCTGAGGTAGCAATTCCGGTATAAACAACGCCTTTCCGTTATGGCGAGCAACGCCCTGGCCGAAAGGATCAAGGTCATTGACGGTAACGGTTATGATCTGACGCGTCGTCACGCGTCGTTTTGCAGAGTAGAATTGCGCCATCGACGAGATATATCTCTATTTAACAGTGTGACCCTAATTGTCCCATAACGGAACTCCATGACCAACTACAGCCTGCGCGCACGCATGATGATTCTGATCCTGGCCCCGACCGTCCTGATTGGTTTGCTGCTCAGTATCTTTTTTGTTGTGCATCGCTATAACGACTTGCAGCGTCAACTGGAAGATGCTGGCGCCAGCATCATTGAGCCACTCGCGGTCTCCAGCGAATATGGCATGAATCTGCAAAACAGAGAATCCATCGGCCAACTTATCAGCGTGCTGCATCGTCGCCATTCCGATATCGTGCGGGCAATTTCTGTCTATGACGAGAATAACCGGCTGTTTGTCACATCCAATTTTCATCTCGATCCGTCTGAAATGCAGCTGGCAACCGGTTCACCATTTCCCCGTAAGCTGAGCGTCACCCGGCTCGGGGATATCATGATCCTACGAACGCCAATTATATCGGAAAGCTATTCGCCGGATGAATCTGCCGTCAGCGACGCCAAAAATACGGAAAATATGCTGGGGTATGTGGCGCTTGAGCTGGACCTCAAGTCAGTACGATTGCAGCAGTATAAAGAGATCTTTATCTCCAGCGTAATGATGCTGTTTTGTATCGGTATTGCGTTAATTTTTGGCTGGCGTCTGATGCGCGACGTGACTGGCCCGATTCGCAATATGGTAAATACCGTTGACCGAATACGTAGAGGACAGCTCGACAGCCGCGTCGAAGGTTTCATGTTGGGCGAGCTGGATATGCTCAAAAATGGCATCAACTCGATGGCGATGTCACTTGCGGCCTACCATGAAGAGATGCAGCACAACATCGACCAGGCCACCTCTGACCTGCGCGAAACGTTGGAGCAGATGGAAATCCAGAACGTCGAACTGGATCTGGCGAAGAAACGCGCCCAGGAAGCGGCGCGTATTAAGTCTGAGTTTCTGGCTAACATGTCGCATGAGCTGCGTACGCCGCTGAATGGCGTGATTGGCTTCACCCGCCTGACGCTTAAAACCGAGCTCAACACGACGCAGCGCGATCACCTGAATACGATTGAACGCTCGGCCAACAATCTGTTGGCCATCATCAATGATGTGCTCGACTTCTCCAAACTTGAGGCGGGCAAACTGATTCTGGAAAGCATCCCATTCCCGCTGCGTAGCACGCTGGATGACGTCGTCACGCTGTTAGCGCACTCATCCCATGATAAAGGGCTTGAGCTGACGCTAAATATTAAGAATGACGTGCCGGACAACGTCATCGGGGACCCGCTGCGCTTACAGCAGGTAATCACTAATCTGGTTGGCAATGCCATCAAATTTACCGAAGGCGGTAATATCGACATTCTGGTCGAGAAACGCGCCCTCAGTAACACGAAAGTGCAAATTGAAGTGCAAATCCGCGATACCGGAATTGGCATCCCTGAGCGCGATCAGTCACGCCTGTTCCAGGCCTTCCGCCAGGCCGATGCCAGTATTTCCCGCCGCCACGGCGGGACAGGACTGGGCCTGGTCATTACGCAAAAGCTGGTCAATGAAATGGGCGGGGATATCTCCTTCCACAGCCAGCCGAACCGGGGCTCCACGTTCTGGTTCCATATCAGCCTCGATCTCAACCCTAACGTTCTCGTGGATCGCTCAACCACGCACTGTCTGACCGGAAAGCGGCTGGCCTACGTTGAACCTAACGCCACAGCCGCGCAATGCACGTTAGATATCTTGAGTGAAACGCCGCTAGAGGTGATTTACAGCCCTTCATTCTCCGGGCTGCCGAAGGATCATTACGATATTCTGCTGCTTGGCATACCGGTCACTTTACGCGAACCGCTCACTATGCAGCATGAGCGGCTGGCAAGCGCAGCGGCGATGACCGACTTTTTGTTACTGGCTCTGCCTTGCCATGCGCAGATCAACGCTGAGAAATTAAAGCAGGGCGGCGCGGCGGCGTGCCTGTTGAAACCTCTTACCTCAACCCGCTTACTGCCAGCGTTGACAGAGTATTGTCAACTGAACCACAGCGCGGCTCCGCTGCTGTTAGACGAGAGCAAAATTGCGATGACCGTCATGGCGGTGGACGACAACCCGGCGAACCTCAAGCTGATTGGCGCACTGCTGGAAGATAAAGTGCAGCACGTCGTGCTCTGCGACAGCGGACATCAGGCAGTGGATCGCGCCAAACAGATGCAGTTTGATCTCATCCTGATGGATATTCAGATGCCAGACATGGACGGTATTCGCGCCTGCGAACTGATCCACCAGCTTCCTCATCAACAACAGACGCCGGTCATTGCGGTCACCGCGCATGCCATGGCCGGGCAAAAAGAGAAGCTGCTCAGCGCCGGGATGAACGATTACCTGGCGAAGCCTATCGAAGAAGATAAGCTGCATAATCTGCTGTTACGCTACAAACCCGGCGCGAGCTCATCGCTGAGGGCGCTCGCTGTTGAACCGGTCGTCAATCCGAATACCACACTCGACTGGCAACTGGCGTTAAGGCAAGCCGCCGGTAAAAACGATCTGGCGCGGGATATGCTGCAAATGCTGCTCGATTTTCTGCCCGAAGTGCGTAACAAAATTGAAGAACAGCTGGTCGGTGAAAACCCTGAAGGACTGGTGGATATGATCCATAAACTGCATGGCAGTTGCGGTTATAGCGGCGTTCCCCGCATGAAAAACCTGTGTCAGCTGATTGAGCAGCAATTACGTAGCGGGAGCAAAGAAGAAGAGCTGGAGCCTGAGTTTTTAGAGCTTCTGGATGAAATGGATAACGTTGCGCGCGAAGCGAAGAAGTTGTTAGGGTAAAGATCTGATTGCCGGATGACGACGCTCACGCGTCTTATCCGGCTTTCATGCCACATCATTCAACGTAATTGCTGACCCGCTTTCAGGGTCGCGGCCACGTTTCGCGCCGTCATTCGCACGTTCTCACTCGCGTTCTTCAGCGCCTCATCCAGTGTGCAAACGGTATAGATAACGCTAAAAACCGCATCCAGCCCATGCTCATGTACAACACCGACATCAGCCGTCAGGCTCCCGGCAATGCCGATAACCGGTTTGTTGTAACGCTTTGCCACCTTCGCCACGCCAACCGGAACCTTACCGTGAATGGTCTGGCTGTCGATACGTCCTTCACCCGTGACCACTAAATCCGCATCCGCAACGCAGTCGTCGAGGTGTAACGCATCCGTCACAACCTCAATACCGCAGCGTAACTGTGCGCCGCAAAACGCATACAGTGCCGCCCCCATACCACCAGCCGCGCCACCACCCGCCAGTTCCAGCACGTTGACGTCCAGATCGCGGGCAATGAGTTGCGCATAATGCGTGAGCGCCCGATCAAGACGAAGAATCATCTCCGGCGTCGCCCCCTTTTGCGGACCGAAGACCGCAGAGGCCCCCTCTTCACCGGTCAACGGATTAGTCACATCGCAGGCCACTTCAATACGGCACGCGGCAAGACGCGGGTCTAGCTGAGAAATATCAATCCGGGCGAGTGATTCAAGGCCAGTCCCGCCATGAGCAATATCGTTATTTTGCGCATCCAGTAATTTTGCTCCCAGCGCTTGCACCATCCCGGCACCGCCATCATTGGTGGCGCTGCCGCCAATGCCGATAATGATATGTTCAACGCCCGCGTCCAGCGCATGACGGATTAGCTCCCCGGTGCCCCAGGAGGTCGTTTTCAGCGGATCGCGTAAACCTGCGGGAACCTGCTCCAGTCCGCTGGCGGCCGCCATTTCGATAAACGCCGAACGCTCATCCCCGGATAAACCATAAAATGCCTGAATCGTTTTACCCAGAGGGCCGGTAACATCAACATGCACAAGGTGGCCTTGCGTTGCGGCAACCATCGCTTCGACCGTTCCCTCACCGCCATCCGCGACCGGGATCTTCACGTAATTCGCCTCAGGCCAGATCTCACGAAATCCCAGCTCAATAGCCGTTGCCACTTCAAGCGCACTCAAACTTTCCTTATAGGAATCCGGTGCGATTACTATTTTCATAAAGCATCCTTACGCATGTTGACTGTGTTAAGCATACACCAGGAGAAAAACCGCCCCTTTATGGGAGCGGTCCCAGTTCGCTTAGCGTACCATGCACGGACGCTTATTATCAAACGTCCAGTTCGGGATCAGAAACTGCATTCCCATGGCATCATCGCGCGCTCCCAGTCCATGTTGCTGATACAGCTCATGAGCTTTCATAACCTGATCCATATCCAGCTCCACGCCCAGACCCGGCTTCACCGGTACCTGCACCATGCCGCCTTTGATTTCAAACGGCTCTTTGGTCAGGCGTTGATTGCCTTCCTGCCAGATCCAGTGGGTATCGATAGCGGTAATTTTGCCGGGCGCCGCCGCCGCAACATGAGTAAACATCGCCAGCGAAATATCAAAGTGGTTGTTAGAGTGCGAGCCCCAGGTCAGCCCAAACTCATGACACATCTGCGCAACGCGGACAGAACCCTGCATAGTCCAGAAGTGCGGATCCGCCAGCGGGATATCCACGGACTGCAACGACAGCGTATGTCCCATCTGACGCCAGTCGGTGGCGATCATGTTGGTGGCGGTCGGCAGACCGGTAGCACGACGGAATTCCGCCATGACTTCACGGCCTGAGAACCCCTGCTCGGCACCGCACGGATCTTCCGCATAAGCCAGCGATCCTTTCAGGTATTTACCAATTTTAATCGCTTCATTCAGCGACCACGCGCCATTGGGATCGAGCGTGACACGTGCCTGTGGAAAGCGTTTCGCCAGCGCCACAATAGATTCCGCTTCTTCTTCCCCGGCCAACACCCCGCCTTTCAGTTTGAAATCGTTAAAACCATATTTCTCATATGCGGCTTCCGCCAGGCGCACCACTGCATCCGGGGTCATCGCCTCTTCATGACGCAGGCGATACCAGTCGCATTTCTCATCCGGCTGGCTCTGATACGGCAGCGGCGTCGCGTTACGGTTACCGACGAAGAACAGATAACCCAGCATTTCAACTTCGCTACGCTGCTGACCGTCGCCCAGCAGAGATGCGACGTTAACGCCCAGATGCTGACCCAGCAGATCCAACATGGCCGCTTCGATCCCGGTAACCACATGAATAGTGGTACGTAAATCGAAGGTCTGCAAACCGCGTCCACCGGCATCACGATCGGCAAAGGTATTGCGGACCGCATTCAGTACGTTTTTGTATTCACCTAACGTTTTGCCCACCACCAGCGGAATGGCATCTTCCAGGGTCTGACGAATTTTTTCGCCGCCGGGAATCTCACCCACGCCAGTATGACCGGAGTTATCTTTGATAATCACAATATTACGCGTGAAGAACGGGGCATGTGCGCCGCTCAGATTCATCAGCATGCTGTCATGGCCCGCAACCGGGATCACCTGCATCGCGGTTACGACTGGGGTAGTAAATTGTGCGCTCATAATTAAGTCCTTATTCAAAATTAGTGGCGGCCGAAAACGGGACGTTTACGGTCATAAGTCCATCCAGGGATCAGATACTGCATCGGGCCTGCGTCATTACGCGCGCCGCCGGGCAGCGCTTTATAGGCTTCATGCGCTTTCTGTACCTGATCCCAGTCCAGTTCCACGCCCAGGCCGGGCGCGTCGGGTACCGCAATTTTTCCGTGTTTAATCTCCAGCGGATTTTTGGTCAGGCGGCAATCGCCCTCCTGCCAGATCCAGTGGGTGTCGATCGCCGTTGGGTTGCCCGGCGCAGCGGCACCGACGTGGGTGAACATCGCCAGGGAAATATCAAAATGATTGTTAGAGTGGCAGCCCCAGGTCAGTCCCCAGTCATCGCATAGCTGTGCCACGCGTACCGCGCCGGAAAGGGTCCAGAAGTGCGGATCGGCCAGTGGAATATCTACCGAGTAGAGCATCACCGCATGGCCCATCTCACGCCAGTTGGTGGCTATCATATTCGTTGCTACCGGCAGACCGGTTGCACGGCGGAACTCGGCCATCACTTCGCGGCCAGAAAAGCCCTGTTCTGCGCCGCACGGATCTTCGGCGTAAGTCAGAACATCGTTCAGCCCTTTACACAAGGAGATAGCTTCATCCAGTAGCCAGGCACCGTTAGGGTCGACCGTAATACGCGCATCCGGGAAACATTGTTTCAACGCGCGAACGGTGTCGATTTCCTGCTCGCCAGGCAGCACACCGCCTTTGAGTTTGAAATCTTTAAAGCCGTAGCGATCCTGCGAAGCCTGAGCCAGACGTACCACCGCCTCACTGTTCATCGCCTGCTGGTGACGCAGGTGATACCACTCATGGTTGCCCGGCGTGCTATCGAGATACGGCAGATCGGTTTTGCTACGATCTCCCACGTAGAACAGATAGCCGAGCACGGTGACCGCATCGCGCTGCTTGCCAGGCCCTAACAGTTCGCAGACCGGCACGTTCAGCGCCTTGCCCAGCAGGTCGAGCAGTGCGGCTTCCAGCGCGGCCACCGCATTAACCCGCAGTTCAAAGGTCCAGGCACCTTTGCCAAAGGTGTCAAAATCAGCGGCCTGGTTGCCTTTATGCACCTGCTGAACCACTTTATTCAGGCGCGCGACTTCCTGACCCAACACTTGTGGAATCGCGTCCACCAGCGTCTGATAAATCACTTCACCGCCCGGCGCTTCACCGACGCCGGTATTTCCGGCGTTATCGGTGAGCACGACGATATTGCGGGTAAAGTATGCGTTATGCGCCCCGCCAATATTGAGCAGCATGCTGTCATGACCGGCCACCGGGATGACCTTCATATCGGTAATAATGGGACTCGATTGTGTTGTCATCATCATTGCCCTGCGACAGGTTTCAGTTCGATACGTTTAATATCACCCACCAGCACCAGATAGCTCACTACAGCAATCAGCGCATGCACCCCGACGTAAATCAACGCACCGTTAAACGAGCCAGTGGTACCTACGATGTAGCCGATAGCAATTGGCGTGACGATACCGGAGATGTTGCCAAACATATTGAACAGACCGCCGCTCAAACCGCTGATCTCTTTTGGCGCAGTATCGGCCATCACCGCCCATCCCAACGCACCGATACCTTTGCCGAAGAAGGCCAGCGCCATAAAGCCGATGATCATCCACTCCATGTTGACGTAGTTACAGAACACCATCACCATCGACAACAGCATACCCAGTACGATTGGCGTTTTACGGGCGATATTCAGCGAACCGGTACGGCGCATCAACCAGTCGGAAATAATGCCGCCGAGTACGCCGCCTGCGAATCCGCAAATGGCCGGAACCGAGGCAACAAAACCGGCTTTCAAAATCGACATACCGCGTGCCTGTACCAGATAAACCGGGAACCAGGTGATAAAGAAGTAGGTCAGCGCGTTTATGCAGTATTGGCCGATATAAATACCGATCATCATTCGTGAGCCCAGCAGTTGCTTGATCTGCCCCCACTTCACGCTGAACGGCACTTTGGCTTTGGCTGCCGCCAGATCCATATTGATCAGCGCTCCGCCTTCGGCAATGTAGTCCAGCTCTTTTTGGTTTACGCCCGGATGCTGGTTCGGTTCATGAATCACCTTCAGCCAGATAAAACTGATAACAATCCCGAGACCGCCCATAAAGAAGAACACATGCGACCAGCCCACTTCGTGGGTCAACCAGCCCATGATTGGCGCGAAGATCACGGTGGCAAAGTACTGCGCCGAGTTAAAAATAGCGACCGCCGTGCCCCTTTCCTGCGCCGGGAACCACGCCGCCACAATACGACTGTTGCCGGGGAAGGATGGCGCTTCGGCTAACCCCACGAGGAAGCGCAGGGTAAACAGCGCAACGATAATGCCGAAGCCGCTGAAGATATCGACGAAGCCCTGCAGCAGGGTAAACATCGACCAGATAAAAATGGACCAGAAGTAAACACGTTTTGAACCGAAGCGGTCGAGCAGCCAGCCGCCGGGGATCTGACCGATAACATAGGCCCATGAAAAAGCGGAGAATACATACCCCATCCCTACCGCATCCAGACCAATATCTTTGGCCATCTCCGAGCCGGCAATGGATAAGGTGGCGCGATCGCCGTAGTTGAAGGATGTGACGATAAACAGCATCACCACTATCCAGTAGCGAGCGTTAGTGCGTTTTTCCGCGCTGCTCGCCGCCTGACTTAATGAACTCATTGTTGCACTCCTGAATCTTGGCTTTCGCCAGTTCATTCTGTACAGCACCTGTAGGGTGATCAGAATGAGAGGTTAGTGTGTGGCAGTTTTGGTACAGCTCAGGGCCGTTTTATTCTGACTCGCTGCCTTTTCGGGAACTGACGGGAAAAGTATATGAAGGAGTGCCTCTTACCCTCACCGTGCAAAAACACAACATTGCGGGAGGTGAATGAGGTTGTTTATGGCATAAGCCTAAGGGAATGGAAGATGCTTCACGAAATTGGCGTTTGGTGGGAGTTTTGTTGCCGGGTAGCAACGCCTTACCCGGCCTACGATCCAAAAGAGAGTAACAGGCCCGTGCAAGCAAAGCGCTGCCGGGCGAAAGGTTATTTAAGCAAGGTTCCCCAGTTTTCTACCCAGGGATTGGATTCGCTTTCCGGTTCAGGATGCTCGCTGGCGTCAATCAGCAGCATTTCCCCAACACGGTGGGCGCTTTGTTCCTGCAACAGTGCATCGAACTGCTTGCCGCCATTGCAGAAATTAACATAGCTACTGTCACCCAGCGCAATTACCCCGTAATGCAGATTTGGCTGGAAACCGAGATTATCTTTGATCCCCTGAAACAGCGGCACGATGCTATCCGGCAGATCGCCCTGCCCGGTCGTTGAGGTCACCACCAGCACATATTTTTCCTGATATTCCTGCCAGTCGCTGAGCTCGGGATCTTCGAACACCGTGGCTTTATGGCCCTGCGCCGTCAAAATAGCTTCGGCCTCTTCGGCAACCAGCAACGCGTTTCCGTACATCGTGCCGACAAAAATTCCAATTTCCGCCATAACCGTAATCTCCTGGGACTTAAGAATCTATCTGCTCATCCTGACCTGACAGCCCGCTGAACTCAACCCTTTCATTCTCAGGGAGAAGTCCACGCCAGCCAAACTGTGATAGCGCCTGCATCCAGACATCATCCAGCCCGGCGCGAATAACCAGCGGTTCGCCGGTAAAAGGATGAGTCAGCGCAAGCTGGCTGGCATGAAGCATCAAACGCTGACAGCCAAAGTGCTCAGCGGCGCTGCGGTTTTGCCGCAAATCACCGTGCTTACTGTCACCGATAATCGGATGGCGTAAGTGCGCCAGATGGCGTCTGAGCTGGTGTTTTCGACCGGTTTTAGGATCCAGTTCCACCAATCCGTAACGGGTCGTCGGATAACGTCCGGTCGCTACCGGCATCTCAACCGTCGCCAAACCGCGATAATGGGTGACGGCAGGCTGCGGGCCTTTATCATCACGGGCAAATTTATCGGCGATCTTATCCAGTTCTTCGACCAGCGGGTAATCCAGCACGGCATCATCCATCAGCCAGCCACGCACAATCGCATGATAGCGTTTCTGAATTTGATGATGTTCAAATTGCTGTGACAGCAGCCGCCCGGCTTCGCTGGACAGCCCCATCAGCAGTACCCCGGAAGTCGGTCTGTCGAGTCGGTGGGCGGTAAAAACGTGCTGACCAATCTGGTCGCGTACCGTTTGCATCACCACCACTTTCTCATCCCGGTCGAGCCAACTGCGGTGAACCAACCAGCCCGAAGGTTTGTTAACTGCGACCAGCCATTCGTCCTGATACAGAATCTCCAGCATCAGGCGTTATCACTTGTAAACAGTGCATCCAACTCCTGCAATGCCGTCAGGAGAATTTCGCGTTGCGGGTGATCGGCTGCCAACGCCATTTCGTAATACGGTGCGACGGCAAAAGCCTGCGGAAGCGGCTGAGCGTTATCAATCAGCGTATGCATGCGGGGAATCAATACCCATTGCAGCCACTCAACCGGCTCCATGGTATCCATACAAAAAGGCTGCGTGCTGGTAAACAGATGCTCTGCAGGCTCATCCAACCGCCAGTGATTATGTTCACGCAGTAGCGCTTCAAGCGCGTGTAACTGCTGGCGCACACGGTCATGAGTCGTCATGAAATTAACCTCAATGATGAAAAATCTGGCGCGAAGAATAGCACTAGTGAAGGGAAATAAAAAAAGGGAGCACTGTAAAAACAGTGCTCCCGGTTCGTTTCGCAGCGTTCCAGCTACTTTTAGTGCTCCCTGCTCATCCGTGACAACTTTTCCTGTGGTCTTGCGACCTTGTCCATCCTGAACTTGTGCATCCTGCTCACATCACCCCGATGTGAAAACTTCATCCTGAAGTGTCCTGGCCATCCTGACCCGCCGAACATCCTGACCGGCTCTCATTCTCCATCCTGGAGGTGTCCCTTAACGCATCCAGCGCTTTCCGCTTTGCTTCATCCTGAAGCCTGTCCTTGTTGCACCGTCCTGGTGTGTCCTGCCGAAGAGCCATCATCCTGATGTTCTCTTCGTTGTGCGACTCCTTGTCGACAGATATAGAATCGCCTGTTTCGCCTTGTCTTACAAGATGCTTACAGACACTCCCTTAAGATTATTTTCGTATGAAAGTTGACAATAAAACATTAACTTTATGAATAATAAGGAATAATTATTTTATCCGTTCATTAAGTCTTTACTTATTACCTGGCAATGTCCTACAGGGTTTGTAAGAGATCTCTCACAAGGTTCAGGGCAATCTGGATTACAGAACTGGCTTAAGCTGAGTGAGAAATTCCGCAAGTGAGTCTGCCAGCACCGTTCGTTTACGGGTTCCCAGCGTTTCTTTGCACACTTCACCGGAGAGATTGCACACCGAAATGACGTCAAGCTCATTGTCCTGGGTGGCAATAAAAAGCGTAGGCGACAGCTTGAGGCGCTTTTGCGTAACCAGGTGACCAATCAGGTTTTCCTGAACGCGCCTGAAGTCGTCTTCGCTCCAGGTTTGCAGCAGCGTTAGCTTTTCATCCGCAAACTGCGCGTGCATGTCCCCGGCAAACTGGGTGGTGTAAAAAGCGTGAACGGCTGGTTGTATCACGATATCAAAGGCGCGTTCAACCGCATTGAGGTTTTTTTCGCCGACAAAAGGCTGAGGTTGCCAGAATACCGCATCGTCTGTGGAAGAAATGATGCACGGAGAAGGTACGCCATACAGCTCTTCGCTGAGGGGCCAGCTGTTGTTTTTTTCATGCCATGCGTCGCAATAACGTGTCGTAAAGGCTGTCAACGCCTGCGCTGTCAATTCGTCCACTGATTTCTCTCTTCACAAAAGCCAGGATACACTTGTCGCATAGTGTATCTGGTTTATGACGGTGAAACATGTCCTCTTATGAAAATCATCAGGCGCTTGACGACCTGACTCTCGGTAAATCAACAGATTACCGTGACAATTACGATGCCAGCCTGCTGCAGGGCGTTCCACGCAGCCTGAACCGCGACCCGCTGGATTTACAGGCCGATAATCTGCCTTTTCACGGTGCCGATATCTGGACGCTATATGAACTGTCTTGGCTGAATGCCAACGGTTTACCGCAGGTAGCGGTCGGTCATGTAGAACTGGATTACACCAGCGTAAATCTGATCGAATCGAAAAGCTTTAAGCTTTACCTGAACAGTTTTAACCAGACGCGTTTTGATTCCTGGGATGCGGTACGCCAGACGCTGGAAAACGATCTGCGCGCTTGTGCTCAGGGTGATGTCAGCGTAGCGCTGTACCGTCTTGACGAACTGGAAGGACAACCGATAGCCCACTTTAACGGCACCTGTATCGACAATCAGGATATCGTCATCAATAACTACCAGTTCAGCACAGAGTATCTGGAAAATGCCGTTGGCGGTGAAAAAGCGGTGGAAGAGACGCTGGTCAGCCATCTGCTGAAGTCTAACTGCTTGATCACCCACCAGCCGGACTGGGGCTCCATACAGATTCAGTATCGCGGACGAAAAATCGATCGCGAGAAGCTGCTGCGTTATCTGGTCTCCTTCCGTCACCATAATGAGTTTCACGAGCAGTGCGTGGAACGCATTTTCAATGACATTCTGCGCTTCTGCCAACCGGAGAAACTGAGCGTTTACGCGCGCTACACGCGACGTGGCGGCCTGGACATTAACCCATGGCGCACCAACACAGATTTCACCCCAGCAACGGGGCGTCTGGTACGTCAGTAATCTTTTTTCTCAATTTTGCGTGCCGGATTCCGCGCGCAAGGTTGTGAAAGGTCATAAGCCAGGGCTATTGTAATCAACAGGGAATGACGTGTTGCGTCCCATAAGGAGTTTACTTGATTACACATATTAGCCCGCTTGGCTCAATGGACATGTTGTCGCAGCTGGAAGTCGATATGCTTAAACGCACGGCCAGCAGCGACCTGTATCAACTGTTTCGTAACTGTTCGCTTGCCGTTCTGAACTCCGGCAGTTTGACCGACAACAGCAAAGAGCTGCTGTCACGCTTTGAAAGTTTCGACATTAACGTGCTGCGCCGCGAACGGGGCGTAAAGCTGGAACTGATCAACCCGCCTGAAGATGCGTTTGTTGATGGACGCATTATTCGCGCACTGCAGGCCAACCTGTTTGCTGTGCTGCGCGACATTCTGTTCGTCAATGGCCAGATCCATAACGCCGGTCGCTTTCAGCATCTGGATCTCGAAAGCTCGGTGCATATTACCAACCTGGTATTCTCGATCCTGCGCAATGCCCGGGCGCTACACGTGGGTGAAGCGCCGAACATGGTCGTCTGCTGGGGGGGTCACTCAATCAACGAAAATGAGTACCTGTACGCCCGTCGCGTTGGTACCCAATTGGGCCTGCGCGAACTGAACATCTGTACCGGCTGTGGTCCGGGGGCGATGGAAGCGCCAATGAAAGGCGCTGCGGTCGGTCACGCCCAGCAACGATACAAAGACAGCCGCTTTATCGGTATGACCGAACCGTCAATCATTGCCGCTGAGCCGCCTAACCCGCTGGTTAACGAACTGATAATCATGCCGGACATTGAAAAACGTCTGGAAGCGTTCGTGCGTATCGCCCACGGTATAATCATCTTCCCTGGCGGCGTAGGGACAGCAGAAGAGCTGCTGTATCTGCTGGGGATCCTGATGAACCCGGCCAACAAAGATCAGGTTTTACCGCTGATCCTGACTGGACCAAAAGAGAGCGCCGATTACTTCCGCGTGCTGGACGAATTTATCGTGCACACGCTGGGGGAAGATGCGCGTCGCCACTATCGCATTATCATAGACGATGCAGCAGAAGTGGCTCGTCTGATGAAAAAAGCGATGCCGCTGGTGAAAGAGAACCGCCGTGACACCGGTGATGCCTACAGCTTTAACTGGTCGATTCGTATCGCGCCTGATTTGCAGATGCCGTTCGAGCCGTCCCATGAAAACATGGCTAACCTGAAGCTGTACCCGGATCAACCCGTGGAAGTACTGGCGGCAGACCTGCGCCGTGCGTTCTCGGGGATTGTAGCCGGTAACGTGAAGGAAGTCGGGATCCGCGCCATCGAAGAGTTTGGCCCGTACAAAATCCACGGTGACCGCGAAATGATGCGCCGCATGGACGATCTCCTGCAGGGCTTTGTTGCACAGCATCGTATGAAGTTACCTGGCTCCGCGTATATCCCTTGCTACGAGATTTGCGCCTAACCTCCAACAGCCGCCAGCAGACGCTATCGCGGTGACAGTTTTGTCCATATCAAAGCCGGGTTTGGCGCATCAGCCTCCCGGCTTTTTTTAGTGATACCAGTCACATAGCTCAGACGATCATATAAATACTGATGATGTTTCATTAAAAATAACGCGCTGCGCAAACGATTACCTTTAAAACCCAACCGTGATTTATCTTAGGAAATTATTATTAGTCGCCAAAATCCTCTAAAAACAACAGTTTTTACAGCGTAACGCTCGTATCTTCGCGCCTTCGCTTTCATGATATATGTCGTTAATGTTAGCCTTCGCGCCCGTAAATTCGCTTTGACTATTTTTTAACAGATTAATGGTCCAAATTTATCCACATAAAAGGTGGATTATTGCATTTGGGATCGCGATCACTGATACATTCATTACTAAAATGTATCTTTCCGCCCGCAAATTATTACGGCGAAAAATTATATAAAAAATCGCTCAACGAATTTCGATTTACAGTCGGGTATTTTCTCATTGGATTGACCCCAAACCCGACTTTTTAAGCTTCCTCCAGGAGAAATAGATGGAAAACACTCAAACCAGCACTATCGTTACGGGCCAGACCCGCAGCGCATGGCGCAAGACAGATACCATGTGGATGCTGGGCCTTTACGGCACGGCGATTGGCGCGGGTGTATTGTTCCTGCCGATTAACGCAGGCGTAGGCGGTATGATTCCGCTGATCATCATGGCGATCCTCGCTTTCCCAATGACCTTCTTTGCACACCGCGGCCTGACTCGCTTCGTGCTGTCCGGTAAAAATCCGGGTGAAGACATTACTGAAGTTGTAGAAGAGCACTTTGGTGTAGGCGCAGGTAAACTGATTACCCTGCTCTACTTCTTCGCTATCTACCCAATTCTGTTGGTCTACAGCGTAGCAATCACCAACACCGTCGAAAGCTTCCTGACCCACCAGCTGGCAATTACGCCGCCGCCGCGCGCAATCCTGTCTCTGATCCTGATTGTCGGCATGATGACCATCGTGCGTTTCGGTGAGCAGATGATCGTGAAGGCGATGAGCATCCTGGTATTCCCGTTTGTTGCCGCCCTGATGCTGCTGGCGCTGTACCTGATCCCTCAGTGGAGCGGTGCCGTTCTGGAAACCCTGTCCTTTGACTCTGCAGCAACCACCGGCAACGGACTGCTGTTGACCCTGTGGCTGGCAATTCCGGTAATGGTGTTCTCCTTCAACCACTCACCAATCATCTCCTCCTTCGCCGTGGCGAAGCGTGAAGAATACGGTGATGAAGCTGAGAAGAAATGCTCTAAGATTCTGGCATTCGCTCACATCATGATGGTGCTGACCGTTATGTTCTTCGTCTTCAGCTGCGTATTTAGCCTGACCCCAGCGGATCTGGCCGCAGCGAAAGAGCAGAACATCTCTATCCTGTCTTACCTGGCAAACCACTTTAACGCGCCGATCATTGCCTGGATGGCACCGATTATCGCGATTATCGCTATCACCAAATCCTTCCTTGGCCACTACCTGGGCGCACGTGAAGGTTTCAACGGTATGGTGATTAAGTCTCTGCGCGGCAAAGGCAAAACCATCGAAATCAACAAACTGAACAAAATCACTGCGCTGTTCATGCTGGTAACCACCTGGATTGTGGCGACGCTGAACCCAAGTATCCTCGGTATGATTGAAACCCTGGGTGGCCCAATCATCGCGATGATTCTGTTCCTGATGCCGATGTATGCAATTCAGAAAGTACCGGCAATGCGTAAATACAGCGGCCATATCAGCAACGTCTTCGTTGTGATTATGGGCCTGATCGCTATCTCCGCTATTTTCTACTCTCTGTTCAGTTAATTCCCCTGCGCCGCTCCTCGGGGCGGCGCACCTCGATACACAATGGACGCCTCATGATTAGCGTATTCGATATTTTCAAAATCGGCATTGGCCCTTCCAGCTCCCACACTGTTGGCCCGATGAAAGCAGGCAAACAATTCACGGATGACCTGATTGCACGCGGAATTCTCACTGACGTAACCCGCGTAGTGGTTGATGTCTATGGCTCCTTGTCTCTGACGGGGAAAGGTCACCATACCGACATCGCGATTATTATGGGCCTGGCGGGTAATCTGCCGGATACCGTAGACATTGATGCCATCCCGGCCTTTATCCAGGATGTGAATACTCATGGACGTTTGCTGCTGGCGGACGGTCAACATGAGGTCGAGTTCCCGGTCGACAAGTGCATGAATTTCCATGCGGACAATCTGTCCCTGCACGAAAACGGGATGCGTATTACCGCACTGGCGGGCGAAAAAGCCATTTACAGCCAGACTTACTATTCCATTGGCGGTGGGTTCATCGTTGATGAAGAACATTTTGGTTTACCGAACAACTCGCCGGTAAACGTGCCGTATCCGTATAAATCTGCGGCTGATTTGCAACGTCATTGCCAGGAAACCGGCCTGTCACTTTCCGGTCTGATGATGCAAAACGAACTGGCGCTGCACAGCAAAGAAGAGCTGGAACAACACTTCGCCAACGTCTGGGACGTCATGCGCAGCGGGATTGAGCGCGGCATCACCACCGAAGGTGTATTGCCGGGCAAACTGCGCGTTCCACGTCGCGCGGCGGCGCTGCGTCGTATGCTGGTCAGCAGCGACAAAACCACCACTGATCCGATGGCGGTTGTTGACTGGATCAACATGTTCGCGCTGGCCGTGAACGAAGAAAACGCTGCCGGTGGACGCGTGGTTACGGCGCCAACTAATGGCGCATGCGGGATTGTTCCTGCCGTGCTGGCGTACTACGACAAGTTTATCCGCGAAGTGAACGCTAACTCGCTGGCACGCTACATGCTGGTCGCGAGCGCCATTGGTTCACTGTACAAGATGAACGCCTCAATCTCTGGCGCCGAAGTGGGCTGTCAGGGTGAAGTCGGCGTTGCCTGCTCCATGGCTGCGGCCGGTCTGGCTGAACTGCTGGGCGGTAGCCCAATGCAGGTGTGCATCGCGGCGGAAATCGGTATGGAACATAACCTGGGTCTGACCTGCGATCCGGTTGCCGGCCAGGTGCAGGTACCGTGCATTGAGCGTAACGCCATTGCTTCGGTTAAAGCAGTGAACGCCGCACGTATGGCGCTGCGCCGTACCAGCGAACCGCGCGTGTGCCTTGATAAAGTCATCGAGACCATGTACGAAACCGGTAAAGACATGAACGCCAAATACCGTGAAACATCTCGCGGCGGTCTGGCGATGAAGATTGTCACCTGCGATTAAGTCCCACCACGTTTCAGGATCTGTAGGCCGGATGAGGCGCTCGCCGCCATCCGGTCTACGGATAACGCTATTTCGCAACACTCGCCTCCCCTCGCCGTGAATGTTACCCTACAAACTTATTTGTTAGGGAGAACACCGTGGCCGTCCACCTGCTCATTGTCGATGCACTGAATCTTATCCGCCGCATTCACGCCGTACAGGGCTCACCCTGCGTAGAGACGTGCCAGCACGCGCTCGATCAGCTGATTGTGCACAGTCAGCCTACGCACGCCGTGGCGGTATTCGATGATGAAGCGCGCAACAGCGGCTGGCGTCACCAACGGTTGCCTGACTACAAAGCCGGTCGCCCCCCGATGCCTGATGAATTGCACCAGGAAATGCCCGCCTTACGCGCCGCTTTTAAACAGCGCGGTGTCTGCTGTTGGGTCTCCAGCGGGAATGAAGCCGATGATTTAGCCGCAACCCTGGCGGTTAAAGTGAGCCAGGCGGGACATCAGGCTACCATCGTCTCAACCGATAAAGGCTATTGTCAGTTGCTCTCCCCGACGCTACGTATTCGTGACTACTTCCAGAAGCGCTGGCTGGATGCACCGTTTATTGAGAAAGAGTTTGGCGTGCTGCCGCAGCAGTTGCCTGATTACTGGGGACTGGCCGGGATCAGCAGTTCGAAAGTACCGGGGGTTGCAGGTATTGGTCCCAAAAGCGCCACGCAGCTGCTCGTACAGTTTCAACATCTGGAAGGCATTTACGCGCATCTTGATGAAGTACCGGACAAGTGGCGCAAGAAACTAGAGATGCACCAGGAGATGGCGTTTCTGTGTCGCGATATCGCACGGCTGCAAACGGACTTACATATCGACGGAAACCTGCAGCAATTACGGTTGGTGCGATAGGTCTGTTGCCGAATGGCGCTGTGCTTATCTGGCCTACACGTCGAACACCCCGGTAGGCCGGATAAGGCTTTCACGCCGTCACGCTGAAAAATTACCAGGCGGTGTGGTACAGCTCAACGATATCCCCAAGATTCGCTTCACGGGGATTTCCCCCGGTACAAACATCGTCCAATGCCGCCTGCGCCAGCGCAGGAATATCCTCTTTACGTACGCCAACATCGCGTAAATGCGGTGGGATCCCTACATCGCGGTTAAGGGCGAAGACGGCATCCACTGCCGCTTTACGTGCCTCTGCCAGCGTCAGCCCTTCAACCTTAACCCCCATCACCCGGGCGATATCGCGAAATTTTTCCCCGGTGAATTCGGCGTTATAGCGCATCACGTGCGGCAGCAAAATGGCATTTGCTACGCCGTGTGGCGTGTTATAAAACGCGCCTAACGGGTGTGCCATTCCATGCACTAATCCCAGACCAACGTTGGAAAAGCCCATCCCGGCCACGTACTGGCCCAGCGCCATCGCTTCCCCGGCCTGGGTATCGCCCGCAACGGAACCACGTAATGCCCCGGCTATCATTTCAATAGCTTTAATGTGCAGCGCATCGGTAAGCGCCCACGCCGCCCGCGTGATGTACCCCTCAATAGCATGGGTCAGGGCATCCACTCCGGTGGCGGCTTTTAGCGCCGCTGGCATGCCGTCCATCATGTCAGCATCGATGAACGCTACCTGTGGGATGTCATGAGGGTCGACACAAACAAACTTACGCCGATTTTCTTCGTCAGTGATCACGTAGTTAATGGTCACTTCCGCTGCCGTTCCCGCGGTGGTTGGGATAGCCATAACCGGCACGCTCGGGCTGTGCGTTGGCGATAACCCTTCAAGGCTGCGTACATCCGCAAACTCAGGGTTATTATTGATAATGCCAATCGCTTTACAGGTATCCTGAGGGGAGCCTCCGCCGATGGCGATCAGATAGTCTGCGCCGCTTTGCTGAAAGACACCCAACCCTTCCTGCACTACCGCAATGGTTGGGTTAGGAATAACGCCTGAATAGATTTCCCATGCCAGACCAGCAGCATCCATTCGGGAAGTCACCTTATCGACAACGCCGCACTGCACCAGATTTTTATCAGTCACAATCAACGCTTTGCGATAACCACGACGGATGACTTCATCGGTTAATGCACCAACAGCTCCCCGGCCAAACCATGCCGTTTCGTTCAGAATCATTCTGTTCGCCATCGTATTTCTCCTTTTCGCTATGCGAAATTACTCTTCAATGCGTAATCCGTAAGATTTGAATTTCTCCAGCACAATGGCGATCTCCTCGTCATCCAGCACCGGCACCGGGTCGACAATCGCCAGCGTGCTCAGATAAAGGCGGGCCAGAACTTCCACTTCATGCGCCAACCACAGTGCTTTTTCCAAATTCGCTTCACAAGCAATCAACCCATGGTGCTGTAAAAGCGTTGCCTTACGGTTTTTCAGGGCGACGCTCACATGCTCTGACAGCTCTCGTGTACCAAACGTCGCATAAGGCGCACACGGAATAGAGTTCCCCCCAGCCGCCGCAATCATGTAGTGAATTGCCGGGATAGGGCGATTAAGAATAGAAACGGCCGTGCAATGTACGGCATGGTTATGGACAACCGCATTGGCATCCGGACGCGTCTGGTATGCCGCCAGGTGAAAACGCCATTCACTGGAGGGTAATTGTCCTTTATCATATTTCCCGTCGTTATCTACATACACGATCATATTTTCAGTAAGTCTTTCGTAAGGAATACCGCTGGGCGTGATCAGCATCCCATTTTCATAACGCGCACTCACATTTCCCGCCGTCCCCTGATTCAATCCAAGGCTGGTCATTTCAAGGCAGGTTTCAATGATTTCTCGCGACAAACGCATTCTTTCCATAATGATTCTCCGGGTACAGTTTCCCCTCGTCTTTATTGCGAAAAATGCAGCCGCAGAGTAAGACGGGTCAGGTTTCAGATACAGGCAGCCACTGAACGTATATATTCAGGTTCAGTAGGCCGATTTATTTATAGCGGCGTATTAAGGTTGTCTTACGCGCTTAATAAGTTTCATCTCAACTTTTACAGTTTCTTTAATTGGCTGGTCATCAATAGCACTCATCATCATATCGAACGCTTTTTCCGCCCAAACATTTTCATCCTGCTGCATTGACCAGACATTATTGGCGAGGAATCCCAGCATTGGGTGTTCATCGAATGTCCCAATATTAATTTCAGGTGGAATTGTGCCAAAACGATTACGAATAGCGTTAATGGCCCCCTCCAGTACGGGTAATGATGAGGCGATAAATGCCTGTGGGCAGCCCTGTTCGCCGATCAACTCATCCATCAGTCGATAACCCCCCTCGGGCGTGTTGTCCGGACCTTCGCGCACCCAATCGCTATGAAAAATACCATTATTGTTCAATGCATTAAGATAACCTTGTAAACGGTCGCCGATGCTGGGTAATCCGGTATCTCCCACCAAAAACCAGATCGGCGACTTTCCAGCGTCAAACAAACTTTGCGTCAATTTTTCGCCGCCCAAAATGTTATGGCTTTCTACCAGAGCGTTATCGGTATACTTAAAATCACGGTCAAGTAACACCATCGGTTTTCTAACCTGACGTAAATGGTGCTGCTGATTCTCTAATGTTGAGGGAACAATAAAAAGGCCATCGACATTGCGAGCTATTAACGCTTTGGTCAGTTTATTTTCGTAATCAACATCGTCATAGGTACAGCTAATCGTTAGCTGATAACCGGAACGACGACAGCGTTGCTCAAGTTTTTCTGCTAGTGTGGCAAAAAACACGTTGGAAATATTGGGCACAATCAATCCCAACGTATCCGTTTTATTCAATTTCAGGCTGCGTGCTGAATGGTTAATGACGTAACCATAGCGCTCGACATATTCATTAATACGCGTTTGGGTTTTGACACTGATTCGATATTGCTCTGCTTTCCCGTTCAGCACCAGTCGTACGGTCGTAACCGATAAATTCAGATCGCTGGCTATCTGTTCTACTGTTTTAGCCATTTATATGCCCCAGTTCACATCCAAAAACGTCAATCTACAATCATAAAAGTATTTTAAACTTTTGTCTTACTGCATAAGTTGGTTAATCGCCTGCTGCTGATCCCACATCATCAGATAAGCCTGATATTTGCGGTCATAGAAGTTCCGCCGTGCCGGGTTAGCCTTAATCACCTCGCCTGATCGAACCATCGCCTGGCATGCAGATGGAATATTTTCCCACGCGCCGCAGGCAACCGCGCCAGTGATGGCCGCACCTAACGTCACTGCATCCTCTTCCTGCATCAGATGAATATCGCATCCGGTGGCATCGGCATATTCTCGCAACCACAGTGGGTTATGCGTTGCGCCGCCGCACAGCGTCAGTCGGGAAATGGTGTGACCGTTTTCGCGCATCACTTCCATAATATGCCGCGTACCGCAGGCGATCGCCTGTAATGTCGCCAGGTACAGACGAGCAACCTGCATCTCGCCTCGCTCAAGAGTCAAACCGCAAACACTCCCCCGGGCATCGGGTCGCGCGCGCGGTGAACGATTACCGTGATGATCGGCCAGCACATGCAAATAACGACCAGGCTCTGGCTCCAGCGCCTCAAGTGCGGCAACCCATTCATTAACTAAAACGATGGGATGGCAACCCCGCGCCTCAGCCTTGTGAAATAGCGCCGCGCTGGCTCCTGACTCCTGAAGCGTCCAGTCGACTAACGCCCCAGCGGCACTTTGCCCCCCTTCTGTCAGCCAGTAGCCTGGCAGCATGGCTGACCAGTACGGCCCCCATACACCAGGTGTATGAATTTCCTGCTCGCTGCACAGCATATGGCAATTTGACGTTCCGCTGATCAACGCCAACGTCCCCTCAGGCTCAACACCGGCAAGCGCTACTCCGCCCGCATGGGCATCAATCATTCCGCTGGCGACGACCACTGCAGTCGTCAGCCCCAGCGCCTGGGCCGCATCGGCGCTAAGCGTTCCAACGGCAGCGCCTGGCGGCAGGATCCGCGACGGGATTTTTCCCAACAAATCCGTTAGCTCAACAGCGTCAAGCAGGGAGTGGCTAAAGCGTTGTTCATGTGCCAGATAGTTCCATTTACACGTCAGCGTACACAGACCAGCAACATCACAGGCGGTAGCTTTAGAGACCAGAAAGTCCGCCAGATCGTAGAAGCGATACGCACTCTGCCAGGTGGCTGGAAAATGGTTTTTCAACCACAGTACTTTAGGAAGCTCCATTTCGACGCTGACTTCACCGCCAACATAGCGCAGAGCCGGATCCTGCGTGGCGTTTATACGTTGCGTCTCCTGCGCCGCACGATGATCCATCCACATGATGATGTTATGGTCTGATGGTTCGCCTGGTGAAACTGCCAGACCCCGCCCCTGTTCATCCAGTGCCACCAATGAACAGGTGGCATCAAATCCCAATGCGCGAATCTCCTCAATGCGAACCCCGGATGACGACACCGCCTCCTTCACTGCATGGCAAACCTGCTGCCAGATTTCTGCAGATGACTGCTCAACCCGCTCAGGACCGGGTCGAAACTGCGAGATGGCGTGTGTCGCAAAAGCCAGCCGTTTGCCACTGGCATCAAAGACACCAGCCCTGACGCTGGCGGAACCGACATCCACACCGAGGAAATATCCACTGCCCATAGTAACTCCCTGACGCTGGCGAATGATGGGGCGAGCACTTCGCCCCAACGGTGTTATTTTTTACCGAATGGGTGTAACAGCTTGTCAATTTCCGGGGTGTCAATGTTCTTCGCATTAACGAATTTAACCGGAATATCAATTTCTTTCGGTACAGACTGACCCGATACCGCTGCATTTAGTGTCTTGATACCCTGGTAGCCAATCTGATAAGCGTCCTGCACGACAAAGCCCTGAATGACCCCAGACTTCAGGAAAGCAATGATTGCCTCGGTGCTATCAAAACCAATCACTTTCACTTTGCCTTTCAGGTTTTGACTATCAATGGCGTTTGCTACGCCCAGCGTTGAGCCTTCATTGGTGCCATAAATCCCTGCAATATCAGGGTTGGCCTGGATCATATCGATGGTTTTATCCATCGCTTTTTGCGGATCGCCATCGCTGTACTGGACCGGTAGCACCTGGATTTCCGGGTATTTCTCCTTCATGCGGGCAATAAACCCTTCCGAACGCTCAATCGCTGAGGAGGTCCCCGCTACGTGCGCAATAATGCCCACTTTACCTTTGCTGCCCACTTCCGCTGCCAGTGCATCCGCCGCTTCAGCACCGGCTTTACGGTTATTCGTGGCGACAAAGCTCACTGGAATATCGGAATTCACGCCGGAGTCAAACGTCACAACTTTAATGCCGCGTGAATTTGCGGTCTCAACTAATGGCGCCAGCGCATTTGCATCTAACGCTGCCAGCAATAGCCCATTGGGTTTTTGCGCCATCGCGTTTTCAACTAGCTGAATCTGCTCGGCAATCTGAGTTTCATCCGCCGGGCCAACATAGCTGGTTTTATCACCCGACTCTTTTGCTGCTGCTTCCGTCCCCATTTTTACGGTTTGCCAGAATTCATGCTGGAAACCTTTACTGACCACCGGAAGGTTCATATCTTTAGCCAATACGCTGGATGTCATACAGGCCAGCAGGGATAACGCATAGACAAAATTCCTGGTTCTCATTGTTTTACTCCGTTCTGAGTGAGTCACCCTAAACGTCAGGGTTATGATGCCCCGTGACTTCCGGGAGCGTAAATCAACGAATTTTTTTGCGTAATGTATCGAGATAAACCGCAGCAATGACCACCACGCCCATGGCCACCATTTGCCAGAACTGGGAAACCCCCATCAGGTTCAGACCGTTTTTCAACACGCTCATAATGAATGCGCCGATGATAGTCCCGCCGATGGTGCCAATTCCTCCCATCAGGCTCGTACCGCCAATAACAACCGCCGCGATGGCTTCCAGTTCATAACCCACACCAACCGTTGGCTGACCAGAGTTCAGACGTGAGGCCAGAATAACACCGGCGATCCCGGTCAGCAGACCACAAAAGGCGTAGACGAAAATTTTGACGCGTTGAACTTTAATACCGGAAAGATGTGCGGCCACCTCATTGCTACCCACAGCGTAAACATAGCGACCAATCACCGTTTTCTTCAGGATGTAGGCGGCGATTAGCGCCACCACCACCAGGTAAAAAACGGGATAAGGCAACACATCGAACAAACGTCCCTGGGCCAGCATTTTGAAGGTGGGGTAATCAGCGAAATAAATCGCACGACCATCTGTCATCACCATATTGATGCCTCTGACGGACATCATCAGGCCCAGCGTGGCGATAAAAGGCGGGATAGTCATTTTGGTGACCAGCAGACCATTGATATAGCCGCATAATCCACCGGCCAGCACCCCGGCCAGAATACATACGGGCAGAGGCAATCCCAGCGTGGCGCTGATGCCTACCGCAACACCCGAAAAGGCCACCACCGAGCCAAGAGAAAGGTCGATTCCTGACGTGATAATGACGAAGGTAACGCCAATCGCCATAATGCCAATCACTGAAGTTTGCAGAGCGATTGTCATGATGTTTTCAGTGTTAAAGAAAAATGGCGAACCAAAGCTAAAAAATATTACTAAAATAATCAGACTCAAAAGCGGCGCAAGGCGCATTAAAAGTTCTTTGTTAATTTTTATTTTCTTATTATTGCTGTCTGAAGAGGTTACAGAGATAGTCATAAATTAGTCCTCTAACGTCGCATATTGCATGATTTTTTCTTGTGTGGCGTCATCAGAAGCTAACTCCCCGGTAATACGTCCATTACGCATCACTAAAATGCGATCGCACATACCCAGCACTTCCGGTAATTCAGAGGAGATCATGATAATAGACTTCCCTTTTGCCACCAGTCGATTCATTAATTCATAAATCTCAAGTTTGGCACCCACATCAATACCGCGAGTGGGTTCATCAAAGATGAGAATATCGGTGTCTTTACACACCCATCTGGCAATAATAATTTTCTGCTGATTACCACCACTTAAATTCAGAGCAGCCTGTTCTAAATGTGGTGTTTTAATACGTAGGGCTTTCACCTGTTCTTCGCTGGTTTTCTGACAACGTTTGCTGTCCACGTTGCCATAACGATCGGAATACTCAGGATAATTGCCCAACATAATATTGCGCTCAACGGACAGTCCTAATGCCAGCCCCTCTTTTTTCCTGTCCTCGGTTAAATAGCTGATACCCTGTTTGATAGCATCAGGAATATCTTTAATTACCGTCACGCTACCATTCAGCTTGAGGGTTCCGCCATCAATGGGATCCGCACCAAAAATTGCCCGCGCCAGCTCAGTACGTCCTGCCCCCATCAGACCGGCGAAGCCCAAAATTTCGCCCTGATACAGAGTGAAATCAATATTGTTCAATACGCCATTGCGCGTCAGACCGCTTACTTCCAACACCGGTTTGCGTTGAGCCAAAGGTTCGCGGCGAGGATAGATATTGCCAAGATCGCGCCCAACCATCATGGCAATCAGATCGCTAATTTTAACCGCATCATAATCCACAGTGGCAATAAACTGACCATCCCGCATCACCGTCGCGCGATCGGCGATCAGCGCCAGTTCCTCTAATCTGTGCGAGATATAAACAATGCCCGTTCCCTGTTCTTTCAGCAAACGAGTTACCTGAAATAAGCTGTCAATTTCCGTTTCAGTCAGCGCTGCCGTCGGTTCATCCATAATAAGAATCTTGGCATTTACCGATATCGCTTTAGCAATCTCAACCATTTGTTGTTGCGCGACGGTCAGATCGGCCACCAGCGTTTCTGGAGAGATATTCAGGTTTAATTTTTGCAAAATATCGATAGCTGCCTGTCGC
The DNA here is from genome assembly GCF_013784065.1 of Citrobacter sp. RHBSTW-00599. Classification (NCBI taxonomy): domain Bacteria; kingdom Pseudomonadati; phylum Pseudomonadota; class Gammaproteobacteria; order Enterobacterales; family Enterobacteriaceae; genus Citrobacter; species Citrobacter sp. RHBSTW-00599. The sequence continues at coordinate 1,035,244 of NZ_CP056717.1, read as the reverse complement.
TGTTGTTTTTCATCCAGACGCCAGCGATTATTTTTGCAAAACTCCCTGCCAATAAATATATTTTCTTCCACCGTGAGTTCAGGGAAAAGGTTAAACTCCTGGTGAATGATGGTGATACCTGCGCTTTGTGCACTCAACGGATTCGCAAAAGTAACAGGTTGGCCCTCAAAAATAATATCCCCTTCATCAGGCTGATAAACACCGGATAAAATCTTCATCAACGTAGACTTTCCTGCGCCATTCTCACCCAGCAGCGCATGAACCTCTCCTTTGCGTAAAGCAAAATCCACATTACTCAACGCTAATACGCCGGGAAAACGTTTCGTAATATGACTCATCTGTAAAAATGTTTCAGACATTGCTGCTTTCCTCAATATACAGAAACTGCAATCAGTGAATCAGGCACAAAACGTTGCCAGGAAGCCATCGTCACCGTTAATGCGAATACTACCTATAAGTTCATATGCGTTTTATCAATTATGCTAACTCGAGTTAGCGAAGTGCCTTTTAAAGCTATTTTAGCTACTCAAAATAGCCAAATCATTTGGTTTAAAACTGTGACGCTGAACAGACAATTTATTACAACCTATTAATTTAAAAAGGATTTATTGAAAATACCCGTCCAGGTTTATTTGACGCAGATCGAATTTTAACCACTTCTCGTGAAGCCTCTCACAGTTCCACAACAAAAAAGTTGTGCAAAAAACTCTCTAATACCTAAGCTAACTCGAGTTAGCAAAAATGGGTTATTCAGCCAACTGCGACAGTGGTGTTCAACATCCGCTTTTGCAGCACGGCATAAAGTGAGATGAGGAACCTCGAATGAACAAAAATAGCTTACCGAAAATTGGAATTCGTCCGGTGATTGATGGGCGCCGTATGGGTGTTCGTGAATCGCTCGAAGAGCAAACCATGAATATGGCTAAAGCCACTGCTGCGCTGATCACAGAGAAACTTCGTCACGCCAGTGGCGCACAAATTGAATGTGTGATTGCCGACACTTGCATTGCCGGGATGGCTGAATCTGCCGCCTGTGAAGAAAAATTCAGCAGCCTGAACGTAGGCGTGACGATTACTGTTACCCCATGCTGGTGCTACGGTAGCGAAACCATCGACATGGATCCGATGCGCCCGAAAGCTATCTGGGGCTTTAACGGAACAGAACGTCCCGGCGCAGTTTATCTGGCCGCAGCATTGGCTGCGCATAATCAAAAAGGACTTCCCGCCTTCTCTATTTACGGCCATGACGTACAGGATTCCGGCGATACCACGATCCCTGCCGATGTTGAAGAAAAATTGCTGCGCTTTGCCCGCGCGGGCCTGGCGGTTGCCAGTATGAAAGGCAAAAGCTACCTGTCCGTAGGCGGCGTTTCAATGGGCATTGCTGGCTCGATTGTCGATCATAACTTCTTTGAATCCTGGCTGGGAATGAAGGTTCAACCCGTTGATATGACCGAACTGCGTCGTCGCATCGACCAAAAAATCTATGACGAAGCTGAGCTGGAAATGGCGCTGGCGTGGGCGGATAAAAACTTCCGCTACGGTGAAGATCAGAACGCACAGCAATATAAGCGTAACGCAGAGCAGAGCCGTGCGGTGCTGAAAGAGAGCCTGCTGATGGCCATGTGTATTCGCGACATGATGCAGGGTAACCAGAAACTGGCAGACAAAGGTCGGGTTGAAGAGTCGCTGGGGTACAACGCGATTGCCGCAGGCTTCCAGGGCCAGCGTCACTGGACAGATCAATACCCGAATGGCGATACCGCCGAAGCACTGCTCAACAGCTCCTTTGACTGGAACGGCATTCGCGAACCGTTCGTTGTCGCCACCGAAAACGACAGCCTGAACGGCGTGGCGATGCTGTTTGGTCATCAACTCACCGGCACAGCGCAGGTCTTTGCCGATGTGCGCACCTACTGGTCGCCAGAGGCGGTTGAACGCGTCACGGGTAAACCGCTAACCGGCCTTGCTGAGCACGGTATTATTCACCTGATTAACTCCGGCTCGGCAGCGCTGGATGGCTCCTGCAAACAGCGCGACGGCGAAGGGAAACCGACCATGAAGCCGCACTGGGAAATCTCACAGAAAGAGGCGGATGATTGCCTGGCGGCTACCGAATGGTGTCCGGCTATTCACGAATACTTCCGCGGCGGCGGCTATTCTTCTCGCTTCCTGACCGAGGGCGGCGTGCCGTTCACCATGACCCGCATCAACATCATCAAAGGCCTGGGCCCGGTGCTGCAAATCGCGGAAGGCTGGAGCGTGGAATTACCGAAAGAGATGCACGACCAGCTTGATGCGCGCACCAACTCCACCTGGCCAACCACCTGGTTTGCCCCGCGCTTAACCGGTAAAGGCCCGTTCAGCGATGTCTATTCCGTCATGGCTAACTGGGGCGCAAACCACGGCGTACTGACGATAGGTCACGTGGGCGCGGACTTTATTACGCTCGCCGCCATGCTGCGTATCCCGGTTTGTATGCACAACGTGGAAGACGAAAAAATTTACCGCCCTTCAGCCTGGGCAGCCCATGGTATGGATATGGAAGGCCAGGATTATCGCGCCTGCCAGAACTACGGCCCGCTGTATAAGCGTTAATGCGACTCTGGCCCGGTGGCGCAAGCTTACCGGGCCTGCGCAGTGAATTTTGTAGGCCGGGTAAGCGCTGCGCCATCCGGCTACGTTTGGGGAGCGATTATGAAACAAGACGTTATCCTGGTTCTCGACTGTGGCGCGACCAACGTGCGGGCTATCGCCGTTGACCGACAGGGAAAGATTGTCGCCCGCGCAGCAACCCCGAACGCCAGTGACATCGCAACAGAAAACAGTACCTGGCATCAATGGTCGCTGGAGGCCATTCTGCAACGCTTCGCCGATTGCTGTCAGCGCCTCTGCACGCAACTAGCCGCCTGCCATGTCCGCGGGATCGCCGTCACCACTTTTGGCGTAGACGGCGCGCTGGTTGATAAGAACGGCAAGCAGCTGTATCCGGTGATTAGCTGGAAATGTCCACGCACCGCAGCGGTGATGGAGAATATTCACCGCTACATATCACCGCAGCAATTGCAGGAAATTTCCGGCGTCGGCGCATTTAGCTTCAACACGCTGTATAAACTGGTGTGGCTGAAAGAAAACCATCCGCAATTTCTGGAGCAGGCGCACGCCTGGTTGTTTATCTCGTCGCTTATCAACCACCGTTTAACCGGCGAGTTCACTACAGATATCACCATGGCGGGCACCAGTCAGCTGCTGGACATCCGGCAGCGCGATTTTAGTCATGACATTTTGCAAGCTACGGGCATACCGCGCCGTCTGTTCCCGCGCCTGGTTGAAGCAGGCGAACAGATTGGGGCTTTGCAACCAGAGGCTGCCAGCCTGCTCGGGCTTACGGCGGGAATTCCGGTCATCTCTGCCGGACACGACACGCAGTTTGCGCTATTTGGGGCTGGAGCCCAACCAGATGAACCGGTGCTCTCTTCCGGCACATGGGAAATTCTGATGGTGCGCAGTGCGCAGGTGGATACCTCCCAGCTCAGCCAATATGCGGGTTCCACTTGTGAGCTGGATAGCCAGGCTGGACTTAATAACCCCGGCATGCAGTGGCTGGCTTCCGGTGTACTCGAGTGGGTGCGTAAGCTGCTGTGGACTGCCGACACCCCCTGGCAGACGCTGATTGACGAAGCCAGGGCCATCCCGGCAGGCGCCGAAGGCGTGAAGATGCACTGCGACCTGCTGGCCTGTCAGAATGCGGGCTGGCAAGGGGTTACGCTCAATACCACCCGTGGGCACTTTTATCGCGCCGCGCTGGAAGGACTGACAGAACAGCTGCTGCGAAACCTCCATACGCTGGAAAAAATCGGTCATTTCCAGGCCACAGAACTGCTATTGGTTGGTGGGGGAAGCCGCAACGCGTTGTGGAATCAGATCAAAGCGAATGTTCTCGGGATACCTGTCAAAGTGCTGGATGACGCCGAAACCACCGTGGCAGGTGCCGCAATGTTTGCGTGGTCAGGCATTGGGGAATTTGCCTCACCGGAACAGGCACGCGGGCAGGTACGCTACCAGTACCGTTACTTCTATCCGCAAACCGAATCCGAACTAACAGGAGTCGAGTAACATGCTCAAAACAATATCTCCCTTAATTTCGCCCGACCTGCTGAAGGTGCTGGCTGAGATGGGCCACGGCGATGAGATTATATTTTCCGATGCCCACTTCCCGGCCCACAGCATGGGACCACAGGTTATCCGCGCCGACGGTCTATTGGTCAGCGACCTGCTACAGGCGATTATTCCGCTCTTTGAACTGGACAGCTATGCCCCACCGCTGGTGATGATGGCGGCTGTTGAAGGCGATGCCCTCGATCCTGACGTCGAGGCCCGCTATCGTCAGGCGCTTTCACTGCAAACCCCCTACCCGGACATCACGCGTATTGACCGCTATGCCTTCTATGAACGCGCGCAACAGGCGTTTGCGATCGTTATCACAGGAGAGCGGGCAAAGTACGGGAATATTCTATTAAAAAAAGGAGTAACCCCGTAATCTCTGGTCTGAATGCCCGTCAGCTACGGGCATTCATCATAAGATGAGGATCAGAACATGAAAGCGGCGCGCCAGCAGGCGATCGTAGATCTGCTTACCAACCACAAAAATCTGACAACCGAAACCCTTGCTTTGCAACTTAAGGTCAGCAAAGAGACCATCCGCCGCGATCTCAGCGAGCTACAAGCCCAGGGAAAAGTGCTGCGCAATCACGGGCGGGCCAAAGTGATTCATCGGGAAAATCAGGACAGCGGCGACCCGTTTCATATGCGACTCAAAAGCCACTATGCCCACAAAGCGAATATTGCCCGCGAAGCGCTGGCATGGATCGAAGAAGGTATGGTGATAGCCCTGGACGCCAGCTCAACGTGCTGGTACATGGCGCGACAGTTACCGGACATCAACATTCACGTCTTTACCAACAGCCAGCCCATTTGCCAGGAATTGGCTAAACGCGAACACCTTCAGCTAATCAGCTCCGGCGGTCGCCTTGAGCGTAAATACGGTTGCTATGTTAACCCCTCGCTCATCTCGCAGCTCAAACCACTCGAGATCGATCTGTTTATTTTTTCCTGCGCAGGGATCGACAGCGACGGCGCACTCTGGGACTCTAACGCGACCAATGCCGACTTCAAGTCCATTCTGCTTAAGCGCGCAGCGCAGTCATTATTGCTGATCGATAAAAGTAAATTTAATCGTTCGGGAGAGGCCCGGATTGGGCATCTGGATGATGTGACGCATATTATTTCAGATACGCCGCTGATTGAAACAATGCAGGCCGGATGAGACATTTACGCCTTCATCCGGCCTGCAATTTTACCTTATCGCTCGTCGCGACGACCACCAACAGCAGCCCACAGGCGACGGACGTGCACGGTGACTTCTTCACGGTCATGATACAGCTGACGCGCCTGAATCTGGGCATTTACGCCATGCTCGTCAAGCTGTGCCTGAATATAAGCCAGGTTTTGCGACACCTCTTCGTAGCGTTTTTTCATCGGCAGCTTGAGGTTGAAGATAGTCTCTCGACACCAGCCGTTGACCAGCCATTGCGCCATCAGGGCGGCAACCTTCGCGGGCTTTTCCACCATGTCGCAAACCATCCACGAAATGTTATTGCGATTTGGCCGGTACTTAAATCCGTCTTCGCGCAGCCAGGTAACTTGTCCGGTATCCATCAGGCTTTGCGCCATCGGACCATTATCCACGGAGTAAACCCACATGTTGCGTTTAACCAGTTGATAGGTCCAACCGCCCGGGCATGCCCCTAAATCCACCGCATACATTCCGTTAGCCAGACGTTCATCCCACTCATCGGCAGGAATAAACACGTGCAGCGCTTCTTCCAGCTTCAGTGTTGAACGGCTCGGCGCATCGGCCGGGAACTTCAGACGCGGAATGCCCATGTAGAACGGGGAGTTATTGTCGGGCCAGGAATAGCCGGTATAGCAACAGCCTGGTGCGATAAAGAACACATGAACCACCGGACGTTTTGGCGTTTCATATTTTGCCAGCACGCCCGCTTCCCGCAGCGCCGCGCGCAGTGGTACGGTAAATTTACGGCAAAATTTAACCAACTCTTTGCTTTCATTGGTATCAGCAACTTCAACGCGCAGATCGCCGCCTTTCTCTACCACGCCCTGCAACATGCCGACAATCGGCGTAATGCGGTCTTCCGGCGGTAAATATTGCAGCAGTTCGCCCACCACAAACATTTGACGGGCAAAAATCAGCGAGCTAAACGGCAACTCTTTCACTAACTTTTCGGCATCGTCCTGCTGATAGCATTCGAAGATGACGTAACCCGCATTGTCTTTCACGCGGGCAAAACCGAAGATTTCCCGGCGTCCTGCTTTATCCGTAATTTCTGCGGCGCACTCTTTTTCAAAACCTGGGCGACACAACAATACAACCTTATTCATGGCTAACGCCCTTACGTTTCAATCGAATAGCGCCCACTAACATCAGCGCCCAGCCCACAAGGAAGCTGAAACCGCCGACGGGGGTAACAAACGCCCACAGGCGTAAATGCGAGAGCGCGAGGCAATACAGGCTGCCGCTAAACAGCACGGTTCCTAATGCCAAAAACACGCTACTCCAGTAAAACCAAATGCTAATGCGCCGCTGCATGGCGACGGCCAGGCCAAATATAGCCAGCGTATGGAACGCCTGATACTCGAGGCCAGTCTGGATCCACCCCATCTCAACGACACCGAGGGTTTTACTCAGAACATGTGCCCCAAAGGCGCCCAACGCCACAAAGATAAAGCCACTTACGGCGGCAAAAATCAGCATAAAACGGCTGGTCATGTGAATACCCTACGTAAATTATTGTTCATAACGAAAGCGGAATTTTTCTTGTTCCGTGGCCGCTTTCGCCAGAATCCACTGACGGAAGGCGGCTATTTTACCCAGTTCTGCCTGACTGTCATGACAAACCAGATAAAATGCGTTTTTGCTGACCAGAACATCATTAAACGGACAGACCAGACGTCCGGCTTCTATTTCGGATTGCGCCATGACGTTATTAGCCAACGCAATTCCCTGTCCATGAATAGCAGCCTGGAGCACCATGGCGCTATGGCTGAAGATGGGTCCCTGCTGTACGTTGATATGATTCAGGCCAAGCTGGCGCGTATAGGCTTGCCAGTCACGGCGTGACGCATCGTGCAATAATGTGTGTTTCGCCAGATCTTCGGGCGTCTTTAGCGGTTTATCACCGGTGAGTAATAGCGGCGAGCAGACCGGCAATAAATATTCTGCGTACAATTTTTCAACGCGCAGACCCGGCCAGTTGCCACGTCCGTAGAAAATCGCCACATCAACATCGTCAGCCAGTTTGTCTTCCTGACGGTCCACCGCCTGGATCCTGACATCGATTCCCGGATAAGCTGAGTTAAAGCTAGAGAGTCTGGGAACCATCCATTGGATTGCAAAACTGGGCAATAAACTCACAGTGAGCGCACCTTTTGCACTGCGTGCCTGAAGTTTACGCGTCGCGTCGGTTAATTGCGAAAAAATCTCTTTGATGTCGAGAAAGTAGCTTTGGCCTTCTTCCGTTAACAGCAAAGATCGATTGCGTCGACGAAACAGCTTCAGCCCCAGGAAATCCTCAAGTGACTTGATTTGATGACTTACTGCGGCCTGCGTCACAAAAAGCTCTTCTGCTGCGCGAGTAAAGCTCAAATGACGCGCTGCAGCATCAAAAACACGCAACGCATTTAGGGGTGGTAATCGTTTTGACATGACTTTTAGGCTTTGATGTTAAATGAATTTAACAATTAACCAACAGGTTGTAACCTATTAGTTTTTTTTATCTGAGCCATTATAAATTGTCCGTTGAGGTTCTACCAGCAAATACCTATAGTGGCGGCACTTCCTGAAGCCGGAACGAAAAGTTTTATCGGAATGCGTGTTCTGGTGGGCTTTTGGCTTACGGTTGTGATGTTGTGTTGTTGTGTTTGCAATTGGTCTGCGATTCAGACCATGGTAGCAAGGCTACCCTTTTTCACTTCCTGTACATTTACCCTGTCTGTCCATAGTGATTAATGTAGCACCGCCAAATTGCGGTGCTTTTTTTTGTCCGACTCTTTGTCGATGGACGACCGGTTAGTTATCCAGTTCTACCATCTCTTTCACATCGGTACGGTTAATCTGCTGTTTGTTGCCGTTAGCGTCTTTATACGAAATCATCCCCGTTTCATTGTCGGTCTGTGGCTTACCATCAGATACGATTGATCGACCATCATTGGTGTGCATCACGTAATTCGAACCAGAACAGGCGCTCAGGGCAAAAGTCAGCATACAAGCAGAGATAATTGCGGCAGTCTTTTTCATCTTTTTCTCCTTAAAGCGATTTATGCTATTAAAAACACACTCCGTAACAGGCTAAATTGCTCGCCTAACGGTATATAGCATAAGACACTGCGTGGACTTTGCCAGGATATCCAGAGTATTCCGATGGTTAGCACACCCCTTGTATCAGCGCCCTTTTTGCGCCACGATCGGTTTACTGAACTGAGGAATACCATGAACGCTTTTAACCCCGCGCAGTTTCGCGCGCAATTTCCCGCACTCAACGATGCTGGCGTCTATCTCGACAGCGCTGCTACCGCACTGAAGCCGCAGGCAGTGATTGAGGCCACCCATCAGTTTTATAGCCTGAGCGCCGGGAACGTCCACCGCAGCCAGTTTGCTGAAGCACAGCGCCTGACCGCACGCTATGAAGCCGCACGGGAAAAAGTCGCAAGCCTGATTAATGCGCCGGATGACAAAACAATCGTCTGGACCCGCGGTACGACGGAAGCGATCAACATGGTTGCCCAAAGCTATGCGCGACCGCGCTTACAACCGGGTGATGAGATTATCGTTAGCGCAGCAGAACATCATGCCAACCTCGTGCCCTGGCTGATGGTGGCGGAGCAAACGGGGGCGAAGGTCGTCAGGCTGCCGCTTAACGCCCATTTATTGCCAGACGTTGAAAGCCTCGCGCAACTCATCACTCCACGCAGCCGCATTCTGGCGCTTGGGCAGATGTCGAACGTTACCGGCGGTTGCCCGGATTTAGCCCGCGCCATTACACTCGCCCATGCGGCTGGAATGGTGGTGATGGTGGACGGCGCCCAGGGGATTGTCCATTTCCCCGCCGACGTACAGCAATTAGACATTGATTTCTATGCGTTCTCAGGCCACAAGCTGTATGGTCCCACCGGCATTGGCGTGCTGTACGGTAAACCGGAACTGCTGGATGCCATGTCTCCCTGGCTCGGTGGGGGTAAAATGATTAGCGAAGTCAGTTTTGACGGTTTCACCACCCAGGCTGCTCCATGGAAGCTGGAGGCCGGTACGCCTAACGTTGCTGGCGTTATCGGACTAAGCGCGGCGCTCGAATGGCTGGCGGACGTTGACGTGGTGCAGGCCGAAAACTGGAGCCGGGGTCTGGCGACGTTGGCAGAAGATGCGCTGGCGAAACGCCCCGGCTTTCGCTCCTTCCGCTGCCAGGACTCCAGTCTGTTAGCCTTTGATTTCGCAGGCGTTCATCACAGCGACATGGTGACGCTGCTGGCCGAATATGGCATTGCACTGCGTGCAGGACAACACTGTGCGCAACCGCTGCTGGCAGAACTGGGCGTATCCGGGACGCTACGCGCCTCATTTGCACCTTATAATACGCAAAGTGATGTAGATGCGTTGGTCGCAGCCGTTGACCGCGCGCTGGAAATATTGGTGGATTAATGACAAGCCCTCTGTTCGCCGGACACCCGTTTGGCACAACCGTAACGGAAGAGACGTTACGCAATACCTTTACCCCGCTCACCCAGTGGGAAGATAAATATCGCCAGCTGATTCTGCTGGGTAAGCAGTTGCCAGCGCTTCCTGATTCGCTAAAGGCACAGGCCAAAGAGATCGCGGGCTGCGAAAACCGCGTTTGGCTGGGGCATACCCTTCATGAGAATGGTACTTTGCATTTCTTCGGCGACAGCGAAGGTCGCATTGTACGCGGGCTGTTGGCGGTATTACTCACGGCGGTTGAAGGTAAAACCGCAGCCGAGTTAGTGGCGCATTCGCCTATGGCATTATTTGACGAGCTAGGTTTACGCGCGCAGCTCAGCGCCTCGCGTACCCAGGGGCTGCATGCTCTTAACGAGGCGATTCTTGAGGCTGCCCGACAGGTTTGATGGTTGCCGGATGGCGACGCGAACGCGTCTTATCCGGCACAACACACTCAACTCTGGCGCGCCGCTTTCGCCATCATCTTCTTCAGCGCGTGTGAGACGGCAACAAAGCCAAAGGTGGCGGTCACCATAGTGGCCGCGCCAAAACCGGATGCGCAATCCATGCGCTTCGGCCCTTCCGCCGTCGCCTTCATCGCACATACCGAGCCATCTGCCTGCGGGTAAACCAGCGCTTCGGTCGAGAACACACAGTCCACGCCCAGCTTGCCTTTGCTGTTTTTCACCACGCCAAAATCGCTTTTCAGCCGCTCGCGTAGCTTGGCTGCCAGCGGATCCTGGATAGTTTTTGCCAAATCAACGACCTGTATCTGCGTCGGGTCGATCTGCCCTCCCGCACCACCGGTGGTCACCAGCGGAATTTTATTACGCCGACACCAGGCGATCAGTGCCGCTTTTGGGCGCACGCTATCAATCGCATCAATGACATACGAATAACCCGCACTCATATACTCAGCAACATTATCCGGCGTGACAAAATCATCGACCACGTTCACCCGGCACTCCGGGTTAATCTGGCGGATACGTTCAGCCATCACTTCAGCTTTTGCCAAGCCGACGTTATCGCGCAGAGCATGGATCTGGCGGTTAGTATTGGTGACGCACACATCATCCATATCGATGAGCGTGATGGCGCCAATACCGGTACGCGCCAGCGCTTCCGCCGCCCACGACCCTACCCCGCCAATCCCGACCACGCAAACGTGCGATTGGGCAAACAACTGCAGCGCATTTTCGCCATACAGACGCGCCGTACCGCCAAAACGCTGGCGCCAGGCATCACTGATAACCACAGACATAACACCTCAAATTCATTAATATCGAGCGCCATCCGGCTATTAACCGCTGAACACGTTACCTGTACCCGGCGCTGTTTTCAGTACCCAGACGCGACCGTAGTGATTATACCACCCCGCACGGTGTCCGGCGTCAGCACCAATGCCCTGATAGATATCGAAGTGTTGCCCTTTAATAGCGCCACCCACATCTAACGCCACCATCAGGCGCAGTTCGTACTGGCCGGTAAACTTGCCGTTATTGTCCAGTAACGGGACTTCCGCCAGCAATGTTGTGCCCGCCGGAATGATACTGCGGTCAGAAGCCACAGACGCGCGGCCAATCAACGGTACCGCGCTGGCCCCTTTGACCGGTGCAAAAGATTGCGGTTTAAAGAAGACAAACGATGGGTTCTGCTCCAACAGCTCACGCACTTCGGCTTCGCTGTGCGTTTCACCCCAATGGCGAATAGCCTGCATCGACATATCTTCTTTTTTCACTTCGCCACGATCGATAAGCACCTTACCGATGCTGCGATAGGCGTGGCCGTTTTTCCCGGAATAGCTAAAGAAGTTAAGCGGGCTGCCATCGCCAAAATCGATGTAACCACTGCCCTGCACATCCATAATGAAGTTATCCATTAGGGAGTTGCTGTACGCCAGAATGTAGTTGTCGCTCAGCGCGCCCGCGTAAATCTCGGCCCGGCTTGGTAAGCGGCCACGTTTTGGCGGCATGCGATAGATAGGATACTGAAACTCGCCCTGGCGCGTATGGCGCGCCTGAATAACCGGCGTGTAGTAACCGGTAAACTGGACGTTACCGTAATTGTCCGCCCCTTCCATTTGCCAGGCATCAATACCAAACTGGCGCATACTGCGCGTATCACCGCCCGCACGTAACCACTGCTGGATAGCGTTGTAAACGTTGCTCTGGTTGCCGTACAAACGTGGCGAAGCGCTGCGAATTTGATTAACCTGCTCGGCGAAATCACCGGCATTGATTGGTGCGCCAACCGCATCAGGCTGGTTCACCAGTGAGAAAGGCTGGGTAAATTTCCCGTCTTTATACTGCTGCCCACGATCGGTGGGTTTTGAGGAACACGCGGCGAGCATCGCGACGACAGCTCCCGCAAGAAGATATTTTGCCCAACGTCCTTTCATTGTTCTCGTCTTATGTTGCCTGAATGCGAGACGAAGATAACAAACCCCCGAACCTAATGAAATGCGTATACATACCCGAACGCAAATTTTGAGCAAAAAACAATCCAGAATGCGTTGTTTTTGTTCATTTTCACCTTAAAAACGTGATCAAGGTGAAAAAAGGGTTGCATGAAAATGCGAGCAGAGTATAGTGCGCATCCACGGACGCGGGGTGGAGCAGCTTGGTAGCTCGTCGGGCTCATAACCCGAAGGTCGTCAGTTCAAATCTGGCCCCCGCAACCAATTAAAATTTGATGAAATAAAAGCAGTACGGTGACGCGGGGTGGAGCAGCCTGGTAGCTCGTCGGGCTCATAACCCGAAGGTCGTCGGTTCAAATCCGGCCCCCGCAACCAATCAAATTTTATAAAATATAAAGCAGTACGGTGACGCGGGGTGGAGCAGCCTGGTAGCTCGTCGGGCTCATAACCCGAAGGTCGTCGGTTCAAATCCGGCCCCCGCAACCAACATTATAAACACCCTAAAGGGTGTTTTTTTGTATCTGCGGTCCATAAAAAAAGCGCTTTTCAGCGCTTTTTTGTTATCCCCTTCTCGCCAGCGTCGCACCATCGGCAAAGTAGGCTTTGATCCCCGCCAGAATCGACTCTGCAACTTCCTGCTGGAAGGTCGCAGTTTTGAGCTTGCGCTCTTCCTCAACGTTACTGATAAATGCGGTTTCCACCAGAATAGACGGAATATCCGGCGCTTTTAGTACCGCAAACCCGGCTTGTTCAACCTGGTTCTTATGCAGATTGTTAACTTTACCGAGCTTATTCAATACCGCTTTACCAAACTTCAGGCTGTCGGCGATGGTCAGCGATTGCACCATATCAAACATGGTATGGTCGACGTAGCGATCGCCGCTCTTGCTGACGCCGCCAATCAAATCCGAGGCGTTCTGCGTTTGCGCCAGATATTTCGCGGCGGTGCTGGTCGCCCCTTTGGTCGAGAGCGCAAATACCGACGAACCTCTGGGCTGTCGACTGGTAAATGCATCGGCGTGAATAGAGACAAACAGGTCTGCACGCTGCTTCTGCGCTTTCGCCACGCGGACTTTAAGCGGAATGAAGATATCTTCATTTCGCGTCATAAAGACCTTCATGTTGCCCTCTTTCTCTATGAGGGCTCGCAGGCGTCGGGCAATCTGCAGCACCACATCTTTTTCACGCGTCTTGTATTTCCCCACCGCACCGGAGTCCTCTCCGCCATGCCCTGGGTCAAGCATAATGACAATGGGACGATCGCGCCCCGCTTTACCCGGCTGTGGGCCACTTTGCGCAGGCGGCACCTGTTTGTCCAGATCGCCCTTGTTGTATTCTTCCAGCAACGCCAGCAGCGGATCCTGAACATCCTGGGCATTCGCAGGATAGAGATCCATCACCAGACGTTCTTTAAAGCCTGCCACCGGAGCCAGCGCAAAAAGTTGCGGCTTCACATTCTGTTTCAGCTCGAACACCATCCGCACGGTCTGTGGGTCAAACTGCCCGACACGTGCCGATTTAATATACGGATCGTCAGGACGGATCTGCGCACCCATGCCCTTGAGCACCGAGTTCAAATTAACGCCTTCAATATCCACAACCACACGCTCAGGATTACTCAGGGCAAACTGTTTGTATTTCAGCAGACGGTTAGATTCTACCGTGACGCGGGTGTAGCTGGACGCTGGCCAGACACGTACGGCAACGACCTGACTCATGGCAGCCAGACCAACCTGGCTGACGCTCAAAAGCCACATAGCACCCGCACCTTTCAGTAAACGGCGGCGACTGATTGCTGAATTGGATCCCGACATGCTTCTCCCGAGCAAAAAGAAATCTTTATTGAGGTAATACGTAAAACGTCTGAATTGACCGGAAACTTTAGCGAATGACGCATAATCTGTCATCTATAAAAGGGTAAACATTCTTTTTATATTCACGGCATTACTGAGAAAAATCTTCGGCATGGGTAAAAATTACGCTTGCGCACAGCGCCAAAACAGAATAAAAATACACAAATTACGAATAATCATGCAATGAGGGTGTGCCGTGGTGAAGGAGCGTAGAACCGAACTGGTACAGGGATTCCGCCATTCTGTTCCCTATATCAATACCCATCGGGGAAAGACGTTTGTCATTATGCTGGGCGGCGAAGCCATCGAGCATGAAAACTTTTCCAGTATCGTCAATGACATTGGCCTTCTTCATAGCCTCGGCATCCGCCTTGTCGTGGTCTATGGCGCACGACCGCAGATTGATGCCAATCTTGCGGCGCATCATCATGAACCGGTGTACCACAAGAATACGCGCGTTACCGACGCTAAAACCCTGGAGCTGGTCAAACAGGCGGCAGGGTTACTTCAGCTTGATATTACCGCCCGCCTGTCAATGAGCCTGAATAATACGCCATTGCAGGGGGCGCACATCAATGTGGTCAGCGGTAATTTTATTATCTCCCAGCCGCTGGGCGTTGATGACGGCGTGGATTACTGCCATAGCGGACGTATTCGTCGTATTGATGAAGATGCCATTCACCGGCAGTTAGACAGTGGCGCGATTGTGCTGATGGGTCCGGTCGCCGTTTCCGTCACCGGTGAGAGCTTTAACCTGACTTCAGAAGAGGTCGCCACACAGTTGGCTATCAAACTGAAGGCAGAGAAAATGATCGGCTTTTGCTCCTCTCAGGGCGTCACCAACGATGATGGCGATATTATTTCCGAGCTGTTTCCTAACGAAGCCCAGGCGCGCGTTGAGTTGCAGGAAGAGAAAGGCGATTACAGCTCCGGCACAGTGCGCTTCCTGCGTGGGGCAGTGAAAGCCTGTCGCAGTGGGGTACGGCGCTGCCATCTGATCAGCTATCAGGAAGATGGCGCATTGCTGCAGGAACTGTTCTCCCGTGACGGGATCGGTACGCAGATCGTAATGGAAAGCGCCGAGCAGATCCGCCGCGCTACCATTAACGATATCGGCGGGATTCTGGAGCTGATCCGCCCGCTGGAGCAGCAAGGCATTCTGGTACGTCGCTCCCGCGAACAACTGGAAATGGAGATCGACAAATTCACGATTATTCAGCGCGATAACCTGACCATCGCCTGCGCCGCTCTGTACCCTTTCCCGGAGGAGAGAATTGGCGAAATGGCGTGCGTGGCGGTGCATCCGGACTACCGTAGCTCATCGCGCGGGGAAGTATTGCTGGAGCGGATCGCCGCGCAGGCCCGGCAAATGGGACTGAGCAAACTGTTCGTGCTGACCACGCGCAGCATTCACTGGTTCCAGGAACGTGGTTTCACGCCGGTGGATATCGACCTGCTGCCGGAAAGCAAGAAAGAGATGTACAACTATCAGCGGCGGTCAAAGGTGCTGATGGCGGATTTGGGGTAGTGGTCGTTGCCGGATGCGGTATAAATGCCTTATCCGGCAACGAATTTTATTGACTAAACAACGCCGACAATCCGCTGCGACGTTCGGTGCGGGTGGCAATGGCGTTACTTAATATCCGCTCATCGGCATACAGTGACAGACGCCGGCGCGCGCGGGTGACGGCGGTATAGACCAGCTCGCGGGTAACCACGGGTGAATGCTGGCTCGGTAAAATCAACGCCGCATGGTCAAACTCAGATCCCTGCGATTTGTGCACGGTCATCGCCCAAGTGGTTTCATGTTCAGGTAAGCGACTGGGCTGGACTGATTTGATAGAACCGTCCGGCAGCGCAAACCACACCCTCAGGCCCTGTCCACGATCGAGGGCAATGCCGATATCACCGTTAAATAATCCCAGCGAACTGTCATTGCGCGCGATCATCACCGGCCTTCCCTCATACCAGCGGCTATGCGTTGAACGATGAATTTTACGTTTTTGCGCCATCACCTGCTCAAGGCGTTCATTCAAACCACCCACGCCAAACGGACCTTCACGCAGGGCGCACAACAGCTGATACTCATTGAAGGCCTGAATGACAGCATCCGGCTCAGCGCCCTCACGCAGTAAATCCAGATAGTGCCCATAACCCGCCAGCGCCTCATCCAACATCGCGGCGTAATCTTCGCTGCTATGTAGCGTGCGTTTTTCAATGTCGCTAAACCCCTGCCGGAAGACCGTTTTGAGCGCGGCTTTGTCACCACGATTAATCGCAGCAGCCAACTGACCGATTCCGGAATCGCTACCGAAACGGTAACTCTTTTGCAGCAGACACAAACTGTCGCGCAAAGCGGCGGCCTGAGTTCCCAGACCTGCCGGAATAGCGCTTCCGGTCAGACGACTGAGCTGGCGGGCGCGTTCCGGGGTAAACCCGTCACCGACGAAAGCACAGATATCCCCCAGCACCGCCCCCGCTTCGACGGAAGCGAGCTGGTCACGATCGCCAAGAAAAATCACCCGCCCGTGCGGCGGTAGCGCATCGATAAGGCGCGACATCATCGGCAAATCAATCATCGAGGCTTCATCCACCACCAGCACATCCAGATGCAGCGGGTTTCCCGCATGATGGCGCAGGCGCTGACTGCCTGGCTGAGCGCCTAATAATCGATGCAACGTACTGGCGTCATCGGGAATGCGTTTCTTTTGCTCTTCGGTTAACGGCAGTTCTCGTAGCGCTGCACCCAGCGAGGCAGTCAGGCGCGCTGCCGCCTTTCCAGTAGGAGCCGCCAGGCGAATACGGCAGCGTTCCCCCTCAGTCATCTGAATCAACGCCGCCAGAAGCCTCGCAACTGTTGTCGTTTTTCCGGTCCCCGGCCCGCCGGAGATCACCGATATACGACGGGTCAACGCCACCGCAGCGGCCACTTTTTGCCAGTTAACACCTTCCGCTGGTGGAAACAACGCCGCCAGCGTGTGGGTCAGCCGTTGTTCATCCACCTCAATGGCGTGGTTAACTTCACTGAAAAAGCGAGCCACCGCCCGTTCGTTATGCCACATCCGGTTCAGATACAAGCGATCGCCGTGCAGCACCAGCGGCGTGGGTTGCTCACCACGGCTTACCGCCCCGGAGGCCAGCAGACATTCCGTCCAGTCTTCTGGCTCCCCCACTTCAGCGAGCCAGGCGCTTAAAAGGGGATGGGCATCCTCGCTCAGGGATAACCGCGAAAGTGGTAAGCAGACGTGCCCTTCTCCTGCTTCACGACTGAGCAACGCCGCCGCCAGCGCAACGGCAGGGTTGTCATTTCCGGCAACCGCCAGCGCAAACTGAGCATCCAGAGGCCGGAGCTGTTTTTGCTCCACAGCTTCCAGTAATCGTTTCTGGATTGTCATGACATCTCCTCCAGTGGCGCACCGACAAACATCTCGTCCATCAAGGCGATTAACTCCCCGTCAGGTCGGGTCGCGTAAATTCCCTGTTGCGGATTTTCACTGTCAATGCCACGCAAGAAGAGATAGATAACACCGCCAAAATGGCGTTCATAATCGTAATCAGCAATGCGATGGCGCAAGTAGCGATGCAGCGCCAGGGTATAAAGTTGATACTGCAGGTCGTAGCGATGCGCCTGCATGGCAGAGGCCATCGCCTGCTGCGTATACGCTGAGCTGTCTTCCCCCAGCCAGTTCGATTTGTAATCGAGAAGGTAATAACGCCCCTGGTGGCGGAAAACCAGGTCAATAAATCCTTTCAGCATGCCGCGTACCTGCATAAATTCCAACGCAGGGCACCCCGCGGAGAGCGGATCGTATTGGCGAATTAACGCATCAAGTTGGCTGGCCATCAGCGGCTGCGAAATCGGCAGGTAAAACTCCATCTCCACCTGTTTTTCACGCGCGGAAAGATGGCTCAAACTCACGCCCGTCTCGTTGAGAGGCGCCTGCAAAATGGCGTCCAGCCATTCGGTCAAAACCGGCGTCCAGTGCGCGTCATAACCGCCCAACGCCAGTTTTTCCTCGACCCAACGCGGATCTACCGGTTGAGTAAAGTCGAGATCTTCAAACAGGCTATGCAAGAATGTACCTGGCGAAGCGCCGCGCGGGAACTGATGCGGTGTAAGCCCTGACTCTTCAATAACCTCACCAACGCCTGCGGCATCAATATCCAGTCGCGGGATCAGATCCTGCGCGATTCCATGCCCACGCTGCTGCAGACCGGAATAACTGGTCACGCGCCAGCTATCGCCGGGCGTACGCTGCAGTATTTTCGCACTCAGTTCGCAGCTAACAGCCTGCGCAACTTGCCAGCGTTCACCGTCAGGCTGCGCAGGCGTCTGGCAGGCAATATCATCACTGCACAGCGCTTCAATCGCACTACGCAGACCCGCGGCATCCATCGGCTCACCTTTTTGCAACAGGCGACCAAGGGCGCTGTGATGTACATCGGTATCCCCTTTTTTATCGCCCCGACGTCGCACCAACGGCGCCACGCCAAGGCTGCAGTGCCATACCGAACGGGTTAGCGCGACATAGAGCAAACGCAGGTCTTCCGCCAGACGCTCCGCTTCAGCCAGCTCAACGCTCTCCTCGGCATCGCTGAGATCCAGCATGGCTTCAAAAGAGCTGCGATCGTGGTAGAAAGCCTGATCCTGGACGCGGAAATTCGTGATAAACGGCAGCCAGACCAGCGGATACTCCAGCCCTTTAGATTTATGGATAGTGACGATTTTGACCAGATGCTTGTCGCTTTCCAGCCTGAGCTGCTGGCTGGACGCGTTGCTGTCGGGTTCAAGAATATGCTGGGACAGCCAGCGCACCAGCGCATGCTCGCTTTCCAGCTGCGAGCCTGCTTCCTGCAACAGTTCGCTGATATGTAAAATATCAGTCAGGCGGCGTTCGCCCCCCGCCGTCGCCAGCAGGTTTTCCGCAATCTGGCGGGTTGTCATCAGCGCGCGCAGCATCGGCATCACGCCGCGTTTATGCCAGATCTGACGATAGCCATCAAACTCTTCGACCACCGCATCCCAGGCATTTTCGTCGTTATTTAAGGCTTCAAGATCCTGCGCATTCAGCCCCATCATTGAGGTCGCCAGCGCGCTACGCAGCGTGTTCTCACGCTCCGGCGTCATCACCGCCTGCAGCACCCACAGTAACTCCCGCGCTTCCAGCGTTTCAAATACGCTGTCACGGTTGGAAAGGTAGACAGAGGGAATTGCCAGCTGCGTCAGCGCATCACGGACCAGTGCCGCCTCCTGGCGGCTACGAACCAGTACGCTGATGTCCGACGCGCGTACCGGACTGGATGTTTTACCACTGACCAGTTGCGCAGCGCCAGACTGCCCGGCTTTAAGCCAGTCGCGAATTTGCGTGGCGCACACCTGGGCCATGTAGTTCTGATAATCGCCTACGCCGCAGCTTTCCCCTTCCATCAGCCACATGCTCATGGCTGGCTGTGTCTCACCGTGTAAAACAAACCGAAACGACTGGTTTTTTTCTGCAAATTTTACCGGGCTAAAGGGGATTTCGCGGAACATAAAGGCGTCATCCATCTGGCTGAAAAGCGTATTTACGCTATTTACCATGCCGGGGGCCGAACGCCAGTTGGTATCGAGCGTATAGTGTGCGCTGACCTCGCTGCGCGCCTTCATATAGGTGAAGATATCCGCGCCGCGAAACGCGTAAATCGCCTGTTTTGGGTCGCCAATCAGCAACAGTGCGGTATCCGGCTGATGCTGCCAGATCCGGCGAAAAATACGGTACTGCTGCGGATCGGTATCCTGAAATTCATCGATCATCGCGACCGGAAAACGGGTACGGATAGCCGTCGCCAGCGCATCGCCGCTTTCACTGCGCAACGCCGCATCCAGACGGCTGAGCATATCGTCAAAGCCTAGCTCACCGCGGCGTCGTTTCTCCTCGACAACCGCTGAACGGATCTCCGCCAGCGCCCGGGTGATCACCAGATCGCGGAGAGTTAACGGTTCGCTAAGCAGTTCATCAATAGCGACAAACAGCGGGTGCTGAGGGGTTATTCCGCCCGCTTTAGTGCGCTCTTCCAGAAAACGCTGTGAGAATTTCTCCAGCGCGTCAGGAAGCTGATAACTTTGGGTTTGTTCTTGCGCCCATGCGCTGATCTTTTCGATCCACTTACCCTGGTTACCACGGTTAAATTTACGCCGGTCGATCCCGGAGGCTTCCAGCAGGCCATCCAGCTCATCAACGGAATCACGCCATTGCTGCTTGATCTGGTTAATGCGCGCGAGAATTTGTTCGTGTCGGGAAGCCAGCGTTTCGTCATCAGACGGCGGAGCCTTGATGACCGGCGCTTCCCCCTGCAGATAGCGATCGATGTCTCTCAGCAGAGCCTGCGGTCCTTTCCACGTTTCAAAAATCACCTGCGCAATGTCGCGGGGTAGCGGATAGCAATGCCGACGCCAAAAGTCCGCACAGGCCTGATAGCGCAGCAGCGATTCATCTTCTATCAGTTGCTGTTCGAACAGCATGCCTGATTCAAAGGCGTTGAGACTGAGCATACGCTGACAAAAGCCGTGGATGGTAAACACCGCCGCTTCATCCATCTGTCTTTCAGCCAATAGCAGCCACTGAGCGGCCTGTTTTTTATCGGCGATTTCATCTAACAAACGGGCATATAGCGGGTTGTCGGTTGTTTCACGCAGGCAGGCAATTCGCAGTTCATGAATGTTGCTACGAATTCGTCCGCGCAACTCTTCGGTGGCCGCCTCGGTGAAGGTGACCACGAGCAGTTCTTCAACGGTCAGAGGACGAGGAAAGGCGGCAGAGCCGCCCAGTCCAAGCAGTAAACGTAAATACAGGGCGGCGATGGTAAAGGTTTTACCGGTGCCCGCAGAGGCTTCAATCAGGCGCTCGCCCGTCAGGGGCAAGCGCAGTGGATCAAGGGACTCAGCGGCATCATTCATTCTTATCACTCATCAGGGGTAAGGTTTGCTGCAACGCGCTGACGGTCTGCCACACTTTCCAGCCTTCCGGGTGCACATATTCTGCTTTCCCGTTCTGACTGCCGGAAACCTGTGACAGTATCGCCATGCCTTGCGGCTCAACCACCGCCTGATGGAAGAAGTCGGCAAGTTTTTGCGGCGTCAGCAGTTTAATCTGAGCCACTATTTTATCACGTGAATCGAAGCGCATATTGCCGCGATCAAAATCTTTGCTTAACTGTGAGGCTTCTTCCCCCAGCGTTTGCGGCGCCTGCAGCATTTGCGCAATAATCGCCTGCTGAATTTGCGCAAACTCTTCAGGTTTCATCGCCCGCAGCTTCGCTTCCGCCGTCGGGAAAAACGCTTTATAACGCTCCCAAAGATAAGACGGCTGCTTATCATTGCTTTGCAGCAGGAACCCCATTCCCCACTGACGGCCGATACTCATCGGGAACGCAAATACAGCGTAGCCTAACTGCTCTTCAGTACGCAGTTGATTGTAGAACCACGGCTGAACAATCTGCCCTAACATGGCGCTGTAGGCTGAACTGGCGTATTCATCGTATCCGGTTGGCACAAATACCGCCGCCAGCGCGGAGTCCGTGCTACTGCCTGCTTTTTCAAAGATGACGGACTGCTTCTTGTCCACAACCACATCTTTATTGCGACACCACTGTGACCCGTTAGCGCCAAGCTGTTGTTGGATATCCCGCGCCATGGTCGTCGCCTGAGCGGCGCTCATATTACCAATTACCAGGAATTCAGGCCGCGCACCGGTTTTTAAGGCGTCGCGGTACGTCATCACCTCTTTCAGGGTGATAGAAGGCAGTAGCTTACGGCGCTCATCGCGTGAAAAGTACGGCACCTGAGAAAGCATTTGCACTGGCATAATTGCCTGATCGTAGGCTTTACCCTTCTCTGCAGAATCCATCATCTGGGCATACCAGGATTTCGCCTGTTCCAGCTGTTCATCCGTTGAGGTGTAGCTGAAATAGCCGCTCAGCAGAGCCTGAAAAAGCTGCGGCAGACGTTGGGTGTAGCCGTTGGCGTTAAGCATCAACCCATTGTTAGCGTTGGTAGAGAAACCAATTCCACCTACCGACGCCTGGTTGCTTAACTGATCGAGCGCAATCCCCGCCAGGTAATCGTTAAGTGCGAATAATACCTGGTTGCGGGCGCTGTCCATGGCCTTCGGGTTACGCAGGATCACGCTGACGTCAGCCTTCGGCTCACTGGCAAAATACTGGCTCGGCGCATACACCACGCGTAGATCCGGCTCATCAACGATCAGTTCCGGGTGAGCGTATTTTTTATCCGTTTTAATCAGCGTGAAATCATCCGGAATGTAGGGGTTCAACTCCGGTAACGACAGCGCAATGCCCTGCGCTTTTTGCTGCCAGTCGGCAAAGGTTTTGTCGCTGATTTTATCCACCTGGTAAGGCGCATCGACAAAATAAGCGGTTTTATTATGCGGTTCTTTCGCACTGATATACCAGATACGCGCATTCTGTGGCGTCATCATTGCCAGGCGTTGCTCAACGGCTTTCACATCGTACTGGTCGGCAATATTCACCGCATCCAGCGTATGTTCGACAGGAACGCGGATCATGGTATCAGCCAGCCATTCCACGTAGTCCATATCACGGGTGATGGAGGGATAACGGAAATCGAGATCCAGTACGTGCGCCAGTTCGTCAAAATAGCGTTTATCGACGCCTTTATCGCGTAACAGATTGAGATAACTGAAAATTGCCGCAACAACTTCATCGCGGTTCGCCAGCCCTTTGTCGGTTAACGTCGCGGAAATGGCTAACACGCCGCTGTTCCCATTGACCACCGGATCGGAATCCGCACGAATACCTTCAACCAGTCCCTGCTTTTGCAGCCAGTCAGACAACGTGCCAGGGCTACGATTACCAATCAGATAGGTCACCAGCTCATCGGTTTTACTGCGGAACTGCGCGCTGTTGTTATCGATACGAAACTCGACGCGCAGTACTTTACGCGGCATTGCCGGAACATAGTGGATGATGACGCCCTTTTGCGCGTCGGTGACTACCGGTACGGTAATTTCAGGCTTTGCGATATTTCTGTTCGGTACGCGTCCAAAGGTGTCAGCAGCTATCCGCGCCAGCTCTGGCAGGGGCTTATTGCTATAAATCACCGCCTTCATCAGGTTCGCGGAGTAGTACTTTTCATGAAATTTTTGTAATGCCTGCACCACCGGGTTTCCCGGTTTATCGCTTAATGTCTCGAGATTTCCGCCGGAGAAACGCGAGCCAGGGTGCGCCGGGTTGATGGTCTCAGCACTCACCTGCGCCATACGCATCCCGTCTCGGGTGCGCGCCAGCGTCAGCTCGGAGTTAACCGCGTTACGCTCACGATCGGCATATTTTTTATCCAGCAACGGATCGGCAATAGCGTCCGCCAGGCGATCCACCGCCCCCACCAACGCGTCGTTTTCGACTTCAAGATAGAAGGCCGTACGGTAAGGCGCGGTGCTGGCATTGTGGCTGCCGCCGTGCATTTTCAGGAATTCAGCCAGACTGTCCGGCTGTGGGTATTTTTTCGAGCCCATCAGACACATGTGTTCGAGATAATGCGCCAGCCCCTGATGCTCGTCCGGATCTTCCAGCGAGCCCACGGGAACCACCAGTGCAGAAAGGGATTTCACGGCCTGAGGATCGGATACCAGCAACACGACCATGCCGTTATCAAGGCGCACGGCCTGATACTGGCGGGTGTCTTTATCGCTTTTACGGATGGTTTCAGCTAAAGGCTGCCAACCGGTATCTGCCTGACTTACGGGAACCCAAAGGGCGACGAACAACAGTAATGCGCTGAACCAGGTGCTGCGGGGCATTCACAAACCTCATCATTAACGTATTCACCTGTTCACAGCAAAGCACGCATAAATACGTGGTCTGAACAGGGCAAGACTATGTGCTGAACGAGCCAGCATCCTCTCTTTGTAAGAATCAGTCCGTGACAGAATGCGCATCATAGTGGAAGCCATCGAACTGCGCAATTTTTATACAATCATCATGACTGATTAAAGCGAAAAATCGGTAACAGGTAGCGCTGAGACTGTAAAACAATGGTATCCAGCGTAGCCGCATCCAGCTGACGCCAAAGACGCTGATACCAGATATCATCACCTTCACCCCGTACCATCATGTTGCCTTCATAGGCCTGCAGAAACTTACTGCGCGCTTTTTGCAACGTTGCATCGTCATCTAACATGGCATCATTTACGGCGTCATAACAGGTTTTTATCCAGGCGCCGCCGCTTTCGGGCAATACCAGCAATGGTGACGACATGCCTTCCCGATACCCGTCAATGAGCTGCGACAGGTACAGCAGCGCCTGCTCTGCATCCAGTGGCGGAAAACGCCATTCCCCGTCTTTACGCAGGAACAACCGGCTCTCTCCCGTACCGCCACTGGCACAATAGACAAGATGTTCCAGCCAAAGTTGCACACCCTGCGCAATGCTTATCAAAGATGGGCGCCAGCGCAACAAACCGTCCTCTTGCACCTGTGGCAGCCAACCGGTGATTTGCACGCCGTTACAGTTAAGATCGATTTCCATACTCTGGCAGGGCTGACGACAGGCGATAATGCGTTCAGCCAGCGACTGCATCTCCTGACGCTGCGTATCCCACAGAATTTCGCCAAATGGCCCATAGGGAAGCGTGCCCGCCGCACGAAAACGGCGAAACAGTTGTTCAGCATCCTTCTCTTCAACCAGCGTGTTAAGCAATTGCTGATTAAGCTGATAGCGGGTTAATCCTTCAAGAGTGAACGGTTCCGTTTCCGGGATCTCACTTTCTTCAGAGCGGAAGTTGACCCTCAGCCGCATCTGGAAAAAAGCCCTTACCGGATGAGCCCAAAATCGCTGCAGCGTTTCCAGCGTCAGCGTTTCAGGCATCTCAAAGGGAAGCGTCTGGACAAAATCCGTGTGCGCTTTTCCTGACAGGCTCGCCGCAGGCAGCCATTCCCGGGCATAGCTTTGCTGTTCGCCCGGCAGATAGTTTTGTGCATCAAAGGGCATACGGGTATGCAAACGAGTAATGTGTGCTTTTACCCGGGCCTCGCTTTGATCGCAGGTCAACGATTCATCGCCCGGCAGATAGTGGCTTTGCCCGATGTAGTCCATCAGTTCCTGCACCAGTACCGACGGGAAGCGCTCGCTGTTGTCCTGAATGGAGCGGCCAATGTAGCTGATGTAGAGCGTTTGCTGTGCTGAAATCAATGCTTCAAGAAACAGGTAGCGGTCATCATCGCGACGGCTGCGATCGCCCCTCATCGGTTTTTGACTCATCAAATCAAAGCCCAATGGTGCAAGCTGACGCGGATAAACGCCATCGTTCATACCCAGCAGGCACACCACCTTGAAAGGAATAGAGCGCATCGGCATCAGCGTACAAATGTTAACTGGCCCCGCCAGGAAGCGCTGGCTAATGCGCTCCTGGTCAAGACGCTGGGCCAGCTCATCACGCAATAGAGAAAGCGGTATGGCATCACCATACTCAGCCCCCAGACCTTGAGTGATAATGGCCTGCCACTGCTGTTCAATCAGCGTCATCGCCGCTTCGGTATCTGCATCCGGCAGGAAGAAATCATTAAGCATGTCCCGACAAACGGGCAGCCACTCTTCCAGCGGGCGCTCCTGCGCTAACCCTCTACGCCAGAGATTGAGCTGCATCAGCAACGAGGCCAGATGCCCTACCAACTCGGCAATCAAACCGTTGGACTCATCGTATGGCAATACCGATTGCCACTCGCCCTGCGCGCTTTCCATCGCGTAGCCGAGCAGCATGCGCGTTAAACCAAATTGCCAGGTATGCTGACCTGTAGGCGGAAGTTCCAGTTCACGCACGTTATCGTCGTCAATTCCCCAGCGAATCCCGGATTCATTGACCCATAAACGAAGATAGCGCAGCCCTTCTTCATCGATATTGAAACGCGCCGCCAGCACGGGTACATCCAGTAATGCCAGCACATCCTCTGAGACAAAACGGCTATCCGGCAGTGACAGCAGGCTAATAAAGGCCTGTAAGACGGGATGAGACTGGCGCGCCCGACGGTCGGAAATCGCATATGGTAAGTAACGCTCAGCTGGCGCGCTGCCAAAGACCGACTGAATAAATGGGCTGTAGCTGTCGATATCCGCCACCATCACAATAATATCGCGCGGCGTCAGCGTGGGATCCGCTTCCAGCATTGCCAGCAGGCGGTCATGAAGAATTTCTACCTCGCGCTGTGGGCTATGACAAACATGGAAAGTCACGCTGGTGTCGTTCAGCTCAAGCCGTCGTTTATTATCGCTACGCGAATACTCTTCCAGCGTAACACCCGCCACGGCATGACTTTCAAGTTCCAGAATATCCGATTGAATATTATGCAAAAGATTGTCAGGCGTAATATCGACAAACGCATCCAGTTCCTGACTATTTTCCAGTTCTGAAAGCAAATAAATGTAATCGCGCCCCAGTTTGCCCCACGAGGCCAGCATCGGGTTGCCCACATCCTGTTCACCATCGCTGTTAAACACCCCTTCGGCTTTCTGACTATCGCGAAACAGCGGTAGATGGCGTTCTTCAAAGCTGTGCCGACGCTGACGCGCCATCAGCTTCGCCAGCCAGGCGGGATCTTTTATATCTCCCCAGTAGTAGCGACAAGGGTTGGTAAACAGCAGATGAATATCAATGTGCTTGCCCAGCGCCTGCAATGCCTGCAAATAAACCGGCGGCAGCGCCGAAATGCCGCAAATAAAGACGCGAGAAGGCAGTCCCTGCGGGCACTCGGACGAGCTTTCCAGAGTCTGAATAAATCGTTGGTATAAATTGGCGCGATGCCAGCGCGGCTGGCCCAATTCCTCGGTGTGTTCCACCAGCGCTTTCCACAACGGCGCCTGCCAGGCCTGAGATTCGCCGAGTCCCTCAACCAGTCGCCCGGCTTCCCACTGGGTCAACCACTCAGGGCGATAGACTAAATACTGGTCAAAGAGGTCAGCCGCGCGCGAGGAAAGCTGAAACAGTTTACGTTTATCGGTGTCGTCCGTCAGATAGTGGCGCAGCAATGCGAAGTCATCGCCATCCAGCAATTGCGGCAACAGCGTCATCAACTTCCAGCTCATGCTCTGTTTGCTGAACGCGCTCTCTTTCGGGATATCCGGCAGCACGCGCACAAACATATCCCAGATAAAACTCGCGGGCAGCGGAAAATCGATGTTGGCGGCAATACTAAACTTCTGTGCAAGGGTCATTTGTAGCCACTGCGCCATACCGGTACTTTGAACCAGGATCATCTCAGGTTCAAAGGGGTCGTCCAGCCGCTCGCGCTCAACGATAAATTCCATTAACGCTTCCAGCACATCCAGACGATTGGAGTGGTAGACCCTTAACATAGCGACTCCTGACTACTGACGATTCGGGCAATGCAGACGCCTCATCTGACCCTGCCTGCCCAAGGGTGAAGAAATTTTAACGTTGATGCTGACACATCCTGCGCTCGTTGTCTGCATTCGGTTAACCTGCCAGTTCAAAGGCGATGAAAACTGATACAGCTGGGTTTGCTGCCAGGCGTGACGCCAGAGTTGCTGATACTGGTTTCTGATGATAAAGCTGTTCATCAGCGCCCGCTGGTATCCTGACAGCGCGGTCACAATCATGATCATCAGCACCATTGCCAGCATCACTTCCGGCAGGCTAAAGCCACGCTGTCTGTTCAGGGGATCTGACATAGCGCCTGCTCCTTTAGCGGACAAAAATCGCTCCAGCCATGCACCGAATATTCGATATTGTCATCAATAATCGCCCCCTGCCGCCATAACGATACCCCTTCATAATGGACTATAAGCAGCACGGAATTATTAGTGAGCTGTCGCAGACAAACCGCGGCATCCTGCGTGGTATAACGCCGACACTGTGCAGCGAGTTGTAAGCGCCAGGGCTGCATACGCCCCCATTCCATCGCAGATTGCACCACCACCTGGCGCTGCAGAGCCTGACTTTGCGTGACCACTCGCGAAGCAAAACGGGACTCCTGCCTGCTAACGCCTTGCAGCAGAAGGCTACCGAGCACCAGCAGTAACAGGACCATCGCTAAAGATGAAACGCCCCGCTCACGGTTCACAGGTTGAATCCTGTCACGCTGTAGACTGCTTCAATAACCTTTTGTGGTTCGACATTGTTCACTCCGCGCAAACGCAGCGTAAGGAGCGGGGAATATCCGCTGATATTCAGACGTTCAACCTGAAATGCCTCAATCTGTATCGTGGCTGGATCGGACATTTTCTCCCACCCTTTTCCATTGCAGTCCGTTACTCCCCGCAGGGTCTCCAGTACCTTGTCCTGTAAACGAAATCCAATCGTATCGGCCTCTTTCGCGGGACTGCTCTCCCAAATGCCGTTGCTATTGGCATCCCAGCGCGCAATGACACAGTCGCCCTTAGCCGATATCTCCAGCCCTTCTCCGACACAGTTTCCGCGGCAGTACCCTGCCCGCTGAAGATGCTTCGCCACGGTGTATACCCGCTGCCATATTTCATCTTCAAGCGCTAACTGGCGCGTGTTGCGCAGGATCTCTCGCTGCAGCGCGGGTAAAAATCGCGCTGAGCTAAGCAATAAAACGCTGCTAATCGCCATAGCAATCAGCACCTCCAGGAGTGAAAAGCCCCGTTCATTTACTGACATAACCTGGCCTCATCTTTCTCGCAAAGCCTGATTCGCCCCCAGCCTGACACCACCACGCGCCATTCCCCTGTCGTATTTTTCAGGCGAATATGTCCAGCCCATGCCGTATTGCGCAGACCAAAAAAGGCCAGTGAAGGCGTTATCTCTGCCATTTCGACATCGTCCCAGGGCGGTGTAAAAACCAAGGGCGAAACGGGTAGACACGTGGTTTGCACAGCAGCAGAGCTGACAAAACACCAGGATGTGCCATCCCGAATCACGCTGATGACGTGATCGCGGTTACGCCAGTTAGCATCTTCACGCAGTTGCAGCAGGTAATCTCGCATCTGAATGGCGGTTTGCCATAGCCGCTGTTGCTGTTGCCAGCGCTGCCAACCATACAGCCCCGAGGCGCCAAGCGCCGCGACGATCAGCATCGCAATCAGGGTTTCGATAAGCGTGTAGCCGTGTTGTTTTTTCATGTCGCCAGTATGGCGTGAGGAAAATGAATAACGAGCGGGAAATTCGGTTTCTACGGCGAGCTACGAGGAATATTTGTCGCGTTGCAGGTCGTTGCAATATTTCAGGAACCCACGCCGAAGAACGCGATTTGAGACAAAATAAATATCCTCCGGCATAGCCGGAGGTTTTTCGGATGCGCCTATAAGGCTCTGTTACCAGCCGCGCCCTAACAGGCGCATACGATCTGACATTTGCATCAGACTTCGTTACTTACGGCCCGTAAACGGGCTACCCGCATAAGGGATCGATAACTGCTCACCCATTTTATCTTCTGCAAGCTGGTGCTTTATGTATTCCTGTATCTTCACCGTGTTCTTACCCACCGTATCTACGTAGTATCCCCGGCACCAGAACTTTCTATTCCTGTACTTGAATTTCATATCCCCAAACTGTTCATACAGCATCAGACTGCTTTTCCCTTTCAGATACCCCATAAAGCCGGATACGCTCATTTTGGGTGGGATTTCCACAAGCATATGAATATGATCTACACAGCATTCCGCTTCCAGGATCCGCACGTTTTTCCACTCACACTGCTTTCTTAAGATGCTGCCTATCGCCCTGCGTTTCTCACCGTAGAATGCTTGTCTTCGGTATTTGGGCGCAAAAACTATGTGATATTTACAGTTCCATCGGGTGTGCGCTAAGCTCTTTTCGTCCCCCATTGGGACCCCCTTTTGATTTCTTGTTAAACATTTGCAGTTGCCAGACCGCAATGTGTTTTAACAAATCAAAAGGGGTTTTAATAACTGGCCCAAAGCTGAAAGCTTTCCGGAACCCCCAGCCTAGCTGGGGGTTTTCTGTGCACAAAAAAACCGACGCACACGGGCGTCGGTTGTGACAGCATGAAGCCGGTTAGATAGCCACTGGCGCTTTAATACCAGGATGCGGATCGTAGCCTTCAATTTCGAAATCTTCGAAGCGATAGTCAAAGATAGATTCAGGCTTACGTTTGATGACCAGCTTCGGCAGCGCGCGCGGTTCGCGGCTAAGCTGCAGATGCGTTTGATCCATATGGTTGCTGTACAGGTGCGTGTCGCCGCCGGTCCAGACAAAATCACCCACTTCCAGATCGCACTGCTGCGCCATCATGTGTACCAGTAAGGCGTAGCTGGCAATGTTAAACGGCAAACCGAGGAACACATCGCACGAACGCTGATACAGCTGGCAGGAGAGCTTGCCATCCGCCACGTAAAACTGGAAGAACGCGTGGCACGGCGCCAGCGCCATTTTATCCAGCTCACCGACGTTCCATGCAGAAACGATAATTCGGCGAGAGTCCGGGTCATTTTTGAGCTGGTTTAACACCGTGGTGATCTGGTCAATATGGCGACCGTCTGGCGTAGGCCACGCACGCCACTGTTTGCCATAAACCGGGCCCAGATTACCGTTTTCATCCGCCCATTCGTCCCAGATTGAGACGTTGTTTTCATGCAGGTAGGCAACGTTGGTGTCGCCCTGCAAAAACCACAGCAGTTCATGAATGATCGAGCGTAAATGGCAGCGTTTAGTCGTAACCAGCGGGAACCCTTCCTGCAGATTAAAACGCATCTGATGACCAAAAATGGAAAGCGTTCCGGTTCCGGTACGGTCGTTTTTCTGTGTGCCTTCATCCAGCACTTTTTGCATCAGTTCTAAATACTGTTTCATGGTTCCTCAGGAAACGTGTTGCTGTGGGCTGCGGCGGTACGCCCAAACCATCATAATAATACCTGCGACAATCATCGGGATTGAGAGGATCTGTCCCATGCTGATGTACTGTACCCAGGTGCCGGTAAACTGCGCATCCGGCTGGCGGAAGAATTCAACGATAATACGAAACGCGCCATAACCAATCAGGAACAGACCGGATACCGAACCCATCGGGCGCGGTTTACGAATGTACAGATTAAGAATGATAAACAACACAACGCCTTCCAGCGCCATCTCATAAAGCTGTGAGGCATGGCGCGGCAGCGAGCCGTAGGTATCAAAAATAGACTGCCATTGCGGGTTAGTTTGCAGCAGTAAAATGTCTTCGGTACGGGAGCCCGGGAACAGCATGGCGTACTTGAAATTCGGATCAACGCGTCCCCACAGCTCACCGTTGATAAAGTTGCCCAAACGCCCTGCGCCCAGACCAAACGGAATCAGCGGGGCAATGAAATCAGAAACCTGGAAGAACGAACGCTTGGTGCGTTTGGCGAAGATAATCATCACCAGGATCACACCAATAAGCCCACCGTGGAAGGACATCCCGCCGTCCCAAACGCGGAACAGATACAGCGGGTTATCGAGGAATAACGGGAAGTTATAGAACAGTACGTAACCAATACGCCCTCCAAGGAAAACCCCGAGGAAGCCCGCATACAGTAGATTTTCTACTTCATTTTTGGTCCAGCCACTGCCCGGACGATTAGCACGGCGCGTCGCCAGCCACATCGCAAAAATAAACCCCACCAAATACATTAAGCCGTACCAGTGAAGCGCGACGGGTCCGATTGAGAAAATGACCGGATCGAAATCCGGAAAATGCAGATAGCTACTGGTCATCTGTCACCACAAGTTCTTGTTATTTCGCTGAAGTCAGACAGCAATTGATAAGCGCGCCTGCATAATGCAGGCGCTCCAAAGGTGCGAATGATAGCACATGGGGATCGCAGCGGATGCCGATTACAGTTAAAAGATATGTATACCTACTGTTACCAGCCCTCGATTCACAATCCCCCGCGAATCAGTCCCCCCATGCCACGGCGTTCCATAAAAGCCGCCACCTGATGGCGTACTTCTGTCGCCATCTGCGCTTCCAGACTGCGTTGCGCCAGCGTTTGCGCCTCATCAAAATCGATATGGCGCAGCAGATATTTAACGCGAGCCACGGAACGACCGTTCATCGACAAATGGCGAAAACCCAGGCCGATCAGAATGGCCACGCACATCGGGTCGCCCGCCATTTCACCGCACAATCGCAAATCGATACCGCTTCTTTCGGCTTCCTGCGCAATCATCGCCAGCACACGTAACATACCCGGATGCAGGCTGTCATAAATGCTGGCCACCCGCGTATTGTTACGATCGACAGCCAGAATGTACTGGGTGAGATCGTTGGTTCCGACCGAGATAAAGTCTATCCGGTTTATCAGGTGCGGCAGCATAAACACCATCGACGGAACTTCCAGCATGATGCCAATGCGCGGTTTTGGGATCGCGTAGCCGATCATCTCTTCCACTTCGCGTCCGGCGCGTTCAATCAAACGTCGCGCTTCGTCCACTTCATCAATGCTGGTGACCATCGGCAGCAAAATGCTCAGGTTGCCGGTTGCCGCGTTGGCACGCAGCATGGCCCGAACCTGGATCAAAAAGATCTCCGGCTGATCGAGCGTTATGCGAATGCCACGCCAGCCAAGGCACGGGTTCTCTTCACTGATCGGCATGTAGGGCAGTTGTTTATCGGCACCGACATCCAGCGTACGCAGGGTCACCGGCTTGTCGTTAAACATTTGCAGCATGCCCTGATACTGCGCAACCTGTTCTTCTTCCGAAGGAAAACCGCTTTGCAGCATGAACGGGATTTCGGTGCGATACAGGCCAATGCCGTCGATCCGGCTCCCCAGCTTCTCTTCATGCTCCGGGCTGAGGCCCGCATTGAGCATCACCTTCACGCGCTCGCCACTTTTCAACTGTGCTGGCTGGTTGACGTCATCTTCCGCCAGGCGGCTCAGCTCAATTTCTTCACTGATAAGACGCTGATATTCCTGGATCAATACCGGTTCTGGATCGACCAGCAGTTCACCGCGATAACCGTCCACTACCAGCGTACGGCGGTGTAACACCGATGGCTGGATATCGGCCCCCATGACGGTAGGGATACCCAGCGCACGAACCATAATAGCCGCATGAGAGTTGGCCGCGCCGTCCCGAACAACCACACCGACTAAGCGGTCCTGAGGAAGTTCCGCCAGCGTGGTGGCGGAAAGCTCATCCGCCACCAGCACAAAACGTTCCGGCCAGGTATTCGGCCCCTGGATCGAGTCGTCAAGATGGAACAGTAGACGCTGGCCCAGCGCGCGTAAATCTCCGGCCCGCTCTTTGAGGTAGTTATCACTCAGCGCGGCAAACTGTTCGGCAAACTTTTCAATGATCGTTTTAACGGCCCACTCGGCCACCGAACCGTTATCCACTTCCGCAAACAGCTCACGGCGCAGACGAGTATCGGAAAGCAAGTGTGAGTAGAGATCAAAAATCGCCGCCGTTTCTTTTTGCGCCCCGGCGGTAAAGCGTTTGCTGTAGCGGCGGAATTCATTCGCCGCCTCTTCCAGCGCACCGGTGAGTCGCTCGCGCTCAAGCACCGGATCCAGCGTTGAAGCCTGATAGACCTGCTCCATCAGCGGCAGCGTCGCATCCTGCCAGCCTTCGGCTATTGCCACGCCAGGGGCGGCGGGCAATGCGCGGATGCGCGTTTGCCGGTATTGGCCGAACAACGCGTTAAGCTGCGACTGCGAAAGAATCGCCGCCATTTGCGTAGCGAGCGTGACGAGGAAAGACTCTTCACTTTCATCGTACTGGCGCAATTCGCGCTGCTGGACCACCAGCACACCTAACAGCTGACGGCGCTGAATAATCGGTACGCCTAAGAACGCACGAAAGCGCTCTTCTTTTACCGAAGGGATGTATTTAAAGCTGGGATGTTTTTGCGCATCGGCGAGGTTGATAGGTTCCGCCAGCCTGCCAACCAGGCCAACGATACCTTCATCAAACGCGAGTGCGACAGTACGACCACGCGGTTTCTTCAGTCCCCGGGTCGCCATGAGGTAATAACAACGTCGATCGTGATCGGCCAAGTAAACCGAACAGACCTCTGTATCCATCGCAAGACAGATGTCGGTAACCAGAATATTCAGCGCTTCATTCAGACGCGGAGCACTGGCCACCTTTTCGACTATTTCGCGCAGGCGGGTGAGCATAATTTGCGTAGCTTAACCTCTTTTACGTCTGTACGCAGGTGCGCTTTGCGGCTTAGGAGTGCTCTCCTGAAGCGCCATGACAACACTTGCGAATTCTTTCATCACCCTGCGATAGACATCGCGTTTAAATGACACCACCTGTCGAACCGGATACCAGTAACTCACCCAGCGCCAGCCGTCGAACTCAGGTGTACTGCTGGTTTGCATATTGATTTCAGCATCGCTGCTGACCAATTGCAGAAGAAACCATTTTTGTTTCTGGCCGATACAAACCGGCTTCGTGTCCCAACGCACCAAACGTTTCGGTAACTTGTAACGCAACCAGTTACGAGTAGAAGCAAGGATCCGTACATCTTTACGACTGAGACCCACTTCTTCAAAGAGTTCCCGGTACATCGCCTGCTCTGCTGTCTCTCCTGCATTTATCCCACCTTGCGGGAATTGCCAGGAGTGCTGACCAAATCGCCGGGCCCACATGACCTGCCCCTGGCGGTTACAAATTACTATCCCTACATTCGGGCGGTAGCCATCGTCATCAATCACCGGACTACCTCAATATAAACCTTATATACAAACGATTGTTTCACACTCCAGAGAGGCGGTAAACCACTCTGTTAAGGGCGCGATACTCTAATAACAATTGAATAACTCACAGCTAAGGGCGGAGTTATAAACAGAAGAAGGGCAAGCAAGGCGATTTTATTCACCTTTTCTGTGGATATAGTTGTGAAGAAGTACGGAATTACTATGGGAAAACCCAGAACAGTCCGAATAAGACATTCGTCACATATCAAAAATAGTCTTCTATATTCATAAAGTTAAAACCGTTCAGCGCAAATAAACCCATAGAAATGTGACGTATATCACGCACACGATCTTCAGGCTGATGAAAGATCGACCAGCGTTGGTTTTATCCACAGATTATGCCAATAAGTTAGGCACAATTTGTGTAAAAATTCGATTTTCGTCGCACGTCAAGGCTGTAAATTGAAACAGTAGTGGGGGTTTTTCACAGTTATCCCATCTTTCTGTGGATAACATGGTGTAAGATCCTGTTCATTGTCAGTGACCAGAATTGGAAAACCCGCTTCGCTGTTGCGCAACTCTGCGTATGTGAATCTAAAAACCAATATAAATCATAGAATTGAATAAAGCATGTGGAAAAAGATAAACTCTGTCCACACGGTATAAAATCTTTGCTCATTTTTTCACCTAAGGGTTAACCCGATGTCAGAACTCCATCCGCTGCTTTCTCCCCCTGAATCTGAAGCCCAGTTGTTGAGCCAGGCACGGCTGCTTTCGGGCTACGCGCTGGGAGAGTTGGCGGCAATGGCAGGACTCGTTACCCCCAAGGATCTCAAGCGCGATAAAGGCTGGATTGGCGTGTTACTGGAAATCTGGCTCGGCGCCAGTGCGGGCAGCAAACCGGAGCAGGATTTTGCGGCGCTGGGCGTGGAGCTGAAAACAATCCCAGTGGATAGCCTTGGCAGACCGCTGGAAACCACCTTTGTGTGCGTGGCACCGTTAACCGGCAATACCGGCGTTACCTGGGAAACCAGCCATGTGCGGCACAAACTTAAACGCGTTCTGTGGATCCCGGTAGAAGGCGAACGCAGCATCCCGCTGGCAGAGCGCCGCGTCGGCTCTCCCCTGCTGTGGAGCCCGAATGAAGAAGAAGACCGGCAATTGCGTCTGGACTGGGAAGAGTTGATGGACATGATAGTGTTAGGCCACGTCGAACGCATCACTGCCCGCCATGGGGAAGTGCTACAGCTGCGTCCTAAAGCCGCCAACGCCCGAGCGCTTACCGAGGCCATTGGCGCCCATGGCGAACCCATCCTGACCCTACCACGCGGTTTTTACTTGAAAAAGAACTTCACGCGCGCATTGCTTGAGCGACATTTCTTGTTCCAGGCGCAATAGCACCGTCCGGTCTTTCACCCGCCGCGTTACGGGCCTATAATTACCGCTTCTTTTTTTTTGGCAGGACTTTGTTCGATGTTATTTGCATGGATAACCGATCCTAACGCCTGGCTTGCGCTCGGTACGCTGACGCTGCTGGAGATCGTTCTTGGGATCGACAATATTATTTTCCTCTCTCTGGTTGTAGCCAAACTCCCGACAGCGCAACGCAATCATGCCCGACGTATTGGGCTTGCGGCGGCGATGATCATGCGTCTGGCACTGCTCGCCTCTATTGCCTGGGTAACGCGTCTGACAAACCCGCTATTCGAAGTGTTTGGCGAGGCAATATCAGCGCGCGACCTGATCCTTCTACTCGGGGGATTGTTCCTGATCTGGAAAGCCAGTAAGGAGATCCACGAATCCATTGAAGGTGAGGAAGAGGGGCTGAAAACCCGCGTTTCCTCTTTTCTGGGCGCGATTGTGCAGATCATGTTGTTAGACATTATCTTCAGCCTGGATTCCGTGATTACTGCGGTAGGCTTGTCCGATCATCTGTTTATCATGATGGCGGCAGTGGTGATTGCCGTGGGTGTGATGATGTTTGCTGCACGCCCGATTGGCGATTTTGTCGATCGCCATCCTTCGGTAAAAATGCTGGCGCTCTCGTTCCTGATTCTGGTCGGTTTCACGCTAATTCTGGAAAGTTTCGACGTCCACGTTCCGAAAGGATATATCTATTTCGCCATGTTCTTCTCTATT
The DNA here is from genome assembly GCF_013784065.1 of Citrobacter sp. RHBSTW-00599. Lineage (NCBI taxonomy): Bacteria > Pseudomonadati > Pseudomonadota > Gammaproteobacteria > Enterobacterales > Enterobacteriaceae > Citrobacter > Citrobacter sp. RHBSTW-00599. The sequence goes on along the minus strand of NZ_CP056717.1, from coordinate 998,402 downwards.
GCGGTAGAGACCTTGAACCTGTGGCGTAATAAAAAAAATCCGCTCTGATGAAATCCATCGCTCCCCGCACGGGGAGCGAATGCGCGTCACACCTACCTCTTCTCACAGTTTAAGATTTTACTGCTTTCGCCATGCACAACTTCGCGTTATTACTAAACTATTGTCAGATGCAGGCCATGTGAGGATAAGCAGATGAAAAAATGGGCAGTTTTGATTTCCGCCGTAGGACTGGCTTTTGCCGTTTCCGGATGCAGCAGTGATTATGTAATGGCGACAAAAGATGGTCGAATGATCCTGACCGATGGAAAACCAGAAATTGACGATGATACCGGTCTGGTGAGCTATCACGACCAGCAAGGCAATGCGATGCAGATTAATCGCGATGATGTGTCTCAAATCATTGAACGCTGATGGTTGAGGTCAGCAGCGCGCTGGCCTTAACAATTTTACTTCCCTTTTTCTCTTCCCTCAGCCATTTTTATAATCCTTATGTCGTGATTATAAAAAGGAAACGGCTATGCAATATCACCGTATACCCCACAGCTCGCTTGAAGTCAGTACACTGGGGCTGGGCACAATGACGTTTGGTGAACAAAACAGCGAAGCCGACGCACATGCACAGCTCGATTATGCCGTAGAACAAGGCATAAATTTGATCGACGTTGCCGAGATGTATCCGGTACCGCCGCGTCCTGAAACCCAGGGTCTCACCGAAACCTACGTAGGTAACTGGCTCGCCAAACACGGCAGCCGTGAAAAGCTAATCGTTGCTTCTAAGGTCAGTGGACCTTCACGTAACAACGACAGCGGTATTCGACCGAATCAGGCGCTGGACCGTAAAAATATTCGTGAAGCGCTGCACGACAGCCTGAAAAGACTGCAAACCGATTACCTGGATCTGTATCAGGTTCACTGGCCGCAGCGCCCGACCAACTGCTTTGGTAAGTTAGGCTACAGCTGGACGGACTCTGCGCCAGTCGTTTCGCTGCTGGATACGCTGGACGCGCTGGCAGAGTTTCAGCGCGCGGGGAAAATTCGCTACATCGGCGTGTCCAATGAAACCGCGTTTGGCGTGATGCGCTACCTGCACCTGGCGGACAAGCACGATCTGCCGCGCATCGCCACCATCCAGAACCCCTACAGCCTGCTGAATCGCAGCTTTGAGGTTGGACTAGCGGAAGTGAGCCAGTATGAAGGCGTTGAACTGCTGGCCTACTCTTGCCTTGGTTTCGGTACATTAACCGGTAAATACCTGAACGGCGCGAAGCCTGCCGGTGCACGCAATACGCTGTTTAGCCGTTTCACACGTTACAGCGGCGAGCAAACGCAAAAAGCCGTTGCGGCCTATGTGGATATCGCGAAACGCCATAATCTGGATCCTGCGCAAATGGCGTTGGCATTCGTGCGTCGTCAGCCGTTTGTCGCCAGCACCCTGCTGGGAGCCACGACGATGGAGCAGCTAAAAACCAACGTTGAAAGCCTGCATCTGGAGTTGAGCGAAGAAGTACTGGCAGAGATTGAAGCGGTGCATCAGGTGTATACCTATCCTGCACCGTGACGGTTAGTGCCTGATGGCGCTACGCTTATCAGACCTACAAATTGCTGCTCTCTGTAGGCCTGATAAGGCGACGCTGCCATCCGGTACATTCATTGTTCACTCATCTCGTACCAGGCTGGCGGCGCTGCCAAATCCACAGCGCCGCAATCGCCAGCGCAAACAGCGCGCCGAATCCAATACCAATCGCTACCGCCGGGATCCCCACCAGCACTGCCAGTGAGTAAATCCCAAGCATCAGCAGCATCGCGCTGTTTTCGCCCAGGTTTTGCACCGCGATCGCATTACCCGCACCGACGCTTTTCTTGCCTCGCTCCTGCAGCAACGCATTCAGCGGTACCACAAAGAAGCCACCTGACACGCCGATAAGCATCAGCAACGCGTAAGCCGGAAGCAGCGCATGCTGAAGTGAGAAAATCAGCACCACGACGCCAATCAGGATCCCCGCTGGCATACAGCGCGACACGGTTTCCAGCGTCACCAGCTTCGCTGCCGCCCCCGCGCCTACGACAATCCCAATCGCTACCATGGCATTGAGGTAGGTCGGCGTAGCGTTATCGGTGATGCCGAGCGCCACCGGAACCCACAGCACCAGCAGAAAACGCAGCGTGACGCCCGCGCCCCAAAAAAGGCTGGTTCCGACCAACGAAAAACGTGTTTCACCGTTGCGCCACAGCGAAGAGGCGGCGCAGAAGAAACTGCGCGTCATTTTCCCCAGATGCCAGGATTGGCCAGGACGAGCCGCGGCCAGTTTCGGGATGTACAGGTTAGCCACCACGGCGCCAGCATAGGCCAGCGCACAGGCAGAAAGCGCGGCAATCACATGCCAGTCGGCCAGAACGCCGCCGGCGACAGAACCGAGCAAAATCGCGGCGATGGTGGAGGCTTCCATCAGACCGTTGGCTTTCACCAGTTTGTCACCGGTGGTCAGTTCACCGAGAATGCCATACTTGGCCGGTGAATACGCGGCCGCGCCAATCCCCACCAGCGTATACCCGAGAAACGGATTAATGCCGAAGCAAATACTCGCCGCGCCCAGCAGTTTCAGGGCGTTCGCGAACATCATCACTCTGCCTTTGGCAAAGCTATCCGCCACCTGTCCAACAAATGGCGCAAACAGGATGTAAGCGCCCACAAACACCATTTGCAGGATTGGCTGGCTCCAGTCCGGATAAAATTGTTCCTTCAGCAGCGCCAGCGTGGCGAACAGCAGTGCGTTATCGCCAAACGCCGACAGAAACTGCGCGGCGATGACAGACATCATCCCTTTGGACCAGATTGAAGTGTTAGTGTGCGCTGACTCAATCATGTTGTTTTTCCGGCTCATCGACCCAGCTTTTCAGCGTAACAAAATCCGGCTTACCGCTGCCGAGCAATGGGAGTTGCTTCAGGTGGCGAATATCACGCGGCACGGCAAGTTCAGGCACGCCATGCGCTCGCGCATACTGCTGTAGTTTTTCACGCGTGAGTTCGCTGTCGGTAGTGAACAGCACCAGCGCCTCACCTTTGCTGGCATCGCTCTTGATCGCCGTGGCGTGCATTTTGTCTGCAGATACCGCCAATGCCAGTTGCTCAACCATTTCCAGCGAGACCATCTCTCCGGCAATTTTAGCAAAACGCTTGGCGCGCCCCTGGATCTGTACAAAGCCGTTTTCATCAAAGCGGACGATGTCTCCGGTGTCATACCAGCCGCGCTCAATCTCACCCTGCGCATTTTCTGCCGTCGGCACTTCCAGCACGCCAGGTTTTTCGACGCGCAAATAGCCGCTCATAATATTCGGGCCTTTCAGTTGTAAACGCCCACCGTCCTCAATACCCGGAACAGCCAGCAGTCGGGCATCCATGCCAGGCAAGATGCGCCCTACCGTTCCTGATTTTGCCGCCATCGGCACATTGATCGACACAACCGGCGCACATTCCGTCACGCCATAGCCTTCAAGGACGCGCAGGCCAAATTTCTCCTGCCATAGCTGCTTTGTGCTGTCTTGCAGTTTTTCTGCGCCTGCCACCACATAGCGCAGGCGGTGGAAATCGTACGGATGCGCGAAACGCGCATAGTTACCGAGGAACGTTGAAGTACCAAACAACACGGTGCAGTTCCGGTCGTATACCAGCTCCGGCACAATGCGGTAATGAAGCGGGCTGGGATAAAGAAACACTTCCGCACCGGTCAGTAGCGGCGTGAATAATCCCACCGTCAGGCCAAAGGAGTGGAACAGCGGCAGTGCCGACATAAAGCGGTCATCGGCGGTGAAATCGGCAATTGTTTTAATCTGCTCAACGTTCGCCAGAATACTCTTGTGGCTGTGGACCACGCCTTTCGGATGGCCTTCCGAACCAGACGTAAAGAGGATCACCGCAGCCTCTTCCGGCTGCTGTTTCACCTGCGCCAGATGCGGTGCCAGCAGATGTGAGAAAATCCACAGCTTATCGCTCAACGTCACATCGGCTTTTAAATCTTCCAGATAAACCCAGCGCACCTGGGTGAGCTGTTCCGGTAGATGCCAGAGTTTGCCTTTATCGAGAAACTGTCGGGAAGTGAAGATCGTTTTGATTTCAGACGCTGTAATGGCGCTGGTTAACCCTTTCACGCCCGCCGTGTAGTTCATCATGGCCGGAATGCGTCGACGCGCAATGGCTCCAAAAATGACCGCCGCGCTGATCCCCGCATTTGGCAGCATCAGGCCGATTTTTTCACCTTCGGCGCTGTATTTTTCCAGAATACGGGCCACAAAGAGCGTCTTAGTCAGCAGTTTGCGGTAGCTGTCCGGCGTAAAGTTAACATCTTCAATGCAGTTTTTGCCCGCGCCAAAACGGTATTTTGCCGCCAGCAGCGACTCGTATAGCGTTTCACGCGGGCGTACAGCCATGCGTGCTTCCATCATAATTTGATGCAGCATTTCACCGGCGATTTTGCGGCGATCGCGAGCTCGCGGGGCTTCCGGCATTGGCATTTGAGTCGGCGGTAGAATGTGCAGTTGGATACGCGGGAAGAATCGCTGTTTAACCAGACCTTTCAGGCGGCTGAAGTGGGAAAGCTCTGCTCCCTCAATGCGGACAGGAACGACCGTCGCTCCCGACTTCGCGGCGACAAACCCGGCACCGTCATATATTTTCATCAACGAACCGGTGGTCGAAATGCGTCCTTCGGGAAAAATCACCACCGGACGGCCCTGCTCGACCAGACGGACCAGATGCTTAATCGACATCGGTTTGGTTGGGTCTAACGGCACAAAGTCAATCAGCGGGGTTAGCCAGCGCATATACCATTGCTGGCTGATCGAGGTGTAAACGGCGAAGACGGGACGAATCGGTAAAAATAGCGCCAGTAGGATGCCGTCTATAAATGAGACATGGTTGGGAGTGATTAGAACGCGTTCTCCCTGTAGCGCGCTGACATTGCCCGTGACGCGAACGCGGAAAAGCACGCGAAACAGATTACGAAAAAAGCCAAATAGCATCTCAACTCCCTGTGCCATTAATTATAGAAACATTAATGGTGGGAGAGTATACGAGTTGGGGAATGGGCGCGACAGGTAAACAGGTAAATACAGTCCGAAAAAAAACCTGCGCATCCGCGCAGGTCGGTGCAAGAGACAGGTACGAAGTGCGTACCGAATAATCTCACCAATCAATACCTCTGGGATCTTGATTGTGGTCGTCAGCAGCCAGATACGCCAGTACGAAAACGCAAAGGAATGAACCCAAATGCAACGAGTTGTGTAAATTATCGGTTACTGTTACAGATAGGCTGAAGGCAAAAAAAAACCTGCGCATCTGCGCAGGCTGGTGTAATTCTAGTGATCAACCCGAAAGTTGATTTCACCTATCAATACCTCTGGGATCCCAACTTTAGCAATCAGCTCAGTTCTCCCACCAGCGAACAATCGCAACAGCACATCGCAAAGTGTAAGCAAAAATTAGCATTTTCTATTTTCTGTCTTACTTCGCTCGCGCGCGCTCACATTTGCGAGGTCCTGACGGGCAATCTGCTTGAACAGCCAGCCATTTTCCGTAACACTGACGGAATGTAAGCGTTTACCCACAACAGGTACTATCATGGCGACCATAAAGGATGTAGCCCGACTAGCTGGTGTATCAGTCGCCACCGTTTCTCGAGTGATCAATGATTCCCCCAAAGCCAGCGAAGCATCGCGTCTGGCCGTAACGAGTGCAATGGAATCACTCAGCTACCACCCCAATGCGAATGCGCGTGCACTGGCGCAACAATCCACTGAAACCATCGGTCTGGTCGTTGGTGATGTGTCCGATCCATTCTTTGGGGCAATGGTTAAAGCTGTCGAGCAGGTGGCCTATAACACCGGGAATTTTTTGCTGATTGGCAACGGCTACCATAATGAACAGAAGGAACGTCAGGCGATTGAACAGCTCATTCGCCACCGCTGCGCGGCCCTTGTTGTCCATGCCAAAATCATCCCGGATGCGGATTTGGCTTCATTAATGAAGCAAATCCCCGGCATGGTATTGATTAACCGAATTCTGCCGGGATTCGAACAACGCTGCGTTGCCCTCGATGACCGTTTCGGCGCATGGCTCGCTACCCGACACCTTATTCAGCAGGGCCATACGCGCATTGGCTACCTGTGTTCCAATCACAGTATTTCTGATGCGGAAGATCGTCTGCAAGGCTATTACGACGCGCTGGCGGAGAGCAATATACCGGTAAGCGATCGACTGGTGACGTTCGGCGAACCGGATGAAAGCGGCGGTGAACAGGCCATGACCGAGTTACTTGGTCGTGGCAAAAACTTCACTGCGGTAGCCTGCTACAACGACTCAATGGCGGCTGGCGCCATGGGCGTATTGAATGATAACGGCATTGATGTGCCGGGAGAAATCTCGCTGATTGGCTTTGATGATGTGCTGATTTCCCGCTATGTGCGCCCACGTCTGACCACGGTACGCTATCCCATCGTGACGATGGCAACCCAGGCCGCCGAACTGGCGCTCGCGCTGGCGGAGAAGCGACCCGCACCTGAAATTACCCACGTCTTTAACCCAACTCTGGTGCGTCGCCATTCCGTTTCGGCGCTGACAGAGCCGGGGAACTCATCGTCAAACGATTAACCAGGATTGCGTCATGACTACGATGTTGGACGTTTCACGACACGCAGGCGTCTCAAAAGCGACCGTTTCGCGCGTACTAAATGGAACGGGTCAGGTAAAAGAGAGCACACGCCAGAAAGTGTTCAAGGCCATGCAGGCACTCGATTATCGGCCCAACTTTTTAGCGCGCTCTTTGGCGAATCGCACCAGCAACAGCATTGGCCTGGTGGTTTCCACATTTGATGGATTCTACTTTGGCCGCCTGCTGCAACAGGCCTCGCGCCAGACGGAGTCTCACGGCAAGCAGTTGATCGTCACCGATGGTCACGACACGCCGGAGCGTGAGCAGGAAGCCGTGCAAATGCTGGCCGACAGGCAGTGCGACGCCATTATTCTCTATACCCGCTATATGAGTGAAACGGCGATTATGTCGCTGATGAACAGCATTGCGATGCCTTTGCTGGTCATCAACCGTGATGTCAGTCAGGCCCGCGATCGCGCGATTTTCTTTGAGCAGGAAGACGCGGCGTATCAGGCGGTCAATTATCTGATCTCGCAGGGGCACAGCGATATTGCTTGCATCACCGTGCCAGGCCATACGCCTACCGGTAAATCCCGCCTGATGGGGTATCGTAAGGCTCTGGAAAAAAACGGTATTCCCTGGGATCCTGATAAGGTTAAATACGGCGACTCCACGATGACGCGAGGCTATGAAGCCTGTCGAGAACTGCTGGAGGAAGGTGTGAGATTCAGCGCCCTGTTCGCCTGTAACGATGACATGGCATTAGGCGCATCAAAAGCGTTACATCAGGCCGGACTGAGGATCCCGACGGACGTCTCGCTGTTTGGTTTTGATGATGCGCCCAGCGCCAAATGGCTGGAACCGGGGTTATCTACCGTTTATCTGCCGATTGATACCATGATAACCACGGCAATCGACCAGGCTATCCGTCTGGCCAACGGTGAGAGCGTGGAGCCGATCCCTCCGTTTACCGGCAAACTGGTATTACGTGACTCAGTAACGCTCGGACCGTACTTTAAGTAATATGAAAAAGAGCCGGATGGCGACGCAAGCACCTTATCCGGCCAGCTTTACTCAGATTAATTCCAGCGCTAACAGCTCATCAATGGTCTGGCGACGACGAATCAGTCGCGCCACGCCGTTATCAAACAAGACCTCCGGCAGCAGCGGGCGGCTATTGTAGTTTGACGACATTGACGCTCCGTACGCCCCGGTATCATGCAAAACCAGATAATCACCCGGCACCACCGCAGGCAACAGACGGGTTTCCACATTTCCGCCTTCCTGCTGGGTAAACACGTCGCCTGATTCGCACAGCGGTCCGGCCACCACTGTTTCCCGTTGAGGAGTTTGTTGCAGAGAACGACCATCTCCCGCCAGCGCGGAGATATGGTGATAGCTACCGTACATGGCCGGGCGCATCAGATCGTTGAAGCCCGCATCGATCAGCACAAAGTGACGACTGCCCATCTCTTTTACGCTGCGCACCTGCGCCACTAACACACCAGCTTCCGCGACCAGGAAACGCCCTGGTTCGATCTCCAGTTTGACGGCATGACCCAGATGACGCGCAATACTATCGCGCGCGGCGTTCCACAATCCAAAATAGTGATCGGTGTCGATCGCCTCTTCACCTTCGCGATACGGGATTGATAAACCGCCGCCTGCGGAGATCGCCTCCAGATCCTGACCAAATTCCACCACCTGACGCACCATCGCGCCGCACACCTGCTCCAGATGCGCGTAGTCCACGCCAGAGCCGATATGCATATGAATACCCACCAATTTCAGCTTATAGCGCTGAATTACCTCCAGCGCCGCCGGAAGATCGCTGTACCAGATACCGTGCTTGCTATTCTCACCCCCGGTATTGGTTTTCTGACTGTGTCCATGCCCAAAGCCAGGGTTTACGCGGAGCCACACGCGATGGCCCGGCGAGAGCTGGCCCAGTTGTTCCAGCATATCGACCGACCCGGCATTTACCGGAATGCTCAATTCATGCACCCGAGCGAGCGTCGCTTCATCAATCATATCGGCGGTAAAGACAATCTCATCTTTGCCCGGTACAAAACCTGCCGCCAGCGCGCGTTCAATTTCGCCAAGCGAGACGGAATCGACCTTCACGCCCTGCTCGCGCATCAGGCGCAAAATATGAATATTCGAACATGCCTTCTGGGCAAAACGCACCACGTCAAACTGACTCAGTTTGGCAATCTGCGCGCGAATAATCTGCGCATCATAGACCCACACCGGGCAGCCGAATTCGGCAGGCAGGCGCAACAGGTTGTCGGCGGTCAGGTCAGTGTCTGTGTTGTTGAGTGGGCGTGGCATGGTGTGCTCCGGTATTGGCTTTTTTATGATTACGCCACAGCCCAAAAAGAATAAAAAATATCGTTTTATCGTGAGTCTATGCAAAAATGATATGGATTAGCTCATTCGAGGATTGCCTATGCCCGCGGTTAACCTGCGCCACATTGAAATTTTTCACGCCATCATGACCGCAGGCAATCTGACGGAGGCCGCGCGCATGCTACATACCTCGCAGCCCACCGTCAGTCGGGAACTGGCCCGATTCGAAAAAGTCCTGGGATTAACGCTGTTTGAACGCACGCGTGGCCGACTGCATCCAACCGTGCAAGGCTTACGTCTGTTTGAAGAGGTACAACGTTCGTGGTACGGCCTGGACAGAATTGTGAGCGCCGCCGAAAGCCTGCGCGAATTTCGTCAAGGTGAATTGTCGATTGTTTGCCTGCCGGTATTTTCGCAGTCCTTTTTACCGCCGCTGCTGCAGCCATTTCTTGCGCGCTATCCGCAGGTCAACATTCAGATCGTGCCGCAGGAGTCACCACTGTTGGAAGAGTGGCTGTCGGCGCAGCGCCACGATCTGGGGTTAACGGAAACGCTGCATACGCCAGCCGGAACGAAACGCACCGAATTGCTGGCGCTGGATGAAGTGTGTGTACTGCCGCAGGGGCATCCGCTGACCGAGAAAGCGGTATTAACGCCGCAGGATTTTCAGGGAGAGAACTATATCAGCCTGTCGCGGACCGACAGTTACCGTCAGCTACTGGACACCCTGTTTAACGAACATCAGGTGAAGCGCCGCATGGTGATTGAAACCCACAGCGCCGCTTCAATTTGTGCAATGGTGCGGGCGGGCGTGGGGATCTCGGTGGTAAACCCACTGACCGCGCTGGATTATGCCAGCAGCGGAGTGGTTATCCGCCGCTTCAGTATTTCGGTACCCTTTACGGTCAGCCTGATCCACCCACTTCATCGCCCTGCCTCGGCGCTGGTCGATGCTTTTACGGCGCATCTGCAAGCCCATCTCCCGAGACTTATCGATCCGCTGGAGGCTATTTTGTATCCACAGACGAAAGCATAAACGCCACCGCATCTTGCGCATGGATTGCCGCGGTGTCGAAAACCGGTAATGGACTTAGCTCGGCTGGAACCAGCAGACCAATCTCGGTACAGCCAAAGATAACCCCTTGAGCGCCCTGTTTAGCCAACTGATCAATTACGCTCAGGTAGTAGTCGCGGGAGGCGTTGCTGAACTCACCGAGGCACAGCTCGTCGAAAATAATCTGGTTTATTTTCTGACGGTCATCAGCCTCAGGAATAAGCGTGCTAATACCAAATTCAGTCTGTAGACGTCCGCGGTAAAAATCCTGCTCCATGGTGTAGCGCGTACCCAGTAGCGCCACGTTGCTCATCTGCTGTTTTTGTATGGCCCGACCCGTCGCATCGGCAATATGCAGGAACGGCACGTCACAGGCGGTTTCAATCGCCTCAGCAACTTTGTGCATGGTGTTGGTACACAGCACAATCCCTTCCGCTCCGGCTTGCTGAAGCCCTGCGGCGGCCTGCGCGAGGATCTCCCCAGCCCGCTGCCAGTCACCGCCAGACTGACAGGCTTCGATCTCGTGAAAATCTACGCTGTGCAACAGAATCTGTGCCGAGTGCAGGCCACCCAGACGCTGTTTTACCCCTTCATTAATGAGTCGATAATAAGGAATGGTGGATTCCCAGCTCATACCGCCTAACAGACCGATCGTTTTCATCATTTCCCCTGATTTGTTGTTATCTCTCCAGTGAACCAAAGATGTGATCAACTTTCCACATCTGTTGGCGTGCATTTCTTTTTTTAATTTTCTGATATAGGTTTAATGAAACATTGTTTTAATTACAGGAAGGCCGAATGTTTATTTTTCATAAAGAGACCACCCTTGAAGATCTGGGCAATGGCGTTACCCGACGCATTCTTGCTCACGACGGTAAAATGATGGCGGTTGAGGTGAACTTCGAGCAAGGCACGATTGGTCCGATGCACAATCATCCGCATGAGCAGCTGACTTACGTTTTGTCTGGGGAGTTTGAATTTACCATCGGCGAAGAAAAGCATGTCGTTAGGGCAGGCGATACCCTATATAAACAGCCCAACATTATGCATGGCTGCGTCTGTTTAAAACCGGGAACGCTACTCGATACCTTTACGCCCATGCGCGAAGATTTTCTGCCTGCGTAATTTTATCTGTTCGTAATCTGCCTGGCGGCATAATGTTGTTCCAGAGGGAATGAATATGTCGCCTCCGGTGTATTGCTACATTCACCTTATGTTTAACCGACAAAACCTGCCAAAGGGTAGGGTTTGTCAGTTCTGGAAAGCAGATTAACGCGCCAGCCAGCCGCCGTCTACCGCAACGGTATAGCCGTTGATATAGTCAGATGCGCTGGATGCCAGGAACACAATCGGCCCCATCAGGTCACTCGGCAGACCCCAACGACCCGCCGGGATACGATCGAGAATTTCTGCGCTACGCTGCTCATCAGCGCGCAGCTGTTGAGTGTTGTTCGTCGCCATGTAACCCGGCGCAATTGCGTTGACGTTGATGTTATGTTTGGCCCACTCGTTCGCCATCAGGCGGGTGACGCCCATTACGCCGCTTTTAGACGCGGTGTAAGACGGCACGCGGATCCCGCCCTGGAAAGAAAGCATAGAAGCGATGTTGATAATTTTGCCGCCGTTACCCTGAGCGATAAAGTGCTTCGCCGCGGCCTGAGACATAAAGAACACGCTCTTAATGTTCAGGTTCATCACGTCGTCCCAGTCTTTTTCGCTGAAGTCGATCGCATCGTCACGACGGATAAGACCTGCGTTGTTGACCAGAATATCGATATGACCGAATTCTGCCACTGCGCGCTCCAGCAGCGCCGGAATGCCGTCAATTTGACGCAGGTCGGCGGTCAGACTTAAAAAACGGCGCCCCAGCGCGGTCACGCGTTCGATAGTTTCCGTCGGTTCAACGATGTTGATCCCCACGATATCGCAGCCCGCTTCAGCCAAACCCAACGCCATACCCTGACCCAGGCCAGTGTCACAACCGGTCACAACGGCGACCTTACCTTCAAGAGAGAATGCATTCAAAATCATTGTAAATCCTTAATTTTTTATAATGCCCGCCGCAGCAGGCACGGCTATCGCCCGCAACTAGCGCAGATCTTTGACCGCTACATGGTCCATATCATCAAAGACCTGGTTTTCGCCGACCATGCCCCAAATGAACGTATAAGCTTTTGTGCCAACGCCGGAGTGAATTGACCAGCTCGGCGAAATCACCGCCTGCTCGTTGTGCATCACAATATGACGCGTTTCCTGAGGCTGCCCCATCATGTGGAAGACGCAGGTATCTTCTTCCATATTGAAATAGAAATAGACTTCCATACGACGTTCATGGGTATGACACGGCATGGTGTTCCACAGGTTACCCGGCGCCAGTTCGGTCAGACCCATGCTCAACTGGCAGGTTTCCAGCACATCCGGCACAAAATATTTGTTGATGGTACGACGGTTACTGGTGAGGTCATCGCCCAGCGTCACTGGCGCAACGTCTGCTGGCGTGACTTTTTTGGTTGGATAAGTCATGTGGGCCGGCGCGCAGTTGTAGTAAAACTTCGCCGGTTTCGCCGTATCGATGCTGGCGAATACCACTTCTTTGGCCCCTTTCCCGACGTACAGCGCGTCACGATGACCAATTTCATAGCACTGGCCGTCAACGGTAATCGTGCCCGGGCCACCGATGTTAATCACACCCAGCTCACGACGCTCGAGGAAGTAGGTTACGCCCAGCTGTTTGCCGACTTCGCCACCCACAGAGACGGTTTTGGCCACTGGCATAATGCCGCCAACAATGATGCGGTCAATGTGGCTGTAGACCATGGTGTATTCATCTGGGACAAACACTTCTTCGACCAAAAACTCATTACGCAGCTCCTGAGTATCCAGGGTTTTCGCATGCGCACTATGGATGCTTTGTCTTACGTCCACATTTACCTCCAGTGATAAATTGACCGTGAATGCTTAAACGAATAGCAAAACGCTGTTCCGTTTTATCTTATGCACTCATGATATCCCTCCCGGAATGGGTTTTCAATTACAAATAAAACAACGTTTCACTTTTTCTGCGTCTTATTATCAAAAGTGTAATTGCGATCACGCTAGCGCATATAAATCGCGGGAATGGTTTCAATAAAATTATTTAAAACAATTAGATAGATAAAAATAAACAAGAGTAGTTCATGAGGGGTAGGGATAAGACATTGAAAATACAGCCAGCCTCACATGCCGTTCACACACCTTTTCTAACAAAGTGCGCTGTTAATCACATGAAATGAAACACCGTTTTGATACGTTAGCAGAGTTTAGAGTGTATGTTTCTGTAACTGGCCTTGCCCTCCTGTTGGAGGGCTTTTTTATAGATGCAGGGGGAAATACAGTGGGGAAGGCGTTTAAGCAGAGAAAACTACGGGTGGTTAATCTCGTTCGATAGCGAGCGCCACGCCCTGACCACCGCCGATACATAACGTTGCCAGGCCCTTGTGCGCCCGACGCTTCACCATTTCATGCACCAGTGAAACCAGAATACGGCAGCCAGATGCGCCAATCGGATGACCAAGCGCAATGGCTCCGCCGTTCACATTCACTCGCCGTTCATCCCACTCCAGCATTTTTCCAACGGACAATGCCTGTGCGGCAAAGGCTTCGTTGGCCTCGATAAGATCAACATCAGCCAGTTGCCAGCCCACACGCTCAAGGCAACGGCGCGTCGCGTACACCGGCGCAATTCCCATGAGCGCGGGATCGACCCCGACGCTGGCAAAGGCGCGGATGCGGGCCAGCACCGGCAAATTCAGCTCCTGGGCCTTAGCCTCGCTCATCATCATCACCGCAGCGGCGCCATCGTTGATGGATGACGCGTTGCCCGCGGTTACTGAACCGAGCCTGTCGAAGGTCGGATCCAGGCGCGCCAGCCCTTCTGCGCTGGCATCGGTGCGCGGCTGTTCGTCGGTATCCACCACGAACGATTGCCCATTACGCTGCGTTACCACCGGCACGATTTCATCTTTAAAGCGCCCGGCGTCAATTGCCATCCGCGCCTTGTGCTGCGAATGCAGTGCGTAGGCATCCTGCAGTTCACGGCTGATGCCATATTCCCGCGCCAGATTTTCCGCGGTAACGCCCATATGGTAATCGTTGAAAGCGTCCCACAGGCCGTCATGCACCAGGCTGTCGACCAGTTGACTGTTGCCCAACTGTGCGCCGGTACGGCTATCAGTAAGGACATGCGGCGCACGGCTCATATTCTCTTGTCCGCCCGCAATGACAATGTCGGCTTCGCCGCACTGGATAGCCTGGGTCGCCAGATGCAGCGCTTTCAGACCCGAGCCGCAGACATCGTTAATGGTGATGGCGGAGACGGTATTGGGTAGCCCACCATTGATGGCGGACTGACGCGCCGGATTTTGCCCGGCACCTGCGGTAAGCACCTGTCCGAGGATCACTTCATCCACAGCGTGAACGTCCACGCCCGTGCGCTCCAGTAACGCCCTGACTACCATGCTACCTAATTCAACGGCAGAGTGGCGCGCCAGCGTCCCCTGGAAGCAGCCGATCGGTGTCCGTAACGCCCCGACTATCACAACCTCTTTCATCACCACCTCAGCGCAAAATAACACCGCAATAGTAGATGATTGTTAAAAAGAGTTATTAAGGTTGTTTAAAAACGGTGATTTTTATCACAAAGGAAATTCGTATCATTTATTGGTCATCTGAACGCCACTCTGCTGTAAATGGTCGCGCAGCCAACTTCCCGCCACGCCAGGCGGTGATTTCTTATTCCACAGCAGATCGATAGAGATAGCCTTTGGCCAGCCGGGCAGCATCAATTGGACCAGCGGTTTTTCTGCCGCAAACTCCTCCACCAGCGCACAAGGGAGCGCGCACCAGCCGAATCCCTGCACCGCCATACTCAGCAGCAACAAATAGTTAGGCGCCGACCAGACGGGGCCGCGCGCCACGTTGGTGCCGCTTTCCAGATAGGTATTCAGCCGCAGCTCTCGCCAGGTATGCAGCTGTTCCCACTGCATTTTTTCTTGAGTCGCCAGTGGATGTGATGCCGCAACGTATAATCCCATCCAGGTTTGCATCGGCAGACGCGTGACGCCCATGTCGGTCGGGTAATCCTCCCGCGCTTCGATCAACCCAACCTGAGCACGTCCTTTTTGCAGCAGATCGATAACGTCTTCATCTTCGCCAATCAGACATTCAAACTCGGTATGGGGAAACTTGTGGTCAAACTGCACCATCAATTCTTCCAGCACATCCGGGTGCAGCGTGTCAGACAAAACGAAGGTCAGACGCGCTTCCGTTTCACCCGACAGCGAAATTGCTGCCTCATCAAGACGTTCGCTGGCCGTCAAAATTGCCTGCACATAGCCCAGCACCCGCTTACCTTCTTCGGTTAGCGTCGGCTGACGTGATGAGCGGTCAAACAGCGCAAAACCGAGATCGGCTTCCAGATGCGCAATGGCCGTGCTGATGGTGGACTGACTTTTACGCAGCCGCCGGGCCGCAGCAGAAAATGAGCCGCAGGAAACGGTCTCCACAAATGCCGTTAACGCTTCAGGGGAGTAACGCATGAACTATCTACTTTATCGATGGATACTATCTTTTAGATATCACATAAAACGATAAAATTGCCACCATTCCGTTATCCGGGCATCAAAGAAGGTTTTAGATTATGCAACACGATACAGTCCAACGCCGCTCGTTACTGGAGCGAATTTTTCATGCCGTCTGCTTTGAGGGCATTGCCACCGCGATCCTCGCACCAACCACCGCATGGTTGATGCAGCGCTCGGTGCTGGAAATGGGCGGACTGACCATTCTTCTCGCCACGACGGCGATGATCTGGAATATCATTTATAACGCCCTGTTTGACCGACTGTGGCCGTCGCACCTGGTAAAACGTACGGCTAAAGTGCGGGCATTCCACGCCTTAGGCTTCGAGAGCGGTTTTATTGTCATCGGGGTGAGCATCGTGGCGTATGTGCTGAACGTCAGCCTGCTCCAGGCATTCACGCTAGAAATAGGTTTCTTCCTGTTCTTCCTGCCATACACCATGTTCTATAACTGGGCTTATGACACTTTACGCGAGCGCGTTATGAAGCGTCGCCAGCAGCGCGTTACTGCCTGATAATTCAAACAATAGCCGGAATCGTCTCGGTTCCGGCTTTTGATCCATTCACTCGCCCGCTTGTTGACACCTCCCCCAGCCCCTGCCATTTGTGGTAAATTGCGCTTCTTTTTGTTTATTTTATAGTTGATACGTTCAAATAATGTCGAAATTTTGGTCAAAAGAAGAGACTCTCTGGAGCTTCGCACTATATGGGACTGCCGTCGGCGCAGGAACCCTCTTCCTCCCCATACAGCTGGGTTCTGCAGGCGCGGTGGTGCTGTTTATCACCGCACTCGTCGCCTGGCCTTTAACCTACTGGCCGCACAAGGCGCTGTGCCAGTTTATCCTGTCCTCAAAAACCTCGGCAGGTGAAGGGATCACTGGTGCAGTTACGCACTACTACGGCAAAAAGATAGGCAGCCTGATCACGACCCTCTATTTTATTGCCTTCTTTGTGGTGGTGCTGATCTACGCCGTGGCGATAACCAATTCACTCACTGAACAACTGGCAAAACATATCGCCATCGATCTGCGTGTTCGCATGCTGGTCAGTCTTGGCGTGGTGCTGGTGCTGAACCTGATTTTTCTGATGGGCCGACAAGCAACCATTCGGGTAATGGGCTTTCTGGTGTTCCCGCTCATCGCGTACTTTTTGTTCCTTTCGCTCTACCTGACCGGAAGCTGGCAGCCAACGCTACTCACCGGCCAGATGTCTTTCGATCAGCACACGCTTCATCAGGTTTGGATATCTATTCCCGTGATGGTTTTCGCTTTTAGCCATACGCCAATTATCTCGACGTTCGCCATCGACCGACGTGAGAAATATGGCGAGCAGGCCATGGGTAAATGCAAAAAAATCATGAAGGTAGCCTACGTCATCATCTGCCTGAGCGTGCTGTTTTTCGTCTTCAGCTGTTTGCTTTCGATTCCGACAAACTATATCGAGGACGCGAAAAATGAAGGCGTGACCATTCTGTCAGCGCTATCGATGATGCCAAACGCACCAGCATGGCTGTCGATTTCTGGGATCATTGTCGCCGTCGTGGCGATGTCAAAATCGTTCCTCGGCACCTACTTTGGCGTGATTGAAGGGGCAACCGAGGTGGTAAAAACATCGTTGCATCAGGTGGGAGTGAAGAAAAGCCGGGCCTTTAACCGCGCCCTGTCCATTATGCTGGTTTCGACCATTACGTTTATCATTTGCTGCATTAACCCTAATGCAATTTCAATGATTTACGCGATTAGCGGGCCGCTGATTGCCATGATTCTGTTTATCATGCCGACATTATCTACCTATCTGATCCCGGCGCTAAAGCCGTACCGTTCAGTGGGTAATCTGATCACCCTGATTGTCGGTCTGCTGTGCGTATCTGTGATGTTTTTTGGCTAGAACGTGTTTTTAACGGCTCATTCATCAGTATGTGGATGAGCCGTTAAACTGACTTATTTGATGTACGAATCGAGTACCTTCAAAACCACATCCAAATCTTCTTCGCGCTTAATTTCATCGCCCTGATGCACAATGTGCTCGGTCAGATGACCTTTAATAACCTCGCGCATTAACCCGTTTACCGCACCACGGATCGCCGCTATTTGCTGCAATACCGCCGCGCATTCATGCGGTTCATCCAGCATGGTTTTCAACGCCGCTACCTGCCCCTGAATCTTACTGGCTCGGGCTTTCAGCTTTTGTTTGTCGCGGATCGTATGTGACATAGCAATACCTTTTCAACGTCTGGCTGGAGCGACAATACCATCGTCATTCTACTGGGGGGTAGTATTTAATACTGGGGGGGAGTAGAATCTGGCAAAATTAAACAACTAAGAATCATTCTCATGGGTGAGTTTTCTACGCTTCTTCAGCAAGGCAACGCCTGGTTTTTCATTCCCAGCTCGATTCTATTAGGAGTGTTACACGGTCTGGAACCGGGGCATTCCAAAACGATGATGGCGGCCTTTATTATTGCCATTAAGGGAACCATCAAACAGGCGGTGATGCTGGGGCTGGCGGCAACGCTGTCGCATACCGCAGTGGTATGGCTGATTGCGCTCGGTGGGATGTATATCAGCAAAGCGTTTACTGCCCAGGCCGTTGAGCCCTGGCTGCAGTTTGTCTCGGCGATTATTATTCTCGGGACCGCATTCTGGATGTTCTGGCGAACCTGGCAGGGAGAACAGAACTGGCTGACCCAGACGCATCATGACCACGATCATGATCATCACCATGATCATGATGACCATCACCACCATCATAACCACGATGAAGCTCACCATCATCATCACGAACATGACCACGATCATAACCATGCTGCGTTAGCAGGGCTGAGCGAGGGTTCGAAAGCGTATCAGGATGCCCACGAGCGGGCACATGCTACCGATATTCAGCGCCGCTTTGCAGGCAAAGAGGTCACCAACGGCCAAATATTATTGTTTGGTCTGACCGGCGGGTTGATCCCCTGCCCTGCTGCCATTACGGTACTGCTGATTTGCATCCAGCTCAAAGCCTTCACGCTGGGTGCCACTATGGTGCTGTGCTTCAGCCTCGGGCTGGCGCTAACGCTGGTAACGGTGGGCGTGGGAGCGGCAATCAGCGTGCAGCAGGCGGCCAAACGCTGGAGCGGATTTAACACACTGGCACGCAAAGCGCCCTATTTTTCCAGCGCGCTTATCGCGATGGTCGGCTTATATATGGGGATTCACGGCTATATGGGGATCGTCGGTTAACGAGCAGAGAGCGCAGCAGCGATTGCCGCTGCGCATCAAACCAGGCTAGCTTGCGACGTTCCCCCACACCAGTTGGCCTTTATGGAAGGTCGCGGTGCGTGGGGAGATTCGCGCGACCGCTTCCGCTGAGCAGGAGGCATCCACCAGTACAAAGCTGGCTTCATCCTGCGCCTTCGGCCAGACGCGCTCACCTTTATCGTTAAGCGGCAGCACATCGCCGGTGGCGAGGAACAGCGCCCGCGACAGGTTGACTTCATTGGGACGAATATAGAGCTGCGCGTACAGATTCGCCTTCTCCAGCATGTCTCCAAGCCCGTACGGCGACCAGTGGTCAATCACACTGTCAGTCCCGGTAATCACTTCCACGCCTTTGTCACGCAGCTGCTTGAGCGGCATATGCAAGGTTCCGATCGGCACCGTCGAGGCAATAGTAATCTGCTGCGCCGCCATGCGGCTCGCCAGCGCATCCACCTGCTGTTCGTTCAGCGTCGCCAGCGCAAATGCGTGGCTGATGGTCAGTTTGCCCTTCAACTGCGGCGTTTTCTCCACCGTTTCCACCATGTAATTCACCGCCGCAACGCCCGCCGGGCTGGTTTCATGCAGATGGATATCCACGCCTTTATCGTAATCCAGCGCAATCTGGAACATGGTGTCGAGGGATTTTTCCATCGCCCCGTCCACGCTGGTTGGGTCCAGACCGCCGACGTAATGCGCCCCCGCCTGCATTGCTTCACGCATCAACGGTTCAGACTTTGATAACAGCAGGCCATGCTGCGGAAACGCCACGATTTCACAGGCAAAACCCGGCTGGCGACGCGCCAGCACCGCCTGCAGATTTTCCAGGTTTTTCAGCCCGGAAACCGGTTCGATATTGCAATGGCTGCGGGCGATCGAGGTGCCCTTTGATTGCAGCAGATCGATGAGCTTTTCCGCGCGCTCCTGCGTGTATGGCTGGAGTTCAGGCAGCAGCTTTTGCTCCAGGCGGATCATATCCTGAATGGTGGTGCCAGCCGGGCGATTCAGCGAACGCCAGGGACCGCCGTAAAAGGTTTTATCCAGATGGATGTGCATGTCGCGCATGGCGGGCAGCATCAGCTTTCCACCCGCATCGTAGTGCGGCAGCGTCGCATCCGGATGCTGCTTATTCTCACGCAGGGCAACAATTTTCCCGTCCTGAATTTCAACGGTTTGCAGCGCGGTACGGGTATGCACCACCACCGAGTTTTCGTAATCAAAACCCGCTTCCAGCAGGACGTTATCCAGGTAATAGTGCTTATCGTTAATCGTCATTGTGCTCTTCGTCCCGCAGGTGTTCCCGACAGGATTAGCAGCATACGCGACCGGAGCCACTGCGCCAAACAGCGCGGCAGCGGTCACCATTTTTCCGCTCTGACTTAAAAATTCACGGCGGCTGTTACTTTCCTTCATTCACATTTCCTCTCAGGAATGGACAATATGGGTGCCCGTTTCGCCGCGCAGTGCGGCCGGCAGGCATTCCGGCGTGGTGATGATCACTCGCTTACCGCCACGCGCCAGGAACGCCAGACTGGCAACAATTTTGGGTAACATGCTCCCCGGCGGGAAATGTCCCTCCTGCATGTAACGGGTCATCGTTGCGACATCCACCTTATCCAGCGCCTGCTGGTTGGGTTTGCCAAAATGAATACAGACCTGTTCGACGCCGGTGGTGATCACCAGAATGTCAGCGCGGATCTCCTGCGCCAGCAGAGCCGTGGAGAGATCTTTATCAATCACCGCATCCACGCTCTGATAATCCCCCTGATCGCTACGCACCACCGGGATCCCGCCGCCCCCCGCGCCAATCACCACAAAACCTTGCTGGGTCAGCGTTTTGATCGCCTCAGCCTCGACAATACGCTTAGGTTCCGGAGAGGCGACGACCCGGCGGTAGCCGCGTCCCGAATCTTCAACAAAGCGCCAGCCCGGATTGACCCGCTGCAGTTCATCGCGCTGCGCTTCGCTAAAGAACGCGCCGATAGGCTTGGTCGGGTTAGCGAAGCCCGGATCGTTTTTGTCGACCTCCACCTGCGTGACCACCGTAACCGCCTTCTGCTCACCGCGCCGCGCCAGGCGGTTGTTCAGCGCCTGTTGGATCAGATAGCCGATCCCGCCCTGCGTATCGGCGACGCAGTTTGCCAGCGGGGTGAGCGGCAACCCTTCACGCTCATGCGCGATTTCCGCACGCCGTAGATCCAGCCCCACCTGCGGCCCGTTTCCGTGCGTCAGCACAATGTTGTAGTCCGATGCCAACATCTCCAGCACCGTATCCGCCACCGCTTTCACCGCTTCAGCCTGGTGCTCAATCGACTGGCTGGCGTTATCTTTGATAATACTGTTGCCGCCAATGGCAACGACCACAAGTTCTTTCATAGTGTTATCTTCCGCTTACAGGCGATTCAGGTCGTTTTCGTCGGTTCCTGCTCAGGCGCAGTCACCGCTTCACGGCTATCAAGAACATGCTTGAGGACAAACATGCCGCTCATCATCAGGTAGGCCACAACAAACATCATCGAACTGCCTTCTGCAAAGCCAACCGCCGGAGAGTGGATCACACCAAACAGCGATAACAGCGCGCCAAAAGCTGCGGCAATCGCCCCACGCAGCGGCTTATTCATAATGGCGAAGATAGCGACGCAGCCCCACAGCATACTGGCCAGCGGCGCGCCGCTTCCCAGATGCACCAGCCCATCGTAATAGACACCTTTGCTGTGCAGCAGGTCGCTGCCCAGTTTCCCCGCGGATGTTCCGGCGGCGCCCATCACGCTGTTGACGATGGTCAACGCCCAGTTAGCGATCCACGGGAACAAGCAGATAAAGATAACGGGAACCTCGACTTTGGGCGTCTCTCGCACCACCTGGTTGGCGGTCACCACGCCGATAAACACCAGAATCGGCACTATCGCAGTCATCGGAATAATCGCGAGCATAAACGCCCCCAGCCCAAACAGCGGTACCAGGAACATGGTGATGCCTGAAGCGAGGGTATAACCGATGCTGGCCCCCATCGCTTTCCAGCCCGCATGCCCAACATATACGGTCACCGGGAATGGGTTGCCCAGCATGCAGCCGAGCATGGAGGCAAAACCGTTCGCCATCATGACCTTACGGGTGTTGTACTCATCACCCGCCGCATGCGCACTTTCAATGTTCTCAAGGTCAAAAATGTAGTTCGCCAGACCCAGAGGAACCGCAGAAGCCAGGTACGGCAGCGCGTGCGGCAACCCCTGCAGGAAGCTGTCGACATGGATTTCCGGCGGATTGAAGCCAAAGGAAGACATCGAAGATTTAATGGCTTCCGGGCTTTGCAAACCGGAGATCCACGCCAACGCTGTACCGGCAATCAGCAGCAGCAAACCGGTGGGGATGCGGGCAAAAATCGGCTTCTTACCGAACCAGTTAATGAAGATCAACAACAAGACGATGAAAGAGACGGTCGGCGCTTCAAATGCCTGCAGCATCGGGTTCATCGCCAGCAGCAACAGTCCCAGACCGGACAGACAAGAAAGTAATACCGTACGCGGGATCATCTTGCGGATGGTCTCGCCCAAGAAGGAGCCGCCGACCAGGATCAACGCTTCCACAAAGCACCACACCAGGGCTATCTGGATAGCAAAGTTGGCATCTTTGGTTTGCTGATATACCGGCATTAGCACCAGGAAGGTCACGGTAAAAATTGACGGTGCGCTCGGCCCGGACGGCAGCGCCGTCACGTCTTTACGCCCGGTGTGCTTTGCCATCTGCAGGCCAAACCAGGCGTAGCAGACGCTGGCCACCAGCACCGCCAGACCAAAGGCAGGCGCAATGCGACCATAGACAATTTCGGTAGGGATCCCGACGACAAAAATGAGCAGCCCCATCATTGTCAGCAGGTTAGTCAGGTTGTTGGTCATCAGCCCAAAGTAAGCAGCCCAGTCACCACGTTTCCATTCTAGTTTTATGCTGTTCATGGAATATCCTTAACAGGTTAAGCATCGTTTGCGATCCCGGGGATCGCCCAGCCCTGCAGGTAAGCAACGTTTTTTGCTTCGCTACTGTGGGGCTAACAGCGTTAGCCCCGATTGTTGTTATTGGCAGTAGCGGTCGCGCCAGTTGAGGATCGCCTTTTCAAAACAGGCGAACGGCGGATGGACTATTCCGGCGCCGATCATGCCGATCCCCGCATCTTTGTGCGCAATTGCGGTGTTAATCACCGGCAGAATGCCGGTGCTACCCACGCGCGTAATGTCGATAGCGGTCGGTACGCCCATAAAACCAAGTAACGGAATAGTAACGTTGGGGTTTTCGCCGAGAGTGATTTCACGCATCTGGCGAGAGAAATCGACCGCCTCTTCAACCGTACCGCCCACCAGCGCCACGATGGCCGGTGCCGTGGCCATGGCAAAACCGCCGATGCCGTAGGTTTCGGTAATTGCGCTATCACCGATATCACGTCCGGAATCTTCGGGCTTATAGCCCGCAAACATTGGGCCAATCACCTGCTGCGCCGGACCGGTAAACCACTGACCCGGTAAGCCGCTGATGCGCAGACCGAATTCAACGCCGTTACGCGCCATCGTCGTGACTACGGTGCTGTATTCGATCCCGTGTGCGACGTCCATTGCGGCTTTACACATCGCCATCCAGGTCGGTCCGGAGAAGTAATCGCTGCTGAGGACGAACTCGAATACCTCACGCTGCTGCTCAACCGGATAGCCGGTCTGAATAATCCACGGCGTCAGTGCCTGTATCAGTAGCGCCGTCCCGGCGTTATTGCGGTTATGACACTCATCGCCCATGTGCAGCGCCTGCGCCAGCATCAGGCGCAGATCGATTTCGCCCGCCAGCTTCATGGCGTCGCGCAGCATCGGTCCCATCACATCGCGCATCCAGTTCAGGCGATCGATAACGCTCTGATCGTTCGCGCCCATGCGCAGGATCTTCGCCATCTGCTCGCTCATATTGGTATATGCGCGGTTGCCGTAGGTTTTGTTCTCGACGATGTGCATAAACATCGACGCCGACGTCACACCCGCCATCGAACCGACACAGTCATGCTCGTGGCACGGTGAGAAGATGATTTCACCCGAGGCGGCCAGGTCGGCGGCTTCATCCAGATCTTTTGCCAGCCCTTCAAACACCAAAGCCCCGGTGACCGCGCCCTTCATTGCGCCGCACATTTTTTCCCAGCAGATGGGCGGTCCGGCGTGCAGGATGGTGTGGCGGGTCATGCCCGGCACGACGTTGATCGCCTGGTCATAGCCAATCAGCACCGGATGCGACTGGATAATGCGTTCCAGCGCCTGCTGGTTAGCGGCAGCGATTTTGTCAGCCAGCGGCGAATCGGCAATTTCGTCCAGTGCGGCCACGACCTGCATGTTGCCCTGGCCCGGCGGCGTCCAGTCGAGCTGGGTCACGGGAACATTCTGCTTTTTCAGGTCATCGCTGAACATCGCGATGCCGACGTTAATCACGTTCAGCGGCTGGTTAAACAGTGTCTGGCTCATCAGGCTTCCTCCCCTTTACAGATAAATTCACGCGCCAGCAATCCGGTATTGGTGCTACTGCTCGCCCAGATCACGCCTGCATCGGTCAGCATCTGGCACTGTTTTTCCAGCGACGGCGTATCGAGATCGGTTCCCAGCACGTAGCCGAGGATCTCAAGCGGACGCCCCTCTGCGGCGGCGATCGCTTTGGCTTCGACGATCGCCTCGATCATCACGCCAACCGGATCTTCATGTGATCCATATCCAAGAACGAAGTCCATAACGATCACGCCGACTTCAGGATCGCGTGCTTCCTGCAACAGACGACTAATGCGGTTGGTTGGATCGATCATCGGGTGCGGTTTACCGTTGGTAAAATCGTCATCTCCGAAATCAAGGAAGGTATGTCCCACGCTGCGGTTGAGATCTGTCAGGCGAAAAGCCGGATCCGGATGAATGTTGCTGTAAACTTCTGCATGTTTTTCCATGGCAGCAAACATCGCCTCATCGCACAGCGTGCCGCCACAGAACAAGCCGCGAATGTACTTTTGCTGCGGGGTCAGGCGGGCGCGGACCTCTTCAATCAGCGGCCAGTTGAGCGGATGCAGATCCAGACTCTCTTTTTTCACGCCAGTCAGCAGTACCGCTTTCAGCGCCGCCTCTTTAGTGCCGCGTGCAAACAGCAGACCGTTTTCATCCGCAGGCGCGGCTTCACGTCCGAGGAAACACACCACGACGGGCTTATGGCAGGCGCGCGCACGTTCCAGCACCTTGCGCGCCACTGTTGGCGCAGGAGGTTTGGAGATAAGCGCGATGATCTCGGTTTGCGGATCGGCCTCCAGCATACCAATCGCGTCAAGCATCATCAGGCCGCCAATCTTTTCGCTCAGATCGCGTCCACCGGTGCCAATCAGTTGGGAAATCCCGCCGCCAAACTCGTGAATGCGTACGCTCAGCTCCTGGCTACCGGTACCGGAGGCGCCAACAATTCCGATGTTGCCGCGACGCACCGCATTGCCAAAACACAGCGCCGCGCCGTTAATAATGGCGGTTCCGCAATCGGGCCCCATCATCAGCAGCCCTTTTTCATGCGCCAGCTGCTTGAGCGCCAGTTCGTCTTCAAGAGAGACGTTGTCAGAGAACAGCATCACGTTGAGGTTATTTTGCAGCGCCTGACGCGCTTCACGCGCGGCAAACAGACCATTGACCGAGATCACCGCCAGGTTGCTGTCAGGAACATGCTTCTTCGCACTGGCAAGCGTGGCATAGCGCGCTTCATGCTGCCCCCCCTGCTCTTTATGCGTAAACAAGTCTTCAATCGCCACCAGCGTCTGATCGTTCGCCGCCTCGCTGGCACCTTTAATGACAATCATCAGGTCGCCACTTTTCGCCTCTTCAAGTTCAGGCGTGAGCAGACCGAGATTCTTCAGTACGCCCTTATTCATTTCTGTCGCCATAGCCACGAACGCCTGCTCAACGCCATCGAGCTTATTTGCGCGTGTGGAGATAGACATCAGTGAGACAGAATCAAAATACGTGTTCTTTTTAACAACTATCCTGATCGACATAATTCCCTCCGGACCTGTGGCTCAGGGCGCAGGCATCCGCCATGCCATACAGCATGTCGCAGCCAGAACTTGAGCCGATATTTTTAATGTCAGTAATATATTGCGTAGAAACGGGTTGTTGCTCAGTAATAATATGGTTCAGCAGCCGTCCGACGCTTTCCCGATAACGTTGATGAAAGGCTTCCTCTAGCGTTATTTTGCTGAGTAGCGTGGTATTATTTCCGGCACGTTGTAAGGCTGCTAAAAAATCATCACGATATTTCCCCAGCGGATGTCCAGGAATAAATAAAATAGTGCTTAAACCCACTAAATAGTCATCAGATGAGGGCGTCAGACCAATCCCCAGACCAATTAAATGGCTGACCGCTGTAGAGATATTTTCTCCTGTATGCAACGCCGCCAGTAATGTTTGTCGGCGATTAAGTAATTGGCGGGTGATTTCCAGATAAAACGGGTTATCCCCCTGGTACAGAAATAATGTGTCAGCGCTTCTTAGCTGTTGGCGGATAACCTCTTCCCAGCGCAGCCAGCGGATTGCAGCAAGGCTTATTGCATCAAGCCTCCACCGTGGTATGCGCCACGGCAGACAACCGGAAGTTTCTATCCATTTATCGTTGCCAACGGCTATCCCCGATTCGGTAAAACTGACTCTCTCACCGGGGTGAAACAGTTCTTCACAATGCGTCAGCGCCAGCCGACAGCTGTTAGGCGCGTTATCACAACCTTCACTCAGTAACGTCAGCAACCGCTGCTGTTCAGGTATCAACAGGTTTACCGCGCGGGAAAAAACCTGTTCAACCCGTCCCGTTCCCCGGAAAGCGAGAAACGCGCCGTCTGCGGTTAGCGCCCGTACGCATCGCCGTGATGGCGTGGCGATAGTGGCGCTCCTCTGTCAGGCTCCGGCCGCAATCAGCAGCTCGGCAATTTCGTGGTATCCTTTCTCCCGCGCCAGCTCCAGCGGGGTTTTACCGTATTTATCCGTCATGTGCGGGTTTGCGCCATACTCGAGCAGCAGCTTGACGATTTCCTGCTGTTTCGCGCCGCCGTCATTAAGCACGATGGCTTCCAGTAACGGCGTCCAGCCGACAAAGTTGGTATGATTAACATTGATATCGGTACGCAGCAGCAGTTCGCGCACGATCTCTACATGACCTTTTTCGCTGGCTGGCGTAATACCGACGCCGCCAAAACGGCTCAGGCAATTAAGATCGGGATTGGCCGGTAATACGGTACGCAGCAGCGTTAAATCGTTAGTCAGACAGCTAATCAGGAATGGATTAAAACAGGTTTGATCCTGTTTATTAATATCGGCACCGGCAGCAATCAATAAAGAAACACAGTCATAATGTTTATTCAGGCTGGCAATAATTATGGCAGTGCGCCCCTGGCGGTTAGTGGCATTAATATCCACATTTTTTGCCAGGCAGGATTTTAATCCATCGGCATCACCCTGCTCTGCCGCCAGCAGAAATTCAGTAATGAGTTCTTTCTCTGACATAATCGCTCTCCTGCAGTTTTTTAGACTTTTTAAATATCCGATAAGTTGAGAATAGCAACAGAGTGCAGAGAATAATATCCGCTTAAATTTCATTCATCGTAAGCGTGTCGATTATTGAATCAAATTTAACAATGAGAACAAAACGTGCTGTAGTGCAATCTTTTCCTTATGACAGAGCCGCTTTTAGCCATTAATCAGTTGTCAGGAAAATCAGGCGTGATGCTACACGGATAGCGGCCTGCAATTAATATACAGAAGTGTGATTGCCTTCAAATCAATTGTAAAACTAGTGTTAAATTCTGTTCAAAACTGATTGCTCTGCATAAGGATTACAAATACATTCAACAATCATCGCGTCGCGGATGTGCGTTTGTCGCCGGAGGGGAGGAAGATGAATTCAATTTTTACCGAGGAAAACCTGCTGGCATTTACGATGGCAGCCCGCTACAGCAGCTTCAGCAAGGCGGCTGAGGAACTTGGCTTAACCACATCAGCAATTAGTTACACCATTAAGCGCATGGAGCTGGGGCTCGACGTGGTGCTGTTTACCCGCAGTACACGCAGCATTGAGCTGACTGAGTCCGGACGCTATCTGTTTCGCAAGGCGACCGACCTGCTCAACGATTTCCACGCCATCAAGCGCAGTATTGATACCATTGCTCAGGGCATTGAAGCCCGGGTACGCATCTGTATTAATCAACTGTTGTATACCCCTCAACATACGGCACGACTGCTGCAGGTACTCAAGAAACAGTTTCCAACCTGCCAGATAACCGTCACCACCGAGGTGTATAACGGCGTCTGGGATTCGATCATTAACAACCTCGCCAACATCGCTATCGGCGCGCCGGATACGTTACTGGACGGCGGGGGGATTGATTACACCGAGATCGGCGCGATCCGTTGGTCGTTTGCGATTGCCCCGGATCATCCGCTGGCTTTTATGCCTGAACCAATTTCTGAGAGCCAGCTGCGCCTGTACCCGAACATCATGGTGGAAGACACCGCGCACACCATCAACAAGAAGGTTGGCTGGCTGTTACACGGACAGGAGTCGATTCTGGTTCCTGATTTTAATACCAAATGCCAGTGCCAGATCCTGGGTGAGGGCATCGGTTTTCTGCCGGACTATATGGTACGCGAGGCGATGGAAAAGTCGTTGCTGGTCACGCGGCAGATCCACAACCCGCGTCAGGATTCAAGGATGCTGCTGGCGACCCAGCATTCGGCCACCGGTCGTGTAACCCAATGGATTAAAAAAGAGTTTGGCCCACAAGGTGTATTGACGGGAATTTATCAGGATTTGCTGCATCGGGAGTGATGCGCCGGACGGCGGTCATGCCTTCCGGCGTACGTAAGATTATCAGGCGCGAATATCGTCATACTCGCGGGTTTTATCAAACTCATGTTTGGCAAACGGGCACAGCGGAATAACTTTGCGGTTTTCGGCGCGCATTTTCTCCACCACCTTCGCCACCAGCAGTTTACCGACTCCCTGGCCTTTCAGGCTGGGGTCGACATCGGTATGTTCAATGATGCTCAGATGCTCACCCGTCGGCACGAAGACAATCTCGGCAACCTGATTGCCTTCGGCATCGTTAACATAAAATTTGTTGTGGCCTGCAAGAATTTCCATGGTCCCCTCACTCATTTCTGGCGATATTTCAGCGCACCGCTCGGACAGGTATCAATTACTTTAATGACCGTCGCGACATCCACTTCATCCGGAATGATCCACGGTTTACGTTTCAGGTTAAAAAGCGCTGCGCTTCCCCGTACGCAGTTGCCCGAATGTTGACATATCGCCGTATTGAAGTAGACGTCAATCTTCTCGCCGGTATAGGCCCGGTAACCGGCATCCAGTAGTTCCTTATCCACGACATTGCCTCGCATTTTTTTATTGTCTGGGTCTAATCATAGACCTGTGCGAGGCTGAAGGAAGCAGCTGAAAGTAGAAATATCACTCAGGCCTTTTCTGCCACGACGGCTGCGGCTCAGGCGGCAAATACTCCAGCATCGCAGGCGTCGGCGGCGGTAGACGGTTATCGGCGATGTCCCTGTCCACATCGATATGACTGATTTCACCACTTTCATGATGGTGAACCGTCAGCACCCGCGCTTTGTTCAGCTCTGTCACCAGTTCCCGGGTAATACGTAAACTTTCCGCCAGCTCATGATCTTCCAGTCCGGGCCTGCGACTGCGACGTTCCACCCGAAAACGAAACTGGTTGTACTTCGCCCAACCAATCAGCACCAGTCCGTTGACCAGCGCGACAA
Source organism: Citrobacter sp. RHBSTW-00599 (assembly GCF_013784065.1). Classification (NCBI taxonomy): domain Bacteria; kingdom Pseudomonadati; phylum Pseudomonadota; class Gammaproteobacteria; order Enterobacterales; family Enterobacteriaceae; genus Citrobacter; species Citrobacter sp. RHBSTW-00599. The sequence continues at coordinate 968,690 of NZ_CP056717.1, read as the reverse complement.
GGATGTAAAACGTGACCGTATCCAGCGTGGTGAAAAAGGGTCGCACGCCTATATAAGGTGAGTGCGCCAGAGCGGTGATCAGCCCTTTATAGATCAAATATAAAAAGCCAACCCAGGCAAAAAGCGTTAACAGCACGTCAATGATGCGCGGCAGCAAACGCTGCTCCGTAAAGATCAGCGGCTGGCTCATGATTCGATCCTCCCAATTCCACGATCGGGACTCACCCAACGCGCCCTGCCGCGTTTGCGTTTGAGCATTACTTTCGGGAAAGCGACCAGCGTGGTGAACAGGCTTAACATCCAGTACACCACCGGGAACCAGATAATCCAGAACAACGACGCGCCAATGCCTTTTTCATAGCGCCGCTCAATCATCAGACTCACCGCAAACTGCAGCAAGCACACCACGCCGAGGATTAGCCCAGTAAAGGCCGGCGGGAACAGATGTTGTACATACAGCGAGTCCGGCATCGGGATCATCAGCCCTAACAGGAACAGCACGATACTGATCGCATAGGCAAACGCCCAGGTGGTAGAAAAACAGAACTCAAAAAACAGCGGCCACATACGGCGATATTCCCATGACCACAGGCGGCGCATGTTCACGATAAACACCTCCGCACCGCCTTGCGCCCAGCGCAGTCGTTGTTTCCATAACCCTCTTAACGTTTCAGGCATCAGGATCCAGCACAGTGCGCGCGGCTCAAAGAATATCGACCAGTGGCGCAATTGCAGCTTCCAACTGATATCGATGTCTTCGGTGATCATGTCCGGGCTCCAGTAACCGACCTCGGCCAGCGCGCGACGACGAAACGCAGCAACCACGCCGGAAACGGTAAAGATCTGCCCATAAACTCGCTGAGTGCGCTTAATCAAGCCGATAATGGAAGAAAACTCCCCGACCTGCACCCGACCGATTAAGGTGGAGCGGGTTCGAATACGTGGGTTCCCGGTCACCGCACCGACGCGCGGGAACTGGATCAGCGGCGCCACAATATAGGCAACGGCATCACGGTCCAGTAACGCATCGCCATCAATACACACCAGGTAATCACTGCGCGCCGCTGCTGCCCCGGTCTTGAGCGCCAGCGCTTTGCCCTGGTTTTCAGCCAGATGAATCACCCGCAGACTGGGGTATTCCACCGCCAGTTGTTCCAGCACGTCGTGGGTGTCATCCGTTGAACCATCGTTGATGGCAATCACTTCAATATTTTTATATCGCTGCGCCAGCGCGGCCTCAATGGTTTCGCGCGCATTGATCCCTTCGTTAAAACAGGGGATCAGAATGGAAACCAGCGGATTCCCCTCCAGCGTCGGTGGCGGTGTGTCATCTCCCCATTTCCAGTGACGCTCACGGTAGAACCAGAAATAGACCCCGCCGCTTATCCACAAAGCAGACATAAACAAAGGCCAGAAGAAGACGAAGTTCAACATCACTTCACCTGTAAAGATGACCGCCACGCCAAACGGCAGGCTGAACATCAGGCAAAGTATCAGGAAAGCAATTATGCGATCGGTCATTTTTGCGGGTACCAGTATGAGGAGAACGTCGAGCGAATCTCTGACATCTCAGGTTTGTCGCTGATGAAATCATCCGGGTAATAGCCGTAGTTACCTGCACCGCTTAATTTCAGCTGGCGCATCCATTCGGCTATTTGTTTTCCGCTGATTTCAGCCTCGTCCCCGGATTTACGCCAGTCTCGTGCCTGTAGTTCAAACACGGTTTTGTCCAGCGCGCCGGGCGTTTGTGCAACGGCATTCACTAATCTGTCGAGCCAGGCGTTGGCATCATTAGCCGGGATCTGCTCCATGAAAGGCATCGCCATCGGTGCTGTCCAGTCATAGGTATTGAGGAAATCATTCAGGTTCTGCGCAAACCAGGCTTCACTCTCCGGCTCTAGTACCGGCATCGCGTAAATATTGCGCGCCGTTTGCACCTGCGGACCGCGAATATTACGCACCGCCTGAGTCAGTTGTTTGGTGAAGTCGATCAGCACCTTACTTTTCAGTCGCGTCCAGCGCTCGAACGCCTGTGGATTGCTACGGATTTGCTCAATGCTTCCGGGAAGCCCTGCGGCGCGGTAGGCAGCCAACGCCTCCGGTGACGCGTCTTCAAAGTCCGTCAGGAAAGCATCGTCATGGAACAAAATCCCTTTGAAGCTGGCGTGTTTGGCCAGGTCTTCATAGATTTCAGTGATGCGCTGACGCGCTTCGCTGCTCCAGGGGGACAGACGGACATAGTTCTCGCGGTTGATCGCTGTACGTCCCGTTTTCGGATCCCAGGCGGTTACGCGTGGGATGGAAGCGTCGAGATCGAAAGCCAGAACCGGCATCCAGGCATACACCGTCACCCCTGCCCGCGTTTGTAACTGCCAGGAGATATAGTTAAAGAGGTCGGCACGCATCGGCAGCCAGCGGTTAGGGAAATAGAGCTCGCGAATATTTCCGTCACCCTGCGGATCGGCGTAGGCCTGCAGGAAGACATGAGAAATACGCATGTCATAAACGCGCTGGATAAGCTTGTCGATGTTTCGCTTCTGCTGAGCAGGGTCCTTGTCATACACGTAATCCAGATCGACATGCATCACGCGCATCGTCTGCGGTTCACGTACCTGAGCGACCTGGCTGGCAAAGCGCTTAAGAGAGGGGTTATCAGAGATTAGCACGCGCGGGATGTCATCAAGAAACGCGGCATTCGCCAACCCTTCGTTGAGCGTGAAGGCCATCTTATAGCCATGCTCTTTAGCCAGGTTTAACGTTGTGCCGTTGGCTGCCCCGTAAGGCCAGACCCACGCGCGCGGTGATTTCCCGGTCACCGATTTGATCTTGTTGGTGATGAGAGAGATATCCGCGTTTATACGGCGCGTGTACTGTTCATCCGTTTCGTAAGTGCCGGTTTTCTTATCATACAGGCGGTTCGCCACCGCCGGTTCTTTACTTCCCTGCGGGTTGGCTTGTGCACCGAAATGCGAATTCCAGGTGTGCGCACCGACTTCCACCAACGGTGATTTGCCCATCTCTTCGACCATTTTCCAGGTGGCGAATTTATCTCGCGCCGTCATTAAGCCGCCAAAATCGACTTTTTTGTTGGCGGGAGCATCAACCCAACTCCCCACCGGCGCCCAGAGCGCAGGCCAGTTATAGGCTTTCAGCAGCGGCCAGACGCGGGTATAAAAACTGCTATATCCGTCATCAAAGGTGAGTAATACCGCTTTTTCCGGCAACACGATTTTACCGTCATGGGCGTCCAGGATTTGCTGCACGCTGATCGGGTTATAGCCATTATCACGCAGCCAGGCCATTTGGTCGCTCAACGCGCTGGTGCGCACAGAAAGATAGCGTTGGTCGGCGGCACCATCCTCGACATCGTGGTAGCCGAGCACCAGGAAGCTATTTTTCGGCCACGGATGATCCGCCGTCAGCGGCGTTCTCTCTGCGGGAGGAACGTAGCGAGGCGTTGTATTGTGCGCGCTACTGCACGCGGTAATCATCAACCAGCCAGCGATTAATGCGCTAAGCCACAGGCATCTTTTCAGCATGAACAATCCTTAAAACCTGACATTTAAATCGAAAGCGAGGGAGATATTCCGCTCACGTTTACCGTCGTAGGGGCGTTTATCCCAAATCAGCATCACCCCGCCATCTACGACGTTGTTCCATTTGAGCCGTTGTCCGTATCCCACCTGAACGATGGCACCAGCGTCCTGGCCTTGCTGCCAATAGCCACCTACGCCAGCCAGACCTTGCTGCGTCCACACGGTGTCATAATGGCGGTAAAGAACCTGCTCCGCGCTCAGACCCGGTACCACGGAAAAATCACTCTTCGGGTTGTAATACGGCACATTCTCTTTGGTGTTGGTGCTCCCGCCGATGCCCGGGGTAAAGTCCAGGGTGAAGCGCGGCGTTGTCCACATGCGCTCTTTTCCGCTGAGTCCGTATTCGATGCGATCGTTACCATCTGAGAAATGTGATGCGGCAAACGACAGTTGATATTCACGTCGTTCGTTTTGATACCAGCGAACAAACATATCGCCGCCGTTGGCATACACGCCGCTACGCAGCGCGCGCAGTGGCGTATTACGCGACAAGCGCTCGGCCGAACCGCCTACGCGCCAGTTGTCATTGAAGTCATGCCAGCCGGAAAGACGACCGCCAATTTTCTGACCATCGCCATAATTTCGGCCAGAGACTTCCATTTCTGCCCAGTAGTCGCGGGAAGTCCATTCCGCCCCCGCCGCCAGATCGCGGCTGATGCCTTTACCTTCCTCAAATTCGCCAGTAGCAAAGTTGAATCCAGTAAACAATCGCCAGTTGTCGTTAATTGGCGGACTGTAAATGGCAGTATTGATGTTGAAGTCATTCTTACCGCTGACCGGGCTATCGGACGAGATCCCTTGTGTGCCGCTAATGCGCACTTCCGACATTTTGTGGACATCACGAATACGCGCGAGGCGCAGCGTCGCTTCATCATCCGGGCTACGAGCGATGACATCATCCGTCAGTTCATCGGCCTGCCTCCATTCCTGGAGATCCAACGCAACATAAGCCTGCTGACGTTCCAGTTCCAGGTTACTTGGCTCAATCACTTCCGCCAGCTTCAGCTCTTTCTCCGCCGCATGCGGCAAGCCACGTGCTTCAAGAACGGAGGCATAAGATATGCGCAGCCCCTGGTTACCTGAACCTGTTCGCGCCAGATGCTCTGCGAGCTTTTCAGCCTCAGGTAGTTCATTGGCAGCAATATAATATTGCGTCAGCATCGACTGTCCGAGCAGCCAGTTATCGTTAGGCTGCGGCGTTGGCGAACCATAGATGCGTCGCAGGTACGGACTCTCTTTGATTAAGTTTTCGGCCTGTTTTTTAGCGGCATCAAAGTTTTCATTATCGATATGCGCGTAGAACAGATCCTGTTGATCCTCAGGGCCAAGCGGCGTAACGGGAATCGGTCCATTCGGGTAGTAGATGCTCATCAGCATCGCTTCGGTTTTTTCTGGCTGGCGTTCGCTTAACCATGCCGATGCTACCCAGCGTTTTGCGTAGTTTGGCACTTCGCCGCTCGCAGAAAGCGATTCGTATTCCTTAATCACTTCAGACGTTCGCTTACGAACCAGCAAAGCCCCCATGCGGTCAATTCTCGCCCGACGGACATCATTCTGCGCGGACGGCTCATCCTTCCAGGCAGCCAGCAACTGGTCATAGCGGGCCAGCGCTTTATCCGCCACGATAAACCGCTCTTCTTCATTACGTGCGGACGTATAGGAGGAACGTACCATTTCGGCGGCCGCATCAAGCTCAAGGCGGCGCTTCACAGGATCTGCCGTAGGCACTACCTCCGCCATATTTAAGGCGGGCCCGGAAACACGGTTTGCTGACAGAGCAGACAGCAGCGTAGATTTTGCATTTTTGTTGCCAGGATCAACGTCATCCGCCTGGCTGGCAACCAACAGCGCGTCCCAGTTTTTTCCCTGAGAATGATATACGTAGGCAAGTAGTGCATCGGAGTCAGCACCCGGATGTGCCTGTGCCCATTTATTCGCTTCAGTAAGGGCTTGCTGATTGTAGCGAGCATCTGCCAACGTCATTATCCAGCCGGTGCGTACGTCAACGTTGTCAGGCTCTTCCTGTAAAACGCTTTCCCATACCGCCAATGAATCATTCCAGTTTTTCTGGTTACGGTACGCACGTGCAGCGGCGACTTTGCCGCGTGCAGGCACATCCATCTGCCCACGATAGCGCTGCCAGATTTCAATAGTGGCTTTATCGTTGTTATCAACCCAACTGGAAACTTGCAGCCAGTCGGCAACCTGATTTGGCGTTAGCGCGCTTTGCTTTCCCTGATCCTCTAGATAACGCAATAACGGTGCACTATTACCACCCCGCGCTTCAATAACCAAAGCGTCATAATCTGATGTCGCTGCAGAGATTTGCATAGGGAAAAGAACGCTTGCCGTAAATAAACAGCTTAAAGACTTAAAACGTTTAATGAAGTTGGCATGTCGACGCATACTTAACATATCTGCCCTTATAACTTACATCAGAGTAAAAATAAGCGTTTTCAATATATTACAGTCGGTTACTAACGATACCCGACCATGTAAGATGCACTGCCGCTTATTTTGCAATAGGGTTATGAAGCAATTAACTCTTTCGTCTTATTGACTACCCGCGCCTCGCCCTCTAATCGTGGGAAAGCAGGCGTAAACTCGAAAATTTTATCACTCAGCGTAGTTCGTGGCTATGCGATACGAAAACTCTTAGACAAAAAAGTATTTTAGACTAAATAATCCTAATACTCTTGGGATTGAATTCTGGATTTAGATTAAGTTTGCATGACGAAACCTTGTGACGATGATAACTATTGCTGGTTGGCATAGCTACACCGCGCAACTGTTTGCATGGTAACTATTGTGTGCGGATAGAGAAAGTTCTGATAATAATGCCCCTGATAACAACAAAGCTCACAATGTAAATAATATAACCTAATTTTAAGTTTCGAACAGGGTCGATAAAATGAAATTAAAGGTACAGTCATAAGCAGAACTAAGTACAGTAAAAACTCAATAAAATCAAATGACTTCTTGACCTATCCTTGAAATCTACCAAAATTGGTATTTTGGTATCCGCCATAATACGTGCGCGAAGAATTGTGCATTGCTCAACTCGCTAATGTATTTACCAACCTTGCGTATTATTGACAGTATCAACCCCACTCACTTTACCCTTACAATTTGAAAGCTTATTTGCATTGAAAATAATTTATATACCCTAAATAATTCGAGTTACATGAAGGCGGCAAGTGAGTAAATCCCCAGGAGCATAGCGAACTATGTGACTGAAGTGAGCTAGCGTAGCCAACGCACATGCTTCTTAAAGAATGACGGGTATAGACGCATAATTTTTTGCACTTACCTTCCCTCCAGCCTTTGAGGTAATTTGGACAAAGATGCCAATGGGAGCTGGTCAATGAAAATCGTTAACGCTGAAAAAAAACACATCCCCGCCATACGCGATATCTACGCCCATCATGTTATTCACGGTACCGGCAGCTTTGAAACTGACCCGCCGGATACCCGCGAGATGCAGGATCGTCTGGAAAAAATCCGCAGTCTGGGACTGCCGTGGGTTGTCGCATTGCAAGAAGATAAGGTCATCGGGTATTGCTATCTCACCCGCTACCGCGAGCGTTATGCCTATCGCTATACCCTCGAAGATTCGATTTATATTGACCCGACGGCACAGCGTCAGGGGGTGGGAAAAGCGTTGCTACGCCATGTAATTGAGTGGGCTGAAACGCAGGGTTATCGGCAGTTGATCGCTATCGTCGGCGACAGCAATAATCAGGGATCGCTGAAAGTCCATCAGCAGGCCGGATTTACGAAAATAGGCACGCTGACGAACATTGGATTCAAGCATGGGCTCTGGCTTGATACGGTATTAATGCAACGCAGCCTGGGTACAGGTAACAGTACGCTACCAGCGGATTTCGATGCCGCTATTTAACATCGCTAAGGGATGACTTCAGGATACTGTCTTCTGGTAGCCCTCAGACAAACAGAACCACAATCAGGTATAACGTAGCTATTATATAATTCTCCGTTTTTCAGCTCGTTAGAACGAAAAAAGCACCCGAACGTTAATGAACGGATGCTTTCTAAATCGAATAACTCAGTTTTACTTAGCGGGCGGCCCCGCCTGGTGCGCCAAAGGCATCGCGGGGCAAACATCTTTTCAGCCCGAAGATGATTCATCCCTGCGCGTGATATTTCGCCAAATCCCCCCCGACAGTCTCAGATTTTCAGGCCCGCTATTCAGGATTTGGGTTACACATTTCAGGTAATTGTCTTTCCAGCGCTCAATAAAAGAAGACTGCCTTTCGAACCTCTGCGGATCGACCATTTTCTCCAAAACAAAATGGATGCGCCCGTCTCGCCACACCGGAACACCAAATACGGTGGGTAAGTGCATTTTCCAGGCAAGTCGAGAGCAAAAGGTGGAGTAGGTAATCTGCTGGCCGAAAAAGTCGATAGTCGGCGCGCTCAAATTCAGCGCGCCGTCGATCGCCACAACAAGCGACTGCCCACTATGTAAGGTCTGTATGCAGGCCCTGACCACGTCCGCTTCGCTTTTGTCACTAACCGAAATCAACCGCTCACCGTAGCCCCCTTTGAGCACGCCAGGCGTGGAAGCCACCCATTTGCTGTTCATTTCCAGCAAGGAGAGGATCATCGGCCCGGCATACATTGCGCCCATATGAGCCGATACAACAATGCAACCACGCTTATCGAGCTGCAGCCGTTGGAAAAACTGCTCGACATGCGATATATCGGCCAACCGATACATCGGTTCGTCGGCTTGCTCTCCACGGCATTCAAGCCAGTCGAGGAGATAATTATCGGCAAGATACCCCCACTTCGCCCGGAGTTCCCATTCATCGCGCTCGATACCGGACTGTCTGCCGGCAACTTCCCATGCCCAGTCAAGGCGCTCAGGCGGTAGATTAACGGCAGATATTTGCCCATCAAGGGCCAGCAGCCCCTCTTCGAATGACTGAGGCAGATGGCTTGCTCTGGCCTGAATATAGTGCTCAAAGACGCTTTCCGCTTCGCTTGTTTTCCCCGCCTGTAACAACGCCGCCGCGGCATAACGGTTCCATTTACTGGTCGCCCCTTTTTCCCTTGCCAGTTGTACAAACTCATCGCTGGCAGCAGCGTATTGCCCAACCTGGCGCAGTGCTCGGGCATACATGGCTCTGACATAAGGAAGATCAGGATGAGTCGCGAGCGACTGCTGCAGTAACGGAATGGCTTTCTCATTCTGACCCGTTCTGATTAAGGCATCGGCATACAGGGTCACGATCCGTAAATTATCAGGATTAAAATCCAGGGCATGACGCCAATGCTCAGCGGCCTGAAGCTTCGCTTCCCGGCTGCGGCCGGATTGATAGTGGGCAAGCCCCAGGCTACGACGCAGCGCCGCACCATCCAACCCACGGCCTAATGCGGACTCCCCAGTCTGAGTGGCTTCCTGATATTTACCGACAGCGCACAGCGTATCAACCGCCAGCCCCGCTGACTCCTGGCTTTCTAACACGAAGAAAGGGAGCAATGCGCGGGCCAGGTCATGATCTTCTGGTAGGCGGCTTTTATTTAAGAAACGGAGGCAGGTCTCAATCATATCTCCCCGCGGGGGAACTTCCTGCGCCTGTGTTCTGGCCAACGAGATTGCCTGTAACTCTTTATCCACCAGCGTCAGGCTGCGCAGATGGAGGGCAAAAATTTTGCTATTGCCCGAAAAAGCGAGCCATGCCCGCTCGGCTAAGTCAGCAACAGTCGCATATTGTTTACTCTTAAGCAGCACGCTTGCGACCAGCAGGACATCCTCCGGCTGGCACACATTCACCGCCAGCAGTTTGTTAACCACCTGTAGTACAGCGTCCCGATGATGTGATGCCAGCGGCGAAATAATCCAGCGTCGCAATAAATCACGGCTATTCTTTGCTGTCAGCACACGGTCGGACAACAAAGTCAGCGCGGCATCTGTTTCATCTTTACGCAAACACGCGATAGCGAAGAGAAGAATGTTTTGCTCATTTCCAGCACTATCTCGCACTTTTTCGGGATGCTGCCCGAAATAGTGACATAGCCCCTCCCAATCCTCTTGTTTGAGCAGGGTGGTTGGCGATTTTTTTTTACATGTAGAGTGCAAGCTCATCGTATTTCCTTACTCCGCCTTATTCACGCATCCGCCTGATAGTTATCAGGAGAGAAGTCACCAGGTACGCGATGCCCAGCAACACGAAGAACAGTAACCACTTTGTTCCATCGGCATAGCGAGTGGTGTCAGACACCACCATCGGTTGAGAAATGATCAGCAAATACCGTCTCTCACGTAACGCTTGAAGCTTCCCTTGCTGTAAGGTCTGTAAGGCAGATTCCCAGCGTGTTTTGGCGATCTCACTCTGCAGGCGAAGATCTTCAAACAGGGACAGACTTTCTGAAGAACCTTGCGACCCTAACTTATTTGACAGGCGGTTACGTTGTTCGCCGATCTGCTTTTCCAGGACCTTGATTTTGGCCGACAGGCGAGGAATAAGGGGGTTCTGATCCAAACCATTAGCCATTAATTGCGCGTATTCCGCTTTCGCCTCCGCCAACTGCGTTTCAAAGCCAGCAATTAATTGATAAATCGCGGTCACGGTTTCCTGCGGTTCAATATCTTTCTGTATATGCTGTATTTTTAGCAATTCAAGCCGAGCGGCCCCCAGATTTTCCTGGGCCGATTTAACATCGTTTTCCAGCCATAAAATCCGTTCCTGCTGCATCCGCGCTGAAACGGTATTAACGTGCTGTTCAGCAAAAGCCAGAATGCGCTGGGCAAAAAACTCAGCCTGTTTCGCACTCCGCGCCTTGACGTTTAAACGCAGCATGCCCTGTTGAATATCGACAGCAACCGAGACTTTCGATAAATAGTAACGATAAGGATCATCATTAATACCCAGCGGTGCGAGGTAGCGGGAAAATAATGCGATATCGTCTTGCGCGAAATAAGATAAAAAACCGAGCTCTTTTTCCATCCGCTCCATCATTTCTTTCGAAAGTATAAACTCGCGAACCTGAAAGCCCTCCGACATCTCATTGCCTGCACCAAAGAAAGCTGTTCCAGAAAAATTATCCTGGCTGGCATCAGTTTGCACAATAAAGGTGGCATCCGCGCTATAAAAACGCGAAGTTAATAGCCACGACATAAGCATAATAACCAGCAGCGGCAAAGCAATATAAAGAAAGAGCCGACGTAGCGATTGTTTGGCTTGCTGAACACGCCGCTCTTTAATAACCAATGACGCTCTACGGACGGAATCAGCATCCGTCGCGGACCACCCGGCGTCTGGGCGATGATGACTTTTCGCATCGGCCGTTTTTTCCGTCTGGCGAAGGGCGCGTTCATCCTCTTTTTGTTGTAGTCGCGAGGCTCGGCTTTCTTCTGCTACCTTCGCCCTTTCCTCTTTCCATTTTTTAATACGTTCTGAATTTTCCACACTCTATCCGTATATTTTCTAATTATATATCAAAGGAATAATCATCAGTTTGAATCGTCGCCTGATTTGACTGATATTGTTCAAAAAGCGCAGATGCTTGTGCTAAATCTTCACACATCGTAATTTTTCCATGCAGCAGTACGCCAAACGCATGACAGTGTTCTTTAATAAGCCGAGGGTTGCGCGTTAGGGAAGGTGCGAATAAGTTCCTGATATGAGATCATCATATTCATCCGGAGCGCATCCCAGAGGGACATCATGAGCCATCAACTCACCTTCGCCGATAGTGAATTCAGCACTAAGCGCCGTCAGACCCGAAAAGAGATTTTCCTCTCCCGCATGGAGCAGATTCTGCCATGGCAGAATATGACCGCTGTCATCGAGCCGTTTTATCCCAAGGCGGGCAATGGCCGACGGCCCTATCCGCTGGAGACCATGCTGCGTATTCACTGCATGCAGCATTGGTACAACCTGAGCGACGGTGCCATGGAAGATGCCCTGTACGAAATCGCCTCCATGCGCCTGTTTGCCCGATTATCCCTGGATAGCGCCCTGCCGGATCGCACCACCATCATGAATTTCCGCCACCTGCTCGAGCAGCATCAACTGGCCCGTCAATTGTTCAAGACCATCAATCGCTGGCTGGCCGAAGCAGGCGTCATGATGACCCAAGGCACTTTGGTGGATGCCACCATCATTGAGGCACCCAGCTCGACCAAGAACAAAGAGCAGCAACGCGATCCGGAGATGCATCAGACCAAGAAAGGCAATCAGTGGCACTTTGGCATGAAGGCCCACATTGGTGTCGATGCCAAGAGTGGCCTGACCCACAGCCTGGTCACCACCGCGGCCAACGAGCATGACCTCAATCAGCTGGGTAATCTGCTTCATGGAGAGGAGCAATTTGTCTCAGCCGATGCCGGCTACCAAGGAGCGCCACAGCGCGAGGAGCTGGCCGAGGTGGATGTGGACTGGCTGATCGCCGAGCGTCCCGGCAAGGTAAAAACCTTGAAGCAGCATCCGCACAAGAACAAAACGGCCATCAACATCGAATACATGAAAGCCAGCATCCGTGCCAGGGTGGAGCACCCGTTTCGCATCATCAAGCGGCAGTTCGGCTTCGTGAAAGCCAGATACAAGGGGCTGCTGAAAAACGATAACCAACTGGCGATGTTATTCACCCTGGCCAACCTGTTTCGGGTGGACCAAATGATACGTCAGTGGGAGAGATCTCAGTAAAAACCGGAAATAACGCCAGAAATGGTGGAAAAAATAGCCTAAATAGGCTGATTCGATGTGTTTACGGGAAAAAAATCGGCCCAGATCCGCGAAATTTTAATCAGCGAGTCAATTTGGGAAGAAATGACCTGCTTATTCGCACCTTCCTTAGCACAATCAACCCTTTCTGTTGCAGCTCATAAGCTAGTGCCGCCTGCATACGCAACTGTGTGGCATTATCCCCGGTGTACAGCTTGTCATCGGCAATATAAAGGCGGCAGGGAAGCAGTAAATTAATGGCAAATGCCAGATGCGCTTTCATCGTGACAGAATATTCACTCACCCTGTCGGTATAGCGCTGTTCAAGCTGGGTCAATTGATAGCAGAAATGTGAAAACTCATCGCCATCCAGGCCATAAAGACTGGCCATCATGCGCGCATTCTCTTCGCCGGTTAACCCCGGCAGAACAAAAGCATTTGCCCCCAGTGGGAGCGCATCACCCCGTAGCCCAATAAAATCCCCTTCATCAGGAGCATCTATACCGCACAGCAATCGGGTTAGCGTCGTTTTGCCTGAACCAGGGGCCGCCAGAATACCGATATGCTCATGGTAATCCATGATAAAATCTGTTTTATCAAGGACCACCCGCGGGCCCTTATCAGACTCAAAATAGCGTGTACAACCTAATAAACCGAACACGAACGCGTCTCTCCTGAAGCTAAAGTCAGTGATTTTCAGTGTCACAAATCAGGTGAAAAATGATGCCCGCGAGGAATAACGTTGCGGAAAATGCCAGAGGGTAAAGAGGCTCAAGGTACAAGGAGTTATACCCCTCAAACATTCCTTCTCTGACTATCTCATTAGCATGAAGTAGAGGGTTCCAGCTGAATATGCTTAATAATGAATAGGGCAATTCATTCGCCGTATAAAAGACAGCTGAAATCAAAAACATCGGTCTTAGCACTACAGGAACGGCTTTGTAGACCAGCGGAAACCGTTCAGACAGTGCGTCACAAAAGTAACCAAACGATAATCCCAGAAGCCATGCGATAACCATCCCTTCAAAAATCAGGATCGGTTTCTGGGCTTCCCAACGGGAGAAGATAAGAAAGTTAATTAATGAAACAATAATATAAATGATAACCGCATTAACAAATTCGACTGCGGCAAGAGCAAAAATCACATGTCTTTTCTTAACCTGCGAGACAACCGCCAACGATGTAAAGAATGAACGGGTGCGCATGGTTGCGGTAATGGTATAACGAAATAACAGATACGGTAATATACCTGCAATAACAAAGCTGATATCGTCAGTGAATATTGGCACGGTGCGATTTAAATATTGAAAAGAAATAACGGTAATGGTTATCCATACCAATGGTACGGCCAGCACCATCATATAGTTTAGCAAATTACCGTTATAGCGTGTTTTGATATCGCGTGACATTAACAAAATGATTAACTCACAGACGGTAATGAGTTTCATAAAATAATAAGAATTATTTTTCAAAATATTCATATGGCGCGTTAGAAAGAATTAGAGCCGCGGATCAAAAAGCTATCGAATGCGGCTTTCACCTTAGCGAAATCAGTCAAGGAGGCGTTCGAGATATAGATAACATCGCCGTCTTCCACCCGCATGGCCTGTGCTAAAAACACCGAGTCAGGTTGGCTCATATCGACATGATAGATATTCAGCTTACGCATCTGCTGTTTCGCTTGCTCCGCTTCGTCATGCTTGTACAGAAAAACCGCCTGCGGATCGGCAAGATTGTCGTTTAATCCTTTCGCCAGCGCCAAAGCATCCACTACGCTGGAATGACGCTGAACCAGAGCATGTTTTCCCTGAACACCCGCCGCGCCGAGCACATTAACATACTCGGTCACTTGACGCAGAGTGATACGGTCATCCGGCTGTAAGACAATATCCAACCCGGGATACTGATAAATATCTGACAGTCGCGCATTGAAATAATGCTGCTGGCGCGTCACGTGAACTTCCATCATATCTGCGCTGGTATTTTCTACTGCCACCGCCGTTGCCAAAAAATGACTAAGACGATTCATACTCTGTTCGAGAGGGTAACGACCTGTTTTCCCGCTGCCCTCGACCGTCACCATGGCTCCGGTGCGGGCGGTAAGCGTCACCAGCACCTGAGGATTCAGGACAACGCGCGAAAGTCGCTTTCTGATCTCTTCAGCCAGTTGTGTCACATCCAGCCCGGTAACCGGGATTATCCCGGCATAAGGCACCTGAACGATATTACCGTCAGTCACAAGAATATTTTCAAAATCCGCCCGGTCGCCGCTCGCGTTATTGGATAAATACCCCGCTCCCCCCGAGGATAAAATAGTGATATGCAGCACATCGCCTTTAGCCAAAGATGTCCAGTGCCAGTTATTTTCGGCAAAGACCGGATCGACAATAGTTTTCGGCACAGTATCGGCATCACTCAGTTTTAATGTCGGCGTGACTTCGACCAGATGATAATGAGGATCGTCCTGATTAATCAGGCTGGATTTAAATACCGCCCTGGGAATAGTGCATCCCGAAAGCAGAAAAAACGTCGTTAATAATATAATAATTTTTTTCATAACTTATTTTATAAATGAAATAGCTGAAAAAATGCTGCCCATTAATTAACGAGGCTGAGAGGCAATGGTTTGTACAAACGTTCCCACCATATGTTCCACGGTGAAGCGTTCTTGTAAAAATGACTGCGTCTGTTGGCAAATACCGGTTCTGCTGCGCCATAAATTGACCAACTGTTCTGCATAGCGGCAAGCCTGGTCAAGATTGACCGTCTGTGCATCATCAAGAATGAAACCCGAAACACCCTCAATAAAGCATTCTGCCGATCCACCTGCAGGGGTTGAAATCACCGGCACCCCGACCATTTGTGCTTCAATGAGCACATTAGGTAGCCCTTCATAACGCGAAAACAAAATGAATACGTCCATTTTTTGCAGCCAATACCCCACGTCACGCGAGACGCCAACGAATAGTATTCTCTCCAGAATCCCCAACTGTTCGGCGCGTTTCTGCGCTTCAGCGCGCAAATCACCATCGCCTACCAGCACAAAGCGTGTGGCGGGGTGGTGCTGTAAATAGCGTGCTGCAAAATCAATCCATGCAAAAGGGTTCTTATCGCCTACAAAGCGGAAAACGCCACCAATAGTCGTGTCCGCATCCTGTGTTTTTTGCGTAAACTGCTGCCAGATTTTATGTGGCACCTCAGAAGAGGGTTCGGTAGATGGCGGTAAGACGCCGTTATATACAACCTGGAAGTGCTTCGCCTCCAACTTTAGCCAGTCGGCATAATGGCGGGTCACACAATGGTTGTTACTCATAAAATCAACGCCAGGCACGACCGCCAGCGCCTGGTAGAGAGGCTCATATTCCGGCTTGAACAGACGCTTTCTCACCACCGGCGGTAAGCCACGTAATCCCAGTTGAATTCTGGGCACGCCAGCAATCAGCGCTGCAAGCGCAATCATCAGACAAGCGCCATCCTGCCAAACGGAGAGATAATCCAGCTTGCGCTCGCATAAGTGGGGGACCAGATGCTTGATACCGTAGTTACACACCGGCGGCAGATGAGAGAGCAATAAGCGCAACTCCGGAGATTCTATTGTCGCATCGTCAAAGAAGTTTCCGGTAATCTTCGCGATTTCAAGCACCTCGACCTGTTCTTCCAGCACTTCTTTCAGGAAAAAGTCTTGCCTGAGTTCCGGTGCCAGGGAGCGAATAATGAGCTCTACCGGCTCTTCTACTTTCAGGCCGCCAATTTTCCCCTGTTGCCGATATTTTCTGGCGATCTCAATAGCCAGCCTGGAAATCTGACGCTCTGCACCGCCGCTACCTAGCGAGCCTGTACAGAGCGCAAGGCGACCAAAAGATCCGACGGGAAGCTGCCGCGGCTGACGATTTCGATAGAACAAGATGGCATGCTTCATTGCAATAATACGGGTGTTGGTTCCCACAGGGATCGCTTCCCCTTCAAGGCGTTCAAGCAAATCGCAGATCTTATTTATTTTGCCTAAATAATTGTTATATTTTTTCTGCACGCCGGTGCTAACCTTTTTAAGAATTAGCTGCGCATCTTTGGCTAGCCCCGTATTATATAAACGACGCGCATACTCATAACGAGCTTCATCATTGTTTTGTGCAATCAGCGTTTCGTAGAGCGCGTATGCACGCGCCGTTTCATTGAAATCATGAAGAAATTCTGCTTTTTTTAGCATCGCTAATGAAGTTAAAGCCTCAGCCGGTAATTGACTGTCAATTAACGCAACAGCTTGCGCAAGCTTCTTCTCTTTTTTCAATGTTAAAAGCGTTTTCCCTAGCGCAGCTAAATTTTCTTCCTGCGTAATCATTACGACTTCCCTGATGTATTTTTTTGTAATGCGGTTATGCAGGTCGAGATCTGCCTTGTCACCGGCTCCGTTGGTCCATTCACTTTCTCCAGTCGCTGCCAATACTGCAAAGCCTGGGTGTAGTCGCGTAAATGCATGGCGTTTAATGCGGCATATTTCAAGGCATAGGCATTTTCGCTATCAAAAACGAGTAATTTTTTCGCATAATCTAGATGTTCATAAGACGCGATAGTGCTACCGCCATCCTTCAGTGACTCATTAAATAATCTGATAATTTGCTTATATTCACGCATCAGGCGAGAAACATCAGGATCAATTCGTTTCAGGCTAATCAATACAGACAATGCTTCATCCAGACGCCCTTCAGTTTTCTTCTGGCGTACATATTTAAGGGCTCTGGTTGCAACATTGCGACACTCTTTCTCAAACAACTCGTTCATCGAGGCATTCTGGAATGATGGAGAAATGCTCATGACGTTAGCAATCAAATCAATGAGGAACGGAATGTCGTTAATATGACGTATACTGCGTAACATAATCGACTGCAGGCTGGTAATATTCGAATTACGAATCAAGGTCATATGGGCCAACGTGCACGCGTCTTTCCAGGCACCAAGATTCACCAGCGTTCTTGCACAATATACGGTGCTAACGGGATCGAACTCCAGAAGCGGCCACACTATTTTCGCCCCTGCCAGGATATTTTCATAATCCTCACGCTCATACATTTCTCTTAATTTCTCGCGCCATGCCATTTTAACTTCATTATTAAAGCGAGAAATACGTGCATGGGGATAAACCATAAATGCAGAGTAGCTGTAGACCAGCGAAGTACTCAGTGAGACAAAATCATCAACCGAATGTAGCGACAGCGCGGTATTGTTCCATGCCTCAAAAACGTCGTGGAGTTTATCTTTATACGAGGTGCTAAGCGCCTGATGATAGCTCATATTCTTGATGCAGAAAGCCGTGCGGATAACGAGACCGGTATCATGAATCGTCGACAATACCGTCAGCGCAAATTCTGACTCATGGCGGAGTAGCTGCTCGAGTGCATGCATGAAAATCAATTCATCACTGAATTTGATTGCCAAAGATAACGCTGTTTCCATAAACGCATCATTTAGGCGCTGCGATTGAATGCCGGCATGGAAAGCTTCGGAAAATGCGTTGCCATCATTGAAATATTGCGTGCTGCTCAGGAAATTAACCCATCCGCTTTGGGTTTCAGGATTCAATAACAGTACACGTTTCCAGTATTGATATGACTTATCAAACAGCTGTAAAGCATCGGCTGAGCCGGCGGCAACGGTAAGGACTTCTTCATCTTCAATTTCATTGGAAAGCATCATCTCGGCCGTCGATAAGGCTTCCCGCCAACGCGCTAATCCATGTAGAGACCTCAGCCGACAACGTAATGTACTGTCTGTCGTACCGATAATTTTCTCAACATCACTAATATCCTGATAAGCCTGTTCATAATAACCTAAACGGCTGAAGATTACGGACCGAAGTTGGATTAGAACAGGCTCTTGCTGCTGATTTCTTAATGCGGCAAAAAGTTGCTGTGATGCAGTAATAATGTCGCCATCGGCAAGCAGCTTAGTGATCGATAGGGTAATCTCACGTATTTGGTCCTGTTTCTCTTGTCGCCCCTCATCAAGATGATGATTAGTCTTATTGATCACTCCCTTAAAAATAGCCGCAACGATCGCGTCACCAAACATGTCGGTATAATGAGTAAGATCGTCGCCATTTTTTTCCAGGGCTCTTTTCTGTCCCCACTTTTCCATCAAATTTGTCGGATTAACGCAGGGAATATCCATCCTGGTGGCGATGGTCTCGACATTTTTAATCAATCGACTGCGGGACTGAATGACGGTTCCAGCACGAGTCACGGCATCAACATGGGTCATAAACATAACGCGATCGCGACCAAGCAGCTGAACGATTTCCATCAT
Organism: Citrobacter sp. RHBSTW-00599; assembly: GCF_013784065.1. Classification (NCBI taxonomy): domain Bacteria; kingdom Pseudomonadati; phylum Pseudomonadota; class Gammaproteobacteria; order Enterobacterales; family Enterobacteriaceae; genus Citrobacter; species Citrobacter sp. RHBSTW-00599. The sequence goes on along the minus strand of NZ_CP056717.1, from coordinate 950,101 downwards.
GTCCTGTTCGATAGCATGCTCATCCATCTGCTCAACATTGATATTGCTTAATAAGGCACGATCGTCTTCCGACATTCCGGCAAAACAGGGATCGTCTTTGAGATAGGCCAGCAGTTTGTGTTGATTTCCTTGCGTGGCCAGCGACCAGTACACACGCGCCCGCTCTGTTTGGCTAAAAAACTCATAGAAATGACGAGTTAAATAATTTATTTGTAAGCAGAACCCATAGGCCATAATCTTCTTCTGACTTGAAATCTCAACGATATAGAAATCAGAACGACTATGAACGTCGGTGTTTGAATAATTTACGGCAGGTCTAAAAATAAAAGGCCGGACCTTTTCAGGAATATCTATCAAGCCTAAAATAAAACGAACCTGCTGTAATGCCTCGCTGCTCGTATGCGTAAAACCATATATCCTTTTAAAATTAGCCTTGAAATTAAAATAAGGCTGAGCTCGTTTTACCGGACTCACAATACGGCAACTACCAATGGCTGTAAGCGTAAACATCCCTGACGATTTCATTAAATTCATCCACGTGAAAGGAAAGTGAGTAGTTTTACTCAGGAATACAAAGCAGTCTTTTTATCGATATACCATTTTAGAGTCTGCTTAAGTCCTTCTTTGATATCAAACTCAGGCTCATATGAAAGAAATTTTTTTATTCTGGTAATATCTGCCTGACTATGCTTAACGTCACCGTCACGAAAATCTTTATAAATTGGTTCAGCACTAATTTGTTCGTCCCGCCATAAATTCAACCCATCGCGGATGAGATAATAAAGCTCATTTAGCGAAGTTCTGTCTCCAACAGCCACATTATAGACTTTATTTTTTGAGGTTAAATCATTAGTCGTTGCTGATAATAAATTGGCCTGAATCACATTTTCTATATAGCAAAAATCGCGGCTTGTTGAACCATCGCCATTGATATAAATTGGTTCATCTTTAAGAAGCGATAGTATCCAGCGAGGAATGACTGCAGAGTATGCTCCGTTAGGGTTTTGGCGGCGGCCAAATACATTAAAGTAGCGCAGGCCAATAGTGTTAAAATCATAGCTGCGAGCAAACACCTCGGCGTACAATTCATTGACGTATTTTGTAACCGCATACGGGCTTAATGGCCGGCCGATCCGGTCCTCAATTTTAGGTAAATCGGGATGGTCACCATAAGTACTACTGCTTGCGGCATAGGTGAAACCAGATACATGTGCATCTCTCGCCGCCGTCAACATATTTAAAAAACCATCAATGTTAGCGCTATTTGTCGTGATAGGATCCTGCAAGGAACGTGGTACGCTTCCCAGAGCGGCCTGATGTAAAACGTAATCGACATTCTCACAAACAGCCTGACAATCGGCAAACGACCGGATATCCCCATGAACAAAGGTAAACCGCGACCATTGTTCTTCACTGACAGCGGCACGCACATCCTCTAAATTATGTTGATAGCCAGTTGAAAAGTTATCCAACCCAATTACTGTTTGATTTAAATAGAGTAGTTCTTCTAATAATCCGGAGCCGATAAAACCTGCTACGCCAGTAATAAGCCAACGTTTTGGTTCAAGAACGAGTTGTATTTTTAATTCATCATAGGCTGTCATGATTATAACCTCACATCTGACTGCTCAGGCGAAAGGATATACTTCAAATCATAAAGCACATGTTTATCTTTTCCAAAGCCACGAATATCAGTACTCCCCATCTTCTTAAACTGCTCATGGCCAACGGCAACAATAATGGCATCATAAGAAGCAGCCTTGATTTCCGATACAGGTATAATCCCATATTCCTCTTCGACTTCCTCAGCATCCACCCAAGGGTCAAAAATATCAACATTACAGCTGTAATTGCCCAACTCTTTTACAACATCGATAATGCGGGTATTCCTGATATCCGGGCAGTTTTCTTTAAAGGTGAACCCCAGAATCAGAACGTTAGAACCCTCAACATTAATTCCTTTTTTGATCATGGCTTTGATCAACTGTCCCGAAACATAGTTACCCATATTATCGTTCAGTCGACGACCCGCGAGGATAATTTCCGGATAGTAACCGATGCCCTGAGATTTATGAGTGAGATAATAGGGATCGACGCCAATGCAGTGACCACCAACCAGTCCCGGACGGAATGGCAGGAAGTTCCATTTACTTCCCGCTGCTCGCAGCACGGCTTCAGTGTCAATCTCTAATCGGTTAAAGATAATCGCCAATTCATTTACCAGCGCGATATTGAGATCGCGTTGGGTATTTTCAATCACCTTTGCCGCTTCCGCGATCTTAATGCTTTCCGTTTTGTACGTTCCTGCCGTGATGATCTGTCGATAGATCTCATCAACCAGACAGGCCGTTTCTGCAGTTGAACCTGAGGTAATTTTCTTGATAGTTGTCAGACGATATTTTTTATCGCCGGGATTGATGCGCTCTGGGCTATATCCGACAAAGAAGTCTTTGTTAAATGTCATCGCTGACATACGCTCAAGGATCGGCACGCATTCTTCTTCAGTACACCCTGGATATACCGTAGATTCATACACCACGATATCCCCCGGCCTCAGTACTTTGCCAACAGTTTCACTTGCCATAATCAAAGGGGTGAGATCTGGTTGCTTATAATCGTTGATCGGCGTCGGGACGGTAATGATGTAAAAATTGCATTCTCTGATTTCATCAATTGATGAGGTAAACGTCAGATGGCGAGCATCACGTAGCTCTTCTTCTGTGGTTTCGAGATTGACATCGATCCCTTCTTTTAGCTCGAGTATACGTTTATGATTAACATCAAAACCAACCACCTGACGAATTTTCCCAAATTCAGCAGCCAATGGTAAGCCAACATACCCGAGTCCAATAATGGCAATTTTTACATCATCTTTGCTGATCATTACTGATAAGTCCCTTATTTAATAATTATTAACTTTAAATAAATCCCAGATGTTTTCTGGAACGCTACCGCCCCTGACGTTCTTAGCCAGCGTATCTATTCTTATCGAAATCACGACAGTTTCTAGTCTAAGCAAGGCTAGAAATTTTATATTTCCTAATTTTAGTTAAATGGAAGTCGTATGCAGTATCCGTTCTAAAACAACAATTAAAGATCGGATCTTTAATTGTAATTCTTAATGAGAAAACGCATAGCATTTTATTCTGGCAATAGAAGATATCGAGGGTCTCGCACGCCAAATTTAAGGGCAATCTCTTTTCTCCAACGATACAATGTTGACGGCGAGTTCATAAATCTATCCTGAAGCTCCTCCATACCGCTTTCGGTTAAGAAGTACTTCATCTTCATGATATCTTTGTTGCTAATCTTAAAGTTACATTCCCTTCGCCCTGCCGTTATCTTGTCACCATTTCGTCGATATAGGCTTATTTTCTTAATCATCTCCGACACAGATGTTGAGGTATCGAAAACAGCAATAACATTTTTGATATTATCCAGCCAAAAAAGAGCCAAAGGCATCAACCGTGAGCTGGAAATGATGATTATGATTTTATTGATATTTTTATTCCGTGAGAAAAAAACCAAGGTGCTACGTAAGCTATATTGATTAAGATTCACGAATAAATAATTTCTTTCGTTTGTAATCAGTGACATTTCATCAATAACACTAGCGACACCACCCCCAAAGTAAATATCATTAGGTGGCCAGAAATGTTGATACTTCATGAAGCCTCCATAACCTCAAAAAACTCTATTTCATCCATGGAAAGGTAAGTGTGTACTTTTAAGCACACCGACCCTCTAAAAAATACCTAACAATCGAGTAATTGATTTTATTAATATTGCTAAATACATGAGATGAACTTTTACACAACAAGGATGTGATATCAACCCCTCGCCATTCATAGCTAAAAGCTATCAATCACTCATTCTTAGATTTGAATTACTAATGGATACCGGCATTTCAATACGATTATTGGTTGTATTATTAGCACCACCTGTGAAACCGCACTTTCATCTTTTATTCAAAATGAGAAAATTCTCAAAACACAATGAAACATTTTCTTACAAATTACCAGCATACATACTGTGGTTAAAGGTAGCCTGACTGAATTGTCACCCATATATCTACCTTTAAATTCGTAGCTATACCGTGTGAGATTTTAATCAGTACAACTGAAGTCTATCTAACTATATTTGCTATATTTTTCAACAACAATGACAGAATATACACAAGGCTAACGAGCCCCCGGCATAGCAAGCATTCAAAATGGTACAAAGTACTAAACTAACTCGTATATTTTTGTGTATCTACATAATTTCGTGACCGGATAATGAGAACAAAACTAGTCACCTTAAGAAATTATTACTAATGATAAAACTACTGAAGATATTTTTAACAAAATAGATGTCCACCATGTTTATCCAGGTAAGATCCTACCAAGTCTAAACCATTTAAAACCTGTTACTACCGATTAGAGAAAATTGACCTACAAAAAGAATACATTACTTATTTATGAAGAATGACCAATCTTATATCGTGTTCAATAAAGATAACTTTGGAATTATAATCTAACAATTAACTACGTGACCTGTATTAACGTTGATATATTTTCAGACAGATAATCAAACATACTCCTTAAAATTTCTTAAATAAATTCAATTGATTGATAGTTGATTTTTTGTACCACGGGAGAAATGCGATATTTAAGACACCAGTATCGCGAATTGAAAGGATTAACCAGCATATACAAAGCTCTACTATCCGAGAGCGTCAAAGATTTCTCTTTGGCCCCTGTGGATAGTTAGTTTCATATGAGGTATCTCCCGCCAGGGGGGGGCCTATCGTCTCCCACAATCGCTTTAGCCTGCATAGTCGTGCATTGAGTCTGTCTGACCGTTAAACAAAGAAACACATTGAGATTACGAAGGATAATTGATTCAGGAGAGTCTGTGAGAAGTAAGTCGTGGAGCGGGCGAAGGGAATCGAACCCTCGTATAGAGCTTGGGAAGCTCTCGTTCTACCATTGAACTACGCCCGCATTGGAGTGCGTAAGGGATTATAAACCTTACGCTCTTCTTGGCAAGGGACTAACTGACTGACTGGCGATTAATTCACCGTCAGCATTTTGGCTTACTGCCCTGCGGTGGCAAATAACGCAGCGGATCGATAGCCGTCGCCCGATAGCGGATCTGGAAATGCAGCCGCACCGTGGTCGCATCCGAGCTGCCCATCGTCGCGATCTTCTGCCCGGCTTTCACGTTTTGACCGTTGTTCACCAACATCGTGTCATTATGCGCATACGCAGTGATGTAGTCCTCACTGTGCTTAATCATAATGAGATTACCGTAACCCCGCAGCTGATTACCGACATAAACCACCTTCCCGGCTCCGGCGGCATAAATCGGCGTACCGCGCGCAGCTGAGATATCAATGCCTTTATTGCCGCCGTCCGCGGTTGAATAAGGCAGAATCACTTTACCGCTGGCAGGCCACTGCCAGCAGCGCTGCCCTACCGGAGGCCAGGAGGATTGCGGTACGGACGAAGATGGTCTGACCGCCGCCGTTTTGGTTGAGGATTTCGTCGTTGTTTTGCCAGAGCCTGAACTGGTTTTCGCGCCGCCGCTGACCTTCAGCTTTTGCCCCACTTCAATGGTATAGGGCGGTGAAATATTATTCAGGCGTGCAAGCTCTTTTACGCTGGTCCCGGTGGCGCGCGAAATACGGTATAGCGTATCTCCCCGCTTCACGGTATACACGGAGCCGGAATAACTTCCTGTATCAGACGACTTGCTCCCGGAACAGCCTGCTAACAGCAGACCGACACACAGCAGCATCGCGATACTCAGGCCATTTTTCTTCAGGCGTCCTGCACTCAAAACAATACCTCGCAACATTTTCAGACGCTTTATCATAGCAGCCAGAAACCGGATGCCAAATCATATCGCGCAACGAAGCGTCGACTCTGGCATTTCACACCCTCTGTTAATCATTCTGACTTAATACAGCATATAATGTGAATGCTTAAGATTGATGGTGGACGCTATGCGACAGGAACATGTCATTTTATTGAATGAGCAGGGCCAGCCCTGTGGAACACTGGAAAAGTATGCGGCGCATACCGCCACAACCCCCCTGCACTCTGCTTTCTCATGCTGGATATTTAACGAGCAGGGTCAACTGCTGGTCACCCGCCGTTCGCTGCACAAAAAAGCCTGGCCAGGCGTCTGGACCAACTCTGTCTGCGGTCACCCGCAGTTGGGTGAAACCACCGAAGCCGCTATTATCCGTCGGGCTAGCTTCGAGCTGGGTGCAGACATCGACTCGCTCAGCCCCGTGTATGCTGATTTTCGTTATTGCGCCACGGATCCGAGTGGAATAGTGGAAAACGAAGTATGCCCGGTTTATGCCGCACATATCGTCAGTGAGCTACAGCTAAACCCAGATGAAGTGATGGATTCCCAGTGGAGCAATCTTGAGGATGTTTTAAGCGGGATTGACGCGACGCCGTGGGCTTTTAGCCCGTGGATGGTAATGCAGGTTTCAGATGTTAAGGCACGAGAGTTACTGCGCAAGTTTGCCAACGGGAATTGATTGCCTGACGGGGCTACGCCCATCAGGCCTACATAACGCATTGTAGGCCTGATAAGGCATCAGCCGCCATCCGGCATTTCACATCTTACTTAACCGGGCGCATTGCCGGGAACAGGATTACGTCGCGGATAGTATGGCTGTTTGTGAACAGCATAACCATACGGTCGATACCAATGCCCAGGCCCGCAGTCGGCGGCAGACCATGTTCCAGAGCGGTAACATAGTCTTCGTCGTAGAACATCGCTTCGTCGTCACCTGCATCTTTGGCGTTAACCTGATCCTGGAAACGCTGCGCCTGATCTTCTGCATCGTTCAGCTCGCTGAAGCCGTTACCGATTTCACGTCCGCCAATGAAGAATTCGAAGCGATCGGTGATTTCCGGATTTTCATCATTACGACGCGCCAGCGGAGAAACTTCTGCCGGGTACTCGGTAATGAAGGTCGGTTGAATCAGGTGCGCTTCTGCAACTTCTTCAAAGATCTCGGTCACGATACGACCCAGACCCCAGCTCTTCTCAACTTTGATGCCGATAGATTCCGCAATCGCTTTTGCAGAATCGAAGTTATCCAGATCGGCCATGTTGGTTTCCGGACGGTATTTCTGAATCGCTTCGCGCATCGTCAGTTTTTCGAACGGCTTACCAAAGTCAAAGACTTCTTCGCCGTAAGGCACTTCAGTCGTTCCCAGAACGTTCTGCGCCAGCGTACGGAACAGCGATTCGGTCAGTTCGATCAGATCTTTGTAGTCCGCATAAGCCATGTAGAGTTCCATCATAGTGAACTCTGGATTATGGCGAACAGAGATGCCTTCGTTACGGAAGTTACGGTTAATTTCGAATACGCGTTCGAAGCCGCCAACCACCAGGCGCTTGAGGTACAGTTCCGGTGCGATACGCAGGTACATGTCCAGATCCAGCGCGTTATGATGGGTGATAAACGGACGCGCTGCCGCCCCGCCAGGGATCACCTGCATCATCGGGGTTTCTACTTCCATAAAACCACGACCAACCATGAACTGGCGGATACCAGCCATAATCTGTGAACGCACTTTAAAGGTATTGCGGGATTCATCGTTAGAGATGAGGTCCAGGTAGCGTTGACGATAGCGCGCTTCCTGATCCTGCAGACCGTGGAATTTATCCGGCAATGGGCGCAACGCTTTCGTCAGCAGACGCAGCTCGGTGCAGTGGATAGACAGCTCACCGGTCTTGGTCTTGAACAACTTACCTTTCGCGCCGAGGATATCGCCCAGATCCCATTTTTTGAACTGCTCGTTGTAGACGCCTTCCGGCAGATCGTCGCGAGCAACGTACAGCTGAATACGGCCGCCAACATCCTGCAGCGTAACGAATGATGCTTTACCCATAATACGGCGAGTCATCATACGGCCAGCAACGGAAACCTCAATGTTCAGCGCTTCCAGCTCTTCGTTTTCTTTCGCGTCGAAGTCAGCATGCAGTTGGTCTGAGGTATGATCGCGACGGAAATCGTTCGGGAAGGGGATCCCCTGCTCGCGCAGGCTCGCCAGCTTCTCACGGCGCGTTTTCAGTTCATTGTTAAGGTCGGCTACCGCGTCAGCGCCCTGTACGTGTTGTTCAGACATGTTGGTTCCTCATAACCCTGCTTTCAAACTTGCTTCGATAAATTGATCCAGGCTGCCATCCAGCACCGCCTGCGTGTTGCGGGTTTCAACCCCGGTACGCAGATCTTTGATGCGGGAGTCATCAAGGACATAAGAACGAATCTGGCTACCCCAGCCGATATCTGATTTAGTATCTTCCATCGCCTGTTTCTCGGCATTCTTCTTCTGCATTTCCAGTTCATAAAGCTTCGCTTTCATCTGCTTCATGGCCTGGTCTTTGTTCTTGTGCTGGGAACGGTCGTTCTGACACTGCGTCACAATCCCGGTCGGGATGTGGGTGATACGCACCGCAGATTCGGTACGGTTAACGTGCTGACCGCCCGCACCAGAAGCGCGGTAAACGTCAATACGCAGGTCCGCCGGGTTGATATCGATATCAATATCATCGTCAACTTCCGGGTAGACAAACGCAGAGCTGAACGACGTATGGCGACGACCGCCGGAGTCGAATGGGCTTTTACGCACCAGGCGATGTACACCGGTTTCGGTACGCAACCAACCGTAAGCATATTCGCCAGCAATTCTGATGGTCACGGATTTAATACCCGCCACTTCACCTTCAGATTCTTCAATAATTTCAGTCTTAAAGCCGCGCGCTTCAGCCCAACGCAGGTACATACGCATCAGCATGCTTGCCCAGTCCTGTGCTTCCGTACCGCCTGAGCCAGCCTGAATATCGAGATAGCAATCTGCGCTATCATATTCACCGGAGAACATACGACGGAATTCCAGCTGGGCCAGCTTATCTTCCAGCGTATCAAGTTCTGCTACGGCTTCGTTAAAGGTTTCTTCGTCGTCGGCTTCTACAGCCAGTTCCAGCAGGCCGGAGACATCTTCCAGGCCCTGGCTCATCTGATCGAGCGTATCGACGATGGCCTCAAGGGAGGAACGCTCTTTACCCAGCGCCTGCGCGCGTTCGGGTTCGTTCCATACGTCCGGCTGTTCCAGCTCGGCGTTTACTTCTTCCAGACGCTCTTTCTTGGCATCATAGTCAAAGATACCCCCTAAGAACGTTAGAGCGCTCCGTGAGGTCCTGAATGCGGTTATTTACCGGATTAATTTCAAACATTGTCTGATTTCTTTTATTGGACTAGTCAAAATGCGGTTATAAGAGCGGGATTGTAACGAATCCACACCCTTTTTTATAGCGAATATACACATCATCCTTCAAGCTGCCTCTTTGTTGGCTGCGCGATTTCTCCCCGGTCACGTACTACTCGTACGCTCATGGAGACTCATCCACTTGCCGCCTCGATGCAGCTTGAATGATTTTATGTAAAGTGACGCTAAAGTGGCCAGATATTATCGATTATAATCTGCAGGCTGCGGTTGCCGCGAAACTCATTAATATCCAGTTTGTAGGCAAGCTGAACTTCGCGAACACCGTTATCCGGCCAGCAGGTGGTATCAACGTTAAACGCAATACCGTCCAGCAACGGTCCACCACCGACGGGCTCCACCATCACCTTCAGATGACGCTCACCGACCAGACGCTGCTGGAGCAGACGGAAATGCCCGTCAAACAGCGGTTCCGGGAACATTTGTCCCCACGGTCCGGCATCACGCAGCATTTGCGCGACCTCCATGGTCATCTCCGCCGCGCTCAGAGCACCGTCTGACACCACTTCGCCCTGCAGTAAGGCGGGGTCCAGCCACTCGGTTACCAGTTCGCCGAAACGCTGCTGGAAACGCTCAAACTGCGCCTCTTCCAGCGACAAACCCGCCGCCATAGCGTGACCGCCAAACTTGAGGATCATACCTGGATGAAGAGTGTCCAGCCGCTCCAGCGCATCGCGCATGTGCAGCCCCTGAATCGAGCGCCCGGAGCCTTTCAGCGTACCGTCACCGGCCGGGGCAAACGCAATTACCGGACGGTGAAAGCGCTCTTTAATACGCGATGCCAGAATCCCCACCACTCCTTGATGCCACTCGGGATGGTACATCGCCAGACCGCCCGGTAGCGTATCGCTACTGCGCTCCAGCTTTTCACACAGAGTCAGCGCTTCCGCCTGCATACCCTGCTCGATCTCTTTACGCGCCTGGTTGAGTGCGTCCAGCTCATTGGCCAGCACGCGTGCTTCACCAATGTTGTCGCACAGCAACAGCGCCACACCAACGGACATATCGTCCAGACGCCCCGCTGCATTCAGCCGTGGCCCGAGGGCAAAACCTAAATCACTGGCAGCCAATTTGAGTGGGTCGCGATTGGAAATCTCCAGCAGCGCTTTTATACCAGGGCGGCACTTTCCGGCACGAATACGGCTTAAGCCTTGCCACGTCAGAATGCGGTTATTGGCATCCAGCGGGACCACGTCGGCCACCGTACCAAGCGCAACCAGATCGAGCAAATCCGCCAGGTTCGGCGGCGCAATTCCTCGTTCATCAAACCAGCCTTTGTCACGCAGGAAGGTGCGCAGCGCCAGCATCAGATAGAAGGCCACGCCAACGCCAGCCAGCGATTTAGACGGGAATTCACAATCGTGCAGGTTAGGATTGATGATCGCTTCAGCACCCGGCAGCGTGTCCCCAGGCAGATGGTGATCGGTCACAACGACCGGGATCCCCAGCGTTCTGGCATGTTCAACACCCGCGTGTGACGAGATGCCGTTGTCGACGGTGACAATCAACTGAGCGCCCCGGGCATGGGCCTGATCAACGACTTCCGGGCTTAAGCCATAACCGTCTTCAAAACGATTAGGCACCAGGTAGTCCACGTTACTGCAGCCCAACGCGCGCATCGCCAGAATGCTGAGCGCGGTGCTGGTCGCGCCATCGGCGTCAAAATCGCCGACCACGATGATTCGGGTTCCTTCGCGAAAAGCGTTATAGAGGATTTCAACCGCTTTTTCGACACCGTTCAAATGCTGCCACGGCAGCATGCCTTTCACACTACGCTCAAGCTCCTGCGCGCTGCGCACGCCGCGGCTGGCGTATAAACGGCGCAGCAATGGCGGCAAGTCGGCAGGTAGCTCGGCGGTCTCGTCGGCTTCACGCCGACGAAGTTGTATCTGTTGTTTCACGCGAATTATTTACCGCTGGTTTGTTTTGCATGTGCGTCGAGGAATTCTTTCATCTCTTTCGGGCCCTGATAGCCAGGCACTACATAGCCATTGCTCAGCACAATCGCCGGCGTACCGCTGACGCCAAACTGTACGCCCAGCGCGTAGTGGTTAGCGATGTCCACATTACAGGTCGCAGGCTTCACATCTTTGCCAGCCATGGCGTCGTCAAAGGCTTTGTTTTTGTCCTTCGCACACCAGATAGATTTCATATCCTGCTCGGCCTGGCTTTCCAGTCCCTGACGAGGGAAGGCCAGATAGCGTACGGTAATCCCTAACGCATTGTAGTCTTTCATCTCTTCATGCAGCTTGTGGCAGTAGCCACAGGTGATGTCGGTGAAAACGGTAATGACGTGTTTTTCCTGCGGCGCTTTGTAGACGATCATCTCGTTTTCCAGCGCGTTCAAATGCTTCATCAGCAGTTGATTGGTGACGTTTACCGGGCTTGCACCGCTCACGTCATACATCGGTCCCTGAATAATATGTTTACCGTCTTCGGTAACGTACAACACGCCGCTATTGGTCAGTACAGTTTTCATGCCCGCAACCGGAGCAGACTGAATCTCGGTACTCTGAACACCCAGCTTCGCTAATGACTGGCGAATCGCCGCATCGTCTGCATGTACCATGCCGGAAAACGCCGTCGCCAGCAGGGTGAACATCATAAAACGTTTTTTCATAACCTATCCTTTCCTGTCAGCACTCACGCTCGCGGGTGATGCTGTTGATGTAGTTGCCGCAAGCGCTCCGTTGCGACATGAGTATAAATCTGCGTTGTCGAGAGGTCGCTATGCCCCAGTAGCATCTGCACCACGCGCAGATCAGCGCCATGGTTGAGCAGATGCGTGGCAAACGCATGCCGCAGGACGTGCGGGGACAGCTTTTCGCTGTCGATTCCAGCCAACACAGCATAGTGTTTGATACGATGCCAGAAGGTTTGACGAGTCATCTGTTGCGCCCGCTGGCTGGGAAACAGCACATCTATTGATACACCGTTGAGCAACCACGGACGCCCATGCTCCAGGTACGTTTCCAGCCAGTACACCGCCTCCTCACCTAACGGGACAAGGCGCTCTTTATTACCTTTACCGATCACCCGAACCACGCCCTGACGCAGGCTGACGTCACTCATCGTCAGCCCCACCAGTTCAGACACGCGCAGGCCTGTGGCATACAATACTTCCAGCATGGCTTTGTCGCGAAGTTCCAGCGGTTGTTCTATCAGCGGCGCCTGCAGAAGTCGTTCGACCTGTGCTTCGCTGAGATCTTTGGGCAGACGCTGCGGAAGTTTAGGTGATGCAAGCGAGGCGCTGGGGTCATCTTCGCGATATTTTTCACGGTACAGATGCTGAAAAAAACGCCGCATTGCACTGAGCAAGCGTGCGGAACTGGTGGCTTTATATCCCCCATCCATCCGCTCAGCCAGCAATGCTTGCAGGTCATCACTCTGCGCGGTCGCAAGCGAGGCGCCGCGGTGATGTAGCCATTCGACAAGCATGATCAGATCGCGACGATACGCACTTAGCGTGTTTTCCGCCAGATTTCGTTCCAGCCACAGGGCATCAAGAAACTGCTCGATGCGTGCCAGATCCTGTTCCACTCGCGCCCCTTATTTCACTCTCATTTTTGATGCATTATGCCTCATTGTGCCGAGAATGCGGCGATTCTGTTACACTACCCGCAACGCTACAGCAGAATTGAGATGTTTACGTCATGAACATGGGTCTTTTTTACGGTTCCAGCACCTGCTATACCGAAATGGCAGCAGAAAAAATCCGCGATATCCTGGGTCCCGAACTGGTGACACTGCACAACCTCAAAGATGATTCCCCGACCTTAATGGAGCAGTATGACGTGCTCATTTTAGGCATCCCAACCTGGGATTTCGGTGAAATCCAAGAGGACTGGGAAGCGGTCTGGGAGCAACTGGACGACCTCAACCTGGAAGGCAAAATTGTTGCGCTTTACGGTATGGGCGATCAGTTGGGATACGGTGAATGGTTCCTGGATGCGCTGGGTATGCTGCACGATAAACTGGTCACCAAAGGCGTAAAATTTGTTGGTTACTGGCCAACCGAAGGGTATGAATTTACCAGCGATAAGCCCGTCATTGCCGATGGACAGCTGTTTGTTGGCCTGGCGCTGGATGAAACAAACCAGTACGATCTCAGCGATGAACGCATTCAGGCCTGGTGCGAGCAAATCCTTGGTGAAATGGCCGAACACTGGTCCTGATAACCATTTTGCCGGATGTAGGCGTAAACGCCATATCCGGCCTACATGTCGCACCGAACCGTAGACCTTAACGCTGCACGCCATCAGGCATTCATCAGCATTATCCCTGCTTCGCCTGTTGCAGTATTAACCGCCGCAAATCCCGCCACTCCGCGTCATCCATACTGTCTGCCGCCAGCCACAAATGCTGACGTTTTCCGGCATCGGAACGTAAACGCAACATCATGCCTGTTTTGACCATCCAGGGTGCGCTAGCAATAGTCCACTCTTGCCCTTGCCAGCGCAGACGACCGTCCATCAACAGCCGAATCTCGCCCTGACAGGCATTGATTCGGCGCTGGCTACGGACGCTATCGAACACCACCAGAGAGAGCAGAACCAGCCATAATGGGGTGTAGCTCAATGGCCAGGGCATCAATAAAATAAATACCGCGACCAGCCCATGAATGAGCAACGAAAGCCATTGCGCGCGCCATGAAACGCGTAAATCAGATTGCCACTGGACCACGTTCCCGATTCCGTGTCTGGATAAGTCGCACCATCTGCTCTAGCTGAGCATCAGCCGGTTTCCCATGATTCATCAACCAGTTAAATAAGTCTGGATCATCACATTCTAGCAGACGGATAAAGATACGTTTTTCTTCATCACTTAAGCTGTCATATTCATGTTCGAAAAACGGCATGATCGAGATGTCCAGCTCACGCATACCGCGACGGCATGCCCAATGAATACGTGCTTTGTTGTTAATATCCATGTTCTTCTTCCTGTCTCGCGAAAACGAAGTATCCCGCTATTGTAACGTGTTTTTCCCTCATATTTACGGGAATATCAGCAAACGGAAGCGTGCTCGCTAAATAAAACCACATTAAGTTAAAGGATTCAGCATTTTTGGATGTCTCCTCGCAAAGCTTAATATATGGCACAAATAGCCTGTTTAAACCGCTTGCAATGGGCCATAGCTCTTTTACCATTAGTCATTATCACTGCGTTAAGCAAATCAGGACATTAATTATGGCTTTTATATCTTTTCCTCCTCGCCAGCCTTTCGCGTCAACGCGCTTGCCTCTGACGCTAATGACGCTCGATGAATGGGCGCTCGCCACCATCACCGGTGTCGACAGTGAGAAGTATATTCAGGGTCAGGTCACAGCGGATGTCAGCCAGATGACCGAGCATCAGCACGTGTTGGCAGCACATTGTGACGCCAAAGGTAAAATGTGGAGCAACCTGCGTCTGTTCCGCCAGGGTGACGGTTTTGCATGGATTGAGCGCCGTAGTCTGCGCGATGCGCAGCTCACCGAACTGAAAAAATATGCGGTCTTCTCGAAAGTGGCGATTGCCCCGGACGACGAGCGCGTACTGCTGGGCGTCGCGGGATTCCAGGCGCGCGCAGCGCTGGCCAATATCTTTAGCGAATTACCAAACAGCGATAAGCAGGTCATTACTGAAGGTTCTTCCACCATATTGTGGTTCGAACATCCCGCTGAGCGTTTCCTGCTGCTCGTTGATATTGCAACGGCGGAAATCCTGGTAGAGAAGCTGCGCGGTGAAGCGGAGTTAAATAACAGCCAACAGTGGCTGGCGCTGGATATCGAAGCAGGTATTCCGGTGATTGATACTGCCAACAGCGCACAGTTTATTCCGCAAGCCACCAATCTGCAGGCTCTGGGCGGGATCAGCTTTAAAAAAGGCTGCTATACCGGTCAGGAAATGGTTGCTCGCGCAAAATTCCGCGGAGCCAACAAACGTGCCATGTGGACGCTGGCAGGTGCGGCCAGTCGGGTACCGGAAGCAGGTGAAGACCTGGAGCTGAAAATGGGTGAGAACTGGCGTCGTACCGGCACCGTACTCGCCGCAGTGCAACTGGCGGATGGACAGGTACTGGTGCAGGTTGTGATGAATAACGACATGGAAGCCGACAGCGTGTTCCGCGTTCGTGACGACGCGAAAACGCTGCATATCGTACCGCTGCCGTATTCGCTGGAAGAGTAAATCGCCCGGTGGTGACTTTATCTTACCGGGTCGCGCGTTTTAAAGACCCGGTAAGCACAGCACTGCTGGGTAATGATAATTACGCCTGCCCCACGTACAGGTAGATCGCCAGGAAATGGCAAACGCTGCCACCCAGCACAAAGCCGTGCCAGATCGCATGGTTGTATGGAATGCGCTTACAGACGTAGAAAATAACGCCCAGCGAATACACCACACCACCAACTGCCAGCAACGTCACACCACCCACCGCCAGCTTAACCGCCAGTTGATACACCACAATCAGCGATAGCCAGCCCATCGCCAGGTAGGTTACCAGCGACAGGACCTTAAACCGGTGCGCAATGGTCAGTTTGAATAAAATACCGAGCAGCGCCAGGCTCCAGATAACAATCATCAGTCCACGTGCCAGCGGCGAATCCAGCCCCACCAGCAGAAATGGCGTGTAGGTCCCGGCAATCAGCAGATAAATCGCGCAGTGGTCGAACTTTTTCAGCCAGACTTTCGCTCTTTGATGGGGGATCGCGTGATATAAAGTTGAGGCGAGGAACAGCAGGATCATGCTGCCGCCATACAGGCTATAGCTGGTTATCGCCATGGCGCTGGCGTTGGTATCCACTGCCTGAACCAGCAACAATACCAGTCCGACAATCCCAAACACCAGCCCGATACCGTGACTGATGCTATTGGCTATTTCCTCTGCCAGCGAATATCCCTGCGCAATTAATGGCTTCTGAACCATATTTTACTCCCGAGAAACGAACACTATCGTGATTGCTCCTCTAGCGTAACTGAGAATGGTTCCAGTGAACACCTGTTAGCTAAAATATTTGCCAACTAAATAATAATCAATAAAAATCATGACATTATATTTTAATATTCAGCTAACAGGCGTACCGTTAAAATCAAAGACATTTAAAATCAATCACATAAAATTGTGTTTGATCCGGGTAAATCTCGGCAATCACGTGTTTAAGTTCTTCTAGCGTCATATTTTCCTGGCGAGCATGTTTCTCCGTCAGCGTATCCAGCGTGACGGTTGAGGTGCCAACAACCTCAATCGTGCAGAAGTACCCCTCATCTTCGAAGCGCCCAACCCGTAGAATGTCACCGGCTTTGAAGTGTGATTCGGACTCGTCACGAATCGTAATGGTTTTGCGTCCGGCCAGAATGTCATCCTGGAAACGCTGAAAAAAAGTGATGTCATTTGGCTGCATGTTATTATTCCCTGTAGATGAAGTCTGATGAGTGAGTTTTGCCATTGTGAGTATGTTCTCCCACGCTGCCATCGCCAGTCTCAACAATCTTGAGATGCTGGTCTACAACTATGTCATCAAAAACCGTGACAAAGTCATGTACATGACCATTCGCGAACTGGCGGATGCCGTGGGCGTTTCCACCACCACCGTACTGCGCTTTTGCCGCAAGCTTAAGTGTGAAGGTTACTCAGAATTTCGCGTACGCTTCAAATTATATTTAGAGCAGAATGAACCGCAACAGGCTAATTTCGGTGCCAGCGAAATTATCAGCTTCTTTAAAGGCGTCAATAACGACGAGTTCGACAAATTACTCGATCAGGCTGTTGATATTATATTATCTTCCGAGCGTATTATATTCGTCGGGGCGGGAACATCCGGAGCTCTGGCAAAATATGGCGCTCGTTTTTTCTCAAACGTCGGAAAATTCAGTAACCACATCGATGACCCTTATTTCCCGGTAACTAATGATATGGCCAGAAACGCGCTGGCGATCGTGCTTTCCGTTTCTGGAGAAACCGAAGAGATCCTACGCTTTGCCAGCCAGTTCAGTCTGCATAACTGTAAGGTTCTGTCGGTCACCAGCCATGAACATTCGCGCCTCGCGAAACTTGCCGACTTTAATCTCTCCTGGCACGTTCCACAGACACGCATTGCCGGGGTATACGATATAACCACGCAGATCCCCGTTATTTATATTCTGGAATCACTCGGTCGCAAGCTGGCGAAAAGAATAGCGTAAAAAAACAATCTGTTTTTTTGATGTAACAAATCACATTAACGCTATTTTGTTATATCGTGACATTTATCTTTCCTTTGTTAGACTCAAAATCAGATTGTATTAATTTGAGACTGAGCGCAGATGAAAAAACTTACCTTACCAAACGATTTTTTATGGGGCGGCGCGGTTGCGGCGCATCAGGTTGAAGGCGGCTGGAATAAAGGTGGCAAAGGGCCCAGCATTTGCGACGTACTGACCGGGGGGGCACACGGCGTTCCGCGAGAAATCACTCAGGACGTCGTGCCAGGTAAGTACTACCCCAACCACGAAGCCGTCGATTTTTACGGTCATTACAAAGAAGACATTAAGCTGTTTGCCGAGATGGGCTTCAAATGCTTCCGTACGTCAATTGCCTGGACCCGTATCTTCCCTAAAGGGGACGAAACCCAGCCAAACGAAGAAGGGCTAAAATTCTACGACGACATGTTTGATGAACTGCTGAAGTACAATATCGAACCGGTCATCACCCTTTCCCACTTCGAAATGCCGCTACACCTGGTTCAACAGTACGGTAGCTGGACCAATCGTAAAGTCGTCGATTTCTTTGTCCGTTTTGCTGAAGTGGTCTTTGAGCGCTACAAGCACAAGGTCAAATACTGGATGACCTTCAACGAGATTAACAACCAGCGTAACTGGCGTGCACCGCTGTTTGGCTATTGCTGCTCCGGCGTGGTGTATACCGAGCATGAAAATCCGGAAGAGACTATGTACCAGGTGCTGCACCACCAGTTCGTGGCCAGCGCTCTGGCGGTGAAAGCCGCACGTCGCATCAACCCTGAAATGAAAGTCGGCTGCATGCTGGCAATGGTCCCGCTATACCCGTACTCCTGTAAGCCTGAAGATGTGATGTTCGCGCAGGAATCGATGCGTGAACGCTATGTATTCACCGACGTTCAACTGCGCGGCTACTATCCATCTTATGTACTGAACGAGTGGGAGCGCCGCGAATTCAATATTCGAATGGAAGCTGGCGATGAAAAAATCCTGCGTGAAGGTACATGCGACTATCTCGGGTTTAGTTACTACATGACCAACGCGGTAAAAGCGGAAGGCGGTAGCGGCGATGCCATCTCCGGTTTTGAGGGCAGCGTGCCGAACCCGCACGTCAAAGCATCCGACTGGGGCTGGCAGATTGATCCGGTCGGCCTGCGTTACGCCTTATGCGAACTGTACGAGCGTTATCAGAAGCCATTGTTTATCGTTGAAAACGGATTTGGCGCTTACGACAAAGTGGAAGAAGACGGCAGCATCCACGATGACTACCGCATCGACTATCTGCGCGCCCACGTCGAAGAGATGATGAAAGCGGTAACGTATGACGGCGTAGATCTGATGGGCTACACGCCGTGGGGCTGCATCGACTGCGTCTCGTTCACCACCGGCCAGTACAGCAAACGCTACGGTTTTATCTACGTGAACAAACACGACGACGGCACCGGCGATATGTCGCGATCGCGTAAGAAAAGTTTTGAGTGGTATAAAGCGGTGATTTCCAGCAACGGCGAGAATCTGTAATTTTTTGCCGGATGGCGCTGCGCTTATCCGGTTTACGGGAACTGAACCTGTAGACCAGAGCAGACATTTACGCCGCCATCCGGCAAGCAACGCATTACTTCCCGCCGGCCAGCTCCAAAAAACTGCCCGTGACGTAAGACGCCTTTTCACTCAGCAGCCAGGTAATCGCCTGCGCGACCTCTTCCGGCTGTCCGCCGCGCTGCATAGGCAACATGGATTTCACGCGATCGACCCTTCCCGGCTCACCGCCTGACGCATGCATTTCCGTGTAGATAAGACCGGGTCGCACGCAGTTCACGCGTATCCCCTGCGCCGCAACCTCCAGCGCGAGGCCGGTGGTGAGCGTGTCCACCGCACCTTTTGAGGCTGCATAATCAACATATTCGAACGGGGCGCCAAGCCGTGACGCCGCCGAAGAGACATTCACAATCGCCCCGCCCTGACCGCCGTGCTTAAACGACATACGCTTTACCGCTTCCCGACAACACAGAAAATAGCCGGTAACATTAGTCGCCAGGACGCGATTAATACGCTCAGCGGTTAGGCTTTCCACCGTGCTCTGTTCAAACAAAATCCCGGCATTGTTCACCAGCGCAGTCAGCGGCTCGCCCTCGCGGTCAATGGACTCAAACATCGCCCCGACCTGGCTTTCATCGCTGATATCTGCCCGCAGAGCAAACGCCTTTCCTCCCGCAGCGGCGATATTGTTCACCACCTCCGTTGCCGCACGAATATTGTGATGAAAGTTAACGGCGACCGTGTAACCCTCTAGCGCTAACTGCAGCGCGGTTGCCCGACCAATACCGCGACTGCCCCCCGTAACCAGTGCTATAGCCATCACTATTCTCCCCAAAAATAAAGGCGCCGAAGCGCCTTTAAAAGATAGCTGAATCAGTCGATTACTGATAATCGCTCAGCGGCACGCAGGAGCAGAACAGGTTACGGTCACCGTAAACGTCATCAAGGCGTTTCACGGTCGGCCAGTATTTGTTCGCTACGCCCGCCGGGAAGACGGCGATTTCGCGGCTGTAACCGTGATTCCACTCCGCGACCAGCTCATTTTGCGTGTGCGGGGAGTTAACCAGCGGGTTATCTGTAAGCGACCATTCACCGGCTTTCACGCGATCGATCTCAGCGCGAATTGCCAGCATCGCATTGATAAAGCGATCCAGTTCCACTTTGCTTTCCGATTCAGTCGGTTCCACCATCAGCGTACCCGCTACCGGGAACGACATGGTCGGCGCATGGAAACCGTAATCGATCAGACGCTTGGCAATATCCAGTTCGCTGATGCCGGTCTCTTCTTTCAGTGGGCGAATGTCGAGAATACATTCATGTGCCACGCGACCATCGCGACCGGTATACAGCACCGGATAGGCATCTTTCAGACGGCTGGCAATGTAGTTAGCGTTCAGGATCGCCACCTGGCTTGCCTGCTTCAGACCTTCTGCGCCCATCATACGGATGTACATCCAGCTGATCGGCAGAATGGATGCGCTACCGAACGGTGCTGCAGAAACCGCGCCCTGACGGGTGAGCATCCCTTCAATCTGTACTACGCTATGACCCGGTACGAACGGCGCCAGATGCGATTTAACACCGATTGGACCCATACCTGGGCCGCCGCCGCCGTGCGGAATGCAGAATGTTTTATGCAGGTTAAGGTGTGAGACATCGGCACCGATAAAGCCCGGTGTGGTGATCCCAACCTGAGCATTCATGTTCGCGCCATCAAGATAAACCTGGCCGCCAAACTGGTGCACAACGTCGCACACTTCACGGATCGTTTCTTCATACACGCCGTGAGTAGAGGGATAGGTCACCATGATGCAGGAGAGATTTTCACCCGCCTGCGCCGCTTTTTCACGCAGATCGCCAAGATCGATGTTGCCATTCTTATCACAGGCGACAACCACTACCTGCATACCCGCCATCTGTGCGGAGGCCGGGTTGGTACCGTGGGCAGAGGCCGGGATCAGACAGATATCGCGATGGCCTTCGTTACGGCTTTCGTGATAATGGCGAATCGCCAGCAGACCCGCATACTCGCCCTGTGCGCCGGAGTTCGGCTGCATGCAGACTGCGTCATAACCGGTCAGTTTTACCAGCCATTCGGAAAGCTGGCCGATCATCTGGTGATAACCTTCTGCCTGCTCTGGCGGGCAGAACGGATGCAGTTCAGCGAATTCCGGCCAAGTGATAGGGATCATCTCGGCGGCAGCGTTCAGCTTCATGGTGCAAGATCCCAGCGGGATCATTGCCTGGTTCAGGGCCAGATCTTTGCGCTCCAGCGAGTGCATGTAACGCATCATCTCGGTTTCGCTGTGATAGCGATTAAACACTGGATGGCTGAGGATCGCATCGTCACGCAGCATGCTGTCCTGAATGGAACGGCTGTCGAGCGCCACGTCTTTGTCCAGCGTTTCGATGTTCAGACCGTGGCTGTCTCCCAGCAGAACATTGAACAACTGCACCACGTTTTCACGGGTGGTGGTTTCATCGAGCGTAATACCTACCGCGTTATGGATATCGCTACGCAGGTTGATTTCTGCCGCTTCAGCACGCGCCAGTACCGCAGCCTTATCGGCCACTTCAACACACAAAGTGTCAAAGTAGTGCGCATGACGCAGCTTTAATCCTTTTTGTTGCAGACCGGCTGCCAGAATATCGGTCAGACGATGGATGCGATTAGCGATGCGTTTCAGGCCAACCGGGCCATGATAAACGGCATACAGGCTGGCGATGTTGGCCAGCAGAACCTGCGAGGTACAAATGTTGGAGTTCGCTTTCTCGCGGCGGATATGCTGTTCGCGAGTCTGCATCGCCATGCGCAGGGCGGTATTACCCGCTGCATCTTTGGAGACGCCGATAATACGGCCTGGCATGGAGCGTTTGAATTCGTCTTTAGCGGCAAAGAATGCCGCGTGCGGGCCGCCGTAGCCCATCGGTACGCCGAAGCGTTGCGCAGAGCCGAAAACGATATCCGCGCCCTGTTTGCCCGGTGCAGTCAGCAGCACCAGCGCCATAAAGTCGGCAGCGACGCTGACCACTATTTTACGGGATTTCAGCTCAGCCATCAGGGCGCTGTAGTCGTGCACTTCACCGGTGGTGCCAACCTGCTGCAACAGCACGCCGAACACATCCTGATGATCCAATGCTTTTGCCGCGTCATCAACAATGACGTCAAAACCAAAAGTTTGCGCACGAGTACGCACTACGTCCAGCGTTTGCGGATGAACATCAGCCGCCACAAAGAAACGGTTAGCGTTTTTCAGTTTGCTGACGCGTTTGGCCATCGCCATGGCTTCAGCTGCAGCAGTAGCTTCATCCAGAAGAGAAGCGGAAGCCATGTCCAGGCCGGTCAGATCCAGCGTCACCTGCTGGAAGTTCAGCAGTGCTTCCAGACGGCCCTGGGAGACTTCCGGTTGATACGGGGTGTAGGCGGTGTACCAACCCGGGTTTTCCAGCATGTTACGCAGGATAACCGGTGGCAGCTGCACGGCGGTGTAGCCCATGCCAATGTAGGACGTGAAGCGCTTGTTACGCCCGGCGATGGCTTTTAATTCAGCCAGCGCAGCGTATTCGGTCGCCGCCTCGCCCACCTGTGGCGGGGTTGCGAGCTGAATGTCTTTCGGCACAATCTGGCCGATCAGCGCGTTTAACGACTCGGCGCCAACCGCATTCAGCATCTCTTGCTGCTGCGCGGCGTCCGGTCCGATGTGGCGTTCAATGAAAGCGCCGCTATTTTCAAGCTGGCTTAACGTCTGTGTCATGGGCGATGGTTCCTGAAACGTGCAGTGAATCGTAGGTGTCTCTACTTACCTGAATACGCAAAAAATTCGCGTTGCAGGAAGGCGGCGACGCAGCACATCCCCAGGAACTTACATCAGTAAGTAACTGAGGTGTGCAAGAAAGCCAACACACCTGCAACGTGAAGAATGAAGCGTATTTATTCGTCTTCTAACAAAGCTTCATATGCAGTCGCATCCAGCAGCGATTCAATTTCGCTTTCATCGCTGGCTTTGATTTTGAAGATCCAGCCCCCTGCATACGGCTCGCTGTTGACCAGTTCCGGGGAGTCGCTGAGCGCGTCGTTAACCGCAACAATCTCACCGCCTACTGGCGCATAAATATCGGATGCCGCTTTTACGGATTCCGCAACGGCGCAGTCATCGCCCGCGCTGACGGTTGCGCCAACTTCGGGCAGGTCAACGAAAACCATGTCACCTAACAGCTCCTGAGCATGTTCGGTGATCCCAACGGTGTAAGAGCCGTCAGCTTCTTTGCGCAGCCATTCGTGTTCTTTGCTGTATTTCAGTTCTGCAGGTACGTTGCTCATCAATCAATCTCCAAAAAAGGATGAATTACGCGACGGCTTTGCCGTTACGCACAAAAACAGGTTTAGTCACTTTTACCGGCATTTCGCGGTTACGGATCTGTACGATCGCGTTCTCACCAATACCCGCAGGGACACGCGCCAGCGCGATGCTGTAACCCAGGGTTGGGGAGAATGTCCCGCTGGTGATAATGCCTTCCTGCTGATTGCCGGAAGCATCGGTGAAACGCACCGGCAGTTCATTACGCAGTACGCCTTTCTCGGTCATCACCAGTCCAACCAACTGTTCGTGGCCTTTTTCACGCTGCATTTCCAGCGCTTCCCGACCGATAAAGTCGCGGTCACTCGGTTCCCACGCGATGGTCCAGCCCATGTTGGCCGCCAGCGGAGAAATGGCTTCGTCCATCTCCTGACCGTACAGGTTCATGCCGGCCTCCAGACGCAGCGTGTCGCGCGCGCCAAGACCGCAAGGTTTGACACCTGCTTGTACCAGCGCACGCCAGAAGTCTGCCGCCTTTTCACTCGGCATGGCAATTTCATAGCCTGCTTCGCCGGTATAACCGGTGGTTGCGATAAACAAATCACCCGCCTGAACGCCGAAGAACGGCTTCATGCCTTCTACCGCCTGGCGCTGCTCGTCAGTAAACAATGTGGCTGCTTTTTCCTGCGCGTTTGGGCCCTGCACCGCAATCAGCGACAGATCGTCTCGAACGGTGATGTCGATGGCGTAAGGTTCAGCGTGTTGGGTAATCCAGGAGAGGTCTTTTTCGCGGGTGGCGGAGTTTACAACGAGGCGGAAGAAATCTTCAGTGAAGTAGTAGACAATCAGGTCATCTATCACGCCGCCCGAAGCGTTGAGCATACCGGAATAGAGGGCTTTACCCGTCTTCGTTAGCTTCGCGACGTCGTTTGCCAGCAGATAACGCAAGAACTCCCGGGTGCGGCTACCGCGCAGGTCGACGATGGTCATATGTGACACATCAAACATTCCGGCATCGGTGCGAACAGCATGGTGTTCATCAAGCTGAGAACCGTAATGCAGTGGCATCATCCAGCCATGGAAATCTACCATGCGCGCGCCACATAGCGTGTGTTGTTCGTACAAAGGAGTCTGTTGAGCCATCTTTTCCTCGTTGAATAAGCGGGGCTACCAACTCTTTCGCGGTGAAATTTTCGCCACGAAACCCAGCACCGCAGCCGCTCCAGGGGCCACGACGCAAACGTTCTCTTTGCCCTGAACTTACCACCGAAACAGACGCTAAACCATAAGGCAAAATTAACCATCACATTAGCTTATGGCCAAAAACAGCAAAATCACCGGCAGAACAAAACCCCATCCATATGGCAAATAATCAGAACAAAAAATAAATACAAGCTGGAATTAACAGCACCAACCAACATTAAATGTGGAAAAATTGTCAAAAATGGCGTTATGAAAAAAACGTAATATTAAAAAAACTAATGCGAAAAAAGGCGTGAAATTAGATTATTTCAAATGAGAGAAGCACCCCGGCGCGCAGGCCGGGAGTGGAAAGTGTGACGGGTCTCAAACTCTTAAGATTGTCCTTACGGACGCTAGCGTAACCACTCAGGAAGATCGTTCAGTCCCATCGCCTGGCGGATGAGCTGTGGTTTTACGCCTGGCAGGGTATCGGCCAGTTTCAGACCAATATCACGCAGCAGTTTTTTCGCCGGATTCTCGCCTGCAAACAGTTCACGAAAGCCCTGCATACCGGCCAGCATCATCGCTGCGCTGTGCTTACGGCTGCGCTCGTAGCGGCGCAAATAGAGATACTGACCAATATCTTTGCCCTGACGCTGTAGCCGCTTCAGCTCATCGATCAGCTCCGCCGCATCCATAAAGCCAAGGTTAACCCCCTGACCCGCCAGCGGGTGGATGGTATGCGCCGCATCCCCCACCAGCGCCAGACGATGAGCAGCGAACTGACGGGCATAGCGTCCCGTCAGCGGAAACGCCTGACGCTCGCTTTCAAGGCTGCACAGCCCCAGGCGATTATCAAAAGCGATATTCAGCGCCTGATTAAACTCGTCAACGCTTGCCTGCTGCATGCGTTCTGCTTCCTGCGGCGAAAGCGACCAGACGATAGAGCACAGGTGCGGGTCACTGAGCGGCAGGAACGCCAGGATCCCCTCACCGTGAAACGCCTGCCGCGCAACCGCGCCGTGAGCTTCCTGCGTACGGATAGTCGCCACCAGCGCATGATGACGGTAATCCCAGAAAGTGAGCGGAATATCCGCTTTGTTGCGCAGCCAGGAGTTAGCGCCATCGGCGCCGACCACCAGGCGAGCTGTCAGCATTGCGCCATCTTTCAGGGACAGAAATGCCTCATTCTCACCCCAGGCTACCTGCTGTAACTCAGCGGGCGCCATCAGCGTAATGTCCGCTGAACGCTGCGCTTTTTGCCAGAGTGCGTAATGGATCTCTGAGTTTTCAACGATGTGGCCTAAATGGCTGTAGCCCATGCTCTGGTCATCAAACGCAATACGCCCAAAGCTGTCTTTGTCCCAGACTTCCATGCCGTGGTAGCAACAAGCGCGACGGGCAACAATGTCGGACCAGACGCCCAGTCGGCTAAGCAGTTTTTCACTGGCGGCATTAATGGCCGATACGCGAAGCTGAGGAGGTGCATCCGCCGCCAAAGGCTGCGGAACATGTTGTTCTAACACTGCAACGCGCAACCCACTGCCCTGCAAGCCGCAGGCAACCGCCAGTCCCACCATGCCGCCACCAACAATTGCTACATCAACACTTTGCACTGTTTGCTCCTGAAAATAGGACAATCAAAAACCGTAGGCCGGATAAGGCAAAGCCGCCATCCGGCATTACTTCCGCGACATTGCCTGATGGCGCTGCGCTAATCAGGCCTGCTTCTTTAATTCGGCCTACAGGTTATATCTATCGCGCAACCCAACCGAGGGTCCGCTCCGCCAGCGCATCGCGAGCAGGCGTGAATAATTCCATCGCCATCAGCCCGACATTACGCCCAACGACCAGCGGGGCCCAGCGATTGGCAAACAAATACACCAAATTGTTGGTCACACCAATCGTCGTTTCGCGATCGCGTTCGCGGCGCTGCTGATAGTGTGCCAGCACCGCATAATCACCGATATCTTCCGCGCAATTTTGCGCCTGCGTCAACGTCTCAGCCAGGCTCATCACGTCGCGCAGACCAAGGTTGAAACCTTGTCCGGCAATGGGATGCAGCGTCTGTGCTGCGTTCCCCACCAGCACAGTACGATGGGTAATGGCTTTTTGCGCCGAGGTTAATGAAAGCGGATAGGCGTTGCGTTTACCGGCCTGGGTAATACGCCCCAACCGCCAGCCAAACGCAGTTTGCAGTTCGCGGCAAAATTGTTCGTCGGACCAGGCCATAATCTCATCACGCCGCTCCAGCGGATGGCACCACACCAGCGAGCAGCGACCATCAGACATCGGTAGCATTGCCAGCGGACCATATTGTGTGAAACGTTCAAACGCTCGCCCGTCATGCGCAACGGAGGTCGTGACGTTGGCAATCACCGCCAGTTGTTCATAGGGTTGTTGCTGCCAGTCAACGCCGCAGGCGGTAGCCAGTGCGGAGCGCGTGCCATCGGCGGCCACCAACAGGCGCCCATTGATCATCTCGCCATTTTCCAGCGTAACCTCAACGCGTTCCTGCGTGCGTGACACGCTGGCTACACGGTCGGGGCAGTGCAGCGTGATGCCCGGCGCTTTACGCAACAGCGCAAACAAACGCAGCCCGACATCGTGCAGTTCTACCACCTGGCCCAGCGCCGGAATACGGTATTCCTGCGCATCCAGCGTCACAAATCCGGCATGGCCGCGATCGCTGACGTGAACCGTTTTGATCGCCGTTGCGCAATCGGCAATCGCCTGCCATACGCCAATTCGCGCCAGCTGTTGGCAGGTACCTGCCGCCAGCGCGATCGCCCGGGCGTCAAACCCTGGATGGCGGTCAGTTTCAGGTTCACTCGCTTCTATCAGGTGAACAGGCAGAGTCCCGTGGCTGAGCTGAGAAATGGCCAGCGCCAGCGTCGCACCGACCATACCACCGCCAACGATAATCACGCTCATTGCAGCCGCGCCGCAGCCATTAAGGCTTCAATGTCATCCGCTTTCTTCACCACGCTGGCGGTCAGGTTCTCATTGCCGTCCTCGGTGATGAGGATGTCATCTTCAATACGAATGCCGATACCACGATAAGCAGGCGGCACATCCGCGTCCGGCGCGATATACAGCCCCGGTTCGACGGTGAGCACCATTCCTGGCTCGAGAATACGTGAGCGGTCCTGACCATAAACGCCAACGTCGTGCACATCCAGTCCCAGCCAATGGCTAAGACCATGCATAAAGAATGGGCGATGCGCATTTTCGGTAATCAGTTGGTCGATCTCGCCGTGCAAAATGCCAAGCTTCACCAGACCCGTAATCATGATGCGCACCACTTCGCCGGTGACTTCCTGGATGGACGTCCCCGGGCGATACAGGCGCAGGCTGGTCTCTAATGACTCCAGTACGATGTCGTAGATTTCACGCTGAGCAGGGGAAAATTTGCCGTTTACCGGGAAGGTACGCGTAATGTCGCCCGCATAACCTTTGTATTCACACCCGGCGTCAATTAACACCAGATCGCCATCGCGCATTGCACTTTCATTTTCGGTGTAATGGAGAATACAGCCGTTTTCGCCGCTGCCGACAATCGTGTTATAGGATGGGTAACGCGCGCCATGGCGAGTAAACTCGTGGTGAATCTCCCCTTCCAACTGGTATTCAAACATTCCCGGACGGCATTTTTCCATCGCGCGGATATGCGCCAGCGCACTGATCTCTCCGGCACGGCGCATGACCGCAATTTCTTCTGGTGATTTGAACAGGCGCATTTCATGGACCATTGGACGCCAGTCGATGATCGCGGCGGGTGCGTGCAGATTTTGTCTGGAGCCTTTACGCAGTTTATCCAACGCCGTGCACACAATCTCGTCTGCCCAGGCATATTCGCCCTGTGCGTGGTACACCGCGTCCAGGCCATTGAGCAACAGGTGCAGCTGTTGGTTGATTTCACTGAAGGCCAGCGCCCGGTCAACGCCGAGTTTTGCCGGTGCGGCATCCTGGCCCAGACGGCGGCCAAACCAGATCTCCGCCGTCAGATCGCGAACCCGATTAAACAAAACGCTGTGGTTATGAGTGTCATCACTTTTAATCAGCACCAGCACGGCTTCCGGTTCGTTAAAACCGGTGAAGTACCAGAAATCACTGCTTTGGCGGTACGGGTATTCACTGTCCGCGCTGCGCGTCGCTTCAGGCGCGGCAAAAATCAGCGCGGCGCTGCCGGGCTGCATTTGTGCCAGTAAAGCCTGGCGACGACGCTGGAATTCTTGCTGAGATATCTCGCTCATCACACTCTCCTTTGCGTTTCGTTCTTAGTGCAGAGTCGGTTTACGGACTTCCGGCGCGGTCGGCTGCTGACGCGTAAACGTGTCATGACACAGCAAGGCGGCTACGCGCACGTATTCGATAATCTCTTCGAGCGACATTTCCAGCTCTTCCTGATCTTCGTCTTCGTCATATCCCAACTGAGCGATATTGCGCAGGTCGTCAATCGCTTCACCGGTTTCACCGGTCACTTTGTCGAGCTTTGGCTGCGTAACGCCAAGGCCCAGCAAAAAGTGGTTTACCCACCCCGCCAGCGCATCGGCACGATCAAACACGCTAACGTCGTCGCCTTCAGGCAGATAAAGCTGAAAAAGGAAGCCGTCGTCCTCGAGGGCATCGCTGGTGGCAGAGTGCATTTTCATCAGTGCCTGAGCCAGCTCGTGACCGAAGGCCAAACCTTCGTTCGTCAGGTCGTGCAGCAGCGGCTGCCATGAGCTGTCGTTGTTGCCGCCGCAAATCATCCCGCTGATCAAGCCGTGCATTTCGGCCGGGGTTAATCCAGCCCCTTGTTGGTTCAAAAACTGGCTAACGTCGTTGTAGCCAGGCATTTCGTTCTGTATAGACATAAGCATTCGTCATCAAAGGGAGGAATATTCATGGTATGCTACCACTTTGGGCCCTGGTGGACCAGAAAAGGGCTTGTATCTTGATACCAGGGTAGCTATAGTGTCGCCCCTTCGCGGACCCAAGGTCTGGAGACGAAGGCAGCGCAGTCAATCAGCAGGAAGGTGGCATGTCTGCACAACCCGTCGATATCCAAATATTTGGCCGTTCACTGCGAGTGAATTGCCCGCCTGAACAAAGGGATGCGTTGAATCAGGCTGCGGACGATCTCAATCAGCGATTGCAAGATCTGAAAGTTCGCACTAGAGTCACAAATACTGAGCAGTTGGTTTTCATCGCCGCGTTGAACATCAGCTATGAATTAACTCAGGAAAAAGCGAAGACGCGTGAGTACGCGGCGAGCATGGAACAACGTATTCGGATGCTACAACAGACCATCGAACAGGCGTTGCTTGATCAGGGTCGCATAACCGAAAAAACGGGCCAAAACTTTGAATAACACTTTTCGGTTTACTGTGGTAGAGTGACCGTGAAGACAAAATTTCTCTGAGATGTTTGCAAGCGGGCCAGTCCCCTGAGCCGATATTTCATACCACAAGAATGTGGCGCTCCATGGTTGGTGAGCATGCTCGGCCCGTCCGAGAAGCCTTAAAACTGTGACGACGCATTCACCTTGAACCAAGGGTTCAAGGGTTACAGCCTGCGGCGGCATCTCGGAGATTCCCTTCTACCTGGCAACAGCCATGACACTACTTTCTGAACTCCCTTTATCCCGGCAAGAAATTCGTCAACTGATTCGACAGCATCGTCGCGCGCTGACCTCTGAACAGCAACGACAATACGGTCAGCAAGCCGCGACCCGAATGCTCAGTTTTCCCCCTGTTGTACTCGCGCATACTGTGGCGGTATTTCTCTCGTTCGATGGTGAACTCGATACCCAGCCGCTGATAGATCAGCTGTGGCGAGCGGGCAAGCGCGTTTACCTTCCGGTTCTTCATCCCTTCAGTTCCGGTAATTTACTGTTCCTGCACTATCATCCGCGCAGCGACCTGGTGACCAATCGCTTAAAGATCCAGGAACCACGGCTTGATGTACGCGACGTATTGCCACTGTCAAAGCTGGACGTACTGATTACGCCGTTAGTGGCATTTGATAAGGACGGTCAACGCCTGGGCATGGGCGGTGGATTTTACGACCGCACGCTACAAAACTGGCAGCAGCATAAGATCCAACCCGTGGGCTACGCGCATGACTGCCAGTTGGTAGAAAAATTGCCGGTTGAAGAGTGGGATATCCCGCTGCCAGCGGTGGTGACGCCGTCCAAAATCTGGGGGTGGTAGCCGTTTTTTGCCGATTGACAGCGCCGTTTTTTTGACCTAAATTCCTCGGTGAAGGGTGAGGGAGGCGAACCTCCCTCCTGCGTACTCTCTGTTAATATGCTGGGCAAGCGATGATTAACAGGATCAGCAGCATGATGACGTATCTCATCATCGTCCCTTTCCTTTTTAGAGCCCCTGCTTCGGTAGGGGCTTTCCCGTTTCAGCGCTATGCTGCGCCCCTATCGTAAATTCCTTTTATTGCTGTACAACACGCAACGCTGCCTTTAGTTGCCAACTGCGGCAAAGCTCGAAAACAGAATGTATGCGTTACAGAAAGAGATTTTGAGGCAGGGAAATCAGAGGAAAGATGGGCAGGTCAACCGCCTGCCCATGTAGAGGAAATCAGTACAGCAGACGAGCGCGAATGGTTCCCGGAAGGGCTTTCATCGCCAGCAGCGCTTTCTCCGCCACATCTTCATCCGCTTCAATATCGATAACCACATAACCTACCTGCGCGGAAGTTTGCAGATACTGCGCGGCAATGTTGACGCCCTGCTCGGCAAAAATCTGGTTCAGTGCCGTCAGTACGCCCGGACGGTTTTCGTGAATGTGCATCAGACGACGACCACCGTGCAGCGGCAGCGAAACTTCCGGGAAGTTTACCGCAGACAGCGTAGACCCGTTGTCGGAATACTTGGTCAGTTTCCCAGC
Source organism: Citrobacter sp. RHBSTW-00599 (assembly GCF_013784065.1). Lineage (NCBI taxonomy): Bacteria > Pseudomonadati > Pseudomonadota > Gammaproteobacteria > Enterobacterales > Enterobacteriaceae > Citrobacter > Citrobacter sp. RHBSTW-00599. The sequence continues at coordinate 918,700 of NZ_CP056717.1, read as the reverse complement.
TACTTCCAGACCGATGTTTTCCTGCGCTTCCAGCGTTGAACCACCAATGTGCGGCGTCAGGATCACGTTATCGAAATCACACAGCGGCGAAGTGAAAGGATCGCTGTTAGTTGCCGGCTCGGTTGGGAATACGTCGATTGCAGCCCCCGCCAGATGTTTAGTCGCTAACGCGTCGCACAACGCAGGAATATCAACAACCGTACCGCGTGCGGCGTTAATCAGCAGCGCACCCGGTTTCATCAGCGAAATCTCACGCGCGCCCATCAGGTTTTTGGTGGAGGCATTTTCCGGCACGTGCAGACTCACCACGTCGCTCATATTGAGCAGGTCGGAAAGATGCTGTACCTGCGTGGCATTGCCAAGCGGGAGTTTATTTTCAATATCATAGAAAAAGACATGCATCCCGAGCGATTCCGCCAGAATGCCCAACTGAGTACCAATGTGGCCGTAGCCGATGATCCCCAGTTTTTTACCACGCGCTTCAAAAGAGCCGGTAGCCAGTTTATTCCACACGCCGCGGTGCGCTTTGGCGTTCGCTTCGGGTACGCCACGTAGCAGTAGCAGCAGTTCGCCAATCACCAGCTCAGCAACGGAACGTGTGTTAGAGAATGGTGCGTTAAACACAGGGATCCCGCGCTTTGCCGCTGCACTTAGATCAACCTGGTTGGTGCCAATGCAGAAGCAGCCAATCGCGACCAGTTTCTCTGCGGCGTCAATCACATCTTCAGTCAGATGGGTACGGGATCGCAGGCCAATGAAGTGGGCATCACGGATGGACTCTTTCAGTTGTTCAGTGTCCAGAGCACCTTTGTGAAACTCGATGTTGGTATAACCTGCTGCACGAAGGCTTTCGAGTGCTTTTTGGTGCACGCCTTCAACCAGCAGAAATTTAATCTTATCTTTCTCCAGTGATACCTTTGCCATTTCCCCGACCCTGTCTTTTTTGTTCAAACTGATGTGTTGTGTGTGGGATTTTCATCCGTCTCTTCAACATATCAAAAAATAATATTGCGGCAATATGAACGTTTGCGTCGCCGTGCTGAAGAAATGTCATTCAACGGGAAATGTCAGAGGAAAATACTGGCGATAACTTTTTCTTTGGAGAGATCGGCAGGACAATATTATAAACGTGACACAAGTCACCAAATTTGCCCTGCCAAAATTTTTTTAACGGGAGAAGACGCTCCCGTCAGATCATTTTACGATAGTTTTCACGCCGTCAGGCGTACCGATCAGCGCGACATCCGCACCACGGTTGGCAAACAGGCCGACGGTTACCACACCTGGAATCGCATTGATGGCATTCTCCAGCGCGATGGCGTCGAGGATCTCCAGACCGTGCACATCGAGGATCACGTTGCCGTTGTCCGTCACGACGCCCTGACGGTATTCAGGACGACCGCCCAGCTTCACCAACTGGCGAGCCACAGCGCTGCGCGCCATTGGGATCACTTCGACCGGCAGCGGGAAGTTACCGAGAATATCGACTTCTTTAGACGCATCCGCGATGCAGATAAATTTCTTCGCCACGGAAGCAATGATTTTTTCACGGGTCAACGCTGCGCCGCCGCCCTTGATCATCTGCATGTGACCGTTGATTTCATCCGCGCCGTCAACGTATACGCCGAGGCTGTCCACTTCGTTAAGATCGAACACGTGGATGCCAAGGCTTTTGAGTTTTTCAGTCGATGCGTCCGAACTGGATACCGCACCTTCAATCTGACCTTTCATTGTGCCCAGCGCATCAATAAAGTGTGCGGCTGTTGAACCTGTACCTACGCCCACAATGGTGCCGGGCTGTACATACTGAAGTGCCGCCCATCCTACTGCTTTTTTCAGTTCATCCTGCGTCATGATCGTTTCGCCTGTGGTGTGAATATGGTGGGAAAATTCACGCGCATTATAGAACATTGTGCAGAAAAATGTCCCCACACCCGCTCGCAAGCGGCGGATTTCGTCTTTACCCAATCAAAAATTGTGTCATAGTGCAGAACAAGCAAAAATTTCAGGAGTGCGTCAAAGCAATGAAACGTCCGGACTACAGAACACTACAAGCACTGGATGCGGTTATTCGTGAACGAGGATTTGAGCGCGCGGCGCAAAAGCTGTGCATCACGCAATCCGCGGTTTCACAGCGCATAAAACAGCTTGAGAATATGTTCGGACAACCGCTGCTGGTGCGCACCGTACCGCCGCGCCCAACGGAACAGGGACAGAAACTACTGGCGCTTCTGCGCCAGGTTGAACTGCTGGAAGATGAGTGGCTGGGCGATGAACAAACCGGCTCGACGCCGCTTCTGCTTTCGCTGGCGGTGAACGCCGACAGTCTGGCGACCTGGTTACTTCCGGCGCTGGCCCCAGTACTGGCTAATTCACCGATTCGACTGAACCTGCAGGTTGAAGATGAAACCCGAACCCAGGAACGTCTGCGTCGTGGTGAAGTAGTCGGTGCGGTGAGTATTCAACATCAGGCGCTGCCAAGCTGTCTGGTGGATAAACTGGGCGCGCTGGACTACCTGTTTGTTGGCTCTAAACCTTTCGCCGAGCGTTATTTCCCAAACGGCGTCACCCGTTCCGCCCTGCTGAAAGCCCCGGCGGTCGCGTTTGACCATCTTGATGATATGCACCAGGCGTTCTTGCAACAAAACTTCGACCTGCCGCCGGGCAGCGTACCGTGCCATATCGTTAACTCGTCTGAAGCCTTCGTCCAGTTAGCCCGTCAGGGAACAACCTGCTGCATGATCCCACACTTACAGATTGAGAAAGAGCTGGAAAGCGGTGAGCTTATCGACTTAACGCCAGGCCTGTTCCAGCGTCGAATGCTGTACTGGCACCGCTTTGCACCAGAAAGCCGCATGATGCGCAACGTCACCGACGCGCTGCTGGCCTATGGCCACAACGTACTGCGTCAGGATTAATTCCTCGAACAGAGGCCGGATAGCGGCGTCACGCCTTATCCGGCCTGCAAGCCTTTCCCCTCTTTTCATGCTATTCCCGCCACGTCTTTGAAATACATCACAAAATAAAACACGCCACGCGGCAAAAAACGACGTCCTGTTGGCTATTTTTTGCTGGCGACAAGCCAAATGAAAAAGCACACCGTATTCGCAAAGATTCAACTTATTGCGTAATACGGAGCAAAAAATGGCAAACGTGCAGGAGTGGCAAACACTCGCCAATAAAGAACTCAGTCGACGGGAAAAAACCGTTGAGTCGCTGGAAAGACAAACGGCGGAAGGGATTGCCATCAAGCCGCTGTACACAGAAGCGGACCTCGATAATCTGGAAGTCACGGGCACCCTGCCCGGCCTGCCGCCTTACGTGCGTGGCCCGCGCGCCACTATGTATACCGCGCAGCCGTGGACGATTCGCCAATACGCCGGTTTCTCTACCGCCAAAGAGTCCAACGCCTTTTACCGCCGTAACCTCGCCGCTGGGCAAAAAGGGCTTTCCGTCGCCTTTGACCTTGCCACTCATCGTGGCTATGACTCAGACAACCCGCGCGTAGCGGGCGACGTCGGCAAAGCCGGCGTGGCGATCGATACCGTCGAAGATATGAAGGTGCTGTTCGACCAGATCCCGCTGGATAAGATGTCCGTTTCGATGACCATGAACGGCGCGGTGCTGCCGGTACTGGCGTTTTATATCGTCGCGGCGCAGGAGCAAGGCGTGACGCCGGAACAGCTCACCGGGACCATTCAGAACGATATTCTGAAAGAGTACTTGTGCCGCAACACCTACATTTATCCGCCAAAACCCTCCATGCGCATTATCGCCGACATCATCGCCTGGTGCTCAGGCAACATGCCGCGCTTTAACACCATCAGCATCAGCGGCTATCACATGGGTGAAGCCGGGGCAAACTGCGTACAGCAGGTGGCGTTTACGCTGGCAGACGGTATTGAATACATCAAGGCCGCGCTTTCCGCCGGACTGAAAATTGATGACTTCGCCCCGCGCCTGTCATTCTTCTTCGGCATCGGCATGGATCTGTTTATGAACGTCGCCATGCTGCGCGCTGCACGGTATCTGTGGAGCGAAGCGGTCAGCAGTTTTGGCGCGACCAACCCGAAATCTCTCGCTCTGCGTACCCACTGCCAGACCTCAGGCTGGAGCCTGACCGAGCAGGACCCGTACAACAACGTGGTACGAACCACCATTGAGGCGCTCGGCGCTACGCTTGGCGGCACCCAGTCTCTGCATACCAACGCTTTTGATGAAGCGCTCGGTCTGCCCACCGATTTCTCCGCCCGTATTGCGCGTAATACGCAGATCATCATTCAGGAAGAATCAGAGATCTGCCGCACCGTCGATCCGCTGGCCGGATCGTATTACGTCGAATCACTCACCGATCAAATCGTGAAGCAGGCGCGCACGATCATCAAGCAGATTGATGAGGCAGGCGGCATGGCGAAGGCGATTGAAGCCGGACTTCCTAAACGGATGATCGAAGAAGCGTCCGCGCGCGAACAGTCGCTGATCGACCAGGGTAAGCGCGTTATCGTCGGGGTGAACAAATACAAGCTGGATAAAGAAGACGACACGTCGGTGCTGGAGATCGACAACGTGAAGGTGCGCAACGAGCAGATTGCCTCACTGCAGCATATCCGCGCCACCCGCGACAATGATGCGGTTAAAACCGCGCTATCCGCGCTGACCCACGCCGCACAGCAGAATGAAAATCTGCTGGCAGCCGCCGTCAACGCCGCCCGCGTTCGCGCCACGCTCGGCGAAATATCCGATGCGCTCGAGGCCGCCTTTGACCGTTATCTGGTTCCCAGCCAGTGTGTTACTGGGGTGATTGCGCAAAGCTATCACCAGTCCGACAAATCCGCCGATGAGTTCGATGCCATTGTTGCGCAAACCGAACAATTCCTCGCAGAAAATGGCCGCCGCCCGCGTATTCTGATCGCCAAGATGGGTCAGGACGGCCACGATCGCGGCGCAAAAGTGATCGCCAGCGCCTACTCCGATCTCGGCTTTGATGTCGATCTCAGCCCGATGTTCTCCACACCGGAGGAAATTGCCCGTCTGGCGGTAGAAAACGATGTGCATGTCGTTGGCGCATCATCGCTGGCGGCGGGTCATAAGACATTGATCCCGGAGCTGGTCACCGCGCTCAAAGGCTGGGGACGCGAAGACATTTGCGTCGTCGCCGGTGGGGTTATTCCGCCACAGGATTACGCTTTCCTGCACGAGCATGGCGTGGCAGCCATTTATGGCCCAGGCACGCCAATGCTCGACAGCGTCCGCGATGTGTTAACCCGTATCAGTCAGCATCATGATTAACGCCGCCACGCTTGAGGATACCGTCCGCCGCTTGCGACTCGGTGAACGGGCTACGCTCGCCCAGGCGATGACGCTGGTCGAAAGCAATCACCCGCGCCACCAGCCGCTGAGTACGCAATTGCTGGACGCGATTATGCCGTTCACCGGTAACGCCCTGCGTCTGGGGATCACCGGCACGCCGGGCGCGGGTAAAAGCACATTTCTGGAAGCATTCGGCATGCTGTTAATTCGCCGCGGGTTACGGGTAGCGGTGATCGCCGTCGATCCCAGCAGCCCGGTTAGCGGCGGCAGCATTCTTGGTGATAAAACCCGCATGACGGAACTGGCTCGCGCAGAATCTGCGTTTATACGTCCGGTTCCTTCCAGCGGTCATTTAGGCGGCGCCAGCCAGCGCGCCCGCGAATTAATGCTGCTGTGCGAGGCCGCGGGCTTCAACGTGGTGATTGTGGAAACCGTCGGCGTTGGACAGTCAGAAACCGAAGTCGCAGGCATGGTGGATTGCTTTCTCTCACTGCAAATCGCCGGCGGTGGCGACGATTTGCAGGGCATCAAAAAAGGCCTGATGGAGATGGCGGATCTGGTCGTCATCAACAAGGACGACGGTGATAACCGTACCAGCGTTGCCATCGCCCGCCATATGTACGAATCCGCCCTGCATATTCTGCGCCGCAAATATGACGAGTGGCAGCCGCAGGTTCTGACCTGTAGCGCCCTGGAAAAACGCGGCATTGAGGAGGTTTGGCAGGCGATAACCGACTTTAAAACGTGCCTTACCGCCAGCGGTCGACTGGAAAAAGTCCGCCAGCAGCAGGCGGTGGAATGGCTACACAAGCAGGCTGAAGAAGAAGCCCTGCATCTGCTGTTTGCCCGGGCTGATTTCGACCAGTATTTCCAGCAGACGCTGCTGGCCGTCAAAAACAATGATCTTTCGCCGCGCACCGGCCTGCGGCACATCAGCGAATTTATCCAGCATCATTACTTTCAATAAAGAGAACATTATGTCTTATCAATACGTCAACGTGGTCATCATCCAGAAAGTCGCGGTCATTGAGTTCAATTACGCCCGCAAGCTCAATGCCCTGAGCAAAGTGTTTATTGACGATCTGATGCAGGCGCTGAACGACCTCAATCGTCCGGACATTCGCTGCATCATTCTGCGCGCCCCGAGCGGGGCCAAAGTGTTCTCTGCCGGGCATGATATTCATGAACTCCCCACCGGACGTCGCGATCCGCTCTCTTATGACGATCCGCTGCGTCAGATAACTCGTATGATCCAAAAATATCCGAAGCCGGTGATCTCCATGGTTGAAGGCAGCGTCTGGGGCGGCGCGTTTGAGATGATCATGAGTTCCGATCTGATCATCGCAGCCAGTACGTCTACCTTCTCCATGACCCCGGTCAACCTCGGCGTGCCCTATAACCTGGTGGGCATCCACAACCTGACCCGCGACGCTGGTTTTCACATCGTTAAGGAGCTGATTTTTACCGCCTCGCCCATCACAGCTCAACGCGCCATGGCGGTCGGGATCCTCAACCATGTCGTTCCAACCGAGGAACTGGAAGATTTCACCCTGCAAATGGCGCATCACATCTCGGAAAAAGCGCCGCTGGCAATCGCCGTCATCAAAGAAGAACTGCGCGTGTTGGGCGAAGCACACACCATGAACTCTGACGAATTCGAGCGCATTCAGGGCATGCGCCGCGCGGTGTATGACAGCGAGGATTATCAGGAAGGGATGAACGCGTTTATGGAAAAACGTAAACCTAATTTTGTTGGCCATTAATCACGTCCGACGAAGGAGACGGCCATGAAACGGATGAGCGCCGAACAGGCGGCAGAAATTATCCAGCACGATGATATGGTGGCGTTCAGCGGCTTTACCCCCGCGGGTTCGCCAAAAGCGTTACCCACCGCAATTGCCCAACGCGCCTGCGAACGGCATCAGAACGGGCAGCCTTTTCAGATCCGCCTGCTGACCGGGGCGTCAATTGGCGCCGCCGCTGATGATGCACTATCCGCGGCGGATGCCGTTTCCTGGCGTGCGCCTTATCAAACCTCATCTGGCCTGCGCGAGAAAATTAACCAGGGCCAGGTGAGGTTTGTCGATCTCCATTTGAGCGAAGTCGCGCAGATGGTTAATTACGGCTTTTTTGGCGATATCGATGTTGCCGTCATTGAAGCTTCCGCCATTGCGCCGGATGGCCGGATTTGGCTTTCCAGCGGTATTGGCAATGCACCCACCTGGCTGCTGCGGGCGAAAAAGGTGATTATCGAGTTGAATCATTACCATAATCCACGCGTGGCTGAGTTTGCCGACATCGTAATACCCGGCGCACCGCCGCGGCGTAACAGCGTGCCCATATTTCATACCATGGATCGCGTGGGCAGTCAGTGCGTGCAGATAGACCCCAGGAAAGTGGTCGCGGTGGTGGATACCGAGCTGCCCGATGCCGGGAATGTGTCGGATAAAACCAATCCGGTCAGCCAACAAATTGCCGATAACGTCGTCACTTTCCTACTGGCAGAAATGGCGCACAAACGCATTCCAGCAGAGTTTCTGCCCTTACAAAGCGGCGTGGGCAATATCAATAACGCGGTAATGGCGCGACTGGGAGAGAATCCAGATATCCCGCCCTTTATGATGTATTCAGAGGTGTTACAGGAATCGGTGGTGCATCTGCTGGAAACGGGCAAGATCACCGGTGCCAGCGCCTCCAGCCTGACCATCTCAGCCCCGTCGCTACAGAAGATTTACGACAATATGGACTTCTTCGCCAGCCGAATTGTGCTGCGCCCGCAGGAGATCTCCAATAACCCGGAAATCATCCGTCGGCTGGGGGTAATTGCGCTCAACGTTGGGCTTGAGTTTGATATCTACGGCCATGCCAATTCCACGCACGTTGCGGGCGTGAACCTGATGAACGGGATCGGCGGCAGCGGGGACTTCGAGCGCAACGCCTACCTGTCTATCTTTATGGCGCCGTCGATTGCCAAAGGCGGGAAAATCTCAACCATCGTGCCGATGTGCAGCCATGTCGACCACAGCGAACATAGCGTTAAAGTGATCGTGACCGAACAAGGGATTGCCGATCTGCGTGGGTTATCTCCGATGCAGCGGGCGCACACGATTATCGATAACTGTGCGCATCCCCTTTACCGGGACTACCTGCACCGCTATCTGGAAAAAGCGCCCGGCGGGCATATCCATCACGATCTCAGCCATGCGTTCGATCTGCATCGCAACCTTCTCGAGACAGGATCGATGCTCGGTTAACTTGCCGTACCGTCACGATCTTCAGCAATATGCTGGAGCATGGTGCCGGTATAGCGATGATTTTTCAGAGAATAGAGAAACTCCTGCATATACATGGGGCTGCCGGGCGCGTCGAAATACTTTAGCGTCGACGGATTCACCAGCCGCCAGGCAAAATGAGGGATCACCGTCAAAAACTGCCCGCGCTCCACCGCGCTAATCTTGGCCATAAAGCTGTACGGACGGTAGATAATCGTCGGATTGATCCCACAGGGCCGCATATAAGCATCCAGCATCGCCTCAAAGTTGGCGCGATTCTGGAAGCGCATTTGCAGCCAGGGTAGCTCGCGCAGCAGATCCTGCGGCTGTTTCTCTTCGTAGCGCCGGGAAACGAGAAACCCCAGACGTAGCGGAGGCAGTTCGCTGATCGCCAGATTTTCCAACTCCTGTACGCGGGGAGAAACGTGCTGCGGCGAGATAATGAAATCAAGTTTGCGGTCGAACAGATTATCAATCACCCCATTCTCACTGAATTCAACGGCCTGGGCCGTAACGCCGTCATATTTATCGCCAAGGCTAATCAACTGGTCAAAAATAATCGTTGGATAAGTATTATCGATACCGATGACGATTTCCCGCGAGCGACAAGAGGCGTTATGGATTTCATTATCAATGGCAGAGAGGCGCTGGTAGACGGGAAACAGCTTCTGATACAGCTCCTGTCCGGCTTTATTCAGGCTGATGTTGTTATCTTTACGGGTAAACAGCGTATAGCCGATTTGATCTTCCAGTGCAGCAATGCTTTTACCGAAAGGCGATGCGGTCATATGTATTTTTTCTGCCGCTCTGGCGATGTTATTGGTTTGCGCCAGCAGAATGAAATTACGCATCTTTTTCGAGATAAAAATATCCATAGCGTCCCCTTAAAAATCGCTATGGCCTATCCTCATTACCACGAAAAAAAAGACTGAATGTGAGGTCTCATTTTTACAGTTGCTCACAGAAAAACCGGCTGGAATATTTTGTCGGCCTGATGAGACGCGTAAGCATCGCCATCAGGCTAAAAACTTGCCGGATGGCGACTTACGCCTATATCAAGACTACTTATTGGTTACTGTAGGCTCAATCTGGAAGACGACATCAACCTGATCGTCAAACTGAATAACCGGCTGTTCGTAGGTTTCCTGAGCGGAGGTTGCAGGCGCTGCATCTGCTTTCATCATCCGTACCATCGGGCTCGGTTGATAATTGGAAACGTGGTAACGCACACTGTAAACGGGACCCAGTTTGCTATTAAAGCCCGCGGCCAGCTGTTCAGCCTGATGAACAGCATCATCAATCGCCGCTTTACGCGCCTTGTCTTTGTAAGCATCCGGCTGGGCAACGCCCAGCGATACCGAACGAATCTCATTCAGACCGGCCTTCAGCGCGCCATCAAGCAGAGCGTTGAGTTTGTCCAACTGACGCAGCGTGACTTCAACGGTGCGCACTGCACGATAACCTTTGAGGATGCTTTTGCCGTTCTGGTAGTCGTAGTCCGGCTGCGTACGCAAGTTTGCAGCGCTAATGTCTTTCTTCGCTATCTGGTTCTGTTCAAGGAAAGACAGATATTGCGCCACGCGCTCATCGGCCTGCTTCTTCGCGGAAGCCGCATCCTTTGCAGCAACGTTCACTTCAATCGCCAGGGTGGCGATGTCTGGTGTTGCATCTACGCTTGCCGTTCCGGAAGTCACGATGTGCGGTCCATTTGGCAACTCATTTGCCTGTACCGATAGTGCGCTGAATCCGACTAATGCCGCCAGGGCCATTATTTTGAACTTCACGGTCGTTCCTCCATGTTTCATTAATTACCCCAAAACTCAGGGCACATGCAGGCAAGCTTAGCCGATCTCGCTGCGTTGTCCATCAGACAACACTTAGTTGAACAGCGCTTGAACGTGCGCAACACCTTCTTTTGCCAACTGAAAAGCGATAAACCACATCACTAATCCTACCAGCGTATTGATGATGCGCTGTGCTTTCGCAGTTCGCAGACACGGTGCCAGCCAGGCCGCCAGCAATGCCAGACCGAAGAACCACAGGAACGAAGCGCTGACGGTTCCCAGTGCAAACCAGCGTTTAGGCTCAACGTCCAGTTGTCCCCCCAGACTCCCGAGCACCACAAAGGTATCCAGGTAAACATGTGGGTTGAGCCATGTCACCGCCAGCATAGTGGCGATGATTTTCCAGCGCCCCTGCTTCATCACCTCGGCGCTGGCCAGTTCCAGATTACTGCTCATCGCCGTTTTTAGCGCACCGAATCCGTACCAGAGTAAAAATGCGACCCCGCCCCAGGTGACCAGCGCCATCAGCCATGGCGACTGCATCAGCAAGGCGCTACCGCCGAAGATACCCGCGCAAATCAGCACTAAATCGCTGATGGCGCAGAGTAAAGCAATCATGATGTGATACTGACGACGGATCCCCTGATTCATTACGAAGGCATTTTGTGGACCAAGCGGAAGTATCATGGCTGCACCAAGCGCAAGCCCTTGAAAATAGTAGGATAACATGTAAAACATCTCACATAATTGTCTTGTGGGCAGACTATACTGCGCGGGATTCATTAGAGGAAATGGATAATATTAATCAGTAATTAGCATTATTAATAATACCGCGCACACTCCCCTCCATATTCAGTCTCTGACAATAGCGATTGTGCGTTACCCGGGGTATGCTGAAAGATAAATCTGTCTATACCAAAGGAATGGGTATGAAGCATAACGCGAACATTTTTCTCTTCTGTGCCTCGCTGATAGTTACCAGTTTGTGGCCCACTGTCGCCAGCGCAGACAGAACGCTGCGCTATACCGATCACGAGCCATATGGCAACATGCGTACCCGGCTCATAAAAGAGACTTTTTTTCGTGCGATCGAACAAGAGTCGCTTGGACGTTTGAAAATCGACGCTCACTGGAACGGCGAGCTGTCCACCAGCTATGACGCCTTAAAAACGATCGGCCAGGGCAGCGTGGCGGATATGGGGATCGTGGTCCCTGAGTACACGCCCGAACAACTGCCGCGACACCAGATTTTTAAGAGCTTCCCCCTCGGACCGGGTCGTGGTGAAGCGCAGGTTAACGCCTTTCAGCGGATTTTCCGCGAGTATCGCCAGTTTGGTCGCGAGCTGGAAAACAACAATCTGGTGAATCTTCAGTTTTTCCTCGGCTATCCGGTTGGATTTTTTACTACCAAGCCGAACGTCGATTTGGCACAGCTGAATGCAAGCCAATGGCGGACCGCCAGCTTTTGGCATCAATCATTTTTACGCAACGCAGGCGGCGTGCCGGTCAGCATGCCATGGAATGAAAAAATTACCGATGCGCTTCAAACCGGACAGCTTGACGGCCTGATGGTTAACCTCGACAGCGGAGATGATATCCATGCCCAGCGGGCGGCCCCCTATATTCAGCTCTCCCCTTCGCTCTGGCTCGGACACGTTTATCTTCTGGTGATGAATAAAGACGTCTGGGATAGCCTGGACGTGAAAGATCGCGCAGCCATCAATCGGGCCGCCGCCATGACGCAAAAACGTATTGGCGCAGTGCAGGACGCAAGCCTGACCGCAATGGCGAAAAAGATGGCAAAAGAGGGCGCACACGTTCACTACCTGAGCAACAGCGAGCTGAATGCGTGGCAAGCCGCTACCGGTTATCAGCACGTTCAGGCCGAATGGATTGCCCAACAGGAAAGTAAAGGAATAAACGATGTTGGCGAGCTGATGCAGGGTGTCAGCGCAATTCTTAACAAGACGAGATAAATCAACGCCCGCCTCTCTCTGGCGGGCGTTTTTAGCTGAAGTTACTCGGTCGCGTTCTCTTTCACGCGTTTAAAGTTCACATCCATCTGCGGGTACGGGAAGCTGATACCGTTGGCGTCAAACTCGCGCTTAATACGCTCCAGTACATCCCAGTAGACGCTTTGCAGATCGCTGCTGTTACTCCAGACACGTACGACGAAATTAATCGAGGAAGCGCCCAACTCATTCAGGCGTACCGTCATTTCACGGTCTTTTAGGATGCGATCTTCAGACTGGATGATATCAGTGAGGATTTTTTTCACCAGATCGATATCGGAGTCGTAGGCCACGCCGATAATAAATTCGTTACGACGGACCGGCTCGCGAGAGAAATTAATGATGTTCCCGGCAATGATTTTACCGTTTGGGATCACCACAATCTTACCGTCTACGGTACGCATAGTTGTGGAGAAAATCTGCACGTTAAGCACGGTTCCCGCAACGCCGCCAAGGTCTACATATTCACCCGCGCGGAACGGACGGAACATCACCAGCAGCACGCCTGCGGCGAGGTTGGACAGCGACCCTTGCAGTGCCAGACCGACAGCTAAACCTGCGGCACCGAGAACGGCGATCACGGAGGCAGTTTGCACCCCAACGCGACCCAGCGCGGCAATCAGCGTGAAAGCGATAATACCGTAGCGCACCAGTGCAGAAAGGAAGTCGGCAACGGTGGCATCAATTTTACGCGCCAGCATCAGGCGGTTAACGGTGTTTGATACGATACGCGCCACGATCATACCGATAATGACAATCGCGATGGCCGCAACGATGTTGACGGCATAGCTCAACAGTAGCTCCTGATTGCGGACCAGCCAGGTGCCCGCACCGTTTATGCTGTCGACAACATTCAAATCTTCCATTCAATATTCCTTGAGCATGTCAAAAAAATTACGAGATCAATCTCACGAAAACACCCTATTAAAGGTAAACAAAAAAGACCGAATCTGCCATTTTTTCAACATGATCCCTTAAAAAACCGCCGTAAACTCAGTTCTCCGCCGGTCGATCGACCATCCGCAGGAACCCACTCACCAGCGAATCTTTTTGCTTAAAAATGTCCGCAATTTCACTGACCACCTTTCCGCTGCCCGCATTCTTCCAGGCAATCGAGAGCGGCGATGGCTGGCGCGGATTAATCACCTCACGGGCAACCAGTGCCCCGGATTCAACATAAGGACGACACATCCGCTCGGGTAAAAAGCCGACGCCAAGCCCGCTTAAATGACAGGCCAGCTTAGTGCTGAGATCCGGCACTTTGATCTCCTTTTGCCCGCTAAGCAGCCAGGCGACGCGGCGCGTAAGCGTACGCGAGGTATCTTCAATATTGATAGCCGGATAGCGGCGCAGCATATCGTCTGACAGTACCGGCACTGGATGGCTGGCCAGCGGGTGATTTTGCGCTACCACAAACCGCCAACTGATATCTCCCAGCGGCAACAGAGAGATATTATTGGAGAGCGATTCCGATCCGGTGACGCCAATCGCCAATTGGAAATCGTCATACAGTAGCGAATCCCACACGCCCATATAGACCTGTCGGGAAATTTGAAATCGGGTGAAGGGAAATTGTTGGTGCAGCCAGGTCAGTAAATCTGCCGTGGTCTGCGGCTGGTACAGCAGATTGTTGATAACGATGTTCACCTGCCGTTCAACGCCCGCGTTGATCTGCTGAAGCTCGTCCGGCATTGCATCCAGCCAGTTAAGCCACTGTCGACAATGCTCAAGCAGATGTTGTCCGGCTAGCGTCAGACTGACGGAGCGGGTTGTACGTAAAAAGAGCTGCGTCCCCACCTGCTCTTCCAGCGTTTTAATGCGATAGCTAATCGCCGCGGGCGTTTTATGCAGGGAGCTGGCCGCGCGGGAAAAACTCTCCGTCTGTGCAACCCGAATAAAAGTGCGTATTGTTTCCTGATCGAGCATGCGTTCCCCTTGAGTCGACCACCTGTAACCACCGTTGCGCTATCGCGATTCCCAGCAATATGTCCGCCCCCGAGGAGTGCCCGACAGCAAGCAGGCGTCTGATTGCAGAATGCGGATCGCGTCCGGACTGTAAACCACGTATCACCTTCTGTAGCGGCGTTGAAAATTCGCCCACTCTGGCGCTGTTCAGATAGCTACAGCTTACTGACGTGGTGAGCGGCACAAGTTGCTCCGTCGGGGGTAAAAAATAGCGCAATTTGGCAGAAAGCCCCGCAGCATACAGCACAGCCAGCATCCCCGTCAGCATATCATCGCCGCTGGGCGTCAGTCCTGGGCCGTATCCGATCAGCCAGCGCCAGTCAGGCGTCACGCCACGATGCCAGCACTCAAGTTGCTCAATGATTTCAGGGTAGTGCAACATCGTATTGAGTGGCTGATTCAGCGCTCCGGAAAGACCACTGTGTTGAGTGCAAAAAGAGAGATCGACAGGGGCAAGTACGGCAGGATCCAGCGACATCCGGAGTGTGCGACGCGAGCAAAGCGCTATACCCTGTCCCCGCAGGATGCTCCCCTGTTTGATAAGTCGTTCAATATGCGCCACGCGGGAAAACTGTGTGGTGCTCAGCAGCATGCCCGTCGGTCCCATCCCCTTTCCGTAGCGAAACAGCGTCAACAGCTCGCCGTCAGGACGGCAAAAATTAATCGCCTGCGAGAAGCGGCTGTGCAACCTCCATTCGCCATCGGGAAGTCGATAAAAACCCGCGTTGGCTAATGCCTTAATCGTCACCATCGATACACTCCAGGACACTGGATGGCAGGGAGAGCGCCCGAGCCGGCCTACGGAATGAACTCATTCGCAGGCCGGATAAAACGCAACTGCGTCGCCTTCCGGCAACGTTGTTATGCCGTGATGTGATGCAGTTCCGCCAACGCTTCAAGCGCTTTTTCAAAACAGAGCAGCGGTGCGCGAACGGTGCCTGCCCCCACCTGGCCGATCCCCGCATCCTTGTGAGCAATACCGGTGTTAATCAGCGGCGTAATCCCCGTTTCCACGACGCGACGGATATCCAGCCCCAGACATGCCCCTTTGAAATCCCATGACGGGATCTGGAACAGCGGACTGTTGGCAAGATAGATCTCCGCCATCTCTTCCGATGTCTCCAGCGCAGCCCCCATGCCACCCGCGCCAACGAAGCGCGTTACGCCCGGTGCGGCGATCATCGCAGCACCGCCAATCCCCAGCGTTTCCGTGATGGCACTGTCGCCGATATCCGGATTGGCATCAGTCTGGCTATAGCCGGTAAAGAACAGCCCCTGCGGCGTGTTCACCGGCGCGGTAAACCAACGATCGCCTGTGCCGCTCACGCGAATACCGAAATCACGGCCGTTACGCGTCATGGCGGTCACCACAGAACCTGCTTTAATTTCCGCCGCCGCATCCATAACGGCTTTACTGTAGGCCATTGCCAGGTTAAGGAAGAACTGGTCGGTGACGCTCAGGAATTGCAACACCTCAATGATTTCCGCCTTCGGACGCGCCAGTCCGGCAATCACCGGAGAAAGCGTGCGTAGCAGCAGAGAAGAGGCCGCAATATTACGTTGGTGGAACTCATCGCCCATCGTGATAGCCTGCGCCATCAGTGCCGTCAGATCGACGCCGTTTTCCATCTGCGAGAGCGCTTCCTGCAATACCGGCGCCAGCGTATCACGCATCCAGCGCAGACGTTTCTGCACGTCATCGCCGTAAGCGCCAAAGCGCATCACTTTGCCGATCCCCTCATTGAGGTTGCAGCAGGCCTGATTGCCGTGGACGATATCACGCACGACCAGCACCGGCATATTGGCGGACGTAATACCACCCATCGGACCGACCGCGCCAACGTGGTGGCAAGGAATAAACTCGACCTCTCCCTGCTCCAGCATCCGCAGGGCATCTTCCTCCGTGACCGCCCAGCCTTCAAACAGCGATGCGCCAATACAGGCTCCGCGCATTGGGCCAGTCATCTCTCCCCAGGCAATCGGCGGACCAGCGTGCAGTAATTTGCGTCCAGAAGATAATTCGGCCACCGCTTCTTTTGCAGGACGCACGGCAACCCAGTGGGGGCGTGCAGCTTTAATTCGTTCGATAATGGCTTCGTTGGCCTGTGCAATAGATGAATACATATCCGTACCTCTGAACTTAATGTAACTGTTTGAGTAAGCTGGCAAGACGGGCGTTGCCACCGGCAACAGGCGCCCACTGATAATGCACAACCGGCGTACCGCTACTTTGCAGATCCAGCGCGAAGCTGCGCAATCCGGCGTTGATAACCTGTACGCCCGCAAGAAGCGCGCTATGCGTCTGTGGAATATTGTGATTCTGGTGATGCGTCAGGCTAACGGCGAGCAGTACCGCCTCTTCGAGGGTTTCTACCACGGCAACCCCGGCTTCACGGAGTTTCTCTTCCTGCTCGCTGCGGCCCTGCGGATCGCCCTCGGTTCCGGTCAGAGTAGCAATCACCACCAGCGGCGCAGTGCGTTTGGCGCGCACTTGATCTACCGCCTCAACAACCGCCCCCGCTGGATCGGCGCAGGCGCCATAGCCCAGTACGACATCCAGCAGCAGTACCCCTACATCCGGAAACGCGGCCAGTTTTTCGATTTCAATGCTGCGGGTGGTTGGGTCAATCATCGGATGCGGTCTGCCCAGGGTGTAGCTGTCGTCCCCGAGGTCGACAATACGATGACCACCGGCGTCCAGCATCACGCCCTGGTCGTGGCTTTCACTCACGGGAACCCCCAGCCCCGCTGAGAGCAGCATGGCGGCTTCCGCGGCCAGCGTCCCCCCGGCATACAGACCGTAAATCCCTTTGCCTGCCACTTCCGGCTGAGCCCGTCTCTGCTGCGCCACGCGCATCAGCAGCACCGCCAGCCGCGCGGCATCAGAAAGTGAATTCGCCAGCCAGACGTTTCCTTCGCGACGCTGCTCCGGCTTGCTGCCCAGAAACAGCGCGACAACCGGTTTCCCCACCTTTTGCATCGCAGCAATAATGCGGGTTCGCACCTGCGGAGACGGCGGCTTGGAGACAAAAGCCATTACCCGCGTGGCATCATCCGCAGCCAGCATCTCCAGCGCGGTCAATGCGCTGATACCGCCCACGTCAGCGCTCAGGTCACGTCCCCCCAGGCCAATCGCATGGCTAATGCCCTGCTGATGCAGCGCAATCTGCGAGGTAATTTCCTGAATACCGGTGCCTGACGCGCCAATCACGCCAATCCCGCCTTCAGGCAGGACGTTGGCAAAAGCTAATGGGCTTCCGGCAATCATCGCCGTACCGCAGTCTGGCCCCATGACGATCAGCCCGCGCTCGCGTGCCATGGTTTTCAGCTCAACTTCCTGCTCCAGCGGTACGTTATCGGAAAACAACATGACGTTTTTATTGGCCTGCAACCCCTCTCTGGCAACAGATGCGGCATATTCTCCGGCGACGGAGACCAGCAGAAGATTGGCCTGAGGTAATTTCTGGCACGCGCTTTCGAAGCGGCGAGCTTTCACCAGATGATGTGAACTCCCCGACGCGTTGGCGATCGCGCTTAGCTCTTTCTCCAGTTGCTCACGAATCAAATCCAGGATCTCAGGCTGCTCACCTTCGGTTCTGACCGCCACACAAATATCATTTGGCGTGGCATCGGCAAAGTCGTCGTGCCAGAACCCTGTGGAATCCAGCATCGATTTATTGGCTGGTGTTCCCATCATGACCGAAACCTGATCAACTTCCGGGCGCTCACTGAGTTTTCGGGAAATGATCATCAGGCTGACGGAATCCTGAAAACTTCCCTTTTTAATAAAGGCGTAAATCATTACCACTACCTCTTTATGTGCGTTGTTCTTTTAAAAACAGCATTGCGAATAAACCAATAGCCAGCAGTACGGCTGAAACATAGAAACTGGAAGCCAGGCTTCCGGTCATATCACGTGCAGCCCCGGCAATAATCGGTGCCAGAATGGATGAACTCATGCCAATAAAATTAAATAAGCCAAATGCGGTGCTGTAATTATTTTCATCCACGCTGTCGGCTACCAAGGCAACCAGTACCGGATCCAGCGCCAGTTTACCCACCAGACCATAGACACACAGCGCAGTGATAACACCTGTCATATTCGGCATCCAAATAATTGACAACATGCTGATAATCGCGACCGGCACCAGGAACATAATTAAAGGTTTACGCTTGCCTAATTTGTCAGACAGGCTGGAGAATAGCAGCGCCCCAGGAATGGAAATCCAGGCCACCAGCGAAGAGATAAATCCGGTTTCGCTGCCAGCGATACCCCGTTCATTTTGCAGATAATAGGGAAGCCAGGTCAGGATAACGAAGAAACCGAACAGGCTACAGAACACCATAATATAGGTGATAATTAAATTACGGTTTTTCAGCAGATCGCTGAATTTACCCTTTTTAACCGGCGCGCCATCGGCGTCGGCAGTACGTTTCTTCTCTTTCACAAATAGCCAGATAGCCACCCCAACCAGCACGGATGGAACCGCCATCGCATAGAATGGCATCCGCCATGAATATCCCTGATCGTATACCAGCCAGCTTGAGGTCATCAGCCCCAGCGCAATACCAAAAGCCATACCGCTGTTGATGATTGCGCTGCCAAGAGAGCGGTACTTCTTCGGGATCTGCTCAGAGGAAAGACCGTATTGCGGACCATAATAGGTTCCTTCACCCGCCCCCGTCACCACGCGGGCAAACAGCAGGGTGTACCAACTTTTTGCCCAGCCGGTTACCGCGGTGAAAACACCAAAAAGAATAAACCCCGGAACCAGCACCTTTTTCTTACCAATTTTGTCACCCAGAATTCCGGCAGGTACCTGAAGTAATGCGTAAGAAAAATAGAACACAGAATTAAGAATACCCAATTGTGTGCCGCTTAAGCCAAATTCTTTTTCTAATTCGCCCATCACCGGATTGAGCACCGTGCGGTCGGCATACATAAAAATCCATCCCAGCCAGAACAGAAAAACGGTGACCCACCAGGCCGGTATTCCTCTTTTCTTTGTGGCCTCAGCCACTTCATATGAACCAGACATAATTAATCTCCCGGTAATCATTACCGCTGAATACCTCATGTTATCTGACAGGATACGTGAGGTTTGATGTTTTAACTGCGTCTACCATATCGGGGTAAAAATTCATTTCATTTGAACAAAATCACACAAAATCCATTGTTATAAATTCCTGGGAACTGGCCGCAACATTATTAAAAAAAGTCTAATAATCACTTTCAAAGCAATTTAAATAAAGAGACAGAAAACATCATTAATTATCGAGATATTTTTACAGGTATTTGAGTTGTCGACCTTATCACATAATAAAAGCGATAAAACGCTATGTTGACCACGAGATATTTTTCACAATGAGGTCATTAATGAAAAAGAAGATTGTCATTGCGCTTGGCGGCAATGCCTTATTACAGCGCGGAGAAATTTTGAGTGCAGAAAACCAGCAGCGTAGTATTCAGGTATTTGCCGAAATGGCATCCGAATTAGCCCGTGATTATCAACTGGTCATTGTTCATGGCAACGGTCCTCAGGTTGGTCTGCTGGCGCTACAGAACGCGGCTTACAAAGAGTCCCCGGCCTGGCCGCTGGACATTCTGGTTGCGGAAAGTCAGGGGATGATCGGTTTTGCCATTGCCCAGGCGCTGGCGTCATCCACGGGTAACGCGCCCGTGACGACGCTGATGACCCGCGTTGAGGTCGATCCGCAGGATGACGCTTTCTCAACCCCCGGTAAATATATCGGCCCCGTCTACCAGCCGGATCAACAGACAGAGCTGGAAGAACGCTATGGCTGGCAGATGAAAGCGGATGGGCAATATATTCGCCGCGTGGTTCCCTCCCCGACACCGCTAAAAATTCTCGACAGTGATGCCATCTGCACGTTGATGGATGCGGGACACATGGTGATTTGCTGTGGCGGTGGTGGTATTCCGGTCATTGCGCAAGGCGATGGCTATCAGGGAACCGAAGCCGTCATTGATAAGGATTTGACCGCTGCCGTGCTGGCGCAATCCATTAACGCTGACCACCTGCTGATCCTGACGGACGCCGATGCCGTGTATGAAAACTGGGGAACCCCCCAGGCGCGTGCGCTACGACATGTCACACCAGAAGAGCTGGCGCCGTTTGCCGCGCCTGACGGTGCAATGGGCCCGAAAGCGGCGGCGGTGATACAGTTTGTCAAACAGACCGGAAACGCAGCATTTATCGGCGCCCTGAAGGATGCGCCGCAGGTCCTGGCGGGTGAAAAAGGAACCTGCGTTATGCAGTAAAAAAAATGGCTTCCCAAAGGAAGCCATTTTTACTGTCCGCAGACGGAATTACAGAACGTCAACCGCGTTCAGTTCTTTGAAAGCCTGTTCCAGACGGGTGATCATGGTTGCCTGACCAGCACGCAGCCATACGCGCGGATCGTAGTATTTCTTGTTCGGCTGATCTTCGCCTTTCGGGTTGCCCAACTGACCCTGCAGGTAAGCTTCGTTTGCTTTGTAGTAGTTCAGAACGCCTTCCCAGGTAGCCCATTGGGTATCGGTGTCGATGTTCATTTTCACTACGCCGTAGCTTACGGAATCTTTGATTTCCTGAGCAGTAGAACCGGAACCGCCGTGGAAGACGAAGTTCAGGCTGTTATGCGGCAGGTTATGTTTCTTAGAAACATAGTCCTGAGAGTCGCGCAGGATGGTCGGGGTCAGAACTACGTTACCCGGCTTGTAAACGCCGTGTACGTTACCGAAGGACGCTGCGATGGTGAAACGCGGGCTGATTTTGCTCAGCTCGGTGTATGCGTAGTCAACGTCTTCCGGTTGGGTGTACAGTGCAGAAGCGTCCATGTGGCTGTTGTCCACGCCGTCTTCTTCGCCACCGGTGCAACCCAGTTCGATTTCCAGAGTCATGCCCATTTTGGACATGCGCGCCAGGTATTTGGAGCAGATTTCGATGTTCTCTTCCAGAGACTCTTCAGACAGGTCGATCATGTGAGAAGAGAACAGCGGTTTGCCTGTTGCTGCGAAGTGTTTTTCACCCGCGTCCAGCAGACCGTCGATCCACGGCAGCAGTTTCTTCGCGCAGTGGTCAGTGTGCAGGATAACCGGAACACCATAGTGTTCAGCCATCTGGTGAACGTGATGCGCACCAGAGATCGCACCCAGGATTGCAGCGCCCTGAGGAACGTCAGACTTCACGCCTTTACCCGCGATGAAAGAAGCACCACCGTTGGAGAACTGGACGATTACCGGCGCTTTAACTTTTGCAGCGGTTTCCAGAACGGCGTTGATGGAGTCGGTACCAACGCAGTTAACAGCTGGCAGAGCAAAGTTGTTTTCTTTAGCTACCTGGAAAACTTTCTGTACGTCATCACCAGTGATTACGCCTGGTTTTACGAAATCAAAAATTTTAGACATGTTGCGAGTCCTGTATCTTCGGCCTTGGAAAGAGGGCGCGCTCGACAGCGCGCTAATAATTGGGCAGGTTTCCCTGCCCATCAATGTCTTACTTTTTAGCACGCTCTTCGAGCATGGCTACTGCTGGCAGTACTTTGCCTTCCACGAATTCGAGGAATGCGCCGCCGCCAGTAGAGATGTAGGAGATTTTGTCAGCAATGCCGAACAGGTCGATTGCTGCCAGGGTATCACCGCCGCCTGCGATAGAGAATGCTTCGCTGTCTGCGATAGCATTAGCAACGATTTCAGTACCTTTGCGGAAGTTCGGGAATTCGAACACGCCAACCGGGCCGTTCCACAGAATGGTTTTCGCATTCTTCAGAATGTCAGCCAGCTGCTGTGCAGAAGCGTCGCCGATATCCAGGATCTGCTCGTCTTCTTTTACATCGCTAACGGATTTAAGCGTAGCCGGTGCAGTTTCAGAGAATTCAGTCGCTACGCGAACGTCAGTCGGGACCGGGATATCGCAAGTCGTCAGCAGACGCTTAGCTTCATCAACCAGGTCAGCTTCGTACAGGGATTTGCCGACGTTGTGGCCTTGAGCAGCAACGAAGGTGTTCGCGATACCACCACCAACGATCAGCTGGTCAGCGATTTTTGACAGAGAGTCCAGAACGGTCAGTTTGGTAGAAACTTTAGAACCACCAACGATAGCCACCATCGGACGAGCAGGTTCTTTCAGCGCTTTACCCAGCGCGTCCAGCTCAGCAGCCAGCAGCGGACCAGCGCAAGCTACGTCGGCGAATTTACCGATACCGTGGGTAGAAGCCTGCGCACGGTGAGCGGTACCGAAAGCGTCCATTACGAATACGTCGCACAGCGCAGCGTATTTTTTGGACAGTGCTTCGTCGTCTTTCTTCTCGCCTTTGTTGAAGCGAACGTTTTCCAGAACAACCAGTTCACCGGCAGCGACTTCAACGCCGTCCAGGTAATCTTTTACCAGGCGAACCGGAGCAGACAGTTTGTCTTTCAGGTAGTTAACAACCGGCAGCAGAGAGAATTCTTCGTTGTACTCGCCTTCGGTAGGACGACCCAGGTGGGAAGTTACCATCACTTTAGCACCCTGTTTCAGGGCCAGTTCGATGGTCGGCAGGGAAGCACGGATACGCGCATCGCTGGTTACTTTCCCTTCTTTAACTGGTACGTTCAGGTCCGCACGGATAAAAACGCGTTTACCAGCCAGATCCAGATCGGTCATCTTAATTACAGACATGGTGAATCCTCTCGTTGATTCATAAAGTTTTGTCGACGCTCAAGCGTCGAGCCTGAAACCAATAGCAGCCATCGCTAACGTTGTGTCGAGCATACGGTTAGCAAAGCCCCATTCATTATCACACCAGACCAGCGTTTTGATCAGGTGAGCGCCACTCACGCGCGTTTGCGTACCATCAACGATGGCGCTGTGCGGGTCGTGGTTAAAATCTACAGAGACCAACGGTAATTCCGTATAGTCAACTATACCATGAAATGCACCTTGTGCTGCTTTTTGCAGCAACTGGTTGACTTCACTGGCTTTTACTGTTTTTTTCACCGTCACGCTTAAGTCGATCGCCGTCACATTTATGGTCGGTACACGCACCGCAATCGCTTCAAAACGATCGTTAAACTGCGGGAAAATTCGCGTGATGCCCGCCGCCAGTTTGGTATCAACCGGAATAATAGACTGGCTGGCCGCTCGCGTGCGACGCAGGTCAGGATGATAGGCATCAATAACCTGCTGATCGTGCATCGCGGAGTGGATCGTGGTGACGGTACCAGACTCAATGCCGTAAGCATCATCCAGCAATTTAATGACGGGTATTATGCAATTCGTGGTGCAGGAGGCGTTGGAAACGATCCGGTGTTCAGCGCGCAGCTGATCCTGATTAACGCCATACACAACGGTTGCGTCGATGTCGTGACTACCAGGATGTGAAAAGAGCACTTTTTTTGCACCAGCGGCAATATGCGCCTCGCCGTGTTCGCGGTTGCCGAAAACCCCCGTACAGTCCAGCACCACGTCGACACTCAGTTCGCGCCAGGGAAGCGCATCGAGCGTTCGCTCATGCAGAATGCGGATCGCGTCATCGCCAACGATGAGCTGGTCACGTTCCTGACGAACATCCCAGGCAAAACGTCCATGGCTGGTGTCATATTTCAACAAATGCGCCATGCCTGCAGCATCCGCCAGTTCGTTGATTGCCACCACGGTGATTTCCGCCCGACGCCCGGATTCATACAAAGCACGAACCACGTTGCGTCCGATGCGACCGAAACCATTAATCGCTACGCGTACGGTCATAGGTCTCCTGCAAGGATTTCTCAGAAACGATGTGGCAGACAGAGTAATGCAGCAAATCGCTCAGGGAAACCTTACCTGTCGCAAACTGCGACTAATTGGTTAATTGTCGAACATTTAATCGACTGAAACGCTTCAGCTAGAATAAGCGAAACGCGGAATAAAAGGAATGATTGTCCAGCCAAAGAAAACAGTTATCTGACGTACATCACATTTTTCCCGCTGAGACCGGGGGAAATTATTCCAGTAAGCCGTAATAATCATTACGGCTTAACAGGAATAATTGGCCTTCACGCAATCCGATATTCACCAGATTCCAGCATCTCCAGCGTCAGGTCACCAGGCAGACTCGCTTCCAGTACCCGACGAACATTCGGTCCGTCGGTACGCTCATAAAACGCCTCAGCGTCAGCTTGTGATAGTCCGCCCGCCAGTTTACGGCCTACCAATCGTGTACGGAGCGCGTTGGCAGGAGCACGAATAAACAGCGAATAATCACAAAACTCAGCTAACGCCCGCCACCTTTCATCATCGCGTAATAACCAGTTTCCTTCCACAATCACAATCGGCGCGATCACTGTTATAGCCGCTTCTACCGGATCGTGTTTTTGCCGGTCGTACTGTGGCCAGGAGCCCTCCCCTTCCCTTATCAGACGTAGATTCTGTGTAAGTTTATCCACATCAAAGGTTTCCGGCGCACCTTTGTATGCTCGCAGGTTATGAGCATCCAGCCAGGTGTTGTAGTGATGGAAGCCATCCATCGGCAGCGTCTGGATCTCCGGCAGGCCAGGATCCTGACGGGAGAGATATTCCCAGAAGGTGGTCAGCGTCGATTTACCCGTACCAGGCGGTGCGCTGAGAAAAACGATCGTTCGTCGCTGCGGGTGAGTGGCGTGTATTTTTGCCAGCTGTTGTAATAACGGTTTGTGGACGTTCTCTATCTCATCATCACGGTAATGTGCTTCAACCTGTAGCCCATTCACCGTTAGTTTGATTTTCACGGCGTTAATTCCTTTAAAATCGCCGTCACTGCCAGCGTCATTGCCGTCTTGACCATTGCGCTAAAGCGCACTTCGGACCACGCAGCAAAGTCGGCAAATTTCATCGACTCCAGCGCACCGTAGAGCGTTGCGTTGCGGGTGATACTGTTCACGTTGCTGACAAAATCCCAGGTAATGTCATCGGCAAAATCGGGGATATTATCCTGCTCGTTCAGGTACTGATAAAACTGAGAGAAATGGGTGATGTCGGCATAAAGCCATTTATCCATTTTTCCCAACGCATAAATCAGACGTAACGCAACGTCGATATCGTCAAGCGGTCCACTCTGGGCGAGTAACGGCTTCACTGCATATTCCACAATCTCTTCATCGTTATTAACGAACAGCGACGGTAGAAAGCGCTTAATGCCCTGGAGCAAAATGTTATGTGCCGTCGTCATAAACGAGAGTAAATTATTTTGAGCATCCAGTTGCTCAAGCACATCGTCTTCTGTCAGCGTCGTCATTCGTTTCTCGATAAATCACCATGAATGCAGAGAGTCTATTATATTACACGTTCGATCCGCGCCGCCGATCAGTAAAGTTTGCGTGCGCACACCATTCGCAACCTGTTGGATCCCTTTCACAAGATCGCCGCCCGTGACTCCTGTCGCGCTGAAGAGGATCTTATTTCCCCCTACCAGTTCGTCCAGCGCGTAGATCCGGTTGATCTCAACGCCCATTTCCGCGCAGCGCTGATGTTCCTGTGCTGCAATCAGACGATTATCTGCGTTATTTCCTTTCGCTTCGCAAAAATCAATCAGTTCAGCCTGCATATCACCCCCCAGCGCTTTAACCGCACAGGCTGAAATAACCCCTTCAGGCGCGCCGCCAATGGTATACATCAGATCATAAGGATTCTCCTGCATACAGGCCAGCACGCTGGCGGCCACGTCGCCGTCGGGTAGAGCAAAGACCTTGACGCCAAGCCGTGTCGCCTCGGCAATCGCTGGTTGAAGGCGCGGTTTATCCAGCGTCACCATCCGCAGTCGCTCCAGCGGTTTACCCAACGCCTCTGCCACATTACGCAGATTATCTGCCAACGGCAGCGCCAGATTAATCGCCCCTTTCGCAAACCGATTAACAACCAGTTTTTTCATGTACATATCAGGGGCGTGTAACAAACTACCGCGAGGGGCAAACGCCATGACGGCCAGCGCATTGCTTTGCCCCATAGCCACCATTCGGGTTCCTTCGATAGGATCAACGGCGATATCTACCTCAGGTCCGGTGCCGGTTCCCACTTCCTCACCAATCCACAGCATCGGGGCTTGATCAATCTCCCCTTCGCCAATAACGATGCGTCCGCGAATGGCAATACTGTTCAATGCTTCCCGCATTGCCGTCACAGCCAGACCATCAATCTTGTTTTTATCGCCGCACCCGGTTTGCGGCCAGGCTGCCAGTGCAGCCTGCTCCGTGATACGAAATAGCGGCCATGCCAGCGACATCATATCGCAGCCTCCCCGATATCAACGCCAAAGTGTGCCAAAAGGTATTTTTCTGCCTTTTCATTCCAGATACCGTGCGTCTCCTCCACCAGCAGCGCCAGTTCTTTGAATAATGGGTCAGTTTTCCCTTTCTCGGCAAAATCAGCAATGGCGGTTAGTGGCATGGTAACGCCGTTGTAGATAAGCTTCTTACCGCCGGGGATCGCCGGTAAATTCAATACAGTTTCCGGAACTGCATCAAGGCCGCCAATGTGCGTCACCATAAACGACGGTTGCAGTTGGCCAGTTGCACTGAGCGCAATGGCCTCTTTCATATCATCCGTTGAACCACCGGATGTCCCGACAACGTGAGTGCTGTTGTAGTGCACGTTATAAAAATTAAACGGCACTTTGAAGTTACTGTCCGTAGGACCGGCAAAAAAATTCAGGCAACCATCTTCCGCGAGTAAATCATCAGCCATCTCAACAACTGCAGGCACTGCCGCATACACAAAAACATCATCAAAACCTGCGTCATGAGTTAACGCTCGCAGCATCGCTGTCGGAGAATCCATGCCAGTAGTATTCACATAGATGAGCTCAATCCCCTTTTCTGCCGCCAGCTCAACGGGCAACAGTTTTTTAGCCTGAGCCAGTCGTGCTTCATCAATGTCGACCACCACCACGCGCGACGGCTGAATATTCCCGTTAATGGCATAATCTATTGCACCAATACCCATCGGCCCGGCGCAGGCCAGAAGCGCAATGTTCCCCCCTGGCTTAATCCCCATGCGATGCTCATAAACGTAAGGCGTGGTATGAAAATTCGCGTTATACGCGCCAATAATGCAGCACATCGGTTCTGCCAATGAGGCGGCGGCAAAATAAGAGCCGTGGTAAGGCAAAACGCATCCCAGGTTAATCGCCACTTCCGGGATAATCATATATGTCGCATTGCCGCCAAAATATTCGTAGCTGTATCCCGCTGAATATCCACTAGGCAATCCCATCGCGGGTTGCAACACAAAACGCTGACCTTTCTTATATTTATCCGTCAGGTTTTTTCCCACCTCAACAATGATACCTGCACATTCATGCCCGGTAATAACCGGATGATTTTCCAGATCGTCCGGTACGCGTTTATGATCGCTCCCCAATGCTGCTGCTTTCCAGGTGGACAAACAAACGCTATCGGATATTACGCTTACTAACAATTCATTATCTGTAATTGCAGGCAGTTCAAATTCGCGGATACGAATATCCTGCTTGCCATATATGGCAGCAACTTTCGTTTTCATATTCACTCCAAAAATATAAGAAGGCTAGTTCGCAGTAATGCGTTTAAATAAATCATCCAACAATGGGTCACCAATATAGTTCTTAATCAGCACTAATGGCTTTTCACTTACACGTTTAACACGACCTTCAAGACTGGCATGGGTGACAATAATATCGGCATCTTGCGGAACGTTTTCGATAGCATAATGCGTCACAGTAATATTCAATCCCGCTTTCTCCAGACGCTTACGAAACGTGGTTGCCCCCATAGCACTGGAACCCATTCCTGCATCACAGACAAAAGCGACACGTTTAATGTTTTTATAAGAGAATTTCCCTTCCTGCTTCATCGCTTTGACGGTTCTGGCTGATTCAGCAAAGTCATCTTCACTTTCTGTTTCAACGTTCTTTTCCATTTTCAGGATGACAGAGGTAATAACAAAAGTAACAACGGTTCCCGCGGTGACTCCTGCAATGGTCGCGAGGAAAGAACCTTTCGGCGTTAATGCCAGATAGGCGAATATGGATCCTGGGCTTGGCCCCGCAACTAACCCACCGTCCAGCAGGTGGAATACCCACGTCCCGGTCATTCCCCCGGCAATCATCGCGATCAGGGTCAGAGGCTTCATCAGCACATACGGGAAATACAGTTCATGAATACCACCGAGGAAGTGGATAATCATGGCGCCTGGCGCAGACTTTTTACTCATCCCTTTGCCAAAGATAGCAAAGCCGAGTAACAAACCTAATCCCGGCCCTGGGTTAGATGCCACCATGAAGAAAATTGATTTTCCCGTTTCAGAAGCTTGCTGCATCCCCAGCGGATAATACACCCCCTGATCGATGGCATTGTTCAGAAAGAGGATTTTTGCCGGCTCATTGATTACGGATAGCAACGGCAGATAGCCCGCATGAACCAACGCTTCAATACACTCCTTCACGAAATTATTGGCAATGAGAACCGCCGGGCCGATAACTTCAAACCCCAGCAAGCATAAGAGCATTCCCGCAATACCAAGAGAGAAATTATTGATAACCATCTCGAAGCCTGCAGGAATGCGTTTTTCCAGCAGACGGTCGATATGCTTAATCACCCAACCGCCAAGCGGCCCCATTACCATCGCGCCAAGGAACATCGGGATATCCGCGCCCACAATAACGCCAATAGAACCAATGCCCCCCATTACCGCACCGCGTTTCCCGCCAACCAGATGTCCCCCTGTGGAGCCAATCATGACGGGCAGTAAATAGGTAATCATCGGACCGACAATTTTAGCGAAATGCTCATTCGGCATCCAACCAGTAGGAATAAATAATGCGGTAATAAAACCCCAGGCAATAAACGCACCGATGTTGGGAATGACCATTGCAGTCAAAAACCCACCAAAAGCCTGGACTTTGGCACGAGCAGACTTGTTTTCCATAATAATATCCTGAAAGGAAACCGTTAATTATGCTTGAGCGATAATATCCGCCAATTGTTTTTCTGATTTAGCCGCTAACAAAGCGGTTAGTGCTTCCTCTTCACATAATAATTCGCTTAAGGCCTGAATAGCGCCAATGTGTGAATCAGCATTAGCCGCCGACAATCCGATTAATAATCTGATACCTTCATCATCTTCGGCAAATTTCACTTCCTGTTTGAGAAGCGTTAATGACATACCGGTTTTTAACGCGCCACACTCCGGTCGAGCGTGCGGCATGGCGACACCTGGTGCTAAAATATAATAAGGACCATTGTTAATCGTTGAGTCTTTAATGGCCTGAATATAATCTGAATTGACATAATGGTTGGCAAGTAAGGATGACATAGAAAAGTCAATTGCCTCCTGCCAGTTCTTTGCTGAATTTTTTATTGAGATAGATGATTCGGGAAAGTAATCAATCAGCCGCATACATTTTCCTTATTTTATTTTTAGGGTACGAGTTAGCGTTAAAAATAAAATACGCGCACGGCGAAATGAAATCAATCGAGGAGAAAACTACATACAGCGCAGAATGTTTTTTGGCGATGCCTTTAAAAACAATGGATTGAGAAAAGAAATATAAAAATCAACAGCAATAATGTGATTCAAGCTGCAAATATAAAACATCGCTAAATATCATATTTGTGATGAACATCTACATTTTTGGGTTGCACACAACCAAATAAATTTACTTACTTTAAAAAAACGGGCCGCATAAGCGACCCGTTTTCACCTGTAATCAAAATTACAGCAGTTCTTTTGCTTTCGCGACAACGTTGTCGACAGTGAAGCCAAACTCTTCAAACAGCAGCTCAGCCGGTGCAGACTCACCAAAGGTAGTCATACCAACGATAGCGCCGTTCAGGCCCACGTATTTGAACCAGTAGTCTGCGATACCCGCTTCCACTGCAACACGTGCGGAAACAGCTTTCGGCAGTACGGACTCGCGATAAGCGGCATCCTGTTTGTCGAACGCGTCGGTAGACGGCATGGAAACCACGCGCGCTTTAACGCCTTCAGCGGTCAGTTTGTCCCAGGCAGCCACAGCCAGCTCAACTTCAGAACCGGTAGCGATGAAGATCAGTTCCGGCTGACCGGCGCAATCTTTCAGCACGTAACCACCGCGCGCGATGTTCGCCAGCTGCTCTTCGGTACGTTCCTGCTGTGCCAGGTTCTGGCGGGAGAGGATCAGCGCGGTCGGACCGTCCTGACGCTCTACACCGTATTTCCATGCAACGGCAGATTCAACCTGGTCACACGGACGCCAGGTGCTCATGTTCGGGGTCACACGCAGCGAAGCTACCTGCTCTACCGGCTGGTGAGTCGGGCCATCTTCGCCCAGACCGATGGAGTCGTGGGTATAGACCATCACCTGACGCTGTTTCATCAGCGCAGCCATACGCACCGCGTTACGGGCATATTCCACAAACATCAGGAAGGTGGAGGTGTACGGTAGGAAACCACCGTGCAGAGAGATACCGTTAGCGATAGCGGTCATACCGAATTCACGTACACCGTAATGGATGTAGTTACCGGCAGTATCTTCGTTGATAGCTTTAGAACCAGACCACAGAGTCAGGTTACTTGGTGCCAGGTCAGCGGAGCCACCGAGGAATTCAGGCAGCAGAGGACCAAACGCTTCAATCGCGTTCTGAGACGCTTTACGGCTGGCGATTTTCGCCGGGTTAGCCTGCAGCTTAGCGATGAACTCGTTCGCTTTTGCGTCGAAGTCAGACGGCATTTCACCTTTCATACGACGGGTGAATTCAGCGGCTTCCTGCGGGAAGGCTTTCGCATAAGCAGCGAACTTCTCGTTCCATGCAGCTTCTTTTGCCTGGCCTGCTTCTTTCGCATCCCACTGCGCGTAGATTTCAGACGGAATTTCAAACGGCGCGTATTTCCAGCCCAGCTGTTCGCGGGTCAGTGCGATTTCTGCATCACCCAGCGGCGCACCGTGAGAGTCGTGGGTACCAGCTTTATTCGGGGAACCGAAACCGATGATGGTTTTGCACATCAGCAGGGACGGTTTGTCGGTCACAGCGCGAGCTTCTTCAACTGCGCGCTTAATCGCGTCAGCATCGTGACCATCAACGCCACGAACCACGTGCCAGCCGTAGGCTTCGAAACGCTTAGCGGTGTCATCGGTGAACCAGCCTTCAACGTGGCCATCGATAGAGATGCCGTTGTCATCGTAGAACGCTACCAGTTTACCCAGCTTCAGCGTACCGGCCAGGGAACATACCTCGTGAGAGATACCTTCCATCATGCAGCCGTCGCCCATGAAAGCATAGGTGAAGTGGTCAACGATGTCGTGACCAGGACGGTTAAACTGCGCCGCCAGCGTTTTTTCGGCGATAGCCATACCCACAGCATTCGCAATGCCCTGACCCAGAGGACCGGTAGTGGTTTCAACACCCGCGGTGTAACCCACTTCCGGATGACCCGGCGTTTTGGAATGCAGCTGACGGAAGTTCTGCAGCTCAGACATCGGCAGATCGTAGCCGGTGAGGTGCAGCAGGCTGTAAATCAGCATGGAGCCGTGGCCGTTGGACAGCACGAAGCGGTCACGGTCAGCCCAGGACGGGTTAGTCGGGTTGTGGTTCAGGAAATCACGCCACAGGACTTCGGCAATGTCAGCCATACCCATCGGGGCACCCGGGTGACCGGATTTGGCTTTCTGTACTGCGTCCATGCTCAGCGCACGAATAGCATTGGCAAGCTCTTTACGTGAGGACATTTTGACTCCAGATCGGATAATGAAGGCTGAGCCCTTAACGACTTGACGACAGCGCGTTTTGGGCTACGCCGGAAAAAAGTGCCAACAATGTAACCCAAGCCGCGTGTCATGTACATGGAGCATCCTTTTACCGCTTCAGAAATCTCTGGATCATGCGCGCAAGTTGCGCAATCTTCTCGCCCGCTGAATGTTCTTTTCTTTATACTAAGGCCGAGCGTCGGTTTACCTGCAAACGACGCATTTTTTAGAAAAATCCTGACTTTGTGCGGAAGAGAAAAAATGAAAATTCGCGCTTTACTGCTTGCTACGAGCATGGCGGCGGCATTGACCGGCTGCCAGAACATGGACTCAAACGGACTGCTTTCTTCTGGCGCAGAGGCTTTTCAGGCCTATAGTCTGAGCGATACTCAGGTAAAAGCGCTGAGCGATCAGGCCTGTAAAGATATGGACAGCAAGGCTACTATCGCCCCTGCCAGCAGCGAGTACACAACGCGTCTTGGCAAAATCGCCGCCGCGCTTGGCGACAACATTAACGGCCAGCCGGTGAACTACAAAGTCTATATGGCGAAAGATGTGAATGCCTTTGCCATGGCGAACGGTTGTATCCGCGTGTACAGCGGCCTGATGGACATGATGACCGATAACGAAGTCGAAGCGGTGATCGGCCACGAAATGGGCCACGTCGCGCTGGGTCACGT
The DNA here is from genome assembly GCF_013784065.1 of Citrobacter sp. RHBSTW-00599. Classification (NCBI taxonomy): domain Bacteria; kingdom Pseudomonadati; phylum Pseudomonadota; class Gammaproteobacteria; order Enterobacterales; family Enterobacteriaceae; genus Citrobacter; species Citrobacter sp. RHBSTW-00599. Next base: position 885,980 of record NZ_CP056717.1, on the reverse strand, counting down.
GAAAAAAGGCATGCAGGTCGCGCTGGGCACTAACGCCGTACGTGCAGCAGCGGCTTCCGCTGGCGGCATTGTCGGCAGCCTGTCACAGTCGCAATTGGGCGATCTTGGCGAGAAACTGGTGAACTCGCAGTTCTCCCAGCGTCAGGAATCCGAAGCAGATGATTACTCGTATGATTTGTTGCGCAAACGTGGGATCAATCCGGCAGGACTGGCCACCAGCTTTGAGAAACTGGCTAAACTGGACGCAGGACGCCAAAGCTCAATGTTTGACGATCACCCGGCATCTGCAGAACGTGCGCAACACATTCGCGATCGCATGAGCGCAGACGGGATAAAATAATCCTCGAACAGTGCCGGATGGTGGCGTGAACGCCTTATCCGGCCTACAAATTCAGCAATAATGTAGGCCGGACTAGCGTCAGCGACATCCGGCAAAATAGTCCAAAACCCGTTATTCGCCTTTCTTCGCCGCCTGGATATACAGCATTTCCAGTGCCAGCGTAGCCGCCGCCAGCGCGGTGATCTCTGACTGATCGTAGGCCGGAGCTACTTCCACCACATCCATCCCGACGATATTCAGATCTTTCAGACCACGTACCAGCTTGATCGCGCGATCGGAAGTCAGACCGCCGATCACGGGCGTACCGGTTCCTGGAGCAAACGCCGGATCGAGGCAGTCGATATCAAAGGTCAGATACACCGGCATATCACCAACAATCTGCTTAACCTGGGCGATGATGTCATCTACGCCGCGATCGTTCACCTGGCAAGCATCCAGCACGGTAAAGCCGTTATCTTTGTCGAACTCGGTACGAATACCGATCTGCACAGAGTGATTCGGATCGATCAGACCTTCGTTCGGCGCAGTGTAGAACATGGTACCGTGGTCGAATTCACAGCCGTTAGCGTAGGTGTCGGTGTGGGCATCAAAGTGCACCAGCGCCATTTTACCAAAGTGTTTAGCATGCGCGCGCAGGAGCGGCAGCGTGACGAAGTGGTCGCCGCCGAAAGAGAGCATGCGCTTACCGGCAGAAAGCAACTTCTCAGCATGCGCCTGCAGTTTTTCACTCATTTCACGGGCATCACCGAACGCATAAACCAAATCGCCGCAGTCCACCACGTTCAGACGCTCGCGCATATCGAAGTCCCACGGGAAGCGATTGTGTTCCCACGCCAGGTTAGTGGAAACCTGACGGATCGCAGCCGGACCATGACGACCGCCCGCGCGGCCAGACGTTGCCATATCAAACGGTACGCCGGTGATCACCCAATCGGCGTCGCTGTCGTACGGCATGAAGTTCATCGGCAGACGCAAAAAACCAAAGGCGTTAGAAACTAGGGAGTTGTCGTATTGATGACCTAAGGTGCTCATGTACTGACCTCTTTTAAAATCGGTGAAAAAAAATCCCCTCCGCGTCGTTAAGCCCGACGAGGAAGGGATTGATTTACGTGACTACTTGTATAGGCGAATTATCGCCGTTAATTTGCTCAGGTTCAAGCGAACCCCAACAGCATTACTCGTCTTCGAGATAGGTATATCCGTACAGACCTGCCTCAAACTCTTCGAGGAACTGCTGCTGCAACTCGGTATCCAGATCGGTGTTTTTCACCTGGTCACGGAACTGAGTTAGCAGGGTGTTCGGATCCAACTGCACGTATTGCAGCATATCCGCCACGGTATCCCCTTCGTCAGACAGCTCAACTTCCACGCTGCCGTCAGGGAAGACGAACACGTCAACCGCTTCAGTATCACCGAACAGGTTGTGCATGTTGCCAAGGATCTCCTGGTACGCACCCACCATAAAGAAGCCCAGCATCGGCGGGTTCTCCGGGTCGTATTCCGGCATCGGCATGGTGGTCGCAATGCCGTCACCATCAACATAGTGGTCGATAGCGCCATCAGAGTCACAGGTGATATCCAGCAGCACCGCACGGCGCTCAGGAGCCTTGTTCAGCCCTTCCAGCGGCATCACCGGGAACAGCTGATCGATCCCCCACGCATCCGGCATCGACTGGAACAGTGAGAAGTTGACGTAAATCTTATCCGCCATACGCTCCTGCAACTCGTCGATAATCGGACGGTGCGCGCGGTTGCTCGGGTCGAGTTGTTTTTGCACATCGTGACACATGTTCAGATAGAGCTGTTCTGCCCACGCGCGTTCCTGCAGGCTAAAGGTGCCTGAAGAGTACCCAACGTGAATATCGTGCAGATCCATCTGGCTGTCGTGCAGCCATTCACGCAGCGAACGACGGGTTCCCGGCTCATGCATCTCTTGCCAGGTTTCCCACATGCTTTGCAGGGCACGCGGCGCATCGTCAGCCGGAGGCGTTGCTTCGGTATGCTCGCTACGCTCAACGCCGATAATGTTAGACACCAGCACGGTATGATGCGCGGTAACAGCCCGACCGGATTCGGTAATTACCGTCGGGTGCGGCAGACCGTGCTCTTCACAGGCGTCGCCAATGGCCCAGATGATGTTGTTCGCGTATTCGTTCAGGCCGTAGTTTACGGAGCAGTCAGACTGCGAACGGGTACCTTCGTAGTCCACGCCCAGGCCACCGCCCACGTCGAAGCACTGGATATTTACGCCAAGCTTGTGCAGCTCAACGTAGAAACGCGCCGACTCACGTACGCCGGTGGCAATATCACGAATGTTCGCCATCTGTGAGCCGAGGTGGAAGTGCAGCAACTGAATACTGTCCAGACGACCGCGCTCGCGCAGCATTTCTACCAGTTGCAGCACCTGGTTTGCCGCCAGGCCGAATTTCGATTTCTCTCCGCCGGAGGACTGCCATTTGCCGGACCCTTGCGACGCCAGACGCGCACGCACGCCCAGACGCGGAACAACATTCAGTCGTTCAGCTTCATCCAGCACGATAGCGATTTCAGACATCTTCTCGATGACCAGATAGATCTTATGGCCCATCTTTTCGCCAATTAGCGCCAGGCGGATGTATTCGCGGTCTTTATAGCCGTTACACACGATCACGCTGCGGGTCATTCCGGCATGAGCCAGAACGGCCATCAGTTCAGCTTTAGAACCGGCTTCCAGCCCCAGCGGTTCGCCGGAGTGGATCAGCGATTCAATCACGCGACGGTGCTGGTTAACCTTGATCGGGTAAACGAGGAAATAGTCACCGTTGTAGCCGTAAGACTCACGGGCGCGCTTAAACGCGGCGTTAATCGAACGCAGACGGTGTTGCAGGATCTGCGGGAAGCAGAACAATGCAGGCAAACGCTGGCCCTGCGCTTCACGGGCTTTCACCAACTCAGCAAGGTCAACGCGCGCTTCTGGTACGTCGGGATCCGGGCACACGCTGATGTGGCCCAGTTCATTGACGTCATAGTAGTTATTACCCCACCAGGCAATATTGTAAGTACGCAGCATCTTGCTGGCTTCCTGGGAACTCATTGCAACCTCCTGCATGGAGCGTAGTACACCGTGTTCGCCTGCTGACGAAGGCGAACCCAAAGAAATGTCGTCAGACATAGCGAACCTCAAATTTTATTAACAAGTGTAAAACAGTTGACTACTATCGCAATCCGAAGACGCGATAACAACCCAAATACAGGCAGAATTTCCAGCAGATAGTGCTGACGCTCCGACTGTGCGACCGGTTTCTTTTTCATATCAATGTAAACACGTAACCGAACTTAATGCTGACGGTTCGGCGAAACCACGAGAAAACTCTTGTTTACCAAGAGCGCCCTTGTTCAGTTCTTAGTGACCGTTGCCGGCCCTGGAGTCCTGAGAAGCGCCGAGATGGGTATAACATCGGCAGGTATGCAAGATGCAGATTGCGGGGGACATATGTACACCAGAACGGTGCGACAGATTCAGCAGAATACAACGGTTCATTATCTCGTATCACCTCCACGGTTGCTCCTGACGGAACGAACCCACAAGCCAAAGCTAAAGTTTTAACCCGGCTGGAAGTGGCAACACGATGAAAACGTCGTGTGCTTTTTTGTCTATCCTCAATAAATCGAGTTGCGGGAAGGCGGCAACGCAGTGAATCCCCGGGCGCTTACAGGAGTAAGTGACTGGGCGAGTATTGCCAACGCACATGCAACTTGAAGTATGACGGATATGAGCCGCGCGCCGCGTTTTATACCGACAACAGTACGAAAAAGCAAAAGATAAATACGCGCATTGCCAGCACCGTCAGGAAAAATTTCCAGTTACATTTTCAGTACAATGCGAGCTCAATCAAAAAAAGCTGGAAATCAGGCGCAGAACCGCCTTAAAATAGCCGTCCAGATGTTAATCCATCTATACCGATTAACACTCAGACTGCCAGTGTCCGTCATCTGCAGACTCATGGTAGAATCTTCTACACATGGCTATTCCACTCGACAGTTTGAGCTAACTACATTCTCCTTAGGTGAAATTAAATATGGCAAAACACCTTTTTACGTCCGAGTCCGTATCAGAAGGGCATCCTGACAAAATCGCTGACCAAATCTCTGATGCCGTGCTGGATGCAATCCTGGAGCAGGATCCGAAAGCACGCGTTGCCTGCGAAACCTACGTCAAAACCGGTATGGTTTTAGTTGGCGGTGAGATCACCACCAGCGCATGGGTTGATATCGAAGAGATCACCCGTAACACGGTTCGCGAAATTGGCTATGTGCATTCCGACATGGGCTTTGATGCCAACTCTTGTGCGGTACTGAGCGCGATTGGTAAACAGTCTCCGGACATCAACCAGGGTGTTGACCGTGCGGATCCGCTGGAACAGGGCGCAGGCGACCAGGGTCTGATGTTTGGTTATGCAACCAACGAAACCGACGTGCTGATGCCAGCCCCGATTACCTATGCTCACCGTCTGGTGCAGCGTCAGGCTGAAGTGCGTAAAAACGGCACCTTATCCTGGCTGCGCCCGGATGCAAAAAGCCAGGTAACCTTCCAGTATGACGACGGTAAAATCGTCGGTATCGATGCGGTTGTTCTGTCGACTCAGCACTCTGAAGATATCGATCAGAAATCGCTGCAAGAAGCCGTTATGGAAGAGATCATCAAGCCGGTACTGCCGACTGAATGGCTGACAGCTTCAACCAAGTTCTTCATCAACCCAACTGGTCGTTTCGTTATCGGCGGTCCAATGGGTGACTGCGGTCTGACGGGTCGTAAAATCATCGTTGATACCTACGGCGGCATGGCCCGTCACGGCGGCGGCGCATTCTCTGGTAAGGATCCGTCTAAAGTTGACCGTTCCGCAGCTTATGCAGCCCGCTACGTAGCGAAAAACATCGTTGCCGCTGGCCTGGCTGACCGTTGTGAGATTCAGGTTTCCTACGCAATCGGCGTGGCTGAACCGACCTCTATCATGGTGGAAACGTTCGGTACTGAAAAAGTGCCTTCAGAACAGCTGACCCTGCTGGTGCGTGAGTTCTTCGACCTGCGCCCGTATGGCCTGATTCAGATGCTGGATCTGCTGCACCCAATTTACAAAGAAACCGCCGCTTACGGTCACTTTGGTCGCGAACATTTCCCATGGGAAAAAACCGACAAAGCCGCCCTGCTGCGTGAAGCTGCCGGTCTGAAGTAATTCCCCGACGGCTCAATGCTTATGAAGACCAGCCTCATGCTGGTCTTTTTTATGTCATTTGCTCTCCCATCCCCCATCGCTATAACCACGCTAATTTCATTTGCTTCAATAACAAATGAAAGCGATTACATAGCACAGTATTTCTATCTACCTTGAATTCACATCTCTTCGTTACCAGCATTGCATCACTGTTACATCATATTTCAGCAATGTCTTAAAATCAGCCAATCAACTTTATTCTATAATAATAAATAATGTTAACTTTCAACTCATTAAACAATAATCCACATGAATGCCAGTGTAACCGATTACACTAATGTGATGTGATTCGCATTTTTTTACCCCGTACTCACCTACCCTTAACATCAACAAAACTAGCTACCCAACGGAGGGCATCATGCCTGACAATAAAAAAACGGGGCATTCCAACAAAGCCATGACATTTTTTGTCTGCTTCCTGGCAGCCCTGGCTGGATTACTTTTTGGCCTGGATATCGGTGTTATTGCCGGTGCTTTACCATTCATCACCGACGAGTTCCAAATTACCCCACACACTCAGGAATGGGTGGTGAGTTCCATGATGTTTGGTGCGGCAGTGGGCGCCGTCGGCAGCGGTTGGCTCTCCTTTAAGCTGGGGCGTAAAAAAAGCCTGATGATCGGCGCAATCCTGTTTGTTGCCGGTTCGCTGTTCTCCGCCGCAGCGCCAAACGTTGAAGTGCTGCTGGTTTCCCGCGTGCTGCTCGGCCTGGCAGTCGGCGTTGCGTCTTATACCGCACCGTTGTACTTGTCCGAAATCGCCCCGGAAAAAATTCGCGGCAGCATGATTTCTATGTATCAGTTAATGATCACCATCGGTATTTTAGGTGCGTATCTTTCCGATACGGCATTTAGCTACAGCGGCGCATGGCGCTGGATGCTGGGCGTGATCATCATCCCTGCCCTGTTACTGCTGGTTGGCGTCATCTTCCTGCCGGACAGCCCGCGTTGGTTTGCGGCTAAACGTCGTTTTGTCGATGCCGAACGCGTTCTGTTGCGTCTGCGTGACACCAGCGCTGAAGCCAAACGCGAGCTGGATGAAATTCGTGAAAGCCTGCAAGTGAAGCAGAGCGGCTGGGCGCTGTTTAAAGAAAACAGCAACTTCCGCCGCGCAGTTTTCCTTGGCGTTCTATTACAGGTGATGCAGCAGTTCACCGGGATGAACGTCATTATGTATTACGCGCCAAAAATCTTTGAGCTGGCGGGTTACACCAACACCACCGAACAGATGTGGGGGACCGTTATTGTCGGTCTGACCAACGTGCTGGCAACCTTTATCGCCATTGGCCTGGTTGACCGCTGGGGCCGAAAACCTACGCTGATCCTCGGCTTTATCGTCATGGCCGTCGGTATGGGCGTGCTGGGTACAATGATGCACGTGGGTATTCACTCGCCAGCCGCACAATACTTCGCAGTGCTGATGCTGCTAATGTTTATCGTTGGCTTTGCGATGAGCGCCGGTCCGCTGATTTGGGTACTGTGCTCTGAAATCCAGCCGCTGAAAGGTCGCGATTTCGGCATCACCTGCTCTACCGCAACTAACTGGATTGCCAACATGATTGTCGGCGCAACCTTCCTGACGATGCTGAACTCGCTGGGCAGCGCCAACACCTTCTGGGTCTACGGTGGCCTGAACGTACTGTTCATCTTCCTGACCCTGTGGCTGATCCCTGAAACTAAAAACGTCTCTCTGGAACACATTGAACGTAACCTGATGAAAGGTCGTAAACTGCGCGAAATTGGCGCACACGACTAATCTCGTGAGGCTCCCTCCCAAGCGGGAGGGAGCCTTCCTCTTGCAGTCCCTTCCCTGTCGCACTATCCTCTGGCGTTATGAAAACCTCCCGTCTCCCGATCGCCATCCAGCAAGCCGTTATGCGCAGCCTGCGGGAAAAACTCGCACAGGCCAATCTCAAGCTCGAACGCCAATACCCGGAACCAAAGCTGGTTTACCAACAGCGCGGAACCGCCGCGGGTACCGCGTGGCTACAAACCTACGAAATTCGTCTTAATCCAGTTTTGCTGATGGAGAATGTTGACGCGTTCGTTAACGAAGTGGTGCCCCATGAACTGGCGCATCTACTGGTGTGGAAACACTTTGGCCGCGTACCGCCGCACGGGAAAGAGTGGAAATGGATGATGGAGAGCGTGCTGGGCGTACCGGCCCGGCGCACGCATCAGTTTGAGCTGCAATCCGTGCAGCGTAAGACCTTTACATACCGCTGTAAGTGTCAGGAACACCAACTGACCGTCCGCCGCCATAACCGCGTTGTACGCGGCGAAGCCACCTACCGCTGCGTTCACTGCGGTGAACCGCTGGTTGCAGAATAATCTTCAGAATTATCAGGAACTTTTCTGATCTAACTGATTGCATACAGGAATGACTTTCGCTACGTTGCGGGCTCGTTTTGACACGGAGTTCGTGATGTACCGTAATCTTTCTTTTGCTGCGGCCCTGTTAGCCGCTGCGTTTTCAGGCTCGGTTTTAGCCGAAGGCATCAACAGTTTTTCTCAGGCAAAAGCAGCGGGCGTTAAAGTTAACGCCGATGCGCCAGGCGATTTCTATTGCGGATGTAAAATTAATTGGCAAGGAAAAAAAGGGGTCGTTGACCTCGAATCCTGCGGCTATAAAGTGCGAAAAAATGAAAACCGCGCCAGTCGAATTGAATGGGAACACGTTGTCCCCGCCTGGCAATTTGGTCATCAGCGCCAGTGCTGGCAGGACGGAGGGCGTAAAAACTGCGCTAAAGATCCGGTCTATCGCAAAATGGAAAGCGATATGCATAACCTGCAGCCCGCGGTGGGTGAGGTCAATGGCGATCGCGCAAACTTTATGTACAGCCAGTGGAACGGTGGTGAAGGCCAATATGGACAATGCACCATGAAGGTTGACTTCAAAGAGAAAGTTGCCGAGCCTCCAGCCCGCGCCCGTGGCGCCATCGCGCGTACCTATTTTTACATGCGCGACCAATACAACCTGACGCTCTCCCGCCAGCAAACTCAGCTTTTTAATGCCTGGAATAAGCAGTATCCGGTCACCGATTGGGAGTGTGAGCGCGACGAACGCATTGCGAAGGTTCAGGGGAACCATAACCCCTATGTGCAACACGCTTGCCAGGCGCAAAAGAGCTAACCTACACTAGCAGCAATATTTTTTAACCATGCCCTGCCTTTTGCAGCCCAGGGCCATGACGCGGATGTTTAACTATGCGCATTCCTCGCATTTATCACCCTGAGCCACTCACTTCCGGCAGCCAAATTTCACTGTGTGAAGATGCAGCCAACCATATCGGCCGCGTGCTGCGTATGGGACCAGGCCAGGCGCTACAGCTGTTTGATGGCAGCAATCAGGTATTCGACGCCGAAATCACCCACGCCAGTAAGAAAAGCGTGGACGTGAAGGTGCTTAACGCTGAACTCGACGATCGAGAATCGCCGCTGCACATCCACCTGGGCCAGGTGATGTCGCGGGGTGAAAAAATGGAATTTACTATCCAAAAATCGATTGAACTGGGTGTAAGCCTCATTACGCCACTTTTTTCTGAGCGCTGCGGCGTTAAACTGGACAGCGAACGCCTGAACAAGAAGCTCCAGCAGTGGCAGAAAATCGCCATTGCCGCCTGCGAACAGTGCGGTCGTAATCGGGTGCCTGAAATTCGCCCGGCGATGGATCTGGAAGCGTGGTGCGCCGAACAGGATGAAGGTCTGAAACTGAACCTGCATCCCCGCGCCAGCGCCAGCATCAATACGCTGCCGCTCCCGGTGGAACGCATCCGCTTGCTGATTGGCCCCGAAGGTGGGCTGTCGGCAGATGAAATTGCCATGACCGCACGGTATCAGTTTACTGATATTCTGTTAGGACCTCGCGTTCTGCGTACTGAGACAACTGCGCTCACCGCCATCACCGCGCTACAGGTGCGTTTTGGCGATCTGGGCTAACGGAGAAGAACAATGATCAAGCTCGGCATCGTGATGGATCCCATCGCAAGCATCAACATCAAGAAAGATTCCAGCTTCGCTATGCTGCTGGAAGCGCAACGTCGCGGTTACGAAATTCATTATATGGAAATGGCCGATCTCTATCTGATCAACGGTGAAGCCCGCGCCCGTACGCGTACCCTGAGCGTAGAGCAGAACTACGACAAATGGTATGAGTTCAAAAGCGAGCAGGATCTCCCGCTGGCAGATCTGGACGTCATTCTGATGCGTAAGGATCCGCCTTTTGATACCGAGTTCATCTATGCAACCTATATTCTGGAACGTGCAGAGGAGAAAGGGACGCTAATCGTCAACAAACCGCAGAGCCTGCGCGATTGTAACGAGAAGCTGTTCACTGCATGGTTTGCCGACCTGACACCGGAAACGCTGGTCACGCGTAACAAAGCGCAGCTGAAAGCCTTCTGGCAAAAACACAGCGACATCATTCTCAAACCGCTGGACGGCATGGGCGGCGCATCTATTTTCCGCGTCAAGGAAGGCGATCCGAACCTTGGCGTCATTGCCGAAACACTGACCGAGCACGGTACCCGTTATTGCATGGCGCAGAACTATCTGCCGGCAATTAAAGACGGCGATAAACGCGTGCTGGTGGTCGATGGCGAACCCGTTCCGTACTGCCTGGCGCGTATTCCACAAGGCGGCGAAACCCGTGGCAACCTGGCAGCCGGCGGTCGTGGCGAGCCGCGTCCATTAACCGACAGCGACTGGGAAATTGCACGTCGCATTGGGCCAACGCTGAAAGCAAAAGGTTTGATTTTTGTCGGTCTGGATATCATTGGCGACCGTCTGACGGAAATTAACGTCACCAGCCCAACCTGTATTCGTGAAATTGAAGCGGAGTTCCCGGTTTCGATTACCGGTATGCTGATGGACGCCATCGAGGCACGTTTGCAGAAATAAATAAGTTGCCGGATGGCGATGCCTTCGCGTCTTATCCGGCCTACATTTGCACCCCGTAGGCCGGATAAGGCAAAGCTGCCATCCGGCAAAGCTATCTTCAGAGGGTGACATCTTCGCGCTTTGCCCACATACTGGGCTCTGTTGCTTTTTTGAACCAGGAAACAGAACCTCTGACAATGAATTTACAGCATCACTTTCTAATTGCCATGCCTGCTCTCCAGGATCCGATTTTCCGCCGTTCCGTGGTGTATATCTGTGAACACAATGAGAACGGAGCAATGGGGATTATCGTCAATAAGCCTCTGGAAAACTTACAAATTGAAGGGATTCTGGAAAAGCTAAAGATTACTCCAGAAGCACGCGATCCTGCCATTCGTCTGGACAAACCGGTGATGCTCGGCGGCCCGCTGGCGGAAGACCGTGGATTTATTCTACACACCCCGCCGTCACGCTTTGCCTCCAGTATTCGCATTTCAGATAACACTATCATCACCACCTCCCGCGATGTACTTGAAACCCTGGGTACGCAGGAGCAGCCATCCGAAGTGCTGGTTGCGCTGGGCTATTCATCATGGGAAAAAGGTCAACTGGAACAAGAGCTATTGGATAACGCCTGGCTCACTGCTCCCGCAGACCTGAACATCTTATTTAAAACGCCGATTGCCGACCGCTGGCGCGATGCGGCGAAGCTTATCGGGATTGATATTCAGACCATGCCTGGCGTGGCGGGACACGCCTGATGAGCGGAACATTACTCTCTTTTGATTTTGGTACGAAAAGTATCGGCGTCGCGGTTGGTCAACGCATTACCGGTACGGCGAGACCCTTGCCCGCCATCAAAGCACAGGACGGCACGCCAGACTGGAGTTTGATTGAACGTCTGCTAAAAGAGTGGCAGCCGGACGAAATCATTGTCGGCCTGCCGCTCAACATGGATGGCACCGAACAACCCCTTACTGCGCGCGCGCGCAAATTCGCTAACCGCATTCACGGTCGCTTTGGCGTAACCGTAACGCTGCACGATGAACGTTTGAGCACCGTCGAAGCCCGCTCAGGTCTGTTTGAGCAAGGCGGATACCGGGCGTTGAATAAAGGCAAAGTAGATTCCGCTTCTGCCGTTATTATCCTTGAAAGCTATTTCGAGCAGGGCTACTAAAGTCGCCCCTGCGCCTGGCGCTGCTGCTGACTTTGTGCAAACGTCTGCATACCTGTCTGCTGCCCGGTTTGAATCACACCGGGTAGCTGATGCGTTTTCCCTTCGCGGATCAAATTGCCCACGGCGGGCGTGTTGACGAGCAGTTCGAATAACGCCACGCGTCCTCCCTGCTTATCTTCCTCCAACTTTTGCGAAAGTACCGCCCGCAGGCTGTCTGCCAGCTGGTTACGCACCGGATCTTTCTCCTGAGCGGGAAAGGTGTCCACCAGCCGCGCGATGGCCTGCGCCGCCCCTCGCGTATGTAAGGTTGCCAACACCAGATGCCCGGTCTCCGCTGCCGTTAAGGCCAAACGAATAGTTTCCACGTCGCGCAGCTCGCCCAACAAAATGACGTCGGGATCTTCGCGTAACGCGCCGCGCAAACCGGCAGCAAAAGAAGCGCAGTGTACGCCCACCTCCCGCTGTTGAATAAGACAACGCTGGCTGGTGTAGCGATATTCAATCGGATCTTCCAGCGTCAGAATATGCCCCGCAATATGTTGATTAAGGTACTCCACCATCGCCGCCAGGGTGGTTGATTTACCGCTGCCGGTGGCTCCAGTGACCAGAACTAATCCATTTTCACCGTGCAGCAGTTCAGGTATGGCCTCGGGGGTCTGAAGATCGTCTAAACGAGGACATTCAAGCGGTAGCAATCTTAGCGCCAGCGAGGTGCCCTGCTGATGAGCAAATGCGCTGGCGCGTAGACGCCGGGAGTCCGCCAGCGTAAGGGCAAAATCAATTTGCCCCTGTTCCCGCCACTGTACCTGTTGTTGCTCACTGAGCCAGCACATCAGCAGATTCTCCACGTCAGGGGGAGTAAATGGTGCTATTTCGACTTTTCCACCTATGCGCCAGCGCGCAGGCCATGCATTGCACAGGTGTAGATCCGACACGTTATGCTTTACACTAAGGGCCACTATTTCTTCCATATTCATATGAACATCCTCGGAAAATGAACGATATCGCGCATAACCTGGCACATGTCCGGGACAAAATCTCAGCCGCCGCGACGCGTTGCGGGCGGTCTTCAGAAGAAGTTATGTTGCTTGCAGTTAGCAAAACCAAACCTGCGAGCGCCATCGAAGAAGCCATGACCGCAGGGCAGCGTGCCTTCGGTGAAAACTATGTCCAGGAAGGGGTGGATAAGATCCGCTACTTTCAGGAAAAAGGCGTTAACGATCTGCAGTGGCACTTTATCGGCCCGCTGCAGTCGAACAAAAGTCGTCTGGTCGCTGAACATTTTGACTGGTGCCATACAATTGATCGTCTGCGTATCGCTGCCCGTCTGAGCGAACAGCGCCCTGCGGAACTGCCGCCGCTCAATGTGTTGATTCAGATTAATATCAGCGATGAGAACAGTAAGTCAGGTATTCCGCTTGCAGAGCTTGACGCACTGGCCGCTGAAGTCGCCGCGCTGCCACGGATTACCCTGCGTGGTCTGATGGCGATTCCGGCGCCAGAGTCAGATTATGTAAGGCAGTTTGAAGTTGCACAGCAAATGGCGGTAGCATTTGCCGGGTTGAAAACACGCTACCCAAGTATCGACACGCTCTCACTGGGGATGTCTGATGATATGGATGCCGCCATTGCGGCGGGTAGCACGATGGTGCGCATCGGCACTGCCATTTTTGGTGCTCGTGATTACACTAAAAAATAAGGAAAACTAAGGAACACCATGAATACGTTGACCTTCCTGCTCTCAACGGTAATTGAGCTGTATACCATGGCGCTGCTGCTGCGCGTGTGGATGCAATGGTCTCGCTGCGATTTCTACAACCCGTTCTCGCAGTTTATTGTGAAAATCACTCAGCCCATTATTGGGCCGTTACGCCGTATCATTCCCCCGATGGGGCCAATTGACAGCGCATCGGCATTAGTTGCGCTCGTTCTGAGCTTTATCAAGGCCATCGTGCTGTTTAAGGTGGTTACGTTCCAGCCGATCATCTGGATCGCCGCCATGCTGATTGTCCTGAAGACTATCGGACTGCTGATTTTCTGGGTTCTGCTGGTGATGGCGATTATGAGCTGGGTCAGCCAGGGCCGCAGCCCTGTGGAGTACGTGCTGATTCAACTGGCGGATCCGCTGCTGCGTCCTATTCGTCGCTTACTTCCAGGCATGGGCGGGATCGATTTCTCGCCAATGATCCTGGTTCTGCTGCTGTATGTCATTAATATGGGCATCGCAGAAGTATTACAGGCGACAGGTAACATGCTGCTGCCGGGGCTGTGGATGGCGCTATGAGTGCCGTTACCCCCTGCGATGACGGTCTGGTTTTACGGCTCTACATTCAGCCTAAAGCCAGCCGTGACAGTATTGTAGGTTTACATGGCGACGAACTAAAAGTCGCCATTACCGCCCCACCGGTTGATGGGCAAGCCAATAGTCATCTGGTGAAGTTTCTCGGCAAACAGTTCCGTGTGGCAAAAAGCCAGGTCGTCATTGAGAAGGGCGAGCTTGGTCGTCACAAACAGGTTAAAATCATTCATCCGCAACAGATCCCGCCCGAAATTGCGGCGCTAACTGATTAGGTATCCCATGCAAAAAGTTGTCCTCGCGACCGGCAACGCCGGTAAAGTGCGTGAACTCGCCTCTCTTCTGAGTGATTTCGGTCTTGATGTTGTTGCCCAAACGGATCTGGGTGTTGATTCTGCAGAAGAGACCGGGCTGACGTTTATTGAGAACGCCATTCTGAAGGCACGTCATGCCGCGCAAATTACCGGTTTACCCGCCATTGCTGATGACTCTGGTCTGGCGGTAAATGCCCTTGGCGGCGCGCCGGGCATCTATTCAGCCCGCTATTCCGGCGAAGATGCAACCGATCAGCAGAACCTGGAAAAACTGCTCCACACCCTGCAGGATGTTCCTGATGACAAGCGCCAGGCACAATTCCACTGCGTGCTGGTATATATGCGCCATGCAGACGATCCAACACCTGTGGTTTGCCACGGACGCTGGCCGGGCGTTATTGCCCGTGAACCTGCCGGAAGCGGTGGTTTTGGCTACGACCCAATCTTCTTTGTGCCGTCTGAAGGGAAAACCGCCGCCGAACTGACCCGCGAAGAAAAGAGTGCGATTTCTCACCGCGGACAAGCACTGAAGCTGCTGTTGGATGCCCTGCGTAATGGTTAAGCTTCCGCCGTTAAGTCTTTACATACACATCCCGTGGTGCGTGCAGAAATGCCCGTACTGCGACTTCAACTCGCATGCGCTTAAAGGCGAAGTCCCTCATGACGACTATGTGCAGCATCTGCTGAGCGATCTGGATTCTGAGGTGGCCCACGCCCAGGGCCGCGAGGTAAAGACGATTTTTATCGGTGGTGGTACGCCGAGCCTGCTTTCTGGCCCGGCAATGCAAACGCTGCTCGACGGCGTGCGCGCACGGCTGAATCTCGCCGCAGATGCAGAAATCACGATGGAGGCGAATCCCGGTACGGTGGAAGCCGATCGCTTTGTGGATTATCAACGTGCTGGCGTAAACCGTATCTCCATTGGTGTACAGAGCTTTAGCTCCGCCAAACTCGAACGTCTGGGACGTATTCACGGGCCGGAAGAAGCCAAACGTGCAGCGCACCTGGCGAGCGGTCTGGGACTACGCAGCTTTAACCTCGACCTGATGCACGGTTTACCGGATCAGACGCTGGAAGAGGCGCTGAGCGATTTACAGCAGGCCATCGCGCTCAACCCGCCGCATCTTTCCTGGTATCAGTTGACCATCGAGCCGAATACGCTGTTCGGGTCCCGACCACCGGTATTACCGGACGACGACGCGCTGTGGGATATTTTTGAGCAAGGCCACCAGTTGCTGACCGCCGCGGGGTATCAGCAGTACGAAACCTCAGCCTACGCCAGACCGGGTTATCAGTGTCAGCACAACCTAAATTACTGGCGTTTTGGCGACTACTTAGGCATTGGTTGCGGCGCGCACGGCAAAGTCACTTTCCCAGACGGTCGCATCCTGCGCACTACCAAAACGCGACATCCGCGCGGATACATGCAAGGACGTTATCTGGAAAGCCAGCGAGATGTCGCCGAGGCCGATAAGCCGTTTGAGTTCTTTATGAACCGTTTCCGGCTGCTGGAAGCCGCGCCTCGCGCGGAGTTCACGCAATATACCGGGCTTACCGAAGACGTTATTCGTCGACAGATCGATGAGGCCATTGCCCAGGGCTATCTGAGTGAATGCGATGAATACTGGCAGATTACCCAACACGGTAAGCTATTTTTGAATTCTCTGCTGGAGCTGTTTCTGGCGGAGTAATCTCTGTGCGCCTGTCGGCGCATTTTCTTCTACAAATTCCTCTAAATATTGTACTCGGAAAAACCGAGTACAATGCACGTCATTTATTGACAATAACCATATTAATTATTTTATTCATTTTAAATAGCCTCTTCACCAACATAAATATATTGAACACAGCGCACAAAATAAGATCAAACTGCTGCCATGCAAAAGGTATGTGATCTATATAGTGGATAGATGTCTGACAACTATATTAATTTATCATACAGAAAAAGGTGAACCATCATCAGATGTCAACCAATTACTGTACCTTAAAGCACGGAGCTTACTTATGAAAATCAAAACCTTTTCCCGCTCGCTAGTCTGTGCGTCCTTGTTGGCGCTACTTAGCACTGGCGCAAATGCTGCCGAAAAAGTGACTCTCAAACTGGCACACAACCTTGAACGTAGCCATGTGGTTCACCAGGCTTTCGAAGAAATGGCCAAAGAGGTAAAACAACTCTCCGACGGTAAAATGATTGTACGTATATATCCCAGTAGCCAAATGGGTAATGCCAGAGAAACGATGGAGTTGTTACAAAATGGCGCGTTGGATATGACAAAAGGTTCTGCCAGTGATTTAGAGTCATTTGATAATATTTATGCCATTTATAATTTACCTTTCTTATTTAAAGATCAAAACCATTTCAATAACGTTGTATTTGGTGAGGTAGGTAAAGACATTATGGAATCCACAAAAGAAAAGGGATTCTTTGCGTTATCTGCTTACGTTGCCGGCACGCGTAGTTTTTATGCCAAAAAACCTATTACCAAACCAGAGGATCTGAAAGGTCTGAAAGTCCGCGTTCAACCCAGCCCAACAACCATTAAAATGGTTGAACTGATGGGCGGATCGCCGACCCCTATTTCCTTCGGTGAGGTTTATACCGCTATGCAACAAGGTGTAGTGGATGGCGCAGAGAATAACGTTCCATCGTGGGTGCAAACACGTCATATCGAAATAGCTAAAGTCTTCTCCGAAGATGAGCACGCCTCTATTCCAGATTTTCTCGTTATCTCAACCAAAACATGGAATAAGCTGACCCCGGAGCAACAACAGATCCTTCGTCAAGCGGCTAAAAATTCCGAGGCTTATCAACAAAAGTTGTGGGATAAAATCGATGCTGATACCCGCGCTCAAGCAAAAGCTATGGGTGGCGAGATTATCAAAGTTGATAAAACCCCTTTCCGCGCCGCTGTTCAACCGCTGTTTGATGACTTCAAAAAAGACCCAAAACATGCAGCTCTGCTGGCGAAGTTTGAAGACGCAGTACAATAACCCTTTGGGCCATTGATTGGCCCTGTTTCACCAGGAAACTCACCATGATATTTAACCGCCTTAAGCTTGCGGTAGACCGCGTCATTGCCGCATTTTCGGTCATCGTAATGATTGCGCTGGTAGTGTGCGTAGTCTGGCAAGTTTTTAGCCGCTACGTGCTCAATCAGCCCAGCACCTTAACTGACGAACTGGCACGCTTCTTAATGATCTGGGTCGGATTATTAGGTGCAGCCTATACCGTAGGCGCCCAGCGCCACCTGTCTATCGATCTACTGTACATGTCGATTAATAAACGTAAACAGGCGTTATTGAGCTTATTCATTAATCTGCTGATTTTTGGCTTTGCAGGTTCAGTCATCGTTACCGGCGGTATCAAGCTGATTAATAAAACGCTGGCAACGGTGCAAGTTTCCGCGGCCATGCAAATTCCAATGGGTTACGTGTATATCATCCTGCCGCTCAGCGGCGCAGTCATGATGTTCTATGCCCTGTGGTTTATTCACCAAAATATTCAGCAACTGAAACAATCTTCGCAGGGAGTAATTTGATGGAAGGCTATATCGCACTAACCCTGTTTGGCTGCTTCTTTGTCCTGGTGTTCATTGGCGTACCTATTTCGTTCTCCATCGGTATCGCCACTGTAGCCTCAATGCTGCTGATGTTTCCTTGGGATGTTGCCGTTATCACTGTCTCTCAACGTCTGGCAAACGGATTAGATAATTTTGCCCTATTGGCGATCCCGTTTTTCATTTTCGCAGGTACGCTGATGAACAGCGGTGGGATCGCCATCCGACTAATTAACCTGGCGCAGGTGATGGTTGGGCGAGTTCCCGGCTCACTTGGTCATGTCAACGTGCTGGCAAACATGATGTTTGGTTCAATATCCGGCTCTGCCGTTGCCGCAGCTGCAGCCGTTGGCGGTACGCTTAATCCTATTCAGACAAAGCAAGGATACGACCCAACCTTCTCGACAGCCGTTAACGTTTCCTCCTGTATTACCGGGCTGTTAATTCCACCATCAAATGTGTTAATTGTGTTTTCTCTTACTGCTGGCGGTGTTTCAGTTGCTTCATTGTTTATGGCGGGTTATTTACCAGGGCTCCTGATGGGGCTTTCGATCATGGTGGTATGCGCCATTATCGCCAAACGCCGTGGTTATCCCCTGTCGGAAAGACCAACCTGCGCACAGGCAGTAAAAGCACTTCTGGATGCGCTACCGAGTCTGTTGCTGGTCATCATTGTGATGGGGGGTATTTTAGGTGGGATCTTTACCGCAACAGAAGCCTCAGCGATTGCGGTCGTCTACACCTTCATTCTCTCGGTGCTGATTTACCGGGAAGTAAAATGGCGCGATTTACCAAAGCTGATCCTGGAATCAGTCGTGATGACCTCTATCGTACTGTTACTGATCGGCTTTTCTGTCGGCATGTCCTGGGCGATGACCAATGCCGATATTCCCTACATGATCAGTGACACATTAATGGGTATTTCCGATAATCCACTGATCATCCTACTGTTAATCAATATTGTACTACTGGTTGTTGGGATTTTTATGGATATGACACCGGCAGTCCTGATCTTTACCCCCATTTTCTTGCCAATCGCTCAAGAGTTAGGTATGGATCCGGTACATTTCGGCATCATGATGGTCGCCAACCTGTGCATTGGTCTGCTGACACCGCCGGTAGGAAGTGCATTGTTTGTAGGCTGTTCGATTTCTGGCGTGAAGATCCAGCAATTGATCAAACCCCTGCTGCCGTTTTACGCCGCATTGCTGGTCGCACTCATGATGATCGTATACATTCCACAGATCTCTCTGTTTATTCCACAGATGCTGGGGTTGATGTAAATACGAAGAGTAACTGCCTCTGGAGAATGCCCCAACGCTACGGTAGGGGCATTTTTTATGCCATTAATACTGATTAAACATTTCCTGGATCTGCTTAGGATCCTTGGTTTGGGTCAGAGCCAGTTGCAGCAGAACACGCGCTTTTTGCGGGTTCAGAGAGCCTGAAGCCACAAATCCGTATTTCGCATCATCAACTTCAGCATCCTGGGTGGTAGCGCCCGTTGGTACACGGGATGAACGCACCACAACGGTACCTTTATGCGCGGCAGTGGCCAGCGTATCGAAAATGGTTTTATACAGATTACCGTTACCTACACCCGCACTGACGATCCCGGCGTAACCCGCGTCTACCAATGCTTTAGCTGGCAGATCGGAGGCGTTAGCGTAGTTGTAAACAATCCCAACTTTCGGCAGCTCGGTCAGCTTAGATACATCGAACGGCGTGGATGTGGTGTGTTTTCGCGCAGGCGTACGCTGGTAGTCGATTTTACCGTTATGGATATAACCCAGCGGACCATAGTTAACGGATTTGAAAGTAGCGACATCCGTAGTGTTAGTTTTGGTCACGTCGCGACCATCCATAACGGTGTCGTTCATGACCACCAGCACACCACGGTTGGCAGAGGCTTTGTCTGCGGCGGTTACCACGGCGTTATACAGGTTGAACGGGCCATCAGCGCTCATACCCGTAGACGGACGCATTGCGCCGACCAGCACCACCGGCTTGTTGCACTTGACGGTGAGATCGAGGAAATAGGCGGTTTCTTCCATGGTATCCGTACCATGTGTTACCACGAAGCCGTCAGTTTTATCACACTCGGTATTAATCTTTTTCGCCAGCGTTAGCCAGACTTCGTCATTCATATCCTGGGAGCCGATGTTTACCACCTGCTCGCCTTTCACAACGGCGATATCTTTCAACTGAGGTACGGCATCAACCAAATTTTCTACGCCGACTTTGCCTGCCGTGTAGTTAGATTTTGTTGCGGAGTCACCACCGCCGGCAATCGTCCCGCCGGTAGCTAAAATAGTGATGTTTGGCAGTGCAAGCGCCGCGCCGCTGAAACCCATAACCAGTGCGGCAAGTGCCGTTCTCTTGAAAAACTCCATGTTATTTCTCCAGTTACTTGAATTTGCAGCATTATGTCTATCTTACAGATGAATAATGTGACGCCATCCAATTAACCAGATTTATATCTCCATCAAATTGTTATTCTTAGAGATGGATATCAAAAAAACAGAAAAATACAAAATAAAACGGCACAGAATGTTTCTGTGCCGTTAAAAAGAGGTGAAGATTATTTCAGAGTGCTAACCAGCGTTTTACGATCGTTTTCCAGCGTCACGACGCGGGCACAAACATCTTTGCCAAACTGCTGGAAGTCTTGTTCCTGATTCTTCCATTCGTTCTGAATTGAGGTTTGCAAACCTCCGAGGCTTCCGAGCACGCCCTGCAGCGGATTACCACCGCCTTTGAGCACGGCTTTCGCCCCCATCTCGTTGATGCTGTCCTGCAAAATACCGCCCATCGCCTGATTGACCAGCTGTTGTCCATCCGCGCGGACCTGATCAATCGCCTTATAATGGAAGGTCAGGCCGTCAGTGCGATGCTCAATAATGCGGTTCATCTGCTCTTTCAATTGCGCATCCAGCTTAGTTAAGCGGCCACGCATGTTGCTGCTTTCGCCGACCTCTTTGGCGATGATTTTATCCAGCGCCACGCGACCTTTCTCCACGCGCGCTCTGGCACCTTCATCAATCCACGGCAGGCTGCTACGCAACGCCGCCTGATAATCTTTGGCCTGTTCACGCTGCGCGGCGTTCAGGTTGTACTGTTTACCGTTAAAGGTGACATCACCGGCCTGGGTTATGACAAGGTTGCCGTTCTCACCCTTCACCTGTACCGTTTGTGGACTCAAAATCACATCGTCACGCGGGGTGACGCTGCACTGATAATCAGCATGTGCGGCCATCGCCGTGAACGTTAGGACTGCCGCCAGCAGCGTTTTGCGCATCATATCTTTCCCTCAATACAAATTGGGCCGGCATTTGCCGACCCTTTGCTACTTAGTCCCACCAAATATCGAAAAGTTCGCTGGTGCGCACTTCTTCGAGTTTGCGCTCTTCCAGCCACTTACGCACGATAGCCTGATGTTCTTCGGTGCATTTGCCGATTTCCTGCAGACAGATCAGACCTTCCCAGGCCAGATAGCCGCTGCCGTCAAAGGCCAGCTTGTTCGGTTCGATAACTTCATTGATAAAATCATCAACGATTTGATCGACCTGCTCTCCAGATGTACCTTCCGGGAAACGCCATGCAACCGAAAATCCTACTTCCTGGAATTCGTCGATGTGCATTTTTTTACGCAGACGACGGCTACGGTTCTTTGCCATTATTTCACCCTCTCGAACATTAAGTCCCATACGCCGTGGCCAAGACGATGACCACGTTGTTCAAATTTGGTTACCGGGCGCGATTCCGGGCGCGGTACATAATCGTTACTCTCTGACTGGTTTTTATACCCTTCAATCGAGGACATCACTTCAAGCATGTGCTCCGCATAGGCTTCCCAGTCGGTTGCCATGTGGAACACGCCGCCCAGCTTCAGCTTGCTTAAGATATGCTCAGCAAACGGTACCTGAACGATACGGCGTTTATTATGACGTGCTTTATGCCACGGGTCAGGGAAAAACAGCTGAACCATAGATAAAGAATTGTCAGGAATCATTTTATGCAGGACTTCGACGGCATCATGGCACATGACACGCAGGTTCTCGACGCCCTCTTCATGAGCTGAAGCCAGACACGCGCCAACGCCCGGTGAGTGAACCTCAATGCCGAGGAAATTTTGCTCCGGACGCGCTTTCGCCATCGCCACCAGCGAAGCCCCCATACCAAAACCAATTTCAAGCGTGACTGGCGCATCGCGACCAAACAGCGCAGCGAAATCCACAGGTTCTTCGCTGAACTCAACGCCCATCACCGGCCAGTAGTTTTCCAGCGCGTGTTCCTGCCCTTTCGTCAGTCGCCCCTGGCGACGAACAAAACTACGAATCCGGCGCAACGGGCGGCCGTTTTCATCAAATTCCGGTGAAATGACGTCGTTCTTCATAAAAGTTTAGTCTGCTGTGTTTGAGTTCTGAAAACGGGCATTATCCAAAGTTAGTTGCCGGATGCAAGTAAAGGAAGAAAGTGAGCAGCGGAAAGTTCCGGTTTACACCCCGTTGCCGCTGTGCTGCAATCTTGCCCCCGGCAATAATGAAACGGTAATCATGCAAGCGTCTCAATTCTCGGCTCAGATTTTGAGCTGGTACGACAAATACGGGCGGAAAACGCTGCCCTGGCAAATTGATAAGACGCCTTACAAAGTATGGCTCTCTGAGGTGATGCTGCAACAAACTCAGGTTGCGACCGTTATCCCCTACTTTGAGCGCTTTATGGCGCGCTTCCCAACGGTAACGGATTTAGCCCATGCGCCGCTGGATGAAGTCCTGCATTTATGGACCGGGCTGGGCTATTACGCTCGAGCGCGTAATCTGCATAAAGCCGCGCAACAGGTTGTGACGCTGCACGGCGGCTCATTCCCGCAAACCTTTGATGAAGTGGCCGCCCTGCCAGGCGTCGGACGTTCAACTGCAGGCGCGATCCTTTCGCTCTCCCTGGGTCAGCATTTTCCGATTCTTGACGGTAACGTCAAACGTGTGCTGGCTCGCTGTTATGCTGTAAGCGGCTGGCCGGGTAAAAAAGAGGTCGAAAAGAAACTGTGGGAGTTGAGCGAGCAGGTTACGCCAGCCCATGGGGTTGAACGGTTTAATCAGGCGATGATGGATTTAGGCGCCATGGTCTGTACGCGCTCAAAACCCAAATGTTCCCTGTGTCCGTTGGAAAATGGCTGTGTGGCGAGCGCCAATGCAAGCTGGGCGCTGTACCCGGGTAAAAAGCCCAAACAGACATTACCAGAACGGACGGGGTATTTTTTACTGATGCAGCATGAAAACGAGGTGTTGCTCACGCAGCGACCACCCAGCGGCTTATGGGGTGGCTTATACTGTTTTCCGCAGTTTGATGATGAGGATGGGCTACGCGACTGGCTGGCGCAACGGCAAATTAACGCAGATAATCTGACCCAACTTAATGCGTTTCGCCATACCTTTAGCCATTTCCACTTAGATATTGTGCCTATGTGGCTTCCCGTGTCCTCATTCACCTCATGCATGGATGAAGGCAACGCGCTCTGGTATAACTTAGCGCAACCGCCGTCGGTCGGACTGGCGGCCCCCGTGGAGCGTTTGTTACAGCAATTACGTGCCGGCACACAGGTTTAACGTACCGGTCGATAAAGAGGATTTTTTATGAGCAGAACAATTTTTTGCACTTTCCTGCAACGCGAAGCAGAAGGACAGGATTTTCAGCTGTACCCGGGCGATCTGGGAAAACGCATCTATAACGAGATTTCTAAAGAAGCATGGGCGCAATGGCAACATAAACAAACCATGCTAATTAACGAGAAGAAACTCAATATGATGAACGTTGAACACCGTAAGCTACTGGAACAGGAGATGATTAACTTCCTGTTTGAAGGTAAGGATGTGCATATTGAAGGCTATACGCCTGAAGAAAAAAAATAAGCATCGCTTGCTGGCAATCTCGTAGGCCGGATAGGGTGCTTGCACCGCCATCCGGCAAAACGATACAACAACAAACACAACACGCACTCCCGGAATGATGAAAAAATTTCTCGCGCTTGCCGTTATCGCGCCGTTGCTCATCTCCTGTTCCAGTTCGACCAAAAAAGGCGATTCCTATAACGAAGCCTGGGTCAAGGATACCAACGGTTTTGATATTCTGATGGGGCAATTTGCCCATAACATTGAGAATCTGTGGGGATTTAAGGAAGTGCTGATTGCGGGTCCGAAGGACTACGTAAAGTATACCGATCAGTATCAAACCCGCAGCCATATCAATTTTGATGACGGTACGATAACCGTCGAGACCATTGCCGGGACAGATCCAGCCGGACATCTGCGTCTAGCGATTATCAAGACGTTGCTGATGGGCGATGATCCGGGTTCTATCGACCTCTATTCCGATGTCGACGACATTAAGATTTCCAAAGAGCCGTTCCTGTACGGGCAGGTAGTCGATAATACCGGCCAGCCTATTCGTTGGGAGGGACGTGCAACCAACTTTGCCAACTACCTGCTACAAACGCGACTGAAAAAGCGCAGCAATGGCTTGCGTATCATCTATAGCGTGACGATCAATCTGGTCCCGAACCACCTTGATAAGCGCGCGCATAAATACGTCGGCATGGTACGTCAGGCTTCACGTAAGTATGGCGTCGACGAGTCACTGATTCTGGCCATCATGCAAACCGAATCCTCGTTTAACCCGTATGCGGTCAGCCATGCCGATGCGCTGGGACTCATGCAGGTGGTACAACACAGCGCCGGAAAAGATGTGTTCCGTTCGCAGGGGCGCTCAGGCACGCCAAGCCGTAGCTTCTTGTTTGACCCGGCCAGCAACATTGATACCGGTACTGCCTATCTGGCAATGCTGAATAATGTCTATTTGGGCGGCATTGATAATCCGACCTCGCGTCGCTATGCGGTGATCACCGCGTATAACGGCGGTGCGGGCAGCGTGCTGCGCGTGTTCTCGAACGATAAAATTCAGGCCGCAAACATCATTAACAGCATGTCCCCTGGGGACGTTTATCAAACGCTGACCACCCGACACCCATCTGCTGAATCACGCCGATATCTTTACAAGGTCAATTCCGCACAAAAATCATATCGTCGCCGCTAATGTATCCCTCTCTTGCCCCCTAAAACGGGGGCCTGAAGAGGGAAAAACGTTAACTCCATCACTCTTTTGCTTTGCAATCCGAAATTGTTTGCAAATATTTGTCACAGGTAACAAAAAAAGAGTGCCTCTCGTTGATAGAATCACATCATATAGCCACGGCAAATGTGCCTTTTAAAACATTCATCCGCATTACGGTGTGAGGAAATTAACATGAATCTTAAGCTGCAGCTGAAAGTTCTCTCGTTTCTGCAGTTCTGCTTATGGGGTAGTTGGCTCACTACCCTCGGCTCCTATATGTTTGTCACCCTTAAATTTGATGGTGCATCCATTGGCGCGGTGTACAGCTCGCTGGGGATCGCCGCCGTGTTTATGCCTACGCTGTTAGGGATCGTGGCTGACAAATGGATCAGTGCGAAATGGGTGTACACCATTTGTCACCTGGTCGGCGCAGCAACGCTGTTCGCCGCAGCCGAAGTCACCACGCCAGGCGCCATGTTCTTTGTGATCTTGCTTAACTCCCTGGCCTATATGCCAACGTTGGGGTTAATCAACACCATCTCTTACTATCGCCTGCAATCAGCCGGGATGGATATTGTTACAGACTTCCCGCCAATCCGTATCTGGGGCACCATCGGCTTTATTCTGGCGATGTGGGCGGTAAGCTTCTCCGGCTTTGAACTGAGCCATATGCAGCTGTATATCGGCGCGACGCTGTCCGTCGTATTGGCGCTGTTCACCCTGACGCTGCCGCATATCCCGGTCGCCAATCAGCAGAAAAACCAGAGCTGGTCTTCCATGTTGGGCCTGGATGCCTTCGCGTTGTTTAAAAACAAGCGTATGGCGATTTTCTTCATCTTCTCTATGATGCTGGGCGCAGAGCTGCAAATTACCAATATGTTCGGTAATACCTTCCTGCACAGCTTCGATAACAATCCGCTGTTCTCCGGCAGCTTCATCGTTGAACACGCGTCGGTGATGATGTCGATTTCGCAGATCTCCGAGACGCTGTTTATCCTGACCATCCCGTTCTTCTTAAGCCGTTACGGTATTAAGAACGTGATGCTTATCAGTATTGTGGCGTGGATGCTGCGCTTTGGCCTGTTTGCCTACGGCGATCCAACACCGTTTGGTACCGTGCTGCTGGTTCTGTCGATGATTGTTTACGGCTGCGCCTTCGACTTCTTCAACATCTCTGGCTCCGTGTTTGTAGAGAAAGAAGTTCGCCCTGAAATCCGCGCCAGCGCACAAGGCATGTTCCTGATGATGACCAACGGCTTCGGTTGTATTCTGGGCGGTCTGGTGAGCGGTAAAGTAGTTGAACACTATACGCTGAACGGTATTACCGATTGGCAGACCGTGTGGCTGATCTTCGCAGGTTACTCGCTGGTTCTGGCTTTTGCCTTCGTTGCGCTGTTTAAATACAAACACGTACGCGTTCCGGCAGGTGCCCAGACTATCGCGCACTAATCTTTATTGATTAAATAGGGTCACCTGATGGTGGCCCTATTTGGTCAGATGACGCTTACTTCAGAACATATCCATACAGACGTTTAATACCGTCTGCATCCGTTTCACTGTAAACCCCTTGCAGCTCCGGCGAGAAGCCCGGCAGCAGGTTTATGCCCTCTTCCAATGCCAGGAAGTAACGTTGCACCGCCCCGCCCCATACTTCGCCCGGTACCACGCACAGTACGCCCGGAGGATAAGGCAGCGCACCTTCTGCCGCAATGCGACCAGCGGCATCACAAATACGCACCAGTTCAACATCACCGCGGATAAAGGCGCTGTTAGCATCCTGCGGGTTCATCGCCACTGCAGGTAAACTCTCCTGACGGAACATCGCTTTTTGCAGATCTTTCACATCAAAGCTGACGTACAGTGAGTGCATCTCCTGACACAGTTCACGCAGCGTGTAATCCCGGTAACGTACCGGATACTTGTTGAAGATGGTGGGCAGCACGTTTGCCAGCGGCGTATCGTCTTCAATATGCTGTTCAAACTGCGCCAGCATCGCGACCAGTTGCGCCAGTTTCTCAGCGCTTTCTGCCGGGGTCAGCAGGAACAGAATCGAGTTAAGGTCGCATTTCTCCGGCACGATACCGTTTTCACGCAGATAATGCGCCAAAATCGTCGCCGGAATACCAAACTCAGTATATTGCCCGGTTTGCGCATCAATGCCCGGAGTGGTTAACAGCAGTTTGCAGGGATCGACAAAATACTGGTCGCGTGCATATCCAGAAAAACCATGCCATTTAGCACCAGGTTCAAAGCTAAAGAAGCGACGCTCGCTGGCAATCACCTGTGTCGGATAGCTTTCCCACGGTTTGCCATCTACTACCGGAGGAATAAACGGTTGAAGCAGCTTACAGCGGGTAATAATCGCTTTGCGGGCCTCGATCCCCAGCGTCACACATTCCGCCCATAGCCGACGGCCGCTCTCGCCTTCATGGATTTTGGCGTTAACGTCCAGCGCCGCAAACAGCGGGTAAAACGGGCTGGTGGAAGCATGCAGCATAAACGCATTGTTCAGACGCTTATGCGGGCAGAAGCGCGCCTGGCCGCGAATATGGTTATCCTTTTTATGGATCTGCGAGGTTTGCGAGAATCCGGCCTGCTGTTTGTGTACCGACTGAGTGACAAAGATCCCCGGATCGTTAGCATTGAGCTCCAGCAGCAGCGGTGAACCATCGGCCATCATCGGGATAAATTGCTCGTAACCGACCCATGCGGAATCAAACAGAATGTAATCGCACAGGTGACCGATCTTGTCGATCACCTGCCGGGCGTTGTAGATCGTACCGTCATAGGTACCTAACTGAATGATCGCCAGACGGAACGGGCGCGGTTGATCAGCCTTTTGCGGCGCAACTTCTCGAAGTTGCTGGCGCAGATACTCCTCATCAAAGCAGTGCTCATCAATGCCGCCAATAAAGCCAAACGGATTACGCGCCGCTTCCAGATAAACCGGCGTAGCACCCGCCTGGATCAGCGCCCCGTGGTGGTTCGATTTATGATTGTTGCGGTCAAACAGCACCAGATCGCCACGCGTCAGCAGCGCATTGGTGACCACTTTATTGGCCGCAGAGGTCCCATTCAGCACAAAGTAGGTTTTATCCGCGTGGAAAACTTTCGCAGCAAATTTCTGCGCATGTTTCGCTGATCCTTCATGAATCAACAGATCGCCAAGCTTAACGTCAGCGTTGCACATATCCGCGCGAAACAGATTCTCACCAAAGAACTCATAGAAATGTCGGCCCGCAGGATGCTTCTGAAAAAACTCACCGTGTTGGTGTCCCGGGCAGGCAAACGTGCTGTTCCCCATTTCGACGTACTGGGTAAGCGTGTCATAGAACGGCGGCAGCAAATCTTCCTCATACTGACAGGCAGCAGATTCCAGCTCCAGCCAGTCCTGAGCCTGACCGCGAATTACCGCATTAACGCCCGCAGGCACATCAACATCAGACTCTGCGAACAGAAACACAGGTAGATGAAAACCGGTGCGTTTCAGCAAAGCCAGGATCCCACTGCGGCTGTCCGCAACGGTAATGACGACTGCCGCAACGTCAGTAAAATCGGTACTGTCCAGCGACACCACCTGACGATGGCTGGACAGACGAGAAACCAGTTCACTACTGGCGGCAATTTTCATTGATTTCATAAGCGCAATAACCCGTTTCGGGAAAATCAAAAGTCCCGGACAACGCCGCATGGCTTTGCCCACGAAATGACAGGTCAAACTGGTTACCAGCCCCGACCGCCAGACATCAGTAAAAGCAGATAGCCTCTGATTTTACTGTTATCCTGCAGTGAGCGTGCGCTGCCCTCACCGCATGGTGGGAGCATAAAGATAAGTCGCGGGAAGGGGCAGACGTCGCGCAAAAAGGCGATGTTGAAGGCAATGTAGGGGGAGTAATATCATCCCAGGCAGCCCCATTCAGACAGGAGAAAATTCGCGCAATCATGGCACCTTTCACTTACAGGCGCAAGATAAAATCCTGTGCGAAAACCTTACAGATAAGCAAGCATTTCGTCTGAAAGTTGCGGCATAATAATGCAATCTGAAACATAATTTCACCCAGCTAATTGCCTTTAGTATCAAGACGATGATGGGTATGCAGGAGCAAATGTGGTAATCGGACCCTTTATTAATGCCAGCGCCATTTTATTTGGTGGCATTCTCGGCGCGCTGCTCAGCCAGCATATACCAGAACGCATTCGGGTCTCCATGACCTCTATTTTCGGGCTGGCCTCGTTAGGGATTGGTATCTTGCTGGTTATCAAATGCGCCAACCTACCGGTGATGGTTCTGGCAACGCTCGTCGGCGCATTAATTGGCGAGTTCTGTCATCTGGAAAAAGGGATCAATGCTGCGGTAGCCAAAGCGCAGCAGCTTTTCACCCGCTCGGACGCCAACGTAACGCACGAATCCTTTATTCAAAGCTATGTGGCTATCATTGTGCTGTTTTGCGCCAGCGGTACCGGGATCTTCGGTGCGATACATGAAGGGATGACCGGCGACCCGAATATTTTAATCGCCAAGTCATTTTTGGATTTCTTCACGGCCATCATTTTTGCCTGTTCATTAGGAATCGCGGTATCCGCCATTTGCATGCCGATGCTGGCAATCCAGTTAACGCTTGCCACCTGTGCAGCACTGATTTTACCCCTGACGACGCCAGCTATGATGGCCGATTTCAGCGCCGTAGGCGGTCTATTGCTGCTAGCAACCGGTTTGCGTATTTGCGGCATTAAGATGTTTGCGGTTGTGAATATGCTTCCTGCCCTGCTGCTGGCAATGCCGCTTTCCGCCGCCTGGACGGCATTTTTTGCCTGAGAATGCGTGCATTAGCAGCAATGTGGTGATAGATTGTGCAGTCTGCATTGATTTGAAGAAATTTCGTTGACGAAGCGAAGCGAATCGGGTTTAATGCGCCTCGTTGCCCGGATAGCTCAGTCGGTAGAGCAGGGGATTGAAAATCCCCGTGTCCTTGGTTCGATTCCGAGTCCGGGCACCAAATTCATATCAACGGACCTCCACGGAGGTCCGTTTTTGCATTCCAGACCCACCAAAATCAGCGTCTCGCGAATCTCCCAATTCCACTGAACTCAACCAAATTCTACCCGCATCAAGTCCCTTGCGAGGGTACAAATGAGGGTATAGTCTGGTTCGATAATCGGTGTACCCTCAAATCACCCAGGAAACCAGCTATGGCACTGACTGACGCTAAGATCCGGGCAGCAAAGCCGGACGAAAAATCCTACAAACTCGCCGACGCCAATAACATGTTTTTGCTTGTTCACCCTAACGGCTCAAAGTACTGGCGGCTGCGCTATCGTCATCTCGGCAAAGAGAAAACACTGGCGCTTGGTCAGTATCCCGAAGTCTCACTGTCAGAAGCGCGCGAAAAACGCGATGAGGCCAGAAAACTCATATCTGATGGCATTGACCCGTGCGAGCAACGCAGAGCGAAGAAAGCAGCACCGGAGGCCATAAATACTTTTGAGCTCGTTGCCCGTCAATGGCATAAGAGCAATAAAAAATGGTCCGAAACTCACAGCGAGAAGGTGCTCAAAAGTCTTGAGGGTCACGTATTTCCCTATATAGGTTTACGCGATATCACCACCCTCAGAACTCCCGATTTACTTGTTCCCGTAAAGGCTGCCGAAGCCAAAGAGATATATGAGATTGCAGCCCGCCTTCAGCAGCGTATCACAGCAATTATGCGTTATGCTGCCCAGTCAGGCATTATCAGCTATAACCCTGCAGTGGATATGGCTGGTGCTTTAACGACGGTGAAACGCCAGCACCGCCCTGCTCTTGCCCTGAGTCGTATTTCAGAACTCCTTGAACATCTTGATGCATACAAAGGCCAGCCCCTTACAAGACTGGCGACCAAACTCACCCTGCTTATCTTCATCCGTTCCAGTGAACTACGCTTTGCCCGGTGGACTGAGATAGACTTCGAGAAAGCCATGTGGACCATTCCTCCGGAACGAAAACCTATTGAAGGGGTTAAGTATTCCCATCGTGGATCCAAAATGCGAACAGAACATCTGGTACCGCTCTCCACTCAGGCACTGGATATTCTGAAAGAGATCCACACCATCAGCGGGGAATATGAATTGATTTTCACTGGCGATCACAATCCGTGGAAACCCATGAGTGAAAATACGGTGAATAACGCGCTGCGTCTTATGGGCTATGATACAAAGGTCGATGTCTGTGGGCACGGCTTCAGGGCAATGGCATGCAGTTCATTGATTGAGTCAGGATTGTGGTCAAAAGATGCTGTGGAGCGACAAATGAGCCATCAGGAGCGTAACGGTGTTCGTGCCGCGTATATCCATAAAGCGGAATTTCTGGATGAGCGCAGGCTGATGCTGCAATGGTGGGCTGATTTTCTGGATGCAAACCGTGAAAATCCGGTCTCACCTTTCGATTACATCAGACAACAACACTTATAATCCATTCTCCCGGCAAGGATGCCGGGAGAATGTTTCCTTCTTTTTTTCCTTTCCCTGTATACCTTTATTCACAGAGGGGTTGATGACTCACTGACACCGGACCCTGTGCTGAAATATGTTACGTATGTCCTGGGGATTATCTATACTACCTGCTTTAAAGCAGGTCACAGCAATTAACGATAAGATAAGACACAAAATAACGAGATATCACTATGAGTTTTTTAACGGATGAAGAAATTAATGCACTGACAATAAAACGAATGATTTTTCATGTCGTTGGTGGAGAACTGGAGATCCCCGTGCTGCTCAGTGAAATATCACCACCTGAACACGTCGATTTTTTTCTGGAACGGATTAAGTCTGCATTAAGCGGTAACATGTTCCGGTTTACGGAGTTGTCCAATACCGAACGTATTCTTCGCCTCATAAGGAACAATGCCGATACTGATACCAGTTGCTTCACTGAACAGTCCACTTTTCTGGCAAACGATTTTCAGTCTCACCACCACACAAAAAATGCCAGTATGGGAGTATTTTTTCTTTTTGAGCTTCACGCCCTCAACGATGAGAAACTGTTTGCTCTCATTAAATATGATAATGAGGATGTGGTACGTTACGTGCTGGATGCGGAGGGGAACGAGTTTCAGGTTCCCAGACTCGAACGTTTCCGCGAAAGCTTCGTCAAGAAAGCAGAAGCCATGCAGAAAATTGCTCTGGTCCGCCTGACGGCAGATGCTCAGGGTGGACAAGTTGTTGTACGGGATCGCAGCAAACGAACCAATATCTCCGTTTATTTTGAGCGTTTTCTACAGGTACAGCGCGTCAACAATACAACCGACCTCAGCGACAAACTGGTTGCCGCACTCAAGGATGTCTTCAAAAAGCACCGCGACCTGTTACCGGACGACATCAGACGTAGCGGTGTTAACAAGATTTATGAAACGCTACATCACGGGGCGCAGGATTTTAACACCGATGAGCCCCTTTCCCTGCTGAACCAGATTTTTGGGCCAATGGAAGAAGATCATCCACTGGTCAAATCCTTTACCCGTAAAATAAAAGACCTGGGAATTTCAGGTGAATCTTTCCGGATCACCCCTGAGAACATCCCTAAGCCACGGAAAAGAAAACTGGAAACTCTGGAAGATGTTATTGTTATCTACGATGAGGATAATGCCCCGGACATCCAAACGATGGAAGACGGGCGAAAACGTATAGTGATAGTGACTGCAGGGCTGGTGACAGATGACATCGATACTGGAAAAAATAGGTAAGGCAATTGACTGCTCACGCCGCGCATCTGATCTGGTGATCACGGAGGATCAGCAGACAACCACCCGGAAACTGTTCATTTCCGGTACCATGGATAATGACACCCTTCAGTTATGGGGGGAAGTGACAGATGCTGATTCCGAAAACCTCCGGATTACCTTTGTTGATGACAGCCGGGATGATATCCACCCTGCGCAGGGTATCCCCGGTCAGAAGCACTTTATCACTATCATCAGCGATGAGATTCCCGGGATTCTGCGACTCTTTACCCCTGAAGGGTGGCGTACATTTTTACTCGGGGATCCTGGGCTTCGTCAGTATCGCCTTATCTACGCCCTGTTCGTCAGCGAGGCATTTGAAACACAACAGTGGAAGGTCGAGCCGTGGGAAAAAATGCACCCGGAGGAGAGTGGCATCGACGTTATTCCCCAGACAACCTCCGTCACAAAAAGTATCATCAGATGCTTTTCGACCGACTTTCTTCCTCCGGATACTATAGCCCCTTGGATCTTAGTGTCCGGAGACAAATTGACAGACGGACCAATGAGGCTCTGGGCATCACTCGCCTGCCGGGAGTTATTGAAATGTTTCGTCAATGAGCTTTTTGCCGCCGAAATAAAAAAGGTCGGACTATCAGGAAAACCGCCGCGAAAAATCCCATTCGGAGAAGAACATGCGGCCCTGCCCGCCTTTTATGTCATTCAGGAAACGGCAAAATGGATTTTTCTTGAAGGAAATGAAACAGAGCTTAAACATACCTTTCTCTCCAGTGAACTGGCCAGAGAATGGCCTGAGGGTGTCACGTTTTGTGAAGGCATTGTGTGTCGACTTCCCCCGGCACTGGAGTCAGCCCGGCTGCTCTACAAGGCCCATATCCGGACAGGGGGAAAAGACACCCTGAAATCACTGGGTGATTTGCGAAAAGGCCTGACAGAGGACACCCAAAAAATTTTGCAGCAGTCGCGGGATCTGTCTTCCGCGTTGTGGAAAGATATGGCTCTGGTCATCAGCACTCTGGTCCTTCGCTACAGTCTGGAAGCCCTGAAGGAAAGTGGCCCGCAAAAAGTGTATGCCCTGGCATTTTGTGCACTGGCCCTGTATATCGCCATCTCATACGGAATGTCGATCTATATCAACCGTCATGCCCTTTCACTGCTGGAAAAAAACAGAACCATCTGGAGAAGTAAGTTATATGGTTTTCTGGATGAACAGGATTATCAGGAACTGGCAGGTTTTCCCGTAAAGGCCGCAATACGGTCATATCACCGGGTTGAGCGAATAACGTCAGCCATTGTGCTCATTCTGGTCACGCTATTACTTACAGCTGCAGCAAGTGAATTCTGGTCACTCAGTATGCTCCTGCAGTCGGGCTACACCTGGGTTATGAGTGCGTTACAGATTCTGACTCCCCCGTGGGCTCTGCGCAGTCCGAACGGTTTTACTGTCTATCCTTCATGACTGGAATAAAACAACCAGGGATCATAGCTGGCTCTGATAATGGACAACACGTATGGTAATCAGTCCTCAGGTTGCTAAACAGAAGTTCATTTTGATCGGGTAATAATATCTTCTTCTCAGTAAACAGGAGAACGATGAAAAAAAATAGATAGTTTAAGCGCTCGTCTTGCTGAGGTAGCAAAGAAAACAAAAAGAACTAAGCATAAAGCCATTAGGGATTTATTAGTAAGTAGAATTGCTTTATGCAAACCATCGTCAACACATATTTTTCGGCAAAGATAAAAGAAGGCTTTTCTTAACTGCATTCATGATTGTTTGACGGAAAAGGGAATTAATAATGGTTACCCTACCTCAGATTTTCTGATTATTGGCTCCCAGTGGTTAATTATAAATAACCAAAGCATTTAGTGGATAATGAAGATGAAGAAATTTTAGATAAAAGCATCAAAGAACGTTTCTATTTATGTCCAGGAAACGAAACTACATTAGGACAGATAATAGTTCTTTAAAATGAAGAACCATCTCCGTTACTAAAGGAAAATCTAAAATATACTGAATTCGTAGGAATGGGTGTTTCGAATAGTAGAAAAGGATTTTTCCCTGCCTGAAAGGTAATTATTGATGGTCCACTAAGTTTTTCAATTATCAATAAAGTTATTATTAGCACAGAATGTAATTTAATACTATCCTAAGCACAAATTTTTGGTGCGATCGACTCTGTTTGAAAAAAAACACATATGATTTTCCGTATATTAGTTGAATTTTGGTTCATACCGAGTATCCTGTAGGTAAATACTCTGGAGGTTTGATGTCTCTCACTTCTTTACAACTCTTCAAAAACCTCTCCGATGAAACCCGTCTGAGCATCGTGTTGCTGCTCAGGGAGATGGGAGAGCTATGCGTGTGCGATCTTTGCACGGCGTTGGATCAGTCGCAGCCCAAGATCTCCCGTCATCTGGCAATGCTACGTGAAAGTGGATTATTGCAGGATCGCAAACAGGGCAAGTGGGTTCACTACCGCTTATCCCCGCATATTCCTTCCTGGGCCGCTCAGGTGATTGAGCAGGCCTGGTTAAGCCAACAGGACGACGTACAGGCCATCGCCCGTAAGTTGGCATCGGCAAACTGCTCTGGTAGCGGTAAGACTGTTTGCATCTAAAAAATTTGCCTGAACACATATGATTTTTCGAATGTGAGGTATTTGGAATGAAAACGTTAACGGTGTTTGACCCGGCAATGTGCTGCAGTACCGGCGTATGTGGTTCAGATGTCGATCAGGTTCTGGTTGATTTCTCTGCAGATGTGCAGTGGCTGAAAGGACGTGGCGTACAGGTTGAACGTTACAATCTGGCACAGCAGCCTATGAGCTTTGTTCAGAACGAGAAAGCGAAAGCATTCCTGGAAGCATCTGGAGCAGAAGGGCTTCCGCTACTGCTGTTGGATGGCGAAACGGTGATGGCAGGGCGGTACCCAAAACGTGCTGAGATAGCTCGCTGGTTTGGTATACCGCTGGAGAGGGTAGGGTTAGCTCCCACCAGTTGCTGTGGTGGTAATACTTCCTGTTGCTGATATGTCAGGAGGACATATGAAATTCTTACAGAACATCCCGCCTTATCTGTTTTTTACCGGTAAGGGAGGCGTAGGAAAAACCTCCATTTCCTGCGCGACGGCTATCCGCCTTGCCGAACAGGGTAAACGGGTTTTGCTGGTCAGTACCGATCCTGCCTCGAATGTCGGACAGGTATTCGACCAGGCTATCGGTAACACCATTCGCCCTGTGACGGCAGTTCCTGGACTTTCCGCTCTGGAGATTGACCCGCAGGAAGCCGCCCAACAATACCGCTCCAGAATCGTTGATCCTATCAAAGGTCTTCTGCCTGATGACGTTGTTAACAGTATCAGCGAGCAACTTTCAGGAGCCTGTACCACTGAAATTGCGGCGTTTGATGAGTTCACCGGCTTATTGACAGACGCTTCCCTTCTGACCCGCTTCGATCACATCATTTTTGATACAGCGCCGACGGGCCACACGATTCGCCTTCTCCAGCTTCCCGGTGCCTGGAGTAGCTTCATTGAAAATAATCCAGATGGTGCTTCCTGTCTTGGCCCAATGGTCGGGCTGGAAAAGCAGCATGAGCAGTATGCTCATGCAGTAGAGGCGTTATCCGATCCTGAACGTACCCGCCTGGTTCTGGTTGCAAGACTGCAAAAATCTACGCTGCAGGAAGTCGCCCGCACCCATGAAGAACTGGCTGCAATTGGCCTGAAAAACCAGTACCTGGTTATTAATGGTGTGCTACCTAAAACCGAAGCTGAACATGACGCCCTGGCCGCTGCGATATGGCAACGTGAGCAGGAGGCACTGGCAAATCTTCCTGCCGGTTTATCTGAGCTACTGACAGATACCCTATCACTACAGCCAGTCAATATGGTTGGTGTTTCAGCCTTGAAGGGACTGCTGGATACCCGTTCTGAGGCATTACCGCTCCCGGTAACGAACATCCAGTACACACCTGAAAACTTATCGCTCTCTGGCCTGGTCAATGATATCGCTCGCAGTGAACACGGCCTGATTATGCTGATGGGCAAAGGTGGCGTAGGGAAAACCACGATGGCTGCTGCCATCGCCGTAAGGCTGGCGGACATGGGATTTGACGTGCATCTCACGACCTCTGATCCTGCTGCACACCTGAGTACAACGCTGAACGGCAGCCTCAAAAACCTGCAGGTCAGCCGCATCAACCCTCACGATGAAACCGAACGCTATCGCCAGCATGTTCTTGAGACGAAGGGAAGAGATCTGGACGAAGCAGGGAAACGGCTACTGGAGGAGGATTTACGCTCTCCCTGTACTGAAGAAATTGCCGTGTTTCAGGCTTTTTCCAGGGTGATTCGTGAAGCGGGTAAACGGTTTGTTGTCATGGATACCGCCCCTACGGGACACACGCTATTGCTGCTGGATGCGACCGGGGCTTACCACCGGGAGATTGCCAAAAAAATGGGGAGTAAAGGTCATTTTACTACCCCAATGATGCAGCTTCAGGATCCGGATAGAACCAAAGTTCTGCTTGTTACGCTTCCTGAAACCACACCAGTGCAGGAAGCGGCAAACCTGCAGGCTGACCTTGAAAGAGCGGGGATTCATCCGTGGGGCTGGATTATCAATGACAGCTTTTCCATTGCGGATACGCGTTCTTCGTTGCTTTGCCAGCGTGCTCATCAGGAACTGCCTCAGATTGAGGCTGTTAATAATCAACACGCTGACCGTATAGCGCTTGTTCCGGTGCTGGCGTCAGAGCCCACCGGTATTGAAAAGCTCAGAGAATTGATGAGTTAATTTTTTGGCATATACAGGGCGACAAAGTCGCCCTGTCAGGAGGTTTTATGTTACTGGCAGGCGCTATTTTTGTCCTGACCATTGTTTTGGTTATCTGGCAACCAAAGGGATTAGGGATTGGCTGGAGTGCAATGCTGGGCGCTGGACTGGCTCTGATATCTGGTGTTGTGCATGTGGGCGATATTCCGGTGGTGTGGAATATCGTCTGGAACGCGACGGCAACATTTATTGCCGTGATTATTATCAGCCTGCTGCTTGATGAATCAGGCTTTTTCGAATGGGCGGCATTGCATGTTTCGCGCTGGGGTAAAGGTCGTGGCCGTTTGCTCTTTACGTATATCGTTCTGCTCGGTGCAGCGGTGGCGGCACTGTTTGCCAACGATGGTGCGGCATTGATTCTTACTCCAATTGTCATCGCCATGCTGCTTGCATTAGGTTTCAGTAAAGGTACTACTCTGGCATTTGTCATGGCTGCCGGGTTTATTGCCGATACAGCCAGCCTGCCGCTTATCGTGTCGAACCTGGTGAATATCGTCTCGGCGGACTTCTTTGGTCTGGGATTCACCGAATATGCATCGGTAATGGTGTCGGTGGATATTGCAGCCATTGCTGCCACTCTTGTTATGCTGCATCTTTTCTTCCGCAAAGATATTCCGCCGACTTACGACCTGGCTCTCCTGAAAGCACCCGCAAAGGCGATTAAAGATCTGGCAACCTTCAGAACCGGCTGGATAGTTTTAATTCTTCTGCTGGTTGGCTTTTTCGTCTTGGAGCCGTTGGGTATCCCGGTCAGCGCGATTGCGGCGGCAGGGGCCATCATTCTGTTTGCGGTGGCAAAACGCGGCCATGCCATTAACACCGGTAAAGTGCTGCGTGGGGCACCCTGGCAGATCGTCATCTTCTCATTGGGGATGTACCTGGTGGTCTACGGTCTGCGCAACGCAGGGCTAACCGAATACCTTTCAGGTGTGCTGAACGTACTGGCGGATAAAGGACTCTGGACTGCGACGCTGGGTACTGGCTTCCTGACGGCTTTCCTGTCTTCCATCATGAACAACATGCCTACCGTGCTGGTTGGCGCTCTTTCTATCGATGGAAGCACTGCAACTGGCGTTATTAAAGAGGCGATGATCTACGCCAACGTGATTGGCTGCGATCTGGGCCCGAAAATTACACCTATTGGTAGCCTGGCAACGCTGCTCTGGCTGCATGTACTTTCACAGAAGAACATGACCATCACCTGGGGATATTATTTCCGCACCGGGATCATCATGACTCTGCCTGTGCTGTTTGTAACGCTGACCGCGCTGGCGCTACGTCTCTCTTTCACTTTGTAATGAGATACAGATATGAGCAACATCACTATTTATCACAATCCGGCCTGCGGCACGTCGCGTAATACGCTGGAGATGATCCGCAACAGCGGTAATGAACCGACCGTTATTCATTACCTTGAAAATCCACCGTCACGCGATGAGCTGGTCAAACTCATTGCAGATATGGGCATTTCCGTTCGGGCTTTGCTACGTAAGAACGTCGACCCGTATGAGGAACTGGGTCTTGCAGAAGATAAATTTACTGACGACCAGCTAATCGACTTTATGCTGAAACATCCGATTCTGATTAACCGTCC
This sequence comes from Citrobacter sp. RHBSTW-00599, assembly GCF_013784065.1. NCBI lineage: Bacteria > Pseudomonadati > Pseudomonadota > Gammaproteobacteria > Enterobacterales > Enterobacteriaceae > Citrobacter > Citrobacter sp. RHBSTW-00599. The sequence continues at coordinate 846,912 of NZ_CP056717.1, read as the reverse complement.
GATTGTAGTGACGCCACTGGGAACTAAACTTTGCCGTCCTTCGGAGGTGGTTCTGGATATCCTTCCAGATGCCCAGAAAACGGCTTTCACCAAAGAAGATGGTGAAAAAGTCGTTAATGATGCAGTTAAAAGACTGAAATAAAGATGAAGGGGGCATTTGCCCCCTTCATCTTTATTTCGTCATTTCTTCCAGCAAATACCAACCGGCTCTTCGCTCTGTAGCGCTGTTAATGCAATACGCTTTGCATACTGCTCTTCCACATCAGAGATGAGAGGCTGCTCGCGGTTCGCCCTGGTTTTCAGGAATAGTGAAGACGGTTCAGCTGCCGCCAGGCTGTTATTAACAACCCATGCCCACGGCTCGATGTGCAGTGCCCAACTAAAACTGACCACTGCATTAGATTTTTTCCAGTATCTATTTTCTGATTCGTTTTGTGGCAACTCACTGTTATATTCGTGCTGTCTGAGTATGCCATAATATCCAACGATATAGTCCGTTATTGCGTGGGCTGCATAGCTGAAGCTTACGTAATCCGTTACTGGCACCCAGTCATTCTTCAGACTTCGGAAGAAGCGTTCCTTTGGACTATTGACGCTCATATGTCAAGAGCGGGCTATTGGGCATAGGCTGGATCCGATAAAATCAATAAGTAGAGTTCTCGGACGATGTAGCGTTTGAGGCATCTCAGGATCTCTTTAGTCGATAGTCCTTCACCAGTTCATCTGTCAACATAGATTCTGGTGCGCGGATCACTACGCATACGCACAAGGGCTATTGTCCACAGAGCATTTTTTGCTTCACGTGAGCCTCCACGGTTTAATCTATGCCTGACTGTTTTTCCTGGTGATGCTGGTAGTGAATTTACGCCAATGAGCGATGCCGGGACCGCTTCATTTTTTAAACGTTCGGGGTGAGCATCTGCAATGGCCAGCAGTATGGCTGTCGCCTGTGGACCTACACCAAACTGACTACGAAGATTACTGGTATATTTACGGGTCAGTTTATCCAATGATTCATCCAGTTCATTCATCTCTTCAGTCAGGGCCATTCATCGTTTCGCAAGGCTTCAAAGCGTGCTGTAGAAAGCTATACGCAATGGAGAGTACTTTGAAACTTCTCAGCTAATGCAGGAGGCTACGCATTCGTGCAGTTTCGATATACAGAGGTTGTCACGAACATCCTACGGGGCACTGACCAGCAGCGCACGAAGCTGATTAATCGCCTGAGTGTGGGCTTTTACTGTACTACGTCGGGCAATACTAATAATCCTGAGAGATTCACTCGCACCGCACTGCATTTTCTGCATCCAGTGGATCTGACTTCCCTTCAAGCCTGTGTTTTGAGCGTTCTGGCCTGTTAACTTCGACAACATAAATCTCATTTTTAATAAAATAGTGTGTTAATGCGGTAGCATACGTTCCGGTTCCTTCGATGTGTGAGAGAGGCGTCGGGAGCTTCGAATGAACACGGTAATTCCCCCGTACAAGTTGTATCACCTTTATAAGTGCGCTGTATGTACTTCCTGTGAAAAAGGCTCTGGCTGGCAGGGGTTATACCACCGGATGCAGCATCACTGCATAACGGTCGCACTGGACCAGACACTCACCACAGCCGTTACAGCGGCCAGCATCGACCTTCGGCAGGCTGGATTCGTCAATAGTACAGGCCCGTTGTGGGCAAACTTCCACACAGCGATCGCATCCCCGGGAGCTGTGAATGCAGGCATCAGTAAAAACTGGACGAAGCCGGGTGTCGAAGCACGGCTGCGGCTGTAATGCTCCCGTCGGGCACGTCTGAATGCACGCCGCGCAGCCATCACAGCTGGCGTATTCAATAGCCAATCGCGGGAACCCCTCCTGATGGGGAACCAATACACCCATCGGGCAAGTCTGAACGCACTGCTGACATTTATCGCAGCGGGCAAAAAATTGCGCGATGGTCACCGCGCCGGGCGGCAGCGGCCACGGTGGCAAAGCGGCTGGCGGCGGCGTAACGTTACGTGATGCTGTCACAAACGCCCGAAACAACCCTCGACGACTGACGTGGCGATGAGACATATATTGCTGGTAATAGCGTTCGGTTTTATTCATCAGAAGAAAATCCGTGCTTCTACTGGGTTAAGCCCCTGTTGCTGTTTAACGTCCTGCAAATAGAGTTCGGCTACCTGCGCCAGCCGGGCGTAAAACGGGCTGACGTGGTTATGTTGCAGGCATTCAAGATAGCGCGGTGCCCAGGGCAGCAGGAACTGTTCCAGCAACGCCGTGGCGGCTCGGGGATTATCACGTTCGATAAATGCGGAACTGGCCAGCAGCATCAGACCAAACTGATCTTCCGGCTCCTGTTGTTGGCCATCAAACGCCAGACCGTGACTGCGTAAAAATCCGCGGTAGCGGGCCGTGGTTTCGCCCATCAGCAGGTTATCTTTTTCCAGATAGACCGAGCCCCAGGGCGGCGCGACCATTTCCCCCTGACCTTCGAACAGCACTGAATATTGCCAGCCGGGTTCTTCATCAGCATCCATGGGCCTGGCTTCACACAGTTGAGTGATGGTGTGCAGATCGCGCCAGGCATACAGCGACGGCAGGGTTGGCAGGCATTCAATCAGCGCCTTAACTTCAGGACGTTGTGGCGAATAATAAAACAGCGCGCCAAGAATACGCGGCAGTATAGCGGCAGAAGACATACATCATTCCTTCTTAATACGGCGATCGGGCAGGCCGAAACCCACCCGACAGAGCGTTACATCGGCAACGTCCAGAGATTGTAAAACGCGATACGGCCAATCAGTTCGGCAGCAATCACCACAACAGCGCTGGCGAACAGCAGCGTCTGGCCGCTTCTGGCGCGGATATACACCAGCGCACCCAACGTGCCAGCCGCCAGCAGTACAGTCTGGGCGGTAAACCAGTCAGACTGCGCCGCTGCCAGCGGGGCATCGGCCAGCAGGATGGTGGACAGGTAGCCTGGCCGCAGACAGAAACTGACGATAATCCCGACGATGCTGACTATCAGCCCCAGACGGCACACGCCCAGCGCAGCCGCCAGCGCCCCTCCGCCGATCAGCGGTGTCTGCAGCATAACGACGGTGGTCCAGGACGAACTCCAGGTGGTCACCGTCGGCAAGTGGTATATGCGCGGAATAGCGAAAACAAACACCACGCCAACCGCCGCCGCAACCCAGGCCAGCGCGATAAACAGCTTACGCGCCCCGCGATCCAGCAGCAATCCCAGCGCTGCGATGCCTGCGATGGTACCAAAAACCGCCGAGAGCGCGATTTCGTTGCTCATCGGCGAAGACCCGACGCGGAACAGCATATTCATGGCGCGTAGTGGCTGCCCAACATGGAAAATACCCATCACCACGCCCAGACCAAACAGGCATACCGCAGCGAACAGGCCTATTGTCAGACGGCGCGGCTCAATATGGCCCATCGCGTTGCCGATCAGCAGAACAGTGAACGCGCCAACCGCGCTCTGCGTCAGAACCGTAAAGAAAACCAGCGGTAACTCATGCATGACGCACCTCCCGTAAATTCTGAATCGCGCCTTCCGTATCGCCGGTTGGCCGCGCTTTCGGATGCGGTTTCACCACCAGATTGGGATGGGTAAAGTTGGCAGATGGCAGAGGGGCGATTTGGTTCTCCACACCGTACTTCTGGCGCAGTTCATCGATCGGCCCAAAATCCAGCGCGCGCTGCGGGCAGGAATCCACACAAATCGGACGCAGATTCTCTTCCAGCCGATCCAGACAACCGTCGCATTTGCGCATCACTTTCGCTTTGGCATCAAACTGCGGCGCACCATACGGGCAGCGCATTTCACAGTAGCGGCAGCCCACGCAGAGGGAATCGTCCACCAGAACCAGCCCGTCTTCCTCGCGCTTGTGCATCGCCCCGGTCGGGCAGCCCGCTACGCAGGTGGGTTGATCGCAATGATTACATGCAATCGACAGGTAGTAGCTGAAGGTGTCGTTGTGCCAGCTATCACCTTCCTGCACCCAACTGCCGCCGCCGTATTCATACACCCGGCGCAGCTTCGGTCCCACATCTAAATCTTTGTTGTCCTTACAGCTCACCTGGCAGGTTTTACAGCCCGAGCAGCGCGAGGAGTCAACGTAAAAGCCATACTGTTTCATTTTTATTCACTCCTTAAGCGCGTTTAATCTCAACCAGGTTGGTGTGCTGCGGGTTACCTTTCGCCAGCGGCGATGGCAGATGGCTGGTCAACGAGTTAATACAACCGCCGACATCAACACCTTCATTGTTAAGACGTGTCCACGCGCCCTGCGGCATCGCCGCCACGCCTGGCAGAATGCGGTTGGTCACCTTACAGGGGATCTCCACCACGCCGCGATCGTTGAACACGTGCACGATATCGCCGGAAGCGAGCTGCCGCGCACGGGCATCAATCGGGTTAAGCCATACCTCATCCGGTACCGCTTCATGCAGAGCCAGCACGTTGGTGTAGGTAGAGTGGGTATGGCCTTTGGTGTGGAAACCGCTGAGCTGTAGCGGGTATTTCGCCGTCAGTTCTTTATTCAGATGCGACTCTTTCACCACGCAGAACTCCGGTACCGCCGGGATGCGATCGCCTTCCGGCAGGGTCCATTTCTGCGCCAGGTCCGCCAGCGCCTGGGAGTAAATTTCGATCTTGCCGGACGGCGTCTCCAGCGGATGAGCTACGGCATCTTCGCGGAAATCGATAAACGCAATGCTCTGGCGTTCGGTGGCGATTTTCTGGTCGATGATCCCTTTGTTTTTGGCGACCGACCATTCTGGCAGATACGGGCGTTTCTCGCGTATTTGCTGATAGTGATATTCCGCCCACTGAGCCTGGGTGCGCCCTTCGGTGTACTGCTCGCGCAGCCCCAGATGCCCGGCGATATCGGCGCAGATGTCATAGGTGCTGCGCACTTCCTACATCGGCGCGATGGTTTTTTGCAGGGCGATCATATAGTTGTGGGAACCCGCCGCATAGGAGCTGTCCACCAGATCTTCCGCTTCCAGATAGCTGGTTTCCGGCAGCAGTAGATCGGCGTATTTAGCGCTCGGCGTCATATGGTTTTCAATCACGATGATGGTTTCGCACAGCGATTCATCGACGAGGATTTTACGGGTACGGTTGATGTCACCGTGCTGGTTCAGCAGCGCGTTACCGGCCTGATTGAAAAACAGCTTAATGCCGACGTTGAGCTTCTCGACTCCTTTCACGCCCATGGTGGTGGCGGTCATTTTTTCCGGATTGAGGATCGCATCGGTCCACAGATAGCAGGGGATCGATGCTTTAACCGGGTTGGTGCCGGTAGGCAGCAGCGGCACGCCGTATGGGGTGCCATAAGGCCAGTTGCCGTTATTGGTGCCCGGCAATCCAAAATGGCCGGTGATTGCGGGTAGCGTCTGGATAGCGCGTACCGTTTGTTCGCCGTTAGCATGACGCTGCGGGCCCCATCCCTGACCAATATAGCAGGCGCACGCCGCTGCGATTTCCCGCGCCAGCTGTTTTATACGCGTTGCCGGGATACCGGTGATCTGCGCCGCCCATTCCGGCGTTTTCTCAATGCCGTCGTCGCCGGTGCCCATCACGTAGTCTTTATAGCTGGCGTTAGGCGCCGCGTTTTCCGGCAGTGTGGAGCGGTCAAAACCGACGCAGTATTGATTGACCAGCGCTTCGTCAATCAGCTTTTCGCTAATCAGCGTATGGGCCAGACCGGCCACCAGCGCGGCGTCGGTGGTAGGGCGGATCGGCAACCATTCGGCATGCTCGGTGACCACTGAGTCGGTATAGCGCGGATCGATAATCACCACCCTGGCTTTTGATGCTTCCAGCGCCCGGCGCAGCTCTTCCACCTGGCCACCGCCCGACATGCGCGTTTCCGACAGATTCATCCCGAAAAACACCACCAGATCGGAATGGGCGATTTGCGAGAAATGGCTGCCGACGTATTTACCGTGGGTATACGGAGTGGCGCTGGCAATTTGCGCGGTGGAGTAAGTGTTATGGTAATTGAGATAGCCGCCGGTGAGATTTAACAGACGTTTCCAGGCGGGCGTTCCCTGGGTGTGATAATAGGCCCCGGACTGATAGTTGTAATAAATGGCTTCGCGGCCATATTTTTCGGTTACGCGTTGAAGTTCCGCCGCAATAAACGCGGTGGCTTCTTCCCAGCTAATACGCTTGAATTTGCCTTCGCCACGTTTACCGACCCGCTTCATGGGATATTTAATGCGATCCGGACTGTACACGCGCCAGCGATTGGATCGCCCACGTAAGCAGGGGCGAATCTGGTGTTGGCCAAATACCGTATCATCAATCGCGTCTTCGGGTTCGATACGCACGATGCGATCATCTTTAACGATCACCTTCAGCGCGCAGCGACTGCCGCAGTTAACCAGGCAGGCACTATGGCGCACGGTTTCACCATTGTTTATAGTGGCTGCTTCCGGCGCCGCCAGCGCACTTGATGAAAATGGCACAGAAATCGCGTTGCTTAATACAACGGCAGAACCAATTTTTGCTGCTGTCGTGACAGTCTCCCGCCGTGAGATTTGTATATTTAAAATCTCATTTAGTCTTTTTTTCATTATAAGTACCCTCATTGCATCCAAGGATGACCTTAATTTACATAAGATTTTCACAGATTGATTATGATCAAGGTATATATATTTATAAATCTAATGAATTAGAAACTGTGAAGTGACGTGATTAATAAAAGCGCACCATCAGTGGGGTAAAAATTAGCTTACAGAGAGGGTGACGTAGCAGCGCAACAACTCTTTCGCATGGTTGACAGGCAATGTATTGATGACAACAACTATATTAATTACAATGCAATATTAAATTGCACAAAAAAAATATTATAAAATAGTGCATTTGCCCTATTTTGCTAAAAACACACTTTTTTCAGGTAGCTATTGTGGCATGACCATTCTATGATGGTAAAGAAAAGCTAAATACGCCCAAATATACAAAAAAGGTTTGATTCATACCCCCCCACTCTTGGGGCTTTTTTTGTAGTTTACAACCTATTTGGATTTCTCCTACAATTAGGACAGGACAGTGCGGGAAATACCCATCAGGACAAAATTTCTTTATACCTGCCTCCCGGGAATCAAAATAATTTATGATACAGATCATTTTCAATTAATATTAAAAATATATACTGCAGTCCCACAAGGAAGTCAGAATACAGCAAGTTACACTGTTTATTTACCGGGAAGAATGATGTCGCATACTCCCGGTTTTTTTTGATAAAAAACTATGATGTTTGTCATTTTTAATAATCTAATTTATTAATGCGAATGGATTGCAATTATGATATTGTTTTTACTCATTTTTTTTATTTTTAAGGACAAGAGGTTTATTCATTTTTTGGCAGATAACCTATTTTTGATAAAAATGCACACAGTCTCATATGAGCTACTTTTCAGAAACGTTGCTAATAACTCATTTATCAATATACTTTATCAAATAATTATCAGTAGTCTCATCAATCGTCTCCAGAATGATAAAATGATGTCATAACCTCTTGAAACCACAGATGATTCCCTGTTTCAAACCATCAGAAAACTTCATGCCCGGGGATACAAACTAGCTCTGGATGAATTTATATTAGATGATACCAGGGTTCGTTTTTTGAAGTATACCTTAGTTATTGATTTTTATCACCCGAGTAAAAACATGAAGAAATATTCAGATATATAAACAAAAAACAGCCTTCTTTTACGAAATAAAATACCCAGCTCAAAAAAAAAACAAAAAATATGAGTTTTAATTATACGACAAGTACTGGCTTTATATTTTCAAGAGATGCCTCATTTACAGGAAATATATTACCGGAAACGATACCACCATAATATGATAGCAATCTTTAACGTAGCAATAAAAATTAACAGGGTTGAAATCAATCTTAATGCATTAGAAAAATTAATACGTAATACCCTTGCATTAATGTACAAAATTAATTTTTATATAAAATCAAAATATTTTATATCATATTATTATATTTCATCATATGACCGAGCAATGAAAAAAAATATTAATATATTTGTAACATGATGAAATTTGTCATTTTATTCCAATAGCAACTATCCCTAGCATTGTTGTCGCCTATGTCAGTGTGTTTTACTATATGTAGACTAGTTCGCTAGTTTTTCTAAATAATTTACAGAAAAACAAATGATACTTACCATCGTATGATACTTTTATTTGTAATTTATTTTTCTTACTGGAGGTTTGCAATCGCAAAGGTAAGGTATTTTGAATACTGAGCCCTACTTTGTTTTGTGATTTTTTTGTGATAAATACAATTAGAAAATAGACTAAATGAGTTGATAGTACATCCATTCACAAATAATCAGTTTATTACTATCTGAATGACTATACCTGATACTGCTATATCTTTATCAGTTAATATTTCTGGGGATTGTAACTATTTGTATCCATACAATAGTCAACCATTTTAATCGGTGACTCCTCCTATACTACTGTTACTGATGTTTGCATCATACAGTCTAATGAAGTAGTTACCATAAACATTCTGTATGATTAGTAAACTAGGTAACCCCCTTCCCGTTTAAGCCTAGAGACTAAAAGTGATGTAAGACATGTAAGGCCATTTACTGTACAACTGGTGGTATCATTACTACCGACACCTGAAAACAAAACAACCATCTGCTGTTTGGCTTGGATTCATTTAGCAAGTTCAATCGTTAAGTAATTTCATCCTAGCTTCACTCAAGAGCATACCATATGCCCAAGCATTAATTGAACGTTACTTAACAAAAATGGGGTATATTCAAACGTCTTATTGACCGTTTGAATTGTGACAACTGGCATTATCATTCCTGTACCCTGATGTATTAAGAACCAGGATACTACTATTTGACCATTCCTACCCCGTGAGGAATGGTTTTTTTTATCTTATATTCTGTCCTCTACCCTGAAGTCCCAAGAGAATGTTAACGCCAACTAAATACTTAATCCGTGGAGTTTATAACCAATTAATCACTTTCAACATTGTATAACAAACGGAACAAAATTTACGTCCTCAAGATCCTTGATCTTTTTAATATCAGAAGCCTCCACGCCGCCGTATCTGAACTTCCAGTTAATGGGATGGGCTACCTCCTCCCTCTGCGGTTAACTGTACGAAATGTGTTTAGCAGGAGAATCACCCTGAATATCGTATTTCTGGGTATTGATCTGGCTAAAAATGTCTTTCAGCTCTGCGGATTAAACCAGGCCGATAAGTCAGGAAAAATCAACCATACGTCAGGCATCTGTAGCGTTTGCGTTGTCTTGTATCACAGACTGTATCCCACTTTGTATCACAACGATAGCCCTGAAATTTACTCGCTATCAGTCGTGTCGAAGCTTTTGCTGTACGGGCAATGTTTCGATTTCGTGACGTAGGTAAACGTGTAAATGCTATTGGAGTAGACGCACAAAGTGCGACCACTCTTCGTGATTGACTGTTCCGGGTTGCTCATCGTTATTCGACCCGCATTAGCGCTAAACGGTAACAATAAACCGCATAATATCAATACTGTACCTTTCATCTTTAACCCCTCAATGTCGTTGCTCACCAATCATGGCTACTTAGTAGCCTTCTCTCGTTCAGATGATTATAGTAACCACAATGATCAATTTTACCGATCGATTTTATGATTTCGATCGATTAAAGTGATTAACATACATCCATGTATTTGCCCATGGGGTACTAACTCTTTCCAGCTAAGGAGACTGTTTTGAAGAAGATTTTTGCGATATTTCTGGGGCTTGGTATATGCAATGGTGTACTGGCGGAAGATGGCTCGCCTGAACTGAAATCAGAAAGTCAGGCTGTTGTTCGTGATGCTGGTTATCAATGTGACAAAGTGAATGGTGTCTTCCCTGCGGCTTTTGGTGGCTCAGTCACTGTGTTCTGCGATGAAGTCTATCAGTATGTAATTAAGGACAAAGGCGGGCGGTATACCGTCGCAGTTAATAATTAAGGGCTTGTATCATGGCAATGAGGTCTTGCAGAGAGTGTGGGCAGAAGGTTTCTTCAGAAGCGAAAGTGTGTCCAGGGTGTGGTGTTAAAAAACCATATCAGACTCCAGTGAGAGGATTCATTTTTTTAGGTATCATCGCGATCGCGATTTATAAAGGATGTAGTGGCGGAGGTAGCGAGAATACGGGGAACTCCTATTACTCGAATGATGTAGCTAGCAACGATGCCCCAACAAGTCAGCCATTTGTTGCGCCTGAAGCTGTAAAGGTAAAGAAAGCTGCGTCGGTGAACCTTATGCCAGCATCAACTACACCATTCACTCAATCTCAAGTCTGTAGGGCAGCAATTGCAGGTATGTTTGGTAAGAATGTGGGTAAAACTCAAGTAGCCAAAACGAAAACGGCTGGGGTGTTTAATGTTTCATACATCCGCCCTTCGGATAACCAGCGTTTTTCATTCGACTGTAAATTATCTGATGACAACGTGATTTGGAAAGAATCAGGTCAAAGTTCTAACCGTTGGCGGGGCACTGGTAATGTTGAATTTAATGTGGTGTTTATGGTTCGAGATGACGAACTCACAGTGAAAGAGTTACACGCGGACTCTGACGATGTAACGTACAAATTTTCAAAGAAAGATTTCCGGTGACGCATCTCAGGGGCTGCATCTAGCGGCCTCCTTTCGTAACGTCATGTTGAAAACAAAACAAGGTGCAAGATCAGCTAAACGAATCCATATTTTTCGAATTAGTTATTCAGTCTCTTGACCAAATATCCTTTTAAAAACACTGATAACCAACTGATAATATGAAAGTTTAATCAGAGTAATCTGAAGAGGTTATTCTGCTAACCCAGTCAAACATGATCTGCATATGGTTGCCATTAGGTCTAATCATTCCAACCTGACAAGCATTAACGCCAGTTGTTTCACCTATCAGAATGCGCCCATCTAGCATATGTACTTTTATACCCACCCCTTGTTTGAAACATTTATTGCAAATAGAGAAAAAGTCCTTCCTTGTTGGATCACATGGCTGAACATTAAAAAGATCAGCAGCAATAAGTCTTGCGGTTAAATTTTCGCCAATCGGCAATTCTTCGAGTGATGCGAGAAACTCAAGTTTTACCTCAATCCTATTGCTTCCCTTAGCTTCATCAGATGCCAAGATCATATTTTCTTTCTGATTAAACTTTGAAATATAACCAATTATTGATTGCCCATTACTGCTTACCAGCTTCACAGGATAATCATTGAAGCGTAGAAATTGTATCCTGCGAGCAAGCATAGAATATTCCCGAGGCCATTTTTCCGCTTCTCGACCATATGAGATGTCATTCATAACTATTGTACCTTAGAACCAGTTTTAGCACATTAAACAAAAAAGCCCCGCAATCACGGGGCTTAGTACTATAAACTATATTAACGCAGCAGAGACAGTACGTTCTGTGGAACCTGGTTGGCCTGTGCCAGTACAGAAGTACCTGCCTGTTGCAGGATCTGTGCTTTGGACATGTTGGACACTTCAGTTGCGTAGTCAGCGTCTTCGATACGGCTACGTGCAGAAGTCAGGTTGTTAACGGTGTTACCCAGGTTGGTGATGGTAGAATCGAAACGGTTCTGCACCGCACCGAGGTCACCACGTAAGGTATCAACCTGAGAGATCGCTTTATCTAATACATCTAACTGGTTACGAGTAGCTTCGCTGGCAGCACTTTGTTTGACAAGACTTGCATTCGCAGATCCTGCGTCTTTAACAAAAATGACTTCTGAATCACCTTTAACTTTAACTGCACCACCTGCATCAACAGTATAATCAACTTTACTTGCGCCAGCACCAATGCTCAATTCACCACCAGTTTTTGTTGCTTTCTGCTGGATAAGATCAGACTCTTTAGCTGCAACGTTATTAGCATGAGTAGTTAGTTTATTAGAATTCGCAGCACTTTCTTCATAAAGTCCCCCGCCCGAAATGGCAAGGCTAGCATCCGCACCAGTAGAACCATTGGTAGACCCAGTCACTGTCAAGGTAATTTCTTTGCCATCAATATTAGCTGTGAACTTACCATTTCCTTCCTCAGTAGCATCGCCAGTCGCAGTCCAGGTCGTTCCTTTCCAATCAATAGTTCCTCCCTGCTTAACATCAGCAGCCAACTTCGCTACATCCGCAGCGTGAGTACCTGTGGCTGGGTTTATTTCCGCGTTACCACTCTTAGTTACTAATGAACCAGAAGCAGCGCCTACATAGACTTTATCTGGAGTGGTACCAGTAGTAACAGCCCCAGATTTAACGTCAACGTTATAAGCTGTAGCACCGAGGCTATAACTTGTAGTTCCTGTAGCGCCAAAATCTTTAACTAACTGATCAGCAGTTGCAGCTTTATCACCTGTAACACGGAAACCATTAAGCCCCAAAGTACCACTGGTGATTTCTTTAAGATTGATGGAAATGCTTTCATTATCATTTGCACCAACTTGAATTTTCAGGGTGTTATCCTGAGCCAGAACTTTCACTCCGTTAAACTGAGTCTGACCAGATACGCGGTCAATTTCACTCAGACGCTGAGTAATTTCAGCCTGAATAGAATCCAAATCGGAATCAGAGTTTGAACCATTAGCTGCCTGAACAGACAGTTCACGCACACGCTGTAGGTTGTTGTTGATTTCGTTCAACGCGCCTTCAGTCGTCTGTGCGATGGAGATACCGTCATTGGCGTTACGAGAAGCCTGAGTCAGACCTTTGATGTTCGAAGTAAAGCGGTTAGCAATCGCCTGACCTGCTGCGTCGTCTTTAGCGCTGTTGATGCGCAGACCAGAGGACAGACGCTCGATAGCAGAGCTCAGGGAAGACTGAGATTTGTTCAGGTTGTTCTGAGTCAACAGCGACAGGCTGTTGGTATTGATAACTTGTGCCATAAGATTTTCCTTTTGGTGTATAAGCCAGGCTTACCTGTGTCATTCAAGTTATCGACCACTTTGGCCTAAACTTTATCTTTTTTTTAATTACAACAAGACGTTGTTTTTATTTGTTTTTTAGTAAATCAGGGGCAACTCACAGTACGCACAAATAATGTGATTTTTTTATCAAGACCTGCTCTCCTTTGCTAATTCACAAAAAATTGCTAGGCGATTGCAAGATCGGTCAAGCGGGTTCCAACAGCTTCCAACGGCAACTCTCGATCTTTTACAAATATCATACAGGTCAAATGCATCGACCTAGTTAGTATCAACAATCGTGAATCGCCACGGATAATCTAGACACTTCCGAGCCGTTGATAATACTGGTTTTCATATTCTGTCGGTGACATCTGATTGCTGGAACCATGCCGACGCTTACTGTTATAAAACATTTCGATGTAATCAAAAATATCACTGCGGGCTTCTTCCCGCGTTCCGTAGATCTTTTTCTTTATCCGTTCGCGTTTCAACAACTGGAAAAAGCTTTCTGCAACCGCATTATCATGGCAGTTACCGCGACGGCTCATGCTGCCCTCCAGGCCGTGTGATTTCAGGAACGACTGCCACTCATGGCTTGTGTACTGACTGCCCTGATCCGAATGAACCAGCACCTGTTTTTGGGGATTACGCCGCCATACAGCCATCAGCAGTGCGTTCAGGACAATGTCCTTTGTCATCCGGGATTGCATGGACCAGCCGATAATTTTGCGTGAGAACAGATCAACAACCACAGCAAGATACAGCCAGCCTTCGTGGGTCCTGATGTAGGTTATGTCTGTTACCCAACGCTCATCCGGAGCATCCGGATTGAACTGTCGCTGGAGCCTGTTGAGCGACACGATACTGGCCTCGCCTTTACGTGCCCGCGGGCTCCGGTATCCGACCTGAGCTTTTATCCCGACACGTTTCATCAGTCGCCAGACTCTGTTCACTCCGCACTGTTGCCCGCTGTCCCGCAGATCCAGATGGATTTTGCGATAACCATAGACGCATCCCGATTCCAGCCAGAACTGTTTAATCTGTCCTGTCAGTCTCAGGTCTGCCTGATGGCGTTGAGAATGCGGCTGCTGAAGCCAGGCGTAAAAACCACTGGGATGAACATCCAGCACCCGACAGAGCAGGCGAACAGGCCAGCAACAGGTGTTGTCACGGATAAAGGCGTACCTCAGTCGGACAGCTTTGCGAAGTACGCCGCTGTAGATTCAATCTGTCAACGCAACACTCCTTTCAATTATCTCTTTCGGTGTTTTGAACTTCAGTGTCTTTCTTGGCCTGTTGTTTAGCTGAGTTGCGACTTTATCCAGCTCATGTTGAGTATATTGGGCAAGGCAGGTTTTTTTGGGAAAGTACTGTCGGATTAATCCATTAGTGTTTTCGTTTGTTCCTCGCTGCCAGGGACTCTGAGGATCGCAGAAGTAAACTTTAACGCCCGTGCTACCAGTAAATTCTAGATGCCTAGCCAGCTCCATTCCTCTGTCCCATGTCAGTGATTGCCGGAGTTCAGGTGGCAAGCTCAGGAATTTTTCTGTAAGAGCCTGATTCACTGAGAAAGCGTCTTTTCCTCTGAGTTTCAGGATGATCGTATAACGTGATTTTCGGTCTACAAGTGTGGCGATATGCGAGTTTTTTGTACCTGACACCAAATCGCCTTCCCAGTGCCCCAGAGAGCGTCTGTTATCGATATGCCGCGAGCGTTCGTGGATTGGCGTTCCGTTTACTATGTTGATGGTGCCTCTTTCACCTTTACGAGTATGGCGTCTGCCATGACGTAGGCTGTGCGATCGGCGCAGATGCTGTACATTCAGGTGGTGTAGTGCTTCACGACTACGAAAATACAGCGTTTTATAAATTGTCTCTGGCGATATTCTCAGTGTTTTTTGACGCGGCTTCGTTCGTCTTAACCATCCTGATATTTGCTCTGGCGACCACTTCATCTCCAGCTTTTCCAGAACAAGCTCTCGCAACGGTAAATTCTGATCCAGTAAGCACGGTTTTGGTCTTCTCGCCATCCTGTTGGCCCGGTTATTAGCATCTACAGCTTTGTAATAGCGCCTGCCTCGATTGCGCTGAACTTCACGTGAGATCGTCGAAGGACTACGATTTAGTGCAGTAGCTATCGCACGAATGCTCATTTTGGCTGACAAACCGGCTCGTATTTCCTCGCGCTCAGATAGCGTCAGGTGAGCCACAGCCCGCTTGCGCTCATTGGGTTTTATACCGCCAGTATCCCTTAACATAGTGAAGATGGTTCCTGGTTTCGAACCCAGGATATTAGCTATCTCGCTGAAGCCTGTTCCGTTCTTCCACAGTTCAAAAACAGATGCTTTTTCCTTTGCTGTAAATGTCCGTCTCATCCAAAGATCCTCCGCAACCTCATGTTTTCACATAACTGTTGCGCTGACCAATTGAATCTACAGCGGCTTCCTGAGAAACTCCCGGTTCACACGCATAACTCGGGATCTTGCTGGAGAGAGTAACCCAGTGATTTTGCCCTTCGTTTAAGCCCGTCGAGTACGCGATTACGGTAGCGCTCTTCATAATAATCCGCGCCAGGATCGACATATTTCTGACCGTATTTAAGGGCATTGTAGAACAGTATTGCCAGTTTTCTTGCCGTTGCAGTGACTGCTTTTGCTTTCCCGATACGGGATGATAATCGACGATAAAAAGCACCCAGCGCTGTATCGCTCCGGCCAATTGTTGTGGCTGCCAGTCTTAGTGCAGCAGCAATTCGACTGGATGAACGCCGTGTTTTCGAGGACAGTACTTTTCCACCGGAGATCTTATTCCCCGGGGACAAACACAGCCACGAGGTAAAATGGCTCGCATCCGGCCAGCGATTCATGTCAGTACCGCATTCGGCAACGAATTTTAGTGCCAGATAAGGTCCGAACCCATGTATCTGTGTCAGGTCTGCTCCGGTAATTTTCCAGAGTAATGGCCTGACATCAAAGGAAAGCTGATTGGGCTGTTTTGTACGATGTCTGGCGGAGGGCAATACTCCTTCAGGCTCTTCAGTTCCGGTGCTGAGCTGCAATAATGAAGTTTCGATTTGATCATCACACTCACGGATTTTTTCCTGGTAAAAATCGAAAAATGCCACCGACTGTTCAAGTGCAAAAAGATGTTCAGGCTGCCAGTTCCCTGTCAGTGCCTGTTGAAGAACCTCTGGCGTCTTTTTACATCTGACATCACGATACTGGATCAATACTGAAGGATCGCGCTCACCACTGACAATAGCTCTGACGATTGAAAGACCGGTAACGCCAGTAATATCCGATACGGCATGATGCAATTGAACATTCATCTGCATCAACGCCTTCTGCATATGTTGGATATGAGCAGCCCGGTATTCAGTCAGGCGTTCCCGTTGTCTCAAATAAGACCTGAGTACGGAAATGTCGTGTTCAGGTCTGAAACTGGCCCGAAGAAGGCCAAATGAATGCAGCTTCTGCAGCCACTGTGCGTCATTGACATCAGTCTTGCGACCGGGAACATTTTTTGCGTCTCTGGCATTAACAAGGATCACATTGAAACCCGCAGCCTCAAGGATCTCAAAAGCAGGCAACCAGTAAACGCCAGTGGACTCCATGGCAATGGTCGTAATGTGACAGGTTTTGAGCCAGTCGGACATCCGATGAAGGTCGCCAGTGAAACTTTGAAAAGTTCTGACCGGCTCGGCGTCAGCATCCGGTGGAACGGCGACTACGTGGAATTCAGCGCCAATATCAACGCCCGCAGCATGAGGATGGATAACAGACATTCGGGAGGATTTTTTCATGGAAATCTCCTTGCTCATTTTTCGATGAACGAAGGAGGGGACGACGGAGAAATCACCTTCCTGAACGGGATCAAAGTCACCACTGCCGGATCCGCCACAGTCCCTGAACCATGTTTTTTTACGGGGTCATACCACCAAAAGGCCGACGGCTGCTTCCTTCGCTAAATTAGCCTGCCAACTTTTCCGGGGAGTTTCTGAGACTCAGGACGGGGTTTCACCCATGGACAGTTTTTTAATATGTCCCGTTCGTCGGTAACCCGCTTCAGCTCTTTCTGGAGACGACGGATCTCGGCCTGAGCATCTGACTGTTCTTTATTAGTGGAAGAATCCGGACCGTACTTCTTTATCCAGGCGTAAAGGCTGTGGGTGGTGATATCGAGACGTGTTGCCACGCTGGCAACAGAATAACCGCGATCAACAACCTGTTTGACTGCTTCAGTTTTAAACTCTTCGGGATAACGCTTACCGCTCATGGGCACCTCTCTTTAAGCCATCTTAAATGACTCTGAGGTGTCTGTTAAACCCGTGGCGATTCACTACACCCTTTTTTAGATTCATAGATACTTGCATCAGATCACGGACATATAATCAAGAAGGTGATAGTGAATAAAAATTTCATGCATATTAAATTAAAAACACTCCTATCTCCCAAAAGTATATTTCAAGGTTTCCATTAACATTCCCGCCTGCCACTTTACGTACACTCATCCTTCCACGCATACACAAAACACTGCAACTAATAAACAACTACATTAAGGTATCAAATACAGATTACATCGGCGAAAACAAGAACTGTAACCCTACCTACATCACAAGTAAAGACGGCAGCATACTTGTGATTTATCGGCATTTCTGGCATGATCTTTAGTGTGTTTAATACAGATTAATCAGTTGAATCAACATTCTAATTGTACACACTGGAAAAATGTCAGACGCTGAGATACATTCACGGAATGTATGTTTTATGTGGAGATATCCTCCCATGTTTCATGGTAAGGCCTACGAATTCGAAAATGTCGATTATTTTTGAAAAAGATGTGTTTCAGCAGCAAGGCCAACATAAAGTGATACGAAAACACAAAATTGCATAAGCTGTCAGTGCGGGATACCTACGAACACATAATAACGCATTACAATTAATTTATTGCTTATTATTTAAATACTCTTTGAATAGCTCTTTTGACATCTTATAACTAATACAATAATCAGTAATGTCGGACAAAATCATTACTAATTCTAAATTTTTAGTTGATACAGCTTGCTTGTCGTTACTTAATTATTTTTAAGGAAAAAGATTGTGAATACATTTAACCGAACTACCACATGCATCGTGATTTCCGCAGCATTGTTACTTGGAGGCTGTGCCAATACCGGAAGCTCTCTCCTGTCTGGGACAAAGCCGGATCCTCGCCTTACCACCACAGAACAATCACAGTTCTTTAGCGCTTCTGGTGCACAAGGTTGTGGCGTAGGCGCCGTATCCGGCGCAGCTCTCGGCGCGTTAGTAGGGGCGCTAGCAGGTGACTCGAAGAAAGCGCTTGCCGGCGCTGCAATTGGTGGCGCAACTGGCTGTGCTGCAGGTATGACCGCTAACTACTATCTTGATGGCCTGAAAAAAGATTATGCCTCTACAGCCGATCGTCTGCAGGCTATGGATAATGACATCAGCAAAGATACCGCAGCGGTTGAAAAATCGACGCTGGCGATGAAACAAGTTATTAGCGAAAACCAGGCCACCTTAACCAAAATCAGCATCCAAAAAGATAAAGCTGGATTTGATAAAGTCGGTGCGAAAACCCAGCTGGCGCAAATTGATGCCAACATCAGCAAGATGAAAGAGACCATGAAAGGCATGAAGGATAAAGAATCTGCCTATAAGGTCGCTTTACAAGGTCAAACGACCACCACAAGTGCAGAGAAAAGCAAGCTGGCAAATTTGAACAGAGAATATGCCAATCTCAATAGCAAGATTGCTGCTCTGGAACAAGAAACCAACGAGCTGTATGAACAGCGCCAGGCGATCTCCCTTGGTTAACCCTTTCGGCCGATAGCATTATCGGCCGGTTTAAGACTGCTTAAAGCAGCGTTATTCGACGCTAATGATGGATTATTTGATGAGAAAATACGCACTTCTTGCCGCCCTTGTCCTTACGGGCTGTACTACGTCCCCCCAGGACTGTGATTTACACGCACAAGATCCAAGCTTTATTACCAAACTGAGCTGCGCCACGTCGGGTGGTTATCGTCAGCAGGTTGATCAAAAAGAACAGCAGGTTCGCCTGAGCCAATATCAAAATGAATCGGCCAGGCAACAGCAGGATTATACCCAAAACAGACAGCAGACCTTAAATCAAAAGCTGGCAGATGAACAAGCAAGGCTAAATGCCGTGCGTTCGGATCTGTCGCAGACTCTCGCAAAACTGAAATCAAGCAAGATTCAAAGCCGCGAACGCCAGCAGGAAATTGCCAAATTGCAGGAGCTGCAGCGCCAGTCACAAACGGCAACGAGCGCCAGCGAAATTTCAGCGATTGAGAAAAAGGTCGCCGAAGCCAAGCACAAAATTAAAGTTCTCGAAGAAGCAAATACGCTCCGCTAAAAGCGCAGAAAACGTTCCGGCTGTCTGAGATGCGATGATACACATCTCATGCATATCACCCACAACAATAATGATTTGCTTATGCAACGATTAACAACTGCCGCGCCGATTGATGAAGCAACGCTGACAACCTATGAAGAGACGGTCGGTATCATACATCGTCATCTTCCTCCTTCACTGGCGCTGCTGTATGCCACCGCGCGTCGCAATGCCGAAGGACGCCTGGAGTGGTGGACAGCACGTCAGGGGCTGGCTAAACCTTTTTCCGCACTGAATGACGCCGAACGGCTGACTGTTGAGAATAAACGTCAGCAATATCAGGACATTCTGGCGGGGTTAATCAGCCAGCTGGCCGCGCGCGGCGAAGATAAGTCAGCACATGCGTTGCAAACGCTGCTCACCCAATCACACCACCTCGACGGCTATAGCGTCGGCGGCGAACCGGTGTTGGTCAATTGGGCCACAGCCAGCACAGCGGCACCCCTCCATACAGTAGTGGTTATCCCCTGGTGGCGCGGTTTTCTTCCTTGGCTGGCATTATTGCTACTGCTGCTCCTGCTCGTCGGTGTCTGGTGGTGGTTTACACATCGCCCGGCCGTGAAGCTCCCCGTTGTTACACCAACCCATACCGAATTAACTGACACCAATCCCAGCGTGAAGCTTGAGAAACGTCAGGATTTTGGCCGGATAAAAATCAATCTGCAGTGGAAGCAGGGGGACCACAAAGAGCCTGTCGATCTCGATATTGCCGCCTTTGTGCGCTTAAAAAACGGTGAAATCAGCGGCGCTGAGGCGCTGAGTCATTTGCCCGGCAACTATGACCAGCCACCGTATCTGCTGCTGCAGGAAGATCTGCGTGAAGGCAATGACGTGGATGGCGAATGGCTTTTCGTCAACGGCAGCCACTGGCAGGACATTGATGAGGTGCTGATTTATAGCTTCATTTACGCTGGCACCGATAACTGGCAAGGGACAAACGCCTCCGTCACCCTCTATGTCCCCGAACAGCAGCCGATTACATCCATGCTCACGGATAGCGACCAGCGTAATAATGTCGCCGCCATCGCCAGGCTCAAAAATGTCGATGGCAATATTCAGGTTGAACGCCTTGACCGTTTCTTCCCCGACCGCGAGTCGATGGATAAGCACTATGGCTGGGGTTTCAAATGGACGCCCGGCGCGACCAAAAATTAGCCTGTACCACTGTGGCTTTAGTCAAATTACAGCCTTTAAGGGTTAGATAATGCGAAATTCGATTCAGGGACCACTACTTCGTACCGGAAATAACTCTTCATTCAAGGCGCTGGGTGAAACGGGCTATCCTGTTTTCAAGATGGCCTTCCAGCTACGCGAAGCCATCTATCGTCTTGATGCAGGGCGCGATCTGGCCCGTCATCTGGCTATCCCGCAAAACGATCAGGGCGGTGACAGAACCGACTGGTACAGCAGTTTTCCCGGCGATGTTATCCCGTGGAGCGGCGCAAGCGAAGCGGAGCGAGAATCGGCGCGCCAGCAATTTAATGCGTTTCAAATGGCAGTGCAGTCACTAAGCGAACAGCTGCTCAACGCGGAGCAAAGCGGAACCGGCGGCGATCGTCGGGTCTTTGCCCAGTTGCTTAAATCTGTGACCCATTTCCCCGATTATGAGTTTGTCTATCTCGTTAATGGAACGCTGGTGATCACCTTTTGGGGGTTTGTCCACCCGGAAGGGGAACAACGTCACCCGATGCATTGGCTGAGTTCATCGTCCGTTCCCGCCGCCGCCCTCGCGGCCGTTCCGCCGCAGGCCAGCGCCACGGAAAAAACCGTCGAACCCGCTCCCGCGCCCTTTGTTGATATTCGAACGCGCCGCTGGCGCTGGCGTTGGTTGCTATGGCTACTTTTGGCGTTACTGCTGCTGGCGCTGCTGTTAGGGCTGCTCCGCGGCTGCGCTCCTTCTCTTTCCCTGCCGGGCCTCCCTGGTCTTTCTGCGGATAAAACCACGGTCACCGCTGAACCTGTGGCTACGCACCCGGCCACCAGCACCCATGACGTGGCGATCAGGGGGTCAGAAACCGCCGTTGGCGCTCGCGCCGTACCCGGCATTGTGGAAGGGTCAACCGCGGACGCGCATCCTGCGCTGGATTCAACGGTGCCCGCGATGCCTGCCGACACATTTGACAGAGCGGTAGACGGCGATGCGCCGCCGCCGGCTAACGCAAATGAAGCCAGCGTAGAACCGCCACTGCCGCCCGGCGTACAGGATACCCACGACGAGCAGACGCCTCCGGGCGTGACTCCGGTAACCGCCCCGCCGCTCGTTGCGCCGCAGGGCGAACCGTTAACCCTCCCGGCCACGCTGCCGGACGGCCCGGCGAAGTTTCTTAACGGCGAATGGCGCGTGAATGGCGGTATTCAGGACAAGCACACCGGACGCCCGCTCCAGCTGCAATATAATTTTGACCAGGGCAACGGCACCGTCAGCGTCCGCCAGTCCAGCGGCGTAACGTGCCGTGGCCCAGCCAACGGTAACGTGCAGCAGGGGGCGCTCAACATTACCAACCCTGAGCAAATGACCTGCAGCGATGGCTCAAACTTTATTGTGCCGACCATCGAGTGCAAATCACCTTCCGCGGGTCATGCCGATTGTATTGGCAGCAACGATGGGGAAAAAACCTTCCCGATTCGTATGCTTCAACCTAATTCCTGAACAGGGACGAGATAACTATGTTGCCCGAGATTGTATCTTTTGATCGTCAAGTAACCCTGGTAGGCGACTCCGGGATCCAGTTTATGGATTTTGGTTTGTCTCCAGGACGTTTGCCCGCCGGTGAATTTGTTAAATTAGCCAATGGCGTATTGACCCGTTTAATCTACAACGAACAGCGTGATTACTATTTTTATCAGCCCAGCCCGGCAAATATCGAGAAGGCTAAAAGCCAGTACGATATTCCCGTTGAGCAGAGTCTTAAGCTGTTTGACGGGACATGGTTGCCGCTTCCCCTACTCCGTTTCAGCCCGCCTGACGTCTATCAGGAAGGGCCGCTAAACTGGGCGCGTTTTCGTATCGTCAAGCTGGACAAGCCTGATATGGATGGGCATAGCCATCGAATGACGTTGGCTATCGATACTCGCGTAATGGCCAAACAGCAGGCCGCCGCCGACCTCAGCCCGAACCAGGAAGATGTCAATGCCGGGGCAACCTTTGCGGTGGCGACAGCTACTTATGCCCTTAACTGGTATCTCACGCAAGAGTGGATTGTCGACTGGCTGAAAGAGGTATTTAAAGAGGCGAGCAAAGGCCGGGATATCGACGAACGCGAGCAGGAGCTTAACCAGCAGTATCCGCTGGCGCACTACCTTAACCTTCTTTCACTGATGGCGATTCCCGTCGAAGGTTTGCAAAGTCAGACCGCCCCCATCATTGAATTGCCGCAGTTCAGGGTCATCGCCAATCGGGAAACTAACGCTATCAAGCCTATTCCCGTTGATTTGATCCTCGATGTCGGTAACTCACGCACCTGCGGTATTCTCATTGAAGATCATGGGCAATCAGGTTCAGGTATGCAGCACAACTATGTGCTCAAATTGCGCGATCTTAGCGCGCCGGAACATGTTTATACCGAACCCTTTGAAAGCCGGGTCGAATTTTCACAGGCCTTCTTCGGCAAAGATCACTGCTCGGTGCGTAGCGGCCGCCACGATGCCTTCCAGTGGCCGACGATCGCTCGTATCGGCGGAGAAGCGGGTCGTTTAGCGGCGCGCCGAAAAGGCAGCGAAGGTTCAACCGGCCTCTCCAGCCCTAAACGTTATCTTTGGGATGAAAAATATTACGGTCAGGGCTGGCGATTTAACGGTAGCTACGTGCAGGACAGTAATCCACTCGCCACCGCTGCGCCGTTCGCGAATCTGATCGATGAACGGGGCGAGGCGTTACACACCATCGAAGATGAGATGGATCGCATCCCAGTCTTTACGCCACGCTATTCTCGCAGTTCTCTGATGACCTTTATGCTCGCGGAAGTATTAACCCAGGCGATTAGTCAGATTAATAGCCCGGAACAGCGCATACGTCAGGGACACGCAGGTATTCCGCGTCAGCTACGCCATATTATTCTGACCGTGCCGCCCGGTATGCCGATGGCTGAACGTTGCGTACTGGATGACCGTATGCGTCAGGCGGTCGGTTTAGTCTGGAAAGCGCTACGCTGGCACAACGGCGAAAACGATCCTTATGAGGATGAGCAAGAAGATCATAGTCAGACAAACATTAAAATTCCGCTGCCAAAAATCAGGGTCGAGTGGGATGAAGCGTCCTGCGCGCAGTTGGTTTATCTCTACACCGAGATAAACCAAAACTTTGCCGGTCACCCGGAGTCGTTTTTCGACGCCCTTAGCCGACCCGACAGCACGCAACGTGAAAGAATATCCATCGCATCTATCGATGTCGGCGGCGGCACCACCGATCTGGTCATCACCGATTATCATCTCGATCGCAATGGTCATAGTGGGGGCGGCGCTAACGTCCATATCATCCCGCAGCAGCGTTTTCGCGACAGTTTTAAAATTGCCGGCGACGATATTCTGCTAGATGTCATCCAGTCCTATGTGCTTCCAGCCTTTGAGCAGGCGCTGCGTGAAACGGGGGTCATATCCGTTGAGACGCTGATGTCTCAACTGTGCGGCTCGCAAAATATTAGCGCGGCGGAATCCGTGCTGCGCCAGCAGCTCACCCTGCAACTCTTCGTTCCCCTCGCGTTGCACATTCTGGGTAAATACGAGCAATTCGATCCGCTGGACGAGCAAACGCATATCGTGATTAACCAACGTGTCGGCGATCTACTGCCGGTAGGTTCTCTGCGTGATGAAGTCGAGGGCTTTGTTCGCCGCGAAGTACAAAAAGCTGGTGGCCCGACCGATTTCAAACTGGCGGAGGTAATGCTCACTCTGCCGCTCGCCAGAGTGCATAACGATTTGTGCTCGGGTAAGTTCAACATTGATAAAGTGCTAACCGCGCTGTGCGAAGTGCTGAGCTATTATCATTGCGACCTGCTACTGCTGACGGGCCGCCCTTCGCAGCTGCCGGGCATTCAGGCAATTATCCGTCGCAACCTGCCGTTGCCGCCGGGGCGTATTTTACCGCTGCACGGTTATCAGACCGGCACCTGGTATCCGTTCCATAAAAATGGCCATATCGACGATCCGAAGAGCACCGCCTCCGTTGGCGCGATGCTCACACAGCTGTGCGCAAATCACAGCATTCCTAACTTCCATTTCCGTACCTCGGCGCTGAAGCCTTACTCAACGATTCGCCATATTGGCACCATTGATATGGATAACCTGATTCGCAGTGCCGATATCGTTTATCGCCATATCGAATCGGAGAACGGGCAGATAAAACTGCCGACATTCACCGACGAAAATGGCGAGAACACCACGCAAAGTATCATCATGCGTGGCGATTTGCGGCTGGGTTATCGTCAACTGGATGCCGAACGTTGGGCCGCCGCACCGCTTTATACCTTACGTTTTAGCGAAGAAGGCCGTAAGAAGTTTTCCGCCGCCTTCTCCGTGGATAACGGTTCACCGTACCTGAAAGTGAGACTGGCTATCGACAAAGGCAAACGGGCGCGCCAACTGGGCTTAATCAGCGATCGGTTGATGATTGCGGATATCACCAGCAACACCGATAAGTCATTCAGCAAGCGTGATGTAGATCTGGAACTCAATACTATGCCCGATACGGGGCTCATTGATAGCCGACACTGGCTCGATAGCGGGAGTGTTAAAAAATAATGAATAGCGATCAAAAATCTCTCACTCAGGGTTGGGCAGCTATCGCTCAGGGCTGTCAGGACGCACTTGGCTGGGTTGATGCAGTGCGTTCCGGTTCACGTCGCCTCGACAACGAGGCGGATAAACTCAACCTTAGCTTGCTCCGCACGCGTAACCAGGCCAATAGCCTGACGTTGGTCGCCAGAACGCCAATGACCGTCGGTTTTTTTGGCATTTCTCAGGCCGGGAAATCCTATCTCATCTCCGCGCTGGCAGCGGGCAGCAATGGTTCACTGGAAGCCCTTTATGGCGAACGGCGCGTCGACTTTATCAAAGAAGTGAATCCCGTCGGCGGCGGTAAAGAGGCCACCGGCCTGGTCACCCGCTTCACCCGCCAGGCCCCCGCTGCGCCTGCGGGCTATCCTGTGCCTCTGCGCCTGTTCAGTGAAATCGATCTGGCCAAAATTCTGGCAAACGCCTGGTTTAATGATTTCAACCACGAGCAGCTGAGCTTTCAACTTGATGAAGCCAGGGTTGAAGAGCGACTGCGCCCCTTCCTACAACGCGCCACACAAGCAAAAAGCTATAACGGCGTGAGCCAGGAAGATGTGGTTGCCTTATGGGATTACCTGAACGCCTCGTTCAGAAAATCGGTTGAAAAACTTGAACACGCCTATTGGCCGCAGGTGTTGAAAATTGCCCCTGCGCTGAGTCCTGGTGAACGCGCAGAGCTATTTTCTTTATTGTG
Organism: Citrobacter sp. RHBSTW-00599; assembly: GCF_013784065.1. NCBI lineage: Bacteria > Pseudomonadati > Pseudomonadota > Gammaproteobacteria > Enterobacterales > Enterobacteriaceae > Citrobacter > Citrobacter sp. RHBSTW-00599. The sequence continues at coordinate 821,085 of NZ_CP056717.1, read as the reverse complement.
GGGAGAACTGCCGGCCCTCACCGAGACCTATCGTTCATTAGCCAATGTGCTGACCAAACTCAATCATGCCCGGACGGTGTTCGCCCCGCTGGAGACGCTGATCGATCACAGTAATGGCAGCATTATGAACGTCGACAGCCTTAACCGGCTAGGCTCCAGCCAGGATCGCCACGTGGAGATCCGCTACTGGAAAGAGGAACAGCAAATCGGCAGCGCCAGCTTAACCCAGGCGGAACTGGCAGCGTTAACCACCGAGCTTATCTTCCCGTTAGCGGAAGTCGAGGCCGACAGCGTCGTGGAGCAGGTCGATCTGCTTGACTTCCCTGGGTATCGCGGGCGTCTTAAAATTACCGCACTGGAAGAGGCCGGTAGAGAGGGGCTTAATCCCATTTGCCAGCTTCTGCTGCGCGGTAAAGTCGCCTATCTGTTTGAACGTTACACCGATAATCAAGAGATGAACGCGCTGGTCGTGTGCGCCAGCTCCGCCAAACAGAGCGATGTTGCTGACGTCGGTCCGGTATTAAACCGCTGGGTAGAAAAAACGCAGGGTAAAAGCGCCGAAGAACGTCAGGGCCGTAACCCTGGGCTGTTCTGGGCCATCACCATGTGCGATATGCGCATCAACAGCAGTCTGCAACTCACCACCGAACAGTTAAAAGAAGGCTGGGAAGGTATGCTGCACATGACCTTGCTGGAGCGTTTCGCCCAATATGATTGGCTGCAGCAATGGGCGCCCGGCCAGGCGTTTAATAACTGTTTCCTGGTGCGAAAACCGGGGCTGGATAATCCGTTCATCGACCTAAAAGACGGTACAGAACAGGAGCGAAACAAGGAAGCGTGCATCACCGAGCGCTATCGCCAGAAGCTCGACGAAATGGGCAGCACCTTCATTAGCGCTAAAAACGTGCTGCAACACGTCACCGAGCCGAGCAAAGCCTGGCACGCGATGCTCGAGCTCAACGATGGCGGCATGGGACGCTTAACCAAAGCGCTGCGCGGCGTCGCGCATCTGGAATTCAAGCTGGCACGTTTGCAGCAACAACTTGAGCAGTGTCGCGAGGAGACCGGCAATCGCCGCCTGGGCCGCTGGTACGAAAAAGACGGCGACGGGCAGCTCGTGAAAAAACAGGCCATCGCGAAAGAGCTATGGCAGGGGCTGTCCGCCTGCTCCCACAGTATGGGAGAGCTAATTAATCGTCTGGATCTGCCGACGCAGGAGCTTAATAACATCTATTTAAGCATTCGCGACCGCAACCCGGAACCGTCAAGCGATGGCGACAGCCTGGCGGCAAACGCGTTTAGCGCCAGCCCATTTGGCAACAACCCCTTCGGTGATAACCCGTTTGGCAGCGATCCATTCGCCGCCGCACCGGCTGAAATCGCCGTGGTTGACGCGCCAGCGTCAACTGCCCAGGAAAGAGTCGGCCAGGACGATGATTTCGCCCATCAGGCGTTTAAAGCCTGGGTCGCGCATCTGCGTGAACTGCCGCAGCAAGCGCCGCAGTGGCGTCAGTTGGGGATGAACAGCGAACTGATTAATCATCTCAGCGAAGAATTGATCACCGCAGCCACGCGCCTCGATCTGGAAGGCACGCTGAAACGCGCGCTGGCGGGTCAGGAGCAAGCGGGTACGCGGCGTGAACATCTTATGGCACGCCAGGTTCTGCGAGCCCAACTGACTATGCGTGATTTTATCGCCTGGTTTGGTTATCTCACTCTACCGCCTGAAAAGGTGCCCAACAGCTACGTTGGCGAGAAAAATAAAGTCTTCCTGCGCCAGAAACCGCTGATGAACGACGAGCTGCCGCAGCTCGCCGCCGTTGCGCCGCAGCCGGGTGTCTCTTATCTGGGAGACTGGCTATCCGCCCTGATGAGCGTCGTACTTGATAACGCTGGTCATAGCGCCACGCGCGATATTTCCGTCGAACATAATCGCCAACTTGGTCAGATTATCAGCCAATTAAAACAAGAGAACATGCCATGCTAGCTAAAATCATCGCCTGCCAACCGGCAGAGCCGGGTACCGCACAATTGATGGTTCGCCTGCGTGGCGAAACTGCGGTGCTGCCCGATCTGACCTTTACGCTTTGTAATAACGAGCAGAACTATCTGCAGCCCGATGGCAGCTGGAGCCCTGCACAGCACTGGTTTACTGTCAACGGCGGTTACTCCCTGGCCAACGGCAGCGGCTTTCGTATCGGCCCTACTTTACTTGACCCTTTGCTGGCAAACGCAAGCCAGGTCCAGATTCAGATCAAGCTGGCTTCAGGAGAAGTGCGCAATACCACCCTCCAATTGGTGCGTGATGAGTTGCTCTCTTCTGAAGCCAGGGGCGCGACGGGTAATTACAGCAGCAGCAGTATGCTGGCAACCCCAGAAACCGACTCCGCACCAGTGGCCATCGTAGAAGCGCCCGTCGCAGAATCTGAAACCATTGCGCCGACCATTCATGCCGAGCCGCAGCCGCAACAAAAACCTGCGGCTTCCCGCCTCCCGCTCATCATCGCCGCCATCCTGCTTTTAGTGGTGATTGCTGGCGCGCTTTGGTGGTTCATGGGCCGGGACAAAGGTCAGGAGGTGGTCCCGGCGGTACAAGCTCAGCAAGCCCCCGCCGCCGCCGCCCCTGAAGCGACGAACACCGAGCCTAAAGCCCCGGCTGGCTGTTCCGCACAGAGTTTAGACACGCTGAGCGAGCTTGAATTCGTGCAGACGTGCGTTCAGGAAAAACTCGATAGCGATAAACTGCTGGCCATTATCCAGTCAGCGAAAGAGGCGAAGAAATGCGGCGTCGCCCAGCGCCTGTACGCAAATCGCGCGCAGGGCGGCGATACCAAAATCGCCCTGATTTACGCCGGTGAGTACGATCCGAAATACCATCAGGCAAGCGAATGTTTCAAAGAGGCGGATAAAGATACCGCGGCCTATTGGTACGAAACGGTACTACAATCAGAACCCGAGAACCAAACGGCTAAGCAGCACCTTGAGGAGCTAGCAAAATGACCCGGACTTTTTTTTGCCGTCTGGCGCTGCCATTATGCGGCCTGTTGTTCAGCGGGCACCTCTTTGCCGCCGAGGGCGATAAACCGCTGCTTCAGGAAGGGAAGAAAACGCTATACCAGCGCATCCTGACGACGCCAGGCTGTAAGCTTAGCGACAACGCCGGGGATGAAAATGGGCAGCTTCAGCCTGCCTTTAGCAGCCTTTATGTTTATCAAAAGGAAGAGGCTAAGGGGCAAAGCTGGCTTAAAGTCGGGCCGGATAGCTATGGCAAAACCCTTGGCTGGTTGCCGAAATCCTGTACCGTAGACTGGAAAATGCAGCTGACGCTGGCGTTTACCAACCCGGCCAACCGCGATCGGTTACTCTTTTTCAAAGAGAAAGAAAGTCTGGATAATATTCTTTCTGCCCCCGATCCTGTCTCTCTGGTGGCGCCGCTGCGCGCCAAATTGAAGCGTGACGGCCACGCTGAAGGTATTCAGGCCCAGGAGCCGGAATATTTTGTCGATCTGCAAAAGCAATTTTATCTGCTGCCAATCCTGAGCGGCGAAGAGGTCATGACCGAAGATGGCTTCTATACGCGCCTGCTCAACGTGGCCTCCGTCAGCAAGGCGGATGATAACGCAGCGGCAAAACAAGATAACGACGTAAACCAGTTGAAAGGCTTTAACGCTTCGGTGGTGTTCGTTATCGATTCAACCATTTCAATGGGGCCGTATATTGAGCGCACTAAAGAGGCGGTCAATAAGATCTACGACAAAATTAAACAAGAGCATCTGGATGGGCAGGTCAAGTTTGGTTTGGTCTCTTATCGTTCAAATACCAAAGCCGTACCGGGACTTGAATATAACACCCGCATTTTCGCCGACCCTAACCAGGTCAAGGACGGCGCGGATTTTCTGCAGAAAGTCGCCGATCTTAAAGAAGCGAAGGTCTCAAGCTCTTTATACGACGAGGATGCCTATTCCGGCGTGTTATCAGCTATTGATGACATTGACTGGAGTCCATTCGGCGCCCGCTATATGGTGCTGATTACCGATGCTGGCGCGATTGAGGGCAGCAATAAACTTTCAGGAACCGGCCTTGATGCCAGCCAGCTCCGTCTGGAAGCCGGTAACCGCGGCATTGCTATTTATACGTTGCACCTGAAAACCGCCAGCGGCAAAGCAAACCATACCAAAGCCGAGGGCCAGTACCGCGATCTCTCCAATTTTGATAGCACGCAATCTAACCTTTATCAGGCGGTGAATGCAGGCGATATCAAAATGTTCGGTCAGCAGGTTGATGCCCTGGCGTCAGCCATTACGGAACAGGTGAAAGCCGCCTATATGGGGGATGCCGCCATTGGCAGCGCGCTGTATGCCAAAGATGAGGGGCAAAAGCTCACGGCGGAGCAGAAATTGCTCCAGGATACGGCGTTAATCGGGCATGCGATGCAGTTAGCCTATTTGGGCAAACGCAACAGCACCCAAGCCCCGCTGGTGTTCCAGGCCTGGATTAGCGATCGCGATCTGATTAAGCAGAACATCCCCACAACAGATGTTCGCGTGCTCTTAACCAAGGGACAGCTGAGCGATTTAAGCGATGCCGTCAGCCAGATTCTGAAAGCCGCTAATGAAGGGATGATCTCGCCCACTAAGATGTTTGAACAACTGCGCACCGTTGCGGCAACAATGGGGACCGATCCTAACCAGTTGAAACAGCAAGACAGCGCGAGCATCGGCGATCTTGGCGTGCTGGGCGAGTATCTGGCCGATCTTCCCTACAAAAGCGATGTGCTGAATCTCGATGAAGAAACGTGGAAAAGCTGGGATGGGCTGTCACAGGAGAAATTTATCCGCACACTGTCATCCAAGCTGCGTCACTATCAAAAATATAATGCAGATGTCGACCGCTGGGTCGAGCTGGCGCAAGGTAGCGATCCGCGCGATCGCGTGTATCCCATCCCACTGGAAATGATGCCCTGATGCTGCACATTGAAGACTTGTGCGTGGTTCGTGGTCAGGATCATCAGGCTCACCGTGTTTACCTGCCGCAGCTTTCGCTGCGGCCAGGCGAGGTGGTGGCGGTAACGGGTGAAAGCGGCTGCGGTAAAAGCACGCTTCTGGAAGCCATTGGTTTAGTGTTGCATCCCAGCAAAATTGGGCGTTTCACGCTCAGCAAAGGGACACAGCAGCAGGATATTGCCGCGTTGCTTCTGGGCGAGCGACATAATACACTCGCTGCGATTCGGGCACGCGAACTTGGCTTTGTATTACAAAACGGTGGCCTCCTTCCCTACCTGAACGTCAAAGATAATATTCTCTTGCCGTGCCAGCTGCTGGGAGCCCGCCCTGACAGCACCATGCTGGATAGGGTCATCGACACGCTAAAACTGTCGCCACTACTGGCAAAATATCCTACCCAGCTCTCCTTTGGCGAACGGCAGCGCACCGCTTTTGCGCGCGCGATATTACATCGCCCGGCGCTGGTACTGGCAGATGAACCGACGGCGGCGCTCGATCCCTACAATGCCCAGAAACTATTTAGCCTGTTTATCGAACTAGTCCGTCAGGAAGACATGATGGCGCTGGTCGTTTGCCATGACTGGCCTCTGGTCAAACACTTCAATTTACCCTGTTTAGCTGCGCAGCCAGAATCGCTGACGGCGTCATCACAGAGCGAACGGGGAGGTACTTACTTTGTCCTTTAATCGTGCAAGACTGCTCGGTCGCCTTGCAATGCAAGACCTGTGGCACGATCGCATCATCTCTTTTTGCATCGTCTCCTCTCTTGTTGCGGTCATCGCCCCTTTACTGCTCCTTTTTGGCCTGCGCTTTGGCATTGTGAACCAGTTACAAAACGATCTGGCCAACGATCCCCGCAATCTGGAGATCCGCATGTTGAGCAGCGGAAGCTACGATCAGCACTGGATCACGCAGCTACGGCAGCGGCCTGATGTCGGCTTCGCCATCGGGCAAACGCGCTCGCTCAATACGCTGACTGACTTGCAGACGGACAGCACACATTTTATTGAAAATGCGGAAGTCATTCCGACAGAGGCTGGCGATCCTTTGCTCGGCACGCAGGTGCTCCATCATGACCATGAAGTTGTTATTACTCAGGAAGCGGCACGCAAGCTGGCGGTGAAAACCGGTGATACGCTCACGCTACGCGTGAGTCGTATGCTCGATGAACGCCGCGAATGGGGACGTAAGCGCGTGACCGTTGTGGGGATTTTGCCAGCCACCTATTTTAATCGCCCCGCTATCTTTACCCGCCCCGCGTTATTAATGGCTCTTGAACATTTTCGCGATGGCTATGCGGTAACAGCGTTAGGGGTCGCCAGCGGCGCTCAGCTTAACGGTAACGCGCCGCGCTACGCCCGCGCAAGGTTGTACGCACGCGATATTGACCATGTCGCCAGCCTTGAACGCGATTTGCGCGCCCAACGCATCGAAACCACCAGTCGGCTGGCGGATATTGAGAATGTAAAAAGCATTAACCGAGTGTTGGGCATCATCTTTAACACGATCGCCATCACCGCGCTCATTGGCTGTATCGCCTCGTTAATCGGCTCGTTTATCGCCAATGTCGATCGTAAACGTAAGCATATTGCTGTACTTCGTCTGCTGGGCTTCACGCGACCAGCCGTAGGCGTTTACGTCATTAGTCAGGGCGCTTTGCTCAGCCTGATGGCCTATATCGGCGGTTTTGGCATCTATTTTTTAGCCAGCCAGATATTTAACCGGGCGCTGTCCACAAGCCAGGCCACCGGTCAGATGATTTGCAAGATAACGCCCTTACACGGCCTTATCGCACTCTTACTGACGCTGGTTGTGGCGACGCTGGTTGCCGGTATCGGTGCCTGGCGCGCGATCCATATTGAACCTGCGCAGAGCCTGCGCGAGGCATAACCCTTATTTTTTTAATTTGCCCTAAGCATCTATTTTAGCGGAGATCGTTCATGGCCTTTACTCCTTCCACATTATCGCGCTGCCTGGCGCTAGCCCTGCTGGTGAAGATCTCCCCCGCGCTGGCAGAACCGTGGGCAGAGAAAACCTATAATCCGAAGCCGGATAGCGATGACGTGATTTTGCCTATGCCCTGCGAAGGTTCGATGGTATTTCGTCGGGTAGAAATTCCAGTAGCCGGTCCTCTGGATGATATTCCCATCACCTTAGGGGAAGATGGCGGTGAATGGGGCTTTGTGGAACACAGTTATCCCACGTTTATCGCCGGTAGCTTTACTGAAACGCCCCAAAATAAAGGCCGTTATTATTTAATGGCGAAATATGAGCTGACGGCATTGCAATATCAGGCATTAACTTCCGATACTTGCCCGACACCATCACGTAAACTTAGCCTCCCTCAAACCAGCATCAGTTGGTTTGAGGCCGTTAATTTCTCCGATAAATATAACCAGTGGTTACGCGCAAACGCGCTCGACAAGCTGCCGAAAGAAGATAACAATCCAGGTTTTTTACGACTGCCCACCGAAGTAGAGTGGGAGTTTGCCGCGCGCGGCGGTCTGAAAGTGGATACCGCACAGTTTCGTGATTCCCGTTATCCGATGGACGACATCAAAAATTATGAGTGGTATTCCGGTTCGCAGTCCTCAAACGGGAAACTTCAGCTCATCGGTCTGTTAAATCCTAACCCGCTCGGCCTGTACGATATGTTAGGCAACGTCTCTGAGATGATGTTTACCCCCTTCTACCTCAATAAAATTAATCGATTGCATGGCCAGGCTGGCGGTTTTGTGGTGCGTGGCGGCAGCGTGATGTCCAGTGAGTCGGATATCCGCAGCGCTAGCCGTAAAGAAATTAACTATTACGATAATGCCCAGCCTTTTACCAGTAAAACAATGGGCCTGCGGTTGGTGCTGGTTTCCCAGGCAATTACCTCAACGGACCGGGTCAAACTTCTTGAGAAAAACTGGTCGACTCTCGGTGATGATAAAACGGGCGCAGAGAGCAGCAAATCCGGGTCCAATGATACGGCGAAAGCGTTAGGTAGCCTGGCTTCTGGCGTTGAAGACGGCGAGCTGAAGAAAAAGCTGAAAGATCTGGAAAACCAACTTCGTGCCAGCAACCAGCAGCAGCAAGAAGAAAGAGCACAGTCTATCCGCGCCAGCCTGAATCTGGGCTCTTTTCTCTGTACCAAATTACAGGACGATGGTCGTTTCCTTGACTTCCTCAATCACAATTATGAGCTGCTGTGCAAAGATAAAGACAGCAGCGATGCCAACTGTGCCATCCGCAAAAATAAGCTGGCGGAACAAACCGATCGTCTACAGCAGCTAACGAGCTACTACGCCAGCAGTCTGGTGGATTCCGGCACCCTGTATGGGCAAGCAGGGCTAAAAGGCGAAGTGAACGTGTTCAATCAGATGCTGACGCTGAATAAACGTCTTTCCGGTCTTAAGCCGTTCCTCGCTGCTCATTGGCAGAATCAGCAAAAATACCTAGCGAACGGCAAAATTGATACAGCTGGCTGGCTGGATACCTGCAAACAAGTAAAGAACGGCCACTAATCTTAAACATGTCAGTTTATAAAGGAGTAAGGAACGTGAAATTAACTCTACGAATTGCGGCGTTGACCATTGTCTGTATGTCACTCAGCCAGACAGCTTTAGCTGCGTCTTACAGTGCGGAGGATCAGGAACAATTAACGCTGGAATGCCTGCTCACCAATAATAAATACGCCAGCGCCTTTATTGCGCAGGATAGCGCGGGATATGCCCTGGGAACTCAGTCTGCTCCGACTGCTGAGCTGAATCTTGTCACTAATCAACCGGGGGTTAACGCCTACTATAATTCTCAGATGATCGCCGGTGGCTCGCTTTACTGGATACGTGTCGTCAAAGGCCCCTATGAATATATTGTTTACGATAAAGAGCAGCACGGCGATATGTCAGGTGTGGTTGTCACAAAAAAAGGGAAAAGAATCTTCCACAAAGATTGCAAGGAACCTATCAAGGTGGGTACACAAAACGATAGCAGCATCTTTAGTCGAGTTGCGCAAGAAGATACAGAAGGCGATCGTATTATCGATTTAATCAACAAAGCATAAACGCTTGTTGCGTTGTAATGGGGATGTATCTCTGTCATCCCCATAGAAGGCAGGTAAAATTACCGACTTTTTTGTACGCTCATTTTTAATGGTTGATAATATTGCGGATCAAACATCGACAGTGGCAGGGCATGGACTGAACCATCCGAAGACGTTTCCTCAACGTGGGTAATCACGATGTTGGCTGTATTTTCAACCGCATCACAGCTGAATTCAGTTGCCGAAAGGGTTGAGCGAGTTGCGCTGCTATCGCCAAACGGCTGAACATCAAGAGTTCCTTTTTCCAGAACGGCTCCCGATTTATCAGTTAATTGCAAGTTGACCATCAGGTTATTGAATGTCCCATCACCGCCGTTATCCAGCCGGAATACCAAAGAACACACGCCCTGCACCCAACTGCTATCCGTATTACGAATACTAATATACCGATGGTCATTCTCCGCACTCACTGCGGGGCCCACCATGCCGCCACAAAGTACAGCCAGCAATAAGCTGCATAATGTTTTCTTAATCATAATATTCTACGCCCTCATTCCTCACGCCGCCTCACCAACTTCTGTTCTCTTCCCCGACAGGCATGTCGGTTTTAGCCTATTTCAGTGCCAACTCAATCTGTTCTATTGCTTTCTAAGTATATTGTAATGAGCTATATGTTTAAAAAATAGTAATACACTAAACAAACTAGCACTTCAATTTAAAAGCGTTACTCACAAAAAATTAGAGCGACAATTAGTTCATTAAAAATAATAACGCTCCAAAATTAGTAATTTTTATTCTTTCTTGTTGCTTGTAGAAAAAATAGCCTGTTCAATAGGTCCTATGCATAACTCATTGAGATGGATCATTTGAGTATATGAACTGTTTTGCTAACGTCATTAATCGTTATTATGTAAATCAATGTCTTATTTTCCTACGTATATATAATACAAGATATAAGGAAATGGTATTCTATAAAAATATTGGTGCAGAATAATTAATGCGTAGTTGTTGCATGGATGTTTTTAAAAAGTTAACGAATGACTCCATGAATAACATAACATAATATAAATTAACAAATAGGTATAAAAAGTAATGGCTACTAAAATTCGTATGGAGAATCCACGTACTGGCGAGACAGTAACAGGATTTTATGGTTTTTCCTAGACTACATTGTTTTTCGGAGCGTTTCCAGCTCTTTTCAGAAAGGATTTCATAACCTTCATCGGTACTTTTATCGTGCTGATTATCCTTGCTTTTCTCACCATGGGTATTGGCTCGACGATTGGCATGATTATTTGGGCATTTATGTACAATAAGTACTATACAACTAATCTTATTAAGAAGGGTTTTGCTTTTGCAGGAACCAACACAGAGAATGAACTTGCATCAGGTAAGCTTAATCTCCGCTTAAATGCTGATAACTGCCTCACATACAGAATTGGTAATTAAGCATCTAATTGAGCCACCAATGAGTGGCTCATGTATTCATTATTCTTCAGGTACGAACTCAGTAATGTACTGGCCAACACGATTCTTACTCAATGTGTAAGTAACCATCATTTTATCACTATCAGAAAATTCGCATACCCCATAGCATATGAGTTTATTCTATTTATCTTTTATGGTTATCTACTCATAGATATCAATCATAGCAAAGTCGACATTTTTATCACCGAGCACCTCGTGATATTGTTCTATCAGGATAGCCCTTGTTTTTTTAATAATTACAGTCCTTTTGACCAACGTCGTAATCAGGATCAGTTGCTAGTGTTAAAATGGATGAAAGTAACCATACAGAGATAATTATAAATCTCATGTCATAGTAATCTCTTCGTGACATTCGCTTCATTAGGAGTTGATGAACTCAAAACTGTTATGTGTGGGCTGACCAAACACGGCAGGCTGGCGAAATTCTACTCGCCCATACTAATTTCATCGGCATTGGTCCGCTTAGTGCCCAGGCTGTGTGAAAACTACTGATCACTTTTTGGTCTAAGTAGTGGTTTTATATGATCAACCATTCTTGATAAACCAATGCAGAAACTTACTTTATTTAATAAAATTAGAATCATACGATTAAATAAAGCGGGTGCAGGTATGACTCAACATATCAAAGGTCAAGGCAGACATCAGGTGACGTTGCTCCCTGAAGTGCTGGATGATTTTGTCACAGAAGACAACCCTGTCAGAGTTATTGACGTCTTTGTTGATGAACTACAGCTTGATACACTTGGCTTTGAGCGCGTTAATGCAAAGCAAACCGGGCGGCCTGGATATCATCCCGCAACCATGCTGAAGCTTTACATTTATGGATACCTGAACCGCATCCAGTCATCCCGCCGGTTAGAGAAAGAAGCCCATCGTAACGTTGAATTGATGTGGTTACTTGAACGATTAACACCTGATTTTAAAACCATTGCAGACTTCAGAAAAAACAATGGTAAAGGCATCAAAAATGCTTGCCGCACTTTCATTGATCTGTGTCGGCAGATGCAGATGTTCACCGATGTGGTGGTTGCCATTGATGGTAGTAAGTTCAAGGCGGTAAACAGCAAATCGAACAATTTCACGCCCCAGAAAACAAAAGGCCACATTGAAAGGGTTGAGCAAAGTATTGCTCTTTACCTGAATAAGCTCGATGAAGCTGACAAGGCTGCGGAGCCCGAAAAAAATGCATGTTTAACAACTGCGAAACTGGCATGGCTGCAAAAGCGTCTGAAAGAACTCAAGAAAATTCAGCAGGCCGTTGTGCAGCACCCTGATAAGCAGCTGTCACTGACAGATCCTGATTCCCGGTTAATGAAGATAAACAATGTTAACCGCCAGGTGAGCTATAACGTTCAGACTGCCGTTGATGCTAAATATCACCTGATTGTTGCGCATGAAGTAACGAATACACCAGACCGTGGTCAGCTAACAGCGGTGACCAAATTAGCGCAGGAAGCAGTTGGCAAAGCGGATATTACCGTACTGGCTGATAAAGGTTATTACAGCCGGGGAGATATTAAAGCAACGCAGGACTTAGGTGCCGTAGCCTTAGTACCAAAAGGCGATACCTCTGGCGCTGACCGTAAAGGTCTTTTCAATCGTTCATTGTTCAAATATGACCAGGAAAAAGATATTTATATTTGCCCGATGGGTGAAGAACTTCAGAACCGATTTACGATGGTTGAGGATGGTTTAGAACAGCAAATGTACTTTAACAATATTGCCTGTCGCGATTGCAGTCAGCGGTCAAGGTGCACCACATCAAAACGCGATCCGAGGCGTATAAGGCGCTGGGTTCATGAAGCAGAAATGGAAGACATGCAAGCCAGGCTTAATGCATCGCCACAAACAGCTGTCGTGCGAAAGCAAACGGTAGAGCATCCGTTCGGGACAATTAAGATGTGGATGGGAGCGACTCACTTCCTGACGCAACGGTTTAAAAACGTCAGCACAGAAATCAGTCTGCATGTACTGGCTTATAACCTGAAGAGGATGATGTCCATCTGGGGGGCCGAAGGATTGGCCATTAAGCTGCGAGAACGATGCAGCTAGCGGCAGTGGCCGCTTTAACTCCTAATAACTGGCCATTAGTACTCCATATCAAGCCACAAAGTCTCGTTTTGCCTCAACATACAAATCACTGCGAATACAGCCCATATCAGGAATATCTTGCATCCCTGCTGGTGTTAGTCCTCAGATACTGAAAAAACCGAGTTTTTACACAGCCTGTGCCAACAGCAGACGTTTTTTCAGAGCTGAATATCCCTAATCTGGATATGTCGGGAGCTGTCAGTAAAATCTTATGGAGAAGGTGCCATTAACTTAGGATACAGCTACATAACAAGATGGCCCTACTGGCTCCCTGTTTCGCAGGTTAGTGAAGAACTGATGCTGTAGTACGTTCTATTTTCTCCACCAGTTTTTCTTTTTCTGTAAGCGGACAGCCAGAACCGTATTGACGATCGGCAGTTATTCAGTTGGCAGGACGAGACGCCAGGGCAGCAGTTCGCTGACCCGGTTGACCGGCCAGTCTGCGATAACATCCAGCACATGGCGAAGGTAGCTTTCTGGATCCACGCCGTTCAGTTTGCACGTCCCGATCAGGCTGTACAGCAGCGCTCCCCGCTCACCACCATGGTCAGAACCGAAGAACAGGTAGTTTTTTCGCCCCAGACTCACCATCCGCAGCGCATTTTCAGCGATGTTGTTATCGGCCTCAGCCCAGCCGTCATCTGCATAGTATGCCAGTGCCGTCCACTGGTTCAGCGCATACGCGAACGCTTTTGTCAGCTCCGAGTGTTGCGACAGGGTCTTCATCTTTTCACGCAGCCAGCTTTCCAGGGATTTCAACAACGGTTTCGTTTATCTCTGGCGTTCAGCAAGCCGCAGCTATGTCGACATTCCCCTTATATCCGCCTATATGGCGTATAACTGACCGATCTGCCTCATGGCTTCTTCCGTCAGGGGTGCGGACGTGCACATCGTGGATCTTTCGGCGGGCATGAGACCAGCAGGCAGCTTCCGTTAATCGCATTAATCTCCTGAACTACACCATCACCAGTTGGCGTCTCGCGCATCGCTCCCAGCGTATCGAGATTCATCAGCAACACCATTTTGCACTCTGCCGCGCTAACGGGCTCCCATAACCACCGCAGAATATTGGGCGGTGAATGTCGGCGTGCCTGTTGCCGTTGCCACGAATATTCGCCGATGCGCTGCCTGATTTCCGTGTGAAAGCGCATAATCAATACCCGGTTATCTGCTGAGGTTTCACTGTGCGGTAACTGCAGCTTAAAACTAAACACTACCAGTCGGGGGTAGTGGTCAACAGCCTGTTGGGGAAAAGCGAGTATGTTTACCCCATCCGCAGAATTATCAACAACCGGGGTGGCATGGTTATATTTCATAGTGGATTTTCTCTGTTGTTTCACAGAAAAGGTTAATAAGGGTGGGCAACAGCACTATGCTAAGTTCAACGTAATGCCGTCACCCACCATGCCATGCCTCTGGCGCTTAAAATCCCCGTATGCCCGTCGACAGCGAGGAGGATACTCTGTAACGGCAACGACTCACTTGCTTTCTGTCCATCTCTGAACCCGGCCGGTGAATCAATTGCCAGCCTGTATCATTCTGCGTCACCACTACAGGGATATGGCAGGAGCCGCAGCGCAGTGGTCTGGCATGCAGGACAATGAGTTCATCGATGGCTACCCACTCCCCATCATCGGTAATCACATATTCGGTTGGTCTGAATGAATTAACCATCGTCAGCAAGCTCCTGATGTTGATGCTGCTATGCGTGTGTCTTCAGATGGTCGCTGGGCTGGATTATTGACCGGGCATATATAGTTCTCCCCCCAGGCGGTTTCCTCAATACTGTAGATACCGGTGTTACAGGCCACACAGTGTTTCTCACCTGCATAGTGACGCCCACACCACACGCAATACCAGGCCCCAATAGGTGCAGAAGCATCCAGCGGAAAGAAGGTGAATATAAACCTTGTGTGCCAGTCTCCCGGCAATGTGGCAGAGTGGTTCAGATGTCTGCACTGCCTCAGCACATCTTTCCCTACTGACCGTGGATCGTGCTCAAACCAGGCGCGAATGCCGGGGTTATCAGAATGCAGTATCAAACGACATCCGCAGGACGGGCAGGTCCAGCGCTCATCAGGCTGGCTGACTGCACTTCTGCTGCTGGTTTGCTCTCCTCTGGTATTCAGGGCCCGATAGCATGGCATTATGAGCATATGGCCTCCCCCTCAGCGTGACAGCCAGACTCACCCTGGCATTGGCCAACATGACGGGCTACCGGTCTTGCATCCGGTACGTAACACTTCAAGCGCTGTATAATTCTGACTTCATCAACAGCAGGATGCGTGTATGGGCACTCTTGTCTGCCTCGTTCAGTCAGTGCAGCAGTAGTATGGGCAAACCAGGGACGATCGGTTTCAGCATGCAGCACCAGGGAACTACCACAGTGATGGCAGGTATAAACGTCAGACGGGGAGCATAGTGCGGTTCTGGCACCGGTAAGCCGTCCGGCAGGGTTACAGGCAAGAAATGATTTTGCGTACATAGTAAGGGTCCTTACCGCCAGACAGCACGCAGGCGTGAGCCATCCCTGTATGGGCAACGTTAAGCGTGGTCACTGGCGGAATGAAGATTCAGAGAATCAGTGGATTGGGGGAAAGCGATTATGACAGGATGGGTATTCAGTGCGCAGAGGCTGCAACGACGTGGTCTATACAGTAACAAAAGGGCATATGCGCTCACCGCTGAACTGACGGTTGCATTGTCTGCAAATCCAGCGTACTGGTGCCTGCCATGTCTTGCTGTTCTGTTTATTCACCATGAGTGTTTAGCTCCGTGACTTCGCAATGCGTTGCTGTAGCCAGGCTTCCACTTCGCTTTGCAACCAGCGGGAGCTACGCCCCAGTTTGATTGGTTTCGGAAACTCTCCAAGTTGTATCAGTTTATAAAACCATTTGTCTGTTAAACCGGTGAGTTGCGTGATAAAGGCCATATCAACGAATTTGTCGCTGAGAATGCTTATTGGGGTGGTCATCGCTATTTCTCCGTAGATGGTAAGGGAGAAGACGTTCGTGTGGTGAGATACCGAACGTTCTTCAAACAATGACTCACGGACGTAATTTTTTACCGGATAGATTCAGCTCCGCTTACGCCGCCTGCCACTTACCGCCGGAGCGGGGACCGCGCTGACCCTGTAAATCCGGCGCTCTGTACGCTGCGACTGTTTACCCAGATAGCTCAGGATGTACTGCATACCTTCCCTTCCTCTGCGATCTGAAAAGTTGATTACTCGTTCACCCCGCACCCGGTAATGTCCCTTAGGCTCACACCGGTGCGCATAGCCATCACCATACGTAATTTCCTCCCATCGTGACTGGATGGCTTCCCAGAAGCACCAGACCTTCCGGTGGATCTGACCATTGATATAAAACGCAGCATGAATGTGGTAACGGTGATCTTCCCCATATTCCATTACCCAGGAATATCCCACCAGACCAGATATCTCTGCGCATTGTTCAGTCAGCCATGTCATCTCAGCCGCAAGTTGATAAATATCAGCATCCGCGTATGAATCAGAGTTTTTCCTGTATGCGAAATCCACCCGAAGCATGAGTAATTTCGAATGACAGTCAAATAACCGGTTCTGATGGTTAAATAATACTGACTGAAGAGAACAGTCTGGTTTGTGGTTTGAGTTGATTGCGTATTCCATGATAAATATCCCATAACAGTTATTGGTCATGAGATTACGGGAGAGATTAATTTTTTATTCAGCATACCGATTCAGGTTGTCAGCCATGAAAGTATGTTATTGCGTATCATTTTTCACATGTGCTGTAACAGTAATTTCTTATCGTAAAATAGAATGGGTGTTCATCACACAGGAAAGTCTGACAATCATGACGTTTTACGGCAAAGAATAAATAATGATTTAGTAAACATTGAACATACCGTGATGTCTGAAAAAAATCATCATCCGGTAGACGAAGGAATGCTGTACTTACTGAGGATTCATTATTTCTGGATACAAAGGAGTAAGTAAGTGGGTAAATAACACATCTTTATAAAATAACATTAATAACCTTAATGTTTCTTTTCACACAATCAGTAACCTCCAGAGAATACGCTCACCACGCAGGTTTAAGTTATTCACGCCATGGTGTTCTAATGATATTAGAACACCATTTCTGTCTTCCCCGACTTGATACCTGTACAGCAGGCATGTGCTCATGAAAGATTTGTATACGCATACTTTTTGACTCCCGGAACGGGTCACCCTGCCACTGTAATATTTACTGCAATAGTATTTTGCCGTTATTTATGCCGGTACGGGCTTTTCTTCCTGATTACTCCCCCGGTATTTTCAGGCACAAAAAACGTGGAAGTAAGAGAGTAATTATTGGTTACTCAGGAAAAACATTCCATGCGCGGCCCGGAAAACATGAAAAAAGGTAAATTCATGACGGGCTAACGTATTTATTTTCGAGGGGAAACTGCATTCTCCCCGGCGATAACAATCAGACCACAGAATGCTCTGCAACTGGATGACAGGATAAGATACTCCCTGACCAGGTAAACACAGTCGGAAAAACAGTCTCGCTGTAAGACGCTGATCGGAAGTAACGGAACACCCTCAGTCGCCTGAAAAGACAGTCAGAATCGTTTTCACCTTAAAATCATGTCATAACAATCTGAAACAACAGAAAAAAACAAACACACAAAAAATGACAAACAAATTATATATAATTCATTTAATTCAATTAATTAAGAGACAATCATAAGCTCTGAATAATGCTTAAAAGGCTATGTTTTACCATGCCGGTTCTGTGATCTAATCACTCTTAATTCAGAGCTTTATACGATATAATTCGGAGGTATAAAAACAGAACCAGTATTCGGGAGAGCAGAATGAGAAGGGACGGACTGAATGATTTTTATGAAGTGAACTTTCTGAGGTTAAGGGAGATAGATGCCACGTATCCATCGGAACCCATACGTTACGTGGACCTGGCTGACATATACAGCTTCATCAGCTTTAAAGATGCAGAATGTGAAAAAATACCGCCTGATAAACTTTCCACTAAAAAAAGAAAAACGCAGGTAACAGATGGCTACGCATGCAATCTTTTGTCGGACATTCTTAAATATGAGAATTCATTACACCCTGGCTCACCCCGTTCTCTCGTGGGAACGCATAAACATTTGAAACTTCATTGCGAAGCAACTCCAGAATATAAAGAGGAACTGAAGAAAAATCTTATTCACAAAGAAGATGTGTTACTTAAAATCCAGAATGAATATGACACAATAAAAAATAAAGCATCCGGAAAAATTTCAATAATCCCGATAAGTTTTCACCTCAATGACGAAACTGGCGGGTTCCTTCAGCACATCACCGATGACTTAACCATGATTAACATGGCCTTTGCCTCGATGATGAGTAAAATAAAACACCGCACAATGTACAGCCGGATAGCAGGACATGTAAGACTGGGCATGCTGGATGAGAATTTTGAGCCTTTCGCCCATGTGTTATTTTTTATTCAGGGCGGGGCTGTCAGTCATGACTTCATAAGGGAAATTATTGAGGTCTGGTACTCATTCATCCCTGAAGACATTGAATGCAGGGCAGGTATTTCTGGCTTCGACTTTAATTTCTTACTCAACTTCCAGCGTGAAGTCATCAACAAACAAAAAAGTTCTCCCACGCCAGGAGGAATAACTTTTTTCATATCCGACATACTGAATCCGTTCCCTGATGTCACTGCACCTGGCTATCGGCGTCATGAACCCTGCACATTATTCTCCCGTCTGCTCAGAAGAACAGAAAGGGAAGATAACATCAACAGAACCCACCGACGACGTCTTGCTGACAGGGAGACAGAAATCAGTGCGACTAAAAAAAAGAGTGGTTATAACAAACTAAAAAACACATCAGCAATTCACAGGGAATATTTTTTAAGAATTGCAAAAAAAGTCAACAAAATTCCTTTTATGCGTACCATAAACTGAATAAACATATCTGCGGGGCGTGCGCCCCTGCTGATATCTGAATAAAATGCTATATCCGCATTTTTAAATTTTTCTCAGTTATATATCACCTCAGTGAATTCCCTCCCGTTTACTTCAGTCAGGCCATCCCCACCGGATGGCCTTTTATTATGCCGAGGCTTATATGAAACATCCTTCGGGCTATGCCCTTATCCGTCGCCATCTGCGGCGCTATCCCCGTATTCTGCGGCAGCATCTTCTCCGGGAGCTCAGCCGCCTCGTCGCGTATGAACCCGTGATTGGCATCATGGGCAAGACCGGCGTCGGCAAATCCTCGCTGTGTAATGCGTTGTTCCGGAGTGAAGTCTGTGCGGTGAATGCCGTGGAGGCCTGTACCCGTCAGCCTCAGCGTGTACGTCTGCGCTTCGGTAACCATTACCTGACGCTGGTGGATTTACCCGGTGCGGGAGAGAGCATCAGCCGTGACAACGAATACCGTGAGCTGTACCGCGAACTCATGCCACAACTCGATATGGTGCTGTGGGTGCTCAAGGCCGATGACCGCGCATTCTCGGTGGAAGAGCTTTTTTATCAGGAGGTATTCGCACAATACAGCGGACCGCTGCCACCGGTGTTATGGGTCCTCAACCAGGTGGATAAAACCGAACCTGCAGCGCACTGGAACTGGTTATCGGCGCAGCCATCAGCATTGCAGGCTGAACGTATTATACAGAAACAACAGACCGTGGCCCGTCAGATGGGAACAGCAGAGACGAATATTCTTCCGGTGTCAGTCAGGGGGCGGTACCACCTTCCCCGTCTGGTGGAGGCGATGATTACCCGTCTCCCAAAGCAGGCCCGCAGCCCGCTGGTGCCTCACCTGCAAAGCGGGTACCACACCCCCGGCATTATCACTACCGCCCGCAACAGCTTTGGCGATGCCGTGGTGGAAGTGATTGACGCAGTCATCGACCTGGCCCCGTTGCCACAGGCTGCACGTTACGCGCTCCAGACCGTCACACACACCGTGGCCCGAGCGGCCCGGACCGTCTGGTCCTTCTTCTTTGGCTGACTTCCACATCGATTAGCCTGTCTTCCGTTTCGATAAATAATTTTGCCCTGTCACGATCGATTTTGTCGATCGACCCGATCGGTTTTATTCATTATCCCTGGTAAATATCCGGTTATAGAATTCCTCAGGGATACTGTATTCAGCCATTTACTGATTAAAAATCAATGCGATGAATCGCAGGAGCGCATTCGTCCGGAGAAAAGTAATGAAAAGGTTTTTTATGATACTAACCACCAGTCTGTTGTTCACCTCACTTCCTTCCCTGGCCGCCAGTGATACGCCCGTTACAGTGAAGGTCAGCCATGCCGGTCCTGAGTGCTATGGCTGCGTCTATGTCACCGTGACAGCAAAAACCGACACCGTTCTGATAAAGAAAATCGATGTTAACCGGGGAAAATGTCCGATGCTGACACACCGAAAAATAGCCTACAGGGGCCGGAACGTGGACGGCTGGTGGCCCACAGATAAACCGTTCACACCCCGTAAAATGACCTTCGCTGAGAGTGTCTTCTGGAAATTTGGTCACACTTTGGATTTTGGTAAAGCCTGCAATTTTGTTGAGGCCCGGGTGTTCACCGATCAGGGCACATTCACCGTCAGCCAGTGATATCGCCAGTATCACTTATCAGCCCTCTTTCTTAACGCGTCTCAATGTCTTCAGGAGAGACCCGTATCGTCTTAACCATCACCCTCAGGGAATACTATGAAAAAGAAAATACTGCTTTTCACTCTTCTGATATCTGCTCTGACTCCGGCAGTGTCACAGGCCTTCGGTAACCGTGATACCTGGGCCAGCGGCTGGGGTCAGGGCGTGTCTGAGTTTGTAATTCTGGGGAAAGGACAGTCACAGCTTTACCTGACCTGCGAAGACACCGGCTCACAAGCGGCCACCCTGACCTTCACCGACGCAAACGGTCATCAGGTCAGGATGGATAACGGCCAGTCGCTGGACATGAAAATTGACGATGAGGAGCCTGTCAGCGTCAGTGACAGCGAGTCACATGTGGGCTCAGACAACGTGGCATGGGCATGGGATAAACTGCGCACCGGTAAGCGGGTCATTGTGTCCGGGGAGGGCGTAAAGGCAGCCGTGTTTACGCTTAACGGTGCGGGGAAGGTCCTTCCCGCGTTCGGGGACAGCGGCTGTCTGCCGAAATATGCCCTGCCGTAATAAAGACAGGTAACGCCTTTTTTCTGAATTCATTCACGCTCACGACAACAGGAACCTCAGTCCATGACGCATATCCCGGTTCAGGCAGCACACACCCGCCAGCCCTGACCACTGCATCAGTATTTCACACCGCCGACGCCCTGCTCATTTGAGCGGGGCGTTTTCTTTTGTTTCTCATCAGGGATCAGATATGCAGACCACTGATAATGCGTCGCTGCCACCCGGCCCCTTCACCCGCCGACAGGCGGAAGCCATGGCCGCACGCTATCTCAACGTCACCGTCGAAGACGACCAGGGCCCCATTTTCGTCTGGTCATCCGCGACTGCCGTGGCATGCTGATATGGCGGGACTGGAATTTTGCCCCGCAGGCCGGAGAGATGCTGAACCGCTATCTCATCAGCGACGGTATTCCTGTGTCACCACAGCCACTGAGCCACTGAGCGGCGAAGTCCTGCTCATTTTTCAACAGAACACAGTCCCCCACAGGCCATGCACCTTCCGGAGCATGGCCTTTCTGCTTTTATGCCCTTTAACCCGATATCAGAGGTATTAACCATGCGCTTAGCCAGCCGTTTTGGTGCGGCCAGTCTCGTACGCCGCGACCGCCCACTGACCCGTGATGAACTGGCACACTATGTGCCCAGCGTATTCAGTGAAGAAAAGCACGAATCACGCTCAGAACGTTATACGTATATCCCGACCATCACACTGCTTGATAATCTGCAGCGGGAAGGCTTCCAGCCGTTCTTTGCCTGCCAGACCCGCGTTCGCGACCTGAATAAACGCGACCACACAAAGCACATGCTGCGTCTGCGGCGTGAGGGGCAAATCACCGGTAAACAGGTCCCCGAAATCATCCTGCTTAACAGCCACGACGGCTCCAGCTCATACCAGATGCTGCCGGGCCTGTTTCGCTTTGTCTGCCAGAACGGACTTGTCTGTGGCGAAACCTTTGGTGAGGTTCGCGTACCGCACAAGGGGAATGTGGTGGATAAAGTCATTGAAGGGGCTTATGAGGTGCTGGGGATATTTGACCGGGTGGAGGAGAAGCGGGATGCCATGCAGTCACTGCTACTTCCTCCGCCGGCACAGCAGGCGTTTGCCAGAGCCGCCCTGACGTACCGCTTTGGGGAAGAGCACCAGCCGGTGACGGAAGCACAGATTCTGTCTGCGCGACGCTGGCAGGATGAAAGTTCCGACCTGTGGACCACCTACCAGCGTATCCAGGAAAACCTGATTAAAGGCGGTCTGCCGGGCAGAACAACGAAAGGTAAACGGGCCCACACCCGTGCGGTTAACGGCATTGACGGCGACGTGAAGCTCAACCGCGCCCTGTGGGTAATGGCGGAAAGCCTGCTCGGGAGCCTGAAGTAATGCAGTGTATTCCTGGCGGCGTGATTCAGGTTTCGCCACATCCGTTCTCCCTGATCAGTGAGCAAAGCTGCCGCTCCATCTCTGATGACGACCTGTGCGCCTGGTGCTCTCACCTTCTTTATCGTCCCGGTGAACTCAGCCAGTGCGGCATAAGTATCCCTGAGGGGCACTGGCCTTCACGCTGTGATGATGATGGCTATGTGCAGTTCTGTCCGTCACTTTGTCACAACAACCCACATGAAAATACAAAGGAAATCAAATGAACAACATACTCACCCTGACCAGTCCGGTGACTGAATCTCTCACCTCACCACGTACTGATACAGACCGCATCGAATGCATGCCCGTACCCGATGAACAGCGTGCCGCCTTCTGGCCGCAGCAGTTTGGCAGCATACCGCAGTGGATAACCCTTGAACCCCACATTTTTGGCTGGATGGACCGGTTTTGCAGGGACTACAGCGGCGGGATATGGAATTTCTTTACCCTCAGCAATGGCGGTGCATTTATGGCCCCGGAGAACGAAAACGATGAGAAATGGACACTGTTTAACAGCATGAACGGTAACGGCGCAGAGATGAGCGCTGAGGCTGCCGGGATAGCCGTCTGCCTTATCGCTTACAGTCATCACGCCTGCCGCACCGAATGCGATGCCATGACGGAGCACTATTATCGCCTGCGGGACTATGCCCTGCTGCACCCGGACTGCCACGCAATTATGCGTATCATTGATTAGGGGAATAACCATGACGAATCCGGCCCCCTTACCCACGTCATCGCAGCCTGATATGTTCCCGTCACTGACCTCACCACACCAGGAAGTCCCCCTGTCCCCGTATGCCCGGCGAACGTTACGGCGGGCAATGAACCTGCTGGAGCGCCAGTTGCGTGAACCCGGTGTGGCCTTCACCTCCGCCGGTGCCACCCGGGACTGGCTGCGTCTGCGCCTGGCAGGGGAAGAGCGCGAAGTGTTTATGGTGCTGTTCCTCGACAACCAGAACCGCCTCATTGCCCACGAGATACTGTTCACCGGCACTATCAGTCATACCGAAGTCCATCCCCGGGAAGTGGTGAAAGCCGCCCTGAAACATAACGCAGCCGCCGTCATCGTTGCCCATAACCATCCGTCAGGCCTGGCGGAGCCCAGCCAGGCTGACCGCCGCCTCACGGAACGTCTTAAGCAGGCACTGGACCTGGTGGATATCCGCCTGCCGGACCATCTGGTGGTTGGCGGCATGGAAGTAGTGTCATTCGCTGAACGCGGCTGGCTGTAAGGAGAGCAGCGATGAAGATTATCAGCAAACGTCAGGCGATGGCGCTATATCGCCAGCATCCTGAGTCCAGGCTGTTTCGCTTCTGTTCCGGAAAATACGCCTGGTCCGGCAGCGTCTGCCACTATGCAGGGAAGGAGGTCCAGGATATCAGCGGCGTCCTGGCCGTGTTCGCTGAACGTCGCCAGGACCGCAACGGCCCGTATGTCGTTCTGCGCAGCGTCACCCTCAGTTAACTCATATTCAAGGAGCACGACCTTGTTGAATAAAACACTGCCGGCAAATCATCATATTTCTGAACCGTGGTGGGGACTGAAACGTAATATCACCCCGTGCTTCGGTGCACGGCTGGTACAGGAAGGCAACCGGCTGCATTATCTGGCCGACCGCGCCAGCATCACCGGGACATTCACCGACGCGGATTTGCGCCATCTCGACCAAGCGTTTCCGGTACTGCTGAAGCAAATGGAACTGATGCTGGTTTCCGGCGAACTCAGTCCCCGCCATCAGCACTGCGTCACGCTGTATGCAAAGGGACTGACCTGCGAGGCTGACTCACTCGGATCGCATGGCTATATCTATATAGCGATTTATCCGACACCATCAGTAACGTCATAACCCCCGCAACACCTTTCTTTTTACCCCTTCAACAACGAGATACCCCTTATGCAAACACAACCCGTATCCCCGGCACGGGAGGCTTCTCCACGTCTGTCACCCGTGGAGATTTGGCAGCGACTTCTGAGCCACCTGCTGGATCATCACTACGGTCTGGCGCTAAACGACACGCCGTTTGGCAACGACGACGTGATTCAGGAGCACATTGACGCCGGTATTTCCCTGTGTGATGCCGTCAATTTTATCGTCGAAAAATACGATCTGGTACGCACTGACCGTTACGGATCCAGCACTACAGAGCAGTCACCGCTTATCAGCAGTATCGATATTCTCCGCGCCCGTAAGGCCTGTGGACTGATGACACGTAACGGCTACAGAGCGGTGACAGATATCACTACAGGCAAATACAGCAAGATGACCCGATGAAGCTGTCTCTCAACGTGGAAGCTGATGCCATCAACGTTCTGGCCCTCAACATGGGGCGTATCGCAGTGGATGTCGATGGTATTGAATTGTCCGAACTGATCGCCGCGGTAAACCAGAACGGCTGCTCACTGCGGATCGCGGATGAACCTGGGAAGATCGCCGTTGAATTCCCACGGCCCCCTTTTACATCATTACCGGGGATGTGCTGCAGTACTGCGCACCTCACGGAGGAAGACAATTCACTGTTGTACGCCCTGTCACATCAGCGCGAAGACTTCGGCGAGTCGGAATGGATTATGTACACTGGTTCAGGTTATCTGATTCGCCTGTATGCCTGGTCGTTTCCGGTATTACGGCTCAAACGCCTCGGACTGTCGAAAGCCTGCCGCCGGTTAGTGATAACGCTTATCCGTCGCTACGCCGTTGGCATTGTTCATCTGGATGCCTTTGGCGAAGTGCTGCCCGGCTTTGACGTTTTCGACTGGTAACCCCACCTCAATCACCACAAGGTTTTCACATGCCAGAATTAACCACTGAAACCGCTCTCGATATTTTGATTTGCTTGCTGCAGGACAACATCTGTTGCGACAGCGGGATTATCTTCGATAACGACGAAGTAAATACCGATTCAGCCGTGCTGTTGCCATGGATTGAACAGGCACTCAGGGATGTTCGCGATCTTCAGCGTCTGCAGCAGACCAGTACAGATTAATTACCTGTCCGTACTCATCACTTACCCATAAGCGCCAGCCCTCACCGACTGGCACTTTGCTTTATATAAGGAAATAAATGATGTCAGACCTTACTCTTAACGAACCCGAAGTATTAACCGGCCACACAGACGTTATTTGCTCCACCAGCATTGAGCGCATCGTCACCGGACGTAATGCGGCGCTGGCGCAGATTGAAGTGCTCATGCAACAACTTAGCGATATTGCAACACTGACCCGCAGTATTGGCGGTAAAACCGCTCTGGACTGGGCCATGAAGCAGGAATTCCGCCGTGGTTGCTGGTTGATGGAAAAACCAGAAACAGCGATGAAAGCCATTACCCGTAATCTCGATCGTGGTATATGGCGCGATTTAATGAAAAAGTCAGGGATGCTTTCCATCATGGACGCTCAGGCTCGTGATCAGTGGTACAGAAATCTTGGGGGGGAGAACATTCCTGCAGTCAGCGAAGCCAACATTCTGAGCACTTTTGAGCAACTGTATCTGAATAAAGGTGATGTGTTTGAGCGGGGTGTCATTAACGTCTTCAAAGGGTTGAGCTGGGATTTTAAGACGAACAGCCCCTGTAAATTTGGAGGGAAAATCATCGTCAGTGGGCTAGTCAAATGTGACCGGTGGGGATTTGGGCTTCTCTGGGGCTGGCAACGCGATCGGTTAGCTGACCTTGAGCGGATGCTGATGCTTCTGGACGGAAAACCGGTTCCCGACAACCGTGCCGACGTCACCCGTCGTCTCGCCAATCATATCCATGAAAACAGGCACAGCAATCGTTACGAGGATGAGATGTTTGCAATCAAATACTTTCAGAAGGGAACTGCTCATATCACCTTTAAGCGGCAAGAACTGGTCGATAAGCTGAATGACATCATCGCACGTCACTACCCTGGAATGCTGGCATCCGGACAGTAATCAGGGGCCTGCACATATGTGAAATGTCAGTATCAGTGCAGAGTTAAACAAACCCCTTGCCAGGTTCGCCTGCTTATGGACAATATGATACTGACGTTCCTGGTGCTTTTCTTCTGGTGGTTTGTTACTGGATTCTGTAACGCACCAGGAGCGTCACCAGACAAAGGACCATCATAAAGTATCAACACATCAGCCTGAGGCGAGTATCCCACTTATCGTCACCGATTCGGGTTTCGGATTCATACCAATCGGGAATGAGGGTACAAATGAGGGCATAAATATAATCACATCAAAAATTTTACTTATAAATCATAAAGATAAAACAAAAGATCGATTCCGAGTCCGGCACCACTATTTAAAGAACCCAGCCTATGGCTGGGTTTTTGCTTTCTGGGGTTCCGGTAGATTTCAGGTCGCGCTGGCGGCAGATGTTACCCCCCAGCATCTGCCATCCAACATGAACATTTCTCTTAAGTAGCCACCAATCCCTCTGGTTGCTGTAGGCCCATCTGTCAGAATTCAAATTCCCAATAGACACTATTTCCATCATGCGTCATGGCTAATGAATTCATTGAAACAAGTCTGTACCCGGTCTTTGTCCGGTCTGAAGTAAAGCGAGAACCACAAACCTTGAGCCTAATGCCCAACCTTTTCCAACAATCCCTCTATATCACACTGAACGCTTTTCACCCCAATTGATTTAGCTTTAGTCATCTTTTGGGTATTATGCCTGCGATATCAATATGATTCATAGGGGATTATGGCTACGGGATACTTTCTGTATCATCTGGATAAAACCAGATGCGGGGGGCGAATTCTTTCCGGTGCGTCTGACACCGATTATGAAATCGGCGGCATTGTACGGCAGCAGGTCCGGGAGGGAGACCCGGTGACTTGCGGGAAGCATGAGGGGCTTTTCCGCGTCTGTGGCGGCATGGGAGACACCTACGAAGTAGGCGGTGTCCTGAAAGAGTGGGCGGGTTCGTTGGATAGTTACAGCTCCTGCCCCTGCCGGGCCCGGTTCGTTCCGACAGTATTTTCACACTATTATGAAAGTGATTGTAATGCCGGTCGCGTGGCCGAGCGGGAACGGGAAGCTAAACAGGCTGAGGCTTCTGCTGCACTGGTCGGGAGCGGAGCACAGGGGGAAGGGTCTGACAGCGTGAAACTGGCCCCTGTACCAGTTTTTGCCAAATCTTGCCTGCGTGGGGCCGGATGTACCGATGCCGGAACCGAGGATGAGCCACAGGCAAACTTTGCTGCGATGAGCATTTACCAGTCACTGCCTGCTTCTCCGCCCCCAGAGTCATCCTCAACGGCAACCAGCAATGAGCCAGAACAGCACGCTCAGGCGGCGAAGAAGACAAAGACCACCTCCGGGCTGATTGATGCCGTGCCGGAGAGGAAAAAATCCCTGTTTGATAAAGTAACGGGATTCTTCTTTGGTGAAGCGGAAGCAATGCCACTTCCCCCGCCACCTGTTGTTATGGGCGGTTCAGCCGAAGCAGGAATGGCTGCTTCGGCAGGAGGGGCTACAACAAAAGCGAATCAGGACGCAGCTAAGGCATTAACGTACCAGATGAAACACCTGTCCGGGCCAGCGGTATGGGAAAGCCGGTTTGAACTGAATTTACCGTTCGTGGTCATGGGGGCAGTACTGCACTCAATGCTGAAAGGTGAAAAGTCTGACCTGCTGACAGCGGAGAAACTGCTCGCGGTAGCCCAAAGCGGCGGTACGGTACCAACACGGGTACGCTATAACTGGGTGGAAGACCCGGAAACCGGGCGGCTGAAAGCCGTGGGCTATCACACCAGCCCGGAAAGTGGGCGTGATCAGCTGAAAGTCAGGCTAATGGAAAAGCGATTTGACGGGAAATACCGCTTTTGGGGTGATGGACCGGGCGGAAAGGTACAAATAACATGGACACCAGCCGATGCTCCGGGCAACACATATGCTAGTGGGTGGAACACCGGGAACCAAAGCCACAGGCCGGAACGGTAGCAATTCCGGGGCTTGAACACCCTGACATTCAGAGCGTGACCATCACCACCACGCCACCGCCAGAGGAAAAGGACTTCCGGGACTATATTCTGGTGTTTCCGGGCAACGTCCATCCGCCGATTTACATCTATCTCAGCAAGCCTCCAGTGGAACTGCTGGAAGTTGACTTATATAGCAACTTCACAGGTAGAGCACGAAACGGTACTCATGCTGATCACATGCCCTCAGCCGCAGCAGTACGGGCCTACTTACGACGTGAATTCCCAGACGCAAAACCTGCCGAAATTGACCGTATGGCGAAAGACGTTGCGTCTATCATCATTCCTGCTGATATTCACCAAAAACTTAGTGCCACTTATGGCGGCAGAAATAGTCCTACGCAAATACAGCAAGACTCCAGAGATTTGCGAGCGGCTGTAGAACGCGACATTGAGACCATACGCACTGAGCTTAAACAGCGTGGCGTAACAGATAGCCAAATCGATGAAGCAAAAGCTAAGATGCATCAATTAAATCAGGAACAGGGATTATACTAATGACCGTTAATGTCGAAGCATTGATTCGCTACTTAGGTAAGCCATATCAGGAAATTTTTGATGCCGGATTGATTCCCTACAAGACCAAGCCGACAGGCTACCCGGGAGATCCTGATCTAACGTTAAGCATGATGAATGAAGGAATTTACTTAGCCTTTAAGCGAGAAGGTACAACGCTTTTTTCAATTGAGCTTTTTTTACAGAATGAGAAGAAAACGAACTATAAATTTCCTAATGAGCTGCCATCCCCACTACAACCTGAGATGGTGCGATCTTGGGTGCATTCACAATTCGGACCTCCTGACAGATTCTTGCCTCCCCGGAAACGGTTACGCCAAGAGATTGGCTACACAGATTTGTTCACAGTAACGGATTTTCATATTCCGATCAGTATGCAAGTCGATTACGACTTGCAGGAGCGAGTCAAAGAGGTGGCATTCATAGCAACATCTGAGCTCCGCTGGTAATGGTCATAACAGCACCTTTCGGGGTGCCGTTTCCAGCCTCACCCAGGAAAAGAAACGTTAAGGTCATCACAGAAAGCTGAATCATGCATGACAGAATCTGAATCGCCACAGGTTTAACAGACACCTCGGAGTCATTTAAAATGGCTTATAGAGAGGTGCACATGAGCAGTAAGCGTTATCCTGAAGAGTTTAAAATTGAAGCAGTCAAACAGGTTGTTGATCGTGGACATTCTGTTTCCAGTGTCGCAACACGTCTCGATATCACTACCCACAGTCTTTATGCCTGGATAAAGAAATACGGGCCGGACTCTTCCACCAACAGAGAGCAGTCAGATGCTCAGGTTGAGATCCGCCGACTCCAGAAGGAGCTGAAGCGGGTTACTGATGAACGGGACATATTAAAAAACTGTCCATGGGTGAAACCCCGTCCTGAGTCTCAGAAACTCCCCGGAAAAGTTGGCAGGCTAATTTAGCGAAGGAAGCAGCCGTCGGCCTTTTGGTGGTATGACCCCGTAAAAAAACATGGTTCAGGGACTGTGGCGGATCCGGCAGTGGTGACTTTGATCCCGTTCAGGAAGGTGATTTCTCCGTCGTCCCCTCCTTCGTTCATCGAAAAATGAGCAAGGAGATTTCCATGAAAAAATCCTCCCGAATGTCTGTTATCCATCCTCATGCTGCGGGCGTTGATATTGGCGCTGAATTCCACGTAGTCGCCGTTCCACCGGATGCTGACGCCGAGCCGGTCAGAACTTTTCAAAGTTTCACTGGCGACCTTCATCGGATGTCCGACTGGCTCAAAACCTGTCACATTACGACCATTGCCATGGAGTCCACTGGCGTTTACTGGTTGCCTGCTTTTGAGATCCTTGAGGCTGCGGGTTTCAATGTGATCCTTGTTAATGCCAGAGACGCAAAAAATGTTCCCGGTCGCAAGACTGATGTCAATGACGCACAGTGGCTGCAGAAGCTGCATTCATTTGGCCTTCTTCGGGCCAGTTTCAGACCTGAACACGACATTTCCGTACTCAGGTCTTATTTGAGACAACGGGAACGCCTGACTGAATACCGGGCTGCTCATATCCAACATATGCAGAAGGCGTTGATGCAGATGAATGTTCAATTGCATCATGCCGTATCGGATATTACTGGCGTTACCGGTCTTTCAATCGTCAGAGCTATTGTCAGTGGTGAGCGCGATCCTTCAGTATTGATCCAGTATCGTGATGTCAGATGTAAAAAGACGCCAGAGGTTCTTCAACAGGCACTGACAGGGAACTGGCAGCCTGAACATCTTTTTGCACTTGAACAGTCGGTGGCATTTTTCGATTTTTACCAGGAAAAAATCCGTGAGTGTGATGATCAAATCGAAACTTCATTATTGCAGCTCAGCACCGGAACTGAAGAGCCTGAAGGAGTATTGCCCTCCGCCAGACATCGTACAAAACAGCCCAATCAGCTTTCCTTTGATGTCAGGCCATTACTCTGGAAAATTACCGGAGCAGACCTGACACAGATACATGGGTTCGGACCTTATCTGGCACTAAAATTCGTTGCCGAATGCGGTACTGACATGAATCGCTGGCCGGATGCGAGCCATTTTACCTCGTGGCTGTGTTTGTCCCCGGGGAATAAGATCTCCGGTGGAAAAGTACTGTCCTCGAAAACACGGCGTTCATCCAGTCGAATTGCTGCTGCACTAAGACTGGCAGCCACAACAATTGGCCGGAGCGATACAGCGCTGGGTGCTTTTTATCGTCGATTATCATCCCGTATCGGGAAAGCAAAAGCAGTCACTGCAACGGCAAGAAAACTGGCAATACTGTTCTACAATGCCCTTAAATACGGTCAGAAATATGTCGATCCTGGCGCGGATTATTATGAAGAGCGCTACCGTAATCGCGTACTCGACGGGCTTAAACGAAGGGCAAAATCACTGGGTTACTCTCTCCAGCAAGATCCCGAGTTATGCGTGTGAACCGGGAGTTTCTCAGGAAAGCCGCGGCGTACTTCGCAAAGCTGTCCGACTGAGGTACGCCTTTATCCGTGACAACTCCTGTTGTTGGCCCGTTCGTCTACTCTGCCGGATTCTGAATGTTCATCCGAGTGGGTTTTACACCTGGCTTCAGCAGCCGCATTCACTACGGTTTCAGGCGGATCTCAGACTGACAGGACAAATCAAACAGTTCTGGCTGGAGTCCGGTTGCGTTTATGGCTATCGAAAAATCCATCTCGACCTGCGAGATAGCGGGCAACAATGTGGGATTAACCGGGTCTGGCGGCTGATGAAGTGTGCCGGGATAAAGGCTCAGGTCGGATATCGAAGCCCACAAGCGCATAAAGGTGAAGTCAGTATCGTGACACCCAACAGGCTCCAGCGACAGTTCAACCCGGAAGCTCCGGATGAACGTTGGGTAACGGACATAACTTACATCCGAACCCACGAAGGCTGGCTGTATCTGGCCGTAGTTGTTGACCTGTTCTCGCGCAAAGTTATCGGCTGGTCAATGCAACCCCGGATGACAAAAGATATTGTTCTGAATGCGCTTTTGATGGTCGTGTGGCGACGTAATCCCCAAAAACAGGTGCTGGTTCATTCTGACCAAGGTAGTCAGTACACAAGCCATGAGTGGCAGTCGTTCCTGAAATCACACGGTCTGGAGGGCAGTATGAGCCGTCGTGGTAACTGTCACGACAACGCAGTTGCAGAAAGCTTTTTCCAGCTACTGAAGCGTGAACGGATAAAGAAAAAGATCTACGGAACACGGGAAGAAGCACGCAGCGATATTTTTGATTACATCGAAATGTTTTATAACAGTAAGCGTCGGCATGGTTCGAGTGTTCAGATGCCACCGACGGAATATGAAAAGCAATATTATCAACGGCTCGGAAGTGTCTAGATTATCCGTGGCGATTCATCCTGTATTCCGGGTTTCTTGTGTGTATATCAGTCGGATGAACGTATTGCATTAGAGGAAGGGGGCAGAAATTTATTGGTCGCTGCATTATTTCCGCCCCCCAAAATAATTTTATTTCAGCCTGCAATAGAATTCATTTTAATTAGAGTAATTATCAAATGCATCACTTATATATTTTTCATAGTGATTATTTTGGCTAATTTATTTTATAACCTTGATATACTAAGACAAGAAATTATTAATAGTGAGTCATCCGTGCTAATCCACACACCAAAAAGGATTTCAATACAGCGGTATAATCGGTATGAATTTCAATCCCAACGGGAGTGGAATGGGTTCTTTTTCTGGTGAACTCACAGAGTTGGATACTAATACTACATTTGATGTGCTGAGAATAATCCATTTCAATTATTTGATTGAGTAATATAGTTATTTCACATTATCAAATTTTGTTATTAAGAAAAATGTTAACGATTCGTCTGATGATCAGATGTTTAATCGACTGATGTTTGATTTGAACGCATCCGATCGTCGAATTCGAGTTGAAAGGGTGAAGGACAACGCTTTCCTTATCGAAAATACATTTAATCCGATTTCATTTGCACCGAAAGGTGATGAACTGGCAGTATAGGAACCTGAGCATGAACAGAACTTCATGCTTAAAAACAAATAAATATTGGAACATAAACCTATATTTACATCACAACCCAACTAAATGTATTAATCGATAACCTTTTAAGGATATCGTTTGTATCAATCCTGAATTACTTAAGAGTTTTTTCCTTATGAGCATGAATGCTGATTATCTGGTGCCTGGTGAAACGTAATTCGGAATGAATATAATAAAAAAGTTTACTAAAAAAGATGCAAAAAGCGAAATTAGTTTAGAAGTGAAAACGAAATTAGTTTAGAAGTGAAAACAATGAAATGGATGTTTCTTTAAATAACATTGAAAATCTTAATGAAACAATGCACCTTGCTAAAGGTCGTAAAGGACTTACTAACTTGAGTACCATATATCAAACGCTCAGCACATCTTCTGAAGCAGGATTGACAACAAGACAGATAGCAGATAATTGTGGACTATCCATTTACGTTACCCGGAACTGGTTAACAAAGCTAAATCAGGCTGGGTTGATATGTTGTCATCTTTTTGATGGAAAATCTTTATATTGGTCTATTGATTTGTAATGCTCTTTTCTATATCAATTGCGATAGTAGTTCGTACCTTTCATGAGAAAGGTATGCGTTCTAACATTTTCAATCCAGTTCTAATTAATTATTTTCCATCAACTCAATATATAACACCAATGATATATTTTAAATTTGATATAGATATTAGCTATATTACTAATGTATGTGTCTTATGCTTGAAAGTATATATAGCTCAAAGTCGGATGTAATGTCAGAATAAATGTTATTCATGTACTAAATGGGTATAAGTTATGAAAATAGTAGTATCAATAATGATAATTTTATGTTGTGTGTTTCTTCTCGCATCTAACTCAAAGGCAGTGATTATGGGTATGCCTTTACCTGACAGGTGCCCGAGTGGTTCAATCGACGTTACGAGCTACAATACTGTATGTAAGCCGAACACACAAAATAGCTATTTTGGTGGAGCTACAACATGGTCTGGACGCAATGATACACAGGCGAACATGTATGATGGTTTTGAATCCTATGTTCCATTTACTGGCAAATGGAGAATGGTTACTCACTTTTGCCCGGGAAATGCAATCTGCAATTTGCAAAATGCAATTAGCCATTATGTAAGTTCTAAAGAAGTTGAATTGAATACAAGCAAAGGTATTTCTTCGCAAAATCCTGACTTTGGGGGAGGGGCAGGGCCCTCACAATCTCAGGCCGGTACTGTATGCTTTACTTTTCAAGATGAACAAGGCAAACAGTGGAGCACTTCCGCAGACAGAACATGCCAAGATGCTACCCTGCTGCCCGAGGAACCTTCAATATGTTACATAAATTACAATAATAGTGATTTAAATGTTAGCATGGGTGATGTTGAGCGAACTGATATTACATCAAACCCCATGCTCGGGGCTGTCGGGAATATTAAAAAACAGCTAATAATTCTATGTAATGGCGAAGAAGCAAGTGTAACGTCTAGCACACAGTTTAAGTTTACTCCCCTGTCAGTTGGAGGTAATCAAGTGATTCAGTCATCTCGCTCAGGCCTGGGTATCGCTTTATTTTATAATGGTAAAGCGGCAAGTACCACGGATATTATTAATGAGACATTTATGACTGGGAATAATGAGCGTAACATTGAATTTCAGATAGTACGAGACCCAAACATGAAACCTGAGGATATTCCTGCCGACGCATTTACAGCAAACGCTGTAATGATAATAACGATAGAGTAATATCATTCATTGTATTAAGCATAATATTTCAAAAGCATTCACTTTCCCAAATGAATGCTTTTTTGGTTCGGCAGCAGGAATGGAATTTAACATCGCCATACTGTAAACACACCCGTTTTAGTTCCACGCACTTCTTGAGATTTCCGTGTTTTTGGCCATCAGCCTGTATTCTTCCGCCCACTGCGCCGGTGCAGCGACACCAGTTCTGGCCCATTATCCATCCGCATCTTCAGCGGATATCGGGCTGATAAAAACACACTGTCCTGCTCAGCGATAAAGTCCTGCATGTCTGACGTAAGCTCATGCCAAATTGCACCGTCAGATAGCTGACGGGCTTGCACTTTATAGCTGGTTTTAAAACTTATTTTCGATGACGTCTTTCAACGCGCGGCATTCCAGACTGAGGTCGGCAAATATCTGTTTGAGACGCCGGTTCTCATCCTCAAGATCCTTTATCTTTTTAATATCAGAAGCCTCCAGGCCGCCGTATCTGGACTTCCATTTGTAGTAAGTGGCTTCAGAGATACCGGCCTCCCGGCAGACATCCTTAACAGTTCGTCCGGCTTCAACCGACTTAATCACGGCAATGATCTGATGCTCAGTAAAACGGGCTTTACGCATAGCAATCTACTTTGTTGGCAGATTGATTATGCCGGAGGATCTCTAAATGTGAATGGCACGATTATGCGGGATACTTACACATCGGCCCGTTGAACTCACAGTGATTACCGGTCTACAAGAGTGACGAAATGAGAGTTGTTCCTGTACCTAAATCCCAGACTGCATTTTCAATAGGCAGATGAAACAGAATTATGACATGTAATAACAGGTATTACTTGATGATGGTTGTATCTAAAAAAGGGGGCAGAACAAGCGCCCCCATGAATTGCTGAATAACCTGACACAGGAAGAGTACAGGCTGATGACTTAAAGCCCGAATGTGTCAGAATTAACACGAGCGCGCTACATTTATTATACCAACATAAAAGAGCTAGCTAAATAATAGTAATACTTATCCCATCTAAGACCTCATTCGTGTATCCATACACTTTCTCTGGCAATGGGTCATTATAATGATCACATACGATCTGGACATAGAGTGTATATTTACCACTTGGAATATGTTCACTAACCTTCGAACTGATGGTGTTGGAAAAACTTTCATTTAAATAGATAAGTCCTTTTTCAGACCCTATTAAGTACTCATTAAAATCCTCATCTTTTAATTTAACATTGAACGTTACAATTTCCACACTTGGAAGATGCGAATATTCAATCATATATTGCGATGAAAATGTAACATCAAACTGTTCTAAATGATTGAATTCATTCTTACTCACTTCAATACTTTTAGTCAGGAACATAAAATCATAAGGATTCCGGTAAAATATATTGACTAGTGCTGGATTACTAACGGAAATATCTTCAGGCTTAACAATATATCGATTCTCATTATCGTCGAAATCACTATGCGTCAACCGTATTGAATATTCTGCAACAGGGTGTGACTGATCAACATTGAGTTGACCAGGGTTTATATTAAGGTCAATCTTAATTTCCCCCAGTTCTGTAACCCCATAACTTTTTTTATTACTCCTGATAATACGTCCGTTTACATCCAAATATTCAATGTAAAAATCGTAAAGCTTATTACCTTCAAAAACTATAGGTTGAATAACAACCTCAGATGGTGGGTAAGTTGCACCTGAATATAAAACATCTGGTAGCGGTATATTCTTTGATAAGGAAAAAAATTCACTATAATTTTCTTCTGATAAAATATAAACATCAGATTCAAATAAATCTAACTTCTCGAAAACGGGGAACACTTCTTCACTTTTTGTAGCAATAATAACTCTATAATTTTGTTCTACAGATATTTCATTGAAGTCGCCTTTAATTACAAATGGTGAGTTTTCACCATTATCTAAACGTACAATAGTACTACCTAGAGTTTTAATAATGTTAGTATTGATATCAGTAAGCAATAGGAAAAATTCTTTTTCCTCATCAATCTCACTATGTATTTTTATTTCTACTTCTATTTGACTTCCATAAGGAATAGTAGTGGGAATCACTACATCATTTACTAAATGTAATGTCTCACATACATGCCGATTAATCGTAACCTTTTCTTTTAAGATATTATTGCTACTATCCTTAAGCTTTTGCATCATACCATCTTTGCTAAGATACATTACTTCCACATATCTTTCGCCAAAAGATATATCAATCGGCATTTCAATAGAAATTATTAAACTAGACTCATCACCTGATGCGAGGGAAATATTAACATTTTTGCTTATAACATTTCTTTTAAAATTATTTTTATCACAGGAAACTAAGTTCAAATGTCCCTCAAAACTAGTATCTGTAATATTTTTTATAACGACCTCAACAGAACTCGAAGATAGCTGGGTTAAAACATTATTAGTTACTAATAATTTTTCTGCTACCAACAACGGTTCAGATGATGGCCTAATGCCAAATATAATACACACTGGTTTACAACCCTGCATATCATTAGTTAAGTTATAGTAATAGCTACTGCCCCCCCCCCAGCCATAATTAAAAGAAAAAACACCATCCCCCATGTAACCATCACATACAGTTGAATGCCCTGGAATATCAACCAAAACAGGGAATCCCATTTGCAGGTTTTCTATAACGGCATCGTTTATAGTTGATTGTTGAATATAATCGGTAAAGTTATTCGTCTCTTTGTATGAGATATATGATATGTCATCTTCATAGCTAAAGTTATCGACAAGCGCACTTATCTCTTCTAAAAAATCCAGTTGAGAGCTAGATGATAAACCAAAGCGCGTGTTGATTGCACATGCAACATGTCCAATCATAGTTGATATTGCATCTCGTGCTTCTTCTGATAGAGCCTTATCATCCATTAAATCCCAACGATACACATATCCATCGATATTAATTTTTGGATCTTCTGCCATAATACCATTAATCATCCCCTTACCTTTAGCTGGATAGAAATTAGCTCTCATTAATTGAGCAATAGCCAGAGCAGTACAACCAACTAAGTACGGTTTTACAAAGTTATTATACGGTGCCGATTGAATCCATTGACTTGTTGTTAATGGTCCTATAAGATACTCTCTTTCTTTCACACTTGCGCGTTTCATTTTCCATCCTCAATTTCAAAACAATTAATTAACACTTTATAGATTATTTAAATTTCTGACAGCAAATAATAAAAACCATAGACCTACAATGAATATCATTTTGACTTTATATTCTAAAATCAGTATTGCCCTCCCATTCTGGACCATACACCGGTAAAAAAACCCTCTTTAATTAATAGAGAAAAGATAAAGTTTCGTCGCAAAGACAATACAACCACATGCCTTAAGGAGAAACATTTAGTTGAACACATCAAAAATATAGATTTAAAATTCAATGAAAGATATACATACACGATGAAACACTAATGATACTTAATGCAACTGAATCGACACAGATTTAACGGACACATTAGAGTGATTTAAAATAGTTAAAAAAGATAATGACCATAAACTGTAAACGTTAACACAACAATTTTAAGTTACAACGTTAAAACGAATAGTTGAATGAGGTCATCCTGTTCATCAGAGCAGCATCACATATTTATATCGCATCTCAGAATATCTACACTAGGATAAATAAGTATAGCCGGAATTGTCTGCTAACAACGCACAGTCAAATACTCAGGCCGCCCCCCTACAAATCCCAAAAGAACTGTAGCAGGTTACTAATGAGTGGCATATTTTACTTTGAAAAATCGTCTGAATGACATACACCTATATCCGTGACAATTGAATGAGTATCGTCCACATCCAGCACTGAATCGTAGGTCAACATAGATACCTATAATGCTAATTGACAGCTATATCTATAAACATAGGGAAACAGAAGCCAGAGATTACTACCACTGACAATACTTTTTTTAAAATTTGTTTAAAAGTCTTGCATCTCAAATAGAACGCAAGTATTACAAATCAATAGTCCAACCTAAAGATTTTCCATCAAAAAGATGACAACATATTACCCCAGCCTCATTCAGCTTTGTTAACCAGTTCCGGGTAACGTAAATAGATAATCCACAAATATCTGCTATCTGTCTCGTTGTCAATCCTGCTTCAGAGGTGGTACTAAGCGCTTGATATATAAGACTCAAGTTAGCGTATCCTTTACGCCCTTTAGCAAGACGCATTGTTTCATTAAGCTTCCCAATTTTTCTTAAAGCAACATCTGTTTTAATAGATGAATCACCACTTAATTCTTCTTTTGCATCTTTTTCAGAAAGACTTTTTCCAATTATATTTCTTTCCGTTTCACCCAACAACAAATAATAAACATTATCATTTACCGCATTACTGCTCATAAGAAAAGCCAACCTCGGAGTCATTCAGAATTGTTGCAAATGATATCCTCAAAACTCATTAAAACGGCATATTTAGTTAAAATAGCATATAAATATAGGTTAAAATTCCGTTTTTTAAATAATTTACAGAATAAAAATCTTTTGAGCGTTCTGATTTTTACACCGATTATTAATCATCTTTCAATGCAAATGAAAATCGGATTAAATGTATTTTCGATAAGGAAAGCGGTGTCCTTCAATCTTTCAACTCGAATTCGACGACCAGCTGTACTTAAATCAAACATTAGTCGATTGAACATCTGATCATCAGTTGAATCATTAACATTTTTCTTGATAACGAAATTTGATAATGTGAAATAGCTATAGTATTCAATCGAGTAATCGAAATATATAATCCTCAGTACATCAAATGTAGTATTAGTATCTAACTCTGTGAGTTCACCAGAAAAAGAAGCCATTCCAGTCCCGTTGGGATTAAAAGTCATACCGATTATACCGCTGTATTGAAATCCTTTTTTTGGCATGGGGATCAGTACGGGTGACTCACAATTAATCATTTCTCGCCTAGACACATCAAAGTAATAATATATATTAGCCAGAATAATCACAATGAAAGATATAAGTATGGTTAACTTAATAATTGCGCGCATTGATATACACTCCATTGCAAGCTGAAATAATATTATCTTTATCACCAGAAATATTGCAACGACTAATAAATTCCCGCCCCTTACCCTCTAGTGAAATACGTTCATCAGATTGATACACATACGAGAAACCCTTAGTACAGGCTATGTTAAAATTTTCATTTTCAACCATCTTCTCAATCCTGGAGCGAATTGATGCAAAATCATGCTCGCTTACCTTTTTAAGCGTGTAAATTTTACAAGAATCTATTTTACCAAAATAAAAGAGCTCCTTGTTTGTTAATCGGTCTTTAAGGAAAAAAATTTGATATAATAAAACCATAAGCAAAATCATAAAACTTAGAATTGCAAAAAGATATTTACGAAAAAAAACATCCTTGAGCAAACTAAAACCACCATCTTTATAATTACTAACATTATCGCCAGATAAATAAAAACCAACGCGTGGTATTGTCTTAATTAACTCCTCTTGACATTCCAAGTCTGTAAGCGTTTTTCTTATAAAAGAAACATATTGAGTAAGACTGTTATTTGATGCAAGCATCTCATTTCCAGACCATACATAATCAAAAATCGCTTCTCTGGGGACAACCTTCCCTGCGTTGATTAACAAGCATGTAAGAACACGTGCAGCCATATGTGGTAAAACAATAATATCGTCCGCACTATTTTTGTTAACTAAAGAACCATCATCAGGATTGTAAACTATAGAATTGTTAATCAAAAATTTCATTTTGATAAATGTCTCTAACAAATTGATCAGCATTTGATGCAGATACGTATCAACATAATGGATAAATTATAGTCCTTACAGTTCTAACTTGCAGAAATTTATACTACTTATTTTTATTTTGATGATGCTGCCATGTCATTAGCAATGCTTTCTAGTATAGCTTCTGGCACCCTTTGTTGGTTGAAATACGTTTCGCACAAGGCTTTCTGCTCATTTTGCAACGGGTCTTTACCTCCGGATGAAAAATGATCTAACCATGGGACTAACATCTCTGGCTGCTCTGCTGGGATAGGATGAACCCCTTTCTTGACGTGAACGCCAAATGCATTGAAGGGGCTATGATCTTCACGCTCTAAAAACAATACAGGCTTTTGATTAAGCTGGTATTCAAGCAGAAAACTAATCCCATCAACGATCAGTAAATCGGAAGCCTTGAACGGACCGGCGTAGTCGCCATTTGTAAGTACTCCTGTATTCGGTAGTGCACACCATCTGGCACAAAATACATCAAACTCTGAAGAGGATGTGTTTGAAATTGATTGCATTTGGCTGACAAGCGCAGGATGAGGACTGAACAAAAAATCAATTTCAGGATGCACCTGTGCCAGATTCAGCATAAATGATTTCACCATCCAAAATGTACCGAAATTGGTCCATTCAGTACCCGTGGAGTGGTGAGCACTCCATATTATTTTAAAGTTATTTCCTGTATTTATCGGCCAGATGGGTTCTGCGTGGCACAAATAATCAACTCGTGGATGCCCAGAAGTGATTACGGGTAATGTTGATGGCATAAACTCGCGTATTGCATCATTCGCAATAAATATTCCACTGGCTCGTCGATACAAAGGACTCGCCCGAAATCCTGAGACATGAATCGGGGCAATACTGTAATCTATATAATAAATCTTCGCAAAACCAAGCCATTCGGCAGCAAAAGCTGGCGATATATCAGCATCCCAATGTGATTGTCTAAAAATAATTTGAGGTTCTAATGCTCGAAGAGTAGACAAGTCATCAAAAAGATCTCCCGAGATAATCCTGATATGCGGAATACCTTTAGATTTCATGCTATTATGGGTATTCTCTTCATTACAAAGCTTTTCGCTTCCAGGATACTTTCGCGGGATAGTCACAACTATCGGATCAAATCGAGGATCTTTACTCATTGCGAGCCAAACAGCGTGCAAACTACTCCATATTTCAACACTGTGGACAAGAAAAACACAACGCCATGGTGCTTTTCTTTTCATTATCAGACGCTCAGAATGATGAATAGATTGCGATACAACCAAAAGTTTCTGGCGAATATCATTCAGCTGAGAAGAGAGCGAGTCTATCTGCGATTGTTGATGAACACTGTTGCTTAAAATGGCGTTAATTGAGTCTATAAGCCGCCTATAGCGCAGAGTTATCCCAGGAAATACTCTACGAATACCCATTGTGATCAGAGATCTAACCATTACTTTTGCCTTTTAAACCAAATCTGGACACCAGGCTACAGAGGGTTAAACGCATATAAAAGTTAAACATTTTACTTCCCATCTTCCTTGCCAGTAAGAATCGCTCAAAATGAGTGAGTGGAAATGATGCTCCAAGGCATTGTTTGAATATATTGTTCAGGTAATGTTTTTTTAGGGGCTCTTCAATAATAAACCATCCCCAATAGTGTGTATTTAACATCAATCTAAAAGCTTGCATTGCCGTGGAACGTGTTATCTCTGGTTTAAGGCGCAACATAAGCCATTCGAAAAGCTCAACATGTACCAATAAGCGTTCATCCTTGATGCCGATATCCTGTCCTGGCCTTGCCTGACGGTAAAAATAGTGACAATCCGTAATCGTTGTTAACTTTCGGGCTGCGAACAATGCTTCAAACTGAAAAGGAAGATCATCGAAACGACGAATATGTGCCGGGAATACAATTGCCTTTTCTTTCAGCATCGCTGTACGGTAGATCTTACGCCAAATCGTGGGACGCGAACTTAACTCATCACAAAGCAACGCATTCTCATTACCCGGGCATTCCACCTTCCCACCATCGGGATAAAATTCAGTCCAGCCGCATTGAGCCACATCAGACTGACGCAGCACAGCAGAACGGAATAGAGAGCTAAACATGTTCGGTGCAACAAAATCATCGCTATCAACAAACCCAGTAAATGTTCCCCGAGCAGCTGAAAGACCGGTGTTTCGTGCAGTAGCACACCCAGAATTTTGTTGATGAATCGTTCTGAAGCGTTGCGGATATTGTATCTGCCATTTTTTAGCAATTTCCCCACTACCATCGGTTGAACCATCATCAACAACAATGACTTCCAGCCCGTCCAAATCCTGATGAGCTAATGATGAAAGGCACTCATCCAGCCAATCGACAACATTATAGACAGGTACGACAACACTAACGGGTACTGAAGACAAGCGCCCACTGACTTGCGTTGAAGCTTCATCCACCCACCAGCTAAAACGCTCACAATGTTTCGCTGAAAATTGGTACCATTGCAGCCAGTCTCCCGCTGAACGTTCCAGAACGCCGCAGGCAACATCTGGAGCGTGAGAAAGAATTAATTTTTTTATTTGTTCCGAGTTGTTTTGGTCCAGCACAGCATAGAGTTCGTATCTCTTATCTACAGGAGATTTATTAATAAGCTGATTTATATCTGACACGACATAAATATCTGAATGCGAAAGTAACGAACTCCACCTTCGTTGGCCAGCAGATTCTGAGTCCACAATCCAGATAGGTGCCTCATGCTCTTTTAATGAATTAATCATATTTGGGCTAATCAATTTGTCACCCGGAATGATAATCAGTGGGATATCAGGACGCTGAGCAAAATAAGGGTGTCTGCCATCGATACAGGAAGAAATAACTTTCATTGTGAACCGCCTTTAATCATTTTCCCCATCAGACGAAAGATACCGAGCCATAACATCGGACGAAACAGTAAACCGGGGACCAAAAACGGCAGACTGCTCCATCGGTAGCCAGCAGCCAGTCGAGACAGTCCATGTGAGCTACCCACTAACAACGCCAAAGCAATAATGGCCTGCCCCGCTGGCAACCCAGCCTTGAATGCCGTAGCAAGCACCTGACGCGGACGGGCATGCTCAAACAGCGAACACGATGCAACATAGTAGGGTTTGCGATCTTCGGGTAGAGAAGCGACGCCACTCCAGTGCAACATACGTA
The DNA here is from genome assembly GCF_013784065.1 of Citrobacter sp. RHBSTW-00599. Lineage (NCBI taxonomy): Bacteria > Pseudomonadati > Pseudomonadota > Gammaproteobacteria > Enterobacterales > Enterobacteriaceae > Citrobacter > Citrobacter sp. RHBSTW-00599. Next base: position 777,707 of record NZ_CP056717.1, on the reverse strand, counting down.
ATAGCTGCCCCATTAATATTCTGCAATGATTACTGGAAAGTGTTGCAGGCACTGCGTCAATGACTCCCGCTACTGCGTCTACCATATCGCGTCGGCGATGGCTTCGTTCCTCCGTGATTTTACCGGGCCTTCCTACCCGATAATAGTAACCGACTATGTCCATCAACATTATTTTTCCTTCGCTAAAAAGAACACGGTAATGAGGAACCAAATCTTCAAATACTTTGCCATCACGAAAAAAGCCAACGTTGTGCAACCAAAAATTCCTCCGATAAACTCCGGTATTAATATTTGGCTCAAGACCTAATAATTCAGGGGCCGCAATAAACGTAGTAACCCCATCATCACAATACTTGCGCGACTGAGAATAGCTCTTTTCATCATAGAAAGGAGACAGTGTCTGATTAATATCGTCATAAACCATACTGCGCCAAAAAACAGCATCAGCATGATTCCTTTCACCACGATCAATGGCCACCATTAGCGTTAATGCATTTAACCAGTCATCACTATCACAAAAAGCAATCCAGTCACCTCTTGCCAGACACACCCCTTTATTACGAGTAGCCGACAGTCCCTGATTGGGTTGCTTCAACAGAAGAACCTGTCCTGGAAATTTCGCCAACAAATCCGGCAAACACTTGAAACTATCATCGGTACTGCCGTCATCAATGACGATCAATTCAGCATTAGTCAGTAATGATGAGGACAATGAAGCAAGCGTCATTTCTACCCAAGCAGCTGTGTTATAAACAGGAACGACGATGCTCACCACCGGTATTTCTGCACTGCGAGTATCAAGAATAATGTCAGGTTTCAGGTTAATTCCCTCTCACTTAAAAATTAAATTCTGGTAGATGCTATATGCCCGGCGCAGCGCCCTCAGACGCCGTGAACCTCGTATACAATCCTGTATCTTCTGCCCTCCGATCCGAAACCACAGATGGCGATAAATGCGAATTAAACCATCCGATAACGTAAACCGAAGCTTGCCCATTGGAGTGCGGGGCGTTCTTAAATGCCTAAAATACTCGCGTCGAAGCGGATGACGACAGCCAGGAAGCCATGGCTTATCCGGGCCTGTAAAATGTAATATGACGGGTCCGGCCAGCGCTGCAACGTGCTCCTGGGCACTAAAAGAAGGTGTCAGGATGTCCGGCAAGTAACAACGCGTCTGGACGTTGTAAATTAAAGGCAGAGTATGAATTTCTCCCTGATGCGCCAAATTCAGCACATCCTGATCCTGCAATCGAATAACTTGCTGAAAGCGGTAATAAATGGTCAGGTATTCTTTTAATGGAGACGGATAACGCGCTCTGAGTGCATCCAGGTTGATAAGGAGTACCCCAGCATTAATGTAAAGGCTCTCAATACCAAGCCTCTGCGCCTGATCTCTTCCGCCCTCATCCGCGCAGGCTCCCATTACTACATTTGCCGGCAAATCATACTGCCAGAGAGGAAGAAGGTTGCCGCATACCACCATATCCGCATCCAACCACAGCACTCGGGATACATCAGTAAGCAATTCCGCAAGCAATAGTCGATACCACGTTCGATGGCTAATATGGCGTCGGTTATTGGGGAGATACTCAAGAGAGTTATGTGAAACCTGATGAAACTGAAAGCGGATGTTGTCACCACTTTCGTTGGACAGGAGCGCTCTGCTTTTTTGAGATAATGTTTCATCGCACAGTAAATGGATGATGAGTCTTTGTTTCGGATGTAGCCCTGTAATCAGCGATGACAAGAATGTATCGGCATGAACAACATAGGCGTCATCGACTGCGATAGCGACTTGTATTACCTCATCAATCAACTGGCTTCGATCTGGCTCTACGGGTTGAGAAGGCTTGAGGTATGCAGGAGAAACCCCTATTGCAACCCCTGTTTGCCCAATCCTCATCTCTGGCCAACGCTGCTGAGCCGCAATGAGCCAGGCCTGCGTCAAACGCTCGGCAAGAAAGCCCCAAACTCGCTGCTGATAATGCGTGTAATGCTCAAGAGAGCGTTGTTGCGATTCCGGTAGTAATACTCCAAAAAGAAACGAACAGTAATCCTGAAAATAAGGATGTCGCATCACCACAAGATTACCCGTGACCATCGAAGTTCGTGAAAGGCAGTCAATCAGAGGGAGATAGAAATCTGGCCAGTCTCGCTTCACTCTTTCAACTATGCTTTCCAGATCGGCACCATGATGTGCACGATGATAATACTCTGCTACCGTCATTATCTGTTCAGGCAACCCAGGGGGATGTACCGGTAGCGCAGGAGCGGTCATAACATCATATGACTCCAGACACTCATTGACCTGTTTCTCCGTCCAGCCGAAATAATGGAGGGTATTTTCATCCAGTTTAGAGAATGTTCCGTTCAGGATCTTATTCTTACGAAACGTCAGCATGCGCCGATAGTGCATCAGCCCATACCAGTCGGCATCGACATTTTTCCATATCCAGTAAAGGGCCGTAAGCTCACTCCAGAAGGGATTTTGAGACGAAATATTGTCCCCTTCGTCGTCCCCCGCCGCGTAATCAAGACGAGTTGAAACAACAGATCGCCCTGCCTGAATGGGTGTAAAATAACGATTTCGAAAGTATGGTGCCGGGCGATGATGGCATACGAAAAAACGGACCACGGGTTCAGACATTATTTTCCTCCCCCGGACCAGCCAGACCGTCACGAAGCCCTATACCCCAGTGCCATATATTGCGGAGTTTTTCAGGGCCACTCATTGCGCCAGCCAATTGCCCAAGCACCCTCAACGCAGTGACATTGTTATTCCATGGAGCACCCGAACGGGTTCTTGATAGCCACAAAAGGTTTCGTGTTAATAACTTACGGCGCTCGGGAGAGACGCCGCTGCGGCTGTTAATATCATGTTGAAATCGTAGCGATGGACACCACAGCATCCTGACACCTTGTCTTGCAAGCGCGGCTCCGGCGGCCAAATCGTCAAAATAAAGAAACAATCTTGTATCCAGTACATCCAGCAATTGCCGTACGACTCTACGCTCAACGCAGCAACCCACAAACGTCAGCGTACAGACCGACGTTATATTGGGCTCTCGGGGCAGCCATCGCTCAGGGAAGAAAAGATAGCCCAACGATTGTCGTAAGGTTTGCGGCAAACGCTTAAACGGCATGTTCATTCGGCAAGGTTGATTGAGTGCATCTCGAACATGACTCAACCAAATATCGGCCTGAGGCTGCTTTGCCAGTTCACAAAGCCAATCCGGTGCAGGTTGCGCATCATCATCGTAAAGACAGACGTGCGTCCAACCCGTCACCGCCGTTAACGCTTCTAATCCTGCTGCAAAGCCACCCGCACCACCACGATTCTCCGGTTGATGCAATACAGTCAGCCTCAGCTCATCCAGGCTATCCAGCCATTCTTTGGTTCCATCGGTGGAGGCGTTGTTAACCACCAGCACCTGGTCGAATGACATATTTAGCGTGTGGACCAGCGTCCTTTTCAGCATCGTTAACCTGTTAAAGGTAACAATCAGCGCAGCCACTTTCATGCGTTAGCATCCGGCCAGGCCAAAAAGTGCTCACCTGCTGGGGTTGTTATAAAATGCTTCGCGATCGATATGGCCTGGCGTAGCGTAACGTCCATATCCATATAGCGATAAGTCCCTAATCGCCCGATAAATGTCACACCAGTAAGAGCCGAAGCACGTTCGCGGTAGTGAGTCAGCAGCCGTTCATCATCTGCCATTCGCAGCGGGTAATAAGGGATATCATTCTCTTTGGCCTCCCGAGGGATTTCCCTGACTAAAAGCGTTTGTTGATGCTGCTCCCAGGGACTCAGACGCGCATGGTCAGTAATGCGCGTCCAGGGAACAGATTTATCAGCATAATTCATGACGGCACACCCCTGAGCGTCAGCCGTTGCAGCCTCCCGAATAAAATCCAACGTCCTCCAGCGCAAGCGACCCGCATCATGATTAAACCAGGCATCAAGTGGACCGGACCAGAAAACATGTCCTTTCTCCATCAACTCACGTGCAATTTCTGCTGTCACAGTGACGTCAGTCTGCACCTTAATATTGGGGTGTTGCAGCATAGATTGAACCATCGCGGTATACCCGTCCTGTGGCATACCCTGAAAACGGCTATCAAAATAGCCATCTGTATAGTCAAACCTGAATGGAAGGCGCTTGAGAATAGAAGCCGGAAGCTGCGTAGCCGAACATCCCCACTGCTTTTCGGTGTAATCACGGAAAAACGTCTCATAAAGGGGGGCCCCCATAAGTTCATGCGCATGTTGCTGAAGATTTTCTGCGCCGTCAGGCGTTGAAATCGTCATTGAAGCAAGCCATTTTCGAGCTTCATTGGGCGTCATTGCCGCTGAGCGAAACTGGTTTAAGGTGTGCAAATTTACTGGCAAATTCCAGACCTGCCCCTGGCTGGTCGTAAACACACGATGTTGATATGGCATAAATCGTGCGAAGCGCTGGACAAACTGCCAGACTTCTTCATCGTTGGTATGGAATATATGCGGTCCGTAACGGTGCTCACGCACCTGAGTATGCGGGCATCGTTCATCGTGGCAATTTCCCGCGACATGGTCACGTTGTTCAAAGATGCTAACCTGAGCACCCTGTTCGGCCAGCAGCCGAGCGATGGTCGCGCCGGATAAACCAGCCCCTACGATATAGATATTTTTATTTTTCATTTTTTACTCGCTTCCTGCTGCATAGCTTCTTGATAGAGTGGAAGAGTGTCGTTTGGTGAGCCATCGGCAATCATCTGATGGTTTTCGAACCACAGCACGCGATCGCAGAATTGTTGAATATCCTTTGGATTGTGGCTGACGAAAAGAAGGGTGACGCCCTGGGCCCGAAAGCGTTTTAGTACTTCATAGCAGCGTTGGCGGAAAGCAGCATCCCCCACGGCAAGTACCTCATCTACAAGCAAAATATCCGGAGAGATTTGAGTCATAACCGCAAAACCCAGCCTGGCTAACATTCCGCTGGAATAGATTCGTACCGGTTCGTCAATAAAGCGTCCAAGTTCAGCGAAATCGATAATCGCCGGCATCGCTCGTTTAACTTCCTCCCGACGCAGACCCAGCAGCGTTGCATTTAGAGCAATATTTTCCCGACCGGTGAGCTCAGGATGAAATCCGGCCCCCAGCTCCAACATTGAGGCTACGCGGCCACATACCTTTACCTGTCCGGTTGTAGGGGAAAGCACGCCTGCGACAAGTCCCAATAGCGTACTTTTCCCTGCGCCATTGCGGCCTATCAGCGCCACGGATTCTCCACGACGAATACGAAAACTCACATTTTCCAGCGCTGTGTGCTGATGTTGCCTGATCAGAGCTTTAAGCTGTCCTGGATGTAGCAATAGCGATTTAAGACCAGAACCGAGGTGGTGCCAAAGCGGGTAGCTCTTACTTACCTTGACAAGTTCAACCGTCGATGACATCACAAAACCTCCGCGAATCGGGGAGCAAGCCTACGGAGCACTTGATATCCAACCAGTAACATCACGACGGAAAACACAAACATTGACAGCAAATGTTCGCCAGAAAGTCGTCCATGCATAAAAAGTTCACGCCATGCCAGAATCAAAGGTGCCAATGGATTAAGATTGAGAAGCCATTGCCAGCGTGCAGGTACCATTTCAGGCGAATAAAGCACCGGCGTGGCGTAAAACAAGAGCATCAGCCCAAGCTGTACAAAGCGTTCAAGATCGCGCAGAAACAACGTTAGTGACGATAAAAGACAAGACAGTCCAGTCAGAAGAATAAATTGCACTAAAAACAGCAGTGCTCCGCCCCATAGCCAAGCAAATGTAGGTTCTGAACCTGTACGGCTGACCAGCAAAAATAGAGCCAGCACCGGGAGGCTAAATAAAAAATGTACCCCCTCCGTTAACACCTGAGTAATAGGCAAGACTATGCGTGGAAAGGTGGTTTTTTTGATAATGGCACTATTTACAAAAAACAAAGCAGGTGCCGTACTCAGGCAGGACGTAATCCACTGCCAGGGAAAAAGACCGCACAACAAAAAAAGCGGGTAATCAGCAATAGGCACCCGCATGACCTGCCCGAAGATCAGCCAGTAAATAGCCCCGAACATCAGCGGGTGCCCTACAGACCACAGCCAGCCGAACAGACTGTTTTTGTAGCGTACCTTTATCTCTTTTTGGACCAGCACACGAATAAGATCCCGCTGCCACAGTAACGACAAAATAAAACGTTTCATTTTTCAAGTTCCATGACGCCAGAGATCGCGGAGAGACTCAGCACTCGCTCATAACAAGAGAGGTTCTTAGCCGCAGCATGAGAGGCCGTCAGAGAATGAAGCACACGCTGTCGTCCTGTTTCACCCTTGCGTTCACAGCAAGCAGGGTCCTGCAATAGCCGCCTCAGGGCAGCAGCAAACGCAATATCATCGCCATCTTTTATCAGCGCGCCACAACTGTTATCAGCGGGTAAAATGGTACGGCATCCACCGCGATCAAAAGCCACTGAAGGACGACCGCAGCTGGCCGCCTCCAGGAGAATGCGCGGCACCCCTTCTGCATAACGCGATGGAAGCGCAATAATATTGGCCTGAGCAATCAACGCTGGCATATCATGTCGTGCCCCCAACCACTCAATCTCCCCCTCGTGGTGAAGCTGAACGAGCTCTGCTTCGGGAATACGATTCACATCACCTGGGGCTGCGAGTCCTGCCACCTGCAGGCGCAGAGCAACGCCCTCTGAGCGCAACTGTCGACAAATGTTAAGCAACGTGTCGAGCCCTTTAGGGCGAATGAGCCTCCCCGCAAATAACACAACCGGTACGCGATTTCTGGGGAAAGACGAATAAGGAAAAGCATCGGGATTAACCCCTGAGCAACCGGTCACCATCGTGCGGGATATTGTGATACCGCAACTGTCCATGAGCGTCTTGCGATCGCCTTCGTGCTCAAACACCAGCAGGGTTTGAGGTTTTCGAGCAGCCCTACGCCACCACCATCCAATGATTGCCCTGGCCGGTCTCGCGAACGGAAAGCTGCTACTCCACAAGCGGCCTAATCCAGGGAAAGTCAGTGCTACCGGCCAGCGGCCAGCAAGACCGGCACCAATCAGGCAGGGTTTTAGCGTAATACAATGCACCAGATCAGGCTTCAAACGGCGCAACCAACGCGATATTTGCAATCCGCTTTGTATCAGGTTAAACGGGCTTGCTGACGGGCCTTTCAGTGAAATTTCATGCCAGTGAATTCCTGCCTGATGCAATTGGCGCATAACAAACTCATCACCCTGACGGCATAAAAGATGAACGTCATAACCGGCCTTTTTCGCCGCACAGGCGCGGTCCAGCCAATGCAAGGCAAAATAGGCCGCATCGTTAACGATAAAGCAGAGTTTCAAAGATCACCTCGGAGGAAGCGGGGATCGAAAGGAAAATCACGATGCCCCCGGATGCGCCATTGCTCCGCCGCCTCCAGGTCACCTTTCGATTTTGCAATGGTAATTAACGACGCTGTTACATTGGCGTCGTTATGCACATGCAGCCACGCGCTGGCACAGCGTTCAAATTGATTCAAATGAGAGGTTTTTCGGGTCTGATTGAAAGCCATAAGCTCACTGACACACCGGTTAAATTGCAATCGGTCATACTGTGCGATTGAATTTGGTACATCCTTCAGTAGCTCAGTATCCGTTAACCCACTTATTTCAGCGGTGCGCAGGATTGCGCGCGTCTGCCAGGCCGTATGCAAAAAAAACATGCCCCATAAGCAGAGGCCCCCCACTGCAATCAGGATGAAGCGTTTCAGGCTGAGTGAAACTTCCCGAGGTTTAAGCAAACGAACCGGCCAGCTCAGACGAAGCAAAAGCAAAAAAATGACGGCATGCACGGCTGACAGATAAAACGGATACTCTGTCATGCAGTGCAGGGCAATAGGCAGCGTGAGGGCCCAGATCGTACGCGAACGATGCGACCCCTTAATCAAAGGGATGCAAAAAATGCCGGCAAACAACAGCAGCCCGCTCAATGCCACAATGCCGCCTTCAGCCAACACGAAGAGTATTTCATTGTGCGGATGCGTCACCGTATGCTCAAAGCTGGAAACTTGCCCCGTACTTGCGAGCGCATCAGGCCACACGCTTTCAAAACTGCCAGCCCCCGCACCCAAAAGAGGATGCTGTTTTATCAACGCAACACTTCCTTCCAGCATTTGCCTGCGCTGGATGGAAGATTCAGCCCGCATGCGCTCAAGGCTGAAAGCCGATGCATCTTTTGCATCAGAATTTATTGCCGTTTTATCAGCCTGGGATTGCATCTGGTGTTCAGCTGGCACGAGAATTGGGATCCCTGGCGATGGAATGATTTGCACCAGTAGCCAGCAGCCAACGATCAGGCCGGTTATCAGTAGTATTGTTTTTCGACGCATTTTCGCCGGAGAAAAAATAACCAGCCCCACCATGGCAATAGTTGCCCCCAGCCATCCTGTTCTGGAGTGGGTCAAATAAAGGGCGAAACCGATCGTCAATAGAATGACAACCCAGGCAAAAATTGAATTTTTACGGCGGCATTGCACCACGGACCACAGCGTCGCACCGAGGCCCGTCGCCAAAAATGATCCCAGAAGATTTACCTGTCCAAACATACCTAATGGCCGGCCTTCCGCCGCCAGTGGATTGTGATGCAACCAGCGCCATGAAAAATAAGGCGCATAGAGCTGAAGGATGGCAGCGATGGCCTGAAGTAAAGCGGCACCGGCTATTGCCCCAATAAATACTCGGGCATCAAACCACGTCAACTTACATTGCAGCAGTAACCCAAAAAAAACCGTCATAAAAATAATAAATGCAGCTCTGGATAGAGCATTAATTCGCCATCCGTTATCATGTACGATGAATAGTGATATATTCATTAAAATGAGAGCCATAAGCAGCCAGTGGTAATATTTCCCTCCGCGAAATGCAGAATTACTCCATTGACGGATAACAATAACCAAAGACTGCAAAGCAATTACCCCCCAGGTAACAACACTGTGCGCTGAATTAAGCCCTACAGAAGTAACATTATCTGTTGGAAATTGAATAGCAATGAAAAGAAAGGCCAGCACGATATAAAAAAAACATCTCGACCACTTTGGAAAACAAAAGGAATAATCACCCCCTAATTAACGAGTCTAGTGGTTTTTGGTAATCATCAGCACTATAAAGAGGACTATCCCTTAACTTGCCCGCTTCTATAAGCTCATGAAGATAGCGTGCAATATCGGCCAGTATTTTAGCCACTTCAGGATTATTATTCTCCAGAAGGAACTTTCCGACCAATGCTCTTCTTTCAAGAGTAAAAATACCGTCACTATAATGAATAACTGCGTTCTCCAGAATCTGAAGTCGTTTTAACTCACAAATATCGCATAAAAGAGCGTCAAGCATACACAACCTTTTACTAAAAAATTTAATGAGAACACCAGTCTGATGGCTAAATTCTAAGGCACCTAAAGCGCCTTGTTTACAGAGATTATTTTTACTTGCAGCACCAATCCCAAACACCGAAGAACACGCAAGACTACAATGCGATATAAAATCCAATGAAAAGAAAAGAAATGTATTTTTTTATAAAACTCATAATTATATATACTCTGCTATAAGGGTAGCAGTGCATGAAAACGGGCCTTCTTCAGGATCCTCTGCGGGATCAGTAATTAGTTTCACCATTAACTTAGGTGGAGCAGTAACGTTTTCAACCTTAAACTCTTCGTTCAGTTTCAGCGGAACGCTATCTTTATAAAATTGGATCCATAGGCCTTTGCGACCAGAGTCAATAATACTACCGTCAGATGGCACTGGTGTTGCCTTAAGGGTCAATAAAACCGTATTCGCTCCGCCAACGCTGCCACAATCAAGCTCGTAGTCAATGTTTCGTGTATAATTTTCGCTTTCTATTTTATTGATCCCAATGTTGCCAAAAGCGATTTCAATGGTCCGGTCATTATTAATGGAACATGCCGTCATAGCCTGAAGCAGCCCGGTAAAGGTGAAATCCACGCTGTCTCCCGTTTGCTTCGAAATAGCCAGCATGCTACACGATACTGTCCCAAAAAAAATGAAAGCAAGCATCAGGATGAATTTTTTCATCTTCATTTCTCCTCCCCCTCTCAATCAAATGCCATTAATAACGTGGCGGAGGAGGTAATTCGATTACCGCTGATCAGTTTATTGCTGACGTCTGTTTGCACCAGTTGAGCTTCCAAAGTGGGAAACTGCCCAACCTCCACGGCAAACGGCGTATTCACATCCTGAATCTGTCCATTCACTTTAAGTGCGATCCCAAGTCCTGTGGCGGCCACCCCGCCTTCGATACCGACTTTTAGCAATTTATTGCCGTTGTAATCTTGCGAACTGCCGTCTTTTGAGGAAAGCTTCATCGTCGCCGAGCCCGCCGAATCACCCGAGCAGGTCATATCACTGACCAGCGGTTCAATATAGGTTCTTCCTAATTCATTACTCGTGGAGCTAAAACGGATATCACCAAAATCGACCAGTAGCTCTCCCCCCTGATTGAACGTGCATTTGCCTGTCACGACAATCGTGCCTGAAATATTAATATTTATTTCAGACCGATTCGCTGCATAGCTACTGTCGGCATGCGCCATGCCTGCAGCACATAGCAAAAGGATTAGTAAGACCAACCCAAAACGGTAAATCCATGAGCCCCACAACAAGGGATGGCACACTACCGTTCGGGTAATTAAGCCCCAGTTTCTTCTCTTCACGGATAATCCACCTTAAAAGTCGCCGTCACTGCGAAGGGCCCAGGCTTTACAGTGTTAGTTTCAATAGCCTCTGGCTCCGCCTCGATATACCCCTGTAAGGTAATCACCGACTCTTTGTTGCTCAGAAGAAAGAGCGGACTTGGCTTGTTAATGGGGATCAATTGTGGTGCCACTTCCGAATCGGCATCTGGCAAGGTTTCAATTCCGAAAGCCAGACCATTTTCCTCACCGTTATTGGTGGCCAATAGCCCCGGTAAGGACCCGCTTTCCGCCCCGAGGAAGGTAACCGTCGCACTGTTGCCCATACTGGTATCGCAATCAGTGAGCTTGATAGAAAAACGAATACCCGGCGTGCGCTTAGCCGTTTGAAAGTACTTACCGACAATCGTGCCAAAATCCAGTGGAATATCCGCTGATTCCGGAGCTAACGTGCAGGGTTCGGTGACTAAATTGCCGGTGATTTGAATATTATTTTCCACTGAGTGAACAGGCATAATAGACATATAACCCAACAACACGGCCAAAATCATCCGGGCGTTCATTAATCATACTCCAGTGCGAAATTCACCGTGGCGTAGTACTCACCAGCCGTAAGTGGGGCGGAAGTTCTCTCTACGCTCACGCTGTAAACCAGTTCATCCTGTTCTGGTGAGATAAATTGAGCCGGCCCCTGCTCGCCTAAGCGAACATCCAGCCCCCGGTGATCCGTCAAACGAAGGCCTATACCTTTTACGCCAATTACGCCAACCAACTCGGGGTTATCAGCGTCTGCCTGCGCCTGAAATCGAACGGAAAGAACGGGCTGAATAGCGTCCCAGGCGAGACTGCCGGTTCGTTTATCCACCAGACTGCCGCCTTTACGGGTGCAATCTTTCAGACGCAGCAAAAATGTAACGGCTGCACTGCGATCGCCCGGATGCTGCAACTCGATAGTGGGCGTCGCTCCCAGTTCAACATCCTGCCAGCGGGAAATCATATCGAGGTGACATACGCCTTCGGTCAATGCACCACGCACATGAATTTCCCCGTGCGCTCCTTCCACATCCCAATGATCCACAGCGAAAGTGGTGACAGGCAGTGCCACCATAACTACCGTTAAAAACGATGTCAGCAATTTCAGTCTGGTACGCATCATTTACCCCTCCATTTTCCACCAGACGTCCTTCGCGAAAACATCCGGTAGAATGGCCTTAACCGACCTTAGTGCTTTTAAGCGTGCAGCTATTTCCTGCGCAGCTAAAAATCAGTTTTGGGCGACCGCCGTAATCATTGACATAGGTCAGGACAGGGCTGTTGCCCACCGCTGAAACCGGCACGCCTAATGGTGCTTTCCCCATAGGTTCCAGCATCAATGGTTTGAAATCATTTATATTTTCCCCGCCTGATTCCGTCGACACCGCGGTAAAGGTGATAAAATAAGGCGTTGGGTTATGCACCACATATTTGCCCCCCTCTTTAGTCAAAGTCACCTGCTCCTGCCAAGGCTTACTGTTTGGCTCAACCTTCAGTGCTGCCGGGCGATAAAACAGTTTGATGCGCGTCTGTAATGCAATCTGCAACGTATTGGGTTTACTACTCTTCGGCGGGATCTCACGCAAGTTAAAGTAGTAAAGGCTCTCCCGGTCCTGCGCCAGCAGGTTCATTCCAGGAGTGGCCTGCACTTTTACCTGGGTTTTGGCGCCGGGTTCGATACGCTGCACGGGTGGAAGCGCAGTCAGAGGGCTGGTAATCTTGTTACCTTGCGCATCGTCAATCCAAACCTGCGCTAGATATGGCAGCTCTTTATTCTGGTTCGTCACCCCCATTGAGACAGAGTTATCTCCTCCATCCAGCACCACGCGAGTGCGATCCAGAGCAAGGGCAGCATTCGCAGATTGTGAAAGCCCCATTAACACCAGAGTAATTGCACACGCCCTGGAGGTAATGGCCAAACGGGATTGAATAGTCATTTTCATATTTCGCTTATCTATTAATATTACTGATAATCATCTACCCGATTCACCGATTAATTATTTTACGTCGGCAACACAAGGTAATAACAAATTTCCATCTGGCAGTGTGGCAGGCAGTGTGATAACACACTGAGTCTCCCCATCCCAGTTCACTTCCATTGTTTCTTCAGGTTTAATACCTGTTAACCAGACCATACCGTCTTCACTGATAATTCCCGTCTGGTCTTTATTTTTATTCAGTATCGTTGCACCAAATGGTGGTGTACTGCCATCCGCTAGTTTGATAATGGCCATCGCTTTATGTCCGGCGATAATACCAAAACGACGATAACCAATTGCTCCCTGAGTCAGAGTTCCCTGTACAACCGAACGCGTGGCTTCCACATCCTCGCCCAATTTATTCAAATCTATATTAATATTATTGCGGTAATAACTCGCCACATCACCAACGACTGTTTTACCAAACATATTTGAGTACGACGGTGCACCTGTATTTCTTACCGGGACATTCGACACGCCACCGGTATCCACCATCATTCGCGTTCCGCCTGTAGCACCAATGCGATGTAATGCCGCTCCCTTCGTCGTGGCTGTAATCCCGCCTCTCATAGAGGCTCCCGCAGCGCGATAGCGATTTCCCTCGAAACTACTGTTAAAGTTCATTTCGCTGAAATCGCCCTGGTGCGATAGATAGCCGCTACCGCTGATTCTATTGTCTCGTGTTACCCCCGCACTCAGACTATAATTGTCATGGTCACCCATGCTATTAGAGTAAGTCGCCCTTTGAGAATTTGTACCACCACTGTAGGATGCATCGTAACTTAATGTCCCCCCCCCACCCCATGGAATGGAAAGGCTGACAAAAGCACCGTCATCTTTCAAGCCATTATATTCACTGCGAAATGCGGAAACATTTGCACTCATACTTTTAAACATCATGAAATCAAAATATCGCGACATTGATATATTATATGTGTTATTTGTCGGATGATCCCAGTAGGTCTGATGGCTGTAATTTAAATAAATCGATGTACGCCAGTCTCGTAATTGTTGGCTAAAACTGATGGTATAAAGCTGCTTGCTGCTATTAGCCTGCTTATATCCCTGATATTTCGCGTTCAGGTATTGGTTTACGTTCATAAAGTTTCGTTCCGAAAAACGATAACCTGCAAACGTCACCTGACTGTCAGTCTCATCAAAACGCTTGGAATAACTAAGGCGATATGAACCACCTTGCTTTGTCCCCTCTTCCGGTACTACCGCCCGAGACTGCGTAATATCAAATGATAATGCACCGAAGGCCATTAAATCACGCCCTACCCCCAACGCGAGTGAAGTGTAGTCCCCTGCGGTCAGGCCCCCACCAAATAGTGACCAGCCGTTAGTGACACCCCAGGAAAACTCTCCAGTGCCAAACACCGGCCCTTGGCTGTGATGATCATAATTCGACGGTTTACCGGTCGAAAATTTATAGCGCACACGTCCGGGCCTGGACAAATAAGGAATGGTCGCAGTATCAACCTGATACTGGCTGCTACTGCCATCCTCCTCCGCAACTTTCACATCAAGTTTACCGCTGATGGCATTGCTCAAATCCTGAATACGGAATGGACCAGCAGCAACGGTAGTTTCATAAATCACTCGCCCCTGCTGACTGATCGTGACTTTGGCATTGGTCTTTGCAATCCCGGTAACCTCTGGTGCATAACCACGCAGGTTAGGTGGCAGCATGCTGTCATCCGAAATCAGGCTGGCCCCGGTGTAGCGGAAACTGTCAAAGATGTCGGAGGATAAATAATCTTCCCCGAGGGTCAATTTCGCCCGGGCGGCAGCTATCGACCGGTATAAATAGTAACGATTCCAGCTCCAGTCCTGCTGATTACCACCACTATTATTCGTTTGATGACTGTAGTTTCCCTGCCAGTCAGCTCGAAAACGCCATGCGCCAACGTTAATCCCGGCAACCCCATTGCCGCTGAGCGTTTTAGCATCGCTGCCCTGTTGCTGGTGAGTTGTCTGACCATTCACACTGTAGTCAAACAATACGCCGGGGATCCCTTCATCCCAGCGAGACGGAGGATCCCAGTTTTCTGAGGTGTACTCCAGATAAGCCTGGGGTAAATTAACTTTCACCGCGCTGGCACCGAGGTCTCCAGCCACAGACATACCGGGAAGAGATGCGGGGTCCATACATTCGTTATTGTGCCACCAGGTGAGCTTTTTGGCAGAAGCTTCCGTCAGCCCTAACTGTTCCACGACATCATGAGTCAGGCATGCATAGCTTTTATTTGCATCATCATCTGGGGCAAAAAATTGAATCTCTCGTTCCGGCAACGTATTGTTATTAATCTGAACAGCCAGGGTATAGCTCCCGGGCATCACATACCCGGCCTGTGAAAACTGGCTCAAATCAATTTGAGAACGATCTTTAAGGTCAAGTACATCCGTATTAAACTGAACATTATCGTCAGCCACTGCAATCTGACAACTGGAAAGTACCAAAAATATTTCGAGCGCAAGCGGACGAATTTTCCCCAAACATCCTGGATTATGTTTCATTAAAAATAATCCACCTTAAAGCGAATAATACTATAGTAATCACCAGGCCTGATTTCCTGGCCATTACCTTTCAAATGAAGTTGGTAATTCAGTGCCATTAACCCCGGTGAAAGCATTCCTGCGGGTAACGCCTTTCCAGGAATGGCTATATTCCCGTTATGATCGCTAATTTCAAGCGCAATACCTTTGGCTTCACCTGTAACATTAAATAACTTTCCGTCATCAGATGAACCATCGAAAGTGACCTGAAAGTGGCTCCACTGTTTTGGGGGAGGACCATCAGACTGTAACGAGCAGCTTTCGAGATTAATATGAAACGAAACGCTTACCTTTTCAGTGGGCTGAATAACCATCGCAACAGGTTGCGTTGTTATTTGCACGGTCTGGTAGCGATCATCCATAGTAATACTGCAGGCAGTATCAATGATACTCCCCTGCATGTTGACTCGGCCACGACTCTGTTGAGAAGCGGTAACATGACATGAACATGCTGCAAGCAAGAGGCAAGTTAGGGTTGTAGATTTTATTTTTTTAAAATAATGCATAACTACTGTTCTTTCCTGCTTACCAGCATTGGCGATTTAAATACAGGCGCAAA
Source organism: Citrobacter sp. RHBSTW-00599 (assembly GCF_013784065.1). Classification (NCBI taxonomy): domain Bacteria; kingdom Pseudomonadati; phylum Pseudomonadota; class Gammaproteobacteria; order Enterobacterales; family Enterobacteriaceae; genus Citrobacter; species Citrobacter sp. RHBSTW-00599. Next base: position 761,861 of record NZ_CP056717.1, on the reverse strand, counting down.
CATTTGTCAGCGCCTGTATTGTTATTCTAAATGTCAGAACAACAGTTAAAACTTACTCGTAAGACATTACGAAGTTAGCAGTAGAGGTAAACGTACCTGGCACAACAGCGCCGGAAGTAGTTGCACCCTGAACATAAGCCTGGAACTGCAGTTCGTTATCGCCATCGTTAAGTACGATCGCTTTTGCAGTTGTATTTGGAGTAATTACATTGCTACCCATATCAGTAATTGTTACGCCCACACCTTGAGCCTGACCAGTAACTGCAAAGGAACTATCCAGACCCTGAGTTTTATCACCTTCATAACCGTTAAAAGCCACATTCACTTCATTGATGGTGTCGAAAGAACAATCGTGCAGCTGGATGCTGAAATCTACAGGAGTAGAACGGTTGCCGTCCTCTAAAGCACCTTTGGCAATAGCACCTAATTGAACGGTCTGATCAAGGCTTTCTGAATCAATTGAACATGGGGCATCAACAACAGAACCCTTAAAGGTAATTTTACCGTGGCCCTGATCCTCAGCGGCATGTGCACCAGTAATCATTACAGAGGACATAGCTACCGCAAGAAGAATTTTTTTCATAATAAGTACTTTTCCTGAATTTAGAGACATTCCTGTCTATTTAGAATGAAATGTAGTTCGAAAATATACACTCCCGAATACGCGCTTATTATTAAACAGCATATCCAGCGCAGTCAAACCCCATTAAAAATAAACCAAGATACTGAATTTAAAGGAAAAATCAAAAACACACAAAATCATAAAAAATATAATCACTGCAAAAACACTCCCACATTAAAATCTAGATATAATATTCTGTTATTTTATAAAACACGAGATTAAAAACCTAAACGCTGCCAATTTTACAGACTTATAAACCAAGTAAATTAAATTTACCAACATATGTTACCAAAAGTTAAAGTCTAACCTATAAAAACCAACAAAAAACACACATTTAACACATAAAAATTTTTAATTTTAATTTAAATCATCAAATAAATATTTAATGCCTGAATAAAGAAAATATAAGATTAGCAAAGTTAAGAAAGGTAAAAATAGGAAAGAGGGTTCTAGGTAGAGTGTACAGAATCATTATGACGGCAGAATAAAATACTTTAAAAAACTAAGCTTTTATTCCGCCACCAATGAGAGCGGTGTAGGCGGTTACAGACGACACGAGAGTATGTATATGAAGGTTTTCACCCAACGTAGTCAGGCGATGTGATGATAAAAAAGGGGGGGGAGAATATCATGGCAGGAGGGACATTAGTTTTAGTAAAACTCAATCTTTAAACGTTAAAATTCCTTTGATAAAAAGACCCTCAACTGCAAAAGCCCCTGCAAATTCAGCTTACTTGTTACATTTCTGACCATGGTGTAGAAAGTTTTCTCGGTCATGTTGGTAAGCTTTGCGGAGCGCAAAATGTTCTCCTCCTGGCATAAAGCATGTAAGCATTGACGCTCCCTCACCGTTAGTAGAGAAAGCTGGTGATACTGATTAACCATCTCTTTCAGTTCTTTGAAGGTTGATAATTTGATAGCGCTAATATCGTTTTTGATCCGCAATAACGATTCACTGACTGGAATGGGGTTCAGTTTGTCCATAAGCCTGAAAATAATGCTTTTGCTACCTACATAGGTTAGCCGTTTGTTTTTGGGTAACCTCAACACCTCAAGTTCACCTATTAATTCATATAAAGAATTAAATGAGTCAAGATCCAGTACAATTACATCATCCACTAAATTACTGTTCCGCATCAACTCCTTAATTCCTATTCTTAAATAAGAATTATTGGTAAGAACTGTGACAGCCATAAACCTACATCCCTAGAAAAAATGAGTAAAAGATTTAAACATTATCATTGTTATCTTTATATTATAAATAACTCAGTTATTAAAATAGATTAGATGACAATTGGAAGATTCATCGCGATTTAGTGAGATAGATTATGAGTAAACACAACATGCAGAAAAACAAAACAACCATCACTTGCCCAAAAGCATATAAACCAAGTAATGCAAAACTTTTCTCGTACATCCTGGAACCCTTAATTTTTGCTAAATAATAGCCATAAAATTATTTTCTAACATCTATTACTCATTGCTAAACTGTGGCAATTAATACGAAAGACTTTACGCCTAGAAATCTAAACATAGATTCAACAAAAATTCAGACCAAAAAACACGATATTTTCATGACAACCCAATCCAAAGGCGACATTTACACCTAACAAAGCAATAAATACGATATTTTAGACCACAAAAATAGACTGTACTTAGGCAGATTAAATCGGCTCACCGGGATCCACACTTTTGCTTTTTCTCCCTGCTTACCTGACGGGATCTCACCTTGAAAGCGCATGGCATGACCGGCGTAATGCTCTGAGGCAGGATTTCGAGCATGAAATAGAACGTTATTTCGCCGAAGCCAATATCATTCTGCTGTTGGACACTAGCGACCTTAATGTATTGAATTATCGCTGGAATAATGAAATAAAGAATGCAATGGCTCGACATGAACGCTGAGAAGCAATATTGATCACAGTGATTTTACGCAACTGTACCTGGCACAATCTTCCCTTGGGGAAGCTACTGGCAGCACAACCAAGGACGGGAAAGCGATTACTTAAGTTGGCTGGGTCATGATTCATAATGGGTTTGCTCTGTTCTTTTGCGGAATAGTCGGGGGTTATGGATTGTTACGCTGGTAACCTGCTCATCACCATTCGAAATGGTGAGTGCCAGCACCAGGGGGAGTTCTTAAGATGCGGTCGCTAAACACCGCGGGTAACCAACGGGCACACAAAAATCCGGCAAAACACTTGCCGCGCGTAAAGCCAGCGGCATTAATGCATTACGAATGATTCGGGTCTTCCAGTTTGACCGTCATTATCTATGGCCGACGTCGCAGCAGTAATTCAGTTGCTCGATGGATTCTTCAATACTGTAAATGCCCGTCCCTCACGAAACACAGTATCTATCCCTGCGGTAATGATCACAGCACTATCCTGGCGCTGGCGGTAGCATCCCATCCTGATCTGGATGATACGCCGCTGTCTGTTTCCGAGGACGCGTCTATGGCATCAGGGTGCAGTGATAGGCTGTGTGCACTGTAGGGGTCCCGATAGAGATCCTGGCGTTAACCTTTTAGGGCACTCAGTAATAATCCCTGATGAATATTATTATTAATTTTTCATGATTTAATAGCGAAGATCATCAACCGATTTTATATAACCAACTAAATCAGTTGATGATCTTTGGCTGGCTTATTTCCAGTGCTACCGCCCTCGAATGGCATTTTGCTTCAGCAGCGTATAACGATTAAGAAGTTGGTTAAGCCGCATATCGAGCTGCTGATACAAAGCGGGTGATACACTCCCCTGTTTTTTTAATTCCTCATCGATTTGACGCAACAATTCTTCTGTCGGCGGCGTTTGGTCAAGCTGGCGGCGGATAGTGAAAATGGCTGATTTCAACTCCGACCCCGTCAGGTATTTACCCTTGCGTTCATCAAGCGCATTTAGCTGGGCGGTTAACGCTTCCAGCCCCTGCTGGGCATTATGCCAGTTTTGCAGAGCACTTTCCGGCAACGCTTCCGTGATTAACTGTTTCTGTAATCTGCTCGTGAATACTGTCGTCTGCGATTCTTCCGGCCACAGAGTGACTAACTGCTGCGCTAATGATGCAGCATATTCCCGCGACCACAAAGGTGACAGGCGATGTAAAACGTCCAATTGCCCTTGCGTTGCAGCAATTATATCTTGCTTCTTCCCCTGCAAATCTGAGGACTGCTTCAACGTGGACAATTGTTCAGGCGTCGGCACCTGCGGCAAGGGCTTAACCAGTTCATATCCGTCGGTTTGTATATGGTTGATAGCAAGAAAAGCGCCTGTACTCACCACTGCTGTAACCATGACACCGATAGCAAACCCCAGCCACATGCGTCGGGTTCCATGACCGATTTTGGTCGCTAAAACCGCTGTGCTCGATTGCCCGGACGACGCTGGCTCATTAACCACAAAGACCAACTGTGGCAAAGACGTCACAACGTTATTTGTTGCACCTGGAGCCGGTATCATCACTACGGCCGATCCCGAATCGGGATCGGACTTCTCCAGACGCAAAGCTGCATTGTGCGTCCAGGTCACGATAGCCTCCAGTTTACTAAGCGCTTTCAATTCAAGCCGTTGCAGCACTGCGCAGGCATGTTTTAAACTTTGTTCAACCCGATACACCTTTGATAAATCAGCATATGACAGCGTTAACGTACGCAATTCTTGCTGTAAGCGAACAGACAGCCATGCCAGGATCTCAACGCGGGCATGGGTTTGCTGTGGCCATATTGCATTCCAGTGGTGCGTCAGTAAGGCCTCCAGAAGTTCCGTGCCTTCGGCAAGTCCCTCCAGTCCCGCATTACGTATTCTGGCTACGGTGTACCAGGCCAGTGTTTGCAGTTCGACGCCATTATGACGAAACAATGACAGGCTTAACTGTTCAACTTTTTGCCAGTCAACGTCCGGGCGCGCAGGGTGAGTCAGCTTGCTAATTTCATCACGTAACTGCCCGAACTCCATGAAAGCACGCGGGTCCCCCCCGGTGCTGATGCGATTCTTTTCCATGTCAGTACACTCCAGTCTCAAGCCAACCCTGCCTCTTGAGGTGCCGAATTAGAACCCGCCCCTCGGGCATAAACTCGGTGCCGTAACGCACAAGGCCAATTCCCTTCAGCTCAGCATCAATGGCATAGAGCAGTTCACCAGGAACGTGCTGCTCCAGCAGGACAACCGTTATTTTTTTCAGGCGAGGCTCATATTTGAGCAGAACGGCAGACAATGTCCCCATGAGCTCATGGGCCGTTCCCGGCATGCCCTGAAGGATTTTCGTCATATCGGGCAGGCCGTAGTCTGGCAGATGCGCCAGAGTGCCGGCACGGCAGTTGAGGATGCGTTGCATGTTATCCAGTACCGAGAGGATGACCTGATTTTCTTCACTGACCTGGTTGAGATTGAGACCACCGGTAAAATTTCCGGTCAGCATTTCATACAGCGAAGGCGTGTTATGTCCCTGGGTCATCATTCGTCCTTGAGCGGTTGCAGCGTCAGATGGTTGTTACCGGCTTCCAGAATGCGCGGCTTATCCGGGTCAAGTTCTTCGCGGCCTATCACCAGCTTCCAGGTGTTGTTGACCATATCCGGGTGACGGAACAGCCCCACCACCGCCACAAACTGTGTATCGGCCTCCATCGGCATATTCAGGGTCGCATCACCGCCCGGCTTAACCACCACATCACGGCTTGCCAGCAGGTCAGCTTTCAGAATGGTCTCCCCGTCTATCAGCAACTGCTGGTAGACCGTTTTGTCGAAGGTTTTGCGGTCTTTCAATTGGTAGATACGGATCACTACCGGTTCAGACAGCGAGTTACTCTCGCGCGAATCGGTGTTCAGCGCCTCACGCGCGGTGAAATCCAGGTGCAGCACCTTAATCTTTTTGTAGAACACGGCGTTAAAGGCCGATTTGGTGCCATCGGTGATGCCCTGCGTCACCCCGCAGCCCGTCAGACTGAATGCCAGTAGGGGTAACAGCCAGCGCGCTGTATTAGTTAAACTTGTACGTAACACGTCGGTTTCCTTGTTGTGGTGTCGCGGGCTGAAGTCCGGTGTAATAGCCCAGTTCGGTCGTATAGGTCTGCGGGATATCGTCCGGGAGACCTTCGTCTTCCGCGCCCAGCACGCCATTCATCCCCAGCCAGAATGGGCCTTCGCCAAGGGGCGGCGCGGCCAGCAGACGAGTGGCGGTGGTCAGGGTGATTTTTGCCTTGAAGCGCCAGCCGAGATAGACACGCAGCATCACCAGAAAGTCCTGATACAGCAGGCCATCCGGCTTCCAGCCCTGTACTTCCTGTTCATTTTCCGTGGTGATAGCAACGAGCAGCTGGCTGTTGGCATCCATCGCTTCGTCGCCGAGCGGCGTGTTGCCATCCAGAAGAAAATCGTCATCACCGTAAAAGCCCAGTGGCTGGCTGACCGCCACCGGTCGCAGACAGTAGGGGCTGACCTTCACAGTGGTATCCGGGGCCAGCAGCGTCACCAGCGCCTGCATTCCCTCCTGGGTTTTACCGGGCTGTTGCAGTACGCCCAGCAGCGCAAGAAATCGGGATACCGGCGTGGCAATATGGTTTGCCGTACCGGGAATGCCCAACCCCACCAGGCCCAGCAACGACTGCGAGATGCTGTCAGTCCCGCCTGGCTCGAATGTGGCCGGGTAGGAATATTTTCGCCAGATACGATAAAACTGAGTCAGGATGCGGTGGCTGAAGATATCCAGAAAGCCCTGTAATGCCTCATGCCCTTCCCGGCGCTGGGTGATGTCATCAAGGTACGCTGTGGGCAAAGGAGAATCGACACCATACATCCCCATAAAGGTCGTGCGGATGAGCGGTGGCCTGCGGTCATCATCCTCGTCATATTCGGCAGCTTTCAGTTCACTGGCAGGGAAACCCATCCCCGGATGCGGCGCAAATCGCACCGGGTCATCTGCGGGGTGGCTGGTTGAGCCCATCAGCGGCCGGTCCGGATTCAGTTTCTCCAGCAACTGGCAGAAACGGTAAAAGTTTATCCGGTTAAGGTCAGCCTCCAGGCGCGGGGTCAGCCGGGAATACGGCGGTTGTGCTTCTCTTCCCATTCAAGGCGTTCTCCGGTCGGTTGCAGGATGATAATCAGGCGGTTAAACAAATAGATATCGGTATACAGCGCGAAGAAGCGACTGAGCATCTCACCAAACAGGCAGATGTCACCGCGTCCGGCAAAGCCGTGGCTGTCCAGCGTCACCTCAATCTGCACACCGCGTACCAGGTAGCCCTGCTCAAAGCGCTCGGTTTCGCTGTGCTTCACGTCAATAATCGCTTCAAGACGACGGCGGTTCATCTCGCTGTCAGTCCACTCGTACAACGCCAAAGTACCGCGCAGCACTTCAGCGCTGTCCATCATCGACAGGAAGCCGCTGCCAAGATGACTCAGCACACGCCAGTGAAAACGATCCTGTGCCGGGGGATAACAGGGCAGCGTCGGCGCACACAGGTTACGTACGGCAATACTGGTCGAGGTAGTTTTCATCACCGTATCAAGCACCGTGCTCTGCAGTGCTCGTCGTGGCAGTTGGCCGTTGGTGCCGGTGAGCGTCAGCGACAGGCTTTCATCTTCCGGTACGGTGTGGTTATCAAAGGCTTCACCGCCAAGGATAAGCCAGGTGTTATACAGCCCGGACGGACCGCGGCGCACGCGGGTGTGATAGTAATATTCAGGCGCTTCATGACGCATCATTCCACCTTTGTGGCGGAAACTCGAAAACGGCACGTAGGTGTGCTGGCTCGATGACATTACCGAATCCACCGCGTATATCTCGGTATGGCCATCCTGCACGCGCATTGGGCGCAGCATGTATTCGGTCTGCAGGGAATTGAGCGTCAGCGGGTCGGATTCCAGCGGGAAAAGGTTAATCACCGGCACGCAGTTCAGGCGCAGATGCTTTTCGGTAAAGCTGAAGTCATGCTCCCAGCGTTCCGCCAGCACAACGTCGATTTCAAACCAGGGAAGCTCAGCCGGAAAGGCCACGGTCTCCAGCCCATGCAGCCCCATGAACATGAATTTCTCACGGAAGGTGAAGTACTCCAGCAACAGCTGGTAGCCGCTAAAGCTGCTGCTTCCCTTCGGCCACAGGTCATCGTCATCACCAAAGCCCAGCGCAGTGAAATATCCGTCGAGCGGTCTTCTGTCCATGTCTCCAGGCATCCGCAACCATAGGCGGGCCGTGTTCATGGTAAAAGCTTCATGCATGGCGCAGGCCAGCGGAGCGTCTGCATTGAAGTAGAACGGGAGCTGACTGAGATCGACACGACTCCAGTCGGCAAGATGGCTGCAATTAAAGCGCAGCGTGATGACCGAACACCCGTCAGGGTCGGTGGACAGTCGGGCGTGCTCCAGCGACAACGGTTGAAGGGTAATCTCTTTGGTAGTGGTGTACCGGCAGCGCGTACCCTTCTCACCGATCGGTCGCGAGTTCACCTCGAAACCTTTGACGATGCGCATCTGCTCTTTCATTTCGCGCCAGTCGGGGGTGAACTCCACCACCGACATCGACGGAATGGTACGCAGGTAATGTGGCCACAGCAGGCTGACCAGCCCTTCGGTCAGTTCCGGCAGGTCATCATCGAGCTTTTCACGCAGCCGGCCCATCAGGAAGGCAAAGCCTTCAAACAGGCGTTCCACATACGGGTCGCGCGCGCCCGCTTTATCGAGATTGAGCATTGCCGCCTGCTCCGGGTGAGCACGGGCAAACTCTTCACCGGCTTCCAGCAGGTAGCGCATTTCAGCGTCGTAATAACGCAGGGTTAAATCGTCCATAAAAACCTGAATATGTGTGTTTTAAAGGTATGCCAGGTGGTGTTACCCGCAAAGCACTGCACTGCCTGCCGGATCGAGCGCAATCAGACCAGCCAGAAGCTGGTCCATCTCGGGCTGAAGCCGTGATTTATCGGTTTCACTGCGTGTGGCTTTCATACGTAGCAGTCTGAGGCGACGCGATTTCACTTCAAACAGCAGTGCAGGAGTCCACTGTGTGAGGGTGATTGACTGTGCTGCACCATCGAGCTCACCCAGCAAATGCAGCGCCAGTTCATTCTTGCCCTTCTGCTCGGCTACACGGGCCATCAGCAGGCGCAGCAGCCATTTGTCTTTTGTGGAGTCGGTGCCCGGAAGGGTCTGCAGCCAGTGTAGTGTGGCATCCAGACCGTCAGTGTCCGCTTTCTCCAACGCTTCCGGCTCAAGGGCCAGAATATCGTTGTCCGTCTCACTGACGGCACTGACCGGCTCATCGCGCCAGCCGGACATATCGTCCAGTACGCTCTGATTTATCCAGTTCAGCGTCACTTCATCCGCAAACGGCGTCCCGTCGTTAAAGGCCAACGTTTCAAGCCCGGTGAGGCGGCGCAGCAACCCTTTCAGGTCTGCAGTGATGATATCGGCCAGTACATCCTGCCCTGACTTCATCAGTGCCTGGTGGATATACCACTGCAAATCCAGCCAGAGGTGATTGGCACCGCGCGAGAAGGTATTGTCCGCCTGCTCCAGTATTTCCAGCCAGCTCTGCTGCAGATACAGGCGTTTGAGCATGGCCCGCTGGTCAGCGCGCGGCGGTTCGATGCGCGTTTTCCCTTCGGCATCCGGTGCCGGAATAGCACTCAGCGTGTCATGACGCAGGCTTTTCATCAGCCGGTGTGCGGCGAGCCAGCCATCGGGCTGCTCACGCAGATATCCGGTCAGGGTACGGGCCTGGGCCAGCAAATCCTGACCAGAGGTGATGCGGCTCAAAACCGGCGTGTCTGACTCGATGGTATGCGTAGTGCTCTGTGACTGAGCCTTATTACCAGCGTTCTGCGGTACCACAGCATCCACGCCACCGGCCTTCATCAGGCGAGATTCCAGAGCACTGTATAGTGCATTGAGCTCTGGCCGTGACGTTTCTGGTTCTGGCTCCAGACTGTCGCGGATGAGCAGCAGCGCACCGGCAGTGCGCAGTGCATCATCGCGTACCACTTCCGGCCAGAGTGACAGGCTGTCCAGAACGCGGGAGCCTGCGAGCCACTCCAGCGCCGGTTTACGGCTCCGCTCACGTTGAGGATGAAGCTGCGTTCCATAACGCTGTATCAATCCCGCCAGCAGTTCAAGCCCTTCAGCAAAGCCAGCTTCACCATCCTGGTGCAGGCGCGCCCAGCAATAATAGGTGGCAATCCGGATATCTTTGGCAGTTGTGGTCAACAACTTTTCGGCAAGCGTGCAAATCAGGCCGGTATCGATGCCGGATAGTTTATTGACCTCCTCGCGGATACGCTGAAAATCATCGTCATAACCGGGGTCTTCTCCGATCAGACTGGTGTCATTTACCGGAGCAAGCCAGGGCTGCCAGTTTTCCGTGCGTGCCTGCGCCTGTTGCCGCAACTGAGTTTCGTCAGCCTGACAGGCGGCAACCAGATTCTGCAGTGTGCTCATTATTCGCCCCCCTCCATGTCATTGTTTCTGGTGTTGGCCATCAGCGCCTGCTCGGTGGCCTCGCTGTCAACACTGAATATCTGATCCGGCAGCGTGAAACCACGCAGTTCCAGCAGCGCCAGCGGACCTTTTCCGAGTTGTGAGCGCAGCACCCACTGCAGGGTGCGACCATCCGGGGCGGTAAAACTCATCATCCACTGACTGCGGTCAAGCTGTTGGCGCTTGCCCTGGTCCAGCCAGCGAATAAAGCCCCAGGTCCCACTGAAATCCCCGAACAGACGCGCACCGGCATTGACCGTGGTCCAGGTCAGCATCGTCCCCGGCTTGTAGGTATCTCCCGGCCAGCGGAAGCTTTGCCAGTCGGCCATCTGGTTGAAGTAGTGCAGCTTTTGTCCGTCAATGGTCAACTGCGTTTCCACCACCTGCGGTGCCGGACGCGCCTGGAGCTCAAAACTGATGCCCTGACTCCCGTCGGTAAACAGCGTGTCCGACAACTGGCTCAGTTGGTTAATGGCGCGCAGGAACGCCGGATTGAAGATCAGCCCCTGGCTGTTGACCTTATCCGGTACCCACTGGCTACCCTCTTTGTGCAGCACGCCGTTGAGTTCAGTTGTCAGGAAGCGCTCGATACGCCCGCTGTCCTTGCGGATAAACTCGGCCAGCATCGGCAGGGAGGCATCGCTCTTGCTGGCCGCAAACGGGAAACGGCCGTCAAACGCGGTGTGCCAGTTCGCGACAACCGCGCGGCTCCACTTGTCATTAAGACTGGCGGCAGAGGGCTGCAGGACGGTTTCCCAGGCCTGGGTCAGCGGCTGCACAAACATCGTGCTGCCAAAGCCGCTCCACTCCTCGCCGAGGCTCGCGGCAATCAGGCTGCCATATTGCTGGGTATCGGTCAGGTCAACGCTTTTGCCCTGAAACACGGTCTGCGCCAGAGTCTGCATCATCTCCTGCGGGTCAGAAGCACTGGCTACCTGCTGCAGACGAAGGCGTACACGGGTGATACGGGTCAGGTAGGTCTGCAGGCTCAGCGTGTTATCAGCCGACATGACGTTGCTGCCCTTGTTTTTGCCCAGAAGCTGAAGCAGCGGGCCAAAGGCCTCATCCAGCGGCCCCTGAGGGCCCGATGCCGCCTGGTCTATCACCGGTTTATCCTTCCCGCCCACCAGGTCTTTGGCCGACTTGATGATGGAGTCGGACAGCCCTTCGCTTTGTTGGCCGGTCTGCCCCTGCCAGGCGATAGTGTTCATCAGGGCAATCAGCGGTGACTGGCGCACATCACTCATCAGCGTCAGCTGGTCAGTCACATCGGCGATGTTGTTTGCCGGGTTAAGCCGCAGGCTGTTGAGAAAATTCAGCCAGCTACCCGCAAAATCAGTGAAGTAACGTTGCGTCAGGCGCGCTTTCAGGGCTTCCGGCGACAGGTCTGAGGACACCGCTTTTCGGCTGTCGCTCAGCACCCAGTCAATTTCGTCACGACGGGAGTTAGCCGCTTTCTCTATCGCCTGCTGAATACCGCCCTCCCACGCCTGACGGGTAAACATGCCTGGTATCACTTCATCAGTGGTGAACAGGCGGCGGGCATCAGTACCACTGGTCATGTCCTCCAGAGATACATCTGCAAAGTTACGGCGCACCGATTTGAGCATGTTTTCATACAGCGTACTTTCCGCGTTGCGACGCCCGATTTGCTGCAACAGCACCTGGCGGCTCTGGCTGACCAGTTGCGCATCCGGGGCGATTTTCCACTGTGGCTGTTTTGGGAGTGTGGCGATATAGAAGGCCCACAAATCCGGCGACAGGCTTTGCCACAGACCGGTAGAGATGCCCGTCCGCGCTGGCTGCACGGTTTTCAGGGTCTGCGCGTAGAATGCGCCGTCGGCTTTATCCGGCCGGGCCATCATCAGCCAGGCTTTCAACTGGTCATAACCCGGTTTCGCCAGCAGTGCACGCTGGTCACTGTTGGGGGCAGAGTTTGCCAAAGCGTTGAGTTTCTGTGTCAGCGCCTGATTCGCCGGGTCGCGTATCAGACGGTTGTTCACCACGCCGTACCAGGGCAGCACCGCGTCGAGCAGCTGCTGGTTATGGTCCAGACCAAAGCGCTGATACCAAGGTGCGCCTTCCTGAATACAGTGCTGCAGGCGACCGGCGTCATTACGCAGCGTATGCAGAGCCGTCAACTGGTAATCCGATACGGAAGGATGCTCTACCAGAGCATGCGCCTGCTGCGCCACAGAGACAATCTGCATACGGTTGACCGTAAACGACAGCAGTGTCCCCGCCCCCCAGACACCGATAATGGCCATCAGCGTCCAGGCCAGCGTCTGTTCCCACGCCATACCAACACGGCGGCCACGCCCCCGGATACAGTCATCCACAATGCCCTGCCAGGTTAACGGCAGGGTCAGCGCATGGCGTTGTGATTCCGGGATATATTTCTCAGCGTCGGCAGGTGCAGCACCGGCTGTTTCTCCTGCGATAGCGGCAGGTTTATTCTCCGACAGGCTGAACATCAGGCCACGCAGCGGAACGCGTTGCTGGGAGGCAGACAGCCATGGCACAAGTTGCTGAGCCCAGCGGGCGATACCGCCGTCTTTGAGGTGCTGGCCCAGGCGCAGCAGGAAGTCGTGACCGTTGTTCTCAGCGACCTGACTAATACCCTGTGCCCGCAATTCCGGCAGTATCCTTTCAAGCTGGCGGGTAATATCGTCTTCTTTTGCACGCAGCGGAAAGCGTGCCCCGACAGTCTGCTCAGGGCGTTTTGTCTGCGACCAGTTGCTGTCGCATAACTGCCACAGCCAGACCGGGGCGGAATAACGCAGCAGCTCGCTGATTTTTTCCAGCCCGCGTAAATCGTTGTCACTGACCTGTGGCGTCAGGTTAAGCGACTGCGGCATGACGCGCACAATCCCGTCCAGTGGGCGTCCACGACGCAGCTTGCGCAACGCGGCGTATTTTTCGCGGTCAGGCTCCGATGTCAGGCTCCCGCCGTAAATCAGCACGGTACGGTTGCCTTCAAGCCACTGGTTTTCCTGCAAACCAGGAACCAGTTGTTCGATTGCCGCCTCATCGCCCGTAATTAACAACAGGCGGACCTGGCGGTGCCAGAAGAGGCTGTAGCGACGGCGAAGGTGATTTTTTATTGGATTTTTTGTCCTGGACTTTTTCTTCGTGTTAAGAACGCTGAATACAGCAGGTTTATCAGTTCTAGCTGGTTGATAATACAAACTTCTTTGGTAAGACCATACACCGAAGTTCATCAAAATCAGGAGCACGGAGAATAAAAACATACTTAAAAACCAAAGGGTCACCTTCTCTTTAGTAGATGGCCATCCAAATGAATCTCCATAATAATAGCACCCGATCGAAGTGACTAAACCGAAGACTATCAGGCAGGAGAAAAGGCCAATCATTCTCCACTTTGTTGGGGTTCTCAAGTTATAACTCCCTGTTATTATCAAACGCCTTGATGACATTGCAAACGTATTCATTACCAACAGCGGCAATCATCATTACGGCCTCTTTGGTCTTTTCAGTAAAAGACAGTGCAAGGGTAAAAACCAGCCAGAAGTGTTCATCACCCAGTTTTCCCAAGACTAAATTCAAATTTTGAGTTTCATACACCCATTTGGAATCATCTGTTAGTTCTGACTCTCTGAGCACTCCAGAAACATTTAAAATCTCATCCATATGCATATTACTAAAAAAAATCTTTGATGTTTGAAGCATTTCTGGCTGGTAAGTTTTCATCAGAATTAACTCTTGATCGATGTACTCTTTCCCTGAAGCCATAGTGCGTAAGACGACGCCACTATTTACGCAACCAACACGATCCACCTGAGAATTCATAAGCACTATTGATGCAAACTCGGTTAATTCAGGAGAATACCCTGCTACACTTTCAACATTAGCCGAGATAAAAATAACCACCTTATTTTCCGCCTCACTCAACAGCCTATCAAATTCCTGTTCAAAATTACCGTTCAGATAAGAGCAATTTTTCATTTTATTTTCTGGAAGACCTATAGCCACCCAACATTCTTTAAATATTGAAAATGTTGCATGACTATTACCATAAGTGAATATAACGTCGAATATGCATGTTTTCGCTAGTTCTTTTAATTTTACTCTAACTGAAGCTAGAAGTTCATACAACAATTGCTCTTCACTATAGGTTTGCCCATCATGTCCACGTAATCTCAGTTGCTGCTCATTATAGATTGCAACTGACTCAGCCAAAGCGATATCTGATTCTGAAATTTCTGATGGGATAAACAAATGATATGCCGACACAAAAAGTCGGCGACTTGCCCATTTTGTCCATTCTTTTTTCGCAAGTATCGACTCCTGCTTATAAGTGTCGGATACAGATAAACACACCCCGTAATAGTAAACCCGAACAGCAAGACAAATAAGATAAACACTCATTCCCGTAAAAAAGACTATACAGAAAACGACCAACGCCCTTCTTATATCAGTGGGGGATGTAAAAACTATAACCCCGCCAACCATCGCAGCCATAATAAATACAGCAAGAAACGCGAAAAACCATCGCCTCCATTTTATTCTTAGGGTATCGTTCACGGGTAAAATAATTCGCACAGGCCAACTCATGCTTGACTCCATTCTGTTTTCATATACTCTGGCTTATGCTAAAAGCATTATCTTCTTCCACATATCAATTTCGACCATGGATTTTAAATCAATATAGCCATTAAGGTGTTTATTACGTTTATCTAATATATGTTGGCCAAATAACACACCTTGATAAAACGGCCATCGAGCACTGAGCACATCAAGACAAAAATCAGCAACTCCGTCATCTACCGCAGAAAATGTCGAGTAAAAAAATAGAATGGCGGGATGTAACAGTTCTGCTACTTGTTGTTCACTGAGTGTTTTTACACTTTTATTTTTTCGGTAGAGTCGCAACACTCTATTAATAACCAAAATGTTATTTATCTTTGATAAATCATCCTCTGACAGTCCCAGTGAATAATTTAATTTCTTTGTCTGTTCTCCACCACCATTTATTACTTGTGCATTGCCATCTCCATCAATATAGCACCAGAAGTTGATGTCACGTAACAATTGCTGACTTTGCCAATTATCCAGAATCGATAGTAATAAGCCAAATACAGAGGGGTCGAAATAACGGACTAAAATATCATTACCTGATTGTAATGGCTGAATAATCATTCCAGAAATGCTTTCAGAAAGCTGTTCCCTGTTTAATTCTGTCGAAATCCAGGCACATACACTACGACCTTCGCCTGCATTAATTCGTCCAAGGTCAAGTTCAGTTAATGCATGACGAATACTATAATTAAACAATTCAACATCTTGTTTTATTTTAAAATCCAGGGGGACGAGATACAACGGTAACGCACCATGAAGCTCTTTTTTATTAAATTTAATAGAATGGATACTATGGCTTTCCATAATTTTATAAAGAGAATCGTCTGATTGATATTTTCTCAAGGAAGCATCGATCAGCAGAAAGCATTTCCCATTTCTTTCAAAAGCAGCCTCGAATACAGTTTTATTTATTTCCATAAAATGTCTATTGTCCATAATGCCTCGTATAAAGACAGATACTAAAAATTTCTGTTATGGGGGTATAGTAATAACCACAGTCATTTTCAATAAAACAGAGAGAATTTCATTATGCCTAAAAAAGATCGAGTGACACGTTGAAAGAAAACACATTCATTGCACCACAACTGGAATTCATCGTCCGATATACTGGCCTCCTTCATGCTGTAAAAATAATAAACATCGGCCAAAAACGATCTTATTCAGTAATAATACCAGTATTCAAAAAGATACCCATACTTCCGGCTTGGACAAGAGAGACGAGTCGGATCCGAAGGTTCTGACCATTCACCTTTTGCTTTTTGATGATTTTCTTTTTCTTTAGTTGTTTTTTCCAGGTTTACTCTTGCCACACTTTCAATACCCAGCAATTGAAATATCTCTTCCGCCAGTTTGCAATGGGTTGGTGCACAGGCTTTGTAAGCGGAGAAGGAGATCAATCCAGATACAAGCAGGGCGCCAGCGAGTATAAAAAAATAGGGCCATGATAGTCCATCCAATAATTCAAGAGTTGTTCACCACGAAAAAAAACACGCAGAACAAGCATAAACATAAACATAAACATAAACATAAACATAAACATAAACATAAACATAAACATAAACATAAACATAAACATTATTATCGAGGTCAAAATAAACATATTTTGAATTCGCCACCATGCATGGGCAATATGCCCCATATCGCATTCTGGGCACATGGAGACAATACGTTCATCCGGCAGCGCAATCGCATACACCTCATAATGGTCATGCTGCCATTCAGCTATCATTTCCACGGCATCACCCGCCTGAAGGCGGGTCACACCTACCCAGCCACGAAATGGCTTCCCGTTAATCATCCCCTGCACGTATTCCGCTGGCCTGTTCGACGATTCACTTTCCGTCATTAGCACCGCCCCGAGGCCCGGGCTTCCGGCAGCAATAGCCACTGCGGCCGCCGCGCCACGCTGTCCTTCAGAGACCGAAGGCAGAGAGCTGGTGCGGTAGGCACTGACACCAAAATATTCACTGAATCTCTCGTAGCGGAAAGACGCCAGTCGGCCTGTGATTTTTTGCAATGGCCCATAAGGCGGTAATACCGGTGGCGGTGGCAGTTCCCGCGTCCACGGCCTGCCATTCATCAGTTCAATTTCCTGTTTTGTGCGTAAGTCAGCCAGCTTTTCTGCTTCAACAAACCGCGAACAGACCTGTTTTTGCTCAACTGTATTCATGAGATATCCTTTATCGCTGCTTCCAGAGCTTTATTTTGTGCTTCCAGCGTACGATTAGCGGGCTTGTTGCCAAACACACATTTGTTGCACCACGCCTGAAGTTCATCGTCCGATACCGGCAGCACTGTCAGCCCTTTTGTTGTACATAAACCCTGACATGCCATGTACACATCCTTCTGTTCAATAATCCTGTCAGCCCAAAAGACCTTAATATATTCAGTTCAATAAAACAGGATTGGGTTTTATTATGCCCAATTTAATGAGTTCTGAATAACCAGGTGTCCGGACAAAAAATATTGCAACAAACATAAACTCAAATAAATGCAGTCAGTAATAAAACCAGCTCTCTCCTGAATAAATAAATTTCCCGCTAGGGCACGCAGGCTTACTCTTGTCTCCCGGATCATGCCATTTACCTTTCGCTATTAGATCTTGCTCTCGTTTTTTTGTTACCTTATTAAGGTTAACTCCTGAGATATTTTTCACCCCCAGTAAATTAAATATCTCTTCCGCCAGTTTGCAACGGGTTGGTGCGCAGGCTTTGTAAGCGGAGAAGGCGATCAATCCAGATATTAATGTGCTCCCCCCCCCGCCCATCAAAAGAAAAACTCCAAAGCGTTGCCAAAACCCTGCATTTCCTAAATGTCCTTCGGAGATGTCTATGTATATACATATACAAAAAAACACCACTACTAATATCATAATGAGAAAGACCATATTTTTAACTCGCCACCATGCATGGGCAATATGCCCCATATCGCATTCCGGGCACATGGAGACAATTCTCTCCTGAGGAAGTGCGATGGCATAGACTTCATAATGGTCATGCTGCCATTCTGCCATCATCTCCACAGCATCACCCACCTGAAGCCGCGTCACGCCCACCCAGCCACGAAATGGCTTCCCGTTAATCATCCCCTGCACGTATTCCGCTGAACTGTTCGACGATTCGCTTTCCGCCATTAGCGCCGCCCCGACGCCCGGGCTTCCGGCAGCAATAGCCACTGCGGCCGCCGCGCCGCGCTGCCCTTCAGAAACTGAGGGCAGGGAACTGGTGCGGTAGGCACTGACACCAAAATACTCCCGAAAACACTCGCTACTGAAAGACTCCAGTCGGCCCGTAATTTTTTCCAGCGGACCAAAAGGGGGTAATACCGGTGGTGGTGGCAGTTCCCGCGTCCACGGCCTGCCATTCATCAGTTCGATTTCCTGTTTTGTGCGTAAGTCAGCCAGCTTTTCTGGCTTAACAAACCGGGAACAAACCTTTTGCTCAACTGCATTCATGAGATATCCTTTATCGCTGCTTCCAGGGCTTCATTCTGTGCGTCCAGCGTACGATTAGCGGGCTTGTTGCCAAACACGCATTTGTTGCACCACTCCTGAAGTTCATCGTCCGATATCCAGGTCACTACGACCTGTAACAACGTTATCGCCACCATCGCTTCCCAGGTCATCAGCACAGCAAGAATCCTGATACCTAAAAACTCCGTAGCCAGAAATCCTGTAATTTTTCCCGCTGCTTTTTGTGCAAGTGGTTTATCTATCACCTCCAGCAGTAACCCCAGGGATTTTACAGCCACCAGAGCATCCATGATTGTTTTGATTACAAGTACGCCTGAAAGGGCAAAGCGGTTGTTCTTCAACTCACCATAAGTACTCGCACCATCAGCAAAGACAGAAAGCACTGAAGCCCCAAGTCCTGCGGCCGCCCCCGCCCCCTTAATCCACCCCACCGTCAATGGCCGGGCCTCCAGCCCTTTTTCTATCGCAGGTAAAAATACCAGGGTCCCCTGACTCACCATGGCCAGTCCGCTGGCCATCAGGCTTGCAAGCGGTTTCTTGTCATCCCGCACCTGCCCGCACAGATAAATAAAGTCCAGCGCATTCAGCACCAGCAGCAGGCTGTTTATTTTCGCGAGACGGTACTCACCCTGACCTTTCTCTGTCGCAAAGTGCTCCTCCAGTTTACTGCTCAGCGTCTGCCGGATAGTGGCAACTTCACCCTGATTTGCCATAAAGCGTTTACTGCTGCGCAGACCCGCCAGCACAGTGCTGCGAAGTGCCGGTGCATCATGCAGATAGTCATTCACCATCGCCCGGACTTTCCCGGACGGGATACCCGCCCTTATCATAAAGACCAGCCGGAATGCACTGGTCGACAGCTTCTCTCCCAGCGTATCGACCTTCAGGATACGGCTGACCCTGTCGCCCACCGTGACAATAAAGGCGTCCGTTTTAAAGATTTCAGCCTCTAATTTACTGGCGTTTTCACGCAGTCCTTCGACAAGACTTTTCAGGGATTTCTGGTAGTACCCTTCCAGCTTTTTCAGGTTCCCGGCCTGTTGCATCAGAGTGGCAGTCACGGCAGTGGCCGTTAGCGGAGTCACTTCCTCATCCTGGCGGGCCTTCACCACCGCCAGAAACGGCTCCAGTTCGCCCATCATGGCCGGATTATTCGCCGCGATATGCCGCCACAGCAGGTTTTCCCGATTTTTTGTGCTGTATTCACGCCACCAGTTGTCTGTCTTTGCGGCTCCTGCCGGACAACTGCTGATGCCGTTCATCGCCATGCCCACGGCTGACTGGTAAAACACCCCGGCTCTTTGTGCCGTGCAATGAAAATCATCCAGCACGGTCATCAGCAGCGGCGCTCCCAGCCAGTTCACGACACTCACCACTCGCTGCTGAAAGAGCGCATTCACCCTGTCGCACAGACTTTTGTAACAGGTCTCAAAATTTAACTGCCGGGTTGCGTTCAGCCTCGCCTGGTAAGGTGCCCAGCTTCGGGCTCTGGCATCGTTGAAATTTTGCGGACGCTCAGCCAGTTCCTTATCTGCCTGCGCCTTTATCGCTGCCACCCGTTTCTGGTGCGCCGCCAGAGGCTCCGGCGGACTCATCAACACATCTTCGGGGTACGTTGCTGTCACATTCTGCGCATGCCAGGTTCTGACCAACTTATCATCAGCCCGGATTTGCGCCAGCACATCCGGTTTGCCCTGATAGCGCTGCTCGAGTGTCAGCAGTCGCGCATCCAGATATTTATCAGACAGTATCGTATTCTCAGGCTGCGCAAACCGGTCCACCACCGCCTCACCCTTAGCCTGCGCTTTGTCACTCAGCAACACCTTTAACGCATCAAGATTCACCCTGGTCGACACTTCCAGTTCGCGCTCACGCAAAAACTGTACCTGTTTACCCAGCACATCCTGACACCAGCCGTTAAGCTCATGCACTATTCCGATCGGGTCCCGGAGTGGAAGGATGAGCGGCGTCATACCTTCACTTCGATTTTTCATCGCCGTTATGGTTGCTGCGGCCTGTCCTTTGCGCCCCTGTGCCCACGGATACAGACTCGATTGCAACTTCACAACCTCATCATTCACCCGCCAGGCGTCCTCCACTTCAGGGTCCCAGAGCGACGTCACCCGGCTGACATTCTGTACTTTCACATCGTCCGGCCCGGGCAACTGCTCCCGGACAGATGCAGACTGATAATCCAGCACCTGATTCAGACTTGATTCGGTTGCCTCCGTTCCCGTCTGAGTACGTTGCGCGCCGGCGACGGACGGCATGACTTTTTGCATTCTTTCGCTGCGGGCTTTTGGATCTGTTTTATACCGGTCAAGGATTTCCTGCTCCCACGGATACTGACTGAAAGCAAACCAGACATTGCCGCATTTGTCCGGCATTTCGATACTCATAAACTCGACGTTCTGCGCAATATGCTCTCCCGTTTCACAGAGGGGTTTATCCACTGAAGCGGGATTGAATGCCACCTGCTGCAGCCACAATGAGCCGTCCGGCGCGACGCTGTAGCACTGCCAGTAATTTGTACCTTGTTTCCCTTTTTCATAGAAAACATAGAGATACCCCTGACGAAGGGCCCGGAGCGCGTATTTTTCACCGTTAGCGAGAGGCACGCCAGTCATCTGCGTATCATTCGCCCACCCGGGCAAACTGGCCTTCACATTTTCCGGTACAACAGCGTACCGTACCGGCAGCACTGTCAGCCCTTTTGTTGTACATAAACCCTGACATGCCATGCAAATATCCTTCTTTCAATAATCCTTTAAATCCCGGACGTGAAATTTATCCGGAGAAAAAATTCGAACCGGCGATCACTTTGTGTGCGGAGCACTGACAAAGCACGCGATCCTGGTCCTGAACCAGCAACACGCCACTACTGAGAATGCCCTGAGATGTACCCTGGATGGGAAATGTCCCTTTACAAACTGTGCAAGTGGCAAGATCGTTGTTTTGCGCGACTTGCTTACCTTCGCTGAAAAAATGGGATGTGGCAGAAACAATTTTCCCATTGCTCGTTCTGTCACCCTGCACGGCTAATTTTTTGGTCATCAGTTTCCCCTCAAATATCAGTTGAGCACAACTACGGCCCCTTGCTGCTGGGCTGCTGCAATCACCCCAGGTTTACAACCAGAGGGCAACTTAAGTGTTGAATTCAACATCTCAGCGGGCTGTTGCTGAACAGCAATACATTTCAGCGTGACATTCTTCCCTGTTCCAATTTCTGCTCCGGCCTCACTTAAACGCAGGAATGTTCCACCACACGACAGAAGGATCTCTTTCTTTGCCGAGAGCACGATACTGTTGTCCGAACTGGCGATAGAAAGCTCTTGTTTAGCAAATAAATTCAACGCATCAGATTGCGCCTGAATATCGACTTTCCCTTCTGAGGCATACACTTTTATCCCCAGTTTGTGGGCGAATAGGCTAAGAATATCGCCCACAGCCAGCGTTAATTTTTTAGCAATACTGAAGTCCGCGTTCTGACCTGCGGTCACCATCAGATTTTCACCTGCAGAAAGTTGCAGGCTTGCAGGCGTTACCTGGGCAATGCCCGACGGTGCGGACAACAACAAAGCCTGTTGTTTAAGATCGTTGAGTGTTTGATTCATTAACGCCGTCTGTTTCTCAAGGTCGGCCAGTTCGGCCTGTGCAGCTTGAGCAGCATGCCGTAGCCCTGATGTTACCGCTCTGGCAGCATCAAGTTCTTTGAGCGCTGATTGCATTTCGCGCTGCAGCCCCTGTGCCTTTGCCTGCCCGTCTGCTGAGATGAACAGCCCTTTCTGCGCCCGGATCGCCCCCCAGCTGTCCGTCCGGAGTTCAAACCCCTCACCGCGCTTCTGCTTTTCGCTGTCGACCAGATGCCCCAGATTCAGCTGACTCTTGCCGCCGTACTCGGTGCTGACCTTGATATGCTCTTTCCCGCGCTCATCATCGAGGCGGATTTTGTTGTTCGCCGGCGTGCGCAACACGTTACGTTTGTAGTTGCGGATAGTGACGTGGTCACCGTGCGCCGAGTCGTGCAGCACGCCGGAGATGTACGGTCTGTCCGGGTTGCCGTCCTCAAAACCAATCGCCACTTCGGTGCCCGCCAGCAGCGGCAGGTGCAGGCCGTAGGTGTCGCCCGCATACGGGCGGGACTGGCGCACCCACAGGCTCTCGAAGCCGGTTTCCCAGTTGTCACGGTCAAACAGCATATTGACGCGGTAACGGCCGTCTTTGTCGATATGGCCGTAGGTGTCGTTCTCGGTGGTGCTCGTGACACGTGCCGGCAATGTGCCGGCCATCACCGGGCGTGAGCCAGGCTCAGGGCGGAAACTAAAATCAGGGCTATCCGGGATACCGTCAAATCTGACGCCAAAATCTTCATCCCGCCGCGCATGGCTGTGCATCGCCGTGATGACCACACCATGAGCAAATACCTCGGCCACTTCGTACCCGCCGGTGACTTTCAGTACCTGACCCGGCGAGAGGGTCGGGCAGCTGGTGATGGCGCGGGTCTGCGTCTGACCATTCAGGTAGCGCTCATGACGAATGCGGGCGTAGAACGCCCCCGATTCCGGCGCAGGATTGCGGTCGTATGCGCTGCCCGGTGTCAGATAATTGTCGGCATAGTGGTAGGCATCACCGTAGGTGGTGGCATCCCCGCGAGTCGCATCGACCCGGGTGTTCATGTCTTCCGTCGCCTGACGGTAGTTGTAATCACGGGTGCTGACCTGCTTCTGCACCACGTTATGATGGCTCTCCATGCCCCAGACCGCGTCCACGCCTTCCGAATGCTGTCCTGACGGCGGAACCGATGGCAGCGTCAGGCCTTTCTCATACCCCTGCTGGCCGTCGTAAAATTCCACCACGTCGATGTTCAGGCGCGTATCAGTAGTAAACCGGAACCAGATGCCCACCTCACCCAACAGACGGGTAATAAAGTGCAGGTCATCCTCGCCGTACTGCATCACCTGCTCACGACGCGGGTACTCTTTTGCAAGCGAGAACAGAAAATCCTGGCCGCGCATAGCGTGGCGCTCGCGCAGGATTTTTTCCACGATTTGCGGGACCGACATGTCCTGATAAATGGCGTTCTGGTGCGAACGGTCAAGTAGCGCCAGGCGTGGCTGGAGCGTCAGGGCATAATGGGTTTCATCCTTTGAGGTGCTGAGACGTTCAAAGCCGCTCACCACGCCCTGAAGGGTGCGCACGGCCTGCTGCATTTTGATGCCGTAACCCTGGTCCACCGGGGCCAGCAGCGTCAGGGAGGCCGCTTTCATCAGCATCATTTCTTTGCTGATGGCATGGTCACCGCTGGTAAATTCAATACGGTAGCTGAACGGCGTGCTCAGGGCTTCATCGCCTTCAAACGCCAGCACATCAAGCTCTGCTTCACATCCCTTCACCGAAAGCCTGTGATGGTTGTGGCTGAATCTTATCGGGAGACTGTTGTTCATGCGTTATCTCCTTCAGCCCGGTCGAAATCCAGCCCGATCCCCTCTTCCTCACTCCAGCTAAGGCATAGCGACTGTGGTTTCTGTTTCGCCGCCATGTGGGTCAGCAGCTGCTGACTCAGTACCGGCAGAATTTGTTGATTGAGCAGGCTGTCGACGTTACGTGCGCCGGTGTCCGGCAGCAGGCATGCGGCGGTCAGCGCGTCATACAGGCTCTCGTCAATGTGAGTGGTCAGGCCGTAGTGACGATTCAGGCGTTTGCTCACCTGACCGAGTTTCATTTCCACAATGGTGCGCATCGCGGCCTCATTCAGCGGGCGGTAAATCACAGTCTGGAAACGGGCCAGCAGTGCCGGCTGGAAGTGGTCGCGTAAAATCGGGCGCAACAGCTCGTGCAGATCCGCTTCAGTCGCTTCCGGCTGTTCGTCCAGCAGCTGCATCAGATGATCGCTGCCGAGGTTCGAGGTCATCAGGATAACGGTGTTACGGAAGTCGATTTCGCGCCCTTCGCCGTCGCGCATAAAGCCACGGTCGAAGACCTGGTAGAACAGGTTCATCACGTCGCGGTGCGCCTTTTCCACTTCATCGAGCAGCACCACGCTGTACGGGCGTTTGCGCACAGCTTCGGTGAGGATACCGCCCTGGCCGTAGCCCACGTAACCCGGAGGCGAGCCTTTCAGCTGGGACACCGTGTGCGGCTCCTGGTACTCGGACAGGTTGATGGTGATGAGTGACTTCTCGCCACCGTACAGCACATCCGCCAGCGCCAGCGCGGTTTCAGTTTTGCCGACGCCACTTGGACCGACCAGCAGGAACACACCCTGCGGACCATTCTCTGACGTCAGCCCGGTCTTCGCCGCACGCAAGCGCTGGGCGATAGCGTTGAGTGCCACGTCCTGACCCACCACGCGTTTGCTGATTTCATTTTCCAGGGTCAGCAGCTCAGTCTGCTCGTCTTTCATCAGGGAAGAGAGCGGCACACCGGTCCAGTCGGCAATCACATTGGCGACGGTGCGGACGTCCACATCCACCGACAGCAGCGGGTTGCTGTGCTGTATGCCCTTCAGCGCCTGTTGCAGCGCGTGCGTCTCACTCTGACGGGAGATGTCCTGGCGGCTTTCCAGCAGTTGTTCGGTGAGTTTCAGCTCCTCGCCGTACCGGGCTTCCAGTTCGTCAAGTTCAGCGATAAGGTCCTTCTCTTCCTGCTCAATGGCGGTCAGGCGTTCGCCGTGGCTCTGATTGCCGACTGCGATATCTTCCAGCAGTGCCTGCTTCTCTATGTCCAGCGAGGTCATCAGCGCGCGAATACGGGTCAGCGGCTCCGGCACGGTGTCGAGGCTCATCCGCACGCGGGCGCTGGCCGTATCGAGTAAATCGACGGCCTTGTCCGGCAACTGGCGGCCCGTCAGATAACGGCGGGACAGCGTGACGGCGGCGCGTACCGCATCGTCAGTAATATGCACGCCATGGTGTTCGGCATAGCGTGATTTCAGGCCACGCAGCATCAGGCAGGCCGTATCGTCATCCGGCTCGTCGACTTTCACCATCTGGAAGCGGCGCTCAAGAGCCGCATCACGTTCAAAATATTGTTTGTACTCGCTCCACGTGGTGGCGGCGATGGTGCGCAGTTCGCCGCGGGCCAGCGCCGGTTTCAGCAGGTTGGCCGCATCCGCGCCACCGGCTGAATTCCCTGCACCGATAATGGTGTGGGCTTCATCGATAAACAGCAGAATGGGTACGGGCGAATGCTGCACCGCATCAATCACATTTTTCAGACGTTGTTCAAATTCACCTTTCACACCCGCCCCCGCCTGCAGCAGGCCGAGGTCAAGGGTACGCAGGATGACTGGCTTGAGCGATTCAGGCACGTTGCCCTCTGCAATACGCAGCGCCAGGCCTTCAACCAGCGCGGTTTTGCCGACGCCCGGTTCACCGACCAGGATCGGATTGTTTTTGCGACGCCGCGAGAGAATATCCACCATCTGGCGGATTTCCGTGTCACGGCCGAACACCGGGTCAATCTTGCCCTCTCTGGCTTTGGCAGTGACGTCGAGCGTGAATTTATCCAGCGCGTTCTGCAGCGCCGGGCTCAGTTCTCCCTCTTTTACCTTCGCGCCGACAGGACGCCCGACGAACTCCACTTCTCCACCATGGCTCTGTGCCAGTTCGGCTTCCTGCTGTACTTCCGGGCGTTCATCGGACTGCGCGTCGAGCAGCGGGCGCAGGCGTTCCAGTTGGCTCTGCCCCAGGGTCAGCAAAGGCCACAGACCATCACAGCGAGCAAGTCGCTGGTTCTCCGTCAGCGCCATCAGCAGATGCACGCTGCGGATGTGTTCTTCGCCAGCGAGGGAGGCCAGTAGCCAGGCCTCCTGCAGCAGGCTCTGAATGTTGTCAGAGAGCTGTGGACGGCTGCGCACCGAACGCGGCAGATTGTCGAGCCACACCAGCAAATCCTGCCACAGTGCATCCATATCCCACTCATAACGGCGCGCCAGCACCGTCAGGTCGCCCTCGCCCTGCTCCAGCAGTTTCAGCAGCCAGTGCTCAGGCAGAATTTCCGCATGGGCGCGGGTCTGACAGAGCGAAGCCGCCCCTTCCATCGCACGGGCACAGTAAGGGTTCAGACGTCGCAACAGGATGGCTGGATTTTCCATGAATCTCTCTCTTTGTCGGTTCCTGGACACGCTACCGCCCATCGCTGTTTTCCGTGAAGGGGACCAAAGCGCATACGGTCAGGCTGGCAGTTTGTAGTTTTCTTTGCTGAAAACCCGTTTCAGACAGGCTCTCAGCAAAAAAATGCGGACAGGAAACCCTGTCCGCATCAGGCTTACGCGGTGGCGCGTTCGTTCCAGGAATCGGAATGAATGATGTTGCCGTCTTTGTAGGTCCAGGTGATTTTTTCGTAACGCAGTTCAATGCGCTCAAGGTGGTTGTGCTTCTCTTTAGAAGGATCCTTGATGTCATACATTTCAGGATTCACTTTCACCACTTTCACGTTTTCCAGTTTGGTGTTGAAGTACTCCACTTCCTGGCCCGCGTCGTTGATTTTGTACCACCTGAATTCCGCAGACTTGAGGGTCTGACCGGTAGTCACCGCCTTGTACAGATACGGGCTGGACGAGTCGATTTCCTTGGTGAACAGGAACGGGGTGTGGATACGGGTACCGGTCAGCTTGCCGGTGTTGTTATCGGTCGGGATGTACAGGTTATGCTCCTGAGCGACAACTTCGATGCTGCCTTCACGATCCTGAACGTCCACAGAACCTTTAATGTCCGCGCCGCCGTCGTCTTTCAGCCAAAGATAAACAGGAATTGCCATGTGATTTACTCCATTACAGTTTTATCTGCGCCATCATCCGATGACGCCTGGGGATTGCCCGGTATCTGACAGGCATCGGCCTGCGGTACCAGACTGATTTCGACACGACGGTTAAGTGCGCGCCCTTCCGGGGTGTCGTTCGTTGCGATCGGGCGGCTTTCGCCATAGCCCTGCACCGCAAAACAGCTCTCCGGCACATCGCCGGTGTCACGCATCCAGTTACGTACCGCTTCGGCACGCTGAAGTGAAAGCGTCTGGTTCAGTTTTGGATTGCCGGTGTTGTCGGTATGACCTGACACCACAATCAGCCAGCCCGGTTTAGCTTTGATGCCAACCAGGGAGGTCACCAGCATTTTGGTGGAGCCCGGCTTGAGGTCGGATTTACCGGAATCGAACAGCGACATGCTGTCGAGGCGGACAATTTTCGGTACCGGTTTGGGTTTCGGCTGTGGTTCAGGCGGCGGAGGTGGAGGCACCCAGGAACGGATCGCATCCAGCACAGGCATTCGCAGACGCTCCCCCTGATACAGACCGAGCCCCATCCGCATCGGTACGCCATTGCGCGACCAATCATTCAGCTCTGCCGCATCGTCACGCAGGACAGCAACGGCATCGGCTTTGGGTCCGAAATCATGCTTCGGGATACGGTCATAGCGGGCAATATCGAAGCTCACACGCTGCAGCAGTTGGCGATTGTTCCAGCCACTACTGAGCAGCGCAGCAATGGCCGCCAGCGTGAAAATCCCGAGCGCACAACGGAAGGCTCGCCCACGCGGCGTCAGGCCTCGCCCTTCGGGCAGCAGTGGCAGGATAAAATCCGGGAAGGGGGAGATAACCGTACTGTCCGTTCCTACCGGCTGCCAGCCCGCTACCTGCTGCATCGCAGTGTGACGGGAAAGCCACGCAGTCCAGGCAGATGTGGCCAGACTTCCGGCAAGGATCGGTCCCATTCCCCACAGCACCGCGGTAGGCGCAATGACAGGAACGTCGGGGTTCTTATCCATAAAGACAGCTTTGACGTGCTGATGGAACCAGCTCATCAGGCTGTTCATCAACACCTGTTGCTGCATCGCAGGCGACCCACCGGTGGTAACCCATGTAGCGATTGAACTCGGCGCTGAAGATTCACGCCAGACCCTCACCCCTTCCCCCGGGATAGCCGCCTGCCAGAGCAGATCATTCGTCATCGCACTGCCAACCTGACCATTCAGAACCAGCGGCACGGAATGCCCGGTTTCTTTACGCAACTGGCTGATTTGCCAGCGCAAGGCCAGCAGACGACTGGTAAGGCGCTCGCTGTCGGCGTGTTTCTGTGGACAGACGCTGACCATCACCGACAGCTGGCGACCCCAGTCAGGTCGCAACCACAGTACCTGGCGGGCTGCCTGCTCCAGATCCTGATGATCCTCCACGCGGATCCAGCATCCCTGCGTGACAGTGAGCACCGGTGACTGCTGCATACATGCCAGCGGCAGATCGCCACAGACCAACACCACGGGCTGACGATAAGTGGCTTCCGGGAGGTCATCCAGACGCAGGGTGACGTCATGCTCCACACGACGACTGGCGACATACCAGAACGCCAGGATAAGCCCCAGCATCGCCAACAGAACAAGCACAGAAACCAGTCGGGACACCGGCAGGAAACCCAGGCAGACCACTGCACTCAGCAGGGCGGCCCATAACGCAAGCCCGCGCTGTTGTTCAGGACTCATTTCACGGCTCCCGGTAGCAGGGTCAGCAGCGTCTGATCCAACCAGTGATCCAGTCCCCACCAGAGTGCGGCGACTACCATCACGCTCAGGCCGATACGCACGGGCCATGACGCCAGCCAACCACCCATTCCTCGTCCGGTACGGCTTTCTGCCAGTATCGGGTGAGCCTGCGGATAGCTGAACGGCGTGACATGTTCACTGAGCGCGTTGACGAATTTCTGGCGCTCCGGATCGTTCAGCGAGCGGAAACTGCCGAGAAACCCCAGCATCATGACCCGCTGGAAGCAGGTCACAACAGCGTGGTCGGGCGCCGGTTCACGCAGCACATCGCGCATCCGATCGCACAGCGTATCACCGGCATCCATGGTGCCAAGGAAGTGCCCCTGCAGAGGAATGTCATACCACTGCAGGCAGGCATCATCCTCCACACCGCGACCTTTGACGGCTTCATCAAGCAGCGCACACTGTGCAGTGAGAATATGCTGACAGCTGGCTTCATCGAGTTCGCTCGCTTTCAGCTCACGCTGCACGCGTTCGACATCAGCAATGCAGCGCTCCCACAACGTGCGCCCTTCTCCATCCTGAAACTTCGGACCGTGACGCAGGCTGATCACCTGCAGCCAGGTGTCCTGCAGCAGGGCATCAATATCAATGGACGCAGCAGCGCTGCGTTTGGACTCACTCATGTTCTCAGTACCGCAAAGAGTTCAAGTTCAAGCTCGCCGAGCATGCCCGGAACGTAAAACATACAGGTGCCGCCCTGAAGCATTTCGCTGGCCAGAGGATGAGAGACATCGAGGCTGAAATACTGGTTTTCCAGACGCAGTGGGATGGCGGCTGGCACATGACGCAGGGGCATCAGGGGCACACCTACCCGTGATGAATTGACGATACTCCTGACATGATCCGGACTGCCGACCTTGCACTGGCGCGGGAACTGTTCCTGCAGCTGTGCCACCGGTATCGGTGAACGCACGGAGAGGTAGTAATCCGCCCCTTCGCGCAGGCGTGGGTCATGCAGACGGGCCTGCCAGAAGTGAAGCCGGGCATCATGCTCAAGCTCGATCGCTACCACCCGCGACGGCAGGCTGGCTTCCAGCAGGTCGCCCAGTAGGTCAAAGAGCGGCGGGAAGACGTTATTCAGTTGCTCATGCTGCCAGACAGGAATAGCACTCACCTGGTGTTCCAGCGAGAAGGTCAGCAGACTGCCCGCGAGCCTTGCCAGCTCCGGATACAGACGCTCCGGCGGACTTTGCGGGTGTCGCTGAAACTGTCCGAGCACGGGTTCTGCGCTGTTCAGGGCATTGAGCAACCAGAACAGAGACACGTCAGCCACGGCAAAATCGGCCATGCGCTCGTTACTTTCACGACGCATGTCCATCAGGCGACTCAGACGGGCACGCAGTTGCATCATCAGCTGTTCCAGCTGGGTCACCAGCCAGCGGCTGCCCTGCAGAGCCAGCAGTGGCGGAAGAAAGGTTTCATCGAGTGCCCAGCTCCCTTGTGAATCCTGCTGTAGACGGGCGACCGGACAGGTTAGGTAATCACTGTTGTTCTGATGGGCGAAACGCAACGTCAGCTCGGGCTGCATCACCGCAATCTGGCGGGTATCGTCCCCAAAGGCGTTACGGACATCCCGCCAGCGCTGGCGATAACGCACAGGGCGCTCGGCCACCTCATCGGGTTTAAGGCAGTTGCCGCCATTTGCCCGCAGTAGCGGAAGCGCCAGAACCACCGCCACTTCCTGTGATTCGCCCTCAAGCGCCAGCACCGGCGGCAGGGAGTCGGCATTATCCGTGTCGATAAGCGTGCCGTCGGGGAAACGGATGTGCAGATGACGGGCCTGCAGGCGGCCCAGTTTCAGTGCATCCGGTTCGAAAGTGGCATCAATCATCCCCCAGGGATGGGAGAGGCCCAGTCGGGCAATGCATTCCGCAGACCAGGCCGCGTATGCGGCCTGTTGCTGGAAGTGCTGGGGAGAGACCATAACGCCCCTGCCCCATAACGGTTGTTCCGTTTTCATTGGCTTCCTGCCTTAGCTTATGACTTGGCTTTCGGCATCTGGGAAACCAGTGACAGGTTGACGTCCATCCCTTCGACCTGGAAGTGCGGTACGGCGTACAGCTTCACGCGGAAGAAGCCCGGGTTGTCTTCGATGTCTTCCACCACCACTTTTGCATCACGCAGCGGGTGAGAGGCCTGCAGCTCGTCGCCTGGATCGGTCATTTCAGTCACCAGACTGCGCACCCAGGTGTTGAGCTCAAGCTCCAGCAGACGACGGTCTTTGGTGGTGCCGATGTTTTCGCGCTGGATAAGCTTCAGGTAGTGCGCAATACGCGACAGCAGGAAGATGTACGGCAGACGGGCGTTGATACGGCTGTTAGCCGTGGCATCCGCGGTGTCATACAGTGCCGGCTTCTGGGTGGAGTTAGCGCTGAAGAAGCAGGAATAATCTCTATTTTTATAGTAGGACAGCGGAATGAAGCCCAGATTGGCGAATTCAAATTCGCGGGTTTCCGGGATCATCACTTCTGACGGGATCTTGACCTGATTGCCGGTGCCCAGATCGTACAGATGAATAGGCAGATCCTGCACGGCACCACCGGCCTGCGGGCCACGGATTTGCACACACCAGCCGTTGTTGATGAAGCTGCGAACCATGTTAGACGCAAAAGCAAACGAGGCGTTAGTCCACAGGTATTTGTCGTGATCCGGGCCTTTCACTTCTTCCACATAGTTGAAGCTGCGCACTGGCACGGTGTCCGGACCATAAGGCAGACGACCCAGTACACGCGGCATCACCAGACCGATATAGCGTGCATCGTCCGTCTCGCGGAAGGATTTCCACTTGATGTACTCCGCACGGTCAAAGTAGTTACCAATATCTTTGATGGCCGCCACTTCCTCCATTGAATCCTTGAGGAAAAATTTCGGGCCGGCTGAGCCGATAAACGGCATATGCGCTGCGGCAGACACTTTTGAAATATTGCGCAGCAGAGCGACATCCTGCGCAGAGGCATCGAATTCGTAGGCAGAAATCAGCGCGGCAATCGGCTCACCGCCCGGGGTGTCATACTCATCAATGTATGTATGTTTATACAGTCCACTCTGGATGATTTCCGGGCTGTCTTCGAAGTCCTGACGCAGGTCTTCTTTGGACATATCCAGCAGTTCAACCTTCACGTTCTGACGGAAATCAGTTTTGTCGACCAGGGATTTCACGCCGCGCCACAGGCTCTCCACAGCCTGGAATTCTTCGCTATGCATTACCGCATCCAGCTGACGGCTAATCTGGTAGTCCAGCTCTGCGATATGGTGGTCAATAAGGTTTTTATCGAGTTTTTCAACTTTTGAGCCCGCTTTCGTCAGGCATTCGAGAAATACCTGCATCCCCGCCGTTAGACGCTCATCCGCAGTCGCATCCGACATCGCCTGCGCGTCCTGCCAGATATCCAGCGCACTCAGCTCAGAGACCGGGTTCAGATTGATTTTTTCAAACAGGGACGCATAAACCCCGCCCGCAACAGGACGTTCCAGCACCACGCTTTCGCCACCAGTCGCATTCTCATTTTTTACAGACATCAGCATCTTCCTTTTTAATCCGTTAAATCATCGTGACCGTTATGGCTGTTTAGGTGCCAGAGCAGACAGCTCTGAGCGGAGTTCTGCGCTTAACGCCGGGTCGAGCAGAATTTTTTCCAGCTCCTTTCGGAAAGCCTGATTGTCCAGCAGGTTCGCTTTTAAATCGCGAAGCAGGTTACGCATGGAAAGCATTGCCTTCAGCTGAGGGATCTGTCGGGAAACCTGCTCCGGGGTGAAATCTTTCATGCTCTGGAATATCAGACTGATATTGTCTTCGCTACCATCACTGGCGAGCGTGTTTTTAACGGTCAGATTGACTTTTGGGGCATATTCGGAAAGAACTGAGTCGAAATTATTCTTGTTCAAGTTAACTTTTTTGCGCTCAGACAGTGGTGCAGATTCCTGACCATTACTGAAGTCGCCCGCCACCAGTAATTTCAGAGGGAGCTCAGTTTTCTTGCTGGCTCCCCCTGTATGCAGGTCAAGCTTTAGATTAATACGTGCCTTTGGCACTTCATTCTGGAAACTATCAGCCATCTCATCATCCCTCGGTTTATCGCTGCGTGCATCTTTCAAACGAAAGTTCTTTACATGTGATAATAGAACAATGATCGACAATAGATCAAATTTACCGATCTTTAATCTATTTTAAGTAAATTCTTAGGAATTTTCCTCTAAATGTTAATAGTGAATAGTGCTGAGATGTCAGTAAAATGGACTATTACCAGCACACAAAACAAACATTTATGTCGCAGCAGTTAAAATGAACGGATAATTATTAATAAAGCGATCTTGAATTGATCTACATCAATATAAGAAAGTTAAAAACACCAATGTGCTTTCAAGGAAATGGTTTGAGATCAGAAAGAAATAAAAGGGGGCAGTAAGTCATAGCCTTGCTTCATGTGGGAAACACCGCAATAGCCATAAGGAAAGCATCAGGAACATAATCGTTTTTATGTCCCGAAAGAGAGCGTTTCATTTAATGTCAGGGCTGTATGGCGCTCCTGTCAGGCTTCAGCATGACGGCCAGGAGTGCACGGACATGGAAAACCGCCATACACGATGACAAATCGCCAGTCACAAGAAATTCAATCGGTGCAATCAGCTTGCCCTCATCCGGAAGCCTCTCAGCGTTGCCATGGTCACGATACTTCTTGCGCCAGCAAAACATGGTTGATGTTATGCAACGCCAGAACCTGACGGCGTAATACAGCCCGTCTGCCGTCTGGTTTTTCAGGGGGGTTAACTGCTGCGATGAACCCCGAACACGTGGCAGAGTGAGCATATCACCTCTATTCAGGTGGCCAAATTCAGTGTTCCACTACAAAATCCAGAGAATGTGCATACCATTTTATGGATTTTTTTATGTCCGCACTTTACCCGTTCAAAAGCCAGTATCTAGCCCTTTCTCTCGTTCTGATCGCTAACGCTGCAACTATTTTCCGGTTCCTCAAATTCACGACAAATTAATGTGGTGCTTTCCATGGGAATTGGCTCTTCTGTTAGACCACACCAGGGATGCCCATTTATCGACTGATGAAACCGGCAAAAACGGCACTCACCAAACATTCTGGCCCCCTGATTTTTCTGCATACTCCGCAGATGGGCCAGAAAAACTGTTTTCAGTTGTTCCTCAGAAAAAGCTAATGAATCCCAAGGCTCCTGCAGTGTCTTCTGCATGATGGTATGCATCACTTCACTCGCTTTGGATGTCAGAACCAGATGGACAACCCGTTTATCCTTGCCGTCATTTTCTCTTCTAATCCAGCCTTCACGCTCTAGTTTATTCAGGGACTGCGATACCGTGCCTTTAGTCAGCCCGAGGTATTCCGTTGTTGCAGCGGGCGTATTGGAATAACCATTGCATCGCGTTAAATAGAAAAGAATCTGAACCCATGTTGTGGGGAGTCCTTTCAGTTGCGGATGGCGATAAAAGCTGCCCATTTGCAGGCTCACCAGGCGTTCAAGAATATCAAAGAGTGTCACAGTTACCTGCCTCTGCTTGCCGGGATACGTGCTGGATAAGCAAACGTCCAGACTTTCTAACGATGGGGATTTACTGTCATCAATAGTATCGATTCAAAACCATATTGACAATATTTTCAGTGTGTGTGTAATATCAAATGGTATCGATTCGATACCATTTGATATTACACAAGGAAAGTCATCATGAGTAAAACAGCCGTTTTCTTTCATGCAGGTTGCCCGGTATGCGTAGATGCAGAACACCAAATCGCACTGGCACTGGATCCCGCTCAATACACGGTAGAAATCATTCATCTCGGAAATGATAAAACGCGACTGAATGAGGCCATCGAAGCTGGTGTGCAATCTGTTCCAGCCCTGGTACTGGATGGCGGTATCCCGCTTCACATCAACTTTGGTGCGTTTATTAAAGATCTGCTTTAAGGATAAAAATGAAACGTATTGCGATTGTATTAGCAATGGCTATCGCCACCTCTGCCGGTGCACATGGCAATGAGCCTCATCAGGGCGGTATTAAAACCAGCACCGACAAGGCTGTATTGGCTGAGTTTGATATTGTGCACACTAAAGTCACTACCGAAGGGAATGTTGCCACCTTCCATATGGCAGTTTCCGGCAAGGCAGGTAAAAGTAAGCCTGCAGTAACAGGTAAGCTGGCGGGAACGGAAATTTTCTCTTATGTCTGGCCGACAACGATCGATCCGTATGAAGTGGGATTTGAACATAAGGCCGGTATCCTGGCGCTGGCGGTAACATCCCATTCTGATCTGGATGATACGCCGCTGTATGATGAAAATGGCGATGGTAACCGCAACAATGATGGCGATCTGTGGCATACCCACTGGGTGGTGCTGAAGCCTAACGAGGTCTGCGGGCCTGGCGCACTGGCCGTAGTTGATATTCCTGAGGGACAAAAACCCCGGCTGCCAAAAACCTGGCCTGGCTTGCCGGTACTGTTGGACAGTCCGGGCTGGAATCCTACGCTGACAGGTGAAACTGTAGAAGTGAAAGTTCCTTTCGATAATATTGGCGTGGTCACTGCCAGCCAGTTTGATGGTGTAACTGCCGGGCTACGAGTTAATGCCTCCGTTCATGCGCCGCTACTTTGCGTCGAGGATGTATTTAAAGTGGCCTCTGGCAAGCTGACGCTGCCGGGGAAAGTAAACCAGTAACGGAAATTAACCCGCACCACAGTGCGGGTTCTGGAGTTAACATGAATATCATTCGTCATCCGCGAGCACCAGCATTGACAATTGAACGCTGGTTTAATACGTCACAGCCGATAACCCTGGAATCATTACGCGGCAAGGTCGTGGTAATGGAATCATTTCAGATGCTGTGTCCTGGCTGTGTTTCCCATGGACTGCCGCAGGTTTCACGTGTGTATGCCACTTTTCCACCGGATAAAGTGGCCGTTATTGGCCTACATACGGTTTTTGAGCATCATGAGGTAATGACCGCACAGGCACTGGAAACCTTTCTATCAGAATACCGCATCCCTTTCCCCGTCGGGGTGGATATGCCGTCTCCTGACAATGATGTCCCCCAGACCATGCTGTCCTACGCTATGCGCGGTACACCTACGTTGACGTTAATTGATCAGCAGGGATACCTACGCCAGCAATATTTTGGTCAGGTAGACGACCTCGCGCTGGGAGCAGAAATCGGGGCGTTATTGAATGAGTCGTTGTCTGTTTCCGAGGACGCGTCTATGGCATCAGGGTGCAGTGATGGGCAGTGTGCCACTACATAATGAGATACTGGATATGGCGGAGAGTTTTTTCCTGCCCGTGGGAAGGGTGAAACATTATCCCCGGGCAGTGAAAAAGAAACCGCAACGCTATGCATTACGGTTTCCATCAAAAGCTAAACTGACAAGCATTAGGAGATATACTCCGGGTTTTCGCATTTCAATCAAGCACTCGCAAAAAGATTACTCTTCCTTCACTACAATCAGCGGCTCGATATCGCTCTCTTTTTTAATCACCAGCGACTCATCGCCGCGCAGGCAGGTCCCCCCATAGTTACCGCCTACGGTGAAGGTACAAACCTGAATATATTTACCAGCAATTTTTGGCAGACACCAAAGCTGCTGATAAATGTTCTTCTGCTCGGCAAACTTACCGCTGGTTTTATCCAGTAACTCTTCCTGATGGCTCACCAGATCGATGTTGCTGCCACAACGTCCTGCAATAGGTTTCACTGCATAACCGGTTTGCGCCAGCTCTTCATTAACAGTGAAATCAGTATCAAGCAGATAGCGGTGGTGTGGGAACAGTTGCCACAGGATCGGCAGAATCGCTTTATTACCAGGGATCACCGTCCACAGAGGTTCAAAGACCAGCACTTCCGGGCGCAGCAACACGTCGATTAAACGCACTTCCTGATTCGTATGCCCGGTACGAATTGGTACCGCGGCGTACTCCGTTTCACTGACCTCTCGCACCTGCTCAATCGCGGTTTCCCACGCCCAGGTTTTCCAGACGCAGTTCACCAGACGACCGTCCCCGTCAATCAGCTGACCGGCGTCATCCCAACGTAGCTCATCGAGGCCACGCAGAATTTTACTGTCAAACCCGGCCTGACGTAGCGCCTGCTGCATAAACTGAGCGTGGTAGTTTTCCTCTATATCTTTATCCTGCATGATGTGGACAAAAGGACGCGCGCGGCTGTGCTTCCAGGCCCCCGCCAGTTCGTTGATCAATCCTTCAGCTGGGTTGTGTCCCTGTCCTGTATAGCCCTGCTCGGCCCATCTTTCGAGGATCAAACCAGCTTCGGTATGGCACGATGCGGAATCGGCGTTGTACTCATACACCTTCAGTCCGCGTTCATCCATACAGAAATCCATACGTCCCGTAATCATATGATGCCGACGACGCTGCCAGGAAAGGCGCAGACGCGGCCAGAGGATTTTCGGGATATCGAACAGCGCCAACAGGTTGTCATCTTTCAGCACTTTGTCGGTCGCGTGCAGATACATCAGGTGCAGCTCGTTGGTGGCTTTGATCAGCTCCTGCTCTGCACTCTCGGTAATGGTGAAGTACTGATGCGGATCCTGATTAATAACGTGGCCGTTCGCCAGCACGTAGGCTTTCTGCAGCGGGTCCTGTTCATCAAGCCATTTACCGTCAAACTGCCCGTTATCTTCCAGTCGCGCGCCGCCAATTCTCAACGAGTCGTTGGCGATCTCCGGCTGCGGCAGGCTGTCACGGGTATCATCGGTCTGGATCATCCAGCCAAGGATGGTGGTGTCGTCAAAGGTATCACGCAGGGTGTAACAACCGTTTTCAACCACCATCTCCAGTTCGCGGGTCCACTGCTGTCCGGGAGGCAACGGCGTATGGAGCACGTTCTGTTCGGCAATACGGATTTTGTTTTCCAGCAACTGGGTGACGACCGCCACATGGCCGGTATCGTTAAACTCACCGCCTTTTTGCCAGATAAGCAGAGCACCGGCTACCGGCGCGCGGGGTGAACCATTCGGAAATGCCTGTAACGGCAGGATATTGTCATTCACCACTTCGCGTAGAAAGCGTAAGGAAAAGATCTCCCAGGCCATGCCCACATCGGTGAAAACCACGCCATAATTAAGGAAGAGAAAGCGGCGTGCGAACTCTACGCACTGCCATTTGTGGCCCATGTATTCGTCGTCGATATAGCTGCGAAATGCCGCATCATCGTCGTAGTCCCGTGGGTCGAGGGAGCTGTAATCTGAAGAGTAGATTGCTACGCCGCCTGGGGCGTAGCCCAATAATGTCCCGAATGGGGCATCCTGACTGGTCGTTCCTTTGCTCATGCACCTTACCTCAAAACAATACAGCCTGAGCAGGTTGGCGTGAATTTTTCGCTCTGATTGCCTGCTCTGCGACACTAACCGGACAGAGGTCAACATCATCATACACCTCAACGCAGCGGCTGGCGCTCAGAGGCGAAAAATTCACAGCAGGAACTACGCTTTTGTCACGGTGACCGGTACGCTTTTATACGCCGGAGTCAAACTTTGTGTGTCCACCGCATCCAGCGAAAGCAGGACATTCGCTTCTGGCAGATAAGCGCCTATTGAGCCCACCGCCATGTTGTAAATCACCACCGTCAAGCCGCACATAATACGATCCGCACAGGGCTGGCCGCGGTCGTCCAGCGCCTGAACGTTGACCACATCTCCCTGGCTCAGATCGCGAGTCGCCGCTTCTTCAGCGCTTAAAAACACCACATCCCGACGACCGGTAATGCCACGGTAGCGATCGTTCATACCATAAATAGTGGTGTTGTATTGATCGTGGCTGCGCAGCGTCGCCAGAACCAGTGCATCGGCAGGCTGATTCTCTCGCTCTACCGCCCGCTGATGGCTGACGATAAAGTTGGCTTTACCATTCGCCGTTCGCCATTCACGGCGCGAAGCGGGCGTATCCATACGAAATCCGCCCGGCTCGGCAATACGGGCATTGTAATCGTGGAACGCCGGGATCACGGCTTCAATGGCGTCACGGATCAGCGCGTAGTCCCCGGTTAACGCTTCCCAGTTGATCGGCGAAAGCGGCAGAGTAGCGTGTGCCATGCCCGCCA
This sequence comes from Citrobacter sp. RHBSTW-00599, assembly GCF_013784065.1. NCBI lineage: Bacteria > Pseudomonadati > Pseudomonadota > Gammaproteobacteria > Enterobacterales > Enterobacteriaceae > Citrobacter > Citrobacter sp. RHBSTW-00599. Next base: position 723,095 of record NZ_CP056717.1, on the reverse strand, counting down.
CAATCGCGGGCTCCGATTTTAACCAGCGGGAAGCTGGCTTCAGCGCGCCGCAGGAAGCGTGGACCATCGACATCGAGTCTTCGACGGTCACCGACTGGCTCCCCGTCGCCTGAATGTCGCGCTCCGTTCGACCTAATGCAGGCAGCAGGTAATTATGCTTTGCCAGCAGCAAATGCGATCTGTTCAGCTTGGTCGCAACATGGACCTGCAGATCCAAATTTTTCATCGCCGCAAAGGTGCGCTGCGGCTGCGGCATCGCCACCGCCAGATTGCCACCCATGCAAATGAGCGCTTTTGCCTCTCCCCGTTCGATGGCCCGAATACTCTCCACGCTGGAGCGGCCATGTTTACGCGGCACACGGATAGAAAAATGCGTCTCAAGGCGCTGCAGGAAGTCTTCGGATGCCGCTTCGTTGATCCCCACGGAACGGTCGCCCTGCACGTTAGAATGACCGCGCAACGGGCAGATCCCCGCCCCAGGCTTACCCATATTGCCTTTCAGCAGCAGCAGGTTTACCAGTTGCTGGACGTTCTCAGTACCGTTTTTATGCTGGGTGATGCCCAGACCATAACAAATAATAGTGGCACGAGATTTACTGTAGCTGTGTGCCAGGTCCTCCATCTGACTGCGCGTCAGGCCCGAGTCCTGTTCCAGCTCCGCCCAGTTATGCTGACGTAAGTCATCATACAGCGCTGCATATCCAGCGGTATGCTCATCGATAAACGCATGATCGAGTGTCGGTTGCTGATCCAGTAAGATCCGCGCTTCATCCATTTCGATCAGCGCCTTCATGATGCCTTTGAGCAGCGAGGCGTCACCGCCCATTTTTACCTGGTAGTAGTCGTTGCTCAGCTGCGTCGACTGACCAGTGAACATCTCTTTCGGGCTTTGCGGGAAACTAAAGCGCTCAAGCCCCCTTTCGTTCAGCGGATTGATAGAGATAATTTTAGCCCCGCGTTTGGCAACGTCGCGTAAGGTGGTCAGCATACGTGGATGATTAGTGCCAGGGTTATGCCCGATACAAATCACCAGATCGCAATGGTCAAAATCGTCAAGTTCAACGGTCCCTTTTCCAAGGCCAATGGCCGGCGTTAGCCCTGCGCTGGTCGGTCCGTGGCACATGTTTGAGCAATCAGGAAAGTTGCTGCTGCCATATTCACGGGCAAATAGCTGATACAGGAACGCCGCTTCATTTGACGTTCTGCCGGAGGTGTAAAACTCAACCTGCTGGGGTGAATCATAGCTGCGCAGACGCTCGCCTATCTCCTGGAAGGCGATATCCCAATCCACCGCCTGCCAGGTATCTGATGCTGCATCGTATTTCATCGGATGCGTCAAACGACCGATATTTTCCAGCTCATAATCGCTGTAGTGCCAGAGTGTGGAAACCGGGTGACGGCTGAAAAATTCCGGTGACGCTTTTTTACTGGTTGTCTCCCAGGAGACCGCCTTAACGCCATTTTCGCACAGCTCCATTGGCGCACGGTGCCCTGGGTCCGGCCACGCACAGCCCGGACAGTCGAACCCTTTCACCTGGTTCATTTTGAACATCGCGATAATGTCGCGGGCGACAGCCTTTTGCGAAAACACCGAAGCAGTGACGGCTTTTACCGCGCCCCACCCACCCGCCGGGCCCTGATAACCGCTTACTCCTGGAACACCATTTTTCATTATTACTGCTTATTCACCGCCAATTTTTAATGGTGAATACGGTAGCAATTTCCGTCCAACATTGATTTCCTCTTCATGGAGTACGGAGCGGGTACAATGAACGGGTTAGATTTATCTTCCCCTTTCAGCACAAAGCGACATAAAGTCCCAATCTGTTAAATTGAGTTCTACCTAACTGCTACACTGCATCAACACAACCACTCAGAAGGCAGGTCAATATGTCAGACAATACCTATCAGCCCGCGAAAGTCTGGACGTGGGAAAAATCGAACGGGGGCGCATTCGCCAATATCAACCGCCCGGTTTCCGGTGCCACCCACGAGAAAACGCTGCCGGTTGGCAAACATCCGCTGCAGCTCTATTCGCTGGGTACACCAAACGGGCAGAAAGTGACGATTATGCTGGAGGAGTTGCTGGCGCAGGGGGTGAAGGGCGCGGAATACGATGCCTGGATTATCCGCATTGGCGATGGCGATCAGTTTTCCAGCGGCTTTGTTGAGGTGAATCCGAACTCGAAGATCCCGGCGCTACGCGATCACTCGCAAAACCCACCAGTTCGCGTATTCGAATCTGGCGCAATCCTGCTCTATCTGGCGGAAAAATATGGTTATTTCCTGCCGCAGGATTTGGCAAAACGCACCGAAACGCTGAACTGGTTGTTCTGGTTACAAGGCGCAGCGCCGTTCCTCGGCGGAGGCTTTGGCCACTTCTATAACTATGCTCCGGTAAAAATTGAGTACGCTATCAATCGCTTCACCATGGAAGCCAAGCGCTTACTCGACGTGCTGGATAAACAATTGGCGCAACATCAGTTTGTGGCCGGAGATGAATACACCATTGCCGATATGGCGGTCTGGCCATGGTTTGGCAATGTGGTTCTGGGCAACGTCTACGACGCAGCAGAGTTCCTTGACGCAGGAAGCTACAAGCACGTACAACGCTGGGCAAAAGAGATTGCAGCGCGTCCGGCGGTTAAGCGTGGTCGTATTGTAAACCGCACTAACGGACCGCTGAACGAGCTGCTTCATGAACGCCATGACGCCAGCGACTTCGATACCCATACCGAAGATAAGCGCCAGAACTAAAATAAATTGCCGGATGGCAACCGCTATCCGGCAATTTCATTCAGGATTTGTCACGCGCTGGTGACGTCGTACTCCATGCGGCGAAGTGCGTCTAACGTGGCTTTAGCTTCATCTTCATCAATGATGCTCATGGCGAACCCTACGTGCACCAGCACCCATTGCCCGACCAGCTCAGCTGTATCACCTTCACAAATCAGGGCAATATTGACATCACGTTTGATGCCGCACACTTCAACCTGCGCAAGCTGGTGAATATCTTCACCAACGGCCAGAACCTGACCAGGGACTCCAATACACATATCTGACTCCGCCCCATAGCAACCTATGGGTTATTCGACTTCAATACTTTTCACTTTCAGTGAATCGCCAGCATCAACCCGCAGGCGATCGCCCTGACATTGTGGACACTGCGCATCATGCTGGGTGATTTCCACTACCTGACTGCAATCCCAGCACCATGCCAGGGCTGGCTTGTAATCAATATGCAGCTCACAACCCTGAGCCAGCGTCCCCTGACAGACGATGTCGAAACTGAAACGAACGGCGCTCTCTTCAACGCAGGAGAGCGCCCCGATTTCCAGCCAAACACCGGTTACACGTTTGACACCGTGCTGCTCTGCCTGCTGTTGAACAATCTCAACCGCGCTCTGACAAAGGGACAGCTCATGCATTTTCGCAGTTCCGACGACCCAGCAGCAACGCGCGGCGATTAAGCTGCGGCGCATTCGGATCGCTAACCGGCAGCGATAACAGCATTCGCGCGCAATCGTCAGTCAGACGCATGCCTTCTTGCGCCGACATACTGTGCGAAAGCGGCGACATCAGTGAGCAGGAAAGGTATTGCGATACGCCCTCCAGTTCACCAACGGTAAAGGTCATCTCGCCATACGGCAGACGCAGTCCGATTTTTTCGCTGACTTTACGCACCGGCCAGATCTGGTCCGGTCCGGGGAAAATCAGTGCGCTGAGCATCCAGGGCGTGATAACACACCCCGTCCACTGTCCTTCAAACAGCGTAAATTCAGAGACATATACCGGCATGTTCGGATGCAGGAAAGAGAGATCGTGCATTGAACGCCGGGCAACCTCTTCAAACGCTGCCTGAATTTGCATCTTCGGGGCCGTCTGAAAACCGACAAACTCCTCAGACATGAGCCGCCTCCCGCGGGATCGCTTCAACACCTGATTCGCGAAGCGCGGCAAGAACCTGCTCAAGCGCAGGTTCAATCATCGCTTCAACCGTTGGCGTTAGTCCGATATGCGGCTCCAGCGATTCCGGAATAACACCGACTAACGTCAGCTTTTTCGGAAACTCGCCGGTGAAACGCAGGGCCGACAATACGTCGGCCAGACCAAGCTGGTGCGGTGAGATTTTGTTGGTAAACAGCGCCGGGATCTCTTCATCCCGCAGGACCATCATCGTTCCTGGCGTGTTTTTCTTCGACACAATGGCGTCAGCAATGATCAGATGATCTCTGTTCGCCATATCACCGAGAAGCTCCATCCCAGCCGTACCACCGTCCAGAACATCAACAAAGTCTGGCAGGACGTACCGTTGTTCTAATGCCTCAACGATACGTACCCCGATGGCTTCGTCGGTCAGCAAAATATTGCCGACCCCTAAGACTAATATCCGCATTACAGAACCTTAACTGAGACCACTTCGTTCCCATCAACGTCCACCACATGCACCGCACATGACATACAAGGGTCGAAGGAGTGAATGGTACGAACCACTTCCAGCGGTTTGTTTGGATCGGCAATCGGCGTACCTACCAGCGAGCGCTCATACGGTCCCACTTCATCATTAAAGTTACGTGGGCCAGAGTTCCAGGTAGACGGTACTACCGCCTGGTAGTTGCTGATAATGCCATCTTTGATCACCATCCAGTGAGACAGCATACCGCGCGGCGCTTCGAGGAAACCGACACCTTTAAATTCACCCGTTGCCGGGATATCCGGTTTCACGAAGGTGGTGTGGTCGCCTTTGCCGATGTTCACAATCAGCGCGTTGTACTGATCCTGCAGAACGTTCTGCAGTTCACAGCAGTGAACGGTACGGCCAATAATACGGCCCAACGTAGAGTGCAGCTGTGACACTTCGATAGTTTTACCGGTCAGCTTGGTGTAAATCGCGATGATTTCATTCAGCTTGGCATGGGTAGACTCGCGTTTGGCCGCCAGTTTACACAGCATGTTGGCCAACGGACCCACTTCAACCGTTTTACCGTAGAAGGTCGGTGCTTTAACCCAGGAGTACTTGCCGTCATCTGACCAACCGGTGTAATCAGGAACCGTTGTGCCTTCCCACGGAGCCTGCGGCGCTTCGTCTTTGTACCACGCGTGTTTCGCACTCTCCTGAATCCCTTTGATCAGGTACTCATCGGAGTGAGAGGTGATCGGACGATAGGTCGACAGATCTTCATTGGTGATGTAACCACCCGGGAACAGGAAGCTGCCGTTTTTACCGTCAGTCGGGAATTCCGGTGCGCTCAGATAGTTAACCGCACCTTGACCACGTTCCAGCCACTCAGGGTAGAACGCAGCAATCACCGCGGTATCAACCTTGTAAACCTGCTCAACGAAGTCGCTCAGCTTATCGATAAAGGACTTGATATACATCAGGCGCTCAAGGTTCAGCACGCCAAGGCCGTCGAGGTTAATTGGGTTAGCAACCCCGCCTACCGCCAGGTTCTGAATGTGCGGCGTTTTACCGCCCAACAGCGCCACAACACGGTTAGCATCACGCTGGCATTCCAGCGCCTGCAGGTAGTGAGCGACCGCAATCAGGTTCACTTCTGGCGGCAGTTGCATTGCCGGGTGACCCCAGCAACCGTTGGCAAAAATGCCTAACTGACCGCTGGCAACAAGGTCTTTGATCTTGTTCTGAACCTTAGTGAACTCTTCTGCGCTGTTCAGGTGCCAGGAGGACACGCCGTTCAGCATGGCAGACGCTTTCGCTGGATCTGCTTTCAGTGCAGAGGTGATATCCACCCAGTCCAGCGCAGAGAGCTGATAGAAGTGAACAATGTGGTCATGCGTAGTGTGCGCGGCCAGAATGATGTTACGGATATACTGTGCGTTCACCGGAACATCAATATTCAGCGCGCTTTCTGCTGCACGAACGGAAGAGATAGCGTGAGTGGTAGTACAAACGCCACAGATACGCTGCACAATCATCCAGGCATCGCGCGGATCGCGGTTTTTCACGATCTCTTCCATGCCGCGCCACATGGTACCGGAAGCCCATGCTTTAGATACCACGCCATTTTCGATTTCGCAGTCGATGCGTAAATGACCCTCAATACGGGTTACCGGATCAATAGTAATTCTCTGGCTCATGCTTTGCTCGCCTCATGACGATTTTGATCGTTTTGTTTTAAAGGAGGAAGTATCGGCAGTAGACGAATGAGTACGATGTATGCACAAATCTCAATAGCCACAAAACCAATAGAAATCAACAGTTCTTCCCAGGTCGGGAAGTAGTGGTAGCCACCACCAGGATTGAACGCCACCAGCGAATAGGACAGACGCCATGTCGCACAACCCAGCAATGCGCTCAGCGCAGACAGATACAGCATGCGTGAGTCGTTACGCAGCTTAGTGACGCGCAGCACCACCAGCGGGAAGACCATCAGCACGACTTCAATCCAGAACATCAGGGAGTAAAGATCGCCTGAGAACGCATAGGACAGCTTGTCGCGATAGATCAGTTCGCCAAAGCGCAGAACCACGAAAATCGCCAACAGCACACTGATGGTATTCGTCAGCTTGATGAACAAACTTTTCTCGTCCGGACCATTACCTTTCAGCCCGGCTTGTACCAACGAGCCTTCAAAGATGACGATCGAGAAGCCCATAATAAAAGCGGTTAATACGGAGAAAAGCGGCAACATTTCATAAGCTTGCCATAGCGGATGCACTTTATAGCCCGCAGAAATCATCAATGAACCCATTGAAGACTGGTGCATAGTTGGCAGCAGCGCGCCAAGGGCAATAATAAAGAACATCACTTTGTTCAAACGTTTGAGAGAAACTTTCCACCCCAGACGTTCAAACAGAGCCGGAGCAAATTCCAGCGCCATGATGCCGATATAGATGGTCATACAGACCGCCGTTTCGAACAGTACCGAGTTCACGTTGAAGTGGCCCGGAATGTAGAAATACGGCAGGTTCCAGTAACGACCGACGTCAATGGTGATCGACAGACCACCCAGCGAGTAGCCAAACAGGCTCGCCAGCAGCGCCGGACGTACCAGTGGATGGTATTGTCCTCTGTTGAAAACATACACCGCCCACGCCAGCGCCCAGCCACCACATGCGAAGCCGGTACCAATCAGCAGGTCAAACGCGATCCATACACCCCATGGGAAACCGCCGTTCAGATCGGAGACTGAGCCCAATCCGAAGACCAGACGTTTCACGATCAGGAGCATACACAGGACGATAAGCGGCCCAAAAATAATGACCGGTTTGCTGATTATTTTTCCGCCCAGCGGTTTAGGATCATGACTCATGATCGTCTCCTCCATCGTGATGGTCGTTTTTCGTGTTACGACGAACCAGCACGGTTAAGCCCGCCAGCGCAGCCAGGGGTAATATCATGCCCTTGTACAAGGAATGTTGAACATGTTCGGAACGCGCACCGGTTGAAAGATCATCCAGTTTCGGCAGATCCAAATCCTCGTAAGGAACGCCCGTCAGTACCATAACCTGTGTACCACCACCCTCTTTCTCGCCGTACAGATGGGGGTAATACTTCGGTACCGTATGCAGATAGGTATCGCCTGCTTTCACCGTCTGACGCGGATAGTGGTATTCGCTGCCAGGCTTCAGCGCGAGACGTTTTTTCGCCTCAGCCATCAGCTCTTCACGCGTACCAAAAATCACCGCACCAGCAGGGCACACTTCAACACAACCCGGTAAACCGCCTTTGTCCAGACGCTCAACACCTTTCTGGTTACACAGTTCACATTTGTGAAGCGCACCAAACGGGTTGTTGTAGTCATACTTAGGCACATTGTACGGGCAGGCGACCATGCAGTAACGACAGCCCGTGCAGACATCTTTGTCATAGTGGACGATGCCAGTTTTCGGATCTTTCTTCAGCGCGGAGACCGGGCAAACGGAGACGCAGTTCGGATCGACACAGTGCATGCACTGCTTCTTAATGTATGCGTAGCCGTTTTCTTCCTGGTCTTTGTTAACGCCTGTTCCGCTACGCCACACCTGGATGATGTTATTGGTATACGGTGACAGTTTGTCGTTGTTCGACCAGGTCTGCTCGCCTTCCGGGTTACGCGCCGGGAAGTTGATATCCTGACACTTGGTGACACAGGCCTGGCAGCCTACGCACAGCGTCGAGTCATAGAGCATCCCAAGAGAACCAGGGATCGGCGGACGGTTTTCTGCAGCCGCATGGCTGATGGACGGCGCAGCGCCCAACAGCAATGCCCCGCTGGAGGCTGCTTTAATAAAGTTACGTCTGTTCACGGTTATTCTCCCCGTGAGTCAGCGTTATCTTTCTTCTGCTGACGCCCCAGTTCACGAACCGCCATCACGCTGACACCGGCAACCAGTCCTACTACGCCACCAAGCAGCCCAATCGCCCCGGCAGAAATATTGCCGCCTTCTTTCATATTGACGTCAGGTTTCTCGGAACGCGGTGTTTGGTTTTCCACATGAGCAAGCTGGTGAATACCTTTATGGAAACCCACACCTTCTTCGTTACAGCCGTAGCAAGGGTGACCGATAGCCACCGGCCACACGCCGCCAACATCGCAGAATTGCAGCGTTGAGCAGTTGCCGTAGGTTTCTGGTCCTTTACAGCCCAGATGGTAGAGGCACCAGCCTTCACGGTGACCTTCATCGCCAAACTCTTTAGCAAAACGACCTGCATCGAAGTGCGGGCGACGTTCGCAGTGTTCGTGAATCAAACGACCATAGGCAAATGTCGGACGGTTTTTGGTATCCAGCTTCGGCGGCTTACCGTAAGTGATGATATGCGCGACCGTTGCAAGGAAGTTGTGCGGGTTCGGAGGACAGCCGGGGATGTTGATGATGGTTTTGCCTGGCAGAACTTCCTGCAAGCCGACGGCACCCGTTGGGTTAACGCCAGCAGCAGCAACACCACCCCACGCGGCACAAGAGCCGATGGCAATGATAGCGGCAGCACCTTCTGCGGCCCGGCGGATGTGATCTACGATCGGCTCACCGGCAACCATGCAGTAAATACCATTGTCTTTCAGTGGGATTGAACCATCTACAACCAAAACATATTGCCCTTTGTACTTCTCCAGAGCGTTATGTTTATTCTCTTCGACCTGGTGGCCGAAAGCGGCAGAGAGTACCTCATGGTATTCCAGAGAGATTGTCTCCAGAACGAGGTTTTCCACTGTAGGGTGTGTCGCGCGAAGTAGCGATTCAGTACAACCCGTACACTCCTGCGCACCAATCCAGATAACCGGTGGACGCTGAGGACGAGAAACTGATTCGGCCATTTCTGCGGCGGCTTTGCTACTGAGCCCCATGGTAGCGGCCAGTGCTGCACAAAGCTTCATGAAATCACGGCGATTGATGCCGTTCGAATTGATGAGAGAGTTATCTCCAGTCATTTTATAGTTATTCCGTTGCGAAGACCTGGCTTTTATTTTGCACCTTTCGCATGTTGCATATTGCGATCGGCGCGCCATTTACCACACTTTTTATATGGTTATGTGCATTATAATACTTCGGCGGAGCAACAAAACGAAGGCGTAGGTCAATAGTGTAATTAATTAAAGCAAGATAATACCCCTTTCGGATCAAGCTTCGAGACGATAGCCAGCCATGAAAAAACGAATTGTTGTACTGGACTGGTTCTCTTTAAAGAAATCCATAACCATCTCTTTATCCAGCCCATAGCGACGCGTGAGGATCCCCGCTTCCCACGCGCTGAGCTGTCGATCGCCCGTTTTTTCAAACATTCGATGAGAAAATCCCAGCACAAAACCGCGTTTATAATCAGCACAAAAATTGGCCGCCGTGCGTGCGCTATCCGCACTTGACGCGTTTAATCCGGCCATCAAGCCTTTTCCAAAATGGTTGTCCATGCATAACCTCCAATCGCTATATAATAAATTATATAGCGATTTTTTAAGCAAAGACCAGAGGTATCACGTACTTTTTTATGCCCGCTTAAAAGGACACCCATTCATCCTTTTTAGCGGCTGCAGACGTTTTGCTGTCTGCTGAAGGGGAAGCGGTGCTGGCGGCGGCGTACTGCACATCGTTTGCTGAAAGGCGGAACTGTTGTACCGAGCGTTGCAGCTCTTCCGTTTGCCGTTCAAGCGCCACAGCTGCGGCGGAAACTTGCTCTACCAGCGCGGCGTTCTGTTGCGTTACGCTGTCCATCTGCGTGATCGCCACGCTCACCTGCGAGATGCCCTTATTCTGTTCTTCTGAGGCAGAAGCAATTTGCTTCATGATAACGGTCACTTCGGTGGCTCCGCGCAGAATCGCCTCCATGGTTAATCCCGTCTCTTTAACCAGTCGAGCGCCCTGATCGACGCGACGCGACGATTCGCCAATCAGCGTCTCAATCTCTTTCGCCGCCCCGGCGCTACGGCTGGCAAGGTTACGCACCTCACCGGCAACAACGGCAAAACCACGCCCCTGCTCACCTGCTCTGGCAGCTTCAACTGCCGCGTTCAGCGCCAGAATATTGGTCTGGAAGGCAATACTATTAATAACAGACGTAATTTCCGCGATCTGTTTAGAGCTGGCGGCAATGCCGTCCATCGTCTCAACCACTTCTGAAACCAGGCTGCTCCCTTTACCTGCCGTCTCTGTCGCCGTATCGGCAAGCTGGCTGGCTTCACGCGCATTTTCGGCGTTCAGTTTTACCGTTGCGGTCAGTTGCTCCATGCTGGCAGCGGTCTCTTCCAGCGCCGCAGCCTGCTCCTCAGTACGCGATGAGAGATCGTTATTGCCGGTGGAAATTTCCGTAGCCCCTCGCCAGATGTTGTCACTACCTGAGCGAATTGTACTGACGGCTTCGCGCAGGCTGTCCTGCATCGCGCACAATAACGGCACCAGTTGGCCCACGCAGTTACGGCCAAAATCTTCGATTGGATGGCTGAGATCGCCCTGAGCAATCTGCTGGAACTGCTGGCGGATACGTCCCAGGGGTTTCACCATCATGGCGACGAGGTAACGATCTGTGAAGAACAGGAGAGCAATACCGAGGATCACGGCGGTAATAATTAGCGTCCGGATGATAGACGTTTTGCCATCAACCATGACGCGCGTGGTATCAAGCCGCTTACCTGCCGTGGCGTTAAAACGTTCGGCACTGGCGCCAAATTCACGGCTCAGCGCTGGCGTAACGGTGCTGGCATGCTCCGCAAAGGCCGTAAGCGTGCCCTGCTGCGCCAGTTGCATTTGCGGAATCACCCCGTTATCCAACAGCGCCTGCCACTTCGTCAGTACCGCCGCGGCAACGTCCGGATCCATAGGCCCCGGAGACAACGTTTTCATCTCCTGGAGTTTTTTGCTCATATTCTCCAGGGACTGCTGCGCTGGTGCAAAATTAGGCGTTCCGCCGCTCATTTTGACATCCATGGCGCGACTTAAGCGCGTTACGAAGCGAAAATACTGATCGTTCCCCTGACTGAGGACCGTCATCTGATGGACAAGATGACGGTCAATATCATTGCCTTCAGATATTTTTGATAAAGAATGAAGACTGAATAAACCCACGCCCGACCAGAGCAGGCAAAAAAGTCCCAGTATTGCCAACATGACAATACGAATAGTGAAGTTTTTCAGCAAACGCATAATAATTTCCTTGCCGTTGATGAGGAATTCGCCATCAGGCGATACTTATCCTTGTTATCGGCAGGCAACAGAGAAGATATAATGCATTCTTTATTTTTTTACTTTCTTAAGTGCATCCAATATTATTTACACTATATCAACATGAATGCTAATGAAATTAGCTAGCATTATTATTCAGATAATTAACCTGAAGCATTAAATAATCCCTTGTTTTCTATCGTAAATATTTGTTAAACCATGCAAGAGTACGCTCCCAGGCCAAATCAGCGGTAGCATTATCATAACGCGGTGTCGAGTCATTATGAAAACCATGATTAACGCCGGGATAGATATATGCCTCATAGACTTTCTTATTGGCTTTGAGCGCCGCTTCATAGGCAGGCCATCCCTCATTAATTCGGGTATCTAATTGCGCATAGTGCAGTAATAAAGGCGCTTTTATTTTAGGGACATCTGATGCAGGAACCTGACGCCCATAAAAAGGCACTGCGCAGGCCAGTTCAGGAAAAGCAACGGCTGCGGCATTCGATACGCCGCCACCGTAGCAAAATCCGGTGATACCCACCTTTCCCGTCGCGCCTGAATAACGCTGCATAAATTCAATGGCGGCAAAGAAGTCGTTCATCAGCTTTACCGGGTCAACCTGCTGCTGCAACTCCCGACCTTTATCATCATTGCCAGGATAGCCCCCTACTGAACTTAATCCATCAGGCGCGAGTGCAATATAGCCCGCCTTCGCCACCCGCCGTGCCACATCCTCAATATACGGATTCAGCCCACGATTCTCATGCACCACCACTACCGCCGGAACTTTCCCCGTCGCTTTCGCAGGTTTAACCAGATACCCACGCACATCACCATGCCCTTCAGGTGAAGGATAAGTCATGTATTCCGCCAGGATATCAGGATCGGTGAACTCCACCTGCGTTGCGAGGGCATAATTGGGTTTCAACACATTGAATAATGCCAGCGCCGTCATACCACCGACTGCATATTTCGCAGCAAGATTGAGAAACTCGCGTTTCGTTATTTTGCCATGAGCGTAATAGTCATAGTAGTCGAGCAATTCTTGCGGAAAGTCTTTGGCAGTTAGACGCGACATGGCAGCACTCCGGATCGATGTTTTTTTAAGCAAAGCACAGTGGTCTGTTTTTGCCCAGTTTTTCATTCCAGTGTGACCTGGTGAACGGGATATTCACCATGAACCCGCTAGAATAGAAACGTTGTTTCGAAATTCACCTGCACTAAGGAGATCTCATGGACTGGTTTGCCAATCCTGAACGTTACGAGCAGATGCTCTATCGCTACTGCGGGCGCAGCGGTTTACGTTTACCCGCGCTATCACTGGGTTTGTGGCACAGTTTTGGGCACGTTCAGGCGCTGGATTCACAGCGCGCTCTGCTGCGTAAAGCATTTGATTTAGGCATCACGCATTTTGATTTAGCCAATAACTACGGGCCGCCTCCGGGCAGCGCAGAAGAGAATTTTGGCCGATTATTGCGCGAGGATTTTGCACACTATCGTGATGAACTGATCATCTCCACCAAGGCAGGCTATGACATGTGGCCAGGGCCATACGGTTCTGGCGGTTCGCGCAAATACCTGCTCGCCAGCCTCGACCAGAGCCTGAAACGCATGGGCCTCGACTATGTCGATATCTTCTACTCGCACCGCGTTGACGAAAATACGCCAATGGAAGAGACCGCCTCAGCGCTGGCCCATGCGGTGCAAAGCGGTAAAGCGCTGTATGTCGGCATTTCATCCTATTCTCCGGAGCGTACGCAGAAAATGGCCGAGCTGATGCGGGAATGGAAAATTCCGCTGCTGATCCACCAGCCTTCTTACAACCTGCTTAACCGTTGGGTAGACAGCAGCGGTCTGCTGGATACGCTGGAATCCAACGGCATGGGCTGCATCGCATTTACGCCGCTGGCCCAGGGGCTGCTGACGGGGAAATACCTCAACGGCATTCCGGAAGGTTCACGCATGCAGCGTGAAGGGAAAAAAGTTCGTGGGCTGACGGAAAATATGCTGACGGAAGAAAACCTTAACAGCCTGCGTTTGCTCAATGAGATGGCGCAACAGCGCGGACAGTCGATGGCGCAAATGGCCTTAAGCTGGCTGCTGAAAGACAATCGGGTAACGTCGGTATTAATTGGCGCCAGCCGACCGGAGCAACTGGAGGAGAACGTTCAGTCATTGGCTAACCTGACGTTCAGCGCCGAAGAACTGGCGCAGATCGATAAGCATGTCGCGGATGGTAAGCTGAACCTGTGGCAGGCCTCATCTGACAAATAGCCGTTTGTAACTCTGTGCCGGGAAGCGGCGTTAGCCTCCCCGGCACGTAACAGGGCCAGCCAATCCCTTCACACCTCTTCCGCTTTGATCTCTGGACGTTGAAATTCCGGCCACACCAGCGCGACAAGCGCAGGATAAGCCTCCAGACTGAACTCCCTGAAGCACTGGCGTAAGTTAAGCACATCCAGATCGGCATGCGGGACTTTCTCACCGCTCAGACAGCGCTTTTTTATATTGTCGTAATATTTATACACCGCAGAGTTGAGATCGCTACAACGCCGCTGTGCATCAAATAGCCCTGGCGTCTCATTTAGCTCCACCATTGTCATCCGCTTGATCGTTGAGTGGATAAAATCGATATATTCGTGATTAACGCGCCAATACCATACTGGGGTAATCGAATTCATCAGTACCGAAAAATGATCTTCCCCCTCTTCTTTACTCAGCATTTCCGGCTGGTTTTCAGAGTGCCCATTTTCTGCATATCGGTTTTTATTTGCACTGCGCATCAACAAAAGTACCCCGCAGGTAAGCAATAGCAGGGTAATAACAGAATAAAATATACTGTTCATATACTGGCTCCATTTTTTTTGATTTTAAAATTACGCCATGCTATTGTCAACGCAGCCTGGTTTATTTAGAACAACATATCATTGGCATCAAAGGATATTTCAACATGCTTCCCGAGCATCTTGTTCCCTCGCGTTTTCACTTATCCAGCTCATCTACTAATACCAGTCCCACAGATAATAGTGAAAATTTGACTCAGGGAAAGAGAACATTAAGCGATTACGAACCCGATATTTTGATTAGCTCTACAGCTAACGGCCAGGCGCGCAATATGTTATTTGAAGAGTGCGATCGCCATTTAAAAGAGCGCCTGTTTCGTGCCGCAAAAATTGAGTCCTTCACTCGCCTGCTCAATTCACTACAAGCGGAAGGCGACATTAACGCTCAAGAATTAAGTAAAATTTTATCGACAAAAACAGCCAGCGTAAATGAACAGGGCAATAAAATTTGGCTTAATTTAATTACGCGTGAGACCAGCGATCCTATTTTTTATTCTCTGGAAGAGAAATAAAATGAAAGATGTTGAGGATAATAATGTTTATTTGGCTTTAGATGACCATAAAAGCGATGAGTTTGTCTTAAAGCAAAATTTGGCCGTATTGATTGCCAATAAAAATGCGACGTTGGAAAGCGTTGCCCAGGAGATGGTTTCTATTCCCGCCGCGCTGGTGCGGATGAAATGGCAAAATCGTCGCGAAATTTATGCGCTACAGGCTAAAGAAGAGATCTATGGCACCGCGATTGAAGCCATTATGGAGCAGCAACCAGAACTACGGGACAAAATCATGGCCCGGCTGGAGAGCACATACCAGCATATACTCAAGCGAGAAACAGCCACCTTACGCCTGACGCGTAAACTGTCTGAAGGGAACTACGAACCCACCAGGATAACGGCAGTCGCACTGGATGAGGACAGATAAGGGCGTGTGGGGAGAGCTGAATCAGGAGAGGAAGGCCGGGTAAGGCAACAACCATTACCCGGCAATCAGGATTACTTCGCTTTCACGGTCTCTTCACCGACCAGACCAATCTTCAGGAAACCCGCCTGATGCAGCGTATCCATAACTTTCATCATGGTTTCATAATCGACGGTTTTATCCGCACGGAAGAAAATCGTGGTGTCTTTCTTCCCATCGGTCAGCGTATTTAATTCGCTAATCATGGTGTCATCCGTCACCTGATTGTTGCCAATAAACATACTCTTATCGGCTTTAACAGACAGGTAAACCGGTTTTTCCGGACGCGGCTGCGGCGTGCTGGTGGAAGCCGGGAGATTCACCTTCACATCCACCGTTGCCAACGGTGCGGCCACCATAAAGATGATCAATAAAACCAACATAACATCGATAAACGGCGTCACGTTGATTTCATGCATTTCACCGTTATCGTCCAGGTTTTCATTAAAGCTCATTGCCATGGAACATTATCCTACACGTAATTTCTGCGCTGCACGTACCGGATGGGCAGAAGCGCTAGCGTTCAGGTCCAGATCGCGACTTTGCAGCAACAGTACCTGTGCCGCGACATCGCCCAGCATCGCTTTATAGCTGCCAATCTGACGTGCGAAAATGTTGTAGATAACGACCGCAGGAATTGCCGCGACCAGACCGATCGCCGTCGCTAACAGAGCTTCTGCGATACCCGGCGCAACAACGGCCAGGTTGGTCGTTTGGGTTTGTGCAATCCCGATGAAGCTATTCATGATGCCCCATACGGTACCGAACAGACCCACAAATGGAGAGATAGCCCCGATGGTGGCCAAGTAGCCGTTACCACGTCCCATATGACGACCTACCGCTGCCACACGACGCTCCAGACGGAAGCCGGTACGCTCTTTAATACCTTCGTTGTCGTCGCTGCCTTCTGACAATTCCAGTTCGTTCTGCGCTTCGTAAATCAACTGTGCGCCCAGGCTTTTGCCATCGAATCCTGCAGCAATCTCATTTGCCTGGTCTAAAGAGCGGGCGTCCGCCAGCAGTTGCTGTTCACGCTTAAGGCGGCGTTTCTGAGTAAAGAACTCAAGGCTCTTACTAAAGAAGATAGCCCAGGTGACCACTGATGCCAAAATCAGCCCAATCATCACGCACTTAACCACGATATCGGCGTGCTGATACATACCCCAGACGGAAAGATCCGTCTGCATCAAATTATTACCCACTCTGTATCTCCAGGACGCAAATCACAAAATCTGAGCGTAATGATATCAAAACGACGTCGAATTGATAGTCGTTCTCATTACTATTTACATATTGCCGCACCTTTGGTTTCTTTTCCTTGCGCTTACGCAGTAAAAAAGTCACCAGAAGCATTTTGAGATTATTTTCTACTGTATGACCGTTCTGCAGGATGCGTCATCTTTGATTCATGGTAGTTTAGACATCCAGACGTATAAAAACAGGTAAGACGACATGGCAGATAAGCAACTTGAAACCAAACTCGTTCACGCAGGACGCAGTAAAAAGTACACGCTGGGCGCGGTAAATAGCGTGATCCAGCGCGCTTCTTCGCTAGTGTTTGACACCGTAGAGGCCAAAAAGCAGGCTACGCACAACCGTGCTAACGGTGCGCTTTTCTATGGACGTCGCGGAACCCTGACGCATTTTTCCCTGCAGGAGGCAATGTGTGAACTGGAAGGCGGCGCGGGTTGCGCGTTGTTCCCCTGCGGCGCGGCGGCCGTTGCCAACACCATCCTCGCCTTTGTGGAACAAGGGGATCATGTGCTGATGACCAACACCGCCTATGAACCCAGCCAGGATTTCTGCACCAAAATTCTCGGCAAACTCGGCGTGTCCACCGGATGGTTCGATCCGCTGGTTGGTGCCGATATTGTGAAGCACATACAGCCGAACACTAAAGTCGTATTTCTGGAATCTCCCGGCTCTGTCACCATGGAAGTACATGATGTCCCTGCTATTGTTGCCGCCGTCAGAAGCGTCGCGCCGGATGCGATCATCATAATTGATAACACCTGGGCTGCCGGAGTGCTGTTCAAAGCGCTGGATTTTGGCATCGACATTTCTATTCAGGCTGGTACCAAATATCTGATTGGCCATTCCGACGCCATGGTCGGCACTGCGGTAGCTAATGCCCGTTGCTGGGATCAACTGCGCGAAAATGCCTATCTGATGGGGCAAATGCTGGACGCCGATACCGCCTATATGACCAGCCGCGGACTGCGTACGCTAAGCGTTCGCCTGCGCCAACATCATGAAAGCAGCTTAAAGGTCGCCGAGTGGCTGGCCAGCCATCCGCAGGTCGCCCGCGTGAACCACCCCGCGCTGCCCGGCAGTAAAGGCCACGAATTCTGGAAGCGTGATTTCACCGGCAGCAGCGGACTGTTCTCATTTGTATTGAATAAGAAACTAAATCATGAAGAGCTGGCCGCGTATCTCGACCACTTCAGCCTGTTCAGCATGGCCTACTCCTGGGGCGGTTTTGAGTCGCTGATTCTCGCTAATCAGCCGGAACACATTGCGGCAATCCGTCCCCAAGGCGAGGTGGACTTCAGTGGAACGCTCATCCGTTTGCATATCGGTTTAGAGAATGTTGACGATCTGATTGCTGATTTGGCCGCAGGATTTGCCCGAATCGAGTAAAATCGCCATAGATGGACATATATGCAGACACTTCTGGTGGAAAAGTCTGCAATTGTTGCGTCCGGGATCAAGGCATCCCGGACAATTCAGGAGTACAATCCACACATAAACGCTGTTCCACAGGAAAGTCCATGGTAGTCATTCAAGATATTGTCTCCGCGCTTTGGCAACACGATTTTGCCGCGTTGGCGGATCCGCACGTTGTGAGCGTGGTGTACTTCGTAATGTTCGCCACACTGTTTTTAGAAAATGGCCTGCTGCCTGCCTCCTTTTTACCCGGAGACAGCCTGTTATTGCTGGCAGGGGCGCTGATCGCTCAGGACGTGATGAGTTTTATACCTACCATAGCTATTCTGACTGCCGCAGCCAGTCTGGGCTGCTGGCTGAGCTACATTCAGGGACGCTGGCTGGGCAACACGCGGACGGTAAAAGGCTGGCTGGCGCAATTACCTGATAAATATCATCAGCGCGCTACCTGCATGTTTGACCAACACGGGCTGATGGCACTGCTGGCTGGGCGTTTCCTGGCATTCGTTCGTACCTTGCTGCCAACAATGGCGGGAATTTCGGGTCTGCCAAACCGTCGGTTCCAGTTTTTTAACTGGCTGAGCGGTCTGCTGTGGGTCACCGTCGTCACCGGCTTTGGCTATGCGCTGAGCATGATCCCGTTCGTCAAACGCCATGAAGATCAGGTGATGACCTTTTTAATGATCCTGCCGATTGCCCTGTTAACCGCGGGTCTGTTGGGAACCCTGTTTGTAGTGATTAAAAAAAAATACTGTAGCGCCTGAGTATTAACCGTAGGCCGGGGTTCCCCCGGCATTTTCGCCTGATGACGTTTCGCTTATCAGGCCAGCGCTGAGCAAGTTTAACTCCCCTGCATCATTCGAATTCTGGCCGCATCCTCCCCCGGCGTTACGCCAAAGAAACGTTTGAATTCCCGACTGAATTGCGATGCGCTCTCATAGCCGACGCGCATCGCAGCCGCACTGGCCTTCATCCCGTCGTGGATCATCATCATCCGTGCTTTATGCAGACGATAGCTCTTCAGGTATTGCAGCGGCGACGTGCTGGTCACCGCTTTAAAATTATGATGAAACGCCGACACGCTCATGTTCGCTTCTGCCGCCAGCTGTTCGACATTGAGATTTTCGGTGTATTTGGTTTCAATGCGCTTCAGCACCCGGCTTATCAAACTGAAATGCGTCTGGCGGCTAACCAGCGCCAGTAATGCGCCGCCGCGCGGCCCGGTCAGCACATGGTAGAGGATCTCGCGAATAATCTGTTTCCCCAGAATACGCGCATCCAGCGGTCGCTCCATCACATCCAGCAGGCGCTCAGCGGCGCACAGTATTTCGTCAGAAAGCGTCGCGGAGTTGATCCCGCTGGCCGCCATGGCGGGCTGGAACAGCTCATCTTCCCCAATGTCCATCAACAGCTCCTGCAATTGCAGAATATCGACATTCAGGTAGATACCGGCCAGGGGAACCTCCGGCGTTGCATACGTTTCACATTCAAAGGGTAGCGGTACGGTTAGCAACAGGTATTCGTTGGCGTCATAACGAAATACACGTTCATTGATATAACCAATTTTATGTCCCGAAAAGAGAAATATGATTCCTGGCTGATACATTACCGGTGTACGCGCTGCCGGCTCAGTGCCGTGCAGCAGGCGGACATCTGGCAGCAGTTCGCTGAGTTTATTTTCATTGTTTTTCAGCTGCTTAATTTTTTCTGTCAGCAGAAGGCAGATCTCATCACGGTTCATAGAGCACCATTTCATCATCGGTTTGCAACCCTGACATAATGCGCAGATTTATCCGTTTTCTCCAGCAGTCTGTAGAAATGGGCAAGACATCGGCAGAAATGAGCATTGAGAGCAGCGCGGCTGACGACCACAATGTTCATCATCCGGCAGACACTCTCCTGCCCTCTTTTTTACCCACATAAGGGAACGAGCAATGAACAACTTTAATCTCCATACCCCAACCCGCATTCTGTTTGGTAAAGGTGCGATTGCTGAGCTGCGCGATCAAATCCCTCAGGATGCTCGCGTATTGGTTACCTATGGCGGCGGTAGCGTGAAAAAAACCGGTGTCCTGGCACAGGTTCAGGATGCGCTGAAAGGCCTGGACGTGCTGGAGTTTGGCGGTATTGAGCCGAACCCGTCTTATGAAACGCTGATGAACGCGGTAAAAATCGTGCGTGATGAGAAAGTGACGTTCCTGCTGGCGGTAGGCGGCGGTTCGGTGCTGGATGGCACCAAATTCATCGCGGCTGCGGCACAATACGCTGACGGCATCGATCCATGGCGCATTCTGGAAACCCACGGCAACGACGTAACAAGCGCTATCCCGATGGGCTCCGTATTAACCCTGCCAGCAACCGGCTCTGAATCTAACTCCGGCGCGGTCATTTCGCGTAAAACCACCGGCGATAAGCTGGCCTTTATGACCCCATTTGTGCAGCCGGTATTCGCCGTGCTGGATCCGGTTTACACCTATACCCTGCCGCCGCGTCAGGTTGCGAACGGCGTCGTAGATGCCTTCGTACATACCGTTGAGCAGTATGTGACTTATCCGGTTGACGGGAAAATTCAGGATCGCTTTGCTGAAGGTATTCTGCTTACGCTGGTAGAAGAAGGCCCGAAAGCATTGCAGGAGCCGGAAAATTACAACGTGCGTGCGAACGTTATGTGGGCGGCAACCCAGGCGCTGAACGGTCTGATTGGCGCAGGCGTACCACAAGACTGGGCAACGCATATGCTGGGCCACGAACTGACCGCAATGCACGGTCTGGATCATGCTCAAACATTGGCTATCGTTCTGCCAGCGCTGTGGAATGAAAAACGCGATACCAAACGTGCCAAACTGCTGCAATACGCAGAGCGTATCTGGAATATCACCGAAGGTTCCGATGACCAACGCATCGACGCCGCTATTGCCGCAACCCGCGCTTTCTTTGAACAAATGGGCGTACCGACTCGTCTGTCTGACTACGGCCTGGACGGTAGCTCCATCCCGGCGCTACTGGAAAAACTGCAAGCGCACGGCGGTACGAAACTGGGCGAACATCAGGACATTACGCTCGAGGTCAGCCGTCGGATTTACGAAGCTGCCCGCTAAGGTTTTTTCACCTCCGCCTTTCATTTTTGGGTATTTATATTCTAAATAATTCGAGTTGCATAAAGGCGGCAAAGGAGAGAATCCCCAGGAACTTACATAAGTCAGTGACTGGGGGTGAAACGACAAACCTGCCGGGAGCAGATTTGAACGCTGCTTGCAGCGGACCTGAAAGGGCGAGGCTCATGGATGGGCCGCGTAATAAAGCCAACGCATATGCAGCTTGAAGTATGACGAGGATAGGCCAGACTTAAGTCACACCTAACTTACCGGGGCTTGCCTCGGTAAACTCAATTCAGGGGAGGAATTATGACCGGTCCAACCATTATTAAACTACAGGATGGTAACGTCATGCCGCAGCTGGGCCTGGGGGTCTGGAAGGCAAGTAACGAAGAGGTCATCACTGCCATTCATAAAGCGCTGGAAGTGGGGTATCGCTCAATTGATACCGCTGCGGCGTACAAAAACGAAGAAGGTGTCGGCAAAGCAATACGCGATGCGGGCGTACCGCGGGAAGAGTTATTCATCACCACCAAGCTATGGAATGATGACCAGAAACGTCCTCGGGAAGCCTTGCTCGAAAGCATGGAGAAACTCCAGCTCGATTACCTCGATCTTTATCTGATGCACTGGCCGGTTCCGGCGATCGACCACTACGTTGAAGCGTGGGAAAGCATGATCGATCTGCAAAAAGAAGGGCTGATTAAGAGCATCGGCGTGTGTAACTTTCAGATCAATCATCTCCAGCGACTGATGGATGAAACCGGCGTACCACCGGTGATTAACCAGATAGAACTTCACCCGCTTATGCAACAGCGCCAACTGCACGCCTGGAACGCAACGCATAAAATCCAGACCGAATCCTGGAGCCCGCTGGCGCAGGGCGGCAAAGACGTCTTTGATCAAAAGATCATCCGCGATCTCGCGGAGAAATATGGCAAATCACCGGCGCAGATTGTCATCCGCTGGCATCTGGATAGCGGCCTGGTGGTTATTCCGAAATCAGTCACTCCTGCGCGTATCGCAGAAAACTTTAACGTCTGGGACTTCCGCCTGGATAAAGATGAATTAGGCGAAATCGCAAAGCTCGATCAGGGCAAACGTCTGGGACCAGACCCGGACCAGTTCGGCGGTTAACCCCTTCTCTCCTGCCCGACATCTCGTCGGGCCTTTACTGATTTGAATTTCGACGTAGACCACGTGCACAGCTAATTGAGTCCCATGCGTTCTGCCCCACTGGAAGCCGATTGAATCGCAGCAGAACCAATTTTTCGAGCAGTATGAAGGATATCTGTCGTCACGCGATCGTGAACGGGCGGATGATGCAAAACTGGCCGCATTAGCGGCCAGAATTCGTGAGGCATAATTACTGAGCACTTCTGCCAGATGGCACCTTATCCGGCCGACTGTCTTTCAGGCCCGGTAAACATTTCACTCCCGGGCAAGACAGATTAGCGCCCAGCTACTTTCCCACGTTTTTTGTTCGCGGCGGGCGTCTGGCGCTGATGCGCCACAGGCGTGTGCTTGGTCAACGCCGGACGGGTATGACGGTTCTGGCGACGCGCTTCGCGCATCTCTTCCAGCGTAGGCGCCGGAACCAGACATTCGCGACGACCACCGATCAGATGCTTTTTCCCCATATCTTCCAGCGCCTGGCGGATTAACGGCCAGTTGGCTGGGTCGTGGTAACGCAGCAGCGCTTTATGCAGACGACGCTGTTTATCACCTTTCGGCACCACCACGTCTTCACTCTTGTAACCAATTTTACCCAGCGGGTTTTTCCCGGTGTAATACATGGTTGTGGAGTTCGCCAATGGTGATGGATAGAAGTTCTGCACCTGATCCAGACGGAAACGACGTTGCTTCAGCCACAGCGCCAGATTCACCATATCCTCGTCACGCGTCCCAGGATGCGCAGAAATAAAGTACGGGATCAGGTACTGCTCTTTACCGGCCTGTTTAGAGTAGGTGTCGAACAATTCCTTAAAGCGATCGTAGCTGCCCATCCCCGGCTTCATCATCTTCGACAGCGGGCCTTCTTCAGTATGCTCTGGCGCAATCTTCAGATAGCCGCCCACGTGGTGGGTAGCCAGCTCTTTGATATAGCGCGGATCTTCAACCGCGATGTCATAGCGCACACCTGAAGCGATAAGGATCTTTTTAATGCCTTTCAAATCACGCGCACGGCGATAGAGGTTAATCGTCGGCTCGTGGTTAGTATCCATATGCGGACAAATATCCGGGTAGACGCATGACAAACGACGGCAGGTTTGCTCCGCACGCGGTGACTTACAGCGCAGCATATACATGTTCGCCGTTGGGCCGCCGAGATCGGAAATCACGCCGGTAAAGCCCGGAACGGTGTCGCGAATAGCTTCGATTTCATTGATGATCGAGTCTTCAGAGCGGCTCTGGATGATGCGGCCTTCGTGCTCGGTGATCGAACAGAACGAGCAGCCGCCAAAACAGCCACGCATAATGTTGATCGAGAAACGGATCATCTCATAGGCCGGAATGCGGCTGTCGCCATACGCCGGATGCGGCACGCGCTTGTACGGCAGCGCAAAGACGCTGTCCATTTCTTCGGTAGAGAGCGGAATGGCTGGCGGGTTGATCCAGATGTAGCGATCGCCATGCTTTTGCATCAGCGCGCGCGCACAGCCTGGGTTGGTTTCGTGGTGCAGGATACGCGACGCATGTGCATACAGCACTTTATCGCCCTTCACTTTTTCGAAGGACGGCAGCAGCACGTAGGTTTTTTCCCACGGTTTCGGGCGCGGCGGCTGTACGGTTACCGCTTTCGCTTCCTGCTTTTTCGGGGCGACAGGTTTGTTGTCGGCACACGGCAGATCCTCGCCGTATGGATGCGGGATCGGGTCAATTTTGCCCGGCGTGTCGAGACGCGTGGAATCCACCCCACTCCAGCCCGGCAGCGCTTCTTTAACCATAATCGCGGTATTACGCACGTCGCGGATCTGATCGATAGTTTCACCCATCGCCAGACGATGCGCCACTTCCACCAGCGGACGTTCGCCGTTACCGAACATCAGCATGTCGGCTTTTGAATCCACCAGCACGGAGCGACGAACGGTATCAGACCAGTAGTCGTAGTGCGCGGTGCGGCGCAGGCTGGCCTCAATACCGCCGAGAATAACCGGCACATCTTTCCATGCTTCCTTACAGCGCTGGGTATAGACCAGCGTCGCGCGGTCCGGGCGTTTGCCCGCCACGTTGTCTGGCGTATAAGCATCGTCATGGCGCAATCGGCGATCGGCGGTATAACGGTTGATCATCGAATCCATGTTGCCTGCGGTTACACCAAAGAACAGGTTCGGTTTACCCAAACGCATAAAATCGTCTTTGTTGTTCCACTCCGGCTGGGCGATAATCCCAACACGAAAGCCCTGCGCTTCCAGCATACGGCCGCAAATTGCCATGCCAAAGCTGGGATGATCGACGTATGCATCGCCGGTAACCAGAATGATGTCGCAGCTATCCCAGCCAAGTTGGTCCATTTCGTCGCGTGACATCGGCAAAAATGGTGCCGGGCCAAAACAGGCAGCCCAGTACTGCGGCCAGGAGAAAAGGTCTCTGTCCGGCTGGATCAGGGATATTGCGCTCATAGTGCTTCCAAAAATGGTAAAAAAATAATCAAAGGCCGGGGATTATACGCTGTATGTCGGCAAGAAATGAAGTGGAGTCTGAGTCAGACAAGTAGAAAGTGATTTAAATTGTTAAATTTTACGACGCCCATTTTTATCATTCATAATTAACACCATGCCGGCCAGCTGAGATAACTCTTTTTCGGCGGGGGATTTTTCATTGCGACTCAACGATTCACTGCATATTTCCCAGTTACGGGTAGTTGTTCACCTGTGCGGATTTCTGGTTCTTCTCTACAGCTTCTCCATGCTGCCGCCGATGACCATTGCTCTGTTAAATAAAGAGCGGAGCTTTTTCGCTTTTTTCAGCACATTTATGACGTTCTTTACCCTCGGCGGTGGAGCGTGGCTGGCAACCAAACATGCAGGTATTCAACTACGAACCCGGGATGGCTTTGTCATTATCGTCCTGTTCTGGCTGCTGTTTTCGTTTATCAGCGCCATGCCGATGTGGATGGACGATGGCTTAAATCTCTCCTTTGCCGATGCCCTGTTCGAAGGGGTTTCCGGGATAACCACCACTGGCGCTACGGTGATTGACGACGTCAGCGCCTTGCCGAAATCGTATCTGTACTATCGGGCTCAGCTCAATTTTATTGGCGGCCTGGGGGTTATTGTCCTTGCCGTGGCGGTATTACCCCTGCTGGGTATTGGTGGTATGAAGCTGTATCAGTCTGAAATGCCAGGTCCCTTTAAAGAAGAACGCCTCACGCCAAGGCTTGCTGATACCGCACGTACGCTGTGGCTGACCTACGTCATTCTCGGCCTTATTTGTACTCTGGCCTACTGGATTGCCGGGATGTCGTTTTTCGATGCCTTATGCCACGGGCTGTCGACGGTCTCTCTCGGCGGATTTTCCACCCGTAGTGAGAGCATCGGCTTTTATAACAGCCACGCTATTGAGTTAGTCGCCGGACTGTTTTCACTGCTGTCTGCGTTTAACTTCACCCTCTGGTACGTTGCTATTGTGAAACGTACCTTTAAGCCCTTTCGTCGTAATGCCGAGCTGCGTTTCTTTCTGCTTATTGCGCTGGTTGTCACCCTGATCGCCACCTGGCAGGTCTGGCGGGCGGGTATGTACGGGATGACGGACAGCCTGGTGCATGCCTTTTTTCTGGCCAGTTCGATGCTGACAGATAATGGCCTGTCGACGGCGGATTATGCGCAGTGGCCTTCGCACACGATATTCATGCTGCTCAGCGCCAGTTTCTTCGGCGGTTGTGTCGGCTCGACCTGCGGGGGGATTAAGGTGCTGCGTTTTTTGATTATGTTCAAGCAATGCCGTCAGGAGTTACATCAGCTCGCGCATCCTCGCGCCCTGCTGAATATCAAAGTGGGCAATAACGTGGTAAGCGACCGAGTAGTGCGTTCGGTATGGAGCTTTTTCTTTCTCTACGTTTTATTTACCAGCTTTTTTATCTGGGCGCTCAATCTGATGGGCTACGATCTCTTCTCCTCTTTCGCCACCGTTGCCGCCTGCATCAATAACATGGGGCTGGGATTTGGCATCACCGCAACGACGTTTGGCACCTTAAACGAGGAGGCAAAACTTCTGATGTGCGCGGCCATGATCATGGGGCGTCTGGAGATTTACCCCATTCTGATCCTGTTCTCGCGCATGTTCTGGCGGGCGTAACGGAAACTCCGGCGCATTACGGCGCCGGGTTCACCAACATCTGTCCGATCGAGCCACGATCCGCCATTTCCAGCGTCTGACTGTTAAAGTAGAACGGGAAATGAGCCCAGGAAGGTTGTCCGTAGTAGACCAGTAATTCAACCTGGCCGTCGACCCAGACGGTATCTTTCCAGCCCCGGTCTTCCGGGAACGGCATTGCGCCATTCACATTACGGATCAGGAACGAGACGCCTTCGATATGGAAAGACTGAGGCATATCCGCTCGTACCGTCCAGCGCTCCCAGGAGCCCTGCTGAGCGGTAATATCCATGCGGTTGACGTCCCACAGCTGACCGTTGATGCCGGGATCGTCATCCAGACTGATATCACGGCTGCGAATCGGTGAACCACTGAGGATTTCCGTTGGCAGCAGGCGCATTGGCAGACTGTCGGTCACCAGCGGCAGGAGACCGGTCGGGCGCAGCGTCAATACCAGCGTGGAGATGAGAATACTGGAAGGCTCAAAGAATCCGCGGATCCTGTCGACAATGCTGGCCGCCTCACCACAGGTGATAGAGACCTCATTTCCGTTAGTCATATCCACCAGGATCTCACGGCGCTCGCCAGGCGCCAGCGAGAGCTGCTTCACCGAAACGGGCGCAGGTAAAAAGCCCTGATCGCTGGAAATCACATGCAGCGCGCGGCCATCGCTCATTTGCAACTGGTAACGACGCGAGTTTGAAGCGTTCAGCAAACGCAAACGCACCCAGCCGCGAGAGACTTCGACATACGGGCTTTGCGCCCCGTTGACCAGCAGCGTATCACCGACAAAACCACCGCTGCCGGGTTCGCTGTATTCCGGCGTACCAAAGTTGTCCAGACGCTTGTCCTGGATAATGATCGGAAAATCATCCACGCCGTAGTGGTTGGGAATAGACAGTGATTTACTCACTTCATCTTCAATCAGCCACATTCCGGCAAGACCGTTATAAACCTGCTGGGCAGTACGATTTGGCGTATTGGCGTGATACCACAGCGTAGCGGCATTCTGACGAATCGGCAGCACTGGTGCCCAGTCTGCATTAGGGGACATCATGCGCGCCGGGCCGCCCATCAGCGGGCCTGGCACCTGTAATCCAGCGACAGTCATCGAGACATTTTCAGTCAGACGGTTGCTGTAGATAAGTTTGACGTCATCCCCTTTCCAGACGCGGATCGTCGGTCCCAGGTAGCGACCGTTAATCCCCCAGACAGGTGCGCGCGTGCCTTGCGTGAAGGACCAGTGGGCGCGTTGCAGCGTCATAAATAACGGCTGCCCCCGACGGGACTCCAGCAGCGGAGGTACGGGTAACGGTTGTTGCTGACCGGCAGCATTAGCCTTCAGCGGAACAGCACCTGCACACAGTGCGATCCCCGATGCCTGAATGAACTGACGCCGACTGAATGACATATAAACTCCATGAAAAACTGGCGATTAACACGCAGGAAATCTTTTCCTGTAACAAACCCGAATTGCGCGGATTAAACCTTACCGGCGGCTTCCCGCTCAGCAACTTCTTTATCGAGTTCTGCGATTTTTTGTTCCATCAGCGTACGGCAATGCGCTGCCAGTTCACGAACCTGATCTTTCCCAAAATGGCTAATATCTACCGGCGGCAACATCTCTACAATCGCCAGACCATTATTGAGTCGGTTGAGTTTTATCTTGTTCGAGGTAGTTGAAACGCACACCGGAATAACCGGGACACCCGCTGCAATCGCCGCATGAAACGCGCCGGTTTTAAACGGCAGCAGACCGCGACCACGGCTGCGCGTTCCTTCCGGGAACATCCAGATAGAAATACGACGTTTTTTGAAATGATTCACCACCGCCGCAATGGTGCTGTGCGCTTTGGTACGGTTGTTTCTGTCAATCAGCAGGTTGCCGGTTAACCAGTACAGCAGCCCGAAGAATGGGATCCACAACAGGCTTTTTTTGCCTACTGTCACCGTCGGCGGCTGAACGATATTCGCAGCGGTAACCATGTCATAGTTGTTCTGATGATTACAAATATAGATAGCATTACCATAGTTCTGCGCGTCTGCCGGCATGCGGCACTCAACCTTCAGGCCATAAAGGGGAGCCAGGCGGCCAAACATATGACCGAACGTTGCGACGTGTTTTGGATTTCGTGGGCTGAACAGACAGTATATGCAACCGAAAATACAGACCAGAACGCAGTAAATAACAGTAATGATTAAACGAAAAATATATAGCATAACAACCTCTGAGGCCTAAGAGCCTGGCATTTTACGTCACCTGATTCATCACGCAGTATCAGGTTAGGGCTTTGTTAAGGGCGGCTCTCTGGAAAAGCGTATTGTTAATCGCAACGCACGAATAAACAACGGTTTCACGGGAATTTTTAACGTTGGCTCTCCCCGGGCTAAAACAGGGAGAGCCGGACGGTAGCGTTATTCTTCGCTGTCGCCGTGACTGGCGCGTCGAGGCGAGTCAATGTCAATGCGATCGATACGCTGCAGACCACGCATTAGCGTACCGCGACGGCCACGCTCGCCGGTCACTTTCTGCAACTCTTCAGGACGCAGTTTAATTTTGCGCTTACCGACGTGGATAGTCAGCGTGCTTTGTGGCGGCAACACGTAGAGCTGCGCCAGGCCATCTTCACCTTTCGCCGCTTCAGCTGAAGGGATATTGATAATCTTGTTCCCTTTGCCTTTTGACAATTGCGGCAAATCGCTTACCGGGAACATCAACATGCGACCGGCCTGGGTGATTGCCAGCAGCATATCGGTTTCATCTTCAATCACAACCGGCGGCATAACGCGCGAATTTTCTGGCAGCGTAATCAATGCCTTACCAGCACGGTTACGAGCTACCAGGTCGTTGAAGGTGCAGACAAAACCGTAACCCGCATCGGATGCCATCAGCAGTTTCTGATCGTCGCCTTCCATCAGCATGTGCTCAACCGTCGCGCCCGGCGGCAGCGTGAGCTTCCCGGTCAGCGGTTCACCCTGTCCACGCGCCGACGGCAGCGTAATCGGGTCGATGGCGTAGCTGCGTCCGGTCGAGTCCACGAACACCACTGGCTGGTTGCTCTTACCCTTCACCGCAGACTTAAAGCTATCGCCCGCTTTATAGCTTAATCCCGGCGCATCAATGTCGTGGCCTTTCGCGCTACGCACCCAACCACTCTGGGACAGCACAATGGTCACTGGCTCTGACGGCAGCATGTCGTGCTCGCTCATCGCCTTCGCTTCTTCACGTTCCTGCAGCGGAGAGCGGCGTTCGTCGCCATAGGCCTCGGCATCAGCCTGCAGCTCTTTCTTCAGCAGGTTACTCATTTTACGCTCAGAAGCCAGAATGCCTTGCAGCTGATCGCGCTCTTTCGCCAGCTCATCCTGCTCGCCGCGGATTTTCATCTCTTCGAGTTTGGCAAGGTGGCGCAATTTCAGCTCAAGAATGGCTTCAGCCTGGGTTTCAGAAATGCCAAACCGCGACATCAGCTCGGGCTTAGGTTCATCCTCATGACGAATAATTTCGATCACTTCGTCAATGTTGAGGAACGCCACCAGCAAACCTTCAAGGATATGCAGGCGTTTAAGCACTTTTTCCAGACGATAGTTCAGGCGACGACGTACGGTATCGCGGCGGAACGCCAGCCATTCGGTGAGGATCTCCAGCAGATTTTTCACCGCCGGACGACCATCAAGACCGATCATATTCAGATTGATGCGGTAGCTTTTTTCCAGATCGGTGGTGGCAAACAGGTGGTTCATCACCTGCTCCATATCCACACGATTGGAGCGCGGGACAATCACCAGACGGGTCGGGTTTTCGTGATCCGATTCGTCGCGCAGGTCGTCTACCATCGGCAGCTTTTTATTGCGCATTTGAGCGGCGATCTGCTCCAGCACTTTTGCCCCGGAAACCTGATGCGGCAGTGCGGAAATCACCACCGCGCCGTCTTCTTTCGTCCATACCGCGCGCATACGTACGGAGCCACGTCCGTTTTCGTAAATCTTACGAATCTCTGCCCGCGAGGTAATGATCTCCGCTTCGGTCGGGTAATCCGGCCCCTGCACGATGTCCAGCAACTGATCCAGCGTCGTTTTCGGCTGCTCAATCAGGGTAATCGCCGCTTTCGCCACTTCACGCAGGTTGTGTGGCGGAATGTCCGTCGCCATACCAACGGCAATACCGGTCGTGCCGTTCAACAGAATATTTGGCAGACGCGCAGGCAGCATCTTCGGTTCCTGCATGGTGCCGTCGAAGTTTGGCACCCAGTCCGACGTTCCCTGGCCGAGTTCACCCAGCAGAACTTCCGCATATTTAGACAGGCGGGATTCGGTATAACGCATCGCCGCGAAGGATTTCGGATCGTCCGGCGCCCCCCAGTTCCCCTGCCCGTCGACCAACGGATAACGGTAAGAGAACGGCTGCGCCATCAGTACCATCGCTTCATAACAAGCGCTGTCGCCGTGTGGGTGGTATTTACCCAGTACGTCACCGACGGTACGGGCGGATTTTTTAAATTTGGCGCTGGCATTCAGCCCCAGTTCGGACATCGCGTACACGATGCGACGCTGAACGGGTTTCAAACCATCGCCAATAAACGGCAACGCCCTGTCCATGATGACGTACATGGAGTAGTTCAGATAGGCGGTTTCCGTGAATTCATGCAGCGCCAGGCGCTCTGCCATATCGCTCATTAATCGTGGTTCCTCAACTTTGTACCCCTCTATTGAAGGGCAATATTGCCGCAGATACTACCCTATCTGGCGTGTTGAGTCACAAAGAAAAGGGCCACGAGTGCGGCCCTGATGGGGATTATTTGGCAACTTTGGTAATCTGTTTCACGTCGATTTCAACGGAGTTCCAGTCTTTATCCACTTCCCCCTGGATTTCAACCACATCCTGCGGTGTGACGGTTACGCCGTTCCAGCGCTTGTGGTCGATATCCACATTCACCGTGCCGGTCGCATCTTTAAACACATACAGGTCGTCGGAAATACGCTCAACGATGTTCCCGCGCAGGGTAACCCAAGTGTCATCACGCAGTGATTTGGCGCTTTCTACCGTCGCGCTGCTACCATTCGGGCCGACAAATCCGCCATTTTGGCTTTGCGTGGTGGTTGTCGGTCCAGAGAAACCGCCCTGCTGCGCTGCCAGAACAGGTGCGGAACACAGTGCCATTACAGCAACCATTGCAGCTAATTTTTTCATCGTCATGTCTCCCTTTCATTTTGGTTTACGACTATTAAATAAGTTAATCCTTAACAAGTTCTTAAGGCAAAAAAAGATACTTTTTTTGCTGTACAGAGGCTGTAGTCACAAGGTTTACTGACGCTAATGAGAGCGGCTGCAGGGAAGAACATATGCGTATTTTACTGATCGAAGATGACACGTTGATCGGCGACGGCCTGAAAACAGGTCTGAGTAAAATGGGTTTCAGCATCGACTGGTTTACCGAGGGTCGCCAGGGGAAAGAAGCGCTCTACAGCGCCCCTTATGATGCGGTGATCCTCGACCTGACGCTGCCAGGCATCGACGGACGGGAGATCTTGCGCGAATGGCGAGCCAACGGGAAGCAGGAGCCAGTGCTGATTCTGACCGCTCGCGACGCGCTGGCGGAACGCGTTGAGGGTCTGCGTCTCGGCGCGGATGACTATCTGTGCAAACCCTTTGCGCTGATCGAAGTTGCCGCCAGGCTGGAGGCGCTGGTGCGCCGTGCCAGCGGCCAGGCGAGCAACATATTGCGCCATGGCCAGGTGACGCTTGATCCCGGCGCGCTGGTTGCCACGTCGGCAGATGAGCCTTTGTCTCTCAAACCCAAAGAGTTCGCTCTACTGGAGCTGCTGATGCGCAATAAGGGTCGCGTCCTGCCCCGCAAACTGATTCAAGAAAAACTGTATACCTGGGACGAAAACGTCTCCAGCAATGCGATTGAAGTACACGTCCATCACTTACGCCGTAAGCTCGGCAGCGACTTTATCCGTACCGTGCATGGCATTGGCTACACCCTGGGTGACGCATGAAACTCACACAACGCCTCAGCCTGCGCGTCAGGCTAACGCTTATTTTTCTGATTCTGGCATCAGCAACCTGGGCCGTTTCCAGCTTTGTAGCCTGGAAGCAGACCACCGACAATGTCGATGAGCTGTTTGATACCCAACTGATGCTGTTCGCCAAGCGGCTCAGTACGCTGGATATCAGCGACGTCACCACCTCAAGCAATATGGCTCGCACGCCGAAGAAGCTCAAGCACGGCCATATTGATGACGACGCGCTGACGTTTGCCATCTTCACCATCGACGGCAAAATGGTATTGCACGATGGCGACAACGGCCAGGATATTCCCTACAGCTACACCCACGAAGGCTTTACCGATGGCCAACTCAAGGGGGACAACGACGCATGGCGTTTTCTGTGGCTGAATTCCGCTGACGGCAAATACCGCATTGTGGTAGGCCAGGAGTGGGAGTATCGAGAGGATATGGCGCTGTCGATCGTCACCGCCCAGTTAACACCGTGGTTGATTGCGCTGCCGCTGATGTTGCTAATCCTGGTGGTCATGATTAGCCGTGAACTCAGGCCGCTGAAAAAACTGGCGCAGGCTCTGCGCTGGCGCTCACCGGAATCGGAAGAGCCGCTCGATCCGAAAGGTGTGCCAAGCGAAGTACGCCCGTTGGTTGAATCGCTCAATCAATTGTTTACTCGCACCCATTCCATGATGGTTCGCGAACGGCGTTTCACTTCTGATGCTGCCCACGAGCTGCGCAGCCCGTTGACCGCGCTGAAAGTACAAACAGAAGTGGTGCAACTGTCAGACGACGACCCGCAAACGCGGGAAAAAGCGCTGGTACAGTTGCATGCGGGAATTGAACGCGCCACCCGACTGGTCGATCAGTTACTGACGCTTTCACGCCTCGACTCCCTCGACAATCTTCAGGATGTGGCGGAAATCTCGCTGGAGGAGCTTTTGCAATCCGCGGTGATGGATATCTACCATCCAGCCCAGCAGGCGCACATCGACGTGCGTTTGCAGATTAACGCGCACAACATCATGCGCACAGGACAGCCGCTGTTGCTGAGCCTGATGGTACGAAATCTGCTGGATAATGCGATCCGCTACAGCCCGCGGGGTAGCATTGTGGAAGTGACGCTCAACGCCCGTAATTTTAGCGTCAAGGATAATGGTCCTGGCGTTGCGCCAGAGGTCCTTACGCACATCGGGGAACGCTTTTATCGTCCACCGGGACAAAGCGTGACTGGCAGCGGTCTCGGCCTATCGATTGTCCGCCGTATCGCAATATTGCATGGAATGTCAGCCTCGTTTGGCAACGCTCCGCAAGGTGGCTTTGAAGCGAAGGTCAGTTGGTAATTGCGTTATTATTGCTCAAATAGCAAAAGACTTTGCACATTTTGCTAATTTCACCGCGTCGCTGGTAGGGGTAAAATCGTCTTCAAACGTATTTCCCTGAGGACACAAAATGAGCAACATTCTGATTATCAATGGTGCGAAAAAATTCGCCCACTCCAACGGTCAGTTAAACGACACCCTGACCGAGGTCGCGGATGGCCTTCTGCGCGACCTCGGGCATGATGTTAAAATCGTGCGCGCCGACAGCGACTATGACATTTCTGATGAAGTACAGAACTTCGTCTGGGCCGATGTGGTTATCTGGCAAATGCCTGGCTGGTGGATGGGTGCGCCGTGGACCGTGAAAAAATACATTGATGACGTGTTTACCGAAGGTCACGGTACGCTGTACGCCAGCGATGGTCGCACGCGTTCAGATGCGTCTAAAAAATACGGCTCCGGTGGGCTGATTCAGGGCAAAAAATACATGCTGTCACTGACCTGGAACGCACCGATGGAAGCTTTCACTGAAAAAGATCAGTTCTTCCATGGCGTTGGCGTTGATGGCGTTTATCTCCCGTTCCATAAAGCAAACCAGTTCCTGGGAATGGAAGCGCTGCCGACCTTTATCACCAATGACGTGATTAAAATGCCGGACGTCCCGCGTTATATCGCAGAATATCGCAAGCATCTGAGCGAAATTTTTGGTTAACTGGTAACCTGGAATTAGAAGGAGTTAACCATGCTTACCGTTATTGCAGAAATCCGTACACGTCCAGGTCAACATCACCGCCAGGCGGTACTGGATCAATTCGCTAAAATCGTTCCAACCGTACTGAAAGAGGAAGGCTGCCACGGCTACGCGCCGATGGTCGATCATGCAGCTGGCGTTAGTTTTCAGACCACAGCCCCGGACTCAATCGTGATGGTTGAACAGTGGGAAAGCATTGCGCATCTTGAAGCGCATTTGCAGACACCGCATATGAAAGCCTATAGCGAAGCCGTGAAAGGCGACGTGCTGGACATGAGTATTCGTATTCTGGAGTCTGGCATTTAAGATTGTCGATTTGCCGGATAACGCCATAAACAGACGTATCCGGCTTATATTGCAATCCTCAGGCCTGGTAAGCCCAGCGCCACCAGGCATTCACGGTCAATTACCCTTCGAGATCCGCCAGGTCGCCTTTCTCCTGCAACCAGTTACGGCGATCTTCAGAACGCTTCTTGGCCAGCAGCATATCCATCATTGCGTTGGTACGCTGATCGTCTTCGTCCTCAATGATGAGCTGCACCAGGCGGCGGGTATTCGGATCCAGCGTGGTTTCACGCAGCTGCATCGGGTTCATTTCACCCAGACCTTTAAAGCGCTGCACGTTCGGCTTGCCTTTCTTGCGCTTTAACTGCTCCAGCACGCCCGCTTTCTCTTCTTCCGTCAGCGCGTAATACACCTCTTTACCGAGGTCGATACGGTATAACGGCGGCAGCGCCACATAGACGTGACCGTGTTTCACCAGCGTACGGAAGTGTTTCACAAACAGCGCGCACAGCAGCGTGGCGATGTGCAAACCATCGGAATCCGCATCCGCCAGAATACAGATCTTACCGTAGCGCAGCTGGCTCAGATCATCACTGTCCGGATCGATGCCGATCGCCACCGAAATATCGTGAACTTCCTGCGAAGCCAACACTTCATCGGAAGAGACTTCCCAGGTGTTGAGGATCTTACCTTTCAGCGGCATGATCGCCTGATATTCACGATCGCGCGCCTGTTTCGCCGATCCGCCCGCCGAGTCACCTTCGACGAGAAACAGTTCGGTGCGATTAAGATCCTGTGCGGTACAGTCCGCCAGTTTCCCCGGCAACGCCGGACCGCTGGTCAACTTCTTACGCACCACTTTTTTCGCCGCACGCAGACGACGTTGGGCGCTGGAAATCGCCATCTCAGCCAGCAGTTCGGCTGATTGCACGTTCTGGTTCAGCCACAGGCTGAAAGCATCTTTCACCACGCCAGAGACGAATGCCGCGCACTGCCGCGAAGAGAGGCGCTCTTTGGTTTGTCCGGCAAACTGCGGATCCTGCATTTTTACTGACAGCACGTAAGCACAGCGATCCCAGATATCTTCCGCCGACAGCTTCACGCCGCGCGGCAGAATATTGCGGTATTCACAGAACTCGCGCATTGCATCCAGCAGACCCTGGCGCAGGCCGTTAACGTGCGTACCGCCCTGCATGGTTGGGATCAGGTTCACATAGCTTTCAGTCAGCAGCTCGCCGCCTTCCGGCAGCCAGAGCAGCGCCCAGTCCACGGTTTCTGTTTCACCGCTGAAATTACCGATAAACGGTTTTTCCGGCAGCGTCGGCAGGCCATTCACCGCTTCGCTCAGATAGTCATTCAGGCCATCCTGGTAGCACCAGCGCTGTTCACTGTTATTGACCTCATCCTTAAAGGTGATCTCAACGCCTGGGCACAGCACCGCTTTGGCTTTCAGTACGTGCGTTAAGCGCGAAACGGAAAAACGCGGGCTGTCAAAGAAGCTTTCATCCGGCCAGAAGTGCACGCTGGTTCCGGTATTGCGTTTACCGCAGGTACCGACAACCTGTAAATCCTGCACCTTATCGCCGTTCTCAAACGCGATGTTGTACACCTGCCCGTCGCGGCGCACGTTCACTTCCACACGCTTCGACAGGGCGTTGACCACGGAGATCCCTACCCCATGTAAACCACCAGAGAACTGATAGTTTTTGTTGGAGAACTTACCGCCTGCGTGCAGACGACAGAGGATCAGCTCTACCGCCGGAACGCCCTCTTCAGGGTGAATGTCTACCGGCATGCCGCGGCCATCATCAATAACTTCCAGAGACTGGTCGGCATGTAAAATCACGTCCACGCGTTTTGCGTGGCCCGCCAGTGCTTCATCCACACTGTTATCAATCACTTCCTGTCCAAGATGGTTCGGACGGGTTGTATCGGTGTACATCCCCGGGCGACGGCGTACCGGCTCAAGCCCAGTGAGTACCTCAATGGCATCAGCGTTATAAGTTTGCGTCATGGTTTAAATAAGCAATTCGAATTGATCGTCAGAAACTGTGCAGTCCAAGGAAATCGACAATCGGGTTGAAATAATCTTCGAAGCCCGTGAATGCGTGGTTTCCGCCCTCAATAACTGTCTGGCGGCAGGAGGCGTAATACGCCACCGCCTGGCGGTAGTCCAACACTTCATCGCCCGTTTGTTGAAGCAGCCAGATCAAATCCGGCGCTTCCAGCGGGTCAATCTGCATGACTTTAAGATCGTAAATATGGCGTGACTCTAGCACATATTGCTGCCCCGTGTAGGGGTTCTCGTTTTGACCGAGATAGTCGACCAGCAGTTCATAAGGTCGGACAGCAGGGTTCACCACCACCGCGGGCAGCATAAAACATTGCGACAGCCAGGTGGCGTAATAGCCTCCTAGCGAGGAACCGACAATTCCCAGCGACTCTCCGCCATGTTCAAGAATGATCGATTCCAGCATCTCTGCGGCCTGGGCCGGATACGGTGGCAACTGGGGTACGATCATCTCAACGTGCGGATGATGCTCCGCCAGCCAGTTTTTCAGCAAACATGCCTTCGCCGAACGAGGAGAACTATTAAATCCGTGAAGATAAAGAAGCGTAGACATCAGTAGCCTTCTGAAGCGGTATCAGGGTGGAACCGATTACCCTGCAGACGGCGTACCTGAGTCTGCAACGTCCCGTCAGCAAAAAGCTCCAGCGTCCGCCAGCCGGGGCTGATGGTATCTAGCGTAAAGTTTGAACAGTGTGGCTTAAACTGCACACAGGTCGACGGCGTCGCCAGCAGGCGGCGTCCGTTCCAGTCCAAATCCAGTTCCTGATGAATATGCCCGCACAACAAATACTTGGCACGAGGATAATTCACCAGCACGTTATCCAGCTCTGCGGCATTACGCAGGCTATGCTGATCGAGCCAGCTACAGCCTGCTGGCAGAGGATGATGATGCAGAAGCAGCAAAGTATTGCGCTCAGGCGCATCGGCAAGTTTACGTTCCAGCCATTCGAGCTGAAATTCGCTTAATTCACCGTGGGGAACGCCGAACACCTGGCTGTCCAACAACAGGATTTGCCACTGTTCACCAATAAAGACGCGTTTAGCGGGTGAGATCCCCGCGTCCTGTAGCGCGCTGTACATTGCCGGCTGAAAATCGTGATTGCCCGGTAGCCAAACGCAGGGCGCACGAAAGCTTGCGATGCCCTCAGCAAAATGCTGATAGGCCGCAGCGGATTGATCCTGCGCCAAATCACCAGTCGCGACGATCAGATCGTATTCAGGCGACTCTGCATGTATTGCATCCAGTACGGATTGATAGCTGTCCCAGGTGTTTACACCCAGCAGCGTTTCATGCTTTTCGGCAAACAGGTGAGTGTCTGTAATTTGTAAGATCCTGACTCTGGCCTCACCAGCCAAAGGAAGGGTTAACAGGCTTTCCAAATGGTGTCCTTAGGTTTCACGACGCTAATAAACCGGAATCGCCATCGCTCCATGTGCTAAACAGTACCGTAACCAGTCGGCCAGAAACTGATTAATTTGATGCTTTTCGTCGCGTTGATGCAACTTTTTATTTGGATAATCATACCGCGCTTTGAAGCGAAAGATCTGCTGACTCGAACACACTTCGGCCACCCTCGCGTCATGATACAGGCGGACTGTCAATGACGGCAGGCTCCAGTAAGTGACCGCGGGTGCCGTTTGTTCGATCGCGACAAGCGTAGTGTATCGGGTCGATTCAACGATCGTTAACCGATATTGTGCGTTTGCGACCTGATAGCTCACTGTTTCATCGGCTGCGTCATTACGCGGCAGCAGACGGCGCAATTGCGAATAGTTGGTTTCGCACAGGCGCATCATTTCAGGGAAGTCAGGTGTGTAACGCTTCATTTTTTCCACTCAGTTTTTAACTCTTGATAGTGCAGCTGTAACCATTGCAAGGCGATAACAGAAGCCGCGTTGTCGATTTTCCCCTCTTCAACCCATTGATAAGCCTGCTCCCGGCTCACCACATGAACACGAATATCTTCGTTTTCATCAGCCAGACCGTGGATCCCGCTCGCGGTCGTGGCGTCCACTTCGCCAACTAAAATAGACAGGCGCTCACTGGTGCCGCCAGGGCTTGCCAGATAGCTCAGAACGGGCTTGGTACGTTTAACTTCCAGCCCGGCCTCTTCCATCGCTTCACGACGAGCCACATCCTCAACGGTTTCGCCCTCTTCAATCATTCCGGCCACCATTTCCAGGAGCCAAGGGCTTTCGCTGGTATCAAACGCTGCGATACGGATCTGCTCGACCAAAACAACTTCGTCCCGCTCAGGGTCAAAGGGTAGCAAGACTGCCGCGTGTCCGCGCTCAAAAATTTCGCGCTTTACCTCACCGCTCATACCGCCGTTAAACAGGCGATGGCGGAACCGATAAAGATCCAGTGAAAAAAAACCGCGGTATAGCGTTTCTCGTGCAATAATTTCTACATCATTTTTAGTGAAAGTCATTGGCAAGTTGTCTGGTTTACGCATTGTGCTGTCCTGAAACCAATAGTGATTAAAATGTGAATTTCAAGGTCGTTTGACTGATGTTTGAACGCCCTTGTGTTAAATTGATGCAAATTAACGCCGTATGGCACGTAACGCCAACTTTTTGAAGTGGCGGATTCTGCTAGAATCAGCAAATATTTTTACAATTTGATCAGCGCTAAATACTGCTTCACAACAAGGAATGCAAATGAAGAAATTGCTCCCCATCCTTATCGGCCTGAGCCTGTCGGGGTTCACTACTTTGAGCCAGGCAGAAAACCTGATGCAGGTTTATCAGCAAGCACGCCTGAGCAACCCGGAATTGCGTAAATCCGCCGCCGATCGCGATGCTGCATTCGAAAAAATTAACGAAGCGCGTAGCCCATTACTGCCGCAACTAGGTTTAGGTGCCGATTACACCTACAGCAATGGCTACCGTGATGCAAATGGCGTCAACTCCAACGCAACCAGCGCGTCATTACAATTGACTCAGACGCTGTTCGACATGTCTAAATGGCGTGCCCTGACGCTGCAAGAAAAATCAGCAGGCATCCAGGACGTAACGTATCAGACCGATCAGCAAACGCTGATCCTGAATACCGCTACCGCTTATTTTAACGTACTGAACGCGATTGACGTGCTGTCTTACACTCAGGCACAGAAAGATGCGGTCTATCGTCAGTTAGATCAGACCACACAGCGTTTTAACGTGGGCCTGGTCGCCATCACTGACGTACAGAACGCCCGTTCACAATACGATACCGTACTGGCGAACGAAGTTACCGCGCGTAACAATCTCGACAACGCGGTAGAACAGCTGCGCCAGGTGACCGGTAACTACTACCCGGAACTGGCTTCGCTGAACGTTGATGGCTTTAAAACCAACAAACCGCAGGCGGTGAACGCGCTGCTGAAAGAAGCAGAAAACCGCAACCTCTCATTATTGCAGGCGCGTTTGAGCCAGGATCTGGCGCGTGAACAGATTCGTCTGGCGCAGGATGGTCACTTACCGACGCTGGGTTTGACCGCCTCTACCGGCGTTTCTGACACCTCCTACAACGGGTCGAAAACCAACACCTCCCAGTATGACGACAGCAACATGGGCCAGAACAAAATTGGTCTGAACTTCTCGCTGCCGCTGTACCAGGGCGGGATGGTTAACTCGCAGGTGAAACAAGCGCAGTACAACTTTGTTGGTGCGAGCGAACAACTGGAAAGCGCGCACCGCAGCGTGGTGCAAACCGTGCGTTCTTCGTTCAACAACATTAATGCTTCTATCAGTAGCATTAACGCGTACAAACAAGCGGTTGTCTCTGCCCAAAGCTCTTTAGATGCGATGGAAGCAGGCTATTCCGTAGGTACCCGTACCATCGTGGATGTGTTGGATGCCACCACCACGCTGTACAACGCCAAGCAGCAACTGGCGAATGCGCGTTATACCTATCTTATCAACCAGCTTAACGTCAAATCTGCGCTCGGTACGCTGAACGAGCAGGATCTGGTGGCGCTGAACAATACGCTGGGTAAACCGATCCCGACTTCTCCGGATAACGTAGCGCCGCAAAATCCGCAGCAAGATGCCGCGGTGAATGACTTTAACAGCAACGGCAATATGCCTGCGGCTCAACCAACGGCTGCACGTTCAACCAGCAGCAACGGTAACAACCCGTTCCGTAACTGATGCTGATGACGGGGCTTCGGCCCCGTCTGAACGTAAGGCAACGTAAAGATCCGCCCCTTCTTCCGCATTCTCGCCTCTTCCCGCTTCAATTTCGACCAGTCATCCTCTATTCTGAGCAGAGTTACCACTGGGTCCTGGAAGACATAAATGAAACGGACAAAATCTATACATCACGCCTCGTTCCGCAAAAGCTGGAGCGCGCGCCACCTGACTCCTGTCGCTCTGGCAGTTACCGCTGTTTTTATGCTCGCGGGCTGTGAAAAGAGTGACGAAACGGTTTCGCTTTATCAGAACGCGGACGACTGCTCTGCAGCTAATCCGGGTAAAAGCGCCGAATGTACCACTGCGTTTAACAATGCGCTGAAAGAAGCTGAACGCACCGCGCCAAAATACGCCACTCGCGAAGACTGTATCGCTGAATTCGGCGAAGGCCAGTGCCAACAGGCACCTGCACAAGCGGGCATGGCGCCGACCGGTGAAGGCCAGGCTCAGGCGCAGAATCAAAGCAGCGGCAGCTTCTGGATGCCGCTAATGGCAGGCTATATGATGGGCCGCATGATGGGTGGCGGTATGGGCGCTCAGCAGCCGCTGTTCAGCTCGAAAAATCCGGCCAGCCCGGCATACGGCAAATATACGGATGCCGGCGGCAAAAACTACGGCGCCGCAACGCCGGGTCGCACCATGACCGTACCGAAAACCGCCATGGCGCCGAAACCGGCTACCACCTCTACCGTAACCCGCGGTGGATTTGGCGAATCTGTGGCTAAACAGAGCACCATGCAGCGTAGCGCAAGCGGTACTACCACACGTTCAATGGGCGGCTGATCGTCATGGAAAGAGTCAGTATTGTTGAGCGCCCGGACTGGCGCGATAAAGCCACCGAATACGGTTTCAACTTTCACACTATGTACGGCGAGCCGTACTGGTGTGAGGATGCGTATTATAAGCTCACGCTTGCTCAGGTCGAAAAGCTGGAAGAGGTCACCGCAGAGCTGCATCAAATGTGCCTCAAAGTGGTGGAAAGGGTCATCGCCAGCGATGAGCTGATGACTAAGTTTCGCATTCCGAAGCATACCTGGGGCTTTGTCCGCCAGTCCTGGCTGACACAGCAGCCGTCGCTCTATTCGCGTCTCGATCTGGCGTGGGACGGCACGGGCGAGCCTAAGCTGTTAGAAAACAACGCCGATACGCCAACCTCTCTGTACGAAGCTGCGTTTTTCCAGTGGATCTGGCTGGAAGACCAACTCAATGCAGGCAACCTGCCGGAAGGCAGCGATCAATTCAACAGTCTGCAGGAAAAGCTGATCGAGCGTTTCGCCGAGCTGCGTGAGCAGTATGGTTTTCAGTTGCTACATCTGACCTGTTGTCGCGATACGGTGGAAGACCGCGGAACGATCCAGTATCTGCAGGATTGCGCTGCCGAAGCTGAAATCGCCACTGAATTCCTCTATGTCGAAGATATTGGTCTTGGTGAAAAAGGTCAGTTCACGGATATGCAGGATCAGGTCATTGCTAACCTGTTCAAGCTCTATCCGTGGGAATTCATGCTGCGCGAAATGTTCTCCACCAAGCTGGAAGACGCTGGCGTTCGCTGGCTGGAACCAGCCTGGAAGAGCATCATCTCCAACAAAGCGTTATTACCGCTGTTGTGGGAAATGTTCCCGGATCATCCGAATCTGCTGCCTGCGTATTTCGCCGAAGATGACTATCCTCAGATGGATAAATTCGTCGTAAAGCCGATCTTCTCACGTGAAGGCGCGAACGTTTCCATTATCGAAAACGGTAAAACGATCGAAGCAGTGGAAGGGCCGTACGGCGAAGAAGGTATGATCGTGCAGCAGTTCCATCAGCTACCGAAGTTTGGCGACAGCTATATGTTGATCGGCAGCTGGCTAATCAACGATCAACCAGCTGGCATTGGCATTCGCGAAGACCGCGCGTTGATCACGCAGGATCTCTCGCGTTTCTATCCGCATATTTTTGTCGAATGACTGAGAGTGCCGGGTGGTGGCTGCGTCTTACCCGGCCTACAGCATGAACTGTAGGCTCGATAAGCGCAGCGCCATCGGGCATTTATCATCCGACCTGCACCGACAACATACTCAAACTTCCCATCTCAATCCCGTCAACAGGAATAGTCACCGGCTCTTTGCCGTCCCAGGCACCTAATACATACAGCAGCGGCAGATAGTGATCCGGTGTCGGGTTCGATAACGATCCCCCTTCATGATCGAGATAGTTCACCAGCGGGTGCTGTTCAACCGGTCCCTGCCATGTCAGATTTGCTTTAACATATTCGTTGAATGAGGTCGCCCACGGATATGGCGTGTTCTCACCATGCCAACGCGCAGTGCGCAGGTTATGTACCACGTTGCCGCTGGCTACCAGCATAATGCCCTCATCACGCAGTGCCGCCAGCTTGCGGCCAATTTCAAAATGCCAGGCCGCAGGTTTAGTACTGTCAATGCTCAGCTGCACCATCGGAATATCCGCATGCGGGTACATCTTGATCAGCACGCCCCATGAACCGTGGTCAAAACCCCACGCCTCTTTGTCTAAGGTAACGGGCACCGGGGCCAGCAAGTCAACCAGATGCTGCGCCAGTTCCGGTGATCCAGGAGCCGGG
This sequence comes from Citrobacter sp. RHBSTW-00599, assembly GCF_013784065.1. Taxonomy (NCBI): domain Bacteria; kingdom Pseudomonadati; phylum Pseudomonadota; class Gammaproteobacteria; order Enterobacterales; family Enterobacteriaceae; genus Citrobacter; species Citrobacter sp. RHBSTW-00599. Next base: position 679,427 of record NZ_CP056717.1, on the reverse strand, counting down.
TAATGGGTGTCATACAGCGCCTGCGGAAAACCGCCAAAATCGTGGATCGTTTTAGGCGCTTCCATCGCCGTCACGCCCGTGCCACGAGTGAACCAATGCGCCGAGACCACCACAATGGCTTTCGGGCGCGGCAACGTTTCCCCCAGTTGCTGCCAGGCGCGGGTATAAACGTTATCTTCCAGAACATTCATCGGGCTACCGTGACCCAAAAACAATGCTGGCATACGAGTTGAAGACATGATGATATCCTTACTGAGGGAGTCATTTTGATACCACCACAATACGCTTATTCGGCTGATGAAGAACTCAGATAACCATGATGAAGATCATCAGTTATTTTGACGATCCGACCCGGACAGCAGATTGATAAGGAGTTTTATTTGTCGATGTCAGTACCTTTACTTCTGACTTTACTGGCAGGCGCCGCCACGTTTATCGGCGCATTTCTCGGCGTGTTAGGGCAAAAACCCTCCAACCGCGTGCTCGCCTTTTCGTTAGGCTTCGCCGCAGGGATTATGTTACTGATCTCACTGATGGAGATGCTCCCAGCCGCACTGGCTGCTGAAGGCATGTCGCCGGTATTGGGCTACGGAATGTTTATCGTTGGCTTACTGGGATACTTTGGCCTGGACCGCCTATTGCCGCACGCGCACCCTCAGGATCTGGTACAGAAAACCACGCGGCCACTGCCCGGCTCCATTAAACGTACCGCGATTTTATTAACGCTCGGCATTAGCCTGCACAACTTCCCGGAAGGGATAGCGACGTTTGTTACCGCCAGCAGCAACCTCGAGCTGGGCTTTGGTATTGCCCTTGCCGTCGCATTACACAATATTCCTGAAGGATTAGCCGTTGCGGGTCCAGTCTATGCAGCCACGGGCTCCAAACGTACGGCGATATTCTGGGCCGGAATCTCGGGCATGGCGGAAATCCTGGGCGGCGTACTGGCGTGGTTAATTCTGGGGAGCCTGATCTCACCGGTAGTGATGGCGGCAATAATGGCAGCAGTCGCAGGAATTATGGTGGCGCTGTCCGTCGATGAGCTAATGCCGTTGGCAAAAGAGATCGACCCGAATAATAATCCCAGCTATGGGGTACTTTGTGGAATGTCGGTGATGGGGTTAAGTCTTGTCATCCTCCAGTCCATGGGGATCGGCTAATTCAGAGGGCGGATGCCACCCTGCTAATTTACAGCATCCGCTCATCCATAGCAGAACGTGAAGGACTATTCCTGTTCCTTAACCGCGCTGTTATCTTCGCCAGAACGACGAAAGAGTTTGTTTCGCGCCTCGAGTAATGCATCCCGGTCTTGCCGAAATGCCCGACAATAACGCTTCATATGGCAATAATAACCAACTGCAACGAGTGCAATTAATACAATCCAGTACCAGGCGATAAACATTCTTTTACCCTTAAAATTTAACATCATTAAACATTTAACGTTAAAATTTTACACAACCTTATTCTTACATACTCCTATAGTGGCATATTCCAGAAACAAATATATGATTTCGATCATATAAATCAGCAGCTATGCAAATAGTTGACACAGTTATAAAAAATAAAACAATGTCGACAAGATCACACTGCGCAATAATAAATATTGCCCTTAAAATAACGCACTCATACCATCCAAAAAATAATAAAAATTAGCGCCTGCAAAATAATACACCTCATCAATATTAATATATTCACCATAAAAGTAGCATCGGCAATACCATTTTTTATTATATTCACATCGTAAAAACATAATATATTCAGCACTGTTATATCTAAAGATAATATAAGGAGATATATCCATGTTTACACAGTACCGAAAAACACTTCTAGCCGGAACGCTTGCACTGACGTTTGGCTTTGTCGCAGGTAATTCATTTGCCGCTGGTTTCCAACCAGCCCAGCCCGCAGGAAAATTGGGTGCGATAATCGTTGACCCATACGGAAACGCCCCTCTTACCGCACTGGTTGAATTAGATAGTCACGTTATTTCGGATGTTAAAGTTACCGTTCATGGTAAAGGTGAAAAAGGAGTCCCAATTACCTATGCCGTCGGCAAAGAATCCCTCGCCACCTACGATGGGGTTCCTATTTTTGGCCTTTATCAAAAGTTCGCTAATAAGGTCACTGTTGAATATAAAGAAAATGGCAAGGCCATCAAGGAAGATTACGTGGTGCAAACATCTGCCATCGTTAATCACTACATGGATAACCGTTCTATTTCCGATTTACAGCAAACAAACGTTATTAAGGTCGCACCTGGCTTTGAAGACCGTCTCTATCTGGTGAATACCCACACCTTTACCGCGCAGGGCGCAGAATTCCACTGGCATGGTGAAAAAGATAAAAATGCCGGTATCCTGGATGCAGGTCCGGCCGGTGGCGCATTACCCTTTGATATCGCACCCTTTACCTTTGTCGTTGATACGGAAGGTGAATATCGTTGGTGGCTGGATCAGGACACTTTCTATGACGGTCATGACATGGATATCAACAAGCGCGGTTACCTGATGGGCATACGAGAGACACCGCGCGGCACCTTCACCGCCGTACAGGGCCAGCACTGGTATGAATTCGATATGATGGGCCAGATTCTGGCCGACCATAAGCTGCCGCGCGGATTCCTCGACGCATCGCATGAGTCCGTCGAAACGGTGAACGGCACCGTACTGCTTCGCGTGGGTAAACGGGACTATCGCAAGGAAGATGGCATTCACGTCCAAACTATCCGCGACCAGATTATTGAAGTCGACAAATCCGGTCGTGTTGTTGACGTGTGGGATCTGACAAAAATTCTCGATCCGATGCGTGATGCACTGCTGGGTGCGTTGGATGCGGGCGCGGTATGCGTCAACGTGGACCTCGCTCATGCCGGCCAGCAGGCAAAACTGGAGCCAGATACCCCCTACGGTGACGCCCTCGGCGTGGGTGCTGGTCGTAACTGGGCGCACGTTAACTCCATCGCCTTTGACGCCAAAGACGACGCCATCATTATCTCTTCCCGCCATCAGGGGGTTGTCAAAATCGGTCGCGATAAACAGGTGAAGTGGATCCTTGCACCGTCTAAAGGCTGGAATAAGGCGCTGGCAAGCAAGCTGTTAAAACCGATTGATGATAAAGGCAACGCACTGAAATGTGATGAAAATGGCAAGTGCGAGAATACCGATTTCGATTTTACCTACACTCAACACACCGCATGGCTCTCCAGCAAAGGAACGCTTACCATTTTTGACAACGGCGATGGCCGCGGACTCGAACAACCGGCGTTACCAACAATGAAATACTCCCGTTTCGTCGAATATAAAATTGACGAGAAAAAAGGGACCGTCCAGCAAATTTGGGAGTACGGAAAAGAGCGCGGTTATGATTTTTATAGCCCTATCACCTCGGTTATCGAATATCAAAAAGATCGCGACACCATGTTTGGCTTTGGTGGTTCGATTAATTTATTTGACGTTGGACAGCCAACCATCGGCAAAATCAACGAAATTGACTACAAAACAAAAGAAGTCAAAGTCGAAATTAATGTCCTGTCCGATAAGCCAAATCAAACTCACTACCGTGCATTGCTGGTTCATCCACGCCAAATGTTTAAATAATTACATTAGATTAAGGATTAATTATGTCATCTAAATGGATCACTTCATTATTTAAAAGCGTGGTATTAACCGCCGCGCTTGCCTCACCGTTTGCAGCATCAGCGTTTACTGAAGGCACTGATTATATGGTTCTGGAAAAACCAATTCCCAACGCCGATAAGACGTTGATCAAAGTATTCAGTTACGCCTGCCCATTTTGCTACAAATATGATAAAGCCGTGACAGGGCCCGTGTCAGACAAAGTCGCCGATGTCGTTACTTTCACTCCGTTTCATCTGGAAACCAAAGGGGAATACGGTAAACAGGCCAGCGAAATCTTTGCCGTAATGATTGCCAGGGACATGGCTGCAGGTATTTCATTGTTTGACGCCAAATCACAGTTTAAAAAAGCCAAGTTCGCTTATTACGCCGCCTACCACGATAAGAAAGAGCGCTGGTCAGAGGGTAAAGATCCCGCCTCATTCATCAAAACAGGGTTGGATGCAGCGGGCATGAGCCAGGCTGATTTTGACGCGGCATTGAAGGATCCAGCCGTCCAGCAAACGCTGGAGAAATGGAAAGCAGCATATGATGTCGCCAAAATCCAGGGCGTTCCGGCTTACGTCGTCAATGGTAAATACCTGATCTACACCAAAAATATCAAATCTATTGATTCCATGGCTGAGCTTGTCAGAGAGCTCGCGAAAAAATAAACAGGGACCCGGCTATGGCTTTCATAAAAGGATCGTGGCGAGACTTATGTAATACACCGGTTGATACCCTGGTGAGATGGCAGGAACAGCGCTTTCTGTGGCTGTTGATGGCTTGCGCAATGGGTGGATTGATTATTCTGGCGCATTCGTTCTTCCAAATCTATCTCTACATGGCCCCCTGCGAACAATGTGTCTACATTCGCTTTGCCATGCTGGTGATGGTTTTTGGCGGATTGATTGCGGCAATCAACCCCAAAAATGTTGTTCTGAAGCTCATCGGTTGTATCGCGGCATTTTACGGCAGCATCCTGGGCATTAAGTTCTCCATCAAACTTAACGGCATTCATTATGCTGTACATAACCCGGACCCGGATTCGCTGTTTGGCGTACAGGGATGCTCCACCGATCCGACATTCCCTTTTAATTTGCCTCTGGCCAACTGGGCACCGGAGTGGTTTAAACCCACAGGAGATTGCGGCTATGACGCTCCCATTGTTCCCGACGGCGTGGCGCTCAGCAGTACGCAAAAGTGGTTTGTCGATCTGTACCAGCAGTCAGAAGGCTGGTATCTGATCCCGCCTTGGCATTTTATGAACATGGCGCAGGCCTGTTTGTTGGCCTTTAGTTTGTGCTTACTGTTGCTCGTCATTATGAGCGGCGCATGGGCATTACAGCGGGTGAGAACCAAATAATCGGAGCAAGAAACAAAAAAACCGAAGCCTGGAAGATGGCTTCGGTTTTTTATGCTTACCGCGACTAACGTGGTAATTTGCGATTAGCTGGCTTTGCGCTCATGCGCCTGACGATAAGCCACCAGGTCTTCGATAGTAACTACCGCCATATTATGCTTGCCGGCAAATTCGATACATTCTGGCGCACGCGCCATGGTGCCATCGTCATTGGTCAGTTCGCACAGCACGCCTGCCGGTTTAAACCCTGCCAGCGTCATCAGGTCGATGGTTGCTTCAGTGTGACCACCGCGGGTCAACACGCCACCTGCCTGAGCACGCAGCGGGAAAACGTGCCCCGGACGGTTAAGATCGGAAGGTTTAGCGCCATCCTGAATTGCCGCACGCACCGTAGTAACACGGTCCGCAGCGGAAACGCCGGTAGTCACGCCTTCTGCGGCTTCAATGGTCACGGTAAAACCGGTACCGTAAGCGCTGGTGTTATTTTCCACCATCATTGGCAGATCGAGCTGTTTGCGTCGGTCTTCAGTGATGCACAGGCATACAATACCGCTGCCGTGACGGATGGTCAGAGCCATCTGTTCAACAGTCATGGTTTCTGCCGGGAAAATCATATCGCCTTCGTTTTCACGATCTTCGTCGTCAAGCACCATCACACCGCGTCCTTCACGCAGCGCAGACAGCGCAAGTTCAACACGTTCGAAAGGCGTACCAAAAGAGGAAAGTAGCGTCTGATTCATGGTAAAAAAACCTCACTAAAATTATGGTTACCAGAATCAGGGCAGTCTTAGGAGTACCGTCTAAGCGGCAAAAAAATAACGTGAGCGGGTCCATGCCCGACTGGATCGTTACTCTCTCCCATCCGGACTCTAACCGTCGGCCCCGGAATTACACCGGATCTGCTGACCTTTGAGTTTGCACCCAAAGCGCTCGCGGGCTTTCAACCTGAGTTGATTTACCGCCGGTGGGGAATTTCGCCCCGCCCTGAGAATAAGCGAGTTAACTATAACGCTATTGATTACCTTCATCAACGCCTTTGCTCGTCTTAGCTTCACACAATTCTGGTTTATGCCTGTGCCAGTTCGCACTACAATAGGCAACAACACGTACCAGTTCAGGGAAACCACAATGATTGACCCGAAAAAAATTGAGCAGATTGCTCGTCAGGTTCACGAGTCGATGCCGAAAGGGATCCGCGAGTTTGGCGAAGACGTCGAGAAGAAAATTCGTCAAACGCTGCAGTCACAGCTGACCCGTCTGGATCTGGTAAGCCGTGAAGAGTTTGATGTACAGACTCAGGTTTTGCTGCGTACCCGTGAAAAGCTGGCGCTACTTGAGCAACGTCTGACTGAGCTGGAATCGCGTGAAAAAACGGCAGAAGTTAAACCTGCTCCCGCGATCCCGTCAGTCGATCCGCAAGAGTAAAAACGACAACGGGCCGCAAGGCCCGTTTTTTCTGTTAGTGTTCCAGTTCTAGCTTCCTGGCCTCCGTCGCCTGCTGGCAGTACAGCGCATAGCGTTTGCAAAACCAGCTACGATGTTCTTCATCCATATTCCCAGTTATCGCCTGGATATCTACGGGATGGCCCTCAGCTTGCATCCTGGCAAAACTACGGGCCAGGAAATCGAAATTGTTCATTGAATACATATTGCTGTTCATGAGCATACCCTCCAGTTATTGAATATCTGTTAAGGCCATATGCTTTTTCTAATTTCAGTATTTCCCTGGATGCGAAGTTATTCTGTACATATTGTGCGCAAAAGCACTGCGCTGGTTCACAGTTTCCCACGAAATCTAAGAGGGGTCGGATTTAAGGTCAGCGTGACGCACGCTTATTGTAACGTCATGTAAAAGTAAATCGGGAGGAGAAATCCCCTCTCCCCTTATTCCTTTACTTTAGGTTGAAGAAAACAGCAGCATCAATAGCAAGAAACGTATCGAATCCAAAAGTTCGATACGTTTCCAGCATTTGTTATTTATCGCTGTCTTTTTGGATCTTCTTGATGATATTGGTCGTTGAGCAGCCATCTTCAAAGTTCAGCACCAGCACTTCTCCGCCGTTCGCCCACACTTCTTTGCTGCCCGCAATATCTTCCGGCTTATAGTCGCCGCCTTTTACCAGCAGATCCGGCAGGATGCCGGCAATCAGACGCTGTGGTGTGTCTTCTTCAAAAGAGACCACCCAGTCGACGGCTTCCAGCGCGCCCAGCACGATCATGCGCTGTTCCAGCGGGTTGACCGGACGCGTTTCGCCTTTCAGACGTTTGGTCGAAGCATCGCTGTTTACCGCCACGATCAGACGATCGCCCAGCTTGCGCGCATTCGCCAGATAGGAAACGTGGCCCGCATGTAGGATGTCGAACACGCCGTTGGTCATCACCACTTTCTCACCGCGCTTGCGGGCGCTGGCTACGGCCTGTTTCAGCTCAGACTCGCTCATCACGCCAAAGCCAGTGTCGGCCCGACCGCGCACGGCGTTTTCCAGTTCAATCGGGGAAACGGTTGAAGTCCCCAGTTTACCGACGACAACACCCGCTGCGGCATTAGCAAAATAGCACGCCTCTTCCAGAGTGTTCCCCGCCGCCAGCGTCGCAGCCAGCACGCCGATCACCGTATCGCCCGCCCCCGTCACGTCATACACTTCCTGCGCCTGCGTCGGCATATGCAGTGGCGATTTGCCCGGTTGCAGCAGCGTCATACCCTGTTCGGAACGCGTGATCAGCAGCGCGGAAAGGTCGAAATCTGCAATCACTTTCATGCCGCGCTCAACCAGTTCATCTTCGCTTTTGCACTTACCGGCCACCGCTTCAAATTCAGACAAATTCGGCGTCAGCAGCGTTGCGCCACGATAGCGTTCAAAATCGGTCCCTTTCGGATCGATAAGCACCGGCACCCCAGCCTTACGCGCCAGAGCAATCATCTGCTGCACGCTTGCCAGCGCGCCTTTGGCGTAATCGGAGAGTACCAAAGCGCCAATGGAGCCCAGAGCCTGGTTAATACGCTCATGCAGTGGCTGCGGATCCACGCCTTCAAAACCTTCTTCGAAATCCAGGCGAATCAGTTGCTGGTTGCGGGAAAGCACGCGCAGTTTGGTGATCGTCGGATGAGTTGGCACAGAAACGAAGTCACATTTTACGTTCACATCCGCCAGCGTTTTGCTCAGCGCACGCGCCGCGTCGTCAATCCCAGTCAGGCCAACCAGACGCGAATTCGCTCCCAGAGAGGCAATGTTCATCGCCACGTTTGCTGCGCCACCGGGACGTTCTTCAATGGTATCAACCTTCACCACCGGAACCGGCGCTTCAGGTGAAATACGGCTGGTAGGACCGTACCAGTAGCGATCTAGCATCACATCACCGACAACCATGACTCCTGCACGTTCAAACTCTGGCAGCGTTACTTTCATTCCTGTCTCCTGAGAGATTCTCTGAGGGTCTTAAAATTTGCGCGCGATAATAGCACACTTCACTCGGCAACCAGCCACTTCTGCCAGCTGTCACGCACCAGCGTACGTTCAGCGTCGAAGTGCTCCGGCGCCACATGGCCCGGAAGTTCCTGCAATGCAAGATGATGAAGTTCATCGCGCAGCGTCGTATAAGCACGGGTAAGCGCCAGCGCTTCCTGCTCATCCATAATGTCGTTTTGCGCCAGTAACTCCAGAATGCGCACGTTATCCGACCAGCGCGTCAGCTTCGGTTTTTCATGCGCATAGCGCAGCACCAGGTATTGCGTAATAAACTCAATGTCGGTGATGCCGCCTTCATCCGCTTTGATATCAAAACGATCGCGATGCTTATTGCCCAAATGGGCCCGCATTTTCTCACGCATTTCGCGCACATCGGTCTGCAAGGTTTTCGCATCGCGGACGAGGGTCATGATATCGCGACGAATCGCATCAAACTGAGAGGTCAACCGTGGGTCGCCGTACACCACTCGAGCGCGCACCAGCGCTTGATGCTCCCACGTCCAGGCTTCGTTGCGCTGGTAATCAGCGAAAGCCTCGGTTGATGTCACCAGCATTCCCGCCGCGCCGGACGGACGCAACCGCGCATCCACTTCATACAAAATACCGGATGAGGTGCGGGTGCTGAAAAGGTGCATAATGCGCTGCGACAGACGCAAATAGAACTGTCGCCCGTCAATCTCACGCTCACCATCCGTCATCACGTCCATAGGACAGTCATGCAGGAAGATCAAATCAAGATCCGAACTGTAGCCCAGCTCCCAGCCGCCCAGTTTGCCATACCCGACGACGGCAAAACCGCGCCCCTCGCGCCCGTCAAGATGAGTGGGTTGCCCGTAGCGAGCGACCATCTGCATCCACGCCTGCTGGACTACCGCATCAATAATAGCTTCCGCCAGCCAGGTTAAGTGGTCGCTCACCTTCATCACCGGCAGCGTACCAGCGATATCTGCCGCGGCAATGCGCAGCAACTGCGTTTGCTTAAACTGACGCAGCGCTTCCAACTGCTGCTCTTCGTCATCTTCCGGCACGCGCAGCAAATACTGACGCAGTTCATCACGGTAGGCATCCGTCGCAGTGGGTTGATACAAGGTGTTCGGATCCAGCAGTTCATCGAGCAACAGCGGATACCGCGCCAGCTGGCTGGCGATCATCGGCGAAGCGGCACATAACGAAATCAGATGCTTAAGCGCTCCGGGGAATTCGCTCAGCAGCTCCAGATAGGTCGTACGGGTCACAATGCCTACCAGCAGCGGTGTGATGCGCGACAGCGGGACTGAGGCGTCGTCACGCGAACAGACATCGCTCAGCAGATGTGGCATTAAGTGATCCAGCACCTGGCGTCCGCGTGGGCCAATGGTGCGTTTATCCAGCTCTTTGCGAAAATCGGCAATCAGAGACAGCACGCGCCGGCGATCGTCATCCGCCAGATGCGTCAGCACCGGCGTGGTGTCATCTTCCTGTAATGCGTCCTGCCACAGTTCACGCCACTGTTCTGAGAGCGACTCTTCCTGGGTTTCTGCTTCGTCATCGCCAATCAACTCGTTAAACACCCGGCGCACGTTGTCCATATGACTGGCCAGCACATCGGTTAGCTGCTGCCAGTCATCGACGTTCATCCCCCACGCCAGCCGCGCGCGGTTCAGTTCATCGCCTGGCAACGTCTGGGTCTGCTCATCATTGATACTTTGCAGCAGGTTCTCCAGACGACGTAAATAGAGATAGGCTGCGCGCAGTTGTTCCGCGTCGGTATCTGACAGCAGGTGCAACGCATTGATGGCGCTGAGCGTGGGTAACAGCGAGCGGGATTGCAATGACGGCTCGCGCCCACCGCGAATAAGCTGGAATACCTGCACGATAAATTCGATTTCACGAATACCGCCCGCGCCCAACTTAATGTTGTCTTTCAGGCCACGGCGGCGCACTTCGCGGGCAATCATTCCTTTCATGTTACGCAGAGACTGGATCACGCTGAAATCAATATAGCGGCGGAAGACAAAAGGCCGCAGCATAGCGCGAAGCTCACTGACGTAAGTACCGTCGGAATCGCCCATAATGCGGGCTTTGACCATCGCATAGCGTTCCCAGTCGCGCCCTTGTTCCTGGTAATAATCCTCCAGCGCGGAGAAGCTCAGCACCAGCGGGCCGCTGTCGCCAAACGGGCGTAAACGCATATCCACCCGATAGACAAATCCATCCATTGTGGGCTGATCCAGCACTTTGATAAGCCGCTGGCCCATACGGGTAAAGAACTGCGCGTTATCCAGCTCGCGACGTCCACCCTGCGTACTGCCGTGCTCCGGCCAGGCAAAAATCAGATCGATATCAGAGGAAAAATTGAGTTCGCCGCCGCCCAGTTTCCCCATGCCTAAAATCAGCAGCGGTTGCGCAACACCTTGTGGATTACAGGGCGTACCCCATTCACGACAGCAGGCGGCGTATAACCAGTCACGCGCGGCGACGATCAACGTTTCAGCCAAATGGCTTAGCTGCTGCAAGATACTCTCTTCCGTCACCAGCGACAGCGTCTGCGCCCAGGCGATACGCACCATGATGCGACGGCGAAACAGGCGCAGCTCACGCATAAGCGTGTTTTCATCGCTAACGTCGACCAATGCTTGCTGTAACCAATCAGCATAGTGTTGCCATTCATCCGCCCCGGGTGGCGTGCTCTCCAGTTCGACCAGCCATTCGGGATGGGCAATAATGCTGTCGCGAAAAAAATCACTGAATGTAAGCACTGACTTCGCCTGAATGCTAAGCGAGGACTCAGATATTGCTGCTGGCAGCCGCTCAACAACGGTCGGCCAGTACTGCTGTAACGGTGAAGAGAGCTGCTTCATTTATGGATTATCCTTTGAATAGTACCGGGCAGCGGCATGTTGCCTTATCCAGCCTGCATGACGCTTCCGCCCATCGCGTAAGCCTGATAAGCGCAGCGCCATCAGGCATCCCGGCCTCACCCTGATTATCGTTTTCCGCTGTGCAGCCAGAACGGTTCCAAAGCAATCGCCTCGTTGCGGAAGTGTTCAATTTCAATGTATTGGTTGGCCGCAATGGCGTGACGTAAACCCTGCCAGGTGGCGATCCATTCCGATGCGACCTTTTCGTCGTAGTATCCCGCCAGCATCAGCATGCTATCAATGTTGCGCGTCAGGCGCGGAAGCTGATCGGCGTACTGATCGCCCAGCGGCTGAGCAAAAGCTGTTTTCAGCTCAGCGGCATGGCGCGAGAGATGGGTATCTGAGAAACGCTTAAAGGAGTCGGCTATTTTACCCTGCGCCTTCGCATCAAGGAACGGCTGCCACCCTTTGGTCACCAGCCATTCGGTCAGCGCCAGCTTGGCCATCGCCGTTTGCGTGCTGTAAACCGCGGAAACGGCAGAAACGTCAGACGCAATGATCGCTTCCGACTGGGTCAGCAAATCACGTAAGTGAGCACTCGCTTTTCGCGGCACATTACCGCCAAACAGCATCAGAATGTGACGCACCAGGCCCATCGCAGCCAGCACCTCGGCTTTCGCCCCTTTGACGCCGCGCACCCACAGCTCTTCATGGTACTGCCACTGTGATAATGCCAGCTCCAGCGCCGCTTCCAGCCCTTGCTCAATACTCGCTTTTGCCGGAACCTTCAAAATGCGCGTCGGTTTGAGTTCACGCGGTGCATTCCCCTGAGCCAGATGATAGCCGCGCGCCGCTTTACTCAGGCTGCCCTGGCGTAAACCGGTTTGCGATACCAGCTGGTTTGCCAGCTTCAATACCGCACGGGTATCGCCGCTTAACAGCTCCAGTTCAAGCTCACAGATAGGTTCAGCCAACTCGCCCGCTTTCACTTCCCCGAGATCGAGGGCCATTTCAATGCGGCTACCGTCGATATCAAGGTGCCATTTCTCACGGTAAAAATCGGTGCTGAAGAGCGGCTGTACCTGAGAGGCAAGTTCAGCGGGCAGTTTGCCATCAGGCCAGACTTCCGTTGGAAACAGGGAGAGATCCAACTCTGGCGCGTTCAGCGCAACGTTAAACTCCGGCCGCTGATGCAGGCCACCCGTCACTCGTCCGGCAATTTTCATGGTCATTTCGTAATGACCGTTCTCACCGCGAATACGCAGCCCCATATCGTGACCACGCAGCCACGCATCCGGCGTTTCGTAGTAGATATTCAGCAACTGGCTGGGCGCATGATGCTCTCCCCCCAGCGTATTCAGACGTTCACGTAGCGCATCTACAGCGTCACTATTGACGATAAATTTTAATTCGATTTCCTGGGCCATGGTCTTGTACTTATGGGTTATGTCACAGTTGAGAAAACTGACTGCGAACTAAGCTCGTTCTTTATGGTCAGTAGATAGTATTTTGCGCCAAATTGCCATGCAACGAGCAATTTGACGGGCGTAAAAGTTTTGGGTGGTGGCAAAAAGGACACAGATGATTCCGATTGATGTCGAATGCTTTGCGTAGAGACACTGATGCCACTACTATCGTTCCACTTTCTATGACAATAACGACAGCCTGATGCCAAAATTACGCCTGATTGGATTAACTTTACTCGCACTTAGCGCCACTGCAGTCTCTCATGCCGAAGAAAAGCGCTATGTTTCTGACGAACTGAACACCTGGGTCCGCAGCGGTCCGGGAGATAATTATCGCCTCGTGGGTACGGTTAACGCCGGCGAGGAAGTCACGCTATTACAGACCGATGCCAACACTAACTACGCCCAGGTGAAAGACAGCACCGGACGTACCGCCTGGATCCCACTGAAAGAGCTGAACAGTACGCCGAGCCTGCGTACCCGCGTTCCCGATCTGGAAAACCAGGTCAAGACCTTGACCGATAAGCTCAATAATATCGACACCACGTGGAATCAGCGCACCGCCGATATGCAGCAAAAAGTGTCGCAAAGCGACAGCGTAATCGACGGGCTGAAACAAGAAAACCAGAAGCTGAGGAACGAGCTTATCGTGGCGCAAAAGAAGGTCAGCGCAGCCAACCTTCAGCTTGATGACAAACAGCGCACCATCATCATGCAGTGGTTTATGTACGGCGGCGGCGTGCTGGGTCTTGGTTTGTTGCTCGGCCTGGTTCTGCCACACATGATCCCCAGCCGTAAACGCAAAGATCGCTGGATGAACTGAATCGCCTTCTCCGCCGCACTGACATATGATTAAGGGATCATAATTTCAAAAGGAAAGTGGCGTGAAGATTTATCTGGTCGGTGGTGCTGTTCGGGATGCGTTATTAGGGCTACCGATTAAAGATAAAGATTGGGTTGTTGTCGGCGCCACGCCGCAAGAGATGCTCGACGCGGGCTACCAGCAGGTAGGCCGCGATTTTCCCGTGTTTCTGCATCCGCAAACCCGGGAAGAGTATGCGCTGGCGCGTACCGAACGCAAATCAGGCTCGGGGTATACCGGATTCACCTGCTACGCCGCGCCGGATGTGACGCTGGAGGCCGATCTTCAGCGTCGCGATCTGACCATCAACGCAATGGCCCGCGATGACGACGGCGAGATTATCGATCCGTATAACGGATGCGACGATCTGGAAAACCGTCTGCTACGCCATGTGTCCCCCGCCTTTAGCGAAGATCCATTGCGCGTGCTGCGCGTGGCGCGCTTTGCTGCCCGCTATGCGCACCTCGGTTTTCGTATCGCTGAAGAAACCATGACGCTGATGCGCGATATGAACGCCGCAGGGGAACTGGAACACCTGACGCCAGAGCGGGTGTGGAAAGAAACGGAAGGTGCTTTAACCACCCGTAACCCACAGGTATTTTTTCAGGTCCTGCGCGACTGCGGCGCACTGCACGTCCTGTTTCCGGAAGTAGATGCCCTGTTTGGCGTTCCCGCGCCCGCGCAATGGCATCCGGAAATTGATACCGGTATTCACACGCTGATGACGCTGTCGATGGCGGCCATGTTAAGTCCGGAGGTCGACGTGCGTTTTGCCACGCTGTGCCACGATCTTGGCAAGGCATTGACGCCAAAAGCGCTGTGGCCACGCCACCACGGTCACGGTCCGGCTGGCGTGAAGCTGGTCGAACAACTGTGCCAACGCCTGCGCGTGCCGAATGACATCCGTGATTTAGCCAAACTGGTAGCCGAGTTCCACGACCTCATTCATACCTTCCCGATCCTGCAGCCGAAAACCATCGTTAAGCTGTTTGATTCCATCGATGCCTGGCGCAAACCGCAGCGCGTGGAGCAAATCGCCCTGACCAGCGAGGCCGACGTGCGTGGGCGGACCGGTTTTGAAGCGGCGGATTATCCGCAAGGCAGGCTGTTGCGTGAAGCCTGGCAGGTTGCGCAGGCGGTACCAACGAAAGACGTCGTTGAGGCGGGATTCAAAGGTCAGGCTATTCGCGAGGAACTGACCCGGCGTCGGATCGCGGCGGTGGCCGCCTGGAAAGAACAACGTTGCCCGAAAGCGTAGACAGAGCATTGCCGGATAAGCGTTAACGCCGCTATCCGGCAAGCTAGCAAAATCAGAAGAACACGACGTAAACGGCTGCCGCCACAATAAAGCGGTAAATCGCAAACGGAATAAACGAGATGCGCTTAATCAGCAGCAGGAAGGTTTTGATCGCCACCAACGCCACGATAAACGCCGTCACGAAACCAACTGCAAACATCGGAATATCTGATGCGCTGAGGAACGTCCAGCTTTTGTAGAGATCCAGCGCCGTTGCGCCCATCATCATCGGCACGGCCAGCAGGAAGGAGAATTCGGAGGCCGCGTAACGGCTTACTCCCATCAGCATACCGCCAGAAATCGTCGCCCCGGAACGAGAAAAACCCGGCCACAGCGCCAGACACTGGAAACAGCCAATCATAAACGCCTGGCGATAGGTCATATCATCCAGACCCGGCGCACGCGGCTCTTTCGGCTTCAGGCATTCTGCGGCAATCAGCAGCACGCCCCCTACCACCAGCGCATACATGACGTTGATCGGGTTAAACAGCGATTTGATGATGTCGTGGAAAATCAGTCCCAGTACGACGGCAGGAACCATCCCCAACAGGATATGGCCCAGCGTCAGCCGACCTTTGCCAGTGCCTTCATGTGGGACCTTACCGAAGTGAATGCCAATCAGGCCAAACAGACGTCGCCAGAACATCACCACGACCGCCAGGATAGAGCCCAACTGGATAACCACTTCAAATGTTTTTGCGGTGTCACCCTCAAAACCCAGCAAGTGGCCAACAATAATCATATGGCCGGTACTGGAAACGGGTAAAAACTCCGTCAATCCTTCGACCACACCCAAAATTGCCGCCACCAGCAGCGAGTGCATATCACTCATTAATGAACCTCTAGATAGATAAACCACGGCGAAAACGAGCCGACATAAAGACCCTTTTATACCCGTTTGGTTTAGATATTATTATTTTAATTATTTTCTTTCAGATTATTGCCACGCTCAATGATAACCCCGACGTTCGCCGCACGGGCAACCGCGCCAGGTTTACTGAGTTTGATCCGCACCCATGGAGAATTAAAACGGCTAAGCAGCAGATCCGCCACCTCTTCCGCCACGCGTTCGACCAGCGCAAAGCGCCCGCCTTCCACATGATTAACAACCGTTTGAGCAATATCAGCATAGCTCAGGCAATCAGCCACATCATCGCTTTTAGCCGATTTACGGTTGTCCCACGCCATTTCGATATCGAACACCAACTGTTGTTCGATCGTTTGTTCCCAGTCGTAAACACCAATAGTGGTGATTACAGAAAGTTGCTCTATAAATACAATATCCATCACGACCTGCCTGCTTTTTGGCTAACCCGGATACCACTTCCGGCGAAATATGCGTATTATCCACAGAAGTAGCGTTTTACACGACATTTTCAAAACGGAACAGCTTATGAGTGCAATCGCGCCTGGAATGATTATCTTCGCGTACCTCTGTGGCTCAATTTCCAGTGCTATTCTGGTATGCCGCCTTGCTGGATTACCGGACCCGCGTGACAGCGGATCTGGGAATCCGGGCGCGACAAACGTATTGCGCATCGGTGGCAAAGGAGCCGCCGTCGCGGTGCTGATTTTCGACGTCCTGAAAGGTATGTTACCCGTCTGGGGTGCCTATGCGCTAGGCATTAGCCCCTTCTGGCTGGGATTGATCGCGATCGCCGCCTGTCTGGGTCACATTTGGCCGGTCTTCTTCGGCTTTAAAGGTGGGAAAGGCGTTGCCACCGCCTTTGGCGCAATTGCGCCGATTGGTTGGGACTTAACCGGCGTGATGGCCGGAACCTGGCTGCTGACCGTCTTATTAAGCGGCTATTCATCATTAGGCGCTATCGTCAGCGCGCTGATCGCCCCCTTTTACGTCTGGTGGTTCAATCCCCAGTTCACTTTCCCGGTGTCCATGCTGTCGTGCTTAATTCTGCTACGCCACCATGACAACATTCAGCGTCTGTGGCGTCGTCAGGAGCCAAAGATCTGGACCAAGCTGAAGAAAAAACGCGAAAGAGACCCAGAGTGATTTTAATGTCGGATAGCGACGCAACAGCGTCTTATCCGGCGTGGGGAATGTGATACCCCTCTACCGGTTTGCCTAATCGGTGCTGGCACCACGTCGCCAGAAACTCCACGCACACCCGAAGCTTCACGCTGCGATACAGCGGCTCCTGATAAACCGCCCAGATATTGGCGCTTTGCGCATAGTCCGGCAGCACGCGCACCAGTTCACCGCTTGCCAGAAACGGCTGCAGGTCCCATTCGGAACGCAGCATAATCCCTTTTCCCTGTAGCGCCCACTGCAACACAATCTCGCCGCTGTTAGAGGAAAGATGTCCCGCCACCTTGACCGACTTTTTCTCCTGGCCGTTATCCAGCTCCCACACCCCGTGGGTCATATCGCGTTCTTTAGTGACCAGGCAATCATGACGACTTAATTCCTGCAGCGTTGTCGGCTCACCGTATTTTTGTAAATACGTCGGCGCTGCACATAATATTCTTCTATTTTTCGTTAACAAATGCGCAATATAATAATCCGGAATCTCGTCATTAATACGAATATCCAAATCGATATTATCCTGCGCCAAATCAATTTGCCGATCATAAAGTTCAAAATGCACCTGTAATTCAGGATAGCTATGCATCAGTTCGGTAATAGCCGGTGCAATATAACTGCGCCCAAAGCCAAAGCTACAGCCGATACGAATCATCCCTGCCGGGCGCGTTTTGAGTTGCGTGACGTCATCGACCAGATGCTGATAGCCCGCAAGAATAGCCTGCGCATGTTCATAACAACGTTGACCACTCTCCGTGAGTATCACGCCGCGCGCGGAGCGGCTTAGCAGCGTCGTCCCCAGCGTGGACTCAAGGATCTGAATGCGTTTCGTCACAAACGCGGGTGTTTGGCCCAGCGCCGCGGCGGCGGCACTGAAGCTGCCGCTATGAACAATTTCAACCAGGACCTGCAGGTCTTTCGCGAGGGGATACGTGTTCAGCATGATAGGTATATCCGTAAAGTTGTTAACCGCAGTGTAATTCCCTCATGCGTATTAAACCCTGCCTTTGCGCAATTTTTATTGCTTATCTGAACATCATTCACGATCTGTTAATTGGATATTCACAGTGGCAAATAATATAAACCCACATTTTTAGTGGTAGTTTGTGGCGGAGAATTTATTTCCAGATAAATAAAAGAACTGGAGTTAACAAGATGAGCAATCAAAATAACCAAAATGCGATAACTACGCTGACAAACATTGTCGCCGATTTTACCGCCATGATTTCTACCCGCATGCCTGACGACGTCGTAGATAAATTAACACAGCTGCGTGAAGGCGAAACTTCGCCGATGGGTAAAATCATCTACCACACCATGTTTGACAACATGCAGAAAGCTATCGACCTGAACCGTCCGGCCTGTCAGGACACCGGCGAGATTATGTTCTTTGTGAAGGTCGGCTCCCGTTTTCCGCTGCTGGGCGAACTGCAAAGCATCCTGAAACAGGCCGTTGAAGACGCCACGGTAAAAGCGCCGCTGCGCCATAACGCGGTCGAGATTTTTGACGAAGTGAATACCGGCAAAAATACCGGTACCGGTGTGCCGTGGGTCACCTGGGACATCATCCCTGATAACGACGACGCGGAAATCGAAGTCTACATGGCAGGCGGCGGTTGTACGCTGCCGGGACGTTCAAAAGTGTTAATGCCTTCTGAAGGCTACGAGGGCGTGGTGAAATTTGTCTTCGAAAATATCTCCACGTTGGCAGTCAACGCTTGCCCGCCAGTGCTGGTGGGCGTAGGTATTGCCACCTCCGTGGAAACCGCCGCCGTCCTTTCTCGTAAAGCGGTGCTACGTCCTATCGGATCACGTCATCCGAATCCAAAAGCGGCCGAACTGGAACTGCGTCTGGAAGAAGGGCTGAACCGTCTGGGCATTGGCCCGCAAGGGTTGACCGGGAATAGCTCGGTGATGGGCGTGCATATCGAATCCGCCGCACGCCATCCGTCGACTATCGGCGTTGCCGTTTCTACCGGCTGCTGGGCACACCGTCGCGGCACGCTGTTGGTTCATGCTGACCTCTCCTTCGAAAACCTGTCTCACACCCGGAGCGCGTTATGAAAAAGATCCTCACAACCCCGATCAAAGCCGAAGATCTGGCCGACATTCGCGTTGGCGATGTCATCTACCTGACCGGTACGCTGGTGACCTGCCGTGACGTGTGTCACCGCCGCCTGATCGAACTGAAGCGCCCGATTCCTTATGACCTGAACGGCAAAGCCATTTTCCACGCGGGGCCCATCGTACGTAAGAACGGTGAAAAATGGGAGATGGTCTCCGTTGGCCCAACCACCAGCATGCGTATGGAAGCGTTTGAGAAAGACTTTATCGAGCAGACGGGCGTCAAACTGGTGGTCGGCAAGGGCGGCATGGGACCGCTAACGGAAGCAGGCTGCAAGCAGTTTAAAGCGCTGCACGTAATCTTCCCGGCAGGTTGTGCGGTCGTGGCGGCAACCCAGGTTGAAGAGATCGAAGAGGTACACTGGACCGAACTTGGCATGCCGGAATCCCTGTGGGTATGTCGGGTGAAAGAGTTCGGCCCGCTGATCGTTTCCATCGATACCCACGGCAATAACCTGATCGCCGAAAACAAAAAGCTGTTCGCCGAACGTCGCGATCCTATCGTCGATGAAATCTGCGAGCACGTGCACTACATCAAATAACCCTCCCGGAGAGGCGCTGCGCCTCTCCCTTTTCGTAGGGATACAACAATGGCACCTTTAGCTGGTTGGTGGCGATACCTGGCTCCGCTGGTGGTCATCGCCATTATTGCTGTACTGCCCGTCCCCAACGGCCTTGAGAGCCACACCTGGCTCTATTTTGCCGTTTTTACCGGTGTGATTGTGGGGCTTATTCTGGAACCTGTACCGGGCGCGGTGGTGGCGATGATTGGCATTTCGATCATCGCCGTCCTTTCACCGTGGCTGCTGTTCAGCCCGGAGCAACTCGTGCAGGACGGTTTTAAATTTACCGCCAAATCGCTGTCATGGGCGGTCTCTGGTTTTTCAAACTCGGTAATCTGGCTTATCTTCGCGGCCTTTATGTTTGGTACCGGCTATGAGAAAACCGGGCTCGGTCGACGTATCGCGCTGATGCTGGTGAAAAAGATGGGGCACCGGACGCTATTTCTTGGCTATGCGGTGATGTTCTCTGAACTTATCCTCGCTCCCGTCACGCCATCCAACTCCGCGCGCGGGGCCGGAATAATCTACCCGATTATCCGCAACCTACCGCCGCTGTATAACTCGCAGCCCAATAGCGCCAGTTCTCGCTCCATTGGCTCGTACATTATGTGGATGGGCATTGTCGCCGACTGCGTCACCAGCGCCATTTTCTTAACGGCGATGGCGCCAAACCTGCTGTTAATCGGCCTGATGAAAGGCGCGTCCCACACGGCGCTGAGCTGGGGCGACTGGTTCTTAGGCATGCTGCCGCTGAGTATTTTACTGGTGCTGATTGTGCCCTGGCTGGCGTACGTGTTGTATCCACCGGTGCTGAAATCCGGTGATCAGGTTCCGCGCTGGGCGGATACAGAGCTAAAAGCAATGGGACCGCTCTGCGCACGCGAGAAAAAGATGTTGGTGCTGATGGTCGGCGCACTGGTGCTGTGGATCTTCGGCGGCGATTACATTGACGCCGCGATGGTCGGATACAGCGTAGTGGCGTTGATGCTGGTACTGCGCATCATTAGCTGGGATGACATCGTCAGTAATAAAGCCGCGTGGAACGTCTTTTTCTGGCTGGCCTCGCTGATAACGCTGGCGACCGGACTCAATAACACCGGTTTTATTACCTGGTTCGGCAAGCTGCTGGCAAACGGGTTGAGCGGCTATTCGCCGATGATGGTGATGGTGGCGCTCATTGTGGTGTTCTATCTGCTGCGCTACTTCTTTGCCAGCGCCACGGCGTATACCTCCGCCCTGGCGCCGATGATGATTGCCGCCGCACTGGCAATGCCGGAAATTCCACTTCCGGTCTTCTGCCTGATGGTCGGCGCAGCCATTGGTCTCGGCAGCATTCTGACCCCGTATGCCACCGGTCCTAGCCCTATCTACTACGGCAGCGGCTATTTGCCTACGGTGGATTACTGGCGACTCGGTGCTATTTTTGGCCTGATTTTCCTTGTGCTACTGGTGATTACCGGTCTGGTCTGGATGCCCCTCGTTTTACTGTAAAACCCCATTGGGGCGGCATATTGTCGCCCCTTTATCCATAAGCTTCTCATATGATCGATTTCCCGATGTGCTGAGGCATACTTTTTTGTATGCAAACACCCTCATGCTGATAAGGGAAACGCTCTGGACACGGTTGCGCACGAGACACTCACACGGGGCTGGCAGGCCGAACTGGATCTGCATTTCACCCGCACTGGGCACAACACGGTGCTCGCCTCGGCGCGTCATCATGGTCCATTGACGGTTCAGCGCCCGTTTTACCCGGAAGAGGACGTCTGCCACCTCTATTTGCTTCATCCACCCGCGGGGATCGTCGGCGGGGATGAACTACACATTGCCGTAACTCTCAACGAAAACAGCCATGCGTTAATCACCCAGCCCGGCGCGGGAAAGTTTTATCGCAGCGGTGGGCCGCAGGCGTTGCTGCGCCAACATTTCACGCTCGCGCCGCACGCCACGTTGGAGTGGCTCCCCCAGGATACGATCCTCTTTCCCGGCGCCAACGCCACTATCCAGTCCGTCTTTCACATCGCGTCAGAGAGTCGACTGCTGGCCTGGGATCTGCTGTGCCTTGGGCGACCGGTTATGCAGGAGTCCTTCAGCCACGGCACGCTGCAAAACCGTCTGGAAGTGTGGCGAGATGGGCAGCCGCTGCTGATAGAGCGCTTGCAGTTGCAGAAGGGGGAGCTGAGCGGCGTCGCGCACCATCCCTGGGTCGGCACGTTGCTGTGTTATCCGGCCACTGAAAACATGCTGGAAGGTACGCG
Organism: Citrobacter sp. RHBSTW-00599; assembly: GCF_013784065.1. Taxonomy (NCBI): domain Bacteria; kingdom Pseudomonadati; phylum Pseudomonadota; class Gammaproteobacteria; order Enterobacterales; family Enterobacteriaceae; genus Citrobacter; species Citrobacter sp. RHBSTW-00599. The sequence goes on along the minus strand of NZ_CP056717.1, from coordinate 657,532 downwards.
CGAGCGGCTGACGCCGCTTGGCGATTACGCCGGGGCAACGCTTAACGACTCACTGCTGACGATCCGCTTTCTTGCCGACGACAACCCGATTGTTCAGCGCGTTATGCGTGACATCTGGCAATTTCTGCGCCCGCTTTTGACACACAAACCGCCCGTACTACCGCGAATCTGGCAAACCTAAGAGACCCCGTATGGAACTGACCCCCAGAGAAAAAGACAAGTTGTTGCTGTTTACCGCCGCGCTGGTGGCAGAACGTCGCCTGGCCCGCGGGCTGAAGCTGAACTATCCGGAATCGGTGGCGCTAATTAGCGCTTTCATCATGGAAGGGGCACGCGATGGTCAAACCGTGGCCTCGCTGATGGAAGACGGGCGTCACGTCCTGCGCCGCGATCAGGTGATGGAAGGCGTTCCGGAGATGATCCCAGATATTCAGGTTGAAGCGACGTTTCCGGACGGATCAAAGCTGGTCACCGTCCACAACCCGATCGTTTAAGGAGCGGCAATGATCCCTGGTGAATATCAGATAGCCAAAGGCAATATCGCGCTCAATCAGGGGCGGGAAACCTGTACGATCGTGGTGGAAAACCATGGCGACAGACCCATCCAGGTGGGATCGCACTATCACTTTTCCGAGGTGAACCCGGCGCTGCGCTTTGACAGGCGGGCTGCACGCGGCTTTCGTCTAAACATTCCTGCGGGCACGGCGGTACGTTTTGAGCCGGGACAAAAACGCGAAGTCGAACTGGTACGCGTCGCTGGCGCACAAAGGATCGTGGGTTTTCGCAGCGAAGTGATGGGCGCGCTGGAGGCAAATGATGAGTGAAATTTCACGGCAGGCGTACGCCGACATGTTTGGCCCAACCACCGGCGATAAGGTACGTCTGGCGGATACCGACCTGTGGATTGAGGTGGAAAAAGACTTCACCACCTACGGCGAAGAGGTCAAATTCGGCGGCGGGAAAGTGATCCGCGACGGCATGGGCCAGGGACAAATGCGCGCGCAAGCGTGTGTGGACCTGGTGATAACCAACGCCCTGATCGTCGATCACTGGGGGATCGTGAAAGCGGATATCGGCATCAAGGACGCCAGGATCTTCGCCATCGGTAAAGCGGGTAATCCTGATATTCAGCCCGACGTCACGATCCCGATCGGCGTGGGAACTGAAGTCATCGCCGGGGAAGGCAAGATCGTCACCGCGGGCGGCGTGGATACGCATATTCACTGGATCTGTCCACAGCAGGCACAGGAGGCGCTGGTTTCCGGCGTAACGACGATGATCGGCGGCGGCACCGGCCCGGCAGCAGGAACTAACGCCACCACCTGCACGCCGGGTCCGTGGTACATCGCGCGCATGCTGCAGGCGGCAGACGCCTTGCCGGTTAACATCGGTTTGCTGGGTAAAGGCAACGGCTCAAACCCTGACGCCCTGCGCGAGCAAATCACCGCGGGCGCCATTGGCCTGAAAATCCATGAAGATTGGGGCGCCACGCCAGCCACCATCAACTGTTCCCTGGAAGTGGCAGAGGAGATGGATATCCAGGTGGCGCTGCACAGCGATACGCTCAATGAGTCCGGTTTCGTTGAAGATACGCTGGCGGCGATTGGCGATCGCACCATTCATACCTTCCACACCGAAGGCGCGGGCGGCGGCCATGCGCCAGATATCATCACCGCCTGCGCGCATCCGAATATTCTGCCCTCCTCCACTAACCCGACGCTGCCCTATACCGTCAACACCATCGACGAGCATCTCGACATGCTGATGGTTTGCCACCACCTCGATCCGGATATCGCCGAAGACGTGGCCTTTGCCGAATCACGCATTCGCCGGGAAACGATCGCTGCCGAAGATGTGCTGCATGACATTGGCGCGTTTTCCCTGACCTCGTCCGATTCACAGGCGATGGGGCGCGTGGGCGAAGTGATCCTGCGCACCTGGCAGGTGGCGCACCGCATGAAGGTTCAGCGTGGTCCGCTGGCGGAAGAAACAGGCGACAACGACAACCAGCGCGTTAAACGCTACGTCGCCAAATACACCATCAACCCGGCGCTAACCCACGGCATCGCCCACGAAGTTGGCTCCGTTGAGCCTGGCAAACTGGCCGATCTGGTGCTGTGGTCCCCAGCCTTTTTTGGCGTAAAACCAGCGACGATCGTAAAGGGCGGGATGATCGCCTGTGCGCCGATGGGCGATATCAACGCCTCGATCCCCACCCCGCAGCCGGTGCATTACCGCATGATGTTCGGCGCACTTGGCGCGGCGCGGCATCGTACTCGGCTGACCTTTATTTCGCAGGCCGCTAACGCGCAAAACATCCCGCAGCAGCTCAATTTGCAAAGCGCCATCGCCGTCGTCAAAGGCTGTCGGACGGTGAAAAAGGCCGACATGATCCACAACGGCCTGCAACCCAATATCACCGTCGATGCTCAGACTTATGAGGTGCGCATTGATGGCGAACTTATCACCAGCGAACCGGCAGACGTTTTGCCGATGGCGCAACGCTATTTCCTGTTTTGAGGAGTGACGATGATCTACCTGACCCAACGCCTTGACCACGCCCACCGCGTCACCGCAAGCGTCACGCTACCCATTGATATTCGAGTAAAAAGCCGTGCCAGAGTGACGCTGAACGACGGTCGCGAAGCCGGGCTAATGCTTCCGCGCGGTTTGCTGTTACGCAGTGGTGATCTGCTGACCACCGAAGATGGCAGCGAGGTGATCGAAGTGATCGCCGCGCCGGAGTCGGTTTCCGTGGTGCGCTGCGCCGATCCTTTCCTGCTCGCCAAAGCCTGTTATCACCTCGGCAATCGCCACGTTCCGCTGCAAATTCTGCCGGATGAGTTGCGCTACCATCACGATCATGTGCTGGACGCCATGTTGCGCCAGTTCAGCCTGGAGGTGACGTTCGCTCAACTACCGTTTGAACCGGAAGCAGGCGCTTATGCCAGTGAATCACACGGGCATCATCACGCCCATGCGCACTGATGCATAACATCCAACAGCTGCGTCTGATGCAGCTCGCCAGCAGCGCTCTCCCGGTGGGGTCGTTTACCTGGTCCCAGGGTCTGGAGTGGGCGGTTGAAATCGGCTGGGTGAAAAGCGCCGATGACTTCTCTGACTGGCAAATCCAGCAGATGGAGCAGAACTTCTTTACCGTCGACCTACCGCTACTGGCGAGACTGTATCGCGCCTGCGAGCAGGACGATCTCGCTGCAGCACGCCGCTGGAGCGCTTACCTGTTGGCCTGTCGGGAAACCCGCGAACTACGGGATGAAGAACGCAGTCGGGGCGCGGCGTTTACGCGGCTGGTCACCGACTGGGAAGCGGATTGCTCGCGGGAGTGGCGCGCGCTCTTTGTCGACAGCCAACTCTGCGGTATGGCCTGGCTGGGCGTGCGCTGGAAAATCCCCCTGACGGAGCTGGCGTTAAGCCTCGGCTACAGCTGGATTGAGAGCGCAGTGATGGCTGGCGTCAAACTGGTCCCTTTTGGGCAGCAGGCGGCCCAGCGTTTGATCTTTGCGCTCTGCAACCGGTATGCACAAGGTCTGGCACAGGCGCTGGCGTGTCCTGACGCCAGCCTCGGCTCCGCAACGCCGTTGGCGGCCATCGCATCTGCCCGGCATGAAACCCAATATTCCCGATTATTCCGCTCCTGAGGAGAAAAAATGAGTAACAACAAGCATCCCCTGCGCGTGGGCGTTGGCGGCCCGGTTGGCTCCGGCAAAACGGCGCTGCTGGAAGCGTTATGCAAATCCATGCGCAGCAGCTATCAACTGGCGGTGGTAACCAACGATATCTATACCAAAGAAGATCAGCGCATTCTCACCGAAGCAGGCGCACTGGAGCCAGACAGGATCGTCGGCGTGGAAACCGGCGGTTGCCCGCATACCGCTATCCGTGAAGATGCGTCGATGAATCTGGCCGCCGTAGAGGCGCTGAGCGAGAAATTCGGCAATCTGGATCTGATTTTTGTGGAAAGCGGCGGCGATAACCTGAGCGCCACCTTCAGCCCGGAATTAGCGGATCTGACGATCTATGTGATCGACGTTGCCGAAGGTGAGAAGATCCCGCGTAAGGGTGGCCCGGGGATCACCAAATCTGATTTTCTGGTGATCAATAAAACCGATCTGGCCCCTTACGTGGGCGCCTCGCTGGAGGTGATGGAGCGCGATACCCTACGCATGCGCGGCGAGCGTCCGTGGACGTTTAGTAATTTAAAATCCGGAGAAGGTCTGGAAAAAATTATCGCGTTTCTGGAAGAGAAAGGGATGCTGCGGGAGTAGAGTATTGCCCGGTGGCGCTACGCTTACCGGGCCTACAATATTATGTGCTTATGCCGCCGGTAATTCCGCCAGCGGCCAGCGAGGACGCACGGTCACGCCAAGATCCGCCGTTGCACCCGCTTTAAAACGCACCATGCCCGCGTAGGCGATCATCGCCCCGTTATCGGTGCAAAATTCCGGACGCGCGTAAAACACTTCGCCACGACGCTTTTGCATCATCTCGGCCAGTTTTGCACGCAGCGTACGGTTAGCGCTCACGCCCCCCGCCATCACCAGACGTTTAAAACCGGTTTGATCCAGCGCGCGTTTACACTTGATCATCAGCGTATCAACCACAGCATCTTCAAACGCACGGGCGATATCTGCACGCGTCTGATCGTCATTTTCGTTATTACGAATGGTATTCGCGGCGAAAGTTTTCAGGCCGGAGAAGCTGAAATCCAGACCCGGACGGTCGGTCATCGGGCGCGGGAAGACAAAGCGTTTTTCAACGCCTTGCGATGCAAGCTTTGACAGCATTGGGCCGCCAGGATAATCCAGCCCCAGCAGCTTGGCCGTTTTATCGAACGCTTCACCAGCGGCATCATCTATCGATTCACCCAGCAATTCATACTGCCCAATACCGGTGACGCTGATCAGTTGCGTGTGACCGCCGGAAACCAGCAGCGCAACGAACGGGAAAGCAGGGGGATTATCTTCCAGCATCGGCGCCAGCAGATGCCCTTCCATATGGTGTACAGGAATTGCCGGTACGCCCCAGGCGAACGCCAGCGAACGTCCTACGGTTGCGCCGACCAGCAGCGCGCCAACCAGACCAGGACCTGCGGTATACGCCACCGCATCAATCTCTTTTGCCGTCAGTCCCGCTTCTTTCAGCGCGGCCTGGATCAGCGGTACGGTTTTACGTACGTGATCGCGCGAGGCCAGTTCTGGCACTACGCCGCCGTAGTCAGCGTGTAATTTCACCTGACTATACAATTGGTTGGCTAAAAGACCTTTTTCATCGTCGTAAATGGCGATGCCGGTTTCATCGCAGGATGTTTCAATACCCAGTACACGCATGACTTGTTTTACCTCGCTCTATTACCGCGCAGTGTAGGACCAATGCGGGTTGATGTAAAACTTTGTTCGCCCCAGGAGTTCCGCTCGTGTATACTCCTTATCCTTATAAAAGTCCCTTTCAAAATCGCGTCGGTGCTTTACAAAGCAGCAGCAATTGCAGTAAAATTCCGCACCATTTTGAAATAAGCTGGCGTTGATGCCAGCGGCAAACCGAATTTATAAAGGTGAGAGTTACATGCCGGTAATTAAAGTACGTGAAAACGAGCCGTTCGACGTAGCACTGCGTCGCTTCAAGCGTTCATGCGAAAAAGCAGGTGTTCTGGCGGAAGTTCGTCGTCGTGAGTTCTATGAAAAACCGACTACTGAACGTAAGCGCGCTAAAGCTTCTGCTGTGAAACGTCACGCGAAGAAACTGGCTCGCGAAAACGCACGCCGTACTCGTCTGTACTAATCCATTGAGAGCCAAGGCTCTCAATTCAGACAGAGTTGTAGTTGTAAGGCCGTGCTTCCGGAAGGAATGCGCGGCTTGTTTTCGTTTATACGCGTCATCATTCAAGCTGCCTCTGCGTTGGCTGCAGTCGTTCCCTCCAGTCACGTACTGATGTACGCTCCTGAGGATTCGCTCCCTTGCCGTATTGAAGCATCTTGAATGATTTTGTGTATATAAGTCATAAAAAAATAAACGGGGCATATGGCTGGACGAATTCCACGCGTATTTATAAATGACCTGCTGGCAAGAACCGACATTGTCGATCTCATCGACGCGCGGGTAAAGCTGAAGAAGCAGGGCAAAAATTATCACGCGTGCTGTCCGTTCCATAACGAAAAAACCCCCTCTTTCACCGTAAACGGTGAGAAACAGTTTTATCACTGCTTTGGGTGTGGCGCACATGGCAACGCCGTCGACTTTCTCATGAACTACGACAAGCTCGAGTTTGTGGAAACCGTCGAAGAACTGGCCGCAATGCACAACCTTGAAGTGCCCTATGAAGCAGGCAGTGGCCCTAGTCAGATAGAGCGCCATCAACGGCAAAGCCTTTATCAATTGATGGACGGCCTGAACACTTTTTATCAACAGTCTTTGATGCAACCCGCCGCTACCCCCGCGCGCCAGTACCTGGAAAAGCGAGGATTAAGTAGCGACGTTATCACCCGTTTTGCTATTGGTTTTGCGCCCCCCGGCTGGGACAACGTCCTGAAACGGTTTGGCGGCAATGCTGAGAATCGTAAATCGCTGGTCGATGCGGGAATGTTGGTCACCAACGATCAGGGACGCAGTTACGATCGCTTCCGCGAACGGGTGATGTTCCCCATCCGCGACAAACGTGGGCGAGTCATTGGTTTTGGTGGACGCGTGCTGGGCGATGCCCTGCCGAAGTATCTCAACTCCCCGGAAACCGATATTTTCCATAAAGGTCGCCAGCTGTATGGCCTTTATGAAGCCCAGCAGGATAACGCCGATCCGCAGCGCCTGTTAGTGGTAGAAGGCTATATGGATGTGGTGGCGCTGGCGCAATACGGCATTAACTACGCTGTGGCATCCCTCGGGACGTCAACCACCGCCGATCACATCCAGTTGTTGTTCCGCGCGACGAACAACGTAATTTGCTGTTACGACGGTGACCGTGCCGGACGCGACGCAGCATGGCGCGCGCTGGAAACCGCACTGCCCTATATGACAGACGGACGCCAGCTACGCTTTATGTTTTTACCTGACGGCGAAGACCCCGATACGCTGGTGCGTAAAGAAGGGAAAGAGGCCTTCGAAGCCCGGATGGAGCAGGCGCTGCCACTCTCCGCGTTTTTATTTAACAGCCTGATGCCGCAGGTGGATTTGAGTACTCCAGACGGACGCGCACAGCTCAGCACGCTGGCATTACCGCTGATTACACAGGTACCAGGCGAAACGTTACGCATTTATCTGCGACAGGAGTTGGGAAACAAGCTCGGCATTCTGGATGACAGCCAGCTTGAACGTTTAATGCCAAAACTGGCAGAAAATGGGGCTTCCCGCCCTGTTCCACAGCTAAAACGTACGACCATGCGTATACTTATAGGGTTGCTGGTACAGAACCCGGGTCTCGCCCCGCTGGTTCCGCCGTTAGGTGCACTGGATAGCAATAAGCTGCCTGGACTTGGCTTATTCAGAGAACTGGTCAACACTTGTCTGGCTCAGCCAGGTCTGACCACCGGACAACTTTTAGAACACTATCGTGGCACAAATGATGCTGCGACCCTTGAAAAACTGTCGATGTGGGACGATATAGCAGATAAAGATATCGCAGAAAAAACCTTCACCGACTCACTCAACCATATGTTTGATTCGATGCTTGAGCTGCGCCAGGAAGAGTTGATAGCTCGTGAGCGCACACACGGTTTAAGCAGCGAAGAACGCCGGGAACTCTGGACGCTGAACCAGGAACTGGCCAAGAAATAACAGAAAGACAAAAGTATTTAACGGCTTAACTGCCGAATATCGCTCGGGAAGCCCCCGACAGCCGCACGGAGAGGCAGCGGCAAAATATAAGTATGCCCTCGTTTTGCCGTTGGCGGTTTTACCGCCCAACACCAATCAAACGAATTAAGTGTGGATACCGTCTTATGGAGCAAAACCCGCAGTCACAGCTGAAGCTACTTGTCCAACGTGGTAAGGAGCAAGGCTATCTGACCTATGCCGAGGTCAATGACCATCTGCCGGAAGATATCGTCGATTCAGATCAAATCGAAGACATCATCCAAATGATCAATGACATGGGTATTCAGGTGATGGAAGAAGCACCTGATGCCGATGATCTGCTGCTTGCTGAAACCTCCAACAGCACCGATGAAGACGCGGAAGAAGCGGCTGCCCAGGTTCTGTCCAGCGTTGAGTCCGAAATCGGTCGTACAACTGACCCGGTCCGCATGTACATGCGTGAAATGGGTACCGTTGAACTGTTAACCCGTGAAGGCGAAATCGACATCGCTAAACGCATCGAAGACGGGATTAACCAGGTTCAATGCTCCGTTGCCGAATACCCGGAAGCCATCACCTACCTGCTTGAGCAATACGATCGTGTAGAAGCTGAAGAAGCGCGTCTTTCCGATCTGATCACCGGCTTTGTCGATCCGAACGCGGAAGAAGACATGGCGCCAACGGCGACACACGTCGGTTCTGAGCTCTCTCAGGAAGAGATGGATGACGATGCAGACGAAGATGAAGAAGATGACGACGACAGCAGCGATGACGACAACAGCATCGACCCTGAATTAGCGCGTGAAAAATTCGGTGAACTGCGTACTCAGTACGAAATCACTCGCGACACCATCAAAGCGAAAGGCCGCAGCCATGCTGCCGCGCAGGAAGAAATTCAGAAGCTGTCTGAAGTGTTCAAACAGTTCCGCCTGGTACCGAAGCAGTTCGACTACCTGGTAAACAGCATGCGCGTCATGATGGACCGCGTGCGTACTCAGGAACGTCTGATCATGAAGCTCTGCGTTGAGCAGTGCAAAATGCCGAAGAAAAACTTCATCACCCTGTTCACTGGCAACGAAACCAGCGAAACCTGGTTCAACGCGGCAATCGCGATGAACAAACCGTGGTCTGAAAAACTGCACGACGTGGCAGATGATGTTCACCGCGGACTGCAGAAACTGCAGCAGATTGAAGAAGAAACCGGCCTGACCATCGAGCAGGTTAAAGACATCAACCGTCGCATGTCCATCGGTGAAGCGAAAGCCCGCCGTGCGAAAAAAGAGATGGTTGAAGCGAACTTACGTCTGGTTATCTCTATCGCCAAGAAATACACCAACCGTGGTCTGCAGTTCCTGGATTTGATTCAGGAAGGTAACATCGGTCTGATGAAAGCGGTTGATAAGTTTGAATACCGTCGTGGTTACAAGTTCTCTACCTATGCAACCTGGTGGATCCGTCAGGCGATCACCCGCTCGATCGCGGATCAGGCACGTACCATCCGTATCCCGGTACATATGATTGAGACCATCAACAAGCTCAACCGTATCTCCCGTCAGATGCTGCAAGAGATGGGCCGCGAGCCGACGCCGGAAGAGCTGGCTGAACGCATGCTGATGCCGGAAGACAAGATCCGTAAAGTGCTGAAGATCGCTAAAGAGCCTATCTCCATGGAAACGCCGATCGGCGACGATGAAGATTCGCATCTGGGTGATTTCATCGAGGATACCACCCTCGAGCTGCCGCTGGATTCTGCTACCACCGAGAGCCTGCGTGCCGCAACGCACGACGTTCTGGCTGGCCTGACCGCCCGTGAAGCAAAAGTTCTGCGTATGCGTTTCGGTATCGATATGAATACCGACCACACGCTGGAAGAAGTCGGTAAACAGTTCGACGTTACCCGCGAACGTATCCGTCAGATCGAAGCGAAAGCGCTGCGTAAACTGCGCCACCCGAGCCGCTCTGAAGTGCTGCGTAGCTTCCTCGACGATTAATCTCGCCGCATAAGCATAAACGCCACCGCAAGGTGGCGTTTTTCTTTATAGTCCCCGTCTGGCCAGGGCGTCATTCACTTCCCGATACGCCTCCACCAGTTTATCCAGCGTAATCCGGCTTAACCCGCTGGGATTCGGCAAAACCCATATTTGCGTCGCGCCAATAGTCAGCGTTTGTTTTCCCCACTGCGCCCCACGCTGGCTGAGGCCCTGCTCAAATGCCTGCTTCCCAAGGATTGCGAGTCCGGCGGGCTGATACTCTTCTATTTTCTCAATGAGCTTACGACCGCCGTTGCGCATCTCCTGTAACTTCACTTCATTGGCTTGCACCGTCGGTCTGTCGACAAATTTAGTCACGCCGCAACGGAAGTCCAGCAAGTGTTGTGCCTCTTCGGGTTTGAGCTGGCGATCGGTAAATCCCGCCTGATGGATGACCTTCCAGAAGCGATTAGCGGGATGTGCAAAGGGGAATCCTGTACCTGCGGAAGACAACCCCGGATTGATGCCGCAAAACACCACCCGCAGCCCCGGCGCCAGTATGTCCTTAACCATAATTACTCCCATCAATACATCAGAGGAACAAGTATAACGGACTGAAAATACATTGTTTATAAAAACAGCATCCGTACGCTTATGTCTGGATTGCAACGCGGAGTTACTTTATAATCCACCGCCACGGCCCCTTAGCTCAGTGGTTAGAGCAGGCGACTCATAATCGCTTGGTCGCTGGTTCAAGTCCAGCAGGGGCCACCAAGATTCAAGGGCTTGCGAGAAATCGCAGGTCCTTTTTTTTGAGGGCTCTTCCGTAGATGTTGGCACGAGCCAAAAGGATTCCTGCTGGAACAAATCAATATCTGTTCGCACTAAAATGTGAAATAAGAGCCGGGAAGAATACGGCAGGCGGGGCCTGAAGATATATTACGGGATGCCTCTGTCCAGCAACAAGCTGGTCACTGTCCCCCTCTGGACGTCGCCATCCAGAGATGGAAACGTCCGTTAGAGTTTGATTCGATAGTCAGCTCAAACTAGCTCTTTGAGCTGCTCCTGCATATAAGTTGAAAAATACTCTGGGTTCTTGATAAGGATGCGGTTACCGGAGGCCACTTTTTCTGCCCATCCGGCCACTTTTTTCGTGAACTCGGGATTCCATCCCTCCTGCTCACCCCGTGCCATCACAGCTTCTGGACTTGCTGGCACACCTAAGTCATGCAAATACTTTAAGATTCCCTTAGCGGTACTTTCATCCATTGAATGGGGTACTGACGCCGAAGTGTTCATACCACCAATAAAATCCAATGCTTTCTCAATTGCTGTTGGCATGCTCTTATCCTTAAAATTAACCACGTGAGAGACACATTTATACTATGTACCCAACTCCGCCGGGATATCAAAGAGAACATCACCTTTATTTGATTTACCCCGCAGCTAAACGCTTGCGGCGGCTGTTTTCTGCACGATTAATTCGCTATCCCGGCCAAAACCAGCCCGGTCGCTACCGCATTACGCGGCCCTTCGGTACCACGGATGTTGCCCTGTCCGGCAACCACGCCGTAATGCGCCAGCGCGTCGGTGATCATCTGCGGGATTTCGAAATCCAGCGAGGAGCCGCCCACCAGCACCACAAAAGTCATATCACGAATAGAGCCCCCGGGTGATACCTGGCGTAAAGCGCGCAGGCAGTTGGTCACAAAAACCTTCTCTTTGGCCTGTCGGCGCACCAACCGAATTTTTTCCAGCGAGGTCTGGTTATCTACGGGGATCAGCTCGCCGTTTTTCAGATAAACGACTTTGGCAAACACTGACGGACTGAGCGGTTCGCGAAAAAACTCCACCGCGCCGTTTTCGTGGCGAATGCTGAACAGGCTCTCCACTTTTGCCAGCGGGTATTTTTTAATTTCCTCCGCCAGATACGGATCGCTTAAGCCCAGCTCGGTTTGAATCAACAGGCTGACCATATTCCCCGCGCCAGCCAGATGGACCGCTTTCACAACGCCATCGCTATTGATAATGGCGGCATCGGTGGAGCCTGCGCCTAAATCGAGGATCGCCAGCGGTGCAGCACATCCGGGCGTTGTTAACGCACCGGCGACAGCCATGTTGGCCTCCACGCCGCCGACTTCAACCGGGATGTTTAAACGGGCGCTCAGCTCACTGGCGATGGCCTGCATCTGTAAGCGATCGGATTTCACCATCGCCGCAATGCCTACGGCGTTCTCCATTGAACACTCCCCGGCAATACCGCCCTGCACCTTGCGGGGAATAAACGTATCCACCGCCAACAGATCCTGAATATACACCGCGTTCATGTCGTGACCGGTCAGCGAGGCCATCACCTTACGCACTCGCTCCAGCATGCCGCCTGCATGCGTACCTGCTTCACCACGAATATCGCACACGGGCGCACAGGTGCTCATCGCCTGCATAATGGCCTGTGCGCCTTGCGCTACGTCGGCTTCGCCGCCGCGCTTTTCGCCGCGGATAAAGATCTTACCCGCCGGGATCACCCTTGAGCGCACATCACCCTGCGGGGTTTTCAGCACCACGGCGGAACGGTTGCCAATTAGCGCTCTGGCGATGGGGACGATAGTTTGCGTTTCCTCGGGCGTCAGGGTAAAGAAGGTCGCGATGCCGTAAGGATTCGACAGCACTCGCACCACCTGTCCAGGGGCCGCCACTTCCACCGCCGCCAGCACACCTTCCGGCACCTTCTCCAGCAGGGTGACTTCATCTACCACCGGCATTGTTCGACGCAGACGATTGTTCACCAGCACGCCATCATCTTTTTTGAGGATCGCCGCTACCACGTTGACCCCGCGATCCAGCGCCTCATTGATAAACCAAACCGCCTCGAGGAAATCCCTCTCCTCACCGACCAGTGGGATCCAGCCCTGGGCAAACCTATCTTCACTCAACGCCGCCAGCTTCTCCACGGCGATGATGGTTCCCATTCCCACGCCAACGCCGCCGGGCGTTTGCGGGTTATGCCCAATCATTGTTGATTCGGTAATGATGGTTTCAGTGATGGTTTCCATCGCCACATCGCCAATCACCGGTGCCGCCTCGTTGATGCAGATTTTCGCCACGTCCTGAAGCGACCACGGGGTGTTATTCAGCGCCTGCTGCAGGGAGGCCACCACCCCGGCAATATTGTCCCGTGTGCCTTTCATACCGGTCGTGGCGACAATTCCGCTGGCGATAAACCGGCCATGCTGCGCCAACGCCACTTCGGTGGTGGCGTTGCCGATATCAATCCCTGCAATTAACGGCATACAACCTCCGTCACTGGCTGCCTTTACGCAGCTTGTTTCTCTGCTGATACACCTCTGCCGACTCGCGGACAAACTCGGCGTTCACCGTGGCATGCCAGGTATGTTCTAGTTCATCGGCAATGGCCTGAAGCTCGGCGAATGAAGAACGAAACGGCCGCAGCGCGTTGTAAATTTCAAGAATACGGGCATCCGGGATTGCTATAAGCTCCGCCGCACGACGGAAATTACGCGCCACGGCGTGACGCTGCATCTGTTCGGCAATCTGCGCCTGGTACTCCAGCGTTTGCTGAGAAATACGCACATCCTGCGGACCTACGCGGCCCGCCAGCACATTCTCAAGGGTAATCTCGGTTAGCGGTTTGCCGGTAGGAGTCTGGATTTTCTCCGGGCAGCGGGTCGCTAATGGATAATCCTGCGCGGTCATGATGTTGTCGTTCATGGTCATTCCCTTACGAGTGCAATATGCAGCGTGACAGGCGCAGCATCCTGCACCACGTGTTTGGTTTCTTTGATATGAAACAGCGCGGCCTTGGCCATAAATTTGGGGCGTACCATCTGGTCATTAACCACTGGCACTGGCGAAGGCGACTCTTTACGTGCATAGCGCGCGGCGTTTTTACCAATCTGTCGATAGGTTTCCAGCGTCAGCAGCGGAGCCTGAGAGAACAGCTCAAGGTTGCTCAGAGGCAGCAGATCGCGCTGATGAATCACCGTGGTTCCTTTCGACTGGATACCAATCCCGATGCCAGAACCGCTGAGATTTGCCGCATCCCATGCCATAAATGAAACATCCGAGGTGCGCAGAATCCTCACCACCCGAGCATGCAGGCCCTCTTCTTCAATGCCGGCAACCAGTTCTTTCAAAATCGCTTTGTGCGGCATATCAATCAATGTTTTGTGCTGATACTTATCAAAGGCCGGGCCGACGCCTATCACGACTTCATCCACGCGTTCGTCCGCTTTAGCCGCCTCGCCTTCGCTCACCTGCAAGGTGAAAACCGGCTTACGTTCAGTTGTGCATTCCACTGTGTACCGCCTTATTCGATCGAGCCGGGCTGAACCACGCCCGCAATATTTTTAATTTCCGCCCAACGTTCGGCAGAGATGCGATAGCCGGTGCCGGGTCCCTGATAATCGTTGATGTCATTAACGGCGCTGACGACGTCGAACTGACGATCCAGAATGGCCGACGTTTGCAGATAATCACCAGTAACACGCTGCCTCAGCATGTTGAGGATATTGCTGGCGATGTCTTCGAAGCCGCTGGAACTCAACGCGCCGACGATATCCAGCCCGGTGATATTGCTTTTCATCATCTCTTCCACGGCAGCCAAATCTTCCACCACATTGCGCGCGGGCATATCTTTGCTGCCGTGAGCGTAAGTGGCGGCGTCCACCTCTTCATCGCTAATCAGCGGCAGGCCCAGTTCGCGGAACACCGCCTGAATGGCGCGCGCGGCCTTATTGCGGATGGCGATTGTCTCCTCTTCCGTGACCGGACGCAGGCCCCCGTCAACCATCAGATCGCGTTGCAGAATGTTGTAATCATCGAAGTCTTCAGCGTCGAAGTTCGACCCGGCAAACATGTTGTCGTAGTTCGGTACCGCGCTATAGCCGGAGAAGATAAAGTCGGTGCCCGGCAGCATCTGCATCAGGGTGCGGGCAGTACGACGAATATCGGAGTGGGAAAAGGTCTGGTCATTGGCGGAGGCCACTTCAAGGTCGAGCATTGAGGCAATCAGGTTTTCCGCCAGCACCGCGCGAATCCCCGACGGCACAGCGCCGGTCATGCCGATACAGCTGACCGCACCGTTTTGTAACCCCTGTACGCCCGCGCCTTTGGTGATAAAAATGCAACGCGACTCCAGATAAAGCATCGATTTACTTTCGGAATAGCCCATCAGCGCTTCCGAGCCGGTGCCGGAGGTGTAGCGCATCTTCAGGCCACGAGAAGCATACGCCGAGGCAAGAAACGCTTTTGACCACGGCGTATCATCGCCATCGGTAAACACCGACTCCGTGCCATATACCGACACCGTTTCGGCGTAGCTGGTTAGCCCGCGCATTCCCAGTTCCAGCTCCGTGGCCTCTTCAACGGAGCATTGCGTCAGCACGCCGGGGCGACCGCATTGGGACCCCACCAGCAGCGCCAGGGCGTTAAACGGCGCATAGCGGGCGATCCCGACCGTTGTTTCCTGTTCGGAAAAGCCACGGATCCCCGCTTCAGCAGCGTCGGCAGCAATCTGTACCGGGTTATCTTTCAGGTTGGTCACGTGGCACTGATTGGAGGGGGTGCGTCTGGCGCGCATTTTTTGCAGCGCCATCATCATCTCCACCACGTTCATTTGCGCCATCACCTCCACCGCTTTCGCCGGGGTGATGGCAGTCGTAATGGCAATGATCTCTTCCCGACTGACGTGGATATCCACCAGCATTCTGGCGATCTCCAGCGCGTCGAGCTGCATGGCGCGCTCGGCCTCGGGCACGTTAATCGCGTAATCGGCAATGAACCGGTCAATCATGTCGAACTCGGCGCGGCTCTTGCCGTCCAGCTCAACAATACGACCATTTTCCACCTTCACCGACGAAGCCGGATCGTAAGGGCTTTCCATTGCGATCAGCCCCTCTTCAGGCCATTCGCCAATTAGCCCATCCTGATTTACAGGCCGCTGGGCAAGCACTTCGAATCGTTTTGATCTTCTCATAGTTTATGGACTCAAAAGATAAAAAATAGGGACGCCGGGCCGTATTGCCGGGGACACAACACCCGGCATTCGCCTTTCATCAGCAATAGCCGAACTCTAAATGAGCAGGACAATAAAAAAATAAAATTAATTTCGTTCCAATTTGGCACGTAATAAAAAACCATCGTTTCATATTGAAACGCGGCTCAGGAATATTCACCGCGAATTGTGACGAGGTTAAATGATCATTATCAATAAACACCGCAACAGGAAACTGAACGTAATATTTTTGAAATTCCCACCCTATTGACTTAATAACGCGGGGCGAGAAAATAAGATAAAGCCAATGATAAAAATAGCTGTTGCGCGATATTTTCGTGACCTCAGCCCTACAACCTTTTCAGGAGAGACTGTGAATAAGAGCCAACAAATCGCCACCATTACGCTGGCGGCTGCAAAGAAAATGGCGCAGGCCGTCGAGGCTAAAGCGCTTGAAATCAACGTTCCGGTGGTGTTTTCCGTGGTGGATCACGGCGGGAACACGCTGCTAATGCAACGTATGGACGACGCGTTTGTCACCAGCTGTGATATCTCTCTTAATAAAGCTTATACCGCCTGCTGCCTGCGACAGGGTACCCATGAAATTACCGATGCGGTACAACCAGGTGCCTCTCTATATGGCTTGCAGCTCACCAATCAACAACGAATTGTTATTTTTGGCGGCGGTTTACCTGTCATATTAAACGGCAAAGTAATCGGTGCCGTTGGCGTAAGTGGCGGTACCGTCGAACAAGACAGATTATTAGCAGAAACCGCATTGAATTGTTTCTCTGAATTATAATTTAAATCTAAGAAGGTATATTATGAGCTATCGTATGTTTGATTACCTGGTGCCAAATGTGAACTTCTTTGGCCCCAATGCTATTTCCGTGGTCGGCGAACGCTGCAAACTGTTGGGCGGTAAAAAAGCGCTGCTGGTCACTGATAAAGGTCTGCGGGCGATTAAAGACGGCGCGGTAGATAAAACCCTCACACATCTGCGTGAAGCCGGTATTGACGTCGTGGTTTTTGACGGCGTTGAGCCAAACCCCAAAGACACCAACGTGCGCGACGGCCTGGAGGTCTTTCGGAAAGAGCATTGCGACATCATCGTTACCGTTGGCGGCGGTAGCCCGCATGACTGCGGTAAAGGCATCGGTATCGCCGCGACTCACGAAGGGGATCTCTACAGCTATGCCGGAATTGAAACCCTGACCAACCCGCTGCCGCCGATCGTAGCGGTGAATACCACCGCCGGGACCGCCAGCGAAGTCACCCGCCACTGCGTGCTGACCAATACCAAAACCAAAGTGAAGTTTGTGATTGTCAGCTGGCGCAACCTGCCGTCGGTCTCTATTAACGATCCGCTGCTGATGCTCGGCAAGCCAGCCCCACTGACTGCGGCCACCGGGATGGACGCCCTGACCCACGCCGTGGAAGCCTACATTTCCAAAGATGCCAACCCGGTCACCGACGCTGCCGCTATCCAGGCGATCCGCCTGATCTCCCGTAACTTGCGTCAGGCCGTGGCGCTGGGCAGCAACCTGAAAGCTCGCGAGAACATGGCCTACGCCTCCCTGCTGGCGGGTATGGCCTTCAACAACGCCAACCTCGGCTACGTTCACGCGATGGCGCATCAGCTTGGCGGTCTTTACGACATGCCGCACGGCGTGGCGAATGCCGTACTGCTGCCGCACGTGGCACGCTATAACCTGATCGCTAACCCGGAAAAATTTGCCGACATCGCAGAGTTTATGGGCGAGAACACGGACGGACTCTCCACCATGGATGCCGCCGAGCTGGCCATTCATGCTATTGCCCGCCTCTCCGCCGACATCGGTATTCCGCAGCATCTGCGCGATCTGGGCGTCAAAGAAGCCGATTTCCCGTATATGGCGGAAATGGCACTGAAGGACGGCAACGCCTTCTCCAACCCGCGCAAAGGGAACGAGAAAGAAATTGCCGAGATCTTCCGTCAGGCATTCTGATAACGCAGGGGGCGCAATGTCACTTTCATCACCGGGCGTACATCTGTTTTATCACTCACGCTGGCAGGGTACTCGCGTGCTTGATGAGCTGTGCTGGGGGCTGGAAGAGCAAGGCGTTCCCTGCCGGGCAATCTGTTGCGACGATCATGACTGCGCGCTGGCGCTCGGCAAACTGGCGGCCAAAAGTTCGGCGCTGCGCGTGGGTCTCGGTCTCAACGCCACCGGTGATATTGCCTTAACCCATGCCCAGTTGCCCGAGGATCGGGCGCTGGTCTGCGGACATACCCGCGCCGGGACAGCACAGATCCGCACGCTCGGTGCCAATGCCGGTCAACTGGTTAAAGTTCTTCCCTTCAGCGAGATAAAATAAATGTACCGCATCTATACCCGAACCGGTGATAACGGCACGACCGCGCTGTTTGGCGGCAGCCGTATCGATAAAGACGACATCCGCGTTGAGGCCTACGGCACGGTGGATGAACTGATTTCCCAGCTTGGCGTCTGCTATGCCAGCACGCGCCAGGCCGAGCTACGCCAGGAATTGCACGCTATGCAGAAGATGCTGTTCGTACTGGGGGCGGAACTCGCCAGCGATCAGAAAGGACTCACACGCTTAAAACAGCGTATTGGCAAAGAGGATATTCAGGCGCTGGAGCAGCTTATTGACCGCAATATGGCGCAAAGCGGCCCGCTCAAAGAGTTTGTTATTCCGGGGAAAAATCTGGCATCGGCACAACTGCACGTTGCGCGAACCCTGACGCGTCGGCTGGAGCGGATCCTCATTGCGATGGGCAGAACGCTGACGTTACGCGATGAGGCCAGGCGTTATATCAACCGGCTGTCGGATGCGCTGTTCTCGATGGCCAGAATCGAAGAAACTACTCCAGATGTTTGCGCTTAAACTGGCTGGCATCAATGTCGTACTGCTTCATCTTACGCCACAAGGTGGTGCGACCAATATTCAGCAGTTGCGACATCTCCTGAACACGCCCACTGGTCACGCGGGCGGCATGGATAATCGCCTCTTTCTCGATGGCGGTAAAGGTCAGGCTGGCGGGCAGCAGTGAAGACGCCGTTTCCAGACCAGGACGTTCGGCAAACAGATAATCCGGCAGATTGCTCAGCCGAATATGGCCGTTATCACTGCTGATGGCGATGTTTTCAATAATGCTGTTCAGCTCAAAATCATTACCCGGCCACGAATAGGCCACCAGCTGTGCCAATGCGTCGTCGTCGATCTTCAGGCTGGATGAAAAGCGTTTTTTCAGGCTATTCAACCGCGTATAAATCAGCGATGGAATACTGTTACGCCGCGCCCGCAGCGGCGGGATAACGATCTCAAAAGAGTGCAGCGCGTAATACAACTGACGGCTAAAGCGGTTTTGCTCCACCAGATTCGCGAGATCAACCGTGGTGGTAGCGATCACTTTGACATCCACCGGAATCAGCCGCCGGGCATCCAGGCGTGTTAAAACGCCCTGCTTAATCACCTGCAGCAACGCGGATTGTAACTCCGGCGCCAGATATTCAATTTTTTCCAGAAACAGCGTGCCGCCGTTCGCCAGTTCAAGACGGCTCAGCCGACCGTTTTCATCATCAGTAGGCGCACTGCCCATAAAATCCTGCCCCAGTACGCTGTTGGCATACAGCTGGCAGTTCACGGCGATATACGGCCCGCTGGCGCGTTCGCTTTCATTGTGAATGGCCTGACTCAGTAGCTCTTTACCGACGCCCTCTTCCCCGCACAGCAGGATCGGGAAACTTCCCCTCGCCGCCTGACGACCGAAATGGATCAAGCGTCGGGTTTCTGGATCGTCTGTCGACATCTGCTCAAAGGTGTGGCTCACCTTGCCGAGCTGGCTGGTCATCAGTTGACGCATTTGCTCCACCGGATGCAGCAGCAGGATAAAGCTGTTGCCCTGCTCTTCAACAATCGGTTTCAGGGTGATGACGGCATCAACAAACTGGTGCTGGCTTTCAAAGGTGACTTCGACATGATTCAGGCCGCGGGCATGTTTGATCGCCCGACGCAGCAGCATGGGGAGATTGAGCAGGTCGTTAATATTCTTCCCCTGGCTGGCCTGCGCGTCGAGATGCAAAAGCAGCGCCGCGCGCGCATTGAGGAACTGCAATACGCCCTGTTCGTTCCAGGCCATCACGCCATCATCCATACTCTCCAGCAGCCCGTACATCTGGTTCAGATGGCGGTTGGATTCAGCCAGCAGGCTGTCAGTCAGCAATGAGTTGCCGACTTCTCTGGCAATCGCCAGCGTCAGGGATAAATCAGAAACGCACTCATGCTCTACCAGACAGCACAGCGAGATGGAGCCAAACAGTCGACCATGGTTATCGAATACTGGCGTAGAGCAGAACGACCACGGATGCAACGCCTGTTTAAAGTGCTGATCGCCAGAGGTTTTTGTCGGTTGCCCCGGCATCGTCGCCAGCGACAACGCGCAGCTGCCAATAATGCTTTCCGCACAGTAACTGCCGTCGCGAAAACCGAGCTCCGCCAGTTGCTCCACCGTCTGCGGATCGCCGCAACGGCTGAGAATACAGGCTGATTCATCCAGAATTAGCAACGCGCACGGACGGCCGTCCATAAACTCCCAGGCATCTTCCAGCGCGGCCTGAGCAATCGTCAGCAGCGCCGTTTTGCGACGACAGATCGACTCAAAGGTCAGGCCCTGCGCCTGATGCGGCGCCTGCCAGGTTTCCCGCTGCATAAACTTGCCGCAACGATGCCATGACTGGGCAATGACCGAAGAGACTTCCTTCCCAATGTCCTGAGTGTGCGTCGTCATATCCCTTTCCGCTGTTTTACCATAGACAACCCCTCCGGCAGAGACTGTCAGAGGGGGGAGAAGATGCCGGATAAAAACTTACCGACGACTGATTAACGCGCCAGCCACTGCTGTCCCAGCAGGTCTGCCGTCAGTATCGCGGCATGTACGCTCTCAGGCGTCACCGGGAACGGCATATTGTGGATGGTTTCACCTTCTGCGCAGGTCGCTTTGGCTACGGCCATGATCTTGCCGTCAATGTCGTCTTTCACGCCCATTTCCGCTAACGTTACCGGCAGGCCTACTTTCTGACAGAAATTCAGCACGGTTTCGATCTCTTCCATCGGGCTGTTTTGCAGCACCAGCTGCGCCAGCGTACCAAAGGCGACTTTTTCACCGTGGTACAAATGGTGACACTCTTCCAGAATCGTAAAACCGTTGTGGATAGCATGCGCCCCTGCAAGACCGCTGCTTTCAAAGCCGATGCCGCTGAGGTAAGTGTTCGCTTCGACAATACGCTCCAGCGCATCAGTCACCACGCCAGCCTGCGCGGCAAAGCGTGCCTTTTCGCCTTCCGCCAGCAGGGTATCATAGCACAGGCGCGCCAGGCTCAGCGCCGCTACGGTGGACTGTCCGCCCGCCATGCTGGTCGCTCTGGCGTCATAACAGGCTTTCGCTTCAAACCAGGTTGAGAGCGCATCGCCCATCCCGGCCACCAGCAGGCGTACCGGCGCTTTGGCAATGATTGCGGTGTCCATCACCACCATATCCGGGTTTTTCGGGTAGATCAGATACTCTTCAAACTCACCGGCTTCGGTATAGATAACCGACAGCGCGCTGGTTGGCGCATCGGTAGAGGCGATAGTCGGGATCACCACCACCGGTAGCTTCTGGTAGTAACCAATCGCTTTGGCGGTATCCAACGTTTTCCCGCCGCCAATCCCAACCACGCCGCGGCAACCGTGCTGTTTCAGAATGGCAATCAGGCGATTAATTTCAATATGGCTGCATTCACCGTTGAAGCGTTCCGCGTGGCAGCTAATGTCGTGGCTGTGCAGGCCATTGAGTACCTTCTCTCCCGCCAGCTTCATCACGAAGTCATCCGCAATCACGAAAAAGCTGTCCGCCAGATTTTTAGCGTATTGACCAAATAAGGTGGAAGCGTCAGGGCCCTGGAGATATTTGGCTGGAGATTGAATAACTTTTAGCATTCCTTTCATCCTCAAATAAGTACATGTTTTTACATGGTGAGCCCTGGCGTTAACCTGTTTGGCCTGTTGCTGTCGGCAAAAACAGGAGGTACCGGAGCGATGCAATAACTGTATGGCGAGGCGTGAACAAAAAAATCTTTCGTCATTTTGTTCTGATATGAAACAGATAAAAACGACGAACGTTCCATTCTGGAACGCTTATCCACAAAAATGATAAGGTTTGCGATCCCGATCCGTACATTTACCCCCAAATCTCCGGCAAACACGAAGCTCAGTTCCTCTTTTACTCATGCAGTTGTATTAAAACCGGCAAAAAAAAGGCTGACTGCGCCGTATGAGCGGCGCTGATCGCAGGAGAAAAAAGTCGAGCGAGCTCGCATTATGATCATTCCCCGTCTTTTTAAGTTTCATTTCGGAACAAAAAACAGCATCAACGTTCCGTAATGAAACTCATTTTAGCGTTGTTTTTTTCCACGCTGACTTCGCCAGAATCTCTTCATTGCCTCCGCACCATGATCCTACATTCGGGGGTTTGTCTTTCACTCAACCTCGAGGAGCCGTTATGTCTCAATTCTTTTTTAACCAACGCACCCATCTTGTGAGCGACGTCATCGACGGGGCGATTATCGCCAGCCCGTGGAATAACCTGGCGCGTCTGGAAAGCGATCCGGCCATTCGCATCGTGGTCCGTCGTGACCTTAATAAAAATAACGTAGCGGTCATTTCCGGCGGCGGTTCGGGACACGAACCCGCGCACGTTGGGTTTATCGGTAAAGGCATGCTAACCGCTGCGGTCTGCGGCGATGTTTTCGCCTCCCCGAGCGTGGATGCAGTACTGACCGCCATTCAGGCGGTGACCGGTGAGGCTGGCTGTTTGTTGATTGTGAAAAACTACACCGGTGACCGTCTTAATTTCGGTCTCGCCGCCGAGAAGGCGCGTCGCCTTGGCTATAACGTTGAAATGCTGATTGTCGGCGACGACATCTCCCTGCCGGATAACAAACACCCACGTGGCATTGCGGGAACTATCCTGGTGCATAAAATCGCAGGCTATTTTGCCGAACGCGGCTATAACCTCGCCACCGTCCTGCGTGAAGCGCAGTACGCAGCCAGCAACACCTTTAGCCTGGGCGTAGCGCTTTCCAGCTGTCATCTGCCGCAAGAAACCGACGCAGCCCCTCGTCATCATCCGGGTCATGCGGAGCTGGGTATGGGCATTCACGGCGAACCAGGCGCATCGGTTATCGACACCCAAAACAGTGCGCAAGTGGTAAACCTGATGGTGGATAAACTGCTGGCCGCCCTGCCTGAAACCGGTCGTCTGGCGGTGATGATTAATAATCTTGGCGGCGTTTCCGTGGCCGAAATGGCCATCATCACCCGCGAACTCGCCAGCAGCCCGCTGCACTCGCGTATCGACTGGCTAATTGGCCCGGCCTCGCTGGTCACCGCGCTGGATATGAAAGGCTTCTCACTGACGGCCATAGTGCTGGAAGAGAGCATCGAAAAAGCACTGCTCACCGAAGTGGAAACCAGCAACTGGCCGACGCCGGTCCCACCACGTGAAATCACCTGTGTAGCGTCATCTCAGCGTAGCGCCCGCGTGGAATTCCAGCCTTCGGCAAACGCCCTGGTGGCCGGGATTGTGGAGCTGGTCACCGCAACCCTTTCCGATCTGGAGACTCATCTGAATGCGCTGGATGCCAAAGTCGGCGATGGCGATACCGGTTCGACCTTTGCCGCCGGCGCGCGTGAAATTGCCAGCCTGCTGCATCGCCAGCAACTGCCGCTGGATAACCTTGCCACGCTGTTCGCGCTGATTGGCGAACGTCTGACCGTGGTGATGGGCGGTTCCAGCGGTGTGCTGATGTCAATCTTCTTTACCGCCGCCGGGCAGAAACTGGAACAGGGCGCTAACGTTGTCGAAGCGCTAAATACGGGGCTGGCGCAGATGAAGTTCTACGGCGGCGCAGACGAAGGCGATCGCACGATGATTGATGCGCTGCAACCGGCCCTGACTTCGCTGCTCACACAGCCGAAAAATCTGCAGGCCGCATTCGACGCCGCGCAAGCGGGAGCCGAACGAACCTGTTTGTCGAGCAAAGCCAATGCGGGTCGCGCATCGTATCTGAGCAGCGAAAGCCTGCTCGGAAACATGGACCCCGGCGCGCACGCCGTAGCGATGGTGTTTAAAGCGCTAGCGGAGAGTGAGCTGGGCTAAGATGTAACAAGGAGCGCTTCTCAGGTATTTACTGCCTGATGGCGCTTCGCTTATCAGGCAGAACGTTAACGATACACGCGGATCCCGCCCTCTACGCCGCGACTAAACAGTACCTGCCAAAGTTCAATATCTCTGGCGCGGAAAGCCCCGGCGCAGGCGCATAAATAGTAGTTAAACATTCTTCTGAAGGTGGCGGAATAACGTGATGACAGCTCCGGCCATGCTTGATTAAAGCGCTCGTGCCACGCCATTAGCGTTTTATCGTAATCGCTGCCAAAGTTATGCCAGTCTTCCATCACAAACCGCGATTCGCTGGCTTCGGCAATATGGGAGATCGCCGGTAAGCAGCCGTTCGGGAAAATGTATTTATTGATCCACGGATCGACGCTCATCCCTTTTTTATTGCTACCAATGGTATGTAGCAGGAACAGTCCGTCCGGTTTTAAACAACGGTCGGCGATGCTGAAATAAGTGTCGTAGTTTTTTGGCCCGACATGTTCAAACATCCCCACGGAGACAATGCGATCGTAGTGTTTATCGAGGTCGCGATAATCCTGCAGCAGAATCTTAACGTCCAGTCCTTCACAGCGCTGCTGCGCCATTTTTTGCTGCTCTTTGGAAATGGTGACGCCTTCCACCGCCACGCCATAATGACGCGCCGCATATTCCGCCAGCCCACCCCAGCCACAACCAATATCGAGTAAACGCATACCCGGTTTAAGTTGTAGCTTCTCACAGATCATTTTTAATTTAGCATTTTGCGCATCGTCTAATGTGGTCGCATCTTTCCAGTAAGCGCAGGAATATTGCATATGCGGATCAAGCATCAGCGCAAAGAGATCGTTACCAATATCATAATGTTCTTTGCCGACAATCCACGCGCGGCTCCGCGACTGCAAATTAAACAGGCGTGCGCTGGCAATACGTAAAATATCTTTCAGGTTACCCGGCATCTGCTGGTCAAGTTTTGCTTTCAGGATTTTGCAGAACAGAATATCGAGCCGCTCGCAGTCCCACCAGCCTTCCATATAGCTTTCGCCAAGCCCTAATGAACCTTGTTGCAGTACCCGTTTAAAGAAACCGGCATGATGAAGTTGAATGTCCCAGGCACGGGAGCCATTAATCCTGATATCTGCTTGCGAAAGCAGCTCTTTTCCCATTCGGGTCCAGTTATCATTTGTTTCATTGACGATGACAGCATCTGAACAAAGCGAGTTCATGGTATTTACCAAAGGTGGGCTAAAAATTCTTACGCAAGATTATTATGGAAAAAAGAGTGTATGTATTATGATCCGCGGACAAGATCTATCGAGCAGCGGACACACCATCGGGAGCATTGACGATCTATTTATGGAAACTCTCGTGCAAAAACAGTGGAACTCCTTCCCGGATAACTCCATGACGGAACTGCCGCAGGATGTTTACTTTCGCTCGTATGTCCTGGAAGCCAATCATCATGTTCCACAGCATTCACACTCTTTTATGCAGTTTCATTTCGCCCGCAAAGGCAGTATGCGTATTGATGTTGCCGGCAAGTGCTGGATAATCCCGGCGCATTATGGCATCTGGATCCCGAATCATACGGAGCATGCGGTTTGGGCATTGGATGATGTGCATTTAGAGAATCTGGATATTAAACCGAGCTTTCTTGAAGAGAGCATCAATGAATGTAAAGTGGTGGCTATCAGTGATTTCGCCAGAGAGTTTATTCATTACGCCACGAATTTAATTTCGGGCCATTATGATAGCCAGTCAAAAGAGGGCAAGCTGGTTAGCGTCCTGGTCGACATTATTCTGCAGCTTCCGGAAGTCGCTTTTGTATTACCCTGGCCGCAGGATCGCGAATTAACCAAAGTTTGCCGAACAATACAAGAATCCCCGGCGCTGGAGCATTCGGTTGAATACTGGGCGCAGCATCTGGGTATGTCTGCCCGTACCTTTTCACGCCATTTCAAAAAAGAAACCGGATTGCCTTTCAGCGTCTGGAAGCAAAAAATGCGTATTCTGGAATCCGTATTAATGCTGAAGAAAAATAAAAGCGTGACCGCCGTGGCGCTCGACGTAGGGTATTCAAGCACCGCGGCATTTAGCTACGCATTCCGCCAGGCGTTTGGCGTTCCGCCATCTAATTACTGATTAACGACGCTGATGCCAGTAAGCCGCTGCGCGAACAAGTTGCTGATCGAACGCCTCGCTTTCAAAGCGAGCACTCAGGTTTTTGACCACCTTACCTTCGCCGGTAATCCAGATGTAGTAATCATCTGCGGGTACGCTTAGCTGCGATAAGTGTTCATTCACCGCCTGTTCGTCATGGCCGATAAACCACTGAATAGTAAATCCGTCAAGATGGGCAAAATAGTCCTGGTACGCGGCATCCTGCACACTTACCAGCGCCGTGATGTTCGGACGTACCGCTAAACGGCTGAGCGACTCCAGGCGTCGGCGCAGCGCAGGCATTCCCGATTCATCACACACGTAAACCTGATACGCATAGTCCTCTGGCACCACCAAAGAACCGCGCGGTCCACCTACCGTCAGCTTGTCACCCTCGCGGGCATTCATCGCCCACGTACTTGCCACGCCACCGTCATGAATATAGAAATCCAGTGC
The DNA here is from genome assembly GCF_013784065.1 of Citrobacter sp. RHBSTW-00599. NCBI lineage: Bacteria > Pseudomonadati > Pseudomonadota > Gammaproteobacteria > Enterobacterales > Enterobacteriaceae > Citrobacter > Citrobacter sp. RHBSTW-00599. The sequence continues at coordinate 630,933 of NZ_CP056717.1, read as the reverse complement.
CAGCTCATGGCGTGCTTCGTCATACAACGGCGTGTAATCACGGGATATCGGACGCACGCCGTCAGCCCAGACAATACCTTCATCGGTGACAACCGGCGGCACAAAGTGGCTGCCCGGTTCAGGGAAAAAGACCTTGGTATGGTCATCAAAGCCGTGTGAGCTAAAACCATCCAGAGCGTCACCGCCCAGTACAATGCGCTGAAATCCCGCGCTAATACGTTCGACGCGCAGGACAGTAAGTTCCCGAAAACGCAGTTCATTGCGAACGCGCTGCGGGTAGCGTGAGGTGTTTTTTGTCATTTTTTCGCCTTCGGAAAGATAATACGATATATCTAAATTAATTTTTAAATGATAATGATTGCTAATCAGCAAGATTGCAAGCACTTTTTTGATATAGTCGACTTCTGATTAACTGACTAACGCACGCCTTTAAAAAAGATAAAAATCATCAAGTTAAATAAAAAATATTTTATAGCCTTGCACCAAAACAATATTTAGATATAAATTAGATATATCTAAAACACATCAGGAGACGATGATGCAAAACCATCATGAAGGTTGCTGCAAGCATACAGAGCACCAACACGAAGGCTGCTGCAAGGGTGAAGGACATCACCACGAAGGCCGCCACAACGAACACCATGCAGGTTGCTGCAAAGGTGAAGAACATCGCCATGAAGGCTGCAACAAAGAACATCACCACGAACAGGGTTGTGGACACCGCCACGGTCGCGGCGGCGGTCGTCGCCAGCGCTTCTTCGGTCACGGAGAATTACGCCTGGTCATTCTGGATATCCTGACCCGCGATGCCAGCCACGGCTATGAGCTGATTAAAGCGATTGAAACCCTGACTCAGGGCAACTATACCCCGAGCCCGGGCGTCGTCTATCCGACGCTGGATTTCTTGCAGGATCAAGAGCTGATCACCATCAGCGACGAGGAAGGTGGGCGTAAACAGATTGCGATCACAACCCAGGGCCAGCAGTGGCTGGATGAAAATCGTGAGCATCTGGAACATATCCACGAACGTATTAAAGCCCGCTGCGTGGGTTTTGAATTACGCAAGAACCCGCAGATGAAACGCGCGCTGGAGAACTTCAAAGCCGTGCTGGACCTACGGGTCAATCATGGTGATACCAGCGATGCGCAGATCAAAAAAATCATCGGTATTATCGATCGCGCTGCGCTGGATATTACTCAACTGGATTAATCTACAGAGCAGGCGGAACGCGTTTGCCCTGCGTTCCGCCTTTATCGTTAATATTAATGTAGCACCGTAACCGCATCTTCCAGACGACCAGCGCGATGTTTCACCATCGCGGAAATCTGGGCGCTCTCTTCAACCAGTTCGGCGTTTTTCTGCGTAATGTTGCTTAATTCATTCACTGCGCGAGTCAGGCTCGAAAGACCATCTGACTGTTCCAGCGTTGAGTGACTGATTTGGGCGATCAACTGCGTCACGTTTTGCACCTGCGCCACAATATCATCCATCGTGCGCCCTGCGGCGTGAACCTGGTCGGATCCGGACTGCACCTTATCGGCGCTGGCATCAATCAGCTTGCGGATATCATTGGCTGCACTGGCGCTGCGGCTGGCAAGATGACGCACTTCTCCCGCCACCACGGCGAACCCTTTCCCCTGCTCACCCGCCCGTGCGGCTTCAACAGCGGCGTTCAGGGCCAGAATATTAGTCTGGAAAGCAATATCGTTAATCAGCGTGGTAATGGTGCCGATCCGCTGGGTGCTGTTGGCGATATCGTCCATAGTTTTGATGACGGTATCCATCGCCTCGCCGCCGTGCGTCGCCGCGCTGCTGGCTGCAATGGAGAGCTTGTCGGCCGCGGCGGCGGTCTCTGAGTTTTGCTTCACCGATGCCGCCATCTGATTCATGGTGGTCACCGTTTCCTGCACGTTCTCTACGGTCTGCTGCGTATGCTTGTTTAAATCATCGCTGCCTTTCGCCAGCGTTTCGCTGTCGCTGCGCACACAGCTCACCTGACTGGAGACATCATGGATGAGCCAACGGCACATTAGCCCCAGTTGCCCAACCGCTCGCAGCATCAGGCCCAGTTCATCACTGCGGTTAAGATGCGACACGCTGTTTCGTTCACCGGTCGCCACTTTTAGCGCCTGACGAGCGACATTCTCAATAGGACGCACAATCTGCCATTCGAAAATAGCCGTTCCCAGCATCATCACCAGCGCGCTTATCAGCATTAACGGCCATTCGGCGCCCATTTGCTGCAATGCGGCCGCCAGTACGATAAACATAATTGCCATTACGCTGCGCACTCGCCAGCGAATCGGCAGCGCCGGGAGTTTACCCAGCCAGCCTTTGCGTACCACCAGTCCTTTATGGATACGTCGGTTGCAACGCCCTTCATTCAGCGCTTTATATAAAGGCTCTACCGCCGCAATCTCCTCGTCAGTGGCCCGGGTACGAATCGACATATATCCGGTGACACGACCTTCCCGCACCATCGGCACCGCATTGGCCCTTACCCAGTAGTGATCGCCATTCTTACGCCGGTTTTTCACAATCCCGCTCCATGGCTCGCCCTGTTTCAGGGTGTACCACATATCCGCAAACGCCGCTTTTGGCATATCCGGATGACGAACCAGATTGTGCGGCTTATCAAGCAATTCATTCAGTTGATAGCCACTGACCTGGACAAAAGTATCGTTCGCGTGGGTGATATAGCTTTGTAAATCGGTGGTCGACATGAGGGTGATATCATCATCCAGCGGTGTATTTTGCTGACTAACGTAGGGATGAGAAGACATGATTGCGTCCTGTGCAGGTTATCTGGTTGTTAACTCTTTCGGCTTATGTTATTTCGGCGATAATTTTTTTATCTTTAGTTGTTAAATTTGATTTAGATCGCAATTTGCGATTAAACCTCAAAATCTGTACGCATTCTAATCCATTGATTTAAAATACTTTCATCCAGTAACTATTCAACTGCACTTCTACCAACGCACCGTCACAGTGCAAATATTGCTCACTTTTAGCGCAGAAAAGTGCTTTTCCGATCTGTTTTCGCGGTCTTAACCTGGGCAAAATGCCAGCAAATGTTAAACATCAGCATTAAATGTTGCGTGAATGAGATGTTTCCTGGTGTTTATCCCGATTTTTGCTAAGCGCGCCGGAATGGCGCAATCACTGCAATACTTAAATCAGTATCATGTGATACGCGAGCTCCGGGAGCATATTTTGAACAGGTTACCTTCCAGCGCATCGGCCCTGGCCTGCAGCGCACACGCACTGAATCTCATCGAAAAGCGCACGCTTGATCATGAGGAAATGAAATCATTAAACCGAGAGGTGATTGAATACTTCAAGGAGCATGTCAATCCGGGGTTCTTAGAGTATCGAAAATCTGTAACTGCAGGCGGGGATTACGGAGCCGTAGAGTGGCAAGCGGGAAGCCTGAATACGCTTGTCGACACCCAGGGGCAGGAGTTCGTCGATTGCCTGGGTGGATTTGGAATTTTCAACGTGGGGCACCGTAATCCAGTCGTGGTTTCCGCCGTACAGAATCAACTCGCGAAACAACCTCTGCACAGCCAGGAGTTACTTGACCCTCTGCGGGCCATGCTGGCAAAAACCCTCGCCGCGCTGGCACCAGGTAAACTGAAATACAGTTTTTTCTGTAACAGCGGGACCGAGTCGGTTGAAGCCGCTCTGAAGCTGGCGAAAGCGTATCAATCGCCGCGCGGTAAATTTACGTTCATTGCCACCAGCGGCGCATTCCACGGCAAATCATTGGGAGCACTGTCCGCCACGGCTAAATCAACCTTCCGCAAACCCTTTATGCCGCTGCTGCCAGGTTTCCGCCATGTACCGTTTGGCGATATTAACGCGATGCGCACCATGCTCAGCGAGTGTAAAAAGACTGGTGACGACGTCGCAGCCGTGATCCTCGAACCTATCCAGGGTGAAGGGGGCGTGATCCTGCCACCGCAAGGGTATTTGCCCGCCGTGCGTAAACTTTGCGATGAGTTTGGCGCGCTGATGATCCTTGATGAAGTGCAGACCGGCATGGGTCGTACCGGCAAAATGTTCGCCTGCGAGCACGAAAACGTGCAGCCCGACATTATGTGTCTGGCCAAGGCGCTGGGCGGCGGCGTGATGCCAATTGGCGCAACTATTGCCACCGAAGAGGTGTTTTCCGTCCTGTTCGACAATCCCTTCTTGCATACCACCACGTTTGGCGGCAACCCGCTCGCTTGTGCGGCTGCGTTAGCCACCATTAACGTCCTGCTGGAGCAAAATTTACCGGCTCAGGCGGAGCAGAAAGGCGATATGTTGCTGGATGGTTTCCGCCAGCTTGCGCGGGAGTACCCAGACCTGGTGCATGATGTACGCGGTAAAGGCATGCTGATGGCAATTGAGTTTGTCGATAATGAAATCGGCTACAACTTTGCCAGTGAGATGTTCCGCCAGCGGGTACTGGTTGCCGGCACGCTAAACAATGCAAAGACGATCCGTATCGAACCGCCGTTAACGTTAACGATCGAGCAATGCGATCTGGTATTGCGATCGACACGCAAAGCCCTGGCAGCATTACGGGTGAGCGTGGAGCAGGTGTAATACATGTCGGATGGCGCTGCGCATCTCAGGCTTACGGGATCAAATGTAGGTCGGCTAAAAGCCGTAGCCGCCATCCGGCAATTAGCACAACTTAAACAATCCGCACACCCGCAGGCATAAGGCGTTCTGGCGTCAGCAGCACGCTTTCGCTGCCATCGTCCGTCTCAGCGCAGAGCAACATGCATTCTGACGTTTCCCCGCGCATTTTGGCCTTTTGCAGATTACACAGCACCACCACCGTTTTCCCCATCAATTCCTCTTCGCTGTAATAAGGCACCAGGCTGGTCACGGTTTGCAGCGTACGCTCTCCCACATCCACCTGCACGATATACAGCTTATCAGCATTGTCATGGCGCTTTACCTGTGCGATTTTTCCAACACGTATTTCCATTCGGGCAAAATCAGCAAATGCGACGGTATCCATTGTGTTCTCCTTTGGTAAAATTTTACTAAATACTAGCAAAATATTTCCTTGGCATGGTTCTCAAAAGCGGGAAAATGACGTAGTCATCACACTCTAAAAGCCCAGTCTTACCCCAGGCATGTCAATTAAACGTACTTTTTTTACTGAAAACAGATGAATAGATAAGCACTTCATTTACAATGCGCAGGTAAATCAGGGAAAAGGCAAACATGGCAACACTTAAAGACATCGCAATCGAAGCTGGCGTGTCCCTGGCGACAGTGTCCCGGGTTTTAAACGATGACCCCACGCTGAATGTAAAAGAAGAGACCAAGCATCGCATTCTGGAGATCGCGGAAAAACTGGAGTACAAAACCAGCAGTGCTCGTAAAAACCAGACCAGCGCGCTCGGCCCCCAGCATATTCTGGCGCTCTACAGCTACCAGCAGGATTTGGAAATCAACGATCCTTACTATCTCGCGATCCGTCACGGAATAGAAACCCAGTGTGAGAAGCTGGGGATCGAACTGACCAACTGCTATGAGCACAGTGGGCTGCCGGAGAGCAAAAACATTACCGGCATTCTTATTGTCGGCAAGCCTTCTCCGGTTTTGCGTAATGCAGCAGCAGCGCTTACTGACAACATCTGCTTTATCGATTTCCATGAACCCGGCAGCGAATATGACGCCGTCGATATCGATCTGGCCCGCATCAGTAAAGAGAGTATCGACTACTTCATCGCCCAGGGCGTCACTCGCATTGGCTTCATCGGCGGTGAAGACGAACCCGGCAAGGCAGATATCCGTGAAGCCGCGTTTGTCGAATACGGTCGTCTGCAGCAGGTCGTTTCTGAACAGGACATCTATCGCGGCGGTTTCTCCAGTTCATCAGGGTATGAACTGGCCAAAAAAATGCTGGCGAAAGCCGACTATCCCGGTGCCCTGTTTGTGGCTTCAGACTCGATTGCTATTGGCGTTCTGCGCGCCATTCACGAGCGTGGCCTGAACATTCCGCAGGACATTTCGCTGATTAGCGTTAATGATATCCCGACAGCGCGCTTCACCTTTCCTCCGCTTTCCACCGTTCGCATCCATTCAGAAATGATGGGCAGTCAGGGCGTCAACCTGCTGTTTGAGAAAGCCCGCGATGGGCGTGCGCTTCCTCTGCTGGTTTTTGTTCCCAGCAAGCTGAAACTGCGCGGCACCACCCGCTAAAATCCCCAGTAAACACGCCCGGTTTCTTCTGATGCCGGGCGCGCATTGTCATGCATTATTTTCTGCGCCCCATTATTTTCGTGATCCAGTTAAAGTAAATCACCTCACTCACTATATTTTAGTAAAACTTTTACTAAAATCACCATCAATTACACTTACTCACCATTACAATGAATGGTTCCGATTTTTCTCCACCGGGAGGCCTTATGAATCGCTGGGAAAACATTCAGCTCACCCACGAAAATCGACTGGCGCCACGCGCATATTTTTTCTCTTATGACTCCGTTGCGCAGGCTCGCTCGTTTGCCCGCGAAACCAGCAGCCTCTTTCAGTTGCTAAGCGGTCAGTGGAATTTTCAGTTCTTTGAGCATCCGCTGCAGGTGCCGGAAACCTTTACGTCGCAGTTTATGAATGACTGGGGCAGCATCACCGTCCCAGGCATGTGGCAGATGGAAGGACATGGCAAACTGCAGTATACCGACGAAGGTTTTCCTTTCCCGATTGATGTCCCCTACGTTCCGACCAATAACCCCACCGGAGCCTACCAGCGCATTTTCTCCCTCAGCGAAGGCTGGCTGGGCAAACAAACGCTGATTAAATTTGATGGCGTAGAAACCTACTTCGAAGTTTACGTGAATGGTCAGTACGTCGGTTTCAGCAAAGGCAGCCGCCTGACGGCTGAATTTGATATCAGCGCGGTGGTGAAGACCGGTGACAACCTGCTGTGCGTTCGCGTAATGCAATGGGCTGATTCCACTTACGTTGAAGACCAGGACATGTGGTGGTCGGCGGGAATTTTCCGCGACGTCTATCTGGTAGGCAAACAGGCGACCCATATTCAGGATTTTACCGTTCGCACCGAGTTCGATGATGACTATCGCGACGCTACCCTCACCTGCGACATTGCGCTGGAAAACCTGGCTGCCACGCCAGCGATGGCGTCGCTCGAATACACCTTGTTTGACGGTGAGCAGGCGCTGCATAGCGGCGTGATTAACAATCTGGCAGTGGATCAACACACCCTCACCGCTTTTAATTTCAAGGTTAGCGCGCCGCAGCAGTGGTCAGCGGAATCGCCGTATCTTTATCATCTGGTGATGACGCTGAAAGATGCCAACGGCAATCTCCTTGAGGTCGTGCCACAGCGGGTCGGATTCCGCGATATCAAAGTTCGCGACGGTCTGTTTTACATCAATAACCGCTACGTGATGCTGCATGGCGTTAACCGCCACGACAACGATCATCTAAAAGGCCGTGCGGTTGGCATGGATCGCGTTGAAAAAGATCTGCTGTTAATGAAGCAGCACAACATCAATTCCGTGCGTACCGCCCATTACCCGAACGATCCGCGCTTCTATGAATTGTGCGATATCTACGGTCTGTTCGTGATGGCCGAAACCGACGTTGAATCTCACGGCTTCGCCAATATCGGCGATATCAGCCGGATAACGGACGATCCGCTGTGGGAAAACGTCTACGTTGAGCGCATCGTGCGCCACATCCATGCACAAAAAAACCACCCGTCGATCGTCATCTGGTCGCTCGGCAACGAATCCGGATACGGCTGTAACATCCGCGCCATGTATCACGCCGCGAAAGCGCTGGATGACACGCGTCTGATCCATTACGAAGAAGATCGTGACGCCGAAGTGGTGGATATCATCTCCACCATGTACACCCGTGTGCCGCTGATGAATGAGTTTGGCGAATATCCACATCCTAAGCCGCGCATCATCTGCGAATATGCTCACGCCATGGGCAACGGTCCCGGCGGGCTGACGGAATATCAGAACGTCTTTTATCAGCATGACTGCATTCAGGGACACTATGTCTGGGAGTGGTGCGATCACGGGATTCAGGCCAAAGATGACGACGGCAACGTCTGGTACAAATATGGCGGCGACTACGGCGACTATCCGAACAATTATAACTTCTGCCTTGATGGCCTGATTTATTCCGATCAAACCCCGGGGCCGGGTCTGCAGGAATACAAGCAGGTGATTGCGCCAGTAAAAGTACGCGCACAGGATCTGGCTCGCGGCGAGCTACGGGTAGAAAACAAACTGTGGTTTACCACGCTTGACGACTACACCTTGCATATTGAGGTTCGCGCCGAGGGAGATACGCTTTCTGCTCAGCAGATAAAACTGCGCGACGTCCCTCCTGACAGCGATACCCTGGTGCAATGCACACTGCCGGAGCTGGATGCGCGCGAAGCGTTCCTCAACGTCATCGTGACGAAAGATTCCCGTACGGCATACAGCGAAGCCGGGCACCACATCGCGACTTATCAGTTCCCGCTGAAGGCCAGAACGGCGGCTGCCGTACCGTTTAGCCAGCAAAACGCTACCCCTCTGACGCTGGAAGACAGCCGCCAGAGCTGCACCATACGCGGTTATAACTTCCTTCTGACCTTCTCAAAACTGAACGGTAAGCCCATTAGCTGGACCGTTAACGGTGAGGAGCTGATTACCCGCGAGCCGAAGATTAATTTCTTCAAACCAACCATTGATAACCACAAACAAGAGTTCGAAGGCCTTTGGCAACCAAATCATTTACAGATTATGCAGGAGCATCTGCGCGATTTTGCCATTGAGCAAACCGATGACGCGCTGTTGATAACCAGCCAGACGATTATCGCCCCGCCGGTATTTGATTTCGGTATGCGCTGTACCTACCGCTGGCGGATTGCCGCAGACGGTCAGTTGAACGTGGAGCTTTCCGGCCAGCCTTACGGCGAGTACCGGGACATTATTCCGTGCATCGGCTTCACGATGGGCATCAACGGCGATTTGGGGCAAGTGGCGTATTACGGACGTGGTCCCGGTGAAAACTATGCCGATAGCCAGCAGGCCAACATCATCGATATCTGGCGCAGCAGCGTGGATGAGATGTTCGAAAACTATCCGTTCCCGCAAAACAACGGCAATCGTCAGGACGTGCGCTGGGCAACGCTAACCAACCGCCACGGCAACGGTCTGCTGGTGGTTCCGCAGCACCCTGTCAACCTGAGCGCCTGGCGCTATACGCCAGAAAATATCTTTACCGCACAGCACTGTAATGCGCTGCAGCGCAGCGATGACATCACCCTGAATCTGGACCACCAGGTGCTGGGCTTAGGCTCCAACTCCTGGGGAAGCGAGGTGCTTGATTCCTGGCGCGTCTGGTTCCGTTCGTTCAGCTACGGCTTCACGTTGTTGCCGGTTTCCGGTAGCGAATCTAGCGCTCAAACCGCCGCCAGCCGCGTCTTTGGTACCGGGTTCTTTTCCACGAATTTGCACAGTGAGAATACAAAATGAGGATCATCGACAACTTAGCGCAGTTCCAACAAATTTACGCATCCGGGAAGAAGTGGCAGCGCTGCGTCGAAGCGATTGAAAATATTGATAATATTCAACCAGGCGTCGCCCACTCTATCGGTGATTCCCTGAGCTATCGCGTGGAGACAGACTCCGCAACCGATGCGCTGTTTACCGGTCATCGTCGTTATTTTGAGATCCATTACTACCTGCAAGGACAGCAAAAAATAGAGTATGCCGCCAAAGAGGATCTCCAGGTGGTTGAATATTATCGCGATGAAACCGATCGCGAATATCTGAAAGGCTGTGGAAAAACCGTAGAAGTGCGCGAAGGACAAATGGTTATTTGTGACAACCATGAAGCCTATCGTTTTATTTGTAATAACGCAGTGAAAAAAGTCGTACTCAAAGTCACCATCGAAGATGGTTATTTTCATAATAAATAAAAACACAGGCGGCGCCGACGTTGCGCCGCCAGTACCCTATAATAATCAGGAATCGGAGATGTGCTATGTCTGATACCAAACGTAATACCATCGGCAAGTTCGGCTTACTTTCACTCACCTTTGCCGCGGTTTATAGTTTTAATAACGTTATCAACAATAATATTGAGCTTGGTCTGGCATCCGCACCGATGTTTTTCCTCGCGACGATCTTCTACTTTATTCCGTTCTGCTTAATCATCGCTGAATTTGTTTCGCTGAATAAAAACTCCGAAGCCGGTGTCTATGCATGGGTGAAAAGTTCGCTGGGCGGACGTTGGGCATTTATTACCGCCTACACCTATTGGTTCGTTAACCTGTTCTTTTTTACCTCGCTGTTACCCCGTGTTATCGCCTACGCCTCATATGCTTTTTTAGGCTACGAATACATTCTGACGCCGTTCGCAACCACTGTATTAAGTATGGTGCTGTTTGCCTTCTCCACCTGGGTTTCGACCAACGGCGCAAAAATGTTAGGACCAATTACTTCGGTCACCTCCACATTGATGCTGCTGCTGACCCTGTCCTACATCCTGCTGGCGGGTACTGCGCTGGTTGGCGGCGTACAGCCTGCTGACCCTATCACCGTAGACGCAATGATCCCGAATTTTAACTGGGCCTTCCTCGGTATCACCACCTGGATCTTTATGGCGGCAGGCGGTGCGGAGTCGGTGGCAGTGTACGTCAACGACGTCAAGGGCGGGTCCAAATCGTTCGTGAAGGTTATTATCATTGCCGGGATTTTTATTGGCGTGCTCTATTCCATCTCCTCGGTACTGATCAACGTCTTCGTGAGCAGCAAAGAGCTGAAATTTACCGGTGGTTCGGTACAGGTATTCCACGGCCTGGCGGCATACTTTGGCCTGCCGGAACTGATCGTTAACCGCTTTGTCGGCCTGGTCTCCTTTACCGCGATGTTCGGCTCTCTGCTGATGTGGACCGCAACGCCGGTGAAAATTTTCTTCTCTGAAATTCCGGCGGGTATTTTCGGTAAAAAAACCGTCGAACTGAATGAAAACGGCGTTCCGGCCCGCGCAGCCTGGATTCAGTTCCTGATTGTTATCCCGCTGATGATTATCCCAACGCTCGGCTCCAATACCGTGCAGGATTTAATGAACACCATCATCAACATGACAGCCGCCGCATCGATGCTGCCGCCGCTGTTTATTATGCTGGCTTACCTGAATCTGCGCGCAAAACTGGACCACTTACCGCGCGACTTCCGTATGGGTTCGCAAAAAACCGGCATTATTGTGGTATCGATGCTGATTGTCCTTTTCACCATCGGGTTTATTGCCTCGACCTTCCCGACCGGTGGTAACATCATGACCATTATTTTCTATAACGTCGGGGGGATTGTTATTTTCCTCGGTTTTGCCTGGTGGAAATACAGTAAATACATCAAAGGGCTAACCAAAGAAGAAAAAGCTATTGAGGCGGCTCCCGCGTCAGATATTAATTAAAATATCAATAACGATTAGAGCTGTCTGTTTTCTTGCTCACCTGAAATACAATGTGAAATTAAATATACAGACTTGCAGGGCATTTATTGCCCTGCAAGTCTGTTGCGTATTTTCATTATTTGCAGAAAAGATTCGTCCACCAGCGGCCGCAACGTGTGAATCGATACCCCTTGCCAGAAGGAGGTTTAGCAACCCAGGACGCTCTGCGGCATTTATTCAACCCCCAGATGCCGCCACAGTTTGTCCAGCGGCATTGTCGCCAGCGCCACACACTCATCGGCGGCGCCGTACCAGACGTGCAGCGTCTCATCGCGGATCAGCGCCCCACAGGTGAACACCACGTTGCCGAAGAAGCCTTCGCGCTCGTAGGGCGCATCTGGCTCCAGCAACGGTACCGGTGATTTCGCCAGAATGCGGGTCGGCTCGTTGAGATCCAGCAGCAGCGCGCCAAGGCAGTAGCGCTGATCGGCATCCACACCGTGGTAGATCTCCAGCCAGCCGCGATCGGTTTTTAATACCGGCGCGCCGCCGCCTGATTTACGGCAGTCCCAGGCATCGCCGGACCGTCCCAGCAGGTGGCGATGGTTGCCCCAGTGCAACATATCCGGCGACTCGCAGATCCAGATTTCCGGATGACCGAAGTGGCACGGGGCCGGACGGGTCAGGGCGTGATATTTACCGGCGATCTTTTCCGGGAAAAAGCAGACGTCGCGGTTGTCCGGGCAGAGGATCAACCCTTTTTTCTCCACCGTGACAAAATCTTTGGTCACCGCTAACGCGGTAGAGATCCCCAGCGACGACACCGCCGAGTAGTTGATGTACGCGGTATCATCGATGCGGGTGATCCGCGCATCTTCGCAGCCGAACTCTTCATATTGCGTATCGGCGATGATAAACGGCTGGCTGTCAATCCGGAAGTTCACCCCGTCGCGACTGCGCGCCAGACGCAGATGCGACATAGAGGTCAGCCACACCCGCGCCGGATCGCTTTTCAGCACGATCACCCGCGGATCGCTGAAATCATAGCGTTCATCGCGACGATCGAAACTCGCGGTGGCCTGTACCCAGCCCGCATCGGTTTTTTCCAACAGCGGTACGACACGCTGCTGCGGGTCGGAATTGATCACGCTTTCCGCCACTCGCAGCAGCAAAACGATCTCCCCGTCACACTCCGTTACGCCAGCATTGAAAACACAATCGACCTTCCTTCCGGGCAGTGAAGGCGTCACGTCCGCCGGGGTAATCAACGGGTTTTTACTGTGCCTGTCCATGTACTCTCCTTTTGATCAAACATTGATTCTTGCCAATCCATTGCGCGTCCTCTCCGTACAGCACTTCAGCCTCAATCTCCTGCCACGGATTGCGAACGGGCGCACCAAAGTTGATGGCGACCCAGACCTGCTCCGCCGCCGTCGAACGGGTAAACCAGACGCATTCGTCAGTGAGGTCAAGCGAGTCCTGCTGTCCCTGATGCAGCGCCGCAACGCGGCGGCGCAGGGCGATCAGCCGTCGGTACTGATGCCAGAACGATGTCTCATCCTGCTGCTGGCGCTCCGCGTTAATCAGGGCGATATCGCCGCCGACGGGCATCCACGGCGCGACGGAGGAAAATCCGCCAAAGGGGGCGTCGCGCCAGGGCAGCGGCGCGCGCGAACCATCCCGCGAATGTTCAATAGCCAGCGCCAGCGCCTGCTGTGGGCTGCTGCCTGCGGCAAGGGCGGTGCGGTAATGGGTTTTTCCCTGAATATCAAAAAGCTGCTCTGCCGTTTGCGGACGGTAGTCGGTCACCCCCAGCTCTTCTCCCTGGAAGATAAACGGCACGCCGCTCACCGTTAGCTGAAGCGCCAGCACCGCCAGCGCCCGCCCGGTATCGCGCTCGTTTTCGCCAAAGCGGCTGATCATCCGCGACATATCATGGCTGGAGAAAAACAGCGTCGGTAAACCCGACTGCGCAGCCAGCGTGGTTTTTAACTGGCTGAAAAGACGGGAAACATCAAAGGTTTTCTGGCTGCCGATATTAAAATTAAACACCACGTCCATCAGCTGAGGGCTTTGATAGCGGCTGAGCACGTCAGGGTCTTCGCTGCCGATTTCGCCAATCAGGAAATAGTCCCCCTGCGCCCGAACATGGGCACACAGTCGTTGCAGCGTCTCCGGGAGTCGCGGCTGATTGATGTCAAATTCATGGCGCTGCTCGCCGTTCTCTTCCGGGTTATCAGGCCCAATGCCGTCGGTAGTAAGAAAGTTGATGACGTCAAAGCGAAAACCGTCCACCCCCTGCGTAACCCAGAAATCCACCACCCGGTAAATTTCCTGTTCCACCGCGGGGTTGGCCCAGTTGAGATCCACCTGGCCGGGCGCGAATTTATGGTAATAAAATTCGCCGGTGTCAGGCTCCGCGGTCCACGCGCTGCCGGAAAAGAAAGAACGCCAGTTATTCGGCTGGCGGCGAAAAAGGAAATAATCACGATAGCGGCTGTCCGGATTATTCCACGCATCGCAAAACCAGGGATGTTCTGAGGAGACGTGATTGACCACCAGATCGATAATCACCCGAATGCCTCTGGCGTGGCAGCCGTCAACCACCCGGCGAAAATCGTCGAGAGTGCCGAAACGGGCGTCAACGGCGCAGTAATCGCTGATATCGTAGCCGTTATCCACCAGCGGAGAGGGATAAAACGGCGTGATCCACACCGCGCCGATGCCCAGCGCCTGCAAATAATCCAGCCGGGAAATCAGGCCCGGAAAATCGCCCAGCCCGTCGTTATTGCCGTCGCAAAACGAAGGCAGATAAATTTGATAACAGGTACACGCCTGCCACCACGGTTGCTTTTTCACCGTCACGTTCCTTATTTCAGTGATAACGACATGCCTTCGAGGAAGTATTTTCTGAACAGAATAAACAGGACAACGATTGGCAGCATCTGCACCACCGACCCCGCCAGCACCGGTCCCAGGTAGATGCCGTAGGATTTGCTGAAGGTGGCGAGCAGCACCGAAAACGGCATTTTGTCCACTTCGCGCATCACGATCAGCGGCCAGAGGAAGTTGTCCCATGAGCTGGAAAAGGTGAACAGTGCGACAATCGCCAGAATGGATTTATTCAGCGGCATCATCACATGCCGCAAGATCCCCCACAGGCTGGCGTGATCGAGCCTTGCGGCATACAGGTAATCATTCGGCGTGCCTTTAAAGCTCTGCGAAACCATAAAAATGCCCCAGGCGCTCATCGCATACGGCAGGATCATCGCCCCGTAGCTGTTGATCAGCCCCAGTTCACGCATCAGGACAAACTGTGGAATGATGAACATAAAGACCGGGAAAACCATCTGCACAATCAACAGGTTGCGAAACGCATTTTTGCCGCGAAACTCGGTTTTCGCGACGGCATATCCCACCAGCATTGAGGTCAGCGTGACGCAGACGGTAATGGTGAGCGACACGAACAGCGAGTTAACCAGGGTGCGCAAAAAAGGTTTGTCCGCCCGGTTGCTGTTATCGAACAGAAAAGCGTAATTATCCAGCGTCAGATGACCGGAAAACAGCCCGGTCGTGTAGATTTGCGCCGTCGGTTTCAACGAGGAGATCACCATCCAGATAAAAGGATAAAGCCAGGTGAGCGCCAGCAAAAACATCACGGCGTGAATGAGCAGCGTTAAAGGAGTCAGTTTCTTCATTCACACAATCTCGATATGTTTTTCGAATACTTTGCGGAAGACCCAGATGGCGAGGAAACTGCATGCCGCAACGATAATCGACATGGTCGCCGCCCAGGTTGGCTTCATTTTCTGGAACGCCACTTCATACATCACCACCATCGGACTGGTGGTGCTGTTGAGCGGCCCGCCGCCGGTGATAAGATACGGCTCGGTAAAGATGCTGAACGCCACGGTAATCGCCAGCACCATCACCATCACGATTTGCGCGTTCATCATCGGCAGGGTAATCGCCCAACTTTGCTTAAACTTCCCGGTTTTATCCAACTGCGCCGCGCTGTAAATATCCGCGGGGATCGCCACCATCCCGGAATAGAGAATCAGCCCGTAATAACCGACGAATTTCCAGGTAACAATTAACGCAATGGATAACATGGCGCAGTCAGGGTTGGTAAACCAGGGCACAGAGATGCCGAAACTGGCCTGTAAAAATTGATTGACCGGCCCGTATTCGCTGAACAGTTTTGCAAAGACGATGGAATAGGCCACCCCCGAAGAGATATTCGCCAGTAAAAAGCTCAGGGCAATAAAACTTTTCCCGTACTTAATTTTTCGTAATCCCGCGGCAAACAGCAGCGAGGCAAGAAAGACAATCGGGATATACCACATTAAAAAACGGCACACGTTCCACATCGACTGCCAGAATAACGCGTCATGAAACACGCCAATGATATTCTGTAATCCGCTAAACGTCGGCGTGCCAATAAATTGCCAGTTCGTCACGCTAAGCACGACCAGCCAGCACAGCGGATAAAACCAGAACAGCAACGAATAACCGATCCACGTGGAGGCCAACAGGCCTCCGGTGCGGGATTCATATCCAGCCATTTTTTCCCCTTATTTCGCCAGCAACGTGTTAATTTCCTGCGCGGATTTATCGAGGGTGGCTGCCGGATCGGCGTGGTTGAAAATGACCTGCTCCAGCATCTGCGTCATGCTGCGCTGAATCTCCGTGGTTTG
The DNA here is from genome assembly GCF_013784065.1 of Citrobacter sp. RHBSTW-00599. Classification (NCBI taxonomy): domain Bacteria; kingdom Pseudomonadati; phylum Pseudomonadota; class Gammaproteobacteria; order Enterobacterales; family Enterobacteriaceae; genus Citrobacter; species Citrobacter sp. RHBSTW-00599. The sequence continues at coordinate 614,802 of NZ_CP056717.1, read as the reverse complement.
CGTAGTGGCCGCTGGCGGCAGCGCGACGTCCACGTAAGATGCGATCGCCTTCTCCAGCGGGTTTTTCTCAAAGTAATTCACAAACAGCGGATTACTCATTAAATCACTGCGTGCTGGCGGCATACCGGTCAGCTCCAGCCAGCTCCGGTCGTGCTCGGCGTTGTTAAAGACCCACTGAATAAACGCCCACGCCTGCGCTTTGCGCTTGCTGGAACTGAAGATAACCACCCCTTTGCTGTCGCCGAACGTATACGGGTGCGCGTCGCCTTTCTCGGTGAGCATCGGCCCAATTTGCAGCGTTTTGAGGATCTCCGGATACTGCTTGTGATAGCGAGCGATATCCCACGGACCGCGCGCGGATGCCAGCACCTGTCCGGTCGCTAACGGATCGTCGGCGGCGGTGAAGTCGTAGCTGCTCCACTTGCTGTTAAAGACTTTCCCCATAAAGGTCAGTACCGCCTGTCCGGCAGGATCGGCAAACGTCGCCTGATGACCCGCGAGGTAAGGTTTACCGCCGTTTTGCGCATAATAAAGCGGAATAAAATCGAACCAGCGTTCCCACCAGTTTTTCCCGGCGGTCATCTGGATAACATAGCCGTTATTATCCGCCGCCCGGCGCTCTGCCAGCTGATAAAGCTCATCATAACGGGTCGGAACATGGTCAAAACCATACTGCTTGAGTAAATCGCCCCGCCACCACCAGACGATAGGATTAATATAGATTGGCAGAACGTGTTGCTCGCCGTTTAATTGCCAGGCAGGAATAATTTTGCCCATCTGTCGGTTATTAACGAGTTCATTAAAACCACTCATTTTAGACAGGTCTTCAAGCTGACCAATTTCCACCAACTGGCTGGCAAAACCGATAAAGATATTACTGGAAATATCGGGTTCCGTGCCGGAAGCCAGCGCGTTCATTATTGCCTCTTCAGAACTGCTGGCGGCAGGAATGGGCGTAAATTCGACCGGGGTATGCGCCGGGTCTTTATTCCATTCTTTAACCATAGTATTCCAGAAGGCTTCTTCATTTTCGTTTGGTGCCACCCACATTTTAATTGGCGTTTTTGCTGTCTCTGCGGATTTTTTATCATCCGGACCGCAACCAGAAATACAAAATGCGAATAGTACACAGGCTGTTAATTTAGCTAATATTACAATTCTCACGATAATTCTCCATTTACTTTCAATAAGTATTGATTTACCGCTACCCTGCTATTGAATGGAGCGTAAATTAACACCCCCTTTTTATGTTTAACGTTAAACAAATCACAAAACGATTTTTGTTTAACGTTAAACTTTGCATCAACGTTCAACGCAATGGACGATAGAAATAAATAATTCACGCCAATATATAAACCCAACAAATATATTAAAAATGAAAATAAACGTTAATGATAATAAAGATAAGAAACGTATTACGATAAAATCATTGGCCAAGATTATGGGTATTTCCCATACCACGGTGTCGAACGCATGGAATAATCCGGAAAAATTATCTCCGGAGCTGCGCCAGCGAATTTTGCAATATGCCAGCGAGCTTGGCTTTCAGGGACCGGACAAGCTGGCGCGCGCGCTGCGTACCGGTAAATCTGACACCATCGGCGTGATATTCAACGACTCTATGAGTTACGTGTTTATCGATCCCCACGACATTGCGCTGATGCGGGGGATCGCCGTCCAGTGTGAAGAACAAAACGTCAATCTGGTCTTGATCCCTTTGCGTAAGCGGCAACAGACGCCGCTCAACACCCTGGTTGATGGCTATATTCTCAACGCCACGCATAACAATGCGGCCATGATCCAGCACGCGCTGGCTCATGGGCGTCCGGTGGTCACGCTCGATTTTCAGTTTCCCGACCACAGCAGCGTCTCCATCGATAACGCCTGCGCCATGCGCGATATTGCCCGCTATCTGGCCGATAAAGGTCATCGACATTTCGGCATCATCGCCTTTCCGTCACAGCCCTCCGCGCAGGGAATGTGCGATCTGACCGCCCCCGTCACCGGCGACAACCTGCTGATGCTCTCCCGCGTGAATGCCTGCCGGGAGGTTTTCCAGCAGCGCGGCTTCGCCCTTGATACGTGCTGGCTGTATCAAACCCGACACGATGAAGAACACGGCGAACAGGCGGCCAAAGCGTTACTGGAAACCCATTCGGAGATCACTGCGCTTATCTGCCTTTCCGATCGCTTCGCCGTCGGCGCGATCCACTACTGCCAACGGCAGCAGCTGGCGGTTCCGCAGCGGGTTGCCGTTACCGGTTTCGATAATCTCGCCGTTGAGGTGGCGGGAATACGCCTGACCACCATCGCGCAAGACGCGGAAAAGAAAGGGGAAATGGCCGTCAAATTGCTGCTCACCAGAGGACCGGTGACCCACTATGAATTGCCTTACCAGCTCATCATTCGGGAGTCAGCCTGACTCATTAATTACAGAAGAGTAGATTATGGATGAACTAACCTGTTTTAAAGCCTACGACATTCGCGGTGAGGTTGGCGTCAACCTGACGCCGGATATCGCCTTTCGCATCGGTCGCGCTTACGCCGCCTGGCGCCATCCGCGCCGGGTAGTGATCGGCGCCGACATTCGCCTTAGCTCGGAATCGTTAAAATCCGCCGTGACCGACGGGCTGATTTCCAGCGGCGTGGATGTTATCGACCTTGGTCTGTCAGGCACCGAAGAGATCTATTTCGCCACCCGGGAACTGCGTGCCGACGGCGGCATTCAGATTACCGCCAGCCATAACCCGGCGCAGTACAATGGTATGAAACTGGTGCGCGAAGAGGCGCGTCCGATCAGTAACGACAACGGCCTGCTGGAGATAAAAGCGCTGGCGGAGCGCAACGACTTTGCTCCGATTGTCCATCGTGGCAGCCTCATCCCTTATGATAATCGCCCCGCCTGGATTGCCTGCCTGCTGCGCTTCCTTCAGCATCCGCCGACTCGCCCGCTACGTATTGTGACCAACGCCGGACATGGCACCGTCGGGCCTGCGCTTGACGCGATCGCCGACGGACTAGCCCGTGCGGGCGTTCAGATTGAGTTTATTCGACTGCACCATCAGCCGGACGGTCATTTCCCCGCAGGCGTGCCCAATCCGATGCTGACGGAAAACCGCCTCATCACCCAGCAGGCGGTTATCGAGAATCAGGCTGATTTCGGCATCGCCTGGGATGGCGATTTCGATCGCTGCTTCTTCTTTGATGAGTGTGGCCGCTTTATTGAGAGCTACTACCTGGTTGGCCTGTTCGCCGAGCACTTCCTGCAACGCTCCGCAGGCAGTCACATCATTCTCGACCCGCGCCTGACGTGGAATACGCTGGACGTTGTAACTCGCTGCGGCGGAATCCCGGTCATCAGCAAAACCGGGCATGCCTTTATCAAAGCGCGAATGCGCGAAGAGGACGCGGTCTACGGCGGAGAAATGAGCGGCCACCACTACTTCCGCGATTTTGGCTATTGCGACAGCGGAATGATCCCACTGGTATTGCTGCTGCAAATTATCGGCAGCGACAGCCGTCCGCTGTCGGCGTATATCGAACACGCCCAGGTACGCTTTCCGGTTTCCGGCGAAATCAATCTGACGGTGGCCGATCCGCAATCGGTCATGCAATCCATCGCCGCTCACTATCTGCAAGCCGGCGGCCTGCGTGACGATTGCGATGGGTTGAGCATCGACTTCGTTGACTGGCGCTTCAACTTACGCGCCTCCAACACCGAGCCGCTGCTGCGCCTGAACGTGGAAACCCGCGCGGATACGGCACTGCTGGCGCGCAAAACCGATGAACTTTTAACGCTGATTGCAGCCTGGGATTCTGACAAGGAGAGGTTATGACCGCGCTAAGCCTGAGCAATATTCATAAAGCCTGGGGCAAGAACACCATCATTGAAAATCTGTCGCTGGAGATCGCCTCCGGGGAGTTCATTGTGCTGGTTGGCCCTTCCGGATGCGGGAAATCCACGCTGCTGCGGATCATCGCCGGACTGGAAATCCCCGACGGCGGTAAACTGGTGATGGGGGGAAAAGAGGTCACCAGGCTTGCGGCGGGCAAACGCAACCTGTCGATGGTGTTTCAGTCCTACGCCCTCTACCCGCATATGACCGTCAGGGAAAATCTGTCATTCGGTTTACGTAATATCAATACGCCCGCCGCCGAGATTGATAAGCGGGTCGCTCACGCCGCCAGCATGCTGAAGCTGGAAGAGATGCTGGACAGGCTGCCGCAGAATCTGTCCGGCGGGCAGCGCCAACGTGTGGCGATCGGGCGTTCTATTGTCCAGCAACCGGAACTGTTTCTGTTTGATGAACCGCTGTCTAACCTGGATGCCGCGTTGCGGGTCGGGATGCGCCAGGAGATCCAGCAACTGCATAACACCCTGAAAAACACCATGATCTATGTAACGCACGATCAGGTGGAGGCGATGACGCTGGCCGATCGCATCGTGGTGCTTTACAAGGGAAAAATTGAGCAGGTGGGCACGCCGCTGGAGCTGTATAACACCCCGGCAAACCTGTTTGTCGCTGAGTTTATCGGCACGCCGAAAATCAATGTTCTGCCAGCGGTATGGCGCGAAGGCGCGCTGCATATCGCCGATAACCTTGTCTTCCGCCTCACCCGTCAGCCAGCAGGCGTTAGCGACGGGGACAAGCTGTTTGTCGCCATCCGCCCGGAGCATATGCAGTACCAGCAGACCGGGGATTTCACATTGCAAGGTCGTACCCGGCTGTGTGAATTACAGGGCGACTCCACGCTGGTGTGGTTGGATTTAGCCGGCCACCCCGTGTGCCTGAAGTCTTTTCAACAGCTTAGCTTCATGCCGGATACACCACTTACGCTCACCGTACAAGAGTCGCACCTGCATCTCTTTGACGGTCTGGGTAAACGACTGGCGTTCTGACCCACTTGCCCTTGCGTCCGCAGGGGCATTTTTTGAATCCCATCACAATCACGGCATTCCCCTTTTCCCTTTTACGCGGCGACGGCTAAATTATTAACTCATCCGACCACATAACAATAATTTTACATACTGGACACCTTTATGAGCTATCCGTCGCTGTTCGCCCCGCTCGATTTAGGCTTCACCACGCTTAAAAACCGCGTGCTGATGGGTTCAATGCATACCGGGCTGGAGGAGTATCCCGACGGTGCAGAACGGCTGGCCGCGTTCTACGCCGAACGCGCCCGTCACGGCGTAGCGTTAATTGTGAGCGGAGGTATTGCGCCTGCGCTTTCCGGCGTGGGGATGGAAGGCGGCGCGATGCTGAACGACACCAGCCAGCTTGCACATCATCGCGTCATTACCGACGCCGTGCATGACGAAGGCGGCAAAATCGCCCTGCAAATCCTGCATACCGGGCGTTACAGCTACCAGCCGCATCTGGTGGCACCTTCTGCCATTCAGGCGCCAATCAACCGCTTTACGCCGCATGAGCTGACGCACGATGAGGTGCTGCAGTTGATTGAAGATTTCGCCCACTGCGCTCAACTGGCGCGGGAAGCGGGCTATGATGGCGTCGAAGTGATGGGCTCGGAAGGCTATCTCATCAACGAATTCCTGACTCTGCGCACCAATCAGCGCAATGACGAATGGGGCGGCGAGTATGCCAACCGCATGCGTTTTGCCGTGGAAGTGGTGCGCGCGGTACGCCAGCGTGCCGGAAATGACTTTATTATTATCTTCCGCCTGTCGATGCTCGATCTGGTGGAAAATGGCGGAACCTTCGACGAAACCGTCCAGCTGGCGCAAGCGATAGAAGCCGCAGGGGCGACCATTATTAACACCGGTATTGGCTGGCATGAGGCGCGTATTCCCACTATCGCCACCCCGGTGCCGCGCGGCGCGTTTAGTTGGGTGACTCGTAAGCTGAAAGGGCATGTGACGATCCCACTGGTCACCACCAACCGCATTAACGATCCTCAAGTCGCCGATGACATTCTGGCCCGTGGCGATGCCGATATGGTGTCGATGGCCCGTCCGTTCCTCGCCGATGCCGAACTGCTGTCAAAAGCGCAAACCGGGCGAGCGGATGAGATCAATACCTGTATCGGCTGTAACCAGGCCTGCCTGGATCAGATCTTCGTCGGCAAAGTCACCTCTTGCCTGGTGAATCCGCGCGCCTGCCATGAGACCAAAATGCCGATCGTTGCCGCCACTGTGCCGAAAAATCTGGCGGTTGTCGGAGCAGGTCCTGCAGGCCTCGCCTTCGCCATTAATGCCGCCGCACGCGGTCATCACGTGACATTGTTTGACGCGCATAGCGAGATTGGCGGGCAGTTTAATATCGCTAAGCAGATCCCCGGCAAAGAAGAATTTTATGAAACCCTGCGCTACTACCGCCGGATGATCGATGTGACTGGCGTGTCGCTGAAGCTGAATCACTTTGTCAGCGCACGCGATCTGTCCCCCTTCGATGAAGTGATCCTCGCCAGCGGGATCGAGCCACGTATGCCACCGATCGAGGGGATCGCACATCCTAAAGTGCTGAGCTATCTCGACGTCCTGCGCGATAAAATGCCGGTGGGCAAACGCGTGGCGATTGTTGGCTGCGGCGGGATCGGTTTTGATACCGCCATGTATTTGAGCCAGCCCGGTGAGCCCACCAGCCAAAACATTGCGGAATTCTGCGTGGAATGGGGGATCGACACCAGCCTGCAACAGCCTGGCGGCTTACGCCTGGAAGGCCCGCACTTATCCCGCAGCCCGCGCCAGATAGTGATGTTGCAGCGCAAAGCCAGCAAACCGGGACAAGGTTTAGGGAAAACGACGGGCTGGATCCATCGCGCCACCCTGCTCTCACGCGGCGTGAAAATGATCCCGGCAGTTAGCTATCAGAAAATTGATGATGATGGGTTACACGTCGTGTTGAACGGTGAACCGTTGATCTTTAACGTGGATAACGTGGTGATTTGCGCCGGACAAGAGCCGCGCCGTGAACTGGTTGATCCACTCCACGCGGCAGGTAAAACGGTACATCTGATCGGCGGCTGCGATGTGGCGATGGAGCTGGATGCCCGGCGCGCTATTGCCCAAGGGACGACGCTGGCGCTGGAAATTTAACAGTATGTATTTCGTAGGCCGGATAAGGCGGTCACGCCGCCATCCGGCACACACGATTAGCGGCGGCGACCGGTTTTGACCGCTTTTAGCACCACGAATTTATTATTGGTGGCGATGGTCACGCAGTTGCCGAAAATCTTCTTCAGCTTGTGGAAGTAGTCAAGGTGACGGTTAGCCACAATGTACAGCTCACCGTTGATTTTCAGGCAGCGGCGAGCGTGGTTGAACATCTCCCAGGCAATGTTATCCGTCAGCGCGTGCTTCTGGTGGAACGGTGGGTTGCACAGCACGGCGTTAAAGCGGAACGGTTCGACGCCCGACAGCGCGTTGTTGATCATAAACTCACAGCGATCCAGCGCTTCAGGCATGTTACTTTCCACGTTCAAGCGGCTTGAAGCCACCGCCATCGGCGATTCATCAACAAATACCACGCTGGCTTCCGGGTTCTTCGCCAGCAGCGTCATACCGATGACGCCGTTACCACAGCCGAGGTCAACAATCTCCCCTTCGAGGTTTTCCGGCAGATTCTCGATAAAAAAGCGCGCGCCGATATCCAGTCCGGTACGGGAGAAGACGTTGGCGTGGTTATGGATAGTCCATTCGGTACCTTCCAGCTTCCAGCTTAGCGTTTGCGAGGCAGCGGCCAGCTCAGGTTTGCTGAACGTACAGTTGATTAAACGGGCTTTTTTCCAGGCCAGCGTCGTGGTGGTTGGACCCAATACTTTTTCAAACAGCTCCAGCGTTGAGGTATGCACATCACGCGCTTTTGCCCCGGCGATGATACGCGTTCGCGGCGTTACCACTTCGCGCAGCGCGCGCAGTTGCTGCTCCAGCAGCGCCATGGTTTTTGGCAGCTTAATCAGCACCACGCCCGGCGCCTGCGGGTAGTCAGCCGTACTGTCGAGGAACTTGACGCTCGACTCGGCAATATCGTTGTGACGCAGGTTCTCGCGTGTGGCAAGCTCGCTGAGATAAGAATCGCCGATGCTGTACGGCGAATGTTGCGCCAGCGCACAGCCCAGCGCGCCAAAGGTATCATTCAGGATTAGCACCGGGCCGCTAATCTCGGTATCGTCCAGCTGTTGCAGCAGATATTCATCTGCCGCTTCCCACGCCAGCAGCGGGTTAACGTCATCCGTTTCCGGGAAACGTTTAAGTGACAGCGAACGGAAACCGTTGTCTATGTGGCTCATCGGCCCTCCTGAATGGTAAAATTTCGGCGTATCCCTGAAAAGGGTGCGTGAGTATACACTTTTTATGATTGGCATGGGCAAAGATGAACCAACTAACTTATCTCCAGGGCTACCCGGAACATTTGCTTTCTCAGGTGAGAACGCTGATTGCTGAACAGCGTCTGGGCACAGTGCTGGAGAAGCGCTATCCGGGGACGCATGATTTCGCGACCGACAAAGCGCTCTGGCAATATACTCAGGATCTGAAAAATCAGTTCCTGCGTAATGCCCCGCCGCTGAATAAAGTCATGTATGACAGCAAGATACACGTTCTGAAGAATGCGCTGGGGCTGCATACCGCCGTATCTCGCGTGCAGGGCGGTAAGCTAAAAGCCAAAGCGGAGATCCGCGTTGCCACCGTGTTTCGCAATGCCCCTGAACCTTTTTTACGCATGATCGTCGTTCATGAACTGGCGCATCTGAAAGAAAAAGAGCACGACAAAGCGTTTTACCAGCTGTGCTGTCATATGGAGCCTCAGTATCATCAGCTGGAGTTCGATACCCGCCTGTGGTTAACGCAACAATCGTTAAAGCAAACTGCGTAGTTGCGCACTGGCTTTGTCTTCAGGGCATGCTAAATTGACGAAAGGATCCCTTTTCGCAGCCTGAAGGCCATTATGATACGTTTCGCAGTAATTGGCACAAACTGGATCACCCGCCAGTTTGTCGATGCCGCCCATGAAACCGGCAAATATAAGTTAACCGCGGTCTATTCCCGTAGCCTCGAGCAGGCGCAGACCTTCGCCAACGATTACCCCGTCGAGCATCTGTTTACCTCGCTGGAAGCGATGGCGCAAAGCGAGGCGATCGACGCCGTCTACATCGCCAGTCCAAACTCCCTACACTTCCCGCAGACCGAGCTGTTTTTGCGGCACAAAAAGCATGTTATTTGCGAAAAGCCGCTGGCCTCAAACCTGGCGCAAGCCGAAGCCGCTATCGCCTGCGCGCGCGAAAATCAGGTCGTGTTGTTTGAAGCGTTTAAGACCGCCAGCTTGCCTAACTTCCTGCTGTTGCAGCAATCTCTACCCAAAGTCGGAAGAATCAGGAAAGCGTTTATTAATTACTGCCAGTACTCCTCGCGTTACCAGCGCTATCTGGACGGTGAAAATCCGAACACGTTTAATCCGGCGTTCTCAAATGGCTCGATCATGGATATCGGTTTTTACTGCCTGGCCTCAGCGGTTGCGCTGTGGGGTGAGCCGCAAAGCGTTCAGGCCAGCGCCAGTCTGCTGGAAAGCGGCGTAGATGCCCACGGCGTGGTGGTGATGAATTACGGTGATTTCAGCGTCACACTCCAGCACTCAAAAGTAAGCGACTCGGTGTTAGCCAGTGAAATTCAGGGTGAGCAGGGATCGCTGGTGATCGAGCATATTTCCGAGTGTCAGAAAGTGTGCTTCGTTCCTCGCGGGGGGAAAACCCAGGATCTGACGACGCCTCAGCACATCAATACTATGCTGTATGAGGCAGAGGCTTTTGCTCATTTGGTTGAATCCGGCGAAGTGGATCACCCCGCACTGGCCGTCAGCCGTATCACCGCCAAACTGCAAACAGAGATTCGCCGCCAGACCGGCGTGATTTTCCCGGCAGATGAAGCGGTAACATCGCTGACAGCGTAAAGGTATGTAAAACGAATGTTGCAGGCCATTGACTGAATGCATGGCCTGTAATATTTTGTAACCCGCAAAGGGGAGTAACTTCGTTGTCGGTTGATCGTCATTACGATGTGTGAAAAACCACATCCGGTCGCCGGGCGATAACAAAGGAATACGCCATCGTATTCCTTTGTTGTTGTAAGTGAGACCTTGCCGAATGGCAAGGTCTATGCATAAAAAGCAGCGGCTAACGTCATTCGGCGTTGGCCGTTTTTTTTATGCATGGGGAAATACAATGAATACTGTCGGCACACCGTTGTTATGGGGTGGCTTCGCTGTCGTGGTGGTAATTATGCTGGCCATCGACCTGCTGTTGCAGGGTCGTCGTGGCGCGCATACGATGTCGATGAAGCAGGCTGCGGCCTGGTCAATCGTTTGGGTAACGCTGTCGTTACTGTTTAACGCCGTCTTCTGGTGGTACCTGGCACAAACCCAGGGCCGCGCCGTTGCCGACCCACAGGCGCTGGCGTTCCTTACCGGCTATTTGATCGAAAAATCGCTGGCAGTAGATAACGTCTTTGTCTGGTTGATGCTGTTCAGCTACTTCTCCGTACCGCCTGCGTTGCAGCGTCGGGTACTGGTGTATGGCGTGCTGGGAGCCATTGTTCTGCGTACGATCATGATCTTCGCCGGCAGTTGGCTTATCACCCAATTTGAGTGGCTGTTGTACGTGTTCGGTGCATTCCTGCTGTTTACCGGCGTGAAGATGGCGCTGGCGAAAGAAGATGCTTCCGGTATTGGCGACAGACCGTTAGTACGCTGGCTGCGCGGTCATTTGCGCATGACCGATACCATCGAAGATGAAAAATTCTTCGTGCGTAAAAACGGCATGCTGTTTGTTACGCCGCTGATGCTGGTGTTGATTCTGGTTGAGCTGAGCGACGTCATTTTTGCCGTCGACAGTATTCCGGCTATCTTTGCCGTCACTACCGACCCGTTCATCGTGTTGACCTCAAACCTGTTTGCTATTTTGGGTCTGCGCGCAATGTACTTCCTGCTGGCGGGCGTGGCGGAGCGTTTCTCCATGCTGAAGTACGGTTTGTCGGTCATTCTGGTGTTTATCGGTATTAAGATGCTGATCGTCGATTTCTACCATATCCCGATCGCTATCTCGTTAGGCGTGGTATTTGGCATTCTGTTTGTGACGCTGATTGTGAACGCCTGGGTCAACCACCAGCACGATAAAAAGCAGCAAATACAGTAAGTTTCATCTGCTAGCTGAAAAGCCCGACAGCACACTGCGTGCGTCGGGCTTTTTGTTTATCATGTCAAAATAATGTTAACTCAAAGTTATAAAATATGATCTCAACGCGAAATCCAGGATATTTCGCTTCCAGAACCCCGTTCTTTCCTTATACTCAGCCATGCAAACATTTGCCTCATCCTGAAAGATGCGTCTACAGAACGCACAAAGGCAGGGCAACAACACAATGAAAGGATTACTACATGACTACGCAACGTTCATCGGGGCTATTCTCGCGCTTGGCGCAAGGGAGCCTGGTTAAACAAATTTTGATCGGTTTGGTTCTGGGGATTTTACTGGCACTGGTGTCAAAACCTGCGGCAGAAGCCGTTGGTTTACTGGGTACTCTGTTCGTCGGCGCGTTAAAAGCCGTCGCACCAATTCTGGTTCTGATGCTGGTAATGGCTTCTATCGCCAACCACCAGCACGGGCAAAAAACCAATATCCGCCCAATCCTGTTCCTCTACCTGCTCGGAACATTTTCCGCAGCGTTAGCGGCCGTTGTCTTCAGCTTCGCCTTCCCATCGACACTGCATCTTTCCAGCAGCGCCAGCGATATCGTACCGCCGTCCGGCATTATCGAAGTGATGCGTGGTCTGCTAATGAGCATGGTTTCTAACCCAATTGATGCACTGCTTAACGCCAACTACATCGGCATCCTGGTTTGGGCCGTCGGTCTGGGCTTTGCGCTGCGTCACGGTAATGAAACGACCAAAAATCTGGTCAACGATATGTCCAACGCTGTCACCTTTATGGTGAAGCTGGTGATTCGTTTCGCGCCGATCGGTATCTTCGGCCTGGTCTCCTCCACGCTGGCAACCACCGGTTTCGCCACGCTTTGGGGCTACGCACATCTGCTGACCGTGCTGGTAGGCTGTATGCTGCTGGTAGCGTTGGTGGTCAACCCGCTGCTGGTATTCTGGAAAATTCGCCGCAACCCATATCCGTTAGTGCTGGCCTGTCTGCGTGAAAGCGGCGTATACGCCTTCTTTACCCGCAGCTCCGCGGCAAACATTCCGGTGAATATGGCGCTGTGTGAGAAGCTGAACCTGGATCGTGATACCTATTCGGTGTCTATCCCGCTGGGAGCCACCATCAACATGGCTGGCGCGGCGATCACCATTACCGTGTTGACGCTGGCGGCGGTAAATACGTTGGGTATTCCGGTCGATTTACCGACGGCGCTGTTACTGAGCGTGGTGGCTTCGCTGTGCGCCTGCGGCGCATCGGGCGTGGCGGGCGGTTCTCTGCTGCTGATCCCACTGGCATGTAATATGTTCGGTATCCCGAATGACATCGCCATGCAGGTCGTTGCCGTTGGCTTTATCATCGGCGTATTGCAGGATTCCTGTGAAACGGCGCTGAACTCTTCTACAGACGTCCTGTTTACCGCTGCGGCCTGCCAGGCTGAAGACGAACGTCTGGCAAATAACGCCCTGCGCGGCTAATCTCTGCCCCTCCGTCACCGGACGGAGGGGTTCTCTTCTTGTACGCTTTTTTCAATTTTGAATGGATCAATTCCGCGTTTTTGCATCCGCCGGAAGCGAATAATGTTCAGGCCGTTCATCACCAGAAAACTACCTTCGATCATCGTCCCACCAATCGATCCCAACCAGAAATTATGGATAACCCAACAGGCGGTTGCGCACCACATTACGCAGCGCACGGTCAGCCCCTGGCAGCGAAACAGCGCCCAGGTGCTGGCCAGCGTGCCGATAATCGGCAACAGCTCCATCGCATGCTGTAATTTCGCCAGCCCGAGAACCAGGGTGAGGATAATAAAAACGGTCATTACCCATAGTTTGCGGGTATGCATCGAGACGAGTGTGCGGATGGTGTTTAGCTCTGCACTCATTCCCGCAGGCCAGGCGCCCATCAGAAAAAAATGCACGCCAATGGTGGCGCTGTAGACGGCAAGTTGCAGCCGGAACCGGCGCTCATCTCGATTGAAAAAGGTGGTAATGCCGATCAAAAAGGCGATGACACCTACGCCCTGGGCCAGCCAATACGCGGTCATGGGAGATCCTTGTGAGGAAACGCAAATACAAACGGCGCCCCATATTATGAAACGCCGTTTTTAAAATCCACTCCATTTCGATTACCCAATAGATTTCGTGCTACCGCAAGGCGGTAAGTTCAGACATCCCCGGGAGCTTACTGGAGTAAGTGACCGGGGTGAATGGACGCAGCCAACGCGGCTGTCACGCGAAAGATGAAGGGTAATTACAATGTTACGCCGCTTTTAAAGATAGCCAGTTCCCGGAAATCGTTGCGCTCGTTGCAGGTTTGCTTGCCATTGGCGAACTCAACGATCGTATCGACAAACTCGCTCAGCAGCTGAGGCATCGCTTTACCGTGGATCAGCTGTCCGGCGTCAAAATCGATCCAGTGTTTTTTCTTGGCCGCCAGCTCGCTGTTGGTCGCTATTTTCACCGTCGGCACAAAACCGCCGTACGGCGTACCGCGGCCGGTGCTGAACAGCACCATATGACAGCCCGCGCCCGCGAGGGCACTGGTAGCAACCGCATCGTTACCCGGCGCGCTCAGTAAGTTCAGGCCGTGTGTCTTCAGGCGTTCGCCGTAGCGCAGTACGTCCACCACCTGGCTGGAGCCCGCTTTTTGCGTGCAGCCCAGAGATTTATCTTCCAGCGTGGTGATCCCGCCCGCTTTGTTGCCCGGCGATGGATTCTCGTAAATCGGCTGGTCGTGAGCAATGAAGTACTGCTTAAAGTCATTGACCATGGTCACCAGCTTGCCAAAGGTTTCTTCGTCACGGCAGTGGTCCATCAGCAGCTGCTCGGCACCGAACATTTCCGGTACTTCAGTCAGCACGGTGGTGCCGCCGTTGGCAATCACGTAGTCGGAAAAACGCCCCAGCATCGGGTTGGCGGTAATACCGGACAGGCCGTCAGAGCCGCCGCATTCCAGACCAAACTTCAGCTCGCCCAGCTTACCCGGCTCACGCTTATCGTTACGTATCACGTTGTACAACTGATGGAGATGTTCAATCCCCGCTTCCACTTCGTCTTCCTGATGTTGGCAGACCATAAAGTGAACACGCTCAGGATCGTACTCGCCTAAAGTTTCGCGGAAGGCATCAACCTGGTTGTTTTCACAGCCCAGGCCGACCACCAGCACCGCACCCGCATTCGGGTGGCGCACCATATTTTGCAGCATGGTACGGGTGTTGATGTGGTCATCACCCAGCTGTGAACAGCCGTAGGTGTGACTGAAAAGATGCACGCCGTCGATACCCTCGGCGTCGTTGGTCTCTTTCAGAAAGCGGTTCTGCATCTGACGCGCCATAGCGTTGACGCAGCCGACCGTCGGCAGGATCCACAGTTCGTTGCGCACGCCGACCTCGCCGTTGGCGCGACGGTAGATCTGTACATCGCGATCGGCGGGTTGAACAAGCTCTGCCTGAAAATCAGGGTGGTAGCTATACGTGTCCAGGTCGCTCAGATTCGTGCGCGTGTTGTGAGCATGAATATGCTCACCCGCCGCCACGTCCACCAACGTATGACCGATTGGCAAACCGTATTTAATGACGTTTTCGCCTTGCGCAATATCGCATAAAGCGAATTTATGGCCACGAGAAACCGCTTGGCGCAGGATTACCGCTTGCCCATCAACGGTGACTTCGGTTCCTTCAGCCAAATCAGCGAGCGCTACCGCGACGTTATCCAGCGTATGGATCTTGATGTATTGCATACCTTCACCCAGGCCTTAGTTCAGTTCAATGGCGAAATAATCACGCGCATTGTTGAAGCAAATATTTCTGACCATTTCACCCAACAGCTGGATATCTGCCGGCGCTTCACCTGCAGCAACCCAACGGCCAATCATCTGGCACAGGATGCGACGGAAGTATTCATGGCGCGTGTATGACAGGAAGCTACGGCTATCGGTCAGCATGCCGACGAAACGGCTCAGCAGACCGAGCTGGGCCAGCTGCGTCATCTGACGTTCCATACCGTCTTTCTGATCGTTGAACCACCAGCCGGAACCGAACTGCATCTTGCCCGGCATACCTTCGCCCTGGAAGTTGCCGATCATGGTGCCCAGCACTTCGTTATCGCGCGGGTTCAGGCAGTAGAGAATGGTTTTCGGCAGCAGGTTCTGTTCGTTCTGCTTGCTCAGCAGTTTGGACAGCTCTTCGGCCATCGGGCGATCGTTGATGGAGTCGAAGCCGACATCCGCACCCAACAGTTTGAACTGACGCAGGTTGTTATTACGCAGCGCGCCGATATGGTACTGCTGTACCCATTCACGACGCGCGTATTCCGCACCGAGGAACACCAGCACCGCGGTTTTAAACTGGGCAACTTCATGCTCGCTCAGCGTTTCACCCGCCAGGCGGCGTGACAGAATGCTATCCAGTTCAGATTCGTTAGATTCAGCAAACAGCACCACGTCCAGCGCGTGGTCAGAGACTTTACAGCCGTGAGCCGCAAAGTGATCCAGACGTTTGGTCAGCGCAGCTTGCAGGTCGCTGAAGCGGCGGATATCCGTGTCAGACACCTCACCGAGCTTCGCCATATAGTCATTAAAGGTCGCCTGCTCAATGTTAAAGGCTTTATCCGGACGCCAGCTCGGCAGCACTTTCACATCAAAGCTTGCGTCTTTAGCAACGGCCGCGTGATGCTCCAGAGAGTCGATCGGGTCATCGGTGGTACCGACCATTTTCACGTTCATCTGCTGCATGATGCCGCGTGCGGAGAATTTGTCCTGCGCCAGCAGTTCATTGCACTGGTTCCAGATTTCGTCAGCCGTTGCCGGAGACAGCAGCTTACCTGTAATACCAAACGGGCGACGTAATTCGAGGTGGGTCCAATGGTACAGCGGGTTACCGATTGTGTGCGGAACCGTGGCGGCCCAGGCGTCAAACTTCTCGCGATCGGACGCATCGCCGGTACACAGGCGCTCAGCGACGCCGTTAGTACGCATCGCACGCCACTTGTAGTGGTCACCCTTCAGCCAGATGTCATACAGGTTATTAAAACGGTAGTTTTCCGCGATTTGTTGCGGTGGCAAATGGCAGTGGTAGTCGAAGATTGGCTGGTCTTTGGCGTAATCATGATACAGACGGCGGGCAAATTCGGTGTCCAACAGGAAATCTTCAGTCATAAACGGGGTCATTATCGTCTTCCTCTCAGCGAGTGCGTCAGATTGCTTATGTTTTGATGTTGACAAAGTTATCACACCAATTTCCATGCACTGAAGATATTTTCGTGAGTTAGATCAACAAATGGCGACAAAAAAATTACTCTCAAAGAGGTAAACCTCGCGCCAAGCCGCACCAGCACTGGCTTTGCTGAATCGAAATAATGACCACACGAAGATTCACACTTTTGTGATGGCACTCACCTTTTAAAGCTGTATGACAAGTTATCTTTTTGCCGTCGCGATACATAAGCCGACGGAATGCAAATTACCGATGTATCACCATCGGATTAACCGGTACGGAAACCGAATTAGCACAAATATTGACATGGCAGAGTTCGGGGAGTACCGGCTTTTTTTCGGTTACCCCCTCGTAAAAGAACATCCTCCTCCCTGAACTGGAAGATGACCGCTCGTTCGCGGACATAACAAAACGATGAGGTTTTACATGCGTAAAATTAAAGGGTTACGTTGGTACATGATCGCACTGGTGACGCTTGGCACCGTGCTGGGTTACCTGACACGTAACACTGTGGCGGCAGCTGCGCCAACTCTGATGGAAGAGTTACACATCTCCACCCAACAGTATTCCTATATCATCGCAGCGTATTCTGCTGCTTACACCGTAATGCAACCCGTTGCCGGCTATGTGCTCGATGTGCTCGGCACAAAAATTGGTTACGCGATGTTCGCCGTTCTGTGGGCCGTCTTCTGTGGCGCGACCGCACTGGCTGGTAGCTGGGGTGGACTGGCGCTGGCGCGAGGCGCAGTCGGTGCCGCTGAAGCTGCGATGATCCCTGCGGGTCTGAAAGCCAGTTCTGAATGGTTCCCGGCAAAAGAACGTTCAATCGCCGTGGGTTACTTTAACGTCGGTTCCTCTATCGGCGCGATGATTGCTCCGCCGCTGGTCGTCTGGGCTATCGTCATGCACAGCTGGCAGATGGCATTCATTATTTCCGGTGCCCTGAGCTTTATCTGGGCCATGTGCTGGTTAGTATTTTACAAACACCCACGCGACCAGAAAAAACTGTCTGATGAAGAACGTGATTACATTCTGAATGGTCAGGAATCACAGCATAAAAACAGCACCGCCAAGAAAATGTCTCTCGGTCAGATCCTGCGTAACCGCCAGTTCTGGGGCATCGCGCTGCCGCGTTTCCTGGCAGAGCCGGCCTGGGGTACCTTCAACGCCTGGATCCCGCTGTTCATGTTTAAAGTCTACGGCTTTAACCTGAAAGAGATTGCGATGTTTGCCTGGATGCCGATGCTGTTTGCTGACCTGGGTTGTATCGTAGGGGGTTACTTACCGCCGCTGTTCCAGCGCTGGTTCGGCGTTAACCTGATCGTTTCCCGTAAAATGGTCGTCACCATGGGCGCATTGCTGATGATTGGCCCAGGGATGATCGGTCTGTTCACCAGCCCGTACATTGCTATCGCCCTGCTGTGCGTCGGCGGCTTTGCTCACCAGGCGCTGTCCGGTGCGCTGATCACGCTCTCTTCTGACGTATTTGGTCGTAATGAAGTGGCAACCGCGAACGGTCTGACCGGTATGTCCGCATGGCTTGCAAGTACGCTGTTTGCGCTGGTCGTTGGCGCGCTGGCTGACACCATCGGCTTCAGCCCGCTGTTCGCCGTACTGGCGGTATTCGACCTGCTCGGCGCGTTAGTCATCTGGACGGTATTGCAGAACAAATCGGCCAGCGAGGTAGAGTCAGCTTCGCAAACTGGCGATCCCGCTGCGCAAAGTTAACCAGATACGATTTAACAAGGTTATGTAATGCTAAGCCGCCAGTCATCTGGCGGCTTTTTTATCGCCGCGAGTGGAGCCGTAATCGCAAAAGTGGTATAACAAATAGAGTCTGCCGTATCATGCCTGGAGCGCATATGGAAATCACCGAACCACGACGTTTGTACCAACAACTTGCCGCTGATCTGAAAGAACGCAT
Organism: Citrobacter sp. RHBSTW-00599; assembly: GCF_013784065.1. Taxonomy (NCBI): domain Bacteria; kingdom Pseudomonadati; phylum Pseudomonadota; class Gammaproteobacteria; order Enterobacterales; family Enterobacteriaceae; genus Citrobacter; species Citrobacter sp. RHBSTW-00599. The sequence goes on along the minus strand of NZ_CP056717.1, from coordinate 596,506 downwards.
TGAGCAGGGTGTCTACCTGGTGGGTGACAAACTCCCCGCCGAGCGCTTTATCGCCGATGAAAAAAATGTCAGCCGTACCGTGGTTCGTGAAGCGATTATCATGCTCGAGGTTGAGGGCTACGTTGAAGTACGTAAAGGATCGGGGATCCACGTCATTTCAAACCAACCCAAACACTATGTCGCGCCAGATGAAAGTCTGGAGTTCGCCAGCTACGGTCCGTTTGAGCTGCTCCAGGCTCGCCAGCTCATAGAAAGCAACATTGCTGAGTTTGCCGCCACCCAGGTGACCAAACAGGACATCATGAAACTGATGGAAATTCAGGAGAAGTCGCGTAACGAAAAAAGCTTTCGTGACTCCGAGTGGGATCTCCAGTTCCATGTGCAGGTCGCGCTGGCAACACAGAACTCTGCCCTGGCCGCGATTGTTGAAAAAATGTGGACTCAGCGTATTCACAACCCCTACTGGAAGAAGCTGCACGACCACATCGACCTGCGCACGATAGATAACTGGTGCGACGACCATGACCAGATCCTGCGGGCGCTGATTCGCAAAGATCCACACGCCGCCAAACTGGCGATGTGGCAGCATCTTGAGAACACAAAGCAGATGCTGTTTAACGAAACCAGCGATGATTTTGAATTCAACGCAGACCGTTATCTTTTTACCGATAATCCCGTCATTCATCTCGATACGGCAGCTAACGGCGCAAAATAAACAATCTTAACGATGCAGGCGCGGCAAAGCGCCTGTTTCTGACGCTTGGTAAGCATTAGGTATAAAGTGTCAGCCTGTGTAAATCCTCTCGCCTCCCTCCATTGCGATAAGCAAAATCACAGGACAACACCCGTAATTTCTATAACGGACTACGTTGACCTTTGTTACAATTAGTTGTTATTTGAATTTTTGTGTTTGAGAGCTTGCTTACTTCACAACTTTACAGGGAATAGTTCAGGCCGTGAATTTGTGTCAGACCGCGATCCATGTAAAAAACACCAATAAAATTGCGGCGTTACAAACTCCAGAATACCGGCATGACGACAACCGATTCTCCAGGAATATTGAATGGAACTACTGACTCAATTACTGAATGCTTTATGGGCTCAGGATTTTGAAACGCTGGCCAATCCCTCCATGATTGGCATGCTCTATTTCGTACTGTTTACCATTTTGTTTCTGGAAAATGGACTGCTGCCAGCAGCCTTTTTACCTGGCGACAGTCTACTGGTACTGGTCGGCGTACTTATCGCTAAAGGCGCGATGGGTTTTCCGCAAACGGTACTGCTGCTCACCACCGCGGCCAGCCTGGGTTGCTGGCTCAGCTATATCCAGGGGAGATGGCTGGGAAATACCCGCACCGTTCAAAACTGGCTGTCTCATCTACCCGCGCACTACCATCAGCGCGCACATCATCTGTTCCATAAGCATGGCTTGTCTGCCCTGTTGGTCGGTCGCTTTATCGCGTTTGTCAGAACATTACTGCCGACCATCGCAGGATTGTCCGGTCTGAACAATGCGCGCTTTCAGTTCTTTAACTGGATGAGCGGACTGCTTTGGGTTCTGATTCTCACAACGCTTGGCTATCTGCTGGGCAAAACGCCAGTGTTTCTCAAATATGAAGATCAGCTGATGTCTTGTCTGATGCTGCTTCCCGTGGTGTTACTGGTGTTTGGTCTGGCAGGTTCCCTGGTTGTGCTTTGGAAAAAGAAATACGGGAACCGAGGGTAAATTATGCTGAAATCATGCATAACACTCCGACGACTGGCCTGGACGACTACTTTTATGCTGTTTATCGGCGCGCTGCTCCTGACCTGGTCGGTCATCCGCCAGCAGGAGTCAACGCTTGCCATTCGTGCTGTAAACCAGGGAGCCACCATGCCTGATGGCTTCTCTATCTGGCATCACCTGGACGCCAACGGCATTCGCTTTAAAAGCATTACTCCGCAAAATGACGCGCTGCTGATCACCTTTGATTCCAGCGCGCAAAGCGCAGCCGCAAAGGTCGTGCTGGACCGAACGTTACCGCACGGTTTCGTTATTGCTCAGCAGGATGATGATAATCAGGCGGTACAGTGGTTATCCCGCTTACGTGATACCCCGCACCGTTTTGGTTAATCTCCAGGAATCTGAATTAGATCACTCACTTTGGTGATTTCATCATTTAGCGCCTATGATTAATAAACTGGGTTTATGACCCATTGCTTTATTATTCTGGAGCATCGGCCAAAGCCACAAGGTCGAATCACAATGGAAGGTTCAAGAATGAAATACCGCATCGCTTTAGCAATTAGTCTTTTCGCTCTCAGTGCCGGCAGTTACGCCTCCACCCTCTGTCAGGAAAAAGAACAGGATATTCAGCGGGAGATAAGCTATGCCGAAAAGCACAACAATCAAAACCGCATCAATGGTCTGAACAAAGCGCTGAGCGAAGTTCGGGCAAATTGTACTGACAGCAAACTGCGCGCCGACCATCAGAAAAAAATCGCCGAGCAGAAAAATGAGATAGCCGAGCGTCAACGTGATTTGGCCGAGGCGAAGCAAAAAGGCGATGCGGATAAGATAGCCAAGCGCGAACATAAGCTTGCGGAAGCTCAGCAAGAGCTGAAAGAACTCGAGACACGCGATTACTAAGTACGGTAACTAGCCACTCAACTGGAGAAAACTATGTCGAAAGATAATGCTACGGAAAACCTGCGCGCTGAGCTGAAATCTCTTGCGGATACGCTTGAAGAAGTACTTAGCTCCTCTGGCGATAAGTCGAAGGAAGAGATGAGTAAAATTCGCAGTAAAGCCGAACATGCGTTACGCGAGAGCCGCCATCGTCTGAGCGAAACCAGCGATGTGATTGCCAAACAGACCCGTGAGGCCGCGGCAAAAGCCGATAACTACGTACGCGAAAATCCATGGACAGGCGTCGGCATTGGCGCTGCAGTCGGTGTGGTACTTGGTGTACTGCTGTCGCGCCGTTAATAATGGCAGACTCTCAACACGCACAAGGTCCAGGCAAAGGCGTACTGGGTATTGGACAGCGGATCCTGACGATTCTCGTTGAGATCGTAGAGACGCGGCTGCGGCTGGCCGTCGTTGAGCTGGAAGAGGAAAAAGCCAATCTCATCCAGATCCTGCTGATGCTTGGGCTGACCATGCTGTTCGCGGCGTTTGGTCTGATGAGTCTGATGGTGCTTATCATCTGGGCCATAGACCCGCAGTATCGCCTGAACGCCATGATTGCCACCACCGTTGTGCTGTTGCTTTTAGCGCTTATCGGCGGGCTATGGACGCTGAGTAAAGCGCGTAAAACAACGCTGCTACGCCATACGCGCAATGAACTCGCTAACGACAGGCAGGCCCTGGAGGATGATGCATAATGAGCAGTAAAGTCGAACGTCAACAACGTAAGGCGCAACTGCTTGGACAGATCCAGCAGCAAAGGCTGGATCTGTCTGCCACTCGCCGCGACTGGCTGGAAGCCACCGAAGTTTACGATCGTGGCTGGAAGACGCTGCTGAACCTGCGTGGCTGGGTGTTGGTCGGAAGCAGTATTATGGCGGTTCGCACCATTCGTAACCCGAATCTGCTGGTACGCTGGGCTAAACGCGGCTTTAGCGTGTGGAGCATCTGGCGTCTGGTTAAATCGACCATCAGACAACAGCAACTGCGCGGCTGATCACCTCTCCTTCCCCTAACCTCAAATTTTTTGAAAATTTCTGACAGTTTTCCTTGCTAACAATTGTCATTAGCCGCGTTTATGATTCTCTCCATCGACAGCAACGACGCACTCTGCGACGTCGTTGCACAAAAAAACACAATAAGCCGCCTGGGTGGTTTCCTGGAGAGTATGATGAAGAAATTAGAAGATGTTGGTGTACTGGTAGCACGCATTCTGATGCCAATCCTGTTTATTACCGCAGGTTGGGGAAAAATCACCGGATATGCGGGTACCCAACAGTACATGGAAGCCATGGGCGTCCCAGGATTTATGTTACCGCTGGTTATCCTGCTTGAGTTTGGCGGCGGTCTGGCCATCCTGTTTGGTTTCCTGACCCGTACTACTGCGCTGTTCACCGCGGGCTTCACGCTGCTGACGGCGTTCCTCTTCCACAGCAACTTTGCTGAAGGTGTGAACTCTCTGATGTTTATGAAAAACCTGACCATCGCAGGCGGCTTCCTGCTGCTGGCTATCACCGGTCCGGGCGCATTCAGCATCGACCGTGTACTGAATAAAAAATGGTAAGCGAGCTATACTAAACGCATCAAAAAGCGAGGAGACATCTCCTCGCTTTTGCTATCTGAGGAGGCGAAAACATGGGACAACTCATTGACGGCGTATGGCATGACACCTGGTATGACACCAAATCAACCGGGGGAAAATTTCAACGCTCTGCATCAGCTTTCCGTAACTGGCTCACCGCGGATGGCGCACCGGGTCCAACGGGCGAAGGGGGTTTCGCCGCCGAAAAAGACCGCTATCATCTCTACGTTTCTCTGGCCTGTCCGTGGGCACATCGCACGCTGATCTTGCGTAAACTCAAAGGGCTGGAACCGTTTATTTCCGTTTCCGTTGTGCATCCGCTGATGCTGGAAAACGGCTGGACCTTTGACGATAACTTCCCGGCGGCAACCGGCGATACCCTGTATCAGCACGAATTTCTTTATCAACTCTATTTACACGCCGATCCGCACTACAGCGGTCGGGTGACCGTTCCGGTGCTGTGGGACAAAAAGAACCACACCATTGTCAGCAACGAATCTGCAGATATCATCCGTATGTTTAACACTGCGTTTGATGCGCTGGGCGCGAAAGCCGGGGATTACTATCCACCCGCTCTGCAAACTAAAATCGACGAGCTCAACGGCTGGATTTATGACAACGTCAATAACGGCGTGTATAAAGCCGGATTTGCCACCAGTCAGGAAGCCTACGACGACGCCGTAGAAAAAGTCTTTCAATCTCTGGCGCGACTGGAGCAGATCCTTGGGCAACATCGCTACCTGACCGGGGACCAGTTAACAGAGGCCGATATTCGCCTGTGGACCACGCTGGTGCGCTTTGATCCTGTGTATGTGACGCACTTCAAGTGCGACAAACACCGGATTAGCGACTATCTGAACCTGTACGGTTTCCTGCGCGATATCTACCAGATGCCAGGCATTGCGGAGACCGTTAATTTCGATCACATCCGCAATCACTACTTCCGTAGCCACAAAACCATTAACCCGACCGGCATTATTTCTGTCGGACCGTGGCAGGACCTCAACGAACCCCACGGGCGTGATGACCGTTTTGCCTGATTTACACGGGTCCCCTTTGGGGGCCAAATAATTAATACTGCAAATATTTACCAGCATTCCATTCACGGCTATTCTTAATTTGATTGCTTTAAAAACAAGTAATTGAATACAGAACGAGGCAAAAATGGATTGGTATTTAAACGTATTAAAGAACTACTTTGGTTTTGGGGGCCGCGCGCGTCGTAAAGAATACTGGATGTTTGTGCTGGTCAACATCATCTTTACGTTCGTGCTGGGCATTCTGGACAGAATGCTTGGCTGGGAACGCGCCGGAGGGGAAGGCATATTAACGACGATTTATGGGGTTCTGGTCTTTATCCCGTGGTGGGCGGTGCAGTTCCGGCGTTTACATGACACCGACCGCTCGGCCTGGTGGCTACTGGTGCTGCTGATCCCGATCGTAGGCTGGTTGGTAATCATCATTTTCAACTGTCAAAACGGGACTCAGGGGAGCAACCGCTTCGGCGCGGACCCGAAACAACTGTCCTGATGTAATACACCATCTTGTCGGCCGGATAAGGTGCATTTGCACCGCATCCGGCGTAACAGCCCTGCTATTTACCCGCAAACAGCTTGGGAATTTCCCGCAAACACCAGGATTTCGCTTCGCCCATGCTGTCTCGACGCCAGGCCATAATAATATCAATTTCGCTTGTCGATTCCGGGCTAACCACACGCAACCGACCCGCCGCAATGTCCTCTTCCACCAGCGGGTATGGCATCGTCGCCACGCCAAGGCCGGCCAACAGCGCCTGGCGTTTATCTTCTATCGAACTCACCGTCAGACGCGGCTGTTTATCCAGCAGTTGAACCGTCAGCACCGGGCGTTCGCGGGCCGTGTCCGCCACCGCGATTCCGCGGTACTTCACGCGGGTGACTTCCGATAACGGTTCCGGCTCCTGATGAATTGGATGATCCGGGGCCGCCACATATACGTTCATCAGCGAGTACAGCTTGCGCGAGTTGATTTCCGAAGATGAGCGAAAATGCATATCCGGCGCAATCACGATATCCGCCCGCCCCTGCTCCAGACGCTCCCACGCCCCGGCCAGAACTTCGGTAATAACGGAAAGCTGGGTATTGGCCTTCCCGGCAAGTCTGTCGATCAGCGGGAAAAACGCCGCCGTCGGCACCAGCGCTTCGGTGACGATGGTCAGATGCGTTTCCCAACCGCGAGCCAGCGCTTCGGCATCGGTAGTCAGCTTATCCGCAGCTTCCAGCAGTACACGCCCACGTTCCAGCAGCATACGCCCGACGTTGGTGAATTTTGTGCGATGACCTGAACGGTCGAACAACACGACGTCCAGCTCTTCCTCCAGCTTCTGCATGGTATAGCTGAGCGCGGAAGGAACGCGCCCCAGTTCGTCCGCTGCGGCGGCAAAGCTGCCACGCCGGTCTATTGCGTCCATGACGCGTAACGCCTCAAGCGTTAAAGCCCTTTCTTTGGCCATCTCGTTCTCATTCAGGAAATTTGAACATACCGGGCAGAATATCTGGCTAACAATGCAGCGTCTAGCCATTTAACATAAAAGGAAGTAAAGAGAGGTCAAGAACTATGATTACTACCCGTACAGCCAAACAATGCGGGCAAGCAGACTACGGCTGGCTGCAGGCCCGTTATACCTTCTCCTTTGGACACTATTTTGATCCTAAACTGCTGGGTTATGCCTCGCTGCGTGTTCTGAACCAGGAAGTTCTGGCACCGGGAGCCTCTTTCCAGCCACGTACCTATCCGAAGGTAGATATCGTCAATCTGATCCTTGAAGGGGAAGCGGAGTACCGCGACAGTGAAGGGAACCATATCCAGGCCAAGGCAGGAGAAGTTTTACTGCTCGCCACACAGCCGGGAATTAGCTACAGCGAACACAATATCAGCAAAGATAAACCGTTAACCCGAATGCAGCTCTGGCTGGATGCCTGCCCGCAGCGCGAAAACGCCTGCGTACAGAAAGCCACGCTGAGTGCCGGTAAGCATCAGTTGCTTGCCTCGCCGGATGGAGAACAAGGCAGCCTGCATCTGCGTCAACAGGTATGGGTGCACCACGTTGAACTGCAACAAGGTGAATCGCTGAGTTTTCAGTTACATGGGCCGCGGGCTTACTTACAGTCGATCCACGGCAGATTCCATGCGGTGACATCTGGCGCCGAAAAGGAAGCGCTCACCTGCGGCGATGGCGCATTTATTCGTGACGAAACTAACATAACGTTAGTCGCCGATACCGCGCTGCGCGCTTTGCTGATAGATTTGCCCGTATAGTCAGGGAAAACAATGGAGTACGACTATTGAGCAAGAAATCATCAAAAAAACGCCAGCCGCAGGTTGAGCCGAAAAAACAAGATACTGTGACCTTCGGCTATGAAGAAATGCTGACAGAGCTGGAAGCGATTGTGGCGGATGCCGAGCTACGGCTGGAAGACGAAGAAGCCGCCTGAAAAGGCGGCTTAGAGTTATGCCGGGGGCGATTCCGCCTTATCCGGCCTGCAGATTAATGTGCCTTACTGGCCATGATCTCAATGATCTGCTTGTCGGTTTCCTGCATCGAGCGACATGCCAGCGCACACAGGTTCGTGATCGATTGCTCCACGTTATGTGCCACAATCCCTTCATTGCCGGTCACAGCGGTATCATCCAGCGCCATCAGCACCGCTTTCCACGCCGCAGATGCGCTGGTTGAAACTTTCATCGCGCAGCTGTTTGAGGCGCCATCGCAAATCATTCCGCTCACGTCGCCAATCATGCTGCTGATTGCCATCGCGATGGTGTTGTAGCGACCATCAACGATCCACGCCATCCCCGCCGCGGCGCCCATCGCCGCCGTGGTTGCCGCACACAATGCAGACAAACGCGGAAGCTGATGATGGATGTAGATAGCGCTCAGGTGAGACAACATCAGCGCACGCGCCAGTTTTTCTTCATCCGCACCAAAGTGCTCAGCCACCACCATTACCGGAACGGTCGCGGTAATCCCCTGATTACCGGAGCCCGAGTTGCTCATTGCCGGAAGCGTCGCCCCGCCCATTCGCGCATCCGATGCCGCACTGGTGCGGATCAGAATAGAGGTGGAGAGATCGTTCGCCAGCAAGCCACGCGCGCACTGCTTCTCAAGCGTGGTTCCGATGTGCAAGCCCCAGTTACCGCGCAGCCCTTCCTGGGACAGCGCACCGTTCAGTTTCGCCGCATCGAGAATAAAGCGGATTGACTCAAACGGTACCGCGTTCACGAACGCCAGAATCTCTTCCAGCGATGTGTGAGACAATACCGCCAACGGCGACTCTTGCTCCTCTTCCTGAGCGTTCTGTTCTGTCGTGAACACCACGCCCTTATTGGTCTCAATGTGCACAATGTTGGTATGACCACCAACAATCGTCACGCACGCCCATCCCTCAGCGCTATAAACCTTCGCACGGGAGAAGAGAATGTCCTCGCATGGCTCCTGCAGCATCACCGCGACCTTCCCGGCGGTAAGCATCGCTTTCGCATCGGCAATCGCTTGAGGCGAGGCGTCTTTCAGTACCTCTAAACCGGCGTGGGCATTTCCCCCCAGCGCACCCAGTGCCGCCGCGACAGGCAGCCCAACCATTCCGGTACCCGGCACGGTAACGCCCATGCCGTTTTTCATCAGGTTCGGTGAGACCCACGCATCAATGCGTTCAACCGCGCCGTCCAGCTCAGAGGAGGCGACCGCTGCCGCCAGAGCCAGAGAGATAGGTTCCGTGCAGCCCAGCGCAGGCTTAACTTCTTCCTGCACCGCGCGGATAAAACTATCCCATAATGGATTCAATGTAGTCTCAAACATAACAACAACCTTTGCTCAGATATCTCAGGAAAATGCCAGGAACGGAGAAACGCACAGCAGCAGGCCCGTGACAATAATCAGATACAGGGAAGCGCCTTTGTATTTGTGCAGTGCAGGAACTTTGTAGACCAGCCAGGCCGGGATCAGACATCCCACCATGCCGAAGATAGGGCTACAAATAGAAGTGAAGCTCAGTACCGGCGCATTGAGCACAATGGCTCCCCACGCCAGCAGGATAGCGAAAACCATAATGCCGCGCTGAACCAGGGTCTCATTGATTTTCTCGGCTGGCATTTTGCGGCGCAGCACGTTCATCACGATCCCTTGAGTGGCTTCACGGAACCCTAAGTAAACGCCGAAGAAAGCGGTCATTACGGCAAAGATGTTCAGAATAACGCTGACGATTTTCACCCAGCCAGCACCCGCGCCGCTGATAAACTGCGCGGCAATCGCCAGAGCGGAAATGTTCTGCTCATAAGCTTTAACCGCTTCGTCATGGCCCATCGCCAGCGTGAAGGAAACGGCGTAGAAAAAGACGGTCACAAACAGAATACCGAACGCAATATTCATGGCTCGCAGGGCTTTATGGCGTGCCACTTCAATGGATTTATTGCGAGAACGATAGGAGATAACCATCGGGCTTAAGGTCTGAATAAACAGAATCGAAGTCAGGGTAAACGGCAGCGTGATAATCGCGTTTTTGATCAACAGTGCCATCGGCGGCAGTGAACCTACGTTATATAAATGCCACATCCCAACCATCGACACGCCAAGCGCCGCCACCACCAGCAGCTTGGTCAGTACCATACCGGTGGAGATTTTAAACAGCAGTTTTTCCCCGCGGGACGAGATAGCCACCAGGATGCAAATCAGCACCAGGCCATAGAACGGGCTGTCGGACAGTAACCCTTCAGTAACACCAAAAGTATGCAGGTAGGAGGCGCTATCGTTGGTGATGGCGGTGGAATAGACGAACATCCAGATAACCAGCATCACAAAATACAACGCACCTAACAGGATGCCCCAGTTCTTACCCAGATAGCCGCTGATTACGCTCGGGTAGTCTTTACACTCTGGGGACTCAGCCAGCGTATTAATAAACAGACGCTGGAACAGATACATGGCTGGGTAACCGATGATAGAGGAGAGCAAAAACACCCACAGCCCCATCAAACCCACCTGGACGGGAAGAAAAACAATCCCCGCACCAATTGCCATACCGATACTCATAATGACCCAGCCGGTGTCCATGCTGTCGAATTTAATGGCTTCGCGCCATTCACTTTCGGTCATTCCCGCCCGACGTGCCGGAGCAGATGCGTCGAGTATTACGCTGTTATTCGTTGCCGTTTCCATAATTTTCCGCTCAATGTGTAGGTAGAGGTTTTTATATTTTTTTCGTACTGCCTCAATGCGATACGCAGTACTACGGTGCAGGTGAGCTATTGGAGTAATGAGGAAATCATACGCGCAGGATCAGAGAAAAACTTCACAAACAAACCCCTGTAATTTCTAAAAGTTAAGAAATATTTTCTCTTTTATTTCCATATAAAGAATTGAATTTCTATATTTGAAGCAGATCACAACAAAAAAGGCGCACTAACGTGCACCTTTTTTTATCATGCCATATTGATTAATTTATTGCTGGATAGCGCTGCGCTGACCAGGCACGGCTTTTCACCTCAGGTACAAACCACTTTAATTGCCAGCCCACCGCGTGAGGTTTCACGGTATTTGTCGTTCATATCTTTGCCCGTTTCATACATGGTCTCGATCACTTTATCGAGCGAAACGCGTGGTTCTGACGTTCGACGTAGCGCCATGCGCGCGGCGTTGACGGCTTTTACTGCGTTGATCGCATTACGTTCAATGCACGGTATTTGCACCTGTCCGGCTACCGGATCGCAGGTCAGCCCCAGGTTATGCTCCATGGCGATTTCCGCTGCAATGCAGACCTGCGACGGGCTACCGCCCAGCAGTTCCGTCAGACCGGCAGCCGCCATTGAACAGGCTACGCCAATCTCACCCTGGCAGCCCACCTCAGCACCAGAAATAGAGGCGTTCATCTTATACAGCGCGCCTATCGCCCCCGCGGCCAGCAAATAGCGGGCAATGGAGTTCGCATTCACCGGACGGCGGAACTTGTCGTAATAGGCCAATACGGCGGGAATAATCCCACATGCACCGTTGGTCGGCGCCGTCACAACCCGGCAGCCGGCGGCGTTTTCTTCGCTCACGGCCAGCGCGAACATGTTGATCCAGTCAATAACGTTCATCGGGTCGCTGGACAGATTATCGCTGGAAACCAGCAACCGACGTAACGCCACGGCGCGACGCGGAACGTTAAGCGGCCCCGGCAGGACGCCTTCGGTGTTCATGCCGCGCTCAATCCCGGCGTGCATGACGTCCCAAATGGCGGCAAAGCCAGCATCGATTTCCTCTTTGCTGCGCATCGCCAGCTCGTTTTGCATCATCAAGCCGGAAACAGACAGCCCATTGCGCTCGCACAGTTTCAGCAGTTCGCTGGCGGAATGAAAATTGTAGGGCACGTGTGCTTCAACATCATGCACCTGCCCAAATTGCTCCTCTTCAATGATAAAACCACCGCCGACGGAGTAATAGGTTTTGCTTAATAGCCTCTCGGTGCCGTTCCACGCGGTGATACGCATGCCATTTTCATGGCGCGGCAGCGTTTCGGTATGAAAGAGAATATTTTCATCTGGAGAGAAATCGACAACATGCGCGCCCTCAGCAACCGGCAAACGTCCGGTACGGGCCACTTCCTGAGTAAAACCAGCGATTGAGTCTATATTAACGTTTTGCGGACTGTTACCGGCCAGCCCCATCATGATCGCGACATCTGTCGCATGACCTTTCCCGGTCAGGGAAAGCGATCCGTAAAGATCGACCACAATATGTGTGGTTCTGGGGAGTTCTCCGCTGCTGACCAACAGATCGATAAAGCTTTTACCTGCGTTCATTGGCCCCACGGTATGGGAGCTGGAAGGTCCAATGCCAATCTTGAAAATATCGAATGCGCTAATCATATCCACACCCTCGGATTGCCGTTCAGTGAAGACCAGGTTTCACACTCATTAAGGATTGGGGCGATCCTGAGATCGCCCCGCAAGGGATTACAGCGTGTCGCCACGTACGGCGATGGCTTCAATCTCCAGCTTCACATCCTTTGGTAAGCGGGCGACCTGTACGCAACTGCGCGTGGGGTAGGTAGCCTGATGCTCATCAAAGAACTGCTGGTACACCTGGTTAATGGTGGCGAAGTCGTTCAGGTCGGATACGAAAACGGTAGTCTTCACGATATCGCTCACTTTCAAACCTGCGGACTCGACGATCGCTTTCACGTTTTCCAGGCTTTGACGTGCCTGATCGGCCACGTTTTCTGCCACTTCACCGGTCTGTGGACACACCGGGATTTGACCTGACGTCAACACCATGCTGCCCAGATCCACGCCCTGTACGTAAGGCCCAATCGCCCCTGGCGCACATTCGGTTGCAATAACTTTTCTCATAATCCCTCCGGCGTCAGAGCGCCTGGGTGAAAGTACGTGAAATAACATCCTGCTGCTGTTCACGGGTCAACGCGTTGAAGCGCACCGCATAGCCAGACACGCGGATCGTCAGGTTCGGATAATTTTCCGGGTGCTCAATGGCATCCATCAACATTTCACGGTTCATAACGTTAACGTTCAGATGCTGCCCACCTTCCACATGCGCTTCGTGGTGGAAGTAACCGTCCAGCAGACCAACCAGGTTGGTTTTACGCACCCCATCTTCTTTGCCCAGTGCAGCCGGCACAATGGAGAAGGTGTACGAGATACCGTCTTTGGCATAGGTAAACGGCAGTTTGGCCACTGAGGTTAACGACGCAACCGCGCCTTTACGATCGCGACCGTGCATCGGGTTAGCCCCTGGTGCAAACGGCGTACCTGCGCGACGTCCGTCCGGTGTGTTACCGGTTTTCTGTCCGTACACCACGTTGGAGGTGATGGTCAGGATGGACTGCGTCGGCACCGCGTTACGGTAGGTTGGCAACACCTTAATTTTCTTCATGAAGCGTTCGACCAGGTCGCAGGCAATGCTGTCTACTCGCTCGTCGTTGTTGCCGTATTGCGGATAGTCGCCTTCGATTTCGAAATCGACAGCCAGACCGTTTTCATCACGAATCGGTTTCACGCGGGCGTATTTGATAGCCGATAGAGAATCCGCCGCCACGGACAGACCCGCCATACCACAAGCCATCGTGCGATAGACATCACGATCGTGTAGCGCCATCAGCGAAGCTTCATAGCTGTACTTGTCGTGCATATAGTGGATGATGTTCAGCGCGCTGATGTACTGCACGGCCAGCCAGTCCATAAAGTGGTCCAGGCTCTCCATCACCGTATCGTAATCCAGCACGTCATCCATCAGCGGTGCCGTTTTCGGCCCAACCTGAATTTTCAGCTTCTCATCCACGCCGCCGTTGATTGCGTACAGCAACGTTTTGGCGAGGTTGGCACGCGCACCGAAGAACTGCATTTGTTTGCCGATAACCATCGGGCTTACGCAGCAGGCAATGGCATAGTCATCGCTGTCAAAGTCGGCACGCATCAAATCGTCGTTTTCATACTGCAAAGACGAGGTGATGATAGACACCTGGGCGGCGTACTTTTTGAAGGCAATCGGCAGCGCTTCAGACCACAGCACCGTCAGGTTCGGCTCAGGCGCCGGTCCCATGGTGTGCAGCGTATGCAGGTAGCGGAACGAGTTTTTCGTTACCAGCGTGCGGCCATCCAGCCCCATGCCGCCGATAACTTCAGTCGCCCAGATAGGGTCGCCTGAGAACAGGGTGTCGAATTCCGGCGTACGCAGGAAGCGCACCATACGGATCTTCATAATGAAGTGGTCGATCAGCTCCTGCGCCTGCTGCTCGTTTAAAATTCCCGCTTTGAAATCGCGCTCAATGTAGATGTCGAGGAACGATGCGGTACGGCCCAACGACATTGCGCCGCCGTTCTGAGATTTCACCGCAGCCAGGTAAGCAAAGTAAACCCACTGCACCGCTTCCTGCGCATTACGCGCCGGGCGGGAGATATCGCAGCCGTACTTCGCTGCCATTTCCTGCATCTGCAGCAGGGCGCGACGGTGCTCAGACAGCTCTTCGCGCAGGCGAATCGTGGCTTCAAGATTCTGGCCCCACTCCAGGTTCGACTGGAGATCGGCAAACTGCAGTTCACGCTCGCGTACCAGGTAGCGGATACCGTACAACGCGACGCGACGATAGTCGCCGATGATACGACCACGGCCATAGCCGTCCGGCAGACCGGTCAGCACGCCGGATTTACGGCAGCGCAGCATATCCGGAGAGTAGGCGTCGAATACGCCCTGGTTATGGGTTTTACGCAGTTCAGTAAACTGGTATTCAAAATCAGCATCCATCTCACGACCATAAGCATCAAAAGAGCTTTTGATCATGTTGATGCCGCCAAACGGATGCAGAGCACGCTTGAGCGGCTTATCCGTTTGCAGACCAACGATTTTTTCCAGTTCTTGTTCAATATAACCCGCATCATGTGCGGTTATCGTGGTGGCAATATTGGTATCGAAATCAACCGGCGCGTGCGTCGAGTTTTCAATACGGATGCCCGCCATGACTTTTTCCCACAATGCAGTGGTCGCTGGCGTTGCTTCGGCGAGGAAAGATTCATCCCCTTCATAAGGCGTATAGTTGTGCTGAATAAAATCACGGACATTAATTTCTTCTTTCCAGTCCGTACCTTTAAAGCCATTCCAGGCTTCGGCATACAGCATATCGCTGGTATCGATATTTACCTTCATGAAAAATAATCTCTCTGCTGAAAATTAATTATGCAAATTCTACTGGTATATTAATTTTGCCTAACGCAATGGCATCACGCGCAATCATTTTCTCTTCATTTGTGGGAATAACCGCACAAATAACACGAGCATCTTTATTAGAGATAATTCTTTCGCCATGGGAATTTGGCAGGCTATTCATCTCGCTGTCGATATTCACCCCTAAAACGGCGAGATGTTCAATAACCAGACGACGAATTAATACCGAGTTCTCACCTATTCCACCGGTGAAAATAATCCCATCAAGACGATGCAGCGAAGCGGCATGTCCGGCGATATGGCGCGCGATACGATGCACAAACGTTTTAATCGCCAGCTGCGCACGCTCATGTCCCTCGTGCCAGGCTTTTTCTAACGTACGTAAGTCAGAGGACAAACCGGAAATACCCAGTAAACCGGACTCTTTATTCACAACGCGCTCAAGGTCGCTCAGCGTCTGGTTGGTTTCGCTGGCAATCCACGCCATGGCGCCGAAATCGACGTCACCGCTGCGTGTGCCCATCATCAACCCTTCCAACGGCGTCATGCCCATTGAGGTATCAACGCTCTGCCCGTTACGCACCGCGCAGATTGACGCGCCGTTCCCCAGGTGAGCCACAACCAGACCGGAGTCATCACTCTGCAGCTCAAGAAGCTCATGCGCTCGCTGAGATACATAGCGGTGCGACGTGCCGTGGAAGCCATAACGGCGAACGCCTAACTCCTCAAAATATTTCCACGGTAGACCGTAAAGATAGGCCTCAGGGGCCATCGTCTGGTGGAAGCTGGTATCAAATACCGCAACCTGCTGCACGCCTGGGAAAAGGTGCTGTGCGGATTCAATCCCACTGAGGTTCGCATAATTATGTAACGGTGCTAAAGGCGATACCCGGCGAATATTATCGATAACGTCGTCAGTAATAATTGCTGATTCGGTAAAGATATTTCCACCGTGGGCAATGCGGTGGCCAATTAAGGCCACGCTGTCCATTAAATTACGTTTTTCCAGTTCAACGGCGATTGCTTTTAATGCGTCTTCGTAGCTGTGGTGAGCCAGCTTAGCTGGCTCTCCTCCATTAATTGCTATGAACGCATTTTCAGAGTTAATACCGTCCGCGATTCCCGCCATTAAAACTTCACAGTTCGCTGCATCCAGCACTGAGAATTTAATGGAAGACGAACCACAGTTAATAACCAGTACTACCGGAAACTCATTCATTTCACTACTCCGCTCATCCTGAGCTTAAGGATTAAAACAGTTTGTAGACAATGTTCAGGATAGTCAGCAGACCAATCACGGTAACAAACACGTTATCCAGACGGCCACGGTATTTCGCCAGTGACGGCGCTTTACGGATGGCATACATCGGCAGCAGGCAGAGCAGAGAGGCAATAATCGGCGCGCCCATTGCTTCAATCAGGTCCAGGATGTTCGGGTTGGCGTAAGCCACAACCCAGGTGGAGCCCATGATGAAGATCATGCTGATGGTATTAAGTTTGCCAGCGGAAACCTTAGTTTTATCGCCTTTGTAACCAAACTTCAGCACCAGACCGTTCAGACCTTCCAGCGTGCCCAGGTAGTGGCCGAAGAAAGATTTGAAGATAGCAACCAGTGCGATGATTGAAGCGCCGTACTCCAGAACGGTCGCGAAGGTGGACTTCGAACCGGACAGTGAAGCGAAGTGGTTCGCCAGGTAAGACAGTACTGGAATGTTCTGCGCTTTCGCATCCGCCATGTTTGCCGGAGAGAGCGTGAACAGGCAGCTAAAGGCAAAGAACATCACCACGGCAACCATCAGCATACTGGCGCGGGAGATGATTTTTGAACATTTCTGCTCGGTAAATTCGCGGCCGTAATCTTTCTCATACTCTTCACGTTTAGAGACCACGAAGGAAGAAACGATTGGTGAGAAGTTGAAAGAGAACACCATGATGGAAATACCCAGCCACACGGTAACCAGGATGCCGTCATGGCCAGTCAGAGCGATATTGCTGAGATCAACCTGATCGATAACCGCAGAGTTCCAGTAAGGAATCAGTGACAGAGAGATCAGCACCAGGCTGGCAATAAACGGCCATACCAGGTAGCTCATCACTTTAACCATCAGATCCTTACCAAACCAGATGACGAATGCCATCAGCAGCAGCAGGAACAGTGCCACGAAGCCACGGTTTAACGCTGGCATCTGCAACTGGTTTTCCCAAAAGGTCATAAAGGTGTTGGTAATGGTGACGCCATAAATCCACAGCAGCGGACAAATCGCAAAGAAGTAGAGGAACGTGATAACCACGCCGCCCGTTTTACCAAAGTGCTCTTCAACCGTTTCTGTGATGTTACCGGAAGGGTTAGAACCGGAAAGACACAGGCGTGCCAGCGCACGGTGGCAATAGAAGGCGATGGGGTATGCTAACACCAGCATTATCAGAATGGGGATCAGTCCGCCAAAACCTGCGCGGATAGGGAAGAACAGCACCCCGGCGCCGATGGCTGTACCAAATAAACCCAGTGTCCAGGTGGTGTCCGATTTGCGCCAGGACGACTGTTTTGTCTGGCTGGATACAATGCTATCAGTAGTACTCATATCCTATCCTCAACGAAGTATATTAAGCGTCAACTAAACCAGTAATTTGAGATACACGAGAAAGGTCGATATTACCGCCAGAAATAATGCTGACTGTTTTTCTGTTCTGGATATAGCTATCTAATTTCCCGCTTAATAATGCTGCGCAAGCCAGCGCACCGGCACCTTCAGTCACAACTTTATTTCGCTGAATTAATGCCACCATGCTGTTGCGAATTTCATCTTCGCTGACCAGGACAATGTCATCCACCAACTCACGAACAATTTCATACGTTAAAGTACCCGGGCGGGAAACGTCACAACCATCCGCCAGGGTGCCGGTCGTTCGGTGCGTGGTTATTTCTCCAGCGTGGAAAGAAGCCGCCATGCCATGAACATTTTCAGACTGTACGCCAATAATTTTAATAGTCGGGTTAATAGATTTAATTGCCACCGCAATACCAGCAATCAGTCCGCCACCACCAATTGGCACAATCACGTTATCGACATCGTACAGATCTTCCAGAATTTCCAGACCAATAGTGCCCTGACCAGCAATCACTTTCGGGTCATCATAGGGTGGAATAAAGATACGGCCTTCAGTTTCCACAATCTCGCTAACCTTAGCGATGGTGTCGTTGAAGTTGTCGCCGTGCAGCACAACCTCTGCGGAATAATCGCAGGTTGCAGCAACTTTAGACTTCGGCGCGCCTTTCGGCATGACCACTTTGCCGTCGATTCCGAGCATGGCGCAGGAGAGAGAAACCCCTTGCGCATGGTTACCTGCAGAGCAAGCCACCACGCCCTTACATCTTTCAGCTTCGGTTAATGAACTGAGCTTGTTAAACGCACCACGGATTTTAAATGAACCGGTACGCTGCATATTTTCAAACTTGAGGAAAATTTCCCCTTTGCAACGTTCACTAAAATAGTTAGAGCGAGGCATTCCCGTTTTATAAATTTTCCCCGCCAGTCTTTTTTTCGCTTCGAGGATATCTTCAATTGCAACTGGGAGATCGTATGTAATGTGCATTAGAACCTCTTACTAGGGTATTAAAGTAAATAGATAGCCATGACCATTGTCAGATATAGACAGATGGCGTTGATTTCGTGTTAAAACAAATTCAATCTTTAATCAATTTCAATTAATTGCCTTCGTCTCCGACAATTATATGATGAATACTCTTTGGCTAATTCCACCAAAATAGATGCTGCTTTTTTAATTCGATAATTTTTCGACCATACGGCGGCATAACGCGCGACGGGTAAGGTTTCTTCTACCGGGATAGTAATAAACTGGTTTGAGCCAAATGGTGTGGTCATATCGCAGGGAATTACTGTTAAGAAATCAGCATTGAGAACAAGATTATAAATCGTAACGACGGAGTCTGTTTTAACGATGTTTTCACTGCTGATGCCATTATTTTGTAACGTGGTTAGAAGTTCACTGTAGTACCCCATATTCGTTTGTGGCAACACCCACTGTTCGTTTTTCAACGCGCTCAGCGAGGTGATGCCGGTGCATGTTCGGGACTTGCTGGCAACCAGGATGAAGTCTGACTCAAAGAGCGGTTCAACATGCAGATCGTGCAGTTTCATCTCATCACTCAGCGTACCGATCGCGAAGTCCAGACGCCCGTCACGAATCGCAGGTAAGAACGAGGAGAGCTGAGCTTCATACATGGAAACCTGCGCTTTCGGGAACACTTCTTTGAATTTTTTAATCATGCCGGACATGATGGTGAAGGCAATCAGTGAAGGAAAGCCAAACGACACATCAACGACCGCATTGCTCGTCATGCTGTTCATCTCATCAACCATGTTCTTCATTTCACGGGTAATAGATTCAGACCATGAGAGCATAACCTGACCTGCCTGAGTTAATGTCACACCAGTATTTTTGCGTACGACTAACTCAATACCGAAATAAGCTTCTACATCATTAATGATTTTGCTGACAGCCGGTTGAGTTAAACCTAATTCTTTTGCAGCTGAGCCGATAGAACCGCTTCTAATGACTTCCTGAAAGACCACTAAGTGCTGTGTTTTAGGGAGTGTAATAGTATTCATATCGACCTGCGCTAATTACTTTGTTGACGGCAGGAAGTGTACCAAATTAAGCGAACGAGGATATGTGCTACCACTCACAAATCCCCTTGACTTACATTTTGTAAGACTATTATTTAAATTGAAATCACTTAATAATCATATAGATATGAAATATCGATCTCACTTTATCCTGACTTTAATCAAAAAAAGATGGGGGGATAACGATTTTTTATGGCTATAACAACACCATTTCTCCTGCTATTTCTTAAAACCACGAAAGGCTATATTTCAATCAATTACAGAGTAATTACCAGGCAAAACAGCGCTTAAATTTAATAAGCAACTTATCAAATATAATTATATTTTATCGTTTATAGTGGTCAAATAACGTTATGCATCACGTTTTTTAGCCTTATTTGTTTGTAAAGAAACATTGCATTTATTAATATTTAAACCAAAACATACAAATAATCATCACATGCAACATTGCATTAACAGTAGTTTTGTACAATTTATCAGCCAGTAATTTTGTGATGGCGATCGATTGCGTTCGATTATTCTCGATAAAAACGTATCGCGCAGCGTTTTGTGCTAGTCATCACAAAAAATGAAATATCCCGCGAGACATTCCCTTAGATAAAAGAAGTTTAGCGCGTAAATAAAGGTCAAATAACGATGAAATGAATGGGAAATAAAGGGCCAGATTCGTGGTGAACCAACTACAACACGACAGGAAAAACGTCTGCCGGATGGCAGTGTAAACGTCTTATCCGGTCTATAAAGCAAAAAACCTCGCCGAAGCGGGGTTTTTATAAAGAGTGAAGTTGACCGATAAGCCGCGTTCTTTTGAGCATAGCGTCGTGGACAGTCTGCCTATAAAGCAAAAAACCTCGCCGAAGCGGGGTTTTTATAAAGAGGTGAAGCTGACCGATAAGCCGCGTTCTTTTGAGTATAGCGTCGTGGACAGTCTGCCTACAAAGCAAAAACCCCGCCGAAGCGGGGTTTTATAAAGAGGTGAAGCTGACCGATAAGCCGGGTTCTGTCGTGGACAGTCATTCATCTAGGCCAGCAATCGCTCACTGGCTCAAGCAGCCTACCCGGGTTCAGTACGGGCCGTACCTTGTGAACCCCTATTTGGCCTTGCTCCGGGTGGAGTTTACCGTGCCACGGACTGTTACCAGCCGCGCGGTGCGCTCTTACCGCACCCTTTCACCCTTACCTGATCCCACTTGCGTGGGCCATCGGCGGTTTGCTCTCTGTTGCACTGGTCGTGGGTTTCCCCCCCAGGCGTTACCTGGCACCCTGCCCTATGGAGCCCGGACTTTCCTCCCCTCCGCCCGTCTCCCCCGAAGAGGACGACGACGAAGCGGCGACTGTCTGGTCAGCTTCGGCGCGAAGTATAGAGGGTTTGCGGGGCATTGTCACCCCGCACTGCGCATTCCTATCGCCAACGTGGCGGCGATGTTTCTTGAAGCGCGATAAATATTATCAAATGCCCCACGAAAGGCCTCTTCCAGCGTGCTGATGGTGGTTAATACGCTAAACACCGCATCGATACCATATTGATGCACCACCTCCACATCGCGCGTCAGGCTACCGCCAATACCAATTACCGGCTTGTGGTACTTCTTCGCGACATTCGCCACACCCACCGGCACTTTGCCGTGAATGCTCTGGCTGTCAATCCGCCCTTCTCCGGTCACCACCAGCGTACAGTCATGAATATGCTCTTCCAGATTGAGCGCCTGGGTCACAATCTCAATACCACTGCGCAACTCCGCACCTAAAAAAGCCATTAACGCGGCGCCCATTCCGCCTGCCGCACCAGAGCCAGGAACGTCTTTCACATCAACCCGCAGCGATTTTTTAATGATGTCGGCATAGTGAGACAGATTGCGGTCCAGTTCGATAATGCGTTCTTCCGTCGCCCCTTTCTGCGGGCCAAAAATGCGCGAAGCGCCAGTATCGCCGGTAAGTGGATTGGTTACATCGCAGGCCACGCGAATTGAGCAGGTTTTTAAGCGCGGATCCAGGCCCGTTATATCGATGGTGTTCAGACTCTCCAGGCTTCCACCACCGTTGCCAATCTCTGTCCCGTTGGCGTCGCAGAGTTTCGCCCCCAGCGCCTGCACCATACCCGCGCCGCCGTCGTTGGTCGCACTACCGCCAATACCAATAATGATGCTCTGCGCACCGCTATCCAGCGCCTGCAAAATCAACTCCCCGGTGCCGCGCGACGTGGTGACTAACGGGTTACGCTTTTCAGGTGGAACCAACGCCAGACCGCTGGCTGCCGCCATTTCGATAAACGCGGTTTTACCATCTCCAGACATGCCCCAGCAGGCATTCACTTTTTCGCCCAGCGGCCCTGTCACCCACGCTGAATGTTCACTCCCCTGCGTAGCGGCAATCATGGCTTCGACCGTTCCTTCACCGCCATCGGCAACCGGGACAGAAACATATTGCGCATCGGGGAAAATTTCCCGAAATCCTTTTTCTATTGCCTGAGCTACCTCGGTGGCAGAAAGGCTTTCTTTATAAGAGTCTGGGGCAATTACGATTTTCATAGTTATGTAGCCTGACAGTGCCGCGCAAGGCAAGAAATACAGGGCGCGCATCCGCGCCCTTCTTGTTAGCGAGTGACTTCCACTTTCGCCAGTTTTTCGTAGTAGCATGCGAGTGCGCTATGATCGGCGGTGCCCAGCCCATCTGCGCGTAGCGCCTGCATCATCTCCATGACTGCAGCAGTCAGCGGTAACTGAGCGCCAACGCCATGAGAGGTATCCAGCGCGTTCGCCAGATCTTTAATATGCAGGTCGATACGGAAACCCGGCTTAAAGTTTCTGTCCATAACCATCGGCGCTTTCGCATCCAGTACGGTGCTTCCCGCCAGCCCACCACGGATCGCCTGATACACCAGATCCGGGTTTACGCCCGCTTTGGTCGCCAGCGTCAGCGCTTCCGACATCGCCGCAATGTTCAGCGCCACAATCACCTGATTCGCCAGCTTGGTGACGTTACCTGCACCGATATCACCGGTATGTACCACGGAACCTGCCATCGCCTTCATCAGATCGTAATATTTGTCAAAAATCGCTTTATCACCGCCAACCATCACCGACAGAGTACCGTCGATAGCTTTCGGTTCGCCGCCGCTTACCGGCGCGTCCAGCATATCCACGCCTTTCGCTTTCAGCGCGTCGCTGATTTCACGGCTGGCTAACGGCGCGATGGAGCTCATGTCGATCAGCACTGTCCCCGGTTTCGCCCCTTCAATAATGCCGCCCTCTCCCAGCGCCACTTCTTTCACATGCGGAGAATTCGGCAGCATGGTGATGATCACATCGCACTGCTCGGCAATATCTTTCGCCGTGGCGGCGGTTTCTGCGCCTGCGGCAATCACTTCCGCAATGGATTCCGGGTTACGGTCAGCAACCACCAGCGAGTAACCTGCCTTGAGGAGGTTTTTACTCATTGGTTTACCCATAATACCGAGGCCAATAAAACCAACTTTCATTGTCATGTCTTTATCTCTCTCTACTGTCGAGGGGGGTTATTTCTTAAAAGAATCAGCCAATTTTTGCGTGGCTGAACGGAACACGCCAAGATCGCTGCCAACGGCAACAAACGTCGCGCCCCACTCCAGATAACGACGCGCATCCGCCTCTACCGGGGCCAGAATGCCGCTTGGTTTGCCGTGTGCTTTCGCGCGGGCAAAAATATGCTGAATAGCTTTCTGCACATCAGGGTGTGACGCATTGCCGAGGTGGCCTAACGCCGCAGCCAGATCGCTTGGGCCGACGAAGACCCCGTCGACGCCTTCTGTCGCCGAGATTGCGTCAACGTTATCAACGCCCTGCTGACTTTCGATCTGCACGATGATGGTGATGTTCTTATTCGACTGCGCAAAATAGTCCGGTACGGTGCCAAACATATTGGCGCGATGGGATACGGACACGCCGCGAATACCTTCCGGCGGATAGCGGGTCGACGCCACGGCGTTCACCGCCTCTTCTTCCGTCTCCACGAACGGGATCAGGAAGTTGTAAAATCCGATATCCAGCAGGCGTTTGATAATTACCGGCTCGTTGGTCGGTACGCGCACTACCGGCGCGCTGGCGCTGCCTTTCAGCGCCATCAATTGCGGGATAAACGTCGATATGTCGTTCGGCGCGTGTTCGCCGTCCAGCACCAGCCAGTCAAAACCCGCCAGGCCTAAAACTTCGGTACTGATTGGGCTGGCTAATGCAGACCAGCAGCCAATCTGAATCTGTTGCGCCGCGAGAGCCGCTTTAAACTTATTCGGAAAAATCGTGTTATTCATCGCTTACACCTTTGTTTATTTCTGCAATTCCATACGTTTAATGTCACCGACAATAAACAGGTAGCAAACCATTGCCATCAGCGCCGAGCACCCTACAAACATCAGCGCAGCATTAAATGAGTGCAGCTCGCTCACCAGATACCCAATCACCAGCGGGGTGACGATGGAAGCCACATTGCCAAATACGTTAAATACCCCACCGCACAGACCGACAATCTCTTTCGGCGCAGTATCGGAAATCACCGGCCACCCCAGCGCCCCGAAGCCTTTACCGAAGAACGCCAGCGCCATCAGCGCCACCACCAGGGTGGTGTTATCGGTGTAGTTACACAGAATAATGGTCGAGGCGAGCAGCATTCCGAGCACAATCGGCAGCTTACGTGCCAGAGTGATGCTGAAGCCACGTTTAATCAGATAATCAGAGAACACGCCGCCGAGTACGCCACCGGCAAATCCGCACAGCGCAGGAATCGAAGCCACCAGGCCCACTTTCAGGATCGACATGCCTTTTTCCTGTACCAGGTAAATCGGGAACCAGGTGAGGAAAAACCAGGTAATTGTGTTGATAAAATACTGTCCGAAGAACACGCCGAGCATCATACGGTTAGTGAGCAACTGCTTGATATAATGCAGTTTAGGACCGCCTGACTTCACATCACCCGGCTTTTTATGGTCCATATCCACGACCGCGCCGTTTTCAGAGATAAACTTCAGCTCTTCTTGCGACATACGCGGGTGATCGGTTGGGTTATGAATAAACTTTACCCACAGTCCGGTGAGCACAAAACCAATCACGCCCATCACGGTAAAGACGTGTTCCCAGCCCCAGGCGAAGGTCAGCCAGCCCAGCAGCGGCGAAAACAGCGCCAGAGAGAAATACTGTGCGGAGTTAAAAATTGCGGACGCCGTACCGCGCTCTTTCGTCGGGAACCAGGCCGCCACGATACGGGCATTCGCCGGGAAGGACGGCGCTTCCGAGAAGCCCAGCATAAAGCGCATGATGAACATTGAAATACCCGCCCAGGCCAGCGGGAACACGTCGACAAAGCCCTGCAGGAAGGTAAACAGCGACCAGAAGAACAGGCTGTAGGTGTAGACTTTCTTTGAACCGAACTTATCCAGCAGCCAGCCGCCGGGGATTTGCATTAACAGGTAAGCCCAGCCGAAAGCGGAGAAAATGTACCCCATTGAGATGGCACTGAGCTGTAACTCTTTCGCCACTTCCGTGCCGGCAATTGACAGCGTTGCACGGTCCGCATAGTTAACGGCTGTAACGATAAATATTATCAGCAATATTAAGTAACGGGTGTGCGTGCCTTTCTTTTTCTCGACAACTGTATCCAGAATCATTCTAATTACCTCGGGTACATTAAATTTTTATTATTATTGGGTAGATATTCCTGGTGATAAATTACTGATAATAAGAATGCATAATAATTTATCAGACGCTATGAAACCGTGATTTAGTATAATCAGCAGCGCCACGTTAATCATTGTGCAAGCGCTCATTAAACATGCGTTATTAAAATAATGTTTTGGGCATATGCACACATACATGGGCGCTAATGCACACATTTACGTATTGCTACCCCTGGTGGGGCGGCCTTGCTGAGTTTAAGTGATCATCATCACATTCTTGGCGATAAACTCCTGACATTCTTATTTCACGATACCGAATCTTTATTACTTATAATTAGATTCAAAATATAAATATCCACACTATTATCACCACCTTGTTGGAGAATACTGGACAATGGCCGACATCGAAATCAGACAAGAATCGCCAACGGCGTTTTATATTAAAGTTCACGAAACAGATAATGTGGCGATAATTGTCAATGACAATGGTCTGAAAGCTGGGACGCGTTTTCCAGACGGACTGGAACTCATTGAACATATTCCCCAGGGACATAAAGTGGCGCTCTTGGATATTCCTGTTCGCGGCGAAATCGTGCGTTATGGCGAAGTGATAGGCTATGCCGTTCGCGATATCCCACGCGGCAGTTGGATTGATGAATCAATGGTTGAGCTACCCAAGGCCCCGCCGCTGGAGACGCTGCCGCTGGCAACCAAAGTGCCAGAGCCGCTGCCGCCTCTTGAGGGTTACACCTTCGAAGGTTATCGCAATGCGGACGGTAGTGTCGGCACCAAGAATCTGCTCGGTATTTCCACCAGCGTGCACTGCGTGGCGGGCGTGGTGGATTATGTGGTGAAAATCATTGAGCGCGATCTGCTGCCCAAATACCCGAACGTTGACGGCGTGGTCGGACTCAATCACCTGTACGGCTGCGGCGTGGCGATTAATGCCCCAGCCGCCATCGTGCCGATTCGTACCATTCACAATATTGCGCTAAACCCGAACTTTGGTGGTGAAGTGATGGTCATTGGCCTCGGCTGCGAAAAACTGCAGCCAGAGCGCCTGCTGGAAGGCACGCACGATGTGAAAAGTATTCCGGTCGACAGCGCCAGCATCGTCAGCCTGCAGGATGAAAAACACGTTGGCTTTCAATCGATGGTTGCCGATATTTTGCAGGTGGCCGAACGCCATCTGGCAAAACTCAATCAACGCCAGCGTGAAACCTGCCCGGCGTCAGAACTGGTGGTCGGCATGCAGTGCGGCGGCAGCGATGCGTTTTCCGGCGTGACGGCCAACCCGGCGGTCGGTTATGCCTCCGACCTGTTAGTACGCTGCGGCGCCACTGTAATGTTCTCTGAGGTTACCGAAGTGCGCGATGCCATCCATCTTCTGACCCCACGTGCGATTAACGAAGAAGTAGGTAAACGCCTGCTTGAAGAGATGGCCTGGTACGATAACTACCTTGATATGGGCAAAACGGATCGCAGCGCCAACCCTTCTCCAGGCAACAAGAAAGGCGGTCTGGCAAACGTGGTGGAAAAAGCGCTGGGTTCTATTGCCAAGTCTGGCAAGAGCGCGATTGTCGAAGTCTTGTCGCCGGGTCAACGCCCAACCAAACGTGGCCTGATTTACGCGGCTACACCCGCCAGTGATTTTGTCTGCGGTACGCAGCAGGTCGCTTCCGGGATCACCGTGCAGGTGTTCACCACCGGTCGCGGTACGCCGTACGGCCTGATGGCCGTGCCGGTGATAAAAATGGCGACCCGTACCGAGCTGGCCAACCGTTGGTTTGACCTGATGGACATCAATGCAGGCACCATCGCCACCGGGGAAGAAACCATTGAAGACGTGGGTCTGAAACTGTTCGAGTTTATTCTCGACGTCGCCAGCGGGCGTAAGAAAACCTTCTCGGATCAATGGGGACTGCATAACCAGCTGGCGGTGTTTAACCCGGCGCCAGTGACCTGATTATCCACGTTTTTTCTTCATGAGCATGCCTTCGGGCATGCTTTTTTTTTTGCCATATACTTTCGCAATCCTCCCTTTTCTTTCGAAACTTTCATTTATCAGATCGAAATCACAAAAAAACGTTACGAAACCCTATACTTTATTTCGAAGAAAGCAATCGAAAGACTTCGGAGGAAGTATGTTTATCATCTCAAGCAAAATGATGCTGAAGAAGGCACAGCGAGAAGGCTATGCCGTACCGGCGTTTAACATTCACAACCTGGAGACCTTACAGGTTGTCGTGGAAACAGCAGCCGAACTACGCTCTCCGTTGATCGTCGCCGGCACGCCTGGCACTTTTAGCTATGCCGGTGTCGGTAATATCGTTGCAATCGCCAGTGAACTGGCAAGATGCTGGAACCATCCTCTCGCCATCCATCTCGATCACCATGAAAGCGCCACCGATATTGAAGAGAAAGTCGCTACAGGTATTCGCTCCGTCATGATCGATGGTTCCCATCTGCCGTTTGTCGACAACATTGCGTTAGTTAAACACGTAACGGATTACTGCCACCGCTATGACGTTAGCGTTGAAGCTGAGCTCGGACGGTTGGGTGGACAAGAAGATGACCTAATCGTGGACGGAAAAGATGCGCTTTATACCCACCCAGAACAGGCTCGGGAGTTCGTGGAAAAAACCGGTATCGACTCACTGGCGGTCGCGATTGGCACAGCTCATGGACTGTATAGCACTGAACCTAAACTGGATTTTGAACGGCTAACAGAAATTCGTCAGTCCGTTGATATTCCACTGGTTCTACATGGCGCATCCGGCCTGCCAGCACATGATATTAAGCGTGCCATCTCTTTAGGGATCTGCAAAGTCAACGTCGCTACCGAACTCAAAATCGCCTTTTCTGGCGCACTCAAAACCTATCTGAGTACAAATACCAATGCGAATGACCCACGGCATTACATGATGCCAGCAAAAGCCGCCATGAAAGAAGTGGTACGTAAAGTCATTGCCGACTGCGGTTGCGAAGGAAAACTATAAGTAACTGATTAATATGAATTGTATGAATTCTGGCAAAGGTCTGTTTTAAAGCTGGATCACGAAAGCTGCTTTTACCCTTTGCCTTCAATCCAAAAATATTATGAAGATAAACAAAAGATATCGGAGATAGAAGTGAAAGAAATAATCTCTCGTCATAAAGCAGGTGAACATTTAGGTATTTGTTCTGTTTGTTCAGCACATCCGTTGGTCATTGAATCCGCATTACGCTTTGATCTCAATACGGACAGTAAAGTTCTGATCGAAGCAACGTCTAATCAGGTTAATCAGTTTGGTGGCTATACCGGGATGAAACCCGCCGATTTCCGTGATTTTGTCTATGGCATCGCACAAGAAATTGGCTTCCCTCGAGAAAGACTGATCCTGGGGGGCGATCACCTCGGCCCTAACTGCTGGCAAAATGAAGTAGCGGCAGAAGCGATGGAGAAATCCGTAGCCTTGATTAAAGCTTACGTCGCCGCAGGATTCAGCAAAATCCATCTTGATGCTTCAATGTCCTGCGCTGACGATCCGACACCGCTAGACCCGATGGTTGTTGCTCAGCGAGCAGCCATACTTTGCCAGGCAGCAGAATCAACAGCAACCGAAGAACAGAAACGCCAACTGACTTACGTGATTGGCACTGAAGTTCCCGTACCTGGTGGAGAAGCCACCACCATCGGTAGCGTTCATGTCACACGTGAAGAAGATGCCGCCCGGACACTGGAAACCCATCAGGTTGCCTTCAGTGCATTAGGGCTTGAAGAAGCGTTAACGCGCGTAATCGCCATTGTGGTCCAGCCCGGCGTCGAATTCGATCACACTCAAATTATTCACTATCAGCCACAAGCTGCAAAAGCGCTTTCCGCCTGGATCAAAGAGACCCCAATGGTCTACGAAGCGCATTCCACAGATTATCAAACCCGCCAGGCATACCGTGCGCTGGTACGCGATCACTATGCGATTTTGAAAGTGGGTCCAGCACTCACCTTCGCTCTGCGTGAAGCTATTTTTGCCCTTGCGCAAATGGAAAATGAACTGGTATCTCCGGAGCAAAGAAGCCGGGTATTGGAAGTGATTGACGAAGTTATGTTGAATGAACCGGACTACTGGAAAAAATACTATCGCCCAACCTGGAGTCAGGCGATGGTTGATATTCACTTCAGTCTCTCCGACCGTATTCGTTACTACTGGCCGCATCCCCGCATTCGTCAAAGCGTAGAGAAATTAATAACCAATCTTAATGACGTCGCTTTACCACTGGGGCTAATTAGCCAGTTTATGCCCGTGCAATTTGAGCGTCTGTCTGAAGGAACGTTAACCGCGACGCCACACAATCTGATTATCGACAAAATTCAGGACGTTCTGCGCGCCTATCGCTTTGGTTGCGCACCAGCACTTGCCTGAAATCAGGAGAATATATGAGCCAACTTTTTGTCCGAACAGGAATTAACTTTAGCTCGTGTCAGCATGCGCTGACACATATTGGGGAGGAGATGCTGGCCAAAGGGGTCGTGCACGAAAGTTACCCGCAGGCCCTGATTGAGCGTGAAGCAACCTTTCCAACTGGAATAGCGCTGGAACGTCATGCCGTTGCGATTCCACATTGTGAAGCTGTCCATGCTAAATCTCCTGCTATCTATCTGATTCGCCCGGATACACCGGTCAACTTTCAACAAGCGGATGATGATGAAGAGATCGCCGTCTCTTTAATTATCGCCTTAATCGTTGAGAACCCGACGGCACAACTGAAGCTCCTGCGTCGTCTGTTTAGTGAGCTACAAAACCCGAACACCATTGAAGCATTACTGAATGCGCCCGATGCAGAACTGGCAATGCTCTTTCGGGAAAAAATCCTTGAGTCTGAGCTCTGTGCCCAGATTTGATAAAAAACTGATAATAAAAGGAATACCCTATGAAACGTAAAGTAATTGTGGCCTGTGGCGGTGCTGTAGCAACTTCAACAATGGCTGCGGAAGAAATTAAAGAACTCTGTGAAGCCAACAATATACAACTCGACCTGGTTCAGTGTCGTGTAACAGAAATCGAAACCTATATGGACGGCGCAGACCTCATTTGTACCACGGCTCGCGTTGACCGTACATTTGGCGATATCCCGGTGGTTCACGGCATGCCTTTTGTCTCAGGCGTGGGTATCGAAGCATTGCAGCAAAAAATCCTGACCATCCTCGTGGGGTAACGCCATGTTTAGCGAAATAATGCGTTATATCCTCGATTTAGGTCCAACGGTTATGCTGCCGTTAGTGATCATCATCTTCTCAAAATTGCTGGGAATGAAGCTCGGGGATTGTTTCAAATCTGGTCTGCATATCGGGATTGGGTTTGTCGGCATCGGCCTGGTAATCGGCCTGATGCTGGACTCTATTGGACCTGCCGCAAAAGCAATGGCAGAACAGTTTCAAATTAACCTGCACGTCATCGATGTCGGCTGGCCTGGTTCATCACCGATGACCTGGGCTTCGCAAATTGCGTTAATTGCGATTCCTGTCGCCATTGGGGTGAATATCCTGATGCTGGTTACCCGCATGACCCGTGTGGTGAATGTCGACATCTGGAATATCTGGCATATGACGTTTACCGGCGCCATGTTGCATCTGGCGACCGGTTCATACTGGTTGGGCATCCTCGGTGTGGTTGTTCATGCCGCCTTCGTCTACAAACTGGGCGACTGGTTTGCCAAAGACACGCGCGACTTTTTTGGCCTGGAAGGCATCGCCATTCCACATGGTTCCTCGGCATATCTGGGCCCGATAGCGGTCCTGGTTGATACGATCATTGAAAAAATCCCAGGTCTGAACCGGATTCATTTCAGTGCGGATGATGTACAAAAACGCTTCGGCCCCTTCGGAGAACCCGTCACCGTCGGTTTTGTGATGGGGTTAGTGATCGGCATGCTGGCAGGGTATGACGTTAAAGCTGTGCTCCAACTGGCGGTTAAAACAGCTGCCGTTATGTTGCTCATGCCGCGCGTCATTAAACCGATTATGGATGGACTCACTCCCATTGCAAAGCATGCTCGCAAGCGCCTGCAGGCAAAATTTGGTGGCCAGGAGTTCTTGATTGGCCTGGATCCTGCGCTACTGCTCGGCCATACGTCAGTGGTTTCCGCCAGTCTTATCTTTATCCCGCTGACCATTCTGATTGCCGTTCTGGTACCAGGAAACCAGGTTCTGCCATTCGGCGATCTCGCGACCATTGGTTTCTTTGTCGCCATGGCGGTAGCCGTTCATCAGGGAAACCTTTTCCGCACGCTGATCTCCGGCGTCATCATCATGGGTATCACCCTGTGGATAGCCACGCAAACCATTGGTTTACATACCCAGCTAGCCGCCAATGCGGGCGCATTGAAAGCCGGTGGCATGGTGGCTTCAATGGACCAGGGCGGTTCCCCAATCACCTGGCTGCTAATCCAGCTCTTCACCTGGCAGAACGTGGTGGGTTTCATCATTATCGGTGCTATTTACCTGTTGGGTGTACTGCTGACCTGGCGTCGGGCGCGTAATTTCGTGGCGGCTGAAAAAGCGGCAGCCATAACAGAAAGCCAGACCGCATCTTAATTTCTGGGGAGCATTTGCTCCCCTTCACTTTTCTGGAGACACTTATGAAATCAGTGGTTATTCACGCTGAGGGCGACGTACGCGTTGAAGAACGTCCCATACCACAACTGCAAACTGATGAAGATGTACTGGTCAAGGTGGTCAGTTCAGGGCTTTGCGGCTCAGATATTCCCCGAGTCTTCAATCATGGCGCTCACTATTATCCAATCACACTTGGGCATGAGTTCAGTGGCTATGTTGAGTCTTACGGCGCGGGCGTAACCGATCTACAACCCGGAGATACCGTTGCCTGCGTACCGCTGCTCCCCTGCTTCCACTGTCCTCAGTGCGAGCGTGGATATTTCTCATTGTGTAAGCAATATCAGTTTGTCGGATCGCGCAGCGAAGGCGGCAATGCAGAATATGTGGTGGTAAAACGCGCCAACCTGTTCCGCCTGCCTTCAGAAATGCCGATTGATGATGGCGCATTCATTGAGCCCATTACCGTTGGCCTGCATGCTTTTCACCTCGCTCAGGGATGCGAAGGCAAAAACGTGATCATCGTTGGTGCAGGTACTATCGGTTTACTGGCAATGCAATGTGCTCGCGAACTCGGCGCAAAAAGCATCACGGCGATTGATATCAACCCGCAGAAGCTGGCGTTAGCAAAAGAACTGGGGGCAACCTATGTGTTTAACAGTCGGGAGATGAGTGCGACCGAGATCCACTCTGGTCTGGAGAACATTCAATTTGACCAACTCATCCTGGAGACTGCGGGAACCCCACAAACTGTTACTCTGTCGATCGAAATTGCCGGACCTCGCGCTCAACTGGCATTAGTCGGTACGCTGCATCACGATCTGGCGCTAGCTTCAGGTGTTTTTGGGCAAATATTGCGTAAAGAGTTAACCATCCTTGGCAGTTGGATGAACTATTCCAGCCCATGGCCTGGAGAAGAGTGGGAAACCGCTGCCCGTTTACTCACGGAGAAACGCTTACAGCTTGAGCCGTTAATTGCCCACAGTGGCGATGCCGACAGCTTTGCCAGCGCAGTCAAGTCACTCAATGGCGCGCCGATGCAGGGGAAAATTCTGCTCAAACTCTCCTGACCCAACGAGCCAGCAACCTGCGCTGGCTCACATTTACTTTCGAAATTTAGCGTTCACCTTTCGCAATCCTTCGATTAAACTAGTGGCAGTCAAATTATCAGGCAAATCAATATGAACTCATTTGAGAGAAGGAATAAAATTGTCGACCTGATTAATACGCAAGGTAGCGTACTGGTAATGGATCTTTCGAATACCTTTGGTATTTCTGAAGTAACCATTCGCGCCGACCTGCGGTTATTAGAAGAGAAGGGTCTGGTCACCCGTTTTCATGGCGGTGCGGCAAAACCAGGAAGCCATCTGGCTGAAGGTGACAATCAGGAAGTATTATTAGAAGACCGGTATCAGCTTGCCAGCGATCCCAAAAAGCGGATCGCTCAGGCTGCAACGGCAATGGTCGAGGAAGGAATGACCGTGATTCTGGATAGCGGAAGCACGACCTTACTGATCGCTGAGGCGCTAAACCGAAAAAGTAATATCACAGTTATTACCAATAGCCTGCCCGCTGCGTTTACGTTATCGGAAAACAAAGACATTACGCTGGTCGTCTGCGGCGGCACGGTGCGTCACAAAACTCATTCAATGCATGGCACTATCGCTGAACGTTCCCTTCAAGGGATAAGCGCAGACCTGATGTTCGTTGGCGCCGACGGGATTGATGCCACTAATGGTATAACGACATTCAACGAAGGCTATTCGATTAGTAGCGTGATGGCTGCTGCGGCACATAAGGTTATTGCCGTACTGGATGCAACAAAATTTAACCGACGAGGTTTTAATCAGGTACTTCCAATGGAGAAGATTAACTGCGTAATAACCGACGACAGTATCAGCAAACAGGATAAATCAGCGCTGGCCAAAACAGGGGTTGAACTGCTGGTCGTTTAAATTACCCTCCATAGCCCCCCTTTCGTCGCGCCAACGCGTTGCAGTTTGCCTTTTAGCTGCAACGCTTTCAGATAGCGTTCTACAGTTCGGGCTGAGATTTCACACTCATCAGCGATACTTTTGGCGGATCTGCCTGGCTGATTCGACAAGATTTGTAGTATGCGTTTTTCAATATCCAGTAAATCAGGCGACATTTCTTCCGACATTTCTTCCGACATTTCTTCCGACATTTCTTCCGACATTTCTTCCGACATTTCTTCCGACATTTCTTCCGACATTTCTTCCGACAGGGCTGATGATTTCCCCAATCCCTCTTGCAAAGCAGAGATGATGTTTTCAAGGATAAATTCTATAAATGGCGTGCAGCTACTTTGCCGATCGCACTGCCCTAACACCTGGTAGTAGCGATCCTGTTGGTAGTGGATCAGTGTCTCTACTGGTAACCACGCCAATTCCGATCGCCACTCACGGAGGATTAATGTCTGCCACAACCGGCCCATCCGTCCATTGCCGTCGGCAAAAGGATGAATGAATTCAAATTCATAATGGAAAATAGCACCAGCAATCAGTGGGTGGAGCTCTGTCGTTTTTAACCAGCCCAGTAGGTCATTCATCAATCGAAGAACTTGTGACGCCGGTGGGGCCATATGGATAAGCTGTTTCTCCCTGTAAACACCGACATTGCCGGATCGCAATTGACCCGGGTTATCGACAAGCCCCATCATCAGGATTTGATGTGCCTGTAAAAGATCGGAGAGTCTTTCACTTTTCCACTCTGACATTTTTTCATAGGCCAGAATCGCATTTCTGACTTCCTGTATATCTTTAGCCGGAGCCAGAATACGTTTCCCCTCCATCAGAGCGGTGACTTGTTCCGTAGTCAACGAATTATGCTCAATCGCTAAAGAGGCCTGAATAGTGCGAATACGATTCTCTTTGCGCAAAAGAGGAGATGCCCTACCAGCCATCGCCGCCCAATTCCCCATCAACTCCCCAATTTCAATGACTTGATTGAGGATCAATGGAGTGATGACGAAAGGTGGTTGGTAGGTGCTCACTGTTACTCCCCCTGCTGTTCCAGCGCGTACTTATACAGCGCATTCTTCTTCACACCGTGGATCTCAGCGGCCAGTGCGGCGGCCTTTTTCAGCGGCAGCTCTGCCTGCAATAAGGCCAACGTACGCAGCGCATCAGCCGGAAGGTCGTCTTCTTGCGCTTTGTGTCCTTCGACAATCAGCACCATTTCGCCTTTACGACGGTTTTCATCTTCCTTGACCCACGCCAGCAGTTCGCCGACCGGCGCACCGTGAATGGTTTCCCAGGTTTTGGTCAACTCACGCGCCAACACCACGTAGCGGGATTCGCCCCAGACGGCAACCATGTCTTCCAGGCTATCCAGCAAACGGTGGGTGGATTCATAAAAAATAAGCGTACGCGGTTCAGCCTCAATGGCTTTCATCGCATCACGACGCCCTTTCGATTTGGCAGGCAGAAAACCTTCATAGCAAAAGCGGTCTGAAGGCAGACCTGCAGCGCTCAGGGCAGCAATCGCCGCGCAAGGGCCTGGCAGGGGAACAACGCGGATCCCTGCTTCGCGACAGGTCCGTACCAGATGGTAACCAGGATCGTTAATCAGCGGCGTTCCGGCATCAGAAACCAGCGCAATGTTTTGCCCTTCTTTAAGCTTCGCCACCAGCGTTTCGGCCTTTTGCTGCTCGTTGTGATCATGTAAAGCGAACAAACGCGCGTTAATCGCGAAGTGTTGTAACAAGAGTCCTGTATGACGAGTGTCTTCAGCGGCAATCAAATCAACGGCTTGTAAAACTTCGAGCGCTCGTTGGGTAATATCAGCCAAATTTCCTATAGGAGTAGGTACAATAAAGAGTTGGCCTTGAGAATTATCCGCCGATTCGTGTTGTTTCATTGTGTCGTCCGTATTGCCGATTTAATATTGAGCATTGAGTAAAAAAATATCACTGGATACAGTATGGTACCCTCAACATTTTCTCGTTTGAAAGCCGCACGCGCGCTACCAGTCATTCTGGCTGCACTGATTTTCGCAGGCTGTGGCACCCAGGCGCCAGACCAGAGTGCAGCCCATATGCAGGGCACTGCGCAGGCTGATTCCGGCTTTTATCTGCAACAAATGCAGCAAAGCTCAGATGATAGCAAGACCAACTGGCAATTACTCGCCATTCGTGCACTGCTGAAAGAAGGCAAGAGCCAGCAGGCTTTCGAGCTGTTCAACCAGCTACCACAGAAGCTAAGCGATACCCAGCGTCGTGAGCAGTCACTGCTGGCTGTCGAAATTAAGCTCGCGCAGAAAGATGTCGCTGGCGCACAGGCCCTGCTGGATAAGCTAACCCCCGCCGATTTTGATCAAAACCAGCAGGCGAGATACTGGCAGGCGCAAATCGACGTCAACCAGGGTCGTCCATCGCTGACTTTACTGCGCGCCCTGATCGCCCAGGAACCGCTGCTGGCCGCGAACGCTAAGCAGAAAAACATGGATGCCACCTGGCAGGCGCTGTCATCCATGACCCAGGAGCAAGCGCAGACGCTGGTCATCAATGCGGATGAAAACGTGCTGCAAGGCTGGTTGGATCTCCAGCGCGTCTGGTTCGATAACCGTAACGATCCAGACATGATGAAAGCCGGTATTGCTGACTGGCAGAAACGTTATCCACAAAACCCGGGGGCAAAACTGTTGCCAACGCAGTTGGTTAACGTGCAGAGCTTTAAACCCGCTTCCACCAGCAAAATTGCCCTGCTGTTGCCGCTGAACGGTCAGGCTGCGGTGTTTGGCCGTACTATTCAGCAAGGCTTTGAAGCTGCGAAAAATATGGGTACTCAGCCCGTAGCGGCCCCTGCTGTTGCCGCGCCTGCTGCGGATACAGCGGCCGCGACGACTACGGAACAGCCGCAAACGACTGACGGTGTTGCCAGCCCGGCTCAGGCGTCAGTAAGCGATCTGACCAACGAGACGCCAGCACAGCCAGAAGCTACAGCCCCACAACCAACAGCGCCTGCGCAGCCAACAACCGCCAGCGCACCAGCGAATCCGTCCGCGGAGCTGAAAATCTACGACACGTCATCACAACCGCTGAATCAGATCCTGACTCAGGTTCAGCAGGATGGCGCCAGCATCGTGGTTGGCCCACTGTTGAAGAACAATGTTGAAGAGCTGATGAAAAGCAACACGCCATTAAACGTCCTGGCGCTTAATCAGCCGGAGTCGGTGAAAAACCTGCCGAACGTCTGCTACTTCGCTCTGTCGCCAGAAGATGAAGCGCGCGACGCAGCACGCCACATTCGCGATCAAGGAAAACAGACGCCGCTGTTGTTGATCCCGCGGAGTTCGTTAGGCGATCGCGTTGCCAACGCCTTTGCACAGGAGTGGCAAAAACTGGGTGGCGGCGTGGTGCTGCAGCAGAAGTTCGGCTCCACCGCTGAGCTGAAAATGGGCGTCAACGGCGGCTCGGGGATTTCCCTGACGGGCAGCCCGGTGGCCTCTTCTGTACCCGCGCAGCCTGGCGTGACGATTGGCGGTCTGACCATTCCGGCAGCACCTACCGATGCGCAAATCACCGGCGGCAGCGGTCGTGTTGATGCCGTATATATTCTGGCAACGCCGGAAGAAATTGCATTTATAAAGCCGATGATCGCCATGCGCAACGGTAGCCAGAGCGGTGCCACGCTGTACGCCAGCTCCCGTAGCGCACAGGGAACTGCCGGCCCGGATTTCCGTCTGGAGATGGAAGGCTTGCAGTACAGCGAAATTCCGATGCTGGCAGGCGCTAACGCACCTCTCATGCAGCAGGCGCTGGGCGCGGTTCGTAACGACTACTCGCTGGCACGTATGTACGCGATGGGCGTCGATGCCTGGTCGCTTGCCAACCACTTCTCGCAAATGCGTCAGGTGCAGGGTTTCGAAATTAACGGCAACACCGGAGCCTTAACCGCAACGCAGGATTGTGTGATTAACAGGAAGTTATCATGGCTCAAATACCAGCAAGGACAAGTCGTCCCCGCCAGTTAACGAGTAAACAGACCGGTGACGCGTGGGAATCCACCGCGCGTGACTGGCTGCAGAGCAAGGGACTGCATTTTATCGCCGCCAACGTGCATGAGCGTGGCGGCGAAATCGACCTGATAATGCGTGAAGGCAACACCACCGTATTTGTTGAGGTTCGCTATCGGCGCTCAGCCCAGTTTGGCGGTGCAGCGGCGAGTGTGACCCGGAGCAAACAACACAAATTATTACAGACTGCCCGCTTGTGGCTTGCGCGCCACAATGGAAGTTTTGATACTGTGGATTGCCGGTTCGATGTGTTAGCCTTCACCGGAAATGATGTTGAGTGGTTTAAGGACGCGTTCAACGACCGCTCATAGTTGAAGATTCAGAGCCTGGTTCTTAAGGATTAGCGTGTTAGATAGAATTAAAGTCTGCTTTACAGAAAGCATTCAAACTCAGATAGCTGCGGCTGAAGCACTTCCGGATGCGATCTCCCGTGCAGCCATGACGCTGGTTCAGTCCCTGCTCAATGGCAACAAAATTCTCTGTTGTGGTAATGGGACGTCCGCTGCCAACGCACAGCATTTTGCTGCCAGCATGATCAATCGTTTTGAAACAGAGCGCCCAAGTTTACCTGCGATTGCACTAAATACTGATAATGTGGTCTTAACTGCGATTGCCAACGATCGCCTGCACGACGAAGTTTATGCAAAACAAGTCCGTGCGCTGGGACATGCAGGTGATGTTCTGCTGGCAATCTCTACGCGTGGTAATAGCCGCGATATCGTAAAAGCCGTTGAAGCCGCCGTGACACGCGACATGACAATTGTCGCACTGACCGGGTATGACGGAGGGGAGCTGGCCGGGTTACTGGGGCCGCAGGATGTTGAAATCCGTATCCCTTCACACCACAGCGCCCGCGTTCAGGAAATGCATATGCTGACGGTCAACTGCCTTTGCGATCTCATCGATAACACGCTTTTCCCTCACCAGGATGATTAAGGAGTACACATGAAGGCATTTTCGCCGCTTGCTGTGATTATCGCTGCCCTGCTACTGCAAGGCTGTGTCGCTGCCGCCGTTGTCGGAACTGCTGCTGTCGGCACCAAAGCCGCGACGGATCCTCGCAGTGTAGGCACCCAGGTAGATGACGGAACCCTGGAATTACGCGTCAATACCGCGTTGTCGAAAGATGCCCAGATCAAGAAAGAGGCGCGTATCAACGTGAGCGCGTATCAGGGTAAAGTGCTGCTGGTCGGTCAGTCGCCAAATAGCGAACTGTCTGCGCGAGCAAAACAGATTGCGATGGGCGTAGAAGGTACCACTGAGGTCTTTAACGAGATCCGTCAGGGTCAGCCAATCGGCCTGGGCGATGCGTCTAACGATACCTGGATAACCACTAAAGTACGTTCCCAGTTGCTGACCAGCGATCAGGTGAAATCCTCTAACGTGAAAGTCACCACCGAAAACGGGGAAGTGTTCCTGTTGGGTCTGGTAACTGAACGTGAAGCGAAGGCTGCGGCAGACATCGCCAGCCGGGTAAGCGGCGTGAAACGCGTCACGACGGCTTTTACGTTTATTAAGTAAGACAAGCTACAAATGCCGGATGGCGACGCCAGAGCGTCCTCTCCGGCATTTTATTTGGCTCTTTCGCGCAGTTCGGAAGAGGTCAGGATCGAAACGCCTTCATGTCCAGGTGCCAGTGCCTCCGCCAGCATAGCCCGGGCTACATCACGCGCCTCAATCGACTTCCAGTTCCCCGGTAGCAGCCGAAATAACGGCGCTAAAAACCTCTCATTCGCCCGCTGTTTATCCCGCTCTCCGAGTAACATTGAAGGCCGAACAATCGTCAGCCGCGGCCAATTTTGCGCGATCAGCGCCTGCTCCATTTCCCCTTTCACCCGGTTATAAAAAAACGGTGAATTGGCATTGGCACCCATCGAACTGACCACCAGCATATGCTGAGCGCCCAACCGACGCCCCGTCAGGGCCGTGTCCACCACCAGCGTATAGTCAGCATGGATAAACGCTTCTTTGCTACCCGCTTCACGCCGGGTGGTTCCCAGACAACAAAAGACAATATCTACCGGATCGGTGACCTGCGCCAGCGCATCGGTTAGCTGCGGATCATAGGGATTATAGACGCCAGCCGTATCAGCCAGCGGTCGACGCGTCGGCGCCGTGATGGCATTGACCCGGGGTTCATTGAGCAGCATACGCAGCAAATTTCCGCCTACTAGCCCCGTTGCGCCTGTTATTAATACCTGACTCATCGCTAATCTTCCCCTGACTCTTTAATCACTCTATTAACTATAGATCACGTTGCCAGTGCATTTTTTTACCAAAACCCAGCGTGTTGTCCGTGAATTTGACTTCATCCAGTCGAATCTCCCACACGGGCGCAGGCAGCATTCTGGCGACCGGGAAACGGCGGTTGTAGGCGTTACGCGCGGCTTCACTCTCCTGCCCTTCAAGACGCCGGATTTCCCCTTTAAACTGTACGCCACGAATCAGGGCGACCGTTTTGGGCTGACCATTTACCGTGCCGGCAATCGGCGCGCGCGGCCCGGACATCTGCGCATGGCGCGTTTTCTCTTCGGTCAGCACATAGAACACCATCTTCTGCGCATCAAACAGGTAAAACGCATTGGCGCACCATAATTCACCGTCATGATGTACACACCAGGTCACGACGTGCTGCTTTGCCAGCCAGCGGGTCACCGCAGTCAGTGTTTCCATTTCTGTTCTCTTTTATACTGTAGGCCTGAAAATTATAACGTCGATGGTGACAATGACACCCTGGTATCTGTACCTGATCCGTACTGCGGACAACGCCTTATACACCGGAATAACCACCGATGTGCAGCGCCGCTATAAGCAGCATCAAAGTGGGAAAGGCGCGAAGGCGCTGCGCGGAAAGGGGGAACTCACGTTGGCATTTGCGGCTCAGGTCGGCGACCGTTCGCTGGCCCTGCGCTTAGAATATCGCGTCAAACAGCTTACAAAGCGGCAGAAAGAGCGCCTTGTTGAAGGCGAAGGGCTTGAGGCACTACTGAGCAGCCTGCAAACCCCCGGCGCTTAAAAACGATTGAAGTAGTCGTGGTATTCCACAAGGCCCGTCACACCCTCCAGCGCA
Source organism: Citrobacter sp. RHBSTW-00599 (assembly GCF_013784065.1). Classification (NCBI taxonomy): domain Bacteria; kingdom Pseudomonadati; phylum Pseudomonadota; class Gammaproteobacteria; order Enterobacterales; family Enterobacteriaceae; genus Citrobacter; species Citrobacter sp. RHBSTW-00599. The sequence goes on along the minus strand of NZ_CP056717.1, from coordinate 555,572 downwards.
TCTTCCGCCAGGCGATGAACCTGGAACGCGCTTTCGGTACCCGGCCAGCGGCAACGCAGGTCATGATGGGCAGCCAGCTCAAAACCAAAGCGGCTGTACAGCGCCGGATCGCCCAGCGTAACCACCGCGGCGTAACCAAACTCGTTCAGGGAATCGAGTCCTTCATAGACCAACTGACGCGCCAGGCCCTGCCCACGGTAGTTTTCATCCACCGCGAGTGGCGCCATGCCGACCCATTGCAGGTCTTCGCCCTGGACATCGACAGGGCTGAACGCGACGTAACCCACTACCTGACCTTCGTCATCGGTAGCAACCAGACCCAGCGTTATGAAACCGTCTTCACGCAGGTCGTGCACTAATTTCGCTTCCGCATCGCTCTCAAATGAACGACGCAGCAATGCATCAATACCTGGGGCATCAATGGGAATTTCAACTCGAATCAGCATGGCTCACCTACCGAAGTCTGTTTGGTTTCTGGCGACGTTTTCATCCCCGCCTCAACAAAATCCGCCAACTGCATCAGCATGACGCGCAACGCTTTAGGCATCTGATCCAGTTCGATGGCGTCCATCAGATTTTTTACATACAGCCCTAATTCTGTATCACCTTCAATCACCAGGCGACGCTGGAAGAACAGCGTATCCGGATCCTGCTTACGCGCCGCGATCATCAGGAGATCGCTGGCATCCGCGCTAAAACTCACATCCGCCTCTGCATTCTGGCTGACGATAAGTTTATCGTTCTCAACAGAGGTATACCATTTAAGGCCAATGTCACGCACATGAATGCTCAGCCAGCGACCGTCGAGAAACTCCAGCTCCCCATCGGCCAGCGCCTGACTAAACTGCCAGCTCAGGACCTGCTCCAGAACCTGGCGCTTCAGCGCAAAGGGCGTCAGTTTAACCGGTACACTCATCAGAGAAGGACCAAAATGTACTAAGCGTGAACGCAGTTTATCCAACACGAGCTTTACTCCCTGTTTCAATTATCCTGCTATTTTGCCATATCAAATAAACGACATAGCGGCATAAATCAACAATTCGCTACGAAATTGTTACCTCTTATTGGTATCACCAATACGACTTTAACTGCCTCAAATCAAAAATTGTCTCAGCAAGGTTAACTAAAATCCCTCTTCGTTAACATTTCTGCGCCCTTTACGGCGCAACGTTCAGGATAAATTATGGAGCTGCTCTGCCCTGCCGGAAACCTCCCGGCGCTTAAGGCGGCCATCGAGAACGGCGCTGATGCGGTCTACATCGGGCTGAAAGATGATACCAACGCCCGTCATTTCGCCGGCCTTAATTTTACCGAGAAAAAATTGCAGGAAGCGGTGAGTTTTGTCCATCAGCACCGCCGTAAGCTGCACATCGCGATTAACACCTTTGCGCATCCGGATGGTTACGCGCGCTGGCAACGTGCCGTAGATATGGCGGCGCAACTGGGTGCGGATGCGCTGATCCTCGCCGACCTCGCCATGCTTGAGTATGCCGCAGAGCGCTACCCGCATATTGAGCGTCATGTCTCTGTTCAGGCATCTGCAACCAATGAAGAGGCGATTAATTTCTATCATCGCAACTTTGATGTCGCCCGCGTGGTACTGCCGCGCGTACTGTCTATTCACCAGGTGAAGCAGCTCGCTCGCGTCACGCCAGTTCCCCTGGAAGTGTTCGCCTTTGGCAGTCTGTGCATTATGGCGGAAGGTCGCTGCTATCTTTCATCCTATCTGACGGGCGAGTCTCCTAATACGGTTGGCGCCTGCTCTCCTGCCCGTTTTGTTCGCTGGCAGCAGACCCAACAAGGGCTGGAATCCCGTCTTAATGAAGTGCTGATCGACCGTTATCAGGACGGAGAAAACGCCGGTTATCCGACGCTGTGTAAAGGCCGCTATCTGGTTGATGGCGAGCGCTATCATGCGCTGGAAGAACCCACCAGCCTGAATACGCTGGAGCTGCTGCCAGAACTGCTGGCGGCCAATATTGCCTCGGTGAAAATCGAAGGGCGTCAGCGTAGCCCGGCCTACGTCAGCCAGGTGGCGAAAGTGTGGCGCCAGGCGATCGACCGCTGTATGGCCGACCCGCAAAACTACGCCCCACAGGCCGCGTGGATGGAAACGCTCGGTTCAATGTCCGAAGGCACGCAGACCACGCTTGGCGCGTATCACCGTAAATGGCAGTGAGAGAAGCAATGAAATATTCCTTAGGGCCGGTGCTGTGGTACTGGCCGAAAGAAACGCTGGAAGATTTTTATCAGCAGGCCGCCACCAGCCAGGCCGACGTTATCTATCTTGGCGAAGCGGTGTGCAGTAAACGCCGCGCTACCAAAGTAGGCGATTGGATCGATATGGCGAAATCGCTCGCTGGCAGCGGTAAACAGGTGGTGCTGTCAACGCTGGCGCTGGTGCAGGCCTCCTCTGAGCTGGGAGAGCTGAAGCGCTATGTCGAAAACGGCGACTTCCTGCTGGAAGCCAGCGATCTCGGCGTGGTAAACATGTGTGCCGAGCGTAAGCTGCCGTTTGTCGCCGGGCATGCGCTCAACTGCTACAACGCGGTAACCCTGCGTTTGCTGCTCAGGCAGGGCATGGTGCGCTGGTGTATGCCGGTAGAACTGTCCCGTGACTGGCTGGTCAATCTGCTTAACCAGTGTGAAGAGCTGGGTATTCGCAATCAGTTTGAAGTAGAGGTACTGAGCTACGGGCATCTGCCGCTGGCGTACTCTGCCCGCTGCTTTACCGCACGCTCTGAAGACCGTCCAAAAGACGAGTGTGAAACCTGCTGCATCAAATACCCGAATGGACGCGATGTGCTGTCGCAGGAGAATCAGCAGGTCTTTGTCCTCAACGGCATCCAGACCATGAGCGGCTATGTTTACAACCTCGGCAACGAGCTGACGTCCATGCAAGGCCTGGTTGATATTGTGCGTCTGTCCCCTTCAGGCAACGACACGTTCGCCATGCTTGATGCCTTCCGCGCCAATGAAAATGGCACTGCCCCATTGCCGCTTGCTGCCCACAGCGACTGCAACGGCTACTGGAAACGGCTGGCAGGTCTTGAACTACAGCCGTGATTAATAGCTCACTTTGTTAACAACATTCGCTAATCTTTAATGCAGTATTAAAAGATTAACCGGTAACAAAGTGAGCCGTTATGACTGACAAAACTATTCCGTTCTCGGTGCTGGATCTGGCACCGATCCCTGAAGGATCTTCAGCAAAAGAGGCCTTCACACACTCGCTTGATCTCGCTCGACTGGCCGAAAAGCGCGGCTACCACCGCTACTGGCTGGCAGAACATCACAACATGACCGGCATCGCCAGCGCTGCGACCTCTGTGCTGATTGGCTATCTGGCTGCCAATACCACCACGCTGCATCTTGGTTCTGGCGGCGTTATGCTGCCCAACCATTCGCCGCTGGTGATCGCCGAGCAGTTCGGTACCCTGAATACGCTGTATCCGGGGCGAATCGATCTCGGGCTTGGCCGCGCGCCGGGTAGCGACCAGCCGACCATGCGCGCGTTGCGCCGCCATATGAGTGGTGATATCGATAACTTCCCGCGCGACGTAGCTGAACTGGTGGACTGGTTCGACGCCCGCGATCCAAATCCTCATGTACGCCCGGTTCCCGGCTACGGCGAGCAGATCCCGGTCTGGTTATTAGGCTCCAGCCTGTACAGCGCACAGCTGGCAGCCCAGCTCGGCCTGCCATTTGCCTTCGCCTCGCACTTTGCTCCGGATATGTTGCATCAGGCGCTGCATCTGTATCGCACCCAGTTCAAGCCCTCAGCGCGTCTGGCAAAGCCGTATGCGATGGTGTGCATCAACATCATTGCCGCCGACAGCAACCGCGATGCCGAATTTCTTTTCACCTCAATGCAGCAGGCGTTTGTGAAACTGCGTCGTGGCGAAACCGGCCAGCTACCGCCACCGGTAGAGAATATGCATCAGCTGTGGTCCGCTTCTGAGCAGTACGGCGTACAACAGGCGCTGAGCATGTCGCTGGTTGGTGATAAGGCGAAAGTGCGACACGGTCTCGACGCCATTTTGCGTGAAACCCAGGCCGATGAAATTATGGTTAACGGCCAGATTTTTGATCATCAGGCACGTCTACATTCGTTTGACCTGGCGATGCAGGTGAAAGAAGAGTTGGTGGGGTAATCGTTGTTTTGCCCGGTGGCATTTGGCTTACCGGGCCTACGAGATCGTATAGGCCGGATTAGGCGCAACCGCCATCCGGCACTAAAAGGTTACTGGTACACAGGCAACAAATTCACGCTCGACAGAATATGGATAACCGCGTTGCCGATACCGAATACCAGGATCAGCGCAATCATCGGCTTGCCGCCCCAGACACGGAATTTCGGGCTGCCAAAACGCTCGCGGGATTTACGGGCCAGCAGCGCCGGAACAATGGCGGCCCAGATGGTCGCGGCAAGCCCTGCATAGCCAATGGCGTACAGGAAACCGTTCGGCCACAGCAGGCCACCGACAATCGGCGGGACAAACGTCAGCAATGCCGTTTTAAAACGTCCCATTGCCGAGTCATCAAAGCCAAACAGATCCGCCAAATAGTCAAACAGACCGAGCGTGACCCCGAGGAATGAACTCGCCACCGCAAAGTTGGAGAACACCACCAGCAGCAGATCCAGACTGCGGCTGTTCAGCACGCCGCTCAGCGCCTGTACCAGCACATCAATGTTACCGCCCTGCTGCGCAATACCGATAAATTCCGGACGCGGGATGTTACCCATCGTCCCCAGCAACCATACGGTATACAGCACCAGCGCCAGCAGCGTGCCGTACACCAGGCACTTAACGATGGTCTTCGGATCTTTGCCGTAATACTTCATCAGGCTCGGGACGTTGCCGTGATAGCCGAATGAGGCCAGGCAGAACGGTAACGTCATCAGCAGGTACGGCGTATACGAAGCGTTGCTCTGCGCCACGTTAAACAGCGTCGTGGGCGTAACATGCCCCAGCAGACTGCCGAAGGTCAGGAAAAAAGTAATCACCTTCGCGCCCAGCACAATCGCCGTCATGCGGCTAACCGCTTTGGTGCTTAACCACACCACGAACGCCACCAGCAGCGCAAAACCAAGACCCGCCGCACGCGCCGGAACGTTCAGCGACATCTCCGAGAAGGTGTGATGCAGGATCGAACCACTCGCCGAGATATACGCATAGGTAAGGATATAGAGAACGAAAGCAATCGAGATGCCGTTCACAACGTTCCAGCCTTTGCCCAGCAGATCTTTCGTGATGGTGTCAAAGCTGGAACCAATGCGGTAATTGAGGTTAGCTTCAAGGATCATCAGTCCGGAGTGCAGCATGCAAAACCAGGTGAAGATCAGCGCCGCCATTGACCAGAAGAACCACGCCCCGGACATGACCACTGGCAGAGAAAACATCCCTGCGCCAATAATGGTGCCGCCGATGATCACCACGCCGCCAAGCAGCGAAGGTGACGTTTGGGTGGTGGTTAGTGTTGCCATTTAGCCATCTCTCCAGTCATTTATATTGTGACTACATTTCAATGTGCTGCACTGTACCAGTACACGAGTACAAATGAAATAAAAAAAGCCCCGATTGTTGAGATCGGGGCTGTATATTTTACTTTACGGTATTAAACCGTAATTTCGCATGGATTACGCATCACCACCGAAACGACGACGACCAGCGGAATCATCACGACGCGGAGCAGAAGAATCGTCACGACGCGGACCGCGGTTGCCTTCACGACGTTCGCCGCTGAAACGACGACCTTCGCTACGACCGCCTTCACGACGCTCACCGCTGAAACCACGACCTTCGCCACGACCACCTTCACGACGCTCACCGCTGAAACGGCCACCGCCACGACGCTCACCACCGGTGTGCGGAACTGCATCGCCAACCAGCTGCATGTTCATCGGCTTGTTCAGGATGCGAGTACGGGTAAAGTGCTGCAGCACGTCGCCCGGCATACCTTTCGGCAGCTCGATGGTAGAGTGGGAAGCAAACAGCTTGATGTTACCGATGTAACGGCTGCTGATATCGCCTTCGTTAGCAATCGCACCAACGATATGACGGACTTCAACACCGTCATCACGGCCCACTTCAATGCGGTACAGCTGCATATCGCCAACGTCACGACGTTCACGACGCGGACGGTCTTCACCACCACGCTCATTACGGTCACCACGCGGGCCACGATCGTTGCGGTCACGCGGACCACGATCGTCACGGTCGCGGAATTCGCGTTTCGGACGCATCGGCGCATCTGGCGGCAGGATCAGCGGGCGTTCGCCCTGAGCCATTTTCAGCAGTGCGGCTGCCAGCGTTTCGATATCCAGTTCTTCTTCCGGCTGCATTTTCGCCAGCAGAGCACGGTACTGATCCAGATCGCTGCTTTCCAGCTGCTGCTGTACTTTAGCGGCGAATTTTTCCAGACGGCGTTTGCCCAGCAGGTCTGCGTTCGGCAGTTCTACTTCCGGAATAGTCAGCTTCATGGTGCGTTCGATGTTACGCAGCAGACGACGCTCACGGTTCTCAACGAACAGCAGCGCGCGACCCGCACGGCCCGCACGACCGGTACGGCCGATACGGTGAACGTAAGATTCGGAATCCATCGGGATGTCGTAGTTAACAACCAGGCTGATACGCTCAACGTCCAGGCCACGGGCCGCAACGTCGGTAGCAATCAGAATATCCAGACGGCCATCTTTCAGACGCTCCAGAGTCTGCTCACGCAGGGACTGATTCATGTCGCCGTTCAGTGCAGCGCTGCTATAACCGCTACGCTCCAGCGCTTCTGCCACTTCCAGGGTCGCATTTTTGGTACGAACGAAGATAATCGCCGCATCAAAGTCTTCTGCTTCCAGGAAACGCACCAGCGCTTCATTTTTACGCATGCCCCAGACGGTCCAGTAGCTCTGGCTGATGTCAGGACGGGTAGTTACGCTGGACTGAATGCGTACTTCCTGCGGCTCTTTCATAAAGCGGCGGGTAATACGACGAATCGCTTCCGGCATAGTCGCGGAGAACAGAGCGGTCTGATGACCTTCCGGGATCTGCGCCATGATGGTTTCAACGTCTTCGATGAAGCCCATACGCAGCATTTCATCAGCTTCGTCCAGTACCAGACCGCTCAGTTTGGAGAGGTCCAGAGTACCGCGCTTCAGGTGGTCCAGCAGACGGCCCGGCGTACCGACAACGATCTGTGGTCCCTGACGCAGGGCACGTAATTGCACGTCATAACGTTGGCCGCCGTACAGGGCAACCACGTTCACGCCGCGCATGTGTTTAGAAAAATCCGTCATGGCTTCTGCAACCTGAACCGCCAGTTCGCGGGTCGGTGCCAGCACCAGAATCTGAGGTGCCTTCAGCTCAGGATCAAGATTGTTGAGCAGCGGTAAAGAGAACGCTGCAGTTTTGCCGCTACCCGTCTGGGCCATACCCAGAACATCGCGGCCGCCCAGCAGATGCGGAATGCACTCTGCCTGGATTGGAGATGGTTTTTCGTAACCCAGATCGGTAAGGGCTTCAAGGATAGGAGCCTTCAGGCCCAGATCTGCAAAAGTGGTTTCGAATTCAGCCATGTAGTACGTGTGCCTCAAAATTAATGGCGGCCAGTCTACATAACTCATCATGAAATTGATCTGCAATTTTCATTGAAAAGTGTGAACCGGCTCAAAGTAGGTGTATTAACGAACAACAACGCCCTCACCCGTGAAGGTGATGGCAATCAAAAAAGATTACGGGCTGATGTGTACGTCAGCTATTGCTGGTCCGATTCTGCCAGGTCATCTTGGTCCTGGCCCAGGAGCGATAATTCCAACAATGCGTATCGGTGCTCAACAAAGTTATGAACGTTGTTAGCCACCGCCAGTTTGAACAATGCCGTAGCGTTGTCCAAATCCCCCAGACTTAGGTAGTACTTACCTAAATAGAAGTTGGTTTCACTGAGATGCTCAGCGAGCGAGGTGTTATCCGTTGCGTCCGCCTTTAGGCGTTCCATCAGCGTTGCTTCGCTAATGTTGCCCAGGTAGAACTCGACAATGTTCCATCCCCATTGCTCTTTATCCGATTTCTCAAAGCGTTGCTTTAACGCTTCTTTAGCCTGCTTCTCATCGAGCTTCTGCTCGGCGAGATAAAGCCACAGACTACGGAAAGGATCATTGGGATCGTCTTGATAAAACGCTAGCAGATCATCTTGCGCTAACTTGTCGCGACCGCCGTAATACAATGCGATACCGCGATTTAAGTGCGCGTAGTTGTAAGTTGGATCAAGCTCAAGTACAGAATCAAACGCTTCATAGGCAGCATCAAAATTGCCTGCCTGCGTTAAATATATACCTAAGTAATTGAATACTTCAGGCATATCTGGTCGGATTGCCAGCGCTTGTGAAAAATCATTTCGCGCCAGTGCCCTCAGACCGAGACTATCATACAACACTCCGCGCTCATATAAAAGCTGTGCGCGTTCGTCATCGGTTAAAGCCCGACTGGCAAGAATTTGTTCCATACGTGCCAGAATCACTTCCTGCTGCAAAGTCGGTTGCAATGGTACTGCGAGGACTTCACTCTTACGCCAGGCGGAATTACTGCATCCAGCCAGCGTGAGTGCTGTCGCAACGAAACACCAGCGCAAAAAAGGCTTCATTTCCCACTCCCGAAGACAACGATTGAATGAACGTCCAGGTTCCCCGGTTGCTAACAAGGCGTCCTGCCGGGTTAAAAGCCCTCCGCTTTCACGGAGGGCAATGGCAACCTTACTCGCCCTGGCTTGCCGGAGCTTCCGGTTCGCCTGCAGGCTGAGACTGCTCAGTTGCTTCTTTAATGCTCAGACGTACACGGCCCTGGCGATCAACTTCCAGAACTTTGACCGGTACTTCCTGGCCCATCTGCAGGTAATCGGTCACTTTCTCAACGCGTTTGTCAGCGATCTGAGAGATGTGTACCAGACCTTCTTTACCGCCACCAATGGCAACGAATGCGCCAAAGTCAACGATACGGGTCACTTTACCATTGTAGATACGGCCTACTTCGATCTCTGCGGTGATCTCTTCGATACGACGGATAGCATATTTCGCTTTCTCGCCGTCGGTCGCAGCAATCTTCACAGTACCATCATCTTCAATTTCAATGGTGGTGCCGGTTTCTTCGGTCAGAGCACGGATAACAGAACCGCCTTTACCGATAACGTCTTTGATCTTGTCCGGGCTGATCTTGATGGTGTGGATACGCGGAGCGAACTGAGAAATGTCACCACGCGGTGCGTTGATCGCTTGTTCCATCACACCCAGGATGTGCAGACGCGCACCTTTAGCCTGGTTCAGAGCAACCTGCATGATCTCTTTGGTGATACCTTCAATTTTGATATCCATCTGCAGTGCAGAGATACCGTCGCGGGAACCCGCCACTTTGAAGTCCATATCGCCCAGGTGGTCTTCGTCGCCCAGGATGTCAGACAGAACAACAAAGTTGTCGCCTTCTTTCACCAGACCCATCGCGATACCCGCAACGGCAGCTTTGATCGGCACGCCTGCGTCCATCAGCGCCAGAGAGGCACCACATACGGAAGCCATGGAAGAAGAACCGTTAGATTCGGTGATTTCCGAAACCACACGTACGGTGTACGGGAATTTATCCAGTTCCGGCATCACTGCCAGTACGCCACGCTTCGCCAGACGACCGTGACCAATCTCACGACGCTTCGGAGAACCGACCATACCGGTTTCACCTACGCAGTACGGAGGGAAGTTGTAGTGGAACAGGAAGTTGTCAGTACGCTCGCCCATCAGCTCATCAAGGTTCTGCGCATCACGAGTGGTGCCCAGGGTCGCGGTAACCAGCGCCTGAGTTTCGCCACGGGTGAACAGTGCGGAACCGTGGGTACGCGGCAGAACGCCAGTACGCACGTCCAGACCACGGATCATATCTTTTTCACGGCCATCGATGCGCGGCTCGCCTGCCAGTACGCGGCTACGAACAACATTTTTCTCGATAGCGTGCAGGATTTCACCCAGTTCGTTAGCGTCCAGGGTTTCGTCTTCAGCCACCAGAGTCGCGATGGTTTCAGATTTGATCACGTCAACCTGAGCGTAACGCTCTTGTTTGTCGGTGATACGGTAAGCATCGCTCAGACGAGCTTCTGCCAGTGCGGCAACGCGTGCGTTCAGCGCTTCGTTGACGGCTTCTGGCTGCCAGTCCCAACGCGGTTTGCCAGCTTCTTTCGCCAGCTCGTTGATAGCCTGAATAACAACCTGCTGCTGTTCGTGGCCGAATACTACAGCGCCCAGCATCTGGTCTTCGCTCAGCAGTTCAGCTTCGGATTCAACCATCAGTACGGCAGCTTCAGTACCAGCAACAACCAGGTCCAGCTTGCTTTCTTTCAGTTCGTCCTGAGTCGGGTTCAGTACGTACTGGTCATTGATGTAACCAACACGTGCAGCACCGATCGGGCCGTTGAACGGGATACCAGACAGAGTCAGCGCAGCAGATGCACCAATCATTGCCACGATATCCGGGTTAACCTGCGGGTTAACGGAAACAACGGTCGCGATAACCTGAACTTCGTTAACGAAGCCTTCCGGGAACAGCGGGCGAACCGGGCGGTCAATCAGACGCGCGATCAGAGTTTCGCCTTCACTCGGACGGCCTTCACGACGGAAGAAGCTACCCGGGATACGGCCAGCAGCGTAGGTACGCTCCTGATAGTTAACGGTCAGTGGGAAAAAGTCCTGGCCTGGTTTCGCTTTTTTCTGGCCAACAACGGTAACGAATACCGCAGTGTCATCCATGCTAACCATAACAGCGGCAGTCGCCTGACGCGCCATCATGCCGGTTTCCAGCGTAACGGTATGCTGACCGTACTGGAATTTACGAACGATCGGATTAAGCAAATTAATATCCTTTCTCTATTTTTTGACGGCACATTTTTGCGCCATCGTTAATACCCGATCTTCTGCGCATCCTCGCGACTAATGACAACCCTAACCCATAAGCATGAGTAAAGCCTCTCATTAGCCGCGCGAACCTCTGCAACGGAAGATCATTCATAGCAACAATACATTAGTTTCCAGCGAATTGCTGCCATCTGCTGGAAAAAAGGGGCCATGAAGGCCCCCTCTTTCTGAAACTCGAAAGAATTAGCGACGCAGACCCAGACGCTCGATCAGCGCGGTGTAACGTGCAACATCTTTACGTTTCAGGTAGTCGAGCAGTTTACGACGCTGAGAAACCATGCGCAGCAGACCACGACGGCTGTGGTGATCTTTTTTGTGCTCTGCAAAGTGGCCCTGCAGGTGGTTAATCTGTGCAGTCAACAGAGCAACCTGAACATCGGTAGAACCGGTGTCGTTTGCATCACGACCAAACTCAGAAACGATTTTAGCGGTAGCTTCAGTACTTAGAGACATTTTAAAACTCCAAAGTGTTAAGAATGAAAGGATGCCGATCTCTAATTCAGCTATCCCAGTGTATACACGCCTTCTTCAAACTGACCCTGCGCTGGCTGTGTCCGCTCACCTCGGTCACTTACCTGAGTAAGCTCCTGAGGATCCTCAGACCTGCCGCCTTGATGCAGCTCGAATGATTTTGTGTACACGCCACGCAGATTGTTAAACAATTTACGCGACGTTAAGCGGCAGTATTCTACTCGCAGCGCCCTTTTATCGCAAGACAGAGAGCGCTATGCAGGATACTCAACCACCAGGCGACGAGGGGCGACACGACCTTCATCGTCCATCTCCCCCATGCCGATAAACTTGCCGTCATCGCCTTCCGTCACGCGCACCAGCCCTTCAAGCGGCGCACCTGACGTCCGTACCGGGTTACCATTTTTAAAGTAAACCGACGATGTTAAAGGCAAATTAACAACAGGGTAGTCCGATGCAGGACTGTCCATTGGCATCAACAAAGGATCAAGCAGCTGCGCCGCCGGAATGTTCTGCTGTTCGGCCTGTTCAACCAGCTCATGCAGATGTTCCAGCGTAACCATACGATCCACCGGATACTTGCTGACCGTCAAACGACGCAGATACGTTACGTGCGCGCCGCAGCCCAGCTTCTCACCGAGATCGTCAACGATGGTGCGAATATAAGTGCCTTTGGAGCAGTGAACTTCCAGCTCCAGCTCGTTACCTTCGTGGCGAATAAACAGCAGCTCATATACGGTAATCGGGCGCGCTTCACGCGGCACTTCAATGCCCTGACGCGCATATTCGTACAGCTTTTTACCCTGGTACTTCAGCGCCGAATACATTGACGGAATCTGCTCGATATCGCCGCGGAAAGTCTCCAGCGCGCTGGCAAGCTGCTCTGCGCTGAAGGTTACCGGACGCTCCTGCACGATTTGCCCATCGGCATCGGAGGTGTCGGTACGCTGGCCCAGACGGGCAACCACACGATAGCGTTTGTCAGAATCCAGCAAATACTGGGAAAACTTAGTCGCTTCACCGAGGCAGATAGGCAGCATGCCTGTTGCCAGCGGATCCAGCGCGCCGGTATGTCCCGCGCGGTTGGCATTGTAGATGCGCTTTACTTTTTGCAGTACGTCATTGCTGGACATGCCCTGCGGCTTATCCAGCAGTAGAACACCGTGAATGTCGCGACCACGACGACGAGGACGACTCATCAGTCCTCCTTGCTGTCGTCCGCTGGGTTCACACGACGCTCATCGTCATGTTTCACCACGCTGGTCACCAGGTTGGACATGCGCATCCCTTCAACTAACGAATTGTCGTAGAAGAAGGTCAGCTCAGGCACGATACGCAGACGCATTGCTTTACCCAGCAAAGAGCGGATAAAACCAGAGGCTTCCTGCAGTGCCTTAATGCCGTTTTTCACGGCAGCTTCGTCCTGATCGTTGAGGAAAGTCACGAACACTTTAGCGTATGCCAGGTCTCGGGACATCTCAACACCCGATACGGTGGTCATCATACCAACACGCGGGTCTTTGATTTCGCGTTGCAGGATGAGTGCGATTTCTTTCTGCATCTCCTGCGCGACACGCTGTGGGCGACCAAATTCTTTCGCCATAATAAATTCTCCAGAATAAAGACAAAAAAGGGGCCATAAGCCCCTTTTTAAATTTCTTGCCGGGTGGCGCTTCGCTTCCCCAGCCTACACTTAATCATCTTCTAAGGATTTTGGTTTGCAGTAAGGCGGCAAACTCGTAAATCCCCGGGAGCATAGATAACTATGTGACCGGGGTGATCGAGCGCAGCCAACGCAGTTGCGGCCCAAAAGACGACGAAGATTATGCGATGGTACGTTTGATCTCGATAATCTCGAACACTTCGATCATATCGCCAACGCGAACGTCGTTGTAGTTCTTAACGCCGATACCACATTCCATGCCGTTACGGACTTCGTTGACGTCATCTTTGAAGCGGCGCAGGGATTCCAGCTCGCCTTCATAGATAACCACGTTGTCGCGCAGTACGCGGATTGGGTTGTGACGTTTAATCGTGCCTTCGGTAACCATACAGCCTGCGATAGCGCCGAATTTCGGTGATTTGAACACATCACGAACTTCAGCCAGACCAATGATCTGCTGTTTCAGTTCCGGAGACAGCATGCCGCTCATCGCTGCTTTCACTTCGTCGATCAGATGATAGATGACGGAGTAGTAACGCAGATCCAGGCTTTCTGATTCGATAACTTTACGTGCAGAGGCATCAGCACGGACGTTGAAGCCAACCAGAATCGCGTTGGATGCCGCAGCCAGGGTCGCGTCGGTTTCGGTGATACCACCTACGCCAGAACCGATAATCTTCACTTTTACTTCGTCGGTAGACAGTTTCAGTAAAGAGTCGGAAATCGCTTCTACAGAACCCTGAACATCGGCCTTCAGAACGATGTTCACTTCGTGAACTTCGCCTTCGGTCATGTTGGCGAACATGTTCTCCAGTTTAGATTTCTGCTGACGAGCCAGTTTAACTTCACGGAATTTGCCCTGACGGTACAGTGCAACTTCACGGGCTTTCTTCTCGTCACGAACAACGGTAACTTCGTCACCCGCAGCCGGAACACCGGACAGACCCAGGATTTCCACCGGAATGGACGGACCCGCTTCCAGTACTTCCTGACCCAGTTCGTTACGCATCGCGCGAACGCGGCCGTATTCGAAACCACACAGTACGATGTCGCCTTTGTTCAGCGTACCTTCACGTACTAGCACGGTAGCAACCGGACCACGACCTTTATCCAGGAAGGATTCGATAACCGCACCGCTCGCCATACCTTTACGCACAGCTTTCAGTTCCAGTACTTCGGCCTGCAGCAGGATAGCATCCAGCAGTTCGTCGATACCGGTACCCGCTTTCGCAGAAACGTGAACGAACTGGCTCTCGCCGCCCCAATCTTCCGGCATGATGCCGTACTGGGACAGTTCGTTTTTAACGCGATCTGGATCCGCTTCTGGTTTATCGATTTTGTTGACTGCAACCACTACCGGCACACCTGCCGCTTTCGCGTGCTGGATAGCTTCAATAGTCTGCGGCATCACGCCGTCATCTGCTGCAACAACCAGAACAACGATATCCGTTGCCTGAGCACCACGAGCACGCATGGAGGTAAACGCGGCGTGACCCGGGGTATCCAGGAAGGTGATCATACCGTTGTCAGTTTCAACATGGTACGCACCGATGTGCTGAGTAATGCCGCCCGCTTCGCCAGAGGCAACTTTCGTGGAGCGAATGTAGTCCAGCAGAGACGTTTTACCGTGGTCAACGTGACCCATGATGGTCACTACCGGTGCGCGCGGTTCTGCCGCAGCGCCGGTGTCACGGTCGCTCATTACTGCTTCTTCCAGCTCGTTTTCACGACGCAGGATAACTTTGTGGCCCATCTCTTCGGCAACCAGCTGTGCGGTTTCCTGGTCGATGACCTGGTTAATGGTCGCCATTGCGCCCAGCTTCATCATCGCTTTGATGACCTGAGAACCTTTGACTGCCATCTTGTTCGCCAGATCGCCAACGGTGATGGTTTCGCCGATCACAACGTCACGGTTAACGGCCTGAGCCGGCTTCTGGAAGCCCTGCTGCAGAGCGGAACCTTTACGCTGCTTACCGCCTTTACCGCCGCGAACCGCTGCACGCGCTTCTTCACGGTCAGCTTTAGATTCAGCGTGTTTGTTACCTTTCTTCGCCGGACGCGCTGCTTTCGTGCTGCGAGTACGACCACGACCGCCTTCTACTTCGCGATCGTTCTCGTCTTCTGCCTGGCGAGCATGCTGAGAGGTGGTGACGTGATAATCGCTGGTATCTTCAACAGGTTCAGCGTTATTCACACCATTCTTCTCGTTTTCTTCCGCCATACGGCGAGCTTCTTCCGCTACGCGGCGCGCTTCTTCTTCAAGCTTGCGACGTGCTTCTTCTTCCGCTTTACGCTTCAGTTCTGCGGCTTCATTTTCACGGCGGGCTTTTTCGGCCTGGGCGGTTTTAGTCATATCGTCGGTCTGTTGATTGCTCACTTTGTCTTTTTCCGCAGCTTCACGTTTCGCTTTATCAGCGGCTTCACGCTTAGCTTGTTCTGCGGCCTCACGTTCGGCTTTTTGTTGCGCCTCGCGTTTGGCAGCTTCTTCTGCCTCACGACGGGCTTGCTCTTCCGCTTCACGCTGCGCCTGCTCTTCCGCGGCAAGGCGTTCAGCCTCTTGCGGATCGCGTTTCACAAAGGTGCGTGTCTTGCGGACTTCGATTTGTACCGATTTGCTTTTTCCACCGGTACCTGGAATATTGAGAGTACTGCGCGTTTTACGCTGCAATGTCAACTTATCGGGCGCTGAGCCGTTTTCACGGTTCAGATGCGCCAGTAAGGTTTGTTTCTCTTGTGCGGACACAGAGTCGTCAGCAGACTTCGGGATACCTGCATCAGCAAATTGCTGTACCAGGCGATCCACGGAGGTCTGTATCTCTGCAGCCAGCGTTTTTACGGTTACATCTGTCATACTGTTCCTTCCTGCTACAGTTTATTACGCTTCGTCGCCGAACCAGCAAATATTACGGGCAGCCATAATCAGCTCACCGGCTTTTTCGTCGGTCAACCCTTCGATATCAGCCAGATCATCAATGCCCTGTTCAGCGAGATCTTCCAGCGTACAAACACCACGGGCAGCCAGTTTGAAAGCCATCTCACGATCCAATCCTTCCAGATTCAGCAGATCGTCAGCCGGTTTGTTATCACCGAGACTTTCTTCCTGGGCCAGTGCCAGAGTGGTCAGTGCGTTTTTAGCACGCTCGCGCAGCGCTTCAACGGTCTGTTCATCCAGGCCGTCAATTTCCAGCAGCTCTTTCATTGGCACGTAGGCCAGTTCTTCCAGCGTCGCAAAACCTTCTTCTACCAGAACCGTCGCGAAATCTTCATCGATATCGAGATATTTGGTGAAGGTATCAATGGCTGCATGTGCTTCAGCCTGATGCTTCGCCTGCAGGTCATCAACGGTCATCACGTTGAGTTCCCAACCGCTCAGTTGTGAAGCCAGGCGGACGTTCTGACCATTACGTCCAATCGCCTGAGCCAGGTTACCGGCTTCAACCGCGATATCCATGGTGTGTTTGTCTTCATCCACCACGATAGAAGCGACGTCTGCTGGCGCCATTGCGTTAATCACGAACTGCGCCGGGTTATCATCCCACAGGACGATATCGATACGCTCGCCGCCCAGTTCAGTAGAAACCGCCTGAACGCGCGCACCGCGCATACCCACACAGGCGCCGACCGGATCAATACGCTTGTCGTTGGTCTTAACGGCGATTTTCGCACGTGAACCCGGATCGCGAGCAGCCGCTTTAATTTCGATCACTTCTTCGCCAATTTCCGGCACTTCAATGCGGAACAGCTCTATCAGCATTTCCGGTTTGGAACGGGTTACGAACAGCTGGGCACCGCGCGCTTCCGGGCGTACAGAGTAAAGAACGCCACGGATACGGTCGCCTGGGCGGAAGTTTTCACGCGGCAGCATGTCTTCACGCAGGATCACGGCTTCAGCATTGCTGCCCAGATCCAGAGAAATGTTGTCGCGGTTAACTTTCTTCACCACACCGGTGACGATTTCGCCTTCGTGTTCGCGGAACTGATCGACAACCATTGCGCGTTCGGCTTCACGTACTTTCTGTACGATAACCTGTTTCGCGGTCTGGGTGGTGATACGGTCAAAGGTGACAGATTCAATCTGATCTTCAACATATTCGCCCACGTTCAGGCTTTCGTCTTCGAAGCGTGCCGCTTCCAGCGTAATTTCTTTGGTCGGCTGAGTAACTTCTTCTACGATTACCCAACGACGGAAGGTATCGAAATCACCGCTTTTACGATCGATTTCTACGCGAACGTCGATCTCTTGCTCATATTTTTTCTTTGTTGCTGTAGCCAGCGCACTTTCCAGCGCTTCAAAAATTTTCTCGCGTGGCAGCGCTTTTTCGTTGGATACGGCTTCAACAACAGCCAAAATTTCTTTGTTCATCGCGGGCTTTTCACCTCAATCCAGACTGTTAAAAGTGGGGAACCAGGTTCGCCTTCTGGATATTACTCAGCGCGAACACTTCATCTTTACCTTCGACTGTGACCGTGATCATCTCACCATCCACCGCTTTGATAACGCCCTGCCATTTACGACGGTTTTGTACCGCCATACGAAGAACCAGCGTCACTTCTTCACCCAGGAAACGCACGTAGTGTTCAGCTGTGAACAGAGGACGGTCGAGACCCGGAGAGGAGACTTCCAGGTTGTAGGCAACGGTGATTGGGTCTTCGACATCCATCACGGCGCTTACCTGATGGCTCACATCAGCACAATCATCAACATTGATGCCATCTTCACTATCAATATAGATGCGCAGTGTGGATGTGCGACCACGAATAAATTCGATGCCGACCAACTCGTAGCCCAGGGCTTCAACTGGCGCTGTAATCATCTCTGTTAATTTTTGCTCTAATGTGGACAAGCCCACCCCCAAGACATAAAAAAAGGGCCTAAAGCCCAGTTATTCTGTAGTCAGATAACAAAAAACCCCGATAAATCGGGGCTTTATATAACTGAACCCTATAACCGCACCTGCGGTTCGGAAAACCTTCCGAAAGAATTTTTTTCAAATCCAGCTACGAAGGCCTAAGTCTTCACAGTATATTTGAAAAAGAACTCTAAGGGAAAGTGGTTGCGGGGGCCGGATTTGAACCGACGACCTTCGGGTTATGAGCCCGACGAGCTACCAGGCTGCTCCACCCCGCGCCTGAAACGTGGCAAATTTTACTCGTTTTGGGTAAAAAATGCAAATACTGCTGGGATTTGGTACCGAGGACGGGACGTAAAATCTGCGCACAGTATATTGATTCACTATGCGGTATGTCAACCTTGTTACGACTATGCAAATCAATGAATGCTGCCCAGCGAATATTCGACCAGATAAATGTGTCACCCGCGCCGTTATTTAACGAAATTATCACTAAACTCTTCCTGTCATCCAGAAAAGATGATTAAATGAAAACTCACTTATTTTGCATAAAAATGCAATTAGTATAATAAGCCGACCTCTTCACCAGTCTATCAAGCAGGGTTTTATTTTATGACGACGATTCTCAAGCATCTCCCGGTAGGTCAACGTATTGGTATCGCTTTTTCCGGCGGCCTGGACACCAGTGCAGCACTGCTGTGGATGCGACAAAAAGGGGCTGTCCCATATGCATATACTGCGAATTTGGGCCAGCCGGATGAGGATGACTATGACGCCATTCCTCGCCGTGCAATGGAATATGGTGCTGAGAATGCTCGCCTGGTAGATTGCCGTAAGCAACTGGTTGCCGAAGGGATCGCAGCGATTCAGTGCGGTGCATTCCACAACACCACTGGCGGACTGACCTATTTCAATACCACTCCGCTGGGCCGTGCTGTCACCGGCACCATGCTGGTTGCGGCCATGAAAGAAGATGGCGTAAATATCTGGGGTGACGGTAGCACCTATAAAGGTAACGATATTGAACGTTTCTATCGTTACGGTCTGCTGACCAACGCCGAACTGCAGATTTACAAACCATGGCTGGATACCGATTTTATCGATGAACTCGGTGGTCGCCATGAGATGTCCGAATTTATGATTGCCTGTGGTTTCGACTACAAGATGTCCGTTGAGAAAGCGTACTCCACGGACTCCAATATGCTCGGGGCGACCCACGAAGCAAAAGACCTCGAGTTTCTGAACTCCAGCGTCAAAATCGTCAACCCGATTATGGGCGTGAAATTCTGGGATGAGAGCGTGAAGATCCCGGCAGAAGAAGTCACCGTGCGTTTCGAGCAGGGTCATCCGGTAGCGCTGAACGGTAAAACCTTCAGCGACGACGTTGAGATGATGCTAGAAGCCAACCGCATCGGCGGCCGTCACGGTCTGGGTATGAGCGATCAGATTGAAAACCGTATCATTGAAGCGAAAAGCCGGGGCATCTACGAAGCTCCGGGGATGGCATTGCTGCACATCGCCTATGAGCGTCTGCTGACCGGGATTCACAACGAAGACACCATCGAGCAGTATCACGCGCACGGTCGCCAGCTTGGTCGTCTGTTGTATCAGGGCCGCTGGTTTGACTCTCAGGCGCTGATGCTGCGTGACGGTCTGCAGCGTTGGGTTGCCAGCCAGATTACAGGTGAAGTGACGCTGGAACTGCGTCGCGGTAATGATTACTCAATCCTCAACACCGTGTCTGACAATCTGACTTACAAACCAGAACGTCTGACGATGGAAAAAGGCGACTCGGTATTCTCTCCGGATGATCGTATCGGTCAGTTGACCATGCGTAATCTGGATATCACTGATACCCGCGAGAAGCTGTTCGGTTATGCGCAGTCTGGCCTGCTTACCGCCTCTTCCACAACCGGCCTGCCGCAGGTTGAAAATCTGGAAAACAAGGCGAAGTAAATATTCATCATCTTAAGGCCGCGAAAGCGGCCTTTTTTATGCGCAGAAAATAGGGATGTTCTGTGACCCTGAGGCCTGATAAGCCAGGCATCATCAGGTATTGTAATAGTCGGACGGCGTCCTAAATGTCTTATCCGACCTACAGAACTACCACAAATGACAGACGAAAAAAAAGACGCTTTGCAGCGTCTTTTTTTTGGAATTTGGTACCGAGGATGGGACTCGAACCCACAAGCCCGTTAGGGCACTACCACCTCAAGGTAGCGTGTCTACCAATTCCACCACCTCGGTACAGAATACTTAGCGTGGGATATCGCTGGTCGGCTGAGCCGGAGCAGCTGGCTGAGTTTGCTCGGTTTTCGCCGGTGCACTCAGATTTTCCCACTCACTTCCTTTATTGGTCTTATTGCTGTTCATGTTACCCAGCACCAGACTGATGATGAAGAACAAGGTTCCCAATACAGCTGTCATGCGGGTCATGAAGTTACCAGAACCACTTGAACCAAACAGAGTACCAGAAGCGCCTGCGCCAAAAGAGGCTCCCATATCAGCGCCTTTGCCTTGCTGCAGCATGATCAAGCCTACCAGGCCAATTGCCACAATAAGGAAAACTACTAAAAGAGCTTCGTGCATAATCAACCTGTTCCTTGCGGAGTTGCCGCGTACAATGCTTCGACCATTAAAGCGGGAATGTTTACTGTTTCCCACTGAAGCGGGTGTGAATACTAACCAAAGCGAATAACCTTCGCAAGGGCAATTTGTTGGCATTGTATCAACTGCGGAAAAAATCGCCATATCAATCAAAAACGCAGCAACTTCTCCCAGCATCTCTGCATGACGGCGCGTTGATCGTCAAGATTCGCCCATACCACAACGGGGATTTCACAAATCAGGTCAGCGTTTTCTGGCCAGCAGTGAATAATTTGCTGGTTCACCAACTCTTCCGCCACCATCGATTCGGGTAACCATGCCATCCCCATATGCCGCAGCACCATTTCTCGTATCGTTTCGCTTAAACCACTCTCAAACACTTTTTTCAGACGTGGGCGGACGCGTTGTTCAGCTGGCTCAATAATGCGTCTGACAAAGGTGTAGTCGCTATAGCATAGCCATGGGATCGGCGCATGCGGATCGTGAAGCGCATTAGCCAACTGCGCAGAAATAACCGGTATAAATCGCTCATACCGCCATAGTGAACGTTTTAACCCTCCGGCAATCTCCAGCCCCGGCTGCGAAGACGGTAAATCGTAGGTCACCAGCAGATCGATTTGCCGATCTATCAAGGCGTTAAAGTGGTTGTCTATCCCCTGAATACTGGCATTAACCGTAAAATTTAACTGCGGTTCGCTCTGTCGCAGATAGTTGATCATATCCGGCAGGATATTCACCGACAGCGTATGCAGGCTAACCATCACCAGCGTATTGTCCGTTGCTGGCGTCATCGCCGATAGCTCGTGGCGCGCCTCTGTTAGTGTACTGAGGACGTGCCGGGCATAGGGTTCAAAGCGTTCACCATAGCGTGTCAGCGTAACGGGGGTCGTGGTCCGGTCAAACAACGGCACCCCTAACACCTCTTCCAGCGCCTTTATACGCCGACTGAGTGCGGGTTGAGTAATATGCCGCTGCGCCGCGGCCTGAGAGTAGTTTCCATGCTGACTCAATGCAAGAAAATCTTCCAGCCACTTACAATCCACGTTGAACTCTCCACCATGCCATAACCGCATCCTCCAATACCAAATCGGTAATAGTCATAGTTATAGTAATGGCTTTATGATGGGCATCATAACAACAATATTCCTTTTCACCTGCCGACTCTCACCCACGACGTTTGACAGGACCGATATGTTTACTTTATTGACCAATGCCCGTGTTTTTTCTCCCGAGGATTTAGGCCTCTGCTCCCTGCTCATTCATGCCGACCGAATTGTGGCGGTAGAAAAAGATCTTTCCCTGTTTGATGGCGTCGACGAGGTCATCGATTGTCATGGCAAATGGGTTATCCCAGGCATAATAGATCAACATGCCCATCTTACCGGTGGCGGTGGCGAGGCTGGATTTGCCAGCCGAACGCCAGCCGTCAAGCTACGCGATCTGATTCAGGCAGGTATTACCACGGTTGTCGGCGTGTTAGGTACCGATGCCATTTCTCGTTCGCCCAAAGACCTCTACGCCAAAATGCAGTCTCTCAACCTTGAGGGATTACGCGCATTTATGCATACGGGAGCCTACGCGGTACCCAGCCCAACTATTACGCGATCCATCCGCGATGACATGACCTTTATTCCAGCGATTCTTGGCGTCAAAATCGCCCTCGCCGATCACCGTGGTTCTTACCCCTCTTTCCAGGAATTGCTGAGAATAGTAAGTGATATCCGCGTGGCTTCCCTGCTGGCAGGCAAAAAAGGGTTACTGCATGTACATCTTGGGAATCTGCCGGAAGGGATGTCACAGCTTATTGAGCTGTGTGATGCAGGCATTCCGATTCACCACATTTCACCGACCCATGTTGCGAGAACAGCGCCCTTGTTCGAACAGGCGATTGCGTTCGCTCATCGTGGCGGCCATATCGACGTTACGTCTGGCGGTAGTCGCTTTATGCCTCAGGAGCAGGCAATCCTCCACGCTCTGGAGGCCCAGGTTCCAGCCGATCGCATCACGATCAGCTCTGATGGTAATGGCAGCGTTCCGCGCTTTAACGCCCAGGGTATTGTGGAAGGCTTAAGCGCGGCACCGGTCGCAGGTAACCTTAATCTTCTTCCTCGTCTGATTGATGTGGGGATCCCAGTGCCACAAGCGATCGCGATGTTGACGGCAAACGTTGCGCGCTCGCTGGGTATTTCCGGCGGCGTGCTCTGCGCCGGGGAACGTGCCGATATCTGTGTACTCAATGATGACCTCTCGCTGGCCCATCTGTTCGCTGCGGGTAAGCCGTTGCTGCGGGATGGCGAGTGCCTGGTTACTGGCAACTTCGAGTAAGGGGGCAAGAATGTCATTATTACTGGCGCTAATTGCCATCATTTTTGCCGGACGTCTGATCCTCAAAAAATATCACCCCCAGTCAGTGTTGCTGTTGACCGGGATTGTGCTGCTGCTTATCGCGCATTTTAGCGGGATGACCACGCTCAGTGACCTGGTGAAAAAAAGCACCGGATTCGGCCCCTTTGATGCCTTCGAGTTTATTCGCGATACCCTGAGCGTGCGCCTCGGCGGCCTTGGGCTGCAAATTATGCTGATTGGTGGTTTCGCTACATATATGTCGGCCATTGGCGCAAGCCAGGTGCTGGTTCGGGTGACATCTCGCCCTTTGCAACGCCTGAACTCACCGTATCTGCTGTTGGGGCTGGCGCTGTTGCTGGGTCAATTCCTGTCGCTGTTTATCAGCAGCGCCACCGGGCTGGGTCTGCTGTTGATGGCGACGCTCTACCCTCTGCTGACCCGTCTTGGCTGTAGCCGCGCTGCCGTTGCCGCCGTTATCGCCAGTACCTGTGCGGTTGAATTTGGTCCAGGTTCCGGCAACTCGGTTCTCGCCGCCAAAACCGCAGGCATCGAGGTGGTGAACTATTTCGTGCAGGATCAGTTGCCGATCGTCGTCCCCGTTATTCTGTTCATCGCCCTGTTACATATTGTTGTGCAACGCTTTTTCGACCATCGGGAAAGCAGTGACGGTGTGGCTCAGCAGATGCAGACATTAACGTCGACCGATGAAACTGAAGCACCGATCGCCTGGCTTTTTCTGCCCATGCTACCTCTGGTGTTGATGCTGGTGTGCAGTGATTTAGTATTCAGTTCGCTCAAAACTACGCTGGATACCGCCGTACTGATAAGCCTCGCCATTACCCTGGTTTGTGAGTATTGCCGTCATCGTAAGGCGCGCGAGGTGATGGCAGGCGTACAAAAAGTCTTTGACAGCATGGGCAGCGTTTTTGCCACCGTCGTCACGCTGATTATCGCCGGTGAAGTCTTTTCAGCCGGACTGAAAGCTATTGGCGCCGTCGATGCGCTGCTGTCGCTTTCCGGTGAATTTGGCCTCAGCGCCGCCTCTATTATCCTGCTGATGACCCTTATCACCTTTGCAATTTCAGCGCTAATGGGCTCCGGAAATGCGGCGTTTTTCTCCTTCGCCCCAATGGTACCGGACATCAGCCGTCATATCGGTAGCGATATCGCAGTCATGATGTTGCCTATCCAGATATCGGCGGGTATTGGTCGTACGTTATCCCCCATTGCCGGCGTCATCATTGCTATCGCGGGAATTGCAGGCGTCTCACCTGTGGACATTGTTAAGCGCACCGCGATTCCGATGCTGGGCGGTTGGTTACTGATGATTGCGCTGACCTTTGCCCGGTCAGGGCATTTGCTGGCGGTTCTGCCGTGGCTGGCAGTCCTTGTAATATTAATGATCGGTGGTTACTTCTGGCAGCGCCGACATAAACAGTCGCTTCCCGTACAGTAAAAAAAAACCGGAGTCCCAGACTCCGGTTTTCACTGTCTTTAGTGATTACACCGCTTTGACGGCATCGGCAATACGGTGAGCGAATTCAGTCACCTGCGCTTCATCTTCACCTTCAACCATCACGCGAATTAACGGTTCAGTACCTGACTTACGCAGCAGAACACGTCCGCGATTGCCCAGTGCAGCTTCAACTTCAGCCATCACCGCTTTCACGTTTTCATGTTCCAGCGGATCGCCGCTACCTGCGGTGTAACGTACGTTAACCAGCAGTTGCGGGAACATTTTCATGCCGCTGCACAGATCGTGCAAACTCATATGGTTGCGCACCATCGCCGCCAGTACCTGCAGGCCCGCCACGATACCGTCACCGGTGGTGGTTTTGTCCAGCAGGATCACATGGCCTGAGTTTTCAGCACCGATACGCCAGCCTTTTTCCTGCATTTTTTCCAGTACGTAGCGGTCGCCGACTTTCGCACGGGCAAACGGAATACCCAGCTGTTTCAGCGCCAGCTCGAGGCCCATATTGCTCATCAGCGTACCTACCGCACCACCGCGCAGTTGCCCCTGACGCAGGGCTTCACGGGCAATGATGTACATGATCTGATCGCCATCGACCTTATTGCCTTCGTGGTCAACCATAATGACACGGTCGCCGTCACCATCCAGCGCAATACCCAGATCGGCTTTTTCCGCCATCACGCGCGCCTGCAGGGCACGAACGTCGGTAGCGCCGACTTCTTCATTGATATTCACACCGTTTGGCTCACAGCCAATAGCAATCACGTTTGCGCCCAGCTCACGCAGTACATTTGGCGCAATGTGGTACGTCGCACCATTAGCGCAATCCACCACAATTTTAAGCTCACTCAGACTCAATTCATTCGGGAAGGTGCCTTTGCAAAACTCGATATAACGACCGGCAGCATCAACGATGCGGGTAGCTTTACCCAGTTCAGCCGAGTCCACGCAGGTGATCGCTTTTTCCATTTCGGCTTCGATAGCTTCTTCAACCGCATCCGGCAGTTTGGTCCCATCGATGGAGAAGAATTTAATTCCGTTGTCATAGTACGGGTTGTGCGAAGCGGAGATAACAATCCCGGCTTCAGCACGGAAGGCGCGCGTCAGATATGCAACGGCAGGTGTTGGCATTGGGCCTGTGAAAGAAGCCGATAGTCCGGCGGCAGCCAGACCCGCTTCCAGTGCGGACTCCAGCATATAGCCAGAAATACGCGTATCTTTGCCGATAATAATTTTACGTGAACCATGACGTGCCAGCACTTTTCCTGCAGCCCAACCCAGTTTGAGTACAAAGTCAGGGGTAATTGGGGCGTCGCCTACGCGACCACGGATCCCATCGGTGCCAAAATATTTACGATTACTCATAGCGTTTATTTTCCTTTGCAGACAATGTGGCTTCCACCACACGCATCGCTTCTACGGTTTCTTTGACGTCATGGACACGAATGATATGCGCCCCTTGCATTGCGGCAATGACCGCACACGCAAGGCTACCGCTCAGGCGTTCGGATGGCCCCACATTCAGCAACTGGCCAACCATTGATTTTCGTGACATCCCAACCAGCAATGGCAGATTAAAATGATGAAACTCAGCCAAACGTGCCAGTAATGTGTAGTTGTGAGTAAGATTTTTACCGAATCCGAACCCGGGGTCGAGCAACAATTTATCTTTTGTGATTCCAGCCCGCTCGCAGCGTGCTATTTGTTCAACAAAGTAACGATTTACATCAGCAAAAACATCCTCGTACTTTGGTGCTTCCTGCATGGTTTTCGGCTGACCCTGCATATGCATCAGACAAACCGGTAATCCGGTTTCTGCTGCGGCTTCCAGCGCCCCAGGCTCCGAGAGTGAGCGAATGTCATTAATGATATGTGCGCCGACTCTGGCGCACTCGCGAATCACTTCTGCTTTTGAAGTATCGACCGAAATCCACACTTCAAAACGTTGAGCAATCGCCTCCACCACCGGGATCACTCGCTGCAACTCTTCTTCCACGCTCACATCGGCCGCGCCTGGACGTGTGGATTCACCACCCACATCAATGATAGTCGCCCCGGCGTTAATCATCAGGTTTGCGTGTTTTACCGCCTCAACCAGAGAGTTGTGCGCACCACCATCGGAAAAGGAATCTGGCGTGACGTTCAAAATCCCCATGACGTGCGGATGGCTGAGATCCAGTGAAGACCCCTGAGCAAAGAGTTTCATAGTTTTATCCCTGATAACATCTTGAATATACAAATAAGAAAAACCCCGGGGCAAGCCCCAGGGTTTTAAATTAGAACACGGTCATCATCAACGATAACTTATTTGTCGCCCAGTTGCTCTGACATGGTGCCAGAGTCCGGCGCACGCGGTTCATCAACCGGACGCGGCGCACTCGGCTTGCCGGTGCTGCCAGAGTTGTTGTTAGAAGAACCCGGTTCTTCCCAACCCGCTGGCGGACGTACCTCGCGGCGAGCCATCAGATCATCAATCTGCGGCGCATCGATGGTCTCATATTTCATGAGCGCATCTTTCATCGAGTGCAGAATGTCCATGTTTTCGTTCAGCAGACGACGCGCACGGTCATAGTTACGCTCAATCAGAAGTTTAACTTCCTGATCGATAATACGAGCCGTTTCATCGGACATATGTTTAGCTTTCGCCACAGAACGTCCAAGGAACACTTCGCCTTCTTCTTCAGCGTACAGCAACGGACCGAGTTTCTCGGAGAAGCCCCACTGAGTAACCATGTTACGCGCCAGGTTAGTCGCGACTTTAATGTCGTTCGACGCACCGGTAGAAACATGTTCAACACCGTAGATGATCTCTTCGGCCAGACGACCGCCGTACAGCGTGGAGATCTGACTTTCCAGTTTCTGACGGCTGGCGCTGATAGCGTCGCCTTCAGGCAGGAAGAAGGTCACACCCAGCGCACGACCGCGCGGGATAATCGTCACTTTGTGCACCGGATCGTGTTCCGGTACCAGGCGACCGATAATCGCGTGGCCTGCTTCGTGATACGCGGTAGATTCTTTCTGCGCTTCCGTCATCACCATGGAGCGACGTTCCGCCCCCATCATGATTTTGTCTTTCGCTTTCTCGAATTCAACCATCGATACAACACGCTTGTTGCCACGAGCCGCAAACAGCGCCGCTTCGTTGACCAGGTTCGCGAGATCTGCACCGGAGAAGCCAGGCGTACCACGTGCAATGATTGCCGCATCGATATCCGGAGACAGCGGTACGCGACGCATATGCACTTTCAGGATCTGTTCACGACCGCGGACATCCGGCAGACCAACCACAACCTGACGGTCGAAACGGCCTGGACGCAGCAGCGCAGGGTCAAGAACGTCCGGACGGTTAGTTGCCGCGATAACGATAATGCCTTCGTTACCTTCGAAGCCGTCCATCTCAACCAGCATCTGGTTCAGTGTCTGCTCACGTTCATCGTGACCACCGCCCAGACCTGCACCACGCTGGCGGCCTACGGCGTCGATTTCATCGATGAAGATGATGCACGGTGCCGCTTTCTTGGCTTGTTCGAACATGTCACGCACACGAGATGCACCGACACCCACGAACATTTCCACGAAATCAGAACCGGAAATGGTGAAGAAAGGAACCTTCGCTTCACCTGCGATAGCTTTCGCCAGCAGGGTTTTACCCGTACCCGGAGGACCGACCATCAGGACGCCTTTCGGGATTTTACCGCCCAGCTTCTGGAAACGGCTCGGTTCGCGCAGATACTCAACCAGCTCAGCAACTTCTTCTTTTGCTTCGTCGCAACCAGCAACGTCTGCAAAAGTCGTTTTGATCTGATCTTCCGTCAGCATGCGCGCTTTGCTCTTACCGAACGACATGGCACCTTTGCCACCACCGCCCTGCATTTGACGCATGAAGAAGATCCAGACACCAATCAGCAGCAGCATTGGGAACCAGGAAATGAAGATAGAAGCCAGCAGGCTCGGCTCTTCAGGCGGTTCACCAACAACCTTGACGTTTTTGGTCAGCAGGTTATCAAGCAGCTTCGGATCGTTAACCGGAATGTAGGTCGTGTAACGGTTACTATCTTTCTTGGTAACGTTAATCTCACGTCCGTTGATCTTCGCTTCACGAACCTGGTCCTGATTGACCTCTTGCAGGAAGGTAGAGTAATCAACCTTACGGCCATTAGACTCGCTGGGCCCAAAGCTCTGGAATACTGACATCAGCACAACGGCAATGACCAGCCAGAGAATTAGGTTTTTCGCCATGTCACTCAAGGGATTAACCTCATATTACAACTGTGTTAAAAACAGCGTCAGGATACTCTATATCCAGTTTCTTTCAAACTTTCGTTTGAAATCTACCGGTTATGGTTTACGCCCGGTCGCTACAATATACACTTCACGCGAACGGGCGCGAGAAGAGTCCGGCTTACGAACTTTGACCTTCGTAAACAGGGAGCGAATCTCTCTTAGATACTCATCGAAGCCTTCGCCCTGGAACACCTTCACTACAAAACTACCACCTGGCGCTAATACATCACGAGCCATTCCAAGCGCCAGCTCTACCAGATACATGGCCCGGGGAATATCCACCGCCGGTGTTCCACACATATTTGGCGCCATATCAGACATGACAACTTGTACTTTACTGTCACCTACGCGTTCAAGTAACGCTTTCAGGACTAATTCATCACGAAAGTCGCCCTGAAGGAAGTCCACACCAACGATTGGATCCATAGGTAAAAGATCGCAAGCGATAATGCGGCCAGTGTTGCCGATCTGCGTAACCGCATATTGCGACCAGCCACCGGGTGCAGCACCGAGATCAACAATCGTCATCCCCGGTTTAAAAATTTTGTCACTTTGCTGTATTTCATCAAGTTTAAACCAGGCACGGGAACGTAACCCCTTTTTCTGCGCCTGCTGAACATATTTATCGCTAAAGTGTTCCTGAAGCCAGCGACTCGAGCTGGCAGAACGCTTTTTACCTGTCATTTCACATTCCCAAAGGGCAGTTCATCGTAACCAATGGTGTAAATTTCTACACAGCTATTTGGCGATATATGGGAGATGGCGGTAGAATGACCCGTTTTCAATCCCAACGTAAGCAAAAATATACGATGAATCTGAGTACTAAACAAAAACAGCACCTGAAAGGTCTGGCACATCCGCTCAAGCCTGTAGTTATGCTTGGCAACAATGGTTTGACCGAAGGGGTACTGGCCGAGATTGAACAAGCGTTAGAGCACCATGAACTTATCAAGGTGAAAATCGCCTCGGAAGATCGCGATACTAAAACCTTGATCGTGGAAGCTATCGTACGCGAAACCGGCGCCTGCAATGTACAGGTCATCGGTAAAACGCTGGTACTGTATCGCCCGACTAAAGAACGTAAAATCTCGCTGCCACGCTAAGAATATCCCAAAGTTGCACACGAAGTTTGTGTAAAACGCGGGATTTTCCGCTAGCAGGAGAGCAAAATGCCACGCTCTCTTCGTTGATAAAAGGCCGCTAAGCGGCCTTTTTCCTTTCTTTACAATGTATCAACATCTTAACCAAGATGCGAATTACAGGTATTCTACCTTCGTTACTTCATATTCAACTTCACCGCCCGGCGTTTTAATAACCACCACGTCATCCTGCTCTTTACCGATCAGGCCACGAGCAATAGGCGAGTTCACCGAAATCAGGTTCTGTTTAAAATCGGCTTCATCATCGCCGACAATACGCCAGGTCTGCTCTTCGTCGTTATCGAGATTCAGCACGGTAACCGTTGCGCCGAAAACTACACGACCATTGTTCGGCATTTTTGTGACGTCGATAACCTGCGCGTTGGACAGTTTAGCTTCGATATCTTTAATGCGCCCTTCGCAGAAACCCTGCTGTTCGCGCGCCGCGTGATACTCTGCATTTTCTTTCAGGTCGCCATGCTCGCGCGCATCTGCGATAGCGGCAATGATTTCAGGACGGCGCACCGATTTCAGAAAATCCAGTTCTTCGCGCAGTTTTTCAGCACCACGTAAGGTCATTGGGATAGCTTGCATTTGTTATACCTCTTGAACATTCCTGTAGGGGGCGGCTGCTCTCACCCCGGCTGCTAAGCCCACTCTGGCATACGCCATGCCAGAGTCAGAAGCAAAAAAATACCGACCCGGGGCTCAGGGTCCCAGGTCAGCTACAATTCTCTATTTGATGATCATTTTACCCTGGAGTTCCCTATGGGTCATCGTTTACTTTTTGGGGCGTTGCGCCGTAGTATGACGGCCTGTTTCCAGGTTGTTAGCGCGAGATTATGCGATTTTCCAGATTTACCATTGGATTGACTGCCAGTATAGCGTTCAGCGTTCAGGCTGCGAACGTCGACGAGTATATCAATCAGCTCCCTGCCGGGGCCAACCTCGCCCTTATGGTACAGAAGGTTGGCGCACCTGCTCCTGCTATTGATTACCATAGCCAGCAGATGGCTCTGCCGGCCAGTACCCAGAAAGTGATCACCGCGCTGGCGGCATTGATTCAGCTCGGGCCTGACTTTCGTTTTACCACCACGCTTGAGACTAAAGGCAACGTGGAAGGCGGCGTTTTGAAAGGTGACTTAGTGGCGCGATTTGGTGCCGATCCGACGCTAAAACGTCAGGATATTCGCAATATGGTGGCAACCCTGAAAAAATCAGGCGTGACGCAAATTGCCGGAAATGTCATGATCGACACCTCCATTTTCGCCAGCCATGATAAAGCGCCTGGCTGGCCCTGGAACGACATGACGCAGTGTTTTAGCGCACCGCCCGCGGCGGCTATTGTCGATCGTAACTGTTTCTCGGTTTCACTCTATAGCGCGCAAAAACCTAACGATCTCGCCTTTATCCGCGTGGCATCTTACTACCCGGTCACCATGTTCAGTCAGGTGCGTACTCTCGCTCGTGGCTCTGCCGAAGCGCAATATTGTGAACTGGACGTGGTTCCAGGCGATCTCAACCGCTTTACGTTGACCGGATGCCTGCCCCAACGAGCCGATCCGCTGCCGCTGGCATTCGCTATTCAGGACGGCGCCAGCTATGCCGGGGCGATTGTCAAAGATGAGCTAAAACAAGCCGGTATCACTTACAGCGGGACTCTGCTGCGCCAGACGCTGGTCAACGAGCCGGGGACCGTGGTAGCCAGTAAGCAGTCGGCGCCGCTGCACGACCTGCTTAAGATTATGCTGAAAAAATCGGACAACATGATTGCTGATACCGTTTTCCGTATGATTGGCCATGCACGATTTAACGTGCCTGGCACCTGGAGAGCAGGTTCTGATGCCGTACGCCAGATTCTGCGTCAGCAAGCGGGTATTGATATCGGCAACACCATTATTGCCGACGGTTCTGGTCTCTCGCGCCATAACCTGATTGCCCCAGCGACCATGATGCAGGTGCTGCAATATATCGCTCAGCACGATAACGAGCTGAACTTTATCACCATGCTACCGCTGGCAGGCCATGACGGCTCTTTGCAATACCGTGCGGGTCTGCATCAGGCTGGCGTAGATGGCAAAGTATCGGCGAAGACAGGCTCACTGCAGGGGGTCTATAACCTGGCAGGCTTCATCACCACGGCAAGCGGTCAGCGCATGGCATTTGTGCAGTATCTGTCTGGTTATGCGGTAGAGCCAGCTGATCAGCGTAATCGCCGTATTCCACTGGTCCGCTTCGAGAGCCGGTTATACAAGGATATTTATCAGAATAACTGAGTATGTTTGCCGGATGGCAGCGCTAACGCACCTAATCCGGCCTTCTGAAACCTGGAAACAAAACCCCGGCAACATGGCCGGGGTTTTTAATGTGATTAACGCTTGTAGATGAACTCAACGCCTTCTTCGTCGTCTTCGTCCCAATCGTCATCCCAGTCATCTTCTGCTTCGTCTTCGACTTCAGCGAGTTGCTGGCGGTGATAATCATCCCACATGAACTCGACTTTCTCTGGCTGTTTCGCTTCTTCAGCCTGAACAATCGGGTTCTCGATGATAAAGGTCATCACATCCCAGCAGAGATCCTTCACGCCCAACTGGCTGGCGGCGGAGATCAGGTAATATTTACCTTCCCAGCCTAACGCTTCGGCGATCGCTTTCGCTTTCTCTTCCGCTTCAGCCTTGTCCAGCAAATCAATTTTGTTGAACACTAACCAACGCGGTTTAGACGCCAGATCCTGGCTGTATTTCTCAAGCTCGCCAATAATGATACGGGCATTTTCAACCGGATCGGAACCGTCAATCGGATCGATATCAATGAGGTGTAGCAGTACGCGGCAGCGTTCCAGGTGTTTCAGGAAGCGGATACCCAAGCCTGCGCCTTCAGCCGCGCCTTCAATCAGACCCGGAATGTCGGCAACCACGAAGCTCTTTTCGTTGTCCATACGCACCACACCCAGGCTCGGAACCAGAGTGGTGAACGGATAGTCAGCGACTTTCGGCTTCGCCGCGGACACCGCACGGATAAACGTCGATTTACCGGCGTTTGGCATGCCCAGCATCCCGACGTCCGCCAGCAGCATCAGCTCCAGCATCAGATCGCGTTTATCGCCCGGTGTACCCATCGTTTTCTGACGCGGAGTACGGTTGACCGAGGATTTGAAACGGGTGTTGCCCAGACCGTGCCAGCCGCCTTTAGCGACCATCAGACGCTGACCGTGTTTGGTCATGTCGCCCATGGTTTCGCCCGTGCCCTGATCGATAACACGCGTACCTACAGGCACTTTAATCGTGACATCTTTACCACGCTTGCCGGTGCAATCACGGCTCGCGCCATTCTGTCCACGTTCCGCGCGGAATGATTTTTCAAAACGGTAATCGATCAGCGTGTTAAGGTTTTCGTCGGCTTCCAGCCAAACGTCACCACCATCACCACCGTCTCCACCGTCCGGACCGCCTTTTGGGATGTACTTTTCGCGGCGGAAGCTGACGCAACCATTACCGCCATCACCTGCAACGACCAGAATCGATGCTTCATCAACAAACTTCATTTTACTCTCCGTAAATCATTCGCCTGAGCGGGGCTGCGAAACCACCGTTTCATGCTTACGTAAACCGCCCCAAATTCGATGACCAATGGCGGAATACATCGCGCCCGCAACCACGATAAACGCACCGAGATAACCTAATAGGTTTAGCATCGGTCTGGCGAAGAAATCGGGCCAGGCCAGTGATAATAAATCTGAAAATAACAACGTAAACAGCGGAGTGAGCGTAATAATGGCGCTCACCTGTGCCGCCTGCCAACGCGCCATCGCTTCCGCGAGAGCACCGTATCCTACCAGCGTATTCAGGCCGCAGAATACAAGGCATGCCAGCTGCCAGTCACTGAGCTGCGTGATGACACCGGGTTTAGCCAACGGCAACAACGCAATCGTACATAAAGTGTACAGTAAAAACAGGATCTGCGGTGATGCCAGGCGGCGCAATAACACCTTTTGCGCGACCCCATAGCTCACCCAGACCATCGCCGCACCAACACCAAAGATAACGCCCCAGGTGTAATCGGTGAGACGGGTAAAAATTTCGATCAGACTGGTATTAAAAAACAGAACCAGGCCGCTCAGAAGCATAATGGCGCCAATCACCTGCGTACCGCGCATCTTTTCTTTTAGGATAAAGACGCTGGCAATCATCATACCAACCGGTGACAGCTGACCGATAACCTGCGAAGCCGTTGGGCTCAAATATTGCAAGGATGAACTAAACAGAATGAAGTTACCGAACAACCCACCGGTAGCGATAGCCAACAGGATCAGCCAACGCGCTTTGCGAAAAATACGCAACGGAGGGAGCTTTTTTTTAACCGCAAGAATAGCGCCAAGGCCAATGCTTGCCATTAAAAAACGGTAGAACACCACGGTAGGAGGCTCCATCACCTCCAGCACTTGCTTCATCGCTATTGGCAAAGCGCCCCAACATACTGCCGTTGTGAGTGCTAACAGAATACCAATACCTGCCTGCTGCTTCATGCCGTATTCCCTGCAAGGGCTCGTTTCCGGGTTATCACGGCGCGACGAGCGTATTTACCGGCCGTCGAATGTAAAAAGCCCCGCAACGTGTTGCGGGGCTTTTATCCGTTACCGGGACGCGAAAAACTTATTCAGCAACGATGCTGATGAATTTACGGTTTTTCGGGCCTTTCACTTCAAATTTCACTTTACCGTCTGCTTTAGCAAACAGAGTGTGGTCTTTGCCGCAACCAACGTTGGAGCCAGCGTGGAATTTAGTACCACGTTGACGAACGATGATGCTACCAGCCAGAACTGTTTCACCGCCGAAGCGTTTTACGCCCAGACGTTTAGCTTCTGAATCGCGACCGTTACGAGTCGAGCCGCCAGCCTTTTTATGTGCCATTTAATCTGCTCCCCTTAACTTAAGCGCTGATGCCAGTGATTTTTACATCAGTGAACCACTGACGATGGCCCTGCTGCTTACGGTAGTGTTTACGACGACGAAACTTAACAATTTTAACTTTCTCGCCACGACCGTGAGCAACAACTTCAGCTTTGATAACGCCGCCATCAACGAAAGGAACGCCGATTTTGACTTCTTCACCGTTTGCGATCATCAGAACTTCTGCGAATTCAACAGATTCGCCAGTTGCGATGTCCAGCTTTTCCAGGCGAACGGTCTGACCTTCGCTTACTCGGTGTTGTTTACCACCACTTTGGAAAACCGCGTACATAAAAAACTCCGCTTCCGCGCACACCTTTTTGATGATTCAGAGTGCGCTATAAATATTCACAATAGGGCGCGAATATTACGCAAAACGCGAGCCTTTGACAAGTGCTACGTCAATACATGAAGAAAAAAAACACAACATGTACGGTAACGTTTATCTATGGCGTTTTTTCAGTACAATCAGCATATATTTATAACCCTAAACCCGACGTTACCTTCCGATACAGTGAGGTAATCGGGGCGAGAAGCCCGGCTTTTGCGATGAATTTAGAAAAAATCAATGAGTTAACCGCGCAAGATATGGCGGGGGTCAATGCGACAATCCTTGAACAGCTCAATTCCGACGTGCAGCTGATCAATCAACTGGGGTACTACATCGTTAGCGGCGGCGGAAAACGCATTCGCCCAATGATCGCCGTACTCGCCGCGCGTGCAGTTGGCTACCAGGAAAATGCGCACGTTACGATTGCAGCCCTCATCGAGTTTATCCACACCGCGACCCTGTTGCACGACGATGTTGTGGATGAGTCCGACATGCGCCGCGGAAAAGCCACGGCGAATGCGGCGTTTGGCAATGCGGCCAGCGTGCTGGTCGGCGATTTTATCTATACCCGCGCTTTTCAGATGATGACCAGCCTCGGTTCGCTGAAAGTGCTGGAAGTCATGTCGAAAGCGGTCAACGTTATCGCCGAAGGTGAAGTCTTGCAGTTGATGAACGTCAACGACCCGGACATCACTGAAGAAAACTATATGCGCGTTATCTACAGTAAGACCGCGCGTTTGTTTGAAGCGGCTGCCCAATGCTCTGGCATTCTGGCTGGTTGCAGCGAAGAACAAGAGAAAGGGTTGCAGGATTATGGCCGTTATCTCGGTACTGCTTTCCAGTTAATTGACGATTTGCTGGATTACAACGCGGATGGTGAGCAACTGGGTAAAAACGTCGGTGATGACCTCAACGAGGGTAAACCAACGCTGCCGCTGCTGCATGCCATGCGCCACGGCACCCCTGAACAAGCACAAATGATCCGCCAGGCTATTGAGCAGGGTAATGGCCGTCACCTTCTGGAGCCTGTTCTGGAAGCGATGAACGCCTGTGGTTCCCTGGAGTGGACTCGCCAACGTGCAGAAGAAGAGGCTGATAAGGCCATCGCTGCGCTGCAGGTACTGCCTGATACGCCGTGGAGAGAAGCGCTGATTGGTCTGGCGCATATCGCCGTACAGCGCGACCGTTAATACCCTGCGGCATCTTTCATCATCCCGTGCCCTGCACGGGATGATTTTATAAATTCCAATAAACACGTCCCCCTCTCCAGCAACCTTCGCATAAATTTGGCATATTCTGAATATACTCACACTTTACATGAACATTTTAGAACATTCTTTCTCCGGGCGTTATAGTGTCTCCACAACCGATCGTGGAACCATAAGTCGATAACCAAAGGAGAGATGAGTTTATGGAAAACAAGCTGATTGACTGGCATCCGGCCGATATCATCGCCGGACTGCGCAAGAAAGGGACCTCAATGGCCGCTGAATCACGTAAAAATGGATTAAGCTCATCAACGCTGGCCAATGCGTTAACACGCCCATGGCCAAAAGGTGAGTTGATTATCGCCCGATCGTTGGGAACCGACCCGTGGGTGATTTGGCCGTCACGCTATCACGATGCAAAAACACATGAGTTTATCGACAGAACGCGGATGATGAGGGGACGCAAAGAGAAACAGAATCCTGAATGAACACTGATGAGTAGTAACCCCCGGTTCACAGAACTGGGGGTTACAAGAGACGTAGACGATTACTCGCCTTTCACGCGCTCAATGTTTGCACCCAGCGCGCGCAGTTTATCTTCGATGCGCTCATAGCCGCGATCGATGTGATAAATACGATCGACTACCGTCGTACCTTCAGCAATACACCCTGCCAGCACGAGGCTTGCAGATGCGCGCAGATCGGTCGCCATAACCTGTGCGCCGGAGAGCGTTTCCACGCCGTGGCAAATCACGGTATTGCTTTCGATTTCTGCGTGAGCGCCCATACGGCTCAGCTCAGGCACGTGCATAAAGCGGTTCTCAAACACGGTTTCCGTGATGAAACCCGTCCCTTCTGCCACCAGGTTCAGCAACGTGAACTGGGCCTGCATATCGGTAGGGAACGCCGGGTGCGGTGCCGTGCGCACATTGACCGCTTTCGGACGTTTACCGTGCATGTCCAGGCTGATCCAGTCGTCACCGACTTCGATATCCGCTCCCGCATCACGCAGCTTCGCCAGAACGGCATCCAGCGTGTCAGGTTGTGCATTACGACAGATAATTTTGCCGCGAGAAATTGCCGCTGCGACCAGGAAAGTACCGGTTTCGATGCGGTCAGGCAGAACGCGATACACACCGCCGCCGAGGCGCTCAACGCCTTCGATGGTAATACGATCGGTACCCTGGCCTGTGATTTTTGCGCCCAGCGCAATCAGGAAGTTCGCGGTATCCACGATCTCCGGTTCACGCGCGGCGTTTTCGATGATGGTAGTGCCTTCGGCAAGCGTTGCTGCGCACATGATAGTGACCGTCGCGCCGACGCTCACTTTGTCCATGACGATATGCGCGCCTTTCAGGCGGCCATCAACGGACGCTTTCACATAGCCTTCTTCAAGCTTAATAGTCGCGCCTAACTGCTCCAGACCAGTAATGTGCAGGTCAACCGGACGCGCGCCGATGGTGCAGCCGCCCGGCAGTGAAACCTGGCCCTGGCCAAAGCGGGCAACCAGTGGCCCAAGCGCCCAGATGGATGCACGCATGGTTTTGACCAGATCGTACGGCGCACAGAAGACGTTCACGTCACGCGCATCAATGTGCACAGAACCATTACGCTCAACTTTCGCCCCCAACTGGCTCAGCAGCTTCATTGAGGTGTCAACATCCTTCAGTTTCGGGACGTTCTGGATCTCTACAGGTTCTTCAGCCAGCAGCGCCGCAAACAGGATCGGCAGCGCGGCGTTTTTAGCGCCTGAAATTGTGACTTCGCCCTGGAGCTTGGTTGGCCCCTGAACACGAAATTTATCCATTATTCTGTTCTCTGTTAAGAATTTATCTTCGCTACCGGCATATCACCCGTAGCTCAAAAACCGTTAAGTTTGCGATCGCGCGCCCATTCCGCTGGAGTAAACGCCTTAATCGACACGGCATGAATGCGGTTGTCCGCAATGTACTCCATCAACGGGCCATAGACCGATTGCTGTTTCTTGACCCGGCTCATGCCTTCAAACATCTCACCCACGGCAATAACCTGAAAGTGACTGCCGTCGCCAGAAACGTGGACTTCCTGGAGGGAGAGTGCATTCATCAGCACGCTCTGAATTTCATTATTTTCCATGGGCTCTTCATTCGTCAGATAGTGAAAACAGCCCAACATCTTAGAGCAAAGTGGCGCTGTCATAAATAAGCAAAAAGCCCCGCTGATAAATCAGACAAGGCTTTAGTGGCAGATCCCCCACAGAGGATTTGCCGGATGGCGGCACAAGACCTTATCCGGCTTACAAAAATTAACGCGGAAGAACGTCGTCAGGCAAATTGTAAAGCTGCGCCAGCGTGTACACTTTATCGTTAACGCCAGCGAGCGAAACGCTGTTCCCCTGCTGCTTGCCCTCATTAATCAGGTGCAGCAGTAATGCCAGACCACCGGTATCCACCCGGGAAATCTGGTTCAGGTCGATGCAGGATACCCCTTTCATCGCCTCAACTCGCGCATCCCATAATGGGTTTAACACGTCCTGATCCAGCTCTCCCACCAGCACCAGCTTGTCGCCTTCACGCATCCAGGTGAGTGACTGCGTCATTATTTTTTCTCTTCCAGCGTGATTTTCTGCTGAGAAATAGATTTCAGCTGTGCCGTCAGGCCATCAATACCTTTCGTACGCAGCAGGTCGCTCCACTCATTCTGTTTGGTGGTGATCATACTTACGCCTTCAGCAATCATGTCATACGCCTGCCAGTTACCCGTCTGGGAATTTTTACGCCACTGGAAATCCAGACGTACCGGAGGACGACCGTTTGGATCGATGATGGTTACGCGGATAGGCACGATGGTCGCATCACCCAGCGGCTGCTCAGGGGCAATCTGATAGGTCTGGCCGTGGTACATCGCCAGCGCCTGACCGTAAGCCTGCTTCAGATATTCACGGAATGCGGCAAAATAGGCGTCACGCTGAGCCGGTGTCGCATCTTTGTAGTAGCGGCCCAGTACCAGTGCGCCTGCATACTTAACCTGCACGTAAGGCAGCAGTTCCTGATCGACCACCTGACGCAGGTAATCCGGGTTGGAACGGATTTTAGGTTGCTCGTTCTTCAGACGGTCAAACGTCTTCTGCGCCGCCTCATCCATCAGTTTGTACGGGTTCGTCTGGTCCGCTGCGGTTGCCGCGCTAAGTGGAGCAATCACCAGCATAGCCACCATCATCAATCGTTTAAACATACGTCGATTCTCCTGAGATTATTTCGTTGCGCCCGCAGGCGTAGTGGCTTCATTATTGCCTTCAGTTGCGGCTGGCGCATCGCCAGAATTCTTATTGTCATCACCTTTACTGTTGCTGTTGTAAAGGAACTGACCAATCATATCTTCCAGCACCATCGCAGATTTCGTGTCCTGAATCGTACCGCCATCTTTGAGGATAGACGTTCCCAGCTCAGGATCTTCAAAACCTACGTTCAATGCCAGATACTGTTCGCCCAACAGACCGGAAGTACGGATGCTCAGAGAACTGGTGTCAGGAATATGGTTAAAACGCGATTCAATTTCCAGCGTCACGCGCGGCAGGTACGTTTTCTGATCTAACGATATGTCCGATACGCGTCCTACCACGACCCCGCCAATCCGCACCGGAGAGCGCTCTCTCAGACCGCCGATATTATCAAAGGTCGCATAAATCGTATAAGTCGGTTCAGTACGCATTGAGGTGACGTTCGCCGCCTTCAGGCAGACAAACAGCGCGGCCAGCAGCGCAACCAGCAGGAATAACCCGACCCAAATTTCATTTTTTTTCGTTTGCATGAACTCAATTCCCAAACATCAGTGCGGTCAGCACAAAATCCAGCCCCAGAACGGCAAGAGAGGCGTGCACTACGGTGCGTGTCGTTGCCCGGCTAATCCCGGCAGAGGTCGGGATAGCATCATAACCATTGAACAATGCAATCCAGGTGACCGTAATGGCAAACACCACGCTCTTAATCAGGCAGTTGACCAGATCCAGACGCCAGTCGACGGCATTTTGCATAGCCGACCAGAAAAAGCCTGCATCAATACCTTTCCAGCTTACGCCAACCAACGACCCACCCCAGATCCCTACCGCGACAAATATAATCGTCAGCAGCGGCAATGAAATGACACCGGCCCAAAAACGCGGGGAGATCACTCGGCGCAGTGGATCGACGGCCATCATTTCCAGGCTGGAAAGCTGCTCGGTCGCCCGCATCAGGCCAATCTCTGCGGTTAAGGCCGATCCGGCCCGCCCGGCAAACAACAGCGCCGCAACCACCGGCCCCAGCTCACGTAGCAATGACAGCGCCACCAGCATACCGAGGCTGGTTTCCGCACTGTAGGTCGTCAGCACCAGGTATCCCTGCAACCCCAGCACCATGCCGATGAACACGCCAGAAACAATAATGATCAGCATCGATAAGACACCGACATTATAGAGCTGGCGTATCAGCAGCGGCGCATGTTTGCGAAACTCCGGCTTGCCGACAACTGCATTGAACAACATTAATCCGGCTCGCCCGAACGTCCTGAGGGTTTTTATTCCCCGATGTCCGAGTGATGCCAGCGCATTTAACAACATGGGTGGCTTAACTCCCTGTTTTGAGTAAATCGATGTGGTAGTCGCCCGCCGGGTAACGGAACGGAACCGGTCCATCGGCAATGCCATCGAGGAACTGACGCACACGCGGATCGGCATTTTCTTGCAGCGCCTGAGCACTACCGTAGGCCACTATTTTTTTGTCCGCCATAATATAGGCGTAATCCGCAATACTCAGCACTTCTGGCACATCATGGGAAACCACCACGCAGGTGACGCCCAGTGCGCTGTTCAGTTCAGAAATCAGCTTCACCAGCACGCCCATGGTGATGGGATCCTGGCCGACGAACGGCTCATCAAACATAATAAGGTCTGGCTCCAGCGCGATAGCACGTGCTAACGCGGCACGACGCGCCATCCCACCGGATAATTCAGAAGGCATTAATTTTGCCGCGCCCCGCAGGCCAACGGCCTCGAGCTTCATCATTACCGTGCTTTTCAGCAGCGGCGCAGGCAGCGTTGTATGCTCGCGCAACGGGTATGCAACGTTGTCAAACACATTCATATCAGTAAACAGCGCACCAGACTGGAATAGCATGCTCATGCGCTTACGCACGGTAAATAAACGCGAACGGGACATGGCCGGGACATTTTCGCCGTCAAACAGGATCTCGCCCTTATCGGGGGAGATTTGTCCGCCGATCAGACGCAACAGCGTCGTTTTGCCGATGCCTGATGGCCCCATGATCGCCGTCACCTTACCACGCGGCACCGTCAGGGAAATATTATCAAAGATGCAGCGGTCGCCTCGGGAAAAGCTGACATCGCGCATATCGATTAGATTCGCCACAGACTGACCCATTGATTCATCCTTTACTATTGCCTCGTTGATCGAAGAGTTTGGCGCTCAATTTAGCCCTGAACCCAACATATTTACAGATTATTACCTGTCCTGGTTAGCGAAAGCTGGCATTTGTTTTACTTTTTAGCCGCATAAAGTCAAAATTAAGAATTCGTGACGGCTTCCAGAAATCCTTCAAGTGGACCGGCGAGTATACCTGAAGAAAGGACTTTAGATGCTTTTAGCGACGGCGCTGTTAATAATTGGTTTACTTCTGGTGGTCTACGGTGCCGACCGACTGGTATTTGCCGCATCCATTTTATGTCGAAACTTCGGTATTCCCCCCATTATCATCGGGATGACCGTGGTCAGCATTGGTACATCGTTACCCGAGATAATTGTCTCCGTTGCCGCATCGATGAACGGGCAGCTTGATTTAGCCGTCGGTACCGCCATCGGCTCTAACATTACCAACATTCTGCTTATTTTAGGCCTGTCGGCGCTGATTCATCCTTTTACCGTGCATTCTGATGTTCTGCGTCGTGAATTACCGCTAATGTTGCTGGTAAGCATCTTAGCCGCATCGGTCCTGTATGACGGGCAATTGAGTCGCAGCGATGGTTTCTTTCTTCTGCTTCTGGCCGTGCTATGGCTGTTATTCATTGTTAAAATCGCCCGTCTGGCTGAGCGACAAGGTAACGACAGCCTGACCCGCGAGCAAATCGCGGAACTGCCGCGCGAAGGCGGGTTACCGGTCGCGTTTTTGTGGTTGGGTATTGCGCTAATTATTATGCCAATGGCAACGCGTATGGTGGTAGATAACGCAACCGTACTGGCGAACTACTTCGCCATGAGCGAACTCACCATCGGGCTGACGGTTGTCGCCATTGGTACCAGCCTGCCGGAGCTGGCAACGGCAATTGCGGGTCTGCGTAAAGGTGAAAACGATATTGCCGTCGGCAACATCATCGGCGCGAACATTTTTAATATTGTTATCGTCCTCGGACTGCCGGCGCTGATTACGCCGGGGGAAGTCAATCCGATGGCCTTCACCCGTGACTATAGCGTCATGCTGCTGGTGAGCGTAATTTTTGCA
This sequence comes from Citrobacter sp. RHBSTW-00599, assembly GCF_013784065.1. Taxonomy (NCBI): domain Bacteria; kingdom Pseudomonadati; phylum Pseudomonadota; class Gammaproteobacteria; order Enterobacterales; family Enterobacteriaceae; genus Citrobacter; species Citrobacter sp. RHBSTW-00599. The sequence continues at coordinate 512,837 of NZ_CP056717.1, read as the reverse complement.
CTACTCTGCTGGCGACGTCCGCGCCAGATTGGTCGCGGCGCGGGTGCGCTGCTGACCGGCGGTTTTATCATATGGCTGGCGATGCTGTATTGGTTATCGCCACTTCTCGTTGGATAACTGGAAACGCATTATGTCGCACTTAGAGTTGCAACCGGGTTTTGACTTTCAGCAAGCAGGCAAGGAAGTCCTGGCAATTGAACGTGAAGGCCTGGCGGAGCTTGATCAGTACATCAACCAAAATTTTACTCTCGCCTGCGAGAAAATATTCAGCTGCCCGGGCAAAGTTGTAGTGATGGGGATGGGGAAATCTGGACATATCGGGCGGAAAATGGCAGCCACATTTGCCAGCACCGGCACCCCCTCATTTTTCGTGCATCCAGGCGAAGCCGCACATGGCGATCTGGGCATGGTCTCGCCGCAGGATGTAGTCATCGCCATCTCTAACTCCGGTGAATCCAATGAGATAGCGGCGTTAATCCCGGTGTTAAAACGTCTTCATGTACCGCTTATCTGCATGACCGGTCGTCCGGAAAGCAGCATGGCGCGTGCGGCAGATGTGCATCTGTGTGTTAAAGTGCCCAAGGAAGCTTGCCCGTTAGGTCTGGCGCCGACCAGCAGCACGACCGCAACGCTGGTGATGGGCGATGCGCTAGCCGTAGCATTATTAAAAGCGCGTGGCTTTACCGCGGAAGATTTTGCGTTATCTCATCCCGGTGGCGCACTAGGCCGTAAGCTTTTACTGCGCGTTAACGATATTATGCATACGGGCGATGAGATCCCGCATGTGACTAAAAGCGCCAGCCTGCGTGACGCCTTACTTGAGATCACGCGTAAAAATCTCGGCATGACCGTCATTTGCGATGATGACATGAAGATTGACGGTATTTTCACCGATGGCGATTTACGTCGCGTCTTCGATATGGGCGTTGATGTTCGCCAGTTAGGCATTGCCGATGTGATGACCCCTGGCGGCATTCGCGTGCGTCCGGGCATTCTTGCCGTCGATGCCCTGAACTTAATGCAGTCCCGCCATATCACCTCGGTTATGGTTGCTGATGGCGACCGGTTACTTGGTGTGTTACATATGCATGATCTGCTGCGTGCAGGTGTAGTGTAAGAAACTCAAGGATAAAGAAAATGAGTAAAGCAGGTGCGTCGCTTGCGACCTGTTATGGACCCGTCAGCACAGACGTTATCACCCGGGCAGAGAACATCCGTTTGCTGATCCTGGATGTGGATGGCGTACTGTCTGATGGTCTGATTTATATGGGCAACAACGGTGAAGAGCTGAAGGCTTTTAACGTCCGCGATGGTTACGGAATTCGCTGTGCGCTCACTTCCGGTATCGAGGTTGCCATTATTACCGGACGAAAGGCTAAACTTGTAGAAGATCGCTGTGCCACATTGGGGATCACGCATTTGTATCAGGGGCAGTCAGACAAACTGGTCGCCTTTAACGATCTCCTTAGCAAACTGGCGATCGCTCCTGAAAATGTTGCGTACGTTGGCGATGATCTGATCGACTGGCCGGTGATGGCACAAGTGGGATTAAGCGTGGCGGTGGCGGATGCTCATCCTTTGCTGATCCCCCGGGCCGATTATGTCACCCGCATCGATGGGGGACGCGGCGCGGTACGTGAAGTCTGCGATTTATTACTCCTGGCGCAGGGCAAACTGGACGAGGCCAAAGGGCAATCGATATGAGCAAAACCAGACGTTGGGTTATCATTCTACTGTCGCTGGCTGTCCTTGTGATGATTGGTATTAATCTGGCAGACAAAGACGACACCGCTGAGGTCGTCGTAAATAACAACGAGCCAACCTATAAGAGCGAACATACTGATACCGTTGTGTATAGTCCCGAAGGCGCACTGAGCTATCACTTGATCGCGCAAAACGTTGAATATTATTCGGAACAAGCGGTTTCGTGGTTTACTCAACCGGTATTAACCACATTTGATAAGGATAAAGTACCGACCTGGACGATCAAGGCTGATAAAGCCAAATTGACCAACGATCGGATGCTATATCTGTACGGCCATGTTGAGGTCAACGCCCTGGTGCCCGACTCTCAACTACGCAGAATGACGACCGATAACGCACAGATTAACCTGGTGACACAAGACGTCACTTCCGATGATCTCGTCACGTTATATGGCACAACATTTAACTCCAGCGGACTGAAGATGCGCGGCAACTTACGCAGCAAGAACGCCGAGCTGATTGAAAAGGTTAGAACCTCATATGAAATCCAAAACAAACAAACTCAGCCTTAATCTTGTGCTTGCCAGCTCACTTCTGGCCGCCAGCATCCCGGCATTCGCCGTCACCGGCGATACCGAGCAGCCGATTCACATTGAGTCGGACCAGCAGTCTCTTGATATGCAAGGCAACGTGGTGACCTTTACTGGCAATGTGATTGTGACTCAGGGCACCATCAAAATTAACGCCGATAAAGTCGTCGTAACCCGCCCTGGCGGTGAAGACGGTAAAGAAGTCATTGATGGCTACGGTAATCCTGCAACCTTTTACCAGATGCAGGACAACGGTAAACCAGTTAAAGGCCACGCCTCACACATGCATTATGAACTGGCGAAAGACTTCGTCGTTCTCACCGGTAAGGCTTACCTGGAACAGCTCGATAGCAACATCACAGGCGATAAGATCACCTATCTGGTGAAAGAGCAGAAAATGCAGGCCTTCAGCGATAAAGGCAAACGCGTCACCACCGTTCTGGTACCGTCGCAGTTGCAGGACAAAAACAAGGCTCCGGCAGAGAAAAAAGGTAACTGATTCGTTATGGCAACATTAACTGCAAAGAACCTTGCAAAAGCCTATAAGGGCCGCCGTGTGGTGGAAGATGTCAGTCTGACCGTCAACTCCGGGGAGATCGTCGGTCTGCTCGGTCCTAACGGTGCGGGCAAGACAACGACCTTTTACATGGTGGTCGGCATTGTCCCACGTGATGCGGGCAACATTATCATTGATGACGAAGACATCAGCCTACTGCCTCTGCATGCGCGCGCGCGTCGCGGCATCGGCTACTTGCCGCAGGAAGCGTCTATTTTCCGTCGCCTGAGCGTGTTTGATAACCTGATGGCGGTGCTGCAAATTCGTGACGATCTTACCAGCGAGCAGCGGGAAGATCGCGCCAACGAGCTGATGGAAGAGTTCCACATCGAACACCTGCGTGACAGCATGGGGCAGTCGCTCTCCGGTGGTGAACGACGCCGCGTGGAGATCGCCCGCGCACTGGCCGCGAATCCGAAATTTATCCTGCTGGATGAACCGTTTGCCGGTGTTGACCCGATTTCCGTTATTGATATCAAACGGATCATCGAACACCTGCGCGACAGCGGGCTTGGGGTGCTGATTACCGACCATAACGTTCGCGAAACGCTGGCAGTGTGTGAGCGCGCCTACATCGTGAGTCAGGGCCACCTGATCGCGCATGGCACGCCAACAGAAATACTGCAGGATGAGCACGTTAAACGCGTATACCTTGGGGAAGACTTCAGACTCTGATAGGGTAGAAGACTTCACGTCACCGCAGGAGAGAACAACTCTGAACATGAAGCAAGGTTTGCAACTCAGGCTTAGCCAACAACTGGCGATGACGCCTCAGCTACAACAGGCTATCCGTCTGTTGCAGCTGTCCACGCTGGAACTTCAGCAAGAACTTCAGCAAGCGCTGGAAAGTAACCCACTGCTCGAGCAAACCGATCTTCACGACGAAATTGATACCCAGGAAAAACAGGACAGCGAATCCCTCGACACCGCAGATGCTCTCGAACAAAAAGAGATGCCAGAGGAGCTGCCGCTTGACGCCAGTTGGGATGAAATTTACACCGCCGGTACACCTTCTGGCACCAGCGGGGATTACATCGACGACGAACTGCCTGTGTATCAGGGGGAGACCACGCAATCACTGCAGGATTACCTGATGTGGCAAGTGGAGCTGACCCCGTTCTCGGATACCGATCGCGCAATTGCGACATCCATTGTTGATGCGGTAGACGAAACCGGTTATCTCACCGTAACCCTGGACGATATTCTCGAAAGCATGGGCGATGACGACGTCGGCATGGACGAAATCGAAGCCGTGCTTAAACGCATTCAGCGTTTTGATCCCGTGGGCGTGGCGGCCAAAGATCTCCGCGACTGCTTATTGATCCAACTTTCCCAGTTTGATAAAGCCACGCCGTGGCTGGAAGAAGCGCGCCTGATCATCAGCGATCACCTCGATCTGTTAGCCAACCATGACTTCCGCACGCTGATGCGCGTAACCCGGCTGAAAGAAGATGTGCTGAAAGAAGCCGTCAATCTTATTCAGTCCCTGGACCCCAGACCTGGGCAGTCTATCCAGACCGGGGAGCCAGAATACGTTATTCCGGATGTACTGGTGCGTAAGCATAACGATCGCTGGGTGGTCGAACTCAACGGCGACAGCATTCCACGGTTGCAGATTAACCAGCACTACGCCGCCATGTGCAACAGCGCGCGCAACGACGCTGACAGCCAGTTTATTCGTAGCAATCTGCAGGATGCAAAGTGGCTGATTAAAAGCCTGGAAAGTCGCAATGATACGCTGCTGCGCGTCAGTCGCTGTATCGTTGAACAGCAGCAAGCCTTCTTTGATCAAGGCGAAGAGTTTATGAAACCGATGGTGCTGGCGGATATCGCCCAGGCCGTCGAGATGCACGAATCGACCATTTCCCGAGTGACCACGCAAAAGTATCTGCACAGTCCGCGCGGCATTTTTGAATTGAAGTATTTCTTTTCCAGTCACGTTAACACTGAAGGCGGAGGCGAAGCCTCATCCACAGCTATACGTGCACTGGTGAAGAAATTAATTGCTGCGGAAAACCCCGCGAAACCGCTGAGTGACAGCAAGTTAACCTCTATGCTGTCAGAACAGGGTATCATGGTGGCACGCCGCACTGTTGCGAAGTACCGAGAGTCTTTATCCATTCCGCCGTCGAACCAGCGCAAACAGCTGGTCTGACCCAACCGATAAGGAAGACACTATGCAGCTCAACATCACTGGAAACAACGTCGAAATCACTGAAGCCTTACGCGATTTTGTTAATACAAAATTCGCCAAGCTAGAACAATATTTCGACCGGATTAATCAGGTCTATATTGTGTTGAAAGTGGAGAAGGTGACACATATCTCGGATGCAACACTGCATGTGAACGGTGGCGAAATTCATGCCAGCGCGGAAGGTCAGGATATGTACGCCGCCATTGACGGTTTAATTGATAAACTGGCTCGGCAGTTAACAAAACATAAAGATAAACTGAAACAGCACTAACTTGTCCGGGCAGTTAGCGGGTGCAGGACGGCCTGTTGTGTAGCACAACGGGCCATTTGTACAGTTAGCGCTTAGGTGAAATTATGACAAATAACGATACGACTCTACAACTGAGCAATGTTCTTAACCAGGAATGTACACGCGCTGGCGTTCACTGCCAAAGCAAGAAACGCGCGCTGGAAATCATCAGCGAACTGGCGGCAAAACAGCTCAGCTTGCCCTCTCAGGTGGTATTTGAAGCCATTCTGACGCGTGAAAAAATGGGCAGTACCGGCATCGGTAATGGAATTGCTATCCCGCACGGAAAGCTGGAAGAAGACACGATGCGCGCAGTTGGCGTGTTTGTGCAACTTGAAACGCCTATTGCTTTCGACGCCATTGATAATCAACCCGTCGATCTGCTTTTCGCCCTGCTGGTTCCGGCAGACCAAACCAAGACGCATTTGCATACGTTGTCGCTGGTCGCCAAACGTCTGGCCGATAAAACCATCTGCCGCCGCCTGCGCGCAGCACAGAGTGACCAGGAGTTGTATCAAATCATCACGGACACCGAAGGTGGACTGGATGAAGCATAACAACCCAATGGCATCCTTTTTTGTCGTTGTGAGGAGAAACAGTACATGGTACTGATGATCGTCAGCGGTCGTTCGGGGTCAGGAAAATCTGTCGCCCTGCGAGCGCTGGAAGATATGGGTTTTTACTGCGTGGATAACCTTCCCGTAGTGCTGTTGCCCGATCTGGCTCGTACTCTGGCCGATCGCCAGATTTCTGCGGCCGTCAGCATTGATGTGCGCAACATGCCTGAGTCCCCAGAGATTTTCGAGCAGGCAATGAACAATCTGCCTGAAGGCTTCTCACCACAGTTGCTGTTCCTTGACGCCGATCGTAACACCCTGATTCGCCGCTACAGCGACACGCGTCGCCTGCATCCTCTTTCCAGCAAGAACTTATCTCTGGAGAGCGCTATCGATAAGGAAAGCGATTTGCTGGAGCCTCTGCGCTCTCGTGCTGACCTAATCGTGGATACCTCCGAAATGTCCGTGCACGAACTGGCGGAAATGTTGCGTACTCGCCTGCTAGGCAAGCGCGAACGCGAGTTGACGATGGTATTCGAATCCTTTGGTTTCAAACACGGTATCCCAATTGACGCGGATTACGTCTTTGACGTGCGCTTCCTGCCTAACCCGCACTGGGATCCGAAGCTGCGCCCGATGACCGGTCTTGACCGCCCCGTTGCCGCCTTCCTTGACAGGCACACAGAAGTACACAATTTTATCTACCAGACTCGCAGCTATCTTGAGCTATGGTTACCCATGCTGGAGACCAACAACCGCAGCTACCTCACCGTAGCTATCGGCTGTACCGGCGGGAAACACCGTTCGGTGTATATTGCAGAGCAGCTGGCAGACTACTTCCGCTCACGCGGTAAAAACGTACAGTCACGCCATCGTACGCTGGAAAAACGTAAATCATGACCGTGAAGCAAACCGTTGAAATCACGAATAAGCTGGGTATGCATGCTCGCCCAGCCATGAAACTGTTTGAATTGATGCAGGGTTTTGAAACAGAAGTTTTGCTGCGTAATGATGAAGGAACGGAAGCCGAGGCAAACAGTGTTATCGCTCTGCTGATGCTTGATTCTGCCAAAGGGCGTCAGATAGAAGTTGAAGCCACGGGTCCACAGGAAGTGGAAGCCCTGGCAGCGGTGATTGCCCTGTTTAATTCAGGGTTTGATGAAGATTAGCCGAGTACCTGAAGCGCTGCGCTCATCAGGCCTACACGGCAACGTCACTCTCCCGTAGGCCGGATCCGTATCCGGCAATAAACCCATTAATACAGCTTATTTTCCCGCATAAACGACTCACCGCCTAGCTGGCGCATTTGGCGCATAATCCACGCCTGACGGCTACGTACATAACCAGAAGGCGCATTCGCTTTAAAACGCAAAGGATTGGGTAATACCGCAGCCAGCAAGGCCGCTTCAGACAGACTCAGCCGACTGGCTGGCTTATGGAAATAGCGCTGCGCCGCTGCCTCCACGCCGAAAACCCCATCACCAAACTCAGCAATATTCAGGTAAACGGTCAGAATACGCTTCTTGCTCCAGACGGTTTCCATACCCAGCGTTAGCCCGGCTTCGAGACCTTTACGCACCCAGCTACGTCCATCCCACAGAAAGAGGTTTTTTGCCGTCTGTTGCGATAACGTCGACGCCCCGCGAATACGGTTTTCATTACGTTCGTTGTGCGCCAGCGCTTTCTCTATGGCGGAAACATCGAATCCCCAGTGCTCGGGAAACTTCTGGTCCTCCGCGGCGATCACCGCCAGTCCCATCCACGGTGAGATCTCATCCATGCTCACCCAGTCTGAGTGCGCCACATAACCGAAATCACCGGACAGCCATGCGCTCAGTTGCCGCTCGACCATCACGGCAGAGAAAGGGACTGGCATCACGCTGAAAAGTGCGATGCCCCCGCCCCAGAATACGGCGAGGACAACGACCGCCCGCAGAAAGATACGTCGCAGAAAGGCGGTAACTCCTTTTCTCATTCAGCCAGCACCAGCACACGTGATACCAGTTTATCGATACCACTCGCGGCCTGAGCGATGTCCTGCGCCAGCATATAGGCGGGAGTAGTGACGATTTTGTTGTCTTCATCAACGACAATGTCATCAACCGGACAAGGCACATGCTCAGCGCCCATCACTTCCAGCACCTCTGCCGTATCAATATCAGTACCGATGGTCAGACGCAGCGGAAAGTCAAAAATTTTAGGTAACATGGCAGGCGCAATGCACATAAATCCCAGCGGCTTACCCGCCTGATGCATAGCCACCGCCAGCGCAGCTAAGTCGCTATCAACCCGGCACTCACTGCCCTGGCTGGCAAAATTGCTCAGATTTTTGGCCGCGCCAAACCCGCCTGGCACGATCAACGCATCCAGTTCCGTTGAGACTGCCTGAGCAAGTGGGCGAATATCACCGCGTGTTATACGGGCGGCTTCAATCAGCACATTACGCGTTTCCTGCATCGGCTCGCCGGTCAGATGATTAATCACATCCGCTTGTTGTTTATCCGGTGCGAAACAGACGGCCTGAGCACCGTTGCGGGCAATCGCCAGAAGCGTGAGAACAGTTTCATGGATCTCTGCGCCGTCATACACGCCGCATCCGCTGAGCACTACACCCACTTTTTTCATCGTGATACTCCTTTCTCAACTGGCTGAAACATATTAGTTATTATGATTTAAATGCTACGCTTCACACATTTAACTGATTCATGTAACAAATTATTTAAGATTTGCTATCTTAACTGCGTGCGGCCTGAAAATTAGGGCTGCGCCCTTGTAAACAATGATAATAATTTACGGCGCAGCCACGATTTCCCTGGTGTTGGCGCAGTATTCGCGCACCCCGGTCAAGCCGGGGTCATTTTTTTTCCACGCTCGCCACCCAGGCCTTCAATACCGCCACGTCGTGCTGCCACTCCTGCTTCATCTCTTCAATCCATTCAGCAACATTATCTTCCCAGGCTGGAAGGTCTGGCGACTGGATTTGCTGACCTAACTGTTGCAGGTGGCGCAGCCCCACGGAACCTGCCGCGCCTTTAATTTTATGGCCTTCCTCAACAACGCCTTTTTTATCCCGTGCGGTCAGATTGGACTCCAGCACGCTCAAATATCCCGGCATCATCTTCTCAAACACCGCCAGCCCGTCGGTTATTAACTTCGGTCCCACCAGCTCGAGGTATTGTTCCAACATAGGAATATCTAACAGCGCTTGCGATTTACTGCTCTCTTCAGATGTCACAGTGCTCTCCTCTTTGTTTCGGGTATCCCAGTATTTTTTGATCATGGCGGTTAACGCCGGAACCGACAGCGGCTTACTCAGCACATCGTCCATTCCCGCGTCCAGATACTCTTTTTTATCTTTCAGAACGTTGGCGGTAAGCGCAACCAGCGGCGGCAGGTCCTCACGGGCGTATTTTTGCGTCAGCTCGCGCGAGATATCCAGACCGGTCATATCCGGTAGCTGAATATCCAGCAGCACCAGGTCATATTCGCCCGGCGTGAACATTTCCAGCGCGGCTTTCCCGGTCATGGCGACATCCACGCTGTTGCCCAGTTTTTCCAGCACTGAACGCGCGACAATAACGTTCAGTTCGATATCTTCCACCAGCAGCACATTCAGGGCTGGCAGCGGCATGTCGTCGTCTTCAAAGGCGTCCTCAATCTCTTCCGCTACCGCAGGCGCATGCACGGTCAGCGTAAAGATGGAGCCTTTGCCAGCCTGGCTGGAGACCGTAATATCACCGCCCATATTTTTCGCCAGACGCTTCGATACGGCCAGTCCAATCCCGGTTCCCGTTGCCGGTTTGCCGCCATTGCTGTCCTTCACCTGATAATACATGGCGAAGATTTTATCTTGCTCATCCTGCGGAATACCGATCCCGGAATCTTCAACCTCGAAATGCAGTATATTCCCCTGGTCATAGCGCGCCCGCACGGTTACCTGCCCCTGCTGGGTAAACTTCACGGCGTTGCTGATCAGATTCCACAGAATCTGGCGCAAACGCGTGCCGTCGGTAATGACCTTATGCGGTAGTGGTAACGTCGGCTCAAGCACAAAACGCAGCCCTTTTTGCTGCGCCTGCAGGCCAGAGAGGTTTTCCAGATCCGCCATAAAGCTGGTGAAATCGATCGGCTGGTTATCGAGCTGAACTTTACGTCGCTCCATCTTATCCATGTCGATAATATCGTTGAAAATATTCCCCAGCGTCACGGCAGAGACGTGGATTGTTTTCAGGTATTTTTCCTGCTCAGCGGTCAGATCCGTATCCAGCAGGATCCGGCTTAAGCCGACAATGCCGTTAAGCGGAGTGCGCAGTTCGTGGCTGATGGTAGAAATGAAGGTGGTCTTATCGCGGCTGGCACGCTCTAACGCGTCCTGATAACGCTTACGCTCGGTAATATCGCGCCCAAAACCCATCAGACCATGCCGCTTACCTACGCGGTCATAGTAAGGCACTTTGCGAATTTCAAAGCAGGCTTTGCGCCCGTCCGGATAGTCCAGCCACTGTTCGTAGGTGAGCGAGACGTTATGACGGAACACCTTCTCGTCGGTTTCAATGACCTTTTCTGCCGCCTCAGGGGAGTAAACATCAGCCGGTTTTAAATTCACCAACTGCTTTTCGCTCTTGCCGGTCAGCAGTTCCATGGCACGGTTACAGCCGGAAAATTCTTTATCTTCATTACGATAAAAAACCAGATCCGGCGAGGCATCAAGGAAAGAGCGTAAAAAGGAAGACTGCTGCTCAAGCTGAATCTGCGCTTCTTCGCGCTCTTTGATTTCAACCTTCAACTGCTCGAACGTATCCTGGCGCTCCGCTTCGGCTTTTTCGCGCTCAACAATTTCCTGATTAAGCTGGGCAATATTATCTTTTAACTGCACATTGAGCTTGAGATCGCGCTCGCGCATCTCTTCCAGCTTTTGTACCAGTCGTGACAAGCGTTGCCGGGACTCTTCCAGTTGCTCCACCACCACTGACAGAAAATAGACGGCCCAGGGGGTAATTAACAGACCAAAAAAGATAGAGCGGATAACATCAATGCTTTCTACCTGGCCATGCAGCACCATGGTGACAGCCATCTGCACCACAATCGCCAACACGACCAGCGCCAGCGCCAATAACAGCGAAAAGCGCACCAGACCCAATTTCATCATCAGGTCGACGTAATATTGCGCCAGCATACGGATTTGCTTCATAGAGGGTTCCTTCACGACAACTTGGCACAATAATACTCAATTCTCAGCGTGACGTTGAAGATTGTGCAAGAAATGCGGAGGTTATCGGTGAAATGACCGAGGAGAGATTCAACGTGGGCCTGATAAGCGTAGCGTCATCAGGCAAGCAGGCGCAGATTGCCGGATAGTTAGCTCCCAGGCTGAATCCACGGAGTGCCAAGCGCAGAGCCTTGAACACCATGAGCATTGAGATAGCGATCCAGTTCGACCATCCCGGTCCAGCGGTTTTCACACCATAGCGGAGCCAACAGCATTGGGCGACGCGCGCTGGCAGAGATTCGATGATAAATCACCTCTGGCGGCGTATGGCGGATCATCTCCCCGGCGGTAACCGTGTAGTCGTCCAGTTCAATTCCGTTCAGCCGTCCGGCTTCCCAGGCCTTTGCCATCGTACTGCCTTTCACAATATGCAGCGGATGCAGCTTAATACCGTCAACGCCCGTCTCCACCACTCGTTCCATGGTTTGCAGACAGTCTGCCTGTCCTTCTCCCGGCAGACCAACAATCAGGTGTGAGCACACTTTCAGCCCGCGCTCGCGCGCCAGCCGCGTGGTGTTCTGATAGCAGGCAAAATCATGGCCGCGGTTAATCCGGTGCAGAGTTTTGTCATGCGCAGTTTGCAGACCGAGCTCCAGCCATACCTCATAGCCGAGGTCTTTATACTCACAAAGCAGATCGAGTACCGCATCCGGCACGCAGTCGGGGCGCGTCCCAACGCATAACCCAACGATGTTGGCCTGGCTGACCGCCTGTTGATACATCGAACGCAGCACCTGTACTTCCGCGAAGGTGCTGGTATAAGCCTGGAAATAGGCCAGATAGCGTCTGGCGCGATTGACCAACTGCGCCTGATGCTCAAGCTGCTCGGCAATTGAATGGTGCTGCTGTGCTTCATCGGCAAACGAGGCGACATTACAGAAAGTACATCCGCCGCGTCCGATGGTGCCATCACGGTTTGGACAGCTAAATCCGCCGTGCAGCGTGAGTTTATGAACCTTTTGCCCATAACGGCGAGAAAGATCCCCACCAAACATATTGACTAATTTCTGTAACTGCATAATCTGGTAGACCGCGCCTTGAAAAGAGGCCAAAGCCTGCCATTTTTTGCCCCAGTCGGCGATGACCTGGATCAATCGCCCTGGCGAGCCTTTATTTATTGCATAACAAATCAAAATAATCGAAATTTCATTCACTCAAAATATAATTACTTTTCCTTATATCCAGCTGTTTTTTTTATCTTCTTATACTCTCAGCGTAAAAACAGTATCTTTAAGACGCCAAAACTCTAAAAACCAGCATAAAATGCCAAGTATATCGATAAACAAAGGGAGGACGAGAGATATCCGGCCTCTCTTACAGTGAGACAGATCACACTTCCCAGGGCATCCTCCTCAGGTTATATCAATGTATAAAACCCTTTTATTTCAATATTTTCATAAAGTTAATTGCCCAATAGCACATTTTTGCATAAATAAGATTGCCATTTGACCTGTGTGTGGATTCCCGATAACTTGGAAATCCGCTGGAAGCTTTCTGGATGAGCAGTCTGCTCATCATATTTATGCAGTAATTGAGATTCCCTCTGAAGCAAGTCCTCAAACTTGTTTGACCTGTGCGAAAAGGATAAAGAGGGCGAATGCGAGGTAAGCGTATGACACGCAAACCCCGTCGCCATGCTCTTGGTGTGCCCGTGCGCAACGGTCCAGATGGGAATCCCGCAGAGCCTGGGGAGGTTCACTGATATGTTGTACGATAAATCCCTTGAGAGGGATAACTGTGGTTTCGGCCTGATCGCCCACATAGAAGGCGAACCTAGCCACAAGGTAGTGCGTACCGCCATACACGCACTGGCCCGCATGCAGCACCGTGGCGCAATTCTTGCCGATGGAAAAACCGGCGATGGTTGCGGCCTGCTGTTACAAAAACCTGACCGCTTTTTCCGCATCGTAGCGCAAGAGCGCGGCTGGCGTTTAGCCAAAAACTACGCCGTCGGCATGATCTTTTTAAATAAAGACGCTGAGCTGGCAGCGGCTTCTCGTCGCATTGTAGAAGAAGAATTACAGCAGGAGACCCTGTCGATTGTCGGCTGGCGCGACGTGCCGACTAACGAAGGTGTTCTCGGTGAAATTGCGCTCTCCTCCCTGCCTCGTATCGAGCAAATTTTTGTTAATGCCCCTGCGGGCTGGCGTCCGCGTGATATGGAGCGTCGCCTGTTCATCGCGCGCCGTCGTATCGAAAAACGCCTCCAGGAAGATAAAGACTTCTACGTCTGTAGCTTGTCGAACCTGGTCAATATCTATAAAGGTCTGTGTATGCCGGCGGATCTGCCGCGCTTTTACCTGGACCTGGCGGACCTGCGTCTGGAATCGGCCATCTGCCTGTTCCACCAGCGCTTCTCCACCAACACCGTACCACGCTGGCCGCTGGCGCAACCGTTTCGCTACCTGGCGCACAATGGTGAAATCAACACCATCACCGGCAACCGCCAGTGGGCGCGCGCTCGTACCTATAAATTCCAGACGCCGCTGATCCCTGATCTGCACGACGCCGCACCGTTCGTTAACGAAACCGGCTCCGACTCCAGCTCAATGGATAACATGCTGGAACTGCTGCTGGCTGGTGGGATGGATATCATCCGCGCCATGCGTCTACTGGTGCCGCCGGCCTGGCAGAATAACCCGGATATGGACCCGGAGCTGCGCGCGTTCTTCGACTTTAACTCCATGCACATGGAGCCGTGGGATGGTCCGGCGGGTATCGTTATGTCCGACGGTCGCTTTGCCGCCTGTAACCTTGACCGCAACGGCCTGCGTCCGGCGCGCTACGTCATCACCAAAGACAAGCTGATTACCTGCGCTTCTGAAGTCGGGATCTGGGATTATCAGCCGGATGAAGTGGTTGAGAAAGGTCGCGTCGGCCCTGGGGAGTTGATGGTTATCGATACCCGTAGCGGGCGCATTCTGCATTCAGCTGAAACCGATGACGATCTGAAAAGCCGCCACCCCTACAAAGAGTGGATGGAGAAGAACGTCCGCCGTCTGGTGCCTTTCGAAGACCTGGCTGACGATCAGGTCGGCAGCCGTGAACTGGACGATGACACCCTCGCCAGCTACCAGAAACAGTTTAACTACAGCGCTGAAGAGCTGGATTCCGTTATCCGCGTGCTCGGTGAAAATGGTCAGGAAGCGGTCGGTTCAATGGGTGATGATACCCCGTTTGCCGTGCTCTCCAGCCAGCCGCGCATCATTTATGACTACTTCCGCCAGCAGTTTGCCCAGGTCACCAACCCGCCGATCGACCCGCTGCGTGAAGCGCACGTCATGTCGCTGGCCACCAGCATCGGTCGTGAGATGAACGTCTTCTGCGAAGCCGAAGGTCAGGCGCACCGTCTGAGCTTTAAGTCGCCGATCCTGCTGTACTCCGATTTCACCCAGCTCACCACCATGAAAGAGGAGCATTATCGCGCTGACCGACTGGATATCACCTTCGACGTGACCGAAACCACGCTCGAAGAGACCGTCAAAGCATTGTGCGATAAGGCTGAACAGATGGTGCGTAACGGCACGGTGCTGCTGGTGCTCTCTGACCGTAATATCGCAAAAAACCGCTTGCCGGTTCCGGCACCGATGGCCGTTGGCGCAGTACAAACACGTCTGGTAGAACAAAGCCTGCGTTGCGATGCCAACATCATCGTTGAAACCGCCAGCGCCCGTGACCCGCACCATTTTGCCGTTCTGCTCGGTTTTGGCGCGACAGCCATTTATCCGTATCTGGCGTATGAAACGCTGGGACGTCTGATCGACACTCAAGCGATTGCCAAAGATTACCGGACCGTGATGCTGAACTACCGTAACGGCATCAACAAGGGTCTGTACAAAATCATGTCCAAAATGGGCATCTCGACCATCGCCTCTTACCGCTGCTCGAAGCTTTTTGAAGCCGTTGGTCTGCACGATGATGTTGTGGCTTTATGCTTCCAGGGCGTGGTCAGTCGCATCAGCGGCGCGGGTTTTACCGACTTCCAGCAGGATCTGCTGAACCTCTCCAAACATGCCTGGCTGGCGCGTAAGCCCATCAGCCAGGGCGGTTTGCTGAAGTACGTTCACGGCGGCGAATACCACGCCTACAACCCGGACGTGGTGCGCACGCTGCAACAGGCAGTACAAAGCGGCGAGTACAGCGACTATCAGGAATATGCAAAGCTGGTCAATGAGCGTCCGGCGGCCACGCTGCGCGATCTGCTGGCGATTACACCTGGCGATGAAGCCGTAAGCATTAGCGAAGTAGAACCCGCAACCGAACTGTTTAAACGCTTTGATACCGCAGCGATGTCTATCGGGGCATTAAGCCCGGAAGCACACGAGGCGCTGGCCGAAGCCATGAACAGCATCGGCGGTAACTCGAACTCCGGTGAAGGCGGCGAAGATCCGGCACGCTACGGCACTAACAAGGTGTCGCGCATTAAGCAGGTGGCTTCCGGTCGCTTTGGCGTAACCCCAGCGTACCTGGTCAATGCTGATGTCATTCAGATTAAAGTCGCTCAAGGCGCGAAGCCGGGCGAAGGCGGTCAGTTACCGGGTGATAAAGTCACCCCGTACATCGCCAAACTGCGTTATTCGGTGCCGGGCGTGACGCTGATCTCCCCGCCGCCGCACCACGATATCTACTCTATCGAGGACTTAGCGCAGCTGATTTTCGACCTGAAACAGGTTAACCCGAAAGCGATGATCTCGGTGAAGCTGGTTTCCGAACCGGGCGTCGGCACTATTGCGACCGGCGTGGCGAAAGCCTATGCGGATCTGATTACCATTGCCGGCTACGATGGCGGTACCGGTGCAAGTCCGCTCTCATCCGTGAAGTATGCGGGCTGCCCGTGGGAACTCGGTCTGGTGGAAACCCAGCAGGCGCTGGTGGCTAACGGTCTGCGTCACAAGATCCGTCTGCAGGTCGATGGCGGTCTGAAAACCGGCGTCGATATCATTAAAGCGGCAATTTTGGGTGCAGAAAGCTTCGGTTTCGGCACCGGCCCCATGGTCGCGCTGGGCTGTAAATACCTGCGTATTTGCCATCTGAACAACTGCGCAACCGGCGTGGCAACTCAGGATGACAAACTGCGTAAGAACCACTATCACGGCCTGCCGTTCAAAGTGACTAACTACTTTGAATTTATCGCCCGCGAAACCCGCGAGCTGATGGCGCAACTGGGCGTGAAACGTCTGGTGGATCTGATTGGTCGTACCGACCTGCTCAAAGAGCTGGAAGGGTTTACCGCCAAGCAGCAGAAACTGGAGCTGTCTCGTCTGCTGGAAACCGCTGAACCGCATCCAGGTAAAGCGCTGCATTGCACTGAAAACAATCCGCCGTTTGATAACGGCGTGCTGAACGCCCAGCTGTTACAGCAGGCGAAACCGTTTGTCGACGAGCGCCAGAGCAAAACCTTCTGGTTCGATATCCGCAACACCGACCGTTCCGTCGGCGCATCGCTGTCGGGCTATATCGCTCAGACGCATGGCGATCAGGGGCTGGCATCTGACCCGATTAAAGCACACTTCAGCGGTACCGCAGGCCAGAGCTTCGGCGTGTGGAACGCGGGCGGCGTGGAGCTGTATCTGACCGGCGATGCCAACGACTATGTCGGTAAAGGCATGGCGGGCGGCCTGCTGGCAGTGCGTCCTCCGGTTGGCTCTGCTTTCCGTAGCCATGAGGCGAGCATCATTGGTAACACCTGCCTGTATGGTGCTACCGGTGGCCGCCTGTTTGCTGCGGGTCGTGCGGGTGAGCGTTTTGCGGTGCGTAACTCCGGCGCTATTACCGTGGTTGAAGGTATTGGCGACAACGGCTGTGAATATATGACCGGCGGCATCGTGTGTATTCTCGGCAAAACCGGCGTCAACTTCGGTGCGGGCATGACCGGCGGATTCGCCTACGTGCTCGACGAAGACGGTGAATTCCGCAAACGCGTGAACCCGGAACTGGTAGAAGTACTGAGCGTGGACTCGCTGGCTATTCATGAGGAACACCTGCGCGGCCTGATTACCGAGCACGTACAACATACCGGTTCTTCACTCGGCGAAGAGATCCTGGCGAACTGGCCAGCATTCTCGGCGAAATTCGCGCTGGTAAAACCGAAATCCAGTGATGTGAAAGCACTGTTGGGTCACCGTAGTCGTAGCGCAGCAGAGCTGCGTGTGCAGGCGCAGTAAGGGGTAGCAGCAATGAGTCAGAACGTATACCAATTTATCGACCTGCAGCGCGTTGATCCACCGAAGAAACCGCTGAAGATCCGTAAGATCGAATTTATCGAGATCTACGAGCCGTTTTCCGAAGGCCAGGCCAAAGCACAGGCAGATCGCTGTCTTTCCTGCGGCAACCCGTACTGCGAGTGGAAGTGCCCGGTACATAACTACATCCCGAACTGGCTTAAGCTGGCGAATGAGGGACGTATTTTTGAAGCGGCAGAACTGTCGCACCAGACTAACACTCTGCCGGAAGTCTGTGGCCGAGTGTGCCCGCAGGATCGTCTTTGTGAAGGATCCTGCACGCTAAACGATGAGTTCGGTGCGGTGACTATCGGCAACATCGAGCGCTATATCAACGATAAAGCGTTCGAGATGGGCTGGCGTCCGGATATGACTGGCGTTCGCCAGACGGACAAGCGCGTGGCGATCATCGGTGCAGGTCCGGCGGGCCTGGCCTGTGCTGATGTGCTGACCCGCAACGGCGTGAAGGCGGTGGTATTTGACCGCCACCCGGAAATCGGCGGTCTGCTGACCTTCGGGATCCCGGCGTTCAAGCTGGAGAAAGAGGTCATGACCCGTCGCCGTGAAATCTTCACCGGTATGGGCATTGAGTTCAAACTAAACGTGGAAGTGGGCCGCGACGTGCAGCTCAACGATCTGCTGAAGGATTACGATGCCGTGTTCCTTGGCGTAGGTACCTATCAGTCGATGCGCGGTGGGCTGGAAAACGAAGACGCTTCCGGCGTATTTGATGCCCTGCCGTTCCTGATCGCCAATACCAAACAGTTGATGGGATTTGGCGAAAGCAGTGACGAGCCGTACATCAGCATGGAAGGCAAACGCGTCGTTGTTCTCGGCGGTGGCGATACCGCGATGGACTGCGTGCGGACCTCGGTTCGCCAGAACGCGGCACACGTAATCTGCGCCTATCGCCGCGACGAAGAGAACATGCCGGGTTCCAAACGCGAGGTGAAAAACGCGCGTGAAGAAGGCGTCGAGTTCCAGTTCAACGTCCAGCCTTTAGGCGTGGAAGTGAATGCCAACGGTAAAGTGTGCGGCGTGAAAATGGCGCGCACCGAAATGGGCGAACCGGATGCGAAGGGTCGACGCCGCGCGGAGATCGTCGCTGGTTCCGAGCACGTTGTTCCAGCTGATGCGGTGGTACTGGCGTTTGGATTCCGCCCGCACAGTATGGAGTGGCTGAAAGAGCACAGCGTCGAGCTGGATTCTCAGGGCCGTATTATTGCTCCGGAACGCAGCGATAACGCCTTCCAGACCAGCAACCCAAAAATCTTCGCAGGTGGCGATATCGTGCGTGGTTCGGATCTTGTAGTCACCGCGATTGCCGAAGGTCGTAAAGCGGCAGACGGTATCCTGAACTACCTGGAAGTGTAAGTAAGCATCTTCTGGCATCTCATCTTCAAACGCTGATGAGATGCCAGATTCCTCGCAACCCCCCTGCCCCTCCCCTCTATCAACACCGTGAAAGAGAACTAAAAAAACATACGGAAACGTTTGCTTTATTCTGAGAACTGTATATTATGCGGCGGATTTTTTGGGCAAAATTCATGGAGGCGTTGTGTCGCAGGACAACAATTATAGCCAGGGCCCCGTCCCTCTGGCGGCGCGGAAGGGCGTGATTCCACTAACGTTTGTCATGTTGGGACTCACATTTTTTTCCGCCAGTATGTGGACCGGTGGCACACTCGGTACCGGTCTTTCCTATAATGATTTCTTCCTGGCAGTTCTCTTCGGTAATCTTCTCCTCGGTATTTACACTGCATTTCTCGGTTTTATCGGCGCAAAAACAGGGCTCTCAACCCACCTTCTGGCACGTTACTCATTTGGTTTGAAAGGTTCATGGCTTCCCTCACTGCTCTTAGGCGGTACACAGGTAGGCTGGTTTGGCGTTGGTGTGGCCATGTTTGCTATCCCGGTTGGCAAAGCGACGGGGATTGACGTCAATGTTCTGATTGCGGTTTCCGGTCTGTTGATGACCCTGACTATCTTTTTTGGCATCTCGGCGCTGACCGTTTTATCTATCATCGCCGTACCTGCCATCGTCGTTCTTGGCAGCTACTCCGTCTGGCTGGCGGTGAGCGATGTTGGCGGTTTAGACCATTTAAAAGCGATAGTGCCGCAGACACCGCTGAATTTCTCAACCGCACTGGCGCTGGTGGTCGGCTCATTTATCAGCGCAGGCACGTTAACCGCCGACTTTGTCCGCTTTGGCCGCAACGCCAAAGGTGCGGTACTGATTGCCATGGTGGCATTTTTCCTTGGCAACTCGTTGATGTTTATCTTCGGCGCTGCGGGTGCCGCCGCTGTTGGACAGGCGGACATCTCTGACGTAATGATTGCTCAGGGCCTGCTGCTGCCCGCAATTGTGGTTCTCGGCCTGAATATCTGGACCACCAACGACAATGCGCTCTACGCTTCAGGTTTGGGATTTGCCAATATTACCGGCCTTTCCAGCCGTTCGCTGTCGGTGGCTAACGGTATTATCGGCACACTGTGCGCACTGTGGCTTTACAATAACTTTGTCGGTTGGCTGACATTTTTGTCGGCAGCGATTCCTCCAATTGGTGGAGTGATTATCGCCGACTATCTGCTGAACCATCGCCGATATGCCGACTTCAGCAAAGCACAATTTATTTCCGTAAACTGGATAGCTATCCTGTCCGTTGCACTGGGCATTGCCGCCGGTCACTATATTCCCGGTATCGTGCCCGTCAACGCCGTACTCGGCGGCGTATTCAGCTATATCCTGCTGAACCCACTTTTCAATCGCAGCCTTGCTAAATCACCAGAGGTCAGCCATGCAGAATAATAACATCATCATTCGTCAGGCGCGTTTACAGGGACGCGAAGGATTGTGGCAGCTCACGGTTGAAAACGGGCGCTTCAGCCGAATTGAGGCTCAGGACGCAGCTACGTTGCCGCAGGGGGAAGTGCTTGATGCCGAAGGTGGCCTGGCAATCCCACCGTTCGTAGAGCCACATATCCACCTGGATACCACGCAAACCGCGGGGGAGCCGAGCTGGAACCAGTCTGGTACGTTATTTGAAGGCATTGAGCGCTGGGCCGAACGTAAGGCAATGCTCACTCACGATGACGTCAAAGCGCGCGCCATGCAGACTCTTAAGTGGCAGATGGCCAACGGCATCCAGTATGTCCGCACTCACGTTGACGTTTCCGACCCTACGCTGACGGCGCTGAAAGCCATGCTGGAGGTGAAGCAAGAAGTCGCTCCGTGGGTAGAGCTGCAGATTGTCGCGTTCCCGCAAGAGGGCATTCTTTCTTATCCCAACGGTGAAGCGTTATTAGAGGAAGCCGTGCGTTTGGGTGCCGACGTCATTGGCGCTATCCCCCACTTTGAATTTACGCGTGAATATGGCGTGGAGTCGTTGCACAAAATTTTCGCCCTCGCGCAAAAATACGACAGACTTATCGACGTGCACTGTGACGAAATTGACGATGAGCAATCACGCTTTGTTGAAACCGTCGCGGCGCTGGCCCATCGCGACAATATGGGCGAGCGCGTGACCGCCAGCCATACTACGGCAATGCACTCCTATAACGGCGCGTATGCTTCCCGTCTTTTCCGCCTGTTGAAAATGTCCGGCATTAACTTTGTCGCGAATCCACTGGTGAATATTCACCTGCAAGGGCGCTTTGACACGTATCCTAAACGCCGCGGCGTTACACGCGTCAAAGAGATGCTGGAGGCAGAGATCAACGTCTGCTTCGGCCATGATGACGTCTTCGATCCGTGGTATCCGCTGGGCACCGCGAATATGCTGCAGGTACTGCACATGGGGTTACATGTGTGTCAGCTGATGGGATACGGACAAATTAACGATGGCCTGAATCTGATCACCACCCACAGCGCGAAAACCCTGCACCTGCAGGACTACGGTCTGAGCGTAGGGAATTCCGCGAACCTGGTGATTTTACCGGCAGAGAATGGGTTTGACGCGGTTCGTCGCCAGACGCCTGCACGTTATTCCATTCGTCACGGGCGAATCATTGCCGAGACTGTGCCGAGCCAAACGACGCTGCATCTGACGCAGCCGGAAGCGGTGACGTTTAAGCGCTAGGTTGTAATATCCGGTGTCGGATGGCGCAAGCCTTGCCATCCGACACCGTCGCTCTCATCGTCAGTTGTGTAATAAACTGGCGCGCACCTTGATCACCACCTTTTTGATGTCCATCGGAGCCTGTACCACGCAGCCCGGCTTATGCGGCTCGCCCGGCATAAAAATCACAAATCTTCCCGGCTTCAGTACCATCGCCTGCTCATCGGCAATCTGGCTACACAGCTGATAATCATCCTCAACGTGCATCTCTTCGCACTGACGAGCAGAATCAGTCATCCCGAACAGAATGCGTTCTTCACCGGATAACAGCACCTGAATATCAATGTATTCCCTGTGCAGTTCCGCTTTCTTTTGCTCCGGGCTCTGCGTTGCAAATTGCATAACATTCATAAAAATATTATCGCCCTGCAACTCGTAGCGCCCTGGCGTTTTCTCCTGCAGATTCGCCGCAACAGCCAGCGTTAACGCCTGCTGCAAAACCGGATGTAATCCGGCAGAAGGCAATGAACGCAACTCATCTGACATCATAATCAATCTCCCTGGGCCAACAGCGCGGCCCCCAGTAATCCAGCGTCATGACGGTAATGCGCCGCCCGTAATTCTACGTGGTAAGCCGAAGGCTCTTGTGCCAGATAGTTTTCCACCAGCGCCAGATACCCTTCTGCCAGCCCCACGCTGCCGCCAATCACCACAATCTGGCAATCGATCGTGGCCTTCACATCGGCGACAAGCCTTGCCAAAGTACGTGCCGAACGATGGATCAACCGACTGGCCTGCTCATCACCCTGCCCGGCGCGGCTAAAAATGGTTTTGGCGTCGCATCCAGCAAGCGCGCCTTCGGCAGCCGCCGCGATCCCACGACCGGAAGCGATCGCCTCGACACAACCCACACGCCCGCAACCGCACACCGGCCCATGCGGATCAGCCAGCGTATGTCCCAGATGCCCGGCCAGACCGCCAATCCCGGTCAGCAGCTTCCCATCATTTACCACCCCGCCGCCTACACCGGTGGAGACGGTGATAAACACCATATCGCGGTACTCGCCGCCAAGCGCATGATACTCAGCCCACGCCGCGGCCTGCGCGTCATTGACTGCCAGCGTCGGCAAAGCGGTGAGATCTTTTAGCGTTTGCACCAGAGGAAAATGCAGCAGCCCGCCGAGGTTGTGCGGGTTCAGCGCCAGTAGAGAACCGTCGCGGATAATCCCCGTTGAGGCGATCGCCACCCGCGTTGCCTGCCCCTGTAGCAGCGCAACCAGTGCTTGTAACGCGGCACGCAGAGCATCCGGTGTTTTGCTGGCGGGCGTCGGCAATTCATGACGCTCTTGAATTTGCAGGCTGCTGTCTACCAGTGCGACAGCCAGTTTGGTGCCGCCAATATCAATCGACAGCGTGGTCATAGCACCGCCTTTTTAAGCGCTGTGTTGTACCACTGGCAAATGTGCTCCAGCCGGGTAATGGCTGAGCCGACTGTCACCGCCCATGCGCCATGACGCATCGCCTCAGCGGCCTGCGCTGGCGTGTTGTAACGTCCTTCAGCAATCACCCGACAACCCGCGTCGCTTAAAGACTTCACCAGAGCCAGATCCGGCTCTTCGGGCGTTTCTGGCGTAGTATAACCAGAAAGGGTAGTGCCAATGATTTCGGCACCGAGTTTCTGGCAGGCCATGCCATCCGCCATGGACGAACAGTCAGCCATCGCAAGGCGTTGGTGATGATGAATACGTGCCAGTAAGGTTTCTACAGGTACCGGACGTACGCGATCGGTACCGTCGATGGCGATGATGTCAGCGCCTGCCTGCGCTAACGCATCAACATCCTCGAGATATGCGGTGATGCGAACCGGAGAGTCATCAAGGTCACGTTTGAGAATGCCGATAATCGGCACCGAAACTACCGCCCTGGTCGCTTTCAGGTTTTCCACCCCTTCAATGCGTAACGCCACCGCGCCAGCCTGTTCTGCGGCCAGCGCCATCGCCGCAACAATTTCCGGTTTATCTAACGGGCTGTCAGGAACAGGCTGGCAGGAGACAATCAGCCCGCCGTTCGCGGCAATCTTGATATCCAGTTGTTCAAGTAACGACATGCTTATTCCCTTATGACTATTGCCCGGCGCAGGACCGGGCAAACGGATTAACTTTTGGATTTCACCATGGTGCTTTTGTCGCCGCCGAACGGCACGGCCCCGCTAAACGGTTTGCCATCAATGGCATCATGCGTACGCAATGCTTCAGGCCGCAGCCAGCGCTGTACGCGAGACGGCATATCGAGACCAATCAGCAGGATCACCACAAATGTCAGGCCGAAAGAGAGCGATCCCAACGCGGTGCCCAGATCCAGTCGTTGGGCAATCAGCGCACCGATGATCGGTGCCAACGCCCCGCCCAGTGCACCCACGTTGTAGGTGAAGCCCAGACCCGCCGCACGCTGGTCGGTATCGAAATAGCCGCCAATCAGTTTTGGTAAGATCCCGGAGATCCCCTGACCGAGCATTTGCTGGAAAAACAGCAGTAAACCCAGTACCCAGACGTTTGAGCCGCCAATCGCAAACACTGGAATAATCAGCAACTGCGAAGCCAGCAGACTGCAGACATAGGCCTTACGCGTGCCCAGCCAGTCGCCAAGAAAACCACCGACGCAACAACCGACCGCCGCGCCAAAGCCGCTAAAGAAGAGCACCCTGGCGACAGTGGAAGGGTCATACAGCAGTTCAGTTTTCAGATAGGTTGGCAGCAGCGCCTGAATCGGCCACGAGTAAAGGAAGGCAAACAGCACAACCACCATCAGCATGACACCCGTCGGCCAGCGTTTCCCGCTGCTTTGCACCATAAAACTAATGAAGATAAACGCGCATATCAGGCCAAGGACCGCCACAATAGCCGCATTTTGCAGGTTGCCTGCAAAGCAGAACCACAGCGCGGTTGCGGCGGCGAGAGTCATCACAATATTGATAACCCGATGTTCGCCCCGGTAGAGAATGTCCACCATCGTGCGTACCGGCGCTTTGCCTTCGTGTTTCTCTTTCCAGTCTTCCGCTTCCGGAATATTTTTACGCAGCCAGAGGGCGAAGATAATCGGCAAAATGCCGATGAAGAACAGCGCGCGCCACCCCCAGACCGGGACCACCAGGCTGTAGACCTGGGCGGCGATCACTGCGCCTACAGAGAAGCCGGAAATCAGGAAGCCGCTGGCTTTGTTTCGCAGGTGCCTGGGCCAGCTTTCAATAACATAAGTTGCGCTGGAGCCGTACTCACCAGCCATCCCCATACCGATAACCAGGCGGGCGATAAACATGGTGGTGTAGCCCGGCGCGAAGCCGCAGGCCAGCGTCCCCACAGAGAACAGAATGATACTGGTGACCATCGCCAGACGGCGTCCATAACGGTCGCCCATCGCGCCCAGCATTAACCCACCAAACCAGCGGGAGATAAAAGCGGCCGAGATCAGACTGGCCGCCTGCACCGTCGTCAGTCCGAATTCGCCTTGTACTTCCGTCAGCACAAGGGCGATTAATACAAAATCAAAACCATCAAGCAAATATCCCAGCCAGGCGGCGGAAAATGCCCGCCATTGCGCCCGATTGAGATGGCGATACCACGGGATGCTCTGGGTAGAAGTACTCATTTTACTCTCCCGACGATCTTTATTTTCGTTGTGGTGCCGGATGGCGGATTCGCCTTATCCGGCCTACGAGTCTTGTTTTTGCAGGCCGGATAAGCATTGTGCTATCCGGCGTCCGATCAGTCGCGTTCCAGCATTAATTGCTGGGCCAGCGCTTTCAGTTCCGGCAGATATTGTTCATCTACCGGGGCAAATGGTTTACGGCACAGCGGAACAGAAACCACGTCCATATAGTGCAATACAGTCTTCAGGCCGCGGAACACGCCAACCTTAATGAGCAGATCGATAACCTTATTGCACTCGGTTTGCAGCTTTTGCGCCGTACGGATGTCGCCTTCTTTGAGCGCTTTCACAATTCCCTGATAACGCCATCCCATAATGTTGTAAGTGCTACCGATACCGCCATCTGCGCCCGCCAACAGACCAGAAGCGAAGATCTCGTCATAGCCGTTATAAAGCACCAGATCGGGGTGAGCGCGGCGGATCTGTTCCATCTGATAGAGATCGCCTGAGGTTTGCTTCAGCGCACCAACGCCCGGCAACGTCACCAGCGTGTTGATCTGATCCAGCGTCAGTTTTACGCCGCTCAGCGCCGGGATGTTATAGACCACCATCGGCAAGCCATCAGCGGAATCAATAATTGCGCGGTAGTGATCGCAGTGCTCTTCAAAGCTGAACGGATAGTAAAACGGTGTGACGGCTGAAACCGCATCAAAGCCGTAGCGATGCGCGGCACTCGCCAGCTGTTGGCTCTCTTCGGTACTCACTGTGCCAACGTGAGCGATCAGCGTCACCTTGCCTTTCGCTTCTTCGGCAACAATTTCCAGTACCTGCTCTCTCTCAGCGCGGTTTTGGACAAATGCCTCACCCGTAGACCCACCGACATAGAGCCCGTCGATCCCTTGCCCAATGTTGAAACGCACCAGGCGGCGCAGGCTCTCAATGTCCAGTCGCTGTTGGCTATCGAATG
This sequence comes from Citrobacter sp. RHBSTW-00599, assembly GCF_013784065.1. Taxonomy (NCBI): domain Bacteria; kingdom Pseudomonadati; phylum Pseudomonadota; class Gammaproteobacteria; order Enterobacterales; family Enterobacteriaceae; genus Citrobacter; species Citrobacter sp. RHBSTW-00599. The sequence goes on along the minus strand of NZ_CP056717.1, from coordinate 486,787 downwards.
GGGTTAACAACGCTGGCATTACGCCTTTTAAATCTCTTGCCATAGCTACCTCTGATGATGATTAGTATTATCTGACTGCATACCTTTATACCTGTTATACCAGATCAAATAAGCAGCAATACAATACAGAACGCTTATAGTGCGATCTGCCTCACTAAACGATCGTCAGGATCGCGATTACTTACGCAATTTTTTACTTTTGCTGAAGGCGTGCCAGGTAGCGGAAACGCTGTTGAGATGTTCTTGCAGTGCGCGGTCAGCTTCCTCAGGGTCGCGCTGACGAATCGCGTCGACAATAGCGATATGCTGCTGATAACTCACGTTATTGTGCTCATATAACTCTTGGTCAGCCACGGTCGGACGGGCGGCAATCAGCCAGTCTAACAGCGCAACATGGATAGCCATAAAGATGGGATTGCCCGGGATCTCCGCCAGTATGCGGTGAAAATCAACGTCCGAGCGAATGAACAGCGTATTGTCATCGAGCGACTGGCTGTTGATCTCCAGTGCTTTCGCCAGTCTGTCGATTTGCTCATCCGTCGCATGTTCTGCGGCGTATCGTACCAGGCTGGATTCAAAGAACAGTCGCAGCTGTTCGAAGTGGGCAATACCGCCGGGATGCGCGAGGAAATCTTTCGCCATACCGGACAGCTCGCTGATAATGGTATCAGCTGAAGGACGCGAAACGCGGGCGCGCTCGCCATTGTTGATTTGCACCAGACCTTTGCGTTTTAACGCTGCCAGAGCTTCTCGTACAGAAGGACGGCCCACGTTAAAGAAGGCCATCAGCTCCCGCTCAGACGGCAACTGTTCGCCCTCGCCAAATTCCCGACGACGAATCATCTGCTCCAGTTCTTCTTCAACCATTTCAGACAGCTTTTTACGCGCCAGCGGACGGTTGCGTAAGCTACGGCCAATGGTGGATGGAGAGTCTTCAGCTTGCGAATCAAATGCGTTCATAGGGCCCATTCAGCTAAGTCGTGGTGACAAATAACAGCGGGTTTATCCTAACACAGGATCGAAAGCAGGGTGAAATGATGGTCAATCAGACTGTCGGGCTTATTGGCGGTCTAACCCATCCGGATATTTTGTTACGCTAAAACATTCAGCTAATCTTTAATTGAAAACAATCATATTCGCTTCGTGAAATTTATGAATATGAACGTGATAAATTATCATAACCATCTATTTTATAACGATAAATAATTTAAACATCGAATTAAAAATAAGATATTCACTCCATAAAAATCGCCCGAAAAAATATAACATCCGTTTGGACAACAGCGTTATTACCGGATTTATCTTCTTCTCTGGCATGGAGTGAAACAATGTTCGGCATCATTATCTCTGTCATCGTTTTATTAACGATGGGTTACCTGATCCTCAAAAACTACAAACCGCAGGTAGTGCTGGCAGCCGCGGGGATCTTCCTGATGATCTGCGGCGTCTGGCTAGGCTACGGCGCGCTGGTCGCTAACGACAAGAGCAGCGGCTATCTACTGGTCGATATTTACAACGAAATTCTGCGTATGCTTTCCAATCGGGCGGCCGGACTAGGGTTATCAATCATGGCGGTAGGTGGTTATGCCCGTTATATGGACAGGATGGGGGCCAGCAGAGCGATGGTTAGCCTGTTAAGCCGCCCGCTTAAGCTAATCCGCTCACCCTATGTTGTTCTTGCCGCCACCTATGTGATTGGTCAGATCATGGCGCAGTTCATCACCAGCGCTTCCGGGTTAGGCATGCTGCTGATGGTGACGCTGTTCCCGACGCTGGTCAGTCTTGGCGTGAGCCGTTTATCCGCGGTGGCGGTCATTGCCACTTCAATGTCAATTGAATGGGGCATTCTGGAAACCAACTCTATTTTTGCCGCGCAGGTGGCGGGCATGAAAATCGCTACCTACTTCTTTCACTATCAGTTACCCGTCGCATCGTGCGTTATCGTCGCCGTCGCTATTGCACATTTTTTCGTTCAGCGGCAGTTTGATAAAAAAGCATTCCCGGAAAGCAACGGATTCGCTGAACAAAAGACGCTGGAAAACGTGCCACCTCTCTATTACGCCATTCTACCCGTCATGCCGTTGCTTCTGATGTTGGGCTCGCTTGCCCTGGCACATATGGGGTTAATGAAAACAGAGCTGAATCTGGTGGTGGTCATGCTGATGAGCATGACGCTGACGATGTTTGTCGAGTTCCTGCATAAACATAATCTGCGCGAAACGATGGATGACGTGCAGGCCTTCTTTGACGGCATGGGAACCCAGTTTGCCAACGTTGTCACGCTGGTGGTCGCCGGTGAGATCTTTGCGAAAGGGTTGACGACTATCGGGACTGTCGACGCTGTAATAAAAGGTGCAGAGCATTCCGGCCTTGGCGGTATCGGCGTGATGATCATCATGGCCGTGGTCATTGCCGCCTGTGCGATTGTCATGGGGTCAGGTAACGCGCCGTTTATGTCTTTTGCCAGCCTGATTCCAGATATTGCCGCCGGACTACATATTCCTGCGGTAGTGATGATTATGCCGATGCATTTTGCTACTACGCTGGCCCGGGCGGTATCCCCCATTACAGCGGTCATTGTGGTGACATCAGGTATTGCGGGCGTATCGCCCTTTGAGGTGGTAAAACGTACGGCCATCCCGATGGCGGTGGGATTTGTGGTCAATATGATAGTCACCATCACGCTGTTTTACTGATCCCGAAGGCAGAAAATAAATATCCTCCGGCATAGCCGGAGGTTTTTCGGATGCGCCTATAAGGCTCTGTTACCAGCCGCGCCCTAACAGGCGCATACGATCTGACATTTGCATCAGACTTCGTTACTTACGGCCCGTAAACGGGCTACCCGCATAAGGGATCGATAACTGCTCACCCATTTTATCTTCTGCAAGCTGGTGCTTTATGTATTCCTGTATCTTCACCGTGTTCTTACCCACCGTATCTACGTAGTATCCCCGGCACCAGAACTCTCTATTCCTGTACTTGAATTTCATATCCCCAAACTGTTCATACAGCATCAGACTGCTTTTCCCTTTCAGATACCCCATAAAGCCGGATACGCTCATTTTGGGTGGGATTTCCACAAGCATATGAATATGATCTACACAGCATTCCGCTTCCAGGATCCGCACGTTTTTCCACTCACACAGCTTTCTTAAGATGCTGCCTATCGCCCTGCGTTTCTCACCGTAGAATGCTTGTCTTCGGTATTTGGGCGCAAAAACTATGTGATATTTACAGTTCCATCGGGTGTGCGCTAAGCTCTTTTCGTCCCCCATTGGGACCCCCTTTTGATTTCTTGTTAAACATTTGCAGTTGCCAGACCGCAATGTGTTTTAACAAATCAAAAGGGGTTTTAATAACTGGCCCAAAGCTGAAAGCTTTCCGGAACCCCCAGCCTAGCTGGGGGTTTTCTGTGCACAAACAGAACAGGCCCCAAAGGGCCTGTTTTTTTATTTCACTACGCGTAGCGCTGGACGCCCACCGCGAGGCGGCGGCGGAGTGTCATCCGGATCGTTGTCGTCGCCATTGTCAGGCTTATCGCCATCAATGACCGACATGACTGTTTCACTCTCAAAACCAGGTGCGTCGTTGTCGTCATCATTTAAGCTGGCGACATCTTCGTCGTAGGCGGCCTCCGGCTCGAACATAGTACCGGCGCCATTTTCACGAGCATAAATTGCCAGAACTGCCGCCAGCGGTACAGAAACCTGACGCGGCACACCACCGAAGCGCGCGTTAAAGCGCACTTCATCGTTAGCCAGTTCCAGGTTACCCACCGCACGCGGTGCGATATTCAGAACAATTTGCCCATCACGCGCATATTCCATAGGAACCTGCACGTCCTGAAGCGTCACATCCACCACCAGGTGCGGCGTAAGCTGGTTGTCTAACAACCACTCATAGAATGCGCGCAGCAGATACGGACGGCGTGGTGTTAGCTGTGGCAAATCCATACAGGTTAACCCCGGCCCAGACGCATTTCACGTTCAGGCTCAGTCAGAGAAGCCAGGAAAGAATCACGTTCAAAGACGCGAGTCATGTACCCTTTCAGTTCTTTCGAACCTGCACCGTTGAATTCAATGCCCAGCTGCGGTAAACGCCACAGCAGCGGCGCCAGGTAGCAGTCTACCAGGCTGAACTCATCGCTCAGGAAGTAAGGTTTCTGGCCAAATACTGGTGCAATTGCCAGCAATTCTTCGCGCAGACGCTTACGCGCGACTTCGGCTTCAGAAGCAGAACCGTTCACGATGACGTTCATCAGCGTGTACCAGTCTTTTTCAATACGCTGCATGTACAGGCGGCTTTCACCACGCGCAACCGGGTAAACCGGCATCAGCGGCGGATGCGGGAAGCGCTCATCCAGGTATTCCATAATGATGCGAGATTCCCACAGGGTCAGCTCACGATCCACCAGTGTCGGTACGCTCTGATTCGGGTTGAGGTCGATCAGATCCTGCGGTGGATTGTCCTTCTCCACATGCTCAATCTCGAAACTAACACCTTTCTCAGCCAGCACAATGCGGACCTGATGGCTATAGATGTCAGTAGGACCAGAAAACAGCGTCATTACCGAACGTTTGTTGGCAGCGACAGCCATGAAAACCTCCAGGTATATTCAGAATTTTTACTGCTACCAGCCACTAAGTGGCCAGCCAGAAGTGATGTCACCCATATTCGGGAAAGCCATTACTGTTCAAAATACAAACAAAAAATGAACGATACCGGACATTTGGGCAGAAAATTGGATGATAGTTTACCAGATTTTGTGACCTTTGTGGTGAGTCGATTCTTGAAATGGGGAAAAAGAGGTGGCAATCAGCGGATTACCGTGGTTATACGGAGAGCAGTAACGATAAAAAAACCCGCCGAAGCGGGTTTTTTCGCAAATTGTTGTCTGCCGAAGCAGAGTACAATTAACGTTTGGAGAACTGAGGACGACGACGTGCTTTACGCAGACCGACTTTCTTACGTTCAACCTGACGAGCATCACGGGTAACGAAGCCAGCTTTACGCAGTTCGCCACGCAGGGATTCGTCGTACTCCATCAGAGCGCGGGTGATACCGTGACGGATCGCACCAGCCTGACCAGAGATACCACCACCTTTAACAGTGATGTACAGATCCAGTTTCTCAACCATGTCGACCAGTTCCAGCGGCTGACGAACTACCATGCGGGCAGTTTCACGACCGAAGTACTGTTCCAGAGAACGTTGGTTGATTACGATTTTACCACTGCCCGGTTTGATGAAAACGCGAGCTGCGGAACTTTTGCGGCGACCAGTGCCGTAGTATTGATTTTCAGCCATTGCCTATAATCCCGATTAGATGTCAAGAACTTGCGGTTGCTGTGCCGCGTGGTTGTGCTCGTTGCCAGCGTAAACTTTCAGTTTACGGAACATAGCACGACCCAGCGGGCCTTTTGGCAGCATGCCTTTAACCGCGATTTCAAGCACACGCTCAGGACGGCGAGCAATCATCTCTTCAAAGGTCGCTTGTTTGATACCGCCGATGTGACCGGTGTGGTGATAGTACACTTTGTCAGTACGCTTGTTGCCAGTTACAGCAACTTTGTCAGCGTTCAGAACGATGATGTAATCACCGGTATCTACGTGCGGAGTATATTCCGCTTTGTGCTTACCGCGCAGGCGCAGAGCCAGTTCGGAAGCCAGACGGCCCAGAGTTTTACCGGTCGCGTCAACAACATACCAGTCGCGTTTTACGGTTTCTGGTTTAGCTGTAAAAGTTTTCATTAAAAGCTTACCCAAATAAATAAGTTACACGTTGGTGAACACCCAAACGTTTTGTCAGTTGAGGTTCACACGACATTGTCCAGCAAACCTACCCCTTCGAATAGCCTATGCCGGCGCATAGAAAGTTTTGGGAAAAAAACTCTCTCGTAACGTGGGGTCGCAAGATTATAGAGAAGTCAGGGTCAAAGATCGACCCCTTTATGTGATTTGCAGCAGGTTTAACCGGCTAAATGTTCCCGCTTCAGATACTCTTCGCTTTGCATCTCCTGCAAACGCGACAAACAACGCTGAAATTCAAACTTCAGACGCTCGCCCTGATAAATTTCATAAAGTGGTGAGGCCGCACTGACCACCAGCTTAACGTGGCGTTCGTAGAACTCATCCACCAGTGCGATAAAACGCCGCGCTTCGCTCTCCATCAGCGTCGTCATGACCGGCACATCAGACAACAGCACCGTATGAAAAAGACGCGATAGCGCAATGTAGTCATGCTGACTACGCGCATCGACACAGAGCGTGGTGAACGACACCGCCAGCGTTTGGTTTTCGACGGCCAGCGTCTGCATCGGACGATGATTGATCTCCAGCGTCGGAGCGTGTTCACCTTTCGTTCCCGCTAATGCCAGCCAGAGCTTGTCCATCTGCTGGCGGGTTTCCTCATTCAGTGGCGACAACCACAAATGCGCCTGCGTTAAGGTGCGCAGACGATAATCGACGCCAGCATCGACATTCATGATGTCACAATGCTGTTTGATGGCATCAATGGCAGGAAGAAAACGCGTGCGTTGCAAACCGTTGCGATACAGCTCATCAGGCGGAATATTGGAGGTTGCCACCAGCGTAATACCACGGGCAAACAGCGCCTTCATCAGACCGCCGAGCAGCATGGCGTCGGTGATGTCAGAAACAAAAAATTCGTCAAAGCACAGCACGTCCGTTTCAGCCTTAAAGCGGTCGGCAATGATTTCCAGCGGATCACTCTGCCCCTGCAGGGCCGTAAGCTCTTCATGGACACGCAGCATAAAACGGTGAAAGTGCAAACGCTGTTTACGCCCGCCCGGCAGGCTATGGAAGAACAGATCCATCAGCCACGTTTTTCCGCGCCCGACTCCGCCCCACATATACAGACCACGCACTGGCGCGTTGGTCGGTGACTCACGCTTTCCCAGCAATTTGCCAAAACGCGCCATCAGTCCGCTCTCCTGCGGCGCAGGACGTGCTGGCGTCGAAAGCGCCTGGAAAATTGTTTCCAGTCGATTCACTGCTTCTTGTTGTACGTTGTCGGGCTGATGACTGCCGTCTTTGAGGGCTTGCTGGTAACGCGATGTCGGGGAAAGGCTTTGCATGATGTTATTGTTATTCCTTGAGAATCGATGTGCCGTCGCTCACGGTTGACGAAAAAAAGGCCGTTCTACATTACGTGATATAAACACGGGATTCCACTTCTACGGGATTAGCGGTTATAGTGGCATAATCAGGCGCAGGCATGGAGCCTAAAGCCAACACCCTACGGAAACACAAGACAACGGGAGATGTTCATGACCTGGGAATATGCGCTAATTGGGTTAGTCGTCGGTATCATTATTGGTGCTGTAGCCATGCGTTTTGGTAATCGTAAATTACGCCAACAGCAGGCATTGCAGTACGAACTGGAAAAAAATAAAGCTGAGCTGGAAGAGTACCGCGAAGAGCTGGTGAGCCACTTTGCCCGCAGCGCTGAACTGCTGGATAACATGGCGGACGATTATCGTCAGATCTACCAGCATATGGCGAAAAGCTCCAGCAACCTGCTGCCGGGTATGTCACCGGAAAATAATCCGTTCCGTAATCGTCTGGCAGAGTCCGAAGCGGGTAACGATCAGGCGCCGGTTCAGATGCCGCGTGACTATTCTGAAGGCGCATCTGGCCTGCTGCGTAGTGGCGCAAAGCGCGACTAACTGCACATCGTTAAGAAATTTATTGGGCGCAGCAATTGCGCCCTCCGCTTCTCTTCCTGTCCCAGCTATTATTTAGTCGTTAGCCTCATTGTGACCAAACCGAAAATTCAATAACATCAAACTGTTTTGAATCATCTTCCGTTTACTCAAGGTACGAGAGCAGGATCCATGAAAAAACACACCCAGCTGTTGAGTGCATTAGCGTTAAGTGTCGGGTTAACTCTCTCGGCGCCATTCCCAGCCGCAGCGTCGATTCCCGGCCAGGTTCCCGGTCAGGCTGCGCTCCCCAGCCTCGCCCCGATGCTGGAGAAAGTGTTACCTGCCGTGGTGAGCGTAAGGGTCGAAGGCACCGCCGCTCAGGGGCAGAAAGTCCCGGAAGAGTTCAAAAAGTTTTTTGGTGATGAACTTCCCGATCAACCTGCACAACCTTTTGAAGGGCTGGGTTCCGGGGTCATCATTGATGCCGCCAAAGGCTACGTCCTGACCAATAATCACGTCATCAATCAGGCGCAAAAAATCAGCGTCCAGCTTAACGATGGCCGTGAGTTCGACGCTAAGCTTATCGGCAGCGACGACCAGAGCGATATCGCTCTGCTGCAAATTCAACACCCCAGCAACCTGACGCAAATTGCCATTGCCGACTCCGACAAACTCCGCGTCGGTGATTTCGCGGTGGCCGTGGGTAACCCGTTTGGTTTGGGGCAAACGGCCACCTCCGGCATCGTATCGGCTTTGGGTCGCAGCGGGTTGAACCTGGAAGGTCTGGAAAACTTTATTCAGACCGATGCCTCCATCAACCGGGGTAACTCCGGCGGCGCGTTGCTAAACCTCAATGGTGAGCTGATTGGCATTAACACCGCGATTCTGGCCCCCGGCGGCGGTAGCATCGGTATTGGTTTTGCGATCCCGAGCAATATGGCACGCACGCTGGCGCAGCAACTGATGCAGTTTGGTGAAATCAAACGTGGTCTGCTGGGAATTAAAGGCACCGAAATGACTGCCGATATCGCCAAAGCGTTCAAACTGGACGTGCAGCGCGGCGCGTTTGTCAGCGAGGTTCTGCCTAACTCTGGCTCCGCAAAAGCAGGTGTGAAGTCTGGTGATGTCATTACCAGCCTCAACGGCAAACCGCTCAACAGCTTCGCCGAACTGCGTTCACGCATCGCGACAACCGAACCAGGGACCAAAGTCAAACTGGGCCTGCTGCGTAACGGTAAACCGCTGGAGGTTGAAGTAACCCTGGATACCAGTACATCATCGTCCGCCAGCGCGGAGATGATTGCTCCTGCGTTGCAAGGGGCTACGCTCAGTGACGGTCAGCTTAAAGACGGCACCAAAGGCATCAAAATTGATAACGTTGAAAAAAGTAGCCCAGCCGCGCAGGCCGGTCTGCATAAAGATGACGTTATCATTGGCGTTAACCGCGATCGTGTAAACTCGATCGCCGAAATGCGTAAAGTGCTGGAAACGAAACCGTCGATCATTGCTCTGCAGGTAGTGCGTGGTAACGAGAGTATTTACCTGCTCCTGCGTTAACGCATGCAACCGGACATCAGCCCCCCGTGTGATGTCCGGTAAACTCGTGATATGCTGCTGCCGTTCCCTTTATTAATGACGCCGCCATCATGTTTGTGAAGCTTTTACGTTCGGTCGCGATTGGTTTAATCGTCGGCGCTATTCTGCTGGCCGCGATGCCCTCTCTGCGAAAAATAAATACGCTTACCGCGCCACAGTTCGACAGTGCAGATGAAACGCCCGCCAGCTATAACCCGGCGGTTCGCCGTGCAGCGCCTGCCGTCGTTAACGTTTATAACCGTAGTATGAACAGCACAGCACATAACCAGCTTGAGATCCGCACACTCGGCTCAGGCGTTATCATGGATCAGCGCGGCTATATCATTACCAATAAGCACGTCATTAATGATGCCGACCAAATCATCGTCGCGTTGCAGGATGGGCGTGTATTCGAAGCGCTGCTAGTGGGTTCTGATACGTTAACCGATCTTGCGGTGCTGAAAATCAACGCGACTGGCGGACTGCCGACAATTCCAATTAATAACAAACGCGTGCCGCACATCGGCGATGTCGTCCTCGCCATTGGTAACCCGTACAACCTTGGGCAAACCATCACTCAGGGGATTATCAGCGCCACCGGTCGTATTGGCCTGAACCCGACTGGACGGCAAAACTTCCTGCAAACGGATGCCTCCATCAACCACGGCAACTCCGGCGGCGCGTTGGTCAACTCGCTGGGCGAGTTAATGGGTATTAACACGCTGTCATTTGATAAGAGCAACGATGGCGAAACCCCGGAAGGGATCGGCTTTGCTATTCCGTTTCAGTTGGCAACCAAAATCATGGATAAGCTGATTCGTGACGGGCGCGTGATTCGTGGCTACATCGGCATCAGCGGTCGCGAAATTGCGCCACTGCACGCCCAGGGCGGCGGGATGGATCAAATTCAGGGGATTGTAGTTAACGAAGTAGCCCCAGACGGTCCGGCAGCACAGGCTGGAATTCAGGTTAACGATCTGATTATTTCGGTCAATAACAAACCGGCGGTATCTGCGCTGGAGACCATGGACCAGGTGGCAGAGATTCGCCCTGGTTCGGTTATCTCTGTTGTCGTGATGCGTGATGACAAGCAGTTGACGCTGCAGGTAACGATTCAGGAATACCCGGCTACAAACTAAATCACAAACGAAATGATGTAAAAAAACCGGAGATAGCTCCGGTTTTTTTATGCGTCAAATTCGCGATATTTGTAGGACGGATAAAGCGTTAAACACCGCCATCCGGCCTACATAAAGGCGTTATTTAACGAACTCTTCACCCAGGGTGATATCTTTCTTCAGCGTATCCAGCATACCTTCCAGCGAGCTCTGCTCAAATGCGCTCAGCTTGCCGATAGACTGGCGTTCTTCTACGCCGTTTTTACCCAACAGCAGCGGCTGAGAGAAGAAGCGAGCATACTGGCCGTCGCCTTCAACGTAAGCACATTCAACCACGCCTTTTTCGCCGCTCAGCGCGCGAACCAGTGACAGGCCGAAACGTGCTGCGGCCTGACCCATAGACAGAGTTGCAGATCCGCCACCGGCTTTAGCTTCCACAACTTCTGTACCCGCATTCTGGATACGTTTGGTCAGGTCAGCCGCTTCTTGCTCAGTGAAGCTCACGCCAGGGATTTGTGACAGCAGCGGGAGAATGGTCACGCCAGAGTGGCCGCCAATAACCGGGACTTCAACGTCACCAGGCTGCTTGCCTTTCAGTTCCGCAACAAAGGTGTTGGAGCGGATGATGTCCAGCGTGGTCACGCCAAACAGTTTGTTCTTATCGTATACGCCTGCTTTTTTCAGCACTTCTGCAGCGATAGCAACGGTCGTGTTCACCGGGTTGGTGATGATACCGATACATGCTTTCGGGCAGGTTTTAGCAACCTGCTGCACCAGGTTCTTCACGATACCGGCGTTAACGTTGAACAGGTCGGAACGATCCATACCCGGTTTACGTGCAACACCCGCAGAGATCAGTACCACATCAGCACCTTCCAGTGCAGGAGTAGCGTCTTCGCCGCTGAAGCCTTTGATTTTCACAGCAGTAGGGATATGGCTCAAATCAACGGCCACGCCAGGCGTTACTGGAGCGATGTCGTACAGGGAGAGTTCTGAACCTGAAGGCAGTTGGGTTTTTAACAGTAATGCTAGCGCCTGACCGATACCACCAGCAGCGCCGAGGACTGCAACTTTCATCCTAAACTCCTTATTATATTGATAAGCAAAGTGTCTATTGCTCCGCGGCGGCGACCTTAATTCACAAATCCAACGAATACAACAACCACGCGTCAAGAATGCGTAGTCACGCAAATTTGGCTTTTATGCATTTAACTTACGTAAAATAAAACCTAAGTTACGTAATTCAAAACCACCCGCACAGTAGAGCAACTTTCCAACAGGTGCTGACAATATACCCTACCCACCTCTCAAAACAACATCAATTTGATAACATTTAATTTACTTTTAACCTTATTTGCGAGCCGTGACACAGGCATGTTTCTTGATAACGAAATTTGATAAAATTCCGCTCTTTCATAACATTATTTCAGCCTTGAACAAGGCAGACTGTTTGCATAAAAATTCATCTGTATGCACAATAATGTTGTTTCTACCGCCATATTACGGGTGACTTATGCGAAGCTCGGCAAAACAAGAAGAATTAGTAAAGGCGTTTAAAGCGCTGCTTAAAGAAGAAAAGTTCAGCTCTCAGGGCGAAATCGTCCTCGCGTTGCAGGATCAGGGCTTTGATAATATCAATCAGTCCAAGGTTTCTCGCATGCTGACCAAGTTCGGCGCCGTGCGTACCCGCAATGCGAAAATGGAAATGGTGTACTGCCTGCCGGCAGAGTTAGGGGTACCTACAACATCCAGTCCACTGAAAAATCTGGTATTGGATATCGATTACAACGATGCAGTTGTGGTTATTCATACCAGCCCTGGCGCTGCTCAGTTGATTGCACGTCTGCTGGACTCATTAGGTAAAGCGGAAGGTATTCTGGGTACAATTGCCGGTGACGATACCATCTTCACCACCCCAGCTAAGGGTTTTACGGTAAAAGATTTGTACGAAGCCATTCTGGAACTGTTTGAACAAGAGCTGTAATACTTCCTCCCCGTCGCCTCGCGGCGGGGAAAAACCTCTGTATCCACCCTCCTACCTCTATTATCCACTGCCATTGATTTAACAAATGGTGCGTTTAACCGTCAAAAGTCATTCACATAGCGAATATGAAGAGTTAAAAACGCACATTTTGCAAAAATTCATATCTCAATGATTTAATTGAATTTATTATAAAATTGATGCTTAAAACCCTATTTTTAATTCCGTTTTGTTATAAAAAATATTTTTCTTAATACTTAACCCGTACGGAAACAATTAGCGTGGTATTAATTTATCGAGTGATTAGTGTATACTTGATTTTGTGATGAGGGTCACGAAACGCAGACCCCAATAAAAGAATTCGACGAGGTAAATATCATGAAAATCAAAACAACTATTGCAACCTTAAGCCTTCTTTCTGTTCTCTCTTTCGGTGCAAGCGCCGCAGTGACTCAGGTGAACTCACAAGAAGCACAGAACCTGCAATCCATGGGCAGCATCTCCGTATCTCAGATCGGTAGCTCACCAATGGACATGCGTCAGGCTATCGCCGCTAAAGCTGAAAAAGCGGGTGCCAGCAGCTATCGCGTCACCGAACTCCGTGAAGGCGCTCACTGGCACGCGACTGCAGAACTCTACAAATAAACCCTCGTCGTCTAGTCCGACGACTTGCCCCCGCCTGCCGGGGGCTTTTTTATGCCTTACATTGAGTGACGAACGTTAAAGCGCAGCTGTCCTTCCAGCTCTTCTTCCGCTTCATCGAACAGTAAAATCAGCGCGCCGTATCGCCTGCGTAGCTTGTCCGGCAAATGAACAAATTCAATCTCCAGCGGCAGCGGTAAAACGTCCCCGATAACCACCTCCCACAGAGAATCTAAATCAACCACCTTTTCCCGGGCGAGACCGAACGCGCGCGTAAACTCACGGTAGAAATCCCCCTGGTCTTCTATCTCGTCAAAATCAAATGTATAGATGTTCATCTATAGCCACCATCCCGACGCCAGTCACTCTACAGACCATCAATATGCAGGAACCTCCTGCATTTTCAGGTAAGTATAGCCATAAAAAAACCGACGCTTTTAGCGTCGGTTTCCAACTCTTAATTACTGGTCAGCGCATGCTGGTATTTGTGCAGCATCCCGCTAAGTCGTTTTACCGGCTCGGTCACCTGCGGTGGCGCTTGCCAGATGATTAATTTCTCCTGATAGATCTCAAGCTCTTCCAGCAGCTGGCTAAAGTAGCGTCGGCGCTTGTCGTCGTTTCCTGCGGAAATCACGTGATCCGCAGTGCGACGAAGCTGGCGATGGAACGCGGATAGATCCTCGTTTACCGGTATCGGCGCATCGCGCAGGCGCTGATGTGCAATGATCATCGTCAGCGCCAGGCGAAACTTCGCCAGGTCGCCGGGAAATTTGTTCATCAGCAAAAACAGCTGCTGATAAAGCGCCGGGAGATGGTTTTCTTTACGACGTACCACGTTGGTGGTCATCGCTGAAACCGCCGCCGAGACAAACTGGTTGAGCAACACGCGACCCGTTCTGTCACGAGAGTTATCGCGCACCAACAAAATGACGATAAATGCCAGCACGCAGCCAACAATTTGCCCCAGCGCACTATCAAGGAACTGGCTAAAGTGGAAGGTCATCGGGTTATCCAGCACGATGATATTAATAGTGCTGGCCAGCGCCCCCATTGATCCCAGCCGTCGTTTCTGTACCTCTATACCCAGAAAGAACCCCAGCACCGCCAGGCTCAGGCACAGTAACAACATGCTTTGTTGCGTATTGGGGATAATCACCAGGAAATAGAGCGCCCCGAGCGGTAACGCCGCCAACGTACCGTAAATAAAGTCAATCGCCACCATGCGCGGGTTGGGCAAACGCATTGCCAGCGAAGTGACAACCGCAATCATCACCATTGCGCCGCTGCCGGAGGTCCATCCGGTCCACAGCCAGAATAAAGTTCCCAAGACACAAGAAAGCGTGGTGCGCCAGAAGTTGACCATCGCATGATGGCGCTCGGCAGACTCCACCTTCACTACTGGCTCACCTTGCAGGATCTCTTCTTCCGTGGAGCTAATTTTGGTATTACTCAGTACACCGCGTTTGAGCAACAGGTAGCGCGTCGCGGCGCCTGCCCAACTATATATCGTGATCGGCGTTTCGCGTTCGCCGGTCCAGGCAATCACCCGCCGCATCCGCTTCAACTGTTTATGAACATCCTGCACCGTTTCAACCGGCATATTGAACAACTCGCGGAAGGTATCAGTGATCAGTTCGGGCCGAGTGTTCTGAATAAGATAGGTTTCGCAGGACTGCGTGATGAGCGTGAGTGACAGCGTGTTCAATGCTTTGAGTCTGCGGTTAGCCCGCCCCCAGCGTGAGGACTCCATATTCAGGTTACTTCGCATGCCTTCCAGTGCCGCCGTACGTCGGACTAAATCGCCCCAGGCTTTGTCCACTTCTTCACTGTCACCATGCTTAATGCACAGCTGCATAAGCTGATACTGCGCCACCAGCAGGCTGTCCAGTTCGACATCAATCTCCTGTTTCACCGAACGGGGCGAAAAGAGCAGATCGGCCACAATAGCACAGACAATCCCCATCACTATTTCACTACAGCGTTCGAGCGCAAATTGCGGCGTCAGCAGCGGTTCAGCCTGGATGGTAATGACGATGATCAGCGCCGTATAGCCCGAAAGTCCCCAGGCATAGGAGTTTTCGATCTTCACAAGCGACGAGATCCAGGTACAAAAACCGGCCCAGATACAACACACCAGGATCATCAATAACGGGGCGCGGATCATGCTGATGATAATGATCAGTGCAGCAATACAGCCAATAAATGTCCCGACAATACGCAGCATGCCGCGATAGCGTATAGCACCAGAATAGGGCTCTCCGCCAGCGGCAAAGGCCGGGCCAGCCGCCACAATGGCGGCGGTCAGCACCGCCCAGCGCGGGGTCTCAAGTTGGAAGTGAAAGCCAACGAACAGCGCCAGTACAATCGCGCACGCCAGTTTCACCGCAAAGCGGATATGCTGGTTGGCAATAGAGAAAATGCCCATCACGATTAGCCAAACTCGCGCAGGCGGTGCGCCATTTTACGGAAGAAGGATTCCCGGCTTGCATCGCGATCCTGCTTGCCGGTAATGACGACGGTAGCCGTAGTCCCCGCAGGCCACAGGGTGCCCTGCTGCTCATCAAGACGAATTCGCACCGGTACACGCTGCGCCAGGCGCACCCATTCAAGATTGGAATCAATGGTCGCCATACCCTTTGCGTCCCGAGTGCTGCTGGCATTCGTTACGCCAGCCGCCACGCTATCAACGGTGCCCTTCAGCACATGATTACTGCCCAGCGGGGTGATCTCTGCGCGATACCCAGGGCGGACGCCTTCCAGCTTGGTTTCTTCCATATAGGCCAGCACATAAAAAGAATGCTGTTTGACCAACGCCACCGCCGTAGAGCCGCGAGTAATAAATTCGCCGCTGTAGACGTTCAGGTTAGTCACCCAGCCATCTGCTGGCGCGCGAATGACGGTACGTTCCAGATCTAATTTCGCCAGGTCGCGGGTCGCCTGCGCCTTCGCAAGCTGGTGTAATACGGTTTGCAAGACATTGTTTGACTGGTCGATCTCTTCACGAGACATAGCCTGCACGCCCAGCCGATTACGACGGCTGGCCTCCTGGCGTTTTTCCTGTGATAACACCTGATAGTAGGCGACGTCTGCTTCCGCTTCTTCGAGCGCTTTTTTATAGCGCGGCTGATCGATGGTAAACAGAACCTGGTCTTTCTTCACCAGTTGATTATCATGAACGTTGACGTTAGTGATAAGCCCGGCGACATCCGGGGCTATTGCCACAACGTCGGCGCTGAAGCGCGCATCTCGCGTCCACGGCGACTCGGTGTAGAACACCCATGCGCGGAAAATGGCGATGAAGGCCAGAATGACCAGTACGAGAGTCGTGGCCGTACGGGAGAGTTTTCTTGTTAGTGTTTTCACTTCAACCTCAAACGAACAGGCGCGTTATTAAATAGAACAGGCAGCAATACAGCGCGGTGTTAAACAGAGCCGGGTGCCAGACAAAATCATAGATGCCAGTTGGAACCAGTACCCGGCGCACCAGCCAGAAAATCGCCAGTGACAAAAGTAATTCGAAAAAAATCGGTGGGAAGGACAGACCAAACACCACGATAACGGGAAACAGACTCATGTTGACCTTGGTAGCTTAAGAGAGTGCAGGTGATAGATTTTCTAGCGTATGTCACCGCAGAGAAGGGCAAGGATGAGCCAGGCGAGAGCGACATAGCTGTTATTTGAATAATAATATATTAACGTAACTGTTATGCTGTTATCTATATTATGTGATCTAAATCACTTTTAAGTCAGAGTGAACAATGGAACGATTAAAACGTATGTCGGTGTTTGCCAAAGTTGTCGAACTGGGCTCCTTCACCGCCGCCGCAAGACAGCTACAAATGAGCGTTTCATCGATAAGCCAGACGGTCTCTAAACTGGAAGATGAGCTACAGGTCAAGCTGCTAAACCGCAGCACACGCAGCATTGGGCTAACCGAAGCCGGTAAAATTTATTATCAGGGCTGCCGCCGGATGCTGCACGAAGCACAGGATGTTCACGAGCAGCTTTATGCCTTTAACAACACGCCCATCGGCACCTTGCGCATTGGCTGTTCTTCAACCATGGCACAAAATGTCCTCGCTGGGTTGACCGCAACGATGCTGAAAGAGTATCCAGGATTGACGGTAAATCTGGTAACAGGCATCCCGGCACCGGATTTAATCGCCGACGGTCTGGACGTGGTTATTCGCGTCGGCGCGTTGCAGGACTCCAGCCTGTTTTCACGTCGCCTGGGAACCATGCCGATGGTGGTCTGCGCCGCTAAAAGCTATCTCGCGCAGTTTGGCGTGCCGGAAAAACCCGCCGATCTCAGTAACCACTCGTGGCTGGAATACAGCGTGCGCCCGGATAATGAATTCGAACTTATCGCTCCGGAGGGGATCTCTACCCGCCTGATCCCAGAAGGGCGCTTCGTGACTAACGATCCGATGACGCTGGTGCGCTGGCTGGCCGCAGGCGCGGGTATTGCCTATGTGCCGCTGATGTGGGTGATCAATGAGATCAATCGTGGCGAAGTGGAGATCCTGTTGCCCCGCTACCAGTCGGATCCACGTCCGGTCTATGCACTGTATACCGAAAAAGACAAACTACCGCTCAAGGTCCAGGTGGTGATTAACTATCTGACGGATTATTTTGTCGATGTGGCGCAGCTGTTTCAGGGGATGTACGGCCGGGGCAAAGAGAAATAAAAAAGCCCGGTAGCGCTTTGCTTACCGGGCCTACATTCAGTGCCAACGCACATTCCAGGCCGGATACGCTGAGCGCTATCCGGCGACCGGGTCGTTACGCGGTGCCACCTACGGTCAAGTTATCCACCTTCAGCGTCGGCTGGCCCACGCCCACCGGCAAGCTCTGTCCTTCTTTACCGCAAACGCCAACCCCGTTATCCAGTTTCAGGTCGTTACCCACCATCGAAATCTGCTGCATCGCTTCGATACCGGAGCCAATCAGCGTTGCGCCTTTCACCGGTTTGGTCACTTTACCGTTTTCAATCAGGTACGCTTCGGACGTCGAGAATACAAATTTCCCGGAGGTGATATCTACCTGACCGCCGCCAAAGTTAGGCGCATAAATACCGTATTCAACGGATTCGATGATTTCCTGCGGCGTGGATTTTCCCGGCAGCATATAGGTGTTGGTCATACGCGGCATCGGCAGGTGCGCGTAAGATTCACGGCGACCGTTACCCGTTGGCGCTACGCCCATCAGACGCGCATTCAGTTTGTCCTGCATGTAGCCTTTCAGAATGCCGTTTTCGATCAGCACGTTGTACTGACCCGGTGTCCCTTCGTCATCGATAGCCACAGAACCACGACGGTCCGCCATTGTGCCATCATCCACAACGGTACACAGTTCTGATGCCACCAGTTCACCCATGTGACCACTGAATACCGAGGTGCCACGGCGGTTAAAATCACCTTCCAGACCATGACCGACCGCTTCATGCAGCAGAACGCCAGGCCAACCAGCGCCGAGTACCACCGGCAGCGTACCAGCAGGCGCTGCTACCGCGGACAGATTGACTAACGCCATGCGTACGGCCTCTTTCGCCCACGCGTCGGCACGGACTTCACCATCGAGGTCGCCAAGGAAATAGTCATAGCCAAAACGACCGCCGCCACCGCTGGCGCCGCGCTCACGCTTACCGTCCTCTTCGACCTGTACGCTTACGGACAAACGTACCAGCGGGCGGACGTCAGCGGCCAGCGTACCATCAGTCGCGGCCACCAGGATCAGTTCATAAACACCGGTCAGGCTGGCGGTCACTTCCTGGACGCGTTTGTCGGCGGCACGGGCCACGTTGTCTACGCGGCGCAGGATATCGAGTTTTTCTTCGCGGCTCATGCTCTGCAACGGATCAACCGAGGTGTAAAGCGCCTGATGCTCCACGGCCCCCAGCGTTTTTACTTTGCCGTCACCGTTGTCACGCACGATAGTACGCGCGGCATGAGCGCTTTGTTCCAGCGCCAACAGGCTAATCTGGTCTGCATAGGCAAACCCTGTTTTCTCGCCGCTGATGGCGCGCACGCCAACGCCCTGATCGATATTGTAAGAACCATCTTTAATGATGCGGTCTTCTAAAACCCAGGATTCGTGATAGCTCGACTGAAAATAGAGATCGCCGTAATCAAGACGGCGTTCGGCCAGTTGGCCCAGGATGGCAAACAGATCCTGATGTTTCAGGCCATTTGCCGCTAGCAATTGTTCACTTACCAGGTTCAGACTCATCGTTTTGATTACTCATTTAATTCTGCCGGATAGCGGAAAAAACGCCTTATCCGGCCTACGTTGTTAGGCTGCTGTAGGCCGGATAAGCGCTGCGCCATCCGGCAATACTATGTACTGAGATTGGGGCAATTACTCGCCCCCGTCAAATCATTGCTGGCTTTCTTTGCGCGGCTGACGCAGAACTTCGTTAATTTGCGGCTTATCGACCGGACCGGTGATGCGATAGCGCAGAATCGAGACTTTGCTCCACAGCGGCCCCAGCACCTTACTGGCGGCAAACACCGCCGCACCAACAATCGGGTTGACGGCAAACGCGGCGGCAACGCCTACGGTGGCAGATATTTCTGGTGCAACGATGGCTTCCATGTCCAGATCCCGGCGTACCAGGTTCACTGAACCTTTCATCGCAATATCGGCTTCCAGACCGTCCACCAGCGTGTCGTCGGTATGCATCACACCATCTTTGATCCACGCAGTGCTGCGAATCGAGTCGAAATAGAAGCCTTCGCTGAAGGTGTCGCTAAAATCAAAGCGCAGTTTACGCAGTAACGCATCGAAGCTTAGCAGACGTAACAGTTGCCCAGCATGTCCGGTACTGAGTTCGGTAAGTTCGCCTTTGCCCAGCCGGGTACGCAAAATACCATTCAGCGAAGCTACATCAGGATCCCACGGCGGATTACGCCAATGCAGATCATACTCCACGTTGAATGAAGAATTGCGAATCGGCGTTGATACGCCAAAGAAACCGGCTGCGGAGTCAATTTTGTTGCCGCTCAGTTTACCCTTCAGCGACGTTCGCTCCTTGCCCGGCGCATTCACCCACACGCCGTCGGTGGTCAGTCTGGCAAAACCCGTATCCAACAGACCGTTACTCAAGGTGAGCGTGTCGCCTTTAATCGCTACATCGGCGTCAATGCGCCCGTATTTCTGTCCCCACATCCAGCACTCGGCACAGCGCAGCTGAAGGTCCGGCCAGCCACGGAAGCTGACGTTGTCGATGGCTGAGAACGGCGAGGCTGGCGTACTATTTTGTGACGGTTTTGCCGCGCTAGGGTTGTAATAAAGATACTTAATATTGGCCAGCCACGGCGCATTATTGCGCATAGCCAGCGTGGCGTTAATTTCACGGCCCTGCGCCTGCACGGTGGAGCCATTGCTCGCAGGCTCAGAAACGATACTCAAATTATTCCACTGTTGACCGCCCAGGGATAACGATGGCGTACGCACCGTGATGCGCTGCGGGAAGTTAGCGTTGCTGCCCACGTTATCCACAGCGCCTTTCTGGAATAACGCCAGCCATTGCGCGCCATCCATAGGGGGAAGATTAAGCTCTATGCCTTGTTGATCGGGTAACGCTGGCACGGTGCGGCTTTCCGACGCCCAGATTGCGCGGTCAAGCGTCAGTTTCTGATTCAGCAGCCAGCGGCTATTAAAATGATTCTTGCTGCCAGCGTTGCCGGTCAGATCAAAGCTGCGCAGATTGCCGTTGGCCTTAACGTTCACCGGCAACGCCTCACCGGCCGCCTTATTCAGCGGAGAAGGTAAGTGACTACTTACATTCTTGAGGTCGCCCTTTAACTCAACGTTGTAGGTCGGCCCGGCATGATACGGAAGATCGATTCCTACCTTGCCATTCCACGCTATGCTGCCATTCAACGCGTCGTTGACCTGCGTCGGTAAAATCCCCATGCGGCTTGGCTGCCAGTCACCTTGCAGATTCACGGCTACCTGATAGGCTTTCGCCCCT
Organism: Citrobacter sp. RHBSTW-00599; assembly: GCF_013784065.1. Taxonomy (NCBI): domain Bacteria; kingdom Pseudomonadati; phylum Pseudomonadota; class Gammaproteobacteria; order Enterobacterales; family Enterobacteriaceae; genus Citrobacter; species Citrobacter sp. RHBSTW-00599. The sequence continues at coordinate 465,827 of NZ_CP056717.1, read as the reverse complement.
TCGGTCGTGGAAAAGTCGACGTTCAGCGGCTGATTAAACCAGTTCGCGGTCATCGGCTCGCTCTTCAGATCGCCGTTGATAAAGCTGAATTTACCATTCAAATTCTTCAGCGTGCTGTCGAGCGGTTTAATAAACAGGCTGTTATTATGCAGGTTGACGTCACCTTTGGCGGTAACCAGCGAGCCGTCTAGCGGAATATCAAGATGTAAGCGAGCATTCACATCGCCGTCAATCTGCAACTGCTCAAGCGTAGCGCCGAGTGAATCCTTCAATGGCGTCTCATCAAAATAAGGTCCAACCGCCTTGCCCGGCCCGTTGATGTCGGCATCAATCAGCAGTTTTTCTTTGGCATAGTCGGGGATGTTAGCCGTCAGATTACTGGCCTTCACACCGCCCAGATTAACGCTATCGGTCTTCATCCACAGACCGTCGTTAATGAAGTTCAGTTCAATATTAAGGTCAGTCAGCGCGGGCCAGTCGGGCTGGAAAGCAAACTTCGCATTGCGAAGCGGCACCAGTACCTGGAACTGCCCTTCATTGTGTAGATACGGGAACAGATGCGGGTCGCCGCCATACACCAACGTGGCGTTATCCGCTTCGCCGCCCTGAATAGCGCCGCTGAGGTAATCAACCAGCTCTTTGCCCATCAGGTTTTCCGGGAAGTAACGCCAGGCCTGAGAGCCATCGTCGGTGCTGATACCTGCCAGAATGCCCAACCATGGCTCATCATTGGCGGGCTGCAGATAGCGAAAACCACCACGTGCGCGTACCGCTTTCGCTTTAACATCAATGTTGCGCCCATCTAACTGGAAACCTTTATCGTTCTTCAGCCAGCTTAGCGTCGCTACGCCATCCTCTATTTCCAGCGGTGCGCGAAAGACGGTTTCATACGGCATTTTAGCTTGCTTCATGGAAGCAGTGAGCGCCCCGTTTTCAACGCTGCCCGCGAGCGTACCGGAGAAATGTTCTGCCCCTGGCAGCAGCTTCCACTGTTTCCAGGCCAGATTGGTCCACGAGGACTGGAAGCGAGTTTTTTCTGTTGCCTGTAACGGGATATCCAGCGCCAGCACATCTATTTTGCCGCTCGGCTGCGTGGCCCGCCAGATATCACCCAGCGCAGGCGATAACTTGGCCGCCATCGGACGCAGCCCTTCTAACCCGGCCAGCTCCAGATTGCTGGCGCGGATGCGTAGCTCGTCGCTGCGTTTGTTATTCTCGCCGCCGACTTCCTGTTCAGGGATCCAGGCCAGCGTTAACGCCCCGCTTGGCCAGGGTTTATCATCCATCGTGATACGGGTATCGGGAATGGAGAATTGCCAGCCCGACTGCTCGCGGCTGATGTGCGCCGTCAAGTTATCGACGGAGAGCGTGTGCGTACGATTCTCTCCCAGCCAACTTGCCCCACCTTTTTTCAGCCAGACATCGCCGCCGGAAACGACGCCTTTTCTGATCGTCATCCATGCTTCCAGGCTAAAACGCGCGGTTTGCAACGCGACATTATCCTGCATCCATTTACCCAGCCACGGCTTGACGTCGATATCGTCGGCCTGCAGCCAGACCCGACCGTTATTCAACAGCCCGTTGTCATCACGCAGATCCATTCGAACCTGCATAACACCGTGCTGCCCGGTCAGACTGGAGAGACTGACCTGCCCTTCAGCGCGATGTCGGTTTTTACCGTTAAGCCAGGTAAGCTGCGGGATCGCCAGTTCTGCACGCTGGCCTGAGAGGGTTAAAAAGCTAATCTGGCTGTCGCGTAGATCGAAATGATCAAACTGACGCAGGAAGAGATCGCTCAGGTGGCCGGCTTCAATTCCATCACCGCTTTCGCTGCGCTGGATGGGGGTATTGGTACGCAGCTGCAACTGCCAGAAGGTGAGATCGCGAAACTGCCAGCGCATGTGCAGCAAGCTTTGCCAGACATCCAGCGCTAATGTAACGCGCTTTACCGAAAATTCACCGCCATCTTTAAGCTGCGCGTGGATATCGCGCGCTTCAAGAGTAGGCCCGAAATTTTGCCAGCTAGCGGAAAGTTGGCTGGCGGAGACGGGCAGACCGGTGGCGGATTCAATCTTGCCAAGGATGGCCGGACGCCAGCTATCAAGATGAGGCAGCGCAAGGCGCAGCCCACTGACCAGCAGCGCTGCGATGACAACGAATGCGGCTCCAGTGAGCAGTAATATCCCCGGCAATCGCCTCACGCGCCTCTCCTTGTCTACCAAAAAATGTGACTCACAAAACCGTCTTGCCGGATGGCGGCGTGAACGCCTTCTCCGGCCTGCAAGGTATCGCCATTGGGCGTTTACCAGGCCAGATTACATCATGACAACGTCGAACTGCTCCTGGTTATACAGCGGTTCGACTTGTACTTTAACCTGTTTGCCGACAAAGATTTCCACTTCCGCCAACGCATGTGACTCTTCACCCTTCAGGGTTTCAGCCACTGCCGGAGATGCATAAACCAGGAAACGATCGGAGTCATATGCATGGTGTACCCGCACGATTTCGCGCATGATTTCATAGCATACAGTTTCCACGGTTTTCACCGTACCGCGCCCATGACAGGTCGGACACTCGTTGCACAACACATGCTCCACGCTTTCACGCGTGCGTTTGCGCGTCATCTCCACCAGGCCCAGCTGTGAAAAACCGTTGATGCTGGTTTTTACGCGATCCTTGCTCAGCGCCTGTTCCAGAGAGTGCAGCACCCGTCGACGGTGATCTTCATTATTCATGTCGATAAAATCGATAATGATAATGCCGCCGAGGTTACGCAGACGCAGCTGACGAGCAATGGCCTGCGTTGCTTCAATATTAGTATTAAAGATAGTGTCGTCGAGATTACGATGCCCAACAAACGCTCCGGTATTGATATCGACGGTGGTCATTGCTTCAGTTTGATCGATGATCAGATAGCCGCCGGATTTCAGTTCAACCTTGCGTTCCAGCGCGCGCTGGATTTCATTCTCAACGTCAAAGAGATCAAAAATGGGCTGGCGCCCGCTGTAATGTTCCAGCTTGCTGGTCATCTCGGGGATATATTCCGCTGTGAACTCCAGCAACGCTTCATAAGTAAGACGAGAGTCAACGCGGATCCGGTCAAGCTGGGCATCAGCAAAATCACGCAACACGCGCTGCGCCAGCGCCAGTTCGCCGTACATCTGGTAGCGCGTTTGCGGGCGCTTTTTACGCTCCATGACTTTAGTCCAGACGCGCTTCAGGTAGGCAGCATCTGAGGCTAGATCCTCCTCGCAGACGCCTTCCGCCGCTGTGCGAATGATGAATCCGCCCTGTTCATCGCAGTAATCCGCCACCACTTTTTTCAGGCGTTCGCGTTCGGTTTCGCTTTCGATACGTTGGGAAACGCCAACGTGCGAAGCACCTGGCATAAAGACGAGGTAACGGGAAGGAAGCGTGATGTCCGTCGTCAGGCGTGCGCCCTTAGTACCCAACGGATCTTTTACCACCTGCACCATCAGATCCTGGCCCTGGCGCACCAGTTCAGAAATGTCGCGCACGGTGAACTGTTTTTGTTCTTCACCCGCCACGCATTCGGTGTGCGGCATGATGTCTGAAGCGTGAAGAAATGCGGCTTTATCCAGTCCAATATCTACAAAAGCCGCCTGCATACCCGGAAGTACACGACTTACACGACCTTTGTAGATATTGCCTACGATTCCGCGTCGCGCCTCACGTTCAATATGAATTTCCTGCAGAATACCGCCATCAATGTAAGCCACCCGAGTTTCCGATGGCGTTACGTTTACCAACAATTCAGCCGTCATGTTTATCCCTTTTCTCACGCAGTGCGTTAAAATTGGTCAGCAACTCATACGTTTCTACCAGCGGTAAGCCGACTACGGCGTGATAGCTGCCATTGATCTTCCTGACAAAACAGCCACCCAACCCTTGAATACCGTATGCACCTGCTTTATCCATTGGTTCACCGCTGGCAATATAGCCCGCGATGTCCTCATCGGTTAGTGCTCTGAACGTCACTTCCGTCACCACCAGACAGTCCAGACTGTGCCGGCGGTCGGCCAATGCCACGGCGGTCATGACCTGATGCGTTTTGCCCGACAGTTTGCGCAGCATTACTGCGGCATGGGCGGCGTCGTGTGGTTTTTCCAGCACTTCGCCATTAAGGATAACAATGGTATCCGCACCCAATACCGGCAAATCGCGCTGCGCCAGCGCCACGCCAGCCTGCGCTTTTTCGCGTGCCAGACGCGAAACATACTGCTGCGCGCTCTCCTGCGGGTGTCGCTGTTCTTCAATCCCAGGCACCAGCCGTTCAAACCTAACACCAAGCTGAGCGAGCAGCTCCTGACGACGTGGAGAACCTGAAGCAAGATACAGAGTATTCATATCAACCTTATTGCACCGCAAACTGCTGACGGACTTTACGCATCAGTAAGAATAGCCATGGCCAAAGCACACCATTCACTACACTACTCCAGAACACTTCGGGTCTGAAAGAGACATTGATCACTAAAAACTCGGCCCAGAAAACAATAATATCCACGACCAGTGATAACAACATGACCACCAGCGCCTGTTGCCAGAGCGCGAGGTTACGGAATAGCTGGAATTTCAGCGCGACCAGATAAGCAATGATACTCATCGACAATGCGCGCACGCCAAGCGTGGAGCCGCTGATGAGATCCAGTATGGCACCCACCACAAACCCCGTGCCCACATTTACGCGATGCGGCAGCGCCAGGATCCAGTACAACAAGATGAGCAGTACCCAGTTTGGCCGGAAAACCAGAATATCGTCCGGCCAGGGCATGACTTGCAGCAACAGTGCAATAAGGAACGAGAGCCAAATCACCCAACGTCCCTGGCTACGATAGCTTGCCACTTACTGTCCTCCCGGCTTACGCGGAGCAGGTTGTGGCGGCGTGGTACCCGCAGGCGCTGGAGTCACGCCTGTTGCGGGAGCTGGCACTGGCGCAGGCGGCCCCATGGCATCTGGTGCAGGCAGAACTTGCGGCATCATTTGCATCAGACGTTCATTGGCAACGCGGTGCACTTCTTCTGGCGTCATCGGATTTGCGCCGTTACGATCGGCGCCCCACAACAGCAGCAGATAACGCAGACGCTGCAGACCTGCGGTCGGGCGTGCCTGAATCACGGTATAAGCGCGCTGAGTGTCCAGCTTAACGGAAGAAACAACACCAACCGGATAGCCTTCAGGGAAACGTCCCCCCAGACCCGAGGTAACCAGCACATCGCCAACGCGAATGTCGGTGTTGGCCGGCAGGTGTTCGAGCTGAAGATCGTCGGTGCAGCCGTTACCGGCAGCGATCACGCGGATATCGTTACGCAGTACCTGAATGGGCAGAGCATGCGTCGCATCGCAAATCAGCAGCACGCGGCTGGTCAGTTTAGCCACCGCTACGACCTGACCCACAACGCCTTTGTCGCTAATAACCGGCTGACCTTCGTAGACCCCGTTAACGCTCCCTTTGTCGATCACCACCTGATCGCTGTAAGGGTCATTAACCGTCGAGATGACCTGCGTCACCATCTTTTGTTCGTCCTGACGCAGCGGCGATCCCAGCAGCTCACGCAAACGCGCGTTCTCCTGTTTATATTGCCCCAGCATCAGCAGCTCGCTGTTTTTCAGCAGCAGTTCCTGACGCAACGCCCGATTTTCAAGTTCGAGTTGGTCACGCGAAGCCAGCGTTTGCGAAACGCCGTCGAGTAATTCACGAGGACCATTTGAGATAAAGTAGAAAGGACTGACGGCGGTATCCATGTACGTTCGGATTTGACTAAACGTACCCAGGCGGCTGTCGGCAATAATAACGCCGAGCGCCACCAGCACCGCCAGAATAAGGCGAATCTGTAGCGACGGGCCACGGCTAAAAATTGGCTTCATAGTCTATGCGTATTCTCGTATCAGAGCGGAAGGGCAACCCGCGGGCTACCCTACCTGCATCCGATTACTCTTCGCTGAACAGGTCGCCGCCGTGCATATCGATCATTTCCAGCGCCTTGCCGCCACCGCGCGCCACGCAGGTCAGCGGATCTTCAGCAACAACAACTGGAATACCGGTTTCTTCCATTAACAGACGGTCAAGGTTACGCAGCAGAGCACCGCCACCGGTCAGTACCATGCCGCGTTCGGAGATGTCAGACGCCAGTTCTGGCGGACACTGTTCCAGTGCAACCATCACCGCGCTCACGATACCGGTCAGCGGTTCCTGCAGGGCTTCCAGAATCTCGTTGGAGTTCAGGGTAAAGCCGCGTGGAACACCCTCTGCCAGGTTACGGCCGCGAACTTCGATCTCGCGTACTTCGTCGCCCGGATAAGCGGAACCGATTTCGTGTTTAATACGTTCTGCGGTGGCTTCACCGATCAGAGAACCGTAGTTACGACGAACATAATTAATGATGGCTTCGTCGAAGCGGTCACCGCCAATACGTACAGAAGAGGAGTAAACCACGCCGTTCAGGGAGATAACGGCAACTTCAGTTGTACCACCACCGATATCCACAACCATAGAACCGGTTGCTTCAGAAACTGGCAGACCCGCCCCGATCGCAGCCGCCATCGGCTCTTCGATCAGGAATACTTCACGGGCACCTGCGCCCTGAGCGGATTCACGGATCGCGCGGCGTTCAACCTGAGTTGCTCCAACCGGTACACATACCAGTACGCGCGGGCTTGGGCGCATGAAGCTATTGCTGTGCACTTGTTTGATAAAGTGCTGGAGCATTTTTTCAGTCACGAAGAAGTCAGCGATAACGCCGTCTTTCATTGGGCGAATGGCAGCGATATTGCCCGGTGTACGACCCAGCATCTGCTTCGCGTCATGGCCCACTGCGGCTACGCTTTTTGGCGAGCCGGCACGATCCTGACGAATGGCCACAACAGAAGGCTCATTCAATACGATGCCTTGTCCTTTTACATAAATAAGGGTATTCGCGGTACCCAGGTCAATGGACAGGTCATTGGAAAACATGCCACGAAATTTTTTCAACATACTAAGGGATAATCCTGAAAGCTGGGGCGGAAAACAAAATCCGCTTACTTTACCAACCACACGCAGCAGCGACAAGGCGCAAAAATCATCTGCTACGGTGAAAATTAGTGCAGTTCGTTTCCTTTGTTACAAAATCGGCCTGAGTCCATCAGGGCTGAATAAATCAGCAGCACTCCTCGCTTTTGTTTGCAACCTGTCAAAGGTCATTCACCTGCATGTTTGCTGTTACAACCTGGCGAGCAGACAAGCACACCCCCAGAAGGCACAGCGCGCGTTATTCTACGTGAAAACGAATTAAACGGCAGGTTAAACCGAGTATCTTTGCGAATATTTTTTCACGTTAGTGTCAAGTGGCTGTGATGCGGCAAAAAAATCCCCTTGCCCACCCGCAACTCCGCGTTCCGTCAGCGTATGCCACTCGCTACGCGAACGAACGCCCGTGGCGTAAACCTGCGTTGGTGTTCCAGAACAAGCCTCCACCAGGCTTTGCACCAGGAGCTGGTTTTCGGTTCGCTTATCAATATTCCTCACCAGGCTTGGATGCAGCTTCAATAACTCAACGTTAAGCTCTTTGATCCAACTGGTGCTCACCAGCGTTAAACCCGCCTGCGTAACGGCAATTCGCACACCCAGCGCATTCATCAATCTGATGACGGGCTGTAACCGGCTGATATGTTGACAGACATCTGCCTCAGCAAGTTCAATAATTATGCGTTTGCGTAATGATTTTTCGCACTGCATCAGCGTATCACGTAGCCAGCGCTGAAAACGTGGGCGAATTAGCGATTCAACCGTTGTCTGCATCGCCAGGTTTTCCTGCGGCCAGTAGCCCAACAGTAAGATCAGACGGCTGATTTGCAGACGGTCATATTCTTCTGCCAGGCCAAACTGCAGGACCATCGGCATATATTCCGCCGAAATAACCTCTTCGCTGCCATCAAAAATACGGCACATCAGCTCCCGGTGGTGCACCCGTCCTTCACGGGTTACCGCAGGCTTTTGATAAATTCTTGGTCCACCCCGGCTGAGCATCTGTTCGATCAGCGTTCGCCAGCGTACGTTACCCCGACCTTTTTCCGGTAGTGAGTCATCATAGACCGACCAACTGTTCCCACCCTGCAATACCGAGTTCCGCGTGGCGGCTTCGGCGTGATCCATCACTTGTTCCGTCGACTGGCCGCTGCGGCAAACACAAATGCCAATATGAACCATATCGGCACGGTCGATCATTTTATTAGCCGGAAGCGCATCTACCGCTTTTAATAATTGCCCGGCAATACTTTCCGCCTCTTTCAGCGTGCGGTGTGGCAACAGGATGGCAAAATCGCTACGGTGGTAGCGCGCCAGCAACGCGCCCGGATAGCGCGTCATAAAAGTCGACAACAAATTGATTAACGTTGAAATTTGTTCTTCAGCAAGGGTAATTCCCCAGCTATCGCGCAGCAGCGTAAAGTCCGGCAGGCGTACCATCATCACGACGCCATGCGATCCCACTTTTTCCTGATCTTCCAGCAGCGTTGCCAGTTGGTTATCAAAGAACAGGCGGTTGCTTAGCCCGGTTTTTGTATCCTGCGCCACATAGGAACGAATCAGCGTATCCAGTCGGCTACGTTGCTCGCGGGCACTTTGAATTTCGGTCAGCAGCATATCGAGCGCGCTACTTGTACGCGCAGGCCATTCATAAACAGTCCCCCGCACGTTCGGTCCACGTTCGCCGTTAAGAATGCGCGTTGAACGAATCTCCAGCAACTCTTGACCTGAAAGCTGACGCTGAAGCCAGCGCACAGACAAAAAGAGCATCAGTATAATGAAAGCAATCGCCAACGTGAGTGGCGCGGTAGTCATCAGCGAATGGAAATAGTTGCCCATTGGATCCTGATAAACCAGACGCAGCGACATGCCCGGGTGTTTGACCAACGGGACGGTGACATCACGATACAGATTGTTCGTCCCCGCCGGGCGGTAGCTACTGGTTCGGGAGTGGTCATACACCACGTGTTCGCCCTGTAGCAGTTCGACGCGCACGATATCAACCGAAACCATCAGTTCATCGATTTGCGGGGTTAGCGCAACGACATCGCGGGAGACAAGGTGCGTATCAATCGCTGTCGCCACCGCCTGAACACGGGTGGTGAACTTATATTGAATCGCGTTATAGAAACTCAGCGAGCAACCGATCAGAGTTACGAAGATCGTTAACCCTGTAAGCAGCGTCACAAAAGCTGAAAATTTCGTCGTTAATCGCATCCTTGTGTTAACTCCGACAGTTATGAAACAGGCATGAAAGTGATAAAGCGGCGCGAAAATGCAAAACTGAACGCAAAATCCGTCCATTTATACAAACAGTGTGGGCATACTACCAAATTAGGTATATCTGGCAATTTATTGCGCGGAATCGGCATCATGTTTTGATTAGCGAGTATAGTCTTCATTAATAATTTTCCAATCCACTATACGAATTGAGGACAGGTTATGCAGGCTTTGATCTTAGAACAGCAGGACGGAAAAACCCTCGCATCCGTTCAACCCCTCGACGAAAATCAGCTACCGGAAGGCGATGTGACGGTGGATGTCCACTGGTCAAGCCTGAACTATAAAGACGCCCTGGCTATCACCGGCAAGGGTAAAATCATTCGCAATTTTCCGATGATTCCTGGTATCGATTTCGCCGGTACCGTGCGCACAAGCGAAGATCCCCGTTTTCATGCCGGTCAGGAAGTTTTACTGACCGGCTGGGGCGTGGGTGAAAATCATTGGGGTGGACTGGCCGAACGCGCACGCGTGAAAGGCGACTGGCTGGTTGCGCTGCCACAAGGGCTGGACGGACGTAAAGCCATGGTCATCGGGACCGCTGGCTTTACCGCCATGCTGTGCGTCATGGCGCTTGAAGATGCAGGTATTCGCCCGCAAGACGGTGAGATTGTCGTCACCGGCGCCAGCGGCGGCGTGGGCAGCACGGCCGTGGCGTTACTGCATAAGCTGGGTTATCAGGTTGCGGCGGTTTCGGGTCGCGAAAGCACTCACGACTACCTGAAGAGCCTGGGCGCTGACCGTATCCTTAGCCGCGATGAATTTGCTGAATCTCGCCCGTTGGAAAAACAGCTGTGGGCTGGTGCGGTTGATACCGTTGGCGACAAAGTTCTGGCAAAAGTCCTGGCACAGATGAACTACGGTGGCTGCGTTGCCGCCTGCGGCCTGGCTGGCGGTTTCGCTCTGCCGACGACGGTGATGCCATTTATTCTGCGTAACGTTCGTTTGCAAGGGGTGGACTCGGTGATGACCCCGCCGGCACGCCGGGCAGAAGCCTGGGCGCGTCTGGTTAAGGATCTGCCGGACTCTTTCTATGCTCAGGCCGCCACGGAGATTACGCTGGCGGATGCGCCGAAGTTTGCCGATGCCATCATCAATAACCAGGTGCAAGGTCGTACGCTGGTGAAGGTGAAGTAACAAGCTCTGGCGCAGAAATTTACACTTAATTAACGAAATTTCGCGGCATATCTACAGACTCCCTGCCATATTAACTACGCGTCCCCTGTCAGTTATGACGCGTAAGCCGGGAGTCTGTTATGAAGAAATTACGTCCATTTACAGAAGCCGACGTCACTGACGAGTCGGCTTTTTTTATGCAACGCCGCCAGGTACTGAAAGCATTAGGAATCAGCGCCGCCGCGTTGTCTTTCCCCCTCTCTGCGCAGGCTGACCTTCTTAGCTGGTTTAAGGGGAATGACCGCCCGCCCGCGCCCGCGGGTAAGCCGCTTGATTTCAGTAAACCCGCCGCCTGGCAAAATTCGCTTCCTTTAACGCCGGCGGATAAAGTTTCTGGCTACAACAACTTCTATGAGTTCGGTCTCGATAAAGCGGATCCGGCAGCCAATGCCGGCAGTCTGAAAACCGATCCGTGGACGTTAAAAATCAGTGGTGAGGTGGCAAAACCACTCACCCTCGATCACGATGCGCTGACCGCCCGTTTCCCACTGGAAGAACGGATTTACCGGATGCGCTGTGTGGAAGCCTGGTCAATGGTCGTGCCGTGGATTGGTTTTCCGTTACATAAACTGCTGGCGCAGGTTGAACCCACCAGCAACGCAAAATATGTCGCCTTCGAAACGATCTACGCACCGGATGAGATGCCCGGACAAAAAGATCGCTTTATTGGCGGCGGGCTGAAGTATCCCTATGTTGAAGGACTGCGTCTGGATGAAGCAATGCATCCACTCACTCTCCTTACCGTGGGGGTTTATGGAAAAGCTCTTCCTCCGCAAAATGGCGCGCCCATTCGCTTAATTGTGCCGTGGAAATACGGATTTAAAGGCATTAAGTCGATCGTGAGTATTAAACTAACCCGCGAACGCCCCCCGACAACCTGGAATCTGGCCGCCCCCAATGAATATGGATTTTATGCCAACGTGAATCCGCATGTCGATCACCCGCGCTGGTCCCAGGCCACTGAGCGTTTTATTGGCGCAGGCGGTATTCTGGACGTTCAGCGCCAACCCACGCTGCTGTTTAATGGTTACGCCGACGAGGTCGCTTCGCTGTACCGTGGTCTTAATCTGCAGGAGAATTTTTAAGTGCGCCTGACTGCAAAGCACATTACTGGACTGAAAGTTTGCCTGCATCTTGCCGGCTTTTTACCGTTTGTCTGGCTATTTTGGGCGGTGAATCACGGTGGTCTGAGTGCAGACCCGGTCAAAGATATCCAGCACTTTACCGGTAGGACAGCTCTGAAATTCTTGCTGGCGACCTTGCTGGTCTCTCCCCTCGCGCGCTACGCTAAACAGCCATTATTGATACGCACACGGCGCCTGTTAGGGCTATGGTGTTTCGCCTGGGCAACGTTGCATTTAACCAGCTACGCACTCCTGGAACTGGGCATTCATAATCTGGCGCTGTTAGGACGGGAATTAATCACGCGACCTTATTTGATGCTGGGCATTGCCAGTTGGGGCATATTATTCGCCCTCACGTTAACCTCCACCCAGTCGGCTCAGCGAAAACTGGGCAAAAATTGGCAGTATTTGCACAACTTCGTCTATCTTGTGGCGATCCTGGCACCCATACATTATCTGTGGTCGGTAAAAATTATCTCCCCTCAACCGATTATTTATGCAGCACTCGCTGTGGTGTTGTTAGCCTGCCGTTACAAGAAGTTTCGCCAGTGGTGGCGGTAGTTTCACGTTATGTGCAGTGCGTTACAAAATGTGGACGATCCGATTTTCTTTACATGTTAACGGTTGATTATCTTCCCTGATAAGACCAGTATTTAGCTGCCAATTGCTACGAAATAGTTATAATGTGCGACTTTGCTATCCCCGGTAGCGTTTTTAGAGCGCTGAAAGGGTGACATTCGCATGTTGAAGGTATATTTTGTCTTTTACCCGAAAATGGCAGAAGATAGCCGCACAATGACTAACAAGTCTGGCAATCTCACTTAATGGCAACCGCACCCAGTGCAATGCCTGAGATGCGTGGCATCTTGTCACTCACTGTTATAAAAATGCTATACAGACGGCGGTAAAACGCTTGTCACAATCTCACTAAACAAAGAGTACGGAACCCACTCATGGATATTCGTAAGATAAAAAAACTGATCGAGCTGGTTGAAGAATCAGGCATCTCCGAACTGGAAATTTCTGAAGGCGAAGAGTCTGTACGCATCAGCCGTGCGGCGCCAGCTGCAAGTTTTCCAATGATGCAACAGGCTTATGCTGCACCAGTGATGCAGCAGCCAGCTCTGTCTAACGCTGTCGCACAAACTGCCTCTCCAAGTATGGAAGCTCCGGCAGCAGCGGAAATCAGTGGTCACATCGTACGCTCCCCAATGGTTGGTACGTTCTACCGCACCCCGAGCCCAGATGCGAAAGCGTTCATCGAAATCGGCCAGAAAGTGAATGCGGGCGATACCCTGTGCATCGTTGAAGCCATGAAAATGATGAACCAGATCGAAGCCGACAAATCCGGCGTAGTGAAAGCGATTCTGGTAGAAAGCGGTCAACCGGTAGAATTTGACGAGCCGCTGGTCGTCATCGAATAACGAGGCGAACATGTTGGATAAAATTGTTATCGCCAACCGCGGTGAGATCGCCCTGCGTATTCTGCGTGCCTGTAAAGAGCTGGGCATCAAGACTGTCGCTGTGCATTCAAGCGCGGACCGCGATTTAAAACACGTATTGCTGGCGGATGAGACGGTCTGTATTGGCCCGGCTCCGTCCGTAAAAAGCTATCTGAACATCCCGGCTATCATTAGCGCTGCTGAAATCACCGGCGCAGTGGCAATTCACCCGGGCTATGGCTTCCTCTCTGAGAATGCCAACTTTGCTGAACAGGTAGAACGTTCCGGCTTTATCTTCATCGGCCCGAAAGCCGACACCATCCGCCTGATGGGCGACAAAGTGTCCGCAATTACCGCGATGAAGAAAGCTGGCGTACCAACAGTCCCAGGCTCTGACGGCCCGCTGGGCGACGACATGGACGCTAACCGCGCTCATGCGAAGCGCATCGGTTATCCAGTTATTATCAAAGCCTCCGGCGGCGGCGGCGGTCGCGGTATGCGCGTCGTGCGCAGCGATGCCGAACTGGCACAATCCATCTCCATGACCAAAGCGGAAGCGAAAGCGGCTTTCAACAACGACATGGTTTACATGGAGAAGTACCTGGAAAACCCACGCCACATCGAAATTCAGGTGCTGGCAGACGGTCAGGGTAACGCGATTTATCTGGCAGAACGTGACTGCTCCATGCAGCGTCGTCACCAGAAAGTCGTCGAAGAAGCACCAGCACCGGGCATTACTCCGGAACTGCGTCGCTACATCGGCGAGCGTTGCGCCAAAGCGTGCGTTGATATCGGCTATCGCGGGGCAGGTACTTTCGAGTTCCTGTTCGAAAACGGCGAGTTCTACTTCATTGAAATGAACACCCGTATTCAGGTTGAACACCCGGTAACCGAAATGATCACCGGCGTTGACCTGATCAAAGAGCAGCTGCGCATCGCTGCGGGACAACCGCTGTCCATCAAGCAGGATGAAGTTGTGGTTAAAGGCCATGCGGTAGAATGCCGTATCAACGCCGAAGACCCGAACACCTTCCTGCCAAGCCCGGGTAAAATCACGCGTTTCCACGCGCCAGGTGGCTTTGGTGTGCGCTGGGAGTCTCATATTTACGCAGGCTACACCGTACCTCCGTACTATGACTCAATGATCGGTAAGCTGATCTGCTATGGCGAAAACCGCGACGTAGCAATCGCCCGTATGAAAAACGCGTTGCAGGAACTGATCATCGACGGTATCAAAACCAACGTTGATCTGCAGATCCGCATCATGAATGACGAGCATTTCCAGCACGGTGGAACCAATATCCACTATCTGGAGAAAAAACTCGGACTTCAGGAAAAGTAAGCGTGCGTTAACTGAAAAGGCCGGAAATTCCGGCCTTTTGTTTTTCTCCCCTCCCGCACGTGCCATAAGGTACAATCCCCGCTTTCTTTATCCACAAGGGACAAAAAATGGACGCTCGTTTTGTTCAGGCCCATAAAGAGGCGCGCTGGGCGCTGTGGCTGACCCTTTTATATCTTGCCACATGGTTAGTGGCCGCTTACTTACCAGATTCCACGCTCGGTTTTACCGGCTTACCACACTGGTTCGAAATGGCCTGCCTGCTAACGCCGCTGGTTTTCATCGTGCTGTGCTGGGCGATGGTGAAGTTTATCTATCGCGACATTCCGTTGGAGGATGACGATGCAGCTTGAAGTTATTTTGCCGCTGGTCGCCTATCTGTTGGTGGTCTTCGGTCTTTCCGTTTACGCCATGCGTAAGAGATCGACCGGCACTTTCCTGAATGAATATTTCCTCGGCAGCCGCTCAATGGGCGGGGTCGTATTAGCCATGACGCTAACGGCAACCTACATTAGCGCCAGCTCGTTTATTGGCGGTCCTGGCGCCGCTTACAAATACGGGCTGGGATGGGTGCTGCTGGCGATGATCCAGTTGCCCGCCGTTTGGCTTTCTCTGGGGATTCTTGGTAAGAAATTCGCGATTCTGGCGCGCCGTTATAATGCCGTTACCCTCAACGATATGCTGTTTGCCCGCTACCAGAGTCGCCTGCTTGTGTGGCTGGCAAGCCTTAGCCTGCTGGTCGCGTTTGTCGGAGCAATGACCGTACAGTTTATTGGCGGCGCACGTTTGCTTGAAACCGCTGCGGGTATACCTTACGAAACCGGTTTGCTTATTTTTGGCGTCAGTATCGCATTGTATACGGCGTTCGGCGGTTTTCGCGCCAGCGTACTGAACGACACCATGCAGGGTATGGTGATGCTGATTGGTACTATTGTTCTGCTGGTCGGCGTCGTTCATGCTGCCGGTGGCCTCAGCAATGCGGTGGTAACCCTGCAAACTATCGACCCTAAACTGGTCTCGCCGCAAGGCGCGGATGACATTCTGTCACCCACGTTCATGACCTCATTCTGGGTACTGGTGTGCTTTGGCGTAATTGGGCTGCCGCATACAGCAGTACGCTGCATCTCTTATAAAGACAGCAAAGCTGTACACCGCGGCATTATCATCGGCACCATCGTAGTGGCGATCCTGATGTTTGGTATGCATCTGGCGGGTGCGTTGGGGCGTGCGGTGATCCCTGATCTGACAGTGCCGGATCTGGTTATCCCTACGCTAATGGTCAAAGTGTTGCCGCCGGTAGCTGCTGGGATCTTCCTCGCGGCCCCCATGGCCGCGATCATGTCGACGATCAATGCCCAATTGCTGCAAAGTTCCGCTACGATCATTAAGGATCTGTACCTGAACCTGCGTCCGGAACAGCTGAAAAACGAAACCCGGCTGAAGCGCATGTCGGCAGTGATTACCCTGTTGCTCGGCGCGTTACTGCTACTGGCCGCCTGGAAACCGCCAGAAATGATTATCTGGCTTAACCTGCTGGCGTTTGGCGGGCTGGAAGCTGTCTTCCTGTGGCCGCTGGTACTGGGCCTGTACTGGGAGCGGGCAAACGCGGCGGGCGCTTTGAGCGCGATGATTATCGGCGGCGTTCTTTATGCCGTACTCGCTACATTTAACATTCAGTACCTGGGTTTCCACCCGATTGTGCCCTCGTTACTGATAAGCTTGCTGGCTTTCCTGATCGGCAACCGTTTCGGTTCTGCCGTCCCGCAAGCCGCCATATTGACTACTGATAAATAAAAGAGTTTTGCCATGCCATGGATCCAACTGAAACTGAACACGACCGGTGCCAACGCTGAAGAGTTGAGCGATGCGCTGATGGAAGCGGGCTCCGTTTCCATTACTTTCCAGGACACGCATGATACGCCGGTATTTGAGCCTCTGCCGGGCGAGACTCGCCTGTGGGGAGATACCGACGTTATCGGCTTGTTCGATGCAGAAACCGACATGAAAGAAGTGGTTGCCATCCTGGAGCAGCATCCGCTGCTGGGTGCAGGCTTCGCGCATAAAATCGAACAGCTCGAAGACAAAGACTGGGAACGCGAATGGATGGATAACTTCCACCCGATGCGCTTTGGTGAACGTTTGTGGATTTGCCCAAGCTGGCGCGATGTCCCGGATGAGAATGCCGTCAACGTGATGCTGGACCCGGGTCTGGCGTTTGGTACCGGCACTCACCCCACCACTTCCCTATGCCTGCAATGGCTGGACGGTCTCGATCTAAACGGCAAAACCGTCATCGACTTCGGCTGCGGCTCCGGCATTCTTGCCATTGCGGCACTGAAGCTGGGTGCCGCAAAAGCCATCGGCGTAGACATCGATCCACAAGCAATTCAGGCCAGCCGTGATAACGCCCAGCGTAATGGCGTTTCTGAGCGTCTGGAGCTTTATCTGCCGAAAGACCAGCCAGAGGCGATGAAAGCCGACGTGGTGGTCGCAAACATCCTCGCAGGCCCATTACGTGAACTGGCACCGTTAATCAGCGTACTGCCCGTTGAGGGCGGTTTACTGGGGCTTTCTGGCATTCTTGCCAGCCAGGCGGAAAGCGTCTGTGAGGCCTATGCCGAACTCTTTACGCTCGATCCGGTTGTCGAGAAAGAAGAGTGGTGCCGCATTACCGGTCAGAAAAAATAATCCCTTCCGGCGTGGTTGCCTGACCACGCCATTTTCAGACAATTGACCAGCATACTGAGACGTTCTCCAGCGATATAATAATTTATTGATTTTGTTAATATTTATATTGATTTTCGTTGAGTAAACGTATGCGCTTCAACCTATTTATCACAACTTTACTGACAGCATACCTGATGCCACTGACCGCGCTGGCCGCGCCATGGGGTTATAGCGGAGAATCTGGTCCCGCACAGTGGGGAGAAATCAGCAAAGAGTATGCAACGTGCCAGACCGGAATAAATCAATCACCCATTGATATCCAGACCGCCAAAACTCGTAAACTTGGACTTCCTTCACTCAACATGCAATATGTTGATGGTCCGACAAGATTTCAGAGCATTAACCATACTCTGCAGGCAACAATGAGTAGCTATACCTCAAACTCCATTGAAGTTGATGGAAAGATTTATTTTCTAAAACAATTAGATTTTCACGCCCCGAGCGAACATACCTTCAACGGTAAAACCTATCCGCTGGAGTTGCAGTTAGTCCACAAAAACCAACACGGAGACGTCACTATCGTGGCGGTCATGTTTGACGTCGGCGAACCTAACCAGGCGATTCAAAATCTGTGGGAGTCATTTCCAACCATGGAGGACAACAGTATGCCCATCTTCTCGCCAGTCGATATCAACCAACTTTTACCCGACGATAAAACCTACTGGCGCTATAGTGGTTCGCTAACTACACCTCCCTGTACTGAAGGCGTCAGCTGGACTGTCCTGAAAACGCCTGTTGCCCTTTCCGCCGAACAACTGGATAAATTTCACTACATTGTTGGGCCTGCGAACAATCGCCCACCGCAGCCAGTAAATGAACGCAAGATCATCGACAGCCATTCAGGAGATATCGAGATCCTGTACTAAAATGAGGTAGAGATCACACAATGGCGAGACAATTTGCTGATTAATTCAGCAGATTATCTTGCCAGCACCTTCTGCGGCTGAAGAAAAAATGAGAAGTTACGCAAAATTATATGTGTATATAAAATCGACACATCTTTATAATGCAATGATTTATATGATTAAATATTTTCATGCGTTCATATTTACGGCAATTCATTGATCCACCTCAGTGGATTGGTCAAAGTTTGGCCTTTCATCTCGTGCGAAAAATGCGTAATATACGCCGCCTTGCAGTCACAGTATGGTCATTTCTTAACTCATGCGCATCGGACAATACCAGCTCAGAAATCGCCTGATCGCAGCACCTATGGCTGGCATCACTGACAGACCATTCAGGACGCTGTGCTATGAGATGGGAGCAGGATTGACGGTATCCGAGATGATGTCTTCTAACCCGCAGGTTTGGGAAAGTGACAAGTCTCGTTTACGGATGGTGCACGTTGATGAGCCAGGAATTCGCACGGTGCAAATTGCCGGTAGCGACCCTGTTGAGATGGCCGATGCCGCACGTATTAACGTGGAAAGCGGCGCCCAGATTATTGATATCAATATGGGGTGTCCGGCTAAAAAAGTGAATCGCAAGCTCGCAGGTTCAGCCCTCTTGCAGTACCCGGATCTAGTGAAATCAATACTAACCGAGGTCGTCAATGCAGTGGACGTTCCTGTCACACTCAAGATTCGCACCGGCTGGGCTCCGGAACACCGTAACTGCGTAGAGATTGCCCAACTGGCTGAAGACTGTGGCATTCAGGCTCTGACCATTCATGGACGCACCCGCGCCTGTTTGTTCAATGGAGATGCTGAGTACGACAGTATTCGGGCAGTTAAGCAGAAAGTTTCCATTCCGATTATCGCGAATGGCGACATTACTGACCCGCATAAAGCCAGAGCTGTACTCGACTATACGGGGGCGGATGCCCTGATGATAGGACGTGCAGCTCAGGGAAGACCCTGGATCTTTCGGGAAATCCAGCATTATCTGGACACTGGGGAGCTGCTGCCCCCGCTGCCTCTGGCAGAGGTGAAGCGCTTGCTTTGTGCGCACGTTCGGGAACTGCACGACTTTTATGGTCAGGCAAAAGGGTACCGAATTGCGCGTAAACACGTATCCTGGTATCTCCAGGAACACGCTCCGGATGACCAGTTTCGGCGCACATTCAACGCCATTGAAGATTCCAGCGAACAGCTGGCGGCGTTGGAGGCATACTTCGAAAATTTTGCGTAAACAGAAATAAAGAGCTGACAGAACTATGTTCGAACAACGCGTAAATTCTGACGTACTGACCGTTTCTACCGTTAACTCTCAGGATCAGGTAACTCAAAAGCCCCTGCGTGACTCGGTTAAACAGGCACTGAAGAACTATTTTGCTCAATTGAATGGTCAGGATGTTAACGATCTCTATGAGCTGGTACTGGCTGAAGTAGAACAGCCCCTGTTGGACATGGTGATGCAATACACCCGCGGTAACCAGACCCGTGCTGCCCTGATGATGGGCATCAACCGTGGTACGCTGCGTAAAAAACTGAAAAAATACGGCATGAACTGATACTAATCAGCGAAATGTTTGTTTTAAAAGGCGCTACTCGGCATGGGGAAGCGCCTTTTTTATTAACGTCACACGGGAGGCTTTGGCGATGAACGCAAGATGTGAACCTGTCTATTTTGGCGATGAATCTAAAAAGATAATCCTGGGTGATGCTCTGACCGAACTGAAAAAGCTGCCGTCAGAAAGCGTCGATCTCATTTTCGCCGACCCACCTTATAACATCGGTAAAGACTTTGACGGGATGGTGGAATCCTGGGACGAAGAGGCATTTTTGGCATGGCTGTTTGAGTGCATTGACGAGTGCCATCGCATTCTCAAATCACACGGCACCATGTACATCATGAACAGTACGGAGAACATGCCGTACATCGATCTCAAATGCCGCCAGCTCTTTACCATCAAGAGCCGTATCGTGTGGTCATACGATAGCTCCGGGGTGCAGGCCAAAAATCACTTTGGTTCGATGTATGAACCGCTTCTGATGATGGTAAAAGATCAGAAAAACTACACGTTTAATCGTGATGATATTTTGGTTGAAGCCAAAACGGGCGCTAAACGTGCACTGATAGACTACAGAAAGAACCCGCCCCAACCTTACAACCAGAAAAAAGTACCAGGCAATGTCTGGGAGTTTCCACGCGTTCGTTATCTGATGGACGAATACGAAAATCACCCGACTCAAAAACCCAAAGCCCTCCTTGAACGCATCATTCTGGCTTCCTCCAGTCCAGATGACAGCGTGCTGGATCCGTTTGCCGGTAGCTTCACTACCGGTGCCACTGCCGTGGAATTAGGTCGCAAATTTGTCGGGATTGAAATCAATGCCGAGTACGTAAAAATGGGGCTCAGAAGAATGAGCATTGGTTCGCATTTTTCAGAGAATGAACTTGCAAAGGTGAAAAAGCGGAAGACAAAAAATCTGTCTAAAAAGAGTCGATTAACAGCAAAGAGCGGCGATCTTTCAGCAAAGTAAAGGCATTGTAAGTCTGCTTTTCAGCTTGCAGATTTCGTGTATATTCCCTGCACGCTTGGGCATGAATACACAGGGTTTGGTAATGATTCGCAAGTATTGGTGGCTGGTTGTTTTTGCGGTCTTCGTTTTTCTCTTTGATGCGCTGCTCATTCAGTGGATAGAGCTGATGACAACGGAGCACGATAAGTGCCGGAATATGAATTCTGTGAACCCCCTCAAGCTGGTCAACTGCGTCGACCTCGAATAGCACGACGAAAAATACGTCGACAGCCGTCAGGCCCTGGCGGCTAAAACTACCCTGGCTGATTTTCACTCTGCATTAATTGCATTACACAGCCGTCTGGGCTTAACATTTTTAATACGTTATCAACTAATACTGGCGCTTGCCCATACAAATCATAACTCACTGGATTCATTAACCAGTTTTTTATTATCCCGCTAAAGCTACCGTGCAGAATAATGATGATGACATCTAAATCCAGACTGGTAGCAATCAGATTTTCATCCACGCACTTTTGCAGTGAATCACGAATACTTTGATGACTGAGACCTATTTTATCGCGGATGGTCTGTTCTGATATCATATCGTTATGAAATTCACATTTATGATATAAAATTTGCATTAATGCCTGCTGGCGAGGATTCTGTGCAATATATTGCAATCCCACTACAAACTTTTCACGCAGTCGCTGTAAAGGATTATCCCCCCAACGACCAATAAGCTTATCCTGAATAAGATCGCGTAATGAAGGTTGTTGTAACCATAGCGCATTGAACAATTGCGTCTTATTTTCAAAATGCCAATAGAGCGCCCCCCGCGTCACGCTGGCGGCATCCGCAATGTCGTTTAACGTCGTATTGCTAACACCACGCACGGCAAACTGCATAATCGCTGTTTCTATCAGGTGCTGTCGTGTTTTGAGGGCATCAGCTTTCGTTTTTCTGGCCATGGTTTCGACTGTCTGAGGTAAGGTAGAGAATGATTAACTTTCTTATGTAATATTTGCTAAACGGAACAAATGTATCACTTAGCGTTTATTTAGACGAGTTCTAAAACAGTTAATTATGGATATTGCACACGAATAAACAAAACAAATAACAACCACCAATATATTCACCAACCAAATACTTATTTCAATATGTGTTTATGCGCATCATTGCATTACTATTAAAACCATAATGAAACAACCGAAGATTAATCATTTTTTGTTTTTACGTGCCGTGTATCGCGCCCATAAATAAGTATTGCTTACATCGCAAGCTAATAATTTGTAGGATAGCCAACCATTATTTTTACTTGTGCGCGTTATCGCCTCTGCGTTACCCGGTTAATAACGAGCGTTCGGTTTTTTAAGGAATAGAAATGACGAAAAATGCCAGGTTTTCACTCCTGCCCTCATTCATCATCATGTCCGCTGTATTACTCGCCGGTTGTAACGATCAGGGAGAAACACAAGCTCACCCCGCAGAACCACAGGTGACTGTCCATGTCGTCGAAAAGGCGCCTTTAGCCGTGACGACCGAATTACCAGGGCGCACAACAGCATTTCGTATTGCTGAAGTCCGTCCTCAGGTCAGCGGGATTGTACTTAAACGGAATTTCACCGAGGGAAGCGATGTTGAAGCCGGTCAGTCGCTTTATCAGATCGATCCTGCGACTTACCAGGCTGACTACGACAGCGCCAAAGGCGAACTGGCAAAGAGTGAAGCGGCAGCAGCTATCGCACATTTAACGGTAAAACGTTATGTCCCGCTGGTTGGCACTAAGTACATCAGCCAGCAAGAGTACGATCAGGCCATTGCTGATGCTCGCCAGGCCGATGCCTCCGTTATCGCGGCAAAAGCGGCGGTCGAAAGTGCTCGTATAAACCTGGCCTACACCAAAGTGACATCGCCCATTAGCGGACGTATCGGTAAATCTAACGTCACCGAAGGCGCATTAGTCACGAATAGCCAGGCAACTGAACTTGCTACCGTGCAACAACTTGATCCTATTTACGTCGACGTAACACAGTCCAGTAATGACTTTATGCGCCTTAAACAGTCCGTTGAGCAAGGGAGCCTGCATAAAGACAGCGCCAGCAGTACCGTCGAACTGGTGATGGAAAATGGTCAGTCGTACCCGCTGAAAGGTGCGTTGCAGTTCTCTGATGTCACCGTTGATGAAAGTACCGGATCCATCACCCTCAGGGCCGTATTCCCTAACCCACAGCACACGCTGCTGCCGGGCATGTTTGTGCGTGCTCGTATTGATGAAGGCGTCCAGCCGAATGCCATTCTCGTTCCCCAACAAGGGGTAACGCGTACGCCACGCGGCGATGCAACGGTGATGGTTGTCAATGACAAGAGTCAGGTCGAGGCTCGCACCGTCGTTGCTACTCAGGCGATAGGTGATAAGTGGTTAATCAGCGAGGGCTTACAGCCTGGCGATAAGGTTATCGTCAGCGGATTGCAGAAAGCGCGTCCCGGCGTAAAGGTTAAAGCAACCACCGATACCGAAACTCCAGCCGCAAAAACTGCGCAATAAGGTAACCGGACATGGCTAACTTTTTTATCAATCGCCCTATTTTTGCCTGGGTTCTGGCCATCATTCTGATGATGGCAGGGGCTCTGGCAATCATGCAACTGCCCGTTGCACAGTATCCGACCATTGCACCTCCTGCGGTCGCTATTTCTGCCACCTACCCAGGTGCGGATGCGCAGACGGTACAAGACACGGTTACGCAGGTTATCGAACAGAATATGAACGGTATCGATAACCTGATGTATATGTCCTCCACCAGCGATTCCTCCGGGAGCGTCACCATTACTCTGACTTTCGAGTCGGGTACTGACCCGGATATCGCACAGGTCCAGGTGCAAAACAAATTACAGTTAGCGATGCCCTTACTGCCTCAGGAAGTACAGCAGCAGGGGATCAGCGTCGAGAAATCCAGTAGCGGTTTCCTGATGGTGGCGGGTTTTGTCTCCGATAATAACAATCTGACGCAGGATGATATTTCCGACTATGTGGCGTCTAACGTTAAAGACGCAATAAGCCGAACAGCAGGTGTCGGCGATGTCCAGATGTTTGGTGCACAGTACGCAATGCGCATCTGGCTCGACAGCAACGCAATGAACAAATATCAGTTGACTCCTCTGGACGTTATCAATCAACTGAGAACGCAAAACAATCAGATTGCCGCAGGCCAACTGGGAGGCGCACCATCCGTCCAGGGTCAACAACTTAATGCCTCCATTATTGCTCAGACACGCCTGAAAACGCCGGAAGAGTTTGGCCGCATAACGCTGAAGGTGGGCCAGGATGGCTCAATGGTTCACCTCAGAGATGTAGCCCGCATCGAACTCGGCGGCGAAAACTATAACATGGTGACGAAAATTAATGGTCAGCCTGCAACAGGCCTGGGCATTAAGCTGGCGACCGGTGCAAACGCGCTGGATACTGCCGCAGGCGTCAAAGCAAAGCTGGCTGAGTTACAACCTTTCTTCCCGCAAGGTTTGCAAGTGGTTTACCCCTATGACACTACACCATTTGTAAAAATCTCGATTAACGAGGTGGTGAAAACGCTGTTTGAAGCCATCATCCTCGTCTTCCTGGTGATGTACCTGTTCCTGCAAAATCTGCGCGCCACGCTGATTCCAACTATCGCAGTGCCTGTCGTGCTGTTGGGAACATTCGCGATCCTCGCCGCATTTGGATTCTCCATCAACACGCTAACGATGTTCGGAATGGTGCTGGCCATCGGCCTGCTGGTCGATGACGCCATCGTGGTAGTAGAAAACGTCGAACGCGTCATGGCGGAAGAGAAACTGCCGCCCAAAGAGGCGACGCAGAAATCCATGGTCCAGATCCAGGGCGCACTGGTCGGGATCGCGATGGTACTCTCGGCGGTATTTATCCCCATGGCGTTCTTTGGCGGCTCGACCGGCGCCATTTACCGCCAGTTCTCTCTGACCATTGTTTCAGCGATGGCGCTTTCTGTTCTGGTCGCCCTCATTCTTACGCCAGCGCTTTGCGCAACGCTGCTAAAACCCGTTTCCGCCGGACATGTTGAAAAGAAAGGCGGTTTTTTCGGATGGTTTAACGCCCTGTTCGATAAAAGCGTCGGGCATTACAGCAATAGTATCAGCGGTATTCTGCGCAAAACCGGACGCTACTTGTTGCTATATGTTCTTATCGTCGGCGGAATGGCTGTTCTGTTTTTACGCCTCCCTACCTCCTTCTTGCCCGAAGAGGATCAGGGGGTCTTTATGACAATGGTGCAACTTCCTGCCGGTGCGACACAGACGCGCACACAGCAGGTGCTGGATCAGATTCAGAATTACTACCTGAACCAGGAAAAAGCGAACGTAAAATCGGTGTTCACCGTTAATGGCTTCAGCTTTAGCGGCCAGGGACAGAACTCCGGTATCGTCTTTATTAGCCTCAAACCATGGGAAGAGCGTTCGGGCGATGAAAACGGCGTGACGGCTATCGTCGAACGTGCGACCAGGGCGTTCAGCCAGATTAAAGATGGACTGGTGTTCCCGTTCAACATGCCTGCCATTCTTGAACTGGGTACCGCGACCGGCTTTGATTTTCAGTTAATTGATCAGGCTAACCTCGGTCATACAGAACTGACGAAAGCCCGGAACCAGTTGCTGGGTATGGTGAGAGAACATCCAGATTTGCTGGTGCGCGTGCGCCCTAACGGTCTGGAAGATACCCCACAATTTAAGCTGGATATTGATCAGGAAAAAGCCCAGGCGTTAGGCGTAAGTCTGTCGGATATAAACCAAACGATTTCCACGGCCCTTGGCGGCACCTATGTGAACGATTTTATCGATCATGGCCGAGTGAAAAAGGTATACGTTCAGGCTGACGCACCGTTCCGTATGTTACCCAATGATATCAACAATCTCTACGTACGTAGTGGGAATGGTGAAATGGTGCCATTCTCTGCGTTCAGTTCGTCGCATTGGATTTATGGTTCACCCCGCCTGGAGCGTTACAACGGTATGCCATCAATGGAAATACTGGGAGAGGCCGCGCCGGGTCGAAGCACCGGTGAAGCCATGGCGCTCATGGAAAACCTGGCAGCACAGCTGCCAACCGGTATCGGCTATGACTGGACGGGAATGTCATATCAGGAACGGCTCTCCGGCAATCAGGCACCTGCGTTATACGCTATTTCGTTAATCGTCGTCTTCCTGTGTCTCGCCGCATTGTATGAGAGCTGGTCTATTCCATTTTCAGTCATGTTGGTTGTACCGCTCGGCGTGGTCGGTGCGCTTCTGGCGGCGTCCATACGCGGTCTGAATAACGACGTTTACTTCCAGGTAGGTCTGCTGACTACCATCGGTCTTTCCGCCAAAAACGCTATCCTTATCGTGGAGTTTGCCAAAGACTTGATGGATAAAGAAGGTAAAGGGTTGATTGAAGCCACACTGGAGGCGTCACGCATGCGTCTTCGTCCAATCCTGATGACATCTCTGGCGTTTATTCTGGGGGTTATGCCTCTGGTTATCAGCCACGGAGCAGGTAGCGGGGCGCAGAATGCGGTTGGTACAGGCGTAATGGGAGGCATGCTGACCGCGACATTGTTGGCAATCTTCTTCGTCCCCGTCTTCTTCGTTGTCGTCAGACGCCGTTTTAGTCGGCGCAACGTTTAATTTGTAAAATAAAGGCGTCTTAGGACGCCTTTTTAACCCAAGATGCCCCTCTTTATTTATTAATAAGATAGCCATTTATTTCTAATAAACCCTTCCTGAAAAAATCGCCAGTCACCTTTCTTTTTATCCATTATTTTTACAATCCACATGAATTGAGATTATTCCTCATGTCAGTATTTTTTTAAGAAGTGGTAAAATAATCGCCGAGTTCGCAGATGGCTTAGCGTTTGTCTTTGCTCAATTAGCGAAACGCTTATTTTTGAGGTAACACCATGAAAAGATTAATATCCGTTGCATTGCTTACCGTATTCCTGGCCGGCTGTGCACACGATTCTCCTTGCGTACCTGTATACGACGATCAGGGGCGCCTGGTTCATACCAATACCTGTATGAAAGGCACCACGCAGGATAACTGGGAAACAGCCGGAGCCATCGCCGGTGGCGCAGCAGCCGTTGCCGGGCTGACGCTTGGGATAGTCGCCCTGACCAAATAAATCTTCTTAAAAGCGCGGTGGGTACCGCGCTTTTTGCAATAAGAATTAAATCTTCATATAAGACAAAACGTTGGTATATAGCACTCAACGTATAATGAAATTATTATAGATTTTCCTCACATATCCACGATTTGAAATTAGCATTTTTTCAGTTCTTCGTAACAGCGCGCTTTCTTTTCATTATTCTCACGTCATCAATATTAACGTACGAAATCGTTATCACGCGTCCGGTTTGATTTTTAAATTTTTTGCGCCGAAATGTGGCTTACGTTTCAATTTTGCACCACTTCAGGGCGCTGCATTTATTTTTTCCTGTCTACACTCTGGATATTGCGTCGAATAATCGTGCGCAAAAACCTGGCACTACCTTTGCTTAAAAGAGTATGGCCATAGCCACAGACAGGTAAAAGACGTTTTCAGAACGTTTTCATAACAATAATTCCTCCACACAGGATGCTCTATGAAAAAGATGATAATAGCCAGCCTGGCTGCGGCCGGCGTGCTGCTTGCGGTTGCAAATCAGGCACATGCCGGCGCAACACTTGATGCCGTAAAGAAAAAAGGTTTTGTGCAGTGTGGGATCAGTGACGGGTTGCCTGGCTTTTCTTATGCCGATGCAAGCGGTAAGTTCTCAGGAATTGATGTCGACGTATGTCGTGGCGTTGCCTCCGCCGTATTTGGCGATGATAGCAAAGTAAAATATACCCCGCTCACCGCCAAGGAACGCTTTACCGCACTACAATCAGGTGAAGTCGACATGCTCTCTCGTAATACCACCTGGACCTCCTCTCGTGACGCAGGAATGGGAATGTCTTTCACTGGCGTAACGTATTACGACGGCATTGGTTTTCTTACCCACAATAAAGCGGGTCTCAAGAGTGCTAAAGAGCTGGATGGCGCAACGGTTTGTATCCAGGCAGGAACAGATACCGAACTGAACGTGGCTGACTACTTTAAAGCCAACAACATGAAGTACACCCCTGTCACCTTTGACCGCTCGGATGAATCAGCTAAAGCTCTGGAATCTGGACGCTGCGACACGCTGGCTTCCGACCAGTCTCAGTTGTACGCCCTGCGAATCAAGCTGAGTAATCCTGCGGAGTGGATTGTCCTGCCAGAAGTTATTTCTAAAGAACCGCTGGGACCTGTCGTACGTCGTGGGGACGATGAGTGGTTCTCCATTGTTCGCTGGACGCTGTTCGCCATGCTGAATGCGGAAGAAATGGGCGTTAACTCGAAAAATGTCGATGAAAAAGCGGCTAATCCTGCAACGCCAGATATGGCGCACCTGTTAGGCAAAGAAGGGGACTATGGCAAGGATCTGAAGCTTGATAACAAATGGGCTTACAACATTATCAAGCAGGTAGGTAACTACTCGGAGATCTTTGAGCGTAACGTGGGATCGGAAAGCCCACTGAAGATCAAACGTGGACAGAACAACCTCTGGAATAACGGTGGCATTCAATATGCGCCACCGGTGCGCTAATGCGTAGTGATGTAACGGGCGCCGCGACTGCGGCGCTCAGTCCAGAGTCATAGTTACCGAGGTTTTCTTATGTTCCATCGCCGCTCAATCGTAAAAGGATCGTTATCCTTTTCTAACCCTGCGGTCCGCGCCTGGTTATTTCAAATACTTGCCGTCATTGTGGTCGTCAGTATTGCGGTCTATCTCATTCATAATACGATAAATAACCTGAACAATAGCGGTATTACCTCGGGATTCTCTTTTCTCGATCGCAGCGCCGGATTTGGTATTGTCCAGCATCTGATCGATTACGAGCAAGGCGATACGTATGGCCGTGTCTTTATCGTTGGCCTACTCAATACACTATTGGTTTCTGCACTGTGTATTGTTTTCGCATCAATTATTGGTTTCTTTCTCGGACTGGCACGCCTGTCAGATAACTGGTTATTACGAAAGCTCTCGACGATCTACATCGAAACGTTCCGCAATATACCGCCGCTGCTGCAGATCTTCTTTTGGTATTTCGCCGTATTACGTAACCTGCCCGGCCCACGTCAGGCCGTTAACGCGCTGGACTTGATGTTTCTGAGTAACCGGGGGCTCTATATTCCGGCACCGCAAATGGGAGAAGGATTTTTTGCCTTTTGCGGCGCTGTAATTATCACTATCGTCGTCACTATCGGGCTATTTCGCTACAACAGAATGCACCAGACTAAAACCGGTCAGCTACGCCGGACCTGGCCCACGGCTCTGGCGCTGATCGTGCTTTTACCGATGATCTCACAGTGGCTGTTTGGCGCAGCGCTTCACTGGGATATCCCCGCCCTTCGCGGTTTTAACTTCCGTGGCGGTATGGTGCTTATTCCCGAACTGGCTGCCCTGACGCTGGCGCTTTCAGTGTATACCTCGGCGTTTATTGCAGAAATTATTCGAGCGGGAATCCAGGCCGTTCCTTATGGCCAACATGAAGCAGCACGCTCGCTGGGTCTGCCAAATCCGGTGACACTGCGCCAGGTGATCATCCCACAGGCGCTACGCGTCATCATTCCCCCATTAACCAGCCAGTATCTGAATATCGTCAAAAACTCCTCTCTTGCGGCCGCCATTGGCTACCCGGATATGGTTTCACTGTTTGCCGGCACGGTACTCAATCAAACAGGGCAAGCCATTGAAACTATTGCTATCACGATGTCGGTGTACCTGATCATCAGCCTGAGCATTTCTCTGCTGATGAATATTTATAACCGCCGTATTGCACTGATTGAGCGCTAAGGAGCCATGATGACAAAAGCACTGCTGTCTCACCCCTCGCGTCAGAACAGTAACCCGGCAAGCCGCAGTCTACTCTGGGTGCGTAAAAACCTGTTCTCCAGTTGGTCAAATAGCCTGCTCACGCTGCTGTGCATTTGGCTGATTTGGTCATTTCTTCCGCCACTGCTGAACTGGGTATTCTTTCAGGCCAACTGGGTCGGTTCAACCCGCGCAGACTGCACCAAAGCAGGGGCTTGCTGGGTGTTCATTCATGAACGCTTTGGGCAATTCATGTATGGACTTTATCCCCACGATCAGCGCTGGCGCGTAAATCTGGCCCTGATCATTGGCCTGGCCTCTATCGTCCCTATGTTCTGGAAATCTATGCCTCACCGTGGCCGCTATATCGCCGTCTGGGCCGTCGTTTATCCCGTGGTGGTCTGGTGGTTGATGTACGGTGGTTTTTTCGGACTTGAGCGCGTAGAAACCCGACAGTGGGGCGGATTAACACTGACGCTTATCATTGCATCCGTGGGGATTGCGGGCGCGCTTCCGTGGGGTATTTTACTGGCGCTTGGACGTCGGTCTCATATGCCAGTCGTGCGGATTTTATCCGTCATTTTCATTGAGTTCTGGCGCGGTGTGCCGTTGATTACCGTCCTTTTTATGTCCTCGGTCATGCTTCCTCTGTTTATGTCCGAAGGGACCAGTATCGACAAACTTATCCGGGCGCTGGTCGGCGTGATTCTTTTCCAGTCGGCGTATGTCGCAGAAGTGGTTCGCGGAGGGTTACAGGCCCTACCAAAAGGTCAGTATGAAGCCGCTGAATCACTGGCGTTAGGGTACTGGAAAACGCAAGGGCTGGTCATTCTTCCGCAAGCCCTCAAGCTGGTTATTCCGGGTCTGGTTAACACGATTATCGCCCTGTTTAAGGATACCAGTCTGGTCATCATCATCGGCCTGTTTGATCTCTTCAGTAGCGTGCAGCAGGCAACTGTGGACCCTGCATGGTTGGGTATGTCGACGGAAGGATATGTTTTCGCTGCACTGATTTACTGGATCTTCTGTTTTAGCATGTCGCGTTACAGCCAACATCTGGAAAAACGTTTTAACACCGGGCGTACACCGCACTGAGGAATTTATGAGCCAATTATTAATGCCGTCTACCGACGCGATGATTACGCTGGAAAACGTCAACAAATGGTACGGACAGTTTCACGTCTTGAAAAACATCAACCTGAAGGTAAAGCAGGGAGAACGCATCGTATTATGCGGACCTTCCGGTTCGGGTAAATCGACAACTATCCGCTGTATCAACCATCTGGAAGAGCATCAGCAAGGACGTATTGTGGTGGATGGGATCGAACTCAATGAAGATATCCGCAATATTGAGCGCGTCAGACAAGAAGTTGGCATGGTCTTTCAGCACTTTAATCTCTTTCCTCATTTGACGGTCCTGCAAAACTGCACGCTGGCACCGATCTGGGTGCAAAAGATGCCAAAAAAAGAGGCTGAAGCTCTGGCAATGCACTACCTTGAGCGAGTTCGCATTGCTGAACATGCGTATAAGTATCCTGGGCAAATCTCTGGTGGGCAGCAACAGCGCGTGGCCATTGCACGCTCACTGTGCATGAAACCCAAAATCATGTTATTCGATGAACCCACATCAGCGTTGGATCCTGAAATGGTAAAAGAAGTGCTTGATACCATGATAGGTCTGGCACAATCAGGCATGACCATGCTGTGTGTTACCCATGAAATGGGCTTTGCCCGTACAGTGGCCGACCGGGTGATCTTTATGGATCTTGGCGAGATTGTTGAACAGGCAGCACCGGATGAGTTTTTTGCTCACCCCAAATCTGAACGCACGCGTGCGTTTTTGTCGCAGGTTATCCATTAAAGCCATGCGCCGGATACAGCACTGGCGTTTAACAGATAAAGCAAAAGGCCCAGTCGAAAGACTGGGCCTTTTGTTT
The DNA here is from genome assembly GCF_013784065.1 of Citrobacter sp. RHBSTW-00599. NCBI lineage: Bacteria > Pseudomonadati > Pseudomonadota > Gammaproteobacteria > Enterobacterales > Enterobacteriaceae > Citrobacter > Citrobacter sp. RHBSTW-00599. Next base: position 434,451 of record NZ_CP056717.1, on the reverse strand, counting down.
TTATTTGATGTCTGGCAGTTCCCTACTCTCGCATGGGGAGACCCCACACTACCATCGGCGCTACGGCGTTTCACTTCTGAGTTCGGCATGGGGTCAGGTGGGACCACCGCGCTACAGCCGCCAGACAAATTCTTTTCTAAGTGCCAAACTTTAACCGAAAAACTGGTGCTGATACCCAGAGTCGAACTGGGGACCTCACCCTTACCAAGGGTGCGCTCTACCAACTGAGCCATATCAGCACACTAAATTTGATGCCTGGCAGTTCCCTACTCTCGCATGGGGAGACCCCACACTACCATCGGCGCTACGGCGTTTCACTTCTGAGTTCGGCATGGGGTCAGGTGGGACCACCGCGCTACAGCCGCCAGGCAAATTCTGTTTATCAACACACCTCTCGGGTCTGTCAATGTAATCTGTAATCAAGCTGAATTTCGATGTCTCATCCGCCAAAACATCTTCGGCGTTGTAAGGTTAAGCCTCACGGTTCATTAGTATCGGTTAGCTCAACGTATCGCTACGCTTACACACCCGACCTATCAACGTCGTCGTCTTCAACGTTCCTTCAGGACCCTTAAAGGGTCAGGGAGAACTCATCTCGGGGCAAGTTTCGTGCTTAGATGCTTTCAGCACTTATCTCTTCCGCATTTAGCTACCGGGCAATGCCATTGGCATGACAACCCGAACACCAGTGATGCGTCCACTCCGGTCCTCTCGTACTAGGAGCAGCCCCCCTCAATTCTCCAGCGCCCACGGCAGATAGGGACCGAACTGTCTCACGACGTTCTAAACCCAGCTCGCGTACCACTTTAAATGGCGAACAGCCATACCCTTGGGACCTACTTCAGCCCCAGGATGTGATGAGCCGACATCGAGGTGCCAAACACCGCCGTCGATATGAACTCTTGGGCGGTATCAGCCTGTTATCCCCGGAGTACCTTTTATCCGTTGAGCGATGGCCCTTCCATTCAGAACCACCGGATCACTAAGACCTGCTTTCGCACCTGCTCGAGCCGTCACTCTCGCAGTCAAGCTAGCTTATGCCTTTGCACTAACCTCCTGATGTCCGACCAGGATTAGCTAACCTTCGTGCTCCTCCGTTACTCTTTAGGAGGAGACCGCCCCAGTCAAACTACCCACCAGACACTGTCCGCAACCCGGATCACGGGTCTACGTTAGAACACCAGCCATTAAAGGGTGGTATTTCAAGGTTGGCTCCATGCAGACTGGCGTCCACACTTCAAAGCCTCCCACCTATCCTACACATCAAGGACCAGTGTTCAGTGTCAAGCTATAGTAAAGGTTCACGGGGTCTTTCCGTCTTGCCGCGGGTACACTGCATCTTCACAGCGAGTTCAATTTCACTGAGTCTCGGGTGGAGACAGCCTGGCCATCATTACGCCATTCGTGCAGGTCGGAACTTACCCGACAAGGAATTTCGCTACCTTAGGACCGTTATAGTTACGGCCGCCGTTTACCGGGGCTTCGATCAAGAGCTTCTCCTTACGGATAACCCCATCAATTAACCTTCCGGCACCGGGCAGGCGTCACACCGTATACGTCCACTTTCGTGTTTGCACAGTGCTGTGTTTTTAATAAACAGTTGCAGCCAGCTGGTATCTTCGACTGATTTCAGCTCCATGAGTAAATCACTTCACCTACATATCAGCGTGCCTTCTCCCGAAGTTACGGCACCATTTTGCCTAGTTCCTTCACCCGAGTTCTCTCAAGCGCCTTGGTATTCTCTACCTGACCACCTGTGTCGGTTTGGGGTACGATTTTGTGTTACCTGATGCTTAGAGGCTTTTCCTGGAAGCAGGGCATTTGTTACTTCAGCACCGTAGTGCCTCGTCATCACACCTCAGCGTTAACAAGACTCCGGATTTACCTGGAATCTCCGCCTACATGCTTAAACCGGGACAACCGTCGCCCGGCTAACATAGCCTTCTCCGTCCCCCCCTCGCAGTAACACCAAGTACAGGAATATTAACCTGTTTCCCATCGACTACGCCTTTCGGCCTCGCCTTAGGGGTCGACTCACCCTGCCCCGATTAACGTTGGACAGGAACCCTTGGTCTTCCGGCGTGCGGGTTTTTCACCCGCATTATCGTTACTTATGTCAGCATTCGCACTTCTGATACCTCCAGCATGCCTCACAGCACACCTTCAACGGCTTACAGAACGCTCCCCTACCCAACAACACATAGTGTCGCTGCCGCAGCTTCGGTGCATGGTTTAGCCCCGTTACATCTTCCGCGCAGGCCGACTCGACCAGTGAGCTATTACGCTTTCTTTAAATGATGGCTGCTTCTAAGCCAACATCCTGGCTGTCTGTGCCTTCCCACATCGTTTCCCACTTAACCATGACTTTGGGACCTTAGCTGGCGGTCTGGGTTGTTTCCCTCTTCACGACGGACGTTAGCACCCGCCGTGTGTCTCCCGTGATAACATTCTTCGGTATTCGCAGTTTGCATCGGGTTGGTAAGTCGGGATGACCCCCTAGCCGAAACAGTGCTCTACCCCCGAAGATGAGTTCACGAGGCGCTACCTAAATAGCTTTCGGGGAGAACCAGCTATCTCCCGGTTTGATTGGCCTTTCACCCCCAGCCACAAGTCATCCGCTAATTTTTCAACATTAGTCGGTTCGGTCCTCCAGTTAGTGTTACCCAACCTTCAACCTGCCCATGGCTAGATCACCGGGTTTCGGGTCTATACCCTGCAACTTAACGCCCAGTTAAGACTCGGTTTCCCTTCGGCTCCCCTATTCGGTTAACCTTGCTACAGAATATAAGTCGCTGACCCATTATACAAAAGGTACGCAGTCACCCCATAAAGAGGCTCCCACTGCTTGTACGTACACGGTTTCAGGTTCTTTTTCACTCCCCTCGCCGGGGTTCTTTTCGCCTTTCCCTCACGGTACTGGTTCACTATCGGTCAGTCAGGAGTATTTAGCCTTGGAGGATGGTCCCCCCATATTCAGACAGGATACCACGTGTCCCGCCCTACTCTTCGAGTTCACAACACATGCACTTTTGTGTACGGGGCTATCACCCTGTATCGCCGGACTTTCCAGACCGTTCCACTACCACACATGCTGATTCAGACTCTGGGCTGCTCCCCGTTCGCTCGCCGCTACTGGGGGAATCTCGGTTGATTTCTTTTCCTCGGGGTACTTAGATGTTTCAGTTCCCCCGGTTCGCTTCATTACGCTATGTATTCACGTAATGATAGTGTGACGAATCACACTGGGTTTCCCCATTCGGAAATCGCCGGTTATAACGGTTCATATCACCTTACCGACGCTTATCGCAGATTAGCACGTCCTTCATCGCCTCTGACTGCCAGGGCATCCACCGTGTACGCTTAGTCGCTTAACCTCACAACCCGAAGATGTTTCGTAAAACACTTCAGTGTTGCGAAAATTTGAGAGACTCGAACACACCGCTTTTCATTTCTTGTTTACGGAGAAATGAAACAGTGTGTCGTTTCAATTTTCAGCTTGATCCAGATTTTTAAAGAGCAAAACTTCGCAGTGAACCTTTTCAGGTACACTCTGAAGTTTTCTTGTTTTTTTGCAGTAAGGGATGGTGGAGCTATGCGGGATCGAACCGCAGACCTCCTGCGTGCAAGGCAGGCGCTCTCCCAGCTGAGCTATAACCCCATCGTAAATGCTAATCTCTGTACCCTAATTCGTTTCCGGGCAAGGCGCGGTGGTGCGAAGCATACTGAAGTATGCGAGCATCGCCGTAACACAGCACGGAGGCGAATTTGGTAGGCCTGAGTGGACTTGAACCACCGACCTCACCCTTATCAGGGGTGCGCTCTAACCACCTGAGCTACAAGCCTGCAGAGATTTTCTTACTGCTAATTTTCATCAGACAATCTGTGTGAGCACTACAAAGAACGTTTCTTTAAGGTAAGGAGGTGATCCAACCGCAGGTTCCCCTACGGTTACCTTGTTACGACTTCACCCCAGTCATGAATCACAAAGTGGTAAGCGCCCTCCCGAAGGTTAAGCTACCTACTTCTTTTGCAACCCACTCCCATGGTGTGACGGGCGGTGTGTACAAGGCCCGGGAACGTATTCACCGTGGCATTCTGATCCACGATTACTAGCGATTCCGACTTCATGGAGTCGAGTTGCAGACTCCAATCCGGACTACGACATACTTTATGAGGTCCGCTTGCTCTCGCGAGGTCGCTTCTCTTTGTATATGCCATTGTAGCACGTGTGTAGCCCTACTCGTAAGGGCCATGATGACTTGACGTCATCCCCACCTTCCTCCAGTTTATCACTGGCAGTCTCCTTTGAGTTCCCGGCCGGACCGCTGGCAACAAAGGATAAGGGTTGCGCTCGTTGCGGGACTTAACCCAACATTTCACAACACGAGCTGACGACAGCCATGCAGCACCTGTCTCACGGTTCCCGAAGGCACCAAGGCATCTCTGCCAAGTTCCGTGGATGTCAAGAGTAGGTAAGGTTCTTCGCGTTGCATCGAATTAAACCACATGCTCCACCGCTTGTGCGGGCCCCCGTCAATTCATTTGAGTTTTAACCTTGCGGCCGTACTCCCCAGGCGGTCGACTTAACGCGTTAGCTCCGGAAGCCACGCCTCAAGGGCACAACCTCCAAGTCGACATCGTTTACGGCGTGGACTACCAGGGTATCTAATCCTGTTTGCTCCCCACGCTTTCGCACCTGAGCGTCAGTCTTTGTCCAGGGGGCCGCCTTCGCCACCGGTATTCCTCCAGATCTCTACGCATTTCACCGCTACACCTGGAATTCTACCCCCCTCTACAAGACTCTAGCCTGCCAGTTTCGGATGCAGTTCCCAGGTTGAGCCCGGGGATTTCACATCCGACTTGACAGACCGCCTGCGTGCGCTTTACGCCCAGTAATTCCGATTAACGCTTGCACCCTCCGTATTACCGCGGCTGCTGGCACGGAGTTAGCCGGTGCTTCTTCTGCGAGTAACGTCAATTGCTGCGGTTATTAACCACAACACCTTCCTCCTCGCTGAAAGTACTTTACAACCCGAAGGCCTTCTTCATACACGCGGCATGGCTGCATCAGGCTTGCGCCCATTGTGCAATATTCCCCACTGCTGCCTCCCGTAGGAGTCTGGACCGTGTCTCAGTTCCAGTGTGGCTGGTCATCCTCTCAGACCAGCTAGGGATCGTCGCCTAGGTGAGCCGTTACCCCACCTACTAGCTAATCCCATCTGGGCACATCCGATGGCAAGAGGCCCGAAGGTCCCCCTCTTTGGTCTTGCGACGTTATGCGGTATTAGCTACCGTTTCCAGTAGTTATCCCCCTCCATCGGGCAGTTTCCCAGACATTACTCACCCGTCCGCCACTCGTCACCCAAGGAGCAAGCTCCTCTGTGCTACCGTTCGACTTGCATGTGTTAGGCCTGCCGCCAGCGTTCAATCTGAGCCATGATCAAACTCTTCAATTTAAGTTTGATGCTCGTGAATTAAACTTCGTAATGAATTACGTGTTCACTCAGAGACTTGGTATTCATTTTTCGTCTTGCGACGTTAAGAATCCGTATCTTCGAGTGCCCACACAGATTGTCTGATAAATTGTTAAAGAGCAGTTGCGACGCGCTTTAGCGCTCTGTCGCGAGGTGGCGTATATTACGCTTTCCTCTTTCAGAGTCAACCCTCATTTTCAGGTTTTTCTCTTCAACCGAACCGGCTGTTTGCGTGAAGTGATTCACATCCGCCGTGTCGATGGAGGCGCATTATAGGGATCCCATTTTTTAGCACAAGTATTTTTTGGATCTTTTTTGCTGAGTGCTTGTTTTTCACCCCTTTCGCTATATTCCTGCACAATTTGGCTGATTTTTGATAGCTAAATCACTTGCACAGTCTCGATAATCCAACCAAAGTCTTCATTACTGCTCTATTTTTGTTGAGGTAAACATGTCTGATGTATTACGTCCTTATAAGGATCTTTTCCCACAGATCGGAAAACGCGTGATGATCGACACCAGTAGCGTCGTCATTGGTGATACTCGTTTGGCTGATGACGTCGGGATTTGGCCGTTGGTTGCGATTCGTGGCGACGTCAACTATGTACAAATCGGCGCCCGTACAAACATTCAGGACGGCAGCGTTCTCCATGTCACACATAAATCCACATCTAATCCGCAAGGTAATCCATTGATCGTGGGTGAGGATGTGACGGTCGGTCATAAAGTCATGCTACACGGCTGCATCGTTGGCAACCGCGTATTGGTCGGTATGGGATCAATTTTATTGGACGGCGTAGTGGTAGAAGACGACGTTATGATTGGGGCAGGAAGCCTGGTGCCGCAAAACAAACGCCTGGAGAGTGGATATCTGTACCTGGGTAGCCCGGTTAAACAGATCCGGCCATTAAGTGACGAAGAGAAAGCAGGCTTAAAATACTCTGCTAACAACTACGTTAAATGGAAAGATGAGTATTTAAATCAGAGTAACCAAACCCAACCCTGAGAGTCTTCCTGCTGGTCCTGGATCAATGCTTCGGCCTCTTCTTCCAGGTCCCAGCGATGCTGTTGAAAGATTTCCAGCCATTGTTCAGGCGTGCAGCCGCCAAAGCGGGACGCCAACGTCTCCCCTGATATAGCGCATGTTAACTGCATACCATGGACCAACGCAGGGAAAACAACGGCGCTAATATCCGTCAGCCATTCTTCTCGATCGGGAAACTGGATCGCCTGATTCATGCCGACATTTCCTGTTGCATGCTTTTGATGACGGGCTCAATCTGTGGCAATACACCATGCCAGAGTAAAACGGCGTGCGCTGCTTGTCCCACCAGCATCCCCAGACCATCGGCATACTGTTTCGCCCCATGTTCAGCACACCAGGAAAGGAACGGTGTATTCCCTTGCTGATAAAACATGTCATAGCAATAGACAGAGGAGTGAATAAGCGATGTCGGAATGGCTGGTACCTCACCGCTAATTCCGCTAGATGTCGCATTAATAATTAAATCAAAACTGTAATTATCAAGATCGTCCATTCCCACCGCCTGCACGCTGCCGGTATGGGAGAAGATTTGTGCCAGTTCTTCTGCGCGCGAAGCAGTACGGTTAACGATGGTTACCGCACAATCCAGAGAAAGAAGAGGTAATAAAACCCCCCGGGATGCGCCACCGGCACCAATCAACAGAACTCGCGATCCGGGGCGAATGAAAGATAAACGTTCAAGATCGCTTAATAAGCCGATACCATCCGTGTTATCTCCCAGTAAACGCCCATCCTCAAGTCGTTTAAGAGTATTGACCGCTCCAGCAAGCGATGCCCGCTCCGTTAATTCATCGGCACGCGCAAACGCCTCTTCCTTAAAAGGCACAGTGACATTTGCCCCCTTCCCGCCTTCAGCAAAAAAGGCATTCAGCGTATTCACAAAATCATTGATAGGTGCCAGTACACGTCCATAGGAATGATCAATTTTCAACTGCTCTGCAAATTGCTGATGAATAAAGGGCGATTTACTGTGCGCTATCGGATTACCAAAAACAGCATAGGCTTCTTTCATATTACCCCTGTCGAAACTGTTCACCGGTCAGAGCATCACGGATCTCCGAAGGATTCAAACGCCCTCCGGTCTCCCCTTCAACTACGGGAAAGTCTGTACCAAACTGCGCGCGGACTTCCTCTACCGTTCTGCAAGGCGGTAAGCCACTCAAATTAGCACTGGTGGAGACTAACGGTTTGCCATAAGCCTGGCACAATGCAACCACCAGCGGATGATCGGTGACTCGCACGGCCAGCGAGTCAAAACGACCGGTCAACCAACGAGGCGTAGTCGCGGGCGCAGGGAAAACGAAGGTGACAGGACCAGGCCAGCGAGCGAACACAGCCTCACGTTGAGCATCTGAAAGCGTGCTATCGTCAATATAGGGCTTGAGCTGGTCAAAATTTGCCGCAATCAAAATTAAGCCTTTATCGACTGGGCGTTGTTTTAGCGCCAACAGACGGGTAACAGCCGTTTCGCTGTCGGGATCGCAGCCGACACCAAATACAGCTTCTGTTGGATAGGCGATGACTTTTTCTTGTTTCAGAACCGCTATCGCAGCAGCGATAGGGCCTGTGGGCAGGTTATTATTCACTTTTTTATTCCGCCGAGAACGGCTTTCCACATTGTTTACTGGCACAGAAATGCTTCACACCCTGCGCGGTTTTCTTTTCGATGAGTAGCGGATAATGGCACTCAGGACACTCTCCGGCTAACGGTTTGAAATTAATGACAAACTGGCACTCCGGATAGCGATCGCAGGAGTAAAACGTTTTGCCATAACGGGAACGCCGCTGGACCAGGTGGCCAGTCTGGCATTGAGGACAGACTATTGCTGTTTCATCTGGCTTGTCGATAAGTTCGGTGTGTTCACACGTTGGATAATCGCTGCATCCAATAAACATCCCGAATCTTCCCTGTCTCAGCACCAGCTCGGCGCCACATGCAGGACAAAGCTTACCCTCCAGAACTTTGACAATATGTCCGTCCGCGGAAGATTTCAACGGACGGATGTAATCGCATTCTGGATAGTGTGAACAACCGAGAAACGGACCGTGCTTCCCGGAACGAATAACCAGTTCAGCCCCGCATTGTGGGCAGGGCTCGTTTTTACGCACCGTAAACAGTGCTGATTTAGCCATAACAACTCATACTGAATAAAGATTGATTAATGCAGCATACCTTCATTCACTTCAAAGAGTAATTCTTCCATTTGCTGATAGGCATTTTCACAACCTGGAATATTGAAAAGCACCATCAGGATCACCCACTTCAGGTCTTCCAGATCGAACTCTGCCGTATCCAGCGCGAGTACGCGCTCAATGACCATTTCTCGTGTTTCGAGGTTTAGCACCTGAATCTGTTCCAGGAATAGCAGGAACCCTCTACAGCTTGCATCCAGTCGATCGCACTCTTCTGCGGTATAAATACGTATAGAAAGAGGATCAGATGCCAGCTGCATAGGTTCGGCAAGACCATCCTGATAATCAGCAAGCTTTTCCAGCCAAAGTAACGCGTTGTAGATGTCTTCACGATCAAAACCAGCGTCGGTAAGATCCCGTTCCAGTTTGTCCTGATCCACACGCAGCTCAGCTTCGTTATGGATATATGTCTCAAACAAATACATTAGTACGTCGAACATGGCATGCCCTCCTCAATCGGACATAGCCGCCGGGTACAGCTGCGATCCATCCTGCTAACTCCAGTTCGAGCAGTTGAGCCACTACCTCTGGCACAGGTTGGCCGGCACGTTCAGCGACGACGTCAACAGGTGTTACCTCATCTCCTACGTTAGCCAGGAGCTCCGGAAATGGCAATGCCACCTCTTCGTGATCTGGCGAATAAATTGATTTTTCAGGTTCATCTGGCAACCATTGCAGCCCATATTGCAAATTTTCCAGAATTTCTTCTGGGGCCGTCACAAGCGTGGCTCCCTGCTGAATAAGCCAATGTGGACCTTCACTTCCCGGACTCCCAATCGGTCCAGGCAACGCAAAAACCTCCCGCCCTTGTTCCAGTGCGCAACGCGCAGTGACCAGTGACCCGCTACGCTGAGCAGCTTCTACAACCAGGACTCCTTTACTTAGACCACTAATAATGCGATTTCGTCGGGGAAAATTGCGCGGCAAAGGAAGCGTATCTAATGGGAACTCAGACACCAGTGCGCCTCCAGCCTCAATCAGTCGTTTAGCCAGACGGACATGCTGTCGTGGATGAATGGTCTCAAGCCCATTTCCCAGCACCGCAATACTCGTGCCCTCTCGGTTTATCGCAGCATTGTGCGCCACACCATCAATCCCCCGGGCCAGGCCGCTGGTGATCGTCACGCCGCATGCTGCAAGCTTTTCACAAAACAGCCGCCCCCAGCGTTCGCCATACCAGGAGTGCTGTCGGCTACCGACGACGGCAACCTGAAACGAGCTAAGGCATATGGGATTTCCTGCCACAAAAAGCACCCCAGGATAATCCTCAATTGCACGGAGCTGTGCCGGATAATGCTCGCTGTCGGCAACCACAAAATGATGGTTGGGCTGTTCAAGCCAGCGCAGCGTTTTTTCCAGCGTCTGATCTGGAAAGGTTAAAAAGCGCCGGGCCTGGCGGGGAGAGAGTCCAGCATGATGAAGTACCACGTTGTTAATACACGGCTGAGTATTGAGCCAGTGGGCAACGCGCACCATCTCATCACCATACAGTTCATTCACTTGTGCTAAACGTAGCCAAATCTCGATTTTGGTCATCCCTGTTCCCCTGCCACAAGCAGTCCTGGCAATCTTTGCGATTGGTCACTGATGCTGTCAATCAGAGGGGGTTTTGTCTAGAATAGAGGTAATAATCTTTTCAACTCCTGAACACAACTCTGGATAACTATGTCAGTTTTGCAAGTGTTACATATTCCGGACGAGCGCCTTCGCAAAGTCGCAAAACCGGTCGAAGAAGTGAATGCAGAAATTCAGCGTATCGTTGATGATATGTTCGAAACGATGTACGCCGAAGAAGGTATCGGTCTGGCAGCAACTCAGGTCGATATTCATCAGCGCATCATTGTTATTGATGTCTCTGAAAATCGCGACGAGCAGTTGGTACTCATTAACCCAGAGCTGCTGGAAAAAGACGGCGAAACAGGTATTGAAGAAGGCTGCCTGTCTATTCCCGAACAGCGTGCGTTAGTACCGCGCGCAGAGAAAGTAAAAATTCGTGCGCTCGATCGCAACGGCAAATCTTTTGAACTGGAAGCCGATGGCCTGCTGGCTATCTGCATTCAACATGAAATGGATCACCTGGTCGGTAAACTGTTTATCGATTATCTGTCTCCGTTGAAGCAACAACGCATTCGTCAGAAAGTTGAAAAACTCGACCGCCTGAACGCCCGAGCTTAAGGACAAGAATCAACGTGTCAGACTCACTACGTATTATTTTTGCGGGTACACCTGACTTTGCAGCGCGTCATCTCGACGCGCTGTTGTCTTCTGGACATAACGTCGTTGGCGTGTTTACCCAACCGGACCGTCCGGCGGGACGCGGTAAAAAGCTGATGCCCAGCCCGGTAAAAGTGCTGGCGGAAGAAAAAGGGATACCGGTTTTCCAACCCGTCTCTCTTCGTCCTCAGGAAAACCAGCAGCTGGTTGCTGATTTACGCGCAGACGTGATGGTAGTGGTAGCATATGGCCTGATACTGCCAAAAGCCGTACTGGAAATGCCGCGTCTGGGTTGTATCAACGTTCACGGTTCCCTGCTTCCACGCTGGCGTGGCGCAGCCCCAATCCAGCGCTCACTGTGGGCAGGCGACGCCGAAACTGGTGTGACCATCATGCAGATGGATGTTGGCCTCGACACCGGTGATATGCTGCTTAAGCTGTCCTGCCCGATAACTGCAGAAGATACCAGCGGTTCGTTATACGATAAGCTGGCAGATTTAGGACCTCAGGGGCTGATTGAAACGCTAAAACAGCTGGCGGCTGGCACCATAAAACCCGTTGTACAAGATGAATCACTGGTTACGCATGCAGAAAAACTCAGCAAAGAAGAGGCCCGTATCGACTGGTCGCTTTCAGCCGCTCAGTTGGAACGCTGCATCCGCGCCTTTAACCCGTGGCCAATGAGTTGGCTTGAAATCGACGGCCAGCCAGTGAAAGTCTGGCAAGCTACGGTTATTACAGCGAACACACAGGCCGCACCAGGCACTATTCTTGAGGCGACAAAACAGGGTATCCAGGTCGCAACGGGCGACGGCATCCTGAATCTCGTCTCTTTGCAACCTGCCGGTAAAAAAGCCATGAGCGCGCAGGATCTGCTTAATTCGCGCCGGGAATGGTTTGTACCCGGTAACCGTCTGGTATGACGGTTCATCTCGTTAAGCCCGGTATCTCCGGGCATTTTTATTTTTGCGCTTATGAAAAAACATCTTAATTTACGCAGTATGGCGGCCCAGGCCGTCGAACAGGTTGTCGAAAAGGGACAATCATTAAGCAACGTGCTGCCCGCCATGCAGCAAAAAGTTGCCGATAAAGACAAAGCACTGTTGCAGGAGCTTTGCTTCGGCGTGTTGCGTACACTCTCCCAACTGGAGTGGATGATCCAGCAGTTGATGGAACGTCCAATGACGGGCAAACAGCGCACCGTTCACTATCTGATCATGGTGGGCTTCTACCAACTGCTGCATACTCGTATTCCACCGCATGCTGCTTTGGCAGAGACCGTAGAAGGTGCAGTCGTTATTAAGCGTCCGCAGCTTAAAGGGCTGATCAACGGCGTGCTGCGCCAGTTTCAGCGCCGTCAAGAAGAGCTACTGGCTGAATTCTCTCAAAGCGATTTACGTTTCTTACACCCCTCCTGGCTGGTGAAACGTATTAAGACCGCTTATCCGCAGCAGTGGGAAGCCATTCTTGAAGCCAATAACCAGCGACCGCCGATGTGGTTACGTGTCAATCGTAACCATCATACGCGCGATGCCTGGCTGGACCTGCTGACCGAAGCGGGATTAACCGGTTTCCCGCATCCAGATTACCCGGATGCAGTGCGTCTGGAAACGCCAGCTCCTGTGCACGCCCTCCCAGGTTTTGATGAAGGCTGGGTAACCGTCCAGGATGCTTCCGCTCAAGGATGCATAAACTATCTGTTGCCGGAGGACGGTGAACAGATCCTCGACCTATGCTGTGCGCCGGGGGGCAAAACCACTCACATTCTGGAAGTTGCTCCGCACGCTAACGTAATGGCTGTCGATGTTGATGAAAAACGCTTATCGCGCGTTTTCGACAATCTAAAACGTCTGGGTATGAAGGCAACCGTAAAACAGGGTGATGGCCGCTATCCACAGCAGTGGTGCGGTGAACAACAGTTTGACCGTATTTTGCTGGACGCTCCGTGTTCTGCCACCGGAGTGATCCGTCGCCATCCGGATATCAAATGGCTACGTCGCGACCGGGATATTGCTGAACTTGCCCAGTTGCAGGCTGAAATCCTGAATGCAACCTGGCCACATCTTAAACCTGGCGGCACGCTGGTTTATGCAACCTGCTCTATCCTGCCAGAAGAAAACCAACAGCAAATTGCCGCCTTCCTTGCGCGCACGCCAGATGCGGTATTAAGCGTAACCGGTACGCCGGAAAAACCTGGACGTCAGAATTTACCGAGTGCGGAAGATGGTGATGGCTTCTTTTACGCTAAGCTAATCAAAAAGTGATGAGATAACGGGTCGCGACTGATGAAAATTATCATTCTGGGCGCAGGGCAAGTTGGCGGTACGCTGGCTGAAAACCTGGTCGGAGAGAACAACGATATCACGGTAGTCGATACCAATGGTGAGCGCCTGCGTAGCCTGCAGGACAAGTTTGATCTCCGTGTCGTGCAAGGGCATGGTTCGCATCCCCGCGTTCTACGTGAAGCCGGTGCTGACGATGCCGATATGCTGGTTGCCGTAACCAGCTCAGATGAAACAAATATGGTTGCCTGCCAGGTAGCTTATTCACTGTTTAACACGCCTAATCGTATCGCTCGTATTCGTTCACCGGATTACGTTCGTGATGCGGACAAGCTATTTCAATCTGATGCGGTGCCTATCGATCACCTGATTGCGCCTGAGCAACTGGTTATCGATAGCATTTATCGCCTGATTGAATATCCGGGCGCATTGCAGGTAGTGAATTTTGCCGAAGGAAAAGTCAGCCTGGCCGTGGTGAAAGCCTATTACGGTGGGCCGCTGATTGGTAATGCGCTGTCGACAATGCGTGAGCATATGCCGCACATCGATACCCGCGTTGCGGCGATTTTCCGTCATGACCGACCGATCCGTCCGCAAGGTTCTACCATTGTTGAAGCGGGTGATGAAGTTTTCTTCATCGCGGCCTCGCAGCATATTCGCGCCGTAATGAGCGAATTACAGCGTCTGGAAAAGCCTTACAAACGCATTATGTTAGTGGGCGGTGGTAATATTGGCGCCGGGCTGGCACGGCGACTAGAAAAAGATTACAGCGTCAAACTGATTGAACGTAATCAACAGCGCGCATCCGAGCTTGCAGAGAAACTGCAAAATACGATCGTCTTTTTTGGTGATGCCTCGGATCAAGAGCTGCTGGCGGAAGAACATATCGATCAGGTTGATCTGTTCATTGCGGTAACCAACGATGATGAAGCGAATATCATGTCGGCGATGCTTGCCAAACGGATGGGCGCCAAGAAAGTGATGGTGTTGATCCAACGCAGAGCATACGTCGATCTGGTACAAGGCAGCGTGATCGATATTGCGATTTCACCGCAGCAGGCAACCATCTCTGCGCTGCTCAGTCATGTGCGTAAAGCGGATATTGTTGGTGTATCTTCACTGCGCCGTGGCGTCGCGGAAGCCATTGAAGCCGTTGCACACGGTGATGAAACGACGTCACGGGTTGTGGGTCGCTCAATTGATGAAATTAAACTTCCACCAGGAACCATTATTGGCGCCGTTGTGCGTGGTAACGATGTGATGATTGCCAATGATAACCTGCGTATTGAACAGGGCGATCACGTAATTATGTTCCTGACAGATAAAAAGTTTATTACCGACGTCGAGCGACTATTCCAGCCAAGTCCGTTCTTCCTGTAATAATTTGGGCGCTGAAACTGCGCCTAAGTTATTTCCCTTTATTTTTCATGGTTTAATAAATTTCTATTTAGGTAATACATAAATGGAAATTGCCTAAACATTTGTTAAACTTATAAACGTCAGCTGCATAGGGAGAATAAGATGAGCATTATTAAAGAATTTCGCGAATTCGCGATGCGCGGGAATGTTGTCGATTTGGCAGTGGGTGTCATTATTGGTGCGGCATTTGGGAAGATTGTTTCATCACTGGTTGCCGATATCATCATGCCGCCGCTGGGGTTGTTAATTGGTGGAATTGATTTTAAACAGTTTGCTTTAACACTACGTGATGCACAGGGAGATATCCCTGCAGTCGTTATGCATTACGGTGTATTTATTCAGAATATCTTTGATTTCGTTATTGTTGCGTTTGCTATCTTTATGGCAATCAAGCTGATCAACAAACTGAACCGTAAAAAAGCGGAAGAGCCAGCAGCACCGCCGGCGCCATCGAAAGAAGAAGTATTGCTGAGTGAAATTCGTGACCTGCTGAAAGAACAGAATAACCGCTCTTAAGCACTCACTGAAACAAGAAGGCCAGTGGTAAAAAAGTGAATGACTTTCTTGCCACTGGCCTCCCAGTTACCCCGGTTACCATGTTTACCTTTACGTAGATAACTTCCTTTCCCTTTCTTATTTTTCTCAACGCGCTGCCTGAACAGTGGGTCATGTAGAAGCGCCTCAATGGCGTTATCTTTTATCTGCCCTTTAGTGTGCTGATAACGACTCATAATACCTCCGGTTGTCGTAATTTACGCCGCGAGTCTAGACTTGACCGTTCAATAAATCAACAGCCTGATGGCGATCCACTGGCGCCTTGCTCAAGTGCTTCAAGGATAGAGCAGTACACGCTGCTGTGTGCCTTGCCACAACACGCGTCATTCAATCGCTGCAGCGACCGTTGCATCGCCTGAAGCTCAGCTATTCTCGCTTCCACTTCCTGCAATCTTTCCTGGACGATCCCTTTTGATTCCTGGCAGGTATGGTGTTCGGGATCTATGCGGATCGAAAGCAGTTCGCGGATCGATTCCAGAGTGAAACCAAGCTGACGGGCATAGCGAATAAACTTTAGACGCTGAAGATCGCTTTCCGTATAGAGACGAAACCCGCCTTCTGTACGTATTTCATGTTCCATCATCTGCTGCTTTTCATAGTAGCGGATGGTATCAGGCGTCACGTCAGCCAGTTTCGCTAATTCACCAATACGGTACATGCTATCTCCGCTATTCGTCGTTGATCTTCTGTAGCAGCTTATCTGCGTATTCACCGTGTAAAAACTCGGTGCTGAGTCCAGCTTGCCGAAGTTTCAGTTCCAGTAGTGACAGTCTTCGACTCACTTCCTGATAATGGGGATCATCTTTGCGGATCCCTGCAAGTATTTCAAGCAGCTGTATTGCCTCTCTGCGCTGCTCTAGCTCAGCAGGAAGACATCCAGCATTTTTTAATAAACGGAATCCGGCTCGAAGTTCAGGCGGAATGTGGGAATCATCGTCAAGAACCAACGGTTCTCCTGTACCAGGCAAACCATCAAACTCACCTTTAGACTGTGCATCAATAATATGGCGCTCTGCCCACTGGTCCAGTAACCACATACAACACTCCAGTGATGAACAAAAAGAGTACAGATATTGTAGGTAAGTGGGGATATGACGGATATAAAAAAACCCGCCGAGGCGGGTTTTTTTACGTTACTACAGATTACTCTGCAGCAGCTTCTGTTTTCTCTGAACGATCAACCAGCTCGATGTATGCCATCGGCGCGTTGTCGCCTGCACGGAAGCCACACTTCAGAATGCGAGTGTAACCACCGGCGCGGCTCGCGAAACGCGGGCCCAGTTCGTTAAACAGTTTTGCCACGATCTCGTTATCACGAGTACGGGCGAATGCCAGACGACGATTAGCTACGCTATCAGTCTTGGCAAGAGTAATCAGCGGCTCAACTACGCGACGCAGCTCTTTCGCTTTCGGCAGAGTCGTCTTGATGATTTCATGACGAACCAGTGAACCTGCCATATTGCGGAACATAGCCTGGCGATGGCTGCTGTTGCGGTTCAGTTGACGACCACTCTTACGATGGCGCATGACCTTATCCTTCTCAGTAAAACCTTAACCTGTGATCCGGTTACTCGTCAGCGATGCTTGCCGGTGGCCAGTTTTCCAGGCGCATGCCCAGAGACAGTCCACGGGAAGCCAGCACGTCTTTAATCTCAGTAAGAGATTTTTTACCAAGGTTAGGCGTCTTAAGAAGCTCAACCTCAGTACGCTGTACCAGATCACCGATATAGTGGATAGCTTCTGCTTTGAGGCAGTTAGCAGAGCGGACAGTCAATTCCAGATCGTCAACAGGGCGCAGCAGGATCGGATCGAATTCTGGTTTCTCTTCTTTAACTTCCGGCTGACGTACATCACGTAAGTCAACGAAAGCTTCAAGTTGTTCAGCCAGAATGGTTGCCGCACGACGAATCGCCTCTTCAGGATCGATTGTGCCGTTGGTTTCCATTTCGATGACCAGCTTGTCCAGGTCGGTACGCTGTTCTACACGCGCTGCTTCAACATTGTAGGCAATACGCTCTACAGGGCTGTAGCATGCGTCGACCAGCAGACGGCCGATTGGGCGCTCATCTTCTTCCGAATGAATTCGGGTAGAAGCCGGCACATAACCACGACCGCGCTGAACTTTGATACGCATGCTAATAGATGCATTCTCATCGGTCAGGTGGCAGATCACGTGCTGTGGCTTGACGATTTCGACATCACCATCATGGGTAATGTCGGCTGCAGTCACAGGGCCAATGCCAGATTTATTCAAGGTAAGAATAACGTCATCTTTACCCTGAACTCTCACCGCCAGCCCTTTCAGGTTGAGCAGGATTTCCAGGATATCTTCCTGAACGCCTTCTTTGGTGCTGTACTCATGTAGTACACCATCAATCTCAACCTCGGTCACCGCGCAACCCGGCATCGATGAGAGCAGAATACGGCGCAGTGCGTTACCCAAAGTATGGCCAAAGCCACGCTCTAAAGGCTCAAGGGTCACCTTGGCGTGCGTCGAACTCACTTGCTCGATATCTACCAGGCGCGGTTTTAGAAACTCTGTCACAGAACCCTGCATTGTGTCCTCTCTTTGGTACTAAGCTTTACTTGGAGTAAAGCTCGACGATCAGGTGTTCGTTAATGTCCGCAGACAGATCAGAACGCTCCGGCTTACGCTTGAACGTACCTTCCATCTTGCCAGCATCAACTTCCAGCCAGGTTGGCTTTTCACGCTGCTCAGCCAGCTCCAGAGCGGCTTTCACGCGAGACTGCTTCTTCGCTTTCTCACGAATGCTAACAACGTCATTCGGACTAACCTGATAAGAAGCGATGTTAACAACACGACCGTTTACCATAATTGCTTTATGGCTGACCAGCTGACGTGCTTCTGCACGAGTGGCACCGAAGCCCATACGGTATACAACGTTGTCCAGACGACCTTCCAGCAGACCCAACAGGTTTTCACCGGTGTTGCCTTTCAGACGTGCTGCTTCTTTGTAGTAGTTACGGAACTGACGCTCCAGCACACCGTAGATACGGCGAACTTTTTGCTTTTCACGCAACTGCACACCATAGTCAGACAGACGCGGTTTACGCGCACCGTGCTGGCCAGGAGCTTGTTCAATTTTACACTTGGTATCGATCGCGCGAACGCCAGACTTAAGGAATAAGTCAGTGCCCTCACGACGGCTCAGCTTGAGCTTAGGACCCAAATATCTTGCCATTTTCTTTCTCCAACAATCCTAGAAACGACAGCGTTATACGCGACGTTTTTTCGGCGGACGACAACCGTTATGAGGGATCGGAGTCACATCAGTAATATTAGTGATGCGGAAACCAGCGGCGTTCAGAGCACGAACAGTAGATTCGCGACCTGGACCCGGTCCTTTGACCATAACTTCCAGATTCTTGATACCGTATTCTTTTACGGCTTCAGCGCAACGCTCTGCTGCAACCTGAGCTGCAAACGGAGTGGATTTGCGAGAACCACGGAAACCGGAACCACCGGCTGTTGCCCAACCCAGTGCGTTACCCTGACGATCAGTAATGGTAACGATGGTGTTGTTAAAAGAAGCATGGATATGAGCCACGCCGTCAGAGACTTGTTTTCTTACACGTTTACGTGCACGAATTGGTGCCTTTGCCATTATTCAATCACCCCGATTATTTCTTGATCGGTTTGCGCGGACCCTTACGGGTACGTGCGTTGGTCTTGGTACGCTGACCGCGAACCGGGAGACCACGACGATGACGCAAACCGCGATAGCAACCAAGGTCCATAAGGCGCTTGATGCTCATGCTAACTTCACGGCGCAGATCACCTTCAACGACAAATTTGGCAACTTCGTCACGCAGCGTGTCGATTTGTTCTTCAGACAGCTCACTGATCTTAACATCTTCAGCGATACCCGCGGCAGCCAGAATGGCTTTAGAACGGGTCTTGCCGACGCCGTAGATCGAAGTTAATGCGATCACAGCATGTTTCTGATCAGGAATGTTAATGCCTGCTATACGGGCCACTATGCACTCCTACTATTTAATATGTACGCACCATGCTGAAAAGCCCGTTTTCAGGATACTCAAATGGAAACGCACAGACATACAAAAGATTGGCTGGCTAATCTAGCCAGCTCAACCCAACTTTGCAAGAAAAATATGCGAATAAATCAGCCTTGGCGCTGTTTATGCTTCGGCTCGGCACTGCAAATCACACGGATGACACCATCACGCTTAACGATTTTGCAGTTACGGCATAATTTCTTGACGGAAGCACGAACTTTCATTTTTACTCTCCGTAACTTCTCGGGCGACTGTTAACGGCCGTAGCCTTTCAGATTCGCCTTCTTCAATGCAGACTCGTACTGACTTGACATCATCAGAGTTTGCACTTGAGCCATAAAGTCCATAATCACGACAACAACGATAAGCAGTGAGGTCCCACCGAAGTAGAACGGTACTTTCATTGCATCACGCATGAACTCCGGGATCAGGCAGATAAAGGTAATGTAGAGCGCACCAACCAGAGTCAGGCGGGTCATTACTTTATCGATATACTTCGCCGTTTGCTCTCCCGGACGAATTCCTGGTACAAATGCACCGGACTTCTTCAGGTTATCTGCTGTTTCACGCGGGTTGAAAACCAACGCCGTGTAGAAGAAACAGAAGAATATGATTGCAGACGCATAGAGTAACACATAAAGCGGTTGCCCAGGCTGCAAATACAGCGAAATTGTTGTCAGCCAGTTCCAACCAGTCCCGCCCCCGAACCATGACGCGATGGTCGCTGGGAACAGAATAATACTGGAAGCGAAGATTGCCGGGATTACCCCCGCCATATTCACTTTCAGCGGTAAATGTGTGCTCTGTGCAGCATAGACACGACGACCTTGCTGACGTTTCGCGTAGTTTACCACAATGCGGCGTTGACCACGCTCAACAAATACAACAAAGAACGTCACTGCAAATACTAATACTGCAACCAACAGCAACACGAGGAAGTGCAGGTCGCCTTGACGCGCTTGCTCGATAGTATGGGCAATGGCTGGCGGGAGTCCCGCGACAATACCGGCGAAGATAATGATTGAGATACCGTTGCCGATACCACGTTCAGTAATCTGTTCGCCCAACCACATCAGGAACATCGTCCCTGTAACCAGACTGACAACAGCGGTGAAATAGAATGCAAAGCCTGGATTCATTACCAGGCCCTGCATACCAGGCATATTCGGCAGACCGGTAGCAATACCGATCGACTGGAATATTGCCAGCACCAGAGTACCGTAGCGGGTGTACTGGCTGATCTTACGACGACCAGACTCCCCTTCTTTCTTAATTTCTGCCAGCGTTGGATGAACCACCGTCAGCAGCTGGATAATAATCGACGCCGAAATATACGGCATGATCCCCAGAGCAAAGATAGAAGCACGGCTGAGAGCACCACCAGAGAACATGTTAAACATTTCAATGATGGTGCCTCGCTGTTGCTCAAGCAGTTTGGCAAGTACAGCGGCATCAATACCAGGGATCGGAATGAAAGAGCCAATACGGAACACAATCAGCGCGCCGATTACAAACAGCAGTCTGCGTTTCAGCTCGCCTAAGCCACCTTTGGCACTTTGAAAATCTAATCCCGGTTGTTTAGCCATCTGCTACTTATTCCTCGATTTTACCGCCAGCAGCTTCGATAGCAGCACGAGCGCCTTTAGTAACACGCAGGCCACGAACAGTTACCGGAGTAGTGACTTCACCAGCCAGAATCACTTTCGCGAACTCGATCTGGATACCGATAATGTTAGCTGCTTTCAGCGTGTTCAGGTCTACAACACCGCCTTCAACTTTAGCCAGATCAGACAGACGAACTTCGGCTGTAATCGCTGCTTTACGTGAAGTGAAGCCGAATTTCGGCAGACGACGGTACAGAGGCATCTGACCACCCTCGAAACCGCGACGTACGCCACCGCCAGAACGAGACTTCTGACCTTTGTGACCACGACCACCGGTTTTACCGAGGCCAGAACCGATACCACGACCCAGGCGGCGAGCCGCTTTTTTAGAGCCTTCGGCCGGAGACAGAGTATTTAAACGCATCTCTTACTCCTCAACTTTAACCATGAAGGAAACCGCGTTGACCATACCACGAACAGCAGGAGTATCCTCGCGCTCTACGGTGTGACCAATACGACGCAGACCCAGGCCAAGCAGCGTTGCCTTATGTTTCGGCAGACGACCGATTGCACTGCGGGTTTGAGTAATTTTAATAGTCTTTGCCATGGTTTATTTCCCCAGAATTTCTTCAACGGATTTACCACGCTTGGCAGCGACCATTTCCGGAGATTTCATATTTTCCAGGCCATCGATAGTTGCACGAACCACGTTAATCGGGTTAGTAGAACCATACGCTTTAGCCAGAACGTTACGAACTCCAGCGACTTCCAGAACGGCGCGCATTGCACCACCGGCGATGATACCGGTACCTTCGGAAGCCGGCTGCATGAATACACGAGAACCCGTGTGAGTACCCTTAACCGGGTGCTGCAGGGTGCCGTGGTTCAGCGCGACGTTAATCATATTGCGACGGGCTTTTTCCATCGCTTTCTGGATCGCTGCTGGAACTTCACGCGCTTTACCGTAACCAAAACCAACGCGACCGTTACCATCACCAACTACAGTCAGAGCTGTGAAGGAGAAAATACGACCACCTTTAACGGTTTTAGATACGCGGTTAACCGCGATCAGCTTTTCCTGCAGTTCGCCAGCTTGTTTTTCGATGTGAGCCATCTTACACCTCTACCTTAGAACTGAAGGCCAGCTTCACGGGCAGCATCTGCCAGTGCCTGGACACGACCATGATATTGGAACCCGGAACGGTCAAAAGAAACATCTTTGATGCCTTTTTCCAGAGCGCGTTCAGCAACAGCTTTACCTACAGCTGCAGCAGCGTCTTTGTTACCGGTGTACTTCAATTGTTCAGCGATAGCTTTTTCTACAGTAGAAGCAGCTACCAGAACTTCAGAACCGTTCGGTGCAATTACCTGTGCGTAAATATGACGCGGGGTACGATGTACCACCAGGCGAGTTGCGCCCAGCTCCTGGAGCTTGCGGCGTGCGCGGGTCGCACGACGGATACGAGCAGATTTCTTATCCATAGTGTTACCTTACTTCTTCTTAGCCTCTTTGGTACGCACGACTTCGTCGGCGTAACGAACACCCTTGCCTTTATAAGGCTCAGGACGACGGTAGGCGCGCAGATCTGCTGCAACCTGACCGATCAGCTGTTTATCAGCGCCTTTCAGCACGATTTCAGTCTGAGACGGACATTCTGCAGTAATACCCGCAGGCAGCTGATGGTCAACAGGGTGAGAGAAACCTAAAGCCAGGTTTACTACATTCCCTTTAACCGCTGCACGATAACCTACACCAACCAGCTGTAGCTTCTTAGTGAAGCCTTCGGTAACACCGACAACCATTGCATTCAGCAGGGCACGCGCGGTACCAGCCTGAGCCCATCCATCTGCGTAACCATCACGCGGACCGAAGGTCAGTGCATTATCTGCATGATTTACTGCAACAGCATCGTTGAGAGTACGAGTCAGCTCGCCGTTTTTACCTTTGATCGTAATAACCTGACCGTTGATTTTTACATCAACGCCGGCAGGAATAACGACCGGTGCTTTAGCAACACGAGACATTTTTTCCTCCGATTAGGCTACGTAGCAGATAATTTCGCCACCAAGACCAGCCTGGCGCGCTGCACGATCAGTCATAACACCTTTAGAGGTAGAAACAACTGCGATACCCATGCCAGCCATAACTTTCGGCAGCTCGTCTTTACGCTTATAAATGCGCAGACCTGGGCGACTGACACGCTGAATGCTTTCTACAACAGCTTTACCCTGGAAATACTTAAGAGTAAGTTCCAGTTCCGGCTTGGTGTCGCCTTCAACTTTAAAATCTTCAATAAAACCTTCTTCCTTCAGCACGTTGGCAATTGCCACTTTCAGCTTGGAGGAAGGCATGGTGACCGCAGCTTTATTCGCGGCCTGACCGTTACGGATACGGGTCAGCATATCCGCGATCGGATCTTGCATGCTCATCTGTCTTTACTCCCGTGATTCAATTGGTAATTACCAGCTAGCCTTTTTCAAGCCTGGTACTTCACCGCGCATAGCGGCTTCACGCAGTTTGATACGGCTCAACCCGAACTTGCCCACATAGCCATGCGGACGACCTGTTTGACGGCAGCGGTTACGCTGACGGGACGGGCTGGAATCACGCGGCAGAGACTGCAGCTTGAGAACTGCGTTCCAACGATCTTCGTCGGTCGCGTTCACATCAGAGATAATAGCTTTCAGTTCAGCGCGTTTTGCGAAGTACTTATCAGCTAAAGCTACGCGCTTTACTTCGCGTGCTTTCATTGATTGCTTAGCCATTCAGTAACCCTACCTTACTTGCGGAACGGGAAGTCAAAGGCAGCCAGCAGAGCACGGCCTTCTTCATCAGATTTCGCAGTAGTGGTAATGGTAATATCCAAACCACGCACGCGGTCGACTTTATCGTAGTCGATTTCTGGGAAGATGATCTGCTCACGGACACCCATGCTGTAGTTACCACGACCGTCGAAAGACTTAGCGGACAAGCCACGGAAGTCACGGATACGTGGAACAGCAATAGTGATCAGGCGCTCAAAGAACTCCCACATGCGTTCGCCACGCAGAGTTACTTTACAGCCGATCGGATAGCCCTGACGGATTTTGAAGCCTGCAACTGATTTGCGTGCTTTGGTGATCAGCGGTTTTTGACCGGAGATTGCTGTCAGGTCAGCTGCTGCGTTATCCAGCAGTTTCTTGTCAGCGATCGCTTCACCAACACCCATGTTCAGGGTGATCTTCTCGACCCGAGGGACTTGCATGACAGAATTGTAGTTAAACTCAGTCATGAGTTTAGCGACTACTTCGTCTTTGTAGTAATCATGCAGTTTCGCCATCGTACTACTCCAAATTACTTGATAGTTTCGCTGTTAGATTTAAAGAAACGGACTTTTTTGCCGTCTTCGAATCTAAAGCCTACACGGTCAGCCTTGCCGGTTGCCGCGTTGAAGATAGCAAGGTTAGAGATCTGAATAGCTGCTTCTTTCTCTACAATGCCGCCTGGTTGGTTCAGGGCCGGAACCGGCTTCTGATGTTTCTTAACCAGGTTGATACCTTCAACAATGACCTTGCCGGAAGACAGGACATTCTTAACTTTACCGCGTTTACCTTTATCTTTACCGGTTAACACGATAACTTCGTCATCACGACGGATCTTCGCTGCCATGATTCGCTCCTTAGAGTACTTCTGGTGCCAGAGAGATAATTTTCATGAACTTCTCGTTACGAAGTTCACGAGTTACCGGCCCAAAAATACGCGTACCGATAGGTTGCTCGCTGTTATTGTTTAAAATAACGCATGCATTACCATCGAAGCGAATGACAGAACCGTCCGGGCGACGAACACCCTTCTTGGTGCGCACCACTACCGCCTTCAGCACATCACCTTTTTTGACCTTACCACGCGGAATTGCTTCCTTGATGGTGATCTTGATGATATCGCCGACGCCTGCGTAGCGACGGTGCGAGCCACCCAGAACCTTGATACACATTACGCGACGTGCACCGGAGTTGTCGGCGACGTTCAGCATAGTCTGTTCTTGGATCATTTTAGTGCTCCGCTAATGTCAACTACTACTGAGACCCGAAAATCAGGTCGTTAAAAAAGCCCCATATCGGGGGCGCGGCATTATAACACCGCTTCAACGATATGGGTAGAAAAAATAAACGGCTCATCGCTGAGCCGTTTATTCGTTGAGAATGCCTACTGTATTACAGAACGGCTTTCTCTACAACGCGAACCAGCGTCCAGGACTTAGTCTTGGACAGCGGACGGCATTCGCGGATTTCAACCACGTCACCAGTACCGCATTCGTTGTTCTCGTCATGTACGTGCAGTTTGGTCGTACGCTTAATGAATTTACCGTAGATCGGGTGTTTCACAAAACGTTCGATAGCAACAACGATGGATTTCTCCATTTTATCGCTAACAACGCGACCTTGCAGAGTACGGATTTTATCGGTCATTACGCACCCGCCTTCTCAGTCAGTAAAGTCTTAACGCGTGCGACATCACGACGCACTTGCTTCAACAGGTGAGACTGTTGCAGCTGGCCACTTGCAGCCTGCATACGCAGGTTGAACTGCTCACGCAGCAGATTCAGCAGCTCGGTGTTCAGCTCTTCAACACTCTTCTCACGCAGCTCTTTTGCTTTCATTACATCACCGTCTTAGTTACAAAGGTGGTTTTAATCGGCAGTTTCGCTGCTGCCAGCTTGAATGCTTCACGGGCCAGCTCTTCCGGTACGCCGTCCATTTCATACAGGACTTTACCCGGCTGAATCAAGGCAACCCAATACTCCACGTTACCTTTACCTTTACCCATACGCACTGCCAGCGGCTTTTCAGTGATCGGTTTGTCCGGGAATACACGGATCCAGATCTTACCTTGACGCTTAACTGCACGGGTCATAGCACGACGTGCTGCTTCGATCTGACGGGCAGTCAGACGACCACGGCCAACAGCTTTCAGACCGAAGCTGCCGAAGCTAACATCCGTACCCTGCGCCAGACCGCGGTTACGGCCTTTGTGCATTTTACGGAATTTTGTACGCTTTGGTTGTAACATCAGCGACGCTCCTTATTTACGGCCTTTACGCTGCTGCTTTTTAGGTTGCGCAGCCGGTTTTTCCGGTTGTTCAACAGCAGCCATACCACCCAGGATCTCGCCTTTGAAGATCCACACTTTAACGCCGATTACACCGTAAGTGGTGTGCGCTTCAGAGGTGTTGTAGTCGATGTCAGCACGCAGAGTGTGCAGAGGTACGCGACCTTCGCGGTACCATTCGGTACGTGCGATTTCCGCGCCGCCCAGACGGCCGCTAACTTCAACTTTAATACCTTTAGCGCCCAGACGCATTGCGTTCTGTACAGCACGCTTCATAGCACGACGGAACATAACACGACGTTCCAGCTGAGAAGTGATGCTGTCAGCAACCAATTTTGCATCCAGTTCAGGTTTACGCACTTCGGCGATATTGATCTGAGCAGGAACGCCAGCAATATCCGCTACGACTTTGCGCAGTTTTTCTACGTCTTCACCTTTCTTACCAATAACGATACCCGGGCGAGCGGTGTGAATGGTCACACGGATGCTCTTAGCCGGACGCTCGATAACGATACGAGATACAGACGCTTTAGCCAGTTCCTTAGTCAGGTACTGACGTACTTTAAAATCGCTGTCCAGGTTGTCAGCGAATTCTTTGGTGTTCGCAAACCAGGTTGAGTTCCATGGTTTTACAATACCCAGGCGAATACCATTAGGATGTACTTTCTGACCCATTGCTAGTCTCCAGAGTCTCAGCGATCGGACACAACCACAGTAATGTGGCTGGTGCGCTTCAGGATGCGATCTGCACGACCTTTTGCACGCGGCATAATGCGCTTCATGCTCGGGCCTTCGTCTACGAAAATTTTCGTAACTTTCAGATCGTCAATGTCAGCGCCATCGTTGTGTTCAGCGTTAGCAATGGCAGATTCCAGGACTTTCTTGACCAGTACAGCCGCTTTCTTATTGGTGTAGGTCAGAATATCCAGAGCCTGCGACACTTTCTTACCGCGAATCAGGTCTGCAACAAGGCGAACCTTCTGAGCAGAAGAACGAGCATGGCGATGTTGAGCTAAAGTTTCCATCTCTTCCTCCTACCTTATTTCTTCTTCGCTTTTTTATCAGCAGCATGGCCGCGATAAGTACGAGTCGGTGCGAATTCACCCAGTTTGTGACCGACCATTTCGTCGGAAACAAATACCGGAACGTGCTGACGACCATTATGGACAGCGATGGTCAAACCGATCATGTTAGGAAAGATCGTTGAACGACGGGACCAAGTGCGCAGGGGCTTCTTGTCTCCGCTTTCCACCGCTTTCTCTACCTTCTTCAGCAAGTGCAGGTCAATAAAAGGACCTTTCTTGAGAGAACGTGGCATGGCTTATCCTCTAAAATTATTTGCTACGGCGACGTACGATGAATTTATCAGTACGCTTGTTGCTGCGGGTCTTCTTACCTTTGGTCTGAACGCCCCACGGAGTTACCGGGTGCTTACCAAAGTTACGACCTTCACCACCACCATGTGGGTGGTCGACTGGGTTCATCGCAGTACCGCGAACGGTAGGACGAACACCACGCCAGCGTGCAGCACCTGCTTTACCCAGAACGCGCAGCATATGCTCAGCATTGCCAACTTCGCCCAGAGTTGCACGGCAGTCTGCTTCGACTTTACGCATTTCACCAGAACGCAGACGCAGGGTGACATAAGCACCATCACGAGCAACGATCTGAACGTAAGTACCAGCGGAACGTGCCAGCTGACCGCCTTTACCTGGTTTCATTTCTACGTTATGAACGGTAGAACCAACCGGGATATTGCGCATCGGCAGGGTGTTACCTGCTTTGATTGCAGCATCAACGCCAGATTGAACCTGGTCGCCAGCTTTCAGGCCTTTAGGGGCCAGGATGTAACGGCGTTCACCGTCTTTGTACAGAACCAGCGCGATGTTCGCGGAGCGGTTCGGATCGTACTCAAGACGTTCAACAACTGCCGGGATACCGTCTTTGTTGCGTTTGAAGTCAACAATACGATAAGCCTGCTTGTGACCACCACCGATGTGACGAGTGGTGATGCGGCCATTGTTGTTACGACCACCGGATTTGCTGTTTTTTTCAACCAGCGGAGCAAAAGGTTTGCCCTTGTGCAGCTCTGGGTTGACCACTTTAACAACGTGGCGACGACCCGGAGATGTCGGTTTACATTTAACAACTGCCATTGTATTACTCCTCCGACTTACTCAGCGCCGCCGACGAAGTCCAGATTCTGGCCTTCCTTCAGGGTGACGTAAGCTTTTTTCCAGTCGCTACGACGACCGATACGCTGTCCGTGACGTTTAACTTTCCCTTTAACTACCAGGGTGTTAACGACTTCGACTTCGACTTCAAACAGTTTCTGCACAGCAGCTTTGATTTCTGCTTTGGTCGCGTCTTTAGCAACTTTGAGAACGATGGTGTTAGTTTTTTCCATCGCAGTAGACGCTTTTTCAGAAACGTGCGGTGCGCGCAGCACTTTCAGCAGACGTTCTTCACGAATCATGCCAGCATCTCCTCAACTTGCTTAACAGCATCAGCAGTCATTACGACTTTGTCGAAGGCGATCAGGCTAACCGGGTCGATACCAGTTGCATCGCGTACGTCAACCTTGTGCAGGTTGCGCGCAGCCAGGAACAGGTTTTCGTCCAGCTCACCGG
The DNA here is from genome assembly GCF_013784065.1 of Citrobacter sp. RHBSTW-00599. NCBI lineage: Bacteria > Pseudomonadati > Pseudomonadota > Gammaproteobacteria > Enterobacterales > Enterobacteriaceae > Citrobacter > Citrobacter sp. RHBSTW-00599. Next base: position 405,908 of record NZ_CP056717.1, on the reverse strand, counting down.
TGATGATCAGCACATCTTCCAGAGCCATGTCTTTCAGTTTCTGTGCCAGCAGCTTAGTTTTAGGCGCTTCTACAGAGAATGATTCGACAACGATCAGACGATCCTGACGTACCAGTTCGGACAGAATGCTTTTCAGCGCGCCGCGGTACATCTTTTTGTTAACTTTTTGACTGTGGTCCTGTGGACGAGCAGCGAAGGTCACGCCACCTGAACGCCAGATCGGGCTCTTGATAGAACCTGAACGCGCACGGCCGGTACCTTTCTGGCGCCACGGCTTTTTGCCTGAACCAGTTACTTCAGCACGAGTCTTCTGAGCACGAGTACCCTGACGAGCACCAGCTGCATAAGCAACAACAACCTGGTGAACCAGCGCTTCGTTGAAATCACGACCGAAGGTAGTTTCGGAAACAGTCAGCGCGCTCTGCGCGTCTTTCAATACTAATTCCATTGCTATCCCCTTACGCCTTCACAGCTGGTTTAACGATCAGGTCGCAACCGGTCGCACCCGGAACACCACCTTTAACCAGCAGCAGGTTGCGCTCAGCGTCAACACGTACTACGTCCAGGCTCTGAACGGTTACACGTTCGTTGCCCAGCTGACCTGCCATTTTCTTGCCTTTGAACACTTTGCCCGGAGTCTGGTTCTGACCGATAGAACCCGGAACGCGGTGGGACAAGGAGTTACCGTGAGTAGCGTCCTGGGTACGGAAGTTCCAGCGCTTAACGGTACCAGCGAAACCTTTACCTTTAGAGGTACCGGTTACGTCAACTTTTTTAACGTCAGCAAACAGTTCAACGCTAATGTTCTGACCAACGGTGTATTCTTCACCATCTGCCAGACGGAACTCCCACAGGCCGCGGCCAGCTTCTACGCCAGCTTTAGCAAAGTGGCCAGCTTCCGGCTTAGTTACGCGGTTAGCTTTTTTAGCACCGGTGGTAACCTGAACAGCGCGATAGCCATCGTTAGCCAGATCTTTAACCTGAGTAACGCGGTTTGCTTCAACTTCGATAACGGTTACTGGGATAGATACGCCATCTTCAGTGAAGATGCGGGTCATACCCACTTTTTTACCGACTAAACCAATCATTGTATCAACCTCTCAATCGCTCGATGACCTGATTAACCCAGGCTGATCTGCACGTCTACACCGGCAGCCAGGTCCAGACGCATCAGAGCATCAACGGTTTTTTCAGTTGGCTCAACGATGTCAACCAGACGCTTGTGAGTACGGATCTCGTACTGATCACGCGCGTCTTTGTTGACGTGCGGGGAGATCAGAACGGTGAAACGCTCTTTGCGGGTCGGCAGCGGGATCGGACCACGAACCTGCGCACCAGTGCGCTTGGCAGTCTCGACGATTTCCGCGGTTGATTGATCGATCAGACGATGATCAAACGCTTTCAAACGGATACGGATTCTTTGGTTCTGCATGAGACCAGAGCTCCAATTATTTTATAGACGAAATAGTTACTCCTCAAACCCATTACGATTGATGGGAGAGTGTAACCGTTCTTACGTAGCCCCCTGATTGGGAGCGTTGTTGACGGTAAACCGCCACAGTTCATATCGAACTACCCGTCAGATTTGACAGGCTGGCGTATTATACGTATAGCCAGTACGGATGCAAGTGATTATGGCTATTTGCCATCGATTTCTCTCAGCGCTTGTTGCACACGTGAGCGCAATACTTCGCCATCCGGCACTTCCTGCTCGGACGCTTCATCATAGGGTATCTCTTCCAACATACTGTCACCCTCTTCGTTCTGGGTGGGTAAATCGATGCGTATCGGCAGAGGCTTCCGCTTAAAAATGTAATGCACATCCGAGAGTCGATACGCCTGAGAATCGGGCACTCCCTGCGTGGCGGTTGTCGGATGGCGCACCAACCAGACATAATGTCCGTAGTAGCCGCACATTAGCATCAGGCTGACCCACAACAGCCAGCAACAGGAACGCAGCGCCTGCCGCCAGCGGCAACTCAACACTGTTTTCGCATCAATGGGTTGATAGATGTGCATCATCACACACGCTCCTTAGATGACACATGTGTGAGCACAGGTGCCGCCTCATTGATTAATACCGGCGCGTCTCCAAGACTCTGACGTAGCCTTATCAGCGTCTCTTTTCCCGGCTTACCATCCACAGGCAAATTCTCCCGCTGCTGGAATGCTTTGACCTTTTCGATTAACCATGGCGTCCATGAGCCTGATTTATCGCCGGGAACACCCAGCGCGCGGCTCAGCATCGTATCAAACCAGATGATGGTTTCCGCCGGACTCTTTTCACCGATCTGCATTTTCCTGTCAGGCGTTAAATTGAGCATCAGGGTATAATTTCCCTGCCAGTGCTTCGCCAGCCACTCCTGACTGATGATCCAGGTTTTATTATCAATGATAAGATCCAGCTCGTTTCCTGATACACGCATCACAACACCGTAGACCGGTTGTTTATCGATATTCAAATGCGCGATCCACGGCAACCCGCGCCTGATGAGGTTATCTAAACGTTCCTTGCCGCTTTCGCACACCAACTCAGCGCGATCGGCCTTGTCACACCATGCCTCGTCATGCGCTGTGTCGAATCCCCAGACGCTGAATAATTGCTGCATGGCGTCGCGTAATCCTCCCCGTGCATCGCTAATATCCGGCAGGTTTTCCTTTTTTTGCGTCATCGCCACCGTTAACCCGGCGGGCACAGGAAGTTGAAGGGGAAAAACATCGACCGCCAGCCAGCCGAACGTCAAAGCCAGCGCAGCGTAAAGTCCGGGCAATATTCCCTTGCGCAATACGCAAGAGCGTAGAGTAAATGTTTCCAGCAACAATTTTTCCTGTTGAGCGGTTAACACATCCGCTTGCCTGTCCGTTGCCATTTTTCTCGCCGCCCGGGCGATGCGCCTCAGCAACGCCAGGTTTCCCTGCACTGCCCGAACCGCTTTGCGCACAAATTCATGACGCATCCGCACAGGCTCGCCATCCGCCTCACACAGTTGCTGTTGATGCATAAAATCAAGATATTCATCGTCCGTCGGCGCAGCGATGATCGCCGATAACGTAACACGCCGTTTAAGTCGTCGGTTACGCCTGAGCGCTTCGCCCCCCACCAGTAGCAAGCTGGCGCCAGCGTCAAATGAAGCCGCCAGATGACGGAAATTATCGACAAATACCGGAAGATGTCTGGCGAGTGCGTCAGCATTATCAATGACAATTATTATTGGTTGCGCTGCCGGACTAAGGGCAGGCATCAGCGTTGACCAGAAACGGCTAATTCTCACATCTCGCCAATCTGGCTGGAGTTTTCCGTGCGTACACGCCGTGTGTGTCAATTGACAGAAACCAGATAAACCAGTGGCGGTAAACACCACTACCCTGCCGGGAAAATTCTTACCTAACTGATAAATAATCGTCGATTTACCACACCCCTGTTTGCCGCATAATACGCCCACATCGCCCGCGCCCAGCTCATGAATAAAGATATTCTTGATAAGGGTATGTTGCGAAAAAGAGTAAATTGCATACGGTAATTCGCGTTCAGTCATCGATAAGTTCCAGTAATTGATGCGGGTATTTAACTTATTATATGCCAGGTAAATATTATCAATTTTTTATATTTGAATTAAACGACATGTTCCGACGATTAAATTGAAAACCTGAAAGTAAGCCTATATCATGCTTCTCCCGAAAAGAACAGGCATGCTATTAACAATGGATGTTATCGCAAAGCAATTTACCTTTATATTTAAGAGAAAGCGTAACGATGTGCTGTACTGCGTTATGTTTTTTGTCGGTGCCATTGTTATTATTCATTCGTTATATGCCTATAGATTATTTATTGATTCGACAAATACGAAAAACAAAACCAGTCACTCAATAACGTCCGTTGCCCTCAAGCTGCCAATGAATTTACCGAAAAACAGTAGGGAAAATGCGACTGATAATAAAGAAGATGTTTCAATTAAAAATTCGATGCTCAATCTCCAGCTAAATGGCATTATTGCGAGCACGCTAAAAACACGTTCACAGGCTATTATCACCATTAATGAGAAAGCAAAGTTTTACAGTACCGGAGATAAACTTGACGATCTCCCTGACGTAAAAATTACGGACATTGATAATAATAGCGTGACGATTGATAACAATGGCTCCCGGCAACGCATCGCTTTTATTGATGAGCCTGATATATCCTCCAGGCCACCGGCACCATCGCTGCCACATGACAGCGCGCCACATTCCCTCAGCGACATCATTATTACTAACTTTATCTATCAGCAGGAAGCGCTACAGGGCGTCAGATTAAACGCCCGTGGTCCGGTTGAACGTTTTATAGCAACCGGACTCAGGCCAGGCGATATTGCGATCAAAATGAACAACCATCCGCTAACTCAGGAAGCGTCAGCAAAAGCGGCACTACAGGAATTTGTAACCTTAAACTCTGCCCAGTTCACCGTAATACGAAACGGTCAGGAAGCGCTGGTGAATGTATCCGTTACTGAGAATGATTAACCTTAAGGACGACAAAATTGCGCAAAGGAATTAAAAAAACGGCTGCATGGATACTGGCGCTACAGTTTTGCTCCTTTCCATTTCAAACCATGTCAGCGCAATATTCGGCAAACTTCCAGGATGCGGATCTCCGGGAGTTTATTACCTCGGTCAGTAAGCAAATGGGCAAAACCATTCTGATCGATCCGTCCGTCCAGGGAAAAATCTCCGTTCGCAGCTTTGACAGTTTCAACGAGGAGGAATACTACCAGTTTTTTCTCAGCGTTCTCGATATCTACGGCTACTCGGTTATCACCCTGGATAACGGCCTGCTGAAGGTTGTTCGCTCCGCAACGCTTAAGACCGCGCCGGGAAAAGTATTGGCACAGTCGCAACCGGCGGTCGGCGATGAATTTATCACCCGCGTCGTGGCGCTGAAAAATGTCCCGGTACGCGATCTGGCTCCGCTATTACGCCAGATGATGGACAGCGGCGGCATCGGCAACGTCGTACATTATGATCCTTCTAATGCGCTGTTGATCACCGGCAAAGCCAATATAGTCAATCGCATCCTTGAGGTTGTGAAACGGGTCGATGTTATCGGTACTCAGGAACGTGAGCTTATCAAACTGCGCTACGCCTCGGCAGTTGATTTATCTGATGTAATTAACAGCCTGATTCGCGAAGAGTCAAAGGAAAACCCAACGCAGATCCTGCTGCCTAAAATTGTCGCCGACAAGCGCACCAACGCCCTTCTTATCAGCGGGCCGGACAATGTGCGCGAGCGGATGAAATCTTTAATCGCTAAACTGGATATCGAACAGACCACGCAGGGCAATACTCGCGTGTTCTATTTGAAATACGCCAAAGCCACTAAAATCGTTGAAGTGCTGACCGGCGTGTCAACCAAACTGACGGAAGACAAGCAGTCGTCTTCGCAGAGCGTGGCTACCCCTTCCCGGGATGTCTCGATTAACGCCGATGAACAAACCAACTCGGTGGTCATTACCGCAGACCAGAGCACCATGCAGGAGCTGGAAAAAGTCATCGCTCGTCTGGATATTCGCCGCGCACAGGTACTGGTTGAAGCCATCATTGTGGAAGTCCAGGATGGCAACGGCCTGAATCTTGGCGTGCAGTGGGCCAACAGCAACGTCGGCGGTCAGCAGTTTACCAAAACGGGGCTGCCGATTTTCGACGCCTCAAGAGGCGCGCGCCAGTTTGATAAAAATGGTTCGATGACCAGCGACAACCCTATTGCCAGCGCGTTAAGCAGTTTTAACGGCCTGGCGACGGGCTTCTTTGAGGGGGACTGGAGCGTCCTGCTCACCGCGATCTCCTCCGACAACAAAAACGATATTCTCGCCACCCCCAGCATTGTGACGCTGGATAACAAAGAAGCATCGTTTAATGTCGGCCAGGATGTGCCGGTGCTTTCCGGCTCGCAAACGACCTCCGGCGACAACGTCTTTAATACGGTCGAACGTAAAACCGTCGGCACCAAACTGAAGGTCACACCGCAAATCAACGAAGGCGACGCGGTGCTGATGGAGATCGAGCAGGAGGTGTCGAGCGTCGATACCGCCTCCGGTAACGCCAGCGATCTCGGTCCGACGTTCAACACCCGTACTATCCAGAATGCCGTGCTGGTCAAAAGTGGCGAAACCGTGGTGCTGGGTGGCCTGCTGGATGATTCAAGCAAAGAGCAGGTTTCCAAAGTACCGCTGCTGGGCGATATCCCTGTTCTCGGACAGCTATTCCGCTACACCTCAACGGAAAATGCGAAGCGTAATTTGATGGTCTTTATCAGGCCGACCATTATTCGCGACGACGAGGTTTATCGTTCGCTCTCAAAGGATAAGTACACCCGATTTCGTGAGTTACAGCAGCAGCGTATTGATAAGCAATCCAGTGGATTGCTTGGCGTGAAGGATGAAGAACGCCCGATGCTTAAAGAGCTGAATTTCGATGTGCCGACCGACGCGCCCAACGGCCAGCCATCGCGCAATCCCTTCCGGGAATGATCCAACATGACTGACTTATGGACGCGCATTCCTCCCCAGCATCCTCTGCCGCTTAATTACGCGCAGGGGCAAAAATTTGGTATCGCGGTCGCGGCGGATGAATTGTTCTACCGCACCGACACGCCGCTGGAAAACGTACTGGAGGCCAGCAGCGTTGCCTGCCAGCGCTTCAGCCGCCTGACGCCAGCGCAATTTGACGACCACCTGGAGCAACTTTTCCAGCACGGCGCCGGAGAGTCCCGGCAGATTGCCCAGGATATCGATCAGGAGATCGACCTGACGGCGCTGAGCGAAGAGTTACCCGACAACGCCGATCTGCTCAGTGATGAAAACGACGCACCGGTTATCCGCCTGATCAACGCGGTTCTTCATGAAGCCGTGAAGGAAGGCGCGTCGGATGTGCATATCGAAACCTTCGAAAAATCGCTGGTGGTGCGTTTTCGTATCGATGGTGTCCTCAAGCCAGTCCTTCAGCCCGCTAAAAAACTGGCGCCGCTGCTGATTTCGCGTATCAAAGTAATGGCGCGGCTGGATATTGCCGAAAAACGACTGCCGCAGGATGGGCGTATTTCCCTGCGCCTTGGACGCAAAAATATTGACGTCCGCGTTTCGACGTTGCCCTCGCAGTACGGCGAAAGAGCTGTATTGCGTCTGCTGGATAAAAACAGTCTGCGCCTGACGCTGGAGAATATGGGGCTATCGGCGGTGGATAGCCTGCGGCTGAAGGGTTTAGTACAGCAGCCACACGGCATCATTCTCGTCACCGGCCCGACAGGTTCGGGAAAAAGCACCACGCTGTATGCGATTCTCGCCGAGCTGAATTCCCCCCAGCGTAATATCCTGACCGTCGAAGATCCCATCGAGTACGAGCTGGAAGGCGTCGGACAAACCCAGGTAAACAGCCGGGTGGATATGTCTTTCGCCAGGGGACTGCGCGCCATCCTGCGCCAGGATCCGGACATCGTCATGGTCGGCGAAATTCGTGACGCCGAAACCGCGCAGATAGCAGTTCAGGCATCGCTCACCGGACATCTGGTGCTTTCCACCCTGCACACTAACAGCGCTTGCGGTGCGATCACCCGATTACGGGACATGGGCGTTGAACCTTTCCTGCTCTCATCATCGCTAAGCGGCGTTATCGCCCAACGTCTGGTGCGTCGCCTCTGTCCGGCCTGCCGCGTGCATGCTCCCATTCCTGACTCTCAGAAATCCCTCCTGCACACGCTCGATCCCACCGCTCAGACAATCTGGCAGGCTTGCGGATGCGGCGAATGTCGGGGAACAGGCTATCAGGGGCGACTGGCGATTCATGAAATTATGCTGGTGGATAAAACTATGCGCAGCATCATCCATCGCGACGCCGATGAACACGCCCTGGAACAGTGCCTGCGCCAGCAAAGCCGGAGCCTGCGGGAGAACGGCCTGCTGCGCGTGCTGGCGGGCGAGACCACCCTTGAGGAAGTCATGCGGGTCACCTCTGCGCAAGAGGATACGCGATGAAATATCAGTGGCAGGCAATGGATGACAGCGGCACGACTCACCGTGGAACGCTGGATGCCGCCAGCTGCAAAGAGGCGCGCGAGGCGCTGCGCGCCCAGGGTCTGCACCCGCTGGTGTTAAATGAGAAAAAGGTCATTTCGCTGTTTCGGACGGTAAAAAAAACGCCTCGTTTACGACTTAGCGGCAGTGAACTGGCGCTGTTCACCCGCCAGCTCGCCACACTGGCCAACGCTTCGCTACCGCTTGAAGAGGCGCTGTTCGTTATTGGGCGGCAGAACAAAAATAATAAACTGGGTCTGGTGCTACGCGACCTGCGCGAACGGATCCTCGCCGGACATACGCTTTCCGAATCGCTGGCCGCCTGGCCGCGGATCTTCGATTCCGTTTACCGCACGCTGGTTAAAGCCAGCGAAAAAAGCGGACAGCTCGGCTGTGTGCTGGAACAGCTGGCTGACTACAATGAGTTACGACAGGCAACACGCAGTAAACTCATCCAGTCACTGATTTATCCTTCCCTGCTGACCAGCGTGGCGCTCGCCGTCGTCGCTATCCTGCTCACCACCGTAGTGCCCAAAATCGTAGAGCAGTTTCTGCATATGAAAGAAGCGCTGCCGATGTCCACGCGCGTGTTGCTGGCAATCAGTGGTGCCATGCGCCACTACGGATTGTGGGTAATCGCATTGCTGCTGATTGCCTGTTTCCTGTTTCGCCACTGGCTCACCCGCCCCGGCAAACGGCATCTGCTTGACCGCTGGCTTCTTGATTTCAAACTCAGTCGCGCCCTGCTGCGCGCTATCCACTGCGCCCGTTATTTGCGCACCCTGAGCATTCTTAATATCAGCGGCGTTCCGCTGCTGGAAGGGATGACGCTGGCAACCGAAGGCATCGGTAACCGAGAAATTAGTCAGCGGCTGGGTCAGGCTGCGGAGCGCGTGCGCCAGGGTTCAGGCTTTCATCTCGCCCTGGAAAAATGCGATCTATTCCCGCCGATGATGCTCTACATGATTGCCTCCGGGGAAAAAAGCGGCCAGCTCAGCGAGCTAATGGCGCGCGCCGCCGACCAGCAGGAAACACTGCTACAAAACCGCATAGCGCTGACGCTGGCGCTGTTTGAACCCGCGCTGATTATTACGATGGCGATGATTGTGCTGTTCATCATCGTCTCGGTTCTGCAACCCATTTTGCAACTCAACTCATTGGTAAGTTAAGGACAAAACGTGAATAGTAATGCACATAAGCAGCGAGGATTTACGCTGCTGGAGATGATGGTGGTGCTGGTTATTTTGGGCATCCTCGCAAGCCTGGTCGTCCCCAGTTTAATGGGCAATAAAGACAAAGCCGATCACCAGAAAGCCGTCAGCGACATCGTGGCGCTGGAGAATGCGCTGGATATGTACAAACTGGATAACTATCGCTATCCGCTGACGGCGCAGGGGTTAAAGGCGCTGGTCGAAAAACCGACCGCCAGCCCAATCCCGGAAAATTACAACGCGAAGGGCTATATCAAGCGTCTGCCACAGGATCCATGGGGAAATGAGTATCTGCTGGTTAGCCCTGGTGAACACGGCGATTACGATATTCTCTCCGCAGGTCAGGACGGTGAACCCGGCACCGCTGACGACATTACTAACTGGGAACTGGGTAAAGCGAAATAATCGGAATGAGGCAGAAGGGATTCACGCTACTGGAAGTCATTCTGGTGCTGACGATTATCGCGCTTGGCGCCTCGCTGGTGATGATGACCTACGGGCGACAAAATGATACCGCGAAAGCGATTACCGCAGCCGAACAGCTGGCGGCACTGACTGAATATGCCGCTGACTGGTCAACCATGGAGGACCGCAGTACCGGTATTGAGATCCGCGAACAAGGCTGGCGCATCGTCACACCGATTGGCAATCGCTGGCAGACGCCAACACAGTTCTATCGCCTGGCGACCGAGGGCAAGTGGGAAAATGACTGGCAGGTGGCTCTGTTCCCGGTGTCGCTCGCCAGGCAATCCGTCGGCACGCCGCAAATTCTGATTCACCCGGACGGTGAAATTACGCCGTTTACGCTACACATCCGCAGCCGTAAAAATAACAGGCTGCTGTTCACGCTCGCCAGCACCGGCGGGCTGCCGCTGGTGCTCACCCGAGGCGAAAGCCGATGAGCCAAAGGCAATCAGGAATGACGCTTCTGGAAGTGCTGCTGGCGATATTCATTTTCGCCACCTGCTCCCTCGCGCTACTCAACAGCCTGCACGGTCAGGTTAGCGCCACCGCAAAAATGGAAGAACAGGTGCTTGCCGGTTGGGTAGCGGATAATGTGCTCAAAACCTATCAACTGGCCGGGCAGAGCCCCGCTAAAACCGCCACGGGCAGCAGCATAATGGGTAAACGCCGCTGGGCCTGGTCGTTGACAGTCTTACCCGCCGATGCTTCTGGCCTCAGCACCTGGACAGCAGACGTCGCTCTTGAGGACAAACAGCAGATCCGCCTGCAGCGCTTTATCCCCTCGCCGCAAGGAGGACCGCAAAATGTCTCCCCGCCCTGAGAAACAGCGCGGCTTTACCCTGCTGGAAGTTTTACTGGCTATTGCCCTGTTCGCCACGCTCAGCCTGCTGACGGCGCAGATGCTGACGACGACAATTGACAGTAACGAGCAGACCAAAAAGCATCAGCAGCGTTTTTCCGCCATCGTGCGTACCGTCAATTTGCTGGATAAAGATATCCGACAGCGGGTGCCGGTAACCGAATTGCAGGGCGAAAAAGAGACTCTGATGCTGACGACAGCCAGCAGTAACCGTTATCCTGGCGCCTGCTGCGCGCCCGATATCCAGCGAGTTCAGTGGTATCTGCAGGATCATACTTTATACCGCACGCTCTGGCGCTACCCGGAAGATAGAACCCCGGCCATCACTCAGCCGATGCTCAATGGTGTGAACGCCTTCACGTTGCGTTATTACAACGGTAAAGAGAAAGCGTGGACGGACACGGCGAAAATTCCATCTCCTGGCGCGATGGAAGTCACTCTCAAACTTGCTGATTCCGGCACGATAACTCGTCTGACGCTGTTGCCAGAGAACCGCCAGCCAGGAGAACAGCAATGACCCGGCAAAAGGGCGTGGCGCTGCTGGTAGTGCTGATGATCCTGGCAATTATGGCGGCGCTGGCCAGCGAAATGACCGTGCGCTACCAGATCAACCTCAAACGTACCAGCTACACCCGGATGCGGCTACAGCAAAACTGGCTGGCAGAGCTGGCTGAAAGCCAGGCCATGCGTATTCTTGAACAGGACCTGCGGGATAATGAGAAATACCTCACTCACGAGCAGCTCTGGGCGCAGCCGCAGCGTATTCAGCTCGCCAGCGGCGATGTTGTTAGCTGGCAGCTATCTGACGAGCAGGCCTGTTACAACATTAATGCGCTGATTAACGCCCCGACCGATCGAATGAAAGAGCCGCCCGCCAGCGTGAGCGTCTTTCTGGCGCTGCTGGACAACGTTGGCGTCACCAATGCCCAAGCTGAGGCGCTGGTTGATGCTATCGCCGACTACATCGATAACGACGATATCCCACGCGCCTCCGGTGCCGAAAATGAGTATTACCAGACAAGTAACGACCCCCACACCATTGGCGGACGACGTATCTGGTCAATCAGTGAGCTCAAACAAATCAAAGGGATGACGCTTTCTCTTTACCAGCAAATCTCCCCGCTACTCTGCGCGCTGCCTGATGATGAGCTAAAAATCAACATCAACACCCTGACGCGCCGAGATGCACCGTTGCTTGCGGCGATGCTCAATAATGCTGTCCCGCCACGCGAGATTGAGCGCTTTTTTGATACCCCGCGCAAAGGACGCAAAATCAGCATTGAGACGTTGTTAAAGACATTCGATAAGGATAATCCGGCTCATAAGCTGTCGCAGACCACATTCAAAAGCATTGCGGTGGCGACCAGTCGTTACTTCCGCCTTGAAACGACTATCGAACAGGGCGATAGCGCCGGGAGCACCATCAGCCAGCTGGAATACGATCCCAAAAGAAAGGCTCTGTTTATTACAGCCCGCAAAAGCGTGGCGCGCGACCATTAAAGGGAACTAAATGACGCCAGACACATTACTGCTACGTCCGCTGCCGGGAAAACTGGAATGGTGCTGCCCCAACGAGGCACAACTTCCGGTTATTGTTGAACAGGCGGATTACCTCCAGCCGAACGCGCTGACCGACCTGCCGGATGCCGGTAACGCCTGCCTGTTCCTGTCACCTGATTATTTCTGTTTTCGTCGCGTCGAATTACCGACGGAAAACTACAAAATCAGTGAACAAACGCTGGGCTGGCTGGTGGAGGACGCCGTTGTCGGTGATACAGACAGCCTGCACTGGACGGTTCTCACCAGAGAAGAAAACACGCTCCATCTCGCCGGGATCGCCAGGACCACGCTGAACGATCTATTGACGACTTTCCACACAGCTGGCGTGACGTTGACGTATATCGTTCCGGATGGTTTCTGGCTGCCGTATGTCACGGATAGCTGGAGTCTGCTAAAACAAGATGAGCGATGGTTAATCCGTTACGACACGTGGAAAACAGGCGTGCTGAGTGAGGCACTGCTCATGCATTTACTTGCCAGCCATACAGAGCAGAAAATCATCAGCGCCAGCCCGCTTCCTGTGCCTCACGCTTATGTCGAATACCTTGACTGGCAGCCACCGCTGGCGTGCGCCTGCAATAGCGATAATATTCAGGACATTAACGTATTACACGGCAGCTTCCGCCCTTTGCCTCCGACACAACCGACCCCGCGTCTGCTGAAATATGCCGCCATAGCAACATTTGCCCTGGCAATAGCGCTCTTCTCAGGGCTGAAAGGGGTGATGCTCTGGCAGCTTCATCAACAGAAACAGGCACTCTCAGCGGAAGGTGCCACCCTGTGGAACCGCTATTTCCCAGGTGATAACCGCAACAGCAATTTTAAATATTTCTTCGAATCGTCCGCGAGGGATCGCTATCCGGATGTGCTGACGTTACTGACTCAGCTTCAGACCCGATTAAGCACATTGCCGGGGCTTACCATCCGCGAGGTCAACTACCGGCTCGAACAACGCCTTTTTACCCTGACGCTCAACGTTCGCGATCCGGAACATCTTCGCCGCTTTATGGTGCAGACAAACGACGAATTTACCCTGACTCAACCGCCAGAAGGGACGACAGGTAGCGTCCGGCTGACCCTGAAGGAGCGCAAATGAATATGAATAGCTGGTGGAGCGAAAAAAACGGCAGAGAGCAACGCAGTCTGATATTCCTCGCCGTTTTCTGTCTGCTGGCGGGATTCTGGTACGGCGTGGTTCAGCCCCTGGATAACGCTATTTCACAGCAGAGGCAGGAAAATGATCGTCTCAGGAGTGAGATCCTGTGGGTAAATGAGGCGATTCAGCGTCGCGGATTAGTTGCCAGTAGACCGGGCACAAAGACCGATCCGGCACTGATACAATATAGCGCGCAGCAGGCAGGTCTGAATATCAGCGTTGTGACATCCACTCCCGATCATTTTGCGATCTCGCTTCCCGTTGTCAAAACCGAACCATTATTTGCGTGGCTTAATACCCTACAAAATGAGGGAATACAGGTTTCGCAACTCACGTTTAGCGCCCGCCCGGTCGCCGGGGAGATTGCGGTGGAAGCCCTTGAACTCTATCCGGTGGGGAAATGACGGAACTCATTAACATTGCAGCAATGGCATTTGTCGGGCTGATAGTCGGCAGCTTTATGAATGTAGTGGTTTATCGACTGCCGATCATGATTGAGCATCGGCACAGCGAAACATGGAATATCGCCTGGCCTCCGTCGCACTGTCCGCACTGCCAGCACAGGCTATCGGTGCGTAACACTATTCCACTATTCAGTTGGCTGTGGCAGCGGGGGCGTTGCCAGGCCTGCGCTAAGCCAATTTCATGGCGTTACCCACTGACTGAACTGGCGTGTTCTTGTGTTTTTGCGCTTATCGCCGCGTTTGTCCCTTCAATGTCTGATGCGATTGCCATCATGACGCTGTTCTGGTTTATTTTCGCACTGGCGCAAATTGATCTCCGGACGTACCTGCTGCCGGATGTGCTGACGCAGCCGCTGCTCTGGCTCGGTCTGATGTATCACAGCGTTTACGACAGAGAGATGTTACCCGACGCGCTGTACGGCGCTGTCGCTGGCTATCTGACGCTATGGCTGGTCTGGTGGGGATGCAAAATTCTCGCGGGAAAAGAGGGCATCGGCCTGGGTGACGCTAAGCTACTGGCGGCGATGGGTGCCTGGTGTGGATGGCCAGCGCTACCGCCCATTTTACTCGCTGCATCATTGCTGGGCATTGTCTGGTGGCTGATCCTACGCCTTACCCGAAGGACGTCGATACCGCTTATCGCGTTCGGTCCGTGGCTTGGACTGGCAGGTTGGTTGATTTTCAGCGCGCAAAGTTCAGGTGTTATCGGGTACTGAAAGGAGCGGCAGGCCTGCCGCTCTGCAAAGTTTGCGTCTACGCTTCGCGAATCTGTGCCTGAAGATAGTTCTGGAGTCCCATCTTCTGGAGCAGATCCAGTTCCGTTTCCAGCCAGTCAATGTGACCTTCTTCATCAGCAAGGATTTCGATCATCATATCCCGGCTAACGTAGTCATGGACGCTGTCGGCATAGGCAATGGCTTCACGTAAATCTTTAGCCCCATCGAGTTCGAGTCGAAGATCGGATTGCAGCATCTCTTCAACATCTTCGCCTATACCCAACTTACCAAGATCCTGTAAGTTTGGGAGCCCTTCTAAGAATAAAATACGCTCGATATATTTATCAGCGTGTTTCATCTCATCGATAGATTCATGGTACTCAACATCATTGAGGCGAGTCAGTCCCCAGTTTTTGAACATACGAGCATGGAGAAAATACTGGTTGATTGCGACAAGCTCATTTCCCAATAGTTTATTGAGATAATTTATGATTTTAACATCACCTTTCATTTTATAGTCCCTCCGCTTCCACTCTTAGAGCGTAGATGGGGCTACAGGGATGTCAAAAAAAAGAGTGTGACTTAGGCGATCTCTTTAAATTCTGGCATTTGCGTTAATTCATCCTGCATGACTTCGCGGGCAGCACGAATACACTTACCGCATTGATTTCCAACAGGAATAAATTTACGCAATTGCTGAAAGGACTGAGGATGAAACTGGCGAACAGCCTGACGTATTTTTTTATCACTTATCGCATTACACAAACAAACGTACATGATCGCTCCCGTTCAATTTCTGCGCAAAGTGTAAATGAGAATAGTTATGATTACAATAGCACAACGCTATTTACGCAGCGGGAGAATGAATGAAAAATGCGAATAAATATGACAACTGCTAAATCGCGGACAGCAAAAAGGGCGCCGAAGCGCCCTTTTTAAGCTCAAAGCTAATTAATCAATAATTAGCTCATTACTTTAGCAACAACGCCCGCACCAACAGTACGGCCGCCTTCACGGATTGCGAAACGCAGACCGTCGTCCATCGCGATTGGGTGGATCAGGGTAACAACCATTTTGATGTTGTCGCCCGGCATTACCATCTCAACGCCTTCCGGCAGTTCGATGGTACCAGTCACGTCAGTAGTACGGAAATAGAACTGCGGACGGTAGCCTTTGAAGAACGGAGTATGACGGCCGCCTTCATCTTTGGACAGAATGTACACTTCAGATTCGAACTTGGTGTGCGGCTTGATAGAGCCCGGCTTAGCCAGTACCTGACCACGTTCGATTTCTTCACGTTTGATACCACGCAGCAGAACACCAACGTTCTCACCAGCACGGCCTTCGTCCAGCAGTTTGCGGAACATTTCAACGCCAGTACAGGTAGACTTAGCAGTCTCTTTGATACCAACGATTTCAACTTCTTCACCAACTTTGATGATACCGCGCTCTACACGACCGGTAACAACGGTACCACGACCGGAGATGGAGAATACGTCTTCGATAGGCAGCAGGAACGGCTTGTCAATCGCACGCTCTGGTTCTGGGATGTAAGAATCCAGGAAGCCAGCCAGTTCGATGATTTTCGCTTCCCACTCTGCTTCGCCTTCCAGCGCTTTCAGAGCAGAACCACGAACGATCGGAGTGTCGTCGCCCGGGAAATCGTACTGAGACAGAAGTTCACGAACTTCCATTTCTACCAGTTCCAGCAGCTCTTCGTCATCAACCATGTCGCATTTGTTCAGGAACACGATGATGTACGGAACGCCTACCTGACGACCCAGCAGGATGTGCTCACGAGTCTGCGGCATCGGGCCGTCAGTCGCAGCAACAACCAGGATCGCGCCGTCCATCTGCGCAGCACCGGTGATCATGTTTTTAACATAGTCGGCGTGGCCCGGGCAGTCTACGTGTGCGTAGTGGCGAGTCGGGGTGTCATATTCAACGTGAGAAGTGTTGATGGTGATACCACGAGCTTTTTCTTCCGGCGCGTTATCGATCTGGTCGAATGCACGAGCAGCACCGCCGTAGGTTTTAGCCAGTACGGTGGTGATTGCAGCGGTCAGGGTAGTTTTACCGTGGTCAACGTGGCCGATGGTGCCGACGTTAACGTGCGGTTTTGTACGTTCAAATTTTTCTTTAGACACGGCTATATTCCTTACTATAGTGCTCTCCCCTGGGGAGAGAGCACGGGACTTAGGTTTTAATCCTGTGGCTTATTTACCACGGGCTTCAATAACGGCCTGAGCAAC
Source organism: Citrobacter sp. RHBSTW-00599 (assembly GCF_013784065.1). Classification (NCBI taxonomy): domain Bacteria; kingdom Pseudomonadati; phylum Pseudomonadota; class Gammaproteobacteria; order Enterobacterales; family Enterobacteriaceae; genus Citrobacter; species Citrobacter sp. RHBSTW-00599. The sequence goes on along the minus strand of NZ_CP056717.1, from coordinate 389,183 downwards.
GTTGTTCGGCGCATCGTCGTACTTCAGGAACTCCATGGAGTAAGAAGCACGGCCTTTGGTCAGAGAACGCAGCTGGGTTGCATATCCGAACATTTCAGACAGCGGAACTTCAGCATGGATAACAACGCCAGTGACGTTGGATTCCTGACCACGAAGCATACCACGACGGCGGCTCAAGTCACCGATTACGTCACCGGTGTTCTCTTCCGGAGTCTCTACTTCAACCTTCATGATAGGCTCAAGCAGAACTGGTTTCGCTTTCTTAAAGCCATCTTTGAAGGCGATAGAAGCGGCCAGTTTAAACGCCAGCTCAGAGGAGTCAACGTCATGGTAAGAACCGAAGTGCAGACGCACGCCCAGATCAACAACCGGGTAACCAGCCAGCGGGCCAGATTTCAGCTGTTCCTGGATGCCTTTATCAACGGCCGGGATGTATTCGCCAGGAATTACACCACCTTTGATGTCGTTGATGAACTCGTAGCCTTTCGGGTTTGAACCCGGCTCCAGCGGGTACATGTCGATAACAACATGACCGTACTGACCGCGACCACCAGACTGCTTAGCGTGTTTACCTTCGATATCGGTAACTTTCGCGCGAATCGCTTCACGGTAAGCAACCTGAGGTTTACCGACGTTCGCTTCAACGTTGAATTCACGCTTCATACGGTCAACGATGATGTCGAGGTGCAGCTCACCCATACCGGCGATAATGGTCTGGTTAGATTCTTCGTCAGTCCAAACGCGGAATGACGGGTCTTCTTTAGCCAGACGGCCCAGAGCCAGACCCATTTTTTCCTGGTCAGCTTTGGTTTTCGGTTCTACCGCGATGGAGATTACCGGCTCAGGGAATTCCATACGCTCCAGAATGATCGGGTGATCCGGGTCACACAGAGTGTCACCAGTGGTCACGTCTTTCAGACCGATAGCAGCAGCGATATCGCCCGCGCGAACTTCTTTGATCTCTTCACGTTTGTTAGCGTGCATCTGTACGATACGGCCAAAACGCTCGCGTGCAGTTTTCACTGAGTTCAGGATGGTGTCACCGGAGTTAACCACACCAGAGTACACGCGGAAGAAGGTCAGGTTACCCACGAACGGGTCGGTAGCGATTTTGAATGCCAGAGCAGCAAACGGCTCTTCATCGCTAGCATGACGCTCAGCCGGAGTATCTTTACCGTCGTCCAGAATACCGTTGATCGCAGGTACGTCGACTGGGGATGGCAGGTAATCAATTACCGCATCCAGCATCGCCTGAACACCTTTGTTCTTGAACGCAGAACCACAGGTTACCAGGATGATTTCGTTGTTCAGAACGCGCTGACGCAGAGCTTTTTTGATCTCTTCTTCAGTCAGTTCTTCACCACCCAGGTATTTCTCCATCAGCTCTTCTGAAGCTTCCGCAGCGGACTCGATCAGGTTCTGGTGCCATTCTTCAGCCAGTTCCTGCATGTCAGCCGGGATATCTTCATAAGTGAAGGTTACGCCTGCATCTTCTTCGTTCCAGTTGATGGCTTTCATTTTCACCAGGTCAACAACACCGGTGAACGCTTCTTCAGCGCCAATCGCCAACTGCAGCGGAACAGGGTTCGCGCCCAGACGGGTTTTGATCTGACCAACAACTTTCAGGAAGTTCGCACCCATACGGTCCATTTTGTTAACGAACGCAATGCGTGGAACTTTATATTTGTTTGCCTGACGCCATACGGTTTCAGACTGAGGCTGAACACCACCAACTGCGCAGTAAACCATTACTGCACCATCAAGCACACGCATGGAACGTTCTACTTCGATAGTGAAGTCAACGTGCCCCGGGGTGTCGATGATGTTAACGCGATGCGGTTCATACTGCTTAGCCATACCAGACCAGAATGCAGTAGTCGCTGCGGAGGTGATAGTAATACCACGCTCCTGCTCCTGTTCCATCCAGTCCATGGTGGCTGCGCCGTCATGAACTTCACCGATTTTATGGTTTACACCGGTGTAGAACAGAATACGTTCGGTAGTAGTGGTTTTACCGGCGTCGATGTGCGCACTGATACCGATGTTACGGTAGCGCGCGATGGGTGTTGTACGAGCCATTTGATTCCTCGTTTATCTTTTAGGCGTTCAATTTAAGTAGCCCAAAGCGGGCTGCTTACTAGAAGCGCCCGCCTGGTGACTAAAACTCCGAAGGGATTACCAACGGTAGTGTGCGAACGCCTTGTTGGCTTCTGCCATACGGTGAACGTCTTCACGTTTCTTAACTGCAGTACCTTTGTTTTCTGCAGCATCAGAAAGTTCGTTCGCCAGGCGCAGAGCCATGGATTTATCACCGCGTTTACGAGCAGCTTCAACGATCCAACGCATTGCCAGGGCATTACGGCGAACCGGACGGACTTCAACTGGAACCTGATAAGTAGAACCACCAACGCGGCGAGACTTAACTTCGACAGTCGGACGCACGTTTTCAAGGGCTACTTCAAAAGCTTCCAGGCCATCTTTACCAGAACGCTGAGCCAGGGTCTCCAGCGCGCTGTATACGATGGTTTCTGCAGTAGATTTTTTACCATCTACCATCAGGATATTTACAAATTTAGCCAGCAGCTCTGATCCGAACTTAGGATCCGGCAGAATTTTACGCTGACCAATGACGCGACGACGTGGCATGGGAATACTCCGTTGTTAATTCAGGATTGTCCAAAACTCTACGAGTTTAGTTTGACATTAATATAAAACGTTTGGCCTTACTTAACGGAGAACCATTAAGCCTTAGGACGTTTCACGCCATACTTGGAGCGTGATTGCTTACGGTCTTTAACGCCGGAGCAGTCAAGCGCACCGCGAACGGTGTGGTAACGAACACCCGGGAGGTCTTTTACACGACCGCCACGGATCAGGATCACGGAGTGCTCCTGCAGGTTGTGACCTTCACCACCGATGTAGGAAGTCACTTCAAAACCGTTAGTCAAACGCACACGGCATACTTTACGCAGTGCGGAGTTTGGTTTTTTAGGAGTGGTAGTATATACACGAGTACATACGCCACGTTTCTGCGGGCATGCTTCCAGTGCAGGCACGTTGCTCTTTGCAACTTTGCGTGCGCGTGGTTTGCGTACCAGCTGGTTAACTGTTGCCATTAAATAGCTCCTGGTTGTAGCTTTCGCTTCGTAAACACGTAATAAAACGACCTCATACAATATGAGGACGCAGAATTTTAGGTCGGTGTCGAAAAGGTGTCAAGAAATATACAACGATCCCACAATTACCAGGACATCTGGCTGGGATGCTTCACCGTAAGTCTGACGAAGTCAGTATAGCTAACCCTGACGACACTGTCTGAAATTTGACCACCTAAGCCGCGAGCTTTAATGTCTTCTTCCAGTACATAGACCTTAATGGAGGCATTTTGCAGACTTTCAAGGAAACGGCTTCCTTCTATTGCCGCGGTCACGCCATCCTGAAGCAATAAAAGTTCATCGTCTTTATCAATCAGGCGAAGAAGAGAGGAGAAATCGGTAAGCCACGCGGAACGATGTAATGTGTGCAGCATGAGTATCTCAAAACCTTAAAATGACGTCATAGTTGCCTAGCTCACGGCGTAAATCTTCCGGTTCTAACGCTGTCGCATCGACCACAAAATTACCCCCCTGCTGGAGGCCCCGCTCGCGTAACGAGGCGGCACAAAGCCAACATTGATCGATATCGTACAACCCTAACAGCTTGAAGGTTGCGATATAGTCGCGAGCCAGCACGACATCCGGCTGTTGTCCCTGGAGGATTTGAAAAACGCCATCGCCGATAAAAAATACGCCGAGGTCTTCCGTTAACGCCGATGTCGCCAGTAAGGCATCTAACCCTTCGCGGCCAGACGAACTGCCATGCGGCACGGTAGAAAAGACAAAAGCAACACGTTTCATTAAAACTGCACCACGCGATCGCAGGTCAGGGATGCCTCAGCCAGCGAACCCAGCCCGCTGAGGTTAAAACCTGATTGTAAATTAGCCCCTGCCAGTCCCAGTCGCTTCGCTTCTGTTTCATCAACGACGCCGCGACGCAGCGCTGCAGCTACACAGATATTCAGCGTCACGCCATGCTGCTGGTTCAGCTGTTGCCAGGCCCGCACCAGATCATATTCATCACTGGCAGGTGAAGTCAGGAAGTTGGCGTTATACACACCTTCACGATAGAAAAAGACGCTGCAGAGCTCATGCCCTTCTTTGAGTAACGCATGAGCAAATTGCAACGCGCTGCTCGCCTGCTGCGTGCCATAAGCTGGCCCCGTCACCATAATGGCAAAACGCATTACTTGTCTTGCCCCTGGAAATCGCCGCTTTTGAACTGACGAATATAGAGGTAAACCGTGTGCTTGGAGATGTTCAGCCGATCGGCGACCTGGTTAATGGCATCTTTAATATCGAAGATACCTTTCTCATACAGATTCAGGACAATCTGGCGATTCTTGGCATTGTTGGAAACATTACGATCGGCATTCACTTCTTCAATCGTGAATTCCAACGTTTGGGTAACCAGGTCTTCCACCGAAGAAGCGAAGTTAACGGCAGAACCCACTTCCGGGGTTTCCGGTGGGATAAAGGTATTCATTATCTGCGAGAATGGAACATCAAGGTTCATGTTGATGCACAGCAGACCAATCACGCGATGCTCACGGTTGCGAATGGCAATCGTCACCGACTTCATCAAGACACCGCTTTTCGCACGTGTGAAGTAACACTTCGACACGCTGCTATCCGCACCCGTCATATCATGCAGCATACGCAACGCAAGGTCAGTAATCGGCGAGCCAATTTTGCGGCCCGTGTGTTCACCGTTAGCAATGCGGATGGCCGAGCATTTCAAATCCTGCAAAGAGTGCAATACGATTTCACAATGGGAACCAATGAGCATCGCCAACCCGTCCACAACCGCTTCGTAGGATTTGAGGATATCGAAATCGGTTTGATCGAAAGGACGTTGATCCAGTAAATCTAGCTCACTGGTTTCGTTGGTTAAAAGCGACCTGGACATGAAAAAAAGCACTCCTTTTCAGGAGCCTGTCGTTATGTTGTCAGGGCAGGCTCATCACTATTATAGGGGCATCTAAAGTAATACAGCGCACAAGGCGCTTTCCAGTATTAATTATATCCTGTCGATAATAAAAAACCGCCGCCCTGTGGGCGGCGGTATCTGGTTACTTACTTTTTGCTGCTGTCCGCAGCTTTAGCTGCCGGTGCAGCATCTGGCTGCGCATCGGCTTTCGGTGCCGGTTTGATGTCTAACAGTTCAACATCAAAGACCAGCGTAGAGTTAGCCGGAATGCCCGGTACGCCGGTTTTGCCGTAAGCCAGATCCGGCGGGATAACCAGCTGGATTTTGCCGCCTTTCTTGATGTTTTTCAGGCCTTCGGTCCAGCCTGGGATAACACCGTCAAGACGGAAAGAGAGCGGCTCACCGCGGGTATAAGAGTTATCAAACTCTTTACCGTCAATCAGCGTACCTTTGTAGTTGACTACCACGGTATCGCTATCTTTCGGTGCAGCGCCGGTACCTTCTTTCTCTACTTTATAGACCAGGCCAGTAGAAGAGGTTTTAACGCCCTTCTCTTTAGCAAATTTCTCGCGGTAAACTTTACCTTTGGCTTCATTGTCAGCCGCGTCTTTTTCCATTTTCGCCTGAGCGGAGCTCTTCACGCGTGCTTCAAACGCCTGCAGAGTTTGTTCGATTTCCTGGTCAGACAGTTTGCTCTTGTCTGCAAACGCATCCTGAACGCCAGCGATCAGCTGATCTTTATCCAGTTTGATGCCCAGTTTTTCCTGCTCTTTCAGAGAGTTTTCCATATAACGACCCAGGGACGCGCCCAGCGCGTAAGCGGCTTTTTGGTCGTCATTCTTGAATGCTGCTTTGCTGTCAGCAGTAGCGGCTGGTTTCGCAGCGTCAGCAGCGAAGGTGATCGGGGCATGCAGAGCAACAGCCATTGTGGTCGCCAGCAGCGTTACTTTAAACAGTGATTTCATCCATATCTCCAGGGCCGGGGCATCTCACCCCAAGGTTAGCTAACATAAAAATGTACTATAAAGCGTTGCAGAACAAATCAACATACGGGCACGCCCTATTATCACCACTTTTCAGACTCTTTTTGTTTAAATTAGTTTCGTGACCGAAGATTGAGTGCTGTGCAAACAGGCAAAGTTAAGTAGAATTCGCCGCAGTCCGCGATCTGCCGGAGAAAAAAGAAAGAGGTGAATCATGCAGGATACAACAATGGAAACTCGCCTGGCTGAACTGGAAAGTCGCCTGGCATTTCAGGAGATAACCATTGAAGAGCTCAACGTGACGGTGACCGCGCATGAACTGGAAATGGCAAAACTCCGCGACCATCTGCGTTTATTGACGGAGAAGCTCAAGGCAACGCAGCCGTCCCACATCGCGTCGCAGTCTGAAGAGACCCCGCCGCCACATTATTGAGACATAAAAAAAGCGGGATATTCCCGCTTTTTTTTTATGCCGTATACCGATTAGTGGCAACCGCAACCGCCGCCGTTACCTTTACCGCCACCGCCGCAGCAGCCTTCGCCACCGTGCTCGTGACCATGGTCGTGACCGTGACCACCGCAGCAACCGTCATGACCGTGGTCATGATCGTGGTCGTGACCGTGCGCACCGTGAACGTGGCCGTGAGCCAGCTCTTCTTCGGTCGCTTCGCGGATAGCGACAACTTCTACGTTGAATTTCAGGTTCTGGCCAGCCAGCATGTGGTTACCGTCAACCACAACGTGGTCGTCTTCCACTTCGGTAATTTCTACCGGTACTGGACCCTGGTCAGTTTCAGCCAGGAAACGCATGCCAACCTGCAGTTCGTCAACGCCCATGAAGACGTCTTTAGGAACGCGCTGCACCAGGTTTTCGTCGTACTGACCGTATGCGTCGTTTGCGCCAACAGCAACATCGAATTTGTCGCCAACTTCATGACCGTCCAGCGCTGTTTCCAGGCCAGAAATCAGGGAACCGTGACCATGCAGGTAGTCCAGCGGTGCACTCACCGGAGACTCATCAACCAACACACCGTCTTCTGTACGTACCTGATAGGCCAGGCTGACCACCAGGTCCTTTGCTACTTTCATGATATCTCCTGAGCATGGAAAGAATAGTGGCGCAGATTGTAGCGGAATTCTGCACCCGTGTACCCTCTAGCTTAAAAAAAGCTGCGCCATATCGCTAGTCCGGATGAAAAATCCCGATCACTTGCTCTTCTTTGCGAACGTGCTCGCGCGCCTCTTTATCGGCTTCCCGCATCTGATGACCGCACTTAACACACTCAACAATATCGATATTATTTTCGCGCCACATCGCCAGCGTATCCTGCGCCTGGCAGGACGGACATTTTGCGCCTGCGATAAAACGTTTACGAATTGCCATGGTTACCTCTACTCAAATTCATCCCAGCCATCCAGCTGACGTCGCTCTTGCTGCATCTCTCGTTGGAAAATCTCCTCAAGCTCGCGCCGGGCTTCCCTGGCTCGGGAGATTTGTACCGTATCCGTGTGCATGGGGATCAGTTCCCGCAACATGCGCATATCCAGCCGCCGAAAATGCAGCTGAGCGCGCTGAGCCTGGTGCGGATGCATCCCTAGCGTAACCAGCGTTTTTCGCCCTAACTCCAGCGCACTGGAAAATGTTTCGCGGGAAAACTGCGTCACACCAGCCTGTAATAACTCATGCGCCTCTACACGTCCGCGCGCACGCGCAAGAATATGCAAATGCGGAAAATACTGTTGGCACAGCTCCACCAGCTTCATAGTGTCTTCAGGTTCATTACAGGTAATAACAATAGACTGTGCGGCTTCTGCACCCGCGGAACGCAACAGATCCACCTGCGTGGCATCACCGTAATAGACCTTATAGCCATATTTGCGCATTAGATTCACTGCGCTGATATCTCTTTCCAGGACGGTAATACGCATTTTATTGGCCATCAACAGACGACCAATAACCTGACCAAAGCGCCCAAAACCCACCACAATCACCTGCGGTTTATCATCTTCCACCCAAGGTTTTTCATCTTCTTCATCCGTGCCGTTAAACTGGCGGGAGAGCCATTTATCAATCAACTTCATCACCAGCGGCGTGGTCATCATCGACAGCGTGACGGTCACCAACAACAGCGCCATTTGGTCACCCTGAAACAGCCGTTGGGAAGAGGCCGTTGAAAACAGCACGAAAGCGAATTCACCGCCCTGACTTAAAACCCCGGCAAACTGCATCCGTTCTGAGCTTCTCATGCCGTTAAGACGCGCCAATACATACAGCACCAGCATTTTTACGACCACCAGCACCATCACGCTCGCCGCCACCCACAAAATATGGGTATAGAGCACGCCAAGGTTAAGCGACATACCTACGGAGATAAAAAACAGGCCAAGCAACAGGCCTTTAAACGGATCGATTGCCGTTTCCAGCTCATGTCGGTATTCGCTTTCCGCCAGCAGCACACCTGCGATAAAGGTCCCCAGCGCCATCGACAGACCCAGCGCATCCATAAATAAAGCAGAACCCAGCACTAACAGCAGCGTGGCGGCGGTGAACACTTCCCGCACGCCAGAATCCGCAATAAAGCGGAAAACCGGACGCAGCAAATAGCGCCCACCTATCAGCATGCCGGCAAAGGCCAGCACCTTCATCCCCACTTTGATCCAGTCAAAATGTTCGTCAGCAGACCCCGCCAGCAGCGGAACCAGCGCCAACGCGGGGATCACCGCCAGATCCTGAAATAGCAGCACCGAAAAGCCCAGTTGTCCGGATTCACTGCGGTTCATGCCTTTTTCGCGCATCAACTGTAGCGCCATAGCGGTCGATGACATCGCCAGACCAATGCCGCCAACCACTGCTGCCTGCCAGGAGAACGCTGTAAGCATCAGTAGCCCTGCCAGCACAACCGCGCTTAGCATCACCTGCGCGGCACCGACGCCAAAAATTGAACGCCGCAATTGCCACAGTTTGGCCGGATTAAGTTCCAGCCCAATGATGAACATCAGAAAAACTACGCCCAGTTCGGAAAAGTGTAAGATTTCATCCACATCGCTGATGAACCCTAATCCCCATGGGCCGATAGCAATCCCCACCAGCAAGTAACCCAGCACCGGACCGATACCCAGTTTTGAGGCCAGAGGAACGGCAGCCACCGCCGCGAAGAGGAACAACACGCCGGCAGTCAATAAATTAGAACCTTCCATCAGCGGCCTCCCACAGGGATCGGATTCGCCAGCCAGTCACCATACGCTTTCGCATGGCTGTCCAGCTCCTGCTTCGTTTGCCGTCTGGCCCAGTAGACAATGATAGGGCTCATCCAGTGCATGCGGCACATACCGGCCGTTAGCTCAAAAGGGCGCAGTACATCGCTCATTGGATAACGGTTTAGCGCGTCATAGCGGTAGGCGCTTTCCGGCTCGCCGGTAGTGATAACGCTCCGCCAGTACTTTCCCGCCAGTTGATTCCCCCCGGGGCCGCTGGCAAATCCTCGGCTCAGTACACGGTCAAGCCACTCCTTTAACAACGCCGGGCAGCTATAGGTGTAGAGCGGATGCTGAAAAACAATCACATCATGCTCGCGCAGCAGCGCCTGCTCATGCGGAATGTCGATAAAAAAGTCAGGATAGTGCGCGTACAGGTCGTGCACGGTAACATTGCTGAGCTGCATGGCCGGTTTAAGCAGTACCCGGTTCGCGACCGAGTCCTGAGATTCCGGATGGGCATACAGCAGCAAGACTTTCGCTGGCTGGAACATCATCCCCCTCCCGGTTTTGTCTTTTGTCTATTTTCGACGTTTTGGGCTACCATTGCGCCTCGGTGCGGCAAATGGCCCACACATTACATTATCATAATGATAAATTAACATAGTCTGAACATACGGCGCCTTATGATTGTTTTCTCATCGTTACAAATTCGTCGCGGCGTGCGCGTCTTGCTGGAAAATGCCACGGCCACCATTAATCCAGGGCAGAAAGTTGGCCTGGTAGGTAAAAATGGCTGCGGTAAATCTACCCTGCTGGCATTGCTGAAAAATGAACTCAGCGCCGACGCCGGAGGATTTACCTATCCGGGAAACTGGCAGCTCGCGTGGGTTAATCAGGAAACGCCTGCGTTGCCACAGCCGGCGTTGGAGTATGTGATTGACGGCGACCGCGAGTATCGTCAACTGGAAGCACAGTTGAACGATGCCAACGAACGTAACGATGGACACGCCATTGCCACCGTCCATGGCAAGCTGGATGCCATCGACGCCTGGACTGTGCGCTCACGCGCCGCCAGCCTGCTGCATGGCCTCGGCTTCTCCAACGAACAGCTTGAACGTCCCGTCAGCGATTTCTCCGGTGGCTGGCGTATGCGTCTCAACCTGGCTCAGGCGCTGATTTGCCGTTCAGACCTGCTGCTGCTCGATGAACCAACCAACCACCTCGATCTCGACGCGGTGATCTGGCTGGAAAGATGGCTGAAAAGCTATCAGGGCACGCTGATTTTGATCTCCCACGACCGTGACTTCCTCGACCCGGTGGTGGATAAAATTATTCATATCGAACAGCAAACGATGTTCGAGTACACCGGCAACTACAGCGCGTTTGAAATCCAGCGAGCGACCCGCCTCGCACAGCAACAGGCAATGTACGAAAGCCAGCAGGAGCGCGTGGCGCATCTGCAAAGCTATATCGATCGTTTCCGCGCTAAAGCCACCAAAGCAAAGCAGGCGCAGAGCCGTATCAAAATGCTGGAACGCATGGAGCTGATTGCCCCTGCGCACGTGGACAACCCGTTCCACTTCAGCTTCCGCGAGCCGGAAAGCCTGCCGAACCCGCTGTTAAAGATGGAAAAGGTCAGCGCCGGCTACGGCGACCGCGTCATTCTCGATTCGATCAAACTGAATCTGGTGCCGGGGTCTCGCATCGGCCTGCTCGGACGCAACGGCGCGGGTAAATCTACGCTGATTAAGCTGCTGGCCGGCGAACTGGCTCCCATCAGCGGCGAGATTGGCCTGGCAAAAGGCATCAAGCTGGGTTACTTCGCACAGCACCAGCTGGAGTTTTTACGCGCCGATGAATCACCTATTCAGCACCTGGCGCGCATGGCGCCGCAGGAGCTGGAGCAGAAGCTGCGAGATTACCTCGGCGGATTCGGCTTCCAGGGCGATAAAGTCAGCGAAGAGACTCGCCGCTTCTCCGGTGGTGAAAAAGCGCGTCTGGTGCTGGCATTGATCGTCTGGCAGCGCCCGAACCTGCTGCTGCTTGATGAACCGACCAACCACCTGGATTTGGATATGCGTCAGGCGCTGACCGAAGCGCTGATCGATTTCGAAGGCGCACTGGTTGTGGTCTCGCACGACCGTCACCTGATTCGCTCTACTACCGATGACCTCTATCTGGTGCACGACAAGAAAGTCGAGCCGTTTGATGGCGATCTTGAGGATTATCAGCAGTGGCTGAGCGATGTGCAAAAACAGGAAAACCAGAGCGACGAACCGGTAAAAGAGAGCGTTAACAGCGCCCAGGCACGTAAAGACCAGAAGCGTCGCGAAGCTGAACTACGCACCCTGACGCAACCGCTACGTAAAGAGATTTCCCGCCTGGAAAAAGAGATGGAGAAACTGCACGCACAGCTGGCGCAGGCGGAAGAAAAACTCGGCGATAGCGAACTGTACGACCAAAGCCGCAAAGCCGAACTCACAGCATGCTTGCAGCAGCAGGCCAGTGCGAAATCCGGACTGGAAGAGTGCGAGATGGCCTGGCTGGAGGCTCAGGAACAGCTTGAGCAGATGCTGGCCGAGTAATCATGAGTGCCGGATAAGGCGAAGCCGCCATCCGGCACTATAGCCGATGATTGCCTGCTGACTGACTCGCGACAAAATCACATATTGGCTAACCCGCACGCGCTGTGCGCGGTATAGTTATTCTTTCCGATTATTAATTGCTCTGGTGTTATGGTTGAAATCACGTCCACAGAAATAACTCCACCTACCGACGATTCTCGAGAATTCCGTCCGATGCGCGGTATCAGTAACCGCCATCTGCAGACAATGCTGCCGCGTTTAATTCGCCGCAAGGTGAAGTTCGACGCCCACTGGCAGCGTCTGGAATTGCCCGACGGTGATTTTGTCGATCTGGCATGGAGTGAAGATCCGCAACAGGCGAAACATAAACCGCGCCTGGTGGTTTTTCACGGTCTGGAAGGCAGTCTGAACAGCCCGTACGCACATGGCTTGATTGAAGCAGCGCAAAAGCGCGGCTGGCTGGGCGTGGTGATGCATTTTCGCGGCTGCAGCGGCGAACCCAATCGTCTGAACCGTATTTATCACTCCGGTGAGACAGAAGATGGCACCTGGTTTTTACACTGGCTGGCACGTGAGTTCGGTCGCGTGCCGACCGCGGCGGTAGGCTATTCGCTCGGTGGAAACATGTTGGCCTGCCTGCTGGCAAAAGAAGGTACTGAGATTCCGATTGATGCCGCGGTTATCGTTTCCGCGCCTTTCGTGCTGGAAGCCTGTAGTTACCATATGGACAAGGGATTCTCCCGGGTCTATCAGCGCTACCTGCTAAACCTGTTGAAAGCCAATGCCTCGCGCAAGCTAGAAGCATATCCAGGCTCGCTGCCGGTGAGTCTGGGCCAGTTGAAATCTCTGCGTCGCATTCGCGATTTTGACGATCTGATCACCGCTAAAATCCATGGTTTCGCCGATGCTATAGACTATTACCGTCAGTGTAGCGCTATGCCGTTGCTCAACCAGATCGCCAAACCCACACTGATTATCCATGCCAAAGACGATCCGTTTATGGATCATCACGTGATCCCTAAACCGGAAAATCTGCCCTCACAGGTAGAGTATCAACTGACGGAACACGGCGGCCACGTCGGATTCATTGGCGGCACGGTGCGCCGTCCTGAGATGTGGCTGGAATCCAGAATCCCGGACTGGCTGACAACGTATCTGGAGGCATCATCATGATCATCCCCTGGCAAGACATCTCCCCGGACGCGCTGGACAATCTGATTGAAAGCTTTGTCTTGCGCGAAGGCACCGATTATGGTGAACATGAACGCTCGCTCGAACAAAAAGTCGCCGACGTCAAACGCCAACTACAATCTGGTGAAGCCGTGCTGGTATGGTCCGAACTGCATGAAACGGTCAACATTATGCCGAGGAAGCAGATTCACGAGTAATCCGTAGCCGACGGCCGACTATAATAAAAATTCAACCTATTCATGGAGTTGTTATGTCTGCCAAACATCCGGTGATTGCGGTAACAGGGTCCAGCGGCGCGGGGACCACCACCACCAGCCTCGCGTTTCGTAAAATTTTCGCGCAGTTAAATCTGCGCGCCGCCGAGGTGGAAGGTGACAGTTTTCATCGTTATACCCGTCCGGAAATGGACATGGCGATTCGCAAAGCGCGCGATGCCGGGCGGCATATCAGCTATTTCGGCCCCGAAGCTAATGACTTCGGTCTGCTGGAGCAAACCTTCATCGAATACGGCCAAACGGGCAAAGGTCAGTCGCGAAAATATCTGCACACCTACGATGAGGCCGTACCGTGGAATCAGGTTCCGGGTACATTTACGCCCTGGCAGCCGCTGCCTGAACCGACGGATGTCCTGTTCTATGAAGGACTGCACGGCGGCGTCGTAACCCCACAGCAAAACGTGGCCCGGCATGTCGATCTGCTGGTTGGCGTAGTGCCGATCGTGAACCTGGAATGGATTCAGAAGCTGACCCGCGATACCAGCGAGCGGGGACACTCGCGCGAAGCGGTGATGGACTCGGTGGTGCGCTCAATGGACGATTACATCAATTACATTACGCCGCAGTTTTCCCGTACGCATATTAACTTCCAGCGCGTACCGACCGTTGATACCTCCAACCCCTTTGCCGCCAAAAGTATTCCATCCCTGGATGAAAGCTTTGTCGTGATTCATTTTCGGAATCTGGAAGGGATCGACTTCCCGTGGCTACTGGCCATGCTGCAGGGATCATTCATTTCCCATATCAATACGTTGGTTGTTCCTGGCGGGAAAATGGGTCTGGCGATGGAATTGATTATGCTGCCGCTGGTCCAGCGACTGATGGAAGGCAAAAAGATAGAGTAAGGTGTTATTTTGCCGGATGGCGGCTGATGCCTTATCCGGCCTACGCGTTTATATCCTGTAGGCCTGATAAGTGAAACGCCATCAGGCATGACATCACGAAGCAGCAACCACTTCATAGGAGTGGGTAATGTTCACCGCCTTTTCCAGCATCAGCGCCACAGAGCAATATTTTTCCGCAGAGAGATCGACTGCGCGCGAAACGGACGCATCTTTCAGATCGTTACCCGTTACGATGAAATGCAGGTTAATGTGGGTAAACAGGCGCGGCGCTTCATCACGACGCTCTGAGGTCAGTTTCACTTCGCAGTTGGTCACATCCTGACGACCTTTTTGCAGGATCGAAACCACATCAATTGCGCTGCAACCGCCCGCAGCCATTAATACCATTTCCATCGGGCTCGGCGCTTTATCACCGGAGTTACCGTCCATCAAAATTTGGTGACCAGAGGCGGACTCACCGAGGAAGGTTAACCCCTCAACCCACTTTACACGCGCTTGCATATTTCGTAACTCCAATGTTTCAATTTTCCTGACAGATTACGCGTACATAACAATTCTCGCAACGGAAGGCGACCTGCGTCATGCTGAAGCGAGACACCAGGAGACACACGGCGAAAGCTATGCTAAAACAGTCAGGATGCTACAGTAATACATTGACGTACTGCATGTATGCAGAGGACATCACATTACAGGCTGCAGTTAATTTTTGACAGCCCCTTTCCCAGGTAGCGGGAAGCATATTTTTGCAAACCCAGAGGCAGCGTCGTTTTCTGGCTCTGGAGACAGCTTATAACAGAGGATAACCGCGCATGGTGCTTGGCAAACCGCAAACAGACCCGACTCTCGAATGGTTCTTGTCTCATTGCCATATTCATAAGTACCCATCGAAGAGCACGCTGATTCACCAGGGTGAAAAAGCGGAAACGTTGTATTACATCGTTAAAGGCTCAGTGGCAGTGCTGATCAAAGATGAAGAAGGGAAAGAAATGATCCTTTCTTATCTGAATCAGGGCGATTTTATTGGTGAATTAGGCCTCTTCGAAGAAGGTCAGGAACGTAGCGCCTGGGTACGTGCCAAAACCGCATGTGAAGTCGCTGAAATTTCATACAAAAAATTTCGCCAATTAATCCAGGTCAACCCGGATATTCTGATGCGCCTGTCTTCACAGATGGCTCGTCGCCTGCAGGTCACGTCTGAAAAAGTCGGCAACCTTGCCTTCCTCGACGTAACGGGTCGTATCGCGCAGACTCTGCTGAATCTGGCGAAACAGCCTGATGCGATGACCCACCCGGACGGCATGCAGATTAAAATCACCCGTCAGGAAATCGGCCAGATCGTTGGCTGCTCCCGTGAGACCGTTGGTCGTATTCTGAAGATGCTGGAAGATCAAAACCTGATCTCCGCACACGGTAAGACCATCGTCGTCTACGGCACCCGTTAACCCCATCGAAGTGGCGCGTTACTCAGTGATGCGCCACTTTTGTTTACACCGATGTGGCGAAGACTGATATACCACCCAGAGATCAACTACGCACTACGGCAGACGCTGGTGCTATGTTTACCTGTGGCTGTTGGTCTGATCATCGGTCAGCTTCATCTGGGGCTCCTCTTCTCCCTGGTCCCTGCCTGTTGCAACATTGCCGGCCTTGATACCCCGCACAAGCGCTTTTTCAAACGTTTAGCTATTGGCGCGTCTTTGTTTGCCGGTTGCAGTCTGATCATGCAGTTGCTGCTGGCACAGGCCATACCGCTGCCGCTTATCCTCACCGGACTGACGCTAATTCTTGGCGTAACCGCCGAGCTCAGCCCTCTGCATGCCCGACTGTTACCGGCCTCACTTATCGCCGCGATTTTCACGCTAAGCCTGGTCGGGAACATGCCCGTCTGGGAACCGTTGCTGATCTATGCGCTGGGCACGTTATGGTACGGCCTGTTCAACTGGTTCTGGTTCTGGATGTGGCGCGAGCAGCCGCTCCGTGAATCGCTCAGCTTGTTGTACCGTGAATTAGCCGATTACTGTGAGGCCAAGTACAGCCTGCTGACCCAGCATGCCGATCCGGAAAAAGCGCTGCCTCCCCTGCTGGTTCGCCAGCAGAAAGCGGTGGATCTGATTACCCAGTGCTACCAGCAAATGCATATGCTGTCGGCGCATCGCAACAACGATTACAAGCGCCTGCTGCGTGCCTTTCAGGAGGCACTGGACTTGCAGGAGCATATTTCCGTCAGCCTCCACCAGCCGGAAGAGGTGCAAAAGCTGGTCGAACGTAGCCACGCCGAACAGGTGATTCGCTGGAATGCGCGCACCGTCGCCGAACGCCTTCGGGTACTGGCTGATGATATTCTGTATCACCGCTTGCCGACCCGTTTCTCGATGGACAAGCAGATTGGCACGCTGGAGAAAATCGCCAACCAGCATCCGGACAATCCGGTGGGACAATTTTGCTACTGGCACTTCAGCCGTATTGCCCGCGTGCTACGCACCCAGCGACCGCTGTACGCCCGAGATTTAATGGCGGACAAGCAGCGTCGGTTGCCGCTGATCCCGGCCCTGAAAAACTATCTGTCGTTGAAATCGCCGGCGTTGCGTAATGCCGGACGCATCAGCGTTATGCTGAGTATCGCCAGCCTGATGGGCAGCGCTTTACACCTGCCAAAGCCTTACTGGATTTTGATGACGATCCTGTTCGTCACGCAAAATGGCTACGGAGCAACCCGGGTACGTATTTTACACCGTTCAGCAGGAACGCTCGTTGGACTGGTCATTGCCGGGGTCACCCTGCACTTTCATATTCAGGAAGGTTACACGCTGGCAGGCATGCTGCTGATTACCCTGGGTAGCTATCTGATCATGCGCAAAAACTACGGCTGGGCTACCGTCGGCTTTACGGTCACGGCGGTATACACCCTGCAACTGCTGACGCTGAACGGAGAACAGTTTATCGTGCCGCGGTTTGTCGATACGGTTATTGGCTGCTTAATCGCCTTTGGCGGTACACTCTGGCTGTGGCCGCAGTGGCAGAGCGGCCTGCTGCGTAAGAACGCCCATGATGCGTTAGAAGCCGATCAGGAGGCCATTCGCCTGATCCTCAGTAACGATCCGCAGGCCACGCCGCTGGCGTATCAACGCATGCGGGTCAATCAGGCGCATAACACGTTGTTCAACTCACTGAACCAGGCGATGCAGGAGCCAGGATTCAACTCGCACTACCTGGCGGACATGAAACTGTGGGTCACGCACAGCCAGTTCATCGTCGAGCACATCAACGCGATGACCACACTGGCAAGGGAACATACAATGCTGACGCCGGATTTAGCGCAGCGGTATCTGGAATCCTGTGAAATTGCGCTCCAGCGCTGTCAGCAGCGGCTGGAATATGACGGACCGGGAAGCTCAGGCGATGTGAATATTCTCGAAGCGCCAGAGATGCTGTCCCACGGTCCGTTAAGCACCCTTGAGCAGCATCTGCAACGGATACTGGGGCATCTGAACACCATGCACACCATTTCGTCGGTAGCATGGCGTCAGCGACCGCACCACGGAATCTGGCTGAGCCGCCGTCTGCGGGACATGAAAGGTTAAGATCGACTGCCGGATGCGCTGTGCTTATCCGGCAACAGGTAATCAGGCAACGACTTTCGCTACCGCTTGTGCGAAACGCTGCATCCCTTCATCGATATCCGCCTGCTCAACTACCAGCGACGGCGCGAAACGCATCACGTCCGGTCCGGCGTTGAGTACCATCACCCCTTCGTGCGCGGCGGCATACAGGAAATCGCGCGCCCGGCCTTTAAACTGCGGCTTCAGCTCGGCGCCAATCAGCAGCCCCATCCCGCGAATATCGCTAAAAATGTCGAACTGTTGATCAATTTTGTGCAAATGCTGGACAAACGTCTGACGTTTGGCCTGAATACCTTCCAACACTTCCGGCGTGTTGATGATATCAAACGCGGCCCCCGCAACTGCGCAGGCCAGCGGATTGCCACCGTAAGTGGAACCGTGCGAACCCACATGAAATGCGGAGGCAATCTCTTGGGTGGTCAGCACCGCGCTCACCGGGAAGCCGCCGCCGAGAGCCTTCGCGCTGGTGAGGATATCCGGCGTCACGCCATAGTGCATATAGGCAAACAGATCGCCGGTACGGCCCATCCCGCTCTGCACTTCATCCAATACCAATAGCGCCTGGTGTTGGTCGCAAAGTTCACGCAAACCTTGCAGGAATTCCGGCGTTGCCGCGGTGACGCCACCTTCCCCCTGAATAGGCTCAACCACCACCGCACAGGTGTGATCGTCCATCACCGCTTTGACCGCATGCAGATCGTTAAACGGTACATGGATGATATCCGCTGGTTTTGGTCCAAAACCGTCAGAGTATTTTGGCTGCCCGCCGACGGACACGGTAAACAGCGAACGACCGTGAAACGCATTGTGGAAGGCAATGATTTTGGTTTTGAACGGGCTATGGCGCACGCAGGCATAGTGGCGCGCCAGCTTAAAGGCGGTTTCGTTAGCTTCGGTACCCGAGTTCATGAACAGCACGCGCTCGGCGAAGGTCGCATCAATGATTTTACGGCCCAGGCGCAACGCCGGTTCGTTGGTGAAAACGTTGCTGGTATGCCACAGGGTTTCACCCTGGGTTTTTAACGCCTCCACCAGGACCGGATGGCAATGCCCTAGTGCAGTAACTGCAATGCCGCCCGCGAAATCAACATACTCTTTGCCCTGTTGATCCCAGACTCGACTCCCTTTTCCTTTTACCGGGATAAACTCAGCCGGTGCATAAATCGGCAGAATCACTTCATCGAATGTCGCGCGCGTAATTGCAGTTTGTTCAGTTGCCATGTCATTGCCACCCTGTTAAGCAGAAATGTTAGTGAAATTATAATCACAAAATATGAATAAAAAATCACTGAATAGCAACCACAAATCACCGGTGGAGGAAATTAGCCAGCAGTTGATGCCCCTGTTCGCTGAGAATACTCTCCGGGTGAAACTGCACCCCTTCCATATCCCACTCGCGGTGACGAATGCCCATAATCTCCTGCGTTTCACTCCAGGCCGTCACCTCAAAGCAGTCAGGAAGCGTCGCGGGGGCAACCACCAGAGAATGGTAGCGCGTCACCGTTAATGGGTTGGCGAGCCCCTGAAAAACACCCTGCCCGTTATGCGTAATTGGCGAGGTTTTACCGTGCATCACTTTAGCTGCCCGAACCACTGTCGCGCCAAAGGCCTGCGCCATAGCCTGATGTCCCAGACAAACACCCAGCAAGGGCGTCTTGCCCGCGAAATGACGAATAACATCCAATGAGATCCCAGCGTCATCCGGCGTGCAGGGGCCTGGGGATATTACGATTTTTTGCGGGCTTAGCGCGTCGATTTGCGCCAGCGTCAGTTCGTCGTTGCGCCTGACAAGGACATCAGCGCCCAGTTCGCAGAAGTATTGGTACAGGTTCCAGGTAAAAGAATCATAGTTATCGATAAGCAGGATCATGGCGGCTCCGGTACATAAGAACCGCGCTATTCTACTCAGTTTCCGGGGCTTCGCTTACCACTTTACGAAATATCGCCCGAAGCGCAGACAGGTCACCCATCGCCCCACTCTGATTAGCCAGGTTCCACTCCTCAACCGGAATGTCATCCCAGCTCAATATATACCCGGCATGAATCGCTAACTGTTCGAAAAAAATTCGCTGTGCCAGACCGCTGCCAATACGAAACGGATGCAGCATGTTGATTTCGCAATAATAGTGCGCAAGACGATCCACAAACTTATCTTCCGGTAACCCCACCAACCAGGACTCGTCTTCCAGGTCCTGCATCAGCGCATTGCCCTCTTTCTCGATATAAGCGAAATGACAAAAGCGGGTATCGCCCTGGTAAATATCCACTTCTCGCAGATGTCCCGCCCAGTCAAAAATATCCCGATACAGTTGGCGATGAATGGCGCACAGATGCGGCAAGCCCCGTTTAAGCGGGCCTAATTCGATAGTGGCCGCACGCAGCGCCGTCATTTCATACGCCGCCTGCGCCAAGCGCTGCGCCTGATGAATCCCCAGACGGTTACGCATGACATTCAGGCCCGGATACAAATAGGGATCGCGTCCATCACCGAATTTATCGCTCATAGTGCCCCCTCAACTCTTCAAGACGCGCCAGGGCGTCTTCCGTGCTCAGAGTCACCCGTGGAATATCCACGCCCTCCAGCCGCCGACTGGCCTGGAAATTGGCATTTCGCCGTTGTTCCCAGAGTCTGGACTTTTGTTTATCGGTGAGTTTTTTCACGTGACCTCCCTGAATGAGCCGACACTTGCCACAAGTATAAGCGGCAATTTCAGGTTACGCAGAGAAGGGGAAGAACGCGGACAGGAACTGCCCGCGCAAAATACGTTTACGGCAGGACTTTGGCAGACAGGATAACAATCGGTTTTGACGGGACATTCTGGTAAGGACCAACATCATGGGTCTGCACCTGAGAGATCTTATCCGCGACATCCATACCTTTCACAACTTTACCGAAGACCGCGTACCCAAAGTCGCGCTGGCCGTGATCGAGGAACGCATTGTCTGCAATGTTGATAAAGAACTGGCTGGTCGCGCTGTCTTTATCTGCTGTACGCGCCATGGCAATCGTGCCGCGGGTATTACGCAGTCCGTTATCGGCTTCATTCTTGATTGGCGGGTTAGGTTTCTTCTGCTGCATCTGCTCGGTAAAACCGCCGCCCTGCACCATGAAGCCAGGGATCACGCGGTGGAACGTGGTGTTGTTATAGAAACCGCTGTTGACATAATCGACAAAGTTTTGCACTGAAACCGGGGCTTTCTGACTGTTCAGCTCCAGCTCAATGTTACCGGCAGAGGTTGTCAGCAGGACATGCGGGTCACCTTTTGCTGCCAGTGCTGCGGGAGAAAGAGCAGAAAGAGCGAGAACAGCTGCAACAGCCGCCAGAGTCGATTTGAGCATGAGAATTCCTTAACAAGAGCAGAAATGAAGCAAGTGAATTGATTCTAAAGAGCCTTCAAGAACAAGGCCATCCCTTTACTTAATTTTACGTACTTGAAACAAATGTAACCTTATAGCCTCAAGATTCAATGCGATCTAGATCACATAAAAAAATGTAACGTAGCAAGTAATTACCAATAAACATTTAAATGCATCACTAAAGCGCCTAAAATCTGCCCGCTCACGGCGCAGTCAATGCGCCTAACACTTCTATACAGGCCAGTCATGACTAACAGCAATCGCATCAAGCTCACATGGATTAGCTTTCTCTCCTACGCCCTGACAGGCGCGTTGGTAATTGTCACCGGGATGGTGATGGGAAACATCGCAGATTACTTCCATTTGCCCGTTTCCAGTATGAGTAACACCTTCACCTTTCTGAATGCCGGCATTCTGATCTCTATTTTTCTGAATGCCTGGCTGATGGAAATTGTGCCACTGAAAACCCAGTTGCGCTTTGGCTTTATCCTGATGGTTCTGGCGGTCGCCGGACTGATGCTCAGCCATAGCCTGGCCTTGTTCTCAGCCGCCATGTTTGTACTGGGTCTGGTGAGCGGTATCACCATGTCGATTGGTACGTTCCTGGTGACTCAGATGTACGAAGGTCGCCAGCGCGGTTCCCGCCTGCTGTTTACTGACTCCTTCTTCAGCATGGCCGGCATGATTTTTCCGATGGTGGCAGCATTCCTGTTAGCGCGCAGCATCGAATGGTATTGGGTTTATGCCTGCATCGGCCTGGTATACGTCGCCATTTTCCTGCTGACCTTCGGCTGCGAATTCCCGGCGCTGGGTAAACACGCGCAGCAACCGGACGCGCCAGTGGTAAAAGAAAAATGGGGCATTGGCGTGCTGTTCCTGGCGATCGCCGCGCTGTGCTACATCCTCGGTCAGTTGGGCTTTATCTCCTGGGTGCCGGAATACGCCAAAAGTCTGGGCATGAGCCTGAACGACGCAGGTAAACTGGTCAGCGACTTCTGGATGTCTTACATGGTTGGCATGTGGGCATTTAGCTTTATCCTGCGTTTCTTCGATTTGCAGCGCATCCTGACCGTACTGGCGGGTGTGGCTACCGTCCTGATGTATCTGTTTATCACCGGTACGCCGGAGCATATGCCGTGGTTCATTCTGACGTTGGGCTTCTTCTCCAGCGCGATTTATACCACCATCATTACCCTCGGCTCCCAGCAGACGAAGGTCGCATCACCTAAACTGGTTAACTTCGTTCTGACCTGTGGCACCATCGGTACTATGCTCACCTTCGTGGTCACTGGCCCTATCGTGGCGCACAGCGGTCCGCTGGCGGCATTGCAGACGGCTAACGGCTTGTATGCGGTCGTATTCGTGATGTGCTTTATTCTTGGGTTCGTCACGCGTCATCGCCAACATAACGCACCCGCAACGCATTAATCTGAGTGCCGGATGGCGATGCTAACGCATCTTATCCGGCCTACAAGACAAGCTGTTCGTAGGCCGGATAAGGCGCAGACGCCCTCCGGCCTATTCCCGCGCCCTCTTCTTTCTCTGGTGCTGTAGGCCAATTCTTACAAAAACCCCTTAATTTGTACGCTATTTATACAAACACGAAAAGCCTGTTAATTCCGTAACTTATAAAAATGCAGTTAAATCAGCCATATACCCATTAAGGAGTATATAAAGGCGAATTTGATTTGCATCAATAAGCGGGGTTGCTGAATCGTTAAGGTAGGCAGTAATAGAAAAGAAATCGAGGCAAAAATGAGCAAAGTCAGACTCGCTATTATCGGTAATGGTATGGTCGGCCATCGCTTTATTGAGGATCTTCTTGATAAATCCGACGCTGCCAATTTTGATATTACCGTCTTCTGTGAAGAACCCCGCAAAGCGTACGACCGTGTCCACCTGTCGTCCTACTTCTCCCACCACACCGCCGAAGAACTTTCTCTGGTGCGCGAAGGATTCTACGAGAAGCATGGCGTTAAGGTGTTAGTGGGCGAGCGCGCAATCACCATCAACCGCCAGGAGAAGGTGATCCACTCCAGCGCGGGTCGTACGGTCTATTACGATAAGCTGATCATGGCGACAGGCTCTTATCCGTGGATCCCACCGATTAAAGGTTCGGAAACCCAAGACTGCTTCGTTTACCGCACCATCGAAGACCTCAACGCCATTGAGTCTTGCGCGCGCCGTAGCAAACGTGGTGCCGTCGTCGGCGGTGGCCTGCTGGGTCTGGAAGCCGCCGGTGCGCTGAAAAGCCTCGGCGTTGAAACCCACGTGATTGAATTTGCCCCGATGCTGATGGCCGAACAGCTGGATCACATGGGTGGCGAGCAGTTACGTCGCAAAATTGAAAGCATGGGCGTGCGTGTCCACACCAGCAAAAACACTAAAGAGATCGTCCAGGAAGGCACCGAAGCGCGCAAAACCATGCGTTTTGCCGACGGTAGCGAACTGGAAGTCGATTTCATCGTCTTTTCTACCGGTATTCGCCCACGCGACAAACTGGCCACCCAATGCGGCCTCGACGTTGCGCCGCGCGGTGGTATTGTGATTAACGATACCTGCCAGACTTCTGATCCGGACATTTATGCCATCGGCGAATGCGCCAGCTGGAACAACCGCGTGTATGGCCTGGTCGCTCCAGGCTACAAAATGGCGCAGGTTGCCGTTGACCATATTCTCGAAACCGAAAACGCCTTTGAAGGCGCGGATCTGAGCGCCAAGCTGAAGCTGCTTGGTGTTGACGTCGGCGGGATTGGCGACGCGCATGCGCGCACGCCGGGCGCCCGTAGCTACGTCTATCTCGACGAAAGCAAAGAAGTCTACAAACGCCTCATCGTTAGCGAAGATAACAAAACCCTGCTCGGGGCGGTTTTAGTCGGTGACACCAGCGATTACGGCAACCTGCTGCAGCTGGTGCTGAACGCCATCGAACTGCCGGAAAACCCAGACTCACTGATTCTGCCAGCTCACGCGGGCAGCGGTAAGCCGTCTATCGGTGTCGATAAACTGCCGGACAGCGCGCAGATTTGCTCCTGCTTCGACGTCACCAAAGGCATGCTGATCGCCGCTATCAACAAAGGCTGCCACACCGTTGCGGCGCTGAAAGCTGAAACCAAAGCTGGTACCGGCTGCGGCGGGTGTATCCCGTTGGTAACGCAGGTCCTGAACGCTGAACTGGCGAAACAGGGGATCGAAGTTAACAACAACCTGTGTGAACACTTCCCGTACTCGCGTCAGGAACTGTTCCATCTGATCCGTGTAGAAGGGATTAAAACCTTCGAAGAGCTGCTGGCAAAACACGGGAAAGGCTACGGCTGTGAAGTGTGTAAACCAACCGTAGGTTCCCTGTTGGCCTCCTGCTGGAATGAGTACATCCTCAAACCACAGCACACGCCGCTGCAGGACACTAACGACAACTTCCTGGCGAACATCCAGAAAGACGGTACCTACTCCGTGATCCCGCGCTCAGCGGGCGGAGAAATTACTCCTGAAGGCCTGGTGGCCGTGGGCCGTATCGCGCGTGAATTTAACCTGTATACCAAAATCACCGGTTCTCAGCGTATCGGCCTGTTCGGCGCGCAAAAAGATGACCTGCCGGAAATCTGGCGTCAGCTGATTGAAGCGGGCTTTGAAACCGGTCACGCATACGCCAAAGCCCTGCGTATGGCGAAAACCTGCGTAGGCAGTACCTGGTGCCGTTATGGCGTCGGCGATAGCGTCGGATTCGGCGTGGAGCTGGAAAACCGCTACAAGGGCATTCGTACCCCGCACAAAATGAAATTCGGCGTCTCCGGCTGTACCCGTGAATGTGCGGAAGCACAGGGCAAAGACGTGGGTATCATCGCCACTGAGAAAGGCTGGAACTTGTACGTTTGCGGTAACGGCGGGATGAAACCTCGTCATGCAGACCTGCTGGCAGCGGATATCGACCGCGAAACGCTGCTCAAATACCTTGATCGTTTCATGATGTTCTACATCCGTACTGCCGACAAACTGACCCGAACCGCACCATGGTTAGACAATCTGGAAGGCGGTATCGAATATCTGAAATCGGTCATCATCGACGACAAACTGGGGCTGAACCAGCACCTGGAAGAAGAGATGGCCCGTCTGCGTGAAGCGGTGGTCTGCGAGTGGACAGAGACGGTTAACACCCCATCCGCACAGGTTCGCTTCAAACACTTTATCAACAGCGATCAACGCGATCCGAATGTCCAGGTTGTGCCTGAACGTGAACAACATCGTCCAGCCACGCCCTATGAGCGTATCCCGGTGACTCTGGTGGAGGAAAACGCATGAGCCAGTGGAAAAACATCTGCAAAATCGATGACATTCTGCCTGCAACAGGCGTCTGCGCCCTGTTAGGTAGCGAGCAAGTTGCGATTTTCCGCCCGTATCACAGCGACCAGGTGTTTGCGATCAGCAACATCGACCCGTTCTTTGAATCCAGCGTGCTTTCTCGTGGGCTGATTGCTGAACATCAGGGCGAATTGTGGGTCGCCAGCCCGCTGAAAAAACAGCGCTTTCGCTTAAGCGATGGTCTGTGCATGGAAGACGAACAGTTCTCCGTGAAACATTACGAAGCGCGAGTGAAAGACGGCACGGTGCAACTGCGCGGTTAATAACTTTTTGGGAGGCGCAACGCCTCCCCTTTTTTGACGTATTTGTAGGTCTTTTATTTGTAGGCCTGATAAGCGTAGCGCTATCCGGCCTACGGTTACGATTTCTTTTTATTGTTTGTACTTCAAGGATAATCAACACATGTTCACAGACACTATTAATAAGTGTGCGGCTAACGCTGCGCGCATCGCACGCCTCTCGGCTAATAACCCGCTCGGATTCTGGATCAGTTCGGCAATGGCAGGAGCCTATGTGGGTCTCGGCATCATTCTTATTTTCACCCTCGGTAATCTGCTCGACCCGTCCGTACGTCCTCTGGTAATGGGTGCAACCTTTGGTATTGCCTTAACGCTGGTTATTATCGCCGGTTCTGAACTGTTCACCGGACACACGATGTTCCTGACGCTTGGCGTTAAAGCGGGCACCATCAGTCACGGTCAGATGTGGGCAATCCTGCCAAAAACCTGGCTGGGTAACCTGGTCGGATCCGTGTTTGTCGCTCTGCTTTACAGTTGGGGCGGCGGTAGCCTGCTGCCGGTCGATACCAGCATCGTCCATTCGGTGGCGTTGGCGAAAACGACCGCGCCAGCAACGGTCCTGTTCTTTAAAGGCGCGCTGTGTAACTGGTTGGTTTGTCTGGCAATCTGGATGGCAATTCGTACCGAGGGCGCAGCAAAATTCCTCGCTATCTGGTGGTGTCTACTGGCGTTTATCGCTTCCGGTTACGAGCACTCGGTTGCCAACATGACGCTGTTTGCCCTCTCCTGGTTCGGTCACCACAGCGAAGCCTATACCCTGTCAGGAATTGGTCATAACCTGTTGTGGGTGACACTCGGTAATACTTTGTCCGGTGTCGTATTCATGGGATTGGGTTATTGGTATGCTACGCCAAAATCGGAGCGTCCTGTTCCGGCAAAAATCAACCAGCCAGAGGCTACTGCCAATAATTAAGGGGTAATGTCGTGGATCATTTGCCTATATTTTGTCAACTACGTGACCGCGACTGCTTGATCGTCGGCGGTGGTGATGTCGCAGAACGCAAAGCGCGGTTACTGCTGGAAGCGGGCGCCCGTATAACGGTTAATGCGCTGGCGTTTATTCCGCAGTTCACCGTATGGGCAGATGAAGGCATGCTGACGCTGGTTGAGGGACCGTTCGACGAGTCCCTGCTCGACACCTGCTGGCTGGCTATTGCCGCCACCGATGACGATGCCGTCAACCAAAGCGTCAGCACCGCCGCAGAATCACGTCGTATTTTCTGCAACGTGGTCGATGCGCCAAAAGCAGCCAGTTTTATCATGCCCTCCATTATCGACCGCTCGCCGCTGATGGTGGCGGTCTCCTCCGGCGGTACATCGCCGGTGCTTGCCCGTCTGCTACGTGAAAGACTTGAATCTGTGCTGCCTCAGCATCTGGGCCAGGTCGCGCAATATGCAGGCAAGTTACGCGCCCGAGTGAAAGAACAGTTTGCCAGCATGGGTGAACGTCGCCGCTTCTGGGAAAAATTGTTCGTGAATGACCGCCTGGCGCAGTCGCTGGCGAACAGTGACCAGAAAGCCGTCGAGGAAACCACCGAGCAGTTGCTCAGTGAACCGTTGGACCATCGAGGCGAAGTAGTGCTGGTTGGCGCCGGTCCTGGCGATGCCGGGCTGCTGACGCTGAAAGGTCTACAGCAGATCCAGCAAGCGGATGTCGTGGTTTATGACCGTCTGGTATCCGACGACATCATGAACCTTGTACGCCGCGATGCCGACCGGGTGTTCGTCGGTAAACGCGCGGGCTACCACTGTGTACCGCAGGAAGAAATTAACCAGATCCTGCTGCGTGAAGCGCAACAGGGCAAACGCGTCGTGCGCCTGAAAGGTGGCGACCCGTTCATCTTTGGCCGTGGTGGCGAAGAGCTGGAAACCCTGTGCCATGCCGGTATTCCATTCTCCGTTGTGCCAGGTATTACCGCAGCATCCGGTTGTTCCGCCTATTCCGGCATTCCACTGACCCATCGTGATTACGCCCAGAGTGTACGTCTGGTCACCGGGCACCTGAAAACCGGCGGCGAGCTGGACTGGGAAAACCTGGCGGCAGAGAAACAGACGCTGGTGTTCTACATGGGCCTCAATCAGGCGGCGACTATCCAGGAAAAACTGATCGAATTTGGCATGCAACCCGATATGTCTGTCGCGCTGGTAGAAAACGGTACCTCCGTGAAGCAACGCGTTGTTAACGGGGTGCTTTCGCAACTCGGCGAACTGGCGCAGCAGGTTGAAAGCCCGGCGCTGATTATCGTCGGCCGCGTGGTTGGACTACGCGATAGGCTGAACTGGTTCTCGAACCATTAATTTAACGCTGAAAAATGCCCTGATGTTGGACTGCCCCCATAAAGTTGGACAGTTCATATTCAGGGCATTTATTTATCTTCCGATAGAAATAAATCAAAAACCGATACACGCTATATACTCGCCTCAGTAGCCCGACCGTCAATCATTAATTAAATGTATTTTTAAAACATTTAAATTTATTGAAAGCATATTTTATATAAAACTTGTTATATCCTAATCCGGACTACTTTAAGTTTATTTTAGTTGATATCTTAACCGCCGAGAAATGGATTTCATCCATTTAAAAATAGATATCTTACAAGGATTTTAACATGCTGAAATTTGCAAAAATCACTATCGTTGCTGGTGTTCTGGCTACGCTGACCGCGTGTACTGGTCATGTCGATAACAAAAAAGATAACTGCACCTACGATTACTTCCTGCATCCGGCAATTTCTATTTCTAAAATTATTGGTGGCTGTGGCCCGGCTGCAGATCTGTAACAGAAGCGATTGCGCAAATACAAAAAAACCGGGAAATCCCCGGTTTTTATATTTATAGGTTAAATGCTCATTCACACGTTACCGCACTTCTCGCCGAGCAGGTAGCGGGCCAGGGTTGTCAGTCCCTCCTCTCTCTTGATAAATATCCGACGCATTTTATATCTTCAGTAAATTGAATATTTATATCTTCATTAAAGTGATTGATATAAGGAAATATGCAAACGGCGAGGCGCTTCATATTTTTTGAGATTCACCAGCGAACAGGCGAAAAAAAACCGGGTAGAACCCGGTTTCTTCAGCAACGCAGAGCGCATTACGGCTTGGCGACAAAACCAATCGCTTCGTAAACCGCTTTCAGCGTAACAGACGCGCGTGCGCTGGCTTTTTCAGCGCCATCTTTCATCACCTGCTGCAGGAAAGCTTCATCGTTACGGAAACGGTGATAACGCTCCTGAAGCTCGGTCAGCATGCCGGAAACGGCCTCTGCGACTTCACCTTTCAGATGACCATACATCTTGCCTTCAAAGTGTTGTTCCAGCTCCGGAATGCTCTGGCCGGTAACGGCAGAGAGGATATCCAGCAGGTTGGAAACACCCGCTTTATTCTGCACGTCGTAGCGTACAACAGGCGGCTCTTCGGAGTCGGTCATCGCACGTTTGATTTTCTTAACCACGGATTTCGGATCTTCCAGCAGGCCGATCACGTTGTTGCGGTTGTCATCCGACTTGGACATTTTCTTCGTCGGCTCCAGTAGCGACATCACGCGCGCACCGGATTTAGGAATGAACGGCTCAGGCACTTTGAAGATGTCGCCATACAGGGCGTTGAAGCGCTGGGCGATATCGCGGCTTAGTTCCAGATGCTGTTTCTGATCTTCGCCAACCGGTACCTGGTTGGTCTGATACAGCAGGATGTCTGCCGCCATCAGCACCGGATAATCAAACAGACCGGCGTTGATGTTTTCCGCATAGCGTGCGGATTTGTCTTTGAACTGGGTCATACGGCTCAGCTCGCCGAAATAGGTGTAGCAGTTCAGCGCCCAACCTAACTGCGCGTGTTCCGGTACATGAGACTGGACGAAAATGGTGCTTTTTTCAGGATCGATACCGCATGCCAGATACAGCGCCAGCGTATCGAGCGTTGCTTTACGCAGCTGCTGAGCATCCTGACGAACGGTGATGGCATGTTG
Source organism: Citrobacter sp. RHBSTW-00599 (assembly GCF_013784065.1). Taxonomy (NCBI): domain Bacteria; kingdom Pseudomonadati; phylum Pseudomonadota; class Gammaproteobacteria; order Enterobacterales; family Enterobacteriaceae; genus Citrobacter; species Citrobacter sp. RHBSTW-00599. The sequence continues at coordinate 359,476 of NZ_CP056717.1, read as the reverse complement.
GTCAACGATGCAGTAGATGCAATGGTAGTCATCCTGCATGCTCACCCACTGACGCAGCGCACCCATATAGTTGCCAATGGTCAATTCACCTGAGGGCTGTGCGCCACTAAAAACGATGGGCTTAGTCATTTTTTGATTCCTGATTTTCGCTATGCGGAAGCCCGAGAACGGGCAGTAGTTCATTAATACGGTCGTAAATAACGTCGGGTTGGCTCAGCGCGATCGACTCGCCGTAGTTGTAGCCATAAGTCAGACCAACGGACGGACAGCCAGCAGCTTTTGCCGCCTGAATATCATTACGTGAATCCCCTACGAAGAGCAATTGCTCAGGCTTGATACCAAGCTTGCTTGCTACCAGCAGTAGCGGATCCGGATGCGGTTTTTTATTCTGCACGTCGTCACCACCGATGACCACGCTAAAGTATTTGGCGATATCTAACGCCTCAAGCAATGGCGCGACAAACGGGGTCGGTTTGTTGGTCACCAGACCCAGCGGCAATCCTTTCGCATGCATCGCGCCCAGCGTGTCGGCAACATCAGGGAACAGGAATGTCCCCTCTTCTGCGACATCGCCGTAGTATCTGTCGAACAGCTTACGCAAAATACGCACCTGTTCTTCGGCTGGGATATCATCATCAACGGGCGGTTTACCCATTGTCTTACGTAGTGTGGCGCGCTCCTGACGCGACCACGCCAACGCGCGCTCCATCAGTACATCTGCACCGTTGCCAATCCAGGTGATAACGCGTTCTTCACCAGCAATCGGCAGTTCCAGCGCATACAGCGCCATATCCACCGCTGCGGTTAATCCCGGCGCGCTGTCGACCAGCGTACCGTCGAGGTCAAATGCAACACCCCGAATATCCTGAAACTTATCCATGACTTACCTTCGCCAGTTCATTGCGCATTTTATCAATGACTTTTTTGTAGTCTGGTTGGTCGAAAATAGCAGACCCTGCGACAAACATATCTGCACCCGCCGCCGCGATTTCACCAATGTTGTTCACCTTGACGCCGCCGTCCACTTCGAGGCGGATATCGTAGCCAGATTCATCAATACGACGACGCACTTCGCGCAGCTTATCCAGCGTTTGTGGGATAAAGGACTGCCCGCCAAAGCCTGGGTTAACGGACATCAGCAGGATCACATCGAGCTTATCCATGACGTAGTCCAGATAGCTCAGCGGTGTTGCCGGGTTAAACACCAGGCCCGCTTTACAGCCATGCTCTTTGATCAGCTGTAAAGTGCGATCGACGTGCTCGGAGGCTTCCGGGTGAAAGGTAATGATGCTCGCGCCGGCGGCGGCGAAGTCCGGGACAATACGATCGACCGGTTTCACCATCAGATGAACGTCAATCGGGGCAGTAATGCCATATTTACGCAGCGATTTCAGTACCATCGGGCCGATGGTCAGGTTCGGTACGTAGTGATTGTCCATGACATCGAAGTGTACGACATCGGCACCGGCAGTCAGCGCTCTCGCGGTGTCCTCACCCAGGCGGGCAAAATCAGCCGACAGAATTGAGGGGGCGATCAAATACTGTTTCATCCGCTTCTCCTTGAGAATTATTTCTTCGCAGGCGTTACAACTCCTGGTTTATACAGTGCCAGCAGTTCGTTCACTTTTTTACGCGTGCCGCCATTGCTGCTAATGCTGCGCCGCACTTTGACCTGAAAATGTTTCGCCGATCGGTACCATTCGCGGGTATCGGGCGTGTCATGGTTCGAAATTAACACCGGGATCTGCTTACTGACCAGCTTTTCTGCCATCTCGGCCAGATGCGCCTGCTCTTTTGGGCTAAAGCTGTTGGTATGATACGCGGTGAAATTTGCCGTCGCCGAAAGCGGTGCATAAGGCGGGTCACAATAGACCACAGAGTTGCTATCCGCACGGTCCATGCACTCTTCATAGGAGAGACAATGGAACTCCGCATTCTGCGCTTTTTCAGCAAAATGGTACAACTCGGCTTCCGGGAAGTAAGGTTTTTTATAACGACCAAACGGTACATTAAACTCGCCGCGCAGGTTATAACGGCACAATCCGTTGTAACCAAAGCGGTTCAGATACAAGAACAGCACTGCACGGCGGAACGGATCCTGACTGGCATTAAATTCTTCTCTGAACCGATAGTACACCTCAGCCTGATTAGTTTCAGGCATAAACAGCTCACGCGAAGCCTGCACATACTCATCGGTACGTGTCTTCACGATGTTATAGAGACTGATAAGGTCGCTGTTGATATCGGCAAGAATATAACGAGAAAAGTCGGTGTTGAGAAACACCGACCCGGCACCCACGAAAGGTTCAATCAGGCATTCACCCTGAGGTAAATGCCGTTTGATATCATCAAGCAGGGGGTATTTTCCCCCTGCCCATTTCAAAAAAGCGCGATTTTTTTTCATGCTGACTAACTAATTACACCTTCTCCGGCTGTGGAGAAAGCTCCGACAGCATCCTGCGCTTTAGTCTTTGTCCCGCAATTGGGCGAAACAGCAAACCATTGCAGAACATATCCTATCTTACTTCAAATCGGCCTGAACCTGGTGCAGCGGTTTTGCCCACGGATTTTTCGCCTGAATATCGGCGGGTAGCGTAGACACTGCACGTTTCGCATCTTCTTTAGACGCATACACGCCTGTTACCAGAACATACCACGGTTGACCGTTACGCGTCGTCTGATACACCACGTAGTTTTTCAGGTTTTCTTTCTTCGCCCAACCGTTAAGGTTGTCGTAGTTAGAAGAACTGCTGAGCTGCAGCGTGTAATGGCTGGACGGCGCAGATTTTAACGCTCCGACATTTCCTGCACTTTTCGCTCCACCAGCAACAGGTGTTGACGTTGTTGCCGTCGCAGTTGGCGCAGGCGTTGTAGTCGCGGTTGCTTTCGGCTCAACGGTCGCCTTCGGCGTAGCGGTAACCACTGGTGCTTTGGTTGTAGTCGTCGGCGCAGTTGCAGTTGGTTTTGCCTGAGCAACAGGTTTCGGCTCTGTCTGCGTCGCTTTCACCGTAGTTTGCGGTTTGCTCTTCGGCTCAATAACGGCCTGTTTACGTTCCTGGTGTGTCGCAGCAGGGCGTTCAGTCGTTTCCGTTTTCGCAGTCTGGCGCACAGCATTACCATTACGAACTGGCGCAACGGTCGCCGGTTCGGTCGGCAGCGTAGAGTTAACCACTACATTGTTAACCTGCTCCTGGCCTTGCGGTTGCGTCAGAGCGTTGTTCAGATCGCCCTGCACTTCAACACGCTGCTGGCCTTCAGTTGCCGCAGGTGTCTGACCTTGAGTTGGGGTAGAGGAAATCGGCGGTAGGGAAACATCCTGCTGGGTATTGCCAGCGGTCTGCTCAGCGCCTGCTGCAGGCGTAGTCGTGCTCGCCTGATCCGTCGCGTTGTTGCCAGAAAGATCGATGCTCTTCTCGCCAGATCCAGCCTGCTCACTGGGAGATGATGAGGGGGCTTTCAGCGCAGAACCGATACCGATGATCAGCAGCAACAGCACCAGGACACCGACACCCATCATCATATACTGACGAGAGGCAGGCTTGCTGGCGGGTTTCTTACGCTTGCGCGGACGGCGTTCTACACGCTCTTCATCCACGTCATCGTCATCAGATTCATACTCTTCTTCAATGTCCCGTTCTTCTTCACGCTCTTTACGTGCGCGCGCAGGACGGCGATCGTCAGCATCCAGATCAACATCATCAAAATTGATTTGCGGCTCATTATCGCGTTCAGACGATTGACGAGAACGACCAGTACGACGATCGCTGGGATCGGGTTTCAGCTCGTCTTCTGGTTTGAATTCATCCATTTAACACCCCACTCAAAGGTTAATGCTTACGACTTTGCACATAACCTGAAGCTAAAAGACCTACGTTTCGCAACGCAAGCCAGACCTTTCTTGTTGTTACGCCGGCTGGCAATCAGCAATAGCGTTAAGAACCACCTCGTGCGACACTCCGCCGCGCACTTCACTCTTCCCTAATGCCAGCGGAAGCACTAAACGAATCTCTCCCGCTAACACTTTTTTATCTCGCAGCATGTGCGGCAGATAAGCCTCGCTGGACATTTCACGCGGTCCATTGACCGGCAAGCCCGCTCGCTGCAGCAGCGTAATGATGCGCTGCGTATCAGCGGAGGTAAACTGTCCAAGGCGTTCTGACGTACGAGCAGCCATTACCATACCTGCTGCAACGGCTTCACCATGTAACCAATTGCCATAACCCATTTCAGCTTCGATCGCATGGCCAAACGTGTGTCCCAGATTCAGTAAAGCACGTAAGCCCATTTCACGCTCGTCCGCTGCGACAACTTCTGCTTTCAGCTCACAACAACGACGAATACAGTACGCCATCGCCGGACCATCCAGACGCAATAACGCATCCAGATTTTCTTCCAGCCAACTGAAAAATTCACCGTCAAGGATGATGCCGTATTTGATCACTTCCGCCAGCCCCGATGCCAGCTCACGCGCAGGAAGCGTTTTCAGACAATCGAGATCCACCACCACGGACGCCGGTTGGTAAAACGCGCCAATCATGTTTTTACCGAGGGGATGGTTTACGGCGGTTTTGCCGCCAACGGAGGAGTCGACCTGCGACAACAGGGTTGTCGGGACTTGAATAAAACGAACACCACGCTGATAGCTGGCTGCCGCAAAACCGGTCAGATCGCCTATCACGCCGCCGCCAAGTGCGACTAACGTGGTATCACGACCGTGCGGTTTTTGCAGTAACGCAGTGAAAACCGTATCCAGAACCGTCAGGCTTTTATACTGCTCGCCATCGGGAAGGATAACGCTATCAACGTTAACACCCGCCTGTTCAAGTACGCCGCGAACCTTATCGAGATAAAGGGGAGCCAGGGTTTCGTTGGTCACCAACATAACCTGATCGCCCGATTTCAGCGGTAAGAATGAAGCTGGCTCATTAAACAAACCAGCCGCGATGGTGATAGGGTAACTACGTTCCCCGAGAGTGACTGTGATCCTCTCCATTACGCGACATCCACCTTAGTTACTTGTACCCGCAGACGAGTGTGTATTCAGCCAGAATTAGTTGCTTTCCAACATATGAATAATCTGGTTTGCTACGACTTTTGCGCTCTGATCGTCGGTGCGAATGGTCACGTCAGCAATCTCTTCGTACAGAGGATTGCGTTCGTCAGCCAACGCTTCCAGAACTTCACGAGGCGGCGATTCTACCTGCAGCAGCGGGCGTTTCTTGTCACGTTGAGTTCGCGCAAGTTGTTTTTCAATTGTCGTTTCAAGATAGACCACGACGCCACGCGCGGAAAGACGGTTACGTGTTTCACGTGATTTAACAGAGCCACCGCCAGTTGCCAGCACAATACCCTGTTTTTCCGTCAACTCGTTGATGACTTTTTCTTCGCGATCACGGAAGCCGTCTTCACCTTCTACATCGAAGACCCAGCCCACATCAGCTCCGGTTCGTTTCTCAATCTCTTGATCAGAATCGTAAAATTCCATATTGAGTTGTTGAGCTAACTGGCGCCCAATAGTGCTTTTTCCGGCACCCATAGGCCCAACCAGAAAGATATTGCGTTTCTCTGCCATTTTTTCGGTACTACTAAGACTATTCGTTAATGGTAAACCCGCTTCGCAGACACTCAGCGCAGCAGGACATGAACTGAAACCTCATAAGATATTGCGAGAGTCAGACTGAAAATTATCTCAATACTCAAGCGGGTTTGGCAACTGAATAAATCACCAAACCTTACGCATTTCTGGTCGTGGCAGGCATGCTACCCTGCAAACATCAGACCTGGCGACGTATCGCACAGCCAAATGACACCAAATAAGCCTATGACACACCACCAGAAAGGCAAAGCGTATTTACTGCCGCATAAGTAAAGAAAAGTACCGACACTCAAATCGGTACTCCTTGTATGCTAAATACACCCGCACGTCAAATCTCTGAAACGTGTTCAGTGCAAAAACAACGGCTTTTCATGCATAAGTTATTGCGTTGAAACCAGTCTGGGCGTAATAAAAACCACTAATTCACGCCGTTCGTCTTCTTTACCATCATGACGAAAGAGAGAGCCAAGCCAGGGGATGTCGCCCAACAGCGGCACGCTGTCGGCTGCGGATTTATTCTTATGTGAAAAAATCCCGCCCAGCGCAATCGTCTCGCCGCTTTTTACCTCGACCTGAGTTTCAATCTCCTGCTTATCAATAGCCAGAACTTCGCCATCCGCCTGCTGTAGCACCTGCCCGGGAACATTCTGGCTGATATGCAGTTTCAGTCTGATTCGTCCTTTCTGCAATACGGTGGGCGTGACTTCCATCCCTAATACAGCTTCCTTGAACTCGACGGATGTCGCGCCGCTTTCACCGCTGGAGACCTGATAAGGGATCTCACTACCCTGCTTAATACTGGCAGGTTGCAGGTGAGAAGCCAGTAAGCGTGGACTGGCGATGATGTCCAACTGCTGTTTTTGCTCCAGCGCAGACAGCTCCAGCTCGAGTAAACGACCGTTAATACGGCCAATGTTAAATCCCACACGGGATGTGGCTGTGGATACAGAAAGATCGCTGGCAAGCGTTGTGACGTTCCCCACAGCCCCCGATTGCTGTGCGTCAGCCAGCGACCACTTCACCCCCAGCTCACGCAAGCTTTTTTCATTAATCGTCACGATATGCGCCGCCAGTTCGACTTGTGCAACCGGCAGATCCATTTGCGCCACCCACGTTTCCAGTGCGTTAAGCGCAACGCTATTATCACGCAGCAGTAAGCGGTTGGTGCGTTTATCCACCGTCATGCTTCCTTTGGCGCTGAGCAGCTTTTCTCCGGCTTTTGCCAGCTCGGAGGCATCAGCATATTGCAAAATGATACTGCGATGTTCCAACGGCAGGCTGGCCTGAAGCCGTGCCTGCTCATTGTCCTGACGAGCCGCATTTTCACTCTGCCATTGAACAGAATGCACATGCAGAATGTTGCCTTCCTGACGTAATACCAGCCCGGCGCTTTTCACCACCGTTTGCAATGCCTGCTTCCAGGGCACATCCGTCAAATGCAGTGACAGCACACCGCTGACATCCGGTGAAACTACCAGGTTTTTCTTTTCCTGTTCGGCCAGCGCCTGCAATACCTGCACAACCGGCACATCATCGACCACCAGCGTCACGTTTTGTGATTTCGCCGCCAGTACGCTCTGAATCCCGACCACCAGTACGAGTACTATCCATGCCATCCATCGCTTCATTTATCGCTCCTTGTCGTTGCCACTGCCACTGCGACGGCTCGCAGTTTTTCCCTGTGTCGAGGGTTACGCTCTGGGCCGTTATCTGCGTAACCGTCCAACCGTTTTTCAGGACATCATTTCGCTCAACCCGCTGCCATTTTTTCTGGCTATCCTGAACAATGCCAATGGGTCGCGCGCGCTGGCTCAATATTCCCTGATAGCGCCATGCTGACAGCTCAGCAATTTGGCAACGGTCCTCCGGCGGCAGGAAGGGATTACGCATACCGGTGAGTATCAGTACGCTTACGCACGCCAACAGCCAGCGTTCAACCATCATTCAGGCGCTCCAGTTGTAGTGTTAACAGCAGCTCCGCACCTTCTGCGTAAAGAGAAAACCGGCTGACGTTCATCCCTTGCTCCGCTAATTGGACAAACATCGGCGGGATGGCATCCCAGCCTGGCTTCAGCGTCATTTCTCCGCCCTGTGCGGAGGGTTGCCAGTGGATAAGATGTGCAAGAGGAGTCTGAAACAGCAGTGGGGAGAACGGAATCAGCGTCTCTTCAGGCTCTTCTGGCGATGCCGCCAGCAGATATAAATTTCGCCATTGTGCCTGAATGGCCGCTCGTTGCTGATTTAGCGCCTCTTGTTGCATAACCCGTTTCTGCGCGGTGGAGCTGAGGCATAACATGACGACGATGAGCAGTCCCAGCATCCAGCCACAGCCGCAGATGAGCCGAAAGCGCGGCGACTGCGCTAACCAGCTATCACAAAGCGTTTTCATGCGCACCGCTCCGCATCAGTCGATAGTGGAATTGCCAGCGTCCCTGCGCATCCTGCTGCGTTTCGCCAGGGCTACCCAATTTAAACAGCGGCAGCTGGCGTAATTGCGCTTCCAGCGCCTTCAGCGCGGCAAAGCTCAGCGTGTTTCCCGTCAGTTCCAGTGTCTCCTGCTGCCAGGTTATTTTTGTTAACCACGCCTGCTCTGGCAGTAATTCCGCCAGCCTTTGTAAAACCCGCTGCCAGCTTCGGGTCTGCTCCCGCTGTTTGTTCCGCGCTTGAACCTGTTGCCATCGTTGCTGGCGCAGCTGCACACGCGGCTTTAGCGCCATTAAAGCCTCGGCCCGCGTCTTTTCGGCATCCGCTAACAACAATTCGACCTGGTTTTCTACGCTCAAAACGCTGTAATAGCGCAACAACACGCCGCTACTAAGCAGTAGCGAAGCGCCAAATAAAACACTCCAGAAGCGTAGGCAGGCGCGACGTCGCGTCTGGCGCCAGGGCAGAAGATTGATGGTCGCTATCATCAACATGTGCCTCCCATAGCGAGTCCCAGTGCAATGGTGAAGCGATGGCTTTGCGTTGGAATTGGCGGCTGGCGTACAGACACCACGCTTAAAGGATCGAAGCCGCTGGGATCGCATAGCGCAATGGCTGTCGTGGAAAGCGATAATGTCGCGGCAAGCTCGTCGATACAGCCAATATCGCCCGTTGATTTACGCCCCCATGCCGAACGGGTCGCCCATAGCCACTGGGTGTCATCACGCCATACCAGACACTGATGACGTTCTGGCAGGTAAGGTATAAATCGCTGTAACGCGCTGGCATCCGGCGTAATCGCCGTAACCTGCACCTTCAACGTTTGGATAAGCGTCAGAAGCGCTGAAATCTCTTTGCTTTGCGCGGCAGTGACGTTAAACGCCGGGCTTAACGTGTCTTCGCTATAATCAAAATGCAGCGCATCCGGCGCCATATCCAGTTCACGCGCCATCGAACCGGATAACCATGCTGCTTGCTCCGGCTCGCGCAACATCATTTCCGGACGAGGGTACTTTTTTTGTAACGTCCTGTTGGCAGGAAAAGAGAGATGAATATGGTGTCGGCGAGGAAGTTCCCGGCTCCACGGCAGTAGCGCTGCGACAAGCTGTTCAGGCTCGCGAATGTGGCCATCGACGATAACCTGAGGCGTCAGCGGTATACGCCACCAGCGCTGGAGAAACCAACCGGATGCGTCGTGAACTACGGCGACAGCCAGCGCTTCATGTTGCTGAATATGCAGACCAATTTTCCAAATATTGAAAGCCATTGCTGATGATCTCCTTATCACCCGTTGCTTTAACGGGTATATCAATGCGTCTGGCTTGCCTTTATACTACCGCGCGTTTGTTTATAAACTGCCCAAATGCCACTAAATGGGAAATCTCCAGTGAAGTTCGTAAAGTATTTATTAATCCTTGCAGTATGTTGCATCCTGCTGGGAGCAGGCTCGATTTATGGCCTCTACCGCTATATTGAGCCGCAATTACCTGACGTCGCGACGCTCAAAGATGTGCGTTTACAGATCCCGATGCAGGTTTACAGCGCTGATGGCGAGCTGATCGCGCAATATGGCGAGAAACGTCGAATCCCGGTCACCCTGGATCAGATGCCGCCGGTAATGGTTAAAGCCTTTATCGCTACCGAAGACAGTCGTTTTTATGAGCACCACGGGGTAGACCCGGTGGGGATATTCCGTGCTGCCAGCGTCGCGCTGTTCTCCGGCCATGCATCGCAAGGGGCCAGCACCATTACCCAACAGTTGGCGAGAAACTTCTTCCTGAGCCCGGAACGTACGCTGATGCGTAAGATCAAAGAAGTGTTCCTGGCGATCCGCATTGAACAACTGCTGAGTAAAGATGAGATCCTCGAACTGTATCTGAACAAGATTTACCTGGGGTATCGCGCTTATGGCGTAGGTGCTGCCGCGCAGGTCTATTTCGGTAAGACAGTTGATCAGCTCAGCTTAAGTGAAATTGCGGTGATTGCCGGTCTGCCAAAAGCGCCGTCAACCTTCAACCCCCTCTATTCGATGGAAAGGGCAACCGCGCGACGTAACGTCGTACTGTCGCGTATGTTGAGCGAAAACTACATCACGCAGGCCCAGTACGATCAGGCGCGCGGAGAAGCCATTGACGCCAACTACCACGCGCCGGAAATCGCCTTCTCCGCGCCGTATCTCTCTGAGATGGTGCGCCAGGAGATGTATAACCGTTATGGCGAGAAAGCCTATGAGGACGGGTATCGCATCACCACCACCATTACGCGCAAAGTACAGCAGGCGGCTCAGCAGGCAGTACGTAACAACGTGATGGATTACGACATGCGCCATGGTTACCGCGGCCCGTCGAACGTGCTGTGGAAAGTGGGCGAAAGCAGTTGGGACAGCAAGAAAATCACCGATACGCTGAAAGCGCTACCGACTTATGGTCCCCTGCTACCGGCGGTTGTTACCAGCGCCAATCCGCAGGAAGCCATTGCCGCGCTGGCGGATGGTACGTCAGTGTCATTACGGATGGATGGCATGCGCTGGGCGCGTCCTTACCGCTCGGATACCCAGCAAGGCCCGACGCCGCGCAAAGTGACTGATGTGGTGCAAACCGGGCAGCAAATCTGGGTACGCCAGGTTGGCGATGCCTGGTGGCTGGCGCAAGTACCGGACGTCAACTCCGCACTGGTCTCCATCAATCCGCAAAACGGCGCGGTGCTGGCGCTGGTCGGTGGTTTTGACTTCAACCAGAGCAAGTTTAACCGTGCAACCCAGGCGTTACGCCAGGTGGGTTCCAACATCAAACCATTCCTGTATACCGCCGCGATGGATAAAGGTCTGACGCTGGCGAGCATGCTTAACGACGTGCCGATCTCCCGCTGGGATGCCGGCGCGGGTTCCGACTGGCAGCCGAAGAACTCACCGCCGCAATACGCCGGTCCTATCCGCTTACGTCAGGGGCTGGGTCAGTCGAAAAACGTGGTGATGGTACGCGCCATGCGCGCGATGGGCGTGGATTACGCGGCAGAGTATCTGCAACGTTTCGGCTTCCCGGCACAAAACATTGTGCACACCGAGTCGCTGGCGCTGGGTTCTGCCTCATTCACGCCGTTGCAGGTGGCGCGCGGTTATGCAGTGATGTCTAACGGCGGCTTCCTGGTCGATCCGTATTTCATCAGTAAAATCGAAAGCGATATGGGCGGCGTTATCTTCGAGGCGAAGCCGAAAATTGCCTGTCCGGAATGCGATATTCCGGTGATTTATGGTGATACCCAGAAATCTAACGTGCTGGAAAACAGTAACGTCGAAGATGTCGCCGTCTCGCAGGAACAGCAGAATGCCGCCGTGCCTATGCCTCAGCTTGAGCAGGCAAACCAGGCGCTGGTCGCGCAAAGCGGCACGCAGGAGTACGCTCCACACGTGATCAACACGCCGCTGGCCTTCCTGATTAAAAGCGCCCTGAACACCAATATCTTTGGTGAGCCGGGCTGGATGGGAACCGGTTGGCGTGCAGGTCGCGATTTACAGCGCCATGATATCGGCGGGAAAACCGGGACCACCAACAGCTCTAAAGATGCATGGTTCTCCGGCTACGGGCCAGGCGTGGTGACGTCGGTATGGATCGGGTTTGATGACCATCGCCGCAATCTCGGACACACGACGGCTTCTGGGGCGATCAAAGACCAGATCTCCGGCTACGAAGGCGGCGCAAAGAGCGCACAGCCTGCCTGGGATGCCTATATGAAGTCCGTGCTGGAAGGCGTGCCTGAGCAGCCGCTGACGCCGCCGCCGGGTATCGTGACGGTCAATATCGATCGCAGCACCGGTCAACTGGCAAGCGGTGGCAACAGCCGCGCAGAATACTTCATTGAAGGCACTCAGCCGACGCAACAGGCGGTGCATGAGGTGGGGACGACCATTATCGATAATGGTGAGACGCACGAACTGTTCTGATTCCTGACCGATCAAAAAAAGGCGCTTCGGCGCCTTTTTTATTATTCGTGAAGAGAAATTAAAGCCGTCCTTGTCCTTTCAGCCATTCGCGCACGAGGAACAGCGCACTCACATTACGCGCTTCATGAAAATCAGGATCTTCCAGCAGATCCATCAAATGCGCCAGCGGCCAGCGCACCTGCGGTAATGGTTCAGGCTCATCACCTTCCAGCGATTCAGGATATAAGTCCTCCGCCACCACGATGTTCATTTTGCTGGAGAAATAGGACGGCGCCATGCTGAGTTTCTTTAAAAACGTCAGATCTTTTGCGCCAAATCCCACCTCTTCTTTCAGCTCCCGATTCGCCGCTTCGTACACGCTTTCGCCAGGATCGATTAACCCCTTGGAAAAACCCAGTTCGTAAGATTCGGTCCCGACCGCGTATTCGCGGATGAGGATCAGGTGGTCGTCCACAATCGGCACAATCATTACCGCTTCACGCGTGGACGGGCGCATACGTTCATAAACGCGGCGTACGCCATTGCTGAACTCAAGGTCCACGCTTTCGACTTTAAACAGCCGGGATTGGGCGACGGTTTCCACTTTCAAAATCGTGGGTTTCTGTAATGATTTGCTCATTGTGAGGATCTTTGCTGTGAAATCTGGGGTTATTGTGCGATATACCGCACGGTTTCGGCAATGTGAATTGCCGTTTATTTACATTTATGTAACGTACTAAAAGTTAATCCCTATTTCAAATTAAAAGTCAATAGGTTGAAATAACTCCAGGAATTTGCTGATATTCCATTTTTAGTGATTTTGCTATGATTCGCATTTACTGGGCTGTACTTAAAGATGCTCAAGTTCGACTCCACACTTGCCGATAGCCAACCACAGAATCACGAATATTGAACAGGGTGCGACTGACCACGCCTGACAGACTAAGTAAGATGGGGAAAGCATGAGCACCATTCTGATTTTTTTAGCTGCTTTGCTGGCCTGCTCATTGCTTGCAGGATGGCTACTCAGAACGAAATCCAGACGGAAAAATTTACCCTTGAGCAACGTCTTCTCAGACGCCTCGAAGCGTAAACTCACGCCTGAAGAGCGCAGTGCAGTCGAAAACTATCTCGAAAGCCTTAGTCAAATTCAGCAGGTACCTGGTCCAACGGGCGCCAGCTCCGCGCCGGTGTCATTAACGCTGAATGCCCAAAGTAATAGCGTCATCGTACTTACGCACGCGATTACACGTTACGGCATTACTACCGACGATCCTAACAAATGGCGTTACTATCTTGATTCCGTTGAGGTACATCTTCCCCCTTTCTGGGAACAATACATCAATGACGAAAACAGCGTTGAGCTAATCCACACCAATACGATACCGCTGGTTATCTCCCTGAACGGCCATACGCTGCAGGAATATATGCAGGAAGCGCGTGGCTATGCGTTACAGCACACCGCCTCTACCCAGGCGTCTATTCGCGGTGAAGAAAGCGAGCAGATTGAACTGCTGAATATTCGCCAGGAAACCCATGAAGAATATGCGCTTAGCCGCCCATCGGGATTGCGCGAGGCGTTACTGATTGCCGCATCGTTCCTGCTGTTCTTTTTCTGTTTGATAATCCCGGATACGTTTGTTCCGTGGACAGTTGGTGGCGCGGTGCTGCTACTGGGGGCGGGTCTGTGGGGGCTGTTCGCCCCACCGTCTAAAACCGCCCTGCGGGAAATTCATTGTCTGCGCGGTACGCCGCGTCGCTGGGGGCTGTTTGGCGAAAACGACCAGGAGCAAATTAATAATATCTCACTAGGTATTATCGATCTGATTTATCCACCGCACTGGCAGCCTTACATCGCACAAGATCTTGGCCAGCAAACGGATATTGATATTTATCTCGATCGCCACGTTGTTCGCCAGGGACGTTTTTTATCGCTGCATGACGAAGTCAAAAACTTCCCGTTACAGCACTGGCTGCGCAACGCCGTCATCGCGGGCGGCTCGTTGCTGGTGCTGCTGATGCTGCTGTTTTGGATCCCGCTGGATATGCCGATAAAGCTTACGCTTTCCTGGATGAAGGGCGCACAAACTATCGAAGCCACCAGCGTTAAACAGCTTGAAAACGCGGGCGTTCGCGTGGGTGACACGCTGCATCTGAGCGGTACGGGTATGTGTAACATTCATACCCAAGGGAGCTGGAATGCGCAGCCTTCCGCGCCGTTTATGCCTTTCGATTGCACGCAAATTATCTGGAATGACGCGCGCGCATTACCGCTGCCTGAGTCCGATCTGGTGAATAAAGCCACCGCGCTCACGCAGGCGGTAAACCGCCAACTGCACCCCAAAGCGGATGATGACTCTCGCGTCAGCGCATCGTTACGCTCGGCAATTCAAAAGTCCGGAATGGTGTTACTGGACGATTTTGGCGAGATCGTCCTGAAAACGGCCGATCTGTGCGCGGCCAAAGATGAATGTGTACGTTTAAAAAATGCACTGGTTAACCTTGGTAACAGTAAAGACTGGACGGCGCTGGTGAAACGGGCGAACGCAGGCAAACTGGATGGCGTGAACGTGCTGCTGCGTCCGGTAAGCGCGGAGTCGTTGGATAATCTGGTGAATACCTCTACGGCGCCGTTTATTTCACGCGAGACTGCGCGAGCGGCCCAGACGCTGAATAGCCCAGCCCCTGGCGGTTTCCTGATTATCAGCGACGAAGGCAGCGATCTGGTCGATCAGCCGTGGCCGACAACCTCGCTATATGACTATCCCCCACAGGAACAGTGGAACGCCTTCCAGCGTCTGGCGCAGATGCTGATGCAGACGCCGTTTCGCGCGGAGGGGATCGTCACCAATATTTCGACCGACGCCAATGGCACCCAGCACATTGGCCTGCACCGTATCCCGGATCGTTCAGGATTATGGCGCTACCTTGGCACGACGCTGCTGATGTTCTCCATGCTCGGATGCGCTGTCTACAACAGTATACAGGCTTTCAGACGCTACCAGCGTCACCGCTCCCGCATCACGGAAATTCAGAGCTACTACGAAAGTTGCCTGAATCCAACGCTGATTGACAACCCGGAAAGCCTGATTCGATAACACGCTCGCGCGACAGGATATGCTACCCTGTCGCGCATCATGTTTTCTTCTGGGGAGTTTCCATGCAGATCAATATTGCCTGGCACGATGTCGATACCGTGTTGTTAGATATGGACGGCACGCTGCTCGACCTGGCATTCGATAACTATTTCTGGCAAAAACTGGTGCCGGAAACCTATGGCGCGAAACAGGGTATCTCTCCCCAGGAAGCCCAGGACTATATTCGTCAGCAGTATCATGCCGTGCAGCATACGCTAAACTGGTACTGCCTGGATTACTGGAGCGAATGCCTGGATCTTGATATTTGCGCCATGACAACGGAACAGGGACCGCGCGCCGTTTTGCGTGAAGATACTGTACCGTTTCTTGATGCCTTAAAAGCCAGCGGCAAGCGCCGTATTTTGCTCACCAACGCGCATCCCCATAACCTGGCGGTGAAGCTGGAGCATACCGGTCTGGCCTCACACCTTGATTTATTACTTTCCACCCACACATTTGGTTATCCCAAAGAGGATCAGCGGTTATGGCACGCTGTGGCTGAAGAAACGGGAATGAGTGCAGAGAAGACGCTGTTTATTGACGACAGCGAACCCATTCTCGACGCCGCTGCTCTGTACGGTATTCGTTACTGCCTCGGCGTGACCAATCCCGACTCAGGCATCGCGGAAAAACAGTACGCACGCCATCCGTCACTGAATGACTACCGCCGACTGATCCCCTCACTGATGTGAAGGAGACGCCATGAAAGAAAAGCCCTCTACTGAAGTCAGGCTGGATAAATGGCTGTGGGCTGCACGCTTTTACAAAACGCGTGCGCTAGCCCGCGAAATGGTTGAAGGCGGTAAGGTGCATTACAACGGCCAGCGCAGCAAACCGAGCAAGATTGTCGAGCTGAACGCCACCCTCACCCTGCGCCAGGGAAATGACGAGCGAACGGTCATTATCAAGGCTATTACCGAGCAGCGTCGCCCGGCCACGGAAGCCGTTACGCTGTATGAAGAAACTGCGGAAAGCGTAGAAAAACGCGAAAAAGTGGCTCTGGCGCGTAAACTTAACGCGTTAACCATGCCGCACCCGGACAGGCGACCGGACAAGAAAGAGCGCCGCGACCTGTTACGATTTAAACATGGCGACAGCGAGTGACTGTCACCTGCAAGAGAGATGATTATGCCGCAACATGACCAATTACATCGTTATCTGTTTGAAAACTTTGCCGTGCGCGGCGAGCTGGTGACCGTTTCGGAAACCCTGCAACAGATCCTCGAAAATCATACTTACCCGCAGCCGGTCAAGAACGTGCTGGCTGAACTGCTGGTCGCCACCAGCCTGCTCACCGCCACGCTGAAGTTTGCCGGTGATATCACCGTACAGCTGCAGGGCGATGGTCCGCTGAGCCTGGCCGTCATTAACGGCAACAACAATCAGCAGATGCGCGGCGTGGCCCGTATGCAGGGCGATATCCCTGAAGGCGCTGATCTCAAAACGCTGGTAGGCAACGGCTACCTGGTGATCACCATTACCCCAGAAGAAGGCGAGCGCTATCAGGGCGTGGTTGGTCTGGAAGGCGACACGCTGGCCGCCTGTCTGGAAGATTACTTCATGCGTTCTGAACAGTTGCCGACACGTCTGTTTATCCGTACTGGCGACATCGATGGCAAACCCGCTGCTGGCGGGATGCTTCTGCAGGTAATGCCGGCGCAAAACGCGCAGGCAGATGATTTCGATCACCTGACAGCCCTGACCGAAACCATCAAAACCGAAGAGCTGTTAACGCTCCCGGCCAACGAAGTGCTGTGGCGCTTGTACCACGAAGAAGAGGTTACTCTCTACGATCCGCAGGACGTTGAGTTCAAATGCACCTGTTCACGCGAACGCTGCGCTGGCGCACTGAAAACGCTGCCGGACGAAGAAGTGGACAGCATTCTGGCGGAAGAAGGCGAGATCGATATGCACTGCGATTACTGCGGGAGCCACTATCTGTTTAATGCCATGGACATTGCTGAGATCCGTAGCAACGCTTCCCCGGCGGACCCGCAGGTACATTAATCACCACTGCCTATCCGGCCCACAATCGTCGACCGGATAGGCGTTCGCACCGCCATCCATCAAAACGCTATCTGCAACACGCTCACTCGTTGTAATAATTCATCGGCAATCGGGTGCCATCAATGGTGATATCACGCCAAACTCTGGGGGCTGAATTCAGTTGATGATTCGCCACCGCCTGCAGCAGTTTATCCTTATTGAATCCTGCAGGTAGCTGACCTGATGCGATGAGTTCCCATTTATCCTCTTTCCTGGCAAAGACCAGACTCTCACCATCGCCAAAAGCATACAGCACCTGCTCAGGCTTACCATCAGCATTGAGGTCCTGATCGACCAGGACGCATGCATCCTGCTCAACGCAGGATGTAATGCGGTAGCTCTGCCCTTTGACAAACGCCCAGAAGGTCTCATCGGGTTGCCTGCTACCCGGAGCTATCATCACTTTCGGCGCTAGTTGAGTGATAGTCAGGTTCTGCATGGGATCGCGACGTCCTTGCAGCAGAGAATTTAAGTCGCGCCGACGCTTACTGTCTTGGTTAAACGCCGCATCTTTTTGTAATGCCTCCAACGCCGCACGTCCCGGTTTTCCGCTATTACCCAACATATACAGGCTGACCTGATCCGGCTTAATTTTGCCGCTATGATACAGCCCCATATGGCTGTTGACGCTGATGCACCAGGCATCAATAACCGGCGACGACAGCAAAATCAACAGCCCCAACGCCAGCAACGACACGCAAAGAATCACCTTCCCCTGAAGCTCAAGCGAATTGCGCCCACGGCGTAAAATACTCGCCAGATAGCCAAACGACCAGAGCAGCAGCACGCAGACCACCAGCACGCCATATAAGCGCTCGGGCGTCCAACCGTACTGTTGAATTCGCACCCACAGTGACCAACCGGCAATCAGCATATAGATGGGCGCGACAACCAGGGCGCATTTGATCAGGTAGCGTAACGCGGCTGGATAGGGAAGCGCCTCTTTCTGCGGCTCGCGAACGATAGCCATCAACAGCAGCAGGAGCAGCGCCAGCGTTGACATCAACCCGGCCGCAGACACCCGCTGCGAGATAGCCTCCAGGCCGGTGAAGGGCAAGGTCAGTACAAACATCAGCGCCAGCAGCGCGACCAGGGGTAACAGACCGGTGGCGATCAAAGTCAGTAACTTTTGGACCGCCGCAACCAGACGCGACTGCGTGCGGGTCAGTACCACCGCCAGTGCGGTAACCAGGCCAAAGGCCACGTAGCCAAACCAGTCGGTATCAAAGAAAAGTGTGTCGAAGAAAGTAATACCAACGAGCTTAAACATCTCGCTCCATAGCAGGAGCACCATCCAGAACAGACCGTTGGCGACAAAGACAATCAGTAACGTCAGCGCATTAAGCCACAAACTAGCATAAAACTGCGCATAGCGGGCCTGCTGGCGGGATGCGTGGAGCGAGTACTGAATCCATGGCAATGCCAGCATCGCCATCAGCAGTAAGCGCCAGCCGTACAACATAAAAATATCATTTTGCCGCCACTTATCGCTGCCCTCGACTTGCCACTTTAGCCAGACGCTCATCGCCAGCACGACAACAAAGATCAGCGCCATCCAGTACCACAGCGCACGTTGTTTGAAAGAGACAACGGTGAGTAAAAGCGCCGAAGAGAGAGCAATTGTCGCGGGCATGCCATAGAACAGCCAGCCGTCATTATGCGGCACCAGATATGTCATCAGCAGGTAGCACAATATCCCCTGTAACAGGCCGATAGATATCATGCCCCAGCGAGTAGTACGTGAAAGTTCAACACTATCCATGTCGTCACCCAGAATGAAGAGAAAAGGTAATTATTGCATCAACTTCACAATTTTGAGCATTGATAGGCCGATCCCGGACCACTGCGACGGGAAGTGAATCGATATTGTTTATGTATGAGTTACGTTATTTTCTTACGTGAATGCGATTACACTCACAAGTTTCCCGCCAAAAACACTCCCTATTAACGTTTTAAGAACATTTTCCACAACAAAAAAGGGTTTCCTGCCATAATATCCGCCTCTTTGTGACAGGAGTCGCAGCGCATTCGGTTATCCGTGATTTTCCCGGATGCGTAAATCTATGAGCCTTGTCGCGGTTAGCAATCCCTAAAAAACCTTACTATTCCAGGTAATACATATTGGCTAAGGAGCAGTGAAATGCGTGTGAACAACAGTTTAACCCCGCAAGATCTCAAGGCTTATGGTATCAATGACGTTCAGGATATCGTTTACAATCCAGACTACGACACGCTTTTCCAGGAGGAACTTGATCCAAACCTGGAAGGTTATGAGCGTGGCGTGTTAACAAACCTGGGCGCCGTTGCCGTTGATACCGGTATCTTTACCGGACGTTCGCCAAAGGATAAGTATATTGTCCGTGACGACACCACGCGCGACACGCTCTGGTGGTCCGACAAAGGTAAAGGTAAGAACGACAACAAACCGCTCTCCCCGGAAACCTGGCAGCATCTGAAAGGATTAGTCACCCAGCAGCTTTCCGGCAAGCGTCTGTTTATCATTGATGCATTCTGCGGCGCTAACGCCGATACCCGCCTTTCCGTACGCTTCATTACCGAAGTAGCCTGGCAGGCGCATTTTGTTAAAAACATGTTCATCCGCCCAAGCGACGAAGAGCTGGTTGATTTCAAACCTGATTTCATCGTGATGAACGGCGCTAAATGCACTAACCCGCAGTGGAAAGAGCAGGGTCTGAACTCCGAAAACTTCGTGGCTTTCAATCTGACTGAGCGTATCCAGTTGATTGGTGGCACCTGGTACGGCGGCGAAATGAAGAAAGGTATGTTCTCCGTAATGAACTACCTGCTGCCGCTGAAAGGCATTGCCTCCATGCACTGCTCGGCAAACGTCGGGGAAAAAGGTGATGTGGCAGTCTTCTTTGGCCTGTCCGGCACAGGAAAAACAACGCTGTCCACCGATCCGAAACGCCGCCTGATTGGCGATGACGAACACGGCTGGGATGACGACGGCGTGTTTAACTTTGAAGGCGGTTGCTACGCGAAGACCATCAAACTGTCTAAAGATGCCGAGCCGGAAATCTACAACGCAATCCGTCGTGACGCGCTGCTGGAAAACGTCACCGTGCGCGCAGATGGTTCCATCGACTTCGACGACGGTTCCAAAACCGAAAACACCCGCGTGTCCTACCCGATTTATCACATCGATAACATCGTTAAGCCGGTGTCAAAAGCGGGTCACGCCACCAAAGTGATCTTCCTGACCGCCGACGCGTTTGGCGTGCTGCCGCCGGTCTCTCGTCTGACGGCAGACCAAACCCAGTACCACTTCCTGTCTGGCTTCACCGCCAAACTGGCCGGTACCGAACGTGGCGTCACCGAACCAACCCCAACCTTCTCAGCCTGCTTTGGCGCAGCATTCCTGTCACTGCACCCAACGCAGTACGCAGAAGTACTGGTGAAACGTATGCAGGCGGCAGGTGCGCAGGCATATCTGGTTAACACCGGCTGGAACGGTACCGGCAAGCGTATCTCTATCAAAGATACCCGCGCGATTATCGACGCTATCCTGAACGGTTCGCTGGATGACGCAGAAACGTTCCGTCTGCCGATGTTTGACCTGGCTATCCCAACCGAGCTGCCGGGCGTGGATACTCGCATTCTCGATCCGCGTAATACCTATGCTTCTCCGGAGCAGTGGCAGGAAAAAGCCAACGCGCTGGCAAAACTGTTTATCGAGAACTTCGAGAAATACACCGATACCCCTGCGGGTGAAGCGCTGGTTAGCGCCGGACCGAAGCTGTAACAAAGAGTGCCGGATGGCGGTTTCGCCTTATCCGGCCTACAGCAACAAAAAGGGAGGCATTTCGCCTCCCTTTCTTATGCGTCTTTCGTGATGCCCTGCGCGCGAGTGAAGGGAACCGGAAGCCAGGCGCGGATCGACAACCCTCCTCGTTCACTGGTGCCAATTTCCAGCATACCGTTATGGTTATCGATAATACGCTGCACAATCGCCAGACCCAGGCCCGTGCCGCTGGTACTACGCGCGCTGTCGCCGCGGACAAACGGCTGGAACAGGTGTTTACGCTGCTCCGGCTTGATGCCCGGACCATCATCTTCTACCTGGAACCAGGCGCGATGCGTCTCCGTACCGCTGCTGACCTTAATCCAGCCGTTGCCGTAACGGGCGGCGTTAACCACCATATTGGCAACCGCACGCTTGATCGACAGCGGGTGCATTTTCACCTGAATGCTGCCCGGCAGCAGCGCAGTTTCGATTTCACGTTCATAGCCGCTTTCCGCTGCGACCACTTCGCCTAACACCGAGTTCAGATCCGCCATCTCCATCGGCATCTCCTGACCGGTACGCAGATAATCGATAAACTGCTCGATAATGGCATTACACTCTTCGATGTCCTTATTGATGGATTCCGCGAGATAACCATCCTCTTCGCCCATCATTTCGGTCGCCAGACGAATACGCGTCAGCGGAGTACGTAAATCGTGGCTCACGCCCGCCATTAACAGCGTACGGTCATCGGCCAGCTGCTTCACCCCCGCGGCCATATGGTTAAAGGCACGGGTAACAGAGCGCACCTCTGAAGCGCCATACTCACGCAACGGCGGCGGAATGATACCTTTCCCCACCTGCAGCGCTGCATGTTCAAGATCCACCAGCGGTCGGTTCTGGATACGGATAAACAGCCACGCGCCACCGATAGCCAACAGCATAATCGCCAGCGTGTAGCGGAACAGCGGTGAGAAATCGCCCTGATGGATCTCCGTCAGCGGCACGCGTACCCAGATATTGGGCGACAGCCAGGTTTTCAGCCATACGACCGGCGAGCTTTTGTTCACCTCAACGCGGACTTCCGTCGGACCGCCCAGTTGCTGCGCCATCTGATGGCTTAAGAATTCATAGTGTTGCGCCCAACGCAGTCCAGCTTCTTCAGCGGCCTCGTTGGAATAGAGGGAAATACCCAGCTCACGATAAATTTCCCGGCGGAATGCGGGCGGCACCACCAGTTGCGTACCGTCCTCCAGCTGCAGTTTATCGGTCATCAGCATACGAACTTCGTAGGCCAGGACCTTATTAAACTGCTGGAGGCTCGGCAGTATCGCGAAGTTCAGCACTACCAGGTAAGTCGTCACCAGGCTGGCAAACAGCAAGGTGACGATGAGCAATAACGTGCGGGCAAACGAACTTCGTGGCGAGAAGCGCATTCGCCTCATGCTTTAGAACCGTCCGGAACAAAGACGTAGCCGAGACCCCACACGGTCTGAATGTAGCGCGGATGCGCCGGGTCCTCTTCCACCATACGACGCAGGCGAGAAATCTGGACGTCGATAGAACGCTCCATCGCCGAATATTCACGACCACGGGCCAGGTTCATCAGCTTGTCGCGGGACAGCGGCTCGCGCGGGTGGCTTACCAGCGCTTTCAGTACTGCAAATTCCCCGCTGGTGAGCGGCATTGGCTCATCTTCACGGAACATTTCACGCGTACCGAGGTTCAGTTTAAACTTACCAAAAGCAATGACCGCTTCTTCCTGAGAAGGCGCGCCCGGCAGTTCGTTCGCCTGACGACGCAGTACAGCGCGAATACGCGCCAGCAGTTCTCGCGGGTTAAACGGTTTCGGAATGTAATCGTCAGCGCCGATTTCCAGCCCAACGATACGATCGACTTCTTCACCCTTCGCCGTGACCATAATGATCGGCATCGGGTTGCTTTGACTGCGCAGGCGACGGCAAATAGACAGGCCATCTTCTCCCGGCAGCATTAAATCCAGCACCATCAGGTGAAAGGACTCACGGGTCAGCAGACGATCCATCTGCTCAGCGTTAGCGACGCTTCGAACCTGGAAGCCCTGCTCGGTCAGATAACGCTCCAGAAGCGCACGCAAGCGCATGTCGTCATCGACCACCAGAATCTTATAGTTCTCTTGCATTGTTATTACTCCCAAAGGTTCGCAACAATTAAGTGTATATTCTTAAGAAAGCTAACGTGAGTCACCAGCGAATTCTGGTATGAATTCCAGGCTAAATTGTTACAAAGCATATTAAACAGCAGCTTAAGTATACAATGTTTCTCGCAATACATTATTTATTCTGTTGATATGCTCGCGTAATACTAATTGTGCGCATCATCACAGAGTCGAAGGTAAAACAATAAGATGAAAACGCCCCTGATAACCCGCGAAGGGTATGAAAAACTCAAACAAGAGCTGAATTACCTCTGGCGTGAAGAGCGCCCGGAAGTCACTAAAAAGGTTACCTGGGCCGCAAGTCTGGGTGACCGCAGCGAAAATGCCGACTACCAGTATAATAAAAAGCGTCTGCGTGAGATCGACCGCCGTGTCCGTTATTTGACCAAGTGCATGGAGAATTTGAAAATCGTCGATTACTCCCCGCAGCAAGAGGGCAAAGTCTTCTTTGGCGCGTGGGTCGAGATTGAAAATGACGATGGCGACATCCGTAAATTCCGTATTGTCGGCTACGATGAGATCTTCGGTCGTAAAGATTACATTTCTATCGACTCACCGATGGCGCGGGCGCTGCTGAAAAAAGAGGTCGGCGATCTCGCGATAGTCAACACCCCTGGTGGTGAAGCCAGCTGGTACGTGAACGAAATTGAATATGTTAAGTGAGACCGGAACAATCCGAAGCCCCGGTAGATGACTGGCATTTTTGCCAGTCAATCCGTATAACTATCCCCTGATTTTTTATCCTATAGACGAAGCTATCCATGATGAATGATTCTTTCTGCCGCATTATCGCAGGTGAAATTCAGGCTCGTGCTGAACAGGTAGAAGCTGCCGTTCGCCTGCTTGACGAAGGGAACACCGTGCCGTTTATCGCACGTTATCGTAAGGAAATCACCGGCGGTCTGGACGATACGCAACTGCGTAATCTGGAGACCCGTCTGGGATATCTGCGTGAACTGGAAGACCGCCGTCAGGCAATCCTGAAATCTATCGGCGAGCAAGGCAAACTGACCGACGATTTGGCGAACGCGATCAACGGCACGTTAAGTAAGACCGAACTCGAAGATCTCTATCTGCCGTACAAACCTAAGCGCCGCACCCGTGGGCAGATAGCCATTGAGGCCGGACTGGAGCCGCTGGCAGATCTGCTGTGGAACGAACCGTCCCATGACCCGGAAACCGAAGCCGCAAAATATCTCAACGCCGAAAACGGCGTGGCCGATACCAAAGCTGCCCTCGATGGCGCACGCTACATTCTGATGGAGCGCTTCGCCGAAGACGCTGCGCTGCTGGCAAAAGTGCGTGATTATTTGTGGAAAAACGCCCATCTGGTTGCCGCCGTGGTTAGTGGCAAAGAAGAGGAAGGCGCTAAGTTCCGCGATTACTTCGATCACCACGAACCTATTTCTACCGTTCCATCCCACCGTGCGCTGGCCATGTTCCGTGGTCGTAACGAAGGCGTGTTGCAGCTTTCACTAAATGCCGATCCGCAATTCGATGAGCCGCCAAAAGAGAGCCACGGCGAGCAGATTATCCAGGATCACCTGGGACTGCGCCTGAACAACGCCCCCGCTGACAGCTGGCGTAAAGGCGTTGTTAGCTGGACGTGGCGCATCAAAGTGCTGATGCACCTTGAAACTGAGCTGATGGGTACCGTGCGTGAACGTGCGGAAGATGAAGCGATCAACGTCTTTGCCCGTAACCTGCATGACCTGCTGATGGCCGCCCCGGCCGGGCTGCGCGCCACAATGGGTCTCGATCCGGGTCTGCGTACCGGTGTAAAAGTGGCGGTGGTTGACGGTACCGGCAAGCTGGTCGCGACCGACACTATTTATCCGCATACCGGCCAGGCAGCCAAAGCCGCCGTTGCCGTGGCGGCGTTGTGTGAAAAATACAACGTTGAGCTGGTCGCGATTGGTAACGGCACGGCGTCGCGCGAAACCGAGCGTTTCTTCCTCGACGTGCAGAAACAATTCCCGAAAGTGACCGCACAGAAAGTGATTGTCAGCGAAGCCGGGGCATCGGTTTACTCTGCTTCCGAGCTGGCGGCGCTGGAGTTCCCGGATCTCGATGTTTCGCTGCGTGGCGCGGTGTCTATCGCCCGTCGTTTGCAGGATCCGTTGGCGGAGCTGGTGAAAATCGATCCGAAATCTATCGGCGTGGGCCAGTATCAGCACGATGTAAGCCAGACGCAGCTGGCGCGCAAGCTGGATGCGGTGGTGGAAGACTGCGTGAATGCCGTCGGCGTCGATCTGAATACCGCCTCCGTGCCGCTACTGACCCGCGTTGCTGGCCTGACGCGCATGATGGCGCAAAACATCGTCGCCTGGCGCGATGAGAACGGTCAGTTTCAGAACCGTCAGCAACTGCTAAAAGTTAGCCGCCTGGGGCCAAAAGCCTTTGAACAGTGCGCGGGCTTCCTGCGTATCAACCATGGCGATAACCCACTGGATGCTTCTACCGTTCACCCGGAAGCTTATCCGATTGTGGAACGCATTCTGGCCGCAACCGAGCAATCGCTGCGTGACCTGATGGGCAACAGCAACGAACTGCGCAATCTGAAAGCAGCCGATTTTACCGACGAACGCTTCGGGGTGCCGACCGTCACCGACATCATCAAAGAGCTGGAAAAACCGGGCCGCGACCCGCGTCCTGAATTTAAAACCGCGCAGTTTGCTGATGGCGTAGAAACCATGAACGATCTGCTGCCGGGAATGATTCTGGAAGGGGCAGTCACTAACGTCACGAACTTCGGCGCGTTTGTTGATATTGGCGTTCATCAGGATGGTCTGGTGCATATCTCTTCATTGTCGAATAAGTTCGTCGAAGATCCACACACCGTGGTGAAAGCGGGCGACATTGTGAAAGTGAAAGTGCTGGAAGTTGACCTGCAACGTAAGCGTATCGCACTGACCATGCGTCTGGACGAGCAGCCGGGTGAAACCAATGCGCGTCGCGGCGGCGGGAATAACGATCGCACTCAAAGCAATCGCCCGGCGCCAAAAGCCGCGAAACCTCGTGGTCGTGACGCACAGCCTGCGGGTAACAGCGCCATGATGGATGCGCTGGCGGCGGCAATGGGTAAAAAACGCTAGTGTGACTTTTTTGCCGGATGGGGGGATAACCTCCTTATCCGGCTAACTTGTCGCAATTAATTTGTAAGCCGGATAACACGCGTGAGCGTCGCCATCCGGCATATTTAGTCTATTTCCCGCTTTTACCGCCATATATTTATCACTTCATTAACAGATGAAACCTTAATTAAACATTAAGATCCTCACTAATTATTTCCGTGAATCATTCGTTCTCAACCAGAATAAATATTGAGGAATATCAAAATTGGCGCAAATTATTATCCAATTGTACATTCCGTCACATTTATTCTATTGATGATAGAAACCATTCTCATTATCATTGATCTGTTGATTATTTACTCTTTCCTTACGTTGGCTAATCATCTGGCCTCATGCCGCCTTGCCGCCCCATGAGGTAATCATCCAGTTAGCGAGATATAAGTAGGTCCCTATGCAATTCACTCCTGACAGTGCGTGGAAAATTACCGGTTTTGCCCGTGAAATCAGCCCGGCTTATCGTCAGAAACTGTTGTCACTTGGCATGCTACCCGGCTCCTCTTTCAACGTGGTACGCGTCGCCCCACTCGGCGATCCTATCCATATCGAAACGCGTCGCGTAAGTCTGGTATTGCGTAAGAAAGATCTGGCGTTATTAGAAGTGGAAGCGGTTTCCTGTTAATACAGTGAGTCTATAAAAATGAAAAAACTAACCATTGGTTTAATTGGCAATCCTAATTCCGGCAAGACTACTTTATTCAACCAGCTTACCGGCGCACGCCAGCGTGTAGGCAACTGGGCTGGCGTTACCGTTGAGCGTAAAGAAGGTCATTTCGCAACGACGGACCACCAGGTCACGCTGGTTGATTTACCCGGCACCTATTCTCTGACGACAATCTCATCCCAGACCTCTCTCGATGAGCAGATCGCCTGTCACTATATTTTAAGCGGCGACGCGGATCTCTTGATCAACGTGGTCGATGCTTCAAACCTTGAACGCAACCTCTACCTGACGTTGCAACTGCTTGAGCTGGGCATCCCCTGCATCGTCGCGTTGAATATGCTGGATATTGCCGAGAAGCAGCAAATCCGTATCGATATCGATGCCCTCTCCGCTCGCCTTGGCTGCCCGGTGGTTCCGCTGGTATCCACCCGCGCCCGCGGCATTGAAGCGCTGAAACTGGCGATCGATCGCTACAAAGAAAACGACACCGTCGAGCTGGTTCATTATGCCCAGCCGCTGCTGCAGGAAGCGGATTCCCTCGCCGATGCGATGGCCAAAGATATGCCGTTAAAACAGCGCCGCTGGCTGGGCCTGCAGATGCTGGAAGGTGATATCTACAGCAGGGCCTACGCGGGTGATGCCGCGCAAAACCTTGATGCCGCCATTGCACGTCTGAGCGAGACAATGGACGATCCGGCACTGCATATCGCCGATGCGCGCTATCAGTGCATTGCCGCTATCTGCGATACCGTCAGCAACACCCTGACGGCAGAGCCGAGCCGCTTCACCACCGCAGTAGATAAAATCGTCCTCAACCGCTTCCTCGGGCTGCCGATTTTCCTGTTCGTGATGTACCTGATGTTCCTGCTCGCCATCAACATTGGCGGCGCGCTGCAACCGTTGTTTGACGTCGGCTCCGTAGCGCTCTTTATCCATGGGATTCAGTGGATTGGCTACACGCTGCACTTCCCGGACTGGCTCACTATCTTTTTGGCGCAAGGTCTTGGCGGCGGGATTAACACCGTGCTGCCACTGGTACCGCAAATCGGCATGATGTACCTGTTCCTCTCCTTCCTTGAAGACTCCGGTTACATGGCGCGCGCCGCGTTTGTAATGGACCGTCTGATGCAGGCGCTGGGACTGCCGGGCAAATCGTTTGTCCCGCTGATCGTCGGCTTTGGCTGTAACGTACCGTCAGTGATGGGCGCACGTACGCTGGACGCCCCGCGTGAACGTCTGATGACCATCATGATGGCGCCGTTTATGTCTTGTGGCGCTCGCCTGGCGATTTTCGCCGTCTTTGCCGCTGCGTTCTTTGGTCAGAACGGTGCGCTGGCGGTCTTCTCACTGTACGTACTGGGCATCGTTATGGCGGTATTGACCGGCCTGATGCTCAAACACACCATCATGCGTGGCGAAGCAACGCCGTTCGTGATGGAGCTGCCGGTGTACCACGTGCCGCACATTAAGAGTCTGATTATTCAGACCTGGCAACGCCTGAAAGGCTTCGTTCTGCGTGCGGGTAAAGTCATCATCATCGTCAGCATTTTCCTCAGCGCGTTTAACAGTTTCTCGCTGAGCGGAAAAATCGTCGACAACATCAACGACTCTGCTCTGGCTTCCGTCAGCCGCGTAATCACGCCGGTCTTCAAGCCGATTGGCGTTCACGAAGATAACTGGCAGGCAACCGTAGGTCTGTTCACCGGCGCGATGGCGAAAGAAGTGGTTGTCGGTACGCTGAACACGCTCTATACCGCAGAAAACATTCAGGAAGAAGAGTTCAACCCGGCAGATTTCCACCTCGGTGACGAGCTGCTCGGCGCGGTAGATGAGACCTGGCAAAGCCTGAAAGACACCTTCAGCCTGAGCGTACTGGCTAACCCTATTGAAGCCAGCAAGGGCGACGGTGAAATGGCTACGGGTGCAATGGGCGTGATGGGCGAAAAATTTGGCAGCGCTGCCGCCGCTTACAGCTACCTGATTTTCGTGTTGCTGTATGTGCCATGTATTTCGGTAATGGGCGCTATTGCACGTGAATCCAGCCGTGGCTGGATGGGCTTCTCGATTCTGTGGGGCCTGAACATCGCCTACTCTCTGTCGACGCTGTTTTATCAGGCGGTCAGCTACAAAGAGCACCCGACCTACAGCCTGGTGTGCATTTTAGCTGTCATCCTGTTTAACATTGTGTTGCTGGGCCTGCTGCGTCGAGCTCGCAGTCGCGTGGATCTCGCACTGCTGGCGACCAACAGGACGGCAAGCTCCTGCTGTTCCAGCACCACTGGCGACTGCCACTAAGGTTATCGACAATGGCATCGCTTATTCAGGTTCGTGATTTATTGGCTTTGCGGGGACGCATGGAGGCAACTCAAATTAGCCACACGCTGCACACCCCGCAGCCCATGATTGACGCCATGCTGAATCAGTTAGAAAAGATGGGTAAAGCGGTGCGGATTCAGGACGATGCCGACGGGTGTCTTTCCGGAAGCTGCAAGAGTTGTCCGGAAGGTAAAGCCTGCCTGCGCGAGTGGTGGGCTTTGCGCTAGTTCGATGCCGGATGGCGCTACGCTTCCGGTCTAAAAATGACTGCAAACGTCCTGTCCGGATAAAGCGTTTATGCTGATATCCGGCTTTTTGCGTAATGGATTCCACAAAGATGTCTCTGTTTCAGCAAAGCAGATCTATCCTCCAGCCTGTCGCGCATCGTTATCAACTCGTGAATGATTACTGGCGACCAGGGAAGTAGAGTCTCGTCATCTTGTTTCTCAGGTGACGGATCGCCATGAATACTGACACGACTGCTACGCCGCATGACGCGATTTTTAAAACGTTCTTAAACCACCCTGCTACCGCACGCGACTTTCTTCGGCTCCATCTTCCAGCCTCTTTGCAAAAACTGTGCGATCTGAAAACGCTACAACTGGAATCGGGCAGCTTTATTGAGGACGATTTGCGCACGTACTATTCCGATGTGCTGTGGTCATTAAAAACCCGCGAAGGCGATGGCTATATTTACACCATCATTGAGCATCAGAGCACCGCCGATGCCCATATGGCATTTCGGCTGATGCGTTATGCCATTGCGGTTATGCATCGCCATTTGGCTGCAGGTCACAAGAAACTCCCGCTGGTGATACCCATGCTTTTTTATCATGGCGCGGCAAGCCCATACCCCTACTCACTCTGCTGGCTGGACGAATTTGACGACCCAAAGGCCGCCAGACAACTTTATACCTCAGCGTTTCCACTGATCGATATCACCGTGGTTCCCGATGACGAGATCATGCAGCATCGCCGGATGGCGCTGTTGGAACTCATCCAAAAACATATTCGTAAACGCGATTTGATGGGACTGGTAGAAAAACTGGCCATCCTGATTATTAAAGGACACGCTAATGACAGCCAGTTGAAAGCCTTGTTTAATTATCTAATGCAGGTCGGGGACACCGCACATTTTACCGAGTTTCTTCATGAGGTCGCCGAACGTTTACCCCAACATAAGGAAAAGTTGATGACTATCGCCGAAAGATTACGACAAGAAGGGCATCTTAATGGTCTTCAGGAAGGTCATATGAAAGGGTTACAAGAGGGATTACAAGAAGGGTTACAAACGGGCTTACAACAAGGTAAACGAGAGGAAGCTTTACGTATTGCATCAACCCTGCAGGCTGATGGTATCGACCCGCTGACCATCTTCAGAATTACCGGCCTGACCGCTGAGGATCTGGCTACGCGCAGCCATTAATCTCAAGCCCGGTAAGCGCGGCTCTACCGGGCAACACAACAGATTTATAGGCGTTTTTTTAACGCCACCAGCGCTGCGCAGAACTCTGCAGGATGCGAGATAAACGGTGCATGCGCCGCTTTAGCAAATATCAACGACTCGCTATGCGGCCACAGGGCATCGAGCATTGGGACCACTTTGCGCGGAACCAGTCCATCGAGATAGCCGTACAACCGCAGAAAAGGCATGTCCACAGCGCACAGAGGCTCACGCAGATCGACCGTTTTCAGGATCTCCAGTCCGCCATTGAGCACCTCGACATTCGGCATGGGTAACGCCAGCACTGTTTTCTTCAGTGCCCGCGCATCCTGACGCGCGGTGTCCGTGCCCATCGTCTGCAACGCCAGAAAACGTTCCACCGTACGCTGGAAATCTTCGCTCAACTGCTGCTGGAAACCTGCCAGCACTTCTGGCTTGATACCCGGCCACTCGTCGCGCGCGCTAAAGCAAGGGGAAGACGCCACGGTCACCAGCGCCTGAACACGTTCAGGATGGGTTAACGCCACCTGGCTTGCGACCAGCCCGCCCAGACTCCAGCCAAGCCAGATGGCTTTCTCCGGTGCCTGTTTTACTACCCGCTCAGCCATCTCTTCCAGCGACATTGCGCCGAACCCCTGGCTGCGACCAAATCCCGGTAAGTCGACAAGATGCAGCGTGAAATGCGAACTCAATTCCTCGCTTATGCAATGCCACACTTGCGCATTCAGTCCCCATCCGTGCAGCAGCACAAGATGGCAATTTCCCGAACCCTGGGTCTGCCACCAGATGTCATTCATCAGTTATTGTTCTCTTTTAGCCTGAAAGGATGCTTCTATGCTAACAGTACCGGGATTGTGCTGGCTATGCCGAATGCCCCTGACGTTAGGGCATTGGGGGATCTGTTCAGTCTGCACACGGGCAACGCATCAGCACGTCAGCCGGTGCCCTCAATGTGGACTCCCTGCCGCGCATACCGTCGTTCCCTGCGGGCGCTGTCTGCAAAAACCACCGCCGTGGCAGCGACTGGTTACCGTCAGCGACTATGCTCCGCCATTGAGCGGGCTTATCCACCAGCTCAAGTTTTCCCGACGTGGCGAAATGGCCCCCGCTCTTTCACGCTTGTTGTTGCTGGAGGTATTACAGGCCCGGCGCGTCAGCGGTCTTCCTCTGCCGGACAGGCTCGTCAGCGTCCCGCTCTGGCAACGCCGGCACTGGCGCAGAGGGTTTAATCAGAGCGACTTACTGTGTCGTCCCCTGGCCCGCTGGCTGGGCTGCGATTGGGACAGCCGGGCCATCACGCGGGTTCGGGCAACCGCCACACAGCACCATCTCAGCGCCCGATTACGTAAACGTAACCTGAAAAACGCCTTTCGCCTTGAATTGCCAGTGCAGGGACTCCATATGGTCATTGTGGATGATGTCGTCACTACCGGAAGTACCGTCGCGGAAATCGCGCAGCTGCTTTTACGCAACGGCGCGGCGACTGTCCAGGTATGGTGCCTGTGTCGAACCTTGTAGAGCCTCGATGATGGGCGTATTATAACCAAGTAAAATAGTCAACTATTAGGCCATTACTATGATCCATATTTCCGATGCTGCACAAGCGCACTTTGCCAAACTGCTGGCAAATCAGGAAGAAGGGACACAAATCCGCGTATTTGTGATTAATCCCGGCACGCCTAACGCTGAATGCGGCGTTTCTTATTGTCCGCCGGACGCCGTGGAAGCAACCGACACCGCCATTAAATTTGACCTGCTGACCGCATATGTTGATGAACTGAGCGCACCGTATCTGGAAGATGCAGAAATCGATTTCGTTACCGACCAGTTAGGCTCCCAGCTGACCCTGAAAGCACCAAACGCCAAAATGCGTAAAGTTGCCGATGATGCGCCGCTGATGGAACGCGTGGAGTACATGCTGCAATCGCAGATCAACCCACAGCTGGCAGGTCACGGTGGTCGCGTCTCTCTGATGGAAATCACCGATGAAGGCTACGCTATTCTGCAGTTTGGCGGCGGATGTAACGGCTGTTCAATGGTGGATGTAACGCTGAAAGAAGGTATCGAGAAACAGCTGCTGGCTGAATTCCCTGAACTGAAAGGCGTTCGCGATTTAACCGAACACCAGCGCGGCGAGCACTCTTACTACTAACGCCTCAACCTGTAGAGTTTCCGTAGGCCCGTTAAGACGCATCCGCGCCGCCATCGGGCATTGATGCCGGATGGCAGCGTAATCGCTTTATCCGGCCTACAACCTTGCATTTTTCCGCATATTTCCTGCAACAATCCCCCTCATAATTTGACCAGCCTCTCATAATTTAAATTTTGCCTGCCCAGGTGATTTTCAAGCGCCGCATGTTACCCGTATCATTCGCATCAGCACCTAACACACACATAACAGCCAGCTAAACTGATTAGTTTTGAAGGCAACCAGCATTGGTGCTGAGAATGCTCTGTTCCCGGTCGGGACAATCGGAATTTGTCATCTAAACACTGACGTTACCCATAACAAAGTAAAGGCCAGGTAAATCATGCCATTAGTCATCGTTGCTATCGGTGTAATCTTGTTACTCCTCCTGATGATCCGTTTCAAAATGAACGGTTTCATCGCTCTCGTCCTGGTGGCGCTTGCTGTCGGATTGATGCAAGGGATGCCACTGGATAAAGTCATCGGTTCGATTAAAGCCGGTGTCGGCGGAACCCTTGGCAGCCTCGCCCTGATTATGGGTTTTGGCGCCATGCTGGGCAAAATGCTGGCGGACTGCGGCGGCGCACAGCGCATCGCAACCACCCTGATTGCTAAATTCGGCAAAAAACATATTCAGTGGGCGGTGGTATTAACCGGCTTCACCGTCGGTTTTGCCCTGTTCTACGAAGTCGGCTTCGTGCTGATGCTGCCGCTGGTGTTCACCATCGCCGCTGCTGCCAACATCCCGCTGCTGTATGTTGGCGTGCCGATGGCTGCTGCGCTGTCCGTAACTCACGGCTTCCTGCCGCCGCACCCAGGTCCGACCGCTATTGCCACCATTTTCCATGCAGATATGGGTAAAACCCTGCTGTTTGGTACGATTCTGGCAATCCCGACCGTTATTCTCGCCGGTCCGGTGTACGCTCGCTTCCTGAAAGGCATCGATAAGCCAATCCCGGAAGGTCTGTACAGCGCGAAAACGTTTACCGAAGAAGAGATGCCTGGCTTTGGCGTCAGCGTCTGGACCTCCCTGGTACCGGTTATCCTGATGGCGATGCGCGCCGTGGCGGAGATGATTCTGCCAAAAGGCCACGCTTTCCTGACGGTGGCAGAATTCCTGGGTGACCCGGTCATGGCAACGCTTATCGCGGTGCTGATTGCGATGTTCACTTTTGGTCTGAACCGTGGACGTTCGATGGATCAGATCAACGACACGCTGGTGTCCTCCATCAAAATCATCGCGATGATGCTGTTGATCATTGGTGGTGGCGGTGCCTTCAAACAGGTCCTGGTGGATAGCGGCGTGGACAAGTACATCGCGTCAATGATGCACGGTTCAAACGTTTCTCCGCTGCTGATGGCATGGTCTATCGCTGCGGTACTGCGTATCGCACTGGGCTCCGCAACCGTAGCGGCGATCACCGCTGGTGGGATTGTGGCACCGCTGATTGCAACGACCGGCGTAAGCCCTGAGCTAATGGTTATTGCGGTTGGTTCCGGTTCCGTCATTTTCTCCCACGTGAACGATCCAGGCTTCTGGTTGTTCAAGGAGTACTTCAACTTGACCATCGGTGAAACCATCAAGTCATGGTCAATGCTGGAAACCATTATCTCCGTCTGCGGTCTGGTAGGATGTCTGCTGCTGGGTATGGTGGTCTGATAAAACTGTGCCGGGTGGCGCTTCGCTTACCCGGCCTACCTGCTATCACCCTAAAAAAGCCGGGGAAATCCCCGGCTTTTTTACTTCTTCTTCGCGGCCGCTTTTCGGCGCTTATCCAAATCCTTAATCAGCTTGTTCACACCGTCATCGGCAAACATCTGCTCCAGCGTGGCGGTGAGCTTACGCCGCCAGTTTTTGTACTGGTTGCTGGTCCCCGGAATATTGACAGGCTCAGCCATATCCAGCCAGTCTTCCGGTTGCAGGCCCAACAGCGCACTGTTACTGTCAGCGATGTAGCGTTGCATGCCGCGATTAAGAATCGGCGTCATCGACATCAGTGACGCCTTGTGACCAGCACGTTTTGGCAGGCACCCGTATTTGTGCAGCGCGTCCAGCAGCCCCTGTTTCGCCAGTTCTCTGTCCTGATACAACCCACGCAACACGACTTCATCCGGATACAGACCCAGTGCCTTACCCAGCGTCAGATCGCCGCTATCCCAATAACCTTTAAGCGTAGGAAGGTCATGCGTCGCCGCGACTGCCATTGATTGTTCCGGGTACGCTTTCGGCGCGCGGAAATTTTTCTCATGGTCATTCTCAAAATAAAGCACTTTGTAGGAGTACACGCCGCTATCACGCAGCTTGCTGACGATCTCTACCGGCACAGTCCCCAGATCTTCACCAATTACCATGCAGTGATGACGTTTACTTTCCAGCGCCAGAATTGAAAGCAGATCGTCGACCGGATAATGCACGTAGGCGCCGTGATCGGCAGTTTCACCGTAAGGGATCCACCACAGACGCAGCATCGACATAACATGGTCGATACGCAACGCACCGCAGTTCTGCATATTGGCACGCAGCAGTTCGATAAACGGTTCGTAAGCGCGTGCCGTGATGATATGCGGATCCATCGGCGGCAATCCCCAGTTTTGCCCGAGCGGACCGAGAATATCCGGCGGTGCGCCAACCGAGGCTTTCAGGCAATACAACTCGCGGTCGCACCAGGTTTCCGCCCCGCCTTCGGCCACGCCGACAGCCAGATCGCGATATAATCCAATCGGCATCGCAAAGCCCTGGCTGGTTTTCCAGCAGTCAGCAAACTGGGTATACGCCAGCCACTGCAACCACAGGTAGAAATCCACTTCATCACGATGCTCTTCGCAAAAGCGTTTTACCTCTGGCGAATCCACCGACTGGAAAGCTTGCGGCCACACCGGCCAGCCCCAGCGCAGTGCGTCCTCTTTCACCTGATGTGCATGCAGCGCGTCAAAGGCCGCCTGCCAGTACAGGCTATCCCCTTCCTGAGTCACAAACTGACGAAATGCCGCCATCTGCTCATCGTCACGTGCAGAGAAGCTTTTCCACGCCATACGCAGCGCTGTCATCTTCAATGCGGTAACGGCAGAATAATTAACCCACTCGGTATCACGCGCGCGTTGCAGAGCTTGCTGAGTCGCGGGTTTCTGCCACCAGGCCTGCGCCTCTTTACTCAGGCGAAAATCGTCTACTGCGTTCACATCTATATAAATAACGTTCAACCAGCGGCGTGACGACGGGCTGTACGGACTGGCACTCTCCGGGTTCGCCGGATACAGCGCGTGAATCGGATTCAGGCCGATAAACGCGCCGCCGCGTTGCGCCACCTCCACCAGCATGGCACGGAGATCGCCAAAGTCGCCAATCCCCCAGTTT
Source organism: Citrobacter sp. RHBSTW-00599 (assembly GCF_013784065.1). Classification (NCBI taxonomy): domain Bacteria; kingdom Pseudomonadati; phylum Pseudomonadota; class Gammaproteobacteria; order Enterobacterales; family Enterobacteriaceae; genus Citrobacter; species Citrobacter sp. RHBSTW-00599. The sequence goes on along the minus strand of NZ_CP056717.1, from coordinate 323,314 downwards.
TTTTCTGAACGCAGGGTATAGAGCTGAACGCATGCGCCCCACAGCTTCTGCCCGGCTAATAGAGCCTGCGGCTCATAGCAGCGTTTCGGCGCGACGATGATGCGGCAATGGGTACGCAACTCCCCCTGGGTGAGGGTAAGCGTGTGATACCCTTCCGGCAGCTTCGCCGGAAGGTTGAACGATTTACCGCCGACGGCATGCCCTTTGTGCTGCACGCCCTCTTCGGTGGTCAGCAGCCAGGTAAACTCTCCGCGTCCCTCAACTGCCAGCGGCATTTTCTTACCAGCGGTATAAACCATGACATTCGGCACCGGGGTCACCGCCACCTGAGCGGTGGCGGTGGAGCGATGCATAGCGTCAAGCAAACGCCGCTTGGTTTCGACGCCAATAGACTGCGGTTTACCGTGGGCATTAATGTAATTGGGGCTAATCCCCGCCGCCAACGCGGCATTATCCAGACGTTTGCTTTCCATCGCGATTCCTTAACGTTTCGCCTGCCAGATACGAGTCTGATAATCGCGGATGGAGCGATCCGAACTGAACATGCCGCAACGCGCGGTATTCAGAATCGCCGCCCGGGTCCAGGCTTCCTGGTCACGATACAACACGTCAACCTGCTTCTGGGCTTCAACGTAGGCCGCGAAGTCCGCCATTACCAGATACGGGTCACCGCCCTGCTTGCCGATACTGTGCAGCATCTGGTCGAAGGCATGTTTATCGCCGTCGCTATACTTCCCGCTTTCCAGCTCTTTCAGAACAGCATCCAGCACTTTATCTTTCTTACGCCATTTCACCGGGTCGTACCCTTTGGCCTTGAGCGCCTTCACCTCTTCCACGGTATGACCAAAGATAAAGATATTCTCGTCACCGACCTTCTCGGCGATTTCGACGTTTGCGCCATCCAGCGTACCGACGGTTAACGCACCGTTCAGCGCCAGCTTCATGTTACCGGTGCCGGAAGCCTCTTTCCCGGCGGTGGAGATTTGCTCAGAGATATCTGCCGCCGGGATCAGCATTTCCGCCGCCGAGACACAATAATCCGGCAGGAATACGACCTTCAGCTTGTCGCCCACTTGCGGGTCGTTATTGATGGTTTCTGCAACCTTGTTAATGGCGAAGATGATATTTTTCGCCAGGTAGTAACCCGGAGCGGCTTTCGCGCCAAACAGGAATACGCGCGGCACGCGATCGGCCTGCGGGTTCTCACGGATTTCTTTGTATAACGCCAGAATATGCAGCAAGTTGAGGTGCTGACGCTTGTACTCATGCAGGCGTTTAATCTGAATATCAAAGAGAGCGTTAGTCGTTATCTCAATACCGGTACGCGCTTTAATAAACTTCACCAGACGCGCTTTGTTCGCCAGCTTGATGTCACGATACTGCTGACGAAACTTCGCGTCGTCGGCGTATTTTTCCAGGTTAATCAACTGATCGAGGTCGTTGGCCCACTCTTTTTTCAGCGATTTATCCAGCAGCGCGGCAAGTGCCGGGTTGCACTGCTTAATCCAGCGACGCGGAGTAATCCCGTTAGTGACGTTATGGAATTTGTTCGGCCAGAGCTGATGATATTCCGGGAACAGATCCTTCACCACCAAATCGGAGTGCAGCGCCGCCACGCCGTTAACCGCAAAGCCGCTGACCACACACATGTTGGCCATACGCACCTGTTTGTTATGCACCACCGCCAGCTTCGCCCAAATTTCAGCGTCACCCGGCCAGGTTTTATCGACCAGCTTCTTAAAGCGGTCGTTAATCTCTTTGATGATTTGCATATGGCGCGGCAGTAGTGCTTTCACCAGCTTCTCGTCCCAGCACTCCAGCGCCTCTGGCATCAAAGTGTGGTTGGTATAAGCAAAGGTCTTACTGGTAATAGCCCACGCATCGTCCCAGCTCATCTGGTGCTCATCAATCAGCACACGCAGTAGCTCAGGGATGGCGATGGTCGGGTGAGTATCGTTGAGCTGAATCACCTCAAAATCAGCCAGCTCATGCAGTTTACGCCCTGCCAGATGATGGCGGCGCAGAATGTCAGCTACGGAGCAAGCGCACTGGAAGTATTGCTGCATCAGGCGCAGCTTTTTACCCGCGGTGTGGTTGTCATTCGGGTACAGCACTTTGGTGAGTTTTTCAGCGTCGATGCCCTGCTGCTCTGCGCGCAGAAAATCGCCGTCATTAAATTTGGTCAGGTTAAACGGATGCGCGTGACTGGCCTGCCACAGACGCAGCGGTTGCGCCACGCCGTTACGGTAGCCGAGAACCGGTAGATCCCAGGCCTGGCCGGTGATAACAAACCCCGGCTCCCAGTGCCCTTCTTTGGTGACCTTGCCGCCAATCCCTACTTGCACATCCAGTGCCTCGTTGTGACGGAACCACGGATAGCTGCCGCGATGCCAGTCATCCGGGGCTTCCATCTGCTGCCCATCGGCAAATGACTGACGGAACAGGCCGTACTGGTAGTTGAGACCATAGCCCGTCGCCGATTGACCGACTGTCGCCATCGAATCAAGGAAGCAGGCCGCCAGGCGTCCCAATCCACCGTTACCCAGCGCCGGGTCGATCTCTTCTTCCAGCAGGTCGGTCAGGTTGACGTCATGCGCTTTCAGCTCATCGCTCACCGCCTGATACCAGCCGAGATTGAGTAAGTTGTTGCCAGTCAGACGGCCAATCAAAAACTCCATCGAGATGTAGTTAACATGGCGCTGATTTTTTGCCGGCTTCGCCGCAGGCTGGGCGCTGAGTAACTCAGCCAACGCCCCACTCACTGCCTGCCACCACTGGCGCGACGTCATTTCTTGAGCCGACAGTAAACCGAAGCGCTGCCACTGACGCGTCAGGGCAGCCTGAAATTGATCTTTGTTGAAAGTAGGCTGTGACATAGGGGTTCCAGATCCTTAGGTAATAAAACAACGTTATCGCTAGTTTGCCAGGCTCGTTGTTGACCTTCCTCATCCTGGCACGGATTAGGCAGGGAGGAGGAGCGGGGATGAGCATAAAAGTGTGATCGCTGCCACTTAAAGGGGGTGTTATCGCCCGTAAATTCGCGTAAGTCCGGCATAACGCCCCTGTAATGCCCAACGGACGACGCATTAATAACAAGAGATAAATCGACAATATCAAATAGAGGGGTGACGATGGGAAACAATCTGTAAACAGAGAAATAGTTTCTAACCTGAAATATCCAAGGTGGATAAGATAATTCACATAAAACTTTTAAGTCGGCCACAAAATTCGGCTCTTTACATTAAGCAACTGAGTAACCTTATAAAAAGGGAGGTATTTTTCGGCTCAGCCAAAATACCGATGGATCCAGTCGCCACGCCTGTTGTGACTCTTTAAAGCAATTAATGTAATAGATGTTTAGATTTGTGACATAGTGCAAAATCAGACACACAAAAAGTCCGCTTAGCTTGCATAAAACACTAATCTGGCCGACCTTATATCTATTAATTACGAAGCGCAAAAAAAATCATTTTTCCCCATTTTCACACAGTGAAGTGACTAACTTATGTTGATTCCGTCTAAATTAAGTCGTCCGGTTCGACTCGACCATACGGTGGTTCGTGAGCGCCTGTTGGCTAAACTTTCCGGCGCGAACAATTTCAGGCTTGCCCTGATAACAAGTCCTGCTGGTTATGGAAAAACAACGTTGGTTTCACAATGGGCAGCGGGGAAGAACGACTTAGGCTGGTACTCTCTGGATGAAGGCGATAATCAACAAGAGCGCTTTGCCAGCTATCTGATCGCCGCTATCCAGCAGGCAACCGGTGGACACTGCACCACCAGCGAAGCGATGGTGCAAAAGCGCCAATACGCCAGCCTGACGTCACTGTTTGCGCAGCTATTTATTGAACTGGCCGAGTGGCATCGCCCGCTCTACCTGGTAGTGGATGATTATCATCTCATCTCCAATCCGGCAATTCACGAAGCGATGCGTTTCTTCCTGCGTCATCAGCCTGAGAACCTCACGCTGGTCGTGCTGTCGCGTAACCTGCCGCAGTTGGGTATTGCCAACCTGCGAGTACGCGATCAGTTGCTGGAGATAGGCAGCCAACAGCTGGCGTTTAACCACCAGGAAGCCAAACAATTTTTCGATCGACGTTTGTCCTCGCCTATCGAAGCGGCAGAAAGCAGCCGGATGTGCGATGACGTTGCTGGCTGGGCCACGGCGTTACAGCTGATTGCCCTCTCCGCCCGCCAGAACAACCACTCTGCACACCAGTCCGCACGCCGCCTCGCCGGGATCAACGCCAGCCATCTGTCCGATTATCTGGTTGATGAAGTGCTGGACAGCGTCGACCTCGGCACCCGTCATTTCCTGCTGAAAAGCGCCATTCTGCGCTCAATGAACGACGCACTGATCGTCCGGGTCACCGGGGAAGAAAACGGCCAGATGCGGCTGGAGGAGATTGAGCGCCAGGGATTATTCTTGCAGCGGATGGATGACGTCGGTGAGTGGTTCAGCTACCACCCGCTGTTTGGCAGCTTTTTACGCCAGCGCTGTCAGTGGGAACTGGCAAGCGAACTGCCCGAAATACACCGCGCCGCCGCTGAAAGCTGGATGGCGCAAGGCTTCCCCAGCGAAGCTATCCACCACGCGCTGGCGGCAGGCGACGCGCATATGCTACGCGATATCCTGCTTAACCATGCGTGGGGACTGTTTAACCACAGCGAACTGACATTACTGGAAGAGTCGCTGAAAGCCCTGCCGTGGGAAAGTCTGCTGGAAAATCCGCGTCTGGTTCTGCTGCAAGCCTGGCTGATGCAAAGCCAGCACCGCTACGGCGAGGTTAATACCCTGCTGGCGCGCGCTGAGCAGGAAATGAAAGGCGACATGGAACCGACGCTGCACGCCGAATTTAACGCCCTGCGTGCGCAGGTCGCGATTAACGACGGCAATCCTGACGAAGCCGAGCGCCTGGCAAAGCTGGCGCTGGATGAGTTACCCATCGCCTGGTTCTATAGCCGTATCGTCGCCACCTCGGTACATGGTGAAGTCCTGCACTGTAAGGGCGATCTCACGCGTTCTCTGGCGTTGATGCAGCAAACCGAGCAAATGGCACGCCACCATGACGTCTGGCATTACGCGCTGTGGAGTTTAATTCAGCAAAGTGAAATTTTTTTTGCCCAGGGCTTTTTACAGGCCGCCTGGGAGACTCAGGAAAAAGCGTTTCAGCTGATCAAAGAGCAGCATCTGGAACAGTTGCCGATGCACGAGTTCCTGGTGCGTATTCGCGCGCAGCTGCTGTGGGCATGGGCGCGCCTGGACGAATCGGAAGCGTCTGCCCGCTCGGGTATTGAACTGCTTTCCACATTCCAGCCGCAGCAACAGCTACAGTGCCTGGCGCTGCTGATTCAATGTTCGCTGGCCCGGGGAGATCTGGATAATGCGCGTAGCCTGCTCAACCGCCTGGAAAACCTGCTGGGTAACGGTCACTATCACAGTGACTGGATCTCGAACGCCGATAAGGTACGGGTGATTTACTGGCAAATGGTGGGCGACAAAAACTCGGCCGCCAACTGGCTGCGCCACACGCCGAAACCGGAATTCGCCAATAACCACTTTCTGCAAAGCCAGTGGCGCAACATCGCCCGCGCGCAGATCCTGCTGGGCGAGTTTGAACCGGCTGAGATTGTGCTGGAAGAGTTGAATGAAAATGCGCGCAATCTGCGCCTGATGAGCGATCTGAACCGTAACCTGCTGCTGCTTAATCAGCTCTTCTGGCAGGCAGGACGCAAAAATGACGCACAGCGCGTGTTACTCGACGCGCTGCAGCTGGCGAACCGCACCGGATTTATCAGTCACTTTGTCATTGAAGGTGAGGCCATGGCGCAGCAACTGCGTCAGCTGATTCAGCTCAATACCTTACCGGAACTCGATCAGCACCGCGCCCAGCGTATTTTGCGTGAGATTAACCAGCATCACCGCCATAAATTCGCCCACTTCGATGAAGGATTCGTTGAGCGTCTGCTTACTCACCCGGAAGTACCGGAGCTTATCCGGACCAGCCCGCTGACCCAGCGCGAATGGCAGGTTCTGGGACTGATTTATTCGGGCTACAGCAACGAGCAGATCGCCGGAGAATTGGCCGTCGCGGCAACGACCATCAAGACGCACATCCGCAATTTGTATCAAAAGCTCGGCGTCGCACACCGCCAGGATGCGGTGCAACATGCGCAGAAACTGCTGAAAATGATGGGGTATGGGGTTTAGTTAATGCCTGATACGCTACGCTTATCAGGCCTGGAATTAACTTAGCACAGCTCTAACTGAATATGATGGTCCGCAATAACCTGCATCACGCCAGCTGGCGGCAGCGTGTCGGTATACACCGCATCCACCATGCTGATACTGCCCATATTCACCATCGCGTTACGCCCAAACTTCGAGTGATCCACCACCAGCATCACATGCCGTGAATTCTCAATAATCGCGCGCTTGGTGCGAACTTCGTGATAATCAAACTCCAGCAGGGAGCCATCGCTATCGATACCGCTAATCCCTAAGATGCCGAAGTCCAGGCGGAACTGAGAAATAAAGTCGAGGGTCGCTTCGCCCATAATACCGCCGTCGCGGCTACGCAGTTCGCCACCGGCGAGTATGATGCGGAAATCCTCTTTCGCCATCAGCGTATTCGCCACATTGAGGTTGTTGGTCACAATGCGTAAATTGCTGTGATTGAGCAGCGCGTGAGCCACCGCTTCCGGCGTAGTGCCGATATCAATGAACAACGTAGAACCGTTCGGGATCTGCGTGGCAACTTTGCGGGCAATGCGCTCTTTTTCCGCCGTCTGTGTCGCTTTACGGTCATGCCACGGGGTGTTGACCGAGCTGGAGGGCAGCGCCGCGCCACCGTGATGGCGCAAAATCATGTTCTGATCGGCCAGATCGTTAAGATCTCGGCGAATCGTCTGCGGGCTGACGGAGAAATGCTCCACCAGCTCCTCAGTACTGACGTATCCCTGTTTCTTTACCAGCTCGATGATCGCGTCATGTCGTTGTGTTTGCTTCATTATTGTTCCCTGAAATTACGTTCGTTTTCGTACATTCATAGTATCGGCAAACGCCATTGCCAGACCCACGGCCAGCCCGGCGATATGTGCGCCGTTCGCCATCGACATGCCGAACACATCAAACCAGCCGGCAACAATCCAGATCAAAGCAAAGATAATCAAACCACGCTGCAGGAAAATACCACTTTGTGGATCGCGCTCGCCGCGCAACCACACATAACCCATCAGCGCATATACCACGCCAGACAGCCCACCAAACCACGGGCCGCTAAATTTCTGCTGAACGTAGCCGCTTAGCAGGGCGCTGATCACGGTAATTACAATCAGTTTTCCGCTGCCCAGACGCTTTTCTACCGCACCGCCGAGATACCACCACCACAGCAGGTTGAACAGAATATGCATCAGCGAGAAGTGCATAAAAGCGTGGGTGAAATAACGCCAGAATTCAAATTTCAGCGAAGGGTCAAACGGCCATGCCAGCCAGAGCATCACGGTCTGGTCGCCCAGCGTGTTCATCGCGATAAACACCAGCACACACGCGGCCATCACCACCCAGGTTACCGGGCCTGCGCGTTCGCGCAATGTGGCCAGGAACGGATAACGCTGGTAGCGCAGACCGCTGTCGGTATGACCCGACTGCCAGCTTGCCGCGAGGTAACGCGGATCGCCTGGATTCTCCAGAAACCGCGCCAGCTCAGCATGCACTCGCTCAGCCTGGGACTCATCCGCCAGCCAGACATCCGTTTGCTGATGTTGTTGAATCGTCAGGATAACGCCCTGTGTCGCCATATAATCAACAAATGCCTGCGCCACGCGGGGGTTAGCAAAAGAGGTAATCATCAACATGGTTGCTGTCGCTTATTCCACACAAAAGAGGACAGTATATATACCCTTCTTACTTCGAGCTGCATCTTTGTTGGCTTTCCTCACTCACTCCGGTCACATACTGTTCGTACGCGCCCGGAGATTTGCTGCGTCGCCGTCGCGATGCAACTCGAATTAATTTGGGTATAGTCTTACGAACCGTATGCCACTTCTGCCGGAAAATGTCGATGCCAGGCGTCGAAGCCGCCGTCAACACTGTAAACCGCGTCATAGCCCTGCTGAAGAAGATATTGCGCCGCGCCTTTACTGCTGTTGCCGTGATAACACATTACTAACACGGCGGTGTCGAAATCATGCTCGCGCATAAATGACCCCAGCGTGTCGTTCGTCAGATGAAACGCCTGCGGGGCGTGACCCATCGCATAGCTTTGCGGGTCGCGGATATCCACTAACACCGCGGCCCCCTGGTGCAGCTTCTGATGCGCTTCTTCGACATTAATACATTCAAACTGATCCATTGCTCTCTCTTCTTTATATTGCAGGTGACGCTTTTCAGACATGTTACTTCTTAGTGTACGTCCCGACGGCAATTAAACGCCATAATGTTATATGTATCACTGTAAATTGTTTATCCGATGTTACCAATGGCGCGATTCTTTGCTATTATGCTCGATAACGAACATTAATGAGCTATAACGAAAGTGCGAGAGGCCAGCATGGAAACCAAAGATCTGATTGTGATAGGTGGAGGCATCAACGGTGCCGGTATCGCGGCAGATGCCGCTGGACGCGGTTTATCCGTGCTGATGCTGGAAGCGCAGGATTTAGCCTGTGCCACCTCTTCCGCTAGCTCCAAACTCATCCACGGTGGCCTGCGCTACCTGGAACACTACGAATTTCGCCTGGTGAGCGAAGCGCTGGCTGAGCGTGAAGTGCTGTTGAAAATGGCACCGCATATCGCCTTCCCGATGCGCTTTCGTCTGCCCCATCGCCCGCACCTGCGTCCAGCGTGGATGATCCGCATTGGTCTGTTTATGTACGATCATCTGGGCAAACGCACCAGTTTGCCGAGTTCGACCGGTTTGCGTTTTGGCGCAGATTCCGTAATGAAACCTGAGATTGTGCGCGGTTTCGAATATTCTGACTGCTGGGTAGACGATGCGCGACTGGTTTTGGCAAACGCCCAAATGGTCGTACGCAAAGGCGGAGAGGTGTTAACCCGCACTCGCGCTACCTCCGCTCGCCGTGAAAACGGTTTGTGGATTGTTGAAGCTGAAGATATCGATACCGGTAAAAAGCACACCTGGCAGGCGCGTGGTCTGGTCAATGCCACCGGCCCATGGGTGAAAGAGTTCTTCGACGACGGCATGCATCTGCCATCGCCGTACGGTATTCGTCTGATTAAAGGCAGCCACATCGTGGTGCCGCGCGTCCATACCCAGAAGCAAGCTTATATTCTGCAAAACGAAGATAAACGTATTGTGTTTGTCATCCCATGGATGGACGAATTCTCGATCATCGGGACGACTGACGTCGAATACAAAGGCGACCCGAAAGCGGTAAAAATTGATGAGAGTGAAATCAATTACCTGCTGAAGGTCTACAACGCGCACTTTAAGAAACAGCTGGGCCGTGACGATATCGTCTGGACCTACTCGGGCGTACGTCCGCTGTGCGATGACGAGTCCGACTCGCCGCAGGCTATCACCCGTGATTACACGTTGGATATCCACGACGAAAACGGCAAAGCGCCGCTGCTGTCGGTCTTTGGCGGTAAGCTGACGACCTACCGTAAGCTGGCCGAACACGCGATGGAAAAACTGGCGTCGTACTATCAGGGAATCGGTCCGGCGTGGACAAAAGAGTGCATTCTGCCAGGCGGTGACATCGGCGGCGATCGTGAAGATTACGCGGCCAAACTGCGCCGTCGCTACCCGTTCCTGACCGAGTCGCTGGCGCGCCATTATTCGCGCACCTACGGCAGTAACACCGAATGGATTATCGGGAAAGCCACCTCGCTTGCCGAGTTAGGTGAAGACTTCGGCCATGAGTTCTATGAGGCCGAGCTGAAATATCTGGTCGATCACGAATGGGTGCGCCGTGCGGAAGATGCGCTGTGGCGTCGCACGAAAGAAGGTATGTGGCTGAACGCTGAACAGCAGTCGCGCATGACCCAGTGGCTGGCGGAGTACATTGAGAAACAGCAGCTGTCGCTGGCGTCTTAAGACACTCGATATAAAACTGTAGGCCCGGTAAGCGTCAGCGCTACCGGGCCTTTTGCCGGATGGCGGCTAACGCCTTATCCATCCGGCCTACAGATCGTCCTGCCCTTGTTACAACCGCACCGAGTCGATATGCCAGATGTTTTCGGCGTACTCTTTGATCGTCCTGTCCGACGAGAAGTAGCCCATGTTGGCGATATTAATCATCGACTTGGTGGTCCACTCTTCCGGGTGGCGATACAGTTCGTCAACCTTATCCTGGCAATCAACGTAGCTGCGATAATCCGCCAGAACCTGATAGTGGTCGCCAAAGTTGATCAGCGAGTCAACCAGGTCACGATAGCGCCCCGGCTCCTCAGGACTGAATACACCGCTGCCAATCTGCGTCAGCACCTGGTGCAGCTCTTCGTCTTTCTCGTAATACTCACGCGGCTTGTAGCCCTGGCTGCGTAAGGCTTCGACCTCTTCCGCCGTATTACCAAAGATAAAGATATTTTCTGCGCCCACATGCTCCAGCATCTCGACGTTGGCACCGTCCAGCGTCCCAATGGTCAGCGCGCCGTTGAGGGCAAACTTCATATTACTGGTACCAGAGGCTTCGGTCCCGGCCAGCGAAATCTGCTCAGACAGGTCGGCAGCAGGAATAATCACCTGCGCCAGGCTGACGCTGTAGTTAGGAATAAACACCACTTTCAGCTTGTCACCAATTTGCGGATCGTTGTTGATCACTTTCGCGACGTCGTTGATCAGGTGAATGATGTGCTTCGCCATGTAATAGGCCGAAGCCGCTTTACCGGCGAAGATATTCACGCGCGGCACCCACTCGGCGTCAGGATCGGCCTTAATGCGGTTGTAGCGGGTGATCACATGCAGCACGTTCATCAACTGGCGTTTGTATTCGTGAATACGCTTGATCTGCACATCAAACAGCGATTTCGGGTTCACCACCACGTTAAGCTGCTGGGCAATGAGCGTTGCCAGACGTTTTTTATTCTCCAGTTTCGCACGGCGCACCGCCTGATTTACCAGCGGGTAATCGCAGTGCTGTTCAAGCTCGCTTAGCTGGCTGAGATCGGTTCGCCAGGTGCGGCCAATGTTCTCATCCAGCACCTCAGAGAGCGATGGGTTAGCCAGTGCCAGCCAGCGGCGTGGCGTCACGCCGTTGGTGACGTTACAGAAGCGAGTCGGGAAAATCTTCGCAAAGTCAGCAAACAGCGACTGCACCATCAGGTTGGAGTGCAGCTCAGAAACGCCGTTAACCTTGTGGCTCACCACCACTGCGAGCCATGCCATACGCACCCGGCGGCCATTGGATTCATCGATAATCGACGTCCGTCCCAGCAGACTGGTATCGTTCGGATACTGTTCCTGCAACGTCTTCAGGAAGTAGTCGTTAATCTCAAAGATGATTTGCAGATGGCGCGGCAGAATTTTGCCCAGCATATCGACAGGCCAGGTCTCCAGCGCTTCGCTCATCAAGGTGTGGTTGGTATACGAGAAGACCTGGCAGCAGACCTCAAACGCATTATCCCAACTGAATTTGTGCTCATCGATCAGTAGACGCATCAGCTCAGGAATCGACAGTACCGGATGGGTGTCGTTGAGGTGAATGGCGATCTTATCTGCCAGGTTGTCGTAGGTTTTGTGCAGTTGATAATGACGGTTCAGGATGTCCTGTACCGTGGACGAGACCAGGAAATACTCCTGGCGCAAACGCAGCTCGCGTCCGGAATAGGTGGAGTCATCCGGATACAGCACGCGGGAGACGTTCTCGGAGTGGTTTTTATCTTCCACCGCCGCAAAGTAGTCGCCCTGGTTAAATTTACCGAGGTTGATTTCGCTACTGGCCTGGGCATTCCACAAGCGCAGCGTATTGGTGGCGTCTGTGTCATAACCGGGAATAATTTGGTCGTAGGCTACCGCGAGGATCTCTTCAGTTTCTATCCAGCGCGTTTTCTTGCCTTCCTGCTGAATACGCCCGCCAAAGCGCACTTTGTAGCGCGTATTGTGGCGTTTGAATTCCCACGGGTTACCGTATTCCAGCCAGTAGTCCGGTGACTCTTTCTGTCGGCCATCAACAATGTTCTGTTTGAACATGCCGTAGTCATAACGAATACCGTAGCCGCGTCCCGGCAGACCCAACGTAGCCAGTGAGTCCAGGAAGCAGGCCGCCAGGCGCCCGAGGCCACCGTTGCCAAGACCAGGGTCGTTTTCTTCATCGATCAGATCTTCAAGATCCAACCCCATACCTTCCAGCGCATTTTTGACATCGTCATAAATACCCAACGATAACAGTGCATTGGAAAGTGTGCGGCCAATCAGAAACTCCATTGACAGATAATAAACCTGTCGAGTTTCCTGGGATAATTGCGCACGGTTAGAACGCAGCCAGCGCTCCACGAGACGATCGCGCACCGCGAACAACGTGGCGTTCAGCCACTCATGTTTATTGGCAATGACCGGGTCTTTACCAATCGTGAACATCAGCTTGTAGGCGATAGAATGCTTAAGTGCCTCTACGCTGAGTGTGGGCGATGCATAAGTAAATGGAGCATTCATATAGGTGATTCCTGGATATCTATTTCAAACGATAGTAAAGCTCACGGTATGACTTCGCCGCGACTTGCCAGCTAAAATCCATGGTCATGGCCTGACGTTGTACAAACCGCCACAGCGAAGGCCGGGACCACAATACGAAAGCACGCCGAATCGCGCGTAGCAGCGACCAGGCATTACTATCTTCAAATACAAACCCACTGGCGATACCATCCGCCAGGTTTTCCAGCGAACTGTCAGAGACCGTATCAGCCAGCCCACCGGTGCGCCGCACCAGCGGCAGCGTGCCGTACTTCAGTCCATACAACTGCGTTAAGCCACACGGCTCAAAACGGCTGGGGACCAATATAACGTCGGCCCCACCCATGATGCGGTGCGAGAAGGCTTCGTGATAGCCAATCTGTACGCCCACCTGTCCAGGATGTTCCGCCGCCGCGGCGAGGAAACCTTCCTGTAAAACCGGATCGCCCGCACCAAGCAATGCCAGCTGTCCACCCTGCTCTAACAACCCCGGTAGCGCTTCCAGCACCAGATCCAGCCCTTTCTGACTGGTCAGGCGGCTGACTACGGCAAATAACGGCACTTTGTCGTTAACCTTAAGTCCCATCGCGATCTGTAGCTGGCGTTTGTTCTCCGCTTTCTCTTCCAGCGTTTCACGCGTATACCGCGACGCCAGCAGCAGATCGGTTTCCGGGCTCCAGATTTTTTCATCAACGCCGTTCAGCACACCGGAAAGACGTCCTTCACGATGACGCTGCTGCAACAGACCTTCCATGCCGTAGGCAAACTGCGGCTCGGTAATTTCCCGCGCGTAGGTCGGACTGACCGCCGTAATGTGGTCGGCGTAGTACAACCCGGCCTTCAGGAAAGAAATCTGCCCGTTAAACTCCAGTCCGTGCACGTTAAAGAACGACCATGGCAATTGGATGTCATCCATATGCTTTGCATAAAACATGCCTTGATACGCCAGGTTGTGCACAGTGAACACCGATTTCGCCGGATGGCCGCGCGCCGCCAGATACGCCGGGGCCAGACCGGCATGCCAGTCGTGCGCATGCACCACATCCGGGCGCCAGAATGGGTCAAAGCCACAGGCCATTTCACTGCCGACCCAACCCAGCAGCGCAAAACGCAGCACGTTATCGGTATATGCAAACAGGTTAGTGTCGTGATACGGGCTACCGGGACGGTCATAGAGATGCGGCGCGTCAATCAGGTAAATGCCCACACCGTTGAAATGCCCGAACAACAGCGTAATACGTCCGGCGAAGGTATCGCGACGCGTCACTACCTGCGCATCGGGAATGCCGCGACGGATATCAGGAAACGCCGGGAGCAGCACGCGGGCATCCACACCGTCCGCGATTTGCGCTGCGGGTAACGCCCCAATAACATCCGCCAGTCCCCCGGTTTTTAACAAAGGGAACATCTCTGAACAAACGTGTAAAACCTGCATTATCGCTCCTGTTTGATCTGCAGTTTGCGCAGCATTTCACGCGTGACCAGTACAATACCTTCCTCTGAACGGTAGAAACGACGAGCATCTTCTTCCGCGTTTTCACCAATCACCATGCCTTCAGGAATAACGCAGGCGCGGTCGATAATGCAACGACGTAAGCGGCACGAACGTCCCACCCACACTTCAGGTAACAACACTGCCGAATCAATGTTACAGAATGAATTCACCCGCACTCGCGGGAACAGAACGGACTGCACTACCACCGAACCAGAAATAATACAGCCGCCGGAGACCAGCGAGTTCAGCGTCATTCCGTGGCTACCGGAACGGTCCTGAACAAATTTCGCTGGCGGCAGTGATTCCATATGCGTACGGATTGGCCAGTCCTGGTCGTACATATCCAGTTCAGGCGTCACCGAAGCCAGATCGAGGTTTGCTTTCCAGTAGGCTTCCAGCGTTCCCACATCGCGCCAGTACGGCTCGGATTCCGGGTCAGACTGTACGCAGGACAATGGGAATGGATGAGCATATGCCATGCCAGCTTCGGTGATTTTCGGGATGATGTCTTTGCCAAAATCGTGACTGGATTTTTCATCGAGATCATCTTCCGCCAGCAGTTCATACAGATAATCGGCGTCGAAGATGTAGATCCCCATACTGGCAAGCGATTTGGTCGGATCATTAGGCATCGCTGGCGGGTTGGCAGGTTTTTCAACGAACTCGATAATTTTATCGGTGTCGTCCACGTCCATTACGCCAAACGCGCTGGCCTCTTCAATAGGCACTGGCATACAGGCCACTGTGCAACGCGCGCCTTTCTCAACGTGGTCGATCAGCATGCGTGAGTAGTCCTGCTTATAAATATGATCGCCCGCGAGGATCACCACATATTCCGCTTTATAGCGTCGAATGATGTCCAGGTTTTGGGTCACCGCATCCGCCGTACCGCGATACCAGTTTTCACCCTGCATCCTCTGCTGGGCAGGCAGCAGATCGACGAACTCGTTCATCTCTTCGCTAAAGAACGACCAGCCGCGCTGAATATGCTGCACCAGCGTGTGTGACTGGTACTGAGTGATCACGCCGATACGGCGGATCCCGGAATTAAGACAGTTGGATAAGGCAAAATCGATAATGCGGAACTTACCGCCAAAGTGCACGGCAGGCTTGGCACGCTTATTGGTTAAATCTTTCAGGCGAGTACCGCGGCCACCGGCCAGGATCAGGGCAACAGATTTTAATGGCAGCTGGCGCGCCAACATTACACGATCGTTCTTCTCTAAACTTACCATGACTAACTCCTTTTTATCTTCTCTGGAACACACACAGTCCGTGCGCAGGTCCCTGCCAGACCGCCGTAAGCACCGGATTATCCTCTCCGGCAAATGGGGGAATGGCGTGCCATTCCCCTTCAGGTAAAACGATATCTGTCACCTCAAGCGTGGCGTTTATTGCAATCAGGAAACGATCTGAAAGCAGGATTTGCATCTGCCTCGGGCCGTTATGCCACTCATCCGCACTTAAGGGTTGTGCGTACTTATTCAGCCAACGAACATTTCCATCGCCCTCTTCCCACCAGCAATCGCCTGTTAATGCAGGTATTTGCCGGCGCAGATGAATCAACGCGGCGGTAAATGTGGTTAGCCCACTGTTTGCCTGCTGCCAGTCCAGCCAGGTTAAGGCGTTATCCTGGCAGTAAGCGTTATTATTACCGTGCTGGCTATGACCATGCTCATCACCCGCCAGCAGCATCGGCGTTCCCTGGGAGAGCAACAGCGTGGTTAACAGCGCATGAATGCTGTCGCGCCGCCGCTCAATCAGGTCCAGCGAGCCGCCTAATCCTTCTTTACCATGATTGTCACTGTAGTTATTGCTAGTGCCGTCGCGATTTTCCTCACCATTCGCTTCATTGTGCTTATTTGTGAAGCAAACGCAGTCGCGTAGCGTAAAACCGTCATGCGCGGTCACCAGATTGACCGTGGCGCTGGGATTGCGGCCCGGGCGTTTAAACACGTCGCTGGATGCGGCAAAACGTCCGGCAAACTCGCCCAACGAGAGATTACGCTGGAGCCAAAAACGTCGCGTTGCATCGCGGAAATGGTCATTCCACTCGGCAAACGGCGGGGGGAAATTCCCCACCTGATACCCGCCTTCACCAATATCCCACGGTTCCGCAATCAGCTTGGCGCGTGAGAGCAGCGGACAGTTTTGGATCGCGGTAAACAGCGGAGCATCCTGACGAAACTCAGGCGTACGCCCCATGACGGAAGCCAAATCAAAACGAAAACCATCCACATGGCAGGTTTCAACCCAGTAGCGCAGGCACTCGCATGCGTATTCCACAACGCCAGGATGGCTCAGATTGATGGTGTTCCCACAACCGGTCCAGTTGTAGTAATCGCCATCATCTCTGATCCAATAATAGCTACGGTTATCAATTCCGCGCAGCGAGAAGACAGGTCCTTCGAGATCCAGCTCGGCGCTGTGGTTCAAAACGATGTCGAGAATGACCTCAATACCCGCTTTGTGCAGCGCTTTTACCGCGTCGCGAAACTCATCAAGCGCACTCTCCGGCGAGCTGGCATAGGCCGGATGCAGCGCGTACATCGCCACCGGGTTGTAGCCCCAGTAGTTTGACAGGCCCAGTCGCTGAAGCCGCGGTTCGCTGGCGAAATGCGCCACCGGTAACAGCTCCAGCGCGGTAATGCCGAGGCGCTTGAAATAGTCGATCATCACCGGATGACCCAGCGCTTTGTAGGTCCCGCGAATCTCTTCCGGCAGGTCAGGATGCAAATACGTCAGCCCTTTGACATGCGCTTCGTAAATTACGGTATTGCCCCACGGCGTGCGCGGCGGGGCATCATCCTCCCAGTCATAATGGTCGGACACCACCACGCCCTTCAGCGCGATGGCGGCGTTATCATGATGATCCGGTTCATTCAGCCCACCATGCAGCAGTGGGTTATCTTTTAACTCGCCATCCACCCGACGCGCGCAAGGGTCAAGCAGCAGTTTCGCCGGATTAAACCGGTGGCCCTGCTGCGGTTGCCACGGACCATGTACGCGATAGCCATAGCGTAGACCGGGACGGGCGTTGGCCAGATAGCCGTGCCAGACATCGCCGCTACGCCCCGGCAGGTCGTAGCGGAGTTCGCAGCCTTGCTCATCGAATACGCATAATTCAACGCGTTCAGCGTGGGCCGAAAAGAGGGTGAAATTGACGCCATGGCCGTCATACGTTGCACCATGGGGGGTGGCGTTGCCGGTTGCCAGTTGCGTCATTATCCCTCCCGCACCAGCCAGATCGTTGCCAGCGGTGGCAACGTCAGGCTCAGTGAGTGCTGACGACCATGACTGGCGATTTCATCGCTGTGCACCGCGCCGCCGTTACCGGTATTGCTACCGTGATAATGCATCGAGTCGGTATTGAGGATTTCGCGCCATTTGCCCGGCTGATTGATACCGAAGCGATAGCCGTGGCGAGGTACTGGCGTAAAGTTGCTGATAACGATGATTTCATTACCGACTTTGTCACGACGAACGAAAGCCAGCACCGAACGTTCTTTGTCATCCACCACCAGCCACTCGAAGCCATAAGCGTCAAAATCAAGCTCGTGCAGCGCTTTGTGATGACGATAGGTAAGGTTCAGATCGCGCACCAAACGCTGTACGCCGTGGTGCCAGTTATCGCCGCCTTCCAGCAGATGCCAGTCGAGGCTGGCGTCATGGTTCCACTCACGCCCCTGAGCAAACTCGTTGCCCATAAACAGCAGTTTCTTGCCCGGGAAGGCCCACATCCAGCCGTAGTAGGCGCGCAGGTTGGCAAACTTCTGCCATGCGTCTCCCGGCATGCGATCGAGAATTGATTTTTTACCGTGTACCACTTCATCGTGCGACAGCGGCAGGACAAAGTTTTCGGTGTAGTTGTACAGCATGCCGAAGGTCAGCTTATCGTGATGGAACTGACGATGAACCGGATCCAATTTCATGTAGTCCAGCGTGTCGTGCATCCAGCCGAGGTTCCACTTATACCAGAACCCTAAACCGCCCATATCCTGTGGCCTTGAAACGCCGGCAAAGTCGGTGGACTCTTCCGCCATGCTCACGGCCCCCGGCACCTGCTCGCCAAGAATACGGTTGGTATTACGTAAAAACTCAATGGCTTCGAGGTTTTCACGACCGCCAAATTCGTTCGGGACCCACTCCCCTTCTTTACGGCTGTAGTCGCGATAAATCATCGACGCCACGGCATCTACGCGCAGCGCATCGATACCAAAACGTTCAATCCAGTACAGGGCATTGCCCACCAGATAGTTACTGACTTCACGGCGACCGTAGTTGTAGATCAGCGTGTTCCAGTCCTGGTGATACCCTTCGCGCGGGTCGCTGTGCTCATACAGATTGGTGCCATCAAACTCTGCCAGACCAAAGTCGTCCGACGGGAAATGGCCCGGCACCCAGTCGAGAATGACGTTCAGTCCGGCCTGATGCGCGGCATTCACAAAATAGCGGAAATCATCACGCGTCCCGAAACGACGGGTCGGCGCATACATACCGGTAGGTTGGTAGCCCCAGCTACCGTCGAACGGATGCTCATTAATCGGCAACAGTTCGAGATGGGTAAAGCCCATCCACTTGACGTAAGGCACCAACTGATCCGCCAGTTCGCGGTAGCTCAGCCAGAAGTTGTTATCGGTATGACGACGCCATGAGCCCAGGTGCACTTCATAGATAGAGATCGGCGCGTCAAACTGGTTGGCTTTTTTTCGCTCCTCGCTTTGCACCACTTTTTCCGGCAGACCGCAGATAAGCGACGCGGTTTCCGGGCGCATTTGCGCTTCGAAGGCGTAAGGGTCCGCTTTGATTCGCAGCTTACCGTTCGCATCGATCATCTCGTATTTATACAGTTGACCATGCTGCGCGCCGGGGATAAACAACTCCCAGATACCGCTTTCTTTGCGCAGGCGCATCGGGTGGCGACGGCCATCCCAGTAGTTGAACTGCCCAACCACTGACACGCGTTGAGCGTTAGGCGCCCAGACGGAGAAGCGCGTACCAGTTACGCCATCCATGGTATCCGCATGCGCGCCCAGCGTTTCGTAAGGTCGCAAGTGCGTACCTTCAGATAACAGCCAGGCATCCATATCCTGGATCAGCGGGCCAAAACGATAAGGGTCATCAATCAGATTCTCCTGTCCATGCCAGACAACAGCTAACTGATAGCGAAAGAAATTTTTACGGCGGGGAAGTACAGCACAGAAAAAACCGCGAGAGTCGAGGCAGTCCAGCTTGCCGACTTTGCGTCCGGTTTTGGGTTCGATCACCCACACTTCGGTGGCGTCAGGTAATAGGGCGCGGACTTCAAGTCCAGCGTCAGTTTGGTGCATACCGAGTACGGAAAAAGGATCCGCAAAATGGCCTGCAATTAGCGCATTAATCACGTCTCTATCGATACGAACGGACATGGTTGTCATCCTGTTTTATGGTGTCACGCCTTCCAACTGATCTTCGACATCAGGTAGTGACACTTTTTTTGACCTGAACGGCGCAGCACAATTGTGCATCCTCTCTGCGTCGTCCCACCTTCAGGCAACAACTTAATACCTCCGGTACTAAGTCACCCTTAAAGAATAGCCAATGCTTTATCTTACTCCTGGTAAAAAATGAAACATCTGCGCTTACTCCTGTATTACGCAAAAAAATGGGTGACTCAGCACCCATTGTTAAAACACGCAATCACTCTGCCGGAAAGCCGTATTGACTGATCCGGCCAGGTGGTTCGCGTCGTTTGTAGGCCTGATAAACGTGGCGTCATCAGGCCGTCCCACATTACGCCAACTGACGCAGCATACGGCGCAATGGCTCCGCAGCACCCCACAGCAACTGGTCGCCCACAGTAAAGGCTGACAGGAACTCCGGTCCCATATTCAGCTTACGCAGACGGCCTACTGGCGTGGTCAGCGTGCCGGTAACGGCCGCCGGGGTTAACTCACGCATGGTGATATCCCGATCGTTTGGCACGACTTTGGCCCACGGATTGTGCGCTGCCAGCAGTTCTTCCACGGTCGGAATAGACACATCTTTTTTCAGTTTAATGGTGAACGCCTGGCTGTGGCAGCGCAGCGCACCGACGCGCACGCACAGACCATCAACCGGGATCACGGAAGAGGTGTTAAGAATTTTGTTGGTTTCAGCCTGTCCCTTCCACTCTTCGCGGCTCTGACCGTTATCAAGTTGTTTGTCGATCCACGGAATCAGGCTACCGGCCAACGGTACGCCAAAGTTATCAACCGGCAGTTCACCGCTGCGGGACAGGGTCGTCACTTTACGTTCGATATCGAGAATAGCAGAGGAAGGGGTTGCCAGTTCATCGGCCACATGGCCATACAGATGACCCATCTGGGACAGCAGTTCGCGCATATGGCGCGCGCCGCCGCCGGAGGCCGCCTGATAGGTCGCCACAGAAACCCAGTCAACCAGGTCATTGGCAAACAGGCCACCGAGGGACATCAGCATCAGGCTAACGGTACAGTTACCGCCGACAAAGGTCTTAATACCTTTGTTCAGGCCGTCAGTGATGACATCCTGGTTAACCGGATCGAGAATGATGATGGCATCGTCTTTCATGCGCAGCGAAGAGGCCGCGTCAATCCAATAACCCTGCCAACCGCTTTCACGAAGCTTTGGATAGATTTCGTTGGTATAATCGCCGCCCTGACAGGTCACGATGATATCGAGCGCCTTCAGCGCATCCAGATCAAAAGCGTCCTGAAGCGTGCCGGTCGTGGTTCCACCGAATGTCGGTGCCGCCTGCCCGAGCTGGGAAGTAGAAAAGAAAACAGGGCGAATGGCGTCGAAGTCACACTCCTCAACCATGCGTTGCATGAGAACAGAGCCGACCATACCGCGCCAGCCGATAAAACCAACATTTTTCATAGCGTTTTTTCCTGCAGAGATGTGTGCTGTGTATGCTAACCAGTATCCTACTGGCCTATCCTTCACCATACAAAAAGCAGCCAAAGTCGCAAGTGAAATTAATCAATGATAGCGAAGCCATCAGTAATGCGACTTATCCCGCTGCGCAAGCAAGCAGAAAGTCCGCGGTAATAGTAAGGGAATTTGAGTTATGAATGAAATCATTTCAGCGGCAGTTTTATTGATCCTTATTATGGACCCGCTCGGAAATCTGCCCATTTTCATGTCCGTATTGAAACATACCGAACCGAAACGCCGCCGCGCGATTATGATTCGCGAGCTGTTCATTGCGCTGTTGGTGATGCTGATATTCCTGTTTGCTGGCGAGAAAATACTGGCATTTCTTAACCTGCGCGCGGAAACCGTATCGATCTCCGGGGGCATCATTTTGTTCCTGATCGCCATTAAGATGATTTTCCCCAGCGCCACCGGGAATAGCACCGGGCTTCCGGCAGGCGAAGAGCCGTTTATCGTGCCACTGGCGATTCCGCTGGTAGCGGGTCCAACAATCCTGGCTTCATTAATGCTGTTATCACATCAGTATCCGAACCAGATGGGGCATCTGGTGATTGCTCTGCTGATCGCCTGGGGTGGTACTTTTGTGATTTTGCTGCAGTCTTCGCTGTTTTTACGCCTGCTGGGCGAGAAAGGGGTTAACGCACTGGAGCGCCTGATGGGGCTGATTCTGGTGATGATGGCTACCCAGATGTTCCTCGACGGCGTACGGATGTGGATGAAGGGGTAATCTCCCCTTTTTGGCTCAGATAGCATGTTACCCGGAGAACAGTTCCGTTCACGTTATGCTCATTACTTCTCTGAGATCTCGTCACCAGTGAACGTGTTAAGGGGGCTACGCAACCCCCTTAACAATCCAGGCTCTCCGGCACCGCTGTAATTTCAGGTATTCCTTACGCTTTTAACTCGCTGAAAAAACGTATTTTCATTTCTGCGAGGTGCATTCCGGAATGCCCTCTTGTCAGCATCGCGGATTGGCATTATCTTCTCGCTGCACCTGCAAAATCAGGTGCCAGGATTGGTCCCCTGATTACCTCATTCGCGATAAAATTCACTTTTGTCGTGCGACCAGCTACACCTCAATGGTGGGCTGGACGGTGGCGTCGTAAGACGCGCCGGTATCCAATGAGGCCGGTAGGACCAACTCCGTTCAGCCCGCCACCAAAAGGTTGGTCCCTTAGGTGGCGGTAAAATTTGACTCATTGGAGGCTGCCCTATGGCGACTACCCCTCTCTTTTCACACTCTTTATTTACCCTGCCCTTTAGCCCTGCCACGGATTTCACCGAACTGGCGGATAACTGCGAGCGTTTTGTCGAAGGGCTGGTTGAATGCCATGACCCGGTTGAAAAACTGGCGATTTGTGCACGTCTGTCGGCCTGTCTCGCGTTATTGCAACCGACCTTAACGGAGTCTGTACCGCAGCATCTGCAAGCGAGCCTGACGGTAGAAACATTCCCGACCCGTTTTCCCCTTTTCGAGCCGGAACCAGACCAAATGGGGCGCTACTGTCAGTTATTAACGCACCTGCTGATGAGTAAAACGCTGTCTGACGAGATGGAACGAGTGACGGGTGACTTACTGCAGGATCTGGTGGGCTATTTCGCCGATACGCTAAAAGCGCCGCGCTGGCTGAAAACAGAAGAAGGGCTGGTCGTGCTATAAAAAAGCCGGGTAGCGCTTGCGCTTACCCGGCCTACGGTGTGGATGTGTGCTCGTTTCCAGGCCCGGTAAGCGCAAGCGCCACCGGGCAATGCCATCAGCTCAACAGCTGAAAGGCAATCATACCGACAATCGCACCGACCGTGCCGAGAATAGTTTCCATCATCGTCCAGGTCTTCAGCGTTTGCGCTTCGGTCGCACCGGTAAATTTACCGAACAACCAGAAACCGGCGTCGTTAACGTGGCTGACCACGATAGAGCCGCCCGCGATACAGATAGACAGTGCCGCCATCTGGGCACCGGAGTAGTTCAGTAGCTCAATCACCGGCATCACCAGACCGACCGCCGTTAAGCAGGCCACAGTCGCGGAACCCTGAATGATACGCACCGCCGCCGCCAGCACGAAGCAGGTGATAGCAATCGGCAGGCCCATACCGGTTAACGCTTCGCCCAGCGCCGGACCGACGCCAGAATCAACCAGAACCTGTTTGAACACACCGCCCGCACCAATCACCAGCAGAATAATCCCCGCCGGCTGCAGCGCATGGCCACAGATCTCCATCACGCGGTCTTTTGGCATGCCCTGGCGTACCGCCAGACCGTAAATCGCCACCAGACAGGCAACCAGAATCGCGGTAAACGGGTGACCGATAAACTCGAACCATTCATAGGTTGTAGAACCGACCGGAACAAAGCG
The DNA here is from genome assembly GCF_013784065.1 of Citrobacter sp. RHBSTW-00599. Taxonomy (NCBI): domain Bacteria; kingdom Pseudomonadati; phylum Pseudomonadota; class Gammaproteobacteria; order Enterobacterales; family Enterobacteriaceae; genus Citrobacter; species Citrobacter sp. RHBSTW-00599. The sequence continues at coordinate 299,894 of NZ_CP056717.1, read as the reverse complement.
TGCGGCGATAGTTTTCAGCCCCACCAGTACCAGCGGCAGCAGGATAAGCGATAAGCTGAAGCCAAAGGACGGCATTTTGCCTTCGCCCAGATGCGGCTCGGAAATATCTTCCGGTACGTGCAGCTCGACGTAACGGCTGATGAAATTCCCCCACAGCGGCCCGGCGATAATCATGCCCGGAATCGCGGCACACAGGCCAATCAGGATCATCCAGCCAAAGTCGGCGTGCATCTGAGAGGCCAGCAGCATCGGCGCAGGCCCAGGCAGCAGGAATGCCGCAGCAGCCGCCACCCCCGCAAACAGCGGGATCACAAGCTTAACCAGGTTTGTCCCCGTATGGCGCGCCATTGAGAATGCCACGCTAATCAGCAGCACAATCGCCACCTCAAAGAACAGCGGCAGCGCGCAAATCAGACCGGCCAGGCCAATCGCATAATGTGCGCGGCTGTGACCGAAGGATTTCAGCATTTTGACGGCAATCTGATCGACAGCTCCGGTCTCATGCAAAATCTTGCCGAACATCGCCCCCAGCGCCACAACAATCGCCAGGAAACCGAGCGTGCCTCCCATCCCTTTTTCCATGGTCGCCGCGATTTTATCGAGCGGCATACCGGAAAAGAGACCTGCACCAATGGATACCACCATCAAAGCAACGAAGGCGTGCATACGCGCCTTCATCACTAAAAACAGCAGTAATAAAACGGACCCTACTGCTGTTAAAACAAGCGTTAATGTACTCACTACTTACTGCCCTGGTTAATAACCTCAATGGTGCTGGCGACCACACCGTCCAGTGGTTGATCGATATCGACCACCAGTACATCGTTTTCATTCGCACCCGGTTCTTCCAGCGCTTCAAACTGGGTCACCAGCATCTGCGTTTTGAAGAAGTGGCCTTTACGCGCTTTCAGGCGGCTTTCGATAACGTCAAAATCCCCTTTCAGATAGATGAAAGAGAGGTTCGGGTTACCGTCGCGTAACTGGTCGCGATAGACTTTTTTCAGGGCGGAACAGACGATCAGCGAAACCTTGTTGGTACGCTGCATCGCAAAGGCGGCGTCATTCAACGCCTGTAACCACGGTTTGCGGTCGTCATCGTTGAGTGGCTCACCAGAAGCCATTTTCATGATGTTGCTGCGCGGATGGAGAAAATCGCCATCAAGAAACGCGGCCTGCAGTTGATGCGCCACTTCGCTGGCGACAGCAGATTTACCGCTGCCCGATACGCCCATCAGAACGTAAACGTGGTGATCATGATTAGTCGTGCTCAAAGCGTTGCCCCCACTGGTACAAGAATCAGGAAATTGTTACGGGTAACTGTTATCGGTAACATTGTCCAGCCGGATAAATAGAGAAGCAATATCCATTCGTGCTCGAAGTGTATAAGTGTGAGCTACTTCAAACTTGTTGGCTTAAATAGATCCGCCCGGTGACAAGGTGAAACCTAAATCTAACATTTTAGGTGTGACGGCCTCACCGCGGATGCGCGCCAGCAGACGTTCTGCGCCAATGCTGCCCATGCGTTCACGCGGCGTGAGCACGCTCGCCAGACGCGGCTCCATCACCTGCCCGATGTCGTGACCGTGGAATCCGGCAATCGCCATGTCATCAGGGATTTTCAGCCCTAAACGCTGGCATTCGAAGGCCGCCCCTACCGCCAGGTCATCGTTGGTACAAAAGACACCATCGAGCTGCGGGTATTCACGCCGCGCCTGACGGATAAGTTCAATACCGGAGGAGTAGGAAGAGGACTGCTCCACCATCACGCTGTACGGCACCAGGTCGGCATCGCGCATTGCCTGCTCGTAGCCTCTCTGTTTGATGATAGTACGTTCATCAAGGCGTGCGCCAAGATAGGCAACATGACGGTGCCCGCGGGCGATGATAGCGGCTGTCATCTGACGCGCGGCTTCGAAGTTGTCGAAGCCCACGGCAATATCAAGACATGGGGACTGGCTGTCCATCAGCTCAACCACTGGGATACCGGCAACCTCAATCATTTTCAGCGTACGGGGCGTATGGCTACGTTCGGTGAGGATCAGGCCATCAATATTCCACGACAGCATCGATTCCAGACGCTCTTGTTCCATCTCAGGCTTATAGCCGTAGTGCGCCAGCATGGTTTGATAACCATGAGCGTCAGTGACAGCCTCAATGCCGCGTAGCACTTCAGCAAAAACCTGGTTGGTGAGAGACGGTAACAGCACGCCGATAGCGCGGCTGGTGGCGTTAGAAAGGATATCAGGAGCGCGATTGGGAATATAACCCAGCTCATCAAGTGCAGCGGCAATTTTGCCCCGCAGCGCCACGGAGACCTGCTCCGGGTTACGCAAAAAGCGGCTGACCGTCATTTTGGTCACGCCCACGCGGTCGGCTACATCCTGAAGTACGGGTCTTTTCTTTTTCATCGTCCTGAAGCGTTAAAAAGGGATAGATTCCCCCAGTTTACCACGGACGTGCGTGAACCTTCGCAGAGAAAAAAAGGAGTTTTTTATTGTGAGAAATACACAAAATCATTCGAGTTGCATCAAGGCGGCGACGCAGTAAATCCCCGGGAGCGTACATTAAGTACGCGACCGGGGTGAGCGAGGAAAGCCAACACAGATGCAGCTTGAAGGATGCCGTGTATTTTTATACTGGCGGCAGATCAAACAACAACACTTCGCTGTCGCTGTCGGCATGAATAGAAATGGCCTGCTCATCCCAGATTGCCAGACCATCGCTGGTGGTCGCTTTGGTCCCGTTAATTGTCACGTTACCTTTTACTACCTGGATCCAGACGCGGCGTTCAGCGGCAATCTGATGCACCGACTGCTCATCTTTGATCAGTGCCCAACGGTAAAGCTCCATATCCTGGTACACTTTCAGCGAGCCATCACGGGCATCCGGCGACAGCACCAGTTGTTTACCCTGAGCGGCATCAAAACGGCGCTGCTCATAGCGTGGGGTAATACCGTTTTCCTGCGGCATGATCCAAATCTGATACAGATGCAGCTTCTCAGTATTGCTCGGGTTGTACTCCGAGTGACGGATCCCCGTCCCGGCGCTCATTATCTGGAACTCACCGGCCGGAACCTGCTCTTTGTTCCCCATGCTGTCCTGATGTTCCACCGCGCCTTCCAGCACGTAAGTCAGGATTTCCATGTCTTTATGGGGGTGAGTGCCAAAGCCCTGACCTGCGTCGATCACGTCATCGTTAATCACGCGCAGTGCCGAGAACCCCATAAAGTTTGGGTCATAGTAGTTGGCAAAAGAGAAGGTATGCCAGGAATCGAGCCAGCCATGATTAGCGTGGCCACGGTCATTAGCTTTGCGTAAGTAGATCATTGTGTTCACCCCCAGATGTTTTCGATGGAGTAAGTGTGGACTCAATCCGCCGGGGATCATAGAGGGTGAAAATTGACTCCTCTGTTCAAAAAAAATGAACAAGCCCAGTGGAGTCTGCGCAAGCTATTTGGCGAGAGTTATCGTCGCCGGAGAAGCCTGTTCAAAGGCGCGTTCGAGGAGTTCCAGGTTGGTAAGAACTTCAGATTCCTTGACGTAATTAGGCGTACCGGTTGTCAGCGTCTGGTAAAGCGCATCATAGACGCGACCATAGTCCCCCACTTCCGGCTGCACCTCTTCTTTTACCGTCAGGCCGTCATCATTGACGTACTCCAGCATCCCAATGGAATCGTCAGCCGCGAAACCTGGCTCACCTGGCATGATATTGGCCTTCAGGCTGGTTTCCTGCTGGTCGATGCCGTACTTCACAAACGAGCCTTTGGTACCGTGAACGATAAACTTCGGATAGTCGATTTTCACCAAGTGACTGGTTTTAACAATGGCTTTCAGAGAGCCGTAGAACAGCTGTGCTTCAAAGGTATCGTCCGGATTCGCTTTATTGCGCAGGCTGCGGATGTCATAGGCCACGCAATCGGGACGACCGAACAGCGAGATAATCTGATCCATGGTGTGTACGCCCAGACCATAGAATGCGCCGTCCTGCGGCAGTCCCGGCTTGGTTTCCGCCTCGGGGCGGTAGTAATCGAAATGGCTTTCAACCTCAACAATTTCGCCGAGCTTGCCGCTCTCAATCGCTTTTTTAGCGGTGAGGAAGCAGGAATCAAAACGACGGTTCTGATATGGCGTAACGGTCAGCCCTTTGCTTTGCGCCAGTTCGAACAGTGCTTTTGCTTGCGCAAGCGTCGGCGTGAAGGGTTTCTCAACCAACACGTTTTTACCCGCTTCCAGCGCGCGTTTGGCGTATTCAAAATGGCTGTCAGCATGGGTACAGACGATCACCAGCTTCACCTGCGGATCGTTTAAGATCTCGTCAAGGTCACTGGTGAAGTGAATATGTGAATATTGTGGCGTCTGCTCTTCCGGCTTGGCGTGGCGGCGAAAAATGTGCGCGACATGCCAGCTATTTTTGCGGTTGAGGACGTACGGCAAATGGTAGCGAGTGGTGCTTTTACCAAAACCAATAAATGCGCAGTGTAAGGTCATGAGACGATCCTTTCGAAGGTGATTGTCTACACCATAGCGCAAAGCGGCTGGAGACTGAATGTTGGATTCTTTGCCGGATGGCGCTTGAACTGCACCACAGGGCGACAGGATCGGCCGTCGGCGTCGCAGGCAGTTTGTTCACGGCAAGCGCGCAGGGCCCGGAGCGTACTAAATGTACGTGAGGAGCACGAGCACTTCCCGGGGACGAAATGGCAAGTAAGCCAGGCAGACACAAAACCTCAAAAAAAAAGCCAGCAAAAGCTGGCTAAAGTAATACTGGAAGCAATGTGAGCAATGTCGTGCTTTCAGGTTCTCCGTAGGGGTTCCCCTGAACGCAGAGCAATAATAATCATTCTCATTCGCACTTGTCTACTTCTTTTTACAAAAAAATGCAGTTGACGGAATTTTCTTTCTCAGCGAGTGTAAATACACAATTAACCCTGCTGGAGATAAGGAATGAGTGAGATAGTGATACGCCACGCTGAACCGAAAGATTACGACGCAATTCGTCAGATCCACGCCCAGCCGGAGGTGTACCACAACACGCTACAGGTTCCTCATCCTTCCCTCGAGATGTGGCAAGCGAGGCTAACCGAGCAAGCCGGGGTCAAACAACTGGTTGCCTGTATTGACGATATCGTCGTGGGGCATCTCTGTATTGAGGTCGCGCAGCGTCCGCGCCGCAGCCATGTGGCCGATTTTGGTATCTGCGTGGATGCTCGGTGGCACAATCGCGGCGTTGCCAGCGCGTTGATTCGCACGATGATCGACATGTGCGACAACTGGCTGCGCGTCGAGCGTATTGAGCTAACGGTATTTGTTGATAATGAGCCGGCCGTGGCGGTGTATAAGAAATACGGCTTTGAAATCGAAGGCACAGGTAAGAAATACGGCCTGCGCAACGGTGAATACGTGGATGCCTACTTTATGGCGCGTATGAAATAAAATTAAGGGCGAGTCTTATCGCCCTTCTTATTGAAAGGACGCAAGAGTGAAAAAGTACCTTCTCCTGGTGTTGCTGGCAGCACTCTCCCCTGCTTTCGCCACTACCGTACAAAATCTCGATTCCGTGCCCAGCGCTATTCAACACCCGGAAGGTAAACAGATTTTTGCTGAGCAAATGGCGGGAGCAACCCCTGCCAAAGGATTTGGCGAGCTTCCACAGGGATTATCTGAGAACGCGTGGATTGCCTGGGTTGCGCCGAATGAAGATCCTGACAACCTGATCCTCACGGGTGCCAAAGCCTGGGGCAAAGACGGCAAATATATCGGTGTCGCCTGTTTCGCCGACAATCCGGCCGACGCCGGGCAGGCAAAGAAATACGCGGATAACAACTGTCCGGAAAACTACAGCAACGGGCGCGCCAATAAATTATATCTCGGCGTTTTTTCCTGGCAGAACCAACAGCTAACGCCGATTGCACGCTCGGAAAAACCATTAAACCAACTCTCTGAGTGGAATAAAACCGCCGAAAAAGAGAGCGATGATGAGTCCGTCAGACCGCTGGCCTATTATACAAAACTGGATCTGGCACCGTACCGGATCGCACCCGATACGCTGGCGTTTGGGGTGCGCGGTGGATACTCTGAGGCGTATTCCGGCGGCGGCGCATTTTATGAAGTGCTGGAGCTCTATGCGATCAAAGATAACAGGATAATCAACGTGTATTCCGACCTTGTTTATCAATATACGGACATCGCCGGAGAGTGGAATAAAGACGGTACAAGACAGCACGACATCAGCGAAAGTAAATATATCCTCAAAATGCGTTCGGCAAAAACGCACGAGTTTTATGATTTAGAGCGAGTAAACCTGCAGGATAAAAGCAGCCAAATATTCCGCTGGTCTGAATCGCTGCAGCGATATGCGCCATTCATCATCGATAAAAGATAGCGGTGAAATCGTTGGTTTAGGCACTGCCTGGCCGCTGGAGAAATATTTACAAGACTACGAAAAGAGCAAAACAACACGAAGCTAAGGTTACCTGGAGACAAAGAATTATAATAACTGCCATTGGGCCTTCCAAACCGGCCCTCTTCCAGCGAAGAGGGCCATTATCCTCAGTAACCCGCCGTTAAATCATCCACGGAACGCGGGTCGGACGCGCCATACAGTGCGCCATCCGGTCCAACCATAATGCTCTGCGTGCTGCCCATCGCTTCTTTCAGCGCCACTTTCTGTCCTTTTTGCTCCAGCAGCTTGATTGTATCCGGGCTGAAGCCCTTCTCGATGCGAAGCTCGTCCGGCAACCACTGATGATGGAAGCGTGGTGCATTGGTCGCTTCGGCGACGTTCATCCCGAAATCAATGCTGTTGACCACCATTTGCAACACAGTAGTGATAATTCGGCTCCCGCCTGGGCTGCCGGTAACCAGCCAGGTTTTCCCATCTTTTACCACGATAGTCGGCGACATAGATGACAGCGGACGCTTCTTCGGTCCGACCGCGTTGGCATCGCCGCCTACCAGACCGTATACGTTCGGTACGCCCGGCTTGGCAGAGAAGTCGTCCATTTCATTATTGAGCAGAATGCCAGTGTTACCCGCCACAATACCGGTCCCGAAGGTGGTATTCAGGGTATAGGTCACCGCCACGGCATTGCCGTCTTTATCCACCACCGAGAAGTGAGTGGTCTGATTGCTTTCATACGGGGCGAGCTTGCCAGGTTTAATCTGGCTGGAAGGCTTAGCCTTGTTGATATCAATCTGATCGGCAAGCGTTTTAGCATAGGCTTTGTTGGTCAGTGCCTGCCATGGCACTTTCACAAAATCGGGATCGCCCAGATACTCCGAGCGGTCAGCGTAGGCATACTTCTCCGCTTCAGCCATGACCTGCATGGCGTCGGCGCTGCCAAACCCGTATTTCTTCATATCAAAGTTTTCAAGAATATTGAGGATCTGCACGATGTGAATACCGCCAGAGGACGGCGGCGGCATGGAGAAGACCTGATACCCGCGATAGTCACCGCTAATCGGCGTACGCTCCACGGCTTTATAGCTGGCTAAGTCCTCTTTGGTCATCAGCCCGCCGTTCTTCTGCATTTCCCCGGCGATCTGATCGGCAATAGCGCCTTTATAAAACGCATCAGGGCCGCTTTCGGCAATCATTTCCAGGCTTTTCGCCAGGTTCTTTTGCACCAGCTTATCGCCTTTTTTCAGCGGCTCACCGTCTTTCCAGAAAATGGCTTTGCTGTTCTCGTGATTAGGGAGCACTTCACTGCCATAGGTTTTCAGATCGTCGGCCAGTGCGTCATTAACCACAAAGCCCTCTTCCGCCAGCTTCATCGCCGGACGTACCACTTTGTTCAGCGGCATCGTGCCGTATTTCTCCAGCGCCAGCGAGAAACCCGCGACGGTACCTGGCGTACCGGATGCCAGATGCGACGTCAGCGACTTTTTCGCATCGGCGTTGCCCTGCTCATCAAGGAACATGTCGCGGGTCGCGCCAGCAGGGGCCATTTCGCGAAAATCAATCGCCGTGGTGTTACCGTCTTTGGTACGCAGCAGCATAAAACCGCCACCCCCCAGATTGCCCGCCTGGGGATGCGTCACCGCCAGCGCGTAGCCAACGGCCACGGCGGCATCGACGGCATTCCCACCCTGTTTAAGAATATCCACCCCCACCTGAGTGGCAAGCGCATCCACGGAGGCCACCATCCCCTGCTGTGCACGCACGGGATGGAACACATCCTCCTCAACACCGTATGATACCGGCGGCGGCGCAGCCGGAGCGGCCGCAACGCTAAAACAACTTCCTGAGAGCAGAGCAGCAATGGCTACCCGGCGTAAAAACGTCGGTTTTATCATCGTTATTCTCCAGATGTATGGGGGTCAGCCCCCACTAAGCCTGGTGCATAACTCTGAAATAATCATCGTAACGGCGAGAAAGGAGTAAACTTAAGAGATCCCCGAGAGGAGAAAAGCGATGAAACGACTCTTACTTTTAGCCATGCTGTTGCCGTTTGCAGGCTTTGCACAGCCCATCAACACCATGAATAACCCGAATCAACCCGGTTATCAGATCCCGAGCCAGCAGCGTATGCAAACCCAAATGCAATCGCAGCAGATTCAGCAGAAAGGGATGCTCAATCAGCAGTTGCAAACGCAGACGCGTATGCAACAACAGCATATGGAAAACCAAATCAATTCCAACTCCCAGCGCGTCCTTCAGTCTCAGCCTGGCGAGTTTAATTCCAGCCAGCAGCAAATGCTGCCCAACAGCAACGGTGGGATGTTAAGTGGACCCCGTAACCCGGACAGCTCGCTGAATAAGCAACATATGCTGTCGGAGAAAAAGAACGGCGACATGCTGAAGCCCTCCAGCACGCCGCAGCCTAACGTTCCGTTAAAAACAATTGGGCCTTAACAGGGCTGGAAATCCGGACCAATCGTATCAATGGCATCGGTACAGATGCAGTCCACTCCCCAGCGCAGCAGTTCCGCCGCGCGCTGGGGTCGGTTGACGGTATACACCAGAATACGCAGCCCTGCGTCGCGCAGCGCATCCACGCGCGCTTCATCCAGCAGCTTGTGATTAAGATGAATAGAGACGCAACCCAGCCGCGTTGTCAGCTCACGCCAGTCCTCGCGCCACTCATCAAGCAGTAAGCCTCTCGGCAGTTCAGGCGCCGCCTGCTGCGCCGCTGCAAGCGCGTCAATTTCAAAGGATGACAACAGCGGTGGTGTCATTCCCGCCCACAGTTCCCGAGCGGCCAGCGCTACGGCTTTGCCGGTTAACGTTCCGGTGCCGGTGGTGGGTTTAATTTCAATATTCGCCATCATACCGTGCTGACGGCAGCGCTCGGCCACTTGCGAGAGCAGCGGTAGCGGTTCGCCTTTAAACTCACCGCTAAACCAGCCACCGGCGTCCACGCGCAATAAATCCTGCCAGTTCAGCTCGCCTGCCACACCCCAACCATTGCTGGTGCGTTCCAGGTTGTCGTCATGCAGCAAGAAGATCTCACCGTCTTTCGACAATTTAGCGTCAAACTCAATCATGGTATGCCCGTATCGCGCCCCCATGTCGATCGCCGCCAGGGTGTTTTCCGGTGCCAGCTTACCGCCGCCGCGATGGGCGACGATATGGGGGTAAGGCCAGTTACTCATACGCGTTGTCCTGTTTCGCCATCAAAAAGATGCAGATGATTTTCTGGCAGATGCAGCCACAGCGTGCTGCCTGCCGTCGGGCGATGCTGATGCGCCAGTCGCACCACCAGCTTTTGCTCACCCCAACGTCCGTGTGCCAGGTTATCCGCTCCCAGCATTTCCAGCGTGTCGACGACCAACGGCACGCCGCCTTCGGCCTGCGAGCTTAGCGCAATATGCTCCGGGCGGATACCCAACGTCATGTTGCGCCCACCAGACTCCCTCGCGCTTCTGCCGAGGGGCAACGTCATGCCGTCATCCAGCTCAAAATGGGTGCCCGAGGCGCTGATGCGCCCGTCCAGCAGATTCATCGCCGGGCTGCCGATAAAACTCGCCACAAAGCGGCTGGCAGGCTTTTCATATACCTCAACCGGCGTGCCGATCTGCTCGGCAATGCCTTTGTTCATCACCATCACCCGCTGGGCGAGGGTCATCGCTTCAACCTGATCGTGCGTCACATACAGTGAGGTGGTTTTCAGTCGGCGATGCAGATGCTGTAACTCCAGACGCATCTGTACGCGCAGCTTGGCATCGAGGTTAGACAGCGGCTCATCGAACAGGAATACCGCTGGATCACGGACAATCGCCCGCCCCATCGCCACACGCTGGCGCTGACCGCCAGAAAGCTCGCGCGGACGACGCTTGAGCAGTTCACCCAGCTCGAGAATACGCGCCGCCTCTTTCACCCGTTCGGCAATATGCTCCTTGCCCATCCCGCGGATTTTCAGCCCCCAGGCCATATTTTCTTCCACGCTCATATGTGGGTAGAGCGCGTAGTTCTGAAAGACCATCGCAATGCCGCGATCCTTAGGCTCCATTTCGGTGACGCGTTTATTATCAATCCAGATATCGCCGCCGCTCACCCGTTCAAGCCCGGCCACCATCCGTAGCAGCGTTGACTTACCGCAGCCGGATGGGCCAACCATCACGATAAATTCTCCGTCCGCGACATCCAGTGTCAGCGGTTTAATCACCTGGGTTTTGCCGTCCCAGCTTTTGGTTACTGCCTGTAGTTTTAAACCAGCCATTTTTATTTCTCACTATCGACCAGGCCACGTACGAAGGCACGCTGCATGGCTAACACGATGATTACCGGAGGGATGAGCGTCAGCAGCATGGCTGCCATTACCTGATTCCACTGCGTGGTGCCTTCACCAGTAGCAATCATGCCTTTGATACCTGCCACCGCAGTGCCCAAATTGACATCGGTAATAATTAACAACGGCCACAAATACTGGTTCCAGCCGTAGATAAAGGTGATCACAAACAGCGCCGCCAGATTGGTTTTTGACAGCGGTAGTACAATATCGCGGAAAAAACGCATCGGTGACGCGCCGTCAATACGCGCCGCCTCAACCAGCTCATCCGGCAGGGTCATAAAAAACTGCCGGAACAGGAACGTCGCAGTCGCCGATGCCATTAACGGCAGCGTCAGACCCGCATAGCTGTCGAGCATTTTCAGGTTGGCGATCACTTCCACCGTCGGGAAAATACGCACCTCGACCGGCAGCATCAGCGTGATAAAAATCATCCAGAAGAACAGGTTACGCAGTGGAAAGCGGAACCAGACGATGGCGAATGCGGAGAGCATAGAGACGGTGATTTTCCCTACCGTAATACTGAACGCCATGATGAAACTGTTGAGCATCATCAGCCAGAACGGCGCGCTGTTGACGCCCACGCCGTTGACCCAGATGTATTTCATGTTTTCCAGCAGCTGTGTGCCGGGAACCAGCGTCATCGGCGTTTCAAAGACTGCTTTGTTATCCAGCGTCGCCGCGACAAACGCGACGTACAGCGGAAACAGGATCACCATGATCCCCATAATCAACATGGCATGGCTGAATATTGTCAGCCCACGACGATTCTCAATCATTGGTAACGCACCTTACTTTCCACATAGCGGAACTGCACCACCGTCAAAATAATGACCAGGAACATCAGCACTACCGATTGGGCGGCCGAGGCGGAGAGATCCAGCCCGACAAAGCCTTCGCGATAGATCTTATAAATCAACGTAGTGGTCGCCTGTACCGGCCCACCCGCCGTGGCGGCATCGATCACCGGGAAGGTATCAAAGAAGGCATAAACCAGATTCACAACCAGCAGAAAGAAGCTGACCGGTGCAATCAGCGGCAGCGCCAGCTTAAAGAAGCGGCGAACCGGTCCCGCACCATCAATCGCGGCGGCTTCAATCAGCGACCGCGGAATAGACTGTAGTGCGGCAAAGAAGAACAGGAAGTTGTAACTAATCTGCTTCCAGACCGACGCAAACACCACCAGAAACATCGCCTGACCGCTGTTTTGCGCATGGTTCCAGTCATAGCCAAACTCACCGAGAAAATGGGTAATCAGCCCGCGCCCTGGGTTAAACAGAAAGATCCACAATACGGCGGCGACGGCGGGCGCGACGGCGTAAGGCAACAGCATCAGCGTCTGGTAAAAACGGCTGCCGCGCACCACGTAATTCACCAGCGCCGCAAAAAATAACGACACCAGCAAACCGCTTACCGTGACTAGCGTACTGAACTTAATGGTGGTCCAGAATGAATCAAGGTAGTACGGGTCATGAAACAGCGCGATAAAGTTTTCCAGTCCGACAAACTGGCTAGAAAGACCAAACGGATCAACGGATTGTAGTGAGTACCACAGCGCTTCACCGGCGGGCCAGATAAAGAAAATAACGGTGATAACCAACTGCGGGGCCACCAGCAAATAGGGAAGCCAGCGCGAGCGGAACACCGGACGGGATGAAGACATGTAGGTTCTTTTCCTGGAAGGTGCCAGATTGCGGTGCAAACACCGTATCCGGCCTACAAACTACACGCATTTGTAGGCCGGATAAGTCGCAGCCGCCACCCGGCATTTCACATTACGATTTAGTCGATTGCTCAAAGCGGCGCAGTAACTGATTGCCACGCTCAACGGCAGCATCCAGCGCCTGCTGCGGGTTTTTCTTCCCGGTCCAGACGCTTTCCAGTTCTTCATCTACGATGGTGCGGATCTGCGGCATGTTGCCCAGACGCAGCCCTTTGGTGAACGGCAACGGTGGCTTGTTCAGCATCTGGCGGGTGGCGATATCAGCCCCAGGGTTCTTATCATAGAAGCCCTGCTCGCGGGTCAAGTCGTACGCGGCGGTGGTAATGGGCAGGTAGCCGGTCTTCTGGTGCCATTCGGCAGCAATTTCAGGCTTCGCCAGGAAGTTGAGGAACTGTGCCACGCCTTCGTAGGTTGCTTTGTCTTTACCCTGCATCACCCACAGGCTGGCTCCCCCGATAATCGCGTTCTGCGGCGCGCCCTTCACATCGGCATCGTACGGCATCATGCCCACGCCATAGTTGAATTTGGCGTAGTGGCGGATGTCAGCCAGAGAACCGGAAGAGGCAGTGGTAATGGCACAATCCCCGTTATAGAACTTCTCGGTAGACTCGTCTTTACGCCCGAAGTAGCTGAAATCCCCTTTTTTGTTCAACTCTTCCAGCAGGGCGATATGTTTCACCTGTTCCGGTTTATTGAATTCCAGCACCGCGTCAGTACCGTCAAAGCCGTTGTTTTTGGTGGCCACCGGCAGACCATTCCAGGCGCTGAAGTTTTCAATCTGAATCCATCCCTGCCAGCCGCTGGCGTAGCCGCACTTCATGCCTGCTGCTTTCAGCTTCGCGGTGTATTCCGCCAGATCCTGCCAGGTTTTTGGCGGCTGCTCAGGGTCTAAACCGGCTTTTTTGAAGGCATCTTTGTTGTAGTACAGCACCGGCGTGGAGCTGTTAAACGGCTGGGAGAGTAAGTGTCCGCTTTTAGAGTCGGTGTAATAACCGGAAACCGTCGGCACGAACTGAGACTCATCGAAGTTAATACCAGCCTCTTTGAATACTTCATAGACCGGTTTAATGGCTTTCGAGGCCATCATCGTTGCCGTGCCCACTTCATAAACCTGCAGTAGCGCAGGTGCGTTTCCGGTACGGAAAGCCGCAATACCTGCGCTCAGGCTCTGCTCGTAGTTGCCTTTGTACTGCGGAACAATTTTGTAGTCGGGATTGGCGGCATTAAAACGTTGCGCCAGTGAATCAACTTCTTTACCCAGTTCACCTTCCATTGAGTGCCAGAACGGGATAGTGGTGACGGCCAGAGCCTGACCTGCAAACGCCAGGCTAAGTGCCAGTCCTAAAGCTGTATGTCGTAACGATATCATCGGTTATCTCTCTTGTTGTGCCGGATGCGCGATATCACGCGTTTTATGCTCGCGGGGGTAACATGACATGCTCGAATGACAGAAAAATAACTTTTTTATTACAAAAAAAAGATAGTAAGGCGACAAACAGATGGCAAGGCGGTGAAAGCGTAGTGACAGGAAAATGCGGGGTGGTGCACAACAAAGCCGGGTAGCGCTATGTCTTACCCGGCCAGGATGACGTTATCTGTTGCAGCCAACAAGGAACATTAATCTTTACGCCAGCGTCGTTCATATTCATTCTGTAAACGCTGCTGTTCCCGCCGCTCACGTTCGCGCTGAATATCCGATTTCTCATCTTCCCAGCCCGGGCAGACAGAGGTGGTGAACACTTCACAGGGCGAGCTGGACTGGGCTAACGAGTTGTCCGGTTTCTCTTCCCAGATTGAAGGGTCGCGCGGGTCGAACGCTGGCGGTGTTAAGGCCAGGGTATTTGATGAAAGCGTCAAAAACAAACCGCCAATCATCATGCAGATACCGGAACGTATCATCCTTTCTCCATGTTCACTGTTATTATTGATAACTATTCTCAATAATAACATAGAGCAATAAAAAGGGGCCATATCAGGCCCCCTTGTCCATTCAGAGAATGTTAACCGCCCAGATACGCGCTGCGCACTGCTTCGTTAGCCAGTAACGCATCACCGGTGTCTTCCAACACCACATGACCGTTTTCCAGCACGTAGCCGCGATCGGCGAGCTTCAGCGCCTGGTTAGCGTTCTGTTCGACGAGGAAGATTGTCATCCCCTGCTCGCGCAGTTGTTCGATGGTGTTGAAGATCTGCTGGATGATAATCGGCGCCAGACCCAGCGACGGCTCATCAAGCAGCAGCAGCCGCGGCTGACTCATCAGCGCACGGCCTATCGCCAGCATCTGCTGTTCACCGCCGGACATCGTGCCCGCACGCTGAATTCGACGTTCATGCAGGCGGGGAAACAAGTCATACACCCACTTGATGCGTTCCTGAAACTGGTCCTTTTCGGCAAAGAAGCCGCCCATCGCCAGGTTCTCTTCCACCGTCATGCGGGAAAACACGCGACGCCCTTCCGGAACAATCGCTACCGCTTCGCGCATGATTTTCGCCGTCTGCCAGTCGGTAATGTCTTTCCCATCAAAGACAATTCGCCCACTTGTCGCACGCGGATCGCCGCACAGCGTACCAAGCAGCGTGGTTTTTCCCGCACCGTTGGCGCCGATAAGCGTCACGATTTCACCCTGATTGATATACAAGCTGACGTCGTGCAGCGCCTGTATCTTGCCGTAGTGGGCGCTGACTTTGTCAAAGGACAACATGACTTTTTCCATATTATGCGTCACCACCATTATGCTTCACCTAAATAGGCGCGGATCACGTCCGGGTTGTTACGAATCTGTTCCGGCGTCCCGTTCGCCAGCGGCGTGCCCTGATTCACCACGTAAATACGGTCGGAAATACCCATCACCAGCTTCATGTCGTGCTCAATCAACAAAATGGTGGTGTTGTGATGGTTACGCAGTTCAGCAATCAGCTCGTCCAGCTCTTTGGTCTCTTTCGGGTTGAGGCCTGCGGCGGGTTCGTCGAGCATCAGGATTTCCGGCTGGGTCACCATGCAACGAGCAATCTCCAGACGGCGCTGGTCGCCGTAGGCCAGGTTACTGGCCTGACGGTTGGCGTGCTCCAGCAAACCAATACGCTCCAGCCAGGTGGCGGCGCGATCCAACGCTTCACTCTGCGCGCGACGGAACGACGGGGTTTTCAACAGGCCGGAGAAGACGCCGGTTTTCAGCTGCTGATGTTGCGCCACCAGCAGGTTTTCAATCACCGTCATCTCGCGAAACAGACGCACGTGCTGGAAAGTACGCACCACGCCCATCCGCGCAATTTGCTGACCCGGCAGCCCTTCCAGATGCTGGTCGCGCAGCTTAATCGTCCCACCCGTCGGCTTATAAAAACCGGTCAGGCAGTTAAAGACCGTGGTTTTTCCCGCGCCGTTTGGCCCGATTAACGAGACGATCTCCTGTGGTCTCAGCTCCAGTTCAACGTTGTTTACCGCCAGCAGACCGCCGAAGCGCATCATCAGGCCGTTGACGGATAATAATGGCTGACTCATGCCTGCTCTCCTTTTGCTTCCCCGTTTTTCAGCTTCAACTGCGGACGGGTCATCGGCAACAAGCCCTGCGGACGCCAGATCATCATCA
Source organism: Citrobacter sp. RHBSTW-00599 (assembly GCF_013784065.1). NCBI lineage: Bacteria > Pseudomonadati > Pseudomonadota > Gammaproteobacteria > Enterobacterales > Enterobacteriaceae > Citrobacter > Citrobacter sp. RHBSTW-00599. The sequence continues at coordinate 283,854 of NZ_CP056717.1, read as the reverse complement.
GTACCATTAAACCACCCAGCATTAACATGCTGTATTCATTGAAATCACGCATCAGCTCGCGTGACACCACCAGCAGGATGGCCGCGAGGATCACTGCAAACTGTGAGCCCATTCCGCCCAGTACCACAATCGCCAGCACAAAGGCCGACTCGGCAAAGGTGAAGGATTCCGGGCTGACAAAACCCTGACGCGCGGCAAACAACGTACCGGCAAAACCGGCAAACGCGGCGCTGATGGTAAAAGCGGTCAGCTTGATGCGCGTAGGGTTTAAGCCCAACGAGCGACAGGCTATTTCATCTTCGCGCAGCGCTTCCCACGCACGACCCAACGGCATACGCAGCAGACGGTTGATGACAAACAGCGAGAAGACCACCAGCAGCAGCGCCACCAGATAAAGGAAAATCACGCGGTCAGAGGGATCGTACTTCACGTTAAAGAAGTTGCTGAAGGTATCCCAGCCACCTTCACGGGCAGTACGGCTGAACTCCAGACCGAAAAAGGTCGGTTTCGGGATCTGGCTGATACCGTTCGGGCCACCGGTCACTTCAGTGTTGTTGAGCAGCAGGATACGGACGATTTCGCCGAAGCCTAAAGTCACAATCGCCAGATAGTCACCGCGCAGGCGCAGTACCGGGAAGCCGAGCATAAAGCCCGCAGCAGCGGAAACCAGCCCCGCCAGCGGCAGACAGGTCCAGAAGCCGAGTCCGTAATAGTGGTTCAGCAGCGCGAAGGTGTAAGCACCGATGGCATAGAAGCCGCCGTAGCCCAGCACCAGCAGACCGGAAAGCCCTACCACCACGTTTAAGCCGAGGCCGAGGATGATATAAATCATCGTCAACGTGGCAATATCAACCGTACCGCGCGACACCATAAACGGCCACGCCACGGCAATCACCAGCAGCGCGACCAGGAACAGCTTCTGTTTAACGGTGGAGCCATCAATCGCCGGCAGAATAAACTTCGGTCCGGAGACACTCTTCAGGCCCTTCTGGAAAGCTGGACGCAACAGTTGGAAGAGAAAAACCACGCCAGTGCCGATAAACACCCACTGCCAGCGGATATCCGCGGCGCTATCCACCACCAGTTTGGTGCCGTCAAGCTCCAACTGGACGCCCATAAAGACGCCCGCCAGGATGAAGAACATAGCGGCAGAGAGCAGCGCCATTGCAAAATGCATCGGTTTCATACTTTCTCTACCTCCGGGCGACCCAGAATACCGGTCGGCATCACCAGCAGCACCAAAATCAGCAGCGCGAATGAAACCACGTCTTTGTATTCGGTACTCAGATAAGCAGAGGAGAGCGCTTCCGCGACCCCCAGAATCAGACCGCCGATCATCGCCCCAGGAATGCTGCCGATGCCGCCCAGTACCGCCGCAGTAAAGGCTTTCATCCCGGCCATAAAGCCGATATAGGGGTTAATTACGCCGTAGAACTGGCCGAGCAGTACGCCCGCTACCGCCGCCATTGCCGCGCCAATCACAAAGGTCAGCGCAATCACGCGATCGGTATTTATGCCGAGCAGGCTGGCCATTTTCAGGTCTTCCGCGCAGGCACGGCAGGCACGGCCCATACGGGAGTAACGGATAAACAGCGTCAGCGCCAGCATCGCCAGGAAGGTTACAATCCAGATAACCAACTGCATGGTGGTGATGGAAGCAGAGAAGTTTTCGCTACTGCCGACGGTCCACTGGCCGTTAAACAGGCTGGGCAGCGCCACATCGCGCGAACCTTCCGTCAGGCTGACGTAGTTTTGCAGGAAGATGGACATCCCGATAGCGGAAATCAGCGCGATCAGGCGCTTAGAGCTGCGCACGGGCCGATACGCTACGCGTTCAATGCTCCAGCCGTAGGCGCTGGCAATCACAATCGCGCCGACAAAGCCCGCCGCGACCAGTAGCCAGCTGGAATCAATACCCATCATCATTAACGCAGCGATGATCATAAAGGAGACATAGCTGCCGATCATATACACCTCGCCGTGGGCGAAGTTGATCATGCCGATAATGCCGTACACCATCGTGTAACCGATAGCGATCAGCGCGTAGGTGCTTCCCAGCGTGACGCCGTTAAACATCTGCTGCAAGAAATAGAGGAACTGCTCGGACATAAGGTAACCTTTCTTAACCCGCCCGTTTTACACGGGCGGTGGGATAACTCGTCTTCAGCTATTACTTCGCGACGGTCGATGATCCGTCCGCGTGCCACTGGAAGACACCAAACTCAAATCCCTTCAAATCGCCTTTTTCGTCCCATTTCAGCGGCCCAATCACGGTGTCAGCCCCGTGTGCTTTCAGATCTTTCACCAGCTCCAACGGCTCTTTGCTACCGCTGCGATCCATTGCTGTCGCCAGTGACTGGACGGCTGCATAAGTGATCCACACGTACGGCCCGGTTGGATCTTTCTTGTCAGCTTTGAGCGCATCGACGATAGCTTTATTCGCCGGATCCTGGTCATAGCGTTTTGGCATGGTCACCAACATGCCTTCAGCGGCATCACCGGCAATGTTAGACAGCGACGTATTGCCCACGCCCTCAGGCCCCATAAACTGGGTATTCAGCCCGACGGAGCGAGCCTGGCGCAGCATTTGTCCCATTTCCGGGTAGTATCCGCCGTAATAAACAAAATCGATATTTTCTTTTTTCAGGCGGGCGATCAGCGCAGAAAAATCTTTTTCCCCGGCAGTGATCCCGTCAAAGAAGACGATATTGGCTTTGCCCGCTTTCAGGCTCTCCTGCACTGAACGCGCCAGGCCTTCACCGTATTGCTGTTTATCGTGAATGATGGCGATGCGTTGCGGCTTCACCTTCTCCAGAATGTATTTCGCGGCGGTCGGCCCCTGAGAGGAGTCCAGGCCCGCTGTACGCATAATGTGTGCGTAACCGCGCTGGGTAAGTTCCGGGTTGGTCGCGCCCGGGGAAATCATCAGAATGCCTTCGTCTTCATAGATATCTGATGCGGGCTGCGTGGAAGATGAGCACAGATGACCAATAACGTACTGAATGCCATCATTGACGATTTTGTTCGCTACCGCAACGGCCTGTTTCGGATCGCAGGCGTCGTCATATTCGACGGCAACCAGTTTGTCGCCTTTGACCCCGCCTTTGGCATTGATATCTTTAATGGCCTGACGTGCGCCATTAAATTCCATATCACCCCACTGCGCGACCGGACCTGACATCGCCCCGACAACAGCGACCTTGATATCCTCCGCCATGACCGCGTGTGACATTGCCAGTGCTATCACCCCTGCGATGATTGTTTTCGCATTCCGTTTCATTTTCCTGAATCCCCATTCGTGATGATGTATATATTTTGTATTTATGTGGTTAAAAAGCAGACTGTGCTTTTTTTGAACTGTACTATTTTTACCAGTCTCGTTAATGGTTTAGCGCAGTTTTTTAAGCAAATTACGGCTAAAATCTCTATTTTTCAGTCGATTAAGAAAAGATAATATTCTGCTTTTCACTATAGATAAACAAAAAAAAGTGCATTTGTCAGCATAAAATAACGGCACAAAGAGCGGAATAAAATGCTGCATTCCAGGGTATTATCCTGCCTGTTTTTCAATCTCTACTGTTTCAATCTGTCATTGTCGTTGTTACAAAACTATTAACCTGGTTAATCGCATTAAAAAGAGAAAGCATCCGGGCGAATTATTTCGGTACACTGATTCCATCTTTTGTGATTTGGACATGCTGTTAATGAAGCTGACCATCGTTCGTTTAGATAACTTTAGCGACCAGGACCTGATTGATCTGGGCAAAATCTGGCCGGAATATTCCGCCTCATCATTAAGCGTAGATGAAACGCACCAGATCTACGCCGCACGCTTTAACGAGCGTCTGTTAGGTGCCGTGCGGGTAACCCTGAGCGGCACACAAGGCGCACTGGATTCATTGCGCGTGCGCGATATCACCCGCCGTCGCGGCGTCGGGCAGTATTTGATCGAAGAAGTGATCCGGGAAAACCCTGACGTGAGTTCGTGGTGGATGGCCGACGTCGGCGTTGAAGACCGCAGCGTGATGGCCGCATTTATGCAGGTGTTAGGGTTTACGGTCCAGGAGAATGGCTGGGAGAAACGGTAGAAAACCGCCCCCAACCAATTGTATTACGAGTATTTTCCCAAGAATTTTGTGTTGCAGGCAGGCGGCAAGTTATAAAATCCCCGGAGCTTACATAAGTAAGTGACCGGGGTTGAATAACGCAGCCAACACACCTGCGGCACGAAAGGCGCCGGGAAAATCACTTGGCGTCTGTCGCCGTCCCGTTTGCATGCCAGTCAAACACGCCGAATTCGAAGCCTTTCAGGTCGCCCTTCGCATCCCATGACAGCGGCCCCATCACGGTTTCCACTGAGTTTGCTTTCAGGTATTTGGCAATTTCAGCGGGATCGTCAGACTGGTTCAGACCGGCCTGCAAAGATTGCAGCGCGGCGTAGGTGGTCCATACGAATGCGCCGCTCGGATCCTGTTTCTTAGCTTTGATAGCATCTACGATGGGTTTGTTCGCTGGAACCTGGTCGTAGTTCTTCGGTTTCGTTACCAGTAAACCTTCTGCAGATTCACCGGCGATGTTAGACAGCGACACGTTCGCTACACCTTCTGGCCCCATAAACTGGGTTTTCAGACCCGCGGCGCGTGCCTGGCGCAGGATTTGCCCCATTTCCGGGTGGTAACCGCCGTAGTAAACGAAATCGATGTTCTCTTTCTTCAAACGTGCCACCAGCGTAGAAAAATCTTTTTCCCCGGCGGTGATCCCGTCAAAGAACACCACGTTGGCGTTACCCTTTTTCAGGCCATCCTGCACCGCGCGGGCCAGGCCTTCACCGTACTGCTGCTTATCATGAATAATCGCGATGCGCTGCGGCTTCACTTTTTCAACGATATATTTGGCGGCCGTTGGGCCCTGATCGGAATCCAGACCAGTGGTACGCATTACCAGGCTATAGCCGCGCGCGGTCAGCTCCGGCGCCGTTGCCGCTGGAGTGATCATCAGAATACCTTCGTCTTCATAGATGTCTGACGCAGGCTGAGTGGAAGAAGAGCACAGGTGACCGATTACGTATTTAATCCCGTCGTTGACCACTTTGTTCGCAACCGCTACCGCTTGTTTCGGGTCACAGGCATCGTCATATTTCACCATGACCAGTTTGTCACCTTTCACGCCGCCCTTGGCATTGATATCCGCAATTGCCTGCTCTGCGCCGGTAAATTCCTGATCGCCATACTGCGCTACCGGGCCAGACATCGCCCCGACGACGGCAACTTTAATATCCTTAGCAAACGCCATATTGCTCAAAGACAGGGCGATACATCCTGCCAATAACGCTTTACCCTTCATATTCATCCTGACAATCCCCATTATTGTGGTTATTACGTGTGTTGTGATGTTGTTGTTCAGCACTTTATTTCGATTATTGGATAGCCACCCGTGCTTTAGCAGCATACTCTGCTAAAACATACCCGATTTTTATTATTTTGGAATAGCTAAATTTGACATGCAGATAACAACCTGATGACAAATAGCATAAACGTCAGAGGAGAGGGAGAGATAAAAACAAAAAACCCCGGATTTTCATCCAGGGTTTATCAGCATTTCCAGGTCGGCGGAAGATTATGCTTCGATCGCCGCACGCAGTTTTTTCATGGCGTTCTTTTCAAGCTGACGAACACGTTCAGCAGAGACGCCGTAGCGATCGGCCAGTTCTTGCAACGTCGACTTGTTGTCTTCGTCCAGCCAACGGGCGCGAATGATGTCCTGGCTACGCTCGTCCAGACCCTCCATTGCGTGGGTCAGTTTGTTCGCGGCCTGATCTTCCCAGTTATCTTCTTCAATGCCGTCGGCAAAGTTAGATGATTTATCCTGCAGATAAAGAACCGGTGCCATCGGCTGGCTGTCAGACTCGTCGTCTGAAGACATGTCAAACGTCATGTCCTGCGCCGCCATACGGGATTCCATTTCGCGCACGTCTTTGCTGGAAACACCCAGCTCACGAGCAACCATTTCAACTTCATCCTGATTGAACCAGCCCAGACGCTGCTTGGTTTTACGCAGGTTAAAGAACAGCTTACGCTGCGCTTTGGTGGTCGCGACTTTTACGATACGCCAGTTACGCAGAACGTATTCGTGGATCTCAGCTTTGATCCAGTGCACGGCGAAAGAAACCAGGCGCACACCCACTTCCGGGTTGAAACGGCGCACGGCTTTCATCAGGCCGATATTGCCTTCCTGAATCAGATCCGCCTGCGGCAGGCCATAGCCCGCATAATTACGAGCAACATGAACAACAAAGCGCAGGTGAGACAGGATCAGCGTTTTAGCTGCTTCCAGATCGCCCTGGTAATGCAGCTTTTCAGCAAGTAGCCGCTCCTCGTCAGCCGACAACATCGGCCACGCGTTCGCAGCCCGGATGTAAGATTCCAGGTTACCAACAGGGGCTAAAGCTAAATTTTGCATTTCTTTGGTCATTCAAATCCTCTCAATCTTTTCATCTGACGGGTTGGCTAAAACCAATAGCAACAACCATGCCAGAGCTTATGAGCAACGAGAATATCATTCAATCTTTTATCAGACAGTGATTTTATCCACAAGTTCCATGTCGTAATGTGTATAGATTACGCACAAAATGTGACATCACAATGAATACGCTGGGAAGAGATAACAGGGACTCTTTCCCTGCAGAGCGAACTACTCAGTGCAGGGAAAGATTATACCAGAGATTTTTTAATCGGGGGTAAAGTGGCGTAAATGTTGAACCGTGGCAAGCCAGGCTGCCACCCAGCCAATCATCGAGCACACCAGCAGTAATAACAGGCATTCATCGAATGATAAGCCGTTGATATCAAACTTAGTTCCAAAAACCTGCGCCACCTCAGTAACCGCTGACGACAGGCGCATCACCAAAATTTCTGACAAAATCAGTGAAAGAAATGCGCCGGAAAAACCGAGCAGCGCACCGCCGTAGAGGAACGGACGCAGGATAAACCCATCCGTCGCGCCAATCAGTTTCTGCACGTTAATGGTATCGCGACGCGCAAAAATACTCAGCCGCACACTGTTACCGATGACGAGGAAGACCGCCGCTACCATCAGCACGCCAATCATCGCGGAGACGCGTCCGACAAGGCCCGTCAGCGCAGCCAGACGGGCAAACCAGCTGTCATCCATGCGCACTTCATCAATACCGTTGATTTGTGCGATACGGTCGCGCAGCGTGTTCAGCGACTCCGTGCCCTGGAAGTCCAGTTTCGGGATAACTACCGCCACGGCCGGTAGCGGGTTCTCTTCCAGCATATCCAGCGCGCCGCCAAAGCCGGACCAGTTACGGAATTCGCCCAGCGCGTCATCGCGGGAAAGATAATTCACTTTCTCCACGCCCTGCTCGGCCTGCAACTGACCAACCACCCGCGCCGCTGCATCATCATCCAGCGTTTTTTGCAGGTAAACGGTGATCTGCGGAGAAGGATAATACTGGCTTGCCGCATGGTCGACGTTCTTATAAACCATGTAGCATACGCTTGGCAGCGTCAGGGAGATGGCAATAACCATCACCGTCAGGAACGTCGCCAGCGGCTTGCTTTTCAGGTCCTGTAACGCGCCCTGGAACGCGTAGCGTACCTGCTCGTTAAAGACATTGGTTTTACGCGAGTTCGGCTTTGGCGCGGCTTTCGCCCGCTTTGGCGCGTTACGACCGCCATCTCCCGGCGCGCCGCCCGATTTACGGAAGCGATCCAGTCGGCCACCGAACTGTTTGATTTGATTAATAGCGTCACGTCTATTCATGGGCCAGGCCTCCATGCAGATGTCCATCGCTCAGAACCATTTGGCGATAGGAGCGACGGGAGATCAGGCCAATATCGTGCGTGGCCATTAATACCGTGACCCCGACGCGGTTAAACTCTTCAAACAGGCGAAGGATCCCTTCCGACAACGCGTCATCCAGGTTCCCCGTAGGTTCATCCGCCAGCAATACCGCAGGTTTGTTCACTACCGCACGGGCGATGCCCACGCGCTGTTGTTCACCGCCGGAGAGCTGAATAGGGAAGTTTTTCGCTTTGTCCAACAGTCCGACCTTATCCAGCGCCGCTGACACGCGACGACGAATATCGTCCCCGCTGGCACCCGCGATGATCAGCGGGATTGCCACGTTGTCAAACACGGTTCTGTCCATCAACAGGTGGTGATCCTGAAAAATCATGCCAATCTGACGACGCAGAAACGGCACTTCACGGTTTTTCAAACGGCTGATGTCATGTCCGCTGAAGTAGATTTTCCCGGCGCTGGGCCGTTCAATTCCACAAATCAGCTTCAGCAGGGTACTTTTCCCCGCGCCGGAGTGGCCGGTCAGAAATGCCATCTCGCCAGGCTGCATATGGAAGGTAACTCCCTGCAGCGCTTGTCTCCCACCGAGATAGGCCTTGCTGACATGTTCAAAGCGAATCATTGTTAATCCTCTCGGGCAAAAAGTGCCTCTATAAAATCGTCCGCTTTAAACGGACGTAAATCCTCGATACGTTCGCCCACACCGATATAGCGGATAGGGATGCCAAACTGATCGGCAACCGAGAAGATGACCCCGCCCTTCGCTGTACCGTCCAGCTTAGTCAGGGTGATACCGGTTAAGCCCACGGCTTCATGGAACAGTTTGGCCTGGCTTATCGCATTCTGCCCGGTGCTGGCGTCGATAGTCAGCATAACTTCATGCGGCGCATCTTCGTCGAGCTTCTTCATGACGCGAACGATTTTTTTCAATTCTTCCATCAGGTGCGATTTGTTCTGCAAACGCCCTGCGGTATCAGCGATCAGCACATCTACATTACGCGCCTTCGCCGCCTGGATAGCATCAAAGATGACGGACGCGGAATCCGCGCCGGTATGCTGAGCAATCACCGGGATGTTGTTACGCTGACCCCAGACCTGCAGCTGCTCTACCGCCGCCGCACGGAAGGTATCGCCTGCCGCCAGCATCACCGATTTACCCTGCTGCTCAAACTGACGCGCCAGCTTTCCGATAGTGGTGGTTTTACCCACGCCGTTGACGCCAACCATTAAGATAACAAACGGCGTCTTGCCATCAACATTCAGCGGTTCTTCCACCTTCGCCAGAATCTCGCCCATCTCTTCTTTCAGCAGGCCGTACAGCGCTTCCGCGTCTTTGAGCTGCTTACGGCTGGCACCTTCCGTCAGATTCGCAATAATCTTGCGGGTCGTTTCTACGCCCACGTCGGCGATCAGCAGTTGTTCTTCCAGCTCTTCAAACAGATCATCGTCGATCTTTTTACCACGGAACAGACTGATAAATCCGGAACCAAGGTTTTCTTTTGTTTTCAGGAGGCTGCGTTTCAGACGCGCAAAGAAACCTTCTTTCGTTGGTTTTTCCTGCTCCTGGACTCCCTCTTCTTCTGTCGGTGCTTCTACGGCAGGTTCTTCTACCGGCACCACCATCACGGCTTCTTCAGCTGCCTCAGCAGCCAGCGCCTGCGCTTCCAGCTCTTCATCAGTCAGGTGCGGTTCGTTTTCGGCTTCTTCTTCAACCGCCTCAACGATTTCCACGGTTTCCGCTTCGGCCTGCCACTCTTCGGCAGAAACCTCTTCGGTTTTCACCTCTTCCGGCAGCGGCAATTCTTCGCGTTCGATAACCGTCGCTGCTGGCGTTTCCACAACGGGTTCTGCTGCAGGTTCAGCAACCCGCTCAATCTCCGGCTGCGATTGTTCGGCAACAGGTTCTGCTTCCGGCTGCAGTTTTTCGATTTCCGCAACCTGTTCAGTCACTTCAACAACTTCAGCTGCAAAAGCTTCCGTTTCCGCCTCGCTACGGGTTTCCTCGGCGCGCGGCGGTTCGTCAACGACGGTAGTTTCTTCAGCAACCGGTTGTTGTTCTTCGTTTTTTAATTCTGTCTCGTTTTCCGGTGCCTGCTCTTTTTGACCAAAGCCCAGCCAGGAAAAAAAGCCACGTTTTTTCTCTTTCGCCATTTGCGACTACACTCCCCCGCTGTTGCTTCATGGCACAGCGTCAACGCTATGTACATAGCAGCTAAAAAAATGATGAAATAGTCTATCACTTATACCCAATGAATTTCGAGTTACGTCAAGGCGGCAAGCGCACGAATCCCGATGAGCTTACTTTTAGTAAGTGATTCGGGTGAGTAAGTGCAGTCAACGAAGAGGTAACTTGAAAGGCGACGGGTTAACTTAACTCACATCACCGCCTGGAATGACACGTCAGCAGCGGATTGAGCAATAATTGAAATGAAAAAACCGAATCACTCTGGTAGCGGCCAGATCCGCATTATTGGCGGCCAATGGCGTGGCCGTAAACTCCCGGTTCCGGATAGTCCCGGTCTGCGCCCAACCACCGACCGCGTACGCGAAACCTTATTTAACTGGCTGGCCCCGGTAATGGTCGATGCTCACTGCCTGGACTGCTTCGCCGGCAGCGGCGCGCTGGGGCTAGAAGCCCTCTCTCGCTATGCGGCAAATGCGACGCTTCTGGAAATGGATCGCGCGGTATCACAGCAGCTACAAAACAATCTCGCCACGCTGAAAGCCCCCCATGCCCGGGTCGTCAACACCAATACCCTGACATTTTTGGCCCAGACGGGTACGCCGCATAACGTGGTGTTTGTTGACCCGCCGTTTCGCAAAGGATTACTGGAAGAAACATTAACTCTTCTGGAAACTCATGGCTGGCTGGCAAATGAAGCGTATATTTACGTTGAAAGCGAAGTAGAAAACGGTTTGCCGCCGGTTCCGGTGAACTGGTCGCTGTACCGCGAAAAAGTCGCCGGACAGGTCGCCTATCGCCTTTACCAACGTGAAGCACGAGGAGAACACGATGCTGATTAACCTGGGACGCCTGCTGATGTTGTGCGTCTGGGCATTTTTACTACTCAATATTTTCCAACCCTTTCCACGCCCGCTTAACATCTTCGTTAACGTCGCACTGATTTTTATGGTGCTAATGCACGGCATGCAACTGGCGCTGTTAAAAAGCACCATGCCTAAAGATGGCCCGCAGATGACCCGCGGAGAGAAAATCCGTATTTTTCTGTTCGGCGTCTTTGAGTTACTGGTTTGGCAGAAGAAGATTAAAGATCAGTTGAAAAAGTAACTGTGATCTTTTCGCCCGGCGGCGCTTAGCAGGCCGGGGCGACAAAATCTCCAGGCCGGACAAAGCGTAAGCCGCCATCCGGCATCAGTCAGATGAAACCTTGGCGTTCACTGTAAAATCAACAAAACGCGAACCTTTGTAACTCAGCGTTCCCTTATCCCCGACCGTTAACGCATGGTACTGCTGGGCATCCAGACGAAACGTCTGCTCGAAGCCGCCACTTTGTGGCTTAAAACTGACTTCATAGCGCATGCTGGTCCCCGCCGGGCTCACTTCCTGCTGGCGGGATCGCCGATCGTTAAGCGGTTTTTCCCGTTTGTTACTCACCACCACCTGCTTTTGCACTAACGGCGCAGTATCATTATCGGCTTTTTCACGCCGCTGCTGAACGAAGCGAAACGACGCAGCAACAACGATTAATACAATGATAACAATGAAAAAAAGTGGTGGTTTGCTCATATTATTAACCCATCAGAAAATGCGGAAATAAGCATACATTGCCTGTTATGGTGTTGTCATCTGGCAGTGTCGACCTCTACACTGAACAGTAGAGCCGTGAGCACCCCGCTTACGAAAAAATAACGAATTCAAGGAACTAAGATGCTTTGGTCGTTTATCGCTGTCTGCCTTTCCGCATGGTTGTTCGTGGATGCTTCCTATCGTGGGCCCGCCTGGCAACGCTGGGTCTTTAAACCCCTAACCTTACTCCTGCTGGCGCTGCTGGCCTGGCAGGCGCCAATGTTTAATGCTGTCAGCTATCTGGTGCTGGCTGGCCTGCTTGCCTCGCTGCTGGGCGATGCGCTGACGCTGTTACCGCGCCAACGCCTTTTGTATGCCGTGGGGGCATTCTTCCTGTCGCATCTGCTGTATACCATTTACTTCGCCAGCCAAATGACGCTGTCGTTCTTCTGGCCTTTGCCGTTGGTGCTGGTGGTGCTGGGGGCGTTGCTGATTGCCGTGATCTGGACGCGTCTGGAAGAGCTACGCATCGCTATCTGTACCTTTATTGGTATCACGCTGATGATGGTCTGGATGGCTGGTGAGCTGTGGTTCTTCCGCCCGACCGCTCCGGCGCTGTCGGCCTTTATGGGCGCATCACTCCTGTTCATCGGCAACATTGTCTGGCTGGGTAGCCATTACCGTCGCCGCTTCCGCGCCGATAACGCAATTGCTGCCGCCTGCTACTTCGCCGGACATTTCCTGATTGTTCGTTCGTTGTATCTTTAAAACGCTTGACTCTGGAGTCGACTCCAGAGTGTATCCTCCGGTTAATATGAAATGATTATCAACCGGAGGATGCCATGTCGACACCCGATTCCAGTGGCAAAAAAGCCCCACAATTTTCTTCTTTCAAGCTAGCGCCTGCGCCACAAAAGACTGACGACTGCTGCTGCGAAGGAAGTTGCGCCACCCCACCACCCGTATCCGGTACCGTAATGGGTACCCGCTACTCCTGGAAAGTGGCAGGCATGGACTGTGCAGCCTGCGCCCGAAAAGTGGAGAATGCGGTCCGCCAGGTCAACGGCGTCAACCAGGTCCAGGTTCTGTTCGCCACCGAAAAACTGGTAGTCGACGCGGGTTCCGATATCCGCCTGCAAGTTGAAAGCGCAGTGCAAAAGGCAGGCTATACCCTGCGCGATGAGCAAGCGCCAGACGCCGCCCCCGAGTCGCGGTTTAAAGAGAACCTGCCGCTGATTTCGCTGATTATCATGATGGCGATTAGCTGGGGGCTGGAGCAGTTCAATCACCCCTTTGGCCAGATAGCATTTATCGCCACCACTCTGGTAGGTCTGTATCCCATTGCCCGTCAGGCCCTGCGTCTGATGAAAACCGGCAGCTACTTTGCCATTGAAACGTTGATGAGCGTGGCCGCCATTGGCGCACTGTTTATCGGCGCGACGGCAGAAGCCGCCATGGTGCTGCTGCTGTTTTTAATTGGCGAACGCCTGGAAGGATGGGCCGCCAGCCGCGCACGTAAAGGGGTCAGCGCACTGATGGCGCTCAAGCCGGAAACCGCCACGCGCCTGCGTAACGGCGAGCGCGAAGAGGTTGCTATCAATACTCTCCAGCCAGGCGATGTTATCGAGGTTGCCGCGGGTGGGCGTTTACCTGCCGATGGCAAGCTGGTCTCCGGGTTTGCCAGCTTTGATGAAAGCGCCCTGACCGGCGAATCGATACCGGTTGAGCGCGCCACCGGCGAGAAAGTCCCGGCGGGCGCCACCAGCGTGGACCGTCTGGTAACGCTGGAAGTACTCTCCGAACCGGGTGCCAGCGCCATTGACCGTATTCTGAAATTGATTGAAGAAGCGGAAGAACGCCGCGCCCCCATTGAGCGCTTTATTGACCGTTTCAGCCGGATTTACACCCCAGCCATTATGGCGGTTGCGTTGTTGGTCACCCTTGTACCACCGCTGCTGTTTGCCGCATCCTGGCAGGAGTGGATTTATAAGGGGCTGACGCTGCTGCTGATTGGCTGCCCATGTGCGCTGGTGATTTCCACACCCGCAGCCATTACCTCTGGCCTTGCCGCCGCGGCGCGTCGTGGCGCGTTAATCAAAGGCGGGGCCGCGCTGGAGCAGTTGGGTAGGATAACGCAGGTCGCGTTTGATAAAACCGGCACCCTGACCGTCGGTAAACCGCGCGTCACGGCGATTCACCCGGCAAGCGGTATTGGCGAGGCAGAACTGCTGGCGCTGGCGGCAGCAGTAGAGCAAGGCGCGACGCACCCGCTGGCGCAGGCGATTGTTCGGGAAGCCCAAACGCGCGAACTGACTATCCCTGTCGCAAAAGATCAGCGGGCGCTGGTTGGCTCTGGCATTGAAGCACTGGTCAACGGCGAACGCGTGCTGATTTGCGCCGCCGGTAAGCAGCCTGCCGATGCTTTTGCCGGGCAGATAAGCGAGCTGGAAAGCGCGGGTCAAACGGTGGTGCTGGTGCTGCGTAACGATGCCGTTCTCGGCGTGCTGGCTCTACAGGACACGCTGCGCGACGACGCCCGAAGCGCCATCAGCGAGCTTAATCAGATTGGCGTGAAAGGGGTGATCCTGACGGGTGATAACCCGCGAGCGGCAGCAGCTATTGCCAGTGAATTGGGTCTCGAATTCAAAGCGGGTCTATTACCGGAAGATAAAGTACAGGCCGTTACCCATCTTAACCAACAGTCGCCGCTGGCGATGGTCGGCGATGGCATCAACGATGCTCCGGCAATGAAAGCAGCCACCATTGGCATTGCGATGGGAAGCGGTACCGATGTCGCGCTGGAAACCGCCGATGCCGCCCTGACCCACAACCGCCTGCGTGGTCTGGTGCAAATGATTCAGTTAGCCCGTGCCACCCACGCCAATATTCGCCAGAACATTGCGATTGCGCTAGGCCTGAAGGGGATTTTTCTCGTCACCACGCTGCTCGGAATAACCGGACTGTGGCTGGCGGTGCTGGCAGATACGGGGGCGACGGTACTGGTGACCGCTAACGCGCTGCGGTTACTACGTAAAGGATAATGCGTCTGTGCCGGACGGCTGTTGCATTAGCGCCATCCGGCTAAGATTACTGGCCTTTGCGCACCAGATAGCGGTACGGCAGAGAGTCGGTCTCTTTTGCCACCAGCTCATGCTCCATAAAGGTACAGAAGCCGGGAATGTCACGGGTTGTCGCCGGATCGTCGGCGACAATCAGCAGCGTTTCACCCGCCTGCATGCCGCGCACGGTTTTACGCACCATCATTACGGGTTCCGGGCAGCGCAGCCCCTGGGCATCAAGAGTATGGTCGGGAGAGGTAAACAGATCGCTCATCGTAGTCTCGTTCATTCAAAAACGGCGTTATTTTACGCTCTGTTGTGGCGTAAGCCAATCAGGTTAACGATTGCGTGAAAAACAACCATTGCAATGTGCTCTTAAAACAGTATCATGCGACGGTTTTTTATTGGGTTCCCTCACCCCATCCAACAAAAAGGTCACAATATGACTCCGTTTACACAATCTCAACGCGTAAAAGCGTTGTTTTGGCTATCGCTATTTCATCTGCTGGTGATCACCTCCAGCAACTATCTGGTGCAGCTACCGATCTCCATTTTTGGTTTCCATACCACATGGGGCGCTTTCAGCTTTCCGTTTATTTTCCTCGCGACCGATCTGACCGTGCGTATTTTTGGCGCACCGTTGGCACGACGTATCATCTTTGCGGTAATGATCCCCGCGCTGCTGATCTCCTATGTCGTTTCATCACTGTTCTATATGGGATCGTGGCAGGGATTCGGCGCACTGCTGCACTTTAATCTGTTTGTCGCCCGTATCGCCGCCGCCAGCTTTATGGCTTACGCGCTGGGTCAAATTCTGGATGTGCATGTCTTTAACCGCCTGCGTCAGAATCGTCGCTGGTGGCTGGCACCAACGGCCTCCACGCTGTTTGGCAACATCAGCGATACGTTAGCCTTCTTCTTTATCGCTTTCTGGCGCAGCCCAGATGCCTTTATGGCCGAGCACTGGATGGAAATCGCGCTGGTCGACTACTGCTTCAAAGTGCTGATCAGCATTATTTTCTTCCTGCCGATGTACGGCGTGCTGCTGAATATGTTACTGAAAAGGCTGGCAGATAAATCCGAAATCTCTGCATTGCAGACGAGTTAAAGGTTCATTTTCCGAGTTGTGATAAGATGGACGAATGAGCCGTTATGGCCGTTTATCGAAAGGAAGAAGTCAATGCGCAATCTGGTTAAATATGTCGGTATTGGCCTGCTGGTTATGGGGCTTGCGGCCTGTGATAATAGCGATACAAAAGCGCCAGCAGAGGGTGCTGCCGCAGAAAGTAGCGCCACCGGACAACCGGTCAGCCTGTTGGACGGTAAACTCAGTTTTTCCCTGCCAGCGGATATGACCGATCAGAGCGGCAAACTGGGCACCCAGGCGAACAATATGCACGTTTATTCTGACGCAACCGGCCAGAAAGCGGTGATTGTGATTGTTGGCGACAATACCAACGAAGACCTGGCTGTGCTGGCAAAACGCCTGGAAGATCAGCAGCGTAGCCGCGACCCGCAGTTGCAGGTCGTCACCAATAAATCTATTGAGCTGAAAGGCCACACGCTGCAGCAGTTAGACAGCATCATCTCGGCCAAAGGCCAGACCGCTTACTCTTCCGTGGTGTTGGGTAAAGTCGATAACCAACTGCTGACTCTGCAAATCACGCTGCCTGCTGACGATCAGCAAAAAGCGCAGACTACCGCAGAAAACATCATTAACACGCTGGTTATCCAGTAACGGTTAAGACGATGACTCGGCCTCCGGTGACACCACCTGAGGCCGTTTTTTTAATCGCCAGGTCAGCAATAACGCCACCGCCACCAGCCCTGCCGCCGCCAGATAGATAACCGGCACGCCCGCCCACGTCATGACCAGCCCGGCCAGCGGCCCCGTAACTCCCAGTGATAAATCCATAAACACCGTATACGTCGCCAGCGCAGCGCCCTGATTTTGCTGCGGGACGGCTTTTACCGCCACCACGCCCAGCGCCGGGAACACCAGCGAGAACCCTGCACCGGCCAGCAGGACGCCGCTTTTCGCCATCCACGGCATGGAAGCCATCCCCACCAGCAGCAACCCAACAATCTCGACGCTAAAGCAGATCATCGCCACATTTAGTCCACCTAAACGGTTGATACCATTTGGGAATAACAAGCGGGTCCCCACAAACGTGCAGCTAAAAAGCGTCAGCGCGAAAGCGGCACCGTCCCAGCCTTTGGCATCATAAAACAGGGTAATGAAAGTGGCGATCACTCCAAATCCGGCTGAGGCCAGGGCCAGCGCCATGCCGTACAACCAGACACGCCCAAGCACCGCGCGAAACGGCAACGGTTTGCCTTTGCTGGCCTTCACCGCCGGACGAGGGAGCGCCAGCAGTATTGCCAACAGCGCCACGCCCATCACGGTCAGCGCCAGTCCCTGTAAGCCACCCCAGGCATAAAACAGAACGCCCAGCGGAGCGCCTATCGCCATCGCGCCATAGGTCACGATGCCGTTCCACGAAATCACCCGTCCGATATGCATTGAACCAACGACCCCAACCCCCCACAGCGTAGAGCCAGTCCCGGCAAAGCTTTGCCCGATCCCTAGAATCACGCGCCCCAGGCATAACAGCAGCAGGCTGGCCAGCGGCCAGCCATTCGTGAAGCCCGCCAGGAAGTAGCCCAGACCACTTAAAAAACAGCCACACAGTCCGAATACCACAATCTTCTTTGGCCCCAGCAGGTCGGCATAGCGACCTGCATGTGGACGGCTCAGCAGCGTAGCGAAATATTGCAGGCTGATGACCAGCCCTGCCCAAAAAGCACTAAATCCCATCACATCATGGACATAGCCTGGCAATACAGCGAGCGGCAGACCAATGGTCAGGTAGCTGGCGAAGTTAAACATCACCACAGAGACAATACGCAGATTAAGGCGTAAACCGCTAAGCGTCGGTTCAGCGACGGGTTCGGGCATGGAGGATCACCACGTTTTCACAACAGTGTTTCATTTCTACCATGTTGCCGGGCAGAAATCAGTAGTCAGTTTAGGAATATCAGTCGCAAGCCAGCCGCTACACTTAATGCAAAAACGCAAACAGGAAGACGACATGACAACCGCCCAGCCCGATAAAACGGGTTTGCACATTCTGCTCAAACTGGCCGCTCTGGTGGTGATCCTCGCGGGTATTCATGCCGCGGCGGATATCATCGTACAGCTTCTGCTGGCCCTTTTTTTTGCCATTGTATTGAATCCGCTGGTCACCTGGTTTATTCGCCGGGGTGTACGTCGGCCGGTCGCGATAACGTTAGTCGTGGTGGTAATGCTGATCGTTCTTACGGCGTTAATCGGCGTTCTGGCGTCATCCATTACTGAATTCATGGCCATGCTGCCAAAATACAACAAGGAGCTGACGCGCAAGGTTCTGTATCTGCAAGAGATGGTGCCTTTTCTGAATCTGCATATGTCCCCGGAGCGCATGCTGCAACGTATGGACTCCGACAAGCTGATGACCTTCACAACCACGCTGATGACAAGTCTTTCCGGTGCCATGGCCAGCGTCGTTCTGCTGGTGATGACGGTGGTCTTTATGTTGTTTGAGGTGCGTCATGTCCCCTATAAGCTGCGCTTTGCGCTGAACAACCCCCAAATCCATATTGCGGGGCTCCATCGGGCGCTGAAAGGTGTTTCTCACTATCTGGCGCTGAAAACGTTGCTCAGCTTATGGACCGGTGCCATCGTCTGGCTGGGACTGGCGCTAATGGGGATTCAGTTTGCTCTGATGTGGGGTGTGCTGGCATTCCTGCTAAACTACGTGCCCAACATTGGCTCGGTCATTTCCGCCGTTCCACCCATGATCCAGGCGCTGCTGTTCAACGGCGTTTACGAATGTGTGCTGGTTGGGGCGCTGTTTCTGGTGGTGCATATGGTAATTGGCAACATCCTCGAGCCCCGCATGATGGGGCACCGGCTGGGATTATCGACGCTAATCGTCTTTCTCTCTCTGTTGGTGTGGGGATGGCTGCTTGGTCCGGTAGGTATGCTGCTCTCCGTGCCGTTAACCAGCGTGTGTAAAATCTGGATGGAAACCACCACTGGCGGTAGCAAACTGGCAATTTTGCTGGGACCCGGCAGGCCCAAAACCCGATTACCTGGATAAACTTGCAAACAGCATGTATAGAATGGTAAACAACCCCATTATTACTAAAGGTTAGCCCTGATATGTACCGGATCGTTCTTGGGAAAGTTTCTGTTTTAAGCGCTGGCACACTGCCTGCCGCACTGCGTGAGCAGGCCCCGCAAGGCGCTCGTCGTGCGCGCTGGCTGGCAGGTCGCGTGCTGCTTTCCCATACTCTTTCGCCATTACCGGACATCGTCTACAGCGAGCAAGGAAAACCGGCCTTTTCCGCCGACACACCGCTGTGGTTCAATCTCAGCCACAGCGGTGATGATATTGCCCTGCTGCTCAGCGACGAAGGGGAA
This sequence comes from Citrobacter sp. RHBSTW-00599, assembly GCF_013784065.1. Lineage (NCBI taxonomy): Bacteria > Pseudomonadati > Pseudomonadota > Gammaproteobacteria > Enterobacterales > Enterobacteriaceae > Citrobacter > Citrobacter sp. RHBSTW-00599. The sequence continues at coordinate 264,758 of NZ_CP056717.1, read as the reverse complement.
GTCGGCTGTGATATTGAAGTCGTTCGCCCGCGCGATAACTGGCAGACGCTGGCAAATACGGTGTTCAGTCTCAGGGAACATGCCGAAGTTGAGGCCGAACGCCCGGAGCAACAGCTGGCGGCGTTCTGGCGCATCTGGACGCGTAAAGAAGCTATCGTGAAACAGCGTGGCGGCAGCGCCTGGCAAATTGTCAGTGTCGACAGCACCGCGCTAACCTCCTCACTCTCAGTCAGCCAGTGCCAGCTCGATACCCTGAGCCTGGCGGTGTGTACGCCCACGCCGTTTACTCTGACCGCCGACGCCGTGCAGCGTCTGGAAGCCTTAGCGTAAATTTTCCGGGAAGTTTTCCGGCAATTCACTGGCCGCACAGGCAATAACGCTGTCATTATTCGCCCCACAGTCACGCACGAAGGTGATGGTCGCAAACTCGTCAATCACCTCAGTTGGATATGCCGGACCCGCATCGCGATATGACATCATCAGCGGAATATGGTCATTCTGGAAACAGACCGTTTTTTGCGGATTGTTAATCACCCAGCGTGGGAAAAAGATGGTGCCGTGAAAGAGTTTGTCGCCCAGATTTACGATCAGGCTGACGTCGGTCCCAGTCGGTTCGGTCCATGAAATTTTATAAACACTCTCGCCAACCCGCACAATGTACGCCCGCTGATCCTTCACCCAACGATTCCCCACAATGCCGCTGTGAATACGGTAATCCAGAGTGGTGTCGTTTTTCACGTAGATCTCGTAATTCCAGCCATTATCGTAGGTATAGACCAGATGTTTGCCGACAAAGCCGCTCAAATCATGTTTATCAAAAGTGCTCATATTCGTTCTCCTCTTACTTGATGCGAGGATCTTACCGCTTCAAAAATTGGATAAATAACGCTATGTTTACATCATATTCATTCAATTTTTAGATGAGTTATGCACAAGACAACGCTGGAGCAATGGGCCTTACTGGAGAAAGTGGTGGAGCTGGGCAGCTTTGCTAAAGCTGCGGAAGAGACCAACCGTAGCCAGTCTTCGGTGAGCTACAATCTGGCGCTACTGCAGGAGCGGCTTGGCGTGACGCTGCTGACGCCGGAAGGTCGCAGGGCGGTATTAACCCCTGCGGGAGAGCTACTGTTGGGCCAGGTCAAACCGTTACTGAAGGCCTTTTTATGGGTGGAAACCCGGGCAGCAACGTTGCAAAACGGCACGCGAACGCGGCTGGATTTCATGGTAGATAGCATCTTCCCACGCAAACGCCTGTTCGCGATCCTCAAGCAGTTTCAGCTGGCGTGGCCGCAGACGCAGGTACGTTTGACCGAAGTGCTGGAGAATGGTGACGATCGACTGGCGGCGCATGCCGATGCGGACGTGATGGTCCTGACCCGACGCCAGGATATCACCGGCCGCGGCGAATGGCTGATGAATATTGACTTCGTGGCCGTTGCCCACCGCGATCACCCGCTCTGCATGCTGGATGCGCCGCTGGATGAAGACGCGTTACGCGCGTGGCCGCTGATTCGCATTGCCGATCGCGACAACCCGCAGCAAGCGGTGCGCGATGCCTGGACCTTCTCGACCATTGATGCCGCGATTGAGGCGGTGATGTATCAGGTCGGTTACGGCTGGTTGCCTGAGGAGCGAATTCAGCAGCAGCTTGAGCAGGGGCTATTACGACCGCTGCCGTTAAGCCATGGCGCTCGCCGTGCCACCCCGCTGCATCTGATCGTCAAAGACACGCTCGCGCCGCTGGATGAACAGGTAACAACCCTGCTGCGTTTATTGCGAGAGCATTAACCTTTTCCCCGGATGCCGGACGTGTGTTACAAAATACGCTATTCCCCTTACTCCCTGTGCGCCCACGCGCCACATGAAAGGTTAATTGCAGATGCAACGAGTCACCATTACCCTCGATGACGATTTACTGGAAACGCTCGACAGCCTGAGCCAGCGCCGTGGCTATAACAACCGTTCCGAAGCGATCCGCGATATTCTGCGCGGCGCACTGGCGCAGGAAACCACCCAGGAGCACGGCACTCAGGGATTCGCAGTGCTCTCGTATGTTTATGAGCATGAGAAGCGTGACCTGGCGAGCCGTATTGTTTCCACCCAACATCACCACCACGATTTATCAGTCGCCACGCTGCACGTGCACATCAACCATGACGACTGTCTGGAAATCGCTGTGCTAAAAGGTGACATGGGCGATGTGCAGCATTTTGCCGATGACGTGATTTCCCAGCGCGGCGTGCGCCACGGTCATCTGCAGTGCCTGCCGAAAGAAGAGTAATTGCTTGTTTTGTTGCCCGGCCTACATTCATTCCCGTTTGTAGGCCGGGTAAGGCGCAGCCGCCACCCGGCAATAATATTTACGCCATCGTGCCAATCGTCTTTCTGAAACGCAGCAGCGCTATCACGAAGAACGTACTGCCAATCGCCAGCAGCGTCAGGAACTGCGGCCAGACAATATTAAATCCTGCGCCGCGGTAAAGAATCGCCTGCGCAAGGCTAACAAAATGGGTAGTCGGCATCGTCAGCATAATGTCCTGCACCGCCTGCGGCATGCTTTCACGCGGTGTAGAGCCGCCGGAGAGCATCTGTAACGGCAGCAGTACCAGAATCATCAGCAGCCCCAGTTGTGGCATGGAGCGCGCCAGCGTGCCCATAAAAATGCCGATTGATGTGGTGGCGAACAGGCTCAGCGCCACTCCCAGCATAAACAGCGGTATCGAGCCTTCAATCGGTACGCCGAGCACACCTTTTACCATCAGCATCAGTGACAGACCGGAAACCACCAGCACCACCAGCCCCATCGACCAGATTTTTGCCATCATGATTTCAAATGGCGTCACCGGCATCACCAGCAGGTGCTCAATGGTCCCATGTTCACGCTCGCGAATCAGCGCCGACCCGGTAAGCACAATCGCCAGCATGGTGATGTTGTTGATAATCGCCATCACCGCGCCAAAGCGGGCGGGTTCCAGATTGGGGTTAAAGCGCATACGCATTTCCAGCGCCACCGGCAGCTCGCTGTTATCGCGGAAACGCGACACAAAGCTGTTCACCTCGCCACCGATGATATTCTGGATATAGCTGTTGCCGGTAAAGGCCTGGCTCATCCGCGTGGCATCGACGTTAACCTGAATATCCGGCTGCCGCCCAGCCAGTACATCGCGCTGAAAATCAGGCGGAATGTTCACGGCGAAGGTATAGCGCCCGGCATCCAGCCCGGCATCCATCTCATCGGCGGTAATCATCTCCGGCGGTAAAAACCACGGACGATAAAAACTGTTCACAATGCGATTCGACAACTGTGACTGGTCCATATCGGCAATGGCAATCGGCGCCAGGTGCAGCGACCCAGGCAGAACGGTCGCAGAAGAGTAAACCGAGACCGTGAAGGCGAAGACGATCAGCGTCAGCATCGCTTTGTCACCCAGCAGGCTGCGTAACTCTTTGATGCCGAGGTTATAAATATTCCGTAATCGGCGCATCACCCCTCCTGTTTTTTCAGCAGTAATACGCTCAGACCAATGACCACTGGAATGGCTACCGCCAGTGGAATAAACAGCGGCCAGAGATCGGTCAGATCCAGCGCTTTAGAGAACGTCCCGCGCGCGATGGTCAGAAAATGGCTGGTCGGGTAAATTTCGCCAATCCACCGTCCCGGCCCTTCCAGCGAGGCGACCGGGTCGATCATCCCGGAAAACTGCGTCGCCGGGATCAGCGTAATAATCGCCGTACCAAAAATGGCGGCGATCTGACTTTTCATAAACGTGGAAATTAACAATCCCAGCCCGGTGGCAATGGTGACGTACAGCAGCGCGGCCAGCGTCAGGGTCAAAAAACTCCCCTTATGCGGGACGCCGAATACAAACACCGACAGCGCGCACAGCAGCAGGAAGTTCAGCATGCCCAGCACGATGTAAGGCAACTGTTTGCCGAGTAAAAACTCGCTGCGGGTAGTGGGCGTCACGTACAGGTTGATAATCGACCCCAGCTCTTTCTCACGCACCACGCTCAGAGCGCTGAGCATGGAGGGGATCATCATCAACAGCAGCGGGATCACCGCCGGAACAATCGCTGGCAGGCTTTTCACATCCGGGTTGTAACGATAGCGAGTTTCAATGGTCATCAATCCGTTTTGCCCGCTGGTATTTGGCTGACGCGCCATCACATCCTGCAGCCAGGTCTGGTGCATCGCCTGCACGTAGCCTCTGACCGTTTCCGCACGGCTCGGCATTGCGCCATCGACCCAGACGCCAATCTTCACCGGCGTTCCACGCGCGATATCGCGGCCAAAATTTGGCGGGATCTCTATGGCTACCGCGACTTCGCCCGAGCGCATCCGTTTGTCCAGCTCGTCATAACTGGTGAGCGGCGGCTGCTCGATAAAATAGCGCGATCCCGCCAGATTCAGCGTCCACGCCTGGCTGCTGACTGTCTGGTCACGATCGAGCACCGAAAAACGCAGGTTTTCCACATCCATGCTGATGCCGTAGCCCATGATCAGCATCAGGATCACCGTGCCCATCAGCGCCAGCGTTGAACGTACCGGATCACGTCGCAGCTCCAGCGCTTCGCGGCGGCTGTAGCTGAACAAGCGCCGCAGGCTAAATCCCTGGTGCGGCGGCTGACTGTTTTCATGCACTGACGGGACATTGGCTGGCGGTAACTGAGCCTCCGGCGCCGGACCTGCCGCTTCCTGTAACCAGGAGATAAACGCTTCTTCCAGACTGGCGGCACCACGCTGTTTCACCAGCTCCTGCGGCGTACCGCTGGCCAGGACTTTTCCGGCGTGCATCAGCGACATACGGTCGCAGCGCTCCGCTTCGTTCATAAAATGGGTGGAGATAAAAATGGTCACTTTATCCTGACGCGACAGATCGACCATCAGTTGCCAGAACATGTCTCTCGCCACCGGATCGACCCCGGAGGTTGGTTCATCGAGAATGAGCATCTCCGGGCGATGGATCACCGCCACCGCCAGCGACAGGCGTTGACGGATCCCCAACGGCAGCGCGCCAGGCAACGCGTCTTCGACATCGGTCAGCGAAAAGCGCTCACTCATTTCTTGTACCCGCCCCGGGATTTCTGCTTCGGGGATATGGAACAACCGCGCGTGTAGCTCGAGGTTTTGCCGTACGGTCAGCTCGCTGTAGAGCGAAAACGCCTGCGACATATAGCCTACCCGGCGACGGGTATCGATATTCTTCGGGTCAACCGCTTGCCCAAACAGCCACGCCTCACCTTCACTTGCGGGTAGCAGCCCGGTGAGCATTTTCATGGTGGTGGATTTACCGCAGCCGTTGGAGCCGAGAAAACCGAAGATTTCCCCGCGCGGAATACGAAAGTTAACGTGGTCAACGGCCACGAACTTGCCGAAGCGCATGGTCAGATCTTTCGCCTCGATGGCAATCTCTTCCTGCTCAGCGTGATACGGCGGGATCACCACTGGCTTATGCGCCTGACGCTGGGCTTCGGGTAACAGCGCGATAAACGCCTGCTCCAGCGTGTCGGTGTTGGTTTTTTCGCGTAGCTGCTGCGCGCTCCCGGTGGCCAGCACCTCCCCGGCGTTCATCGCCACCAGCCAGTCAAAGCGCTCGGCTTCTTCCATGTATGCGGTCGCAACCAGCACGCTCATGTTGGTCTGCCGTTGGCGAATGCTGTTAATCAGATCCCAGAACTGGGCGCGGGAGAGCGGGTCGACCCCGGTGGTAGGTTCATCGAGAATTAACAGTTCCGGGTCATGGATCAACGCGCAGCACAGCCCCAGCTTTTGCTTCATCCCACCCGAGAGTTTCCCGGCCGGACGATCGCGAAACGGCGCCAGTCCGGTGCTGTTCAGCAGCTCGGTAATCCGCGCTTCGCGCTCCGCTTTGTCATGGCCAAACAGCCGGGCAAAGAAATCGACGTTCTCATACACCGACAGCGTGTGGTACAGGTTTTTCCCCAACCCCTGCGGCATCCAGGCAATGCGCGGGCAGACATCCCGGCGATGTTTCGGGTCGCGCATATCGCCGCCCAGCACCATCACGTTACCGTGTTCAATGACTCGCGCGCCGGAGATGAGCGACAGCAGGCTTGATTTTCCGACGCCATCCGGGCCAATCAGCCCCACCATACAGCGGGCGGGGATATCCAGCGTGATATTGTTCAGCGCTACCGTTTTCCCGTAATGCTGACTCACGCCGTCAAGGTGCGCCACGGGAGGAACGGGAACCAGCGCCAGATGCGTCATTGCGGCAACCTCACCATCAGGTCGTCAGGCCAGGCTCGATTTTCATCGATACGCACCCACGCCATGCCCGGCAGACCGGTTTTCACGTACTCGAGATGCTGCTGCAACAGCTCTGGCGGGATCCGCGCTTTAACGCGGAACATCAGCTTCAACCGCTCATCGCTGGTTTCAACCGTTTTCGGTGTAAACTGCGCGACGCTTGCCACAAAGCTGATGGTCGCCGGAACACGCAGATCCGGTGCGGCATCCAGCACCAGGCGCGCTTCGCCGCCAATCTTCAGTAAGCCAGCCTGTTCGGTAGGCAAGAAGAACGTCATGTAGACATCACTGAGATCGACCATATTCAGGACGCGCCCACCCGCAGAAAGCACCTCACCCGGCTCAGCAACGCGGTACTGCACGCGACCATCGCGCGGGGCTTTCAGCTCGCTGTCATCAATATCAGCCGCAATACGACGTTCGGTGGCCTGCGCAGCTTCTACGCGGGTTTGCGCCTGAATGATGCTGGTGCGAGCGGCTTCAATTGCGGCTTTTGCCGCTGAGACCTGCGCCTTTGCGGATTCCAGCGCGGCGCGTGCGCTTTCTGCCGCGGCCCGATCGTCATCCAGTTGTTGCTCAGACACGGCCCCACGCTGGGATAGCGAACGGGAACGCACGTGGCGTTTAGAAACCGACTGCAGCTCCGCCTCGCGCTGTTTTACTACCGACTGCGCGGCGCGCATTTCACTTTGCCGCTGTTCCAGCAGCGCTCGCGCCGCCGCCACCGCGCTTTCGGCCTCTTTGATTTGCGCGATCGCTTCCAGCCGCTGCTCCTGCAGCACGCGAGTATCCATTTTCGCCAACCCCTCGCCCTGACGAACGAACTGCCCTTCCGACACAAGGATCGTGTCAATTCGCCCGGCAATCTTGGTAGCAATATCCACTTCGGTGGCTTCAATTCTGCCGTTGCTGGCTGCGAACCCCTCCGGTATTCCGGCAGGACGGAGCATCCACCATGCTATCGCGGCCACCACGACCAGGATGCCCGCCCCCCACCACATCACATGACGCTTAAACTTATCCATATTCGACCCGCCGTAATCCCTGTTATCAAACGATGCGTGTCACAAAGCCCGCTGAATAGCTATTCAGCGGGAGATTCCATCCGGGATGAGAAGGAATAAGAAACTATGGCCAGAGAGCGGACAGGCGTTAAGGCAACCTGCGCCGCGCAGGAAGTGAATGACGAAAATGCTGTGAAATCGGGTAGTAATGTTGTCATCATCAGCGTTCCTGGCCGGAAATGAAACACGCATACTCATAACTGCTGTCTATTGAATACTAACACCTGGATTCAATATGTCTATTCGGTTGTAGTTTCCACTTCAGCCCTATCGCGCTCTGGCACAGGGAATATTTCGTATATCAACGATTGATAAACATTCACAACTATAAACATAATCAATAATTAGACATCGCTATAATAGTGGCTCATTTACCGATCTCGTTATGGCGAGGCTCCTGTACAAATACAAGTTACCGCCCTGCTGGTATCGAGAGAGGCCACTCAGGGAAATACAGGCATCCATCGAATCAAGGTGTTGCCAAGGTAACTTCTGACGATTACACCATCGGGCAGATACGTTGTTCAGTGCTAAAACCAGGACGTAGGGATCCGCCTGCGCTAACCCTGTCTTGTTCGCCCCTATGAGAGATTTTTATAGGGAATTACACCATGTCATCTATGCCACTCTGCGCCGCCCATCATCCTATGCCGGATTTCAATGGCGATGCTATCGCGCAATATATGCGCACCGATTTTATTACCCTGCCGGATCATCTCAGCGTGAACGGCGCTCGTGAATACTTTGTCTCCCAGCTCACAACGGATGATATTCCAGGCCAGGTCTTTGTTGTGGCTGGAAAAGCGCTGCGCGGGGTGTTATCCATCAAGCGCTTATTGCAGGAAAAAGATACATCGCTGAACATCAACCATCTTACGGACAGTTGTTTGTTTCATGTAAAGCCTGATGATGAACGGGCACAGGTCGTTGCCGAGTTAGCCGAACGCGAACTCGATCTGGTGGCTGTCGTTGAGAAAGGTGAGCTGGTCGGTTGTCTGATGGAAAAAGAGATCGCTCATCTACAGGAAGATGATGTTACCGAAGATGTTCAGCTTCAGGGGGCAACGTTGCCGCTGGAAAAACCCTACCTGGAGATTAGCCCGTGGACATTGTGGAAAAAACGTTCTGTCTGGCTCCTGCTGCTTTTTGTCGCAGAAGCCTATACCAGCAGCGTTCTTCAACATTTTGAAGAGGCGCTGGAATCTGCTATTGCACTGGCCTTTTTTATTCCACTATTAATTGGTACTGGCGGCAACAGCGGTACGCAGATCACCTCAACGCTGGTACGTTCAATGGCGCTGGGAGAAGTACGGCTGCGCGATATGGGTCGGGTGATCCGCAAAGAAGTTTCAACTTCGCTGCTGATTGCCCTGACGCTGGGTCTGGCAGGCTGCTTGCGCGCGTGGATGATGGGTATCGGAGTGGAAATCACGCTAATCGTCAGCCTGACTCTGGTTTGCATTACGTTGTGGAGCGCCGTGGTGTCATCAGTGATCCCCATGGTGCTCAAGCGTATCGGCATTGATCCCGCCGTGGTTTCCGCCCCGTTTATCGCCACGCTTATCGACGGTACCGGGTTGATTATCTACTTTAAAATCGCCCAGTATTTTCTTGGTCTGAACTAATGATAACGCCCGGCAGCCCAGGTTGTCGGGCACCACGGTCAGGCAGGTGTCAAATCCTGCGCGCATGCCCAGGCGCTCGACCACGCCCACTGGAAGTTATAGCCGCCCAGCCAGCCGGTGACGTCCATGACTTCGCCGATAAAGTAGAGTCCCGGCACTTTGCGCGCTTCCATCGTGCGCGATGACAGCTCGTTGGTATCGACGCCGCCCAACGTGACTTCAGCGGTACGATACCCTTCCGTACCGTTCGGCTGCACCCGCCATTCGGTCAGCGTCTCAACCAGCGTTTGCTGATCGCGTACATTAAGCTGCTTCAGCGAGACATCCGGGATTTGCCCTAACTGCTGTAAGCATTCCACCAGACGCTTTGGCAACTGCATTGCCAGGGTGTTCTTTAAGCTTTGATTAGGGTGTGCGCTACGTTGGTCATCGAGGAAGCTCGCGAGGTCAACATCCGGCAACAAATTAATGCTGACAAATTCACCTGGCTGCCAAAAACTGGAAATTTGCAGCACGGCCGGACCAGAAAGCCCGCGGTGCGTAAAGAGCAGGTTTTCACGAAATACGGTGCCGTCCTCGGCGGTGATAACGGAAGAAACGGATACGCCAGAGAGCACCTGAAGCTGCTCCAGTAGCGGCTTATGTAAGGTGAAAGGCACCAGCCCTGCGCGCGTAGGCAAAACGTTCAGGCCGAACTGTTCCGCAATTTTATAACCAAACGGCGTCGCGCCCAGACCCGGCATAGAGAGACCTCCGGAGGCGATAACCAGCTTTTTCGTGCCGACACTCATCCCATTCAATGCCAGGACAAAATCGTCACCATCTCGCTCAACGCTCAGGATTTCGCTACGTAACCGCATAGTTACGTTACCTTTTTCACACTCATCCACCAGCATATCGACAATTTGCTGGGCGGAATCATCGCAGAAAAGCTGGCCTAGCGTTTTTTCATGCCAGGCAATACCGTGCTTACCCACCAGATCGATAAAATCCCACTGTGTATAACGCGCCAGCGCCGATTTGCAAAAATGCGGGTTTTGACTCAAATACGCAGCCGGCTCGACATAAAGGTTGGTAAAGTTGCAGCGGCCCCCGCCAGACATGAGAATCTTGCGCCCGGGCTTTTTACCATTATCAATTAGCAGTACGCGACTACCTGCTTGTCCTGCCTGCGCGGCACAAAACATACCCGCTGCGCCAGCGCCTATAATAACGGTATCAAACCTTTCCACGTTGCGATCCTCTCTAAAAAGCGGGAGTGAATTGTAAAGATTCCTCAGTGGTCGCACCAGCACCAAACTACCGATAAAGGGTATTTATCTGAAATATATAGGATAATTCTTTAGTGGTGTGAAACAAAGCAGGAGACAAATCAAAAAAACTCTATATTTCACTTTGCCCGCGCCGCCAAAGTCACTGATAATGCGCCGCGTTCATGTCCTCAAAATGGCGTAACGTCCTATGCTACATTTGTTTGCTGGCCTGGATTTACATACCGGGCTTTTACTATTGCTTGCTCTGGCTTTCGTGCTGTTCTACGAAGCAATTAATGGCTTCCATGATACAGCCAATGCTGTCGCAACTGTGATCTATACCCGTGCAATGCGTTCGCAATTGGCGGTGGTCATGGCTGCGGTGTTCAACTTCTTTGGTGTTTTGCTGGGCGGTCTCAGCGTGGCGTATGCCATCGTGCATATGTTACCAACGGATCTGCTGCTTAATATGGGATCGTCACATGGCCTCGCCATGGTGTTCTCCATGTTGCTGGCGGCAATTATCTGGAACCTGGGTACCTGGTACTTTGGTCTGCCTGCATCCAGCTCCCACACGCTGATTGGCGCCATTATCGGTATTGGTTTAACCAATGCGCTGATGAACGGCACCTCGGTGGTGGATGCACTTAACATCCCGAAAGTTATCGGTATTTTTGCCTCGCTTATCATCTCACCTATTGTCGGTCTGGTGGTTGCAGGTGGTCTTATTTTCATTCTGCGTCGCTACTGGAGCGGTACGAAAAAACGTGCCCGTATCCACCTGACGCCGGCAGAACGTGAAAAGAAAGACGGAAAGAAAAAGCCGCCGTTCTGGACGCGTATTGCACTGATCCTCTCCGCTATCGGCGTGGCGTTCTCCCACGGCGCGAACGATGGTCAGAAAGGCATTGGTCTGGTGATGCTAGTGCTGATTGGCGTAGCGCCAGCAGGTTTCGTGGTGAATATGAATGCTTCCGGTTACGAAATTACCCGTACCCGCGATGCAATCAATAACGTCGAAGTCTTCTTCCAGCAGCGCCCTGACCTGCTTAAACAGGCCACAGGCGTAGACCAGCTGATTCCGTCCCCGACGGACGCGGCACCAGCGACGCCGACCGAGTTCCATTGCCACCCGGCGAATACCATCAACGCGCTGGAACGTGCGAAAGGTATGCTGGCGAATCTGGAAACCTACGACAAGTTAAGCGTCGAACAGCGTGGTCAGTTGCGCCGTATTATGCTGTGCATCTCTGATACCACCGATAAAGTGGTTAAGCTGCCTGGCGTAAGCGCTGACGATCAGCGTCTGCTGAAGAAACTGAAATCTGACATGCTGAGCACCATTGAGTACGCGCCTATCTGGATCATTATGGCCGTCGCACTGGCGCTGGGTATTGGTACGATGATTGGCTGGCGTCGCGTGGCAACCACCATCGGTGAGAAAATCGGTAAGAAAGGCATGACCTATGCCCAGGGGATGTCGGCGCAGATGACCGCCGCAGTCTCTATCGGTCTTGCCAGCTACACCGGTATGCCCGTTTCCACCACACACGTTCTCTCCTCTTCCGTTGCGGGAACGATGGTTGTTGATGGCGGCGGTTTGCAGCGTAAAACGGTGACCAGCATTCTGATGGCCTGGGTCTTCACCCTGCCAGCAGCAATTCTTCTTTCCGGCGGGCTGTACTGGCTCTCCCTGAAGCTTATCTAAGCGAATGCGCGGTAAAAAAGCGGGTCAGGAAACTGGCCCGCTTTTTTTGTATCTGTCGTTGGAATCAGTGCCAGATAATCAGCGCAACCATGCTGATTAGCACCAGGCCGCATAGCGCGCTGGTGAGAATGAACTGACCGCGAACCCGCTCACAGCGGCGAATAAATTCATCATCATGATGATCGCGGTAACGCTGAGCGTAGATATACCACACCAGACGCATCTGCTTGTTCGGTTGCCCATGCGAGGTAAAAAAGCCCCCTCCATCTACATACTGGTAAAGCAATGGATCGCAACCACGAAGTACTACTAGCAGTGCGCGTAGCGAAGAAAAATAGCGCGCCATATTAACAATGCAAACGACACATAAAGCCCAGAACAATGCAATGGTGCTTATCATACCCCCTCCCCGGCGACCCGCCCACGGAACTCCTTTCCGGGACTACCGCTCCCCGATACCCTGCCAAACCATTCAGTGAAGAGTACTGAAGAAACCGTTCGTATTAGTATCACGCATTCGAACGCCCCTCTAGATAGTGTAGGAGATTAGTTAATTTTTTTGCCAGAAGGTTAATCGCTATCAATGCAATTAACTAAAAAATTTGTTTAACTGCTTGGCAAGCAAGGCGGATTGACGGATTATTCTGGTCGCTATAATGTAAGGATAGTCCTTATATGGTACGTTTTTACGACTGGGCTAGCCCCGCGCGCAAGGTTCGCAGGACGCGGATGACGCGGCGGCAGAGAAACGCCAGCAGGCTAGTCATCGACAACTTATGGAAGGAGTAACACTATGGCTTATAAACACATTCTTATCGCGGTTGATCTTTCTCCGGAAAGCAAAGTTCTGGTTGAAAAAGCGGTCTCTATGGCGCGGCCTTACAATGCTAAAGTTTCCCTTATCCACGTTGACGTAAACTATTCCGACCTGTACACCGGCCTTATCGACGTGAATCTGGGCGACATGCAGAAACGCATTTCTGAAGAAACCCACCACGCGTTAACCGAGCTGTCCACCAACGCAGGCTACCCTATCACCGAAACCCTGAGCGGTAGCGGCGACCTGGGTCAGGTTCTGGTTGATGCCATCAAAAAATACGACATGGATCTGGTCGTTTGTGGTCACCACCAGGATTTCTGGAGCAAACTGATGTCCTCCGCGCGCCAACTGATCAACACCGTCCACGTCGACATGTTGATTGTTCCGCTGCGTGACGACGAAGAAGCATAAAATGCTTGCCGCCGGGATATAGCCCGGCCTGCTGCAAGTAGTTAAGCCTGTAAACGCCCGCCTGTGCGGGCGTTTTTGTTTTTATCATTCGGACACAATTAGTACATCAATCCAACAAACAAATCATAATTAGTGTGATCAACTAATTGGATCGAAAACCATCTCTATAATACTCTACTCTCGCGGACAATAGCCGCAGTCTATAACAAAATAAGACTTTTTCGGCGCGTTTAAGCATACGCGTTCATACTTTTCGGGATGGCTTTGAAAGGCGATGGAATATGAATAAAACTGCACCTACGGGCTTGCTGCAGCAACCTCGTCCGTTCTTCATGATCTTCTTTGTAGAATTATGGGAACGATTTGGCTATTACGGCGTTCAGGGCATCCTGGCGGTATTCTTTGTTAAGCAGCTAGGATTTTCACAGGAACAGGCATTTGTCACCTTTGGTGCCTTTGCTGCGCTGGTCTACGGCCTGATCTCGATCGGCGGCTACGTCGGCGACCACCTGTTAGGCACTAAGCGCACGCTGGTTCTCGGTGCCATTGTGCTGGCAATCGGCTACTTCATGACCGGGATGTCGCTGCTCAAGCCCGATCTGATCTTTATTGCTTTGGGTACCATTGCCGTCGGTAACGGGCTGTTTAAAGCCAACCCGGCAAGCCTGTTGTCAAAATGCTATCCACCAAAAGACGCCCGTCTGGACGGTGCTTTCACCCTGTTTTATATGTCGATTAACATCGGTTCGTTGCTGTCGCTGTCGCTGGCGCCGGTGATTGCCGATAAGTTTGGCTACGCGGTGACTTACAACCTGTGCGGGGCCGGGCTTATCGTCGCGCTGCTGGTCTACTTTGCCTGCCGTGGGATGGTAAAAAATATCGGTTCTGAGCCAGACCATAAGCCGCTGAATTTCCGTAATCTGCTGTACGTGCTGGCCGGTACGGTAGTGATGGTATTTATCTGCGCCTGGCTGATGCACAACGTGCAGATTGCCAACCTGGTGTTGATCGTCTTGTCGCTTGCCGTGACTATCATCTTCTTCCGTCAGGCATTCAAACTGGATAAAACCGGGCGCAACAAGATGTTCGTGGCCTTCATCCTGATGCTGGAAGCGGTTGTGTTCTACGTGCTGTACGCGCAGATGCCGACATCGCTGAACTTCTTTGCTATCAATAACGTGCACCATGAAATTCTCGGTTTCGCCATTAACCCAGTGAGCTTCCAGGCGCTGAACCCGTTCTGGGTGGTGCTGGCAAGTCCGGTACTGGCCGCGATCTATACCCGTCTGGGAAACAAAGGCAAAGACCTGACTATGCCGATGAAATTTACGCTCGGTATGTTCCTGTGCTCGTTGGGCTTCCTGACGGCAGCCGCTGCCGGGATGTGGTTTGCGGATGCGCAGGGGCTGACGTCGCCGTGGTTTATCGTGCTGGTATATCTGTTCCAGAGCCTGGGTGAACTGCTGATTAGTGCCCTGGGATTGGCGATGGTCGCCGCTCTCGTGCCGCAGCACCTGATGGGCTTTATTCTCGGGATGTGGTTCCTGACGCAAGCCGCCGCCTTCCTGATGGGCGGGTATGTCGCCACGTTTACTGCCGTACCGGAGAACATCACCGACCCGCTGCAAACGCTGCCGATCTACACCAACGTCTTCAGTAAGATAGGCCTGGTCACCCTGGCTGTCACGGTGGTGATGGCGATTATGGTGCCCTGGCTGAACCGAATGATTAATACGCCAGATAGCAGTAAATAAGCTTTTTTTATCATTAACCGCGAGTCACATCGCGGTTTTTTTTGCCTTTTAAGTCCTGCATTGTAAGAGCGTAGTTTATACAAACAGGTCATCATGCATGGACATGACCATGAACGATATTGCGTTGATTAAGACTTCAGTTTTATCACGCCAGTGGAAAACGCTTCTAACCGAGGATGAGCACCGGGCATTTTCAATCGCTACCCTTTGCGAGCGTTAATCCACTCCTGAACTTCGACCACAAAAGTGTCCGGCGCTTTGCGGTACATTTTGCGCGCCAAATCCAGAATCGTATGCTGACCGAGCGCTTCTTCCATTCGCTGCTGAGCCATATCCATTACCGAGCGCACACCACAAATGCCTTCACAGGCCCACTCCGGCGGATGCTCCTCAAATACCGCCAGCCGTTGGCGAATCTCACGACACTCAAAGATGCGCTTATCGCCATCAATGGCATTCACCACGTCCAGCACCGTAATGTGTTCAGCAGGTTTAGCCAACTGGAAACCGCCGCCCTTTCCCTCAATGCTGCGCACCAGGCCCGCTTTCGACAAACGGGTGAAAATTTTCGCCAGGTAGTCGTACGGCACGCTTTGCAGCTCGGCAATTTCCCGCACGCTCATATCCCGCGCGTCGCCCTTGCTGTCGACCATACACATCAGGCTATGAATGCCGTACTCAACCCCGGAACTGTAAAATGCCATTCTCTTATCTCAGCCAAAATGAATCTGAGTTAATTGTAGCTTTTTCGTCTCATTCATTCCAGACAGCAGCACAACCCATATTTATATAAAAACTTTAATCATATATTTATCAAATAGATAATCAAACATCCTACGACATCAGGACAAAAAGGATCCTGATCGCATTGCAATTCTTAACTACGACAAATAAAATCCGAGTAACTTATTCGTAGTCACCAGAGAGAACCCCCCAATGCGTAAACGAATTCTGATCGTGGGCGCCGGCTTTGCCGGTATGTGGGCAGCATTAAGCGCCGCACGACTGGCGGATAAACATCAGCAGGCCATTGATATTACAGTAATTGCACCACAGCCAGAGCTGCGTGTCCGCCCACGCTTTTATGAACGCGCCGTACAAACCCTGGTCGCCCCGCTGCAACCCTTGTTTGACGTTACCGGCGTCAACTTCCTGCAAGGTCACGTCGAGCAGATCATCCCGGACTCTAAAGAGGTGAGCTGGAAAGATGCCAACGGAGAAATTCATCTGCGCCGCTACGACCGCCTGGTACTCGCCAGCGGGAGTCACGTTAACCGCGACGCCGTTGTCGGTGCAGCCGAGCATGCGTTTGACCTCGACCAGCTCGAGAGCGCCACCGCACTGGAGCAGCACATTACAGACCTGGCATTACAGCCGGAAAGTGAGACTCGCAATACGGTGGTGGTCTGTGGCGGCGGCTTTACCGGGATTGAGATGGCGCTGGAATTACCTGGTCGTCTGCGTGAGATTCTGGGTGCCGATGCTAAGACCAGAGTGGTCGTAGTTGAGCGCGGTGCTCAGCCTGCCGGGCGCTGGAGCCAGGAATTACGCGACGTGATAATCAAAGCCTCCGCTGAACTGGGCATCGAATGGTTGGTAAATGCAGAAGTAGAAAGCGTGGATGCCGGGGGCGTAACGCTGAAAGATGGGCAGGTTATTGCCTCTCAAACAGTTATCTGGACCGTCGGCGTGCAGGCCAATAGCCTGACAGCACAGATTAACGCCCCGCGCGATCGACAGGGCCGCCTGCATGTGAATGCCAATCTGCAGGTCGTGGGTCATGATGATATCTACGCCACTGGCGATGTGGCCTACGCCGCCACCGATGACAAAGGCAACTATGCGTTAATGACCTGCCAGCACGCTATTTTGTTGGGTAAATTTGCCGGTAATAACGCCGCTGCAAGCCTGCTAGGAGTAGAACCTTCACCGTACCGTCAGGAGATGTACGTCACCTGTCTGGATCTCGGCGCGTGGGGCGCGGTGTATACCGAAGGATGGGATCAGCAGGTCAAACTCACTCGCGCAGAAGCGAAGAAACTGAAAGTATCGATTGTCAGTGAACTGATTTATCCGCCGAAAGCGGAAAGAGCCGTCGCATTTGAGATGGCTGACCCATACGCACCGTTTGTTTAAGCAGTAATGCCGGATAGCGGCTAACGCCTTATCCGGCCTACAAACTACGCGGTCCCCGCGTAAATATCAAACCGATGCCCTTTCGTGACTACCGCGTTCGGCGTGGCGACACCCGCCAGCGGCGGTGCGTAATCCGGGCGCTTCACTACCACACGTTTAGTGGCTAGCTGACGCGCAGGCTCCAGCAGCCCATCCGCATCCAGGTCCGGCCCCACCAACGACTGAAACACGCGCATCTCTTTTTTCACCAGCGCGCTTTTCTGCTTATGCGGGAACATCGGGTCGAGGTACACCACCTGCGGACGCGGGGTGATATCGGTTAACGCCGTCAGGCTTGAGGCGTGGATCAGTTGTAAACGTTCCTGCAGCCACGGACCGATTTCCGGGTCTGCATACCCTCGCGCCAGGCCATCATCCAACAGAGCTGCAACGACCGGGTTACGTTCCAGCATCCGCACGCGGCAGCCTACTGAGGCCAGCACAAACGCATCGCGCCCCAGCCCCGCAGTCGCATCAACCACATCCGGCAGGTAATCGCCTTTAATGCCAACCGCCTTCGCCACCGCTTCGCCGCGACCACCGCCAAATTTGCGCCGATGAGCCATCGCACCGCCAACGAAATCCACGAAGATACCGCCGAGTTTGGGCTCATCACGTTTGCGCAGTTCCAGATGTTCCGGTGTCATCACCAGCGCCATCAGGTTATCTTCATCGTGCGTAAGATTCCAGCGGGCGGCAAGAACAGATAAGGCGCCGTCTCCGGCGCCTGTTTCATCTACTAAGCAGATTTTCACGTGAATAATCAGCCTTTAATCCCGTAATGCTCCAGCATTGCATCCAGTTGCGGCTCACGGCCACGGAAGCGCTTGAACAGTTCCATCGGCTCTTCAGAACCACCACGGGTGAGAATGTTATCGAGGAACGATTGTCCGGTTTGACGGTTGAAAATCCCTTCATCTTCAAAGCGAGAGAATGCATCCGCCGCCAGCACGTCGGCCCACAGGTAGCTGTAGTAACCCGCCGCATAGCCACCAGCAAAAATATGGCTGAAGGCATGCGGGAAGCGGCCCCACGTTGGGCCCGGCACCACGGCGACCTGCTTTTTAATTTCCGCCAGCGTTTCGAGGATTTTCGCCCCTTGCTGTGGGTTAAACTCCGCATGCAGACGGAAATCAAACAAGCCAAACTCCAGTTGACGCAGAATAAACAGCGCCGCCTGGTAATTTTTCGCCGCCAGCATTTTATCCAGCAACTCCTTGGGCAGCGGCTCACCGGTCTCAAAGTGACCAGAGATAAATGCCAGCGCTTCGGGCTCCCAGCACCAGTTCTCCATAAACTGGCTCGGCAGTTCGACCGCATCCCACGGCACGCCGTTGATACCTGAAACACCGGCGGTTTCGATACGGGTCAGCATATGGTGCAGACCGTGGCCGAACTCGTGGAACAGGGTGATCACTTCATCGTGGGTAAACAGCGCGGGTTTGCCGTTCACCGGGCGGTTAAAGTTACAGGTCAGGTAGGCAACAGGCTTTTGCAGCGTACCGTCGGCTTTACGCATCTGGCCGACGCAGTCGTCCATCCACGCCCCGCCACGTTTATGTTCACGGGCATACAGGTCAAGATAGAAACTGCCGCGCAGTTCGTTGTTTTCGTCATACAGTTCGAAGAAACGTACTTCCGGGTGCCAGACGTCAACATCAGTGCGCTCTTTAGCGGTAATGCCGTAAATACGTTTAACCACTTCAAACAGGCCGTTAACGGCTTTGTTTTCCGGGAAGTATGGACGCAGCTGCTCGTCGCTGATGCTATAGAGGTGCTGTTTTTGTTTCTCGCTGTAGTAAGCGATATCCCACGGCTGCAGCTCATCGACACCAAATTCCGCTTTCGCGAAGGCGCGCAGTTGAGCCAGCTCTTTCTCGCCCTGAGGACGGGCACGTTTCGCCAGGTCGGTAAGGAAGTCGAGTACCTGCTGCGGGTTTTCCGCCATTTTGGTGGACAGAGATTTAAAAGCGTAGCTTTCAAAGCCCAGCAGCTGTGCCAGCTCGTGGCGCAGCGCGAGGATCTCTTCCATTATCGGGCTGTTGTCCCATTTACCAGCGTTTGGCCCCTGGTCAGACGCGCGAGTGGAGTAAGCGCGATACATCTCCTCACGCAGCCCCTGGTTATCACAGTAGGTCATCACCGGCAGGTAGCTTGGGATATCCAGCGTTAACAGGTAGCCTTCCTGCTGTTTAGCATCAGCCTGGGCTTTTGCAGCCGCCAGCGCGCTTTCCGGCATGCCGGAGAGTTCCGCTTCATCAGTCACCAGCTTAGTCCAGCCCATCGTGGCATCGAGGACGTTATTGCTGTAGAGATTGCCCAGCTCAGACAGGCGGGTGGCAATCTCACCATAGCGCAGCTGTTTTTCCTTCGGCAGACCAATACCAGAAAGCTCGAAATCGCGCAGCGCGTTATCGACCGCTTTTTTCTGTGCGGTGTCCAGGGTGGCGTAATGATCGCCGTCACGCAGGTCGCGGTACGCTTTGTACAGACCTTCATGTTGTCCAACCCAGGTGCTGTATTCAGACAGCAGCGGCAGCGTTTGTTCGTAGGCTTCGCGCAATTCCGGGCTATTCTTCACCGAGTTCAGGTGGCTAACCGGAGAGAAAATACGTCCCAGCACATCGTCAACTTCCGCCAACGGCTGGCAAAGATTTTCCCAGGTGTACGGCGCGCCCTGCGCAACCACTCGCTCAACGTTTTCGCGGCAATCGTTCAGCGCCTTAGTCACGGCAGGCACGACGTGCTCAGGCTGAATTTTAGAAAATGGCGGCAGTTCGAAGGGGGTCAGCAATGGATTGGTCATTAGCGCGGTCCTGTTGAAAAGAGTGAATGAAGCGCGTATCCGGCGCTGTGCATATTAATTTGTACAATGGGGTTAAGTGTAGAGGATTTCAATGCCAGGCGTTGCGCTTTCGCGGCAGTGACGACTTTTCTGTATACTGTGGCGATACGCTTTATTTTCGCCCGATATTGCGCTGTTTTCGGGCCTACGTTTATAACCTGGAACACGTTTACCCATGCTGAGTTATCGCCACAGTTATCACGCTGGCAACCACGCCGACGTCCTTAAACACACCGTCCAGAGCCTGATCATCGAATCGCTTAAAGAGAAAGAAAAACCGTTTCTCTATCTGGATACCCATGCTGGCGCAGGCCGTTATCAGCTGAGCAGTGAGCATGCCGAACGTACCGGTGAATATCTGGAAGGGATCGCCCGTATCTGGCAGCAGGACGATTTGCCTGCCGAACTGGAACCCTACATTGGCGTGGTGAAGCACTTCAACCGTAGCGGCCAACTGCGCTACTACCCCGGCTCTCCGTTAATTGCTCGCCAGTTGCTGCGAGAACAGGACAGCCTGCAATTAACGGAACTGCACCCGAGCGACTTTCCTTTGCTGCGCGGCGAATTCCAGAAAGATGAGCGCGCACGCGTGGCCAAAGCCGATGGTTATCAGCAGCTAAAAGCAAAATTACCGCCGGTTTCCCGTCGCGGGCTGATCCTTATCGATCCCCCCTACGAAATCAAAAGCGACTACCAGGCGGTGGTGACCGGTATTAACGAAGGCTATAAGCGTTTCGCAACCGGCACCTATGCGCTGTGGTATCCGGTAGTTCTGCGCCAGCAAATCAAACGCATGATCCACGACCTGGAAGACACCGGTATCCGCAAAATTCTGCAAATTGAGCTGGCGGTGCGTCCGGACAGCGATCAGCGCGGCATGACGGCGTCCGGTATGATTGTAATAAACCCGCCGTGGAAGCTGGAGCAGCAGATGAACAGTGTCCTGCCGTGGTTGCACAGCAAACTGGTTCCGGCAGGAACCGGTCATACGTCGGTAAGCTGGATCGTGCCGGAGTAATCGCAGTCATCGGTGGAACCTTTTAATTTCAGGTATACAATCGCGAATATTTTGGCGGATGGCGTAACGCTTCTCCGCCCTACAATGAACATGAAGGAGCGGTCATGACCAAGCACTATGATTACATCGCTATTGGCGGCGGCAGCGGCGGTATTGCCTCCATTAACCGTGCAGCAATGTACGGCCAGAAATGCGCGCTGATTGAAGCTAAAGAGCTAGGCGGCACCTGCGTTAACGTTGGCTGCGTACCGAAAAAAGTGATGTGGCATGCCGCACAGGTCCGCGAAGCAATCCACATGTACGGGCCGGATTACGGTTTCGACACCACCATCAATAAGTTCGATTGGGATAAACTGATCGCCACGCGTACCGCTTATATTGATCGCATTCATACCTCGTACGACAACGTGCTGGGCAAAAATAATGTCGATGTGATTAAAGGCTTTGCCCGCTTTGTGGATGCCAAAACCATTGAAGTGAACGGTGAAACCATTACTGCCGATCATATTTTGATTGCTACCGGTGGTCGCCCGAGCCATCCGAGCATTCCGGGTGTGGAATACGGTATCGACTCCGACGGTTTCTTTGAGCTGCCCGCGCTGCCAAAACGCGTGGCCGTTGTTGGCGCAGGCTACATCGCCGTTGAACTGGCGGGCGTAATTAACGGTCTGGGTGCACAAACGCATCTGTTCGTGCGTAAACACGCGCCGCTGCGCAGCTTCGACCCGATGATCGTCGACACGCTCGTTGAGGTGATGAACGCCGAAGGCCCGACTCTGCATACTCACGCGATACCAAAAGCGGTCGTTAAAAACGCTGATGGTAGCCTGACCCTGCAACTGGAAGATGGTCGTAGCGAAACGGTAGATTGCCTGATTTGGGCGATCGGTCGTGAACCTGCCACCGACAACTTCAACCTGGCGGTTACTGGCGTGAAAACCAACGAAAAAGGCTACATCGTCGTTGATAAATTCCAGAACACCAGCGTGCCGGGTATTTATGCCGTCGGCGATAACACCGGGGCCGTTGAGCTGACGCCGGTTGCCGTTGCCGCGGGCCGTCGTCTGTCCGAGCGTCTGTTTAACAATAAGCCGGACGAACATCTGGACTACAGCAACATCCCGACCGTGGTCTTCAGCCATCCGCCTATTGGTACCGTGGGCCTGACCGAGCAGCAGGCTCGCGAACAGCACGGCGATGATCAGGTGAAAGTGTATAAATCATCGTTTACCGCGATGTATACCGCTGTCACCACCCACCGTCAGCCGTGCCGCATGAAGCTGGTTTGCGTCGGTCCGGAAGAGAAGATTGTCGGTATTCATGGCATTGGTTTTGGGATGGATGAAATGCTGCAAGGCTTCGCGGTCGCTCTGAAAATGGGCGCAACCAAGAAAGACTTTGATAACACCGTTGCCATTCACCCAACGGCATCTGAAGAGTTTGTCACCATGCGTTAATCGCGCTTCAGGAATGTTAAAGGGCAAAGAGGGGTTAGCTCTTTGCCCTTAGTTACGTTTCCGCTATTAGTTCAGCAGTTGCAGCAGATAGCGGATCAGCTCCAGCAACGCGATTAACGCTCCCAGAACGATGATTGCTTTATCAATCACCCGTTTTCTCCATCAGAGGGAGTGAGAATGCATCCGCTTACTCATCCATTGCCTGTCACGGCGCATGTCCCAGTGTTAGATGATGGAACTCTCACTCCGGCCAGAGCATCGGCCAACGGCACCACCCGTACAGCCGATCAGGACTTAGAAAGCGTTTAGCGCGCGTCCGGAATGAAAATGCTTCAGAGCTAACTGGATAAGTATACAGTTGTTTTAATCAAAACAACCAGCGTATTCTTGCAATACTACCGGTATGGTAATACGATTGAAGGGTTAGATGATGGAACTCTCACTTCGGCCAGAACCACCAACTCGGGCTGAAGCGTAAAAAAACCGACGCGAAGTCGGTTTTTTTACGTCCGAATCTGGACCACAGAGAAATTATTTACCCTGCATATACGGTGTATATACCCCATTAAGGCTTTCGAGGAATGCCACGATATCGTCGATATCTTCCTGAGGCAGTTCTTTACCCACCTGATAACGCAGCATCAGTTTTACCGCGCCGTCGAGCGTAGGCACATCACCGCGATGGAAATAAGGCGCAGTCAGCGCAACGTTACGCAATCCAGGGACTTTCTGACGCAGCTTGTCACGTAATTCATTGGTGACGTTCATGCGGCCAATATCTGCAGCAGTGACCTCGCCGAAATTAAAGTCCTTTTTCAGACCCAATGGCTCAAATGAACGTCCGCCTAAAATAATACCGCCATGACAGGTCGCGCACTTATTATCTTTAAACAACTGATAGCCATGTTTTTGCTGAGCGGTTAAGGCCGCTTCATCACCACGCAGCCATTTATCAAACGGCGAATTTGGCGTAATCAGCGTTTTCTCAAACTCAGCAATCGCATCGGTAATATTATCCCCACTGAATCCCTGCGGATAAACGGCAATGAACTCTTGCTTAAGTTGCGGATCCTTGTCCAGTTTCTGGATAATTTCATCCCAGGATTTAGACGCCATTTCGATAGGGTTCAACGGTGGGCCACCGGCCTGCGCCTGCAGTGTTGGCGCACGGCCATCCCAGAATTGCTCAACGTTAAAGACCGAGTTAAATACCGTTGGCGCATTGATAGGGCCAACCGCGCCGCCGACACCGATTGACGTTTTCCGGCCATCCACGCCGCCCGCATTCAGGGCGTGACAGTGCGCACAAGAAATCGTGCTGTCGCCGGAAATACGCGGGTCATGGTAAAGCGTAAAACCAAGCGCTACTTTGCGGGCATCGGTCGGGATGCTTTCCGGTATCGGCTGTACAGGTTCATTACGATGCTGCGTGGCAGTATCGTTACTGGCGTAGTACTGCTCACGCTGTTTCGCAATCCAGCCCAGGATCTCTGCTCGCTCCGTATCGCTTACTTTGCCAGCCCAGTGCAATGCGGTATAACGCGTCGGCGGCATGGTCTCGTACTGCATCACCCACTCAATTTTATTCAGATCGCTTTGCGAAACGGGTTTATCCGCGACCAGCGCCGCACGAACGGCCTCAAGATTGAATGATTTGTATCCCAGTTGAATATCGTAATTCATCAACTGCTTAGCGACGGGAAAAGAAGAATAGAAAGGTAATTCAGCCGAAGGAGTGTGACAATAATCGCATCCTTTTTCACGTAAGAACCCTAGTACTTTATTATTTTCTTCCAGCGTAGAGGCCTGAACATCAGCCTGTTTACTCCGTTGATTATCGTGATACCACACATAACCGGATAATCCAAAATAACAAATCGCGACGCCAGCTATGGCAATCACGGTAAGACGGGTAATGATTTTCATTATTTTACCCTCACCGTTGTGAGTTATTGTGACCCAGAAAATTAGAATAATTAATAGACAGTCTTTGTCAGACCTGACCATCATAGGAAATGAGGGAATTACTATTTTGATAAGTATCAAGCAATTACATGGAGGAGAACTATCGATAGAATAGCCTGTGCCTATTATAGAGTTAAACGTTACCAGGTTGTGTTCACACCTCGTTGCAATCGAATGTTCTGAAAATGGAATATCCTCAGGTTGTGCAGAATTCAGAATTATTCATTATTTTCATTAGGATAGATTTATTTTTTGGATATTGCGCAGCACTAAAATGTGATCGACCGCACGCTTTACTCACCAGATACCGAAGCGAATGTCTACGCTTAATTGACGAGCGGGCAATAGCCTTAATCTTTCAACGTCCATCGGAGGTCTTTCGCATTATGCTCAACCAGAAACTACCCCACGCCCCTTCTGAAGAAATGACGATCGACATCGATCTGCTTTATGAAATGGATCCGTGCGAGTTAAAGCTGGATGAAATGATTGAGGCGGAGCCTGAACCAGAGATGATTGAAGGGTTACCCGCCTCAGATGCGTTAACTCCCGCCGATCGTTACCTCGAGCTGTTTGAACACGTTCAGTCGTCGAAACTGTTTGCCGATAGCAAAACCTTCCCCGACTGTGCGCCGAAAATGGATCCGCTGGATATTTTGATCCGCTATCGCAAGGTTAAACGCCACCGCGACTTTGATCTGCGACGCTTCGTCGAGAACCACTTCTGGCTCCCGGAAACGCCCTCCAGTGAATATGTTTCTGACCCGGCAAATTCGCTGAAAGAGCATATCGATCAACTGTGGCCGGTGCTGACGCGCGAACCACAGGACCACATTCCCTGGTCCTCGCTGCTGGCGTTACCGCAGTCATATATTGTGCCCGGCGGACGTTTTAGTGAAACCTACTACTGGGATTCCTACTTCACCATGCTGGGTCTGGCGGAGAGCGGTCGCGAAGATCTGCTGAAATGTATGGCGGACAACTTTGCCTGGATGATTGAAAACTATGGTCACATCCCGAACGGTAACCGTACTTACTACCTGAGTCGTTCGCAGCCGCCGGTCTTTGCGCTGATGGTCGAACTGTTTGAAGAGGATGGCGTACGCGGTGCGCGTCGTTACCTTGATCATCTAAAAATGGAGTACGCGTTCTGGATGGATGGCGCAGATTCCCTGGTACTCAACCAGGCCTACCGTCACGTGATCAGAATGTCGGACGGCTCCCTGCTCAACCGCTATTGGGACGATCGTGATACGCCGCGCGATGAGTCGTGGCTTGAAGACGTCGAGACTGCCAAGCATTCGGGTCGCCCACCCAATGAAGTGTATCGGGATTTGCGCGCGGGCGCGGCCTCCGGCTGGGATTACTCCTCGCGCTGGCTACGCGATGCAGGCCGTCTTGCCAGCATACGCACCACTCAGTTCATCCCTATTGATCTGAACGCGTTCCTCTACAAGCTGGAGAGCACTATCGCCAATATTTCCGCACTGAAAGGCGACAAAGAAACTGAGGCGCAGTTTCGCCAGAAAGCCAATGACCGCCGCGATGCGGTGAATCGCTATCTCTGGGACGATGAAAACGGCTGCTATCGCGATTACGACTGGCGGCGCGAACAAATGGCTCTGTTCTCTGCCGCCAGTATTGTTCCGCTGTATGTCGGCATGGCAACGCATGAACAAGCCGACCGACTTGCCAATGCGGTCCGCAGTCGCCTGCTAACCCCCGGAGGGATTTTAGCCACGGAGCATGAAACGGGTGAGCAATGGGATAAACCCAACGGCTGGGCGCCGCTGCAGTGGATGGCGATCCAGGGTTTCAAACTTTACGGCGACGACCATCTAGGGGATGAAATCGCCCGTAACTGGTTGAAAACGGTGAATCTCTTTTATCAGGAACACCACAAGCTTATCGAAAAATACCACATCGCCGACGCCGCGCCGCGCGAAGGCGGCGGCGGAGAATATCCGTTACAGGACGGCTTTGGCTGGACCAATGGCGTGGTGCGCAGACTCATCGGTCTGTATGGCGAACCCTAGCAGCTGACGGTCTGAATTATCAGACGGTCAGTTAATCGCATCGTACAGTTCGGCGTGAATTTTCTGCCATTTCTTGTTCTCTGGGCTTGGCTGCGCGCGAACGCGTAGCTCGGCCTGTTCAAGGTCATACTGCTGACGCGCGACAACCGCCGGCACCGAACAAAAACTTTGCAGGTAGCTTTTATGCAGCGATGTGAGTGACGCCCCATTCGCCATCGCATGGCTGACCGTGGTCATAAAATGCCGACATGGCTTACTCTCACTCATCTGCGAAGGGTAACGCAGCAGCAGCCTCAACACCTCGGTATTGCCTGCCGAGAATGCCTGCTCCGTCCACGCCAGCTTCCAGTCCATCCCGCCCTGCAGGAAAAGTGACGTCACACGGGTGTCGTTGCGCTCGATAGCCGCGCGCATGTTAAAGGCATCCCAGGTGATGCCCATTCGGGTCACCGACTCCCGCGCACCAGGGGCATCACGCCGTGGCTCCTCCTGCACGATTTCAACGGATTGCCCGGAAGACGCTTGTGGCGCTGGCGAAGTGAATAACCAGAACGCGCCCAGCGAAATCACCAGCACCATCACACCGACCGCTACCCACAACATGCCGGAAATCAGCTGTTCACGTTCTTCCGCCGTGCGCCTGGCCCGCTTCTCCGGCGGATCGATACTGTCTGCGATTTCCTGTTTATCGCCCCCCGCCTGCTCGTCTTTTTGCTTTGCGCTTTCCCAAAACTGGCGAACCATCGCCTCATCGGACTCCATATACGACGCAGGATTAATGCGCGTTCGCCGTTCTTCAAATGCCCGCTGCACAGGGTGAGTAATCTGTCGGTACTGGCAATCCAGCAACAGCAGTTGTACTGAGGTTAGCGGCTGCTGCGCGATAACGCAGTTACGGGCCAGGCGGCAGTCATCCAGGAACATCCTCAGCGTGATACGTGGCTCAACAAACGACATGAGCACCGAGGTGTCGTTAAAAATCTCGCTAAAATGCCGAACGAATAACTTCTTATCGACAACCATCAGCGCCAGTTCGCTAAACATCATGCCGTCCAGCGCATCCCGACTTTCCCCCAGCTTTAACCAGCGACGCAGACGTTCACCGCCAAAGTGCTGTTTCAGGAAGCTGTTGAGCGGATGTTGATCCGGCCATACCCGCGCAATCAGGGATTTGAGGGTTAATTCTATTGCGCGAAGCTGACGCTGCGCCCGCATCTGCGCATCCGGCTCTGCACGTTCAATCTCGGTTGGATACTTCAGGAGGGGCTGTTGCTGGCGCAACTGTTCCAGAGAAGCGACAAAGCGCAGCGCAGAAATCAGCTGGTTTTCGCTGACGTCCTGGCCATTTTCATATTGCGGCACGCTCTGCTGAAGATGGCGTAGCCGCAACGTGAACTGACTCAATTGCGCGTCATTCATCTGCAACCGCCTGGCGACAACGCCCCAACCTCCCAGATTCAATCGCGCCTGGTCAAGCTGCTCAAGAAACCAGCGTGGATCTTTACCCTCTGCGACGCGCACGCCAAGCATCAGTAAAATTTCTACCGAGGCTTGCCGGATTATCCCCAAACAATGTTCGAATGGTGTACATGTCGCCTGTAACGCGCTATTGGTCATTATCTTCCCTAAAAGGACCCAAAAAGTGCGGCCTCACAATGGTGTGTAGTTATCTTTTTTAAATGCAGCGCTGTGCCGCCACAGACTAAAACATATTCATATAGTAAATAAATATGTTTTACAGTGACTTCCACACAATCATTGAAAATTATTCTGGAGATAAGCCTGTGCCTGTACTGAAAACCTCGCGTTTGATCTGCCGCCCGCTCACGCATGACGACTGGGCGTTTTTCTTAACGTTACAGCAGAACGCAGATGTGATGCGCTTTGTCGCTGACTCGCGTACCGAAGAGGAGATACGGACAGTCTTTGACTCCCGCTTGCCTAAATGGTCTCCCGGCAGTCCACACTGGCTGTGCCTGGTCCTGTGCGATAAGGCATCGGGCGCATCGCTTGGGGTAAACGGATATATTCAGGATAGAAATGAATGTGCCGAGGTCGGCTTTCTGCTCACTCCCGAGGCGCAGGGCAAAGGTTATGGCGCTGAATCCCTGCATGCCGTTTGCGATTATGCGTTTACCGCCGGAGGACTACGCCGACTGACGGCCTGCGTCACCGCAGGAAACGATGCCTCACGGCGTCTACTGGAAAAGGTCGGGTTCATTCTCGAAGGCACGCTGCGAGAAAGCTACTGGCTACATCAAACCTGGCATGATGACTGGATTTTCGGCCTGTTAAAACAGGAATATCAGCCGCCCGCGCCATCAGGCGTTTTGCTGTAAAAAATGGCTGGATGGCGGCTGGCGTAACGGGGTGTGTTTCTTAAAATAGGTCTTTTTGTACAGAGATTATTATGCCGCTGCATTCGACGCATTTCACGCCCGCCTGTATCGCATTTATTAAGCAATGGCAGGGCCTGTCGCTAGAAAAGTATCAGGACAAAAAGGGGATCTGGATCATTGGCTACGGGCACGAAATCACCGCAGATGAATCCTTTGATGCCCCAATTATGCTGATGCAGGCCGAAACATTGCTGCTCGCGGATATAAATATCTGCGAGGCATTCATCCATAAGGAAATGCCGCAAATACAAGATCGGTTTCAACAGGAAGCGTTAATTGCATGGATGCTCAGCGTGGGGATTAGCCGGTTTTGCACTGCTGAATTCTGGCCGGGGGCTATTTCACAGCCAGAAACAGTCTGACTGTGAAATATTTTCCCATTATAGGGTGTCGTTTAGCATCATTGCCGCCTGCGTACGGTTTTTTACCTCCAGGCGCTGATACAGCGATTCAAGATGGGCTTTTACCGTTCCTGTACTGATATTTAATAATCGACCAATTTGTTTATTAGATTCTCCGGCGGCCAGCATCGTCAGAATCTCCCGCTGACGCGCGCTGAGCAATCTGATATTTTGCCCGCCACATTCGGTCGCTGCGATGCAATCTCTGGGGATAAACATCATACCTATCGCGACGCTATTGAGTGCCAGCGTGAAGGTTTCCGCATCAGAATCGCGCGGAACAATGGCCAGCACGTTTAATTGCGTGACTTCCTGTAGCCATTTTTTACGGCAGTCCGTTGCGGTTACCAGCACTTTTACCTTCGCAAAGCGCTCTGCTATCTGTTGCAGCAAGCTACGGCAGAACTCAGCGTCAAAATCTCCATCCAGCATTACCAGTGCATCAGGATTCTCTTCCAGCGTCCGCCAAAGATCATCTGCCTGACTGACACCCTGAACATTCACTCCTGGAATACGCTCTTGCAAAATTACATTCATTCCATGAATAAATATTGACTGCCTGTCAAACATTATTAACTGCATTATTTATCTCCGTCTGAATAAGATATTAGCCTTAACACGCGGAAGGGTATTATCCGAGGGGCAAAATATGAAGTCACCATTTGGCGGAGGCCATTTTACCGATAGACGGAGAAGAAAGAAGCAGACGTTATAAATAGTTACAGCTGAAACCAAAGAATCACACAAAGGATCAAAATCGGGGTCAAATATTCAGAAAATCCTTAATATTTGATGTTCAAACCTGGATTATTAATATTAATAACCCGGAGTTTATATTCTTAGCTAAAAATAAGGAACTCACGATAACAGACAAATATGTTACAAAACAAAATATCGCATTAAATGATCATTCGGGCATGAGAATGGGGAGGTGATCATGGTTTCTGATGCAACAAATCCACTCCCGAAGAAGAATGAACTCTTCAGAACGTTTATCCCCGATCTCTTTCAGCACCGCGATTGCGGTATCAGATTCCAAATAATACCGGCTAACGCCACCAGTTATATTTTGACTTCTGATGGCGCGCCGGTTTTCGATTGCTCAAAAGGCTAAGTAAGAGGCGGTCGATTACAGGAACATCCCGCCAGAGACTTCGATACGCTGTGCCGTCATCCAGGCCAGCTCATCGCTGAGCAACGCAGCAATGGCGTCGCCAATATCGTCCGGTAACCCAACACGCCCCAGCGCCGTCTGCGATGCAATATAGGCATTCAATTGCGCATTATCCCGCACGTTTCCGCCGCTAAAATCCGTCTCGATTGCCCCAGGCGCAATAATATTCGCCGTAATGCCGCGCTCTCCCAGCTCTTTCGCCTGATAACGGGTTAACACCTCCATCGCCCCTTTCATGGCAGCGTAAGCGCTGTAACCCGGTAGCGCAAAGCGCGACAATCCGGTCGAGACATTAAGAATGCGTCCGCCGTTGTTGATCAGCGCCAGCAGGTTCTGTGTCAGGAAAAAAGGTCCTTTAAAATGGATGTCCAAAAGCTGGTCAAATTGCGCCTCAGTGAACGCCGGATACGGTGCGTTAATACCAACTCCGGCATTGTTCAATAAATAATCAAAGGTGTCGCTTTGCCAGTGCGTTTGTAGGGTTTCCTGCACCTGTTTGACAAACTGAGGGAAAGTGGAAATATTTCCGACGTTCAACGGTAATGCTGCAGCTTTACCGCCAGATTGGCGAATTTCATTTACAACTTGCTGCGCTTCTTTTTCATTGCTGTTCCACGTCAGGATGACACCAATGCCTTTACTCGCCAGCTTTAGCGCCGCGTTTTTACCGAGTCCACGGCCGCCGCCGGTCACCAATGCGATACGTTGCGTCATAAGAAACCTCATTTCAGGTGTTGTGAAGATTGAGACAAAGCTTATTAGGTGCTAGAAAAACAATAAATACCGCTTACTGCGCATTACTGTTTCATTTAGAACAACAATAGGGCATGAGAATGGATAAAATTCACGCAATGCAGTTGTTCATCCGCGTCGCAGAACTGGAGAGCTTTTCGCGCGCGGCAGACACCCTCGGACTTCCTAAAGGTAGCGTATCGCGTCAAATCCAGGCCCTGGAAAATCACCTGGGCACACAGTTGTTGCACCGCACAACCCGCCGCGTTCAGCTCACGCAAGACGGCATGATCTATTACGAACGAGCGAAAGATTTGTTGAGCAATCTCGATGAACTGGATGGGCTATTCCATCACGACCCGGCCAGCATCAGCGGCAAGCTGCGCGTCGATATGCCGGTTGGTGTGGCGAGAAATCTGGTGATGCCCCGCTTACCGGCCTTCTTGCATCAGTATCCGGGGCTTGAGCTCGAACTTAGCAGCAGCGACCGCCTGGTGGACCTGATCCGCGAAGGCTTCGACTGTGTGGTACGCGTGGGGACGCTGAAAGATTCAGGGCTGATTGCGCGCCCGCTGGGGAAACTCACGCAGATTAACTGCGCCAGCCCGCAATACCTCGCCCGATTTGGTTATCCAGAAAGCCTGGAGGATTTAGCCTCGCATGCGGTGGTGCACTACTCAGTCAATTTGGGAACACGTGCGCAAGGCTTTGAAGTAGCGACAGACAACGGTGCTAAATGGGTTAAAACCGGCGGCATGCTGACGGTGAACAGTACCGAAACGTATCATGCGGCATGTCTTGCCGGTCTTGGCATTATTCAGGTACCGCGCGTGGGCGTGCGTGATGCCCTGCGCGCCGGTACGCTGATTGAAGTATTGCCGCAATATCGCGCCGAACCATTACCGGTTTCATTGCTCTATCCGCATCGCCGTAACCTCTCCCGCCGCGTACATCTGTTTATGGAATGGCTGACCGGCGTGATGAAAGACTATGTGGACTGACAAGCTATACTGTCCTGAGAATGAACAGAACAAGGATTACTGCCCTGATGACGCAGGAAAAAGAGATTAAACGCCCCATTCAGGAACTTGAGCACGCACCAATCCCAAAAATTGAGACCCTGGAGCGTAAAAATACAGAAACCAACGGTAAGACCAACCAGGCGCTGAAAACCGCCCTGACCTTCGCCGATAAAATTCAACGCCAGCCCATGATTGCCCATCTGATTCGCGCCGCGGAGAGATTTAACGATCGTATGGGAAATCAGTTTGGCGCCGCCATTACCTACTTCTCGTTTCTGTCGATGATCCCTATCCTGATGGTGTCGTTTGCCGCCGCGGGTTTTATTCTCGCTTCGCACCCTACGCTGTTGCAGGATATCTTCAGCAAAATCCTGCTCAACGTCAGCGATCCGACGCTCGCCTCCACGCTGAAAAACACCATCAATACCGCCGTTCAGCAACGCACTACCGTCGGTCTGGTGGGTCTTGCCATCGCGCTCTATTCCGGAATTAACTGGATGGGAAACCTGCGCGAAGCTATTCGTGCCCAGTCGCGGGATGTCTGGGAGCGGACCCCACAGGATCAGGAAAAAATTTGGGTCAAATATCTGCGTGATTTTGTCTCATTGATTGGCTTACTGATTGCGCTAATTGTTACGCTGTCCATTACCTCCATCGCCGGTTCCGCCCAGCAGATGATTATCTCTGCGCTGTATCTCGACGGCATCGAATGGCTGAAGCCCGCCTGGCGGCTGATCGGCCTGACCATCTCTATTTTCGCCAACTACTTGCTGTTCTTCTGGATTTTCTGGCGGCTACCGCGTCACCGACCGCGCAAAAAAGCGCTCATTCGCGGCACGTTTATCGCGGCACTGGGGTTTGAAGTCATCAAAATGATCATGACGTACACGCTGCCATCACTGGTGCAATCGCCGTCAGGCGCGGCGTTTGGTTCCGTACTTGGACTGATGGCGTTCTTCTACTTCTTCGCCCGTCTGACTCTGTTTTGCGCTGCCTGGATTGCCACAGCGGAGTACAAAGACGACCCGCGTATGCCGGGGAAAACCCACCGCTAATCTTTGTTAACTGCCGGATAACGCTACGCTTATCCGGCCAACCCAATGCTTACGTCGAAATTCTGCGCATTATCAGAATTAAAATCCAGCCCGTAACTTTTGTTTAACCAAAAACCAGTTTTATCATCCAAGTTTTAAATTATGTGAAGCATTTCATGGAAGTGAAATCTCCAGCCTAAAAATTATCCCCTTTTTGCTCCGTTTTTGACCAATCGCAAGGTTTGTTACAGATTGAAATGTCTCTTTTGCTGTGCGTAATATGGCCTTTCGTTCGACCAAAAATAAGAAAATATTATGCAAGCAACAGCCACAACGCTCGACAACGAACAGGAACATACCCCGGTAAACTCGCGCAATAAAGTCGTCGTCGCCTCACTCATTGGCACTGCCATTGAGTTCTTCGACTTCTATATCTACGCCACCGCCGCGGTGATCGTGTTCCCCCATATCTTCTTCCCGCAGGGGGATCCGACCGCGGCAACGCTGCAGTCCCTTGCCACCTTTGCTATCGCCTTTGTGGCACGGCCTATCGGTTCTGCTGTGTTCGGGCATTTTGGCGATCGCGTAGGGCGTAAAGTCACGCTGGTTGCCTCACTGCTCACTATGGGGATCTCGACGGTTGTCATTGGCCTGCTGCCGGGCTATGAAACTATCGGTATTTTCGCCCCGCTGCTGCTGGCGCTGGCGCGTTTTGGTCAGGGTTTAGGACTGGGCGGTGAATGGGGCGGCGCGGCGTTACTGGCGACGGAAAACGCACCGCCGCGTAAACGCGCGCTGTACGGATCATTCCCGCAGTTGGGCGCACCTATCGGCTTCTTCTTCGCCAACGGCACTTTCCTGCTGCTCTCCTGGCTGCTGACCGACGAGCAGTTTATGAGCTGGGGCTGGCGCGTACCGTTCATCTTCTCTGCGGTGCTGGTGATTATCGGTCTGTACGTTCGCGTTTCGCTGCATGAATCCCCAGTCTTTGCCAAAGTGGCTGCGGCGAAAAAACAGGTGAAAATCCCGCTGGGTACCCTGCTGACAAAACATGTCCGCGTGACGATCCTCGGCACGTTCATCATGCTGGCGACCTATACGCTGTTCTATATCATGACCGTCTATTCCATGACGTTCAGCACCGCCGCGGCGCCTGTAGGGCTTGGCCTACCGCGTAATGAAGTGTTGTGGATGCTGATGATGGCGGTTATTGGCTTTGGCGTCATGGTGCCGGTGGCGGGCCTGCTGGCCGATGCGTTTGGTCGTCGCAAGAGCATGCTCATCATCACCACGCTTATTATTCTGTTTGCGCTGTTTGCCTTTAAACCGCTGCTCGGCTCTGGCAATCCGGTGCTGGTGTTCGCCTTCCTGTTGCTTGGTTTGAGCCTGATGGGTTTGACATTTGGTCCGATGGGCGCGCTACTGCCGGAGCTGTTCCCGACCGAAGTGCGCTACACGGGGGCGTCGTTCTCGTACAACGTTTCGTCGATTCTTGGTGCTTCCGTTGCCCCTTACATTGCCGCATGGCTGCAGGCGAATTACGGTCTGGCGGCGGTCGGTACGTATCTGGCATCAATGGCGGCGTTAACGCTGATTGCGCTGCTGTTAACCCACGAAACCCGCCATCAGTCATTGTGATTCTTTGGCTGTAACCACCGTCTGCGGCCTACGTTGAGCATGAAATGTAGGCCGCAGAAGTGAAGCGTTAGCGCCATCCGACAACGGCAAAAATCACTTCTTCATTTGCGACAAAATGGTCCGGCATTGATTAGCGTCCCCTTCAGAAGGTGAAATCAGCGCCAGCAAGGCCGCCGCGGGCGTCACCAACGTTGCCAGCGCGGCAGCAACCGCACCGCGCGCAATCAGCGGCCCGGCCTTCACGCCGGCCTGCGGATTCTTAAAGGTGCCGCGAACATACAGCGGCGAACGCAGGGTAATAATACGAATGCCTTTGCTCTCCGGATCGATGGTTAAATCCAGTTGCTCCGACGCAAAACTCGCCGTACCAGTGACATTAATGACCGCGTTTTCCGTGTCGAAGGCAAAAATCTGCGGGCGGGCTACGCCGTTAACAATATCCAGATTCGCCGCCGCGCAGTTCACCCGCACCTCGTCATCACCAAATATCTGTCCAACAAGATAGTTGCCCAGATTCAAGCCAACAATTTCCATCAGATTCCGGCTGATCAAACCGTCGTTCATCAGCAGCTTCAGGTTGCCATTGCTGTTACCAAGCAGCGCCGCTACCGAGTTTCCGCTCCCGCTAAACCTGGCGTCACCGTTCATTTCACCGAGCGTTTTCTGCATCAGCTCCACATCCGGCATCAGCGCTTTTAACTTCAGGCGGCGAGCCTGGATATCCGCCTGCCCCCGCATCGGCTTTTTATCCCCTTCCAGATGGATGCTGGAGACAATGCTGCCTCCCGCGAGGCCAAATTTCAGCGGCTGCAGGCGCAGGTCGGCATTTTTCAGGATGATATGGGTGGAGAGATCGCTGATCGGCAGGCTACTGCCGTGCTCAATACGCCGTCCTTTGAAACGTACGTCAGCGTCCATCACGTTCCATTTGTCGGTTTCAAAACGGTCATACGGCAAGACCTTGTCCGCGGGCTGGACGCTCTTCTCACCTTTGCGCTGTTCAGATTGTTTGGCCCGCTCGGCCCCTTTGCCTGAATCCACACCGATCAGCGGCCCCAAATCAGCCAGCCTCAGTTGGCGTGACTCAACATCCCCTTTCAGCATTGGGCGCGGCTTACCGGTGGTATAGGCCAGCGTTCCGTGAATATCGCTGTCGCCAATTCGGCCATTAAAATCGCGGTAATCAAAAACAGAGGATTTTTCCGGGTCAATTTTCGCGACCAGATGTCCGTCGGTTTCAAACGGCGGCGTATCCGGGAGCAGCACGCCGGTCAAATCGTACAAATCCCCTAGCGAATCTCCCGAGAATTTAAGCCGCAGATCCGCCCCGCCCATATTCATCGGATCGTTTATCGTACCCATAAACGCCACACGCGTATTACCCGAACGGAAATCAGCCTGAATCGGGAAAGGAGTTCCTTCACCGCGCAGCGCCAGCATTCCGCCTATCTTCCCGCGACCGCTTAGCGGTTCGCCGTTATATCGGCCTTGCGCTTTCAGACCAAACACGTAGTCCTCAATGTGGGCGTTGCTCTCTTTACTTTTTGCGCCAGTCACTTCGCTAAAGGGCAACGGCTTACCCAGCGGATCGACCAGGATCTCAATCTCTGACTTCGTCACCTTATCGTTAATGGCGATGCGCCCTTGGTCGAACAGAATGTTATCCAGCCGGAAAGACCAGGCTGATGGCGGCGCTTTGGGATCGCGGTTTTCATCCCCTGCCAGGTTAAAGGTCCAGTTATTGTTTTTCTCCGACAGGCGGATAAGCCGCGCATCGGGTTTTACCAGCTTGATCCACGGGAGCCAGACGGTTTTTGTCAGCAATGCCAGTGGGGCGAGCGTGGCTTCAACGCGCGGGAGATGCACCATGGTGACGTCAGGAATGTCCGGCGGGTTGCCGAGAATGATATCCTCAGCATGAACATGCGGCCACGGAACCCAGCTACGCCAGCCGGTTTCCTGTTTTTGGCGTTCCCAAACCACGCCCAGGTCACCCCGTATGGCGAAGGGACGGTTGAGTTCTGTAGAGACTTTCTGGTTGATGGTCGGTTTGAGCCGGTTCCAGTCAAATGTCGCAATCACGATGATGAGTACGACGATCAACAACAAGAAAACCCCTATTACTGAAGTGGTTATTTTGCCTGTTCTCGTCATGTTTAACCTCCTTACTTTCTTCCTTGCCTGTCCTAAAGATAGTCCAGCAGAGGAAAGGAGGCGCTCTACATCCTTATCAAAGCGACAGAATTACGTCTTCAAGGGTATCCAGAGGCACTGGACGAGAGAGAAAATAGCCTTGCGCAGCGAAAGCCGGAGAGTTTTGCACATCACGCCACTCTTCCAGCGTTTCAACGCCTTCGACAATCACACCGCGGCAATAGCGGTTCATTAGCTGTAACAGCAGCGTAAAGAGATTGCGGCCCTCCGGCGTCTGGCGCAGCATGACAAACAGATCCCGCGCCACTTTGATATAGTCGTAACTCACTTCGCTCAGAGCCGAGAAGTTTGCCATTCCGGTGCCAAAATCATCCAGCCAGAGCGGGCCAAACTCGCACATTGAGGCGAACGACGAGCCTTTCGGCAAGCGGATATGTTCCACCAGTTCAAAGCGCAGCCACGGCAGACATTCGATGATTTTCAGGATTTCGGGATCCTGGCGCATTGCAATCAGCGTTGGCCCGTCGACATTCACGGATGCCAGCAGATCGTGGGCTTTGAAAAACGCCCCTTTTTGTTCAAGCTGTACAAGCTGCTCTTTCACCACATCTACACGATGTCGTACGGCCACTTCGGCGAAATAGCGGTCCGGCGCGATACGTTGGGAGGGGTTTTCAGGATGGCTCACGACGGTCAGCAGCTCAACGGCCATCAGCCGTCCGTTGGTCTGATAAATCGGCTGGTAGGTGTAAGCACGCTCGCACTGCAGCCAATAGCGTCTCTCCTGCAAGTTTTCAATACTCGCATCGAGCGTAATTAGCTGCTGGGTAACCTGCTTTATCATCTGAGATGTCCTGTAAATAAGAGTGTGACTGATCGGACTCGTCAAAGGTTATCGGCGCTCAGGCGAAGAACTTTACGTTCAGCCCTACGCAAAATAGAAACTAAGCGGCAAAAAACGACGCAGAACACGTGCTGGCTCAAAAAAATAATGGAACGATGTTTTAATATAGTTGACCACTTAACACCCACAGCGCACACTAACGCTAATTTTTTTCAGAGCAGGTTACGACTATGTCCAGAAAGATTGCCGTGATTGGCGAATGCATGATTGAGCTGTCACAGAAAGGCGCTGACGTTCAGCGCGGATTCGGTGGCGACACGTTGAATACATCCGTTTATATCGCCCGTCAGGTCGATGCTGCGGCACTTTCCGTACACTATGTGACTGCGCTGGGTACCGACAGTTTTAGCCAACAAATGCTGGAATCCTGGCAGAGCGAAAATGTGGATACCTCATTAACCCAACGCATGGAAAACCGCCTGCCGGGCCTCTATTACATTGAAACCGATAGCACCGGCGAGCGCACCTTCTATTACTGGCGTAATGAAGCCGCCGCAAAATTCTGGCTTGAGAGCGAACAGTCCGCCGCTATTTGCGAAGAACTGGCGACATTTGACTATCTGTATCTGAGCGGAATCAGCCTGGCTATTTTAAGCCCGGCAAGTCGTGACAAGCTGCTGTCGCTGCTGCAAGAATGCCGCGCCAACGGTGGAAAGGTCATTTTTGACAATAACTACCGCCCACGTCTGTGGAGCAGTAAAGAAGAGACCC
Organism: Citrobacter sp. RHBSTW-00599; assembly: GCF_013784065.1. Classification (NCBI taxonomy): domain Bacteria; kingdom Pseudomonadati; phylum Pseudomonadota; class Gammaproteobacteria; order Enterobacterales; family Enterobacteriaceae; genus Citrobacter; species Citrobacter sp. RHBSTW-00599. The sequence continues at coordinate 226,187 of NZ_CP056717.1, read as the reverse complement.
AGCAGGTGTATCAGCAAATGCTGGAATGCACCGATATCGCGTTCCTGACGCTGGATGATGAAGACGCGCTGTGGGGTGAAAAACCGGTTGCCGAGGTGATTGCCCGTACTCACGCGGCTGGCGTACAGGAAGTGGTTGTGAAACGCGGTGCTGACTCTTGCCTGGTTTCCATCGCAGGCGAAGAACTCATCGACGTTCCGGCCGTAAAACTACCGAAAGAGAAGGTTATCGATACGACCGCTGCGGGTGACTCCTTCAGCGCCGGATATCTGGCGGTACGTCTGACCGGTGGCGATGCCGCTGATGCCGCAAAACGTGGCCACCTGACGGCAAGCACCGTTATTCAGCATCGCGGGGCGATTATTCCTCGCGACGCCATGCCGCAATAATCTGGCGTTCTGGCAGGCCGGATTAGACGTTAACGTTGCGTCCGGCCTGCAGGTCACGATTCCCTTATTGCACCGGCGGGATGTCCGTCACTTCAGGATGTGATTCATCCGTTTCTACCGACGTTGCCGCGGCGGTAACCGGCACCATAATGCTATCCCACGTCGCCTGCAGATCCTTCATATTGAATTCAGGTTCACCCTTCGGCTGCAACAGAATTAACGCCATATCTTGCGACAGTTGCTGACGCAGGTCCTGATTCAGCATCTCAACACTCAGGTTGTTCAGGAAGCTCTGACGTAAACGCTGATACTGTTCAGGCGCAATATCTACGACCTGGTTTTGCAGCGAGCGCAAACGCTGGCTGATCAAAATATCGGTATTGGTGCGACCATAGGTGGCAAACAGCTTCTGCAGTTCCAGATTCTTTTGCGCCACCAGCGCATTAAATTCTTCTTCCGGCAGCCCCTTATCGCGCACTTTGGCCAGCTCACGCGCAACCGTGCTGAGGTTCGCGTTCAGCTTACCGTTCGGTGATTCAACGTTAATGGCACATTGCGCGCGCAGGAACAGCACCCGACAGTCAAAGCCAAGGCCAATGTCTTTGGCATTGTTTTTGGTGAGCTCCTGCTGAATGTGCCAGAACAACGCTTCACGGGCTAAATCAGCGCGCCAGTAACGTAACAGCGCGGCAGATTCACGGATCGGCTGCCACGGCGTATCCCACATAATAGACAGGCGATCCTGACGTACCGCATCGGTCATTATGCTTACGGCCTCTGCACGCAGCGGAGAGAGCGTGGGTACCGGCGCAGGCGTTTCACGTTTACCTTTTAATTCGCCAAAGGTTTTATTGATTTGATCAGCCACGCTGCGCGCATCTACGTTACCGACGATAATCAGCGTCATCGCATCCGGGGTATACCATTTCTGGTAGAAGGACTGGATTTTCGTCGCATCAACAGGCGTTTTCAGCGGATCGGCAGGATCGTGACCCAGCAGCGTCGATCCCTTCAGACGATAGCGCCACCATCCCTCTTTGGTATCTGACGGCCAGGTTGCAACCATATCTTCGCTACTCAGCGCATGATTGACCGATTCAGGGGTGATGCTCAGATTACCGGAAATATTCGCCAGATAAGAAAGTGACTCTTTCAGCAGATCGTTGCGGCTGTTAGGCAGACTGAGGTTATACAGCGTGGAATCATAGGAAACGATAACGGGCGGCATGGGACGACTGGGATCGAACCCCTGCTGCCACAGAGAACGGGCTTGCGTAGCATCGAGGCCACCGCTTTGCGTCAGCGCGATACGCGGGATCGCATGGCTGAAACCACTCTGTTGTGTACTTTCGGTGAGTGAACCGGTATTGACCAGCAGGCGAACCTCAATACGGTCGCTGGGGCGCTGGGGAGTGGCTAAAACTTGCCACTGTAACCCATTTGCCAGCGTGCCCTGTTGCCACGCCGGGTCAGGCTGGAGCGCATCTGCCTGCACATAGCCGGCAGTGGCCATCATCAGCAAGCCGCCCGCTAAAAGTCGAATTTTTGTGCCCTGCATGTGAACCCCTGATCAACTATCCTGGAAATAAAAAGACAGCCCGCGAGAGGACTCTCTGAATATGACGTTAAAAACACTTCGTGTTAGACCGCAAGAACATAAAAATGTCACGGAGGAAGTGAAAAAATCCCGACGCCGCCGAATCGGCGGTTTCAGGCACAGGGGTTAATTATGCGCAAACGCCCGCAGTCCTGGAAGGGACTACGGGCATAAGTGGAGAGATTAAGAGGATATTTCGTGCGTTTTGCCATCCGGCGCACGATTATTCAGCACATCATCCAGCTTTTTATGGTCCAGTTCTTTCACCCATTTCGCTACTACAACAGTTGCCACACCGTTACCGACCAGGTTAGTCAGCGCACGGGCTTCAGACATAAAGCGGTCAATACCGAGAATCAGCGCCAGACCAGCAACCGGTAAATGGCCCACAGCGGAGATAGTCGCGGCCAGAACAATGAAGCCACTCCCGGTCACACCCGCAGCACCTTTTGAAGAGAGCAGGAGCACCACCAGCAGGGTTATCTGATGGAAAATATCCATATGGCTGTTGGTGGCCTGAGCGATAAATACCGCCGCCATCGTCAGATAGATTGATGTCCCATCAAGGTTAAACGAGTAGCCCGTGGGTATAACCAACCCGACTACCGACTTGCGACAGCCCAGTTTTTCCATCTTATCGAGCATACGCGGCAGCGCGGACTCGGAAGAAGAGGTGCCCAGAACGATCAGCAGTTCTTCACGGATATAGCGGATGAATTTGAAAATGCTGAAGCCGGTTGCGCGCGCAATCGAGCCCAACACCACAACCACAAACAGAATACAGGTGATGTAGAAACAGATGATCAACTGACCCAACTGCACCAGCGTCCCGACGCCATATTTACCGATGGTAAAGGCCATGGCACCGAAAGCACCGATCGGCGCCAGGCGCATGATCATGTTGATGATGCCAAAAATAACCTGCGAGAAGCTTTCAATCACGTTGAAAATCATCTGGCCTTTGCTACCTAAACGATGCAGCGCAAAACCAAACATAACCGCAAACAGCAATACCTGCAGGATGTTGCCACTGGCGAACGCGCCAATGACGCTACCCGGGATAATATCCATCAGGAAGCCTACGATCCCCTGGTCTTTTGCCTGTTCGGCGTAAATCGCAACCGCTTTGGCATCCAGCGTCGCCGGATCGACGTTCATACCGGCACCGGGTTGCACCACGTTGACGATGATAAGGCCGATGATCAGCGCAATCGTACTGACAATTTCAAAATAAAGCAGTGCAACCGCACCGGTGCGGCCTACGGCTTTCATACTTTCCATGCCTGCAATGCCGGTCACGACAGTACAGAAGATGACAGGTGCGATGACCATTTTGATGAGCTTCACGAAAGCATCACCAAGTGGCTTCATTTGGGCGCCTAATTCAGGGTAGTAATGGCCAAGGAGGATACCTATGGCAATTGCTGTCAGGACCTGAAAGTAAAGGCTTTTGAATATAGAGGTTTTCATAGGGTGTCCTTAAAGTAAAAACCACAGGTCTTGTAAGGTTTTGTTTAACCTGCGGCCTTAAAGTAACACCCACACAACATGACAGAAATGCGCCTGGATCATAATTGATACAGAAATGTTAAAAATTTTGAGCTGGCTCGCACAAGCGAGACCTTTTTTAACTTTTGTAATCAGCGTTTTTCGGCGTCAGATAACGTTCTTCGAAGATATTCGCCGGAACCGGCCGGGCAAACAGGAACCCTTGTGCCACTTCTACCCCCGCTTGTGATAACCATTCGCGTTGCGCTTCGGTTTCGACGCCCTCAGCGATCATCTGCAAATTGAGGCTATGTGCCAACTGAATGATGGCGGAGATCATGCTGCAATCTTCAGGGACGCCATCGACAAACATCTTATCGATTTTGAGTACATCCACCGGGAGCGACTTCATGTGCTGCAGCTGCCGCAGACCCGCATAGCCCATACCAAAATCGTCCAGCGCGATACGCACGCCCGCGTTGCGCAGCGGGCGTAAAATAGCCACAGCGGCATTAGGATCATCAATGTGCCGGCTTTCGGTCACTTCCAGAATCAACGTCCCAGGCTTGATGCGATAGCGGTTTAGCAACTCCAGCAGATCCGACACCATACTCGGATGCATCAGCTGTAGTGCAGACAGGTTCACCGAGAGCGGCAGCATCAGGCCGCGTTCCTGCCAGGCTGACAGCTGGCGGCATGTCTCCTCCAGCACCCAGTAACCGACCGTCACCATCAGGCCACAGGACTCAATCCTGTCGATTAACCCTTCTGGCAGCTCCCAGCTTCCATCTGGCTGCTGCATTCGCAATAATGCTTCTGCGCTCAATACCTTACCGCTGGACATCTCCACCTGCGGCTGCATCCAGAGCGCAAACTGATGGTTATCCAGCGCGGTAAGAATATCGTTCTCTTCCGTCAAACGCTGTTGCGCCTCTTCCATCTGCAACGGGTCAAAGAACTGAATCCGGTTTTTACCCTTGTGACGCGACGTTAACACAGCTGAGAGTGCGCGGTGGTAAAGCTGTTCTGCGGTCAAATCGCCATTAAACATCGCCACCCCAATGTTGCAGGTTGGACGGAGTTGAATGCCCTGAATCGGCAATCTCTCGTTAACGATAGTGAGTACTTGCTGACCTAGCGTAATAGCGTGCCAGGGTTCTTTCACACCATGTGCGATGATGGCAAAGTCATAGCCGCTCACCTGGGTAAGCACCATTCTGGGGGCCAATACTGACTTCAGCTTTTCAACCAGCGTAAGCAGCAGGATTTCCCGCTGGGTCTCGGATAACACACCCGCGGTATCACGCAGGGTTTCGCAGGTGACAATCATCAACGCCGTTGTCTGCTGGCGGTTCACAACCTGCTCCAGCAGCGCCATCAGAAACGACTTGTTGGGCAGCTCAGAAACCGGGAATCGCATTGAATGGTCGCTTTGCTCTTCGCTGCGGCGCTGAATCAGTTGCTGATTGAGGTTGTAGCTACGCACCAGCAGGCCAATCTCGTCGTCCTGATGCAGACGCGGCAATGCCAGCTGATAGCCAATCAGATCCTGCTGGGGAATGTCGTTCAGCTCACGCGCTATTTTACGTAATGGATGCAAAATCAATCTGTTAATACACCATGAGATGGCTACCGTGAGTATTAACGAGAGAAGTAAGTAAATGGTCACTAACGTGGAGAGCGTACTCATCACAAACTTGTACATACGGTACGAGTCCGCCTGCAGCACCAGATACGCCAGCGGTTGCGGATTCGCTGAACGCTCAAGAGAATAGACCGGCAGCGAAATTTGTACCGGAAGTTCAAACAGGCGAGTCACCGTAACCGGAACCGGGCGTTCAGGAATAAAGCTCATCCGCAGCGCCTGAAACTGATTCGGAAGCACCACATCGGCGCGACTGACCACGCCTGCTGGTCGAATACTTCTTAAAATAGCTTCTGCTTCGGGAATATCCCCTTTCAGGATCGTGCCCGACAGAGGCTCACGGACGGAGCGAGCGATACTTTCCAGTTGCGTAGCCGTGTTGTAGCGATTCTGCTGGACCAGATGGAACAACAAAACGGTGCAAAAAATAAACACAAACACCATGACAACGGCCGCAACCATTGCCATCTGCTTAATTGTTAACGAGCGACTGACACGCAAACTGACTCTCCACGGATAGACGAAACTGCCGTCAGAGTATACCCGATCGTAGCGGTATTAAGAGAGGCGGTATCTGAAAACTTCCCAGCATGCATTATCCCGACAGGATAGGCACCTGGCGACGAGATTTATCTGCATTTAAGCCGAAAAAGGCCGCAAGATTCCCCCCTGCGGCCTGGTTCGGGCGCATGTTGCCATCACGGCAGACAGACGCCCGCAAGATGCATTACTTCCTGTTACGCAGCCAGCTCACAATCAGGCTGGCAATAATGCCAGCGATGATCGGAGCCGCTAAATCGTGCCAGAAGGCCACGCCTAACTGTGCGAGCGTCATATAGCCGCCTGTGTTGCAATGGCAACTGTTCGCGGCTATTCTTAACTTGTCTGGAGTCAAGTTAGCCCCCGTCTTGTTGCCTGGTTTATACCTAACAACGTGCGGGGGTTTTCTCTTTCCAGCAACCGATGCCGCCGGGGATCAAGCCCCCGCAACATTGCGCCTCACCGGGAATTCCCGGCTTGCCGCTGATTCTACGGTAGCCTACTTGCCATATCACTGCGCAATATACGGCTCTGCGTAGCGCCTCGCATTTCACCTGTTTTCTCACCATTACGCTGGAAAGATTCTTGCCAGTTGGCAACATTCCTGCCGCTCCTCAATACAGAAAAAGACATATCTCATTGATATCTATACTTTCATTTTCTGGCACAGCGATTGCTATTTGATTGTGAGCTGTTCTGTTCCGAATCAAAGGAGATATCATGTCTGACTGTCGTACTTACGGATTCAACACCCAGATCGTTCACGCGGGGCAACAACCCGACCCTTCTACTGGCGCGCTCAGTACGCCTATTTTCCAGACTTCAACGTTTGTTTTTGACAGCGCCGAACAAGGTGCCGCCCGCTTTGCGCTCGAGGAGTCCGGGTACATTTACACCCGTTTGGGTAACCCCACCACCGATGCGCTGGAGAAAAAGCTGGCGGTACTGGAAAGAGGTGAAGCCGGGCTGGCAACCGCATCCGGTATTTCTGCCATCACCACCACGCTGCTGACGTTGTGCCAGCAGGGCGACCATATCGTTTCCGCCAGCGCGATTTACGGCTGCACCCACGCGTTTTTGTCGCACAGCATGCCGAAGTTTGGGATTAACGTCAGCTTCGTCGATGCGGCAAAGCCTGAAGAAATCCGCGCCGCCATGCGCCCGGAAACCAAAGTAGTGTATATCGAAACGCCCGCTAACCCGACGCTGTCGCTGGTCGACATTGAAACGGTAGCCGGTATCGCCCATCAACAAGGCGCATTGCTGGTGGTGGATAACACCTTTATGTCACCGTACTGCCAGCAGCCTTTACAGCTAGGCGCGGATATTGTGGTACACAGCGTCACTAAATATATCAACGGTCACGGAGACGTGATTGGCGGCATCATTGTTGGTAAGCAGGAGTTTATTGACCAGGCGCGGTTTGTTGGTCTGAAAGATATCACCGGCGGCTGCATGAGTCCTTTCAACGCGTGGCTGACGCTACGCGGCGTTAAAACACTGGGGATTCGTATGGAACGCCACTGTGAAAACGCATTGAAAATCGCCCGCTTCCTCGAGGGGCATCCATCCATTACCCGCGTTTATTATCCTGGCTTGTCTTCACACCCGCAGTATGAGCTGGGCCAGCGACAGATGAGCCTGCCAGGAGGAATTATCAGCTTCGAAATCGCTGGCGGCCTCGAGGCTGGCAGACGGATGATCAATTCTGTAGAATTGTGCCTCCTCGCGGTCAGTCTCGGTGATACCGAAACCCTCATTCAGCACCCAGCGTCTATGACACATTCGCCCGTTGCGCCAGAGGAACGGCTTAAAGCAGGTATTACCGACGGGCTTATCCGTCTTTCTGTGGGTCTTGAAGATCCAGAAGATATTATTAACGACCTTGAACACGCCATCAGAAAGGCAACATTCTGACCATTATGACCTGAACCGACGCCGATCGGTTCAGGTTGTTGAGAATCAAGGCACAACAGTCTGGTAATACGCGCAATCCTGTTTCGGGGAGAGCGCGTATTTTGGGCAGGGGGTTCTATGCAGGACGACACATTACAACTAAGCAACAATACAGCAACCACCGTACCATTCTCAAAGAAAATACCGTTTACGAAATATGACTTTGGCTGGGTATTACTGTGTATCGGCATGGCAATTGGTGCTGGAACGGTACTGATGCCGGTACAAATAGGCTTAACAGGCATTTGGGTATTTATCGTCGCCTTTATTATTGCCTATCCAGCAACCTATATTGTGCAGGATATTTATTTAAAAACATTATCAGAAAGTGAAACTTGTAATGACTATACCGATATTATCAGTCATTACCTGGGAAAAAACTGGGGCGTATTTCTTGGCGTCATCTATTTTTTGATGATTATTCACGGCATATTTATCTATTCCTTATCCGTGGTTTTTGACAGTGCCTCATATATCAAAACCTTCGGCTTAACCGATGCCGATCTTTCACAATCGATAATCTATAAAGTGGCCATTTTTGCCGTGCTGGTGGCCATTGCTTCCGGGGGAGAAAAGCTGCTGTTTAAAATCTCCGGCCCGATGGTGGTAGTCAAAGTGGGGATCATCATCGTGTTTGGTTTTGCGATGGTTCCGCACTGGAACTTCTCTAATATCAGCGCATTCCCTGAAGCATCGGTCTTCTTTCGCGACGTATTGCTGACCATCCCGTTCTGCTTCTTCTCGGCGGTGTTTATTCAGGTGTTGAACCCAATGAACATCGCCTACCGCAAGCGGGTAGCGGACCGGGTTCTGGCCACCCGCATGGCAATACGCACACATCGCATCAGTTACATTACGCTGATTGCGGTCATTCTGTTTTTCTCATTCTCTTTTACCTTTTCTATTAGTCATGAAGAGGCCGTTTCGGCCTTCGAACAAAATATTTCCGCACTGGCGCTGGCAGCGCAAGTCATTCCTGGGCAAATTATTCATATCACCTCAACGGTGCTAAATATCTTCGCCGTATTAACCGCATTCTTTGGTATTTATCTGGGGTTCCACGAGGCGATTAAGGGTATTATTCTTAATGTTCTGAGCCGTATTATTGATGTGGAGAAAATTAATCCCCTGGTGCTTACGCTGGGTATTTGCACCTTTATTGTTATCACCCTGGTGATCTGGGTGTCATTTCGTGTATCGGTACTGGTGTTCTTCCAGTTGGGTAGCCCACTTTACGGGATTGTGTCGTGTATTATTCCGTTTTTCCTGATCTATAAAGTAACGCAACTGGAAAAACTACGCGGGCTGAAAACCTGGCTAATCCTGTTGTACGGGATCCTGCTGTGCCTGTCGCCATTATTGAAGCTGATTGACTAATCCGTTTACAGCGCCGTCAGTCACTGACGGCGCTTAACTCACACTCTCCAGTTGATAGCTGCGAATTTTATTCAGTACCGTGGTATGTGACACCCCCAGCGCTTTAGCGATATGCCGCGACGACACATTCTCTTCCACCATCTGTTCAATAAGCTGGCGTTCAGCACACAAAACCTGTTCTTTAAAAGGACGTTCTGTCGGCGTCAGCTCAACAGCAGGCAAATTCACCATCCCTAATTCTTCCCGCGTAATGAAGTCGGATTCCGCCATCAGCATCAGGCGAATGATGGTATTTTCCAGTTCGCGAACGTTTCCCGGCCAGGTGTGATGATGCAGGGCATCAAAGCAGGCTTTATCCAGAATGATCCGTCGCTGGAATTCCTTCGCGTATTTCTGCACAAAGTGGCGAATCAATAGGCTGATATCCTGCGGGCGCTCCCGCAGGGGCGGAATGGTCAGTGAAAGTACATTGATGCGGTAATAGAGATCGGCGCGCAGCAGACGTTGTTCCACCATCTCTTCCAGATTGGCGTTGGTTGCCACAATAATGCGCACATTGACCGGAATAATTTGCGCCCCGCCAACGCGACGAATCCCGCCATCCTGAAGTACGCGCAGTAATTTAGCCTGTAAGCTCAGCGACATTTCACCAAATTCATCGAGAAAAAGGGTGCCTTTATCGGCCATTTCAAACAGCCCTTTTTTGCCTTTACAATCTGCACCGCTAAAAGCCCCTTTCTCATAGCCAAAGAATTCACTCTCCATCAACGACTCAGGTAGCGCAGAGCAGTTGACCGGAATAAACGGATAAAAACGTCGCTGCCCGGAATTATGGATAGCCCGGGCCAGAAGTTCTTTGCCAGTACCCGTATCGCCGCGGATCAAAACGGTATATTTGCTGTCGGCAATTTTTATCGCCTTTTCGATAAGCGAGTGCATGCTCTGGCTGCTACAAATAATGTCAGAGAAATAGCGCGGGCGTTCCGGCTCAGGCGTTGACAGTTCGCTTATCTCTTCACACAGGTAAGCGACGTTAATAATATCGGCGCGCCGGCCTAAACAGGATTGCACGCAGGAAATATCCTGTAACTGACGGCACCAGGATTTAATCAGGATCCGTCCAGGCGTGACTTTCATGGAGATGATATTGATATCGCAGCAGGAAAATTCCTTCAGGACATCCTCAACCATCGACAGACGATCAATTGTTTTAATATCCCAGCGTATCGTGACCACATTTGCTCCTGACAGTTAGCAACTGCGAAATAGATATTTCTGTGACGAGAGGAAATCTGACTACATTTTAGACGCTGTGGAATAATGTTCTGCCAGAGGACTCACATTGTGGACGTAAAAACAAAATATAAAAAAACCGGAGCACAAGGCTCCGGTTATCAGGTCATAACCCACGTTTATTGCTGTGGATTTTCATCCTGGTCAACAGCGAAACAGGCCACGAGTTGTCCACCGTAATCCTTCAGCTGCGGCTGAAGCTGGGTACACGGACCAAAACGCCGACGGCAGCGGGCATTGAACGCACAGCCCGGCGGTGGATTCAGCGGGCTTGGCAGCTCACCGGTCAGCTTGATACGCTCGCGGCGATCGTCCGGGTTCAGGCGTGGCGTCGCGGAGAGCAGCGCCTGCGTATACGGATGACGCGGATTATTGAAGATCTGATCCTTCGTTCCTTTTTCCACACAGCGGCCTAAATACATCACCATCACCTCATCGGCAATGTGCTCTACCACCGACAGGTCATGCGAGATAAAGACGTATGACAGCCCCAGTTCCTGCTGCAAGTCCATCATCAGGTTCAGCACCTGCGCACGAACAGAAACGTCCAGCGCCGAGACCGGTTCGTCGGCAATCACCACGTCTGGATCAAGCATCAGCCCGCGAGCGATGGCAATACGCTGACGCTGACCGCCGGAGAACATGTGCGGATAGCGGTCGTAGTGCTCGGTTTTCAGCCCCACTTTCGCCATCATCGCCAGCGCTTTTTCACGACGCTCCTCTTTACTTAGCATGGAGTTGATCAGCAGCGGCTCTTCCAGAATCTGCCCTACTTTCTTGCGCGGGTTCAGGGAACCGTAAGGGTTCTGGAACACAATCTGGATTTTCTGCCGGCGCAGCTTCTGCGCCTGCGGGTCGTGCTTAAGCAGATCCTGCCCCTGATAATACAGCTCACCGCCGGTCGGGACTTCAATCATCGTCAGCAGGCGACCAAGGGTGGATTTCCCACAGCCCGACTCTCCTACCACCGCCAGCGTTTTGCCGCGTTCCAGGGTAAAGGAGACGCCGTCCAGCGCTTTCACCAGGCGTTCCGGGGCGAACATCCCCTTCTTCACCGGGTAGTGTTTTTTCAGGTCAATTGCCTGCAACAGCGGCTGTGGCAAAGCGGCCTTTTGCGTACTCATAGCCCAGGCCTCCCGGCATCATCAAGTGGGTAGTGGCATTTCGACTGACGACCGCCTTCCAGCAGGTTCAGTTCAGGTTCTTCAGCGCGGCATTTGTCAGTCGCATAGGGGCAGCGCGGGTTCAGTAAACAACCGGTCGGGCGGTCATATTTACCTGGCACCACGCCCGGCAACGAAGCCAGACGCGCTTTATCCTGAGCGAACTCCGGCAACGCGCGCAGCAACGCCTGGGTATACGGATGACGCGGCGCGCGAAAAATATCCTGCGCGGCCCCGGTTTCCACTACCTGCCCGGCGTACATCACAATGATCTTGTGCGCCGCTTCGGCCACCAGCGCCAGGTCGTGCGTGATTAAGACCAGCGCCATGTTCTCTTTTTGCTGCAATTCCAGCAGTAGCTCGATGATCTGCGCCTGAATGGTCACATCCAGCGCCGTTGTCGGTTCGTCGGCAATCAACAGCTTTGGACGACAGGCAATCGCCATCGCGATCATCACGCGCTGGCTCATCCCACCAGACAACTGGTGCGGATAGACATCCAGACGCGAGGCCGGATCGGGGATCCCCACCAGCGTCAACAGGTCAATCGCCCGCTGAATACGCGTTTTTTTGTTGCCGCCCTGGTGCACCTTAATGGCTTCCATAATTTGGTAGCCGACGGTGTAGCACGGGTTAAGGCTGGTCATCGGGTCCTGGAAGATCATCGCCACTTCCGCGCCCACTAACTGGCGACGCTCTTTCTCAGAGATGCGCTTCAGGTCACGACCATTAAACTCCAGATTTTCGGCCATAACGCGGCCTGGGTAGTCAATCAATCCCATGATCGCCAGCGAGCTGACGGACTTACCAGAGCCGGACTCCCCTACAATGCCAACCACTTCACCCTGGTTCACGCTGTAACTAATGCGGTCTACGGCACGGAATTCGGACCCCACATCGCCGAAGTGCACCGATAATTTATCTACATTTAATAACGCCATCTCGAACCTCTTACTGCTTCAGTTTGGGATCGAGCGCGTCACGCAGACCGTCACCCATCAGGTTAAATGCCAGCACCGTCAGCAGGATTGCCAGCCCCGGGAAGGTCACGACCCACCAGGCGCTTTGGGCAAATTGCAACACGTCAGAGAGCATGGTGCCCCATTCCGGCGTAGGCGGCTGTGCGCCCATCCCCAGGAAGCCGAGGGCAGCCATATCGAGAATGGCGTTAGAGAAGCCAAGCGACGCCTGAACAATCAGCGGCGCAAGACAGTTAGGAAGAATATTGACGAACATCTGGCGCATCGCACCGGCTCCGGCCACGCGGGATGCGGTAACGTAGTCGCGGTTAACCTCCACCAGGACGGCGGCGCGCGTCAGACGCACATAGTGCGGCAATGCCACGAACGTCAGCGCCAGCGCGGCATTGCCAATCGAGGGCCCAAATACCGCCACCAGCACCAGCGCCAGTAACAGGCTCGGCAGTGCCAGCATGATATCGACCACACGCATGATGACGTTATCGACAATCCCACCAAAGTAACCGGCAATCAGCCCGAGAATCACGCCCATCAGCAGGGAGAGCACCACCACCAGACAGCCGACCAACAGAGACAAACGCGCACCGTACATCAGGCGGGACAGCACATCGCGGCCCACATCATCAGTACCAAACAGATGCGCCATGGTACCGCCTTCCTGCCACGCAGGAGGAGCCAGCAGCGTATCGCGGAACTGCTCTGCCGGGTTGTACGGCGCGAGGACGTTGGCAAAGACCGCAATCAGGATCATCACTACAACGTACACCAACCCAACAACCGCACCTTTGTTGCGTTTAAAATAGTGCCAGAACTCCTGCAGCGGGGTCATGGGCACCGGTGCAGCAATAACTTTATTTTCAGTAACCTGTGACATGATGGCCCCTTACTTCCTATGCCGAATACGCGGGTTCACCACGCCGTACAGCAGGTCTACCAGCAGGTTGACGAGGATAATCATCGTCGCGACCAGCAGTACCCCGCCCTGTACCACTGGATAATCACGGCGTTGTAGCGCATCGATCAACCAGCGTCCCAGTCCCGGCCACGAGAAAATAGTCTCGGTCAGGATCGCCCCAGCCAATAACGTACCGACCTGCAGGCCGATAACGGTCACAACGGGCAGCATCGCGTTACGCAGAGCGTGAATGATGATGACGCGCATACGGGTCAGGCCTTTGGCGCGTGCGGTACGAATGTAATCTTCACCCAGTACTTCCAGCATCGATGAACGAGTCATACGCACAATTACCGCCAGAGGAATGGTACCAAGCACCATTGCCGGCAGGATCATATGCGCCAGCGCATCGATAAAGTTGCCCTCTTCACCCCAAATGGCGGTGTCAATCAGCATAAAACCGGTCAGGGGATTGGAATCATCAAGGAACACCATGTCGCTCACCCGACCGGAAACCGGCGTCAGGTTCCACTGCACGGAAACCAGCATGATCAGCATCATGCCCCACCAGAAAATCGGCATGGAGTAACCGGTCAGCGCCAGGCCAACGGCAGTGTGGTCGAAAATTGAGCCGCGCTTAACGGCAGCAAGTACACCCACCGGAATACCCACCGCAACGGCGAAAATCATCGCGCAGACGCCAAGTTCCAGCGTTGCTTTAAAGCGAGGAACGAACTCTTCCCACACCGGTAATCGGCTTTTCAGCGAGATACCTAAATCACCATGCATAACCCCCCAGATGTAATGGAGGTACTGCTGCCACATCGGTTTATCCAGACCGAGTTCAGCCAACAGTTGAGCATGACGCTCAGGGGAAATTCCACGCTCACCCGCCATGATCATTACCGGATCGCCGGGGATCATATGAACGAAAGCAAAGGTGAGAAGAGTGATACCGATAAACGTGGGGATGACGAGTCCCAAACGTCGGAGAATGAACTGCAACATAACCCGGATTCTCTCTAATGACGCACGGCCTGGAACCGTGAATCTGTATTGCTCACAAATCTTATCTCCCCCTCCAGCGAGAGGGAGATAAAGCATTACTGTCAGGTGGCGCTACGGTGACCCGACTTAACGGTCCGTAGCGCTGCCTGGCTTGCTTTTAATTATTCGACAGAGACGTTTTCGAAGTGATGTTTGCCTAATGGATCAACCACATAGCCTTTCACTTCTTTACGCACTGGTTCATACACGGTGGAGTGAGCAACAATCAGAGCCGGGGCCTGATCGTGCATAACAACCTGAGCTTGCTTGTACAGTTCAATACGTTTGTTGTGATCGTCGGTCGCACGCGCCGGCTGGATCAGATCTTCAAACGGCTTGTAGCACCAGCGAGAGTAGTTGGAACCGTCTTTCGCTGCCGCACAGCTGAACAGGGTGGCGAAGAAGTTGTCCGGATCCCCGTTGTCACCGGTCCAACCCATCATCACCGCCTGATGCTCACCCGCTTTGGCGCGTTTCAGATATTCGCCCCACTCGTAGGTCACAATCTTGGCCTGAACGCCAATTTTCGCCCAGTCAGCCTGAACCATTTCCGCCATACGGCGGGCGTTCGGGTTGTAAGGACGCTGTACCGGCATGGCCCACAGCTCAACGGTGAAGCCTTTATCCTGACCCGCTTCCTTCAGCAGCGCTTTAGCCTTTTCAGGATCGTAGGTGTAGTCTTTAACGTCGTCGTTATAGCCCCACATGGTCGGTGGGATCAGGTTTTTCGCGGCAACGCCAGCGCCCTGATATACCGCTTTAATGATGGCTTCTTTGTTCACCGCGTAGGTCAGCGCCTGACGGACTTTCACGTCATCAAACGGTTTCTTCTCGGTGTTGAAAGAGAGGTAGCCAACGTTCAGACCGGCCTGCTCCATCAGGTTAATGTTTTTATCCTGCTTCATGCGCGCGATATCTGCCGGGTTCGGGTACGGCATCACCTGGCACTCGTTCTTCTGCAGTTTGGCGTAACGCACGGAAGCGTCAGGCGTAATGGAGAAGACCAGACGGTCAATCTGTGGCTTGGTGCCCCAGTAACCTTCGAATGCTTTATACAGAATACGGGAGTCTTTCTGGTACTGCTGCAGCTGGAACGGACCGGTCCCAATTGGGTTCAGATCCACTTTCTCCGGGGAACCGGCTTTCAGCATGTTGTCTGCATATTCTTTGGAAAGAATAGAAGCGAAGTCCATCGCCAGGTCAGCCAGGAAAGGCGCCTCCGGGCGAGTCAGCACGAACTGAACGGTTTTATCGTCCACTTTTTTCACTTCGGAGATCAGATCTGGCAGACCCATCCCTTCGAAGTATTCATAGCTACCGCCAGAGACTTTGTGGTACGGGTTCTGGGCATTTTTCTGACGATCGAAAGAGAACACCACGTCATCGGCGTTTAAATCGCGCGTCGGTTTGAAATCTTTGTTGTCCTGCCACTTCACGCCCTGGCGCAGGTGGAAGGTATAGGTTTTACCGTCTTCGCTGATTTCCCACTTCTCAGCAAGGCCCGGGATCACTTCAGTTGTACCGGTTTTGAACTCGACCAGGCGGTTATAGATCGGTACGGAGCTGGCATCATAGGTCGTGCCAGAGGTGAAAAGCTGTGGGTTAAAGCCTTCAGGAGATCCTTCTGAACAATAAACCAGAGTTTTAGCCTGTACGCTTGCGGCGCAGGTCATAGCCACCAGGCTCAGACCAAGCTTCAGCATCCCTGACTTCTTCAAGGAAATACTCATTCTTCTGCTCCAAATGTGATGTTTGTTGTTTTACCCTTTGCAGTGGGTTTGCACCGCCTGGCCTTTTTTGTTTTTTACCCGGCCGGGTCGGCGTTAAGAGGATAGGGATTCCGTTCACATAAGCGACTGAGTTGCAGTGCGGATTCTCCATGAAATGCCCCTCATGCCCTACAATCTGTCAACAGAATGTGAAAACGTCAATACAGGTAACCGTGATTTACACCAACGGTGAGAATTCGCAAACAAAGATTAAAAAAAGTGCAGAAGGACATTTTCAGCAGGGAAATTTGTGCTACGCGCACTATGCCAGAATAAACATCTTCATATTTCGCAACATTTGGTGATTAACATTTATGCAAATTATTAAAACTTTCTAAATTAATGCTGCATATCTGAGCGATTAATGCCATGAACGCTAAAGCGCACAGCGGAAAATGCCAGGTTCAGCCATAAGTAGCGCAAAAAAAGTTTCAAGCAAATATAAAAAAAGGCAATGGAATATGTCACAGAATCGTTAACAGTCAGTGGGAAGTGGTGCACAATTTTTGCAGATAAAAGGAAGGTCAATTTTGGTCGGAGAGAGAGGATTACTCGCCACTAATGCAAAAAACCCTGCTCGTTGAGCAGGGTTTTGAATTTGGTCGGTGATAGAGGATTCGAACCTCCGACCCCTTCGTCCCGAACGAAGTGCGCTACCAGGCTGCGCCAATCACCGAATGCGGGGCGCATCTTACTGCTCAGCCGCGCCCCCGTCAATCCCTTAGTATCAAAATGCCATTTGATCGGCGAGAAAGTCAGCAGCCCAATTACTGAGCCGTAACCTTCTTCGCGTCCGGGATACGGCACCAGTTGTTATTCTCGTTAATACCGCCATTTGGCGAGGTATAACCGAGGCAACCCAAGATAGTGTCGTACAGTTCCACATGACGACGCGGCACCTTCATATCAGCTTCTTGCTTCAGGTGTGCAAACGCCTTCGCATGGTCTGGGTCTTCCAGATATTTATCTGACATCCACACCAGCATAGGAACGCGGAACTGCTCTGGCGGAGCCATTTTACGCGGCGTACCGTGCAGGTGCTCACGCTCGTTAATCGACTCACCGTGATCGGCGGCGTAGAACACTATCGCTTTCTTATCCCGCAGTTGATCAAACACTTTGGTAATAAAGTGATCAACATAGGTTACCGAGTTATCAAAAGAGTTAATCATCTCGGCTTTCGAGCAACCGCTATCCACATTGACACACTCCGGCTTCCACTGCGCATAGTCGCGGGTGTAGCGCTGCGTGTAGTTAAAATGCGAACCTTTGGTATGCAGAATAATCAGACGTTTGCCATCATCGTCATTCGGTTGCAGAGACTGCTGCATTTCGGTAATCAACAGCATATCGTCAACGTTCTTGCCACGGTTACGCGGCTCTGCGCCAATCTGCTCTCGGTAAGCGATGTTCTCCGCCATAGTATTGCTGTAGAACCACATCTCGCTTTGCATCGCGTAGAGGTCTGTCTTGAACCCTAACTGACCGAGCACGGAAAAGACGTTTTGTTCTTTCAGGGTACGCTGCGGGTTTTCTTCCGCCCCACCTTCACGCACAAACATACAGCGCAGCGAAAGCTTGGTCGCTGTGTCACAGGAATATCCACGGAACGCGGCCAGGTTTTTCTCCTGGGCGAGCCTTGGCGTGGTATTTCGCTCATAGCCAAAAATCCCCATATGGTCCCAGCGGGTGGTTTCGCCGATAATAAAGACCACATAGGTGTCGTCGAGGTTCTTGGGCTCAACATAGGTAAATTTCTTCGCCGGGTTCATCAGCGATTTGTTGTCTGAGGATTCATCCACCTGTGCCCAGGCGTACAAACCCAGCGCAGAGAGCCAGTTTGACGGCAAATAAGAGTTCGCCACAACCCCGCCATAGCTGGGTAAATCGATACCAGTTTCTCGCTCCACGCTTCTCTGTTGCATGCTCAGCAGGCGAATGGGTACCCATACCATCAGGCCAGCCAGTAAAACTACCGCTACGCTACGCCACCTCATGCCCGGTGTACGAATTTGTCTCATCAACGTGTAGCGGCAGCGGTTACTCCAAATCAGCACCAAGGGAATAATACTGACCGAAACCAGCCACACGATGAAATGCCAGCCGACGACTTCTTTCGATAAATCAATATCCGTGGTCATTACGGAGGCGATAATACCGTAACCAATTACCACGTTCAGGAAGGTCATATAATAACTGGCGCCGGCAGAACACAGCACCACACAGGTTGCCAGGACACGCCAGGCGCGGCGGCCAAACAAAGAGAGAAGGCGTAGTAAAAAGAAGGTCACCAGCACAGTGCCGGCCAATTCAACAACCGCGGAGAGTCCTTTCCAGACGGTAAAATCGTGCGCATATCCGCTAAAGCGACGGAAAAATACAGCACAGTTCATAAACAAACCGATATAGATTGCCAGCAAGAAACTGAGTTTCTGCTGCGTCATCGACTTAATGTATCTCATGCAAACAAACCCTGGAAATCGGGATAAAAAACCCTGAGCAGCGATCAATCAGACCTGACAGAGGAAAAATGCGACAACAGCAGAGGTGAAATGTCTACGGGCGCGGGTAAGTAGACCACAGGAGGGAGCAAAAGTGCTTATAGAGAATGAAAATGGCGCATAAATTTTTGTAAATATATGCGCCAGGTATTAATCATACTAATAATAGATTTAGGCGTGCGCCTCGGTATAGACGCTACGTTGTGGCTGACGAATAGTGGTAGAAAGCGCCAGCGAAATGATTAACAGCGCAAAGATGACGCAGAAGGTCACATAGAACCCGCCAAACAACGAGGCGATAATGGAACCGCAAATGCTACCGATACCGAAGCCCAGGTAAATAACACCGTAGTTTTTAGCCAGGTTATTCAGACCGAAGAACTCGCTGACCAGTGACGGGAATACGGTGATGGTGCCGCCAAAGTTAAATGCGACACAGGCAATTGCCATAAAGAAGGTTACGTCATTCAGCGGTGCGAACAACAGTGCAGCCATACCGACCAGCGAAACGACCTGACCAATGGTGATCACGCGAATACGGGAGATTTTATCGGACAGAATCCCCAGCACCAGACGACCCGACAGGTTCGCGATAGAAATGACGGTAACCGCATTCGCCGCCGTCGCCACATCCATATGCGCCAGGCTTTGTGCGATATCTTTCGCCACGCCAATGACGTACAGACCGCTCATACACGCTGTCAGGAACATGACTGCCAGCATCCAGTACTGCGGTTTGCGCATGGATTGCGCCAGGGTGTAGTCGTTCTCAACCACGCCATTCTTCGCTTTCACTTCCTGATTCGGCGCATCTTTCATCAGCGTGGAGCCAAAGACGATCATCACCAGTACGATCGCACCCCAAATCATGAAGGTTTTTTCCAGGCCCACGGTGCTCAGCAGTTGGCTGTCGATAAATTTAAAACCGAGGCTGCCAAGGCCATAAGAACCGATGGCAAAGGCGGAAATCAGCCCTTTACGCTCAGGGAACCATTTTACGCAGTTGGAAAGCGTTAACAGGTAACCTGCGCCATCCGCCAGACCAACCAGCACACCAGCGCTCAGCCACAGCATAATCAGGCTGTTGGAATGGGCGGTTAAGAAGAAACCGACGCCGAGTAAAATACCGGAGGCCATGGTGACGCGTTTCACGCCAAAACGTTCCTGCAGCTTGCCGGCAACGGAAGAGGAAATCGCCAGCCCGAGGCTCAGCAGGCCAAAGGAAAATGCCACCTGACTTACCGGCGCATCGAGCTTAGAAGAGAGCGCGCCATTAAACAGGCTCCAGGTATAAACAGAACCTAAAGCAAATTGGGTAATAATCGTGCCGATCAGTGTTAGCCAGCGAGTACGCTGATAATCAGAAGTTTTCATGGCAGTCTTCCTGCATAAGCAAAATGGGAAATTCTCTGCCAACAACCATACCGAAGCGCTTTTATGGCCAGGAGAAAACGGCATGAAATGCCGCCAGGACGGAATGAAATGCCTGGAATGCGGAATGAATGACGAGACAAAAAGTCGGGTTACTGAATTTTATCGTAAGAGTTAGTACACGCTATCGCTGAGGGGCGTGTGATTGTTGATCTCAATATGTAACAGAGATGTTTATATGATGATTGTTTGCGTTAAAATTTGGCACTCACTCCCATGGTGTACATATAGTCGCTGTTATTGGCGCTATTTTCCGCCTGCGAAAGCGCCGCGTAAGCCGCCATGTGCCGGTTCAACAGCATATCTGCGCCAACGGTAACATCCAGCCAGTTACCGTCTTGACCCGCCGCCGTCATGCGACTGAGGCCCGACTGCGCTTTCCAGATATTCTCGCCAAACTGCTGGTTATAGCTGATTTGTGCCCACGGTCGCACATCACCGAACTGAGAATTGACTCGCCAGCCTAACGTGCTGACGCTGGCATGCCACAGCGGATCGTTCTGCGTTACCGACGTCACGCTATCGCCAAATTCGTTGTAAGTAGACGTGGTCGAACCGTCATAATGCAGCGCGGCCACCGGACCGGTCGTCACCTGCCCTGAAAGCGGAAAGTTCCAGCCCATACTCATGCCGCTGGTCGCATCCATAGGCGTTTCATCCGCCAGATTCACCACGGGACCCGCCACGTTTTGAGTGGAGCGAATACGTTCTTCCAGAATGTCGTTATAACGTGGTTGGTGATCGCTGTCCCATGTATAACGTTCAGCCGTATGCCCTGACATCGCATCAACGATATATTCTTGTTGCCAGCCATATGCTGTATTGATGAACAGCGCACAAACTACGACGCTCGCCAGAGTTAACCTTTGGCGACCACTACTGTTTCTTATAATCATCAACGCGACTCCAGAAAAGAGCCGAATTCGGCGATATTATTGTCATTGTGTGAAGGATATCGGGCCCATCAGGCCCTGTATTAAATATTGTCTTTTTAGCTGGCGCGTCAAGGCGGGCCGAATGAAATTTTTACGCCAGTAAAAACAGCGAGGAAGAATATGCAGCGTTGCGGATGGGTCAGCCAGGACCCACTTTACATTGCCTACCACGACAAGGAATGGGGCGTCCCCGAAACAGATGGCAACAAGCTGTTCGAAATGATCTGTCTGGAAGGCCAACAGGCCGGTTTATCGTGGATCACCGTGCTAAAGAAACGGGAAAATTATCGCCACGCCTTCCACCATTTTGACCCGGAAAAAGTGGCGGCCATGACCGAAGAGGATGTGGAAAGACTGGTACTGGATGCTGGCATTATTCGCCATCGAGGAAAAATTCAGGCCATTATCGGCAACGCTCGC
Source organism: Citrobacter sp. RHBSTW-00599 (assembly GCF_013784065.1). NCBI lineage: Bacteria > Pseudomonadati > Pseudomonadota > Gammaproteobacteria > Enterobacterales > Enterobacteriaceae > Citrobacter > Citrobacter sp. RHBSTW-00599. Next base: position 204,761 of record NZ_CP056717.1, on the reverse strand, counting down.
GCCTTTCTGACCATGGCGCAAAACGGAGAATCGTTTAGCGAGTTCGTCTGGTCGTTTGTTGATAACCAACCGCAACTGACCCGCGCCGCCAACCTGAGCGATATTCCCACCTCTACACCTGCGTCAGATGCACTGTCTAAAGCGTTAAAAAAACGCGGATTTAAGTTTGTCGGCACCACCATCTGTTACTCCTTTATGCAGGCATGCGGCCTGGTCAATGACCATGTCACCACCTGTATCTGTTACCCGGGAGAACAACATGATTCGTGAATCAAAGGCTGACGATCTACCGTCGATTCTGGCGCTGTGGATGGAAAGCACGATCCATGCCCATCCGTTTATCGAAGAACGCTACTGGCGCGAAAGTGAATCCATCGTGCGGGATGTTTACCTGCCAGCCGCACAAACCTGGGTATGGGAAGAAGAAGGGGTGCTCAAAGGCTTTGCCAGCGTCATTGACGACCGCTTTCTCGGCGCGCTGTTCGTCGCGCCTGCCGCCATCAGAAGCGGGATCGGCAAAGCGCTGGTGCAGCATGTGCAGCAGCGCTTTTCGTTACTCAGCCTCGAGGTCTACCAGAAGAATCAATCAGCGGTGAACTTCTACCATGCGCTGGGTTTTCGCATTGAAGATGGCGCATGGCAGGAAGAGACTCACCATCCCACGTGGATTATGGGCTGGCAGGCGGATCAAACGCCGTAAGCGTCAACGTTGGTCCGCTGTATTTTTCGAGCCACGCCAGCGCAGTGTTGCCCGCACAGCCATTCCCCAGCTTCGAGCTGGGGAGATCTTTGGTCAGCACGTTGACGGCGCCATTTTTACAAATACCGTTGGCGGCAAGATCCAAATCAGGCCAGGCGCCCTCATGAATACAGATGACACCGGGTTTAATTCCCGTCGTCACGACCGCTCCCGCCAGAACGTGCCCACGCTGGTTCCACACTCTGACCGTGTCGCCATCCGCAATACCGCGCGCTTTGGCATCCTGCGGATGAATCGTGACGGGCTCACGATCCGCTACCGCATACTGTTCGCGCAACGCGCTGTAATTTAGCTGACTGTGCAAACGGTGCGCCGGATGGGCGGAAAGCAGCTGTAACTGGCCCGGCTCGGCGTTACCGAACCACTCATCCGGCTCCAGCCACATCGGATGCCCCGCACAGTCCGCGTAACCGTAACCGGCAATCCTCGCGGAGTAGATTTCAATTTTACCGCTGTCCGTTTTCAGCGGATGCGCCTGTGGGTTGCGGCGAAAATCCGCGAAACGGATAAACTCCGCGCTGGCGGCGTTTTCCGGCATTTCGATCAGCGCATTCCGCTGCCAAAACTCGGTGAATGGCGGCAACGTCACCTGCTGGCTAGCCCCACGCTGCCCGGCAATGTTGTAAAAAGTCTCCAGCCATTCCAGCTCGCTTTTGCCTTCGGTAAATCGCTCATATCCGCCCTTCTCCCAGCGTTCACTCAGCTCGGCAAAGACATCAAAATCATTTCGCGCTTCAGCCTGCGGCGATACAACCTGCTTCATCGGCACCAGATGCTGGTTGCTGTAATCGCCGGTCATGGTCAAATCATTACGCTCAAAAGACGTCGTCGCCGGCAGCACGATATCGGCATGCTTCGCTGCGGCTGTCCAGAAACACTCCGAGATAACCACCAGCTCCGGTTTTTGCCAGGCGCGAATCAGACGGTTGGTGTCCTGATGATGGGTGAAGTTGGCGCCGCCCGCCCACCACAGCATACGGATGTCCGGGAAATGGCGGTCCATACCGTTGTGCTGATAAAAACCACCGGGGTTCTCCAGCGCTTCAACAATTCGCGCCACCGGGATTTTATCTACCGCGTCGGTACCGTTTTTAACGCTGCCCTGCATTGAAGCCAGCACCGCAGCACGGCGCGTTGGGTTGCCGCCGTTGGCAAAATGGTACGACAGCCCAAAGCCCCCGCCAGGTGTCCCGATTTGCCCGAGCATGGCAGCCAGCGTGACAATCATCCAGTGTTTCTGCTCGCCATACTGCTGGCGTTGCATACCCCACCCCGCCATCAGCATGGTGGTGTTTTGGTGAAATATCGCCGCAAGTTCACGTATTTTCGCCGCCGGAACACCACAAATTCCCGCGGCCCATTCTGCCGTTTTTGCAACATCGTCAGATTTGCCCAGCAGATAGTCGGCAAAACGGTCATATCCGGTCGTACACCGGGCAAGAAAGTCCGCGTCGTGCCAGCCGTTTTCCACCAGCGTATGCGCGATACCCAGCATCAGCGCCACGTCGGTCCCCATATGCGGAGCGATCCATTCCATCTTCTCGCCAAAGAAATCGACGCTTTCCGATCGCATCGGATCGATACAGATCAACCGCTTCCCGCTGCCACGCAGTGCCTCAAAGTAAGCGAGGCCCTGCTCGTCGGAGGCGTTCCAGGCAATTTTCAGGGTATTCAGTGGATTGGCGCTCCATAACACCACCACTTCGCTGTTCTCCAGCACCACCGGCCAACTGGTCTGCTGCTGGTAAACTTCGTTACCGCCCACCACGTACGGCATGATGGCCTGCGCAGCGCCTGTCGAGTAATCCCCCAGATGCCCGGTATAACCGCCCGCCAGCGCCATATAACGCTGTAGCAGGGTTGCGGCTTTGTGTAACACGCCGTTGGAACGCCAGCCGTAGGAACCGGCAAAAATCGAGGCCGGGCCGTAGCTGTCACGGATGCGTTTATGCTGCGTATGGATAAGATTCAGCGCGTCGTCCCAACTGACACGAACAAATTCATCCTGCCCGCGCACCCCCTGCGGATCCTCCGGCGAGGCGAGAAAGCCTTTACGCACCATGGGAAAACGTACCCGCGTTTTACTGTGTACCTGGTCGCGCACCACGGTTTGCAAAGAGTTGGGATGGGCGGTGGGCAGCGCGCCGCGAGAGGAGAAAACTGTCTCGCCATCGGTTTCGACGAGAATAGGTCCCCAGTGGGCGGCGGTTAACACCGAGTAATGTGCGGGTGAATTAGCCAAGATGGCGCTCCTGAATGCGATGTGACGGCTTATTTATTATGCCGTTCAATGTTACTTACAAATTTCAGAGTCTTCCCTGGAATTTTCTTCATGTTCACACGTCATAATCAACCGCCACGGTCGCTGTGGCAAAGAAGAAAAAGTCATTAAGGAATTAAGATGAAGAAACGTGTTTTTGTTATTGCTGCCATCGTGAGCGGCGCCCTGGCGGTTTCTGGCTGCACAACAAACCCTTACACCGGCGAACGCGAAGCGGGTAAATCCGGCATTGGCGCGGGTATTGGCTCTCTGGTCGGCGCGGGTATTGGCGCACTCTCTTCTTCGAAGAAAGATCGCGGCAAAGGCGCGCTGATTGGTGCGGCGGCTGGCGCGGCCGTTGGCGGCGGTGTCGGCTATTACATGGACGTGCAGGAAGCAAAACTGCGCGACAAAATGCAGGGAACGGGCGTCAGCGTGACGCGCAGTGGCGATAACATCATCCTGAATATGCCAAATAACGTCACCTTCGACAGCAACAGCAGCAACCTGAAACCTGCGGGTGCCAACACCCTGACCGGCGTGGCAATGGTACTGAAAGAGTACAATAAAACCGCCGTCAACGTGCTCGGCTTCACCGACAGCACCGGCAGTCAGGATCTAAATATGCGCCTGTCGCAGCAGCGCGCGGACTCTGTGGCCAGCGCCTTAATCACTCAAGGCGTCGCCGCTAACCGTATCCGCACTCAGGGTATGGGCCCGGCAAACCCGATCGCCAGTAACAGCACGGCGGAAGGTAAAGCACAAAACCGCCGCGTAGAGATCACCTTAAGCCCGCTCCAGTAACGTTTTGTGCCGGATAATGGCAGCGTCTTATCCGGCATGAAGCACTTGCCATCGTTGATTTTCGCGTTAAGGTGTTGTCACCAAATTTAGGGAAATCAGCGATGAGCAAATCAACACGGGCAACCATCAGCGATGTGGCGAAAGCCGCAAAAACCGGCAAGACCAGCATTTCACGCTACCTCAACGGTGAAAAGCACCTGCTTTCCGACGCGCTACTGGCCCGCATTGAACAAGCCATTGCCGATCTCGACTACCGTCCCAGCCTGATGGCAAGAGGCCTGAAACACGGTCGTACCCGTCTGATTGGTCTGATCATCGCCGATATTACTAATCCCTACTCCGTCAACGTGTTAAGCGGGATTGAAGCCGCCTGTCGCGATAAGGGCTTTACCCCGCTGGTGTGTAACACCAACAACGAAGTGGATCAGGAGCTGCATTATCTCGACCTGCTGCGCAGCTACCAGGTCGAAGGGATTGTGGTCAACGCCGTTGGAATGCGCGAAGAGGGGCTGAACCGCCTGCAACAGTCTGCGCTACCGATGGTACTGATTGACCGTAAAATCCCCGATTTCGCCTGTGATATGGTCGGGCTGGATAACACCCAGGCGGCAACGGTTGCCACTGAACATCTGGTCGAGCAAGGCTTTGAAGCCATCCTGTTCCTCAGCGAACCGCTGGGCATGGTGAATACCCGCCGCGAACGCCTGAGCGCTTTTCGCGCCACGCTCGCACAGTACCCCGGCGTTATCGCGCAAAATGCCGAAGTCCCGCTAACGGACAATACGCAACTGGATGACACGCTGCGCCAGTTTCACCAGCAGCATCGGGGGATGCGCAAAGCCGTTATCTCTGCCAACGGCGCTCTCACGCTGCAGGTTGCCCGCGCCCTGAAGCGCATTGGCCTTAACTGGGGCAGCGATATCGGCCTGCTCGGTTTTGACGAACTGGAATGGGCGGAGCTGGCGGGCGTCGGTATCACCACGTTGAAACAACCCACATGGCAGATTGGCTACACCGCCGTTGAGCAGGTTGTACGCCGAATTGATGGCGGCTCTGCTGCCATTCAGGAACAGGTATTCTCCGGCGAGCTGATCGTGCGCGGCTCAACCGCCCGTTAAATTTCCTTCGTGATGGTGATCATAAATTCGACATCATGAGCTTTTCTTTGGAACCGGTTCCATCTAGCGTTATAACAAGAATGCTAGTCTGGAGTTTCCATGAAAAGAAAAATTATGGTGGTTACCGCCGCCTACGGCTACGACCAGGTGCGGGCCGCAGGCGGGCAAACGGCAATGTTGCCCATCATTGCCGAAGCCGGTGCTGACGGCGTCGAAATCCGCCGCGAGTTATTAACCGACGCCGAGCTGAAAACGCTGTCCACAATGGCCTCTGCAATCGAACTCTTCGGCCTGCTGGCCTGTTATTCAGCGCCTGAACCGTTATTCCTTGAGGATGGGAACCTGAATCCCCGACTTCCGCAGCTCCTCGAAGAAGCGCAGGCCCTACAGGCACTGTGGTTAAAAGTCTCTCTCGGTCATTTTTCCCATACCGAACAGTTCGACGATTTACGTGAATGGCTGGACAACAGCGGTATGGAGCTGGTTGTGGAAAACGATCAGACCGCCTGCGGACGCCTGCAGCCGATGCAACGTTTCAATGAAGCCTGTCAGACGCAAAACCTGCCGATATCTCTGACTTTCGATATGGGCAACTGGCTGTGGGTTGGCGACTCCCCGGAACAGGCCGCGCAGAACCTGGCGCCAACCGTCGGATATATCCATGTCAAAGCCGCAGTTACGCATCGCGATAACTACCGTGCCGTACCGCCTGATGAAGCAGATTCACGCTGGCTGGCGCTGTTAAAAACGCTGCCCAACGATGTTCCGCGCGGTATTGAGTTCCCCCTGGAAGGGCAGGATTTGACGGCGGTTACCCGCCACTACGTCGAGCTGTTACGCAAGGAGTAACACATGAAAAATTCACTGGATGCGGTCACTATTGGTGAAGCGATGGCGATGTTTGTCGCCACGCAAACCGGCGAACTGACGGATGTAGAGCAGTTTATCAAGCGCGTTGCAGGCGCTGAACTCAACGTGGCGACCGGTCTTGCTCGTCTGGGCCTGAAGGTCGGCTGGGTGAGCCGCGTAGGCAACGACAGTTTTGGTCGTTTTATCGTTAAGTCGCTGGAAAAAGAAGGGATAGATGCGCAGGGAGTTACCCAGGACGGGCGTTACGCTACCGGCTTTCAGCTTAAATCTAAGGTCGAAAATGGAACCGATCCCATTGTGGAGTATTTCCGCAAAGGGTCCGCCGCCAGCCACCTCAGCGTTGAGGATTATCACGAGGACTATTTCGCCAGCGCGCGCCACTTACACCTGAGCGGCGTGGCGGCAGCGCTTTCTGCCAGCTCCTATGAACTACTGGCGCACACCGCCCGCACGCTGAAAGCCCAGGGGAAAACCATCTCGTTCGACCCAAATTTGCGTCCGGTGCTGTGGAAAAGCGAAGCCGAGATGGTGGAAAAACTGAACCGGCTGGCATTCCAGGCTGACTGGGTTTTACCTGGATTAAAAGAGGGGATGATTTTAACCGGCCAACAGACGCCTGAAGCCATCGCCGACTTTTATCTGCGTCACGGAGTGAAGGCCGTGATCATCAAAACCGGGGCTGATGGTGCCTGGTACAAAACAACCAGCGGTGAACAAGGTTGCGTTGCACCGGTAAAAGTCGACAACGTGGTCGATACGGTCGGCGCAGGCGATGGCTTTGCCGTGGGCGTTATCAGCGCTCTGCTGGAAGGCCGTTCGCTGCATCAGGCGGTGACCCGCGGCAATAAAATCGGCGCACTGGCCATTCAGGTTCAGGGCGACAGCGAAGGATTACCCACACGTGAACAATTAGGGGAATAAACTCCCGGCCAACTCTGTCTCTGTACCCTACATACAGAGGCGGCGTATCAGCATAACCAGAGGGCAGTCTATGAATAGCTCAACTAATGCAGCAAAACGCTGGTGGTACATTATGCCAATCGTGTTTATCACGTATAGCCTGGCGTACCTTGACCGTGCGAACTTCAGCTTCGCCTCCGCCGCCGGTATCAACGAGGACCTCGGCATTACCAAAGGGATCTCTTCCCTGCTGGGCGCTCTGTTTTTCCTCGGCTATTTCTTCTTTCAGATCCCAGGCGCGATTTACGCAGAACGGCGCAGCGTACGAAAACTGATTTTTGTCTGTCTGATCCTCTGGGGCGCATGCGCGTCGTTAACCGGTATGGTCAGCAATATTCCAATGCTTGCCGCCATCCGCTTTATTCTTGGCGTCGTTGAAGCCGCGGTGATGCCCGCAATGCTGATTTATATCAGCAACTGGTTTACGAAATCCGAGCGCTCGCGCGCTAACACTTTCCTGATCCTCGGTAACCCGGTTACCGTCCTGTGGATGTCTGTGGTTTCCGGTTATCTGATCCAGGCGCTGGGCTGGCGGGAAATGTTTATCATCGAGGGCTTCCCGGCCATCATCTGGGCGTTCTGCTGGTGGGTATTGGTAAAAGACAAACCGTCTCAGGTCGGCTGGCTGTCAGAATCTGAAAAAGCCGCCCTTCAGGCGCAACTGGAAAAAGAGCAGCAAGGCATCAAAGCCGTGCGTAACTATAGCGAGGCCTTCCGCTCACGTAACGTCATCCTGCTGTGCATGCAGTATTTCGCCTGGAGTATTGGCGTCTATGGTTTTGTCCTGTGGCTACCGTCGATTATCCGCAACGGCGGCGCAAATCTGGGCATGGTAGAGGTTGGCTGGCTGTCATCCGTACCTTATCTGGCGGCGACGGCGGCGATGATCCTCGTCTCCTGGGCCTCCGATAAGCTGCAAAACCGTAAACTGTTTGTCTGGCCGCTGTTATTGATAGCCGCTTTCGCTTTTATCGGCTCCTGGGCCGTGGGTGCAGACCACTTCTGGATTTCTTACACGCTGTTAGTTATTGCGGGTGCGGCAATGTACGCCCCATATGGCCCCTTCTTCGCCATCATCCCGGAAATGCTGCCGCGCAACGTCGCCGGGGGTGCAATGGCGCTGATTAACAGCATGGGCGCGCTAGGCTCATTCTTTGGTTCATGGTTTGTCGGCTACCTCAATGGCGCAACCGGCAGCCCATCCGCCTCGTACATTTTTATGGGGGTAGCGCTTTTTGTCTCAGTATGGCTAACTTTAATTGTTAAGCCTGCTAATAATCAGCAATTACCTATTGGCGCACGCCACGCTTAAATTTTAACTTACGGAGATTCGCATGAAGCCGTCCATTATTCTCTATAAAGCGTTACCTGACGATTTACTGCATCGCCTGGAAGAGCATTTTACTGTGACTCATGTGCCTAACCTGCGCCCGGAAACGGTCGCACAGCACGCCGAGGCTTTTGCCAACGCGGAAGGTCTGCTGGGTTCCAGTGAAGCCGTCAATACCGCCCTGCTGGAGAGAATGCCCAGGCTTCGTGCGACATCCACGATTTCCGTAGGCTATGACAACTTCGACGTCGATGCCCTCAACGCGCGCAAGGTGCTGTTGATGCACACGCCAACCGTGCTGACGGAAACTGTCGCCGATACGGTAATGGCGCTGGTGTTAAGCACCGCTCGCCGCGTGGTAGAAGTTGCTGAACGGGTGAAAATTGGCGAGTGGACCAAAAGTATCGGGCCGGACTGGTTTGGTACGGATGTACACCACAAAACGCTGGGGATTGTCGGCATGGGCCGTATTGGTCTGGCGCTGGCGCAACGCGCGCATTTTGGTTTTAGCATGCCGATTCTTTATAACGCGCGCCGTCATCACCAGGAGGCGGAAGAACGCTTCAACGCGCGTTACTGTGACCTCGATACGCTGTTGCAGGAGTCCGATTTTGTCTGCCTGATCCTGCCATTAACCGCAGAAACGCATCATCTGTTTAGTACCGAACAGTTTGCCAAAATGAAGTCCTCCGCCATTTTCATTAACGCCGGGCGTGGGCCAGTGGTCGATGAAAAAGCGCTGATTGCCGCCCTGCAAAGCGGGGAAATTCATGCCGCAGGCTTGGATGTGTTTGAGCAGGAGCCATTACCAGCAGACTCACCGCTATTGGCGCTGCCAAACGTGGTAGCCGTGCCGCACATAGGTTCAGCGACGCACGAAACGCGCTATAACATGGCGGCCTGTGCGGTGGATAACTTAATCGATGCGCTGCAAGGACGCGTTGAGAAGAATTGCGTGAACCCGCAGGTCGCGCCATAAACAAAAGGCCGGGTAGCGCTTACGCTTACCCGGCCTTTTATGTATTACAGCGCCTTCATTACTGAGCGGCATTCACCGCAGCAGTCCAGGCCTGATTAAATGCCTGATGCTGAGAGGCCAACGGGCCAATCAGCGTGTTGTACTGACTTGCCTGCTGTGAAGTTGGGAACTGAATACCGTTAGCGACAAAGCTCACCTGCGTATCCTGCTGTGCCACAAAATCACCGACCTGTACTAACTGCTGCGTGAAGATTTGCGCGGCAGGGATCAGCGGCTGTAGCGCCTCTGAAGGTACAGTGACGACTTTATTGTAGACCTGGTCAAAGACCGGCTTCAGATCCTCGCCCTGCTTCAGCGCGCCATGCGCAGCATCTGCCTGCAGTTTCGCATTCTGCAACTGTTGCCCTAATACACCCAACGCACCATTTGCCTGACGCAGCGGTTCACGCTGAGTCACATAATCCTGAGGAACACGAATCGCATTTACGCTATCAACCACCGGGCGCAGACCGGAGTCCATTGCCTGATTAACCTGCTGCGAATAGCCATACAGAATCGCGTAATCGGACACAAACGGGCCAAACTGTTTTTTCTGATCGGCGGTCAGCGTTGGTAAACGCTCTCCGCTACGCATTGCAGTATTCTGCAGAAAATCGATAAACGCTTTGCGTTGATCGCCTTCTTTATCAAAACACCCACTCAGGCCAACTACCATTAAGAGCGCCAAAACAGGCGCAAACCAGCGAGAGCAGGACTTACCTGTCGCCATTTTAATACTCCTTTCACCCAAAAATGCGCACAACGACACCCGCGTGCCTGACGTTGACAAGGATAGTCCAGGTCAGCCCCGCAAGATACCCTTTCCGCGTAATCTTGTGGGGGAAAATAACCGCTCCCGCCACCCATCGTTTTGCTACACAATGCGCCATTTACCACACGACGTCATATTTTAGTCATCTTTACAATTGGGATCGATCGTTCGCAGATCCCGACCTTTATCAGTTCGTTAGCCTGCAAAAGATTGTCGACCCCGATCCGCTGAAACGAATCCATCACACAAACCTAAAATCCGGCTTCATTTTTTCCGACTACTCTTAATGAGCTTCGATGAAATTCACGATCCCGCTGTGTGATTTGTAGGAGTTCTCAATGGAATACAAAGATCCTATGTTTGAACTGCTGAGCAGTCTGGAGCAGATTGTTTTTAAAGATGTATCGCAGACGGTTACTCTGACGCAAAAAACCAACCCTTTCACCGAATTTGAACAGCTACGACGAGGGACAGGTTTAAAAACAGATGATTTTGCCCGGGTGATGGGCGTGACGGTCGCGACGGTTCATGAATGGGAGTCTAAACGCGTAAAGCCTTCCAATACCGAATTGAAGTTAATGCGCCTGATTCAGGCAGACCCAAGATTAAGTAAACAACTGATGGATTGAACTATTTTTCAATTTTACTTATGAACGGTCCTGTAAAAGGGCCGTTCCCTTAAGGAGGTTATCCACAAAAAAGAAAATAGTAGTTGCATCCACATGCGTAAAATGAGTTAATGCCCTCAACGGTTTGACGTACAGACCATTACAGCAGTTAGTAAGGCAAGTCCCTTCAAGAGTTATCGTTGATACCCTTCGTAGTGAGCATTTCCTTTACTGTTAAAAAATCTGTAAAGCACGCCATATCGCCGAAAGGCACACTTATTTTTTAAAAGGTAATACACTATGTCCGGTAAAATGACTGGTATCGTAAAATGGTTCAACGCTGACAAAGGTTTCGGCTTCATCACTCCTGACGATGGCTCTAAAGACGTGTTCGTACACTTCTCTGCTATCCAGAACGATGGCTACAAATCTCTGGACGAAGGTCAGAAAGTTTCCTTCACCATCGAAAGCGGCGCTAAAGGCCCGGCAGCTGGCAACGTAACCAGCCTGTAAGCTTAATAAGCTCAAAATTCTGAATCCCTGCCAAACGGCGGGGATTTTTTTTTATCTGTACTTCGCAAGACTCCCCGCCCAAACGCTTCTTTGCATTACTTTACCCGTCCTCCCTTTGACCTTTCCCTAAGGGCAAGCTTTATAGTGAGCCAGTCTGTATTCCACAATATTCACAAGGAATTGAAGCTATGTCGAAATCCTCACTGCTGCTGGTTTTAGGTTTGCTCACTACCGCTAGCGCGTTCGCAGCAACTCCGGAAGCTGCTTTTCTGGCGGAACACGGGCTCAGCGGTAAATCCGTCGAGCAAATCGTCGAGACCATTGACCAGTCGCCACAGAACCGCCCGCTGCCGTACTCAGCATCTATCACCAGTACCGAACTGAAGCTCTCTTCGGGCGATCAGATTTATACCCTACCGCTCGGTGACAAGTTCTATCTGTCATTTGCCCCTTATGAATGGCAAACACATCCTTGCTTCAACCACAGCCTTTCTGGCTGCCAGGGCGAAATGCCGGAGAAGGCATTCAATGTCAAAGTGACGGATAACAAGGGTGAGGTGGTGGTACAAAAAGTGATGAAGAGTGGTCGAAATGGCTTCGTCGGGGTATGGCTACCGCGCAATATGGCAGGCACAATCGCGGTAAGTTACAACGGTAAAACGGCAGAGTATCCCATCAAGACGATGGAAGACAGCCAGACCTGTCTGACAAAATTACAGCTGCGCTAACTACATACAAAAAAGCCGGATGGCACAATGCTTATCCGGCTTTTCTAAGTCAGCTCAGGAGCGTTACTGCAGCAGAGAAATATCCGCTACGCGCAGGAACAGTTCGCGCAGTTTTGCGAGCATAGACAGACGGTTAATACGCAGATCTTTATCTTCCACGTTGACCATCACTTTCTCGAAGAACGCATCAACCGGTTCACGCAGTTCCGCCAACTCAACCAGCGCTTCCTGGTAACGACCAGTTGCAAAGACAGGCTCCAGCTTATCGCGCAGCACCACAACCTGCAGCGCCAGCGCAATTTCTTCCGGCTCTTTCAGCGTTGCCGAATTTACGCGGTCATTCAGCGTCTCTTCAGACTTCGCCAGGATGTTCGATACACGCTTGTTCGCTGCAGCCAGCGCGGACGCGGCTTCCAGCGTACGGAAGTGCGAAACCGCCTTCATACGTGCGTCGAAATCAGCCGGACGAGTCGGACGACGCGCCAGTACTGCCTGAATGGTATCGACGGTGTAACCTTCATCCTGATACCAGGCGCGGAAGCGACCGAGCATAAAGTCGATCACATCATCCACCACGTTGGCGTTAGTCAGCTTGTCGCCATACAGACGAACCGCTTCTTCGGTCAACGTTTGTAGATCCAGATTCAAGTTCTTCTCAACGATGATACGCAATACGCCCAGCGCGGCACGACGCAGCGCAAACGGGTCTTTGTCGCCTTTTGGATGCTGACCGATACCGAAGATACCCGCCAGGGTGTCCATCTTATCGGCAATCGCCACGGCACAGGCAACCGGATTAGATGGCAGGTCATCACCGGCAAAACGCGGCTGATACTGCTCGTTCAGCGCCACAGCGACATCTTCCGCTTCACCATCGTGACGCGCGTAGTGCATGCCCATCACGCCCTGAGTATCGGTGAACTCGAAGACCATGTTGGTCATCAGGTCGCACTTGGACAGCAGGCCAGCACGCGTTGCGTGGTTAACGTCAGCGCCAATCTGACCAGCAATCCAGCCCGCCAGCGCCTGGATACGGTCAGTCTTGTCGCGCAGCGTACCAAGTTGCTGTTGGAACAGCACGGTTTGCAGACGCGGCAGATGGTCTTCCAGACGTTTTTTACGGTCAGTATTGAAGAAGAATTCGGCATCCGCCAGACGCGGACGAACCACCTTCTCGTTACCGGAGATGATTTGCTGCGGGTCTTTGGATTCGATGTTGGCAACGAAGATAAAGTTCGGCAGCAGTTTGCCGTCGTTCGCGTATACCGGGAAGTACTTCTGGTCACCTTTCATGGTGTGTACCAGCGCTTCGGACGGAACAGCGAGGAATTTTTCTTCGAACTTCGCGGTCAGCACGACCGGCCATTCCACCAGCGAGGTGACTTCTTCCAGTAGGCTTTCACTCAGATCGGCGTTGCCGCCAATTTTACGCGCCGCGTCTTCAGCATCAGCTTTGATTTTGGCTTTACGCTCAGCGTAATCCGCAATCACTTTGCCGCGCTCACGCAGAATTTCTGGGTACTGATCGGCATTATCGATGGTGAACTCCGGCTCGCCCATAAAGCGATGTCCGCGGATCACGCGATCGGACTGAATACCCAGAATAGTTGCCGGAATAACTTTATCGCCCAGCAGCAGCGTCACGGTGTGAACCGGACGCACGAAGTGAACGTCAGACGCGCCCCAGCGCATCAGTTTCGGGATCGGCAGCTTCGCCAGTGAGGTGGCGATCATGTTCGGCAGCAACGCTTCAGCGCTTTCGCCTTTCACATGCGCGCGATACAGCAGCCACTCGCCTTTGTCGGTGGTCAGACGCTCAGCCTGATCAACCGTGATGCCACAGCCACGCGCCCAACCTTCGGCCGCTTTGCTCGGATGACCGCTGGCGTCAAACGCCTGGGCGATAGCCGGGCCGCGTTTTTCTACTTCACGGTCGGGTTGTGCTTCAGCCAGGGCAGCGACTTTCAACGCCAGACGACGCGGCGCGGCGAACCACTCCACGTTGCCGTGCGCGATGCCAGCATTATCCAGCTCCGCGGTAAAGTTCGCAGCAAAGGACTCAGCCAGGCTGCGCAGTGCTTTTGGTGGCAGCTCTTCAGTGCCGATTTCCACCAGAAAAGTTTTCTCAGACATGGCCGCCTCTTATTTGTCTTTGTTACACATCGGGAAGCCAAGGGCTTCACGGGAAGCGTAGTAAGCTTCTGCCACTGCTTTGGTCAGGGTGCGAATACGCAGGATATAGCGCTGACGCTCGGTGACGGAGATGGCTTTACGCGCATCCAGCAGGTTGAAGCTATGGGCGGCTTTCAGAATACGTTCATACGCAGGCAGCGGCAGCGGATTTTCCAGCGCCAGCAGCTGCTGCGCTTCTTTCTCGTACTGCTCGAAGCAGGTGAACAGGAAGTCCACGTCGGCGTATTCGAAGTTGTAGGTGGATTGCTCCACTTCGTTCTGATGGAACACGTCGCCGTAAGTGGTTTTACCCAGCGGGCCGTCGCTCCAGACCAGGTCGTAAACGCTGTCTACGCCCTGAATGTACATGGCCAGACGTTCCAGACCGTAGGTAATTTCCCCGGTCACTGGTTTACATTCCAGACCACCAACCTGTTGGAAGTAGGTGAACTGCGTGACTTCCATGCCGTTCAGCCACACTTCCCAACCCAGACCCCAGGCACCCAGCGTTGGGTTTTCCCAGTTATCTTCCACGAAACGGATATCGTGAATGGTCGGGTCCATACCCAGCTCTTTCAGAGAACCCAGGTACAGCTCCTGAATGTTGTCCGGAGACGGCTTAATCACTACCTGGAACTGATAGTAGTGCTGTAAGCGGTTCGGGTTTTCGCCATAGCGGCCGTCGGTCGGACGACGAGAAGGCTGCACATAAGCAGTCGCCATCGGTTCCGGCCCCAGCGCCCGCAGGCAGGTCATTGGGTGAGATGTCCCCGCGCCGACTTCCATGTCCAATGGTTGAACGATGGTGCAGCCCTGGCGAGCCCAGTAATCCTGTAAGGTCAGGATCAAGCCCTGGAAGGTCCTGGTATCAAACTTTTGCATATTATTTCGTGCTGGATACGTGTGGATTTAAAGGAAGCGGTCAGTATACCCGCTGGCTGCAAGATATACAGTACGAAACGGGAAAAAGGGGGAACTTAGCGCATGGAAAGGTGTAAAAACTGCCCGTCTGCATCAAAAGAGCAGACAAAACTCTCTTTACGGAAGGTAGAACCACGCATCTCATAGCTGCCCTGAAATTGTTCCAGACCGGAGATATCAATTTTCTGCACACCAGTGTTGTAGATTTGTGCCGCCTCATTTTTACACAGTGACTCCATATCCAGCGAACGTGTTGCACTGACTTTGATCTTTTGCGCCTTCTGCGCGGGTGCAGGCGGCTGGGTGTCGGCGCACGCAACCAGTAAAAGGGTAACGATCGCGGAAAAGAAATACTTCATCATCATTTTATTAGCGCCTGGTTTGCTGGTCAGTCTTATTATTAAGTGTCTGGAAACGGATGCTATTTTGAGAATCTCATCAGACCATCTCAAGCTTTAGCGTAAGAACTCGGATTTTTCCAGTGAGCTACGCTCGCAAATTTTCGGTCAGACTTTTTTTAATGGATACAGAGGAACTGATGCAGCCCAAAATATTCTGGATTGATAACCTGCGCGGGATAGCCTGTCTCATGGTTGTGATGATCCACACCACAACCTGGTACATCACCAATGCGCAAAGCGTCAGCCCGTTGAATTGGGATCTGGCCAATGTGCTCAATTCAGCTTCTCGCGTCAGTGTCCCGTTGTTCTTTATGATTTCGGGCTATCTGTTTTTTGGCGAGCGCAGCGCCAAACCGCGCCATTTCATGCGCATTGCGCTCTGCATCCTGTTTTACAGCAGCGTGGCGCTGGCCTACATCCTGCTGTTTACCTCGATCAACGCTGAGCTGTCGCTGAAAAACCTGCTGCAAAAGCCGGTGTTCTATCACCTGTGGTTTTTCTTCGCGATCGCCGTAATCTACCTGGTTTCCCCGCTGATACAGGTAAAAAATATCAGCGGCAAGATGCTGCTGGCGCTTATGGTGGTGATTGGGGTGATTGCCAATCCCAATACTGTCTCACAAAAAATTGGCGGTTTTGAGTGGCTTCCCATCAACCTGTACATCAGTGGCGACACCTTCTACTACATCGTGTACGGTATGCTAGGCCGAGCGATTGGTATGATGGATACGCACAAACGCGCACTTACCTGGCTCTGTGCGGCGTTGTTTATCACCGCAGTGTTTATTATTTCTCGAGGCACGTTGCATGAATTGCGTTGGCGAGGCAATTTTGCCGATACCTGGTATCTCTATTGCGGCCCGGCGGTGTTTATTTGTGCCGCCTCCCTCCTGACGCTGGTCAAAAATACGCTTAGTACGCGCACTCTGCCGGTACTGGGCCTTATTTCCCGCCACTCCTTGGGTATTTATGGCTTTCATGCGCTGATCATTCACGCGCTACGCACCAACGGTGTAGAACTCAAAAACTGGCCGCCGCTGGATATGCTATGGATTTTTAGCGCCACGCTGGCGGGAAGTTTACTGTTGTCTGTATTGTTGCAGCGCATCGATACGCGCAGACTGGTGAGCTAACAATAAAAGCCCTCGATCGGTAACCATCGAGGGCATACGATCACTCCGTAAAATCGTCTGCGACTGCCAGCGTTTCTTTTGGATGCTCAAAGCCACTATCACGGATATTTTTCTGCACCGCAACGGTACCAAACAGGCTTAAAAAGAAGGCCAGGCCGTAAAACCCTTTCTCGTTTAGCAGCAGCGTGGCATTCCACAAACCGATAACCAACAATGCAACCGCAATAATAAACGCGGCAAGACAGGTTATGTAGTAAATCGGCGTAGTCGGGATCCCCTCATATTTATCCCGTACCGTCTTTTGATACGACGCAGCAGAAAACAAACCAAGCACCAAAACAGCAAAGTAATACCCCTTTTCATTCAACTGCATATCGGCATTCCACAACCCCAGCAGATAAACCACAATGCCGCCGAGAAGCGCGACCCATGACACAATACTAAATGCCGGTGAATAAGTTGATGTCCTGTTTTCCATTTAGAGTTCCGGTCCTTTAGATAAATATTCTGCTGAACGCATGAGTAAAACTTGTCCCAGTAAACATACGATGAATGCCAGCGGGAACAGCCCCTTTTCGAGGGGTGATAATGGGACATTCAATACGCCCACCAACAGCACCCCTACCGTGATGAGCGCCACCATCTGACATACAGAGGCGAAGTGTTCATCGTTCTGATTGAGATTTTCTGCACGCTGATAAACGTACGTCACAAACATTCCCGTCATTAGCACAGCGAAAAAATAACCTTTGCTACTTAATAACGGGCATGCCCGCCATAAGCCAATAACGTAAATCAATGCACCAGAGAAGAATAATATCCATGGCAACAGCCTTGTCGTCTTCATTGGGACCTCCTTATTCATCATGGATACAATATGAATAACCCGCTAAAGACAACACAGAAAAGGTCACTACGCCGGACTTTCAGAATAAATTCATGCGTGCTAATTATTAATTAGATTGAAATATAT
This sequence comes from Citrobacter sp. RHBSTW-00599, assembly GCF_013784065.1. Lineage (NCBI taxonomy): Bacteria > Pseudomonadati > Pseudomonadota > Gammaproteobacteria > Enterobacterales > Enterobacteriaceae > Citrobacter > Citrobacter sp. RHBSTW-00599. Next base: position 187,420 of record NZ_CP056717.1, on the reverse strand, counting down.
ATTTGATAAATCCCCTCGGTTTATCAGAGGGGATTTAGGGTCAGGACATCAGCGGTTGTAATTGCTGATAGATTCGGCGGAAGGTTTCCCGACGCTGTTGGTAAAGGGCATGGCGCTCGACATCAGGATAATGCGTCTGCTCCAGCGTAAGCTGAGGCAGAAGGTCTGATAATGGCTGCTGCGGATTAATGGCAATTTGCGCCAGACGCGCCGCACCGAGAGCAGGGCCGACATCGCCGCCGGTACGGTAATCCAACTGCAATCCGCTGATGTCAGACAGCATCTGACGCCAGTATTCGCTGCGCGCCCCGCCGCCAATCAGCGTAATGCTGGAGGGCTGCACGCCGCAGGCGTGTACCACGTCCATACCCTCAGCCAATGCAAAACCAACGCCTTCCAACACCGCCTGAGCCAGCTCCGCCGGACCATGCTGATGCGTCAGACCGAAAAATACGCCTTTCGCCTGCGGGTTGTTGTGCGGCGTACGTTCACCGGACAGATAGGGTAAAAACCAGACCGGCTCAGCATGTTCATCCGCCTGTTGCGCTGCGGCTATCAACGCAGGAACACTCGCCAGTCCGGTTAATTTTGCCGCCCAGTCCAGGCAGGATGCCGCACTTAGCATCACGGACATCAGGTGCCATCGTTCAGGCAATGCATGGCAAAAGCTATGGACCGCGCTTTCCGGTTTGCTGAGAAAGCCGTCGCTGACCGCAAAATAGACCCCGGAAGTACCCAGCGATAGCATCGCCTGACCGGCATTCATCATGCCCACGCCAACCGCCCCCGCTGCGTTATCCCCGCCTCCGGCGACCACCGCAACCTCCTGCATTCCCCAGGCCCTGGCGACTGCTGGCAACAATGTTCCGGTAATCTCACTGCCTTCATAGAGCGCAGGCATATGCGCACGAGTCAGCTTACAGGCTTCCAGCATGACATCACTCCAGTCACGCTTCGCAACATCCAGCCACAGGGTACCAGCCGCATCAGACATATCGCTGGCGAAATCGCCGGTCATACGCAGGCGCAGGTAATCTTTCGGCAGCAGGACTTTATCAACCCGGCTAAAAATCTCCGGTTCGTGGCGCTGTACCCACAGCAGCTTTGGCGCGGTAAAGCCAGGCATCATCAGGTTGCCGGTGATGGCACGAGACTGCGGAACCAGGCTCTCCAGCATGACGCACTCTTCGGCGCAGCGACCATCGTTCCACAGGATAGCCGGGCGTAATACCTTCTGTTGTGCATCCAGTAGCGTCGCGCCGTGCATCTGTCCGGCAATTCCCAACGCTTTCACCTCGCGAAGTGAATGCTGCCGACCCAGGGCTTTCACAGCGCGATCCGTTGCCAGCCACCACTGTTCTGGGTCTTGTTCTGACCATAACGGGTGCGGGCGCGAAACGGTGAGTTTCTCTGTTTGCGAAGCGACCACATCGCCCTGCTCATTGAGCAGAATGGCCTTTACGCCTGATGTGCCAAGATCTATCCCGATATACATAGGGCATCGTTCCTTAAAGAAAGGCCCGGTCGCGCGAGCTGACCGGGCTTACGGACATGCTCAGAGACCCGTTATTTGTCGAACAAATAATGGTTCACCAGATTTTCCAGCAATTCCTGATGACCGCTCTGGTGCACTGGCGCCAGGTTGTGTTGTTCAGCGTACTGCGCAATTTCCGTCAGCGTCATCTGCCCTTTCAGAATTTGCTGGCCCAGCTCACCATTCCAACCGGCATAACGTTTAGCCACGCGCTGATCCAGACCACCGTCTTCAATCATACGCGCCGCAATTTTCAGCGACAGCGCCATGGTATCCATCGCGCCAATATGACCATAGAACAGATCGTATTTATCGGTACTCTGACGACGAACCTTGGCATCGAAGTTCAGGCCACCGGTGGTGAAGCCGCCGGCTTTCAGGATTTCGTACATCACCAACGCATTCTCTTCTACGCTGTTCGGGAACTGGTCAGTATCCCAGCCCAGTTGCGCGTCCCCACGGTTGGCATCGACAGAGCCAAACAGGCCCAGTGCGATAGCGGTGGCGATTTCGTGATGGAACGAGTGACCCGCCAGCGTGGCGTGGTTGGCTTCGATATTCAGTTTGATCTCTTTTTCCAGACCGAACTGCTTGAGGAATCCGTATACGGTCGCCGCATCGTAATCGTACTGGTGCTTGGTCGGTTCCTGCGGCTTCGGCTCGATAAGCAAAGTGCCCTGGAAACCGGTTTTGTGTTTGTGTTCCACGACCAGTTGCATGAAGCGACCAATTTGCTCACGTTCCTGCCGCAGATCGGTATTCAGCAGCGTTTCATAGCCTTCACGACCGCCCCACAGAACGTAGTTTTCACCGCCTAATTTATGCGTGGCATCCATAGCCGTAACCACCTGCGTGGCGGCCCAGCTGAACACTTCCGGATCCGGGTTCGTGGCCGCGCCCGCGCCGTAACGTGGGTTGGTGAAGCAGTTTGCCGTTCCCCACAGCAGCTTCACGCCGCTCTGCTCCTGTTTTGCCGCCAGTACATCAACCATCTGCGCAAAATTGTTTTTGTACTCTTTCAGCGACGCACCTTCCGGCGAGACATCCACGTCATGGAAGCAGTAGTAGGGCACGTTCAGCTTGTGGAAAAACTCGAACGCCACGTCCGCCTTGCGCTTCGCTAATTCCAGCGCTTCACCGGGCTGCTGCCACGGGCGATTAAATGCACCAACACCAAACATATCTGCACCATTCCAGCAGAAAGTGTGCCAGTAGCAGGCAGCAAACCGCAGGTGATCTTCCATACGCTTGCCTAACACTAACTCATCAGAGTTGTAGTGGCGAAATGCTAATGGATTAGTTGATTTGGTGCCTTCATAACGAACGCGCTCAAGCTGGTCAAAATAGGCTGGCATAATGAACTCCATAATCAGGTAATGCGGCGGGTGATGGATAATGTCGTAATATTGGGCACTCCCCACCTATTGCTCAATTATGTTATTTCATACTGCCATTGAGATAATTCACAAGTGTGCGCTACTTCTCAAAATAAAATCTGAACAATTTAAAAATTGTTACTTATCAAACTTAAATGCAACCCAGGTAACGAATCATTTAAAATACGATCCCGGTCATAAATCAAGAAATAAACCAAAAAACGTAATTGGAAGATAAAAATCTATAATTGCCTTCCCGCCGTTACCTGTTAAAACTCTGCTACGTCTTATGCTGTGATTGTTACTTTTACTGCTGTTTCCCCCCTACAAAAGGCATCACGATTATGAAGATGAAGAACATTTTACTTGCTGTTTGCACATCCCTTTTACTCACCAGTGTCGCAGGTCATGCCAAAGAAGTAAAAATCGGTATGGCGATTGATGATCTCCGCCTGGAACGCTGGCAGAAAGATCGCGATATTTTCGTCAACAAAGCTGAATCGCTTGGTGCGAAAGTATTTGTACAATCGGCGAATGGTAATGAAGAAACCCAAATGTCGCAGATTGAAAACATGATAAACCGGGGCGTGGATGTCCTTGTGATAATCCCTTACAACGGCCAGGTATTAAGCAATGTTATCAAAGAAGCAAAACAAGAAGGGATCAAGGTGCTGGCTTACGATCGCATGATCAATGATGCTGACATCGATTTTTATATCTCTTTCGATAATGAAAAAGTAGGTGAATTACAGGCTCAATCATTAGTCAATATTGTTCCCGAAGGGAATTATTTCCTGATGGGTGGCTCACCCGTTGATAACAACGCGAAGCTGTTCCGCGCTGGACAAATGAAAGTATTAAAACCTTATATCGACAGCGGAAAAATTAAGGTGGTGGGCGATCAATGGGTTGACGGCTGGTTACCGGAGAATGCGTTGAAGATTATGGAAAATGCGCTAACCGCCAACAATAACAAAATTGACGCAGTAGTTGCCTCAAATGACGCCACAGCTGGCGGTGCGATTCAGGCGCTGAGTGCGCAAGGATTATCAGGAAAAGTCGCTATTTCCGGACAAGATGCAGACCTTGCAGGCATCAAGCGCATTGTCGCCGGGACTCAAACCATGACGGTTTATAAACCTATTACATTGCTCGCAAATACCGCTGCGGAAATCGCCGTCGAACTGGGAAATGATCAACAGCCTAAAGCAGATACTTCGCTGAATAATGGCCTGAAAGATGTCCCTTCCCGACTACTCACACCTATTGATGTTAACAAAGATAATATTAACGAGACCGTCATTAAAGACGGATTCCACAAGAAAAGCGATCTGTAAGCCATGTGCCCTCTGCAAATCAGAGGGCAATAAAACGTGGTGTCAAATTCGCCACGGATAAACGTGAATGTCCACGCAGGGTTCTCTTATTGGCTTATGTGGAGCAGTTATGCCATATCTTCTTGAAATGAAAAACATTACCAAGACATTCGGCGTAGTGAAGGCGGTTGATAACGTTAGCCTTAGGATCAATGCTGGCGAAATTATTTCATTATGCGGTGAAAATGGTTCGGGTAAATCGACGCTGATGAAAGTTCTGTGCGGAATTTACCCGCATGGAACCTACGAAGGCGAGATCATTTTTGCTGGCGAAGCCATCCGTGCCAGCCATATTCGTGATACCGAACGTAAGGGTATTGCGATCATCCACCAGGAATTAGCCCTGGTGAAAGAGTTAACAATACTGGAAAATATTTTCCTCGGTAACGAAATGACCCGTAACGGCGTTCTTGATTACGAGATGATGACGTTACGCTGTCAAAAATTACTCGATCAGGTCAGTTTGTCTATTTCGCCAGATACGCGCGTGGGCGATTTAGGATTAGGGCAACAACAGCTGGTAGAAATTGCAAAAGCGCTGAATAAGCAGGTCCGCTTACTTATTCTGGATGAACCAACGGCCTCCCTCACCGAGCAGGAAACTGCAATACTGCTGAATATTATACGTGACCTACAACAGCATGATATCGCCTGCATTTATATTTCACACAAATTGAATGAAGTTAAGGCCATCTCGAATACCATTTGCGTTATTCGCGACGGTAAACACATCGGCACACGCGATGCGACCAACATGACTGAAGACGATATTATCACCATGATGGTTGGTCGTGAGCTCACCGCACTTTACCCCAGCGAGCCTCATACCACGGGAGAAGAGATTTTACGGGTTGAGAATCTGACAGCCTGGCATCCCGTCAATCGCCATATAAAACGCGTCAACGACATTTCTTTCTCACTCAAGCAGGGCGAAATTCTCGGCATTGCCGGACTCGTCGGTGCAGGACGTACCGAAGCCGTACAGTGTCTGTTTGGCGTCTGGTCTGGTCGTTGGGAGGGAAAGATTTTTATTGAAGGCACTCAGGTGCATATCCATAACTGCCAGCAAGCTATTGCTCATGGCATCGCCATGGTGCCTGAAGACAGAAAAAAAGATGGCATTGTTCCGGTGATGGCTGTGGGGAAAAATATCACACTGGCTGCACTCGATAAATTTACCGGGAGCATGAGCCATCTTGATGATGCCGCTGAACAAAAATGCATTCTGGAATCGCTTCAACAGCTCAAAGTAAAAACATCGTCCCCCGACCTTGCGATCGGGCGTCTGAGCGGAGGGAATCAGCAAAAAGCGATTCTCGCGCGTTGCCTCCTGTTAAATCCCCGGATTCTCATTCTTGATGAACCCACCAGGGGTATTGATATCGGCGCCAAATATGAAATCTACAAACTCATCAACCAGCTCGTCCAGGAAGGCATTGCCGTGATTGTCATCTCCTCTGAATTACCTGAAGTGCTCGGACTAAGCGATCGCATCCTCGTGATGCATGAAGGAAAACTGAAAGCTAACCTGGTAAATCATAACCTGACTCAGGAGCAGGTGATGGAAGCCGCATTAAGGAGCGAACATCATGTCGAAAAACAATCCGTCTGAAGCGAAACTTTCTCCCTCTATCACAGGTGGTTTCCCAGCAATAAAATCGCTTAACTTGCAAGTCTTCGTCATGATTGCGGCGATTATCGTGATTATGCTGTTTTTCACGTGGACCACTGATGGCGCATACCTGAGCGCACGTAATGTCTCGAACCTGCTTCGACAGACTGCGATTACCGGTATTCTTGCCGTGGGTATGGTGTTTGTGATCATTTCCGCTGAAATCGATCTCTCTGTCGGTTCCATGATGGGATTATTGGGCGGCGTAGCGGCGATCTGCGATGTTTGGCTAGGCTGGCCTTTACCGCTGACGGTGATCGTGACCCTGACTCTGGGATTGCTCCTCGGGGCATGGAATGGATGGTGGGTTGCTTACCGCAAGGTTCCGTCGTTTATCGTCACCCTTGCGGGAATGCTGGCTTTCCGCGGTATTCTGATTGGCATCACCAACGGCACCACCGTATCACCCACCAGCGCAGCAATGTCTCAGATTGGTCAGAGCTACTTGTCTGATGGCACAGGCTTTGTCATCGGTGCTCTCGGCTTAATGGCGTTTGTTGGCTGGCAATGGCGAGGCCGTATGCGTCGCCAGGCGTTAGGACTTGCCACTCCCGCATCAACGTCGGCTGTGGGTCGCCAGGCATTCACAGCCATTGTCGTCTTAGGGGCAATCTGGCTATTAAACGATTATCGTGGTGTTCCAACGCCCGTCCTGCTGCTGACGCTGCTGCTGCTCGGTGGGATGTTTATGGCCACGCGCACTGCATTCGGTCGGAGAATTTACGCCATTGGCGGGAATCTGGAAGCCGCCCGCCTTTCAGGTATCAACGTTGAACGCACCAAACTTGCCGTCTTCGCTATTAATGGTTTGATGGTCGCCATTGCCGGGCTCATTCTTAGCTCCCGGCTTGGCGCAGGTTCCCCTTCCGCAGGGAACATTGCAGAACTGGATGCCATTGCCGCATGTGTCATCGGGGGAACCAGCCTGGCGGGAGGGGTCGGGAGTGTTGCTGGCGCCGTCATGGGCGCATTTATTATGGCTTCTCTCGATAATGGAATGAGTATGATGGACGTCCCCACCTTCTGGCAATACATAGTGAAAGGAGCGATATTGTTGTTGGCGGTATGGATGGACTCAGCAACCAAACGTCGTTCCTGAATTTAAGAAGTGGGTGTATCTCAATGCCGGTTAATGCAACCGGCATTGTCTTTTCTACATGATTCAGCAGGAAAAGAACCATGTTTTATAAACGTCATCGTATTACGTTGTTATTTAATGCCAATAAAGCCTACGACCGTCAGGTGGTTGAAGGGGTTGGCGAGTATCTGCAAGCGTCGCAATCGGAGTGGGATATCTTCATAGAAGAAGATTTTCGTGCTCGCATTGATAACATTAAAGAGTGGTTAGGCGACGGCGTTATTGCCGATTATGACGATGATGATATTGCGCAATTACTTGTCGATGTGGATGTTCCGATCATTGGCGTTGGGGGTTCCTACCATCTGCAGCAAGATTATCCACCAGTACATTACATTGCCACCGACAACCATGCTTTGGTTGAAAGCGCTTTCCTGCATCTGAAAGAGAAAGGGATTAACCGCTTTGCATTTTATGGTCTTCCGGCTTCAAGCGGTAAACGCTGGGCCGCAGAACGTGAATATGCGTTTTGCCAGTTGGTTGCCAAAGAGAAGTACCGCGGCGTCGTCTATCAGGGGCTGGAAACCGCGCCGGAGAACTGGCAGCACGCGCAAAATAGGCTGGCGGACTGGCTGCAAACCTTACCTCCACAAACTGGGATTATCGCCGTCACCGACGCACGTGCGCGGCACGTTCTGCAGGCCTGTGAACATCTGCATATTCCGGTACCGGAAAAACTGTGCGTCATTGGTATCGATAACGAAGAGCTGACCCGTTATCTGTCACGAGTCGCCTTGTCCTCCGTCGCTCAGGGGGCCAGACAAATGGGGTATCAGGCAGCCAAACTACTTCACCGCCTGCTGGCTCACGAAGAGATACCCTTACAGCGCATTCTGGTTCCTCCTGTACGCGTTGTTGCGCGTCAGTCTACAGATTATCGTTCACTTACCGATCCTGCCGTTATTCAGGCGATGCATTACATTCGCAACCATGCCTGCAAAGGTATCAAGGTTGATCAAGTGTTGGACTCAGTAGGGATTTCACGTTCGAATCTGGAGAAGCGCTTTAAAGAAGAGGTCGGAGAGACCATTCACGCCGTGATTCATGCCGAAAAGCTGGAAAAGGCGCGCAGTCTGTTGATTTCTACCACGCTTTCAATCAACGAAATTTCACAGATGTGCGGCTATCCGTCTCTGCAGTATTTCTATTCGGTATTCAAGAAAGAGTACGACACGACGCCAAAAGAGTATCGCGATGTGAACAGTGAAGTGTTGCTATAAGGATGATAGCCGGAGGGCGAAGTCGCCATCCGGCACTCGAAATTACATATGCGCGGCGATTAAACGCTGGTTGTCCTGATACATTGCGAACAGATAGTTGTTATAACTCTGTCCCTTAGTGGAATAACCCTTCAGCTTATGAATCATCGCGGTGGCGGTGACTTCCTGATCGGCTTTACGCAACTGCGCACGTGACTTACGGAAGGAAGAGTAGGCCGGATGCGTATTCAAATTAATGACGTAAGCATTCACCGACTCTTTCACTGATTCAAACTGTGAGTAGCCTTTCACCTTACCCGGTGCATTGTTACAACGACCCTTGCCACATTTCATGCCAAACAGGTTGTTGTTGCTCCGCGCCAGCTTCGACGTACCCCAGCCGCTTTCTGCCGCAGCCATGGTTGCCACCATACTGGTCGGGATAATGTCTACACGCTCAAGCAGCGTATTCCACGGAATTTTACGCGTGTTACCAGACCAGTTCACCTTGTAGCGCTTCGCGATGTCTTTCATACGCGTACGCTCAGTCGGTGACCAGCGGTTCTGGTACTGTTTTGAAATCAGCCAGTTACGGTCCGCCGTAATGGCAGCATTTTGACTGGTAATATAAGGCATAACTGTCCGGAGAAACGCTTTTTTCCTTGGTGTTCCGGAAGGGTATTTTCGCAAATCAGGAAGTGAACTACTCTTTGCACTATTGCGAGAATACTCTTGTTTACTGCTAACCTGTTTATTACTTGCCTTGGTTATCTGGGGCTTGTGACTCGTTGTCGCCGTGTGTGTCTTTGCCAGCACCTCACCCGAAAATGCAACGGTGAGTAACATAAGAATCATTGCCCCATATCGTCGAATGGGAGTCAATATCATTAGGTCTCCTGGTCGGATTTATACATTCCAACACCTTATATTTTTCACAAAAATGAGAGATGAATCTCAAATCATATCAAAAATAGCCGTCAAGAGCACCCTCAGGAATAGTCCAATTCTGAAACTATGTCACGTATTAACAGTTCTGGGTGCCATTAATTCGAAGAAAATGTGGAGGTTATCGCAAAATAAGTTCATTTTTTGCGCGCGATCGCTCACCCTCACTTCTCCTCCTGGCGGAATCAACTCAAAGGAGGAGTTTCCGGCCTGATTTCACTGGCAAACTGGCGAAAATCGCAGCATCAAGGACAGCACTATGAAACTTGCCGCCGTTGCGCTGGCGCTAATGCCCGGCATTGCCATCGCCTCATCATGGACGTCTCAAGGACTTCCCACCTTCGAAGCGGAAGGTACGGGTAAATTCGTCAGCCATGCAGCGTTGACGAAGGGTACCCGTCCTTTAACCCTGAATTTTGACCAACAGTGCTGGCAGCCTGCTGATGCGATAAAACTCAACCAGATGCTGTCGCTAAAACCTTGTGAAGGCGCGCCGCCACAGTGGCGTTTATTCAAAGACGGCGATTACACGCTGGAAATCGATACCCGCTCCGGTACGCCGACGCTGATGCTGTTGGTAAAAAGTGCTAAGGACACCGTCACCACCCAGATTCGCCAATGCCCGAAATGGGACGGTTCACCATTAACGCTGGACGTGAGCCAGACCTTCCCGGAAGGTGCAGTGGTGCGTGATTTCTACAGCCAGCAAACGGCAACGGTAAAAAACGGGTCGATTACCCTACAGCCCGCCGCAACCAGTAACGGGCTGTTGCTACTGGAACGGGCGGAAACCGATGCCCCCGCTGCTTTCGACTGGCATAACGCCACGGTGTATTTCGTCCTGACGGACCGCTTTGTGAATGGCGATCCGAGTAACGACCACAGCTATGGGCGTCGCAACGACGGCATGCAGGAAATTGGCACGTTCCACGGTGGCGATTTGCGCGGGCTCGCCAGCAAACTCGACTACCTGCAACAGTTAGGCGTCAACGCCCTGTGGATCAGCGCGCCGTTTGAGCAAATCCACGGCTGGGTCGGAGGTGGCACCAAAGGGGACTTCCCCCACTACGCTTACCACGGCTACTACACCCAGGACTGGACCACGCTTGACGCCAATATGGGAAACGAAGCGGACCTGCGTGCGCTGGTTGATGGCGCACACCAGCGCGGCATCCGTGTCTTGTTTGATGTGGTGATGAACCATACCGGCTACGCCACGCTGGCGGATATGCAGGAGTATCAGTTTGGGGCACTGTACCTATCGGGCGATGAGCTGAAAAAAACGCTCGGGGAACGCTGGACGGACTGGCAGCCAGCCGCCGGGCAAAGCTGGCACAGTTTCAATGATTACATCAACTTTAGCGATAAAGCTGGCTGGGAAAAATGGTGGGGAAAAAACTGGGTCCGCACCGATATTGGCGATTACGACAATCCTGGCTTTGACGACCTGACGATGTCGCTGGCCTTCCTGCCCGATCTGAAAACCGAATCCACCACGCCTTCCGGGCTGCCAAACTTTTATCAGCACAAGCCGGATACGCACGCCAAAGCCATCGCCGGTTACACGCCCCGGGATTATCTGACGCACTGGCTCAGTCAGTGGGTGCGTGATTATGGAATTGACGGATTTCGGGTTGACACCGCTAAACACGTCGAGCTTCCCGCCTGGCAGCAGCTAAAAACACAAGCCAGCGCGGCGCTGGTCGAATGGAAGAAAGCCAATCCGGAAAAAGCGCTGGATGATAACCCCTTCTGGATGACTGGCGAGGCCTGGGGTCACGGTGTGATGCAAAGCGACTATTACCGTCACGGCTTCGATGCGATGATCAATTTCGACTACCAGGAGCAGGCGGCAAAGGCCGTCGATTGTCTGGCAAATATGGACCCCACCTGGCAGCAGATGGCGGATAAATTGCAGAACTTCAACGTCCTGAGCTATCTCTCCTCGCACGATACACGTCTGTTCCGCGAAGGTGGAGACAACGGCGCCGAGCTATTGCTGCTGGCACCTGGCGCGGTTCAACTCTTTTATGGCGACGAGTCGGCCCGCCCCTTTGGCCCAACCGGCTCAGACCCATTACAGGGTACGCGCTCAGAGATGAACTGGCAGGATGTGACCGGGAAATCTGCCGCCAGCGTCGCCCACTGGCAGCGAATCAGTCAGTTCAGGGCCAGGCATCCCGCCATTGGCGCCGGTAAACAAATCACGCTGCCGCTGACGCAGGGATACGGATTTATTCGTGAGCATGGCGACGATAAGGTGATGGTGGTGTGGGCCGGTCAGCCCTGATCCCGGCAGGCTTCTCGCTGTGCACGCAGCGGGAAGCTTTACTCAACATTAAAAACCAGCCAAATAAAAATCAGTAGCACAAAATCTCAATCCGGCCTGATACCCCTGATTTGCACCCTGCCATGGGTAGCGCTATGGTTAGCCACTTTATTACTCAGTTCGACAGACCACCTGCTATGACATTCTCACTTTTTGGCGACAAATTTACCCGCCATTCAGGCATCACACGCCTGATGGAGGACCTTAACGACGGTTTACGCACCCCAGGCGCCATCATGCTCGGTGGCGGCAATCCGGCGCAAATTCCAGAGATGCAAAATTACTTTCAATCTCTGCTGGCAGATATGCTGGAAAACGGCAAAGCCACTGATGCGCTTTGCAATTACGATGGTCCACAAGGTAAAACCGAGCTGCTGTCTGAGCTGGCGAAACTGCTACGTGAGAAGCAGGGTTGGGATATCGAGCCACAAAATATTGCACTGACAAATGGCAGTCAGAGCGCATTTTTCTACTTATTCAATCTGTTCGCCGGACGCCGCGCCGACGGAACAACGCAAAAAGTGTTGTTCCCGTTAGCTCCGGAATACATTGGCTATGCCGATTCCGGGCTGGAAGAAGATCTTTTTGTCTCCGCGCGTCCAAACATCGAACTGTTACCAGAAGGTCAGTTTAAGTATCACGTTGATTTTGAACACCTGCACATCGGTGAAGAGACGGGCATGATCTGCGTGTCACGTCCGACAAACCCGACAGGCAACGTGATCACCGATGAAGAGCTGATGAAGCTGGACCGGCTGGCCAACCAGCATGGGATCCCGCTGGTGATTGATAACGCCTATGGCGTACCGTTCCCCGGCATCATCTTTAGCGAAGCGCGCCCGCTGTGGAACCCCAACATTGTGCTGTGCATGAGCCTTTCCAAGCTGGGTCTGCCAGGCTCCCGCTGCGGCATCATTATCGCGAATGAAAAAATCATCACCGCCATCACCAACATGAACGGCATTATCAGTCTCGCGCCTGGCGGAATGGGTCCGGCAATCATGTGCGAAATGATTAAGCGCAACGACCTTCTGCGCCTGTCCGAGACGGTTATTAAGCCGTTTTATTATCAGCGCGTTCAGGAGACGATTGCGATCATTCGCCGCTATTTATCTGAAGATCGCTGCCTTATTCATAAACCGGAGGGCGCGATTTTCCTGTGGTTATGGTTCAAAGATTTGCCTATCACTACCGAACTGTTGTATCAGCGTCTGAAAGCGCGCGGCGTGCTGATGGTTCCTGGTGACTACTTCTTCCCGGGTCTGGATAAACCCTGGCCGCATACCCATCAGTGTATGCGGATGAACTACGTGCCAGAACCGGAGAAAATCGAAGCTGGAGTGAAGATTCTGGCTGAAGAGATCGAACGCGCCTGGCAGGAAGGCTAACGCAAGTCCCGACCTAACGACAGGTCGGGACTCACATTACTGTGGAAGTGAACACAGACGCTGGCGCTGAATACTGACGGCATCTATACACTGCAACGCGCTGGTCGGGCAGGCTTCGACACACGCGGGTCCCGCATCACGGTGCCAGCATAAATCGCACTTTATCGCCTGCACCCGAGACGAGCGGGCGACGACATTCATTGCCCCAAACGGGCAGGCCAGCATACAACTTTTACAGCCAATACAACGCGTCTGTTCAACGAAGATATGCCCATGTTCACGACGAATTGCGTGCGTCGGGCAGACATTTGCACAGGGAGCGTCCTCGCATTGATGGCAGGCGACTGCCGTCGTAAAGGCGTCGTCTTTGATCACGCGGATGCGCGGGGTAAACGCAGTGGAAGAGACCGACGCGCAGTCCTGGTTTTGCTGGTGCGCGACGACGCAAGCAACTTCGCAGGTACGACACCCAATACATTTTGCCGCATCCGCCATAATAAACTCGTTCATTGCTCCCTCCGTCTGCGTGAAAACCACAGAGTGCCAGAGAGGTTGCCCCTGACGCCTTGATCGGACAGGGGAAACGGTTAAATATTGTCAGGTGCCTGAACAACTATGGCGATCCGCCTAATCGCGAACGGTAAAGCCCAGCTCATTAGAAATGGCCGGATGACGATGCTTCGGGTCTTATCCGGACTACCACATTGAAAAGATTGCCCTCCTCCCTGAGGACAAACGGGTGAGAATCAGAAACGCCAGGTCAGACCGGACATAAAGGTAAAGCTGTCATCACGGTCAACCATCGGGCTATTTTTAATATCATCTGGCAGCGCACTATAGTTGGCGCTGGCCAGCAGCGTCAGATTGCTGGTCAATGCGTATTTAGCGGAAAGGCCAACATACGGTGTCCAGCTATCGCCAGGGGAGTAACTTGATAACCCACTACGGCGGGATTCATTGCCAGAGATGCCGTAGTAATATTCGTTGAAGTTTTCGTCATAGTAGAGCACGCCAATCGCCGGCGTCAGCGTCAGCTTGCCCATCGGCATTTGGCGAAACAGAGACATTTCCCCAACCCAACCGTTGCTGTTGTCCAGCACATCCGCTGCTGCGGAGACTTTCACACTGCCCCATTTCTCATGGTGATACCATGCAGCACCCGCCATCGCGGTTGCGTCACGCTTGTTCAGTTGCTTCATCGCTTGATCGTCGTTATCACCCGGATCAAACTCAAGCGGCATGTACGAGGCAGTAATGCTAAATTCATTACTTTCATTTTTTGAAAGAATATAACCTAACGTTGTTTGCCTAAAATAAAATGATTCACTTTCATAACTGACAAGCGGTACTGCGTGAACGTTATCATTATATCCACGATAAGGAGATTCGTTATATACAACGCCGCCGCCAATAGAAAATTCTGCGGCAGTTGCGCTCGCCATAAATGAAAAGGCGAATAGCGCCACAATATTGCGTTTAATTAACATGCCCACATTCCATTTTAAAATAAGATACAAAACGCGTGCATAATAATGCTTACAATTTCATCGGTGCAAGATTCATATTTATATAGTAATATATACAAACATATATATATTGGGTTTGGCGATGAACAAATTACAACTCAAACACCGGGAACTGAAGATTATTTCGGTAATTGCTGCCAGTGAAAACATCAGTCATGCCGCTACGGTTCTCGGCATCGCACAAGCCAACGTTAGTAAGTATCTTGCTGATTTTGAATCCAAAGTTGGACTAAAGGTATTTGATCGCACCACTCGACAGCTCACCCTCACACCGTTTGGTACAGCGCTGCTTCCTTACATCAATGACATGTTGGACAGAAACGATCAGCTCAATAATTTCATTGCTGATTATAAGCACGAAAAACGTGGCCGGGTAACCGTATATGCTCCGACGGGCATAATTGCTTATTTATCGCAACATGTGATCGCAAAAATTCAGGATATTGGTGGAATTAGCCTCTCACTTAAAACATGTAACCTGGAACGAAAGGCATTTTTTGAAGGTGTCGACTTCCCTGAAGATTGTGATATTTTAATTACCTATGCGCATCCTAAAGATGAATCTCTGGTTGCCAGTTTCATTACCAAATATGCGGTGACGGCTTTTGCCAGCCCTGAGTATATCAAAGCACATCCTATTAGTAGCCCTGATGAACTGGAAGAACATTCCTGTATCCTGATTGATTCCATGATGATAGATGAGGCTAATATCTGGCGTTTCACTTCTGCCGGAGGCAAGGAGATGCACGATTATCGGGTAACCGGAAATTATGTCTGCGACAATACACAGTCTGCACTGGCGCTGGCACGTAACCATCTGGGCATTGTTTTTGCGCCAAATGCGAGTGTGCAAAAAGATGTTGAATCCGGGTCGCTGGTTCCATGTTTCTCAGAACAACATGAATGGTGGCTGGATTTGGTGGTGATTTTCCGCAAACGTGAATATCAGCCATGGCGGGTACAGTTTATTCTTGATGAGATGTTGGCAGAGATCCGCCAGCAACTTACTCAGGCGCTGGAACAGCAGCCTGAGTAAGCGAATTAGGGTACCAGGTTCAAAATGGTAAGCAAAATAGCCTGCGCCTAGTGATCGAGATACAGATAATGCACCCAACTGGTCATACGCAGCAGAACCTTACGCATCACTGACACATGGGTGAAGTGATCAGAATAAACCGCGACCTGCGCATAAATCCCATCAGGCAGAGCGTTCACATCCACATTATCATTCAGCTCAATCGTGGCGATCACCCCCTCCGATCCGGGCGTAGAATTTAAGGATTGCAGCACCCCATTCGACTGATATGTCCCCCCCGGTACGGCCGGACTGATGGCAGCCAGTTTGCCGCTGAAAACCTTACCCGGCAAGGCGTTAAACACCACCTCAGCTTCATCGCCTGGCTCCAATCGCAGCAACGAGTTTTGCCGGAACTGGGCGATAATTTGCCGTTTTTGATCCGGGATAAACACCATCACCGGACGCATAGGCAGCGCGGCGGCATAGGTTCCCGGTCGCATCAGCACCTGCGTAACGTAACCATCGCTGGGCGCGCGAACCACTGTCTGGTCCAGGTTGAACTCCGCTTCGGCTAACTGCGCTTTCAGGCTGGCAATTTGCGAATTCTCACCCTGCACCAGGCTGTCTAACTGACTCTGGATTTGCTGTTGTTCCGCAACGGAGGATTTCACCGCTGCTTCCTGCGCCAGATAGTTTTGCCGCGCCGCATCGATATCGCGTTCAGAAAAAGGATTGACCTTTGCCTGACACCCCTGCGCATAGCGCTGGTAATCTTTAGCTAGCTTGTCACGCGTAGCCTTTGCCCGCTGCGTGTTGGCTTGCATTTCGTCTAACTGCGCCACCAGCACCTGCTCTTTATGTTGTGCGGTGACAATATCAGCTTTCAGGCGATCAACTCGTGCCTGATAACGTCCCGGATTAAGTTTAAACAGTACCTCACCTTTTTTGATCAGCGTATTCTTCTTATCCGTCACTTCCGTCACGACCCCCGTGACCTGCGGTACTACGGGAATAGAAATTACTGCCTTTTGCGCCTTAAATGTATACGGATGGTTATAATTCATCAGTAATATAAGCCCGCAAACAATGAATATACCGCCCAATGCTGCAGTGGGTACTGTCCATTTATTGGCAGGAATTTTAAAAATCTTAAATATTGACCATGCGCACGCCACATAGGTCAGAACGATCAATAAATCCATCGATATTACTCCGCCGGAGAGGTCTTCGCCTCACCCAGTTTCTTTTCCAGATCGGCAACCCTGGCCTGCAACTGGATCAGGGAAGAATCCGCGCTTTGCATACCCCACCCGCGTTCCGGGCGATAAAGCGTTGCCCAGATCCATAAAAAGGGCCACATGACATGTAAGGTAAACAAACTCACCCAGCCCGCGACATGTATTGCGTCAGCATGAGGATGGTTACGTTTCTTTGCAATGAGATAGGGAATATCATGCAGAATAATAATCCCGTAAAAAATGACCAGGAATACAAAAATAAGCACTCCTAATGCAAAATAATTAAGGAACATATTTGCCTCAGGGATTTAAATTGAAAATTCGGCTGCAATTTGATTTACACAATAGAGTTGATAATAGTAGTGGAATGACCAGATTGGATGCAATCGTCTTATTTATATAACGATATATGGGTTTATATATAACTGCAGAATAAAGATATGCCCGGCGCAAAACCGGGCAATAAGTGATGAGAAATTAAAATAGTCCCAGCGGTTTATCTGAGTAGCTCACCAGCAGACATTTGGTTTGCTGATAATGCTCGAGCATCATCTTATGCGTCTCGCGCCCGATGCCTGACTGCTTATAGCCACCGAATGCCGCATGGGCCGGGTAAGCATGGTAACAGTTGGTCCAAACACGCCCCGCCTGAATCCCACGGCCCATCTTGTACGCCAGATTTCCGTTACGGCTCCAGACACCAGCGCCAAGCCCATATTGGGTGTCATTGGCGATTTCCAGCGCCTCTTCCATGGTTTTAAAAGTCGTGACGGCCAGCACGGGCCCGAAGATCTCTTCCTGGAAAACCCGCATGTTGTTCTTGCCAAACAGAATGGTTGGTTCGAGGTAATAACCTTCTTTTAAGTCGCCATCCAGTTGCTTGCGCCGCCCGCCGGTGAGAACATCAGCCCCTTCTTTCTTACCAATATCGATGTAATTCAAAATGGTTTCCAGTTGACCATGCGAGACCTGCGCACCCATTTGCGTCACGCTGTCTAACGGGTTGCCGCTGCGAATACTCTCCACCCGGCGAATAGCTCTTTCCATAAAACGTTCGTAAATAGATTCCTGTACTAACGCACGGCTCGGACAGGTACACACTTCACCCTGATTGAAGGCAAACAGCGCGAAACCTTCCAGCGCTTTGTCAAAAAACGCATCTTCTTCATCCATCACATCAGCGAAGAAGATATTGGGCGATTTCCCACCCAGCTCCAGCGTGACGGGAATAATGTTCTGCGTGGCGTATTGCATGATCTGCTGCCCAACTTCCGTTGATCCGGTAAACGCCACTTTCGCAATGCGCTTAGACGTCGCCAGATACTCACCGATTTCCCCACCCGCACCGTTTACCACGTTTACCACGCCTGGCGGGAGCAGATCGCCGATGACTTCCATCAGCAACAGCACGGACAGCGGCGTGAGGCGCGCGGGTTTAAGCACGACGCAGTTACCCGCCGCCAGCGCGGGCGCCATCTTCCAGCTGGCCATCAGCAGCGGGAAGTTCCACGGGATAATTTGCCCTACCACGCCAAGAGGTTCATGGAAGTGATAAGCCACGGTCTCGCTATCAACCTCGCTTATTCCCCCTTCCTGCGCACGAATACAGGAAGCGAAATAGCGGAAATGGTCAATCGCCAGCGGAACATCTGCCGCGCTGGTTTCGCGGATGGGCTTACCGTTATCCCAGGTTTCTGCCGTCGCCAGCAGTTCCAGGTTTTGCTCCATACGATCGGCGATTTTGAACAGTATCGCCGCCCTGTCCTGCACGGATGTCTGCGCCCACTTGTCTTTTACTTTGTGCGCGGCATCCAGTGCCAGATCGATATCCTTTTTGCCGGAAGAGGCCACTTCGCACAGTAATTGCCCGGTTACCGGCGTCAGGTTTTGGTAATACTCGCCGTCCACCGGGGCAACCCAGTCACCGCCGATAAAGTTATCGTATCGGGCTTTTAACTTCAGAGGGTAACCATACTCGCCGGGATAAATACGCGTTGAAGGGGGGTTATTGGTCATGACCGTCTCCTTGCTGTAGGGGTACTACAAGGGTAGACGGGGCTGGCGAATTATTCGCCAGCCATTTACTGCTTTACGACAGGTATCACGAATTACATAGCAGCGCGATAAATCGCCATGATTTCTTCATGAGTCGCCTGAATCGGGTTAGTGAAACCGCAGGCATCTTTCAGAGCATTGGTCGCCAGTACGGCAATATCCTCTTCCTTCACGTTCAACTCACGCAGACCGGCCGGGATATTCACTTTCTGCGCCAGTTCGCGGATCGCCGCGATGCAGGCTTCCGCCCCTTGCTCTGCGCTCAAGCCAGCAACGTCCACGCCCATTGCCGCAGCGCAATCACGCAGGCGAGCGGCAGCCACTTTGCTATTGAAGACCTGCACATGCGGCAGCAGCACTGCGTTACATACACCGTGCGGCAGATCGTAGAAGCCACCCAACTGGTGCGCCATTGCGTGCACATAACCAAGAGAAGCGTTGTTAAAAGCCATGCCCGCGAGGAACTGCGCGTAAGCCATGGCTTCGCGCGCCTGAGCATTGCTGCCATCTGCAACGGCGACCGGCAGGTTTTCCGCAATCATGGTGACCGCTTTCAACGCGCACGCATCGGTAATCGGCGTTGCAGCAATAGACACGTAGGCTTCAATGGCGTGGGTCAGCGCATCCATACCGGTTGCCGCTGTCAGGGACTTCGGCATGCCGACCATCAGCGAGGAGTCATTAACGGACAGCAGCGGCGTAACATGCTTATCCACAATCGCCATTTTAATGTGACGTACTTCATCGGTAATGATGCAGAAACGGGTCATCTCAGATGCCGTGCCCGCGGTGGTGTTAATGGCGATCATCGGTAGTTGTGGTTTTGCAGAACGGTCCACACCTTCGTAATCGCGAATATCACCGCCGTTAGCCGCCACCAGCGCAATGCCCTTCGCACAATCGTGCGGAGAACCGCCGCCGAGGGAAATAACGCTATCACATTCATTTTCTTTCAGTATATGCAGGCCAGCAGCGACGTTACTGGTCGTGGGATTAGGATGCGTACCGTCGAAAATTACGCTGAAAATATCACGTTCCTGTAATGCTTTTTGAATCTCGCCAGCCATACCTAATTTTGTCAGCATGGCATCAGTGACAATCAGCGTACGACGAAAACCATATTCCGCCATTGTATTCATTGCGTCTTTTAATGAATTAGCGCCGATTACATTCACGGAAGGAATAAAAAATGTTGAAGCAGCCATTGTACGATCCTTAATTACTCTAAAGAGTCAGGAAGCATACGAGTGAAATATCCAACAAAATATGATCGTGGTTGTTATTTTAATAACACCCACAATTAAAAAGCACATTAGGTTCATAATCTAATGTGCTTATTTCAATCAATATTTATTTTGTATTAATTCATTTAATTCCTGAATTAATTGTTTCATTACTTTTCGGGAAACAGCAAAGCATCGCGTAATAAATGATCATTTCCCCGGCGACGCGTAAAACCAATGCGGTCAAAATATTCCAGAATCTGGATAGCCAATTTGCGTCCAACGTTAAGCCTGTCGCGGAAATCGGCAGCACAGGTCGATCCTTTCTCCTGATCCAGTTCGCGGATCATATTGGCAAAGGCCACAATACGATCATTACGGTAATAGCGATCTTTGACGATCGCGGTGATGATGCCCTGCTGCGCTGCTTGTCGTAACGCCACACGCATCATCTGCTCATCTGTGCCCGTCTGTTTTGCCAAATCGCGCACCCACCACGGCTCATCGCCAAAAAGCGGTTCTGCTTTTTGCCAGATAGCCTGCTGCTCTTCGCTGAAACCGGCCTTATGATCCGGCAAATGCAGCCAGCCATGATGGCTATGGATGGCACCGCTCTCACGCATCTTTTCAATCAGCAGCAGGACCAACGCTTCGTCTTCCATCGGCAAAGCCATACGGCGCAGGCGTTCTCGCCCAGGTCCTGGTTCATCACGGTGCTGCTCGTGGTACGTCGCCAGCGTATCAAGGACTTTCCGCTGCCAGCGCGCTGCAACGGCAGCATTCAACAGACTGTATCCCGCCTGAATAAAGCCATGCAGCTCAATCAACGGACGCATACCGTTGCCGTTGAGCTGACGCGCCCAGGCGAAGTCAGGAATATTCACCGCCCCGCGCGTCAGATGTAGCGCCAGAGCTTCGCCGTCACTCTGTACCTTCTCCAGCGCTGCCAGCCACTGCAAATATTCCGGCTTACGCTTCCCGCGACGCGGCGGATTGAGCGTTACCACGCGCGCGCCAGCCAGCGTCGTGCGGGCCGAAATATCGCGTAGCACCAGACGGTCGTTATCGGCGAGCCAGAGCGGTGTATCAAATACCAGTTCCGCCAGCGTCCCTTCAAGCAGCGAGATTCTCCCGGTGACGTGGCTGGCCGCGTGGTGAATATGCAGCGGTTGCCACTGCATCAGCGGCGCGGCATGCTCTAAAGAGACAATCACGCGGGTAAACGCCTCTGGCGGTGCATCGGACAGCAGCCAGTCGCCGCGGTTAAGCTCTTCTTTTTGTGCATCACCGGCAATATTCAGCGCAATACGTTGCCCCGCCTGCGCGCGATCGGTGGCCTGATTTTGCGCATGCAAGCTACGTACGCGCATCGGTTTGTTGACGCCCGTGAGCCACAGCGTGTCACCAACAGTCACTTCACCGCTAAGCGCCGTCCCGGTCACCACCAGACCCGCGCCTTTGACCGTAAAGGCACGGTCAATCGCCAGGCGAAAGCTGCAATCGCGGGCATGCTCGCGCGACGTTAATTGCTGTAAATGATCGCGCAGTTCTTCGATTCCACGACCTTCACTGGCAGCCG
The DNA here is from genome assembly GCF_013784065.1 of Citrobacter sp. RHBSTW-00599. Taxonomy (NCBI): domain Bacteria; kingdom Pseudomonadati; phylum Pseudomonadota; class Gammaproteobacteria; order Enterobacterales; family Enterobacteriaceae; genus Citrobacter; species Citrobacter sp. RHBSTW-00599. Next base: position 165,824 of record NZ_CP056717.1, on the reverse strand, counting down.
TCACGAACAGAACCGCATCGGCGAATCCATAGTTCTCAAGCGCAGTATGCACCTCAGTACGTACCGCGTTGATGCGATCGTCATCCACGCGATCGGCTTTCGTGAGCGCCACGGTGATCTGCGGGTTGCCCGTCAGTTGCAGAATTTGCAAATGCTCACGCGTTTGCGCCATCACGCCGTCATCACACGCCACCACCAGCAGCGCATGGTCGATCCCGCCGACACCCACCAGCATGTTGGACAAAAACTTTTCGTGTCCGGGAACATCGATAAATCCCAGAATCCTTCCGTCCGGCTGCGGCCAATAGGCATAGCCGAGATCGATGGTCATGCCGCGCTTTTTTTCTTCCGGCAAACGGTCGGCATTCACGCCGGTAATCGCCTGTAATAACGTTGTTTTTCCGTGGTCAACGTGTCCGGCGGTTGCAATAATCATTTCAGCATCATCTCCATAAACCGGGTCTCGTCCTCAAGGCAGCGCAGATCCAGCCATAAGCGACCATCATAAATTCGCCCAATGATCGGCACGGGCAGCGCACGCCAACGGGCGGCCAGTGCTTCGAGGCGGCTACCGCGCCCGTCATGTGGCGTAAAGGTTAATGCCGCGCTGGGCAGCCTATCAACAGGTAGCGAACCGCTGCCTATCTGCGATAAACAAGGCATAACGTTCAGGGCGAATTCGTCGCCGTAATGATCAGCAAGCCGTGCCTGTAATTGTTGTGCCTGCGCGTGGACAGCCTCCTGCGAGCGGGTGAGCTGGCGTAACGTCGGCAACTTCGCTGCCAGCGCTTCCGGGTGCAGGTAGAGCCGCAGCGTCGCTTCCAGCGCAGCCAGCGTCATTTTATCAGCCCGTAATGCACGTTTCAGCGGATGGCTCTGTAAGCGCGCGATCATCTCTTTTTTACCGACAATAATCCCTGCCTGCGGCCCTCCCAGTAATTTATCGCCAGAGAAGCTCACCAGGCTAACGCCAGCGGCAATCAGCTGTTGCGGCATCGGCTCCTGCGGTAATCCATACTGGCTGAGATCGACCAGCGAGCCGCTGCCGAGATCCGCCACTACCGGAACATCCAGCTCCTTGCCAATAGTGGCCAGCTCTGCCTCATCCACCGACTTCGTAAAGCCTTCGATGCTGTAATTACTGGTATGCACTTTCATCAGCAGACCGGTGTTTTCATTTACCGCCTGACGATAATCTTTCGTGTGGGTCCGGTTGGTGGTACCCACTTCGCGCAGAATACATCCGGCCTGACACATCACGTCAGGAATACGAAACGCGCCGCCAATTTCTACCAGCTCTCCGCGTGAAACGACCACCTCTTTGCCGTTAGCCGTGGCCGCCAGCATCAGCAAAACCGCTGCGGCATTGTTATTGACGATACAGGCGTCTTCCGCCCCCGTCAGACGGCAGAGTAAATCCGCCAGGGCCCGATCCCGATGTCCACGCCCGGCATCATCCAGGCTGTATTCCAGCGTCACTGGCGTGCGCATCGCCTGCACCACCGCCTCGATCGCTTCTTCGGCCTGCGATGCGCGACCAAGATTGGTATGCAGCACCGTTCCGGTCAGGTTAATTACCGGACGCAGCGCACTTTGCGATTCTCGTTCCAGCCGGGCGCAGGCCTCTTGCGCCCAGTCCTCACACCATGCCGGGAGCGCGTGCGTGTCGCGAATAGCTTCTCTGGCTTCGTCGAGCATGTGACGCAGCAGGTCAACCACCCGGGTATGACCGTGAGACTCACGTAAAGCTGGGAAGGCGCTATCGCGCAATAAACGATCGATCGCAGGAAGCTGGCTGTAGAGTGAACGCATGTCGGTTGTCATGAAAGGGCCTGGCTGTTGGTGGCCCTCTCCACCGTGGAGAGGGATATCGATATAGGAAGGATTGTACCGTGACTTTGCTTAGGCGAGTATAATGTGTATCAAGCCTTTGGCGGTTCCGTACGGGCAAAACTTTCGCGTTGAAAGAGCGTTTCCACCAGTTTGACCAGACGCGGGCGATCAACACACCAGCCGGGCGCAACCCGACGGAAATTGAGATAACCGACGGCACAGGCAATCGCAATGGTTGCCAGGTTAACCGTATCCGTTTTCAGCGTACCCTCCGCCAGATAACCTTCCAGCATATCCAGACTACGGGTAATCTTTTCTCGCTGGCGTAACAGTTCGGTTTCTGACTGCTGTGCGACGGGGCGAGCCTGTTCGCGTACCGAGACTAAACCGGCATCCATAATGCCATCGGCCAGCGCTTCCAACTGGCGTACCTTCAGCGCCGCCAGTGGTTCACGCGGCAGCATCGCTGGCGCAATATCCAGCAGTTCTATGTATTCCGCGATAATCGGAGAGTCAAACCAGTACTCGCCCTCATCGGTAACCAACGCGGGCACTTTTCCTAACGGGTTATAGCGTGCCACGCCGTTATCTGCGTTATAGGGGAGTTCATTCACAAATTCGAAGGTGATGCCCTTTTCCAGTAACAGAATAGAAATTTTACGCACAAAAGGGCTGGTATAGCTGCCAATGAGTTTCATGCCGGGTCCTTTTTGCCAACAAAAATATCAGTATGGCTCAGGTCAGTGCAAATGGCAGGTGATGGCGGTCTCAATGATCCAAATAAAGGTAATGCATCCAGCTGGTCATGCGCAGCAGCACTTTACGCATCACTGAAACGTGAGCGAAATGGTCGGAATAGACCGCCACCTGGGCATAGATACCGTCCGGCAGCGCATCCACATCGGCATTGGGAGCCAGCTCAATCGTGGCCAGCACGCCATCGGTACCCGGCACCACCGTTAAGGACTGTAATGCTCCCTGCGCCTGATAAGAACCGCCCGGAACAACCGGCAGAATGCTGGTGAGCTTGCCGGAGAATACCTGGCCTGGCAGCGCGTTGAAGACCACTTCCGCTTCATCACCCGGTTTAAGGCGCAGCAACGAATTCTGGCGGAATTGCGCCACGATTTGCCGTTTTTGTTCCGGAATAAATACCATCACCGGGCGTAGAGGCAGCGCGGCGGCATAGGTCCCGGGCCGGATAAGCACCTGTGTTACATAACCGTTGCTGGGCGCACGTACGATAGTCTGCTCAAGATTGTATTTGGCTTCAGCGAGCTGGGCGCGCAGAGACGCAACCTGAGATTGCTCTCCATTGACCATACTGTCTAACTGGCTCTGAATCTGCGTCTGTTCAGCAACGGAGCCTTTGACCAGCGCATCCTGCGCCAGATAGTTTTGCCGGGCATTGTCGATGTCGCTTTCAGAGAATGGATTAACCTTCGCCTGACTACCCTTCAAATAGCGTTGATAATCTTTATACAGGCGATCTCGTTCAGCGGAAACGCGGGTGGTATTGGCTACGGCTTCAGACAGCTGCGCTTTCATATTGTCGATGTTGTGCGTAGCGGTCACCAGGTCGGCCTGCAGCCTGTCGACCCGCGCCTGATAACGAACGGGATCGAGTTTAAATAACACCTCGCCTTTTTTAATCAGCTGATTATTTTTATCTGTCACCTCACTAACAATTCCGGTGACCTGTGGGGTAACAGGAATTGAAATAACCGCCTTTTGCGCCGTAAAGGTATACGGGTGGTTATAGTTCATTAATAAAATGAGTCCCGCCACAATAAACACCCCACCTAATGCGGCGGTAGCAAGCGTCCATTGATTTACCGGAATACGGAATATTTTAAAAATGGCCCAGGCGAATGCCACATAGGTCAGGACAATCAACAAGTCCATGATCAAATCTCCGGAAAGGTGGAGTTATCGTTTTTTTTCTCCCCATCCAGTCTATTTTCCAACTGGGTGATGCGCGCGGCCAGCGCGGCAATTTCAGGGTCAGGTTCCTTCCCGGACGGCGCGATGTGTGACTGCATTCCCCAGCCTCGTTCTGGCTGATAGAGCGTGGCCCAGATCCACAGGAAGGGCCAAATAACATGCAGCGTAAATAAGCTCACCCAACCCGCCGTATGGATGGCATCGGCATGGGGATGGTTGCGCTTCTTAGCCATGTTATAGGGAATATCATGGATGGCGATGATTCCGTAAAACAGAACCAGAAAAACGAAGATCAGCACACCTAACGCGAAATAGTTTAGAAACATACCCGCCTCGTATTCACGCTAATCAGAGCTTTCAATTGCAGGCAGCCGAAAGGAGTCATGGCTGGTAATTTGAACATAATTGCAGTTAGCCATTTCCGCCATACCACCAGGGTATAAATTTTCAGGTTGATGGCTTGCGGGGTAGTTGCAAGAAATAGGTGATGAAACAGAATCCGCTCCAGATCACACCAGGAGAAATCCAGACAAATATTTATTGCGAAGTAGATCACAAATACCCAACAAACAGCCAAAGCAAAAGCGTGAACAACTTCACACTTAACGCCCATTTTTAGCCAATTCTTGACCTGTGATGTTTTTTTGTACCGATATTTTGTGATGAAAATCACATTAACTAACGCCATACACCCTATATTTACGTGACAAACGTCACATAAAAAGCCGTCGACTGGACAGTTGAACGATTCAGTGCCAGATTTCGCAGTATCTACAGGGTCCGGCTACCTCCTGCCGCTACATTAACAAACCTCGGGCTTTTAGCCTGCGCGACAGCAAACATAAGAAGGGGTGTTTTTATGTCATCCGATATTAAGATCAAAGTGCAAAGCTTTGGTCGATTCCTCAGTAACATGGTGATGCCAAATATCGGCGCGTTTATCGCGTGGGGTATTATCACCGCATTATTCATTCCGACAGGGTGGTTGCCGAACGAAACGCTGGCGAAGCTTGTCGGCCCAATGATCACCTATCTGCTGCCGCTGCTGATCGGTTATACCGGTGGTAAGCTGGTTGGCGGCGAGCGTGGCGGCGTGGTGGGTGCTATCACCACCATGGGCGTTATCGTCGGTGCCGATATGCCAATGTTCCTCGGCGCGATGATCGCAGGTCCGCTGGGCGGCTGGGCTATCAAACATTTCGACAACTGGGTAGACGGTAAGATCAAGTCCGGTTTTGAGATGCTGGTGAATAACTTCTCCGCAGGCATCATCGGGATGATCCTCGCCATTCTGGCATTCCTTGGCATTGGCCCATTGGTTGAAGCACTGTCCAAAATCCTGGCGGCAGGCGTTAACTTCATGGTTGTCCATGACATGCTGCCGCTGGCGTCTATCTTCGTTGAACCGGCGAAAATCCTGTTCCTCAACAACGCCATCAACCACGGTATTTTCTCACCGCTGGGTATTCAGCAGTCCCACGAGATGGGCAAATCCATCTTCTTCCTGATTGAAGCTAACCCGGGTCCGGGTATGGGCGTTCTGCTGGCATACATGTTCTTCGGTCGCGGCAGCGCTAAGCAGTCTGCAGGCGGCGCGGCTATCATCCACTTCCTGGGTGGTATCCACGAAATTTACTTCCCGTACGTGCTGATGAACCCGCGTCTGATCCTGGCCGTTATCCTCGGCGGTATGACTGGCGTATTTACCCTGACTATCCTGAACGGCGGCCTGGTTTCTCCGGCTTCTCCGGGTTCTATCCTGGCCGTACTGGCAATGACGCCGAAGGGTGCTTACTTCGCGAACATCGCTGCTATCTGTGCCGCAATGGCTGTCTCCTTTGTCGTCTCAGCCATTCTACTGAAAACCAGCAAAGTGAAAGAAGATGATGACATTGATGCCGCTACTCGTCGTATGCACGACATGAAAGCGGAATCCAAAGGTGCATCTCCGCTGGCGGCTGGCGACGTGACTAACGACCTGAGCCATGTGCGTAAAATCATCGTTGCCTGCGATGCGGGTATGGGCTCCAGCGCCATGGGGGCGGGCGTACTGCGCAAGAAAGTGCAGGATGCCGGTCTGTCTCAGATTTCCGTCACCAACAGCGCGATTAACAATCTGCCGCCGGATGTCGATCTGGTCATTACTCACCGTGACCTGACCGAACGTGCGATGCGCCAGGTGCCTCAGGCACAACACATTTCGCTGACCAACTTCCTCGACAGCGGCCTGTACGCCAGCCTGACCGAACGTCTGGTTGCTGCACAGCGCCACAACGTGAACGAAGAGAAAGTCCGCGATCACCTGAAAGACAGCTTTGAAGAGGGTGATACCCACCTGTTCAAACTGGGTGCGGAGAATATCTTCCTCGGCCGTAAAGCCACTAACAAAGAAGAAGCGATTCGCTTTGCCGGTGAGCAACTGGTGAAAGGCGGCTACGTTGAGCCAGAATACGTCGAGGCGATGCTGGACCGCGAAAAACTAACCCCGACTTACCTCGGTGAGTCCATCGCAGTGCCGCACGGTACGGTTGAAGCCAAAGACCGCGTACTGAAAACCGGCGTGGTGTTCTGCCAGTACCCGGAAGGCGTGCGCTTCGGTGAAGAAGAAGACGATATTGCCCGCCTGGTCATTGGTATCGCCGCACGTAACAATGAACATATCCAGGTGATCACCAGCCTGACCAACGCTCTGGATGACGAATCCGTGATCGAACGTCTGGCCCATACCACCAGCGTGGATGAAGTTCTGGAACTGCTGGCTGGTAAAAAAGCTTAACCATTAAGTATCTCCAAAATAGTTCGAGCTGCAGAAAGGCGGCAACGCAGCAAATCCCCAGGAGCGTACATAAGTACGTGACTGGGGTGAGCGAGGAGAGCCAACGCATCTGCAGTTCGAAATATTAAGGCGATATCCTCTCCCTTGTGGAGAGGGTTAGGTTGAGGGAAACGCCTCACCCCAGCCCTCTTGGGTAAAAACATTAATGAAGGTTAATACTATGAAAGCATTACATTTTGGCGCAGGTAATATCGGTCGTGGCTTTATCGGCAAACTGCTGGCGGACGCGGGGATACAACTGACGTTCGCGGATGTAAACCAGGTCGTGCTCGATGCCCTGAATGCCCGTCATAGCTATCAGGTTCATGTGGTGGGTGAAAACGAGCAGGTTGATACCGTTTCCGGCGTCAACGCCGTGAGCAGCATCGGCGATGATGTTGTCGACCTGATTGCCCACGTAGATTTAGTCACTACCGCCGTCGGTCCGGTCGTGCTTGAGCGTATCGCTCCGGCCATCGCCAAAGGGCTGGTTAAACGCAAGGCGCAGGGCATCGCCACTCCGCTGAATATTATCGCCTGTGAAAACATGGTGCGCGGAACCACCCAGTTGAAAGGCCACGTTATGAACGCGCTGGCAGATGAAGACAAATCCTGGGTTGAAGAACATGTTGGCTTCGTCGATTCCGCCGTGGACCGCATTGTTCCCCCTTCGGCTTCTGCGACCAACGATCCGCTGGAAGTCACCGTCGAAACCTTCAGTGAGTGGATTGTCGACAAAACACAGTTCAAAGGCGAACTGCCTGACATCCCGGGAATGGAATTAACTGATAACCTGATGGCATTTGTCGAACGTAAACTCTTCACGCTGAACACCGGGCATGCTATAACCGCGTACCTCGGAAAATTGACCGGTCATCAGACCATCCGTGACGCGATTCTCGACGAGAAAATCCGTGCAGTGGTAAAAGGTGCGATGGAAGAGAGCGGCGCGGTACTGATCAAACGCTATGGCTTTGATGCAGCAAAACATGCGGCATACATTCAGAAAATCCTCGGTCGCTTTGAAAACCCGTATCTGAAAGATGACGTTGAGCGCGTGGGTCGTCAGCCGCTGCGTAAACTGAGCGCGGGCGACCGTCTGATTAAACCGCTGCTAGGCACGCTGGAGTATGGCTTGCCGCACGCGAATCTGGTCACCGGTATTGCTGCAGCGATGCACTATCGCAGTGAAGAAGATCCGCAGGCCCAGGAACTAGCCGCGCTGATTGACGAAAAAGGTCCACAGGCCGCGCTGGCACAGGTTTCCGGTCTGGATGCTAACAGTGATGTGGTGGCGGAGGCGGTTAACGCATATAACGCAACCAAATGATAGAGAATGTGGCGCAGGTCAGCCTGCGCCCAAATGACAGATTGTCAGATATGCAGGCAATAATGGAACAAACGCAGGCCTTTGAAAATCGTGTGCTTGAGCGTCTGAATGCTGGCAAAACCGTACGCAGCTTCCTCATCACCGCCGTAGAACTGCTCACCGAAGCGGTGAATATCCTTGTGCTTCAGGTATTTCGCAAAGACGACTATGCGGTAAAATATGCCGTAGAACCCCTGCTCGACGGCGACGGTCCGCTGGGCGATCTTTCCGTTCGTCTGAAGCTAATTTACGGTCTGGGCGTACTCAGCCGGCCGGAGTATGAAGATGCGGAGCTTCTGATGGCGCTGCGGGAAGAGTTAAACCATGACGGTAATGAATACGCGTTCACCGACGACGAAATTCTTGGCCCGTTTGGCGAACTCCACTGCGTGACGGCACTCCCGCCGCCACCGCAGTTTGATACCTCAGACTCAGGTTTGCACGCAATGCAGATTCAGCGCTACCAGCAGATGGTACGCTCCACGATGGTACTTTCCCTGACCGAGCTGATTTCTAAAATCAGCTTAAAAAAAGCCTTTCAAAAATAAGACCCTGCAGGCTTACTTCTCTTCCTGCTGCGGTCGATACAGCTGCCGATAATACGCCAGACGTTGCAGATACAGCTGCGCATTCTCCTGCGGTATTTCAGTAGGGACAACGTTGCGCGGTGGTGTTTTATTCAGATATTCGCGAAAAGCCTGGCTTGAAGCCATAAAATCGACCGTCTTATCAATAAGGGCCGAAACGTTCTCACCTATTTTCGCCATAATCTTCCCTCCTCCATGTATTAACCGCGCTCAGCCTGCGCGGTTGCTCATTTAAGTTTAGGATCGGTTGGGCGATTATATTGAGGAAAACGTGCTTCACTATGAACCCGTCAATAAAAAGCACCACGGCCGACCTTATCACTTAAAATTCCATATTAATCAAAATATTAGTATTTTCATTAGCTGAATAATACTTGCAACATTTGATTATTTATCTTCGATTAGTTGTGAATAATCCCGCTCTGCGCGCATACTATAGGATATTCATCCTATTTTTATCAGAAGCTATCCTATGAAAGAAGTCGAAAAAAACGAAATTAAACGCCTGAGCGATCGTCTGGACGCTATCCGCCACCAGCAGGCAGACCTGTCCCTGGTTGAAGCCGCCGACAAATATGCCGAGCTGGAGCAAGAGAAAGAAACGCTGGAAACCGAGATCGCGCGTTTGCGTGACGTCCACGGCCAGAAGCTGAGCAAAGAAGCGCAAAAGCTGGCGAAACTTCCTTTCCGTCGTGCTATCACCAAAAAAGAACAGGCCGACATGGGCAAGCTGAAGAAGAGCGTGCGCGGCCTGATCGTCGTTCACCCGATGACCGAGCTTGGCCGTGAAATGGGCCTGAAAGAGATGACGGGCTTCGCGAAGAGCGAGTTCTAAGCACTCCCGCATCACAGGCTCTCAAGACACCCGTCGAACGGCGGGTGGCTTGAGAGCATCGGGCTATATTCCGAATTTTTTCTTGTAAATATTTACACCGCTTATATACAAGTTCATTTTTAACGGCAATCTCTGCTTTTCAGAAAAAAAATCCCACCATCATGTCTGTTTGTATTTATACAATGAATTTTTCCATCCTCTTTTTTCATGACCCGCAGAATATAATTGACCCACAAAATTAAATAACATTATCATCTATAAAACAATGCCCCTATATATAAATATTATGATTATATTTTTATAAGGCATTGCTATGGGTAATTAATAAATAATATTGGGTATTTTCAAAATTTCATATAAGCAATGAATATTTTCATTATAACCATACGTTAATGGGTTATTGGCAATGCCCGCAGAATGGTGAGTTAGCTGTATAAATAACAGACGACTATTTACACCATATAAATTATAAATAAGGATATTTTATATGAACAATAATGGAAAATTTGTTCCGCTGCTTGTTTTGGGATTCACATTCTTGTTATCGGGTTGTGATTACTTTGCAGATAAACACCTTGTCGAAGAACTAAAAAAACAACAAAAAGAACAAGAAGAAAAGATAAATTTACTAGAAAAACAACAAACTACGATTATCAACGCAACACAAAAGGTCGCCGAAGTCGTTGGACGCATTGAACGCAAACAACGGCTATTCGACTACACAGAACTGGACCCATCACAAACGCACTATTTTATTATTAACAACGGCAATATCGGCTTAGCCGGGCGTATTCTATCTATTGAGCCAATAGATGATGGGAGTGTTATTCATCTTGATTTGGTTAACTTACTCAGCATTCCCGTATCAAACCTGGCGTTTAATATGACATGGGGTACGAAAAAACCTTCCGAGGCAAAAGATCTGCCTCGCTGGAAACAACTCCTGCTCAACACGCAAATGGATTCGACAATAGAACTCTTACCGGGAGCATGGACAAACGTCACGCTGACATTAAAAGGCGTATCGCCCAATAATCTTAAGTATCTAAAAATAGGCATTAACATGAAAAATGTTATTTTTGACAGAATACAACCTATTAAAGATACAAAAAAGAAATCAAAAAAATAATAGCCATTGATACAACTATTTTATAAAAGGAAAGCACTTATCCATGAACAAAATATTTAAAGTCATCTGGAATGCCGCTACGGGAACATTTATTGTCACCAGCGAAACCGCAAAAAGCCACGGCAAAAAAAGCGGTCGCAAAAAGCTGGCTGTTTCCGCACTCATCGGTCTTGGCAGTATTATGGTCTCAGCGGATGCGCTGGCCAACGCGGGGAACGATACCGGAAGCGGTGTTACCGTATCAGGTACAACGGGAACAGGGTGGGTTGCAATTGGTACCAATGCCACAGCCAATACTTACACCAGCGAAGATGGCGCAAGCGCCGCGATGGGTTATAAGGCCGATGCGATGGGGAAATGGAGTACCGCCATTGGTTCATACAGCCAATCCTCCGGCGACTCTTCGCTAGCGCTTGGCGTAAAATCGGTTTCTGCCGGTGACCGGGCCATTGCAATGGGAGCCTCTTCCTCAGCCGGTGGAGATTATTCGATGGCAATGGGTGTTTATGCCAATTCGAGCGGTGCAAAATCGGTTGCATTAGGTAATCAATCCACTGCGAGCGGAGCAACATCCGTTGCATTAGGTAATCAATCCACTGCGAGCGGTGACGACAGCACTGCATTTGGTAATGGCGCAAAAGCGATAGGCACCAGCTCAGTTGCCCTTGGCACAGGCTCTACCGCCCTGGAAGACAATTCCGTCGCCGTGGGTAACAGCACCACTCAACGGCAGATCACCTATGTTGCTAAAGGCGACATCAATTCCAGCAGTACTGATGCCGTCACAGGTGCGCAAATTCATTCTTTAAGTCAATCCGTCGCCAACCGACTCGGCGGAGGGGCTTCCGTTAATTCTGATGGTACAGTGAATGCTCCCCTCTACGAGGTAGGCACAGGCACCTACAATAACGTAGGCAGTGCATTAAGTGCACTTAACACTTCTATCATTAACACAGGTGCCTCTGTCGCAGGATTAACCGAAGACGCGCTGTTGTGGAATGACAGCACCAGTGCCTTTAGCGCTAACCACGCGGGAAGCACCAGCAAGATCACCAATCTGGCGGCAGGCACCCTGGCCGCAGACAGCACCGATGCCGTTAACGGCTCCCAGTTGTTTGATACAAATGAGAAAGTGGATCAGAACACTACTGATATCGCCACCAATACCGACAGCATCAACCAGAACACTGCCGATATTACCGCCAATACCGACAGCATTAACCAGAACACAACCGATATCGCCGCTAATACGACCAGCATCAATCAGAACACTACTGATATCGCCGCTAATACGACCAGCATTAACCAGAACACAACCGATATCGCCGCTAATACGACCAGCATCAATCAGAACACCACTGATATCGCCACCAACACCACCAATATCAATAACCTGAGCGACTCTGTTACCACGCTCACCAATGATGCCTTGCTGTGGGATGCTAACTCTGGCGCATTCAGCGCTAACCACGCGGGAAGCGCCAGCAAGATCACCAATCTGGCGGCAGGCACCCTGGCCGCAGACAGCACCGATGCCGTTAACGGCTCCCAGTTGTTTGATACAAATGAGAAAGTGGATCAGAACACTACTGATATCGCCACCAATACCGACAGCATCAACCAGAACACTGCCGATATTACCGCCAATACCGACAGCATTAACCAGAACACAACCGATATCGCCGCTAATACGACCAGCATCAATCAGAACACCACTGATATCGCCACCAACACCACCAATATCAATAACCTGAGCGACTCTGTTACCACGCTCACCAATGATGCCTTGCTGTGGGATGCTAACTCTGGTGCATTCAGCGCTAACCACGCGGGAAGCGCCAGCAAGATCACCAATCTGGCGGCAGGCACTCTGGCCGCAGACAGCACCGATGCCGTTAACGGCTCCCAGTTGTTTGCCACCAACGAAAATGTGTCTCAGAACACCACTGATATCGCCACCAACACCACCAATATCAATAACCTGAGCAACTCAGTTACCACGCTAACCGATGATGCCCTGCTGTGGGATGCTGACTCTGGAGCATTCAGCGCTAACCACGCGGGAAGCGCCAGCAAAATCATTAATGTCGCCGCCGGGGAACTTTCTGAGGACAGTACAGACGCGGTGAACGGCTCACAGTTGTATGAAACCAACCAGAAGGTAGATCAAAACACATCAGATATTGCAGATATTAATACGACGATCACCAATCTTGGTACCGATGCACTGAGCTGGGATGAGGCAACCAATTCGTTCTCCGCCAGCCACGGAAGTAGTACGGCAAACAAAATCACCAATGTCGCCGCCGGGGAGCTTTCTGAGAGCAGCACCGACGCGGTTAACGGTTCGCAGCTGTTCGAAACCAATGAAAAAGTGGATCAGAACACGACCGATATCGCCGCCAATACCACCAACATATCTCAGAACAGCACCGCAATTGAGAACCTGAATACTTCTGTCACCGACATTAATACGTCCATTACCGGCCTCACTGATAATGCTCTGTTATGGGACGAAGACATCGGGGCTTTTAGCGCAAACCACGGTGGAAGTACCAGTAAAATAACCAATGTCGCCACCGGGGAGCTTTCTGAGGACAGTACAGACGCGGTAAACGGCTCACAGTTGTATGAAACCAACCAGAAAGTAGATCAAAACACCTCTGCTATTGCGGATATCAATACGTCCATCACCAACCTTGGTACCGATGCACTGAGCTGGGATGACGAAGAGGGTGCGTTCAGCGCCAGCCACGGTACCAGCGGTACCAATAAGATAACCAATGTAGCAGCAGGTGAAATCGCCAGTGACAGTACTGACGCCGTTAATGGCTCTCAGCTCCATGAAACTAACATGCTGATTTCTCAGTATAATGAATCTATTAACCAAATAACCGGTGATACCAGCGAAACCTATATCACGGAAAATGGTACCGGCGTGAAATACATCCGCACGAACGATAACGGGCTTGAAGGCCAGGATGCATACGCAACGGGTGAGGGCGCAACAGCAGTGGGTTACAACGCCGTCGCATCCGGTGCTTCGAGTCTGGCGCTTGGAGAAAACAGCAGCAGCAGCATTGAGGGCAGCATCGCCTTGGGCAGTGGCTCCAGCTCTAACCGCGCTATTACAACCGGCATACAAGCAACGAGCGTAACAAGCGATGGCGTCGTCATTGGTTACGATACAACAGACAGAGAGTTGCTGGGCGCGTTGTCATTGGGGACGGATGGAGAAAGCTATCGTCAAATTACCAACGTTGCGGACGGCTCTGAAGCGCAAGATGCGGTAACAGTTCGTCAGTTACAAAATGCTATCGCCGCCGTTTCCACGACGTCGACACAATATTTCCACGCTAACTCGGATGAGGAAGATTCCCTGGCGGTGGGTGAAAACGCGATAGCCGTCGGCGCGAAAACCATCGTCAATGGCGATTCGGGAGTCGGTATTGGCTATGGCGCAGTCGTAGATCAATCTGCCTTCAACGGCATTGCCATTGGTTCAAACGCACAGGTAAATCACGCCAACAGCATCGCGCTCGGCAGCAATTCACAAACCACCGTCGGCGCACAAAGCAGCTATACCGCTTACAACATGGATACGCCACAAACGTCAGTGGGCGAAGTTTCTGTAGGCAGTGGCGATGGCCAGCGGCAGATCACCAATGTTGCAGCAGGAAGCGCAGACACCGATGCCGTAAACGTTGGTCAATTGAAAGTCACTGACAGCCGTGTTGCCGCAAATACCGAAAGCATCAATAACCTGAATACCCAGGTTAGCAACCTTGATACTCGCGTCACCAATATCGAAAACTCTGTCGGCGATATTGTCACTACGGGGAGCACCAAATACTTCAAGACCAGTTCAACAGGTGCCGATGCAAATGCCCAGGGTGCAGACAGCGTCGCGATGGGTTCCGGATCTATTGCGGCTGCTGAAAACAGCGTGGCGCTAGGCACAAATTCCGTCGCAGATGAAGCTAATACGGTGTCTGTCGGCTCTTCTACTCAACAACGTCGTATTACCAATGTTGCCGCAGGGGTGAACAACACTGACGCGGTTAATGTGGCGCAACTGAAAGCCTCAGAAGCAGGTTCCGTTCGTTATGAAACCAATACCGATGGCTCGGTTAACTACAGTGTGCTCAACCTGGGAGACGGGAGTGGCGGTACCACTCGGATCGGCAATGTTTCAGCGGCGGTGAACGATACGGATGCGGTGAACTATGCGCAATTGAAACGCAGCGTAGAAGAAGCAAACACCTATACCGATCAAAAAATGGGTGAAATGAACAGTAAAATCAAAGGAGTAGAAAACAAGATGAGCGGCGGTATTGCCTCAGCAATGGCCATGGCCGGTCTTCCACAAGCTTACGCACCGGGAGCCAACATGACCTCGATTGCTGGGGGTACGTTTAATGGTGAAAGTGCCGTCGCACTCGGCGTGTCTATGGTGAGTGAAAGCGGGGGCTGGGTTTATAAATTGCAAGGAACCAGTAACAGCCAGGGCGATTACTCTGCAGCCATTGGTGCTGGCTTCCAGTGGTAATGAAGTAACAATACTCCCGACATCAAAGGCAATGGCATCATGCCATTGCCTTTTCACTTCTCTTTGTTGTCCTCACCCGCAATTGGCCCTACCAATTTTAGCCAGATCCTACCAGCACCTCACATTTCATTAAAATGTGAGTACAATACCGTTGCCAATAAATAACATTTGATTAACCATTCATTGTCATTACCCCTACACAACAATATTGGCAGGGCCACTTTTACACATAATGTGACCAGGAGATGAGCACAGACTCATTCCATTATGTCGGCGGCCCCCAGGAGACCTGCAATGAATCTCTGGCAACAGAACTACGACCCGGCCGGTAACATCTGGCTTTCCAGTCTGATCGCATCGCTCCCTATCCTGTTCTTTTTCTTCGCCCTGATTAAGCTCAAGCTGAAAGGCTATGTTGCGGCGTCATGGACGGTGGTGATCGCTCTGACGGTCGCCCTGCTGTTTTACAAAATGCCGGTCGATCACGCTCTGGCTTCCGTGGTGTACGGCTTCTTCTATGGTTTGTGGCCAATTGCCTGGATCATTATCGCCGCGGTATTCGTCTATAAAATCTCGGTGAAAACCGGGCAGTTCGACATCATCCGCTCCTCAATACTCTCGATTACCCCGGACCAACGTCTGCAAATGCTGATTGTCGGTTTCTCCTTTGGGGCATTCCTCGAAGGGGCGGCAGGATTTGGCGCTCCGGTAGCGATTACCGCTGCACTGCTGGTTGGTCTGGGCTTTAATCCTCTGTACGCGGCAGGTTTGTGCCTGATCGTAAACACCGCTCCGGTCGCTTTTGGCGCAATGGGCATTCCGATTCTGGTTGCCGGTCAGGTTACCGGGCTGGATAGCTTCGAGATTGGTCAGATGGTGGGCCGTCAGTTACCGTTCCTGACCATTATCGTGTTGTTCTGGATTATGGCGATTATGGATGGCTGGCGCGGCGTAAAAGAGACCTGGCCTGCGGTGATGGTCGCTGGCGGCTCGTTTGCTATCGCGCAGTACCTCAGCTCTAACTTTATCGGGCCAGAACTGCCGGACATTATCTCGTCTCTGGTTTCGCTGGTCTGCCTGACGCTGTTCCTGAAACGCTGGCAGCCGGTACGCATCTTCCGCTTTGGCGATATGGGCGCTTCACAGGTCGATCAGACGCTGGCTCGCACCCACTATACCGCTGGACAGGTGGTCCGCGCCTGGTCTCCGTTCCTGTTCCTGACCGCCACCGTCACGCTGTGGAGCGTACCGCCGTTTAAAGCGCTGTTTGCGCCAGGCGGCGCGATGTACCACTGGGTGGTCAATATTCCGGTTCCGTTCCTCGATAAGCTGGTTGCCCGTATGCCGCCGGTTGTACACGAAGCCACAGCCTACGCGGCGGTGTATAAATTTGACTGGTTCTCCGCGACCGGTACCGCGATTTTGTTTGCCGCCCTGCTGTCTATCGTCTGGTTGAAGATGAAGCCGTCCGCAGCGCTGCAGACTTTTGGCAGCACGCTGAAAGATCTGGCATTACCTATTTACTCCATCGGAATGGTGCTGGCATTCGCGTTTATCTCAAACTACTCCGGGCTTTCATCAACCCTGGCGTTGGCCCTGGCACACACCGGCAGCGCGTTTACCTTCTTCTCACCGTTCCTCGGCTGGCTGGGGGTATTTCTGACCGGGTCCGACACCTCATCAAACGCACTGTTTGCCGCCCTGCAGGCTACGGCTGCTCAGCAAATCGGCGTTTCGGATGTGCTGATGGTGGCGGCAAATACCACCGGCGGCGTGACCGGCAAGATGATCTCGCCGCAATCTATCGCTATCGCCTGTGCGGCAGTGGGATTAGTGGGGAAAGAGTCTGACCTGTTCCGCTTTACCGTGAAACACAGCCTGATTTTCACCTGCATGGTGGGTGTGATTACCACGCTGCAGGCCTATGTCTTAACCTGGATGATTCCATGATAGTGATGCCCAGACGCCTGTCAGACGAAGTCGCATCTCGTGTGCGGGCGCTGATTGAAGAACAACAGCTGGAGGCGGGCATGAAGTTGCCCGCTGAGCGCCAACTGGCCGTACAGCTCGGCGTATCGCGTAACTCGCTGCGCGAGGCGTTAGCAAAGCTGGTCAGTGAAGGCGTACTGATTAGCCGTCGTGGCGGCGGGACGTTTATCCGCTGGCAGCATGAGGCCTGGTCTGAACAAAACATCGTTCAGCCGCTGAAAACCCTGCTGGCTGACGATCCTGATTACAGTTTCGATATTCTGGAGGCCCGCCACGCCATCGAAGCCAGTACCGCCTGGCACGCAGCCATGCGGGCCACCGCCGCGGATAAAGAGAAAATCAGGCTCTGTTTCGAGGCCACGCAAAGCGAAGATCCGGATCTCGCCTCGCAGGCTGACGTTCGTTTTCATCTCGCCATTGCGGAAGCCTCGCACAACGTGGTGCTGTTGCAGACCATGCGCGGTTTCTTCGACGTCCTGCAGTCTTCGGTAAAACAGAGCCGCCAACGTATGTACCTGGTACCGCCCGTATTTTCTCAACTGACGGCGCAGCATCAGGCCGTGCTGGACGCCATTGTTGCCGGGGATGCCGACGGGGCGCGTAAGGCCATGATGGCGCACCTCAGTTTTGTCCACACCACAATTAAACGATTTGACGAAGATCAGGCCCGGCAGGCGCGTATTACTCGCCTGCCCGGTGATCCTGGTGAGAATAGCAGGGAGAACAACACATGATTATTTCAGCAGCCAGCGACTATCGCGCCGCAGCCCAGCGCATCCTGCCCCCCTTCTTGTTCCACTATATTGACGGCGGGGCGTATGCCGAGCACACCTTGCGCCGTAACGTGGCAGACCTGTCAGAGGTGGCGCTGCGCCAGCGCGTACTGAAGAATATGTCCGACCTGAGCCTGGAAACCAAGCTGTTCAACGAAACACTCTCCATGCCGGTAGCCCTCGCGCCTGTCGGCTTATGCGGCATGTACGCACGCCGGGGCGAGGTTCAGGCCGCCGCCGCCGCTGATGCCAAAGGCATTCCGTTTACGCTTTCCACAGTGTCCGTATGTCCGATTGAAGAAGTCGCCCCGACCATCAAGCGTCCGATGTGGTTCCAGCTGTATGTTCTGCGCGATCGCGGTTTTATGCGTAACGCACTGGAGCGCGCCAAAGCGGCGGGTTGCTCCACGCTGGTCTTTACCGTCGATATGCCAACGCCTGGCGCACGCTACCGTGATGCCCATTCCGGTATGAGCGGCCCAAATGCGGCACTGCGGCGCTACTGGCAAGCAGTCACTCATCCACAGTGGGCATGGGACGTTGGTCTGAACGGTCGCCCGCATGATTTAGGCAATATTTCGACTTATCTTGGCAAACCCACCGGCCTTGAAGATTACATCGGCTGGCTGGCGAATAACTTCGATCCGTCGATTTCCTGGAAAGACCTCGAGTGGATCCGTGAATTCTGGGATGGTCCGATGGTGATCAAAGGGATCCTCGATCCTGAAGATGCCCGCGACGCCGTACGCTTTGGCGCGGATGGCATCGTTGTCTCTAACCACGGTGGCCGTCAGTTAGATGGCGTGCTGTCTTCAGCTCGTGCGCTGCCCGCCATTGCCGATGCGGTGAAAGGCGATATCACCATTCTGGCTGATAGCGGGATCCGCAATGGTCTGGACGTTGTACGCATGATAGCGCTGGGCGCGGATAGCGTGCTGCTGGGGCGTGCTTATCTGTACGCGCTAGCGACCCACGGCCAGGCCGGTGTGGCGAATCTGCTGAACCTGATCGAGAAAGAGATGAAGGTGGCGATGACCCTGACCGGTGCGAAGTCGATTAGCGAAATCAGCCGTGATTCGCTGGTACAGGAACTGGGTAAGAGCCTGCCTGCCGCGCTGGCACCTCTGGTCCAGGGTAGCGCAGCGTAACAACATCCCCGTAAACCCCATTTTCTGAATGGTCGGTCTGTTTTCAGCCCGACCATTTTTTATCCAAAAATAACGACTAGTTAACATTTACAACCAATATATTTGACAACTTTTTATCCACCTGCCAAATGTATAGACAAGCTAATACAACAGCATTTTATACATATAACAATCATCATAACTGGCGAGGGTGACATGGCTTATTCCGGAAAAGTGAATATCCAGCAGGCGATAGATGACAGTGCTTTTTCGCGTTTCCACTGGGTCATTATTGTCCTGGGTTTTCTGGTTTTAGCCATTGACGGCTTCGATACGGCGGCGATGGGCTATATTGCCCCCACGCTTTCAGCCGACTGGGGCATCAAGAAACAAGATCTTGGACCGGTGTTAAGCGCCGCGCTATTGGGCCTCTCATTTGGTGCCCTGCTGGCCGGACCGATTTCCGATCGTATGGGTCGTAAGCGCGTCCTGGTCTTTTCCTGTCTGTTCTTTGGCCTCGCCAGTCTGGGAACCGCCTATGCCCAGACGCTGAATATGCTCACGTTTTGGCGCTTTCTCACCGGGCTTGGGCTTGGCGCGGCAATGCCCAATGCCATCACCCTGGTGTCAGAATTCGCCCCGAAACGCTGTCGTTCAATGGCGATTAACACCATGTACTGTGGCTTTCCATTAGGGGCTGCGGGCGGCGGCGTGATCTCCTCCTGGCTGATCCCCAACTACGGCTGGCACAGTGTTCTGCTTGCTGGTGCGATCGCCCCACTGGTCCTCACCGTACTGTTGGTGCTGTTCCTGCCGGAGTCGGTTAAGTATCTGGTTCACCGCGGTAAAGGGGTTGCACAGATTAAACGCATTGCTCAACGTTTTATGTCGGGAAGTCTGGAACAGGTTACCCAGTTTTATCTGGATGAAGACCGTATCACGGTCAAAAAAAGCAGCGTGGCACAGTTATTTAGTATGCCCTGGCTGCCGGGTACGCTGATGCTCTGGATGACCTACTTTATGGGGCTGGTTATCTATTACGTGCTGCTGAGCTGGATGCCAACGCTGATGCTGGGAATGGGCTATCCGCTGGCCGAATCCGCCTGGCTGACATCGCTGTTTACCTTTGGCGGTACGGCGGGGATCCTGCTGGCCGGTTGGTTAATGGACCGCTGGGAAGCCCATAAAGTGGTCTCACTCGGCTTCATTCTGACGATGCTGTTTGCCCTCGCTCTCGGGTTTGAACATAACCACATCATCTTGTTCGGCGCACTGATCTTCCTGATGGGGATTACCATGAACGGCGCGCAGTCCGGGCTGCAGACGCTGGCCGCCACGTTTTATCCAACCCACTGCCGTGCGACGGGCATTGCCTGGATGCAGGGCGTGGGCCGCTTCGGCGGCGTAGCCGGAACGATGATGAGCGCCCAGTTGCTTTCCCTGCAATGGCAGGCAGACAGTATCTTAATGTTCCTCAGCCTTCCGGCCCTGGTCGCTGCTGCCGCGACAATTTACAAGCTGCAACGCTATAAACCGCAGACGCTGACCGTCGCATAGTACCCGCTCTTTCTGCTATTCTGCCCCCCGTTATCAAGGGGGCAGTATGCTTAACATCGTTTTATTCGAACCAGAAATCCCGCCAAATACCGGCAATATTATCCGTCTTTGCGCCAACACCGGCTTTCGTCTGCATATTATAGAGCCAATGGGCTTTACCTGGGACGACAAGCGCCTGCGTCGCGCGGGGCTGGATTACCATGAATTTACCGCCGTGCTACGCCACCCTGATTACGCCGCCTTCGTCGCCGCAGAACATCCGCAGCGCCTGTTTGCTCTGACCACCAAAGGTACGCCAGCGCATAGCGCGGTATGCTATCAGGACGGGGATTATCTGATGTTTGGTCCGGAAACACGCGGTCTGCCAGCCAGCATCCTTGACGCGCTGCCGGCCGAACAAAAAATTCGTATTCCGATGATGCCAGACAGTCGCAGCATGAACCTGTCAAATGCGGTGTCGGTGGTGGTGTATGAGGCCTGGCGCCAGCTAGGGTATCCGGGCGCGGTACTGCGTAGCTGATGATTGTTGGATGGCGGCTAGCGCCTGATCCGACCTACATTAATTTGATGGAATTCATTTTGAGCGTTATCGGCGCAGACAGATTGAACATGGACTGCGCACAGTCACCGGAGCGTACACGCAGTCCGTAAGGATGACGAGCACAGCTCAGGTTCAATCTGCCAGGTAAGATAGCTCGAAATCAGATACCATCTCCATACTCAAAAGTATGATGTATCCCGTTGAAATGCTGATCCATATCCATGGACGGCTTATCGCTGTCAGGCTTACCGACGATGCGTGCCGGAACGCCTGCTGCAGTGGTATGCGGGGGTACCGGCTGTAAAACGACGGAACCTGCGCCAATCTTCGCGCCGCGCCCGACTTCAATGTTGCCGAGAATTTTTGCTCCCGCGCCAATCATCACGCCTTCACGAATTTTCGGATGACGGTCACCGCCGGCTTTACCGGTCCCGCCCAGCGTGACGGATTGCAAAATAGAGACGTCGTTTTCAATCACGGCAGTTTCACCGACCACAATACCAGTGGCGTGATCGAGCATAATCCCACGGCCAATTTTTGCCGCCGGGTGAATGTCTACCTGGAAGCTAACGGACACCTGATTTTGCAGGAAGATCGCCAGCGCCTGACGCCCCTGATGCCACAGCCAGTGACCGATACGGTAGGCCTGAAGCGCATGAAAGCCCTTCAGATACAGAAGTGGGGTGGAATATTTATCGACAGCCGGATCACGCGTGCGTACCGCCTGAATATCACAGGCCGCTGAGGCAATCATTTCAGGATCGGCCGCGTAGGCCTCTTCCACGACTTCGCGAATGGCAATGGCGGGCATGATCGGAGAAGCGAGTTTATTCGCCAGCATATAGCTCAGCGCACTGCCGAGGTTTTCATGCTTGAGCAGCGTTGCGTGGTAAAAACTGGCCAGCATTGGCTCACATTCCGCCAGTGCCCGGGCTTCCGCTTTAATGTTTTTCCAGACGATATCCAGTTCTTCACACGGCATTGCGTACTCCAGAAGATAGCAAAACGACCGACCCGTTCTTCGCGGGTCGGGTCGTTATATTCAACAGTTCCTTACAGCTAGTGGCGACTCAGCTCGTCCCTGCGTGCACGGCCTAATAACGTCAATGCTGCCTCGCGCGCGTTTTTTCCGCAATACAATACTTGATAAATTTCCTCGGTTATTGGCATCTCAACACCAAAACGGTGCGCCAATTCACGAACTTCTTTCGTATTGCGGTAGCCTTCAACCACCTGACCAATCTTGTCCTGCGCCCCCTGCACGTCCATCCCCTGGCCGAGCATCATGCCAAAACGACGGTTACGCGACTGGTTGTCGGTACAGGTCAGCACCAGATCGCCTAAACCCGCCATCCCCATAAAGGTGGCAGGATCGGCACCCAACGCCGCGCCAAGGCGAGACATTTCGGTCAGTCCACGGGTGATCAATGCGGTTCGCGCATTCGCGCCGAAACCGATGCCGTCAGACATCCCCGCGCCAATCGCAATAACGTTTTTCACCGCGCCGCCAAGCTGCACGCCAATGAAATCCGGATTGCTGTAAACGCGGAAGCTCTTGCCGCAGTGCAGCAACTGCTGGAGATCGTCAGCAAAGGTGTCGTCCGTCGAGGCCAGAGAAATCGCCGTCGGCATGCCCGCCGCCAGCTCTTTGGCGAACGTCGGACCGGAGATAACTGCCAGTGGAATAGAATTCCCCAGCGCTTCACGCGCGACGTCCTGCAGCAGGCGTCCCGTTTCCGCTTCCAGACCCTTTGTCGCCCAGACCAGACGCGCGTCAGGACGCATCAGCGGTTTGATGTTCCGCAGCACTTCGCCAAAGACGTGGCTCGGCACCACCACCAGAATATTACGACTGGCGGCCAGCGCAGTGGCTAAATCACTTTCCAGGCGCAGCGTTTCGGGAAAAGGCACATCAGGGAGGAACGCGACGTTGCAGCGATCGTGCTCGAGGGTCGCGATATGTTTCGGATCATGGCCCCACAGGACAACCTGATGGCCATTTCTTGCCAGGGTGATGGCAAGAGCGGTGCCGTACGAGCCGGCACCAATCACAGTCATTGAAGCATTACTTTGGTTCATCAGGCATCCTGATGTTCTTCAGTACCTTCGCCAGCCTGCTGCTGTAAATAGTTCATGAACAGCGCATCAAAGTTGACCGGCGCAAGGTTCAGTTGCGGGAATGTACCGCGGGAAACCAGGCTGGTGATGCATTCGCGGGCATACGGGAACAGAATGTTCGGGCAGTATGCACCAAGGCAATGCGCCATCTGAGTCCCTTCAATACCACTGATGGAGAAAATACCGCCCTGCTGAACTTCACACAGGAACGCAGTTTCTTCACCCAGAGATGCCGTTACGGTGACACGCAGCACTACTTCATACACATCATCTGCCAGTTGGGTAGATGCGGTATCAAGATCCAGTTTAACCTCTGGCTGCCAATCTTTCTGGAAAACATGTGGTGCATTTGGCGCTTCGAAAGACACATCCTTGGTATAAATACGTTGGATCTGGAAAGCCATTTCAGTGTTATTTTGTTCTGACATGTTGAGAAAACCCTTTAGTGTTGTCCTTTAAATACTTCGGTACGCCTTAACGCAGCAGTGGATCCAGTCCACCACGTGCATCCAACGCATACAAGTCGTCACAACCACCAATGTGCTGTGCATCAATAAAAATCTGCGGAACCGTTGTACGGCCACTGCGCTTGATCATCTCTTCACGCTTCACGGCATCGCCGTCAATCGGAAGTTCCTGGAAACTCACACCCTTGCTGTTCAACAGCGCCTTTGCGCGATGGCAAAACGGGCAGGTCGCTTTGGTATAGATCTCAATATTGGCCATGACTTATCTCCAGTGTTCTTTTACCCTGAGGCATGAAAGAAGACGGGTAAATTACTTGCCGCGAACCAGTGGCAGATTCTCGCCACTCCAGCCCGCTACGCCGTCTTTCAGTACAGATACCTGCTCAAAACCGGCTTTAATCAGCGCAGTTGCTGAATCCTGGCACTGCATACCAGAGCCATCAACCACAATAACAGGTTTGTTTTTGTGTTTTTCCAGCTCACCAAAATTGTTGGCTTTGATTTCGCTCGGCAGCAGGTTAGTGGAGCCCGCGATATGGCCTTTGCGGAAGTCGTCGCGCTGACGTAAATCCACAATCACCGCATCTTCTTTGTTGATAAGACGAGTGGCTTCTCCGCGCGTAATTACCTTCACTTTCGAAGTCAGGCTCTTAAACGTGGTAAATAATACAGCCGCCAGTAACGCAATCCAGGCGATACTCAATACAGGGTGGCGACTAACAAATTGCATAATTTCTTGCATGGGGGGTAACAACTCCCGACTTAGTGATTAAAAAACCAGGAAAGGAGTATACCTGCGCGTTGGCGCAAATACAGCCAGAGCGTGCATTGGATTGCATTTTTGCGGGGCGCTACGGAAAAAAAAACGTAAATCCGCGCCCTCTGCGACACGCTCTGGTCGATTATTTGATCTTCTGGGGCTATTTTATCGATTCAGCTGTAGTAAAATTACGCAATTATTTTTGTCTATTGAGTGTGAGGTTGTCGCAATGTCGGTTTCTAAAAAACCTATGGTACTGGTGATTCTGGATGGCTATGGCTATCGTGAAGACAGCCAGGATAACGCCATCTTTAATGCCAAAACCCCGGTAATGGATGCTCTGTGGGCAAAACGTCCGCATACCCTGATTGATGCCTCTGGCCTGGAAGTCGGCCTGCCCGATCGCCAGATGGGCAACTCCGAAGTGGGTCACGTCAACCTGGGCGCGGGCCGCATCGTGTATCAGGACCTGACCCGTCTGGATGTTGAAATTAAAGAACGGACTTTCTTCGCTAACCCAGTGCTGACCGATGCGGTCGACCAGGCAAAAAATAGCGGCAAAGCGGTTCACATCATGGGCCTGCTCTCTGCTGGCGGCGTTCACAGCCACGAAGATCACATCATGGCGATGGTCAAAATGGCAGCTGAACGCGGTGCTGAGAAAATCTATCTGCACGCTTTCCTTGATGGCCGTGATACCCCGCCGCGCAGCGCTGAACATTCGCTGCAGAAATTCGAAGAGAAATTTGCCGCGCTGGGCAAAGGCCGTGTAGCGTCCATCATCGGTCGTTACTACGCCATGGACCGCGACAACCGTTGGGATCGCGTTGAACAGGCTTATGACCTGATGACGCTGGCAAAAGGCGAGTTCCAGTTCGCTACGGCTGTTGAAGGCCTGCAGGCTGCTTATGCCCGCGACGAAAACGACGAATTCGTGAAAGCGACCGTGATTCGTGCTGAAGGCCAGGCTGAAGCCGCCATGGAAGACGGCGATACGCTGATTTTCATGAACTTCCGTGCTGACCGTGCGCGTGAAATCACCCGTGCGTTTGTTAACGCTGACTTCGACGGCTTCGCCCGTAAGAAAGTCGTTAACCTCAACTTTGTGATGTTGACCGAATACGCAGCCGACATCAAAACTGCTGTTGCTTACCCACCAGCGTCTCTGGCCAACACCCTTGGCGAGTGGATGGCGAAGAATGACAAAACGCAGCTGCGTATTTCCGAAACTGAAAAATATGCCCACGTGACCTTCTTCTTTAACGGCGGCGTAGAAGAGCCGTTCAAAGGCGAAGATCGCATCCTGATCAACTCGCCGAAAGTCGCGACCTACGATCTGCAGCCGGAAATGAGCTCTGCTGAGCTGACCGAGAAGCTGGTTGCTGCGATTCAGAGCGGAAAATACGACACCATCATTTGTAACTACCCGAACGGCGACATGGTTGGTCACACCGGGGTGATGGAAGCTGCGGTTAAAGCGGTTGAAGCGCTGGATCACTGCGTTGAGCAGGTGACTAAAGCGGTTGAATCCGTTGGCGGCCAACTGCTGATCACCGCAGACCACGGTAACGCAGAGCAAATGCGCGATCCGTCCACCGGTCAGGCACATACAGCACACACCAACCTGCCCGTTCCGCTGATTTATGTCGGTGGTAAAAACGTCAAAGCAGTTGAAGGCGGCAAACTTTCTGATATCGCCCCGACGATGCTGACGCTGATGGGTATGGAAATCCCGCAAGAGATGACTGGTAAGCCGCTGTTCATCGTGGAATAATCCCTCCCCATGAGGGGAAAGGCGATTG
The DNA here is from genome assembly GCF_013784065.1 of Citrobacter sp. RHBSTW-00599. Taxonomy (NCBI): domain Bacteria; kingdom Pseudomonadati; phylum Pseudomonadota; class Gammaproteobacteria; order Enterobacterales; family Enterobacteriaceae; genus Citrobacter; species Citrobacter sp. RHBSTW-00599. Next base: position 139,629 of record NZ_CP056717.1, on the reverse strand, counting down.
ATACCATCACTTGGGCCGTGAAACTGCAAAAGCTTTCAGTCAGGCCCTTGTTCTACGCCAGCGCGCTTAGCGCTGGCGTATTGCTGTGCGCCATTTCCGCCCACGCGGACGAGCGCGATCAGCTCAAATCTATTCAGGCTGATATCGCGGCAAAAGAACGCGCGGTACGCCAACAACAACAACAACGCTCCACTCTCCTCGCTCAACTTAAAGCTCAGGAACAGGCCATCGCCGTTGCCGCCAGGCAACTACGCGAAACGCAAAACTCGCTGGCGCAGCTGAATGCACAAATCACAGAGATGAATGCCGCCCTCGCGAAGCTGGAAAAACAGCGGGCTGCGCAAGAGCGTAGCCTGGCAGCCCAACTTGACGCAGCGTTTCGCCAGGGCGAACACACCGGTATTCAGCTCATTCTGAGCGGGGAAGAGAGCCAGCGCGGGCAACGCCTGCAGGCCTATTTCGGCTATCTGAACCAGGCGCGGCAGGAAACCATCGCGCAGTTGAAACAAACCCGCGAAGAAGTCGACTCGCAAAAAGCCGAGCTGGAAGATAAGCAGAGCGAACAGCAGACGTTGCTGTACGAACAGCGCGCTCAGCAGGCTAAGCTGGAGCAGGCGCGTAATGAACGCAAGAAGACGCTCTCGGGTCTGGAGTCATCGATTCAGCAGGGTCAGCAGCAACTGGGCGAAATGCGCGCCAACGAATCACGCCTGCGCAACAGCATTGCTCGCGCCGAAGCCGCAGCCAAAGCACGCGCGGAACGTGAAGCTCGCGAGGCGCAGGCCGTACGTGACAAACAGAAGGATGCGTCACGGAAAGGCTCAACCTACAAGCCAACCGAAAGCGAAAAATCACTGATGTCCCGTACCGGCGGTTTAGGTTCCCCACGCGGCCAGGCATTCTGGCCCGTTCGTGGCCCAACGCTACATCGTTATGGCGAACAGTTGCAAGGTGAGCTACGTTGGAAGGGGATGGTTATTGGCGCATCCGAAGGCACCGAAGTTAAAGCCATTGCCGATGGTCGCGTCATTCTGGCGGACTGGTTGCAGGGCTACGGTCTGGTGGTCGTCGTTGAGCACGGTAAAGGCGATATGAGCCTTTACGGTTATAACCAGAGCGCGCTGGTCAGCGTCGGTACGCAGGTTCGCGCCGGGCAGCCTATTGCACTTGTGGGTAGCAGCGGCGGACAGGGCAGGCCGGCACTCTATTTCGAAATTCGTCGCCAGGGTCAGGCGGTCAATCCACAGCCGTGGTTGGGAAGATAAGTTTTGCCTCAATTTCGTCGTCTATTATTCTCTCTCGCCAGCGTGCTGGCCTTCGCAACACCTGTTTTTGCTGGCAAACTTGCCATCGTTATTGATGATTTCGGCTATCGTCCACACACCGAAAATCAGGTTCTGGCGATGCCTTCCACCCTCTCCGTTGCCGTTCTGCCTAATGCCCCACACGCGCGTGAAATGGCGATTAAAGCGCATAACAGCGGGCATGAAGTTTTAATCCATCTGCCGATGGCGCCACTGAGCAAACAGCCGTTAGAGAAAGATACTTTGCGCCCGGAAATGAGCAGCGAAGAGATTGAGCGGATTATTCGCGACGCGGTAAGCAAAGTACCGAATGCGGTCGGGCTGAACAACCATATGGGCAGCGCGATGACCTCCAGCCTGTTCGGCATGCAGAAGGTGATGCAGGCGCTGGAACGCTACGATCTCTACTTCCTGGACAGTATGACCATCGGCAACAGTCAGGCAATGCGCGCAGCATCAGGAACCGGCGTGAAGGTTATCAAACGCAAAGTCTTCCTGGATGACACGCAAAACGAAGCCGATATTCGCCGTCAGTTTAATCGTGCCGTTGAGCTTGCGCGCCGCAACGGTTCAGCAATTGCCATTGGGCATCCTCACCCTTCGACGGTTCGCGTCCTGCAGCAAATGCTTTATAACCTGCCTGCGGACATTACGCTGGTTCGCCCAAGCAGCCTGCTCAATGAACCACAGGTAGACACCTCCAGACCAAACTTTACACCGCCGAAGAATGGTAAACCTGATGCGCCACGTAATCCTTTCCGCGGGGTGAGATTATGCAAACCGAAGCAGCCGTTAGAGCCGGTTTACGCCAGCCGCTTCTTCAGCGTGCTCGGTGAAAGCATCACCCAAAGCACGCTGGTGCAGTACATGCGCCTGCAATGGCAGGGCTGGCAATAATTACTCTTTAATATCCAGCGTTAAATGGGCCAGGCGGCGCGGCGTCAGTGATTTATCGCGCCACTGACTAAAGCGTATGGCCCACAATAGCACCTGATAACCCAGCTTAACGCTGCAGATATTGCTCACCATGCGCTTAAACATACCCGATACGAATACTTCAGCAATCATCCGTTGGCGGATTTTCTCGTCCGGCTCTTTACGTATGCAATGACAAACGCGTAGCGCTTCGTAAATCACCTGCTGTTTGAACTCCGGATAAATTGGAATGCGTCCAGCATAGTCGTGATTCATCTTATCCAGCAGACGGGTAATTTTAATGTAGTGGCGTTGATAGGCGAGATTTTTCAGCCCGGTGCGTGGCAGGCGGCTGACGGACGCGCCGTGCAGGAAGTATTTATACAACGGCACTTCCGTATAACGCGCGCGTTTCGCATTAAACATAAACTCTGTCGTCCAGATAATATCCTGGTGGTGTAGACCGGACAGGAAGGTCAGTCCTGCGTCGCGGATGGTCTGATGGCGGTAAACGCCCATCCAGACAACGTGCCGCCAACGGCGACTGGCTAACGCTTTGCGTAACCAGTCTGGCCCGGTCATCACGCCGGTAGAACTAATTCGATTGGTAGGAATGGATGCCCAGGTGTGGCCTGTCTCCGCAATACACCAATCAGCGTTGCACTGCGCAACATCCAGATTATCCTTCAGCGCCATAGTCATCAGCGTCTCATACATTTCCGGATAGGCAATATCATCGCCGTCTACGTACGCGATGTACTCCCCCCTGGCAACTTCCATACCGGTATTGCGCGCCGCGGATACCCCTCCATTGGGCTGGTGCAACAGGTGAACGTGCGGGTAACGATCCGCATAAGACTGAGCAAGGTCCGCTGAGTTATCCGTAGAACCATCATTAACAATGATGATCTCCAGGTTCTTCCAGGTTTGCGCAATCAGCGAATCCATACACGCAATGAACGGTTCACCCGTGTTGTAAAGTGGCATAATGACGCTCAGGAGACCAGGGATATAGGTCATATCAAATCCAGCCAAACAATAGAGTTATCGGCACTTTTTAGCATATTAAGCGGTAGATTTTCAGAAAAAATTATTAATTCTTTAGCAGAAAATGCGCCAAGCAGGAGCGAGCGTGCAAGCATAAAAAAGCCCCGGATGGTAATGATAATCAACACCCAGGGACATACGCAGAATCTACTGATTGGATAGGGTTAATCCCAGCTCAGGATCACTTTCCCTGACTGGCCCGAGCGCATCGCGTCAAAGCCCTGCTGGAATTCATCTATGGAGAATCGATGGGTGATGATCGGTGACAAATCCAGACCAGACTGAATCAATGCGGCCATCTTGTACCAGGTCTCAAACATCTCACGACCGTAGATACCTTTAATAAACAATCCCTTAAAGATAACTTTAGTCCAGTCGATGGACATGTCTGATGGTGGAATACCCAGCATAGCAATACGGCCACCGTGGTTCATGGTGTCCAGCATGGTGCGAAACGCTGGCGGCGCACCGGACATCTCCAGACCGACATCAAACCCTTCGGTCATGCCCAGTTCAGCCATCACGTCGGTCAGACTCTCTTTCGACACGTTGACCGCGCGAGTGATGCCCATTTTACGCGCCAGTTCAAGGCGATACTCATTAACATCGGTAATCACCACGTGGCGTGCGCCAACGTGCCTGGCAACCGCTGCCGCCATAATACCGATTGGACCCGCGCCGGAAACCAGCACATCTTCCCCAACCAGATCGAACGACAGCGCCGTATGCACCGCATTACCGAACGGATCGAAGATAGACGCCAGATCGTCAGAGATGTTGTCCGGAATTTTAAACGCGTTAAATACCGGGATCACCAGGTATTCTGCAAAGCAGCCAGGACGGTTTACGCCAACACCGGTCGTATTGCGGCACAGGTGAGTACGTCCACCGCGGCAGTTACGGCAATGCCCGCAGGTGATATGACCTTCGCCTGAAACGCGATCGCCGATTTTAAAGCCTTTAACTTCCTGGCCGATGCCAACAACTTCGCCGACATATTCATGTCCAACGACCATCGGTACCGGGATGGTTTTTTGCGACCATTCATCCCAGTTATAAATGTGAACGTCAGTCCCGCAGATGGCTGTTTTACGGATTTTAATCAGCAAATCGTTATGGCCGACTTCCGGTTCAGGAACGTCGGTCATCCAAATGCCCTCTTCCGCTTTCAGTTTGGATAACGCTTTCATTTCACATCCTCAGGCAATAACGCCCAGTTGTTTACCAATGCGTGTGAACGCCTCAACAGCACGCGTAATCTGCTCAGGGGTATGCGCCGCAGACATCTGGGTACGAATACGCGCCTGACCTTTTGGAACCACCGGATAGAAGAATCCAGTAACGTAAATCCCCTCTTTTTGCAGCTCGCGGGCGAACTCTTGCGCCACTACCGCATCCCCCAACATGACCGGGATAATTGCGTGATCCGCTCCCGCTAACGTAAAGCCTGCGGCAGACATTTGCTCGCGGAACTGACGTGCGTTCGCCCACAGGCGATCGCGCAGCTCGCTGCCTGCTTCGACCATCTCCAGCACTTTAATGGAGGCAGAAACAATTGCAGGAGCCAATGAGTTGGAGAACAGATACGGACGGGAACGCTGACGCAGCCACTCAACAACCTCTTTGCGCGCTGCGGTATAACCGCCAGATGCGCCGCCGAGCGCTTTACCCAGCGTACCAGTGATGATGTCCACACGCCCCATCACGTCACAGTATTCATGTGAGCCACGACCATTTTCGCCGACAAAGCCGACAGCATGGGAATCATCAACCATGACCAGCGCGTCGTATTTATCCGCCAGGTCACAAACGCCTTTCAGGTTAGCAATCACACCATCCATAGAGAACACGCCATCGGTGGCGATCAGGATATGACGGGCTCCCGCTTCACGCGCTTCTTTCAAACGAGCTTCCAGTTCGACCATGTCGTTGTTGGCGTAACGGAAACGCTTTGCTTTACACAAGCGAACACCGTCAATGATAGAAGCGTGGTTGAGCGCATCTGAGATAATCGCATCTTCTGCGCCCAGCAGCGTTTCAAACAGGCCGCCGTTGGCGTCAAAGCAGGAAGAGTAAAGGATGGCATCTTCCATACCGAGGAATGCCGCCAGTTTTTGCTCCAGTTGCTTATGGCTGTTCTGGGTACCGCAAATAAAGCGGACCGAAGCCATACCAAATCCGTGAGAATCCATACCTGCTTTTGCAGCTGCAATCAGTTCCGGGTGGTTAGCCAGCCCCAGATAGTTGTTCGCACAAAAGTTAATAACGTGGCTTCCGTCCGCCACGGTGATATCCGCCTGCTGGGCAGACGTAATAATGCGCTCTTCTTTAAACAATCCTTCCGCACGTGCGGTTTCGAGATCGTTCGTTAACTGTTTGTAAAAATCCCCACGCATTTCAATTCTCCAGACTGGGCAAATTTCAGCACATATTACCCAAAGCTATACGCTGATACGAGATGACGCATCATCACTTCTTCAAAATGAAGCATAAATCACGTGTACCCGTACGGCTTATCGGTGAATGGCTGAAGCCAGAGCCATGTAGTGATATGATAGAAAGTATTCGTGTCTGAGATTGTCTCTGACTCCAAAATTCGAAGGTTACATTTATGATCATCGTTACCGGCGGCGCGGGCTTTATCGGCAGCAACATCGTCAAGTCATTGAATGATAAAGGCATCACCGACATCCTGGTGGTGGACAACCTTAAAGATGGCACCAAGTTTGTTAACCTGGTGGATCTGAATATTGCTGACTACATGGACAAGGAAGACTTCCTGATCCAGATTATGGCCGGAGAAGATTTCGGCGATATCGAAGCGATTTTCCACGAAGGCGCATGCTCCTCCACTACCGAGTGGGACGGCAAGTATATGATGGATAACAACTATCAATACTCCAAAGAGCTGTTGCACTACTGCCTGGAGCGTGAAATTCCGTTCCTGTATGCGTCCTCTGCCGCCACCTACGGCGGTCGTACTTCTGATTTCATCGAATCCCGTGAATATGAGAAACCGCTGAACGTTTACGGCTACTCAAAATTCCTGTTCGACGAGTACGTTCGTCAGATCCTGCCAGAAGCCAATTCTCAGATTGTTGGCTTCCGCTATTTCAACGTCTACGGACCGCGTGAAGGCCATAAAGGCAGCATGGCGAGCGTCGCTTTCCACCTCAACACCCAGCTCAATAATGGCGAAACACCAAAACTGTTCGAAGGCAGTGAAAACTTCAAGCGTGATTTCGTTTACGTAGGCGATGTGGCTGCGGTGAACCTGTGGTTCCTGGAAAACGGGGTTTCCGGCATCTTTAACCTTGGTACCGGTCGTGCGGAATCTTTCCAGGCCGTTGCCGATGCAACGCTTGCGTACCACAAAAAAGGCAGCATTGAGTACATCCCATTTCCGGAAAAACTGAAAGGTCGCTATCAGGCGTTTACCCAGGCCGATCTAACTAATCTGCGCGCTGCGGGCTATGACAAGCCGTTTAAAACCGTTGCTGAAGGTGTAACAGAATATATGGCCTGGCTGAACCGCGACGCGTAAGTATGAAAATTTTGGTGGTAGGCCCGTCCTGGGTGGGCGACATGATGATGTCGCAAAGTCTTTATCGCACGCTTAAGGCGCGCTATCCCCAGGCGATAATCGACGTGATGGCACCTGCATGGTGCCGTCCGTTATTGTCGCGCATGCCTGAAGTTAACGAAGCTATCGCCATGCCGCTTGGACACGGCGCGCTGGAGATCGGCGAGCGGCGTAAACTCGGTCATAGCCTGCGTGAAAAACGCTATGACCGCGCCTATGTGCTGCCTAACTCGTTTAAATCCGCTCTGGTACCGTTTTTTGCTGGCATTCCCCATCGTACCGGTTGGCGTGGTGAAATGCGCTACGGCCTGCTAAACGATGCGCGCGTGCTGGATAAAGATGCATGGCCGCTGATGGTCGAACGCTATGTAGCCCTGGCCTATGATAAAGGCGTAATGCTGTCAGCTAAAGATTTGCCGCAGCCTCTGCTATGGCCGCAGTTGCAGGTAAGCGAAGGTGAAAAGTCCCTGACCTGTCGCCAGTTTTCCCTTTCTGCCGAACGCCCCATCATCGGCTTTTGCCCTGGCGCGGAATTTGGTCCAGCGAAACGCTGGCCACATTACCACTACGCAGATCTGGCGAAGCAGCTGATCGATGAAGGCCATCAGATTGTGCTTTTTGGCTCTGCAAAAGACCATGAAGCCGGAAATGAGATCCTGGCGACGCTGAGCGTTGATCAGCAGCCCTGGTGCCGTAATCTGGCAGGCGAAACACAGCTGGAGCAGGCCGTCATTCTGCTCGCCGCCTGCAAAGCGGTGGTCACCAACGACTCTGGATTAATGCACGTTGCCGCAGCGTTGAATCGACCTCTGGTAGCGTTGTATGGCCCCAGCAGCCCGGATTTTACTCCGCCGCTTTCACACAAGGCGCGCGTGATTCGCTTGATTACGGGTTATCACAAAGTACGCAAGGGCGATGCAGCAGAAGGCTATCATCAGAGCCTGATTGACATCACACCCCAGCGCGTGCTGGAAGAACTTAACGACCTGTTGTTACAAGAGGAAGCCTGACGGATGCGGGTATTGATCGTTAAAACATCGTCTATGGGCGATGTACTGCATACGTTACCGGCATTAACCGATGCGCAGCAGGTCATGCCGGATATTCAATTTGATTGGGTAGTGGAAGAAGGCTTCGCGCAGATCCCATCCTGGCATGCAGCCGTTGACCGGGTTATTCCAGTGGCGATCCGCCGCTGGCGTAAAGCCTGGTTTTCAGCGCCGATTAAAGCCGAGCGTAAAGCCTTTCGCGATGCGGTGCGTTTACATCAGTATGACGCGATAATTGATGCGCAGGGTCTGGTTAAAAGCGCGGCGTTGGTTACGCGTCTGGCACGTGGCATCAAGCATGGTATGGACTGGAGCACGGCGCGCGAACCATTGGCGAGCCTGTTTTATAATCGCAAACATCACATTGCCAAACAGCAGCACGCGGTAGAACGTACGCGTGAATTGTTCGCCAAAAGCCTGGGATATTCCAGGCCCCAGTCGCAGGGTGATTACGCTATCGCTCAGCATTTTCTGAAAGAACGTAATGCTGATAAGGGCCAGTATGCCGTATTTCTGCATGCCACAACGCGTGATGATAAGCACTGGCCAGAAGCCAACTGGCGGGAGCTAATTGGCTTGTTAAATAACGCTGGCATACGTATTAAACTGCCATGGGGTGCTCCTCATGAAGAAGCACGAGCCCGTAGGCTGGCAAATGGTTTTTCTTATGTTGATGTTCTTCCACGGATGACTTTGGGAGAGGTCGCTCGCGTACTGGCGGGGGCAAAATTTGTGGTGTCGGTTGATACAGGCCTGAGTCATTTAACCGCTGCGCTGGATCGCCCTAATATTACGTTGTACGGTCCAACGGACCCAGGATTGATTGGTGGGTATGGGAAGAATCAATACACACAGCTGAGCCATTCCGGAAAATTGCAGGATCTGGACGCTAGCTTAGTCAACGTATCGCTGGTTGATAATAATTTGCTTTAACTTTAAGAGATGAACCATGCTTCGCCAACACATGTTTTCTCGCTTTATTTGTAGTATAAAAAACAATCCATTCGATTTTATATACTTCTTATTTTATGCCGGGATCCTGGCAACCCTTGCGATGGTGCTGGTCAATCCAGATGAAGCGCTGAAGGTATTTATTTTCTCCACAGCTCTGTCTCTGCCGCTTTTAGGAAAAAACATAAAGCATGTGTGCAGTAACAAACAAAACCTGGTTTTGCCTTTTATGTTGCTGCTCTTCGGGTTACTCCAGATTATATGGGTAGAAATATTTAAACAACCGGGTTCAGCTTTTACCGGCGCCTACCGTTCATACCAGAACGGTGGCAAAGTGATGATTTTTGCCGCGCTGGTGATGACCATACTAACATCACAAGCACCAAGTGCTAATAAAATCCGCTTGACCAGTATCTGGGTGATTCTTACGGCAATCGGTTTGTATCTTTTCGCGGGTTATCAACTTAGTGGAGCACAAAACCCTTTAAGATACCGCGTTGCTCTTGGTTTTGAACATCAAACCGGCACGGCTTACTCTCTGACACTAATTGCATTATTAGCCTCGCAAGCGATCATTAATCTGCGCCTGAGACATACGGTTTCACTGTACTTGTTACATTTTTTGATCTCACTGGCGGTCATCATCACCACACAAACTCGGGCTGCGATTTTGGTATATCCGCTCCTGAGTATCGGACTATTTTTCATCCACTACCGCCACAACCACAACATACTGTTAAGGGCGCTACTGGGTTTTGTAATACTGGTCGGGATTGCTGCGATCCCCTTAAAACCAGTCATTGAAAGTCGCTACCAGAACTTCCTGATCGATCTGCACTCTTATAATCAAAACAACAGCAATACCTCTATTGGTGCGCGACTTGCGATGCAACGGGCAGGAATTGAAGCAGGGAAAGGTCATCACTGGGGGCAGTCACTTGAACAACGAGGGGCGGAAATTCAGCGACTTGCCGTCCAGGATACTTCCCTACAAGGGACGCTTAAGTTCATTAACGTACATTTGCATAACGAAATTATTGATACCTTTTCGCTAAAGGGCATCTCCGGGGTTATTGTGCTACTCTTGCTCTATACCGCTATGTTTTTAAGAGCTTACTGGCAACGTAGTCCTCTATTGTTCGTCATCTCAGGCGCTATCGCTATCTATGGCTTGAGTGATTTATTATTGTATGCCAAGGGTGAAGCCTTGAGCAGCATGCTGGCGTTATGTATTGCAGCAGTGCTGAGCTCGAATCCAACGAGAGAATCATGCTATGAATAGCGCTTCAGGTTATTTACTGAGCATTATTATACCTACATACAATAATGCTGAACTCATCACGGCGACGTTGGCGTCGATCCATCAGAGCATCACTGATGATGTGGAGATAATAATTGTTAATGATGGCTCAACAGATTTAACTGAAGAACGTATCAAGGCATTTTATCGTGAGCAGAAATGCCACAACGTTAAGTATATTAGCCAAAAAAATCAAGGCGTTGCAATCACTCGTAACGTTGGCCTTACCCATGCGACAGGGAAATATATTGGGTTTATTGACAGTGACGATATTGTCTGCACAGATTATTTCACTATCCTTCTTCCTAAATTGAGAGACGAAAAATATGATATTCTCGAATTTAATCTAACCAGAGATATGAACAATCTGTATCAGAATTCATCTGGTATAAAAAATGATATTAATCAGCACGAAATTATATTATCGGATGATGATTATACCCCTCTACTTCCAATATTCCGGGCAGGACAATGGCATCTCATGACAAAAATCTTCCATCGTAACGTTATTGGTAACGATCGATTCGAAGAACATCGTCGGTATGAAGACATGATTTTCTGCCCTTTCCAATACTTTAAATGCCATAAAATATTAAAGATTGAGAATAAACTATATTTTTACCGGTTAAATGATAAGAGCATTACCGAGAATATTATTGATAGCGATGCGGATAGTATCTTTTTTGCTATGCGGAAAATGTATAATTATATAAATAAAAATAACGCAAAACGTACTGTTGCCACACTAATGATCATCAACTGTTTTCTGGAAGGACGCAAACTATTACGCAAGAAAAAAGGTTATTATCGTTATAGTGAAAGTATGCTGAATGATATTCATAATGCGCTTGCATCCTGTGACACAAAAATTGTTAATAAAAAAATAATTCTTAAGATGAAATATCCCCATATTGACCGCTCCATTTCAGAAATGAGATATAAGGTATTATCTGCTTGCAAGAGCTTATTTTTTCGAAAAGGAATTTAACATGTTTGAAAAAATTGACCATGTGCTTATTTGCAAGCTCAAGTTTTATGGGGATGTTCTGTTAATCACGCCCGTCATTGCCAGCATTCGGGCTCGTTATCCACAGGCTAAGATCGATCTGCTCCTCTATAAAGATACCAAAGCAATTCTGGCCGCCCATAAAGATATCAATAATTTTTATCTCATTGAGAAAAAACAAGGCCTGTTGGCAACAGTAAAAAATTATCTTTCAGTGCGTCAACAACTGAAGAAAAATCACTATGACTTGATTATTAACCTCACAGAACAATGGCCAATTGGAGCACTTATCGCCTCTTTACGCCTTCCTTCAATTGCCTTTAAGCGCGATAAAGAGCAGTGGAACCGACTTTTTACGCGAGTAACGCCATCCGTTGGGACGCATATTGTTGAACAAAACCTATCTATTCTAAAAGGCATTGGGTTTAGCGAAGCAGAACTCAAGAAAGAGATGTCACTGAGTTATCTTCAGGAGGATTATCAACATCTGGTATCTCTGTTGCCTACACTGCCTGCGCAAAAATATGTCGTTATTCAACCCACTGCCAGACAAGAGTTTAAATGCTGGGATGATGAGAAATTCGCTCATGTTATAGACCATCTGCATCAGCGTGGTTTACATGTTTATCTTACCTGTGGGCCTGCATTGAGTGAGCAGCAACAGGTCCAGCGTATTGCTGCACTGTGTCAATCGTCTCCTGACCTGACGCTGGCAGGTAAAACGACCTTTCTGCAACTGGCCGCGTTGATTGACCATGCTGTTTTGTACATTGGTGTCGATTCTGCACCTATGCATATGGCCGCAGCGCTAAGGACACCGCAGGTATGCCTGTTTGGCGCCACCAATTACCGACAATGGAAGCCGTGGTCTGATAAAGCCGTATTGATTTGGGCTGGCGAGTACCATCCGATGCCTTCGCGAGATGAACTCGATCGGTCAAAAAAATATCTAACTTGGATTCCGGAACAGGTCGTGATTGACGCTATCGATACGGTACTTCATGATAGTGACAATGTTAAAGGTAATGAGAAAGCATAAATGGACAGCAAAAATAACGTTATTAATATTGCTTACTGTACAGATGCCAATTATCTGGAATATGTAGCAGTGTCCATTATGTCGGTCATAATGAACAACCCAGAGCAAGACCTGTCATTTTTCGTCTTTGTCTATGATGTTACTGACGAAGAAATCAATAAACTACGTTCAACCAGTGATAAAATTCAGGTTATCAATATCGATAAAGAAGAGATTGAAAAGTATAATAATGACTTTGCAATCAAACACCTGAACCGCTCTACCTATATGCGTCTGGCCGTACCGCGCTTACTAAAAGATAAAATAGAGCATTTTATCTATTTAGATGCTGATACACTATGTTTTGATAAGCTCAATGATATTAACAGCATTGATATCAGCAACGTCATTTGCGCAGTCAGCCACGACTCCCTCGATATTCATGATACAAAAAATGCTAAACGCTTGGGCCTTAGTACTGATCATTATTTTAATGCTGGCTTTTTATATATTAACATTGAAAATTGGATCAAGTTTGATATTGAAAATAAAGCAAATACAGTGTTATTTGAACAAGGTAAATCCTTGCCTTATTTTGACCAAGATGCTCTGAATATCGCAATTGACGGCAACGTTAAGTTTATTGATAAACGATGGAATTTCTTATTTAACTGGTTCACAGATCAGCAAAAAGACACCTTTTTTTATCAAAAAGATATCTTGCCTCGCATCATTCATTTCACTGGTGGAAGAAAACCTTGGTATAAAGAACATACTGGGCTTTCACAGCAACTTTTTCTTTTCTACCATCACTTCACACCATGGCGAGACGCTGAAATGCGCTCTTATGCTCCGCGTATGAGGCCTACTGATTACCGGGTTTACTCGCGCCAGGAAGCCAAAAAGGGAAATTACTACGCTTCTCTCAAATGGTATATGAAATACCTTAAGGCTAAATTACGTTAAAAAAAACTCCCTTACGGGAGTTTTTTTTACTTACTCTTTAACTTTTCCCGCAAATAACCAATATAGCTAATTATCGAGTTGAAATACTTCCCTTGTAATCTTTCATGACGTGATTTCTTTTTATACTGTTTTGGCGTTCTAGCTGGCAGCAATGGAACATCCGTCCAAGGTGAAGCTTTCCAGGCATCAACAAAAAACTGTGCTGAAGGGTAATTTGCCCATGAATTCCAGGGTTTAGTTACGCCAATATAATGGATAAGGATCGTATCATCAGTTATATATTCTTTATAACTTGATGTGTCCTTACTTTTAAGTTCTTGTTTAATTCCGTAAATTGCATCATAAATTCTTGGTAAAAAAATTGTCTTACCAAAAAACATTATATTTAAGACATCCTGATCCAGAAAAGCGAATTTCCTGGTCTTATCCAGGAGGATCGAAAATGCTTTAGTAAAGAACTTTTGTTTTTTCCATTCCTTTAAATTTGCATATATAACACCAGCATTGAAGTATTGTTCGTTAAATTCCGGAGTATTAAGCCTCTGCGCGGCATACACCCGACTATATTCAACATCCTGAATAACCGCTGCAACATGATGTTCCAGGGTGATTTGTGTTAACTCAACAAGTGACCCTTTACATACAACATCAGCGTCAATATAGAGAAGATTATCAATATTTTCGCTAAGATACTCAAACGCGATAAATCTGAAGTAGGTCGCATGTGACCATGCATTCCCACACGGAAGGATCTTTAATCCTTCTGCATCCATCACATATACAGTTATATTGGTCGAAAACTGCTTTGCTAGTTTTTCTAATCTTTTGCGGTAATCTGAATCAAGATAATCAGTAAAAAGATGAAAATGTATGCTGATATCTTTGTTATGTAGTAAAACGGACGACATCGAAACTGCCGCTCCAAACATAAAGTTTTGATCAACCCCCCATGCAATATTGAGTTGTGGGGTTTGAGTCTCTGGAGCCCCAAAAACCTCAATGATGTCTTTAATAGACTGATTACAATCAAAATTCATGTACTACACCTTTTTAATATGCTATCTGGAAATTATTTGCACTTCTATTAACTAATGAGACCGTGCATTATGTAGTTTGTTCTTTATATACATAACATGACTAAGCACCGAGCGGATATATTTACGCTGCACTCTCTCATGCCGGGATTTACGCTTATACAATTTTGCAGTGTTTGCATTTAATAAAGACTTTCCTGCCCATGCAGATTTTTTATATGCGTCGATGAAGAATTTAGCCACCGGATATTTTGCCCAAGTATGCCATGGCTTAGTGACACCGACATAATGTATTAAAACAGTATCATCTGTAATATAATCCTGGTAAATTTTATCGTTTTTATTTTTTAGTTCCTGATCCACGCCATAAATGCAGTTAAAATCCCGTCTCAGGAAAATCACATTACCGACAAATAATATATTTAGAACATCCTGATCAAAATACAGAAGTTCCTTTTGGCGTTTATCTAAGATAGAAAATGCCTTCGTCAACAACTGCTGTTCACGCCAAACTCCAAGATTCGCAAATACCACACCAGAATTAAAATAACCGTTACTCAGCTCAGGAATACCAAGCCTGTTACCGGACTTAATACGCACTTCATCAATATCATTGATAACAGCAGCATATTCCCCACAGAAATTAACCTCGGTAAGTTCGCGTAGAGAACCTTTGCAAATGACATCAGCATCAAGATACAGTACAGAACTTAACTCGGTACTTAAATATTCAAATGCGAAATAACGATAATACATTGCATAAGTCCATGCTTTCGTACTCGGCAACTCACGAAATGCCGCATTATCGAACACAAGAACAGTCACCGTCGTACTGTACATTTGTGTCAGGCGTTTTACGCTCTCCAGATAATCATCATCTATATAGTCTGTTGCTATATAAAAGTGAATATCAATATCAGGATTATTCACTAATACTGAGGTCATAGAAATGCCGGATCCAAATAAAAAATTACGATCGACACCATACGCAACACTTAGTTTTTTAGTCTTCTCATGCGCAGAGCTGTCGATAACGTGTTTTTGAATGATTAGCTTCTGGAAATCAATGTTCATAATAAAATAGCCTCAAACTTCATATGGTATTTATAGCGCTTTTCTTATTGTTCTTTGTCTTATTTTTTGCGCTTTTGTGACAGCCTGTTCAAACAACCGGACTTCCTGACGAAAGATTTCGCGCAGTGGCATCGAAAAATAGACACGTAAAAAACGGTAGATATCTCTGGACGTCAAACCGATCTCCAGTGAAGAGAAATAGAGTCCGATCAAATCCTTATCCCGCCAGCGTCGCGGTACATGCTGACGTATTTGTGCACGATGCAAATCAATCACAGAGAGTTTGATATCCGCAACATCTGCCGGCATTGGCTGTTGGAGTAGGAAATGGCAAATATAGCAATCCCGATGATTTACTCCGCCCCGATGCATTTTACCCACCATTTCAGCCACGCGGGTAATAATGGTCCGTTTTAATACAAAATCAGGACGCTCAATTCCCCACCTTGCACAAAAATCTTCAAGACTGATGGCAGGAGAGAGATCTTCAGTGATGATAAATGAGGTTCGCGCTAACGGATTCAGTCCTTTCTGCCCAAATGCAACACCAGTCATTGTGTCAACATTGAGTTCTTGTAAGCGATGAATTGCCAGCCACTCCCGATCTGCACCCAGTACTGGCATACGTAAAGAAATAAGGTTTTTCACCACTTCTTTAAGTGTGGTTCCATGATGATATTTAAGAAAATAACCCTTACCCATCATCTCAAAACGCAGGGTACGCCGTGTTTCCAGCGCGCGAAAAACTTCCCCATCCAGCTTTGTAACTTCCGTAAACGGGTCTTTTCCTTGCCATTGCGTGGCAAATGGTTCTTTTAACTCAATCATTATCAAGGCCTAAAATAATATCAGCAGCCTTATCCGCCAGGCTGTAGAGATCTTCTGTATCAGCAAAATGCCGAGCATTCTCGGCCCAACGACTTCTCTGCTCATTATTTTGCAGCGCATCGAAAAGTGCTGTATTCAGATTTACCTGCTCAAAAGGTTCAGGAATCACGACTCCGCATCGGGCGGCATTAATATAACCCGCATAGCCGCATACTTCTGTAGTTAATACTGGCAGCCCGGCGACTACAGCCTCCAACAAGACAATACCAGCAGCTTCCTGAACAGCAGGGTGAAGCAATAAATCAGCAGCAGACATCAATTCAGCGACATCATCTCGCCCCGAGAAGAACTGTACTTGTTCTTCGATACCCAATTGACAAGCCAGAGAACGGTAACGATCGGCCTTATCCTGACCAACAACCATCAATCGCGTACGGTGACGTATAACCTCAGGTAGCGAAGCCAATGCCTGTAATGTTCTTGGCACGCCTTTACGTTTGAAATCAGAACCCACCTGCAGGAGCAGGAACTGATCGAAACCAATACCGTTTTTTTCTCTGACAATCTGCCTGCTGTTTTCAGGTTGCTGACTATACTTTCTGTCAGGGTAGATGCCTGGTGGCAGAATACGAAAACGCTGGCTCTCAGTTTGGTAATGATGTTTGAAGTCACCAATTTGTTTATCGGTTAACATCAACAGCATGGTGCCAGCACCTTGCTGAAATGCGGCTTTTTCAAATGCAGCGTAATGCCGGTACCGACGCGTCAACTTGTAGAAAAAACCTTTCTCACGGGCAACTTTCTCCGCGTAGCAAACGTCGGCTGCGTAATACACATCCAACCCAGGCATTTTGTTAAACCCGACGACACGATCGACGGGATGCTGACTTAAATAAGCCTGAACCCACTGATAATATTGCTCGTTTTTCCCATGATTCGTTCTGGATGTGACGGGGACGAGTATAATTTCCAGTCCTTCCGGACGCTCGCCCTGCCATGACTGGGTAAACACCTGGACATGATGACCACGAGCAGCAACCGTAAGCGCTACCCGCAAGAAATCACGCTGTAACCCGCCATAGGGAAAATATTTGTACAAACAAAAAGCAATATTCATGCATTAATATCCGCATCGCGTCGCCAGACATACCCGATCTGCGACATCAGAGTCATGTAATCCTTGCATGAACCGACCAAAGATTACTTCCCATGTTTTCGAAAGGTTTCTGCCTGCTAGCTACCTGAAATTGCGCAGTAGTATATCATTTATTATCACGCATTCCGAAATGAATATTTTTTGAACAAACTTTAAAATAACCTATTAAAAACATTAAGATATAAAATGAAGCAATTCACGAGAAAATTCACGCCGCACAAGACGTTAAGTCATGTAAATGTACCAATAGACATTTTTGAAATAGCTACCGGTTAAAACAATGCCTCACGAATTCCATCGTTTTGAGACAACCTGGATAAAAATGATGGTAAAGCCACAGCTAAATACATAGAATCCCCAGCACATTCATAAGTCAGCTACCATTATGCTCGAATTGCTTTACACCGCCCTTTTCTACCTTATTCAGCCTTTGATCTGGGTACGGCTTTGGGTGCGCGGACGTAAGGCTCCGGCCTACCGTAAACGCTGGGGTGAACGCTACGGCTTTTACCGCCGTCCGCTAAAACCAGGCGGCATCATGCTTCATTCGGTTTCCGTGGGCGAAACGCTGGCAGCTATCCCATTAGTCCGCGCTCTGCGACATCGTTACCCCGACTTGCCGATCACGGTCACCACCATGACGCCAACCGGTTCCGAGCGCGTACAATCCGCTTTTGGCCCTGACGTTCAGCATATTTATCTGCCATACGATTTACCAGATGCCCTAAATCGTTTCCTGAATAAAGTTGACCCCAAGCTGGTGTTAATTATGGAAACCGAGCTGTGGCCGAATCTGATCGCGGCACTGCATAAGCGCCATATTCCGCTGGTCATTGCCAATGCACGTCTTTCCGCTCGCTCAGCTGCTGGCTACGCTAAATTAGGTAAATTTGTTGGCAGGCTACTGCGCCGAATTACGTTGATTGCCGCCCAGAACGAAGAAGATGGCGCTCGTTTTATCACGCTTGGTGCCAGAAGCAATCAGGTCACCGTTACCGGTAGCCTGAAGTTTGATATTTCCGTCACGCCGCAGTTGGCCGCAAAAGCGATTACATTGCGTCGTCAATGGGCACCTCACCGCCCGGTATGGATTGCAACCAGCACGCACGACGGCGAAGAAAGCATTATCATTGCCGCCCATCAGGCGTTATTAAACCAGTTCCCTAATCTTTTACTGATTCTGGTACCCAGACATCCTGAACGGTTCCCGGATGCCATTAACCTCGTACGCCAGGCTGGGCTAAGCTATACGACACGTTCTTCGGGCGAAGTTCCGTCATCAGGAACCCAGGTCGTAATCGGCGACACCATGGGCGAGTTGATGTTGCTTTACGGCATTGCTGACCTTGCTTTTGTTGGCGGTTCGCTGGTTGAACGCGGTGGACACAATCCACTGGAAGCCGCGGCGCACGCCATTCCGGTACTGATGGGGCCACATACTTTTAATTTTAAAGATATTTGCGCCCGCCTCGAACAGGCAAGCGGATTGATCACCGTCACCGACGCAACTACGCTGGTGAAAGAGGTCTCTTCTTTACTGACCGATGCCGATTATCGTAATTTTTATGGCCGTCACGCAGTTGAAGTTCTGTATCAAAATCAGGGCGCGCTTCAGCGTCTGCTGCAGCTGCTGGAACCTTATCTGCCACCCAAAACGCATTGAGGCAAGTCATGCAAAAACGGGCGATTTATCCAGGAACCTTTGATCCCATTACTAACGGCCACATCGATATCGTGACAAGAGCGACAAGCATGTTCGATCACGTAATCCTGGCAATTGCCGCAAGTCCCAGTAAAAAACCGATGTTTACTCTGGAAGAGCGCGTTGAGCTGGCACAACAGGCAACGGCGCATCTCGGTAATGTGGAGGTTCTGGGATTCAGCGACCTGATGGCAAACTTTGCCCGCGATAATCAGGCTAACATTCTGATCCGTGGCCTGCGTGCGGTAGCCGATTTTGAGTATGAAATGCAGCTGGCCCATATGAACCGTCATCTGATGCCACAACTGGAAAGCGTCTTTCTGATGCCGTCTAAAGAGTGGTCATTTATCTCATCGTCACTGGTAAAAGAAGTTGCCCGCCACCAGGGTGACGTAGCGCACTTTCTGCCGGAAAACGTTCATCAGGCATTATTGAGTAAACTGAAGTAATGCGTCTGGCCGGATGAGGCATACGCTACGTCCGGCCGATAATGGTGTTATTTCTGACAGCGACGGCAATAAAACGTTGTGCGCTGAGCGTGTTTTGTCGCAATGATTGGCGCGCCGCATACGCGACAGGGTTCACCTTCTCTCCCATAGACCTGCAGCTCCTGGGCAAAATAACCCGGCTTACCGTCACTTTGCAGAAAGTCCTTCAGCGTGGTCCCGCCCTGCTCGATAGAACGCAGCAAAACCGCCTTGATAACGCGCACCAGCAGTTCGCACTCATCCTGCGACAAAGATGACGCCAGACGGTCAGGATGGATACCAGCCGCAAACAGCGACTCGCTGGCATAGATGTTTCCCACCCCCACGACCAGCTTGTTATCCATCAGCCAGGGTTTAATCGCAGTTTTCTTCTTCGCACATTTCTGCTGCAGATAACCAGCATTGAAATCGTCGCTCAGCGGCTCAGGGCCAAGATGGGCGAGGACATTATGCCCATCCAGCTCTTTAGTCCACAGCCAGGCGCCAAAACGACGCGGATCGGTATAGCGCAGGACTTTGCCGTTACTCATCACTAAGTCGACGTGGTCATGTTTTTCTGCCGGAAGCTCTTCAGAAAGGATACGCAAACTACCCGACATCCCCAGGTGAATGATTACCCAGCCATCTGATAGCTCCAGCAGCAGGTATTTCGCGCGCCGCTGTACGCTCAGGACAGGTTTATCACTCAGACGATAGATTTCCTCTGATACTGGCCAACGCAAACGACCGTTACGCACAGTCGCGTGCATAATCGTTGCCCCCACCAGATGCGGCTCAATACCGCGGCGGCTGGTTTCGACTTCAGGTAATTCAGGCATAGTATCTCCGGCTGTGTATCAGGTCTCATTAATATGGGGACGGCCAGAAAACAAAAAACCCCGCCGAGGCAGGGTTTTTCTTTACATCAAAGCGGAAATTATTTGATTTTCGCTTCTTTGTATAAAACGTGCTGACGAACAACTGGATCGAACTTTTTCAGCTCCAGTTTTTCCGGCTTAGTACGTTTGTTCTTCGTGGTGGTATAGAAGTGACCAGTACCAGCAGAAGAAACCAGCTTGATTTTCTCACGAATACCTTTAGCCATGATTTATTTCCTCTTAGTACTTAGTACTTTTCGCCACGGGCACGCAGTTCAGACAGAACTGTTTCGATGCCTTTCTTATCAATAACACGCATACCTTTAGCAGATACACGCAGGGTGACAAAACGCTTCTCGCTCTCAACCCAAAAACGGTGAGAGTGCAGGTTAGGCAGGAAACGGCGTTTAGTCGCGTTCAGTGCGTGGGAACGGTTGTTACCGGTCACCGGACGCTTGCCAGTAACTTGGCAGACTCGGGACATGTCTATTCTCCAAAAATCAAATTAGCTCGAGCTTCGTATGGGGTATTGGCGCCTCGTCAGGCTTCTCAGCCCGGTTATCGCAGTTCAATACACTAAATCTTTCATCGTTGCCTCGTCATTGGACGCAACAAGAATGATTTTGCGTATTTGCGAACTCTCGATTGCCAGGCCCAAATGCCAAACCCGAGATTCTCAAAGGTGGCGTAGTATACGCTGAGTCAGCGATGTGCTCAAGTCCCGAACAGACAAAGATCCCGATGGATCGCGTAAAGTGCGTTAAATCCAACCGCGTTCCGCAAAAGAAACGTACTCTCCGCGCCCAATGACCAGATGATCAAGCACCCGGATATCCATGAACTGACAGCATTTCACAACACGCTCGGTGATGAGTTTATCTGCTTTGCTCGGCTCTGCACACCCCGAAGGGTGATTATGTGCAAGGATCACCGCAGAAGCATTCATTTTTATCGCTTCGCGGACAATTTCTCGCGGATGCACTTCAACGTGGCTTAGCGTTCCGGAAAAAAGTTTACGGTGTTTAATCACGCGATGTTGAGAATCCATAAAGATCACATAGAAGATCTCGCGTTCCTCTTGCGAAAGCTGGCTTTGCAGAAATTCACGCGCCATTTCCGGGCTAAGTATCGCACGCTCCTCTATCACCTGTACGTTGTAGTAGCGCCTTGCCAGCTCCACTATTCCCTTCAACTGTGCGTACTTCGCGATACCGATGCCCTGAACATAGCTGAAATCCATGTAATCAGCAGACAACAGGCCATACAACGAATCAAAATGCTGAAGCATCTCTTTCGCCAGCGTAAGCACATCTTTACCCAGTATCCCGGTGCGTAGAAAAAGAGCCAGTAGCTCTACGTCGGTCAGCGAACTGGCCCCCTGCGCCAACAGCTTTTCCCGAGGCATTATACGTCCTGTATTTTCCATGCTTTTCCCCTCCTTTCGCGTCCGCATAGTGGCATAACGCCAGCGGCGAATCGACGCTCTGTTTTCACTTCTTCGTAGAGCCTCGCAAACTGGAGCGCGGGCAAAAGCACGACACATTGCGGATTGTGATAAAATATCCGCCTTCTGGTGAAACCCAACAGGAAAGATCATGATGAGCCTGGCCGGTAAAAAAATCGTACTTGGCGTCAGTGGCGGGATTGCTGCGTACAAAACCCCTGA
Organism: Citrobacter sp. RHBSTW-00599; assembly: GCF_013784065.1. Taxonomy (NCBI): domain Bacteria; kingdom Pseudomonadati; phylum Pseudomonadota; class Gammaproteobacteria; order Enterobacterales; family Enterobacteriaceae; genus Citrobacter; species Citrobacter sp. RHBSTW-00599. Next base: position 117,685 of record NZ_CP056717.1, on the reverse strand, counting down.
GCTGGTGCGTCGTTTACGGGAACGCGGCGCAGACGTCCGCGTGGCGATGACCGAAGCAGCAAAAGCGTTTATTACTCCTCTGAGCTTACAGGCGGTTTCGGGCTATCCCGTTTCCGACAGCCTGCTTGACCCCGCAGCCGAAGCCGCGATGGGCCATATTGAACTGGGGAAATGGGCCGATTTGGTTATACTGGCCCCTGCGACGGCAGACCTGATTGCCCGCGTTGCCGCAGGTATGGCCAACGATCTGGTGTCTACGATCTGTCTGGCAACGCCAGCGCCTGTTGCCGTGCTGCCGGCTATGAACCAGCAGATGTACCGCGCCGCCGCTACCCAACACAATCTGGGCATTCTTGCCTCGCGCGGTTTGCTCATTTGGGGTCCTGACAGCGGTAGTCAGGCATGTGGTGATGTCGGTCCTGGACGTATGCTGGATCCGTTAACAATTGTGGATATGGCGGCAGAACATTTTTCACCTGTCAAAGATCTGCAACATCTCAACATCATGATTACAGCAGGCCCGACGCGTGAACCGCTTGATCCCGTGCGTTATATTTCCAACCACAGCTCCGGGAAAATGGGATTTGCTATCGCGGCCGCTGCCGCAAAACGCGGGGCAAACGTCACGCTGGTATCAGGTCCGGTTTCGTTACCTACACCGCCTTTTGTCCAGCGCATTGATGTGATGACCGCGCTGGAAATGGAAGCCGCCGTGCAATCTGCGGTGCAACAACAGCATATTTTTATCGGCTGCGCCGCAGTCGCTGATTATCGCGCTGAAACTGTCGCCAGTGAAAAAATCAAAAAACAGGCAACGCAGGGTGATGAATTAACAGTAAAAATGGTCAAAAACCCGGACATCATCGCTGGTGTTGCCGCACTGGATGCTAACCGTCCTTTTGTCGTTGGGTTTGCCGCCGAAACAAATAATGTGGAAGAATATGCCCGGCAAAAACGCATCCGCAAAAACCTTGATGTGATCTGTGCGAACGACGTTTCGCTGTCTACTCAAGGATTTAACAGCGACAGCAACGCATTACACCTTTTTTGGCAGGATGGAGATAAAGTCTTACCGCTTGAGCGCAAAGAACTCCTGGGCCAATTATTACTCGACGAGATCGTGACCCGTTATGATGAAAAAAATCGACGTTAAGATTCTGGACCCGCGCGTAGGGCAACAATTTCCGCTCCCGACGTACGCCACTTCTGGTTCTGCCGGACTTGACCTGCGTGCCTGTCTTGATGACGCCGTAGAACTGGCGCCTGGCGCAACAACGCTGGTGCCAACCGGGTTAGCTATCCACATTGCCGATCCTTCTCTTGCGGCAGTGATGCTCCCGCGCTCCGGGCTGGGCCATAAGCACGGGATCGTACTGGGCAATCTGGTCGGTTTGATTGATTCCGACTACCAGGGCCAGCTGATGGTTTCAATCTGGAACCGTGGTCAGGACAACTTTACTATTGAACCGGGCGAACGTATCGCGCAGATGGTATTTGTACCGGTCGTCCAGGCTGAATTTAATTTGGTGGAAGAGTTTGAAGCCACCGATCGTGGCGAAGGTGGCTTCGGCCATTCCGGGCGCAAGTAACCCGCAGAAAAGTATCTCACAGCGTAATAACGCAATAACACACCGCAAACACCCGTTTGCGGTCGCTGTGTGGATGCCTGCCTGGCAAGAGCTTATTTTCAGGGGTATTTTGTAACATGGTAGAAAAGCAAACTGCGAAAAGGAATCGTCGCGAAGAAATACTTCAGTCTCTGGCACTGATGCTTGAGTCCAGCGATGGTAGCCAACGCATCACGACAGCTAAACTGGCGGCCTCTGTGGGCGTTTCCGAAGCGGCCTTGTATCGCCATTTTCCCAGCAAGACCCGCATGTTCGATAGCCTGATTGAGTTTATCGAAGATAGTCTGATTACCCGTATCAATCTGATTTTGAAAGATGAAAAAGACACTAACGCGCGATTGCGTCTGATCGTACTGCTGATTTTAGGGTTCGGTGAACGTAATCCTGGCCTGACGCGAATTCTGACCGGACACGCATTGATGTTCGAGCAAGACCGTCTGCAAGGCCGTATTAACCAGCTTTTTGAGCGAATTGAGGCGCAGTTACGCCAGGTTCTGCGAGAAAAAAGAATGCGTGAAGGTGAAGGCTACACCGTGGATGAAACGCTGCTGGCCAGCCAGCTACTGGCTTTCTGCGAAGGTATGCTGTCCCGGTTTGTACGTAGCGAATTTAAATACCGCCCAACGGATGATTTCGACATCCGCTGGCCGTTGGTTGCCGCTCAATTGCAGTAACACCGTTGTTGGATGGCGACCTCGCCTATTTTGCCTACGAACCCCGCGGTGCGTAGGCTGGATAAGCGCAGCGCCATCCGGCAGTTCTTATACGCCGTACGCTTCGCGATACGCCCGTACTGCGGCCAGGTGTTCTGCCATTTCTGGTTTTTCTTCCAGATACGCAATCAGATCTTTCAGGGTAATGATAGAAATCACCTTGCAGCCATAATCGCGTTCCACTTCCTGAATCGCTGAAATCTCGCCGCGACCGCGTTCCTGACGATCGAGAGAAATCAGTACCCCCGCCAGCGTAGCGCCGTTAGCCTGAATAATTTCCATCGACTCACGAATAGCCGTACCTGCAGTGATAACATCATCCACCAGCATTACACGCCCCTCAAGTGCGCTACCTACCAGATTACCGCCTTCACCGTGGGTCTTCGCCTCTTTACGGTTAAAGCAGTACGGCAAATCTTTATCGTGGTGTTCCGCCAGCGCAACAGCCGTGGTGGTCGCAATCGGGATACCTTTGTAGGCCGGACCAAACAGCAAATCGAACTCAATACCGGAATCCATCAGCGCTTCGGCATAAAAACGGCCTAACAGTGCCAGGCAGCGCCCGGTATTAAACAGCCCGGCGTTGAAGAAATAGGGGCTTTTACGCCCGGATTTCAGCGTAAACTCGCCAAACTTTAGTACCTGCTTGCTAAGCGCAAACTCAATAAACTGGCGCTGATACGGTTTCATGGATTCGCTCCTCATCTCACTTTATTACAGACAAAAAAAAGGCGACTCATCAGTCGCCTTTAAAATCAATTTTCTAACGCCGCCTTCTGCGTCGTTACAATGGATTCGATTCCCCCTCGGGCTAACGCCAGTAGGGTGAGAAGTTCTTCATGGCTGAACGGCTCGCCTTCTGCCGTACCCTGCACCTCTATAATGCGTCCGTCTTCAGTCATCACCACGTTCATGTCGGTTTCTGCGGCAGAGTCCTCAACGTATTCGAGGTCACAGAGCGCTTCACCGTTCACAATGCCCACGGAAACCGCGGCGACCATCCCTTTCATCGGGTTAGTTTTCAGTTTACCGCTCGCAACCAGCTTGTTCAGCGCATCAGCCAACGCCACACATGCGCCGGTAATTGATGCAGTGCGCGTACCGCCATCTGCCTGAATAACATCGCAGTCCAGCGTAATAGTGAATTCACCGAGCGTCTTCAGATCAACGGCGGCGCGCAGCGCACGAGCGATCAGACGCTGGATTTCCATGGTACGACCGCCCTGCTTACCTTTCGCCGCTTCACGGGCGTTACGGGTGTGCGTGGCGCGTGGCAGCATGCCATATTCTGCGGTGATCCAGCCCTGGCCCTGACCTTTCAGAAAACGCGGTACGCCTTCATCAATAGAAGCGGTACACAGCACTTTGGTATCACCAAATTCGACCAGCACGGAGCCTTCAGCGTGTTTTGTATAATTACGGGTCAGGGTGACGGGACGCACCTGGTTGGCACTACGACCTGCTGGACGCATGATAAAATCTCCGGCTTGAAACGAATGTGGCTGCGCATTATACGGACTTCCGACTGTTATTCCTATCCTGACAAGACGTGGATGGCTATAATCCTCCAATCTCATCTTTAAAAACAGGAACGTCTATGATCCGCAGCATGACCGCCTACGCCCGGCGTGAAATCAAGGGTGAATGGGGTAGCGCTACCTGGGAAATGCGCTCGGTAAACCAGCGTTATCTGGAAACTTATTTTCGCCTGCCGGAACAGTTCCGTAGTCTTGAACCCGTTGTTCGCGAACGTATTCGCACGCGTCTGACGCGCGGTAAAGTCGAGTGTACGCTGCGTTTTGAGCCTGATGCCAGCGCCCAGGGCGAGCTGATTCTAAATGAAAAGCTCGCTAAACAGCTCGTTAGCGCTGCTAACTGGGTCAAAATGCAGAGTGATGAAGGTGAAATTAACCCAGTTGATATCCTGCGCTGGCCAGGCGTAATGGCTGCCCAGGAGCAAGATCTGGACGCCATTGCCGCCGAGATCCTCGCCGCGCTTGACGGTACGCTGGATGACTTCATCGTCGCGCGTGAAACCGAAGGTCAGGCGCTGAAAGCGCTGATCGAGCAGCGTCTGGAAGGCGTCAGCACTGAAGTCGCTAAAGTGCGTGCACATATGCCGGAAATTCTGCAATGGCAGCGTGAGCGTCTGGTAGCCAAACTGGAAGACGCCCAGGTGCAACTGGAGAATAACCGCCTTGAGCAAGAACTGGTGCTGATGGCGCAGCGCATCGATGTAGCAGAAGAGTTAGATCGTCTGGAAGCCCACGTCAAAGAAACCTACAACATTCTGAAGAAAAAAGAGGCTGTTGGCCGTCGTCTGGACTTCATGATGCAGGAATTCAACCGTGAGTCGAACACTCTTGCATCCAAGTCTATCAATGCCGAGGTGACTAATTCCGCAATTGAACTGAAGGTATTGATCGAGCAAATGCGCGAGCAAATTCAGAATATCGAGTAAACTCCATTCCACGTAGCCCCCCCATAAACGGCGGGGCTACGTGTTTTTCCCAACACTTCGGTTGTGACCCATCCACTTCGAATTATATTTTCTCATCATTTATTGTCACCATTCATAAAGTAAAGCGCATGCCATAACGCATTTACAGCAAAATCACATTAGCTGTAGTTATTAAAATCGCTTCACCTTAGAAAATCTCAATCGTGACAATGCGCACAAATCGTTAACCTTAGCCCCAGCAAATCAGGGGGGAATACATGCTGTTACACGTTTTATATTTAATTGGTATTACTGCCGAAGCCATGACCGGTGCGCTTGCGGCTGGGCGTCGTCGTATGGATACATTTGGCGTCATTATCATTGCCACCGCGACGGCCATTGGCGGCGGCTCGGTACGCGACATCCTTCTCGGCCACTATCCGCTCGGCTGGGTAAAGCACCCTGAATACGTCATTATCGTGGCGACCGCTGCGGTACTCACCACCATTATTGCCCCCGTCATGCCCTATCTGCGTAAAATATTCCTCGTCCTGGATGCGCTGGGCCTGGTGGTCTTTTCTATTATTGGCGCCCAGGTGGCGCTGGATATGGGTCATGGACCGATTATTGCCGTGGTCGCGGCGGTCACTACCGGGGTCTTTGGTGGTGTATTACGTGACATGTTCTGCAAACGCATCCCATTAGTATTCCAGAAAGAACTGTATGCCGGCGTTTCATTTGCCGCTGCTGTGCTGTATATCGTGCTGCAACATTATGTCTCCAGCCACGATGTGGTGGTGATCTCTACCCTGCTCTTTGGCTTTACCGCCCGACTGCTGGCGCTACGCCTGAAGTTGGGGCTGCCGGTATTTTACTATCGCCATGAAGGCCATTAAGGCATAAAGCCCGTGATCCGCTGAGCAGCTAACCAGTTGTTCAGCGCTGTGATCTCTTTATCCTCCAGCCACTGAATAACCTGTCGTGCCCGTCGCTCCCCCATGAAAGGAAGTTGCCGCCAGCTTTGTTCACTGCGTTCCCGTAACTGCTGCCACGATCCATCCCGACTGCCATTCAACGTTGCCTGTGTTAACGGTATTCCCATGGCAATCACCCAGCGCGTAAATGGAAGATGGCGTGACAGATTGAACTGATGCCACAGCTTCCCCCCTTTGTTCACGCCAAATGTGGACTGTAGCTGCTCCTGCGTTAATCCAAGCCAGGAAAAGATATGTTCAAAGCGATACGTCTGATGTAGCTCCCGCCATCCCGCCTCGCCCATACCCTCCAGCCCTAACACATCTTTGGCCCCCAGCCAGACGAGCCTGGCAACAAACTGTTCCTGACACTCCGCTGTGGCATAAAAACAAGTTAGTGAATTGAAGCGCCCCTCAGGTGGTGCTGGCTTATTACGCTGGGTGCTGCGCCAGACCACCTCATCTATACGGGGAATCCCCTGTCCGGCCAGACTTATCAGAATCTGATCGCCAGGCGCAATATCCCATTCATTCCAGCGCCGTACTGAGCCAATATTGACGCGCTGCACCCGCTTATCATCCAGCATGACGGGGACCAGCAATGCAACCACCGCAATTTTCCCACTTTTGCCAACGGAGAACTGGATACCCGTCACCTCAGATACCCTGGCCACGGGAGGATATTTCCACGCAGCCAGCCAGTCTCCCTGTCCGGGTAGCCAGTATTGCGCCCGCGGTTCTTTTCCCGTTCGCACCACCACACCATCCGTCACAAAAGGTAATGCTGAAGTCCACCACCCGGCGCGCGCCTGCTCGACGTCATCCGCACTCTTCACGGCCTGAGTATATCGTTGCGTGAAACTGAACCCGGCAGCAGTGAGTTGCTCAAGTCTTTCCGACATGGCAACTGGACCATCAGGCCAGGCCCAGATAAAAATAGCCAGCGAACGTAACATTTCCGGGTTGCTCTGGCGCATCATCATTCCAGCAACCTTTGAGCGGGCGTTCATTCCCCCTCTCTGCTGCTGAATATGCCCTTGTTGCTGCAAAAATATCTCCCCCTGCAACGTACTGTCAGAGAGCAGCCCGCTGGTAGTACGTGGAACGGAAGGGATCTGAAGAACCTTTTGCGTCCAGTCTTCGCCTTTCAGACCGTTACCACGGCTAATCGCCCGTATCAGATTGCCATTGCGATAAACCAGCGTGACCGCCACGCCATCCACCTTCGGCTGCACCCAGAGATCGCTACGAGCATGCATCCATTGTTGTAGCGCTTGCTTATCGGCAAGTTTTCGAACTCCCGTGTGGGGAACGGTGTGCGAGACGGTTCCACTTATTGGGGGCGCAGATAGATCTGATGGGGCTTCATCGCCAAAACAGCGCTGCCACTGGATGAGCTGCGCATTGAGCTGGTCATAAACGGCGTCGTCTACGACACTTTCCCCTTGTTTCCAGTAACTGTCATTCCACTGTGTTATCTGCTGCTGTAGTCGTGAAATTTCCTCTTGTGCCCTGGCAGGCGACCAGACGGGGCATACCGCCCATGAGGGTAGATACCACATTAGCAAAACCAGCCCTATGCATTTCCATAATCCCATGCTATCTCCGCTGAACAGTACGTTTCCCGGCAGATATAACGCGAATTAAAATGGAAACAGAGCGGCAAAAACTCATCCTGCGCGCAACGTTCCTGACATTTGCACGAATTGCTGCAAATCGCGGATAAAACAGGAAACTGGTACGCAAAACGCAATAAACATGCGCAAAAAGTGTGACAAGGGCTACGTCACATAGCGGCTACGTGTATAATAAGCCCGTATGTAGGCTCTCTTTCGACAATCACATACATTAAGATACTCATGGCTCAAGGCACGCTTTATATTGTTTCTGCCCCCAGTGGCGCGGGTAAATCCAGCCTGATTCAGGCTTTATTAAAGACCCAACCGTTGTATGACACCCAGGTTTCTGTTTCGCACACCACGCGCGCACCGCGCCCGGGGGAAGTGCACGGTGAACACTATTTTTTTGTGAACCATGACGAATTCAGAACCATGATTGGCAGAGACGCGTTCCTGGAACACGCTGAGGTTTTCGGTAATTACTACGGCACCTCGCGTGAGACCATTGAGCAAGTATTAGCATCCGGCGTAGACGTCTTTTTAGATATCGACTGGCAAGGTGCGCAGCAGATTCGTCAAAAAATGCCGCATGCGCGCAGTATTTTTATTTTGCCGCCATCTAAGATTGAGCTGGATCGCCGTCTTCGTGGCCGCGGTCAGGATAGCGAAGACGTGATCGCAAAACGTATGGCGCAAGCTGTTGCAGAAATGAGCCATTACGCCGAATATGATTATCTTATTGTGAATGATGATTTCAATACCGCCCTGGGCGATTTGAAAACTATCATTCGCGCCGAACGTCTGCGCATGAGCCGCCAAAAGCAGCGTCATGACGCTTTAATCAGCAAACTGTTGGCAGACTGAACCCACATTCAGTATCATGCCCAGTCATTTCTTCACCTGTGGAGCATTTTAAGTATGGCACGCGTAACTGTTCAGGACGCTGTAGAGAAAATTGGTAACCGTTTTGACCTGGTACTGGTCGCCGCGCGTCGCGCTCGTCAGATGCAGGTAGGCGGAAAGGATCCGCTCGTACCGGAAGAAAACGATAAAACTACCGTTATCGCGCTGCGCGAAATCGAAGAAGGTCTGATCAACAACCAGATCCTCGACGTGCGTGAGCGCCAGGAACAGCAAGAGCAGGAAGCCGCTGAATTACAAGCCGTTACCGCTATTGCTGAAGGTCGTCGTTAATCACAAAGCGGGTCGCCCTTGTATCTGTTTGAAAGCCTGAATCAACTGATTCAAAACTACCTGCCGGAAGACCAGATTAAGCGTCTTCGGCAGGCGTATCTCGTTGCACGTGACGCTCACGAGGGCCAGACACGTTCAAGCGGTGAACCCTATATCACGCACCCGGTAGCGGTAGCCTGCATTCTGGCCGAGATGAAACTCGACTATGAAACGCTGATGGCTGCGCTGCTGCATGACGTGATTGAAGATACCCCAGCCACCTACCAGGACATGGAACAGCTTTTTGGTAAAAGCGTTGCTGAACTGGTAGAAGGGGTGTCGAAACTTGATAAGCTTAAGTTTCGCGACAAGAAAGAGGCGCAAGCTGAAAACTTTCGCAAGATGATTATGGCGATGGTGCAGGATATCCGCGTCATTCTCATCAAACTCGCTGACCGTACCCACAACATGCGCACGCTGGGCTCATTACGCCCGGACAAGCGTCGCCGCATCGCCCGTGAAACCCTCGAAATCTATAGTCCGCTGGCACACCGTTTAGGTATTCATCACATTAAAACCGAGCTGGAAGAGCTGGGTTTTGAAGCGCTGTACCCGAACCGCTATCGCGTGATTAAAGAAGTGGTTAAAGCCGCTCGTGGCAACCGCAAAGAGATGATCCAAAAAATCCTCTCGGAAATCGAAGGGCGTTTACAGGAGGCAGGCATTCCGTGTCGCGTAAGTGGCCGCGAGAAGCACCTGTACTCTATTTACTGCAAAATGGTGCTCAAAGAGCAGCGTTTTCACTCCATCATGGATATCTACGCTTTTCGCGTTATCGTTCATGATTCCGATACCTGTTATCGCGTACTCGGCCAGATGCACAGCCTGTACAAACCTCGTCCTGGTCGCGTGAAAGACTATATCGCCATTCCGAAAGCGAACGGATATCAGTCTTTGCACACCTCAATGATCGGCCCTCACGGCGTCCCGGTTGAAGTACAGATTCGTACCGAAGACATGGACCAGATGGCAGAGATGGGTGTAGCAGCGCACTGGGCTTACAAAGAGCACGGCGGCGAAAGCAGCACCACCGCACAAATCCGCGCTCAACGCTGGATGCAAAGTCTGCTGGAACTGCAGCAGAGCGCCGGTAGCTCGTTTGAATTTATTGAAAGCGTCAAATCTGATCTCTTCCCGGATGAGATTTATGTTTTCACACCGGAAGGGCGCATTGTCGAACTGCCTGCCGGTGCAACGCCTGTCGACTTTGCCTACGCCGTGCATACCGATATCGGTCACGCCTGCGTCGGCGCACGCGTCGACAGACAACCTTACCCGCTTTCGCAGCCGCTCTTTAGCGGCCAGACCGTTGAGATTATTACCGCTCCGGGCGCCCGTCCGAATGCAGCGTGGCTCAACTTCGTCGTCAGTTCGAAAGCGCGCGCCAAAATTCGCCAACTGCTGAAAAACCTCAAGCGCGATGATTCCGTCAGTCTGGGTCGTCGACTGCTCAACCATGCCTTAGGCGGTAGCCGTAAACTGGCTGAGATCCCGCCAGAGAGCATCCAGCGTGAGCTTGAGCGCATGAAGCTCGCCACGCTTGACGATCTGCTCGCGGAAATCGGTCTGGGTAACGCCATGAGCGTGGTGGTAGCGAAAAACCTCCAGCAGGGCGAAGCAATGGCAAACGTGCCAGCACAATCTGGTCACGGTCATCTGCCGATCAAAGGCGCAGATGGCGTGCTGATCACCTTCGCGAAATGCTGTCGTCCGATTCCTGGCGATCCAATCATTGCCCACGTCAGTCCGGGTAAAGGTCTGGTGATTCACCATGAATCCTGCCGTAACATTCGTGGCTATCAAAAAGAGCCAGAGAAGTTTATGGCGGTGGAATGGGATAAAGAGACAGAGCAGGAGTTCATCACCGAGATTAAGGTGGATATGTTTAACCACCAGGGTGCTCTGGCGAACCTGACGGCGGCAATCAACACGACCACCTCCAACATTCAAAGTCTGAATACGGAAGAGAAAGATGGCCGCGTCTATAGCGCCTTTATTCGCCTGACCGCTCGCGATCGCGTGCACCTGGCGAATATCATGCGCAAAATCCGCGTCATGCCGGACGTGATAAAAGTCACCCGTAACCGTAACTAGAACACGTTTTATGAATACTCAACGTTATGCACGTATTTGCGAGATGCTCGCACGTCGTCAGCCCGATCTGACCGTCTGCATGGAGCAGGTCCACAAACCTCATAACGTTTCTGCAATCATTCGTACTGCAGACGCGGTCGGCGTGCATGAAGTCCACGCCGTCTGGCCTGGTAGCCGTATGCGCACCATGGCCTCTTCTGCCGCAGGCAGCAACAGTTGGGTTCAGGTGAAGACTCACCGCACTATTGGCGATGCGGTCACACATTTAAAAAGCCAGGGTATGCAGGTTCTGGCAACACATCTGTCAGATAAAGCCGTGGATTTTCGCGAGATTGATTACACGCGCCCCACCTGCATCCTGATGGGCCAGGAGAAAACCGGCATCACTCAGGAAGCGTTGGATCTGGCGGATCAGGACATCATCATTCCCATGACTGGCATGGTGCAGTCGCTGAACGTTTCGGTCGCCTCCGCGCTGATTCTGTACGAAGCACAGCGCCAGCGGCAAAACGCCGGCATGTACCGACGAGAAAACAGCATGCTGGCGCAAGATGAGCAGCAGCGTTTGCTGTTTGAAGGCGGTTATCCGGTGCTGGCGAATGTCGCTAAGCGCAAAGGTCTTCCCTACCCCCACGTAAACACGCAGGGCGAAGTTGAAGCCGATGCAACGTGGTGGGCCACTATGCAATCTGCGAGATAAACGCGATGAAAGGCCGTTTACTGGATGCCATCCCACTCAATTCTCTGACCGGCGTTGGCGCTGCGCAAAGCAGTAAACTGGCGAAAATTGGCCTGCACACCGTGCAGGACCTTCTGCTCCACCTCCCTCTGCGTTACGAAGACCGCACGCACCTGTACCCGATTGGCGAACTGCTGCCGGGCGTTTATGCCACCGTAGAAGGCGAAGTGCTGAACTGCAATATCACCTTCGGCGGACGCCGGATGATGACCTGTCAGATCAGTGATGGCTCCGGCATTCTCACCATGCGCTTTTTCAACTTCAGCGCCGCAATGAAAAATAGTCTCGCCACCGGTCGCCGGGTGCTGGCCTATGGCGAAGCCAAACGCGGAAAATACGGCGCAGAGATGATCCACCCGGAGTATCGCGTGCAGGGCGATCTCAGCACGCCGGAATTACAGGAAACGCTCACACCGGTGTATCCAACCACCGAAGGCGTGAAGCAGGCCACGCTGCGCAAACTGACCGATCAAGCGCTGGACCTGCTCGATACCTGCGCCATTGCCGAACTGCTACCGCCAGAGTTGTTGCAAGGCATGATGAGCCTGCCGGAAGCTCTGCGCACATTGCACCGTCCACCGCCGTCACTGCAGTTGAGCGATCTGGAAACCGGTCAGCATCCAGCACAGCGACGTCTGATTCTGGAAGAACTGCTGGCGCATAACCTCAGCATGCTGGCACTACGCGCCGGGGCGCAACGTTTCCACGCCCAGCCGCTGCTCGCAAACAACGCGCTGAAAGATAAGCTGCTGGCGGCTCTACCGTTTAAACCCACCGGCGCCCAGGCCCGCGTTACCGCTGAGATCGAACGCGATATGGCACTGGATGTCCCTATGATGCGTCTGGTGCAGGGCGATGTCGGCTCCGGCAAAACGCTGGTTGCGGCGCTGGCCGCCCTACGTGCCATCGCACATGGTAAGCAAGTTGCACTGATGGCCCCTACCGAATTGCTGGCTGAACAGCACGCCAATAACTTCCGCAACTGGTTCGCGCCACTGGGCATTGAAGTAGGCTGGCTGGCAGGTAAACAGAAAGGCAAAGCGCGCCAGGCACAGCAGGAAGCTATCGCCAGCGGTGAGGTGCAGATGATTGTCGGCACGCACGCAATTTTCCAGGAACAGGTGCAGTTCAACGGACTGGCGCTGGTTATCATCGACGAACAGCACCGTTTTGGCGTACATCAGCGCCTGGCGCTGTGGGAGAAAGGCCAGCAGCAGGGTTTCCATCCACACCAGCTAATCATGACCGCCACCCCAATCCCGCGTACGCTGGCAATGACCGCCTATGCCGATCTCGACACGTCGGTCATTGACGAACTCCCTCCGGGGCGTACGCCGGTCACCACGGTGGCAATTCCGGATACCCGCCGCAGCGATATTATTGACCGCGTGCGCAACGCTTGTACCCATGAAGGGCGCCAGGCGTACTGGGTCTGCACGCTGATTGAAGAGTCTGATTTGTTAGAAGCTCAGGCCGCTGAAGCCACGTGGGAAGAGCTTAAACTGGTGCTGCCAGAGCTGAATATTGGCCTGGTACACGGCCGTATGAAGCCCGCAGAGAAGCAGTCGGTAATGGCGGCGTTTAAGCAGGGCGAACTGCAGCTGCTGGTTGCCACCACGGTGATTGAAGTGGGCGTAGACGTACCTAACGCCAGCCTGATGATTATTGAAAACCCGGAGCGCTTGGGCCTGGCGCAGTTGCACCAGCTACGTGGTCGCGTAGGTCGTGGCGCGGTGGCCTCCCACTGCGTCCTGCTCTACAAATCGCCGCTGTCAAAAACCGCGCAAAAACGTCTGCAGGTTCTGCGCGACAGCAACGACGGATTCGTGATCGCGCAAAAAGATTTAGAGATCCGCGGGCCCGGCGAGCTGTTGGGTACGCGCCAGACCGGAACGGCAGAATTCAAAGTCGCAGATTTGCTGCGCGATCAGGCGATTATCCCGGAAGTTCAGCGAATTGCCCGTCATATTCACGAACGTTACCCGCAACAGGCTGTGGCGCTGATTGAACGCTGGATGCCGGAAACCGAGCGCTACTCCAACGCATAGTAGATTCATAGCGGCGGCGGATGTGACTCCGCCGCACAGACATTATTGCGCAAAAATCGGCAGCAGCAGATACAGCTTAATCACCAGCGCATTGACGATATCGATAAAGAACGCCCCCACCATCGGCACCACCAGAAACGCCATATGGGATGGTCCAAAACGTTCTGTAATTGCCTGCATGTTGGCAATCGCCGTGGGTGTCGCACCGAGGCCAAAACCGCAGTGTCCGGCTGCCAGCACGGCGGCATCGTAGTTCTTACCCATCATGCGCCAGGTGACGAATATCGCGTACAGCGCCATGAAAATGGTCTGCACAACCAGGATTGCCAGCATCGGCAGGGCCAGAGAAGCCAGCTCCCACAGCTTCAGACTCATTAGCGCCATCGCCAGGAACAGCGACAGGCTAACGTTACCCAACACCGAAACTGCGCGCTCGAACACCCGATAAAAACCCATTAACGCCAGGCCGTTACTGAGGATCACCCCAACAAACAGCACGCAGACGAAAGTCGGCAGTTCCAGCACCGTTCCGACCAGCATTTGTGCAACGATTTTACCCACCGTCAGACAGATGGCGATCAGCGCAATGGTTTCAATCAGCACCAGCGAAGTGATTATGCGTCCGACATCCGGCTTTTCAAATGCGGTAGGCACAGCCTGATCGTCCGGCATGCCGTCTGGCGTGGTAGAGTGTTTGACCAGATAGCGGGCCACCGGGCCGCCAATCAATCCACCCAGCACCAGGCCAAACGTTGCGCAAGCCATCGCCACTTCCGTCGCATTAGCGAAACCATAGCGCTCAATAAACAGTTTGCTCCATGCTGCCCCGGTTCCATGCCCGCCAGAGAGGGTTATCGAACCGGCGATCAGACCCATCAGCGGATCCAGACCCAGCAGAGTCGCCATACCAATACCGATGGCGTTTTGCATCAGCAGCAGGCCAACAACCACAATCAGAAAGATACCCACCACACGGCCACCCGTGCGCAGGCTGGCGATATTGGCGTTCAGGCCGATAGTGGCGAAGAATGCCAGCATCAGCGGATCGCGCAGGGTCATATCGAAGTTCACTTCCCAACCCATGCTTTTTTTCAGTACCAGCAGCGCAATCGCCACCAGCAATCCGCCAGCTACAGGTTCGGGAATGGTGTATTTTTTCAGGAAGGAAACAGACTGGACGAGCTTACGTCCCAGCAGCAACACAAGGGTTGCCGCAACCAGCGTTGATAACGTATCGAGATAAAACATTTACAACTCCATTAGTGCGTTTAGCACAATCACGCACGATGCATTCCAGACCGATTTTTAGCTCTTATTGAGTTTTCGGTGTGGATTTTAAGCAGAAAATCATGAAAAGTTATATAAAAATGTTTGTTTATCCGTTTTAAATATTAAGAACACCTGGTAGCAAACGTTTGCATTTCCGCCATGGTCAGATAAAATCACCGCTTTTCCACCATGGGATTGCCTCTGATGTCCGTTAACGCCGTAGAGTCAACAAATGCGCAACCGGTTGCGCAGACTCACAACAGTGAACTGATTTACCGTCTTGAAGATCGCCCCCCACTAGCCCAGACCCTGTTTGCCGCCTGTCAGCACCTGCTGGCCATGTTCGTCGCGGTAATCACCCCAGCGCTGTTAATTTGCCAGGCGCTCGGTTTACCGGCTCAGGATACTCAACACATAATCAGTATGTCGCTGTTCGCTTCCGGCGTGGCTTCTATCATTCAGATCAAAGCCTGGGGGCCGGTCGGCTCAGGGCTATTATCCATTCAGGGCACCAGCTTTAACTTTGTTGCGCCACTGATTATGGGCGGTACAGCGCTAAAAACCGGTGGTGCAGATGTCCCAACCATGATGGCGGCGCTGTTCGGTACACTGATGCTGGCAAGCTGCACTGAGATGGTTATCTCACGCGTACTGCATCTGGCGCGTCGTATCATTACCCCGCTGGTCTCAGGCGTGGTGGTGATGATTATCGGCCTGTCGCTGATTCAGGTGGGTCTGACGTCGATTGGCGGCGGCTATGCGGCAATGAGCGACAACACCTTTGGCGCGCCAAAGAATTTACTGCTGGCAGGCGTCGTGCTGGCGCTGATTATCCTGCTTAACCGCCAGCGCAACCCGTACCTGCGCGTTGCGTCACTGGTGATTGCGATGGCGGCAGGTTACCTGTTGGCGTGGTTTATGGATATGCTGCCGCAAAATACCGCGCCGGTAAGTCAGGACCTGCTGATGGTGCCAACGCCGTTGTATTATGGCCTGGGTATCGACTGGAGCTTACTGCTGCCGCTGATGCTGGTGTTTATGATTACCTCGCTGGAAACCATCGGTGATATTACGGCCACCTCAGATGTCTCCGAGCAGCCCGTTTCTGGTCCGCTGTATATGAAACGCCTGAAAGGCGGCGTACTGGCGAACGGTCTGAACTCGTTTGTTTCAGCCGTATTTAACACCTTCCCGAACTCCTGTTTTGGACAAAACAACGGGGTTATTCAGTTAACGGGCGTTGCCAGCCGCTACGTTGGTTTTGTGGTTGCGCTGATGCTGATCGCGTTGGGCCTGTTCCCGGCGGTCAGCGGTTTTGTACAGCATATTCCTGAGCCGGTACTCGGCGGCGCAACGCTGGTGATGTTCGGTACTATCGCGGCATCCGGCGTGCGTATCGTATCCCGCGAACCGCTGAACCGCCGCGCAATTCTGATTATCGCGCTGTCGCTGGCCGTCGGCCTCGGCGTTTCCCAGCAGCCGCTGATCCTGCAGTTCGCTCCGGACTGGGTGAAAAACCTGCTCTCTTCCGGCATTGCCGCAGGCGGTATTACCGCTATCGTTCTGAATCTGGTGTTCCCACCAGAGAAGCAATAAGCAAAATGCGGCGTTGGTTCTGAATCAACGCCGCTGTAACGCTCTTTCACCATTCCCGCCTTGAGCATTGCGCCTAAATCGTGCATAACTTGACTATGTGCACTTCGCGGGATGGAAGACCATGAAATTTATTGGAAAGCTGCTTCTTTACGTGCTGATCGCCCTTGCAGTGGCGATCCTCGGCTTATATTTTCTACTGCAAACCCGCTGGGGCGCAGAGCACGTCAGCGCCTGGGTTTCGCAGAACAGCAGCTACCATCTGGCATTTGATGCCATCGATCACCGGTTTTCTTCTCCTTCCCATATTCTGCTGGAAAACGTCACCTTTGGCCGGGATGGTCAGCCCGCAACGCTGGTCGCCAAAACGGTCGATATTGGACTGAGCAGCCGCCAAATCACCGACCCGCTGCACGTAGACACCATTCTTTTGCAAAACGGCACGCTGAATCTTTCCCAGCAAACTGCGCCGCTGCCGTTCCAGGCCGATCGCCTGCAATTGCAAGATATGGCGCTTAACAGTCCCGGTAGCGAGTGGACCCTGAGCGCGCAGCGCGTTAACGGCGGAGTCATTCCCTGGAGTCCTGAGGCGGGTAAAATTCTCGGGAGTAAAGCGCAAATTCAGCTCAGCGCCAGTTCGTTGACGCTGAACGACGTCCCCACGACCAACGTATTGATTGAAGGCAGTATTGACCATGACCGTGTGACGCTGAGCAATATTGGCGCAGACGTGGCGCGTGGCGCATTAACCGGCGTGGCACAACGCAATGCCGACGGTAGTTGGGTAGTGGAGAATCTGCGCCTGAACGATATTCGGCTGCAAAGCGATAAATCGCTGGCCGAGTTTTTTGCTCCGTTAAGCACTATTCCTTCCCTGCAAATTGGTCGTCTGGAAGTAACAGATGCCCGTCTGCAAGGCCCTGACTGGGCGGTGACGGATCTCGATCTGAGCTTGCGCAACATGACCTTCAGCAAGGACGACTGGCAAACTCAGGAAGGAAAACTGTCGATGAACGCCAGCGAGTTTATCTACGGCTCTCTGCACTTTTTCGATCCGATTATGAACGCCGAGTTCTCGCCGCAGGGCATAGCGCTGCGTCAGTTCACCACCCGCTGGGAAGGGGGAATGGTCAGAACATCCGGAAACTGGCAGCGCAACAACAAAGCGCTGGTCCTCGATGATGCTGCCATTGCCGGTCTGGAGTACACGCTGCCGGAAAACTGGAAACAGCTGTGGATGAAACCTCTACCAGGCTGGCTAGCCAGCCTGACGCTGAAGAAATTCAGCGCCAGCCGTAATCTGGTGATTGATATCGACCCGAGCTTCCCATGGCAGCTCACCGCGCTGGACGGCTACGGTGCTAACCTCGGGCTGGTGCAGAACAATCAGTGGGGGATCTGGAGCGGGAGCGCTAACCTCAACGCCGCTGCCGGCACCTTTAACCGCACCGACGTGCGTCGTCCTTCGCTGGCGCTGACGGCGAACAGCAGCACCATCAATATCAGCGAACTAAGCGCCTATACGGAAAAAGGGTTGCTGGAGGCCACTGCCAGTATTTCACAGTTGCCTCAGCGTCAAACTCAGGTCAGCCTGAACGGGCGCGGCGTGCCAATGACGATTCTGCAGCAGTGGGGATGGCCCGCACTGCCGCTTTCCGGCGACGGTAACATCCAGCTTACCGCCAGCGGCAATATTCAAGCCGATGCGCCACTCAAGCCAACGGTCAGCGGCCAGTTGCATGCGGTGAACGTGGAGAAACAGCAGGTAACGCAAACCATGCAGGCGGGCGTGGTATCCGGTAGTGAAGTTACCGCCCCACCCGCTGCGCAGTAAAATCTGACGGCCCGGCGGCGATTTGCCGACCGGGTCGCCGTTTATCGCTGTAAGCGCGCATATTCACTGCACAACAGCCACTTCACCGGCTCATCCTCTTCTATCGCCGGGAAGCGACCGCCTGGCTCAAGGAAGTGATTGTCATGCAGGTCGTCATTGACCATCGAGATCTCCCAGCCCAGCACGAACGCTTTCTCCGCCCAAAAGCGATGATACAACCGCGGCGGCAGGCATACCCCCTGCCCCGGTTTCAATACCAGCGTCTCGCCAGCGTCAACGGAACGCCGCTGACCATCGACGCTAACCTCAACAATGCGCCGGGCATCATACCCGTCATCGGGCGTAGCCCACGCCAACTGCATACATAAATCACCGCCGCCGCGGTTAACAATATCTTCCATTTTATGGCGATGAAAATGCCATGGCGTCTGCTGATCCTGCTGAATCTGCAGCATCTTTTCGGCGTACGGTTTGGGGTAGCTGGCTGACCCTAACTGACCATTGCGCAACGTCAGTAACGTCAGCCCCGTTTGCGCAAAATCTCCGCGCCCAAAGTCGGTTATATCCCAGCCCAGTTGGAGATCGAGCACTTCACGCCACAGAGTGTGATCCTGTTGCCGCCAGGCGTCAGCCGTAAAATACGCAAAGTCAGGCAGGCAAACCCGAAAAGTCTCGGCGATGGCATGCGCTTTATCGACGGCATAATTAATGTGTGAACGCTTCATTCCACTTTTCCTTGTTGCGAACAAGGCGGGTCACCCCGCCTGTATGCGGTTAGTAAAGTGACGCTTTGCCGGTTGAGCCGAACAGTTTCATTTTGTGACGGATCACATCCCGCGCGGCGCTAATGGCTTCCGGGTAAATAACGTTCGGGTCCCACCAGGTTTCTTTCGCCAGGATTTCGCGGACTTTCTGGAAGTAAGCGTATTTCATATCGCTGGAAATGTTGATTTTGCCAACGCCCAGCGTAACGGATTCGGCAATTTCCGCATCCGGGTTCGCGGAACCTCCATGCAGCACGAGCGGAATGTCCACTCGCCCGGCAATCTCGCGCAGGATGTGCATTTGCAGCTCTGGCTGCATCCCTTTCGGGTAGATGCCGTGTGCGGTTCCAATCGCCACCGCCAGCGTGTCCGCGCCGGTACGGGCGATAAAATCCTGTGCCTGATCAGGATCGGTATAAGTGACCTTCGATACGCCACCTTCCACTGACGTCCCGGTTTGACCAATCGTACCCAGTTCCCCTTCCACCGAAACGCCTACCGCATGCGCCAGCTTGACCACTTCGCGGGTCAGCGCCACGTTCTCTTCATACGGCAACAGCGAGCCATCAATCATCACCGAGGTAAACCCACACTGAATCGCCCGCAGGACATGCTCGACCGAAGCGCCGTGGTCCAGATGCAGAGTAAAGGGAACCGGGCTGCGCAGAGTGATATCACGGACGTAGCTAAAAAACGCATCGCCTACAAAATCATGTTCGCTGGGGTGAATGGAGATAATCGCCGGGGTATTGGTTGCTTCCGCTTCTTCCACTACTGCACGTACAAAGCAGCTGTCCGCCACGTTGAATGCGCCGATGGCGAAACCGTGCTGACGGGTAGGTTGCAGTAATTCTTTCATCGAAACTAACATGTTAATTCTCCAGTTTCAGGGTGTAGAAAGCCCTGCCAGTGCGTCGTCGCAGAGGCATAGAAGGCGTTACAGAAAATGAATCAGGCTTTGTCGATAGCGCCGCTGGCCTGCAGGTACGGAATAATGGCTTCCTCGCAGGCCTGCTCCATCAGGGCCAGGGCATCAACGAGTTCACCGGATGTGTCGCGACACAGAGTATGCAGTAGTGCAGCCTTTCCGGCTTCGAAAACCGCCGCGCCAACGTTTATCTTGGCGACGCCAAACGTCGGGCAGCGCTGTAGCTGGTCAAACGGCGTCCCGCTGCCGCCATGCAGCGCCAGCGGCACCGTTGATAAACGGGCAATTTCCTCCAGTCGCTGGAAATCAATGGCGGGTATGACACCGGGCGCGTACATGCCATGTGCCGTGCCGACCGAGACCGCCAGTAAATCGATACCGGTCTGTTGGATAAAGGGCTCCACATCGGCGGCCTGGGTCATCAAATCAGCGTTAGCTGCGTGATCATAGCGCGGGGCGTCGGCCAGATGCCCCAGCTCACCTTCCACGCACAGAGAAACGCTGGTCGCGAGCTCAACCACCGCCCGGGTCTGGCGAATGTTCTCCTCCAGCGCAAAGGCGGAGGCGTCGATCATTAACCCGCTGAATCCGGCGCGAAAAGCCTGGCGAATGCGCACTGGGTCCTTTCCATGATCCAGCGCCAGCGCGACCGGTACCGACGCTTCCTCTGCCAGCGTTTTGACGACCGCCACCGCTATCGGTGCAGGAAAATGGCCCAGATGCCCCTGATACAGATTCAGAATGATGGGCGCACGGTGTTTCTCAGCCGCCCGCACCGCCGCACGGGCGCTTTCCAGGTTCATACAGTTGATGGCCAGCAGCGCGTACTGCTCGCGCCAGGCTTTCGTCACCATGCTTTTCATATCGGCAAACATACGGCCTCCGGTTATTCCAGGGTGAAGGTGATCTCTTCGTCTTTCAGCTTTTGATCGCTAAGTTCATCAAACTCTTCGTCACGTTCGGTCACCGGTTTCTTCCACAACGACAGCATGACGCCGCAAATCACCGTGCCGATCCCCAGCGCCAGGCAAAACAGTAGCGGATGCGTAAAGAGCGGGACCACGAACATACCGCCGTGCGGTACCGGGCTTTCGACGCCCCACACCATAATCAGACCGCCCGCTATCGCCGAGGCCACCACGCAGGACCCCACCACGCGCAGCAGGTCGCGCGCCGCAATGGGAATGACCCCTTCGGTAATCATGCAGATCCCCATCGGGAATGCCGCTTTCAGCGCCTCGCGCTCCGCACGGGTGTACTTGTGACGCGTCAGCAAAAAGGAGAGCGTAATGCCGAACGGAGGGATTATCGAACCGACAAACTTCACCGCTTCCGGACCGTACACGCCGCTGACTAACATGCCGTCAGCAAATAGCGACATGGTTTTATTCACCGGTCCGCCAAAGTCGAATGTCGCCATTGCGCCAAGGATGGCCCCCATTAAAAAGCGTGACCCGCCCTGCATGGACTCCAGCAGATGAATCAACGCGTCCTGCAGCCAGGCTATCGGTTTGCCAATGAGCGTCATCATCAACAGGCCACCAATGACGGTACTCAGTACCGGCAGCACCATGATGGGCATCAACCCCTGCATCGACTGCGGCAAACGGATATAGCGCTTGAGCAGCAGGACGGTATAACCGACCAGAAAACCGCCCAGCATCCCGCCGATAAAACCGGTATGAATTTCACCGCAGACAAAGCCGACAATCAGACCCGGCGCGAATCCGGGGCGGTCAGCAATAGAGTACGCAATCGCCGCGCTAATCAGCGGTACGATTAACCCCATCCCCCAGCCGCCAATCTGGTTGAGCATCCAGGGTATGGTTCCTGTTTTTTCACCCACGTTAGTACCGCCAAGTATTTGCCCGAGAGCAATACAGATCCCGGCGGCAACAATTAACGGGATCATCCACGAAATCCCGGTTAATAAATGTCTTTTTATTTCCTGAGATAGCGGAATTTTATTTTCACTCATGTGAAATCCCTCCAGAATGGGGATCGCTACTGGTTATTATTAACTAATGATTTTTCGACCTTTTCAAGAAACTGAATGGGCGACTTTATGACAATTTCAGTTTTCACTCGCACAATACGTTTATTTAAAAATCGTTCCTCCCCTTTTATTTTTACATCCACAGCAAGAATCACGACATCAGCAGCAGAAATGTCCTCTGTCAGCAGTTCGTTTTCCGTGCCGATAGTCCCCTGGGTTTCCACTCTTATATTATGACCAAGCGCTTTAGCACCTTTAATTAACTTCTCACGGGCAATATAGGTGTGCGCAATACCCGCCGTACAGGCGGCAACACAAACAATATTCATAACATGCTCCACGTTTTATTTAGCAGACATTGGATTCAGCATATTGGCTAAAAAGCTCAATAATTTTCTGTGGACTGCTTTCGACTAACAGTTGTTCAATAATGTCGTCATCCGCCAACGCGCCGGCAACCTGCGAAAGCAGACGAATATGGGTGGTGTTTTGATCTTCAAGGCGTACGGCAAACAGAATGATGCAGCGCACGTTGCTGCCGTCCAGGGTTTCCCAGGGAATATCCTGGCGGGTACGCCCAATCGCCAGCGTGGTATTGACCACCGCCGAGGATTTCCCGTGCGGAATCGCAATATGATTTTCGAAGCCGGTCGAGCCTTCTGATTCACGCTGCCAGACATCCTGAATAAACGTTTCCCGACAGCTAATTGCCCCATCTTTTTGCAGAATATCCGTCAGTTCCTCAATAACCTCCGTTTTGTTTGTGGCCTTCATGTCCAAAATAACGCGATTCGTATTGAGTATTTTCGTGATGTCCATAAATCATACCTCATGGAGTTCAGACATTAATTTTCAACGACCAGCGACGTCGCCCGATGTAATTTTTCCGTAATAACCGTTTCTGTTACCCGCTTAATATCCGCATCATTGAAGAAGGCGGTGACATACACGACCGGTATGGCAACGGCAGATAAATTGATCGTCGATACCACCAGTTCAATATCGTCCGTCAGGACGGAGGGCAAGCTGCCTGCCGACACCACGCCGACGATGGTCCAGTCCGGAAAGGCGCGCAGAATGCGGCTTTTGAGTAAGTGAGAGGTGCCGATACCGGTTGAGCAAACCAGCAGCACACGTTTACGCGCTATCTGACGCTCCATCGCGGCCTGAAAATGCACGGTTAAATATCCCACCTCATCATCCGACACGGCCCGTTCGCCCCAGCCGCTAAACACCCGATTCACCGCGCACTGAGTCAGACGCCAGACGTCCTGCAACTCGCCTTTAATGTCCTCCAGCAGCGGATTACGAATGCGGATCTGGTAGTTGAGGCGGTTAATCAGCGGCTTAATATGGATCAGCAATCCGTCATACAGCGCAGTGTCCTGGCTAAGATCGCAGTCAACCATTTCGGCGAAGGTGGCAATCAGCCGATGGGTGATCAAGCGTGCTTCGTCGCTGGAGTGCATATGGCCAATTACGCTCACATCGTTATGCTCTTCAATCACCATACCGGAAGAGATAATATATTGATAAATAAACCAGACTTCGTCTTCCGGCAGCGGGTGGGCAATGCGTTTTTCGATATGCTGAATCATGCGACTGGCAATGGAAAAGATGTTCTCATCACATGACGTGATGCTTTCTTCTTTTCTCGGTAGCGCATTGCCCCGCGTAATGCGGTACATCATGATCAGAATATGAGTAAAGATATTGACGTAATAAGGCTCGCCCAGCGACCAGCACAGATCGTTCTCCATTTCCTGCAACAGCGTCTGGACAAATAAAACGTCTTCTTCGCCAAAGTAATGCACTAACGCTTTATAACTGCCCGGATCAAGTCGTGAATAAATCACGCTTCCAGGTTCATTATGGTTAATCACACCGTTAATCAGCGACGCCATCGCCTGGCGCACGCCGCTCTCGCTGCCTTCAATGTGTGTGCCGCTCTGGCTGCGAATCAGCGACAGGCCCAGCGGGGTAATCCACGATTCAATCACTTTCAGATCGTTAACAATCGATGCACTACTAATAAAATAACGTTCGGATAATTTATTGATCGATGTTTCATGCGGCGTTTCACTTAATAATTGCGAGGCTATCTTAACCCGCCGTGAATTATTCATCATGCCGTCAGCATCATCACCCTCCGACCCTAATAACTGATCCAGATATAAAAGGTCAGTAATGTTATCGGCACTTAATATCACGCCCGCACCGGCACGTTTATCGATGGATATTTTCCATTCCGATAACCATTGTTCCAGTAACCGCAGATCGCGCTGGACGGTCTTCTCTGAAACAGATAAATATTCGGCAATTTTTAGCAGCGTAACATATTCCTTCCGGGACAGAAGAAACTTTAATAATCTGTTTTGTCGCGAGGTAATCATTTGCATTATTTACCCTTATTACATACCAGATTAAATATCTATACCCGTCATACTTCAAGCTGCATGTGCGTTGGCTTTCCTCGCTCACCCCTGTCACGTACTTATGTACGCTCAGGGGATTCGCTGCGTCGCCGCCTTCCTGCAACTCGAATTATTTAGGTTATAAAGAAGCGTTTATGCTCCACGTGTAATCCGTGATGATAAATATAAGAGGACTACGATGCGCCAACAATACTAAATCGTGTCCTGTATTCCGGACAGAAATAAGACAAAAAGAGGAAATAGTGAGATATTTACGGCGCAGATCACATTTTTCGCGGGAATTAGAGTGATAGCGCTCGCAAATATGGTGAGGTAAAAATTTAAGTCGGGATGTTTTTGATTTTCAGATCTGGAACGCTGCTCGCGGTGTGGGCCGGATAAGACGCATCCGGCACCACGTCGACACATGCTTACAAGGTAATCGTCAGCTCACTGCCCTGTGGAGTAATAACTACACCCAGCTCGCTGCCCATATGCGACCCGCATTTAATGCCGCCAATTTTCTGAATATTTCGCAGGCACAACGTCCAGTTACGTGCCTCACCATTCCCTTTCACAGTGATGGTATTACCTACACGCGTCGCCTTCAGCGTGAAGATAACCGAGCCGTCAGCAGCCGGAACTTCACAGAGTGCTTCCCGCCCCTCCTGCAGATGGAACAGCTGGAACGCTGTCCCTTCGTGCCAGGCGTAGTCCGGCTTCTGGTTATTGCTACCCAGCGCCAGCAGGGTATTGTCACGCACATAAACCGGCAGACTCAGGAAGTCATGCTGCTGCTTATGCCAGCGGCTGCCGGCCACCTCATCATTACGCCACAGATGCGTCCAGCGTCCTTCCGGCAGGTAGAACTGCACATCGCCCGCCTCGCTAAACACTGGCGCGACCATCACGCTATCGCCCAGCATGTACTGGCGGTCGAGATAATCACACGCCGGATCGTCCGGGAACTCCAGCATCATCGCGCGCATCATCGGGGTGCCCTGCGCATTAGCGCGCGCTGCTTCACGATACAGGTACGGCATCATGCGGCATTTCTGTTCGGTGAAGTAGCGCACCACATCGCAGGATTCGTCATCGTACGCCCATGGCACACGGTAGGATTTACTGCCATGCAGGCGGCTGTGGCTGGAGAGCAGCCCAAACGCACACCAGCGCTTGTAGACGTGCGCCGGAGCGGTATTCTCAAAGCCGCCGATATCGTGGCTCCAGAAGCCAAAGCCGGACAGGCCAATAGACAAGCCACCGCGCAGGCTTTCCGCCATCGATTCATAGTTGGCGTAGCAGTCGCCGCCCCAGTGCACCGGAAACTGCTGTGCGCCCACGGAGGCCGAACGGGCGAACAGCACCGCCTCTTCTTCACCGACGGTTTCTTTCAGCACGTTCCACACCAGTTCGTTGTAGATGTACGCATAATGGTTGTGCATCTTCTGCGGATCGGCACCGTCAAACCACTGCACATCCGTGGGGATGCGTTCGCCAAAGTCAGTTTTGAAGCAGTCAACGCCGATATCCACCAGACCTTTCAGCTTGTTGGCATACCACTCGCAGGCTTGTGGATTAGTGAAGTCATAAATCGCCAGGCCCGGCTGCCATTTATCCCATTGCCACAGGGAACCGTCCGGGCGCTTGAGCAGATACCCTTTCGCTTTCAGTTCATTGAACAGCGGGGATTTCTGACCGATGTAGGGGTTTATCCATACGCACACCTTCAGCCCTTTCTCTTTCAGGCGGCGGATCATACCTTCCGGGTCCGGGAAGGTCACCGGGTCCCACTCAAAGTCGCACCACTGGAAGGCCTTCATCCAGAAACAGTCGAAGTGAAAGACGTGCAGTGGCAGATTGCGCTCGGCCATGCCGTCGATAAAGCTGTTCACCGTCGCTTCGTCGTAATTGGTGGTGAATGACGTGGTCAGCCACAGACCGAACGACCAGGCTGGCGGCAACGCCGGACGGCCGGTAAAGCGGGTATAGCGATCCAGCACCGCCTTCGGCGTTGGGCCGTCGATGACGAAATATTCCAGATACTCGCTTTCAACGCTGAACTGCACTTTCGACACTTTCTCAGAGCCGATTTCAAACGACACGCACTGCGGATGGTTCACCAGCACGCCGTAGCCGCGGTTGGTGAGATAAAACGGGATGTTCTTGTAAGACTGCTCGGTACTGGTGCCCCCATCGCGGTTCCAGGTTTCCACCGTCTGGCCGTTACGTACCAACGCGGTAAAACGCTCGCCCAGCCCGTACACCGTTTCCCCCACGCCCAAATCCAGACGCTCAAACATATAATTACGCCCGCTGTGGGTATCCTGCACGTAACCGCTATTCTTTAGCTGACTGCCGGTAATACGTTCACCATTACGCAGGAAATCCAGCGACCAGAACTCGCCTTTGGTCACCCGAACGCTCAGATTGCCGCTCTTCAGTTCGGCAAATTCAGCGGTGTTTCGCATCTCAACATTGACGTCCTGCAACACATTCAACGGGTAATGTGGGCCGGTATCCAGCGCGCCCAGGAAGTGCTCCATACGTACGCCCACCACCCCTTCCTGCGGCGAGAAAAAGCGTAAGGTGAAGAGTGGGGTATCCAGTTGCCAGGTACGTTCACGCACATCGCGCGGCGCAACGTAGACAATCATCTCGTTACCCTGCTGTTCAACGTCGAACACCTGAATTGGGTGTATTAAATTCAGTCCAGGTTGGGTCAGCCAGTTTCCATCGCTAATTTTCATCGTCAGTTCCTTAGTTCTGTAATTCTTTCGTCGTGAAATCCTGCTGGTTGCGGCGCGCGCCCTGAGCCAACTGATTCATAATTTCCGTCAGATACGGCGTTTTCAGGGTATAGAAGCGTTTGGCAATCACGGCACTCAGCAGGTAACAAATCGCCGGGACAATGGTGAACAGGGCGATGATGATGCTAATGGTGGCGCTGTTCTGGGTTTTCGCGGCGGCGTCGTAGCCCCCGCCCGCCAGCATCCAGCCGATCAGCGCCCCGCCGAGCGCCAGACCCAGCTTGAGCACGAACAACGTGCCCGCAAAGCTGATCCCCGTCAGGCGTTTACCGTTGCACCATTCGCCGTAATCAACGGTATCGGACATCATTACCCACTGGATTGGCGTAACGAGCTGGTGCAGTACACCGATGACAAAAATAAAGATAAACATGGTGATGCTGGCGTGCATCGGCACAAAGAACATCGCCAGGCTCGCTACCGCCAGCGCAGCGTTGGTCCACCAGAAGACGCTGACTTTGCATTTCCAGTCGGTCAGCGGTTTTGCCAGCGCAGAGCCGATCAGGTTGCCGACGCAATAGGCGGTGAGAAAGGCGACAAACACCTCCGGCTTACCCAAAATCCAGGTGACGTAATACATCATCGCCCCGCCACGAACGCAGACGGCCAGAATATTGAGGATGGTCAGCAGGCCGACGATGCGCCATTGGTCGTTTTGCCAGATGTCGCGCAGGTCTTCACGCATAGAGGTGGTGCTCGGCGGCGCTTCCACGCGTTCTTTGGTAGTGAAGAAGCAGAACGCCAGCATCAGGAACGCCACCACGGAGAGCACCGCAATCCCACCTTGAAAGCCGAACGCTTTATCTTCGCCACCAATCAGATTCACCAGCGGCATCATCATCACGGTGGAGAGCATGCCGCCCGCCGTCGCCAGCACAAAGCGCCATGATTGCAGGGAGATACGCTGCGTTGGGTCATTAGTGATCACGCCGCCCAGCGCGCAGTAGGGAATATTGACCACGGTATAAAGCAGGGTCAGCAGCGTGTAGGTGATTGCGGCATAGATCATTTTGCCGTTCAGGCTGAGATCCGGCGTGCTGTAGGCCAGCACGCAAACCAGACCAAACGGCAGTGCGCCAAACAACACCCATGGGCGGAATTTCCCCCAGCGCGAACGGGTACGGTCAGCCAGCAACCCCATACAAGGGTCTGAGATGGCATCCAGCGCGCGGGCCAGTAAGAACATGGTGCCGACAAATCCGGCAGGAATACCAAAAATATCGGTATAGAAGAACATCATATATAACATGACGTTATCGAAGATAATGTGGCTAGCCGCATCGCCCATTCCGTAGCCAATCTTCTCTTTAACAGACAGAATTTCACTTTTCATTACGCATCCTTGTTAGCACTTTCACACGCCCTGATACCGGTTACAGTTCTTGTAAACCATCCCTGTGAGCGCGGGTATTCCGATATCTCGTTATCAAATTACGATTCTTGTTTTCTGTGATCAGCGTAGCGTCTAAAAATGTGTCTAAGTGTAAGTAATGGATTTTGCGGGGATTTATTTGAAACTGGTCATGGTATAGAGAAACGGAAGTTAAAAAAGTGAGTGAGGGGGTGTGGAAACGTTTGGAAGTAGCTATAATGCGCCCCGCCTCCATGTAGCAATCGAGGCGCGGAAGATCGTCATCTCCGGTGAGGTGGCTGGACTTCAAATCCAGTTGGGGACGCCAGCGTTCCCGGGCAGGTTCGACTCCTGTGATCTTCCGCCAATTAGCCTCAACTGAACTCCACTGTCTCAAGTAAATCCCCTATAATACCCGCAATTAACGCTTATTATGTTCTCCCGAGGTCTACTGTCTCTACCAGAATCAAGTGAATTCTGGGGGCATAATGGGGGGCATGATTTACAGCCCTATTTTGAGATGCCCCCAATGAAGCTAACAGTCAGACAAATTGATACAGCCAAGCCCAAAGAGAAGCCGTATAAGCTATCTGATGGTGGAGGCCTCTACCTAGAAGTAACTACCAACGGCTCACGTTACTGGCGTTTAAAGTATCGCTACGCTGGTAAAGAAAAGCGTCTTGCTTTCGGCGTTTATCCCGAGGTTTCTCTCGCTCAAGCACGCGAAAAGCGTGATGCTGCGAAAAAGCTGCTGTCTGCTGGAAGCGATCCCGGTGAAGTAAAGAAAGCAGAGAAAATTGCCCAAAAGCTTAACTATGAAAATACCTTCGAAGCTATTGCGCGTGAATGGCATCAGTTGAGAGCGGATCGTTGGTCATTACGCTATCGCGATGAAATTATTGATACCTTTGAAAAGGATATTTTCCCCTACATCGGTAAGCGCCCTATAGCTGAAATTAAGCCCATGGAATTGCTGGAAACCCTTCGTCGTATGGAAAAGCGTGGTGCATTAGAAAAGATGCGCAAAGTCAGGCAGCGCAGCGGTGAAGTATTCCGTCATGCGATTGTGACCGGACGCGCGGAATACAATCCAGCACCCGATCTCGCCACAGCCCTCGCAACACCAAAGAAAACACATTTTCCATTCCTGACTGCCGAAGAACTCCCTCACTTTCTTAGGGATCTTGCCGGTTACACCGGTAGCGTTATTACCAAGACTGCGACTCAAATCATCATGCTTACAGGGGTACGAACTCAGGAATTACGTTTTGCCCGCTGGGAGGATATCAATTTTGAAAAGCGGCTTTGGGAGATCCCCGCTGAAGTGATGAAAATGAAACGACCACATATCGTTCCGATGTCGAATCAGGTTGTCTCACTTTTTGAGTCACTAAAGCCTATTACGGGGCTATACCCACTGGTTTTCGTCGGACGCAATGATCGAACGAAGCCGATCTCAAAGGAAAGCGTTAATCAGGTGATTGAGCTATTGGGATATAAAGGAAGGCTGACGGGGCATGGTTTCCGCCACACGATGAGTACTATCCTTCATGAAAAAGGCTTTAACTCAGCATGGATAGAAACGCAGCTTGCGCATGTGGATAAGAATGCGATACGTGGGACTTACAACCATGCTCAGTATTTGGAAGGGCGGAGAGAAATGATGCAGAAGTATGCAGATTATGTAGAAAATTTAGCCTCTCAAGGTGTGTGAAAATTCAGCAGTATAAAGATTCTCAACCCATATTAGCATTCTTATAATAGAGATTGAGAATCTTTTTTTTTCCCACCTAGCTCAAAAGCTAAATACTTTATATTTAACTTACCCGAGCCCTGGAACGCTCCTGCTCACGAATTCGTGCCTCAATTTCGGCATAAAGATTAGCTTCAGCGTTTTCTCTGTCCGTTGCAGTAACAACTAATGCATAAGATTCATGTTGGCTATTAAGTGGGGTGCCCCACTCACGATCATTTCTAGTTACAACCACAAACCACTTTTCATCTGGAGACCTTTGCTTAAAAGTCCAACTAGAGGATTGTACTGTACCATGATCACGTTGTTGTGCAGTAATAGAACGATTGCTTACCGCATCGTCATTCCTAGAATCAGTACCATCTTGTATATCATGATTAAAGTATTGCTGAACTTCTTGCAACGAAGAACCTTTAACAAGCCTGTAAGATATTTGTGTTGCTGTATAATCTAATCGCGTTGTCCTGACTACTGGTGAATACGCTAAAGTAATGTGCAGTTCTCTTACTGCTCGCTGAGTTCTTAAAAAAGATGTAGGTAATGGAAGCTCAAAGAATTGATGAGTGTCATCAGAGATTTGCTCTTCACACATCATCACAACCACTTCCTCGGACGAGCGATATAAACCATCTTCCTCAACAATTCCATATCCAACGACATCTCGAATAACACTACGATTTCGGGTTGAAGGTTCAGATTTATAATTTTCTGTAACCTCTTCTGAGAATGTATTCTCCATCTGAGATGTCAGCGCAGCGTGATTGACAAGCATAGCTCGCAACATATTAGCAGACATATCTGGATATTCATTGAGTAAACGCGCAGCGAGGTGCGTGATATAAGGTGCAGAAAAACTAGTTCCACTTTGTTCAGAGAAAAGTGTACTTCCTTGGAATTGATGGTGGCAGCTTAGCACACCAAGTCCTCTTGCATGTTGTCGCCATTGACCCCCAGCATTACGCATAGGTGCCGCAAAGTTTCCACCGTGCGCAACTATTTCTGGTTTAAATGCACCTTTCACAGAAGGTCCATGCCGTGTGAATGGCGAAGGTTGATATTCACCTGCTGGGCTTAAATGGCTAATTTCATCAGCACGACGTTGAGCGTCAAATGTTGCATTATGCCTTGCATAACTTCCTGCCGTTAGAACATTGAGTGCGGGCGCTGGATCAATAATAACTGAGCTATCGTGGATTAAATAGATGGGATACTCTGTCCGCCAACTTTCTGCTGGAACATCAGGGTCGCTGCTACCATTAAAATTACCTGCGGAAACTACGAAAAGGATATTGTGACGCCTCGCCAGCACATCAAGCACATAAGCAATACCTCGGATGTGTTTTCCATCGTAAGGCGCATTTACATTGCCAAGTGATAAGTTAAAAATACGACATCCTAGACCAACGAAATATTCTACTGCTTCGGTCAAAGTTGTTTCAATCGTAGCAGTATCAAATTCCCCTTGGGCATTAAGAATTTTGCCATTATATAACCACATTGATGGTTGCCAGAAATTACTAGCGTCGCAAGCCTCAACATCACCATATAGGGCAATACCCGCAACAGCAGTACCATGTCCAAAATGGTCAGATTCATCTTCATTATCCACGAAGCAGGCACTCTCAGCTATTGCACTACGCAATAATGGATGTGCGGTATTAATTCCACTATCAAGGATGCAAACTTTTACGGCATTAGGTAATGGAGATGGGATATATTCGGGGATGAGATTGATATCTTTGTTCAATTTCTCATACGAGATTCCACTGACAGGGAGACGGTCCACCATTCGAACATCACGGTGCTCAAGCAGTTTTTCAGCTTGATCTAAATTTACTCTAACCCGGTACATCAGCAAACTATCAAGATTAATTCTATCCAAGCGATGAATCATATTTTCACGGAGCCAGTTTTCAAATTCTCCGCAGATCCGGTCTCGAGAAGGATGGTGTGTCGTTTCTACCGGCCACAGCTCAACATCTAGACCGAAGGTATCTGAATCAGGAAACCCATACTGTTTCACTGACCAGCTTTTGCGATCCTCATTAGTCCAAACATCAACGCTATCCAATGCGGTTAAAATTTGCTGGTAGGTTATATGAGCGTGACCAAGCTGTGAAAGGTGTTCCTCAAAAAGAGCGATTCCTCGTTCATCAGCAAAGGCAATACATATTGTTTTATCTTCTTGACTGACGAACTCTATTCCATGCCTATCCATATGAGCAATATCTAACATCCCGGTATACTGTAACTTCAGCATATACCGACCATCATTATCCTTTCCTGGAATTTGTGGATTAGCTAATTGTGTAATACTTCGTAATTGCTCAGACAAAATGCGTCCATGCAAGCGCAAGTCAGAACGCTGTGTTCTCGGAATTTTGAACTGGCGTGTGCGTCTAGGGTTCTGAAGAGATTCTTTAGCAATAATAAGATGTTGATATTGTTCCGTCATTTATTATCCCTGACGAGTTTTGTTTATATTTTCCCGTAAAAGTGCATTCTTAAGATCTTTGAGAGTCAAAAACTCTTGGCTACGTAAAATCATTCTCTTGATTGCACGTCTTACAATCCGTTCTAAATCAGCACCACTTTTTCCAATGAATAATGAGAGAACCTCATCGTCTTCAAGCTCAAACTGGCGGCGAATACCACGAAGTTTGAGTTTCATCAATTCTGACAACTGATGTTTATCGGGTAGTGGGAACTCGATAGCATCGTCAAAACGCCTCCAAATAGCACTATCCAGGATATGTTCATGGTTTGTTGCTGCAAGAATTAAGCTTTTTCCTTGGTACGCATCCATCATTTGTAAAACAGCATTCACAACTCGTCTTAACTCACCATGATCCCCACTATCCCCACGTTCTTTACCTATAGCATCAAACTCATCGAAGAGTACAACCATTGGGTATTGAGAGATAAAATCAAATATTTGGCGTAAGTTAGCAGCAGTTTCACCAAGATATGAAGAAACCAGAGTATCAAGCCTGACGATGGCCAACGGCATATCCAATTCACAAGCCACTACTTCTGCAGCAAGAGTTTTACCGCACCCAGGAGGACCAAAAAAAATAACTTTGCTGATAGCTTTCATTCCGTAAGTGCGTAACACATCAGCCCTACGATTTTCTTCAAGTATCTCTTCGACAGCATCTGAACTTGATTCAGGTAGTACGATTTCATCTAAAGAACGACTTGGCTGTCTAATATCTAGCAAAGGCAAGCCTCGCTCTTTGTCCACTGGCACTGGAGGTGCAGTTGGCACTCGAGAGGTTTGTATCGCGTGATCCCCATAAAGAATATGTTCAAGGTCATTGGCAAGAAGATGATGTTGTTTTTGTCGTTCTTCTTCAATGATCACTTCCGAAACACGACGGAAGGCCGCGACATCACCCGTCGCTCCAGCTTTTATAAGCTGTCTGAGAACCTTACCGTTAGCCATCTTTTTCCCCTGAGCATACCCATACAAACAAAACCTTTAGTTCAGTTTAGCATCGGCGTAACGCCATAAGAAGTTCGTTCTATCAACATTTCTTGAATCCCTGAAGATTTTATTTGCATATCAGAATGGGGGTTACATCCTTTAGGTAATTTTATAAAAATATGAATATCAATAAGTTAAGCAACTTACTGATATCATGATAAAAAAATCCCACAATAAGCGTTCCATCGACCCGTTGAACTCACAGTTCTAATGACTCTTCACATTAAGGCTTTTTAATCACTTCAACATTAACGCTCGTGGTGCCATTCTCACGGCTTATCTGCCCGCTCACCCGCACCAGATCCTGCGCATCGAAGTGCTGCCCGTTCCAGACTTTCTGCGGAATACGAACTTTGATGGTTCCGGTTGGATCGCGGAAGGTGTACCACTCTTCCTGCTGCTGGCTGATGACATTGCCTTCCAGCGTGATCCACGCCCCTTCGTGCATTGACGACACGGCCTGAATGCGACTTTGACTGTTTTCCTGTTGAACCTTATGACCGGCATACATGCGCTCAGTGGCGACTGGCTCTTTCTCTGCGGAGAAACCGCCTTGCGCCGCAAGGGCTGGAATGGCGATGAATGAAGTGAGCAACACGCCGGTGACGTTGATGAACTGACTGAAGTATTG
Organism: Citrobacter sp. RHBSTW-00599; assembly: GCF_013784065.1. Classification (NCBI taxonomy): domain Bacteria; kingdom Pseudomonadati; phylum Pseudomonadota; class Gammaproteobacteria; order Enterobacterales; family Enterobacteriaceae; genus Citrobacter; species Citrobacter sp. RHBSTW-00599. The sequence continues at coordinate 83,367 of NZ_CP056717.1, read as the reverse complement.
TTTTTGCATAGCAGGTTCCATTTATGATTTTACATCCTCCCAGGGAGGATGTTTCGATGATAAATGAGCGCCTGTAAAAGCTCAATTGCTATCCCCGGTAGGGGGATAAAAATGTGACGGGCTTCAGAGATAAAAAACCCACCGATGGGTGGGTTCAGAGATGAGTCTCGTAAGGCGAAATCAGCGAGTCACGCCGATCCAGCCGTGATAACCCATGTAGATGCCGACCAGGGCAATCAGTACGCTTGAGAAGTACGGTGCCCGACGCGCCAGCGTATCCAGGCCACTCCAGCGTTTTGTCGCCTGACGAACGCTGAAAGCCGCCGCCGCGCCTACTGATACCAGCGTAATCGCCAGGCCGATACTGAAACACAGTACCAGTGCAGCGCCGAGCGTAAATTCCTTCACCTGGATGCAGAGCAGCAGAACGGTGATGGCCGCCGGGCAAGGAATGAGTCCACCGGTTAGCCCAAACAGGATAATCTGCCCTGTGGTTACGCTGCGATTGGCAAAACGTTTTTTGATGTCGTTAGCATGGGCTTTTTCGTGAGCGTCCTGGTATTCGCGGGAATTAACATCCAGCCCCTCCAGCGCGGAGTGGTCATGGTCGTGACCGTGCTTATGCTCACGAAACTCCACATCATAATCGTGTACATGCCCACGATGGCCTAAAGACAGGCGCACATCGAAACTGTGTGGCTCAGGGATTGCCAGGACTGATTCCATAAACCCGTCTTTTTCAACGAAGTCGAAAACCTGAGAATACGTTCCAGTCCCCCGCCTTGTGGCCACAGATATATTGCTGGCTTCCCATTTCCTGCCGCTGAGTGTGCGTAAACGCCAGTGAGGCGGTTGCCCTTCCTCGAAAATAGAGAGTTCAACGCTGCCGTGGCCGGTATCGATTATGCGGGTTTCGTCATGTTCGTGATGGCCGTGGCCATGTTCCTCTTCCTGCTCCATTTTCCACAGTTTTTCACCGCGCCAGGTGCGCCAGAACATCCATGCCGCCGTGACAAGAATGATGATGGCTGAAATCAGCTGGAACCAGGGTTCAGCGGACTCGGCGGTGAATTTCTGACTGATGTACATCCCGCCCATAGCAATGAGCCAGACCACAGACGTATGAGAAATGGTCGCGGCAAGCCCCAGTAATACGGCTTGTTTCACCGTTCCCCTGATAGCCACAATAAACGCGGCCATCATCGTTTTGGAGTGTCCCGGCTCCAGTCCGTGAAGCGCACCCAGCAGGATCGCACTGGGGATGAACAGCCAGGCATTCGCCACGCCTTGCTGTAAAAGAGCAGAAAAATCAGTCATGTTTCGCTTGCCTTAAAGATATTTAGTTATCTCTTTAAATTCGCTAAGCGTGTTATCAGACTCACTGTGGTCGGCATGAAGGGCGTCCTCCAGGCAGTGATCCAGATGGTCATGAATTAAGGTACGCTTCGCATTCGTTATCGCCTTTTCCACTGCGTGCAGTTGCTGGGCGATATCCAGACAGGCTCTTTCATCTTCGAGCATCTGGATGGTACTTTTCAGGTGCCCTGCGGCACGTTTAAGTCTTTTAATAATGTCAGGGTGTGATGCGTGAACGGTCATGATTTATCCTCTCCAGGTGGAGGGGATAAGATAATGTGTATCAACGCCAGGGTCACACTTTTTATCGGCTTATCCTCTCCTGATTCTTTGTCTTTTTGGGTTAATTACTTATCTTTCTTCGGCCATGACGGATGTTCATCGTCGATGACGAAATCATGCTCATGGGTTGTGTCTGAATCGGTATGACGGTGAATCTGAGCGTAAGCTTCATGCTCAGGACGCCAGATCAGTACGGCGGCAAGCAGCGACAGCACGGCCACAATAGTCAGGGCGACAAACGAAGCCTGTGTTCCCCATGTGGCACCTACCCACCCGGCCAGCGGATAAGTGACCAGCCAGCAGGAATGCGACAGTGCAAACTGGGCAGCAAACAGCGCAGGTCTGTCTTCAGCCGTTGATGAGCGGCGCAGCAGGCGACCACTTGGCGTCTGAGAAAGCGAATAGCCCACACCCAGCAGCGCCCACAGCACAACCAGCGTGACGTAATCCTTCAGGAAAATACCCAGCCCAAGTCCAATCACTAAAAGCGCGGTCCCCACAAGCATCGGCATGCGGTCGCTCATTTTGTCGAGGAGTTTTGGGAGAACCAGCGCCGACACCATGGAACCCACACCGAAGAAGGCCAGAGCAATGGCGGTAGATCGCTGTGAGAAACCAAAATCAGCCTGAACCAGAACAACGGTGTTGACGATAACCATCGCGCTCGCCGCTGCTACGGCCATGTTGAGTGCCAGCAGGCCACGCAGTCTTGGTGTTTTCAGGAAGATACGCATGCCTCGCGTCGTTTTGTCATAGATGCTGCGTTTAACCGTTAACGCTTTCATCTTTGGTAATGTGACGGAAACAACCAAAGCCGCAGAGGCGAGGAACCCGACCGCCGTCCCGGCAAACAGATTGTGGAAGCTCATGACCGTCAGCAGCGCCGCCGCCAGCATCGGGCTGATAACGCTTTCCAGATCGTAGGCCAGACGCGACAAAGACAGCGCCCGCGTATATTCGCGTTCGTCAGGAAGAATATCCGGGATAGTTGCCTGGAAGGTTGGCGTGAACGCCGCTGAGGCAGACTGAAGTACGAAGATCAGAATATAGATTTCCCAGATCTGGGTGACGAAAGGCAGCGCGATCGCCACCAGAGCGCGGACTAAGTCCAGCGTCACCAGCATGGCGCGGCGCGGGAATTTGTCGGCAAAGGCCGCCGCTACTGGCGCAACCAGAATGTAGGCGCTCATCTTGATAGCCAGCGCGGTACCCAGCACAGCACCGGCCCTGTCTCCGGCCAGATCATAAGCTAGCAACCCCAGCGCAACGGTCGCCAGACCGGTGCCGATAAGGGCGATAACCTGTGCCATAAACAGGTGGCGATAGGTACGATTAGAAAGAATATTGAGCATCAGGAATTCTCTTGGCTTAAATTTGCATCCCCCTGGGGGGGATATTGGAAGCATAGAGGGACCTGAAAAAAATGACAAGCATTATCCTGGTGGGGAGGATGAGTGATTTGTCAACCATCTGATATGTTGAATAAAAAAAGCTTCAGGTATCCCAGCGTTATACCTGAAGCAGCATAAAAAGTGTCGAAGGTGTTATCACCGCTTCCTTGCGAAGCCCCTACTGACGAGAAAGGTGTTAACTCAGAAGTCCCAGGCAGGTTTTCAGACTCAGCCGCGTGGCTTCAACATCGCTATGGACGATAGTGCACCAGTCATCACGGTTAGCCCGAACGTCGTCCAGCCAGCTATTCAGCGCCTGGTTGAAGGCCATGGTTTTCTCGCGCTGAGGCCAGCTCATCTGGTTAGCGCTGTAAATATCCTGCCCGGGCTGTGGCATCTGTACGGTTTGCTGCGTCGACATCCGGGAAGTCACCGACCAGGTATCAGAGTTGCCATCCCAGGAAGGCATCACCGGGAAACCCGCGCCGCGCAGGGCGATATCCCAGGTGGCATCAAACAGGCATGTTTTCCCGTTTAACTCAAAAGTCACTGTGTCATGAAATCCCTGGGTTTGCGGCAAAATAGCCAGTATTTCCGGAGGAACGGGCAAATCAGCCCAGTCAAACTGCACCAGTTTTCTCTTCGCCGTAATCCCACCGGCAACCAGCAATCGTTCGGCCGTGGCGGCTTTATGACGACAGTCGCCAAAACCCTGCTCAAACAGGCTCATGCTTTGGTTATTCCATGACCCCAGCTGATAGGGCACGCGCCTGACCAGTTCAAAAATGGCTCTCCGCAGTTCCGTTGAGCCCGGCTGAAGCCCGAGCGACTGCAAAATCCAGCCCGGCGTTATCGTCTCCTTAGCAGTGCGGCGAGCGATAATTCTTTGCCATGTATCACTGACTTTTTCGGCCAGAGAGGCTGCCAGGGTTTCCCCCGGCAGTAATGTTGTCATCAGCAACGCTCCTGTGGTGGTGAGAAAATGTCTGCGCGTCAACATATCGGGCGTTACACCTCCACGCTGCGACGAAGTGCCGACATAACCAGTGATTCACAGACCACTTCATCGTCCTGTTCCCGGTTTACGCCGGGGAAAACCATTTGACTCACTGGGGATGAACGAAGCCGGTGATAACGGGCAATCGCGCCATTCATTCCGCCCATTTGCTTACGTCTGACCAGCCGGAGTCCGTGCTCCCACGCGACTTCATCCATCGAGCTCGCCAGAACAGGATCATGGTTGAAGATTAAGACGCCATCCCCTTTCAGCAGACGGGCTGCGCTGCGAAGGAACGTTGTGTAGTCCTGCTCGAAATAGGCTGCGGCCTGGGAATAAATAATATCGACCCCACCGGCCTGAACGCCGCGATTTTCCAGTGCGCAGAGACCGGCTGCCGTCACGTAGGGATGCTCAGTCACCCCCTTTGGCAGCGATTCGTGCCATGGCGTGAGATTGGTGAAATGCAGGAATGCACTCTCCCCAAGCTGCTCCCTGAAACTCTGGGCAAGCCCGGAAATCGTCGCCTGATGGCTGGTCGCTTCTTCAGCACGAAAACCTGCCCAGGCAGCACCAATTTCAAGGAAGGTGACGGTACCGTTTTTGTGGTGAATATTTTTCGCATGGTGGGCAATGTCGAACCCAATTTCTCGCGCCAGACGAAACGAACCACCGCTGGAGGTCCAGGGACCATCGAAACCAAAAGCAAGAATAGCTTTCAACATCGAACCCGTTTCTTTGTGCATCATTTTCAGGAACGGAATGACCTTACGCCGCGAAGGAACAGGGACGTTCGGACGCAGTTTTTTGGCCTGGAGATCGCGATTCACGCCCATGCACAGTGTCTGCCAGTGCAGAGGGTTAATGCGATAATTAAGTTCAGTAAAATTACGCGCAATCTCACGACGCGCCTGTATGGAGTCTGTGTACATAGCTTCTCCGCTAAATCTGAAGTTGGTAAACGCCAGGCAGCAAACTGCTACCGGCAACAGCGATCAGATCTTGCGGGTGCTTGGAGGGCGGTAAATGATGTCCGTGGCCTTAACTGGGCAGCGAAGATCGGCAAGCGGCAACCATCTGTCTGCTACAGGAGAGAGGGAGATCTCCACAGAGGGCGGCTGCTGAGGGGTTTCATGGAAATGGTCTGTCTGATGATGGCCTGCGTGGCCAGACTGAGGGATGTCAGAGTCATGAGAGTGATCCAGCATTGACATGGTGACTTCTGCATCGTGCAGATTCATCTCGTAGCCTGTCAGGCCGTTTGTACCGTGCGACGCAAACGTCCCCATCGACGATATCATCATGCCAACGGCCATGATGACAATCATCAGAATATAACGGGGTGAACGTTTAAACATCAGGTACATCGCTGAGGGCTTCTCTCAATGGACAGTGACAACGGTTTAAAAATATTAGCATCCCCCTAGGGGGGATGTAAGAGGCTGGAGTGTAAAGTCTTGTATTGCCGAAGTGTGTAAAAAGGCCCGCATAATGCGGGCCTGATTAATCAGATTACGCGCTTAATGCTCTGGTATTCGCCATTGGTATCAAGCTGGATAGTAATCGTTTGTGAACCACGATTTCGCCAGAACCAGCCGTGCTTACCGTCAAAGGCGGCCTGCAACACACCATCCCTTGAGGTTATCTGCCGGTCCTTACCATAGCCGTGGTAAAACCCCTTCGGTGCGTTAACCGGATCGCCGTGTGCATCCACGTTGACAGGTCCAGAGCTTGTCCACTGGTAAGTCACCCGGGCATCCTTACGCATTTCCATCTTAACTTCAGCCGCTTCATTCGGTTTCAGAGTAATTAACAGTTGATTGCGCTGAGAACCGGCAGTTGGGGCTTCTGGCGCACGAGTTGTCGCCGGAACGCTCAGCTCCGGATAGTTGTTTTGCGTGATTGTCGGCGGGTTATCTGGCACCGGACGTTCATTCACCGGAGTGGTTGACTGTCCCCACTGGCTCGTACTCGCCTGTTTGTCCGTGGCGGCTTCCTCCGCCAGCTGCGTTTTGATTTCGCCCATCTGTTTAAGGCCCAGCAGACGGCCAACGCCCGTTGGATCGATACCGTATTCTGAAGGCATCACGATGGTTATCAGCAGCGTCAAAGCGACGATAGCCGCCAGAATAGTGGACTGCATCAGCTTCATTGCAGACGGCAGCTCTGCGCGGGTAGGTAAATCGGTGTTATACATTCTCTTTTCTCCCTCAGGCTAAAATGTAGCCACAAATCTGGTAACTCATTAACAGGAAACCGGCGCTCATCATCACCACGTTGGCGGTGTAGGCATGGCGGAAAAAGCTCGCCGTCTGCCGCCAGTAACTCATGATGATAAGGATGGCGCTCAGCGCCAGAAGCTGACCTATCTCGACCCCGACATTGAAAGCAATCAGGTTGACGAAAAGGCCATCGGGGGAAATTTCGAACTCCTTGATTTTGGTCGCCAGGCCAAAGCCATGGAAGAAACCAAAGATAAGCGTAGCCATCTTCGTATTAGGCTGAAAGCCAAACCAGCGCTGGAATGCGCCAAGGTTATCAAGGGCTTTGTAGACCACGGACAGTCCGATAATGGCATCAATGAGATAGGCGCTGACGCTGATATCAAAGAACGTACCAATAAGCAGCGTCGTGGAGTGCCCGATAGCAAACAGGCTGACGTACAGCCCGATATCACGCATTTTGTAGAGAAAGAAAATCACGCCGAACAGAAATAGCAGATGATCGTAGCCGGTGACCATATGCTTCGCGCCAAGGTAGATAAACGGGATGATGTTAATACCAGTGATTTCCTGGATATACCCTTTGTCGCCTTCGGCTACGCCATGTGCGGCCGCACCCTGGCTGTAGAAAAGCAATAACAATAAGAAAAACAGACAAGCCGAACGCGCCTGAGTCGAAAACAGGCCACCGCTCAACCGGCCTTGTAAATTAAGGCAGGTGTTCATACAAAATCCTTACAGTTTGAATAATAACGAATTAACAGCAGTTATTACGCAGACAGGGATCTCGGAGGGCGTTCGGGGGTGGCCTGTGGCATTCGCAGAATTTGTTCTGAACTCAGTGCAAACGTCGCGCGCATACCTGCGTTCCAGGCCTGCAAGGCAGTCAGAGTGAAGAGCTTGTTCAGATCGTGGGAATGATCGGCATTGAGGTGATGCACATTACCGTGCGAGTGGAACAGTAGCGGATCGTGTTCATTCAGCGGCTCATCGCTGTCGTGCTGATGCTCACTGACAGACGTTGTATCCTGAACATTATACATAGCCTGTGGTTTTGCCATAAGCGAACTGCTCAGCACGGCAACAGCCATGATGATAAGCACGATTCTGGAAATGACTTCGCGGCTAAAAAACACAGTCAACGACATCCTGATGATACAAGGTAACAACGTGCGTAATGTATCTGTTTTGCTGACCGCATTTCAATAGGTCTTTTGGAGCCGGATGTTGTTTTAATAATTACTTGGCATAACTTCCGCTTTTTGGCGTCAAGCAGTCGATACAGCTCTTACACATCAGTTGCATAGATCCAGTCAGCACATTGAGGACATATCTTCTCTCCATGCCAACAAACATGGCACCAACAGCATCGCCATTGCCTTATCGTCGTGTTAGTAGGTCGAATGGACTTTTCCGAAGATGGGATGATTTTTGGCGAGGTTTGCTCTGGTGCTGTTTGTAGCTTGTTAAATCGACATGTTTTGAGCCGAGCAACATTATTGATATGTCCCGGTAGGTGCACAAACGTTTTTGTAGATGTCAGTGGATCAACTTGAACGCCGATCTGCAGTTTGCAGTAAATACAATACATTGAATCAAAATCAACCTGTTGAACAGATTCTGGTGTAACCCATTCGCCCTTTGCGGTGACGGCATGAGTGGCTAAAACGAAGTAATTCATCATGAACTCCGGAGAAAAATAAAAAAGCCAGCATGGTTAGCTGGCTTTGTGTGTGGTTGAGAGATGTGGCTAGCGGTAACACTCTGACCAGCCCTTGTTCGATCAAGACTGGCTACAGCCAAATGACCGTTCCTCATTGCTGTATACTTTCGTACGTTCCTTTGCCAGGTAGCTAAGGCGGTACATTAAACCGTTATATGACTCAGAGTAGGCTGGAGGATTATTGATATTCAGGTGATAACAGGGGTTCTCAGGGAAGTGAATCAGCGTTAAATATTCAGTAGCTAAAGGTAGCTTTAAAGCGCTCAACCATGCAGCCTGAATCATAGAGGCCACGTTATAATCATTCCCCGTATAATCACCGAGACCGAGAAAGGCATCCTTATTGAGGAATAACACCACATGCCAGTGTGGTTTATCACTTTTATCTTTATCAATTTCTTTAACCCAGGCGTAGCGTAAATGGCACGGATAGACTCTCATGCCATTTTTAATTTTGTTCTTCAGGAATATCTGTATACGGGAATCAAGTGCTTCAATAAAACGGGACATGAGTCCTTTATTCATATCGATAATGCAAGAAATGCTATCACCGGTATCTTTATAATTGGGTACATGAAGGTCAACACGAATGGCTGTTGTTCTTGGATGTTCACGCACAGCGTTATGAATGACATTCGACAATCGATGTAAGTAATGAGTGTTGAATGGTGCATGGTTCATATTGAGTGTATAGATATTATTCATTGTTTCTTTTCTCAGAATGAAGAGCATCATTGCTGATGCCATAATGTTTTAAAGGATGGGAGTGATATCACTTCAGATTGTTAGAGTGTAGATGCCATGTTTAACTGATAAACGTATCGGACATATATCACTGATGTGATATTAATGAAGTTTATGTGGTAGTTATTGTTGCTTATTTTAGTGTAATGCTTGGTGTTGATTTTTATATTACGCATGTATAGCAGGTATGTACTGATGAGTATATATTACCATACCAACACAACTGGTGTATTAAACGACCGCTGAATTCCAAGAGATATTCACATTCTATATTTAGAATTCACTCCGAAGTTAGCTAGTTTTTCATAAGGAAAGGGCTTACTTGTTTTCCTCATTAAAGATTACAATAGAACCAGAACGCGATAATTTAATCCTCTCCTCGATCCACTCTTTTACTTCACTTTCAATCCAGCGGGAGCTGCGACCAAACTTCACCGGCTTTGGAAACTTACCTTCATGCACCAGCTTATAAAACCATTTATCAGATAACCCTGTTAGTTCAGTAATGAACTGCATGCTAACGAATTTATCTTCGTGAATATTAATAGTGCTCATGACATGTTTCCGTAATTTATTAGGAGGACACCGGTCGGCATCCTTTCATGTCATTGGTCGCGTATGTACGATTTAACATTCCCAGTGATCTGGGCAGCATTTGAAAAGCTGCAACCTTTTACTGCAGATGCTCAGAAGTCACCCTGTCGTCACACTATGATAAACTGGAAGCAGAAATCCATGCTGAAATCACATCCATAAATATGGTAAAAGCCCTGACGTTACGAGACTTACAGGCCAGTCATGTACTACATTTTTTACTACATAAAAAGCTACGTTTATAGCTATGAAAATAACTAGTTTTCGCTCTTCTTTTTTGACTATTTTTATACCTGACCTTATGATGATTGAAATTTAATCGAAACGTATTACAGGACGTAACTTGTGGAAAATTCACTGCACAGTGCAATAATAAATAACAGGAGAGCCATGAGATTATTCTTGTGGTATCTATCTGATCAGGATCTGGCCATACTGACCAATAAACTGGCATCAACTAAAAACATTTACAATGCAGATGACATATTTGGCAGTAATATTGAAATCGCTGAAGAGGCAATTAATCAGGCTGTGCGACTGATAAAAGATAATGAGGTCAAGAGGATCTACACAATAGATTTTAATGAGTTTAAATCACTCCAGATGCCCGCATCTGAATTTTCTTGGGTAAAAAAATCACCTGATGCTTGCTACTTCACATGGCTGTTTATCAAAAGCCAGATACACGATTCATTCAAATTGCTTGAGTTGGACGTTTTTATAGTTGGTAGAATAAGGAACCAACGCTATTCCAATATACATGATTCCCTTTACAATAAACTGGAACTGGATGCTTACCCTGTCGATAATAAAGAGCGTCTATCAGTTATAGAGGATTTTTTTGACCGTGCACCTGCGACCCTCAAAGCCAGGCTCGATCTGATGCGCCAGATTCGTAACAAGTGGGAGGAAATTTATCCTTCGAGTATAAATTTCCCTCTTTCACCAAAAAGCAAGAAAAAATGCGACTGGGCATGGAAATACATTCAGAAAGACAGAAGTCGAATGAATACCCGGAGAAAAGACCGTGAGGGGCATTATACAGGAGAAACCAATCCGGCACCTTTTACTAACAGCAGTATGCTATCCATGCTGAGGCCGTCAGGCTCCTTTGAAAAATACATGGCTGTTAAGTTTTATTTTTTGTTCATTTATTTGTTTTTAAAAGATGAACTATTTATGCAACGTTTTAAAAAGGCATGGCAGGTACATCAGTACAGAGCAACTTCTGATACCAGAGAAAGAAAAGCATCTTTGCGTGCCCGGATAAAGAATAAAACATCCGCGCCCAATCCCGTTTCTGAACCATTTACAGTCACAACACTTACCGAACTTGCTACTATCAGTAACATGTCCTTCATACCGGAAATACAGTCCTATAGCCAATATGCTCCGGTCAATGAAATAACGGAAAAGGAAGAAAAGGACTGTCAAACTCATAATGCAACGGTACTGCACGCCTCTCCTACTGATAATTCCAGCGATGGCCAGGTTACGCATATTTCCATTGGGGAAGCTCTGAAACGTATGGGGAAATTACCTCGCAGTGATGAACACTCAGCACCGATGCCAGATAAAAATCCGGGCTCAACCTCAAAAAGAATCTGGACGAGGTTGCAAAAAGCGATGATGGAAGGTGACAAGGACGAAGACTGAGCATCCCCGCGTTCTGACGCATCCCATTTTTTTTCAGACCTGTATTACCACGGTGAGATCATTCCGGACAGATTCTGGAGTGTCTCACCGCATTGATCTGCAACACCGATCGATACTTCAAGTGGTGATAATTGATACCTATTGATAGTGAATTATTGATCGCTATTTACATAGATAATAACGATCAATTTCTGGTAACTGATCTGTAATAACGATTATCCCGCCCCGGACAAAATGCATACGATCGAATGGCCCTTTGTACAACAAAAGGCCATTTTTCGTTTGTAAAACAATAGTAAGGAATCTCTATGTTGAAGATCACATCTGTACTTCTTTTCGGTGCAACATTGTTTAGCTGTGTTGTGCATGCCATGGGTCAGGAGCAGCAATGGGGCAACTGGTTTGGCACTGTCAATGCGATGGAGTTTGAACTTAACGCCGACAATAGCGCCGGAGAACGTATGACGATCACCTGCCGGGACAGCAATTTGATAGTGAGCTATAGCGGGTCTGATAAGGAGCCAATGGATATACCAGATAATGGACAAGAAGCCATGGGAATCAATATCGACGCTGTTCATTACCCGCTAGATGAGGCGGCTTTTATAGCGCTCAAAAGCACAGGCAACCATGGGCAAATTGAAATCACCCGGAAGAATAAACCCGTATCTCACCCGTTCAAAACCGCAGGGCTCAGGGACGCTCTGTCGGACCTCAACTGGGAAGACTGCATCAGCCATTAATCACCCCTTCCAGTAACTCATGCTCCCACATTGTTAATCATCAGTAAGGATATCTTTTATGGCGACATTCATTTCACGCCTGGTTTTAGTCTGCACCCTTTCGCTCCCGGCATTCAGCTCTGCCATCACCATTCAGGGGAACATTCATCCTGAGCGCTATACCTTCTTTCTGACAGAAAAAGGCGGCGAAATGCTGCGGGACATGAACAACGAGGCCGTGAACGTAAAACATAGCGGAAAGGCCAGTGCTTCGGTTGATGCGCAAAATAAGGCTGCGGCTGCAAACATATCGCCCCTGCTGTACCCGGGTGCACCGCTGGAGCAAAACTTTATCCGCTACGACGGTAAGCCAGTGAAAGCTCTGACCTGCCTTATTACCACCCGCACCATGCCGGGCCAGAATAAAGACTATGCATGGGAGGAAACTTACTGCCTGGATGAAACTGGTGCAGCCTACATTGGCACTAAAGGCTGGCCGTCTCGTACTATTTTCAGTAAGAGCTGTGCAGTGGGTGCTGCTGACTGCCCTGTTTACCTGAGCATGAACAACGACCCGCCAACCATGCGTAACGACGCTGTTCAATATGTTCCTTACAGCCGCGAGCGCGTAAGTGGGCAGACAGGACGTAGCCCTGAGCCAAAACTAACGACGACTGAAACCGTCGCTGAGCAGGACGGTTATGTAGTGAGTTTTGTTAAAGCCAGCAACTGTGCAGACAATAAACTGATTGTGAAAAATAAAAACTCAGGGAAAACTGCTGCAATTGCAGGATTAAATGGTTGCACTTTTGATCCGAAGAATAATGCAGTAATTATCTTCCCTCTAAATGAATACGTCGGCGTTTACAGTGGCCCCACAAACGCTTCTGAGGAAATAGCTTCCGTCGATCTCCCCTAATTATTTACCCGGTCCGGTATACGCTACCCGCGATACCGGACGTATTATGGACAGTCCTATGAAATACCCGAAATTCCCTGACGATATAGATACACAATCACTGGATCTGACCTGGCCCGTTGTTTTTAGCGTTGCAGGACTCACTCTGCTAAGGAGTAAGTCGGTCGTATGCCAAACATTGGGAGCCAGCCTGATGACCCTTAGCCTGATAAGGCTCATAAAAAAACTCGCTACTCTTGCCTGAAAAAGCCCCTATCTGGCAACACGGTTTGTGTGCCAGCTCCTGGATCACACGTACTATCGCCTTCCGACGTTCACCTGAAAGCTAATTCTCGACAAAAGCTGAAGCGCTCCTTTATCAAAGGGCTGGCTGCAATAGCAGAGGACAGAATTAATGATGATGCCTTTGTTTTATCGGTGTGCAGCAAAGCGTATGAACGCTTGCCTCTGATCATAAGGCGAGTCGTGAAGTACGAATGGTGTCTTCGATACATCCAGTACAGTAAACCCTTTATTCTGCAGCGATTACAACATTACCAGATCGACAAGCTAACTCCGCCGACATTACCTGACAGTGAACTGTCGCCACAGCAAGACCAGCCACCAGCTTCTCCCTGAATATTTTATCTTCCATCCGAAGCCACTCCAGTGGAGTGGCTTTTTTATGCCCATTTTTAAAGGAATTAACTATGACACGTTTAGCCAGCCGCTTTGGTGCAGTCAACCTTGTACGTCGGGACCGCCCATTAACCCGCGACGAACTGGCCCATTATGTGCCAAGCGTCTTCAGCGAAGAAAAGCATGAATCCCGGAGCGAACGCTACACCTACATTCCCACTATTACTTTGCTGAATAACCTTCAACGTGAAGGGTTTCGTCCGTTCTTTGCCTGCCAGACCCGCGTCCGGGATGAAAGTAAACGAGAGCACACGAAACACATGCTTCGTCTGCGCCGGGAAGGACAAATTACCGGCAAACAGGTGCCAGAAATTATCCTGTTGAACAGCCATGATGGTTCCAGCTCTTACCAGATGCTGCCGGGGTTATTTCGTGCCGTATGCCAGAACGGGCTGGTATGCGGGGAGAGTTTCGGTGAGGTGCGGGTGCCGCACAAAGGCAACGTAGTCGAGAAAGTCATTGAAGGAGCCTACGAAGTACTGGGGATATTTGACCGCGTAGAAGAGAAACGCGATGCCATGCAGTCGCTTTTGTTGCCGCCACCCGCACAGCAGGCAATGGCGAAAGCAGCATTAACCTATCGCTTTGGAGAAGAGCATCAGCCGGTGACGGAATCGCAGATACTTTCGCCACGTCGCTGGCAGGACGAGAGCAACGACCTGTGGACCACTTACCAGCGTATTCAGGAAAACCTGATTAAAGGCGGGCTATTGGGGAGAACAACCCAAGGAAAGCGCTCCCATACCCGAGCAGTGAAAGGTATTGACGGTGATGTGAAGCTCAACCGTGCCCTCTGGGTGATGGCTGAGAATATGCTGCAGCTTGCTTCATGAACCATTTCACCATTTTCCCTTAACGCCTTTCCGAAGATTCGGAAGGGCTTTTCTTTCTAAGGAGCAACCATGTCTACGATCAATTTGTCCCCGGTATTTCCTGCAAACGAGCAGCGAGTCATCCAGCGAGCATTACGTCTGCTGGAGAAATACCAGCGTCAACCGAGTGAGTCATTTACCTCAACCAGCCTCACAAAAACTTGGCTGCAACTACAGATGGCTCACCTGGAGCGGGAAGTCTTCGTCGTGATGTATCTTGACAATCAGCATTGCCTGCTGGAGCGAGAAACACTGTTTACCGGCACGCTCAGCCATACCGAAGTGCATCCCCGTGAAGTGGTTAAATCAGCCCTGAAACATAACGCCGCTGCGGTCATTCTGGCGCATAACCATCCATCCGGCACGACAGAAATCAGCCAGCAGGATAAACATGTTACCCAGCGGATTACTAAAGCCTTGGCTCTGGTGGAAGTGCGTGTGCTGGATCATCTTGTGGTCGGGAACGAAGTGGTGTCTTTTGCTGAATGTGGCTGGTTGTGAGGTGCAGAATGAAAATCATCAGTAAGCGCCAGGCGATGCATATTTATCGTCAGCATCCCGAATCCAGGCTATCTGCCTTCTGTTCAGAACACTACCAGTGGCATGGTAGTGTCCGCCATTACTACGGACGTGAAGTTCAGGATATAAGCGGTGTACTCGCTGTTTTTGTTGAACGTCGTCAGGATCGGGCAGGCCCGTACGCCATTCTTCGCAGCGTGACGGTGAACTAATCATCCCACTCAGTCATTAAGGAATATGTTAATGCAGTCGACCACCTTATCCGACACATCGGCGGAGAACGCAACCTGCCTTCAGTGGGGATTAAAACGTAATATCACGCCGTGCTTCGGCGCTCGCCTGGTTCAGGAAGGCAACCACCTATACTTTCTGGCTGACCGGGCAGGGTTTAATGGCTCATTCAGTGATGATGAAGCATTGAGTCTGGACCAAGCGTTTCCACTAATGACGAAACAGCTTGAGCGGATGCTGACCACTGGCGAGCTTGATACTCGCAGCCAGCACTGCGTCACACTGCATCACAACGGACTTACTTGTGAAGCTGACACTCTCGGCTCTTATGGTTATGTTTACATCGCTATTTATCCCCAGTCAGCTATAACCAGGTAACGCCTTCCTCTTCTTTTATCAGGGAATCAACTCATGCATATTTCAACTGTACCGGCAACAGTGACGGTTTCGTCACGCCTGTCTCCTGTCCAGATTTGGCAAAAACTATTAACGTATCTTTTAGAACATCATTACGGCCTCACGATCAACGACACACCGTTCAGTAACGATACGGCGATTCTTGAACATTTAGAGGCGGGAGTGAATCTTACTGATGCTGTTAATTTCCTAGTAGAACGATTCGAGCTTGTACGCATTGACCAGAAGGGTTTCTCCTGGCAGGATCAAGAACCTTGGCTAACACCTTTGGATGTTCATCGGGCACAGTTCAACCTTGGCTTGAAACGCTCATAAATCAGCCAATTGCTCCTTAAGGAAAAACATGTGGGGGCATAATTGGGGGCATGTTAGAAAAGTACATAGGAAAATAATTAATAAATTCAACATGATTAACTATCAAATGCGACTCCTGTGATCTCCGCCAAAATGCTCATATCATCCTCAAAGATTTTATTTCGTCTCAATTGTCATAACCTTCAGAATTAAGGAAAAGACAATAAATTTAGCACTAACTGCCGCTACTGTTTTGCTACACTTTTAAGTCCTTTGCTCGCAGTCCGAGTACAAAAACTTATCGAAAAACACTCCTTTATGCACACACTTTCCAGAAAGTGAGAGTGGTAACACGATATGGGATCAGACTAGCCATAGACTTTTTGCGAATTTACTTTCTGTTATGGCTAAAGATATAGGCTACGATTTTGATCGAGTTCATTTGCAGAATACTATTTATATAGCTGTTGCTCACGGGCAAATAAATTTAGATAATCTAAAAATTCGCAAAGGGATGGCTTCAATTTTCTCTGGTTAAACAGCATTGAAAATGGATGTAGTTTCTTTTCCCGAATCCTCTGACGCTCAAAATTCTTAATAGAACTAACCTACATTTCTGGCTCAATACCTAATTTACGTAATTCATTTCTCCCCAAGGTTTTGAGCCAATTCCCCAAACTCATCCCCTCTGCCTTTGCCGCAGCCTCGAACTGCGCCTTTAACTCGGGTGTGATACGAATCTGGAAAGTTGGTGCTTTTCCGGATTTAGACTGATTTGGGTCGCGTTTAGCTGTTGACATGTACGTACCTACAAGAGCAGTATACCACCAATCAGGTACGTACCTTTATATCTGACGACCTGACTCATAAACGCTCTCGCCCGGTATTCGCAGTACCCGACGAGAGCTAACCTCACCAACTATCAAGGAGTTGATTATGGCTGATTCGCATTCTACCCCAGACACCGACCAATCTGGAACCGAGCGTTCGGTAATTGTGGGATATCGCCCGAATGTTTTCGACAAATCCACACCCAAAATTATTCTTTCCGGCAAGTGGCTACGCGAAGCGGGGTTTGATACCGGGCAACAGATTACCGTAAAAGTGATGAATGGCTGCATCGTCCTGATGGTCTATGGTGAGCAGGAGCAACGGTTGCAGGATGAGTTGAAAGAGGCAAATCAGAAGCTGAATAGAATTGGGAGCACGCTGGCGACTCTTCAGTAACATATAACTGAACCTGTAAGCGTTACTTATAGGTTTACCAGGTGCCGGATGGCGCTAACGCTTATCCGGCCTACTTTCAAAATGAATCACTCTTCCATAACCAATCATCCTAATTATATATGGCTATTTTAAATTTAACTGTGGAATGATTTATTTATTTTTCTCTATTATTAATGTTTTCACTATTGCAAACCAATCGTAAAAACCCTCATATATTATTTTTCAACAAAATGAGTTGTTAAAATGGCAATTACTGTTTATCTCTGTCTCAAAGACGTCAGAGGTAAAGATAAGCTATGGTAAGTGATGATGATATCATCGCCTGGTACGATGAAACATTTAATAAACCCAGCTTATTCTTTAAAAAGCGTTGGCCAGTCACTCTCGATACCAGTCTTTCAACGGGAGATTATGTGTGGGCCAGTGAAACGGGCGCAGACATCATGGATGCTTACTTTGCAACTTTCAATGTTGATTGCGTCAATTTCGATTTCTATAAATATTGGCCTATTGAGACATTCATACTTTATGCAATGTTTACCTGTAGCAGAGATGACGATGAGCCACAGCCATTAACACTCCGCATGCTGGCAGAGTCTGCAAAAGCGGGTAAATGGCTTTATGACTGAACCTTATTGACGGATGCCATTTATCCGACCTACCGCTTCCCCAAAAAATAAAGCCGCCGATCGGTTAATCAGCGGCTTTCTGTCACCTGCAGTTACGTCAGAAGTTATATTTCACGCCCAGCATACCGCGAGTATCGCTGTAGCCTTTGTCACCAACCTGTTGGGCCACGTTGCTCCACACGTTGAGGCGCGGAGTGATTTGACCTTCAACGCCGACTTTCAGCTCACCAATGTTCTTGGTGCCACGCATGTCGTTGCTCACATCGTCCATCTTCACGCGAGTCGTCTGCGTGTTGTGGATCCAGTTGGCTTCAACAAACGGCTGGAACTCACGAGATTTACCGTCGTCGATGGCGTTGTGACCGTTAATAAAGGCTTTTACCCCCAGACGGGTCATCAGGTTGCCATCGGTGTTGTCCTTCACGCGGGTGCCGTTCGCTTCGCGGTGGCTGTCGGCCTGCACGTCCATCCACACCACCTGAGCTTTCGGTTGCAGCCAATAGCTGTTGCGCTCGTTTTCACCCAGTTTGAAGCTGTAACCGGCTTCAACAGAAGCGGTGATCCCGCTGGATTTATATTTCTCCGTCGCCTGCTCCTGACCCATCACCTTGTTATCAAACCAGTTGTACAGCATCCAGGTGTCTACATAAGTGCCGGTCTTGTCAGCGTCATTGGCATACCAGGTGCCGTACAGTCCCACGCTGTAACCAGTGACCTGACCACGTGAATGGTAGCCGGTCAGACTGGACTGCGTACGGTTCTGGCTGTTGGCATAACCAGCCATCGCGCCGAGGTGCCAGCGGTCGAGGCCGTCGCTGCTCCACTGCGCCAGGTCACCGCCTAACTGCAGGACATAGCTGTTGCTTTGGGTTTTCAACTGTCCGCTACCGTCTTTGAAGCGGGTATGTGCCCCGACGTTACGCATCCACAGACTGGTGACTTTTTTCTCGCCCGTCAGCATATCGACGTACTGCGTTTCCCCCAGACGATCGTGGAGTCGGGTCATGAACAGCGTGTTAGCAGCGTAGTTGTTCGCCAGATAACTGCCTGCTTCCGGGCGGTACTGCTGCTCAGTGACAGGGGGCTCAACAGGTTCTTCCGGCTCAGGGATAATCGGGTCGACAGGATCGACCGGGTCCGGGTCAACAGGACCTGGGTCAATAGGGTCAACCGGGTCCGGGTCAACGGGATCTGGGTCAATAGGGTCAACCGGGTCCGGATCGACAGGGTCCGGCTCTTCCGGATCCGGCGGAGCAGGAATAAAGCTGGTCAGATACCAGTTGCTGCCCTTTTGCACCACGTTATAGTCGTACGCACCGGCAACAATACGGCCCGCTTTCTCAAAAGTACCGTCAGAATTACCGGCCACTTCGATGATCTCAATTCCCTCAACGGTTTGCGCCCCGGTTCCGCCAATATTGTTCACCGCCACAAACGCGTTACCCGCGGTGTTGCCGAGCACTTTCAGCTTGTCGGTTTCGGAGGCATCGTCATTCAGGACGGTATTGAAAACGAGTTTTCCGCCGTTGCCGGTAAAATCTTCATTGATAGTAAGCGTCTGCCACGGTTCGCCGTCAGCATGCCCAAAGTTCACCACTGACCCGCCGTTCAGCGTCAGGTCAGTGAGCGTTGAGCTGTTGGTCATGTTCCAGGTCGCATCGCTCATTTGCAGCGAGATAACCCCCGTCCCGGCAGTGGCGCTGGTGACGTATGACGCCCCACTCCACAACGAGTTGTCAGTCATATTGAGTTTGATGGTACTGTTTTGCTGCGGCTGGGTGTTGTTTGCGGCAGTAGCACCGGCGGCGTGAAGATCGCCGTCGATAAGGAAACGCCCGCCAGCAGAACCGTCGACGATGCCGCCCGTTTCTGTACTGATGGCATAGCTTTCATTGCTGTGATTGCCCGCCATAGCAATAGTAGCGCCGCCACCGAGATTTACCGTGCCGCGTGAAATCGCATACAGGCCGCGTGGGGCCTTGCTGAATGAGTAAACTTTATCGATGCTGTTAACACGAATCGTCGCATTATCACCCAGATTCACCGTCGCATTATAGGAATAGACCGCATGGGCGCTGGCTCCGCTCACCGAAATAGTGGCGTTATTGCCCAGTTCCGTTTTGGAAGATGAGGCGGCGTAGACCCCTATTGAGGAAGTGCCCGATGTCTCGATGGTGGCGTCATTGCCAAGGCGGATTGAGGACCCGCTCTGTCCGGAGCGGATTCCCTCTGAGCTGTTACCGGTAGTCACAATGTGGGCACGATCGCCGACAATAATCGTATTTTTGGCAAGCGTTGCGTCTCTAAACGCGTTGGCGGTGATGCCACGTCCCTGGTTACCGGTGGTTTGAATATACAGATCGTCGCCGACGTAGATGTTTGCTGAGCCTATCCCACCCTGACCGATGGCGTTGTATCCGGCGTTAATACCATCACCATCCTGGCCGTCCACATAAATACTGGTGCGATCCCCGGTGATAATAAAGACTGGATTATCCGGCGTATTAGCCCCGTGCGTGCGGATACCGTCAACATCTTTACCATTATTAGCGGCATTCTTTGACTGTGTGCGAATCGTAAGGTCGTCACCGAAAATAACGCCCGGGCTACCCGTCGCGCTGTTCTGAATAACGGTAATGGTGTGTTCGAAGGCTTCTCCTCCTGGCCCATTCAGCGTTAATCCATGACCATAAACGGGAATGGTACCGGCACTCCACTGATAAACATAATTCGGCGTTTCGCTGTTTTTTTTGAAACTGTCATTCGTCTGTGCAGGAAATAAAGCCTGCAACTCCGGCGAAAGACTGCTCACCAATCCACTGGCAGGAAGACTATCAATATCAATCCAGGCCGCGTGGGTTGAAAATACCATTGACGTTAACGCGGTTGATACCGCTATCGCAATGCGTGAGTAATGCTTAGGTTTTTTCATAATAGCCTCCTGCTTTCGGGCGTAGGGCGTCCACCACATCGCAAAGATGTGAAAATAGTAAGAATCAAAAATGCGTTATAAAATATTCGACAGTATTTGATGAATGCTATGGCCTAATTTATCTTCAAGCCTGAGCTTGTAGACATATATTTTCTTAATATCTATATTATCTATTTTGGTAATTTGCTGAATACTTTTCCCTGACACAAACCGCTTCAGTAATATCATTTCTGTATAGTTGAGTGAGCGTCCGCGTTTACTGTTCGCAAGGTGGCCGGTAAATAATCGGCGAATTTTCTGATGCTGAACTTCATCATCATCATCGGAATATATAATCCCTTGTATTTTATTGCTTTTCGACAGCCAGTAGTTGGCTAACGGCGCGAGATTCCTGTCCGCTATCAACACAATATACATACCGCTGTAGGCCAGCCGGTCAACCCATTGCGGATCGGCGAACAGGCGCAGGTTTGGGAAGGAAAAGTCCACAAAAATAAACCCACGCGACAAATGATTTTGATTATTAAGGAGAAGTTTTTCAATAATTCCTTTTTGCAGAAAACTATTTCCCTCTGGCCAGATCGCAAAAGTGGCTCGGTGACAGTAGCTGGCGCGTACCACAGTATCCGGAAATAATTGACAGGATAATTCACAGCTTATGCAACGAACACTCTGTGATGGTGATCTCTTCATCAAAAATGACTCCTGTTATTTTTCCATAAATATTTCATTGGTAAATAAATGTGTCAATCCGACACGTGTGACATTCCTTGTCAGTTAATAACAGTGACACCTAAAAAATGTAATAAACTCCTGATATGTTATTATGTATAGGGTGTAAGTAATGCGATTGCGCTAAGCTTTTTTCTGCTTTATCTCAGAATAACAGTCTGGGTATTAGGAATTTTATGCATAAATCCAAATCCCAGAATAAAAATTAAAAAAGCACTATTTGCTAAAAATTAACCAATGAAAGGGGCTCTTATTAATTACACAATCCTGATAACTCAATCCCCCTTGAAGTGCTGTTGATAAATATAATGAGAATTCAGATAAAACTGTAATGAATTCTCATTATTTAACATTAGTTAATACTTACCTAAGAATTTACACATGTAACGCATTGTATTTAAAGTGTTTTTAATCCTTAAGTGAAATTCTTATCTTCGATCACGTACAAAGAGTGAGGCATATTCACGATTTGGATGTAAAATTTAAGGTATGTGTAGGCACACGCGGTGATACGTTATAGTTACTGAGGGCTGGGCAATTGTACCTTATCAATCAGTTGGTCGAATTTAATCCTGACAGCAAAAGTCTGGTCAATCGTCAGACCGGGCGCGCAATACAACTTCAGCTCCCAGCTTCGCTTTGCTTTCTCTATTTAATTACTCACGCAAATGACATTGTTTCGCAGAACACATTGATAAAAGTGGGTTGGGGTGAGAGAAATAATGTGACCACAACCAACACATTTTACCAGGCTATTCTGACGCTACGTAACGCGCTGGCGGATGTGGGTCTGCCACGTGATACGGTGAAGACTATTTCACGACGCGGACTCAGATTAAATGGAAATACGCAGGTAGAGGCGATAACGCATCCTCAGAGTGAAGTTTTCCAGCCTCCGCTAATAGAGGAATACGCCCCCCCAAAGATAATTCCTCCCGCGGCACAACAAACGACGCGGGTCCCCTGGTGGAATATTATATTTAGCGCTGGCATCGTTATTGCCACATTGGTTATCTGGCTGGTGTGGTATCAGACACGTCCTGTTATGCCGTTTAGTAAATTCATTTCTGTTTCTATGCAGGTCCCATCTCGGCAAAACTGTAAAATTTATTACTCACTGAATGATCACGATCAGGGAAATTATTTCAATCTGATGCAACTGCACCCTTCTCTCTGTGAAAACAACAAGCATGTTTTCCTTTCCGGCTACCGTAAAGCGGAGAGGATCGTGGCATTTGTTTGTGATAAAGATGCACGGGTAGATGCGTACGCGTTTTGTACTACCCATTATTACTGGATGCGCGGGCAATGAAAAAAATACACCACCTTATTTTAATCGTAATCGGCGTGGCGACATTGCTCGGCTCAGGCGGATGGCTATGGCATTCACGCTATGCCGAAAAGCAGCTAAATTGCGTTGGAAATGTCGAATGGAATATTGGCAGCAACCGCTTTGCAGGTACGGTTTCATTTCGGATGTACAAAGATGCAGGGCTAGCGACCATTACCGGAAAACTGTACGGACGTAATACCTCAGACATTAGCAGGAACATCTATTTCAGTTATACCCGGCAGCACGAAGCCCGAGTGCTACAGGCAATGCAGGTGGTCAAAACCTTCGCTGATAGCGCCGATGAAGCTGATATTAACAACACATTACCCGGATTTTACCGTCAAAGCGGACGAAACCTGAGCCTGGTCATGGAGGAGTATAAGGGCGCATGGATTTTTGCCAGCTCAAATGTCCCCTCACTGTATTGCCGCAAAAGGTAACGTCATATCCGGATACAAAAAGCACGCCCCCTTCAATAGAATTCATATTTGCCATCATCGACTTACGCGACATGGGTCACTGAATCCACTCATATCCCATTGCTATTCTTCATCCCGAATCAGGAAACATCCTGAATACCACGATATCCATTGCGCAATAATTAAGCGAAATGGGCGTTTTATTTTGCCCAGAAGACTTCAACCTACGGATGGATATTTGGAGAAGACGTGGACAGGGGCGTTTATCTCTCTCGCGAGCAATGTCTGAGCGTTCAGGCGTTATCGCATTTCAGGAAACGGTGTGTTTCCGGTGTATTTTTGGCGTACATATGAGGGATACGTAATGTTTACTTTTAAAAAGTGCCTGATTGCACTTTCTATAAATTTGGCCGTTGTTTCATCAGGTTTTGCTTGTACGACCCTATTGGTCGGTAATGAAGCATCAGCGGACGGTTCCATGCTGGTAGCCCGTAGCGCTGACAGCGATGCCCTGAAAGCGCAGCATTTTGTCATTCATCCGGCCAAGCAGAATCAGACCGGGATATACAGCACCAAAGCACATAATGGCGCGAATGACTTTACCTGGCCGCTACCCAAAAACTCTCTGCGTTATACCACCGTTCCAAACTGGAAAACCCAACTGCACGGCGCGACCGGATTTAACGAATTGGGCGTTGGCGTGAGCGGTACAGAATCTATTTTTGCCTCAGCAAAAGCGCTGGCTGCCGACCCCTACGTTGAAGATAAAGGGATCACCGAAGATGATATCCCGGATATTCTGTTGTCCCAGAGCAAAACCGCGCGTGAAGCCGTGGCGCTACTGGGTCATATCGTTGAGACCGTCGGCGCTGGGGAAGGTTTTGGCGTGGCCGTCGTCGACGATAACGAAATCTGGTACCTGGAAACCGGCAGCGGTCACCAGTGGATGGCGCAGCGCCTGCCGAATAACCAGTATTTTGCCACCGGTAATCAGGGCCGCTTACAGGATTACGACCCTAAAAACCCGGACATGATGGCGTCAAAAAACCTGATTCAATTTGCGACCGAAAAAGGTCTGTACGAACCGGCAAAAGATGGCAAATTCAACTTCTCTAAAGCCTATACCCGTGATGATGAGCGTGACCGCACGTATAACGATCCTCGCGTATGGACCATCCAGAAAGAGTTCAATCCTTCCGTAAATCAGGATATGGCCAAAGGGCGCGAATTCCCGGTGTTCATGACGCCAGAGAAGAAGATGACGCTGGACGATGTGAAGGCCGTGCTGCGTAACCATTACGAAGGCACCAGCCATGACCCGTACACCAACGGTCTGAACGGCAAAGAGCCATGGCGTCCGGTTAGCGTTTTCCGCACCTATGAAGCGCACGTGATGCAGGTCCGTCCGTGGTTGCCAAAAGAGATTGGTGAAACGACCTACATTGGTCTGGGTATGGCCGACCTCACCGCGTTTGTTCCGTACTACAGCGGCCTGAAAGCATATCCGGCAAACTATACGATGGGTACCGATAAAGCGGACGATCAGTCCATTTACTGGAAATACCGTAAGTTACAGACGCTGACGATGACCGATTATCCGAAGCTCGCGCCAATCGTCAAAAAAGCCTACAAAGCATGGGAAGATAAAGTGGCGAAGGAGCAAAAAGAGGTCGAAGCAAAATATCTGAAGATGGCAAAAACCGATAAACCTGCCGCAGATAAGATGCTGAATGACTTCAACTTGCGCATCATGGCCGATGCCGAGAAGCTGACGGAAGATCTGACTAATCAGCTCTTTACCATCCGCACTAAGGACATTCAGTCTGATATCTTCTTTGCAAACGCTGCGAAAAAAGACTGAGTAACGACACGATGACATGCTGGCGCAAAGTAAGCTTCAAAACTTTGCGCCAGTAGTACGGCTTACATTTCCTTCCGCGGCAGTTGATCGAGAACCAGGCTTCTTAGATGCAAATTGGCCCAGCAGGCTGCCTGTGTTCGGTTATTCACAGATATCTTTTTAAAGATATTATAAATATGCGTTCTCACTGTATTTTCACTAATAAAAAATGCGTTAGCAATTTCTACATTAGACGCACCTTTCGACAACTCGGTCAAAATTTCATATTCTCTTTCGGTTAAAACGCCGTAGTTATTATCTGATGGCGTGAGGTTTACATACTCTGGCAGCGGTGACAGTGAGCGTGGTGGACGGGAGGTTTTTAGCCCCTCTTTAAGGAGTTCTAACAAATATTCTGTAGAGCAATTATTTGGTACGATCGACTCAAAATTTGGCCATAGCATGCTCTCATAGAGTGGGAGCGACCGCAGGCAGTTAATAATATAAACGCGCAAACTATATGCGCTGTCATTGAGTAATTTTGACCAGACATTTTTTAATTTACGGCTTGATGCCTGTATATCATAGAGGATGATACTTCCCTCAACGATAAATGACATGTCTGGTCTGCTAATGTTAACAAAATCAACCAAGATATCGTTTTGCTTATTGAGATAATCCAGCAAGAGTTGCGTCTGTATTGATTGGTTACTAATGAGTATTATCTTACTGTCCATGTTAAGCATATGTAGCCTTCATTCAAATGATGATTGACAATATTCCTTATCGTTATTGCATGCCAAGCCAATAACAAGTCACTACTTAAGATTAAAGATAATCTGATTGAATTATAAGAATTTAGCTAATTGTGCAATTCGATCATTCGCTTTTTCCGAGCGCAGGATTCGATTTTTCTTTATAGCACTTAAAGAAGTATCACAATACAAACATAACATATTGTATTCCAAGTATTTTTATTTGACCTTTGAGTAAAGGACTATCTTACTCACAATCTGCTTATAGATAATAATAATTCATTAATACTCATAGTTAATGATCATTATTAATATTATAGGATGAGTGAAATACGTCCAATCTACGATGTACAACAATAATTTATCTAACATAATTGATAGCGGGCGACTGCCTTACGGGGCGCAAGAAAAAAGGAGCCCAGACAATGTTACTGATAATAGGGACGATCTATCTCTAAATGAGGAGCGCATTATGAGTAAACTATCCATTATAAATTTAATTAGCTGTGCCATCGCAATTCCTTCCGCTATGGCAGATGTTGGACATGGCCCCAACAGGGATCAAAAAGGCGTTGTTAATTTTTCCGGTCATGTTTATTCCAATTCGTGCATAATTGAAGCCGGTGATAAAGATAAACAGGTAAAATTAAACCCAGTTCTCAATACATTAGTTAGCAAATTACATGCAACGCAACTCCAGCAATTCAGTATTAAAGTGAAGGGTTGTTATATTAATGAAAAAATAGTTCCCAAATTAGCCTGGAATGTTAATTCCCCTCTAACTCACGATGGATATCTCAAAAATACGACAAGGGGTGGAGCCCAAAACGTAGCGCTAGTCCTTAAGGATAATCGTGAAAAAAATATTAACCTGAGGAATAAGAATGACCGATTTGAACCTGAGAAAGATTATCTCCTACATGGCAATGATAGCCCGACTTTAACTTATAAATTCAGCGTAGGTTACATTATACCACGTGAAAATAGTGGTTCATCATATGTTCAACCGGGACCGGTAAGCGCTCAGGCAAACTATAGCATTACTTATCTCTAAATACACAATGCTATAGCTGCCTTGCGCTATAGCATTTATTTTAATAGAGGCTTCATGAAAATTTTCATTTATTTATTAGCTCTATTTGCTCTCTCTACCGCACATGCAAATAATATCATTGTCAATGGCACCCGATTTATTTACTGTGAAGATTCCGCAGAAATCACGATACTAATGACGAATACGGGAAACTATCCATCGTTGGCCCAGGTATGGTTGGATGACGGAAATCCAGAAAAGTTACCGGAAGAAATTTCCACTCCATTTATTATTTCTCCACCCATTGCCCGCGTTGACGCAGGCAATGGGCAATCACTCAGAATAAAAAAAGCCGTTGATAAAAATATTGTCGCCACCGACCGTGAGTCTATGTGGTGGCTTAACATACTGGATATTCCTTCCGTGGATAAGAATAGCGTCACGGACAATTCAGCTGTGCTCAATTTAGCCATTCGCTCACGCTTTAAGTTTTTCTGGCGACCCAGTGGGTTAGGTGACCGTCAAAACGCGGAAAATAAGATAAAAATTATTGCTAACCAACGTGACATAACGCTGGTAAACCCCACCCCCTTCTTCATCACGGTTGCGGATATTGTGACGTCATCAGGCCATGGACTCATAAACGAAGGGGTCATGGTCGCCCCGAAAAGCAGAACGACTATCAATGCAAAACAACAAGTCAGCCAGGGTGAATCGGTTGTTTTACAAGCAATCAGCGATTACGGCGGAATTGTGGAACACAAAACAACCATTAATTAATAAAAAGGGATAAAAGGAATTAGTAATGGGTTTATGTAAAAGGATCCTCACCATACCCTGTTTCATTATTTTTCATGGTTCATTATTTTCCGTTGGAGCTCACGCAGAAGACAGCACTCGCTACGAGTTCGATAACGCCATCTTAATGGGCAATGCTTCACTTAACGATTTGCAGTCCTTTAATGTCGCAGGCTTATTGCCCGGGACATATATCGTAGATATTTATATTAATGATAACTGGCGTGGACGTCGTGAACTCTTATTCAAAAAAGATAATCACGGCGATTTAGTTAGCTGTTATTCAGAAGCATTTCTCAAAGGCATGGGCATTAACCCAGAAAAAATGAATCAAACGCTGGCAGCTCACCCTTCACGCTGCGGCAGCATTGCCGATTGGGACACCAGCGGGAAAGCAACGGAGAGACTCAACACCAGCCAGCTTGAGCTGCGCATCACCATCCCGCAGGCTTATGTTGATAATATCGAAAACAATTATGTCCAACCTGAACTCTGGCAACCAGGGGCGCCGGCGATTAATTTCAGCTATAACGCCGATTACTACAGCACCCAGCAACGTGGTAACGATCGTTCAAGTACGGACAGCGCCTGGGTGGGAATGGATATACGAAGCTCTGCTGGAGGGTGGCTAATTGAACATTTTGGTAGCCAAAATTGGGACAGCAAAACAGGTAGCCATTACGCCAATAATCGCACGACGCTAAAACGGCCCATCACTCGTTGGAAATCCATGTTAAGCGCTGGCAAGTTCTATACTGACAGCCAGATGTTCGACAGTATGGCTATTCTCGGAGTGGGATTGGCTTCTGAGGATTTAATGCGCCCGGATAGCACGCTGAACTGGGCGCCGATTATTCGCGGCGTAGCTGAGACCAACGCCCGCATCACCGTCACCCAGGATGGTCAAACCATTCATCAGTCCTCGGTTCCGGCTGGGCCATTCTCGATTGATTCCGTGTTGCCCGCGAATACTGGCGGCGAGTTGTTGGTCACGATTCAGGAATCAGACGGGCGTATCCGCCGCTTTACCGTTCCATACTCTTCGGTACCACAGCTACTAAAACCCGGCATTTCGCGCTATGGCATCACTCTCGGGACCGTCGATGAAGATAATTATGATGAAGATCCGTTTTTAGCCCAGGCCTACTGGCAGTATGGCCTGAACAACTATTTAACGTTGTATACCGGGGCCTCTGGATTCGAGCGCTATCAGTCAGCCCTCATCGGTAGCGGTCTGAACACCCAGCTCGGCGCATTCGCCCTTGATATCACCCAATCGCGCCTGAAGCTTGAGGACAATCGTCAACAAGGACAACAGTATCGTCTGACATGGAATAGCACCCTACCCTGGTCGGCAACCGCGCTCTGGCTGGAAGCAAAATACAGTTCACATCACTTTTACGGTCAACGCGATGCCCTGGATGCACAGGCATTCGTCAGCCAATATTTCTCGTCACGCGAGAAGCAGTCGTTTAGCGCCAGTATTAATCAGCCGTTATCCGATACCTGGGGTTCATTCTATTTATCCGGCTCTCTTAAGAAGTTCTGGGATCAGCAGGATAATTATCGCCAGTATGCCGTGGGATACACCAATGCCTGGGGCAACCTGACCTGGAGTATATCCGCCCAGCGTTTCTGGAATGAGGATCAACAGGGTTCGGTCACCAAAGATGACCAAATCATGCTCTCATTCAGCTATTTCCTGCCCCGGGATAACGCCGGTTTTACGCAGATCTCCTCTGATAGCTACAGCAATAACGGCAAAGCCAGCAATACACGCCTCGGCTTCACGACCTCGACTGATGAGGAAAACAATATCGTTTGGGGGGTCAATACCGGCTATCTCCGCGGCGGTAGTGTGGAATGGGGAGCAAACGGCATGGTGCGTACGCCTTATACCTCGCTGAACGGGACGTGGAGTCAGAGTAACTCATGGCACCAGGTAAGCGGTGGAATGAGTGGCATGCTGGTTGGGCACGCGGGGGGAATAACCTTCTCGCCAGAGCGCTCAGATACCGTCGCGCTGGTCTATGCGCCTGATGCGCATGGCGCTCATCTTGAAGGCGTACCTGGAACCCGCTTCGATAAAAATGGCTACGCCATTCTGCCCTGGCTTCGTCCGTGGCGCGTGAATGACGTTACTATCGATCCAAAAGGTTCAACTGAAGGTCTGAACTTTACTAAAACCCAGGCCAAGATTGCGCCTTACGAAGGTAATGTCATTCCAGTCACCTTTGAAACGACGCTCAGAAAACAGAACATTATTTATCCCCGCCTGCAGGGTCAGCAGAGAATGCCATTCGGTGCCATCATCCGCGACAATGCCAATAATCATGTCGGCTACGTCGGACAAGGCGGTGCGCTTTATATTGATGAAACCACCTCACCAGAAGTGTTCGTTTCACTGGAAACAGGGAAATGCACGATCGTGTTAAAAAACCAGGAGGCCACATGTCGGTAATACGTACCGCTTTAATTCTGGGCTGTGCCTTGGGCATTCATCAGACAGCCAGTGCTGCATGTACCCTGACCACACAAAAGTTTATTTTGTCGCCGGAAATCGTTAACGATAAGCAATCAATCCAGTCAGGGGGAGTTATTCAGACGCGCACGCTTTCGCTACAGAATATTCAGGCGTCAGGCTGTACTGACAACCAGCCTTTTTCCGCACAGATTATTGGCGATCGGTCCGCAATGAAACAACCCGGTATTATACGCAGCAATGTGAGTGGAATTGGCATTAAAGTCACTCTGGAAACCTCAACCGGACAAACGATCCAGTGGCCATCAACTTTCAGAGCGACGGCAGATGAATTCAGGAACAGCAAAATAAAGATTGAGCTGATCAAACTGGATGATCAGCTTGCGGCAGGAGCCGCTGCGGGTTCCATCAACCTGCAAATCAGAAGTGAGGCTCAATCGTTGCCCGTGGTGGATATCATTGTGCCGGCAAAATATATCACGATGCTCAACCGGTCATGCGCAATCAAAGGTAACCGCTCGATCAACGTCAAACTGCCCGATATAGCACTTGAGCAATTCAGAGGCTATGGAAGCACTGCGGGAAGAAAACCATTTACTATCGACCTTCTCTGTAAAAGTGATTTTACGACGCCTTCCCGGGTTATTCTAAGCTGGAGCGACACAGAGAATGGTCACCGCAGTATTATCGGTGTACTTAAGAATATCCACCCCAAAGGTGCTGCTGGCATCGGCATTCAGGTGTTAGATC
This sequence comes from Citrobacter sp. RHBSTW-00599, assembly GCF_013784065.1. Lineage (NCBI taxonomy): Bacteria > Pseudomonadati > Pseudomonadota > Gammaproteobacteria > Enterobacterales > Enterobacteriaceae > Citrobacter > Citrobacter sp. RHBSTW-00599. The sequence goes on along the minus strand of NZ_CP056717.1, from coordinate 52,820 downwards.
AACAACAACAGCCTGTTAAATTCAATACACCTTCATATGTCTATTTAGCGCCTCAAGATAAAGGTAATCATTCCATCCCGTTTTATGCTCAGTATTATCAAACAGCTAACAATGTCAGTCCCGGCATTGTACGTTCAGTTTTGTATTTCAATGCTGAGTACCAATAATCAATCCTAATCTAGGTGTACTGCGATGTCTTTGCTCCACGCAAGTGGAGCTTTTTTACATTACACATCTATCGGAATGTAATGTTCACAGGTGATTATTTTATTTTTAAGATCCTCTTGGTTATAATGGAATATTTCAATATCATAGCCTGCCTTTCTTTTTAATTTACTCTCCGGCAACATCTTAAAATAAATATATCTTGAATAGAGTGGATAGTCCTCTTTCTTGAATCTGAATGAAAAACAGGCATACGTTCCCGAAGGACACTCATAACGATTATAGGCATTGGGCGAATGATGACTTTTATTACCAATGATGCTTTTAACTTTCAACCGCATCATTGAGTTTGGATTAGACGAGAAATCAGTTAATGCCCACACATTTTGTTTTGAACTGGTAAGTTGCTCAAATATTAGATTTAATCGATGCAGATGTGAGTCACTGGCAGGCGGGATTGGTGTGTCATAATTGTACTGAAATCCATGCACGGTATCAGCAGGTAAGGTACGTAGTTGCAATTCGCCGACAACAATATCACTGCGCAGTACAAACGACATTAACGGCGAAAGGTCCCAACTGGGATTTTTACGGTATTCTGTGGGGGTATAACCGGTTAGTTTTTTAAATTCACGGCAGAAAGATTGCTGAGAATCGAATCCCACCCGCACTGAAATATCGATAATATCCATATGAGTAAGGCGTAACAAGCTTGCTGCTTTGGTTATCCGTCGCCTACGAATATAAAGCCCCACAGGCATATTTATTCGCTGCTTTAAAATATTCTGTATATGTCTGCGACTGTATCCGGAAAACTGTGAAATGTCATCAATACCAATGCCTGAAACAAAATTATCTTCTATATAATACAATACATCATTTATAGTCTTTGACTTCAATGGCCCTCTCCTACCCCAATAAATAACGTAATAACAAAAAGCATCAATGCGTTTAACAATCAGGCAAAGAAATAGGTATGTATCGGGGCTATTATGTTTTATATCGTAGCGGAAGGTATCTCGTCAAATACCTTTTAATAAATATACAAGTCATTAAATCATCGACCAAAAAATTCTTAACATAAATATTATAAACACTGCATTAATTTAAGAAATAATATTTATCGAAGAAACTATACTCAATGAAACAATTATCACTAACTGATCGGCGTTCCGATCAGATTAATGCCTGCAACAGAGATTAGCTATTATTTATGCGTATGGCTATCGAATAATATTCCTGCGATTGAACACTTCACGGGGAAATGCCCAACGTGTCACACCGCGCCTTCACGGCGTCATGCAGCAGACGGACAGCCGTTGAAAGCTGCTTACGATGTGGGCAAATCATATTCAGCGGGGCTTTCTCGCCCAGGTAATCAGGCATCAGTAGCTGCAATCGTCCATCACGCACATCCTCGCTGACATCCAGCCACGACTTGTACGCGATGCCTTCTCCGGCAATCGCCAGCCGTCGGATTACTTCAGCATCGTCGCTCATAATGGTGCCATTAACCTGCACACTGCTAACCTCGCCGTTATGCGTAAACGTCCAGCGATCGTGCAGGCGTCCGCGTAAGACGAAGGTCATGGCGTTGAGCTGTGTTAAATCATCCGGAGTTTGCGGCGCGCCGTTTTGCACAACCCATTCCGGTGATGCCACCAGCACGCGTCGGTTACCCGGTGCGACAGGCAGCGCAATGTAAGATGCGTCTTCGGTGTTGCCATAGCGAAACGCTACATCGACGGGGTCTTTGAAGACATCCGTCACCTGGTCGGAGAAAAAAATCCGCAGGCGCAGCGCGGGATAGCGGCGTCGAAACGACTGAAAGACCGGCAGCAGTAGGTTCCGACCGAGATCGGAAGGTACAGCGATTTGCAGCGTGCCTGAAACTTCATTTTCCGGGGTCTGAATTTTTTGCAGTCCGGCATGCATCACGTCCAGCATCTGGCGGGCATAGGGTAGCCAGACCTCACCTTCCGGCGTCAGGCGCAGACTGCGCGTGGAGCGGGCGAACAAGCGGATAGCCAGCGTAGATTCCAGGCGCTTAATAGCAGAACTGACCTGAGCAGGCTGAACGCCGACTTCGCGTGCGGCATCGCTAAAACTATTCAGCGCCGCGGCGCGGACAAACAACGTGAGATCTTCAAGCCGGAACATTTTCACTCCCCGAGTATAAGTCCTGTCGCCGAAGGGCTATTTTTCCCGTTCTGCTACCGGTTTACCATCGAATTATTCAACAGATAGAAGGTTTATTAACCGGAGAGATTATGAAAGCCATCGCTATTACCCGCGCCGCAACCGACGGCAGTAACATTGAATTTTTACAAGAGATTGACCTGCCCATGCCCGTCGCCTCCGGGCACGATCTGCTGGTTGAAGTGAAGGCCATTTCCGTCAATCCCGTTGACACCAAGGTCCGCGAAGGTTTTAACACTGATGTGCCCCGCGTGCTGGGTTGGGACGCCGTTGGCGTAGTGAAGTCCGTGGGTGAAGCAGTCACTCTGTTCGCTCCTGGCGATGAAGTCTGGTACGCCGGTGCGCTGGGTCGCGCTGGCAGTAACAGTGAATTTCAGCTGGTTGATGAACGTATTACCGCGCTGAAGCCGCAATCTCTGGACAACGCTTCTGCTGCGGCACTGCCGCTGACCGCCATCACCGCCTGGGAAATGCTGTTCGACCGCCTGGGCGTTGAGGAAAATGGCAATGAAAATGATGTGTTATTGATTGTTGGCGCTGCTGGCGGCGTCGGTTCTATCCTGACGCAACTGGCCAGTAAGCTGACCAAAATGACTGTCATCGGTACCGCTTCACGTCCACAGAGCCAGAAATGGGTACGTGAAGCAGGCGCTCATCATGTGATTGACCACAGCAAGCCGCTGATGGAAGAGCTGGCTCGGATAGGCATTAAAGAGGTGACGCACGTTGCCAGCCTGAACAATACCGAGCAGCACTACCCGCAAATTATTGCCGCCCTGGCGCCGCAGGGCAAACTGGCGCTGATTGACGATCCGCAAACCCTCGATGCACGTCCACTGAAGGCCAAAAGCATTTCGCTGCACTGGGAATTTATGTTTACCCGTTCGATGTTTACCACCCACGACATCATTGCGCAGCATCAGCTATTAACCCGCGTGGCACAGTTGATCGATGACAACACCATTCGCACCACGCTGGGCGAGCATTTTGGCGCAATCAACGCGGCGAATCTGCAAAAAGCGCACGCGCAAATTGAAACCGGTCGTTCAGTCGGCAAGATTGTGCTGGAGGGGTTTTAACATGTCTGATTCAGAGGTGATTTCAATTATTGCGGTACTGAAAGCCAGACCGGGGAAAATCGACGCACTAAAACAGGCGCTGCAGGCTCTGCTGCTGCCCACGCGCCAGGAGCCGGGCAATATTGAGTATGCCCTGTTCCAGTTGCGCGACACACCGGATGTCTTCTACGTTCGTGAATCCTGGCGCGGTCAGGCCGGTCTGGACGAGCATATCGCCCTGCCCCATTTCCAGGCGTTTATTCTGCAAATGAACGAGCTGCTGGCCGAACCGCTACGACTGGATTATCTGACGCCGATTGCGCCGTAAGATGACTGCCGAAGCCCCCTGCGGTGTGGGGGGCTGTGCCCGTCATGTCTCACTCGCTTCGCTATCTCTGCTATGATGCCTGCACACAAATAAAACAAAACAACATGCAGAGGGAAAGATGAGTTCCACCAGAAGAGGGATGATGAACGTCCTGATTGCCGCCGTATTATGGGGAAGTTCAGGCGTTTGCGCGCAGTACATCATGGAACAAAGCCAGATGTCGTCGCAGTTTCTGACCATGACGCGCCTGATTTTCGCGGGGCTAATTCTGCTGATGCTCTCTTTCGTTCACGGCGACAACGTATTCTCCATTATCAAAAACCGCAAGGACGCCATCAGCCTGCTGATTTTTTCCGTGGTCGGGGCACTCACCGTACAGCTAACCTTCCTGCTGACCATCGAAAAATCCAACGCCGCCACCGCGACGGTGCTGCAATTTTTGTCACCGACCATTATCGTGGCGTGGTTCTCCGTGGTGCGCAAAGCGCGGCCGGGGGTTTTAGTGCTGACGGCGATCTTCACCTCGCTCATCGGTACTTTCTTACTGGTCACCCACGGTAACCCGACGTCGTTATCTATCTCAGCTGCCGCGCTGTTTTGGGGAATAGCCTCGGCGTTTGCTGCCGCGTTCTATACCACCTACCCCTCAACGCTCATCGCGCGCTACGGCACGTTGCCGGTCGTCGGCTGGAGTATGTTAATCGGTGGAATGATCCTACTGCCGTTCTATGCCGGGCAGGGAACTCATTTCGTGGTGAATGGCAGTTTAATTCTGGCGTTTTTCTATCTGGTGGTCATCGGCACGTCACTCACGTTTAGCCTGTACCTGAAAGGCGCGCAGATGATTGGCGGACCGAAAGCGAGCATTTTAAGCTGCGCGGAACCGTTGAGCAGTGCGTTGCTGTCCCTGCTGCTGTTAGGCATCACCTTTACCCTGCCAGACTGGCTGGGTACGCTTTTGATCCTCTCATCGGTAGTGCTTATCTCAATGGACTCACGTCGCCGCGCCAGAGCGGTTTAACCCCAACCGGCGCGGCAACGGGTGACGATTACCAGCCCGGAACTGCGCCGCCGTTAAAGATAGTTTCTGCCGCCTTCGCCACTTCCGGTGACTGATAAGATTGCAGGAATTCTTTCACATTCTCGGCATCTTTATTGTCTTCTCGCGCCACCAGAATGTTCACGTACGGTGAATTTTTGTCTTCGATAAATACGCTGTCATGTACCGGAGAAAGCCCGGTTTGCTGGATGTAGGTGGTACTGATAATCGCCACATCCACTTTTTGATCGTCCAGCACGCGCGGTAGCTGCGCCCCTTCCAGTTCCATAATTTTCAGATGTCGCGGATTATCCGTAATATCCAGCGCCGTTGGCAGCAGGCCGGTATCCGCTTTCAGAGTGATTAACTTCTCTTTTTGTAGCAGCAACAGCGCCCGCCCAAGGTTGGTCGGATCGTTAGGTATCGCAATCGTCGCACCGTCTTTTAGTTCAGCAACGGTTTTGATTTTCTTCGAATAACCCGCCATCGGGAACACAAAGGTATTGCCCACCGCTACCAGCTTATAGCCGTGCGCTTTATTATCTTGTTCAAGGAACGGACGATGCTGGAAGACATTGGCATCCAGCTCACCATGATTAGTGGCATCGTTGGGCAGCAGAGAACCGCTAAACCCCACCAATTCCACCTCCAGGCCATATTTTTCTTTAGCGACTTTCTTCGCGACTTCCGCCACATCCTGCTCTGCACCGTTAATCACGCCCACTTTAATATGCTTTGCATCATTGTTCTGCTGATCGCATCCTGCCAACAATAATCCCGCCAGTAATAACGCCGCCCCAGCCCCGAAATAAGGTATCTTCAGTTTCACGTTTTTTCCTTTTGCAATAACCGCCTGATGAGTAATGAAATGACTATAGCGGGAAGGCCGCTGCGGTTTAAAAAACGAAAAAGCATCAGCAAGAAGAAAAAAGCATAATGCGAAAAGGAAAATGAGTCGGAATGTGCCGTTAGGTCATCAAAGGAAAGCCCAGTAATAATTAGCACCAGTTCACGATCAATCCCCTTTTCAAGCATGGCTTGGGCTATCCGCAACGCTTCTTCCTGTTTGCCTTCAAGTCATCCCTTTTGCAGTCCTTCCGGTCATCAAAACGTTTTCGACAAATAATGGCGCGCGGAACCGGTTTCTGGAAAGTTATCGAGGGTCATTTGCAACTGATAGCCGTTTTTCTGATAAAACGGCAGCGCCTGGAAACTCATCGTGTCCACCAGCGCATGCAGGCATCCTCTCTCACGCGCCGTCTGTTCAGCGGCCTGCATCAACTTTGTGCCGTAACCGCCTTTACGCAGCGAGTCATGCATCCACAGGAAATCAATACACAGCCATTCGCCTTTGATTTTACCGATCAGCCCGCCCAGTATTTCATTGTGCTCATCGCGCCAGTACACCGCCAGGTCGCCAAAATTGGTGGTCCTCAGGAACTGGCGATTGTAGGCGCGCAGTCCAACAAGCAGAGCATTTTGATCGTCTTCAGTAATGGTATCTGTAATCTGTATTTGCATCCTATCCTCCTGAAAAACTAAAACTTCTGGCTGATTTTCTTTTTAGAAATTAACACAGGCTGATGAGTGAGGCGCATGCCGTCTACACTTACTCTTGAGATGATGCGCATCGACAACAAGGATTATTATCATGAAACAAGCCGTTTTACCGCTTATTGCCATTCTTTTCATGCTGCCGGGTTTGGCGCAGGCCGATTCGGCTTATGGCTCTCTACAGTCCGTTCATGAAAAAAACACCGTATTGAAGGATTTACGCAAGATTTGTACCCCGCAGGGGTCGCCATCGGATGAGGTGTGGGAAAAAACGATTATGGCTGATACGCGTAATCAGCAACACATCCGCGAAGCCATTCTGGCAATACAAAGAAACAATCAGAACAACTACTGGGAAGCGCTGGGCAAAGTTGAATGCCCGGATTTGTAACTATCGCATTGAAAAACGAGTGCTGTAACCGGTTTCTGTTTTGCAAAATCGCCTATTGTGTAGGGAAATGAAACACATCAAGGAGCAAGATAATGCGATACCGTTTTCCCGAAAACTTTTGGTGGGGCAGTGCCTGCTCGGCGCTGCAAACCGAAGGGGATAGTCTGAACGGCGGCAAAAGCCAGACGACATGGGACGTGTGGTTCGACCGCCAGCCAGGGCGTTTCCATCAGGGGGTTGGCCCGGCGAACACCTCGACCTTTTATCAGCACTGGAAACAGGACATCGCACTGCTCAAACAGCTGAAGCATAACAGCTTCCGCACTTCAATCAGTTGGTCACGACTGATCCCGGACGGTACTGGCGACGTCAACCCGCAGGCGGTTGATTTCTATAACAACGTCATCGATGAGCTGCTGGCGCAAGGCATTACGCCATTTATCACCCTGTTCCACTTCGATATGCCGATGGTGATACAGGAGAAAGGTGGCTGGGAAAACCGTGATGTGGTTGAGGCGTTTGGTCGCTACGCACAAACCTGTTTTACCTTGTTCGGCAATCGGGTGAAGCACTGGTTCACCTTTAACGAACCGATTGTCCCGGTAGAAGGCGGCTATCTGTATGACTTCCATTACCCTAATGTGGTGGATTTCAAACGCGCGGCCACCGTGGCGTATCACACCGTACTGGCGCATTCCACGGCAGTGCGCGCATATCACGCCGGTAGTTATGACGGTGAAATCGGTGTGATCCTGAATTTAACGCCCTCTTATCCGCGCTCACAACACCCGGCAGATGTAAAAGCTGCGCACCATGCGGATCTGCTGTTTAACCGCAGCTTCCTTGACCCGGTGCTAAAAGGTGAATATCCGGCGGATCTGATAGCGCTGCTAAAAGAGTACGATCAACTCCCAGCATGTCAGCCAGGTGACCGTCAGCTCATCGCCGATGGCAAAATCGACCTGCTCGGTATTAATTATTATCAGCCGCGCCGCGTGAAATGTCGTGATACTGCCGTCAATCCTGACGCGCCGTTTATGCCGGAGTGGCTGTTTGATTATTACGAAATGCCAGGGCGTAAAATGAACCCTTACCGTGGCTGGGAAATTTACGAGCCAGGTATTTACGATATTATTACTAATCTGCGTGATAACTACGGCAACCCGCGCTGTTTTATTTCTGAAAACGGCATGGGAGTCGAAAATGAGCAACGTTTTATTCAGCAGGACCAAATCAACGACAGCTACCGTATTGAATTTGTTTCCGCGCATCTTAAATGGCTACATAAAGGCATTAGCGAAGGGTGTAATTGTCTTGGCTACCATATGTGGACCTTTATTGATAACTGGTCCTGGCTCAACGGATATAAAAACCGCTACGGTTTTGTCCAGTTAGATTTAGATACGCAAAAACGTACGGTGAAGAAAAGCGGCGAATGGTTTGCCCATACCGCCGAAAACAAGGGTTTTGATTGAGTCAGTCGTCAGATAGCGGTGTTGCCTGAAAGCTGCGCGCCATCAGGCAACAATCTCACTGTATTCTGACCTTCATCGTGACCAGAAGCGCCGTCAGCAGCATCAGGCTGCCGGACAGCATCAGGGGTGAAAGCAGTCCGAGGTTATCGAGCGCATAGCCTCCCACCGCTGCCCCGCAGGTATTGGCAAGTTGGATCACGGCGACCTGGACGGATCCGGCTTTTTCTGCCTGATCGGCAAGCGATCGGGTGATCCACGTCGACCAACCGACCGGAACCAACGCAAACGCCAGGCCCCAGATAATCGCAATACCTGCCGCCACAACTTTGTCGCTACCCCACAGGATCAGGACCAGCGCGCTAAGCGCCAGCACCAGCGGCGCACCGGCTAAGGCCAGTTTGACCGATTGCTTCAGGACCACCGAGGAGAGCGACGTCCCGACAAAGCTGGCGATACCAAAACTCAGCAGCACCAACGTCAGGCCATCAACTTCAAAGCCTGCCAGATTCATATAGATCGGGCGAATATAGGTAAAGAAGGCGAACTGTCCGGCAAAGGACATAAAGATGGCAATCATCCCGGCCATCACCCCCGGGCGCTGCAGCAGGCTGAACATATTTTGTTTCTGATGAGAAGGTTCACCTGGCAACGACGGCAGCGCTCTCACCACCCAAATCGTGCACAGCACGCCCATTACCGCCGCCGCATTAAACACGTTGCGCCAGCCGATAATACCGCCCAAAAAACTCCCCAGCGGCGCGGCAATCACCAGCGCGACAGAGACCGCGCCAAAAATCACCGACAGCGCTTTCGGTACCGTACGGGCGGGAACCAGACGCATGGTCAGCGACGCTGACATCGCCCAGAATCCGCCAAGCGCCAGACCGAGGCAGGCGCGGCCAATGAGCAGCAGTGAAAAAGAGTTGGCAAAGGAAACCAGCAGGCAGGAGAGCGTCAGCAGCACCGAAAACACAATCACCACGTAGCGACGATCGGTCGCCTGGATAATTTGCGTCACAAACAGGCTGGCGAACATGGCAACAAATGCCGTCACAGTCACCGATTGTCCGGCAACCCCTTCAGAAATCCCCAGATCCTGCGCCATCGGCGTTAACAGGCTAACGGGCAGAAACTCAACGGTTATCAGGCAGGCAACGCAGAACGCCACGGCGAATACCGCCGACCAGTTCGGTCGGGTATTTGCCTCAGCGCGGGATTTTTGTTCAACAGCTTCACTCATTTTGTTACCTGCGTGGGGTTATTGCAGAAAAGTTACGCAGTGTAACATTAAATTTGTGACGCATTTAACGTTTTGGCAACTTTACCGCTGAATGTCGACGTGTCTTATTCGACCAGCGGCAGGGTCCCTTTGTCGGCCTGAGTCACGTAACGCCAACAGGCATGACTGTCAGTGCAGCCAGTGCACGCCATCTTCGGGCTGGAAAAAGGCGTTATAGCGCATCTGAAACGCATTAAACTCCTGCATATCCGGCTCTATCTCGCGCAGAAAACCGAGCGCCAGACGCACCTGTGCGTCAGTAATCGGCGTGGCCAATCGGGCTTTTTGCAGCCAACGGTGCCATTGCAGCAGATTCGACTCACTGCCGTCGACAATAACGATTTGCCAGATCAACAACACCTGGGCAGCATTTTGCAGATGTGATTCATCTGGGCGGTGGAGGTACTGTAAAAAAGCCTCACCCTGTACTTTTCCCATCTGATCGATCATCGACTCTACCGGCACAACATCAATATTCAGTCGCTCGCTCAGACGGCGAATTGCCCGTCGAGATCCGGACGTCAACACCCGAAAACCCACTACAAAAACAACGACCAATGTGGCCAGCATTATCCAAATCATGCGCACATCCATTACCAGACAGGATGCCCATCATAACGGCAAATTCCTCTCTGTCGACGACTGAACGTATCAACACGATTCAGGATGGATCCGCGACATAAAAAAGCCCGCCATCCAGGCGGGCAAAAGTTACCAATGCACACTTAACTTAAGCGACTTTCAATTGTTGAATTTTTTTCTCGCGGCGAATTTTACGTTCTTCAAACACGGCCACGATGGCCATCAGGCAGATACAACCGATGGCGGCGGTATCCAGCGCGGCGAACGTGCCCGCCCAGCCGGTCAGACCAAAAATCGGCGTGCCGTCAGCAATCATCCCCAGACCCAGCTTGGCGAAGCTGTCACCAATCAGATATGCGAAGGTGCCTTTAATCCCATCGGCTGCGCCGATCGCTTTTTTCGGTACGAATCCGACGGCTGCAACGCCGATTAACAGCTGAGGACCAAACACCAGGAAGCCCAGCGCAAACAGCGAAGCCAGATAGACATACTGGTTGCTGGCGTGCTGATAAACGCCCAGGGTCGCGATAATCAACGCCAGCGCCACGCAGGCTACCAGCGCACGACGACCGTTAGCCAGGTCAGAGAGCCAACCCCACAATAGCGTGCCGACCAACGCGCCCACTTCAAACAGGGTAAAGCCCTGAATCGCCACCTCTTTGGAGAGCTTCAGCTCCTGGAAAGCGTAGACAGTGGACCACTGGTCGATACCGATGCGCACCACGTACAGGAAAATGTTGGAGAAGCACAGCAGCCAGATCACTTTGTTTTTCAGCACGTATTCAACAAAGATCTGCCATTTGGTCATCTCATTTTCTTCAGTCTCTTTGTCTTCTTCGCTTATCTCCTCGCCGAACAGCTCTTCAGCTTTACCGAGGCCATAAGACTCCGGGGAGTCGCTGCCGTAGCGCAGGCCGATAAAGCCGACAATCAGGGCGATAATTGACGGGAAGATAAACATACCAATGACGTGACCGTCGAACAGATAGTTGGCGCCAAACAGCGCCACGCCAGCCGCACCCGCACCACCGAGGTTATGGGAGATATTCCACATACCGAGGTAAGAACCCCGCTTGCGACGCGGCGTCCATTTGGTGATGGTGGAATAGCTACACGAGCCACCGGTACTCTGGAAAAAACCGCTCAGCGCGTAGAAGGCGATCATCAGGAACAGGCTGGTTGAACCCGCCCCCATGCTGGCGCTGAAGCCGAGCATACAGATGGCGGAGAGGATCAGCATAAACGGCAGGAACTGCTTGGTATTTTTGCCGTCGGCATAGTAAGAAACCAGCGTTTTACCCACGCCGTAGGTGATGGAGAAGCCCAAGCCAATCATCCCCAGCTGCGTCATGCTCAGCCCGTAGGTGGAGATCATGTCGTTCTGCGCGATGTTGAAGTTTTTGCGGATCAGATACATGGTCAGGTAGCCAATAAAGACCACCAGATAGGACTGCATGAACGGTTTGAACCACATTTTGCGCCGCACATCGAGCGGCAGATCCAGGGTCGGCTTGCGTACCTGGTTTAGAAAGGCCAGCATTTGACACTCCCGAGCTAATTTTTATACCTGCGAATGGCAGGCATTGTAAAAATCAGCCGGGGGACACGCCTGAGACAGCGTCCAGGTGAAACCGGGAAAATTTCTTAGTTTTACCTTACTCGGGGCAAAAAGGTGAGGTGCATCACGCTTCGTTGAGTTCGCGTGGAGCCTGGGCGTTCAAAAACGGCAGCAGCAGCAGCGCGGAAATCCCCGCCGCAATGGCGATCACCACAAAGAATCCGGTCCAGTGCCAGACCTCCATCACCTTCGCCAGCGGCCAGCCGGAAAGCGATGCCCCCAGATAGGCAAACAGCCCGACAAATCCGGTTGCCGCGCCCGCTGCCTCTTTGTGCGAGCACTCCGCCGCCGCCATGCCGATCAGCATTTGCGGGCCGAAGACGAAGAATCCGGTGGTGAAGAAGCACGCCGCCTGCATCACGTAACTGGCGAACGGCATCAGCCACAACGAGCCCACGGAGAGCAAAATTCCGGCAGCGAAAATCAGGTTCATTGGACCGCGGTTGCCGTTAAACAGTTTGTCCGAGCCCCAGCCTGCGACCAGCGCGCCGATAAATCCGCCCAATTCGAACATGGTCACGGCGGTATTGGCGGTCACCAGATCCACGCCGAGCGTCTCCGACATATACAGATTGCCCCAGTCGTTGATGGCGGCGCGGACGACGTACACCAGCACGTAACACAGCGACAGCAGCCAGATGTAGGGATTCAGCAATACATAGCGGGTGAGAATCTCTTTACGGCTCAGCCCTGCGCCTTCCTGCTGCTGGGCGATTTCCAGCTCATCATGGCGCCAGTCGCCAATCGGCGGCAGACCAATCGCCTGCGGCCTGTCGCGCAGCCGCCAGCAGAGAAAAATCCCCACCACAATCGCCAACAGCCCAGCGATCATCATCCCGGCACGCCAGCCGTAGTGCAGCGCCGTCGCCGCCATCACGATAGGGATCAGCGCCCCGCCAACATTGTGCGCAGTATTCCACAGCGCCCACCAGCCTCCGCGTTCGGTACGCGAATACCACGAGGTCAATAAACGCGCGCAGACCGGCGATCCCCAGCCCTGGAAAAAGGCGTTCAGCGCCCAGAGCACCGCAAAAGCCCAGAGCGAGGTGGAGAAGCCAAACAGAATGTTCACCACGCCGGTGGCGATAAGCCCAAACCCCATAAAATAACGGGCGTTGGAACGGTCACTGACGATACCGGAAACAAACTTCGACAGGCCGTAGGTGATGTAAAACAGCGTCGCCAACAGACCAATGTCGCTGCGGGTCAGCACGCCGCTGGTGAGGATATCCGGTACGGCGGCGTTGAAGCTCTTGCGTGTGAAATAGAACAGCGCGTAGCCGAGCCAGATAGTGGTCAGAATATGCCGCCGCCAGTAGCGGTAGAGGGCATCCACTTCACGCTTATCGGTGATGAGCGGCGCGCTGACTGGGGATTTTAAAAACGAAAACATGACCGCTCCTTACACATAACGCTGGGGTAACGACACGCTGACCCGCGTGCCGTGCGTACAGGAAATCGAGAGCGATCCCCCGAGGGCGGTAATACGTTCACGCATCCCGGTGAGGCCAAATCCCTGCTGATTCGACCCCGGCGGCAGGCCGCTGCCGTCGTCCTCAATCACCAGCATCAGCCGTTCATCCTGCTGCCAGCCCTGAAGCGTCACCGCGCTGGCGTTGGCGTGCTTAACGATGTTGTTCAGCCCTTCCTGACAGACGCGAAACAGCGTCACCCGCTGACTTTCGCTGAGTGCAGATTCGTCAATTCGCCAGTCAAGGTGGCTGACAATGCCACGGCTTTCCAGCTCCATTTCACGCATCAATGAGCGGATCGCTTGTTCCAGCGTGAGATCATCCAACTGGCGCGGACGCAGACGACCCAACAGACGACGCACCGAATCGTACACGCCAAGAGAAAGTTGTTCGATATGCGCCCCGCTGCGCTTCACCCCTGCGTTTTCCGGTGCCAGCCGCTGGACAATGCCCGCCTGGGTGCGAATGGCGGTGATGGTCTGACCGATATCATCGTGCAGTTCGCGCGCCACATCCCGGCGCACGCTCTCTTCGGTCTCCAGCAGGCGTTCAGCCAGACGGTGGTTGCGCGCTAATTCGTTTTGCAGCGACTGGTTAAGCTCGCGCAGACGCTGGATCCCCGCGCCGAGCAGCAGCCCGGTCAGGCTTTGCACCAGCAGGGAGAGCAACAGGTCGACGGGATGATCGTGCCAGGTCTGGCTGGCAATCAGCGCAATGGCGTTCATTAACGTGGCAATCAGTGCCCCCTGCCAGCCGTAGTGCCAGGCGAGCGCAATGATCGGCAGCGCGAGGCAAAACGGCGTGAAGCGCGACAGTTCATCGGGCAGGCCAAGCTGCAACCACAGGCTGACGCTAAACAGCAGCAGATACCAGACCAGATGCCGCCCGCGCCAGTTCACCGGCTGAGACACCACCGCCGGACCCAGCGGCAACCAGGTGGTGCTGGTAAGATAGTGCCAGAAAACCAGACAGATCGGAGCCAGCGTTAATCCACCGGTGAGCGTCAGCAGTAGGGCATTCCACGCCTCTTCGCCTTGCCCAAGCCAGGGCAGCGATTGCAGCAACGCCGCCGCCGTCAGCGCCGCGCCCTGCAACAGCAGCGTGCGCCAGTCGCGCTGATGGCGGTAGCGCGAAATCAGCATCACCGGGAGTAACGTGAGGAAGCTCCCGATCATCAAAAGTGGCAAGTGAGCCAGCGCCACTTCCTGCGCCAGCCAGAAAAGAAGCAGCCATTCCGCACCCAGCAGCACCGGCCAGTAGCCGCGTGGACATTGCAGCATCAGCCCCAGACGCAGGCCAAACGGAAACAGCAGTACCGCCAGCTCCGGGCGCTCAACCAGGTGCAGGCTGATACTCCACAAGCAGAACCACGCGGCAGAGAAGATAAAGAAGCAGGCAACAACGGTGATTAACCGGGAACAGAGCGTGTTCATTGCCAGCCGTCAAACATCCGGCGGGCCAGTTCGACATCGTTGCTAACGCCCAGTTTTTCCATCAGGTTAGCGCGATGCACGTGCACCGTTTTCGGCGACAGGCCCAGTTCGGCGGCAATCTCTTTTACCGCCATGCCTTGCGCCAGTTTCTCCGCCACCTGACGTTCGCGTTTGGTCAGCGGATCCTGACGACCAGCCGCCAGTTTGACGGCGATATCCGGCGTCAAATAGCAGCCGCCGGTCGCCACGGTATGCACCGCCGCGATCAGCTCATCAGGACTACAGCGTTTAGAAAGGAAACCACGCGCGCCCGCGTTGAGCGCCTGCTCCACCAGCGCGGGGCTGTCGTGGACGGAGAGCATGATAATCGCCATCCCTTTTGGCAACTGGCTTAACAGTTCAAGACCGGAGATATCAGGCATCGAGATATCACAGATACATACCTGCACGCCACGTCCCGGTAATCCCACCAGCGCCTCACTGCCTGAGCCGAACTCAGCCACAACCTGCAAATCAGGTTCCAGCCCCAGCAACTGGGCAAAGCCGGAGCGGACGATAGTGTGGTCGTCAATAAGGGCAACGGTGATCATGGGTTCTGTCCTGGGGGATAAAAAACGTGCTTACCTTAACGATATACACTTTATCCTTCAAGCAGCCTCTGCGTTGGCTTGGTCTGCTCACCCGAGTCACTGACTTGAGTAAGCTTCTGAGGTGAGCAGACTTGCCGCCTTATGCAGCTTGAAGGATTTTGTGTTCCGACGCGCTGCTGTTTAAGCCTTGAGCGATCAGGCGATGCCAGTTGTGACGGTAAATGTGCGGGTGTGCTGCGGTTCTAGCTGAATCAACGTGCCTTTTCGCTGCGCCGCCAGGAAGCCTTCAGGGCGACAGGTCGCAGGTAGGGCGAAGGCTGCCACCTGTTGATCGCCGTTATAGAGGATCCAACGGGTGACATAATTCAGCTCCGCGCTGGAGAAACGCGTCACGAACGTGGTGCCATCAGGTGCGATCATGCGAAATTCAGGCTTATCCGTGTATCGGTCCAGTTGGTCAGCGAAGAAAACGATTTCCGGATCGTAAAAATCGGGCTCGTTGAGGCGCCCCAGCGAGGTCTCGCCCTGGATGATCCGCTGATTAAACGCCAGCCACTGCTCGGTAGGCTTAACATGCGCGGGTACCGACTCACGCAACTTCATGGCTTCATCCGGGATATTCTGGCTGAAGGTCGCTTCCGGTACGTAGGCATAGTTCATATGGCACATATACTGTAAAGGCATTGCCACTGAGGCGAGGTTGGTGACCGCCATCTGAATATCAAACAGCGCACTCGCTTTGCGCATAACCACCGCAGGATGCGCCTGATAATGATGACCGAACCCCATCACATACTCGTAGCGTCCGCTCACGCGCAAATTCTCTCCCTCCAGCTCCAGCCAGGCCTCATCCATCGCGGCACAGGCCATTTCGCCATGCAACGGGTGAGAATCTTCCGGCGAAGGGCAGCCATTAGCCAATATACCCGAGTGGAAAGCAAAGCAGCCGTAAGTCGCTACCACTTCCGCAGCCGGTTTTGGCTGACTGAACATGTTGCGCATGGTCAGTTCATGCCCGTCAAACTGAGCATCCCAGATCATCTGCCCCATCCAGGGCAGAATAACCAGATGTCCACGACTGTTTTCTACCTTCAGCCCTTCCACACCGCTGGCGTAACGAAATGCGGTAACCGTGAAGTCGCTATTCTTCAGTAAGATTCGCGGATGCTCTGCAAAGAGTTCCCGCCACAGCGTGATACGTGTTGTCATGATCGCTCTCCTCAGGAAACAGTCGCTTCAGCCAGGTTATTGCGCACTTTGCTTTCACGCCAGAAGTAGATACCGACGTACACGAAGCACAACATGGAGACCAGGAACGAGAGTTGTAGCGAGTGGAACATATCGGCCACATAGCCCTGAATTGCCGGAACCACCGCTGCACCAACAATCGCCATGACAATGACTGCTCCCGCCATTTCAGTATGTTCGTTATCCACGGTATCCAGCGTACCGGCATAGATTGTCGCCCAGCAGGGTCCAAACAGGACGCTCACCAGTACGGCAACGTACACGGCGCTGAAGCTTGGCGCCAGCGCAACATAGACCAGAAACAGTGCGCCAATGATGGAGTAGAGGATCAGCACTTTTTCCGGATTGAAGCGTGTCATCAATATGTTGGCGATAAACTTGCCGATAAAAAAGCAGGCAAAGCTATAGACCATGAAGGTTGAGGCGTCGCGCTCGTTGATATCACCCAATTCCAGCGCCAGACGGATGGTAAATGACCACACCGCGACCTGCATCCCCACGTACAGGAACTGCGCCACAATCCCACGGCGGAAACGGGCATTGCTGGCCAGATAACGCAGCGTATCCATCGCTGACGGACGTTTATGACTCGCCGTTTGCGCGACTTTACAGGTCGGGAAGCGGGTCAGCAGGAACAACACCATCACCACAACCAGCACCATAATCATGTACTTGTAAGGCTCAAGGGTATTTTCCAGCATCAACACTTTAAAGTTGTGGATCTGCTCCGCGTTCATCCCAGCCATCTGTTTTTCCAGACTCTCGCCTTCAGAGAAGACCAGATATTTACCCAGCAGAATACCGGCGGCTGCGCCAATGGGGTAAAAGGTCTGGCTGATGTTCAGGCGCAGGGTGGCATACGCTTTTGGGCCAATCATGGAGCTGTAGGTGTTGGCTGCGGTTTCCAGGAAGCTCAGGCCAATCGCAATCGCAAAAATTGCCGCGAGGAACATGGTGTAGGTGGCCATGTGCGATGCCGGGAAAAAGAGCGTACAGCCAACAATATAAAGGGTCAGTCCCATTAAGATGGCGATTTTATAACTGGTCTTTTTAATCACCAAAGATGCCGGAATCGCAATTAAAAAATAACCGCCATAAAAGGCACTCTGAACTAATGCCGAAGCAAAGTTGCTGAGTGAAAATACGCTTTTGAATTGCGTAATCAGAATATCATTTAATGCGGCTGCGCATCCCCATAAAGGGAATAAACAGGATAACAAAATAAACTGGAACAGAGGCGTCTTATTCAGATAGCCGTCGGGCATCTGAATGATGTTTTTATCGTTCATAGTGCTACCTTTTACAATGCAGGAGTATTATTCGTTTAAGGTAAGAAACTCATTAAATTGTTCGATGCTTGGATAAGATGATTGAGTGCCTTTCCCGGTAACGCTGAATGCAGCGAAGAGAGCGGCTTTTTTCATGGCGGCTTCGACATCACCGCTTTGAACGTAATAGTGGGCAAAACAACCGATGAAAGCGTCACCTGCGCCACTGGTATCGACAGCGTTCACTTTAAACGCCGGGACATGGACTTCCTGGTCACGCGTCATCCACAGAGCGCCTTTCTCCCCCATGGTGACGATAATATTGTTCAGACCTTTATCGACCAAAGAACGTGCCGCAGCGCGAATATGGTCATAGGTATCCACCGGCATACCGGTTAATATTTCGAGCTCGGTTTCATTTGGCACGAAGAAATCGCATTTACAGGCATAAGACATATCTAATTCCCGTAATGCAGGGGCGGGATTTAATAACACTTCAATACCGTGTTTTTTACCGAATTCAATCGCGTGATAAACCGTTTCCAACTGTACTTCCAGCTGCAGGACAATAAGTTGACACTTTTTCAGATCTTCCGCCGCGCGATCGATATCTTCCGGGGAGAGAAACTTGTTGGCACCTTTAATAATCAGAATGCTGTTGCTGGAGTTTGCATTAACAAAGATCGGTGCAACGCCGCTGCTGGTGCAGGGTACCTTTTCGACATAGGTCGTATTAATCCCCCAGGATTCGAGATTACGAATGGTGTTATCCGCAAAAATATCATCACCGACTTTCGTCAGCATCAGCACTTTGGAATTGAGCTTAGCAGCCGCAACGGCCTGATTTGCTCCTTTACCGCCACAACCAATTTTAAAGGCGGGTGCTTCCAGCGTTTCCCCTTCTTTGGGCATCTGGTTGATGTAGGTGATGAGATCCACCATGTTGGAGCCAATAACCGCGATATCCATTTTACTACCTCTCAGAAACAATCACACAACAATGATATTAAAATAACATTATCATGTTACTTCCGTATCATTTGTGACTAGGATCGCGATTGGAGGATCATTTTATTGTTTATTTATTATGCTAAATGTTGCGTCTCTATCACACTCAAAATGATTAACTTGCTTACAATTGACTGAAAACTCGCTGCTTATAATCAATAAAACGTGTAAAAACACGCTTTTATTTCCCAATGGTCAGACGTATAGTAATGCAGCAATGTCATGTTCCCAGAAACACATAAATGTTACTGAAGGAACATGAAAACATGATTCGTGGAGAGTGTGCATGGAAACCAAGCAAAAAGAACGTATTCGACGTCTGATGGAATTGTTGAAGAAGACCGACAGAATCCATCTGAAAGAGGCGGCGCGCATGCTGGAGGTTTCCGTGATGACCATCCGTCGGGATCTCAGCCAGGATGACGAACCATTGCCGCTTACGCTACTCGGTGGTTACATCGTGATGGTGAACAAGCCCGCCACCCTCGTTAACGCTCCGCTCCCCGTGCAAAAGCAGTATCATCGCGACGATTTACCGGTTGCCATTCTGGCCGCGGGACTGGTCAGTGAAAACGATCTGGTCTTTTTTGATAATGGTGCGGAAATGCCATTAGTCGTCAGCATGATCCCGGACGATATTACCTTTACCGGAATTTGCTACTCACACCGGGTATTCGTGGCGCTAAATGAAAAACCCAACGCCACGGTGATTCTTTGCGGGGGCACCTATCGGGCGAAAAGTGATGCCTTTTACGACACCAGCAATCCCTCTCCGCTGGATGCGCTCAACCCACGAAAAGTGTTTATCTCTGCCAGCGGAGTCCATGAGCATTTCGGCGTTAGCTGGTTCAATCCGGACGATCTGGCCACCAAACGCAAAGCGATGGAACGCGGATTGCGCAAAATTCTGCTAACCCGCCACGCCCTGTTTGATGAGGTTGCTCCCGCCAGCATTGGTCCGCTTTCCACTTTTGACGTACTGATAAGCGATCGCCCGTTGCCGGCAGATTACGCAACCCACTGCCGGAACGGCTCTGTCAAAGTCATCACCCCGGATTCAGACGGCGACTAACTCACTCAAAGAAAACCGTGATTTTGTTAAACATCGACGGGTCGGACTGGTTGCGGGCCACTTTCACCACATCTTCCAGCTTGTCGATCTGGCTTATCATCTGCTCAAGACGCTGATCGTCGTTGACCAGTAGCCAGATGCGGCTCTTGTCGCTGTCCTGAATCGGTAGACAGAGAATGCCTTCCACGTTGAACGCGCGGCGGGCAAACAGCCCGCAGACGTGGGTCATTACGCCCGGATGGTTGCGTACGGTGAGTTCCAGGATTACGTTGTCATGAGTCTGCTGTTGCATGGCTTATTCCCCCACCATTTCTGTGTTTGCCGCACCCGGCGGCACCATCGGGTACACTTTTTCTTCGGCATCGATGCGCACGTGGATCAGCGCAGGTCCAGGGCGATTAATAATCTCCTGCAACGCTGCCTGTGGATCCGCTTCGTTATTCAAATCGCAGGTTTCGAGGCCAAACCCGGCGGCTATCTGCATAAAGTTAATCATCCCCGGATATGTCGCTGCAAAAACGCCCTGCTTATAGAACAAACTCTGCTGCTGATACACCAGACCCAACGCTTCGTTATTCATCAGGATGATTTTAATATCCAGCTGATTTTCGCTGGCCGTCGCCATTTCCTGAATATTCATCATCAGGCTACCGTCGCCGGAGAAGCACAGCACCTTTTTGTCCGGGTTGACCAGCGCTGCGCCAATTGCCGCCGGCAGGCCAAAGCCCATGGTTCCCAGACCGCCGGAGGTCAGCCACTGACGCGGACGGTTCAGCGGGTAAGCCTGTGCGGCCCACATCTGATGCTGGCCTACGTCGGTGGTGATAATGGCATTGTCATCCACGCAGGCCGCTACGGCGTTGATCAGTCCATAGTGGCTGAGCGGGTCGCTTTCCTGCGGAATGCTGCAGGGGAATTCGCGTTGTAAATCGGCCACCATTTGATGCCACGACTCTCGCGGCTGCGCGTCAATTAATGGGATCAGTTGCGCCAGAACCTCATCGACATCCGCCTGAATCGCCACGTGTGGCTGTTTGATTTTACCCAGCTCCGCGCGGTCGATATCCACATGGATGATTTTGGCGTTCGGACAGAACTGCTCGGTTTTACCAATCGCCCGGTCATCAAAACGCGCGCCCAGAACAATCAATAAGTCCGCTTCTTGCAGAATAAAGTTAGTGCTGCGCGCGCCGTGCATACCCAGCATGCCTAACGACAGCGGATGCGCTTTCGGCAACATACCGAGCGCCATTAAGGTCATGGTGGTGGGCAGCATGGCTTTTTCTGCCAGTTCACGAACCCGCTCAGGCGCGTTAATCACGCCGCCGCCGAGATACAGCACCGGACGCTGTGCGGCGTTAATCATAGCTGCGGCATCGCGAATGCTGTCCTGGCTGAACGCCGGTGCCGCCATTTTCTGCGCGGGCTCCGGCATCTCTTCAATTTCAAAAACGGCGGTTTGAATATCCTTAGGAATGTCTATCCACACCGGGCCCGGACGGCCGGACTGCGCAATGCGGAACGCATCGCTCATGACCTGCGGTAATTCACTGATATGGCGGACCAGATAGTTGTGCTTGGTGATGGGGATAGAGATGCCGTAGGTATCGACTTCCTGGAAGGCGTCGGTCCCGATCATTGAGGCCGGAACCTGCCCGGTGATACACACCAGCGGGATGGAATCCAGCCGCGCGTCGGCAATGGCGGTCACCAGGTTGGTCGCGCCCGGTCCGCTGCAGGCCATACAGACGGCGGGTTTACCATCGGTTCTCGCCATCCCCTGCGCGATAAACCCCGCGCCCTGCTCGTGGCGCGCCAGGATATGACGGATTTGCGTGCTTTGGCTCAAGGCGTCATACACGGGAAGAATCGATCCGCCAGGAATACCGGTGACCACCTGAATCCCCTGGCGTTCCATGAAATGAACGATGAATTCTGCGCCCGTAAAACGCGTACGCTTGGATGTTATGCCCGAACTTGCCATGCTCCAGTCCTTTTATTCTGGGCCTTTGCTTCGGGCAGGTCTCTTAAACGAAAAACCCCGCCCGGTTTGCGCCGGCGGGGTTTTGGAATCGTGTGTTGATCCGGACCCTACGGCGCATTGCCGACGACCACCACCACACGCACGACGACCGCTGCGCGAGATGGCGCAGTTTTTAGTAGGATCGCAGTCAGCATGGAAGGGTTCATTAGGGACCTGTCTGTTTGTTGATTAACTGGATTTATACAAACACAGGTTTTTCAGCGTGACAATGGAAAAATTTTCATCTGCATAAAAATGCGTCAACGATCACATTTCGCTGTGCAGAGTCGGAAAACAAAAAACCCCGCCGGAGCGAGGTTTTTTTCAGCGCTGTGCGGTTGGTAGCCGCCGAACACACTGTGTTATGTCAACGGAAAAAGTATACGCGTTCTGCGAAGAACACGCAATTTCGGCACGAATTTTGATGGTTTTGAGTATGGAATATGAATGGCACAATGTCCACAAAATACTGTTAATTTATACAGTGTTTATATATAATGTCTCGGTACGCAATGTGTTATGCGGGGGCCGCATCGTAAACCGGCGCATCAAAGTCCTGGCTGAAACGGGTGGTGCCGTCAGCGCCTTAACCCCCGTGTGAGCACACTGTGTTATGTCAACAAAGGTGCTGGCAACAGGCAGCGGCGAGGTACGTCAGCACCGTGCTCCTTGTACCAAAAGGAGAGCGTATGAGCCTCGTGGATATCGCTATTCTTATCCTCAAACTCATTGTTGCAGCACTGCAACTACTTGATGCCGTTCTGAAATACGTTAAGTAATTCGGATTCAAGTCGCACCTAAGGGGAGCGGGTAACACTCCGCTCCCCTTTCACCTTCTCCCTGGTGCTTGTCTCGCGCCAATATGTTACGTTTTTATGACATTCTCAGGGAAGAACGCCACCATGACGCTTTCTGTTTTCTGCATTTTGCTGTTCGCCGCACTGCTGCACGCCAGTTGGAATGCCATTGTTAAAGCTGGAAACGATAAACTGTACTCGGCGATTGGCGTCAGCGGCTCCGCGGCGATTATGGCACTGATCTGCTTACCCTTCGCGCCTCAGCCTTCCACCGCCAGCCTGCCGTTTTTGGCCATCTCAACCGCGTTGCAAGTGGTGTATACGGTCCTGGTCGCCAAAACCTATCAGGTTTCGGATATGAGTCAGACCTATCCTCTGATGCGTGGGACAGCACCGCTGCTGGTTGCGATTATCAGCGTCTTGTTCCTTGGCGATAGCCTGTCTGTGTTTGCCTGGGTGGGGATTGCTACGATCTGTCTGGCCATTCTCGGCATGGCATTTAACGGACGCAGCAGCTCACAACGCGGGATCGTACTGGCGCTCATTAACGCCTGCTTTATCGCCGGCTACACGCTGGTTGATGGCACCGGCGTACGCTTATCAGAAACCGCGCTCGGTTATACGCTGTGGACCTTCTTTCTGAACGGTTCCTGTCTGCTGGGCTGGGCGATGATCGCCCGGCGCCGGGAAGCGTCACGCTATCTGGTACAGCAGTGGAAGAAAGGTATTCTGGGCGGGATTGGTACGATGGGTTCTTACGGTCTGGCGCTGTGGGCCATGACCCAGGCTCCGTTGGCGGTGGTCGCAGCGCTGCGTGAAACCTCCATTCTGTTTGGCGCTCTGCTCGCCTGGCTACTGCTGAAAGAAAAGGTTGCCGGAATACGCCTTGTCGCGGCCGCCGGTATTGCCGTAGGCGCTGTCTTACTTCGCTTGTCATGATCGCGCCGTAAAGCCGATGCAATCCGGCAACATTTGTTGCCGCTTTTTGTTTACATTTCCTGCCGTTCATCGCGTAAACATTCCAGCCCACTATCTGGCCTTCTTTTTCTGTTGTGGTAGATTCCACGCGCATTTACGGGAAAGTACAGCACCTTATTCTTCTTTTTTCTCTTTTTTAAAAGTAATCAGCGAAATGAAAAGGCATAGAAGCGTCAATTTGTTGTTGATGTTGGTATTACTGGTGGCGGTAGGTCAGATGGCGCAAACCATTTATATCCCCGCTATTGCTGATATGGCGCGTGAACTGAACGTTCGCGAAGGAGCGGTGCAAAGCGTAATGGCCGCCTACCTGCTGACATACGGCCTGTCACAACTGTTTTACGGCCCACTTTCCGATCGCGTTGGCCGCCGTCCGGTGATCCTCGCCGGAATGTCTATTTTTATGCTGGCCACGCTGGTCGCGATTACCACCCACAGCCTGACGGTACTGATTATCGCCAGTGCAATCCAGGGCATGGGCACAGGCGTCGGCGGTGTAATGGCGCGAACCTTACCGCGCGATCTGTACGAAGGCACGCAGCTGCGCCACGCGAATAGTTTGTTAAACATGGGGATTCTGGTGAGTCCGCTGCTGGCCCCGCTGATTGGCGGCATGCTGGATACCTTGTGGAACTGGCGCGCCTGTTACATTTTCCTGCTGGTTCTGTGCGCGGGCGTCACGTTTAGCATGGCGCGCTGGATGCCGGAAACGCGTCCTGCGGGCGCACCGCGTCCACGCCTTATCGCCAGCTATAAAACGCTGTTTGGTAACAGTTCTTTCACCTGTTACGTGCTGATGCTGATCGGCGGCCTGGCGGGCGTTGCGGTCTTCGAGGCCTGCTCCGGGGTATTGTTGGGCGCAAGGCTCGGTTTAAGCAGCATGGTGGTCAGTATCCTGTTTATTCTGCCCATCCCGGCGGCATTTTTCGGCGCCTGGTTCGCCGGTCGCCCGAATAAGCGTTTCTCGACGCTGATGTGGCAGTCGGTTATCTGCTGTCTGGTAGCCGGTTTAATGATGTGGATCCCGGGCCTGTTTGACGTGATGAACGTCTGGACGCTGCTGGTTCCCGCCGCACTATTTTTCTTCGGTGCCGGGATGCTGTTTCCGCTGGCAACCAGTGGCGCAATGGAGCCTTTCCCATTCCTGGCAGGCACTGCCGGTGCGCTGGTTGGGGGATTACAGAATATTGGTTCCGGCGTGCTGGCGTGGTTTTCTGCAATGCTGCCGCAGACCGGGCAAGCCAGTCTGGGCCTGCTGATGACCCTTATGGGACTGTTGATTTTTGTTTGCTGGCTTCCGCTGGCGTCACGCGTGTCGCATCAGGGGCAGGCGGTTTAAGCGTATGATGGCCCGGCTTATCGCCGGGCTTTTCGCATTCAGGCACGATCATCGTCGTAAGTAACGGCTCCAGCGCCGGACGCCAGGCGCCTTCCTCGCCATCATAAAACTGCGTATCCGCATTGATAGCATAGGGAATTTTCGCTTTTTTCAGTTCGCACGCCATAAATTGGGCAAACGCCATTTGCGAGGCAGAAGGCGCGTTCCTGATGGTTTCTCCTGGCGACCAGCCTCCCACCCAACTGACATGACCCGTTTTCTGCTGCCAGTGAAGGGCGGTATTGATACGGGCGCGAATAGCGGCCTTTTCTGCCGCTGTGCCTGAGGTCCACGGATATTTACCGTTATTTTTCAGCGGCCCCCACGGAAAAATATGCCATTGAGCCAGCACGGTATTCTGACTTTGCGGCGGCAGTTTCAGGTCAGGCAAATCTTCCGGCGCGGCGCGTAGTCGCGGCGCGATAAAAATCATCCGCTGCGGGTCGATGGCATGGACAGTACGAATGGTTTTGTCATACACCCGATTGAGCGACACCTGATTATGGTTGAGCTTATCAGAGGGTTCGTATATCAGGTCGAAACCCAGCAACGGCGAGCTTTGACCAAAGTAATGCGCCACCGCCACCCACCAGTTAACCACCTCTTTTTCGTTACCGGTACTGGGATCTTTTTTATATTCGTCAGCCTGATAGGCAATTATCGGGATCACGCCATACTGCTCGCAGGCTTCCACCAGCTTGCGCAGATGTATAAGCCGCGCCTCCGTGGGCTCTCCCGCCACGCGAATACGCACGTGGGTTAACCCTTTAGCCCTGTAATCCCGCACCACCAGCGGATCGAATTCACGGATACCCCGATCGGTGCGCGCCCAGTCTACGTCCATCCCAACGCCAAGCTGCTGCGCATACTGCGCCGCGGTCAGCACAGGTTGCGCGGCACACACGGTGGCGCTGGCTAACAGTAAAAGGGAAACAATCGGCTTTAACACGGTCGTCCTTACGCAAATCATCAGGAGTGATATCACGTATTTAGCATGCTTTTTCACTTTGCGTGTAGCGAGAAAGCGTAAAAAATATTCGCGGCCCGCTTATTTAACCTGTTCCTGAAGCCAGCGAATAAACGCCTCGATTTTCGGCCACTGTCTGCCAGGCAGGGTGGTGATGTAGTAGTGCTGATGGCATTTCAGCGCCATATCGCCAAAAGGCGCAACCAGCTCTCCGCTGTCGAGGCGTTTTTGCACCAGCCGCTTTCGGCCCATCGCCACGCCGATATGATTCATCGCCGCAATCACCGCCAAATCAGAACGATCGAAACCAATTCCCGACGATGTCGGCAGATTCACCGAAAAATGCTGCGCCCAACTGTGCCATTCATCGGTCCCGGAGTCGTTACTCCACGCCTGTCTGTCATGCAGCAACGTACAGTGCGGTAAATTCACCATCGAAACGGTAAGGTCATGGCGGCGAGCGTAGTCCGGGCTGCATACCGGCAGGATCTCTTCATCCATCAGGAAGTGGTGCGTGAGCTGCGCGGAGGGTGCGTCGTCAAAATAGATAGCCAGATCGACCCCGGCACGCTGCAGATTGACGTTGTCGTTCCCGGTCAGCATGGTCAGCGAAATCGACGGATAGCGACGGGTAAAGTCGCCGAGCGCCGGAACCAGCCAGCACTGAGCGATAGAAGGCCGTGAGTAGACGGTGAGCGTCCCGGACAACTCCTGATTTTTAATATCAAGGATTTCCTGATTCAGCGTATCCAGCGATGATTTCAGCGCCCAGAACACCCGCTTGCCTTCGTGGGTGAGTTCCACTTTACGATGCGAACGAACAAACAGCTGAATACCCAGCTCATCTTCCAGCTGATTAATGCGATGGCTGACAGCGCTGGGGCTTAATGACAGCTCACCTGCCGCCAGCGCAAACGACTGATGTCGGGCCGCCACTTCAAAGGTATACAGCTTTGACAACTGCCAGCCGTTGAGCAGCCGATTTCTGACCTCGCGTAAGGGATCCATGTTCACCTCCTGTCCTCCTGATTCATTCGCCGGAGTGTAAAAAAGTTCGCTGCAAAAATCAGCACGAAGATGAATCAAGGTGAACCATATCGCATAAACAAAGCGTAATTAGACGTAAATCACCTACTTGATGCAATCTGGTTCATGTGAAAGGGGATTTATATCGTTTGTCAGACCATGCCTTATTTTTGTCCAATAACCCTATATTAATCACAGGGCAAGGTGAGTTATGCACTCTCAAATCTGGGTTGTGAGCACGCTGCTGATAAGCATCGTGTTAATCGTTTTGACCATCGTGAAGTTCAAATTCCACCCGTTTCTGGCGCTGCTGTTAGCCAGCTTCTTCGTGGGTACGATGATGGGTATGGGGCCGCTGGATATGGTCAATGCCATTGAGAGTGGCATCGGCGGTACGCTGGGCTTCCTCGCCGCGGTTATCGGTCTTGGGACCATTCTTGGCAAAATGATGGAAGTATCCGGCGCGGCCGAACGCATCGGCCTGACGCTACAGCGCTGTCGCTGGCTTTCCGCTGACGTCATTATGGTACTGGTCGGGCTGATTTGCGGGATCACGCTGTTTGTTGAAGTCGGCGTAGTGCTGTTGATTCCTCTGGCCTTTTCAATTGCCAAAAAAACCAATACCTCGCTACTGAAGCTGGCGATTCCGTTATGTACAGCGCTGATGGCAGTACACTGCGTCGTGCCGCCGCATCCAGCCGCCCTGTTCGTGGCGAACAAGCTGGGCGCGGACATTGGCACCGTGATTGTCTACGGCTTACTGGTGGGCTTAATGGCCTCGCTGATCGGCGGTCCGCTGTATCTGAAATTCCTCGGTAACCGTCTGCCGTTTAAACCGGTTCCGGCTGAGTTTTCCGACCTCAAGGTGCGCGACGAAAGTACGCTGCCATCGCTGGGCGCTACGCTGTTTACCGTACTGCTGCCGATTGGCCTGATGCTGGTAAAAACCGTCGCTGAGCTGAACATGGCGAAAGGCAGCACGGCTTATACGTTGTTGGAGTTTATTGGTAACCCGATCACCGCGATGTTTATTGCCGTTTTCGTGGCCTATTACATTCTCGGTCTGCGTCAGCACATTGGCATGGGTGCGCTGCTGACCCACACCGAAAACGGTTTTGGCTCCATTGCTAACATTTTGCTGATTATCGGCGCAGGCGGCGCATTCAACGCTATCCTCAAGAGCAGCGGACTGGCGGATACCCTCGCGCTGATCCTCTCGAACATGCATATGCACCCGATTCTGCTGGCTTGGCTGGTGGCGTTAATCCTGCATGCTGCGGTGGGCTCTGCCACGGTGGCGATGATGGGCGCGACGGCAATCGTGGCCCCGATGCTGCCGCTCTACCCCAACGTTAGCCCGGAGATCATCGCCATTGCCATCGGTTCCGGCGCGATTGGCTGCACGATCGTCACCGATTCCCTCTTCTGGCTGGTGAAGCAGTACTGCGGCGCCACCCTAAATGAGACGTTCAAATATTATACGACCGCGACATTTATCGCGTCCGTTATTGCACTGGTTTGCACATTCCTGCTTTCCTTTATTATCTAAGCGCAAAGAGACTGACTATGGAAAACATTCAAACACTTATCGCCCAGCATCCTTTAGTGGAAGATCTGGTCGCTCTCAAGGAGACGACCTGGTTTAACCCTGGCACTACCTCTCTTGCGGAAGGTTTACCGTATGTTGGCCTGACAGAGCACGATGTTCAGGATGCCCACGCTCGTCTGACGCGCTTCGCGCCGTATCTGGCGCAGGCATTCCCGGAAACCGCAGCCACCGGCGGCATTATCGAATCTGAACTGGCCGCGATCCCGGCGATGCAAAAGCGGCTGGAAAAAGAGTATGGGCAGCGCATCAACGGCGAAATTCTGCTGAAGAAAGACAGCCATCTACCGATTTCCGGCTCAATTAAAGCGCGAGGCGGTATTTATGAAGTGCTAACCCACGCGGAAAAACTGGCGCTGGAAGCCGGTCTGCTGACCACACAAGACGATTACAGCATTCTGCTTTCGCCTGAGTTTAAACAGTTCTTCAGTCAGTACAGCATCGCCGTAGGCTCCACTGGCAACCTTGGGATGTCGATCGGCATTATGAGCGCCCGTATCGGCTTTAAGGTAACTGTTCATATGTCTGCCGACGCTCGCGCATGGAAAAAAGCCAAACTGCGCAGCCACGGTGTGACGGTCGTGGAGTATGAAGAAGATTATGGCGTGGCGGTTGAGCAGGGCCGTAAGGCGGCACAGTCCGATCCGAACTGTTTCTTTATCGATGATGAAAATTCCCGCACGCTGTTTTTAGGTTATGCGGTCGCCGGCGAGCGTCTGAAGGCGCAGTTCGCGCAGCAGGGGCGCGTGGTGGATGCCGACCATCCGCTGTTTGTTTACCTGCCGTGCGGCGTCGGCGGTGGGCCTGGCGGGGTGGCTTTTGGCCTGAAGCTGGCATTCGGCGATAACGTGCACTGCTTCTTCGCAGAACCGACCCATTCACCGTGCATGCTGCTGGGGATTTATACCGGGCTGCACGATACGATTTCTGTGCAGGACATTGGCATCGATAACCTGACAGCGGCAGATGGGCTGGCGGTGGGCCGCGCGTCCGGCTTTGTTGGCCGGGCAATGGAACGTCTGCTCGACGGTCTGTACACCCTGGACGATCAGACTATGTACGACATGCTGGGCTGGCTGGCGCAGGAAGAAGGCATTCACCTTGAGCCGTCGGCGCTGGCCGGGATGGCCGGTCCGCAGCACGTTTGCGCTTCTGCTGACTATCAGCAAATGCACGGCTTCAGCGCGGAGCAGCTCAATAACGCCACCCACCTGGTGTGGGCGACCGGCGGCGGCATGGTGCCGGAAGCCGAAATGGCGCAGTATCTGGCCAAAGGACGTTAAACGCCGCTGAACTTAACGCAGCATCGCCATCAGTTCCATCGGTGAGCGATGTTGCTTCAGAAGGTCACGCATCACGCGCATATGCGGCGCGGTATGATTGAAGAAAGCGCTGTATCCGCCGCAAATCGCACTCTTTCCACTGCTGTCGCGATGCTTTGGACAATCGCCATAGCAAAAGCGTAATAGCGAACACGCCTGGCATTCCGCGCTCAGCGTGGTTCTCTTGGACTGACCAAACGCCGCTGCCCACGGGCTGGCGTTGAGCTCACTCAACGACGTGCGATGAATATTACCCAGGCGAAAATCTGGGTCGACATAGTGATCGCACTGATACAAATCGCCATTCGCTTCCAGAGCAAAAGCATGTCCGCAGGTGGAGCTTAGCGAACACATCTGCGCCGGGTGTCCGCACCATACGCCCAGAGTTGAATCAAATAACTGGACGAATACGCGGCCAATATCTTCTCTGACCCAGATATCAAAGACGGAATTCAGGAAGGTTCCCCACTCCTGAGGCGGGACGGATTCGGCGGTAAGCTCGCCGTCTTCATCATATTCAACCAGCGGAATGAACTGCAAAAAAGGTGTGCCAAGCTGGCGAAGGTAGCGATACATCAACTCAGGTTGCTGGCTGTTCAGAGAATTAACCACTACCAGCAGATTGAACTCCACCTGATGCTTACGGAGCCTGGCAATGGCGTCCACCACCTTATGGTTAGTCGGTTTTCCGCTGCGGTTAACACGATAAGCATCGTGCAACTCGGCGGGGCCATCCAACGAAATCCCCACCAGCCAGCCGTTATCGTGCAAAAACTGACACCATTCGTCGTTGAGCAAAATCCCGTTGGTCTGGAACGCGTTATGGATTTTCTTCCCTTCCCCGTACTGTTTTTGCAACGTCACTACGCGGCGAAAAAAGTCGATGCCACAGAGGGTTGGCTCTCCGCCCTGCCAGGCGAACATCACGTCAGCCCCCGGCTGTGCGGTGATATGCTGACGAATAAACGTCTCTAAGGTGGCGTCATCCATTTCGGGTTGAGTGGGTTTATCGATGTAAAAACAGTAACGACAATCCAAGTTACAACGAGAGCTGGCTGGTTTGGCCATGACCTGACATCCTGTCATGCTAAATTCCCGATAAACGCAATAAGTTGGCGGACATGCGTTACAGCAAACAGTATTGCGAGGGATAACACCGCGAGGGAGATCATAAATTTGTCACGCACCGCGCGAGATTCAGAAAAATCGCTATGCGTAACATCCATCAGATTACGGCTGCGGGTATAGCGCCACAGAACGATCGCCACCATCGCCAGCACCACAATTGAAACCCAAAACAGGAAGCCCGCCTGATGCCAGTTGTGCTTCAGCGCCAACGCCATTAGCGCGCCATAACCCAGAAGCGTACGAAACCAGGCCAGCGATGTTCGCTCCGGTTGTAACCCCGGATCGGCGATACGTCGCGACTTACGGCTATCCGGCATACAGCACCAGTCCCATGACAATCACCGCGACAATAAACAAAATCAGACTGACGATTAACAGGCTATGGGTATAGGGCAAATCCTCTTTCAGGCGCATCGCCCTCTCATTACGCAGCCAGCGCAGGTAGCCATAAATCGCCAGACCACCGGCAAACAGGCACAGCAACAGCGCCAAAAGCTCACGAATTACCGGCGTGGCAAAATCCGGAGCCAGTTGGTCGAGACCAACCCCCGCCGCCAGAAACCCCAGCGCGGTACGGATCCACGCCAGAAAGGTACGCTCATTTGCCAGTGAGAAGCGGTAATCCGGGGCTTCTCCAAGGCGGGAAATTTTCATTCAAACTCCTCTGGCTGTCATTGCCGGATGGCGGCTAATGCCTTATCCGGCCGACAGGTAAGTGCAAATATGAGTATCTGCGCCAATTGGCATTGTAGTCAGAACTTCTGCTTTTTCTCCTCCACTTTTACGCCCTGGGTTGGTAAACCGGTGTCGTAATCGCGTACCACCGGAGAATAGCCGTCTTGCGGGCGCGGGCGAAAAGCGCCCATCCAGCGCGGTACGGCGTCAGGACGCCAGGGACGTAAACTCCACTGATAGGTGCGGAATGGATCGCGGATTTTATCCATATAGTCCAGCAGCGCGTCGTGCATCTGGCAGCGAACATCGGCTAATTGCGGCGAATCTATCTGGTTGTGTAGCTCATCGGGATCGTTTCGTCTGTCGTAAAGCTCATCACTGGTAAACAGGTTCAGCACCAGCTTCCAGTCATCCGTCACCCAGCAACGTACCGGTATAAATCCGCCAAAACTGTCATGTTCAATCTCATAACGATTGAACTCCACCATCACACCGCGTGGTTTTTCAACGGTAAGGATGTTTTCACCCGGCAGGATTTGTGGCTTCTCAATACCCGCCAGCGCCATCATCGTCGGCAGCAGATCGATATGGCTGACCGGCGTGTCTACCTGCATGGATTCTCCCTGAGGCGAGCGCATAATCAGCGGAATTCGCGTGATGTCGTCATACATCGCTGCCCCCTTACTGATGAGCTTATGCGCCCCCATCATCTCGCCATGATCGGAGGTGTAAATGACCCAGGTGTTGTCCCGCTGCATGGGCGTTAAGGTATTAATAACCCGGCCAATCTGGTCATCGACAAAGTCGTTGCAGGCAAAATAGAGCGGATGGTGATAGCGCCCATCATCACCTACCGGCGAAGGCATCGCTTCAGACCAAAGACGATGATGTTCAGGTTTGTTACTCAAAGAGTCGTGCGCCTTCATCCCCAGGTCATAATAAAAATCCTGATATTTCTGCAGATACTCCACGGGACAGGTAAACGGGTGATGCGGCTCGTCGTAGGAAACTACCATCAGGAAGGGTTCTTCATCACGTGCAGGGTGGCGGAGGAAATCAATCGCCCGGTTACTGATGCGGTGCGCCCAGGTAAAGGTTTCATTGATATTGTTAGCCAGCAAATCCTCCACGCTGTTCAGACCGTTACGCCACAAACCGATCTCTTTGTCCGTCAGTTCCGCGAGGTAATTTGCCCCGTCATACCAGTAGTCAGCATCCCATTCGGGCGGGCACTCGCCGGTACCAAAGTAATCGTGCCCGTCGAGATGCCACTTGCCGATGTAGCAGGTGTGATAGCCCGCATCCTTAAAATAGCGTCCCATGGTGGAGATATTTTTCCCCGGCGCGACGTTATTGGTCCACGGGCCGGACTGGTTGGCATAAATCCCGGTAAACAGCCCAGCGCGGGCCGGAGTGCACACCGGTGAGCAGGTATAAGCAGAATTGAAGCGAATACCTTCCGCCGCCAGGCTATCAATGTTATTGGTATTCAGCGACTTACCACTATAACAGCCGACCATATTGGTCGCCTGAGTATCAGTCATAATGAACAGGAAATTAGGGCGGGTCATGCTTTATCCTTAGCGTCAGAGACAGAAAGTGCAGTGGCCAAACGACGCGTCTGCCAGGTGCTGTAAATTAAATACATCATCACTGCCGCCGTAATTGAGTAGCAGAGAATCGTCAGCCATTGGGTGTTGTACCCTCCAAACTGCGCCAGTCCAGCATAGACGCCGAGCATCGCGGTCAGGATACCGACAGAGGCAAGTTTGGCGTTTTTCCACGGCTTCATGTCTACCGCAAAAGCATCATGGAATTTAAACGGCGTCGCACGCGGCTTGATAATGCCGATAACCAGCATCACCACCACGTTGATGCAGAAGGTACAGGCCAGTACGTAAAGGAAGTGAAAGTCGAACTTCACCAGATAATTAATGGTGATGTAGCTGACGATACCGAGTCCCATAGCGACTTTCGCTGCCAGCGCAGGAATGCGCGGGAAAAAGAATCCCATGATGATGATGGTCACCAACGGCACGTTATAAATACCGTTGAGCTGTTTCATCCAGCTGTAGAGTCCTTCCGGTGCATTAGCGATCCACGGTGCTACCAGCACGGAAATTACCGCGATAAAGAATCCGAACTTACGCCCAACCCGAACCAGCTGTTCCGGTTGGGCGTGTTGATTAATAATCCGCCGATATATTCCCATGCTAAATAAGGTACTGGCGCTGTTTAAAAATCCATTGAATGTACTGATTACCGCGCCGAATAAAACGGCACCGAAAAACCCCACCAAAGGGACAGGAAGCACGTTATTTACCAGTGTCGGATATGCCATATCCGCCTTTGGCAGATCCTGGTATAGATGAAAAGCAATTAAACCTGGTAATACCAGCACCAGTGGATCGAGCATTTTCAATACCGCTGTGAGCAATGCTCCTTTCTGGCCTTCGGCGAGGCTTTTGGAAGCCAGCGTACGTTGTACGATGCCCTGATTAGTACACCAGTAGAAGGTATTCACCAGAATCAAACCGGTAAAGGCTGCACCTATCGGCAGCGGATCGTTCGCTCCACCAATTGAGTTTAATTTCTCCGCATGTACGGTGGTCAGTTGCTCAACACCTTGTAAAAAACTGCCTTTTCCCATCGCAATCAGGCCGAACACGGGGACCATCAATCCACCAATCACCAGCCCTATACCATT
This sequence comes from Citrobacter sp. RHBSTW-00599, assembly GCF_013784065.1. Lineage (NCBI taxonomy): Bacteria > Pseudomonadati > Pseudomonadota > Gammaproteobacteria > Enterobacterales > Enterobacteriaceae > Citrobacter > Citrobacter sp. RHBSTW-00599. The sequence goes on along the minus strand of NZ_CP056717.1, from coordinate 18,434 downwards.
GATAGAATCGGCCACCGCCATCGCACGTAAACCGCCGATCACCGCATAAATAATCCCGGCAAGGCCCAGCAAAATAACCAGTAACCAGATTGCTGTACCCTGAGAAATATTCAGCGATTCACCGATGTGAAAAAGGCTATTCAGCGCCAGCGCCCCTGAATAAAGCACAATCGGCAGGAAGCAGACGCCAGTGGCAATAAGAAAGCAAAAGTCGATAATGATTCGCGTGGTTTTATCGTAACGCTCTTCCAGAAAATCTGGGATCGTAGCGATACCACGTTGCAGATAGCGAGGTAGAAAAATCAGCGCCAGAAAGATAAGCGTCACCGCAGAGGTGACTTCCCAACCCATAACCGACATTCCGCTTTTGTAAGCCTGACCAGACAGACCAACCAACTGTTCGGTTGAAAGGTTAGTTAACATCAATGACGCGGCAATCACCGGCGCTTTCAATGAACGCCCGGCAAGAAAATACCCTTGTTGCGATCCGGTATCCGTTTTACGTACCTTCCACCAGGTGATTAGCGCCACCAGCAGCGTAAAGCCCACAAAGCTCAGAATTTGTAGCGTATTCATCTCATAGCCCTTATTTTTCATTATGTCCCGGCAGCTGTAGGGGGAATGCAAGGTAATGTGCGCCGGGTCAGGCAGTCAGATTTCTTAAAATAAAAACGTCATATCCCTGAACAGATTTTTTCTGTTAAGTTCAGGTTGTGGGCATAATTCTCCGGTGGGAAATTAAAATGAATGGAAAGATGCAAAGTTCGCATGTAAAAAACGAAACTACGTACAATATTCCCCTGTTGATTCATGAAAGTGTGATCTCCAGCGGGATTTCATTGATCTCGCTGTGGCACACCTATGCCGACGAACATTATCGGGTTATTTGGCCACGTGATAAGAAAAAACCGCTGATTGCTAATTCATGGGTTGCGGTCTACACCGTCCAGGGCTGTGGAAAAATCCTTCTTAAAGGCGGTGAACAAATCACGCTTACCGGAAACTGTATAATCTTTTTAAAACCAACCGATATACAGTCTTATCACTGTGAAGGGTTGGTATGGGAACAATACTGGATGGAATTCACACCAACCAGCGTAATGGATATTCCGCTACGACAACAAAGCATTATTTATAATGGTGATATTTATAATCATGAGCTGACCGAAGTTTCGCGATTAATTACATCCCCAGATTCAATAAAAAATAATCTGGCAGTCGCCTTTCTCACAAAAATAATTTATCAATGGATTTGTCTTATTTACGCCGAAGGTAAAAAAGACCCACAGCGAATACAGATTGAAAAACTGATTGCCACTCTACATGCCAGTCTACAAAAACGGTGGAGCGTGGCGGATATGGCAGCCACTATCCCCTGTAGCGAAGCCTGGCTACGTCGTCTTTTTTTACGCTATACCGGAAAAACACCGAAAGAATACTATCTGGATGCGCGGCTGGAACTGGCGTTATCGCTGCTAAAGCAGGAGGGAAATACGGTCGGGCAGGTCGCTGATATACTTAACTTCTTTGACTCGTTTCATTTCAGCAAGGCGTTTAAACACAAATTTGGCTATGCACCGTCGGCGGTATTGAAACATGCGGACCGGCACCCAGAGGATGCCGGTCAACTGGGTTAGCGCAGTTCCGGCCAGTACTCTTTGTTAGCGTCGATCAAATCATCCAGAATCGCTTTAGCTACAGACGCACTCGGCACGGTTTTCGACAGGGTGATAGCCTGCCACAAACGCTGGTAAGAGCGGTGCTCCCAGGCATCGACCACCAACTTCTCAACCGCCACCTGCTGGCTCATCAACCCTTTCTGGAACTGCGGGATATCCCCCACCGTCAGCGGCTCCGGGCCGTTATGCCCCACCAGGCATGGGATCTCGACCATCGCTTCATCATCAAAGTTATGAATCGCACCATTATTTGGCACAATCAGCAGCATCCGCTCCTGAGTGTTAAAGGCGATGGCCGCCGCCAGATCGACAATGTAGGAAGCATGTTCGTCAATCTCCAGTTCACCGGCCGCAGAATGGCCCGCCTCAATAATGGCCCGGCAGGAACCGAACACCTGTTTTTCGCGGTGATCCATAACCTCGTTGGCACGGGTACGCTGCGGATTGGAGTGCTGGACCACGTAATCCGGGAACAGATAGTATTTCAGGTAGGTATTTGGCATGGTGTCCGGATCCAGCGCCTGCACATCCTTCGCCTTAGCGAAGGTATCGTTCCAGCTCGCCTCCGTATGCGGGTCGTTCGATGGCGGCACATAGCCATGCTTCGCCACGTATTCACGCAGCTTCGGCATCAAATCGTTACCCTGGAGATCTTCAATTGATGTCCACCAGCCAAAGTGGTTCAGCCCGTAGTAGCGCACGCGCATCTGTTTACGATCTTTAAGGCCGACGATCTGCGCCATCCGTCCTTCAATACCGATGGGCATATCGCAAATATTGAGGATTTTCGCATTTGGACGCAGTCTACGCGTGGCTTCAGCCACAATTGCCGCCGGGTTAGAGTAGTTAAGCATCCAGGCGTTTGGTGAATATTTTTCCATATAATCCACCAGTTCCAGCACACCGCCAATAGATCGCATGCCGTAGGCAATCCCGCCCGGCCCACAGGTTTCCTGGCCTAACACCCCGTGACGTAATGGGATTTTCTCGTCTTGTTCACGCATTGGGTATTTACCCACGCGGATATGTGCCATCACAAAATCAACATCGGTAAACGCAGTTTTGGGATCGGTGGTGTAACTAAACTCTATCTCCGGCGCCTGCTCTTTGAGGATGATTTTACACGCCTCGGCAATCACCTCCTGACGCGCGCCATCGTTGTCATAAAATTTCAGCGCACGAAGCGGGAAACGGTCCTGATTTGCCAGCAACATCAGCACGATGCCCGGCGTAAAGGTACTACCACCACCTGCGATAACCACTGAGAATTTTTTCATGATACTGCCTCCGTCATGGGGATCTGTTCGTTTGATAAAGTAGATTTCATTAGCGTTTCGAGCTGGTCGCGTACCTGAGGGACGTGTAAACCAACAATGACCTGAATACCATTGCCGCGACGCACAACACCGTGTGCACCCAGCGCTTTGAAGACGTCATCGCTTTGCGTTTTCGCCATGTCGTGAAGCGCAATCCGCAGGCGAGTGGCGCAGTTATTAATACTTCCGATATTGCCTGCGCCGCCTAACGCTTGCAGAAAACCGGCCGCCTGTCCCAGTTTGGTGTCTGGCGTAGCGGCGGTGGTTTGCCCACGCGCGGCTTTATAGTCAGCTTTGGTGTAGAGTTTGATTTCGCTGTCTTCCCGGCCCGGCGTTTTCAGGTTGAAGCGCAGGATCAGCGCGCGGAAGATGGTGAAATAGATCGCGGTAAAGGCCAGGCCAATCGCTATCTGGGTGAACATCATTCCGGCATGGTTGTGGAACATTGGGATCCAGTTTTGCGGTAAGAACTGGTCAAGCAGGCCGCCACCCATATTGCCTACCACGCCGCAGAGATACATTACCGTCGCCATGGAGGCCGCCAGCACGGCGTGTACCGCAAACAGCAAGGGTGAGATAAACAGGAAGGTGAACTCCAGCGGTTCGGTAATCCCAACCAACACAGCCGTTAGCGTAGCGGGGATCAATAATCCCGCCACCTTCACCCGGTTTTCCGGAGAGGCAGTGAAGTAAAGCGCCAGAGCAATACCTAATGAACCAAAGATTTTCGAATTGCCGTGCAGAGCAAAACCCCCTTCCGGGAACAGCGTTTTCAGCGACTCTGTGCTTTGGCTGAATTCCTGCAAGTGCTGCGCCCAGTAGACCTGGATGCCGCCTTCCACCGCCGCAGGGCCGAAGATAAATGGACCATAGACGAAGTGATGCAGCCCGGTCGGAATCAAAATACGCTCAAGGAAGGTATAAACCCATACCCCCAGCGCACCCGCAGAACGCAGAAAAGCTTGCAGAGATTCAATCCCCATCTGCACCTTTGGCCAACCCAGCAGCGTCAGCCAGGCACAGGGAATCATCACCAGGAAGGCAATGATCACCACAAACGATGTTCCCTGAAAAATACCGAGAAATACTGGCAAGGGTTTGTCGAAATAACGGTTATGCAAGGCAGTAACAATACCGGAAATGACAATGGCGCCGATAATGCTGGTATCAAGTGTTTTAATCCCGGCCATCATCGTTAAGCCGCTACCTGCCGTCGGGTCTGCGCTAAAATCCACGCCGAAGAAATCTCCCCAGGTCATGCCCATGGCATTGATGAAGTAATTCCACGTAAGAAAGCTGACCAGTACCGCCAGACAAGCGCGCCCCTGAGCCTGTTTCGCCAGACCGATCGGCAGACCAACGGCGAAAATCAGCGGCATATTGCGAAATACCGTCCAGCCACCTTCTTCGATGATATGAACGATTTGTGCGAACAAACTGTTGGGATCGGTAAGCGCTTCACCCACAAACAGCGGGTTGCGCAGCATAATAGCGATACCGACGACGATACCGGCAAAGGGAAACAGCAACACCGGGGTGAACATCGCGCCGCCAAAGCGTTGTATTTGACTGAGCATTTTCACATCCTCATATAACAACCAGTAGGGGAGAGGCCTTTTTTGTAGTGATTGCTGGCCTGATACGAGAATAGAAAGTTGCGATCCTTCAGACATGGCGTGCCGCTGCGATTCGTGATCGCTTTCATGGTTTTAATTTCGGCAATGAGGTCTACTTTTTACGTAAAAGTTAGACATCAAAAGGTTTATGGTGCAGTAATTAAAAGAAAAAAGAGGTCTGGTAGTGATCTACAAATCAATTGCGGAACGACTACGAATTCGCCTGAATTCGTCTGATTACAACATCGGTAGCCCGTTGCCTGGTGAAAAAAAGCTTGCCCAAGAGTTCGCGGTTTCACGAATGACGATCCGTAAAGCAATTGATATGTTGATTGGCTGGGGATTGGTCGTACGCCGTCATGGGAGTGGAACTTATGTGGCGCGCAAAGATGTCCATCATGAAACCACAAACCTTACCGGACTGGCGGAAGTACTGAAGCGACAAGGGAAAGAGGTCACCAGTGAAGTACTGGTATTTGAAGTGATGCCCGCACCACCAGCAATTGCCAGCCAACTGCGTATCCAGATTAATGAACGCATCTACTTCTCACGTCGCGTTCGCTATGTGGACGGCAAGCCGCTGATGCTTGAAGACAGCTACATGCCGGTAAAATTATTCCGTAATTTATCGCTGGCGCATCTGGAAGGGTCAAAATTCGATTACATCGAGAAAGAGTGCGGAATAACTATCAGCGGCAACTATGAAAGTCTGACTCCCGTTCTTGCCGATAAGCAGCTTTCCGCGCAGATGAACGTACCTGAACAGACGCCATTGCTGCGGATTACCTCACTGTCCTACAGCGATAGCGGGGAGTTTTTGAATTATTCGGTGATGTTCAGAAACGCCAGCGAGTACCAGGTGGACTACCACTTACGGCGCGTCCACCCAGACTCAGCCTGACTAACCCATCCCCCAGAAAATCACCGCCAGCAGTTGCGGCGTGATAATTCGCAGGAACATCACCAGCGGATAAACGGTCGCATACGACAGCGCCGCCGCCCCGCTGGTGGCATGCAGGTTGTTAGCAAATGCCAGTGCAGGCGGATCGGTCATTGAGCCAGCCAGCATGCCGCACAGCGTCAGGTAGTTCATTTTGACGAAAATCCTCGCCAGCAGCCCCACGGTAATCAGCGGAATCGCGGTGATGAAAATACCGTAGCCCACCCAGCTCAGGCCATCCCCCTGCGTCAGGGTATGAACAAAATCACCGCCTGACTTCAGACCAACCACTGCGAGAAACAGCACGATACCCAACTCTCGCAGCGCCAGGTTAGCGCTGGGGGGCATAAACCAATACAACTTACCGATGCTGCCAATACGCCCCAGGATCAACGCCATAATCAGCGGCCCACCGGCCAACCCCAGTTTAAGCGCCACCGGGAACCCAGGAATGAACAGCGGGATTGAACCCAGCAGAACACCCAGCCCGATCCCGATAAATACCGGCAGCATCTGCACCTGCTGCAGTTTTTGCTGGGCGTTACCCACCACATTAGCAACAGCATCAATCGAGGAAGGTCGACCGACCAGATTGAGGATGTCGCCAAACTGCAGGCTGGCGTCGCTGCTGGCTACCAGCTCAACCCCCGCACGGTTCAGACGGGAGATAACCACGTCGTAACGTTCTTTGAAATGCAGGTCGCGGATTCGTTTCCCCAGCACCTGTTCGTTGGTCACCACCACGCGCTCAACGCGTAAATCGGTGCCTCGCGTCGACAGCGATGTGTCCACCTCCTGCCCAATCACCACCTGCGCGTTGTGCAGATCTGCAGGCTGACCAACCAGGTGTAGCAGGTCGCCCATCTGGATAATCGTCCCCGGCGACGGCACCATCAATGTTTCTTCACGTTTCAAACGTGAGCAGATGATTTTGTCGCTGTTCAGGATTGGGACATCCTGAATAGCCATATTGTTGAGGTTCGGGTTTTCCACACGGATATTCATCGTCTGAATCAGCGCGTGTCCGTTGGTCAGCGTGGATTCATGCTGATGGGCTTCGGCATCGACGTTAACGCGAAAAATAAGGCGCATCAGCCACATAGTGAGCAAAATACCGCAGATACCAAAAGGATAAGCCATGGCATAGCTCATCCCCATCTGATCCACCACATCAACAGGAGTACCCAGATCGCGCAGAATCTGCTGCCCCGCGCCTAACGCCGGAGTATTGGTGACCGCACCGGAAAAAATGCCCAGCACCACGGGAAGGGGAATGGCAAAAATCTTATGCAGGATCGCGGTGACCAGGCCACCCATGATAACAATCAGCACGGCAAACAGATTCAGCCGTAGGCCCGAAACGCGCAGTGACGCAAAAAAGCCCGGCCCCACCTGAATACCGATGGTGTAGACGAAAAGAATCAGGCCAAATTCCTGAATAAAATGCAGCATGTCGCCGCTCAGGGTCATCCCTGCCTGATCGACAAAATGCCCGACAATAATACCGCCGAACAGCACGCCTCCGATGCCAAAACCAACACCACGTATTTTTATGTTGCCGATCCATAATCCGACAACTGCCACCATTGCCAGAACGCTGACCGTCAATGCTATATCACTCATTTTCCTGTTCCCTGTGAATAACATTTTATGTAACGAGGATTATGACTGAACCGTTCAGGCATGAATGCAGAGTGGCGCACATTATCATGCTACAGAGCGCCCAGGAGCGCTTAAGAAGGGCGTTCTTTACTGTTTTTCTTCACGTCGATTTGAAATTGCTGAATGCTTTTTTCTGGCAATGGCAGCGCTTCCGGCATCCTGCCCTCCCAGATCATAGTTTCATGTGGGCTGACGCACAAAAAAGCCCCGTCATTTCTGGCGGGGCAAAGGCATGGAGCTATTTAACTGTCTAATGCGGGACGTTCGCTGATGGCGATACGTTGTGGAGCGATGGTTTCAGGTTCATTCCGGGTCAAATCGATATGCAGCAAGCCGTTAGTGAAGCTTGCGCCGGAGACTTCCATATTTTCAGCCAGCGTAAAGCTCAGGCTGAACGGCTGAGTGACCAGCCCCTGATGCAACCATTTGGTCTCTTTTTCCGGCTGCTGCGGCGTACCTTTCACGGTCAGGCGCGTGCCTTCCAGTTGAATATCCAGATCTTCCTGGCGGAAACCGGCTAACGCAAGGGTAATGCGGTAGTGGTTATCATCGCTCTTTTCGATGTTATAAGGCGGGAAGCTCTGGCTTTCGCCCGTGTTTTGCAAGGCATTGGCCAGTTTGTCAAAACCGATCCATTGACGCAGCAGTGGGGATAAATCGTAGTTACGCATAATAATCTCCTTCTAAGAAGCGAGTAAGTACCTTTTGGCTCCCTGACGGCAAGCCGATTGCTTAGCAGGGCCGCCTGAAGCGGCCCACAGAATTAGTTGATTTCGATGCGGCGCGGCTTATTCGCTTCGGGAATCACGCGTTCGAGATCGATATACAGCAGACCATTCACCAGGTTCGCGCCGCGAACATGAATGTTCTCCGCTAACTGGAACTTACGTTCGAAGTTGCGCTCGGCAATACCCTGATACAGGTAAGTACGTTCTTTTTGATCGTCCGCATGGGCGCCTTTCACCACCAGCAGATTGTCCTGGGCAGTAATTTCCAGTTCGCTTTCAGCAAAACCAGCAACGGCAATCGCAATTCGGTAATGGTTTTCGTCTACCAGCTCAACGTTATACGGAGGGTAGCCGCCATTGCTCTGGCCCTGATTGTTTTCCAGCAGGTTAAACAGGCGATCAAAACCAATAGCAGAACGGTACAGTGGGGATAAATCAAAGTTACGCATAATCAATAGCTCCTGAAATCAGCGAGAATAATAGACCTTCCATCATGGACAGGTCAGGTAGCCAGGACACCCATCAGGCATGCCCTTCATTTGTCTACACTCTAAAAATGGGTCTTAATACAAACTTTTCAAGCGTATTCATCTGACTTTTTTTGCAGTTTGTTGTCTATTGCATACACTGGTGGGAGCAGTTGTTATCGTTAAATCGCGATAGCCGCCACAGTGTGACGAAATGGTGATGTTATTTTCGCAACGGATCGCTTTAACTCACCATGCAAACACAATAAATACAGATGAAAAAATGATGATAAAAAAAATGTTGGTAACACTGACAATGTGCAGCGGGATGGCGTTTGTGAGCGGCTGTTCCAGCATTATGTCGCATACCGGGGGCAAAGAAGGGACGTATCCTGGCACGCGCGCCAGCGCCACAATGATTAGCGAAAGTGATACAAACTGGGGAACCAAGTCACTGGCGATTCTGGATATGCCGTTTACCGCAGTACTGGATACAGTATTACTTCCGTGGGATCTCTTTCGCAAAGATAACTCGGTGAGATCCCGTGTAGAAAAAAGCGAGGAGAGAACGCAGGCCGCGAACGCCGTTATCCCTCCGGCTGAAATGCCTGCTCCTTAAGCTAACGCCCAGTCTCTGTTACCCACAACTGGCGGAAACCCTCGACGTCTTCCATCCACGCAACCTGTCGACCATCAGGAGAGAAGATGATCGCATCGCCCGATGGTGGGTTGCCGTGACGGTCCGTTAGAAAATCAACCTCTCCCGTCTGAGCATCACAACAAGCAATTTTGTTATCCAGTACAAACCCCAGCCATTTCCCTGACGGATGCCAGTTGAATGCTGACTGAATATCCGTGGCGCAGCGGGTAAGCTGACGCGGTTCTCCTCCTTGTGGGGAAATCAGCCACAGTTGCACAATGCCGACGTCATCACGCATTAAAAATGCAATCTCAGATGCCTTTGGATTACTGCGCACCCAATGGCGCGGCTGATTTACCAGACCGGGAAAGGCGCGCGCATGAGTAAACGTCAGGCGGCGTTGATTAATACCAAATGGCGGCGCAGGCATTGTCGCCTCAGTGCCCTCCAGCGGAGCGTCGCCCGGCTGTTTCCAGCCGCTTTCATCCTGTGGTAAATCAACAATAAATAACTCCGGCACTTTCTCGCCCGTGACTGATAACGTATCACCGATAAACGCCAGTCTGTTTTCCCCTACCCAGCCCTCTTCATAGGCGCGGTTAATCTCATCGCTACCCGGTTTAGGCGTGGGTGTCGTCTGGGTTACCAGCACGCACCAATGGCTCCCGCTGTACTCACGGGGATGCTGCGCGGAGACCATCACCGGACCATAGGGCGCAGCCACACCGACATTGCGTAGATCCAGCGCCGGTGAGCGCTCATGCAGCACATGGTCGTTATAGGTGAAACTGACAAACTCGCCGCTCGGGCTAAATACATGCACATGGCTACCACCGCGCAGCGCACCCGGCGTATATGGGGCGGTAATATCCATCGCATCCAGATTCTCCACTTTTGCCTGCGTAGCTATCACCCCACGCCGATGATGGAAGTCGTAATGCCATGTTTCATCAGGATTTTCAGGCCCATGAATAAACACATATTTTTCCGACTTTGGATGAACGGTCACCACGCCAACGTGCGATCCCTGCATGGCCCGATAAATCACCTCCAGCTCGCTAGTATGAATATTGACGCGCTCAATTGTGTCGCCGATAAAAGAGGCACCGGAAGGGCGCACATCAAAGACCAGCCACTGGCTGTCCGGTGTCCAGGTATTGATATTGGTAAGCTGATGATTACGCGGCGTAAAGGTGATTTGCTTCATGGAATGCCCTGATACAAGACGATTTCAGCAATCATACTTCACAAGCACTTCACTTTCAGGCTTTAGCGTATCGCCATCTTCATTTTTGCGGACAGAAAGATGGAACATTTTGACGTAGCCATTATCGGGTTAGGCCCGGCAGGCGCGGCAGTTGAGTGGAAAAATGCGCGTGATCGCGTTGGATAAAAAACACCAGTGCGGCAACGAAGGTTTCACCAAACCCTGCGGCGGTCTGTTGGCCCCGGATGCCCAGCGTTCGTTTATCCGCGACGGGATAACCTTACCCGTTGATGTCATCGCTAACCCACAAATATTTAGCGTTAAAACGGTTGATGTTGCAGCCTCTTTGACGCGTAACTACCAGCGCAGCTACATTAATATCAACCGCCATGCTTTTGATTTATGGCTTAAATCTCTCATTCCTGGTGATGTACAGGTGTACCACGACAGCCTGTGTCGGAAAATCTGGCGCGAGGGCGATAAATGGCATGTTATCTTCCGCGCCGACGGTTGGGAGCAGCAGATCACCGCGCGTTATCTGGTGGGAGCCGACGGCGCGAACTCACTGGTACGCCGTCATCTCTATCCCCGGCACCAGATCCGTAAATATGTTGCTATTCAACAATGGTTTGCGGAAAAGCATCCCGTCCCGTTCTATTCCTGCATTTTTGATAACGACGCAACCGACTGTTATTCCTGGAGTATCAGCAAAGATGGCTATTTTATCTTTGGCGGTGCCTACCCGATGAAGGACGGTCAGGCGCGCTTTGACGCGCTGAAAGCGAAAATGGAAGCGTTCCAATTTCAGTTCGGCAAACCGGTGAAAAGTGAAAAATGTACGGTGCTGTTTCCTTCACGCTGGAAAGACTTCGTCTGTGGCAAGGACAACGCATTTTTGATTGGCGAAGCGGCCGGTTTTATCAGCGCCAGCTCACTGGAGGGGATTAGCTATGCGCTGGACAGCGCGGAGGCGCTCAAATCTGTATTGTTGCGGGATGCACCAGATATGAATCACGCTTACCGCAAAGCCACCCGCAAGTTACGTTTCAAACTGTTTGGCAAGATCCTGAAAAGTCGGGCCCTGACGTCGGCGTTTTCCCGTAAATGGATAATGCGCAGCGGCGTGGCGCATATTCCTCAAGGTGACCACTCAGTATCACAACTAATTGCTGAAACAGGGCAAATGCGCCAAGGCATTTGCCCATAACATCTTATTTCAGCGCAAACTTCTCAATGGCATACGCGACGCCATCTTCAAGGTTAGATTTCGTCACAAAGTTGGCGATTTCTTTGACTGACCCAATAGCGTTGTCCATGGCAACGCCCACGCCTGCGTATTCAATCATCGCGATGTCGTTTTCCTGATCGCCAATCGCCATCACCTCTTCGGCTTTTATACCCAACGCATCGGCCAGCGATTTCACGCCAGTCCCTTTATTGACGCGTTTATCGAGGATTTCGAGGAAATACGGTGCACTTTTCAGCACGGTGTACTTCTCTTTTACTTCCGCAGGTATGCGCGAGATAGCTTTATCGAGGATCTCCGGCTCGTCAATCATCATCACTTTCAGGAACTGGGTTGCGGGATCCATTTTCTCGGCTTCACAGAACACCAGCGGAATCGTCGCAACAAACGATTCATGCACCGTGTAGTAGCTGATATCACGGTTCGCGGTATACAGGGTGTTGCGATCGAGAGCGTGGAAATGCGAGCCAACGTCCCGGGAGAGCTGCTCCAGATAACGATAATCATCATAGCTCAGCGCGGTTTGCGCGACAGTACTGCCATCCCCTGCTTTCTGCACTAGCGCGCCATTGTAGGTAATGCAGTAGTCACCGGGTTCTTCCATATGCAATTCTTTCAGATAGCTGTGGACGCCGGCATACGGGCGCCCCGTGGTCAGCACCACATTTACGCCACGCGCGCGCGCTGCGGCAATCGCCGTTTTGACCGCGGGTGAAATGGTGTGATCGGGCAGCAGAAGTGTGCCATCCATGTCGATAGCAATAAGTTTGATAGCCATGAGTTCCCCGGATTAAATGAGTCCGTCCTCATGCTAACGCGATTCCGCTCAAAAAACAGCTACGAAAAGGGGGATAGAAAGGGGAATCGAGATTCCCCTTTTGCAGGACGGTTGTAGACCTGGGTGCAAGTTAGATATCGATGTTCGCCGCTTTCAGGGCGTTTTCTTCGATAAACGCGCGACGCGGTTCAACGGCATCGCCCATCAGCGTAGTGAAGAGCTGGTCGGCGGCAATCGCATCCTTCACGGTAACGCGCAGCATACGACGGCTTTCCGGATCCATGGTGGTTTCCCACAGCTGATCCGGGTTCATCTCGCCCAGACCTTTATAACGCTGGATAGCGAGGCCGCGACGTGACTCTTTCTGCAGCCATTCCAGCGCCTGCTCAAAGCTGGCAACCGGCTGGCGGCGCTCGCCACGTTCGATAAACGCATCGTCTTCGATCAGCCCGCGCAGCTTCTCACCGAGCGTACAAATACGACGGTATTCGCCACCGGTCACAAACTCGTGATCCAGAATATAGTCGGTATCCACACCGTGAGTACGGACGCGCACAATCGGCTCAAACAGGTTCTGCTCTGCGTTGTGGTGGATATCAAACTTCCACAGGCTGCCGTGCTGTTCTTTTTCGTTCAGCTCGGTAATCAACGAATTAACCCAGCGGGTAACGGTCTGCTCGTTCGCCAAATCAGCTTCCGGCAGCGTCGGTTGATAAACCAGTTCTTTCAGAAGCGCTTTCGGGAAACGACGTTCCATACGGCCAATCATTTTCTGCGTCGCGTTGTATTCAGAAACCAGTTTTTCTAACGACTCACCTGAAAGAGCAGGTGCGCTGGCATTAGTGTGTAGCGTTGCGCCATCCAGAGCGATAGAAATTTGGTACTGATCCATCGCTTCGTCATCTTTAATGTACTGTTCCTGCTTGCCTTTTTTCACTTTGTACAGCGGTGGCTGTGCAATGTAAACGTGGCCGCGTTCCACAATTTCCGGCATCTGACGATAGAAGAAGGTCAACAGCAGCGTACGAATATGCGAGCCGTCGACGTCCGCATCGGTCATGATGATGATGCTGTGATAACGCAGTTTGTCCGGGTTGTACTCGTCACGACCGATGCCACAGCCGAGCGCGGTGATCAGCGTTGCCACTTCCTGAGAAGAGAGCATTTTATCAAAGCGCGCTTTCTCGACGTTGAGGATTTTACCCTTCAGCGGCAGAATCGCCTGGTTTTTACGGTTACGGCCCTGCTTCGCAGAACCTCCCGCGGAGTCCCCTTCCACAAGGTACAGTTCGGACAGCGCCGGGTCGCGTTCCTGACAGTCCGCCAGCTTGCCCGGCAGGCCCGCTAAGTCCAGCGCGCCTTTACGACGGGTCATTTCACGCGCGCGACGTGCCGCTTCACGGGCACGTGCAGCATCGATAATTTTGCCCACGACGATTTTCGCGTCAGACGGGTTTTCCAGCAGGTATTCGCTCAGCAGTTCGTTCATCTGCTGTTCTACCGCCGATTTCACCTCAGAGGAGACCAGCTTGTCTTTGGTCTGTGAGGAGAACTTCGGATCCGGTACTTTCACGGAAACAACGGCAATCAGGCCTTCACGGGCATCGTCACCAGTGGCGCTGACTTTAGCTTTTTTGCTGTAGCCTTCTTTATCCATGTAGGCGTTCAGGGTACGGGTCATCGCCGCACGGAAGCCTGCCAGGTGAGTACCGCCGTCACGCTGCGGAATGTTGTTGGTGAAGCAGTAGATGTTTTCCTGGAAACCATCGTTCCACTGCAGCGCAACTTCAACGCCAATACCGTCTTTTTCGGTGGAGAAGTAGAAGATATTCGGGTGGATCGGCGTTTTGTTTTTGTTGAGGTATTCAACAAACGCCTTAATGCCGCCTTCGTAGTGGAAATGGTCTTCTTTACCGTCGCGCTTGTCGCGCAGACGAATGGAGACGCCGGAGTTCAGGAACGACAGCTCGCGCAGACGCTTAGCCAGAATCTCATATTCAAACTCAACGACATTGGTAAAGGTTTCGTGGCTTGGCCAGAAACGTACCTGAGTACCCGTCGCTTCTGTTTCGCCGGTTACCGCCAGCGGCGCCTGCGGCACACCGTGCACGTAAGTTTGCTGATGCACTTTGCCTTCACGACGAATCACCAGCTCCAGTTTCTGTGACAGGGCGTTAACTACGGAAACACCCACGCCGTGCAGACCACCGGAAACTTTATAGGAGTTATCATCGAATTTACCGCCTGCGTGCAGAACGGTCATGATAACTTCCGCCGCCGAAACGCCCTCTTCCGGGTGAATACCGGTTGGGATACCACGGCCATCATCGGTAACGGACACGGAGTTGTCAGCGTGAATCGTTACAACGATATCTTTACAGTGACCCGCGAGCGCTTCGTCGATAGCGTTATCTACCACCTCGAATACCATGTGGTGCAGACCGGTGCCGTCATCCGTGTCGCCGATATACATACCCGGGCGCTTACGCACCGCATCCAGTCCTTTCAGGACTTTGATACTGGAGGAGTCATAAGAATTCGACATCAACGTTTCTCGCTCATTTAAACTTGGGTTAATCCGTTATTTTACCCTTTTCCACGGTGAACATCTTCGAATTTTTGTCCGACATGTCCAGAACGTGTTCAGCGCTGATTGCGCTGACAAAGACCTGAGATTGCGTCGCTTTTAAGCGGCTGGCTAACAGCCCACGACGGGCATCATCAAGTTCAGAGGCAAAATCATCTATCAGGTAGAGACACCGCCGCCCACTTTCGCGGGTGAGGAACTCCCCTTGCGCCAGACGTAAGGCGCACATCAGCAGCTTTAGCTGCCCACGCGACAACGTGTCTTCCACCGGCGCACCGTCAGCGCGAATGCGAAAATCCGCTTTGTGCGGACCGTGTGCGGTGTAGGTCAACATGCGATCGCGTTCAAAACTGCGTTCCAGCACTTCGGCATAATCGGTCTCTTTCTCCCAGCCGCGCTGGAATGAGAAGGAGAGAGAAAACTCGGGTAGAAACTGCTGACAGGTATCCGCCATATCCTGCGCGATACCGGCGCTGTACTCCGCGCGCCAGGTGCTGATTTGTTCCGCCAGCGGGATCAGTTCTTTATCCCACGGACGCAGTTGCTCATAACGACTCACCTGGCGCAGGGCTGCGTTGCGCTGCTTGAGCAGTCGCTTCAGATTGCTCCAGGCGGTGAAAAATCCGGCTTCATTGTGAAAGCATCCCCAGTCAAGGAATGCTCTTCTGTATTTGGGGCCGCCATTGAGTAAAGTAAACCCCTCTGGCGTGATCAGCTGCATCGGCATCAGGTGCGCCAGTTCCGCGACCTTGTGCCCGTCAGTGCCGTCAATGCGCACTTTGCTGTCGCCCAGTTTGTCTTTCGTCAGGCCAATCGATGTCTCACGCTCTTCCCCCTGCAAACGCCCGTGTAAAACAAACGACTCCTGCTCGTGGCGAATTACGCGGCCAATCTGCAAACTGCGAAACGCCCGGCCGTGGCCGAGCGTATAGATGGCTTCCAGCACGCTGGTTTTGCCGCTGCCGTTCGCGCCAACCAGGAAGTTAAAGCCAGGGGATAAAGCGAGATCCGCGCTTTCGATATTGCGAAAGTCGCGGATCAACAGACGGGTGAGCGACATTACAGTCTCATTGGCATAACAACATAAGCCGCGCTCTGGCTGGCAGCATCTTCAATCTGTACGCTCGATACGGAATCGGTCAGCAGAATACGAACGTTCTCGCACTTCAGCGCGTTTAGTACGTCCAGTACGTAGCTAACGTTAAAACCGATTTCCAGTTCAGTGCCAGGATAGGAGACATCCAGAATTTCTTCCGCTTCTTCCTGCTCCGGGTTGTTGGCGGTGATTTTCAGCTGGTTTTCACTGACATACAGACGCACGCCGCGGAATTTCTCGTTAGAGAGGATCGCCGCACGAGCAAATGCCTGTTTGAGGATATCGCAACCGGCTTCCAGATGTTTGTCCGGATTCTTCGGCAATACGCGGCGATAATCCGGGAAACGGCCATCAACCAGCTTGGAGGTAAAGATGAAGTCACCCACGTGCGCACGAATGTTGTTGCTGCCAATCTGCACGCGCAGCGGGTTGTCGCCGCCGTCGAGCATACGCATCAGTTCAATTACGCCTTTACGCGGAACGATCACCGAATGGCTGGGTAACTGCTGACCGACAGGCATTGAACAGACCGCCAGGCGGTGACCGTCGGTCGCCACGGTACGCAGCTCTTCCCCTTCGGTTTCAAACAGCATGCCGTTTAAGTAGTAACGCACGTCCTGATGCGCCATCGAAAACTGCGTGGCTTCAATCAGGCGCTTCATCGTGGCCTGCGGCAAAGTGAATTCGACTTCGCTCTGCCAGTCGTCCAGATTCGGGAAGTCGGCGGCAGGCAGCGTAGACAGGGAGAAACGGCTGCGGCCAGACCGCACCAACATGCGATCGCCTTCCAGTTGAACGGCAATTTCCGCGCCTTCCGGCAACCCACGGCAAATATCGAAGAATTTACGCGCCGGAACGGTGGTCGCACCAGGTTCATGAGGCTGGATCAGCGCCACGCGCGCCACCATCTCCATTTCGAGATCGGTACCGGTCAGAGAAAGCGCACCGTCAGCAACCTGCAGCAGCAGATTTCCGAGAATAGGCAGTGTAGGACGTCCACCCAGCGGGCCGCTGACCTGCTGAAGCGGTTTTAATAAATGTTCACGTTCAACGGTAAATTTCATAGCGTCACGAAGATAATGTTCTGATTAAATTGGAGAAATCTTCTTTAATATCATGGCTTTCTTCACGCAGCTGCTCAATCTTTCGACAGGCATGAAGCACGGTAGTATGGTCACGCCCACCAAACGCGTCGCCAATTTCCGGCAGACTGTGGTTAGTGAGCTCTTTTGCCAGCGCCATCGCCATCTGGCGCGGACGAGCTACCGAGCGAGATCGACGCTTAGAAAGCAGATCCGCAATTTTGATTTTGTAATACTCCGCCACCGTCTTCTGAATATTGTCGATGGTGACCAGCTTTTCCTGCAAAGCCAGCAGATCGCGCAACGCTTCGCGCACGAAATCGATGGTAATCGCCCGGCCGGTAAAATTAGCGTTGGCGATCACGCGGTTCAGTGCGCCTTCCAGCTCACGTACGTTAGAGCGTAGACGCTTGGCAATAAAGAACGCCACTTCACCCGGCAGACGAATGTCGTTTTCGTCGGCTTTTTTCATCAGGATCGCGACGCGCGTTTCCAGCTCAGGCGGCTCGATCGCAACAGTCAGTCCCCAGCCGAAGCGGGATTTCAGACGATCTTCAACGCCGTTGATCTCTTTCGGATAGCGATCCGAAGTCAGGATGATCTGCTGATTGCCTTCCAGCAGGGCGTTAAAGGTGTGGAAAAACTCTTCCTGCGATCGTTCTTTATTCGCGAAGAATTGGATATCGTCAATCAGCAGCGCATCCACGGAACGGTAGTAGCGTTTAAACTCTTCGATCGCGTTGTTTTGCAGGGCCTTAACCATGTCCTGCACAAAACGTTCGGAGTGCATATACACCACTTTCGCGTTTGGCTTACGCGCCATAATACCGTTACCGACAGCGTGCAGCAGGTGGGTTTTACCCAGACCCGTACCGCCATAAAGGAATAACGGATTGTAGGCGCCTCCAGGATTGTCCGCCACCTGACGTGCCGCCGCGCGCGCCAGTTGGTTAGATTTACCTTCAACGAAGTTATCAAACGTGTGTTTGACGTTGACGTTAGAACGATAGGTAGGTTCTGCCGGTGCCGGGACGTTATCCCAGCCTGAGCGCGCCGACGGAGCGGCACGTTGCGGTTGCACTTGCTGAGCCACGTAGGCGGGCGCAACAACGTTGTTCACCGGCGTTTTCAGCGTTTGCGTGACGGGTTTAGTACCGACTTCAAAGCGCAGCTGCGGGGCATCCGCTCCACAGAAGTTATTGAGTAATCCATTAATATTATTAAGGTATTTATCCCTTACCCAATCAAGCACGAAACGGTTTGGCGCATACAAAGCCAGCGTGTTATCGCTCAGTTCCGCCTGCAACGGGCGTATCCACATACTGAACTCTGTGGCTGGTAACTCATCCTGCAATCGGGCAAGACACTGCTGCCAAAGCGAAAGTGACAC